>NZ_JAUSRA010000001.1:1505000-6305000 GCF_030811575.1 Catenuloplanes nepalensis | reverse complement strand
CCGGAGTCGCTGCGCGGTCTGGTGACGCTGCTGGGCGGGACGGGCCGGCCGGAGGAGCTGCTGGCGGCCGCGCACCGGGTGCACGCGGGCGCGACCGGCGACCCGTCCGCGCTGCTGCTGGAGCTGATGGAGGCGCAGGGCCGCGCCCAGTTCGATGAGCAGGAACACCTGCGGGACGTGATCAGCACACAGTACGAGGTGAGTCTCGACCTGCTCCGCAGTCACCAGAAGGACCCGCGCGCGCTCGGCTGGCTGGGCCGCACCGGCGTCCGGGCCGGTGTGCTCGGCATCTGGCGCGAGCCCGGCGCGACCGTGGAGATCGCGGGCGTCTATCCGGCCGAGTCCCCGCAGGCCGGTGCCGTGGTGCCGATCGGTGAGTTCCCGCCGGAGTGGCTGCTCCGGGCCGCGGACGGGACCGTCTCCGTGGTGCCGGTCCGGGCCGGCGACGACGACTGGGGCGTGCTCGCGGTGGCGGACGCGATCGACGACCGGGTCGCCACCGGGCGCGAGCCGCTGAGTCAGTGGGCCGCGCTGCTCGCCGTCGCGCTGGAGCACGAGGAGCTGGTGGCGCGGCTGCGCGCCCGCGAGGAGGAGCTGGAACGGGCCGCGTTCTACGACCACCTGACCGGGCTGCCGAACCGGACCCACTTCCGCGAGCGGCTGCGCGAGGCGATGGGCCGCGGCGACGTGCACGGCGTGCTCTTCTTCGACCTGGACGGGTTCAAGCGGGTCAACGACGTGCACGGTCACGACGTCGGCGACGAGCTGCTGATCCGGGTGGCCGCGCGGCTGCGGGACGAGTTGCGGGAGAAGGACGTGGCCGCGCGGTTCGGCGGCGACGAGTTCCTGGTGCTGCTGGACGACGTGGAGCACCCGAGCCGGATGGTGCGGATCGCGCGGCGCATGCAGGCGGCGGTGTCCCGGCCGTACCGGCTGGACGGTGTGGAGGGGGAGGTGGTCGTCGGCGCGACCGTCGGCGTCTGCGCCGGCGCCGAGCACTACACGGACGCGAACGAGCTGCTGCGGGCCGCGGACGCCGCGATGCTCAGCGGCAAGGCGCGCCGCAAGGGTTCGGTGGTCACGTTCACGCTCTCCATGCGGCTCAGCGCGAAGGACCGGCGGCGGCTGGAGGCGGAGCTGTGGGACGGCTACCACGCGCACCGATTCGACCTGTACTACCAGCCGATCGTGGACCTGCGGAGCCGGCACACGGTGGCGTTCGAGGCGTTGCTGCGCTGGCGGCATCCGGAGCGCGGCCTTCTCGAGGCCGCGGAGTGGGTGCAGATCGCGGAGGGCAGCGGCATGCTCGACGCGCTCGCGGTCCGCACGATCAGCCAGGTCACCACGCAGGTGGAGACCTGGCGGCGGGCCGGGGAGGCGCCGGCCCGCGTCGCCCTGAGGTACAACGTGGGTGCCGGCCAGTTCTGGGACAAGAACCTGCACGAGGACGTGGCGGCCTGCCTGAAGTACCACGGGGTCGACCCGGCGCGGTTCGCGATCGAGGTGTCCGAGACCGTGCTCATGCAGGACCCGGAGGCCGCGGTCACGGTGCTGGACCGGATCCACGCGATCGGCGCCGAGGTGCACCTGGACGACGTCGGCATCGGATGTTCGTCGCTGGAGCTGCTGCCCCGGCTGCCGATCGACGCACTGAAGATCGACCGGTCGGCGGTCACGCGGATGGGCCTCGACGCGAGGGCGGACGACGCGGTTCGCTCGATCGTCCGGATCGGCCGGGACCTCGGGCTCGGGCTGATCGCGGAGGGCGTGGAGACGGAGGAGCAGCGCGCGGCCCTGCTGGACCTCGGCTGTCACCTGGGCCAGGGCTATCTGTTCTCACCCGCGGTGCCGGCCGGCCGGGCCGGCACCGTGATGTCGTTCTAACCCTTCGGCTCCAGGCGGACCGAGATCGAGTTGACGCAGTGGCGCGTGTTCTTCGGCGTGAAGCCCTCGCCGCGGAACACGTGGCCCAGGTGTGAGCCACAGTTCGCGCACTGGATCTCGGTGCGCAGCATGCCGAGCGACCGGTCCTCGATCTCGACGACCGTGCCGGGGATCGCGTCGTCGAAGGACGGCCAGCCGCAGTGGCTGTCGAACTTGGTGTCGCTGCTGAACAGCTCCGCGCCGCACGCGCGGCAGTGGTAGACGCCGTCGGTCTTGGTGTTGACGTATTCACCGGTCCAGGGGGCCTCGGTGCCGGCCTGCCGCAGGACCCGGAACTCCTGCGGGTTGAGGCGGACCCGCCACTCCTCCTCGGTGGTGGGCAGGGCGCTCTTCTCGATCGTCATGCCTCAACCGTACTTCCGGGGCGTCGGGCTGCCAGTGTCCTGGCACTCACCTGCCCCGTTAGGCGCGGAGTGCGCGTGTTGGTCCTTTTTGCGCCTGAAGTCGCGTAGGATCCAGTGGCAAAACGGTCTTTAACTGTAAATATCAACATAAGCCTCACCAGCCACCCTTGAGGAGAACACAGCGTGACGAGCATGAAACGGCGCATCATCGCGGCGGCGACGCTGCCGGCCGCCGGATTCACGATGTTCGCGGCGGCGCTCGCGCTGACCGCGCAGCCGGCGAGCGCGGCACCGGACGACACCAACGGCATCGCGAACAGCGCCAAGGTGCGCCTGCCGATCAACGCGCCGGTCAACGTGTGCGGCATCGCGGCCGGCATTCTCGGCGACGCCACCGCGCAGTGCGCCGCCCCGCGCGTCGCGCCCACCTCGGGCTACGGCGACGAGGGCCCGGACCGCGGCAAGCCGGGCTACGGCACGCCGGGCAGCCCCGGTGCGGAGACGCCGCCGGCCACGCCGGAGGTGCCGGAGACCCCGGAGGCTCCCGAGGTTCCGGAGATTCCCGAGGTGCCGACGCCGACCGGTTCCGTGCCGTCCGCCGGCCAGCAGGAGGTCCCGCCGGGCGGCGGCGTCTCCAACGGCTCGCCCGAGGCCCCGCCGGGTGGCGGCGTCTCCAACGGCTCGCCTGAGGCCCCGGTCCCGACCGGCGGCGTTCAGGACGAGGGAGGCGAGGGGGAGCTGCCGGTCACCGGTCTGCCGCTCGCCGGTCTCGTCGGCGCGGGCGCGCTGGTCACCGCCGGCGGCGCCGCGCTGCTCTACACCGGGCGGCACCGGCGTCGGTTCGAAAGCTAGCTCAGGGAAAGCTGATCTCCACTGTCGTCCGGGGGCCGTGCGCGGCCCCCGAACGGCGTAAGGTCGCGACCATGGCGTCGAAAGCCGAGGAGATCGAGGTCGCCGGCCGGCCGGTGCGGCTGACCAGCCCCGACAAGGTCTACTTCCCGGACCGCGGATTCACCAAGCGAGACGTCTTCGAGTACTACCTCGCGGTCGGTGACGGCATGATGCGCGCGTTGCGCGACCGGCCGACCACGCTGCAACGCTTCCCCGACGGCATCGCGGGGGAGATGTTCTTCCAGAAACGGGTGCCCACCCGCGGCGTGCCGCCGTGGATCGAGTCCGCGAAGATCACGTTCCCGAGCGGCCGGCCCGCCGACGAGCTCTGCCCCGCCGACCTGGCGCACGTCGCCTGGGCCGCGCAGATGGGCACGGTCGTCTTCCACCCGTGGCCGGTCCGCCGCACTCACGTGGACTCGCCCGACGAGCTGCGCATCGACCTCGACCCGCAGCCCGGCACCGACTTCGCCGACGCGGCCGACGTGGCCGGCACGGTTCGCGAGGTGCTGTCCGAGCTCGGCGCGACCGGTTACCCGAAGACCTCGGGCGGCCGGGGCGTCCATGTCTACGTGCGCATCCAGCCGCGCTGGTCGTTCGTCGAGGTCCGGCGCGCCGCGATCGCGTTCGCCCGCGAGGTCGAGGCCCGCCGCCCCGATCTGGCCACGACGAACTGGTGGAAGGAGGAGCGCGGCGAGAAGGTCTTCCT
Organism: Catenuloplanes nepalensis; assembly: GCF_030811575.1. GTDB lineage: Bacteria > Actinomycetota > Actinomycetes > Mycobacteriales > Micromonosporaceae > Catenuloplanes > Catenuloplanes nepalensis. The sequence continues at coordinate 6,301,112 of NZ_JAUSRA010000001.1, read as the reverse complement.
CGACTACAACCAGATGGCCCGGGACCGCACCATCGCCTGCGCCTACAGCCTCCGCGCCAACGCCCGCGCCACCGTGTCCACGCCGGTCACCTGGGCCGAGCTCGCCGACGTCGAGCCCGACGACTTCGACCTCCGCACGGTCCCGCCCCGGCTGGCCGCGATCGGCGACCCGCACGCCACCATCGACGACGACGCCTTCGACATCACCCCGCTGCTGGAGTGGGCGGCTCGCGACGACCGCGGCGACCTGCCCTACCCGCCGGAGTACCCGAAGATGCCCGGCGAGCCGATGCGGGTCCAGCCCTCCCGAGCCAAACTGCCGAAGAGCGACGAAACCCCATAAGTTCAAAAGCTTGATCTTCCCGCTTCCGGCGCGGTGCGGCCCGTCTGCTCCCGACTCCGTTGCCTATTCGGCATCTGAAGCCGCGAGCCCGGCCCGAAGACCGGAAGCATCAGCCCGAAATTTCGGATTATTTCCGCCATAGTTCGGACGGCCCTGAGAGGAAGCCGGCGTGGTGGTCGTGCTGTCGCGACCACTCATGCCCGAAGGATCATTGACCGACACGAAAGAGAGGTCGACTTCGATATTGGGCCACTCTTTCGTGTCGGTCAATGATCCTTTGCGGCGAGCCGCCGCCGAATGGGCAACGGAGTCGCTCCCGCGGGCAAACCCCGGCTCCCCTCCGGCTCCGCTGGCGCTCCGCTCCGGTCCGCCGGTCGGAGCCGGTTCCGCCGCTGGTCACCGAAGATCCACGGGCACGCCGCACCCGGCCGACCCTCCCGCCCGATGAGGCGAGGGCTCCCGACGAGGCCGGGACTCAGGGCGAGGCTGGGACTCCGCGGGGCCTTCACCCAGAGGAACCGATCGGGCGCTCCGCGCCCGAACATCACGAAATGCGCCTCTGTCAGGCCGTCCTCCCCGCGTGACACCGCCGCTCGCCCTTGAGTGATCAATCAGTGGTGCAAAAGATGGGTCAACTTCCATAAATGATCTCCTTTTCGCACCACTGATGATCACTCAGGCGTCAGGGCCGGCGCGGCTGGCGTCACCCGGCGCGGCAGGCCAAGGTGCTCCCCGGCTTTATGCGGAAATTTCGGGCGGGATGTGCCGGGCGTGGAAAGTTGTGCCACAGAGCGACCGCCATCCGGGATCCATGCAGGGAGATTTGGGATACAATTTTGCGGACAGTAGATCCAGATGTGAGGGGAGTGTGGATGATGGTGCTCGCACGGGTTGCCGCGCTTCTCGGTCTGGCCGGGGCCGTGGTGCATCTCGCGCTGACGGGCGCGCACGCGTCGCACGCGCCGCTGATCACCCTCGGGCTGATCGTGCTCGCGTTGGTCTGCGTGCCGTGCAGCGTGCGGCTCTGGCGCAGTCCGCACGACCGGAGCGCCTGGCGAGGCGCGCTGGTGGTGGCCGGTGTGATGACGATGCTGCACCTCATCATGCGACCGGACGGCGGCATGCTCGCCGCCGTCCTGGGCATCGCCACGCTGCAGGCCATGGTCGGTACGGCCGCACTACACCGTCGGTCACCCGCACCGACCGGCGATCATCGGCCCCCGACGGCAACGACTGACCGACGCGTCCTGGCGCTGGCTGACCGGGCGAACGTCGGCTGGCCTGCGGGCCGAGGCGTCCGCTGACCGGCGCGTCCCGGTGCCGGCCGGCCGGCGGGCGTCGGCTGGTCGGTGGCTCCCGGCCGCGGTGGTGGAGAGCCGGGTTCGGGCGGTCGTGGAGGGCTGAAAGTGGTTCGGGGTGTGACCGGGCAGGTCACGATGGGCGGATGCTGACGTTGTTGCTGATGCCGTTCCGGCTGGTCTACCGCGCGCTCGTCTACCTCGCCAACTCGCCCGGGACGCTGATGGGCTCCTACCTCGGGCTGATCGTCATCTGCGGCACGTTCTACAGCCACTTCGAGCGGGCGAGCGTCGGCGACTCGATCTGGTGGGCCGTGGTGACCGCGTCCACGGTCGGCTACGGCGACATCTCGCCCGAGTCCTGGCAGGCGCGCGCCATGGCCGCGCTGCTGATCTCGATCATGGTGCTGCTCGTCATCCCGCTGATCACCGCGCACTTCGCCAGCAGGCTGATCGTGGACGCGGACGCGTTCCGGCACGAGGAGCAGGAGGAGATCAAGAACAATCTCCGCGCGGTCCGGGCCATGCTCGAAGCCCAGCTCAGCCCGCCGGGCAGCGCAGGTCCTTCTCCGGGACCTCCAGGTCGATGAGGTAGCCGTCGACCGCCTGCGTGATGCAGCGCGTGTTCGGGTACGCCGTGTGGCCCTCGCCCTCCCAGGTGAGCACCGACCCGGTGCCGAGCATGCCGGCCAGCACCGCGGTCTGCTCGTACGGCGTGGCCGGGTCGCCGACCGTGCCCACCACCACGATCGGCGGTGCGCCCCGCGCGGCCCCGGTCGGGTACGGATCGCGCGCGCCCGGCCAGAACGTGCACCCCAGCATGCCCAGCGCCAGCGCCGGGCCGAACAGCGGGTATTTCTTCTCCCACTCCTGCTGCAGCGTGCGCACCCGCTCCGGCGTCACCTGCTCGTCGCTGTCCGCGCAGTTCACGGCCAGCAGCGCGTCGGCCTGGTTGTCGTACTCACCCTGATCGGTGCGGTTGGTGTACGTGTCCGCCAGCTCGAACATCGGGTCGGGGTCGCCGTCGCGCAGCGCGCCGAGCGCCTTGCCCAGCTCCGGCCAGTAGAGCTCGGTGTAGAGCGCGGCCACGGCCGAGTAGATGATCCAGCCGGCGGTCGCCTCCCGGCCGTCCGAGCCGCGCAACGGGTTCGTCCGGCCCTTGTCCAGCAGTTCGGTCAGCGTGGCCCGGGCGTCCGGCGCGATCGGGCACTGCGCGGCCGTCTCCCTGCACCACGCGGTGAAGTTGTCGAACGCGCGCTCGAAGCCCTTGGCCTGCGACTCCGAGCCGGCCACCATGCCCTGCTGCGGGTCGACCGCGCCGTCCAGCACCATCGCGCGGATGTTCTGCGGGAACAGTTGCGCGTAGGTGGCGCCGAGCAGCGTGCCGTACGAGTAGCCCAGGTAGGTCAGCTTCTCGTCGCCGACCGCGGCCCGGATGGCGTCGATGTCCCGCGCGGCCTGCTCGGTGGAGAAGAGCGGCAGGTCCGCGCCGTACTTCGCGCCGCACTCCGCGCCGATCCGCTTGTTCAGTGCCACGATCTCGTCGAACTCGGCCTGCGTCTCCGGGTCCGGCTCGGAGCCGTAGCTCGCGTCCAGGTCCGCGTCCGAGATGCACTTGACCGGCGACGACCGGGAGACGCCGCGCGGGTCGAAGCCGATCACGTCGAACCGTTCCAGGATCCCGGCCGGCAGCCCCTGCACCTGCGGGCCGAACGACAGGTATGCCGCGGTGTCGATGCCGGAGCCACCCGGACCGCCCGGGTTGATCAGCAGCGAGCCGATCCGGTCCTTCTGCTGGGTGGATCGCACCCGCATCAGCGCGAGGTCGAACGTCTGGCCGTTCGACGGGTCGTTCCAGTCCTTCGGCACCGGGATCGTGGCGCACTCGTAGCGCATGCGCGGCGCCTTCTGCCCGTACAGCTGCTGGGGAATTTCGGCGCAGTTGCGCCAGGACAGGCTCGGTGCGGCGCTGCCACCGGGTTGCTGCTGCTCCCGTGCGCTGTTGTCCCCGCCCGGTGAGAAGACCGGCAGCGAGCAGCCGGACACCGCCAGCATCGTGGCGACCAGCGCGACCAGCGCGCGGTGAGGTGTGCGACGCACGGAGGACATCCCTCTCATCGGGGCGGTTCGGTCGCATCGAGGTTAGCCGGTCGGGTCGTCCCGGGGCCGCCGTGACGGCCGTCACCAGGGATGATCTTAGGAATGGGCGCGGTACTCAGCGGTTTCGCGGCGATCTGGGTGATCGCCACGGCGGGTTACCTGCTGGCTCGCGGGCGCGTGCTGGGCGAGGCCGCGCCCGAGGTGCTGGGCCGGCTGGTCTTCTTCGTCGCCACTCCGGCGCTGCTGTTCGTCACGCTGAGCCGCACGAGCCTGGACCGGATCATCACCGGCGCGCTGCTCGTCTTCGTGACCGGCACGGTCGTGGTCGCGCTGATCCACACGCTGGTCGCGCGGCTGGTGTGGAAGCGGAGCGCGGGCCGGACCACGATCGGCGCGATGGGTGCGTCCTACGTGAACGCGGCGAACCTGGGGCTGCCGATCGCGGCGTACGTGCTCGGCGACGTGTCCCTGGTCGTACCCGTGCTGCTGTTCCAGGTCCTGCTCGCGGCGCCGTTCGCGCTGACCGTGCTGGACCTGGCGAGCGGGCAGGGCCGCCCGTCGCTGAGATCCCTGGCGCTGCTGCCCGCCCGCAACCCGATCATGATCGCGTCTGTGGCCGGCATCCTGGTCGCGGCGTCCGGGTGGGAGCCGCCGGCGCTGCTGCTGGAGCCGTTCGAGCTGGTCGGGGCCGCGGCGGTGCCGGCCGCGCTGCTGGCGTTCGGCATGTCGCTGCCGGGCGCGCGCCCGTTGCAGCCGGGCCCGGAGGCGCCGGACCGCTACCTCGCGGTGGCGCTGAAGGTGATCGTTCAGCCCGCGCTGGCGTACCTCATCGGGCGGTTCCTGTTCGGTCTGGACGGCGCCGCGCTGTTCGCGGCCGTGGTGACGTCCGCGCTGCCCGCGGCGCAGAACGTGTTCGTCTTCGCGCTGCGCTACCGCGAGTCCGAGACGCTCGCGCGGGACGTGGTCATGCTGTCCACGCTCGCCTCCGCGCTCACCATGATCGTCGCCGCGGTGTTCCTGACATGACCCACGATCAAGATCCTTCGCGGGTACGCCGTGCGACCGGCCTTGACGGGGATCCGTACCGTCGATCGTCCATGGATTCCGATGATCTCTTCGCCGCGCGCGAGGCCGCCTGGGCCCGGGAGAGCCCGCGCGAGCCCGAGGACGACGTGCCCGCCTGGATCCGCTATCCGGCACGCGCGATCGCACTGGTCTTCGTGGTGCCGGTCCGGTTCGTCTGGGAACTGGTCACGCGCGCCGCCCGGCTGATCGGTGCGGCGCTGAGCTGGGCCGGCGTCTACCTGTTCTGGTTCCCGCTGCGCTGGGCCTGGCTCAATCTGATCTGGTTCCCGCTGCGCTGGGTCTCGCTGAACGTGATCTGGGCCCCGCTGCGCTGGGTCTTTCTGAACCTGATCCGGCGGCCGCTGCGCTGGTTGTGGATCGACGTGCTCTGGCCGCCGATGCGCTGGATCGGCGTCGACCTGATCGGTAAGCCGCTCCGGTGGCTGGTCGTCCACCTGGTGATCCTTCCGATCGGCTGGGTCGCGGTCACGCTGGTCTACGAGCCGCTACGGTGGCTCGCGCGGGCGCTCCGCCCGGCCGCGGTCGCGGTGCTCCGCGGCATCGGCTGGACGTTCGAGTCACTGTGGTGGCTGCTCGAGCGCGCGGTTCTCCGCCCGGCCGGCTGGGTGCTGCGTGTGCTGGCGGACGCGCTCGCCTGGGCGTGGCGGCACTCCGCGGTTCCGCTCGTCCGGGGTATCGCCTGGTCGTGGCGGCACACCGTGGTCCCGGCCGCGCGCGGCGTCGCCTGGGTCTGGTCGCACACGGTCACGCCGGTCTGGCGGTTCGCCCGTGACGACGTCTGGCGCCCGATCGCGGACGCGACCCGCGACGTGTTCCGCACGCTGCGCGGCCGCTGACCGCGCCGCGCCCGCTTTCGCTGACCGCGCCGCGCCCGCTTTCGCTGACCGCGCCGCGCCCGCTTTCGCTGACCGCGCCGCGCCCGCTTTCGCTGCGCCCGCCATCCGGTGATCCAGGCGTCATCGCAGTCGTCAGAGCGACATGATGACGCCCGGGTCATGGTCGCCGGGCGCCGGAAGCTCGATGGAGCGGGCGCCTCGGCTCACGAAGCAGAGGCGCCCAGCACGTCCGCCAGGCGGAAGCGGACCGGCCGTTCCAGCTGCTCGTAGGTGCACGACCCAGGCTCCCGGTCCGGCCGCCACCGCTCGAACTGCGCGGTGTGCCGGAAGCGGACGCCCTCCATGTAGTCGTACCGGACCTCGACCACGCGCTCCGGCCGCAGCGGCGTGAACGACAGGTCCTTGCCCGCGTTCCACCGGCTCTGCTCGTTGCGGCGCGGCGTGCGCTCGCCCTGCTCGTGCGCGGCCCAGTTCCACGGGTGCTGGTCGAACGTGGTGACCAGCGGCTGCAGCTCCTGGAACAGCTCCTGCCGGCGGGCCATCGGGAACGAGCCGATCACGCCGACCGACACCAGCGTGCCGCGCTCGTCGTGCAGCCCGAGCAGCAGCGACCCGATCCGGTCGTCGCCGGACTTGTGCACGCGGTATCCGGCCACCACGCAGTCCGCGGTCCGCTTGTGCTTGATCTTCGCCATCACGCGCTTGTCCGGCTGATACGTCAGGTCCGGCCCCTTCGCGATCAGCCCGTCCAGCCCGGCGCCCTCGAACTCGGCGAACCAGCGCCGCGCGGTCTCCAGGTCGTCCGTGATCGGCGTGACGTGGATCGGCGCTTCGGCCGGTGCCAGCGCCTCCTCCAGCCGCCGCCGGCGCTCCGCGAACGGTTGCTGGGTCAGGTCCTCGTCGCCGAGCGCCAGCAGGTCGAACGCGACGAAGCTGGCCGGCGTCTCGGTGGACAGCAGCGTGACCCGGCTGGCCGCCGGGTGGATGCGCTGCTGCAGCGCCTCGAAGTCGAGCGTGTTCCGCTCGGTGTCCGCGACGATTATCTCGCCGTCGATCACCGCGCGCTCCGGGAAGTTCGCCAGCACCGCCTCGACGACCTCAGGAAAGTATCGCGTCATCGGCTTCTCGTTGCGGCTGCCGATCTCGACCTCGGCGCCGTCCCGGAAGATGATCGACCGGAACCCGTCCCACTTCGGCTCGTAGAGCTGCCCGGCCGGGATCTCGCCGATCGGCTTGGCGAGCATCGGCTTGACCGGCGGCAGCAGCGGAAGATCCATGAGCCCATGCATACACCCTGATCACGTTCAGTTAAAGAGACACGTCGGCGAAGATCGCGGCATGATCGGAACCGGCGTGCACGGCCGCGGTCATCGTGTCGTAGATGGGCCACAACCGGCCGTTTCGTCCACCCCAGACGCCGCGCCGGAGGATGCCGCCGCCGGTGCACGCGGCCCAGAGCGGCGGTGAGAGCAGCACGTAGTCGAGCTTGTTCCGGGCGGTGCACGAGCCGTACGTACCCGGTCGTCCGTCGTCGTCGAAGCCCGGGTGCGCGGAGACGTCGCGCAGGTCGGTGCCGGTCAGCAGCGGGGCGAGGGGCTCGCTGTCCGGCGTGTCGTTCAGGTCGCCGACCACCGCGACATGCTCGACCCCGCGCGCGACCAGGTCCCGGTAGATCTCCGCGACCCGGCTGGCCTGCCGCCGGCGGATCGCGTCGGAGGCGACCTTCCCGCCGTACCCCTTGGACTTGAAGTGGTTGACGAGCAGCGCGACCGTGGTGCCGGACGGCGTCCGGACGTGGTACTCCGCGCAGTCCCGGCTGAAGACCCGGCCGGTGGCGTCCACGTCGTCGACGTGGCTGCGCTGCGCGATCAGCGGGTGGTCCGCGGTGGCCAGCACGCCCACGTCGATGCCGCGCTCGTCGTTGCCGTCCACCACCATGACGTGCGGATAGAGCCCGGCCAGCGTGGCGTCCGCGAACCGCTTGAGCGCCAGCCGGGACTCCGTCTCGACCACGCCGACGAGATCGGCGCGCAGGTCGCGCAGCACCCGGGCGGTGTTGGCCAGCGCCAGCTCGTCGCAGCGCTCGGTGGTCAGCTCGACCCAGCCGATCCAGTCCGCGCGCCCGCCGGCCACCACGTGCACGGTGCCGTCCCGGGCGCGGCGCAGCAGCCGGCCCCGGTTCTGGCGCAGCCGGGCGTACCGCGCGGTGTCGCCGTTGCGCAGACCGAGCCGCTGGAGCTCGCGCAGGATGCCGCGCTGGATCTCCTCGGTGTAGGCCGGCTCCTCGAGCAGCGCGGTGACGGCCTCGAACGCCTCCAGCACCGGACGGCCGGCCGCCCAATTGCGCGGGTCGAGCGCGCGAGCACGATTGAACAGATTCTCGACGTTGTAGGCGGCGATTCGCATCGAGCCTCCCGCAATAACGATCAAGCTCCTGACCCGCAGATTGTCGGCTGTGGACAACCGATGATCGGTGGAGCGACCAACACCGGTTTAAGAACACGCCAACAGTTGACTTGGGGTGCCTATCCGATTGCAGATCGTTATTCTGCCGCGCGATAGTGATCTTTATGTGAGCCGGGGGGAGGAAGGGATGACGCCCACCAGACTCGTTGCGGGCGAGCCTCCGATCAACTTCGCGTCCCATCAGTTCCGGGCCGGCAACATGGCCGGCGCCCGGGACGACTTCGAGCAGATGCTGGCCGCGCTGATCGCGTCCGTCCATCCCGGAGCGCGCGCGATCGCGGCGAACCCGGGCGACTGGGGCATCGACATCCTGCTGGGCGAGCTGTCCGGCCTCGTGGTGATCTGGCAGTCCAAGTACTTCTGGCCGCTGGTCGGGCGCGGGTCCCAGGGGCAGATCCGCGAGTCGTTCGACTCCGCGCTGCGCTCCGCCGAGCGCAACGGCTACGCGCTGGACCGCTGGGTGCTGTGCGTGCCGTCCAGCATGGACCCGGAGACCGCGCGCTGGTGGGACCGGTGGCGGGTGCGCCGGCAGCGGGAGAGCGGCGTGGCCGTCGAGCTCTGGCACGAGACCGTGCTGCGCGAGATGCTGATGCGCCCGGACGCGGCCCACGTGCGCCGGCACTACTACGACCCGTACACCGGCGGCGAGGCCGTCCTCCCACTGCACGGCGTCGCGAAGGCCGATGCCGACCTCCTGGAGGACGCGCTCTTCGTCCGGCAGCTGCGCGCGGCCGGGCACGCCGAGGTGGACGGCGCCAAGCACGAGTTCTTCAACGCCGAGCTGCTCGCCCGCGAGATCCAGGACAAGGGGGTACGGGCCGAACTCGACGCGCTCGGCGAGGCCGACGGCGTCGCCCGCGGCATCTGGGAGGCCCGGTTCAACGCGGTCGCCGCGGCCCGCCCCGCCGACCCGGTGCTGGCCGGCCTGCACGCCGAGGTGATGGGCGAGATCCGCGAGTCGACCGCGTTCCCGGTCGGCCTGCGCGCCGGCCGGGTGCACCGCTGCGGCCTGATGCACCGCCTGGTGCAGGACCGCCGGGCCGGCTGGGTGCGCGACTGGCGGCGGATCGCGAGCGAGCACGTCGAGGAGGCAGCCGCGTGAACCCCGAGAACACCGCCGCCTTCCGCTGCGCCCGGCTACTGCTGCTGATGCTGGTCGTGGAGGAGAACGTGCCGCTCGGCATCGACGCCGAGCGGCTCGGCGCCTACGACTTCCTCGCCGCGCACCCGCTGCTGCTGGCCCGCGCCCCGGACGACCCGGACCGGCCGGCGCTGCGGCGGGCCGGGTTCGACGACCGCGCGCTCGCCTACGCCAGCGCCGGTCAGCGCCTGGTCACCGCGCAGCAGCACCTCGGGCGCGACCTGTCCACACTGCTCGGCGCCGGGATGGTGGTGCTCGGCGCGGCCGGCCGGGTCCGCTACCGGCTCACCCCCGAGGGCCGATCCGCCGCGTCGGCCCTGAACGCCGCATATGCCCGTTCATACGCTGACGCGGCCCGGATCGTCGTGCGGAGACTGCGGCGGCTGAGCGGCCGTAGACTGAGGCAGACGCTCCGCGAATGCATTTCTCACCCGTACCTCCCGGTGTCATCGCATCTTCCGCTGAAGGATCTGACATGAGAAACGGGTTCCGGGCTCACGGCATCCGCATCCGGCGGCTGCGCCTGCACGCCGACGGCCGGCCGTACGACGTGGACTTCCGCCTCGGCGACGTGCCCCGGCCGCTCTCCGTGATCGCGGGCGCGTTCGGCACCGGCAAGACCACGATCCTCGAATTCGTGGACTACTGCCTCGGCGCCGCCGACCACCCCCGGCACCCGGAGATCATGCCGCGCGTGCGCGCGGCCACGCTGGAGGTCGAGCTGTCCGGCACGCCGCACCTCATCCAGCGCCCGGTCGGCGAGCCGTCCGCCCATGCCTACGTCAGCCAGGGCCGGCTCGACGACCCCGGGACCGCCACGCCCCAGCGACGCCAGCTGCGCCCGGCCGGCGACCCGGCCAGCCTCTCCAGCCTGCTGCTCTCGCACTGCAAACTGGAGGGGGTGCGCCTCCGGGACGGTCACGAGGGCGCCGCGACCGACACCGACCCGCTCAGCTTCCGCGACCTGATGTGGCTCTGCTTCCTGCCGCACGACCGCCTCGACAGCCGCGACCTGCTCTTCGAGAACGTGCCGATGAAGCAGCTCAAGCTGCGCCAGGTCGTCGACGTGGTCTTCGACGTGCACGACGACCGCGCGATCGAGCTGGGCCGCCGGATCCGCACGCTCGAACCGCAGCTGGCCGCGGCCGAGGAACGGCAGCGCACCGAGGCCTCGATCGTCGCGGAGCTCGCCCCGGGCGAGGTCGCCGACCTGGAGGAGACGGCCCACGCGGCCAAGACCGAGCTGGCCGACGCCGCGCAGGCGGTCGCGGCGCTGGACGGCCGGGCCCGCGCGGACACCACGTTCGCGGAGGATCTGCGCGAACGGCACCACGCCGCGTCCGGGGCCGCCCACCACGCGTCCGGGCTGCTGCGCGACCGGGAGACGCAGGCGGCGCGGATGACATCGCTGCGCGCGACGTACGCGGACGACGTCGCCAAGCTGGTCATGCTGACCGAGGCCGGCGCGCTCTTCCCGCCGCTGCGCCTGGACGTGTGCCCGTCCTGCCTGAACCCGGCCGTGCCCGGCGAGCGCCGGTGCGCCACCTGCCAGGCCGACCTGGACGCGGACGGCCTCGGCCCGCCGGACGTCAGCGGTGAGCTGCGCGCGGCCCGCTCCCGGCTGGCCGAACTGACGAGATACCTCGACCGGCTGGAGGCGGAGATCCCCCGGCTGCGCGCGGCCGCGGAGCGCGCGCAGGAGGCCGAGTCGCGCGCCGCCGCCGACCTGGACGCGGCCACCGCACACGCGGTCACGCCCTACCTGGCACAGCGCGACACGCTCGCCCGCCGCCGGGAGGAGGCCGCGGCCACGCTGCAGCGCGCGGAGGACGGGCTGCGGCTGCGGCACGGCCTGCGCGAGCGCGCCACCGGCGTGGAGAGCCTGCGCGCCCAGCTGGCCGGCCTGCGGGAGGAGGCGGGCGCGCCGGACCGGGTCGCGGCCGCGGAGTCCCGGGCCGCGGTGATCGCCGAGATCAGTGGGCGTTACCGGGACATCCTGCGCGAATGGCGCTATCCGCGGGCCGACGACGCGCGGGTGGCGGACGACCTCACGCCGTGGGCGCGCGGCAAGGCGTACCCGGCGGCGTCCTCCGGCGGCCGCACGCTGATCGCGCTGGCCTGGCAGCTCGCGCTCTTCGAGACCGCGTGGGAGTCGCGGTCCTCGCACCCCGGCTTCCTGCTGCTGGACAGCCCGCAGAAGAACCTCGGCCCGAAGGAGGTCGACCGCCTCTACCGGCACCTGGAACGCTGGCTGGCCGGCGCGGGCGCCGGCGCACAGGTCATCGTGACCGACACCGCACCCCCGGCCACCGCCGACTCCGACGTGGTCGTCCGCTTCTCCCGCCGTGTCGACCGCCCGCCCTACGCCCTCATCGACGACGAAACCGACTGACCACCCTCCGGGCGACAACCCGGAAGACCGACTTCTCGATCGTCCGCTCCCGGCGTGGTCCCGTTCCCAGGGCGACGGAACGCCGCCGGCGACGGCAGGGCCGCCGGCGACGGCAGGGCCGCCGGCGACGGCAGGGCCGCTTCCTCGGTTTGGCTCGGGCGCTTGTCCGAAATTTCCTGATAAAGGATCCAGGCGTCTGTCTCGTGGTGACAGGGAATCCTTGACGATCTCGGGTCTGGCGCCTGAGTGATCAATCAGTGGAGCGAAAGAGCGATCGACTTCGATCTTTGATCTATCTTTTGCTCCACTGATTGATCACTCAGGCCTCGGCGGTGGCGTCTCGCGGGCTGGTAGTCCGCGCCCGCGGGTGGATGTGGCGATATTTCGGGCGCGAGGCGCCGGTTGCCGTGAGCGGGCCGGGTTGGCTCGCGCCCCACGGCGCACGTCGCACAATCACGCGTCTGACGTCAACGGTCGGGTCCCCGCGGTGCGGTTCGTTCAGGGCCGGTTCGCTCGCGCCGGTCGGATTGACGTCAACGGTGGGTTCCCGGCGGTGCGGTTCGTTCGTCAGGGCCGGTTCGCTCGGGCCGGTCGGGTTGCGGGCGGTTCCGCAACGGTGGATTCGGCCGCGGCAGGTCGGGTTGCGGTCTGTCCGCTCGCGGCTGGTTGCGTTGCGGCCGGTTCGCTCGCGGGCGGCTGGATTGCGCCTGGCTCGATTGCGACCGGCTGGATTGCGACCGGCTGGATTGCGGCCGGCTGGATTGCGTCTGGCTGGATTGCGTCTGGCTGGATTGCGGGCGGTTCGCTATGGGCCGGGTCGCTCGCGGTCGTTGGGGCCGCGGGGTGCGGGGAGGTTGTGGCCGATTGGGCGGATAGGGGGCGGCGGGTGCGGAGGAGGAGCAGGAGGAGGGTGCCGGCGATCAGCCCCCAGAAGGCGGAGCCGATGCCCAGGAAGGAGACGCCGGAGGCGGTGACCACGAACGTCACCACGGCGGACTCGCGGCCGGACGGGTCCGCGACCGCGGCGGAGAGCGCGGATGCCAGCGCGGAGAGCAGTGCCAGGCCGGCCACCGCCTCGATCAGGACCGGTGGGGAGAGCAGGACCAGCGCGGTGGCCAGGCCCGCGCCGAGACCCAGCAGGATCATGAAGCCGCCCGCGCTGACCGATGCGATCCAGCGCCGCCCGGGGTCCGGTGACGCGTCCGGGCCCGCGGCCAGCGCCGCGCTGATCGCGGCGAGGTTGACCGCGTGTGCACCGGCCGGTGCGCCGACGACGGTGGCGACGCCGGTGGTGAGCAGCACCGGCCGCAGCGGAGCCCGATAGCCGAAGCCGGCCAGCACCGCCATGCCGGGCACGTTCTGCGAGGCCATCGTGACCAGGAACAGCGGCACGGCCAGCGAGATCAGCGCGGCCGGGGTGAACGTGGGCGCGGTCAGCGCGACCGTGGGCCACAGGGACACCGCGCCGAGCCCGCCCGCGGGCGCGGTCAGCGCGATGCCGGCCGCGGCGACCACGAGCGCGACCGGCACGGCCCAGAGCCGGGCGAAGCGGAAGAGCAGGGCCCAGACCACGATCACGGGTACGGCCAGCGCCGGCACCTCCGCGACCGCGCGCACCGGCGCGAGGCACAGGTCGAGCAGGACCCCGGCGAGCATCGCGCCCGCGATCGGCGCCGGGATCGCCGCGATCCAACGGCCGAGCGGCGCGAACAGGCCGGCCAGCACGATCAGCAGGCCGGTCGCGAGGAACGCGCCGACCGCGGCCGGCCAGCCGCCCGCGGGGACGCCGGTGGCGACCAGCAGCGCGGCGCCGGGCGTGGACCAGGCGATCGCGATCGGCAGACGGTGCCGTACCCCCAGGATGATCGCGACCAGGCCGACGGCCACGCAGCCGGCGAGCAGGCCGGAGGAGGCCTCGGCCGGGGACGCGCCGACCGCGCGCAGCCCGGCCAGCACGATCGCGAACGAGCTGGCGAACCCGACGATCGCCGTGACCGCGCCGGCGACGACCGGCTGCACGAGCTTGGACATCGTGACCCCCCGGCTGATCAGAACCGTTCCGTAAACGGAACGCTCCGCCATCGTGCACCATGGCACCGTGACCACGCCAGGGGGAATCGGCCGTCGTCTGCGCGAGTTGCGGGAGGCCCGCGGGCTGTCGCTGTCCGAGGTGGCGCGCCGCGCCGGGATCGGCAAGGCGACGCTCTCCGGGCTGGAGACCGGCATCCGCAATCCCACGCTGGAGACGCTCTACGCGGTGACCACGCAGCTCGGCGTGCCGCTGGGTGCGGCGCTGGCGGCCGACCCGGAGCAGCGGGTGAGCGGCGCCGCCGTGACCGCGACGCTGCTGGACACGTTCGAGGAGCCGGGCGCCGTGTTCGAGCTGTACCGGCTGCGCGTGGCCGTGGGTGCGCACCAGTCGTCGCCGGCGCACCAGGCGGGCGTGACCGAGCACCTGACCGTGTTCGCGGGCGCGCTGCGCACCGGCCCGGTGGACGCTCCGGTGCTGGCCGGGGCCGGCGAGCACGTGTCCTGGCGGGCCGACGTCCCGCATGTCTACGAGGCGCTGGGCGAGATCGACGTGCACGCGTCGCTGCTGATCCGGACGCCGCGCGCCGGATAACGGAACGGTCACGGTCATCCCACCCGCCTTGAATGCCCGGCGCGCCTTATGAATAGTGGTCTCGCCCCGATCGAACGATTCTTATCGATTGATTAAGGAGTTCTTAGACGACTTAACAATCCTCTGCGAAACACGCCAGAACTCGTTTTGGCAGTGCAGGCTCCCGGTTCGGGCGCCGGCCTCGACCGCGCCGCTCACCAGCCCAGTGAGCTGCAAGAACAGTGGTCGTCCCGGATTTCGCCGGCGCACGATTGAATCGGTCGGTGCGCGATGTTCCCACATCGCGTACCGGCCGATTCTCATAAGCGACGTGAATGCGCGCCGAGCGGGCCCGCGGAGTGCGCGGTGGATCTCCGTACCCCGTGATGGGTTCGGGTTTTAAGTCATCCCAAAATCTGAAATGTGACCCGATACACAGCGTCGGGGATGTTTGTGGCAAATCGGGCCTGTCGCTCGGCGGGGTGACCGAAGCCACATAGATTCACGGATTTCTCCTCGCCGGATTGATCCAACGGGCCCGGCCTCCGCGTACCTACTTGCGATCGAGTCGAGTGGCGACCGTGACCGGATGAGGAGGTGGCGATGCATCAGGTAGCCAGCGGTGGTCGTGGAACGGACACGCTGTGTGCCCCTGGGCAGCCGCGATCAATAAACCGGTGGCTGACGCTCGACGGCAGCTCGATCAACCGCAATGATGGGCCGGTGACGCCACGACCGGCTCCCCGGCACGAGGCCAGGCCTGCCGCGCACGAGGCAACTCCTGACTTCTCGCGCCCTGCCATGAACCCAGCACCCGCTCCTCGCATCCCCGGCAGCCCCACCGGACCGGTCGACCCTCGCGGAAGAGGGCGACGCGGTGGCGGCGACGACGGCGGCGAGGGCACCGGCGGCTTCGGCCCGACCGGCTCCGCCAAGAGCGAGGACGCGCTCGTCCGGACGCTCTACGAGGAGCACGCCGGACCGCTGCTGATGTTCGTGTTGCGACTGACCGGCGGTGACCGGCAGCGCGCTGAGGACATCGTGCAGGAGACGCTGCTGCGGGCCTGGCGTAACGCGCACCGGCTGGGTGCGCAGGGACAGACTTCGCTACGGCCGTGGCTGGTGACGGTCGCCCGGCGGATCGCGATCGACGATCACCGGAGCGAGAAGGCCCGCCCGACCGAGACCTACGACCGCGAGCTGGAGACGTTCCCCACGACATCCGACGAGACCGATCGGCTGTTGCAGGAGATGACCGTCTCCGACGCGTTGCGCACGCTCACCACGGCGCATCGGGAGATTCTGGTGGAGACTTACTTCAAGGGGCGCACGGTGCAGGAGGCCGCATCGGCGCTCGGGCTGCCGCTCGGCACCGCGAAGTCGCGTGTCTACTACGCGCTGCGGGCCCTGCGGTCGGCGCTTCAGGAGCGGGGGGTGACGGGGTGAACGACCGATTCTCGACGTCGGCCCCGGAGGGGGCGTCGCCCCACACGGACGTGGGGTCGTACGCGATCGGCGCGCTCGACGAGTACGAGACGGCGCGTTTCGAGGAACACCTGATCGACTGCGACGAGTGCGCGGCCGAGCTGGAGTCCCTGATGCCGGTCGTCGACGTGCTCAGCCGGGTGGATCCGCCGAGTTACGTGGCCGCGGAGCAGACGCACCGCGAGGGCCGCGTGCTGCAGCGGATGATGGGCACGGTCGGCAAGGAGCGCCGCCGGGCACGCTCGCGGCGGCTGGTCACCAGCGCGGCCGCTGTGGTGATCCTCGCGGTGGTGACGGTGCTGTCGCTCTTCGCCGGAGGGCAGATGTTCGGCGGCGACCAGGTCAGCCCGCCGGGGGCGCTGCCGTCCCAGCCGGGCCAGCTGCCGCCGGACCCGGACGGTCCCGGCATCGGTGGCCCGAACGGCGGCGACCAATTCCAGGCGACCGACCCGCGCACCGGCGTCCAGCTCCTGGTGGACTTCCGGGAGAAGGACTGGGGCACGCAGGTCAACTTCATCGTCAACAACATCAAGGACGTCGAGGAGTGTCGGCTGGTGCTCGTCACGACGGGCGGCGATGAAGAGGTCATCACCAGCTGGAAGGTTCCGGAGGCCGGTTACGGTACCGCCGAGAACCCGAATGCGCTGGAGTTGTCCGCGCAGACCGCGCTCGACCGGTCGGACATCGCGTTCGCCTCGGTGCGTGCGATCTCGGCCGACGACAAGAGCACCACGATGGTGACCGCGCCCAACTAGATCACGCGTGGAATGAGCCGGGGCCCGTAGTTCACGGGCCCCGGCTCTTTTTGGTTCAACGACTCGGTGTGAAATTGTCCACCGCCGATTCCCGATCCACTTCGAGGTGACGTGCGTATTCACCGGCAGAACGGAAAAGCGGACGAACCCTCAGGGAGATCAACGTGGTTACCCAGAAGCGAACCCTTCTCGCCATGACCGGCACCATGGGTGCGCTCGCCGCGGCGCTGATGCTGGCGTCGGGTTGCGCCCCCGTCAGCTACGACACCGCCGGAGAGGGGAACCAGGTCCCCGCGGCGAACTCCGTGAGCGAGTCCGCGGACCCTGAGGCCAGCGCGGACCCCGAGGCGTCGGAGGCGCCGGAGGAGGAAGAGGAGGTCGAGCTCACCCCCGAGCAGCTGACCGAGAAGCTCATCAAGCAGTCTCCGGACCAGATGGGTGACGTGGTCGCGAACGAGGAGGGCTACCTGCTCTACCGCTTCGACAAGGACAGCAACAAGCCGGCCATCTCGAACTGCAACGGCGACTGCGCGCTGGTCTGGCCGCCGGCGCTGACCGACGGCGAGCCGGAGCTGGAGGGCATCGACGAGGAGCTGGTCGGGACCGTGCTCCGGTCGGACGGCACCCGTCAGCTGACGCTGGACGGCTGGCCGCTCTACACCTACATCGGCGACGAGAAGCCGGGTCAGTGGAAGGGCCAGAAGGTCGGCGGCACCTGGTTCAACGTCCAGCCCGACGGCAAGAAGAACCTGAACTGCCTCCCCGAGGGCACCCCGAAGGCCGTGCCGGTCCCCAAGAAGGAGGACGGCAAGGGTGGTGCCGAGCCGGCGCCGAGCGCCTCGGGTGCGTCGTCGAGCGACTACGACTACTAATTGCGATTAAGTGATGACTGAAAGGGCCGGCCGCGTCGAATGCGGCCGGCCCTTCGCATTCCCGGGTCGTTTCGAGAGCATCACCCGAACGGGTGAAGATCCAGGTTCAAAACAGATTCGATAAACGTTTTTTCGATGGCTTGAACCCTCCGGACCCTCAAATCCGTGAAGCGTGATGTGTCGACTAGTGGAGGTGAAGTGATGGCGGCTGTGCGGCTCCGACGTCGGGGTGCTCGCGCGGTTTCCACCCTCGCGATCATGGGTGCCGTCCTGTTCGCCACGCCCGCCGTGGCGTTCGCGCAGGCACCGACCCCCGAAGTGGTCGATCCGGCCGCTCAGGACGCGTCCGGCCCGATCACGTCCGCGGACGAGCAGTTCGTGATCGCGGTGCGGCTCGCGGGCCTGTGGGAGATCCCGTCCGGCGAGATGGCCGTGGAGAAGGGCGAGTCGGAACGGGTGCAGGAGGTCGGCGCCGCGATCCGCGAGCAGCACGTCGAACTCGACGGGCTGGCCGTGGACGCCGCCGCGAAGCTGAACATCCAGCTGCCGAACGAGCCGAACCAGGACCAGTCGAACTGGCTGGCCGAGATGGAGGCGGCCGAGGGGGCGGAGTTCGACGAGATCTTCGTGTCCCGGCTGCGCGCGGCGCACGGAAAGATCATTCCGGTCGTCAGCACGATCCGCGCCTCGACCCGCAACGACGTCGTTCGCGCGCTGGCCCAGCAGACCAACGCCTTCGTCATGACCCACTTGACGCTCCTGGAGAGCACAGACCTCGTGAACTACGCCGGACTGCCTGCCGCGCCCAACGCGCAGGCCGACCCGGTCACCGGTGCCAACGCGCTGCTGGCGGCGGCGCAGGCGCGCGGTGCCACCGGTGGCTTCGACACGACCGCCATCTGGCTGGTCCTCGTCGTGGCCGTGGTGGCCGGCGCGTTCGGCGCCGTTCGCATCATCCGTAGTCGATAGAAGCGCTGCCTCAACCCCAACCCGGCAACGCTCGATCTGCAGTAAGGAAGGTTGCCCGTCATGCCCAGGTGGACGGATAAGCTGAGGTATTCCCTCGCCTCGCGGAACAGGAAGATCGTCGCGGCTGTTGCGACCGTCGCGGTGTTCGGCGGCATCATCGCCGTCACCCAGGTGTCGAACGCGGCGACGAACCGGCGTAACAACCCCGGCCGGGGCCAGGCGTGCCAGGCCGCGCCGCAGCCGCAGGTGAGCGCGACGACGTACCCGCGCAACGGCCGCGGCTCGTTCATCGACGAGAACGGACGCCGGCAGAACGTCGGCGACGGCCAGGCCTCCGAGCAGGAGATCAACGAGGCGCGCGGACGCAACCGGCGCAACCGCGGCTGCACCCCGGCCTCGCTGCCTCCCACCACCCCGGCCGCGACGCCGTCGAGCAACACCGGCGGCGGGAACAACAACGGTGGCGGCAACAACAACGGTGGCGGCAACAACAACGGCGGTGGCAACAACAACGGCGGCGGGAACAACGGCGGCGGCCAGAACCCGGGTGCCGGCGAGGGCACGGTCCGCGAGGACACCAACGGTCTCGCGATCCTGGGCGACGACTGCAGCGAGAGTCAGCTCCAGCCGCACACCGGTTTCCAGGAGGGCAACCGCTGCGTCGACACCGAGTTCGGTGAGGTCGGCACCGCCGCGAACAACCCCTCGCTGTTGATCACCGAAATCCCGGACAACGTGGGCGTGAACGAGGCCTTCACCATCTCGGTGAGCACCCGCAACCTGGTCCGTGACCGCTTCCTGGGCGCCGCGGCCGGCGGTTACTACCTGGAGAGCTCCTTCCTGAACGACGACGGCCTGGTCCGCGGTCACTTCCACACCGCGTGCCGCGTGCTGCAGAGCAACGACGAGGCCCCGGACGCGGCTCCGGCCCCGGCGTTCTTCGTCGCGACCGAGGACGGCGGCGGCGGCCGCGCCCCCGACACCGTGCAGATCAACGTGCCGGGCCTCCCGGCGGCCGGCGAGTTCCAGTGCACCGTGTGGGCCGGTGACGGCTCGCACCGCACGCCGATGATGGAGCGCGCGAACCAGACCCCGGCGATCGACTCCGCCCGGGTGCAGGTCGGCTGACACTTCCCGAGGTACCGGCCGCTGTCACAGACCTACCCCCCTCGTGACGGGCGGCCGGTGCCGAGGGCGCTGAAGAGGCGGTGCCGGGGCATGTGAAGGGATGCCCCGGCGCCGCTTCTTCGTGCCCGGCGGAAGTGGCACACTTGCCGCGTGCTCCGTCTACAGCTCCCCGAGGGATACCACCTCGCCGGCTCGACGCGGTACCTCGGGCTGGGGCGTTTCGACCCGTCCGCCCGGTTCGCCGGCGGCACCTTCTGGCTCGCCGCGCACACGCCCGCCGGACCCGGTTCGCTCGGCCTGACTCGCGACGGCGACGCGCTGGCCGTCACCGCGCACGGCGAGGGCGCCGACTGGCTGCTCGGCCACGCGGACGCGATCGCCGGCCTGCGCGACGACATCAGCGACTTCCCCGGGCTGGCCGCGGCGCATCCGGTCGTCACCGAGCTGGCCCGCGTTCACCGCGGCATCCGGCTCCCCGCCACCGGGCTGGTCTTCCCGCGCCTGGCCCGCGCGATCCTGGAGCAGAAGGTCACCGGCAAGGAGGCGTTCCGCGGCTGGTCAGGCCTGGTCCGCCGGTACGGCACGCCGGCGCCCGGCCCCTGCCCCGACCTGTGGGTGCCGCCGGCCGCGGAGGTGGTGGCCGGCCTCGCCTACTGGGCGCTGCATCCGCTCGGCGTCGAGCAGCGCCGCGCCCAGACCATCCTCCGCGCCGCCGCGCTCGCCGCGACGCTCGCCCGCTGCCCCGACTCGGCCTCGCTGACCCGGCGCCTGCTGGACATCCCGGGCATCGGCCCGTGGACCGCGGCGGAGACGGTCCGCACGGTCTTCGGCGACGCGGACGCGGTGAGCGTCGGCGACTTCCACATCCCGAACACGGTCGCCTGGGGCCTGGCCGGCGAGGCCCGCGGCGACGACGCGCGCATGCTGGCCCTGCTGGCCCCGTTCGCCGGCCACCGCGGCCGCGTCTGCGTCCTCCTCGAAGCCGCCGGCATCGCCGCACCCCGCTTCGGCCCGCGCATGCCGATCCGCTCGTTCGCCCGCTTCTAGAAACCCATCAAAAGCGGATTTTCCCGCTTCCGGCGTGGCTGAGTTGCGAGTGCTCCCGCGGGCACCGGTCCCGTCGTGGCCCGAAAACCCAAGACGAAGATCGAGGCGTCCCCACGTCGTTCTATCGACGTGGGGACGCCTCGATCACGGCTTCGGTGGGCCGGCAGCGTGAGCGGGCCGCGTCGCGTCGCGTGGTGGGGTCGCGTCGCGCGGTGGGGTGGCGTTGCGCGGTGGAGTGGGTGCGTCGGGCGAGAGCATGGGTCTTGATCTGACGGCCGCCCACTCAACGTGCAGGGAGGCCGCCTGCGGCCGACCGGTGCCCGCGGGAGCACTCGGAACTCAGCCACGCCGGAAGCGGGAATATCCGCTCTTGCAGGGTTTGGCCTCAGGGTTAGCGGCGCCCCACATGGGTTGATCTCCATATCACGAAATGTCGGGCGCGAGGCGTTCGGACGGCTGGCTGTCGCGCGGCCGGATCGATCCGGAGGTCGTGGTGCCAGCCTGCTCGGGAGGCTCCGCGACGCCGAAAGGTTCGTAAGTGATCACGCTTGCGGCTTGGATTTGACTAGTGATACGTGGTGCACCGAATGGGGCCCTTGTGGTCAATTGGTCGTTGCAATGCCCTCTGAGCAGGGGTTTTGATGGCGAAGCCGGGTGTTCCTTATGTGGTTCGGGTGCGGTTTTGGGAGGGGATTCGGGCTGGTTTGTCTACCGAGGAGGCGTCGACGGCTGCGGGAGTCTCGCGGTGGACGGGTATGCGCTGGTTCCAGGATGCTGGCGGGGTGATCAACAACGGGGCTGGGGCCGGGTCAGGCCGGTATCTGTCGTTCGAGGAACGCGAGGAGATCATGCTGCGGCGTGATCGGGGTGAGTCGCGGCGGTCGATCGCGGTGGCGCTGGGGCGGGAGCCGTCGACGATCGGGCGGGAACTGGCCCGGAATTCGACCGTGCGGGTGGGTTATCGGGCCGGCCGTGCGGACGAGAAGGCGCGTGATCGCCGCCGCCGGCCGAAGCCCGTGAAGCTCGCGGACTGCCCGCGGTTGCGGCGGGTGGTGCAGGGGAAGCTGAAGCTGAAGTGGTCACCGCGGCAGATCGCGTTGTGGCTGCCCCGGCGTTTCCCGGACGATGAATCGATGAGGGTGTCTCACGAGACGATCTACCAGTCGCTGTTCGTCCAGTCCCGGGGTGGGCTGCGCAAGGAGCTGACCGCGTGCCTGCGGACCGGCAGGGCTCTGCGCAAGCCCAGGGTCAGGTCACGACAGCAGGAGAAACGCGGCCGGATCCCCGCAATGATCAACATCCGTGAGCGGCCCGCTGAGGCCGCCGACCGGGCCGTGCCCGGCCACTGGGAAGGCGACCTGATCATCGGTGAGGACGGCGGCTCCGCGATCGGGACTCTGGTCGAACGCTCCACCCGCTACTGCATGCTCGTCCACCTGCCCGACGGCCGGGACGCCGAGGCCGTCCGCGACGCCCTCATCGCCACCATCACGACACTGCCCGCTCACCTGACCAAGTCACTGACCTGGGATCAAGGCGTCGAGATGACCCGCCACGCCGACTTCACCATCGCCACCGGCATCGATGTCTACTTCTGCGACCCGCACTCGCCCTGGCAGCGCGGCAGCAACGAGAACACCAACGGCCTGCTCCGCCAATACTTCCCCAAGGGCACCGACCTGTCCGTCCACACCAGACAGCACCTCGACGACGTCGCCGCCGAACTCAATGGCCGCCCCCGCGAAACCCTCAACATGCGCACACCCGCCGAAGCCCTCAATCAGCTACTATCGGCACCTCTAGCTGCATAAACGTTGCATTGCGACGACCGATTGAATCCACCGCCCCGATAAGGTGGCTGGCGTATCACTAGTCAAGATCCGAGCCGGCGGCCGGGCGACTTTATGGTGATATTTCGGGCGCCAGGTCTTTGAAGCGCGCGTGCTGCCCTGCGGAGAGGCGGCCGGTCGCTGTAAGGGATTCAGCGGTTGCGGGTGGCGGCCTCGTAGGCGGCGCGGGCGGCCGACTGGGTCAGCGCGCGATGCAGCAGGCGGGAGTCGCCGAGCATCGAGCGGAGGCGGCGTTCCAGGCCGGCGATCGGGATCAGGTTCTGCGGGGCGCGCGGATCCTTGTAGGCCGTGGAGGCGAAGCGGGGGAGCGTGACCAGCGAGACGTCGGCCAGCGCGAACGCGGCCGCGGGCGGCAGGTCGGCGGAGCACTCGACGCGGACGATGCCGGCCCACGGGGCGCCGGGGCGGCCGGGGAGGCGCAGGTACCAGGAGTAGGCGCCCCAGGTGGTGCCGGTCAGGAAGACGGGGGAGCGCTGGCCGGGCTTGAGCGCGGTGACGACCGCGGCGAGGCGGGGCTGTAGGTACTGCCGGTGCTGGGTCTTGATGTAGCCGATGGTGCGGGCGAGCTGGCGGCGGTTGCGCAGCGGGCCGTCCACGACCAGCAGATCGTCCTCGGAGGCGCCGGCCCGGGCCTCGGTGGAGACGTCGACCTCGAGCGCGGTGAGCGGCGCCTGGATGGCCGCGGGCAGCTTGCTCTGCTCGCCGCTGCCGTTGACGCGCTGCACCGTGTACCGCACCGAGCCGGCGACCGCGTCGGCCGCGCTCGGGCTGGCGGTGAACAGGCCGCGCTGGACGCGGGCGCCGGCCAGCTCCGCGACGCCACGTTCGAGGTCGCAGCGGACCACGCCGGCCGCGTAGGAGGCGGCGAGGCCGGGGTAGGACGAGCCGTCCTCCTCCTCGGTCCACAGCCCGGCGTCGATCCGGCGCACGCCGTCGACCAGCAGGATCACCGGCGGCGGGCGCAGGTCCGGCGGCGGCAGGAGCGGCTGCCAGGCGTCGGACGGGACCTCCAGGTCCGCGTCGACCTGCGCGGTGCTCTGCTCGGACGGGCCCGCGAAACCACCGTCCGGCTCGATGTTCGAGCCGTAGGCCGGGTCCCACGCGTCGATGAAGTACCGGGTCACAGGCCGCTCCGGGTCACTCGCGCGCTACGGGCATCCTTGCGCACCTCGAAGCGGACCGGGATCCGCTCGGCGAGCGCGCCGACATGGGTGACCACGCCGACCATCCGGTCGCCGCGGGCGGCCAGGTTCTCCAGCGTGGCCGCGACCGAGTCGAGCGTGACCGCGTCCAGCGTGCCGAAGCCCTCGTCCAGCACGATCGACTCCAGGCTGGCCGCGGTGGTGGACATGCCGGCGAGCTGCTCGGAGAGCGCGAGCGCCAGGGCCAGCGACGCCTGGAACGTCTCGCCGCCGGAGAGCGTGCGCACGCCGCGGCGCAGTCCGGCGTCGTGGTGGTCGACGACCCAGAACTCGCCCTTGTCGTGCACCAGCTCGTACTGCCCGCCGGACAGCTCGCGCAGGATCCGGGAGCCGCCGTCGACCAGCAGGTCCAGCGCCTCCTCCAGTAGCCAGCGCTCAAAGTTGTTGGCCCGTAGGTGGCCGGCGAGCGTCTTCGCGACCCGGCCGTCCCGCTCGTGCACGGCCCGCTGCTCACGCAGCTCCGCGGCCTGCTCGCGGCGCTCCTCGATGCGGCGCAGCGCGCCCTCGGCCCGCTCGGTCGCCACGGCCGCGGCCCGCAGATATTCGGACTCGCCGCGCTTGACCGGCGCGGACAGGCCGACCTCGACGAAAAGACCTTCAATCCGCAGGTGTACGCCGTCCGCGCCGCCCCGCGCGGCCCGCAGCTCCGTCTCGGCCTCGGCGCGGGCGTCCGTGCGCCGCGCGACCTGCTCCGCGGCCCACCCGGCCAGCCCGGTCCAGGCCGCGGCCACGTCGTTCCGGTCCGTCGCCGGCGGCCCGAACGGCGCGACCGCGTCCCGCGCGGTGTCGAAGCCCTGCCAGGTGGCCCGCAGCCGCTGCTCCGCGCGCTCGGCCTCGGTCTGGGCCCGCCGTGCTGCCTCGCGGGCCCGGCGCACGGACGCGCCCGCGGTGTCCAGCCTCTTCCGCAGCGCGGCGATCTCGTCCAGCTCACGGCGCAGCGCGGCCGGGCCGGGCGAGCCGGCCACCTTGTCCGTGGTGGCCGTCAGCCGGTGCTGCAGGTCGTCGTGCCGGGCCCGGGCGCGGTCGAGCGTGCGCTCCAGCTCGCGCGCGGCCTGCTCGCGCTCCGCGACCAGTTTCTGCGCCCGGTCGGCGGCGGCGCGCGCGGTCTTGCCCTCGGCCTCGGCCGCGGCCACGGCGGACCGCCCGGCGGCGCGCTGCGCGGCGGGGTCGGCCGGAGCCGCCTGCGCCTCACCGCGCGGGCGGGGGGCTCCGGCTCGGCCGCGTCCGTCCGGCGTCGTGCTGCCACGCCCGGCGCTGCCGGTGCCACGCCCGGCGTTGCCGGTGGCGTCGGCGGTGCGCCCGGTGGCGTCGGGGTGCGCGCCCGGGTGGCCGGCGGCGCCGTGGCCGGCAGCGCCAAGGCCGGTCGCGTCCTGGCCGTGGCGGTGATCGACCGCGCGGCCGGAGCCGTCGACCGGCACCGCGTAACCCGTCGGTGTCTCGACCGGCAGGGCCGTGACGGTCTGCGCGCAGACCGGGCAGGCGTCGCCGACCGTGAGGTGCAGGCGCAGCGCGGTGGCCCGGTCGGCGTTCTGCGCGTCCTGGTAGGCCTGGCGGGCCGCCTCCAGCGCCGCGACCGCGCGCGCGTGCTCCGCGCGCGCGGCGGCCACGGACACGGCGGCCGCGCCGTGCTCGGCCTCGGCCGAGGTCAGCATCGCGGTCAGCTCGGCCGCCTGCTCGGTGAGGTTGTCCAGCTCGCCGTGCGCCTCCAGGAGCAGGCGCAGCGCGGCCGGGTCGCCGCTGCCGGCGACCTCGCCGCGGACCTTCTCCTCCCGCTCCTCGGCCGCGTGCACGGCCGTGACCGCGTCGGCCGCGGCGGCCCGGGCGTCGGCGGCGGCACCGGCGATCGCGGCCACGTCGGACGGCGCGCGGACGCCGCGCAGCCGGGCGATCTCGGCGTCCAGCGTGGCGAGCGCGACCGTGGCGGCCTCGGTGCGGGTCGCGGCCGTGCGCAGGTCGGGCAGCGCGGCCTCGACGCCCTCGGCCAGCTCGATCACCCGGTCCAGGTGGTCGGCCGCGGCCGCGAGGTGCGCGTCGTCCGTGTCGTCCAGGCCGGACAGCAGCTGGTCGACCGCGGAGAGCTTGGCGTCGGCCGCGCCGGCCCGGGTCGTGGCGCGGCGCTGCACCTCCTCGTAGACGCCGAGGTCGAGCAGGTTGACCAGGATCTGCTGGCGGGTCGCGGGCTTCGCGTGCAGGAAGTCAGCGAACTGGCCCTGCGGCAGCACCACGCACGTGGTGAACTGCTCGTACGGCAGGCCGACCGCCTCCTGCACGGCCTTGTCCATCTCCGCGGGCGTGCCGGCCAGCACCTCGCCGAGGTCCTCCGGGGAGAGCCCGGTGTCCAGTTTGGTCACGTCGAACCCGCGCGGCATGAGTTGAAGCCCGGCGCCGCTGGTGTTGACCCGGCCCTTGCCGTCCCGGCGGACCACCCGGGTCGCCACGTAGCGCTCGTTGGCGGACTCGAAGACCAGCCGGACGCGTGCCTCGACCGCGGACGGGGAGAGCGCGTTGACGATGCCGCGCGCGGTGCCCCAGCGCGGGACCTGGCCGTAGAGCGCGAACGTGATCGCGTCCAGCACCGTGGACTTGCCGGAGCCGGTGGGGCCGACCAGCGCGAAGAAGTCCGCGTCGGTGAAGTCGACCGTGGTCTGCTCGCGGAAGACGGTGAACCCGGACATGTCCAGCCGCAGCGGCCTCACGAGGCGCCTCCCGGAATCTCCTCGTAGATCTCGTCGAACAGGTCCTGCACGCCCTCGTCGTCGTGCCCGCGCACCTTGAGATAGTCGGCGAACAGCGTGCTGGGGGAGCGGCCGGCCCGCTGCGCCGCGGTCGGGCTGGTGCGGGTGGGCAGCATGTCCGGGTCGATCCGCACGTCCAGCGCGTTCGGCAGTAGGTCCTGCACCTCCTCGCGGAGGCCGGCCCTCGGCATCTCGCGCACGTAGACGCGCAGCCAGCCGGACGCGTCCGCGTTGTTGCGCTCGGCGAACCGTTCCAGGTCGGGCAGCGTGCCGCGGACCGTGCGCAGCGGGGTCGCACTCCGAATGGGCGCCGAGCGGGGCCGCGCCGGCTTGGTCGCGCTGACCTCGACGATCGTGACTGACGGCGTGTTCTCCTCCTCGCCGAAGTCGACCGCGAGCGGGCTGCCGGAGTACCGGATCGGGCACGGGCCGAGGATCTGCTGGGTGCGGTGCAGGTGGCCGAGCGCCACGTAGTGCGCGGTGGACGGGAACACGCTGGCCGGCACCGCGTAGCCGAGGACGGTGTGCGCGTCCCGCTCGCCGCCGCCCATCTTCGCGCCGACCACGGTGAGGTGCCCGGTGAGGATGTTGACCGCGCTGCGATCCGCGAAGTCCTCGGTGAGCTTGCCGATCAGCCGGCCGATGTGGTCCGCGTACGTCTGCTGGGCCTCGGACGCGGTCAACTCGTACATCTCCACCGCGCGCACCGCGAACCGCTGGGACAGGAACGGCAGCGCGACCAGCCGCCACGCCTCGCCGCCGGCCGTGGTGCCGGTCAGCACGTGCTCGGCCGCGGTCTCCCGGACCGTGCCGCGCAGCGCGATGCCGGCCGCGTCGGCCCACGGGCGCAGCGCGTCCAGCGCCGGGCCGTTGTCGTGGTTGCCGCCGATCGCCACCACCTCGGCGCCGGTGGCCCGCAGCGCGGTCAGCGCGCGGGTCACGATGCGCGTCGAGTCGGGCGTGGGCGCGGCCGTGTCGTAGAGGTCGCCGGCCACGATGACCAGGTCGGGCCGCTCCTTCTGGGCGATCTCGACCAGGTCGCGGAGCACGGCGATGTGCTCCTCCACCCGGGTGTGTCCCTTGAGGACCTTCCCGACGTGCCAGTCCGAGGTGTGCAGGATCTTCATGTGGCGGTCCTCAGAAGGGGATGTCGTCGTCGGAGATGCGGGCGCCGGCGCCGGACCGGCCGCCGACCACCGCGAACGGGTCGGCCGACGAGACGATCGAGCGCAGCGTGCCGGTGGGCGCGGCACCGGCCTCGGACACCCGGGTGGCCCAGGCCGGGAACGGGAACTCCACGCAGAGCGGGACCGGGATGTCCGGCTGGTTGACGAACATGGTGCCGGGCTTGGCCAGCAGCACACGCTGCCGTTGCGCGGGCGGGAGGAAGCCGTATTCCGGCCGGCCGGCCTCGGCCGGGTCGAGCCGGCCGACCACGCGGATCGCGGAGTTGGTCACGATGCGGCGCTCGACCTCGCTGGCGGTCTGCTGCGCGCCGATCAGGATCACGCCGAGCGACCGGCCGCGCTCCGCGATGTCGAGCAGCACCTCCTTGATCGGTGAGGTGCCGTCGCGAGGGGCGTATTTGTTGAGCTCGTCGAGCACGACGAAGAGCAGCGGCTTGGCGGTGCCGGCCCGCTCCTTGCGCTCGAACTCGGCCTTCAGCGTCACGCCGACCACGAACCGCTGCGCGCGGTCCGGCAGGTTGTGCAGGTCGACCACGGTGACCTGGGCGCTCTCCGAGGTGTTGATCGAGTGTGGACGGCGCTGCGCGAGGTCGCCGCGGATCAGCCGGGCCAGGTCCTTCTTGCTGGAGATCAGCCGGCGGGCGAACGCGTTGGTGGTGCCGATGCCGACCGCGGAGCCGGCCCAGTCGCGGCGGGTGTCCTCGTCGCTGAGCTGGTCGACCAGGAAGTCGACGAGGTCGCCGTAGGACCCGATGCGCCGGCCCTCGATGCTGACGCCGCCCTCGGCCGGGACCGCGACGCGCTGGAGGTGCGCGGTGACCGCGTGGACGACCATCGTGTACTGCTGGCGCTCGTCGTCGGCGTCGGCGAACACGTAGGGCAGCAGGCCGGTCGCGCAGAATTCGGCGAGCGTCCAGTAGAACGCGTCCACGCCGGTGAGCCGGCTGCTGACGTCGGGCGTGCCGGAGGGGTCGCCGATCCGGGGCGGCGCGTAGACCCGGACGTCCGCGAACGCGTCGGCGGGGAGGCCGAGCTTGCCGTACGCCTCCGTGGTCCTCTCGTCCAGCCGGGTGTTCGGGTGGTCGAGGAAGAGCAGGTCCTCGCCCTTGACGTTGAAGATCAGCGCCTTGGAGTTGACACTCTCCGCGCCGAGCACGCCGGAGCGGAAGACCGAGTAGAGCAGGAACGTGGCGAAGCTGGTCTTGGTGGCCACGCCGGAGATGCCGGAGATCGACACGTGCGCGCCGCGCGTGCCGTCCAGGAAGTCCGCGTTCAGGTAGACCGGGACGCCGTCGCGGCCGGAGCCCATCGGGATCGGCCGCTCCATCCGGTCGAAGTGCAGCGCCTGCGCGCGGGCCACGCCCTCGGCCCGGAACACCGGCGCGCCCGGCGCGGGCGGCACGTAGAGCTCCGGGTCGACGCGGGTAGTGGTGATCTCCGCGGCCTCCTGGACCAGCGCGGGCAGCGTGCCCTCCGCGATCGCGAAGACGTCGGAGTCGAACTGGGCGCCCTCGTGCCGCGCGCGGACCTGGGTGACCACGCCCGCGATCGTCACCGGCTCCCGGTCCGGCAGCTCGCGCCGGGTCACCACCACGTCGTCGAGCTGCAGGTAGGCCCCCGGGGTGACGGCGGTCCAGAACTGCAGCGGCGTGGCGTCGGTGGTGCCCAGCACGCGGCCGACGGCGGGGCCCGGGTCCGAGGGGTCTACTGGCACCCGATCATCGTGCCCCACGGGTACGACAACAACGGAAGCCACGCCGTGGTTGGCACCACCTGTCCCCACGTTTTCCACAAGATCTTGTGGTTACCCACAGGGTTATCCACAACCCGTGGGCGCGGGCGACTCCTACGGGTGACGTCGGACATAGCGAACCATCAGGTGGTCGCCGCCGCGCAGCACGTGCGCGACGCGCATGCTCCGCGGCGGGGCGGGCGGCCCGGCCGTGATCCGCGACGCGCCCGCGCCGGCCAGCACCGGGGCCACGGTGAGGCACAGCTCGTCGACCGCGTCCGCGGCGAGCAGCGTGCCGAAGAGCCGCGGGCCGCCTTCGCAGAGGATGTGGTCCAGCCCTCTCGCCCGTACCGGCGGAAGGAGTTCTTGATCGTCGAAACGAAGCACGTCGGCGACCTTCGCCAGGTCGGGCCGGTGCGTGGCCGAGGAGGTCAGGACGATCGGCCGGACCGGCGCCTCCGCGAGCGCGGGCATCGCCGGGTCGAGGTCGAGCGAGTGCGAGACGGTGACCAGCGTGGGTACGTCCGGCAGGCCGTGCGCGCGGCGCCACTCGATCCGGGGCGGGCTGAGCCGGATCGGGCGGTAGTTCTCCCGGCGCAGCGTGCCGGCCCCGACCAGCACCGCGTCCGCGAGCATGCGCAGCACGCCGAAGACGCGTTTGTCGTCGGCGCCGGAGAGCGCGGTGGAGAGCCCGTCGATCTCCATCGCCCCGTCCGCGCTCGACACGAAGCTGACCCGCAGCGCCGGCCGTGGTGGCCGGCCGTAGTGCCCGATCAGGGTCTCGTCGTCCAGGTCAGGGCCGGTAACCAGCTCGTTCACGCCCGAAAGCCTAGTGCCGGCACGGTTTTTCGTGATCGCCGGATCGCGGGCGGTAACGAAATGGGAACGCTCCCATCGGCCCCTTGACACCTCTGTAACGTGTCGGCAATCTCATGGGAGCGCTCCCGAGCACGCAGTGGGCGGCACCACACCACGCGGATGCTCGGGAACGCTCGTCGATCTCTGGCACCGATCGACTTCGAGGTTTCGGGCACATAGAACCACCCACCACTTCCACCATCACGACCTGAGAGGGGTCAGGATGAGCGTTCCGAGGCGCCGCCTGCGCGGCATCGCGGCGGCGGCTCTCGCCGCCGGCATGGTTTTCTCGGCCGCGGCGTGCAGCGCGAGCGACGGCGACAGCGGCGGTGAGGGCGGCAAGACCGTCGTCCTGCAGTACTTCGGAAGCCCCGGCTTCGATGCGGCGGTGGCGGCGTTCCAGACCGCCAACCCGGACATCAAGGTCGAAGCGCAGAACATGGGCGAGCTGAAGGACTTCACGCCGAAGCTGAACCAGTGGCTGGCCACCGGTCAGGGCGCGGGCGACGTGGTCATGCTCGAGGAGGGCACCCTCCTGGGCTACCTGGAGACCCCGGACAAGTGGACCAACCTGCTCGACCTGGGCGCGGCCTCGCTGGAGGCCGACTTCCTGCCCTACAAGTGGGCGAACGGCTTCACGGCGGACAAGTCGAAGCTGGTCGGCCTCGGCACCGACATCGGCGGCCTGGCCATGTGTTACCGGACCGACCTGTTCGAGAAGGCCGGCCTGCCGACCGAGCGTGACGAGGTCTCCAAGCTCTGGCCGACGTGGGAGGAGTACGCCGCGACCGGCAAGAAGTTCAAGGAGTCGCCCGCGGTCAAGGACGTCGCGTTCATCGACACCGCCACCGCGGTGATGCAGCCGTACATCATGCAGAACTCGCAGACCTGGTTCTACGACACCAGCAACAACTACATCGTCGAGCAGAACCCGATCGTCAAGGAGGCCTGGGACTTCGGCCTCCAGATGGCGGCGGACGGCCTGACCGGCAAGCTGCAGCGCTGGCAGCCGGACTGGAACGCCGCGTTCGCCAACGCCGCGTTCGCGACCGTGCCGTGCCCGGCGTGGATGACCGGCTCGATCGCGGAGCGCGCCGGCGACGCCGGTAAGGGCAAGTGGGACATCGCCACGATCCCGGGCGGCAGCGGCAACTGGGGCGGCTCCTACCTGGCCATCCCGGAGCAGAGCAAGAACAAGGACGCGGCCTACAAGCTGCTGACCTACCTGACCGGCAAGGACGGCGAGCTCTCCTCGTACAAGGAGAAGGGCAACATGCCGTCGAACGTGAAGGCGCTCGACGACCCGGCGTTCGCGTCGTCGACGAACGAGTACTTCAGCAACGCGCCGACCGGCGAGATCTTCGGCGCCAGCGCCAAGAGCCTCAAGCCGATCTACCTCGGCCCGAAGCACCAGGGCATCTGGGAGAACCACTTCGAGACCGAGATGCGCAACGCGGAGCAGGGCAAGAAGACGTCCGACGAGGCCTGGGCGAAGGCCGTGGCGGACGGCAAGAAACTGGCCGAAGGCTGATCGACCGGTAACGCGTCACGGTGGCGTCCACGCGATGAGCGTGGGCGCCACCGTCACACGGTCTCACCGGCCGCCGGCCGGGGAAGGAACCCCACCACCATGAGCATCGACACCCACGCCGCGGACGCGCCGCGGCACTCGGCGGGCCCGCCGCCGCTGGATCCCGGTGAGCGCCGCAAGCAGGCGCGCCAGGTGCGGCGCGGCCGGCTCGACATGAAGGCGTCGCCGTACCTCTACGTCGCGCCGTTCTTCGTCCTCTTCGCGGTCTTCGGCTTCTTCCCGCTGCTGTACACCGGCTGGGTGTCGATGCGCGACTGGGGCCTCATCAAGGGCGACCAGGGCTTCGTCGGCCTGCAGAACTTCCAGGCGGTGCTGACCGACGCGAACTTCTGGAACGCCATGTACAACACGGCCGGCATCTTCGTGGTGGCGACCGTGCCGCAGCTGCTGCTGGCACTGATGCTGGCCAACTGGCTGAACCGGAAACTGCGGTTCCGCACCGCGCTGCGGATGGGCATCCTGCTGCCGAACATCACCTCGGTCGCCGCGGTCGGCATCGTCTTCGGCTTCATCTTCGCCGACCGGTACGGCCTGGCGAACTGGATCCTGCAGTCGCTGAGCCTGGACCCGATCTCCTGGCGGGGCAGCCGGTTCGCGTCCTGGACCGCGATCGCGTTCATGGTCGACTGGCGGTGGACCGGCTACAACGCGCTGATCTACCTGGCCGCGATGCAGGCGATCCCGCGCGACCTCTACGAGTCCGCCTCGCTGGACGGCGCGTCCCCGACCCGCCAGTTCTGGCAGCTCACGGTGCCGCTGATCCAGCCGACGATCCTGTTCACGGTGATCATCTCGACCATCGGCGGCATGCAGCTGTTCACCGAGCCGCTGATGTTCAACTACGGCGCGGCCGGCTCCGGCAGCGGCCTGGAGAACTTCCAGACCATCGCGATGTACATCTATTACACGACGTTCGAGGGCAACTTCAAGTACGGCCTCGGCTCCGCGATGTCCTGGCTGCTCTTCCTGCTGATCATCGGGTTCGCACTGATCAACTTCCTGATGGTCCGCCGTTCGCTGAAGGGGTCGAAGTGACCGCGCTGACTACCCGGCCCGCGCCCGACAACGCGCCGGCCACGCACAAGCCCGACCGCCGCCGTCGCCGTCCCGGTGCGAAGCTGTGGGAGGCGAGCCCGCTCACCTACGTCGCACTGATCATCGCGGTGCTGCTGGCCATCTTCCCGATCGCCTGGTCGTTCATCGTCGCCTCGCGCGACAACTCCGCGGTCTACAAGATCCCGCCGCCGCTGCTGCCGGGCGGCGAGTTCGTCGCGAACACGCAGCGGCTGCTCGCCAACGACCAGGCGCACTTCCTGATCGGCCTGGCCAACTCGATCTTCGTGTCCGGCGTCGTGACGATCTCCGTGGTGCTCTTCTCCACGCTGGCCGGGTTCGCGTTCGCCAAGCTCCGCTTCAAGGGTGCCAACGTGCTGCTGCTGATCATCATCGTGACGATGATGATCCCGACCCAGCTCGGCTACATCCCGCTCTACATCATGATGATCCAGCTGGGCTGGCTCGGCTCGCTGCAGGCCGTGATCGTGCCGTTCCTGGTCAAGGGCTTCGGCGTGTTCATGATGCGGCAGTACGCGATGTCCGCGGTCCCGGACGAGCTGATCGAGGCGGCTCGGATGGACGGCTGCTCGACCTGGCGGATCTACTGGAACGTCGTGCTGCCCACGCTGCGCCCGGCCGCGGCCGTGCTCGGCCTGCTGACGTTCATGGAGACGTGGAACGAGTTCCTCTGGCCGTACCTGGTTCTCGACGGAGACACTCCGACGATCCAGTACTCGCTTAAGATCCTTGCCACGGGCAACTACACGACCGACTACGTTCAGGTCTTCACCGGGACCGCGCTGGCCATCGTGCCGCTGCTCCTCGTGTTCCTCGCGTTCGGCCGCCAGATCATCGGCGGCATCATGGAAGGGTCCGTCAAGGCGTGACGACGCAACTATTCCCGCCGGACTTCCTCTGGGGCGCCGCCACGGCGGCGTACCAGATCGAGGGCGCGGCGACCGAGGACGGCCGTGGCCGGTCGATCTGGGACACGTTCAGCCACACGCCGGGCCGCACGGTCAACGGCGACCACGGCGACGTGGCCTGCGACCACTACCACCGGCTGACCGACGACGTGCGGCTGATGGCCGAGCTGGGCCTGAAGTCGTACCGGTTCTCGCTGGCCTGGCCGCGCATCCAGCCGGCCGGGTCCGGCAGGGTCAACCAGGCCGGCCTGGACTTCTACCGCCGGCTCGCGGACGAGCTGCTCGAGGCGGGCATCCTGCCGTGGGGCACGCTCTACCACTGGGACCTGCCGCAACAGCTCGAGGACGCGGGCGGCTGGCCGGCCCGGGACACCGCGGCCCGGTTCGCCGACTACGCGCAGCTCACCGTGGACGCGCTGGGCGACCGGATCACCAACTGGACCACGTTCAACGAGCCCTGGTGCTCCTCCTTCCTGGGGTACGGGTCGGGCGTGCACGCGCCCGGCGTCCAGGACGGCGGCGCGTCGGTCCGGGCCGCGCACCACCTGCTGCTCGGCCACGGGCTGGCGCTCCAGGCGGTCCGGGCGAGCACGCCGGAGGTGAACCTCGGCATCACGCTCAACCTGTACGCGATGGCCCCGGCGTCGGACTCGGCCGGGGACGCGGACGCGGCCCGCCGGATCGACGGGCTCGCCAACCGCTTCTTCCTCGACCCGGTGCTCCGCGGGGAGTACCCGGCGGACGTGGTGGAGGACCTGGCCGCGGTCAGCGACTTCGCGCACCTCCAGGACGGTGACCTGGCGACGGTCAACCAGCCGCTGGACTTCCTCGGCATCAACTACTACAGCCGGCACGTGGTGGCCGCGCCGCTGCCCGGCGCGGTGGCGGAGCCGTCCTGCTGGCCGGGCAGTGAGACCGTCCGGTTCACCAAGCGCACCGGCGTACCGGTGACGGACATGGACTGGGAGATCGACGCGCCCGGGCTCGTCGAAACGCTTCGCGGTGTTGCGGAGAACTACCCGCCGGTGCCGCTCTACGTCACCGAGAACGGGGCCGCGTTCGTGGACAAGCTGGTGGACGGCGAGGTCGACGACCCGGAGCGGGTGGACTACTTCGATCAGCACCTGCGCGCCTGTCACGCGGCGATCGAGGCCGGCGTGCCGCTCAAGGGGTACTTCGCGTGGTCGCTCATGGATAATTTTGAGTGGTCCTGGGGTTACACCAAGCGGTTCGGCATGGTCCACGTCGACTACGAGACGCAAACGCGCACTCCCAAGACCAGTGCCAGGTGGTACGCCGACGTGATCCGACGTAACGGTCTGGCCGCACAGTAACGCGTGGTCGTACCGTAGCGGGGCGTGCCTTAGCCGGCACGCCCCCGGCCCTTGGAGCAGACATGACAACCCAGCGCACCCGGTCGCTCGGACGGCCCACCCTCGATGCCGTGGCCGCGCGGGCGGGTGTCGGACGCGGCACGGTCTCCCGTGTCGTCAACGGGTCTCCGCAGGTCAGCCCGGAGGCGCGGGCCGCGGTGCAGGCCGCGATCGACGAGCTCGGCTACGTGCCGAACCGGGCGGCCCGCGCGCTGGTCACCCAGCGGACCGACTCGGTCGCGCTGGTCGTGTCCGAGTCCGGTGACCGCGTGTTCGGCGAGCCGTTCTTCGCCGGCATCGTGCGCGGCATCAGCTCCGGCCTGCTGGAGACGCAGATGCAGCTCTGGCTCGCGATGGCGCAGTCGCCGGCCGAGCGCGAGCGGGTCGAGCACCACCTCACCAACCAGCACGTGGACGGCGTGCTGCTGCTCTCGCTGCACGACTCCGACCCGCTGCCGACGCTGCTGGAGCAGCGCAACCTGCCGGCCGTGCTCGGCGGGCGCCCGGCGCGCATGCTGCAGCCGGGCGCGCAGGCGGCGTACTTCGTGGACGTGGACAACGCCGGCGGCGCCCGGCTGGCCACGGAATACCTCATCGCGGGCGGCCGGCAGCGGGTCGCCACCATCGCGGGACCGCAGGACATGGGCGTGGGCGTGGCTCGGCTCGCCGGTTACCGGGAGGCGGTGCGGCTCAGCGGGCGGCCGCCGGCGGAGGACCTGATCGCGTACGGCGACTTCTCCGAGGGCAGCGGCACCGCGGCCATGCGCCGGCTGCTGGAGCTGGCCCCGGACCTGGACGCGGTCTTCGTCGCGTCCGACCTGATGGCCTGCGGTGCGCTGCGCGCGCTGCGGGAGGCCGGTCGCCGGGTGCCGGCCGACGTGGCCGTGGTCGGCTTCGAGGACTCGCCGATCGCGCGCCAGGCCGACCCGCCGCTCACCACGGTCTACCAGCCGGTCGAGGAGATGGGCCGGCAGATGGCCCGGCTGCTGGTCGCGCGGATCCGCCACGAGCCGATGGAGCGACCGTACGTGCTGCTGGACACGCACATGGTTCCGCGGGCCTCGGCGTAACCGGTCCCAGAGCCGGTATCGAGGTGGGGGTCGGCGCGAGGCGCGGTCCCCACCTCGATACCGGCTCTGGCTGCATTTTTATGCACTGACACGGGTAGGCAACGACCGCGAAACGGACACCGTTCACACTTGGTTCCTCTGCTGTTCCGACGGAGGGCCGCGAATGTTGCTACGGGTACGGGTCACGCTTCCGGACCGCCCCGGCGCGCTCGGCCAGGTGGCGCGCACGCTCGGCGTCGCCGGTGCCGACATCGTCCAGGTCGTGGTGCTGGAGCGGCTCGGTGGCCGCGCCGTCGACGACTTCACCGTGGTCTGGCCCGGCGCCGCGCGCGTCGAGCGCCTGATGGCCGGCCTGGCCGCGATCCCCGGCGTGCAGGTCGACGGCGTCTGGCGCGCGATCGGCGCACCGGTCGCCGGCGGGCACGACGCCGAGCTGCTGGCCCAGGTCGCGGCGAACCCGGCGGACGGCCTGGCCACGCTGGTCGACGCGGTCCCCGGTCTGCTGGCCGCGGACTGGGCCGCGGCCGCGATGGTGCCGGCCGACTGGGCTTCCCGCTCCGCCGCGCCGCGCACCGAGGACGAGGCCGGCCGGGAGCCCGCCGTCGCCTACGCCAGCTGGCGTGCGCCGGAGCCGCCGCACCTGCCCGAGGTCACGCCGCTGCGGGCCCGCTCGCTGACCGGCCCGGACGGTGTCCGGTACGCGGTGGCGCCGTTCGGCCGCGCCGGGCTGGTGCTGGTGGTGGCGCGCACGGACGGCGACAACCTGTCCGCCGCGTCGTTCCACGTCACCGAGGTCGACCGGATCTCCCAGCTGGTCCGCGCGGCCGCGGTCATCCTCGGCGACCGCCTCGACCTGATCACCCCGGCGGCGCTGTTAGAAGGGTGAGGACGACGGCAGCGGCACCGTGGGGTAGCCGTGCTGCTCCGCGTACCGGTTGAGCCACTGCTCGACCGGCGGCGCGGAGTTGGCCACCCACACGTCGCTGCCGTCCTTGTTCACCACGACCGGGCCGCTCGGGACCAGGTCACCGAAGCTCCGGGTCTCCAGGTAGCGCGCGGAGTTGAACGAGAACAGCCAGGCCCACTCGACCTCCACCGGGGCGGCCGAGGGGTCGAGCGCGAGCGGCGTCGCCGTGTCCTCGATCTCGCCGAGTTTGGCGAGTGCACGGGTGCGCGCCTGATCCAGATCCATCGTGTCGTGCTCCTCGCTCACGGGAACGGCGCGTAGTGCAGTTCGCCGCCGTTCAGGTTCGGCAGGTATCCCAGTTTGCCGGTCTGGCCGTCGACGAACGCGACCCGCCCGTCGACATTGACCACGTTCATCACGTGGCCGGGGATGTTCGGTCCCCGGATGCCGATGACGCCGACCGTGCCGGGCGGCTGGGCCGCCATGTCCTGGATGACCAACTTGTAGTCCGCGTTCGGGATCTGCTGGAACACCATGCCCGGGTGGTTCTTGATGATCTCGGACAGCGGCTGCGGCGACGGGATCTTCGGCGCGATCGAGATGGTGTCGTTCTTGATGTAGTCGTTGACCCGCTGCACACAGATCGTGCAGTTGACGTCGCTCGGATCCTTCATCGGGTTGATGTGATCCAGCTTCGGCAGGTTCTTGTCGACGACCGTGCCCAGGTCCGCCGGGTCCGCGCCGGACTGGAGGTGCAGCACCTTCACGTCCGCGCCGTTCGGCACCTTCACCGTCTCGGAGACCGTGTCCAGCATGTGGTTGTTCAGCCCGGCGTGGTTGGTGTCGAACCAGGTGTCGAGCGTGCTCTGCGCGGACCCGATGTCGTTCTGCGCCAGCTGCTGGTAGTGGTTGGTGGCGTTCTGGATGTCGGTGTCGCGGATGTTCTCCAGCTTGCCGGTCACCGTGGCGATGTCGGCCTGGCGGGCCGCGTCGAGCTGGCCGGTGAGGTTGGCGACGTCCAGGTCGCGCTGCGCCTCGAAGGTCTTGGTGGTGTTCTCGATGTCGATCTTGGCCGCATCCGCGAACTGCTTGTCGGCCAGCGCGAGCGCGTCCGCGTTCTTGATGTCCAGGTCGTTGATCGCGGTGGCCCTGTCCGCGTCGAACGTCTTGAGCGCGTTCGCCTCCAGCGCCTTGACGTCGTTGGCCAGGTTGCCGGGCAGCGCGTTCTGCTCGGCGGTGAGCCGGTGGAAGTCCGCGTCCACCCTGTCCATGTCCGCCTTGTAGGTGGCACGGAACGCGGCCTCGGCGGCCGGGTCGAGCGTGGCGATGTGCTGGTTGACCTGGCCGGCCTGGTTCCGCAGCCCGGCCAGCTCGTTATCGATCTCGACGTTCCGGGCGTTGGCCACGTTCTCCAGATTGAGCTTGTCCGCGGCGAACCTGGTGTCCGCCGCGACCTTCAGCTCGTCGATCTTCACCTGGCGCTGGGACGCGAAGTCCGCGTTGATCTCGGTCTTCCGGATGTTCAGGTTCGCGGCGGAGTCCGCGTTGATCCGGCCGACTTCCAGCTTGAGCGCGTTCTGGAAGCCGTTCTCGATGTTCTGCGTGCCGGCGGCGAGCTTGGCCGCGTGGTCCGCGTCGATCTTCCCGACCTCGATCTTGAGATCCTGGGTGAACTTCTGCTGGTACCCGGCCGTGTCCGCCTTCAGCAGGCCGTTGTAGTGGCTGTTGATCTGCGCGAACTTGGTCTGCTCGTGCTGCACCTTCAGCGCGCTCAGGTCCTGGAACTGCTGCGCGAACGGCTTGGGCGCGGCGCCGCCGGCACCGGGCGTGTGCGGCGCCGGCATGCCGAAGTCGATCTTCGTGGGCGGTGCGCCGGCCTTCGGCAGCCCGGCCGGGATGTAGTCGCCCACCCTGCCGGTGTCGATCGCGCCGGTCACGACCCTGTTGACGTTCTTCAGCCCGGCCAGCGCCGCGGCCGAGCCGTCGCCGAGCGCCTTGACGATCGTCACCGCGCCCGAGCCGGCCGCCTTGACGATGTTGACCATGTTCTTGGCCATGTTCCTCATGCCGTTCAGCGCGGCCTTGCCGATCTCCTTCATGCCGCCGGCCTTGTACAGCGCGGACAGCTTGGAGACGCTGGTCAGGCCCTTCACTCCGGGGATGACGCCGAGAATGCCGAAGACGAGATCCATCACGGACCCCTTGCCCTGGCTGAAGTCGACGATCGCCTTGATGAGCAGGATCGCGCCGGCCGCGAGCGCGATCCAGGCCAGGGGGCCGCCGAGGATCATGCCGATGATGCCGGCGACGAGGGCGACCCACTGGGCGACCTCGCAGATGATGTTCCAGATCTCCTTGAACGCGTCGCCGAGCTTCTGCCAGAAGTTCCGGGGCTGGATGCCCGCGTCGGAGGCATCCTCGATCTGGCGCACGCAGGTGTTCGAGGCGTCGTCGCGCACCTGCTTGGCCTGCATGGCCAGCTGCTTGGCCAGGTCCAGCTCGCTCTGCGCGCCGCTGACCTGGTTCTGCGCCGCGTCCCGCCTGGCCTGGGCCGCGCTCGCATCCCGTACCGCCGCTTTGACCTGGTCTGGATCCGGCTTGACGGTTTCGGCCTGTGCGGCCTCGGCGGCCTTGGCCGCGCCGGTGAAGTCCGCCTCCGCGACCGACAGCGCGCCCTTGAGCGACGCGACCTTCTCCGCCGCGACCCGGCCGTCCGCGAGTGCCCGGTCGGCCTGTGCCTGGGCCCGTTCCAGCGAGGGGGCGAACGCGTCGAGCGCGTCACCGGTCATCAAATGTGAGCGGTAGAGCTTGTTGACCTGGTGGGGGAAGTCGCCGAACTGCTCGCGGAACGCGTCGCCGGACTTGCCCACCCAGGCCAGCAGCGCGCCGTCACCCTGCAGCGACTCCACGGCCAGCCGGGCCCGGTTCGCGGTCTCGGCGAAGTCGTGGAACCGCGACGCGAGCTGCCGCACCCGTACCGGGTCGCCGGGTGTGGGGTCACCGTCCATGTCCAGGACGTGCCAGTCCGTCGGCCGTGTCATCCGCTCCCCAGGTCCGGTGGTGACTGTACGTATAGTGGGCTGTCAACGGTACCTTCGGGTACCGTCGTGGTCAACGTTGAGCTTGATCTTGCGCGTGCCGAGTAGGCTCGCCATCGGCCAGTGACATGGATAGAGACAGGGATCTATGGCATCCGACCGTTTGACAGTCAATTTGGACGGACTGGCGGAGTTCGCCAACCAGCTGGAGACGATCCGCAGCGGCATGGACTCCGCACGTTCGTGGATGAACGAGTTCTCCGGGGAGCTCGGTGGGCCCGACGTTGACGATGCCATAAGTAACTTTGAGTCACATTGGCGCGACGGTCGTGGGCGGGTCGACAAGAACTGCGAGCAGCTGATCAAGATGGCGAACCAGGCGGTCGAGGCGATCCGCAAGGCCGACAACGACCTGCGTGACCAGCTGCGCACCGACGGCGAGGCCTGATGTCCGCCGCCGGCTTCACGATCACGATCCCGGACTCGTGGTTCGAGATCGAGCTGCACCCGGACGCGCGCAACACGGCCATCGGCACGCTGGTCGAGGAGCGCCTCCGCGAGGTGCCCGAGCTGCGCGAACACCGGGCCGCGCTGGCCAAGGTGCTGCGCGAGACGGCCCGTCGCGCCTACGACAGCGGGGCCCGGTTCTGCGGCACGCTGGTCGCCGGCCTCGGCGGTGCGGTGATGACCGCGACCGTGACCGTGACCATCGTGGACGCGCCGAACGAGGACGCCGCGGTCGCGCAGTACCTCACGGCCGTGCCCCGGCGCGGCCCCGACTCGATCTGGCGACAGGTCGAGTCCGCCGAACTGCCCGGCGCCGGCCGGGTGCCGCGCACGCGCGGCGTCGACGACGTGACGCTGCCCGACGGCGCCGGCTGGATCCGGTCGCTGGTCATGCAGACGTTCGTGCCGTTCCCGGGACCGAACCCCACCCGGGTCGCACTCATCACCGGCAGTTCTCCGTTGCTGGCGCTGGAGTCGGAGCTCTTCGACGTCTTCGACGCCATCACCGGCACGTTCCGATTCATCGACGACTCGAGTTCCGACGACCAGGAGGCATGACATGGCGAACGTCAATGTGACGTACCAGGAGATGCGCGACGCGTCCAACCGGCTCACGCGCGGCAAGGAGGAGATCTACAGCAAGCTCACCGAGCTGCAGAACATGGTGAACAACCTGGTCAACGGCGGTTACGTGACGGACGCGTCCTCGAAGCAGTTCGACGAGTCGTACCGCGAGTTCAACGACGGCGCACAGAAGATGGCGGAGGGCCTCGAGGGCATGGGCAAGTACCTGACCGCGGCGGCCGACACCTTCCAGCAGGCCGACGACGAGCTGGCGAAGGCGCTGCGCAAGTAGCAGTTCGCGGCGACGGGAAAGGGGCGGCCACGGGGACGCCCCTTTCTCATGCGACTTCGTCGCTCAAGGCTTTCAAAGCGGACATGCCCGCTTCCGGCGGGCCGGGTTCCGCATGCTCCCGCGGGCACCGGTCGTCGCTGGCGCTCCTCCCTGCGGGATCCGTGGCCGCGAGGTCAAACCCGATCGGGCGCTGCCGCGCCGGCGGCGAGACGCCCCGATCACGGATCTGAGGCCTACTCGGGGACCTGGACCGTGATGGGCTCGCCGTCGCCGAGGTGGAGGAGGGCGCGGCCGGGGCGGACCGGCTGGCCGACCGAGGTGCGCTGGAGGCGAAGGCCGACCAGGTCGCCGTCGGTGCGGCTCTGCGGGGAGAGCAGTGCGCCGCGGCGGCTGCGGCGAGCGTCGACCAGCCACCCGCTGAAGCCGACGCTGAGATCCTCCGGGTCGCCCGCATAGACCAGCGCGAGCCGGCGGGCCTCGCCGTTGCGGATCACGTCGCGCAGCTCGGCGGAGGCGGCGGCGTCGCGTAGCGCGGAGGCGTCGTCGACGACCAGCAGCGCGCGGCCGGTGACCTGGGCCAGCGCCGCGGTCAGCTCCTCGGACGTGACCTCGCTGCCGGTGAAGACCGCTATCACGCCGGGACGGCCGGCCAGGGCGCGGACCGGGGACGTGCGTGGCGCCAGCGCGATCACCTGCTGGCCGGAGTCCAATGCGGACCGGGCCATCGCGACCAGCATCGTGCTACGCCCCGACTTCGCCGGGCCGCCGACCGCGAACGACGGCACGCCGGACGCGAGGTCCGGGCCGTAGGCGGCCAGCTCCTCGCCGCCGACGCCGGCCAGCACCCACCCGTCTCCCGCACCGTTTCCGGTCCCCGAGCCGGCGCCGGCTCCCGCGCCGGTGCCGGCTGCTACGCCGGCCCGGGGGAGTCGTGCGGCCTGGTCGTACCCGATCTGGTTGGGCACCTCGCCGAGCCGGAACGCGCGCCGCGACTGCGGGACGTCCGCGTCCCGCTCCGCCGCGCGCCGGCCGATCTCGGTCAGCGCCGCCGCCTGGGCCGCGCCGCTCGGGTCCGCCGTGAGCAGTGCCACCTGCACCTCGATGCCGGTCTCGGCGCGGAACGCCCGGCCCGGCGCGGTGTCCTCCGGCAGGTTGCGCGGATGCAGGCCGATCATGGCGAGGTCGCCGCGGTCGGCCAGCCGGAACGCCAGCTTGTCCTCGGTGAGCGTGGCGATCCGGCCGCTCAGCACGGACCGGTCGCCGGTGATCACCACGTGCACGCCGACGCTGGCGCCCTCGCGCAGGAACGTGAAGATCTGGTCGGCGAGCGTGCCCGCGTCCAGCTCGCCGAGCGAGGTCAGGAAGCCCTCCCAGCGATCCAGCAGCAGCACGATGTGCGACAGCCGGTCGCCGGGGGCGGTGGCCCGGCGCTGCTCGGTGACGTCCGCGAACCCGCTCGCGGCGAGCACGGCCTGCCGACGGCGGATCTCCTCGCCGAGCCGGCCGATCAGCCGGACCGCGCGCTCCACCTCGGTGCGCTGCACCACCGCGCCGGTGTGCGGCAGGTGCGCCAGCGGCAGCAGCGCGCCGTTGCCGCAGTCCAGGCCGTAGAGGTGCACGTCGGCGGCGGAGTGCGTGCGGGCCAGCGCGCCGGCCATCGTGCGCAGCAGCTGCGACCGGCCGGTGCGCGGCGCACCGGCCACGATCAGGTGCCCGAACGTCTCCAGCCGCAGCGCCGCGGTGCGCTGTTCCTGCTGCTTGGGCAGGTCCTCGACGCCGTACGGCACCGCGCCCGGCTCCGCGGTCAGCGTCTCCAGCAGGACCGAGTCCGGCAGCGGCGCCAGCCACGGGCTGTGCTGCTCCGGCACGCCGGCCATCTGCGCCGCGCCGCGCAGCGCCTCGACCAGCACCTGCAGGTCGGTGATCTCGTCCTGCGCCGCGGCGTTGCGCGCCGCCGGCGTGGTCTCGACCGGCCGGGCCAGGTCGGCCCAGTCGAGCACGCGCATCTCCGGCGGCGCGACCGCGTTCGCCGCCGTGCCGGGGCGGCGCCCGCCGACGCGCCCGGCCTGGAACGGCACCAGCGAGGCGTGGCCGAGCCGTACGTACGCGCGACCCGGTGTGCTCTTCGCGATCCGGGCCGCGTCCGGCGCGTTCAGCACGTCCTGGCTCTCGGCCGCGTCCGTGACCCGCAGCGCGATCCGCAGGTTCGTGTTCGCCCGGATCTCCGGCGAGACCACGCCGCTCGGCCGCTGCGTGGCCAGCAGCAGGTGGATGCCGAGCG
The DNA here is from genome assembly GCF_030811575.1 of Catenuloplanes nepalensis. GTDB lineage: Bacteria > Actinomycetota > Actinomycetes > Mycobacteriales > Micromonosporaceae > Catenuloplanes > Catenuloplanes nepalensis. The sequence goes on along the minus strand of NZ_JAUSRA010000001.1, from coordinate 6,257,423 downwards.
ACCGGCCGCGCTGCGCCACGTTGACCAGGCCGGTGACGAAGTCGGGCAGCTCCCGGGCCATCGACGCGAACTCGTCGATCACGATGAGCAGCCGAGGGAGTACGCCGCCGACCCGGGTGTAGTCCTCGATGTCCTTGGCGCCCGCGGCGGCCAGGATGTGCTCGCGGCGGCGCAGTTCCGCAGCCAGCGACTCCAGCGCGCGCCGGACCAGGTGCTCGTCCAGGTCGGTGACCATGCCGACCGTGTGCGGCAGCCGCACGCAGTCGCCGAACGCGCTGCCGCCCTTGTAGTCGACCAGCACGAACGTCATCGCGTCCGGCCGGTTCGCCACCGCGAGCGACGCCACGATGGTCTGCAGCAGCTCGGACTTGCCGGAGCCGGTGGTGCCGGCGATCAGGCCGTGCGGGCCGTCCCGGCGCAGGTCGATCTCGAACGCGCCGTCGAACGACTCGCCGACCACGGCCGACGTGGTCGCGCCGCGGAACGCCCAGCGGGCCACGATGTCCTCCGGCAGCGGCGGGTCCAGCGAGAGCACGTCGAGCAGCCGGCTGGAGCCGGGTAGTGCCGCGTCCTCCTCGTCGTCGCTGACGTCGCGGATCGGGGCCAGTGGCCGGGCGACCGCGGCGCACCAGGCCGGGGAGACGAAGTCCGGGCGTACGCCGAACAGCTCCTCCGCGCCGGTCCTCGAGATCCGCAGCGTGGCACCCTCGACCACGGCGACGGCCTGGCACTCGGCCGGGAGCAGCCGCTCGTCCGCGTCCAGGCAGATCGCGTAGACGCCGACCGCCGGGCCCTCGCGCAGCAGCTGGATCACGCCGGGCAGCGAGCGCAGCCGCCGCGATCCGTCCAGCACGACCAGCATGTCCGGCTCGCGGAAGCCGGCCTCGCCGGTCTCCTTGCGCACCCCCAGCCGCGCCTCGATCAGCTCCAGCAGGCTCGCCACCCGGCGGCCGACCGACTCCGCGTCCAGGCCGATCAGCACGGCCGGTGCGGACGGGCCGTTCGGGCGGGCGTGCGGCAGCCAGCGCACCCAGTCCCAGCTGTCCTTCCCGGCCGCATCGGTGAGCACGGTGATCTGCACGTCGGCCGGGCTGTGCAGCACCGCGGTCTGCACCACGGCCCAGCGGCCGAGCGCGCGGGCGGTGTCGCCCGGCCCGGCGAAGCCGATCACGCCGTGCTCGCGCAGCGGCATGGTGACCGGTACGTCCGGAATGGACCAGTGCACCGTACGCCGGTGGTCGTCCTGTTCCGGATCGTCCAGCGCCACCTCCGCGGGCTGGTCGCCGGCGCCGGCCCGGATCAGCAGGTGGTCGGTGTCGCGGCGGCGCCGCTCCCAGAGCCGCCGCCGGGGCCCGGTGGCGATGACCGCGATCAGGCCCGGGTCGGGCGCGGCCGTGCGCCGGTCCGCCTTCTCCACCTCCAGCGCCTCGCGGGCGTCGCGCTCGATCCGGTCCTTCGTCTCGACGTATTCGCGGCGCAGGTCGCCGAACGTCCGCTTGCCCTGCCGGCGCGTCCAGAAGTGGTTCGCGACCAGCGAGATCGGGCTGAGGAACGCCAGCAGCAGCATGGTCTTGTTGCCGGTGAGCAGCATCAGCGTGAGCGCGCCGATCAGCGGGACCAGCGCGATCAGCCACGGCAGCGGATTGCGCGGCGGTTCTTTGGGCGGCGTGGGCAGCCGGAACCGGGTCTGCCGGCGCGGCGCGCGGATCCGCGGCGGCCGGTTGTAGTCCAGTCCGGTGCCGTCCGCGGACGGGGCCAACGCGGCGTCCGGCCGGGTGTACTCGGCCAGTTCCAGCACGCTGTCGCCGATGTGCAGCAGCCGGCCCGGCTCCCAGGCGACCGGCTCGGTCACCTCGTCGCCGTCCAGCCGCACCGGGGTGCCGCCGGCCGGCGCGATCCGGCAGCGGGCCTGGATGTCCACGCTGACCGTGACCGCGGCGGGCGGCAGTGCCGGGTCCGGAACCGGCACCCAGCAGCCCGGGTCGCGGCCGATGTCGCCGCTGCCGGCGCCGAGGCGGACGAACATGCCCGCGGCCGGTCCGCCCGCGACCCTGATCTCCAGCAGACCGGTCTGCTCCGGCGGCGGACCGGCCGGCGCGCCGAGGCCGAGCACGCTGCCGTCGCGGAGGCCGGACTCCGCGACCGTGGCGGCCGGGTGCAGCGGCCGGCCGTCCGCGTAGAGCGCGATGTCCGCCCGCATGTGGGCGTCGCGCATCAGTCGTTGCGCAGCGTGACCGACCGAGGCGACGGTGGCTTGACCGTCGACGGTGAGAGACACATGTGATGCGTCATTGTTCACACTATCGACGACGGTAAGTATGAGCTGCACTGTGCCTCCGAGCGGGGATCTTTCGCACGGTCGTCGGCCCCGCGACGGTGTCATTCAATGTTGAGCGGGACGCGTGGATGGTGGGCACACGTTATCGCACCGCGTAAGGTGTCCGTGTTTTCAGTGATCTTCGCGAGGAAGTGGACCGATGTCCCGTCACCCTGTCCGGCGAGTCAGCACCGTGGTGCTGCCGCTGCTACTCGCCGTCACGGTGGGCGGGCCCGCGCTCGCGGCCCCGCGTTCGCCGGTGCCGGCCGTCCCGGTCGTCGCGGCCACCGCGTCCCCGTCCGTAGAGGACCGTGAGCTGCTCACGTGGTACCAGGTGCAGCCGAGCTTCGACGGCGAGCCGGAGTTCCTGCACGCGATCGCGGAGCGGCTGCTCGGCGACGGCGAGCGCTACACCGAGATCTTCGAGCTGAACAAGGGCCGGGTGCAGGCCGACGGCAAGGCGCTGGAGAAGCCCGAGGTGCTCGCGCCCGGCTGGGTGCTGTTCCTGCCGGCCGGCGCGAAGGGCGACGGCGTCCAGACCGGCCGGCTCTGGTACCGGGTGCAGGACAGCTTCAACGGCGAGCCGGAGTTCCTGCATGCGATCGCGGAGCGGCTGCTCGGCGACGGCGAGCGCTACACCGAGATCTTCGAGCTGAACAAGGGCCGCACCCAGCCGGACGGCACCGCGATGGAGACGCCGGAGCGGGTCGCGCCCGGCTGGATCCTGGCGCTGCCGGCCGACGCCAGGGGTGAGGGCATCGGCGCGGGACCGATGCCGGAGGGCGCGGCCGCCGCCCCGTCCGCCCCGGCACCCACGGCCGCGGCGCAGAACCCGGCGTCCGAGGAGACCGGCGGCCTCCCGGTGCTGCTGATCGTGCTCGGTGTGCTGCTGGTGGCCGGCGCGGTCGCAGGCTTCCTGATCTTTCGTAGGCGAGGCGCCGGAGGCAAGCCGGCCACGGGTACGGCTGCCGGCCGGGCGGGGAACGGCCGGCCGGACGTCGCGCCGCCCGCCCGCACGTTCGACACCGCCGCGTCCTGGACCATCGACCGCGCGCTCAGCGTGCTGGTCGCCGGCGCCGCAGCGGCCGGCCGCCCGGTCCCGCCGATCTACGGCGTCTCGCTGGACGAGCAGTACATGTCGCTGCGCCTGGCCTCGCCGGACGCCGACACGGTCGAGCCGTGGGAGCCGGCCGAGAACGGCCGGGTCTGGCGTGCCCAGCTGCGTGACCTGCAGGCGCTGCCCGCGGTCAACGTGGGCAGCCCGACGCCGCGCCTGGTCACGCTCGGCACCGCCGGCGGCACCCGCGAGCTGATCGACCTCGGCCAGGCCACCGGCGTGATCAGCATCAGCGGCGACGCCGCGGCCTCGCGCGCGCTGATCGGGGCGTGGGCCGAGGAGCTGACCGGCAGCCCGTGGTCCGGTACGGTCCGCGTGGTGGCCGGCGACATCCGCCCGCACCTGGACGGCGGCGAGCGGCTGATGTCGCTCGGATCGGTCCGGGACGCGATCACCGCGGCCGAGGGCGACCGATCCGCCGACGCGTTCGCGCTGCGCGGCAACCCGTCCGGCGAGGGCCCCGGCGTGCTGATCCTCGGCTCCGCGCCCGGCGCGAAGGACCTGGAGCGGGTGCAGGCGCTGCTCACCGGCCCGCACGCCACCTGGGTCGTGGTCGTGCTCGGCCAGACCCGCTACGACCGGTGGCGCTTCACCATCGCGGCCGACGGCAGGCTGGACGCGGGCGCGCTCGGCCTCACCGTCTACACCCGCGGTCGCTGACCCCGTCCCAAGATCGAGGCCGCCTCGATCACGTGGGGGGCGGGACGTGACGAGGGGCACGCGGCGAAGTTCGCGCTGAGCAATAGGTCAGTAACAGCAGCGTGCGACGCTGAAGGTTCGGCGGGAGGGAGCTGAGGCGTCGTGGGGCTGTGGCGAATCAGGGCGACGGTGGACGACCGTCCGGGCTACCTGTCCGTGCTCACCGCGAGCCTGGCGCTGAAGTCGGTGAACATCCTGGCCGTCCAGGTGCACACCACCGAGGGCGGTGCCGTGGACGACTTCCTGGTCGACGCGCCCGACACCATGTCCGAGCGGGACCTGCTCGCCGCGGTCGAGAAGGGCCGCGGCCGGGACCCGTGGGTGGCGCCGGCCGAGCCGCAGGCACTGGCGGACGCGCCGACCAGCGCGCTCGGCCTCGCGGCCCGGCTGGTCCGCGACCCGGACTCGCTGGGCGACGCGCTCGGTGGCATGCTCGGCGCCACCGAGGTCACCTGGCGGGCCGAGCTGCCACGCACCACGCCGCCGACCCGGTTCGGGCTGGCCCGCTCCGCGATGCGGCTGGCCGACCCGGCCGGCGGAGTCTACGAGATCGTCCGCCACGAGCCGGCGTTCACGCCCGCGGAGTACGCGCGAGGCCAGGCGCTGGTCGAGGTCGCGGCCGCCGCGCTGCGCGCCGCCGAGGAGCCGGTCACGCTGCTGCTCCCGGACGGCGACGAGATCACGATCCGCCCGGCCCAGACCGAGGACCTTCCGGGGGTACGCGGTATGCGCGCCTGCCGGCTGACCGCCGGCCCGACCCGGGCGCACCGGCTGATCCCGCACGGCATGGTCGCGCTCGCCGGCGACCGGGTGATCGGGCTCGCCGGCCTGGTGCCGGAGGGCGACATCGCCGAGGTGGGCCTGCTGGTCGACGACGCCTGGCGCGGGCGTGGCATCGGCGCCACGCTGGTGCGGCGGCTGGTCGCCATGGCCGCGCGCGCCGGGCTGGCCGCGCTGGTGGTGCACGTGCGGGCGCGGGAAGAGGCGATGCTCTCCACATTGGAGCGCCTCGGCCCGGCCTCCGCGCTGGAACGCGACGCCGGCCTGGTCACGGTCACGCTGCCGATCACCCCGACCCGGGCCGCGTCTCCGGCCTCCTAACGGGCCTCGCTGCGTCCGTTGCTCGAGGCGTCCCGATGCTGTTCTGACGACATGGGGGGACGCCCGAGCACGGGTTGCTCACTGCGCCGCCCGTGAGAGGTGGCTGTCAGCGGCGGCAGCCGCGTGGTCCTGTCTCGACCACCCGGGATCCGGCAGGGAGGAGCGCCAGCGACGACCGGTGCCCGCGGGAGCATGCGGGCTGCACCACGCCGGAAGCGGGAAATCCGCTCCTGTGCCTTTGATCTGCGCTGTCGCGCCGTTGATCGTTGCTTCATGCTCTCGAAGGTGATCGCCGTGGGTGAGGGGACGGATGCGCCCACATCCGTCCCCTCGGTGTCCTCCACTACGCGTAGTCGCGCGCGGCTCCACGGACAGGAGCGAGTGTAGTGCTTCCGCGCAAGAAATCGTGCCCGTCGTTTGGCCGAAGCGCGTGGCAGGGCTCACGCTATCCGTCGGGCACCGTCGCTGCGGGTGAGCATTTCCGCCGGTTTGGCCAGCGTGTGGCCGGGTAGGGGTACAGACGTTCGAGAACCGCACGGAAGGGGCCTGCCATGACCGACCAGCAGCAGAACTCGGCGGAGAAGGATCCGGCCGACTGGACCACCGGTGACGAGCCGGCGACCGGCCCCCAGGAGTCCTATCTCCACACGCTGGCGAACGAGGCCGGCGAGCCGGCGCCCGAGGGCCTGACCAAGGCGGAGGCGTCGCAGCGGATCGACGAGCTGCAGCAGAAGACCGGCCGCGGCGTCAGCTGAGCTCCTCCGCCAGGAGGTCCATCAGCAGGCCGTCGTGCCAGGAGCCGTCGGGGGACCGCTCGTACCGGCGGAGCACGCCGACCGGGCGGAACCCGGCCTTGGCGTAACTGCGGATCGCGGCCGTGTTCGCGGCGGCCGGGTCGATCACCAGACGATGGTGGCCGTGCGCGTCGATCACGTGCCGGGCCAGCGTGCGGACCGCGTCCGTGCCCAGCCCGCGCCCGCGCACGGCCGGGTCCAGGAAGATGTCGATGCCGGCATGCCGGTACATCGGGTCGGTCTCCTCGTGCCACTGGATCATGCCGGCGACCGTGCCGTCCAGCACGATCGCGAACGTCGGCGTCTCCGCGTCCAGATGGTCGTCGGTGACCTCGGCGGCCAGGTCGTCGCCCCCGCCCCACCAGCGCCGCACGTCCGGATGCCGGCGGATCGCGGCCAGCGCCGGGATGTCCGCGGCCTCGGTCGGGCGGAGCATGACGGACGCGCCGTGCAGCACGGCCGCGCACGGCGGGCCGCAGACGTCGCTGACGTTCACCCCGCCATCATGCGCGTTCCGTGCTCCACGCAGGTCGCACTCCAGCCGGAGGGCAGCACCTGCACCTTCATTCTCCGGCGGCAGTCCGGGCAGAACCGCGGCGGTTCCAGCTCGCGGGCCGCCGCGCACGCGGTGTGGTCACCGGTCGCCAACGCGTCGCCGCACCGGTCGCACCAGGTCATGAACGGCACCTCACTGCGGTTTCGGGCGGGGGGACGGACGCGTCTTCGGCGGATGCGCGCCCTGCGGACGGGTGGAGTCCGGGCGCGGATTCGGCGGGCGTGGTCTCAAGCGCTTTACAGGGTCGCGGACAGCGCCTTGACCGGCATGCTCAACTCGTCCAGCAGCTCCAGGTCCGCGGTGGCCGGGCGGCCCAGCGTGGTCAGGTAGTTGCCGACGATCACCGCGTTGATGCCGCCGAGCAGGCCGTCGCGCGTGCCGAGGTCGCCGAGCGTGATCTCGCGACCCCCGGCGTACCGCAGGATGGTCTTCGGCATGGCCAGCCGGAACGCCGCGATCGCCCGCAGCGCGTCGCGCGGTGCCAGCACCGGCTGATCGGCCAGCGGCGTGCCCGGGCGCGGGTTCAGGAAGTTCAGCGGCACCTCGTGCGGGCCCAGCGAGGCGAGCTGCGCCGCGAACTCGGCCCGCTGCTCCACGCTCTCGCCCAGGCCGATGATGCCGCCGCAGCAGACCTCCATGCCGGACTCGCGCACCATCCGCAGCGTCTCCCAGCGCTCCTCCCAGGAATGCGTGGACACCACGTTCGGAAAGTACGACCGGCAGGTCTCCAGGTTGTGGTTGTAGCGGTGCACACCCATCTCGACGAGCTCGTCGACCTGCTCCTGGGTGAGCATGCCGAGCGACGCGGCCACCTGGATGTCGACCGCCTCCCGGATCGCGGCGACGCCCTCGCGCATCTGCTTCATCAGCCGCGCGTCCGGCCCGCGCACCGCGGCCACGATGCAGAACTCGGTCGCGCCGGTCGCCGCGGTCTGCCGCGCGGCCTCGACCAGCTGCGGGATGTCCAGCCAGACCGCGCGCACCGGCGAGGTGAACAGGCCGGACTGCGAGCAGAAGTGACAGTCCTCCGGGCAGCCGCCGGTCTTCAGCGAGACGATGCCCTCGACCTCGACCTCCGGCCCGCACCAGCGCATGCGCACCTCGTGGGCGAGTTGCAGCGCGGCGGGGAGGTCCTCGTCCGGCAGGGTCAGCACCTCGAGGATGTCGCTCTCGCCGAGCCCGATGCCGTTCTCCAGCACCCGGGTCCGGGCACGATCGAGGATGTCAGCCATGGTCCGTACCCTACAAGGCGGTTTGGAGACCACTCACAAGACGCAGGGGGTGCGCGGTGACACGCTGGCTGGACGCCCTGGACCGCAAGGCGGGCCTGCGCGCGCGGGCCGGGCTGACCCGGCGGCTGCGCCCGCGCGGCGCGTCCGGCGAGGTCACCGACCTCGCCGGCAACGACTACCTCGGCCTCTCCCGGCACCCGCGGGTGATCGAGGCCGCCACGGCGGCCCTCCGTCGTTATGGCGCCGGCGCGACCGGATCCCGCCTGGTCAGAGGCTCGACGGAGCTGCACGCGGCGCTGGAGACCGCGCTCGCCGACTGGCTCGGTGCCGAGTCCGCGCTGGTCTACTCGTCCGGTTACCTCGCGAATCTGGGCGCGGTCCGCGCGCTGACCCAGCCGTCCACGACGCTGATCACGGACGCGCACAACCATGCGTCGCTGGTCGACGGCGTCCGGCTGACCGGCCACACGCCGGTCGTCACACCCCACAACGATCTTTCGGGGGTACGGTCGGCGCTCGCCACCCCGCCCGCCGTGGTGATCACGGAGTCGGTCTTCTCCGTCGACGGTGACCTGGCGCCGCTGGCCGCGCTGCACGAGCTGGTGTCGTCGCACGAGGCGCTGTTGCTGGTCGACGACGCGCACGCGCTCGGCGTGCTCGGGCCGTCCGGTGCCGGTGGTGTCGCTTCCGCGCGGTTGTCGGGTGCACCCGACGTCGTGGTGACCGCCACACTCTCCAAAGCGCTCGGTGCCGCCGGAGGCGTGATCGCCGGGCCTGCCGCGCTGATCCGGCACCTGGTCGACACCGGGCGCACGTTCATCTACGACACCGCGCTCCCGCCGGCCACTGCGGCGGCGGCGCTGGCGGCGCTCGACCTGGCCCGGTCCGACGACGGGGCCCGCGCGGAGCTCGCGTCCCGCGCCGCGTTGGCCCACGCCCGGCTGACCGCGGCCGGTCTCTCCGCGGCCCCGCCGGCGGCCGGTGTCGTCTCGGTCACCGCCCCGGGGCCTACCGAGGCCGTGGCCTGGGCCGCCGCCTGCCTCGACGCCGGGGTGGCCGTAGGCTGTTTCCGCCCACCCACCACACCGGACCCGCGGTCCCGGCTGCGGCTGACCATCAACGTGGGCGTTCCCCGACCTGATTTCGAGCGAGCCCTGGACGTGATCGTCAAAACCGCCCCGCACCCGGCAGTCACCTCATGACCGCCACTCCCGCCGCGCCGGTTCTTCCGGACGCGCCGGTTCTTTCGGACGCGCCGGTTCTTTCGGACGCGCCGGTTCTTTCGGACGCGCCGGTTCTTTCGGACGCGCCGGTTCTTCCGGACGCGTCCGCCGCTGATGCGACAACCATCGCGTCCGCCGACCCCGACCGCGAAGCGGCCGGCGAGCAGCGAGATCCCGGCGCCGACGCGTCCGCCGGCCGGCAGACGGAGCCCGACGCCGGCGCAGTCGCCGGTGTGCGGGGAGAGCACGACGCCGGTCCGGTCGACGGGGTCCGGCGGAACCTCGATGCCGGCGCCGCGGTTACCGGGGAACAGGCGAATATCGGTGTCGGCGGGGAGCCGGAGAGATCCGGCGCGGGCACCGGGGTACCGGGCGCGGCCGGCTCGGACGACGAGCCGGACGGGTCGCTCGGAGACGGATTCGAGCCGGTCGAGGGCGCCGGTGCACCGGTCTCGCTGCCGGCCGAGGCGGGGGAGTGGCGCGGGATCGTCCTGGTGACCGGGACCGACACCGGCGTCGGGAAGACCATCGCGACCGCCGCGATCGCCGCCGCCGCCCGGCACGCCGGCCTGCGGGTCGCGGTGATCAAGCCGGGTCAGACCGGCACCGCGACCGGCGAGCCCACCGACGCCGAGGTGATCGCGCGGCTCGCCGGCCCCGACACGGTCCGCACGCTCGCGTCGTTCCCCGACCCGCTGGCCCCGCTCGCCGCCGCCCGGGTGGCCGGCCTGGAGCCGATCGAGCTCTACACGGTCGTCGACGAGATCCGCGCCGAGGCCGGCCGGCACGACCTGGTGCTGATCGAGGGCGCCGGCGGCCTGCTGGTCCCGATGGGCCTGCGCCCCTCCGGCGAGCCGTGGACCGTCGCCGACCTCGCCGTCACCCTCGACGCCAAGGCCGTCGTCGTCGCCCGCGCCGGCCTCGGCACGCTCAACCACACCGCGCTCACGCTCGAGGCCCTGGACCGCCGCGGCGTACCCGCCAGAATCGTCATCGGCGCCTGGCCCGCCGCCCCCGAGCTGGTCCATTGGACCAACCTCACCGACCTGATCCCCCAGCTCGCCGGCGCCATCCCCGACGCCGCCGGCGCCATCGACCCCGGCGTCTTCCGCCGCTCCGCCTCCGGCTGGCTCACCCCCACCCTCTACGGCGTCCTCGACGACTGGCGCACCTGGGCAGAAGATCTCTGACCGGCGCGCATCCCTTCATCAAGAGCCGGTCGGGGTCGACTGCCGGCGGTGATGGGCGGTCCTCTCAGGGGAGACACACCCGCAGCCGGGGACGATCCTCGTCAGCGGCGTCGTGGTCGCCGGATGCGATCAGCTCACCGAGGCCGATTCCGAGGACGCCTGCGATGACGTGGACCGTCCGCAGCTCGCAATCATCGCGTCCGCGCGGGCCGACGATCTTGTTCGGCGGCGACGAAGGGATAGGGGTGGGTCAGCGTCCGGAGGCCTTCCACGCCCACATGAACTCTCGATAGAGGAACTGCTGGTAGGGCTGGCCGCTGAAACGGAACTGGGCGACCTGCTTGCCGAGGGTCCTCGTGCCGAACCAGAGTCCCGACACCTTGGGCACCCCGGTAGCCATCTGGACCACGGAGGCGACGTCATCGACGAGTTCGCGCTCGACTGCGGAGGTCTCGACCCGCCGCAACCCGAGGCGGTCGAGAAGGTGTTCCTTGACCTCGTCGATGTCTCTCACGACGCGTAAGAGGTCCTCATCGGTGACGCACCGCATAACGGTCTCGCGAAGCTCTGCAGCGCTGTCACGGTAGTCGCGGATGCGATCCACGACCATCTCAAGCCATGTCTGGTCCGATTCCCGCAGGGTCTCCGACGAGTCCCAGAGCCGGCCACCGAGGAGCGGCAACTCGAGTTCGAGAAGTCGCATCCGATGGGACAACGGCGTTCCCGCGGCTTCTGACAGCGACCGATGGATTCCCCTGACTGCCTTGATCAGGTCGAGTACGGATTCGTTGTCGGCGTCGTCCTGGTTGAGCTGGAAGGTGAGGGAGAAGTCCCTGCGCATCGGATGTGCTTGGTAACACGTGCCGGCTGCCTCCGCCCGGACCTTGTACTTGAGGCCGCGAGCCAGATTGGCCATGACGTACTTCTGCTCAGTGGCGGCGGCAACCTGTTCGAGCGATCCTTCCAAGGCCAAGGCCGCGGCGCGCGCCCAGTGGCCGTAGTCGTCATCCTCGATGCCGTCGGACGTGGCGATCCGATCGGCGTGGTTGCCGGGTATCCGGATCTTTCGAGCTTGGAAGTCGGACCATTCGCCGATGCGACGGGACAGGCTGTTGCGCCGGGCGGATTGAGCACGGTCACAGATCAGCGCTTGCTCGACGAACTGCATGACGCTGCGTGTGCCTTGTGGGCTCTTGAGATCCCGCAAGGCGCTGGCCTCGGCCGCCGAAGCGGCGGCCCATTCCCGATCACTCAGGCGGAGCGGACGCACGAGGCCGGTGTGCATCAGTGCTCGCAGAAGCCGAGGTTGCTCGCCGTAGTCCTCGGGTCGGGGGTCCGGCAGCATGGGATGAGCCACGAAGACGGCCGACATGAAGATCAGCGACTGGATCAGTTCCACGAAGCACTGCCGGGCGAATGGATCCTCCGGCGCGGTGCCCTGGTTCTGCGACAGGATGAAGTTCTCGGCGCCGATGATCGACGTGACGTCGATCAGGACGCTCGAGTCCCGCTGCAGCCCGCTTACAGGGTCTTCAAGAACCACTCGACTGCCTCCGGTGAACCGAGGATGGTGGAGTCAAACGTGGGCTCGGCGGCCCGCAACGTAGCGACGTCCACCGGTACGCGAGCGGCGCCGGTACGGGCGGCGGTGCGCAGGCCGACGGTTTCACCGAGGCAGAGTCCGGCGAGGCCGTCCCAGATCTTCTGGTTGGATCGGTAGAAGAGTGTGAAGTGGGCAGGGCGTGCATCAGAGTATTGACTCACGTCAATTGATGCCCGGACCATGTCCAGCGTCTGCGATGTGGTGCGCGTCTTGAGACGGAACCCCGCGCCCTGAAGCTGGGCTTCGAAGGCGCGAGGCTCGGTGCCGCTGCTGCGCGTCACCGATGCCCATCGCTCGCCGGCCGGTGCCGCATGATCGCCGAGCCGGGCACCGTTGACCTTCACGCTGCCGGCCGGCTGGTCGCAGGTGATCAACAAGGGTGTTCCGCCGGTGCCGAGCTCCGGCGCGAGGACGAAGGCTGCGACCGGCCGGCGATCCCGCAGAACGCAGACGACTGAGGCGAACTCGCGATGACCCGGACGGACGAATTCCGCTGTGCCGTCGATCGGATCGATGACGTACAGCAGCTTGCTCGGGTCCGTGACCTCGGCCCGCTCGTCTGTACGCCCGTCCTCCTCGCCGATGATGACCGCATCCGGATCGAACTCGCGGATCCTGGCAGTGATCAACTCTTCGACCTCGACGTCAGCCGCGGTGAGGATCGTCCTGTCGGGCTTGATGGTCACCGGCAGTGTCGCGATGCGCTGCCGGTACCGGCCCATGACGTCCGTCAGCTCGTCGGCGAGCGCTGACCACAGTCCGTCAAGATCCGCCACGGCGCGCCTCCACGTGCTTCGGACGACCGGCATGCCAGGACGCGATCGCTCTTCCGCGGCGTCCTGTTCGGGCTGCTCATCGTTTCACGCAGCGGCAGGTTGTCATAGCCCGGCGTGACGGCGGTGTCTATGGCCGATCTGCGGGCGCACGGCTTCGGCTTCCGGCACCCCGTTCTGCGGTCCTATGACGAAGGCGTCCGGCATGCGGAACGTCAGGTTGTCCGGGGACCAGGGGGCCCGCAGGACCGTTACCGAACGCAACAGTGAGCGCGTTTCCTCCGTGACCACCTCCGCCTCCATGCGGGCCAGGCTGGCCCCCACGCAGCGGTGGGCGCCGGCGCCGAAGGCCAGGTGGCGGCGGCTGCCGGGCTGGCCGGGGCGGAAGTCGTCCGGGGCGGCGACCACGGCGGGATCGCGGCCGGCCGCGGTCAGCCAGAGCAGCAGGCTGGTCCCGGCCGGAATTCGTACGTCACCCAGCGTGGTGTCGCGGGCGGCCACCCGGCGCCAGGTGACGATCGGGGTGTCGAGGCGGAGGGACTCCTCGACGATGTCGGCCGTGCGGGCGTCCGGCGGGATCGGGGTGGTGGCGAGCCGGTGCATCAGCAGCGTGAGGAACTGGGACGTGGTCTCCTGGCCGGCCACGAGTAGGAAGAACAGCGCGCCGGCGACGACGTCGGGCCCGTGACCGGCCGCGCGGAGGCGGGCGGCGAGACCGTCGCCGTGGGCGGCGAAGTCGCGCAGCGTCGTGTGGAACTCGCCCACCACGGTGGCCAGGTGGTTCTGCCGGTCGGCCGACAGGGGGGCCCAGAACAGCTCGAGCGCGGCGCGGGCGAACGTCTTGACCGCGGCGGTCTCGGCCTCGGGCAGGTCGACCAAGCGAGCCAGGACCAGCAGCGGGAGGTCGGCCGCGATCGCGGCATGAAGGTCGACGGACCGGCCGGCCGCCAAATCGGATGAGACGCCAGAAACCCGGCGCCGCACCACGGACGACAGCCATGGACGCTGCGCCGCCACGGAGTGCGGATGCAGCAGCTCCGCGACCTCGGCGCGAATCGCGGGGTGGCTGGCACCGCCGTTGTTGGCGAGCGTCGGGGGCAGCCGGAAGCCGTGCCGGACCAGGATGCGCAGCGCGCTCGCGGGCATCGGGGTGACCGCGTCGAGCGCGTTGTCCGGACGGTACGTGTCCGGGTCGGCCAGCACCGCGCGCACCTCGGCGTGCCGGGTGACCAGCAGGTGCTCGCCGCCGACGCCATCGGGAACGAGACGCCCGACGCCGTCGGGAACGAGACGCCCGACGCCGTCGGGAACGAGACGCCCGACGCCGTCGGGAACGAGACGCCCGACGCCGTCGGGAACGAGACGCGCGACGCCGTCGGGAACGAGACGCGCGGCCGGCGATTCCCCGGCCGGCGATTCCCAGAGTCGAAACAGCACGGGATCACGCTACTCAGCGCGGCCGGTGCCGTTTCCCTCATCCGAGTCGGAAGCGCGCCGATTGTCCGATAGGCGGGAGAGGCAGCGGTGGGGGGTCGCGGATGTCGGCAGGACGGGTGAGCGTCGGCTTCACCGTCTGGCTCGCCGTGCTCACCGCGCTGTTCTACGCGTTTCCGCAGCAGAAGGCGCTGACGTGGGTGCTGATCGGCCTGTCCGGCGCGGCCGCGGTGCTGGCCGGCGTCCGGCTGCACCGCCCGCGCCGCCGCCTGCCGTGGTACCTGCTGGCCGCCGCGCTGGTGGCGTTGAACATAGGTGACACCTATTACAACTGGCTCGTCGAGGTGGCGCACGACCCGGATCCGTTCCCGTCGTACGCCGATGCGGTCTATGTGGTGGTCCCGGTGCTACTGGCCGCCGCGCTGCTCCGCTTCATGGCCGCGCGCACGGTCGGGCGGGACCGCAACGCGCTGCTCGAGGCGCTGATGGTGACGGCCGCGCTGGCGCTGCTGGCCTGGGTCTACCTGGTCGCGCCGTTCATCCGCGACTCCGGCGTGACGGTCGTCGAGCGGGTCGCCGCGATCACCGGGCCGGTCGGTGACCTGGTGTGCGTGGCCGCGCTGGCCCGGCTGCTGGCGACCGGCGGGCGCCGCCCCGTGTCCGCGAACCTGCTGGTCCTGGGCGTGCTGTCGCTGCTGGTCACGGACTGCCTCTACTCGATCGGCCTGCTGTCCGGCGACTGGCGGGTCGGCGGCCCGGTGGACCTCGGCTGGGTGATCTTCTACGGCGCCCCGGGCCTGGCCGCGCTGCAGCCGTCGATGCGCTGGCTGACCGAGCCGATGCCACGCCTTCCCGGGTACGCGTCCCGCGCCAACGCGTTCCAGGGCACGATGCTGCTGGCCGTGAGCCTGGTCGGACCGGTGGTGCTGCTGGCCGAGGCGATGCGCGGCAACCTGCGGGACGTACCGTTGATCGCCTGTGTGACGCTTCTGATCTCGATGCTCGGCGTGCTCTGGTCGACCGGTTCGCGCACCCGATTCGTGGCGACGCTGGACCGCGAGTCCGCGCTGCGCGAGGCGGGCGCCCGGCTGGTCTCCGCGACCACCGTGGCCGCGGTCGGCGACGTGGTCCGGTCCACGGTCGTCCGGCTGCTGCCCGCGGACGCGCCGCACGCGGTGCTGTTCGCCCCGGCGGTGGCCGACCACGACGAGGCGGGCGAGGTCGGCGACCTGGACCGGGAGGTGTCCCCGCCGGGCCGGCGGCCGTGGCTGGCCGCCGGGCGCGAGCTGATCGGGTTCGACCGGATGCTGTGCTGCCCGCTCGGCGTGGAACCGGTCCAGACGCTGTACCTCGGCGCGGCCGAGGAGCAGCTGCGGCTGCTGGCCGGGTCGATGGAGGTGCTGGCGTCGCAGACCGGGCTGGCGATGGCCCGGATCGCGCTGACCGAGGAGGTGCACCGCGCACAGAGCGAGGCGTACTTCCGGACGCTCATCCTGCACGCCTCCGACGTCATCATGATCGTGGACTCCGACGACACGGTCCGGTACGCCAGCCCGTCCGCGCACACCGTGCTGGAGGCGCCTGACCTGGTCGGCGCGGCCCTGGAGACCGTGATCGACCTGGCCGACCGCACCCGGTTCCGGCACATGCTGGCGCAGGCCCGCGCGGGCGTCGGCCGGCACGACGGCATGGACTTCACCGCGGTCCGCCGGGACGGCGCCCGCCTGCAGATCGAGGTCAACTGCCGGGACATGCGGGACGAGCCCACGGTCAACGGCCTGGTCCTGACGCTCCGGGACGTCACCGAACGGCGCACGCTGGAACGCGAGCTGACCCATCAGGCGCTGCACGACTCGCTGAC
This sequence comes from Catenuloplanes nepalensis, assembly GCF_030811575.1. Classification (GTDB taxonomy): domain Bacteria; phylum Actinomycetota; class Actinomycetes; order Mycobacteriales; family Micromonosporaceae; genus Catenuloplanes; species Catenuloplanes nepalensis. The sequence continues at coordinate 6,241,523 of NZ_JAUSRA010000001.1, read as the reverse complement.
CGGCCTGGCCAACCGGGTGCTGTTCACCGACCGGGCCCAGCACGCGGCCGCGCGCGCGGGCCGGGACGGCTCGCTGGTCGGCGTACTCCTGATCGACCTGAACGGGTTCCGCCTGATCAACGAGGCGCTCGGGCACACGGTCGGCGACCGGCTGCTGGCCGGCGTGGCGGAACGGCTGACCGAGGTGCTGCGCCCCGGCGACACGGTCGCCCGGCTGGGCGCGGACGAGTTCGCCGCGCTGATCGAGGACGTCAGCCACCTCTCCGAGCTGGAGGAGATCGCCGGGCGGGTGACCACCGCGTTGACCTCGCCGTTCACCATCGAGGGTGAGCAGATCGGCGGCGTCGCGAGCGTCGGTGTCTCCACCACCGCGGAGGCCCGGGACGCGGACGAGCTGCTCCGCCAGGCCGATCTGGCGCTGAACGTGGCGAAGGCGGCCGGGCGCGGGCAGTGGCGGCGGTACCAGGCCGAGGTGCACTCCGCGCTGGTCGCCCGGCTGGAGCTGCGGGCCGCGCTGGAGCAGGCGGTCAGCGGCGGCCACTTCGTGCTCCAGTACCAGCCGATCGTGGACCTGCTCACCGACGAGGCGGCCGGGTTCGAGGCGCTGGTCCGCTGGAAGCATCCGACCCGCGGCGTGATCCCGCCCGACCAGTTCATCAACCTCGCCGAGGAGACCGGCCTGATCGTGCCGATCGGAAACTGGGTGCTGGAGGAGGCGCTGCGCTCGGCGGAACGCTGGAACCGGCTGGTGCCGTCGGACCGCCCCCGCTACGTGAGCGTGAACGTGTCCGCGCGCCAGTTCCGCCACCCCGGCTTCATGGACTCGGTCCGGCAGATCCTGGCCGACTCCGGCGTACCCCCGCGGGCTCTGCTCCTGGAGATCACCGAGAGTCTGCTACTGCGCGACGACGAGCAGGTCTGGGCGGACCTCGCCGCGCTGCGCCAGACCGGTGTGCGGATCGCGATCGACGACTTCGGCACCGGATACTCGTCGCTGAGCTACCTGCGCCACATGCCGATCGACGTCCTCAAAATCGACAAGTCGTTCATCGACGACATGGTCCACAGCCGCAAACAGCGCGCCCTGGTCTCCGCGATCGTCCAGCTGGCGGACACGCTGGACCTGCGGGTGATCGCCGAGGGCATCGAGGAGCCCGTGCACCGCGAGATGCTGGCCAGCATGGGCTGCCCCTACGGCCAGGGCTACCTCTTCTCCCGCCCGGTCAACGCCGCCGACATCTACGGCTGGCTCTCCGCCCGAGGCAAGGCCCCGAAGACCGCAACGGCGTAGATCCAGATCAAGATCTGGATCTTCCCGCTTCCGGCGTGGTCACGTTTCTCAGTGCTCCCGCGGGCACCGGTCGTCGCTGGCGCTCCTCCCACGTTGGGCGGGTGGCAGGGGAAAGCCCGAGGTCGCTGCTTCCCACACCACCTCGCGTCGCCAGATCTTCCACATCCAGGCGTCTCCTTGACGTCGCAGCCTGGTCATAGGCGCCCAGGATCTCAAGCGGGTCTGACGTTCATACCAAGACCGTTCAACTTCGGCAATCACAAAGTCGACCACTGCCCAGCCCGATGAGATACGTTCCCGAGCTGCGGTAAAGTACATACGTTCTATTCGTTGCTGTGTATCGGCGATGGACTCGGACTTTCAATTCGTATATCTTCCGACAGTAGGCCGTCGCGGCGATCGGAGGTCCGGCGTGGATTTTCTCCTCCAAAGAATGATCAGTGCGTTCGAAGCCGATCGCGGATTGCAGAACCTTCCGAAGAGTGAATTGTTTGAGACGTTCGCCGGGCATTGCGTGGTCAGTCAGTTTCATGAGAGTCAGTTCGATGCGGATCGCCTGCGTATGGGTCAAGGTGATGATCTCGGCATCGATGTCCTGGCCATCATGATAAACGGCGAACTCGTCGACGCTGCCGACGTAAAAGCGAAGGTTCAGGTGGAGCAGGATATCCGTGTGCATTTCATTGTCGTTCAGGCCAAGACCAGTCCTCACTTTGAAGCGAAGGTTTTCACCGACCTGGCCGACAGCCTGGTTCACATCTTCACCGCGCAGCCCATGACCTATCGATGTTCCGACGCGGTCCGGGAGTTCCGTACGGCGATCGAGGCGATATACGAGGATCTTGGCAGAATGAGGAATCGGTCCCCGTCGCTCAGTGTCTGGTACGCCACGACGGGGAGGCGTGGTGACGATCTACTCGAAGCCAAGCGCGGGACAGCCGCAAGCCAACTGGAGGAGACCGGGTACTTTTCCGAAGTCCAGGTGGAAGCACTCGGGGCACGCGAGTTGAAAGACCTCTACAAGCGGTCCAAGGACAAGGTCTCGGCCTCAGTCGTGCTTGAGGACCGGATTGCCATGCCCGGCGCACCCGGCATCAGGCAGTCCTTTCTTGCCCTGCTGAACGCCCGCGACCTAGTGAAGAACGTGCTCACTGACAGGGCCGGCGGGATGCGGGAACTGTTCGATGAGAACGTCCGAGGCTTCCAGGACTATAACGTCGTTAATCAGGACATCCGTAACACGCTACGGAACCCGGAGGAACGGCTCCGATTCGCCGTACTGAACAACGGCATCACTATCGTGGCGCGCAGTGTGACCACCGTGGGGAAGACGTTCGAGTTGCGTGACTTCCAGATCGTCAATGGATGCCAGACCTGCCACGTGCTGTTCGATGAACGGGAAACGCTAGACGATGACGTCTTCGTGAACGTTCGGCTCATCGAGTCGAAAGACGAGGACGTCATTGCGGCTCTTCGAAGTTGAGCGGGGTGCGGTGTTGACGGCGACCCGGACGTAGCGGGCTCGCAGCTCGTCGGTGATCATCTGAGTGTCTAGATCGGATAGTCACAAGTGAAGAGCTGCGAGCATGGTCAACGATACGACCCGGCTGCTGGGCCTTGACGGCCTGGTCGTCGATCGGGTCGAGCTGGATGCCGCTGGTGTGCCGGTGGTGGTCTTGTCCACTGGGTGTGAGCAGGCGCGTTGCTGCCCGGACTGCGGTCAGGAGGCGGTGCGGGTGAAGGCGTGGGTCACGACCCGGCCGCGGGATCTGCCGGTCGCCGGCCGGACGGTGCGGTTGCGGTGGCGTAAACGCCGCTGGCACTGCCCGACCGATAGTTGTCCGCGTGTGTCGTTCACCGAGCAGGTCGGGCAGGTCCCGGCCCGGGCGAGACTGACCGGCAGGCTCCGCGCCGCGGCCGGGGCCGCAGTCGCTGACGGCGGGCGGACGGTCGTGCAATCGGCCCGTGATCACGGACTGTCGTGGCCGGTCGTCGCGGCGGCGTTCACCGCTCACGCCGCAGCGGTGCTGCCCGCCGAGCCCGATCCGGTCGAGGTGCTGGGGATCGACGAGACCCGCCGGGGCCGGCCGAAATGGGAGTTCGACCCGGTCACCCAGGCGTGGCAGACGAGCGTGGACCGGTGGCACGTCGGCATGTGTGACCTGACCGGCGGCCAAGGGCTCCTCGGCCAGGTCGAGGGCCGGACCGCCCAGACCGTGATCGACTGGCTTACCGCCCGCAGCCAGGATTGGCGTGACCAGGTCCGATACGTGGCGATCGACATGTGCACGATCTTCAAATCCGCGATCACCACCGCGCTACCACACGCGATCCTGGTCGTCGATCACTTCCACGTCGTGCAACTCGCCCACCAGGCCCTCAACGACGTCCGCCGCCGGATCACCGTCCAGCACCGCGGCCGCCGGGGCCGGGCCGGAGACCTCGAATGGGACCTACGCAACCGCCTGACCCGCTCCGCACGCCGGCTCCGCGCCGAACGCGTCGACAAACTCTGCGACGACCTCACCACCCTGCCAGCCAAGATCAGCACACCGATCCTGGCCGCATGGAACGCCAAGGAAGACCTCCTCGACCTCCTCGCCCTGGCCCGCACCCACCCGAACCGCGAAACCATCACCCGGCACCTGCACCGCTTCTACACCCGCTGCGCCGACTCCGGCCAGCCCGAACTCACCCGCCTCGCCCGCACGATCGAGACCTGGTGGCCGCAGATCCTCGCGTTCCTACACACCGGCATCACCAACGCCGGCTCCGAGGGCACCAACCGCGTCATCAAAACCGTCGCCCGCAACGCCTACGGCTTCCGCAACCCCGAAAACCAACGCCTACGCACCCGCGCCGCCACCACCCGAAAATCCCGCGGCCACCTCAACCCCGCTTAACCTCGAAGAGCCGTCATTGCATCGATAGTGAAGGCCACCAACCGGCAGACCGCGGTGACCGAGAACAACCTTGCCTCTCGGCAGAAGATTCATCGCGAGGTGGAAGAGTGCTTCGAAAGCCAGCCGGAGGGCAGGCAGCTCTACTATGAGCGACGGTCCGGGCAGTATGACACGTCGGCCGTCGCGAAACCGAGAATCATCACCTTCATGCAGTTGACTCGTGCCTATGCGGCGATGATTTTCGATAACGCGGCCTGGTTTGGACATTACAAGCAAATTCTCAACGAACACCGGGACCGTATATTCCGGGAGTCCGACGGCCCGTTTCCGTACTACACCAGCGCAGCCGCTCTATTCTGCATTGATCGAATGTTCACCGACAAGCGGATCCCCCGGCTCTACAACTCGGCGCGCTTTCACCTGCTCGCGGGGGTGCGGCTCACTCTGATCGGGCCGAGAATGCCGAGTGGCGGTCGCCCTTTGAACGATGCCTGCAACACGATCCTGGACGTCATGTGGGATCCGGTGGCCTCGGAGGAATTGGTTCGTTCGCTGCTGCCGCCTCTGATCAGAGCCAAGGGCGAGACGGAGTCGACGTTCGGCACTGTCGCTCGTACCAAACGGTTCGGCGAGGACTACCGCCGGCTTCTGCTCGAAGCTGGGCATAGCGAGAGGAAGCAGCGATGACCGATGCGGTGGCCGCGCTGGCCGCAGTATTCAACCAGATGAATAACCTGGTCAAGTCCCTCGTACAGGATCAGCTCACGAATCTCGTCTCCGGCACCGCGAAGGTGGTCGTGCTCGCTCCTGGACAGCAGGTCGTCGATCCGCTACCCGGCCTGGATGACGCACTGAAAAAGCTGAAGGCGGCGACCCCCGAGGAGATTGCGCAACTCAACGACGGAAGCCTCAAGGTTCGGCTCCTGCCCCGAGGGTCCAGGATCATTACGCCGCTGAACATCAGGGAGATCGCCACGCAGGTCAGATCTCTCCACACGGCGGACGACATTCTGCTGGCGCTGGAGCGGGACGGGCGTCTCGACCTGCCGCGACTACGTCGCCTGGCCGACGAACTCAACATAACCCTTCCCGGCGGACGATTGACGAAACCCGCCGCTCAGCTGTATCTCGCGCAGAAGCTCGCCGCCTACAACGATCGGAATCCGAGCTCTTGAGTCGGGTGTCGAGGAATACGACGTCACCTCCATGGTCAAATGTTCGAGGCCAGCTCCGACCCTTCCGGATCTGGCCTCCGAGCTGTTACTTCTTGGTGGGCGACACTGGGATTGAACCAGTGACCTCTGCCGTGTCAAGGAAGCCGACTTCGGTCGCATCCAGGTCCTACGCTTGCTGCAGGTCGGAGCAGATGAAGGTCGGTATGACTGGACTGCTGATGTGCGATGCGGAGGCTCGGCACCCTCTCTCGGAGCCCGGCAGTGAAGTGAGCGTGACACTGTCGCGAGAGACCGCCGAGCTGGTGTCACGGTTGACCGATGCTCGGGCACGCGGCGAGGACGTCGTCGTGTGTCCTGCGGACACGGAGTCAGCCCGACCGGGGGTCGCGGTCCCGGTGAGGCCTCGGGCTTGTGGTGCCGATGCTGGCGTTGACCGCCGGCGAGTGGGTGAAGCGGCCACCCACCTGACGTGCAGGGAGGAGCGCCAGCGACGACCGGTGCCCGCGGGAGCACAGGGGACTCGGCCACGCCGGAAGCGGGAAGAAAGGTTTGAAGGTCTTGCTCTTCGGCGCCGGTGGAGCGGAAGCGGGGCCGGAAAGAGCACACGCCCGGCTGCCCGCGGGGGGTGCGGTCGGAGCCGGGCGGTGCGGAATATGGGGGTGCCGAGGATCTGGGGCCAGGTCCCCTCGCGGGGTAATCCTCCCGGTCCGTACTCGGGGTGTTGGTCGGACACGCGGGCGGATCCGGCCGCTGGTCGGCGGGCGGTTCCGGGGTCCGCGGGGCGGCACCTCGTGACTTGCTGAGGATCACGTTACGTACCGGAAACCCGGCGGCGAAACGGGGGAAACCCTTGTCAGCCTTCCCCGGGACCGAGCCGGGAGGCCAGCTGGGTGCGGGAACGGACGCCGATCTTGCGGTAGATCCGGGTGAGCGTCGCCTCGACCGTCTTCACGCTCAGGTAGAGCTGGGCGGCGATCTCCCGGTTGCTCGCGCCCTGCCGGACCAGCGCGGCGATCCGCGCCTCCGTCGAGGTCAGGCCCTCGCCGCCGGTCGTCTCCTCCTCCGGCGCGCGCCGCTGCGCCCCCACGGTGAGCGTGGCCAGCGCGCGCTGTGCCCGCTGCGTCCAGGGTGTGGCGTGTGCGCGGCTGAAGATGTCGCGTGCGGACTCGATCGCGGCGCGTGCGGCCGCGTACCGCCGGCGGCGGCGTTCGGCGCGGCCCAGAGTGAGCAGCGCGTTTCCCTGCGCGATCGGCTGGCCCAGGTCCGCGAACGTCTTCGCCGCGCCGGCCGCCAGCGCCGCGCCGGCCGCGGCCTCGCCCTGGTGGACCAGGATCAGCGCCTCCGCGCGGTCGAGTTCGGCGAGCACGCCGCGGGAGCGTTTGAGTCGCTGCGCCGCCTCCCGCGCCTCCGTCACCACCTCGGCCGCGGCGGCCGCCTCACCCGCGTTGACCAGCGCGGTGATCAGGTCGCCGTGCCAGCGCAGCGTGGACGGGTCGGTGTAGCCGCGGTCCGCCTCCAGGCGCTGCAGCCGGCGCAGCGTGGCCAGCGCGGCGTCGTTGTCGCCGGTGGCCAGCTGGGCCTGGCCGAGCACGTGCAGGTTGCGGGTCAGGTAGATCATGTCGGCGTCCGCCTCGGAGGAGAGCATGCCGCGCTCCGCGTAGGACAGCGCGCGGGCCGGGCTGCCGCCGGCCAGCTCCGCCATCGCCAGCGTGTACCAGCTGGGGCCGAGCGGCAGGTCGTTCTCCTGGAAGAGCCGTGCGGCGCGGGCCGCGTAGTCGAGTGCCTCCCGGGTGTGGCCGTCCCGGCCGGCCACCTCGGCCAGGTTGCGCAGGATGTCGAGCAGCTCCTCCAGCCCGCTGCGCTCCGCCTCCGGCAGCATGCGCAGCAGCTCGGCGCGAGCCTCGGTGAGCCGGTCGTCGAAGAGCGCGAACCGGACGGCCAGGAAGCGCGGCGTGAGGTGCAGCATGCCGCGGCCCGGCTCGGTCGGCACGTCCAGCGCCTCGGCCAGCACCTGCAGGTACTCGGGGCGGCCGGAGGCGCGCGTCACCTGGGCGACGATCGCGCCGGCCATGCTCTCCACCCAGGTGTCGCCGACCATCCGGGCCAGCCGGACCGCCGCCTTCGCCTCGCGCTCGGCCAGCTCGGTCTTGCCCTGGTGGTGCCGCTGCCAGGCCAGTCGCAGCCGCAGCGGGGCGAGCAGCGCGGGGTCCTCGCCGGCGTCGGCCAGCGCGGCGGAGAGCACCTCCTCCATCACGCCGATCGACTGGCCGGACGCGTCCAGCACCGCGATCCGGGCCCGGACCCGCTGGGCCGGCGACGCGTCCGCGGTGAAGACCGACTCGGCCGCGCGCACGCACAACTCGCGGCGGCCCGCGGACGCGGCCGCCTCGGCGGCGGCGACCAGCCACTCCATCCGCTCCGGGAGCAGATCGCCGCCGGTCCGGTCCGCGGCCAGCAGGTAGAGGTCGGCGACCAGGCCGGACGCGCCACGCTGCAGCGCGGTCTCGGCCGCGGACACCAGCGATCGGGCGATCTCCGCGTCCGGGTGGTCGTTGGCCAGCGCGCGGTGCCGGATGCGCTCGACCGGGTCGGACGCGGTCGCGGCCAGCTGCCGGTGGGTCGCGGACCGGCGGTCGGCCGGTGCCTCCTCGGCCAGCACGGTCGCGACCGCGGGCGGGGTGAAGTGCACGACGCCGTGATCGACGGAGATCAGCCCGGCGGCCTCGGCGGCGCGCAGCTCCCGGTCCGCGTCCGGCCGGCCGGCCATCCGCAGCTGGGCCGCGGTCGGCCGGGTGGTGAGCGCGGCGGTGAACAGAGTCTCCCGGACCGCGGCGGGCAACGCGTCGAGCCGGTCGACCAGCGCGGCGCGCACCTGCTCCGGCAGCCGCCAGGGACGCCACGGCCGGGCGTTGCCGGCCGGCGGGTCGTCGAACGCGAACGCGCCGGCCAGCGCCAGCGCGAGGTAGGGGTTGCCGCCGCTGTCCGCGTGCAGCCGGGCCGCGGCCCAGTAGTTCAGGCCGTGCGCGTCGAGCAGCGCGGTCACGTCCTCCTCGGCCAGCGGTGGCACGGTCAGCTCCTGCACCGGCGGCGGGCTCAGGTGCGTCACCCGGGTCCGGACGGCCGGGCTCTCCGGCGAGCGCTGCGCGATCACGGCGCGGATCGGCCGGTCGGCGAGCCGCCGGCTGGCGTAACCGATCACGTCCGCGGACGCGCCGTCGAGCCACTGCGCGTCGTCGATGATCAGCAGGACCGGCTGCGCCTCGCTGAGCGCCTCCAGGCAGCTCTGCCAGGCCAGGCGGCGGGCCAGCTCGGCGCGCCCGCCCCGGCCGCGGGAGTCGCCGCGGCGCACCAGCATGGTGTCGAACGCGGCCCGCTGCGGCCCGGGGAGCCGCTCGACGACGTCCTCCGGGATCTGGGCGAGCAACTCGGCCATCCCCGCGAACGGCAGGAAGCGTTCGGCCGCGGTGGCGGCCAGCCGGAGCACGCGGTCGCCGCGCTGGGCCACCGCGTCGAGGATCGCGGTCTTGCCGATGCCGCTCGGCCCGGTCAGCACCACGCCACCGCCGGACCGCAGCCGGTTCTCGATCGCACCGAGCAGCGCCGCACGCCCCACCAGGGGCACGCCGTGGGCCGAGACGTCGGTAGTCAGCGTGATCTCCGAACTGTCGGCGCCCGTCCCCACCAGGCGGGCGCCCTCAACCGTGTTTGCGCGGCGGCGTGCCGCCGATGGCGTTCAGCTCACACGCAGCGGAGCCGATGTCACGGCGGTGCCGGCCGACCGGGGCCTTATGGGCATGCCGGCGGGTCTGCGGGCTGAGAACAGCTTACTCGTTGATCGTTAAATTACGGTGTCCCGGCACCGCGGGTGAACTGGCTCGACTCGCGCACGACCAGCTCCGGCTCGAAGACGACCTGCCGGTGGACGTGCGTCTCGGGGTCGGTGGCCTCGTCGAGCAGCAGCTCGGCGGCGGTCCGGCCGAGGCGCTGGCGCGGCTGGCGGACCGACGTGATCGGCACGGCCGCCGCGGCCGCGAAGTCAATATCGTCATATCCGACAAGCGCGATTTCTTCCGGTACGCGAATGCGCTGCCTCGTCAGGCCCTGCAAGACGCCCAGCGCCAGCAGATCGTTCGCGCAGAAGACCGCGGTCGCCCGGGCCCCCTTCGACGTGCCCAGGATGCGCGCTGCCGCGTCCCGGCCCGCCGCCACGGTCGGGCTCGGCGTCTCGCACCGGCGCAGCGCGTCCGCCGGCAGCCCGGCCGCGGCCAGCGCCCGCACGCCGCCCCGGAACCGGTCCCGCACCTGCGGCAGGCTCCACGGCCCGCCGACGAACGCGACCCGCTCGTGCCCCATCTCGACCAGGTGCCGAAGCGCCTGCTCGCCGCCGTGCACGTCGTTGACCGAGACGGAGCAGATCTCCGTGCGCGGCGACACCCGGTCCAGCAGCACCACCAGCACGCCGCGCTCGCGCAGCCGCAGCAGCCGCGCGTTCGCGTCGTCGACCGGCGTGATCAGTACGCCCTGCACCCGCTGCTCCTCCAGCAGGTCGAGGTAGGCCGACTCCTTGGCCGCGTCGCCGTCCGAGTTGCAGAAGATCACCGGGAGGCCGGCCGGGCCGGTCGCCTCCTCCACGCCCTTCGCCACGTCCGTGAAGAACGGGTTCGCCACGTCCAGCACCACCAGGCCCAGTGACCGGCCCCGGCCGCGGCGCAGCTGCCGGGCCGACTCGTTCGGCACGAAGCCGAGCGAGGTGATCGCGTCCAGCACGCGGGTGCGGGTGCTCGGGGCGACGATGTCCGGACGGTTGAGCACATTGGAGACCGTGCCCACGGACACGCCCGCATGGATCGCCACGTCCCGGATGCTGATCGTCGGACCCGCCACCTGCATCGACCACCTTGCCTGGGCATCCTGGCTGAGGAAAGCGTCAGAATACTCTGAGAGCCGCCTCGGTGACCTCCCGTGCGCAGCCCCAGGACATCGTCATCCCGGCGCCGCCGTGGCCGTAGCAGTGGATCACGTCGCCCACGCGTTCCAGGCGAGGACCGCCGCGCCGGGTGGGGCGCAGGCCGATCCTCTCGCCCAGCACGCGCGCGTGCCCGAGGGCCGGCTCCACCTCGACGCAGCGCGCCCGGATCGCCTCGGCCGCCGACGGATCCGGGCTCAGGTCGCCGCGGCCCTGCTCGAACGTGCCGCCGAGCACCACGTCCCGGCTGCGCGGGTGGATGTAGAGCGAGCGGGACTCGTCCCGGATCGAGACGTCCAGGCCGGGGTTCTCGACCAGCACGACGTGGCCGCGGGCCGGCTCCACCGCGTGGTCGCCGGCCAGCTCGCGGGCGGCCAGGCCGGTCGCGTTGACCACGATGCCGGGCAGGTCGTCCAGCGTGGACACCCGCCGCCGGACCACGGTCAGGTCGCGGGCCAGCCACGGCAGGTAGGCGGCCATCTCGACCAGCGGGGCGGTGAAGTGCAGCTCGCCGTCCTTCCACCGGATGTCGCCGGCCGCGGGCGCCCACCAGGGGAGGGTTTCGTCGTCGACACGCATCCGGGTGCGGCGGAGCAGCACGCCCGGCACGCCGTCGTGGGCCTGGCGGGTGAACTCGTGGTAGGCGAGCGCGGACCAGGCCAGCACGCGCGGGTCCGGATCCTGGTGCGTCGGGTACCAGACCGCGGCCGCCACCGCGGACACCGTGTTCTCCGGCGGGTCCGCCGCGATCACGGTCACCCGGGCGCCGGCCTCGTGCAGCCACCGCGCCGCGGTCAGCCCGATGATCCCGCCACCCACCACCGTCACGTCGGTCATGACGTCATCGTGAGGGTCGCGTTCAACCGCCGTGGGTGACGGTCTCCCAGGCGAAGAAGTAGGCGGCCTCGGCCGGGCGATATCGCTGGACGTATGCCGTGGTGGACGGCAGGGCCAGGCCGAGGCGGTCCACCAGGTGGTGGCGGGCCGCCTCGGGCAGCGGTGCGTAGGACTCCGTGTCCGGCTCGCCGTCGCAGAGCCAGGACGGCGCCTTCTCGCCCAGCGCGTAGGGCATGTGCAGGTTGAGCGCGGCCGTCATCCGCGGTGCGATCTCCGACCACAGGTCCAGGCCCTGCAGCCGCGCGGTCTCGGCCACGTGCGACGCCGCGGACAGGCCCCAGCCGGCGTGCCCGAAGTCGCGGCAGGTCTCCTGCGTGACGCCGTCCCGCAGATCCCGCTGGCCGTGCCAGTAGGAGATCAGCCGCTCCTCCGGCACGTTCGTCTCCCCGGGCGGCGCGACCGGCAGCGTACCGTCGGATTCTAGGTATATGTAGGCTTTTATTCGTCCGCGGAAGCGCTCCACCGCGCGGTCCCACGTCGCCCGGTCGTCCAGGAACACCGCGATCCCGGTCGCGGCCTCCATCATGATCAGTTCCCAGTTGCCGTTCGTCCAGGTCGCGCCGTCGATCACCTCGGGCAGGTACACGTCGCGGAACATCGCCTCGGCCGGCGCCGGGTCCCAGCCGCCGTAGCTGTACCGGATCAGCTCGGCCGCGCGCACCATCGGCACCGCCGACCACGCGGCCTGGAGCGGGCCGTTCACGTTCGTATGCCGTTCCAGCACGCCCGCCCAGGCGTCGATGATCCGGATCGCGGCCAGCGCGTGCTTCTCTTCCCCGGTCAAATTCCAGAGCAGGGCCTGCGTGTACGCCGCGACGCCGTCCTCCGCCTCGTCCACGCACCCGAGGTCCGGGTTCGAGTACGGCCCGCACTCGACGACCGCGCGCGGATCCGGCTGCCAGTCCGCGTCCCCGTACCGCGTTCCCTTCATCTGCGCGAACGCCGACGCCCACGGCTCCGCCCCCTCGGCCACCCGCTCCTTGACGAGCCCCAGATCGTCCGCCCCGACCAGCACGCCGGGATGCCGGAACGCACCGTCCGCCGGCGCCGCGAGCACCGCCGGCTCCCGCACCACCTCGGCCACCGGCTGCTCCTCCGGCCACCGGATCGCCGCCACCGCCGCGAACACGGCCAGCACGACGACCACACCGAAAGCCGCGACACGGGTACGGGTGATCTTCACCGGTACATCGTTATCCCAGCTCAGCGCGCATCGCTAACCCGGCCGCCGGTTACCTGCCCGTCTGATGCCGGACGCGGAGAATGTCAGGCCAGCTGTTCCGGCTTGATGGTGAGTTCGCGGGCGACCGCCTCGTTGACCCAGCCGCCGATCGCGGCCTTCGGGACTATGCGGGGGTGGGCGGAGGACTGCACCGCGAGGCCGTCGATCAGCGACGTGATGCGCCACGCGGCGCCCTGCGCGTCCTCGCAGGTGAACGAGCCGTCGCGAACGCCCTCCGCGATGACCTCGCGGACCGCCTCGCGCCAGCGGAGCACGCGGCGGCGGGAGACCTTCTCCAGCTCCGGCGTGCGTGGCGACTCGGACCAGCCGTCGATCCACATCGTCCACGCCTTCGCGCGCGTGCCCGGTGCGTAAAGGCGCACCAGCTTGCGCAGACGGTCCAGCGGCGGCGTCTGGGATTGCAGGATCGCATCGAGTTTCTGCAGGTCCTGCTCGGCGGCATAGGCGAATGCCTGGGCGAGCAGTCGTTCCTTGGTCGCGAAATGGTAGAAGACCAGTGCCTGACTGACACCGGCCGCGCGTGCGACATCGGCGGTCCGCGTGTTCGCGAGGCCGCGTTCGGCGATGACGTCGCAGGCCGTACGCAGTAATGCGTCGAGCCGTACCTCGGCTAGGCGTCTGGTCACGAAACACACCGTAGCCGATGAATACCAGTTCACGGATGCCCCCGTTACGTCACTCATATAGGCGGCATGTCGCTTTCGGGCGCCCTCGACTCGCAAATTCCCACCATGGGATTACCACGGTAGAGAAATGGGTTCTCCGATCGACCGTTACAAACGGGAAATGGCGCGGTAAAGTCCGATCATGTTGGACGGTGGAGGCCCGGCCACGCGTCCCGCCGCCGTGCGCGACCCCGTCCCGGAACCCGCGTACGACGACGAGGAACGCCCATCCCGCGAACTCGGCGGCGTGCCCGCGCACGTGGTCGGCGGCGTCGCGCTCGCGATCTCGCTGCTCGCGCTCTGGCAGGTGTTCCGGCCGATAGCCCAGGGCAGCCAGTTCTACCTGATCTTCTTCCTGGCCGGCGTGCTGCCGCTGGTCTTCGTCGCCTACCGCTCCGGCGCGCGCCTCGCCGTGCTCGGCGGCGGCGACCGGCCCGCGATCGCCGACTGGGTTCTCGCCGTGCTCGCGGCCGTGGTCTGCCTCTACCCGGTGCTGCCGTTCCGCGGCGGTTACGACGGCTTCCTCGACCGCCAGGGCCTGCTCGACCCGGTCGACGTGCTGCTCGGCGCGGCCCTGCTGCTGCTCGTGCTGGAGGCCGCCCGGCGTACCACCGGCTGGGCACTGCCCGTGGTCTGCCTGCTCTTCCTGGCGTACGGATACTACGGCGGCCTGCTGCCGCAGCACTGGTCCGTCGCGCACCTCGGGCTGGACTTCGCACAGATCGTGGACGCGCTCTACAACTCCGGCAGCGGGTTCTACGGCACGCCGCTCGACGTCGCCGCCACCTACATCGTGCTGTTCACGCTCTACGGCGCGGTCCTCGACCTCTCCGGCGCCGGCCGGTTCTTCGTCGACCTGTCCGTCGCCGCGTTCCGCCGCTCGCGCAGCGCGGCCGGCCGCACCGCGGTCACCGCCGGGTTCCTGCTCGGCACGGTCTCCGGCTCCGGCACCGCGACCGCGGTCAGCGTCGGCGCGGTCACCTGGCCGATATTGCGCCGCGCCGGATATCCCGCGGAACGCGCCGGCGGCATGCTCGCGGCGGCCGGCGTCGGCGCGATCCTGTCCCCGCCCACGCTCGGCGCGGCCGCGTTCATCGTCGCGGAGTACACCCAGGTCTCCTACCTGACCGTGCTCGGCTGGGCGATGATCCCGACGGTCCTCTACTACCTCGGCATCCTGCTCGCGGTCGAGATCGACGCGCGCAAGCTCGGCACCCGGCCGGTCGAGGTCGCCGCGGACTCGCCGTGGCGGCTGCTGGCCCGCTTCGGCTACCACTTCTCGTCGCTGATCCTGATCGTGGTGCTGCTCGCCGCCGGTGTGACCGCCACCCGCGCGGTCGTCTTCGCCACGCTCGCCGCGTTCGCGCTGGCCTTCCTCGACCCGCGCACCCGGCCGACGCCGCGCTCGACCGCGGCCGCGCTCGCCGCCGGGACACGCGGAGTGCTGCCGGTCGCCGCGGTCTGCGCCGCCGCCGGCGTCATCACCGCCACCACCACCAAGACCGGCCTGGGTACGAAGCTGGCCGCCTGGCTGATCGGCAACGCGCAGGCGATCGCGGACCACCCGACCGTGGTGCTGGCGCTGACCGTGCTCGCCGCCGCGGTCGCGCTCAGCCTGCTCGGCCTGGCCGTGCCGGTCACCGCGTCGTTCATCATCGGCTGGGTCATCGTCGGCCCCGCGCTGCTGCAACTCGGCGTGCCCGCGCCGGCCGTCGCCATGTTCGTCTTCTACTACTCGGTGCTCTCCGAGGTGACGCCGCCGACCGCGCTGGCCGCGGTCGGCGCGGCCTCGATCACCGGCGGGCGGATCGTGCCCACCATGTGGCAGGCCCTGCGGTACGCGCTGCCCGCGTTCCTGGCACCGATCGCGTTCGTGCTGACGCCGGCCGGGTCGTACCTGCTCGGCCGCGGTCCCCTGCTGAGCGTGCTCTGGGCCACGGCCGCCGCGCTGGCCGGCGTGGCCGCGCTGGCCGTGGCGACCGGCGGCTGGGTGCTCGGCATCGGCCCGGCCGGCGTGCCCGCGCGCGTGTGCGCCGCGCTGGGCGGGCTGCTGCTGCTCTACCTGAATCCGATCGGCATCGCGGCCGGCGCGCTGCTGGTCGTGTCCGCCGTGGTGATCACCGCCGTTTTTCCTGGTGTGTCTTCTGTCGTGCCGTCCGAACGGGGAGGAGAGGCCTGATGCGTACCGTCGGGGCTGTTGTGGGTTGTGGTCTGGCTCTTGTGCTGGTGGCCAGCGGATGCGGAGGGCGGCAGGACCGGTCCGCCACGGACACCGGCGGCGAGGTGACGTGCCAGGTCGCGGGCGAGACCCGGATCGGCATCGCCACCGGCAACGTCGGCGGCGTCTACTACACGATGGGCAACGCGTTCGCCGAGCAGGTCGCGACCGCCACCGGCGGCACCGTCAAGGCGACCGCCGCCGAGACCGGCGCCTCAGTGCAGAACATCCAGCAACTCGTCGCGGGTACGTACGGAGTGGCGTTCTCCCTGGCCGACACCGCCGCCGACGCGGTCAACGGCACCGGCGCGTTCGACGCTCCCCAGCCCGTCGCGGCACTCGCGCGAATCCACACGAACTACACCCAGGTGATCGCCCGCACGTCCGCCGGCATCACCGACGTGGCCTCCATGCGCGGCAAGCGCGTCTCCACCGGCTCCCCGCGCTCCGGCACCGAGGTCATCGCGAACCGCCTGCTCACCGCGGCCGGCCTCGACCCCGCCACGGACATCCAGGCCCAGCGCCTCGACCTCACCAAGACCGTCGACGGCATCAAGGACGGCAGCATCGACGCGTTCTTCTGGTCCGGCGGCCTCCCCACCCCCAACCTGACCGACCTGTTCACCACGTCCGCGTCGTCCGTGCGCTTCGTCGACATCACGCCGCTGCTGCCCGCGATGAAGCAGGTCAACCCGGTCTACGAGCAGGGCGGCATCCCCGCCGCGACCTACAAACTGCCCGCCGACACCCCGACCATCGTGGTCCCGAACGTCCTGCTCGTGAAGAACGACCTCGACGCGAACGTCGCCTGCGCCCTCACCAAGGCCCTCTTCGACCGCAAGGACCAGATCACCCAGGTCTCTCCCGCCGCCGCCGAACTGGCCGTCGACACCGCCCGCAAGACCGACCCGGTCCCCCTCCACCGCGGCGCCGCCGAGGCGTTGACCCTGCTCGGCGGCTAGCTTCCACGCCCCGAAGGTCCCCCCACGCGACGCGCGGGGGGACCCTGATTTGGAGGTGGCCGTGGGGTCCGCTAAAGTTCTCTTCGTCAGCGGGGAACGGAAACGGGACCTGAACGACAGGCAAGACAGCAGGACACGGCAGGTAAAACTGAATAGCACGCGGACGTAGCGCAGCTGGTAGCGCATCACCTTGCCAAGGTGAGGGTCGCGGGTTCGAATCCCGTCGTCCGCTCGGAGAAGACCACCACAGCACGCGGGGGTCACCTCGGTGGAGTGGCCGAGAGGCGAGGCAACGGCCTGCAAAGCCGTGTACACGGGTTCAAATCCCGTCTCCACCTCGGCAGTTGTTTTGCCCAGGGCGATTGGCGCAGTGGGAGCGCGCTTCCTTGACACGGAAGAGGTCACTGGTTCAAACCCAGTATCGCCCACAAGCTCAGGCCCCATCTTCGATAGACGGAGATGGGGCCTTTTGCTATCTGGTGACCAAGTGGGTGACTAACTCTCCTGGGTCACCGGCACGGTGCCGAAAATCCGGTCCATGGCCGTAGCGCCATCGAGCAGGACCGGCCGGAGCTGGTGGCGGTAGACGGTCCCGGTGACGGTCGTTCCGGCGTGGCCGACGAGGTCGGCAATCTGTTCGAGGCTCAATCCGTGGTCGGAGAGCAGCGACACGAAGCTGTGCCGCGGTTCGCGGGGAGTCCAGTCGGGCGGGTTCAGCCCAGCGGCAACGGTGATCCGCCGTAAGCCTCGACGCACGTTAGCCGCGTCCAGCGCGGTACCGAGTGCGGAGGCGAAGACTGGATCGTTGTCCTGCCAGCGGTGGCCGGCTGTTTGCCGGTCGACGTTCTGAAGCAGGCGGTGAGTGGTCAGCGCGACGATGCAGCGCTGAGGTAGCGCGAGGGTGCGCCCGGGACTTCTTCGTCTTGGCGTCGCCACCTTCCCGGACGGAGCGCCATACCTGGATGACGGCCGGGATCGGTGGCGTGGCGTTCGGCTTGCCGGTGAGGTCGACCAGCGACCACATGAGCGCCCGCAGTTCCTCGGTGCGAGCGCCGATCAGCAGCGACAGGACCACATAGGCATGAAGCCGTGTTCCCTGAGCCGCATTCAGTACCGCTTGCGCCGCCTCGAAAGTCAGCGATTTGGACGTACGTCCGGGCTTGCCGTCGGGCGGGTCGCACAGCGCGACCACATTTCGCGTGGCATTGATTTCGGCCTGCTTCACCCACATCCGCAACGTTTCCGGGTGGCACCCGTGCGCACGCTGCCGGGAGACCCCCACCGCCGCTCCAGTTTCAGCAAAGGTCGCTCCTGCTGTCACAGCCGCCGTGCCCTCAGCGACTACAGAGCTCAGAGGGCGGTAAGGGAGATTACGTCCGTTTCTGGGTGAGGGTGAACAGTCCGGGTTCGGTCTCGGTCACGAGTTTGTGGTGGACCAGGCGTTTGAGCTTCGCGCGGGTGCCTTCGACGTGTGCCGGTGTGGGTTCGATGTCGAGGGCGAGGCAGATGCCCTTGGCGCGGATGCCGTCGGGTGCGGTGCCGAGGATGGTGAGGATCTGCTGGTAGGCGGAGCTGATCACGATCGGTTCCTCGGCGGTGAACTGGGCCGCGGCGATTGTTTTCAGGGTGGTCCGGGTGGTGGCGAGGTCGGCCAGTTCACGGTCGGTGCGGTCCAGTTCGGTGGTGAGCGCGCTGATCTGCTCGCGCAGCCGCTGCGCGGTCTGCGTCGCGGTGGTCTCCTGCGCGGTGATCAGGTCGAGGATCGTGTCCAGGTGCATCAGCGGGCCCGTTACCGGTCTCGCCAGGTCGGGGTGCTGGTCCCGGTCAGGCGGCGGGCCATGTTCGCTATCGATGCCCAGAGCGTGCGGGACACGCTCGATTCCGGGCGGCTCTCGTACTCACGCGCCAGGCGGCGGTGCAGCATCAGGGTGCCGTAGACCTGCTCGACGATCCACCGCTTCTTCACCGGCACGAACCCCGGCATCGTGTCGGAGCGTTTGACGACCTCGACGTCGATACCTGTCACGGCGCCGTGGACGGCGACGTCCTGTTTGAACCCGGCGTCGACCATGGCGAGGGTGACGGTCGGGGCGTGCGCGGCGACCTTGTCCAGCAGCCGAATCCCGATGACGTTGTCGGTCACCGACGCGGCGGTCACGACCACGGCGATGATCAGCCCGAGAGCATCCACGGCCAGGCCCCGCTTACGGCCCGGAACCTTCTTCCCCGCGTCTTTGCCGGTCGTGGCAGCCGGGACGTGGTTCGCGGCCCGCACCGACTGGGTGTCCAGCACCACCATGGTCGGGTCCTCGGCCCGGCCGGCCTTCTGCCGGGCCTGGCAGCGCAGCAGATCATGGATGACCGCGTCGGTGCCGTCATCACGCCACAACGCGAAGTAGTAGTAGACCACCGGCTTCTGTGGCAGGTCATGCGGCAGATACGCCCACTGGCAGCCGGTCCGGTTCTGATACAGGATCGCGTTCACGACCTCCCGCAGATCCTGCTCACCGGTCCGGCCCGCGACCGACACCCGCCCCGCCCGCCACACGTCCAGAAACGGGCCGATCAACGCCCACTGCGCATCGCTGACGTCACTCGGATACGGCTTCCGATCACCCATGACCGGGCCAACACCCCACCCCGGCCACGGGACGCGACCAAGATTCACCCTTCACGCCATCGAGTGATCACTATCTATCATGAACCCGTAGAACGATCTCCAAACGGACTCAAAGCATAGATCAACCCAAACGATCTCGAACCACCCTCTCAGGCCCCATCTTCCCGCGCAGGACACTAGTGCGTGGTGTGGGCGGCGTGCAGGATCTGGGAGAGGAGGTGGGCGCGGGACCTGATGTGGGGTGCGTCGGAGGTGGAGTTGCCGTGGGTGGTGATGGCGTCGGCGAACGCGTGGAGGGTGTTGGCGAACTGGTCCTCGGGGGGCACGGTGAGGGTGCGGGACCGGTGTTCGCTGTCGAGGCGGATGGTGGGGTGGCGGGTCGGGGGCGGGGTGTAGGCGCGGTCGACGACGAGGCGGCCCTTGCTGCCCCAGAGGACGTAGTCGCACCGGTACGCGTGTTCGAAACCGAAGGTCAGCTGGGCGGTACGGCCGTCGGGCGTGCAGAGCAGCGCGCTGCCGGAGATGTCGACGCCGCGGGCGGGGTCGTGTTTCAGCGTCGCGCCGACCACTTCCAGGTCGGGGCCGAGGAAGAGGTGGGCGGCGCTCAACGGGTAGACGCCGATGTCGAGGAGCGCGCCGCCACCGAGCTCCGGGCGGTACCGGATGTCGGCCGGATCGAGCGGAGGGAAACTGAACGCGCCGCTGACCGACCGCAGCTCGCCGATCTCCCCGCCGTCCACCAGCTCGCGGACGGCGCGGTGCAGGCCGTGCCGGAGGAAGGTGAGGTTCTCCATCAGCGTGAGACCGCGGGCGGCGGCGCTCTCCAGTACCGCGACGGTGTGGGCGTACCGGGTGGTCAGCGGCTTCTCGACCAGGACGTGCTTGCCGGCCTCCAGCGCGCGCCCGACCCACTCGTGGTGCAGTCCGGTCGGCAGCGGGATGTACACCGCGTCGATGTCCGGCCGGGCGAGCAGCGCGAGATAGTCGGGGGTGGTGTCACACCCGAACTCGGCGGCGAACGTCCGTGCCCGGGCCGGGTCGCGCGCGGCCACGGCGACCAGTTCGGTCCGGGGCTCGCGCAGGATGGCCGGCACCGTGCGCCGCCGGGCGATGCTGGCACACCCGAGGACGCCGAACCGGATCGGTTCGACCGTCGGCATGGCGCTCACCACGGGCCGTGCGTCCCGGCGAGCGAGCCGCGAACATCAAGCCGGCCGCGGGCAGCGAACGAGCCGTGAACGTCGAGTGGGCCGTGGGCGTCGAGCCGGCCGTCGCGCCGCCGCACCCGGGCCGCCGCCGGTGCGGGCAGCTCCCTCACCACAGATCGGCCAGCTCGCGGATGAGACCGTCACCGCGTCGGCGTGGGTCCGACAGCAGTTCCAGATCGCTGTCGACCATCATCGCGATCATCTCCTCGAAGGAGACCGCCGGTTTCCAGCCGAGCTTCTGCCGGGCCTTCGTCGGATCGGCGCACAGCAGGTCGACCTCGGCGGGCCGCAGGAGCGCGTCGTCGATCACGACGTGGTCGCGCCAGTCCAGGCCGACGTGCGCGAAGGCCAGCTCGGCCAGTTCGCGCACGCTGTGTGCGATCCCGGTACCGACGACGTAGTCGTCCGGCTCGTCCTGGGCGAGCATCAGCGTCATACCGCGGACGTAGTCACCGGCGAAACCCCAATCCCGGTCGGCCTCCAGATTGCCCAGCCGTAACGTCTTCCGCAGCCCCAGTTTCACCGCCGCCGCGCCGAGCGAGACCTTCCGGGTCACGAACTCCGGGCCGCGGATCGGCGATTCGTGGTTGAACAGCATGCCGGAGACCGTGTACATGCCGTACGACTCGCGGTAATTCTGCACCGTATAGTGGCCGAATACTTTGGCGGCGCCGTACGGACTGCGCGGATGAAAAGGCGTCAGCTCGTTCTGCGGGGTCTCCCGTACCTTGCCGAACATTTCCGACGACGATGCCTGATAGAACCGCGGCTGATTGGCGCCGGGCGTGCGCGAACCGGTGATTCCCGCGACGATCCGGACGGCTTCCAGCATGCGGAGGACACCCATCCCGGTGATCTCCGCGGTGGTGGTGGACTGCCGCCACGACACCGGGACGTAGGACAGCGCGCCGAGGTTGTAGATCTCGTCCGGCTGCGCCTGCGCGACCGCGAAGACCAGGCTCGACTGGTCCATCAGGTCGCCGCTTATCAGTCGCACGTCCGGATGTGGCTGCCGGGATCCCCGTGCGGTCGGCGCGGTCTGCCCGCGCACCATTCCGAAGACGTCGTATCCGGCGGCCAGGAGGTGTCGCGCAAGATAGGTGCCGTCCTGGCCGGTAATCCCTGTGATCAGCGCTCGCCTAGTCAGGATAATCTCCCAGCCCTGAGACCACCCCTCGAGATAGCGCATCGAAGGATGGCAAACTGCCGGACCGCCCGGGGAAAAGGGCGTATGTCCTGTTGCCGTGGCCCACGTTACTGGAAGACGATGCGGGTATCACCCTTTGTGAATGCGATATAGGGAGCTCACTAGTGGCGGCGGCTATGCGTGCCGGCCGGGCAATCCGTGCCGTTTTACGGCAGGCCCGCCGGGTGGCCGTCGAGGTCGCCCGCCGTGAACAGGGCCACCGCCCGGGTGCCCACCCGCGATTTCCGCCGGGGGCGCACGCGGTCGATCGGCGGGACCCGGCGTCCCCGCACGATCACCGCGATCACCGCGGCCGGCCGGAGCACCGTGGCGAGCGCGGTCAGCATGCCGGGCAGGCCCTGGCCGGCATGGTCGCCGGTCCATTCGGTCTGCTCGCCGTACGGCACGTCGGTCACCACGAGGTCGGGCGCGAGGCCCTCGGCCGCCCGGGCGAGTGCGGCCGGGTCGAAGACGTCGGCTCGCCGGACCGCGTGCAGCACCGGACCGCCGTCCGCCGCCAGCCGCCGGTTCAGCCGCTCGGCCGCGGTCGCGGCGTCCGCGTACCCGGGCTTGTCGAAGCGTCGCGCCCGGTCGGCCAGCTCCGCGCCGCGGGCGGCCAGGCCGCCGTCCGCCAGCAGCCCCAGGTTGGCGGACGCCAGGGTCAGCGCGTCGTCGTCGATGTCGGAGGCGAGCAGTGCGGTGATCCGCCGGCGGTGCAGGAGCCCGAGCACGGTCAGCAGGTAGCCGCTGCCGCAGCAGGGGTCCCACAGGACGGCCGGGCCGGTGCCGCCGCGCAGGTCCAGGGCGGACTGGAACACCTCGGAGGCGAGCCGGACCGGGAAGGCGGGGAAGCCGGGGGCGGAGCGCAGGACCGCGCCGCTGGCCAGGTCGCTGTAGTCGTCCCGTGCCGTCTCGAACCGATAACTCACCGTGTCTCCACTCTCCGTGTACCAGCGTAGCAATCGGCGGTGCAGCCGCCGCCCGGCACCGGAGGAGCGCGGTCCTGTCAGGACACTAGCGACATCCCTAAGGGTTCGCCGGAGCGATGGAAGTGGATGCGGCCGCCGCCTAGCATTGCCCTCGTCACTCTCGGGAGCGGCTCGTGACCGAGCGTGAGCGGTCCTGGCCGGCTCCGGTGACCGAACCCGCCGCCCGATCGGTGGCAACCGGACGTCGTCCGTGTCCCGCAGCGCCGACGCCGGCGGCCCGACCGGAAGGGAAGCCCTGTCATGTTCAACCGACGTCAGCTGCTGGCGCTCGGCACCGCGGCGGCGACCGGCGCGGTGGCCGCCTCGCTGTCGAAGGCGAACGCTCCGGCCGCGAACGCCGCCGCTCCGGCCGCGACCGGCCATGCCGCTCACCTGGGTGCCGCCGGGGAGTTCGCGCCTCGCGCCGCCACGAGTGGACCGGTGGTCATCCCGTTCACGCAGTGCATGCCGGTGCCGCCGGTGCTCGCACCCACGTCCACCGTGGCGGGCGTGGACGCGTACACGATCGAGGTGCGGCCGGCCGACGTGGAGATCGTGCCGGGCCTGCGGACCCCGGCGTACACGTACGCCGGGCACTTCACCGGGCCGACCATCCGGGCCCGGGCGGGCCGGCCGGCGACGGTCGCCATCACCAACCGGTTGACCACACCGACCAACGTGCACCTGCATGGCGGCCACGTCGCCCCGGACAGCGACGGCCACCCGATGGACCAGCTCGCTCCGGGCGCCGCCAAGGTGTACGAGTACCCGAACACGCAGCGCGCCGCGACGCTCTGGTACCACGATCACACGCACGCGCTGGAGGCCGACCACGTCTATCGTGGCCTGCACGGCTTCTACCTGATCGAGGATCCCGCCGAGCGGCGCCTCGGCCTGCCGAGCGGAGACTTCGACGTTCCGATCATGCTGCGCAACGCGGAGCTGGACGCGACCGGTGCGTTCGTCTTCGGCGGGCACCCGGACAACCGGACCGTCGTCATGGCGAACGGGAAGGCCCAACCGTACTTCCCGGTGGCGCCGCGCATGTATCGGTTCCGGCTGCTCAACGCCGCGCTGAAGCACGTCTTCCGGCTGAGCCTGGGCGGTGCGGAGATGAGCAAGATCGGTACCGACGGCGGGCTGCTCCCGGCGCCGGTCCCGCTCACCGAGGTGTCGATCTCCTCCGGTGAGCGGGTCGAGGTGGTGATCGACTTCGCCCGGTGGGCGGGCCGGGGCCCGGTCTACCTCTACGACGGGGACAACCCGATCATCCGGTTCGACGTGGCGCCGGGCCGGGTGGCCGACCCGAGCCGGGTGCCGCCCATGCTGCGGCCGCTACCGCCGCTCGGCACGCCGACGGTCGAGCGCACCGTGACGATGAGTATGGACATGTCGCTCCGCCCGCCGATCGCACTGATGAACGGGCGGCCGTACGACCCGGCCCGGGCGGACGTCTCGGTGCGGCGCGGCAGCACGGAGATCTGGAACGTGGTCAACGAGGACCTGGATCCGGCGTTCCCGTTCGACCACCCGTTCCACATGCACCTGATGCAGTTCCAGGTCATCGGCCGGGACGGCGGCCCGCCGCTGCCCGAGGACGCCGGCCTGAAGGACACCGTCTATGTGGGACCACGCGGCTCCGTGCGGCTGCAGGTCACGTTCGACACCCCGTTCACCGGCGAGTACCTGGCCCACTGCCACTTCCTGGAGCACTCGGCGCTCGGGATGATGCTGCGGATGGACGTGCTGCCGTGACGGTCCGCGGGTGAGGGTCACCCCCGGCGTGCGCGCCGATCGACAACAGGGGATGTTCGTGGAACCGAGAACACTCAGGCCACCCGCGGGTGCCGCACAACCGGTCGCTGTCGTGGGGATCGGCTGCCGGTTCCCCGGCGGCGTGAATTCCCCGGACGAGTTCTGGGAGCTGCTCTCCGGCGGGCGGAACACGACCGGCGAGGTGCCGGCCGCCCGCTGGGAGCCGTACCGCGATCTCGGTCCCGACTTCGAGGCGGCGCTCCGGCGGGCGAACCGGTCGGGCAGCTTCCTGGACGGGATCGACGGTTTCGACGCCGAGTTCTTCGGCATCTCGCCGCGTGAGGCGGAGCTGATGGACCCGCAGCAACGGTTGCTGCTGGAGGTCGCCTGGCAGGCGCTGGAGCACGCGGGCATCTCGCCGCGCGAGCTGGCCGGCACCGACACCGGCGTCTTCGCCGGCATCTGCACCTACGACTACGGCGCCCACCAGCTCGAGAACCTGCCGCACATCGACGCCTGGACCGGGATCGGCGCGGCCACCTGCGCGGTCTCCAACCGGATCTCGCACGCGCTGGACCTGCGCGGGCCGAGCCTGACGGTGGACACCGCGTGCTCGGCGTCGCTGGTGGCGCTGCACCTGGCCGCGCAGAGCCTCCGCCTGGGGGAGAGCACGGTGGCGCTGGTCGGGGGCGCCAACCTCATCGTCTCGCCGGGCCAGTCGATCACCCTCGGCGCGGCCGGTGCGCTGGCTCCGGACGGGCGCAGCAAGTCCTTCGACGCCACCGCCGACGGGTACGGACGCGGTGAGGGCTGCGGCGTCGTCGTGCTGAAGCTGCTGGCCGACGCGGAGCGCGACGGTGACCGCGTGCTGGCGGTGCTGCGCGGCAGCGCCGTGAACCAGGACGGCCACACCAACGGCATCATGGCCCCGTGCGGTGCGGCTCAGGCGCACGTGATGGAACGGGCCCTGCGGTACGGCGGGGTGGAGCCCGGCTCGGTCGACTACGTCGAGGCGCACGGCACCGGGACACCGCTCGGCGACCCGATGGAGGCCTCCGCGATCGGCGACGTGTACGGGCAGGCCCGCAGCGACGGTGACCCGTGCCTGATCGGATCCGTGAAGTCCAACATCGGCCACCTGGAGGGCGCGGCCGGCGTCGCCGGAGTGATCAAGGCGGTGCTCGCGCTCGAGCGCGGCGAGATCCCGGCCACCCTGCTCGTCACCGAGGTCAACCCCGCCATCGCGTGGGACAAGCTGAAGGTGCGCGTGGTGACCCGCAACGAGCCGTGGCCGGACCGGGACGGCCCGCGCCGAGCCGGCGTCTCCGGCTTCGGCTACGGCGGGACGGTGGCACACGCGGTGCTCGAGCAGGCGCCGCCGGTGGTGCCGCCCGCGGTGAGCACGCTGACCGGGGCGTCGCTGTTCCCGGTCTCCGCGGCGTCCGTCGCCGCCCTGCGCGATCAGGCGGCCGCGCTCGCCGACTGGCTGACCGACGACGCCGACCTGGCGTCCGTCGGGCACACGCTGGCGGTGCGGCGGTCGCACCTCGCGTACCGGGCCGTCGCGGTGGCCGCCGACGCCCCGGGTCTCCGCGCCGCGCTGCGTGGCCTGGCCACGGGTGAGCCGGCCGACGGCGTGGTCACCGGGTCACCGCTGGGCGACGGCCCGAAGCTGGTCTGGGTCTTCTCCGGCCACGGCTCCCAGTGGAGCGGGATGGGCCGGGAACTGCTCGACACCGAGCCCGCGTTCGCGGAGACGATCGACGCCCTCGAACCGGTCTTCCTGGAGGAGATCGGCTTCTCGCCCTGGCAGGCGCTGCGCGACGGTGACTTCGACGCGGTCGACCGGATCCAGACGATGATCTTCGCCATGCAGCTGGGCCTGGCCGCGATGTGGCGCGCCCGCGGCGTGACCCCGGACGCCGTGATCGGCCACTCGGTCGGTGAGATCGCCGCCGCCGTCACCGCGGGTGTGCTGACGGTCGAGGACGGCGCCCGGCTGATCTGCCGCCGGTCGATCCTGCTCCGGCGGGTGGCGGGCCGGGGCGCGATGGCGATGGTCTCGCTGCCGTTCGCGCAGGCGGCCGCGCGGCTGGCCGGCCGGACCGACGTGGTGGCGGCGATCGCGTCGTCGCCGTCGTCCACCGTGGTCTCCGGTGACCCGGCGGCCCTGGACGCGCTGGTCCGGGCGTGGGCCGACGAAGGGCTGGTGACCCGGCGGGTGGCGTCCGACGTGGCGTTCCACAGCCCGCACATGGACGAGCTGGTCGACGAACTCGCCGCGGCCGTCGACTTCACACCGGGCAGCCCACGAATCCCGATCTACCCGACCGCGCTGGACGACCCGCGTGCGGCGATGACCGCGGACGGCGCCTACTGGGCCGGGAACCTGCGCAACCCGGTGCGGCTCGCCGACGCCGTCACCGCGGCGTCCGCCGACGGCTTCCACGCGTTCCTGGAGGTGTCGCCGCACCCGGTGGTCACCCACTCGATCCACGAGACGCTGGCCGAGCTTGACGAGGACACGTACGCCGGCGTCACACTGCGCCGCCATCAGCCGGAGACACGCGGCTTCCTGACCGCGCTCGCCGGGTTGCACTGCGCCGGGGTGGAGATCGACCGGCTTGCCCTGCATCCGCGGGGTGACCTGGTGACGCTGCCGGTCTACCAGTGGCGGCACCGCAGCCACTGGCACTACCCCGCCCCGGTGTCCCGGGTCGGCGGGCGCGGCCACGACCCGAACTCGCGCACCCTGCTCGGCGCGCGCCGGAGTCTCGCCGGCAGCGCGGTCCAGGTGTGGGGGACCGGCCTGGACGACGCGAACCGGCCGTATCCGGGCAGCCACACTTTGAACGGGGTGGAGATCGTGCCGGCCGCGGTGCTGGTGGTCACGTTCCTGGCGGCGGCGGAACGGGACGGCGTGCCGCCGGTCCTGGCCGGCCTGGCGATGCGGCATCCGCTGATGACGGCGGGCCGGCGGGAGATCCAGGTGGTACGCGAGGGTGGCGACGTCCGGCTCGCGTCCCGGACCACCGGCGGGGACGCCGGCGAGGACCCGCCGTGGCTGGTCCACGCGGACGCCACGGTGCGTGCGGGCGACCCGGACGCGCTCGCGGCGCGGGCACTCGTGGACCCGTCGGAGTACCGGCTGGAACCGGCCGACCCGGGCCTGATCCACCGTCGGCTCGCCGAGGTCGGGGTGCCGTCGACCGGGTTCGGCTGGTCGGTGGATCACCTGCTGGCGGGGTACGGCGTGCTGCGCGCCCGGGTCCGTACCGACGAGACGTCGACCTGGGCGTCGGTGCTGGACGCGGTGATGTCGATCGCGCCGGCCGCGTACCCCGGGATGCCGCAGCTGCGGATGGTGGTGTGGATCGACGAGGTGATCACCGTGGGCCTGCCGCCGGCGACCGTCCTCGTCGAGGTGCGGCTGGACGAGGACCGCCCTGACACGGTCGACGCGCTGGTCGCGACCGAGGACGGCCGGGTGCTGGCCGCGCTGCCCGGCCTGCGCTACCCGGTGATCGACCAGCCGCCGGCCCCGGCCGCCGGCGACGAGGCGTCCGACCCGGAGCCGGCGGTGTCCTTCGCCGATCTTCCCCCGGACGAGCTGCGGGAACGGGTGCTGGCGGAGGTTCGTGAGCAGATCGCGGCGGAGATGCGGCTCGCGGCAGGCGACCTGCACCCGCGGCGCCCACTCGCCGAGCAGGGTCTGGACTCCGTGATGACCGTGGTGATCCGGCGGCGGCTGGAGAAGCGGCTGGGGCTGGCACTGCCCGCCACCGTCTTCTGGCAGCAGCCCACCGTGACCGCCATCGCGGACCACGTGACCGGACTGCTCGCCCCGGTGGACCGGGTGAGCTGACGCGCGACACGACATCGGCCGTGGTGGATCCCACCGCGGCCGATGTCGTGTGCGTACGCGGCGGCGGGCCGGGCGGATCGGCGCGCGGTACATCGGGCCGCGGTGGCCGATTCGCGTGCGTACGACGGTGATCGAGGCGTCTTACACGTCGTTGGAATGACGTGTAAGACGCCTCGATCACCATGGGCGGGCAGACGCGGGGCCGGTGCCGTTCACCGCGGGTCGGTGGACGAGCCGTGGACCGCGCCGGCCCACTCCAGGTGCCGGCTCTCGCGCAGCGACTCCTCGGCGTTCTGCTCCAGCCGGGCCATCGCGCGCCGCAGCAGCGGCGGCGCCATCACCGAGGTCAGCACGGCCACCAGCACGACGATGGTGTACGTCGCGGTGTTCAGCACGCCGAGCCGGAGCCCGATCATCGCGATGATGATCTCCACGACACCGCGCGCGTTCAGCCCGGCGCCGATGGCGATCCCCTCCCAGTGCGGCCGGCGCCCGAGCCGCGCGCCGAGGTACGCGCCGGTGAACTTCCCGACGATCGCCAGGGCCAGTATGACGACACCCCAGAGCAGGACCACCGGGTCGGCGAGCGCACGCAGGTCCACCCGCAGCCCCGCGCCGGCCAGGAAGATCGGGGCCAGCACGGTCAGCACCACGGTGCGCAGCGGCGCGAGCCGGGCCGGGTCCGCGACACCGGGCAGGCCGATCAGGACGCCGGCCACCAGGGCACCGAAGATCGCTTCGAGGGCCAGCGCCTGAGCCGTCGCGGCGGACAGCAGGATGGCCACGACCGCGACGACGTTCGCCGGGCCGGCGTCGGGGGCGCGGTTGGCCCAGCCCATCGCCAGGCGGACGGCCGGCCGGCCGAGCAGGGCGGCGGCCACGAGGAACCCGATCAGCCAGAGTATCGAGACGACGACCTGCCCGGGCACGAACGTGTGCACGGCCAGCGAGGAGATGACCGACAGCAGGAACCAGGCCATCGCGTCGTCGATCGTGGCCGTGGCCAGGATGAGCTGACCGACGTCGCGGTGCATCAGCCGCATGTCGGTGAGCGTCTTCGCGATCACCGGCACCGCGCTGACCGCCATCGCGACGCCGAGGAACAGCGCGAACGTCGTCCGGTGCGTCTCGGCCGGGAACAGCACCTGCGGAACCAGGTACCCGGCCGCGATCCCGAGCGCCATCGGCACGAGCAGGCCGCCGGTGGTGACGGTGGCGACCACGCCCCGGCGGCGCTGGACGACCGCCAGGTCGAGGTGGAGGCCGGCGACGCCGACCAGGAGTACCACGGCGAACTGGCTCACCGCGTCGATCAGGTGGACGTGGGCGGCGTCGGCCGGGAACAGCCGGCCGCCCACGGCGGGGAACGCGCTGCCCAGCACGGACGGGCCGAGCAGTACGCCGGTGAGCAGCTCACCCGCGACCGCCGGCATGCCGAACCGCTGCGCCAGCCGGCCCAGCCCGAATGCCAGCAGGAGGAGGACGCCGAGCTGGAGGAAGAGCAGCAGCAGCTGATCGGCCGACAGCGGGGGGACGGGAGCGGCGAGGTAGGTCACGTGTTCGGTGCGCCTTCCGGGGCGGGTCCGCGGCGGCCACGGAGCTCACGACTGTGCGATGGTCTCGACTTCCGGCAGCGGGAAGATCAGCGTGGTCCCCGCCGCCAGCGTGGCGGCCTCCCGGGCGACGATCTCGTCCCGGAAGTGCCAGGGCAGCACCAGGTAGTAGTCGGGGCGGGCGGCCCGGGACTGCTCCTCGCTGATGATCTCGATGTCGGTGCCGAGGGTCCGGGCGCCGAACTTGTCGGGGTTCCGCTCGGCCGCGTACCGGATCAGTGAGTTGTCGATCCCGGAGAACTGCAGCAGCGTGTTCCCCTTGGTCGACGCGCCGTAGATGTGCACGACCCGGCCGTCGTCGCGCAGGCCGTGCAGCAGCCCGACCAACTCGTCGCGGCGCTGCCGGACCCGGGCCGCGAACTCGTCGTACGGCGCGTCCGTGTCCAGCCGCAGCCGTCGCTCCCGGTCGGCCAGCGCCGGCACGGAGTTGTCCGCCCGGTCGGCGACCTCGGTGGACCGGGTGACGAAGCAGCAGATCGAACCACCGTTGACGCCGTTCAGGCCGGCCCGGACGATCTCCAGACCGGCCGCCGCGAGGATCCGGGTCAGCGCGCCGAGCGAGTAGTACGAGAGGTGCTCGTGGCAGATGCTGTCGTACCCGGTCACCTCCAGCATCGCGGGCAGGTACGACACCTCGACCACCCAGACGCCGCCGGGCGCCAGTAGCCGCTCGACCTCGCGGACGAACGCCACCGGGTCCTCGACGTCGTAGAACATGGCGATCGACGTGATCACGTCGAACGTGCCCGCCTCGTCGTCCAGTTGCTTGCTGGGGAAGAAGTCCCGGATCAGCGTGATCGTGTCCGGGGCGTCGTCGGCGGCGCTGGACGGGTCGATGCCCCACCGGTCCGCGCCGGTGTAGTTCTCCAGCAGCGTGCCGTCGTTGCAGCCGATGTCGAGCACCTTCGCCGGCTGCCCGCCGTGCAGCGCGACCGCGGACTCGACGATCCGGGCGAGGTGGGTGCGCATGGTGTCGTTGATCCGGGAGCGGTACCAGTAGGTGTCGTAGAGCAGCCCGCCCGGCAGCGTGTGGCGCAGCTGCACCAGGCCGCAGGACGCGTCGGTGCACCGGGTGAGGTCGAGCGGGAACCGCTCGCCGGGCGGTTCCGGGAAGCCGGGCTTGACGAAGCTGCCCTGCAGGTACTGCGGCCCGAGGTCGAGGACGGTGCGCAGCGGACTCTGGCAGACCCGGCAACCCGTCCGCTCGGCGACCAGACCCCGCGCGTCCTCGCCGTAGGCTGACCGCGATTGGCTCACGTGACGTTCTCCCTCTTTCTGGCGACTAGCAGGATGTCCAGGTAGAACGGCTGAGCCGGTCCTTCGCTGAGTCCCAGCGCACCGAACGCGCGGTCGAGGTACTCGTCGAAGGAGCGCGGCCGCAGCCGGTCCACCAGGTGCAGCGCGTTCAGGACCAGCCCCACCGGCCCGGTCCGCGGCCAGCCGTGTTCGCGGCCGTACCAGCGCAGGAGCAGCAGCAGGCCGCGGGGGCCGCAGGTCAGCTTGACCGTGCGATCGACGGTGAAGCCGGCGCGCTCGGCCTGCAGCGCCAGCCCGTCCGCGGTCCACCGCCACAGGTCCTGGCCGCCGTGCTCCTCCCACACGCCGTGGGTGGAGAGGACCAGCCGGCCACCGGGCCGCAGCAGCCGGTGCGCCTCCCGCAGGTACGCGTCCGCGTCCGTCACGTGCTCCAGGACCTGGGTGGAGAGCACGCCGTCGAAGGTGCCGTCCGCGACCGGGCACCGCCCGTCACGGTCCAGCGCGTGGTCGGCGGGGAACGACTCACCGCCCGGAATGTCCGCCGTCTGCAGCTCGGCCGCGCCGAACAGGTCGCGGTACGGCGAGGTGCCCGCGCCGTAGTCGAGCCAGACCCCGGACACGTCGGCCAGCGCCTCGGTCAGCGCCTGGCGCAGGTCGACGAAGTGCGCGTACGCCCAGTCGCCCGGACGGGGTTCGACCCGTTCCCGGAACCGCTCCGCCATCACGGCGTCGAGCGACGGCTCGGCGGCGGGCGTACCGGTGAAGCCCGGGATGCGGTTGAGCAAGCTCACCAACGCTGATCCTCCT
Source organism: Catenuloplanes nepalensis (assembly GCF_030811575.1). Taxonomy (GTDB): domain Bacteria; phylum Actinomycetota; class Actinomycetes; order Mycobacteriales; family Micromonosporaceae; genus Catenuloplanes; species Catenuloplanes nepalensis. Next base: position 6,209,924 of record NZ_JAUSRA010000001.1, on the reverse strand, counting down.
CGTGCGGGAACCGCGGCACGGCGGGCGCGTCGTTCGTCCGGTGCCGCGGGACCCGGTGCGGACGCCGGATGGTCAGGACGTGCGGGTCGGCATCGGGCGCGCCGGGTTCGCGAACTCGATGACGATGGTCCGGCGCCACCGGTCGGTGGGGTTCGGGCCGGAGCCGTGCACCAGCCGGACGTCGTGCACGATGACGTCGCCCACCTCGGACGGGACGGCCGTGCGGGGCCCGCCGTCCCGTACCGACAGCACGTCGGCGTCCTCGGGGAGCAGGTGCGAGCCGGGCACGCCCTCCAGGCAGCCGTTCTCCGGGCCGGCCTCGTCCAGGCAGATGCTCAGGTTGCAGACCGTGTGCGGCGCGACGTTGAGCCGGTCGCGATGCCACGGAAGACCGGCCGCCCGGTTCGGCTCCTTCAGGACCAGGGCGAAGACGGTGGGTACGACCGGCCCTCCGATGAACGCGGCGGCCAGCTCGGACAGTTCCTCCCGGAACAGCAGCTCGCGGGCGGCCCAGTCCTGCTTCTCCAGGTTGTGGATCCGGTAGAGCACCGGCTCCTGACCCTCGACGTCGTAGTTCCAGAAATCCTCGGACCGGTGACCCTGATCGGTGAAGCGGGAGATCAGGTCGATCGCGCCGGCCTTGAGCTGGGCCACCGTGTCGTCGGCGAAGATCGCCCCGGCGTTGACCACGCCGTCCTCGCGGAACCGACGGACCTGCGCGCCCAGCCGGGTGCGGCCGACCACGACGATGTCGCAGACCTCCGGCGAGGTGCGCTCGTGCAGCACCTCGATCTCGGTGAACCCGGCGTTTTCCAGCGCCGCCAGCAGCGACGGCCGGTCCAGCCAGCGCACGTCCACGCTCAGCCCGCGGGCCTGCGGCTCCGGGTGCTCCTCGCGGACGTGCTTGACCGAGTAGCCGTCGAGCGTCTCCAGCCCGTCGGAGCTGCCCCAGTAGTGGGTGGAGAGGTAGATCCCGGCGGAGACCCCGGCGATGTCCTTGAGGAGAGCCCAGGGCTCCCGGACGTGGTAGAGCAGGCCGGCGCACATGACCGCGTCGAAGCGGCCCAGCGCCGGGAAGTCGAGCGCCTCCACGTCGGCGAGCCGCAGCTCCACGTTCGTGAGGCCGTGCACGTCCATCACGAACTCGGCGCGGTGCAGGTTCTCCACCCGGCCCTCCAGGCCGAGGACGTGTGCGTCGGACCGCTGCCGGGCCAGTTCCAGCGTGTCCGCGCCCTCCAGCGCGCCGAGCTCCAGGACGCGGGTCGCACCGGGGAAAGCCGCGTAGAAGGCACGCGCACGGTCCGCCGGATCCTGACTGAGGAGATAGCCGTGATCGGAGCCTTCCGCATAACGGATTCCGTCGTACTCGAATCCGTTCACCCAGGGCTCGAGCTCTTTCGCGCGACGTCGAATGTCCTCACGTTCCATGGATTCCCAGCCTAAAGATCGATGGTGAGCAGGGGACTAGTGTTTCCACCACAGTCGGCGGGCTCGGGTTCCAGCCGCCGCTCGACGTGCCGGGCCCATTCCGGGACCTGATGGCCGCCGATCTCGATGTCGAACGACGCGTGCAGTTCCGCCGGTCCCACCGTGGCCGCCCAGGCCGCGGTCCGGGCCAGTCCGTCGCGCAGCGGGGTGTCCGGCCAGTCACCGAAGACCCGCCGGGCGTCGTCCGTCGCGGTGTAGGCCACCCGCACCTCGTCGCGGGCCGGCAGGTGCGCGATGGGATGGTCCGGCACGCCGGCCGCCACCCGGACGGCCCGGGCCAGCTCCAGCACCGTGCTGGTGCCGGCCGCGCCCACGTTGAAGCAGCGGCCGTGGGCCCGCTCGGTGCCGGGCGCCCGGCTCACCACGTCCACGACGTCGCCGACGTAGGTGAACGCGCGGACCTGGCCGCCGTCGCCGTACACCGTGATCGGCTCGCCACGCATGATCTGGTTGAAGAAGATCGCCACCGCGTTCCGGTACGGGTCCCGCATGTTCTGCCACTCGCCGTAGACGTTGTGCATGCGGAACGCGGCGAACGGCAGGCCCTGCGTCCGCATCGTCACCGCGAGCTCGCGTTCAACGACGAGCTTCGCGTTGCCGTAGCTGTCCGCCGGCACCGGGACGGAGCTCTCCCGCATCGGAGTCGCACCGTGCCCGTAGACGGCGACCGACGAGGCGAAGCAGAAGAACGACACCCCGGTCCGCAGCGACGCGTTGATGAGGTTGATGCTGCCCATCACGTTGGTGTTGTAGTTGAGCCGCTTGACCGAGTGGCTGATCGCCTCCGCGGCGAACGCGGCGAAGTGGAAGACGTGGTCGAACCGGTGCTCGGCGAAGATCGAGTCGACCAGGTCGGCGTCCGTCACGGAACCGACGTGCAGGTCGACTCCCGCGGGCACGCGGGATCGGCTGCCGCCGCTGAGGTCGTCGAGCACGGCGACCCGGTGCCCGGCTCGCACCAGCCGTTCGACCAGGTGCGAACCGATGAATCCGGCGCCACCCGTCACCAGGCAGTGAGCCATCCGAAGCTCCTTCGAAGGTCGGGGCGACGTGCCGTCAGCCGGTACGGACGTCGTCGAGTTGCTTCCGCAGCGGTTCCCACCAGTGCCGGTTCGCCCGGTACCAGTCGGCCGTCCCGGCCAGGCCGTCGGCGAAGGAGACGCGCGGGGCGTACCCCAGGCCGCGGAGCTTCGCGTCGGAGAGGGAGTAGCGGCGGTCGTGACCCTTGCGGTCCGGCACCCGTTCGACGGAGTCCCAGCCGGCGCCGACCGCGTCGAGGAGCCGCTGGGTCAGCTCCAGGTTGGTGAGCTCCGCGGTCCCGGCGATGTGGTAGACCTCGCCGGGCGCGCCGCGCTCGGCCACGGCCTGGATGCCGCGGCAGTGGTCGTCCACGTGGATCCAGTCGCGGACGTTCCCGCCGTCGCCGTAGAGCGGGACCGGCCGGCCGTCCATCAGCCGGGTGAGGAACAACGGCACGACCTTCTCCGGGAACTGGTACGGGCCGTAGTTGTTGCCGCACCGCGTGATCCGGACCGGCAGGCCGTGCGTCCGTGCGTACGCCAGCGCGATCAGGTCCCCGCCGGCCTTGGCCGCGGCGTACGGCGAGTTCGGGGCCAGCGGGCTCGCCTCGGTCCACGACCCCGTCTCGATGCTGCCGTATACCTCGTCCGTGGAGACCTGGACGACGGTCGGGACGCCGGCGGTCAGGCACGCCTGCATGAGCGACTGGACGCCCTGCACGTTGGTGCGCAGGAACTCGGCCGAGTCGGCGATGGACCGGTCGACATGGGTCTCGGCCGCGAAGTTGAGCACGACGTCGTGCCCGGGCACCACGTCCGCGAGCAGGCGGCCGTCACAGATGTCACCGCGGACGAACGTGATGCGGTCCCGCACGGCGTCCAGGTTCGCCAGGTTGCCCGCGTAGGTGAGCTTGTCCAGCACGGTGACCCCGCAGTCCCGCCACGCGGGGTACGCCCCGGTGACCAGTTGCCGGACGTAGTGCGAACCGATGAAGCCGGCCCCGCCGGCCACGAGTACCCGCCGCACTACACACCCACCCGCACTTCGCTGTGGTCACCGAGCACGAACCGGAACGTCTTCGGCGCGCGGGGCCCCGGTACGACCCGTGCCTCCCGGCCGATCATCGACATCTCGATCCGGCCGACACCGTCGATGAACGCGCCGCGGAGCACGATGGACTGCTCGATGTCGCTGTCGATGACCGTGCAGTCGCAGTCGATCGACGTGAACGGGCCCAGGCGTGAGTTGCGTACCACCGAGCCGGCCCCGACCACGACCGGCCCGACGATCCGCGAGCCGGAGATGACGGCGCCGGGCCCGACCACGACCCGGCCGATGATCTCGGTGTCCGCGCTCACCGAGCCGCTCACCTCGGAATCGATGCGCTCCAGGACGAACCGGTTCATGTCCAGCATGTCCGCGAGGTTGCCGGTGTCCTTCCAGAACCCGGTGATGATCGTGGACTTGACCGGCCGGCCCTGGTCGATCAGCCACTGGATCGCCTCGGTGATCTCCAGCTCGTTGCGCCACGACGGCTTCAGCTCCGCGATCGCCTCGTGCACGGCCGGGCTGAACACGTAGACGCCGACCAGCGCGAGGTCGCTCTTCGGGTACTGCGGCTTCTCCTCGACGCCGAGGACCTGGCCGTCCTGGCCCATCTCCGCGATGCCGAACGCGTGCGGCTCCTTCACCCGGGTGAGCATCAGCTGGGCGTGCGGGCGTTCCCGCCGAAACCGTTCGACCACGCCGTTGATGCCGCCGACCACGAAATTGTCACCGAGGTACATCACGAAGTCGTCGTCGCCGAGATAGTCCCGCGCGATCAGGACGGCGTGCGCGAGGCCGCGGGGTGCGTCCTGGGGCAGATAGGTCACGTCCAGACCGAACTGTGAGCCGTCACCGACCGCGAGTTCGATTTCCGGCGCGGTGCTGCCGACGATGATTCCGACCTCCCGGATACCCGCCTCGCGAATTGCTTCGAGGCCGTAGAAGAGGACCGGTTTGTTGGCGACCGGAATGAGCTGCTTCGCAGAGGTGTGGGTGATCGGGCGCATTCGCGAGCCAACACCGCCCGCCAACACCAGCCCTTTCACGAGTCGACCCTGGACGGTTGGACCGAGACCGGAATTCGCATCACAATGGACTCCGTTGTCGGGCGGCAACTGGCTCTTGTGAAGGTACCGAAATCCGACTCGTGATTTCCCTACTAAAGCGTGCGGGCCCCGGATCGCCGGTCAGTCGCGCCGGCCGGCCGGCGCGACGAGCGTGGCGCCGGCGGCCCGCAGCAGCGTGCGGACCATGTCCGCGAAGCCGAGGCTCGGGCGCCAGCCGGTCGCGGCCCGCAGCCGGCTCGCGTCGCCGACCAGCGGGACGTCCGGCCGGGTGAGCACGGCGGCGTCCTCCTCGACGTGGTCGCGCCAGTCCAGTCCGGCCGCCTCGAATGCGATCGCCGCGAACTCGCCGACCGTGTGCCGCACGCCGGAGGCCACCACGAAGTCGTCCGGTTCCGCGAGGTCCAGGATCCGCCGCATGGCCTCCACGTAGTCCGGCGCGTACCCCCAGTCCGACCCGGCCGACAGGCTGCCGAGCACGAGCCGGCCGGCGTCGCCGCGCTGGATGCGTACCACCGCGTCCACGATCTTGCGGGAGACGAAGCCCGGGCGCCGGAGCGGGGACTCGTGGTTGTAGAGGATGCCGGCCGAGGCGAAGACGCCGCGCGCGCGGTAGGTGCGGCAGTGCAGCAGCCCGGCCGCCTTGCTGATGCCGTAGATCGAGGTCGGCCGCAGCGGCGTCGCCTCGTCCTGCACCGGCGTGCCGGGCACGCCGAAGACGTGCGAGGAGGCGGCGTAGAAGACCCGGGTGGCCGGGCTGTGCCGCTCGACTGCGTCGAGGAAGTGGACCGCGGAGAACGTGTTGACCGCGTACGACCGGTGGCAGAGCCGCACCGGGTCGGTGACCGTGTCCTGCGCGGAGTGATGCACCGCGGCCAGCAGGTACACCTCGTCCGGTCGTAGGCCGGCGACCAGCCCGGCCACGTCGTCCGGCCGGGTGATGTCGATCGTGCCGCGCCGGCCCACCGGCACCACCCGGTCCCCCCGCGCCCGCAGCGACTCGCTCAGCAGCACCCCGTCCTGGCCGTCGGCGCCCACCACGATCGCGGTCCGCGCGGTCATGCCCGCGTCCGGAGCGGGATCGGGGTGGTCCTCCGAACGGATGGCGTGTCCGGCGGGCCGGACACCGTGCTGATGCGACCGAACATCGGTTTGCCTCACTGATTCCGATTGTTTTCCGGTAACCGACGGCAAGGCGATTCTCCGGCCGCGGTGTGTGGGCGCCGGCCGTCGTGTGCGTCGGCTTCGTGGCTGGTGGCGGCGGCCGGACGAGTGGTGGCGCCTGGAGGGGGCCGCCCAGGATGGGCAATTTGTCGAATGAGTTCGCCTTGGTCGCCAATTCGCGGGTCTGGCGCGTTATGAGGGCATCACCGATGAGTATTCTGTCCAGCGTCCTCACGCCTGTCAATGCTTGTTGGCAGGTGCCGGGTGCCCTACTATCCAAAGCCAATGCGTTCGCCTGTGACTCGGCTGTCGAGTGTCATTCCGGCATAACGAACGCCGGCGATGTCAGGTGGAACCCGGCGCCGGCCGCTGTCCGATCCGGCGCTGCCGGGCGTGTTCGGCCACCGGCCACGTCACCGGCGTGATCACTCTCGACCCGTTCACCGCGCCGTGTGCCCACGACGCCGGTGACGCCCCACCCGCCGCCGCCCGACTCCCGCTCGGCACGAGCCCGGGTCGCGGGCGGCACCGCACCGTCCCGCCGTGATTTCGAGGATCGGAGTTGGCGTGAAGATCGAGGTTCTGACGCCGAGTTGCAACCTGGACACCGTCCGGGACGGCCGGGGTGGCATCTTCACCTGGGTGCCGCCGGAGCCGTTGCTGGAGTTCAATCTCATCTCGATGCATCCCGGCAAGGTCCGGGGGTTGCACTACCACCCGCACTTCGTGGAGTACCTGCTGTTCGTCGACGGCGAGGGAGTGCTGGTCACCAAGGACGACCCCGACGACCCGGACTGCCCGGAGGAGTTCATCCACGTCGCCCGGGGCACCTGCACCCGTACGCCGATCGGGGTGATGCACGCGGTGTACGCGATCACCTCCCTGTCCTTCGTGGCCATGCTGACCCGCCCCTGGGACGAGTGCGATCCGCCGATCGTGCAGGTCCAGCCGCTGCCGCACACGCTCCCGGCGCAGGGCTGAGACGCCGGCCGGTCACCGGCCCGGGCCGCGCTCCAGCGCGTCGTGCCAGAGCGCGCGGAGCGCCTCCGGGAGCGTCCGTCGCGGTGCCCAGCCGAGCTGGTCACGCGCGGGCCGGAGGTCGGCCAGCGTCCAGTCCTCGGCGGCACCGGCCGGGTCCGGGGCCGGCAGCTCGCACACGGTGGCCGGCACCCCGCTGATCTCGATGAGCGTGGTGACCAGCGTGCGCACCGGCACCGACTCGCCGCGACCGATCGGGATCGGGGCGGTCACGCCGGGCACGCGGATCGCGGCCTGGATCGCCTCGGAGACGTCCCGCACGTCCACGTAGTCGCGCCGGGAGTCCAGCGCGGTCAGCTCGATCGTCGCGTGCCCGCCGCGCTCCGCCGCGGTGACCAGCGCGTCGGCGACCAGGCCGAGCAGGCTGGCCGGTGGCACGCCGGGGCCGGTGACGTTCGCCAGCCGCAGCACCACCGCGTCCACGGTCCCGGCCGCGGCCGCGGCCAGCACCGCGTCGGTCGCGATCAGCTTGAACCGGTCGTACTCGTTGACGGACCGCGCCGACCGCTGCGTGGTACCGGGGGTGTCCGGCGCGACGAGCCCGTACTCCAGCACCGAACCGAGGTGCACGAATCGCGGCGCCAGCGAGGTCGCCGCCAGCGCCGCCAGGATCGCCTCGGTCGCCCCGACACAGCTGGCCTGCAGCCCGCGCCCGGACAGGCCCCACTTCCCGCCGGTGGCGTTGACGACCGTCCCCGGACGCTCCGTGGCCAGCACCGCGGCCAGCTCGGCCGCGCCCGGCCCGGAGACGTCGACCGCGCGGAACCGGAACCCGGGTGTGACCGCGGGGGCGCGCCGCGCCAGGACGAGCACGTCGCGGCCGGCGGCGACCAGGTCCTTGACCACCTGGCGGCCCAGGAACCCGGTGCCGCCGACCACCACCACACGACCGTCGTTCACCCGTACCTCCTCGTCGGCTCGTGACCACCCAGCCGGGCCGGCTCGCCCGGCCGGAGCGGGCGCGCCCAGTCCCGGACCTGGTCGACCAGCCTGGCCAGCGTTCGGATCTGCGTGGTCCGGCCGGGAACCTCCCGGCCGGTGCGGACCGCGGTGACGAACTCGCGCAGCGTGGCGGCGAACTGGTCGTCCTCCGGCAGCACCAGGTCGCCCGGCTCGTCGCGCCGCGTCAGCCGGACCGTCGGCCGCCAGGACGGCGGCGGGGTGAAGGCCCGGTCGACGACGATCGAGCCGGTGCTGCCCCACAGCGTGTACTCGCAGCGGTAGGCGTGCCGGAAGCCGAAGTCGACCTGGGCGGTCCGCCCGTCCGGCGTGGCCAGCAGCGCGCTGCCGGCCACGTCGACGCCGTGCTCCGGGTCCTCCGTGCGGGTCGCGGCGACCACCCGGAGTTCGGGTCCGAGAAAGAGCCCGGCCACGCCCAGTGGATACACCCCCGCGTCCAGCAGCGCACCGCCGCCGAGGTCCGGCCGGTACCGTACGTCGCCCGGGGGCAACGGCGGGAAGCCGAAGACGCCGTGCACCGAGCGCAGCTCCCCGATCTCGCCGAAGTCCACCAGCCTCGCCACGGTCGCGTGCAGGCCGTGCCGCAGGAACGTGAGGTTCTCGGTCAGCGTCAGCCCGGTGGCCCGCGCCAGGTCGAGCACCTCGGCGGTGTCGCGATAGCGGGTGGTCAACGGCTTCTCGACGAGCACGTGCCGGCCCCGGCGCAGGGCCCGCAGGGTCCACTCGTGGTGCAGCCCGGCGGGCAGCGCGATGTAGACGGCGTCGAGGCCCGGGAACTCCAGCAGCGATCGGTAGTCGGGCACGGCCGCACCGCCGAACTCGTCCGCGAACAGCCTGGCCTTGCCCCGGTCCCGGGCCGCGACCGCGACGAGCTCGGCACCGGGCTCCCGCAGGAGCGCCGGGAGGGTGCGGCGCCGGGCGATGTCCGCGCAGCCGAGCAGGCCGATGCGGACCGGGCGTACGGTCGGGGTCGGTTCCGGCACGGCGGTCACCACAGGCTGTGCAGGCAGGCCAGCAGGCTGCGGGCCTCGACGTTGACGTAGTAGCCGTGCCGCAGCAGGCCGGAGAGCTGGTGGGCGGTCACCCAGCAGAACTCGTCCGGCACCTCGACCGACACGTCGTCACCCGCGTCCACCAGCAGGTACCGGTTCTGCGAGCGGTAGAAGCGGCCGCCCTCCTCGGTCAGGATCGCGTCGTACAGCACGCGGTCGGCCGGCGCGTGCCGCACGTAGTCGAGGAACGCCGGCGCGCCGCCCGGGTAGTTGCCCGGGTTGCACTGGACCGTGGGCCCCATCTCCATCGCGTCCAGCAGGCCCGCCTGGTACCGCGCGTGGACCAGCAGGTGCGCCACCCCGTCGATCTCCTTCACGACGAAGGCCACGACTCCCTGCCCGCTCGGGTAGAGCAGCGGCTGGTGCCACTCGCTGACCTCCCGGTCGTCGGTCCGGACGCTGACGCCGATGATGCTGAAGTGTTTCTCGTCGTCGTGCGCGATCTCGTCGGGCGTGTGGTGCCAGCCGGGCAGCTGCCGCAGCGGCACCCGGCGCACCGCCAGCTCGTGCCGGCTCTTGGCGGCGGTGAACCAGCTCAGCACGGTCTCCGCGCTGTGCAGCGGCGTGCCGGCGCCGCTGATGGACCGGATCAGCGCCGCGGCCGTGTCACCGGAGGGCAGATCCCGGTCGGCGGCGAAGAACGCGGCCGGCATGCAGGACAGCACCGTCCGGGTGTCCATGTTGACCAATCCGTCGACCCGCAGCAGGCCGCGCAGTTCGGCCAGCGGCATCCAGTGGTGCCCGTCCGCGGCGGGCACCGACTCGTCCACCTGGACGATCATGTTGCGGTTACGCTTGCGCAGGAACCAGGACCCCTGCTCGGACTGCAGCACGTCGGCCAGCACGCTGCCGGGACGCGCCTCGGTGAAGTACTCCAGGTACTTCGTCCGGCTGCCCCGGTGCACCCGCGTGTAGTTGCTGCGGGTCGCCTGCACGGTCGGCGAGAGCTGGAACGTGTTGATGTTGCCGGGCTCCATCTTCGCCTGCACCAGGCCGTGCGGGACACCGTCCACGGTCTTGACCAGCAGCCCGAGGATGCCGATCTCCGGTTGGTTGATGATCGGCTGACTCCACTCGCCGACCGGGCCGTACGAGGTCCGCACGTGCAGCCCTTCGATGGTGAAGAACCGGCCGCTGTCGTGCGTCAGGTTGCCGGTGGCGTCGTCGATCGACCACCCGGGCAGCTCGGCGAGTGGGGTGCGGGTCACCCGGCAGGTGGTGGCGCGGGTGCGGCCGGCGAACCAGGAGCGGAACTCCGCGCCCGCGCCGGGCAGGAGGGTGGTGGCTGCGCCTTGCGTATCCAGATCGGCCGAGGTCATCACGCTTTCCTTCGGTGGCTGGGGATGCTCACCACAGCTCGGTCGGCTCTGTCGCGGGACCGGCGGCGGTGCGCCGGGGCGTCCGTCAGTGAGCGCGTCGGCGCATGAGGAGTCTCTTACCGATCTGCGCACCAGAGGAATGTGGTTCGTCGGCGTTGACGGTACGCGACATTCATACGGTGCTCATCAATGGTGAATGGAATATAGGGAGGCCATTAGAATCGGCTCCCGCGTTTTCTCCGGTGGTCATCCGGGGTGGATCTCGATCCAGTGGAAGCCGGTCGCCGGCAGCACCCCGGTCTCGGCGATCCGCAGGCCCGCCTTGGTGCACAGACCGGCGAAGTCGTCCCGGGTCCGCTCCTGCCCCTGCCCGTTGACGAGCAGGCTCAGGTCACTGAGGTACGTGGTGGGGCTCTCGCCGGCCGGCACGGTGCCCGGCAGCAGATGCTCGACGAGCAGGATCCGGCCGTGCGCCGCGGCGTCGCGGGCGCAGTTTCGCAGGATCACCGCGGCCCGCTCGTCGTCCCAGCCGTGCGTCACGCTCTTGAGCAGGTACAGGTCGCCGTCGGCCGGGACACCGGTGAAGAAGTCACCGGTCTCGACCCGGCAGCGTGCGGTCAGCCCGGCCGCGCGCAGGGTCCGCGCGGTCGTCGCCACGCCGGACGGACTGTCGTAGACCACGCCGCGCGGTCCGGGATGTGCCGCCAGGATCGCGGCGAGCGTCGTCCCGTCGCCGCCGCCGACGTCGACGATCGTCCTGAACCGGCCGAAGTCGTACGCGCCCGCCAGCACCGCGGCGACCCCACGACTGCCCTGGCTCATCGCCGCGTTGTACATCTCGGACAGCTCCGGACGGGCCGCCAGGTAGCCGAAGAAGTCGACGCCGAAGGCCTCGTCGAAGGCCGGCCCACCGGTGCGCAGGCTGAACTCCAGGTTCTGCCAGGCCCCCGCCATCGTCCGGTCGGTCAGCATCCGGGCGAGCGGGAACATCGACCCCGGTGCGTCGACGCGCAGCAGCGCGCCGACCGTGGTGACCGCGAAGCGGCCGGGGTGGGGCTCGGCGAGCACGCCGAGCGCGGCGAGCCCACGCAGCAGGCGGAGCATAGGCCCCTCCTGGAAGCCGAACTCCGCGGCGAGCGAGGCCGCGTCCCGCTCACCGTCACCGATCGCGTCGGGCAGCCGAAGCCGGACGGCGAGCGCGACCACGTGCGTGGCCATCCCGCCGAACACCAGCCGCAGCACGGCCGCCCAGGGGGTGGCCGCGGCACTATCCACGACCGAGTCCCGCCCTGATCGCCCGCGCGACCGGGACGTACCGGCCGTCCGCGCGGTCCAGGTCGAACTCGCCGGCCAGTTGCAACGACGGCTGTGCCATGAACCGGGGAGCGGTGCCGGTGTTGGTGATCGGGGTGTGCACCAGGAACGGGTGGCACAGGTAGGCGTCGCCGGCCCGGCCGGTGGCCAGGGCGTACGGCCGGTCCGCCCCCACGCTGCCGCAGTCGAGGTAGGTGCCCTCGGGGCCGTAGGGCTCGAGCAGCGGCGGTACGTCCAGGTGCGAGCCGGACCTGATCAGCGTGGGCGCGTCCCGCTCGCCGGTGTCGGAGTAGAGCAGCAGCACCAGCAGTCCTCGCCCGCGGGAGGTCACGTTGCAGCGGAAGATCTTGTCGTAGTCCGGCGGGACGAGCGCGAGCTCGCCCTCCCAGTCGCCGGCGCCGATCGCGGCCTCGCCCTCCGGGCTGAGGAAGCTGGCGTCGATGTGCCAGCCGTAGTCCTCCGCCTGCTCGGGCGCCCGGTCGGCCGGGAAGCGCACCGGGAAGGTCCCGATCGCGTCCAGCGGCCGCCACCGTCCCGGGCCGACGAGCTGGTCGTACGCCTCGGTCAGCACCGGGGTGTTGGCGCTTCGCACGAACGCCTCGTCGGTGCGCACGCCGAGCCGGATGACCTCCCTGGTCCAGGTCGACCGGTCGTCGGGGTCCATGTCCAGCTGCTTCCAGAGCAGATCGCGGCACTCGGCGGCGAGCTCGGCGGAAAACGCGTTCGGCACCCGGACGAACCCGTCGGCGACGAAGCTCTCGATGTGCTCGGCGGTCAGCATGCGTGCCTCCTCATCGGACTCTGCCGACCGGTTATATACCGATGGCGGCCGATGGAGGACGGATCCGGCCGAAGACTAGCGGTCTCCCCAGAGAGACGGTCACGCGCGCTGGCGGGTGATCTCGTACAGCGTGATCGATGCGGCGACGGTCGCGTTGAACGAGCTCGCCGACCCGACCATCGGGATGCGGATGACGGCGTCGCAGTTCTGCGCCCAGAAGCTGCTCATCCCGCTGGTCTCGTTGCCGACCACGATCGCGGTCGGCCCGGTGAAGTCGTGGTCCCAGATGTCGGTGACCGCGTCCTCGCTCGTCCCGACCAGCGTCATCGTGCCGGTCGCCCGCAGCCAGTCCAGCACCGCGGCCGGGGTTTCCGCCCGGACCGCCGGGACCGCGAACAGCGACCCGCGGCTGGCCCGGACCGTCTTCGGGTCGTAGAGGTCGGCGGCCCGGCCCGCGACGACCACGCCGTCCGCGCCCAGCGCGTCGGCCGAGCGCAGCAGCGAGCCCACGTTCCCCGGGCTGATCGGACGGTCGAGCACGACGACCACGCCGTCCGGGCGGGGCCGGATCCGGCTGAGGTCGTCCGGCGGGATCGCGACGACGGCGGTCAGCTCGGCGGTGTCCTCGTCCTTCTCGGTGAGGTCGCGCAGCAGCTCGGGGGAGAGCCGGACCACCTCGTCGGCGACCGGCCCCGCGACCAGTTCGCGGGCCCAGTTCGACCGCAGGTCCCCGGCGTGCAGCAACGCCCGGATCGGCCAGCCGCGGGCGACCGCCTCGTTGATCGGGCGCACGCCCTGCACCAGGAACTCACCCAGGCGGTGCCGGGTGTTCCGGTTGGTCAGCAGCGCCTCCCACTGCTGGAAGCGGGCGTTGCGGCGCTCCACCCGAAGTTCTGTGCCACGACTTCGCGAGTCGTTCTTGATCTTGGACATGGTTGAGGCTCCTCCCGGACCGGTGGCGAGCATCGCAGCATAGTCGTCATGGTGTCCGTCCCGACGGGACGGACGTGGTCAGCCGGTGAGCGTGACGATCGACGGGTGGCTGCCGAACAGGCTCAGCGGCTGGACCTCGCGCACCCGCAGCTCGGCCGCCTTCACCGAGGTGAGCTGCTTCTCCGCCTCGTGCAGCAGCAGGACGGCGCGTCCCCCGGCGGGCAGCACCCGGCGGATCTCCCGGTAGAGCCGGGCCGGCCGGCCGGCCAGTGTGCCGCGGGCGGGCACCTGACGGTCCCACGGCGGGTTGCTCACCACCCGGTCGATCCGGCCGGTGCCGATCGGCAGCCGGGCCGCGTCCCCGCGGAGCCAGGTCGCGTCCGTCCCGGTGAGCGCCGCGTTCGCCGTGGCCGCGGCGAGCGCGCGCGGGTCGTGGTCCATGCCGATCAGTCGCGCGCCCGGGGCCAGGCCGCCGGCCTCGATCAGGATGGTGCCGGTCCCGCAGCACGGGTCCAGCACGGTGTCCGCCGGCCGGACGTCCGCCAGCAGCGCCATGGCGGCGGCGAGCGGCGGGTGCAGCGTGCCCGGCGTCGACGCCTGCTTGTAGCTCCGGCGGTGCAGCGGCCGGTCGCCGGCGCGCAGGGCCAGCGCGGCCCGGGTGCCCTCGACCGTGACCCGGAACGACAGCGTGCCCTCCGGCGGAGCGTCACCACCGCGCCGCGAGTGATACGGCAGGCCGGTCGCGCGCGCCAGCTCGAGACCGGCCGCGTCCTCGATGTCGTAGCGGTTGTAGTTGCGCTTGCCGAGGAACGACGCGGCGACGTCCACGCCGGTCGCGGCCGCGCCGAAGCCGAGGAGCGCGCGTTGCCGCAGCAGCTCACCCGGGTCGACCGCACGGGCGGCGGCGGTGAACCGAGCCAGGTCGGCCTTGGTGTGCCCGACGTCGTCGACGGACGCGGCCAGCAGGAACAGGTCGTCGACGGTGCGCAGGTCCAGCAGGCGGGGATCGGCCCGGTCCGCGGTGAACCACACCTCGCGGTGACGGCTGCGGTCGACCCGGCCGAGGCCGCGCTCGGTCACCTCCGCGGCGGCGACCTCCTCGAGCCCGCGCAGGGTCCTCGCCAGCAAACGCACCGCCACCGGCCGTATCCTCCCGTCGGCGGAAATCCATCTGGGGAACCGCGCGATATCTAGGTGAAATGCCAATCCTGTCTCGCCGCGACCATCATAGAGTTGCGGTACGGCGAAATGGATTCCGGGCGGCCGACGGCCGAACTCGGTGGTCGGGTAATGACCGTGCGCCGATCGACGACGGTGATCGTCATGCTATCGAGGAGACGACTTCGTGCGGACACCGGACATGTTCATCGCCGGCATCGGGACGTTCATTCCACCGCGGGTCAGCGTCGAATGGGCGGTCGCGCGCGGTCTCTATCCGGCCGCGGACGCGGAGACGCACGAGCTCGGCGGCGTCGCCATCGCGGGTGACCTGCCCGCGCCCGAGATGGCGCTGCGGGCCGCCCAGCAGGCGGTGAAGCGGTGGGGCGGCTCCCCGGAGGAGTTCGACCTGCTGCTGTACGCCAGCACCTGGCACCAGGGGCCGGACGGCTGGCCGCCGCAGTCCTACCTGCAACGGCATCTGGTCGGTGGGGATCTGCTCGCGCTGGAGATCCGGCAGGGCTGCAACGGGCTGTTCAGCGGGATGGAGCTCGCCGCCGGCCATCTCGCCGCCGTCCCGGAGCGGACGAGTGCGCTACTGGTCGCGGCGGACAACTACGGTACGCCGCTGATCGACCGGTGGTCGATGGGGCCCGGGTTCATCGGCGGTGACGCAGCCTCCGCGATCGTGCTGACCAAGCGGCCCGGATTCGCCCGGCTGCGCTCGGTGTGCTCCCGGACGATCACGGCCGCGGAGTCGCTGCACCGCGGCGACGAGCCGCTGTTCCCGCCGAGCATCACGGCCGGCCGGACCACCGACTTCAGCGCCCGGATCGGCCAGCAGTTCGCCACCCGCAGCGCGGCCTCCGTGGCCATGGCGGACATGCCCCAGTGGACGGTGGACCTGGTCGACCGGGCGCTGGCCGAGGCCGGCATCGGCGTCGGCGACATCACCCGGGTGGCTTTCATGAACTACTCCCGCGAGGTGGTCGAGCAGCGGGTGATGGCCATGTGGGACCTGCCCCTGTCGCGGTCGACCTGGGAGTACGGCCGCGGGATCGGGCATTGCGGCGCCAGCGACCCCATCCTGTCGTTCGACCACCTGCTCCGGAACGGGGAGCTCGGCCCGGGCGACCACATGCTGATGCTCGGCACCGCACCGGGCGTCGTGGTGTCCTGCGCCGTCGTCGAGGTTCTCGAGTCACCGCCCTGGGCGGGCTGACCGGCCCAGGGCGGTCCCACCTCGGGGCCGCCCGCGCGCGGGCCGCGACGTCGAGCTCCAGCCATGACCACGAACGGCGGTGTCTCCGGACGCGGTGTCGACGTGGAGGCGCTCGGCCACACGTCGACACCGGACCTAGCGTTCGAGGTTCCGGTACCGCCAGACCGAGAGCGGCACGAAGACCAGCATGATCACCGCGGGCCAGGCGAACGCCAGCAGCATCGCGTGCCGGGCCGCCCAGGAATCGCCGACCACGCCGGGGTTGCCGAACAGCTCGCGGCAGGCCGCCACCGTCGCGGAGACCGGGTTCCACTCCGCGATCGCGCCGAGCCACGGTGGCATCTGGGTGGGCGAGACGAACGTGTTGGCGAGCATGGTCAGCGGCAGCAGCGGCACGTAACCGGCGCCGACCGCCTCCACCGGTAGGATCAGCCCGAAGAAGATACCGGCCCAGACCAGCGCGAACCGGAACAGCAGCAGCAGGCCGAGCGCGCCGAGCGCGGGCCCGACGCCGTCATGGAAGCGCCAGCCCACCAGCAGCGCGCAGACGAACAGGATGGTCAGCTCGAACACCGAGGTGACCACGTCGGCGACGCAGCGGCCGAGCGCCACGCCGGTCTGCGCCATCGGCATCGTCCGGAACCGGTCGGTCATGCCCTTCGCCGTGGCCGAGCTGGTGACCATCATCGTGGTGATGATCCCGAACATCATGGTCTGGCCGAACAGGCCCGGCATCAGGAACTCGCGGTACGACCCGCCGCCGGCCACCACCATGGCGCTGCCGAAGACGAAGCCGAAGACCACGGTCATCACGGGGTACATCAGGCACTGGGTGATCAGCCCGGGGTTGCGCCGCCAGTGGTACAGGTTGGTGCGGCCGACCACCCAGCCGTCGATCAGCGCCCACCGCAGCCGGTCCAGGGGGTTCGTGGGCCGGGGTGGCACCGTGATCATCGTCGTGGTCATGCGGCCACCCGTCCCGTGCTCGCTCCGCGCCCGGTCACGCTGAGGAAGACGTCGTCGAGCGTCGGGCGGCGGACCGCCACGTCCTCGACCTCGACCCCGTTGTCGTGCAGCCAGCGCATGACAACGTGCAGCGTGGTGACCTGGTCGCGCACCGGCACGCTGATCCGTGACGCCTCCGCGTCGACCTCCGGCTCCGCGCCCACCACGCCGGCCAGGCCGCGCGCGGTCCGGGCGACCGCGCCGGCGCCGCGCAGCACCACGTCGATCCGATGGCCGCCGATCCTCGACTTGAGCTGGTCCGGCGTGCCCTCGGCGATCACCCGGCCGTGGTCGAGCACGGCGATCTGACTCGCCAGCCGGTCGGCCTCCTCCAGGTACTGCGTGGTGAGCAGCACGGTGGTGCCCTGCGCGGCCATCGAAGCGACGACCTGCCAGACCTCGTTGCGGCTGTGCGGGTCCAGCGCGGTGGTCGGCTCGTCCAGGAACAGCACCTGCGGCCGGAGCAGGAAGCCCACCGCGAGGTCGAGCCGGCGGCGCATCCCGCCGGAGTAGTGCTTGACCATGCGGGTGGCCGCGTCGGTCAGACCGAACTGCTCCAGCAGCTCGTCGGCCCGGCGCCGGGCGGTCCGTACCCCGATGTGGTAGAGCCTGCCCCAGGTCTCCAGGTTCTCCCGGCCGGTGAGGATGTCGTCGACCGTGGTCCGCTGGCCGGTGACGCCGATCCGGCGACGCACCTCGTCCGGGTTGCGGGTCACGTCGACGCCGCCGACGAGCGCGGTGCCCGAGTCCGGGCGGGTCAGCGTGCTCAGGATCCGTACCGCGGTGGTCTTCCCGGCGCCGTTGGGGCCGAGCAGGCCGCAGACCGCGCCCTGCGGGACGACCAGGTCGACGCCGTCCAGCGCGGCGACGTCGCCGAACCGCTTGGCCAGCCCGGCCATGACGATCGCCGCACCGGCGTGCGCCGCACCGGCGTGCGCCGCACCGGCGTGCGCCGCACCGGCGGCCTCGCGGGCGGCGACGTCCGGGCCCGGCGGCCACCGGTCGATCACGTGTTCAGTCACTGGATTCCTCTCCTGGAACGGTCCGGCTCATACGCCGGCCGGCGCCCGATGCGGCGGCTCGGTGTCGGGCAGCACCGGCGGCGCCCCCTCGACCAGCCGGCCGAGCTCGGCCAACTCGGCCTCGTCGAGCCGCACCTCGAGCGCCCGCACGCTGTCCTCGACGTGCTCGGGCACCTGGGCGCCGAAGATCGGCACCACGCCGGCCGGCTGGTGCAGCACCCAGGCGAGCGCGAGCTGGGCCACGCTGATGCCCCGGTCCGCGGCGACCGCGGAGAGCCGGTCCACCGCGGTCGCCACCGCGGCGAGGCGCTCACCCCGGAAGACCGGGGAGTAGGCGCGCCAGTCGTCCAGCGCGAAGGTGTGCCCCGGCCGCAGCGCGCCGGTCAGCAGGCCGTGGGCCAGCGAAGCCCAGCCCATCACCGGGACGCCGGCCGCCCGGCAGTACGGCAGGACGTCCCGCTCGGCCCCGCGGGCCAGCAGGCTGTACGGGACCTGGGCGACCGCCGCCGGCCCGAACTCGGCCATCTGCCCGGCCGTGAAGTTGGAGACGCCGGTCCGGCGGACCAGTCCCTCCTCGACGAAGCCGGCGAGCACGCCCGCGGTCTCGGCCAGCGGGATGGTCGGGTCCGGCCAGTGCACCAGGAACAGGTCCACGTAGTCGGTGCCCAGCGCGCGGAGGCTGGCGACCAGGCCGGAGCGGAGGACCTCCGGGTCGGAGTCGCGCACCACGGAGTTCCCCTGGATCCGCAGCCCGCCCTTGGTGACGATGACCAACTCCGAGCGGTGCGTACGGACCAGGTCGCCGAGCCCGCGGGCGAGCGCGGCCTCCGCGGCACCGTCGCCGTAGGCGCGGGCGGTGTCGAAGAAGTTCACCCCGAGGTCGAACGCGCGGCGCACCGCGTGCACCGCGGGCTCGATCCGACCGCCCCACAGCCCGCTGAGCGGCCAGGTGCCCAGGCAGAGCCGGGACACCTGGGGACCGTCGGCGCCGAGTGGGAGAAGGTTCACGCCGCGGGCTTCTCGTCGCGCCGGAGGATCAGGTAGCAGACCCCGTCCTCGTTGACGAACTCGTCGAGCAGCGGTGTCAGGCCGGCCTCGATCGCTATCGCCGCGATCACGTCCACGCCGTGGAAGGAGAGGAAGCCCTTGAACTCGATCGGGTTCGCCGCCAGGTAGCGCTCCGCGTAGAAGTGGAAGAAGTCGCGGGTCGCGCCGCCGATGTCGAGGAAGTTCACCCCGAAGTGGCCGCCGGGCCGCAGGATCCGGGCGATCTGGCGGAAGTAGTGGAAGAACTCGAACACGTTCAGGTGGATGAAGACGTTGAGGGAGAACCCGCCGTCGAACGCCGCCGACGGCAGCGCGGCCAGGAAGTCGTTGTCGATGTGGTGGTAGTCGACGTTGGTGTGCTCCCGGCAGGTGACCCGCGCCTTGTCCAGGAACGAGCGGCTGACGTCCGTGCACAGCAGCCGTCCCACCCGGGGCGCGAGAACGTCGGCCATCACCCCCTCGCCGCTGCCGATCTCGAAGATCGACGACTCCGGGGTGAGCCGGAGCCGGTCGGCGATCCAGTTCGCCCGGTCGACGCGGTCCTGCAGGTACTCGTCCCGCGGCTGGGTGCCGGCGAGCTGGATCTGCATCTCGTCCGGTGTGTTCCACTCCCACACCAGGTTGAGATCGCCCATGCTGCGCAGCGGCGGCCTGGGCGTGGCGGTCGGCGTTTCCTGTGCGTTGCTCATCGAACCTCGCTCACGGTGTCCCGGGTGATTTCCCTGTGGTGCTGGCCCCGGCCGGCCACCAGACCGGCGACGTCGCCGGCGGTCAGCTCGCCGGTCCTGGCCAGCGTGACGAGCAGGTCGGCGACCTGCACGGCGGTCGGTGCGGCGGCCACGGCCGCGCTCAGCTCGGCCGCGCGGCGCCGGTACCGGTGGTCGAACAGCACCTCGGCGATCGCCTTGTCGATCTCCTCGGCGCCGATCATGAGCGCGGGCAGCGTCTTGGTCGCGCCCTGCGGGTCGAGCCGCCTGCCGTAGATCTGGCCGTCGTAGTTCAGGGCCAGGGACAGCTGCGGTATGCCCGTCACGATGCCGTTCATCAGGCAGTTCGCGCTGCCGTGGTGGATGAGGAGGTCGCAGCCGGGCAGGATCAGCTCGAGCGGGCAGTTGCGCAGCACCCGGACGTTCGGCGGCAGCGAGCCCATCGCGTCCACCTCGGAGAGTGCGGCGGTGAGCACCACCTCCGCGGCCAGCTGGGCCGCGGTCTCCACCGCCTGGCGCAGCGCCGGCAGCCGCTCGCCGAAGACGCCGGTGGCCGAGTTGCCCCACACCACGCAGACGCGCTTGCCGCGGACCGGGCCGAGCAGCCACGGGTCGACGTCCTGGTTGCCGTTGTACGGGTGGTACCGGATGGGGATCCGCAGCGCGTCGCCCATCGGTGGCACGGCCGCGTCCGGTGACGGGTCGACCGCGTACCTGATGTCGCGCCGGGTCCAGTCCACGCCGTACTTCTCGAAGCAGGACAGCGGGTCCCCGGCCATCAGGTTGAGCCCCGGCTCCGTCTCCACGGTGCCGATGAACCCGGGGCCGTAGTAGACGCTCGGCACGTTGTTCAGCACCCCGACCAGAGCGCCCTCGATCGCCATGATGTCGTGCACGACGAGGTCCGGCCGCCACGAGGCGGCGAAGTCGACGGCGTTGTCGAAGCTGCGCTGCACCGCGGTGATGGTCTTCTTCCAGAAGTCGCTGAGCATGCCGGTGTCGAAGTCGCGCACCGAGTCGAGCGCCTCGCCGGTGAACGGGTGCAGCGGCAGCGGCATCTCACCGCTCTGCGGCGGCGTGTTGATCGCCAGCGACCAGTAGGCCAGCCGCGCGCTCTCCATCATGTCGGCCGCGTCGAGGACCGAGACCGGCATCAGTCCGGTCGAGATGACGCCCTGCACCTGCTGCGACGGGCAGGCCACCCGGACTTCGTGGCCGGCTGCCCGGAACGCCCAGGCCAGGGGCACCATGCACATGTAGTGTCCGGCCCAGTTGGACACGGTGAACAGAATTCGCAACGGAATCTCCCCTCGCGCCGCGGTGGCGCGCACCGCGGGCGCCGGTCAGGACGCCCCTTCGTCAACGAGGCTGATCGGGTCGAGCGAGTTCATGAACGAGCGCAGGGCGTCGAGGTGCACCGCGGGCTTGTCCCAGCCCAGCTCGGCGCACCAGGCGATCAGATCGGTCAGCTCCTCGGTCGCGCGCGCCTTCTCGTCGGCCGGCAGGCTGGTCACGGAGAAGTCGGCCGGCCACTGCACGACGTTGGCCAGATCCACCTCCAGGCCCTCGGCGCGCGCGAACTCGAGCACGTTGCGCAGGTCCCACAGGTTGTGCCGCTGCGGCGACACCTGGAGCCAGACGTCCACCTCGGACCGGAGGAGCCGCAGGTTGGCCACGAAGTCGGCCCACTTGCCGCCGGCCCGGATGAACTCGAAGACCTCGCCGACGCCGTCGCAGGACGCCCCGATCCCGACGCTCTTGAAGTGCGGGAAGAGCTTCATCGCCCGTTCCGGGGAGACGGTCAGGTTGGAGTTGTACGCGATGTCGACGTTGCCCGCGTTCCCGGTCTCCACCAGCAGCTCCAGCATGGCGAAGTGGCCGGGCTGCAGGAACGGTTCGCCGCCGGCGAAGTACAGCCGGCGGATCAGGTGCGCGTTCTCCCGGAGCGTGGTCCACAGCTCCTCGTCCGCGCGGTAGGGGTCGATGACCGCGGACGACCACTTCGGGCGCTGCTTGGCCCCCCAGGAGGAGCTCACCGGGTACGTACACATGACGCACCGCAGGTTGCAGGTGTTGCCGAACCGGATGTCGAGGAAGAACGGGAACTCCTCGACGGTGCCGTCCGCGGCGGTGCGGGCGGCCAGCGCCTCCAGGTCGAACTCCTGCGCGAACCGGCGGTTGACGTTCTGCCGGTAGGACTGGGCGGCGTGGTCCTCGCGGAAGTAGCAGTACTGGCAGGCCGCCACGCGCTCGCCGTTCAGCATGGCGAGCCTGGTCCGCTTCATGTTCGGGCTGTTGAACGCCTCCTCGAGGCCCATCACCCGGTCTGGGTTGTCTTTGGCGTACCGCGAGCCGGGCGAGCAGCCGATCGCGTCGTCGTTCAGCGCGAACACCGGCTCCTCGCTCTCGTCGTAGAGCGCGTTGTGGTACATGGAGTCGTCGACGCAGCAGCGGCCGTAGACGCCGTCGATGGAGGCGCAGAGGTGGATCCACGGCAGCACGCACGCGGTCTCCGCGGCCGCCCTGTGCGGAGGGCCGTGCCGGCCGGCCAGATCGCTCATCGGGTCCCGCGCCGGGCTCACCATCGCCAGTGGTCCTCGTGCGCGAACCGCAGCGTGTCGATGTCCGGCCGGCCGGCCCAGCGCCGGAGCGTCTCGGCGGGCCGGTAGTCGAACGGCTCCTCGCCGGCGAACCGCGGGTCCTCCGCCCGCATCCGGACGCAGGAGCGCAGCGCCTGCTGCTTGAGGCCGATGTAGTCCTCGGTGTGCGGTCCCAGCTGCCACTCCACCTCGGCCGGCCGGTACTCGAAGTAGATGACCCGGCGCTGCTTGCCGACCACCGCGGGCGCGCCGTGCAGCGTGAGGATGTTGTGCAGCAGCAGATCTCCCGGCTGCATCACGGCCGGGATCGCGCCGGTGGTGTCCCACTCCGTGGCGTTGAGGCGGTCGGCGGTCGCGGTGACCCGCTCGTCGTCCCAGTAGTTCGACTCCGGGATGCACCAGACGCAGTTGTCCTCGGGCGCGGGGTCGAGGTAGATGCCGGCGTCGATGACCCGGCCCATGCCGGTGACGCCGACCGCGTGGTCGTACAGCCCGGCGTCGCGGTGCCATGGGAGCCGCGGCGCGCCGGCCGGCGTCTTGAACACCATGCTGTCCCAGGTCGGGATCAGGTTGGGGCCGACCAGTTGCTCCATGATCTGCAACAGCAGCGGGTGGCCGGCCAGCATCGCGATCTGCCGGGACTTGTCCACCACGTACTCGATCCGCACCGGTGCGGCGTCCGGCTGGTCGGGCTCCAGCGTCCAGACGGTGTCGTCCATGGAACGGGCCGACCACGCCCGGTCGATGAGCGCGCGACCGGCCTCCTGCACGTCGGCCAGTTCCTGCGTGGTGAGCAGCCCGCGCACGGCCAGCACACCCTGCCGGCGGAACGCGGTGACGTGCTCGGGCAACAGCCCGGTGCGCCGGATGTCGCATTCCGCGATCCGGGCCGCGACGGGCGTCTCGGTGACGGAGTTCATCGACCAAAACCCTTCTGTTCGTCGGTCGTGGATCCGGCGGTGCGGTCCGCGACGAAGTACCAGTCCCGCGTCAGCGCCGTGGTGAGCGCGGCACGATCCAGCGCGGGCTCGCCGGCCAGCCAGGCCGGCAGGGTGAACACCCGGTATCCCAGCTCGTCCACCAGCAGCGACCACAGGTCGTCGGTGGTCGTGCCGTACTCGCGCATGACCCCGTCGCCGCCGTGCTCGAACACGACCACCGGCCCGCCGCGCCGCAGTGTGTCGGCCGCGCCGCGCAGGGCCACGACCTCGCCGCCCTCCACGTCGATCTTGATCAGGTCGACGCGCAGGTCCGCGGGGACGACGTCGTCCAGGCGCACCGTCTCCACGGTGATCTCACGCAGGCTCTCGTCCGG
Organism: Catenuloplanes nepalensis; assembly: GCF_030811575.1. GTDB lineage: Bacteria > Actinomycetota > Actinomycetes > Mycobacteriales > Micromonosporaceae > Catenuloplanes > Catenuloplanes nepalensis. Next base: position 6,186,668 of record NZ_JAUSRA010000001.1, on the reverse strand, counting down.
CCGGTCGTACGGGCGCCGCCGCAGGCCGCTGTAGCCGGGGTTGGACACGACGTGCACGTAGGCGCGCGGGCCCGAGGTGTCGGCGGCCGCCGCCCTGATCACCGTGACCGACGGCAGCCGGTCCGCCAGCTCGTCGGCCAGATCGGGCAGCGGCTCCACCGCGAAGTGGGTGCCCCGCGGCGCCACCCGCACCAGGTGCCGGGTGATCTCGCCGACGCCGGCGCCGAGGTCGACGGTGACCGCGGCCGGCCCGCAGACCCGCTCGATGATCTCGACGGTGAGCCGGTCGTAGTCGTCGTTGCGCCGGGTGGCATCGGCCACCTGCTGATCGCTCACGCCGATCGGGTCCGTCCGATGCCGAGCCGGGGGTTCGTCATCAGGTACAGGCCGGTCTCCGGGTCGAACAGCTCGAGACCGTCGACCTTGTTGAGCGCCTCACTGACCGGCGCCTTCGGCACCCCGGCCTCGGCCATCCGGCGGGCCTGCTCGGCCGCGACGAACAGCTGGCCGACCGAGTTGCCCTCGTCGGACGCCGGCATCTGCGGCGGTACGTTGCGGCCGGCCATGGCGTCGCCGACGTCGGCGAGCCCGGCGATCAGCTGGGCGAACGCCTTGGCGCCGTCGACCCGTTCGTACTCGGCCTCGTCGTGCTCCCCGACCAGCCGGTCGGCCAGGGCGAAGTAGTTGGCCTTGCCGGCCTGCTGCTGGTAGACGGCCGCGACCAGGGTGAACAGCCGCTCGAACGCGTTGCGGTAGAGCGTCTCGTAGAACCCGCAGGCCTGTTCCTCGGTGACGTCCTCGTTGATGATCGCCAGGATCGACGCGGACGCGAGCATGCCGCTGTAGAACGCCAGGTGCACGCCGGTCGACAGCAGCGGGTCCAGGAAGCACGCGCTGTCGCCCGCGGCGAAGTAGCCGGGGCCGCAGAAGCTGTCGGAGACGTACGAGAAGTCCTGCTCGACGCGGACGCCCGGCTGGTACGTACCGTTCGCCATCAGACCACGCACGGTCGGGGACTCCTCGACCAGCGCGGCCAGCATGGCCTCGAGCGACTCGTGGCCCTTGCGCCGCTCCAGGAACCGCGTCTGGTGGCAGACGAACCCGACGCTGAAGCGGTTGTCGCGCAGCGGGATCACCCAGTACCAGCCGTCCGGCGCGCCGATCACGTTGATCCCGCCCTGCGGCGAGCTGGGCAGCAGCGACCCGCCGTCCCAGTAACCCCAGATGGCGACGTTCTTGAAGGTCTCGTTGGCCCGCCGGTGCTTGAAGTGCCGCGCCGGGATCAGGCCGGCCCGGCCGGAGGCGTCCACCACGAAGTCGAACGTGCCGGTCCGCCGCTCCCCGGTGCGGGGCTCGGCCCACTCCGCGCCCACCGCGCGGTCGCCGTCGAAGAGCACCCGCTTGACCTCGGCACCCTCGATCACCGTGGCGCCCTGCTTGGCGGCGTTGGTCAGCAGCACGTGATCGAAGTCGTCCCGGTCCACCTGCCAGGACCGCACACCGGGACCGAAGATCTCGGTCCAGTCGATGGCCCAGTCCTCCTTGCCCCACCGCAGCAGGACACCGTTCTTCTCGGTGTAGCCGCGGGCGTCGATCTCGTCCAGCGCGCCGACGAAGTCGACGATGGTCCGGCACGAGGAGGCGATGGACTCGCCGATGTGGTACCGGGGGAAGGTCTCCTTCTCCAGCAGGGTGACCGACAGTCCCGCACGCGCGAGCAGCGCCGCGGCGGTCGACCCGGCGGGACCACCACCGATGACCAATACCGTGCTGACCATGAGGCTCCCATCCACGGAAAAGGCGACTGACTGTCGTGACATTGGCGAGCATCACCGTACGGCGGATCAAAAGGGGCATTCAACGATTCCGGCGAGGGTCTAGTGGGAGCGCTAGACCGGTCGTGCGGACGCGGTCATGACTGGGGTTTTCCCGGATCGTGCCGCCCTACAGTCGACGCAGTTTCCGTCCGCACCGGCGAAGAAAGGGGCGTGCATGTGACGACCGCGCCGGATCGATCCCGTCACCTCTACCGACAGATGCGCCTGATCCGGGAGTTCGAGGAGCACTGCCTCGAGAAGGCCCTCGCCGGGACGATCGTCGGCGGCATCCATCCCTACATCGGGCAGGAGGCCGTCGCGGTCGGCGTCAGTGCGCACCTGCGGGCGGACGACGTCATCACCAGCACCCACCGCGGGCACGGGCACGTGCTCGCCAAGGGCGCGGACCCGAAACGGGCGCTGGCCGAGCTGTACGGCGCCAGCACCGGCCTGAACCGCGGACGCGGCGGATCGATGCACGCCGCCGACGTGGGCCTGGGCATCTACGGCGCGAACGGGATCGTGGGCGCGGGCGCGCCGATCGCGGTGGGCGCGGCCTGGGCGGCCCGGCGCGCGGGCCACGACGACCGGGTGGCCGTGGCGTTCTTCGGCGACGGCGCACTCAGCCAGGGCGTGGTCCTGGAGGCCTTCAACATGGCCGCGCTGTGGTCGCTGCCGGTGCTGTTCGTCTGCGAGAACAACGGCTACGCCACCAGCCTGCCGGTCGACCGCGGACTGGCGGGCGACCCGGTGCGCCGTGCGGCCGGCTTCGGCCTGACCGCGGCGGCGGTGGACGGGATGGACGTGGAGGCGGTGGCCGAGGCGGCCGGCCAGGCGGTGGCCGCCTGCCGAACCGGCGCGGGACCGCACTTCCTCGAGTGCGCGACCTACCGGTTCCACGGCCATCACACCGTGGAACACCTGATGGGCACCAAGTACCGCGACGACGACGAGGTGGCCGGCGCGCGGGCGCGCGATCCGCTGACCCGGCAACGTGCCCGGCTGGCGCCGGAGGCGGCCGACGAGGTCGACGCCGAGATCGCCGCGCTGATCGCCGAGGCGGAGGCGTTCGCCAGTTCCAGTCCGGGATCCGACCCGCGGGATGCCCTGGACTACCTCTACGCCGGCACGGTGCCGGCGCGACCGGGAGCGTGAGCCGATGCCCAGCCTTTCCTACGTCGCGGCGGTGAACCGGGCGCTGCGCGACGAGATGGCCCGTGACGAGCGGGTGTGCGTTCTCGGCGAGGACGTGAGCCAGGGCATCACCGGCCTCACCAAGGGCCTGGCCGACGTGTACGGCACCGGCCGGGTGGTGGACATGCCGCTGTCCGAGCAGGCGTTCACCAGCCTGGCCACCGGGGCCGCGATCGCGGGTCAGCGGCCGGTCGTGGAGTTCCAGATCCCGTCGCTGCTGTACCTGGTGTTCGAGCAGATCGCGAACCAGGCGCACAAGTTCTCACTGATGACCGGCGGGCAGGCCAGCGTCCCGGTCACCTACCTCTTCCCCGGCTCGGGATCCCGGTCCGGCATGGCCGGGCAGCACTCCGACCACCCGTACAGCCTGCTCGCGCACGTGGGCGTCAAGACCGCGGTGCCGGCCACGCCGAGCGACGCGTATGGACTGCTGCTGTCCGCGATCCGGGAGCCGGACCCGGTCGCCGTGTTCGCGCCGACGCTGCTGATGGGTGCGTCCGAGGAGATCGACGACGGCGACCTCGCGGCCGTGCCGCTGGGCAGCGCCCGGGTGTGCCGCGAGGGTACGGACGTCACCGTGGTCGCGGTCGGCCACCTGGTCCCGATCGCGCTCCAGGTGGCCGCGGCGCTGGCCGGGGAGGCGTCGATCGAGGTCATCGATCCGCGCACGGTCTATCCGGTCGACTGGGAGACGCTCGGCAAGTCGATCACCCGGACCGGCCGGCTGGTCGTGATCGACGACTCGAACCGGATGTGCGGGTTCGGCTCCGAGATCGCGGCGACCGCGGTCGAGGAGTTCGGGCTGACGGTGCCGCCGATGCGCCTCTCCCGGCCGGACGGGGCGGTGATCCCGTACGCGCTGAACCTGGACCACGCGCTGCTGCCCGACGCCGGCGGGCTCGTCGGCGCGATCCGTGCGGTGCTGCGGTAGCCGCGATGGGAGGCGACGGGATGGCATCGAGACGACCTCGGGTGGCGACGATCACGGTGAGCACCGACGAGGCCGGCTGGCTGCGCCGCTGCTTCGCGGCGCTGACCGGAAGCGACACCGAGGGCTTCGACCTGGACGTGTACCTGGTCGACAACGCATCGACGGACGGCGGCGCGGACCTGGTCGCCCGGGAGTTCCCCGGCGTGCGAATCATCCGCAACCGGGTGAACCTCGGGTTCACCGGGGCCAACAACGTGGGCATCCGGGCCGCGCTCGCCGACGGCGTGGACTACGTCTTCCTCGTCAACCCGGACACCTGGTCCCCGCCCGGGCTGGTCCGGGCGATGGTCGAGTTCGCCGAGCGGTGGCCGGAGTACGGGATCATCGGCCCGCTGCAGTACCGCTACGACGCCGGCTCGGCCGAGCTCCGCGAGTTCAACGACTGGACCAGCACCGCGCTGTGGCTGGGCGAACAGCACGCGTTCGCGGGCGACCGGCTGGATCATCCGTCCCCGGCCGGCAGTCCGGCCGGCCGCGCGCCCCGGACGCTGGAGCACGCCTACGTCCAGGGGGCGGCCCTGTTCGCACGCGCGGCGACGCTGCGCGCGATCGGCATCCTGGACGAGGTCTTCCACACCTACTACGAGGAGGTGGACCTCTGCCGGCGGGCGCGGTGGGCGGGCTGGCGGGTGGCCCTGCTGCTCGACGAGGGCATCCAGCACCACGGCGGGGGCGGCGCGGCCACGCGCAGCACCTACACCCGGGTGCACATGCGGCGTAACCGCTACTACTGCCTGCTCACGGACGTGGACTGGAGCCCGGTCAAGGCAGCCCGGCTGGCCGCCCGCTGGCTCGTGGCGGACCTGCGCGGCCGGAGCGTGGTCGGCCGGATCCCGCCGATGACCGGCGCCCGGGAGACCGTGGCGGCGATGCGCTGGCTCGCCGGCCAGGCGCCGACGATCGTGGCGCGCCGACAGCGCCACCGCGGCCTGCGCGCGGCCCGGCCGGCCGTGCGCGCGGAGGTGGCGTCATGACCGGACCCCGCGTCCTGATCTCCGGCAACTTCCACTGGAACGCCGGGTTCAGCCACACCGTGGCCGGCTACGTCCGGGCCGCCCGCGAGGCCGGCTGCGAGGTCCGGATCAGCGGCCCACTGTCCCGGATGGACGGTGAGGTGCCGCGGCTGCTGCCGGTCGAGCCGGACATCGGCTGGGGCACGCACCTGGTGGTGATGTTCGAGGCCCGGCAGTTCCTGACCCCGGAACAGATCGAGCTGGCCGGCACGTTCCCCCGGTCCCGCCGGCTGGTCGTCGACTTCGATCTGCACGGCGCGGACGAACAGCCGGAGCTGGGGGTGGACGGCACCGCGGGCCGGTACACCGCCGAGAGTTGGCGCACGCTGTACGGCGCGCTGAGCGATCTGGTGCTGCAGCCGAGGATCGCCGGCGCGATGCCGCCGGGCGTGGAGTTCTTCCAGTGCTACGGCATGCCGGAGACCGTGCGGCACCCGTCGGAGCTCGGCCCGGAACGGGACTTCGGCGTGCAGTACATCGGCAGCAACTGGTGGCGGTGGAAGCCGCTCACCGCGCTGGTGGAGGCGGCGGCGACGCTGGATCCGGTACCGCGCTTCCGGGTCTGCGGACGCTTCTGGGACGGCGGTGCCGTCTCTCCCGGTTTCGAGGACGCGACCACGAGCGTGCCGGGCTGGCTGGCCGAGCGCGGCGTCGAGGTCTGCCCACCGGTGCCGTTCGGGCAGGTGATCCCGGAGATGGGTCGGTCGCTGATCTCGCCGATCCTGGTCCGGCCGCTGGTGGCGGGCACGAGCCTGCTGACGCCGCGGATGTTCGAGACGCTGGCGTCCGGGAGTCTGCCGGTGCTCTCCGCCGACGCGGAGTTCCTCGCCGCGGTCTACGGCGACGAGAGCGAGCACCTGCTGCTCGGCGCGGACCCGGCCGCGACGCTGGACCGCCTCGTCACGAACTTCGAGCGGCATGCCCGGATCGTCGGCCGGATCCAGGACCGGGTGCGGGCGCGGTACAGCTACCCCCAGGTGTTGCGGAACCTGCTGGCCTTCTTCGGCTAGACGCGTGCGGGGCACCCCGGCCGGGGTGCCCCGCACGGTCACGTCCAGGTCCGGCCGGCGAGCACGTCGTGGTAGATCGCCTCGAACTCCTTGGCCAGCACGACGTGGTCCCACTGCTCCAGCGCGGCGGCCCGGACCGCGTGCGGACCGGGCAGGCCGGCCACCACGCCGCGGGCCTGCTCCCGGGTGAACGCCGAGCCCTCCGGCACGACCGTCCCGACGTGCGGCACGATCTCGGCCAGACAGCCGTTGGGCGAGCCGATGACGGGCGTGCCGCAGACCGCGGCCTCCGACACCACGGTCGAGCCGGGCTCGCACCAGACCACGCCCCACGGCCCCATCGTGCTCTGCGACAGGACCGTCATCGCGGTGGCCCGGGAGATCAGGTCGAGCCGTCGCTCCGCGCCCACCTCGCCGACGACGTCGACGGTGTCCCTGAAGTCCCGCAGGATCCGGGCCAGGTAGTCCTCCTCCCAGGACGGGCCGGCCACGACGAGCCGGCGCCCGGCGGCGGCGGCGAACGCGGCGGCCTGGTAGGCGCCCTTCCACTCCGAGATCCGGCCCAGGTAGAGCAGGTAGTCGTCCTTCTCGGCGCGGAACGTGTAGCGCGCCGGGTTCACCGAGATGCGCACCACCGGCGCGACGTCGTTCCCGGCCTGGGCGCGCTGTGCGTAGGAGGCGTACACGCAGTTGCGTGGATACTTCGGCCGGCCGGTCAGGTGGTGGGTGGACAGGTACGCCATGCCCTCGGGGAGCCGGTCCGGGTCGATCTGCCCGCAGGAGAAGTCGTGCACGACGTCGACCGCGGACGCCCCCGGGCCGTTGAGCCAGGCGTGCATGTCCTCGATCTCCCCGGCGTCCACCACGGTGACCGCTGGCGAGGCCGGGACGGTGCCCGGGGCGCCGAGCAGGAACACCTCGTGGCCGAGCGCGAGCAGGCCGTCCAACTGGTTGGACACCACCCAGTGGATGCCGGCGTAGCCCTGCGGCGGGACCGTGATCCAGCGACTCTGGTCGGTCGGCAACCGCAGCGCCATGGTCACCAGTGCGACGCGCATGTGTCCCTCACTCCTCCGTGACGCGGTGCGGTGCCGGCAGGTCGGCCATTGGATCGTGCCGCGGACGCCACACGGCGTTCGCCTGCTCCGTGTTGCGGCCCTTCTCGACGAACGCGAGATTGTGGTAGAGATGCAGCCCCGTCACGTGCCGGTCCGCGTAGGACGGGTGGTAGGTGTGCTCGTGGATCCGGTCGCGGTGGTGCAGGCCGTCGACGAGCGTCTTCAGGAAACCGACCGACGTGGCCGGGTCGGCTAGGTCGGTGCCGTTCCCGCCCCACTCCGGCCAGTACGAGGTGTGCAGGTCCTCGACGACGTACATGCCGCCCGGGCGGACGTGCGGGAAGAGTGCGTGGAACGCGGTGATCACGTGGCTGCTGACGTGGCTGCCGTCGTCGATCACGATGTCGAACGGGCCGTACCGCCGGGCCAGGTCGTCCAGGAAGTCCGGGTCGGCCTGGTCACCGCGGACCGTGGTGAGCCGCGGCTCGTCCAGCACCGACTTGTCGTAGACGTCGAGCCCGTACACCAGGCCGCGGCCGAAGTAGTGCTTCCACATGCGCAGCGAGGCCCCGCCGGCGTCCGGCTCGTGGTAACCGCCGATGCCGATCTCCAGCACGGTGACCGGCTGGTCCCGGAAGTCGCCCAGATGCCGTTCGTAGTGCGGTGTGTACCAGTGCCCGCCCCACTTGTCCGAGCCGAACCGCAGCGCCAGTGCGGTCAGATCGCCACGGTACGGCCCGCAGGCCGCGAGCACCTGGTGCGCCGCCCGGGTGGCCTCGTCCCGCTGCACCATCCACGGGTCGTCCGGCTTGTACTCCACCGGGCCGGGCTCGTCCTTCATGGTCACGTCGCGGCCGCTGCCGGTCCACGGCCCGGTCGGCCCGAACACGTCCCGGACGAGCGCCGTCAGGTCGTAGCGGACGTGCACCCACGGGTCGTCGATCCGGCCGGCCCGGGCCCGGGGGCCGTCCGGGCCGACCGTCAGCAGGTACGGCACCTGCCCGCCGGCCGGAACGCCGACCTCGAACAGGACGGTCACCGGCATCTCCGGGCCCGGGTGGAGGATCGTACGGCCGGCGACCTCGGCGAGGGCCGTGGCCACGACGGCGTCCGGCTCCTCGGCCATGAGCAGCGCGCCGGCGTCGGGCGCGCCGGCCGCGGCGATCAGGCGCCGGACGATCGGGTCCGTCATGCGGCCCTCCACGGGTGCGCGCCACGGATGCGTGCGGTGAGCGTCGGCATGCTGTCTCCTCCAGTTGGGGACGGGTCAGGGCTCGAGACGGATCGCCGCGCGGCACCGGCCCGGAGCCGGTCGATCACGTCCGTGTCGCGTACCGGTCCGACCCGTACGAAGCCGTCCGTCGGAACCGCTCGACCCGCGCGGCGGGGTCCTGCACGACCTGGTCATCGGCTGCGCCCGTCCTCTCGGCGTAGGTCTGGCGGTACGGCATCCCGCGCTGCCGGCGTCTCGGACTCGCCTCGCCGTGCAGGGTGATCGGCCACGGCCCCGCACCGGCGAACCTGCCGGAAGCACGGGGAATCGCGCCGTGTCGCACCTGACAGCGACACTATCGAGCCGCCCGCGACAGCGGACTGGTGTTTTCCCCACAGCTCTCCGGTCCGCGGCCGCCACCAGCGGCGCGGCCGGAATCTAGGCGAAGCGCTAACCATCCGGCCGGTACGGTGACCATCGATCGACGTCGAGCCGGCAGGGGAGCAGATGAGCCAGAGGTACGGCCGCAGCCCGCTCTGGGAGCGTTACAACGACACTCAGGTCACCAAGGAGGCCGTCGCCGAGCTGGCCGGCTTCAAGTCCGGCGACGTCAACTTCAAGCTGGCGCTCTGGGACCCCCGGGTCAACGGCGTGCGCTACCTGAAGACGCTGGTCTTCAACCTCGCCGCCGGTCTCAGCCCGGCGAACTGGGCCCGCCTGCGCCGGATCGCCCACCGCGACGTCGGCGACCCGTTCTCGATCACCTACGACGGTGAGCCGGTCTGCCTGGACTACCTGCAGGCCGTGCTGGAGCTGGAGTTCATCGAGAGCCGGCTGGAGCTCACCGGTGCCCGCGTCCTGGAGATCGGTGCCGGCTACGGCCGGACCTGCCACGCGATGCTGTCCAATCACGACGTCGCCGCGTACCACATCGTCGACCTGGAGAACTCGCTCGACCTGGCCCGCCGCTACCTCGCCGCGGTGCTGACCGCGGAGCAGCTCGACCGGGTGCACTTCCACGGCGTGACGGAGGCGGAGGACGGCGGGGCGCTGCGCGCGCTCCGCTTCGACCTGGCCGTCAACATCGACTCGTTCGCGGAGATGACGCCCGGGACCGTGCGCGCCTACCTGGATCTGATCGACGGCCACGCCGACCACCTCTACGTCAACAACCCGGTCGGCAAGTACCTGGACAAGAGCCTGGACGGGCACTCCCAGGGCGACGAGGTGGTCGAGCTGGCGCTGCGGACCGGGCTGCTGCGCGACATCGTGGACATCCACGACAACCGCGCCGTGGCGGCGCAGTCCCGCCCGTTCCTCGACGCCTACCGTCCCGCTCCCGGCTGGACGCTGCTCGCCGACGCGAGGACCGTACCGTGGAGCTTCTACTGGCAGGCGCTCTACCGGTCCGGGGCCTCCGGGCGATGACGGGCCGGCCACTGGTCACGGTGCTGGGCGCCGCCGGGTTCGTGGGTTCCGCCGTGCTGTCCGCGCTGGCCGACCGCCCGGTCACGGTCCGCGCGGTCTCCCGCCGGCCCACCTCGGTCCCGGCCGCCGGGGTCGCCACGTTCGAGGCGGTCACCGCGGATCTCACCGCGGCCGGCGCGGTCGCGGACGCGGTGGACGGTGCGCACGCCGTGATCAACCTGGTGCTCGACACCTCCGGGTGGCGCGGCGCGGACGGCGGCGGCGCGGCCGAGCGGGTGATCGTGGGCGTGGTCCGCGACCTGGTCGACGCCGCGGCGCGGTGCCGGAGCGGCGCGCCGGTGATCGTCTTCGCCGGCTCGGCGTCGCAGGTGGGCCGGGCCGGCCGGCTACCGGTCGACGGTACCGAGCCGGACCACCCGGAGACCGCGTACGACCGCCAGAAACTGGCCGCCGAGACGCTGCTCGAACGGGCCACCGCCGACGGTACGGTGCGCGGCGTCACGCTGCGCCTGCCCACCGTCTTCGGGGCGGCCCGGCCGGGCGGCGGCGCCGACCGCGGCGTCGTGTCGACCATGATCCGCCGCGCGTTCGCCGGTGACCCGCTGACCATGTGGCACGACGGCACCGTACGGCGGGAGCTGCTGCACGTGGACGACGTGGCGGCCGCGTTCGTCGCCGCGCTCGGCCACGCGGACGCGCTCGCCGGCCGGCACTGGCCGCTCGGTGACCGGCACGGCGAACCGGTCGGCGACCTGTTCCGGACGATCGCCACGCTGGTCGCCGCGGAGACCGGGCGTCCGCCGGTGCCGGTCGTCTCCGTCCCGCCACCGGCCGCCGCCCGGCCGAGCGACTTCCACAGCATGGTGGTCGACGCGTCCGCCTTCACCGCCGTGACCGGCTGGCGTCCCCGGGTGAGCCTCGGCGAAGGGCTACGCCGCACCGTGCGGGCGCTTGGCCGGGCAGAAGCCGGCCTCGATCTCGGCGCAGGTCTCGTACCGGGGGAGTAGGCCGGACGCCCGGGCCTCCGCGAAGGTGACCGCGGTCCGGTCCCGCTCGGACAGGATTGGCATGATGTCCGCCGGGACGGGCAGGCCGAGCGCGGGGTCGAGCGGGGCGAGCGCCCGCTCGTTCTCGAACACGTACTCCGTGGAGAGGATGTACGACATCACCGTGTCGTCCTCCAGTGCCACGAACATGTGCGCCACCCCGGTCGGCAGGTACACCGATCTGAAGTCGCGGGAGTCGAGCACCACGCTGTCCCAGCGCCCGAAGGTGGGCGAGCCGACCCGGACGTCCAGCACCAGGTCGAGCACCCGGCCGTGCGGGCAGGAGACGAACTTCGCCGTCCCGGGCGGCGTCGCGGTGTAGTGCAGTCCGCGGACGACGCCCCGGCGGGAGACGCTGTAACTGGTCTGCGCCACCGGGAACAGGGGATACCCGAGCGTCTCGATGAAGGTCGAGTCCAGGTACGGAGAGAGGAAGACCCCCCGAGCGTCCGGGAAGACGGGCGGGGTGAAGACATACGATCCTTCGACGGCCAGCTCCGCTACGGTGTGCATGGGCGCGCTCACTTCCGCACGTGCACGTGCGGAACGTACTGGATCCATGCCCCGCCGGCCTGACGGAACGCCTGCTCCTTGGCCATGATCTCGTCGGCGTGGTTCCAGGCGAAGAGCAGCGCGTAGTCCACCTCGGCGTCCGCGAACTCGTCCGCCGGCCGCACCGGGATGTGCGTACCGGGGGTCAGGCGACCCTGCTTGGCCGGCGTCGTGTCGTACACGCAGGAGACCAGGTCCGGGCCGATGCCGCAGAGGTTCGTCACGGTCGCGCTCTTCGCGGTCGCGCCGTACCCGGCCACCCGCCGTCCCTCGGCCCGCAGCCGTTCGAGCAGCGCCCGCAGGTCGTCGCGGATCCGGCCGACCTCGGTGGCGAACCGGTCCAGCCGGGCGAGCGTGGTGACCCCGGCCGCGTCCTCCTCCGCGATCAGCGCGGCGACCCGGTCCGCCGGGCGGCGCACACCCGCGCGGGCCAGCGTGTACCGCACCTCGCCGCCGTGTACGGGCAGCCGCTCCACGTCGACCAGCTCGAAGCCGGACGACGCGGCCATCGCCCGTACCGAACGCGCGGAGAAGAGGAAGAAGTGCTCGTCGTAGATCTGGTCGAACGACGTCTTCGCCAGGATGTCGCCCAGGTACGGGTCCTCGAAGACGAAGACGCCGTCCGGCGCCAGCAGCGCGTCCACGCCCCGCAGGATCGAGTGCAGGTAGGGGATGTGGCAGATGGTGTTCGCCGCGTAGATCACGTCGGCCGGGCCGTCGCCGTCCCGGACCGCCCGCGCGGTGGACTCCTCGAAGAAGTCGCCGCGCACCCGCAGGCCCGCCGCGCGCGCGGCCGCCGCGACCTTGCCCGACGGTTCGAAGCCCAGGTGCCGGACGCCGGCCTCCTGCACGGTCCGCAGCATCACCCCGTCGTTGCAGCCGATCTCGACCACGAACGGGTCCGGGCCGGTGGCCTCCGTCTCCAGCAGCCGCCGCGCGGTGTCCGCGAAGTGCTTCTGCATGACCGCGGAGCCGGACGAGTAGTACGGATAGTCCTCGTGGAACATCCGCTCCCGTGGCACCTCGTGCATCAGCTGCACCATGGTGCACGACTCGCAGGCGCCGACCGCGAGGTCGAAGAAGTACTCCGGCTCGGTCTCCGACCCGGTCCGGAAACGGTCGGACAGTGGCTGCCGGCCGAGGTCGAGGAACTGTACGACGGCGCCGCCGCAGATCCGGCAGGTGCCCCGTGGCCGTACTGGGTTGGTCATCGGTGGTCTCCTCCAGTGCGGTGGCTCAGAGTGCCGTCAGTACGTCGCGCAACGCGCCGATCACCGTGTCCTGCACGTCGACCGGCAGCGACGGGTACATCGGCAGAGAGAAGATCTCGCCGGCCAGCCGCTCGGTGACCGGCAGCGACCCGGCGGCGTAGCCGAGCTTCGAGAAGCCGGTCATGGTGTGCACCGGCCACGGATAGCTGATGTTGAGCGTGATCCCGCGCCGGCTCAGCTGGGCCAAGATGGTGTCCCGCCGCGGGTGGCGGACGACGTAGAGGTAGTAGACGTGGTCGTTGCCGTCGGCGAGCGCGGGCAGGACCAGCCCGGTCGCGGCGGCCACGTCGGCCAGCCCCGCGGCGTAGCGCTCGGCCACCGCGCGGCGCCCGGCGATGTACTCGTCGAGCCGGCCCAGCTTGCGCCGGAGGATCTCCGCCTGCACCTCGTCCAGCCGGCTGTTGTGGCCGGGCGTCTGCACGACGTAGTAGACGTCCTCCATACCGTAGTAGCGCAGCCGGCGCAGCTCCCGGTCCACGGCCTCGCCGCGGGTGAGCACCGCGCCGCCGTCGCCGTACGCGCCGAGCACCTTGGTGGGGTAGAAGGAGAATGCGGACGCGTCACCCATCGTCCCGGCGAGCCGTCCCCGGTGCCGGGCGCCGTGCGACTGCGCGCAGTCCTCCAGCACCAGCAGCCCGTGCTCGCGCGCCAGCCGTTCCAGCGGCGCCATCTCCACGCACTGCCCGTACAGGTGGACCGGGAGCAGCGCCCTGGTCGCCGGCGTGATCGCGTCGGCCACCCGGGCGGTGTCCATCAGGTAGTCGTCCGCGCGGACGTCGACGAAGACCGGGGTGGCGCCGACCGCGTCGATCGCGAGGACCGTCGGTGCCGCCGTGTTGGCGACCGTGACCACCTCGTCGCCGGGCCCCACGCCGAGCGCCTGCAGCGCGAGCTTGATCGCGTTCGTCCCGTTGTCCACCGTGACGCAGTGCGGCACCCCGTGGTAGCCGGCGAACTCGTTCTCGAAGCCCCGCACGCTGCGCCCGAGCACCAGGTTGCCGGACTCGAAGACCGTCTCCACCGCGTCGAGCAGGTCGGTGCGCTCCTTCTCGTACTCCGGCAGGTAGTCCCACACTCGGATGGTCATGTTCGCCCTTCTCATGCCGGGGTCCGGGAGCGGAGCGCGCGCACGCTCATGTAGTCGTTGTCCCGGTCGGCACCCAGCGCCTGACCGCTCAGGTACTCGACACCGTCCACATAGCCGTACGGCTGCATGAAGCCGCCGGCCCGGACGTCGCGGTAGAGGCGTGCCAGCGGGTGCTGCCCGGCGTACGCCTGCCCTCCGGCCAGCGACAGGCAGTCGTCGACGATCGCCGGGGCCAGCTGGTTGACGGTCATCTTGGCGTACTGGAACGGGGTCATCATCCCGCGCCCACGCTCGTCGAGGTCGCCGCTGAGGTCGGCGGAGAGCGTGTCCGCGTTGATCAGCGCGGTTCCCGCGGCGGCGCGGAGCGTGTAGAGCCGGGTGTCGATGCCGGCCACGAGCGTGCGGACCCCGGCCGGCGGCTCCGACCGGCGGCGCGCGCACATCTCCACGGCGATGTCCCGCGCGGCCTGCGCGACACCCGCGTAGATGCCGAGCATGGTGATCGAGCTGACGGTCTGCCCGGCGAGGACGGCGTCGCGGCGCGTACCGGCCGGACCGCGCTCCAGGACGTCGTCGGCGGCGACCGGGCAGTCGTGGAAGCTGACGTCGAGCGTGCCGGACGCCCGCATGCCGAGACCGTCCCAGTGCTCGGCCACGCTCAGCCCCGGTGTGTCGCGGTGCACCACCGGAACGGCCAGCAGCACGGTGCCGTCGGCCGCCCGGCGCTGGGCGTGCACGAAGAAGTGGGTACCGATCGGCGCCATGCTGACCAGGATCTTGCGGCCGTTGAGCAGCCAGCCGCCGGCGCCGTCCGCGGTCAGCTCGGTGACGACGCCCGGCGCGTCCTTCAGGCCACCGCAGACCGCGGCCTCCCCGGTCGCCATGGCGCGCAGCAGCCGCTCGGCCAGCGCCCGCACCGGCGGGGTGCCGTGCCGCCACTCGTAGGTCAGCGTGAGCCCGCGGCTGAGCTGGACGTGCAGGGCCAGGGCGGTCGAGGCGTCCGCCTCGGCCAGTCGCATCAGGGCCACGGCCACGTCGTACAGCCGGTCGACGCCGAGGCCGCCGAGCTCGGCGGGCACGGTCGCGCCCATCAGGCCGAGCTTGGCGAACTGCTCGAACACCTCCACCGGGAACGTGCTGTCCCGGTCGTTGTCCCCGGCCCCCGACCGGACCTGCGGAAGGACGCCGGTCAGCAGGCCGAGCATGGTGTGGCCCGCCGGTGTGATCGGTGCCCGCAGGTCGCCCGCCACCGGCGAGTGCGCCGTTTCTTTAGCCATCGCCCGCTTCCGTTCGCGCTATTCCGGTCCACGTCACGTACGCGTTACCGAAGCCGCCATTGCGCGGCCGGGCATTCGGGAACGGCATCGACACACAGTGGACCGTAAATGGGTGTGTGCCGGCCAGCGTAACGCCGCACAGTGGACGTGGCGGGGAAGTCTAGGCGTATCACTCGAGCTTTATTCGCGACCCTTTCTGGTCCGAACCGAGTATCGCTTCCTTAAGGCTGCGTCGTGAGCGGGACCAGCGCCTGATAGAGGCAGAGCAGCGCCCAGATCTCCTGCCGGACGCCGTCAGGGCTCTGCGAGCGGGCCAGCACGGCGGTGCCGCGCGGCCCGGACCGCACCGCGTCGAGTACCCGCTCCGCACGCCAGCGGCCGTGCTGGAACGCCGCGAACTCCGTGGCCGGCCGGACCCGCGCGTCGAGCAGCGTGGTGACCAGTCGGACCGGTTCCCGCTCGATCACGCGCACGGTGACCGGCTCGCCGTCCCCGGGCCGCGGCGGACGCAGAACCGACAGGTAGCTGCCGTCGGGCAGCCTCTCGCCGACCGGCGGGACGATCGCGTCACCGGTGTGCCACGCCAGCTCGGCCCCGGTGGCGGCGGCGGCGCGCCACAGCCGCCAGGACAGGACGTCCGGGCCCGCGAGGACGAGCATGCCCGGGCCGAACGAGCCGAGCAGCCGGTCCGCGAGCTCGGCCGGCCCGGTCCGGTCACCGTCGAAATCGGCGTTCAGCAGGGCTCCGGTGCCGCAGTCCGCGTGCGCCAACAGCCGAACCCGTGGGTTCGCGGCCGGTCCGGCACCGGCCGGCGGGGCACCGAACCCGGCCCGGTTGGCCGGGCTGCCGGGCACCTCGACCGTGGCGCCGTCGACGGCGGTCAGCCGCAGCCCGTGCCACCGGGAGCCCGGCGTTCGCGGCCCGGTGGCCGGGTCGGCGGTCGCGGCGAGGAGCAGCCGCAGCGGCTCGCTGCCCAGCCGCGCCCGGGCCTTGGCGATCGATCCGGACCCCGCCGCGTCCGTGGTGTCCGGTTCCGCGCCCGACCAGCGCAGCCCGTCGGCCAGCCGGAGCAGCACGTCCTCGTAGCCGTGGTCGCGCCACAGCCACATCGCCATGGTGAGGTACGCGGTGAGCCGTGCGGGCAGCGCCCGTCTCCGCCGCTCCCGCGCGCCCGCGGCGTCGATCGCCCCATCCACCAGGGCCGGCGGGAACCGCGTGACCAGCACGCCGATCGCCACCCGGTCCGGCACCGTGTCCCGCGCCGCCCGGCCGTCCCGCTTCTCTCCGGCCACAGCGGACGATCCTAGACCCGGGTACGTCTAAGGAAGCGTGATCACGCCTGTGTCGTCGACTCGGATCGATATACATTCGGCCGACACGGCACGGAGGTTCTCGTGAAGATTCTGTTTATCGCAGGGCCGACGAAGTCCAGCCTATTCGGGCTGGCACCACTCGCGATCGCCGCCCGCACCGGTGGCCATCGCGTCGTCATGGCCTCCACCGCGGAGGTCGTGCCGACCGCGCTCGGCATCGGCCTGCCGGCCTTCCCGATGACACCGTTGTCGTTCACCCACCTGATGACGGTGGGCCGGGACGGCGAGTCCCTGCGGATCCCGGCGGACGAGGCGGAACTGAGCACGTTCGTCGGCCACATGTTCGGGCGGCTCACCGCCGCCGGCCTGCCCGCGCTGCGGGACCTGGCGACGGGCTGGCGCCCGGATCTGATCGTCGGCGGCCCCCATGCCTACGCCGCGCCGCTGCTCGCCGCGGAGTTCGGCGTGCCCTGCGTGCGTCACCTGCTCACCGGCAACACCATCGACCGCGAGGGTACGCATCCCGGGGTGGACGAGGAGCTGCGGCCCGAGCTGGCCGGCCTCGGCCTCGACCGGGTCCCCGGCTTCGATCTGGCGATCGACATCTTTCCGGCGAGCACCCGGATCGACGCGGTGACGCCCGGCCAGCCGGTGTGCCCGATGCAGTGGATCCCGACGAACCAGCAGGGCGCGGCGGAACCGTGGATGCTCACCCGCGGCGCGCGCCGTCGCGTCCTCGTCACGGCCGGCAGCCTGGTGACCCGGACGCACAACTTCGCGTTCCTGAGCGGCCTGGCCCGCACGTTCGCCGCGCTCGACGTCGACCTGGTCATCGCCGCCCCGGAGGACGTCGGCGCCGCGCTGCGCGACGAGCCCGGCGTGCTGCACGCCGGCTGGGTCCCGCTGGACCTGATCATGCCCACCTGCGACCTGATCGTGCACCATTCCGGCACGATGACGGCGCTGACCGCGCTGCACGCCGGTGTGCCGCAGCTGATCGTGCCGCAGGAGAGCCGGTTCATCGGCTGGGCGCAGAACCTCGCCGTCCTGGGGACCGCGATCACACTGCGGCCCGGTGAGGCCGACCCGGAGCTGCTGGCCAGCGCCGGCAAGTCGCTGCTCACCGAGGCGTCGTACGCCGAGGCGGCCGCCACACTCGCGGCGGAGATCGCCGGCATGTCGCTGCCCGGCGCGGTCCTCGGCGTGCTCGATGACCTGGTGGCGAAGGGGCCGGCATGCGGGTCCTCGTGACGGGCGGCGCCGGTTTCATCGGCTCACACCTGGTCGACGCGCTGCTGGCCCGCGGCGACACCGTGACGGTGGTGGACGACCTCTCCACCGGGCGGGACGGCCGGCTGGCCGCCGGCGCCGGCCTGTGCCGGGAGTCGATCATGGAGGCTGCCGCGCTGGCCGCGCTGGCCCGCCGGGTCCGCCCGGACCTGATCTGTCACCTCGCCGCGCAGGCCGACGTCCGGATCTCGGTCGCGGACGTCGCCGGGGACACCGGGGTGAACATCCTCGGCACGGTCAGCGTGTTGGAGGCGGCGCGGGCCGTCGGCGCCCGGGTGGTCTTCGCCTCCACCGGCGGTGCCCTGTACGGCGCCATCGACGCGGTGCCGTCCCCGGAGAACGCCCGGCCCGAGCCGGCGGCGCCGTACGGTGCCGCCAAGTACTGCGCGGAGCAGTACCTCGGCCTCTACAACCGGCTCTACGGCACGGCGCACGCGGTCCTGCGGCTGGGCAACGTCTACGGTCCCCGTCAGGATCCGGCCGGCGAGGCCGGGGTGGTCTCGATCTTCTGCGGTGCCGTCCTGGCGGGGCGGCGGCCCACCGTGTTCGGCGACGGCAAGCAGACCCGCGACTACGTCTACGTCGGCGACGTCGTGGACGCGTTCCTGCTCGCGGCCGACCACGGCGGCGCGGGCGTCTGGAACGTCGGCACCGGCGTCTCCACCACGATATTGGAGCTGCTGGAGGCCATCGGGCGGACGGCGGGCCAGACCGTCCAGCCGGTGTTCGAGGCCGCTCGCCTCGGCGAGCTCCAGCACTCCGCGCTCGACGTGACCCGGGCCGGCCGGGAACTGGGCTGGACCGCCCGCACCACGCTGGGCGAGGGGATCACCAAGGTCTACAAGTGGATCGAGGCCCGGGAGCCGGTGCGCGGCGAGCCGTGACCTCGGGGCCCGGTGCGGGGCCACCGGCGGCCGGCGGCCCCGCGGGACGATCAGGCCGTCTTCAGCCAGGGGCGCGGCTCCGGATCGGCGACCTCGGCCGGCCGCCCCATGAAGACCAGCACGTACGCCCGGCGCGGTTGATCGGTCTGGTTCGGGCCGGCGTAGTGCGGCGCCCGGAAGTCGTGGATGACCGCCTCACCGGCCGCCAGCGGGCAGGCGACCGCCGCCGAGTCGTCGACCTCGTCCGTCATCAGCCCTTCGATCCGGTCGTCGTGGTCGATGTGGTGGTGCGGCAGCACGGGGTTCAGGTGGCCGCCCGGGATGTACTGCAGGCACCCGCTCTCCACGGTGGCGCCGTCCAGCGGCGTCCAGATGCTCAGCCCGCGCCACTTCCACTTCGGGTCCATGTACGCCTCGTCCTGGTGCCATGGCGTCGGTGCTCCGTACCGCGGCGGCTTGAGAATCGCGTGCCCGTAGAAGTCGAGCTCGTCCGCGGGAATGTCCAGGAATGTGGAGGCGATCGCACGGCATCGCGCGAAGTGCGCACTGTCCAGCAATTCAGGAGCGTATTTCTCCGGCTTGATGATCTGTGGGAGCTTGGCCGGCTCGCCGGCGTCGTCGCGGCCCGCGATGTCCCGGTAGTCGCCGGTCTCGGGAACCGCGTAATCCGCGAACAACTTGTCGTAGACGCCGCGCAGCCAGGCGACTTCCGGGTCGTCGGCGAGCCGCGGAAGAGTGAGGAAGCCATCTCTCCGATAGGCCTCGATCTGGTGCTCGTCGATCTCGAAGTCCAGGGTTTCACTGCGCATTCGCTTGCCTCCCGGAATGGCGACTTTGTGCGAGACGATACGCGACCGGCCACCGTGCGAACGCGAGTCGACGAGCGAGAATAGGGAAAAACCTAGTGATGACTGGCGAGATGCCGGATGCTCGGTGAAAGGCTCGATCGCCCATCACTCACCGTGCGAGGATCGCCCGGATATCGCCGACGACACGGGAGTGATTGGCCATGACCGAATACGGCGCCGTGGCGCTGGATGTCGGCGGGGTGATCTACTACGACGAGCCATTCGAGCTGGCCTGGCTGCAGGCGACGTACGACCTGCTCCATTCCGCCGATCGGGCGATCACCCGGTCCGTCTTCATCGAGCAGGCGGAGCGCTTCTACCGCGAGCCGGCGGGCGATCCCGCCGGCCGGACGCTGCTGCACTCGCCAGCCGGCGCGGACGCCTGGGCACGGGTCCGGCTGGCCTGGACCGAGCTCGCCCAGGAGATGCCGGGCGCGGTCCGGGCCGCGACCGAGCTGGCCCGGGCGGTGCCGGTGGTGATCGTGGCCAACCAGCCGCCGGAGTGCATGCGGGTGCTGGACGCCTGGGGACTGACCGAGGCCTGTGCCGCGGTCTTCCTGGACTCGCTGACCGGCGTCGCCAAACCCGACCCGGCGCTGCTGCGACTGGCCCTGGACCACCTCGGCGTCCACCCGGCCGACCTGCTGGTCGTCGGCAACCGGGTGGACCACGACGTGGTGCCGGCGCGCGCGCTCGGCTGCCCGGTCGCGTTCGTCCTCGCCGACCCAGGCTACCGGACGCCGCCTGGGGTGCACCCCGACCTGGAGCGGGCGTACACGTCACTCCGGGCCGCCCGGACCGCGCCACCGGCCGGCGGCGACGCGCGGCTGCGCACGGTCCCCGCGCTCGCCGCCCTGAGCCGCCGGCCGGCGGCCGGCCCGCTCCCGATCACCCGTGCCGAGGCGTCGTGACCACGGTGCGGGTGCGGCAGTGCGCGGCGGCGGTGATCGGCGCCACCGGGTTCATCGGCTCCCGGCTCGTCGCCGAGCTGACCAGCTCGGGGCATCCGGTCGCCCGGTTCAACCAGGCGCATCCGCCGGTGGTCGGCGGGCGGGCGGCTCCCGGCCTGTGCGACGCCGAGATAGTCCTGTTCCTCGCGGCGCGGCTGAGCCCGGCACTCGCGGAGCGGCACCCGGAGCAGATCGCCGCCGAGCGGAAGCTGCTCATCGACGTGCTGGAGGTTCTCCGGCGGTCCGGCAGGTCCCCGGTGTTCGTCCTGGCCAGCTCGGGCGGCACGGTCTACTCACCGGACGTCTGGCCGCCGTACGCGGAGTCGGCACTGACCCGGCCCACGTCGGCGTACGGCCGGGCCAAACTCCGGCTGGAACGGGAGCTGTTGGCCCACGCCGGGCACGTCCGCCCGGTGATCCTGCGGCTCAGCAACGTCTACGGGCCAGGCCAGCGGCCCGCCCACGGGTACGGCGTGCTGTCGCACTGGCTGGACGCCGCGGCCAGCCGACAGCCGATCAGGGTCTTCGGCGATCCGGACGTGGTGCGCGACTACGTGCACGTGGACGACGTCGCCGGCATCCTCACCACCCTGCACCGCCGCACCGCCGACACCGGCCTGGACGGCATCCCGGCCGTGCTCAACGTGGGCTCCGGCGCGCCGACCTCGCTCAACGACCTGCTCGGCATCGTGTCCACGGTGGTCGACCGGCGGATCGAGGTGGTGCGCGAGGGCGGCCGCCAGTTCGACCGGCGCGGGATCTGGCTGGACTCCTCGCTGGCCCACGCCACGCTGGGCTGGAAGGCCCAGATCGGGCTGACCGACGGCGTGCGCGAGTGCTGGCGCCACCTGCTCGACGAGCGGGCCGGCCGGTGACGGCGGTGCCGGCCTCAGCCGGCCGGCGCCGCTGAGCGGCGGTACCGCGCCCAGCCCCGCAGCAGTAGGCCGTGCAGCACGCCCCAGCCGGTCACCGAGCCGTAGAGGCAGGCGAGCGGCAGGCGCAGGCGGGACTCCGGCGCGCTCCGGTGGCGGTCCCACTCCTTGCGCAGACCGGCCCGCGCCTGGTCCCGCCCGGCCTCGCACCGGCCCTGCCAGTACGCCCGCCGCAGCAGGTAGCGCAGGGTCAGCCGGGCGGGGTCCACGTCATGCGTCACGGAGTAGTCCGGCAACAGCTGCTCCCGGGCTCCCGCGTCCTTCATCATCTTGATGAAGGTGGTGTCCTCGCCGGACTGGAGATTGCCGCCGGTGCGGCTCAGCGCCATGTCGAACGAGAGACCGTTGGCGTGCGCGAACGCGGTGTCCACGGCCATGCAGGCGCCCCAGATCTTGATGTCGCGGTCGTCCCGGTGCCAGCCGAGCAGATGGAACTGGCCAGACGTCACGTACCACGGCAGGGGGAGCGGCGGGCGGGCGAGGCGGGCGCCGACGACGTGCGCCCCCGCGTGCAGGCTCTCCCGGACTGCGGTGACGGCCTTGGCGTCGAGCCGCACGTCGTCGTCGACGAACATCACGTGGTGATGCGGCCAGCGGGCCAGCATGAGATTGCGCGACGCGGACAGGCCGCCGGTGGCGCCGAGCACGTGCATCGTCCCACCGGCCGCGCCGACCTCGGCCGCGACCTCCTCCGCCGCCGGGGTGACCGGCCGGTCCAGTTGGACGAAGTACTCGTCGCCGGACAACTGGGCCAGATTGTGGTGCAGGTGCTTGCGCACGTTCTCGACGTGGAAGGCGCAGATCGCCACCACCATCGGGAGGTCGGCCGGCTCTGATTTCCTCTGTTCCATGTGGCCTCGAATCGTCCCTTACCCATGAATGTAGGTTCTCAGGTGATACGAACAGCTGGACGGACGGCCGCGGTGCGGCTCATTCGAACGTTTCGCGGCGGACCTCCGGCGGCCAGGTGCCGACGGTGAGGATTCCAAGAGAATAGACCTTGGCGATGAGAGCGGGCCGATTGGGGACGCGCAGGTTCTGCAGCAGTTTACTGACGTGGTATTCGACGCCCTGGCGGCTCAGGTACACCTTGTTCGCGATGTGTACGGTCCGTTCGCCGGCGGCGATGCTCTCGATGATGCGAGCATCCAGTTCGGATAGCGACAGTTTAAAGCTCACAGCCTGGTCTCCATCCCTCGTGACGATCAATGTCGCAATATGTCAACCCATGGCGCACCTATTTATGGTGGTTCCACTCGCCTTCATGTACTGCCGGCATGGTGGACTGGGCACGGCGTACCGTTGCCCCGGGAAGAAGGTTTTTTTATGAAGCATTCCGGTCGGTCGGACCGCCATGGTCCGAAGCGTACGGAACGAGCCCGATGGCTCTCGTACGGCAGAAGCTTTACACCTGTGCGCTACGCGTAGTGCGCATGCAAGCGACACTCAGATTGACCGGCAAGCATGTCGCGTGTGTTTCACGATAATGTGCACCCCGTGTCACCTGAAACACCCCAGATTGCCAGTGGTGAATGCGCTGCTGACCTGTCCGATCACCGTGGCATGGTGACCGGACGTGCCATCAGACTAGCCGATCGTCTCCTCTGGTGTCTTCCTTGGACGGACGTCGACCACCGATCGTCTCGATCATTGAAGATCGCATAATGCTTGTCCGGCGATCACGGCAGGTCTGGAATATACCGATTTGCCCGTGACGAGCCCCAGCCCGGCGTGGCACTCGTTCCACCTGCTCGGAGTCGGCTTTCCGGCCGGCTCCACCGCCTCCCGGGCCGGGCTCCACGGTCGGCCGGGCGCGGGGCGCGATTTCCCCGCGAGTCCTAGGGAACTCCCTAGTGCTGCACCGCGTTAGTTCGTCGGTCCGTAAACGGAGGTCCCGGTTCGCGGCCGGGGGCGGCTCCGCGGAAGTGCGACGTAGCCCGGGGCGGCTCCGCGGAAGTGCGACGTAACCCGGGGCCGTTCCGCGGAAGTGCGACGCGACCCGGGCCTCCTCGAAGCCGCCGTGCCTCGGCCGTTTCGGTGCGGGCCGCGCCCCGGAGCCGCTACACCTCCGGTCGAGGGGCCGGGGAACCGTAGGGCAGCACCGCCGAGACGGTGAATCCGCCGTCGGTGGGCGCGGCGGTGAAGGTGCCGCCGAGGGCCTGCGCGCGTTCCCGCATGCCCAGCAGTCCGTGCCCGGCGGGCCCGGGAGCCGGCGGCAGACCCGGTGAGGGATCGTTGATCACCGTGACGAGCAGGTTGCCGTCGGCGGCGCGCACCCGGACCCGCACCGGCGCGCCGGGGGCGTGCCGGCCGGCGTTGGCGACGGCCTCCTGGACGATGCGGTACGCGGCCAGCGCTACCGGTTCCGGCGGAGGCGGATCCACCTCGGAAAGCTCCATCGTGACCGGCAGGCCGGCGTCGGCGGCGGTGCCGATCAGTGCGGGCAGGCCGGCCAGGGTGGGCTGGGGCGCGAGGTGCGGGCCGTCCCGGTTGGTGCGGAGGACGCCGAGCAGGCGGCGCATGTCGGTGAGGGTGTCGCGGGCGGCGTCCGCGATCGCGGCGAACTCCTCCTTCGACGGCGTGGACACGTCGGCGATCCGGTACGGCGCGGTCTCGGCACGGACCGCGATCATGGACATGTGGTGGGCGACCACGTCATGCATCTCGCGCGCGATCCGGGCGCGTTCCTCCAGGACCGCGTGCTGGGCCCGGGCCAGATCGGTGATCTCCTCCTGCACCTCCAGTATCCGTTCGGCGCGCGTGCGGCGGCGCACCTGATCGCCGACGATCAGGACGCCGGCCAGCGCCGGCCAGAGTTGGAGGCCGTCGCCGCCGGGTGTGTAGAGGTAGCAGGGGAGCGCGGCGAGCACGGCGATCCACGCGGTGATCCCGGCGCTGGTCCGGGCCGCGGCGACGCCGAGGACCAGCACGGTGACCAGCATGTGCACCGTGCTCCACGGCCACGTGTCCGTCGAGCGGTCGAGCCAGAGCGTGCTGACGAACGCACCGGTGTAGGCGAACCGCCAGGCGATCAGCGGGCGCCAGAGGACGAACAGCAGCGGTGCCGTGCCGGCCAGGGACAGTAGCGTCGCCTCGGCCGCACCCAGCATGCCCCGGCTGGACTGCAGTTCGGCCACGCCGACGACGGTCAGCACGGCGATGGCCGGCACGCCCAGCGGGGTCAGCAACGGCCGGAGGCGGGCCAGGACCGTGCCCGGTGCGGGTGCCGCGGTGGGGAAGTCGGCGCCGGCCAGCAGACGACCGAGGTCGCGCAGCGGCGCGAGCCGGCGCCGAGATGCGGGCGTTGCGGGCATTCGCGCAGAGTATCGGCAGGCTTCGGCGACGTCATGGCGCTCCGGTAGTCATACCCGGGTATGACGCCGGCCCGGCAGGAGCGGGCCGAGCACAACCGAGAGACCACCACGAGGGTACGGACGGTTCCGCGCTCCGACTTTCGGCGGAGCCACGCCGGCTGATTCATGGCCCCCTGGTGTGATGCGCGCACCCGCCGGTTCCGCGATGCTTCCCGGGCTTCCGAGCCATCGAAGCGCCACCGGCCTTCACAGCGCCCGAGAAAGCGCTGGAAGCGCCAACCATCGAAGGGAAGTCGACGATGACGCTCGCCTGTCAGGCTCAGGACCTGGTGAAGGTCTACGGCCGTGGTGACACCGCCGTGCGTGCGCTGGACGGTGTGACGGTGGGTTTCCCCCGCGCCGAGTTCACCGCGATCATGGGCCCGTCGGGTTCCGGGAAGTCGACGCTGATGCACTGCCTGGCCGGCCTGGACCGCGCTACCAGCGGCGCGGTCATGCTCGGCGACGTGGACCTGACCCGCCAGTCCGACAAAGTCCTCACCAAGGTCCGCCGCGAACGGATCGGGTTCGTCTTCCAGGCGTTCAACCTCCTCCCGCAACTGACCGCGGCACAGAACATCACACTCCCGCTCGACCTGTCCGGCACCACACCCGACCCGGCCCTGTTCGGCCGGCTCGCCGACGTCCTCGGCCTGCGCGACCGCCTCAAGCACCGCCCCAGCGAACTCTCCGGCGGACAGCAACAACGCGTCGCCCTCGCCCGCGCCCTCGTCTCCCGCCCCGAAGCCGTCTTCGCCGACGAACCGACCGGCAACCTCGACTCCCGTACCGGCGCCGAGGTGTTGTCGTTCCTACGCGACGCGGTCCGCGAATACGGCCAGACCGTCGTCATGGTCACCCACGACCCGATCGCCGCCTCCTACGCCGACCGCGTCGTCATGCTCGCCGACGGCCGCATCTCCGGCGAGATCATGCGCCCCACCCGCGAATCCGTCACCGACGCACTCCACCACCTGGCCGGTGCCCGATGACCGTACTGCGCACCCAACTCGCCGGCCTGGCCCGCCGCCCAGCCCGGCTGCTCCTCACCGGCCTCGCCCTGATCGTCGCGGCCACCGTCGTCTTCGGCACCGTGCTCGCCCAGCGAATCATGACCCAGACCATTCTGGACACGTTCAGCGGTACGTCCGCGGCCGCCGACATCGTGGTCGGTGACGGGACCGGTACGTCGGCGGCGGCGCTGGACGTGGTGCGGCGGACGCCCGGCGTCGAGCAGGCCACGGCGCGCAACCAGGCCTTCTATGACGTACCCGCGGTCTCCGGCACCTGGTTGCAGGTCTTCGGCGACCCGGGGAGCGGCCCGCTGGCCGAGGTCACGCTGACCGAGGGCGCCTATCCGTCCGCGCCGGGCCAGATCGCGGTCACGCCCCGCACGGCCGAGCGGATGGGCCTGGTCGTCGGAGGGACGGTGCAGATCCGTCCCGACTCCGAGTCGCCGAGCCGCTCGCTCACCGTCACCGGCATCGTGCGGCCCGCGGGCGGTGAGGGCTTCGCCGGCAGCGCCTACACCACGAGTGACCTGGTGAACGCGATGCTCACCGCGGACGGCGCGCCGGTCGTCTCCAGCCGGATCGAGGCGCACCTCGCGCCCGGCACCGACCCGGCGGCGGTCGCGGAGACGTTGCGGCGCACGCTGCCGCAGGTGCCGGACCAGGGCGGCGGCGGGACCGCTACGGCCGGCGGGCAGCAGTCGTCCACACTGGTCACGCCGGACGTCGTGCTCGGCGCGGAACTGCGCGACCGGGAGGCGCGGGACGCGGCCGACTCGATGGGCGAGCTGTTCTACCTGATCGGCCTGTTCGTCGCGATCGCGGCCGCGGCCGCCGCGCTGGTCGCCACGGCCACGTTCCGGATCGTCTTCGCGCAGCGCATGCGGCAGCTCGCGCTGATGCGCGCGATCGGTGCCGGTCGTGGCGCGCTGACCCGCGCGCTCGCGGCCGAGGGGGCGCTCACCGGCCTGGTCGCGGGCGTCACCGGCGTGCTGATCGCCTACCTGCTCGGTCTGGCGGCCGGACCGGCGGCGCGGGTGTTCCTCGATGCCGGGATCGCGTCGCCGGGCCTGCCGGTCGTACCCGCGCTGGCGGTGGTCCTCGGCACGACACTGGTCGCGACGATCGCGGTGCTGTCGCCGGCCGCGAACGCGAGCCGGGTCTCGCCGCTGGAGGCGCTGCGCAGCGCGTCCGTCACCGGTGCGCAGAGCGCGCTCGGCCGGGGCCGCTGGGCGTTCGGCCTGGTGCTGTCGGTGCTGGCGCTGCTGCTGCTCGGCCTGGCGATCGCCGGCCTGCCCGAGGCGGACGTGCCGGACAGCGGCAGCCCGGAGCTGTCGATGACCGCGACCGTCGCGTCCGGCACGCTGGCGTTCTTCTCCCTGATCGTGCTCGGCCCGACGATCCTGCGCCCGGTGCTGTGGCTGGTGGGCCTGCCGCTGCGCGCGTTCGGCCCGGCCGGGCGGCTCGCGGTCGGCGGGGTCGGCGGCGCGCCGAAACGGGCCGCGTCGGTCAGCGTGGTGGTCGCGCTCGCGGTCACGCTGACCGCGGCCGCGCTGATCGCGGTGTCCACCACGCGGATCACCATGAATCAGGAGCTGGCACTGAGCGCACCCGCGGACCTGCAGATCGCGGCGCCTGCGGGGGAGCAGATCCCGGCCGGCGCGCTCGAGGCCGCGCCGGAGCTGACCGGCGTGCTGCCGTTCCGGGTGACCGAGGTGGAGTCCGGGTCGTCGGCGTTCAACGTGGCCGACCTGCCGCTGGCGTCGCTGCCGACCAGCGACGACATCCGGGTCAGCCGGGGCTCGCTGGACGACGCCGGGCCGGGGAAGGCCATCATGTCGGATTGGTCGGCGGGCTTCCTCGATGCCGGTCACGGCGAGCGGATCACCGTGAGCCGGAACGGCCGGAGCGTGACCGTGACCGTGGTCGCGACGGTCGGCGGGCTGCCGATGGACACGATGCTGCTGCTCGACCGGGCCGACCTGACCGCGCTCGGCACGCCGGTGGAGCCGACCGTGGTGCTGGCCGACGCGGCCGGTGATCGCACCGCCGCGGTCCGGGCCGCGCAGGCGCTGGTGCCGGGCGGCGGCGTGACCGTGCTCGCGGACGCGCGCGACGACCTCGCCGAGCAGCTGATGCTGATCACCGCGGCCGCGCTCGGCCTGGTCGGCATGACGGTGGCGGTCGCGGTGGTCGGGGTGGGCACCACCACCGCGCTGTCCGTCGTGGAGCGCCTGCGCGAGGCCGGACTGCTGCGCGCGGTCGGGATGAGCCG
Source organism: Catenuloplanes nepalensis (assembly GCF_030811575.1). Classification (GTDB taxonomy): domain Bacteria; phylum Actinomycetota; class Actinomycetes; order Mycobacteriales; family Micromonosporaceae; genus Catenuloplanes; species Catenuloplanes nepalensis. Next base: position 6,158,856 of record NZ_JAUSRA010000001.1, on the reverse strand, counting down.
GGCACGGCTGCGGGCGACGCTGCTGCTGGAGGCCTCGCTCTACGGCGTGGTCGGCGCGCTGCTCGGGCTCGCACTGGCGATCCCGTTCGCGTGGCTGATGCTCTCCGCCGGCGGCCTGGACGCGCCGCTCGCGCTGCCCTGGGGTCAGCTCGCGCTGGTGATCCTGGTCCTCGGACTGCTCACCGCGGTGTCGGGCGTCCTCCCCGCCCGCCGCGCCTCCCGGGTCAGCCCGACCGCCGCGCTGGCGATGGACTGACCCACTGACGAGATCGAGGCGTCATTCATGTCGTTGGAGCGACATGAATGACGCCTCGATCTCGGGTCGTCGACAGCGCCTCAGGTGCCGGCGATCAGGCGGACCGCGATGGCCGGGTCGAACGTGCCGGCCGGCGTGTTCGGGGCGATTCCGCACGTACCGTCGGAGTTGCCCGGGTTCTTGATCCAGAGCTGTAGGGCGGCGGGATTGCCGAGCGAGCGCGCGCCGAGGCGACGGCCGGCCGGGTTGCACCACTCACCGTTGTGGCCGTTGCCGTTCCGGCTGGTGTCGATCACGTAGGGCGTGGTGGTGCCGAGCCGGTCCCGGATCTGACCGGCATACTGCGTGGCCCACGCGGTGTCGACGTAGTTGGAGACGTTCACCGCGAAGCCGCGGACCTTCGCGATCCCGGCCGCCTGCAGACGCTGCGCCATGATCGTGGGGGAGACCCACTTCGGGTTCGCCGCGTCGAGGTAGGCCCAGGAGTTCGGCGCCTTCTCGGCGAACATCCGGCCGGCGAAGGTGAGCAGCGAGTTCCGCTCCGCGATCTGCGCCGCGGACATGCACTCGAAGTCGCCGAGCGAGTCCGGCTCGATGACCACGATGGCCGGCCGGTCACCGATCGCCGCGGCGAACGTCGAGATCCACGCCTGGTAGGCCGAGGCGTTCGCCGCGCCGCCGGACGACTCGCCGCCGCACGCGTCCCGGCCGGGCAGGTTGTACGCCACCAGCACCGGCAGCCGGTCACCCGCGTCGACCGCGGTGCCGGTGTAGGCGGCGACGGCCGGGCCGATCTGCGCGTCGCTGGTGCCGGTGAACCAGCGGGCCATCGGCGCGGTGGAGATCTTCGACCGGATCGACGCCGCGTCCGGGTGCGCCGGGTTAGCGGCGACCCAGCGTGCGGACGGCGACGCCGGATCGACGAACAGCCCGTTCGTGCTCGCGATCGGGTCGCCGGCGACGGCCGCGTCCGCGTTCATCAGCGGGCCCGTGGCGAGCGCACCCGCGGCCACTCCCACGGTGACGGCTATCGACAGCAATCGGCGCATGGCCGCAGACCTTAGCCGCAGGCGGGACCACCGTCTCCGGTGGCCCCGCGAGATCCGCTCAGGTGAAGTAGTAGTCCGCGTCGACCAGGCCGTTGCCGTAGACGTAGGCCACCACGTTGAAGTTGGCGCCCAGGCAGGGCGTCCCGTCCGGCGGGCAGTAGGTGAACGGCTGGGTGCTGATGGCGACGTACGTCCTGGCCGGGAAGTTCCCGAAGTTGTCGGTGGCATCGACGGCGAACCCGGGACCGAAGCTGACGTTGCTGTTGAGCTGGAGCGTCTCGATGGTGGGATCCGCGGTCAGCCGGGTCAGGACGAGCCGCGGCCGGTCGTAACAGGGCTTCGTCACGGTGGTCTGCCGGAACAGGTCCGTGTTCGTCGGGATGTAGAAGACGGTGTCGAACGGCGCGTGCGTGAAGCAGTACTCCACGGCGGCCGGGTTGACGCGCGTCGCAGGTTTGCCCGGGGCGATCTTGAAGACACTGGCGGCCTCGGCGGCGGAGAGCTGGATGACCTGGCGGCCGGTGGCCGGGGCGGCCTGCGTGGCAGCGGCGGGTGCCACGGCGGCCAGCAGCGCACCGGCGATCGCCAGCGCGGCGGCGGTGACTCGGATTCTGGTGAACACGTCGATCCCTTCCGAGGGGACGATGGCCCGGCTCGTTCCGGGACCACGACGAGCGTCACCGGGACCGCTTGACCCGCGTTGAACCCGCGCTGACACCGACCTCAGCGCGGCGTGGCCAGGCCGGTGCCGGCCAGCAGCAGACGGGCACGGCGGCGGTGGTCGTCCGCCTGGCCGGGCTGCCCCGCGTGGTCCAACGCCCGTTCCAGCACCAGGTGGCTGCGGACCTGCCCGAGCCGCTGGCCGGTCCGGTCGAACCCGCGCAGCGCCCGGCGCGCGTCCGCGATCGCCTGCGCGGCCCGCCCGTGGTCTGCGTGGACGGCCGCCAGCGCGGTCAGCGCCTCCAGCTCCAGCGGAACGGAACCGGCCCGCCGCGCGGTGTCCAGCGCGTCCCGGGCCGCGCCCGCGGCCCGTTCGCCGTCGCCGGCCGCGCGGTACGCGACCGCGAGCCCGGCCAGCGCCTGCGCCTCGGTGAACCCGCTGCGGATGTCCCGGGCCAGCCGCAGCGCCTCCTCGTGGTGCCCGATCGACTCGGCGTGCCGGCCGCGCTCGTGATCCACAGTGGCCAGCGTGTTCAGCGACTCGGCGAGCTGCCGCTGATCGCCGAGCGCACGGGCGAGCGCGGTCGCGGCGTGCGCGAGGTCGTGCGCGGCCGCGTGCCGTCCGGCATCCCGGTGCACGGCCGCCAGCACGCCGAGGCTGAAGATCTCGCCGTACCGGGAGCCGGTCCGCCGGAAGATCGCGGTCGCCTCCTCCAGCGTGGACTCGGCCTCGTCGAGCCGGCCGAGCTGGCGGTACACCTCCGCGAGGTTGCTCAGCCCGTTCGCCCGGCCGGGCGACCAGCCGGTGCGCGCGTTGATGGCCAGCGCGCGGGTGAAGCAGTCGACGGCCGCGTCCAGCGCACCCTGCTCCTGGTGCACGACGCCGAGGTTGCCGACCGCGGCGGCCTCGCCGTCCGGCCAGCCGTCCGCCCGGCTGAGCGCGGCGGCCCGCTCGTACTCCGCGGTGGCCCCGCCGTAGTCCGCCTGCTTCCAGCACAGCCCGGCGCGGCTCAGCCGGATCGCGGCCTGGGCCCGCCGGTCGCCGGCCGCCTCGGCGCAGCGCAGCCCGGCCCGCGCGGCGGCGGACCAGTCGACCAGCCGCATCCGGATGTCGAAGTAGCCACGCAGCCCGTCGACCAGCCACCAGCCCAGCGGGTACGGCCCGACCGTGGCCGCCCGCTCGATGATCGCGAGCAGGTTCGGCCGTTCCGCATCCAGCCAGCCGAGGTCCGCCCGGTGCGCGACGCCGTCCGCATTCGGGAGCACGGGCGGGGGCAGCCGGAGCTTGTCCGGGTAGAGCACGCGGGCCGCGGCGTCGACACCGGAGACGTAGTGCCGGTGCAGGCGGTCCAGCGCCCCGGACCGCTCCGGCTCCGCGTCCTCGGCCGCGGAGCGCTCCGCCGCGTAGTGCCGGAGCAGGTCGTGCGCCGAGTAGCGGCCGGGCACGTGTTCGTCGGCCAGGTGCGCGCGGGCCAGCGTGCCGAGCAGCGACCCGGCCTCGTCCCAGGAGACACCGGCCAGCGCGGCCGCGGCCGCCACGTCGAGGTCCGGGCCGGGCACGGCGCCGATCAGCCGGAACATCCGCCGGGCCGGGGCCGGCAGCGCGGTGTAGGACAGGTCGAACGCGCTCCGCACCGCGGCCTCCGGATCACCGTCGGCGACCAGCCCGGCCAGCCGATCGCGGCGCAGCCGGGCCGCATAATCGGCGATCCGGCGGTGCGGCCCGGTGCCCGTCGGTCCGGTGCCCGACGGCCGGGTGCTCACGTTCGCGGCGGCGATCCGCAGTGCCAGCGGCAGCCCGCCGCACAGCCGGGCCACGTCGTCGACCGCGTCCGGCTCGTCCCCGGCGCCGTCCAGCAGCGTGGTGATCAGCGCGCGGGACTCGGCCGGTGGCAGCGGATCCAGCCGGACCCGGGCGGCGCCGTCCCGCGCGATCAGACCGGTCAGCTCGGCCCGGCTGGTGACCAGCACCAGCGATCCCGGCCCGCCCGGCAGCAGCGGCCGGACCTGGCCGGGATCGGCAGCGTTGTCCAGCAGGATCAACATGCGGCGGCTCGCCATCAGGCTGCGGTAGAGCCCGGCCGCGGCCGCCTCGGAGACCGGGACGTCCTTCGCCGGTACGCCGAGCGCCGGCAGGAACGCGGAGAGCGCCTCGATCGGCCGCAGCGGCGGACCGGCCGCGTGACCGCGCAGGTTGACGTGCAGCTGCCCGTCCGGGAAGCGGTCCCGGACCCGGTGCGCCCACTGCACCGCGAGCGCGGTCTTGCCGACCCCGGCCGTACCCACCACGCTGCCTATCACCAGGCCCGCGGCGCCCCGCGCGGAGAGCGCGTCGAGCTGCGCGAGCGCGGCCTCCCGGCCGGTGAAGCCGTGCACCGGCGCGGGCAGCTGCGCGGGGACGGGCGGCTTGGCGGGGGTCGCCGCGGTGTCGGGGGTGAGCCAGTCCGCGTCGCGCAGGATCGCGCGTTCCAGGTCACGCAGCCGCGGTGCCGGCTCGAGGCCGAGCTCGTCGGCGAGTAGGGCGCGGCCCTCGCGGTAGCAGTCGAGCGCCTCGGCCCGGCGGCCGCACCGGTAGAGCGCGAGCATCAGCATGGCCCGCGCATGCTCGCGCAGCGGATGCTCCACCACCAGCCCGCGCAGCGCGGAGACGGCCGCGGCGTGCCGGCCCAGTTCCAGGTCCGCGCCGAGCCGGGCCTCCAGCGCGGCCAGCCGGTCCTGCTCCAGCCGGGCCACCTCCGCCTCGATCGACCGGGAGACCGGGACGTCCGCGAACGGTGGGCTGCGCCACAGGTCCAGCGCGCCGGTCAGCAACCCGGCCGCGTCCTCCGGGGCACCCGCGTCCAGCCGCTGCCGCGCGGCCGTGACCGCGCGCTCGAACACCGCGACGTCCACCTCGTCCGGGCCGGTGAGCAGCGCGTACCCGTGATCCGTGGTGCGCAGCGGGCAGTCCTCGCCGCCGCCCAGCAACCGGCGCAGCCTTACCACATAGGTCTGGATCGTGTTCTTCGCCGTGCGCGGCGGCTCGTCGCCCCACACCTCGTCGACCAGCCGATCCATCGGTACGGCCCGGCCGTCCGCGATCAGCAGCAGCGCCAGGACCGCCCGCGGCCGCGCGGCCGTGATCTCCGACCAGCCCGCGCCGGTCCGGAGCCGCAGCGTGCCGAGCGCCTGGAAACGCATGGCCCCGACCCTAGGCGCGCCGCGGTGTCCCGGGTGCGGCGTCGTCCTCGATACGACAGGTCAGCGGGAGTTCGCGATGTACTGCGGGTGCTCGATGAGGAAGGTGGTCAGCGTGCCGTCCTGCGCCGCCTGCAACATCTGCAGCGACTCCGCGTCCAGCTGCTCCGCACCGGTCTCGGCGGACACGTTGAACGTACCCGCGTTGGTCTTGATCAGGGTCAGGTCGTTCGCGGCCACACCCTTGAGCGTGAAGAAGAAGTCGGCCAGCGGCACGCGGCGGGTGTCCAGGAGGAACGCCTCACCGGCCGCGTCGACCAGCTCATTCAGCTTGCCGAGGTCGGTCAGCACGCCGGACGAGGTCGCCTTCTTGACGATCGCCTTGATCAGCTGCTGCTGGTGTTGTTGCCGCCCGTAGTCACCGTTGTCCAGGCTCTTGCGGATGCGCGCGTAGTCCAGCGCCCGGGTCGCATCCATCGACCGGCAGCCCGGCTCGTGCACCAGCGGCACGCTCCCCGGCGGAAGCCCTTCCAGGCGCTCCGGACGGACCTGATCGTTGTACCAACCCTGGACGAGCTTGCCGTCCGGGGCGACGCCGAGGTGCACGGACTCGGCCCGCTCGACGATGCACATGTCGACGCCGCCGAGCGCGTGCACGATGCTGTGGAACCCGCCGAAGTCGATCACCGCCGCCCCGTTGAACTCGATCCCGGTGTGCTCACGCAGCGTGGCGGCTAGCACCGTGGTGCCGCGGGCCCGCTTCTCCAGCCCGGTGCCGGGCAGCCGCGAGCCGTAGTAGAACGCCGCATTGATCTTCTCCGTGGCCCCGGGGAACTCGAACTCCTCGTTCGGCGGGATCTCCACCATCCAGTCCCGCGGTATCGAGATCAGATACGCCTGATCGTGCGTCTCCGGGATGTGCAGGATGATGATCGTGTCGGCGCGGTAGTCCTCGTCACCCTCGCGCGCGTCGATCCCGACGAGCAGCATGTTGACCGCCCCGTCGATGTCGTTCCCCTCGGCCTGCTCCGCGCCGCCCGACCCCCCGATCACATCGATCTGCGTGATCGAGTCCTCCGCCTGCCCGATCAGCGTCCGCGCCGTGGCCAGCGTGCCCCCACTCGCCATCACCAGCACCAGCCCGAAGCCTGTCAGCAGCCGCGCCCACAGCGGATCTTTCCTCCGTCTCACGAACCGAAGACCCATCCGGGGGTACGAAGGTGACCCCTGAGACGCGTGTCACAGTCGATCGTCCGGAGAGTGACCGCGAATCGTCGGCGGCAAACGATTCGGGCTTTCGTTTCGAAGCCTCGGTAGCCGGCTCTAAACCAGGGCGAGGATGCGGGCGGGGCCGCCGGAGCCCTGTTCCCACGGGACCAGGCCGACCACCAGGGTGGCGCCGCGGGCCGGGACGGATTCGAGGCGGGTGAGGTTCTCGATGCCGTAGCGGTCGGCGCCGAGCAGCGTGAAGTGGACGGGGTAGTCGGGGGAGCGGCCGGGGTCGAGGCTGAGGGTGTCGATGCCGAGGCAGCGGACGTTGCGGGCGCTCAGCAGCCATTCGCAGGCGTCGGGGCCGAAGCCGGGGAAGTGCATGGTGCCCGTGGCGTCCGGGTTGCGGTAGCGGGTGGCGGAGGTGGCGCGGCGGTCCCAGCCGGTGTGCAGCAGGACGGCGGCGCCGGTGGGGATGCGGCCCCACTCGCGTTCCCAGGCGCGCAGGTCGGCGACCGTGAGGATGGTGTCCGGGTTCTGCGCGACGCGGCGCTGGAGGTCGATCGTGACGGCGGGCAGGACGAGTTCGTCCGGGGTGAGCTGGGTGGCGGTGCGGCCGTTCGGGACGAAGTGGACCGGGGCGTCCACGTGCGTGCCGGTGTGCTCGACGATCCGCCACTCCTGCATGTAGTAGCCGTCGTCCGGGATCGTCTTGTACGGGCCGCGCCGTGCCTCCTCGCCGGGCGCGAACGTGGGGAACGTCGTGGTGAACGGGTGGGTCAGGTCCCGCACCGTGTGATGGCCGTGGGTGGCCGCGGCGGCCGGCGCGGGCGCACCGAGCGTGAGACCCGCGGCGGCGAGACCGGCGAGCGCGGCCCGCCGGGAGACCGCGGCCTGGGAAACCGCGGCCCGGGAGACCTCGGCCTGCGGGGATGCGGCGTGGCGCAGGCATTCCTCGGTGCACATGGTGACACTCCCGTCGTCGGCTCCGCACTCAATGTGGCGCACCGCGGTAGCAGGGTGGGCACGACACGCCAGGTTCGGCGGACTGAAACGGGCCCGGCGGCAGCGCCACCGGGCCCGAGACTGAAACGGATCAGGCGAGTGCCTTGAACGTGCTCACGTTCACCGGCAGGACGATCTTGACCTCGCCGTTGGTGTTGACCTTGCTGGGGTAATAGACGCGCACCTGGCCGTCGGTGGCCCGGCGGACCCACAGGTCCGGGATGGCGTCGCCGTTGAGGTCGGGGATCGAGACGACCGCGGTGAGCGCGGCCTCGGACCAGCCGGTGCCGTACTGCACGTCGCCCTGGCGGGACGCGGCGGCCGACTTGAGCGAGGCCAGGTCGACGCTCTTCGCGATCGTGCCGGGCTTGCCGTGCCGCAGCGACATGATGCCGGTGTCCAGGTGGCGGTGGAGCAGGTCGGGCGTGCCGTCGAGGTCGATGTCCGCGACGTTGACGATCTCCCGGCGGTCCCAGCCGGTCGTCTCCATCTGCACGGCCTCGCCGAAGCTGGCGCCGGTGTACCCGGTGAGTGCCCAGAACGCGGTACCGGACCGGACGAACAGGTCGGGGCGGCCGTCGCCGGTGACGTCACCGACCGCCTTGATCTGCGTCCACGTGGACGGCGCCGGCACGCCGGACGGCAGCATCACCGAGATCCGGTCGTCGACGTCGAAGCTGCCGTACCCGTCGCCGGGGTAGAGCCAGAAACGGCCGTCCGGGGTACGGGCGAACAGGTCGGTGACGCCGTCGCCCGGGTACGCGTCGCCGAACTTGGCGATCAGCGCGGCCTTGCCGGCCGAGTCGGTCCAGTGGCCGGCCGGGTTCAGCTCGGTGCCGTTGCGGTAGCCCGCGGCCAGCGACAGGTCCAGCTCGCCGGTCATCCCGCCGGGGTAGCTGCGCAGGTTGCCGCTGCCGTCGATGGCCAGCAGGTCGGCGCGGCCGTCGCCGGTGACGTCACCCGGGCCGTCCGCCTCCGGGCGCGGCGGCACGTAGAACGAGTACTTCGTCGGCTGGCCGACGTTGCCGACCGAGTCGTACGCCTTGACGGTCATCGTGATCGGCCCGGCGTGCGGCGGCTTCAGGTCGGTGATGGTGACCGCGTTCGCCGACGTCTTGGAGACCTCGGTGACGCCCTCGAACGCGTACGTGAACCGGGCCGCGCCCTGCGAGGTGAACGTCATCGTGCCGGCCTGGCCGAACGGCTTCGCGGCCCAGGTGGTGCCGTCGTCGGTCGCCTCCGGGAAGTCCACGCTGGTCACCTCGGGCGCCGGCGGGCCGGACGCGTCGACCGTCACCTTGCACGGTGCGGTGGTGGCCGGGTAGTCCGCGGAGACCAGGCCCTCGGCGTCCGTGGCGTACACGTTCCAGAGGTAGGTGGTCTTGTCGGCCAGCGTGGTCGACGCGATCGTCACCGAGCCCTTGCCGCTGCTGAGCGTGGTGGTCGCGGTGCCGGTCGCGGGCGCGGTGGTGCCGGACTTCCAGAAGCGGAAGTGCAGCGACTTGAGGTTGCCGTCCGGGTCCGTCGCGGTCGCGGCGAGCACCAGGTTGGTCCGGGCGACCGTGATCCCGGCGGTGGCACAGGCGCCGCCCGGCGTGCTGGTCAGCGCGGTCGGCGTGTTCGGCTTGCGGTTGTAGACCGCGGACAGCGTGGCGGACTTGGCGGTGAACTTGCGCCAGGTCAGCGTGTCCCCCTCGGAGGTGGCCCGCATGCCCATGGTCAGGTTGTTCGCGCCCGCGTCCGCGGCCTTCTGCGCGAACGCCCGCGCGTCGAACGAGGCGTAGTCGTCCTTGCAGGCGTCCCGGCCGTGCGCGAAGTTGCGCTTGTTCGAGCCCGGGCTGGTGTTCCAGGTCGGCTGCTTGTTCCAGGTGGTGGCCGTCGAGATCGGCCCGGTCCAGAACAGCTCGAACTGGCGCCCGGTGCACGACCAGGAGTGGATGTTGAGCACCTTGAACGTGGCGGACTCGATGGTCGCGCCCTTGATCGCGGTGTTGAAGCCCATCCGCCAGAACGAGCGGGCGGTCATGCCGGTCTCGTCCTCGTGGCCGACGCGCGCCTCGGACGTGCCGTTGTTGAAGTTCGTGCCGTTGTTGAAGTTGCTGTTCGGGTGCTGCTTGGACACGAGCGTCCAGGCCAGCACCGCGGTGTTCATGGTCGGGTCGAGGAAGACCGGGAAGCGCACGCCCGGGTCGGTGAGCAGCCCGGTCGCGCCGGCGTCGAGCCGCAGTACGACATCGCCGGTGTTCTCGCGGTCGAGCTTCACCGGCAGCTGTGCGCGCTTGGCGCCGGGCTCGATGCCGTTGAGGCCGGAGAGGCGCAGCACGTCGGCGCTGGTCGCGACGGAGGTGCGCGGTGTGGCACCGTCCAGGGCCTCGGGGTCGCGCCCGGTCGAGTCCCAACCGAACGGCGTCGGGATCGCGGTGACCTCCTTGCCGGCCTTGTCCAGCACCTGGACGCCGCCGGTGACCCGGTCGGCGCGGAAGATCGCGGTCGTCGAGCGCAGGCCGTACGTCACGGTCCGCACCGCCGCGCTCTTCGCGGCCTCGGGCGTCTTGACGATCAGCAGGTTCGCGAAGCCGCCCTCCTCGCGTGCCACCAGCAGCAGGTCCGCGCCGGGCAGCACCTCGGGGTAGAGCGCGCGCGGCCCGTCAAGCACCGCCTTCGGCAGCGGGCCGGGCCAGGTGTACGTGATGGTGTGCTCGCCGACCTCCGCCTCGGCGAGCACACTCTCCTTACCGCTGGTCCCGCCTTCCGCGAACCGCACCGGCGCAGGGGCATTGGCCGGCCGGACGGCACCGCCGGAACTCGCCAGCGTGATGTCGATCGGTGCCCACTCGCCGGATCCGTTCTTCGCCCGGGCCGGCAGCGCGGTGATGTCGGTGCGCAGCTTGCCGGTCGGCAGCGCCCAGGTCTGCGAGGTCTGCGTGGTCGCGGTCTCGACCAGGACGTCAGCGCCGGTGCTGGCCGCCTCGGTCATCGCGGCCTGCTCGTCGCGGGGCGCGGGCACCGGCGGGGCCGGCGGCGCGGCCACCGGTGTCTCGTCTCGATGGATCCACAGTGGTGACAGAGCGGCGACGAGCACCGCGGCGAGCGCGCCCGCGGTCAATGTTCGCCGCGTGCGCGTGCGCACGAAAGGGACGGTCACAGCGTTCTACTCCCCTGAGAGCCAGGCGACATTGTGGACAGCCCGAGCGGTCCCGGCCGGGTCCGCGGGGCAGAGAGCGGGCACACGATCGCATACTCAGAGTGTTCCCAGGGTGTTATCAGGATGTTATGCAGCTCCATGTATCGATTGCGTGACGTCCGGTTATGTCCGCACTGGCCGTTTTGTAGATGGGATTTGCGCGTACAACGTTGAGAGGTCTCTTTTCTTCCGTTGAACCGGTTCGCGCGGTTTTGAAGCCAAACATTGTGTGATCTAAATCTCTCGAAGCCACGCTCGGTGACCCTCCGTGCACTTGAACGGATGATCGGCGTGCCGCACAGTGCCCAGGCACGCGCCTTGAGTGGCGTGTCTTTTGTGGTGCCTACACGGGGAGACGCACCGATGCATGGTGGTTCAGGTCCATCGTGGCCGCGTAGACGCGGCCGGCGCTGGCAACGATCGGCACGCGCGACGCTGATCGCGCTGCTCTCGACCACACTCGTGGTCGCCGGAACGGGAACGCAGGGCTTGGCGGTGCCGCCGTCCGGCGCCGACCGCAATCAGCAGGTCGACCTGCCGCCGCTGCCCGAGACCGCACCGGTCGACCAGGACGAGTCCGCCGACCAGACGCTCGAACCGGCGCCCGAGGTGCCGGTCGACCCGTACGCGCCGACGAATATCGCGCCGTGGAGCGAGGGTTCCGGCACGGTCGACCTGACCGACGTCGACCCCGGCGAGCTGGTGAAGGTCGCGGACCTCCCGGTGTCGCTCGGCGTGCCGGCCGAGGTCGATCCCGAGGCGCTGGACGGCGCGTGGACCGTCGACCTGGCCGCGCCCGAGGCGTCGCAGGACGCCGGCGTACCCGGTCTGATCATGAAGCTCTCCGCTCCGGCCACGGCGGACCCGGAGGCGTCGGTCGCGCTGAGCGTCGACTACACCACCTTCGCCGACCTCTACGGACCGCAGGCCGCGGACCGCTTCGGCCTGATGCTGCTGCCCGACTGCGTCTACGACGCGCCCGGCACCGGCGACTGCGCGCCCAGCGAGGAGGAGGAGCCGGCCGACCCGTCGCAGCTGCTCTCCAGCGAGGTGACGACCGCGCCTTCTTCCAACGCTCGCTCCGCCTCCGGGGGTGAGCGCCGCATCGTGACCGGCAGCGTGCCGGTCTCCGGGCTGCTCGCCTCCCCACCGGCCGCGGGTGCACGGGCCGCCGCCGCGGCTGAGAACGGCGGGGTCGTCGGCGCGCTGGACACCGGCGCCTCGGTCTCCGGCGACTTCACCGCCACGCCGCTGCTCTCCTCCGGCTCCTGGGCCGCTGGCTCGTCGTCCGGCGCGTTCACCTACTCGTACCAGGTCACGGTCCCGCAGACCGGTGGCGGCATGGCGCCGCAGATCAACCTGGGCTACTCGTCGCAGTCGGTCGACGGCCGCACCTCGTCGACGAACAACCAGGCCTCCTGGATCGGCGACGGCTGGGACTACAGCGCCGGGCAGATCACCCGCACCTACGCGGGCTGCCGGCACGACTCCAAGAAGGCCGGCTCCAACAACGCCAAGCACAAGACCGGCGACATGTGCTGGGGCTCGCAGAACGCCACGCTCTCGCTCGGCGGCACCACCACCGAGCTGGTCTGGGCGAACAACACCTGGACCACGGCGAACGGCGACGGCTCGAAGATCGAGCAGAAGTTCGACACCGGCCGCGGTAACGGCGACAAGAACGGCGAGTACTGGGTCGTCACCACCCGCGACGGCACCCGCTACCACTTCGGCCTGAACAAGCTGCCCGGCTGGACCGACGGCAAGGCGGTCACCAACTCGGTGCTGACCATGCCGGTCTACAGCAACCACGCCGGCGAGCCCTGCTACGACAGCGAGTGGACGAAGTCGGTCTGCACCGAGGCGTGGCGCTGGTCGCTCGACTACGTCGAGGACCTCCAGGGCAACGCGATGAGCTTCTGGTGGACCAAGGAGGACAAGGGCTACTACGCCCGTAACTTCAACTGGAAGGCGCCGGTCTCCTACGACCGGGCCGGCTACCTCTCGCGCATCGACTACGGGCAGCGTAAGGATTCCATCTTCACGGCGACCGCGCCGGCCAGCGTCTCGTTCAGCGTCTCCGAGCGGTGCTACGCCGAGGGCAGCCTCACCTGTTCCGCGGAGAACTTCAAATCCAAGGACCCGGGCAAATACCGCATCTGGTACGACACGCCGGCCGACCTTCGCTGCGAGGCGAAGAAGATGTGCTGGAACGCCGCACCCACCTTCTGGTCCACCAAGCGCCTCGACAAGATCACCACGTCGGCGCTGCGCGTCTCCGGCAGCACCACCCGGCAGGTCGTCGACGAGTACAAGCTCGACCAGACCTTCCCGGTCCTCAAGACCGGCCCGAACACCGCGCTGTGGCTCAAGTCCATCACGCGCACCGGTTACGGCCTGAACACGGCCGCGAACGAGCAGATCACGCTCAACGCGGTCAAGTTCGAGTCCAACACCGAGGACATGCCCAACCGCGTCAAGAACGACAACCGCCCCGGGTTCAGCCGCCTCCGCATCGGCCGCGTCATCAACGAGTACGGCGGCGAGACGGTCATCAACTACAAGGCGCCGACGGGCGACTGCGCCACCGGCACCGGCCTGCCGGGTAAGGCGGACACGGCCGCGCTGAAGAACAACACGCGGCTCTGCTACCCGGCGTACTGGCATCCGGACCCGGAGGCCGAGCAGATCGACTGGTTCCACAAATACGTGGTCGACTCGGTCGAGGAACTCCCGAACGTCGACGGCGCCAGCAGCACGCTGACCCGCTACCAGTACGACAACGCCGGCTGGAAGCTGGCCGAGCAGGAGTTCACGAAGAAGGCGACGCGGACCTACTCGCAGTTCGCCGGCTTCGAGAAGGTCGCGGTGCTGACCGGCACGGACGTGGCGGACTTCGGTAGCAAGACGACGAAGTCGGTCACCCGATTCTTCCGCGGAATGGGCGACACCGTGTCCGTCAAGGATGCGGCGGGTGTCGAGATCGCGAAGGACGAGGAGCCGTTCGCCGGGCGGATCGCCGAGGAACTCACCTACTCCGAGGCCACCGACGCGGACGGCGACTGGCTGACGCGGTCGGTCACCGTACCGGCGGCTCAGGAACTCGCCCGTCGTAACCGCGACGACGGGCTCACCCCGCTGATCGCGTGGCGGGTCACGGAGCCGCGAGCGTACTCGGTCACCAAGTCCTCCGGGACCGGTGACGACACGCGGAAGACCCGCACACTCGAGACGAAGACGGCGTTCGACACGGTCTACGGCCTGCCGACGCAGGTCGAGTTCCTCGGCGACACCGGGAAGACCGGCGACGAGTCCTGCACGAAGCTGGAGTACCTGCACCGCGCGGACAAGAACCTGATCGGCCTGTCCAAGGAGATCCGGGTCCTCCCGAGCGCCTGCGGGACGACGCCGGACTTCGCCGATCTGAAGAAACTCAGCTCCGCCACTCGCATCGCGTACGACGGTAAGGAATTCGGTGTCGCGCTCGAGGCCGGCACCCGGGGTCTCGCCTCCCAGTCGTTCTCCCTCAAGGCGGACGGCACGGGCTTCCAGCCGGAGGGGACCTCCACGTTCGACGCGATGGGCCGTGTCACCGGGCAGACCGACCCCGACGGCAAGACCTCGACGATCACGTACGAGCCGGCGTCCGGCCAGGCGTTCAAGGTCATCGAGAAGAACTCGCTCGGGCACAGCCAGACACAGGAGCTGGAGCCGGGTCGCGGTGTCAGCGTGCGCACCACGGACGCCAACAACCGGGTCAGCGTGGCCGAGTTCGATGCGCTCGGCCGCCTGCGAAAGGCATGGGCGCCGGGCCGTACGCCGAACGCGACCAGCGTCCCGGACTTCGAAGCCGTCTACAACACGCAGCCCAAGCAGGTTCCGCACGTCATCACGTACACCCGTGCGCATGACAACAAGGTTCAGACCGCGGTCACCTTCTTCGACGGGCTCGGCCGGGAGCGGCAGAGCCAGGAGGAGGCGATCGGTGGCGGCCGGCTGATCACGGACACGCTCTACAACGGTTCCGGTGACGTGTGGCAGACCAACAATGCCTACTACACGACGGATGCGCCGGAGCCCATGCTCTTCAGCCCGGAATCCGAGCTGCAGGTTCCGAACGCCACCCGGTACACGTATGACGGGCTCGGCCGGGTCCTGACCGAGACGCCGATCCTCAACGGGGTGGCGGCGACGGACCGGATCACCCGGTACGAGTACGGCGCCGACTACTCCACCGTCATCAACCCGGCCGGGGCGGTCGCCTACCGCATCTTCAGCGACGCGAACGGCCGGTCCACCCGCGTCGACACGTTCACCGACGGCAACCGGGCCGCGTTCACCAGCCTGCGGTACGAGTACGACAGCCGCGGCCAGATGATCAAGGCGACGCACGGCAGCAACGCCGCCAAGCAGTGGTCCTGGTCCTACGACCAGCGTGGCCGGATGATCAGCACCACCGACCCGGACAGCGGAACGTCGACCACCGCGTACGATCACCGTGACCGGCCGGTCACCAACACCAACGCGCGCGGCGTGACGGTGTGGAACGGCTACGACGAACTCTCCCGGCCGGTTCAGCAGCGTCTCGGTGATGCCAACGGCGCGCTGCTCGCGTCCTTCACCTATGACACCGCCCCCGGTGGGAAGGGCCTGCCGGCGTCCGCGACCAGGTACACCGACGGGCTTCCGTACACGCAGACCATCGGTGGCTACACGCACGACTACCAGCCGACGTCGACAACGCTGACGCTGCCGCAGAGTATCGCCACGGACTGGGGATTCCAGAACTCCTACACCTATGGCTACACCTACACCGACACCGGTCTGCCGGAGACCCAGCAGCTCCCCGCGGTGGGCAACTTCGCCGAGGAGAAGCTGCTGGTCCGGTACACCAAGGACGGGCTGCCGCTGACGCTGTCGGGCAAGGACTGGTACGGCTCGGAGACCGCCTACTCGCCGCACGGTCAGGTGCTCCGCTCGACCCTGGGCGCTCACCCCTACCGGGTCTGGTCGCAGTCGACCTATGACGAGGCCAGCGGTGCACTGACCACGCAGCAGGTCTACCGCGAGAACGCCGGCAACACCGCGGTGGTGAACGGCAACCTGGTCAGTAACCGCAACTACAGCTACGACGCGGCCGGGAACGTGCTCGCCATCCGTGAGCGCGCGGACGGCATCGCCGAGCGGCAGTGCTTCAACTACGACGCGATCGGCCAGCTCACCAAGGCGTGGACCGCAACCAACCAGGAGTCGTGCAACGCCGGTCCGGCGAATGCGGACGGCACCACGAACGTCGCACCCGGCAAGGACAACTCCGGCTACTGGCAGGAGTACGGCTACGACAACCTCGGTAACCGTCAGTGGGTCGCGAACAAGGACATCACCGGTGACACGAAGAAGGACGTGGCCACCGAGTACGACTACGGCAAGGCCGACGGCAGCCAGCCCGGCACGCTGACGAAGGTCCGCAAGAAGTTCACGACACCGGAGGGTGCGGCGGTCACCGCCGAGGCGGAGCGGCTCTACGAGCTGACCGGTGAGACGAAGTCGGTCACGTCGCTGTCCACCGGTGACAAGCAGGAGCTGGCCTGGACGTACGACGGCAAGATCGAGCGGATCACCGGCCAGGGTGAGAACGGCAAGACCGCCTACTACGGCCTCGGCGACAAGTGCCTGGACCTCAAGTCGGGGCTGGCCGCGGCGGGTACGGCGATCCAGCTCTACACCTGCAACGCCACCATCGCGCAGAAGTTCGCATTCAAGATCGCGGCGAACCAGAGCGACCCGAACCTGGGCACGCTGTCCTCGTACGACACCTGGTGCCTCCAGCCGGCCGCGAACACCGCAGGCTCCGCGGTGGAGATCCAGAAGTGTGACGGATCGGCCGCCCAGCGGCTGAAGCGGAATGCCTCCGGCCAGTTCACACACGTCTCCTCCGGACTGTGCGTGACGGTCAAGGACGCGGCCAACGTCAGCGGCACCGCGGTCGTGCTCGCCACCTGCGACTCGGCCTCCGCCGCCCAGAAGTGGGAGGCGCAGAACCAGACCCGCCACATCTACGGGCCCAGCGGTTCGCCGCTACTGAGCATCCAGGGCAAGCAGGCCACCCTTGAGCTGGGCGAAGCCCAGGTCACCACCAACAAGGGCGGCACGCTCGTCAAGACGCACCGGGCCTACGGCGCGCCCGGCGGCACGGTGCTGCGGTACTCCTACGGGACCGGCACGCCGAACATGGTGGCGATCGCGTCCGACTCCCAGGGCAGTCCGTCCGTCGAGATCGCGCTGCAGAACGGCATGGAGACGCGGGTCCGCAAGCAGGACCCGTTCGGAAACGTGCGTGGGGTCACGGCCAACCTCCAGACCGACACCGGGTTCCTCGGTGCGGACCGGGACGACGCCTCCGGCTACACGCGGCTCGGTGCCCGCCTCTACGACCCGGCGGTCGGGCGGTTCCTCTCCGCAGACCCGATCGTCGACCTGCAGGACCCGATCCAGTCCAACGGGTACGCGTACGCGCACAACAACCCGGTCACTCACGCCGACCCGTCCGGCCTGTCGATCTCGTTGACCCCGTCGGAGATGTCGGCGGCGCTGGCCGGTGCCGGTCTGAGCGCGGCCCAGGTCGCGCAGGCGCAGGCGACGATGAACCAGTCGCTGATGTCGGTGATCCTGTCGGCCGCCTGGGGCGTGCTGGCCGAGTTCATCGGCCTCAACGACGCGATCGGCTGCTTCGGTGGTGACATGTGGGCCTGCGGCAGCCTGATCATCGGGGCCATCCCCTGGGGCAAGGTCATGAAGATCCCGGGTGTGGTCAAGGCGGTCAACCGCACCATCAACGCCATCCAGGCCTGGCAGTCGGCCCGCAAGGCGGCCCAGGCGGTCCTGGTGGCCGCGAAGGCCGCCGAGCGTCAGGCGCTCGCCGCGAAGAAGGCGGCGATCGAACGGGCGAAGAAGGCGGCCGAGGCTGCGCGGAAGAAGGCTGCGGAGAAGGCGAACACCACCAGCAACAGGGCGGTCAACCAGTCGAAGAAGACCGGCAACTCGATGCAGAAGGACGCCCAGGTCAAGGCAGCGCCTCGATCGTCCTCCGCGTCGTATGTCCGCACCGGCGGTGGCAAGTCGCAGGCGGCCAAGCCGAGCGGCAGCTCCGGTGCCGGGTCCCGCGCCAAGGGCGGATCGAGCGGAGGCGGCGGTGCCGGCAAGGCCGACCACAAGGGCGACAAGTCGGACAAGGCCGATGAGGACGACAACAAGCACCTCGCCCTGGGCAAGGAACACAACGGCGACTGGGGGGTGAAGGACCTGGCCAGGAAGGTGGGGGCCCGGCATCTGATGGGCAACACCACCACGTGGCGAGACGACGTCCAGAACCACCTCGACGCGATGATGAGCGACCCGACCGTACGGGTCTCGTTCGAGATCTCCGGCATCGGTGTCAGCCCGGCGTCCGCGCTGGTGCAGGCGCGGGCGGCGAAGAAGGACGGGACCATGAACGCCACCCAGTGGGAGATCCTGGAGATCGCGGAACGCGGTCTGCTGGATAGGGTCGAGTGGTATCACCAGCTCGAACGGTGGGACAGGAAGATCTACTGGAAGCCAGAGAAGAAGTAGCCATGAGATCAGGTGTGCACGCCTCGTCGCTGCCGCGGCGGTTCGACGGTGAGTTCTTCCTGCTCACCTATCACGGCGCGCACAACCGCTTGATCCTCCGGCACGTCGGCCCGCCGCACGTGCCGGAGGATGAGCTGGACGACGCGCCCTGGACCTATCCGACCGTGGACGTGGGATTCATCGGGGTGAACTCACTGCGCATGGACGTCATGTTCCCGGACGGGCTCACGGTGCGGCAGGGACCGGTCGTGGACGATCGGCGAGTGTTGCTGCTCGGCGACGCGGTCGACGGACCCTGGGTCGAGGCGCGCGAGGTCTGGTGGGTCGAGGCTGACCTGACCGCGAACGCTCCGAGCCCGCTTCTGGCGGATCTGGACTTCAGCGTTCCCGACTTCACCTGGGAACGTTCGGGCTGGATCCTCCGGACCGCCTGACCCCGGTGCGCGGGACGGTGTGACACGAACGAAGCGGCGGGAACCGGATCACAAGATCCGGTTCCCGCCGCTTCGTATCGGTCTCGTCGAATCGGCGTCACAGATCGAGTTCATAGAACCGCCAGTACTGGCGCATCTGGGCCGGGATCTCGGTCTCCTCGTACGGCTCGCGTTCGGTGAAGCCGCGTGACGTATACAGCCGCTGGGCGTCGGTCATGAAGCGGCAGCTGTCCAGGCGGACGGTCGTCGCGGCGAACGTCTCGCGGGCCTCGGTCAGCAGGCGGTCGATCAGGGCGGATCCCACGCCCAGGCCGCGCCCTCGCGGGTCCACATACATGCGCTTGATCTCGACGATCTCCGGGGCGATGGTGCGCAGCGCGGCCACGCCGATCGGCTCGCCGTCGCGTTCCGCGATGAGCAGAAGACCCTTCGGCGGTACGAAGTACGGCAGCGACTCGCGGATCGCGCCCAGGTCGGTGGGCGAGTCCTCCACGCCGTATTCGTCGCGAAGGCGGCCGACGGCCCAGGTCAGGTAGTCGCCCATCAGCGCGGTCAGCGCGTCGGCGTCGGCGGGGAGGGCGGCGTGGCGGAGGGTGACGCTCATGATCGGAGAGCCTAGGGCGCGGTCGTGGCGCGGAGAATCGCAGGCTAGGGCACCACGGTGACCGGCCAGCGGGCCGCGCGGACCAGGCGGACCGCCAGTGATCCGGCGATCTTGTGTCCCAGCCCGGCCGACGCGCCCACGATGATGCCGCTCGCCCGGACCTCCTCCGCGACCTCGCCCAGCACCCGCAGCGGATCGCCGGGCCGGACCACCAGGCGCGCGTCGACGCCCCACTCGCGGGCCTGCTGATCCAGCATCTCCAGCAGCTCGGACTCGACCTCGCCCTGGGCCTCGACGATCGCCTGCACGGCCGTGCCGCCGAACGTCAGGAACGCGCCGGGCTCGCGCCGGACGTAGAC
This sequence comes from Catenuloplanes nepalensis, assembly GCF_030811575.1. Lineage (GTDB taxonomy): Bacteria > Actinomycetota > Actinomycetes > Mycobacteriales > Micromonosporaceae > Catenuloplanes > Catenuloplanes nepalensis. The sequence goes on along the minus strand of NZ_JAUSRA010000001.1, from coordinate 6,139,308 downwards.
CGCGAACAGCCGTGCGCGCTGCCGGCGGGCCAGCCCCAGTGCATAGGCCGCGGCGCGCAGCGAACTCTCCGAGCCGTCGACGCCGACGACCAGGGCTGATGGTCCGTCGGTGCCGAGTTCGAAAGCGCCCACGAAAGCGGCCTCCTGGCTGTGCCGTACGTGGGCGGAATTCTATGGTGACGGCCCGGACCCGCGAAAGGCGCGGGCCCGGGCCGGGATGTCACAGCGCGCGGGCCAGGCGGTAGTAGGCGCTGTTCCAGCGGATGCGGTCGGCGAAGTCGTGCGTGGTGGTGTTCGCGTCGATGAGCAGCAGCTCGGTCTGCAGCATGGTGGCGAAGTCGCGCAGCGTCTCCGTACCGATGGCCTGGGTCAGCACCGTGTGGTGCGGGCCGCCGGCGGTCAGCCAGGCCTCGGCGGACGTGGACAGCGACGGGGCCGGCTTCCAGACCGCGCGCGCGACCGGCAGCTTCGGCAGCGGCTCGTCCGGCGCGGTCACCTCGATCTCGTTCGCGACCAGGCGGAACCGGTCGCCGAGGTCGGCCAGGCCGACCACGATGCCGGCGCCGGGGGCGGCGTCGAAGACCATCCGGACCGGGTCCTCGCGGCCGCCGATGCCGAGCGGGTGGATCTCCAGGCGCGGCTTCGCGGACGCGATGGTCGGGCAGACCTCCAGCATGTGCGCGCCGAGGATCTTCGGCTCGCCGGGCCCGAAGTGGTACGTGTAGTCCTCCATGAACGAGGTGCCGCGGCCGGTGCCCGCGCCCATCGCCTTGAACGTGGCGACCAGCACGGACGTCTTCCAGTCGCCCTCGCCGCCGAAGCCGTAGCCGTCGGCCATCAGCCGCTGCACCGCGAGGCCGGGGAGCTGGCGCAGACCGCCGAGATCCTCGAAGTTCGTGGTGAACGCGCCGAAGTCACCCTCGGTGAGGAACGTGCGCAGGCCGGCCTCGATCCGGGCCGCGTAGCGCAGCGACTCATGCCGCTCGCCGCCCACGGCCAGCTCCGGCGCGATCTCGTAGGTCTCGGCGTACTCGCCGATCAGCGCGTCGATCTCCTTGTCCGAGGCGCCGTCGACGACCTCGACCAGGTCGTTCACGCCGTACGTGTTGACCGAGACGCCGAACTGCAGCTCCGCCTCGACCTTGTCACCCTCGGTAACCGCCACGTTGCGCATGTTGTCGCCGAACCGGGCCACCCGCAGGCTGCGCAGCCGGGTCACGCCGGCCGCCGCACGGATCCACTCGTCGACGCGGCGGACCACGGCCGGGTCGGACGCGTGCCCGGCGATCGTCTTGCGCGGCACGCCCAGCCGGGCCTGGATGAAGCCGAACTCGCGGTCGCCGTGCGCGGCCTGGTTCAGGTTCATGAAGTCCATGTCGATGGTCGACCACGGCAGCGACACGTTGTGCTGCGTGTGCAGGTGCAGCAGCGGCTTGCGCAGCGTGTCCAGCCCGGTGATCCACATCTTGGCCGGCGAGAACGTGTGCATCCACGCGATCACGCCGATGCAGTCGCGGTCCGCGTTGGCGTCCAGCATCACCTGGCGGATCGCGCCGGAGTCGGTCAGGACCGGCCTACCGACGATCTCGGCGGACAGCCCGCCCGCGGCCAGCTGCTCCTGGATGTCCCGGCTCTGCGCGGCCACCTGCTCCAGGGTCTCGGGTCCGTAGAGATGCTGGCTGCCGGTGAGAAACCAGATCTGATGCGTCATCGCAGGTTCCTGTCTGCCGTGATCGCGGCGTCGCGCTCGGTGGGTGGTGGGCTTTCCGGCGGAACGATACGCACTCCCCGTCACCACGCGCAGGACCGTCGGCGCAGGAGGCGCCGAACCGCACGCGACAAAAGTGAGCGCTCACATCCTGGATCATGGCACAGCCCACCCCCACTCCATGCCCCGGACTTTGCTGCGGTTCGCGAGCTTGATTTTCCCGCTTCCGGCGTGGCGCAGCCCGTTTGCTCCCGCGGGCGCTGAGCTGTCCCGGGGCCGAGCCCCGGACCCCACGACGAGCGGTGGGCGCGTTGCGGTGTTCGCTCCGGCGGCTGGTGTGGCGAGGAGCAGGGCGGAGGTCCTCTTCCCGCTTCCGGCGTGGTGCAGCCCGTTTGCTCCCGCGGGCAAACCGCGCGGCGGCCTCCGCCGGCGCTCCGGTCGCCGCGGCGGAGCCGGTGCCGTCGCTGGTCACCGAACCCCCGCGATGGCCGCGGCGTCGCGTGTCCCGGCCGCGTGCCGGGTGGCGTCGTCCCTGAGGTGATCGAGGCGTCTCTCGTCCGGTGCCGTCGCTGGTCACCGAACCTCCGCGGTGGCCGCAGCAGCCTTGGCGTAGGTGTGGGTTCGCCGGGTCAGCGGAGCAGGATGTCGACGATGTGGTCGATGCGGTCGGCGCGGGAACCGGGCAGCACGTCGGGGCCGGCGAGGTAGTCGGTCCACGCCTGCAGCTGGGCGGCGCCGCAGAAGAGCAGGGCGAGGGTGCCGGCGTCGGCTGTGGGGTCGAGGGCTCCGTGCTGCTGCCAGGCGGCGAGGTATCCGGTCATCTGCTGGACGGCGATCTGGGGGCCGGTGCCGTTGGCGGTGTTGGTCGCACGGTAGGCCTCGAAGAGGGTGGCGTCGGAGACGGCTCCGGCGATCATGGGCAGTGAGGCCGCGTAGTAGTCGATGGCCGCGTTGGCGGCGCCGGTCAGAGCGGTCCTGAGGTCCTCGGGGCGTGGTGTGGGCGGCGTGAGTGCGTCGCGCCAGACGGTGAGTTCGGGCAGATCGGTGGAGAGCAGTGTGGTGAGCAGGCCGAGCTTGCCGCCGAAGTTCTTGGTGATCGAGCCTTCCGCGGCGTCCGCGGCCTGGGCGATCTCCCGGGTGGTCAGCCGCCCGATGCCCTTCTCGCGCAGGAGCAGCGCGGTGGCGTCCAGGATCCGCTGCCGGGCGGGTGCGGCCATCAGAGTCTCCGTTCGTGACGGGGGTCTCGGTCGACTCCCGATTGACAAGTGAGGTGAGTGCGCACCATAGTAACCCCATCGCCGCAAGTGCGGTGAGCGCGCACCTCACTAGGGGGCGTCGACCTCGTCACGAAGGAACCGCCATGTTCGTCGCCGCGCTCGTGATCGCCATCCTCGCCTGTGCCGCCATCATCGCCATCGGCATCCGATTCCTGCTGGCCCCCCGAATCGCGATGCTCGGCTTCGGCGTCGCCCCGGACAGCCTGCGCGCCCTCACCGCGATCAAGGGCGTCCGCGACATCACCTCCGGGATCGTGCCGCTGGTCGTCTGGGCCGCCGCGGGTCACACCGCACTGGGCTGGGCACTGGTCGCGGCGGCGCTCACCCCGGCCGCGGACGCCCTGATCGTGCTGCGCAACGGCGGCAAGGCCGCCACCGCCCTGGGAATTCACGGGGTCACCGCCGTACTGCTCCTCGCGGCCGGGCTCATCCTCGCGCTCGTATAGCCGGCCGCCACACACCGTCTCGCGCTCCTCCGACCTCAACCGTTGTCGCATCACCTGAGAAGGGACCACCCTCATGAGCCACCCCAGCCAGCCCGACGTGTCCGGAAACTCCACCCTGGACACCCGTGACGACCAGCACATCACCGACATCGTCCGCGCGTTCTACGAACCGTTCCGCACCGGCGACACCACGCCGTACGGCGAGATCCTCGCCCACGACTGGATCGACATCCCCCTGGCGCCCGGACAGCAGCAGGGACCGGCGGGAATGGCCGCCCAGATCGCGGTGTTCCGGCACGCCATGCCCGACTACGACGTGAAGCACGAGGACCTCGTCGTCGGAGGGGACCGGGTCGCCGTCAGGAACACCGTCAGCGGCACTCACCGGGGCGCCTTCATGGGACACCAGCCGACCGGCCGGCGCATCGAGATGCGCACCATGGACATCCACCAGGTCCGCGACAACCGCATCGTCACCACCTGGCACCTCGAGGACTTCGCCGGCCTGATGGCACAGCTCACCGCACCGGCCGAAGCGCACACCCCCGGCGCCTGGAGGTAGACCACTCCGACGACGAAGGGCACGCTCTCACCTCGGTGAGGGACCGTGCCCTTCGTCGTTCCCCGGGCGAACACGGCCGTCGCCGTTCCCGGTCCGGAAATACGGGCCGGAGCGGCGCGAGTATCGAGGGCGGCGTGAGCGCTGGGTTTCCGGGACCACGGCGGCAATGGAAGGGAGGCCGCCTGCGGCCGACCGGTGCCCGCGGGAGCACTCGGAACTCAGCCACGCCGGAAGCGGGAAGAGAAGGTTGTGGGTTCTGGGATTCCTACCGTGGTGGGGTGAGGCCGGAGCGGTGGGCGATCACGGCGAGCTGGGTGCGGTCGCGGGCGCGCAGTTTCGCCAGGAGGCGGCTGACGTAGGTGCGGGCGGTGGCCGGGCTGAGGAACAGTGCGGCGGCGATCTCCTGGTTGGTCTCGCCGAGGCCGACCCGGGCCAGGACCTGCAGCTCACGCTCGGTCAGGGTGGTCAGCCGCGGGTCCGGGGACGGCGGCGGGTCCTGGGCGGCGAGCCGGTCCATCAGGTGCCGGGCCACGGTCGGTGACAGCAGGCTGCCGCCGGCCGCGACCGTGTGCACGGCGCGGCGCAGCTCGTCGGCGCCGGTGTCCTTGAGCAGGTAACCGGCCGCGCCGGCCCGGACCGCGGCGTCGATCTCGCCGGGCTCGTCGAACGTGGTGAGCACCAGCACGCGCGTGCCCGGCAGCTCCGCGGTGATCGCGGCGGTCGCGTCCAGGCCGGCGCCGCCCGGCATGCGCAGATCCATCAGGACCACGTCCGGCCGCAGCCGGCGGGCCTCCGCGAGCGCGCGCACGCCGCCGGACGCCTCGCCGGCGATCTCGATGCCGGGGTCGTTGCCGAGCAGGCCGCGCAGCCCGGCCCGGACCAGCTCCTGGTCGTCGACGATCAACACCCGGATCATGCGGTACGCCCCAGCGGCAGCTCGGCCTCGACGGTGAAGCCCTCGGCGGTGTGCCGGGTGCGCAGTGTCCCGCCGAGCGCACGCGCCCGCTCCGCCATCCCGGCCAGCCCGTGCCCACCGCCGGGAATCCCGTCCGCGGCCGTATCACCGGGCTCGTCGCCAGCGGTGCCGGCCGGGCCGTCGTCGGCGATGGTCAGCCGCAGCCGGCCGCCGGTGATGCGCACGTCGACGGACACCCGGCTCGCGGTGGACGCGTGCCGGACCACGTTCGTCACCGCCTCCTGGACGATCCGGTAGGCGGCCGCGTCCACCTCCGGGGGCAGGTCGCGGACCTCCGGCGGGATGCGCGTGGCCACGTCGTAGCCGGCCGACCGGGCGGTGTCCAGCACCGGGGACAGGCCGGTCAGCGACACCGTGCCGCGCAGCGCGCCGACCGCGCCGCGCAGCTCGGCCATGGTCAGGTCCGCGGCCTGCCGGATCCGCAGCAGTGCCTCGTCGAGCGCCTCGTTGCCGGGCGGCGCCGCCTCCCGGGCCACGTCCGCGTGCAGCGAGATCACCGAGACGCCGTGGCCGACCGAGTCGTGCAGGTCGCGGGCGATGGCGAGGCGCTCCTCGCGTACCCGCAGATGGTTTTCCCGCATGTGAAGTGTCCGCTGGGCGCGGCGGCTGCGCAGGCCGTCGCCGAGCGCGATCGCCGCCGCCATCAGCGTGACGTGCGAGACCAGGTCGTACCCGATCACGTAGTTCACGCTCTGGCCCTCCAGCAGCCGGAACGTCAGCGAGATCGCGAGCACGCCGCCCGCGGTCAGCACGGACGCCAGCAGGAACCCGGCCTCGGCCGTGGAGAACAGCGCGGCCGCCAGCGGCACGGCCACTCCCACCGCCGGATATCCCGCCGCGTAGTAGGCGCACAGCCCGAGCGCGCTGATCAGCAGCACCGCGCGGGGATGGTGCCGGCGCGCCAGCATCAGCGCGCCCAGCCCGCCCGCCCACGCATAGGCGATCGGATCCGGCGCGTGCTCACCCCCGTGCCGCGCGGAGATCACCGCCGCGAGCGTGCCGGTCACGGCGACCCCGATCAGCACGTCAGCCAGCCACGGCGGAGTCCTCATTCCCACCAGCGTAGGACGTAGGCGGGAAGCGATCCGGCTGTCGCTCCCGGCCGGATGGCATCGGCCGTGCCGCTGCCTAGCGTCGTGACCATGAGACTCGGTCTTCCACTGCCCGCGCTGATGGGCCTCGCCCTGATCGCCGTCCCCCGGGCGGTGCTGCACGACCTGGAGATCATCCACGAGGGTACGTTCGTGAACGCGCTCCTCGTGGCCGTACCGCTGCTGATCTGGGTCGTGGTGGTCGTCGCCGCCCGCGTCCCCCGGCCGTTTCCGGCGCTGCTGGTGGTCGGCGCGTTCTACGGCATCGGGCTGGCCGTCGTCCACCAGGTGCTCTGGAGCGTCGACGCCGACCTCGGCGGCCGCCTCCCACCGTGGGCCGAGCAGGGCGTGATCCGCACGTTCGCGGTTCTGAGCAGCCTCTTCACCGGCCTGCTGACCGGCGCGGTCACCGGCCTGGTCGCGTGGGCCTGCACCGCGCTCATTCGTCGGCGCGATTACTCAACGATGAGAGATTGACTACTCAGCGAGATCGGCAGTGGTGACATGGAGCACTCGATTGGTTACCGAAAACCGGTTTGAGATCGATGCCCGTGTGTTGGTCTGGGCGTTGATCAACACGATGCCGGAGTTCCCCCGTCGGCCGTGATCACCGCGTGTATTCGGGGTCGCGGAGGTCCCGGAAAGCTGCGAAGAATGGCCCGTCCACCGTGGACGTTCGGGCTAGCAGTGGGGAAGCCTGCAATGAGTCGTGCCCTTTTTCAGGGTGAGTAGAAGGCAGCTGAGCATCGCGATGGCTGCCACCATGGCGGCCGGGACCGTACCGGTCTGGGCCGCCGCCGCATCAGCATCCGCGGCAGCCGCGCCGGTCCGGACGTACACCAAGGACGGCAAGGACACCGCGCTCCGGCAGTCGGTGACCGACCTGACCGGGACCACGAACTACGCCTACGACAAGCTCAACCGCTTGACCGGCGCGTCCGGTGCGCTCACCCGCAGCTACGCCTACGACGACAACTTCAACCGGACCTCGAAGACGGAGAACGGTACGGAGACGTCGTACACGTACAACGACGCGCACCAGCTCACCAAGGCGGGCTCGACCACGTACTCGTACGACGCGAACGGCAACACCACCGGCTCGTCGTCCGGCTGGGCGTTCGACTACAACGCGGTCAACAACCAGACCACGTCGATCACCGCGCCCGGCGGGAACCCGCTGGTGCCGACGTACGGCAGCGCGGACCAGACCGAGCGCCGCAGCGTCGGCCTGGTCACCTTCGCCACCTCGGCACTGGGCGTGTCGTCGGCCAAGGGCGCCGGGGCCGGCACCGGCGCGCCCCTCACGCCCGACACGGTGCATCCCAGCGCCGGAGAAACCCATTACTACACAAGGGGCAACAGCGGCGGCCTGCTCGGTTTGCGCAATGAGGGCGAGCGGTACTACTACCTCGTCGACGGCCTGGGATCGGTGGTGGCATTGGTGAACAGCAGTGCCACCAAGGTGAACTCGTACAGCTACGACCCGTACGGCATCCAGCTGTCCGCCACCCAGCGGGGAGTCGCCAACCCGTGGCGCTACGCCTCCGGCTTCTTCGATCCGCGCTGAATTGATCTAGTACGGCAGCCGCCATCAGCGGTCGGACCTGTTGGGAGCCTGCGGTGTGTTCTGCTGCGTGCGTCTATCGAGGCGGTAGGTGATGTCCGGGTATCGCCCGTCCATGACGGTCCGACTGCTGTACGGCGGCATGGGGATCGGGTTGTTCGCCTTTCTGGGGACGCTGTTGGTGGGCGCGGTAGGAGCGGTGGGAATCGTCCTGCCGCTCGGCATGGTGGCCGTGCTCCTGGTCGGGCAGTATCTGGCGGGCAGGACCTGGCGGATGATCGTCAACTCCGACATGGCCAACGGATTTCTGGTGCTGGGCATGCTCGGCGGAGGAGCGACGGTACTCGCCCTGATGCGATGGCCCTTTGATCGTCAGGTGATGGAGCCCGCGCCACTCATCGTCTTCGGAGTGACCATGGCGTTCTCGATCGCTCTGGGTCTGGCCGCCCGGTGGGACCTGTCAAGAAGATGATGTGGATCGCCACGACGTCTGGGGGTATAGACATCGAAGCGAAGACGAGCAGAAGGCCCCCGAACCTCATGTCGCCCAAGGATTCCTGGCCATTCCGGCATCGCGTCGCGGTGGGTGTCATCTGCGCGCTTGGCGGCATCGCGCAGTTCTTCCTCGGGTATCCGGGGCATGCGGTGCTGACCTTGCTGGGCGCGGTCGCGTGGTTCGGCGGTGCGTACTGGCAGCACAGATCTCGGGAGACCGGGACGACGCGGTCGGCGAGCCGGAGGAGCCTGCAGGCGCGAGGAGTCGCGCTGATCGTCGGTTCCGCCGTGGTCGCGGCCGGAGCCGGCCTGGTCATCGCGAACGCCGGCGGCAACATCACGGCGTACGTGATGGGAGGCGTTCTCCTCGCCGTCGCGCTGTATTGCATCGTCAGTGCACTGGTCAACTGGAAGAAGGCCACCACGCCTCAAGAACAGTAGCGTCTGAGCCGGGCATGGCGCGCGTCCAGCCTGCGATATCGGGAAGGGCGGGGAAGATGAAGATTCGACGTCCGAGTCGTACCGTCAAGATTTTGTGGGCTTTGTTCGTCGCGCCCATCTTCATCGGACTCGTTTTCGTTGCGTCTGGAGTGCCGGGCGGACCTTTGCTCATGCTTGTGGGCGCGGTTGGAAACCTCGCGATGGGGATATACATCTTTGTCACCGTGCCGCGGACTGAGCGGTAGGGGATTCAGGCGAAAATGCGTGATGAAAGCGAGAGTGCGACCGGAGGTTCCACGGCACCGTTGGACTTGCGGTTGCGATGTCTGTCCTGGTTGGAGTTGTTGTCGGGCTGACTGGAGCGCCGGTTGCGTACGGTGCCGGGGCGGTCCTGGTGGTGTTTCTTGTCGCGTTCGTTTTCCTCGTTCGTTTCTGGCGGGGACGGTGAAGGGCGCCGGTCGCGCTGAAGCGTGTGGGCTCGTGGTGGGTGGGGAGTGAACGGGCATGCTGCGGTCGAGTGAAGAGCTGCTACGCAGGCGACTCGAGGGCGAGTGGCGACAGGGGGAGGAGTTCGTCGCGGGGGCGGCCGGCCGGGCGAAGGTGTGGCTGCTGCCGCAGTCGATGTCGCTGACCGGCTACTACGTGGCGTTGACCACGGAACGGCTGTTCATCCTGTATCACGATCGGCTCACCAGCCGGCCCGGCCCGGTCAAGGACCTGATCGAGCTGCGGGACATCGGGAGACGGGATGTCGAGTCGACGATGAGCGGAAGGAGCGCCCGGGTCCGGCTGGAACGGCGGGCGGCCACCGTATTCGACCTCGTCTTCTCCGGCCGGGAGAGGAAAGCGGCCACCGCGATCTCGTCGAGGATCTGGACTCCGCGCCCATAGCGCGGAACGAGCGTCACTTGCGATGTGGAGGTGTACGTGGGCATGAAGGTGCGCCCGGCGCTGGAGGCGGTGGCGATGACCGCCGCGTTGACGTTCCTGTTCCGGTTCGCCACCGACGAGCTTCCGCCGGGATACCAAGCGCGCATCACCCTCGTCGTGATGCTCGTGGCGCTGATCGGAGTCTCCGCCGTTTTCGGGTTCGGCGTCGTGGCGGAGAACAAGCGGAGGGCGCGGGGCGGCTCGTCATCCCAGGAGGGGAGGTTCCCCGACGTGCAAGAGCCGACAGTGCGGCAGGCGAGTCGCAGGACCATGCGGGTGCGGGGAGCCATCCTCATCGCGACTTGCGTGGCGATCGGCATGGGCGCCGTGTGGGTCATCGCGAACGCGGACGGCGACGCCGCGAATTACGTGATGGGAGGCCTCATCTTCGGCATCGCGGTGTACTTCATCGTCAGGGTGCTGGTCAACTGGAAGAAGGCGACCACGGCCGGGCTGGTGGGCGATCGGTGAGGGGCTGGATCGGCGTTCCCCGCTGGCTGCACTGGATCACCCTCGTCGCGATGTCCGGCACCTTCCTGTCGCAACTGCTCATCGGCCTCGATCGGCCGTGGACCGTCGCCGTGTCGGTCGCCTCCGCGGCGCTCGTGCTCGAATCCGCGGTGGCGCTGGTCGTCGGGCCGAGAGCCGGTCGCGCCGACGCACGAAGGACTGACCCGGCCGTGCGGAAGCGCCGGAACGCGATCGCGGCATCGGTGGGCTTCGGCCTATACCTCGTTGTTCTGTTCACCGTCGACTCCCTGCCGTGGGCTCGGTGGGCGCCCGTCCCGGCCGGCTTGATGCTGGCGTTCGTCGTGGGGACGAGCGTCCGCGGGGTGGTGATGCGCTTCGTGAACAGGTCCAGGGCGGAACGCGGGAGGCGACGCCTCGAGGCCGGGCGCGGGGAGGCCGGGGGCACCCTCGTGCTGCGGCGGGGTGGCGTCGGCGAGGTCGGCTTTCTGAGGCGGATGAAGGTGACGGTCGACCGGGATCTGGTGGCGATGCTCGCGTACCGTGGCGAAGTATCTATGCGTCTCGCATCGGGCGAGTACGAGGTCTCCGCCCAGCTCGACTGGTTCCACGGCGGCCCGTTGCGGATCGTGGTGAACGAGGGCGAGACGGTCGCCGTGCGCCTGTCGACCGAGATGCCCGCCGACCTCGGGTTCGAGCTGCGTCGTGACGTGATCCGGGTGGAGCGGGAGTAGGCCGGCTCAGGCGGCCAGCGCGGCGGCCTCCGGCGGGGTCAGTGTGCCGTCGGCGACGATGACGGTGTGGTGGCGGGAGATGGTGCCGCCGGCCGGGATGAGCAGGGGCTTCTCCCAGGCCAGCGCGACGCAGACGCCGGGGTAGATGCCGGTGCGGGCGAACCAGTGGTCGCCGTCGCCGAGGCCGGAGAAGATCAGCGTGTGGTCGGCGGCGGCGAACGCGACCCAGGCGGCGGTGCCGCCGTTGACCACGGTCTCACCGTGGGAGCCGGAGGCGTCGAAGACGTCGGCGGGGCCGGGGGCACAGCGCCAGAAGAAGCCGCCGTAGCCCGCGGCGTCCGGGCGGCCGTTCGTGGCGGGACTGCCGAGCGGGATGTCCCGGGACGGCGGCGCGGCCAGCGTGTAGGACACCTCCAGTGCCCACGCGCTCGCCGCCACCGGGCGCGCGGAGATGGTGCGGTCCTCGGTGATCAGCAGTGTGCCGTCGCGGTCGAGCCAGTGCAGCGTCGAGGCGAACGCGTCCTCGGCGGCGGTGGGGGACAGGCGGGTGGTGACGATCCGGCCGTGGTCGTCGAGCCAGGTGTAGCCCTGACCGCGGACATACGTCCGGCCGCCCCACAGGTTGGTGCCGGCCACGTCCTGCATGGCGACGGAGGCGCCGAGGTGCCAGCGGTGGTCCTCGGGGAACGCGTCGGTGACCGGCGTGCCGGCCAGCGTGGTGACAGGGTGCAGGTAGGGGCGGGGGCCGAGTGTCGGGTCCACGTCGGTGCCGTCCTGGAGACGGGCGACCACGGTGCCGCCGACGGTGAGCCGGGCTGATTCGACCACGAGTGCCACCTCCGAAAATAGGCTGGAAAGCGCTTGCCAAACACTAGCGGTCGTCGATCGGTCTCAACACCCTTCTCAGGTTCGTCACAGCGAGTGGTGGCGAAGATCGGTCGCATGTTGCAGCGGTCTCGCGTGCGTACACATCGGGCGGTCGTTCTCGCGGCGGTGTCCCGGCCGTGGTTCTGGCCGGTGTCGTGGGTGCCGGCCTACCTCGGGCTGGTCCTGGCGACCGGGGAGCTGACACCGCGCGACCCTTGGCGGGCCGGGCTGACGCTGCTGGTGCTCGGGCCGCTGATCTGGGGTGCGGTGTTGGCCCACAACGACCTGCACGACCTGCCGACCGACCGGCTCAACCCGCGCAAGACGGGCGCGGGTGCGGTGTCGCCGCGGAGCCTCCGTGACTACTCGGTCATCGCGGCGGTCGCGGCGGTGGGGACGGCCGCGCTGATCGGGCCGCTCTTCGTGCTGGGCGTGGCCGGGGTGCTGGTGCTCGGCTGGGCCTACAGCGCGCCGCCGCTCCGGCTCAAGGCGCGGCCGGGTGCGGACGTGGGGGTCAACGCGCTGGTGGTGGGCGTGGTCGCGCCGCTCGGTGGCTGGTCCATCAGCGGCGACCCGTGGGACTTCCCGTGGCAGTTCGGGCTGCTCGGGCTGCTGTTCGCGGCCGCGTTCTACATCCCGACGACGGTCGTGGACCGGCCCGCAGACCTGCGGGCCGGGTACTCCACGATCGCGGTGCGGTTCGGCGCGAGCGGCGCCTATCGGCTGGGACTGTCGCTGTGGACGCTCGCGCTCGGGCTGTCGCTCGCCTGCGCCAGCGCGGACGTGCTCATCCCCGCCGAGACGCTGCCCTACCAGCTGCTGCTGGTGCCGGTGCTGCTCGGCGCCTACGCCTGGCTGACCAGGTCGCCGTCCATCCCCCGGCTCGCCGTGCTCGCGCTGCTCTTCGCGCTCCCCTCGGCCGGCTTCGCCCTGTCGGTCACCTGAGCGCTGTCGGTCACCTGAGCCCTGTCGGTCACCTGGGCGTTGCCGGTGGCCGCAGTGCCGCCGGCATCCGGAGAGATGTCGCTGACCTGCGGCGGCGCCGCGTGCACCGCCGCGATCCCGAACAGGATCAAGACCCCGCCACCCAGCTGTACGAGCGTCAGGTTCTCGCCGAGCAGCAGCCACGCGAAGATCGAGGCGAAGACGACCTCCAGCAGCCCGATGAACGACGCCAGCCGCGAGCCCAGCCGGTTCGACCCGAAGATCCCGGTGGCGTACGCGATCGCGGTGCCGAAGACCGCGACCACGGCCAGCGGCACGAACCACGGGACCGCGGACCCGAGCAGCGTCACGTCGCCGAGGTGTGCCGTGAACGGCAGCAGCCCGGCGGCGCCGATCAGTGCGAGCATCAGCCCGCCGACCAGCAGCCCGGCACCGGCCAGCGCGACCGGCGGCAGTCCGGCGGCCGGCCGTGCGCCGACCATGAAGTAGATCGCGCAACCCACAGCGGCCGCGAACGCGAGCGCCAGACCGGCCGGGTCGACCGCGCGCACCGCCCCCGGCCCGATCACCAGCACCAGGCCGCCGATCGCGAGCACGGAGCCGAGCAGCACGATCGCGTGCGGCGCACGCCGGGTGCTGACCCAGGCCCAGAGCACGAGCAGCAGCGGCGCCAGGTATTCGACCAGCAGCGCGGTGGAGACCGGGATGCGGGAGATCGCCGCGAAGTACGCGAACTGGGTGAACGCGACCGCGATCGCGCCCATGCCGAGCACCCGCCAGCGCGCCCGCCACAGCGTGTCCCAGCGCCCGCGCAGCGACCACAGGACGAAGGGCAGGAGCAGAAGACCCGCGGAGAGGGTACGGGCGGAGACCGCGGCGGCCGGCGACCAGCCCGCCTCCAGCAGCGGTTTGACGAAGGCGCCGGAGGTGGCGAAGGACGCGGCCGACGCGAACGCGGCGACCAGGCCGGCGGACTGCTTCACGATGCACCCCTGTCATGGGTTAACGTTCGTATGCCCCTGACGCTATGCCCATACCCGTGAGGAGTCAAATTGCTCTTTGCCCCTGACACCGAGGAGGCGCTGGACTTCATCGTGGCGCTGATGAACACGGAGGCCGGCGCGTCCCGCTCCGGCGACGACGAGCTGAGCACGATCGCGCAGCTGCGCGCGCTGATCGGGCGGTTCACGTACTCGGGGCGGATCGACTACGACGAGGCGGAGCTGCGCGCGGTCCGGCAGACCCGGGACCTGCTGCGCGAGGTGTGGACGCTGGAGCGCGACGCCGCGGTCGAGGTGGTCAACCGGATGCTGCGCGAGGGGAGGGCGCTGCCCTACCTGGCCCGCCACGACGACCTGGACTGGCACCTGCACGCCACCGACCCGGACGCGCCGCTGGCCGTGCGCATGCGGGTCGAGGCCGCGCTCGCGCTGATCGACGTGATCCGGATGGACGAGACCGGCCGGCTGCGGGTCTGCGGCGCGACCGACTGCACCGGCGTCTTCGCCGACCTCTCCAAGAACGGGTCCAAGCGCTTCTGCAGCGTGCGCTGCGGCAACCGGATGAACATGATCGCCCACCGCAGCCGCAAGCACCTCAACGGCAACCCGTGACGGCCCGCCGCTGCTCCGGCCGGCGCACAGCATGAGACCCGAACACGCCAGCCGAGCCCAGGAGCGCAGATGACCTACGCACCCGCCACCGTCCTCGTCCTCGTCGCCGAGGACGACACCGATCTGCGCGAGCTGATCGCCATGTCGGTCGAGGGCGCGGGGCTGCGCACGGTCTGTGCCACTGACGGGATCACCGCCGCGCGCATCCTGGAGACCGCGACGCCGCGGGCGATCATCACGGACGTCGGCATGCCGGCCATGACCGGGCTGGAGCTGTGCCGCCTGGTGCGCTCCCAGCAGCGGCACCGGGACCTGCCGGTGATCATGGTGTCGGCCGCGATCGACGACGCCGACATCGAGGCCGGGTACGCGGCCGGCGCCACCGACTACCTGGTCAAGCCGTTCTCACCGCGGCGGTTCCGGGCCCGGCTGGCCGAGCTGCTGAATCACGACGCCCCGATCCGCCGCCGCGTGCCGCACCACGCCCGCCCGCACCGGTTCGCCACGCCGGCCGGCCCGCGCAACATGCCCGCGCGCTGGTGAGCGGCGCGGCCCGCCCGCGCAATATGTCCGCGCGCCGGTGAGCGGCGCCGCGTAACCTGGCGCGCATGGCGAAGCGGGAGGACGGCGACGGGCGCACGCTCGTCGCGTCGAACAAGAAGGCCCGGCACGAGTACACGATCGTGAAGACCTACGAGGCCGGGATCGTGCTGTCCGGAACCGAGGTCAAGTCGCTGCGCGCCGGGCACGTGTCGCTCAACGAGGCGTTCGCCCAGGAGCTGAACGGCGAGATCATGCTGCACGGCATGCACATCGCGGACTGGGGCTTCGGCGACTGGACCCGGCACGCGCCGCGCCGCACCCGCAAGCTGCTGCTGCACCGCGTCGAGATCGACCGGATCCTGACGAAGCTGCGCGACGGCGGCGGCCTGACGCTGGTGCCGCTGTCGCTCTACTTCGCGAACGGCTGGGCCAAGGTGGAGCTGGCGCTGGCGAAGGGCCGCCGGGCGTACGACAAGCGGCAGGCGATCGCGGAGCGCGACGCGAACCGCGAGATCGCCCGCACGATGGGACGCCACCTCAAAGGTCAGCGATCCGCACCGCGGCCTCGATGATCTCCAGCCCGGCCAGTGAATCGGCCGGGTCGACCGGCATCGCCGTGCCGTCCCGCAGCGCGGCGGCCACGCCCGCGTAGAAACTCGGGTACGCCCCGGCCTCGGTGCGCACCGGAGCGATGGAGTCCCCGGCGCCGAGCAGGCCCCAGCGATCCTCGGCCTCCGCACCCCAGTCCGGCGCGGACGGGTCGCCGCCGGCCGCGAGCGCCGGCTCCTGCCCGTCCAGCCCGTGCTTGACGAACGCGGCCTCCGCGCCGAGCACCCGGAACCGCGCGCCCGGCTGCGCGGCCAGCCGGCTTATCCACAGGTGCGAGCGCACGCCGGTGAGGTGCCGCAACGCCACGAACGCGTCGTCCGGCACGGCCGAGCCGGACCGGACCACGCCCAGCTCCGCGTGCTCGACCTCGGCCGGGCCGAAGAGCAGCAGCGCCTGGTCGATGACGTGCGCGCCGAGGTCGTAGAGGACACCGGCGCCGGGCGCGGCCTCCTCCTTCCAGGAGCCCTCCTTCAGCGCGGGCTTCCACACCTCGAAGCGCGACTCGAACCGGTGCACCCGGCCGAGCGCGCCGTCGTCCAGCAGTTTCCGGACGGTCAGCAGGTCGCCGTCCCACCGCCGGTTCTGGAACACGGTCAGCGGCACGCCCGCGGACTCGGCCGCCTCGATCAGGTCCCGGCCCTCCGCGGACGTGGGCGCGAACGGCTTGTCCACCACGACCGGCAGCCCGGCGTCGATCGCGGCGCGCGCCTGCGGCACGTGCTGCGCGTTCGGCGAGGCGACCACGACGAGGTCGACGCTTCCGGAGGCGAGCAGCGCGGGGAGGTCCGGGACGATCGTCGCGCCGGGGTGAGCGGCCCGTGCCTGCGCGGCGCGCTCCTGGTTGCCGGTCACGATCGCGGACAGTTCCAGTCCTGGCGTCGCGGCGATCAGCGGTGCGTGGAACACGCGCCCGCCGAGCCCGAAACCGACCAGTCCCACGCGAATCGTCATGAAAGCCCCTTTGCCCGTACCGCCGGATGATCTTGATCTTAGAGAGGGAACTCCTGTGGCGTGCCGGAACCGCCCGCGGCCGAGTGCGGCGGAGGCGGGCGCTCGGTGCCGCGCGCGAAGACGCCGGGCCGCGGCCGGGTCACCGCGAGCGGCACCAGGTGGACCGGCGGGCCGGGATCCTTGATCGGGCCCGGCGACCAGCGCACCCAGAGCGCGACGCGACCGGCCGCGGCCTCGGCGCGGAGCTTGTCCACGGTACGGCGGCGATCCGTGTGGTCCACCTCGATCGCGACCGGCAGCGCGCCGCCGGGCCGCGCGCACGCCACGTCCAGCACCGACTTCTGCCGGTCCAGCGGCGGCGGCAGCGACACCACGCTCGGCGCCCGTCGGTAGACACGCCAGCCCCGCGCGCCCGCCCAGCCGGTGATCGCGTCGATGAGCAGCGCGGTCACCTGATCCACACCGACCCCGTCGAACGTCAGGCCGTCCAGGTGCGCGCCGAGCGCCACGGCCAGCTCCGCACCGTCGTCCATGGCGCCCAAGCCTAGAGCCTCCAGTTTCCTCGGCTGCCGCCGAAGCGTTCACCCATACGTGAACGAGACCTACACGGTACGGGTCGGACAGTTCGGGCATCCGGCGCACGCGCTGCACCTGGCGCTGTCGTTCCTGACACTGGGCTGGTGGGTGGCGGTCTACGCGGTGCACGGCCTGATCTGGTCGCGCCGCCGGGACACCGTCACGATCACCGTGCCGGACGGATGCCGGGTGGAGTGGCGCGGCGGCTACCCCGAGGTGCTCGATCCGGACGAGTGGCTGGAGCCGCTCACCGCCGCCGAGCGCCGCCGAATCATCCGCCCCTACCTGCTGCCGGCCGCCATCGCCACCGTGGTCATCGCGGTGCTGCTCATCAGATAGGCACGGTCGCCGGTCGGGGTGCATCGACGTGTATGGCGGCGGGAGCGGCGCAGGGATGTCGTACGCCACCCGTAGGATCCCGAGAGGGCTGGACCGACGTGTGGCCTCAGGACATGCATGGCCGGCCGGGGTTGGGGATGGGGGTGGACCTTCGATACATTCCGGACTCGGGCTTCATGGCGCGTGGGCAGGCCCGTCCGCGCCGGGACAATGTCAGAGATTGGCTCGTCTGGCATTTCACGCACGTTGAGAATGTTCCCTCGATCGCGGAGGCGGGAATCCTCCTTCCTACTGCGAAGGTTCGGCCGCCTCGAAGTGTCGCCAATGATGAGGTGAAGGGCCGCAGGATCTTCACCGTCGCGCCGGATCCGTCATACCCGGCCGCCACGGTCAGCGATCACGTTCCCTCTTATGTCGCAGCAAAATCTCCCATGCTTTATGCAGTTACCACACCGGGTCCCGGCAACTTCAAAGCGAGGAGCGCGGATCTCGTTTTCTTCAGCGTCGTGATCGGAGATTTGATCGACGCCGGCTTGACCTGGTGCGTGAGCAATGGAAATGCCGCGTCGAGCTAGACTGGCTTCAGTCGAGATCTGAATGCGATCGGCGAGTTCGTCGACTTCGATCTTCTGTGCGAGAGAATGTGGAACAACACGCCCGATGATCCACTCCGGCAGGGGCGCAGGGCTGCCGAATGTTTGGTTCTCGGCGAAGTTCCAGTCGATCTCATATCGGTCTTCGTGACGCGGTTCGACGATGCTCTCGAAATTGTCAAGCTATGCTTTCCGGATAACCGTCCAGGTCGAAGGTTCAAGGCTTCCGGGGCTGTTTTCTATAACTGATTGTAGGTTTATGATGATCGAAAAGGTTGAAGGTGACCTGCTTACCTCCCGCGTTGATGCGCTAGTAAACACCGTTAACTGTGTCGGCGTGATGGGAAAGGGTCTCGCTCTTCAGTTCAAGCGTCGATACCCCGACGTCTTCAAAGAGTATGAGAGTGCGTGCAAGCGAGGCGAGGTCCGTGTCGGCGAGATGTTCGTCGTGCCGACCGGGCATTTGGACGGCCCTCGTTTCGTCATCAATTTTCCGACCAAGAAGCACTGGCGATCGCCGTCCCGAATCCAGTACATCGAGGATGGCCTGGCCGACTTGCGCCGAGTCATAGACGAGTACAATATCCAGTCCATTGCGATCCCGTCCCTCGGTGCTGGCAACGGCGGGCTCGACTGGGCCGACGTTGAGCCGTTGATTGTGAATCGCCTAGGCGCGCTGACTGATGTGAGAGTCAAGCTGTTCGCCCCTTCTGCGGACCGCCGGGGCATTGCCGGCTCCGGCGATCTGAAAATGACCTGGGGGAGGGCTGTGCTGATAGAACTGCTCCAGGCCTATGTTTCTCGACGAGCCCTGATCGAGCCGTGGGAGCACAACTCCGGTGCTTCCCACCTGGAAATTCAGAAGCTGATGTATTTCGCCAATGAGGTCGAGCCGGGACTCAAGCTCAACTTCGAGCCCGGGCGCTACGGTCCGTACAGCGATCAGGTGCGGCACACCTGATCCAGGAGATGGAGGGAACGTTCCTGCTCGGGCATGGGGACGGCAGCGCCGCGGTGCTGTCACTCGATCCGATCTCACCGACTGACGTTGCCAGGAAGAAGCTCGATGATTTCCGTCGCGGTGAACACGCTCCCGCCGTACAGGAGATCGTTCGAAGGGTCGTGGCGGGCGTCGCGGGTTTTGAGGGACCCTATGGCCTCGAACTTCTGGCGAGTACCCATTGGGTTGTGCGACGTGAGCTCGCTGATGCCGATGTCGCCGATCGGGTTCGAGGGTGGACCAAGCGCAAGGGAAGGATTTTCACCGACGCGCACGTCAACGCGGCGGTCGACCATCTCCATCACGGCGGTTCCCTGTAGAGGTGTGACGACGGCGGAGAACGTCGGGCGGAACCTGTGACGGTGGAACCGGCCGTGACCGGTGGTCACAGTGCGGTCGCCGCGGCTGCGCGGGCGAGCAGGAGGTTGCGTTCGCGCTGGGTGGGGGCCAGCTCAGCCGCGCGCTCCAGCTCCTCGGCCGCGTCCGCGGGTCGGCCCAGCCGCAGCAGGACGTCGCCGCGAACCGCGCCGACCAGGTGGTAGCGGGCCATCCGGGGATCCGTGCGGACCTCGTCGATCGCGGTCAGCGCGGCGTCCGGGCCGTCCGCGTGCAGCACCGCGACCGCCCGGTTCAGCGCCACCACCGGCGACGGTGCGATCTGGCCGAGCGCGTCGTAGAGCGCCACGATCGCCTCCCAGTCCGTGTCCGCGAAGGCCGGCGCCCGGGTGTGCACGGCCGCGATCGCGGCCTGCACCGAGTACGACCCGAGCGGCCGGCGCAGCGCGGTCGCCCGGTCCAGCGCGGCCAGCCCGTGCTGGATCAGCGTGCGGTCCCAGCGCGACCGGTCCTGGTCCTGCAACAGGATCGGCGAGCCGTCCGGCGCGGTCCGCGCCCGGAACCGGGACGCCTGCAACTCCATCAGCGCGACCAGGCCGAACGGCTCCGGCTCGCGCGGCAGTAGACCGGTCAGCATGCGCCCGAGCCGCATCGCCTCCTCGGCCAGGTCGCGCCGGATCCACGCGTCCCCGCTGGTCGCGGCGTACCCCTCGGTGAAGATCAGATAGACGACCTCCAGCACGGCGGGGAGCCGCTCGCCCAGGTTCGTGGGAGTCTCGAACGGGACCTTCGCCTCGGTCAGCGTGCGCTTGGCGCGGGAGATCCGCTGGCCGATCGTGGGCGACGGCACCAGGAACGCGCGGGCGATCTCGTCCGTGCTCAGGCCGCCGAGCAGGCGCAGCGTGAGCGCGGTGCGGGACTCCCGCGGAAGCACCGGATGGCAGGCCGTGAAGATCAGCGCCAGCAGGTCGTCGTCGGACCGGTCCGCCGCGAGCGTGGGGTCGAGCGCCGCGCCGATCTGCCGGTCATCGCGCATCCGGTCCCGCCGGATCCGGTCGATCGCCTTGTGCCGGCCGGTCGTGTGCAGCCAGGCACCCGGATTCGGCGGCACGCCGCCGGCCGGCCACTGCGAAAGCGCCGCAACGAACACGTCCTGCGCGATCTCCTCGGCCGTCCCGACGTCCCGGGTAAGCCGGGAGAGCGAGGCGATCAGACGAGCGGACTCGATCCGCCAGATCGCCTCGATCCTCCGTTGCACGTCCACGGCCGGGTCAGGACTCCCGCTGCTGGGACTGGATCTGGCGAGCCAGCTCCTCTTCCTTCTCCCGCAGCTCCGGCGTCATCGCGTCGCCGAAGTCCTCCATCTCGAAGAACGGCCGGATCTCCAGCACCTCCTCGGAGCCGAACTGGGGGTCGTGCGGGCACCGCTTCGCCCACTCGACCGCCTCCTCCATCGAGGAGACCTGCCAGATCCAGTAGCCGGCGATGACCTCCTTCGACTCGGTGAACGGCCCGTCCACCACGGAGGTGTCGCCGCTCACCGCGAAGACCACCTTCGCCCCGGCCGACGTGGGCTTCAGCCCCTCGCCGCCGAGCATGATCCCGGCCTTGACCAGCTCCTCGTTGTACTCACCCATCCGCGCCAGCATCTCGGTGGTCGGCGCGATCCGGTCCTCGTCGGCGCCGTTCCCCTTGATCATGACCAGAACCCGCATGTCACTGCTCCCTCTTCTGTCGCTCCGGCGACCCTAGCGGCCCCCGGATGCGCTCTCACCTGTTCCTCGTTCGGCGCCTCACACTTTTCGACACGCGGCCAGAAATTCTCCAAGAACTTTCCCGGGCTGCGCCGCCAGAGCTCCGAAAGACTGCTTTTCCGGTGCTTGTGACGTTTGTGTGGGTGTTTTTGGGGGTTTGGGGTAGCGCACGCCGTTGGCCTGCTTACGTTCTGTCTTGACTAGAGTCAGAGCGTAGAAAGTGCAGGTCAACGGCGTGCGTGATGCCAGGGTATGGGCTCGGATGCTCGGACTCCAGAAGGCTGTCGTTGAGCGTGTCGAGTTCGACGAGGAACAGAATCTGCTGGTCGCGTCGGTGCGGCCGGCCCGGGGGCACCGTCGCCGGTGCGGGCTCTGCGGCCGTCGTAGTCCGGGCTATGACCAGGGTTCCGGCCGGCGGCGGTGGCGGGCCCTGGACCTCGGCACGATCATCGCCTACGTCGAAGCGGACGCCCCACGGGTCTCGTGCCCCGAGCACGGCATCGTCGTAGCCGGCGTCCCGTGGGCCCGGCACCATGCCGGGCACACCCTCGGCTTCGACCAGACCGTGGCCTGGCTCGCCACGACCTGCTCCAAGGCGGCGGTCACCCAGTTGATGCGCATCGCATGGCGGACCGTCGGGGCGATCGTCGCCCGGGTCTGGGCCGACACCGCACAACACACCGACCTGCTCAACGGCCTCACACGGATCGGGATCGACGAGATCTCCTACCGCAAAGGACACAAATTCCTCACCGTCATCGTCGACCACGACACCGGCCGCCTCGTCTGGGCCGCACCCGGCGCCGACGCCACCACCCTGACCGAGTTCTTCACCCAACTCGGACCCGACCGCTGCGCCCGAATCACCCACGTCACCAGTGATGCCGCCGCCTGGATCCGGCAAGCCGTCACCACCCACTGCCCACAAGCAATCCGCTGCGCCGACCCGTTCCACATCGTCGCCTGGGCCACCAAAGCCCTCGACGAACAACGCCGCACCACCTGGAACCAGATCCGCAAAGCCGCCCAGGGAACCCGACCCGCGAACCCCAACGACCGGCCCAAAGGCGCAGTGAAAACCCTCAAGAACGCCCGCTGGGCCCTCTGGAAAAACCCCGACACCCTCACCGAAGGACAACGCGAACAACTCGACTGGATCGCGAAAACCCAGCCCGCCCTCTACCGCGCCTGGGCGTTGAAAGAAGGCCTACGCACCGTCTTCACGATCGCCCGCCGCGACCCCGACGAAGCCATCGAAGCCCTCGACAAATGGATCTCCTGGGCCCGCCGCAGCCGCCTCACCCCCTTCACCACCCTCGCCCGCTCCATCACCCACCACCGCGAACCGATCATCGCCGCCATCACCCACCGGCTATCCAACGCCCTCATCGAATCCACCAACACCAAAATCCGGCTCATCATCCGCAGAGGCTTCGGATTCCACTCACCCGAACCCATCATCGCCCTCGCCATGCTCCACCTCGGCGGCCACCGCCCCACCCTCCCCAATAGATGACCACCAACCACCCACACATCCGTCACAAGAGCCGCTTTTCCCGCTTCCGGTGTGGTCGCGCTGGGCGTGCTCCCGCGGGCCAACCTCGCGGCGGCCTCCGCCGCCGCTCCGGACGCCGCATCGGAGCCGGTTCCGGCCCGGTCACCGGAAGAACGGCGCGGCTCCGCCTTCATCTCTGTTCGCCGGCCGCCGCGGCTCGACGGGCGGCTGCTGCACAGAACCGGCTCGGATGAGCCGGTGTTGCGCTGTCGGGTGTCGTGAGCGCTGGTTGGTGCGGATCCGTGGTGCAGGAGCCGGCGCTGATGGGCTGGAGTTTCGCTGGCTGGTGCGGATATGCAGTGGAAGAGCCAGCGTCGATCGCTGTTGCGTTGGCTGGTGCGGGTTCGTGGTGTGAGAACTGGTGTTGATGACTGTTGCGTTGGCTGGTGCGGGTTCGTGGTGCGAGAACTGGCGTCGACGAGCCGGAGTGTCGTTGGTGATTGCCGTCAGCGCGGGCTGTGGCGTATCGCGTGGTGCACAGACCGGCGGGCTGCTCCGCGCCGCCGGCCGGCGGGTCGTGGATGGTCGGGTGGGGCCGATCGGGTCGGTCCAGCGCCGAGTTTGGCCGGATCGGGCGCTCGCGCCCGTAAAATCCGCTTATTGCGGACTGCGCGTCGGGATGCATGAGGCGCATCGCGGCATCTCAAGATCCTTCCAGCCCACATTGCTGTTTCGCGCGGGTCGAAACAGCAATGTGGGCTGGAAGGATCTTGGTTCCCACTCATCGGAAGATCGGTTTCGATGGGTGGAATGGCTGCCGCCTGGAATGGCGAGCGGGCCTTATTCAACTGGCGCCTCGCCGCTCCCATCCGAAATTTCGGTATATGACGCACGGCTCGCTGGGAGTCGAGATCGCGGTGTCGGTTGAGGCCCTGCGAGTGGCTGGAGACGGCCGTTGGCGACCTCGAGGGATCGCGCAGGCGGGCGGGATGCCCAGAAGCGATGACCGTTGGCTCGGTTTCGTCGATGACCTGGCAGTTCTGGCGCAGATGGCGGCGCGGAAGGCCGGTTGGAGCGGTGGAGGAGCGGGCGGGGAGGGGGTGGGGGAAGCGGGTGGGGGAGGGGTGGTGGGGAAGCGGGCGGGAAAGGGGTTGGCGGAGTGGGGAAAGTGGGCATATTTCCGGCACCGGTGGAGTGGGAGGAAGGGCGTAGGCTGCGGCGGTGGTCGATGGGGAGTGGGCTGAGCAGCGGGAACGGGCGATCCGGGCGCACGCGTCGGCGGCGGAGGCGCGGCGGGACGCCGAGGTGGCGGAGGCGCGAGAGCTGATGCGGGGATTCGTCCGAGAGGCGGGCGAGCGGGGGATCGCGGCGGAGGAGTTGACCGCGGTGCCGTTCGGTGGTGGACCGGGGCGGCTGCGGACCGGCCTTCGCGGTTGGTATCTGCGGGCCGACCGATCGGTGGCGGTCGGGACGGACGCGGAGTTCTACTCGCTGACCGCGCCGGGCGGGCTGTGGGCGCGGCTGACCGGCGTGACCCTCGCGCCGTCGAGGCCGCGGCTGATCGTGGGCGAGGGCGGCCGGGACGGCGAGTCGATGCCGCTGGCCGAGCTCTTGAAGCGACGGCTCGGCGACGAGAGCGTAGGGTCGGACGGGTGATCGAGCTCGGCGTCACCTCCGGCGAGACGGAGCGGGAACCCGTGCGAGCGCCGGGGCTGCGCGAGCGGCTCTCGGCGTACCCGCGGCCTGTGGTGATCGTGGGTTTTGCTCTGGCTCTGGTCGCGGCGAGCGGCGTGGGCTATCTGGGGCTGCGTGACAGCGGTGGCGGCGCGAGCGGGCGGGACCTGACCGCGCACGTCGCGGTCGGCGACGACGAGCTGGCGATAACCGGGCCCGAGGCGCGGCTGCGCGGCATCGCGACCGTGACGAACGTGGATGACGAGCCCGCCGTGGTGCACGCGCTGAGTGCGGAGTGGCCGGGAGTGCGGATCGCGGTGAACGACGAGCGGGTGCACCGGGTGGCGCCGGGCGCGACCGCGCCGATGGGCGTGACGATCACGTTCACCTGCGCCTACGACACGTTGCGGGGCCTGCACGGCCGGGCGCTGGTGGACACGCCGGACGGCGGTCGCGGCGAGGTGGACCTGCCGATCACGGCGGTGCGGCCGTGGCAGGCGATGCGGCACGGTGCGTGCGAGACGATTCAGAGCCGCCCCGCGGATCGGCGCCCGCAGGAGTAAGGTGGCGCGCGTGATCGAGCTGGACGTCACCCCGGAGCGCGCCGATCCCCCGGAGCCCTCCGGCTGGCTGGCCTACCAGCGGAGCCGGCTCCCACTGGTCTTCCTGCTCGTGGCGTTCGTCGCCGGTGCGGTCGCGGGCGGGGGCGGGGTCTACTACGCCGGTGTGCTGCGACCGCGGATCGCGGCGGCCGAGGCGGCCGAGGCGGCCCGCGCGGCCGCACCGCAGTTGCTGATATCGCGCGACCCGACGTTTTTCGAGACCACGCCGGCCGAGCACTCGGTCCGGGCCAGCGGCCGGATCATGGTGTCGAACACCGGGCAGGCCGAGGTCGTGGTGCACGCGGTCTCGGCGGAGGCCGGCGGCCTGCGGATGACCACGGACGTGGAGAAGGCGCGCTGGCTACAACCCGGCGGCACGCTGGGGATCGACGTGACGATCCTGTTCGACTGCGACGTCGAGGCGCCGGTGCCGGCGTCCACGCGCGTGCTGGTTGAGGCACCGGACGGCACCCGCAGCGAGGTCGGGTCCGCCGTGGACCTGGCGTCCGCGGACTGGCCGCTGACCTACCAGGCCACCTGTGCGAAGGCCAAGTAGCGGATGTTCTCGCTCGACCTGGGCGACGGGCTGCGGCTGACGCTGGCCGAGGAGCGGCACGCGGAGCCGATCACCGATCTGATGGCGCGTAACCAGGCCCGGCTCGCGCTCTGGCAGCCGTGGGCGGCGTACCGGCCGACCGTGGAGAGCACCCGGTCGTACATTCGCGGTGGTCTGGATCGGTTCGCCGAGGGCCGCGAGCTGTATCTGATGATCGAGCACGTGGGCGTGCCGGTCGGCGCGTGCGGCATGCGGCGGGACCCGCAGACGCTGATCGCTGACGTCGGCTACTGGCTGGACGCGGGCGCCGAGGGGAAGGGCCTGGTCACGCGCGCGGTGACGGCGCTGACCGAGGCGGCGTTCACCGCGTACGGCATGCGGCGCGTGGAGATCCGCACGATGGTGGGGAACAAGCGGGCCCGGGCGGTCGCGGAACGCTGCGGTTATGAGTTCGAGGGTGTGCTGCGCCGGGCGATGCGTTTCGCCGACCGCAACGAGGACGTGGCGCTCTACAGCGCGGTGTCCTGAGCCAGGCGCCGGGACGACGCCTGGCTCAGGAACCTCAGGCGCCCCAGCCGGCCTGCTGGCCGCCGACCCGGTCGGCGACGATCTTCTCCTGGTAACCGCTGCGCTTGTAGGCCGCGATCGGGTCCGGGTCCAGGCCGGCGTCCTCGCGGACCTCGCGGAGCAGCGGGCGGACGTCCGTGTTGTACGCGTCCATCAGCACCGAGTTCGCCTCCAGCACGTCGCCGGCGGCCTGCGCGGCGAAGAGCGCGTCGCGGTCCACCAGCAGCGCCTTCGCGGTCGCCTCCTGGACGTTCATCACGGACCGGATGATCGCCGGGATCTTCGCCTCGATGTTGTGGCACTGGTCGAGCATGAAGTTGATGCCATAGGCCGGATTCAGAGCATCAGCCCGCACGATCTCGTACATGATCCGGAACAGCTGGAACGGGTCGGCCGCGCCGGCCATCAGGTCGTCGTCCGCGTAGAACCGGCTGTTGAAGTCGAACGCGCCGAGCTTCCCCTGGCGGAGCAGGAACGCCACGATGAACTCGATGTTCGTGCCGGGCGCGTGGTGGCCGGTGTCGATGCAGACGGTGGCCTTCGGGCCCAGCTCGACGCAGTGCGCGTACGACGTACCCCAGTCCGGCACGTCGGTGGCGTAGAACGCGGGCTCGAACAGCTTGTACTCCAGGACGATCCGCTGGTCGTCGCCCAGCCGGTCGTAGGCCTCCCGCAACGCCGCGGCCAACCGGTCCTGGCGCGTCCGCAGGTCGTCCTGACCGGGGTAGTTGAGGCCGTCGGAGAACCACAGCTTCAGGTCGCGCGAGCCGGTCTGGTCCATGATGTCCACGGCCTCGAGCAGGTGGTCCGTGGCCTTGCGCCGGACCGCCGGGTCCGGGTTGGTGACGGAGCCGAGCTTGTAGTCGTCGTCCTGGAACACGTTCGTGTTGATCGCCCCGAGCCGGATCCCGCTGTCCGCCGCGAAAGCCGACAACTTGGCATAGTCGGCGACCTTGTCCCACGGGATGTGCAGCGCCACGCTCGGCGCCACGCCGGTGAACCGGTGCACGGTGGCGGCGTCCGCGATCTTCTCCTCCGGCGTGCGAGGCACCCCGGCCTGCGCGAACACCTTGAACCGGGTGCCCGAGTTGCCGAACGCCCAGGACGGCGTCTCGATCCGCTGCTCGCGAAGCGCCTGCTTCACCGCGTTCAGGTCAGCCATGTCACTCACTTCTCCGTGTCGAGCCGGGTGAGGTTCCCCAGCTGGTCGTCCAGGTTGAACACCTCGGTCAGCAGCACGAACCCCTCGTCCGGCGGGCGACCGTCGATGCCGGTGAAGAACTCGGACATCTCCGACTGCCAGCGCGCGTTGACCTCGGTCCGCGCCATCGCGGCCTGCGCCGCGGCCAGGTCGTCCGCCTCGACGTATCCGATGAGGAGCCCGTCCGGGCGCAGGAACAGGGAGTAGTTGCGCCAGCCGGTGTCCCGCAGCGCGGCCAGCATGTCCGGCCAGACGGCGCGGTGGCGCGACACGTACTCGTCGATGCGATCCGGCTTGACGTGCAGTTCGAAGCAGTACCGTGGCACAACCACTCCCTGATCAGTTGGTCAGAAGTCGAACTGGTCGATGTTCTGCGCGGTGAACTCGGTGGGCGGGCCGAGCACGATCTCGCCGTCCGCCGCGATCGTGTACTCGCCGAGCTTGCCGGCCGTGAACTTCTCGCCCTGCGCGCCGGTGATCTGGCCGGACGCGAGCGCGGCACCGGCGTACGCGGCCAGGTATCCGATGTCGGACGGGACCCAGAGCGCGAACTTCGAGACGGTGCCGTCCTTGACGTACTCCCGCATCTGGTTGGGCAGGCCCAGGCCGGTGATCGCGACCTTGCCCTTGTAGTTGGAGGAGGAGACGTACCGCGCGGCCGCCGCGATGCCCACCGTGGTCGGCGAGACGATCACCTTCAGGTTCGGGTACGACTGGAGCAGGCCCTGCGCCTCCTGGAACGACTTCTGGTCCTCGTCGTTGCCGTAGACCGTCTTGACCAGCTTGAGCTTGCTGTTCTCCGGCTTCTTCAGCTCCTCCTCGACGACCTTGATCCAGGCGTTCTGGTTGGTCGCGTTCGGCGTCGCGGAGAGGATCGCGATCTCGCCCTCGCCGCCGGCCAGCTCGTTCGCCATCTTCGCCAGGCTCTCGCCGATGCCCTGCGTGGTGGCCTGGTTGATGAAGACGTCGCGGCAGTCCTTCGACGCGTCCGAGTCGAACGAGACGATCTTGATGCCGGCCTGGCGGGCCTGCTGGAGCGACGGGCAGACCGCGTTCGGGTCGTTGGCCGCGATGCCGATCACGTCCTGTTGCTGCTGGATCAGCGTGTTGATGTAGCTGACCTGCGACGATGCGGCCGCGTCGTTCGGGCCGACCAGCTTGTACTCGCCCTTCAGTTCGCCGACCGCGACCTCGCCGCCACCGGCCAGCACGTCCGAGTAGGGGTTGTTCAGCTGCTTCGGCAGGAAGGCGATCTTCAGGCCCTCCTTGATCGCGGCGTTCGGGTCGGCGCTGGCGGTGGACGCCGGTCCGGCCGCGCCGTCGTCGTCGCCCTTGCTGGTGCCGCCGCACGCGGCGATGCCGAGCGTCAGCAGCGACGCGGTGGCCACGGCCAGCGCGCGCGTGGTGTGAATCCTCATCGGGTGCCCTTCCTTGATGTGCCACGGAAACTTCAAGATCAAGAACTCTTCACGGGTACGGCCCGGAGGCGCCGCCGGTGCAGGGAGTCGCGAACGCCGGTGATGATGTTGGGAAGCAGGACCGACGCGATCAGCAGCACGCCGGTCACGATGTTCAGCGCCTGGCCGGACACGTCCTGCAGGCGCAGCGCGTTCTGCAGCACGGCCAGCAGCAGCACGCCGGAGAGCACGCCCCACAGGCTGCCTCTGCCACCGAAGATCGAGACGCCGCCGAGCAGCACGGCCGCCACCACCGCCAGCTCCAGCCCGGCGCCGTTGTCCGCCCGGGCGCTGGAGTAGCGGAGTGTCCACAGCACGCCGGCCAGGCCGGCGATCGCGCCACTCACCACGTACAGCCAGAATTTGGTCCTGGCGACGTCGACGCCGGAGAAGCGGGCCGCCTGGTCGTTCGCGCCGATCGCGAACAGCGAGCGGCCGAACGGCGTGGCGTGCAGCACCACCCCGAAGATCACCGCGAGTACGACCAGCACGATCAGCACGTTCGGGATCGGGCCGCCGCCGATCGTGCCGGTCACCCAGCCGGTGAACGCCCACGGGAAGTCCGCGACCGCGGCGTCGCCGAGCACCACCAGCGCGAGCCCGCGGTAGAGCGCGAGCGTGCCGATCGTGACCGCGAGCGACGGCAGGCCGAGCCGGTTGATCAGCACGCCGTTGACCGCGCCGAGCAGCGCACCGATCAGCACGCAGAGCGGGATGATCATCTCGATGGTCAGGCCGCGATTCCACAGGTCGCCCATGATCGCGCTGGTCAGGCCGAGCGTGCTGGCCACGCTCAGGTCGATCTCGCCGGTGATCACGATCATCGTCATCGGCAGCGCGATCAGCGCGATCGGCAGCAGGTCCAGGATCAGGAACGTGAAGTTGGTGCCGTTGCCGAAGTTCTCCACCCCGGCGGTGGCCGCGATCAGCACCGCGACGGTCACTCCGATGATCACGGTGTCCCAGCTCGCGAGCCGGCCCCTCAGCTCAGACATGCGAGTCCCTCTTCCGAAGCGAGCGGGCGATGCGGACCGCGACCAGCCGGTCCGCGCCGATGGCCAGCACGATCAGCGCGCCGACGATGGCCTGCTGCCAGAACTGGTTGATGTCCAGCACCGCGAGCGCGCTGCCGATCACGGTGAGCAGCAGCGCGCCGAGGCCCGCGCCCCAGATCGTGCCGCTGCCGCCGAAGACCGCCACGCCGCCGACCACCACGGCCGCGACGACCTGCAGCTCGTAGCCGTTGCCGGAGGAGGCGTCGACGGTGCCGAACCGGGACGCGTAGAGCACGCCGCCGAGCCCGGCCAGCGCGCCGCTGATCACGAACGCGACCAGGGTGTTCCGCGCGATCCGGATGCCCGCCAGCCCGGCCGCGTGCGGGCTGGAGCCCATCGCGTAGAGCTCGCGGCCGATCCGGTAGTTGCGCATCATCAGGCCGACGCCGGCGATCACCACCAGGGCGATAAGGACCAGCCACGGTACGCCGAGAAGCGCGCTGTTCGCGAAGCGCAGGAAGTGCCGGGGCACCTCGTCCGCCGTGACCTGCTGGCCGCCGGCCCACGAGTAGGTGAGGCCGCGGTAGGCGTACATCGTGCCGAGCGTGACCACCAGCGCGGGCACGTTGCCGAAGTGCACCAGCGCGCCGTTGACCACGCCGGCCACCGCACCGATTGCCAGGCCCAGCCCGAGCGCGGCCACCATCGGCAGGCCCTGGTTGTCCTGCATCACGGTCGCGACCGTGAACGCGCTCAGGCCGAGCACCGAGCCGACGCTCAGGTCGATGTGCCGGGTGATCACCACGACCGCCATGCCGGACGCGAGCACGGCCAGGATCGCGGTGTTGAGCAGGATGTCCGTGATGCTCTGCGAGCCGAGGAAACGCGGCTGGTTGATCGCGGTGTACGCGACCAGGACCACCAGCGCGAGCACGATGCCCATCTCGCGCTGCCGGACGACGTACCCGATGCGGAGTCTTGGTTTTTTGTCGTTCTTCCGGATCTCCGCGGTCGCGACGCTCATGCGGTCACCTGCTGTCCCATCGCGGCGTACATCACGGTCTCCTCGGTGGCGTCCGCGCGGGAGAGCTCCGCGACCAGGTGGCCCTCGCGCAGCACCAGCACGCGGTCGGCCATGCCGAGCACCTCGGGCAGCTCGGACGAGACCATCACGACCGCCATGCCGTCCGCGGCCAGCTGCGACATCAGCCGGTGCACCTCGGCCTTGGTGCCGACGTCGATGCCCCGGGTCGGCTCGTCCACGATCAGCAGCTTCGGCCCGGTGGCCAGCCACTTGGCCAGCACCACCTTCTGCTGGTTGCCACCGGAGAGCGTGCCGACCAGGTCGGAGAGCCGGCCGAACTTGGTCTGCAGCTTCCGCGTCCAGTCGGTCGCCTCGCGCCGCTCCGCCCCGCCGAAGAGCAGGCCGAGTTTGGCGAGCGCGCCGGCGCGGGGGAGCGTCACGTTGCGCTCGATCGACAGGTCCATCACCAGGCCCTGCTGGCGGCGGTCCTCCGGGACGAGCGCCATGCCCGCGTTCATCGCGGCGCGCGGGTTGCCCGGCCTGAGGCGCTTGCCGAGGAACGTGACGGTGCCGCTGTCGTACGGGTCGACGCCGAACACGGCCTGCATGACCTCGGAACGGCCGGACCCGACCAGGCCGGCGAGTGCCACGATCTCGCCGGCCCGCACGGTGAAGCTGATGTCGCGGAACACGCCCGCGCGGCTGAGGGCCTCGACGCGCAGCACCTCCTCGCCGGGCGTCACGTCCTGCTTGGCGAAGAGCGTGGACAGGTCGCGGCCGACCATCCGGCGGATCATGTCGTCGACCGTCAGGTCCTCGATCCGCTCGGTGCAGACGTGTCTGCCGTCCCGCATGATCGTGACGCGCTGGCAGAGCGCGGTGATCTCCTCGAACCGGTGCGAGATGAACATGATCGCGGCGCCCTCGTCGCGCAGCGACCGGACCACGGAGAAGAGCCGCTCGACTTCGACGCCGGAGAGCGCCGCGGTCGGCTCGTCCATGATCAGCACCTTGGCGTGCACGGAGAGCGCCTTCGCGATCTCGACGATCTGCTGGTCCGCGATGGAGAGGCCCCGGGCCGGCCGGTCCGGATCGATCCGCACGCCGAGCCGGGTGAAGAGCGCCTCGGCCGTGGCGCGCATGGACTTGCGGTCGATCTGGCGCAGCCGGGTCAGCGGCGCGTTGCCCATCGCGATGTTCTCCGCGACGGAGAGGTCCGGGAAGAGCGTGGGCTCCTGGTAGATGACCGCGATGCCGGCCGCCTTCGCGCCGGCGGGGGAGTTCCAGGAAGCCTCGTGGCCGTCGACCCGGAGCGTGCCGGTGTCCGGCCGGTGCACGCCGGCCAGCATCTTCACGATCGTGGACTTGCCGGCGCCGTTCTCCCCGACGAGCGCGTGCGCCTCGCCGGCGAACAGTGGGAAGGAGACGCCCTGCACGGCGGCCACGGCGCCGAAGGACTTGCTGACGTCCAGGACCTCAAGTAACGCCGGGCCTGACGACGCGCTTCGATCTGTCGTCACGGGCCACCTCCGCGTCTCGTCGATTGATTTGAAACATTTCAAGTGGTGTACGGTGACGCTAGGTGGCGCCGGTCACACGTGTCAAGGCTGCGTGGGAAATCGTTAGGAAACACGCCGTTCGCACGGATGTGCGTACCGTAGGGTGTCTCTACAACGTTTCAAATTCCGTCAGGAGTTCGCCTTGGTGAGCCAGCAACGTGCCCGGCCGGGTTCCCGCACGCCCTCGGTCAAGGACGTGGCTGCCGCCGCGGACGTCTCCCTCGGCACCGTCTCCAACGTGCTCAACCGCCCCGAGCGGGTCAGCCCGGCCACCCGCGAGCGCGTCGAACGGGCCATGGCCGATCTCGGCTTCGTGCGCAACGAGTCGGCCCGGCAGCTGCGCGCCGGAACCAGCCGCACGCTCGCCTACGTGATGCTGGACGCGACCAACCCGTTCTTCAACGACGTGGCGCAGGGCATCGAGCTGGCCGCTGAGGACGCGGACCTGTCGCTGTTCATCTGCAACAGCAACGGCCGGGCCGGGCGCGAGGAGGCGCACCTCGACCGCCTGCTCCAGCAGCGCGTGCAGGGCATCCTGATCACGCCGGTCAACGCGGACGCGCCGCACCTGGACGAGATCTCCCGCCGCGGCATCCCGGTGGTGATCGTCGACCGGCACCGCGACTCCGGCGGCTTCTGCTCGGTCGGCGTCGACGACGTGCTCGGCGGCCGAATCGCGGTCGAGCACCTGATCGAGCAGGGGCACGACCGGGTCGCGTTCGTCGGCGGGCCGGACTCGATCGGCCAGGTCCGCGAGCGGCTGGAGGGCGCGCGCCAGATCTGGGCCGAGTTCGACCGCAACCCGGACGACCTGGTGTGGCTGCCCACGGAGGCACTCACGGTCAGCGAGGGGCGGTCCGCCGGGGAGCGTCTCGCCGGCCTCGCGGCGCGCCGCCGGCCGACCGCCGCGTTCTGCGCGAACGACCTGCTCGCGCTGGGCCTGTTGCAGCAGGCGGTGGGCGCGGGCGCGCGGGTGCCGGAGGACCTGGCGATCGTCGGGTTCGACGACATCGAGTTCGCGGCCGCGGCGGCGGTGCCGCTGACATCGGTGCGCCAGCCGCGCCAGGAACTGGGCCGCGCGGCCGCGAAGCTGCTGCTGGACGAGGCGACGAACGCGCAGCACCGGCACGAGCAGGCGACGTTCATCCCGGAACTCGTCGCCCGCGCCTCCACGGCCAACCGCTCCTGACGGCCGTCGCCGCGCTTCCGTCAGCGTCGTGCTTCCGTCAGCGCCGT
This sequence comes from Catenuloplanes nepalensis, assembly GCF_030811575.1. GTDB lineage: Bacteria > Actinomycetota > Actinomycetes > Mycobacteriales > Micromonosporaceae > Catenuloplanes > Catenuloplanes nepalensis. Next base: position 6,106,124 of record NZ_JAUSRA010000001.1, on the reverse strand, counting down.
GCTTCCGTCAGCGTCGTGCCGTGCTTGCGCCGCAGCCGCTGGTGCCGGTCGGCCTCGTGGTCTTCTCGCGCCTTTTGGCGTCAGGGTGTGCGGTGCTCCGTAGCGTCGAACCCCTATAGCGTGAGATTTCGGGCGCGCGGCGCCCCGCATGGCCAGCGCCGCTCGAACCTCGACCCTGAAAGGCTCGGTAGCCGAAGCGGACGCACCCGCCCGGCCGCGGCCTGCCGCTGCGACGCCCGAATTGTCGTTCCAGCTCAGCGTTTTCCGCGCCAGCGATCATTTGAGTGATACGTCAGGTAGATCCACTCCGCCGGTTGATCTACCTGACGTATCACTCAATGATCGCTACGGCGATGTGGCATGGCGTGCGGGCGTCGCATCGCCGGAGCGGGGCTTTATATCATGAAATATCGGGCGCAGTGAGCTGGGCCGCGCTGGGCCGCGCTGGGCCGTGCTGGGCCGCGCTGGGCCGCGCTGGGCCGGGCGTGCTGGGCCGTGCTGGGCCGGGCGTGCTGGGCCGGGCGTGCTGGGCCGGGCCGGCTTGCTGCGCCGTGGTTGCCTGGGCGGGGTGCGGACGTGGGGTCTGTTGTTGGTTTGCCGTGAAGGGTCTGGCTGGGGTGGGTGGGCTTGCTGTGGGTGGTGGCTGGGTTTGTGGTGACCGGTGGGGGAGCGGCAGGAAGGTCGGTCTGCGACCGACCGGTGCCCGCGGGAGCATCCCCGGCGTGGCCACGCCGGAGATGGGAAATCCGCTGGGTCCTGATGTGCCGCAGGTGCGGGGCGTGGGGCTCTTGAACGTTTCATGCGGTCGGCCGGGGGTTGACCCGGCCATACCGTGCGCCGTAACCTGTCCGAAATTCATGAAACGTTTCATGGCATCCGGTATTCCCCTGGACGTCTCGACCACCTCCGCGAGAAGGACACCATGACGAACCCCGCAGTGCGTGATCTGCTGGACCGCAGCAACCGGCTGGGCGCGGATCCGCGCAACACCAACTACGCCGGTGGCAACACGTCCGCGAAGGCGACCGAGACGGATCCGGTGACCGGTGCGCCGGCGGAGTTGCTGTGGGTGAAGGGGTCGGGGGGTGACCTCGGCACGCTGCGGGAGAAGGGGCTCGCGGTGCTGCGGCTCGATCGGCTGCGGGCGCTGGCCGGCGTCTATCCGGGCGTCGCCGGCGGGGCCGGCCCGGTCGATTCGGCGCGCGAGGACGAGATGGTGTCCTTGTTGGACTACTGCCTGCACGGGCGTGGCGGCGCGGCGCCGTCGATCGACACCGCGATGCACGGGCTGGTGAACGTGGCGCACGTCGATCACCTGCATCCGGACGCGGGCATCGCGATCGCGACCGCGGCGGACGGGCCGGCGCTGACCAAGGAGATCTTCGGGGACCGCGTGGTCTGGGTGCCGTGGCGGCGGCCCGGCTTCCAGCTGGGGCTGGACATCGCGGCGGTGCAGCGCGCGAACCCGGCCGCGATCGGCTGCGTCCTGGGCGGGCACGGCATCACGGCGTGGGGTGCGACCAGCGAGGAGTGCGAGCGCAACTCGATCACCATCATCGAGACCGCGGCGGCCTACATCGAGGCGCACGGGCGGCCGGATCCGTTCGGTGCGATCGTCACCGAGCCGCTGGACGAGGAGGCGCGGCACGCCCGCGCGGCCGCGCTGTTCCCGGTGATCCGCGGGCTGGCGTCGACCGATCGACCGCAGGTCGGGCACTACACGGACGTGCCCGAGGTGCTGGACTTCGTCGGCCGGGAGCGTCTGGGCGAGCTGGCGGAGAAGGGCACCTCCTGCCCGGACCACTTCCTGCGTACCAAGGTCAAGCCTCTGGTTCTGGATCTGGCTCCGGACGCGTCCATCGAGGACACGGTCGCGCGGCTGACCGAGCTCCACGAGGCGTACCGGGCGGACTACCGGGCCTACTACGAGCGGCACGCGACGGCGGAGTCGCCGGCGATGCGCGGTGCGGACCCGGCGATCGTGCTGGTGCCGGGCGTGGGCATGTTCTCGTTCGGGGCGAACAAGCAGACGGCTCGGGTGGCCGGCGAGTTCTACGTCAACGCGATCAACGTGATGCGCGGTGCGGAGGCGATCTCCACCTACGCGCCGATCGACGAGTCGGAGAAGTTCCGGATCGAGTACTGGGCCCTGGAGGAGGCGAAGCTGCGGCGCATGCCGCGGCCGAAGCCGCTGGCCACCCGGGTCGCGTTCGTGACCGGCGGCGGCTCCGGGATCGGCCGGGCGATCGCGCTGCGGCTCGCGGCCGAGGGCGCCTGCGTGGTGGTCGCGGACCGCAACTTCGAGACCGCACAGACGGTGGCGAGCGAGATCGGCGGTACGGACGCGGCGATCGCGGTCGAGGCGGACGTGACGGACGGTGCCGCGGTGGCGAAGGCCCTCGCAGCCGCGACAAGAGCGTTCGGCGGCGTGGATCTGATCGTCAACAACGCCGGGCTGTCCGTGTCGAAGCCGCTGCTGGAGACGACCGAGGCGGACTGGGATCTGCAGCACGACGTGATGGCGAAGGGCTCGTTCCTGGTCTCCCGCGAGGCCGCGAAGGTGCTGGTCGCGCAGGGCATGGGCGGCGACATCGTCTACATCTCGTCGAAGAACTCGCTCTTCGCCGGCCCGAACAACGTGGCGTACGGCGCGGCCAAGGCCGACCAGGCGCACCAGGTCCGGCTGCTCGCGGCCGAGCTGGGCGGTCACGGGATCCGCGTCAACGGCATCAACCCGGACGGCGTGGTCCGTGGCTCCGGCATCTTCGCCGGTGGCTGGGGTGCGAAGCGGGCCGCGGTCTACGGCGTGCCGGAGGAGGAGCTGGGCGCCTACTACGCGCAGCGCACGCTGCTCAAGCGCGAGGTGCTGCCGGAGCACGTGGCGAACGCGGTGTTCGTGCTGACCGCGGGCGAGCTGTCGCACACCACCGGCCTGCACATCCCGGTCGACGCGGGTGTCGCCGCGGCCTTCCTCCGATGAGGACCTTCGCCGCCGTCGACCTCGGCGCGTCGTCGGGCCGGGTGGTCAGGGCGACGCTTGATGGATCAACGTTGAGCCTCGACGAGGTGCACCGCTTCCCGAACGAGCCGGTGTCGGTCAACGGCACGCTGCACTGGGACATCCTGGCGCTCTACCGCGGCGTGCTGGAGGGGCTGCGCAGGTCCGGGCCGGTGGACAGCATCGGCATCGACTCGTGGGCGGTCGACTACGGGCTGCTCGACTCCACCGGCGCGCTGCTCGGCAACCCGGTGCACTACCGGGACGCGCGCACCACCGGCAGCTGGCGGAGCGTGGCGGCCGCGATCGGCGAGGAGCGGCTCTACGGCATCACCGGGTTGCAGCAGCTGAACTTCAACACGCTCTACCAGCTGTCGGCCGCGCGGGACACGCCGGTGCTGGCCGCCGCCCGGCACTTTCTGATGATCCCTGACCTGATCGCCTACTGGCTGACCGGCGAGATCGGTGCGGAGATCACAAACGCCTCCACCACCCAGCTGTACGACCTGGGCAAGCGCGCCTGGTCGGCCGAACTGATCGGCGCGGCGGGCCTGGACGCGGGCCTGTTCCCGCCGCTGCGCGAGCCGGGCACGGTGATCGGCCGGGCTCGCGAGCTGGACGGGAACCCGGCCGTGGTCGCGGTCGGTTCGCACGACACCGCGTCGGCGGTGGTGGCGGTGCCGGCCGCGGACGCGCACTTCGCGTACATCTCGTGCGGCACCTGGTCGCTGGTCGGCGTGGAGCTGGACGGGCCGGTGCTGACCGAGGCCAGCCGCGCCGCGAACTTCACCAACGAGGGCGGCGTCGACGGCACGATCCGGTACCTGCGCAACGTGATGGGCCTCTGGCTGCTCCAGGAGTCCTGCCGCACGTGGGGCGACCCGGACCTCGGTTGCCTGATCGACGCTGCCGGTGCGCGCGAGCCGTTCGTCTCCGTCGTCGATCCGGACCACGAGGACTTCCTCGCGCCCGGTGACATGCCGGCCCGCATCGCGGAGTTCTGCCGCCGCACCGGCCAGCCCGTGCCGGCGGACCCGCCCGCGTTCGTGCGGACCATCGTGGACAGTCTCGCGCTGGCCCACCGTCGCACGGTCCGCGAGGCGGCCGCGCTCTCCGGCACGCGCGTCGACGTGGTGCACGTGGTCGGCGGCGGCGCCCGCAACGCGCTGCTCTGCCAGCTGACCGCGGACGCGTGCGGGCTGCCGGTGCTGGCCGGGCCGGTCGAGGCGACCGCGCTCGGCAACGTGCTGGTCCAGGCGCGCGCGGCCGGCGTGGCCGGTCCGGACCTGAGCGCGCTGCGCGCGTTGCTGCGCGAGACCCAGGAGCTGACACGGTACGAGCCGGCCGGCGACCCGGCCGCGTGGGACGCGGCGGCCGCGCGGCTGGGCTTTTGACGGCTCGCGGACGGCGTCGGGCAGAGTCCGCGATCGAGGCGTCCCCCACGTCGTTCTGACGACGTGGGGGACGCCTCGATCATGGGTGGGGCCAATTCATCGACGTCTGCCGTTGCGTTGGCGTTGAGGGCGCTCTATAAACAACGTTAATTGAAAGCGCTCTCTCCGTCTTCACCCCACCCTACGGGAGCAGGCCGATGAAGAAGGTCCTGACCTGGCTGGCGACCGCCGTCCTGGCCGCCGGTTCCGCGATCCTGGTGTATCCCGGCGCCGCGAGTGCCGCGTACATCCCGAAGACGCCGCCGCTGTCCACGCCGTGGACGTCGCAGGTGTCGCTGACGAATCCGCTGCCGGAGTACCCGCGGCCGCAGCTGACCCGGGCGGACTGGCAGAGTCTGAACGGGCAGTGGCAGTTCGCCGCGTCGTCGCAGATCGGCACGCCGCCGACCGGGCAGAACCTGGCCGAGACCGTGCTGGTGCCGTACCCGGTCGAGTCCGCGCTGTCCGGGATCATGCGGCACGAGAACAACATGTTCTACCGGCGTACGTTCACCGTGCCCGCGTCCTGGTCCGGGCGGCGGGTGCAGCTCAACTTCGGCGCGGTGACCTGGCGGGCCAACGTCTGGATCAACGGGGTCAGCGCGGGCTCGCACACCGGCGGGTACGACGCGTGGTCACTGGACGTCACGCCGCACCTGAACGGCGGGACCAATGAGATCATCGTGGGCGTCCACTCGCCGGTGGACGCGGCCGGCATCCCGCTCGGCAAGCAGCGGCTCAACCCGAGCGGCATCTTCTACACCGCGGCGTCCGGGATCTGGCAGAGCGTGTGGCTGGAGCCGACGGCCGCGGGGCGGATCACCCGGCTGGACACCGTTCCGGACGTACCCGCGCAGGCTCTTGATCTTGATGTGCGGACCGCGAACGCGGCCGGCCAGACCGTCACCGCGACCGTCTCCACCGGCGGCACCACGGTGGCGACCGCGTCCGCGCCGGCCGGCACCCGGCTGCGCATCCCGTTGCCGAACGCGCGGCTGTGGAGCCCGGACGACCCGTTCCTCTACGACCTGCGCGTGACGCTCTCCGGCGGCGACAGCGTGGGCGGATATTTCGGCATGCGTTCCATCTCGACCGCGGTGGTGAACGGGTTCCTGCGGCCGGTGGTGAACGGGCGGTTCTACTTCCAGATGGGCACGCTCGACCAGGGGTACTGGCCGGACGGCATCTACACCGCGCCGACCGACGAGGCGCTGCGCTTCGACCTGGAACGGCAGAAGGCGCTCGGCTACAACACGGTCCGCAAGCACATCAAGGTCGAGCCGGCTCGCTGGTTCTACCACGCGGACCGGCTCGGGCTGCTGGTCATGCAGGACATGCCGTCGATGCGCACCGGCGTCACACCGTCCGCCGCCGACCGAAGCACCTTCGAGGACGAACTGCGGCGGATGATCGACCAGCTGCGCGGGATCACGTCGATCGTGCAGTGGATCCCGTTCAACGAGGGATGGGGCGAGTACGACGAGGCACGGATCACCGACCTGGTCAAGAACTATGACCCGACGCGGCTGGTGAACGGCAACTCCGGCTCCAACTGCTGCGGGCGAGATCCCGGCAACGGCGACGTGGTCGACGACCACATCTACGTCGGGCCGGGAGTGACGGCTCTGCCCAGCGCGACCCGGATCGCGCAGCTCGGTGAGTTCGGCGGGCTCGGGCTGCGCGTGGCCGGGCACGAGTGGTCCCCGGGCAACGGGTTCAGCTACGAGATGGTCGCGGACGATGCGGCGCTCAACCGGCGGTACGTCGAGGTCACGGACACGCTCCAAGGGCTGATCCGGTCGCGTGGGCTGTCGGGTTCGATCTACACCGAGCCGACGGACGTGGAGAACGAGGTCAACGGCCTTTACACGTACGACCGGCAGGTCTTCAAGATGAACTTCGATCAGGTCCGGGCCGCGCACCTGGCCGTCCAGGGTGCGGCGGCCTGGCTGCGGCCCGGCGAATCGATCTCGCTCGGCGTGACCACGCCCGGCTTCACCGACCGTTACCTGCGGCACTCCGCGTCGCTCGGCGTCACCTCCACCGTCGGTGACACGCTGTCCCGGCAGGACACCACGTTCCGGGTCCGGGCCGGGCTGGCCGGGACCGGCTGCTGGTCGTTCGAGTCGCGCAACTACCCCGGCCGCTACCTGCGGCACGCGAACTCCCGGGTCCGGCTGGACGCGTCCGACGGCACCGCGGTCTTCGCCGCGGACGCCACGTTCTGCCAGCGGACCGGGAAGACCGCGGCCGGCGTCTCGTTCGAGGCCTACAACCAGCCCGGCCGGTTCCTGCGCCACACGGCCGGCGAGGTCTGGATCGCGGGGGCGACCGAGAACCCGGCGTCGTTCGCCGCGGACACGACCTGGCAGGTCGCGTCGCCGTGGTGGCGCAGCGGCGCGGACCTGACCTCGGGCGCGCGCGTCTCACTCGGCGTGACCACGGCCGGGTTCACCGACCGCTACCTGCGGCACCAGGACTCGCTCGGCGTCACGTCCGTGGTCACCACGGCCTCGGACGCGACCACCCGGGCGGACGCCACGTTCACGGTCCGGCCCGGACTGGCCGACCCGTCCTGCTACTCGCTCGAATCGGTCAACCATCCCGGCCGCTACCTGCGTCACTCCAACTTCCGGCTGCGGCTGGACGCGACGGACGGCGGCGTGGTCTTCCCGTGGGACGCCACGTTCTGCGCGGAGCCGGGCACGGGCGGCGTGACGCTGCGGTCGTACAACATGGCCGGCCACGCGATCCGGCACCACAGCGCCCAGGTGTGGATCGCCACCGCCGGCGGCCCGCACACCCCCCAGGACAGCGCGACCGGCTTCGCGGCCGACACGACCTGGCGGATCGCGGCCCCGCTCGGCTGACCGCACATCGCTCCGGGCCGGCGGGAACGCTGTCCGCCGGCCCGGAGCGTCTCGCGTGCCGCTTGAGCGCGGGTTGCCGCCGGTCAGTGCTTCATGCGGGTCAGCAGGCCGAACTCGGGGTGGACGGCGCCGGGCTGGGCGAGGGCGCGAAAATCGGCCTCGACCTCGGTCACGGGCAGCGTGCCGGCGCGGACCGCGGCGAAGCGGACCATGGACCAGATGAAGACGTCGAGGTTGTCGAAGCGGGTGTCGGCCTCGAGCACCTCCTCCTCGTGGAACCAGACCGCGACCTGGCCGTTCGTCAGCACCACGAGGTAGTTGCCGCCGCCGTCCGCGCCGATCGCGAAGACGTCGTCGTCGATCAGCTCGGTCTCGTAGTCGGAGTCGACGATGCGGGCGCCGTTGGCCGCGAAGTCGAACCCGTACGACCAGTCGTAGGCGTCCAGGATCTGCGGGAACGCGCCGGCCCGCACCCGCCGGTCGAGGCCGGTCAGCGCGGCGGCGTCCGCCGGGCTCAGGCGGGCGGCGAACGGCGCGACCGGACGGGTGGACGCAGGCACCACCACGCGGTCCTCGGCGGCCAGCCAGCGAGCCACATCCGCGTCGAGGTCACGCTCGACGTAACCGGTGAGATCAGCAACGGTGAGAGTCACCGGCGGATCGTAACCACGCTGGTCAACCACGCGGCAGCCTGCGCGCTGACGCCCGGCGGGGATTGCTGACGCGTGGTGTGGATTGCTGACGCGGTGGGGATGATGGAGCCCGCAACCGGATTCGAACCGGTGTGACGCGCTTTGCAGACGCGCTCCTCGCCTCTGAACTTTTTTCAACCTGTCCAGGACCGACACGCCGGCGGCGGACGGCGGCGCCGCACCCTCAGGGCCGAAGGCAGGTTGAAAATGGTTCACAGGACATGCGGGCGTGCGGGCGTGCGTGCGGACATGCGGGCGTGCGGTCGATGCGTGCGGGTGACAGGATTCGAACCTGCTCAGCGATGCGGACGGTTTACAGCCGCCCCCGACTCTCCAGCGTCGGCGCACCCGCGTGGGCCGGTCCGGCGGGTGCGCGGACCGGGTCGTTCCGTGGAGCCGGCGGGGCTCGAACCCGCCACCTCTGCCGTGCGAGGACAGTGCTCTTCCCGATGAGCTACGACCCCAAAGATCTTGTCGGTACGTGGATCTTGCTGGTACGTGCCCGGGGTGCGATTCGAACGCACACTGTCGCCGGCCTGAACGGCGCGCCTCCTGCCAGTTGGGCTACCCGGGCCCTATTGAATTGCGTGCCTCCGGCGCGATTCGAACGCGCATCGACGGCGTCCTCAACGCCGTTCCTCTACCAATTGGGATACGGAGGCATGGTGATATAAAGAATTGCGAGAAGTGAATTCGGGAGGGCAGAGAAAAGCCGCCCGGTCCCGTGACGGGAGGGGCGGCGTGGTCGCGCTGACGCTGGTCAGCTAGGACAACCGCCCCGATAGCCAAGGAGGGCCAGGGGTAGATAACCGAGGGCCGCGAGACAGGCCTGGGCCGACGACGCCGCGGCGGACCGTGCCGCGCGAAGCACCTGACCCGACATGACCGTCTCCTCATCCGTTTCGCTTCAGCCGCCCCGAAGCTGCTCATTACATTAAGCGCGCACCCCCGTGAATGGCAAGTATTTATTCGCCGCCGTTTTCCGGGTGGCGCGGAGCCCGTATCGTGTGCGCGTGACCGTCGCCCGGCTCGGAATAGACTTCGGCACCTCGCACACCGTCGCCGTCATCGCGTTCGACGGCCGGCCACCGGTGCCGCTGCTCTTCGACGGCTCGCCGCTGCTGCCGTCCGCCGTGTGGGCAGACCCGGCCGGCCGCCTCGTCGTCGGCCGGGACGCGCTGCACGCGGCGCAGTCCGACCCGGCCGCGTTCGAGCCGTTCCCGAAACGGCACATCGACGAGGCCACGCTGCTGCTCGGCGCCGCGCAGCCGGCCATCGAGGACGTCGTCGCCGCGATCCTCGCCCACGTGGCGACGGAGGCGCGGCAGGTCGCGGGCGGCCCGGTCACGCACGCCGCGCTCACCCACCCGGCCGCCTGGGCCGCACCGCGCCGGGCCCGGCTGGAGGCGGCCGCCCGCCGCGTCTTCCCGGACGTGACGCTGGTCAGCGAGCCGATCGCGGCCGCGAGTTACGTGATGCGCCGGGCCGGTGCGAAGGTCCCGCTGGGCGGCACCGTGCTGGTCTACGACTTCGGCGCGGGCACGTTCGACGCGTCCGCGGTCCGGGCGAGCCCGTCCGGGCTGGCCGTCACCGCGACCGAGGGCCTGGACGACACCGGCGGGCTGGACGTGGACGCCGCGATCGTCGGCCGCCTGAAGTCCGCGTACGACGCGGCGACCTGGGCCCGGCTCACCGCGCCGGCGACCCGGGCGGACCGCCGGGCCCGGCGTGCGCTGTGGGACGCGGCCCGGACCGCCAAGGAGGTGCTGACCCGCGCACCGTCCACGGTGATCGCGCTGCCGATCGGCGACGGCGAGGCACCGATCGGCCGCGAGGAGCTGGACGCGCTGGCCCGGCCCGTGCTGGCGCGCACGGTGGAGACGGCCGCGCGGGTGGCCGGGGCGTCCGGGCGTCTGGACGGCGTGTTCCTGGTCGGCGGCGCGAGCCGGATGCCGCTGGCGGCGTCGCTGCTGCACCAGGCGCTCGGCGTGCCGCCGTCGCTGCTGGACCAGCCGGAGCTGGTGGTGGCCGAGGGGGCGCTCTACGCCACGGAGCCACCCCCGGCCCCGGCCCGGGAGATCACGCCTCCGCACGCCTTCGGTGTGGTGCCGCAGAGTCCGGCGGTGCCGCGAAATCCCGCGGTACCGCCGCCGTGGCCCGGAACGATGCCCGCGACGACCGCCACGTCCGTCCCGCGACGCCGGCGGGTGACGGCGATCCTCGCGGCCGTCACGGCCGGGGTCGCCGTGCTGGCCACCGCGATCGCCGTACCGTCGTTGCTGAGCCGCGAGGATCCGGACGACGATGCCGCGCGTCCCGGCACCGTCACCGGGGCACCCGCCGGCTCATCCGCGCCCGTCCCCCCGTCACCCGCGCCGTCCGTGGCCGAGGGCGTGGACCCGTGCCTGGTCGGGACGTGGCTCAAGACCCACTACGAGACCGACACGACCGTCCGCGGCGAGCGGGTCACGATCGTCGGCCCGGGCGGCGGCACGATCGTCTACCGCGCGGACGGGACGTTCACCCACAGTTACGACGGCAGCAAGCCGCTCGGCGTGACGCACGACGGCGATCGCTGGGAGTACCAGTCGACCGGCACGATCAGCGGCCGTTACCGCACCCGGGACGGTGACACCCTGATCATCTTCGACACGGACGTGCGGGGCCAGGGCGTCTGGCGGCAGAACGGCACGGTCACGGAGACCACGGTGATGAGCGTGGCCCTGGATCCGCTGGACTACTACTGCTCCGCGGACAAGCTGACGCTGCACGCGGACTGGCTGGACATCGAGATGGACCGGCAGAGCCCCTGATCCCCGCTATTCCTCACCCAGCCAGAGGCGGTCGCAGAGCGTCGCCAGGCCGACCGTGAGGTGCCGGCGGTAGGTGCTGAACGGCAGTCCCAGGCGGCGCGCCGCCGCCTCCTGCGTCGGCGCGCCACTCAGGAACGTGGTGGTCAGCACGCGGTGCTGCTTCGCGGTCCGGCCGTACCGGCCGAGCGCCTCCACCGCCGTGGCGAGCGTGCGGCGCAGCGTCTCGACCGGGTCGTCCGCGTCCCGAACCAGGCCGGTGTGCAGCAGCGGGCTCTCCGCCAGTCGCTCCGGCCGGCGCCAGGCGCGTAGCGCGGACCGGACCTCGGCGTCGAACTCGGCCCGGGTCAGCACGGTCAGGCCGGTGTCCGCCCGCGGGGGCAGCTCCTCGACCGGGCGCCGCGAGTTCGCGGCCAGCCACTCCGCGGGCGGGGCGGCCCGCCAGTCGTGCGCGAACAGGTGCCGTTCCCGGCCGCCGCTGGTCGCGGTCAGCCCGGTGCCCGGCATGTCGAAGTAGCGCAGCGCGCCGGTCCACGGCGCCGGGTCGCCGGTCGCCAGGAACGTCCACGCCGGATGGTCGCGCCGGACCACCCGGCCGAGCACCCGGTAGACCGCGAGGTCCTGCACGGCGGCGGCCCGGCGGCGCTCCAGCGGGTCGGCCAGGCGCTCGCCGGCCGGGCGCTGGGCCGCCGGCGTGCCCACGGCCGGGCGGGCCACGAACCGCAGCACGTCCAGCTCCTCGCCGGCCGTGATCGGCGCGGCCGTGTGCGTGAACGCCCACGCGGCCGCCAGCACCGGGTCGTGCCCGCACTCGGCCAGGTCCTCCACGCCGAGCCGGAGCAGCGCGGAGAAGCCGATCAGCTCGCCGCGCCCGGCCCGCGGCTCCAGCGGGTGGAACGGCCCGACGCGCGCGGTGTCCAGCAGCGCGATCGGGGCCTCCCGCCGGTACGCGCGGAACGCGGCCGGCTGGCGTGCGAACCAGAACGCCACCATCTCCGGCTCGTCGCTGAGCGCGAGCAGCGCGGGCAGCTCGGCCGGGTCGACCGCGTCCTCGTACACGCCGCCGGTCGTCGGTCCCGCGGCCGAGTCCTCCGGAGCGCCGGTCGGCATGCCGAGGATCGCGTCGTAGAACGCGGTCGCGCCGAACCGGCGGTGCAGGTAGCCGAGCATCACCATGGCCGGCATGACCGCGTCGCCGGCCGCGACCCGGGCGCGCTCGAACAGGTAGTCGCGGATCCGGTCGTGCAGCGCGCGGTGACCGTCCGGGTCGCGCCGGGCCAGTTGCGCGTCCACGGAGTAGCGGACCGCGCCGTTCGGGACCAGGCCGAACGGCGACGCGTGCATGAAGGACTGGGTGCGCAGCCACTCGAACATCGCGGAGGCCTCGTCGCCGACCACCGCGCGCAACAGATCCTCGGTGATCACCACGGACTGCGCGGCGGCCTGCAGCGCGCGCCGGTGGACGGCGGACGGGAACGGTCCGGCCAGCGCCTCGACCACCCGGTCCAGCAGCTCCTGGGCCGGCACCCAGCCGTCACCGTCCTTGATGGAGACCTGCGCGGTGCGGGCGGCGAGCGCGAGCGCGGACGGGTTCCCGCCGGCGAACGCGATCATCTCCCGGCGCAGGTGCGGTGCGACGCCGAAGCGGTGCAGCAGCGAGCTGGAGTCCATCCGGCTGAGCGGGCCGAGCGGCAGCGGGCGGATCGCCTGGAACCAGCCCGGGTCCGCGCTCCACCGGGTGACCGGCGACCGGCGCGCGGCCAGCACCACGCGCGCGTCGATCGGCAGCCGGGGCAGCAGCCGGTCGCAGAGCCACGTCTCCAGCGCGGGGATCCGGTCCGCGTCGTCGACCAGCACCACGGGCGCGCCCGGCCCGGCCGCGTCCGCGCGCTCCTCGTCACCGTCCCGCCCGTCGACCCGCAGCACGGTCCGGCCGGCCGCGCGCGCCTCGTCGGCGAACCGGGCCAGCAGCGCGGTCTTGCCGATCCCGGCCGGGCCCTCGACCACCAGCAGCGCGTGTGGGCTGTCCGGCCGGAGCAGCTCGCCGAACGCCGCGATCTCCGGCTGCCGGCCCAGGAACGACGCCCGGTGCGCCGGGCGCGCCGCGACGGAACGGATCGGGAGGGGCCTCAACGATCTCACGGCACTCACTCGACTCACCGTAGAGTGACCGGCCATCGGGTTCAATCTACCGAAAGTCATACCCGGGGTGACGGAAAACCTCCGCTTCGGATACCCACGGTCATAATCCCCGGTCGGGGCCGTCACGTTTCGTGCACCCGGTGGCGCCCGGCCGTCCGAAAGGGACGAAGACAACATCATGACAGCGCGTTGTGCGCCCGGCCCGCCCGGCAGCCCGCGCTGGTCGCGTTGAACGAGGTCAGCCGCTTGTGATCTCGGCCTCACCCGGATCGGCACCTTGACAAACGCGCGCAACATCAGGTGTAGCCGGGGTGCCGTATCCTCCGGAGCCATGCAAGAGACAGCCCGCTTAGCTGGGTTCTTCGCAGCGCACGGCATCTGGAGCGTGTCCGCCGGCGACAAGCTCGTCCCGTTGATGGGTTACGAGCAGGCCGACGGCGACCGCGCCATGGCACGGTTCGCCGACGAGGACCCGGGCATCTCGGTCCTGACCGGCCAGGAGGCGCTCGAGTCCAACGAGTTCGCGGCCACGCGCGCCGCGCTCGTCGTCGAGGGGTTCATCCACCTCGCCGCCACGCCGCGCATCGACGCGCTGATCGTGCGCGCCGTCTCCTACTTCCCGGAGCGGAGCGCCATGGCGGTGGCCATCCCGTACCGTCCGAACACCGACAGAGACGGATTCGCCGTGCATCGCCCGAGGTTCCTCGGCTTCGACAACGTCGGGCGCGAGGAGTTCCTCAAGATCGCTGACGCCTTCCGCGAGGGCGTCCACTCCCACGAGGAGGCCGCCGAGGTCTGGAACGCGGCTCTCGTCCCGTTGTGAAGAACGCGCCCGAGGGGGTACGTCCCGTACCCCCTCGGGCTCGGTCCTACTTGGCGTCGAGCAGGTCGACGATCGCCGCGGAGGCACGGAAGTACTTGTTCCGGCCGAGCTCACCGATCGTCTTGATGCCCAGGGCGTCGCGCAGGTACTTCGCGCCGTTCTCGCTGATGCCGGCGAGGGCCGCGACCGGCGCGGCCGCGATCTCCTCGAGGCTCTTGTCCTGGTACTCCTTGTCGACGATCTTGCTCAGATCACCGGTGATGGCCATGGATCCTCCAGGGTTTCCCACAATGGAACGGCGCAGACGCTAGCAGACCGATCTTGACGGTTCGCCGCCGTGGTTTCTATCGCCGCAGAAGGGCGAAGACACCCCAGCCGAGGTACGGACGCTGCCACCGCACATGCTGCAGTTGCGACCGGGTCAGCTCGGACCGGATCTCCGGCGCCAGCTCGTCGTCCGGGTTCGCGTCCAGCCAGCGCCGCATGCTCAGCCAGCTCGCCGCCGCGTAGCGGTCCCAGCCGCGCTCGTCCGCCGCGACCAGCTCGACCACGTCGTAACCCAGCTCGTGGAACCGCTCGACCTGGCCCGGCAGGGACAGGCAGTCCGCGCCGAAGAGCGCCTCGACCGCTTCCGGTGGCGGGTCGGCCCGCCAGTACACGTCGCCGACCAGCAGCATCCCGCCCAGCTTCAGGCTCGACTCCATCAGCCGGACCGTGCCCGGCGTGTCCCCGCCGATCCAGGTCGCGCCGATGCACGCGACCACGTCGGCCGGTTCCGCCGCGACGTACGCGCCGGCGTCGCCGTGCAGGAACGTGACGCGGTCCGCGACCCCCAGATCGGCGGCCCGCGCGCGGGCGTCGGCCAGGAACGCGGTGCTGATGTCCACGCCGGTGCCGGTGATGCCGTGCTCCCGGGCCCAGGTGCAGAGCAGCTCGCCCTTGCCGCAGGCCAGATCCAGCAGCGTGCCGCCGGCCGGCAGCCGCAGCGCGGCCCCCAGCGTCGCCAGCTGCGCCGACTCGATCGGGTTCAGGACCCGATGACTACTCTCTCGGATGACGAAGTGCTTCGGCAGATCCACAGGCGTATGTCCTCACGTCTCGGTTGGCTGTCCGCGTTCCTGAGCCGAAACCGACGACGGTCATGGGTCACCACACTCCCGGATCGAGATTTCCCCGCAGGCTAACGCCGGCACCCCGTACCCGCGAGAGATTTTCAGACGTCGCTCATCCGCCACTCACCCGGCATCGCGCCGCGCAGCCCGTCGATCGCCGCGGGCATGACGCCTCCTCGTGTCGTACCGAATATGGCACCAGTCTGGTGGCGTCGCGGGCGGCGTGTGGGTCAGCGGGAGCGGATGGGCTCGTCGATGACGAGGCCGCGTTCGACGATGAAGTCCTCGAGGGTTTGTTCCTGTTCGGGGGTGAGGGGCTCGCGGGGGACGTCGAAGGAGCGGCCGCCCTCCTCGGCGCGGAAGAAGTAGGCGTGGGGGATGCGCAGGGCGTAGTGGATGCCGGCCCAGTTCCAGGTGGTGCTGCCGATCGGGGTGGTGGACTCCAGGGCCTCGTCGGTGATCAGCCACTCGCGGGGGGTGCACCAGGAGGCGGGCACGGTCAGCTCGTCCCGCCAGCGGTCGTGGGCCTGGATGCAGAGCCCGACCGCGATCAGGACCAGCGCGAGCCCGGCCAGCGCCAGCTCGTCGGTGACGCCGGGGGACAGCAGGGCGGTGAGGCTCCCCGCGGTCCCGGCCGCGAACAGCAGCACGGCGCCGAGCAGGCTCGGTGCCGCCGCGGCGCGGCCCGCCGCCGTTCGCTGCTCGCGGAAGTACTCCCGGGGACGCGCGTACGTGAACTCGATTCGCACCGGTTGATCGTAGGGTGTTGCCGCGACGGACACTGTGGAGGCCATGGGCCTGTCGCGACGTGCCGCCGATTCCGCCGGTGCCGATCATCACGATCCGCGTCAGTCGTGAGCCGCGCGTCACGATCGCCGGGCCGTCCACGCGGCCGACACCCGTGCGCCGGCCTCGGCGTCGTCGACCAGCAGGATCAGGTTGCCGTCGTGATCGCTGTAGAGCACCTCGATCTGGACGCCCGCGTCGGCCATCCGCCGGGTGAGCGCGCCGACCTGGCCGGGTGTGTCCTGGTCGAGGCGCTGCATCAGCGGCGTGCGGACCGCGGTGATCCGGCCCGGGCCGAGCGCCGCCGCGGCCGCGTCCGGGTCCGCGACCAGGAAGTGCGCGACCGGGCCGAACGCGCCGCCGCCCTCGATGCTCACGCCGGCCCGGCCGAAGGCCTCGCCGATCTCGGCCAGTGCGTCGAGGCGGTCGCCCAGGTCGATGGTCAGGTCGTACATGTCAGCCCGCTTCCTGTTGGTGAGAATCCCGCTGAGGCTATGGCGCCAATGGTTGGGTTACGCGCGGAACATCGCTGGCTCGGCATCCCAGTTGCATGATCATGCGTGTGTCTGCATATACTTCCAGCGTGTCCAAGGTGCTTACGTCATTGCCCGCCGGCGAACGTGTCGGCATCGCCTTCTCCGGTGGTCTCGACACCTCCGTAGCGGTCGCGTGGATGCGCGAGAAGGGCGCGGTGCCCTGCACGTACACCGCTGACATCGGTCAGTACGACGAGCCCGACATCGCGTCCGTCCCGGGCCGCGCCGGTCAGTACGGTGCGGAGATCGCCCGCCTGGTCGACTGCCGCGCCGCGCTGGTCGAGGAGGGCCTGGCCGCGCTCGCCTGCGGCGCCTTCCACATCCGCAGCGGCGGCCGGGCCTACTTCAACACCACGCCGCTGGGCCGTGCCGTGACCGGCACCATGCTGGTCCGCGCGATGCTCGACGACGGCGTCCAGATCTGGGGCGACGGCTCGACGTTCAAGGGCAACGACATCGAGCGCTTCTACCGGTACGGCCTGCTCGCCAACCCGTCGCTGCGCATCTACAAGCCGTGGCTGGACGCCGCGTTCGTCGACGAGCTCGGCGGCCGGCACGAGATGTCCGAGTGGCTGCAGGCCCGTGACCTGCCGTACCGGCACAGCACCGAGAAGGCGTACTCCACCGACGCGAACATCTGGGGCGCGACCCACGAGGCCAAGTCGCTGGAGCACCTGGACGTCGGCCTGGAGCTGGTCGAGCCGATCATGGGCGTCAAGTTCTGGGACCCGTCCGTGGAGATCCTGCCCGAGGACGTGACGATCCGCTTCGAGCAGGGCCGTCCGGTCGCGATCAACGGCAAGACGTTCGGCTCCGACGTCGACCTGGTGCTGGAGGCGAACGCGGTCGGCGGCCGGCACGGCCTCGGCATGAGCGACCAGATCGAGAACCGGATCATCGAGGCGAAGTCGCGCGGCATCTACGAGGCGCCCGGCATGGCGCTGCTGCACATCGCGTACGAGCGGCTGGTCAACGCGATCCACAACGAGGACACGCTGGCGACGTACCACTCCGAGGGCCGCAAGCTGGGCCGGCTGCTCTACGAGGGCCGCTGGCTGGACCCGCAGGCGCTGATGAGCCGCGAGTCGATCCAGCGCTGGGTCGGCGCCGCGGTCACCGGCGAGGTCACGCTCCGGCTTCGCCGCGGCGAGGACTACTCGATCATCGACACGACCGGCCCGGAGTTCAGCTACCACCCGGACAAGCTGTCCATGGAGCGCACGGAGAACGCCGCGTTCGGCCCGATCGACCGGATCGGCCAGCTCACCATGCGCAACCTCGACATCGCCGACTCGCGCGCCCGCCTCGAGCAGTACGCGCGGATCGGCATCGTCGGCGGCGCCCAGGTGATCGCGGCCCAGCCGTCCACCACCACGCTGATCGGCGCCATGCCGGCCGGCGGCGCCGAGGCGATCGCGGCCGGCCCGTCCGAGCCCGCCGAGGACCAGCTGCTCGACGCGGCCGCCATGGAGTCGGGCACGGACTGACGCTCTTTCTCTGATGTGAGCCGGTCGCGGGAATCCGTGGCCGGCTTCGTCATGTTCCGCTCTCAACCATTGGCGGGGTAGGGGGCGTTTGCCGTGCCTCGCTGCCGCAGATGGCGATCAATCCGGCGGTGCGTTTCTTCCCGTCTCCGATTCGTAGTCGTGGTGCCACGACCGATGCAGGAGATGGGGTGTTTCGCACATGTCGAGCAGGTCGCCCCAGTCCTTGCTCATCGGTTCCACGCCCAGCTCGATGAGTTCGCGAACGACTGCCTCGAATGTGACGCGTCCGGTATAGACGTGGCGCTTGCTCGACAGAACGGCATCGGAGCGGAGCTGGGCCGATCCGATATGGACGTGCGGCCTTTTCTCATGCGACAACCCGGTCGGATGCCAGTGGTAGTCAAGCACCGCGGCGCCGTCGGTCGTGCGGATCGAGTAGTCGTATCCGCAGGTGGTGACCCTGAGAGGGCCGTAGTTCTCGCGGTCGTCCTTGATCAGCATGTACTTGAGGCGAGCCCGCAGTTCGAACGGGCTCCGGCCCAAGCGGAGATAACCATCGTTCTTAAGTTGCCGTCCGACCAGTAAGAGGTTGTGCTTCTGATCAAGAATGCTTGATCCACCAGCGGAGAATTCCATGCGCGGATGGGTGGTAACACACTCCAACGCGTCCACCAGCGGTGTGGTGAACGCGTTGAAAGCTTCGTGCGGCTTGTTACCAGGCATCAGGCAGCAGCATAGCCACCTGTGTCACCTTCGGGTCGGTGTTGTCACGATAGGCGCCGGAACGCCACCCATTCGTGAACTCCTCGACGGAAATGCCGAGTAACCGCTGGCACTCGTCTTCCAGGAGAACCCGCTCTTCGTCCGGGGTCAGCTCGACCAGCTCGGTCTCGCATGCATCACGCTGCGTGATCATCTCACCACCCCCTCCGTTGGGTCAACGGTACGACACTGGTCCGACATTGCGACATGGTTCTTCCCGATAGTGTCGCCGACCTCGCGTTGCTCTGCGACCGGCGATGCGCACCTGGAGTAACGAATAACCGTCAAAACCGACATTAAAGCCGCTTTAAGCCCCATCTTCGGTGCATCTATCACTCCACAGGGTCGGCGGGTCGGGTTCGCGATAGACAGTGTCGTGTCCCCGGGCCGCGGTGGGTGACGTTCATCGAGCTTCGAGCCGGGTTGCCGTACAGCGTCCTTGTCCGTGGGAGCAACGCTGCGTAGCGTGACCGTGCGGGGTGAGCGCCGGCTCGTGGTTCGGGCGGGCCGGTTCGGGTGCGCGATAGGGGCCGGTGCGGCCCCGGCCTGCGGAGGTGCCGCCGATGCCACCACCGGACGGGCGCGTGCCGTGGGCGGTGTGGCGGGCCGCGCTGGTGGTGTCCGGTGGGGCGTTTCTGAGCACGCTGGACGCGGCCGTGGTCGGGGTGGGACTGGAGCCGCTGACACGGGAGCTGGATGCCGGGCTGGACCGGGTGCAGTGGGTCGCGACCGGATATCTGCTCGCGTTCGCGGCCGTGCTGCCGGCCTGCGGGTGGCTGATGCGGCGGCTCGGCACCGAGCGGCTCTGGCTCGGCGGGATGGTCGCTTTCCTGGTGGCGTCGGGTGGGTGTGCGCTGGCAGGGAGCGTGGAGTGGCTGATCGCGCTGCGGGTGGCGCAAGGGCTGGCCGGTGGGCTGATCCTGCCGGCCGGGCAGGCGATCATCGGGCGGATGGTGGGGCCGCTGCGGCTCGGGCGGGTGCTGGGGACGACCGGGATCGCGGTCACGCTCGGTCCGGCGCTCGGTCCGGTCGCGGGCGGGCTGTTGATCGACGCGGCCGGGTGGCGCTGGATGTTCCTGATCAACCTGCCGGTCGGGCTGCCGCTGCTCTGGGCGGCGTGGCGGATGCTGCCCCGCGTGCCGGGCGGGCGGGCGGCGGCCGGGGCGCTGGATCTGCCCGGACTGCTGCTGCTCGGGGCCGGGTTGCCGCTGCTCGTGCTCGGCGGCACGGGCGTGCCGGTGCTGCTGGGGGCGGGGCTGGCCGCGCTGGCGGTCTTCGTCCGGCTGGCGTTGCGCGGCCGGCGGCGGCCGATCCTCGACCTGACGATCTTCGCCAACCGGCGGTACGCGGCCGCGACCGTCACCGTGGCGTTCTCCGGCGCGGCGCTGTTCGGCGGTCAGATCGTGCTACCGCTCTACCTACAGCTCGGGCGCGGTGTGTCGGCGGCCGAGGCCGGGCTGCTGCTGGTTCCGGCCGGGCTCGGGACCGCGGCCGGACTGCCGATCGCGGGCCGGCTGGCCGACCGCTACGGCGCCGGGCCGGTGGCCGCAGCCGGCGCGGTGCTCACGGCCGTACCCACGGCTGCTCTCGCTCTTGATCTGACCTGGCCGCTGGTGCAGGCGCTGCTGGTGGTGCGCGGCACGGCGCTGGCCCTGGTCATGATGCCCGGTACGACCGGCGCGTTCACCGCGGTCACGGCCGCGCAGCTGCCGGACGCGACCGCACAGGTCAGCATCGTGTCCCGGGTCGCGGGTGCGGCCGCCACGGCCGGGCTCGTGATCGCGTTCGGGCACGGCGTTCCGGTCGCGTTCGTGCTGCTCGCGGCCGCCTCGCTGGGCTGCGTGCCGGCCGCGCTCCTGCTCGCGATCGAGGAGCGCCGCCGTTGAGCGGCCTCCGCCGTTGAGCTGCCTTCGCGTGTTGAGTCGCTTCCGTTTACGGAAGCGGCCGCAGCGGCCCTGCGGGGGCAGGGGGCCGCTGCGGCCGGTGAGGAAGGGTGCAATCCGGGGGAGGATCGCGTGTCCTCTGTGTATCCCAGCTGATCAGCGGGCAAACATCGGGTCGCCCGGGAGATTCCCGGTGGCCTGCCCGAGATCTCCGGGCCGCACCACCAGCGCGACCGTGCCCGCCTCCCGCCGGAGGGCCCGGTCGTGCTCCCAGCGCGCGCCGCCCACCGCACCGGCGACCAGGGCCGCGATCACCAGGACGACGGGTACGACCGGGCTCCTCCGCCGCTCGGGCTGACTCTCCCGGGCGCCGATCTCGATGATCCGTGGCTCATCCGTCATGGTGTTCGGCTCGGGCGATCTCATCGAACGCCAGGCCGAGGTAGTCCGCGAACGGCCGCGCCCGGAGCAGGCTCGCGATCAGCAGCGCGCCGTGCCGGGCCTGCGCCAGCGCCTTCGGTGGGGCGTCGTCACCCTCCGGGTCGTAGACGCCCAGCGCACCGGCCAGCAGCACCAGCACCACCTGCGGATCCACGTCGTCCTGCCAGGCCAGCGCCTCGCGCACGCAGTGTGCCAGCACCGCGCGCACGTCGTCGCTGTCCACGCCGTCCTGATGCGACTCCTCCACCAGCATGCGCACCACCGCGCCGAGCACCCGCCCGGTCCGCTCCTGGTCCTGCGCCGCGAGCGCCTCGGCCGCCGCGTCGAACGCCGCCGTGTCCCGCAGCCGCGCCGCCTCCACCGCATCCGAGGCGGGGACGGCGATGGCCCGGGCGGCGGCGGGAAGCTTCATGAGGGGAGCGTAGCCCTTCCCTAAACGAGGACCGTCGCGTTGCGCAGATAGAGCGGTGACCACTCCGGCGCGCCCCGGGTGCCGTGCCGCGGATCCACGCCGATGAACGGCATCCGCTTGATCACCGTGGTGGTGTGCCGGGCGTCCCAGTCCACCGTGGTCCGCTGCCGCAGCCGCTCCGAGCAGCGCCAACCCCTGGTGTCGAAGTCGACGATCGTGTCGTGCCCGTGCACCTGCCCGAACGGCGGGAACTCCGTCCCGGTCAGCCAGCCGTGGTAGAGGTCCGGCCCGGTCTCCGCCCACAGCGGCCCGCGCAGGCTTACCAGCAACTCGTCCGGCCGCGTGTTCAGCAGCTCCGCGGCCGTGCTCGCGGTCACCGGCTCCCCCAGCGCCCGCCACGACTCCACGGTCAGTCCCGCGTGCGTGACCAGCAGCTCCTCGCCCTGCGCGGTGCGCACCGCGGCCGCGACCCGCATGCGGTCACGGCGCCACCAGTCCGCGATCTGCCGCGCGTCCGCGTCGTCGAGCGGCTCCGGCCAGAACGGGTCGCCGATCCCGGCGTAGGGCGCCTCGTGGTTGCCGATCAGCTGGATCCACCGTTGCGGGACCTCACGCAGGCGCTCGGCGACCAGCTTGAGCACGCCCGCGCTGTCCGGCCCGCGATCCACCAGGTCACCGGCCTGGACCACGGTGATCTCCGGATCCGCCACCAGTGCGGGGAGTGCCGCGGCGAGTTGATCCGCGCAGCCACCCACATCCCCGACGATCACCACGGTCGACATCCGGCCCCTTCCGACGGCATCCGCCAAACGTAGCCGGGCGGCCCGCGCCGGAGGCGTCCGGCTGCGCTACCGGGGGACATGACCGGCGTCGGCCGTCATCCCGCGGGATGACGGCCGGAGCAGGGCCGCGCCGTCCGCGGTGAACAGGATCGCGACCGTGACCCTCCACCACGCCGGAGCCGAGATCGCCGGTGGGACCAGCGTGGCGGCCAGGTTCGTCACGGTGGCGCCGGGGCCGGGTAGGTGCGGGCGAGGTCGGGCGGGTGCGGCCCGAGGCCGGGCGGGACGATCGCGGCGGTGGCGAAGAGCGCCGCGTGCCAGCGCGGTGAGGACGGCCGCGCACGCGATCCGGCATCGCACGACATCGACGCTGGCCGCGCGGAACAGGGCCCGATCCGGGGGTACGGCGTGGCGGCCGTACCCCCGGATCCCCCGTTCCCCCCGGGAAGACTCACTGGTCATCCTGCCGTGGATATCGACAGGTGAGCATCCGGCGTCACCCGGGCTTACGGGTGCGGGAAAACCCTTAGGACCAGAAGACCACCGATCCCGGGTACGAGTGCGGAGAGCCGTCCGGCACGACCGAGGCCGGGCAGCCGGAACGCGGCGATGATCACGAAGAGGTAGGCGCAGCCGTGGACCGGGCCCATCAGGGACGCGACCGCGCCGATGTGCACGGTGGCCAGGTTGGTGAGCAGCACCAGCAGCGACAGCGCCTCGACGGCCGCGGCGACGCGCAGCAGGCGGAGCACGGTCACACCCCCGTCGTCGAGCCGGGCCGCACGATCATCAGCACCGTGACGATCGCCCACAGCAGGTTGAACATCCCGGTCGCCATCGCCAGCCGCGGAATCGCCCGCCCGCCCGGCGCCACCACCGAGCCCACAGCGCCCGCCGGCGGCGAGCCCGCAGCGCCCGCCGGCGGCGAGCCCGCGATGTCCGCAGCCATTGAGTCCGGGATGCCCGGCGTGGCCGGCTCTCCGAGGGCCGCGGTCAGCGCGGCCTGGCGGGGCAGCACGACCAGGATGAGCAGCAGGGCCGCTGCCGCGGTGAGTGCCATCGAGGTGAGCAGCCAGGCGTCGGTGAGGACGCCGAGGCTGCCGGCGGTGGCGAGGCCGAAGACCGGCACGGCTACGCCGACGACCGCGTAGACGCGGCAGATCCGGTGCAGCAGGCGGGCCCAGGAGGCCGCCTGCGGGTCCGGCGGGGCGGCGAGCGCGCGCCGCATCACGGCCGGGAACATGCTGGCCGCCACCGTGATCGGCCCGATCGCGATGATCGCTGCCAGCACGTGCACGGCGAGGAGGAACTTCGTCACCGCGACGACGGTAAGCGCTGCCACGGCCGACCGGCAGAGGCGAAAAGGCCACCTTCCAACGGATTCTCGCCATGGCGGAAACAGCAGCTCAGCGCGGATGTCTCGATCCCGCGCATGGTTCAATTCCAGCCATGCATACGGTTGCCGTGCTGGCGCTCGACGGCGTCATCCCGTTCGATCTCTCGACGCCGCTGGAGGTGTTCGGCCGCACCCGCCTGCCGGACGGCCGCACGCCGTACCGTGTGCTGGTCTGTGGTCTGAAAGAGGAGATCGAGGCGGGCGCGTTCACGCTGCGGGCGCCGCACGGGCTGGACGCGCTCGCGGAGGCGGACACGATCATCGTGCCGGGCCTGGCCGACATGGACGCGCAGGTGCCGGAGGCGGCGCTCACGGCGCTGCGCGAGGCGGCGGCGCGCGGCACTCGAATCGCGTCGATCTGCTCGGGCGCGCTGGTGCTGGCGCGGACCGGCCTGCTCGACGGCCGGCGCGCCACCACGCACTGGCTGGCCGCGGCCGTGCTCGCCGAGCGGCACCCGGAGATCACCGTGGATCCGGACGTGCTCTACGTGGACGAGGGCGGGCTGCTGACGTCCGCGGGCGCGGCCGCGGGGCTGGACCTGTGCCTGCACCTGGTCCGCCGCGATCACGGCTCGGCGGTGGCGGCGGATGCGGCCCGGCTCTCCGTGATGCCGCTGGAGCGCGAGGGCGGGCAGGCGCAGTTCATCGTGGGGCCGCTGCCGGCGACGCCGCGCGGGTCGGAGCTGGAGCCGTTGCTGCGCTGGCTGGAGGAGCACGCGCACCGGGAGCTGACGCTCGACGACATGGCGCGCCGGGCCGGGATGAGCACGCGCTCACTGAATCGGCACTTCCGCGAGCAGCTGGGCAGCACGCCGCTGCAATGGCTGCTGCGGGCGCGGGTCCGGCGCGCGCAGCACCTGCTGGAGACGACCGGGCACCCGGTGGACCGGATCGCGGGTCAGGTCGGGTTCGGCTCGCCGACCGCGTTCCGGGAGCGGTTCCGGCGGACCGTGGGGACCAGCCCGGCCGCGTACCGGTCGGCGTTCCGGGACCATACCCGCTAGCGGCCGCGCTCGGGCGATCTTGCCGAATCCCGGCTCGCCGCCGCCGAATGCCGCCCAGAATGCTCCTGTTTGGAGACTTTTCGTCTGGGGGTAACGGTGAAGTTCCGCTCGCTCGCCACCGCCGTGGTCACGGCCGTCCTCGTCGCCGTCGCCGCCCCGCCACCGGCCGCGGCCGCGGTCTCCGGTCCCTGCCGCGCGGGTACGCCGCCGGCCGCGGAGCCGACCGGTGAGTTCTACTCCGACCGCGGCGAGCTGGGGCCGGAGCAACTGCCGGGCGACGAGCCGGCCGGATCGCTGATGACCGGCTACCGGCGGTTCGGCGGGATGAGCCGGGACGCGTTCACCGGCCGTTACCGCACGGCGCGGGGGTGGGTGTATCCGCCGGAGGACGGCTTCCTGATCCTGCGCGGCGTCGCCGTCCGCTACGAGCAGACCATGATCGCGGGCACCCGGATCGACCGGTTCGGCTACGACGGCGGGCGGTACCTGGCGCCGGTGGACACGCTCTACCTCCAGCGGGCGCTGCCGCCGCAGAACCTGAACACGCCCGCGGGCGCGCCGCAGAGCAACTACCACGTGTACTGCGTGCTGCGCGCGTTCACGGTGGAGGCCGGCCCGATCGCGCCCTGGTTCGGCCAGCCCGGCCTCGGCCTGCAGTACAAGCTGGACGGCCGGTTCCTGCCCGCGGCCGGCGACGACATCTCGGTGGACTGGCTGGTCGACAACGGATACCTCGTCGAGGAGGACCCCACGGCCGACTGAGACTTTTTCGGTCGATGAAATAAAGAAGGCGGATCGCGCTGCGTCGCGCTCACCGCGCGTAGCGTCCCGAAACATGCGGGTCATCGGGGTGGGATTCGGACGAACCGGTACGGCGTCGCTGAGGATCGCGCTGGAGCGGCTCGGCTACGGACCGTGCTACCACATGCTCTCCGTGATGGAGAAGCCGTCGCGCGCCCGGGGCTGGCTGGCCGCGGCGAAGGCGGCGGACGCGGCGGACGGCGCGATCGACCCGCCGTGGGAGGAGATCTTCGACGGGTTCGACAGCACGCTGGACTGGCCCGGCGTGGCGTTCTGGCGGGAGCTGGTCGAGGCCTACCCGGACGCGCGCGTGGTGCTCACCGTGCGCGATCCGTATCGCTGGCATCGGAGCATGGACGCCACGATCCTGCGCGCCCTGCGTCAGGCCGAACACCCGGTGATCGGCCCGCTGATGCGGTTCGGCGGGCGACTCCGGCCGGACATGGGCGCGTTCTTCGCGATGACCGAGCGGGTGGTGCTGCACCGGTCGTTCCGCGGTGACCTGGGCGGCGGCGCGGAGCGGTTCGCGCGGCTGTTCGAGGAGCACACCGCGGAGGTGATCGCGGCGGTCCCGGCGGACCGGCTGCTGGTCCTCGAGGTGGCGGACGGGTGGAAGCCGCTCTGCGACTTCCTCGGCACCACGCCGCCGGACGAGCCGTTCCCGCACGTCAACGACCAGGAGGAGTTCGCCCGGATCAGCGGCGCCCAGCGGCGGAAGGTGATGACGCCGGTGCTCGCGACCGCCGCGGTCGGCGCCGCCGCGCTCACCGCCGCCGCCCTGCTCCGCCGCCACCTCCGCCCCTGACCCACCCGCCATCTCCGACCCCGACGATCTCCGCCACGCCACCCGCGAGCCGAGGTGTCAGTTCCGCCGCCACCGACCGGCTCCGCCACACCGACCGGCTCCGCCACACCGACCGGCTCCGCCACACCGACCGGCTCCGCCACACCGACCGTGGTCGGGGCGCGGGGCATGGAGCGCGCAGGTTCGGGCGGGCCGGGACTCGCGAGGGGCAGGACCCGCGGCGGTCAGGACTCGCGGGGGAGGTTGGCGCGGCGGCGGGAGACCTCGGCGACCGCGCCCCAGTCCCTGTCGGCGTCGCCGTGCGCGATCGCGTCCAGGAAGTGGTCGCGGAGGATGCCGGCGAACGGCATCGGCACCCGGGCGTCGAAGCCGGCGGTCAGGCCGAGCGTGACGTCCTTGAGGCCGAGCGGCACCCGGAAGTTGGCCGGCTCGTACCGCCGGTCCTTGATCATGTTGCCGTAGACGGTGTAGACCACGCCGGGGAAGATGCTGTTCGTCAGCAGGTCGACCAGCGCGCCCGGGTCCACGCCGTGCGCCTCGGTGAGCGCGGCCGCCTCGCCCATCGCCTCGATCGCCGACGCGATCATGAAGTTCGCCGAGATCTTCGTGATCACCGCCTGCTCCGGGCCGTCGCCGAGCGGCCAGGTGCGCTGCCCCATCGCGGCGAACAGCGGCTCCACCCTCTCCAGCAGCGAGGCCGGGCCGGAGGCGAGGATGTTGAGCTTGCCGGCCGTGGCGACCTCGATGCGGCCGAGCACCGGCGCGGAGACGTACCCGATGCCGTGCGTGGCGTGCAGCTCCGCGGCCTCCCGGGCCAGCGCGACCGAGATCGTGGCCATGTTGACGTGGACCGAGGAACGAGCGCCGGCCAGCAGCGCGTCGTCCAGCAGCACCGCGCGCACGGACGCGTCGTCGGCCAGCATGGAGATCACCACGTCGGCCTGCCAGACCCCGGCGAGCGAGCCGGCGTCGACGGCGCCGTCCGCGATCGAGGCCTTGACCGGCTCCGGCGACCGGTTCCACACCCGGACCGTGTGACCGGCCCGGATCAGGTTGGCGACCATCGGCCGGCCCATCCCGCCGAGCCCGATGAAACCGACGTCCATGGTGTTCCTCGCCTTCGTCTGCGCACTGTGCGTCAGCGAGGCTACCCGGCGGCGGAAGCACGGTATGTCTGTGAGCGCTCCCACCGTACCGTATAGGGCTTTTGAATTTGGCCCGGACGGTCTACTGTGAGCGCTCACAGTCATTGAAGTTCTTCTATCACCGGAGGCCTCATGTCGTTGCGATCCGTCCTCGCCGCCGCCGTGCTCGGTGCCGCCGTGATCGTCGGCGTGGCGTCGCCGGCCCAGGCCAGCACGCTGTCGATGCGCGGCGCCGACGTCTCCACGCTCCAGCGCGCCACCGACCTCGGCGCGCGCTACTACACGGCCGCGGGTGCGCAGGCCGACCCGCTCGACATCCTGGCCGGCGCGGGCGTCAATTACATCCGGCTGCGGGTGTGGGTCAACCCGGTCAGCGGCTACAACAACGCGGCGAAGGTGCTGGCCTACGCGCGCACGGTCAAGGCCAAGGGCTTCAAGCTGCTGATCGACTTCCACTACTCGGACACCTGGGCCGACCCGGGCGTGCAGACGAAGCCGGCGGCGTGGGCGAGCCACGGGGTGAGTCAGCTGGCAACGGACGTCTACAACCACACCTACGGGCTGTGCAGCAGCCTCAAGGCGCAGGGCACCACGCCGGACACGATCCAGATCGGCAACGAGATCAACGTCGGCATGCTGTGGAACGACGGCAAGATCGTGAACAATGACTTCGGTCCGCTGGCCACGCTGCTGAAGAGCGGCTACAACGCGGTCAAGGCCTGCAACGGCGGCACCCAGGTGCTGATCCACACCGCGAACTCGGACAGTCTGGCGAACGCGCGCTGGTTCTACGACGGCATCCGCGCGGCCGGCGTGACCTGGGACGTCACCGCGCTGTCGTACTACTGCAACTGGCACGGCACCATGACCAACCTGACCAACGTCATCAAGGACATGATCTCGCGGTACGGCAAGCCGGTGGTCCTCGCGGAGACGGCCACGCCGTTCACGCTCGGCAACGCGGACGGCACCGGCAACAGCATCACCACGGCCTGCCCCGGCTACCCGGCGACCTGGGCCGGGCAGGGCGCCGCCTTCACCGCGGTGCAGAACGCGGCGAAGGCGGGCGGTGCTATCGGCGTCTTCTACTGGGAGCCCACGTGGTACGCGGTCCCCGGCAACGGCTGGGACCCGCGCGACATCCAGAACTCCGGCGACGGCTGGGACAACATGGCCGTCTTCGACTGGACCGGCGTGTTCAACTCGCAGGTGCGCTGGATCAGCTGAGGCGCGGTCACGGTTCCGGCCAGGCCCAGGTGCGTTCCCAGCCCTGGCCGGCACCGACGCCGAAGCGGCCGGCCGCGTCCCGGACGACCAGCGTGCCGTCCGCGAGCACGTCCATGCTCACCGCGGTGAAGTCCTCCTCGACCGGCATCCGCCCGGCGTCCGGCTGGAAGATCCAGAGGCCGGCGTCGGGCGTCGCTGCGACGAGCACGCCGAAGCCGAGCGCCCGGACCATCGACGGCTCAGCGGCGTCGAACTGCGTGCCCTCGCCCTCCGACGCGACCCCGCCCGCATGATCGGCCACGGTCCGGCCGTCGCCGTCCGCCACGATCAGATGCTCGGCATCGTGGCCCAGCCGCCAGACGCGCACCGGGTCGCCGGCGACGATCCAGGCGTCGCTGTCCACCGGGGACACCGTGAGCCGGACGCCGCCGGGCGGGCCCTCCTTCCTCACCGGCGTGTCCCAGGTCTCGCCGTCGTCCGCCGAGGAGCTGAGCCAGAACGTGCCGGAGTCCGGGTCCCGCCCGAGCAGCCAGACGCGGCCCTTGCCGTCCCGGGCCAGCTGGGTGAGCCGGCCCATGCCTTCGGGGGCGGCCACCGCGAAGGGTTTGGTCAGGTCGGCCACCTCGGGCCGGTCGCAGGCGAGCGCGTCCGGCCCGCCGTAGGTCTGCTCGTCCGGGCACCGCAGGATCAGGTCGCCGCCGTTCTCCAGCAGCAGCTCCGGCGGCCCCGGCCGGGAGGGCGTCAGGATGCTCGCGCCGGACTCCGGCAGCACCTGGTGGACGGTGTCGCCCGGCTCGCGCAGGAAGATGTCGCCGCGCGGCGAGACGATCAGCTGCGCGTCCTGGAAGCCCTCGGCGCCCGGCCGGACCTGCCAGGTACGGCCCTGGTCCGCCGACGAGGCCAGCTGGGACGGCCGGCAGCCGTCGTCGGTGCACAGTCCGTCCGAGTAGGTCCAGATCGTGCCGGGCGCGAAGCCGAACTGCGGCTCCCGCAGGTGCTCCCGGTTCGGGATGCCGGGCGGCTGTGGCACGGGCCCGTCCGGACCCGAGGACGCCACCGCGAACGCGCCGGCCGGCCCGCCCACCAGCAGCACGAGCGCACCGGCCAGCAGCCCGGCCCACCTGTGCCGCCGCCCGCGGATCATCGCGGGCAGCGCGCTCACCGGCGCGGGCTGGAACAGCGGCGTCGCGGACGCCTCGAAACGGGCGAACGCGTCCTCCAGGCGATCAGCCATGGCGCACCTCCGGCAGCATCAGGATCGGGTCGTCGAGCCGGGCGGCCAGCGCGGTCCGGCCGCGGGTCAGCCAGGAGCGGACCGTGCCCTCGGCCACGCCCTCCTGGACGGCGACCTCGGCGGTGCTCAGCCCGCCGAGGTAGTGCAGGACCACGGCGCGGCGCTGCCGGGCGGGCAGCGCGGCGAGCGCGCGGACCAGGTCGACGTGGTCCGGCTCCGGGCCGGCGACGAGCTGTTCACGCTGGCCGGCGAGGTGGCGCAGCGCGGTCTGGACGCGGCGCAGCCGGCTGGTGGCGAGGTTCCAGGCGACCCGGCGCACCCAGGCGGCCGGATCGTCGTAGCCCTGGACGGTGTGCCAGCGCTCCAGCGCGCGGCAGAACGCCTCCTGCGTGACGTCCTGGGCCTCCGCGTGATCGCCGAGGTAGGCGTAGAGCTGCACGGCCAGCCGATGGAAGTGCCCGCGGTACAGCTCCGCGAACTCCTCGGGCGGGTGGTCGACCATGGGCGGCTCCCTCTGGGGGTGAAGAACGTGTCACCCTGTCACGCGCCAGGCCACGGGAATGCTGCGGCTGTCCACATCTCGCCATGTCGTCATCGCGGCAGCCGCTGCGGTGGGCGTCGCCGGGGCCGTGCTTACAGACTGTGGTCAATGGGCAGTGTCCGTTCGTGGCGGAGGTGAGCGCGGTGACCCCTTTCAGTGGCGACGAGTACGAGCCGTGGACGCCGTCCGCGTCCCCGGCCGACGATGACGCGCCGCCGCCGATGCCGCGCCGCTCGTTCACGCCGCGGCGGCCGTGGGCGTCCCGCACGTGGTACCGGCCCGCCCCCGGCACGCCCTGCTACTGCGGGTGCCGCCCCAGGCCGTAGGGTCTGCGTCTGTGCCGCACGCCGTCTTCGCAGGTCTCTGCACGCTCGACGTGATCCAGTCGGTGGAGCGCGTCCCGGGCCCGAACGAGAAGGTGACCGCGCTGCGGCAGACCGTGGCGGCGGGCGGGCCGGCCACCAACGCGGCGGTCACGTTCGCACACCTGGGCGGCCGGGCCACGCTGCTCACCGGCGTCGGCCGGCATCCGCTCGCGGCCGGCGTCCGGGCCGACCTCGCGGCCTGCCGGGTCGGCGTGCGGGACCTCACGCCGGGGCACGACGGGCCGCCGTCGGTGTCGAGCATCCTGGTGACGGCCGCGACCGGCGCGCGGGCCGTGGCCTCCACGAACGCGGCCGGCGCTCACCTCGTACCCCCGGATGATCTTGATCTTGACGGGGTGTCCGCGGTGCAGGTGGACGGGCATCATCCCGCACTGGCCGAGGCCGTGCTGACCGCGGCGCGGCGGCGCGGCATCCCGACGATCCTGGACGCGGGCAGCTGGAAGGACGGCACCGAACGGCTGCTGCCGCTGGCCGACGTGGTCGCGGCGTCGGCCGACTTCCGCGCGCCAGGCCCACTACGGAAGATCATCCGGGGGTACGGCGTGCCGTGGCTCGCCGTCACCGCAGGCGCGGACCCCATCCGGTGGTGGGGTCCCGGCGGCGCGTCCGGCCAGGTCACGGTGCCCGCGGTGCCGGTCGTCGACACGCTCGGCGCGGGCGACGTCTTCCACGGCGCGCTCACCCACGCGGTCGCCGCCGGCGGGCTCGACTCCATCGCGGAGGCGCTCGGGGCCGCCGCGCAGATCGCGTCGCGGGCCTGCGCGCACTTCGGCACCCGTACCTGGATGCACCATACAGACACATGATGACCGCGGCGGTATGACCGAATCTCACATCCCCTTCGTAGAGTGTGGTCATGGAGGACGGGGCGCTGCTGGATCCGGAGCACGACCGCGTCTACCGGGCGCTGATCCGGCTCGGCTCGGCCGACGTCGCCGAGGTGGCCCGGCGGGCGTCGGTGCGCGCCGACGACGCGGCCCGCGCGCTGCACGCGCTGCGCGACCAGGGACTCGCGGCCGAACGCACCGGCGACGACCCGGTCTACGTCGCGCTCGCCCCGGACGTCGCGCTCGGTGACCGGCTGCTGCGCCGCCAGGCCGCGCTGGAGGAGGCCCGCCGCGCGGTCGCCGCGCTCTCCGAGGAGTTCCGCGACACCGCCCGCCGCCGTGACGCGGACAGCCTGGTCGAGATCGTGCACGGCCGGGCCGCGCTGCGCGCCCGGCTGCACACGGTGCAGATGGAGGCGCGCGAGGAGATCCTCTGGTTCTGCCGCGCGAACCCCCTCGCCATGCCGGGCACGGAGAACACGGAGGAGCACGGGGCGTTGCAGCGCGGGGTGCGCTACCGCGCGATATACGAACGCGGCCTGCTCACGGATCCCGGGGAGCTGGCCGGGATCACGGAGAGCGTCCGCCTCGGCGAGGAGGCCCGCACGCTGCCCGCGCTGCCGGTCCGGCTGGCGATCGCCGACCGCCGGACCGCGATCTGCCCGCTCGTCCCGGACGGCGAACACGGCTTCGTCGAGCCGACCGCGGCCCTGGTCCGCCGCAGCGAGCTGCTGGACGCGCTGCTCGCACTCTTCGAGTCACACTGGGAGCGCGCCACCCCGCTGCGCCTGGCCGGCGGCATGATCGAGGAGGCCGACGCCGACGCCACCGAGAAGCACCTGCTCTCCCTCTTCGTCGCCGGCCTCCCCGACAAGTCCATCGCCTCCCAGCTCGGCGTCAGCCGCCGCACCGTCCAACGCCGCCTCGACCGCCTGATGTCCATCGCCGGCGTCGACACCCGCACCGGCCTCGCCTTCCAGGCCGCCCGCCGCAACTGGCTCTGATCCCGCACCCCACCGTTCCCGGCCGCTCCAGACGATCGAACGAATAATGGCTCTCGACCCGTTAATATCTACGGCGTCCTCTTGTGGAGTTGAGAACGTTTCGCCCATTCCGCGTGCCGCACCGGACTCCGCGCGCTGCTGCGGGCCGTCCGGCGCATGTTCTCGCCCGGCCGGCCGGCCGGCTCGATCGGGTCGGTGGCCCGTGCTGGGATTATGGGGCTCATGGATGCGATGAAGGACGCGGGGGACCTGGTCGCCGCTCGTTTCCCCGGGGCGGCCTGGGCGATGCTGACCGGCAGCGTGCTCGGCCCGCACCGTACCCCCGGATCTGATCTGGACATCGTGGTGATGTGTGACGAGGGGCCCGGTCATCGGGAGAGCCTGTACTTCCGCGGCTGGCCGGTGGAGCTGTTCGTGCACACGCCGGAGAACCTCGGCCGGTTCCTGGCGCGGGAGCTGGCCGCGCGCAAGCCCAGCACGCACCGGATGATCGCGCACGGTGCGGTGCTGCGCGGCGATCCGGGTGATCTGCCGGAGCGGTGCGCACGGGTGCTCGCGGCCGGGCCTGCGCCGCTGACCCGGGCGGAGCGGGACCGCCTTCGGTACGGGCTGACCGACCTGCTCGACGACCACGTGCACGCGACCGATCCGGGCGAACGGGCCGTCATCGCCACGACGCTGTGGCTGGAGAGCGCGCGGGCCGCGCTGGCGTTCGCCGGGCGGTGGCTCAGCGGCGGCAAGTGGCTCCTCCGGGAGCTGCGGGACCTCGACCCCGCCCTTGCGGACCGGTGGCTGGCGGCCCGCGACGACCCGGCCGCGCTCGCCGGCGAGGTGCTGGCCGGGGCCGGTGGGCCGCTGTTCGACGGCTATCGGGCACAGGCCCCGGACTGACCGGCGTTTCGAGGTGATTTGCGCGGGTATGCGATACCGCTGTCCACGGAACATTCGGGGGAAAGGCGTGGCTCATGGACGCGGTTGAGGCGATCAAGCAGGACCACCAGCGGATGGAGGGGGTCTTCGCGCGGCTGGAGGCGGGCGGAGGAGACCGGCGGGCGCTGCTCAGCGAGGTCGAGAACCGGCTGGAGGCGCACTCGCTCGCGGAGGAGCAGGAGGTGTACCCGGCGATCAAGAAGGCCGCGCCGGACGAGGCGGACGAGGTCGACCACGGGTACGACGAGCACGCCGAGGCCGAGTCGCTGCTGCACAAGGCGCAGAGCATGGTGGATTCGCCCGACTTCGACGACGCGCTGCGGGAGTTCCTGGAGGCGGTGCGGCACCACGTCAACGAGGAGGAGAGCGAGCTCCTGCCGGCGCTGGCGGAGGCGGTCGACGACGCCGAGCTGGAGCGGCTCGGCGAGGCGTTCGAGGCGAAGCGCCGCGAGGAACTGCGCGAAGCCGGCATCGACGGGGACGGTATCGCGGAGGCCGGTATCGACGACGCCGGTGAGGCCACGGACCTCGACGAGGTCAGCGGCGCGGCGGCGCCGAAGATCGCGGCGGTCGGCGGGGACGGCGCGGCGGCGGATATCGACGAGATGACGCGGGACGAGCTGTACGAGGAGGCGAAGCGCGCGGAGGTGCCGGGGCGCTCGCACATGAGCAAGGACGAGCTGAAGGACGCGCTCCAGCACACGTGACCGGGCTCACCGGCGGCGGTAGGCGTCGGCGATGATCTCGGCGAGCGCGTCGGCGGCCCGCTCCGCGGCGGCGGTGTCCCAGCGGACGCCGTCGCCACCGGCCGTCGCGGCCCGGCCCGCCAGGTAGGCGGCGGCCAGCCGGCCGGCCTCGGCGACCTCCGCGCCGGTCGCCTCGACCAGCGGAAGATCGAGCAGCCGGTCGGCGAGGTCCCGAACGGCGTCGGCGCGGCCGTCCGGGCGTCGCTCGCCACCGGTCGGCGCGCCGGCAGAGGCGTCCGTGGCCGCCGGTCGGGCGGTGCCGTCACCGGACACGGCGTGATAACCGGGTCCGGTGGTTGCTTGAGTGCCGGGTCCGGTGGTTGCTTGAGTGCCGGGTCCGGTGGTTGCTTGAGTGCCGGGTCCGGCGGTGGCTTGAGTGCCGGGTCCGGCGGTGGCTTGAACGCCGCGTCCGGCGGTGGCCTGAACGCCGTGGCCAGTGGCGACGTGAACGCCGTGTGCGGCGGGGGTTCGAGCGCCGTGTCCGGCGGCGGCCCGAACGCGGTGGCCGGCCGCGAAGGCCGCGTCGCTGGGAATCGCGGCCAATGAGAACCGGACGGCCCGCAGCGGCACCGGCTCGGCCGGCGCTGACTCCGCGGCCGGGAACGGTGGCGGTCCGACCGGTGCGTGAGCGTCCGCGAGCGCCCGCGCGTAGCCGCTGATCCGCAGCACCGGTGCCGAGCCGACCGTCAGCGTCGCCTCGCCGCCCGCGTGCGCGACCGTCCCCCGCGAGCCCGGCGCGATCGCCTCGCGCAGCTCGTCCGTGCTGGTCAGCAGCTCGCGATAGGATTCGTGGGTGAGCACGTCGACGGAGTCGACCGCGGGCACACCGACCCGGCGGCCGTAGGGCAGGCGCAGGCCGCGGCCGAGGACCTGTTCGGTGAGCGTCTCCGAGGCGAGCGCGCGCAGCGCCAGGATCACGCCCACGTTGGGCACGTCCCAGCCGGAGCTGAGCTTGTCGACGGAGACGACCGCGCGTACCGGTGAATCGATCTCTGACACGCGGGTCAGCGCGCGCAGCGCGTCGTCGCTGGATCTGGAGGTCACCAGCAGCACCCGCCTGGCACCCGGCAGCAGGGCCGCGAGCTCGTCCGCGACCTGCGCGGCGTCGTCGATCACCCGGCACACCACGAAGATCAAAGGCGTCATCGGGGGTACGCCGTGCGCCGCCGCCCACGCGTGCCAGGCGACCTCCTTCGCCTCCCGCAGCCGGCACGCCCGCCGCAACCACTCCTCCCGATCGACCCGCTCCGCGGGAACCGGCCGGTCCCCAGGCACGCCCCCGGCAGCGTCGGCAGACGGATTGGCACGCTCACCCCGATCCGTCGGCGCGGCCTGATCTGTGCACGTGGAGTGATCTGTGGGCGCGGCGTGATCTGTGGGCGTGACGTGATTCGCGGGCGTGGCCTGATCCGCTGGAATGGCCTGATCCGCGGGCGTGGCCTGACCTGTGGGCGCGGCGTGGTTCGCGGGCGTGGCTTGATCTGCGCGCGCGGCGTGCTCTGCGCGCGTGGCGTGATCCGTCGGCGCGGCGTGATCCGCGGACGTGGCCTGCTTCGCGGGCAGCG
Source organism: Catenuloplanes nepalensis (assembly GCF_030811575.1). Classification (GTDB taxonomy): domain Bacteria; phylum Actinomycetota; class Actinomycetes; order Mycobacteriales; family Micromonosporaceae; genus Catenuloplanes; species Catenuloplanes nepalensis. The sequence continues at coordinate 6,070,544 of NZ_JAUSRA010000001.1, read as the reverse complement.
CCGTCGAGAGCGGTGGATCCGCGGTGTCCGTCGCGCCGACCAGGACCGGGATCGAGACCAGGCCGTCCGCGATCGCGGAGGCGAGCGGGTAGCGGAACACCACCCGGTCCCGGTCGGCCCGGTCCGGCGTGGCCGTGAAGCCGATCAGCGCGCGCGGCGCCAGGTCCCGCACCGCCGCGCCGAACGCCCGCGCCGACTCCCGGTACACATGGTGCTCGTCCGCGATCACCACCAGGTCGTCCGTCTCCGCCAGCCGCTGGTAGAGCCCGGCTCCGAGCGTCTCGTCGACCGCCCGCAGCCGGCGGCTGACCGTGGCGCCCGGCCGGATCAGCTGCTGCACCGTGAAGACGTAGAGCGTCAGCCCGTCCTGCGGCGGCGCCGGACCGGTCACGATCGCGACCGGGTGCTCCGCGCCCGCCACGAAGCGCGGGTGCCCGGGCGTGAAGTTGCCGATCGTCTTCTCCCGGATCGCGGTGCCGGGCGTGACGATCAGGACGTGCCGCACGCCGCGCTCGGCCAGGTAGTCGACCAGCGCCGCGCTCACGTAGGACTTGCCGACGCCGGTGGCCAACTCGCAGACCACCTCGCGCCCGTCACCGGCCGCCACCGCGTGGGCCGCCGCCGCCAGCGCCGCCGCATTCGGCGCCCGCAGGTCCATCGCGGCCGCGATCTGCGCCACCAGACCCGCGTCGTACGGCAGCCAGCCGCTCACCGCATCACCCGCCGGTGCAGGAGGAGGCCGGCTTGCCGTCGGCCGCTCACCTGGTCACCCGCCGGTGTCGGAGGAGGCCGGCTTGCTCTCGGCCGCTCACCTGGTCACCCGGAGGCCGGCTTGCCGTCGGCCGCTCACCTGGTCACCCGCCGGTGTCGGAGGAGGCCGGCTTGCTCTCGGCCGCTCACCGCGTCACCCGCCGGTGCCGGAGAAGGTCGTCTGGTGCCTTCAGCGCGCGTGAGCCGGGCCGCAGCGTGCGCAGCAGCGCGGCCGTCCCGGGCAGCACGGCCCGGCCGACGATCGTGACGGTCTCGTCCGCACGCAGCGCCGCGACCGCGTCCGCCGCGACCCGGTCGTCGACCACGCCGTCCGCGACCGCGAGCCGGGTGCGGCCGCGCAGCCCGGCGAACGGCCCGTGCGGCAGCACCCGGAAGCCGAGCTGCGCCGCCACGAACTCGGGCGGCAGCGCCTCCAGCAGTGGCCGCCCGCCGTCGAAACGGTAGCGCGCGGGCGCGACGGCCAGCGCCCGGAATCCACCGCCGCCGCGCCACTCGCGCACCACCGTGCGGCGCGTCCGGGACGCGTGCCCGAGCCGCCGGTGCAGCACGCCGAGCGCGTCCGCGCCGACGCCGTCCAGAAGACCACCACCCGCGAGAGCCGCCACGGTACGCCGGGCGGCCACCACGTCCGCGGCGGTGACGCCGTCCGGCAGTGACACGGCCGGTGCGACGATCTCGTCGCGGGTGACGCCGCCCGGGTCGGCGCCGTCCACCACCATTCGCAGCCGGGGGAGCGTGAACGCCGCGACCGTGGCCGCGCTGCGCTCGACCGCGACCCAGCGCCGGCCGAGCTTGTGCGCCACGGCCGCGGTGGTGCCCGAGCCGGCGAACGCGTCGATCACCAGGTCGCCGGGGGAGGTGGCGATCTCGATGATCCGGCGCAGCAGCGGCTCCGGCTTGGGCGTGGCGAACGGCTCCGCGCCCGGGAAGAGGCGGCGCAGGTGGTCGCGCTTGGCGTCCTGGTTCGTGCCGACCTCGTCCGCCGGCCACCAGGTGCGCGGGACCAGGCCGGGCTGCACCTCGTGCCGGTACCGCTTGATCACCGGCAGGCTGTCGCCGGTGCGGCCGAACCAGACGCGGCCCTCCGCGCGCGCGACGGCCAGCGTGGCCGGGCTGAACCTCCAGTACGACCCGGCGGGCGGGCGGACCGTCCGGCCGGACGGCAGCTCCACCGCGAACCGGTTGCGCTCGCTGCCGCTCTTCGCGGTGCCGTTGTCGCCCTGCAACCACGGGCCGCGCGGGTCGCCGTCCGGGTTGCGATAGCGGCCGTCGACCAGTGCGGTGCGCGGCAGCAGGTTTCGCACCGCGCGCCAGGCGGGCCCGCACGGCGCGTAGACGTGGATGTAGTCGTGTGCGGAGGAGAGGTCGGTGTCGTTGCGGCGGCCGCGGTCCTTCTCCCAGACCACGGTGCCGACGAACCCGGACCGGCCGAAGATCTCGTCGAGCAGCACCTTGCAGTACGCGCTCTCGGCGTCGTCCAGATGCACCCAGAGCGAGCCGTCCGGCGCCAGCAGATCGCGGGCCAGCAGCAGTCGCTCGCGCATCATGGCCAGCCAGATCGAATGGTCGAGACCGTCATCGTACTGCGCGAAGGTCTGCCCGGTGTTGAACGGCGGGTCGAGGTAGACCAGCTTGGCCGCCCCCCGGTACGCCGCCGCCCACTCCGGGATCCGGGTCAGCGCGCGCAACGCATCCCGGCAGTCGCCCTGGATGAGCAGGTTGTCGCGCGGCCCGCCGGTGACCTCGCCGACCCGGGTGGTCTCGCCCAGCAACCGCACCTCGGCCAGCCGCGGATCGTCGGGGTCCACCCACGAGTAGCCGCCGTTGTCGTCGCACAGCAACGCCCGGTCCCGATGAACCCAGGAAAGGTGCAGGCGGCTGCTCAGGAATTGAGCTTTTTTCAACCTGGCGCCCCCGGACCGTCTACTGTGTCATGCCCCCAGCCGGATAGGCCAGGTTGAAAATGGCTCATCGATTACCTTAGCCGTACCCCTGGCAGGTTTTTGCCCGGAAACGCGCAATCGCGCAGCAGATGAATGTCGAGTCGGCATTCCGTCGAATGCGGGGTAAGATGTTGACCATGGTCGATTCCCTGGGCATGCGCCGCAGACTGTTCGCCACCCGGTCCGTGGACTCGCTGGTGGCCGACACGGAGGTGGACGGTCAGACGCTGAAGCGCGCGGTCGGGCCGGTTCAGCTCACCGCGCTCGGCGTCGGCGCGGTCATCGGCACCGGCATCTTCGTGGTGATCGGCGAGGGCGCGGGCCTGGCCGGCCCCGGCGTGATCCTCGCGTTCGTGCTGGCCGGGCTCGCCTGCCTGTTCTCCGCGCTGTCCTACGCGGAGCTGGCGTCGTCGATGCCGGTCTCCGGCAGCGCCTACACCTACACCTACGCCACGCTCGGCGAACTCGTCGCCTGGATCATCGGCTGGGACCTGATCCTGGAGTACGGCGTGGCCGTCGCCGCGATCGCGGTCGGCTGGGGCGGCAACGTCAACGCGTTCCTGGACGCCACGTTCGGATTCGAGCTCCCGGCCGCGATCTCGCAGTCACCGCCGGACGGGACCGTCAACCTGCCGGCCGTGGCCGTGGTCCTGATGATCACCGCGCTGCTGGCACTCGGCGTGCGGGAGAGCGCGCGGGCCAACCTGGTGATGGTCGTGGTCAAGCTGGCCGTGCTGATCTTCTTCATCATCGTGGCCTGCACCGCGATCAACACCGCGAACTTCACGCCGCTGCTCCCAAACGGCGGCGACGGCGTGGTCAGCGCGGCCGCGCTCATCTTCTTCGCGTTCATCGGCTTCGACGCGGTCACCACCGGCAGCGAGGAGGCGCGCAACCCGGCCCGGGACCTGCCCATCGCGATCATCGGCTCGCTGGTCGTCTGCACGGTCTTCTACGTGCTGGTCTCGATCGGCGCGGTCGGCATCGCGGGCGCCGGCGTGCTCTCCGGCAGCGACGCGCCGCTGGCCGCCGCGCTCTCCGACGGCGCCGGCATCACCTGGGCCGCCGCGATCCTGGCGTTCGGCGCACTGGTCGCGATCACCAGTGTGGTGCTGGTGATCCTCTACGGCCAGACCCGGATCTTCTTCAGCATGTGCCGCGACGGACTGCTGCCGCGCCGCCTGGCCACGCTTCACCCGCGCCTCGGCACCCCGGTCGTGCTGACCGTCGGGCTCGGCCTGCTGATCTCGGTGCTGGCCGCCCTGGTCCCGCTGAGCGAGATCGTCCGCCTCACCAACATCGGTACGCTCTTCGCGTTCGTGCTGGTCAACATCGGTGTTCTGGTCCTCCGCCGCACCCGCCCGGACATGCCACGCCCCTACCGCGTGCCGTTCGCCCCGGTGCTGCCGCTGCTCGGCATCGTGTTCGCCGTCTACCTGATGATCGACCTGCCGGGCAGCACCTGGCTCCGGTTCGGCCTCTGGCTCCTGGCCGGCCTCCTCATCTACGCCGTCTACGGCTACCGCCACTCCCGCCTCCGCCAGCAGTAGAGATCCCGGCGTGACCCCTCCCGAATAACGGAAGATCGCTCTCATCAACTGGATCTGCGGCTCGGTGCCCGTGCGGGCTGGGCGCCCGCGCGGACTGGGCGCTCCGTGCCCGAAAAATCCGCATAAGGCGATCCGCTGACACACCGCCGGAAGGCACTCCAAGATCCTTCCAGCCCATATTCGGGCGTGTTGGTTCTGGTGTCGGTGCCGGTTTCAGGCGGTCTTGGGTTCGCGGCTCGCCTCGCCTCACCGGCGCTGACGCGGCTCCTGCGGATGCCTCCGGTGCCGGCCGCGCGAAGCGCCGGTCACCCCTGACCTCAGACTCACCCGCCAGGACGAGTCCGCGTAGCGGACGCGGGACGTGCGGTTCTGTGGCGACCGCCCACTCGGCGTGCGGGGCCCGCGGCCGGCCGGTGTCCGCGGGAGCACTCGGAAGGTGCCCGCGCCGGGAGCGGGAAAACGATCTCAGGCAGTTCGGCGGATGGCGGCGGCGCGGGCGAGGACCTCGCGTTCCTTGATCTCGCGGCCGTCGTCCGCGAGCTGGATGCCGCGCAGCTGGATCCAGTCGCGGCGGCCGCCGGTGCCGATCGCGGTTATCCGCAGCGTGAGCGTGCCGAGCCCATAGCAGTAGTCGGGCTCCGGGATCTGGACGGTGTCGCCGATGCGCAGTGGTGACGATGGGCCGGTCACGGCAGCCAGCTCCTTCGAGGTGCCGGGAACCGCCGCGCACCGGGCGCGGCAGGCTGTCGGGAGGGTTCGGTGGATACAGCGCCAACGAACCAGCCAGGCCAGGGGTGATCGGAGCGACTGACGCCTAATCGGGGGACGACGGGCGCAGCACGGTGGCGCGCTTGGTGTCCGCGTTCTCCAGCGCGCCGACCATCGGCACGTCGTATCCGGCGATCACGGTCAGCCGGCTGTGCGGCAGGTAGGCCCGGCCCGGGTCGCCGGCCAGCACGTCCGTGCCGTGCGCGGCGGCGCGTTCGAGGAACGTGAGCATGCGGCCGGACATCTCGCGGCTGTAGAAGACGTCGCCGGCCAGGAGCACGTCCACGTCCGGGCTAGCCGGACCGGTCAATAGATCGTCGCCGTTCGACGCCACCGTTCCATGTACCGCGTTCGCCCGGATGTTGAGCTCGATCGCGGCGATCGCGTACGGGTCGATGTCGTTGGCGATCACGTGCCGGGCGCCGGCCAGCGCGGCCGCGACCGCGACCAGCCCGGAACCGGAGGCGAGGTCGAGCACGGCCTTTCCTCGTACGATATCCGGAAAATCCAGGATGTGGCGGGCGACGGCCTGACCGCCGGCCCACGCGAACGCCCAGAACGGCGGCGGCTGGGACTCACCGGTGTGCGTCTCGGTGTGCTCCCACAGGTCGATCGCGTCCTGCGCGAGGTGCAGTCTGACCTCGGGCACGAACGGCACCGGTGCGAGCCGGGTGTGCGCCAGCACGAACTCGGTCGCGGACACGGGGTTGACCTCCAGGGGAGCGGGAACCGAGCAGGCTCCCGGTGAACCGGGTAGGAAGAAGGAAACCACGCGGGAGGTCGGGCATGGCGCAGCGGGTAGGGACGAGCCTGGGGCTGGCACTGATGCTGGTGCTGGCGGCGGGTTGCAGCGAGGAGGAACCCCCCGGCGGGACCGCCACCTACGGTCCGTCGCCGGCCCCGCCGCCCTCACCGAGCGCGCCGCAGAGCCAGAGCCCGAGTCCGGCCGGTCCGCCCGACCTCGGCGCGCAGCCGCAGGAGGTGGCGACGGACGTCGAGGTGCCGTGGGGGCTGACGTTCCTGCCGGACGGCTCCGCGTTCGTCGCCGAGCGGGAGACCGCGAAGGTCAAGCACGTCCCGGCGGCCGGCGGCGAGACGCACGAGATCTACGAGATCCCCGGCGTGGAGCCGGGCGGCGAGGGCGGCCTGCTCGGGCTCGCGGTCAGCCCGGACTTCGCGACCGACCGGTGGCTCTACGCGTACTTCACGGCCGCGGACGACAACCGGATCGTGCGGGTGAAGGTGCGCGCGGACAACCGGGGCGTCGAGGGCGAACCGGAGGAGATCTTCACCGGCATCGCGAAGGCAAACATCCACAATGGCGGGCGGATCGCGTTCGGGCCGGACGAGCTGCTCTACGTGGGCACCGGTGACGCGAACGTGAAGCCGCGCTCGCAGGACCCGCGCAGCCCGAACGGCAAGATCCTGCGGCTCACCCCGGACGGCGACGCCGCGCCCGGCAATCCCACCGAGGGCTCGCCGGTCTTCTCGCTCGGCCACCGCAACGTGCAGGGCCTGGCCTGGGACGCGGACGGCAAGCTGTGGGCGACCGAGTTCGGGCAGAACCGGCTGGACGAGGTCAACCAGATCGAGCCGGGCCGCAACTACGGCTGGCCGGACGTCGAGGGCGAGGGCGACACCGCGGACGGCAAATACACCAACCCCAAGGTCACCTGGGGTACGGCAGAGTCGTCGCCGTCCGGGATGGCGATCGCGGGTGACACGATCTTCGTGGCGGCGTTGCGCGGCGAGCGGCTCTGGGCCATCCCGCTGGACGGCCAGAACACCGGCGAGCCGAAGGCCGAGTTCAGCGGTGAGTACGGCCGGATCCGCACGGTCGAGATCGCCCCGGACGGCGCGCTCTGGATGACCACGTCCAACACCGACGGCCGCGGCGACGTCCGCGACGGCGACGACCGCATCCTGCGCTTCCCCGCTTCATGATCAAAACCGTCGCGGGGGTACGGCGTACCCCCGCGACGGCTTCAGCGGCAGAACGCGGTGTCGACCGCGTCGAGCACGTGCTGGTGACGGGTCTCGGTGTCCGGGGTCGTGGTGAGCGCGATCGAGACCGCGCGGCCGTCCTCGGTGGCGCCGCCGCGGGTCTCGAAGCCGGGCAGGTCGCCGCCGTGTCCCCAGTAGACGCCACCGCAGCTCAGCGACGAGCTGGCCAGGCCGAGCCCGTAGCGTGCGCCGGGCCACAGGCCCGCGGACGCGTCGACCGTCCGCTTCATCTCGGTCAGCTCGGCCGGCCGCAGCAGCCGGCCGCCGAGCAGCGCGCGGAAGAACGCGTTCAGGTCGCGCGGCGTGGAGATCATCTGACCGGCCGCCCAGCCCCACGACGGGTCGAACTCGGTGACGTCGACCCGGTCCGGGCCGAGGTAGCCGCGCGGATGCGGCGCGCGGATCGTCTCGTCGCCGACGGCGGGGAAGTACGTGCGGCGCAGCCCGGCCCGGTCGATCACCCGCTCGGTGATCTGCTCGGCCAGCGGCCGGCCGGATACCCGCTGGATCAGCAGGCCGAGCACGATGTAGCCGGTGTTGCTGTACCGCCATCCGGTCCCGGGCGCGAAGTCCGGCGCGTGCGCGAACGCCACGTCCAGCAGTTCGCGCGGCTCCCGGTAGCGGTGCCGGCCGCTGGTGAAGTCCTCGTCCGGCATGTGGTCGGTGTAGTTGGCCAGCCCGCTGGTGTGCTGTAGCAGCTGGCGGACCGTGATCCGTTCCCCGTCCGGAACCAGGCCCGGCAGATAGGTGGAGATCGGCTCGTCCAGCCCGATCCGGCCCTCGCCGGCCAGCTGGAGCACGGCCACGGCCGTGAACGTCTTCGTGTTGCTGCCGATCCGGACGTACCCGTCGGCCGGCGGTTTCGCGCCGGTGCGCAGGTCGCCGACGCCGGCGGTGAGGTCACGGGTGCGGCCGGAGCGGCTCGTGATCGCGGCCAGCGCGCCCGGGAAGCCGTCCGCCCGGACCAGCGCGTCCAGCGCGGACTGCGCCGCGCCGCCGGAGCGGGCCGACGCCGGCGCCGGCGCGGTGACCAGGGTGAGGCCGGTGAGCAGTGCCAGCGCGGTGGCGGTGCCTCTGCGGAATGTCATGCCGGAGAGTTTCGTGGAGTTCGCGGCCCGGATCGATCGGTGTGGACCCCGTGCCGAAGGTATGGGCAGGCCTACCCCGTCACCCGCAGAACGCGGTCTCGACCGCGGCGACCACGTGCAGGTGCGCGGCACGGCCGGACGGGCCGGAGGTGACCGCGACCGTGACGGTGCGGCCGTCGTCGCGGACGCCGCCGCGGGTCTCGAAGCCGGGCACGTCGCCGCCGTGTCCCCAGTAGGCGTCGCCGCACCGCAGCGGCGTGCGGGTGAGGCCGAGTCCGTACCGCACGCCGGGCCACATCTGGTCGCCGGTGTCCACGGTCCTGCGCATCTCGGCCAGCTCGGCCGGGCCGAGCAGCCGGCTCTCGAAGAGCAGCGCGCGGAAGAACGCGTTCAGGTCGCGGGGGGTGGCGATCATCGCGCCGGCCGCCCACGCCCAGGACGGGTCCGAGACCGTGACGTCGTCGCGCGGGTCGTCCTCGTACGCCCGGGGGTGCGGCGCGCGCAGCGTCTCGTCGTCGCCCGCCGGGAAGTACGTCTCGCGCAGCCCCAGCCGGTTGATCACGCGCGTGGTGATCTCCTCCCCGACCGTCCGGCCGGAGAGCCGTTCGATCATCAGGCCGAGCACGACGTACCCCGTGTTGCTGTAGCGCCAGCCCTTCCCGGGCGGAAACGTCGGCGGCTTCGAGAACGCGATGTCCAGCAGGGACCGCGGGCTGCGGTAGAGGTGCCGGCCCTCGTCGAAGTCCTCGTCCCGCATGTGGTCGGTGTAGTTCGCCAGGCCGCTGGTGTGCTGCAGCAGCTGCCGCACCGTGATGTTCTTGCCGCCCGGCACCACGCCCGGCAGGTACGTCTGGATCGACCGGTCCAGCCCGACCTGGCCCTCCGAGACCATCTGCAGCACGACCACGGCCACGAACGTCTTCGTGTTGCTGCCGATCCGGACGTAGCCGTTGGTGGGCGGTGCCTCGCCGGTGGCCACGTCCCCGGCGCCCGCGGTGTAGTCGCGGGCGTCGCCGCCCGGGTCCTCGACGGACGCGAGCACACCGGGGAATCCGTCCGTGCTGATCAGAGCGTTCAGGCTGCGCTGGAAGGCCGCGTCGGTCTCCGGCACGTCCTGGGCGGCCGGTGCCTCCCGGGGGACCGGCGCCGGCGCCGGTGCCGCAGTCGTGACCTGGGCGACCGGGGACGGAGCCCGGGTGGTCACGGCGGCCGAGATCGCGACGACCAGGACGGTGAGCAGCATGATCGCCGCGGCGATGATCTTCGCGCGGATGGTCATGTCTCCAGAGTGCGGCACGAACGTGACTTCCGGGTAATGACGGCGCGGCCCGCGCACGCGAACCGCGATAGATTGCGGCCATGACGGTTCCCACGGTCACACTTCCGCTACCGGACGGTTCGGCCGCCGAGATGCCGATGGTCGGCTTCGGCACCTGGCGGATGCGGGGTCAGCAGGCCTACGACGCGACCCGCGCCGCGCTCGACGCCGGTTACCGGCACATCGACACCGCGACCATGTACGGCAACGAGGCCGAGGTCGGCCGCGCGCTCCGGGACAGCGGCGTGCCCCGGGAGGACGTCTTCATCACCACCAAACTGCTGGCCGAGGACGCGGGCCGGGAGAAGCGGGCGCTCACCGACAGCCTGCGTCACCTCGGCGTGCAGCAGGTCGACCTGTGGCTGATCCACTGGCCGCCCGGCGGGCTGGCCGCGCCCGAGGTGTGGCGCGAGCTGATCAGTGCGCAGGACAGCGGCTTCGTCCGGTCGATCGGCGTCAGCAACTACGCGCCGGAGCAGATCGACGAGCTGGTCGCGGCGACCGGGCGGCCGCCGGTGGTGGACCAGATCCCGTGGAGCCCGGCCCGGCACGACGCGCCGCTGCTGGCCGACCTGCGCTCGCGCAACGTGGTGGTCGAGGGCTACAGCCTGATCAAGCGCACGCCGATGGACTCGCCGGTGCTGGCCGAGATCGCCGGGCGGCACGGGCGGACGCCGGCGCAGGTGGTGCTGCGCTGGCACCTCCAGCACGACATCGTGATCATCCCGAAGTCGGTGCGCGCGGACCGGATCGCGGAGAACCTCGACCTCTTCGGCTTCACGCTCACCGACGACGAGATGCACACGCTCGACCGCCTCTGATGGTGATCCGGGCGTTGACATGAACGACGCCTGGATCTCGGCCGGCGGAGATCACGGGACGGCTGGGTAGGTGCGCTCGGCGAGCCGGCGGCGGCGCTCGTCGCGCAGGCCGGTGAGGTAGGCGCGCGGTCCGGCCAGCACCCCGGCCCGGTGCGCACCGCGCAGCGCGGCCGGAGCGTCCGTGGGCAGCGCCGGGCCGCGCAGGCTCCGGCGCACCTGGCCGAGCACCGGCAGCGCCAGCAGCGGGTCGGCCATCACCAGCGCGGTGTAGACCGCGGCCACCCCGGTGCCGTGCCCGGCCAGCTGCTCGCGCAGGCCGTCCAGGTCACGGTGGTGCCGGGCGCGGACCAGCACGGACGGCTCGTACGCGATGGTGCCGCCGTGCAGCCGCACCTGCGCGAACGCGAGCGTCTCGGCCGCGCGCCGGGCCGGGGTGCCGGCGCCGAGCGCCACGTCCCAGCCGCCGATCCGCTCGATCACGTGCGGCCGGAACACCATGTTCGTGCCGGACCCGGCCGGTGGCACCGCGGCCAGCGGATGCCGCCGGCGCTCGGTCGCGGGCCCGAACCGCTCCGGGACGAACGACGGGTCGCTCATCCGCTGCGCCCACAGCTGCGCGTCCGTCTCCAGCTCCGCGGGCACGACCGCGCCGGTGATCACGTCCGCGTCCGGGTGCAGCGCGAGCGCGCGGGCGATCTCGGCCAGCCAGTGCACGTCCGGGACCGCGTCGTCGTCGATGAACGCGAGCGTCTCGCCCGGCGCCGCGGCCACGGCCCGGTTCCGCGCGTGCGACAGGCCCGGCGTCTCCTCGCGCAGGTAGTCCACGGTGATCCGGCCCGGCGACTCGGCCGCGCGCGCGGCGTCCAGCACCACCTCGGCGGTCTCCCGGGTCTCCGGCGCGCTGTCCACGACCAGGATCCGGAAGCGCGGGTACTCCTGCGCGAGCAGCCCGTCCAGGCAGCGGGACAGCGCGTCCGGCCGGTCCCGGGTGCAGATCACCACGGTCAGCGCGGGCGCGTCCGCCAGCAGCGAGACCCGATCGGACAGATACGCGGGTACGGCCGCCGGCACCGCACCGCCGAGCGGCAGCGGCCCGTCTCCGTCGATCCCGGCCGCGGTCAGCCGCGACCGGACCGCGGCGCCGAGCCGGGTGTCGATCGCGTCCGCGACCGCCTCCGGCGTGAGCCCGCCGTCCGGCACGTCCAGCAGCAGCGCGCCGACCGGCTCGGTGAACGCGCGGATCAGCAGCCAGGCGTGCGCGACCCGGCGGCCGTCCGCGTCGATCGCGGGGACGGCCGGGAGCGGGTCGTAGAGCTCGACGTCGCGGACCAGCGCGGCCCGGGTGAGCCGGACCGGGCGGAGGATCTGGCGGATCGCGTGGTCCATGCCGGGCAGGCTCATCGCCGTACCCCCGCCGCGATCTTCTTGGTCTGGACCGGCACCGGCTGGGGCGTGGGCGGGCGCGTGGTCAGCTCCAGCACGCCACCGGCCGCGGCGGCGGTGGCGCCCGCGGCGACCGCACCGGCCCGGCGCAGCGCACCGGAGCCGCCGCCGCGCAGCGCCGACCGCAGGTGCCGGGAGAGCGCGCCGGGCAGCGCGGCCCGCATCGGCCCGCCGCCGGCCGTGGCGACGATCCGGCCCTCGTGGAAGCAGCGGCCCAGGAAGTGGCGGAACGTCATCCGTTCCGGCCCGACCGGGTGGTGGACGCGCGAGTCCGGCACGAACAGCCAGACGCCGCCGGCCTCGCTCATCCGCCGGCACAGCTCGGCGTCGCGGGCGCGGACCCGGTCGGTGACCCGGCCGTAGAACTCCCGGAAGCCGCCCACGGTCAGGAACGTGTCGCGGCGCACGGCCATGCCGGCGCACCAGACCTCCGGCGCGGGCGCGGCGGGCATGCCGGGGTGGCTGGCGCCGACGGTCCAGAGGAACTCGTCCGGGAACCACGCGGGGCGGCGGCCGCTCCAAGCGGGCAGGACCGCGCCGCCGGTGCCGACCACGGCCGGGTCCGCGAACGGCGCGAGCAGGCCGGCCAGCCAGCCGTGGTGCGCACGCACGTCGTCGTCGAGGAACGCGACCAGCGGGGTGATCGCGTGGAACGCGCCGGTGTTGCGGGCACCGGCCGCGCCCCGGCGGAATCGGTTGGCCAGCACGGTCACACCGTCCAACTCGTGCCGGACCTTGTCGTAGAGCGCGGCGTTGTGGTCGACCACCACCACGATCTCGGCCGGCGCCGGGTCCTGGGCCTTGGCGGACTCGACCGCGTGCAGCAGTGAGGTCCAGCGGAGCTCGGTGTGGCAGGGGATGACCACGGTTACCGGGGAGACGGCGTCGGAGTTCACCGAGGGTGACATGCGGGTCCTCTCAACGACAACGGCGCCGGCCGGGGGAGAGCGGCGCGCGTCTAGAAACTAGCCGCCGGTCACGAAGAGTCAACTCCCGCCGGGAGCGGCACCCGGGACCGTGCGTGACCGGGGTGCCTGATGCGGCTCTCACCAGGGGTCATGTGATGTCGGTTGCGTCCGGGGCCGTCACGCTTTACAGGTGCTGGGAATGCGCTCGGCGGGGCGGAGAGGGGGTGCTGGCGTGCGTTTCGGAGGCCGGTCCGTCGGGCCGACAAATCGGACTTTCCGTGATTACTTTGGGTTAGATCGTGTTCTGGGTCACAACTTCTCAGAACTACTGAGCGTGATCGGCGGGTTGCGATGGAGTTGCGAGGAGGGTGGTTACAGTGCTCCTGTGCAGGTCAAGCCTTGCGTCTGCGGGCATCCGAGAAACGCCCACGAGCACTTCCGCCGTGGGTCGGACTGTGCCGTCTGTGGCCCGGAGACGTGCCCGAGGTTTCGGCGGCGTCGGTGGTGGCGCCGGACGTAGTGTGGGCAGACCGATAATCTGCTCGACGGAACGGATGCCGTTGTGAAACTCGGCCTGCACATCTCCGACTTCACCTGGGGTCTCAGCGCGGATCAGCTCGCGCCGGCACTCGCCCGGATCGCCCGGGACGCCGACGAGGCCGGGTTCGACCGGGTCAGCGTCATGGATCACGTCTGGCAGATCGCGGTGCACGGGCCGCCTGAGCACGAGATGCTGGAGGCCTACACCACGCTCGGCTTCCTGGCCGCGCACACCAGCCGGGTCAAGCTGCTGACGCTGGTCACCGGCGTGGTCTACCGCGAGCCCGGCCTGCTCGCCAAGATCGTCACCACGCTCGACGTGCTCTCCCAGGGCCGCGCCATGCTCGGCATCGGCGCCGCCTGGAACGAGGACGAGTCGCGCGGCCTCGGCCTGTTCTTCCCGCCGATGAAGGAGCGCTTCGAGCGGCTGGAGGAGGCGCTCGTCATCTGCCGGCAGATGTTCGACGGGCCGGAGGGCGCGCACGCCGGCAAGCACTACACGCTGGGGCGCACGCTCAACAACCCGCGCCCGGTCAGCCCACGGGTGCCGATCCTGATCGGCGGCAGCGGCGAGAAGAAGACGCTACGGTTCGTCGCGAAGTACGCGGACTCCTGCAACCTGTTCGCCGGGCCGGACATCGCGCACAAGCTCGAGGTGCTCAAGCAGCACTGCGCGGAGGTCGGCCGCGACTACGACGAGATCGAGAAGACCGTCGTCTACCGGTACGGCACGGTCACGGACGGCGCGCGTGTCGACCAGGTCCTGGAGGAGTTGGCCGGGCTGCGCGCGTTGGGCTTCTCGGTCGCGCACGGCGGCGTGAAGAACCTGGCCGACCCGGCGACGCTCGCGACCTTCCGCGACCGGATCATTCCGGAGGCGGCCAAGCTCTGAGCGGGCCCGTGCGGCCTGTCGGCCGGTCTGCCTGCCGGCCGGTGTGCCGACCGACCGGTGTGTCGACCGACCGGTGTGTCGGTCGGGCGGTGTGTCGGCCGGGCGGTGTGTCGGCCGGGCGGTGTGTCGGCCGGGCGGTTTGCTGGCCGGGCGGTTTGCTGGCCGGGCGGTGTGTCGGCCGGGCGGTTGCTGGCCGGGCGGTTTGCTGGCCGGGCGGTCTGTCGGCTGGCCGGGCGGTCTGTCAGCCGGTCGATCTGTTGGCCGGGCGGCGGCCTGCCGGCCTGGCCGCCTGTCGGCCGGGCTGACGAATATCGGCTGGGCTCGATAGGATGCGCGGCATGGGCATCGATTCCGGCGGTGTCGGCCGCCGCGCCGTACTGACCGCCGCCGCGGCCGCCCCGGTGGTCGCCCTCCCCGCTGCCGCCTCCGCGGCCCCGGTCGTGACCGGACCCGGCCGGCCGGTCACGACACAGCCGCCGGGCGCGGAGCTGCGGCGCGCGCTGCGTGAGGTGTCGCCGGCCCGGATCGAGGCGATCGTGCGCAAGCTCGCCTCGTTCGGCACCCGGCACACGCTCTCCGTCCAGGACGACCCGGCCCGTGGCATCGGCGCGGCCCGCGACTGGATCTTCGAGGAGCTCAGCCGTTACGCCGCGGCCTCCGGCGGCCGGATGACCGTGCAAAAACAGTCCTACACGCAACAGCCGGCCAACCGGATCCCGGCGCCCACGGTCATCACGAACGTGCTGGCCACGCTGCGCGGCGACGACGAGCCGGACCGCGTCTACGTCGTCTCCGGCCACTACGACTCGCGCGTCACCGACGTCATGAACGCGACCGCGGACGCGCCCGGCGCCGACGACGACGCGTCCGGCGTCGCGGTCGCGATGGAGCTGGCCCGGGTCTTCGCCACCCGCCGGTTCAGGGCCACGATCGTCTTCGCGGCCGTGGCCGGCGAGGAGCAGGGCCTCTACGGCGCCGCCCACATGGCCGCGCAGTTCAAGGCGGCCGCCGCCGACGTGCAGGGCATGTTCACCGACGACATCGTCGGTGCGCCGAACGAGCCGGGCGGCGCGCACACCGTGCGGCTCTTCGCCGAGGGCGTGCCGAGCTCGGAGACGCCCGCGCAGGCCGCCACCCGCCAGTCCGTCGGCGGCGAGAACGACTCACCGGCCCGCCAGCTCGCCCGTTTCGCGTCCGCCACCGGCGCGAACGCGGCCACCGGCATGGACATCCGGGTCGTCTACCGCCGCGATCGCTACCTGCGCGGCGGCGACCAGATCCCGTTCCTGCAGCAGGGTTACCCCGCGGCTCGCTTCACCGAGCCGCGCGAGGACTTCGCCCACCAGCACCAGGACGTCCGGGTGGTCGACGGCGTGCAGTACGGCGACCTGCCCGAGTTCTGCGACTTCCCCTACATCGCGCGCGTCGCGCGGGTCAACGGCGCCGTGCTCTGGTCGCTGGCTCGGGCGCCCGGCACCCCGAAGGGCGCCACCATCGTCACGTCCGACCTCACCAACGACACCACGCTCCGCTGGCAGCCCGGCGCCCCCGCCTACGAGGTCCTCTGGCGCGAGACCACCGACCCCGACTGGACCCACGCCATCCCGGTCGGCGCCGCCACCACCGCCACCGTCCGCCTCTCCAAGGACAACGTCTTCTTCGGCATCCGCGCCCTCGACCCCACCACCGGCCTCCGCAGCCCGGCCGCCTTCCCGGTCCCGGGCAGCTGACCTGTCGAAGCTTCCACATCGACATTTCGCTGCCGACGTGGTGCGGCCCGCAAGCTCCCGCGGGCACCCTCCGGCTCCGGCGGCGCCCCGCTCCTGGCGGCGCCCCGCTCCCGGCGGCGCCCCGCTCCCGGCGGCGCCCCGCTCCCGGCGGCGCCCCGCTCCCGGCGGCGCCCCGCTCCCGGCGGCGCCCCGCTCCCGGCGGCGCCCCGCTCCCGGCGGCGCCCCGCTCCGGTCCGCCTGTGCCCCGCTCCGGTCCGCCGGTCACCCCAGATCGCCGCGGCCTGGTGTTGTCCGGTTCGCTGCCGGTCTCGGACCACCGACTGCCCGCTACCACCGGCCACCCGCCAGGGGTGGGACCGTCGGGGTTCCGGTGACCAGCCGCGGAACGTGCGGGGAGGCCGCCTGCGGCCGACCGGTGCCCAAATGCCACCTGGGTCAAGTTGATCGTGGAGTCCGACCTGCGTCTTTCGCAAGCATCTCGCCGGCGTCCGTGCGACACCGCCGGTCCACCTCTGTTGCCCATCCTCCTCGGTCGGACTCCGTTGCTCATCCCTTCGGATCGGGGAGCGCGGGCCCACCCAGCCCGCGCGCGGCAACCAGGCGCTCCGCGCCGAAATATCGCGAGATCGGACCCTCCGGCGCGGACTACCCGCCCGCGACCTGAGTGATCAATCAGTGGAGCAAAAGATAGATCAAAAGTCGAAGTTGATCGCTCTTTTGCTCCACTGATTGATCACTCAGGCGCCTGGCGCCAGGCCGTTGAAGAATTCGTGGCGTCGCCAGGCAGGCGCTCGGCTGCTTTTTCAGGAAATTTCGGGCACAACACGTCCGGGCGCATCGGAGGGGCGCGGCTCCGCCCGCCGCCGACGGTGTCGCGGCGCCCGGAGGCCGTGCCGATTCGCGCACCGACAGCAAAGCTGACTCGGAACCTGGATCGAATTGACAGTATTCCTGCTGGCTAGAGGAGTGCGGCCGTACCGCACCTACTTCAAGATCGAACAGGCTGAGTGGCATTGCGGCACCGGCCGGCCGCGGGAGCATGCGGACCGCAACCACGCCGGATGCGGCAAAAGGAAGGAAAGTCGCGATCCGGCTTGGGTCAGTCGGCGGGGCAGTAGTTCCAGGCGTCGGGGTAGGTGGCCGGCTCGTCGCGAGAGGTGGTGTCGTCGCAGGAGAGGAAGCCGGAGTCGATGGTGTTCCAGGTGGTGAGCGTGCCGGTGATCGGGGTGGGGTCGCCGGTGCCGCAGGTGACGCGGAAGCCGGCCTCGACGAGCGTGGTGCCGGAGTAGCCGAGGACCCAGCCGCGCTGGGTGGAGTTCTCCAGCATGGTGTGCAGCTGGGTGAGTTCGTCGCGCGGCGACGTGTCCGGGCCGAGACTCAGGTTGTGCAGCTCGCCGAGGGATCGCGCGAGGGTGGGGACCCAGGAACGGTCGGTGCCGTCGCCGGTGACCTCGGGCGTGTACGGGCGGTCGAGCAGGTCGCGCCAGGTGGTGCGGGCGTCGTCGCGGTAGCGGGCGACCACGTGCAGCAGCGACGGCGTGGAGGTCGGCTCGTCCCAGTCGACGGTGCCGGTGTCCGGCGTGCACGGCGGCGGGGCCGGGGAGGCGGTCGGGCCGGGTGTGGGCGAGCCGCCGCAGGCCGCGAGCGCGCCGCCGCAGGCTGTGAGGGCGAGCAGGGCCACGATCACCACCGCGTGCCGCTCCCGAACCCTCATCACCCCAGAATAAAACGAAATTTCCACCTTTGCGGGTACGAATGAGGAGCATCGACGAGAGTGCATAAGGTCGGCTACGCTGCCGGGGTCGAGCCGGGCGACAAGGGCATCCCCAGCGCGGCGGCAAACCGTGCCGCGGCGCGCAGTCAGACGGAGGATACTCATGCGCTGGACCAGCGTCCTGCTGGTGGGAGCGGCCACGATCGCCCTGGCGGCCTGCGGCACCGCACCGGGATCGCCCGCCGCCGTGCCCGCGGTGCCGGGCACGGCCGCCGCGGTGCCCAAGAGCGCGAACGTGGCGGACGCGCTCGAGGTGGTCAACGCCCAGTTCGCCGCCGTCAACGCGGGCGACTGGGCCAAGGCCTGGGACGCGTGGACGGACGCGGCCAAGGACGAGATCGCCAAGGACGTCTACGTGAAGACCAACGAGGCCTGCCCGGCGCTCAAGAAGGCCGTCTTCGAGCTGGAGCGCGTCACGCCGGTCGACGACACGACCGTGGACGTCGGCTGGCGGCGCGACGGGATCAGCGAGCACGGCACGTCCCGCCTGGCCGGGACCGGGTGGCGGTTCGACCCGGGCAGCACGCTGGTGGAGTACGCGGGCGGTGCCGACGCCGCCATCGCCAAGCGCAAGGAAGCCGGCGAGTGTAACTGAGCCTGTATCGATGCGAGGACGGGCTGCGGCGAGGCCCGGGCGCCACCTGGCGCACGCCGCAAACGCCCACATGCAACACCGGTATGAGGGCGTCCGCGTGGCGCATCCAGACGACACCTGGACCGCGCCTCGATCCGACCCGCACATCGATACAGGCTCCAGCGTGCGCGGCGGGGGTCACCTCCCGCCGCGCAGCACCCGCAGCACCACGCCGGGCCGCACCAGATCGGTCGGCGGGCGCAGCAGGTGCTGCACCTCCAGCCAGACGCGGCGCACCTCCGGCACCGTGATCGAGGCCAGCGTGAGCCGTTCGAGGTACGGCCGGGTCAGCGCGCCCGTGCGCGGCCGACGGCCGACGGTCTCCGGGTAGGCCAGGTCGGCGCCGGTCGCGAACTGCCACGGCGCCGCGGTGATCCGTGCGATCTCCGCGTAGAACTCGCGGGCGAACCCGGACGTCGCCTCCGGACGCCGGTCGAGCAGCCTGCCGAGCGCGAGCGCGTGCAGCGCCGCGCACGCCATGCCCTGGCCGTAGACCGGGTTGAAGCTGCAGAACGCGTCGCCCGCGGCCACGTACCCCGAAGGCGGTTTTCGCAGTTTGTCGAAACGGCGGCGCCGGCTCGCCGGATATTTGTACGAGGTCGTGCCGGACAGCGGCTCCGACCGGGCGATGAAATCGGCGAGCAGCGAGACCGGCAGCTTCCCGATGCTGTCCTCATAGGAACCGAGGGAGTTGTGCACGCCAGCGACGGAAATGATCCACCGGTCGCCCTCCAGCGGCCAGGCGATGCCGGCCACCTTCTCCTCCGGCGCGAGCGGGGAGATCAGCACCGCCTTGGCGCCGCCGAAGTCGCCGGGGGAGCGCGGGTAGACGCGTGTGGCGTACTCCGTGTCGATCGAGACCTCCTCGCGGACCGGCGCCGGGTAGCCGCCCAGCTCCGCGAGCCAGCGGTCGGAGCGCGTGCCGCGGCCCGAGCAGTCCACCACCAGCTCCGCGGGCAACTGCTCGCCGGTGTCGAGCCGGACCCCGCCCGCACCGGCGGCCGCGGGCAGCAGGCCGGCGACCGCGGTCTGGTCGCGCACGGAGACGCCGGGCAGCGCGAGCACGCGCCGCCGGAGCGAGAACTCCAGCAGCGGGCGGCTGACCGAGAGGATGTCCAGCCCGACCGGGAAACGCGGCCAGAACCGCCCCTCGCGGTGGATCAGCATGTCGCCGGCCGAGTCGAGCGGGACCGCGCCCGCCGCGATCAGCTCGTCGCCCAGCCCGGGGAACAGCTCCTCCAGCGCGCGCCGGCCGGCGATGAGCAGGCCGTGCGCGTGCGCGGACTGCGGGGTGCCCCGGCGGATCGAGGGCTCGTCCGGGAGGCGGTCCCGGTCGAGCACGGTCACCTCCGCGAAGCGTGCGGCGAGCGCACGGGCCGCGCAGAGGCCGGCGATGCCGGCTCCGATGACGATGGCCTTCGCCGGCTTCGACACGTCGCGCTTCCTCTCCATCGCTTCACGTGACCCATACCCATTATTGAGCGTCTATTCAGATCATGAGGTGCTCGCGGTGAGACGGCTTCGAGCCGGCGCTGGCAGCGTGCTCGCCATGCCACGGATTCCCTTCCCGTCAGCCCTGCTCACGGCGGCCGTCGTGGCCGTCGTCACGGGATCGGTGCTCAGCCTTCCGGCGCCGCCCGGCGATGGGACTCCCGCAGCCGAGGCCGAGGTCGTGGCGCAGGCCGATCCGCGGGCGGAGGCGCGGCGAGCGTGGGACGTGCGGGCGGCGGCGCTGACCGCGGCGCTGGCGGCGGAGGATGCGGGCGTCGCGGTGATCGACAACAGCACCGGCTTCACGTTCGGCCACCTCGGCGACGTCGCGTTCGAGTCGGCCAGCGTGGCGAAGGTCGGCATCCTGGCCGCGGTGCTGCTGCTCGCGCAGGACCAGGACCGGGAGCTGACCGCGACGGAGACCCGGCTGGCCACGCGGATGATCGGGGTCAGCGACAACGACGCGGCCAGCACGCTCTACGCCGAGATCGGCGCGGTTGCCGGGCTGGGTGCCGCGACCGCGCGGCTGGGGCTGACCGACACCGTGCCGGACGAGAGCTGGGGGCTGACCCGGACCACGCCGGACGACCAGGCTCGCCTGGTCAGCGCGCTGCTGATGCCGGACGGCGCGTTCAGTGCGTACTCCCGGCAGGTCGCGGAGGATCTGATGACCTCGATCGACCCGGACCAGGACTGGGGTGTCGGTGCGGCGGCGGCGCCGGGCGAGCGGGTCGCGCTGAAGAACGGCTGGCTGAGCCGGGACACCGAGGACGGCACCTGGATCGCCAACAGCGTCGGCCGGATCACCGGCGCCTCCGCGGACCTGACGCTGGTGGTGCTGTCGCACGGCAACGCCGGCTACCAGACCGGCGTCGACCGGGTGGAGAGGCTCGCCACGCTGACCCGTGCCACGCTGGCCCTCTAGTGGGTACGCTGGACGCACTGATGTGCGGATGGCGAACAGCTGGGAGGCCGGATCATGACGGAGGCGTACATCGTCGGCGGCGTGCGAACCCCGATCGGGCGCTACGCCGGGGCGCTCGCCCCGGTCCGGCCCGACGACCTGGCCGCCCACGTCATCCGTGAGCTGCTGCGGCGCCTTTCCATATCGGCGCCGGACGAGATCGACGACGTGGTGTTCGGCTGCGCCAACCAGGCCGGCGAGGACAACCGCAACGTGGCCCGGATGGGCGCACTGCTGGCCGGGCTCCCGGTCGAGGTGCCCGGCACCACGATCAACCGGCTCTGCGGCTCCGGCCTGGACGCGGTCGCCTACGCGGCCCGCGCGATCCGGTCCGGCGAGGCCGACCTGCTCGTGGCCGGCGGCGTGGAGAGCATGAGCCGGGCGCCGTTCGTGCTGCCCAAGGCGGAGACGCCGTTCGGCCGGAGCGCGGAGATCGCGGACACCACGCTCGGCTGGCGGCTGGTCAACCCGCTGATGGAGAAGCAATACGGCATCGACTCGATGGGCGGCACCGCGGAGAACGTCGCGGAGGACTACCGGGTCACCCGCGAGGACCAGGACGCGTTCGCGCTGCGCTCCCAGCAGCGGGCCGCGGCCGCGCAGGCGAGCGGCCGGCTCGCGGAGGAGATCGTCCCGGTCCCGGTGCCGGTCAGGCGCGCCGAGCCGATCGTGGTGGAGGCGGACGAGCACCCGCGGGAGACCAGCGCGGAGCGGCTGGCGAAGCTGCCCACGCCGTTCCGGGCCGGCGGCACGGTCACGGCCGGCAACGCCGCGGGCGTCAACGACGGCGCGGCCGCGCTGCTGATCGCGAGCGGCGCCGCGGTGGAACAGCACGGTCTCACGCCGCTGGCCCGGATCACCGGCGCGGCCACCGCCGGCGTACCCCCGCGGATCATGGGTATCGGTCCTGTTCCCGCCACCCGCAAGCTGCTCGGCCGCGCCGGGCTGGGCGTGGCCGACCTGGACCTGATAGAGCTGAACGAGGCGTTCGCCGCGCAGGCGCTCGCCGTGCTCCGCGAACTGGGCCTCCCGGACGACGCCACGCACGTCAACCCGAACGGCGGCGCGATCGCGCTCGGCCACCCGCTCGGCATGAGCGGCGCCCGCCTCGCGCTGACCGCCGCGCTCGAACTCTCCCGCCGCGACGCCCACCGCGCGCTGGCCACCATGTGCATCGGCGTCGGCCAGGGAATCAGCCTCCTGCTCGAGGCACCCTAGCGGCGCTTCGCGGCGAGCATCAGAGCGATTTCCCGCTTCCGGCGTGGTCGCTCTCCGAGTGCTCCGCCGGCACCGGTCGTCGCTGGCGCTCCTCCCCGCACGTTGAGCGGGCGGCCGCTTCAGTGCTGACCAGAAGATCAACGAAGATTTCGACAGGGATCCTGAACCTCATCCCCGCGTCGCCTCCGGCTGTCTCTCTGGCGTGCAGAGTGTCCGCAATGCGGAAGATCGTTCCCGAAGTTCGGTCGATCTTCCACATGATGGAAGATCGACGCCAATATCCGGGAATAACGCAGGACTCGAAAATTTTGCGACCGAAATGTCGTGCTAAGTCGCCCAGCCATCTGCGCGGATTCTGATTAGTGATACGTGAAGCACCGTATGAGGGCCTTGTGGTCAATTGGTCGTTGCAATGCCCTCTGAGCAGGGGTTTTGATGGCGAAGCCGGGTGTTCCTTATGTGGTTCGGGTGCGGTTTTGGGAGGGGATTCGGGCTGGTTTGTCTACCGAGGAGGCGTCGACGGCTGCGGGAGTCTCGCGGTGGACGGGTATGCGCTGGTTCCAGGATGCTGGCGGGGTGATCAACAACGGGGCTGGGGCCGGGTCAGGCCGGTATCTGTCGTTCGAGGAACGCGAGGAGATCATGCTGCGGCGTGATCGGGGTGAGTCGCGGCGGTCGATCGCGGTGGCGCTGGGGCGGGAGCCGTCGACGATCGGGCGGGAACTGGCCCGGAATTCGACCGTGCGGGTGGGTTATCGGGCCGGCCGTGCGGACGAGAAGGCGCGTGATCGCCGCCGCCGGCCGAAGCCCGTGAAGCTCGCGGACTGCCCGCGGTTGCGGCGGGTGGTGCAGGGGAAGCTGAAGCTGAAGTGGTCACCGCGGCAGATCGCGTTGTGGCTGCCCCGGCGTTTCCCGGACGATGAATCGATGAGGGTGTCTCACGAGACGATCTACCAGTCGCTGTTCGTCCAGTCCCGGGGTGGGCTGCGCAAGGAGCTGACCGCGTGCCTGCGGACCGGCAGGGCTCTGCGCAAGCCCAGGGTCAGGTCACGACAGCAGGAGAAACGCGGCCGGATCCCCGCAATGATCAACATCCGTGAGCGGCCCGCTGAGGCCGCCGACCGGGCCGTGCCCGGCCACTGGGAAGGCGACCTGATCATCGGTGAGGACGGCGGCTCCGCGATCGGGACTCTGGTCGAACGCTCCACCCGCTACTGCATGCTCGTCCACCTGCCCGACGGCCGGGACGCCGAGGCCGTCCGCGACGCCCTCATCGCCACCATCACGACACTGCCCGCTCACCTGACCAAGTCACTGACCTGGGATCAAGGCGTCGAGATGACCCGCCACGCCGACTTCACCATCGCCACCGGCATCGATGTCTACTTCTGCGACCCGCACTCGCCCTGGCAGCGCGGCAGCAACGAGAACACCAACGGCCTGCTCCGCCAATACTTCCCCAAGGGCACCGACCTGTCCGTCCACACCAGACAGCACCTCGACGACGTCGCCGCCGAACTCAATGGCCGCCCCCGCGAAACCCTCAACATGCGCACACCCGCCGAAGCCCTCAATCAGCTACTATCGGCACCTCTAGCTGCATAAACGTTGCATTGCGACGACCGATTGAATCCACCGGCTCGATACGGTGCTTCACGTATCACTAGTGACTTCGCATGATCAAACCGGGTTCGATTCACCGCAGAAGACGTGCGCTGCGCCCGAAATTTTCCGAACAAAAGGCCAGTGCGGAGCTGGCGCTGAGGTCTGCCGACTCGCTGACCTCTGCGCCCGATCTTCAGGGACAGGGCGGCGTCGCGAATGGCTGATCTTCGCACCCCCTTGAGGGTTATTCAGCGCCGGCCTGCGGCGGCAGCGCCGGCCTGCGGCGACGCGGCGTCGGCTCAGTCCCGCTGAATATTGAGCTTTCAGAGTCGAGGTTCGAGCGGGGCTGGCCGTCCGGGCGCTGCGCGTCCGAAATTTCACGCTATAGCGGTTCGCTGCCGCCAGCGCCGGTCACCCTGACGCCGAAGGCTCAGTAAGCCTCCTTGCCTCGGCTTCCCAGGCTCTATAACCGTAGAGGCGGCAGGACACGAACATGTCCGGAGCCGGCATTGTCGCCCAGCGGCTCGTCTTTGACTTTCTGATCGCGCACCGCGCAGACCGCCGGTGCATGGCTGTCCCGGCGGAGTGGCTTTTGATCTTTCTTCGTGCGCACCGCGCAAACCTCCGGCGCCTGGCAGTCCCGCGGTGCGGCTTTGATCTTTCTTCGTGCGCGCCGCGCAGACCACAGCCAGGCTCACGACACCCAGACCATGCCGCCCACGAAACAACAGCGGGGCCGACGAACCCCAAGCGGCTGGAACCGTCGCCCCTTCCCCCGGCGCCCGAGGCCCGCCGGAGGCGCCCTGAACGCAACCACAACGCCCGGAACCCTCGATACTGGAAATATAGGGCGCTCGATATCTCGGGTCGTAAACCCTGATAACGGGCTCCAAGCCCAGAAGAGACCGCGCCGAAGCCGACGAAAGACGGTCTGTGTGTACAGGCCGCAGACCCTGGCAGCGAGCCGACCGGGCTGGAGGGCGGGTCAGACGGCGCGGAGGGCGGGGGAGGAGCCGGCGACGCGGAGGTCGGCCTCGATCCGGGCGGCGGCGGCGAGCAGGGGTGGGAGCAGGTCGCGGCGCAGCGAGTCGACGGAGGTGCGGCTGGCGTGCACGGAGACGTTCACGGCCGCGACCACGCCGCCGTTGCGGTCCCGGACCGGGACCGCCATCGAGCGCAGGCCCTCCTCCAGTTCCTGGTCAACGATCGCGTAGCCCTGGGCGCGCACCCGGGCCAGCTCCGCGCGCAGCGCCGGCTCGCCCGTGGTGGTCCGCGGCGTCAGCTTTCGCAGCTCGATCCGGTCCAGGTAGTCGTCGAGCACGGGCTGCGGCACCGCGGCCAGCAGCACCCGGCCCATCGACGTCACGTAGGCCGGGAACCGCGTCCCCACGTTGATCGAGACCGTCATGATCCGGCTGGTCGGCACGCGAGCCACGTAGACCACGTCGTCGCCGTCCAGCACGGAGACCGACGACGACTCGCGCACCTCCGCCACCAGGCGTTCCAGGTGCGGCTCGGCCACCTCGGGCAGCGAGATGCTGGACAGGTAGGCATAGCCCAGCTCCAGCACGCGTGGGCTCAGCCGGAACAGCCGGCCGTCCGTCTGCACGTAGCCGAGATCCGTCAGCGTCAGCAGGAACCGGCGCGCGGCCGCCCGGGTCAGGTCGCAGATCCGCGCCACCTCACTGAGCGTCAGCTCTGGATGGCCGGCGTCGAACGCCCGGATGACCGCCAGCCCGCGTTCCAGCGACTGGACGAAGTGTCCCTCCCGAGCGCTTTCCGTCACGGCGAGCTACCTTACCCTTCTCCGGCCGCGGCCCGGCGTGACCCGCCCTCGGCCGCCGCGCGCCGCGGGTCCTCGGACGGAGCGCGCCGCGGGTCCTCGGACGGAGCGCGTTGCGCGTCGTCGGTCGGCGTACGTCGCGGGTCCTCGGCCGCCGCGTGGGATGCGGGTTCGGCCGGCGTGCGCGGTGCGTCCTCGGCGAGCGTGCGCTGCGCGATGGCGAGTGCCGCGTTGGCGGCCGGGACGCCGGCGTAGACCGCGGTGTGCAGCAGCACCTCGCCGATCTCCTCGGCGGTCAGGCCGTTGCGGCGGGCCGCGCGCACGTGCATGGCAAGCTCGTCGTGGCAGTGCAGCGCGGTCAGCACCGCGAGCGTGATCAGGCTGCGGCTGCGGCGGTCGAGCGTGTCCCGGGACCAGACGCCGCCCCACGCGTACCGCGTGATGAACTCCTGGAACGGCGCGGTCAGCGGCGTGGTGCCGGCCACCGCGCGGTCCACGTGCTCGTCGCCGAGCACCTGCCGGCGCACGATCATGCCGGCGTTCCCGGCCGTGCGGTCCTCCAGGTGGTCCAGGATCAGCGCGGTGACCGCGTCCGCGCGTTCGACGTTGGCCAGGTGTGCGGCCTCGGGCAGCACCACCATGCGCGCGCCGGGAATGCCGTCCGCGATGAGCTGCCCGTGCGGCGGTGGCGTGGCCGGATCGTCCCGTCCGGCGATCACCAGCGTGGGCGCGACGATCGAGCCGAGGTCCGACCGCTGATCCATGTGCTGGACGACCGCGCAGGCGCCGGCGTACCCCTCGGGCGGGGTTTTGTGGATCATGTCTTTCAGCTTCTCGACCAGGTCCGGGTGGCGCTCGGCGAAACCGGCGGTGAGCCAGCGGCCGGCCACCGCGTCCGAGACCGCCCGCGTTCCCCGCGCCCGGACCGTCCGTGCCCGCTCGGCCCAGCCCTCCGGCGGCCCGAGCCGCGCGGACGTGCAGCAGAGCACGAGGCGGCCGACGCGCTCCGGGGCGTGCGCGGCCAGCCACATCGCGGTCATCCCGCCGAGCGAGAGTCCCACCACGTGCGCGGACGCGACCCCGAGCCGATCCAGCAGCGCGAGCGCGTCCCGCCCGAGATCGTCAAGGGCATGATCCCCCGCGGGTACGGGTGAGCGACCGTGCCCCCGGGTGTCACAGCGGATCACCCGGAACCGGCGGCTCAACGCGGGCATCTGCGGATCCCACATGCTCAGATCGCTGCCCAGCGAGTTCAGCAGCAGCAGCGCCGGCGCGTCCACCGGCCCGTCCACCACATGATGCAGTTCGACGGTGCTCATGCGTCTCCCTTGGGGTGCGCGGACAGGGCGCGGTCGACCAGCGCGCCCGCGCTGCCGAGGTAGCCGGCCGGGTCGAGGAGCGCGGTCACGGTGGCGTGGTCCAGGTGGGCGGTGATCCGTGGGTCGCCGGCGAGTGGGTGACCGGCCCGGGTCACGTCCGCGACCAGGTCGTGGGCGGCGTCCTTGCCGATCGTGCCGGCCAGCGCGCCCGCGACCCGCTCGGCCAGCAGCGCGCCGCCGGTCAGGTCGAGGTTGGTGCGCATCCGCGCCGTGTCGATCTCCAGGGTGCCGAGGCAGTCGCGCAGCCAGTGTGCGGCGGAACCGGTGGCGCGCAGCAGGTCGGTGAGCGGCAGCCACTCCGCGTGCCAGGGGCCGGCGGCGCGCTGGTGTTCGTGCGGCATGGCCGCGTAGAGCGTGGCGGCCAGCCCGGGAGCGCGGGCCGCGGACGCGGCGGCGGAGATCGCGGCGATCGGGTTGGCCTTGTGCGGCATGGCCGACGAGCCGCCGCGGCCGCCGCCCTCGCGCACCTCGCCGACCTCGGTCTGCGCCATCAGGATGACGTCGCGGGCGATCTTCGCGGCGGTACCGGCCGCGTGCGCGAGCACGCCGGCCAGCTCCGCGATCCGGCCGCGGTCGGTGTGCCAGGGCAGGATCGGCTCGTTCAGCCCCAGCTCGCCGGCGAAGACGCCGATGAGTTCCGGCCCGGCCGGTCCCGGACGGTGGGTGGCCAGGTCGTCGATGGCGGCCAGCGTGCCGGCGGCGCCGCCGAGCTGGGCCGCGAGCGCGCCGTGGCGGACGCGGGCCAGGCGGGCGCCGGCGGCGTCCAGCGCGGTCATCCAGCCGGCCGCGACCAGGCCGAACGTGGTGGGCAGCGCCTGTTGCAGCAGCGTGCGGCCGGCGACCGGGGTGTCGCGGTGGGCGGCGGCGAGGGTGGCGGCGCGGTCCGCGGCGGAGGCGAGGTCGGCGCGCAGCGGGCCGGTGGCGCGGTGCGCGATCAGCATCGCGGCGGAGTCGATGATGTCCTGGCTGGTCGCGCCCGCGTGGGCGAACCGGGCCACGTCCGGGGGCAGTTGGGCGCGCAGAGCTCGTACCAGCGGCACCACGGGGTTTCCGGAGGAGACCGCGTCGCGTGCCAGCGCGGCCGGATCGAAACGGGACGCGTGACAGGCGTTCGTGATCGCCTCGGCGGCCTCCGGGGGGATCAGGCCGATCCGCGCCTGGGCGCGGGCCAGCGCGGCTTCGGCGTCGAGCATCGCCCGCAGCCACGCGGCGTCGCTGACGGCCTCGTGCACCGGCCCGGCCGACAGCACCCCGTCGAACAGCCCGATCCCAGCCGCGCCGCCGGGATCCTGGTCAGAGCGCGAAGAAGACGGTCTCATCATCCCCCTGCAGCCGGATGTCGAAGCGGTAGCCGTCGCGGTCCGGTGTCGCGATCAGCGTGGAGCGGCGTGCCTCCGGCACGGTCGCCAGCACCGGGTCGGACGCGTTCGCCGTCGCCTCGTCGGCGAAGTAGATGCGGGTCACCACGCGGTGCAGCAGGCCGCGGGCGAGGACCGAGACGTCGATGTGCGGCGCCTGCGGGCGTCCGTCGCGGTCCGGCACGATGCCGGGCTTCAGCGTGAGTATCGCCCAGTCGCCGGTGTCGTCGGTGGGACACCGGCCGAATCCGCGGAAGCCACTGTCCGACGGGCCGCGCGGGTCGTCCGGGTGGGCGAAGCCGCCGGCCGGGTCCGCCTGCCACGTCTCGATCAGCGCGTCCGGTACCTCGGCGCCGGTGCCGTCGTACACCTTCCCGAAGATCTTGATCGCGCCCGGTGCGCCGGCCTCGACCACCTCGTGGCCGTCCGGCCAGGGCAGACCGATCGACAGGTACGGCCCGACGGTCTGGGACGGCGTCAGCCCGTCGAAACCGAAGTCCGGCTCAGTCGTCATGCGGGTCCTCCGTCGGTGTCCCGTCCTCGCCG
The DNA here is from genome assembly GCF_030811575.1 of Catenuloplanes nepalensis. GTDB lineage: Bacteria > Actinomycetota > Actinomycetes > Mycobacteriales > Micromonosporaceae > Catenuloplanes > Catenuloplanes nepalensis. The sequence continues at coordinate 6,042,016 of NZ_JAUSRA010000001.1, read as the reverse complement.
GCCAGCACGATGTCGAACCGGAAGCCGAGCGCCCACGCCTCCACGGTCGCGGACAGGTCGAACTTGGCGATCAACCGCGCCCGCGCCCGCTCGTCCCGGACCGAATTGAAGATCGGGTCGTACGCGAAGAGCGGGTCGTCCGGGAAGTACATCTGCGTCACCAGGCGCTGCGTGAACGCGCGCCCGAGCAGCGAGAAGTGGATGTGGGCTGGCCGCCACGCGTTCGGGTGGTTGCCCCACGGATACGCCCCCGGCTTCACGGTGACGAATCGGTAATGTCCGTCGGCATCGGTCAGGCAACGGCCGACCCCGGTGAAGTGCGGGTCGAGCGGCGCATGATGCTGGTCCCATCGATGCTGGTAGCGCCCGGCCGCGTTCGACTGCCACACCTCGACCAGCGTGTGCGGGATCGGCCGGCCGCCCGCGTCCCGCACCTGCCCGTGCACGACGATCCGCTGGCCCTGTGCCTCGCCGCCGGGCGCGAGCGTGAGGTCGGCGTCGGCCGCGGTCACTCGCCCCTCGCCGAGCAGCGGCCCGGTGACCTCGGTGAGCGAGTGCGGGAGCAGCACGAACTGCTCGCGCGGCGCCCGCGGCACGGTCGACTTGTAACCGGGCGAGAGCAGCGGCGGATGCGTCGTACCGTCGTCGCGCCGGTAGTTCGGAAGCATGTCAGCCCTCCTGGCCCTCGAGTGCGCGCAGCACGCTCAGCTCGGTCTCCGTCGGCGCCTCGGTCGTCCTCAGCCCGGGGGAGACGCGCAGGTCCCAGCCGGTGGCGGAGCGCGCCTGGTCGAGCGTGACGCCGGGGTGCAGGTGGGTGAGCGTGAGCTCGCACGTCTCCGGGTCCGGCGCCAGGATGCCGAGGTCCGTGACGACCAGCTGCGGGCCGCGGCCGCGCAGCCCGTGCCGCTCCCGGTCGCCCGGCCCGCTGCCGAAGCCGAGCGACGTCACGAAGTCCACCGCCGGCACGAACGTGCGCCGGCTGTGCGTCACGATCACGATGACCTCGCGGCACGACGCCGCGATCTCCGGTGCGCCACCCGCGCCGGGCAGCCGCACCTTCGGGTTCGCGTAGTCGTCGCCGATGACGGTGGTGTTGATGTTGGCGAACCGGTCGAGCTGTGCGGCGCCGAGGAAGCCCACGTCGATCCGGCCGGGTTGCAGCCAGTAGTTGAAGATCTCCGGCACCGACACCACCGCGTCCGCGGTCTCGGCCAGCACGCCGTCGCCGATGGAGAGCGGCAGCCGGTCCGGCTTCGCGCCGATCGTGCCGGATTCATAAACCAGGACAAGACCGGGCGCATGGGTACGCCGAGCGAGGTTCGCGGCCGTGCTGGGCTTGCCGATGCCGACGAAGCAGCGGTCGCCGTCCTTCAGCGCGCGGGCGGCCGCCACCGTCATCATCTCGCCGGGTGAGTGGGTCATCGGACCTCCTCCAGCCAGGCAGTGAACGCCTCCCGGTCCCGGGAGATCGCGTCCCATTCCCGGTAGTACGCGTTGTCCCGCTCGTAGTAGCCCATCGCATAGGACGGCCTGGCTCCACCGGGCACCTCGGCCACGCAGGTGATCGCCCACCCGGGCAGCACGATCGCGCCCGGCCGCGGCTCCAGCTCGTCGACGACCTCCTCGACCGTGACGAGCGAGGTCCGGGCGGCCAGCACGACCTCCTTGTGCACGCCGGTGATGCCCCAGATCTGCACGTTGCCGTCCCGGTCCGCGCGCTGCGCGTGCACGATCGCCACGTCCGGGTTCAGCGCCGGCACCGCGGTCAGCACCTCGCCGGTGAACGGGCAGGTGATCGGCGCGATCGTGGCAGTCCGCCCGGGCAGGTCGGTGCCGGTGTAGCCGCGCAGCACCGCGAACGGCAGCCCGGCGGCACCGGCCGCGTAGCGGTTCGCCATGCCGGCGTGGCTGTGCTCCTCGATCTCCAGCGGGACCGGCCAGCCGTGCTGTGCCGCGTCCCGGAACCGGTGCAGCGAGCCGACGCCCGGGTTGCCGGCCCAGGAGAAGACCAGCTTGCGCGCGCAGCCGGCGCCGATCAGCTGGTCGTAGACGATGTCCGGCGTCATCCGGACCAGCGTCAGGTCGCGGCGGCCCTGCCGGATGATCTCGTGGCCGGCCGCGACCGGGATCAGGTGGGTGAAGCCCTCCAGCGCCACCGTGTCCCCGTCGTGGACGAGCCGGGCGACCGCCTCGGCCAGCGTGGTGATGTCCCCCATGGCGCTCCCGGGTCCGCAGGTGTGCGTCTTGCGCACAACAGTTCGTCTGACGAACGTAACCCCGGCCCCGGGGCAGCGTCAACGAGGACCGGGCGGTAAGAATATCGACGTACGGGATTGACGTGGTCCACGTCACGCCTTACGTTCTTCATGAGAACGTCTGTTCGGATAGCGCACAGGTTTATATCGGGCAAAACCCCCACCCGGGAGATCCATATGCGCCGCTACCTCGCCGTCGCGCTCAGCGCCGCGGTGCTCGCCGCCGTCTCCGCGTGCGGCGGCTCCTCGCCGGAGGAGCCGGGCACCGACGCCTCCGGCCCCAGCAAGGTCACGGTCGGCGTGATCCCGATCGTCGACGTGGCCCCGATCTACCTCGGCAAGGAGAAGGGCTTCTTCTCGTCCCGCGGCATCGACCTGGAGCTGGTCACCGCCCAGGGCGGCGCCGCGATCGTGCCCGGCGTGCTCAGCGGCGACTTCCAGTTCGGCTTCAGCAACATCACCTCACTGATGATCGCGCAGACGAAGAACGTGCCGGTGCGGATCGTGGCGAACGGCGCCGCGTCCACCGGCGTGCCCGGCAAGGACTTCGGCGGCGTCGCGGTCGCGAAGGACAGCCCGATCACCAGCGCGGCCGGGCTGGCCGGGCGGAAGGTCGCGGTCAACACGCTGAAGAACATCGGTGACACCACGGTCCGCGAGTCGGTGCGCAAGGCCGGCGGCGACCCGGCCGGCATCGAGTTCGTCGAGATCGGCTTCCCGGACATGCCGGCCGCGCTGGAGAGCGGTCAGGTCGACGCGGCCTGGGTGGTCGAGCCGCAGCTCTCCGCGGTCAAGGCCGCGGGCGGCACGGTGATCGCGTCCAACTTCACCGACACCGCGCCGAACCTGACGATCGCGGCCTACTTCGCCGGGACGAAGCTGATCGCCGACGAGCCCGAGCTGGTGAAGAACTTCACCGAGGCGATCAACGAGTCGCTGGCGTACGCGGACGCCCACCCGGACGAGGTGCGTGCCGTGCTCAGCAGCTACACGAAGATCAGCGAGGAGGTGCGGACCGCACTGATCCTGCCGAAGTGGCCGACCGAGGTGAACCGGGCCTCGCTCGCGACGCTGGCCGCGCTCGGCACCACCGACGGCATCTTCGGCGACGCCGCACCGGACCTGGGCAAGCTGCTGCCGTGAAACCCCTCCTGGGCCTCGCCGGCCTCGGCGGGTTCGTGCTGCTCCTGGAGGTGATCCCGCGCGCCGGCCTGGTCCCGTCGCGCTACCTCCCACCGGCCGCCGAGATCGCGGTCGCGCTCGGCGGCGAGCTGGCCGACGCCGGATTCTGGGCCGCGCTGCGCGACACGCTGTCCGGCTGGGTGCTCGGCCTGCTGATCGCGGCCGTCGCCGGCGTCGTGCTCGGCCTGCTGATCGGCGCGGTGCCGGTGCTGCGCGAGCTGACCGCGTCCACCATCGAGTTCCTCCGGCCGATCCCGTCCGTGGCGCTGATCCCGCTGGTCGTGGTGCTCTACGGCGCCAGCCTGCAGTCCAAGCTGGTCCTGGTCGTCTACGCCGCGTTCTGGCAGATGCTGGTCCAGGTGCTCTACGGCGTGCGCGACGTCGACCCGGTCGCGGACGAGACCGCGCGCGCCTACGGGCTCGGCCGCGCGGCCCGGATCCGGCACGTGCTCTGGCCGACCGCCCTGCCGTACGTGATGACCGGCCTGCGCCTCGCCGCCGCGGTCGCGCTGATCCTGTGCGTCACCGGTGAGCTGGGCATCGGCGCACCCGGGCTCGGCGCGCGCATCGCGGTCGCGCAGAGCTCCGGCGCGATCCCGGACCTGTACGCGCTGATCGTGGTCACCGGCCTGCTCGGCGTCGCGATCAACGTGGGCGCCCGCGCGGTCGAACGGCACGCGCTGCGCTGGCACCAGTCGGTCCGCGGGGAGGCGGCGGTATGAGGATCGTCTACTGGCTGGGGCTGCCGATCGTGCTGGTGGTGGCGTGGTGGGTGGCGACCGCGGGCAGCACGGACTTCTACGTACCCCCGTTGCAGTCGATCGTGGCTGTTTTCTTTGATGTCTGGACGCTCGACCGTCTCCGGGCCGACGTGCTCCCCAGCCTGCTGCGGCTGCTGGCCGGCTTCGCGCTGGCGCTGCTGCTCGGCGTCGGGCTCGGCGTGCTGATCGGTAGCCGGCCCCGGGTGCGCGCCACGGTCGAACCGGTGCTGGAGTTCCTGCGCGCGGTCCCGCCGCCGGTGCTCGTACCCGTGATCATGCTGTTCGCGGGCATCGGTGACGGCATGAAGATCCTGGTCATCGTGTCCGGCTGCGTCTGGCCGATCCTGCTCAACACGGTCGAGGGCGTGCGCGCGGTCGACGGCGTGCTCACCGAGACCGCCCGCGCCTACGGGCTCACCGGCCCGGCCCGGCTGTGGCGGCTGACGCTGCCGGCCGCGAGCCCGCAGATCGTCGCCGGCGCCCGCCAGGCGCTCTCCCTCGCGATCATCCTCATGGTGATCAGCGAGATGTTCGCCGCCAGCTCCGGCCTCGGCTACACGATCGTCGAATTCCAGCGCAGCTTCGCGATCCCGGAGATGTGGACCGGCATCATCCTGCTCGGCCTGCTCGGCGTCGTGCTCTCCGGCCTGTTCCGGCTGGCCGAGACCGCGATCCTGGGCTGGTACCACGGACTGCGCCGCGCACAGAAGGGCTGACCCATGCTCGACGTCAACGGCCTGCGGAAGACCTACACCGGCGACGGCCGCACCATCGAGGCGATCCGCGACCTCACGTTCACGGTCGCGGACGGCGACCTGACCTGCCTGGTAGGCCCGTCCGGCTGCGGCAAGACCACGCTGCTCAAGTGCATCGCCGGACTACTCCCGCCGTCGGCCGGCACGGTCACGTTCGCGGGCTCGCCGGTGACCGCGCCGCCGCCCGGCATGGCCGTCGTCTTCCAGGAGTACGGCCGCAGCCTCTTCCCCTGGCTCCGCGTCGCCGCCAACGTCGAGCTGCCGCTGCGCCAGAAGGGCCTGGCCCGCGACCGCCGCCGTGAACTGGTCGCATCGTCGCTCGCCGCGGTCGGCCTCGCGGACGCGCACACCGCGTACCCCTGGCAGCTCTCCGGCGGCATGCAGCAGCGGGTCGCGATCGCCCGGGCGCTCGCCTACGAGCCACGCGTGCTGCTGATGGACGAACCGTTCGCCGCGGTCGACGCGCAGACCCGCGCGGACCTGGAGGACCTGATCCGCGGCCTCTGGCAACGCCTCGGCGTCACCGTCCTCTTCGTCACCCACGACATCGACGAGGCCGTCTACCTGGGGCAACGCGTGCTGATCCTGTCGGCGTCGCCGACCGTCGTCCGCGAGGACCTGGCCATCGACCTGCCGTCCTCCCGCGACCAGCTGCACACGCGCGCGCTGCCCCGCTTCACCGAACTGCGCACCCACGTCTACGAACAGATCCAGGCCGCGAAGAGATCCGTCCCCGCCTGACAACCGTCCTCCAGCAGCCTCCGGCGAACCCAAGGCCTGCTTCCCCGCCTCCGGCGTGGTGCCTTCCGTGGGCGCCGTGTTTCCGTGGGCGTCGTGTTTTCCGGGGCGGAGAGTTTCGCGGATCAAGGCTCTTTCCCGCTTCCGGCGTGGTGCAGCCCGTTTGCTCCCGCGCGGGCGCTGTGTTTCCCGGGGCCGAGCCCCGGACCCCACGTTCTGTTTGGTTGCGGTTCGCGGGTCATCGTCTTGCGGTGCGCTCACCTGGCGGTGCGCTCACCCGCCTCTTCCTTTGCGGATCGGGTGACCCTCCGTGTCCGGAATTTCGTGTCATGTCGCCTGCGCGCATGGAGGTCCGGCAGGAGATCGACCGCGAGCGACGGGCGGAAGGCTGCCGGTGTTGTATGTGGGCTTTTGCGACGTGTGGCCGGGCGGCGCCTGGGCCACGTCGCAGGCCGGTGAAGATCGACCGAACGCGCCCTAAACCCTGAGGTGGGTCAGGGCCGCGGTGAGGTCGGTGGCGGACGGGGTGGAGTCGGGGTCGACGAGCCACTGGGTGAGCAGGCCGCCGAGGATGGCGTAGTAGAGGGAGCCGACCTGGCGGGTGCGTTCCGGATCGGTGGCCGGATCGATGCCGGCGAGCAGCGTGGCCAGCGTGCGGCGGGCCGTGTCGATGCCTTCGGACAGGCGGCGGCGGACGTCCGGCAGGTCGTCGGCGCGGGCCATCACGGCGTACGACGCGGCCAGGATCTTGCGGTGGTCTTCGAACGATGCGAGGACGGCGGCCCAGACCCGGGTGAAGCGCTCCCGGGGTGTCTCGCCGGCGGGGGCCGGGTCGTCGGTCAGAAGGTGCCCCAGATCCTGCGCCCAGTCGCCGATGCCGCGCAGGACCGCCTCGGTGAGCAGGGCCTCGGTGCTACCGAAGTGATAGCCGATCGCGGCCAGGCTCACGCCGGCCTCCGCGGTGACGTCCCGCGCGCTCGTGTGGTTGAAGCCCTTCGTCACCACGCAGCTGTGCGCGGCGGACAGAAGCGCGTCTCGGTTGCCCATGGCGGAATCGTACCGCGTCTGGGACGCTGTTTTAGACAGCGTCTGAAACGGCGTCTAAGGATGTGATCGGCAATGCGACGTACCACGAAGATCCTGATGTTCGGTCTCGGTGGTCTGCTCATCCTCGCCGGAACGCCGGCCGCGGTGGGCACCCTGCGCAGCACCCACCTCATCACGGTGACCAGGGCGACCACCGCCCCCGCGGACCGGATCTGGGACCTCTGGGCGGACGTGCCCGGCCGGACCCGCTGGGACGAGGGCCTGGAGTCGATCCATCTCGACGGGCCGTTCGTCACCGGCGCCACCGGGGAGGTCACGCTCAAGGGCCAGCCATCGGTGCGGTTCGAGATCCGCGACTGCGAGCCGGACAGTCACTACACCGACCGCTTCCACCTGCCCGCCGGCGCCACCATGGACTGGCAGCACACGATCACCGAGCACGGCGACGGCACCCGCTCGGTCACCTTCCGGGTGACCACCCGAGGGCCGTCCGCCCTGTTCCTGGCCCCGGTCATGACATCGATCCTGGACGCGGACCTTCCGTCCACGGTCGACCGCCTCGTCGCGCTCGCGGAGGGCGAGCTCTCGCCGTAGGAACCCCCGCCGTAGGAACCCGCGCCGTAGGGATCAGAACGGGAAGTGCTTCGGACGCTGCTGGAGCGTGATCCAGCGGAGGTCGGTGAACGCGTCGATGCCGGCCCGGCCGCCGAACCGGCCGTAGCCGGAGGCCTTGACGCCGCCGAACGGGGCGATCGGCTCGTCGTCGACGGACTGGTCGTTGACGTGGACGATGCCGGTCTGCAGGCGGCGGGCCAGGTCGAGGCCGCGGGACAGGTCGGAGGTGAGGACGCCGGCGGTCAGCCCGTACGGGCTGTCGTTCGCGATCGCGACGGCCTGGTCCGCGTCGTCGACCGTGAGCACGGTGCAGACCGGCCCGAAGATCTCCTCCGAGTGGATGCGCATGTGCGGTTCCACGCCGGACAGCACGGTGGCGGGGTAGAGAGCCCGGTCCGGCGCACCGCCCCCGGCGACGACCTTCGCGCCCTGGCCGGCGGCCTCGTCGACCAGGGCGGCGACGCGCCGGGCCGCGCCCTCGCTGATCAGCGGCCCGATCACGGTGGACGGGTCGGACGGGTCGCCGGCCGGGAGCGCGGCGGCCTTCGCGGCGAGCAGCGCGGTGAACTCGTCCGCGACCGCGCGGTGCACCAGGATCCGGTCGGCGGACATGCAGATCTGGCCGGCGTTGAGGTAGGCGCCGAACGCGACCGCGTTCACCGCGTATTCGAGGTCGGCGTCGTCCAGGACCAGGATCGAGTTCTTGCCGCCGAGCTCCAGCACGGCCGGTGTGAGGTGCCGCGCGGCCAGCTCGCCGATGCGGCGGCCGACGCCGGTGGAGCCGGTGAAGTTGACCCGGCGCACCCGCTCGTCCGCGATCAGCGTCTCCGCGATCGCGGCCGCGTCCGCCCGGTCGTTGGTGATCACGTTGAGCACGCCGGGTGGCAGGCCGGCCTCGTGCAGCAGGTCCGCGAGGTAGTGCGCGGCGACCAGCGGCGCGTCCTCGCTGGCCTTGACCACCACGGTGTTGCCGACCGCGAGCGGCGTGGCGATCGCGCGGGTGCCCAGGATGATCGGCGCGTTCCACGGCGCGAACGCGGCGACCACGCCGGCCGGCTGGCGTATGCCGAGCGCGAGCGCGTCCGGGTTGTCGGTGGCGAGCACCTCGCCGAGCGGCGTGCTGACCAGCGCGGCGGCCTCGCGCAGCATGCCGGTGGCCAGGCCGACGTTGAACATCGCCCAGCCGAACGGGCCGCCGGTCTCCGCGCCCATCAGCGTGGCGGCCTCGTGCGCGCGCTCCTCGAGCAGGTCCGCGGCCCGGTTCAGGATCTTCCGGCGGGCGGACGGGGGAGTGGCGGCCCAGGCCGGGAACGCGGCGTGGGCGGCGTCGACCGCCCGGGTGACGTCCGCGGGTGCGGCGGCCGCGACGAGCGCCAGCGGCCTACCCCTCCAGGGATCGAGGTCCTCGGTCGTGCGACCGCCGGAGGCGGGCCGGTGTTCGCCGTCTATCAGCAGGTGCCGGGTGTCGGTCACGTAAGCGCTCCAACCGTGTTCGCATCGCGCACACTAGTTACTCATAAGAACGCTAGAGGTGACCCACGTAACAGTCAAGAAATGCGAGAACCCCGCCGATCGGGGGCCGGTCGCCGCGGATGCAGCGATCGGTCCGCGACCGGCGGGGCTCCCGATGGCGCACCGGCCACCTCCGGGGCCACCGGAGAGTGAAGCCTGAGAGCCTGGTGCGCCGAGCCGTACCCGACGGGTCAGAGCGTGATGATCTTGATGTTCTTCAGCGTCACGTCGCCGCCCTTGCCCTCGGCCGAGCAGATGTTGATCTGCTTGACCTTGCCGGAGCCGTCGGTGGTGTTGAAGCAGAGCACGTAGTTGTTCGCGTCGCCGCCGCGGACCTCGATGCTGACGTTCTTCCGCAGGCCCTCGCCGTTGTAACCCTTGACGTCGACGCCCTTCAGCGCCCACACCGCGCCGCCGCCGAACGTGTTGCAGTCGTCGCGCTGGTTGAGCTTGTCGGAGACGACGTTCCAGCACTTCGCGCCCGCGCCGCCGTTCGTGCCCTTCGGCACGCCGGTCCGGGCGAGGGAACCGGCCGCGATCGTCCGCGCCACGTTGCCCTTCTGCACGGTCACGTTGTTCAGGTAGACCTTGCCGCCCTTGGCCGTGGCCCAGCACTTGGTCATCTGACCGGTGTTCTTGGCGCGGTGGTTCTCGCACTTGTCGGCCGCGAGCGCGGTGATGTTCGCGGCCCGGTCCAGCGCGGCGAGCGCGGACGCGTTCGTCTTCGCGGCGGACTGCGACACGAAGATCTCGAGGTTGCTGAGCCCCACCGAGCCGCCGGCCGCGTTCGCCTTGCAGTTGTTGAGCTGGAGCTTGTAGCCGGCCTTCTTGGCCAGGCTGAGCGCCGCCGCGACGTTGCCGCAGACCACGGTGGAGTTGCCGTCGCCGCCCTTGAGCATGATGTCGGCGTCCGCGGCCGAGGCCGGAGCCGCGGTGACGGCCAGCGCCAGCGCCAGCGCGCCGGAGGCGACCGCGCCGAAGCGCGTCAGGTGTTGCAGTCTCATGGTGTGATCCCTGTGTCGGAGGAGGTCGCGGGTCCGGCGAGCGTCTGCACGGCGCCGGTGGCGAGGTCCTGCACGGTGACGGTGAACGAGCGGCTGAGCGTGGGACGGCAGTCGAGCCCGGTGATCACCGGTGGCTGCACGGCGAGGCCGATGACCTGCTCGCCGACGCGTACGCCGGAGCCGTCGGCCCGGTGTTCGGAGACGACCTCGGTCTCGGCGGAGGCCTGCGAGGTGAGCGAGACGCCGCCGCCCACGCAGGTGACGTCGATGTGGCCGGTGGCCCGGATCGACACCGGGCCGGTCGACCACGGTGCCGCCCCGGTCTCCCGGAACTCGACCTTGAGCAGCGTGCCGTCCCAGGTGGCGAACGTCCTGTCCGCGGCGAACGCCGGCTTCGGGTCGGCCGCGACTGCCGGGGCCGCCGCGGCCACACCACCGGACAGAGAACCGATCAGGACCGCCGCGGGTACGGTACGGGTGCGCATCTCAGCCGCCCGTGACGTACTTGCGTTCGCAGCCGGAGTACCAGGCGTGCTTCCCGGGGCCGAGGCACCGGTCCTTGCCGGAGCCGCCGTCCACCTTTCCGCCGCCGGGCCCGGCCAGCAGCCGGTCGTCGTCAGCGCCGCCGTAGAGCGTGTCCCAGCCGGAGCCGCCGACGAGCGTGTCGTCGCCGGCGCCACCGATCAGGATGTCGTTGCCGGCCAGGCCGAGCAGGATGTCGTCGCCGCCGAAGCCGCAGATGACGTCCTTGCCGGTCGTGCCGAGCAGCTTGTCGCCGCCGGAGGTGCCGTTGATCGTGCAGGCCGGCCACGGCTGTGGCGTGGCCGGGGGTGCCGCCTGTGCCGCGCCGGGCGCGAACGAGGCGGCCAGAGTCAGGGAGAGCGAGGCGCCCGCCATGAGGGCGCCCCGGAACGGATTGGTCATCTGCCATTCCTTCCAGGACTGAGCGATTTCAACCTGGCCTGTGTGGCCGGCCGACATGGCGCTCCACGGTCCGGGTGCGCCAGGTTGAAGAAGCTCACTGCGGGCACGAGGGGCGCGCGTGCGCTGAGAGCCCGTGCACGCACTTGCCGACGAGTCGAGGAGGACGGTGTCTCCTCGCCACGCGGACGGCTCCGGTGAGCGCCGGTGCCGCCCGCGCGGCGGGGGAGAACCGCAGAGGTGGTGAGGGCCGGTCGCCCGGCCCTCACCGGGGAGATCAGCTGCCCTGGATGACCGTGAAGTCGACCTTGGTCAGCTTGACGTCGCCGCCCTTGGAGTCCGCGATCGCGGCGCAGTCCTGGTTGTTCTTGGCGGTCGCGGTGCCCTGGAGCACGTTCGCGCAGGCGGCGTACGCGGTGGCGTTGCCGCCGGCGATCTTGATGTCCGCGCTGTTGTACTTCTTGCCCTTGCCGCCGGACGCGTCCTGCAGAACGTTGAAGTTCACGTCCTTCAGGACCACGCCGCCGCCCTGGGCGGACGAGATGTTGCTGCAGGTCTGGTTCTTCGGGGCCTTCTTGCCCCACTTGGCGTAGACCTTGGCGTAGTTCATGCACGCGCCGAACGCGGTGGCGTCGCCACCGACGATGGCGATGTCCGCCTTGTTGGTGGTGCTGGACGACGGGCCGAAGCCGGCGGCGGCCGGCGCGGCGGCCGCGGTGACGCCGAACGCGGCGGTGGCGATCATCAGGGAGATGCGGCCGGTGGTGGCCATGGTGATCTTCATGGTGAGAGCTCCTGAAGTACACGTGCCGGAGTCGGTCCGACGCCGACCCGAGGACTTGCAGTGACCGGAGGTAACTGCGTGATCACTCAGGTAGGCAAAGACTATGTACCTCGACGGCAAAGAGCCCGTATTTTCGCCTTGTGAACGCTGTCGCGTAATTTACACTACGATTTCGTAAAAAATCCGGCATGTCGGACACGGAAAGTTAGAATGGAACCTTTTCCGGGTGTAGTGGTGGCGACGGGCGCTAATACCCGTTACTCGGGGATCAAACCCTTCTGCGGCAAAGAATCCGGCGCACCGCCCAGGCGATCCGCCACGCCGTCGTTGAAGCGCTCCAGCAGGTCCGCGAACCGCTCCCGGTCCTCGGCCGGCCACTCGCCGGTCAGCTCGCGCAACAACTCCCGGCGCGCCGCTCGCATGCCGAGCAGCACCTCCGTGCCGTGCGCCGTGATCTCGATCAGCGCGGCTCGACGGTCGCCCGGATCCGCTGACCGGCTGATCAGGCCCTCGGTCTGCAGCGCCTGCACCTGGCGGCTGACCGTGGAGACGTCCAGCGTGAACAGCGTGGCCAGCGTGGTCAGCCGCATCGGGCCGTCGTCGTGGAGCCGGCCGAGAATGCTGTACGCGGAGCGGTCCACGTGCCGCGCCACGCCGGGCAGCCGCAGATGGATCCGCTGAGTGCGCCGCACCAGCAGCGTCAGCTCACGCTCGATGCGGTCCTGCGCGTCCGTCATCGCCCACCTTCTCCTCGGCCAGAACCGGACAGCCGGAACGCGATGCCGAACCCGGGCATCACGCTCCCGCCTCTTGCCACAACCCGGACGGCGAGAACGCGATGCCGGATGGGACCTCAAGTGTCCCCGGCCCCGGTGTGAACGGGCAAACGTGTGCGCCGGGTCACCATCGTGGCCGACCCCTCGCGCGTGCGACGGCCGGGCGCGCGCGGCTGTGCCACAGTGCAGGGATGCTTGAGCGCCCCGGCCCGCACCAGGCCGAACCCGGCCGGCTCCGGCTGGGCATGCGGGTGCTGCGCGACTGGCGGCCCACGGTCCCCCGGTTCCGCGCGTTGCTGCGCTCGATGGCCACGTCGTTCGTGGTGCTCGCGGCCACGCTCTGGCTGCTCCCCGGCGTCAACGCCAGCGGCCTGATCGCGTTGCTCTGGCTGGTCGCGCTGGTCACCGGCGTCGGCGCGCTGCTGCGCCCGCTGCTGCTGGTGGTGGCCACCGTGCTCGGCGGGCTCGGCGCGCTGCTGCTCGGCGTGGTGGTGCAGGCGATCATCATGTACGTCGCACTGCGCCTCAACCCGGCTGCGAGCGCCACCGGCTTCGAGGTCGCGTTCGCCGCGTCGTGGATCGCGCTCGGCCTGGCCGCGGTGGTCAACTGGGTGGTCGACGCCGGCACCGACGACACGTTCGTGCTGGAGACGATGCGCCTGATGTCGCGCGTGCGGCGCAGCCACCCGCGCCCGGACGACTGCGACCGGGACGGCATGCTCATCGTCCAGCTGGACGGCGTGTCCGCGCCGCTGCTGCGCTGGGCCGTGCGGGCCGGCAACCTGCCGAACCTGGGCCGCTGGCTGCGCGACGGCTCGCACCGGCTGGCGTCGTTCCACACCGGAGTGCCGGCCACCACGCCCGCGGTGCAGGCCGGCATCCTCTACGGCGACGTGCGTCAGGTGCCCGCGTTCCGCTGGTACGAGAAGGCCGGGCGCCGCCTGATGGTGACGAACCGCCCGCGCGACGCCGCCGAGATCGAGCGCCGCCTCTCCACCGGCCGCGGGCTGCTCCGGGACGGCGGCGTCAGCATCAGCAACGTGTTCCCCGGCGACGCGGAGACCTGCCTGCTCACCGTGTCCCGCGCGGCGCTGCCCGGACCGTCCTCGTCCGGCTACGCCGCGTTCATGACGTTCGGCCTGGCCCGCGCGCTCGTGCTCGGCTTCGGCGAGATCATGAAGGAGCTGTGGCAGAGCCGCCAGCAGCGCCGCCGCGACGTGCAGCCGCGGATCGGCCGGGGCGGCTACTACCTGCTGTTGCGCCCGGCCACGAACGTGCTGCTCCGCGACCTGAACGTGTCGCTGATCGCGGAGCAGATGGCCAAGGGCGCGCCGGTCGTCTACTGCGACTTCGTGGACTACGACGAGGTGGCGCACCACGCCGGGCCGGCCCGCAACGAGGCGCTGCACTCGCTGGAGGGCCTGGACCGGGTGGTCGGCGTGCTGCACCGGCTGGCCGCGGACGCGCCCCGCGACTACCACCTGGTGATCCTCTCCGACCACGGGCAGGCGCAGGGCGCCACGTTCCGGCAGCGACACGGCGAACGGATCGAGGACGTGGTGCAGCGCCTGGTCGCGCGCGCCGGCACGGTCGAGCCGGCCGGCCCGGCCCGCTCGTCGACCGCGCCGGTCGAGCAGTGGGGTCCGGTCAACGCGCTGCTCACCGAGGCCGCGAACCGGTCCGGCGCGACCGCGGCCGCGACCCGTGCGGCCACCCGCAAGCGCTCCGGGGACGGTCAGGTCACGCTCGGCCCGGCCGATGCCGAGAAGTCCGAAGTGGAGGCCGGTGACGCGGAGTCGGTGGTCGTCGCGTCCGGCAACCTGGCCATGGTCTACCTGCCCCGGCTGCCCGGCAAGGCCACCCGCGAGGAGCTGGACGCGGCGTACCCCGGGCTGGTCGAGGGTCTGATCGCCCATCCGGGCGTCGGCCTGCTCGTCGTGGACGAGGCCGCCGGCCCGGTCGCGCACGGAGCCAGAGGATCACAGAACCTTTCCGAGGGTACGGTCGAAGGCGAGGACCCGCTGCTGCCGTACGGTCCCCGCGCCCGCGCCGACCTGCTGCGCCACCAGGGCATGGATCACGTCGGCGACCTGGTGCTGATCAGCCCGGTCGACCCCGCGACCGAGGACGTGGCCGCGTTCGAGGAGCTGGTCGGCTCGCACGGCGGGCTGGGCGGCTGGCAGACCGAGGCGATGGTGGTGCACCCGGCCGCCTGGGCCCGCGAGTCCGAGGAGTTCGACGGCCCGGACGCGGTGCACCGCCAGCTGCTCATCTGGCTGGAGAAGCTCGGCGTCCGCCCACCCGCCCTCGACGACTGACCACGCTCACGCCGGGATCACGGGTCCCGGGATCAGGCGGCGGCTTCGCGGCGGCGGTGGATCCAGCCGGCCACCTGGGTGACCACGAGGACCAGCACGATCGCGGCGGCCACGCCCTCCCACGGGCGCGGGAAGACGGTGCCGCCGAGCAGGCCGACGCTGGCGTAGACCGCGGACCACAGCAGACAGGCCGGCGCGTTCGCGTAGAGGAACGTCCGCCAGGTCACGCCGATCACGCTCGCGGCCAGCAGCATCGGGATCCGGCCGCCGGGCACCAGCCGGGAGACCAGCAGCACCGGCACCTCACGGCTCCGCAGCTCGACGCCGAGCTTGTCGAGCCGCGCGTTGCCGCGCAGCCAGCGCAGCCGGCGGGCCAGCGCCTCGCCGCCCCACCGGCAGAGCGCGTAGGTGATCAGATCGCCGAGGTACGCGCCGAGCGCGCCGGCCAGCACCACGAACACCACCATGACCGGGTTGCCGTGCGCGGCCAGCGCGGCGGCGCCGCTCACCGCGGCACCGGTCGGCACGATCGGCAGCACCGCCCCGAACGCGACCACACCGAACAGCGAGGCGAGCCCGCCGAGCCCGATCGTCACGACACTCCGAGGTGCGCGGTCTCGCCGGGTGCGAGCAGGTGGGTGCGCACGTCCGGCATCCGCTCGCCGGCCAGCCGGGCGAACTCGGTGCCGGGCGAGTGGAACATGTGCGGCCGGACCCGGCCCATGCCGACCGGCCAGAACGTGCCGTAGTGGATCGGGATCGCCTCGGCCGCGCCGACCCGGTGCACCGCCTCGGCGCCGCCGGCCGGGTCGAGGTGCTGCGACGGGTGCAGGCTCGGGCCCCAGCCGCCGACCGGGACCAGCGCCAGGTCGACCGGGCCGAGCAGCGACATGCCGTCGAACAGGCCGGTGTCGCCGGCGAACCAGGTGCGGGCCGAGCCCTCGACCAGGAAGCCGAGCGCGTCGCCGCGCAGGCGGGACCAGGGACCGCGGGCGCCGTCGTGGGCGGCGGGGACCGCTCGTACCGTCACATCTTTGATCTTGGTTTCCTCACCGGCGGCGAGCTCGACGCAGTTGCCGGAGTAGTGGCCGCCGAGGCGACGGTGGATCAGGCCGGTCGCGCCGCGCGGCACCACGAAGATCGTGTCCGGCGGGATCCGGCGCAGCGACGGGATGTCCAGGTGATCGGCGTGCAGGTGGGAGACGAGCACCGCGTCCGGCGGGCCGGGCAGCACCGGGCGGGGACCGCGCATGCGGCGCAGGTGGGCCAGCCGGTCGCCGAGCAGCGGGTCGGTGAGCAGCCGCACCCCCGAGTCCTCCAGCCAGACCGTGGCGTGCCCCCACCACGTGGCCGTTACCGCCGCGCTCTCCACGATCTCCACGGTACGCCGACGTGATCGACGGGCCGGCACCTCACCGGGTGATGTCCCGCAGCGCGTCGCTCAGCGTCTCGCGTGCGGTGGACGGAGTCATGCGGTCCGGGAACATCAGCGCCTGCAGCGACAGGCCGTCCACGATCACGTGCAGCCGGGCCGCGCGCGCCTCCAGGTCCGGGTCGGCCAGCGCCTCGGTGAGTTCGGCCGGCGACTGTGTTCCGGTGAGGCCCGCCACCGAGAGTCGGCACAGGTAGCGGGTGCCGTGCCAGGCCGCGTCGCGGGCCGCGTCCAGACCGGGGGCGCGCAGCGTGCGGTCCGAGACCGCGACGAAGACCAGCACCTCGGTCCGGCGCTCCTCGTCGAGCGGCAGCAGTTCCTCCAGCACCGCGACGACTCGGTCGAACGGGGTCAGCTCCACGTTGTCCAGGTGGGCGCGGAGGCGTTCCGGCACGCGCTCCATCATCAGGTGCGCCGCGAACGTGAGCAGCTCCGCCTGGGTCGAGAAGTAGTGCCTGATCGCGCCCGTGGACCAGCCGGACTCGGCCGCGACCGCCCGCACCGACACGCCGCCGGTGCCCTCGCGTCCGATCACCCGCCAGACGGCGGCCGCCAGCTCCCGTCTTCTCTGCTCGTGGTCCACGATTCTCGGCACGCATCTGTTTTAGCACGGCTGTGTTACCTTGTTTTTCACACGACTGTGCGAAATAAACGGGGGAAGGACACGCTCGTGGATCTGCTGACGCTCGCCGGCCTGGCCGGGCTGGCGCTCATCGACAGCACCAGCATCGGCACGCTGGTGATTCCCATCTGGATGCTGCTGGCCCCGAAGGTGCGGGCCTCCCGGTTCCTGATCTACCTGGCCACCGTCGCGATCTTCTACGCGCTGGTGGGCGTGGTCCTGGTGCTCGGCGCGGAGGCGGCGAGCACCGCGCTCGCCGGTCTGTCCGACGCGACGTGGGTCAACTGGGCGCAGCTCGCGATCGGCGTGGCACTGTTCGCGTACAGCTTCCGCTTCGACGGGAAGCGGAAGCGCGGGCCGGGCCGGGCGGACCGCTGGAAGGCGCGGCTGACCGGCGAGAACGCCACGGTCCCGGCGATGATCGGCCTCGGGCTCGGCGCGGCCGCGCTGGAGGTCGCCACGATGCTGCCCTACCTGGCCGCGGTCGGCCTGATCACCACCGCCGGCCTGCCGGTCGCGGGCTGGCTGACCGTGCTCGGCGCCTACGTGGTGGTCATGGTCCTGCCGGCGCTGCTGCTCGGCGCGGTGCGCGCGCTGGCCCGCCACCACGTCGAGCCGCTGCTGACCCGCGTCAGCGCCTGGTTCGCCAAGCACAGCGACAGCACGCTCGGCTGGGTCCTCGGCATCGCCGGCTTCCTCCTCGCCCGCGACGCCCTCCTCCGCCTGGGCCTCTTCGACCAGTGGATCAACAACGGCTAGAGCGCGTTCGGTGGATCACGCCGCAGGCCGGCGAAGATCCGCCGAACACGCCCTGAGGGCGCTGCGACGCGGGTAAACCGATCACGGTCACGGGGCGGGCCAGGAGAGGTCAAGCGTGGCGACGACCGGGTAGTGGTCGGAGGCGGACTCGGCGATGCCGCCGGTGATGGGTCCGCAGCCGGTGCAGAGGGCGGCGAGCGCGTCGCTGCCGAGGATGTCGTCGAGCCGCGAGCCGCCGCCGTTGCGGATGTCGTAGGTCATGAGACCGTCAGCGCCATCTGGCTCGACCTCCGGGGGAAGAACGAGCCGGTCTGCTACCCGGCGCGGCGTGCGGCTACACCGGCGGGAATTTGCGGGGGCGGACGAGCTTGCGGTTGCCGTCCGGCTTGACCGCGAATCCGGCGCTGAACGACCGTACCCGCGAGGCCTTGATGGTCTGGTGTTTCCTGGATCGTGGCGTGGGGAGGTGTGGCGCGTGCGGGCGTTCGTCCTTGGGGGAGGGCGCCCAGCGGTCCGGCTCGGCCGGTTCGGGCACGCCGACCCGGGCCGCCTCCAGCTGGGCCGCGAACGCGAGGCCGAGGAAGAGCGCGATGCCGGTCAGGTTGGCCCAGAGGAGCAGCGCGATGATGCCGGTCAGCGGGCCGTAGGTCTCGCCGAAGCCGCCGGAGAAGCGCACGTACCCGGCGAGCAGCAGGCTGGTCGCCCACCACAGGACGGTGGCCAGCGTGGCGCCGAAGAGCAGCCAGGACAGGCCGGGCTGGCGGCGGCGCGGCGCGAACCGGAAGATCACGCCGATCGCGAAGATCACCAGGGCGAGGCTGGCCGGCCAGCGCACCACGTCCCAGACGTCGGAGAACTCGTCGCCCCAACCCGGGTAACGGCCCTCGATCGAGTCGCCGAACGGGCGGCCGGCCACCAGCGTGAGGAAGCCGAACAGCGCGGGCACGCCGGCCAGCACGGCCAGCGCGGTGGCGCGCGCGTACTTGAGCAGCGCCGGGCGGTCGCGCTCGACGCCGTAGATCCGGTTCGCGCCGCGCTCGATCTGCGCCATCGTCTGGGTCAGCGACACCATGCCGGTGATCAGGCCGAGCGTCAGCGCCAGCTCGCCGGCCTCCTCGGTGCGCTCGTCGTCGGTGAGCAGGTCCGCGACCACGTCGTGGCTGGCGCCCGGGGTGAGCGCCAGGATCGTGTCCGCCACCACCAGGCCGCCCTCCTCGGCGCCGAGGTCGGTGGCGAGACCGGCGAGCGCGATCAGGAACGGCACCACCGCGAGGCACAGCTGCAGCGCGAGCGCGCGTGAGTGGCTGAAGCCGTCGCCGTAGCGGAAGCGGACGAACGCGTCGTGGAACAGGTGCCAGCGGCCGTAGACGCGCAGCGCCTGCCAGGCGTCGTCCGCGGACAGCTCGTCACCGGACATCTGCTGCGTCTCGGGAACCTGGTTGGTGCTGCTCATGCCGACTTTCTCTCGTCGCCGCGGTCACGCGATGGGACGCACGCGCTCATGCTCTCTCCCTCACCCGGTCGGCACCCTCGGCCAGGTCGCGGGCGCGCTCCGGCCGGGGCACGCACAGCACCAGCGCCTTCGGCCGCAGATGGACGCGCAGCACCTCGGCCGGCGCGATCAGGTCGCCGTCCAGCTGTCGCGGCTGCGCCCGGTTGCTGCGGATCTCGACCTCGGACGCGGTGTAGAGCTCCATCCGCGGCACCCGGCGCCACCGGTACAGCACGCCGAGGCCGAGCACCACCCACTGCCGAAGGCTGCGCGCGGTCACCACGGCCACGTTGAACAGGCCGTCGTCCGGTTCGGCGTCGGCCAGCAGCCGCACGCCACCCTGCAACCGGCCGACGTTGCCGATCAGCACGGTCCGCGCGCGCCGGTCCAGCACCCGGTTGCCGTCCAGCCTGATCCGCACTCGCATCGGCCGGTCCCGGATGTGCCGGGCCGCGCCGAACAGGTACGCGAACCAGCCGATCCGCTTCTTCGCCCGCTCGGACGTGCCGGCCAGCATCTGCGCGTCGAAGCCCATGCCGGCCATCACCGCGAAGCAGTCGCCGCTCTCCTCGACCTCGCCGACGTCGATCAGCCGCCGGCCGCCGTCCAGCACCACCTGCACGGCCGCGCCCACGTGCCCCTCCAGCCCCAGGTTCGCGGCCAGCAGGTTGCCGGTGCCGGAGGGCAGCACGGCCATCGCCACGCCGGTCCCGGCCAGCCCGGTGATCGCGGCCCGGACCGTGCCGTCGCCGCCGGACACGAAGACCACCTCCGCACCGGCCGCGACCGCGGCGCGTGCCTGACCGATCCCCGGGTCCTGCGGCGTGGTTTCCAGCCAGAGCGGCTCGGGCCAGCCGGCCATCGCCAGGCCCTCGCAGATCAGCCGTCTGTGCTCGCCGAGGTCGGCGACCTTCACCGGGTTGACCACCACGGCGGTCCGCACCGGCCGGGGCACGGCCGCCCGCAGGAGCGCGTGGGACGGCCCGCTGTCTTCCATCACGGCCGACAGTGTGCAACACGCGGCGGCGGCGGGCGACTCATCGGGCGTACGCCACAGCTCACCAGGCGTGTTCGATGGATCGCGGCGAGCCGAGGCGCGGTCCAGGCGTCGTCCGGGCCTCGCCGCAGGCCGTCGGGATCATCAAACACCCAGGGGTGATTCGGCGATCGCGGCGGCCACTCCGGCGGGGTCGGCGAGCATGTGCAGGTGGCCGCCGCGGAACGAGCGGACCGGCCAGCCGCGGCGCCCCGCGTCGGCGACCTCGTCCGCGTAGGCGTCGCCGAACGCGAGGTAGACCGCGGGCCGCGCGTCCCAGCCGGCGGGCGCGTCCACGCTCCCGGTGAGATAGCCGAACGGCATTCGCGACTGCTCGCGCTCGACGTTCGCCCTGGTCACGGCGTCAGGGAAGAGCGCATCGACCGCGTCCGGCGGCCACCAGCCGGTCCACGGGGGCAACCGGCCGTCGTCGCCGGCCAGGCCGCGGAGCGCCTCTTGAAAACCTTCGGGCGCCACGGGGGTACGGCCGCGGGGCGGCGGCAGGATCGCGTCGGCGAACACCAGGCGGCGCGCGCCCCGGGTGATCGCGAGCGCGGGCACGTAGAGGCCCGCGTTGCTGTGCGGGACCAGGACCAGATCGTCACGGTACGGAATCTGACGCGCGAACGAGGCCGCGATCTCCGCCGGTGTGTCGCCGCGCGGGGCAGGGACCACCACGTCGGGGCCGAGCAGCGCCGCGACCGGCTCCCACACGGCCGGCCCGAGGAACGGGCTGGGCAGCAGCACGTAACAGGCCATGCCGCCCTTTATACGCGGTGCGGCAGGCCCCCGGGGTGCCGCCGGGGGCCTGCCCGTCCCGTGATCGAGGCGCCCCCCTGCCGTGCTGACGGCATGGGGACGCCTCGATCATGAAGGGGTGGTGGTGCAGGCGACCGGCCACTGCCCGGTGACCCGATAGGCGACCGTGCAGGCGCCGGCGCTTCCACCAGGGCTGGGACCGGTGCTCGCGGTGGGTGCCGGCGTGCCGACCGTGCCGATCCTGGACGGGTCCACCACGCCCCAGTACGCGTCCTTCGCCTGCAACCGGGTGTCGAAGAGCAGCGGCGCGTCCTTGCGCGTCACCGGGAACGTGTCCAGCCAGGTGTCGTCGTCCGCGAGCCCCCAGACCGTGACGGAGGTGATCTGCTCGGCGTACCGGCGGTAGAGCGCGAACAGGTCGCGGTACTTGTACGCCACCTTGAGCAGCCGGTCCGCCGGCGGCGCCGGGAACGACTCGGAGTTGCTGGTGTAGATGGACACGTCCATCTCGGTGATCTGCTGCTCCACGCCCAGCGGGACGAACTTCTGGATCATCGCCTCGACCTCGCCGGTGGCCGGCCAGTCGATGTTGACGTGCATCTGGTGCCCGACCGCGTCGACCGGCACGCCCTCGCTCTTCAGCAGCGCGACCAGGTTGTAGAGCTTGTCGCGCTTGGCCGGCACGTTCGTGTTGTAGTCGTTGATCACCAGCGTGGCGTCCGGCGCGACCTCGCGGGCCACCCGGAACGCGGTCCGGATGTAGTCCAGGCCGGCGATCTCGTACCAGCGGCTGCGCCGGTAGCCGTCGGACTGAGACTCGTCGATCACCTCGTTGACCACGTCCCAGACTCCGATGTCGTCGCCGTAGTGGCCGACCACCGCGCGGATGTGCGCCTCCAGCCGGGCCAGCAGCAGCGCCTTGTTCGCCGGGGTCGCGGTCATCGGCGCGCCGCTTGAGTCCAGGAACACCCAGGCCGGCGTCTGGTTGTGCCAGACCAGCGTGTGCCCGCGCACCGCCATGCCGTTGGCCTGCGCGAACGCCACCATCGTGTCCGCGTCGGTGAACCGGAACGTGCCCTCGGACGGCTCGGTCGCGTCCCACTTCAGCGCGTTGCCCGGCGTGACCGAGTCGAAGTGCTTGGCCAGCAGCCGGCCGTGCTCGCCGGCCAGCGCGGCCGGCGTGATCGCGGCGCCGACCGGGAACTCGTTCACCACGTCCTTGATCGACGGGATGTCCGTCTGGATCGGCGTGGCCGGCACGTAGGAGATCGTCACGTCGTCGATGTGCAGGTCACCGGTGCCGGACGCGGTCTCCACGTAGAGCGTGAGGTAGTCGGCGTCGGTGGCAAGCGTGTACCGCCCGGTGAGGTTGACCCAGCTGCCGGCCGCGAGCGCGGTGTCGCCGACGACCTGGTCGTAGGAGGGGGCCCCGGCCACGCGGCGCTCGACGCTGAGCCGTGCGCTGTCCGAGCCGGTCGCCAGGCGTACCCATGCGGAGATCGTGTATTGCGTGCCCTTCTCGACCGTGTCGAGCAGGTCCAGGACCGGGCCCTCCCAGGCGCGGGTCCGGCCGGTGATCGCGAGGCTGCCGGAGCCGTCGTGCGCGACCGTGTCGTCGGGTGCGACCGTCTCGCCGCCGCGCGGGACCCAGCCACCGGCCGTGCCGTCCTCGAACGTGCTGGACACGACCGTGATCGGTTCTTCCGCGTGTGCGTTCGACAGGGGTACGAGCGCGGCCGCCACGAGTCCGGCCGCGACGAGGGGAGCGAGGCGCGTCCATCTCGCGCGCATGAGGGCTTCCTTCCACGAGTGGGACAGCCCGCGGCACGGCCGCACGGCTGTGAACGCCGGCATGAGCCCGCACACCGGCGGCGACTCGGCACACCGCCCCGGGCTCCCGGCCGGGACGGCTCGCGGGCGCGTGGAGCCCGCCGAGCCACCGATGGTGATCGATGCTAGGGGGTGGCGTGGTGGCGCGTCAACGCGCGCCGGGCGTCGCGGGGGTGGTGTGGTGGCGCGTCGAGGCGTGCCGGGCGCCGCGGGGGTGGCGCGGCGCGGCGTCCGTGCCGGCCGGGGGTCGGTGTGCGGCTGGGTTGCTGCGCGGCTGAGGTCAGTGGGCGGCCGGGTTCGGTGTGTGGCTGGAGTTGCTGTGCGGCTGCGGCTGATGCGTGGCCGGGATCAGTGGGCGGCCGGGGTCGGAGTACGGCCGGGTTGGGTGTGCGGCTGGGGCTGGTGCGTGGCCGGGGGTCAGTGGGCGGCCGAGGTCAGGCAGGCGGCGATGATGCCGGGCAGCGTGCCGGCCGGTCCGGCCGGGATGATCGTGACCGCGGGGTGGCGGGCGGCCAGGGAACTCAGCTCCGCGGCCGGTTCGCCGGCGGACCAGACGATCAGCCGGGCCGGCGCGGCGCGGGTGACCGCGTCGGAGAGGGCCGGCCACGGCACCTCCGCGCCGAGCCGCCAGCTCTCCACGCCGTGCTCCAGCAGCACCGCGGCGAGCGCGGTCAGCGGCAGGTCGCCGGGCTGGCCGGGCGGGGCCGCGAGCATCACGGTGGGCGCGAGGTCGCGGCGGGCGAGTCGGGTGACGCGCCCGTCCAGCGCCGCGCGGATGCCGGTGAGGAGCGCGAACGCGGGTGCGGTGGCCGGGCCGCCGGTCGCGGTGGGTGGGCCGCCGATCGCGGTGGGTGGGCCGCCGATCGCGGCGAGCGCCGGCACACAGAGCCGCTGCCAGGTGCGGAGAGTCCCGTCGGTCTCCAGCGCGTCGCCGGTCAGTCGCGCCACGGCCCGGTCGTCGACCCGGCCGGCCGCCGCGAGCAGCCTGCGCAGTGCGATCCGGGAGCCGGCCGGATCTGGCGGTGCGATGTGGGAGCCGGCCGAGCCTGGCGGTGCGATGTGGGAGCCGGCCGGATCTGGCGGCGCGATGTGGGAGCCGGCCGCGCCGGGGAGCGAGTCCGGCGTCTCTGGCGTGCAGCCGGTGGAGCCGGGTAAGGAGCCGGTGCGACGGAGGTGCGGCGCGGATGTCACGGGGCGGGCCTCACAAGCGTCGGCGGTGATGTGCAAAGTTGATGCGAGGCGCGGCCATAGCCGTACCGATGCGGGTCCTAGAATTGGTCCTAAAAGCGATCCATCCGATTTTCGTACCACTTTAACGAAGAGGTGGCAACCCGTGGCGGACGGCCGTGCGGTGCTCATGGCGCTGGAGCGGATGAAGCAGTCGCATCTGACGCTGCACCACGCGGTGGCGCGACGACTGAAGATCAACTCGATCGACGCGGAGGCGATCGCGCACCTGATCGCGGACGAGCCGCTCGGTCAGGAGGTGCTGCGCGCCCGGCTGCTGATCAGCAAGAGCGCGATGACCGCGCTGGTCGACCGGCTGGTCCGGGACGACTTCCTGGTCCGGCACGCGAACCCGGCCGACCGGCGCTCGACGCTGCTGACCGTCTCCGAGCGCGCCCGGCACGGCTGGGAGAACGGGATGGCGAAGGTCTTCGACACGATCGGCCCGTCGGCGGCGGCCCTCGGCCCGGAGGCCGCCGCCGTGGTGGCCGACTTCCTCGACCAGGTCACCCTGTTGCAGCTCGGGCTCGCGGGCGAGGTGATGCGGCACCGCTCAGAAACGGGGGAGTAGCTCCTTCTCGGCCCACTCCAGGAACTCCGGCTGGCTGTCGCCGCCGACCTGGACCACGGCCACGTGGCTGAACCCCGCATCCACGAACTTCTGGATCGCGGCGACGTGCTTCTCCACGTCCGGCCCGCAGCTGACCGCCTCGGCCACGTCCTCCTCGCGGACGGTCTGCGTCGCGGCCGCGAACGACTCCGGCTCGGGCAGCTCCGCGTTGACCTTCCAGGTGAGTCCGGACCAGCGCCACTGGTCGTGCACGACCTTGCGGCAGGCCTTCTCGTCCGGGCCCCAGCAGATCGGCACCTGGCCGTAGTGGTTCCCGGCGCCGCCGGCCTCGCGGTACGCGCCCAGCAGGTCCGCGTCCGGCTCGATCGCGACCACCGCGTCGCCGTACTCCGCGGCCAGCGCGGCGGAGGACTTCCCGGAGATCGCGATCGCCATCGGCACGTGCGCCTCGGGCCGGTCCCAGATCCGGGCTTCCGGCACGTCGAAGAACGTGCCGGAGTACGTCAGCCGCTCACCGGCCAGCAGCGGCCGGATGATCTGCAGCGCCTCCTCGAACATGTCGTGCCGGTCCTGCACGTGCGGCCACGGGCCCACCACGTGCTCGTTCAGGTTCTCGCCGGAGCCGAGGCCGAGCGTGAACCTGCCCTCGGACAGCACCCCGACCGTCGACGCCTTCTGCGCGACGACCGCCGGGTGGTAGCGGCGGATCGGGCAGGTGACGTAGGACAGCATCTCCACGCGCGAGGTGGCGTGCGCGACCGCGCCCAGCACCGACCAGGCGTAGGGCGAGTGCCCCTGCGACTCCAGCCACGGGTTGTAGTGGTCGGACATCACCAGATGGCCGAACCCGGCCGCCTCCGCGCGGATCGCGTAATCCACCAGCTCGCGCGGGCCGGACTGCTCACTCATCAACGTATAGCCAATCGACACCATGGCTATCGCATACCCGCGCGGGCGCCCCCGAATCGCCCCTCTGCGGCGGCTGACCGCCGGGCCGATGATGCGCCCGATCGTGTGCGCCCGGATATCACTCTCCTCCGTACCCCTGTGTTCCGCTCCTGCCTTGACAGCCTCTATGTGACCGCTGACATTTGGCCAGCTTCATCGTAAGGCCGCCGATTCCTTGATGTCGAAACGCAGAAGGCGGTGCCGCCGTAGCGGCTTGCGCCGTATTGCCGCAGCCGAGGTGGCCGCAGCCGAGGCGCGTGATCGTTGTTGCCGCTGACGCGAGTCCGGTTTGGATTGTTCCGTGCGCACCGCGCGGACCCCGGACCGATGAAGGCGGGAATCGCGCGGTGGTGGGTGGCGTGAAGATCCTTCCAGCCCTCATTGCTGTCTCGCGGTGGATGAAACAGCAATGAGGGCTGGAAGGATCTTGCGGCTCGTATTCTGGAAGTGTTCGGCGGGCGGCGTTACCGGAGCTTGGGCAGGAGCTTGGTGGCGACCTGCTTGGCGACCTTGAGGTTGGCCGCGTCCTCGCCACCCCGGGCGTAGACGTCGATCTGGGTGTCGCCGGCCAGGACGAAGAGGTGGCCGGACTGGGTGTAGGCGTCGTCGCCGACGCCGGTGATCGGGGTGCCGGCCTTGGCCTGCAGCTCGAAGTCGGCCTTGGTGGTGTGGCTGATGAAGATCGCGAGCTGGCCGTCGGCGAGTTGCCACTGGCAGAAGCGCACCGCGGCGGTCTCGTCCTCGCCGTCGGAGTCGATCTGGCTGACCTGGCGGCCGGTCAGGGCGATGACCTCGATCCGGGTGAGGAGGTCGCAGGGGTCGCCGATGGTGCCGCCGTCGGCCGGCTTCGCGCCGCCGGGGAGCCCTGGCCTGCCGCTGGGCAGGCTCGGCACGCCGCTGGGCAGGGCGTTCGGCAGGCCGGATCCCTTGCCGGGGGCGGTGGTGGCGGCGGGTGCGGGCTCGGGGTTCTCCGTGCTGATCATGACGCAGCCGGAGAGCGCGGGCACGGTGAGGGCGGCGGCGGCGATCAGTGGCAGGGCGCGGCGGCGGATCATCTCGGACTCTCCGGAGGCAACTCGGTGGCGGGACGTCCTGAAGCCTGCGCCATCGCCGCAGGCCAGGGCGGAAGCGCGGCACATCGCGGCACGTTCCCGGGAGTCCGGACCGCCGCCCAAGGCCGCGGCTCGCGGTGGGTGTGTGGTGGAGCGCGGCGTGTCCCGCGGGTTCGGTCATCTTCCAAGGCCCGGCTCGCGGCGGGTTTCTCGAGTCGGGGCGCTGGCTGAAGCCGCAGATGGGGGCGGGCGTGCGGCACGGTGCTGACGGCCCGGTTCGGCCTGGGAGCCCTCCCATCGCAGGTCGGTAACGCTGAGGAAATCTCGGAGTCACGGCATTGACATGACGTACGTCTCAGTCGTAGCTTTCGAGTCGAAGCGTTTCGACTAACCGCTTCGATGCCGCTGACCTGCGGTTTCACGTCAAGAGCGCGGAGGTGGGACGGTGGCTTCGATGGCCGACGTGGCTCGCCGCGCCAAGGTCGCGGTCTCCACCGTGTCGTATGCGTTGAACGGGACCCGTCCGGTCGCCAAGGCCACGGCGGAGCGCATCCACCGGGCCATGGACGAGCTCGGCTACCGGCCGAACGCGCTGGCCCGCGGCCTGGCCAGCAAGCGCAGCCGGAACGTGGCACTGATCTTTCCGATGCTGGAGCGCGGTCTCGGCCTGACCGAGATGGAGTTCGTCTCCGCGGCCGCGGAGACCGCCGGCGAGCTCGGCTATCACCTGGTCCTCTGGTCCACGCCGCTCGGCGACACCGACCTGCTCACCAAGCTGACCCGGCAGGGCCTGGTCGACGGCGTGGTGATCATGGAGGTGCACCTCGAGGACGTGCGAATCGAGATGCTGCGCCGCGCCGGCGTGCCGTTCTGCATGATCGGCCGGACCGGTGAGAACGGTGACGACTCGTTCGCCGACATCGACTTCGAGAGCACGATCAGGGACGCGGTGGCGCACCTGCGAGCGCTCGGCCACGAGAGGATCGGCTTCGTCAACCACTCGCGCGCCTCGTTCGACGCCGGTTACGGGCCGTCGGTCCGGGCCGCGCGCGCGTTCGAGGAGGCCACCGACGGCAGCGGCGTCAGCCGGTTCTGCGACGACTCGCCGACGGCCGGCCGGGAAATCTGGCGCGAGCTGAGCGCGTCCGCACCCGGCATGACCGGCCTGATCGTGATGAACGAGCGGGCGAGTGCGGGCGTGCTGGCCGCCATCGCGCAACAGGGGGCGCGCGTACCTGAGGACTTTTCGGTACTTTCGGTCGCCTCCTCCGAGCGCGTCGCGGAGATGACCTACCCGCCGCTGACCACGTTCCACCCGCCCGCGGCGGAACTGGGCCGGCTCGGCGTGCAGGTGCTCATCGACCGCCTGGAGGGGCGCGAGGTTCCGCTCCTACAACAGCTCATCCCCTGCCGGCTGGTGCTGCGCGACAGCACCGGCCCGGCTACGCGACAACCGGGGACCGGGAACTGAATTTCCCGGTTCCGCACCGAAGAGGCACGTCTTTCTTATCCACTCGAAGAGGCACCAACCGCTCCACCAGGAGGACGGCATGTTCCGTACCAGGAAGATAGGGGTTGTCGCGGCCGCACTGGCCGTGACCGCGTCCCTCGGGCTCGCGGCCTGTGGCGGCGACGACTCCGGCGACTCCGGCGACGGCAAGACCCTGAAGCTGTGGCACTACGAGGGCCCGAACAGCGCGATGGGCATCGCCTGGGCCAAGGCCATCGAGGACTTCAAGGCGTCGCACCCGGGCGTCGAGGTGGTCTACGAGGAGAAGGGGTTCGAGCAGATCCGGCAGAACGCCGGCATGATCCTGAACTCGAACGAGGCCCCGGACCTCATGGAGTACAACAAGGGCAACGCCAGCGCCGGTCTGCTGTCCAAGCAGGGTCTCCTGACGGACATGACCGAGGAGGTCACGAAGCGCGGCTGGGACGCCAAGATCCCGGCGAGCATCGCGACCACGTCCAAGTACGACCAGAACGGCGTCATGGGCGGCGACAAGTGGTACGGCGTCACGAACTACGGCGAGTACGTGATGGTCTACTACAACAAGGACGAGTTCAAGCGGCTCAACCTGCAGATCCCGACCACGCTGGCCGAGTTCGAGACGGTCATGCAGAAGTTCAAGGACGACGGTAAGACCCCGCTCGCGGTCGGCGGCGCGGAGTACCCGGCGCAGCAGATCTTCTACCAGCTGGCGCTCTCCGGCGCGACGAACACGTTCGTCGACGACTACCAGCTCTACAAGAACAAGGTCGACTTCCAGGGCCCGGAGATGACCAAGGGCGCGACCAAGTTCGCCGAGTGGGTCAGCAAGGGCTACATCGCGAAGGACTCGGCCGGCGTCAAGGCCGAGGACATGGGCGTCAGCTTCATCCAGGGCAAGTCCCCGATCCTGATCTCGGGTTCGTGGTGGTACGGCCGGTTCACCGATGAGATCAAGTACGACTGGGGCACGTTCCTGTTCCCGGGCAACACGCTGCAGGCCGGCTCCGGCGGCAACCTGTGGGTCATCCCGACCAGCGCGAAGAACAAGTCGCTGGCGTACGACTTCATCGAGATCACGATGAAGCCGGAGATCCAGGCGCTCCTCGGCAACTCCGGTGGCGTCCCGATCGGTGCGGACGCGTCCGCGATCACCGACCCGAAGAACAAGGAGCTGATCGAGAACTTCAACAAGATCAACTCCGCGAACGGTCTCGCGTTCTACCCGGACTGGCCCGCGCCCGGCTACTACGACGTGCTCGTGGCCGGCATGCAGAACCTGATCAACGGTTCCAAGGAGCCGAAGGCGGTCCTGGACGAGATCGCCACGCCGTACAACGACAACCTCGCCAGCGTCGGCAAGTAGCAGCACCGGCAGCGCGCCGGCGGCCTCCACCAGGTCGCCGGCGCGGTCCGTCGGTGAGCCGTTTTCAACCTGGCCGGTGTGGCCGGGCGGCGTGGCGACGCTCGACGGTCCGGGCGCGTCAGGTTGAAAGAAGCTCAGTGAAAGGCACCCCCCTCACCATGGTCAAGACCCGGTCCCGGCAGGGCGGCAAGAGCGGTTATCTGCTCTTCCTGCTCCCCGGCGTGCTGCTCTTCACCGCCGTCATCATCATCCCGCTGATCATGAACATCGGGATCAGCTTCACCCGCTGGCAGGGCATCGGCACCCCGCAGTGGGTCGGGCTGGAGCACTACGAGCGGCTCATCCACGACGCGAACTTCTGGGCGTCCTTCCGGAACATCCTCTTCATCATCGTCGCGATGGTGGTCGTACCCACGCTGCTCGGTCTGTTTCTCGCCGCGGTCCTCTTCGACTACGTCGGCAAGAAGATCGGCCCGGGTACGGCGAGCGTGTTCCGCTCCGGCCTCTACCTGCCGCAGGTGCTCCCGGTCGCGGTCACCGGCATCGTGTGGGGCTGGTTCCTCAACTCCAGCACCGGCGTGTTCAACTCGATCCTGGACAGCATCGGGCTCGGCTTCCTCGCGCAGAACTGGCTCGGCGACCCGAAGTGGGCGCTCTGGTCCGTGATGTTCGTGATGGTGTGGGTCCAGCTCGGTTACCCGGTCGTGATGTTCATGTCCGGCCTGCAGCGCGTCGACCCCGAGCTCTACGAGGCCGCGGACCTGGACGGCGCTGGCTGGTGGCAGAAGTTCACCCGGATCGCGATCCACCTGATCAAGCCGGAGATCTACGTCGTGCTGGTCACCACCACGATCTCGGCCCTCAAGATCTTCGGTCAGATCTTCGTGCTGACCCGGGGCGGGCCGGGCAACTCCACGCTGGTCCCCTCCTATTTCGCGTGGCAGAACTTCTTCGAGAAATTCAACGCGGGGTACGGCGCGGCGATCTCCACGGTGCTGACGCTGATCATCATCGTGCTGACCTACGTCTTCCTGCGCATCCAGACCGCCGACGAGCGGCGGGGAGCCTGATATGTCAACTGAAACCGTGAAAAAAGCGGCAGACAAGCCCGCCAAGGCGAGCAAGCCCGGCGGCCTCGCCACCAAGACGCTCGTGCTGACCGGCCTGACGATCTTCACCGGCCTGGTCCTCGCGCCCTTCCTGGTCGTGCTGATCAACGCGTTCAAGTCCTCCGAGGACTACAGCCAGGGCGGCCCGCTCGCGCTGCCGACCGAGTTCTACCTGCAAGGCATGATCGACTTCTGGAACCGGGTCGAGTTCGGCGAGAAGCTCTGGAACAGCTTCGTCATCGCGGCCGCGGTCTCCGTGCTCGCCGTGATCATCAGCGTGCTCAACGCCTACGCGATCGGCATCGGCCGGCTCCGCGGGCGGACCGCCTTCCTGATGTTCTTCCTGCTGGCCAACCTGCTGCCGCAGGAGGCGCTGGTCTACCCGCTGTACTACCTGTCGAAGCAGTTCGACCTCTACAACACGCGGCTCATGGTGATCATCATCTTGACCGCGATCCAGGCCGCGTTCGGCACCTACCTGCTCTCCAGCGTGTTCCGCGACTTCCCGCCCTCGCTCCTGGAGGCCGCGGCGCTGGACGGCGCCGGCAAGCTGCGCACGCTGCTCCGCGTGGTCGTGCCGACCAGCTGGCCGACGCTCTCCGTGCTCTTCACGTTCTTCTTCATCTGGACGTGGAACGAGTTCTTCCTCCCGCTCATCTTCCTGATCGACAACGATCTGCAGACCGTGCCGCTGGCGCTGGCCGTGCTCCAGGGACAGCGCGAGGTCGACATCACCACCACGGCCGCGTCCGCGCTGCTGGGCATCGTGCCCGCGGTGCTGTTCTTCCTCATCTTCCAGCGCACGCTGACCCGCGGGGTCATGTCGGGCGCGGTCAAGTAACCATCCTCGGAGGACCCGGAAATGAAGTTCAGCAACGGCTACTGGCGGATGCGGGACGGGGTGAGCCCCCTGTATCCGATGGAGGTGCGCGATGTCCAGGTCGCCCCGGACGCGCTGACCGTCTACGCGCCGACCAAGCGGATCGTCACCCGGGGGGACACGCTCAACCTGCCGCTGCTGACCGTGCGCGCGTCCTCGCCGGCGCCGGGCGTCATCTCGATCAAGACGACGCACTTCGCGGGCCGGCGTCCGCGGACGCCGGAGTTCTCCCTGAACGCGGCGGAGGTGGCCGTCGAGATCAGCGATGATGAGCAGTTCGCGTCGCTGACCAGCGGGGACCTGACCGTCCGGTTCCACAAGGGCGACCAGTGGAAGCTGGACTTCGTCGCGGACGGCCGGGTCCTCACGTCCAGCGGCTACAAGAACCTGGCCGCGCTGGACGTCGACGGCGAGGGCTCGTTCATGCGCGAGCAGCTGCTGCTGGGCGTCGGCGACACGGTCTACGGTCTCGGCGAGCGGTTCGGGCCGTTCGCCAAGAACGGGCAGGTCGTCGACATCTGGCAGGAGGACGGCGGCACCAGCAGCGAGCAGGCGTACAAGAACGTCCCGTTCTACCTGACCAACGCGGGGTACGGCGTCTTCGTCAACCACCCCGGCGGCGTCTCGTTCGAGGTGGCGTCCGAGTCGGTGTCCCGGGTCGGCTTCTCGGTGCCCGGCCAGGAGCTGGAATATCTCGTCATCCACGGTCCGACGCCGAAGGAGATCCTCCGGCGCTACACCGCGCTGACCGGGCGGCCCGCGCTGCCGCCGGCCTGGTCGTTCGGGCTGTGGCTGTCCACGTCGTTCACCACCGACTACGACGAGGAGACGGTCAACAAGTTCGTCTCCGGGATGGCCGACCGCGACCTGCCGCTGTCCGTCTTCCACTTCGACTGCTTCTGGATGCGCGAGTTCCACTGGACCGACTTCGAGTGGGACCCGAAGGTCTTCCCGGACCCGGCCGGCATGCTCAAGCGGCTCAAGGACCGGGGCCTGCGCGTCTGCGTCTGGCTCAACCCGTACATCGCGCAGCGCTCGGTGCTCTTCGAGGAGGGCGTGGCCAACGGCTACTTCCTGAAGACCACCGACGGCGACGTCTGGCAGTGGGACCTGTGGCAGGCCGGCATGGCGCTGGTCGACTTCACCAACCCCGAGGCCCGCACCTGGTACGCGTCGAAGCTCCGCGGCCTGCTCGAACAGGGCGTGGACGCGTTCAAGACCGACTTCGGCGAGCGCATCCCGGTCCGCGGCGTGGTCTGGCACGACGGCTCGGACACCGAGCGGATGCACAACTACTACACGCACCTCTACAACAAGGTCGTCTTCGACGTGCTGGAGGAGGTGCGCGGCAAGAACGAGGCGGTGCTGTTCGCGCGCTCCGCGACCGCGGGCGGCCAGATGTTCCCGGTGCACTGGGGCGGCGACTGCGAGTCCACGTTCGAGGCGATGGCGGAGAGCCTGCGCGGCGGACTGTCGCTGTCCGCGTCCGGCTTCGGGTTCTGGAGCCACGACATGGGCGGGTTCGAGGGCAAGCCGCACCCGGCCGTGTTCAAGCGGTGGATCCCGTTCGGCCTGCTCAGCTCGCACAGCCGGTTGCACGGCAGCCAGTCGTACCGGGTGCCGTGGGAGTTCGACGAGGAGGCGGTGGACGTGCTGCGCACGTTCACCAAGCTCAAGGCGCGGATCATGCCGTACCTGTTCGGGCAGGCCGTGGCGGCGCACGAGCAGGGCGTGCCGGTGATGCGGCCGATGGTCGTCGAGTTCCCGGAGGACCTCGCGGTCACGCACGTCGAGCGGCAGTACATGCTCGGCGACAGCCTGCTGGTCGCGCCGGTGTTCAGCGAGGGCGGCGACACCACGTTCTACACGCCGGCCGGATCCTGGACCCACCTGCAGACCGGCGAGGAGTTCACCGGGCCCGGATGGCACCGGCGCACGGTCGGCTTCGGCGAGGTGCCGGTGCTGGTCCGGCCGGGCACGGTGCTGGCGCTCGGCGACGTGGACGACCGGCCCGACTACGAGTACGCGCGCGGCGTGACCCTGGCGCTCTACGCGCTGCCGGACGGCTTCGACGGGTCTGTCTCCGTCCCGGCGATCGACGGGACCGAGGCGGCGCGCTTCTCGGTGGCGCGCTCCGGCGACGCGATCACGGTGACGCGGGAGTCCGGTGCGGCGCTGCCGTGGCGGGTGCGGCTCGGCCACGCCGGTGCCGTCGTGGATCTCGCCGCCGAGACGTCCAGCCACGTCGTGACGCTCTGATCCACGATCGAGGCGTCCCCCATGTCGTTCCGGCAGCATGAGGGCGCCTCGATCAAGGGCTTTCAACGACAGCGGGGGTACGGCGTGCGCCGTACCCCCGCTGCGTTTTGAATCTTTACTTCAGGGTGCCGCCGAGGTAGGCGAAGGAGCCGTACGGGCTGTTCGGCGCCCACTGCGACTTCGCGTAGAGGGCGTTGTCCGTGCCGCGCACGAAGACGGTGACCCGCCAGTCGTGGTTGCCGGACGCCTCGATCTCGTTGGTCAGCACGCCACCCTCGCTGGCCCAGTCGGTCCAGCCGGCGCTGCCGGTGCCGTGCTGCACACGGGTGTACAGCGCCTTGTCGGTGCCGCGCACGAAGACCTGCAGCTTGCCGTTCTTCGTGGCGACCGCGGCCGGGTTGCTGGTCAGCTCGCCGCCGAGCGAGGTCCAGTTCGTCCAGTTGCCGCTGTTCGGCGACATCTGGCGACGGGTCCACAGCGCGTCGTCCGTGCCCTTGGCGAAGACCTGGATGCGGCCCTTGCCGTCGAGCACCGGCTCGGCGTCGCTGGTCAGGTCGCCGCCGACGGACTTCCACGGCGTCCAGCTGCCGCTGTTCGCGTAGGACTGGCGGCGGGTCCACAGCGCGTCGTCGGTGCCGCGGGCGAAGATGTTCAGCCGCTGGTCCTTGTCGAACGACACCGAGGTCTCGCTGGTGACCTGGCCACCCAGCGACTGCCAGCTCGTCCAGTTCGTGCTGTTGCGGTCCTTCTGGCGCTTCGTCCAGACCGCGCCGTCCGTGCCCTCACCGAAGACGATCAGGCGGCGGGCCTGGTCCGAGGCGACGGTCGGGTCGCTGTTCAGCACGCCGCCCAGCGTGGTCCACGAGGTCCAGCTGGAGCTGTTCGGCGAGGTCTGGCGCTTGGTCCAGATCGCGTTGTCGGTGCCGCGCGCGAACACCTGGATCCGCCGGGCCTCGTCCACGCCGACGCGCGGGGCGCCGGTGATCACGCCGCCCAGGCTGACCCAGTTCGTCCAGGAGGACGAACCGCGCTTGATCTGCGTCTTCACGAAGACCGCGTCGTTGGTGCCGCGGACGAACGCGGCGAGGCGGCCGTCGCGGTTGAGCGCGGTGTCGATCGACGGTGCCTCGGCCGGGCCGGCGCTGCGCGTGGTGACCGGCTTGCCCGTCTTCGCCTCCGCGATCGGCGCGGCCTGGGCCGGCGCCGACCCGATGACGCCGCCGAACAGTGTGAGCGCGGTGGCCGTGACAATGGCGCTCCGTACACGTCGGGTTGCGACTGCACCCTCCATGACGTTCTCCTTCCGATTCAGGTGGCGCGTCCCGGGCCAAGCCGTCCTCGCTGGACGGATGGTGGAGGCCCGGGGCGGGTGCGCCCCTGGTTGGTGGGTTGTGGTCGGTCCGATACGCGCACAATGCCCGTTCTGACCGACCACAACGGAGCGTAATTCGCCGGTGGCCTGTCCGTGGCGACTTCATTGCGTCGCCACGCCACTTTGCCTGTCGCGTAAGTGACACTTAAAGTAAATAGGACGAAATAACGGCATATTAACGGTTTGGTAGGCGGGCCAACCGGATGATTTGCGGCGAATCGCCCGGGTGGCGTCGGTGCCCTGTGCTACCTGTCCGCCTTTAACATGTGTCGATGCGATTGATCAGGTCCGTTCCCGTCATCGCCGGTGCGATCGGCGTCGCGGTCGCCGGGGCCGTGGTCATGCTTCCCTGGGTGGCCGGCACCGCGGGTGCCGCGGCTGCGGTGCTGCTCATGACGCATCCGTCGGTCGGCCGGGTGACCGATGCGCCGGTCCGAGTCCTGCTGCGGGCGATCCCGCTGCTGGTGGCCGTCGCGATCATGCTGCGGTGGTGGGAGCTGAGCCGGTGGCGGTCCGCGGAGCCGTTCCACACCGGCCGGTACCCGGCGGCGGAGCCGTTCGCGGCATCGCTGGACCTCGACCGTTACCGGGCCGCGTACGCGGCGGAGCTCCTCGCGGCCGGGTGCCTGATCCTCGCGCTCGTGTGCACCGGTGCGGCGGTCGCCCGGTCACTGCGGCGACCGCGTCCGGCCGCGGTCGCGCTCGCCGTGACCGGCGGGTTCCTGCTGACGGCCGCGGCCTGGGCGGCGGTGCGAATCGCGCTGACCGGCGGCGAGACACTGCGCGCCCACGCCGAGACCGCCGCGGGCATCGAGGGCGGCGCATTCCTGCAGCCCGGTCTGAGATATTCGGCCGCGACCGCCGTCTC
Organism: Catenuloplanes nepalensis; assembly: GCF_030811575.1. Classification (GTDB taxonomy): domain Bacteria; phylum Actinomycetota; class Actinomycetes; order Mycobacteriales; family Micromonosporaceae; genus Catenuloplanes; species Catenuloplanes nepalensis. The sequence continues at coordinate 6,006,277 of NZ_JAUSRA010000001.1, read as the reverse complement.
GGCCGGCCCCGTCCTCGACCCGGGCTCCGCCGCGCTCACCGGCGCGGCCCTGCTCGGCGCGACCCTGGCCGTGCTCGCCGGCGCCCGTCTCGCGACTCCGGACCGGACCTCACCGCCGGCCCTCGAGTAAAACCACGGGCACGCCGGGATCGCGGGCGTGGCGGAACTGGGACGCGGCGGAGCCGTGTGGGGTTGGCGGGCCGCGCCGGGATTTCGGGCGTGGCGGAACTGGGACGCGGCGGAGCCGTGTGGGGTTGGCCGGGCCACGCCGGGACCGGCAGGGAGGCCGCCCGCGGCCGACCGGTGCCCGCGGGAGCACTGGGAATCAGCCACGCCGGAAGCGGGAAGATCGCCCTGATGTTTTTGATCTTCGGTCGGGGTCCTGGCCGGTGGCCGCCGGGCTCGGGTCACGGCTGGCCGGCGTGCTGCCGCTCGCGCTCCAGGCCGCGGATGAGGCGGCGGACGATGAACAGCGGGATGATGCCGACGACGCCGAACGAGATGTCGATCAGTGTCCAGCCCCATGGGATGTCGCGGATCGGGCCGCAGATCGCGGCGAGCGGGATGATGCCGGCGCAGGCGATCATGGCGAACTCGACCACCCAGACGTTGCGGACCGGGTCGCGCAGTGGGCCGGCGAACGCGACCGCGATGACCAGATGCGCGAACGCGAGCCAGTCCGCGGTGTAGAGGATGAACGGGTGCCGGTCGTTCGTCTCGATCAGGCCGTCCCGGACCCGGGCGATCCAGCCGGTCTCGTCCGGGACCACGGCCGCGAGCAGCCGCAGCTCGGTCTCCAGCGGGAACGCGGTGATGCCGCTGATCACCAGGGCGGCGACGAAGAGGATCAGCCAGGCGCGGATGCGGGTCAGCGTGCTCACGACGGCGAGGTTAGGGCCGCATCGGCGCCCGGTCGCCGGTCTTCACCGGATCTGCGCCGGGTCGCTACAGCGTCATCATCTTCGCGGCCAGCGCGACCGGGGTCAGGTCGCCGTTGCGCAGCTCCTCGGCCGCGGTGGCCTCGCCGATCGTGTCCAGGTGCTCGGCCGCGGTACGCAGGGCGCGGTCGTCGCCGCTGAGCAGCTTGCGGGCGATGTGCGTCTGGGCGGCGGTCAGCTTCGCGAACGCGCACATGTCCAGCGCGGCGATCACGCCCTCGTCGAGCGTGCCCTCCATCGCGCGGCGCGCTCCGATCTCCAGCAGCCACTTCGGCCACCAGGCGTAGCGGCCGACCAGCGTGCCGTACCGGATCGCCTCCTCGGGGGAGCGGCCGGCCGCCAGCAGGTTCACGGCCAGTTCGGTGTCGAAGCGCTCCAGGCGCAGCGCGGTCATCGTCAGCAGCAGCGTGGCGTGCGCGCCGAGCAGCGGTTCCGCGGCCGCGGCCGCGTCCGGGTAGTCACCGGCCACCGCCGCGCTGACCACCTGGGCCTCGGTGAGCCGGGTGCTGTCCGCGTCCACCCGGTCGAGCGTGTTGCGCAGCCGCTCCCGGGCCGCCTCGGCGTCGTCCGCGAGATCCTCGTCCAGCGGGCGCATCAGGTGCCGGTTCACGGTGGCGGCGGCCAGCTCGATCTCGCGGCGGACCAGCGGGTTCGCGATCCGGGGCGAGAACGCGGTGGTCAGTTCCTCCAGGAAGTACGGCGCGTCGAAGTGCTCCGAGGTGGCGAGCAGCTCCGCCCACCAGGCCACCGAGTGCGCGGCTACTTCCTCCATTTGTCCAATATATGGCGAAATATGGGTGGTGATAGGGCGAAAGCCGCAGGCGTGGTTACGGGGGTCGTGGCTTGGGTCACGTAACGTATCGCCCGGCGGTAACGTACGGAAAACTCCGACGAAACGACGGTTTCCTCGCCAGGGGCGCCGTCCGCGGTGCGGCTGTGAGGAGGGACGATGACCACGTTCAAGCCCGGGCTCGAAGGAGTGATCGCATTCGAGACCGACATCGCGGAACCCGATCGCGAAGGCGGCTCGCTGCGCTATCGCGGCGTGGACATCGAGGACCTCATCGGCCAGGTCTCGTTCGGCAACGTGTGGGCGCTGCTCGTCGACGGCGAGTTCGGCCCCGGCCTGCCGCCCGCCGAGCCGTTCCCGGTGCCGGTGCACTCCGGCGACATCCGCGTCGACGTGCAGTCCGCGGTCGCCATGCTCGCGCCGTACTGGGGGCTGCCCCAGCTGCTCGACGCCTCCGACGAGCAGGCCCGCGCCGACCTCGCCCGGGTCTCGGTCACCGCGCTGTCGTTCGTCGCCCAGTCCGCGCGCGGGCTCGGCCTCCCCGCGGTGCCGCAGAAGGAGATCGACAAGGCGGACACCGTGGTCGAGCGCTTCATGCGCCGCTGGCGTGGTGATCCCGATCCGCGGCACATCAAGGCCGTCGACGCGTACTTCATCTCCACCGCCGAGCACGGCATGAACGCGTCCACGTTCACCGCCCGAGTGGCGGCGTCCACCGGCGCGGACGTCGCCGCCTGCATCTCCGCCGCGATCGGCTCGCTCTCCGGGCCGCTGCACGGCGCCGCGCCCACGCGGGTGCTGCAGATGCTGGAGGCGGTCGAATACTCCGGCGACCCGGCCGGGTACGTCCGGGGGGTGCTCGACCGGGGCGAGCGCCTGATGGGCTTCGGCCACCGCGTCTACCGCGCCGAGGACCCGCGCGCCCGCGTGCTCCGCCGCACCGCGAAAGAGCTCGGAGCGCCACGGTTCGAGGTGGCCGAGGCGCTGGAGAAGGCCGCACTCGAAGAGCTGTCGGCCCGCCGTCCCGATCGGGTGCTCCCGACCAACGTCGAGTTCTGGGCCGCCGTGGTCCTGGACTTCGCCGAGGTGCCGGCCCACATGTTCACCTCCGTCTTCACCTGCGCCCGGGTGGCCGGCTGGAGCGCCCACATCCTCGAACAGAAGAAACTCGGCCGCCTCGTCCGCCCCTCCGCCCGCTACACCGGCCCGGACACCCGCAAGCCCTCCGCCGTCCCGGGCTGGGAATCCCTGTAGAACCTTCGGCCGGGAAAACCTTCATAACCATTTTCCCGCTTCCGGCGTGGGCACTCTGGGCGTGCTCCCGACTCCGTTGCCCATTCGGCATCGGAAGCTGCGAGCCCTGTCCGGAGACCGGAGGCATCAGCCCGATATTTCGTATTATTTCCGCCATGGCTCGGACGGCGTCGAGCGGAAGCCGGTGTGGTGGTCGTGCTGTCGCGACCACTCATGCCCGAAGGATCATTGACCGACACGAAGGAGAGGTTGACTTCGATATTCGACCTCTCTTTCGTGTCGGTCAATGATCCTTTGCGGCGAGCCGCCGCCGAATGGGCAACGGAGTCGCTCCCGCGGGCAAACCTCGGGGCGGCCTCCGCCGCCGCTCCGGTCGCCCCATCGGAGCCAGTCCCAGCCCACTCGAAACCCGTATTCGGACCAGCACTTCAGCGCTCGCAACTCACGCCACGCCGCGCCACGCCGCGCCACGCCACGCCGGGCCGGGCCGGGCCGGGCCGCGCCGGGCCGGGCCGCGCCGGGCCGGGCCGGGCCGCGCCGGGCCGGGCCGCGCCGGGCCGGGCCGCGCCGGGCCGGGCCGCGCCGGGCCGGGCCGCGCCGGGCCGCGCCGCGCCGGGCCGCGCCGCGCCGGGCCGCGCCGCGCCGGGCCGCGCCGCGCCGGGCCGCGCCGCGCCGGGCCGCGCCGCGCCGGGCCGCGCCGCGCCGGGCCGCGCCACGCCGGGCCGGGCCGCGCCACGCCGGGCCGGGCCACGCCACGCCGGGCCACGCCACGCCACGCCGGGCCACGCCACGCCGGGCCATGCCGGGCCACGCCGCGCCACGCCTCACGTCGCGTTCGCGCACTGCGCCTCGCGCTTCGCGTCGCGTTCTGCGCGCGCGTGCCCTGCGCTGGCTTTGTGCTCGTTTCGGTTGGCTGGGCGCTCACGCCCGAAACGTGGGTTATAGCGGGATGGAAAGAGTGACGCCGCACGTGTGCGCGGGACGCGGGTATCGCGCGGTTTTGACCGTGTGCCGGGGAACTGGCCCGATGCGGCGTCCGGAGCGGCGGCGGAGGCCGCCGCGAGGCTTGCCCGCGGGAGCATGCGGGCTGGGCCACGCCGGGAGTGGGAAAGTCTAGATCCTCGATGGGTTTCACGGTGTTGATCCGCGGCGTCGGCGGGCAGCGGTGATCACGCGGATGGTCTCGGCGGGGTTGCGGAGGACGTCGTCGGCGGTGAAGCGGAGTATCAGCCAGCCGAGTTCTTCGAGGCGGCGCCCGCGAGTGATGTCGTTGCGGAACGTGGTGCGCTCGCGGTGGTGATCGCCCTCGTACTCGATCGCGATGCGCAACTCCGGGTAGGCGAGGTCGGCGCGGAACGGCGGGCGGCCGGGCCGGGTGATGATCTCGTGCTGGGCGATCGGGCGGGGGAGGCCGGCATCGGTGATCAGTAGGCGCAGCAGGGTCTCCATGGGGGATTCGGCCAGCGGCTCGGCGTCGGCCAGGCGTGCGGTGAAGAGTGCGACGCCGCGCCAGCCGGTGCGTGCCTTCGCGAGCGCGGTGAGCTGCTCCAGCGTGACAAGCTTGCGGAAGAGCAGCGCGTCCAGCGCCATGATCGCTTGATGCCGGTCGGGCAGGCGGCCGACGTCGAAAGCGGTTCTCGCCGGGTTGGTGACCGGGATTCCGGCGAGTGAGTCCCGATCCTCGGGGAGCAGTTTTCCGCGGGTGATCGTCAGTCTCTCCTGGCTTCGCAGGCTGCGGGTGCGCGGAATGGTGGCGGTGACCGGGGCTCGCTTGTGTGGTGATCCGGCGCCCCAGAGGAATACGGCGCTCGGTCCGCTGATGGCGGCGCCGGCGGGAAGCGTGAGTGCGGCTGCTTCGCACCACATTCGATGATCGCTGGGTGCGAATTCGGCCGCTCGGATGTAGATGTCGTGAAATAGGCGGCGCCAGGCCGCCGTGTTCAGCTGACGGCGGGTGATCAGGCCGGATGCGACGGCGTCACTGCCGCGAAACGGTATGAATCCAAGTTTTCCTGGCAGCGATGGCGAGCGGGTCACGCGACTATTCTGGCGCGACGACCCGAGTGTCAGGATTCGTTTATCGATCGACTGATTAGTGATACGTGGAGCACCGTAAGAGGCCCTCTTACGGTGCTCCACGTATCACTAATGAATCGACATGATCAGGTGCCGGTGGCTATTTCGGGAAATGTCGGGTGAGGAGCGGCGGAATGGGCGGCGGGCGCGAGCTGGATGAGGTCCGTGCCTCGAGGCGTGAGTCGGGCGGTCGTCGATGTCATGAAATATCGGGTGTGGCTGGGTCGCCGGGTGTGGCTGGGCTGCCGGGTGTGGCTGGGTCGCCGGGTGTGGCTGGGCTGCCGGGTGTGGCTGGGTCGCCGGGTGTGGCTGGGCTGCCGGGTGTGGCTGGGCTGCCGGGTGTGGCTGGGCTGCCGGGTGTGGCTGGGTCGCCGGGTGTGGCTGGGCTGCCGGGTGTGGCTGGGTCGCCGGGTGTGGCTGGGCTGCCGGGTGTGGCTGGGTCGCCGGGTGTGGCTGGGCTGCCGGGTGTGGCTGGGCTGCCGGGTGTGGCTGGGCTGCCGGGTGTGGCTGGGCTGCCGGGTGTGGCCGCGGTGCGCGGCGTGGCCAGGATTTCTTCCGGGCGGATCGCGTGCCGGTGCTGGGGTGGGCCGGGTTGCCCGGCGTGGCGGCGTGGCTGGGTTGCCGGGCGGGCTGGGTTGCCGGGCGGGCTGGGTTGCCGGGCGGGCTGGGTTGCTCGGCGGGCCGGGTTGCCGGGCGGGCCGGGTTGCGGGCGGGCCGGGGTGTCGGGGTGGGAGGGCGGTGGAGGGAGGTGGTGGGGTCAGGGGGTGATGGTGACGAGGGTGGAGAAGGGGGTGCCGGCGCGGAGGGCGGTGATCAGGGGGTGGAGGGCGGCGGGGCCGCCGGCGGTGGTGAGCCAGTGGCTGACCAGGCAGGCGGCCTTGGCGTAGGCGTTGTCGGCGGCGGCCGTGTCCAGGTTCCAGTCGCGGGTGGTGAGGGGGAGGGCTTCCGCCAGGGGCATCAGGCAGCGCGTGGCTGAGCCCGGCGGGGCCAGGTAGCGGGCGTCGTCGGAGATGACGACGGCGAGGCCCTCGTCGAACCACTGCGGGACCGTGGCGGAGCCGAGGCGGGTGTGCAGCTCGACGTGGGCCAGTTCGTGGGTGGCGATGACCGGGTTGAGGCCGTCGGGGGAGAGCATCAGGCCGCGGTTGAGGATGGCGATCCCCTTGCTGCCGCCGCCGTGCAGGCGCTGGTAGCACTCGTCGGTGACGCAGGCGAGGACGCGCGGCGTGCTGACCCGGTCGCCGTAGAACCCGCGGATCGTGGCGTCGGCGGCGGACATCACGGTCGCGACCGTGGTGCGCTGGGCGTCGGTGGCGCCGCGTTCGACGTACACCCGGGGCTGGGTCTCGGCGAGGTTGTAGCAGCGCGGGCAGGCGAGCGCGGCGACGGCAGGGTAGGCCACGGCCAGCGCCGCGACCAGGGCCGTGGCCACGGCGACGACCAGGAGCGGCGCGAGTACGAGCGGCCGGCGTCGCAACGGGGCGCGGCCGGCTCCCGGGAGATCCACGGCGGTCAGTCTAGGGCTTGACGCGATGCTCCGTTGAGTGTTCACTGTTCTCAACAGAGAGCAGTGCTCTCAAATGGAGCGGGGAGAGATCATGAGGCTCGTCGAGGTGCCACCCGGGGCAAAGGTCTTCAACGACATCGTCAAGTGGCTGACCGCGCGCGGGGTGAGCCTGCTCGGCAGCCGGGTGCTCGCGGTCCGCGGCCGGCGCAGCGGGGAGATGCGCACCATCGTGGTCAACCTCTTCATCCACGAGGGCGAGCGCTACCTGCTCGCGCCGCGCGGGCACACCCAGTGGGTGCGGAACCTGCGCGCCGCCGGCGAGGCCGAGCTGCGTCTCGGCGGCCGGGTCGAGCACGTCGAGGCGATCGAGGTGGCCGATCCGGACAAGCCGCCGCTGATCCGCCTCTACCTGCGGAAGTGGGCGTGGGAGGTGGGCATGTTCTTCGACGGGCTGCACAGGGACTCGCCGGAGGAGGAACTGCTCGCGGCCGCGCCCGGATTTCCGGTGTTCCGGATCGTGGAGAGGCGGAGTTAGAATCGGGCCAGGCCGAGGGGCGCTGCGACGGACCGCATCTGAAGGTTCGCCACGCTCGGCCTGATCGACATGTTAGAAGGGCGCCTCCGTACCGCGGAGGCGCCCTTTTCGTCGTCTCCCGGTATCGCCGCATGGCCTGACGAGGCCGATGGCGTCACACAAGAGGAGAAAAAACGTGAAAAATCAGGACTACAAGGTCGCTGACCTGTCGCTGGCCGAGGCCGGGCGGCACCAGATCCGGCTGGCCGAGCACGAGATGCCCGGCCTGATGGCGCTGCGCCGGGAGTACGCGGAGTCCCAGCCGCTGCGCGGCGCGCGGATCGCCGGCTCGCTGCACATGACCGTGCAGACCGCGGTGCTGATCGAGACGCTGGTCGCGCTCGGCGCCGAGGTCCGCTGGGTTTCCTGCAACATCTTCTCGACGCAGGACGAGGCGGCCGCCGCGGTCGTCGCGGCCGGCACTCCCGTCTTCGCCTGGAAGGGCGAGACGCTGGAGGAGTACTGGTGGTGCACCATGCGGCTGTTCGACTTCGGTGACGGACAGAGCCCGAACCTGATCGTCGACGACGGCGGGGACGTGACGCTGCTGGTGCACAAGGGCGTCGAGTTCGAGCGGGCCGGCGCGGTCCCGCAGGCGGCCGAGGGCGACCACGAGGAGCAGCGGGTCATCCTGGACACGCTGCGCGCCAGCCTGGCCGAGGACCCGCAGCGTTTCACCCGCATCGCGGAAGGGCTGCGGGGCGTCAGCGAGGAGACGTCGACCGGCGTGGCCCGGCTCTACCGGATGGCGGCCGAGCAGACGCTGCTCTTCCCGGCGATCAACGTCAACGACTCGGTGACCAAGAGCAAGTTCGACAACAAGTACGGCATCCGCCACTCGCTCGCGGACGGGCTCAACCGGGCCACCGACGTCATGCTCGGCGGCAAGCTCGCGGTGATCTGCGGGTACGGCGACGTCGGCAAGGGCGCGTCCGCCGCACTGCGCGGGCAGGGCGCGCGCGTGGTGGTCACGGAGATCGACCCGATCTGCGCGCTGCAGGCCGCGATGGACGGCTTCGAGGTCACCACGGTCGAGGACGTGGTCGGCCGCGGCGACATCTTCATCACCACGACCGGCGGCACCGACATCATCACCGCGGACCACATGTCGCGGATGAAGCACAACGCGATCGTCGGCAACGTCGGCCACTTCGACACCGAGATCGACATGGCCGGACTCGCGGCGTACCCCGGGGTCGAGAAGATCGAGGTCAAGCCGCAGGTGCACGAGTGGCGCTTCCCGGACGGGCACTCGATCCTGGTGCTCTCCGAGGGCCGGCTGATGAACCTGGGCAACGCCACCGGGCACCCGAGCTTCGTCATGTCGAACTCGTTCACCAACCAGGTGATCGCACAGATCGAGCTGTGGACCGGGGAGTACGGCACCGGCGTGCACATGCTGGCGAAGCACCTGGACGAGAAGGTGGCGCGGCTGCACCTGGACGCGCTCGGCGTGCGGCTGACCACGCTCACCAAGGCGCAGGCGGAGTACCTCGGCGTGGCGGTCGAGGGGCCGTACAAGCCGGAGCACTACCGGTACTGAGGCACGAAAAAAGGGGCGCCCCCGTCAAGAGGGCGCCCCGAAACCCTTACTTCGAAGCCGCGGCGACCTCGTACAGCTTCTCCGGCGCGACCAGGCCCGCGTAGACCTTGCCGTCGTCGGTCACCAGCACGCTGAACAGGTTGCCGGAGAGCAGGTTGCCCTTGCCCCAGGCGCCGCTCACCTCGGGGAACGTCTCGGAGAGCGCGGAGAGCTGGTCGGCGCTCAAGCCCTTCTCCGGCGCGGCCTCCGGCTCGCCGGACTGCTTCTCCGACTCCGGCACGGCGGCCTGGGCCGCGTTCAGGTCAGCGGTCAGGACCGTGGTCCAGCCCTCGCCGACCGTCTTCGGGCCGGCGGCCTCCGCGACCTTGTCCATCGCGGCCTGCTCCTCGGCCGACAGCTCCTTGCCGGCCTCGGTGTCCTCGAGCTCCTTGGCGTTGCCCTCGGTGACGGTGCCGCCCGGCGGCGGGTTGAACGCGAACTGCTCCGCGCTCGGACGGGCGAAGTCGACCTGGGTGAACGCGACCTTGAACGCGGACACGCCGTCCTTCTTCGCCAGCACCTCGACCCGCAGCGGGATCTTGTGCTCGCCGTCGATCGCCAGCCGCACCTCGCCGACCAGCGACGCGTCGTCGCGCGGGCGCAGGATCAGCTCGTACGCATCGCGGCCGGCCACCTTCGCCGACCGGCCCACCACGACCTCGGTGGTCGGGTCGACCGCGGCGAGCGCCTGGTCGGCGGCCTCCTGCGGCGTGGTCGGGATGTCCGAGGCCAGCGGCAGCGGCGTGTCGGCCGCGTGCTCGTCCGAGACCGTCCAGTGCTGCGCGGTGTTGCCCGCGCTCTGCCAGATCCACACGTCCGTGCCGTTGCGGATCACGTCGGTCTGGCCGAGCGTGCCGACCAGCGCGATCCGGGACTTGTCCGGCTCCGAGTGCCAGACCCGCAGCGTGTTCGTGCCGGCGACCAGCGAGCCGAGGTTGCCGGTCTCGCCGCCGACGTCAGCGGCCAGCTTCGCGACGCCGGGCAGGCCGAGGTCGGCGGACTGCACGACGGTGCCGGACAGGCCGTCGACCTTCGCGTTCTGCAGATCGACCAGGAGCTCGGCCGCGCTGCGCTGCGGGAGCACCGAGTCGGCGCCCGCGGCGAGCGCGCCCACCGCGGCGCCTCCGCCGATGATGGTGACCGCGGCCGCGGCCGGGATCAGCCAACGCCGGGCCGTCTGGGATTTCATCAGTGACATGGGTGTCGCACCTCCTGCACACCATGATGGGTCGGCGTGCCTGTGACGAAGCTGAGGCGCTGAGGCGAACCTGAGAGCGCTCGTGGCACTGTAACCCTCATGCGACTGCTGGTGGTCGAGGACGAGGCCCGGATGGCGCGGGCGGTGCAGCGCGGCCTGCAGGCCGAGGGGTTCGCGGTGGACGTGGCCGCGGACGGGCCGTCCGGGCTGGAGATGGCCCGGCACGGCGGGTACGACGCGATGATCCTGGACGTGATGCTGCCCGGCCTGTCCGGCTATCGCGTGGTGCGCCAGCTGCGCGCGGAGGACGTCTGGCTGCCGGTGCTGATGCTCAGCGCGAAGGACGGCGAGTACGACCAGGCGGACGGGCTCGACTGCGGCGCCGACGACTATCTGACCAAGCCGTTCTCGTTCGTGGTGCTGCTGGCCCGGCTGCGCGCGCTGCTGCGCCGCGGTGCGCCCCAGCGACCGGCCGTGCTCACGGTCGGCGACCTCACGCTCGACCCGGCGCAGCGGCGCGTCGAACGGGCCGGCGCCGCGATCACGCTGACCGCGCGCGAGTTCGCGCTGCTGGAATATCTGATGCGCCGCGAGGGCGAGGTCGTCTCCAAGACCGAGCTGCTCGACCACGTCTGGGACGCCGCGATGGAGACCGCGCCGAACGCGGTGGAGGTCTACGTCGGCTACCTGCGCCGCAAGATCGGGCGGGACCTGCTGGAGACCGTGCGCGGCGCCGGCTACCGCCTCTCGGCGCTCTAGATGACCGAAAACCCTTCGCGGGTACGCCGTGAGCGCTCACTGCGTACCCGCATCGTGCTTCTGGGGGTCTTCGGGCTGACCGTGGGACTCGCGATCGGCGGGATCACGCTGATCGGCGTGCTCGGCTTCGCGCTGAACCGCACCGCGCACGAAGAGGCGGCCAAGACCGCGCAGGGCGTGGTGGCGCTGATCGAGGAGGACGTGCTGACCGACTCGCCGGTCCCGGTCGCCGGCACGGACGTGCGCGTGCAGGTGGTCGACGCCCAGGGGCGCGTGCGGTACTCGTCGGTCGGCGCGGACCGGCTCGTCCCGATGCTGTTCCCGGACGAGCTGACGCGCGCGTTCGCGGGCGAGCGCGTGCTGATCGACGGCGTGCGGCTCGGCATCGAGGGACCGGTGCTGGTCGTCCCGGCCGGCGTCGGCACCGACGAGGGACATTTCACCGTGCTCGTCGCCAAGTCGATGGACGACCTCTACCGGAGCGCGAGCGTGGTCCGCACCGCGCTGCTGATCGCGTTTCCGCTGCTGGTCGCGGTGCTCGCGATCGTCGGGTGGCGGGTCGTCGGCGCCACGCTGCGCCCGGTCGAGGAGCTGCGGCGCGGCGCCGAGGAGATCACCGGCGGTGGGCGGGCCGGCCGGCTGCCGGTCCCCGCGTCCCGCGACGAGATCCACCGGCTCGCGGTCACGCTCAACGACATGCTCTCCCGGCTGGACGCGGCCCGGGCCCGGCAGCGCGCGTTCGTCGCGGACGCGGCCCACGAGCTGCGCAGCCCGCTGGCCAGCATGCGGGTCCAGCTGGAGGTCGCGCAGCGGCTGCCCGGCGACACCGACTGGCCGGCGTTCGCCGACGACCTCATGCTGGACGCGGACCGGCTCTCCCGGCTCGTCGACGACCTGCTGCTGCTGGCCCGCGCGGACGACTCGGCCGAGGCCGCGCGGCGCACCGCCCCGGTCGAGCTCGGCGAGTTGCTCACCGACCTGGCCGCGCGCTACCCGGCCGTGGTGTTCACGACGCCGGCCGAGCAGTTCTGGACCGACGGCGACGCGGACGCGCTGCGCCGTGCGGTATCGAACCTGCTGGACAACGCGGGCCGGCACGCGCGGTCGACGGTCGCGCTGACCGTCGGCGCGGACGGCGACCGGCACCTGATCACGGTCACCGACGACGGGCCCGGCATCCCGGCCGCGGACCGGGAACGCGTCTTCGACCGCTTCACCCGGCTCGACGACGCGCGCGCCCGGGACGCCGGCGGATCCGGGCTCGGGCTCGCGATCGTCCGGGAGGTGGTCCGGCTGCACCACGGCACGATCACGCTGGCGGACGCGGCGCCCTCCGGGCTGCGGGCGGAGATCCGGCTGCCGGTGCTGCCGGAATGAGCGCGTCGACCCGTCCGTGATCAGCGGTTCGTGCAGACCTCCGGCGCCTTCTCGATCTCCTCGACCGAGTAGACGATGGCGACCGTGAAGCAGTAGTCCGCGTCCGGGTTCAGGTTGTAGACCGGGTACTGCTCGCTGCCGGCCGGCAGCTCATCGATCGCCACCGAGTTGCCGCGCCGGCCGCCGGTCAGCACCACCGGGCCCTCCGCGTTCTCCGGGTACGTCCAGGTCAGCGTCACCTCCGTGCGCGAGTCCCGGATCCGCACGTTCGACGGCGGTCCGCCGCCCGCGCGCGCCGGCGCCCCCGCGGGCGGCGGTGTGGCACCGGCGGACGGCGGGTTCGCGGTCGCGGTCGGCGCCGGCGGCGGCGTCTCCCGGGTGTCGCGCTCGGTCAGCAGGAAACCGCCGATCACCACGACCGTGCCGAGTCCGACCGCGACCAGCGCGGCCACGATCTTGCCGGTCGGCCGCTCCGGGTACCGCTCCGGCGCGAGCCCGGCCGGGCGGCGGGCCGGCACCAGCATGCCCGGGTGCCGCTGCCCCGCCGGCGGCCCCGCGGTCAGCGAGCGATCTCCCTGGGTACGCCGGTGCGCCTTGATCTGCGGCTGCCCGGGCTGACCGTAGCCCGGCGCCAGCGGCGAGTACCGGCCACCCGGAGGCGGCGTGCGGACACCGCGAGCCGGCGTGCGCCACGGCTGGTCCTGCCGGGCCTGACGCTGCGCGTAGCCCCGGGGTGACTCCTCGGCCTCGCCGGGAACATGCGGATCGGCGGGAACACGCGGCTCGGCCGGGATACGCGGCTCGGCCGGGACCGGATAGCGGGGCTGCGCGACCGCGGGCGGCGCGGCCTGCGGCATCTGCCCGGCTTGCGGCCCGTGCCCACTCAGATCATCGAAGACGGCCGGTGGCAGCGGCGCGGCCGCGTTGTCGTCCGTCCAGTACCGCTCGTCCGGGGTGACGTCGCGCTGGTCCGTGTAGGGGGCCGGCGTGCCACCGAGGCCGTCGTCGTAGGGGACCGGTGTGGGCGGCGTCGCGTAGCGGCCGGATCGCGCCTGCGGCGGCACGTGACCGGGCTGCTCCGCGATCGGCGGGGGTGCGGATGACCACGCGCCGGAGGCGTCCGGCGGCTGCCAGGCCGGCGGTTCGTCCAGCGGCCAGTCCCCGAACGTCTCCTCGGCCGGCGTCTCCGCCTCGGTCCGCGCGCCGCTCCAGGCGTAGGTGGTGCCGGGCGTGGTGGGCGGACCGGCGTCGGTCTCGGGCCGGGTGCCGTCCTTGGCACCCGCGGCGGACGGGTCCGCGGTGGTGCCGGCGTCGGCCGGAGCCGCGGGCGGGGGGACCGGCGCCGGATGGGCCGCGGCGCCCGAGACCCACGGCGTGGACCGGGGGATGCCGGAACCGGGATAGCGCGGCGTGGGCGCGGCGGCCGGCGGAGGCGTGCGCGCGGGCGGTGTCCACGGCGTCGCGCCACTGTCGCTGCCACGCGGCCATGGCTCGGAGGGGCCGCGCTCGGACGGCGGCTGCCAGGTTTCCGACCGCTCGTTCCGGGGCCGCCACGGCGCGGGCTGTTCACCGGGCGACGACGTGGCGGCCGGCGGCTCATCGGCCGGTGCGGTCGTGCCGGGCTGTTCGGCGGCCGGTGCGGTCGTGCCGGGCTGTTCGTCGGCCGAGGTGGGCCGGCCGGGCTGTTCGCCGGTCGAGGCGCCGGCGTCCGGGCGGGCCACGGGAACCGAATCCTGAGCCGGCGCCCAGGTCTCGGGATGTGCCGTCCGCTGGGACTCGGCCGGTCCCCAGGTCTCGGAGGGAATCGACGGCTGAGGTTCGGCCGGTGCCGGAGGCGTCCACGGTGCGTCGGCGGCATCGTTCCCGTCCGGGCGGGACGCGGCGTAGAAGCTGACCGCGCGCCACGGCTCCAGATCGTCGCCGCCCTGTAGCGGTGGATGCCACGGGCCGACGACCGGCTCGTCGTCTCGCTCCGCCAGCTTGCCGGAGCCGGGCCGGTGCTCGAACTGCGCGGTGGGATCGGTCTGTGGCGCGGCGGGATCGGTCTGCGATGCGGTGGGATCGGTCTGTGGCGCGGCGGGATCGGTCTGCGATGCGGTGGGATCGGTCTGCGGCGCGGTGGGATCGGTCTGCGATGCGGTGGGATCGGTCTGCGGCGCGGCGGGATCGGTCTGCGATGCGGTGGGATCGGTCTGCGATGCGGCGGGATCGGCCTGTGACGCGGTGAAATCGGCGTGCGACGTGGCGGGATCGTCCCAAGGCGCGGTGCCGGTCCCGTGATCCGGCATCGGTGGTTGCCACGTCGCGGAGACCGGCGAGTCGGAGGCGGGTGCCCGGAGAACCGCGTCCTCGGGTCGCCCGGAATCGCCGCCGGATCGTGGGCTCGCGGCACCGAGTGCGGCGTCGGGATCGAGAAGCGGTGATTGCCACGACGGAGCCGTGTGCTCGCCGATCGCCGGGCGAGATGCGGGCTCCGGCTCTTCGCCGGCCAGTGCGGAAGCAGCCGGTTCCGGAGCCACCGGCGGCAGGTGCCAGGCCTCGGTGCCGTCGTCCTCGCCGGAGCCCTGCCAAGCACCGCCGCCGGGCGACTCGCCGCCGGGCGACTCGCCGCCGGGCGACTCGCCGCCGGGCGACTCGCCGCCGGGCGACTCGACGTCGGCACGGCCGTCCTCTTCGGACGCTCCGCCGGCTCGCCCGTCGTCGTTCGCCTTGGCGTCGTGGCGGGTGACGCCGACCTCGCCGCGCGACTCGGCTGCGGCCTCCGGCGACCGTGCGGGCTCCGGCGACCGTGCGGGCTCCGGGACGCGGGGTTCCGCGTCGTCCTGCTCCGGCTGCTCGCGGAAGTCCGGGAGCGGTGCCGGCACCTCGAGCTCAGGGGCCGGCTCTGGCGTGGTCGGGGAGATATCGCCGCTGGAGACACCGATCGACGCGGTTCTCGCATATGACGTCGGGCCGGGTTCCCAGTCGACGTCCTGGGCGGTCAGATCGTCCACATCGGGCGGGAAGTCGTCGGGCGACGGCTCGTCCGGATGATCCATCGGCGGCTGCGGGCTTGCGGCACCGGTCACCCACGGAGACGGTCTCGGCTGCCGCTGCGGTGCGGTGCCCCACGGGGTGCCGGTCGCGGCGGAGTCCCGCCTCGCATCCGTTGCATCCCTGGCAGCCGGCACCTCGCCGGGCCAGGTTCGGCCCGGTGCCTGGGCGTCACCAGTGATCTCAGCGCCGCCACCGGGCGAGTCCTCGGCGGCCGCCGTGCCGACTGCGTTTCCGGCATCCACCGAATCCGCTACCTCGGCAACACCGGCGGCTCCCGTGGCGCCGGTGGGACCAGCGTTACCGGCGGCATCCGCCAGACCTGTGGGGCCAGCACCGCCAGCTCCGGCGACGCCCGCAGCACCGCCAGCTCCGGCGACGCCCGCAGCACCGCCAGCTCCGGCGACGCCCCGGGAACCGCCTCCGGCGGCTCCGGCCGTGCCGGCGGCTCCGGTGGTGCCGCCAGCTCCGGTAGTGCTGGCGGTTCCGGTGGTGCCGCCAGCTCCCGCAGTGCCCGCGGCTCCCGTAGCGCCGTCGGAGGCGGTTCCCACAGGGTCGGCCGTCGTCGCGTCCGGGACGTCCGTGGAGTCGGCGTCCGGGACGTCCGTGGCTTCCGCGGTCGGGAGGGGGCCGACGGCTGTCGACGTACCCGCGAAGGGGGGTTGGGGGGTTTCAGCCTGTGGCGGATCGGCGGAGAAGTCGTCGTCGGCCGGGGAGACGTTGCGGCAGATGTGCTCGGGGTCGGCGGGGGCGCGGGCGAGGGCCGCGATCTGGGCCGCCATCGGGTGGTCGGCCGGGAGGTAGTCGCGGCACAGGTCGCGGGCGCCGCTGAAGAGCCGGTGAGCCTCGCCGAAGTTGCCGCAGTCGCGTTCCATGGTGCCGAGCCGGGCGAGCATCTTGATGCCCGCGGGATGGCCCTCGCCGTAGGTCTCCCGATGCCGCCGGTACGCGTCCGCGAGCAGCCGCCGGGCCGTCACGCACTCGCCGCGCGCGTGCTCGACCGTGGCCAGGTCGGCCTGGGCTGCCAGCACCCGCATCGAGCCCGGGCCGTCGACCAGCGTGAGCCGCGCGACCACGTCGCGGTAGAGGTGGGCCGCTGAGGCGTTCGCGCCGACCCGGTGCAGCACGGCCGCGAGCGTGGCGGCCGCGACCACGGTGCGCTCGTCGGCCGGCCCGCGCAGCCGCCGCTGGGCCGTGTGCGCGAACGTGGCCCAGGCGCGGGCCGAGTGCGGCTCGCCGAGCGCCACCAGGATGCGGGCGAGCAGGCCCGCCGCGTCGGCCAGGTCGGCCGACGCGCGCAGCGGATCGACGTCGACGGCGGCGAGCGCGTCACTGAGCAGCATCTGGGCGGCCCCGAGGTCGCCCGCGCCGATCAGATCCTTCGCGTGCGCTGTCAGTTCAGCCAATCCGTGGGACACGTGCCCCATAGTGCTCGTTCCGGAACGATGTGTTCAAGTGGGCGCTCTCGGCCGTGCTGTTCCGGGAATGCCGTACCGGGCGATTCCGGACTGTCGCGAAGCCGTCAGCGTAGCTCGTGCTCCGGGTCGAGGTGGTCGAGCAGCCGGGAGCTGATCGCGCCGAGCTGGGTGAGCTGTTCCGGGGTCAGCTGGTCGAAGAGGTGGGCGCGGACGCCGTCGACGTGCCGGGGCGCGGCCGCGGCGAGCACCTCGTAGCCCCGCTCGGTGAGCACGGCGAGCTGGCCGCGCCGGTCGGTGGGGCAGTCCTCGCGCCGCACCCAGCCCTGCTCGGTGAGCCGGGTCACCGCGTGCGAGATCCGGCTGCGGGATGAGGCCAGCGAGTCGGCGAGGTCGCTCATCCGCATGCTGCGGTCGGGGGCCTCGGACAGCCGGACCAGGATCTCGTAGTAGGCGTGCGGCATGCCTGAGTCCCGCTGCAGCTCCCGGTCCAGCGTCTCCAGCATTGCTCGGGAGGCGAAGAGGAACGCCCGCCAGGTGCGTTGTTCCTCGGGGTTCAGCCAGCGCGTCATGACCGTATGATAATCAACTAGTTGAACCTTCAACTACCAACATGGATGAAGGGATCGTCATGGGTGTCGTCCGGCTCAACCACGCCGTGCTGTACATCAGCGACCTCGACCGGAGCGTCGCGTTCTACCGGGACGTGCTCGGCTTCCGCCAGGTGCCGATGACGCCGAACGGGTTCCGCGCCGCGTTCATGCAGGCGCCGGACTCGTCGAACGACCACGACCTGGGGCTCTTCGAGATAGGCCCGGCCGGTCCGTCGATGGCCGGGCGGGCCACGGTCGGGCTCTACCACCTCGCGTGGGAGGTCGACACGCTGGACACGCTGGAAGAGGTGATGGTGGCGCTGGCGAACGCGGACGCACTGGTCGGCACGTCCGACCACGGGAGCACCAAGAGCCTCTACGGCAGGGACCCGGACGGGCTGGAGTTCGAGGTGGTCTGGCTGATCCCGAAGGACCTGCTGGACGACGCGGCGCTGGCGGCCCGCAAGACGATCGGGCGGCTGGACCTCGCGAAGGAGAAGAAGCGATACGGCGGTCAGACGCGGGGTGGAGTGGGAATCTCCGTCCCGGTCTGACCGCCGTATCGGGGAGTCAGTTCGTCGAGCGCGACTTGTCCTGCTTCCAGGAGAACGGACCGGGAAGGTCGACGCGGTGCGCGCGTGCCTTCGAGTTCCAGGACCAGCGGCCGATCTTGATGCTCCACGACGAGAAACCGTTCTCGGTGAAGTTGAAGATCAGCGGTCCGAACTTCCTGCGCTTACGGAACATCAGGCCCATGGCGTGTTGCTCCCTTCGTCTGCATAGCTGCCGGGGTTGTCGAACATGTGCCCGGAACCCCGGCAGTGCAAACGTTTGAGTGAATTACCGCGGTTCCCACGCGTCGGGGCGGGTCGTCAGCTTCTTCACGTGGTTCGGCAACCGGCCGCTCACCACGTCGGCCAGGCTGGTCTCGTCGACGACCTCGCG
This sequence comes from Catenuloplanes nepalensis, assembly GCF_030811575.1. Classification (GTDB taxonomy): domain Bacteria; phylum Actinomycetota; class Actinomycetes; order Mycobacteriales; family Micromonosporaceae; genus Catenuloplanes; species Catenuloplanes nepalensis. Next base: position 5,988,236 of record NZ_JAUSRA010000001.1, on the reverse strand, counting down.
CACCGCGCTGCGGACCGCGACCCACAGCTTCGGCAGGTTCTCCGCAGCGCCGTCGTAGCGGGTCTCCTCCGGCCGCATGCCGCGGACGCCCGCGAGCGGCCCGTCGACCGCGCGCAGGATCGAGCCGATCATGATCTCGCGCGGCGTCTGCGCCAGCGTGTAACCGCCCTCGGCGCCGCGCTGGGCCCGGACGATGCCGGCCCGGCGCAGGTCCGCGAGCACGGCCTCCAGGAACTTCCGCGGCATGTCCTGCTCCTGCGCGATGGCCTGGGCGGACATCAGTGAGGGGTGGACCGAGGCCAGGCTGAGGGCGGCTCGGACGGCGTACTCACCACGCGCGGAGATCTGCACCCCCACATTGTGACCCCGCACGGGGCCGCAGCGTGCGCCGCCCCACTCTGTCCCACAAACAGCGGCTCGGTGTACTAGAAAGTGTGGAACGCGGTTGTTCGCAGCACATGCGGGCCGGCGTCCCGCGCCTCCAGCGGCGGGCCGGGCAGCGCGGCCCGGAACGCGCCGGGCGAGCAGCCGGTCTCCCGGTGGAAGAAGCGGCCGAAGTTCGTCGGCTCCGGGAAGCCGAGTGCCCGGCCGATGTCCGCGATCGGCGTCTCCGTGCAGGCCAGCAGGCGCCGGGCCTGCAGCGCCACCCGGTCGTCGATCACCTGCTTGGCGCTGCGGCCGGTGGCGGCCAGGCAGGCCCGGGTGAGCGTGCGGACCGAGCAGCCGAGCAGCCGGGCGTACTCCTCGACGCGGCGACTCCGTGCGTACCCCGTCTCGATCGCGGTCGTGAACTCGTGGAACGTCGACGTCTCCGGCGGCGTGCGATCGCCGGCCAGCAGCGCGATCCGCAGCATCAGCACGGTCAGTTGATGGCGCAGCAGGTCGTCCGCGAGCGGCGTGCCGGCGTGCCGCTCCCGGTCCACCACCAGCTGGCTCACCTCGCTGATCACGGCGTCCTCGTCCTCGCCGGCCAGCTGCCACCCGCACCGACCGCCGGGCTGCCAGCGGTCGGGGAGGTCCTCGGGATGCCAGGAGATGAGCACCGCGTCCAGGCCGGCCCGGCGGCTGAGCCGGATCGCCTGGCCCGGCCGGGCCCACAGCAGCGTGCCGGGGCGGCAGTCGTGCCGGACGAAGTCGATCTCCTGCGCGCCCTGGCCGACCGTGACCAGCAGAAGGAGGTTGCGATCGAGGAGATGCGGTCCGTCTCCGGAGAAGTCGCTGAGCGTAGTGGCGCCGATGCCCGTGGGGCGAGCGGGCTCACTGCCCTGCCGCGCCTGACCGATACCGACCATCGGACTCACGGTAACCGTCCCTGGCCAGGTACGCATCCCCACATTCTCTTTGTTGCACATTTATGGCAATTTCGGAGCTTTTCTGTGCATAAGAGTGACCCGCGCGTACCGACTGGTATCGCGCGGGTCATATCAGTTCTTCTGTCCCTTTTAATGCCGCCTTTTACCGCCCTGCCAGCAGCCGGTTCACGGCCGCGTCGACGTCGAGGTGATCGCCCTCCCGGCCCCGCGGCACCACCACGTACGTCCGGCGAAGGAACCGGACGAGCACGCTCCGTGGCACCTCGAAGAGGGCGTTCCCGTCCGGTGACGACAGGGCCAGAGCCACGAAGTCACCCTTCGGGGTGGCCCAGGGCCACACCCGGACGTCGCCGATCCCGGCCGGCTCGTCGAGCCCGGTGACCAGCAGTTCCCGCGCGAATGACCAGCTCACGGCCTCGCCCCCGGCCGTCTCGGCGTGGAACAGCACGTGCACCGCGTACGGATCTGACGGGTCGTAGCGAAGGCTGGCGCGCACCGGCAACGCGGTAGCATCCGGTGCGACAAGCCGCAGCGACGTCTCGACCTCGACGGTCGTCGGTCGGATGACACTCATTGACGTTCTCCCCCCGGCACCGCTGCGGGGTACTCACCCCGCGTATCCCATACTCAGCGGATACATCCGATTACGCTCCGTCATACGCTGATCTCACCCAGTAGTAGGAAGTCGGGCCGAACTGGTCTTCCCAAAGAAAGAGTTCAAGTAAGATCCCGGCGTCTTGCCTGCTGCTCGATCCGCCGTTCGCGGCGGTACCAACGTCGACTCACTCCGGTAACGTCGTGTTGTCCGGTTCAGTGACGGCCCTACGGCTACCGGGGGTAGGTAATGGCGTCAAATCCCTCCACGGCGTCCGATTCCGGGGTGGACACAGTGGGTGATCATGAAGAGGTGGAAACCCTCGAAGAAGTGGTCCGGCCCACCCCCGCATGGCGACGCCGCATCACCAATAAGCTCGACGAGATCCGCGCCAACCCCACCGGCCGGATAGCCCTGAAGATCGGCATCGGCCTCCTCGGCGCGATCGTGGTCGCGGTCGGCATCGTCGCGATCCCGCTCCCCGGCCCCGGCTGGGGCATCGTCATCGTCGGCCTCGCCATCTGGGCCATCGAGTTCGCCTGGGCCCGCCACCTGCTCCACTTCACCCGCAAACACGTTCAGGCCTGGACCCGCTGGATCATGCGCCAGCCCTGGCCGCTCCGCTCCCTCCTCGGCCTCCTCTGCTTCGTCTTCGTCAGCGCGATCGTCTGGCTCTCCCTCCGCCTGACCCTCGGCATCGACCTCATCCAGGTCGGCCTGGATCTCCTGGAGCGGTTCTAGAAGCCGCAGAAACGGACTTTCCGCGTCCAGTGGCTGACGTTCGGCGTGCTCCCCCGGCCGCCTGGCCCGGGATCAAGCCGGGCGAGTGCCGGTGCTGCTTCCGGAGGCCCGTCAAGAACTGCAAGAACGCGGGCGCTTTCCCGCTTCCGGCGTGGTGCAGCCCGTTTGCTCCCGCGGGCAAACCCGCGGCGGCCTCCGCCGCCGCTCCGGTCGCCGCGTCGGAGCCGGTGCCGTCGCTGGTCACCGAAACCCCCGCGAGACTCCCGGTGCATCACGCCCGGCCGCGCCCCGGCACGCCGGAACCCCGATGTGCGCGGGTCGGGCCGGGTCCGGTACAGTTCTGTCTCGCAAGGGCGATTAGCTCAGTGGAAGAGCGCTCCGTTCACACCGGAGAGGTCACTGGTTCGAACCCAGTATCGCCCACGAGATGCAGGGGCCGTGTGTCCGCGGAAAGCGCGGACTGCGGCCTCTCGTCATGTCTGCTCAGGGGGCCGAGCCCCCTGAAACCCGGCGGTGCTGTGGTTGCGTGGGGTGGGTCGGTGCGGTGCGGGCCTTGCGGCCTTGCGAGTGAACCCGGCGGTGCTGTGGTTGCGTGGCGTGGGTCGGTGCGGGGCTTGCGGGTGAGCGCGTGCGTCGTGGGCTGCGTGGGTGACCCTGTTATCGCCCGGCCGGAGGGGATTGCCTGGGCGCGAGTTGTTGCCCATAACGGGCAGGGCGATTGTGTAGTAACATTGCTACACGGCTTCGGAGGTGGGGATTGTGACGGTGACGAGATTGTCGAGCCGTGAGTTCAATCAGGATACGGGGGGAGCCAAGAATGCGGCTCGCAGCGGCCCGGTCTTCATTACCGACCGGGGCCGGCCCGCGCACGTGCTGCTGACCTTCGAGGAGTATCAGCGGCTGACCGGTGGGCAGGAGAGCATCGTTGACCTGCTCGGCCTGTCCCCGGAAGAGGCTGACGTCGAATTCGAGCCCACCGCGTCCCGTGACCTGGCCCGGCCCGCGGATCTCGCCTGATGTTCCTGCTGGACACCAACGTCGTCTCCGAACTGCGGAAAGCCAAGGTCGGGCGGGCCGACGCCAACGTCGTCGCCTGGGCGGCCGGTGCCGCGGCCAGCAGTATGTTCATCTCGGCTATCACCGTGCAGGAACTGGAGATCGGGGTTCTCCTGGCCGAGCGGCGCGATCCGGCACAGGGCGCGATTCTGCGCCGTTGGCTGGAAGCGCAGGTGCTGCCCGCGTTCACCGAGCGAATTCTTCCCGTCGACTCCGCCGTTGCGCGACGCAGCGCCGTCCTTCACGTTCCCGATCCGCGGCCCGTCCGTGACTCGCTGATCGCGGCGACCGCGTTCGTACACGGCATGCCGGTCGTCACTCGTAACGTGGCTGACTTCGCGCCCGCGGGTGTCGAGATCATTGACCCGTGGCAGCCGCCCGGCGAGGGCGCGTAAGCCGTCCTTCCGCGGTGGGACCAGCCTTCCGCTCGGCGGCGGTGTTCTGGAGGCACCTGCACCGAACTTTCGGTCCACCGAGGCCACCGAAGGGTGGTCGGGGGTGGGTGGGCAGACGCGGAACCCCTATTCGCTCAGCCACAGCCAGTGGGGGTCGCCGTCCGGGTCGGCAGTGGCGGTCGCGTGCGGGATGGCGCCGTTGGCGATCGGGACGGGGATGGACGGGTCGATCGTGGGGCCGGCCGGGGTCTGCGGCGTGGTGGGCGTGAAGCCGGAGCGCGGGCGCGCCTGCGGTAACTCAAAGGCGCGCGAGGGGTTCAGTCATCCAGGGTGTGGACGGGTTGTCCGGTGATCGTGGCGATGAGGTCGAAGTCCTTGTCGACGGCGAGAACGGTCAGTCCTGCCTTCTCCGCCGTTGCCGCGATCAGCAGGTCGGGAATCGATGGTGCGCGATGCTGGCCGCGGTCGGCCAGGAGCATCTGTACCTGGAACGCCCTGTCCTCGACGGCGGGTGTCAGGTACTCGATCGGCATCAAGGACAGTGGCGGGAGCACGAACTGCTCCCGCCCCGTTTCGCCGGAACGTGCGGAGTAGCCGAGCTCCAGCCGCGTGATGGTGGAGAGCCGGACCAGCCCGCGGCTGATGCGCAGGCTCCACTCCTCGCGATTCGCGGTCTGGCCGAGTTGAAGGCGGACGTATGCCGACTTGTCGATCAGCCAGGTCGTCACCGCCACGCGTTGTCCATCACCGTGGGGTCGGCCAGGTCAGGGAAGGCCTCTGCGGACCGTTGCCAGTCCTCGGCAGTGACCACCTGCCCTCCGGTGGGCGCCATGCCCTGTTCGAACTTGCGACGCAGGTATTCGTTACGGGAGAGGCCGAGACCGGCTGCCGCCGCGTCGATACGGTCGACGGCTTCCTGGCTCAGATCACGAATGAGGATGTTTGCCATGGGCACCTCCGTAGGCGGATCTGATATCACGATATCACTCGCCTTGCGCGAGGGCGCTCGTGCGCCGGCGGCGACGGCTTCCCGCTCCGGGGGATTGCTCGCGTTGCCGGTCGATCGTCGCGCTTCTATATTCGCCGATAGGGGCGACGTGAGGTGAGGGTGACGATGGGTGATCGGGGTGTGCGGCGGGGGATCGTGGCGGTGCTGGTGGCGGTGCTCGCGGCCGGGTGCGGGGGCGTGGGCGGTGACGACGGTGGTGCCGGCGGCGCGGTGACGCTGACGATGATGGGGTTCGGGACCGGCGACGAGATCGCGCGGACGCGGTTCGACGCGGCGAACGCGCGCATCGCGCCCGGGACCGCGGTGGCGTCGGAGGGCAGCTTCGACGCGCAGCAGTTCCTGTCGGCCGTGGCGTCCGGGACGCCGCCGGATCTGGTCTACATGGAACGGCGGCTGCTGGGGACGTACGCCGCGAAGGGCGCGCTGCTGCCGCTGCGGGACTGCGTGGCGCGCGAGCGGATCGACGTGGCGCAGTTCCGGCCGGCCGCGCTGGCGGAGGCCACGCTGCGGGGAGAGCTGTACGGGCTGCCGGACTTCTACAACAACCGCGTCCTGATGATCAATGACGCGGTGGTGGGCGAGGCCGGCCTCGCGACGGACGACTGGGACGCGCTGGCGAAGCGCGCGGAGGAGCTGACCGTGACCGAGGCGGGAAAGCTGAGCCGGATCGGGTTCGACCCGAAGATCCCGGAGTTCCTGCCGATGTGGGCGCGGGCCAACGGTGCCGAGCTGGTCAGCGCGGACGGCCGGACCGCACGGCTGGACGATCCGCGGGTGGCCGAGGCGCTGGAGTTCACGGCCGGGCTGATCCGGGCGCAGGGCGGCTGGGCCGCGTTCAAGTCGTTCCGGGACACGTTCGACTTCTTCGGCGCGCGGAACCAGTTCGCGAGCGGGCAGCTGGGCGCGTTCGTGATGGAGGACTTCTACCTGAACGTGCTGGCGGAGAACTCGCCGGACACGGCCGTCACGGTGGCGCCGTTCCGCGGGCGGGACGGTAAGCCGGTCGACTGGATCACCGGGAACGCCTGGGCGATCCCGAAGGGCGGCCCGCACCCGGAGGAGGCGTGCCGGTGGATCGCCACGATGACGGACAGCGAGACGTGGATCGCGGCGGCGCGAGCACGGGCGAAGGTGCGGGCGGACGCGGGCAAGCCGTACGCCGGTACGTTCACCGGCAACGTCCGCGCGGACGAGGTGATCTTCCGGGACGTGGTGCAGCCGAGCGCCGCGGTGCGGACCGTGCTGGAGACGCAGGAGACCGGGTTCTCGCTGCCCGCGATGGCGGCCGGCGAGGAGTTCAAGGCGGCCTGGCAGGACGCGGTCAACCGGGTGCTGGACGGGCGGCAGTCACCGGCGGAGGCGCTCGCCCAGGCGCAGCGACAGGCACAGGCCGCGCTGGACGAGGCGAACCGCGGCAGTTGAGATGGCGCGCCGCGAGACGTGGGCCGCGTACGGCTTCCTGTCGCCCTGGATCGTCGGTTTCCTGGTCTTTCTGGCCGGGCCGATGGTCGCCAGCCTGGTGCTGTCGTTCACCGACTACGACGTGCTGACCGGCGCGGAGTTCGTCGGCGCGGACAACTACCGGACGCTGTTCGGCGATCCCCGGGTGCGGACGAGCCTGGGCAACACGCTGTTCTACACGGCGCTGCACGTGCCGCTGACCATGGTCGTGTCGCTCGCGTTGGCGCTGCTGCTCAACCGCGCCGGGCGCCGGTCGGCCGGGTTCTTCCGGACCGTCTTCTACCTGCCCACGGTCACGCCCAAGGTGGCGGTCGGCGTGCTCTTCCTGCTGCTGTTCAACGGGCAGTCCGGGCTGGTCAACCAGGTGCTGGGACCGATCGGGCCGGACTGGACCGCGGACCCCGCGTGGATCAAGCCGGGGCTCGTGCTGATCGGCGCGTGGAGCCTGGGCAGCACCGTGATCATCTACCTGGCCGCGCTCCGGGACGTGCCCCGTGACCTGCACGAGGCCGCGCAGATGGACGGCGCGTCCGCGTGGGCGCGGTTCCGGGCCGTGACCGTGCCGTCGATCAGCGGCGCGCTGTTCTTCACGCTGATCATCAACACGATCAGCGGGCTGCAGACGTTCGACGAGGTCTACACCGCGTTCTACGGCAGCGCGAACCAGCAGACGTACGGCAGCGACGCCGCGCTCTTCTACGTCGTCTACCTCTTCCAGCAGGCGTTCCAGTTCCTGCACATCGGGTACGCGTCCGCGCTCGCCTGGCTGCTCTTCGGAATCATCATGGCGGTCACGCTGGTCCAGGTCCGGCTGAGCCGCCGCTTCGTGCACTACGGGGGTGGCTGATGGGCGCGCGTCGCTGGCCGATCTGGACCGGGCTGGCCGTGGCCGCGGTCGTCTTCACGTACCCGTTCGCCTGGCTGGTCAGCGCGTCGCTGAAACCGCGGCCGGACGTGTTCGACAACGCGCTGATCCCGCGCGAGTGGGCGCCGGAGAACTACGTGACGATCTGGTCCGCCGCGCCCGTGCTGACCTGGCTGGGCAACAGCGTGGTGGTGGCGCTGGCCGCGGCCGCGACCGTGACGGTCTCCAGCGCGATCGTGGCGTTCGGCTTCGCCTACTTCCGGTTCCCCGGGCGGAACGCGCTCTTCGCGCTGGTCGTCGGCACGATGATGCTGCCCGGCGCGGTGACCATGATCCCGACCTACCTGATCTGGAACGAGCTTGGCCTGGCCGCCACGCAGGTGCCGCTCTGGGCGCAGAATCTGTTCGGCAGCGCGTTCTACATCTTCCTGATCCGGCAGTTCTTCCTCGGCGTGCCGCGCGAGCTGTTCGAGGCCGCGCGCGTGGACGGCGCGTCGTACTGGCGGCTCTTCTGGCGGATCGCGGTGCCGCTCTGCCGTCCCGCGCTGATCGTCGCGTTCGTCTTCGAGCTGCGGGCCAGCTGGTCCGACCTGCTGCGGCCGTTGATCTACCTGCGTGATCCGGCGCTGTTCACGATGCCGCGCGGGATGAAGGCGATCCTCGACCAGTTCGGTCAGGCCGGGGAGGCACGCTGGGAGGTGGTGCTGGCCGGCGCGGTGCTCACGACCGTACCGATGATCATCGCTTTCCTGCTCTGTCAGCGGTACTTCATCGAGGGCGTCGCCACGCAGGGCCGCAAGGGGTGAATCTTGCCGGCGCTGTGCACACTGATCCGGTGCATCTCGCCATCGATCTCGGTACGTCGACCACCGTCGCCATGTCCGGCGCGCCGCCGGAGGCGCTGATCATCGACTCCGCCGTCGCGGTCACCGCCGAGGGCACCATGCTGACCGGCGCGGACGTGGGCACGGCCGATCCACGAAGCGTCGAGCCGCATCCGAAACTCCGGGTCCTCGACGGCGTCGTCCGGGCCGGCGGGCGTGAGCTGCCGGTCGGCTACACGCTCGGCGCGATCCTGCACCGGGCCGGCGCCGGGGACCGCGCGGTCACGCTCACCCACCCGGCCGCCTGGGGTCCGGCGCAGCTCGCGGCGCTCACCGAGGCCACGGCATGGGCCAGGCCCGCCGCGGTACGGATGGTGCCGGAACCGATCGCGGCCGCGTTCCACCTCGTCTCCACGCTCGGGCGCCCGGTGCCCCCGGATCACGGAATCGCGATCTACGACCTGGGCGCCGGAACCTTCGACATCACGGTGGTACGGCAGGGGCCGGCCGGCCTGTCGATCGCGGCCACGGACGGGCTGGCCGACGTGTCCGGCCTGCATCTGGACGCGATCGTGGTCGGCACCGCCCGGCGGCTGACCGTGGACACGGCGCCGGACGTGTGGTCGCGCCTGGAAGATCCGCGGACGCCGGACGACCACCGGGCGCGGCGACAGCTGTGGGCGGCCGCGCGCACGGCCAGGGAGGAGCTGTCGTCACAGCCGGCCGCGTGGCTGCCGGTGCCGATGCTGGCCGCGCCGGTGGAGATCGGCCGGGCAGGGTTCGAGGCGGAGGCGACGCCGCTGCTGGAGCGCACGGTGGCACTGACCGTGGCGACCATGCAGCGGTCCGGCGTGCCGGTGGCCGGGGTGCTGCCGGTCGGCGGCGGCACCCGCACACCGCTCGTGGCGACGCTGCTGCACCGGGCGCTCGGAGTCGCACCGATCACGGTGGAGGCGCCGGAACTGGTGGTCGCGCGGGGTGCATCGGCGATGCCATGGCCGCCCGCGGACAGCGCGACGGCACCCGGGTCCGCCGCCGGCCCCGTTCCCGCGCCGGTGAGCGCGCCACCCGCCGTGCCGGGGCAGTTCGGGGCGGCCGTGGTGCCGGGGCAGTTCGGGGCGGCCGCGGTGGCGGGCCAGTTCGGGGCGCCGGTCGTCGCGCCCGTGCCGGGGCACTGGCAGCAGCCCGCGCCGTGGCAGGCCGCGCCGGTGCCGGGCTATCCGCGGATCGAGGCGATCGAGATCGCGACCGACGGCGGGGTCGGGATCACGCTGCGCTGGATCGAGCGGGAGCCGGACGAGGACGGCGGCGGTGGCACGCACGAGGAGCCGCGGTTCCTCGCCGTCGACGGCCGCGTCCAGGTCTTCGGCACCGCCGACGGCCTGGTGGCCTTCCTGCACGGTGACACCGCCCACGACCTGCGCGACCGTCCCGGCTTCGCCGAGTTCGCCGGCTGGGCCACGCCGCCCGCGCTGTTCCCCGCGCCGGAACACCGCTACGGGCTGGACCTGGTCGTCACCAACCTGGCCGGCGGCCGCGACGAGTGGATCCCCGAGCTGCTGCTCGGTGCCGCCGCCCTCGCCCGCGACCTCTCCTACGCACTGGACCAGGACGTGTGGACGTTGCTCGCCCCCGGCTCATTGCTGGACGACTTCGACGAGGCGCTGCGCCGCAACAGCCGCTGGAAGCTGCGCGGCTTCGACCCGGCCCTCCTGATCGCCCACTGGACTCAGGTCATCGACGAACTCGGCGACACGATCGAGTTCCGCCCCTGACCGTGCCGGCCCCGCCGGAACCGGAGGCCACGCGACGTGGCCCGGGGACCGCTGCTCTTCTCCCGGCCACGACGTCGCCGGCTCCGACGCGGCGACCGGAGCGGCGGCGGAGGCCGCCGCGGGTTTGCCCGCGGGAGCACACGGGCTGCACCACGCCGGAAGCGGGAAAACGGTCCTGCTGCTCGTTATCGCGTACCGAGGACCTCGGCGGTGCGGAACCGGGCGTGGGTGATGATGCGGACGTGGCGGGCGAGGGCGGTGAACTCGACGCGAGCGTGGCCGGTGCGGTCGGTGGCGTCGGTGGCGACGCGGGTCCAGTGGCGGCCGTCCGTGGAGGTCTCGACGTGGAAGCGGGCCGCGCCTCTCAGCGAGACCGTGACGCCGGTGAGTTCGCGGAGGCGGCCGAGGTCGACGCGGTTGTGGTGCCAGCGGCGGCCGAGCGCGTGGTCGGTGGGGATCTCCTCGGCGGTGTAGCGGCTGTAGTTGTAGAGGCGTTTCGGCTGGGGGAGCGGGCGGCCGGTGACCTTCGCGGTGAGGTCGCAGGGGCCGTTCGCGTAGACGTGGGCGCGGTCGCCCATCACGTAGTCGACTATCTCGGTGCGGTCGTCGCCGCAGAGGTCGCCGCGCATCATCCGGCCGTCGACGCCGAACGTGGCGACCCGGTCGCCGTTGCCGTCCCAGATGCCGGCCACCTCGCCGCAGCCACGGTTCCAGGACAGCAGCAGGTCGCGGTAGGTGCCGTCCCAGTTGTGCAGCGGCTCCAGGACCGTGCCCCAGCAGCCGAGCGTGGTGCGCTCTTCCTTCCACAGCGTCTCGCCGGACGCGGAGACCAGGTAGAGCGAGTCCCTGCCGGTGGTCGCGGTGCGGTCGACCCGGTCCAGGCCGGCGACCTCCAGGCCGGGCAGGTCGGGGCGGAAGTCGCCCATGCCGACCTGCTGCGCCTCGACCGCGTCCAGGTTCTGCCAGAGCAGGGAACCATCCTGACGGTACGCGTTGGTGCTGTCGCCGCCCTTCCCGGCGCCGCCGAAGACGATGTCCTCGGCGCCGTCGCGGTCCAGGTCGCCGACCGCGATCGAGTCCGGGTGGTCGGCCATGTCCGCGGTCCAGAGCAGCGTGCCGTCCGGTGCGAGCACGTCGTACCCCGCGATCAGCTCTTGACGTCCGTCGTCGTCGAAATCATGCGGGTACGGCCGGTGGCCGACCGTGCCGGTGTGCGTCCAGAGCAGCGTGCCGAACTCGTCGGTGACCCACACCTGGTCGTAGCGGTCCTTGAAGACCAGGTCGCGGGGCTGGTCCAGCCCGCGCGTGTTCGCGATGACGATGGTGTCCCACGCGTTCGGCCCCGGCACCGGGAACTCGCGGACCAGCGTGCCGGTGCTGCCCTCGAAGACCCGGAACACGCCCTCCATCACGGCGAGCACCTCGTTGTCCCCGTCGCCGTCCAGGTCGTAGATCTCCGCGGGGATGTCCGTGCCGTTGTTCGTCACGCGCGGATCCGGCGTGCCGATCTGCCACATCTTCGTGCCGCTCGCCACGTCGAACGCGGCCAGCGACTGCACCTGCCGGCCGATGTAGACGTCGGAGGCCAGGTAGGCCGGCTGCATGGTGACGATGTCCAGCCGCCCGTCACCGCTGACGTCGCCGAGCAGCAGCCGGGCGCCGGTGCCACCGGCGGACGTGTCCACGCTCGTGATCAGCTGGGGTTCGAGGCTCGGCGCCGGGACGGGCGCGGCCAGACCGGTGGCGGCAACGGCGGCCACCAGCACCGATGGTATCGACATTTCTGGATGCTATCGCGAACCCGGTCGTGCGAGGCGGCAGAATCGGCAGTCATGGACCTCGACGATCGGCCGGCAGTTCATCTTCGGCTCCGAAGGCGTCGTCCGCGTCTTCGGAGGATTGAGATCAGCGCCGAGGGGACGCGGACGACGCGGCGGTCAGCGTTCGGCCGCGGGTGCGAGCGCCGGCGTGGCCGCGACCGGCGCGGTCTCGGCGACGGACTCCGGGCCGGAGCCGGCCGCGCCGGCACGGCGGCGGGAGATCAGCCAGCGGGTGAGCTCGATCGTGACCGTCAGGGTGATCGCCATGCCGAGCGCGAAGGCGACGCCGAGCAGCTTGTTCTCCTCGAAGGCGGCGCCGCCGAGGAAGCCGATCAGGCCGGAGTAGAGCGCCCACGAGACGACCGCGATCGTGTCGTAGAGCGTGAACCGGGCCCGTGGGTAGCCGCACGCGCCCATGGTCAGCGTGGCCGCGGTGCGGCCGCCCGGGATGTAGCGCGCGATCACCAGCAGCAGTCCGCCGCGCCGCTGCAGCGCGGCCGAGGCCCAGTCGAACGCGGCCCGCCGGCGGCCGGTGGCGGGCAGCCGCCGGGCCAGGCCGGTGGAGCGGCCGATCTGGTAGGAGATGTGGTCGCCGCAGAACGCGCCGGCCGCGGCGGCCGCGATGATCAGCGCGAGGTTCGGTTCACCGGACACCGCGAAGACGCCGGCGGTGATCACCATGGTCTCCGACGGGACGGCCGGGAAGAACGCGTCCAGCAGTGCCAACCCGAATATGGCCAGGTAGACCCATGGGGAGGTCACCGCGGCCTCCAGCAGCTCGATCATGCCCTCGACGCTAAGAAGCTCCATGGGTCTCCCACATCCGGCGAAAGTCAGAGTCCGACCCGGAGATTGACTCAGGGATATGGACAGCGGATGACGTCCGTCTGGCCGTCGAGGATCGCGCGGGCCTGCACTCGGGCCAGGTTGAGGTCCTGCCACCCGTCCGGGTGAGCCCTTAGGCCCGCGGCCGGGCCCTGGAGCAGGCAGCCGCGCAACTCGGCCGGGGCCTCGGCCAGCTCCGGCACCGCGTCCGCGGACAGCTGCCCCAGGTAGGCGGTGTCAATCCGGTCCTCGTTCAGGTTGTGCCGGGCGATCAGCGCGTCCGGGTTCACCGCGACCAGCGTGAGCAGCGCCAGCACGGCCGTGCCGAAGACCGCGCGCGGCAGCCACCGGGCGCGCAGCCGGACGCCCGCGACGAGCACCATCACGAAGACCGCGCCGAGCCAGAGCTCGCAGGCGAAGACCAGCACACGCAGCCGGGTCAGGCCGTAGACGTCCGCGTACAGCGACATCCGGGACAGCGCGGACGCCACGATGAGCAGCGTCAGGCCGGCCAGCGTGCCGAGCAGCACCCGGACGACGAGGCGGTCGGTGGTGGACGCGCGCGGCGCGGTCAGCGCGGCCACGCCCAGCACCAGCAGCGTCAGGCCGGTGACGACCAGCAGCTGCCAGAAGCCGGACCGGGCGTACTCCGCGTAGGTCAGCCCGGCCGTGGCCAGCACGTGCTCCGCACCGCCGAACAGCACGGCCGCCTGCACCAGCACGAACGCGCCGAAGAGCAGATCAAGGGCGACGACCGGAAGCAGCCATTCGGTACGGCGGACGGGCCGGCGCAGCGGCTCGTCCAGATCGGCGGTGGCGGGTGGCGCGACCCGGACGAACGCCAGCGCGCCGAGCAGCAGCGTCAGCGCGGGGAACAGCACCAGCACGCGGGCCACGATCGCGCCGTCCAGCTCCGGCAGGGATGCGGTGATCAGCTCCGCGAACGCGGCGTCCGCGGAGATGAAGAGCGCGCCGAACACGATCAGCAGCGCCACGGTGAGCAGGATCGGCAGCGCCAGCCGCGGCGAGTCCGCGGTCCGGCCGCGGCGCAGCGTGCGGGCACCGCGGGCCAGCCACGGCACGGCCCGCGCGGCGGCGGCCGGCATGATCGTCGTGAGGTAGCCGAGGGCCCGGACCGAGGTGCCGCCGCCGGTCGCCAGCACGGCGGTGAGCAGCGCGGTCACCACGCAGAGCGCGAACAGCCAGCCGGCCGCGCGGATCGTGCCGGCGCCGAGCAGCAGCACGGTGGCGGCGGACCACAGGTAGCGGTCGGCGCGCCGGCCGGGATCGGTGGCCGGGAGCGCGACGCGCGCGGGCGGCATGGTGCGGCGGACCCGGGCGCGGCCGGCGATCACGACCGCGGCGGTGCCGGCCAGCGCGGCGAGCAGCCAGCCGAGGCCGGGACGGCTGACGTTCAGCGTGCCGGCCCCGATCGCGGCCGCGACCAGCAGCGCGACGACCACGCCGGGCGCCGCCGGCGCGTCCGGTCCCAGCCAGCGCTCCGGAGACTGCGACGGCCAGGGACCGTGCACGAGCAGCTGAGTGTGTACCGGCGGCCCGGCCTGCCGCGGCGCCGGCGACGCGTGGGTGGGCGGAGCGGCGGGTCCAGCACCGGCAACGGGCACGGCCGGGCCAGGCGCGGTGGAATCCGGCGTCGCGGCAGCGGGCGCGGTGGAGTTTTGCATGGTGGAAGCGGGTGGCGTCGATTCTGTTGGCGCGACAGATGCGGATTTATCAACCTTTTCCGGCTGTGGGGCGGCCGGTGGCGTGCTGGTCATACGGGGCTCCCGGGGTGGCAGGGTGTGCGGGCGCGCGTCGCCGGCCGGCCGCGTGGTGCGACGGACGGTGGAGACGCGGTCCTCAATGAAGTGACGTGACCGGAGGCGGCGTACGTACCGCCGGGGATTCATGAATTTCGGGCGGGAAGCCGGACCTGGACGTGTGCGCCGGTCATCGTGTCGCCCGGGCGCGGGTCGACGACCGCGATGCTGCCGTGGTGCAGCTGCACCACCCAGCGGGCGATCGCCAGCCCGAGCCCGGTCCCCCCACCGGTCGCGCGTTCACCGCGGGTGAAGCGCTCGAAGACGCGCTCCCGCTCCGCGACCGGGATGCCGCTGCCCTGGTCGGCGACGGCGAAGAGCACGTCGTCGCCGTCGAGCGCGGCGTTGAGCCGGATCGAGCCGCCGGCCGGGCTGTGCCGGGCCGCGTTGTCCAGCAGGTTCGCGAAGAGCTGGTGCAGGCGCTCGGGATCACCGTCGAGCGTCAGGTCACCGTCCGCGTCCAGCCGGATCGGCACCGACGGGTGGTTGACCTGCGCCTCCGCGACCACGTCGGCCAGGAAGTCGTCCAGCGCGATCTCGGTGCGCTTCATCGGCACGATGCCGGCGTCCAGGCGGGACAGGTCGAGCAGCTCCGCGACCAGCTTGCCGAGGCGCTCGGTCTGGGCGAGCGCGGTGCCCATGGCGGCCGGGTCCGGCTCGGAGACGCCGTCCACGATGTTCTCCAGCATGCCGCGCAGCGCGGTGATCGGCGTGCGCAGCTCGTGGGACACGTTCGCGATCAGCTCGCGGCGCTGCCGGTCGGCCGCGTCCAGGTCCGCGGCCATCACGTTGAACGCGGCGGCCAGCTCGCCGACCTCGTCCCGCGAGTTCGTGTGCACGCGCCGGGTGTAGTCGCCGCGGGCCATCTGCCGGGCCGCGTCCGTCATCTCGCGCAGCGGCACGGTCGCGCCGTGCGCCGCGATCTGCAGCGTGAGCAGTGCCAGCGCGACCGCGGACGCGATGAACGCGACGTTGAGCGGGATCCATTTCAGCGAGTACCAGAGGACGAGCAGGCCGACGCCGCCGGCCAGGCCGAGCGCGAGCGACAGCTTCGCCTTGATCGAGCGGACCGGGTCGAGCGGGCGGGGGAGCCGGCCGAGCAGCCTCTCCACCGCGTCCATCAGCGGGCGGACCGGGGGCCGGGCGCGCAGCCAGCTGCCGGCGCGGTAGATCCGGTCCAGGACCAGCGAGCCGAACCGGATGATCCACGGCAGGCCGCTCTCCGGCCGCCCCCGAAGCGTGTTCACCGGCCGGCCCCGGATGCGGCCCGATTCAGGGCGAGCCCGGATGCGGCCGGGGCGACGGCGGGCTTGGATGCGGTCGGGCCCACGGCGGGTGCGGAGCTGGTCTGGCCCGCGGCGGGTCGGAGACCGGTCCGGTTGACGGTGGGTGCGGAGCCGGTCCGGTTGACGGTGGGTGCGGAGCCGGTCCGGCCCGCGGCAGCTCCGAGACCGGTCCGGTTGACGGCGGGTCCGGGGCCGGGCCGGTTCACCGGTCGACCTCCAAGGCGTAGCCGACGCCGTGCACGGTCCTGATCAGGTCGGCGCCGAGTTTGCGGCGCAGGCCCTTGATGTGGCTGTCCACGGTCCGGGTGCCGGACGCGTCGGCCCAGCCCCAGACGTCGGCCAGCAGACGCTCCCGGGGCAGCACCGTGCGCGGCCGGCCGGCCAGGTGCACCAGCAGGTCGAACTCGGTCGGCGTCAGGTGCGCCTCGACGCCGTTGCGGGTGACCCGGCGCTCGGCCCGGTTGATCTCCAGGTCGCCGAGCACGATGGGCGGCTCGCCGGCCGAGGCCTTGGTCATCCGGCGCAGCAGCGCGTGCACCCGCGCGGTCAGCTCGCGCATCGAGAACGGCTTGGTCAGGTAGTCGTCCGCGCCGACCGCGAGCCCGACCAGCAGGTCCGTCTCGTCGTCACGCGCGGTGAGCATCAGCACCGGCACCGGGCGTTCGGCCTGTAGCCGGCGGCACACCTCGAGGCCGTCGAAGCCGGGGAGCATCACGTCCAGCACCACGGCGTCCGGGCCGATCCGGCGGGCGGCCTCGACCGCGCCGGGGCCGTCGGAGGCGCAGTGCACTGCGAAACCCTCGGCGCGCAGGCGGGCGGCGACCGCGTCCGCGATCGTGCGCTCGTCCTCGACGACCAGAATCGTCCGTTGTGCGGCCATGTGTCCCTCCGAGTCGGTGCCGGTGAGGTGACTCTAAAGACCGATCGTGCAGGCACGACGCGCGAGTTGTGAACGAACTGTGGAGATCAGGAGCCTGCGGGGGTACGGATGGAAGGCGCGCTCCCGTCCCGTACCCCCGAATGATCTTGACCTTGATCCACAGTGGAAATCGGTTGACCCCGGCGCGCCCGGCCCGCAGGGTGACGTGGATCTCCATCAGGCCGAAAGAGGTGACGTTGTGTCAGAGCCCGACGACGCTGCCGTCCGCACGTTCGTGCGCGACGGCCGCCTGACCGCCATGCCGAGCAGGCTGACCCGCCGCCGCGCCGTGCTCGATCACCTCACCCGCGCCTCCTTCGAGTCCGGCCGGCGCTATCGCGAACCGGAGGTCAACGACATCCTCCGTGCCTGGTGCGACGGGGTGCCGGGGGTGGATCACGTGGCGATCCGCCGATACCTGATCGACCTGGACATCCTGGCGCGCGAGGACGGACTCTACTGGCGCGCCTACGAGGCGTGATTAGAACATCTGTGCGATAGTTTGCGCGTCATGTGCGCCTCATCTGCGGCATGGAGCGACGGACTCGTCGGACCCTGCGGTTAGAGTCGCTCCAGTCGTGTTACGGCGCCACCCAGCACAAGCGCGAGGATCTGGAGTCAAGAACCGGTGACTGCACAGCCCGAGACCCTGTACGGGGCAGCCGACCTCACCCACCTCGAGGGGCTGGACGCGGTCCGTAAGCGCCCCGGCATGTATATCGGGTCCACCGACAGCCGTGGCGTGAACCACCTGTTCAACGAGATCGTCGACAACTCGACGGACGAGGGCGTGGCCGGCTTCGCCACCCGCGTCAAGGTGACGCTGCACGAGGACGGCTCCGTGCAGGTCGACGACGACGGCCGCGGCATCCCGACCGACACGCACGCGAAGTCCGGCATGTCCGGCGTCGAGCTGGTGATGACCCGGCTGCACGCGGGCGGCAAGTTCGGCGGCTCCGGCTACAAGACCTCCGGCGGCCTGCACGGCGTGGGCGCGTCCGCGGTCAACGCGCTGTCGCTGCGCTTCGACGTGACCGTGCGGCGGGACGGGAAGATCCACGAGATCTCCTTCCGGCACGGCGTGGCCGGCGAGTTCCACGGCCCGGGGCCGGATGCGCAGTTCACCGCCGCGTCCGGCCTGCGCGTGACCGGCAGGATGAAGCGCGGCGAGCCGACCGGCACCAGTATTCGGTACTGGTACGACGCCCGTTATTTCGAGGCCGGCGCCGCGCTGGACGTCGAGGCGGTCCGCACCAAGCTGCGCAACACCGCGTTCCTGGTCCCCGGCGTGAGCTACGTGCTCCGCGACGCGAACGTGGACCCGATGTCCGGTACCGGCACCGAGGAGTTCCACTTCCCGAACGGGCTGGCCGACATGGTCGACTTCCTGGCCCCATCCAGCGAGAAGCCGGTCTCCGGCACGCTGATGATCAACGGCACGGGGTCGTACCGGGAGAACGCCGCGGACGAGAACGGCGTCATGCGGTCGAACGTGGAACGCACCGCCGAGATCGAGATCTCGTTCCGCTGGGGGACCGGCTACGAGCGCACGGTCGAGTGCTTCACCAACACGATCCGCAACGTGCACGGCGGCACCCACCGCAAGGGCTTCGAGCGGGCCGCGGTCCGCGCGCTGGTCGAGGCCGTGAAGAACACCCGCGGCCTGCTCAAGCCGAAGGAGGAGCCGCCGGTCCTGGACGACGTGCTGGAGGGGATGACCGCGGTCATCCACGTGCGCGTGCCGGAGCCGCAGTTCACCTCGCAGACCAAGGACGAGCTCTCCACGGCCGGCATCACCCGGGTGGTGCAGCAGGTCGTCGAGGCGCGCCTGAAGGACTGGGTGCAGGACAAGAAGACCAAGGTCGAGGCGCGGACGGTCCTGCAGAAGATCGTCGACGCGGGCCGGGTGCGGCTCACCCAGAAGCAGCAGAAGGACGCGGCCCGGCGCAAGACCGCGCTGGAGGGCGCGTCGATGCCGGCCAAGCTGGTCGACTGCCGCTCCACCGGCGTGGGCCGCAGCGAGCTGTTCATCGTCGAGGGCGACAGCGCGCTCGGCACCGCCCGGATGGCGCGCAGCTCGGAATACCAGGCGCTGCTGCCGATCCGCGGCAAGATCCTCAACGTGCAGAAGGCGAGCCTGCAGCAGGTCCTGGACAACGCGGAGTGCTCCGCGATCGTGCAGGTGCTCGGCGCCGGCTCCGGGCGCACGTTCGACGTGAGCTCGATGCGCTACGGCCGGATCCTGATCATGGCGGACGCGGACGTCGACGGCTCGCACATCCGCACGCTGCTGATCACGCTGTTCGCCAAGTACATGCGGCCGGTGATCGAGGCCGGCCGGCTCTACGCCGCGATGCCGCCGCTCCACAAGATCACCACCAAGGGCCGCTCCCCGCAGACCATCTACACGTACACGCAGCCGGAGATGACCAACACGGTCGCGCGGCTGACCAGGTCCGGCAAGCAGGTCGTCACGCCGATCCCGCGATTCAAGGGCCTCGGCGAGATGGACGCGGACGAGCTGTGGGACACCACGATGAACCCGGCCTCGCGCGCGGTCCGCCGGATCACGCTTCTGGATGTCGACGCCGCGGAGCGCACGCTCGAACTGCTGATGGGCGAGAAGGTCGAGCCCCGCAAGAACTGGTTGATCAACTCTTCCGACCGCGTCGACCGCGACGCCATCGACGCCTGAGGAACTGTTAATGGCTCGCCGCAAGGATTCCAAGTCCGCCAAGGTCGACCTGTCCGCGTTCGACGCGGCCGGGGCGCGGATCATCGACAACCCGCTGACCACCGAGGTCGAGGACTCCTACCTGGAGTACGCGTTCTCGGTCATCCACTCCCGCGCGCTGCCGGACGCCCGCGACGGGCTCAAGCCGGTGCACCGCCGCATCCTGTTCTCCATGTACGAGCAGGGCTACCGGCCGGACCGCGGGCACGTGAAGTCCGCGCGCGTCGTCGGTGACGTGATGGGTAAGTACCACCCGCACGGCGACGTCGCGATCTACGACGCGATGGTCCGGCTCGCCCAGGACTTCTCGCTGAACGTTCCGCTGATCGACGGCCACGGCAACTTCGGCTCGCCGGACGACGGCCCGGCCGCCGCGCGATACACCGAGGCGCGCATGTCCAGCGAGGCGATGCTGCTGGTCGGCGAGCTCGGCGAGGGCACGGTCGACTTCGTCCCGAACTACGACGGCTCGCTCGAACAGCCCTCCGTGCTCCCCGCCGCCTTCCCGAACCTGCTGGTCAACGGCACCTCCGGGATCGCGGTCGGCATGGCGACGAACATGATCCCGCACAACCTCGGCGAGGTCGTGACCGCGGCCCGGTGGCTGATCAACCACCCGGACGCGGACCTGGACAAGCTGATGACGTTCGTCCCCGGACCCGACCTGCCGACCGGCGGGATGCTGCTCGGGCTGGACGAGGTGCGCAAGGCGTACGAGACCGGCCGCGGCGTGGTGCGCATGCGGGCCAAGGTGGAGATCGGGCCGCTCGAAGGCTCGCGCGGCCGGCAGGCGATCACGGTGACCGAGCTGCCGTACGGCATCGGCGCCGAGAAGGTCATCGAGAAGATCACCGACGAGGTCAACAAGACCCGGCGCCTCCAGGGCATCGCGGACGTCAAGGACCTCACCGACCGGGAGAACGGCACCCGCCTGGTCATCGAGTGCAAGGTCGGCGTCAACCCGCAGGCGCTGCTCGCCGACCTCTACCGGCTCACCCCGCTGGAGCAGTCGTTCGGCGTCAACAACCTGGTCCTGCTCGACGGCCAGCCGCAGACGCTCGGGCTCAAGGCGCTGCTCGAGGTCTTCCTCAACCACCGCTATTCCGTGGTGACCCGGCGGACTCTGTTCAGGCGGACCAAGCGGCAGGATCGCCTGCACCTGGTCGACGGCCTGCTCATCGCGCTGCTCGACATCGACCGGGTGGTCGCGATGATCCGCGCAAGCGACGATGCCGCGTCCGCCAAGGACGGCCTGATGGAGCAGTTCGGGCTCTCCGAGATCCAGGCGTCGTACATTCTGGACACGCCGCTGCGCCGGCTCACCCGCTTCGACCGGCTCGAACTCGAGTCCGAGCAGGAGCGCCTCAACTCCGAGATCGCCGCGCTGTCGCTGATCCTCGACGACGACAAGGTCCTGAAGAAGGTCGTCTCCGACGAGCTCGCGGCCGTCGCCAAGGAGCACTCCACGCCGCGCCGCACCGCGCTCATCGACGGCGACCTCAAGGAGGTGCTGGCCGCGTCCATCCCGGCCGGCCCGCTCGAGGTCAAGGACGACCCCTGCCAGGTCATCCTCTCCGCCACCGGGCTCGTCGCGCGTACCGCCGCCGAGTCCGAGGAGTCCTCGGAGAGCACCCGCCGCAACGGCCGCGACCGCCACGACGCGGTCCGCGCCATCGTCCACACCACGGCCCGCGGCCAGGTCCTGCTCATCACGAACCGGGGCCGCGCGTTCAAGACCGACGTGCTGCCACTCCCGGTCCTCCCCGAACACACCGGCACGGTCTCGCTCCGCGGCGGCATGTCCGCCAGCGAACTCGCCGACCTCGACCCCGGCGAGACCGTCATCGGCCTGGCCCCGCTGGTCCCCAAGCCCGGCGAGACGCTCGCGCTCGGCACCCGCCAGGGCGTCGTCAAGGTCTGCGCCCCCGACTGGCCGGTCCGCGCCGACGTCTTCGAGGTCATCGGCCTCAGGGACGGCGACGAGGTGATCGGCTCCACCTGGATCACCGGCACCGAATCGCTCGCGTTCCTCACCAGCGACGCCGCGCTGCTCCGCTTCCCGGCGTCGCTGGTGCGCGCCCAGGGCACCAAGGGCGGCGGCATGGCCGGCATAAACCTCACCACCGGCGCCTCCGTCGTCTTCTTCGGCGCGATCGGCACCGACGACCCCCAGCACGGCGCCCCGCTGGTCATCACGTCCACCGGCCGCACCGTCAAGGTCACCCCGTTCGACGACTACCCCGCCAAGGGCCGCGCCACCGGCGGCGTGCGAGCCCACCGCTTCCTCAAGGGCGAGGACGCCCTGGTCGTCGCGTGGATCGGCGTCCGCCCCGCAGCCGCCACCACCACCGGCGAGCCGATCGACCTCCCCGACATCGACCCCCGCCGCGACGGCTCCGGCGCCGCCGCCATCTGCCCCGACCTCGTCGGCCACCTCATCGAACGCGACTGAAACCCACAACTGCGCTATACCCCGTCCCGGCGTGGCCGGTGTCCGCATGCTCCCGCGGGCACCGGTCGTCGCCGGCGCTCCTCCCTTCCACTCCCGGCGACCACGCCTTTCGATCTCCCGCCTCCGATCCTCCCCACGCGCAACTCCGCACCGAACCCCACCCGGCCAGAAATCGGCGCCGCCCACGGATTCCCCGCCGGTTCCCCGCGCCGCCGGGTTCTGGCGCCGCCGGTTCCCCGCGCCGCCGGTTCCCCGCGCCGCCGGTTCCCCGCGCCGCCGGTTCCCCGCGCCGCCGGTTCCCCGCGCCGCCGGTTCCCCGCGCCGCCGGTTCCCCGCGCCGCCGGGTTCTGGCGCCGCTGTGCGGTTCGCGTTCGGCTGGTTCGCGCCGCTTGCTTTTCCGGCCGTTGTGCGGTTCCTGTTCGGCTGGGTTCCGTGCCGGCCAGTTCTCGGCGCTGCTGCACGGTTCGCTTCACGCCGAACCCCAAGGCGGATCCCGTCGATCGCTATACAGCGCCCCGTCCCGCATCGCGGATGATCGATCTCGACAAGTGGCTGATCTTCTACATGATGGGAACCCGCGCCAGATTATGGAAACGTCGCGCGCCGCACGATCCACCCGCCCGAAATATCGCGATAAAGGACACGGCATTTGGCTGCCTAAACGATCACGTGTGCCAAATCGTTGTTATCGGGCGCCGATAACAACGATTTGGCACACGTGATCAACTTCCCGCGCCGGAAAGTCCGATTCGGAAGTCGGCCGGCTCGTCGGGCGAGCCGTTCCGGTCGGCATCGGTGCTTCATGGAGGCTTATTCAGCGCGGCGGGCCAACGCCGCGTTGCCGCAGGCCGGGCCGCCTGACGAGGGCGACGCTGAATAGCCTCATGGAGGCTTATTCAGCACGTTACGCACCAACAGCGCTGGCCTGCGGCGACGCGGCGTCGGCTCGCCCCGCTGAATAAGCCTCATGATGCGGGCCGAAGGCTGAGATGTGCACATGTCATGTGCCGGCGGGGCGCTGAAAGAAGGTCAGGCGCGGGCGGCCAGTGGCCGCCGGGTGCCCGAAATATCACCACGAAAACCACGCCCGCCACGCGTTCACGGTGGTGGGTCGAGGCTTGAGTGGGCGGTTTGCGAGTGCGTGGCCCGTTGGTTGCGCACGTAGCGGCTGCGCGTCGCGTAGCGGCGGGTGCGGAGCGCCCGGTGCGTTGCGTGAGTGGGGTCCGGGAGCTGCGGGGCAGGGGGCTTGCGTCGGGGAACGTGCAGACACCCCTGGAGCTGAGGTGTCAAGTTGTGGTGGTGGTTTTCTTGCGGTGTGACCAGGCGGTGGCCTGGTCGTAGGGGGTGTGGGTCTTGAGGCAGCCGTGGAGGATGCCGACGAGGCGGTTGCCGACCTGGCGGAGTGCGGCTTGGTGCTTGACGTCGCGGTCGCGGAGGGTGTCGTAGTAGGCGCGGACTTCGGGATCGTGCAGCATCGCGGCGCTGGCCTGCATGTGCAGGGCGTCGATGAGGCGGTTGTTGTGGATGAACCGGGCGTAGACGGTCTTCGTTTTCCCGGACTGGCGGGTCAGTGGTGCGGTTCCGGCATAGTTCTTCCGGGATTTCGCGTCGGTGTAACGGCCGGCGGCGTCCCCGAACTCGGCGAGCACCCGGGCGCCGAGGACAGCCCCGATACCGGGCTGGCTGAGATAGACCTCAGCGTCTGGGTGCCGGCCAAAATGCTCCTCGACCTGCCCTTCCAGGGTTTTGATCTCGGTGTTGAGGGTCTGCAGGACCGCGACCGTCGCCCGGACCGAGGCCGCATAGGCGGCCGTGACCGTCTCGGGCTGGCCGAGCTCGACGGTCCGCAACGCCTGCTGGATCCCGGCCGCCTTGCCCTCGACGTTGCGGCGGCGGGCCCGTTTCAGCACCGTACCGATCTGTGCCAGGGTCAGCTTCGCCGCGCCGGCCGGTGTCGGGGCCTTCGCCAGAAGCTCCAGAGCGTCACGGCCGGTGAGCGTCAACTCCTCGTAAGCGGCGACCGCGGCCGGAAAATACTCCCGCAACGCCGTGCGCAGCCGCAGCATGTGCCGTGTGCGTTCCCAGATCAGTGTCTGATGCGCCCTCGCGACGACCTTGACCGCCTCAGCGATCTCGGAATCCGCGGCGACGGGCCGTAACTGATGCCGGCGGGTCCGGAGCATGTCCGCCAGCATCCGCGCGTCGCCCTTGTCACTCTTCGCTCCTGACAGCGACAGCAGCTCCCGGTGCCGGGCCGCTTGCTTCGGGTTGACCGCAAATACCTGATAACCGGCCGTGACCAGCGCCCGCACCCACGGCCCGCGATCCGTCTCGATGCATATCAGCACCTGCGAAGGCCCGGCATCCCCGGTCAGGAACCGGCCCACCAGCTCATGGAACCGGGTCACTCCTTCCACACCCTCCGGCAACCGCACCACGCCCAGTGTCTGCCCGGCCTCGTTCTGCACCTCCACATCATGATGATCTTCCGCCCAGTCATCACCGACGAACAACACCCGAACCCCTCCCCACCAGCAACAACAACCCCGCAGCCACATGGAAGACCCGGCGCCCTAATGGATCAGTGCTCACGCCATCCGGCGGGCACGACACCCCATCAGCCGTACGGTCCTCACACATCACAGACAGGGGCACGATCTGCACGCAGGACTCAACGGCCCCGGGAGGAACAGTGCTCACCCGCTGCGGCTACCAGACACCGAGTCTGCAACACAACCGACCCGACCTCTAGAACCCATTAGGGAGGAGCGCCAGCGACGACCGTTGCCCGCGGGAGCATGCGGGCTTGAGCCGCCGGAAGCGGGCATATCTGGATCTGGATCTTCTGGGGTTCGCAGAGGGCCCGGAGACAGGGATGCCGCCTCGCGAAGCCACCGGGCCGCGGTCGCGAGACGGCACTACCCCGGAGAGCGGGGTAGGCGGGCGCCGGGCGGCGCGCAGGGTGAGTGGTGGGCCGCCCGGCGCCCTTGGGGGAAGGTCTAGAAGGTGGTGGTGAGGAAGTCGCGGGTCGGCAGTGCCCGGGCGGTGATCCGGACGTCGCCGATCCAGCCGTAGAAGCCCTGGCCGAACTTCTCCGCGAACTGGGTGGCGCCGATCGTGAACGGCTTGCCCATCGTGGTGATCCCGCGAGACGCCTGCGTCGGGTTGCGGGCGATCTTCGAGCCGTCGATGTAGATCGTGGTGCGGCGGCCGTCGTTGACGATCGCGATGTGCATCCAGCGGCCGACCGGGAGCGCGTGGCTCCACGAGGTCGGGTCGGCGTCGCGGTCGTTGGGGTAGACCACGTACTGGAGGAAGCGCTCGCCGGACAGGTTGACGCTGCAGGTCGGCTCGTCCTGGGACCAGCCGCTGGTCTTGCCCGCGTCGCCGCTGCGGCCCTGCCAGCTCATGATGCCCATCCAGGCGTGGTCGCCCTCGAACGGCGCCGGGAGCTTGATGAACGCCTCGATCGTGTAGCCCTTTTCGAACTTGAGGCTGTTCAACGGCGCGGACGGCCCGGTCTGCAGGATGGCGCCGCGGTCGGGGGACTTGCCGCCGTTGAAGCGGAGGCTGGCGTGCGCGGGCGCGCCGAGGTGGTGGTCGGTGGAGGCGAGCAGCGGTGCGCCGGCGCCGATCGACGCGACGGTCAGGTCGTTGCCCTTCTTGGCCAGGTCGCGGACGACGGTGCCGTTCGCGACCGTGGTGCCGTCGGCGAGGCCGAGGTTGTCGAAGCGCCAGTAGGCGACGGTGTCGCGCAGGACCACGGCCGAGGCCGGGCGCGGTGCCGGCGGGACGACCCCGGCGAAGCCCGCGAACCGGGCGTCGAAGTCGATCTCCAGGGAGAAGCGGTCGGTCGGGCCGGTCAGCTCGATCGTCTCCTCCTCCAGCGCGGTCCGCTTCTCCGGGTCCTTGGACAGGAACCAGGGGGAGAACGTGGACACGTCGATCACGCCGCGGGCCAGGTCGAACGCGTACAGCCGGATCATCGCGGCGCCGCCGTAGTACCGGTCCTGGTAGTTCGTGATGTGGACGTGCACGTCGTGACCGGCGTCGTTCTTCAGCACGGTGCGGCCGGGCGGCCAGTAGTGACCGTTCAGCGTGAGGAAGATCTGGTCGTTCTTGCGGATCAGCTTGTCCCACAGCGTCTGGCCGTAGCCGGACAGGTAGGCGGTGCCGTTGTCGTCCGCGTAGGCCAGGTCGTGCGTGGTGACGATCGCGGGCAGCGTCTTGTGCTTGTCCAGCACGGACTGGGCCCAGGCGACACCGGCGTCGGAGATCCGCCAGTCCAGCGCCAGGATCAGCCACTTGCGGTTGCCGGCGTCGAGCACGTGGTAGCTGTTGTAGCCGTCCGGGGACGCGCCGCCGAACGTGGGCGCGGACTTGAACCGCTTGGGGTTGAACGCCCGGAGGTAGGCGGAGTCGCCGCGGGTGTCGGCCGTGGTGCCGCCGTTGATGTCGTGGTTGCCGGCCAGCACGCTGTACGGGAACTTGCCGTCCAGCTCCTTGAACGTCTTCGAGGCGAGCTCGATCTCGTGCTCGCTGCCGTGTTCGGTGACGTCGCCGAGGTGCGTCATGAACGCGACGTTGCCGTCCTTGCGGGCCTCGCGCAGGTACGTGAAGGTGGCGCGCAGCGGCTCCGGGTCGGAGGCGTCCTCGTCGAAGAGGTACTGCGTGTCCGGCAGCACCGCGATCGAGAAGCGCGGGCTGTCTACGTCGAACTTCCCGCTGCTCGCCTGGGCGGGCGCGGCGTCGAACGTGCTGCCGGCGATGAGCCCGGCGGCCGGTGCGGCTACCGCGGTCTGCAGCAGCACGCGGCGTGGCAAGCGCTGGGACATTATGTGTCTCCCGAGGTGTGGCGATCGGTGATCCGGCGTGAGCCTGAACCGCGTCGATGACCTCCAGCTGAAAAATCAAAATCTTCGGCGGGTACGTGTCGAGAACGGCCCGATGGCTGAGTGGATCCCGGCGTGGCCGAGCGCAACTCCCTCACGCTGCGTGCGGTCCGGCTCGCCGAATGAGTTATAAGGATTATTTACCGTTCCTTTAGCCCGCTGCTGAAGCCGCCGCTGCCACGATCATCCGGTCCTCGGATACACGGCTGTGCGGAATAGGAGTTGGTGTGCGGTGAAGCTTCGAGTCGTCGCTACGGTGCTGGCGATCGCGGGGGCGGGTACCGCCGCCGCGATCCTGCCGATGACCATGGCCTCGGCGGCCG
The DNA here is from genome assembly GCF_030811575.1 of Catenuloplanes nepalensis. Lineage (GTDB taxonomy): Bacteria > Actinomycetota > Actinomycetes > Mycobacteriales > Micromonosporaceae > Catenuloplanes > Catenuloplanes nepalensis. The sequence continues at coordinate 5,961,131 of NZ_JAUSRA010000001.1, read as the reverse complement.
AGTGCGCCAGCCCGTACAGCGCGTCCGCGGTGTACTGGGGCGGCAACTCGGCGTCGTTCGGCGGTCACAACTGGACGGCCAAGTGGTGGACGCAGGGTGAGCAGCCGAGCACGGCCGGGACCGGGGTGTGGGAGGACAAGGGGTCGTGCGGTTCCGGCGGTTCCGGTGGCTCTGGCGTTGCCGCTTGTGATCACCCGGCGTGGGTGGCCGGTAAGGCCTATGTGACCGGGAACATTGTGAAATATACGGACGGCAAGTTCTACATAGCCGAGCACGACAACCCTGGGTACGACCCGATCATCAGCACCTGGTTCTGGGAGCCGTACAACTGCTCGGGCGGCACCGTCCCCACGCCGCCGGCGCCTACCGGCGGGACGACCAACCCGTCCGGGTTCGTGGTCTCCGAGGCGCAGTTCCAGCAGATGTTCCCGTCGCGGAACCAGTTCTACACGTACTCCGGGCTGGTCCAGGCGCTCTCCGCGTACCCGGCGTTCGCCGGCACCGGCAGCGACACTGTGCGCAAGCAGGAGGCCGCCGCGTTCCTCGCCAACATCAACCACGAGACCGGCGGGCTCGTGCACATCGTCGAGCAGAACACGGCGAACTATCCGCACTACTGCGACGTCAGCCAGCCGTACGGGTGCCCGGCCGGCCAGGCCGCGTACTACGGCCGCGGGCCGATCCAGCTGAGCTGGAACTTCAACTACAAGGCCGCGGGTGACGCGCTCGGCATCGACCTGCTGCGCAACCCGAACCTGGTGCAGAACGACGCGGCCGTCGCCTGGAAGACCGGCATCTGGTACTGGATGACGCAGACCGGCCCCGGCACGGTGACCGGCCACAACGCGATGGTCAACGGCCCCGGCTTCGGCGAGTCGATCCGCAGCATCAACGGCGCGATCGAGTGCAACGGCGGCAACCCGGCGCAGGTGCAGAGCCGGATCGCGTCGTACCAGAAGTTCGCCGGGATCCTCGGTGTGACGCCGGGCGCGAACCTCAGCTGCTGATGTTCACGGTGTGAACAAGGCCGGTGCCGCCCGTCGCGGCACCGGCCTCTCTGTTCGCGTTCCTCGGATACGGCGTGAGCGCGTCCCTTGACTGTCAGACGTGGCGCGGGCGCCGGTCTTACGCCGTTTCCTTCTTCAGGGTGAGCCGCAGCCCGATCGTGCCGTACCGCTCGATGTGGATGTTCGTGAACCGGCTCTTCCCGGCCTTCGCCGTCAGCTGCTCCGGCGTGTGCGCCCGGCGGCGCAGCCAGCCCAGCACGATCCGGGTGAACAGCGCGTTGCCCTTGTCGAGGCGCATGCCCGCCACCTCGGCCGCGATCTTCGCACGGGTGGCACGCGGGTCCAGGTCCTCGATCAGTGCCACGCCGCCGGGCCGGAGCACGCGGTGCATCTCGTCCAGTGCCTCGACCGGGCGGAGGAAGTTCTTGAACGCGGCCTGGCAGATGATCAGGTCGAAGGACTCGTCCGCGAACGGCATCGCGGCCGCGTCCCCCTGCCGCGCGTCCACGGTCAGACTCTCGGCCTCGGCCCGCTCCCGCACCATCGCGGCGAACGTGTGGCTGATGTCCAGCGCGGAGACCTGCGCGCCGCGCTTCGCCAGCTCCACCGTCAGGTAGCCGGGACCGGGCGCGATCTCGAGGATGCCCCCTCCCTGCGCGGCCAGTCTCTCGGCGTCCGCGCGCCACATGGCGAGTTGGCTCTCGGTGCCTCGGATCCGGGCGTAGCGGCGTGCCGCCGAACCCTCCATCTCCGGGCTCAGCTTGCTCTTGGTCATGCGTTTCTCCTGTTCACGGCTGGATCCACGAGTCAGGAGGCCCGGCTATGCTTCTGGTTGCCACCTTGCGCCGGCCGCCCTCGCGCGGATCGATGTGAGGACAAGCCCCGGTCGTGGTGTTGGCGCACCGCGGCCGGGGCCTTTCATTGCTCCAGCAGCTCGGCCCACCCTTCGGGGTCGGTGCCGGACTCGTGGAACGCGCGCCACTCGGCCAGGCCGGGCAGCGTCCCCTCGGCGAGCTGCTCTCGGAGCGCGCTCACCCAGGTGGTCTCCGCCTCGCGCATCGCGAGCGCGTACTCGGTCTCGATCAGAAAGATCCGGGGTACGCCGGGCGCGTCCAGATCGGCCCGGAGGCTCTCGATCTCCCGAGCCAGGCCGGTCAGGCGCGTGCTCAGCAGGCCTTCGACGTCGTCCGGATGCAGCACACCGGCCACCGACAGGGCCGCCTCGAACCGGCTCGCGTCCCGGGCCGGTGTGCTCAGCAGCTGCCGCAGCCAGTCGTTCAGCTCCGCGCGCCCCTCATCGGTGATCGCGTAGGTGGTGCGCTCCGGCCGCCGCCCCTCCCGGTCCGTGCCGGTCGCCGCGATCAGCCCGTGCCTCTCCAAGCTCCCGATCACGGTGTAGAACGACCCCCACTTGATCGCCATGTCCCGCTCCTTGCCCGTGCGCTTCAGCACGGTCGCGAGCTGGTAGGGGTGCATGGGCGTGCCGGGCGCCAGCATCGCGAGCACGCCGAGCGCCAGGAGATTGCCGACCTTGCGTCGCGCCATGACGGCCTGCCCCGGGATATTCGTGGACGGTTACTCGCGGACGAGTATATGCCTGGGGCTCGTCGCCGGACAGCCCCCTCGGTCGTCTGTCATACGCTCGACCGTCGGTGATCACTGCGGTACGGGGCGGGGTGGCGCGATGGCAAGGCCCAAGGGTGGCGGCGGTTCCCCGTCGGGTGACGGATCCTCCACTCGCGGCGACGGTGACGCCGCCGACGGTGACGGCACGTCGTCACCACGCAGCCGGCCGGGCGGGGTTTCCGCGACCAGCGTGACCCGAGGCCAGGAGATCGCCACGCAGGAGGCCGACCTGGGGCGCGCGCCGGGCGGCGGCACGGGCACGGGCTGGCCGGCCGGCAAGGGCGACGGCGCCGGGGGCCCTGACGGCACCGAGTCCGGAACCGGCTGGCCTGCCGACGGCGGCGAATCCAGCGGTTCCGGCGACAGCGGTGGCGGCGGCAGCAGTGGCGGCGGTGGCGGCAACAGCGGCGGTGGCGGTGGCAACGGTGGCGGCAACGGCAACGGCGGCGATGGTGACGGCAATGGCAATGGCGGCGACGGCAGTGGCGATGGCGGGGGTGACGGGAACGGCGACGGTGCCGATGGCGCCGGCGATTCCGCTACGGATCGGGAGAATCACCTCACCGAGCCGAGCGGGGAGCCCGGTGGCGAGCCGACCGGCCGGCCGACCCGCATCAACCCGAAGGACGACGCGCCCACACAGCGCTCTCTGGAGATGGAGAACTCGGCAGCTGTGAAACTGGCCGACGCGGGTTATCAGATCGAACAGAATCCGTCAAAGGCAGACGTCGCCCAGGCTCGGCAGGACCACGGGGACTTCGGCTTACCGAACAAGAATCCGGACTATTTGATCGAAGGCCGGGTGTTCGATGCCTATTCGCCCACGAGCGCGAACAAGCCGATCCATTCTCTCGCGCTGGAAGTGGCCGCGAAGGTCAATGCGGGCCAGACGCAGCGCGTGGTGGTGAACTTGGAGGATTGGGGCGGAGACGTGAGCGCGCTGCAACGGCACTTCCATGATTCGCCGGTGCCGAACCTCAAGGAACTCAAGATCATTAATCCCGCGGGTGACATCATGCAGGTAGTCCCCGAGTAGTTGCGACAAGGAGAACCATCAAGCGATGGGCATCGAGTATCGGCTGACCCTCGCCGGCGACATTCCGTCCGAGGCACTGGCTGCACGGGCGATGCCGGAACGGGCGGACCGCCCGGCCGGCATTCCGGGCGGCCCTCCGGCGCTGCTGGGGGCCGCACTGTACGAAAGCCACGGCTTCTATCTCACGATCGTGCCGACGGACAGGGCGTCGGTGGCGGCCGTGGACGACGACGATGAACTTCGGATGTGGGACATCGGGCGGAATTCCATGGTCAGCTTCGACATGGACAAGTTCGACAGCGACGAGGACACCGCACGTGCGATCGTCGCCATGCTGTCCACGGTGCGCCGGGTCCTGGAGAGCGGGACCGAGGACGCCGCGCTCACGCTGAACGGCGACTGGCTGTTGCTCAACCGGATCGACGGCGTCGTGCGGAGGTTCAACCGGACCAGGTGGTGGGCGCATCACGACGTCGACGACCTTATCGAGGGGTGACCGTCACGCGAAGCGCTCGCCCCGCTCCGCCTTCTCCAGCAGCAGGCGCGGCGGGGTGAAACGGTCGCCGTAACGCTCGGCCAGTTCGCGGGCGCGGGTGACGAAGCCGGGCAGGCCGCCCTGGTACTGGTTGATGAACTGCAGGACGCCGCCGGTCCAGCCGGGGTAGCCGATGCCGAGGATCGAGCCGACGTTGGCGTCCGGGACCGAGGTGAGCACGCCCTCGTCCAGGCACTTGATCGACTCGATCGCCTCGATGAAGAGCATGCGTTCCTTGAGGTCCTCGAACGGGATCGTGACGCCGGGCTTCGCATAGGACGCGAGGCCGGGCCAGAGGTGGGTGCGCTTGCCGTTCTCGTAGTCGTAGAAGCCGGCGCCGCCGGAGCGGCCGGGGCGGCCGGCGTCGATCAGGTGGTCGATGACGGCGTCGGCGGGGTGCGGGGTCCAGGCGTCGCCGGCGGCGGCAGCGGACTCCCTGCGGATCTTCTGTGGCAGCGTGAGCGTCAGCTCGTCCATCAGCTGCAGCACCGGCGCGGGGTAGCCGGCCTGGCTGCTGGCCTGCTCGATCGACGGTGCGGGCACGCCCTCGGCGAGCATGGCGACGGCCTCGTTGGTGAACGTGCCGATCACCCGGCTGGTGAAGAACCCGCGGCTGTCGTTGACCACGATCGGCGTCTTGCGCAGCCGGCGGACGACCGCGAGTGCGCGCCGCACGGTCTCGTCGCTGGTGCGCGCGCCGCGGATCACCTCGACCAGCGGCATCCTGTCGACCGGGGAGAAGAAGTGCAGCCCGACGAAGTCGGCCTGGCGGCGCACGCCCTCGGCCAGCATGGTGATCGGCAGCGTGGACGTGTTCGAGCAGAGCAGCGCGTCCGGCGCGACCAGCTCCTCGACCTCGGCGAAGACCTTGTGCTTGAGCGCCGTGTCCTCGAAGACCGCCTCGATCACCACGTCGGCGCCGGACAGCGCGGCCGGGTCGTCGGCGGGGGAGATGCGGGAGAGCAGCTCGGTGCCGGCGGCCTCGGTGAGCCGGTTGCGCTGCACGGCCTCGGCGACCAGGCGCTGCGAGTAGCCGAGGCCCCGGTGCGCGGCCTCCAGCGACACGTCCTTGAGCACCACGTCGAGCCCGGCCCTGGCACAGACGTAGGCGATCGCGGCGCCCATCATGCCGGCGCCGAGCACGCCGACCTTGCCGATCGGCGGCACGTCGCCGACGTCGCGCGCGTTCGCCGCGTTCAGGTCGAAGAAGAACGCCTGGATCATGTTCTTCGAGATCTGGCCGGTGACCAGCTCCACGAAGTAACGATTCTCGATGGTGAACGCGGTGTCGATGTCGACCTGGGCGCCCTCGACCGCGGCGGCGAGGATGTTGCGCGGCGCGGGGTAGGGCGCGTTCTTCAGCTCCCTGCGCAGATTGGCCGGGAACGCGGGCAGCATCGTCGCCAGCGCGGGCGTCGACGGCGTGCCGCCCGGGATCTTGAAGCCCTTGACGTCCCACGGCTGGGTGGCGCCGGGGTTGGCACGGATCCACTCGCGGGCGGCCGGCAGCAGGTCGTCGGCGGACGGCACGAGCGCGGAGATCAGGCCGAGGTCGCGGGCCGCGGTGGCGCGGTGCCGCCGGCCGCGCAGCAGCACCTGGGTGAGCGCGGTGACCAGGCCGAGCATGCGGACCGTGCGGACCACGCCACCGGCGCCGGGCAGCAGGCCGAGCGTCACCTCGGGGAAGCCGACCTCCAGCCTCGGGTCGTCGACCGCGATGCGGTGGTGGCAGGCCAGCGCCAGCTCCAGGCCACCGCCGAGCGCGGAGCCGTTGAGTGCGGCGACCACCGGCCGGCCCAGCGTCTCCAGCCGGCGGAACTGTGCCTTCACGGTCGCGGCCTGGGCGAACGACGCGGCGCCCTGATCCGGCCCGGGTGTGCGGAGCGAGTCGAGGTCGCCGCCGGCGAAGAACGACTTCTTCGCGGACACGAAGACCACGCCGGTGATCTGCTCGCGCTCCGCCTCCAGCCGGGTGACGGTCTCCTCCATGCCGCGCACGTAGGCGGCGGTCATGGTGTTGGCGGCGCGGTCCGGGTCGTCCAGCGTGAGCACGACGATGCCGTCGTCCTCGCGGTCCCAGCGGATCATTCTCAACCTCCGTCTACGTCAGGGCGCCGGGCCGTCAGAGCCGCTCGACGACCGTGGCGATGCCCATGCCGCCGCCGATGCAGAGCGTCACCAGGCCATACCGCCCACCGCGCCGCTCCAGCTCGTCGACGAGCGTGCCGAGGATCATCGCGCCGGTCGCGCCGAGTGGGTGGCCCATGGCGATCGCCCCGCCGTTGACGTTGACGATCTCCGGGTCGAGCTTCATGTCGTCGATGTAGTGCAGGACCACGGCCGCGAACGCCTCGTTGATCTCGACCAGGTCGAGGTCGTCGACGGTCAGGCCGGCCCGGTCGAGCGCCTTCCGGGAGGCCGGCGCCGGGCCGGTCAGCATGATGGTCGGGTCGGCGCCGCTGAGCGCGGCGGAGACGATGCGCGCCCTCGGGGTCATGCCCGCCCGCTCGCCCGCGGCCCGCGACCCGACCAGCACCAGCGCGGCGCCGTCCACGATGCCGGAGGAGTTGCCGGCGTGGTGCACGTGCTCGATGCGCTCGACCCAGTGGTATTTCTGCAGCGCCACCGCGTCGAACCCGCCCTGCTCGCCGATCTGCGCGAACGACGGCTGGAGCGCGCCCAGACCTTCCAGCGTGGAGTCGGCGCGGATGTGCTCGTCGCGGTCCAGGACGAGCAGGCCGTTGCGGTCGCGCACCGGCACGACGCTGCGGTCGTTGCGGCCCTCGGCCCACGCCTGGGCGGCCCGCTGCTGCGAGCGCAGCGCGAACCGGTCGACGTCCTCGCGCGAGTAACCGTCGATCGTGGCGATCAGGTCGGCGCTGATGCCCTGCGGGACGAAGTCGGTCAGCAGGTTCGTCTCCGGGTCGAGCGCCCATGCACCGCCGTCGGAGCCCATCGGCACCCGGGACATCGACTCGACGCCGCCGGCCAGGACCAGCTCCTCCCAGCCGGAACGGACCTTCTGCGCCGCGATGTTCACCGCCTCCAGCCCGGAGCCGCAGAACCGGTTTACCTGCACGCCGGCCACGGACGGCGGCAGGCCGGCCGCGAGCGCAGCGGTCTTGGCCAGGTCGGAGCCCTGGTCGCCGAGCGGGGACACGATGCCGAGCACCACGTCGTCGATGCGCTCCGGATCGACGCCCGGGAAGCGGTGGCGCAGCTCGTCGATCAGGCCGACGACGAGCGAGATCGGCTTGACGCCGTGCAGCGCGCCGTTTCTCTTTCCCCGGCCGCGCGGCGTGCGCACGGCGTCGTAGATGAACGCCTCCGTCATCGAAGCCTCCCGCTCTCTGCGAACCGGCGTTAACTTTCCGCCCCGTTTCTGCTCTCTGTCAAGGGCTTCAGCAATTCATCGATGCGAACACGCTCTCACCAGCGGTATGCTTCCGCCGGTGCACAGCGCAGAGACGATCGAGCCGCCCCGGCGGCGGCCGAAGGACCGCAAGGACCAGATAGCCATGGTCGCGGCCGAGCTGTTCTGCGCGCGCGGTTACCACGGCGTCGGCATCGACGAGATCGCGGCCGCGGTCGGCATCAGCGGCCCCGCGGTCTACCGGCACTTCCGCGGGAAGTACGCGATCCTCGTCTACGCCACCCGGCGGCTGATCGAGCGGGTGCTGGCCGCGGTGGACGCGGACGACGCCGACCCGGCCGCGCGGCTGGACGCGCTGCTCACGGCGCTGGCGCGGGTCGCGGTCGAGGGACGCAGGGTCGGCGGCCTCTATCAGTGGGAGTGGCGCTACCTGGAGCCGGCGCACGTCGCCGAGTTCACCGAGCAGCTCGGGACGCTGTCCCGCCGCTTCGTCGTACCGCTGCGGGCCGTTAGAAATGATCTTGATCTTCCGGCCGCGTCCGCGCTGGTCCGGGCGATGCTCAGCGTCTTCGGCAGCCTCTCCACGCACCGCGGTGCGATCGCGCGCGGCCGGGCCGAGCAGACGCTGCACCGGGTCGCACTCGCGGTGCTGCACGGCGAACCCCCGGTGCCCCGCAAACCGGGCAGGAAGCCCACACCAGATCAAGACCCCGCGGGGGTACGGCCGGGAGTGCGCCGCGAGCTGATCCTGGCGGAGGCGATCACGCTGTTCCACCGGCACGGCTATCACGCGGTCGGGATCGACGACATCGCGTACCGGGTGGGGATCAACGCGTCCAGCGTCTACCGGGTGTTCCCCGGCAAGGCGGACATCCTGGCCGCCGCGTTCTACCGCGCGTCGGAGCGGGTGGCCGAGGCGACCGCGGTCGCGCTGGACGGCGCCGCGGACGCGCCCGACGCGCTGCGCCGGATGGCCGAGTCCTACGTGGAGCTGACGTTCGAGCGCAGCGACCTGGTCTCTGTCTACCTCGCGGAGAACAGCAACCTGCCCGGCGGCGACCGCCACGAGCTGCGCAAGGTGCAGCGGCTGCACGTGGAGGAGTGGGTGCGGCTGCTGACCGAGGTGCGACCGGAGCTGCCGGTGCCGGAGGCGCGGGTGCTGGTGCACGCGGCGCTGAACGTGGTGACCGATCTGAGCCGATGGGTCCGGTTCGATCGGCGCACCGGCATGGACGCGCACCTGGTCCGGCTCTCGATGCTGATTATGACCGGGTGAAGTTAATCCCGGTTCGCGCATCTCCGCGGCTCCATTGTGACCGATTGAGCAGAATCGCTTCCCTCGGAAGTTAACCGCCGTTTACAGTCTCGGCATGAACGACGCACCCCCGTCCGCCACCGCGACGCCGGTCCGCACGGCCCGGCGAAGGAGGCCATCGTCATGCCCTCTGCTGCCCCTGACCGCAATGACCTCTCCGCTTCCGCCGATCGCGCCGCACGCTGTGCCGAGGCCGCACGCGGGCTGACCGTTCCGCTGCTGCTGCACCGCAACGCCACCGAGTTCGGCGACCTGCCCGCGCTGACCGCCCTCGGCGCGGACGAGACGCTCACCTGGTCGGCGCTGCGGGACAGGGTCGCCCACACGGCCCGCGGTCTCTCCGTGCTCGGCCTCGGCGCCGGCGACCGCATGCTGATCAACATGTCGAGCCGGCCCGAGCACTGGATCCTCGACTTGGCCGCCGTTCACCTCGGCGCGATCCCGTCCACGGTCTACGCCACGCTCAGCCCCGACCAGCTGCGCTATCTCGCCGAGCACAGCGGTGCGGAGGTCGTGGTGCTGGAGGGCGACGCCGAGCTGGCCCGCTGGGCACCGATCCTGGCCGAGGTGCCCACGATCCGGCACGTGGTCACGGTCTCCGGCCAGGCCTCCGCGGACGGGCGCGTGGTGACGCTCGCGGAGCTGGCGGCCACCGGTGCGGCCGCGCACCGGGCCGACCCGGGCGCGTTCGAGAAACGCTGGCGCGAGGTGCCGCCCGAGGCGCCGGTGACCATGCTCTACACGTCCGGCACCACCGGCGACCCGAAGGGCGTCGTGCTCACCCATCACAACGTGGTCTACCAGTGCGTGCTCATCGAGGACACGGTGAGCACGCCCGACCACGCGAGATCCCTGGCCTACCTGCCGCTGGCCCACATCGCGGAGCGGATGCTCGGCATCTACTACCCGCTTTACCGGGCCGGCCACGTGACCATCTGCCCCGACCAGAAGCAGCTGCTCGCCGCGCTGATCGCGGTCCGGCCGATCTCGTTCTTCGGCGTCCCCCGCGTCTGGGAGAAGATGGTGGCCGGCGTGCAGGCGCAGATCTCCGCGGCCGACGAGCGGGTCCGCGCAGCCTTCGACGCGGCCAGCACCGCCGCGCTGGAGGGTTACCGGCTGCGCGCCGCAGGCTCGCTGGTCCCGCCGGCGCTGGCCGCCCGGATCGCCGCGCTCGACGAGGCCGTGCTGCGCCCGCTGCGCACCAAGCTCGGGCTCGACGAGCTGGTCTGGGCGGGCAGCGGCGCCGCGCCGATCCCGGTGTCCACGCTGCTCTACCTGGCCGGCCTCGGCATCGACGTGTTCGAGGTGTGGGGCATGACCGAGACCACCGGCACGTGCACGATCAACACGCCCGCCGCCTTCCGCACCGGCAGCGTCGGCCGAGTCAACCCGGGCATGGAGCTGCGCGTCGTGGAGGACGGCGAGATCCTGGTCCGCGGTCCGCTGGTCTGCTCCGGCTACCTCACGGCGGGCGGCGACGTCGAGCCGATCACGGACGCGGGCGGCTGGCTGGCCACCGGTGACGTCGGTGTGCTGGACGACGACGGATACCTCACGATCACCGACCGCAAGAAGGAGCTGATCATCAACTCCGGTGGGAAGAACATCTCACCGGCCCAGATCGAGTCACTGCTGCGCGCTCACCCGTTGATCGGCCAGGCCGTGGCGATCGGCGACCGCCGGCCGTTCGTGACGGCGCTCATCGTTCTCGACGAGGAGATCGCCCCGATGTGGGCCCGCGGCAAGGGCCTCCCGGACACCTCGATCGCCGCGCTCGCCACCGACCCGCTGCTGCACGCCCAGATCACCGCCGCGGTCGACGCGGCCAACGCCAAGCTCTCCCGCCCCGAGCAGGTCAAGGCGTTCCGCATCATGCCCGCCCCCTGGACCCCCGAGTCCGGCGAGCTCACCCCCACCCTAAAACTCCGCCGCCGCATCGTCACCGACCGCCACGCCGCTGCCATCGACGCCCTCTACGACACCCCGTCCACCCCCTGACGAGACTCGCCCACCACCGGCCGCCGCGGTCGGCCGCCGGTTCGTTGCCGCGGTTCGCCGCCGGTTTGTTGCCGCGGTTCGCCGCCATATCCCCATCCGCTGCCGGCTCGTTGCCACGGTCCGCTGCCGGATCGCCGCCGCGACCTCACCGCACTCGGTGCCGTCGTCGTCGGCGCGGGCCCGGTCGCGCCGTCTCGCATAGAGACGGCCGCGGGCTGTGGGTGGTGGGGCTGTGCCGTGGCTGCGGCCCGCGCGAACGCGTCGTGGGCCGCAGGGCGGGGAGGCGTGCCGCGGGTTCCGTGCCGCGAGCGCGGGTCGGCCGGCCGATGCGGTCGCCGCTGCTGCGCGTGCCGGGCCGCGGCCTGGTGGCGGGCGGTTGATCGGTGTGCCGGAAGGCTTTGGCTGCCGCGTGGCGGGGTGGCTGCCGTCAGTCGGTGAGGGCGTTCGCGGGGGATGGGCCAGGGCGGTTCGGCTGGTTCTTGCGGGCCTGGCGTTCGCGGCGGTCGGCGAGGGCCATCGTGATCCGGGCGGCGGTGATGCCGCCGGCTATCCGGAGTGGGGGGATGACCAGGGACATCGTGATGCGGACCAGGCGGGCGAAGCGGCGTAGGCGTCGCTCCTGATCGGAGGACCAGGTGAGGCCGAGGCGATCGCGCATCACGTCGGGGAGCGCGCCGACCGTCACGAGGTGGGCCAGGCGGCCGGCGGCGGATCCGAACGGTCGCCAGAGCAGGTCCGGGATGACGGGGAGCGGCTTCTTCAGGTTCCGGACGCTGTCGATCACGTCCCAGACCGCTTGGTTGTTCTCCAGGCGGTTGAGGACGCGTTCGTCGTAGTAGGCGCGGAAGCTCGCCCAGTCCGCGGGCAGGTGGTGCTCGCGGAGGCCGAGGAGCAGGCCGACCTGGCGCATGTCCGCGTAGTACTCGGTGATCTGGGCGTCGGTGAGCGGGCGGCCGAAGACGCGGTGCGCGTCCACGCCGCCCTGGACCAGCGTGGCGTGCACCCACAGGTAGGCCTCGGGGTTCAGCGCATGGTAGCGGCGGCCCTGGTCGTCGACGCCTTTGATCGTCTCGTGCAACCGGCGCAGGCGTGCGGTCTCACGCTCGGCGCCGCGCTGGCCGCCGTAGATCATTGTGGAGAGCGACAGGTAGGTGCGGATCAGGCGCTGCCACGGCTCCTGCTTGTAGTTCGAGTGCTGCAGCACGCCGGCGCCGACCACCGGGTGCGCCACCTGCAGCACCAGTAGCGGCGGGCCGAGCAGCATGTTGCGGGCGTCGCCGAAGTACCGCCAGACCACCGACCCGCGCCGCGGCGCTTGGGCTTCCACCGGCATTCCGTCGCCTCCTCTGGCGTTTCTCTTTCCCTGACAGCGCATCGCGCCGTCGCCGTTGCGGGCCGCGCGCCGCGTTCTGCCGCGCCGATGCGTATGCCGCGGCTTGCGGTCGCGGGTCGGTATCGCCACCTCTGGCCTCGGGCGGTCACATCGTGCGTGATCGAGCCGGGTGTCGGCCCGCGATGCCGCGGGTCGGCGGGTCGGTCCGTCGTGATCGAGCCGGGTGTCGGCCCGCGACGCTGCGGGTCGGCGGGTCGGTCCGTTGTGATCGAGCCGGGTGTCGGCCCGCGACGCTGCGGGTCGGCGGGTCGGTCCGTTGTGATCGAGCCGGGTGTCGGCCCGCGACGCTGCGGGTCGGTCCGATAGGCCGGTCCGATGGTTCGGATCGGTGGGTCGGTCGGGCAGGCGGGCGGCGTGATCGGTTGTGTAGTGAGCGGTACCCGGGAAGCCAGGACCTATGCGGCGTGGACGACCGCGTTGCGGATGGCCGCGGCCACCACCTCGATCGCGGTGGCGCGGATGGTGTCGAGATCGTTCTCGCCGGTGAGCGGGCGGGTGCCGGTGGCGAGCGCCACCACGGCGTCGCCGTCGAAACGGGTGTGGGACGGATGCAGCGCGCGTGCCATGCCGTCGTGGCCGCTCTGCGCGAGCAGCAGGCACTCGGTCTTGGAGAGCACGGCGTCCGTGGCGACCACGACGATGGTCGTGTTCTCCCGGCCGGAGCTGCCGAACGGCCGCGCACCACCGCCGGCGGCCCCGGCCACGGGTGGCGTGGCAACGGGCGGTGGCCCATCCACGCCGCTGACCGGCCCTGCCGAACCACCGGCTAAGCCGTCTGGGCTGTCCGCCGGACCGCCCGCGCCACCGCCCGCGCCGGTCGAAATCGGCGTGCCGCCGCCGGTCGCCAGGACCGGCGTGCCGGTGGTGGAGGCTGGGGTCGGCGTGCCGTCGGTGATCGCTGGGGTCGGTGTGCTGCCGGTGGTGGCTGGGGCACGCGTGCCGCCGGTGGTCGCCGGGGTCGGCGTGCCGCTGGCGGTGGCTGCGGCCGGCAAGCCGTCGCTGTCGGCTGCGGCTCGTGGATCGTTGTCGCCTGCTGGTGGGAGCAGGGGCCGGCCGTCCGGGGCGAGGATCGAGCCGAGGGAGTTGACGACGGCGAAAGCGGTCACGACCGCGCCGCTGGGGTCGTGGGCGGAGGCGGCGCCGAAGCCGCCCGGGTCGAGGCGGCCGAGCCAGCGGCTGGTGGCGGCTCCGGTGCCGGCGCCGATGCGGCCGGTGCGGACCACGCCGCCGGTGGGGGCGGAGACCGCGTCGAGGAGTGCGGCGCGGCCGGCGTCGGCGTCCGGCGGGGTCGTGGCGACGGAGGCGTCGAAGATGGACATGCCGACGACGATCGGCACCGGGCCGTGGACGGTGGGCAGGCCCTCGCCGCGGTCGCGCAGCGCGCGCATCACGCCGTCGCCTGCGGCCAGGCCGAACGCGGAGCCGCCGGAGAGGACCACGGCGTCGACCCGATCGACCATCCGCTCCGGGCGCAGCAGCTCGAACTCGCGGGTGGCCGGGGCGCCGCCGCGGACCTCGCCGGAGCCGACGGTGCCGGGCGGCGGCAGCACGACCGTGACACCGGTCCCGTCACCGGTCCAGTGACCGACGCGGACGCCGGCCGGCATCTCGATCGCCACCACCACGGAGTCGTGGCCGGGAGAGACGGAAGCGGATGCGGTACCCATGATGCGATGGTATGCGGCGATCACCCGGACACTCGCACGCCGTCAGCTGTTCCGCGCAGCCGCGCACGCCGCGCACGCCGCGCACGCCGCGCAGCCGCGCACGCCGCGCACGCCGCGCAGCCGCGCACGCCGCGCACGCCGCGCAGCCGCGCACGCCGCGCACGCCGCGCAGCCGCGCACGCCGCGCACGCCGCGCAGCCGCGCAGCCGCGCATGCCGGGCGGGCCGGGCGGGCCGGGCGGGCCGGGCGGACTGCGGAGGCCGGACGGACTGGAGAGGCAGGGAGGATTGCGCGGAGCGCGAAGACCGCGCAGGCCGCGGGACTTGCGCAGGGCGCGAAGACCGCCCGGGCTGGGAGGATTGCGGCGCCGAGAGGATTGCGCGGGCACGAAGACTGCGCAGCCCGCGGGGATTGTGAGGGCTGCGAGGATTGCGCAGGCCGGGAAGATCGCGGGCCGCGGAGATTGCGCGGGCCGCGAGGATCGCGTGGGCTGTGCGGGCCCGCGCAGGCCGCTAGGAGCGTGGAGGGCGTGCCCGCAGGCAGTGCGCCGGGATGTCCGCCGGTGGTGGTGGCGCGCCGAGATCGTCCGGGTGGTAGCCGGACGGATATCCCGGGTACGTCCGGTTGTGTGGCATCCGGGCCAGCGCGGACTCCGCACGGGCCGGGAAGAACCGTAGCGCGAACGCCCGCGCCCGCAGCCCCGCCCGCGCCATCACGCCCACGAGAGCCGGCGCCGGCCGCATCCCGAACGCGTCCAGCATCGCCGGCGGCATCATGCTGCGCACCCCGACGCGCGCGGCCGGCCGCAGGAACGCGGGGAACCAGGCCGCGAACAACCCGACGGTGTAGTCGCCGATCTCCCGGTTGCTGTCCGCGTAGACGAAGCGGCTCTCCTCGTACCCCCGCTTGAAGGTCCTGAATTCGGCGAACGACGATGGGATGTCGCGGATTCCCATGCGCGCGCCGACCTCGCGGTAATAGTGGAAGGCCGCGAGTTCTTCGTGCGGATGCAGTCGCCGCCAGCCGTAGGCGGAGATCCAGTCGATCGGGTCGAAGACGAACGTGGAGAGCACGTACAGCATGTCGTCGTTGGAGATGGCGTAATGGCCGTGCGCGCGGTTGATGACGCGCAGCGCGGATCGGCCGCGCGCCGATTCGTAACCGTGCGCCGCGATCTCCGCCATCAGCAGCGCCGTGTCGTCGTAACGTTTCTGCGGCCGCGACCGGAATTCGCCGGTGGCGGCGAGCAGAGCCGAGATCGAGGGTACGCAGTACGTGCGGAACAGCGCGAACTCCAGCGCCCGCGTGTAGTCCCACGGGAATTCGTGCCCGGCGGAGATGCGATGAATCTCGACGTGGTCCCGGACCGGGTCGAGTGCGGAGATCCGTTTCAGCCAGTGGTGACGGTCGAGCATGAGAGACCCCTTCACAACCCCAGCGACCGGCCGATGACCTCCTTCATGATCTCGGTCGTGCCGCCGTAGATGGTCTGGACACGCGAGTCGAGGTAGGCCCGGGCGACCGGGTACTCGCGCATATAGCCGTACCCTCCGTGCAACTGCAGACAGCGGTCGACGACACGCTGCTGTAGTTCGGTGGTCCACCATTTCGCCATCGCGGCATCGGCGGCGGTCAGGTCCGGTGCGATCAGGCACCGGTCGACGAAGACGCGGCCGAGTTGCAGTTCGGTGGCGAGTTCCGCGAGTACGAAACGGCTGTGCTGGAATCGCCCGATCGGCCGGCCGAACGCCTCCCGTTCCCGGCAGTAGTCGAGCGTGATCCGGAAGACCTCCTCGGCCGCGGCCATGGCGGCGACCGCGATCGAGAGGCGTTCCGCGGGCAGGTTCCGCATCAGATAGGCGAATCCCATGCCGGGATCGCCGAGCATGTTGAGAGAGGGCACCCGCACGTCCTGGAAGAACAGTTCCGCGGTGTCCTGCGCGTGCTGCCCGATCTTGTCGAGCGTGCGCCCGCGGGTGAAGCCGTCCATGCCGCGCTCGACCACGAGCAGGCTGATCCCGCGGCTGCCGGCCTCCGGGTCGGTGCGCGCGGCCACGATGACCAGGTCGGAGATGATGCCGTTGCTGATGAACGTCTTCTGCCCGTTGAGGATCCAGTCGTCGCCGTCCCGGACCGCGCTGGTGCGCATGCCCTGCAGGTCGCTGCCCGCGCCCGGCTCGGTCATCGCGATCGCCGTGATGATCTCCCCGGTGCAGAACCCGGGCAGCCACCGCTCCTTCTGCGGAGACGACGCCAGCGACGTCAGGTAGGGGCCGACGATGTCGTTGTGCAGGGAGAACGCCGGCCCGGTCGCGCCCGCGCGGGCCAGCTCCTCCGCGAGGATCGCGTTGTAGCGCAGATCGGCCACGTCGGCGCCGCCGTACTGCGACGGGACGAAGAAGCCGAGCAGCCCGGCCCGGCCGGCCGCGGTCCACACCGCGCGGTCGACTATCTTGTCCTGCTCCCACCGCGCGTGGTGTGGCACGATCTCCTTGGCCACGAACGCCGACACCAGCGACCGGAACGCCTCGTGGTCCTCCGTGAAGATGTCCCGCTTCACGACACCAGCTCCTTCACCTGTGCGATCGACTTCCGTGGATCCGGCCCGAGCGGGGTCACGTTGAGCACGGTCACGCCCGCCTCCCGGTACGCGGCGATCCGGTCCCGCACGTAGGACAGCGGCCCGATCAGCGACGTCTCCTCCAGCAGCGCGGCGGGCACGGCCGCGGCCGCCTCGTCCTTGCGTCCGGCCAGGTAGAGCTCCTGGATCCGGTCGGCCTCCGCGGCGTACCCGTAGCGGCTCACCACGTCGTGGTAGAAGTTGCGGCCGCGCGCGCCCATCCCGCCGACGTACAGCGCGATCAACGGCCGGGCCAGGTCGCGCAGGCCGGTCACGTCGTCGCCGATCGCCAGCGGGCCACCGGCCACGATCTCCAGCGGGCCCAGCGCCGGATCACGCGACGCGAGCCCGGCGGTGAGATCCGGGCCCCACACCGCGGGCGCGGCCGACGGCGAGAACAGGAACGGCAGCCAGCCGTCCGCGATCGAGGCCGTCATCTCCACGTTCCGCGCACCCAGCGCGGCGACGTAGATCGGGATCCGCGACCGTACCGGCCGGGTCAGGATCTTCAGGGATTTGCCGTAGGCGGAGCCGGGCAGCGGTAGCCGGTAGAGGCCGTCGTGGGCGAGTCGCTTCCGGCGCCACACCGCGCGGCAGATCTCGATCGTCTCCCGCGTCCGGGCCAGCGGCCGGTCGTAGCGGACGCCGTGCCAGCCCTCGATCACCTGCGGGCCGGACGCGCCGAGCCCGAGGATCGCCCGTCCGCCGGAGACCGCGTCCAGCCCGGCCGCGGTCTGCGCGATCAGCGTGGGCGTCCGCGAATAGATCGGCAGGATCGCCGACCCGATCTCCACGCGCGTGGTCCGGGCCGCGAGGTAGCCCATGATCGTCGGCGCGTCGAACCCGTACGCCTCCGCCACCCACAGCACGTCCAGCCCCGCCTCCTCCCAGCTCGCGACCTCGTCCGCGGCGGTGCGCGGATCGCCCGCGTACATCAGTGACGTCCCGATCCGCATCACGCCTCCCATTCCGTCAGCACGTCGTCCGTGTCCGCGCCGGGCAGCGCGGGTGGCCGTCCGAGCGCGGCCGGGGTGCCGGAGAAGCGCGGCGCCGGGCCCGGCTGGACCACGCCGTCCCGCTCCGCGAACGTGCCCCGGGCGGTCAGATGCGGGTCGCGGGTGGCCTCGCCGAGCGACAGCACCGGCGCCACGCACGCGTCGCCGCCGGCGAAGACCTTCACCCATTCATCGCGGGTACGGGTGGCGAACGCGCTTTCGAAGAGTTCCCGGGTGCCGTCCTGCTGCGAGACCTCCACGCCGAGCAGCCGGGTGAACTCCGCGAAGAACTTCGGCTCCAGCGCGCCGACCGCGACGTGCCGGCCGTCCGCGGTCTCGTACACGTCGTAGAACGGCGCGCCCGTGTCCAGCAGGTTCACGCCGCGCTCGTCCCGCCACGCGCCGGCCGCGAGCAGCCCGTGCAGGATCGTGGTCAGGTGCGCGGCACCGTCCACGATGGCCGCGTCCACCACCTGGCCGACCCCGGACCGCAGCGCCGCGAGCACGCCGACCACCAGGTAGAGCGAGCCGCCCGCGAAGTCGCCGAGCAGGTTGACCGGCACCTGCGGCGGCCCGCCGGCCCGGCCGATCGGGTGCAGCGCGCCGGACAGCGCGAGGTAGCCGATGTCGTGCCCGGCCGTGTGCGCGAGCGGGCCGTCCTGGCCCCAGCCGGTCATCCGGCCGTAGATCAGCAGCGGGTTGCGGGCCAGCGCCGGCTCCGGGCCGACGCCGAGCCGTTCCGCGACGCCGGGCCGCCAGCCCTCGAGCAGCACGTCCGCGCGTGCGGCCAGCCTCAGCACCAGCTCCACGCCGTCCGGCGTCTTCAGGTCCGCGAGCACCGAGCGTTTGCCGCGGTTGAGCAGGTCGCGGGCCGGGTCGCCGGAGAGCGGCGAGCCGGGCCCGGGGCGGTCGACGCGCACCACGTCCGCGCCGAGGTCGGCCAGCAGCATCGCGGCGAACGGTGCCGGCCCGATCCCGGCCAGCTCCACCACCCTCAGCCCGTGCAGAGGACCAGCCACGCGTACCCCCATATAGTGATATTTGGTAATGTAAGCGGATGCTGGCTGAGGAAGTGGCGACCGCGCTGCGCGCCCGGATCATGTCCGGTGAGCTGCGGCCCGGCGACCGGATCCGCCTCGAGGAGGTCGCCGCGCAGCTCGGCGTCAGCATCACGCCGGTCCGCGAGGCACTGCTGCACCTGCGCGGCGAGGACATGGTCGAGCTGGAGCCGCGAAAGGGTTACGTGGTCGCGCCGCTGTCCCGGCAGGACATCCGCGACGTCTTCGGGCTGCAGGGCGACATCGCGGGCGAGCTGGCCGCACGCGTCGCGGGCCGGATCACCGACGGCCAGATCGCGCAGCTGCGCCTGATGGATCGGGCGCTGGCCCGCACCCGCAAGGCCGGCGAGATCGAGACGCTGGAGTTCGACTTCCATCGGGCGGTCAACCGGATCGCGGAGGCGCGCAAGCTCAGCTGGTTCCTGCACACGGCCACGCGATACACGCCGGCCCGCTTCTACTCCGCGGACGCGGGCTGGCGGGCCGGGATGCGCGAGGACCACGAGGCGCTGCTGGCCGCGTTCGCCGCGCACGACCCGGCCGCGGCGCGCACCGTGATGACGCGGCACTTCACGGACGGCGCGGACCGGCTGGTCAAGCACCTCGACGACCTCGGCATCTGGTCCTGACATGCGGCTCCCAACCAGGGGAAACGTACCCACGGATTTGATATTTGATATGCTACGTTCGATGTCAATCCCCTGGTGAAGCTGGAAGGGACTGGCAATGGAGATCGATCTTATAGAGCTCAGCGACGAGCGGCAGGCATTCGCCGAGGCGATCCGCGCGTTCTGCCGCCGCGAGGCCGGCACCCGGGCCCGGCGCGACGAGCTGACCGGCCACGGCGAGCACGCCCACAACCAGGAGCTCTACGACAGACTCGCGCGCCTCGGCTGGCTCGGCGCCGGTGGCATGACCGACGCGTGCGTGTTCCTGGAGGAGACGGCCTACGGCATGCTGCCCATCGGCGGCTACACCACGTCGCTGATCGTCGCCGGCGCGGTCGAGCGCTTCGGCAGCGACGCGCAGAAGCGGTCGATCATGTCCGGGCTGGAGGGCGGCCGCACCTTCTCGATCTCCATGTCCGAGCCGGACGCCGGCTCCGACGTCGCCGCGCTCGCCTGCAAGGCGATTGCGGACGGTGACGGCTGGGTGATCGACGGCCAGAAGACCTGGTGCTCCAACGCCCACTTCGCCGACGCGATCCTGCTGGTCGCGCGCACCGACGGCACACCGGGCGAGCACGACGGGCTGACCATGTTCCTGGTCCCGGCCGGCGCGCCCGGCCTGCGGATCAGCGGCATCGACACGATGGGCGGCCGCGAGGTCAACGACCTGTGGTTCACCGGCTGCCGGGTCGGCGCGGACACCGTGGTCGGCACGCCCGGCGCCGCGTGGAAGCAGCTGATGGCCGGGCTCAACGTCGAGCGCCTGATCCTCGCCGCGGTCATGCTCGGCACCGCCCGCCGCGCGTTCGACGACGTGCTGGCCTACGTGAAGGAGCGCCGGCAGTTCGGCCGCCCGATCGGCAGCTTCCAGGTGCTCCGCCACCGGATCGCCGACCTGGCCACCGAGATCGAGGCCACCCGCCTGCTCGTCCACCGCATCGCGGAGCTGGTCGACCGCGACCCCGCGCGCGTGCTGCCCCGGCAGTCCTCGATGGCCAAGCTCAAGGCCACCGAGGTCGCCCGCCGGGTCGCGCTCGACGGCATGCAGATGATGGGTGGGTACGGGTACGCCACCGAGTTCGACATGGAACGCCACGTCCGCGCCGCGCTGGTCTCCACGGTCTACGGCGGCACCAGCGAGATCCAGCGCGACATCATCGGCAAGACCTACGGCCTCTGAGCGTTTAGCCCCCCAACCCACGGGTACGCAGGCGTATTCGCTGGTCAGAGGGGTGATGGGCATGGGCCTGCAGACGCTCGCCACGGGTATCGACACCGCCGGGGTGCGCCTCGCCGCGGACATCATGATGCCGGCCGAGGCGATCGGCATGGTGCTGTTCGCGCACGGCAGCGGCAGCTCCCGGCACAGCCCGCGCAACGTGGTCATCGCGGAGGAACTGCACCGCCACCGACTCGGCACGATCCTGCCCGACCTGCTCACCTGGGACGAGGCGGCCGAGGACGCGCGCGACCGGCACCTGCGCTTCGACATCGGCCTGCTCGCCGACCGGCTGATCGGCGTGATCGACTGGATCCACGCGCAGGACTGGCGGCGCGGCCGGCCCGGTTCCGAGGCCGGCGTGCCCCCGATCGGGCTGTTCGGCGCCAGCACCGGCGCCGCGGCCGCGCTCGTGGCCGCGGCGGCCCGCCGGGACGCGGTCGGTGCGGTCGTCTCCCGCGGCGGCCGGCCCGACCTGGCCGGGCCCGCGCTGGTCCAGGTGGCCGCGCCGACGCTGCTGATCGTGGGCGAGCACGACCCGGACGTGATGGCGCTCAACCACGATGCCCGCGCGCAGCTGACCACCCGCTCCGACCTGCTGATGATCCCCGGCGCCACGCATCTGTTCGAGGAGGAGGGCACGCTGGAGCAGGTCGCGTCCGCCGCCGCGGCCTGGTTCGGCGACCATCTGCGGAAGGGCTGACCGTGCGCTTCACCGACCGTGCGGACGCGGCCCACCGGCTCGCCGTCACGGTCGCCGAGCACCTCGCTACGCTGCCGGCCGGGCCTGCGGGGCTATCGCCCGAGCCCGAGCCCGTGCCAGGGCTGCCGGCCGAGTCCGTCCCCGGTCTACCTGCCGGCCCTGCGCCGGGCCTATCGCCCGGGCCCGCGCCGGGACTGCGGGCTGGGGCTGTGCTCGGGCGGCCGCTGGTTTTGGGGTTGGCGCGCGGCGGCGTACCCATGGCCGTGCTCATCGCCCGCCACATCGACGGCGACCTGGACGTCACGGTCGCCCGCAAGATCGGCGCGCCGCGGCGCCCGGAGTTCGGCATCGGCGCGGTCGCGGCCACCGGCGACCCGATCTTCGACGACCGCTCGCTCGCCCGCCTCGGCCTGACCGCCACCGACCTGGCACCGGACGTCACCCGGGAGCGCACCGAGGCCCGCCGCCGCATCACCGCATATCGCGGCGATCGCCCGTCACCACAGGTCCGAGGCCGCGTCGTCATCGTGGTCGACGACGGCCTGGCCACCGGCGTCACCGCGCGCGCCGCCGTCCGCGCGCTCCGCGCCGCCGGCCCGGCCCACCTCGCGCTGGCCGTGCCGGTCTGCACGCCCGAGGCCCGCGACCTGCTGGCCACCGAGACCGACGCCGTGCTCTGCCTGCACTGCCCGCCCGACTTCCACGCGGTCGGCGCCTACTACGACGACTTCGCCCAGCTCACCGACGCCGACGTGCACGCCGCACTCTCCGCCGCCGCCGGAGGATGATCCTGGTACCGGTCTTACCAGGATGAACGCGGTACTGGCCGGCACCTCCGGCGGGCCGCAGGCTCACCGGCATGACACCTCCGCAGGGCCGCGTCATCGTGGTCACCGGCGCCAGCGCCGGAATCGGCGCCGCAGCCGCCGCCGCACTCGCCCGCCTCGGCGCCACCGTCGCGGTGGTGGGCCGGTCGCCCGACCGGACGGCCGAGGCCGCCGCACGGATCGGCGGGCACGCGCACCTCGCCGACTTCCAGTCCCTGGACGACGTCCGCCGGCTCGCCGCCGAACTGCTGGAGCGGTACCCGCGCATCGACGTCCTGGCGAACAACGCCGGCGCGCTCTTCGCCACCGAGGCCCGCACCCCGGACGGGCACGAGCGGACGTTCCAGGTCAACCACCTCGCGCCGTTCCTCCTGACCAATCTGCTGCTGGACCGGATCCGGGAGTCGCCGGACGGCCGGGTCATCTTCACCTGCAGCAGCCAGCACGCGCACGGAACGATCGACCCGGCGGATCTGGACGGCCGCCACCGTCCCTACCGGATGTATCCGGTCTACCGGATGACCAAGCTGGCGCAGCTACTCCACATGCAGGAACTCGCGCGCCGGCTGGCCGGCACCTCGGCCACGGCCACCGCGTTCAACCCCGGCCTGATCGCCACCGACGGCTACCGCGACGCCCCCGGCCTCGGCACGTTCATGGGCTCCCGGCTCGGCCGGCGCCTGGTGCCCGGCGCGGAGTGGGGCGCGCGCCCGCTGGTGCACCTGGCATCGGCCCCCGGCGCCCAGGACCGCACCGGGCTCTACTTCCACCGCGCCGGCTTCCGCCGCCCGAAACGCCCGAATCCCCGCCAGGCCACGCTCGCGGCCCAGCTGTGGAACCACTCACTCTCCCTGACCGACGCCGAGGACCCACGATGAGAGACGGCGAGGACCCACGATGAGAAAGGCGTTCTGAGGGCGGTGCGGATCTTGAGGGTGGCGTGATTGCTGGGGAGGCGCGGGTGCGCGCTGGGGGGTTCGCCGACCACGACGAGAGTGGAAGGGAGGCCGCCTGCGGCCGACCGGTGCCCGCGGGAGCACTGGGAACGCGACCGCGCCGGAAGCGGGAGGATGAATTTTCCCGGTCTTTGCGCCGGTCAGGCGAGGAGTGCGAGTTTCCGGGCGGCGTCGGTCTCCGGGACGGGGGTGTAGACCACCAGCCGGAGGCTGCTGTCGTGCACGGTCAGCACGCTCGACTCCAGGCTGATCTCGCCGGCTTGCGGGTGCCGGATGGTCTTCCGGGCGCTCTGGTGGTCGGTCAGCGCCGGCCGGCTCCACAGCGTGCGGAAGCGTGCGCTGTCGTGCAGCCGGGTGAGCAGCGCGTCCACGTCGGGATCGTGCGGGAACCGGCCCGCGGTGGCGCGCAGGTCCGCGATCAGCGAAGCCTCGAACGCGGCCCGCTGCGCGGTCGTCTGCCGGGTCTGTTCCAGCCGGTCCTCGAACTGCCAGACGAGCAGGCTGCGCGGGTCGCCGGCCGCGGTCGGCGGCTCGCCGAAGACCGTGGTGAACAGCGGATTCCAGTGCAGCGGCCGCCAGAGCGCGTCGAAGATCGTGAGCGGGCTCGCGGCGAGCCGCTGCGCGATCCGGTGCAGGCTCTCGGGGATGTGCTTCGGCACCCGGTCCGGGCCGGTCGCGTGGCCGGCGAGGCGCAGCAGGTGGTCCCGCTCGGTCTGGGAGAGCCGCAGCACGCGGCCGAGCGCGGTGCAGACGTGCACGGACGGCGTCACGGCGCGGCCCTGTTCGAGGCGCGTCACGTACTCCGCGGAGACGCCGGCCAGCGTCGCCAGCTCCTCGCGGCGCAGCCCCGGCACGCGGCGGGTGGAGGTGCGGGTGATGCCGGCCGAGGCCGGGTCGAGTCGGTCCCGCCAGGCGCGCAGCGCGGCACCGAGGTGGTTCATGCCAGCCATGGTACGGCGGCCATGAGACTCAGCGCGGCCATGAGGACTGAGCGCGGGCATCAGATCAGCGCGGGCGTCAGCGACACCGGCAGGCTGATCGTGACGTGGGTGCCCTGGTCGAGTTCGGAGACCAGCGTGATGTCGCCGCCGTGGCCCTCGACGATGCTGCGGGTGATGGCCAGGCCGAGGCCGGATCCCTGGATCGCCTGCTCACTGGCGTTCGCCGCGCGGTAGAACCGGCGGAACAGGTTGGCCTGGTCCTCGACCGGGATGCCCATGCCGGTGTCGCTGATGGTGATCTCGACGTGGCCCGGCCGGCTGCTCGGGATGGCGCAGCGGATCGTCACGTGGCCCGGGCCGGGTGTGAACTTGATGGCGTTGGAGAGCAGGTGCAGGAGCGCGCGTTCGAGCAGCTCCGGGTCGCCGGCCACGTGCGCGTCGCGGGCGCGGTTGTCGACGGTGAACGACAGGTTCGCGGCCGTGGCCATCGGCGCCAGCGAGGTGGTGGCCAGGTCGACCACGCTGGCGATGCGGACCGGGCGCTTCTCCAGTTCCGAGCTGGCCGCCTCGACCTGGGAGAGCGTGAGCAGGTCCTCGACCAGGTTGAGCAGCCGCCGGGCGTTGCGGTCGACCACACCGAGCATGCGCTGCTGGGCCGGCGGAATCGCGGTCATGTCGTCCTGGATCGCCTCCAGGTAACCCTGGATGCTGGTCAGCGGCGTCCGCAGCTCGTGCGAGATGGTGGAGACGAACTCGTCCTTGTGCCGGTCCAGCGCCTGTAGTTCGGCCACGACCGCGCGCTGCTGCGCGTGGAGCGCGGCGTGGTGCAGCGCCCGGTTGAGGTCCTCGACGACCAGATCGAGCAGCTGCCGGTCGTCATCGGTGACGAGGCGGCGCGGGTCCAGCTCCACGCTGATCACGCCGCGCGCCTCGTCGGTGACGCCGACCTGGCGGCTCAGGTCCTTGCCGGGCGCGGTCCGGTCGAGCAGCATCGGCTCCAGCCCCGGCCGGTGCCACTGGGCCGCGCGCGGGATGCTGCCGCCGAGCCGGATCCAGACCCGGTCCGCGTGCATGGCGGCGCCGAGCCGGTCCACGACCTCCTGCAGGATCACGTCGGTCTCCAGCGCGTCACCGATCGCGCTGCCGATCGCGCGGGCCAGCGCGCGCGTCTCCAGCTGCTGCTGTTGCAGGCGGCGCAGCCGGTCGTTCTCCTCGGCGAGCGTGTTCAGCGAGATGCCGGCCTCGCGCAGTTCCGCCGGGCCGGACACCCGGGCGCGGGCGCCGTGCTCGGCCGCGGCCAGCCGGCGCAGCGTGCGGGTCAGGTTGGTCAGCGGCATGCCGACGCCGCGGACCACGCGGACCGCCAGCACCAGCACGAACCCGACGCTGATCAGCGACAGTACGACCGTGGTGACGTCCGCGATCGGGACCAGCCGGCTGATCGTGCGGACCACCTGGTCCTGCTTGTCGGCCAGCCACGCCTGGGCCTCGCGGTGCGCGGCGCGGAACCGGTCGGTCCACTGCTTGCCGATCGCGTCCCAGGCCGTGCTGACGGCCGCGGGCCCGCCGGGACCGGCCGCGATCGGCGCGGCGAACTCGGTGAGCCAGCGTTCGCCGAGCTCATGCTCGGTCTGCAGCAGCCGGCGCAGCGTGGGATCGGCGGCGTGGCTGAACGCGTCGTCGAGCGCGGGCCGGAACTCGGCGGATCCCCGGTGGTAGGCGTCCAGGAAGCGCACGTCCGCGGTCAGCTGGTAGCCGCGGATGCCGGTCTCCGCGTCGGTGAGCGCCTGTAGCGCGCGGGTGTTCGCGGCGCCGGCCGGGTAGACCGTCTCGGTGAGGATGCGCGCCGACGTGGTCAGCTGGCCGATCATGGCCCACCGTACGCCGCCCGCGACCAGCAGCAGCACGGTCAGCACCGTGAAGCCGACGATGAGCTGCCGGACCGCGGAACCACGCGGAGCGTCACGCCACCATGCTGCGCGCATCTCTCTCCAGTCGTCGCGGTTCCCTGCGGATCCATACGGCGGCCGGGCACCGAACCTGAGTTTTTGGCGGTTCAGCCCGCGACGGCCTGCAGCGTGTACGTCAGCGGCAGTCGCTCCGTAGTCGCTGCTCACGGCCCGAAGGCTAGCGGCCGGTGGTCTGGCGTTCGATCGATTTACCCAGTAGGTTGACATGCGCTCGAAGCGCGCCCCAGACTGTGCCCCGACGAGAGCGCTCTCCCGAACGGGGGAAGCGCGGGAGCGGGAGATCGTGCGACACAAGGCGGCGCTCGTCGTACCGGTGCTGATGCTGGCCGTGGGTTGTTCCGGCCCGGCGCCCGAGGCGGCCCCACCGCCGCCTCCGAGTGTGTCGACGACCGCCGAGGTCACCTTCAACGGTACGGACGTCGCCTGGATCCAGCTGATGATCCCGATGACCGAGCAGTTGGTGCCGCTGCTGGAGATGGCGTCCGAGCGGGCCGGTGACGCGCCGCTGCGCGACCTCGCGGCCCGGCTGCGCGACACGCACCGCGCGGAGGCCGGCGAGCTGCGCGCGCTGCTGGCCCGCACCGGGCTGCCGGACGTGAACCCGCACGAGGGCCACAACATGCCCGGTATGGTCACGCCGGAGGAGGTCACCGCGCTGTCCCAGGCGCAGGGCGCCGCGTTCGACGAGGGCTTCACCACGTCTCTGCGCGAGTACCTTGCCCAGGTCGCGATGGTCTCCGGCAGCGAGACCGAGGTCGGCGCGGACCTGCAGACCACCGCGCTCGCCGCCCGGATCGCCACGGACCGCGAGAAGGACCTGGCCGAGCTGGAGAAGGCCGCGGGCTAGGGGCGCTCCGGCTCGGGGTCGGTGACGTCGGCGACGGTGGCGGTCAGCGCGGCGATCGCGTCGTCCGCGGCCAGGGTGAGCGCGGTGCCGTGCGCGCCGCCGCCGAGCGAGATCCGGCGACCTGTGATCCGCTCGTCCGCGATCACCGGCCAGGCCGTGGTGGCGCCGAACGGCGTGATGGTGCCGCGCTCGTACCCGGTGGCGTCCTTCGCGGTGGCGGCGTCCGGCATGGAGAGCCGCTTCACGCCGAGGAGCGTCCGCAGCTTCGGCCAGGAGATCACCCGGCCGCCCGGGACCAGTACGAACAGGTAGTCGTCCTCGCCACGCCGGACCACGATCGTCTTCACGATGTCGCGCACCTCGGCGTTGCGCGCGGCCGCGGCCTCCTCCAGGCTGCGGACCGGCCCGTGCGTCACGACCTCGTGGGCGATGCCGGCGGCGGCGACCGCACGCACGGCTGGGGTGTCGCTCATGACGAAGATCAAACCATTGATGCGACGGTACGGTTCCCGGACGTGGCCCATATCGCCATCAGGAACCTCGCGCGTGATCTCGGCGTCTCAACTTCTGCCGGTCAGCCGACCGGGCGCGGACAGCCGAGGAGGCGGAATGCAGCCTTACGCCGATGCACCGGAGAGTCGCACGTGGAGGGCGCCGATCGTGCCCGTGCGCCACGACGGTGAGATGCCGTCGCTGGGGATCAGTCCCCGGCCGGCGAAGCGCACCGATCGCCGGCGTGCTGATCGCCGGCGGTCATGAAGCGAGCCCGGCCCTCGGCGCCGTCAGTGGCCCGAGGGCGCCGGGCTCTCATCGTGCGATCGCCGTGCCCTTGCGCAAGGCGGTGATCTCCGGATAGGTCACCGCGAGCGTGGCGCGCACCCAGAGCATCCGCCGGACGGCGGTCTCCGGGTCGTCGCCGAACTCGGCCGCCATCACGGCGGCGCAGCCCTCACTGCCGAGGCGCAGGATCATCCGGGTCACTTCGGCCTGGACCGCCTCGCAGGTGGGGCGCTGCGACGGCTGAAGGTAGGAGACGAAGAGCGCCTCCGCAGCCAGATCGTCAACTGTTGTCATCACCATGTCCCCGCTGCTAGCTCCATCTCGTTCTAACGTAGCACTCTTGTGATCTACCTAACTCCCAACTACGTACCGCATCGGCGGACAGTGCGTGCGACGACCAACTGTCTCGTCCATCGCCCGAATGGTCATATCCCGTAATAGACCCGGAAAGCGGCTCCAGAGGGGAATTTCGGGCATCGGATGGGCGGTGTTCGTTTTCCGGACAGGGTTACAGCGTGACCACGGTGCGGGCGCCCTCGCCGCGGCTCATCCGGTCGAAGGCCGCCGGTGCGTCGGACAGCGTGGCGTGGTGCGTGACCAGCGGGCGCAGGTCCAGCGAACCGTCCAGCACCGCGGCCGCCAGCCGGGGGATCTCCACGTCGAAGTCGGCCGAGCCGTAGACGCAGCCGCGCAGCGTGCGGCCGGAGTGGAACAGCTCCAGCGCGGAGAACTCCACCGTGTCCGACCGTGCGCCCATGCCCACCACGGTGACCCTGCCGCCCCGGCGCGCGCCCCGGTAGGCGGACCGGATCGTCGCGGCCCGGCCCACGCACTCGAACACCACGTCCGCGCCGCGCCCGCCGGTGAGCCCGCGGATGCCGCGGCTCAGCGCGTCGTCGGAGACCAGGAAGTCCGTCGCGCCCGCGGCCAGCGCCAGCTTCTCCTTCTCCGGTGACACGTCGACCGCCACGATCGGACCGGCCCCGGCCGCGCGCGCGGCGCCGACCACGGACAGGCCCACGCCGCCCAGGCCGATCACCACCACGGACTCGCCGGGCCGCACGGCCGCGGTGTTGCGCACCGCGCCGAAGCCGGTCAGCACCGCGCAGCCGAGCAGCGCCGCGTCCGCGAACGACAGCGCGTCCGGCACCGGCACCGCGGCCCGCGCCGGGATCACCACGCGCGTGGCCAGCGCGCCCAGGCCCAGCGTGACGTGCAGTGGCGTGCCGTCCGGCAGCGCGCCGCGCGGCGTGGAGGAGGCGCCGGCCCGCTCGCACAGCCACGGCTCGCCGTGCGTGCAGAACCAGCAGGCCCGGCACGGCGGCGCCCAGTTGAGCACCACCCGGTCGCCGGCGCGCACCCGGTCGGTGCCCGGTCCGGCCGTGATCACGGTGCCGGCCGCCTCGTGGCCCAGAACCAGCGGGAACGACGGTGCCAGCGTGCCGTTGACCATGGACAGGTCGGAGTGGCAGACGCCGGCCGCGCCGATCTCCACCTCGATCTCGCCCGGGCCGGGCGGATCGAGGTGGAAGTCCTCCACGGTCAGCGCGGCGCCGCGCGCGATCAGGCCGCGAGCCGCGATCACCGCTGGATGGCCTTGGTCTCGAGGAACTCGGTGAGGCCGTGCGCGCCCAGCTCGCGGCCGAGGCCGGAGTGCTTGTAGCCGCCGAACGGCGCGAGCGGGTTGAACCGGCCGCCGTTGATGTCGACCTGGCCGGTGCGCATGCGGCGGGCGACCCGCAGCGCGCGCTCCTCGTCGCCGGACCAGACGCCGCCGGCCAGCCCGTACCGCGAGTTGTTCGCGATCTCGACGGCCTCGTCGTCGTCCGCGAACGGGATGATCGACAGCACCGGGCCGAAGATCTCCTCCTGGGCCACGGTGGCGTCCGGTGTCACGTCGGCCAGCACGGTCGGCGCGACGAAGTGTCCGGTCGCGGGCACGTCCGCGTCGAGGCCGCCGGTGGTGAGCCGGGCGCCTTCGGCGAGGCCCCGCTCCACGTACCCCCGGACGCGGTTCTTCTGGTTCTGGGAACTGAGCGGGCCGAGGCGCGTGCCCTCGGCGAAGGGGTCGCCGAGCGTGTATCCCGAGGCGGTCGCCGTGGCCAGCTCGATCGCGTCCTGATAGCGGGAGCGGTGCACGAGCATGCGCGTCCAGGCGGTGCAGGTCTGGCCGGAGTTGAGGAACGCGTTGCCGACGCCGACCTTGACCGCCTTCGTCAGGTCGGCATCCGAGAGGATCACGTTGGCCGACTTGCCGCCCAGCTCCAGCGCCACCCGCGCGATCCGGTCCGCCGCGAGGTGGCTGATCCGGGAGCCGACCGCGGTCGATCCGGTGAACGAGACCATGTCCACGTCCGGGTGTGCCGCGATCGCCTCGCCGACGACCGGGCCGGCGCCGGTGACCAGGTTGACCACGCCCGGCGGCAGGCCCGCGGCGTCGCTCGCGTCGAAGAGCAGGTACGCCACGAGCGGCGTGATCTCGCTCGGCTTGAGCACCACGGTGCAGCCGGTGGCCAGCGCGGGCGCGAGCTTCGCCACCACCTGGTGCAGCGGATAGTTCCACGGGGTGATCGCGCCGACCACGCCGATCGGCTCGCGGACCACGGTGGAGTTGCCGATCGTCTCCTCCGGCAGCGGCTGCGCGGCGAGATCCGCGTAGGAGCGCAGCACGGCCAGCGGCAGCCCGGCCTGCACCGCGGTCGCCACCTTCATCGGTGTGCCCAGCTCGCGCGCGACCGTGCGCGCGATCTCGTCCGCCCGGCCCGCCAGCACGGTGTGCAGCTTGTCCAGGTGCGCGGCGCGCTCGGCCGGGTCCGTGGCGGACCAGGCCGGAAAGGCCCGCCTGGCCGCGGCCACCGCGCGGTCGACGTCCTCGGCGGTGCCGGCCGGGACGTGGTCGATGATCGTCTCGTGGGTCGGGTCCTCGACCGGGATCGTGTCCCGGCCGGCCGGTGCGACCCAGGCGCCGTCGATGTAGAAGCGGTCCATGGTGTGCCCCTTCGTCGGTGAAGAGATCATAAAACTAGCGCCGCAAGTTTTCACCGTACCGGAACTGGTCATAGGTGTGTGTCAGCCCGGCGATGAGCGCGTCCAGGCCGAGCGTGAACGCGCCCTCGTCCACGCTGCGCTGGTGCTCCGGGAGCCGATGTGCCTGGGTGAGGTGCGGGTAGTCCTCCGCGTAGAGCGCCGGATCCTCCACGAAACCGCGCGCGAACGAGCCGAGCGCGGAGCCGGCCACGAGATAGCGCATCAGCGCGCCGATGTGCGTGGCGCGCGCGGGCGGCCAGCCCTCGCGGACCAGCCCGCCGTAGACCGCGTCCGCCATCCGCAGCGCGGCCGGGCGGCGGCCGGGGCCGCGCGCCATGTGCGGCACGATGTTCGGGTGCGCGGCCAGCGCGGCGCGGTAGGAGTGGCCCCAGGTCCGCAGCGCCTCCGGCCAGGGCCGGTCCGCGAAGACCCCGGTGTCGACGTGCTCGATGATCGAGTCGGCGACCGCGTCCAGGATCTCGTCCTTCGTGGCGAAGTGGTTGTAGAGCGATGGGCCGCGCACGCCCAGCTCGGCCGCGAGCCGCCGGGTGGAGACCGCGCCCAGGCCCTCCTCGTCGATCAGCGCGGTCGCGGTCGCGATGATCCGCTCGCGGCTGAGGAGGGCTTGCTTCGGCCGGGGCATGTGACTCCCTTTACTTCGCAAAACTATCGGCGCTAGTTTAGTTGAGTGAGGCGCGGGCGGCCAGAGAGGGCGTCCGCCGTCGCCGGGAGTGGCGTCCGAGCCGGACGAGCGGGCGACGGCCAGAGGCTGAGCCGCCTGCGGACAGGGGAACGGAAGATGGATCTTGCACTCTCGCCGGAGCAGGACGCCGTGCGTGAGCTGGCCGCACGCTTCGCCGACCGGGAGCTGCTGCCGCACGCGGCCGAGTGGGACCGCCGCGAGTCGATCGACCTCGGCATCGTCAAAAGCCTCGGTGACCTGGGCTTCCTCGGCCTGACCATCCCCGCGTCGGACGGGGGTTCGGAGGGCGACCACCTCGCCTACTGCCTGGTCCTGGAGGAACTCGGGCGTGGCGACTCGGCCGTCCGCGGCGTGCTCTCCGTCTCGCTCGGCCTCGTTTCCAAGACCATCAGTGGGTACGGGTCGGAGGCGCAACGATCCGAGTGGCTGCCGCGGCTGTGCGCGGGGGAGGCGCTCGGCTGCTTCGCGCTGACCGAGCCGGGCACGGGCTCGGACGCGGGCTCGCTGGCGACGCGGGCCGTGCGGGACGGCACGGACTGGCTGATCAGCGGCGAGAAGACCTTCATCACCAACGGTACGTGGGCGGACGTCGCGCTCGTCTTCGCGCGCACCGGCGAGAAGGTGAGCGCGTTCCTCGTACCCACGGATGCCCCTGGTTTCTCGCGACACGAGATCAAGGGGAAGCTGGGGCTGCGGGGGCAGGCCACGGCGTCACTGTCGTTCGATTCCGTGCGCGTTCCCTCGTCCGCGCTCGTCGGCGAGGAGGGGAAAGGACTCCGCATCGCGATGTCCGCGCTCGCGAAGGGGCGCATGTCCGTGGCCGCGGGATGCGTCGGGATCGCGCGGGGCTGCCTCGACGCCGCCGTCTCCTACGCCGGTTCCCGGACGCAGTTCGGCAAGCCGATCGCGGGTCATCAACTGGTGCAGCAACTGCTCTCCGAGATCGCGGTGGACACCGCGGCCGCGCGCATGCTGACCTGGCGGGTGGCCGATCTGATCGACCGCGGACAGCCTTTCGCGACCGAGTCGTCGATGGCGAAACTGTTCGCCAGTGAGGCCGCGGTCCGGTGCGCGAACAATGCGCTGCAGGTCTTCGGTGGCTACGGATACATCGACGAGTACCCGGTCGGGAAGTACCTGCGCGACGCGCGCGTCATGACGCTCTACGAAGGCACCAGCCAGATACAGCAGCTCATCATCGGCCGGGCGCTGACCGGCATCAACGCCATTTCGTGATTTCGGAGGGATCTCGCCGTGGACTTCTCACTGAGCGACGAGGAGAAGGCGATCCGGGAGACGGTTCGCAGCTTCGTGGAGAAGGAGGTCATGCCGCTGGAGGACACGGTGTTGCGCCGCGAGCGCGCGCACCGGCCC
Organism: Catenuloplanes nepalensis; assembly: GCF_030811575.1. Classification (GTDB taxonomy): domain Bacteria; phylum Actinomycetota; class Actinomycetes; order Mycobacteriales; family Micromonosporaceae; genus Catenuloplanes; species Catenuloplanes nepalensis. Next base: position 5,928,493 of record NZ_JAUSRA010000001.1, on the reverse strand, counting down.
GGACTGTTGCTGGAGGAGCTGCGCGAACTGCAGCAGAAGGCCCGCGCGTTCGGATTCTGGGGCCTCGCCACGCCGGAGGAGTACGGCGGAATGGGGCTGCCGGCCGTGATGCAGTCGCTGATCTGGACCGAGATCGGGCGCACGATCGTGCCGTTCCGGTTCGGCGGCGAGGCGGACAACATCCTGTTCCACGCGTCGCCGGAGCAGAAGGAGGAGTTCCTGCTGCCGACGATCGAGGGAAAGCGCATCTCGTGCTTCGCGATCACCGAGCCGGGCGCGGGATCGGACGCGGCGAACATCCGGATGTCCGCGCGGCAGGACGGCGACGACTGGATCCTCAACGGTGAGAAGACGTTCATCACGAACGGCAACGAGGCCGACTTCGCGATCGTGGTCGCGGTGACGGATCCCGCGCTGGGCGCGCGGCGCGGCGGGGCGACCGCGTTCCTGGTCGACCGCGCGATGGGGTGGCGGTCGGAGTTCATCCAGACCATGGGCGAGGGCGGGCCGGCGTCGCTGATCTTCGAGGACGTGCGGGTGCCGTCGCGGAACATCCTGGGCGACGTGGGCGCCGGCTTCGAGCTGGGCATGCAGTGGATCGGCAAGGGGCGGTACACGATTCCGTCGCACGCGCTCGGGATCGCGGAGCGCGCGCTGGAGATGGCGCTCGCGCACGCGCGCACCCGGGAGACGTTCGGCAGGGTGATCGGGGAGAACCAGGCGATCCAGTGGATGATCGCGGACTCCGAGGTGGAGCTGGAGGCCGCGCGCATGCTGGTGCTGCGGGCCGCGTGGACCGTGGACGCCGGGCGCGATCCCCGGCACGCGTCGTCGATGGCGAAGCTCTTCGGCGCCGCGATGGTCAACAACGTGGTGGACCGGGTGCTGCAGATCCACGGCGGCATGGGATACACGCGCGAACTGCCGATCGAGCGCTGGTACCGGCAGGTCCGGCTCTACCGGATCTTCGAGGGGACCGACGAGATGCAGCGGCTGATCATCTCTCGCGACCTGCTCCGCGGGTACACGAAGATCGGGCTTCTGCTGTAGGCGGAGTGTGTCGCCCGGTCCGGTCGGGCAGTCTGAACGGCATGAGGCTGCTGGTGCTGGGCGGGACGGAGTTCGTGGGCCGCGCGGTGGTCGAGGCCGCGGTCGGGCGCGGGTGGTGGGTGACCGTGCTCAACCGCGGCCGCAACACGGTGACGCAGTCGGGTGTGGTGTCGCTGCAGGGGGATCGTCTCTCCCCGGACGGACTCGCCGCTCTGGCCGGTCTGTCCTTCGACGCGGTAGTGGACACGTGGAGTTGGACACCCGCGGCGGTCGCTTCGGCGGCTGCGTCCGTCTCCGCCACGTCGTACGCGTATGTCTCCAGTCGTTCCGTCTACGCCTGGCCGGCGGCGGCCGGGGCTTCCGAGTCGGCGCCGCTGGTCGGCCCTTCCGACGATCTTTCCGACTACGCGGGCATCAAGCGGGCGGGTGAGCTGGCCGCCGTCGAGCGCTTCGGCGACCGGGCGCTGCTGGTGCGCGCCGGGCTGATCCTCGGGCCGCACGAGAACATCGGCCGTCTGCCCTGGTGGCTGAGCCGCGTCGCGCGCGGCGGCGACGTGCTCGCGCCCGGCCCGCCGTCGCTGCCGTTGCAGTACATCGACGCGCGCGACCTGGCCGCCTGGACGCTGGACGCGCTCGAAGCCGGGCTCGGCGGGCCGTTCAACCTGGTCAGCCCGCCCGGGCACGCCACCATGTCGTCGCTGCTCGCCGCGTGTATCGCGGCCACCGGCTCGACCGCGTCGCTGCGGTGGGCCGAGCCGTCCGCCATCCTCGACGCGGGTGTGCAGCCCTGGACCGACCTGCCGATCTGGATGCCGCCCGGCGAGATGCACGACGCGATGCACACGTCCGACGTGTCCCGCGCGCTCGCCACCGGCCTGCGCTGCCGCCCGATCTGGAAGACCGTGGCCGACACCTGGGCCTGGCTGCAGGCGATCGGCGGCGTCGCACCACAGCGTCCGGACCGGCCCGCGGTCGGCCTCGCTCCGGACGCCGAGGCCGCGATCCTGAAGGAGTTGCGCTGATGCCGGTGATCGAGGTGGTGCTCGGCGACCTGGTCGAGGAGCGGGTGGACGCGATCGTCACCGCGGCCAACGAGTCGCTGCTCGGCGGCGGGGGAGTCGACCGCGCGGTGCACGCGGCGGCCGGACCGGAACTCGCCGGAGCCGGGTCCGCGCTCGCGCCGCTCGACCCGGGGGACGCGGTCGCCACGCCCGCGTTCCGGCTCGGCCCGCGGATCCGGCACGTGATCCACACGGTCGGGCCGGTGTGGGAGGGCGGCGGCTACGACGAGGCGGAGCTGCTCGCGTCGTGCTACCGGCGGTGCCTGGAGGTCGCGGACGCGCTCGGCGCGCGGAGTCTCGCCATACCGGCGATCAGCACCGGCGTGTACGGCTACCCGGCGGCCGACGCGGCGCGCATCGCGGTGTCGACGGTGCGCTCCGTGCGTACCCGCGTGGAAGTTGTGCGTTTGGTGGCCTTCGACGAGGGAAGCCGTGATCTCCTCAGGTCGGAGCTGGCGGCGCAGGGGGTGTCATGACGGTTCGTTTCGCGCAGTGGACGATCGACGTGCTCGATCTGGAGCTGATGGCGTCGTTCTGGAGCGCCGCGCTCGGCTACCGGGTGGAGCGCGCGCCCGACGGGTCCGCGCACCTCCGGTCGCCGTCGGACGGCGAGCCGAGCGTGTGGCTGCAGCCGAGCGGCGGCGTGAAGCGGGACAAGAACCGCAACCATCCCGACCTGCGGCCGGCCGCGGGGACCACGGTGGACGACGAGGTAACACGGCTGCTCGCGCTCGGTGCGACCCGGGTGGACGTCGGGCAGAGCGGCGACGAGCCGTTCGAGGTGCTGGCCGACCCGGAGGGCAACGAGTTCTGCGTCCTGCACCCGTAGATTTCACTCATTTCCGGGTGCGGAGCGCCGAGGGGCGGTAGCGTCACCGGGGCGCTACCGTAGCGGTATGTCTGTGGAAACACGGCTGCTCGTCGCCGGGGCCGCCCTCCTCCTGCTTGCGACGCTGGCGGGCGTGATCGTTCTCGGCTTCCGCGTCTGGAAGATGCGACGGATGCTCAACGAGCTGGGGGCGAGCGGCAAGTTCGCGTTCTGGGGTGCGCTCATCTACACCATCTCGCCCCTGGACTTCGATCCGATCCTCATCGACGACCTCGGCGTACTGGCCGGAGCGCTGCTGTACCTCAGTCACCTGGTCCGCAAGGTCCGCGCGAACCGCCGGCCACCGGTCCAGCCGGGCGGCCCGCTCTACACGCCTCCGCTCGCTTCGCCCCCGCCCGTCGCGCCGCCGTATGTGCAGCAGGCCCCGCCGGTGCCGACGTCCCCGTCGCACCGCCCACTCCCGCCCGCCGGGCCGAACCCGCCGGTTGCCTGACTCCTCGGTCAGCATCAGGTGAGCGGGCGATCAGTTCTTCCGGACCGGCCGATCAGTCTCCGTCGACTCGCCGCTCAGCTTCGCCCGATCGGCGGCTCAGTTTCAGTCGGTCTGCCGTGAATCGCCGGCACGAGGACTCCGCCTCTGTGGGAAGCCCGCCGGCCGGTGCTCGCCGCGGTCGGATGCCGGCGGGTACTGGCTGCGGTCGGATCCCGGCGGGTGCTCGCTGCGGTCGGATGTCGGCCGCTGCGAGCAGCGGAGCGTGGCGTCAGCCGGCGTTGTCGGTGAGGCGGTCGCCGCGGCGGGCCAGCATCTTCAGGCCGGGGATGCCGGCCACGGCGAGCCGCAGCTCGCGGGTGACCTCCAGCAGGTCGTGGATGTCCGGGCCGACCCGGTCGAGCGTGTGCAGCATCGGCAGGATGTTCTGCGTCATGTGCTGGGTCAGCTTCGGCAGCTCGTCTATCAACCGGATCGCCGCGTCGACCTCCTCCGGCGACAGCTGCTCCACGAACCGGTGCGCCATCGGCGCCGCCCGGTAGAGCGTCGGCGCATACGACGCGAGCAGCTCGTCCGCCGTGACCGCGGTGTTCTCCACGCGCGCGACCAGCGCGGACGCCCGCCCGGCAACCTTCTCCGCGCCGCTCACCACGCCCTCCGCAGACCCGGCCACCCGGGTCGCGGCCGCGATGATCAGCGCGGCTTCCTCGATCGCCTTCGTCGCGGCCGTGCTGATCAGCACCACCTCGCGAATCGCGTCCTTCGCCTCGTCGACCAGCGTCCCCGCCGTGCCCACGGTCTCCGCGGTCCGCCCGATCAGGCCTCTGGCCTCACCCAGCAGCCCGTCGATCGCGGTCACCGCGTGCTCCGCACGTGTGATCAGCCCCGACGCGCCGCCGATCGCCTCATCCGCGTGCGTCACCAGCGTCTCCGCCCGCACCACCAGCGCGCCCGCTTCGTCGATCGTGCCGCTCGCGCGGCCGACGAGCGTGCCGGCCTGGTCGATCGTGTCGCCGGCGCGTGCGACGAGCGTGCCCGCTTCGTCGATCGTGCCCCCGGCTCGGGTGACCAGGGTGGCGGCTTCATCGATGGTGCCGCTGGCGCGGGTGACGAGCGTGCCGGCTTCGTCGATGGTGCCGCCGGCTCGGGTAACCAGGCCGTCGGCGGTGGTGATGGTCCGGCCGGCGCGGCCGACCAGCAGCTCGGCCGTGCCGACCGTCGTCTCGACCCGGGTGACCAGCGCCTCTGCCGTGCCGACGGTCGTCTCCACGCGTGAGATCAGGGCTTCCGCCGTGTCGACCGCGGCACCGACCCGCCCGGTCAGCGTCTCCACCTCGCCCAGCACGGTCAGCAGCCGGGCCGGAGCGGTGACCAGCGAGGCCGCGGCCGAGACCGCGCCCGCGGCCACCCCGGTAGTGGCGTCCCGCGCCGCGCCCGCGACGCCCGGCGCGCCCGCGACCACGCCCTGTGCGACGTTGAGCGCCCCCTGGGCCAGGCCTATCGCGCCCTGAGCGGCCAGCAGGCTCACGTCGACCACGCTGCGGGCGGTGTCGGACGCGGCCCGCCCGGCCGGATTGTCACGGGCGGCGCGCCCGATCGCGCGGTGGGCGACCCCACTGAGCGAGGCGGCGCCGAGCGCCGCCCCTTCCAACGCGGCGCGACCATAGCCGAACAGGTCAGCGGGTCGGGGTAGCGGAGCCATACCCCCATTGTCCCCTGCCGGGACCACCACCAACCACACACGGCGAGAGAGCACGCCCCCGGAGGCCGCTCATCGAGCGTTCAGCGAGCAGGCGGGGCGGTGGCCCGACATGTGCGAAAAGCGGCGAAGTCCCGCCTTCGGGGCGTGCGGGGCGGCCGGAGGCGGCGGTGGTGCCGCCGGCCGCGTGGTGAGGGTGCGGCGGCGGTGGCCCGGAAGCGCCGAAGCCTCGCCTTCCGGAACGTGCGGGCGGCCGGAGGCGGCGGTGGGCCGGCCGTAGGTGGCCGGTGGGCCGGCCGGGCGGTGGTGCCGCCGGCCGCGTGGTGAGGGTGCGGCCGGCGGTCGCCGGAGAGGTCAGTCGCCCTTGACGTTGATGAACTGGCGGAGCGTGTGACGGATCTCGACCAGGTCGGCCGCGTCCGTCATCACCTGGTCGATCGGCTTGTAGGCGGCCGGGATCTCGTCGATGAACGCGTCCGTGTCGCGGTACTCGATGCCCTTCATCGCCTCGCGCAGCTGGTCGCGGGTGAACGTGCGGCGCGCGGCCGACCGCGAGTAGTTGCGGCCCGCGCCGTGCGGTGCCGAGTTCAGCGCGACCGGGTTGCCCTTGCCCACCACCACGTACGACGCGTCGCCCATCGAGCCCGGGATCAGGCCGGCCACGCCGCGCGCCGCGTTGATCGCGCCCTTGCGGGACAGCCAGACCTCGCGGCCGAAGTGCGTCTCACGGGTCGTGTAGTTGTGGTGGCAGCTGACCCGCTCGGACTCGCTCACGGCCTCGCCCTGCCACTCGGCGAAGCAGGCCACCACGCGGTCCATCATCTCCTCGCGGTTGAGCAGCGCGTACTCCTGTGCCCAGTTCAGCGCCGCGATGTACGCCTCGAACTCGGCCGTGCCCTCGACCAGGTATGCCATGTCCAGGTCGGGCAGGTCGATCCAGTAGCGCTTCATCAGGTCGCGCGCGACCTGGATGTGGTGACCGGCGATCCGGTTGCCGACGCCGCGCGAGCCGGAGTGCAGGAAGAGCCAGACCATGCCGTTCTCGTCCGTGCTGCACTCGATGAAGTGATTGCCGGAGCCGAGCGAGCCGAGCTGCAGCTCCCACTTGGCCGCGAAGTCGGCCGGCGTGAACCCCGCCTTGTCCGACATCTCCGTCAGGTGGGCCACCCGAGAAGCGGCGGAAGCGGTCAGCGACTTGTTCACGCCACCGGCGGACAGCGGGATCGCGCGCTCGATCGCCACGCGCAGCTTCGAGAGGTCCCCGACCAGCGACGAGCGGTGGAACTGCGTCTTCACCGCGGCCATGCCGCAGCCGATGTCCACGCCCACGGCGGCCGGGATGATCGCGCCGAGCGTCGGGATGACCGAGCCGACGGTCGCGCCCTTGCCCAGGTGCGCGTCCGGCATCAGCGCGAGGTGCGGGAAGATGAACGGCAGCGTGGACGTGCGTTCGGCCTGCTCACGGGTCTTCGGCTCGAGGATGCTGGCCCAGTTGATGAGCCGCTCGTTGATCTTCTCCACGGTGACGTTCCTCCCCTCGGAACAACCAATAACGAAGATCAGCCTGCCGTACGCGAGCGATGCGAGCAGCCCATTTTTGCGAGGGCGCGGCGTTGACCTGAGGCCGGCCGAAGGCCGACGCCCGAGAGTGCCCGAGCCGCCGTGCGGAGCGAGCCCATCGATGCGGCCATTAATTCAGCCGGGAGCGGACAAACAAAAGCGGCGGAGCCTCCGTTTCGCGGGCTAGGTTCGGTGGGTGACAGAAACGCCAGAGGCGCTTGTGCCGAACCCGCCGGCCGGCCTGCCCCGCACGATCGGGGAGCTCAAGGCCGCCGGCCACATCTTCCGGACCGTCAAGGAGGAGCTGCGGGAGAACCTGCTCGCCCAGCTCCGCAGTGGGGAGAAGCGCTTCCCCGGTGTCGTCGGCTACGACGACTCCGTGCTGCCCGAGGTCGAGCGCGCGCTGCTGGCCGGGCACGACATGGTCCTGCTCGGCGAGCGCGGCCAGGGCAAGACCCGCCTGATCCGCTCGCTCGTCAACCTGCTCGACGAGTGGACGCCGGTCCTGCCCGGCTCCGAGCTCAACGAGCACCCACTGCGGCCGCTCACGCCGGGCGCGCAGCGGCAGGTCAGGGAAACCGGGGACGACACCCCGATCGCCTGGCTGCACCGCTCCATGCGGTACGGGGAGAAGCTCGCCACCCCGGACACCAGCGTCGGTGACCTGATCGGCGACGTCGACCCCATCAAGATCGCCCAGGGCCGGACGCTCGGCGACCCGGAGACGATTCACTTCGGCCTGGTCCCGCGCACCAACCGGGGGATCTTCGCGGTCAACGAGCTGCCCGACCTGGCCGAGCGCATCCAGGTCAGCATGCTCAACGTGCTGGAGGAGCGGGACATCCAGGTCCGCGGCTACCAGCTGCGCATGCCGCTGGACATCCTGCTGGTCGCGTCCGCGAACCCGGAGGACTACACGAACCGCGGCCGGATCATCACGCCGCTGAAGGACCGGTTCGGCGCGGAGATCCGTACCCACTATCCCGTCGAACTTGATCTTGAACTTGAGCTGGTCAAGCAGGAGGCCGACCTGGCCGCCGAGGTGCCGGACCACGTCTTGGAGATCGTCGCCCGGTTCGCCCGCGCGGTGCGCGAGTCGCCGAGCGTCGACCAGCGCTCCGGCGTCAGCGCCCGGTTCGCGATCGCGGCCGCGGAGACCGTCGCGGCCGGTGCGCTGCGCCGGGCCGGGCTGCGCGGCGAGGCACAGCCGGTCGCGCGCGTCGCGGACACCACGTCGATCGTCTCCACGCTGCGCGGCAAGGTCGAGTTCGAGAGCGGCGAGGAGGGCCGGGCGATCGAGATCCTGGCGCACCTGCTGCGCACCGCGGTCGCGGACACGTTCCGGGCGAAGCTGTCCGGCCTCGACCTGTCCGGCTTCACCGACCTGGCCGCGGACGGCACGATCATCGAGAGCGGTGACATGGTCAGCGCGGACGAGCTGCTCAACCAGGTCGGCACCGTGCCCGGCCTGGCCAAGGTGCTCGACCGCCTCGGCCTCGGCGACGCGCCCACCCGCGGTGAGGCCGCGGCCGGTGTCGAGCTGGTCCTGGAGGGCCTGCACCTGACCCGGCGGCTGGCCAAGGACGTCACCGACGACGGCCGCACGATCTACGGGAGCTGACACGATGGCCGGAGACCGTTTCCGGTACGGCGCGTGGCGGGACGGGCCCGACCCGCTCGCCCCGCCGTTCGACGTGCGGGCCGCGGTCGACCAGGTCGGCAGCGAGATCCTGGAGGGCCGCAACCTCCGGGACGCGCTGCGCGACCTGCTGCGGCGCGGCCCCCGAGGCGAGCGCGGGCTCGACGACCTCTCCGCCCGGGCCCGGCGCATGCGTCGCGAGGCGATGCGCCGGGGCAACCTGGACGGCGCGGTCACCCGCTCGCAGGCGCTGCTCGACCAGGCGCTCGCGGCGGAGAAGTCCGAGCTGAGCACGCGCGACGACCCGGACGCGATGTTCGCCCAGGCCCGCCTGGACGCGCTGCCCCGATCCACCGCCCGCGCGGTCGACGAGCTGTCCGACTACCAGTGGGCCAGCGACGAGGCCCGCGCGCTCTACCAGCGGATCCTTGACGGTCTGCGGGACGAGGTGCTGGAGCAGCGCTTCGCCGGCATGAAACAGGCGCTGCAGAACGACCCGCAGGCCGCCGCGCGGATGGCCGAGATGATGGCCGACCTGAACGCGCTGCTCGCCCGGCACGCGCGCGGCGAGGACACCACGGACGCGTTCGCCGAGTTCATGCGCCGGCACGGCGAGATGTTCCCGGAGAACCCGCGGAACGTCGACGAGTTGATCGACGCGCTGGCCCGGCGTGCCGCGGCGGGGGAGCGGCTGATGCGCTCGCTGTCCGCGTCCCAGCGCGCGGAGCTGGAGAGCCTGATGGCGCAGGCGTTCGGCGACTCCGGGCTGGCCGAGCAGATGGCCGCGCTCACCGACAACCTGCGCACGCTGCGGCCGAACCTCAACTGGGGACGCGGCGAGCGGGTGCAGGGGCGCGGCGAGCTCGGCTACGGCGAGGCGGCCGGCGCGCTGGAGGAGATCGGGGACCTCGACGACCTGATCGACCAGCTCGGTCAGGACCATCCCGGCGCGACGCTGGACGACGTGGACGTGGAGGCGGTCGAGCGCCAGCTCGGCAGGTCCGCGGCCGACGACGTACGCCGGTTGCGGGATCTCGAACGTGAACTGCGCCGGCAGGGCTGGGTGCAGCGTGGCCAGGACGGGCTCACGCTCAGCCCCAAGGCGCTGCGCCGGCTCGGCGGCACCGCGCTCCGGCAGGTCTTCGCGCACCTCGGCGACGGTCGCCGGGGCCAGCACGACCTGCGCTCCGCCGGTGCGGCCGGCGAGCTGACCGGGGCGTCCCGCCCGTGGGAATTCGGTGACGAGCAACCGCTGGACGTGGTCCGTACGCTCGGCAACGCGATCCGACGGACCGCCTCGGCCGGCGCCGCCGCGGTGCCGATCCGGCTCCAGCCGGACGACTTCGAGGTCGCCGAGACCGAACGCCGCGCGACCGCGGCCGTGGCCGTGCTGGTCGACCTGTCGTATTCGATGTTCGCGGACGGCCGGTGGGGCCCGATGAAGCAGACCGCGCTCGCGCTGTCGCATCTGGTCGCCACGAAGTTCCCGCAGGACGCGCTGGAGATCATCGGCTTCAACCGGTACGCGGTGCGCCTCACCCAGCAGGAACTCGCGGAGATCGAACCGACCCGGTTGCAGGGCACGAACCTGCAGCACGCGCTGATGCTGGCCGGACGCCACCTGCGGAAACACCCGCAGGCGGAGCCGGTCGTGCTGGTCATCACGGACGGCGAGCCGACCGCGCACCTGGACTCCGACGGCGAGGCCTGGTTCGACTGGCCGACCACTCGGGAGACGCTGCACGCCACGCTGACCGAGGTCGACCACCTCACGCGGTATGGGGCAACGTTGAACACGTTCATGCTGGGCGAGGACGAAGGGCTGCGCCGCTTCGTCGAAAGCCTGGCCCGCCGCAACGGCGGCCGCGTCTTCGCCCCGGACGCGGACGAGCTGGGCTCCTACGTGGTGTCCGACTACATCCGGGCCCGCCGCGGGCGCCGGGGCGGCGGCCTGGCCGCCTGACGGACCCATGTCGGCGCCGGTCGTCAGCGGTCTTCGCTTGCGGCCGGCGCCGTTTTCTGTTTCCCGCGCTCGTCGTCTGTGCTTTCGTTCGCGCAAGGCTTCCCGCTTCCGGCGGCTCATCCTCGGCACCGGGCCAACTCAACCTATGTTGATCATGAAAGATGTGGCCGGGTTCGTATTGCTTTCGGGGCGTTGCGGGCGGGACCACCAGATCGAGTGCTTCGAGTTCCGCCGCGTCCGCCTCCGTGCGGTTCGTCTCCGCATGGTTTCGTCTCCGTGCGGTCCGTCTCCGTGCGGTCCGTCTCCGCGTGTTGCTCATTACTGGCCCACGGTCGCGCGCTGACCACGCCCGTTGCGGCTTCGCGCTTCTAGCCCGAAATATCGTGAAATCCCGCCCGTCGGGTGGGTGTCACCACCCGCGCCGCACCACTGGCCAGCCCTGAGTGATCAATCAGTGGAGCAAAAAGGGAGGTCAACTTCGATGTTTGACCTCCCTTTTGCTCCACTGATTGATCACTCAGGCACCGCACCCGGCCGACCGAGAACGCCCTGGGCAGCAGCCGGGCGCCTTATCAGAAAATTCCGGGCACGGAGTGCCCGGACCGTAACCGCGGCCACTTGCCTCCGTCAATCGCCGACAGCGTTCGCTGGAACGGTTCAGTGCTGGAACGGCTCAGTGCTGGAACGGCCCGGCGCTGGAACGGCTCAGCGTGCCTCGCGCACTGGCAGGAATGGGCATCAGAGTCGGGAGCACGCGGGCTGCATCACGCTGAAGCGGGATATCCGCTTCGTGACTGGATAGGTGGCTGATTTGGGCACGCGGCGGCCCCGGGCCACGTGACGGGCCGGTGGTGGTTGCCGGTCAGGCCGGGGTGGGGATCCAGGGGTTGCCGGTGGTGGCCTGGATGAGGGCGTCGAGGGTGTCGATGCCTTGCCGGGCGGCGGTGGCGGTGTAGCTGCGGATCGCGGCGAAGTGTTCGGCGCCGGTCGTGGTGCGCATGCTGCCGGAGACCTTGACACGTAGTTTCGGCATACGGATCGTCTGCTCCGCCCGGTTGTTGTCAAACGGGACGGCGGGGTCGGTGACGAAGCGCAGGTAGTCGTCGCGGCGGTTGCGGAGCCGGACGAACAGGGCGTGGTATTTGCGTTCGAGTTTGCTGGCCCGCGTGGCGGTGGCCGCGACGCCGAGGACGACTGCGCTGTGCAGGACGTGCTGGTAGAAGGCGAGCTTCTCCGGGTCGGGGATCCGCTCGGTGGCGTCGGCGGTGAGCCGGTTCAGCCGGCGCAGCGCGGTGGCCGCCTGCTCGGCGTGCTCGGCGACCGGACCGGTAGCGGTGTCGGTGACGTAGATCAGCTCACGCAACGCGTGCGCGTTGCACAGGGCGTGGCTCATGTGCGTGTAGGTGTCGTACGGCGCCCACGCGTCGTGCACCGCGACCCCGGTGAACGTCGGCAGCACCCCGATCGCGTCCATCGCTTTCGTGCCGCGTGTGGTGTGCACCGCGAGGAGCACATCCGTGGGAGTGGACGCCGAGTGCAGCCACGCCAGGCGGCCGGCGACCCGCATCCCGGTCTCGTCGAAATTCGCGACCGGTGCGTTGATGATCCGCCCAGCGATCACCGGTAACACCGTGTCGATGATGCCCAGCGCGGTGCGTTTCACCCAGCCGGCCACCGTGCCGGCGGCGACCGGCGCCCCGAACAGGTCCTTGAGCGCGGCGGCGGTCCGCGACACCGACAGGAACTGCCCGTGCAGCAGATACACCCCGATCCCGGCCAGCCGAGGCCCGTACACCATCGGTGCCGTCGCTTCCGGTGGTGCGGGCGCGGTGGTGTGGTGCCCACACCGGCATTTGACGGTGATCATCTGATGCTCGGTCACCTGCGGTGTCACCGGTGGCACATCGACCACCTGCCGCCAGAACATATCGACCTCGTCCGCGCCGGCCAGGCTATCCCCGCACCCGCCGCACACCGCGGGCACGTGCCGGACCACATCCGCATCCGCGAAGCGTTGCAAAGTGACCCCGTCTTGGCCTTTCGGCCGTCCCGGACCCTGACCCGACCGCGGCCGCAACGACTTCGGCGACGGCTTCGCCAACCCGTCCGACGAGGGAGGCTTCGACGAGTTCGACGACGACTGCTTCAACCGAGCCTCAAGCTCCGCGATCCGGCCCATCGCCTGCTCCAGCCGAGCCGTCACGTCCGCCACCATCGCCCGCAACACCACGTTCTCCGCAAGGAGATCGTCATACGACGGCGACGGCAGGTCAGACACGACCCATGAACCTACCAGCCTCTACATCGGACCTCGCTGCCGCCCGGACTACCTATCCAGTTACTCCGCTTCAAGGGCGGGGATGGGCTTCGCCCTCACCTGCCAGCAGACCAGGCCGTACCCGTATCTGGCGTGTTCTGAGATGTGGTCAGAGCCGGAAGCCGCCGTCGGCGGTCAGGTCGGCGACGTCCATCTGGGCCTTCTGGAGGCGGCCGGAATGGTCCCAGTTCACCGACTGCCAGCGGGTGAACTGGTCGAGGACCCAGCGGCCGGACTGGCGGCTGCCGTTGCCGGACTTGCCGTTCCCGCCGAACGGCAGATGCGCCTCCGCGCCGGAGGTGGAGTTGTTGACACTGACCATGCCGGCCGAGATCCGGCGGCGGAACGTGAAGACGTCCGCCGGGTCGGTGGTGTAGATCGCGCTGCTCAGGCCGTATCCGGGCAGGTTGGCCAGGCGGATGGCGTCGTCGAGCGTGTCGTAGGGCAGCACACCGACCAGCGGTCCGAACGTCTCGTGCAGGAAGATCGGGTCGGTCTCGGTGACGCCGGCGACGATCGTCGGGTGGTAATAGAGGCCTTCCGTGGAGACGCCGGTGAAACCGTTGCGCGGCGCGTCCGCGGTGATCCGGCCGACGGCGGACGAGCCGGAGACCGTGTGGTGCGGCGCGATCCAGGTCAGATACTCCTCGAAGCGGGCCGCGAAGCGCGCGTCCAGCAGCGGGCCGAGGACCACGTCACCGGCAGGGTCGCCGACCGGCGCGGCCTCGACGGCCGCGGTGAACCGGCGCAGGAACTCGTCGTGCACGTCGCGGTGCACGATCACGGTGCCGAGCGAGGTGCAGCGCTGTCCGGCCGTGCCGAAGCCGGCGAAGAGCGCGCCCTCGACGGCCAGGTCCAGATCCGCGCTCGGCGTGACCACCATGGGATTCTTGCCGCCGAGTTCCAGACAGGGCGACTGCAGGTGCCGCCCGCACAGCTCACCGATCCTCCGGCCGACCTCGGTGGAGCCGGTGAAGCCCACCTTGTCGACGAGGCCCGCGTCGAGCGCTTGCGACAGGCCGGCGTACGTGTCGTCGCCGGTCGCGAAGACCAGCTGGAGGACGCCGTCGGGGAGCCCCGCCGCGACGAACAGCCGGTAGAGCGCGTGCGCGGAGGCGGCCGCATACTCGGCCGGCTTCCAGACCACGGTGTTGCCGGTGAGCAGCGCCGGCACCAGATACCAGGATGGGACCGCGACCGGGAAGTTGCCCGCCGTGATCACCGCGACCGTGCCGACCGGGTTGCGGAACGTGAAGAGCTGCTTGTCCGGCATCTCGCTCGGCACGGTCTCGCCGTAGAGCCGCCGCCCCTCGCCGAGGAAGAACTCACAGGTGTCGACGATCTCCCGGACCTCCCCGAGCGCCTCCGCGTACGGCTTGCCGATCTCCCGGGTGACGAGGCGGGCCAGAGTTTCGGCGTTCGCCTCGACCAGGCGACCGGCGGCACCCATCACCCGGCCACGGACCGGTGCCGGGATGCCGGCCCAGGTGGACTGACGCTCGCGGGCGGCGGCGCAGGCGGTGACGAACGTGTCCGCGTCACCGAGGATCACCTCCGCGACGACGTCGCCGGTGCGGGCAGGGTTGACGGAGGAGTAGACGGCGGTGGCGCGCTCATCGGCCGGCCGGGAAGTGATCCTCATCGACGTACGATCTCACGACACGCCGCGCCCGTCATCGACCGTTGTCGACGAGGGCGTGCTCCACCAGGATCCGGCCACCGCTGTGCAGCGAGATCGCGCCCTCGATCTCCACGCGAGAGGTCCGGTTGAGCCAGCCCGGGGTCAGGATGTGCACGTGACCGCCCGTGCTGGCGTAAGTGCGGCGGAACTGCCGATGCAGTGCCGTGCCCGGTGCGGCGATCGCGGCCGGGTCGCGCAGCGTGAGAAGGATCGCCGGGACCAGGCCCACCTTGCCGAGCCGGGCGTGCTCCACCTGCGACCACGGGACCGTCGTGTCGTATCGGAACCAGTTGAGGGTGCGCTGCCGGACGCCGGCATCGGAGATCAGCACCGGGCGACGGGCCTGGGCGAGCGTGGACACGCCGAAGAAGAGGAACAGGGCCGTGCCGAACACGTTCACGAGGCCCGGCCCGTTGACCGCCATGCCGGCGAGGTAGAGCGGGACGAAGCAGAAGTTGCCGACGGCATAGAGGGGAAGATATGTCTGCACGCGGAATTCGTCGTCGGGCACGACCGCGATCGTACGGAGAACGGCGCTTGTGCACATCGGACGGTCGTCCGGTACCGGAAGATCGAACCAGGCGGGCTCAATCGTCACGCACGTCGGTGGCGGCCGCCGATCCGGGTCCAGGTGTACGCCGCCGGTCGCCGAGGACGCGCCGGAGGAACAGAGCCGCCGCCAGCGACAGCAGCCCCGCGGCGACGGCCGTGGACCAGCGGCCTTCCACGGCTCCCCACACGGCGAACGTCAGGCCGGGAAACAGCATCGTGATGATCACCGTGCCCGCCACGGCCGTGCGGAACGGGTTGCGGGATCTCCGCGGAACGATCGCGCCCTCGAACGGGAGACTCTCCAAGCGATGCAGGCCGCCGCTGAGCCGGGGGATCGCCTCGGCGAGTGCGCCGGTACCGGGCCGCAGGCCCTCCATGGTGAGGAGTACGTCCGCCCGGTAGCGAGCCCGGCTGCGCCGCATGCGCCCGCGCAGCACCCGGCGCCGCCCGGCCACGTCGTCGGGGTCCTTCAGCCGGATCATCAGCAGGCGCAGTGGGTGCACCGGGTCCAGCCAGATGCGGTCGATCTGGTCCCAGCGGACGGCGACGTCGAGCCGGAACGGGTTCACGACGCGGATCCGCAGCCCTTCCGCGGTCAGCCGGGCCGCCGTCACATTGGCGATGAGCACGGCACAGAAGAAGATCCACGACGACACCATGAGGCCGACGTGCCAGAACCCGCCCTCGGGCGAGCGGGCGTCGAGTCTGACGGCGCTCCACAGGCCGACGGGCATAATTAGCACGCTGTTCAGGACGACGAACGCGAGCAGTATGGGTCCGCGGAGGGTCAGGTCACGCGACATGTTCGAGCTCCCGCGTGCCGTTGCTGCGGTGGGCGACGGCGATGGCGAGGTAGGCCTCGTCCATGCCGGACCCGGCGGTCGGGATGATCACGTCGGCGCCGGTGCGGGCGCGGTTGCGGCGCATCCGGGCACGCAGCCGCTCGTCGCCACCGGCCAGCGCGTCCGGGGCGTCGAGCAGCACCAGCACGACCGGACTCCGGCCGAGGCGGCCGTGCCAGATGCGGTCGACGTGCGCCCACGGCACCCGGAGATCGTGTGCGCGCGGGTTCGCCACGCGCACCCGCAGCCCGTCCGGCGCGATGATGTGCGGCGCGACCAGCGGCCCGGCCAGCCGGCGGGCAAGGATCACCAGCGGAACCGTCACGGCGACGGCCAGGGTCAGCGGGATCAGCGGTGAAGCGCCGGTCTCGAACGCGACGCTGGCGAACGCCCACGGGATGATTGCCGGCAGCAGGAGGAGGAGCACCCGCGGGGCCACCCGGTTGTCGGGGATCGCGACGTCGTAGTTGCCGGGCACCGGGTCGACGAGCGCGCGCTCCAGCCGCAGCCGGCCCCCGCTGAACCGGCTGACCGCGTCGGCGGCCAGCGGCCGGTAGCGCTTTCCCCACAGCAGCGGGAGGAGCAGGTCCGCGCTGTACCGGTTCCGGTTGCGGCGCATGCGTGCCCGGAACGTGTGGTCGGCACCGGCGGCGGCGTCCGGGTCACGCAGCCGGACGCGGATCGTCGGCCCGTCCGTCCAGATCCGGCCGACCATGTCCCAGGGAATCGTCGGGTGGTACCGGAGTCCGATCGGCGGGGCGGCGTGGATGCCCTCCGGGGACAGCCGGGGCGGCGTGCGCCATTGACCGATCATGATGGTGAGCGGGAAGACGCCCACGACGAGGCAGAGGACACGGAACACCGGACTGACGATGTCGCTGCCCCCCGCGAGACCCGCGACCTGGCTCCCGCTCAGGATTAAGAGCCAGCAGACCACCGCACCGGGGATGGGGGTACGAAGGACGAGCTCGTCGGCGCGCACGGACGAGACTCTAGCGCCGTCCGTCAACCGTCCAGATAGGACCAGCCGGACCACGTCGAGATCGTCAAGACCAGCATCGGGCCTGCTGGCCGCTTTGCGGCGTACTGCGGGTATTTGGCCGTCAGCGCATCCAGCGCGGCCTCCGGTGCGGTGTCCAGCACGGAGACGGTGCCGTCCAGGCGGACCCACCACAGCCGGGTCCAGTCGTCGTCGTACTCGTCGATCAGCAGCGAGGCCACGCCGGTCTCCCGCGCGTTCGCCAGCCGCCGCAGCCGTACCGTGCGCTTGGGTTTGTGGTCGACGGCGCTGAAGATCTGGTCGCCGACCAGCGCGAAACAGATCGGCACCAGGTGCGGCCGCCCGTCCGCGCCGACCGTGGCCAGCCGCCCCACCCGCGCCTCCGCTACTCGTGCGCGGAGGTTCATAGCCAGCCGCGGAAGCCGGCCGCGGCGAGCGTGCGGGTCAGCTCCGGCAGGTGCAGCGCGCTGATCGCGTGCATCGCGTCCGGGTGGCGCAGCTCCGCGGCCGCGGCCAGGTCGCGCGCGTCCGGCGCGGTCAGCCGGTCCACGTCCTCCGGTACCGGCGCGATCGCGGTCGCGGCGACGGCCAGGTCCGCGTCGGTGAGCAGCGCGGCGGCCCAGCTGGCCAGCACCTCGTCGACCTGCGCGCGCCATGGCTCACCCGGCGTCGGATGCACGTCCGAGCCGGTCAGCCAGTCCAGCCGCCCGGCGCCGCCGGTGCCGGTGATCAGCAGCAGGCCGGCCTCCAGGTCGGTCGGGTAGCGCAACCGGGCCGCGATCGCGACCGCCGCCCGGACCTGCTCCTCGGCCAGCCGGAAGGACAGGAAGCCAGGTCGCGGCGGGTACGCCGAGAGCAGCCAGCGGGTCGTCGCATGGATCACCGGGGACAGGTCGGTGAAGGGTGCCGACCCGGTGGACTCGATCGGCTCGGTGGTCATGAGAACCTCGCAAAGGCGTTGCTGCGCTTGGAGACTCGCCGTGCGACGATGCGAGCGAGCAGGCCTCATGGTAGGTGAGCAGCGCGCGTCCGCCAGCCCCGTGATCGGGTGAACCCGAAAAAATTACCCGTTCGCGGGGTGATCAATCGGACTTGTGGACATCGATGCACCCATGAACGACGCTCGGTTTCCGATCATCCGGCTGGTAACCTACGGAAACGTAGGTTACGGAACCGTAGGAGAACGCGTGGCAGACGATCGGCCCTGGCTGGCGGCCTACCCCGAGGGCGTTCCGGCGGACATCACGATCCCCGAGACGCCGCTGACCGCGAACCTGGACGCGGCGGTGGCGCGCTTCCCGGATCTGGTCGCGCTCGACTTCCTCGGCGCCGCCACCACGTACCGGCAGCTCGGCGACCAGGTGGCGCGCGCGGCCGGTGCGCTGCACGGGCTGGGTGTCCGCGCCGGTGACCGGGTCGCGCTGGTGCTGCCGAACTGCCCGCAGCACGTGGTCGCGTTCTACGCGGTGCTCCGGCTCGGCGCGATCGTCGTCGAGCACAACCCGCTCTACACCAGGGACGAGCTCGCGCACCAGCTCGCCGACCACGGCGCGCGCGTCGCGATCGTCTGGCAGAAGGTCGCGTCGCTGGTCGACGCGACCCGGGACCGCACCGGCGTCGAGACGATCGTCGCGGTCGACCTGCCCGCCGCGCTCCCGCTGGTCAAGCGGCTCGCGCTGCGGCTGCCGGTGCCCGCGGCCCGGAAGACCCGCGCGGACATGACCGCCCCGGCCCCGGCGTCCGCGCTGGACTGGGAGAAGCTGATCGCCCGCGCGACACCGGTCCCGGACGACGTGCCCGGCCCGTCCGCCGACGACACCGCGCTGCTGCAGTACACCGGCGGCACCACCGGCACGCCCAAGGGTGCGATTCTCACGCACCGCAACCTCGCGGCGAACGCGGAGCAGAACCGCGCCTGGGTCCCCGGCCTGCGCTACGGCGACGAGACGTTCTACGCGGTGCTGCCGATGTTCCACGTGTACGGCGTGACGCTGTGCCTGACCACGGCCATCACGATCGGCGCGACGCTGGTGCTGCTGCCCCGGTTCGACCCGGGCATGGTGCTGGACGCGGCCAAGCGCCGCCCGCCCACGTTCTTCCCCGGCGTGCCGACGATGTACGACCGGCTCGGCGCCGAGGTGCGCAAGCGCGGCGCCGACCTCTCCTCCGCGCGGTACGCGATCTCCGGTGCCATGGCGCTGCCGCCGGACACGGTCGACCGGTGGGAGAAGATCACCGGCGGACTTCTGATCGAGGGGTACGGGATGACCGAGACCTCCCCGATCACGATCGGCAACCCGATGTCGAAGGGCCGGCGCGCCGGCTCGATCGGCGTGCCGTTCCCGTCCACCCGGGTCCGCCTGGCCGACCGTGACGACCCGTCCGTGGACGTGCCCCGCGGCGAGCCCGGCGAGCTGCTCATCCAGGGCCCGCAGGTGTTCTCCGGCTATTGGAACATGCCGGAGGAGACCGACCAGGTGCTGCTGCCCGGCGGCTGGATCCGCACCGGCGACGTGGCCGTGATGAGCGAGGACGGCTACCTTACGATCGTCGACCGGATCAAGGAACTGATCATCACGGGCGGCTTCAACGTCTACCCCTCCGAGGTGGAGGAGGTGCTGCGCCGGCACGCCGACGTGGCGGACGCGGCCGTGGTCGGCATGCCCACCGCGGACGGCGGCGAGCAGGTCGTCGCCGTGGTGGTGCCGGTCGAGGGCGCCCAGCCGGACCCGGAGACGCTGCGCGCGTGGGCGCGCGAGCAGCTGGCCGGCTACAAGGCGCCGCGCCGCATCGTGATCGCGACCGAGCTGCCGCGCAGCATGATCGGCAAGGTCCTGCGCCGCCAGGTCCGCGAGAAGCTCCTCGGCGACACCCCCACCCCTTCCTGACCCCGACACCCGCGACGCCGGCCCCGCGACCTGCGGCGCCGGCCCCGTGACCTGCGGCGCCGGCCCCGTGACCTGCGGCGCCGGCCCCGTGACCTGCGGCGCCGGCCCCGTGACCTGCGGCGCCGGCCCCGTGACCTGCGGCGCCAGCCGAGCGTTCCATGATCGGGGCGTCCCTCATGCCGTTCTAACGGCATGAGGGACGCCCCGATCTATGAGGATCTGCGCCGGGCTGCCGAGCCGGCGGGGCGGCGGGGGCGGTGGGTTTTCCGGTCCGGGGACCGGGTAGTTCCGTGGTATGAGCGTTACCGGAACCGCGGTCGGCGCGCCCCGCACCGAGAGCGGCGGGACGGAACGACGACGGCCGCCCCGGGCCACCGCGCGGGACACGTTTCGCGTGCTCACCCGGGTGCTGGCGCCCGGCGTCGCGCGCGGCGTGGTCACCCCGCGCCCGCGGACCGCCCGGCTCGGCCCGGACCGGTTCGCGGACGCCGAGATCAACCGCCTGCGCGACCGGTACGGGCTCGGCCCGCTGCGGCTCACCGTGCCCGGCCGGTCCGTCGCGCTGATCCTGGACGAGGGCCACGCCCGCCGCGTGCTCTCCGGGGAATTCCCGCCGGTGGGACGCGAGCGGCGCAGCGCGCTGGCGCACTACACGTTCGGCCCGGTGCCGGAGACCGCGGAGGTCGAGCCGCCGGGCGATGTCGACCGGATCGTCCGCGAGGAGATCCGGCCGCTGGCCGCGGACGGCACGATCGGCTGGGATGAGGTCCGGCCCGCGTTGCGCCGCGCGGTCCGCCGGATCGTGCTCGGCGACACCGCCCGCGACGACGAGCTGCTCACCGGGCTGCTCGACCGACTGCGTACCGACGCGAACTGGGGTTATCTGCGCCGCCGGCGCGATCCGGTGCGCTGGCGCTTCCTGGCGCGGATCCGCGGGCACCTGCGCCGCGCCGGCCGCGACGACATCACCGAATCGGCTCCGGGACTGCTGGCCGAGCTGGAGGACGCGGGCGCGGTGGCGTACCGGACGCTCGGCCTGCTCGCCACGCACCCGGACGCGCTGGCCGAGGCGCGCGCGGACGTCGCCCACCTCCGGGCCTGCGTGCGGGAGGCGCGCCGCCTGTGGCCGGACGAGCCCGCGGTGCTGCGCGACACCCTCCGCAAGACGCGCTGGGACGGCGCCGAGCTGCCCGCCGGGACCACGCTCGTCGTTCCCACGCTGTGGCTGCACCGGCCGGCCCGCTTCGCGCCCGTGGCGTCCTCGCTCCCGCCGGACCTCGCGCTCCGAGCCGCGACCTCGATGACCGAGAGCCTGATCGACGGGTACGACGTCCGCCTCGCCGGGCCCGGCCGCCTGAGCCCGCTGCCGCGCAGGCTCGACCCCTCCGACCTGCACTTCTCCTTACGGCGTCCTTATGTTTGAGGACTAATGTCGTCCGGGTGTACCGGCGGCAGGCATACCTCGCGACCTGGCTCATTCTGCTGACCGTGGCGCAGGCCGCCGCGCTGCTCGCGGTTTACCGGATCTTCGTGCAGACCCGGACCGGTCAGGCCGTCGACACCATCTCGCTCACCGCGAACTGGATCGGCTCCGAGCAACTGCACCGCCCGGTCACGCTGGTACTGAACACGATGTCCGTGGTGTCGCTCGCGCTGGTGACCGCGCTGGTCCTCTTCATCGCGGTGTACCGGCGGCGCTACCGGCTGGCCGTGGTCGCGTTCGTGGTGATCGCGGGCGCGAACGTCACCACCCAGCTGCTCAAACTTCAGGGACTGCGCCCGGAGTACGGCATCGACCCGGAACGGACCGGCAACACGCTGCCCAGCGGCCACACCACGATCGCGGCCTCGGTGGCGATCGCGTTCATCCTGGTGCTGCCGCGCGCGATCAGCGCGGCCGGGACGCTCGCGCTGGCCGGGTGGGCCGCGTTCGCCGGCGTTGCCACGCTCGCGGCGGGCTGGCACCGGCCGAGCGACGCCGTGGCCGCGTTCCTGGTCGCGGGCGCCTGGGCGTCCGCGGCCGGCCTGCTGCTCGTACCGTTGCCGCCGGCTCTTGATTCTGATGGGAGTGGTTCCGGGCGCGTTGCCGCCGGTGGCGCCGGCCGGTTCGGTTCCGGGTGGGCCGCCGGTGTGCTGCTGATCGGTGGCGTGGCCGCGCTGGTGCTGGCCGCGCTGCTGCTCTGGCTCACGCACGACGTGATCAACTGGTCGATCGAGGAGCTGAGCCGGACGCGGTCGCTGGTCGCCTACGCGGGTGGCGCGGCCGGGATCGCCGGCACCGCGGGCGTGGTGCTCGGCCTGATCGCCGCGACCGTCCCGCACCTCGTGCCGCCCCGATCCCACCCCGTGGCCGAGGCGTCTCCCGGGTAGCGCGAGTGGCTGGATCGGCGGCCCGGCCGGGGGTCTCTTGCGGGAGAGCCGGTGTTTCTGCCGGCACGGGCCGCCGAGGCGCGATCCTACGGACCGTGCCGTTCAATGTTGAGTTGGGGGTCAGTTCCGGACCGCGCGGAGCGCCGCGGTCGCGAGCGCAGTCTCGACCGTCTCCAGCAGCTGGCGCGACTGGAACGGCTTCGGCACCAGATAGTCGTGCGGGCTGGGCGGGTTGTTCAGCTCCTCCGCCCGGAGCGAGCCGCTGGCCAGCACGATCGGCAGGCACTCGGTCTCCGGGTCGAGCCGGAGCGTGTTGCGCACCTCCAGCCCGGTCATGTGCGGCATCTGGTTGTCGATGATCAGCACGTCCGGCCGCTCCCGGCGAACTCGGGCCAGCGCCGCCGCACCATCCTCCTCGACCGACACGACATGGCCGGCGCGGCGAAGCACGGCCGCCACGATGGCGCGTAAGTCCGGATCGTCGTCGGCAGCGATGATGGTAGCCATACGGTCCTCCAAGTGCCGTTGCAGCCGGTGTACCCCAACTGCTTTCAAGCACTAAAACACCATATGTCGGTTTTTTGGGGTGAATTGATGTCAAGAAGATGACAGCGTGGATTGCGGAAATCAGCCGCGGCGCGGCTGGAGCCGTCTCGTCGGTGGTGCGGTGGTCGGATCCTCCGGCCACGGATGCCGCGGATACCGCCCCCGCATCTCGGCCCTGACCTGCGGATATCCGTTCTGCCAGAAGGACGGCAGATCGGCGGTCACCGCGACCGGCCGCCCGGCCGGGGACAGCAGGTGCAGCACCACCGCGACCCTGCCCGCACCGACCATCGGCGCCCGCGCCCACCCGAACGCCTCCTGCACCTTCACCGCCAGCACCGGCGCGGCCGGATCCGCGTAGTCCAGCCGCACCCGCGACCCGCTCGGCACCGTCACCCGCTCCGGCGCCACCTCGTCCAGCCGGGCCGCCTCCCGCCACGGCAGCAGCCGCCGCAGCGCTCCGCCCAGGTCCGCCTGCCGGAGGTCCCGCAGCCGCCGCGCGCGGGCCAGCTCCGGGCCCAGCCACTCGTCCAGCCGGTCCAGCAGCGCGGCGTCGCTCACGTCCGGCCACGGCTCGCCGAGCGCGGACCGGCAGAACGCCAGCCGCTCGCGCAGCGCCGTCGCGTCCCGGCCCCAGTCCAGCACCGTGGCCAGGCCGCGCTCGGCGAGCGCGACCCGCAGCGCGGCCGTGACCAGCGCCCGGTCCGGCTTCGCCAGCGGCCGCTCGCGCAGGACCAGCGCGCCGAGCCGCTCCACGTGCCGCGCGCGCAGCTCGTCGCCGTCCCACGCCACCTCGTCGGCCGCGCTCAGCAGCGGCGCACCGGCCTCCCGCGCGGTCGCCTCGTCGATCACGGCGGCCAGCCTGATCCGCGCGTTCGCCCGCCCGGCCGCCCGATCCGCGCCCGCGATCGCCAGCCACGGGCTCCCGGCCAGCGCCGAACCGTCCGCCAGCTCCCCTGCGGTCCCACCGGCCATCAGATACCCGCCGCCGTCGGCCCGCCGTGCCCGCGCCAGCCACTCCGGATACGCCAACCCGGCCACCAGCCCCGCCGCCAGATCATCCGGCAGCCGCCCACCACCCCGCCGAGCCCGGTCCTGTCCGGCCCGCGTGCGATCCGGCCCGGCGGCTTCGCCGCCGTAGCGGGCGTGCGTGCCGTCCTGCTCAGCGGACGTGCTGGTGGTGGCGGCGGAGCGGAGGCGTCGTGACTCGGTGCGCCAGCGTGCGGAGGCGGCCGGGTCGACGCCGGTCCGGAGTGCGCGCCAGGCCGCGGCCAGGTCGTCGCGGCGGCCGGTGAGCGTATCGTCGGAGAGCATCGCGACCACCTCGGCCGCGCGGTCCGCGCCGACCGCCGGGGCGCCGTCGAGCAGCGCGCGAGCCAGCCGCGGGTGCGCGCCGACCCGGGACATGGCCCGGCCGCGCGGCGTGACCCGGCCGGTCGCGGCCACCGCGCCGAGCGCGCGCAGCGTCGTCGTGGCCACCTCCAGCGCGGCGGCCGGCGGCCGATCGGGGAGCGCGAGGCCGGTGCCGTCCGGCGCACCCCAGACCGCCAGCTCCAGCGCGAACGCGGTCAGATCCGCCGACGCGATCTCCGGCTCCGGAAACGCGGGCAGCCGCTCGTGCTCCGCCTCCGCCCAGCACCGGTAGACCCGCCCCGGCGCCTCCCGGCCGGCCCGCCCGGCCCGCTGCGTGGCCGACGCCCGCGAGACCCGCACGGTCGCGAGAGATCCAAGACCACGAGAAAGATCCATCCGGGGTACGCGACTGAGCCCCGCGTCCACCACCACCCGCACGCCCGGCACGGTCAGGCTGCTCTCCGCGACCGCGCTGGCCAGCACCACGCGCCGCCGCTCACCCGGCCGCAGCGCCGCGTCCTGCGCACCCGAGTCCTGCCGCCCGTGCAGCGTGACCAGGTCGACGTCGCCGCGCAGCCCGGACAGCCGCCCGGCCACCGCACCGATCTCCCCGGCCCCCGGCAGGAACACCAGCAGATCCCCGTCGCTCTCCGCCACCGCCCGCCGCACCACCGCCGCCACATGATCGAGGTACCGCGGCTCCACCCGCATCCCGTGCGGCGGCGGAATCGGCCGCTCCGGCGGCGCCCACACCACCTCCACCGGAAACACCGCCGCGGTCGCGGTCACCACCGGTACCCCGCGGGCCGTGATCACCACCGGTAACCCGCCAGCCGAGGTTGCGACCGGCGGCCCGCCGGTCGCGGTCACCGCCGGTTCGCCGCCGGATGTGGTCGCCGCCGGTTCGCCGCCGGGCGTGGTCGCCGCCGGCCCGCGCGACGCGGCGGCGTTCTCGATGACCGGGCGGTGTCGGCTGCTACCGCCGGAACCACCCGGGCCGTCCTGGCGGTTCCGCTCCGGCGCGGCGGCCGGGCCGTCGCCGGTGAAGCCCGGCGTGGCGTCGGAGCCCGGGGAGGCGTCGGCGTCCGGTGTGGCGTCGGAGTCCGGGGAGGCGAGGCAGCGGGCGATCCGGTCGGCCTCGGCGGTGGCGGAGGTGGCGAGGACGAGTAGGTCGGGGCGGAGGTTCGCGCGGACGTCGGCGGCGAACGCGAGCGCGAGATCCGAGTCCAGGTGGCGCTCGTGACACTCGTCGAGGATCAGCGCGGCGACGCCGGGGAGCTCCGGATCACGCTGCAGACGGGCGACCAGGACACCGGTCGTGACCACCTCGACGCGGGTCCGCGGCCCGACCTTCCGGTCGCCCCGGACCGTGTATCCGACGGTCTCGCCGACCGGCTCACCGAGCAACGCCGCCATCCGCCGCGCGGCGGCACGCGCCGCGACCCGCCGCGGTTCGGCCACGATCACGCGACCGGCGATCGCCGGAGACCCGCCGGTTGCTCGGGCTGTCGTGCCGGGCTCGCCGGTTGCTCGGGCTGTCGTGCCGGGCTCGCCGGTCGCGCCGGTGCCGGAAGGCGCGCCGGGGGCCGGGCCGAGGCTCGGTGCCGTGCCGCCGAGGGCCGCGGCCAGCGCCAGCGGGACCACCGTGGTCTTGCCGGTGCCGGGCGGCGCGACCAGCACGGCCGCGCCGTGCTCGCGCAGCGCGGGGATCAGGGACGGCAGGACCGCCTCGACCGGGAGTCCGGTGCCCTGCCAGCCCGTCACGGGAATCGCCGCCTCTCGCCGTACCCTCGGATGTCCTTGGGTTTTGTAGCAAACGGCGCGGGGCTCAGTCGCGGTAGGAGCGGTCGATCATGTCGAGGGCCCAGGTCATCCGGTGGGCGGCGTATTCCGGGTGGTCGCCGAACTCGACCGCGACCTCGCCGGCGCAGCCGGTCTCGCCGAGCCGGCCGAGCGTGTCGACCACGGCCGCCCGGACGTCGGTGTCCGCCGGGCGCTGGGACGCCTGCAGACAGGATGCGAACAGCGCGTCCGCGCGGACGGCCTCACGAGTGCTCACGGTGCACCTCCTGAAACTTCGTGCTGGTCACATAGCTAACCCGGCGCGCGGTGTCGGTAGGGTAGGCGCGCGGTTGCGGAACGGTCACAGCGGTTGCTCGCTGACCGCGCCGGCGTCGACCGCGAGCCGGCGGTTGACCCGGACCGCGTCCAGCATGCGGCGGTCGTGCGTGACCAGCAGCAGCGTGCCGGGGTAACCCTCCAGCGCCGACTCCAACTGCTCGATCGCGGGCAGGTCCAGATGGTTCGTGGGCTCGTCGAGGACCAGCAGGTTCACGCCGCGTGCCTGGAGCAGAGCCAGAGCCGCGCGGGTACGTTCGCCGGGCGACAACGACGCGGCCGGCCGCAGCACGTGCTCCGCGCGCAGCCCGAACTTGGCCAGCAGCGTCCGCAGCTCGGCCGGTGCCTGCTCGGGCACGTGCGCGGCGAACGCGTCGATCAGCGCGTCGTCGCCGAGGAACAGCCCGCGCGCCTGGTCCACCTCGCCGACCACCACGCCGGAGCCGAGCGCGGCCGTGCCGCCGTCCAGCGGGAGCCGGCCGAGCAGCGCCGCGAGCAGCGTCGACTTGCCGGAGCCGTTCGCGCCGGTGATCGCGACCCGGTCCGCCCAGTCGATCTGCAGCGTGACCGGCCCGAGCGTGAACCCGCCGCGGGTCACGGTCGCCTCCCGCAGCGACGCGACGATCGCGCCGGCCCGGGGCGCGGCCGCGATGATCATCCGCAGCTCCCACTCCTTGCGCGGCTCCTCGACCACGTCCAGCCGCTCGATCATCTTCTCGGTCTGGCGGGCCTTCGCGGCCTGCTTCTCCGTCGACTCGGCCCGGTGCTTACGGCCGATCTTGTCGTTGTCCGTGGCCTTGCGGCGCGCGTTGCGGACGCCCTTCTCCATCCAGTTGCGCTGCATGCGGGCGCGCGCCTCCAGGCCCTCGCGGGTGTCCGCGTAATCCTCGTAGGACTCGCGGGCGTGCCGGCGCGCGGTCTCCCGCTCCTCCAGGTACGCCTCGTACCCGCCGCCGTAGGTGTTGACCTGCTGCTGCGCCAGGTCCAGCTCGACCACCCGGGTCACGGTCCGGGCCAGGAACTCACGGTCGTGGCTGACCAGCACGGTCGCGGCGCGCAGCCCGGTGACGAAGCGCTCCAGCCGGGCCAGGCCGTCCAGGTCCAGGTCGTTGGTCGGCTCGTCGAGCAGCACCACGTCGTAGCGGCTGAGCAGCAGCGACGCGAGCCCGGCGCGGGCGGCCTGGCCGCCGGACAGCCCGGTCATCGGGTGGTCCAAGCCGACCGCGAGCCCGAGATCGGCCGCCACCTCCTCGGCCCGCTCGTCCAGGTCCGCGCCGCCGAGGTCGAGCCAGCGTTCCAGCGCGGTCGAGTAGGCGTCGTCCCGGTCGAGCCCGTTGGTGAGGTCGTCGGTGGCCTTGTCCAGCGCGGCCTGGGCCGCGGCCACGCCGGTCCGGCGGGCCAGGAATGCGCGCACCGACTCGCCCGGCACCCGGTCCGCCTCCTGCGGCAGGTAGCCGACGGTCGCGGCCGGCGGGTTGACCCGCACCGTCCCCTGCTCGGCCGGGATCAGGCCGGCCAGCGTGCGGAGCAGCGTGGACTTGCCGGCGCCGTTCACCCCGACCAGGCCGACCACGTCGCCGGGCGCGACGACCAGGTCCAGACCGGAGAAGAGGACGCGGTCCCCGTGACCGGCGGCGAGTTCGCGGGCAATCATCGTGGCGCTCACAAGGTGACGATGCTAGAGCCTCCGCTCCTCCGGCTCGGTGCCACTCCCGGCGAAGGCGGTGTTTCCGGCGGGCGAGGGGCGTGTCCGCCCGAAACGCCGCCTTCGCCGGTCGCCGCGCCTCGCAGCCGGATTCCACCCCGGAGGAACGGCCGAGCGGTTACGTTGAGCCTGGTGACCGGTGTGACGAGAGCGGGTGACGGGCATGGATGAGCGTTCGTTCTGGACCGCTGTCGCGCTGCTGTCGGCGGAGGAGCTGGATGCCGCGGTCACCACGCTCACGGCCGAGCTGTCCGGCCGCCCGATCAACGAGATCACCGCGTTCGCGGATCACCTGGCCGTGGTCCTGCACGCGATCGACACGCCCGCGCACGCGTCCTTCGTGCCCGATGACGCGGAGGCGTTCCTGGCGGCCCGGTGCGCGGTGGTGGCGGCGGGCCGGGAGACCTACCTTCGGGTGCTCGGCGACCCGCCGGCGATCGCCGCCTTCGCACGTCCGGGGGCGGAGTGGCTGCTCGCGGTGCCGGCCAACGCGTTCGAGCGGGCGACCGGCCTGGCCTGGACGCACGAGCCGCCGGTCGCCGTGGAGACCGGGAGCAACCCGCTCTGGTCGCCGATCACGGCGGACGACACGGACGAGGAGACCTGGCTGACGTACGGCGGTGGCCTGCACACCGTGCTCGGCACCCGCCCCGCCTACGACGCCACCATGCAGGTGCTGATCGCGGCCGTGGACGCGGATCCACGCTGGCGGCGCTGGTGGTCCCCGGCCGGCCTGCACACGCTCGACCTGGCACCGCTGTGGAGCGACGGCGACGCGCCGGGCGTGACCGTGCGCCGCGGCGCCCAGCGCGTGGTGGTCGACGCGATCATGGACCCGCGCGGCTTCGCCCGCACCGACCGCGCGTTCCTGCGCGAGCTGGCCCGCTCCGACCTGCTGACCATGCTCGAGTCGGTCCGCGCCGCGCTGGATCTGGGCCCGCTCCCGCCCCTCCCGCGCGTGCCCGACCTGCCGGACATGCCGGACTCGTTCGCCCCGGGCCAGGAACTGCCCCGGGTGGACCCCGACGACGTGGTCCGCTTCGCCGAGGAGGTCGGCGGCGTCGACCTCGAGGAACTCCGCCCGGTCCTGCACATGCTCGCGACGGATCCGCCGCTCTGAGGGCGCGTTTGGTGGATCTCGGCTCGCCGTGATCCGCCGAACACGCCCTAAAGCGCGGCGATCAGCTCGCGGACCTCGGCCGCGCAGCCCCAGGAGAGGCTGACGCCGGCGCCGCCGTGGCCGTAGTTGTGCACCACGTGGTGGCCGCCCACCAGCTCGTGCTCCACGCGCACCGGGTCGCGAACCGGCCGGATGCCGATGCGGTGCCCGAGGACCGGCAGGCTCGTGATCCGCGGCTCGATCAGCGCGCACCGGGCCTTGATCCGCTCGGCGACCGCGGCGTCCTCCGCGACGTCGGCCCGGCCCGGCTCCGCGCTGCCGCCGAGCAGCAGCAGCGGGCCCTGGGGCAGGAGGTATGTCATCTCGCGCAGGTCGTCGGTGTGCTCGGCGAAGAACTCGTCCAGACCGGGGTTCTCCACCACGACGAGCTGACCGCGGATCGGAGTGACCGTCGGATCGGGCACGAACGAGGCCGCGCCCGGGCCGGTGCAGTTGACCACCACGGGCGCCTCGCCGGCGACGTCCGCGAGCCGCGGTGCGTAGCCGATCGACATCGTGCCGCCGGCCGCCTTCAGCCGGCGCTGCAGGTGTTCGAGGTAGACCGGCATGTCGACGACCGGCGCGTGGTAGCGCCAGCCGGCGGTGAAGCCGGGCCGCAGCTCGTCCGGGCCGCACAGCCGGTATCCGGGGAGCGCGGACGCGTACTCCGCCGGGGTGGTGCGGGTCCGTGAGGCCTCGATGCCGTCGAGCATCCGCACGCCCGCGTCCGGCGCACTCACGGCCAGCTCCGCGAATGTCCGATAGGCGACGCCGCTCCACAGTGGCACCCGCTCGTGCGTTGCGTAGAGCGGATCCCAAATCGCCCCGGCCGCGCACGACGTGGACTCCGACGGCGGAGCCGCGGTGCGCACATGGACACTCATCCCGGCCTCCGCCAGCAGCACCCCCGTGGTGAGACCGGACACGCCGGCGCCGATGATCAGAACGCTGGTCATTCCGTGACGATATCCGGGCTCTGCGTAGTCCGACAGGGATCTGTGCTATGTCGTTCGTCGATATATCTGTAATGCGAGCGTTGGGTTGTATCGTGCCGCAATCAAAAACTGAGCGTTGCATTATCGACACGCAGTGCGGTGCAATCGGAGGGTCCACGCGAGTAAGGAACCCATGTTGATCCTCGGAGAGATCCATACCGGGCTGTTACGCCACTCCACCCCGGTCACCACGGGTCTGGCGCGGGACCTGCTCGACCTGGTCGCCGGTGAGGCGGTGCGCGTGTCCGAGCGGCCGATCTCCTGTGCGTGGTCACCCGACCTGACCACCGGTGTGGACTGCACGATCGCCGGGACGTCCGGCCGGGCCGTCGGCACGGTCCGGCACCGTGCCGTTCTCACCGCCGGCTGCGTGGTGCAGGCCTCCGCATACACGACGGTCGAGCGCGCGGCCGAGGTGCGGCGCCTGCCGTGGTCGCACTACATCTCCCGCCCCGGCCAGGTGGAGCTGCTGGCGAAGACGCCGCCGGCCACGCTCGCCGAGGCGTTCCTGACCACCGAGCGCGGGCCGGGCGCACTCGACCTCGGCGGCATCTGCGCCCGCACGATCGAGCGGGTGCAGGCCTCGCCCCGGCTCGACCGCCGGGTGCCGCTGCGCGTGCCCCGCACGCGGTTCCGCTGGGCCGCGATGCCGGGGGAGCGGCGGGTGCACCTCCTGGTCGACGAGGGCGACCTGCGCACGCTCCGGCTCACGCTGCCGGAGCTGCCCGCGGCCCGGATCGCCGACCTCTGCGCGGACGTCGCACGGCACGACTGGCTGCTCAGCTCGCTGATCGAGGTGATCGACGCGAGCGCGCTCGGCGTCCGGACGCGGGAGGAGACGCTGCCCCGGCTGGCCCCGGCGATCGACACGCTGCTCCACCTGTGGATGCCCGCGGCCCGGCTGGACGACGAGATGGCCGCGGTCTGGGAGTCGCTGGAGCGCCGGCCCGGCTTCACCCGGCACTGGGCGACGCTGGTCTCCCGGATCCGCGATCAGCTCTCGGTCGGCACGGTCGAGGCGCTGTCCGCCACGGCCGGGGTGCGTGTCTGATGCAGACCGCAGCCCGGTCTCGGGTGGTGCGGCGGGTCGCGGTCACGCTGGCTATCGGCGCGCTGACCTACCTGGTCACCGACCTTTTCGAGCAGCCGCAGATCCTTGCGATCGCGCTCTCCATCCTGCTCGGCAGCGTCACGCTGATCGCCCAGTTCCTGATCGAGTTCGAGCAGCGGCTCGCGGTCGTGGAGGAGGCCCAGCAGGTCCGGTCGCAGCGCATGGAGGACCTGGTCTGGCGGGCCTTCTCCCGGATCAACGAGGCGACCGAGCTGATCGGCCTGGTGGAGACGTCGAAGATGGAGACCGAGGTTCTCACCCAGCTGCTCCGGAACGCGACGCGGATAACGCCGGACTCGTCGCCGCTGGTGTTCGACTTCGTGCAGTCGGAGATCAGCCGGATGTCCGACTTCCTCAAGGAGCTGGCCGACGGCGGCGACGTCACCTACTACGGCGAGGACCGCGACTGGCTGCTCGGGCTCACCCGCAACGCCCAGGTCAGCATCGACGCGATCAGCCTCGCCTCGGTCGACCGCGGGCTGTGGACCAGCGAGATGGGCCAGCGGTACCTGCATGCACAGCGCGGCGCGGCCGAGCGGAAGGTGGCGGTCCGCCGCGTCTTCGTCATCGACCGGCGCGACGAGGGCATCGAGCCGGAGATCCGGCGGTCGTGCGAGGAGCAGAGCCGGATGGGCATCTCGGTGCGGCTGCTCGACCGTGCCGACATCCCGGTGCCGCTGCGCGTGCAGGTGTTCGACTTCATCGTCTTCGACAACCTGATGAGCTACGAGACCACGTCGCTGTCCATGGAGGAGGACGCCCGCCCCGCGATCGCCGAGACCCGCCTGGTCCTGCGCGGCTCCCGGGTGAAGGAACGCTCGCAGTTCTTCGACGAGCTGTGGGAGCTGGCCGTCACCCCCGCGAGGTGAAGACGTAGTCGATGCGGTCCACGACCTCGGGCGGCAGCGTGATGCCCTCCGTCGCGGCGCGCGCCGCGACCTGCTCGCCGACGTCGCGCTGGACCGCGACCTGGCTCAGGATCACCCGAACCGCGGTCTCGATCTCGATGAACCGGGTGTCCAGCACCGAGGCGGTCCGGTAGGCGGCGAACGGCGCGGCCCGCGGCTCCCACGCGACCACGGCCGGCATCTCGTGCCAGGAGCCCGGCAGGTCCGCGCGGGTGGCCGGCTCCGGGCGCCAGACCGGCTCGCCGCGGTCCCGCAGCAGGCCCAGCCGGAGCAGCTGCCAGACCGCGGCCAGGAACGGGCACGCCCAGAGCCGCCCGGCCTTGCGGTCCTGCCAGATCTCCACGTCGACGTAGATCGAGTGGTTCTTCACCGCGTTCTGCCGGGGCGGCTGCCAGCCCCGGGCCGCGTCCATCGCCTCGGACGCGGCCGCGCCGGTGGACGGCGGCTCACCGTTGGCGAGCCAGCCGCTCTGGTGCACCGGCGGCCGGGACCCGTTCGTGCCGCGCGGCGGGTCGGCGACCAGCCGGCCCTCCACGATCCGGGCCACCTCGACGCCGTCCGCGGTCGCGCAGGCCGACTCGCGCGCGATGTAGTCGATCCGCAGCCCGGCCTCGTCCGCGGCCGCGGCCAGCTCCGGTATCACCTCGGCGGGCGAGCCGAACGGCGCGAAGTAGTCGTCGATGAGGAAGCAGGTGCTGATCCGGGTGGCCTGGCCGGGCCGGCTGTCCGCCTCCATCCGCCGCAGCGCGTCCGCCCACGGCCGGACCCGGCGGAACTGCGCGCGCAGCCGCGCCGGCCCGGCCGCGAAGTCCTCCATGTAGAGGTGGCCCAGCTCGATGGAGAGGTGGGCGAGCGGCGTCGACCGTACCCTCGGGGTCGCGGTCGTCTCGGTGTAGGTCACCTCCGGGACGGTCACAGGCCCTCCCAGGCGGTGTCGTCGACGATCCGCTTGGCCAGTGCGTCGAGCGCGTCGACGGTCTCCTGGTTGGCCGCGTGCCGCTGCCAGACGTCGCCGTCCGTGAGCAGCTGTTCGCGCCACTGCAGCACCGGGTCGAGCGGGATCTGGCCGAGCATCAGCGTGCGGCCGACCCGCTCCCGCGCGGCCTGCCGCTGCAGCTCCTGGTTGCACGCGTCCACCCAGGCCAGCTGCTCCGGCCGGAGCCCGGCGTACTCCGGGGACCGTGGGTCGACCACCGCGGTCCGCACGAAGCGCACCGAGCCGGAGAGCCGCCGCGGGTCATGGCCGCGCGCCTCGCCGATCCGCAGGATGCCCCGGTCGCCGTAGACCAGGCTGGCCGCGGCGCCGATGTGCTGGCTGGTCCACCGGTGGAAGACCAGCCACCGGTGCCGGAGGTGGGCCAGGTCGTCGCGCGCGGTCGCGGCCAGCGCGATGTCGATCGCGTACGACCGGCCCGCGCTCAGGTCGACCAGGCAGAGGTCGAACTCCTCGTCCAGCCGCAGGAACAGCTCCGCGCACCGGTCGACGATCTCCTCGGTCGAGGCGAACTCGCCGCCGCCCGCGTCGCCCGGGTAGAGCATCAGCCGCCCCGCCCCGGCCGGGCGGCTGCGCAGGCTCGGCCGCTGCGACTCGGTCCACACGTTCAGCCGGCGCGGCGACGCGGCCTGACCACGCAGGTAGGAGTGCATGCCGTCGTGCTCCACCCCGGCCTGCGCCGCCGAGATCTGGAAGATCGCGCCCGCGGTGGGGGAGCCGAAGTCGAAGTCGAGGTAGCAGGCGTCGCCGCCCTGCAGTGAGTGCCGGTAGACCACGTTGCTGCTGGTCACCGAGCGTCCGGTGCCGCCCTTGTCGGACGTGGCGAAGACGAGCATGTCACACCGGCTCGGCGGTGGCCTCGCGCGCGGCGGCGAGGCGATCGAGGCGGATGAGCACGTCCTCGGCCAGTGCCTTCGCGCTGCCCGGCCGCTGCCGCAGGATCCGGCGGGCCCGCTGGAGCTGGCGGTTGACCTGCTCCAGCTCGGTGCGCAGCCGCTCGCCGCGCTGTGCGAGGCCGTTGAGCTGCTCCTGGTCGTACAGATGCTCGGCCTCGATCAGCAGGTCGGCGGCGATGCCGGTGAGCCGCTCACTGCGCGGCGGCGAGCTGCGGATCACCTGGGCGGCCTGGATCAGGCAGTCGACCACGCGCTTCGTGTAGTACCACGACGGGAGCGTGTGCGTGACGTCGATGCCGAGGACCCGGGACGGGTCGTCCCACAGGTTCGCGGCCCGGTCGTCGGTGAGTCGTCGTTCGGTGAGGTGCGTCCAGACGCGGCCGGCCAGCGACGTGGCGTTCTGCCGGGCCTCGTTGTCGGAGAGCAGGCCGGCCAGCTGCACCGTGCGCTTGAGCAGCACCGGCGCGAAGTCCGACGCGACCCAGCCCAGCTGTGGGCCGCCCCCCTTCTCGCTGCCGACCAGCGCGAACGCCACGCCCGGATGGTGCAGGTGGACGGCCGGGTCGTCGCCGAACGGGCGGCGGGTGATCCGGCTGCGGTTGGCCAGCTCGTCCAGCACCGCGCCGACCCGGGCCAGATCGGCGTCCGACGCCCGCCGGGTGACCAGGTCCTGCACCACCATGCCGCTGATCAGCAGCGTGAAGTAGTCGGACTGGACACCGTCGGTGGCCCGCCACGGCATGTCCTCCAGCGGCCACCGGTCCGAGCCGAACGTGCCGACGACCGACCAGTACGACTGGGTGAGGTCCCAGCGCAGCTGCAGCGCCTGCGCCAGGCGCAGCTGCTCGTCGTTGAGCAGGCCGAGCAGCCGGGTGCGCTCGGAGAACAGCGACCGGATCGCCTCCAGCGCGACCACGGTGAAGTACAGGTACGGCTTGGGTTCGGCGACGCCCTCGTGCTGCTGCCCGACCGGGTCCGACACCTGGACCAGCGGCGCGTTCTCCACCAGGCCCCAGGACCAGCCGCACTCGAAGAGGCGGTGCGGGTTGTCCAGCCGGCTGCCCTCCTCGGCACCGGAACCGATGGTGACGTCGTCCCGGAGGCGGGCGTTGATCTCCCGCAGCGATCGGCGCAGCTCCTCCACGACCTGCCGCTCCGGCAGCCCGCCCTGGTTGGCGGAGCGCAGCAGCAGCCGCCCCTCCTCGTCGGTGGTGTCGAAGACGTTGACCGCGAAGCTGCGCAGCAGGCCGACCATCGCGGCGGTGAGCCGGATGCTCGCCATCTCCTCCAGCCGGTCGACCTGCTGGCGCAGTGCCTCCCGGGTGACCACGGACCGGAACGTCTTCGCGAAACCGATGGTCGCCAGCATGAGCGTGACGGAGATGGAGAACGAGTCGACCACGTCGAGACCGCGCTGCTCGGGCTTGATCTCGTCGTCCGTGCCGGGATGGGAGGCGCTGAAGTAGCTGTCGCCGGAGAAGATCGGCGTGCCGTCCGGCGCCGTGTACGTCTCCAGGTAGTCGGTGATCAGCTGGACCAGCCGCTTCGGCAACCCGAGGTGGTCGCCGAGCGCGGCCAGCGAGCCGATGACGTCGTCCTCGGTCTCGTCCGGCCGGTCGATGCGGAACGTGGGCACGTCCGCGGCCGGTGCCATGACGCAGAGCAGCTGCTCCGCGTCGCTGATCGAGTTGCTGCCGTCGCGCCCGCCCCAGCGCCAGTCGGATCCGCTGCCGGAGTAGCTGGCGAACGCCCGCCAGACCTCCAGGAGATGCTGCCTAGGTTGGACGTCCATCCCGCTGGTTCGCCTTCCTGTGAGACGCACTGCCTCTGCCCGCGAAACCCGTCACGACGATCATTCCTTTGTAGCCGTCGCGCAGCGTCGTGTCGTCCACAGTATGGACACTGACATTGTGTGTCAGGCCCGCAAGGCAGCGTTCGATGTCGTTCTCGTCCACGGCCAGCGCGGGAAAGTCCAGCGTGCCGACCCGATAACCCTGGGATTCCTTCATGAAGGCGGCGACGAATGGGGCGAACCGCTTCAGCGACCCGATGAAGTTGCGGGTGGCCCGCTCGAACTCGTGACGGTTCTGCGTGATCGACTCGGCGACGAAGAACATCGTCCCCATGTCGTACGCGCCGTCCTGCGGCAGCGTGAAGATGTTGCCCGCGACGATCTCGGTGCGGTCGCTGATCGCGGTGGTGGGGTCGGCGATCACGTCGTAGCCCGGCCGGCCGGCGCGGAGCCGCCCGGCGAACTCGGCCCAGCTCGCGCTCGGCGACGCCTGCTGGCGCGCTAGCCACGCACGGTTGGTCCGCGCGCGCTCGTACAGCGTCACCCGGTCCGCCCAGGGCAGCATCGACAGCGCGGGGTAGAGATTGGTGCCGGTGCCGACGTCGATCGCCCGCCCGTGCCGGCGTGGCTGGGCGGTCGAGAAGAACCGGCCGAGATGATCGAGAATCTCGCTGTCGGCCCGGCGCACGCTGTCGTAGTTGTGCTCGAAGTACAAGTCAGAGTCGAATGCGTCCCACGCCCACTCCGCGTTCGACCGAGTCTGTGTATCGGTCATAACCGACTGTAACTCCCTCGCTGGTCGTGAGCGCACTCAACGGCGTTTCCGGTTCGGGCTCCGCCGGGTGTGCGGTGACTCGCTTTCGAGGCCCGGCCCCCGTCGGCAGGCGAGGGGCTGCGAGGGATCCGATGCTGCTGTCACTGTGGTGGAGCCGGTTGAGTGGCCAAATTGGACGGCCCTAGTTATACACCATCAACAAGCGCGTTCGGGGTCATGCGTGAAGTGTCGCCGAATGAGGGACGACTTGTCCCTTGAAGCATGACGGGTGATGTCGAGTGCCTTGACTCTCCGCTATTTGATCGCGACTCTGGGGCTTGATCAGTTGCTACTGCCGCGCATTTGTTCATTCGGGACAAAAAGGTAGAACTTTCGCTTCTGAATCACGATGCAACCGGTCGCCTGGCCAACGATCGGCCCGCCGGGAGGTTGCTCTTCAGTCGATCGGATCGTCCGGTCTACGGTGGAGTCGACACGGCACACCAGATCGATCATCGACGATGGGATGGCCTCCGATGACCGCTCCCCACCTCCAGACCACCCGCACCTGCCCGTTCGCGCCGCCGGCCGAGCACGAGCGCTGCGCGACCGGGAGACGCCGACGAAGGTCACCATGCCGAACGGCGAGCAGGCCTGGGCGCTCAGCCGGCTCGACCACGTCCGCGCGATGCTGTCCGACCCGCGGTTCAGCTCCAACCGGTTCCTTCCCGGCTTCCCCTCGCTGGTCCGCGAGCGCCCGCAGGAGATGCGCGAGCGTCAGGGGCGGGCCCGCCTCTCGCTGGTCATGATGGACCCGCCGGAGCACACCGCGGCCCGGCGCGGGGTCGTCGGCGAGTTCACGGTCAAGCGGATGGAGGCGCTGCGCCCGCGCATCCTCCAGATCGTGGACGAGCACCTCGACGCCATGCTCGCCGGCCCGAACCCGGCCGACCTGGTCACCGCGCTGTCGCTGCCGGTGCCGTCGCTGGTGATCTGCGAGCTGCTCGGCGTGCCCTACTCCGACCACGACTTCTTCCAGACCAACTCCAGCACGCTGCTGAGCCTGTCCGCGCCGGCCGAGGAACGGATGGCCGCGGTCGACGCGCTCCAGGCGTACCTCGGCGAGCTCCTCGTGCACCGGCGCGAGCACCCCGGCGACGACCTGCTCAGCCGGCAGCTGGCCAAGTCGGACGACGTCGAGGAGCTGGTCGGGCTCGGCTTCCTGCTGCTGCTCGCCGGCCACGAGACCACGGCGAACATGATCTCCCTCGGCGTGGTGGCGCTGCTCGACCACCCCGATCAGCTCAAGGCGATCACGGCCGACCCGTCCCGGACACCGGCCGCGGTCGAGGAGCTGCTGCGGTACTTCACGATCGCGGAGTTCGCCACCGCCCGGGTCGCGCGCGAGGACGTCGAGCTGGGCGGCGTGCTGATCCGGGCCGGCGAGGGCGTGATCACGCTGGGCAACGCGGCGAACCGGGATCCGGCCGCGTTCGCGGACGCGGCCGAGCTGGACGTCGAGCGCGGCGCGCGGCACCACATCGCGTTCGGCTTCGGCCCGCCCCAGTGCCTCGGCCAGAACCTCGCCCGCCTCGAACTGCAGATCGTCTTCGACACGCTGTTCCGCCGCGTCCCGAGCCTGCGCCTGGCCGTGCCCGCGGACGACCTGCAGTACAAGGACGACGCCACGATCTACGGCCTCCGCCGGCTCCCGGTCACCTGGGACGCGCAGTGACGAAGATCAACAAAGATCTGGATCTTCCCGCTTCCGGCGTGGCTGAGTTCCGCATGCTCCCGCGGGCACCGGTCGTCGCTGGCGCTCCTCCCTGCCGGTCCCGGCGTGGCCAAACCCACGATCGGGGCGTCCCCCACATCGCTCTATCGACTCGAGGCACGCCCGATCATGAGCGGTGGCGGCCTGCGACGCGGAGTCCTTTCCCGTGATCACGGATCCCGGGGCCCGGGCGGGGCGGGCGAGCGGCGGGCTGGGTGTGCGGCGGGCTGGGTGTGCGGCGGGCTGGGTGTGCGGTCAGAGGGGGAACTCGTCGAAGAGGGTCACGTCGCCGCCGGCGGCGGTGTCGTAGCGGTAGGAGCGGACCACGCCGGCCGCCGAATCCAGCAGCGTGAACACCGTGATCTCGTTGCTGGAGACGAACGGCAGCGGCTCGCCGCCCGGCCCGGTCAGCGGCGCCACCGTCGGCGGCACCGGCTCCAGCCCGCCCGGATCGCCCTGCCGCACGTAGTCCGGCCCGTCCGGCGCGAGCCGGGACCGGCCGGACAGCTTGTGGTACGCCCCCCACGTGTTGCCCACGTTCGACGTCTCCAGCCAGTTGACCCCCGCGTCGTCCCGGAACCTGGCCCACACGTGCGAGTGCCCGTTCAGCACCAGGTTCACGTAGTACGCGGAGAAGACCGGCGCCAGGTCGCGCAGGACGTAGTCGTCGGCCAGCGGATACTCGTACCGGATCCCGTCGTCCGTGACCGCGCGCACCGGATCCGTGTAGGCCGGGACCGAGTTGAAGCCCAGCCCGTGGCTCGGGTGGTGGAACATCACCACGCGGTAGCGAGCGTCCCGCGCCTCGTCCGACGTCAGCGCGGAGACCAGGAACGCGTACTGCGGCGACCTCTTGCCGATCGGCGCGAAGATGAACCGGCCGTGCCCCCACCGCTCCGGCGAGTCCCGGTCCTCGGGCCGCTCCGCGTAGGTGCCGCGGGTCCCGGGCCGCTCCGGACGCCAGATCTCCGTGCCGAACAGCGACACCACGTAGACGTCGCCGATCGTCCGCGCCCACCAGCGCGGGCCGTCGGTCTCGCTGGCCGGGACCGGGAACATCGCCTCGTACGTGCTCACGTCCCAGTCGTCCGGCACCGCGTCGTTGAACTGGAAGTCCAGCGTCTCCGACATCGACCACGGGCCGATCACCTCGTGGTTGCCGATCGTCGGGTAGAGCGGCGCGGACGAGATGATCGGCGCGCCGGTGAACGTGCGACCGCCCGCGGTCCACGACGCCCGCCCGCCGAACGCGGCGAAGAACGCGCGCCCGTTCGTGTGGTCGAACCAGTCGCTGCCCCGGTCCACCACGTTGACCATGTCGCCCGCGAAGAGCACGCCGTCCAGCTCGCCCGCGGTCTCCGCGGCCAGCTCCAGGTTGGCCGGGACCATCGGGCCCAGCTGGTGGTCGCTGGTGAGCAGCAGCCGCACCGGCGTGCCGGCCGCCGGCGCGCCGCGCAACGTGTGCACGCCGGAGAGCACGTCCCCGGACATCACCCGGTACGCGATGCGCCCCTCCGGCAGCCCTTCCACCACCGCGAGCTGGCGGTGCACCGGCCGCTCGACCACGCCCTCGAACGGCCCGCCCGGCGCCTGGGACTGCGCGTCCTCGCGCATCCGCGAAAGCCGGGTCGTGGCCGCCGGCACCACCCGCACGTCGGCCGACGTCGCCGGCGTGACGGCCGCGAGCACATCCGCGGGCCCGAGGAGCACCGCGTTGACCGCGCCGGGCTCCGAGGTGTGCCAGACGACGGTGACGGATCCGGGACGGGGATCGAGCAGGTACGGCTCGCAGAGCAGGTCCATGATCCCCAGGCTAGGAAGGCCGGGGTGCCGGACCGGCTAATGAGACGTGTCCAGCGCGTGAGCAGACGCACACAACCGGATACGGGAAAAGGGTTGACCACCCACGGGGGAAGGTGGTCAACCCTTTATGCGCTCAGCGTACGACGCCTACGCCAGGAACGCCAGGCCCGAATTCGTACTTTCGATTCACCGCCCGGCCACCCCGGCGTCCCCTGTCGGCCGGGCAGCACCTCCGCCTATCGTCCGGACCGGACCACCCCGGCGGCGCCGGTGCCCCGCCGCACCGGCTCCGCCACGGCCGTGAGCTGTCCGTTCCGGCCGAACTCGATCGCGGTCGCGGCACCGATCTCGGCCGTGGACGTGAAGGCCGGATGCCCGAGCGCGGTCAGCTCCGGCCCGTACGCGGCGATGAACGCGGGCTCGGCCTGCGGCGTCGCGGAGTTGCGCTGCGACGCGCGCGGCGCGGCCACCGCCTCCGGCAGGCTCATGCCCAGGTCGATCCGGTTGACCAGGATCTGCAGCACGGTGGTGATGATGGTGGCGCCGCCGGGCGAGCCGACCGCCACGAACGGCTTGCCGTCCTTGAGCACGATCGTCGGCGACATCGAGCTGCGCGGCCGCTTGCCCGGCCCGGGCAGGTTCGGGTCGGCCGCGGTGCCCTGGGTCGGGGTGAAGTTGAAGTCGGTCAGCTCGTTGTTGAGCAGGATGCCCCGGCCCGGCACCACGATCCCGGCGCCGCCGATCTGCTCGATCGTGAACGTGAACGACACGACGTTGCCCCATTTGTCGGCCACGGTCAGGTGCGTGGTGCTGATGCTGTTGTCCGTGTCCGGCACGGCCGCGGCCGCGGAGGCGCAGCCCCGGTCGCCCAGCGCACCCGGCGCGACCGGCTTGGGCAGCGCACTCGAGGCGGAGATCACGCATCGCCGCGAGGCCGCGAACCGGTCGCTCAGCAACTCGTCCAGCACCGCCCGGCGCGT
This sequence comes from Catenuloplanes nepalensis, assembly GCF_030811575.1. Taxonomy (GTDB): domain Bacteria; phylum Actinomycetota; class Actinomycetes; order Mycobacteriales; family Micromonosporaceae; genus Catenuloplanes; species Catenuloplanes nepalensis. The sequence continues at coordinate 5,887,664 of NZ_JAUSRA010000001.1, read as the reverse complement.
GTGGTCGCCCACGTAACGGTTGCGGTCCGCGAACGCGAGCGCGGACGCCTCCAGGTACCGGTGCAGCGCGTCCGCGTCGTCCAGCGCGCCCAGGTCGTACCCCTCCAGGATGTTGAGCGCCTCACCCACCGCGGCACCGCCGCTGGACGGCGTGGCCATGCCGTAGACGTCCAGCCCGCGGTAGTCCGAGCGGGTCGGCGCCGGGAACCGCGCCTCGTAACGGGCGAGGTCGCGGACCGTCATGCCGCCCGGCCGGATCTGGTGCGGCCACGTGCCGATCGGCGTGTCCGACACCGGCGGGTCCTGCACCGTCGCCGCGATGTCCCGCGCGATCGCGCCGGAGTAGAACACGTCCGTGCCGCGCTTGCCGATCAGCCGGTACGTGTCCGCCAGGTCGGGGTTGCGGAACGTGGAGCCGACCGCGGGTGGCGCGCCGCCGGGCAGGTAGAGCTCCGCGGACGAGTCGAACTGCCCGAAGATCGCCGCGTTCGCCGCGACCTGCGCGTTGAACGTCGCGTCCACGGTGAACCCGCGGTCCGCCACGTCCGCGGCCGGGCGCAGCAGCTCGCCGAGCCGCCGGGAGCCCCACCGGTCCGCCGCCGCCTCCCAGATCGCCGGCGTGCCCGGCACGCCGACGGAGAGGCCGCTGACCCGGGCCGCGTTGAAGTTCAGCGCCGTACCGTCGGGGTTCTGGAAGGAGTTCTCCCGCATCGACGCGGGCGCGGCCTCCCGGCCGTCGATCGTGTGCACCCGCCGGGTGCGCGCGTCGTAGTAGACGAAGAACCCGCCGCCGCCGATCCCGGCCGAGAACGGCTCGGTCACGCCGATCGTCGCGGCGGCCGCGATCGCGGCGTCGACCGCGTTGCCACCGCGGCGCAGCACCTCGAGACCGACCGCGGTGACGGTCGGGTCGACCGAGGAGACCGCGCCGCCGTACCCGGTGGCGGTGGGGGAGATCGCGGGTTGATATGAGGCGTGCGCCGGCGCCGCACTGATCATGGTGGCGGTGAGCGTGGCGGCGGTGAGCGCCGCGAGATGCTTCACAGTGGTCCCTCCCGAGCGGGATCGACGAACATCAGATCAGACCTACCGCTCCCCACCGCACGGCGCAAGCGTACGGAGCAGTTCGGTTGCCGGAAGGTAGCAACCGGTCGCCGGCTCTTCCCCGGAAAGCACCCGATTTCCTACCGTCGTGACCATGCGCGACAACGAGAAGGTGCGGTTCGACCCCGCCGCCCCGGACATCCGGCCGGTCGGCTGGCAGGTGCAGATGCGGATCGACTGGGTGGTGACCCAGGTGATGGCGACGCACCGCGGCCTGCCCGAAGAGCAGGTGCGGGTCGAGCTGGCCCAGCGGCTGCGAGGCATGGGCGCGGCCGCCGGCCAGCGTCAGGTCGACAACTACGCGCGGGCGATCTCCGCGATGCCGCAGCTCCCGGCGACCGGCTCGGCCACCGATTACGCCGGCCGTTAAGAAGACGTTTACCGATCTTGCGGACGCGGCATTCTCGCCGCCATGACGACGGCCACGGAGTCCACCGAGCTGCGCCGCGTGATCAGCCGGCCGGTGCTGACGTTCTTCATCCTCGGCGACGTGCTCGGCGCCGGCATCTACTCGCTCACCGGAGAGGTGGGCGCGGACTCCGGCGGCGCGATCTGGGCCAGCTTCCTGATCGCGTTCGCGCTGGCGTTCCTCACCGCGTTCGCCTACCTGGAACTCGTCACGAAGTACCCGCAGGCGGCCGGTGCCGCGCTCTACGTCGACCGCGCGTTCGGCATCCGGGCGCTGTCGTTCATGGTCACGTTCGCGGTGATGGCGTCCGGCGTCACCTCCGCCGCGTTCGCGGCCAGCCGGGTCGGCGGCCGCTACTTCACCGGCCTGACCGGCGTCGAGAACCCACCGGCCGTGCTGATCGGCATCGTCGCGATCCTGCTGGTCGCGGCCGTGAACCTGTGGGGCGTCGCGGAGTCGATGCGGGTCAACGTGGTGATCACCTGCATCGAGCTGGCCGGCCTGCTGTTCATCATCGGCGTCGGCGGCTGGGTGCTCGCCACCGGCGGCGGCGACCCGGGCGCCGCGTTCGAGTTCTCCGGCACCGGCTTCGGCGTGGTCACCGGCCTGCTGGCCGGCGCCGCGACCGCGTTCTACGCGTTCATCGGCTTCGAGGACTCGGCGAACCTGGCCGAGGAGGTCACCGACCCGCGCAAGTGCTTCCCGCCCGCGCTGGTCACCGGCCTGGTCCTGGCCGGCGTCGTCTACCTGCTGGTCGCGTTCACCGCGGCGATGACCGTGCCGCTGGATACGCTGGTCGCCTCGTCCGGCCCGCTGCTGGAGGTGGTCCGGGCCGGCGTGCCGGACCTGCCCGCGGACCGGGTCTTCTCCGCGGTGTCGATCATCGCGGTCAGCAACACCATGCTGATCAACATGCTGATGGCGTCCCGGCTGCTCTACGGCATGGCCAACCGCGGCGTGCTCCCGCCGGTCTTCGGCCGGCTCGGCGCGCGCCGCACGCCGTGGGTCGCGATCGCGTTCACCACGGCCGTCGCGATCCTGCTGCTGGTCGCGGTGGACGACCTCGGCGACCTCTCCGACACCACGGTGCTGCTGCTCACCGGCGTGTTCCTGGCCGTCAACGTATCCGCGCTGGTGCTGCGCCGGGACACGGTCGAGCACGACCACTTCCGCGCGCCGACCGTGGTGCTGGTGCTCGGCGCGATCGTCTCCGCGGTCTTCCTGCTCCCGATGGTCCGCGAGGCCGGCGTCTACCTGCTGGCGTTCTGGCTGCTGCTCGGCGGCGCGGTGCTCTGGGTGCTCAACTGGGCGGTCACCCGGTCGACCGCACGCTGATGTCCCTGACCCGCACGGTGTAGGGCGGTGGGCCGTCGCCGGACACGCCGAGCGACACCTTCCCGGCCGGGAGCGGGCCCGGCAGCGGCAGGATCGCCACCTGCTCCGTGCCCCGCCACACCGTGACCCGGTCCGCGACCGCGCGCAACGTCAGCGACACCGGCTCGTTCAGCGCGATCGGGCTGGTCAGCGCCTTCGCGCCGATCCCGGTCTTGGTGCCGGTCCCGGTCGGCTGCCGGTCCAGGTGCAGTTCGTCCTGGCAGACGTGCAGCACGTAACCGTCCGGGTCGTTCACGCCGAGCCAGAACGACGCGCACGCGCCCGGCGTGACCAGCGTGGCGGTGGCCGCGATCTCCACATCGCCGCCGAACACGGTGGCCGGACCGGTGCACCGGAACCAGCCGTCCGACTGCTTGGTGATCTCCATGGCGCCGTTCGCGAACGCGCAGATGCCACCGAACTCCGTGCTCGCGGTCCAGTTCGCGCCGCTGGTGAGCGGGTCCGCGACCGCGTGGCCGCCCGCACCGGTGGCCAGCGGCTCCGGCAGCGCGTCGCCGGTGCCGGACTCGCCGTCGGGCGTCTCCGTCCCGGGCAGCACGCCGCCGTCGCCCGCCACCACCGGGCCGCTCGGGCCCGCACCGGCCGGATTCAGCGCCGCATCGGACGGCTCGCCGCCACCACGCATCGACAGCGGGATCGCGATCGCGGCGGCCAGCGCCACCACGGCCAGCACCCCGGCCACGGTCGCGATCAGCCGGGTCCGCTTCGGGGGCGGCACGACCGGCGCGGCCGCGGCCACCGGCTCCGCGGGCGTCTCGGCCGGCGGCGGCGTCACCACCGCGACCACCTCGGCCGGCGGCAGCTCGTCCGTGGCCTCGCCGCTGCCGTCCAGCAGCATGTCCAGCAGCTTGCGCGCGGTCGGCCGGTCCTCCGGCTTCTTCGCCAGCGCCGCGGCCACCACCTTGCGCAGCTCCGGCGTGAGACCCTCGAGGTCGGGCTCCTCCGAGATGATCCGCATCGCGGTCAGCGGCATCGACGCGTCCTGGAACGGCGTGCGCCCGGTCCCGGCGTACATGACCACGACACCCCACGCGAAGATGTCCGCCTTCGGCGTGGTCGGCGCCTTCCCGGCCGTGTCCAGGCGCTCCGGCGGCATGTAGGCCACCGTGCCCAGCATCTCGTGCGTCTTGGTGACACCGCTGGTCGCGTCCGTCGCGCGGGCGATGCCGAAGTCGATCACCTTCGGGCTGCCCGGCGGCAGCAGCACGTTGCGCGGCTTCAGGTCCCGGTGCACCACGCCGGCGCCGTGGATCGCGACCAGCGCGGTCGCCATGCCGATCGCCAGCCCGTGCAGGTTCGCCGGGGTGAGCGGCCCCTGCTCCTTCACCACGTCGGCCAGGCTCGGCCCGTCCACGAACTCGACCACGAGGTACGGGTGCTCATGGTCCGGGTCCGCGTCCAGCACCTCCGCGGTGCAGAACGGCGGCACCTGCTTGGCACGATTCACCTCGCTGCGGAACCGCCGCCGGAAGTCCGGCTCGGCCGTCAGGTCCGCCCGGATCACCTTGACCGCGACCTGCCGCCCCTCCTCGTCCTCCGCGAGGTAGACCGTCCCCATGCCGCCCTCGCCGAGCCGCCCCTTGATCTGGTATTTGCCCAGCTCAGTAGGGTCGTGCGAGTGCAGCGGCGAGATCTTGGCGCCGCGCGAGGCGTCCGCCGCGCCCTCGTCCGGCGCAACTCGAGGCGATTTCACTCGGGACAAGTTACTAGGTGCACCTGACCCGAGGTCGCCCCCACTGCCCCTTTCCGACCACTATCGACAGATGCGCCGATCGCGGAGTCCCCGGCCTCCAACCCCATGATCAGGGCGTCCCCCGTGGTGTTCCAGCAACGTGGAGACGCCCTGATCATGAACGCGGTCAGCTGTCCTTGTTGGTCCACTGGCAGCCGGCGACGCCGCCGGACTCCTCGCCGGCCTTCGCGGCGTCCACCGACGTACCGTCGATGAAGATCTCGCAGGACAGGTCGGCCGCCGCGTTCGTGGACATGGCGATCAGCGAGATGTGGAACACCTCGCCGGCCGGGACGATGACCTTCTGCCACGGCAGTGACGCGGTCTTCTCCTCGGTGTTCGTCGTGTCGACGAGGTACGAGACCTCCGCCGCGCCGTCCGCGCCGGTCACCCGCAGCGTGATTCCCTTCTGCGCCGGGACGTCGGTGGCGGAGCCGCCCGCGCCACCGGCCGTGGTGGCCGTGACCGGCACGGTGCTGCTCTTCGGGGAGGCGCTCGCCGCCGGCGCGGCGGTGTTCGTGCCGGACGAGCCGCACGCGGCGGTGGCCAGCGCAAGAAGCGCGGCGGCGGCGACCAGGGGCAGACGACGATTGCGGATCACGCGAATCTCTTTCACTAGGAGGGGTGATCCAAAGCGTGACCGATTTGCCGAGTGAATCCCAATTCATACGCATGTGTTCCCGGCCATAGTGTCCGCCAGCCGAAATGAGCCGTTTTCCACCCGGCCCGTGTGGTCGGCCGGCACGGCACCTGTTCATGGCCCGGGTACGCCAGGTGGAAAAGCTCATTGACCGCGCTCCCTACCCTGCGGGTCAGAGCGACTCACGACGGGGAGAGATCGATGCGGCGAGCGGTGGCGGTCCTCCTGGCGGCAGCGGTGGTCATGCCGATGCTGTCCGGGTGCAGCACGGTGAGCACCGAGTCGGACCAGGTGGCGTTGCACTACGACGCGGGTTCGTTCTCCAGCACCACCTACCAGGAGTGCGTGACCCAGAACAACCGCACCTGGGACGGGCCCGGCGAGAAGTACTACAAGTACCCGGCCGGCCAGCGGAACTTCGACTTCATGGGCGGCGACGACGCGGAGAGCAACCCGTTCACCGTCGTCTCCAAGGACAACCAGGAGCTCACCGTCTCCGGCGGACTGACCTTCCACCTGGACACGTCGTGCGACCCGGACGGCGGCGCGCTGCGCGAGTTCCACGAGGAGATCGGCCTCAAGTTCCAGCCGACGCTGGACGACGACGGCCAGACCACCGACCGGTGGCTGGAGATGCTGCGGTTCTACATCGGGCAGCCGCTGAACAAGGCGCTGGCCACGGAGGCGCAGAAGTACGACTGGCTCGCGCTCTACAACGACCCGGCCACCCGCGCGCAGTTCGAGACCGCGATCAACGCGAACCTGGGCAACGCGGTGATGGCGACCACCGGCGGCAAGGCGTACTTCATCGAGTTCAACCTCACGCTGCAGAAACCGGCACCGCGTAAAGAGCTGGTCGACGGGCTCGCCGCGGTCCAGGTGGCGATCACCGAGCGCCAGGCGATCAAGGAGCAGAACGCGACCGTCGACGAGAAGCTCAAGCAGATCGAGAAGTTGGTCAAGGTGCTGGGCCCGGACGGCTACGTGCTCTACGACGCGATGCAGCGCTGCCTCACCGGCGAGGCCCCGAAGGGCTGCCCGCAGTTCCTCGCGCTGCCCCAGGGCGGCAGCGTCGACGTGCCGGCCCCGGCGAGCAGCTGATCGCGTTCTCCTTGGCCGCCGCCGAGGAGAGCCGATACCTAGGACGCGCCGCTCACGGATGAGCGGCAGGGCGAGCCCGGTGGATCCCCGGGCTCGCCCATTCACGTCTGCGGACGGAGGCACCCGATGGCAGGGCGGTGGAGATCCAGGCTGGCCACGGCCGCGCTGGCGGTGGTCGCCGCCGCGGTCCCGGTGGTCACGCCGACGCTGACCAGCGTCGGCACGCCGCAGACCGCGGCCGGTGCCCGCGCGATGTGGCTGTGGAGCCGCACCGCGGCACGCTCGGCGCCCGCTACCTGTCCATGCTGGACAAGGTTCGCACCGGTGCCACGCTGCCGATCGAGGTGGACGTCGCGTTCTGGTACGGAGAGGTCACCGTCACCGGCGGCAAGAACCTGGCCGCGGAGACGCTCAAGCGGGTGGACGCGGTCACGGTGATGAGCTACCGCAACACCGCCACCGGCCCGAACTCGATGTACGAGGTCAGCCGCGACCCCTCCGCGCCTGACCCCGCATGAAAATAGGCTAGCCTCCTAGGAAGACCCAGGGGCTCTCATGAGCGAGGCGTCCCCGATGCTGTTCTGAACGACATGGGGGACACCCCGATCACGGATGAGACGCCCGGCAAGCGCAAGCGGCGCTCAGCCCTTGATCGCCCCGGCGGTCATGCCCGCGACGAACCAGCGCTGCAGGAACGCGTAGAGCGCCACCATCGGCACCGACGCCACGACCACGCCCGTGAACAGCAGCGGATAGTCGGTCAGGTATTCGCCGGAGAAGTCCAGCAGCGCCAGCGGCAGCGTGCGCTTCGCCGGCGAGTCGATGAACAGCAGCGGATACAGCAGGTCGTTCCAGTGCATGACGAGCAGGAAGATCGCGGTGGCCGCGAGCGACGGCAGCGACAGCGGGATCGCGATCCGGCGATAGGCACCCCACGGCCCGGCCCCGTCCAGCGCCGCCGCCTCGAACAGTTCGCGCGGCAGCGTGCGCATGAACCCGGACAGGATGAACACCGCGACCGGCAGCGTCACCACCACGTTGATCAGCATCAGCCCGAGCAGGCTGTCGCGCAGGCCGAGCCGGTCGAACTGCACGTACTGCGGGATCATCATGGCCTGCGCCGGCACCGCGAGCCCGGCCGCGAACACGCCGAACAGGATCCGCGACGGCCGGCGCGGGAGGCGCGCCACCGCATATCCGACCAGGCTGGCCAGCGCCAGCGTGGCCGGCACCGAGACCACCACGACCAGCACGCTGTTGCCGAAGACGCGCAGCAGCCCGGCGTCGCCGAGGATCTCGCGGTAGTTGTCCAGCGTGGGCCGCAGCGGTGGGCCGAACGGCGACGCGAACAGATCCGGCGTGGTCTTGAACGACCCGAAGAGCACGACCAGCAGCGGTACGGTGATCAGCAGCGCGTAGATCGCCAGGAGAGACCGTCTCGTCATCGTCCCGCCCCGATCCGCGCGGCCCGGTTCTGCAACCAGGTGACCACCCCGATCGCCAGCATGAACACGATGGACTCCGCGGCCGCGTACCCCAGTCGGCTGTTGGTGAACGTGGTGTAGATCCGGGTGGAGAGGATGTCCAGCGAGGAGCGCGGCGGGTTGCCGGCCAGGCCGAGGATCAGGTCGAACGCCTTGAACGACTGAATCGTCGTGTACGCCACGACCAGCGCGGTCGCCGGCGCCAGCAGCGGCCAGGTGACGAACCGGAAGCGCTGCCACCGCCCGGCGCCGTCGACGTGCGCGGCCTCGTAGAGCTCGGCCGGGATCTGGTGCAGCCCCGCGATGAACAGCACCATCATCTGCCCGGCGTGGAACCAGATCTGCGCCACCGCCACCCACAGGATCGCGGTGTCCTCGTCGCCGAGGAACGTGCCCGGCACGCCCACCGAGTGCAGCAGCCCCAGATTCGGGTCGTAGACGAAGCGCCAGACGAACGCGACCGAGATCGAGGAGAGCACGGTCGGCAGGAAGAACAGCGCGCGCAGCGCGGTCGAACCCCGGCTGCGGGCGGCGAGCAGCACGGCAAGCCCGAGGGCCAGCACGGTCTGCCCGCTCACCACGGCCAGCAGGAACGTCAGGTTGTTGCCGAGCGCGTTCGCGAACTGGTCGTCCGCGCTGACGATCCGCGTGAAGTTGCCGGCCCCGACCCAGTCGAAGCCGGGGCTGAAGCCGTCCCAGTCCGTGATCGCGTACTGCAGGCCCTGTGCCGCCGGGAGCACGAAGAAGGCCAGGTAGAGCGCGAGCGCCGGGATCGGGAACAGGTAGAGACCCCAGTGCCGCCTCACCGCTTCTGGTCCACCACCCGCTGCGCGGCCTCGGCCGCCTTCTCCGGCTCGGTGCCGCCGACCACCTTGACCGCGGCCTCCTCGACCGCGGTGCGGACGTCCAGGTTGTTGAACTGGAACCGCGGCGCGAGCAGCGTCTTCTTCGTCAGCCAGGGCGCGAACGCCTTGAGGTCCGCGTTCGTGTACTCCACGCCGGCGACCGTCACGTGCTGGGACGTGCCGTTCGCGTAGACCGAGGCCACGGCCGGGTCGGAGAGGTGCGCGAGCCAGGCCAGCGCCGCGGCCTTCTTCGACGAGTTCGCGTTCACGCCGAGGATGAACGTGGCGTTGAAGATCCCCTCGTACTTGGCCCCGGAAGCGACCGTGATCGGCGCGTACAGCCCGAACGGGAACCGCGCGCCGAGCTTGCGGACCGGGCCGGCCGCGTACGAGCCGGTGGCCAGGAACGCGGCCTTGCCGGTCGCGAACAGTTGCATCGCGGCCTCGTTCGCGGTGCCGGTCGCGCCGTCCTGGAAGTACGGCTTGAGCTGCTCGTACTGCTTGAGCGTGGTGAGGAACCAGTCGTCGGTGACCTTCAGCGTGCCGGCCTCGACCTGGGCGAAGGCGTCGTCGGCCGGCGCGTTGTTCATCACCATCGAGTTGATCAGCTGGCCGCCGTTGCCGCTGTCGCCGCCGGGCCAGGCGATCGGCGTGACGCCCTTGCCCTTGAGCCCGTCCAGCACGCCGAGGAAGCCGTCCCAGCTCCGCGGCAGCTCCGCGTACCCATGCTGGGCCAGCAGTTCCGGGTTGGTCACCGGCATGTTGAAGACCAGCTGGTACGGCAGGCCGAGCTGCTTCCCGCCGGACGCGCCGGCCGTGATCAGTGCCGGGTCGTAGGCGCCGATCAGCGACTGCCCGGTGAGGTCGGTCCACACGCCGGCGGACGCGATGTTGCTGAACTGCGCGCCCCGGAACGCCGTGAACGCGTCGCCCGTGCCGCCGCCGCGGATCTTCGTCAGCGCCGTGCTCTGGTAGTCGGCGGAGGCGGATATGTCCTGCCGGACCGTGACCTTCGGGTTCTTCTGCACGAAGCCGGCGATCACCTGGTCGAAGACGTCCTTGTCCTCGGCGCGCCAGTGCGCGAACGACAGCTCGCCCTCGACCGGGCCGTCGAAGCCACCGCTCGCGACGGGTGCGGCCTCGCCACCGGGCCCGGCGCAGGCCGCGAGCGCGACGGCGCCACCGGCGAGACCGGCGGCCTTGAGCAGGCCGCGGCGGGAGAAGACGTGGTTGGACATGCGGGTGCGCCTCCGAGCGGTGGGATGGTTCCGCGCCGAAACTTCCCACATTTCCTACCGACTTGCAAGGTAATACCTCTGGGAAGGTCTGTTCACGTGCACGGCGCGACAGTCACGAGCGCGACGGTACGCGTCCACCGTCCAAGATCGACAGAGGTCAGGCGGTGTCCACCACGCAGAAACGGTTACCCTCGGTGTCCGAGAGCACCGCGAAGTCCGGCTCGCCCGGATGCCGGTCCCAGCCGACGAAGCTGCCGCCGATCGAGATCAGCCGGGTGATCTCCGCGGCCTGCTCCTCGGGCCCGTCGGTGAACAGGTCCACGTGCACGCGCGGTCGCTCCTCGGCCGTCGACGAGTTCAGCGTCAGCACCAGCGGCGTGCCCGGCCCGTCCTCCGGCACCAGCACCACCCAGTCCGCGCGCTCCTCGGCCTCGCTGATCAGGTAGCCGAGCGCCCCGGCCCAGAAGCGGACCGCCCGGGGAAGGTCGGAGACGCCGAGCACGATCGCACCAATCCGAAGCATGATCGGGATCGTTTCAGCCTGAGCCGGGTTCGCCCAGCTCAGGGTCGTGTTTCGGTCAGCGCGCCCCGATCGCGCCCGGTGACCGTGCACACACCGAATTCGCGCGGCCCCGGAACGGGTATGCAGCGGGAGACGACTACTCAGGAGGCATCATGTCCGTTTCTGACCCCGGCACCCCGATCCCGCCCGGCCCGGCCGGTGAGGTGCCCGCACCGAACGCCCCCGACACCGGCGCGACGGTCACGGTGGCGAGCTACCCCGACTACCCGTCCGCCCAGCGTGCGGTCGACTACCTCTCCGACAACCAGTTCCCGGTCGGGCGGACCGCGATAATCGGCACCGATCTGCGCCTGGTCGAGAACGTGCTCGGCCGGCTCACGGTCGGCCGCGCCGCCCTCGCCGGCCTGGCCAGCGGCGCCTACTTCGGCTTCTTCATCGGGCTGCTGCTCGGCCTGTTCACCGAGGGCGCCTGGCTCGGCATCATGCTCTCCGCCGTGCTGATCGGCGCGCTCTGGGGCGCGGTGTTCGGCGCGATCGCGCACGCGCTCACCGGCGGCCGCCGCGACTTCACCTCGCGCAGCTCGCTCCAGGCCGGCCAGTACGCGGTCACCACCACGCCGGACGTCGCCGAGCAGGCGCGACAGCTCCTCGTCCGCCTCAACTGGCAGGCCAGCGGAGCGTCCTGAATCATGAGCTTTTTTCGACCTGGCGCACCCGGACCGTCGACGGCCACCCCGTCGGCCCGCCACACATGCCAGGTAGAAAATCGCTCACTGTCTCGTCGATTCCGTGGTTCGGCGCCTCCCGATGGGTATGACGGTGCGGGCACCTGACGCGCGAGGGAGGGGTACGGGCCACGGAATGACCGAGGAACAACACCACGAGGACAAGAAGGAACGACGGGTCTGGCGCAAGATAGACCTGGTCAAGCTCGCGGCCGGCACGCTCGCCGCGATCTCCTCCGCCGTGTGCGCGTCCTGGCTGGGCGTCACCGGCACCATCGTCGGCGCCGCGCTGGCCAGCGTGATCGCCACGGTCGGCCAGGAGCTCTACGCCCACTCCCTCAAACACACCTACCAACGCCTCCGGGGGGTACGCCTGGAGCAGGCCCTCGCGGTCGTCGGCGCGACCACGCGTGTGACGGCCACCCCCGGCCGCCCCGTCGCACGCCCGGCACCCACGCCCCGGACCAGCGCCGACACCGTCCTTCTGGACGCCGCCGCTGGTGACCGCGACACCGCCCCCGGCGACCGCGACGCCGCTCTCGCCGCCCCCGGCGACCGCGACTCCGCTCTCGCCGCCCCCGGCGACCGCGACTCCGCTCTCGCCGCCCCCGGCGACCGCGACGCCGGTGAGCGCCGTGCCTCCGACCGGCCCGTCCCGGCTCGCGCGGCCGCACTCAGCGCGGCCCTGGCCTCGACCCTGGACTCCGGCTCCGACCCGGCTTCCGGCTCGGGCACCGGTCCAGGCCCGGCTTCCGGCTCGGGCCACGGCACACTCGATTCCGGCACGCCGGACGCGGCCACCCACGGGGACGAGACGCGCGCCACCGCCCGCGCGCGGTTCGCCTCCGGCCCGGACTCCACCGCGGACGACGACACCGGCCGCCGCGCCCACTGGGCCCGGCTGGCCCTGGCCGCGGTCGCGATGTTCGTCTTCGCCATGCTCGCGATCTACGCGTTCGAGCTGATGGCCGGCGACTCCCTGGCCGGCCTCTTCGGCGACGGCTCCGCCGGCGCCACCACGCTCCCGTTCCTGCCCGGCGGCGACGGCCCGGCCCCGGTCTACACCCCGGAGCCGTCCGTCTCCACCGTCCCGGCCGACCCGGGCACCACGGCCACCGCCCCCGCGGACGCGCCGCAGACCTCGGCCCCGGCGGACACCCCGGCCACGCCCGACCCGGCCCCGACCTCCGAGACCGACCCCCAGCCCGGCCCGACCACCGACCCGGTCACCCCACCCGACCCCGGCGACACCCTCGACACCCCGGCCGGCCAGCCCGCCCCCGCCATCGAGGACTGACCCGCCCCACCACCACCCCGATCGGGGCGTCCCACCCGGGACGCCCCGATCCTCGTTTCCCAGGACCCAATCCTTCCTCACCGGCACCGCCTCGCCGGCGAACATCCCCGCGCCAGCGGGCGCAGCGGCCTCGATCACCCGAGGCGCCCGGCCGATGCCCCTCGGCGCGGAAACGCCAGTAAGCCGCGCTGGCGGGCCGTCCTGCAGAAGCCCTGGGCGGATGCTGAGGGTCATCCCGCGTTGACGGACGGTGAGATCTGAACCCCCGGCCGCTGCGGTGCGTGATCGACGGTAATGACCGCCGCAGCGGCCCGGGTATCCGGCCGCCTGAACGATCAGGAGTGCGTGTGAGGCGTCGGAGCCGCAGGAATCGGGGTTGGGGGCAGCGGGACTGGGGGCGCCGCGGGCGTACCCCCTGGGGAAGGGTTCTCGCCGGTGCCGCCGCGACCGCGCTCGTCCTGGGCGGCGGCGCCGTCGTCGGGGGCCGGATGCTGCTCTCCGCCGCCACCGGCACCGTGACCCGCCAGGACCTGCTCGGCGACGCGGGCAGGGAGCGCGAGCGGGTCGACGTCGAGGGCGCCAAGAACATCCTGCTGGTCGGCCTGGACACCCGTCCCGGCCAGGACGACGGCGAGCTGACCCGGTCCGATTCGATCATCGTGCTGCACATCGCGGCGACCCACGATCACGCCTACCTGGTGTCGCTGCCGCGGGACACGCTGGTGGAGATACCCGAGTACGACAACGGCGAGGTGCCGTTCGCGGGCGGCCCCAACAAGATCAATGCGGCGTTCGCGTTCGGCAGTCAGGGCCTGACCGGTGCGGACGCGCTCTCCGGCGGGTTCGAGCTGCTGGCCATGACCGTGCGGGACACCACCGGCATCACGCCGGACGCGGGCGCGATCATCGACTTCGACGGCTTCACCGAGGTGGTGGAGGCGCTCGGCGAGGTCTGCATGTACGTGGACGGCGAGGTCACCTCGATCCACCTCGGCACGAACGACCGCACCGGCGAGCCGGCCCCGCCGTTCCTGGTGAACCCGGACGGCACGATCCGTGGCCGGGTGCCCGGCGTGACGCCGAACGTGTACGAGAAGGGCGACCGGTGCTTCACGCCCGAGGAGGCGCTGGACTTCGTGCGGCAGCGCGACCTGCTGGAGACGAACGACTTCGACTACGGCCGGCAGCGCCACCAGCAGCAGTTCATGAAGGCGGTGCTGGCCGGCATCCTGGACGAGGACGCGACCGCGTTGCCGGCCCTGCTGGCCGCCGTCGGCAGGACCATGACGGTTGACGACGGCGGCATTCCGCTGGAGGACTGGATCTTCGCGATGCGCGGGATCCGTTCCGGCGCGCTGACCACGCTCAAGGTGAACGACGGCGAATTCAACACCGAGACGATCGACGGGGTGGGTAGCGCGGAGATTCTCGACGAGACGTCGGTGGAAATGTTCGACGCAATCGCCGAGGACGACATGGAGGCCTTTCTTGCCGCGAATCCGGGAACCGTGAATGACGATTAGGGTGCGGTGTACCACTGCTGGTTGAGGTTGGTGGTGCCGTCCCAGTCGCTCCAGAGCTGCACCTCGGTGCCGTTCTGGAACAGCACGTTGCGGTCCGCGTCGAGGCCGCGTCCGGTCTCCACGCTGATGATCATGGTGTTGCCGTTCTCCATCGGCTCCATCCGCCACTGCTGCTGCACGGTGCCGGAGCAGTCCCAGAGCCGGACCCGGGTGCCGTTCATGGCCGCCGTCTGGGTGTCCGCGTCCATGCAGCGCCCGTTGGCCTTGTTCCGGATGGTGTCGCCGTCCGCGTACCAGAGCTGGTTCTCGCCGGTGTGACACTCCCACAACTGCAACCGCGCGCCGCTCTTCACGATCATGCCCTTGTCCGCGTCCAGGCATTTGTCGTTGACGACGTTGCGGATCTGGAAGTAGACGGTGTCATCCGCGTGCGCGGGTGAGGAGAGCGCGAGAGAGAGCCCGGCGAGGGAGACGGATGCGGCGATGAGAAGGGTGGAATTCGCAATTCTCGTCATGCGGGGAAGGCTACCGGGAATGGTGAACGCGCAATCGCCTTATCGACGAACAAGTCTACGTTAGACGTGCTTTCCGGGCGTCCGAAGCGAGCGCGTGCACGCGCCGGGCATCGGGAATGTTCCACAGCACCGGATGCGGCCCCGGCTCGCTCACCCATGGATTCCGTACACGCCACGCGGTAAACGTGCCGAATGCGAGACTGCCGGTCCCGTCCGCGCGCTCGGTGAGAATCGGCTCCGGCAGCGACCGCAGATAACGCGACCGGCCGCCACACCGCGGCCCGCACCGGCCGTCCCTCCCACAGCACCGACTCGCCCGGCAGCAGCTCCACGCTCACGCGGGCATCGTAGGTGTCACGGCCCGCCAGGCCAGCGGCGTGGACAGGATCATCGTGCTGGACGGCGGCCCGTACCGCCCGAGCCGGTCGATGACCGCCTCGAACGCGACCATCGACGCGGCCGCGACGCGCAGCATGCAGCAGGTGTCGCCGGTGACCCGGTGGATCTGCAGGATCTCCGGCCAGGTCGCCACGTCCGGGTCGCGCAGCACGCAGAGCGACCCGTAGCAGGACATCCGGATGAGCGCGAGCACGCCGCGCCCGGCCCGTGCCGGGTCGACGTGCGCGTGGTAGCCGGTGATCACGCCGGACTCCTCCAGCCGGCGCACCCGCTCGGCCACGGCCGGTGCGGACAGGTGCACCCGCCGGGACAGCGCGGACCAGGACAGTCGCGCGTCCGCCTGCAACTCGCCCAGGATCGCCCAGTCCATGTCATCCATGCGCAGCTTCCAATCGTGAAGTGAAACGCCGCGTCGCCCTTCAAAAGCAAGGTAAACGGCGTGCAGGACGAGCGACAAGGCATTCCGGAAAGCCCGGACGCAGCGGAATCATTGACCACGTGATCGAGACCCTGACCGCGGACCAGCGCGACGCCAAGGCCACCGCCAACGCCGGCGAGCCGACGACGGCGTTCACCGGCCACGTCCCCTACGACGCCTACGTGCACGCCAGCACGCTGCACTCGTTGCAGCGCACGCTCAGTGGCGAGCCGGGCGAGATGTCGTTCCTGATGGTCAGTCAGATCATGGAGCTGTACTTCGGCCTCACCCGGTTCGAGCTGGCCGGCGCGCGCGAGCTGATCCGCGGCGGTGACGCCTGGGGTGCGCTCGCCCCGCTGCGCCGCGCGACGCTGGACCTGGAGGGCCTGAACGCGGCGTGGAAGGCGCTGAGCTGGATGACGCCGTCCGACTTCAACAGGTTCCGCGACCTGCTCGGCGAGGGCTCCGGCTTCCAGTCCGCGGCGTACCGGGAGCTGGAGTTCCTGCTCGGCCTCAAGACCGAGTCGCTGATCCGGCCGTTCCGGCGCTCCGACGCGTACCCGCGGCTGGTCCGTGCTCTGGAGGAGCCGAGTCTGTGGGACGAGACGATGGCGTTGATCGCGCGGCACGACATGGGCTGGGTCGAGATCTACGCGGACGACGGCCCGCACAACCACCTGCGCATGCTCGGCGAGGCGCTGACCGGCGTGGCGGTCGCGTTCGGCGAGTGGCGGCACCAGCACCTGCTCGCGGTGCGCCGCACGATGGGCGCGAAGCCCGGCTCCGGCGGCTCCGCGGGCATCGCCTGGCTGGAGAAGTCGATGGCCCGGGTCGTCTTCCCGGAGCTGTGGGAGGCCCGTACGCACATGTGATTCACGGTTCACTCGCACACGGGAAGATCGACTATGCGTACCGTGAGGAACACCGTACTCAGTGGAATCGGGGAGAGACCATGGACGAGTCCGACGCGCTGCGCCGCGATGCCGGCGATCCCGGCCACCGCGCAGCCTTCCTGATCCCGCCCGCGCACGGTGGCCGCTACCCGGACTCCGCCTACCTGGTCGGCAACTCGCTCGGCCTGCAGCCGCGGTCGGTCCGCGCGGAGTTGCTGGCGCACATGGACGACTGGGCCACGCTCGGCGTCGAGGGCTGGACGGAGGCGCACGCCCCCTGGGAGTCGCTGCCGCAGCGGCTGGCCGGCCCGTCCGCGCGGCTGGTCGGCGCCCGCCCGGAGGAGACGGTCGTGATGAACACGCTGACCGTCAACCTGCACCTGCTGATGATCTCGTTCTACCGCCCGGCCGGCACCCGGACGAGGATCGTCATCGAGGACGCGGCGTTCCCGTCGGACAGTTACGCCGTGCGCAGCCAGGCCGTGCTGCACGGCCTGGACCCGGACACCACCGTGGTCCGGCTGCGCCCGCGCGACGGCGAGGACGTGCTGCGCACCGAGGACGTCATCGCCGCGATCGACGACCGGGTCGCGCTGGTGCTCCTGGCCGGCGTGCACTACCTGACCGGCACCGTGGCCGACATCCCGGCGATCACCGCGGCCGGGCACGCGGCCGGCGCGGTCGTCGGCTGGGACCTCGCGCACGCGGCCGGCAACGTGGAGCTGCGCCTGCACGACTGGGACGTCGACTTCGCGGCCTGGTGCAACTACAAATTCCTCAACTCCGGTCCCGGCTCGCCCGGCAGCGCGTTCGTGCACGCGCGGCACCTCGGCGACCCGTCGATCGCGCGGCTGGACGGCTGGTGGGGCACCGAGGCGGCCACCCGGTTCGACATGGCGCCGGTCAGCCGGCCGCCGGCCACCGCGGACGCCTGGCAGGTCTCCACGCCGCAGATCCTCGCGCTCGCGCCGATGGCCGGGGCGCTGGCGCTCTTCGACGAGGCCGGCATGCCCGTGCTGCGCGCCCGCAGCCGCCGCCTGACCGGCTACCTGCTCGACGCGGTGGACGCGATCGTCCCCGCCGGCCGGGTGGAGGTGCTCACGCCGCGCGACCCGGAGCGCCGCGGCGCGCAGCTCTCCCTGCGCCTGCCCGGGCAGGACGTGGGTGAGCTGGCCAAACGGCTGCGGTTCGGGCACGGCGTGCTGACCGACTCCCGGCGGCCGGACGTGATCCGGCTGGCCCCGGTGCCGCTCTACTCCAGCTATCACGACTGCTGGCGCGCCGCGACCGCGCTGGCCGCCGTCCTCTGATGCGGTCAGCCCAAGATCGAGGCGTCGTTCATGGTGTGCCGACGACATGAATGACGCCTCGATCACGGGAGAGGACGAGTCGATCCTCACCCGGCCCGCACCGGAACCCGACCACACGGCCGCCTACGGCGAAGATCCAGACCAGGTCGCGGCGGTACGCCTCGGCGACGCGACCCGGCCACTGCTGGTGATCCTGCACGGCGGTTTCTGGCGGCCCCGGTACGACCGCGCCTACACCGGCCCGATGGCCGAGGCGCTGCGCGCGGCCGGCTGGACCACGGTCTCGGCCGAGTACCGCCGGATCCCCGGCGACCCGGGCGCGACCGTCGCCGACGTGCGGGCCGCGCTCGCCGCGCTGCCGTCGCTGGTCACGGCGCACGACGGCCGCGTGATCGTGATCGGCCACTCAGCCGGCGGCCAGCTCGCGCTGCACGCCGCCGTCAACGATCCCAAGCTGCACGCGGTGGTCGCGCTCTCGCCGGTCGCGGACCTGCGGCGGGCCGAGGAACTGGGGCTCGGCGGCGGCGCGGTGCGCGCGTTCCTCGGCGCGAGCGACGGGGAGGCGCTCGATCCGGCGAGGCTCCCACCCGTACCCTCGGGGAAGGTTGTGCTTCTGCACGGCCGGCGGGACGAGACGGTGCCGGTCGAGCTGTCCGAGGCCTATGTGGCACGTCGCGGGGGAGAGCTGATCGCGCCGGAGGACGCGCACCACTACTCGTTCGCCGACCCCCGCGACCCGCACTGGCCGGTGCTGACGGACACGCTCTCCGGCCTGAGCCGGAGAGCGTGACCAGCAGAGCGTTCACACGCGGGTGCCGGCCACCTTCGAGGTGCCGAACGCGCCGAGCTTGACGTCGCCGGAGAGCGCGTCGCCGCTCGCGGTCACGTTGAAGGCCAGC
This sequence comes from Catenuloplanes nepalensis, assembly GCF_030811575.1. GTDB lineage: Bacteria > Actinomycetota > Actinomycetes > Mycobacteriales > Micromonosporaceae > Catenuloplanes > Catenuloplanes nepalensis. The sequence goes on along the minus strand of NZ_JAUSRA010000001.1, from coordinate 5,869,214 downwards.
TTGACCGGGATCGGCTTGGTGAGGTCGAGCGTGAACGTGGCGCTGTCACCGGACGCGGTGCCGTCCTGGATCGGGGCGGTCTCGCCACCCTGCTTGGCGGTGCCGGTGAGCACGTCACCGTCCGCGGCCAGGTCGAGGATCGCTGTCTGCTTGCCCATCGGCGTGCTGATCTCTACGTTCCAGGTTCCCGAGATGCTCATGTGCGCGAGGCTACCTTACTGACCGGTAGGCAAAAAGCTCTCACCTGTTTTCCGCCGCGGTTTCAAGCGATAGCGTGCTCGGCATGCGGACTCAGGTCGGGATCATCGGCGCCGGTCCGGCCGGCCTGCTCCTGTCACACCTGTTGCATCTGGCCGGCGTCGACTCCACGGTCCTGGAACTGCGCGACCGGGAGTACGTGGAGGCCCGCGTCCGGGCCGGCGTGCTGGAACAGCCCACGGTCGAGCTGCTGCGCGAGGCCGGCGTCGGTGAGCGGCTGGACGCGCGCGGGCTGCCGCACGACGGCATCTCGCTGCGCTTCGACGGCGCGGACCACCGCATCGACTTCGCGGCGCTGACCGGGCGGCGGATCACGGTCTACGGCCAGCAGGAGGTGGTCAAGGACCTGATCGCACGGCGTCTCGCCGACGGGGGAGACCTGCGCTTCGGCGTCTCCGACGTGGCGGTCGACCCGCGCGGTGCCACGGTCGAGTTCCGGGACGCCGACGGCGCGCGACGGACGCTTGCGTGCGACGTGATCGCCGGGTGCGACGGCTTCCACGGCATCACCCGCGACACGATCCCGGCCGGCGAGCTGACCGTGCACCGGCACGCCTACCCGTTCGCGTGGCTCGGCGTGCTCGCGGAGGCGCCGCCGTCGCACCACGAGCTGATCTACACGTACCATCCGCGCGGCTTCGCGCTGCACAGCATGCGGTCGCCCGGCATCACCCGGCTCTACCTGCAGGTGCCGCCGGACGAGCGGATCGAGGGCTGGTCCGACCGGCGGATCTGGGACGAGTTGCACACCCGGCTCGCCGCGGACGGGTTCACGCTCGCCGAGGGCCCGATCCTGGAGAAGAGCGTGACCGGCATGCGCAGTCTCGTGGTCGCGCCGATGCGGCACGAGCGGCTGTTCCTGGCCGGCGACGCCGCGCACATCGTGCCGCCGACCGGCGCGAAAGGCATGAACCTCGCGATCGCGGACGTGCACCGGCTCAGCATCGCGCTCACCGCGCTCCTCCTCGGGAAGGACGACAGACCCGCCGCGCGGTACGGCGCGGAGTGCCTCGCCCGGGTCTGGCGCGCGCAGCACTTCTCCTGGTGGATGACCTCGATGCTGCACACGTTCCCGGACCACGACCCGTTCCAGCGCGAGCTGCAACTCTCCCAGCTCCGCTACACCGCCACCTCGCCGGCCGCGGCGACGTCGCTGGCCGAGAACTACGTCGGCCTGCCACTCTCGTATTGATCCGACACAATGGGGCGATGCTGGACGAGGCGTGGCTGACCGCGGCCGACGAGTTGTTGCGCATCCGGAGCACCGCGGACCGGCCCGTGGAGCTGGCCCGCGCGCTGGACTGGATGATCGACCGGGCCGGCCCCGGCTTCACGGTCGAGCGGTTCGAGTCGCGCGGCAAGCCGAGCGCGCTGCTCTACCGCGGTGACGTGCGCCCCGGCCGGTTCCGGATCATCCTGAACGGCCACCTGGACGTGGTCCCGGCACCGGACGCGCTGTTCACGCCGCGCCGCTCCGGCGACCGGCTCCACGCGCGCGGCGCCCAGGACATGAAGCTCTCCGCGCTGGTGATGGCGGACGTGTTCCGCGAGCTGGCACCGTCCCTGCCGTACCCGCTGGGGCTGCAACTGGTCCTGGACGAGGAGGTCGGCGGCCGGGACGGGACCGGCCACCAGATCGCGGCCGGCGTGACCACGGACTTCGCGGTGATCGGGGAGATGAGCCGGCTGGACATCACGGTCGAGTCCAAAGGCCTGATCGACGTCACGCTGACCGCGGAGGGCCGGGCCGCGCACGGCGCCTACCCCTGGCTCGGCGACAACGCGCTGCTCACCGTGGTCGGCGCGGTGCGGGCGCTGCTGGAGCGATATCCGGTGCCGGCCGAGGAGGCGTGGCGCACCACGATCAACGTCGCGCGGATCGACACGCCGAACGTGGCGTTCAACCAGGTCCCGGCGGCCGCCTCGGCCTGGCTGAACCTGCGTTTCCCGCCGACCGACCCGGACTTCACCGGGCGCGGCGTCGCCGAGGTGACGCGGCACCTGGCGGAGATCGCCGGGCCGGGCGTCGCGGTCGGCGTGGCCCACGTCGACGCGCCGCACCTGGCCGAGCGGGACCACCCGGACGTGACCGCGCTCCGCCGGGCCGCGCGCACCCAGGGGTACGGCGGGGAGTTCCTCCGCCGGCACGGCGCGGGCGACGGCAGGTTCTACTTCCAGGCCGGGATGGCCGCGGTCGCGTTCGGCATCGGAGGCGACGGGCAGCACGGGCCGGACGAACACGCCGATCTGGGCACGATCGGGCCGTATCGGGACGCATTGCGTGACTTCCTACTGACCGTGCGTTCGTAAAGTTCGCACCTCCACGGCCGATGGGACAGGCACGGCGGCCGGGGACGGTGGGGATGAACGGTAAGGCGGGGCACGGTGAAGTCGACGCCGGCTCGCTTCAACAACGGCGTACGGTCGAGCTCGTCTCGATCGGCGTGCGCGTCTTCGGTGCCGTCGCCCTGTTGCTCGCCTTCGTGCTGATCGCGCCCGGCCCCGGGCTGCACGGCCTGGCGGAGATGACCTGGGTGCTGGTCGCCGTGCTGCTGTTCGCCGTCGCCGGCATGCTGTCGCTGATCGCGCTGCGCTGCCGGGCCGGCCGGTCCTATCGCGCGCTCAGCCTGGCGCAGATCCCGATCGACCTGATCAGCGTGCTGGTGCTGGTCTACGGCACGTCCGGGGACCCGCGCGCCGGCCAGATCTGGGCGCTGCTGCTGGTGCCGATCCACGGCGGTGCCTTCCGCGCCGACCTGCGCGGCGCGTTCGCCAGCGGCGCCGGAGCGATCGCCGGGCTGCTCGCCATCGTGGCGCTCCGGGCGCCGGACTGGCTCTCGCCCGGCGACGGGCTCGGCCTCCCGGTCATCATCGGCGTGCTGCTCGCGCTGACGCTGCTCACCGGCCTGCCGGCCAGCAACGCGAACAAGCGCATCCAGGCGATGCGGGACGCGAAGGCCGCGCTCAGCTACCAGGTGCACCACGATGCGCTCACCGGCCTGGCGAACCGGACCCGGCTGCACGACTTCGCCCGGCAGGCGATGGCCGACCGGCGCGAGATGGCCGTGCTCGCGCTCGACCTGGACGGGTTCAAGCAGGTCAACGACACGCTCGGGCACGCGGCCGGCGACGAGCTGCTCAAGGTGGTCGCGGCCCGGCTGCTCGCCCAGGCCCGCGACGACGACATCGTGGCCCGGCTCGGCGGCGACGAGTTCGTGATCGTGCTCTCCGGCGCGGACGCGGGCGTGGCCGCGGAGGTGGCCCGGCGCTGCATGGACGCGGTCGCACAGCCGATCCAGCTGATGGGCGAGACCGTGTACGTCGGCACCAGCATCGGCTTCGCCACCACGGTCGGTGACGGCATGGTCGGCGTGCCGGGGACCGCGAGCTTCGGCCGGCGCGACTTCGACGGCGTGCTCCGCGCCGCGGACGCCCACATGTACACGGTCAAGGCCAACCGGAAGCAGACACCGGCTGCCCGCGCACTCCCGGCCGGCCCGTCCGCGGACGCGGAGGCGGCCCGGCGCGGCCGGCACCGCGCCTCCCACCCCCACTGACCCGTCCCCCATGTCGTTGGAGCGACATGGGGGACGCCTCGATCTGGGCCTCGATTGCGATCCAGGCCTTGAGTGCGGCTCAGGCCTTGAGTGCGGCTCAGGCCTTGAGTGCGGCGGCGACCGCGTCGGACAGCGGCGTGGTGGGCCGGCCGGTCAGGCGTGAGAGGTCGCCGGAGTCGGTGTGGAGCGCGCCGCGCGCGATGTTCGCGTCCACGTCCGCGAAGAGCGCCGCCACCCCGGCGGGCAGGCCGGCGCCGACCATCGACTTCTCCAGCTCCTCGACCGGCAGGTCCCGGTAGGCGACCGGCCTGCCGGACCGCTCGGTGATCTCGGCGGCCAGCTCGGTCAGCGTGAACGCGGTGTCGCCGCCCAGCTCGTAGGCGACGTTCACCGGGCCGTCCGAGGTCAGCACCGCCGCGGCCGCGGCCGCGTAGTCGGCCCGTGCGGCACCGGAGATCCGGCCGTCGCCGGCCGCGCCGTAGATCGCGCCGTCCGCCACCAGCTGGGCGGTCCGGGCGGTGTAGACCTCGAGGTACCAGCTGTTGCGCAGCAGCACGTAGGGCAGGCCGGACGCCACGATCGCGGCCTCGGTGGCCTGGTGGTCCGCGGCGAGCACCATCTCGTTGGTGTCCGCGCGCAGGATGCTGGTGTACGCGAGCAGGCCGACGCCCGCCGCCGTGGCCGCGTCGATCACGGCGCGGTGCTGCGCGACCCGGTTGCCCGGTTCGCTGGAGATCAGCAGGACCTTCGTCGCACCGGTGAACGCGGTGGCCAGCGTCTCCGGCCGGTCGTAGTCGGCCTCGCGCACCTGCACGCCACGCGCGGCGAGGTCGGCGGCCTTCTCCGGGGTGCGCGCGGCGGCGATGATCTCGCCGGCCGGCACGCCGCGCTCCAGCAGGTCCTCCACCACGAGTCGGCCCAGGTGTCCGGTGGCGCCGGTTACGACGATCATGTCTGCTCCCAGATGGTTGGCTCAGTGCTGCTTCTAGAGACTGTACTAACTTTTCGAAAGTGCCAACCGATGGTGAGCACCAACACGAAACACCGTGACGCGGAAGCGGATACGGTAAGGGCGTGACAGACGTCGACCAGCTCGCCGCCAGCGTGTTCGCCCGTGACTGCACCTCACGCGGCATCCTGGAGAACGTCGCCGGCAAGTGGGGCGTGCTCGCGCTCGCCGCGCTGCACGACGGCACCTACCGGTTCAACGCGCTGCGCCGCCGCGTCGACGGCGTCAGCGAGAAGATGCTGGCGCAGACGCTGCAGGCGCTGGAGCGCGACGGACTGGTCCGCCGCGACGTGCAGGCCACCATCCCGCCCCGCGTGGAGTACAGCCTGACCCCGTTCGGCGAGACGGTCGCGGGAAAGCTGGTCGAGCTGGTCGAGCTGATCCAGGACGAGGTGGATCGACGCGACTGACGCCCGGCCCCGGCGGTCATAAGATCATCCCATGACCGTTCGATTTGGCGTGTTCGTTCCCCAGGGCTGGAAGATGGATCTCACCGAGATCGCCGATCCCATCGAGCAGTACGAGGCGATGACCGCGGTCGCGAAGGCCGCCGACGCGGGCCCGTGGGACTCGATCTGGGTCTACGACCACTTCCACACCACGCCCGAGCCGACCATGAACACCGTGTTCGAGGCCTGGACCGCCACGGCCACGCTGGCCCGCGACACCTCGCGCGTCAACATCGGCCAGATGGTCGGCTGCAACGGCTACCGGCACCCCGCGCTCTACGCCAAGATGGCCTCGACCGTCGACGTGGCCAGCCACGGGCGCCTCTTCGCGGGCCTCGGCGCCGGGTGGTACGAGCACGAGTGGAAGGCCTACGGCTACGAGTGGCCCGAGCTCAAGGACCGGATGGGCGCGTTCCGCGAGGCCGTCGAGATCGTCACGAGGATGTGGACCGAGGACTCCCCGGTCTTCTCCGGCAAGCACTACTCGATCGACAAGCCGATCAACGAGCCCAAGGGCGTCCGCAAGCCGCACCCGTCGTTCTGGATCGGCGGTGGCGGCGAGAACGTCACGCTCAAGCTGGTCGCCAAGCACGCCAACGGCGCCAACTTCGGCAACGGCGACCCCGACGTGATCCGCGAGAAGCTGGCGATCCTCCGCCGCCACTGCGACACGGCCGGCCGCGACTACGACGACATCATCAAGTCGACCTCGGTCAACGTCGACCTCTCCTGGTCGCCGGCGCAGCTCCAGGCCGCCATCGACTCCGTCCTCGAGGCCGGCGCCGACTACCCCATCCTCTACTTCCCGCGCGTCGCCTACGACCACACCCCACTCCTGCGCTTCGCCGCCGACATCATCCCGCAGTACTCCTGACCCACTCCCGCGACGGGGTTTTGCCCCGTCGCGGGCGCCGGCGGGCCGGGCGGGAGAATGGGCGAATGGCGAAACGGAAGCGGGAGAGCGGCGTCGAGGTCTGCCCGTGCGGGAGCGGCGAGGGCTACGACGCCTGCTGCGGGCCACTGCATCGCGGTGAGGCGGTGGCGCCGACGGCCGAGGCGCTGATGCGGTCACGGTTCAGCGCGTTCGCCCGCGGGGACGCGGACTACCTGCTCCAGACGTGGCATCCGAGCACCCGTCCGGATGATCTGACCTTGGACGACGGGCAGCGCTGGCTGCGGCTGGACCTGGTGGACACCGCGGGCGGTTCGCTCTTCGAGGCGGCCGGCGAGGTCGAGTTCAGGGCGCACTACCGGGCCGGCGGGCGGACCGGGACCGTGCACGAGCGGAGCCGGTTCGTGCGCGAGGACGGGCGCTGGTTCTACGTCGCCGAGGCTTGATCAGGAGTATCTATGTTGGAACGTGGCGCTTCGCCTGGATAGCCTCCATGCAGGGGGTGAACGGCCGTGCACGGTGCGATGTTCGGTGTCACGTTCGTGTTGGCGAGCGTGTCCGCGACCGTCTTCCTGTTACTTCGCTGCAAGGGGAAGGGGAGGCCGTTCGGCCCGAGCGCGCGCCGCTGGGCGCTCGCGGTGATCGGCGTGACCAGCGTGCTCTCCACCGGGACCGCGGCGCTGGCGGTGCTGATCGTGTCGCAGCTGCCGGCCGCGCTGCTCGGTCTCGGCGTCGCCGCGCCCAGCATGCTGTGGCTCAGCGAGCTCAGCAAACGCGCGGCCGACCGGCGGGACCTGCGTCGCGACCTGTCGTCGGTGTGGCTGACCCGGCTGCTCACCCGATTGCAGGAGGGCATGGCCGACGACCGGCAGAACTGGTGCGAGGAGCGCGTCGACGACGAGTGGTCGTCGGACGAGTTGAGCATGGCCGCGCGCTACTACCACGAGTACCTGATGGAGCGGCTGACCGTGGAGGAACGCCGCCGGGGTCGCATCCACGCGCAGCTCAACGCGATCCAGTCCCGGCTGGACGTGGTGCACCTGATCGAGGCGAGCGCGAGCCGCGCCAAGGTCGTCGCGGCCCTGCAGGGCTCCCGGATCACCAAGGAGCCGCGGTACGCGAAGGCCGCCGACGATCTGGGCCGGATGGCCGGGATCCTGCGGCACGACGCCTACCGCGACCTGATCCGGCTCCTGGGGTTGGCCTACAACGCGGGGCACCACAAGATGGCGCCGTACCGCCCACCGATGGTGCTCAGCCCGGCGCGGTCCCCGCGGGTGCGCACCGCCTAGGCCAGGGCCTCGTCGACCGGGCGGAGCGAGAACTCGATCTGGGCGCCGAGCGCCTCGACCACGGACGACAGGGTGCGCAGCGTGAGGTTCTCGTCGCCGGAGAGGATCTGACTGACCCGGCCGGGGGACACGCCCATCGCCTGGGCGAGCTCGCCACGGGTCACCTTGTTCTCCCGCATATACCACGTTACTTCGTCGATCATGAGTCGGCCGAAGTCGCCACCGGCGGGTTCTGCATCGCGGAACAGGTGTCGCATGACGGCCTCCTCGGAACTCGTTCCCCTGCCCTCGATGTTAGGCAGAACTAAAACCTTTAGGCAAGACTAAAGGGGTAGGTCAAGAGTGCGCGACCCCGAAGAGGGCCGCGCACTCGGGACTCAGGCGACGGTGGACGGCGTCGGCGACGGGTTCGAGCCGGTCCCGCCGAAGACCACGTCACTGCAGAAGTAGTAGACCTGGTCCGCGTGGCTCGCCTTCCAGATCGTGTAGAGCACGGCCCGCCCGGTACGCCCCGGCGCGCTCACGTTCACGGTGTAGGTGCGGCCGTTCAGCGCCGGGTCCGACTCGGTCTGCCCGCCACCCGGCGGGATCACCCCGGTCTGCCCGACCAGCTGCAGGTCACCCCAGCCGAGTCGTTGGGTCAGCGGGTTGAACCCGGGCTTGGTCACGTAGGTCAGCAGGTAGTCCGCGCCGTGCTGCGCCTGGTCGTGCATGCGCAGCGTGAAACTGGTCGGCACGGTCTGCGCGATCCAGGCGCCCGGCGTGTCCAGCGCGGAGTAGCGCGTGCCGCCGGTGTTGCCCGCGCTGCACAGCGTGCCGTCCGGGATCGCGGCCTGGTGGTTGCCCTGCACGTTCTCCCGGTAGAGACCGTTCCAGTTCCACATCGCGGTGGAGTCGGCGTTCCAAGCCTGCCAGCACATCGGGTCCTGGGTGGCCATGGCAGGGTTCTGGAAGTCGCCGCCCCAGCGCTTCCAGCATCCGTAGTTACGGGACGGCGGGTTGACGGCGGAGCCGTGCGCGGACGCGGGATCGACCAGTCCGGTGGTGAGTGTGAGGACGGCCGCCGCCGCGATCAGCAGCAGGCGTTTGACAGGGGACATGGAGAACTCCAAGCACTCTCGTCGACGGTGGTTGCGAAAGTGCCCGAGCGCAGGTCGCGTGGGTGGGCCGGTGCTGGTGAGCGCCGCACGTGGTGCACGCCGGGGCAGGCGCGGAGAGCTGCCCGGCAACCCGCGCCGATTCCGCGTGGACTGCCGGCTCCCGCGGAACCCGAGCGTCACACAGTCAAGAGACGGCTGTCAATGAATGTCCGCCGATCCGGCGAGACCGCGAGCGCGGCCATCAGCCCGGCGAGGTGGGCGGGCTCGACATCGAGATAGGTGGCCGGGATCGGGACGGGCGCGCCGGCGGTCCGGGCCAGCGAGAGCCCGGTGACCGTGCCGGTCCCGAAGAACGTGCCGTTCGCGGTCCACACCGGCTCCCCGGGATCCAGCTCGTCCCACCGGACGCGAACGGCGCGGCGCGCGTACCAGGACAGGATCGTGACGCCGTCGGCGTCGAGCACCAGTCGTGGGCGCGGCCGGACGAAGGTGAGGACGCCGACGGCGATATCGACGACGGCGAGCACGATCAGTGGGAAGGCCGGGTCCGGGAGCATGAACACGTGGCAGACCAGCCACGCGCAAACGATCAGCAGGCTGCCGGGAAACAGCAACCGCGCGGGCGCGACCAGCGTGCCGGGCACGTCACCGGCCCGCACGGTCCGCGGCTGCGGCCGCAGCCGGCCGGCCACGATCAGGAACGCCACGATCGGCACGACGAGCCCGCTCAGGAACAGCACGATGAACAGGAAGCCCGCTTCGGCGCTGTCCGGTACGAACCCCTCGGTGACGAAACGGAGCAGGACGGCGGCGAGCGCGGCGACCACGGCTACGAGCCGGACGAGACCTCGGGACACGCCCGGCATCGTAGATCACCTATGCCACCGCGATCGTCAGCAACCCGGCCGCGATCAGCACGCCCGCCCACAGCCTGTCCAGGTTGAACCAGGCCGTGCGCAGGATCCGCAGGCCGACGACCTCGTGGACGAGCGCCGCCACCACCGCCGCCGCCCCGAACATGGCCAGCGTGTGCACCCCGGCCGCGAGCAGCCCGGTCAGCGCGTCACCGCCGGCCGCCGCCACCGCGTGCCCCTCGTGGGCACCCGCCGGCGGTGCCGTGGCCAGCACCGGCAGCAGCATCAGCCCGGCACCGTGCGCCGACGACATCAGGAACGACCAGCCGGCCAGCTCCGGCAGTGACAAGCGCATGCCGGCCAGGGTCTCGGGCGGTGCGGTCGCGGCGTCGCGGGGCGAGGCGTAGAAGCTCGGGTCGGGTCTCCACGGGGCCATGGCAACCTCCAGGTCAGGAGTCAAGCCTAGTATTCACGTAGGAAATATGGGTAAGCTCCGTTCAGTTTTCCGGCCGCAGGAGTGAGGGTGCCGCATGAGCGGGGCGCATGTCATCGCCGACGGGACCGAAGCGCTGAACGTGGCACGCCGGCTCGCCGCCGAGTTCGCGAAGGACGCGTCCGCGCGGGACGCCGAGCGGCGACTGCCCCACGCCGAGCTGGACCGGCTCTCCGCCGCCGGCCTGCTCGCCGTCACCGTGCCCGCCGCGCACGGCGGCGCCGACGTCGACACGGCCACGCTGGCCGAGGTGATCCGCCTGCTCGCCACCGCCGACCCGAACATCGCGCAGATCCCGCAGAGCCACTTCGTCTACGTCAACGTGATCCGCGCCCGCGGCACCGAGGAGCAGCGGGAGTTCTTCTACCGCGAACTGCTGGCCGGCAAGCGGTTCGGCAACGCGCAGTCCGAGGCCGGCACCAAGCACGTGCAGGACTACCGCACCCGCCTCGTCGTGGAAGGGAACGGCTTCCGCCTGGAGGGTACGAAGCACTACAGCACCGGCGCGCTGTTCGCGCACTGGATCCCCGTGCTGGCGCGCGGCGACGACGAAAAGCTGTACGTGGCCTACGTGCCGTCGGACGCACCCGGCCTCACCGTCATCGACGACTGGAACGGCATGGGCCAGCGCACCACGGCCAGCGGCACGGTCCGGCTCGACGGCGTGCACGTGCCCGCGGACAGGGTGCTGCCGCACCACCTGACGTTCACCGGGCCGCAGCTGCACGGCGCGGTCGCCCAGCTGCTGCACGCCGCGATCGACGCCGGCATCGCGGACGGCGCGCTCGCCGAGGCCGTCGAGTTCGTCCGTACCAAGTCCCGGCCGTACTTCGAGAGCGGTTTCGACAAGGCCTCGGACGACCCGCTTCTCATCCAGCGCTTCGGCGAGCTCGCGATCGAGGTCCGGGCCGCGAACGCGCTGCTCACCGAGGCCGCCCGCGCGATCGACGCGGCCCGCGCCGACCTCACCGACGAGAGCGCGGGCGCGGCCTCGATCGCGGTCGCCGCCGCCAAGGCCTACGCGGACCGGGCCGCGCTCTCCGTCACCAACGCGCTGTTCGAGGTCTCCGGCACCCGGTCCAGCCTCGACCCGCTCAACCTGCACCGGCACTGGCGCAACGCGCGCACGCACACGCTGCACGACCCGGTCCGCTGGAAGATCCAGCACCTCGGCCGGTACGTGCTCAACGGCACCCTGCCGCCACGGCACGGGCTGCTCTGACCCTCGCTCAACAAGGGGAGATCCACGATGAGCCTCACCTTCCACTGGTTCCTGCCGACCTCCGGCGACAGCCGGGACATCGTCGGCGGCGGGCACGGCGTCGCACCCGGCGCCGCCGCGCGGGCCCGGCCGGCCACCACCGCCTACCTGGGCCAGATCGCGCGCTCCGCGGAGCAGCTCGGCTTCGAGGGCGTGCTCACGCCGACCGGCGCCTGGTGCGAGGACGCCTGGATCACCACCGCGATGCTCACCGAGGTCACCGAGCGGCTCAAGTTCCTGGTCGCGTTCCGCCCCGGCCTGCTGTCGCCGACGCTCGCCGCGCACATGGCCACCACCTACCAGCGGCTCTCCCAGGGACGCGTGCTGCTCAACGTGGTCACCGGCGGGGAGAGTGCGGAGCAGCGCGCCTACGGCGACTTCCTGGACAAGGAGGGGCGCTACGCCCGTACCGACGAGTTCCTGCACGTGGTTCGCTCACTGTGGCGCGGCGAGACCGTGACGCTCGACGGCGAGCACGTGCGTGTCGAGGGCGCGAAGCTCAACCGCCTGCCCGACCCGATCCCGCAGGTCTACTTCGGCGGCTCGTCCGCCGCGGCCGGCCCGGTCTCGGCCAAGCACTCCGACGTCTACCTCACCTGGGGCGAGCCGCCCGCACAGGTCGCCCGCAAACTGGAGTGGATCCGCGGCCTGACCGCCGCCGAGGGACGCACCCAGCGCTACGGCATCCGCCTGCACACCATCACCCGCGACACCTCCGAGGAAGCCTGGGCCGAGGCGTCCCGCCTGCTCCGCGGCATCTCCGACGACGAGATCGCCAAGGTCCAGGCCGGCCTGCACCGCAGCGAATCCGAGGGCCAGCGCCGCATGCTCGCGCTCAACGGCGGCACCCGCGACCGCCTGGAGATCTCCCCGAACCTCTGGGCCGGCGTCGGCCTGATCCGCGGCGGCGCCGGCACCGCCCTGGTCGGCAGCCACACCGAGGTCGCCGACCGCATCGAGGAGTACGCCGCCCTCGGCCTCAGCGAATTCATCCTCTCCGGCTACCCCCACCTCGAGGAGGCCTACTGGTTCGGCGAGGGCGTCCTCCCGATCCTCCGCGCCCGCGGCCTCTGGCACCACCCGGCCGGCGAACCCGCCCTCCGCGACACCGTCATCGTCCCGTTCACCCCCGAACCGGTCCGCGCCAGCTGAAAACCCAAGACCACAAAGCGCTTTTCCCGCTTCCGGCGTGCCCACGGGAGCACTCGGAACGCGACCACGCCGGAAGCGGGAAGATGATTCTCGCCTTGGGGTGGGGGTCAGTCCGCGCTGTTCATCGGGAGGCGGATCTGGAAGGCGGTGCCGGATTCGGGGTTGAGGAGCGCGATCGTGCCGTGATGGCGTTCGATGATGGCGCGGCTGATCGCCAGGCCGAGGCCGCTGCCCGGGATGGCCCGGTCGCGTGTGCGGGAGCTGCGGTAGAAGCGGGAGAACAGGCGGTCGCGCTCGTCCGGTGGGATGCCGATGCCGTGGTCGGCCACGATCAGCTCGGCCACGTAGTCGCCGTCGGCCGCGAGCGTGACCGTGACCTCGCCGCCGTCCGGGCTGTATTTGATTCCGTTGCCGATCAGGTTGTCCAGGACGCGCCGCAGCCGCAGGCGGTCGCCGGGCAGGACGAGCGATCCCGGTGTGTCCACGTGCAGCGTGACGGAGCCGTCGGTCAGTGAGGCGCGGGCCGCGTCGGCCGCCTCGCGTACCACCTCGGCCAGGTCGCACGGGGTGAGTTGCACGGTGGCGTGGCCGGTGTCGAGCGCGGCCAGGTCCAGCAGGTCGTCGATGATGCCGCGGAGCAGCGTGGTGTTGCGGTCGATCACTTCGAGCAGCGCAGGCCCGTCCGCGGTGAGTTGCGACGGCGTCGCCTCGCGGAGCAGGCTGGTGTACGCGCTGATCGAGGTCAGCGGCGTGCGCATCTCGTGGCCGATCAACGCCAGATATTCGTCCTTGCTGCGGGCCAGCTGGAGTTCAAGGTCCTCGGCGCGGCGGCGTTCCAGGAACTGGCCGACGTGTGCGGCGATCCCGGCCAGCAGCGCGACCAGCGCGTCCTCCGGGTCCTCGACCACCTCGGCGAAGAACGCGAGCACGCCGAGCGTGTCGTCGCCGGACCGGACCGGGATGGCCAGTGCGGCGTGCAGCTGCGACGTCTCGATGGTGTCGGCGGGCAGCAGCGCCTCGCCCTCGGCCAGGTCGCGGATCCAGACCGGTTCGCCGGTCAGCCAGGCCTTGCCGGAGATGCCCTGGCCGTACGCGAGTTGGTCCGGCACGTGCATCTCGGCCACGCTGCCCGGCGCGCTCCAGTGCGCGGTCGTCCGCAGCACGCCGCCGGGGCCGTCGACCAGCCACAGTTCCGCGTGCGCCCAGCCGAGCGTGCGTACCACCGCCTCCAGCACGCTCGGGCCGGCCTCGGCCGCGCCGGCCGCCTCGGCGAGCGCGGACGCGACCGCCAGCTCGCAGTCGCGGAATCGTTCGGTGCGCCTGAGCTCGGTGACGTCCTGCAGCGCGATCACGGCGCCGAGCCGTTCGCCGGACGCGTCCGCGATCGGCTGGCCGTCGACCAGCAGCACGCGCGGGCGCTGCATGGGCGCGTCGGCCAGCACCTCCAGCCCGTGCAGCTCCTCGCCGCGGAACGCGCGGGACAGCGGCGTGTCGTCCGGGGCCATCGGCCGCCCGTCCGCGTGCCGGAGGCCGAAGTCCAGCGGGTACCCGCCGGCGGCGAACGGTTCCGGCGTGCGCCCGGTGAACCGCAGCATCGGCGCGTTGATCAGCACGCGGCGGCCCTCCGCGTCGCAGGCGACCACGCCGTCGTGCAGGTTGTCCAGCACCGCGTCCTGGAAGCGCCGATGCCGGTCCGCGGCGTCCCGGGCCTCGCGCTCGGCCACGAACGTGCCGCACACCTCGGCCGCGTGCCCGACCACGGACTGCTCCGCCGCGGTCCACTCGCGCGGCCGGTAGTCGACCACCGCGCAGACGCCGACCACCGCGCCGGTCCGGGAGCGGACCGGGTAGCCGAGGTAGGCGCGCGCGTCCGCCTGTCGCACCGGCGCGTCCGGCGGGACCCGCGCGTCGTCGAGCACGTCGTGCACGACCAGCGGGCAGCCGGAGTCGAGGACGATCGCGGCGAGCGTGGACGCGGCCGGGACCGCGGCCAGGTCGGCCCACGCCTCGGGCAGGTCGAATCCGCCGGTCATCAGCATGCGGCGGCCCTCCAGCAACTGGACCAGGCCGGTCGGTGCGCCGGCCGCGCGTGCGGCCAGTTCGGCGAGCCGGTCCGCGGCGCCCTGGGCGAGCGGGCCGCGCGAGACGTGCACCCACTCCGCGTCCGTGCCGGTCACGGCGATGCTGCCCGTCGTCGCCACCGGCCGTTCCTCTCGTCGCGCCTGCGCCTGCCCCTGTCAGGTTAAAGCGGCGAGGCGCCTCAAAACCGGCAAATCACAGAGCCGCGGGTACGAAGTGGGCGCGCCATCATCGTGCGAGCCCGCGCAGGGACCTTCGGCGGGCGCGGATCGGCTTCGCACGCTGTTTGTCCGCGCGTGTGCGGTCTCCTTGCCAACCGCATCGGGGAAACGCCGCTGTCGGCCGTACGGGGACGTCGTTGCCGGCCGCCGACCTCGCGGAGCGGCGGCCGACGACTCACGCCGTTGCTGCGGTCTCCCCGACCCGGGCCGCCGAGCGCGGCGCACGCGGCGTCAGCAGCAGGCCCAGCGTCGCGCCCATGGTCGCCCACATCGCCGCCAGTTCCGCCAGCGACGCGATCCGGAAGTCCCAGATCAGCTGTGGCGACACGTCCGCGGGAATCTCACCGGAGGCGCCCGGCCAGATCAGCATGAGCACCGCGTAGCCGGCCACGCCGGTCAGCACGCCCAGGGTGACCGCGAGCGGCGCGGACAGCCCGCGTGCCGGCAGCACCTGCCGGACCAGCACGGCCAGCCAGGCGATCGCCACGCCGGCCGCGATCAGCGACAGGTACTGCGCGGTGCGCGCGTCGACCGTGTCCGGATCGCCGACCGCCGGCGGGTTCGCCGGGTACTTCAGCGCGGGAAGCAGCGCGAACGCCACGAAACCGAGGAACGCCAGCAGCGACGCCCGGCCGAAGTCGGTGCGCCCCGGCAGCAGGTGCCGCACGCGCGCGAACACCACGGACAGCACCAGCGCGAGGCAGATCGCGACCGCGAGCGCCGCGACCATGCCGCCGAAGACCTGCATGGCCCGCCCGACGATCGCCTCCTCCGCGGGCTCGCCCGCGGTGCGGGCCTCCTCCACGGCCAGCGCGCGCTCGATGACCGGCTCGACGACGAAGAACGCGACCAGCGAGGCCGCCACCCCGGCCGCGACGCCCGCGAGGGCACCGCGCCGGAGAATCCCACCCAAGGTCGGCGCGCCCATCAGTGGCAGGGGACGCCGAGCGCGTGCCGGCCGTCGTGGGTGAACTCGTGCAGGTATTCCGCGGCGGCGCCGGTCGTGACCATCCCGTTCTCCTGCAGCAGCAGGTAGAACACGATGAGCGCGACGACGGCAAGCAGCCAGGCGAGCAGCGGAACCCGGATCGGAGCGACGGCCGGGTGGACGGCCTCCGTGGAAACGGTCGGCGGCATGATGAATGATCCTCTCGTCCATGCCTCGTGGCGATGTGATGCGACGCCATGGCCGGTCTCCTGGCTCCCGGATCATCACGCCCGCCCGGCCTTCCCAGATCCGTGGATCCGGTGGCGAGGGTGGAACAGGCACTCCCCGGTCACAGTGGCGAGGACCGCGCCGGAATCACACCGGCTTCCCGAGCACCATGGCCCGCGCAGCCTATCGCCGCCCGAATTCCCCGGACAAGAGGCGAAGATCAATCCAACCCGGCGCCCGAAGATACAAAAGCGAAAAGGCCGATTTTCCCGCTTCCTGGGCGGCTGAGTTCCCAGTGCTCCCGCGGGCTCACCTCCCGCTGGGCGCCAGTTCCCACCGGGCCGCACGGCCCCGGGCTGCGCCCGGAGCCCGAGCCGCGCACGGAGGCCGGGCTGCGCCCGGAGCCCGAGCCGCGCACGGAGGCCGGGCTGCGCCCGGAGCCCGAGCCGCGCACGGAGGCCGGGCTGCGCCCGGAGCCCGAGCCGCGCACGGAGGCCGGGCCGCTCGAATCCTGATCGAGGCGTCCCCCAAAGTCGTTGGAACGACATGGGTGACGCCTCGATCAGGGGACTTCTGCCGGTGGGCTCTCGTGGGCGGCGCCCTGCGACTCAGACCTGCTCCTCCGCGGTGGGGGAGCGGTGGAAGACCAGGTCGTAGATGCGGCGGTGCGCGGTGATGCCGCGCCGCTCGAACTTCGTCATCGGGCGGTGTTCGGGCCGCGGCGCGAAGCGGTCGAACGCGTTGTCCAGGCCCGGCTCCGCGATCAGCGTCTCCAGCATGGCCTCCGCGTACTCCGCCCAGTCGGTGGCGCAGTGCAGCGTGCCGCCGGGGCGCAGGCGCGAGCGGAGCAGGCCGATGTGGGCGGGCTGGATCAGGCGGCGCTTGTGGTGGCGCGCCTTCGGCCACGGGTCCGGGAAGAAGACGTGGATCGCGTCGAGCGAGCCGGGCGCGAGCTGGTGGCCGACCAGCGTCAGCGCGTCGCCGAGCGCGGCCCGCACGTTCGTCAGCCCGCGGCGCTCGCTCATGCTGAGCAGATTGCCGACGCCGGGCGTGTGCACCTCGACCGCCAGGTAGTCGCGCTCGGGATCGGCCGCGGCCATCGCCACGGTCGCCTCACCCATGCCGGAACCGATCTCCAGAACCGTGGGCGCCTCGCGGCCGAAGAGCGCGGCTAGGTCGAGCGGCAGCGCCGTGGCCGGGTCGAGCGGCACGTCGACGCCGTGGCTCTCCCACAGCCGCTCCAACGCGTCGTGGTGCTTCGGACTCATCCGCCCCCGGCGGGGATGAAACGTCCGCACCCGGGCGGGAGGCAGCGCGTTGATCTGATCGGCCAGCGCGTCCATCTCCGAGAGCTGCTGGAGGTGGAGTGCTTCGTCAAGATCAGTGTTCGTCTCGATACTCATCAGACCCAAGACAATACCCAGGGGGTACGACAGAAGCGCAGCTCCCGCCGTACCCCCTCTGGGGTTTGGTGGTCTTTTGTGGGTGTTTATCCGAAAGTGCAGGTAGTGGCGGGCGCGGGATTACTCCCTGTCCATGATCCGATGAAACCGACCGTGGTGGAGGCGTTGGGCGCGAGCGCGCCGTTCCATGCGGAGTTACTCACCGTGACATTGACCCCCGATTGGGTGACATTCCCACCCCATGCCTGTGAGACGGTCTGTCCGGCGCCGAACGCGAACCGTGTGATCCATGATCGGCTGGCCGTGCCGCCGCCGTTCGCGATCGTGATCTCACCCTGGAAGCCGCCCTGCCACTGGCCGACGATCTTGTAGGACGCGGTGCAGCCACCTCCGGTGCCGCCGGTCGGGCTCGGGCCGACGGTCGGCGTGGGGCTGCCGGTCGGGCTCGGTGCCGGGCTGCCCGTCGGCGTCGGCTGGGTGCCGGTGATGGCCGCGACCAGCGGCGCGTACCACCTGTCGGCGATCTTGGCGTCGCCGGCCGCGTTCGGGTGCACGCCGTCGCCGGTGTCGGTCGCCGGCACGAAACCGGTCCACTGGTCGACCACCGTGATCGGCGACGCGGCCGTGCTCCTCGACGCGGCCCACGCCGGGATCGCCGCGTTGAACGCCACGGTCCGTGCCGCGCACTCGGTGCAGCTCGGCGGGTCGACCGGGATGATCTGCGCGACCAGGATGCGCATGCCGGGATTGCCGGCGCGCATCTGGTCGACCAGCGTGCCGAACGCGGCCAGGATCGTGGCCGGCGCGATGTTGCTCCACACGTCGTTCGTGCCGAGGTGCATCATCACGACGTCCGGGTCGGTCGCGGCCAGCCAGCCCGGCAGCAGCGACTGGTTGGCGATGTTCGTGGCCAGGTAGCCGCCGTGGCCCTCGTTCTCGCCGTCGTAGGTGAAGCCGCAGCCCTGCGGCGGCAGCGTGCCCACGAAGTCGGTGTTCGAGTAACCGCCGGCTTGCAGCTTCTGCCAGAGCAGCGCACGCCAGCAGCCGGGCGAGCCGGTGATCGAGTCGCCCAGCGCCATGATCCGTACCGGATCGGCCTGGGCCTTCAGGTCGTTGCCGGCCAGCGCGGGCCGGATGGTGATCAGCGCGAGGACGACCGCGGTGATCGTGACGATGGTGGCGAGGACGCCGGGCAGCCGGGAACGTCGTCGTGCGGGCATGAGTCAACTCCGAACGGGGGTCGCTGCGGTGGATAGCTTCGGCCCGGACCAGGGGTCGGGGAGGTAGCTGGGCAGCGTGGCGAGGCTCTCGCCGCTGGTGAGGGAGGCTTGCCCTGCCTCCCGCGCGGCGGACCCGAACGGCTCCGACGGATATCTTAGTACGTCTATGGGCGCGGATCGGGCTGCGAGCCCTGGCGCAGCGCCGTGCGGGTGCTGCCGGCCGGGTCGAGCTGGAAGATCCAGGAACGGCCGTCGCGCTCGCCGGTCAGATATGCGGTGCGCGCCGTCCGGTAGCTCAGTTCCCGGTCGCCGGGCTTGCCGAGCGTGCGCTTCCCACCGGTCGCCGGGTCGTACTCGATCACGGTCAGTTTCGTGGACCCGCCCGCGGTCCAGGTCAGGCGCGCGCCGTCCGGCCGCCACGACGGTACGGACGCGGACCCGCTCTGCTGACCGCCGCCGCCGAACGTGGCCACCGCGCGCTCGCCCGCGCCCGCCACGGTCCCGATCGTCAAGCACGCGTCGTAGATCGACTCGCACATCCCGCCGCGGAACGCGATCCGCTTGCCGTCCGGCGCCCAGGAGACCGTGTCGTCCACGGCGATGCGTTCGCTCAGCGTGCCACCGCGAGCCGGCTCCGGCTTCTCCGTGGGCAGCGGCTGCCCCTTGCACTCCGCCGGGAACAGCACCTCCGGCTTGGCCTCACCGCTGGTCGCGACGCGGTAGACGACCGGCCCGCCGGTGCAGCCCGGCGCCGCGAACGCCAGCCACTTCCCGTCCGGCGACCAGTCCGCGCCGCCGGAGGCGTGGGCGCCCAGATCACGCCGGCCGGTGCCGTCCGCGTTCATCACCCAGAGCCGGTTCTTCAGCAGGTACGCGATGCGCTTCCCGTCCGGCGACCACCTCGGCCGTGCCGCGCCACCGCCGGTGGTGAGCGGCTTCTCCGCGCCGCCGCCCAGCAGCAGGACATTGCCGTCCCGCACGAACACCAGCTCGTGCGCCGCCGCCGCTTCCGCGTGGGTGGCGATCGTGGCCGGCGCACCGGCGGTCGCCTGTGCGCCGGTCGTCGCGGGGAGAGCGGTCCGGGCGTGCGCGATCGCGGGCAGCGCGGCCAGTGCCACGAACGAGAGCGCCGCGGTGAGCCCGATCCGGCCGCAGGCACGCGCGGCGATGGTGCGACGACGGCTGACGGTACTGCACATCACGGTCCCCCGACCTCGTGACTCACGATCCTGCGGCGATCGCTGCCGTGCTTCACGGGGACACGATCGTCGCAACCGGACGGCATCTGAGCGCTTCCCGACCAGCACCGTAAACGACCAGCCACGCAATTTCCGGAATTACCGCAAATCGGGCGTGTCGGGTGGTGCCGCGCCAACCCAGAGGCCTGTCCGGCTGGGCCCGTCCGGCTGGGCCCGTGTGGGCGGGCCCGTGTGGGCGGGTCGGCGGCCCGCGGGGAGGTGCGGGCCGCCGGGATGCCGGTCAGGCGGCGGTGGACCACATGGCGGCGAATGCGGCGGCCTCGCCGGTCAGCCAGCGGTCGATGTCGGCCGGCTTGGTGCTGGGATCGGCGCGGAAGACGTCGCCCCGGCGCACGTCGACCAGGACCGGCTCCGCGTGCGGCAGGATCTGGTCCATGTGCGCGGCCATCAGGTGCAGCGTGGCCACCACGGCCTCGTCACCCGGCGGCGTCTCGTCGAAGTGCAGGCGGACGGCCTCGGCGCGACCCCCTTCGTACCGCAGGCCGAGGTGGGGGTTGATCTTGACTGGCAGTCCGCCGATCACCGCGAGCGCGTCGCGGGTCTGCGCGAGCCACACCTTGTCGAGGTCGCCGAGCGTCTCCAGGTAGCGTGCCGCCCCGGCGGTGGAGGCCGTGTAGAGCGGTTGCCAGCGTGGCTTGACCGCCTGCACCACCGCGGCGAGGTGCGTGCCCGGCGTGCGGAACTGGATGTCGGCCTTGAGCGCCTTGACGAGCTGCCCGTGCGGGTTGAAGCCGGATTTGGCCTGCCGCGCCCGCCGGAGCCCGCTGACGAAGGAGGCCTTTTTCGGCCCGGTCCGGCCGACGTAGCGGGTGAACGAGAGCATCGTCGCATACGGCGTGAGATCGGTCTCGAGAGTGGGCACGATTGAAGATCCTCCCTGGTGGGGTGGTGTCTTTCGAACACACATACTAATCGACGGGTACGACATTTCCCACCCGCGGTGACGGTACGGTGACTCCGTGATCTCGCACGTGCGCCACCGCGCGCTGACCGGGGCGCCCTCCGACGAGTTCATCCCGTTCTGATCGCTGGAGCGCCACGCGTACCCTCGCCACAAGGGCTTCCGGGGTCTTGAACACGTCGTCGGACGTGACGCGGATGATCCGCCACCCGTCTTCGGCCAGGTCGTTCAGCCGCGCGATGTCGAAGCGGAACGCATCCGGCTCGCGGTGATAGTCCCCTTCGTACTCGATCACGATCCGCCGCTCCGGATACGGTATGAAATTTCGGGCACAGTGTGCCCGCGATGCGTCGCCTGCCGCAGACGCATCCGGCTGTTGCCGACGCTTCCCGCTTGTCGCTGGTGATCGTGCTTGCTTTCGGTGCGGTCTTACCTGCTGTATCCGGCGGCTGCGGACAGCTTCCGGACCGCGCGATACCCCTGCTCTCCTCGGCGCGCCCTTGATCTTCGGCCCCGGCCTAGCTGCCGACACCACCCGCCCGCACTGCCTCAGCCCGCAGCAGCCCTTCTGGAAGCGATCTAGGCCTCCGGACCACCAGGGGAACACTCAGGACGCCGCTGACGCGCGTTCGTCGGCTAGGACCTTGGAGAGTTCCTCCGGGGGGATGGGGCTGGAGAAGAAGAAGCCCTGGCCGAACGCGCACTGCAGGCCCCGCAGCCGGTGCAGCTGCTCCGGGGTCTCGACGCCTTCGGCGATCTGCGAGATGCCCAGCGTCTCGGCCAGGTTGACCAGCGCCTGGGTGACCGCCGAGCTCGTCGAGTCGTCGCCGAGCCGCTGTACGAACGACCGGTCGATCTTGATGGCGTGGATCGGCAGGTTCTGCAGGTAGCTCAACGACGCGTATCCCGTGCCGAAGTCGTCCAGCGCCACCCGCACCTCCATCTCCGCCAGCTCCGTCAGCGTCACCGCCGCTGCCGCGAGGTCGTGCAGCAGCGACGTCTCGGTCAGCTCCAGCACCAGTTGCGTGGCCGGCAGCCCGGAGGCGAACAGCGCCTCCCGCACGTCGTGCACCAGCCGCCCGGACAGCACGTGACCGGCCGTCACGTTGACGCTGATCGAGAAACCGGACTCGCCCTGCCACTCGCACGCCTGCCGCGCCGCCTGGTGGAGCACCCAACGGTCGATCTCCGGCAGCAGCCCGTTCGCCTCCGCGGCCGGCAGGAACATCGCCGGTGGAAGCAGGCCGCGCTGCGGATGCTGCCAGCGCAGCAGCGCCTCCGCGCCGGTGACCCGGCCCGAGTCCAGGTCCACCACCGGCTGGTAGTGAATCCTCAACTCGCCGCGGACCAGCGCATTGCGCAGCTCGCCGTCCAGTTCCAGCCGGTTGAGCGACTCCGTGATCAGTTCCTCGTCCGCGAACCGGTGGCGGCCCTTGCCGTCCGACTTCGCCGCGTAGAGCGCGAGGTCCGCGTCCCGCAGCATGCGCCCCGGGTCGTCGAGGTAGCCGGCCTCGCCGAGCGTGATCCCGATGCTCGCGCCGACCGCGGCGTCGCCGTTGTCCACGCGTACCGGCCGGGCCAGCTCTTCCAGCAGGCGTTCGGCCAGGCCGGCCGCGGCGGTGGCGTCCGCGTCCGCGAGCAGCACCGCGAACTCGTCGCCGCCGAGCCGGGCCACGGTGTCACCGGCCCGCGTCAGCTTCGTGAGCCGGGCGGAGACCTCGACCAGCAGCGCGTCGCCGGCGCCGTGGCCGAGCGTGTCGTTGACCGCCTTGAACCCGTCCAGGTCCACCATGAGCAGCGCCGGTGCCCCGGGCGCGCCGGGCGTCAGCGCGGCCGCGAGCCGTTCCGCGAAGACGGACCGGTTCGCCAGCCCGGTGAGCGGGTCGTGCGCGGCCTGATGCGCCAGCCGGTGCCGCTGCTCGGTGAGTTCCACGGTCAGCCGCGCGGTCAGCCACAGGCTGAGACCCTGCCGGGCCAGGATCGCGACCACCATCAGCCCGGCCAGCCCGAACACGACGAGGTCGAGGTGGCCGGTGCCGACCACGTGCGCCGCGCTGATGACCAGGCCGGCCACGGCCGGGAAGTACGGCATCAGCCAGCCGCCGACCAGCGGGCGCGGTGTCCAGGCCGAGCCGCTGCCCGCGCCGAGCGGCAGCCGGGTGGTGCCGGTGACCAGTAGGATCACCAGCAGCATGAGGCCGTCGAGGTGCCGGTCGGTGGGCAGCGACGTGTTGATCGTCAGGTACGTCGCGGCCAGGTTGTAGAGCGCGGCCAGCGCCATCGCGCCGCTGAGCATGCCGAGCGCGGGCTGCCCCTGCGCGCCGGAGAAGAGCAGCAGCGCCACGGCCAGCACGGCGAGCGAGCCGATCGTGTACGAGATGCTGATCCACTGGAAGTGTCCGCCGGGCCGCAGTGCCGGTTCGACCGCGAGGATCCAGCCCGGCATCAGCAGCGCCGTGCTGATCTGCACGCCGTCCAGCGTCATCCGCAGCTTGCCGGCCCAGCCCTCCGGCGCGGTCGGCAGCATCAGCAGCGCGATCAGCGCGCAGGCGAACGTGATCAGCGTGGGCAGCGCGACCAGGCTGCCCGGCACCAGCTCCCGCCCGGTGACCTCGTTGCCGAGCATGACCAGGTTGGAGACGAACCACAGCAGCAGGCCGAAGCCGGCGATCGCCCACATCCAGAACCGGCCGTACCGGCGGGTCGCGGCCGCGCGCAGGTAGGTGACGGCGGCGTAGCCGAGTGCGGCGCAGAGCGCGGCCTGGCTGATCGTGGTGGCCCAGGCGGACGGCCAGAGCAGCAGCATCCCGTGGACGAGCGCCGCGGTCGCGAAGGAGAAGGCCGTGAACCGCGCGCCGGCGCTGTCAGGAAACGACGTCATCGGAGCGCGCCTCCCAGACGAAGTCGACCTGTGCGGGCGAGGGTGAGGCGGCCTCCGCCTCGTAGGTGAAGCCGTACGGGTGCGACGTCTCGCCGCTGCCCGGTCGCCAGGTGCCGACGCCGGTGCCGTACGCGGTCCGGGTGGCCGCGAAGTCCGCGACCGTGCCGGAGTAGACCGTGACCGCCTCGCCGAACGCGGAGCACGACGGCCCGCTGCCCGAGGTGATCGTCAGCCGCACCCGCGCGTCCGCCGGGTCGTAGTTCGAGCCGTACAGCCGGACCGCCGCGCCCGCGCCGCCGGTGTAGTGCACGGTCGCGCAGTGCTCCCGGTCCGCGCCGGGCGTCATGCCGGTGATCAGCAGCCGGGCCGCGCCGGTCTGGAGCGGCGTGACCGAGACCGCGCCGCGCTGCCAGGCCGCGACCGCCGCCGGCATCGACGTCACGTGCCCGTGCCAGACCAGCCCACCGGTGACCAGCAGGCCCAGTACGAGTGTCGCGCCGATCAGGGTGAGCCGGGCGCTGCCCATGCTGCTACCGGCCTCGGTCCGGGCCATCGTCGGTACTCCTCGTCGCCACCGGCGCGGCGGGGGAGGGCCGCGCTCGGCAGGTTGTATCGGCGTTGCGGACCGGTACCTGAGCGGTGGACGGAAACTCTCAGCTCGCCCCGGCGGGGGTCGAAGTGTGCGGCCGTCCCGCCCCCGGAAGGAGCCCCCGCATGCGCATCACCCGAAGGGCATTGCTGTTACTCACCGTGGCGCTCGGTGTCGCCGCGGTCCCGGCCCCGGCCTCCGCGGTCGCCGGTACGCAACGGCTCCCGCACCCGACCGGCGGATACGTCCAGAGTCCGCACCTGAAGAAGGCCGAGGCGCGCGCGTACGCGGCGAACCTGCCGGTCAGCGTCGACCTGCGCGGGTACGCCCCGTCCCCGGGCGACCAGGGCCAGGTCGGATCGTGCGTCTCGTGGTCGATCGCGTACCAGATCATGGGTTACTACGCGAAGCGTCAGGGCGGTGCGGGTGCGCCGTACGCGCCGCTGTTCCTCTACATGCGCACGGTCGCGCCCGGCGGTGCCCCCAGCATCGGCACCAACCCGGACTACGCGCTGTCCCGCGCGCAGGCCGGCGGCGTGGACACGCAGGCGCACTACTTCCAGGGCACGACCGGCTGGCAGACCGCGCCGACCGCGGACCAGATCGCGAACGCGGAGAACTACCGGATCACCGGCTGGCAGCGGCTCTGGGTCGGCGGCAACCAGGGCACGAACGCGCAGGCCTCGATCAAGGCGGCGCTCGCCTCGGGCCAGCCGGTCGCGCTCGGCTTCCCGGTCTTCAAGGACTTCATGTACCTGAGGAGCCACACCAACTACACCACCACCAGCGGTACGAACCTGGGCGGCCACATGGTCGCGGCGCTCGGCTACGACGCGGCCGGCGTGTGGATCCGCAACTCCTGGGGCACCGGCTGGGGCAACGGCGGCGACGCGCACCTGTCCTGGTCGTTCGTGCAGTCCGCGGTGAACGGCGCGTACACGGTCAGCGGCATCGACACGCCGGCCACCGAGACCGATCTGGCGCCGAGCGTGGCGTCGCTGTCCGCGAAGAGCGGCCCGGCCGCGGGCGGCAGCGCGGTCACCATCACCGGCTCCGGGCTGGCCACCGTGACCGAGGTCCGGTTCGGCAGCACGCCCGCGGTGTTCACGGCCGCGGCCACCGGCGGCGTCACGAAGCTGACCGCGACCGCGCCGGCCGGCACGTCCGGGTCCACGGTGGACGTCACGGTCACCAACGGCGCCGGGACCAGCGCGGTCGGGGTCACCACGAAGTTCGCCTACACGCCGAACGGGCCGGCCGTCTCCGCGGTCTCGCCGTCCTCGGCCGTGATCTACGGCGGCACCACGGTGACGCTGACCGGCACGGACCTGACCGGCGTCAAGTCGGTCACGGCCGGCACCCGGACCGTGGGCTTCAAGGCGCCGGCCGGCGGCACCACGCTCACGTTCGTCACGCCGGCGCTGGCCGCGGGCACGTACCCGGTCACGGTCACCACGGCGTACGGCAAGAGCACGCCGGTCACGCTCACGATCACGCCGCCGGGTGTGCCGTCCGTCAGCGCGACGTCGGCCGCCACCGCGTCCACGGTCAAGGCCACGCCGCTCACGATCACCGGCACGAACCTGCTGAAGGCGACCATGACGCTGGGCGGGAAGACGGTCAGCGGCAGCGTCACCGACACGAAGATCACGCTGTCGCTGCCGGCCCGCGCTGCCGGTGACGTCCCGCTGGTCGTCAAGACGGCGGGCGGCACCACCACGGTCACGATCACCTACGTGGCGCCGCCGCGGCCGACCCTGGCGCAGCTGAGCGTGACCAGCGGCCCGGCCGGCAAGGCCACCCCGGTGACCATCACGGGTACGTCGCTGGGCGACATCACCGCGCTCACGGTCGGCGGGGTGCGCGTGGGGTTCACGAAGGTCTCGGCCACGCAGATCAGGGCGACGTTCCCGGCGAAGGCCGCGGGCACCCACGAGGTGCGGGTGACCGGCCCGGGCGGCGTCAGTGACGCGTTGACGTTCAGCTACGTCAAGTGACGTCGCCGCAGGCGTTCACTCCGGCGAGGAGTGGGCAGCAGGGATGAGACGGGTAGCGGGGTCGTGCCACGGATGGCGCGGCCCCGCTCGCTACTTCTCCTCGTCGCGGGCCTGCTGCGCCAGGTAGCGCTCCAGCTCGGCACCGAGCTCGTCCGCGGTCGGCAGCTCCACGGCCGGGCTGGCCAGCAGGCTGTTCGAGGCGCGGCCGCGGACGAACGCGTCGTACTGCTGCTCCAGCGCGCCGACCAGGTTGCGCCCCTGGTCGTCCTCCGCGATCTGCTGGTCGACCGCGGCCCGTACCTCGGCGGCGGACTCGCGCAGGCCGTCCAGCGGCAGCAGCAGACCGGTCGAGTGCGACACGGAGCTGAGCAGCGTCTCGGCCGCGGCGGGATATTCCGTCTGCGCCAGGTAGTGCGGGACGTGCACCGCGTACCCCATGGCGTCCTTGCCCTGCTCTCCGAGGCGCAGTTCGAGCAGGTTGCCGATGGCCGCGGGCACCTGCACCTTCTGCATGAACGACTCCTGGTCGCCGAGCAGCGCGCGCCGGGTCGCGTGCCCGGTGACGCTGGCCGGGCGGGTGTGCGGGACCGCCATCGGGATCGCGGTCATCCCGATCGTCAGCCGCACCCGGAACCGGTCGATGAGCTGGATCACGGCCGCGATGTACCGCTCCCACTGCAGGTCCGGCTCGGGGCCGGCGAGCAGTAGGAACGGCGCGGAGACCGTGTCGTGCACGAGGTGCAGCGCGAGCTTCGGCGTCTCGTAGCTGACCCAGTGGTCGCGGTCGAAGATCATCGACGGTCGGCGCGAGCGGTAGTCCATCAGCTGGTCGACGTCGAACGTCGCCAGTTCGGTGCTGTCCAGCGTCGTGAGCAGGTGGTCCACCGCGAGCTGGCTGGCACTGCCCGCGTCCACGAAGCCCGTCGTCGCGTGCACCAGCACCGGCTCGTCGAGTTCCGCGAGCGTCGGCAAATCGTCGGTGAGCTGGTAGAGCCCCTCCGGATCGAGCACCGGTCTCCCCCTCCTGCAAAGAACGAACCGACTCGGCCAACGTCCCGGTCTCGCGGCTCATTCCCGCGCCACCGGATGTTCTCGGCGAAATTCTCTCAAATTCCCCTTGGGCGTCCAACGGCGGTTCCCACTGTGACGCGCGCGGCAGGCGCCTCATCTCGACGGCCCGGCGACCGATAGGGGAACAGAGCGAGAGTCTCGGAGGGTGAGTGTCGATGCGCCGATCAACAGCCGCCTTCTACGGCGTGACCGGCGGTGCGATGGTGGCTGCGGCGGCGCTCGTGCTGTTCGCCCCGCTTCCGGCCGCGCTCCGCCTCGTCGTCATCCCGCAGACCGCGATGCTGGTGGCCGACGTGCTGTCGATCACCTTCGCGATCCGTGCCGCGCGCCGGCCCGGGCTGGACCGGAACACCCGGCTGGCCTGGTGGATCCTGTCCGCGGCGTTCACGGCGCTGTGCGTGGCGTCCGTGCTCTTCGCCGCGTTCCCGGACGCGTACGTCTTCCCGGTGCCGGGCCACTGGGTGCGGCTCGGCTGCTTCGTGCCGCTGATGCTGGCCGGGTTGCTCACCATGCCCCGGCAGCCCGGCGGCCAGCTGGCGGGCTGGAAGATCCTGCTGGACGTGAGCGCCGTCGTGATCGGCGGCGCGATGCTGCTGTGGTACCTGGTGACCGGCCCGGCGCTGGAGGACGTCTCGCTGGAGCGGGACGTGGTGGCGTTCGCGCTCGCGTACCCGATCGGCGACCTGGTTCTGCTCTTCGGCGTGACGCTGGTGCTGGTCCGCGGCGTGAACGTGGCGGCGCGGCTGCCGATGGCGCTGCTCGGCGGTGCGCTGATGTGCGAGATCGTCGGCAACACCTACCTGGGTTACCTGGGCGCGCATCCGGGCCGCCCGGCCGTGGTCCAGTGGATGTTCTTCTGCTGGATGGCCGCGCACGCCCTGATCGCGGCCGCCGCGTTCTCCGCGTCCCGGATCGAGGGCACGTCCCAGGCCAGGGCGCCGGGCCGGCTGTCCGTGAGCCGGCTGCCCTACCTGGGCATCGCGGCCGGGCTGTCGCTGCTGGTGGTGGCCACGCTGCGGGAGGAGCGGCTCTACCCGTGGACCGGACTGGTGCTCGGCGCGCTGCTGCTGGTCGGCATCGTGGTGCTGCGGCAGGTCGCGACGTCGAGGGAGAACCACGAGCTGGCGATCACGGACGGGCTGACCGGCCTGGCGAATCGCGCCCGGCTGCAGGACGCGCTCGGCCGCGCGCTGGTCCGCGGGCAGCGCTCCGGCCAGTCGACCGCGGTCCTGCTCGCCGACCTGAACGGGTTCAAGCAGGTCAACGACGGGCTCGGGCACGCGGCCGGCGACCGGATGCTGGTCGAGTTCGCCGGCATGCTGCGCCGCGCCGTGCTCGGCTCGGACGTGGCCGGGCGGCTCGGCGGCGACGAGTTCGCGGTGGTGCTGCACGACATCGGTTCGGCCGCGAACGCGCAGGCGGTGGTGCGGCGGCTGCGCCAGGAGATGAAGCTGCCGATCCTGATCGGCGACGTGGTGGTGCAGGTGCGCGCCGCGATCGGCGTCGCGGTCACCGGCCCGGGCGAGCACGACGCGGACACACTGCTCCGGCTGGCCGACGAGGCGATGTACCGGGCGAAGCGGGCCGAGCGCGACGGCACCGACCCGGACATGGAGCCACTGGCGGCGGACCTGAGCGACGCGGTGCGCAACGGCCAGCTGCGCGTGCACTACCAGCCGATCGCGACGCTGCCGGACGGGCGGATCGTGGGCGTGGAGGCGCTGGTCCGCTGGGAGCACCCGCAGCGTGGCACGGTGCCGCCGCTGTCGTTCATCCCGCTCGCGGAGGAGACCGGCGCGATCCGGGAGATCGGCGCGTGGGTGCTCTCGCAGGCCTGCCGGCAGGTGGCGGCGTGGCGGGCGGACGGGCACGACCTGCACCTGGCCGTGAACGTGTCGCCACGGCAGCTCGAACCGGGACTCGCCGAGCGGGTGTTCGCGGAGCTTTCCGCGGCCGGGCTGGCGTACCGGGACCTGATCGTCGAGGTGACCGAGAGCGTGCGGGTGGAGGACCCGGTCGCGGTCGACCAGCTGCGCAGACTGCACGAGCGTGGCGTGCGGATCGCGCTGGACGACTTCGGCACCGGGTACTCCACGCTGCGCTACCTGACCGCGCTTCCGGTCGACATCCTGAAGATCGACCGATCGTTCGTGGCGAAACTCGACGGCACGCCGGAGGGCGCGGCCGTGGCCGAGACCGTACTGCGGCTGAGCCAGATGATGCACCTGGAGACGGTCGCGGAGGGCGTCGAGTCGCCCGGTCAGGCCGCCGAGCTGGCCGGGCTCGGCTGCGTCAACGCGCAAGGCTTCCACTTCGCGCGGCCGATGCCCGCGGACGAGGTCTCCGGCCTGCTCAGCGAACAGGATCCGGCCAGCGTCTGATTTCCCCTTTAAAGGGAAACGTGTCCGCGCTGTGCGGCTGGGCGTTCCTGGAGTGGCGCTTCGCCGGCTCGTTCTTCCAGGGACTGCGGGAGCGCGGATGGGGCCGAACGTCGTCACCGGCGGGTGGGCGGCGCTGGCCGAGCAGCCATGGCGCGAGCTGGGGGAGGCGGTGCTGCGTACCCCCGTGTTCGTGGCGGTTCTGCTTCTCACGCTCCTCACCGGCCGCTGGCTGCTGGCGCTGCCCCCGCTGCTGGTCGGGTTGGCGGTCGCGCTCGGCATGCCGCTCACGCCGGCGGAGGCGCTGATCGCGCTCGGCGTGACCGCGCTGGTCACGCCGATGCCGGCCGGGAGGGTCGCGGTCGTGGTGCTCACCGTCGCAGCTTTATGTCAAGTGGCACTCGGGTGGTTCTGGTGACGTGGCGCGTGGGTATCACCATGGGAACAGTCAGTAGGAGGCAGTCATGGCACGCATCGTCGACCGGATCCAGCACTTCCTGCGCTCGCCCGCGGGCCGCAAGGCCACCGAGCGGGTCCAGCGGGAGCTCGCGAAGCCGCAGAACCAGCAGAAGCTGCGCGGACTCCTGACCCGCCTGTCCGGCAAGCGCAGGTAACCGTCATCCTGTCAGTCCTCACCACCGCACGTCTCCCGGAGCGCACACGTGACCGTACCCCCGGATGAATTCGACACCGCAGCCGACGACCCGATCGCCGAGGACGAGACGGTCGCGGCGCCGCCCGGCACGCTGTGGGACCGGATGAAGAACGACCCGCAGTACGCGCCGGAGCACCTCGCGCTGGAGGCGGTCCGCCGGCTCGGCCCGCAGGCACGCGACTGGGCCGAGCGGTCCCGCGCGCTCCAGCCGGACGTCCCGGCGGACGTGCTCGCGCAGCGCGCGGTCAAGCGCTTCCGCAACCACGCCCGGCTGTCCGGCGCGGTCTCCGGCGCGGCCGGCCTGCCCGGTGCCGTGGTCGACGTGGGCGTGCTCGCCTGGACGCAGGCGCGCATGGTGCTGCACATCGCCGCCGCGTACGGCATCGACCCCACGCACCCGGACCGCGCCACCGACCTGCTGGTCCTGCAGAAGGTGCACAAGGTCGCGGAGACCGCGCGGATCGCGCTCGGCGTGGCCGCCGGCCGGGAGCGGGCCAGCTCGCTCTTCGCCCGCTCCGGCGGCAAGCCGCTGGCCGGCGTGATGCTGCGGCTCGGCGTCCGGCTGGCGCAGATGGCCGGCGTCCGCGCGGCCAAGCGGATGGTCGCCAAGGTCATCCCGGGCGCGTCGATCGCGCTCGGCACCTGGGCCAACTCCAGCGCCACCACCGCGCTCGCGCGCCGCTCCGTCGAGATCTTCCGCGACACCCCGAGCTCCCTGCCCTCCGCGAACTGACGCCCTCCACTCCGCGAACTGACGCCCCACTCCGTGATCGGGGTGTCCTCCATGTCGCTCCAGCGACATGGAGGACACCCCGATCACGGTCTTGATCTGCCGGACCACCCACCCAGCTTGCAGGGAGGCCGCCCGCGGCCGACCGGTGCCCGCGGGAGCACTGGGAAGGCGCCCACGCCGCAAGCGGGCATATCTTGATCTTGACCTTGACCTTGACCTGCCCGGCCCCGGCCTGGCCCACAGCTCGCGGCTGTGGAATGACCGGTGGCCGAATCAGCGGGAGAACATGTAGGTCTTCTCTGCGATGGCGGCTTGGCCTGCGACATTGGGGTGGAAGAAGTCGAGGTGGTTGACGAGGTCGAGCGTGAACCGGACCCGGTGCACGGCCCCCTCGTCGTCCCGGCAGCGATCGCCGAACTCGCGGCAGGCCCGGCGCAGTTCCCGGTTGTAGTCCTCGATCCGCCCGTCCACCTCGCGGCGGCGGTCCTGGTCCTGGTCGGCCAGCGACGTGGGATCGCCGAGCATGCTCTGGCAGATGCCGCGGTTCCAGGCCGCGACCGCCCGCTCGTCCGTGTGCCCGAGCTCCCACAGCCGGTAGACGTCCGGCACGCTCGCGACCAGCACCTCCGCCTCCGGCAGCCCGTCCTTGATCGTGTTCAGTGCCGCGTCGACCTGCGCGCGGAAGTCCGCCACCGGCGTCATCGCACCCGGGTTCGCGCGGCAGGCGTCGTTAGCGCCGATCATGATGGTCACGTAGGCCGCGCCGGTCCGCACCGCCGCGTCCGCCTGGCCCGCCAGGTCGGCCGCACGCGCCCCCGCCTTCGCGAAGTTGTGCGCCTGGTCGGTGATGTCCGGGTTGGCCGCGCGGATCCGCAGGTAGTGGCTGTCCACATCCGGGTCGAAGCCGGTCGCCCAGGAGTTCCGGACGCAGGCGACGAGCGTGGCACAGGTGCCGTAGCCCGCGGTGATCGAGTCGCCCAGCGCGGCCATCGATGCGGGAAGGTCCTCGTTCGGCGGCGGATCCTCCCCGGGTGTGCCGCCGCCGGCCTCGCCCTCGCAGGCCAGCGCGAGCACGCTGAGTGCGGACAGAACCGCGACCTGCCAGCGTCGAACCACCATCTAACTCCTCCGATGCTGCGGACGGCGACGGTCATGTGACTTTACGTTGTTGATGTGCCGAGAAGCATGCCAAGTTACCGTTCAGGTGACACCCGAAAACCGAGCGATCGGCTGCTATTTTGAGGAGCCCTCACCCGCCGGATCGGAGGGCTGCTCATGTTTGATCGCGGGCGTCTCGCCACGCTGCTGGCACGCGAACGCGCCACCTACGCCGATCGCAACCCGCGCTCCGCCGCCGCCTACGCACGCGCCGAACACCTCCTCGGCCGCACGCCGATGACCTGGATGAACAAGACCGCGGCCGGCTTCCCGCTCTACCTTTCGGCGGCGCGCGGCGCCCACGTCACCGACCTCGACGGTCACGACCACGCCGACTTCTGCCTCGGCGACACCGCCGCGATGGCCGGCCACTCCCCGGCACCGGTCGTCGAGGCCGTGCAACGCCGGCTCGCCGACCAGGGCGGCGCCACCGCGATGCTCCCCACCGAGGACGCCGAGATCGTCGGCGCCGAACTCGCCCGCCGCTTCGGCCTGCCGCTGTGGAGCTTCGCGCTCACCGCCACCGACGCGAACCGGTGGGCGATCCGCCTGCTCCGCGCGGTCACCGGCCGCCCCCGCATCCTGGTCAACAGCTACTGCTACCACGGCTCCGTCGACGAGACCCTGATCGTCGTCGGCCCCGACGGCCGCCCCCGCAGCCGCGCCGGCAACGTCGGCGCCCCCGTCGACGTGCTCACCACCAGCCGCGTCGCCGAGTTCAACGACGTCGACGGCCTCGCCCGCGAACTGGCCCACGGCGACGTCGCCGCGGTGCTGATGGAACCCGCGCTCACCAACGTCGGCATCGTCACGCCCGACATCGGCTACCTGGCCAAAGCGCGAGAGCTCACCCAGCGGTACGGCACCTACCTCATCAACGACGAGACGCACACGTTCTCGGAGGGCCCCGGCGGCGCCACGCGCGCATGGGAACTGCAGCCTGACGTGGTCACCATCGGCAAGTCGATCGGCGGCGGAATCCCGGCCGCCGCCTACGGCGTCACGACGGAACTGGCCGACACCATCGCCACCCGCTCCGACCTCGACCTGGTCGACGCGGGCGGAATCGGCGGCACGCTCGCGGGAAGCGCACTCTCCGTGGCCGCCATGCGCGCGACACTGACGTCGGTGCTGACGGACGCCGCGTTCGAGCACATGATCTCGATGGCACGCGCGTTCGCCGCGGGGGTGCGACTGGTGCTGGACCGGCACGGGCTGTCGTGGTCGGTCTGCCAGCTGGGGGCACGTGTGGACTACCGCTTCGTGTCGCCGGTCCCGCGAAACGGCACGCAGTCGGCCGCGGCGGCGGATCCGGAGCTGGAGGACTACCTGCACGTCTATCTGGCGAATCGCGGGGTGCTGTTGACGCCGTTTCACAATATGGCGCTGATGTGCCCGGAGACGACGTTGGACGACGTGGCGCGGCATCAGGAATCGTTCAATGCGGCTATCAAGGAGCTGGTGGATTAGCCGCCGCTTTCTTTCGAGGCTTGTTCAGCGGGCGAGCCGAAGCCGCGTCGCCGATAAGCCTCGCTGGGGATGATTTTCGGCATCGTCCGACCTCCCGGCTCTCCGGCCAACGGATCGGTCGAGCGGACTCGCACGTACCCGCGTTCGGCACGTGATTCAGTCCGAAACCCTGCCGGAGCCTCACCGATTCAGTGATCGAGAAGCAGAACTCGACCTTACCACTCATCCCCGCCCGAAATATCGCGATATAACTAGCGGCGGCTGGCTACCGAAACGATCACGTGTGCCAAATCGTTGTTAAGACCGCCGAATAACAACGATTTGGCACACGTGATCGACTTTCGGCCACCGCCGGACCGCTTTGATCTTCTCTCGGGCAGCCGGACCGCTTTCGCCTTGATTCGTGCGCTCAGCGCAGACCGCCGGCGCCTGGCTGCCCCGTATGCCGTCGACCACCCTTGGGGTGCAGATCATCGGCAGGGCCGCCACCCACGACGCATCCCCAGCTCAGGCAAGGACGGCGCGTAGCGACGACCCTGCCGACCACAGACCGGAGCTGGCGGCCCTGCCGATGATCTGCTCGGCTTGACCTGGAAGACGGCATACGGGGCAGCCAGGCATACGAAACCCAACCCACGCCACCCACGAAAGACAGCCCCGGCCCCGCCGGAACCCACGCCCTTCCCCCGGAGCCCGAGGCCCGCCGGAGGTGCCCTGAACGCAACCACCAACGCCAGAGATAACACGAAATATCGGGCGCGCAGCCGCCCGCCCTCACGACGCCGACAGCGCGCCCTGTAGGCGTCGTGATCCGCCCGCCACGGTGTCTTAGACCCCGGCCACCCACTCGACGGGCAGGGAGGAGCGCCAGCGACGACCGGTGCCCGCGGGAGCACTCGGAAAGTGCCCACGCCGGAAGCGGGAAATGATTCCTTAGGACCAGGACTGCTTCGGCAGCACCACGATCTGGCCGAAGAACTCGTCGATGTTGCGGACCACGTTCTCGAACTCGTCCAGGTCTATCGGCTTCGTCACGTACGCGTTGGCCTGGAGCGTGTAGCTCGACAGGATGTCCGTGTCCGCCTTGGACGTGGTGAGGACCACGATCGGGATGAGCCGGAGCTGTTCGTCCGATTTGACCTCGGCCAGGACCTGGCGGCCGTCGACCCGGGGCATGTTGAGGTCGAGCAGGATCAGGTCGGGGCGGGTGGCCTCGGAGTGCTTGCCCTCGCGGCGGAGGAACTGGAGGGCTTCCTGGCCGTCGCCGACCACGTCGACGTGCTTGGGGCTGCCGGATGCCTCGAGGGCTTCCTCGATCATGAGCACGTCGCCCGGGTCGTCGTCCACCACGAGGATGCGGACCGGCTGGGTGGAGGTGGACATCATCACCGGGAGTTCCTCGTTTCGGGTGGCGTGCGGGAGAGCAGTCTACGGCACCCGGGCGGTGCGGACCGGATCCCGGGCGCCCGGCCGCGCTTTTCGGTCTTCCACGGAAAAGAGCGCGCCGGCCAGGCACGGGGGAACCTGGCCGGCGCGCGGTCCGGTGTGAAACCAGAGGTCAGTAGCCGTCCGGGCCGAAGTGGCCGCGGAGCTTGGTGAGCGCGCGGGTCAGCAGCCGGGAGACGTGCATCTGCGACACGCCGATCTGGTCGGCGATCTGCGACTGGGTGAGGTTGCCGTAGAAGCGGAGCGTCAGGATCTTCTGCTCGCGCTCGTCCAGCGTCGCCAGCGCCGGGCCCAGGGCCACGCGCAGTTCGGCGAGCTCGTACTCGCGGTCGACGCCGCCGAGCGTGTCGCCCAGCTCCGTCGAGCCGTCCGCGGTGGCGGGCGTGGAGAGCGAGGTGGCCGTGTAGGCACGGGCGCCCTCGAGGCCCTCCAGGACCTCCTCCTCGGTGACCTTCAGGTGCGCGGCGATGTCCGCGACCGTCGGGGAGCGGCCGAGCGACTGCAGCAGCGTGCTGTTCGCCTCGGAGATGGCCAGTCGCAGCTCCTGCAGCCGGCGCGGGACCCGCACGTCCCAGGTCCGGTCGCGGAAGTAGCGCTTG
This sequence comes from Catenuloplanes nepalensis, assembly GCF_030811575.1. Lineage (GTDB taxonomy): Bacteria > Actinomycetota > Actinomycetes > Mycobacteriales > Micromonosporaceae > Catenuloplanes > Catenuloplanes nepalensis. The sequence goes on along the minus strand of NZ_JAUSRA010000001.1, from coordinate 5,833,681 downwards.
ATCTCGCCGATGATGGTCGGGATCGCGTATCCGGCGAAGTCGACGCCACGCTCGGGGTCGAACTTGTCGATCGCCTTGATCAGGCCGATCGTCGCGGTCTGCTCCAGGTCGTCCATCGGCTCGCCGCGGCCGGAGAAGCGCAGCGCCAGGTGACGGGCGAGAGGCAGCCAGGCCTCGATCGCCCTGTCGCGGAGCGCCTCGCGGGACGGATGCCCGGCCGGCATCGCGCACAGCGTCTGGAGAAGCTCGGTCGCCTTGTCCGCCTGAGCGGCACGGGCGATCGGCTGGGCTTTCGGCTTGACTGGGGCCGTGTCCTGCGTCGTCGTCGTTACGGTCATGGTGGTCCTCCCGAGCACCTCGATGTCCTCCGGGCCCCGGGGGCGCGAGTCGATGGTTGGTGCACGACATCGACCGGGGGCTCGGCGCAGACTTGATAGCCATTGGCCTTCCGGCTCAAACCACTTTTCTTCAAGAATATTTGCTGTCCACCAATCGAGTTCGGCTAGCATGTCGCTCCGTAGTGAATCAACTACGAAAAGTGACGGACTTCCGACTCCATGGTGGAGCGATGGTTGTCTATGATGTGCCCGTGGCACGGATACTCCTCGTACCCGGGCGCAGCGCCGCCGCACCCGACCACTGGCAGTCCCGCTGGGCCGCCGGCAACCCGGACTATCAGTGGGTTCCCCGCCCAAGCGGCCCGCTCTTCGACCTCGAGCTGCGCGTCGCCGCGCTGCACCGGGCGATCACCGCGTCCCGGAGTCCCGCGGTGCTGGTCGCGCACAGCGCCGGCTGCATCACCGTGGTGGTCTGGGCGAGCCGGCACGCCGGTCCGGTCCGCGGTGCGCTGCTGGTCGCCCCGCCCTACATCGATCCCGAGTGGCGGCCCGGCCCGGACGATCCCGACGAGCCGGCCATCGACGTGCCACGCACCGCGCTGCCGTTCCCGGCGATCGTGGTCGCCAGCCGCACCGACCCCTACGCGGAGTTCGAGGAGTCCCGGGACTACGCGCAGGATTGGGGCGCGCAGCTGATCGACGCGGGCGACGCCGGGCACCTGCACAGCGCCGCGGGCTACGGCCCCTGGCCGGCGGGAGAGCAACTGCTGAAAAACCTTCTATGAGATTTACCCGCTTCCGGCGGGGTCACCTTCCGTATGCTCCCGCGGGCAACGGTCGGCCGCGGGCGGCCTCCCTGCGGGATTCGAGGGTGGTCGCGAGAAAAACCGTGGCGGGTCGGCGGCCGCGGCGGGGCGCGGTCCGGTTCGGCCGGCGGCCGTCGCGGGCAGCGGGCGCGGAAGGTGTGCACCGCGTGGCCGGCCGGCCCGCCCTCCCGCGGCGCCGGCAGCCCGCCCGGCCGCGGCAGCGTCGATGTCGGTGGTTCCGTGTCCGTGTCCGCTCATGGTGGTGACTCTGCCATCGGTGACCTACGTCCGTCCGGAAACGTTTGGCCGCCGGTGACGTCGGTTGGCTAGGGTCGGGTGATGATCACGGTACGGCGGGCGAACCCATCGGACGCGGCGGAACTGGTGCGGCTGCGAGCCGTGATGATCCGGGACGCGTTCGACGGCGAGGAGCCACCACCGGGGGAGTGGAGCGAGCTCGCGGAGCGGCAGTTCCGCGCCCGGCTCGCCGACTCGGCCGGGCTGCTGGCCGCGTTCGTGGTCGACCGGCCGGACGACCCGGAGCGGCTGGCCGCGTGCGCGGTCGGCAGCGTGGACACCCGGATCGCCAGCCCGAACTCGCTGACCGGCGAGTCCGGCTACATCTTCAACGTGGCGACCGACCCGGCGTACCGGCGGCGGGGCTTCTCGCGCGCCTGCATGGAGGACCTGATCGAGTGGTTCGCCAAGCGCGGCGTGGCGCGGGTGTCGCTGCACGCGTCGCCGAGCGGCGAACCCGGTTACCGCGCGCTGGGCTTCACCCCGCCCCGGCACACCGCGCTGCAACTCGACCTGTGGAACCGTTCGCCTCAGGACGGCTGAGCCAGGGCCGATCCGTGTGGCACGCCCGCCATGGACGGCGGGCGGGCCGACCACGGAAGGGCCGGACGATGAACCGCACCCCACGGGCCACCGGCCCGGGCATCGCCGGCGTCGCGCTGCTGCTGGCGCTCTCCGGCTGCAGCATGCTCGGCCTGACCACGGAGAGCACCACGACCGGCTCGGGCGACGCCGGGGCTGCCGCCGGCGACTGGACGACGCGCGTGCTCGACGGGCCGCGGGCCGCCAGCCCGACCCCGGGCGCGCCGATCAGCCCCACCCCGACCAGCGTGCTCACGCTTGATCCGCTGCCGTCGGCGTCGGTCAGCCCGCTCCCGCCGGAGTGCCGGGGCAACCTGCGGCCGAACGTGCTCAACGGTCTCACCGTCACACCCGGCGCCGGGCAGGCCAAGGTCACCTGGGTCAACGTGGGCGACCCGGCCGTGCAGTCGTACCGGCTGGCCGCGATCCCGCAGACGATCTACTACGGTGAGCAGGCACCGGCGAACTGGAAGGACGTCCCGGCCGGCGACGGCTGCAACACGATCACGCAGACCGTGACCGGGTTGAAGAAGGGCGAGCCGTATATCTTCTGGCTGGACGCGATCGTCAACTCGTACGAGTACGGCCAGGGCCGGGACGTCCAGATCGCCCGCTCCACGCCCATCATCATTCTGTGATCGGCGCGGCCACGGTAACGGTTCGGGTGCGCGGCACGCGGGCTCGAACCGAGTCTTGCGATCCCGCGTGTCTGGGTAACAGGGCCGTTGGCCGCGGAGGCGGGGCCTGGACCGGTGGCGGGCCCGCTGGCAAGGTGGGGGCCGGAGCACGTGAAGGGCTGGGGTGGTGACGATGGCAGCGGACGACGACTTCGGTGCGCTGTTGCGGGCGACTGCCCCGGACCGGCTCGTCGAGGCCGCCGACGAATACCTCCGGGAGTGGTACGGCGTCGAGCGCGTGGACGTGCTGGTCGCCGACTACCGCATCTCCGGGCTCTGGCCGGTGCTGGACGGCCACGACGACCCGGTCGGCGGCGTGCTGCGCGACCGCGGCGCCTCCGCCCGCTGCTTCGCCGGCCAGCAGCTGATCATGGAGGACGGCCGGGTGTTCCTGCCGCTCACGGTCTGGGGCGAGCGGGTCGGCGTGCTGGTGCTGGACGGCGACGACCTCGATCTGGACCGGCTCGCCGAGACCGCGGACGAGCTCGCGATCGCGATCCGCGCCGCGGACCGGGACACCGACCGTTACCGCCGGGCCCGCCGCCGCGAGCGGCTCACCATGGCCGCGGAGATGCAGTGGGACCTGCTGCCCGGCCGCAGCCTCAGCCACCCGCGCTTCGAGCTGGCCGGGCAGCTGGAGCCGGCCTACCAGGTGGCCGGCGACCACTTCGACTGGGCGGTCACCGACGAGAAACTGACGATCACGGTCCTCAACGGGTACGGCGGGGGCCTGGCCGCGTCCGCGCTGGCCGGGCTCGCGGTCAACGCGATGCGCAACGCGCGCCGGTCCGGCGGCGACATCGTCGAGCAGGCCGAGCTGGCCTCCGACACGATCTTCGCGCACCACGGCGGCGGGAAGCACGTGTCCACGCTGCTGCTGGAGGCCGACCTGAGCAGCGGCCGGGTCTCGGCCGTCGACGCCGGCTCACCGCGCGCTTTCCGGATCCGCGGCCCGCAGCTCTCCCCGGTCACGCTCGACCAGCAGCTCCCGCTCGGCATGTTCGGCGAGGCGCGATACTCCGTGCAGGCCTTCATGCTGGAGCCCGGCGACCGGCTCTTCATCGTCAGCGACGGCGTGCACGCGGCCGCGCCCGGCGAGCGCGAGCCGTTCGGTGAGGCATCGATGCTGGGCGCGGTGCGTGCCACCCGGCTGCAACCGCCGGCCGAGGCGGTCGGCTCCGTGATGCGCGGACTGCAGGACTACCACGACGACGCGGACCCGGACGACGACGCCGTGATCGTCTGCCTTGATTGGCACGGTACGGACTGATTCGCTTTCACCGGGTTGAATCTGCCGGACGTGGGTATGCGCTCCGGTTATGAGAAGCGTGTCTGACTTGGCCGTCGCCGTCGAGGCGGCCGTAGGGCCGCTGCTCGACGTGCTGGACTCCGCCCGGGACGACCCGCGGCTGCCCGTCTCGGCCACCCAGTTCCGGGTGCTGACCATCCTCGCCCGGCGCCCCGGCCTCAACCTCGGCGGTCTCGCCGAGGCGCTGGACGTGGTGCCGTCCTCGGCCAGCCGCCTCTGCGACCGGCTCGCCGCGACCGGCCTGATCACCCGTGCCCCCGACCGGCACGACCGGCGCGAGGTGCACCTGACGCTCACCTCGACGGCGGTCACCCTGCTGGAGGACCTGCGGCAACGCCGGGTGGTGGCGATATCGGCGGTGCTGACCAAGATGCCGGCCGGCTCCCGGCGGGCGCTGCTGCGCTCGCTGACCGCGTTCGCCCTGGCCTCCGAGGGCATGATGGCCGAGGCCGCCAAGGCCGTGGAGGCGATCCCCCAGGACCCCGCACCATCCTCAGCGGACGGCCTCGGCGCCGCATAGAGCTCACCGCCGCCAGCCGGCGGTTTCGGTGTCGGGCGGGATCCGCGTCGTCGTCAGCCGGTGGGTTCGGCGTGGTGCAGGAAGTCGCCGAGGTCTCGGGCCGGCTCCCAGCCCTGGGCCCGCGCCCGGTCGATGTCCAGGACCAGGCCGTAGGCCAGCTGTTCCACCGCGTAGCGGGTGACCCCGCCCGCCCGCAGCGCCGCCGCGGCCAGCGCGACCGGCACCGGGACCTCCCGCACCCGCACACCGGGCAACACCCGCGCGATCGTCTCGTTCCGCGGGTAGGGGGCCGCATCCGCGATGTTGTACGGCCCGGCCGGCCACGCATACGCACGCAGGCACGCATCCGCCAGGTTCTCCACCGCGGTGAGGCTCAGCAGCGTGTCCGGCCCGGGCAGCCGGATCACGCCGCGCCGGACCGCGCGCCGCAGCCGCGGCAGCAGATGCGGGTCACCGTGCCCGTAGACCGCCCGTGGCCGCAGCACCACGGCGCCCGCGGACAGCGCCAGACGCTCCCCGGCCGCCTTCGTCCGGCCGTAGGCGGTGCGCTGCCCGTCCACCGGATGATCCTCGGTGACCACGCCGTCGTGCGCCCGATAGACGCTGCCGCTGCTCACCCACACCACCGGCCGCCCGCCGGCCGCGTCCAGCAGCCGCCGCGCGCCCTCCACGTTGATCGCGTGAAACGCCCGCTCAGCCAGCCGCCCGGACGCCGGATCACCGACCGCGGCCGCGAGGTGAACGACGACGTCCGCACCGCTCAGGTCGGGCGGGCCGGCCGCCGCGTCCCACCGCACGTGCCGGGTCCCCTCGGGCCCGGGTCGCCGCCCGAGGCAGACCACGTCGGCGCCGAGCGCCCGCGCCCCTCGTGCCACATACCCGCCGCAGAACCCGCTGGCCCCGGTCACCGCCACCCGCACCCCCGGCCCGATCACGCGCCCGTTCCGCTGGGCTCGCCCGTCCCGCCGGGTTCGGTTGGTCCGCCGGGTCCGGGCGTTCCGCCGGGTCCGGGCCTTCCGCCGGGTCCGGGCCTTCCGCTGGCTTCGGTAGGTCGGCCGGGTTGGGTTGGTCCGCTTGGTTTGCCGGGCCGATCCGGGTTGCCGGGTCCGGTCGGGCTGCTTGGTCCGGTCGGGCTGCCGGGTCCGGTCGGGCTGCTGGTCGCGGCCGGGGTGGTGGCTTCGACAGTGAGGAGGCGCCAGCCGGGGAGCGCGGCGCGGCGGTCGGGCCGGGCGGTGACGACCGCGGGGCGCAGCGGGGCGAGCGCCGCGAGCACGTCGCGCATCTGGGCGCGGGCCAGGGCGGCGCCGGGGCAGGCGTGCGGCCCGGTACCGAAGACCAGCTGCGCCACGTGCGGCGGCGCCGGATCCGCCGGGTTCGGGTCGCGATGATGGGCGCCGGTGGCGTGCCGGGTGACCAGGATCAGGCGATCGCCGTGCGCCACGGGACACCCGCCGATCACGCCGTCACCGCCCGCGGCCCGGGGCAGCAGCGGCGTCGGCACGACGACCCGCAGCAGCTCCGCGACCAGCGCGTCCAGCCGTTCCCCGCCGGCCTCGGCGTGCTCCCACAGCCGGTCGTCGGCACACCACGCCACCGCCCGCGGAATCGCCGCGATCGTGGTGTTGATCGCCGCCACCGCCAGCATCGCGGCCAGCCCGGCCGCCGTCGCTGGCCCGGTGCCCGTCGCTGGCCCGGCCGCCGTCGCTGGCCCGGCCGCCGTCGCTGGCCCGGCCGCCGTCGCTGGCCCGGCCGCCGTCGCTGGCCCGGCATCCGTGTCCGGCCCGGCACCCATGTCCGGCTCGATTCCTTTGACCCGGGGCGCCTCGGCGAGCAGTGCGGTGAGTCGTCTCGCCGTGGTCGCCGGATCGTGGCCGCGCCGGGCCGGCAGGCGGAGGCCCGGCAGGTGGGCGCGCGCCGCCGCCGCGGCCGCGTCGCGGGCGGCCCGGGACAGTTCGCGCGGGTCGGCGTCGATGCCGAGCAGCGCCGCCGCCGTGCTGCCGGCCAGCTCCGCGGTCAGGTCGACGAGGTCGACCCGGCCGCCGTCGTGCAGCGCGCCGAGACGACGGTTCAGCACGCCCTGCCAGACCGGCCGCAGCCGCTCCACGCCCGCGCTGCTCAACCGCGCCGCCAGGTCGCGCCGCGCGTTCCGGTGCGCCGCGCCCTCCTGATCGAAGAGCAGGTCCGCGTCGGCCAGGTCGCGGGCGATCGCCCCGGTCGTGCCGTCCGCCTGCCGATCGAGCGGCACTCGCGTCATCGCCTCGATGAACTCGTCGGTCCCGTTGATCAGCAGCGTCCCGCCCAACCGGGTGACCGGACGCCGCCGCATCGCTGCCAGCAGCGCGAACAGCACCGGATGCCCGCTGCGATACACCCGCCGATCCCGCGCCCGCGCGGTCATCGGCGCTGCCGGGGGATGGTGGAGAGCGTGCGGGCGGCCAGGGCGGAGGCGGCGGCACGGTCGGGTTTGCGGGAGCGGCCGGAGACCGGGACCGGCGCGAAGACCAGGTGGTCCGGGCGGGCCTCGCCCATCCGGGCGAGCGGCCCGCGCAGCGCGCCCCGGACCGCCGTCTCGGATGCCCCCGGCTCAAGCTCGACGACCGCGGCCACCGTCTCGTCCTCGTCGTCCGCCGGTACCCCGACGATCAGCGCCAGCGCCACGCCCGGTACGTGCAGCGACGGTTCGTACAGGCCGGGGTAGATGTTCTCGGCCGCGCGCAGGATCATGTCCTTGGCCCGCCCGGAGAGGATCACCCGGCCGGCCTCCAGCCGCGCGAGGTCGCCGGTGGAGACCCAGTCGTGCGGCGGCTGACCGAGATAGCGGTGACACATCTGCGGCGCCCGCAGCTCCAGCACGCCACCAGCGTCCCGGCGCGCGGAGACCCCCGGCAGCAGCGCGCCGAGAAGATCACCGCCGGAGCCGGAGCCAGAGGCGAAGGCGATCTTCTCGCGTGACTCGACGGCCGCGGCCGGGAAGACCTCGGTCAGCGCGTAGACGCCCCACGCCTCGTCCGCGCCCGACTGCCGCACCCGGGAGAGCAACGCCGCCGACACCGGCGCGGAGCCGCTGTAGACGCGCCCGGTGAAGCGCGTGCCCGCGTCGAGCGCCGCCCGCAACTCCGGCGGCGTCAGGTAGGTGGCCTGCGGTTTCAGCCGCGCGAGTTGCCGGGCCAGCGCGGCGGGCCGGCCCGCGGGCATGGCGACCGGTGCACCCTCGGCCAGCGCGGGCGCGAGCACGAAGAACGTGCCGCCGGCGACCGGCGCGCCCGGGACCGGCCGGACCAGCTCGGTGACCGCGCGCATGCCGGCGTCCAGGCTGGCTCGCCCGTGCACGACCGCGCGCGGGCTGCTGGTGGTGCCGGACGTGAACACGATGACCGCGTCGCCGTCCCCGTCGTGGACCGGCGGCGGCGTACCGCCGGACGGGATCTCCAGCGAGGGCGCGGCGCCGGGCCAGCGGCGGCCGAGCGTGACGACCGGTGCCAGGTCGCCGAGCGTGGGCAGCGCGAGCTGGGCGCGGCGGGCCAGCGGTGCGGCCCAGGACGCGAGCGCCTGCGCCGCGCCGTCCGCCACGATCAGCGCGGGCGCGGCGAGCCGGAGGCGGGCGAGCAGCACGTCCGGGCCGGCGGCCGGGTCCAGGATCGCGGTGCACACGCCGAGCCGGTGCGCGGCCAGCATCAGCGCGAGCGCGGCCGGGCCGGGGATGACCGCGACGCCGAGCGTGTCGCCGGCGCGCAGGCCTCGGTGGTGCAGCGCCCGCGCGTACCCCTCGGCCAGGTCGTGAAGGTCTCCGCGCGTGGCGCGGACGCGGGGCCGGCCGGTGAGCGTGGCGCCGAGCACGGCCGGGCGGTCGCTGTCGCGGGCGAGCGCGGTGCGCAGCCGGTCGAGCATCAGGCCTTCTCCCAGACCATGGTCATCATGCTGACGCCGCCGCCGAGGCCGACGAGCAGTATTCGGTCGCCGGAGCGGAGGCCGGGGAAGACCCGCGTCAGCTGCACGCCGAGACTGGCGCTCGCCAGGTTTCCCAGCGACGGCAGCGTGGGCACCAGCTTCGACTCGGGCACACCGGTGATCTCCACGAACCGGGCGAGGTACGGCCCGGTGACCTGGTGGACGAGCACGTGCCGGTAGTCGTCCCAGTCCAGGCCGGTGCGGGCGGCGACGCGCTCGATGATGCCGGCGCCGATCTTCTCGAAGACCGCGCGCAGCGTGTGCCCCTCGCCGCTGAAGTAGGTGTGCTCGTCGCCGCGCGGCAGCCGCGATCCGCCGCCGGGAATCCCGCCGACCCGCCAGTGCTCCGAGTGCGTCTCCGTGTCGATGTCCAGGATGCCGCCGCTGCCGACCGGCTCGACCAGCACCGCGGCGCCGCCGTCGCCGAACGTGTATCCGGCGAACGCGTCCCGGACCGCCTGCATGCCGCCGGTGAGCGTGGTGCGCATCGCGCGGGTCGGCGTCTCGCCGGTGACGACCAGCACGCGCCCGGCCCGCCCCGCGATGATCAGCGACCGGGCCAGGTCGATGCCGTTGATGAAGCTGTTGCACGCGTTGGTCACGTCGAGCGCGTGCGCGCGCGAGCCGAGTTCGGCCTGCACGACGTGCGCGGTGGCCGGCTCGGCCATGTCCCGGCTGGCGGACGCGAAGAGCAGCACGTCGACGTCGAGCGGGTCCAGGCCGGCGTCGTCGAGCACGCGCCGGGCGGCCGCGACCGCGAGCGTGGACGCGTACTCGTCGCCGGCCGCGATCCGGCGTCGCCGCACGCCGGTGAGCTGCTCGAACATGCCGTCCGGCAGGCGCAGGCCACTGGCGTCGGCGACCTGCCGCTGCAGGTCGGCGGTCTCCACCTCGCGCTCCGGGAGCGCGGAGGCCGCGGCCGTGATGCCCACCCGAGTCATGATCATGCGCCGTAGCCTCTCGCAGCCCGCCCCTCCCGTGATGAGTAGGGGCACTCAAATATCCACTGCGGGGCCGGAGCGTGAAACCGGGGATCAGACAGATCGAGGCGCCGTCCGGAGGACCGGACGACGCCTCAGGTGCAGCTCAGAGGCGGTGGCGAATGCGATTCAGTTCGGCGACCGAGCGGGCCGAGAACGGGCAGCCGGTGGCCGCGTGCGGCGCGTCACCCTCCGCGGTCTCGCTGACCGAGCCGAGACCCCACTCGCCCAGGTGCGTCTCCAGGCCGGTGAGCACGCCGTCGGTGGGCAGCCCGGCCGCGATGCACGCGTCCAGGTAGGGACCGATCAGCCAGGGCCAGACCACACCCTGGTGGTACGCCGCGTCCCGCACGATCCGGTTGCCCCGGTGCGTGCCCATGTAGCCGAACTCGCCGGGTGCGAGCGACCGGATGCCCATCGGCGTGAGCAGCGCGGGCCCGGCCGCGTTGATCGGCCGGGACTCGGCCTCGCCACGCAGCGGCGCGTGCGGAAGGCTGAACGCGAGCAGCTGGTTGGGCCGCAGACAGGCGTCGTCGTGCGCGGTGCCGCCGAGCGGATAGGACGCGGGCGGCGCGTCGACCACGTCGTAGAGCCAGCCCTCCTCCGCGACGAACCGCTGCTGGAACGAGGCCAGCGCGGTCTCGTGCGCCTTGGTGAGGTCCGGGTTCTCCCGGCCGGCCGCGCGGAGTAGCCCGGTCAGGCCGGCCAGCGCGTTGACCCAGAGCGCGTTCACCTCGACCGGCTTGCCGGTGCGCGGCGTGACCGCGACGCCGTTGAGTCGCGCGTTCATCCAGGTCAGCGCGTTGCGCTCGGAGTCGTGCCGGAGCAGGCCGTCGCTTTCGCTGACCGCCAGCACCGGCGCATGCCGCTGCGCCGGCGTTATCGGCGAGAGCGCCTGGGTCGGTGTCTGGAGCATCGCGGCCAGCGCGGACCGCGCGGCCTCCGGCCTCTGCTCCCGCGGGGCCGGGCGGGTGGCCGGGCCGAGGCCGACGTGCCGGAGCAGCAGGTCGGTGAGCGGGTCGACGAGCGCGGCCGCGAGGTCGGTGTCGCCGAGCCGGGTCACGTGCCGCTCGACCGCGTGGACCAGCCAGAGCGGCCCGTCCACCGGGTCGTGCAGCAGCCCGGCGTCGGCCGCCTCGACCGCGGCGGCGACGCGGGCCTGGAGCAGCGCCGCGCCCTCGGAGCCGCGGCCGGTGTCCAGGAACAGCCCCTCGTACGCCGTCATGGTGTCGCCGAGGTAGGCGTTGAACCACGGGTAGCCGGCGATCACGTCCGGGCCGCTCGCGGTGTCCACGATGAACGCGTCCGCGGCGAGCGCGAGCGTGGCGGCGGTGGAGTCGCCCGGGTCCGCGCCGGTGACCAGCTTGTGCGCGCGGTCGTGGGCGGCCGCGACTATGGTGGCGGCCGGCGGCGGGCGCTCGCCGAGGTCACCGGCCCAGGCCGACACCTCCAGCGCCTGACCGACCTCCAGCGTGGCGGTGAACGAGCCGGCGTGCCACAGGTCCTCGACCGGGTTCAGCCCGCGCTCCGCCTCGGCGCGCGCGAACGCGTCCAGATGCCACTGGCCCGAGGCCGTCCATCCGGGACCGGCCAACCGGTACGCGTTCTCGATCACCACGCCGTCCGCGACCGTCTCGGCCCGCAGCTGCGCGCCGTCGGCGCGGCGCTCGCCGTGCGCGTCGCGCCAGGTGCACATCGCGGCCAGCGACAATGTCACCGGTCCGGGTGCGGAGATCAGGCGGTGCACCACGCCGAGCGACGGCTGGCCGTGCGCCATCGCCAGCTCGCGCTCCAGCACCACGTCGCCGATCCGCCACCGCCAGCGCGGCAGCCCGTCGGCGAGCTCGAACAGCTCCAGGTAGGCGTGGCCGTTCGGCGCGACCGCACCGGACGCCCACTCGTGCGTGTAGAGCTGCACCGGGGCGCCGGAGGGGAGCGTCACGGTGGCGTCCAGCGCGGCGAGTGCGACGTGCCGTTCGGTGAGCGCGGTGTCGGCCACCGCGAGCAATGCGTGGTACCGCCGGGTGCGCAGGCCGGAGATCGTGCCCATGGCGTAACCCCCGACGCCGTCGGGCACCAGCCATTCGCGGGACGCGCCGGCTCCCTCCGACAGGGAGGCGCACACCTGGGGACCGAAGATCAGCGGTGCGTTCAACAGCACGAGCCCTCTGTGATCGATTAAGTCGCGACATGACCCATCAGGGTCTACACCAAGAGGTGGAGACCTGATGACGGCAGGCGATGGGCCTGACGTTAGCAGCTTCTGAGCAAGATTTTGTCCTCGGTCCATGAGGAACTTCAGCCGTACGCCGGGCGAGATCCACTCGTTGCAACCGGGTGGATTAACGCGGTGACTCTCGGGGCATAAGCGCCTCGCCCTTCGGCACGCGCGCACACGCGGACCGGGGGTACGGGTGTCCGGAATCACCGTCGCGTGGCGTCGCGGCGGTGCGGGTCCGATCCGGCGAGGATGGGTACGCGGGCGTCCGCGACGGCGAGGGGGAGCAACACACATGCAGACATGGCCAGGACGTCGTTATCCCCTGGGTGCCACGTACGACGGCACCGGCACCAACTTCGCGATCTTCTCCGAGGTCGCGGAGTCCGTGGAGCTGTGCCTGTTCGACGAGTGGGACATCGGGGCGGAGCAGCGGATCGAGCTGCAGGAGGTGGACGCGTTCGTCTGGCACGCCTACCTGCCGGGCGTGCAGCCGGGCCAGCGGTACGGGTACCGCGTCTACGGGCCGTACGACCCGTCGGGCAACGGCGCCCGGTGCAACCCGCACAAGCTGCTGCTCGACCCGTACGCGAAGGCGGTCGACGGCGACGTGCAGTGGCACCCGGCGCTCTACGGCTACCAGATGGACGACCCGAGCCGGATGTCGGAGATCAACTCGGCGCCGTACATGCCCAAGGGCGTGGTGGTGAACCCGTACTTCGACTGGGGCAACGACCGGCCGCCGCGCACGCCGTACCACCACTCGGTGATCTACGAGGCGCACGTGAAGGGCCTGACCAAGAAGCACCCGGACATCCCGGCGGAGCTGCGCGGCACGTACGCCGGCATCGCGCACCCGGCCATGATCGACCACCTGCAGAAACTCGGCATCACCGCGATCGAGCTGATGCCGGTGCACCAGTTCGTGCACGACCACCGGCTGAACGACCTCGGACTGCGCAACTACTGGGGCTACAACACGATCAGCTTCTTCGCCCCGTACCACGGATATTCCGCTCTGGGTTATCTCGGTCAGCAGGTGCAGGAGTTCCGCGGCATGGTCAAGGCGCTGCACAGCGCCGGCATCGAGGTCATCCTGGACGTGGTCTACAACCACACCGCGGAGGGCAACCACCTCGGCCCGACCATGTCCATGAAGGGCGTGGACAACGCGGCCTACTACCGGCTCTCCGAGGAGGACCGGCAGTACTACGTCGACTTCACCGGCACCGGCAACAGCATGAACATGCGCGGCCCGCAGACGCTCCAACTGATCATGGACTCGCTGCGCTACTGGGTGCAGGAGATGCACGTCGACGGCTTCCGCTTCGACCTGGCGGCCACGCTGGCCCGCGAGTTCTACGAGGTGGACCGGCTCTCCACGTTCTTCGAGGTGGTCCAGCAGGACCCGGTGATCAGCCAGGTCAAGCTGATCGCGGAGCCGTGGGACGTCGGCCCGGGCGGCTACCAGGTGGGCAACTTCCCGCCGGTGTGGACCGAGTGGAACGGCAAGTTCCGGGACACCGCGCGGGACTTCTGGCGCGGCGAGCCGGCCACGCTGGCCGAGTTCGCGTCCCGGCTCACCGGCTCGGCCGACCTCTACCAGGACGACGGCCGCCGCCCGTTCCACAGCATCAACTTCGTCACCTGCCACGACGGGTTCACGCTGAACGACCTGGTGTCGTACAACGACAAGCACAACGAGGCGAACGGCGAGGACAACCGGGACGGCGAGAGCCACAACCGGTCGTGGAACTCCGGCGTGGAGGGCCCGACCGACGACCCGGCGGTGCTGGAGACGCGGGCGAAGCAGCGGCGCAACTTCATGGCCACGCTGATGCTGTCGCAGGGCGTGCCGATGATCGGGCACGGTGACGAACTGGGCCGCACGCAGCACGGCAACAACAACGCCTACTGCCAGGACAGCGAGATCGCCTGGATCGACTGGGACAACGTCGACGAGCAGATGCTCGACTTCACCCGTACCCTCGTCGCCTTCCGCAAGAAGCACCAGGTCTTCCGGCGCCGGCGGTTCTTCACCGGCCTGCCGGTCGGCGGGCGCGGCAGCGGCGAGGCGCTGCAGGACCTGGCCTGGTTCACGCCGGACGGGCGCGAGATGAACGACGGCGACTGGGGCAACGACTTCGGCCGGGCGGTCGCGCTGTTCGTCAACGGCGACGGGATCAAGGAGCGCGGCCAGTACGGGCAGCGGCACCAGGACCAGTCGTTCCTGCTGTGCTTCAACGCGCACGACGCGCCCCTGGAATTCACGCTTCCGCCCGCCGACTACGGGCAGAAGTGGGAGAAGGTCATAGAGACCGCCGAGCCGTCACCCGACAACCCCGTCGTCGCCGAGGCCGGCGGCACGTTCTGGGTGCCGGATCGTTCAATCGTCGTGCTGGACAGGACGGTCTGACATGAAAACGCCCGCAGCCACGTACCGGGTCCAGGTCCGCCCGGGCTTCGACCTCTCCGCCACCGCAGACATCGCCGGTTACCTCGCCGATCTCGGGGTCACGCACTGCTACACCGCGCCGCTGCTGGCCGCCGTGCCCGGCTCCGCGCACGGGTACGACGTCGCCGACCACACCCGGGTCAACCCGGAGCTGGGTGGCGAGGAGGGCCGGCGGCGACTCGTCGACGCGCTGCGCGAGGCCGGCCTCGGGCTGGTCGTCGACATCGTCCCGAACCACGCCGGGATCGCCGACCCGCCCAGCAACCCGGCCTGGTGGGACGTGCTCAGGCTGGGCCGCGACTCGCCGTACGCGACCTGGTTCGACATCGACTGGACCCGGGGCCGCCTGGTCGTCCCGGTGCTGGCCGACAACGGGGAGCCGCTTTCCGACCTGGAGTTCAAGGACGGCGACCTGCACTACTTCGAGCATCGCTTCCCGGTCGCGCCGGGCACCGGCGAGGGTACGCCGCAGGAGATCCACGACCGGCAGCACTACGAGCTGGTCGACTGGCGGCGCGGCGACACCGACCTGAACTACCGGCGGTTCTTCGCGATCACCACGCTGGCCGGGCTGCGTGTGGAGGAGCCGGCCGTCTTCGACGCCACGCACGCGGAGATCCTCCGCTGGTACAACGACGGCGAGCTGGACGGCATCCGGGTCGACCACCCGGACGGCCTGCGCGATCCGGCCGACTACCTGCGCCGCCTGCGCCGGGCCGCGCCGGACGCGTGGATCGTGATCGAGAAGATCCTGGAGACCGGCGAGAAGCTGCCGGACTGGCCGATCGCGGGCACCACCGGGTACGACGCGATGCGCGAGGTCTGCGGCCTGTTCATCGACCCGGCCGCCGCGCCCGTGTTCTCCGGCCTGGACCACCACCTGACCGGCAAGCGCGTCTCCTGGGCGGAGCTCACCCACGCCACCAAGTACGCGGCGGCGACCCGCATGCTGGCCGCGGAGCTGAACCGGCTGACCCGGCTCGCCTCCGAGGTGGCCGGTGCCCGGGAGGGACTGGCCGAGCTGGCCGCGGACTTCCCGGTCTACCGCTCCTACCTGCCGGACGGCGCCCGGCACCTGGCCAAGGCGCGCTCCGAGGCCGGCCGCCGACGCCCCGGCATGGGCCGCGGGCTGGACGCGCTCACTGCGCGGCTGCGCAACCCGGTGGACGAGCTGGCCGTGCGGTTCCAGCAGTTCACCGGCGCGGTGATGGCCAAGGGCGTGGAGGACACCGCGTACTACCGGTGGACCCGGTTCATCGCGCTGAACGAGGTCGGCGGCGATCCGGACCGGTTCGGCGTGCGGCCGTCGGAGTTCCACGCGGCCGCCGAGGCCCGCGCGCCGGAGAGCATGACGTCGCTCTCCACGCACGACACCAAGCGCTCCGAGGACGTACGGGCACGCCTGGCCGTGCTGTCCGAGGTGCCGCGCGAGTGGGCCGCGGCGGCGACGCGGTGGACCGAGGCGTCCGGGTTCGGCGACCCGGCGCTCGCGCACCTGCTGTGGCAGACCGCGGTCGGCGCCTGGCCGATCGAGCGGGAACGGCTCAAGGCGTACGCGGAGAAAGCCGCGCGCGAATCTGGAACTTCCACGAGCTGGACCGATCCGAACACCGATTTCGAACGCGCACTCGCGAATCTGGTCGACCGGGTCTACGACGATTCCGAACTCCGCGGGGAGATCTCCGAGTTCGCCGAATCGATCACATTCTCCGGATGGGTCAACTCGCTCGGCCAGAAGGTCGTGCAGCTGGCGATGCCCGGGATTCCCGACGTTTATCAGGGCACCGAGCTGTGGGACCACTCACTCGTCGATCCGGACAATCGCCGGCCCGTCGACTTCACGGCCCGGCGCGAGATGCTGGAACGCATCGACGGCGGTGAGCTGCCCGGGATCGACCTCTCCGGAGCCGCGAAACTGCTGGTCACCAGCCGTACACTGCGGGCTCGCCGGGACCGCCCCGAGCTGTTCACCGACTACACGCCGCTGGAGGTCGAGGGCCCGGCCGCCGGGCACGCGATCGCGTTCGACCGCGGTGGGGCATGCGTCGTCGCGACGCGGCTCCCGATGGGACTCGCACGTCAAGGTGGCTGGGGTGAAACATCACTGAAACTTCCGGACCGTGAATACATCGATTCGTTCACGGGTCGCGACTACAGTGGTTCTCGGCTGACGCTCGCCGAGGTGCTGGACACATATCCCGTGGCTCTCCTGATCAGGCGCGGATAAGCGGCCGGAAAGCGTGTTGATTCGATGACGAATTTCGCCGTGTGGGCCCCCGACTCCCGCGTCCGGCTCCGCCTCGGTGACGGCGACGTCCGCCAGATGAAGCGCTCCGAGGACGGCTGGTGGCAGCTCGAGGTGCCGGAGGCCGGCCCCGGCACCGACTACACCTACCTTCTCGGCGACAACGACGACCAGCCGCTCCCCGACCCACGTTCCGGTTGGCAGCCGGGCGGCGTGCACGCGCCCAGCCGGGTCTACGACCACGCCGCGTTCGGCTGGACCGACACCGGCTGGACCGGGCGGCAGCTGCCCGGCAGCATCCTCTACGAGCTGCACGTCGGCACGTTCACGCCGGAGGGCACGTTCGACGCCGCGATCGCCCGCCTCGACCACCTGGTCGAGCTGGGCGTCGACATGATCGAGCTGCTGCCGGTCGCCGCGTTCAACGGCGACTACAACTGGGGTTACGACGGAGTCTGCTGGTTCGCGCCGCAGGAGAGTTACGGCGGGCCGGACGGGCTGAAGCGCCTGGTCGACGCCGCCCATGCGCGCGGGCTGGGGGTGGTCCTCGACGTCGTCTACAACCATTTCGGCCCGTCCGGGGCATACGCGCCGATGTTCGCTCCCTACCTGCTGGAGGGCACGCAGACGCCCTGGGGCAGCTCGGTCAACATCGACGGCCCGCGCTCCGGCGAGGTCCGCCGCTACATCATCGACAGCGTGCTGATGTGGCTGCGCGACTACCACGTCGACGGCCTGCGGCTGGACGCGGTGCACGCGCTGGACGACCGCGGCGCCGTGCACCTGCTGGAGGAGATGGCCACGGAGGTGGAGGCGCTCTCCACCCACCTGGGCCGGCCGCTGTCGCTGATCGCCGAGTCCGACCTCAACGACCCGCGGCTGATCACGCCGCGGGAGGCCGGGGGTTACGGGCTGCACGCGCAGTGGGACGACGACGTGCACCACGCGCTGCACACGCTGCTCACCGGCGAGCGCCAGGGCTACTACGCGGACTTCGGCTCGCTGGACTGCCTGGCCACCGTGCTCACCGGCGCGTTCTTCCACGCGGGCACGTTCTCCAGCTTCCGGCAGCGGCGGCACGGGCGGCAGATCGACCGCTCGCTCGTGCCGGGGCACCGGTTCGTCGCCTACCTCCAGAACCACGACCAGATCGGCAACCGGGCGATCGGCGACCGGCTGTCCAGCACGCTCTCCCCGGGGCTGCTCAAGGTCGGCGCGACGCTGCTGCTCACCTCGCCGTACACGCCGATGCTCTTCATGGGTGAGGAGTGGGCCGCGACGGCGCCCTGGCAATATTTCACCAGCCACCCGGAGCCGGAGCTGGCGCTGGCGGTGAAGAACGGGCGGCGGCGCGAGTTCGCCAGTCACGGCTGGGCGGAGAACGACGTCCCGGACCCGCAGGACCCGGAGACGTTCCAGCGCTCCAAGCTCGACTGGGCCGAGCCGGGCAAGCCCGCGCACGCGGCCATGCTGGAGATCTACCGCAAGCTGATCGCGCTGCGGAAGTCGCGGGCCGACCTGTCCGAGCCGCGGCTCGACCGGGTGCAGGTGTGGCACGGCAACCGATATGTCGTGATGCGCCGCGGCGACTGCGTGATCGCGGCGAACCTGGCGCCGGTCGCGCAGCGGATCAGCCTGCGGGGCGTGCCACGGGCCGTGCTGCTGGCGACCGAGCCGGGCACGATCCTCACCCGCGACGTGGTCGAGCTGCCCGCGGAGAGCGCGGTCGTGGTCTCGCTGTAACACTCCCGCACGACAGAACGGCCGCCCGGAGATTCGGGCGGCCGTTCTCTTCTCGCACACCTACCGCGGCCCTGCCGAGCCCACGCCGTTCACGTCGCCCCGCGCCCCGCGCGTCTTGCGTTTCCGCGCGCCCTTCGGGTCCCGCGCGTTCCGCGCGTGGTCTGGAAGGTCGTGATCCAGGTGTTCCCCACGTCGTTCTAACAACGTCGGGAACACCTGGATCATGGAAGCCTGATCGCCTGATCGGCGATCAGCGTGATGCCATCACCTGGACCGTGCTGTTCGCCGGGCCGTCGTCGTCCGAGCCGGAGGCCGGCTCGTCCTTCTGGCTGGCGCCGACCACCGCGACCACGCGTGGCACGACGGCCGCGCGACCGGCCACCACCGCACCCGGCGCGGTCACCGCGGCCCGCGCGGAGACGGTCGGCGCGGCGGCCGCCGGCTCCATGCTCTCACCCGCGGTGCGCGGCACCGGAATGCCCGGCACCGCGATGCCCGGCGCCGTGCGCAGCGGCACCCGGGCGATGCCCATCACCGGCAGCGAGGCCGGCGCGAGCGCGGCCGCGTCCTCCGGCGAGGCGTCCTCGGTGCGCGACGCGGCCGCCTCGATCTCGGCCTGCGCGGCCGCGACGACCGCGCTCGCCTCGATCTCCCACTCGACGGTCGCGTCCAGATCGGCGGTCGTGGCGGCCACGACCTCGGCACCGTCCGGGGCCTCCGCCTTCGCCGTCTCCGCGACGGCCGCGTTCTCCGCGGCCACGACGCCGTCCGAGTCGCCCGTGCTGGAAGCGGCCGGATCGGTCTCGACGACCTCCGTGATGTCCACGGTCTCCGTGACGTCCGTGGTGGACGACGACAGCGCGGCCGAGATCGCGGTCAGGTCGCTCGTCGCCTCGACGTCCTCGCCGGCCCGCGCCGCGTCCACGGTGGCCGCGGTCGCCGCGGCGGTGAGCGCGGTCAGATCCGTGGTCGCCTCGATGTCCTCGGCCACCACCGGCTGCGCAGCCGGCAGCACGGTCTCCACCGTCTCCACGGTCTTGACCGGCGCGGCCGGGATCACCATGCGACGGATCCGGCCGTCGCCGCCCGGCCTCGGCAGCCGCACCGCGCCGACCTTGGCCAGCATCGCCGCGAGACCCTTCGGCGCGGCGGCCTCCGCGGCGGCCAGCGACGCCTTCAGCTCCGCCTCCGTCGCCTCCTGCGCCAGGCTGGTCTTGGCGGCGGACGCGGTCGCGGCCACCTCCCACGCGCGGCGCTCGACCCGGGTCGCCTCCTGATACGCCGACGACAACCGCTCCTGCGCCAAGCGCAGCAGCGACCGCTCGTGCTCCACCGGGGACAGGCTCGGCGACCACTCGCCCTCGAACGACAGCACGGCGCTGAGCTGGTCGTAGCGGATCTCTCCACGATGGAACGCGCGGGTGGCGGACCGCCGCAGATGCCGGCGACGCTCCTCCAGCTCGTCCGCGGTCGGCTCCGCACTGGACTGCTCGATCTCGTCCACGACGGACGGGAACATCGACGCCTTGTTCGCCCGCTCGGCGGCCTCGGTCGCGACCTGCAGCGCGCGCCAGGCGGACTGCTGGATGCGCTCGGCCGCCTCCCACTCGATGCGGCAGCGGGCCGCGGTCTGCTCCGCGCGCAGCGCCGCGGTGGCGACCTCGTACGCGTACCGCTGGAGTTCGTCGAGCGTCGACACCCGTGTCTCGCCGGGCAGCGGCTTGGAGACCACGGCCTCGGTCGGGACGCCGGCCCGCGCCGCGACGGCGCGCGCGGCACGCAGGCGCTGGCGGTGCCGGCGGCGGTGACGCCGGTACTCGCGTTGTTCCGCGACCGCGTCCCGGTCTCGGCTGAGCAGGGACAGGCCGAAGAGCGCGAGCATCGCGAAGGCGAAGAAGGCCAGCCAGGTCAGCGAGGCCGTACGACCGAGGCCGAGGACCTCGTCGATGTTGGCCTGCTGGAAGAAGCCGTCCATAGCATGAACCTCATCAGTGAGGAATGGCACGGGAGCCCGGGGGAGACCGGGAAGACAGGGTGGCATCACCGCGCGGCGGCGACACGATCATGTGCGAGTGCGGGGCTGATCACGCGGGGTGACCTCAGTGAGGGGTCAGGCCGGGCATAACGGGGGTGCCCGGTCGCCGCGCGGCCCGTCGGGGGCGGTGCGGGCGGCGGTTCCGCGACACTCCGGAAGCGTGACCAGCAGCAGCGCCGCGACCGCGAGCAGCGGTAGCGGGCCCGGCAGCGCCGGTTGCCGGTCGGCCGGTAGCGGTGCCTGGACGACGTCGACGGCGGAGCTCGCCGGGGTGATCCCGGTCGTTTCGGCTCCGGCCGGCACCAGGTCGATGCCGCCCACCGGAGCGGTGGCGACGACCCGCGGGGCCGGGGATGCATCCGAGGTGCTGGATGGCCATCCGCCGGTGAAGGCGAGCACGAAGATCGCGAACGCCCCGGCCAGACGCAGCGTGCGCCGGGTCACCCACGTGAGGTGTCCGGAGCGGATGGCAACTGGCACGAAACAAAGGTACCGCCGGTCGGCACCTCGCGCAGACTTCGTGACCGCCGGGGTGACGACCAGCACTCCCGCGTGTTGCTCTTGGCGCCCCGCTGACCTGCTGATAAGGGGCCAAAATTCACAAGCATGATCAAAAACCTTCGCGGGTACGGGGAGAGCGTGACGGTATACGGCATCCACAACTCGCACGAGCAGATCGGCCCCGCCGCTCTCCTCGACTTCGTGACCAGGGCGGAGTCCGCCGGTTTCGCGGCGGCCATGTCCTCCGACCACTTCTCGCCGTGGAGCACCCGCCAGGGGCAGTCCGCGTTCGCCTGGACGTGGCTCGGAGCCGCGATGCAGGCCACCTCGCTGCCGTTCGGCATCGTGAACGCGCCCGGCCAGCGCTACCACCCGGCGATCATCGCGCAGGCGATCGGCACGCTCGGTGCGATGTACCCGGGCCGGTTCTGGGCCGCGCTCGGCACCGGCGAGGCCAGCAACGAGCACATCACCGGCGACCCGTGGCCGCGCAAGGACGTGCGCTCGGCCCGGCTGCGCGAGTGCGTGGACGTGATCCGCGCGCTGCTGGCCGGTGAGGAGGTGAGCCACGACGGCCTGGTGAAGGTCGACCGGGCACGGCTGTGGTCCCGCCCGGAGATCACGCCGCAGCTGGTCGGCGCCGCGGTGAGCGTGGAGACCGCGCGCTGGTGCGCCGAGTGGGCGGACGGGCTGATCACCGTGAACGCGCCGCACGAGCACCTGCGCCGCATGATCGCCGCGTACCGGGAGGCCGGCGGCCGCGGGAAGCTGCACCTCCAGGTGCACCTCTCCTGGGACCCGTCGCTGGAGAAGGCCGAGGCGATCGCGCTCGACCAATGGCGCAGCAACGTCTTCAAGCCGCCGGTCTGCTGGGACCTGGACACCGCGGAGGCGTTCGACGTCGTCTCCGAGAAGGTCGGCATCGATCAGGTTCGCGAGGTCGTCAACGTCTCCGCGGACACAAACGTTCACCTCGAGCAGATCCGGGGGTACGCGGAACTGGGCTTCGACGAGATCTACCTGCATCACGTGGGGCAGGACCTGCGCGAGTTCATCGATACGTTCGGCGCGAAGGTGCTGCCTCAGCTCGATTAGTCGCCTTTGCGACTTGGGATTCACCGGTATGGGGCTACTTGGCGATATGCCCCGATGTGTCGGTTGCATGGGGCTTTCCCACGGGTTAGGAATACCGGGCGCAACGACGCGATCTCACCCCGCGTCTTTCTCCCCAGCTACTCCGCCCCCGTACGAAGGAATCGCCGATGCGCCCCTCCGACTCACCCGCCGGCGCCCCGGCCACCGACCCGGCCGGGGTGCCGCCACCCCGCCGGATCGGCGGCGCCTACGCGCTGCAGGAGGAGATCGGCGGCGGCGCCACCGGCACGGTCTGGCGCGCACTCGAGTCCTCCACCGGCGAACAGGTCGCGATCAAGCTGCTCCGCGACGACCTGGCCGGCGAGCCGAAGATCGTGATGCGCTTCGTGCAGGAGCGCGCGATCCTGCGCATGCTCCGCCACCCGCACATCGTGCCGGTCCGCGAACTGCTCACCGTCGGCTCGTCGCTCGGCCTGGTGATGGACCTCATCCCGGGCGGCAGCCTGCGCCGGCGGCTCCGCGCGGCCGGCACGCTCCCGCCCGCCGAGGCCGCGGTCATCCTCGGCCAGACCGCGGCCGCGCTCAGCCACGCACACCGCCGCGGCGTCGTGCACCGCGACCTCAAGCCGGACAACATCCTGCTAACCCGGCCCGGCGAGACCGACCCGACGGTCCGCCTCACCGACTTCGGCGTGGCCCGGGTGCTGCACGGCTCCCGGCTCACCACGACCGGCGCGGTGATCGGCACGGCCGGCTACCTCGCCCCCGAGGTGATCGCGGGCGGCCGTCCGATGCCCGCGGCCGACGTCTACGCGCTCGGCATCGTGCTGTTCGAGCTGCTGCTGGGCCGGCCACCGTTCGCGGGCGTGAACCCCTACGCCTCGCTCCAGGGCTTCACGGTCCCGCGCCCGGCGTCCGCGCCACCATCGGCCTGGCAGATCATCGAATCCTGCCTCGCCTCCGACCCTACCCACCGTCCGACCGCGGCCGAGCTCATCGATCGCTTCCGCGCCCTCGCCGACGCCACCGCCGGCCTCCCCGCCCTCGACCCCCTCCACGAGCCGTTCACCGACGGCCTCCCCATCCTGCCCCGCCAGAACCCCACCCCCGCTCCACCCGGCCAGGACGCCGACCTCGCGGCTTTGTCTGGTCAGGGCGCCGGGCTTGCGGCTCTGCCCGGCTCGGATGTGGCGGCAGCGCCGGGCGGGGGGAGCGCGATCCCGGCTGTGGCGGGATCGGGGACCGCGCCCGGCAGCGGGACGGATGCCACGGCGGCCGATCGAGCCGACGGCGCGACGCCGCCGGGTGAAGCCGATATCCCCGTGCAGGCCGGCCAGTCCGGCCGGCCGGACACGCAATCGCCGGTGATCACGCCTGCCTCCGTTCCGCCCGCGAAGCAGACACACCCATCCGGCCCGGACGGAGAAGCCGGCCCGGAACACTCCGCCGCCGGTGACCGCTCCGATGCGAATACCGGCGCCGGTGGGCGGGGTGGCGACACCGGCGACCGCGCCGACGCGAAGGCCGGCGGCAGTGCCGGGAGCGGTGAGCGGGGTAACGACGCTGGTGACCGCGCCGATGCGCAAGCCGCCGGCAGTGCCGGTGCGGGCGGTGACGGGCGGAGCCGGGTGCGTGGGCGGCGGCGAAGCAAGGTGGCCGAGCCGGGCGGGATGCTGCGGCGGCGAGTGGCGACGCCGCTGGCCGGGCTGGCCGCGATCGCCGTGATGGGCGGTGCGGTTGCGCTCGCGATCCGGCACAACGCCGCGGAGCATCACGCGTCGGCGGTGCCACAGGTGTCCACGACCGCACCGAGCCCGCTCGCGGCGCCGGAGCGCAGCCCGGTCCCGGCCGTGCACGCCCCGAAACCGCAGCCGGCCGCGGTCAGCCCGCAACCCACGCCGACCGGTGCGCCGACCAGCGTGCCGGCCCGGCCGGTCGCACGCACTACCGCGCCGGCCGCCGCCACCAGCGCGGCCGCCACGCCGGAGGCGGTCAGTTATACCTGGGGCCCGACGCGCTGCGACTCCGTGATGCAATGGGCGACCACCCGGCCCGCCGTGATCCAGACCTGTTACGCGCTCGGCCCGGCCGTCCGGCTCAGCGGCGTGATCTCCGCGCTCCCGGGTGCGTCCGCCGTCGTCTCGCTGCACCTGGTGGAGGAGTCGTCCGGCCGTACCGTGGCGGGTCCTTTCACCTGCCCGAAGGTCACCTTCACGCGGGAGGACATCCAGCACGCCTGCGGCGGGTTCGAGACGACCGTGACGCGCGGCCGCCGCTACGCGGTGGTCCAGACGTGGCGCTCCACCTCGGAGCGCCAGGGCCCGCTCGCCCCCGGCACCGCCCGGACCCAGTTCTTCACCGTCCCCGGCTGAGCCCGGCAGAGGCCGTCGGCTGAGCCCGGCAGAGGCCGCCGGCTGAGCCCGGCAGAGGCCGCCGGCTGAGCCCGGCAGAGGCCGCCGGTTGGGCGCGGTGTAGGTCCGGCGGCTGGGCGCGGCGCAGGCACAGGCCGCCGCCGGCGCGAAGATACCGGCCGCGACGACACCTCCGCGCACCTCGTGCTGCGATCATGAGGATCCCTCCACGCGAAAGGATCATTGAGTGATACACCAGGTAGATCAGCTCCGCCGGTTGAGCTATCTGGTGTATCACTCAATGATCCTTTCGGCGGCTTCCGTGCATGACTCGGCGAATGATCCAGCCCGAAGCGCCGACAAAGGGCGAATATCGGGCAGTACCTGTCCCACGACGCCCCCTATGCTGATCACCCTGGGTCGCGGCCGCGTTCCGCGAACGCGGCTGGCGCCTCGCGGCCGGCATCGACCGCGTCTACGACTCCCGTGCCGCCGCCCGCGCCCTCGGTTCGCCGCCCTCGACCTCCTCAGCTGAGCCAAGCCGGGGAGCGAGCGGCCGTCGACATCGCGCCGGTGGCGCCGAGGATCATTGACCGACACGAAAAGTAGATCAAATATCGAAGTCGACCTACCTACTGTGTCGGTCAATGATCCTTCGCTGCGTCTGGTGTGCGGTATCCGATTGCTGCGCTCCATCGCTCACGAGTATTTGCGCGGATGAGATGAAATTTCAGGCATTCATGCGGGAGTGGCGCTCTCGCCTCAACGCGGCGACACGAAAACTCGCGGGCAACGCGCCGTAGGCGTGCCGCCTGGGGAGGCAGCGCCGCCTGGGGACGGCAGCGCCGCCGACCGGTCTAGTGCCGATCACCACGCCACGGCGGTCAGGCGAGAAACTCCGCAGTTCGCTATTTCCTGATATTTCGGGCGCGGAGCGCCCGCTGCCAGGCCCGCTGCCAGGCCCGCTGCCAGGCCCGCTGCCAGGCCCGCTGCCAGGCCCGCTGCCAGGCCCGCTGCCAGGCCCGCTGCCAGGCCCGCTGCCAGGCCCGCTGCCAGGCCCGCTGCCAGGCCCGCTGCCAGGCCCGCTGCCAGGCCCGCTGCCAGGCCCGCTGCCAGGCCCGCTGCCAGGCCCGCTGCCAGGCCCGCTGCCAGGCCCGCTGCCAGGCCCGCTGCCAGGCCAGGCCCGAGGTCAGGCCAGGACCAGGGATCAGGGCCGGGCCGGTGCCGGGACAGGGCCGGCGACACGCCAGGACCAGGACCGAGGTCAGGACCGAGGTCAGGACGGTACCAGGGGCCGGGCCGGTACCAGGGCCGGGATCAGGGGTCAGGGCCGGTGCCGGGCCGGTGCCGGATCGGTGTCGGAGGGGCGGGGCCGGGGTCGGGAAGCAGGGGGGTCAGGGTCGGTGCCGGGCGAGGGCTAGGACCGAGGCCAGGCCGAGGCCGGGGCCAAGGGCCGGACCGGTGCCCGGGGCGGGGCCAGGGACGGGTCGGGGGCGGGACTGCGTGAGTGGAGATTGGGGGAGCGGGTTGCCTGGGGTCAGGCGGAGTCGCGGATGATCAGGGACGGCTGGAAGATGACGGAGCGGGGGAGGCGGGACGGGTCGTCGATCGTGGCCAGGAGCAGGCGGGCCATTTCGGCGGACATCTCCTCGACCGGCTGGCGGACCGTTGTCAGGCGGGGGCGGCAGGCCAGGGCCGCGCTGCTGTCGTCGAAGCCGACCACCGCGATGTCCGCCGGCACCCGGCGGCCGAGTTCGTGCAGCGTGGCCAGCACGCCCTCGGCCATCACGTCGCTGGCGACGAACAGCCCGTCCAGGTCCGGGTGCGCGGCCAGCAGGTCGTGCGTCACGCGTTCGGCCTGCGCGCGGGTGAAGTCGCCCTCCACGTACGGCGCGCCCGGCCCGGCCGCGGTGCGGAAGCCGTCGTGCCGGTCGTGCCCGGCCTGCGTGTCCAGCGGCCCGCTGACCGCGCCGATCCGGGTCCTGCCCAGCGACCGGAGATGCGCCACCGCGAGCCGCGCACCGGTCCGCTGATCGACGTCGGTGTGGCTGAGCGGCACCGGATAGCCGGGGCGCGCGGACATGACCGTGGGGATCGTCAGGTCGGAGAGCTGCCGCGGGATCGGGTCCTCGCTGTGGCTGGAGATCAGCAGCACGCCGTCCACGTGCCCCTGCCGGAGGTAGCGCACCACCAGGTGGTGCGCGGGCGGATCGGCCGGGATGATCACCAGGTGGATGCCGCGCGGCCGGAGCACGTCCTGCGCGCCCGCGGTGACCCGCCCGAAGAACGGGTCGGTGAAGACCCGGTTCAGGAACGGCGCCTCGTACTCCCGGTCCGGCTCGGAGATGACCAGCGCGATCGAGTTCGTGCTGCGGGTGACCAGCGAGCGGGCGGCCAGGTTCGGCACGTACCCGATCTCGGCGATCGCGCGCTCGACCGCGGCCCGGATCCGCGGGTCCACCGTGGGCACGGCGTTGATCACGCGGGACACCGTGGCCCGGGAGACGCCGGCGGCGTCGGCGACCTCCTCCAGTGTGGGCGGACGGGACTCGGGTGACGGCCGGCGAGACATGACGCTCTTTATACAACGGCGGCGCGCTCCCGCTCGTACCCTCGAAGGCCTTGGAAGATCTTCCGAGGGTACGGACGGGAGCGCCGGATCCGGTCAGGGACGGCCGTTCGCCCCGCACTTGATGATCGGGCGGATGCAGTCGTTGACCCGCCGGGCCATCTCCGCCTCCGGCCAGGCGTTGAAGAAGTCGCCGTGCATGGTGAACCCGCCGCCGGACGCGAGCCGCAGCCGCGCCGGGTCACCGCTGACCGGGTAGCGCAGCACCTGCCGCAACTTCGGCACCGCGACGGGGTGCGTCGCCGGACAGGCCTGATTCACCGGGTACGCCATGTGCGACTTGTGATCGGCCGAGTCCAGATCACGCCCGTTCCAGCACTGCGGGAAGTCCAGGTAGGACTCCAGCATCGTGCCGGACGGGCAGTTCACGAAGTCGTGCGACGAGCCGACGTGCCCGGCGTGCAGGCAGGACCAGCGCGAGATCGTGTTGTCGTTCGGCCCGGTCGCCCGCGCGTTGCCGGCCACGATCCGCAGGCCGAGCGGGATCGGCTGGGTGTTCGCGATGATGTCGTCCCGCACGCCCTCGCCCAGGTAGTAGAACGTGACGCCGGTCGGCTCGACCGGCACGTTGTCCTGGTACAGCGTCGGCACCCAGTACGAGCTCTTGTCCTCGCGCGGGTTGCAGGTGGTCTGCGAGTTGAGCAGGTCGGCCAGGTTCGTCATCGCGTTCGTGACCGTGGCGCCGAAGAAGCTGTGCATGTGCGACGCGCCGGGCAGACCGGGGAAGATGATCGGGTCGTCCGGCAGCCGGTGCGAGTACGGGCAGTCGGCCAGGAACTCCGCGACCCGCACCACGTTCGGCGGCAGCGACGTGGCCGGTGCCCCGCCCGCGCCGAAGACCTCGAATTCCCAGAGCGAGACGCCGTACGCGGTGCCGCGCGCGGTCGTGTAGACCCGCACGTACCGCCCGGTGCCGTTGATCGTGATGCTCTGGTTCCCGCCGGTCGCGTTCGTGGCGGTGTGCACCGTGGTCCACGCGTTCCCGTCCGCGCTGGTCTGGAGCTGGAACCCGCGGGCGTACGCGGCCTCCCAGTTCAGCGCGACCCGGGTGATCGTGGCGGACGTGCCGAGGTCGACGCGCAGCCACTGCGGATCCGCCGCCGCGGACGACCAGCGGGTCCCGGCGTTGCCGTCCACGGCCGCGCCCGCGGGGAAGGCCGAGGATTCCGAGGACGAGGCCGCGGCGGTACGACCCTGGGAGAGCAACGCCTCGGCCGCGCTCGCCGTGGCCGTAGTGACGATGAGGTAGGTGCCCAGCAGGCCCAGCAGCGCGACCCCGAGCGTGATCAGCCGTTTCATGTGCGGTACCCCCTTACTGGTAGACGCGGACGTAGTCGACGTACATCCGGGACGGGAACGGCGTGGTGGCGTCCACCGGGCCGGGGAAGTCACCGCCGACCGCGAGGTTGAGGATCAGGTAGAACTGGTGGTCGAAGATCCAGGGGCCGCGCGTGGACTCGACCGTCGCCTTGTCCGCCGTGAAGACGAGCCGTCCGTCGAGGAAGAAGCGGATGCCCTTGCTGTCCCACTCCGCGGCCCAGACGTGGAAGTCCTGCGACAGGTCGACGGTGGCGTACTTCTGCCCGTACCCGGCCGCGCCGTTGTAGGCCGGTGCGTGCAGCGTGGAGTACGCCTCGGAGGTGTTGCGGCCGAGGACCTCCATGATGTCGATCTCGCCGTTGTACGGCCACGGCCGCCCGGTGAGGAAGTCCGCGCCCATCATCCAGAACGCCGGCCACAGCCCGTTGCCCTTCGGCACCTTGACGCGGGCCTCGATCCGCCCGTACTGCACGTGGAACTTGTCACTGGTGTTCATCCGGTGCGAGGTGTAGTCCCGGCCGCCCGCGGTCTGCCGCCGTGCCTCGAGGACCAGCACGCCGTTGCCGTCCAGCGCGGCGTTCTCGTTGTTCGTGTAGTACTGGACCTCGTTGTTCTGCCCGGTACCCGGGTCGATCGTCCACTTCGCCGCGTCCGGCTTGCCGCCCGCCGCCCCGGAGAACTCGTCGGACCAGACCAGCCGCGTCGCCGGGAACACCGGGTCGGCCGGCTGCGGCGGGAGCGGCGTGGGGTTGCCACCGGTGCCGTACACGCCGAACTCGTAGAGCGAGTAGCCGTAGCCGTTCGACCGCGCGGTGCCGTACATCCGCACGTACCGGCCGGTGCCGCTCACGGTCAGCGTCTCCTTGAAGCCGCGCCCGGCCGTGGTGGAGTAGATGCTGGTCCACGCGTTCCCGTCGGCCGAGACCTGGATCTGGTACGCGGTGGCGTACGCCGGGTCCCACTGCAGCACGACGCGCTGGATCTGCGCGGTGGCGCCGAGGTCGACCGCGATCCAGCCCGGGTCCACCCAGCCGTTCGTGTTGCTGGTCGCCCAGCGGCTGGCCGGGTCGTTGTCGAACGCCTTGTCCGGCGTGCACTCCCAGCAGCTGCCGTCGCTCTGACTGGTCGAGGCCGTGCCCGGCTTCCGGTACGACAGAAGCGTCGGCGTGCCTGGTGTGCCCGGCGTGCCGCCTTCGCCGAACACCTGGAACTCCCACAGCGAGACGCCCCACGGCGTGGCCCGGGCCGTGGTGTGGAGCCGAAGGTAGCGCCCGGTGCCGGTGACCGCGATGCTCTGGTTGCCGCCGGTCGCGTTCGCCGCGGTGTGGATCGTGGTCCACGCGGTGCCGTCGTTGGACGTCTGGAGCTGGAACGCGGTCGCGTACGCCGCCTCCCAGGTCAGCGAGACCCGGCTGATCGAGGTGGGCGCGCCGAGGTCCACCCGCAGCCACTGCGGGTCGGCCGCCGCGGACGACCAGCGGGTGCCGCCGTCACCGTCCACGGCCGAGCTCGCCGGGAACGCCGCGGACTCGGTGGACGAGGCGGTGGCCGGGCGACCCTGGGACAGCAGCGTCTCCGCCGGTGCCGCGTGGGCGCCCGGGCCGGTGACGACGAGGTAGCCGCCGAGCAGGGCGGCTACGGCAGCGGCGATCCCGGCCACGCGCCATCGGGGTGGGGACATGGGAACTCCTCCGGGGGTGGGATGTCGGTGGCGTTTCGTGCGTGTGTCGGGAGAGCGCTCTCTTGTTCAGTACTGTGACGCCGTTCACCGTCTGTGTCAATAGTTGCGAGTCGATGTCGGGGAGCGCTCTCCCACCTCCGGTCCAGTGATCCTGATCTGAATCTCACTGCCGCCGGTCTGCGGGGCGGGCATCATTGCAGGCATGACTACCGAGTCGCAGCAGGGCGTCTACGTCAACCCCAAGGGCGAGTTCGACCGCGACCAGCGGTACATCACCACCCGGATCACCCGCGACGGCGCCGAGGGCTGGCCGGTCGAGCCCGGTCGCTACCGGCTCGTCGTCAGCCGCGCCTGCCCGTGGGCCAACCGCTCGATCATCGTGCGCCGGCTGCTCGGGCTGGAGGACGTCATCTCGATGGGCATCGCCGGCCCGACCCACGACGCGCGCAGCTGGACCTTCGATCTGGACCCGGGCGGCGTGGACCCGGTCCTCAAGATCGAGCGGCTGCAGGAGGCGTTCTTCAGGCGCGACCCGGGCTACCCACGCGGCATCACGGTCCCGGCCATCGTGGACGTCCCGACCGGCCAGGTCGTCACGAACGACTTCGCGCAGATCACGCTGGACCTGTCACTGGAGTGGGCGGAGTTCCACCGTCCCGGCGCGCCCGCGCTCTACCCGGCGGACCTCCGCACCGAGATCGACGAGGTCAACCGGCGGGTCTTCACAGAGGTCAACAACGGCGTCTACCGGTGCGGGTTCGCGGGCACCCAGGAGGCGTACGAATCCGCCTACGCCCGGCTCTTCGACGCGCTCGACTGGCTGTCGGAGCGCCTGGAGACCCAGC
Organism: Catenuloplanes nepalensis; assembly: GCF_030811575.1. GTDB lineage: Bacteria > Actinomycetota > Actinomycetes > Mycobacteriales > Micromonosporaceae > Catenuloplanes > Catenuloplanes nepalensis. The sequence goes on along the minus strand of NZ_JAUSRA010000001.1, from coordinate 5,803,106 downwards.
GATACCTGGTCGGCGACACGATCACCGAGGCGGACGTGCGGCTGTTCACCACGCTGGCCCGCTTCGACGCGGTCTACCACGGGCACTTCAAGTGCAATCGCAGCAAGCTGTCGGAGATGCCGGTGCTGTGGGCGTACGCCCGCGATCTCTTCCAGACGCCCGGCTTCGGCGACACCACCGACTTCGTCCACATCAAGCGCCACTACTACGAGGTCCACCGGGACATCAACCCGACCGGCATCGTCCCGGCCGGCCCCGACCTCACCAACTGGCTCACGCCGCACGACCGGGCCTCCCTCGGCGGCCACCCGTTCGGCAACGGCACCCCGCCCGGCCCGCAGTCCCTCACCGAGACCGTCCCGGCCGGCCACAACCCCCTGCCGTCCTGACACCGCGCTGACCCTGCCACGCGCCCTGCCGGAGAAGTTCCGGCAGGGCGCGGCCGCAGGAAGGCCGCCGGAGGCCTCGTCCTTTCCCGCCGAAGGCGGCTGGTTCTTTCCTCGCCGGGGGCGGTCTGGGTTTCCCCGCCGGAGACGATCCGGCAGGGAGGAGCGCCAGCGACGACCGGTGCCCGCGGGAGCAAGCCCACAGGAACCACGCCGGAAGCGGGAAATGAATTTGCATGTGAACTTGAACTTCGTCTAGTTGAGCCAGCCGATCAGGCGCTCGCCCTGCTGCCAGAGCGTCAGCGCGGAGAAGACGCCGAAGAGCAGGACGGACCAGATCAGTGCCGCGATGCGGAACGCGCGCGGGCGGATCTCCGGCGGCAGGACGCGGCGGTTGAGCAGGAGCAGCAGCATCGAGTAGACGAACATCATCAGGCCGCCGACGCAGGCCGCGATGACCAGGAGCGGGAGCGGCTGGTCGAGGCCGGCGAGCAGGATGATGATGCCGATCGCGACCAGGCCCCAGACCAGCGCGAAGTAGAGCCGGTTCTCCGAGCGGCCGCGCAGGTACGAGGTCTTGAGCACGTCCGCCGCGAGCCGGCTGGTGTAGTCGACGATGCCCAGCGCCGCCGCGAAGAGCGACAGCGCGCCGACGGCCCAGAACAGCGTGCCGAACCAGCCGCCGACCGTGGACTTCAGCGCCTCGCCCTCGATCTTCAGGAAGCTCACGCTGTTCGCGAGCCCGGGTGTGCCGTAGACCGTGGAGTAGGCCAGCAGCGACATCAGCGTGATCGTGACGAACGAGATGAGGCCGAACGTGAGCGCCTGCTCCTGGTTGGCGAGCCTCCACCAGCGGCGCCAGTGCGTCATGTTCCGCTCGGTGGGCTCGAAGATGAAGCCGGTGGACGGTGCCGCCTCCTCCGCGCCGGTGACCGGGCTGACCAGGCGCGGAACGTAGGAGCCCATGCCGTAGCCCTTGTCCCGGATCCAGTTCGACTGGCACAGATTCTGACCGCCGCCGGCTCCGGCGAAGACGAGCGCGGAGAGCATCAGCGCGAAGCCGAGCTCGGTCGGGAACTGGGGCGCGGTGACGGTGGACGGCAGTTCGGCCCAGGCGTCCGCGCTGATCGCGAAGCCGATCGCGACCACGATGAACAGTGCCACCAGGATGACCTTGAAGCCCTCGATCCGTTCCAGCACCGTGTAGATCACCGGGGCGAGCGTGAGGGTGACGCCGATCAGCACCAGCATGCCGATCGCGATCCACCGGGCCTCACCGCCGAACAGGTAGGTGACCATCGTGGCGGAGCTGGTCGCCCAGCCGGGCCAGAGGTTCGCGAAGTAGACCATGATCGCGAAGACCAGGCCCCAGTGCCGCCAGAAGCGGGAGAATCCGGTCAGGGCGGTCTCTCCGGTGGCCAGCGTGTAGCGCTCGATTTCCATGTTGAGGAACCACTGCGTCACGATGCCGACAGCGGCGGCCCAGAGGAAGACGAGCCCGACCTGCGAGGCTATATATGGGAAGAGCACGAACTCGCCGGAGGCGAGGCCGACGCCCGCGGCCACCACGCCCGGCCCGATTATCTTCCGGGCCGACGACGGCGGTGGCGGCAGGTCCCGGACGACGACCCGGGGCAGGTGGCGAGCCGGAAATCTACCGGCTGCGGTCTCGGTCACGGCGGTCCCTTTCGCGCTGCGGGAATGGGTCGCCCTCTATACCCTCGACGAAATCCGGCCGAAACGTAGCGGTGGATTGATCTCGGGCATTACGCGATGTTCGCCACATTTGTCCCGAGTGTCGGATGGTGCGCAGCGCTACCGGGCCGGAGCGCGGACGATGTGCTCACCCGGCGGAAAGGCACCCTTTCATGATCGAGTACCCGCTAGCCGCCCAGCAGCTGACGTTCGTGGTCACGCTGCTGGCGCTGATCGTGGGTCACCAGCTCGGCGATCACGTGATGCAGACCGACCACCAGGCCGCGAACAAGGCCGGCAGGGGCCGTTCCGCGGTCACCGCGATGCTCGGGCACCTCACCGCCTACCACGCCACCGCCGGCGTAGTCCTGTTCGTCACCGCCTGGGCGCTGCAACTCCAGCTCACCTGGTTCGGCGTCACCGCCGGCCTGCTCTTCAGCGTGATCACCCACGCCATCCTCGACCGTCGCGCCGTCGTCCGCCTGGTCCTCCAGCACACCGGCTCCCGCGAGTTCGCCGACCAGACCACGCCGGTCTGCGGCATGTACGTCGCGGACCAGTCCCTGCACTGGGCCTGCCTGCTCATCTCCGCACTGCTGATGGCCCGTCTCTAACCCCACAAACCCTTTCAACCCATTTTCCCGCTTCCGGCGTGGGCACCATGGGCTTGCTCCCGCGGGCACCGGTCGGCCGCAGGCGGCCTCCCTGCCGGTCCGCGGTGCTCGGGAAACCCCAGCGGGCGCGCGGTGCACGAAGCACGGCGGTCCGGTGGCGCGGTTGCGGTCCGGTGGCGCGGTTGGTCCGGTGGTGCGGTGGAGGGTTGCGCGCGGATTCCGGCGGCCGGTGGCGGAGCGGACATTCAGGCGACCGCCGGCCAGCGTTGAGGGCTGCTCGGGGCTTCCGGAACTCTGCGGGGACAGAAGGCCCGGGGCGGAGACGGGCTCCGCCCCGGGCCACCCAACCCCGGGGAACGTCTGTCAGATGATGGCCTGGAGCAGGACGACGACGGCGAAGACGACGATGAAGGAGAGGTCGATGCCGACGGCGCCGAAGCGGACCGGGGGGAGGATCTTGCGGACCGGGGCCAGCACGGGCTCGGTCACCGTGTGGACGACGCGGATGGCGCGGTCGCGGAAGGAGCCAGGCATCGACGGTCCTGCCAGCACGGTGCTCCAGTCGAGCAGGGCGCGTGCGATGAGCAGGAACTGGAACAGCAGCAGAACGGTGCTGATCAGGGCGAGCATGGTGACCTCCTGGGTGCGTCACCCAAGAGTGCGGTAATTTCCTGAACGCTGGCTGTATAACCAGCTGAGGAGCTGCTGTGAGCCCGCTCAGCCCCGGCCGCCTGCTCAGCCCCAGTTGTAGGTGTGCCGGAGCACGCCGGCTATCCGGTCGAAGCGCGGCCGGTCCAGGATCGCGCCCTCGCGGCGGATGCCGTCCTCCCTGACCTGGACGACCCGGTCGAGGCGGACGAAGCTGGGGCGCTTGTCGCGGTCCCAGTCGCCGGGGCCGAGCGCGAGCCAGTGTCGCTGGCCCTGGCGTTCGCTCTGGCTGGAGAGCATCAGGCCGAGCAGCACGCGGCCGTCCCGTCCGACGACCAGCACCGGCCGGTCCTTGCCCTTGGACGCGTCCTCCTCGTAGGCGACCCAGGTCCAGACGATCTCGCCCGGGTCGGCCTGGCCGTCCAGCTCCGGCGCGTACGCCAGCTGGCGGCCCTTGCGGATGCGCGCGGTGGCGGGCGTGGGCCGGGCGGGGCGTCCCTCGCGGCCGGTGCCGGGCCGCGCGGTGGGACGGCCGGTGAGGCGCCGGCCCAGATGCGCCGCGCCCTCCCGGAAGCCGCCGGAGCGAGTGCCATCGGAGCGAGTGCCGTCGGAGCGAGTGGACGACGCCGGAGACGGCGACGCCGACCGGCCGGTGAGCTTGTCCGCGATGCCCCGCAAGATTCCCGCCATGCCGGGCAGACTACGGCCCGGCGGCAAGGACCGCGCGGCGCGGTGGGCGTTACTTCGCGGAGTAACCGGTGACGGACGGTGTGTAGGTGGCGATCGAGGTCTGGCCGTACGCATCGGTGACCCGGTAGCGGATCGGCGGCACCGGACCGGCCGCGGCGCCGCGCGCGGGCGTGAAGATCACGAAGCCGGCCGCGGAGATGAGCGTCGGGTCGAACGGGCGGCCCTCCTCGGCCGCGACGCCGGAGATCGCGGCCATCGAGAACTCGCCCCGCGGGACGAGCGTGGCGGGTGGGAGCTCCGCGCCGTCCTCGCCCACGTAGCCGATCCCGCCGCCGGCCGGCAGCGGCACCTGCACGCGCTGCTCCTCGCCGGCGCGCCCGGAGCTGCGCAGGTCGCCGACTGACGGCGGTGCCGGCCGCGTCACGGTCGGCGTGTACGTGGTGGTGTGCTTCTCGCCGGCCGGGTCGGTGAGCTCGATCGTGACCGGTTCCGCGGTGCCGAGGAAGCCGAGCGTGGGCGTGTAGCTGACGGTGGTCGCCGACTCCCGCGCGTAGAAGCCGTTCGGGACGACCACGCAGTCGGTGTAGTCCGGGTGCCGGTTCGCCAGCTGCATCGACCAGCCGGCCGGGAGCGCGAGCGTGACCTCCTGCTTGACCAGGCCGGCCGCGGTGGAACTGAGCGGCGCCCGGACCGGCGCGAGGTCGGTGGCCGGCGCGGCCGGTGCGGCGGCCGCGGGGGAGGCGGCCAGCAGCGGCAGCGCGAGCGCGGGTGCGGCGAGCACGGCGGCGGTGGCGAACGTCAGCGATCTTGGAGTCGGCACAGGCCCAGGATAAACGCCTATAAGCCGCCTACCGGAGCAAATGAAGGGGGAGTCGGACCAGAAAACCCATCCGGGGGTACGCCGTAGCACGGCGTACCCCCGGATGGGTTTGATCTGGATTCGTCAGCGCGGGCGGTTGTTCCCGCCGCCGCCGTTGTTGCTCGGCCGGCCGGTCGCTGCCGGCTTGGGCGCCTGCTCGGGCCGGGAGGCCGACCCGGACCGGAACGCGATCTTCTCACTCGGCGCTGGGAAGTTCTTGATCTCCTGGCCCTTCAGCGCGTCCCGCATGGTGCGCGCGACCGCGGCGATGATGTCCTTCTGGACCGGCTCGCCGACCGCGTCACGCGGGTTGTCCGGGTTCACCGCGATGCCGGCGATCGCCAGCTGCGGGGTGACGCCGATGAACGACTCGGTCTCGTTGTCCGAGGAGCTACCGGTCTTGCCGGTGATCGGCCGGTTGCCCATGATGCCGGCGACCTGTATCGACGTGCCGTTGCTGCAGGTGCCCTGCTGCGGGCGCTGACCGACCGGGCAGCGGCCCGCGTCCGCGGCGGCCCGGGCCACGTCCTTGTCGATCGCCTGCTTGCAGTCCGGCTGGGAGACCTTCGCGGCCACCTCGCTGGACGTGCCGGTGGTGTCCGTGATCGAGACGACCGGCGTGGGCTGGCAGAACTTGCCGTCCGCCGCGATCGTCGCGTACGCGTTCGCCATGTCCAGCGGGGTGGTGCTGATGACGCCGAGGGTGAACGTGCCCCAGCTGCGCGCGGCCTCCGGCTCGGCCAGTTCCGCGTCCTTGCCGCGGAACTTGATGCCGAGGCGCTGCGCCATCTCGACGGCCTTGTCCGCGCCGACGGTCTCCTCCAGCTTCACGAAGTACGTGTTGGAGGACTTGCCGAAGCCGGTCCACATGTTCTGGTAGCCGTCCTGGTAGCTCGGCGCCGCGTTGACCGGGCACCAGAAGCCGCCGCAGTTCGGCGTGCCGCTGATCGGGTAGATCGACTTGTACGGCGACTTCGTGGAGAAGCCCCGGTCCAGCGCGATGCCGTTCTCCAGCGCCGCCAGCATGACGAACATCTTGAACGTCGAGCCGAACTGGTAACCGGCCGAGTCCTCGCTACCCGCGATCAGCTGGTTCACCGTGTTCGGGTACTTCTTGCCGCCCGGGTTGTCCTCGATGCTGTAGTGCCGGTTGATCGCGAGCGCCTTGACCTTGCCGGTGCCGGGCTCGATCGCGGCGAACGGCGCCGCCTTGGGGTTGTCGAAGCCGTAGATGTTCTTCGACTCGTCGGCCAGCTTGTTCTGCACCGCCGGGTCCATCGAGGTGACGATCCGGAAGCCGCCGGTCTTCAGCGCGGCCAGGCGCGCGGACGGCGTGGAGCCGAACTCCTCCTGCTCGGACCACCACTGCGTGAAGTAGTCGCAGAAGAAGCCCCAGCTGTTGTGCGCCTCGGAGACCGCGGTGCAGTTGCCGGGCGCGCGGCTCGGCTTGAGGCCGAGCGGCTCGGTGATCGCCTTGTCCGCGTCGGCCTGGGTGATCGCGCCGGTGCCGACCATCGCGCCGAGCACGTAGTTGCGGCGCTTGACCGCCTCCGCCTCGTCGTTGTTGACCGGGTCGTAGAGGTCCGGGGACTGCACCAGCCCGGCGATCATCGCGGCCTGGCTCAGCGTGAGCTTGTCCGCGGTGGTGGAGAAGTACGCGTTCGCGGCCGCGGAGATGCCGTACGCCTGGTTGCCGAAGTACGCGATGTTCAGGTAGCGGCGGAGGATCTCCTCCTTGTCGAGCGAGTCCTCGATCGTGACCGCGTACCGGATCTCCTGGAGCTTGCGGCCGGTGGTCTGCTCGGTCGCCGCGAGGCGCTCCTCCTGCGTGATCGTCGGGTCGTTCTTGAGAACGTTCCGGACGTACTGCATGGTGAGCGTGGACGCGCCCTGGGAGACCTCACCGCCCTGCGCGTTGGAGACGAACGCGCGCACCAGGCCCTTGACGTCGACGCCGCCGTGCACGTAGAACCGGGTGTCCTCGGCCGCGACGATCGCGTCCTTCATCGTCTTGGCGATGTCGTCGCTCTCGACGTCGGTGCGGTTCTCCTCGTAGAACTGCGTGATCTGCGTCTTGCCGTCGTTCGCGTACAGGTACGACGTCTGCGCGGTCGGCGGGGTCTGCAACGCGCTCGGCAGGTCCTCGAACGAGTCGCTGGCCAGCTTCGCCGCGAGGCCGGCCGTGGCGCTCGCCGGCAGTGCGGCGCCCGCGACCACCGCGCCGCCCACCAGGCCGAGCATGCCGAGGGTGAGGACCTTGCGGGTTATGGACAGCGTCGTGCGCACCTTGCCGGGCGCCGCGGGCGTTATCGCCACGGTCTCCTCGGGGGCGGGCGTTTGTGCCGGTACCTGCATTGCGGGAGGGATCCCCTCGTAAGTCGATGTGGGCCGTCTTCAAGAGTCGCGCCGTGAAGCGTAGAAAACCACTTCACGGGCGGAAGTCACAGGCTGCTACCGGTGACTGATCGCCTCACGGCACGTACATTCCTGTTTGCGTGCCGTGATCATTGGTGTCCTTCGGTGACTCGGTGCGGGGACACTCGTCCGAATTGTGGTCTGTCCTCATGCGATGTCTTAGGAGAACATGAACGCTCCCGTGATTCAGCACGGGGGATCGGTGCTCTGCGGGGGTGGGGTTGCGTGTCAGACCAGGAAGACTCCGGGGAGAGCGTCGAGGTTGCGGCACCCGCTGACGAGAAGCCGACAGTGCGATCGCACCCGCTCTGGATGCGTTTCCGCTTCGTGACGCTGGTGGGACTGTCGGTATTGGTCGTGGCCATCACGGTGAGTCTGGTGTTCCTCGGTCGTACCCCGTCCGTGGACGAGTTACGCGGCGACGCCGGACTCAACGGCAAACAATCCCTCAAGATCGGTGTGAAGTTCGACCAGCCCGGGATCGCCGAGCGCCGGCCGGACGGCACGTTCGCGGGTTTCGACATCGAGATCGCCTACATGGTGGCGGAAGATCTCGGATTCCGCCGTAACGAGGTCGAGTTCTACCAGATTCAGAGCGAGGACCGCGAGCGCATGCAGGCGGAGACGCCTGACGGGACGACCGTGGTCATCGTCGACCTGGTGATCGCGAGCTTCAGCATCACCGAGGAGCGGCGGGAGACGCCGGGCGTCGCGTTCTCCGCGGCCTACCTCTACACCGAGCAGTCCGTGCTCACCCGCGCCGACCACGCGCCGGTCGCCACGCTGGAGGACCTGCGCGGCAAGCCGGTGTGCAGCCTGGCCACGGCCACCAGCGCGACCGCCGCGGCCGCGGCCGGCAACGTCGTGCAGTCCGAGCTGACCATCAGTGGCTGCGTCCGGGCGCTGCGCGAGGGACGGGTCGAGGCGATCAGCACGGACGCGGCGATCCTCGGCGGCATCAAGGCGGCGAACCCGGACCTGCTGCACTGGGACATCGGCCTGACCACCACCGAGGCGTACGGGATAAACGTCGGCGAGAACGAGGCGCTGCTCCAGCTGGTCGACCTCAGTCTCTGGCATTCGCTCGAGGACCCGGACGACTCCCGGTGGGAGGAGGCGTTCGACCGCAACATCCGGGTGAACGTCCCGGTGAACAAGGGCGTCCCGCTGGCCCGCCCCGAGCAGCCGCACGTCGACAGGCCCGAGGTCCGCGAGTGGTTCTCCGGGGGCCTCGGGTGAGCGACACGGGAGCCGGGTTGGTCCGGCTCCCGGCCGGCACACGCGCGCAGCAGCAGTGGCTGTTGTCGCTGCTGCCCGCGTTCCCGCTGGTGCTGCTGGTGCTGCGCCTGTGGTACCTGAGCCGCCAGGACCTGACCACCATGCTGCTGCTCGTGCAGTACGTCAGCCCGCTCGGCCTGGTCACCTCGCTCACCATCACGCTGGTCTGGGTGCTGCCCGCCGTGGTGCTGCTGATCCGGGTGTTCGGCACGCTGCTGCTGATCAGCGCGCCCAGCCGGGACGACGCCTGCCGCTCGCTGCTCGCCGTGGTCACGCTGCGCATGCCGGACTGGACCGTGGTGATCGCGGTGCTGCTGGCCGCGATCACCTGGCAGATGCGCTTCCTGCCGACGCTGCTGATGCTGACCCTGATGATCATCGGGCTGACCACCTGGCTGCGCCGCGGCGACGACCGGGCCGTGCTGGTCATCATGGCGACGGCCGTGCCGGTCGCGGTGGGGCTCCTGGCCTACGTGTGGCTCGGCCCCGCGATCATGGCGGCGTTCCGGGCCGGCGAGACGATCAACGCGTTGCTGCTCGCGGTGCCGCCCGCGGTCGCGCCGATCCTGACCGGGCCGATCCCGGCCGGCGTCGCGCGTCTCGGCACGCACTGGGCCGCGGTCGCGGCGTCGATCGTGGCGCCGTTCGCGGTCGGCGTGCTCTTCATGCGCGCGCCGATCCTGCCGGACACCGCGATCGAGGCGAAGGCCGGAGTGGTGGTCACCCCGGAGATCTCGGAGCGCGACGAGGCGCGGGACGAGGCGCGGGACGAGATCGACGTGTGGCGTGGCCGGCTGATCACGGTCGACGACAGCATGGTCACGCTGATGGACGCGGACGGCCGGGTGCGCTTCATCCCGTCGTCGGAAGTGCTGTCCCGTACGCTGTGTCCCGAGGCGGAGCAGGTGCCATCCAGCGCGGTCTACGTGCAGGGGTGGTACGCGGAGGACACCGCGCTGGAGTGGATGGCACCGAAACAGCGACGAACCGAGCCCGACCCCCGGTGTCAGGGGAGACCGGTGCGGGCCGAGTGATTCTCCCGCCGAACCCGGCGCACGACGTGACCGGTTGGCGGACCATGATGGGATACCACCGCCTGGAGACAGGCCGACGACGATTTGGCAGGCTTCCGCCATGACCTTGCAGCTGCGATCCGCGGCCATGACCGACCGCGGCCTCATCCGGAGCGGTAACCAGGACTGCGCCTACGCCGGGCGCTACCTGGCGGCCGTCGCCGACGGCATGGGTGGCATGGCCGCCGGCGAGGTGGCCAGCCAGCTCACCATCGAGGCCGTGCAGCCCTTCGACGCGCTGATCGACGACGAGCAGCAGGTGGACGCGCTGCACGGGATGGTGGAGGCGGCGAACGCGCGCATCCACGAGCACGTCGTGGCGAACCCGACGCTTCAGGGCATGGGCACCACGCTCACCGCGCTGCTCTTCTCCGGCACCCAGTTCGCGCTGGTGCACGTGGGCGACTCCCGGGCCTACCTGCTGCGCGAGGGCAAGCTGGTGCAGCTGACCCGCGACGACACGTACGTGCAGATGCTGGTGGACGAGGGCGTGATCACCGAGGACGAGGCGACCGTGCACCCGCGCCGGTCCGTCGTCACCCAGGCGCTGCAGGGCGAGGCCGTCGCCCCGGCGTACGCGAAGATTCCGCCGCAGGTCGGCGACCGCTGGCTGCTCTGCTCCGACGGTCTGTCCGGCGTGGTGTCCGCGGAGACCATGGCGCAGACCATGTCCGACTACCCGGACATGCAGGACTGCGCGAAGCGGCTCATCGATCTCGCGCTGCGCGCCGGCGGGCCGGACAACATCACGGTGGTGCTGGCCGAGCTGGTGGACGACACGGCCGACCCGGACCCGCAGGGCGCCACCTGCGCCTCGGAGCCGGCGACCACCGCGGAGGCCGTGGGCTGAGACGGCCCCCACGCCGAATCGCGCGGCGGCGCGACCTGCGGTAGGTTACTGACCGGTCGTGGGAAACCCCGCGCTGCCCCCGGTGAGTGGTGATGACCTCTACGCGCCTCGCGACGGCGATGCTGCCCCTCGGCGACGCGCCCACCCGCCCCCGAGCCCGGTTCGGTGCCGTCGCCGCCGTCACGCTCCTCGCCGTCGTGCTCGTCGTCGCGGTGAACAGCCTCGGCGTGCTGCCCGGCCGGGCCGGCGTCGCGCTGGACAATCTGGCGCAGCTCACCACCGGAGCCGCCGCCGCGATATGTTGCCTGGTCACCGCGCGCGGCGTGTCCGGCGCGGGCCGGGCCTGGCGGCGGCTGATCGGCATCGGCATGATCGGCTGGTCGCTCGGCCAGTTCGTCTGGACCGTCCACCAGCTGTCCGGCACCGACTACCTGCCCGGCCCGGTCCCGGCCGAGTTCGGCTACATGGCGCTGCCGGTCTTCGCGCTCTGGGCGCTGCTGACAATCGCCGCGGTGTCGCCGCGCCGGGTGCTCGGCCCCTCCCGGCATGCCCGGGTGGTCGCCATGCTGGACGTGGTGATCGTGCTCGGATCCGTGGTCGTGCTGTCCTGGGCGCCGGTCCGCGCGGTGCTGGAGGGCGAGGGACCGCCCGGCCCGCTGGTCGCCGGCGTCGCCCACCTGGTGATGGACGCGCTGCTGGCCGTGCTGCTCGCGCTGCTGCTGGTGGTGCGCCAGCCGCCCCGCGCGCTCCGGCCGCAACTGCTGCTGCTCGGCGGCGGGCTGCTGGCGCTGACCGTCTCGGACGGCTTCTACGCCTACCTGGTGGCCGCGGACGCGGACCGGATGACGCCGCTGCACAGCGCGGGCTGGGTGCTCGGCCCGGCGCTGGTCGCGCTGGCCGCGCTGGTCCCGGCACCGGACGAGACGGCGGCGGAGCAGGACGACATCGACCCGGTCCTGCTGCTTCTCCCGGTGCTGCCGGTGGTCGCGACCGGCGTGACCATCGCGATCCGGACGCTGATCGGCCACCCGCTGACCTGGCCGGAGGTGGCGCTCGGCTGGCTCGGGCTGCTGCTGGTGATCGTCCGGCAACTGGTGACCATCGTGGACAACCGGGCGCTGCTGCTGTCCGTCGCGGAGGCGCGGCGCCGGCTCGCCCACCAGGCCACCCACGACCCGCTGACCGGCCTGGCCAACCGTGAGTTGTTCGGCAAGCGGCTGAGCGCGGCCGTGGACGCGCACCGCGAGGAGGGCCGGCCGATCGCGCTGCTCTTCGTGGACCTGGACGACTTCAAGTTCGTCAACGACAGTTTCGGGCACGCGGCCGGCGACCGGATGCTGCAGGAGATCGCGGCCCGGCTGCAGCGCTGCGTGCGCCGCGACGACATGGTGGCCCGGCTCGGCGGCGACGAGTTCGCGGTGCTGCTGGAGGCCGACCCGGGCGCGCCCGGCCTGGTGGGGGAGCGGATCCTGGCCGCGGTGCGGGAGCCGGTGCGCATCGACGGCAAGCCGGTGTCGGTCGCGGCGAGCGTGGGCGTGGTCGCGCCGGAGCCGTACGACATCGGTCTCACCGGCGACGCGCTGCTGCGGCGCGCGGACGCGGCGATGTACGCCGGTAAGCGGCGCGGGAAGAACATCATGGTGCGGTACGCCGGGACCCGCGACGGCGGCGGCGACGCGGACCTGCCCGGCCTGCTCGCCGAGGCGCTGGCCGCCGGCCCGGCCGAGTCCGGCTTCACCGTGCACTACCAGCCGATCGTGGACCTGCACGGCGACGCGGTGCTGGCCGTCGAGGCGCTCGCCCGGTGGACCCACCCGGACCTCGGCGTGATCGGGCCGGACGTGTTCGTCGCGGTCGCGGAACGGGCCGGACTGGTCGCCGCGCTGGACGACTTCGTGCTGGACACCGCGGCCCGGGACGCCCGCGCGCTGGCCGAGCTGCACGGCCGGGACGTGGCGCTGCACGTGAACGTGTCCGCCGGGCGGCTCGGCCGGCCGGAGCTGGAGATCGCGGTCGCGGACGCGCTGCGCCGGCACGAGCTGGCACCGGAGCTGCTGATCCTGGAGATCACCGAGACGCGCCGGATCGCGGACCTGGGTGCGGCCGTGGCGGCGGCCGGGCGGCTGCGGGAGATGGGCGTGCGGCTGGCGCTGGACGACTTCGGCACCGGCTTCAACTCGCTGGCCCAACTGCACGCGCTGCCGGTCTCGATCGTGAAGCTGGACGCCGCGCTGACCACGGCGGACGACCGGTCCCGGGCACTGGTCCGGTCGGTGCTGTCGATCTGCCGGGACCTGGGCGCGTCCGTGATAGCGGAGGGCATCGAGGGCCCGGAGCAGGCCGCCGCGCTGGCCGGCCTCGGCTGCCCGCTCGGCCAGGGCTACCTCTACGGCGCACCGGCCCCCCTCACCCGCACCCCCTGAGCAGCACCCCACCCGGAGATCGAGGCGTCGTTCACGTCGCTCCAACGACATGAATGACGCCTCGATCACGGGCGGCACGCGGTGCGCTGTGGTGCGGTCAGTGGTGGGTCAGACGTGCACGACTTCCAGCGCGATGTTGCCGCGGACCGCGTTGGAGTAGGGGCAGAGCTGCTCGGCCGCGTCGGTGAGCTTCTTCGCGGCCTCGGCGGGAAGCGTCGGCACCGACACCTCGAGCGTGACCGTCAGGTCCAGCGTGGGGCGGTCGGTCGCGCGGACCAGACCGACCTTCGCGGTGACCGTGGACGCGCCCAGATCCAGCTTGTCCTTGCGGGCGACGCTGCGCATCGCGGAGTGGAAGCAGGCCGCGAACCCGGCCGCGAACAGCTGCTCCGGATTGGTCGCGCCGCCAGCGCCGCCCAGCTCCTTCGGCGCGGCGACCGGGAAGTCGATGATCCCGTCTGGGGACGCGACCGCGCCGTTGCGCCCGTCGCCGGACGACGTGACCTCGGCGGTGTAGATGGCCGGCATGTGCCTCACTCCTTCGTACCCTGGATGGTGTTAGTGATCTTTTCGAGGGTCTGGTGCAGCTGGACGTATTCGCCGAGCGAGATGCCCAGGCCGCCGGCGATCGTCATCGGGATCGCCGAGCACTCGGTGCGCAGCTCGCGGCCCGCGTCGGTGAGCCGGATCTCGACCACCCGCTCGTCGGCGGCGCGGCGCGCGCGGTGGATCAGCCCGGCCGCCTCGACGCGCTTGAGCATCGGCGAGAGCGTGCCGGAGTCCAGCCGCAGCGCCTCGCCCAGCTCCTTGACCGTGCGGGCGGCGTCCGGTCGCTCCCAGAGCGCCAGCAGCACCAGGTATTGCGGGTAGGTCAGGCCGACACGGTCGAGCAGTGGCCGGTAGAGGTCGGTCACCGCGCGCGACGCCGAGTAGAGCGCGAAGCAGAGCTGATAGCGCAGGCCCATGCCGATCGCCAGATCATCCGTCACCCGACAAACACTAGTACCCAATTAAATTGCGCACAACCTAAAACCCCTTCGCGGGTACGCTGGCGCGGGTGAGCCACGTCGCAGGACTCCTGCTCGCCGCGGGCGCGGGCCGCCGCTACGGCATGCCGAAGGCGCTCGTCCCGTTCGACGGCGAGCTGCTCGCCGACCGCGCCGCCCGGCTCCTGGCCGAGGCCGGCTGCGACTCCGTGCTGGTCGTGCTGGGCGCCGCCGCCGGCGAGGTGCGCACCCGAGCCGCATTGACCGGCGCGGACGTGATCGTCAACGACGACTGGCCGATCGGCATGGGCTCGTCGCTGCGCGCCGGGCTGACCGCGCTCGCCGCCCGCCCCGAGGTGGACGCGGCCGTGGTGCTGCTGGTCGACCTGCCCGGCATGACCGCGGCCGGGGTGGCCCGCCTGGTGGCGGTGGCCGGCCGCGACGCGCTGGCGATGGGCGGTTACGGCGACCATGCCGGCCACCCGGTCCTGCTCGGCCGCGACCACTGGGCCGGCGTGGCCACGCTCGCCGACGGCGACGTCGGCGCCCGGCCCTACCTGCGGGCGCATCGCGACCGGGTGCGCGTGGTGCCGGTCGGGGACGTGGCGTCGGACGAGGACCTGGACGTCCCGATCGTTTCCGGCGCGCAAAATGACGATCAAAGTGCTTCATGATCGATGGCCGGGCTGATTGACTGTCCGGGTGACGCTCGCCGACCTGAACGCGGTCCCGGAGGAACGGGCGCGCGCGGAGCTGCGCACCTGCTGCGCCTCGACCCGGTGGGTGACCGAGGTGGCCGCGCGCCGGCCGTACCCGCGGATTGATGCCCTGGTCAACGTGAGCGACGCCGCGCTGGCCGTGCTGAGCTGGGACGACGTGCTGGAGGCGCTGGCCGCGCACCCGCGGATCGGGCAGCGCGTCACCGGCGGCGACCGGGAGAGTGCCTGGTCGCGACGTGAACAGTCCGGCATGGACACCGCCGGCGACGACGTGCGCGCCGCGCTGGCCGAGGCGAACGCGGCCTACGAGGCACGCTTCGGGCACGTGTTCCTGATCTTCGCGAGCGGCCGGTCCGACGTGGAGATGCTGGCCGCGGCGCGGGAGCGGCTCGCCAACGACGAGGCGACCGAGCGGCGCGTGGTGCACGGCGAGCTGACGAAGATCGTGCGGCTGCGGCTGGAGAGGCTGTTCGGATGATCGAGTACGCGAGCATCTCCACGCACATCCTGGACACGGTCTCGGGTGAGCCGGCCCGCGGCGTCTACGTGCGGCTCGAACGGCGCGACGCGGACGGCTGGTCCATGATCGCGGAGGGGCACACGGACGACGACGGGCGGCTGCGCGAGTGGGCGCCGATCAACGCGTGGCAGGCGGGCGGCTACCGGCTGGTCTTCTACGTCGAGCCGTACCTGGGCGGGGCCGCGTTCTTCCCGGAGATCACGGTCGCGTTCCACGTCCACGACCCGAAGCGGCACTACCACGTGCCTCTGCTGCTCAGCCCGTACGGATACACCACCTATCGAGGGAGCTGACGTGGGGATCGTGCTCGGGCCGAACCGGTACGGCAAGGCGGAGACGCGGGTCGTGCGCGTCTCCCGGGCCGCGGACGGCACCCACGCGCTCACCGACCTGAACGTGAGCGTCGCGCTCTCCGGCGACCTCGTCGACACGCACCTGACCGGCGACAACGCCAACGTGCTGCCGACCGACACGCAGAAGAACACGGTGTACGCGTTCGCGAAGCAGCACGGCATCGCGTCGCCGGAGGCGTTCGGGCTGCTGCTGGCCCGGCACTTCACCGCGTCACAGGAGACGATCACGGGCGCGCGGGTGGAGATCGAGGAGTACCCGTGGAACCGGCTCGGGCCGCACTCGTTCTCCCGCGAGGGCTCGCTGGTGCGCACCGCCTCGGTGCGGATCTCCTCCTCGGGTCCGGCTTCGGGTCCGGCGTCGGCTCCGGCTCCGGCTCCGGCTTCGGCTCCGGCTTCGGAATCGGCGTCGGCTCCGGCGGAGGTCTTCGGTGGGCTGACCGGGCTGACGCTGCTCAACTCGACCGATTCGGAGTTCACCGGGTTCATCGTGGACGACTACACCACGCTGGCCGAGACGTCGGACCGGATCCTGGCGACCGCGGTGGACGCCCGGTGGCGGTTCTCGTCCCTGCCGGCGGACTTCAACGCGGTCTTCGGCGCCGCCCGGGACGCGATGATCGCCGCGTTCGCCGGTACCTACAGCTACTCGCTGCAACAGACGCTCTTCGCCATGGGCAAGGCCGTGCTGGAGGCCTGCCCCGACCTCGCGGAGATTCGGCTGCGCCTGCCGAACAAGCACCACTTCGCCGTGGACTGCACCCCGTTCGGGCTGGACGCGGCGCCCGAGGTGTTCCACGCGGACGACCGTCCGTACGGCCTGATCGAGGGCACTGTCCTCCGGGAGGGCTAGCCGTTACGTGATCAAGCGTGGTTTTAGGGTTCTCTTAAGTCCTTCCGCCGATCAAACCGGCGTGCGGCCGGGCGCGTGCGACATGGCAGGGACCGGGTCGCGGTCCCCGCCCCGGTGGGGCGACCGGCGAACGCGAGGAACTTGATCATGACGGGTGCAGTGCGGCGGAAGCTGATCATTGCGGCGGTGGCCGTGCTCGGGGTGGGTGCCGCGGTGGCGACCACGACGCTGGCCTCGGCGGAGACGCCACCGGCCACCGGCGAGCAGGTGGTGACCGAGTCCATCCAGGTCGACGGCGTGTTCGACGGCGAGAACCGGCGCTTCACCGGCGGCGGCGCGCTCGGCGGCGGCGGTCAGGAGGAGGGCCAGGACGCGCTCTTCGAGCTGGCCGACGGCGCCACGCTGACCAACGTGATCCTCGGCGACCCGGCCGCGGACGGCGTGCACTGCGCCGGGAGTTGCACGCTGCGCAACGTGTTCTGGGAGAACGTGGGCGAGGACGCGGCCACGTTCCGCGGCGAGAACGCGACCGTGGTGATCGAGGGCGGCAGTGCGGCCGGCGCGGAGGACAAGGTCTTCCAGGACAACCGGGGCGCGGGCGGATCCGTCACGATCCGGGACTTCGAGGTGTCCGACTTCGGCAAGCTCTACCGCTCGTGCGGTAACTGCTCGACGCAGGCGCCGCGCATCGTGACGATGGAGAACATCACGGCGACCGCGCCGGGCGACACGCTGGCCGGCGTCAACGCGAACCTGGGCGACCGGCTGACCATCGACGGCGCCACGATCGTCGGCGGCGAGATCTCGCTCTGCGACCTGTTCGAGGGCAACGACACCGGTGACGAGCCGGAGAAGATCGGCGAGGGCCCGGACGGCGAGACCTGCGTGGCGTCCGGCGTCGTACAGCGGTGATCCGGAGTCGTCACCTCGTTCCCCCTGCCGGCGAATCGACTATGAGCGACCGGCGGTAGACAGGCCACGCATCCATGATCGAGGCGTCCCCGAAGTCGTTCTAACGACTTCGGGGACGCCTCGATTCATGAGTGCCCACGCGGGCCGCGGCCGGTTGCCGGTCGCTGGTCACGTCGTTGGTTCGTCGGGTACGACGACGAGGCTGACGACGCGGCGGATCCGGCCGCCGTCGCGGGTATTGCCGACCCGTGAGACGACCGCGTGCTCGATCTCGGCGACCATCGCGGAGAACTCCTCGTCGGTCAGCCACACCGCGGCCTGCCGGTAGATCACGCCGTCGCGGTGCGGGTCGACGTCGTCGTGGGTGAGGTAGCGGTCGAAGTCGCCCATCAACGATGCCGCGAACGTGGTGAATGCCCGCCGGTGGTCGTCGCGGGTCATCGCAGCCCGGGCCGCGGGATCGATTCTGCCCTGCTCCTGGCTCACCCGGTAGCTGCGTTCCACGGTGCCGCGGACCCGCCTCTCGTCCCCCACCTCCAGAACGCCCGCGTCGACCAGGACCGCGATGTGGCGGTACATCGTGGCAGGTGGGATGTCGGGCAGACGCTCACGCAGCTGGCCCGTGGTCATCGGGTCGGTGTCGAACAGCGCTTGCAGGATGCGCATCCGGACCGGATGCAGCAGGACGTCCGCACTTGCCATGACCGCATCTTCCCACATACGATAATGCTATCAATTCTGATAACGTTCTCGAAAATGAGAGTGGCCGGGGCGGATGCACGAGAGGCGGGTCATGCCGGAAGTCGAGATGACGGCCGAGGCGCACGACGGGCTGCTCCTGGCCGGCACGCTGACCCGGCCCGGCGGGCCCGGCCCGCACCCGGCCGTCCTACTGCTGCACGGCTCCGGCCCGCTGGACCGCGACGGCAACACCCGCCGGCAACGGCTGGAACTCGGCCCGCCGCTCGCGGCCGTGCTCGCGCAGCACGGCATCGCGACGTTGCGGTACGACCGGCGCGGTGTCGGCGCCACGCCCGGAGACTGGCGAGCGGCCGGATTCATCGACACGCGCCGCGACGCCGCCGCCGCGCTACGGGCCCTCGCGGCCCGGCCCGACATCCAGGCCGACGCCGTCGGTGTCGTCGGGCACAGCGAGGGTGCCGTCCATGCCATGGCGCTCGGCGCACAGTCCCCGGGTGCGGGTCCGGCGGTCGCGGCGGTGGTGCTGCTGGCCGGATTCGCCCGCACCGGCGAGGACGCGCTCCGCCGCCAGGCGGAGATGATCGCCGGCAGTCTGCCCACGCCGGCGCGAAAGCCGCTGCTGGCTCTGTTCACGCGGTATCTCGCGCGGGTCAAGGCGACCAGCACCGACGTCGCCCGCGTCGCCGGCGTGCGGGTCAACGCCCGCTGGATGCGCGAGCTGCTCGCCCACGATCCACGGCCGGACCTGGCGAACATCCGCGTCCCCGTCCTGGCCGTCACCGGCGGCAACGACATCCAGGTCGACCCTGCGGACCTGGACGACATCCATCGCCTCGTACCGGGCCGAGCGGAGATCCACCGCGTCGGCGACCTGACCCACCTGCTGCGCGGCGACCCCGGCCCGGCCTCGCTGCTCACCTACTCCCGGCAGCTGCGCCGGCCGGTCGACCCCGAACTGCTCACCCGGATCGCCGCATGGCTCACCGCCCGGCTCCACACCTCCGTGAAAGGAACGACCTCGTGACCACCCCCTCCCCGGTACGCCGGCGTAGCGGCCTCGCGCTCTTCTGGGCCGTCACGTTCACCACCACCCTGGCGTGCTGGCTCACCGCGATCGCCATCGGCGGCGAGCCGACGAGCTTCCCCACCGCCATCCCGTACCTGCTCGGCGGCTTCGGCCCGGTGTTCGGCGCCATCGCGGTCCGGATCCTGCGGGCCCGCCGCCGCGAACCCGTCCCCGACCACACCGTGCGGCTGTGGCAGGGCGGACGGCTGCTGTGGGCGCTGCCACTCCTCGTCCTGACGGTGGCGACCGTGGCGGGTGCCGCACTGCTCGCGGCCGCCCTGGGCGGTCCCGCGGTGGACCTGACCGAGGGCCGCGACCTCATCGCCACGGCCGGTGGACCGGTGCCGTTTCTGATCAGCATGCTCATCGCCGGGCCGATCGCCGAAGAACCAGGATGGCGCGGTACGGCCTACCCACGGCTGCGCGCCACGATGAGCCGTCTCCAGACGGGTCTCGTGCTCGGCGCCGTCTGGGCGGTCTGGCACCTGCCGCTGTTCTTCATCACCGGCACCGTGCAGAACGAACTCGGTCTGTTCAGCTGGAGCGGGCTGCTGTTCACCCTCAGTGTCTTCCCGATGGCCCTGCTGACCGGGTTCGCGTACGAGTCGGCCGGCATCATCGCGTCGATCGCGGTCCACTTCGGCGTCAACACCACGATGGCGCTGCTGACCGTCAAGTCACCCGCGACCCAGGCAGCCGTACTCGTGGTCCAGATCGTCGTGGCGGCCGTGCTCCTGGCCTCCTGGCGTGGCCGTTCCGCGACCGGCCTGCCCACTCGGGCGGGCCACCCGGACCGCGCGCTGGACGGTGCGGTGATATGAGCCTGATGTGATGCGTTTTCGCTGTTCAGTGCGGGATTGAGCAGCATCTGAGGAATCGACGCACGACTATTGTGCGCCGGGCGGGGTGTGGGGAGCCTCGCGGGAGCGTCCGCCGGACCACGGCGGGCGGCCCGCGTTCCCTACACCCCCGGGGAGATCCCCTTGCTGCACCTTCGACGACGCAGGCGGACCGCGATCGCGAGCCTCGCCGCGACGCTGCTGGTCCTGCCGATCGCCGCCTCAGCCCACGCTGCTCAGCTGGATGCGTCCGCCGCCCGGTCTGACGCGCTCGTCGCTCGGCCGGCCGCGGTTCTGGCGGCGCCGGACATCAGCGTAGCCGCGGTCAAGGCGCACCTGACCCAGCTGCAGTCGATCGCGACCGCCAACGGCGGGAATCGCGCGCACGGCCGGCCGGGCTACCTGGCCTCGGTCAACTACGTGAAGGGCCGGCTGGACGCGGCCGGGTTCACCACGGTCGTGCAGTCGTTCACCTACGGCGGCGCCACCGGCTACAACCTGATCGCGGACTGGCCCGGCGGCGACGTGAACGACGTGCTGATGACCGGCGCGCACCTGGACAGCGTGACCGCGGGGCCCGGCATCAACGACAACGGCACCGGCTCGGCCGCGATCCTGGAGACCGCGCTCGCGGTCGCCGCGCAGGACCTCACGCCCGGCCGGCAC
This sequence comes from Catenuloplanes nepalensis, assembly GCF_030811575.1. Lineage (GTDB taxonomy): Bacteria > Actinomycetota > Actinomycetes > Mycobacteriales > Micromonosporaceae > Catenuloplanes > Catenuloplanes nepalensis. Next base: position 5,782,562 of record NZ_JAUSRA010000001.1, on the reverse strand, counting down.
CTGCGGTTCGCCTGGTGGGGCGCGGAGGAGCAGGGGCTGCGCGGCTCGACCCACTACGTGAACAGCCTGACCGCGGCCGCGCGGGCGCAGATCACCGGCTACCTCAACTTCGACATGGTCGGCTCGCCGAACCCGGGCTACTTCGTCTACGACGGCGACAACTCCGACGGGACCGGCTCGGGCCCGGGCCCGGCCGGCAGCGCGGTGATCGAGTCGGTGATCGAGGGCTACTTCGCCGGGATCGGCGTGCCAACCCGCGGCACGGACTTCGACGGGCGCAGCGACTACGGGCCGTTCATCGCGCGCGGCATTCCCGCCGGGGGCACGTTCACCGGTGCTGAGGGCACGAAGACCAGCGCGCAGGCCGCGCTCTGGGGCGGCACGGCCGGTGCCCGCTTCGACCCGTGCTACCACGCGGCGTGCGACACCACCAGCAACGTCGACGACACCGCGCTGGACCGGAACTCGGACGCGATCGCGCACACGGTCTGGACCCTGTCGGCCGGCAGCGGCGGCGGACCGGGCACCCCGGTGTGGGCGGACGGCTTCGAGACCGCGACCGGGTGGACCGTGAACCCGTCCGCGGCCGACACCGCCACGTCCGGTGGGTGGGAGCGCGGCACGCCCGGCGCCACCAGCTCCGGCACGGCCACCCAGCTGACCGCGCGCACCGGAACGTACGACCTGGTCACCGGCGCGGCGGCGGGAAGCAGCGCGGGCGCGAACGACGTGGACGGCGGCATCACCAGCGTGCGGTCACCGGCGATCACGCTGCCGTCGTCCGGCACGCTCACGCTGTCGTTCGCGTACTACCTGGCGCACCTGAACAACGCCTCCAGCGGTGACTACCTGCGGGTCCGGGTGGTGGGCACGACGACCGGCACGGTGCTCACGGTCAGCGGCGCCGCGTCGAACCGGGCCGCGTCCTGGTCGACCGCGAGCGCGGACGTCTCCGCGTTCGCGGGCCAGTCCGTGCGGATCCTGGTTGACGCCGCGGACGCGTCCACGGCCAGCCTGGTCGAGGCCGCGATCGACGATGTGGTGATCACACAAAGTTGAGCCGGTTTGCCGGTACGGTCGGAAGTCGTGCACGATCTCGTGGGTTTCCGGCCACCGGGAAACCGGCAGGGAGGAGCGCCAGCGACGACCGGTGCCCGCGGGAGCATGCGGAAGTGGGCACGCCGGAAGCGGGAAAGGCATCGCATGATCTTGATCTTCGTGTCGGCGAGGGATCAGCCGAACGTGTAGCGAGTCATGCCTACCGTCTTACCGCCCCGGTACGACATTCGCGCCCCGAAAGGGTGGTTGGGGCGCGAAGATCGGGGTAGACAGGACGCAGCCGAGGAGGAGGTGAGCGCCGTGGGAGTCAGGACCTTCATCGAGGGCTGGCCCGTGTGGCGGCAGCTCACCGGCACCGACCCGCTCGGTCGCGGCCTCGCGGCGCAGTCGCGGCGCTCGAAGGAGCTGACCGCGCGCACCGAGACCGCGGATTCCGTCGCGAAGTCCGTCTGTCCTTACTGCGCGGTGGGTTGCGGCCAGCGCGTGTTCGTCAAGGACGGCGAGGTCACCCAGATCGAGGGCGACCCGGACAGCCCGATCTCCCGCGGCCGCCTCTGCCCGAAGGGGTCGGCCAGCAAGAGCCTGGTCACCAACCCGGACCGGCAGCGCACCGTGCTCTACCGCCGGCCGTTCGGCACGGACTGGGAAGAGCTGGCCCTGGACACGGCGATGGAGATGATCGCCGACCGGGTCGTCGCCGCGCGCGAGCAGACCTGGGAGGACGCGGACGCGCAGGGCCACCCGCTGAACCGGACGCTCGGCATCGCGAGCCTGGGCGGCGCCACGCTGGACAACGAAGAGAACTATCTGATCAAGAAGCTCTTCACCGCGATGGGCGCCATCCAGATCGAGAACCAGGCGCGCATTTGACACTCCGCCACCGTTCCCGGTCTGGGAACCTCCTTCGGCCGTGGCGGGGCCACCGGGTTCCAGCAGGACCTGGCTAACGCGGACTGCATCATCATCCAGGGCTCGAACATGGCCGAGGCACACCCGGTCGGGTTCCAGTGGGTGATGGAGGCGAAGAAGCGCGGCGCGACGATCATCCACGTCGACCCGCGGTTCACCCGGACCAGCGCGCTCGCGCACAGGCACGTGCCGATCCGGGCCGGTGCGGACATCGCGTTCCTCGGCGGCATCGTGCGCTACATCCTGGACAACGAGCTCGACTTCCGGGAGTACGTGCTGGCCTACACGAACGCGGCCACGATCGTCTCCGGCGACTTCCAGGACACCGAGGACCTGGACGGCCTCTTCTCCGGCTACGACCCGGAGCACAACGTCTACGACCAGACCACCTGGTCGTACGAGGGACAGCGCGCCCAGGCGGACAGCAAGGGCGAGGAGCACGTCGACCGGGAGACCGCGTCCGGGCTGCAACAGGAGTCGCACGGCGAGCCGATCCCGAGCGGGACGCGCCGCGACGAGACGCTCCAGGACCCGAACTGCGTGTACCAGATCCTGAAGCGGCACTTCGCGCGCTACACGCCGGAGGTCGTCGAGAGCATCACCGGCGTACCCGCTGATGATTTCCTGAAGGTCTGCGAGGCGTGGACGCGGAACTCGGGCCGGGAGCGGACCACCGCGCTGGTCTACTCGGTCGGCTGGACCCAGCACAGCGTCGGCGTGCAGTACATCCGGACCGGCGCGATCATCCAGCTGCTGCTCGGCAACATGGGCCGGCCCGGCGGCGGGATCATGGCGCTGCGCGGGCACGCCAGCATCCAGGGGTCGACCGACATCCCGACGCTGTTCAACCTGCTGCCCGGCTACCTGCCGATGCCGGTCGTGGGCAAGCACGACACGTTCGACGAGTGGATCGACAGCATCCGGCACCCGGGGCAGAAGGGCTTCTGGGCGAACGCGCGCTCCTACGCGGTCAACCTGCTGAAGGCCTATTGGGGCGACGCGGCCACGCCGGAGAACGACTTCGGCTTCGACTGGATGCCCCGGCTGACCGGCGACCACGGCACGTACCAGCAGGTTCTGAACATGATCGACGGGAAGGTCAAGGGTTACTTCCTCCTCGGGCAGAACCCGGCGGTCGGCTCCGCGCACGGCAAGGCCCAGCGGCTCGGCATGGCCAACCTGGACTGGCTGGTCGTCCGCGACCTCTACCAGATCGAGAGCGCCACGTTCTGGAAGAACGGGCCGGAGACCGAGACCGGGGAGATCACGCCGGAGACCTGCCGGACCGAGGTCTTCTTCATGCCCGCGGCCAGCCACGTGGAGAAGGAGGGCACGTTCACCCAGACGCAGCGCCTGCTCCAGTGGCGCGAGAAGGCGGTCGACCCGCCCCAGGACTGCCGCTCCGAGCTGTGGTTCTTCTACCACCTGGGCCGTCTCGTGCGATCCCGGCTGGCCGGCTCGACGCTGGCACGGGACCGCGCATTGCTGGACCTCGCGTGGGACTACCCGGTGCACGGCGACGAGCAGGAACCCAGCGCGCTCGACGTGCTCAAAGAGATCAATGGGTACGAGGTGGTGAGCGGCCGCCCGCTGTCCTCGTTCACCGAGATGCGGGACGACGGGAGCACGCTGGGCGGCTGCTGGATCTACACCGGCGTGCTCAAGGACGGCGTCAACCAGGCCGCCCGGCGCAAGCCGGGATCCGAGCAGGACGAGGTCGCGGCCGAGTGGGGCTGGGCCTGGCCGGCGAACCGGCGCACGCTCTACAACCGCGCCTCGGCCGACCCGTCCGGCGCGCCGTGGTCCGACCGGAAGGCCTACGTCTGGTGGGACCCGGACAAGGGCGAGTGGACCGGGAAGGACGTGCCGGACTTCGAGAGGACGAAGCCGCCGTCGTACCGGCCCCCGGAAGGCGCCTCCGGCGTGGACGCGATCGCGGGCGACGACGCGTTCATCATGCAGGGCGACGGCAAGGGCTGGCTGTTCGTGCCGAGCGGGCTGATCGACGGCCCGATGCCGACGCACTACGAGCCGGCCGAGTCGCCGATCCGCAACCCGCTCTACGGGCAGCAGGCGAACCCGACCCGCAAGATCTACGTGCGCGCGGACAACGTGATCAACCCGAGCCCACCGGAGCCGCACAGCGAGGTCTTCCCGTACATCTTCACGGTCAGCCGGCTCACCGAGCACCACACGGCCGGCGGGATGAGCCGCACCCTGCCGTACCTCGCGGAGCTGCAACCGGGGCTGTTCGTCGAGGTGTCGCCGGCGCTGGCCGCCTCGCTGGGGATCGCGCACATGGACTGGGCGCATCTGGTCACCGGGCGGTCCGCGGTGGAGGCCCGGGTGTTCGTCACCGACCGGATGCGGCCGCTGCGCGTCGAGGGGCGGACCGTGCACCAGATCTGGCTGCCGTACCACTTCGGCGCGAACGGCCTGGTCACCGGCGACTCGACGAACGACCTGTTCGGCATCACGCTCGACCCGAACACACTGATCCAGGAGAGCAAGATCGGCACCTGTGATCTGGTGCCGGGGCGGCGCCCGACGGGTAAGGCGTTACTGGAGTACGTGGCCTCCTACCGGCGCCGCGCGGGACTGACCGACGACCATGTGACGCCGATCCAGACAACCGGGGATGACGATGGGTAGCCTCTACGGTCCGCTGGATCCGGCGCCGGACGCGGGATATGTGGACGCGCCGCCCCGGATGGGGTTCTTCACCGACACCAGCGTGTGCATCGGTTGCAAGGCGTGCGAGGTCGCCTGCAAGGAGTGGAACGGTGTTCCCGCGGACGGCTACGACCTGCTCGGCCAGTCGTTCGACAACACCGGCGGGCTGACGGCGAACTCGTGGCGGGCGGTGCACTTCATCGAGCAACCGATGCCGGCGTCGGTGTCGGCGGCTTCCCTTTCCCCGGACGTCGCTCCGGTGGCCGGGGCGCCGGTCGCCGCGGCGTCGGCCGCGGTGTCGTTGGGGATGCCGGGGATCGGGCCGCCGGCCGGGGAGACGCGACCGGACTTCCGGTGGCTGATGATGTCCAATGTGTGCAAGCACTGCACGCATGCGGGCTGTCTGGACGTGTGCCCGACCGGCGCGCTGTTCCGCACCGAGTTCGGCACGGTCGTGGTGCAGGAGGACATCTGCAACGGCTGCGGCTACTGCATTCCGGCCTGCCCGTACGGCGTGGTCGACCAGCGCAAGGACGACGGGCGGGCATGGAAGTGCACGCTCTGCTACGACCGGATCGGCGAAGGGCTCACGCCCGCGTGCGCGCAGGCCTGCCCGACCGAGTCCATTCAGTACGGTCCGCTTGACGAGTTGCGGCAGCGCGCGTCCGACCGGGTCGACGCGCTGCGGGCGGCGGGGGAGACGACCGCGCGGCTCTACGGGCACGACGAGGACGACGGTGTCGGCGGCGACGGCGCGTTCTTCCTGCTCCTGGACGAGCCCGAGGTGTACGGACTGCCGCCGGACCCGATCGTCACCACGCGCGACCTGCCGGCGATGTGGAAGCACGCGGGCATGGCGGCGCTGGCGATGGTGGGGGCGGCGATAGTGGCGTTCGCGGGGCGGCCGAGATGAGCACTTCTCCGGGCGCGGGTGACGCGCCGGCTTCCGGTGGTGCGCCGGCTTCCGGCGGTGCGCCGGCTTCGGGCGGTGCGCCGGTTTCGGGCGGTGCGCCGGGTTCGGACGGGGTGGGGAAGGGCGGTCAGGGCGTCGAGCGGCGGGCCGAGCGGGATGCGGTCGGCCGTCCGCGGCGCGGTGGCCGAGGCAGGTCGCGTGAGGAGCTGATGGTCCCGGAGGCCGAGTTCCGCTCCTACTACAACCGGCCGATCGTGAAGGCGCCGGTCTGGAAGCACGACATCGCGGTCTACCTCTTCACCGGCGGCGTCGCGGCCGGATCCGCGCTGCTCGGCGCGGGCGGCGACCTCACCGGCCGGCCCGCGCTGCGCCGCGCCGGGCGGCTCGCCGCGCTCGGTGCGGTCGGGGCCAGCACCTACTTCCTGATCGCGGACCTCGGGCGGCCCGCACGCTTCCACCACATGCTGCGGGTGGCCAAGCCCACGTCGCCGATGTCGATGGGCACCTGGATCCTCTCCGCGTTCGGCGGTGCGGCCGGCGTGGCCGCGGCGGCGGAGATCGCGCCCGCGCTGCTGCCGGACCGGGGCCCGCTCGGCCTGCTGCGGCGCGCGATGCCGGTCACCGGCCGGGCATCCGGGCTCGCGGCCGCGGTGGCCGCGCCGGCGCTGGCCACCTACACGGCGGTGCTGCTCGCGGACACGGCCACGCCGTCCTGGCACGAGGCGTACCCGGAGCTGCCGTTCGTCTTCGGCGGCAGCGCGCTGGCCAGCGGCGCCGCGGTGGGGCTGATCGCGGCGCCGGTGGAACAGAACCGGCCCGCGGCGCGGCTCGCGGTCGCCGGCGCGGTGCTGGAACAGGTCGCGGCACACCGGGTCGAGCACGGGATGGGCCTGCTCAGCGAGCCCTACCGGCAGGGCCGGTCCGGCCGGCTGCTGCGGCTGAGCCGGGTGCTGACGATCGCGGGCGCGGCCGGTGCGGTGCTCGGCCGCCGCAGCCGGGTGATCTCCGCGCTCTCCGGCGCGGCACTGCTGGCGGCGTCCGCCGCGACCCGGTTCGGCATCTTCGACGGCGGCGTCGCCTCGGCCAAGGACCCGAAGTACACGGTCATCCCACAGCGAGCCCGGCTCGCGGCCCGGGAAGCGGCCTCCGGCACATCCGCGGCCGGCGGGATCGCGGTCACCGGCGGTGCGGTCCTCGGCGACCCCGGCACGGGCGCCACGGCTCCGGGCGCCGTGGATCCGGACGGTTACACCGGTTCGGGCGGCGAGCCGGGTTCCGAGGCTGCCGGTGACGTTTCCCGGTGACCACGACGTACGCGCTGGTGGGATTCGGTTTTCGGGCTTCCACGATCCATCGTGTCGGTACCGGCGTGGACGGGCTGGAGTGCGTCGGCGCGGTGGTGCGATCGCCGCGCCCGCTGCCGGTCCCCGCGTTCGACTCGCTCTCCACCTGCCTGCGTGACGCCCGCCCGGACTTCGTGATCACCGCGGTCCCGTGGACGCTCAACCCGGCCCTGATCAGCGCATGCGTCACGCACGGCACGCCGGTGCTGGCCGAGACGCCGCCCGCGCCCGACCTGGCCGGGCTGCGCGCGCTCTGGTCCGGCGTGGGGGAGAGCGGCCTGGTCCAGGTCGCCGAGCAGTACCCGTTGATGCCCTCGCACGCCGCGCGCGCCGCCGCGGTCCGGACCGGGATCCTCGGCACGCCCACCCAGGTGCACGTCTCGTCCACGCAGCTCTACCACGCGGTCGCGCTGATCCGCGGCCTGCTCGGCGCGGGCCACGCGCCGGCCGTGGTGCGGGCGAGCCGCACCGAGGCGCCGCTGCTGCACCCGCTGGACCGCGGCGGCTGGACCGGCGAGACCACGCCGCGCACCGCCACCACCACGATCGCCACGCTGGACTTCGGCGACGGCCGGTCCGCGCTCTACGACTTCACCACCGGGCAGACACGCAACCTGCTGCGCTTCCGCCGCCTGCTGGTCCGCGGCACGCACGGCGAGTTGCACGACGACGAGATCGTGCATCCGACCGGCCCGCGCGGACTGGCCCGGACGCCGCTGACCCGCCGGCAGAGCGGGCACGACCTGGACCTGAACGGCTTCGACACCGAGTCGATCATGCTGGGCACCCAGGTGCTCTGGACCAACGGGTACGCCGGGACGCGCTGGAACGACGACGAGATCGCCACGGCCGCGCTGCTCGACGCCATGGCCGCCTGGGTACGCGGCGCGGGGCCGCCGCCGTACCCGCTGGCCGAGGCCGCCCAGGACCACCTGATCGGGCTGGCGATCGAGGAGTCGGCCCGATCGGATCGCCCGGTGACGACGACCGCCGAGGCCTGGTCAGGGGCGCCGGACCGGCGCCCCTGACGGCAGGGGTCAGCGCCGGCGGCGGTCCGGCAGGTCGGCCTCGATGCGTTCCTTGCGGACCTGGCCGCCGACCGTCTCCTCCTCCTCGACGGTCTCGGTGCCGAGGCGGACCCGCTCGACCGGCACCGTCTCCTTGCGCACCACCGGGCGCTCCGCGTGCAGCGTCACCTCGTGCTCGGCCTCGCTGATCGCCGGGCCGGACAGCGCGTCGTCCCGGTTCGCGTCCGTGATCGGCTCGCGTTCGAGGCGGACCTCCTCGCGCTGCACCGGCACGGTGGTGCGCACGTCCTCGGTCACCACGTACTTGCGCAGCCGGGCCCGGCCGGTCGCGTGCCGTTCCGTGCCGACGTTGAGCCGCTCCTCGGACCGGGTCATCGCGTCGCCGCTGCCACGGTGCCGGCCGGCGTTCTCCACCCCGGCGTAGTGGGCGTAGAGGCGCTGGACCTCCGCCTGGTCGAGCGGCTCGTCGCCGTCACTCTCGACCCGCGGTGCGCCCTTGATCGTGGACTTGTCGAACGGCACGAACAGCTCTCCGTCGCGCAACTCGGCCGAGCCGAGCGGGATCAGCGTGTCGCGCAGGCCGAACAGGCCGGTCCGCACGCTCACCCACTCGGCGCCGGTCCCGTCCGCGCCGGTCCACACCTGGCCCACGGTGCCGACCCGGTCACCGTCTCGGTCGTACACGGTGCGGCCGGGCAGCGCGTTCCATTGCTCGGACGTGATGCTCATGGTTCCTCCTCGTGTCGCCGTACCCCGCAAATGTGCGACTCAGCGGGACACGGCATGAGATACCCGGGTCACGGAGCGCGATTCAGGCGGACACGAAAGGTGACATGAGTGAGCGCGGTGCTCACGTCAGCGGACGATCAGCGTGCGCCCCTCCGGATCGGCCGCGCGCAGCTCGCCGATCACCGGGTGGCCCGGGATCTCGCCCACCACCAGCAGGCCGCCGGACGTCTGCGCGTCCGCGAGCAGCAGCAGCTCGTCCTCGCTCACGCCGTCCGCGTCCAGGTGCGGGCGCACCCAGTCGAGGTTGCGCCGGGTGCCGCCGCTGACGAACCCGTCCGCCAGTGCGGCCCGCGCACCGTCCAGGTAGGGCACCGCGGACGCGTCCACGAACGCGGTCACGCCGCTGGCCCGGGCCAGCTTGTGCAGGTGCCCGAGCAGCCCGAAGCCGGTCACGTCCGTGGCCGCGACCGCGCCGGCCGTCACCGCCGCCTCGGCCGCGTCCCGGTTCAGCGTGGTCATCGCGGCCACCGCGTGCGGGAACGCCTCACCGGTCGCCTTGTGCCGGCTGTTCAGCACGCCGATGCCGAGCGGCTTGGTCAGCGTCAGCGGCACGCCGGCCCGGCCCGCGTCGTTGCGCAGCAGCCGGTCCGGGTCGACCAGCCCCGTGACGGCCATACCGTACTTCGGCTCCGGGTCGTCGACGCTGTGCCCGCCCGCGACCGGGCACCCGGCCGACCGGGCCACGTCCAGGCCGCCGCGCAGCACCTCACCGGCCAGCTCCATCGGCAGCAGGTCACGCGGCCAGGCCAGCAGATTGATCGCCACGATCGGCGTCCCGCCCATGGCGTAGACGTCGGAGAGCGCATTCGCGGCCGCGATCCGCCCCCAGTCGTACGCGTCGTCCACCACCGGCGTGAAGAAGTCCGCCGTGGACACCACCGCGCGATCCGCCCCGATCCGGACCACCGCCGCGTCGTCCCCGTCGTCCAGCCCCACGATCAGCTCCCGCTCCGCGTCGTGCGGAGCGCCACGCAGACCCGCGACCACGGACTCCAGCTCCCCCGGCGGGATCTTGCAAGCACAGCCACCACCATGTGCATAACCAGTCAGGCGCACCGTCATGCCTCGACTCTCGCACGCCCCTTGCTAGGCTGCTCACCGAAGGCGATCGAGTGGCTGGTGCCCTCCCCGATCTTCAAAATCGGCGTGACCGAGTCTCTCGGTCAGGCGGGTTCGATTCCCGTCCGCCTTCGCTCATGTCATCTCGCGGGTGTTGTCCGGGAGCCGCCGGGTCAGGCCCGCGCGGTCGAGCAGTTCCAGCAGCGGCACCGCGACGCGGCGGCTGCAGCCGAGGGACCGGCGGGCCTCGCTCACGGTGAACGGGCCGTCCAGGTTGGCCAGGCGGCGGGCGGCCCGGTCGATCGCGTCCGGCATCAGGAAGACGCCGTCGGTCACGCGCAGCAGCAGGCCCGCGCGGACCGCGGCGGCGGCCTCGCGCCTGCCCAGGCCGATCTCGGCCAGGCGGGCGGCCTCGGGTGCGGCGAACGGGGTGTCGCGCAGGTCGCCGGCGATCGTCTCGGCCATGCGGGCCAGCGCGGGCGGCACGCCGGAGCCGGCCGTGACCACGCGACCGTCCCGGTAGGACAGTGGCGCGGTGACCAGCGCCTCCACCAGCGCGATGTCGGGCAGGCCGAGGCGGTGGCGCATCGCCTCGGCGGGCGCGCCCGGCTCCAGCGGGTACTCCTTCGCATATGTGGTCGCCGCGTCCACCAGCCGGGCGCCCAGCGCCGACCAGTGCGCGGGGTCGGCCAGCCACTCGCCGGCCACCGGCGCGACCGTGACCGGCACGCCCATCCGGTGCAGGTCGCCGCGCCGGATCAGGCCGCGTCGGCGCAGCTCGTCGCGCTCGTCCGGCACGCCGGTCATCGTGGCCAGCACGGTGGCGCGGGCGGCAGCGGCACCGCGGCGGCCGAGCGCGGGCGGGGCGACGTCGAGCACGGTGGCGCCGCCGAGCACGCGCGGGCCGGAACGGCCGGGGTCGCGGAGCAGCACCCGGTCGCCGAGGCGCAGCGGCAGCGGCCGGGACAGCCGCACCCGCAGCGTGTCGCCGCCGAGCGGGCGGACGCGGGCGACCACCGCGGCGGAGCCGACGTGCACGGTGACGGACGGCGGCAGCTCCGCGACCGGCACGCCGTCCAGGCGCAGGTCCAGCTCGGCCGTGCCCGCGTACGCCCCGGGCGTGAGCAGCACCGTGCCGCGTCCGGCCGCGTCCCGGTCGACGCCGCGCAGGTTGACCGCGACGCGCGCGACCGGGCCGATCTCCCCGGCCGGCTCGCCGAGCGACTGTAGGCCGCGGACCCGGACCGGACGGCCGTCCATCTCCAGCTCGTCGCCGGTGCGCAGCCGGCCGGCGCCGAGCGTGCCGGTGACCACGGTGCCGGCGCCGCGCACGGTGAAGACGCGGTCCACCCACAGGCGTACCGGCGCGGTCTCGTCCGGCGCGGGCAGCGACGCGACCAGGTCATCCAGTGCGTGGCGCAGTTCCGGCAGGCCGTCACCGGTCACGCCGCTGACCGCCACGGCCGGAACACGGCCGAGCGACGTGCGCGAGATACGGGAGAGCGCGTCGGCGAGGACCGGCGCCGGCGACGCGAGGTCGGCACGGGTCACGCAGAGCAGGCCGTGCCGGACGCCGAGCGCGTCCAGCGCGGCCAGGTGCTCCTCGGACTGCGGCATCCATCCGCCGTCCGCCGCGACCACCAGCATCGCGGCCGGCACCGGGCCGATGCCGGCCAGCATGTTCGGCACGAACCGTTCGTGGCCCGGCACGTCCACGAACGCCACGGTCTCGCCGGACGGCAGCCCGGTCCAGGCGAACCCGAGGTCGATGGTCATGCCGCGCCGCCGTTCCTCGGCCCAGCGGTCCGGCTCCATCCCGGTCAGCGCGCGGACCAGCGTGGACTTGCCGTGGTCCACGTGCCCGGCGGTCGCTACGACGTGCATGCCTTGCGCAATTCCAGATCACGAGCCGCGGGTACGCAGCGCAGGTCCAGCAGCAGCCGCCCGCGCTCGACCCGCCCGAGCACCGCCGGGTCGCCGAGTCGCAGCCGCCGCGCGTAGCGCTCGGGGAGGGACACCGCCCAGGACGGCAGCGTGTGCCCGGGCGCGCCACCGCCGCCGACGACGGCCTCGGTGGCGGCGGCGTGCGCGTCGATCCCGTCCGTGCGCAGCGCCGCCGCCAGCGTCTCGGCTCGGTCGCGCAGCGCCTCCGGATCGGCCGCCAGCGCGGTCAGCACCGGCACGTCCGGGCCGCGCAGCGTCGCCTCCAGCGCGGCCAGCGTCAGCTTGTCGACCCGCAGCGCCCGCGCCAGCGGATGCCGCCGCAGCCGCTCCACGATCGCCGCGCCGCCCAGCAACAGCCCGGCCTGCGGCCCGCCGAGCAGCTTGTCCCCGCTCGCGGTCACCAGCGTCGCACCCGCGGCCAGCGCCGACGCCGCGTCCGGCTCGTCCGGCAGTGCCGGGTGCGGCGCCAGCAGCCCCGACCCGATGTCGGCCACGACCGGAACACCCAGACCAGAAAGATCATCCACGGGTACGGACGAGGTGAACCCCTGCACCACGAAGTTGGACGGGTGCACCTTCAGCACGAACCCGGTCTCCGGGCCGACCGCGTTCGCGTAGTCCGCCACGGTCGTCCGGTTGGTCGTCCCCACCTCCCGCAGTCGCGCGCCCGTACTGACCAGCAGGTCCGGCAGCCGGAACCCGTCGCCGATCTCCACCATCTCGCCGCGGCTGACCACGATCTCCCGGCCCTGGGCGAGCGCGGTCGCGGCCAGCACCAGCGCGGCCGCCCCGTTGTTGACCACGTGCACGCCGCCCGCACCCGGCACCGCGGCCGCCAGCGCCGCCATGGCGGTCCGCCCGCGCCGGGCCCGCCGGCCGTCCTTCAGGTCGAGCTCCACGTCCGTGTATCCGGCCGCCTCCACCATCGCGCTCACGGCGTCCGCGGACAGCGGTGCGCGGCCGAGGTTCGTGTGCACGATGACGCCGGTCGCGTTGATCACCGGCCGCAGGCCCACGGCGGGCAGCGCGCCGACCGCGGCCTCGATCACGTCCTCCGGCGCGATCTCCCCACGCCGGGCCCGCTCCTGCGCGGCCACGACCGCCGCCTTCACCGCCCCGTGCCCGAGCCGCACACCCGCGGCCATCAGCCGCGGATCGGCGAGCGCCGTATCGGTCCGCGGAATCCGCCGCCGGAAGTCGGTCATCCCACGACCGTAGTACAGCCCGACCGACCGCCCCGCTCCCGGCAACCCGGTGGATACCGAGGGCTTACGGGAGGGCACCCGGTCGATTCGTCAGCGTGGCGGCCAGTCGGCCGAATGAACAGGTGTAAGCGAAGAACACACACCGACAGAGATGAGAGTTTCTTGCGCCGCTTCGCCAGCCGGGTCGTTCTTGCCGTTCTCGCTCCCGCCGCCGCTATCGGTATGACGTTGGTCGCTCCGGCGGCGTCGGCGTCCGCCGCCGTGGCGACGGTGACGCTGGAGTCGCAGGTCGTGGCGCTGACGAACGAGGCCCGTGTGAAGGCCGGCTGCAAGAAGCTGACGGTGAACGTCAACCTGGCGAAGGCCGCGCAGGCGTTCTCGAAGGACATGGCGGACAAGAACTTCTTCTCCCACACCGGGGCCGATGGTTCGAACTTCGTGCAGCGTGCGAAGCGGGCCGGATTCAAGAAGACCGCGATGGGCGAGAACATCGCGTGGGGTCACAAGGACGCGCAGGGTGTGATGAAGGGCTGGATGAACAGCCCGGGTCACCGCAAGAACATCCTGAACTGCAAATCGACCCTGATCGGTGTCGGCGCGGCCCGTAACGCCAAGGGCGTCCTGTACTGGACCCAGGAGTTCGGCAAGTAAGTCACAAGGACTGGAAGGGCCCGGGGCGATGAGAGCCGCCCTGGGCCTTTCCGCATAGATCGGGGCGTCCCCCATGTCGCTCCAGCGACAGGGGGGCGCCCCGATCTTGGTTTTGTGGTGACCACGGGAAACCGGCAGAGAGGCCGCCCGCGGCCGAGCGGTGCCCGCGGGAGCAAGCCCATAGCGACCACGCCGGAAGCGGGAAAATCGTCTTTGAAAGGGTTTGTCAGCTTTCGGCGGCGATGAGCGCCTGAGCCACCTCGGAGGCGCGTTCGATCGGGATGGCGAAGCCGATGCCGATGGAGCCGCCGCCCTCCAGCGTGGCGATGGCGGTGTTGACGCCGATGACCTCGCCGGCCGAGTTGACCAGCGGTCCGCCCGAGTTGCCCGGGTTGATGGAGGCGTCGGTCTGTACCGCGGACTGGCGGGTCGCGCCCTCGCCGCCGAGGCGGACGCGGCGGTCGACCGCGCTCACGATGCCCGAGGTCACGCTGCCGGAGAGGCCGAGCGGGGCGCCGACCGCGAGGACGGTCTCGCCGACGCGGAGCGTGCTGGACTTGCCCATCGGGAGCGGTTCGAGCGTCTCGGAGGGGGCGATCCGGAGGACCGCGATGTCCATGCCCGGGTCGGTGCCGATGACGTCCGCGTCGAGGCTCTCGCCGTCCTGGCCGCTGACCGTGACCCGGCTGGCGCCCTGGACCACGTGGTTGTTCGTGATGATGTGCTGCGCGTCGTCGATGACGAAGCCGGAGCCGGAGGAGGCGCCGTCGTCGGTGCGGACCTCGATGGAGACCACGCCGGTGAGGACCTGTTCGGCGGTGCTGGTGAGTTCGCCGTCCGCGCCGACCAGCTGGGTGCTGGTGGAGTCGCCGGCCTGGTTGGTGACGCCGACCCGGTTCGCGCCGTACCACGCTCCGGCGGTGCCGGCGCCGGCCGCGACGGCCACGATGAGCGCGCCGGCCAGCATGAACCGGGGGCCGCGGCGCGGGGCGTCGGTGTCGCGTTCGCTGCGGCGGCCGGCCCGGGTCGGCGCCGCCTCGTAGGGGGTGGTCGCCCACGGGTCCGCGGGCGCATCCCACGCCGATGGGGCGGAGGGAACGGGGGGAGCGGCGGGCGCACGATAGGTGGGGGTGGCGACCGCGGGCCCGGACGCGCCGGAGAAGCCGGCGTACGGGTCGGAGCCGTCGTTCACGACCGGGTACGAGCCGGACCGCGACCCGCGGACGCTGGGATAGGAACCGCTGGCGCCGTACGCGGTGAACGAGCCGCCGGCCGACGCCGGCGGCTCGTACGGGTCGTGCTCGGGGGCTCGCCGCCGGCCGGACCGTGCGGTGGGCTCGTAGTCGTAGCTACCGTAGGTGGCCGGACGCCGCCAGCTCTGCGAGTCCGTGTCGTCTCGCCCCAGCGATGCCATCTGCGCCTCCACGGTTCGTCCACCCCGTCGGGGGTAGATACGGAGAGAAACGCGAAACGGCTCACCGGTGACGATGAAAGATTGCCGTGAGTCAGGTCAGGGCCGGTGACCGGGGCGGCAGCAGGGTCTCAGCCCGCGATCAACCGGCCGATCGTGGTGAGGATGTCGGCGTAGAACGTGCCGTTGACGTCGCGGAAGACCGCGAAGGGCTCGTCCGGGCTGCCGAAGAACGGGCGCAGCGTCCAGGCCAGCTGGGTGCCGACGAAGCCGAACAGGCCGATCCAGATGTAGAGCAGCGTCATGCTGGCCGGCCGATGCCCCGGCGGAAGGTCCGCGGCGGACGGGCGGCGCGGCTGGTGGTACGGCTCCCAGCCGCCGGGAAGCATCCCCTGGTACGCGGGATCGGCCGGCCCGGGAGCCGCCGGCACAGGACCGGCCGGCACGGGAACGGCCGGTAGTGGAGCCGCCGAGGCCCCGTTGGCACCCACCAACGCGGGTTCCGGCTCCAGAACCTCCTCCGAGTTCTCCCGCTCCACCGCCGACGCGACCAGTGCGAGCTTGAGCTGGTGCTCGTTGAACGCGGTCATCCCCGCGGTCAGGAAGCGCAGGCCGACGATCGCGGTCAGCACCAGAATCGCCACGTTGAGCAGCTTGAAGAACGAGTAGCTGTTCGATGTGATCAGGAAGAACAGGCTGATCGGCGCGAACGCCAGCGTCAGCACCGCGGTGACCGTGATCGGCACCATGATCAGCGTGACCGCCTGCATCACCGACAGCCGTGCGCCGAAGACCAGGTTGAACAGGTAGAGCGTGGGCAGGCAGATGGCGAGCGTGGCAAGGAACAGCAGTGGCAGCTTCACGAACGACGAGACGGCCTGGATCCAGCTGTGCGAGGCGCCGAGCACGAC
This sequence comes from Catenuloplanes nepalensis, assembly GCF_030811575.1. GTDB lineage: Bacteria > Actinomycetota > Actinomycetes > Mycobacteriales > Micromonosporaceae > Catenuloplanes > Catenuloplanes nepalensis. The sequence continues at coordinate 5,766,667 of NZ_JAUSRA010000001.1, read as the reverse complement.
GCCGTAGAGCGCGAAGCTGAGCGAGGAACTGGCCAGCATCTGCAGGCTGATCGAGCCGAGGCCGCGTTCGTCGATGATCTGCCGCCACACGCTGTCTCGGTCGCGCAGCAGTCGTTCGATGATCAGCAGCCCGCCGGGGGAGTTCGACACTGAGGCCTCCTAAACGTCGGCTGAGGGTACATCGAAGAAGACGTGTTCCGGGTGCCGGAAAGTTGCGTAGTCTGTGCGCGTGACCGACCCCCGGCTACGCGCATCGGACGCGGACCGGCAGCGCATCGTCGCCGACCTCGAGCGACACACCGCGGCCGGACGCCTCTCCCTGGACGAATTCACGACACGGGTCGACGCCGTGCTCGCCGCCCGCACCCACGGTGACCTGGGTCAGGTGGTCGACGACCTGCCGGCGGAGGCGCGGCCGAGTGCGGATGCCCGTCATCTGCTGATCGCGTTCGCCATCGCCGCGGTGGTCGTCGCACTCCTCGCGGTGATCATTTCGGTTTACCGTTGATGCCTGGAGGGTTCATGACCGAGATCCTCACGCCGGACGCCCTGGCGTTCGTCGCGGACCTGCACCGGCATTTCGCGGCGCGGCGGGACGAGCTGCTGTCGCTGCGGGCCCTGCGCCGGGCCGAGGTGGCCCGCACGGGCAGGCTGGACTTCCTGCCGGAGACCGTGGACGTGCGCGAGGGCGCGTGGACCGTTCCGGCCGCGCCGGCCGACCTCGCCGACCGCCGGGTGGAGATCACCGGGCCGACCGAGCGCAAGATGACGATCAACGCGTTGAACTCGGGCGCGAAGGTGTGGCTGGCCGACCTGGAGGACGCGAACACGCCGCACTGGGCCAACGTGATCGGCGGGCAGGCCAACCTCCACGAGGCGGTGCGCCGGACGATCTCGTTCGACTCCGCGGAGGGGAAGCACTACGAGCTGGGCCCGGGACCGTACCCGACGATCGTGGTCCGGCCGCGCGGCTGGCACCTGGACGAGCGGCACCTCCAGCGGGAGGACGGCAAACCCGCGGTCGGCGCGCTGGTCGACTTCGGGCTGTACTTCTTCCACAATGCGCAGGAGCTGATCGAACGCGGCTCCGGGCCGTACTTCTACCTGCCGAAGATGGAGTCGCACCTGGAGGCACGCCTCTGGAACGACGTCTTCGAGTACGCGCAGGACCACCTCGGCATCCCGCGCGGCACGATCCGGGCCACCGTGCTGATCGAGACGATCCCGGCCGCGTTCGAGATGGACGAGATCCTGCACGAGCTGCGCGACCACGCGTCCGGGCTGAACGCGGGCCGCTGGGACTACCTGTTCAGCATCATCAAGTACTTCCGGGACGCGGGCGAGGCGTTCGTGCTGCCGGACCGCGCGGCCGTGACGATGACCGCGCCGTTCATGCGCGCCTACACGGAGCTGCTGGTCGCCACCTGTCACAAGCGCGGCGCGTTCGCGATGGGCGGGATGGCCGCGTTCATCCCGAGCCGCCGCGACCCGGAGGTCAACGCGGTCGCGTTCGGCAAGGTGCGCGACGACAAGGAACGCGAGGCCCGGGACGGCTTCGACGGCTCGTGGGTCGCGCACCCGGACCTGGTGGCGGTGTGCCAGGAGATCTTCGACGCCGCGCTCGGCGAGCACCCCAACCAGCTCGCCAGACAGCGCCCGGACGTCGACGTCACCGCGGACGACCTGCTGAACATCGCGGCGACACCCGGCGGCGTGACCGACGCGGGCGTGCGCGGCAACGTCGAGGTGGCGCTGCGATACCTGGAGGCGTGGCTGCGCGGCAACGGCGCGGTCGGCATCCACGACCTGATGGAGGACGCGGCCACCGCGGAGATCTCCCGCTCCCAGATCTGGCAGTGGATCCACCAGGGGGTACGCACCGAGGAGGGCACCCGGATCACGTCCGAGCTGGTGCACCGGCTGGAGGACGAGGTGCTCGCGGAGATTCGGGAACAGCTCGGCGACGAGGGTTACCGGGCGAGCCGCTTCGACGAGGCCCGCACGCTCTTCGAACGGGTCGCGCTCGCGGACGACTTCGCGGACTTCCTGACCGTGCCCGCGTACGAACTGATCGACTGACGGTCTCGCTCTTCTGCCTCGAAGGATGGACATGGGACGTCTGGATCCGGAGGCCCTCGCGGAGCTGGACGCGCGGCTCGCGGCGGTGGACACGCACCTGCGCACCCGCTATCCGGGCGACCACCAGAGCCGGCAGCCGGTGCACACGGTCTACGTGCCCGCCGACCGGTTCCACGCCGGCCTGATCCCGGAGTGGGGTGCGATCGCGCGAAGGAGCCTGGAGACCGCGCCGGCGCTGCCTTACCCGCAGGACCTGCACGCCCGCGTCACCGCCAAGCTCACCGACGAGCCGATCGAAGACCTGAGAATCGACTTCGAGGACGGGTACGGCATCCGCGCCGACGACGAGGAGGACGCGGCCGTGGCGGCCGCCGCGAAGGCGTTGCGCAGCGCGGAGGTGACACCCCCGTTCGTCGGCCTGCGCGTCAAGAGCATGGAGGCGCACACGCGGCGGCGCTCCCTCCGTACCCTCGATGCGTTCCTGGATCTCTGGTTCGAAGGCGCGTCGGAGTTGCCGGGCAACTTCGTGGTCACGCTGCCCAAGGTGAGCGACCCCGCGCAGGTCGAGGCGTTCGCGACCGTGTGCGCGCGGCTGGACGCGGCCTACGGGATCGCGCTGCGATTCGAGATCCAGATCGAGACGCCGCCGGCGATCCTGGGCGCGGACGGGACCGCCACGGTCGCCCGCATGATCACCGCGGCGGACGGGCGGTGCACCGGCCTGCACTACGGCACCTACGACTACAGCGCCGCGGCCGGCATCGGCGCGGCCTACCAGAGCATGGATCATCCGGCCGCCGACCACGCGAAGGCGGTCATGCAGGTCGCGGCGGCCGGCACCGGCGTGCGGCTGTCCGACGGGTCGACGAACATCCTGCCGGTCGGCTCCGACGAACAGGTCGCGGCGGCCTGGGCACTGCATGCGCGGCTGGTCCGGCGCTCGCTGGAACGCGGCTTCTACCAGGGCTGGGACCTGCACGCGGCGCAACTGCCGACCCGGTTCGCGGCGACCTACGCGTTCTTCCGGGACGGTGCCGCCGCGGCCCGCGACCGGCTCGCCGCCTACTCGGACCGCCGCGACACCGGCATCCTGGACGAGCCGGCCACCGCCCGCGCGCTGGCCGGATTCCTGCTGCGCGGCCTGCGCTGCGGCGCCCTCGACCCGGACGAGATGGGCGATTTCACCCCGGAGCGCCTCGCTGTTCCATGACGAAACCGGTCCGGTGACACCGGGCCGGCCTGTGACGAAACTGGCCTTGCCGAGAGACCGGATGCCGAGAATCCTGAACTGACCTGTGATCAGTGCCGATCTCCGGGTCCGAGACCACCTCACGCACCTGGAGGCGGAGTTGACGGATTTCGACCTGGTAGTCCGTTCCCGGCGGGCGATCACCCCGGACGGTGAACGGCCCGCCGCGATCGCGGTGCGGGACGGCAGAATCGCGGAGATCACCGACTATCACGCGCCGCTGCACGCGGACCGCGAGGAGGACCTGGGCCGGCTCGCGCTGCTGCCCGGCCTGGTGGACACGCACGTGCACGTCAACGAGCCCGGCCGCACCGAGTGGGAGGGGTTCGCCAGCGCGACCCGGGCCGCCGCGGCCGGCGGCGTCACCACGATCGTCGACATGCCGCTGAACTCGCTGCCGCCGACCACCACGGCCGACGCGCTGACCCTCAAGCGCAAGGCCGCGGCCGGGCGGATCCAGGTCGACGTCGGCTTCTGGGGCGGGGCCGTGCCCGGCAACCTGGCCGACCTGGCCCCGCTGCACGACGCCGGCGTGTTCGGCTTCAAGGCCTTCCTGATCGACTCGGGCGTGCCGGAGTTCCCGCCGCTGACACCGGAGCAGCTGCGCGCGGCCTTCCAGGAGATCGACGCGCTGTTCCTGGTGCACGCGGAGGACCCGGATTCGGTCGGCGGTCACGAGTCCTCGACCAGTTACGCCGACTTCGTGGCGTCGAGGCCGCGCAGCGCCGAGAACACCGCGATCGCCCACGTCGTCGCGGCGGCCCGGAAGACCGGTGCCCGCGCCCACATCCTGCATCTCTCCTCGTCCGAGGCGGTGCCGCTGATCGCGGCCGCGAAGGCCGACGGGGTGCGGATCACGGCCGAGACCTGCCCGCACTACCTGGCGCTGACCGCGGAGGAGGTGCCGGACGGCGCCACCGAGTTCAAATGCTGCCCGCCGATCCGGGACGCGGCGAACCGGGACGCGCTCTGGGCCGCGCTGGCGGACGGCGTGATCGACGTGATCGTCTCCGACCACTCGCCGTGCACGCCGGAGCTCAAGCGCGCGGACACCGGCGACTTCGCCGCGGCCTGGGGCGGGATCGCGTCGCTGCAGCTCAGCCTGCCGATAATCTGGACCCAGGCCCGGGAGCGCGGCCACTCGCTGAACGACGTGGTCCGGTGGATGGCCTCCGGCCCGGCCGCGCTGGCCGGTCTGGGCGCGAAGGGCCGGCTGGCGGTCGGCGGTGATGCTGACCTGGTCGTCTTCGACCCGGACGCCACCCAGCGCGTCGACGTCGAGCGCCTGCAGCACCGGAATCCGGTCTCGCCGTACCACGACAAGATCTTGACCGGGGTGGTCCTGGGCAGTTGGTTGCGCGGCAATCCCACGGTCGGCGAGCCGGCCGGGCGTCTCCTGCACCGGGAAGGGGTGAAATGACCGACTGGCAGCAGATGCCCGACCTGGCCGCGCGCGGGCTCGGCGGCGGCGTGGTGCACGCCAGCGACGAGTTCTTCGCGTTCGCGGCCGATCTGATCAACGACCACGCGCCCACGTTCACGCCGCAGAGCTTCGGCGCGCGCGGCCAGCTCTACGACGGCTGGGAGACCCGCCGGCGGCGGCCGCGCGGCACCGGCGACGACCACGACCTCGCGATCGTCCGGCTGGGCGCGCCCGGTGTGATCCACGGCGTGGTGATCGACACCGCGTTCTTCACCGGCAACTACCCGCCGGCCGCGTCCGTCGAGGCGTGCCGCCTGCCTGGGCATCCGTCGCCTGCGGAGCTGCTGGCCGCCGACTGGATGCCGGTCCTGACCCGGTCCGCGCTCAAGGGCGACACGCGGAACGCGTTCTCCGTGCCCGCCGACGACCGCGTCTGGACGCACGTGCGGCTGCGGATCTACCCCGACGGCGGCGTGGCCCGGCTGCGCGTGCACGGCGAGGTGGTGCCCGACCCGGCGCTGCTGCCCGAGGTCTTCGACCTGGCCGCGGCCGAGAACGGCGGCACGGTCACCGCGTGCAGCAACATGTTCTACGGCTCCGCGCCGAAGATGCTGCTCCCCGGCCTGGCCCGGTCGATGGGCGAGGGCTGGGAGACGTCCCGGCGCCGCGACGACGGCAACGACTGGGTGCTGGTCCGGCTCGGCGTGCCCGGCCGCATCCAGCTCGCCGAGATCGACACGTCGCACTTCAAGGGCAACGCGCCCGGCGAGTTCCGTCTGCGCGGGATTCCCGACGTGCGCTCTCTGGAGGCGCCCGCCGACTGGATCGAGCTGCTGCCACGGACCCGCGCGCAGCCGGACACCCGGCACCGGTTCGCGGTCAGCGACGCGCCCAAGGTGACGCATGTGCGACTCGACGTCTACCCGGACGGGGGCGTGGCGCGGTTGCGGCTGTGGGGCAGCATGCCGGAGAAGCAGCGGCGTCGCCTGGCGGAGCGGCACTTCTGAGTTTCGTACGCCTGTCGGGTAGGTTCTCAGGGTCCGCGTGCCACGCGGCCGATTGAAGGAGCAGCTCACCCCATGGGTAAGAAGACCGTCCACGTGTCCGACTTCAGCGGCGCCGTCATCGACGACGACGCTGATGTGGTGCGCATCGTCGTGCTCGAGCACCCCGACCTGATGACCGGGCCGGTGCAGCTCGAGGCGCTTCCCACCGAGGTGGAGAGCATCGACGACGCCGCGCTGGACGTGGTGGTGGTGGACATCTTCGACGCGCACGGCGACGGCGAGGCCCGGAGGGTCACGCTTAACGCCAGCGAGTTCGACGCGCTCGCCACCGGCACGCCGATGGCCGACGTGCTGAAGACCGCGGAGCGGGTCAAGCCGCCGAAGCAGGCCCGCAAGGCCCCGGCGGACAAGCTCGACTACGCCACCCTGGAGCACGCCGGCAAGCCGCACCGGGGCCGGACCACGGACGAGGAGGCGGAACTGGTCCGCGAGAACCTCGACAAGATCAACGAGCGTCTCGCGACCGAGGGCATCCGCCTCATCGACCCGGCCAACCCGGAGCACGCCGCCCGCTACGGCTTCCCGGAGCCGGCCGAGGCCGCAGAGGCTTAAAAGCCTTCAAAGGCCGATTTTCCCGCTTCCGGCGTGGTCGCTATGGGCTTGCTCCCGCGGGCACCGTTCGGCCGCGGGCGGCCTCGCATCTCGGAGCGAACACGCTCTTCGTTCGCGCCGAGATGCGGCACTTCCGGGCTTTTGTGCAGGCACGGCCGGTTTGCCGGTGGTCACCACAAACCAAGATCGGGGCGTCCCCCATGTCGCTCCAGCGACATGGGGGACGCCCCGATCTATGCGGAAAGGCCCGGGGCGGCTCTCATCGCCCCGGGCCATTCCAGTCCCTTACTTGCCGAACTCCTGGGTCCAGTACAGGACGCCCTTGGCGTTACGGGCCGCGCCGACACCGATCAGGGTCGACTTGCAGTTCAGGATGTTCTTGCGGTGACCCGGGCTGTTCATCCAGCCCTTCATCACACCCTGCGCGTCCTTGTGACCCCACGCGATGTTCTCGCCCATCGCGGTCTTCTTGAATCCGGCCCGCTTCGCACGCTGCACGAAGTTCGAACCATCGGCCCCGGTGTGGGAGAAGAAGTTCTTGTCCGCCATGTCCTTCGAGAACGCCTGCGCGGCCTTCGCCAGGTTGACGTTCACCGTCAGCTTCTTGCAGCCGGCCTTCACACGGGCCTCGTTCGTCAGCGCCACGACCTGCGACTCCAGCGTCACCGTCGCCACGGCGGCGGACGCCGACGCCGCCGGAGCGACCAACGTCATACCGATAGCGGCGGCGGGAGCAAGAACGGCAAGAACGACCCGGCTGGCGAAGCGGCGCAAGAAACTCTCATCTCTGTCGGTGTGTGTTTTTCGCTTACACCTGTTCATTCGGCCACCCCGCCGCCACGCTGACGAATCGACCGGGTGCCCTCCCGTAAGCCCTCGGTATCCACCGGGTTGCCGGGCTCGGCGCGCGGAGATCAGGGCTAGGGTCGCGGCGTGATACATCCGCATGGGGAACGGTGGCTCCTGCGCGGTGACATCGGCGGTCGTGCGCCCGGCGACGACGAGACACCGCTGGCCGGATGCCTTGATCTCGACGGCGTGTTCGTCGATCTTCCGCCCCGGCCGCACGAACGGTTCACGCTGGTGGACTGCGTGCCGGAAGGTGCGCTCGCGGACGCGCTGCGAGAGCCGGGCCGACGAGCCGCTGCCGACCTTGCTGCTTCCGATCGTGGACCTCTGGCGCTCCGGCCAGCCGGAGTGACCGAACCGGTGGACCGGTAACGACCGGCAGACGCGCGAGCACTGGCTGCGGACGGCGCTCGCCCACCAGCGGCAGGGCGACGACCGGCCACCCGTCGTCGCTAGCGCTCCTCCCTAATGGTTCGTGGGTGAATGACGCGTTGCGCGTCGTCGGCGGTTCTTCGTCAGCCGGCCGCTCGGACGCGCCGCCACGAGGACGTTCGAACCCCTGGTTCGCCGGTCAATCCGTTGTCTGGCAACGGCCTCGGCGACGCGACGCGACGCGACGCGACGCGCGTAGTGCCGCCCCCCATCCGGGGCCGCGATGGCCAGTAACACTAACTATGGTTTCCGATGCGTCGCACTGCTAATGTCACGCGTCGCAGGCAGTGGATCACCGTCCGAACTGGTCGGTCCTGAGTGTTCTGTCCTTGCGACCGGACCGACGGGGAGACAGCTGTGATCGCATGGCGTCGCGTTCTCGCGTGCGTAATCGCCGGAGTGCTGGTAGGACAGGGCCTGGAGGTGCCACCCGCGCTCGCTGTGGCCGCCGCGGAGCCGCAGCCCGCCCGGCCGGCCGGCGCCTTCGACTCGGCGCCGGAACCGCGCGCGGGACGGGCACCGGCCGACGGGGAACACACCCTGCCCACCGGTGCCACGGATGCGGCACCGCCGGTGACCGGCCGGGTCGGCGTGCGACCGGCGGGCGCCGTTCCTGACCGGCTGGCCGTGCCGCGGACCGAGCGCCCGGTGACCGCCGTCCCGCAGCGGATTCGCCCCGAGACGACCCGGACGGCCGCACCGGGCAGCAGCTACGACGCGGCGACCAGCACGCTGGTCGCGCAGCCCGACGACGGGATCCGCCTGTTCAGCAACGCGGACGGCACCATGACCGCGCTGATCGCGGCCGGCACGGCGGTCCGGACGGACGGCGACACGTTCGTGATGAAGGACGCCGGTGACCAATCCGGCTCACTCGACCTCCAGGTCGGCACCCAGGACGGTGGCGTGCACATCGGCCGGGCCTACGTGGACTTCGGCAGCCTTTCAACGGCGCTGCGGAACAAGTACGTCAACGGTGCCGCACTCACGCTCTACAACACCTGGTCGGCGTCGTGCACGCCGACGCCGGTCACCGTCTACCGCGTCGGTGAGCCGTGGTCGCCGTCCGCGGCGCGCTGGCCCGGAGCCTCCGTCAACGGGGCCTACGAGACCCGCTCCTTCGCGCACCAGGGCAGCTCCGCGACGTGCGGCCCGGCCTGGGAATCGCTGGCGGTCAACGCCGACGACGCGACCGGGTGGACGCACGGCCGGCCGTTCCACGGGCTAAGCGTGCGTGTCCCCAACGAGAAGGCGAACTCCCAGTTCAAGCGCTTCGCGGCCGCGGAGAGCGCCAATCCGCCGCAGTTGAGCATCACCTACTCCGACGAGGGCGCGGCCTATGCGGTGGACGAGGTGCTGCTGCCGACCAACGTCACCGCCGGGGAGGCCACCGTCACGGTCACCAACCAGGGTGGCAGCACCTGGGCGGCGGGCGGCGGCTTCAAGCTCGGCGCCGTCATCAAGCGGGGCACGACGACCGTCGCCACCGGGACGAGGATCGCGCCGTCCGCAGCGATCGCCCCGATGGCATCCGGCACCATCAAGGTGCCGCTGCCGGCCGTCACGCCCGGCGACTACACGGTCGAGATCCAGATGTACAACGCGGCTGGAACCGCCTTCAACAGCGCGTACGGCGTACCGATCGGCACCTTCCCGATCAAGGTGAGCAACGTGCTCCCGGCGTCGAACTATCAGCAGCCCGGCTCCGGTGGCGTGGTGGAGACGATCACCCCGACCCTGTACGCCGAGGGCACCGACCCGGATAACTGGCCGTCCGGCGCGAAGCTCACGTACGACTTCAGGATCTGCTCCGGGACGCCGGAGAAGCCCACCGACTGCAAGACCTCCGGCTTCACCGGCCGGACGTGGACCCCGCCGGCCCTGAAGTGGTCGAGCACCTACTACTGGTGGGTGCGTGTGCACGACACCATCGGTGCCGGACCGTACGCGGGGCCCCTCACACTCACCACCCGGGTGCCGCAGCCGGCCATCACGTCCAACCTCGCCGGAAACCCGCACGGCGCGCAGGCGCCGGGTGTCAACCCCGGTATCGGCAACTACTCCACCGTGGCCACCGACGCGTCGGTCGCCACGGTCGGCCCGGACCTGACCGTCACCCGCACCTACAACAGCCTGGATCCGCGGCGGGACAACGCGTTCGGCACCGGATGGTCGTCGCGGATCGACACCCGGCTGGCCGAGGACCGGATCGCGGGCGCGGCCACCGGTGCCAGCGTCGTGGTCACGCTGGCGACCGGCCGGCAGGTGCGGTTCGGCCGTAACCCGGACGGCTCCTACGCACCGCCGCAGGGCCAGGCGCTGACCCTGGTTCGTGATCAGGCCACCGCCACCTGGACGCTGCGCGACGCGACCGGTGACCGCTGGGTCTTCGACGCGCTCGGCCGCCTGGCCACGCTGATCGACCAGGACGGTCTCACCGAGACGCTGCGCTACGGCCCGGACGACCGGGCCGTCGAGATCGTCAACGACGTCAGCCGCCGGCGGCTCACCCTGAACTGGTCGGGCGGGCACGTCACCGGCGTCCGCGCCAACGACGGGCCGATGTGGACCTACGGCTACGACGGGGACCGGCTGACCTCCGTCTGCGGGCCCGACCCGGCCCCGAACTGCACCCGGTACGAGTACACGGCCGGTAACCACTACCGCACCGCGATCCTCAACGACAGCCCGCGTGCCTACTGGCGGCTCGGCGAGACCTCCGGGCCGTCCGCCGCCAGCGTGTCCGCCCGCTCGCCGGGCGCCGACGCCGGAACGTACACCGGCGTCGTGCTGAACGCCGACGGCGCCATCGGCGGCAGCACCGACCGTGCGGCCGTCTTCGACGGTGTCAGCAGCCGCGTCGCGCTGCCCGCTAAGCTGACCAGCGCGTCCATGTCAGCGGCGGTCGAACTGTGGTTCAGGACCACCGAGTCCGGCACGCTCCTCAGCTCCCAGGCCGGCCAGCCGTTCCCGGCCGCCGCCACCGCATCGACGCCCGTGCTGTACGTCGGGGTGGACGGGCTGCTCTACGGCGGTTTCGCCGTGCCCGAGCCGGACGGTCCGCGGCAGGCCGTCAGCGACGCCGCCGTCAACGACGGCCGGTGGCACCACGCGGTGCTGTCGGCCTCGATCGACACGCAGACCCTCTACGTGGACGGCGTCGCGCAGAGGACGGTCGCGTCCGGGGTGATCGACCACGACGAGCAGACCCAGTACACGCTGGGCGTCGGGCACGGCAAGGACTGGCCGGCCACCAACGGCGAGGCCTTCCACTTCGACGGGGTGATCGACGAGGTCGCGGTCTACACCAACTCGCTGAGCGCGCTCTCGGTCGCCGGGCACTACGCGGCCAGGACCGGAACCGACGTGCTCACCGGCGTCGTGCTGCCGCAGGACGCCCGCCGCTTCGCCACGATCGGGTACGACAACGTCGCCGACCGCGTCCGCACGCTGACCGACAGCTGGGGGCGCGCCTGGACGCTCGACGCGCCCACCCCCAACGGCGGCATCGGCGTCATCGGCCTGCACGGCCCGTACCCGGACTGGACGTACCAGGTCGACTACGACCACGGCGGCCGGATCATGTCGGTTAAGCACGACGGTGCCGGGACGTTCTACGACTACAACACCGCGGGCTTCCTCGCCAGGGTCACCGACCCGAACAACCACACGGTCTCGTACACCACCGACGCGCGCGGCAATGTGCTGTCCACCCAGACCTGCCGGGCCGTCGGCGCGTGCCACACCGGCTACTCGACGTATTACCTCAACACCGCGAATCCGCTGGATCCCCGCAACGACAAGGTGACCTCACGGTCCGATGCTCGCTCCACCGGGCCGGCGGACACCACCTACCGCACCGTGTTCGAGTACGACGAGGCCGGCCGGCTGACGAAGACCGTCTCCCCGAAGCCGGCGGGCGTCACCATAGCGCCGACCGAGACGTGGACGTACGCGCGCGGCACCGAGCCTGCGGACGGGGGCGGTGTCGTCCCGGCCGGGTCGCTGCTGCAGCACGTCGGCCGGCGCGGTCAGCTGACCGGCTACGCCTACCGCGCCAACGGTGACCTGAGCGTGCAGACGTCCCCGCGCGGGCTCCGGACCTCGTACACCTACGACGACCTGGGCCGGGTCACGGCCGTCACCGAACGCAACGGCGGCGACGTGATGCTGTCCAGCCGCGCCGTGACGTACACGCCGGGCGGAGACGTCAAGACCGAGACCGGACCGCCGGTGCGCAACGCCGTCACCGGGGTCACCCACCAGAAGGTCAGCACCTACGAGTACGACGGCAACGGCAACACCCTGTCGGTCACCGAGTCCGACGCCACCGGCGGCGACCCGGCACGCACCGTGACGTACGCCTATGACGCGCACGACCGACTGGTCAGCACGACCGCACCCGGCGGCGCGGTGACCACCACCTCGTACTCACCGGACGGGCTGAAGATCACCACCACCGACCCGGCCGGCATCCGGTGGTCGAGCCTCCACGACGACCAGATGCGGCTGCTGACAAGCACCGCCGAGGGCCCGGGCGTCGACCCGCAGGACTCCAGGGCCACGCTGCTCACGCTGGAGTGGCGCGGGTACGACCCAGCCGGCCGGCTCGCCCAGCACACCGACGCGGCCGGGCGGATCACCCGGTATACGTACTACGACGACGGGCTGCTCGCCTCGTCGTACCGGCCCGCGTTCACCGGCGCGGACGGCCGGACCCGCGACGTCACGCTGGAACAGGTCACCTACGACCCGGCCGGCAACCCGGCCCGGCGCACCGCGAACGGCGTCACCACCGCCTACACCTACGACCCGGCGGGCTTCGTCGCGCAGGAGACCGAGGACCCGGACGGGCTGAAGCGCACCGTCACCTACCAGCGTGACGCGGACGGGAACCCGGTCCGCGCGGACGCCACCGGCGCGGCCCAGCCCGGCCGGACCGAGACCGTCCGCAGTGAATACGGCCCGGACAACCAGGTCGCCACCGCCGAGGTGGCGCTCGACGGCGGCGGCACGCTCACCAGCGCCGTCACCTACGACGAACGCGGGCTGCCGCGCACCAAGCGCAACGCGCGCCTGGCCACCACCGACTACGAATACGACGCGAACGGCGCGCTGACCAGGACCGTCGCGCCGGCCGTGGACACCTGGACCAACGGCGTCAAGGCCACGAACATCCGCCCGGCCGAGGTCACCGGCTACAACACATTCGGCGAGCCGACCGAGGTCCGGGAACCGGCCGGCGCGGTCACCAGCAGCGCGTACGACCTGGACGGCCGGATGGTGTCGGTCACCGGGCCCGCCCACGCGCCGCCCGGCCGGGTCACGATCATCCCGGTCACCACCTTCGAGTACGACCGCCTGGGCCGGATGAGCAAGACGACCGACCCGCTGCAGGGCGTCTTCGAGACCGGCTACGACCCGCACGGCAACGTGCTGACGGAGACACTGCCGCCGGTCGGCGACGCGCCGTCCACCACGACGTACCGGTACAGCCGGGCCGGTGAGCAGCTGTCCGTCACCTCGCCCGTCGGCGTCCAGACGCTCGGCTCCTTCGACGACCTCGGACGGCAGATCACCGCGACCACGGTCGAACGGGAGCCGGCGCCGGTCTCCTACCTGACCACCACCACCGAGTACGACGACGCCGGCCGGCCGGTCCGCACCACCAGTCCGCAGGGGCGCACCACCCGGATGACGTACAACGGCGCCGGGGAACTCGCCACGATGACGGACCCCGCGGGACTGACCACTACCATCGACTACGACATCGCCGGCCGGATCCGGGCCCAGACCGACCCCGGCGGCCTTACCGTCGCCACCACCTTCGACCTCGCGGGCCGGACGGTCGCGGCCGAGCAGCGTCGCGGCGATACGGTGCTGCGCACCACCGTCAGCGAGCTTGACCCGAACGGCAACGTGCTCTCCTCGGTCAGCGGCGAGGGACGCCGGAGCACCTTCGAGTACGACCTCCTCGACCGGCTCGTCGCCCAGAACACCGACGCCGGTGGCGGCACGGTGCTGCGCGTCGAGACCGGCTACGACGTCGCCGGGCGGATGACCCGGTACGTCGACGGGAACCGGAACGTCACCGGGTACACGTACAACGTCTGGGGCCTGACCGAGTCGACGATCGAGCCGGCCACGCCGAGCACGCCCGACCCGGCGCAGCGCACCTGGACCATCGGCTACGACGCGGCCGGACAGGCCGTCACCACCCGCCTGCCCGGCAACGTCGTCCGTACCCAGGAGTACGACGCCCAGGGCCGGCCCACGATCGAGCGCGGCACCGGTGCCGACGCGGCGACCCAGGACCGACGGCTGGAGTACGACGCGGACGGCCGGGTGGTACGCATGTCCGGCGCGGCCGGGGATACCACGTTCCGCTACAACGACCGGGGCAGCCTGGTCGAGACCGGCGGTGCGAGCGGCCGCAGCGTCTACGGCTGGTCCGGCGACGGCGACATGGTGCTGCGCACCGACGCGGCCGGGACCGCCACGTTCACCTACGACGGTGCGGGACGGCCCGCGTCGTTCACCGACCCGGTCACCGCGCGCACCGTCGACTACGCCTACGACGAGGCCGGCCGGCTCGGCTCGGTCACGGACCGGGCGGTCAGCCGGACGGTGCGGCGCGTCCTCACCTACGACGAACTCAACCGACTCGCCACCGACCAGGTGCAGCAGACGATCAACGTCGGCCTGCCCCCGCGCGTGCTGCTCGGCAACGACTACGGCTACGACAAGGACGGCAACGTCACCGGCAAGAAGGTGTACCAGCCGTCCGGGACCACGGCGAACACGTACACGTACGACGGCGCGAACCGGCTGTCGACCTGGACCACCGGAGGCACGACGACGGCGTACACGTTCGACGACGCGGGCAACCGGACCGGCGTGGGCGCGGCGACAGCGGCCTACAACGCGCAGAACCAGCTCGTCGACGACGGTACGAGCACGTACACGTACACGCCGCGCGGCACGCTCGACACGGTCACGCCGAAGAACGGCACCGCCGGCGTCCGCAACCTCGCCCACGACGCCTTCGAACGATTGATTACGGACGGCGCCACCACCTACGGCTACGACGCGCTCGACCGGCTCGCCACCCGCAACGGCGCCGGCGGCCTCAGCTACGACGGCACCGGCAACCAGCTCGTCTCCGACGGCACGCAGGTGGTCAGCCGGGACGCGCTCGGGGCGCCGTTCTCCGACCGGGCGGTGACCGCGGCGACCGGCCGGATGCTCTTCACGGACCGGCACGACGACGTCATCGGCCGGTACCTGTCGGCGGGCGCGGGTGACACCCGCACGTACGACCCGTTCGGCAAGGTCATCGCGGCGAGCGGGGAGACACCGGCGCTCGGCTACCAGGGCGGGTGGACGGACACGTTCACCGGCGCGGTCAACATGGCGTCGCGCTGGTACGACCCGGCGTCCGGCACGTTCCTCAGCCGGGACACGCAGACCAACGCGCCCGGGACGAACGGCAACGCCAACCGTTACGCGTACGGCAACGGCGACCCGGTCGGCAACACGGACCCGACCGGCCACGCGGTCCTCATCGGCGAGATCGGCAACCGCACCATCACCGCGCCGCCGACGGCGCCGACCAGATATGTGCTCCCCAAGGAAAACCTCCCGGCCTATGCACCAAGGGTGACGGCCCGACCGCCGAACCCGATCGTCCCGCGAGGGGTCCGCAACGTCACCCGCAAGACCCCGTGGACCGTGATCCCCACAATCCTGTGGGAGGTCCTCGTCGAGGACGGCGCGCCCACCGGAGGCATGTGCCGCACCCCCGGTGGCGCGGAGCATGACTCCAGCCAGGCGATCTGCCAGCCGAGGAACTGGTGCAAGATGGGCTACACCTGGTTCGTCGAGTGCCAGAAAGGCGCCGACGCCGGAACCCGGCCGGGCAGCGGCACCCAGCCCGGAAACGGAACCGGGAATGGGGCCGGCCGAGGCGGCTTCCTCAGCGTCCTCGCGTTCTGGATCGGCGCGCTGTTCCAGCTCGGCACCACCGGCTTCGGCAGCGCGGGCGGCGGCTCCGGCGCACCCGGCGGCGGTGGCCTCGGCGTCGGCGGCTACCTCCCGTATCCACCCCCACCGCCCCCGCCGTGGATCCCGCCGCTGCTGATCGCGAACCCGCCGCCCCCGCCGGGCTCCCAGGTCAAGCCCCGCGTCCCGATCCTCGTCGTGGACCGTCCCGGCACCACCCGCGTCGACCCCGGCCCGGACCTCACGTCCAAGGCCCTGGAGGTCACCAACATAGTGACGCTCCCGGCCAGCCCTCTGGTGCAGGAATTCATCGACGCGGCCGGAAAAGTTCACTACGACAACGAAAGGGTGGTTGCGACCGACGGGAGGAACGATCCGAATCTGGCGGCTTACGACAAGAACCGGGATCGGTGCCTCACCAGCAGGTCGGCGTCGTCTTTGCCTACGTACTATCCGTTGAGGGGCGGGGTCGCTTCGGCTGCCGAGGCCTGTTACAAGGGTGGCTATATCCCCGAGGGAACCGCTGCCAAGTTCACACCTCGCGGATATCGGAGCGGGAACGGAATGGCGCGTGGCCACCTGATTGCGAACACGCTCGGTGGAAGCGGCACGGATCCGAGAAACATCGTTGCCATCTACCAGAACAGAGTGAACTCCAGCGCCATGTGGCACGGTACCGAACAGGTGGTTCGCAGCTGGGTGCAGAGCGGTGAAACCGTCTATTATCGCGTGCAGCCCGAGTTCCGCAATAACGATCCCAGGGGCTATCCGGTTCCGACCTTCATCAACATCGTCGTCGCCAGCAAGCGGGGCAGCGTCTACATCAGAATCGAGAACAAACGGTGAGTGAGAACATTTTGGCATTGCGTCAGGCGGTGGGCTGGGAAGGCGCCGAATCGGCGGTGGACTGGCGTATTCTCGAGACCGAGATCGGCATTCCTTTTCCACGTGAATATCGGGCACTGGTCGACGCGTTCCCGCCCGGTGAGTTCCAGACCTTCCTGAAAGTCCTGCACCCGGCGGCTTTCGCCGGCGCGGCTGAATTCCGTCGCGAGATCGCCGGTTACGCCGCGATCGTCGCCGACTGGGCGCGGGAACAGCCGGGCACTCATCGGGTCTATCCGACCGGTGACGGGCTGATCCCATGGGCGATCGTGGGCTTCGACTACGTGCTCTGCTGGCAGCCGGGCGCCGGCCACCCGGACACCTGGCCGACGATCATCTGTAGCAGCGGACGGGAGCCCTGGCCGGTCGTCAACCTGCCGACGGCGGCTGCGGTCGCCGCGGTGGTGACCGTGCCACCCGTCATCGAGGTTCTGGCATACATCGCGGAGGAGGTCCAGCCGCCGGAATTCACGCCGCTTGACGGGTTCGAGCCCGCTCCGGAGGAAGGAGTATCCAAGCCGGACGGGCACTATTGGATCGAGCAGTTGCAGCCCTACACGCCCCGGATCCTCGAAAGCGTCTCGGCTCGCACCCTAGCGCCGTTGGTCCAGGCCGTCGCGGTGCGCGGCTTCAGCCCGAACAAGCTGTTCACACGGGCGCGTCAGATGCTGCCCAGCGATTACCGCAACATCGTCGCCACCCTCGGCGTGGTGACGGTCGGGCCTGCCAGGCTGTGCGTGCCGGACGGCTCCGACCACGACTTCTTCGCGGTCGGCGAAGCTCTTAGCAAACGGGTCGCCGCTGAGCGAAAGCGTGGCGAAGGCCCGCACGGTACGATCCACCCCGAGTCCGACGGCCTGATGCCGTGGGGTCGCCTCGACGGCGGCGGCTACCTAGGCTGGGCCCGGATCTCCGGCGATTCCTACGAATGGCCCGTGGTCGCGCTCGACGCCTCGCTCCGCCACCACGTGGCGTACCCGATGTCGGTTTCCCGGTTCCTTTATGAACTCGCCACGAACCCGGACGGGGTCGTGTTGCCGCCGGCCTGAGCCGGCACGTTGTTTCGCAATCCTGGGGAGGATTCTGTGAGATCGATACGGGGGACGGTGGCCGCGGTCGTGGCCGCCGCTCTCGCCGGTGGCGGACTCGTGGCAGGTGCCACGCCCGCGTCGGCCGAGCCCGCTTCGCGTGGCGACCACGTCCAGCCGGACGTGCCGCGCGCACTCGATGTCGGGCTGCTGCCCGCGATCGGTGACCGGCGGTTCGGCACGGTGGAGACGCCCGCCCGGGACGAGGCCGGGCGGACGTTCGTCTATGTCGACGGTGCGGCGGCCGCCGAGGCGGTCGAGGCCGCCGACGGCGAGGTGCTGCAGACCAGCGGCGACCGCGTCCGTGCGGCCGTGCCGGGTCGCAACCTGGTCGCGCTCGCGGAGCAGGACGGCGTCGTCTCGGTACGCCAGCCGGACCGCGCCTTCCCGCTCGCCGTCACCTCCGAGGGGATCGAGGCGTCCGGCGCCGGTGCCTGGAAGCGCAACGGCAAGACCGGCGCCGGGGTCAAGGTGGGCATCGTCGACATCGGGTTCGACGGGCTCGCCGACGCGCAGGCGGCGGGTGACCTGGCGGCCGGTGTGACGCTGCACGGGGACGACTGCCCGGTGGAGAACGGCTCGTCGCACGGCACCGCCGTCACCGAGATCGTGCACGACATGGCGCCGGACGCCACGCTGTTCCTGGCATGCGCGCCGGACTCGATGACGTTCGCGTCGGCCGTGGAGTGGCTGATCGCGCAGGACGTCGACGTCGTGACCGGCGCGGTCGGCTTCCCGAACACCGGTCGTGGCGACGGTACCGGGGCCGCCGGGTCGCCGGCGGCCGTGGTGCGCGCGGCGCGGGACGCCGGCATTCTCTGGGTGGCCGCCGCCGGTAACCAGGCGCAGCTGCACTGGGGCGGCGCTGCCGCCGACGCCAACGCCGACGGGTACGTGGAAGTCGCCGGCACCGCACAGGGCAACGGTTTCACGATCCCGGGTGCGGGTAGCGCGACCGTGAGCCTGCGCTGGGACGGGTGGCCCACTACCCGGCAGGATCTGGACCTCGTGGTGATGTCGGTGAACCGGAAGCCGACCGGGCCGGGCGATCCCGCGATCGTCGCCCAGTCGACGAACCCTCAGGCGGACGCCGCACAGCCGCTGCCGCCGACCGAGCAGGTGACGATCGAGAACCGCACCGGCGGCGCGCTCACCTACTGGGTCTACGTGGCCGCGCGCGCGTCGTACCCGCAGACCAGGGTTGATCTGTTTCTGATGGGCGACGCGACGAGCCTGTCCTATCCGGTGGCGGCCGGAAGTCTGCTCGAGCCCGCGACCTCGCCGTACGCGATGGCGGTCGGCGCGTCGCAGACCGCGAGCGGCGCGGTCGACGCCTACAGCTCGCGCGGACCGACCGTGGACGGGCGGGTCAAGCCGGACATCACCGGCCAGTCGGGCGTGAGCACGTACACGTTCGGCCCGGCGCCGACGATGGCCGGAACGTCCGCGGCCGCGGCGCACGTCGCAGGGGCCGCCGCGCTGCTCAAGGGCGCGAACGGCGCGCTGGACGCGGCCGCGCTGCAGGGGATGCTGGAGGCGCGGACCAACCCTGCCCGGTACGACAGCGACTGGGGGCACGGCCTGCTGGCGCTCGGCGCCCCGGACACCCCGCAGACGCCGCAGACCGGCGGCTTCACCCCGCTGCAGCCGACCCGGCTGATCAAGGACACCGCGATCGGCGCCGGCGAGGTGCGTACCGTGTCGAGCACCGCACCGGCCGGTGCGACGGCCGTGGTGCTGAACGTGACGGCCTGGTCGTCCACGGCCACCCGCATCGAGGTCTACCGGGACGTCAACACGTCGTCGGGCCTCTCCACCCTGGACCTGGTGGCCGGGGACAAGCGGACCGCGCTGGCTATCGTGCCACTGTCCGCGGCCCGCACGGTCGCGATCCGCAACGAGTCCGGCACCGCGACCGTCAACGTCGATCTGCAGGGTTACTTCAGCCCGTCCGGTGCCGGCACCTACGTCACGCCGAACGCGCCGGTGCGGCTGCTCGACACGCGCACCGCGACCGGCGGCCACCAGCGCCCATTCGGCGCCGCCGAGGAGTACGCCCTGCCGGTGCGCGGCGTGGCGGGTGTGCCGGAGAACGCCACGTCGGTGCTGCTCGACGTGACGCTCGCGGAGAACAGCGAGGACACGTACGTCCAGCTCTACCCGCAGGTGCTGCCGGACACCGCGAACGTGGAGGCCGGCCCGGCTGCCAACAGCGTCCGCGGGAACCTGGCGGTGACCGGTATCGGCGACGATGGCAGGATCCGGCTTCGCAACGCGCGCGGCACCACCGCGATCGCGGTCGACCTGATCGGCTGGTTCGCGCCCGGCTCCGGTGCCCGGTACGTCCCGCTGCCCCGCGCCGCCAAGGTGCTGGACACCCGCACCGGCACCGGCGCACCGGCCGGCGCGCTCGGGCAGGGCGCGACGACCACGCTGTCGCTCGGCGGTGTGGCGGGCGTGCCCCGCGACGTCTCCGCCCCGATACTGACCGTCTCGGCGGTCGGCGACGGCGCGGGCGCGGTGACCGTGCGCCCGGCCGGTAAGGCCCTGCCGTGGACGAGCGGCCTGCAAGGGCTGCGCTCGACCCGGACGACGACCGGCACGCTCGTGCCGCGTGCCGACGGTGCCGGCGCGGTGGAGCTGCGGACCGACGCGGGCGCGACCGACGTCGTCGCCGCGGTCACCGGCTACTTCGTGGGCGGTCCGGCACTGACCGGCCCGGCCGGTTCGTGCGCGTTCGGGCCCGAGCCCGGATTCACCGCGCTCTACGACGGGCGCTCGCCGAACAGCGCCGGGTGGCGCACGTCGGGTGCGGGCGCGACGCGGATCGACGCGGGTTGCGAGCTCTCCTCGTCGCCGAACAGCACGCTCCAGTGGTTCTCGGCGCGGTCGATGCCGGCCGCCTACACCCTGCGGCTGGACTACCGGGCGGCCGGACCGGGCGCCGACGCCGGCGTGATGATCGGGTCGGCGTCGCCGGTCACCGGCAGCCTGACCGATGGCAGCGGGTACGAGGTGCAGATCAAACCGGAGGGGGTGGGCGCCGCCGCGACGGGCGCGATCGACAGCACGCAGGCGCCGATCACCGGTGCGGAGAAGCCGGCCGGGCAGTGGAACGCGCTGGAGATCGTGGTCGACGGCAGGCGAGTCTCGGTACGGCTGAACGGCACGGTCGTCAACGATTTCGTCGCCACCGCCGACAACCGGCTGCTCGACCCGGGCTTCGTCGGACTGCAGGGCAGCGCCGCGACCGACCCGGTGTCGTTCCGCAACGTGCGGGTGCGCGTCGATCGGGCGGCGACCCGGTTCGGCGAGATCCGCACCGCGGTCGGCAACTGCGTCGATGTAATCAACGCGACGCGGCCGGCCGGCGTCCAGTTCCAGGCGATTCTCTGCAAGGGCAACGACGCGCAGCTGTTCACCCTCCCGGGCGACGGCACGCTGCGCATCTTCGGCCTCTGCGTGGACGCCAACGGGCCGGTCCGCAACGGCACGAGCCGGAGCCCGCACACCGCCACCTGCAACGGTACGGCGACCCAGCAGTGGCAGTACCGGGCGGACCGCACGCTCTACAGCGCCGCGCACAACGTGTGCCTGGACGCGCCGTCGGAGCCGGTGTCGGGGTCGCTGGCGCTGTGGGCGCACACCTGCCACGGCGGGGCGACCCAGCAGTGGACGCTGCCGACCGGCCGGGCCGCGTTCGGCCCGCTGGTGAAGAACGGCCACTCGAATCTCTGCGTGGACATCCTCAACGAGACCGCGGCCGTCGACGCACAGGTTCAGATCGTGAACTGCAAGCCCGGCATCGGTGCGCAGCAGTTCACCCTGCCCGGCGACGGCACGCTGCGCATCTACGGCTTCTGCGTGGACCAGAACGGCCCGGTCCGGTCCGGTACCGACAGGTGGCTCAAGCTGAGCGTCTGCACCGGTGCCGCCACCCAGCAGTGGGCCACCCGCCCGGGTGACGAGTTGTACAACCCGGCGACCAACACCTGCGTGGACCACCCGTCCAGCGCGGGCGCGCGGATTTCGTCCTGGATGTGCAACTCGTCCAACAACCAGTGGTATGCGATGCCGTGGGCGGGTGTGGACGGCGTCCTCACCAAGGGGGCCGCCGAGACCGCCGTGGCCGGCTATGCGATGAACGAGAACAACGGCACCACACTGGCCGACAGCACCGGCACCGGTCGGTCCGCGACGCTGGTCAACGGCGTCTGGACGACCGGCCGGACCGGCGCGGGCGTCGAGTTCAACGGCACGAACACCGTGGCCCGTACGAGCCGGACCGCACTGCAAACGAACCGGTCGTACAGCGTGTCGGCGTGGGCGCGGATCAACCCCACGACGGGTACCCGGACGATCATCGCCCAGGACGGCTCCGGCCGTAACCCGTTCTCGCTGAGCGCCAACGCGAGCACGACGGAGTGGCAGTTCCTGGTCACGCAGACCTCGGCGTCTTCCTACACGAAGGCCAGCGCCGGTGCCGGCAGCGTGGTCCCCAACCGCTGGACCCACCTGGTCGGCGTTCATGACGCCGCGGCCGGCAAGATCCGCCTGTACGTCGACGGTGAGCTGAAGGGGTCCACGGACGTCGGCCCGCTGTGGCTGGCCGGTGGCGACTCGGTCATCGGCCGGGGCTGGTACGACAGCAAGGCGGTGGACTGGTTCCCGGGCGCGATCGATGACGTGCGCCTCTACCAGGGTGTTCTCACCCAGCAGGAGATCACGGCACTGAGCCGCACCTGACGGCTCGAACACGGAATGGCCCGGGGCATCGCCCCGGGCCATTCCAGTCCCTTACTTGCCGAACTCCTGGGTCCAGTACAGGACGCCCTTGGCGTTACGGGCCGCGCCGACACCGATCAGGGTCGACTTGCAGTTCAGGATGTTCTTGCGGTGACCCGGGCTGTTCATCCAGCCCTTCATCACACCCTGCGCGTCCTTGTGACCCCAGGCGATGTTCTCGCCCATCGCGGTCTTCTTGAATCCGGCCCGCTTCGCACGCTGCACGAAGTTCGAACCATCGGCCCCGGTGTGGGAGAAGAAGTTCTTGTCCGCCATGTCCTTCGAGAACGCCTGCGCGGCCTTCGCCAGGTTGACGTTCACCGTCAGCTTCTTGCAGCCGGCCTTCACACGGGCCTCGTTCGTCAGCGCCACGACCTGCGACTCCAGCGTCACCGTCGCCACGGCGGCGGACGCCGACGCCGCCGGAGCGACCAACGTCATACCGATAGCGGCGGCGGGAGCAAGAACGGCAAGAACGACCCGGCTGGCGAAGCGGCGCAAGAAACTCTCATCTCTGTCGGTGTGTGTTCTTCGCTTACACCTGTTCATTCGGCCGACTGGCCGCCACGCTGACGAATCGACCGGGTGCCCTCCCGTAAGCCCTCGGTATCCACCGGGTTGCCGGATTCAGGAGCGGCGCAGCGAGCGGGTGAGCGCGGCCGCGATCGTGGTGGCCAGGATCCAGCCGGCCGCGATCAGCAGGTAGGAGAGCCACTGGTACGCCCCGACCGGCAGGAACGCGGTCTGCTGGCCGAAGTCGACCAGCGGCAGCAGCAGGTCGAGCGTGTAGACCACCGCGTGGAACGCCGGCGCCTCGTCCGGTTTCGCGGCCCGTGGCGGGTGCGCCGAGTAGGCGGCCGTGCCGACTCCGAGCAGCACCATCAGCCAGAGCGCGGCCAGCAGCGGGCGGTAGCCGTAGCCGACCGTGACGTCCTGCAGCACGCCCCAGATGCGCGCGGGCCAGCCCGCGGTCCGGGTGCGCGCCCGCTGCCGGGTGAGCAGCACGGACCGCGCCGCGTCGTCGTCGCCCTGGGCGCGGAGCACGGCCGCGAGCTGCTCGTACGGCTGCCGCTGTGCCTGGCTCGGGTCCCGGGCCAGCCAGGCCCGCCGGTCGGTCTCGGTGGCCGCCGGCTCCAGCGTCTCGTAGGTGAGCCCGGTCAGGTGCAGTTCCGAAGGCCAGGTCTCCGGGTCGTCGCGCAGCAGGCCGACGCGGGCGTGGCGCAGGTCGACCGGGCCGGTCACCGCGGTCGTGCGCATGCGCAGTTCGGGCACCTGAAGCCGCCACAGCCGCAGTGCGAACGGCGCGCTCCGCCGGTTGTCCGCCGGATCGGGTGACGCGGTCAGCGTGGCCAGGTCGAGGCAGAGGACGCTGCCGATCCGGCTGCCGGAGACCTGCACCTGCCCGACCGCGGAGAAGCCGTCGCACAGGTTCACCGTGTTGCTCGCCACGACGCCGTTCAGGCTGAGTGCGATGCCTCCCGGGTTGGTCAGCGTGGAGCCGTTGAAGCTCGCGGGGCCGTTCAGCACCGAGTCGTCCAGGCCGACCCGGCCGTCGGCCCGGATCCGGCGGGCGTCGAGCGTGCCCTGCATCGTCATCCATTCGGCGCGCAGCGCGGCACCGCCCGGGTTCGACAGCCGGGCGCCGCGCAGCGTGAACGTGCGGCTGATCTGCGCGTGTGCGGCCCGGATCTCGCCGGTCGCGGTGAACGCGCCGCCGAGGAAGAGCCCGCCGTCGAGCGTGGCGGCGTCGAGCCGCAGCGCGACCCGGTCCGGGTTCGTCATGGTGGTGTCGGTGAAGCTGACCGCGCCGGTGACCCGGCCGTGCCACATGCGCAGCTCGCCGTCGAACGTGGCGCCGCGGGCGAAGAAGCCGCCCTCGATCACCAGGCTGTCCGCGCCGATGACGCCGCGGCTCCCGGCGAGCAGCGCGTGCGGTTCGTCGATGCTCTCCGGCGCGGACGGCGCCGCGCACCGGGCCCGGTCCAGGTCGACGTCGCCGGAGATCCGTCCCTGGGAGACGATGATCAGGCCTTCGATGTCCGCGCGTCCGGCCGCCAGGTCGCCGCCGATCGTGATCCGCTCCGCCTGCAGCGCGATTCCCGCCGATCGCACGCGTGCCCGGTCCAGTACCAGGCCGCCGCTGATCCGGGCGCCGGGCATGCGCAGTTCGCCGTCGACGCGCGCGCCGTTCAGCTTGAGGTGCCCGTCCACGATCACGTTGGACGCGTGCAGGCCGGGCAGCGTGGACCGGGCGAAGCTGGTGAACCCGAGCCGGGCCCAGTTGATCACGGGCCGTCGCTCGAACTCGCAGTCCTCCAGGATGATCGGCGCGTCCACCTGCGCGAAGCGCAGCGAGAACTCGCCGGTGATCCGCGCGCCGGACAGACGAAGCGAGGCCCTGGCCCCGGGCTCCGGCGCCTGTGCGCCGAGCAGCAACCGGGTCAGGACCTCGCCGCTGACCTCACGTTCCCCATCCGGGCCGGCCGTGACCGGCGTGCCCGTGGGGAAGGCCTCCCAGAGACGTCGTTCGAGCGTGTTCACCCGCTCATCGTCGTCGCCGGGAGCAAATCTAGACGATCGACATGTGTACGTGGTCCTCGTGCGTGCTGTCGCCGGAGTATGAACTCCAGCCGGTGGCCGGGAACCACACCATCCGGTTCCAGATCACGTAGAGGATGCCGAGCCGGTCGGCGTTACGCACCAGGAACGCCATCAGGTCGTTGCCGTACTTCAGTTCGTCGTCGGTGTCCCAGACCGAGAAGCCGCTGTTCTGTAGTGACCAGTCGCAGGCGCGTCCCTTCGGATGCTCCCAGATGTCACCGGTGCGGAAGCAGCCGACGAACCGGTTGAAGCCGGCCTTCTTCACCTCGTTGTACGCGTGCAGGGTGCGCGGCGTCAGGCAGCCGCTGGTGGTCGGGTCGTCCTGGGTGCACGACTCGGCCGGCCAGCCGCTGTTCGCGCCCGGCCCCGGGGCCGCCTGCGGCGAGGTGGCGGTGACCAGGCCGTTCGTGGTGACGTTGCCGCCGACCAGGGTGAGCGCCTTCTCCGCCTCCTTCTTCTGCTTGTCGATCGCGGCGAGCGCCTTCTGCTCCTCCGCGACCTCGGCGTCCAGCTCGGCCTTGGACCGGTCGATCGCGTCGCGGGCCTCGATGTACTCGTGCAGCTTCGCGTCGTTGTGTGCGGCCAGCTCGTTGAGCGAGGTCATCCGCTGGACGAACCCGGTCGGGTCCGCGCTGCCCAGCATCAGGCTCGGACCGGTGAGCCGGCCCTGCCGGTACTGCTGGGAGGCCATGTCACCGACCTGCTTGGTGAGCTCGCCCAGGTCGGCCTCGGCCTTCTTGAGCTGCTTGGTGATCTCGGCCTGCTTCTTCTTCGACGCGTCCAGCACGGCCTTGGCCTCGAGGTACCGCTTACCCGTGGACTCCAGAACGTCACCCAGAGTGGCGTTGCCGCCCGCGTCCGGGTTGTTCGGCTCCGCGCTCGCGGGGGAGAGCGGCGCGGTCAGCAGTGCCACCGCGGTGGTGGCCGCGGCGACCGCTGCGGCACATCGACGACCGAGTGGGGTCATCAGAACGAATTCCTCTCGTCGTGCTGGGAAGCTCTCGGCGGCGGTGAAGATCCGCCTTCCCTGGACTTACGGAGTCGGGGGCGAGGCGGTTCGATTTCGCCGGCCCCACGCGGAGAGCGTCACGGCAAAGAAGGTTACGTCACTGTCCGGACGAATGCTTAGGTCAGGGCGTATATCCACACACCGTGACCGCTTAATCGGCGGTGCGCTCCGGCCGTACCGGATAATGTGTCCTGTCTATGCGCATCGAACGTTTCAGAGAGTGTCTGCACGCGGACGCGGCGCGTCTGCGTGTGGCGATCACCGTGGCTGCGACCGCGCCGGTGCCGACGTGTCCGGGCTGGACCGTGACGGATCTGGCCGACCATGTGACCCAGGTCTACCGGCACAAGACCGAGGTCATGCGGACCGGCGCGTTCCCGGAGGACTGGCCGCCGCCCCCAGAGAGCGGTGACGTGCTGGCCGACTTCGACTCCGCGTTCGCCGCGCTCGCGGCCGAGCTGGCCGCGCGCGACCCTGGCGAGCCCGTCCCGACGTGGTACCCGGGGGATCAGACCGTCGCCTTCTGGGCGCGGCGGATGGCGCACGAGACCGTGATCCACCGGGTGGACGGCGAGCTGGCGGCCGGCCTGCCGCGCGCGCCGATCCCGGCGGACCTGGCGGTCGACGGCGTCGACGAGGTGCTGGTCCGCTTCCTGGAGCACGGCTCCACGAACTGGCCGGACGACTTCGGCGACGCGCTGGCCGGCCTCGACGGCCGCACGGTCCGGGTCGCCACGGACGCGGGCGGGACCTGGCACGTCCGGCTCGCGCCGGACGGTGTGACCGTCACCACGGACGATCCGGAAAGCACCGACCGGCCGGAAAGCACCGACGATCCGGAAAACACCGTCGGGCCGGAAAGCACCGACGGAACGGGAAGCGCGGTCGCCACGGTTACCGGCGACCCGGTGGAGGTGCTGCTCTGGCTGTGGCGCCGCGGGGGCGCGGACAACCTGAGCCTCGGTGGCGACACCGCGCTGATCACCGTGCTGCACGACCTGATGGCCAAGCCCACGCTCTGACCCCCTCAGAGATCGAGGCGTCGTTCATGTCGTTCCAACGACATGAACGACGCCTCGATCTCGAAGTGGGGGCCGCCCGCCCCGTCACCCGTGAGTAGATCGGCGCGCGGGGTGCGGGCGGGCGGCCGTGGCCCGGCCGGTCCCGGGGAGCGCGACCGGCCGGGAGCTCGGTCAGACTCCGGGGGCGGCCGGGTAGAGGTCGTCGGCCTCGTTCGGCATCACGATCCACAGGATCGGGTAGATCAGCAGCTGGCTGCCCGGGACCGCCAGCAGGACGATCACGAACAGGAGCCGTGCGACGTTGGCGTCCAGGCCGAAGCGCCGCCCCAGCCCGGCGCAGACGCCGGCCAGCAGACGGCCCTGACGCGGCCGGACCAGGCCCTGACTGCGAAAGTGGGTGTGCACGCCAGCCATTTCGGATCACTCCTTGTCGTCTTGCTTGCTGACTCCAGAGTCCTCGGATCCGGCGTGCCCGACATCGGGGAACGGCCCCATCCGTCCCCCGATGTCCCAACTCAGGGTTAACCCAGAAGCTGGTCGAACGACGGCGCCGACTCGAACGGGTCCGCCACGGTGACCGGCTCGCGCATCGTGATCAACGCGGCCATCTCGCCGGCCGCGCGGTCGATCCGCTGGGCCAGGCCCTGGTGTGCCTTGCCGCCGCCGGTGCCCCAGTCCTCCGAGGCCGCGTAGACGCCGGTCGGGACGACCACGGAGCGCAGGTAGGCGAAGAGCGGCCGGACCGCGTGCTCCAGCACCAGCGAGTGGCGGGGCGTGCCGCCGGTCGCGCCGATCAGCACCGGCTTGTCCGCGAGCGCCTCCTCCTCGACCACGTCGAAGAAGGACTTGAACAGCCCGCTGTACGACGCG
This sequence comes from Catenuloplanes nepalensis, assembly GCF_030811575.1. GTDB lineage: Bacteria > Actinomycetota > Actinomycetes > Mycobacteriales > Micromonosporaceae > Catenuloplanes > Catenuloplanes nepalensis. Next base: position 5,738,755 of record NZ_JAUSRA010000001.1, on the reverse strand, counting down.
CGGAACGTGGGCGTGACCACGATCAGGCCGTCCGCCGCCGCGACCGCGTCCAGCACCTCGCGCAGCGCGCCCGGCGCGAAGCCGGTCAGCGTGTTGTTGACGACGTCGTGCGCGTGGTCGCGCAGCTCGATCGTGCGCACCTCCACCTCCTCGCCGCGCGCCCGCAGCTCACGGGCGGTCGCGGTGGCGAGGTGGTCGGCGAGCAGCCGGCTCGACGAGGGCTGGCTCAGGCCCGCGCTCACCACGAACAGCTTCCGGGTGGTCATGACTGCACCTCTTCCAGGACGTTCTCGGTCGCGGCCGCGGCGACCAGCGAGGCGTGGGTGGGCGCGTCCGGGATGTGTGCCGGGCGGCCGATCGCGAACTCCTTGCGCAGCACCGGCAGCACGTCCTCGCCGAGCATGTCGAGCTGCTCCAGCACGGTCTTCAGCGGCAGGCCGGCGTGGTCGACCAGCAGCATCATCCGCTGGAAGTCGCCGAAGTGCGTGCGGTAGCTGAGCAGCCGCTCGGTGATCTGCTCCGGGCTCCCCACGGTCAGCGGCGTCTCCCGGCTGAAGTCCTCGAGCGTCGGGCCGTGGCCGTAGACCGGCGCGTTGTCGAAGTACGGCCGGAACTCGTTCACCGCGTCCTGCGAGTTCTTCCGCATGAAGATCTGGCCGCCGACGCCGACGATCGCCTGGTCCTCCGCGCCGTGACCGTAGTGCGCCCACCGCTTCCGGTAGAACTCGATCATGCGCTTGGAGTGGTCGAACGGCCAGAAGATGCCGTTGTGCAGGAAGCCGTCACCGTAGTAGGCGGCCTGCTCCGCGATCTCCGGGCTGCGGATCGAGCCGTGCCAGACGAACGGCGGCACCCCGTCCAGCGGGCGTGGCGTGGACGTGAAGCCCTGTAGCGGCGTGCGGAACTTGCCCTCCCAGTCGACGACGTCCTCGCGCCACAGCCGGCGCAGCAGCCCGTAGTTCTCGATCGCCAGCGGGATGCCGGTGCGGATGTCCTGCCCGAACCACGGGTAGACCGGGCCGGTGTTGCCGCGGCCCATCAGCAGGTCGACCCGGCCGTCCGCCAGGTGTTGCAGCATCGCGTAGTCCTCGGCGATCTTCACCGGGTCGTTCGTGGTGATCAGCGTGGTCGCGGTGGAGAGGATGATCTTCTCGGTCCGCGCGGCGATCCAGCCGAGCATGGTGGTCGGCGAGGACGGCACGAACGGATGGTTGTGGTGCTCACCGGTCGCGAAGACGTCGAGCCCGACCTCCTCCGCCTTGAGTGCGATCTGCATCATCGCCTTGATGCGCTCGTTCTCCGTGGGGGTCCGCCCGTTCGTCGGGTCGGTGGTCACGTCGCCCACGGTGAAGATCCCGAACTGCATTGGCATTGGTCCCGCCTCCGTCGTACCGCTGATTCCTTCAAATCTTAACTATTACGTCGGCAAGTAACCAGGCCCGGCCGCGCACTATTCCGCCTCCGGCCACGCTCATCGAGACGTGGCTCACCCGGCTGCCCATCCCCGACCGGAACAAGAGCACACCTTCAAGATCATTCGAGGCATGAGGGGGTACGCCGCTCCGCGTCCGAGTCTGCGCGGAGACGGCTCTACCTCACCTCCGTAGCGGCAGGGCGCTCACGCGAACGTAGATCTCGCGCACCGCCCCCGCGTCCGTCGGTGCGCGGCGGCAGAGGCCACGCACCCGTACCCAGAGCTCCCCGTCGAGCGTCACCCGTTCCAAGATCTGCTCGACGACGATCGACAGCCGGCCCACGCCGAACTTGTAGTCCTGTTCTCCCAGCGTGAGCTCGTCGCCCGGCCGCAGCCGGGGCCTCGGGTTGCCGGTCACCGGTCCGCCCCCCAAGGCGCGGCCGGTCTCTTCCAGTGATGCATGACGACGCTCCCCTCATTGAAGTCGAGGGGGCGGCGCCGTCTAGGTGGTGCGGACATCGTGCCGCAACCGCACGGCCTCCGGTGCCCCGAACACCCGAACGGCTGATCACTCCTGCGGGGGCCCACACGGCTCACTCCTGCGGGGGCCCACACGGCGGCGCGGCGAGACCGGTGCGGCCGGTGAACGGCGCGGCAACGGCCGGCTGTCTCATCAATGTTGCATCCGATAGGTTCACCGGTCATGTCCCGCGTCGTGACGCTCGTCCTGGTCGACCCCTCCGGTGCCGTGCTCGGCGCGCTCCCGCCGTACGAGGTGCCGATGCCCTGGTGGCAGGAGGTCGTCGACGTGGTCGACGGCGCGCGCCAGCACTACGGCGTGGACGTCACCGTGCTGCGCCTGCTCCGCACGTCCCGCGACCGCCCGCACGGCGGCGAGGTGGTCTACGCGGCCGAGCTGCACGGCCCCGGCACGCCGTCCATGGTGGACGCGGACGAGGCCGACGTCGCCTCGCTGACGCCGCACGCCCGGCGGGCGCCGTGGGCCGAGGCGGGCGGGCCCGGCGCGACCACGGCCTGGGCCGCGGACCGGCTCGCCTCGCGCGGCCGGCTCGTGGTCCGCACGGTCCAGCAACGCACCTGGAACCTCTCCGCGATCTGGCGCCTGGAGACCGTGAGCGCGGACGGCGGCGCGCCCGGACCGGTGGACATCGCGCGCGACGTGGTCTGGATCAAGCAGGTGCCGCCGTTCTTCGCGCACGAGGCCGCGGTGCTCCGCTGGCTCGGTCACGCGCTCCCCGGCGTCGCGCCCGAGCTGCTGGCCGAGCAGCCACCCGGCCGGCTGCTGCTCGCGCACGTCCCGGGCGCGGGCCTCTACGGCGCCGGGGCCGCCGCGCGCGACGAACTGGCCACGATCATGCACCGGATCGGGGTGCGGGCCGCGCCGGACCTGGACACGCTGCTCGCCGACGGCCTGCCGGACCTGCGCGCGCCCCGGCTCGCGGACCGGATCCGGGCGGTGCTGGACACGCACGCGCCGGGCGACCCGGCGCTGACCGCGCTCGCGGACGGCCTGGACGCGCGGCTGGCCGCGGTCGCCGAGTGCGGCGTCCCGGACACGCTGGTCCACGGTGACCTGCACCCCGGCAACGCGATCGTCGAACACGACACTCGGGTGATCATCGACTGGGGCGATGCGTTCGCCGGGCACCCCGCGTTCGACATCCTGCGGCTGACCGAGGGCATGCCGGAGGCACCCGCGCTGATCGAGTCGTGGGCCTCGCGCTGGCGGGCAGCCGTGCCCGGCTGCGACCCCGAGCACGCGGTCGCACTCCTGGCACCGGTCGCGGCGCTGCGCAACGCGGCCGTCTACGCCGAGTTCCTGGACCGGATCGAGCCGTCCGAGGCGCGGTTCCACGCGGCCGACGTACCGTTCTGGCTCGACGCCGCGCGTGCCCTACTGTGAACGAATGACCGAGATCGATCGGTACCTGGACGAGCTGCGCGCCGCCGGCGTGCTGACCGACCCGGCCCTGGCCAGGGCGTTCCGGGCCGTGCCACGGGAGATCTTCGTGGCCGCCGGCTTCCGCGGGCCGGGCGGCTGGACCCGCCCCGGCGACCCCGGCTTCCTGGACGCGGTCTATCGCGACACGGTGCTGGTCACCAAGGTGAACGGCGGCGTGCCGGTCAGCTCGTCCAGCCAGCCGTCGCTGATGGCGCGGATGCTGGCCTCGCTGGATGTCATGCCCGGCCACCGGGTGCTGGAGATCGGCGCGGGCACCGGCTACAACGCGGCGCTGCTGGCCGCGCTCGGCGCGGACGTGACCAGCATCGACGTGCAGGAGGACGTGGCGGCCGCGGCCGCTGCGGCGCTGGCCCGGGCCGGTGTGACCGGCGCCCGGGTGCGCCGCGCGGACGGCTGGGACGGCGCACCCGACCTCGCGCCGTTCGACCGGATCATCGTGACCGCCGGCATCTCGGGCCTCGCCGCGCCCTGGCTGGAGCAGCTGGCACCGGACGGCGTGGTGGTCGCGCCGATCGAGCACGGCGGGCTGCAGCCGGTGATGGTGGTGCGCCGAGCGCCGGGCGGGCCGCGGGCACGGGTGGTGTGCGCGGCCGGCTTCATGGTCGCGGCCGGCGCGCTCTCCGCCCGGCCCGAGGACCCGGCGCCGGTGCGGCCGCCGCTGCCGCCGGAGCTCCCGGCCGTACCCTCGGCGGCTTTGGATCTTGATGTCCGGGGTTATCGCGATCTGTGGTTCTCGGCCGCGGCCCGGGACCGGCGGGTCGCCTCCGTGCCGGCGCTGCTCGCCGAACACCTGGACGGGTTCGCGCTGGCCGAGCGCGGGTCGCTGGCCGTGATGCTGCAGGACGGCCGCATCCGCCCGCACGGACCGGCCGGGGAACGGCTCGCGCACGACCTCGCGGCCCTGGTCGCCGAGTGGCGCGCGGCCGGATCACCGCCGCTGACCGCGTGGTCGGCCACGCTCACGCCCGGCGGCGACCCGGCGCGCCCGATCTGGGTGCCCGCCGAATTCGCCGTGGCGGCCGGTTACTGATCTTCGAGAGACGGGCCCGGGGCAAGTGCTCGAAGCTTGAGGGCTATTCAGCGCGCTGCCCCTCGATGGTGCTGACCTGCGGCATCGCGGCGTGAGGTCACCGCGCTGAATAAGCCTCCTTATCCGAAATATCGCCATAAGCGCGGCGGGTGAGGTCCTCGCGAGCGGTCACGTGTCGCAATCGTTGTTAAGAGGGCCGGATGACAACGATCTGCGACACGTGGAGGGCGTTCAGTGCTTCGTTCACCGACGCGCCGGCAGCTCACCGCGCTGAATCAGCCTTGTGGTCGACTTCTGGCCGTCAGGCCGGTTTGATCTTCTCTCGTGCGCCCGGCGCAGGCAGCCCGGCGCCCGAGACCCGGGACGAGGAGACAGCCGAGCCGGCGAATCGCAAGCCCGCCGGAGTTCCGGGCCTTCCCCCGGGTCCCGGGGCCCCGCCGCAGGCGAGAACGCAACCAGGCAGCGCAACAAGCGGTCAAGAAAGCCTTCAGTGATAATTCAGCTCACCCGCACGTATGGCAACGCTCAGTCGATTCTCCGGCGGGGCCAGCGGGCACGCCCACCGATCGTCATAAACGCATGACGGATTGTAGGCGTAATTGAAGTCCAGCCGCACGCTACCGGAATCGAGAAGTGTGAGCCCGCGCCCGAAAGTGCCCTTGACCGTGTCGGCCAGATAGCGACCGGCGCCATAGGTCTCCACCGGTGCGGTCGCATCCCGGAACGGCAGGAAGAGCCCTCCGCCGTAGGCGGAGATCCAGAAGAGCGTCAACTCGCCCCACGGGGTGGAGGCGACCCCGGCCCGCTGATACGTGATCACGCCGTCCTCCCCGCCGGTGTCGATCTCCAGCGGTGGTCCGGAGGGCGCGACGCGGACCGGGCAGTCCGCCACGAACGCCGGATCCGGCGCGAAGTATCGCAGGCCGGTGAACGACGCGCGGTCCACGATCGGGGATTGGGGGTGGGTGCGGAACAGGTCGTCGCGGGCGGTGCGGAACGCGGCGAGGTCGAGGTCGGACAGGTACAGCGCGGCCATCCGCTGTCGCCAGTCGGCCAGGTCCAGCAAGTCCATGATCACCACCGTACCCCCGTCCGGGTGTTGGTCGTTCAGATTTTAAAGAGTTAGGCTGGCCGGGTGAGCGAGACGCTTCCGCTGAACGCGGTTGAGCTGCGCGCCTGGCGTGCGGTGATCGACGGCAGCTGGCACCTGCAGACCCGGCTCGACGACGAGTTGCGGGCCGACACCGGGCTGAGCATGGCCGACTACCACGTGCTGGTCCTGCTCAGCGAGGCACCGCAGCGACGGCTGCGGATGGGGGAGATCGCGAGCCGGCTGGTCTTCTCGCCGAGCCGGCTGACCTATCAGATCTCGGCGATGGAGAAGCGCGGCCTGGTGCGGCGGCAGCCGTGCCCGGACGATCGCCGGGGGAGTGAGGCGGTGCTCACCGAGACCGGGCTCGACGCGCTGCGGACCGCGGCGGCCGGGCACCTGACCGCGGTGCGCCGCTACCTGGTCGACGACCTCGACGAGACCGAGACCGAGGTGCTGACCCGCGTCTTCACCCGCCTGCAGGCCAAGCTCCGGGAGACCAGGTAATCATGCCCGCCGTCACACCGCCCTACATCCTGGTCCTGCCCCGCCTGCCGGAGATCGGAAAGACAGAGATCCGCAAGGTCCGCCGCCTGACCACGGCGCCGCGGGGGTACGAGGGCGAGGGCTTCCCGGTCCACCGTGCCGGGCGCGCGGCTGGACGTGCCGTGGCGGCGTGACCACAACGCGCTGATCTACGCGATGTCCGGGAAGGGTTCCGTCGGTGCGGAGCGGCGACCGCTGCGCGAGGGGCGGCTGGCCACGTTCTGGACGGGCGACGCGCTGCGGGCCGAGGCGACCGGGCGTACGCCGCTGGAGCTGTTCGTGATGGGTGGCCGCCCGATCGGGGAACCGGTCGCGATGCACGGGCCGTTCGTGATGACGACGCGCGCGGAGCTGAATCAGGCGTGGACGGACTGGAAGAAGGGGCGACTCGGGGTGAAGGCACCGCACCGGAAGCGCTGACTCCGGCGCGGCGCGCTCTCGTCGAGTCTTCGCAAGCTCGTCAGCCGACCATCAGGTACATCGCGGCGGTGCCCAGCGACACCATTATCGCCATCGCGATGAGGAGCGGACGCTCGGAGTCGACCTCGGGGGCGGTGGTCTCGGTGGTGGCGGCTTCGGTGGTCATGGTCTCTCCTTCAGGACCCGGCTGCGCCCATAACGGTAGGGCGCGGCCTTCGGGCGGTGATCCTGGTTTCGTGCCAGGGGCGTTTCGTGCCGGGGGGTTCCGGGGGATTACCGGGGACGTCGCCGACCTCGGAGGGAGCCGCGTGGACATCGAGGAGTGGTTTCTCACCGAAGGGGAACGAGGCAACCCGTCCAGCGCTATACCCACCTGGTCCACCGGCAACCTCGCAGAACCACTTGTTCACGGGGATTCATACTTCGATCACCTCGTAACGGAGATCGAGGCGCTCGCGGCCGGTGATCACCTGTACTTCACGGACTGGCGCGGCGATCCGGACGAGCGCCTGCGGCCGGACGGGCCGACCGTCGCGGAGCTGTTCTCCGCCGCGGCCCGGCGCGGCGTGATCGTCAAGGGCCTGATGTGGCGGTCCCACCTGGACAAGCTGCAGTACTCCGAGGAGGAGAACCGGCACCTCGGCGAGGCGGTCGCGGAGGCGGGCGGCGAGGTGCTGCTGGACCAGCGGGTCCGGCGCGGCGGCTCGCACCACCAGAAGCTGGTGGTGCTCCGCCATCCCGGCGCGCCGGAGCGGGACGTCGCGTTCGCCGGCGGCATCGACCTCTGCCACAGCCGCCGGGACACGGCCGCGCACGACGGAGACCCGCAGGCGGTACGGATGTCGCCGCGCTACGGCGAGCACCCGCCCTGGCACGACGTGCAACTGATGCTGCGCGGGCCGGTGGTCGGCGCGCTCGACCTGACCTTCCGCGAGCGCTGGACCGACCCGCACCCGCTCGACTCACGCAGCCCGCTGGCCTGGGCGCGTGACCTGGCGGCCGGCGCCGACCTGCACGCGGACACGCTGCCCGACCCGCTCCCGGACCCGCCGGAGTGCGGCCCGCACGCGGTGCAGGTGCTCCGCACCTATCCCGACCTGTCGCTCGACCGGGGATATCCGTTCGCGCCCGATGGTGAGCGGACGGTCGCACGTGGTTACACCAAGGTGATCCGGCGCGCGCGGCGACTGATCTACCTGGAGGACCAGTACCTCTGGTCGGCCGAGGTCGCCGCGCTCTTCGCGGACGCGCTCCGCGACAACCCGGACCTGCACCTGGTCGCGGTCGTCCCGCGGCATCCGGACGTGGACGGCGCGCTCGCGCTGCCGCCGAACCTGGTCGGCCGCGCCCAGGCGATCGCCGTCTGCAAGCGGGCCGGCGGCGACCGCGTGCACGTCTTCGACGTCGAGAACCATGCCGGCAACCCGGTCTACGTGCACGCCAAGATCTGCGTCACCGACGACACGTGGGCGAGCATCGGCAGCGACAACTTCAATCGCCGCTCCTGGACCCACGACAGCGAACTCTCCTGCGCGGTCCTGGACCTCGACGGCACGTTCGCCCGCGACCTGCGGCTGAAGCTGTGGCGCGAGCACCTCGACCGCGCGGACGGCGACGACGCGGACCTGATCGACCCGGCCTCCGCGATCAAGGTGATCACCGAGACCGCACAGCGTCTCGACGACTGGCACGCCAGTGGCCGGGTCGGTCCACGCCCGCCGGGCCGGTTGCGGCCGCACACGCCGGAGCAACTCGGGCCGCTCACCAAGGCGTGGGCGCTTCCGGCCTACCGCCTGATCTACGACCCGGACGGCCGTCCTCTGCGGGCGCGCCGCGCGAACACCTGGTAAAGCACGAATGCCGATCCTCCCGCTTCCGGCGTGGTGCGGCCCGTTGCTCCCGCGGGCGCTGTGTTTGCCCGGGGCCGAGCCCCGGACCCCGCGTTCTGGCTGGTTGCGGTTCATGGGGCTTGGTTTTCGATATTCGACCTCTCTTTCGTGTCGGTCAATGATCCTTTTGCGGCGAGCCACCGCCGAATGGGCAACGGAGTCGCTCCCGCGGGCAAATCCGCGGCGGCCTCCGTCGCCGCTCCGGTCGCCGCGTCGGAGCCGGCGACGTCGCTGGTCACCCAAGGGCACGCGAGTCCCGTGCCGGCCGGGTTCCGGCCGCGTCAGCGTGCGTGGGGTGCGGTGAGGCCGGCGACGAGGACGTCGAGCGCGTCGTCGATGGTGGACTGCCGCTGCTCCTCGGTCATCGGTGCGAGCAGGTCGAGGAACATGATCGACAGCCCGTGGACCAGGGCCCAGCTCGCCGTGACCGCCCGGCCGAGATCCGCCGGGTCCAGGTAGCCGACCTCGATCAGCCGGGTCAGCGCGTGCAGCAGGAACGTGTCCGGCTCGGGACCGTCGGGGGCGTCCGCCAGCGATCCGGGCACCCGCAGGCCGATCGGGCTGCCGCCCATCGCGGTGCGGAACAGGCCGGGCTCGTCGAGCGCGAACCGGATGTAGGAGCGGCCGACCTCGCGCAGGCGCGCCTTCGCCGCCTCCCGCGGGTCGTCGGGCAGGGGCGCGGCGTCGAGGTGGACGCTCATCGCCGCGCCCATCTCGCTCTGCGCCCGCTGCGTGACCGCTGACTTGAGCGCGGCCAGCGTCTTGAAGTGGCCGTACGCGGAGTTGGGCGCGACGCCGACGATTCGGGCGACCTCGCGCAGCACGACCGCCTGTGGGCCGCCGTCCCGGGCGAGCCCGATCCCGGCGGTGACCAGGGCGGCGCGCAGGTCACCGTGATGGTAGGTGGTCCGTTTCTCGGCCATTGACAGATCTTGGCACGGGGCCGGGCGTGGTTGACAGGTGGAGAGGCCTCCGCTAATACTCACACTGTCCAGATCCACGGCAGTGAAAGTTGGTCACCTGTGACCCCCACGGTTCTCCCTCGGCCGCCCGCAACCCCGAAACGACGTAGCGGGCGCGTCAGCTGGACCTTCGTGACGCTGGTGTCACTGGCGATCGCGGGTTACTTCGTCGGGCAGTACATGACGGGGTCGCTGGACGAGCTGGCGGCGAACGAGGTCGGCCTCGCGACCACCTACGCGCCGCAGCCGTTCTGGGTCCACATCGTCTTCTACATCCACATCGTCTCCGCCGGGCTCGCGCTGGTGGTGGGGCCGTTCCAGTTCGTCAAGGCGATCCGCCGCCGCTTCCCGGTCGCGCACCGGTGGATCGGGCGCACCTACGTGGCCTCGATCGCGTTCGCCGCGCCGTCCGGGCTGGTGATGGCGTTCTACAGCTCGGCCGCGTTCGTCGGCCTCTTCGGGTTCGGCACGCTCGCGGTCCTCTGGGGGTGGACGACCTGGCGCGGATACCGCGCGATCCGGGCGCGGGACATCGCCAGCCACCAGGCGTGGATGATCCGCAGCTTCGCGCTGACCTTCGCCGCGCCCACGCTCCGGCTGTGGTTCGGCCTGCTGATCGGCGTCCAGCTGCTGATGGGCCGGGCGTCCGAGATCAGCGTGGACGAGATCACCGGCCTCGCGTACGCCGCGGTCCCGTTCCTCTGCTGGATGCCGAACATCGTGGTGGCCGAGCTGATGATCCGCCGACGCAACCTGCCGGGCCTTCGCTTCTCGCCGTCACCGACCTCCCGCCGGGCCGCCGCGGTGGCCGCCGCCGGCGCCTGACGGCGGCGGCCTACGCCGGCGTCCAGAGCCAGGCGCGTGCCTTGTACGTCTTGATCATGACGGGGGTCTCGGTGAAGTCGGCCGGGGCCAGGCGCGGGTGGCCCTCCGCGACCGTGAAGGGGTAGAGGCGGTCGGAGATAAGCGCGGCGAGGAGCAGGGACGGGTCCCCCTCCAGCACGGTGCGCAGCGCGGTGCTCTCGACCAGCCGGTTCGTCTCGATGATGGTGAAGTCGGAGTAGCCGAGCACGGCCGGGCGGATCTTGCCGATCGAGACGCCCATCCGCAGCCGAAGCGGCTCGGCGTAGCGGCCGCGTTCCGCCCGCAGCGCGACCGCGGTGCCGTGCAGCAGCTGGGCCAGCGCGCGCGGCAGGTCGATGTTGGCGGGCAGGATCACGCTCATCCCGTCGCCGGCGACCTGGCGGTCCGTGTCGGTCAGCGCGAGATGCAGCTCGGCCAGCGCCTCGGTGACCACGTGCAGGATGCGGCGTTGCACGAGGTCCCGCCCGTCCGCGTCGTTCGTGCTGTAGGCGACCGCGTCCACGGTGAACATCATCCGCAGCGCGTGCTGTGGAGACCCCGGCCTGGCCGGCTGCGGTGGCTCGGAGGCCGGCTCCGGCGCGGTGGTGAGGAGATCGGCGGACGACCCGGCGGGCGGCGGCGGCCGATCGCCGGGCGGCCGAGCGTCATCGGCCGGTGTGGACGGCCGGTCGGCCGGTGCGGATGGGCGGGCGTCCTCGGCCGGTGCGGATGGCCGGTGCGGGGCCCCGGGGTGGCCGGATGCGCGCCGCAGGTTCTCCAGCGCGGTCGAGGCGTCGTCCAGCTGCCGGGTCAGCCAGTGGCCGAACTGGCGGTCGTCGGTGATCAGGTCGAGGCCGCCGTCGCCGCGGGACCGTGCCGCCGTCGCCGCCTCCGACAGCTCCCGCAGCGCGCCGGTGGCGGTCCCGGACATCCCGCTCAGCCGGGCCGCCTCGGCCGCGAGCCGGTCCGGGTCGGTGCCGGGCTCGCGCATCGACCCGATCCGGCGCTGGTCCCCGGTCCAGATCCGGTAGAGATAGCGCAGCACCGCGGCGTGCCGCAGGTAGCGGGCCAGCGGCGGCAGCTCGTCCTCGCCTGCGCCCCAGGTCAGTGCGGATCGGCTCGTGTCCGGCCCGGCGATGACCAGCCGGCGTTCGCGGCGGGTGTCCTGCCGGGGCGACAGCTCCCAGCCGCAGGCGTGGTCGCCGAACCGGACGCGATCGTCGCGCCAGCCGGGATGCGTGGCGAACTGGGGCAGCGCGGCCCGGTCCGGCGGGCGGGACGGGTTCGCGGTGAGCACCTGGTAGACGCGGACGGTGCCGATCAGCGCGTCGACGCCGCCGGTCGCGGCGTCGTCCAGCCAGCGGTCCAACTCGACCCAGCCGGTGTCGTTCACGCCGGTGTCGTCCACGCCGGTCAGCAGCGCGGAGAGGACGAGCACGTCGCGGTCGCGGCGCAGGATCGCCCGGAAGCCACCGCCGGGAGGGCGAAAGCCGCCGCCGGGAGAGCGGACGCCGCCGCCGGGAGAGCGGAGGCCGCCGCCGGGAGAGCGGAGGCCGCCGCCGGCCGAGCGGTAGCCGGCGTCGCGCCGTTCCCGGGCCGCGATCGCGGCGACGCGCGGGCCGCCCCGCCAGTCGCTCGGCATGATGTGCAACGGGGAACCGGGCACCCGCGCGTCCATGCCGAGCACGTCGCCGCAGGCGGCCCAGAGCGTCTGGAGCTGGTGCAGCGCGAGCGGCGCGGCCGGGCCGTCGAGCGGCGCGAAGGCGTGAAGGACCAGCGAGGTCACGGCGTCCACTCTAGGCACGGGCGCAGCCGGAAATCCCCTACCCGAACGGGTAGCGGGACCGCTCGCATGCGAGATGTGTCACCAAAGCGCTACTGTTCGTACCCGATCGCGGATTTTTAGCAGGTCCGGTGCGCGGACCGGACGCAGCATCGAGGCATGACACGCACGATGGAGCCACGAGAGGTGGCGCTCACCTGGCGGCTGCACGCCGGGCTGGAATCGATGGCGGCGCGCGCGGATGCGAAGGCCGGCATCCTGCTGGCACATCAGGGCAGCGCGTTCGTGCTGGGTGTCACCGCGCAGCAGATGAGCGGCGGCTGGGCGATGGCACTGGCGCTGGCCCTGGTCGCGGCCGCGATGGGGACCGCGATCGCGGTGGTGCTGCCGGTGCTGCGGCCGCGCCGGCCGACCGCCACCGCGGAGGACATCGTCTACTTCGGTCATCTGCGGGAATGGCAACCGCCGTCGCTGGCCGAGCGGATCGAGGGGCTGAGCAAGGAGGAGGAGATCGCCATGGTTACCCGCCAGTTGGTTACACTGAGCCGGATCAACTGGCGCAAACACCGGCTGTTACAGATCTCCCTCAGCCTGACCGTTTCCGCGATGAGCGTCGGGGCCGTGGCCGTGACACTCCTCTAGAGAGCGCACGCCGGAGGATCCGTGGACCATGACTATCCGTACCCGGAGTGGGGTCCCGGCACGTTCCTCGCCCAGCTGGGTCCGGAGCTGGTCGCGGAGTTGCTCGCGCTCGGCGTGCGCCGGCGCTTCGAGGCCGGTCATGTGCTCATCCGGGAGGGCGACCGCGGCACCCACGTGGAGCTGCTGCTGCTCGGCTTCGTCAAGGTGACCACGCTGGCCGGCGACGCGGACACGCTGCTGTCCGTCCGCATGCCCGGCGATGTGCTCGGCGAGACCGCGGTGCTGACCGGCGCGCCGCGCAACGCGACCGTGACCACGTGCGGCCGGGTGATCTCGGTGGTGCTGGCCGGTCCGGTGTTCGAGGGCTTCCTGCGCCGCCGGCCGGACGCGATGCGCCTGGTCACCGCGTCGGTCGTCGGGCAGTTGCAGTTCGCGAACCGGCGGCGGACCGACTTCGGGGCGTACCCGGCGCACATCCGGCTGGCCCGCGTGCTGATCGAGATCGCGGACGGCTGCGGGCGGCCCCGGCCGGACGGCAGCGTCGAGATCGGAGTGACGCTCAGCCAGCCCGAGCTGGCCACGATGATCGGCATCGCGCAGGCCACGGTGCAGAAGGCGATGCAGGAACTGCGCGGCAAAGGGCTGATCGAGACCGGGTACCGACGGTTGGTGGTCTGCGACCTTCCGGCGCTGCGCGCGATGACGAACGTCTGAATTTTCCCGGACCCCCTATTTCTACATGGTTCCTCCGCGTCCCCGGCCGCACGATCGGAGCACACGCACCTCACGTGTGACCGTTGCGAGGGGGAGAGAACGATGACGGGAATGTTCGGCCGAGAACGCGAGCATCGCGTGATCTCGGCTCTGCTGCGCCGGGGCGGGGAGGGCCCGGCGACGGTGGTGATCGAGAGTCCGCCCGGCGGTGGCCGGACGCGGCTCCTGGAGGAGATAGGGGCCGGTGCGCGCGCGGCCGGCCGCACGGTGCTGCGGCTGCCGGCCGGCCCGGTCGACGTGGCCGCGCTGGACCGGCAGCTCGCCTCCGCGGCGGCCCGGCCCGCCGGTGACGGCCCGGCGCCGCTGCTGATCGACGATCCGCGATGGACCGAGCCGGACGTGGCGGTGGCGCTCACGGGCGCGTACCGCACCGCGCGGGTGCTGCCGATCCTGGCCCGCCGGACCGGCACCCGGCTGCCCGGGCTGGACCCGCTCGACCTGGGGCGGGTGCGGCGCGTACCGCTGGGCCCACTCGGTCCGGACGCGACGGCCGCGGTGCTGGCGGTGCTCTTCGGCGCCGAGCCGGACGCGGCGTTGCGGGACCTGGCCGCCGTGGCGGGCGGCCTGCCCGGACCGCTGATCGAGCTGGCCCGCGGCCTGCGGGACGAGCACCTGGCCGTGGTGGAGAACGGGCGCGCGACGCTGCGCGACCCGCGGCTCCCCGTGGCGGTCCAGGACCGGATAGGTCACCGGGTCGGCCTGCTCACGCCGGTGGCGCGGCATCTGGTGCAGGTCGCGACCACGCTCGACGAGGAGTTCCACCTGCTGGAGGTGGCCGGCCTGCTCGGCGGCCCGGCCGCGGCGCTGCTGCCGGCCGTCGACGAGGCGATCACCGCGGGGCTGCTGTCCGACCGGGGCGAGCGGCTGTCGTTCGCGCACGCCCTGGTCCGCGCGGAGGTGACGAGGACGATTCCCCGGGCGGTACGCGTGGCGCTGCACAACGACGCCGCGTGCATCGACCGGGGTGCGCCGGGCGGCTTCCGGACCCGGGCGGCGATCGCCCGCGGGCCCCGGACCGCGGTCGCCGACCTGCACCGGGACGTGGTGCGTTCGGGCCAGACCCGCCCGCCGCGGTTCCGGTCCGCGTCGCTGCCCGGCCCGGCCGTGTCCGTGCTGAGCGAGCGGGAGCGTGGGATCGCGCTGCTGGTCGCGACCGGTCTGACCAACGCGGCGATCGCCTCGAAGGTCGAGTTGTCCCCGCATACCGTCAACTATCACCTGCGCCAGATCTTCCGGAAGCTCGGCATCGCCTCCCGCGCCGAGCTGGCCGCGCTGATCTCCGGCGACGACGGCCCGCGCTGATCCACGGCCAACGCTGATCCACGGCCCACGCTGATTCGCTGGGTCTCCGCTACCAGGAGCGCCGCGATCCCGCCCCCGGATCGCGGCGTCTCACGATCAGGGCGTCCCCGGTGCTGTGCGAGCGGCATCGGGGACGCCCTGATCATGGAGGCGGGTGAGCAGCGTGGCGGTGTCGAGCACGACGGCGAAGCGGCGAGCGGCGAACGTCAGCGCGGCTCGGTGCTCGTCCGGCGTGAAGTCCGCGACCGCGTCCGTGAGCAGGAACGGCTCGACGTCGTGCGTGAACGCGTCCGCGGCCGTGAACAGGCAGCCCAGGTGCGCGAACACGCCGCAGACGATCAGCTGGTCGCGCCCGGCCCGCGCCAGCGCCGCGGCCAGGCCGGTGCGGTGGAACGCGCTCCACCGAGTCTTGTGGATCACCGTGTCGCCGGCGCGCGGCGCGAGCGACGGCTCGATGTCCCGGTCCTCCGGCACCGCCCGCAGACCGGGGCCCCACAGGTCGTGCAGCAGGCCACGTTCCGTGCGGGTCGCGCCGCCGGGCTGCGCGCTGTAGAGGACCGGCATGCCGTGCGCGCCGGCCGCGTCCCGTACCCGCGCGATGTTGGTAAGCAGAGCGGTGGTGGGTGAGGTGCCGGCGGGCAGCGCGCGCGTGAAGTACCGCTGCATGTCGTGGATGAGCAGCGCGGCGCGGCGCGGATCCGGCCGCCAGGACGGCCCTCCGGCCGGAGGATCGAGATCGAGCGGCATCGGGTACGGCGTGATCGCCGGAACCGGCATCGGGACTCCCTTCAGGCGCGCAGCGCGGCGCCGCCGTCGACGTAGAGGTCGTGCATGGTCACGTGCCGGGCCCGGTCGGAGACGAGGTAGGCGACCGCGTCCGCGACGTCGCCCGGCGACGCGACCCGGCCGAGCGGGATGCCGGTCCGGAACGTGCCGGCCGACCCGGCGATCGCGTCCGCCGGTGCGCTGCCGAGCGCGCGCAGCATGTCCGTGTCGGTGGAGCCGGGTGCGACCACGTTGCACCGCACGCCGTTCCCGGCCAGCTCAAGCCCGAGACAGCGGGTGAAGTGCGCGGCCGCGGCCTTCGCGGCGGCGTAGGCGGCCAGGTGCATGCGGGGCACGCCGGCCGCGTTCGAGCCCACCGTGACGATCACGCCGGTGCCGCGGGCGGCCATCCGGCGGGCGACCGCGCGGCTGACGTGGAAGACGCCGGTCGCGTTGACCGCGAAGACCTCGGCCCAGTCCGCGTCGCTGGTCTGAAGCACCGGCCCGGCGCGCAGCACCCCGGCCACGTTGACCAGGATGCCGATCGGGCCGGCCGTCGCCTCCACGGCAGCGACCAGGCGCTCGACGGCCACCGGGTCACGGACGTCGAGCGGGCGGACGTCCGGCCGGTGCCCGGCTCCGGTCGCCATGTCGTGCCGATCGGTGCAGCCCGGCACGTCACGCGCGCCGGCCGGCGTGGCGCACAGATCGGCGCCGATGACCGTGGCGCCGTCCGCGGCCAGTGCCCGCACCACGGCCGACCCGATTCCGCCGGCCGCGCCGGTGACCAGCGCGATCCGCCCGGCGAGCGGCCCGGTCACGACGGTGCTCCGGGGTCGTATCCGTAGAGCCAGTCGCGGTCCGGGGGAGTGGCCAGGCGGCGGTCGCGGCGGCGCTGCCACAGGCCGTCCGGCAGGTGGTGCTCGGCGTCGGCCGCGCGGACCGCGGTCGCGATCCGGTGGGCACGCGCGCCGCGCAGCGTGTCGTACCGTTCCAGCGGTGCCGGCCCGCCCAGGCAGCGGGCCAGCGTGACCGCGTCCTCCAGCGCCTGTGACGCGCCCTGCGCCATCCACGGCAGCGCCGGGTGCGCGGCGTCGCCGAGCAGCACCAGCCCGCCCCGATGCCGGTGCGGTACCGGCGCGCCCGAGTGGAGCGGCCACACCCGGCCCCGGCCCGCGGCCGCGGAGAGCAGCGCGCGGACCGAGCCGCACCACTCCGCGTACCCCATCAGCAGCCGTTCCGGCGGGACCTCTGGCGAGCGGGACGGCGCCGTGGCCACGACGTTGACCATCCGCCCGCCGCGCACCGGGTAGGCGACGCAGTGCCGGCCCGGCCCGAGCCAGACGCGCACCCGGTGCGGCCGGATCAGGTGTGCCGGCAGGCCGTCGGCCGGGATCACGGCGCGGTAGGCGACGTGCCCGGAGAACCGCGGCCCGAGCCCGCCGTCGCCGCCGAGCACGCCGCGCAGCGCGGAGTGCACGCCGTCCGCGCCGATGACCAGGTCCGCGACGTGCTCTCCGCCGTCCGCGAAGTGCAGCCGGACACCGTTCCGGCCGACCTGCGCGCCGACGCAGCGACGGCCGAGGAACAGCCCGGCGCCGCCGCCCGCGTCGACCGCGGACAGCAGCGCGCCGGACAGCTCCGCGCGGGTGAGCGTGTAGTAGGGCGCGCCGTACCGGGCCTCCGCGTCGTGGAGCGGCGCGCGGCCGATCAGCGAGTTGTCCCGCCAGCGGCGCAGCTCGACCGCGTCCGGCCGGACCGCGCTGTCCGGGTGCGGCACCGCGCCGATGTCGCGCAGCGCGCGGGCGCCGTTCGGTGAGATCTGGATGCCGAGGCCCTGGCCGGACAGGCCGGGATGGTCGCGGCGGTCGAAGACGTCGCAGCGCAGCCCGGCGCGGGCCAGCGCGGCGGCCGCGGCCAGCCCGCCGATCCCGGCGCCGACCACGGCGATCCGCGGTTTCTGCATGGTTCCCCCTAGTAGTAGGACAGGGCCTTCGCCCAGTCCTCGTCCGGGCCGAAGAGCGCGCGCGGCTTGACCACATGCGGCGCGGCGGTGAGCACGTCGAGCGGCACCAGGCCGCCGGACGGCAGCGCGGTGACGTCCGCGGGCACGCCGAACCGGTCCCGGGTCGCGGCGGTCAGCGCGTCCGCGGTGTCCCGGTCGCCCTCCAGCTCCACGACCAGCCGGTCCGGCAGCGCGCGGGCCCGCCAGAAGAGCACGCCGGGCAGCGTGAGGACCAGCTCCTCCAGGTCGCCCTGGGTTACGGTGGCGCCGGCGACCCGGTGCCCGGCCGCGCCACGGCCCAGCACCCGCACGGACGGCAGCGCCCAGCCGCACACGCACGGGTCCGCCGACACCTCGACCAGGTCCTCGGTGTCGTAGCGGAGCAGCGGCATCGCCTCGCGGTAGAGCGGCGTCACCACCAGGTGGCCGCGCCCGGCCGGTGCGGTGCGCCCGGTGGCCGGATCGCGGACCTCGAAGATCGCCCGGTCCGCCCACAGGTGCAGGCGGCCGGCCGGGCACTCGCCGGCCAGGCTGCCGCACTCGGTCGCGCCGTACTCCTCGACGACCGTGGTGTTCCAGGTGTGCGCGATCCGGGCCCGCTTGGCCGCGCCGAGCGGTTCGCCGCCGACGAAGACCGCGCGCAGCGCCGGGAAGTCGCGGGCCGGGTCCAGCCCGGCCGCGTGCGCGGCGGCGGCCCAGAGCAGCGTGTCGGTCGGCATCGACCAGGTGAGCGTGACGCGCAGGTCGCGCAGGACCCGGACCACTCGCGCGTACGGCATCGCGGTCGACCGGTTGTCGCCCGGTACCACGGTCGCGCCGCGCATGCGGGCCGCGGTCTGGGCCAGATGCCCCGTGATCATCAGCGCGTACGGCGTGCGGACCAGGAACGTGTCCGTGTCCCGGATCCCGACCCACTTGCGCGCGTACCGTTCCGCCAGGTCCAGCCAGTCCCGCTCGGTGTAGTACGACGACGTGGGCGTGCCGGTGGTGCCGCTCGATTCGTGATAGGTCGCCAGCCGCCGCCGGTCCACCGCGAGCAGCCCGAACGGGTACGCGTCGCGCAGGTCCGCCTTGGTGGTGAACGGCATCGCGGCCAGCCCGGCCCGGTCCACGGGCACACCGCCGCGCGCGCGGTAGAACGGCGACCGGGCCGCCGCCGCGAGCGTCTCCGGCAGGCGCGCGTCCTGCACCGCGGCCAGCCCGGCCGCGTCGTGCCAGTCGCCGATCTCCGGACGGTCAGACATGGGCCAACTCCTCGAGCCGGAGCAGCCGGGACGCGTTCTCCACGGCCACCGCGCGCCGGTCCGCCGCGGTCAGGCCGAGCGCGCCGAGCTTGGCCACCTCCACCCGCGGGTCCTGCAGTGGATATTCGGTGCCGAACAGCACCCGGTCCGCGCCGAGCCGGCGGACCGCGAGCCGGGCCACCGCGGTGTACGCGCCGGACGTCTCGGCCAGCACGTTCGGCAGTGCGGCGAGCCGGTGCAGCCCGTCCGTGTCCAGCCCGTTGCCGCCGCAGTGGCCGAAGACGAACGTGGTGGCCGGCCGGGTGACGGCCAGCGCGGCCAGGTCCTCGGCACGGGCGCCGGGCCGGCCCAGGCAGACCACGTAGACCGGGTGCCCGACGTCGGCCGCGATCCGGGCGAGCGCGGCCACGCCGGGCTCGCCGAGCGTGAACCCGTGCACGGCCGGGGAGATCTCCAGTCCGCGGAAGCCGGCGGCGGCGCGGCGGTACTCGTCCGGGCCGCGGCGCGGGTCGGCGAAGTAGAACGGCACCAGCCGGCCCCCGGAGGCGGCGGCCGCACGGCGTACCCCCTCGTTGTCGGGTCTCGCCGAGGATCGGCCGCCCTGGCTGAGCTGGCGGGCGAGCCGGTCGATGCCGACCACGCCGCCGGCACTGACCGCGGCGGTGCCGATGCCGGCTCGGTCCATGGCCGCGAGCAGCGCGGACGGCTCGCCGGGGCCGGGCGTCAGGCGCGCGTGGAAGTCGATGATCATTGCTCGACGCAGGTCTCGTCGATCGGGTAGCCGACGTGCCGGTCCGCGTCCGGCAGGTGGCCGAGGATCTCGTCGCCGGGGCGCAGCGCGGTCGAGTTGAGCACCGCGCCGCCCGGGCCGAGCACGCGCACGTGCCAGTCGTCCTGCACGATCAGGTTGACCGGTTCGCCGCCGGGCGCGACCGCGTCCACGGAGAGCAGTGGCCGGGTCTCGATCTTGATGCGGCCCACCGTGACCCGGCGGGTCCGGCCGTCCGCGCTCACCGCCAGCACTCGCCCGCCGGACCGCAGCTCGCTCAGGTACGCGGTCCGCTCGCCGGAGACCAGCGTGTACGACATGATCGCGCCGGCGTTCACCCGGAACGGCCGGGTCGGCATGTACGGCAGCGGGTGCGTCTCGCTGGCGCAGAGCACCAGCGCGCGCGACCGCGACCCGATCAGGATGCCCTCGTCCGGCCGCAGCATCGTGCAGGTGTCGACGCAGGCGCGCTCGCCGGATCCGACGTGCGTGACGGCCGTGACCCGCAGCGGCACCAGCGCCAGCTGCGGTGTGGGCGTGCGGACCGCGGCGCGCAGCCGGGTCGCGTCGCCGACCCGGGCCGGCGCGAGCAGCACGCCGTGCGGGCCGTGCTCCAGCACCGCGTCCTGCACGGCCGCGTCCTGCGGGTCGGCCGCGACCGTCACGATCGTGCCGGCGGCACCGGCCGCGGAGGCCAGCACGATCTCCAGCGGGATGTAGGTCGGGTCGGCGAAGCGCAGCAGCGTGTAGGCGTCCCGGGCCGCGCTCTCGCACGCCGCCGCGAGCGTCTCCGGGCCGGTGACCTCGACGTACCGTCCCCATCTCGGCCCGGTGGACGGCGGTTCCCCGGTCGTGATGATCACGTCCGCGGTCTGGTCGGTGTCGTCGCTGATCAGGACGCGCAGCACGGTCGGCGGCAGCGTCGCCAGCACGTCCGGATCGTCGGAGACGATCGCGTCCAGGCCCTGGTGCAGCGCCTCCTCGCAGATCTCCTTGGTCAGGTCGCCGGTCGCCCGGACGTCCAGCCAGCACTGGGTCATCGTGTTTCTCCATTCGAGAGGGTCGTCGAGCGGGTCAGAGCAGCGCCGGTATGCGCTGGTCGTGGACGAGGGCGGCGACGGACCGCGTCATCGCGGCCGGATCCGGCGCCTCGAAGATCAGCCGGCCGACGGCGGCGCCCGCGGCACCGGATCGCAGTGCGGTGCCCAGGTGTGCGAGGACCGCGGATGCGCCGCCGTCGGTCGTGCCGCCCGCGGCCAGCACCGGTATCGGGCAGGCCGCGGTGATCCGGGCGATCTGCGCGGCGCCGGCCGGAAGCGCGGTCTTCACCAGGTCCGCGCCGACCTCGGCCGCCACCGTGACCGCGCGGGCCACCAGCTCGGGGTCGCGCCCGTCGCGGATGCCCGGTCCGCGCGGGTAGATCATGGCGAGCAGCGGCAGCCCCCACCGATCGCAGGCGTCCGCGACCGACGCCAGGTCGGCCAGTTGCCGCGCCTCGGTCATCGAACCCGCGTTGACGTGCACGCTGACCCCGTCGGCGCCCAGCCGCAGCGCCTCCTCGACGCCGGTGACCAGCACCTTCGCGTCCGGGTCCGGCGCGGTGCCGGTGCTCGCGCTCAGATGCACGATCAACGACAGATCCCGGAACCAGCGGGTACGGACGTGCCGCAGCGCCCCCTTGTGCAGCACCACCGCGTCCGCGCCGTTGTCCACGGCCGCGCGCAGCAGCGGGTCCAGCCGGCCGTCCGGGACGATCGGGCCCGCGCCGATCGGGTGGTCCAGCGCCACCACCAGCAGCCCCCGGTCGCCGTGCCGGTGCAGCCGCTCACGGCGCATCCGCCGGGCGAACGTCTCATTCACCGGCATGGTGCACCGATCTGGGAATTGCATATCCACATCGTTTCTCCAAAGCGTCCGTTCAGCCTTTCGCTGAGGAC
This sequence comes from Catenuloplanes nepalensis, assembly GCF_030811575.1. Lineage (GTDB taxonomy): Bacteria > Actinomycetota > Actinomycetes > Mycobacteriales > Micromonosporaceae > Catenuloplanes > Catenuloplanes nepalensis. Next base: position 5,717,356 of record NZ_JAUSRA010000001.1, on the reverse strand, counting down.
GTTAGGTTCCGCCGCGCCGCCGTCCCACTACCTCTCCGAGCAGCCCGTGGCCCGGTCGGGTAGTTGTCGGCGGGAATGGCGCGGTGTCACGGTTTCCCCGGAATCCACAGATATTGACGACTCTGATTGCAAAATTGAGGGAGAGATCGTGACCGCATCGCTGCGTACCGGCCCCGAGCGGCTCACCACCGCGCGGGCCCGTGCCGTGCTGCGCGCCGGCGCGCCCGCGTTCGCGGTGCTGTGCCGCGCCGGCGAACCGGTGGAGGTGCTGGTCGGCGACGTGCACGAGCACGCGCTGATCGCGGACCTGCCACTGCCGCCGCCGGACGCGCCCGGCGCCGGCCCGGACCTGGTGGCCGTGCTGCCCTACCGGCAGATCGCCGAGCGCGGACTGGCCTGTGTGGACGACGGCGCGCCGGTGCTGGCGATGCCGGTCCGCGCGGCCGGGCGGCTGACCACGGCAGAGGCGCTGGACGTGCTGCCGGACGACCGGGTGTCGCTGACCGGCGGCGGGTTCGACGTCTCCGACCACGAGTACGCGGACGCGGTCCGCCGCGTGGTGACCGGCGCGATCGGCCGCGGCGCCGGCTCCAACGTGGTGCTGCGCCGCCGCTACCGGGCCGTCGCGCCGGGCTGGTCGGCCCGCGCCGCACTCGCGGTCCTCGGCCGGCTGCTGCGCGCGGAGACCGGCGCCTACTGGACGTTCCTGTTCCACGGCGGCGGGCGCACGCTGATCGGCGCGTCCCCGGAGTGCCACGTGCGGCTGGCGGACGGGCACGCCGCCATGCACCCGATCAGCGGCACCTACCGCTACCCGCCCGGTGGGCCGACCGAGGAGGGCCTGCGCGCGTTCCTGGCCGACCGCAAGGAGTCGGAGGAACTGCTGATGGTCGCGGACGAGGAGCTGAAGATCATGGCGCGGGCCTGCGCCGGGCCGCGGCTGACCGGGCCGCGGCTGCGCGCGATGTCCCGCCTGGCACACACCGAATATCTCGTGTCCGGCCCGTCCCGGCTCGGCGCCCGCGACCTGCTGCGCGAGACGCTGCCCGCGCCGACCGTGACCGGCAGCCCGGTGCCGAGCGCATGCCGGGTGATCGCGGCGCACGAGCGCGACGGTCGCGGCTACTACGCGGGCGCGATCGCGCTGGCCGGCCGGTCCGGCGGCCGGCGCGTGCTCGACTCGGCGCTGCTGATCCGCACCGCGGACGTGGACGAGCGTGGCAACGTGGAGATCTCCGCGGGCGCCACGCTGGTCCGGCACAGCGACCCGGCCGTGGAGGCGGAGGAGACGCGGGTGAAGACGTCCGCACTGTTGGCCGCGTTCTCCGGAGGCGGCGCCGCGACGGAGCCGGCGACCCTGCCGAGCGTCCCGGCCGGGCTGCTGAGCGCACGGAACGCGGGGCTGTCGCGTTTCTGGCGCGGCGCGCCGGTGCCGCCCGCGGGCGAGCTGGCCGGCCGGCGCGCCGTGATCGTCGACGCGGAGGACGGATTCACCGCGATGCTCGCGGAACTGGCCCGCGCGCTCGGCCTCGCGGTGCGCGTGACGCCGCTGACCGCGTACCGGCCGGGGCTGGAGGATCTCGTCGTTCTCGGCCCCGGACCCGGTGACCCGCGCGACCTGGCCGACCCGCGGATCGCCCGGCTCCGTGCGCTCGCCGGTGAGCTGATCGCGTCGCGCGCGCCCACGCTCGCGGTCTGCCTCGGCCACCAGGCCGTCGCGGCCACGCTCGGCATGCCGATCCGCGCGCTGCCCCGGCCGGAGCAGGGCGTGCAAGGCGTGGTCCGGATCGACGGCCGGCCCGAGCGGGTCGGCTTCTACAACACGTTCGCGGCGCTGTCCGGCGTGGACTCCTTCGACTGCCCGCTGACCGGCGACCGGGTCGGCGTGCTGCGCGACCAGGCCACCGGCGTGGTGCACGGGCTGGCCAAACCCGGCCTGCGCACGGTGCAGTTCCACGTGGAGTCGCTGCTCACCGAGAACGGCCCCGGCATCCTGCGTAGTCTGATGACCGCATGCTTTTCACCGGCAATTGTGTAATGTGGCGGCACCGTTTGCCGCGCATTCCCTTCCGTACGGCGGGAGGTCGCCCGATAGTCGTTCGCCCGGGCCACCCGAAAGGGTGTTCTCGGCGGCGCGCGCGATCGCCCACAATCGGCACCGGAATGCGCCGGGGGTCCGGGACGGAGCACGATGCAGACTGAAGACCTGATCGGCCGGGAGCGGGAGTGGGCCGCGCTGGCCCGCGCGGTCACGGCCACGGCCGGTGGCGCGGGCGGCTGCGTGGTGCTGTCCGGCCCGCCCGGCATCGGCAAGTCGCACCTGGCACATCGGGCCGCGCGGGTGGCGCGCAAGGCCGGGCTGACCGTGGCCTACCGGGCGGCGATGGAGGTCGACCGGACCGCGCCGCTGTTCAGCCTCGCGGGCGCGCTGGCCGAGGCGGCGGTGCCGGAGCTGGCCTGGCTGCGCGGTGAGCGGCCGGAGCAGTCCACGCCGGAGCGACTCGGCCGGGTGCTGGACGATCTCGCGGCGGACCGGCCGCTGCTGGTGATCATCGACGACGCGCAGTGGATGGACGAGTTCAGCGTGCTGGCGGTGCGCACACTGGTGCCCCGGCTGTCCTCCTCAGCGGTGCGGTGGTTGTTCGTGCGCCGGCCGGGGGCCGGTGGCGCGGGCGGGGACGCGCTGGATGACCTGGTCGCCCTCGGCGCGGAGGAGATCGTGGTCGGCCCGCTGGCGGACGCGGACGTGGAGCGGCTCTGCGCGGTGTGCGTGGGCGCGCCGGTCGACGCGACCGTGCTGGCCCAGGCGGACCGGTGCGGCGGCAACCCGCTGTGGATCACCCAGCTGCTGGCCGGCATGCGCGCGGAGGGGCAGCTCGCGGTGGTCGGCGGGCGCGCCACGCTGCGCGACGGCGACGTGCCGACCAGCTTCATCGGTGCGGCACAGCAGCGGCTGCGCGGCATGCCACCGGAGGCCCGCCTGCTGCTGCGGGCCGGTTCGGTGTTCGCGCGCCCGTTCCGGCTGGGTGAGGCGGCCGCGCTGCTGGCGCAGTCCGAGGAGTCACTGTGGACGTTCGCGGACCGGGAGGCCACGGACGGCATGCTGGTCCCACACGGTGACAGGTTCGCCTTCGAGCACGACATGCTGCGCGAGGTCGTCTACAACACGATCCCCGGACCGCTGCGCGACGGACTGCACCGCAAGGCCGCGGCCGTGATCAGCGCGTCCGGCGGGCTGCCGACCGAGGTCGCGGGCCACCTGATGAAGGCCGGCCCGGCCACCGCGGCCGATCAGGCCGAGCTGCTGAGCACCGTGGCCGCCGGGATCGCCGCGCTGGCGCCGGGCGCGGCCGCGAACCTCTACCTGCACGCGGTCGGCGGGTTCGGGCCCCACGATCCGCGCCGGGCCGCGTTCACCGCGGAAGCGGTGCCGCTGCTGGCCTCGGCCGGCCGGCTGGACGAGGCGCGGCGGCACGGCGAGGCCGCGTTCCGGTCCGGGCTGGACGCGACCACCGCGGCCCGGCTCTGCCTCGGGCTGGCCGAGGCCTGCAAGCACGCGGGCCGCAACGACGAGGCGGTCGCCTACACCAGCCGCGGCCTGTCCCGGAACGGTGTCGCGCCGGACGTCCGGGCGAAGCTCTGCGCGGTGCGTGCGCACGCACAGTTCTACGCGAACGACCTGACCGACGCGGACCGGTCCGGTGCGGAGGCGCACACGATCGGCGCGGACCCGGGCGCCGCCGTGTTCGGCCTGACCGCACGCTCACTGGTCGCGGCCGCGCAGGGCCGGTTCACCGACGCGCTCGGGCACGCGCGCACCGCGGTCGCGCTGGCCGACGAGGCCGGCGGCGAGGCCGTGCACCGGCACCCGCAGATCTGGCTGGGCAGCGCGCTGACCATGGTGGACCGCCCGGACGAGGCCGAACGGGTGCTGCGTGCCGGCCGGGAGGAGTCGACGCTGCTCGGCACCGGCTGGTCCGGGCCGCTCTGGCACTACTACGAGGCCGGGCTGCTCGCCGGCCGCGGCGACCTTCCGGAAGCGGTCGACGCGGCCGCGGCCGGGGTGGAGCTGGCCGAGCAGCAGGCGGTCTGGCAGCTGACCGTGCCGCTGCTCGGCACGCTGATCCGGCTCAGCCTGCTCCGCGGCGACCTGGCCGCGGCCCGCGGTTACGCGGAGAAGATGCGCGAACGGACCCGGACCGGGATCACCGCCGCACCCGAGGACGTGCTCTGGCCGGAGGCGCTGCTGGTCTTCTCGGAGGACGGTCCGGAACCGGCCGTCTCCCACCTGCGCCCGCTCTACCAGGAGATAGCGGAGCGCCCGGTGCTGATCGGCCAGGACCCGGGCGCCGCGGCCGTGCTGGTCCGGATCGCCGCCGCGGCCGGCCGGGACGACCTGGCCGAGGCCGTGGTGCACGCGGCCCGCGCGCTCGCCGGCCGCAACCCGGGCCTGCCGTCGCTGGCCGGCGCGGCCGCACACGCGGAAGGGCTGCTCCGCGGCGACGTGACGCTGCTCCGCGAGGCGGTCGGCCGGTTCCGGCTCGGGCCACGGCGCCTCGCGCTCGCGGCCGCGCTCGACGACCTGGCCGCCCTGGAGAAGCAGGGTGCGGCCCGCGCCGCCACGGCCGAGGCCACCACGCTGCGGGAGGCGTGCGGCGCGGCGACGGTGACCCGCCAGCGGCGCGCCGGGCAGCGCACCGACCTCACGCCGACCGAGCTGAAGGTCGCGGCCCAGGTCGCCCGCGGCCGCCGCAACCGGGAGATAGCCGAGGAGCTGTTCGTGTCCCCGCACACGGTCGACACGCACATGCGGCACATCTACGCGAAACTCAACATCAGCAACCGGTCCGCGCTCGCCACCTGGTACACGAACCAGAACTCCATCCCGTGAACGCGTGATGTAACCCGCCGCCGGCCCGCGCAAGATGACCTGCGGTGGTGAGGTCGCAGGTGGAACGGGGCGAATCGCGTGACCGTGCAAGCAGGCAGGATTCCGGTGCTCATCGTCGGAGCGGGCCCGGTCGGCGCGATCCTCGCGCTCGAGCTGGCGCATCACAGCGTTCCGTGCACGGTGGTGGAGCGGTCACCCGAACCGCCCCGGCACCCCGGCGTGATCACGCTGGACGGCCGGAGCATGGAGCTGTTGCGCCGGCTCGGGCTGGCCTCCCGCCTGCGAGACGACTGCCGGGTCGTGGGCCCGGCCGGCGGCGTGGTCTGGACGAGGGGGCTGGACCACCCGCCGGCCGGGATGTGGCCGGCACCGCAGGAGCCGGCGGCCGACGCGGTGGACGGCACCGCCGCGCTGGAGACCGGGCTCCTGGTGCGCGGCGCCGCGCTGTCCGCGTTCCTGCGCGCCGCGCTGCGCCGTAACCCGCTGATCGACCTGCGCGAGGGCTGGACCTTCACCGATCTGCGGGTGGAGGGCGACCGGGTGCTGGCCACCGTGCTGGAGCAGCGCACCGGCGTGCGGCACGCGCTGGAGGCCGCGCACCTGGCCGGCTGCGACGGCGCGCGCAGCACGGTCCGCCGCTACCTCGGCATCGGGCTCGACCGGATCGGCACGCCGGCCCGCCGCTGCGCCGTGCTCTTCCGCAGCTCGGACGCGGTGCTCGCGGCGCACGCCGAGGCCGCTTCGGAGATCGTCGCGGGCGAGGCCACGCTCACCTGGCAGGGCGACGGCGACGCCTGGGTCGGCACCGTCCCGCTGGACGAGGGCCCGCCCGCCGCGGTCGACCCGGCCGAGGTGCTCCGCGACCGGCTCGGCCTGGACGGCACCTACGACGTGCTCGCGGTCTCCGAGTGGGACGAGTCCCCGGCCGTCGCCAGCCGGTATGTGCGGGGCCGCGCCTACCTGGCCGGGGCCGCCGCGCACCGGCTGCGCACCGCGGTCGGCCGCCGGGCCGGCACCGACGTCGCGGACGCGGTCGACCTCGGCTGGAAGCTCGCCGCCACGGTCCGCGGCTGGGGCGGCCCCCGGCTGGCCGAAAGCTACGAGACCGAGCGCCGGCACGCCGCGCTGATCGACCGGGAGCTGCACGACCTGGCCGTGCAGACCCGGCTGCGGTTCGGGCGGCTGGCCCGTGCCGGTGCCTCCCGCGAGTTGCTGGCCGGGTTCGTGGCCCAGGAGGCGCACCAGGCCGGCGACGCCGGGATCACGTTCGGCCGCCGCCTGGCCGGCTCGCCGGTCGTCTGCCACGAGCCGGGCAGCCCCGGCGACCTGCCGTGGGACCGGATCACGCCCTCCACCTGGCCGGGCAGCCGCGCACCCGCCGTGCCTCTCGCGGACGGCGCGCCGCTGTTCGACCGGCTCGGACCCGAGTTGACGCTGGTCGACCTGGGATCCGGGGGCGCCGGGCGCGCGCTGGCGGAGCGCGCCCGGCGCCGGGGCATGCCGATGACGCACCTGATCGCGACCGGCGTCGCCTGGGACCGGCGGTACGTGCTGGTCCGTCCCGACCACCTGGTCGCCTGGCGCGGCGACGCGCCGCCCGCGGACTGGACCGCCGTGCTGGACACGGTCACCGGCCACATCTCCCGTGAACACGTGATGTCCGGTGATCCGTTCGCCGGTGAGACTCGGTCGACCCCGCTCACGACCGAGAGGACGGAGTGACCGTGACGGCTGCGATCGCGTTCACCGACAGCTGCCCGACGATGCTGAGCAGCACCGTCATCGCCGGCTGGCGCAGGCGCCTGGTCCGGGACCGGAACCGGGAGCGCAGCCACTGGCGGACCAAGACCGCCTACTACCGCGCGGCCGCCACGCTGCTCACCGACGGCGCCGGCCGCCTGCCGGGCTGGCGTGACGTGGTCGACGCGGTCCTGCCGCAGGGCAGCCGCACCACGTTCTACGAGGTGGCCGGCGAGCACGCGCGGCACCCGATGGTGCGCGACCTGGCCCGCGACGGCACGGCCGACTCGATGCAGCTGGCCCTGGCCTACCGCCGGGTGGACGCGGTCGCGCAGCTGATCGACGAGACAAAGGTGTGGTCCTTCTGGGAGTACCGGGAGGAGCTGGTGCGCCGGCTCGTGGCGGAGACGCCCGGGCCGGACGAGGCGGGCAGGGAGGTGCGGGCGGCGCTGCTGGCGTGGGCCGCCGACCACCCGGAGCTGGCCGCAGCACTCGACCACGCGCCACCGGCCTGCATCGTCGAGGACCTGGTGGTGCTGGGCGGGGGACGCGCGATGGCGTTGCGCGTCGCCCGGGAGCTGGCCGGACTGCTGCACGCCCGCTGAGCGTCCCGGCGGTCCGGGCCCAAGGGGGCTTCAGCCCGGACCGCCGGGGTCGTGCGATCGACCGTCTTGACAGTCGTCGATGCCGCCCGTTGGATGTGACCGGGAGGTAACGCCATGGCCGCCGGATCCGTCGCCCTCGCCGCACTGCTCACCGCCACGCTGTTGCAAGCACCGGCCGTCGCCGCCTGCGACGCACCGGTTCCCAGCGCCACGCAGCCCGGTTACTCGGTCGCCGACCCGGACTGCGACGTGGACGGCACGCCGTTCACGCCGATCGCGGGCTCGGCCGTGCACACCGGCATCGAGCAGGGCGCGGCGTACCGCATCGAGGTCCCTCGCCGCTGGAACGGCCGCCTGGTGATCTTCGCGCACGGCTTCCGCGGTGGCGGCCGGGTCGTCTTCGTCAGCAACCCCAGCCTGCGCGAGCACTACCTCGACCGCGGTTACGCGTGGGCCGCCTCCAGCTACCAGCTCAACGGTTACGAGGTCGGCCAGGGCGTGCGCGACTCGCACGCGCTGATCGCGCTGTTCGGGCGGGTCACCGGCACGCCCGCCCGCTCCGTGCTGATGACCGGCGAGTCCATGGGCGGCCACGTCACCGCGGTCGCGATCGAGAGACATCCCCGCGCGTTCACCGGCGCGATGCCGGTCTGTGGCGTGCTCGGCGACACCGCGCTCTGGGACCATTTCCTGGATGCCAACGTCACCGCCGCCGCGCTGGCCGGTGTGCCGATCCGCTTCCCCGACGTGCCCAGCGAGTCCTACGACGCGGAGTGGCGCGCGCAGGTCGCCGAGATCGTGACGCGGCTCGGCCCGCCGGCGTCCCTCACCCCGGCCGGACGCGCCTGGTCGGACGTGGTGGAGCGGCGCACCGGCGGGGAACGCCCCGGCTTCGACGCGTCCTTCGCGTACTGGAACACGGCGAGGTCGCTGGAACCCTTCGCCGACCTGCCGTTCCTTTTCGGACTCTATCCGGGGCTGTCCGGCCGCGCGGAAAACGTGTCCGGAAACCGCCAGACGGTCTACCGCATCACGGACGGCCCGCGCCTGACCCCGGCCGAGCGCCGCCTCAACGCGGAGGTGCTCCGCGTGTCGCCCGGCATCCCGGGCGGCGACGCCATCCCGCGCGTCCACGGCCGGCCCCGCGTCCCGGTGCTCTCGCTGCACACCACGGGCGATCTCTTCGTGCCGTTCTCGATGGAGCAGATCTACGCCCGCCGCGCGCACACGCCGCTCTTCGTCTCGCGTGCGATCCGTGCGCCGGGCCACTGCGACTTCACCCAGGCCGAGCTGCGCACCGGCTTCGACGACCTGACCCGCTGGATCGCCACCGGCCACCGCGCCACCGGCGACGCCATCCTCAACCCCCGCGCGGTCGCGGCCCCGTCGTTCGGCTGCCGCTTCACCACGGAGACCCGCGCCGGCTTCCCGCCCTGCTCTTACTGACCCTCCGGGTGGGTCACGCCCTCCGCTTTCTCGTGATCGTTGGCGCGTTCGCGCTGGCGCTGACATTTCAGTAGAGGCGACAAGTACAGATGTTCCCGCTTCTGGCGTGGGCACGTTCCGAGTGCTTCCGCGGGCACCTGTCGGCCGCATCGGCGCGGCGTTCACTCCGGTCAGGGGTGGGTGGCCGGGGAGGCGGCGGGCCTCCTTCGACTTCCGTCGTGGTGGCGGAAAACCCTGCGGGCGTACCGATCGAGGCCGTGTCGGATTTCGGATAGCGGGTTCGCCGGGGTGCAACCGGGGCGCGGCCGGACCCGTCTAGTGGCTGTGGAGCTGGTGGTGGGTGCCGGCCGGTCGTTACGCGCGGTGTGCGTCGCCGATCGGAACGCAGTGTGGCCGTTCGTCTGGTTGATATCCGTTCCGGGTCACCGTTTCATGTGTTCCGGGGCGGAACGGCAATTGGACAGATCCGGATTTGTCCGGTGAGGGACGGGGTGCAAGGCGCGATGACGAGGTGGATGACCGACCCGCGACGCATCGCGTTCGTGGCCACGTTCCTGGCCGTGGCGCTGATCGCCGGCCTGGTCGTGGTCGCGCGGATGACCTCGGGCAGTCACGCCGCGTTCGCCTCGCCGTACCGGCCGAATCCCCGGTCCGCGGTCACGCCGGAGCAGGGCGGCCAGGCACAGGCCGCCGCGCCCCGCGGCCCGATGCGCGCGGAGCCGCCGACCCGCCAGCGCGCGTACGACGGCCCGGACGGCACGCAGCGGGTCACCGGCACGCCGTCGATGAGCCTGACGTTCGACGACGGGCCGTCGCAGTTCACCGACGAGGTGCTGGACCAGCTGAGCAAGCACGGCATCAAGGCCACGTTCTGCGTGATCGGCAGTCAGGTGCGGTCGCACGCGGCCCAGATGCGCCGGATCGTCGCCGAGGGGCACACGCTCTGCAACCACACCTGGAACCACGACTTCCAGCTGGGCGACCGCACGCCGGAGCAGATCGTCAAGGACATGGTGCGCACGAACGACGCGATCCACACGGTCGTGCCGAACGCGCCGGTCCGCTACTTCCGCAATCCGGGCGGCAACTTCAACCACCGCACGGTCTCGGTCGCGCAGAACCTCGGCATGGTGCCGCTGCACTGGACCATCGACTCGCGTGACTGGGAGAGCAAGGACTCCAAGAAGATCTGCGACCTGGTCGAGGCGAACGCGTCCCCGGGCGCGGTCGTGCTGCTGCACGACGGCGGCGGCGACCGGCGCGAGACCATGAAGGCGCTGAAGAAGCTGCTGCCGTTCCTCAAGGACCGCTTCGACCTGGTGGCGATGCCGTAGCAGGGGTACGGACGACCGTACCCCTGCCAGATCTGTGGTTCTTGCAGGTCAGACGAGCTTGGCGTCGACCGTCTGCGGCACGGCGCCGAGCGCGGCCGAGACCGGGCAACCGGCCTTCGCGGTCTCCACGTGACCCGCGAACGCGTCCGCGTCGATGTTCGGCACCGACGCCTCCACGGTCAGCGCGATACCGGTGATCTTCGGTCCGTCGCCGAGGGTGACGGCGGCGGAGGTGCGCACCGAGTCGGCCTTGAAGCCGGCGCCGGCGAGCACGTTCGCCAGGAACATCGAGAAGCAGCCCGCGTGCGCGGCCGCGATCAGCTCCTCCGGGTTGGTCCCGCTGCCGTCCTCGAAGCGGGAGACGAACGTGTACGGGCCCTCGAAGACGCCGGAGCCGAGCGCGACGGTGCCGGCACCGCCCTTGAGGTCGCCGTTCCAGACAGCGGATGAGGTACGAGTAGGCATACCCCTGATTCTGCCCGCACCGCCCACCACCGCCCAGACCGGGCCTTGCTCAGCAATATCCGCGTTCACGGGTTCGGCCGCCACCGCCGGGTGTAAAGCAAGCAGTAGGGAGCCCCGATCGGGGCCGAAGGAGGCAGATCATGACCGGCATCGTCGTCGGAGTCGATGGATCGCCCGGATCGGAGACCGCCGTGCGCTGGGCCGCCGCCCGATCCCGGGCCAACGGCGCGCCGCTGCGACTCGTCCACGCCTACTCGCTGCCCATGCCGTACCCGGGAACGCCGTTCGGTCCGGCCGGTGACTTCACCGGCGACGCGGGCACCTATGCGAAGGCCGCCGAGGCGGTGCTGGCCGGCGCGGCCCGGATCGCCACCGAGACCGGTGCGGGCTCGGTGACCACGGAGGCGGTGACCGGCGGCGCGTCCGGCACGCTGATCGAGGCCTCCGACGGCGCCGGCCTGGTCGTGGTCGGCTCCCGCGGCCTCGGCGGCTTCACCGGCCTGCTGCTCGGCTCAGTCGGCGTGCAGGTCTCCGCGCACGCGAAATGCCCGGCCGTGGTGGTCCGCGAGCCCGCCACGCCCGGCGGCCCGGTCGTGGTCGGTGTGGACGGTTCCGCGCCCTCGCACGCGGCCGTGCTCTTCGCGTTCGCGGAGGCGGAACGGCTCGGCGCCGAGCTGATCGCGGTGCACGCGTGGGGCCTGCCCGCGCCGGTCGACCCCGCGCTGATGGCGTTCCCGACCGAGCAGGACCGCGACGACTACGTGACCGCGGCCGGCCGGGTGCTGCACGACGCGCTGGCCGGGGGACGGTCCCGGCACCCGTCCGTCGGGGTCCGCGAGGTCTCCGTGGAGCGCGGCGCGTCCGCCGGCCTGCTGGACATCGCCCAGAACGCCGCGCTGGTGGTGGTCGGCTCCCGCGGGCACGGCGGCTTCACCGGGCTGCTGCTCGGCTCCACCAGCCAGTACGTGCTGCACCACGCGCACTGCCCGGTGGCGGTGTTGCGCGCCGACGTCGATCCGGAACCATCTGAGGCGTGACAGATCTCGACGACCTGTGGGTCGCGGACCGGGCCCGGCAGAACGCCGTCAAGTATCGGAAGAAGTACACCGGCCACCGGCGCTGATGAAACGTCATCCCCGCGTTTAAATTCGTCGATATGTTTTTCCTGGGGCCCGAGGTCCGGGTCCCAGGAAGGACGTGACCGTGTTACGCAGAATCGTGATCACGGGGGCAGCCGTCCTCGCCGTCGTTCTCGGCGTGCAGAGCGGCGCACAGGCGGCCCCGGCGCCCGGCGCGCCCGGCGTCGGCGACAGCTACTACCCCGACTACGGCAACGGTGGGTACGACGTCGGCCACTACGACATCCGCCTGCGCTACCACCCGCAGACCGACCGGCTGACCGGCACCACCACGATCCTGGCCACCGCCACGCAGGACCTCTCCGCGTTCAACCTGGACTTCGCGTTGCGCACCACGTCGGTGCGGGTCGGCAACCGGCCGGCCACGTTCGTCCGGGAGGGCGACCACGAGCTGGTGGTCACGCCCGCGCGCCCGCTCCTCAGGGGCCAGTCGACGACGATCGTGGTCACCTACGACGACGTGCCGTCCTCGGTCGTCGCGGCCGGCTACACCGCGTGGAACCGCACGCCGGACGGCGCGCTTGCGGTCGGCCAGCCGGAGATCGCCTGGTGGTGGTACCCGAGCAACGACCACCCCACGGACAAGGCGAGCTTCGACGTGTCCGTGCTGGTCCCGTCCGGCGTCGAGGTGATCTCCAACGGCTCCCCGACCCGATGGGCGCAACCGGAGCTGCGCGGCTGGGACCGCTGGTCGTGGCGATCGGCGGCGCCGCAGGCCACATATCTGGCGTTCCTGGCGATCGGTGACTTCGAGACGTACGGCGACGAGACACCGGACGGCGAGCCGATCATCACGGCGTACAGCACTCGCCTGGACCCGGCGACCGCGGCGGCCGCGCGCACCAGCATCGAACGCAGCAGCGAGATCGTCGACTGGCAGGCCGAGCTGTTCGGCCCGTACCCCTTCGGCCCGCGCGGCGGCGTGGTGGCCGGCGCCCGCGAGCTCGGCTTCGCCCTGGAGACCCAGACCCGCCCGGTCTACGACGGCGCCTCCTTCGCCCGCGGCTCGAACAACTCGCTGGTCGTGCACGAGCTGGCACACCAGTGGTTCGGCGACAGCGTCTCCGTCCGCGACTGGCGGGACATCTGGCTCAACGAGGGCTTCGCGTCCTATGCGGAGTGGCTCTGGTCCGAGAAGGAGGGCGAGGGCACCGCCGCCGAGATCGCCGACTACGTGCACTCCGTGGCCTGGCCGGCCGACGACCCGTTCTGGCAGGTGGTCCCGGGCGACCCCGGCGCCACCCAGCTCTTCCACCCCGCGGTCTACGACCGTGGCGCACTCACCCTGCACGCGCTCCGCGAGGCCGTCGGTGACCCGGACTTCTTCGCGATCCTGCGCACCTGGACGGAGACCCGACGCTACGGCGACGCGAGCACGCCGGAGTTCATCGCACTGGCCGAGGAGATCTCCGGCGACGAGCTGAGCGCGCTCTTCCAGACGTGGCTCTACACACCGGGGCGACCGGAGCTGGAGATCAGCCTCCTGAGCGTCCCGGCCGAGCCGAAGTCATGGGCGAAGATCACGGCAGCTCACGAGGAGGCACACCGCCACTGACCCGCGGTTTCGCGCGCACCTCCGGTCGCCGGAGGTGCGCGCCATAACGTCAAGCGCCTTCTACTGCCGCCAGGAACCGAAACATCCCGGACGACGGATTGTCATTCGGTAGCCGACTACCGTCCTTCACATGCCGATTCTCCAGAACCGCGGCGCGCCGGCTCGCTGCCTTGCGCAACGGCATATGAACAGCGGGATCGATTCTCTTTCCTTTGCGCCCGTCGAGAGCCCTGCTCTCTCTTTCGATCACATCGGTGTTCTCGAAGCGAGAGTGATCCCGGAAGTGCAGGACGAGCCAGAGTTCGAAGCACGGATTGGATATCGCGAGCCGGATGCCGTTCGCCTCCGCCAGCGTCACCGCGGTGGCCAAGTTCGGGTGGTTCTTCGGCCATTCGACGTCGAACAGGCACCAGCACTCGTCCACTTCGGGATCGCGGTTGCGTTCGACCGCCATCTTCACGAGGGTGAGGGGCACGCCTTGCTCGGTATGAATCTCGACATTGAGTGCCGTGTTCTCCAGTACGCTCGGCAGGCGCTTCACTCCACCCACGTAGTCGGGTTCCGAGTTCTCGCCCTCGCAGAACACCACGATCGTCCGAAGCTCCGGCCGTCGCTCTGCGGTTCGCCTGAGTGGCTTGCCGGACTGTCGGCGCTGCTTCAGCCTGCCCTCTTTCATCCGATCAGTCCAAGGGCTCGGAGCAGTCCTGACTCGTCGATCTGCGGCAGGCCGCCGAACCTGCCGTGAAGATACGCAGCCTCGAGATTCTGTGATCGCCGGACGCGTTCACCCGCGAAGTCCGCCAGGGCGCCGAGCCGCGTCGCACCGTCCTCGCGCTTGTCCGTCAGCCACACCTCATCCCTGTTCAGGTGGTTGAGCAGGCTGGTGTCGTGGGAGGTGAAGATGAGCTGCGCGCCGTTCGGGTTGAGCGCGGGGCTATGGAAGATCTTCAGCAGTTCGGCGGAGACCGTTGGATGCAGTCTCGCATCAAGCTCGTCGAACACCATGATCGAGCCATGGCGCAACGCATTCAGCACTGGCCCGATCATCTGGAACCACGTGCGCGTACCTTCGGATTCCCTGGCGAAATCAAGCGGCACGTCACGCGAGCCGGCTTTATGTACCAGTCGAACCCGGCGTCGAGTGTGCCGCTCGTGTGACGAAGTTGAAAATGTAATCTCCTCGTTGTCGATTATCACGTCGGAGATTCCGAGATCGGCCAATTGAAGCAAGGCGAGAGCCTGTTGCCGATCGGTCGCGTCTGCGGGATCGGTCAAGAGCGTAAGCTGCTCTATTTCTTCCTCGAACCAGCGCATCGTCGAAGTAGGATCCAACCCGCGGCTGAGCAACACCTCAAGCCTGCCGCCGAACATGCGAGGTCGACGCGGTACGCCGAAAACTTCCATCCGCACGAATGCCTCGATGAAGGCGCTTACCGTAGGCTCTTCGAATCTACGGGCAACCGACAATGCAAGGGTGGTGGGGGTCAGCAGTTCTCGCGTTCCCGAAAGGCCACCCAGGCCGCGCTGCAGCTTCAGCTCGAGGCCGTCCCGTTCGAAAAGCCTTCGCCTCTTCTTCTCCGGATAGTGAAAAAGGCCTTCGTAATGGACTTCGTCTGCGTCGAGTTCGACCAGATATTCGAAACGGACGCCGCCGACGAGCATCTCAAGAACGAATTCGGTTGTGCGGTCCGTCACCTCGCCCAGGGCGAAAGGCTCGATGGGGATCTCGCCCTCCCAGATCCGCAGCGAGTCCGCCACCGCATCCTTGAGCCACGACAGTGCCGCAACGACGTTCGATTTGCCGGATGCGTTCGGCCCGTAGATCGCGGCGACTGTCAGGAGGCTCTCGCCGAGGAGCGGCGCCGGTCGCGCCTCGTCGCGGCTCCGATCGACCGCCACCATCGACAACTCTGCGTTCTCGGCCAGAGAGCGGAAGTTGGATGCTTCGAATCTGATCAGCACGTGGCCACCTTACCGGCACGTAGAGCGCGGACACACCCTTCATCCTGCGGATTCGCAACGAAATCGGGCCTCTGTCCGCACCGCGACCACCCCAAAGCTCACCACGCCGACGGTGGGTGTTACTGGTTTTGAAGCGACCACCCACCCGGCTGGAGCCCGCGGGAGCACTGGGAAAGTGCCCGCGCCGGAAGTGGGAAATGGGTTAGGCCTTGATTTTGGCCAGGAAGCCCGTGAGGTGCGAAAGCATCCGCGCCACCTTTTCCTCCTCGCTCAACGAGTCGCGCAGCGGCGTCCCAGGCCCTGCCCCCGGCCGCCCGCGGATGTAGAGCGAGCACGTCAGATCGGGGCAGATGTACGTTCCCACCGAGTCCCCGGCCCGGCCCGCCTTGCCGGCCTTCGGCGCGACCATCAGCGGTACGCCGCCGTCGTGCGTGGTCAGGCACAGCGAGCAGAGGCCGTGGCGGGCCGTGCGTGCGGCCGATGGCGTAGGGAGGCGCAGCACGATCGCGGTCAGGGTGTCGCCGGGCGCGGCCAGGTAGGCGCGTTCCGGTGACTTCGGGTCGCGCCAGCCGAGGAAGTCGAGGTCGTCCCAGCGGCGGGTGGCCAGGTCGCGCGGGACGAAGGCGCGGGTGGCCTCGCCCTTGGAGCAGTTCACGAACGCGGCGCGGATCTCTCGGTCGGTCAGCGGCTTCATGCGGACGACGCTAATTTGCCTAAAACCTTTAGGCAAATGAATAATGCCGTATGGCACGTGTGGGACTGACCACGGAACGGCTGGCGCAGGCCGGCGCGGAGCTGGCGGACGAGTCGGGGTTCGACGCGGTGACGCCGTCCGCGCTGGCCCGGCGGTGCGGCGTCGCGGTCGCGAGCCTCTACTCGCACGTGGCCAACGGGCAGGAGCTGCGCACCCGGGTCACGCTGCTGGCGCTGGAGGAACTGGCCGGCCGGGCGTCGGACGCGCTGGCCGGGCGTGCCGGGCGGGACGCGCTGGTCGCGCTGGGCAACGTCTACCGGGACTACGCGCGGGCGCATCCGGGGCGATGGGAGGCGGCGCAGGCGCGGCTGGAGCCGGCGGACGCGGCCGGGAGCGCGGGCGTGCGGCTGTCCGGGATGACGCGGGCGCTGCTGCGCGGCTATGACCTGCCGGAGCCGGAGCAGACCCACGCGGTGCGACTGCTCGGCAGCGTGTTCAACGGGTGGGTCAACCTTGAGGCGGCCGGCGCGTTCGCGCACAGTGAGCCGGACTCGGCGGAGAGCTGGGTGCGCTCGCTGGACGCGCTGGACGTACTTTTGCGCACCTGGCCCCGCAGCTGAACCGTCGGTGGGCGAGAACGTGTTCCCGCTGGTGAAGCCGCAAATCCGACCCGCATGCGCAAAACGATTTTCATCGCGCCAATCGGATTTTGCGGGTGGAACACCCTTGTAAATCATCGAAGTCTGTTAATAGCCTGTTTCCAGGACGCGTCAGGGCGACTACCGCCGCACGGTCCTAAATCCGCTTTTAGCGGCCTCCATGGGGCAATGGCCTGCTCCGGAGGGAACGCCCCGACCGGGCTGCGGGGACGACTGGCAGGCGGTCTGCGGCACGGCGTCGCAGCGAGTCGCGGACCGCCACGCTCACATCGCGTAATTTTCGTGAGGAGTGCACGCATGCGTGTGTCGTTAAGCAAGAGATCCATGGCCATCGCGGTCACCGCCGCGCTGGCGACGAGCCTCGTCATCGTGGCCACCAGCACCGCGAACGCGGCGGCCAAGCTGGACAACCCGTACGCGGGTGCCCAGGCCTACGTGAACCCGGACTGGTCGGCGCAGGCCGCGGCGAGTGGCGGGCAGGCGATCGCGAACCAGCCGACCGCGATCTGGCTGGACCGGATCGCCGCGATCGAGTCCGGTTCGGCCGGCTCGAACACGATGGGCCTGCGCGACCACCTCGACGCCGCTGTCGACCAGGGCGCGAACCTGATCCAGGTGGTCATCTACAACCTGCCCGGCCGGGACTGTGCCGCGCTCGCGTCCAACGGCGAGCTGGGCCCGACCGAGCTGGCGACCTATCAGAACGACTACATCGACCCGATCGTCGAGATCATGGGCGACCCGGCGTACGCGAACCTGCGGATCGTCACGATCGTCGAGATCGACTCGCTGCCGAACCTGGTGACGAACGTCAGCCCGCGGCCGACCGCCACGCCCGAGTGCGACGTGATGAAGGCCAACGGCAACTACGTGCAGGGCGTCGGGTACGCGCTGGCGCAGCTGGGCGCGCTGCCGAACGTCTACAACTACATCGACATCGGGCACCACGGCTGGCTCGGCTGGACCGACAACTTCTCCGCGGCCGGTCAGGTGTTCCTCCAGGCCGCGCGGGCCAACGGCGCCGAGCCGTCCGATGTGCACGGGTTCGCCGCGAACGTGGCGAACTACGGCATCCTGGACGAGCCGTTCTTCGAGGCGACCACCGTGGTCGGCGGCAGGCCGGTTCGCGAGGCCACCACCTGGATCGACTGGAACAACTACGTGGCCGAGGTGGAGTACGCGCAGGCGTACCGCCAGCACCTGGTCGGGATCGGTTTCGACGCCGGGCTCGGCATGATCATCGACACCTCCCGCAACGGCTGGGGCGGCCCGGACCGGCCCACCCGCGCGAGCACGTCGACGGACCCGAACACGTTCGTCAACGAGTCGCGTCTCGACCGGCGCATCCACCTCGGCAACTGGTGCAACCAGGCCGGTGCCGGCCTCGGCGAGCGGCCGAAGGCGTCGCCCGCGTCCGGCATCGACGCCTACGCGTGGATCAAGCCGCCGGGTGAGTCCGACGGCGCGTCCCGGGAGATCCCGAACGACGAGGGCAAGGGCTTCGACCGGATGTGCGACCCGACGTACGCCGGCAACCCGCGGAACAACAACAACATGTCCGGCGCGCTGCCCGACGCGCCGCTCTCCGGCCACTGGTTCCAGGCTCAGTTCGAGGAGCTGCTGGCCAACGCGTACCCGCCGCTCTGACCAAACCTACATAACCTATAGCTTTACTGGACTAGGTGGATGGACGTCGGTAACCTCATGCGCACTCTCTCCGGTGGAGGTGCGCATGAGGTTACGACGTGCGGTCATGGCGTTCGTGCTGGTCGTCGCGCGGCAAGCGGGTCACCTGACACCGCGTTGCCGCAGTCCGGGCGGCCTGACGAGGGCGGCGCTGAATAAGCCTCAAGGGCATTCAACCCATTTTCCCGTTTCCGGCGCGGGCACTTTCCGAGTGCTCCCGCGGGCACCGGTCGGCCGCAGGCGGCCTCCCTGCCGGTCGGGTGGGCGGTTGCGAAAGACCATGGGCGCTCACAGAGCCTTTGACGTGCAGATGACAGCCGCGGCCGCTATTGAGCACTCCGCTCCGGCAGCCTCTCGTGGGGCGCTCAGCCGGCGTCGCGCTCTCGGCCGGGGTCGAGGAGGGTGCGGCAGGCGGCGTCATGGAGCCAGGACTCGGCGTCGTCGAAGGTCCAGCCGCGCGTGGTGACCAGGCCGTACCAGGCGTCCGGGCCGAAGAAGAAGTAGAGCGTGTCGATCAGGCGGTCGGTGCGCACGCCGGGCAGCTCACGCAGCCGCTCCGCGATCGCGGTCAGGCCGTGCAGGCACTTGGCGACCGCGTCGTCGACCGCGAGCTGTGCCGCGGGCTCGCCGGGGGCCTGGCGGACCAGGCTGTGCAGCAGCTCGCGGTGGGTCTCGTGCACGCGGCGGGTGCCGGCCGCGGCCAGTGCGAGGACCCGGCGCGGATCGGCCGTCTCCCGGGCCTCCGCGGTGGCGGTCGCGGCGCTGGTGTCGTCCAGCAGTGGTTGCAGCAGGGCGGTCAGCACGCCCGACTTGCCGCCGGCGCTGGCGTAGACGGTTTGCGTCGCCACCCGGGCCGCCTTCGCGATCTCCGGGACCGTCACGGCCGCGTAGCCGCGCGCCAGGAACAGCTCCCGGGCGGCGTCCAGGATCGCCGTGCGCGTGGCGGCTGCCGCGTCGTCCCGGCGTGGCGAGCGATATCTGCTGGTCGGAGCGGTCACCGGCGAAGTGTAACGCGCGCTACTTTGACTAGAGAGCCCTCTAATCAATAGTGTGAAGCGCATGGACAACGTGATCGTGGTGGGTGCCGGGCCGGTCGGACTGTGGACGGCGATCGAGCTGAGACTGGCCGGCGTGGCGGTGACCGTGGTCGAGCGGGAGCCGGGCCGGCGCGCGTTCACCCGCGCGCTCGGCATCCACGCGCGGACCGTGGAGGTGCTGGCCATGCGCGGCCTGGCCGAGACACCACTGGCCGACGGGCGCGCGCTGCCGCGCTGGCACTTCGGGATGCTGCCCACGTTCCCCGACTACAGCGGACTGGACACGCCGTATCCGTTCGTCCTCGCGTACCCGCAGAACGCTCTTGAAGATCTTCTTGAGCGCCGGGCCGTCGAGCTGGGCGCGGCCGTGCGCCGCGGCACGGCCGTGAAGACCATGACCCAGGACCACGCCGGGGTACGTGTGGAACTCGCCGACGGCACCACGCTCACCGCATCGTGGCTGGTCGGGGCGGACGGCGCGGGCAGCACCGTGCGCAAGGCGGCCGGAATCGCGTTCACCGGCACGGACGCCACGCTCTGGGGCTACGTCGCGGACGTCACGCTGAGCGCGCCGCCGGAGCTGACCGGCACGCTGGCCACGCCGGACGGCGCACTGGTCGTGGCGCCGCTGCCGGGCGGGCGCTTCCGGCTGGCCGGCTTCGACCCGCGCGACCAGACGCCGGACCCGGAGATGACGATGGACCGGCTGGTCGCGTCCGTCCACCGGGCGACCGGCCGGGACCTGGGCATCGCCGAGGCGAGCTGGATCTCCCGGTTCGGCAACGCGACCCGGCAGGCCGCGGACTATCACGCCGGGCGGGTGCTGCTGGCCGGCGACGCCGCACACATGCACATGCCGACCGGGGGAGTGGGCCTCAACATCGGCGTGCAGGACGCGATGAACCTCGGGTGGAAGCTCGGGTCGGTGGCGCGCGGCGCGGCGCCGCAGTCGCTGCTGGACACCTACCACGCGGAGCGCGCACCGGTCGGCGCCGCGATGCTGGCGAACACGCAGGCACAGACCGCGCTGGTCACCGCGTTCACGCCGGAGGGGCAGGCGCTGCGCGCGCACCTGTCCGCGCTGCTCGACCGGCACCCGGCCGTGCAGCACGATCTCGCGCTCGGGGTCTCCGGCCTGGACGTCCACTACCCGCCGTCCGACCCGGGCGCGCACCCGTCGACCGGGCGGCGCTTCGCGGACCCGGCCGTGTTCCCGCTGCTGAGGGACGCGCGACCGGTGCTGGTGCGGGACCCGTCGGCGCCGCCGGTGGAGACGGAACTGGCCGTGCACGAGGCGCCGGGCGCTGCCTACGCGCTGATCCGGCCGGACGGGCACGTGTGGTGGGCGACGGACGAGCCGGACCCGCTGGCCGCGGCGGCGGCGATCGCGCAGCGCTGGCGATAGCCGACCGTGGATGCTCGGCCCACCCCCAAACGGTGGGCCGAGCGCACCCGCCATTGTGCACCCGCCGCGCGACCGACATCCCGTGATCGCGCGGGCCGGCCTGATCGCGCGGGCCGGCCTGACCGTGGCGCTCAACGCGACCGTGCTGGTCCACGTGACCGTGCCGGTCAACGCGGCTACGCCGGTCAACGCGGCTACGCCGGTCAACGCGGCTACGCCGGTCAAGATGAGCGCGTCAATCAACCTGACGGCGTCAATCAACCTGACGGCGTCAAGACGTCAATCAACATGACGGCGCGACGGCGCCGGTCGGTGTCACGGGGTGGGGCCGCCGGTGGCGGACAGGCGGTCGGCGTACTTCCGGGCCTTGGCGAGGATCTTCGCGGGCAGCGCCGGGGCGTCCAGCAGGCGGGGGAGCAGCTCCCGCTCCAGCGTCATGGCCCGGAACGCCAGGCCGACCGTGACCTCGTGACCCGGCCGGTGCTCGACCGTGATCGTGTCGCCGGCCCGGACCTCGCCCGGCGAGATCACCCGCAGGTAGGTGCCGGGGACCGCGCGCTTAGCGAACGTCTTGACCCAGCCGGGGAGGTCCATCCAGCGGGCGAACGTGTTGCACGGCTCGCGCGGGACGGAGACCTCCAGCACCAGGTCGGCGCCGATCCGCCAGCGCTCGCCGATCAGCGCGCCGGTCACGTCGACGCCGGACGTGGTGAGGTTCTCGCCGAAGACGCCGCCGGGCAGGTCGCGGCCCAGTTCGGCGGCCCAGGCGTCCAGGTCCTCCCGGGCATAGACGTAGACCGCCTGGTCGTCGCCGCCGTGGTGCCGGTTGTCGAAGATCTGGTCCTGCACCAGGCCGCTGCCCAGACCGGTCGCGCGGTCGCCGGGCGCGCGGACCAGCACCGGCCCGTCCACCGGGCGCTTGTCGATGCCGGTCTTGCGCACCGTGCCGGGGATGCGCCCGGGTACGGCCAGATTGACGGAGAGCACGTGAGCGACCACGCGGGAAGAGTACACGCTCTCCGTACCGTCAAATGATCTAGTGAACTCGGAGTGACCAGGCGCGGACACCGCCCACGATGCCGGCCGTGTTCGGCACGATCACGACGTCGTCGCCCATCCGCAGCAGCTGCTCCGGGATGATCCGCCGGGAGTTGCCGCCGCCGATGTAGAGCCGGTCCCACAGGAAGACCGGGCGCAGGCCCTCGACCACGCGCGCGACCCGCCGCGACCAGAACGAGTCACCGAGCCGGCGCCGCTCGTGCTCACCGATGTAGGTGTCGTACGACATGCCCCAGCGCACCGGCGCCTGCGAGAACTCCAGGTGCGGTGCGAGCCGGCCGCCGTCGAAGAGCGCGCAGCCGAGCCCGGTGCCGAGCGTCAGCACCAGCTCCAGGCCGGTGCCCGCGACCACGCCCGCGCCGTGCACCTCCGCGTCGTTGAGCACCAGCGTCGGCCGGTCGAACGCGGCGCCGAGCGCGGACCGGACGTCGAAGTTCGCCCAGGCCCTGGCCAGCTCCGGGTCGATGCGCGTGCGCGGCCCGGCCTTGGTGATGTAGTGCGGGGTGGCGACCACCACGCCGTGACGGATCATGCCCGGCATCCCCACCGTCACCCGGTCCGCGGCCGGCAGCTGATGCGACAGCTCGACCAGCGTCTTCACGAAAAGATCCGGATGCAGGGGGTACGGGGTGGGAACGCGCAGCGGCTGGGCCCGCATCGTGCCGGACTCGTCCAGCACGGAGGCCTTGATGCCACCGCCACCACAGTCGATCGCCAGGGTCGTATGCACGCCGACTAGTGTGCCAAGCCTTCCGTCCGGCCGCCGCTCTGGCAGTCTGTTCCGATGATCCAAGCGGTGGTTTTCGACCTCGACGGCGTGCTGATCGACACCGAACCGGTCTGGGAGGAGGTGCGCCGCGGGCTGGTCGCGGAGTCCGGCGGCACCTGGCTGCCGGACGCGCAGACCCGGCTGATGGGCATGAGCACCGGCGAGTGGTCGCGCTATCTCGCGGAGGACCTGGGCGTCGGCGGCACGCCGGAGGAGGTCGCGGCCGAGGTGCTGCGGCGGATGGCGGCGCGCTACGAGACCGCGTTGCCGCTGATCCCGGGCGCGGTCGAGGCGGTGCGGCGAATCGGCGCGGAGTACCGGCTGGCGGTGGCGAGCTCGTCCGCGCGCGTGCTGATCGACCACGTGCTGGCGGCCGCGGAGATCACCGAGCTGTTCGAGGCGACGGTGTCGACCGAGGAGGTGCCGCGCGGGAAGCCGGCGCCGGACGCGTACCTGACCGCGGCGTCCCGGCTCGGCCTGGCGCCGGAGGTCTGCGCGGCCGTGGAGGACTCGTCGAACGGGCTCCGGTCCGCGTCCGCGGCCGGGCTCGCGGTGGTGGCGATCCCGCAGCCGGCCTACCCACCGGCGGGCGACGCGCTGATGCTGGCGGACAAGCTGCTCATGTCGCTGGCGGAGCTGACCCCGGAGCTGATCGCCTCGCTACGCGACTAGAAAGACCATAAAGGCTATAAAGACCATAAAGGCTATTTTCCCGCTTCCGGCGTGGTGCTGTCCGCATGCTCCCGCGGGCACCGGTCGGCCGCGGGCGGCCTCCCTGTCAGTCGGGTGGGTGGCTGAGAAAACCCAGCGGGCTGCTGACCTTCCAGCGTCAGGGTCACCGCCCGGCGCCTTCTGGTGAGCCAGGCGTCATTCAGGTCGTTCTACCTACTTGAATGACGCCTGGATCAGCGAGTGTTTCCGACGCCGGAAAGGGCAGGAAAACGCTGCTGCGGGTCGTCGGGCGCCGGCCCTCGGGGAGGGCCGGCGCCCGGAATCCACACCGGGACTGCTACGCGGGGGACGCCGTGCAGGGCGTGCCGTTCAGCGTGAACGCGGACGGTGCCCCGGGTGCGGTGCCGGTGTAGGAGGCCTGGAAGCCGGTGCTGACCGTGCCGCCGGCCGGCACCGTGCCGTTCCAGGCGACGTTGGCTGCGGTGAGCGTGGTGCCGGACTGCGTCCAGGTGCCGTTCCAGCCGTTCGACAGCGTGACCGTGCCGCCGGCCGTGAACGCGACCCGCCACGAGCTGACCGCGGCGCCGTTGTTCGTGACCCGCAGGTCGGTGGTGACCCCGGTCGACCACTGGTTGACCGTGTACCGCACCGTGCACCCGGCCGGCGCCGGCGTGCCGGTCACACCCGGGGTCGGGCTGCTCGTCGCGGTCGGCGTCGGGCTCGCCGTGGTGCGGGTCGGCGTGACCACCGGACCGGCCGCGATCGCGAGGTCGTAGGCGCGCTGCGGCACGAATTGCCCGGCCGCCGCGATGCACCCGTCCGCCTCGCCGGGCAGCTTGATCCACAGGTACGCGTCCAGGATCGGGTCCTCGACCGCGTTCGTGGACGGGATGCCGATCGCGCGGCCGGCCGGGTCGCACCACTCGCTGCCGGCCGGCCCGTTGCCGTTCCGGCTGGTGTCGATCACACCCTTGAGCGAGGAGTCACCGGTCGCCGCGATCACCGCCTTGACGTACGGGATCGCCTCCGCGTTGGTCCGGTAGTTCGACACGTTGACCGAGATGCCGTCCGCGCTGTTCGCGATGTCCGCGCGCACCAGCCGGGCGGCCATCTCCGCGGGCGCCAGCCACGCCGAGTGCGCCGCGTCGAAGTAGACCTTGGCCTGTGCGGAGGCGGCCTTGAAGGCCTTGCCCGCGTACGCCATCGACGCGTACACCTCGTTCTGCTGGGACTGCGACATGCAGTCGGTCATCAGCGCGAGCACGTCCGGCTCCAGGATGATCGCGGCGGGTCGCCCGCGCAGCCCGGCCGCGACCTGATCCACCCAGGCGCGATATGCCGCGTGGTTCGGCAGCCCGCCGGAGCTGGCGCCGCTGCAGTCGCGGTTCGGGATGTTGTAGACCACCAGGATCGGGATCTTCCCGGCCGAGGCGGCCGCGCCGACGAACGCGTCGACCTCGCCCGCGACCGTACCCGGGTTGTTGGCGGTGAACCAGCGGCCCTGCGGCACGCTCGCGATCCGGTCGCGGATGACGGCGGCGCGGGAGTCGTTCGGGTTGGCGGCGACCCACTTCGCGGCGTTGGTGGCCGGGTCGACGTAGTAGGGCGATTCCGCGGCGGACGCGGTGGACGGCAGCAGCAGGCCGGCACCGGCGGCCGTGGCGGCGGCGACCGCGACCGCGGCCAGGACGGATCTGGGGCGCATGTGTGCTCCTCGCAGGCGGTGGGATCGAAGGTCGACGGGAGCGCTCCCATGAGCCTACTTATCAATCACCGTCTATGCAAAGTGAGCACGGAAAAGTCCGCCGCCCCCGCGGTGCAGCGCGGGGGCGGCGGACTTGTGCAACGACTGTTACGCGTGCAGCTCCGGCAGGAAGCTGATCACGCCGAACTCCGCGCCGCTCGGGTCCGCCAGGATCGCGTAGGAGCCCATGGTCGCGGCCCGCATGCCGGCCACCACGGAACCGCCGAGCGCGACGCACCGGCCGGCCGTGGTCGCCACGTCCTCGGCCTCGAAGCAGGTGAGCCAGCGGGCCGCGCCCTCGGTCACGCGCATGCCCGCGACCACGCGCGCGCTGCTCGTGACGAACTCCGAGTACCGCACGCCGGGCGCGTACTCCGCGTCCTGCTCGGTCCAGGAGAAGATCTTGCCGTAGAACGAGGAGACGGTGTCCGGGTTCGGCGTGCTCAGCTCGAACCAGCAGGACGCGCCGGGCTCCTCGTTGATCTGCGCGCCGCCGAACGCGCCCTTCTTCTCGAACGCGCCGAAGACCGCACCGTCCGGGTCGCGGAACAGCGCGGCCAGGCCGCCGTTCGGCATCTCGTGCGGCTCGCGCAGCACGGTGCCGCCCGCGTCGGCCACCAGGATCGACACCGCCTCGAGGTCCTCGACCGCCACGTAGGTCGCCCAGGCGCTGCCACCCAGGTCGGGTGCGTCGTCCGAGTGCGACAGACCGGCCGCGGCCAGGTCGCGCAACCGGAAGGTCCGGTCGTCGGTCCTCCAGCCGAAGAGCTCGCCGTAGAACGCGGTCGCGTCGGCGGACTCCTCTCCGATGAGCTCAGCCCAGCACGGGGTGCCCTGTGGGTAGCCTCTGACTCGCACCGCCAACCTCCTTGTCGCCTGCGGTTTGATCCCTGATCATTCCGGCGTTACGTCACTCTGCGTACAACCGACCCTTGTGGAGTCGCTTCCGGGCCGAGGGGTGTTCGGCGTCCACACTGGGTGATCCGTGCAGAGCGAGCGTCGTCATATCGACGGCACCGGTTGACGTCCACCTTACGGGTTACCTTCACGCAGAGCTACAAAAGTTGGGTCCGAAATCGGTCAGCTCACACGAGAAAGCTCGTTATTGCTCACTCGGCGTTACTTGTAGAGTGCATCGAGTGTCTTCTTGATCGCACGCGTCACCTGCACGTTCCGACTGCACGTGCGAGCGCTCGTGCATTCGGTCGAGCTTCGCCATCACCGGCGTGGCCGCTACACCGTGTAGCACCACCGAGACGAGGACGACGAAGCCGGCGGTAGCCCAGAGCAACGGAGCGTCCGGGATCTCCGCGTGCCCCAGCGCGTAGGCGAGGTAGAAGAACGTGCCGACGCCGCGAATGCCGAACACGCCCACCACCCAGTGCTCCGCGCGCCGGCCCGGCGCCCCGATCAGCGACAGCCGGCCGGCCAGCGGGCGGACCAGGAACACCAGCGCCAGACCGGTCGCGGCCGCACCCCAGGTCAGCGGCGCCAGCAACCCGTCCACCACGGCACCGCCGAGCAGCAGCAGGAGCAGCACGGTCAGCAGCCGCTCGATCTGCTCCGAGAAGTCGTGCAGCACCTGGTGGTACTCGTGGCCGCGTTCGGCGCCCCTGATCGCGCGCGCGGCCACGAAGACCGCGAGGAAGCCGTACCCGCCGATCATCTCGGTGGCGCCGTAGGCCAGGAACGTCGCGGCCAGCGCCATCAGGCCCTCCGCGTGCAGCGCCGGGCGCAGCCGCTCCGGGCGCGCCCGGAAGAACAGCCAGCCCAGCAGCCAGCCGACCGCAGTGCCGCCGGCCACTCCGGCACCGATCTTCCAGCCCACGTCGACGAGCGCCCAGTGGCCGACCGAACCCCAGGTCAAGCCGGGGATCATCGCCAGCGCCAGCGCCACGAACGGGAACGCGAGGCCGTCGTTCAGCCCGGCCTCCGCGGTCAGCGAGAAGCGGACCTCGTCCTCCGAGTCCTCCTTGTCGGTCGGCTCGCCGACCTGCACCTCCGCGGCCAGCACGGGGTCGGTCGGCGCGAGCGCGGCAGCCAGCAGCAGCGCGGCAGCCGGGCCCAGCCCGGCCCACGCCCAGCCGAGCAGCGTGACCGCCGCGATCGTCAGCGGCATCGCCAGCGCCAGCAGCCGCCAGACCGCCGCCCAGCGCCGCAGGCCGAGCGGGCGATCGATCTTCAGGCCCGCGCCCATCAGCGCGATCAGCACGCCGAGCTCGGTCAGGTGCTCGGTGAGCTTCGGATGCGTCAGCGGATCCAGGTCCGGCAGCGGCGACGGGATCGCGAAGACCACCATGCCGAGGCCGAGGAACGCGATCGGCATCGAGAAGGGCCGGCCCTCCACCAGCCGAGGGAGTAGACCGGCCAGCAGCGCGCCCGCGCCGAACAGCGCGAACGCCAGATCTATCGTGTCCATCGGCGTGGCTACCGCAGCAGCCCGAGCGGAGACTCGTCCAGCAGCGCGAGAAGCGACGCCGGATCGTCGTAGACCGCCACCGCACCGGCACCGGCCAGCTCGCTCTTGCAGGTCCCGCCGCAGGCCAGGCCGATGCACGGCAGGTCCAGCCGGCCGCCGGCCGCCATGTCCCACACCGAGTCGCCGACGAACACCGCGCGCGCCGGGTCGACGCCCGACTGTGCCAGCGCGGCCTCCAGGATGTCCGGCGCCGGCTTGCTGCCGCCCTCGCCCGCGTCCGCGGAGGACGTGGCCGCCGTGATCGCGTCGTCCGCGTCCAGCGCCGTGCGCAGCGCGTCCAGTTCCTCCTCGTCCGCGGACGACGCCAGCACCACGGCCAGGCCCCGCTCCGCGCAGGTGAACAGCAGCTCGCGTGCGCCGGGCAGCGGCCGCAGCCTGTCCCGGTTCCCGGCGTAGAAGGCCTTGTGCGCCGCGCGCAGACCGTCGTCCTGGCCCGGATCCCGATCGTCGCCCAGCAGATGGCCCGGCATCCGGTCCGAGCCCATGCCCACGGCCCGATGGATCACCGCCATCGGTACGTCGTGCCCGTGCTCACGCAGCGCCGACCACCAGGACACCGTGTGCAGGTAGGTCGTATCGACCAGCGTCCCGTCCACGTCGAATAGAACCCCGCGTCGCTCACCCATGCGGACGCCAGTACCCCTTTTACCGTCGCTTAGCACGTGACGGCGGACGCTGTCCCCGATCGTCACCCGGCCGAAGCCGCCCTCCGGGTTTCCGGTGATCACAGCGAAACCGGAAGGGAGCCCTGCTGCCGCCCCAAGCACCCGCCCCTGGAAGGAGCAAACGCTCTATTCATGCGGCCGACCGGTGCCCGCGGGAGCAAGCGGGCAGCACCACGCCGGAAGCGGGAAAATCTTGTGTTCTAAGGGTTTTCGCGGTCTTCGGAGAGGAGCATCTCGAACCACACCGTGGAGCCACGGACCGTCGGGTCGGTGCCCCAGGCGTCGCTGAGCTCCTCGATCAGGCCCAGGCCGCGGCCGCGACTGCTGAGCGTGTCGGTGTGCGCGCGAGTGACCGTGCCGCGGGTGCCGCTGTCCTGCACGGAGACCAGCAGCCGCTCGGGCGTGAGATCGATGTGCACGCGCGCGGCGGTGCCGGCGTGCAGCAGCGCGTTCGTGGTCAGCTCGCTGGTGCAGAGGACGGCCGCGCCGATCACGGCCTCCGGCACGTCCCACTCGGTGAGCTGCACCTTCATCCACTGGCGGACGCGGCCCGGCATGGTCGGCTCGGGCGGCACGTTCATGGTGGCGGAGCGGCTGGGTGAGCTGGCGTACTCGACCGCGAGCACGGCCACGTCGTCCTCGGTGGCGCCGGCGACCGCGGACGTGGCCAGCGCGCAGAGGTTGCGCGGGTCACCGCTGACCGCCTCGGAGACCGACTTGGCCAGCGCGGCCAGCCCGTCGTCCAACTCGCGCCGGCGCCGCTCGATGACGCCGTCGCTGAAGAGCAGGATCGTGTCGCCGGGGGAGAGCGCCGTGGTCATCGCGCGATGCGCGCCACCCAGGCCGAGCGGAGTGCCGGTGGGTACGTCGAGGTAGCCGACCGTCGCGTGCTGGCCCTCCGCGCTGGCGTGCCGGATCAGCGGCGCCGGATGCCCGGCGGACGCGATCGTGAGCCCGCCGTCCCGCTGGTCCAGCAGGCCGTAGGCGACCGTGACGAACAGCTCGTGCGAACGCGTGCCGGTGCCGAGCATGCCGACCAGCTTGTCCAGGCCGTCCAGCACGACCACCGGGTCCGGGTTGGCCAGCGCGAGCGCGCGCAGCGCGGCCCGGACCTGGCCCATCAGCGCGGCCGCGTGCATGTCGTGCCCGGCCACGTCGCCGAGCACGATCGCCAGCCGCCCGCCGGGCAGCACGAACGCGTCGTAGAAGTCGCCGCCGGCCGCGCTGCCGTCGATGCCGGGGTCGTAGCGGGCCGCGACCCGGAACCGGTCCAGGTTGGGCAGGTGTTCCGGCAGCATGCTGCGCTGCAGCAGCTGCGCGGTGCCGTGCTGGGTCTCGAAGCGGCGGGCGCGCTCCGCGGCCTGGCCGATCAGCTCCGCGGCCGCGGTCAGCTGCGCGCGCTCGGCCGGCAGCCACAGGTGCGCGTGCCGGCGGCCGAACGTCAGCGCGCCGCGCAGCGAGTGCGTGCTCAGCGGGATCGCGGCCATCGCGCGCTGCCGCTGGTCGTGCCGGTCCGCCGCGAGTTCGCGCAGCGGCGCGCCGTCCTCGGTGAACTCGGCCGTGCCGGAGCCGGCGGCCCTGGCCAAGGGGCTCGGCGAGTCCAGCGGCAGCCGGCGCCACAGCGGGGGGAGTCGCTCGTCCGCCTCGTCGAGCAGCTCGCCGCGCACCCGCCGAACCACCCGCCACGCGCTCGCGTCGTCCACGCCGAACGTCACGTGGTCGACGTCGAACGCACTCAACCCGTAACGCAGGGCGACCCGGGCCACGTCGTCCAGCGTGACCGCGCCGGCCAGCGCGCCGGTCAGCTCGCTCAGGCTCTGCAGCCGGCTGGTCGCCTCGGTGGTCTCGGTCGCGACCGTGAGCACGCCGATCGTGCGGCCCCGAGAGTCCCGGACCGCGGAACAGCCGCGGGTGAAGACGGCCTGCTCCGGCTCGCCGGCCGGCGTGCGGACCAGCGCGATCGCGGTCTCCGCCTCGCGGAACGGCTCGCCGGTGCGGTAGACGCGGTCGACCACGTCGCCGACGCCGGGCAGCGCCCAGGCCTCCTCGAACACCTCCGCCGAGGGGCGGGCGAACGAGGACGGGTGCTTGCGGCCGAGGATCGCGGCGAACGCGTCGTTGTAGACGAGGGTGAACGCGTCCCCATACGCCAGGGACATCGCCACGGGTGACGCGATGATCACGTCGATGGTCGCGCGCAGCGCCGGATCCCAGGTGTCGGGAGCGCCGAGCGGGGAGGTGTGCCATGGGTGGCTCGCCAGCAGATCGGCGGCCGTTCGACGGGCAGGGTCCTCCCCCGCCTGGCCCTCGGCTTGCGCCGTTGGGGAGGCGGAGACTGCCCGGACGACCGCGCCTGCCATGCCATGAGCGTATCCGGGGTCATCCGATCGGGCGATCGGGTCCCGGTCCGTCCGGGGGATGCGGTAGCGCTCCGTGATCAACTATGGCGCGACGTGTCGCTCAAAGATGAGCACGTTTCATTCCGCTGTGTGGTTGCTGTCGCTTTGTCTTAGGGACGTCTTAAGCCTTGTGGGTACGGTGTATGCGGTGCTTATAGTCGGCGCGTGACCGACATCGGGCCTGAGGCTAGTTCCGGCATCCGCGAACCCCGCAGTCCTGGTGGCGTCCTTGATTTCGCGGCCGCCCTACAGCAGTTCGACGAGTCGATCGTCGGTGACGTCGTTTTCCGCATTTCTCGGCGCAATGCGACGTTGCCGCCCGTGCCGACCCCGGAATCGAGGGCTGCGCCGATCGGGATTTTGGGCACGGTGGGCGAATTGCCGTCGGATTCGCATTCCCTGAACGTCGGGTTTATGTCAGCTAAGCCATTACTTTCGGTAGTTGACACCGAGGCGGCGAGTTCCCAGCGTGTGGACCCGGCCGGTCCGGTCGCTCCGGCCGGGTCCCCGGTGGCGGCCGGTGAAGCGGCTGGCGGGAGCGCTGCGGGCGCCCCGGCCGTGATCGCATCGTCCCCGGCGCCGGGCGTGGCCGGTGTGCCGGACGTGGCCGGTGTGCCGGACGTGGCCGGTGTGCCGGGCGTGGCCGGTGTGCCGGGCGTGGTGCGGCTGGCGGACGTGCGCATTCCGGCCTTCCGGGCGGCACGGCCCGTGCCGCCCCAGACCGCGGGTCGGGAACCCGCACCGGTGATCGAGGCTCCTGCCAGTGGCGGGCGTGATCCGGAGGCCATCGGATCACGCGCGCCGGACGAGACTTCCGCCGGCGGGGATTCCCCCGGCGAGCCAGCAGTCGGACCGTCGGCGGAGCCGGCGGATGGAGACGAGACAGCGGCCACGGGGATGGCCGCGGCAGAACCGGTCGCGGACGCGACCGTAGGAACGGCGCCGGGGACCGGCGGCGGACAGGACGCGACGTTCGCCGAAGGGGGCGCGACAGTGCTTGTGAACAGTGCGAAAGACACGGGTCCCAACCAGGACGCGACGGCATCGACCGCCGGCCCGATCCCAGCTCCAAGACCAGCGGAGCCGGCCACGGCGTCTGCGGAGCCGGCCACGACGTCTGCGGAGCCGGCCACGACGTCTGCGGAGCCGGCTGCGGCGTCTGCGGGGCCGGACCCGGCGGCGCCCGGCGATCCCGAGCCGCCGGTGGCGCTCGATGACCCGCCGGAATCCGCCACAGAGCAGCCGGTCACTGACTTCGACGCCGACCCGGCACCCGGTCCGGAGGCCGTGACCGACGCGGCCGGTCCGGAGGCCGTGACCGACGCGGCCGAGCCGGTCAACGGCGTGGACGATCCGGCCAACGGCGTGGCTGAGCCGGTCGATGGAGTCGATGCGTCGGAAGGCGGCGGCGAGGCCGTGGCGGCGGCCGGCGGTGTCGATGGGCTGGAAGCCGCCGGCGGGGCCGCGGCCGGCGTGGTGGAGGAGGCCGGCGACCTGGCCGAGGTGGCCGGGGTCGACGAGGCGGACCGGGAGGGCGAGACCTTGCCGGCCGCGGGCGGCGGGGCCGCGCCGGTGTCCGGGGGCGATGACGCGGAGCGGGACGAGTCGGAGCGAACCGGCGAGATCGTTCTGCTGCTGCCGGCCGGCGAGGACGAATCCGACCGTACCGGCGAGATCGTGCTCTTGGCCCCTTCCGCCGGAACCGGCGACGGGATCGGGAGCGAGGCGGCCTCGGAGACCGCCGGTGTCCCGAGCGCGGTGACCCGGATCAACGGGTCGGATCCGCACGCCGGGCAGGACGGTTCGCCCGCGGTATCGCAGGAGGAGACGCTCGTGCTGCGGGAGGCGGTGGACCCGTGGATCGGTGCGGACGACCGGGACGTGACCCTGCACCTCGCCGCGGACCCGCGGACGGGGACCGCGATGACGCCCGAGCCGGAGACCGCGGCGACTCCGGACCCGCGGACGGAGGCCGCGGCTGCCCGGGACCGATGGCCGTCCGGCTCTCCGGAGCGGACCGAGAGCCTCGGACCGGCGGATCCGCGCGCCGCGGTGACCAGGGCGACCGGGTCGTATCCGGTGCTGGTGCGGCCCGAGGTGGTCAATGAGGTGTCCGGCGGCTATCCGGTGATCAACTCGAGCCTGACCGGCAGCACGGGCGCCTACCTGTCGCTCAACGGCAACCCGGCCGCGTACGCCGCGTTGAACCGGGCCTCCGGCGCCTACCCGATCGTGCCGTCCGCCGCGGACGAGGAGGACGGGCGTGCGGTGGGAGCCGCGCGGGTCGTCGGACCACCCCGGCGGTTCGTGGGGTCGGCGCAGGCGGAGATCTCGGCCGATCAGGCACCGAGCCGGCGGGGCGACGTCTGGATCGCGGCGCTGGTCGTGGCCGTGGCCGCGGTGCTGATCCTGGGCGTCGCCTACGGCATCGCCGTGCTGAGCTGATCGATCAGCGGTGCCGAGTGGAACGTGGCCGGGGAGGGAGACCTCCCCGGCGGACCCGATCAGTTCTGGAAATCGTCCGTGGCCGGCTGTGGCCTGCGGCGCTCCGTGTCATCGGCGATGATGACCGTGGCGACGAGCATGGCGACGACGACGGCGAAGAGCCAGGATGCGTCGGTCGCGAGGCTCGCCGAGACGGGAGCGTGGACGGCGGCCAGGACGAAGCCAAGCCAGGCGAGGCGCCGCTGGCGCGCGGTCATGAATCCGGTGACTCGCTGCTGCATCCGAGCAAGTCTGCCTTGCGATCTCCGGGCCGCGTTCACCTTTTCGGCCGATACCGATACCTCCGTCCGGCCCCTATCGGCATGCGTTGATCTTGCCGATGCAGGGTATTCGATCGGACGTGAGACGAACGCGGATGGTAGCGGCGGCGCTGCTGGTCCTCGCGGCGGCCGGGTGTGACGGACGGCGCGCGCACGTGGTGACCGGCGACCTGCGAGGGCTGGAACATGCCGTGCTCGAGCTGGTCAGCGGTGCGGAGACGATCACCGTGCGGAACGCCGACCCGGACGTGACCGGCTATCGGGTGGCCACGCCACGCGGCGCGGCCGGCGTGCCAGCGGTGACGGAACGTGACGGCGTGGTGAGCGCGGCGCTGACCGGGAGCGCGCCCGTGGAGATCCTCCTGAGCGACGACGTGCGCTGGACCGTGCGGATCGCCGGCGGCGCGCGCGAACAGCTCGTGGATCTCGGCGCGGGCCCGATCGGCGACGTCGAGCTGCGCGGCGGCGCGGACCGGATCACGGTCGGGCTGCCGGCCGGTGACGGCACCACCACGGTACGGATGAGCGGCGGCGCGAGCACGTTCGACGTTCTGGCCCCGGCCGCCGTGCCGGTGCGGGTGAGCCTGGCCGGTGGCGCGGGCAGCGCGCGGGTGGACGGCGAGACACGCTCCGGGATCGCCGGTGGCACCGTGTTCGGCCCGGCGGACTGGGACACGGCCGCCGACCGCTACGACATCCAGGCACTGGCCGGCGTCTCCGGGTTCACGCTTGACCGGCGCTGATCGCCGGGCATGATCACGGGGTGCCCCTCCTCGCGCTCGCCTACTTCGGATTCATCAGCCTCGGCCTGCCCGACGGACTGCTCGGCGTGGCATGGCCGTCGATGGCCGCGGACTACCGCGTACCGCTGGACGCGCTCGGTTTCCTGACCGTCGCCGCCATGATCGGCTACTTCGCGTCCAGCGTGGCCGCGGGATTCGCGATCGGGCGGGTGGGCGTGGGCTGGCTGCTGGCGATCAGCACGGCCCTGGCGTCGCTGGCGCTGACCGGCTACATGAGCGTGCCGGTCATGGCGCTGGCGGTCGGGTGCGCGCTGGTGCTCGCGATCGGATCGGGCGCGATCGACTCCGGCCTGAACGCGTACGCGGCGACCGCGTTCGGCCCGCGGCACATGAACTGGCTGCACGCGTTCTTCGGGCTCGGCGTGGCGATCGGCCCGCTGATCATGACGGGTGTGCTGGAGGCCGGGCTCACCTGGCGCTGGGGCTACGGCATCGTGGCGATCTTCCAGGTGTGTCTCGCGGCCGCGTTCGCGCTGACCGTGCGGTTGTGGGCACGGGACAAGCCCACCGAGGAGGGGCCGCGGCACGCCCCGTCCGCGCACACGCTGCGGATCCCCGCGGTCTGGCTCGGGATCGGCGCGTTCATCTGCTACGTGGCGATCGAGGCGGTGGCCGGGCTCTGGGCCTACACCGTGCTCACCCAGGGCCGGGACGTGTCGCCGCGGACGGCCGGCCTGGTGGTCTCCGCGTACTGGGGCGCGCTCTTCGCCGGCCGGGTGATCTTCGGCTGGGTGTCCGAGCGGATCAGCAGCCACCGGGTGCTGCTCGGCGCGCTGCTCGGGATGGCCGTGGGCGCCGCGCTGATCTCCCTGCCCGCGCCGGCCTGGGTCGCGGCGGCCGGGCTGGTGGTGCTCGGCTTCTTCGCCGCGCCGGTGTTCCCGCTGCTCATCCTCACCACCGCGGACCGGGTCGGCGCCGCGCACGCGGACCGGGCGATCGGCCTGCAGGTCGGCTCGTCCAGCGTGGGTGCCGCGCTGGTTCCGGCCGCGGTCGGCGTGCTGCTCAACCGGGCCGGGTTCGGGTGGCTCGGCCCGGTGCTGCTGGCGCTGTCCGTGCTGCTGGTAGGCCTGTACCTGCTGGCGTCACGGCGCCGGGATCACGGCCTCGCCTCGTGACCGGGCTCGCCGCGCGTGCGGCGCTGCTCCTTGAGGCGCGCCTCCCAGAGATGCCGCTGTCCGCCGGCGAGCGTGTCCCGGGCCGTGCGCTCCAGCTCGCGGAAGACCGAGACGTACCCGTCCTCGTACTCCTCCACCAGCTGGAACGTCCACCGTCCGGCGATCACGTTGCGTCCGATCAGCTCGGTCTGCACGCGATCGGCCAGCTCGTGGTGGCCCGCCTCGCGCAGTTTCGCCACCGCACCGTCCAGTTTGAAGTCCGCCTCGCCGGTCAGCTGGTGCATCGCGTACAGATGCCCGCGCGCCCGCTCGGTCGTCTCCAGCGCCTCGGTCAGCCGGCCGAGCGCCTCGACCGTCACGTCGTCGATCTCCACGACGCCGTTCATACCCACAACCATCCGGGGGTACGCCGTAGGGCGCGACATTCCTGGGTGAATCGGTCTTCATGTCGGCCGTCCGGCTGAGGCGTGCCCCGGGCCCGGGCGGCTAGCGTCACTCCACATGACTCTCGGGTCCCCGGGCTCCGCTGATCAACATACCGCCACCCAGCGGGCACGCTCCGCGCTCGCCGGGCTGATGTCCTCGGTCGGCTCGCTGGGCCTCGCCGCGGCCGCCACCGCGCCGGCGCTGCTCGCCGCGATCGACCAGCACGCGGCCGCGATCCGCGACAGCCTCGACGCCGACCTGCGCCCGCTCTCCGCGATCGCGCTGGCCGGATACGTCGAGGGCATCCACGACGCGGCCCGCGAGCACGGCTGGCGCATGCCGGAGGGGCACATCGACTTCGACACCGGCGACTGGGTGCTGACCCGCATGCTCGCGGTCTGCGCCCTCACCCGGACCCTCCCCACCCGCCCCTGACCCGCGCCGCGCGCCGCGTGTGTGCGCTGCCTGCCCGGTGTGCGCTGCCTGCCCGGTGTGCGCTGCGGGTCCGGTGTGCGCTGCGGGTCCGGTGTGCGCTGCGGGTCCGGTGTGCGCTGCGGGTCCGGCCTGCGTGCGCTGTGCGTCCGGCGTGCGCCGGGCGCGTGACTGCCCGCGCGTGACTGCCCGCGCGTGACTGCCCGCGCGTGACTGCCCGCGCGTGACTGCCCGCGCCTGACTGCCCGCGCCTGACTTGCGCTGCGCGCCCCGCATCCGTGATCAGGGCGTGCCCCATCTAGCAACATGGGGCACGCCCTGATCACGGACCCGTGCCGCAGGAAAGCGGGGCGCGTCCCCGGTGGGACGCGCCCCGCTTCTCTGTGGGAGGGGTTCAGTCCTTGTCGCGCTCGCGGTCGACCGCGTCCGGCGGCGGTACCGCCTGCGTGGGCTCGGCGCTGCCCGGCACCCGGCTGATCGGGGCGGTCGCGTCGATGTCGGTCGTGCCGGCCGAGCGTC
Source organism: Catenuloplanes nepalensis (assembly GCF_030811575.1). Classification (GTDB taxonomy): domain Bacteria; phylum Actinomycetota; class Actinomycetes; order Mycobacteriales; family Micromonosporaceae; genus Catenuloplanes; species Catenuloplanes nepalensis. Next base: position 5,680,891 of record NZ_JAUSRA010000001.1, on the reverse strand, counting down.
CCGGCTGGAACGACGCGGGTTCGCCGGGGCCGTCCGCCGCGAGCGGCGCGAGCTTGCCGGACGGCGCGACACTGCCGGACTGGTAGAGGCCGCGGCCCGGGTTGATCGTCTGCGTCGCGTCCACATCGGCAGCCGGGGCGGTGTCCTGCCGCGGGATGACCGCGGTCTGCTCCGACATCTGGCGGGTCGCGTCCTCGCGCCCGGCCTCCTCGGCGGCGGCGCGCTCCCGCGCCTCCGTCTCCGCACGCTGGCGTGCCTCCGCGTCAGCACGCTCGCGTGCCTCGGCATCGGCACGCTCCCGCGCCTCGATGGCCGCGCGCTCCCGGGCCTCGGCCTGTGCACGCGCCTCGGCCTCGGCCTGCGCGGCGGCGACCCGTTCCGCCTCAAGCCGTTCCGCCTCAAGCCGTTCCGCCTCAAGGCGCTCCGCCTCAAGCCGTTCCGCCTCAAGGCGCTCCGCCTCAAGCCGTTCCGCCTCAAGCCGTTCCGCCTCAAGCCGTTCCGCCTCGCGGCGCTCGTTCTCCTCGGCCTCCAGGCGGGCCTTGCGCTCCGCCTCCAGGCGCTCGGCCTCGGCGCGGGCGGCCCGCTCGGCCTCGGCGCGCGCCTCGACCTCCGCCGCGTACTCGCGTGCCCGCTCGCGGATGACCTCGGTCTCGGTCGCGGCGCGGGTCAGCCAGCCGTCCCAGCGGGACTGCATCGGGCGGACCAGGCCGCCGCCGACGCCGACGATCAGGATGCCGGCGATCGTGGCCAGCACCGCGACCAGCACCGGCGTGGTGACCGTGGTGGCGATGCCGGCCTGGTTGAGCGCGGCGATGACGCCGAGACCGATGATGAAGACCCAGGCGAAGCCCGCGATGAACCGGCCGTACGTGAGACCGCCGAGCGCCGCCCGGATCAGGTCGCGGACCGCGCCGGCGATGGCGGCGGCGACGACCACGATCACGATCGCGATGAACGCGCGCGGCAGCCATGCGACCACGCCGGAGATCAGGTCGGAGACCGGGTTCGGGCCCCACACGCCGAACGCGAGCTGCAGCGTGAGCAGCAGCACCGCGTAGTAGACGAGTTTCGCGAGGATGTCGCTCGCGTCGTACCGGGTGTGTTCCAGCGCGCGGCCGATGCCGCCGCGCTCGACGGCCCGGTCGAACCCGACCCGCTCCAGGATCTTGTCGACGGCCTTGCGTACGCCCTTCGCGACGAAATATCCGACGACCAGGATCGCGATGAACGCGACGGCCTTCGGTACGAAGAGCAGCACGGATCGCCACATGTCGGTGATCGCGTCTGCCATTCGGGTCCCTCCTCGGGAAGCTCGGTGAACCGCGCTCGGGAAGCCCGGTTGACCGAGCGATACCCCGGATCGGCCGACTCGGAAACCTGGGGACCGGACACCGCCTGAGGCGCGGGCGACCGGAGAAGATGGTGTTCCGCCGAACACGTTCGAAACATCGCCTTCGCCGGGAGCGGGGCCGAGCCGGACGAGCGGAGCGACGACCATGAGCACGGAAACGCCGGCCCGAGGGAGGTGGGGCCGGCGTTTCCAAGGCTGAGGATCAGGTCACGGCTGCGGGCGGTCCACCTCGCCGCGCCAGGCGCCGGTCTCGACCCCGGACCGGTCGGACTCGATGAACTCCTTGAAGCGCTTCATGTCGCCCTTCACCCGGCGGTCGATCACGCCGAGCTTGTCGCCGGCCTGCTCCGCGATGCCGTCCGGCTCGAAGTCCATCTGCGCGGTGACGCGCGTGTGGGTCTCGTCCAGCCGGTGGAAGGTGATCACGCCGGACTGCTTGATGCCGTCGGTGGTCGTCCAGGCGACGCGCTCGTCCGGCAGCTGCTCGGTGATCTTCGCGTCGAACTCGCGCTTGACGCCGGCGATCTCGGTCTTCCAGTGGGTGTCGGTCTCCGAGATCTGGCGGATCTCGGAGACCCCCTCCATGAACCGGGGGAACTCCTCGAACTGGGTCCACTGGTTGTAGGCGGTGCGGATCGGCACGGCCACGTCGATGTGTTCGGTCACGGTACCCATTGAAATTCCTCCTTCTCTCGCGTTCCTGACCTCTGGCTACCCGGTGAGAACGCGATCAAACAAGATCAGCCGGCCGGGTCACGTGGCGGCAGCGGCGGGTCCGGGTCCTCCACGCCGCCCTGCAGCGCCCGGCCGCGCGCCACCTGAGCGTTGATCTCGACGCCCAGCATCACGGCCGAGTTGATCAGGTATAGCCAGACCAGGAACGCGATCACCGCGCCGAGGCTGCCGTAGGTGCGGTCGTACGAGGCGAAGTTCGCCACGTACAGCCCGAATCCGAAGCTGACCAGCGCGGATGCGGCGAGCGTGACGAATCCGCCCACGGTCAGCCAGCGGAAGCGCGGCTGTTGCACGTTCGGCGCGATCCAGAACAGCAGCGCGAGCAGCAGCATGCCGACCAGCACCAGCACCGGCCACTTCGCGAAGCCCCAGATCTGCCGGGGCGTGTCACCGAGATTCAGCGCGTCGCCGACCGCGTCCGCGATCGGGCCGCTGATCGCCAGCCCGAACGCGCCGATCGAGAGCAGCACCAGCGCGGCCGCAGTGAGCAGGATCTGCAGCGGCCGCAGCTTCCACCAGGGCCGGCCCTCCTCGACGCCGTAGATGGCGTTGGACGCGCGCGTGAAGCCGCCGACATATCCGGACGCGGACCACAGCGCACCGATCACACCGAAGCTGAGCAGCGCGCCGGCCGAGGTCTGGCCCAGCACCGTGTCGTGGATGAATGCGGTGAACGACTCGTCGTCCAGCAGCGAGCGTGCACCCAGGTCGTAGAGGATGTCCAGGATCGTGTCGACCGCGGCCTGTCCCTCGGAGACCAGTCCGACCAGCGCCACGATCACGATCGCGGACGGGAAGAGGGACAGCACCGAGTAGTACGTCAGGCTCGCGGCCCAGTCCGAGCAGTTGTGGTTCACGAAGCCGGTTCCGGCCCGCCACAGTATTCCGCGCCAGGTACGCCAGCGCAGTTGCCGCAGCCGGTCGGGCAGGCGGAGGGAACCGGGGTCGGTGGTCGAGGCCATGGCGCGCCTCCGCGGGTCGCAGGGTGGCAGGACCATACCCGGGGTATTCATGGGCCAAACTGAGCGAGCAGCCACACAGATATGGGGCGAACATGGACACCGCGGACGCGATCGTCGTCGGAGCAGGGCACAACGGGCTGGTGGCGGCGAACCTGCTGGCCGACGCCGGATGGGACGTGCTGGTGCTGGAGGCGACGCCGCACGCGGGCGGCGCGGTGCGATCCGGCCGGATCACCGCCCCCGGCTACCTCTCCGACCTGTTCAGCGCGTTCTATCCACTGGGGTACGCGTCCCCGGTGATCAACCGGCTGGGCCTCGGTGAGCACGGCCTGTCCTGGCGGCACGCGCCGGACGTGCTCTGCCACCTGCTGCCGGACGGCCGGTCCGTGACGATGAACCGGGACATCGAGGTGACCGCCGCGTCCGTGGAGGAGTTCGCGCCCGGCGACGGCGAGCGCTGGAAGAACGCGTACCGGGACTGGCGCGACGTCGCCGGCCCGATGCTGGACGTGATCACCACGCCGTTCCCGCCGGTCCGCGCCGGGCTGAGCCTGGCCGGGCGGCTGCGCGTCTCCGGCGGCATGCGCCTGGCCCGCCGCCTGCTGCTCTCCGCGCGCGAGCTCGGCTCCGAACTGTTCCGTGGTGAGGGCGCGAAGCTGCTGCTGGCCGGCAACGCGCTGCACACCGACCTGTCCCCGGAGGAGGCCGGCGGCGCGGTCTACGGCTGGCTGCTGGCCATGCTCGGCCAGCAGGCCGGCTGGCCGGTCCCGGTCGGCGGCGCGCAACGGCTCTCCGACGCGCTGGTCTCCCGGCTGGTGTCACGCGGCGGCCGGATCGTCTACGGCGTGCGCGCGGAGCGGATCCTGGTCGCGCGCGGCCGGGCGATGGGCGTGCGCTCGGCTGGCGGCACCGACTGGCGGGCCCGCCGCGCGGTGCTGGCCGACGTGCCCGCGCCCTCGCTCTACCTGGATCTGGTCGGCGCGCGGCACCTCCCGCCGCGGCTGGTCGAGGACCTGGCGCACTTCCGCTGGGACGGCTCCACCATCAAGATCGACTGGGCGCTCTCCGGCCCGGTGCCGTGGAAGAACCAGGCGGTCGGGCGGGCCGGCACGGTGCACCTCGGCGCGGACCTGAACGGCCTCACCCGGTACTCCGCGGAGCTGGCCTGCGGTGAGCTGCCCAGCGAGCCGTTCCTGCTGGCCGGGCAGATGACCACGACCGACCCGTCGCGTTCGCCGGAGGGCACCGAGTCGCTCTGGGCGTACTCGCACCTGCCGTTCCGCACCGAGTGGGCCGCGGAACCGGTCGCCCGGCAGGCCGAGCGGATGGAGGACGTGCTGGAACGGGCCGCGCCCGGCTTCCGGCAGCTGGTGGTGGCCCGGCACGTGGCCGGCCCCGGCGACCTGGAGCGGGAGAACCCGAGCCTGGTCGGCGGCACGGTCGGCGGCGGTTCCTCGGCCGCGTTCCAGCAGCTGTTCCTGCGTCCGATTCCGGGCCTGGGCCGGGCGGACACGCCGGTCGACCGGCTCTTCCTGGCCAGCTCGTCCGCGCACCCGGGCGGTGGTGTGCACGGCGCGCCGGGCGCGAACGCGGCGCGGGCCGCGATCGCCCGGGATCGCGCGCTCGCCGGTGACCTCTACGCCTCGGCGATCCGGGCGGCGCACCGGGCGGTCTACGCGGATCGGTAGCGCGGCGCGGGGTGTGCGATCAAGACGCTTCGTGATCGCATCGCCACCTATCGGTTCCGATCCGATCTTCGCAGCTCAGGACCGCACACCCCAGGTCACAACATCAACACAGTTGCCCGTACCCCGTCTGATTTATGGTCTTTTCTGGGTGTTATATGACGTGGGGAGCGGTCTCACGGGGTGGCGCGCACCACTTGGAGGCGGTTAGATTTCATTTCGATACAGGCCTTGACTGGCTAGTTGTTAGCGCTAACACTTCACCTCAACCACCACGGCGAAACATCGGAAATCTTGATGTAACTCCGACGACATCTGGCCGGCGGGGCGAAGCGGGGCACCGTTCGCACCACCTGTGGCCGGCTGTGGGCACCCGCCGTGGGGCTTCCAGAACTCAAGGGAGAGAGCATGAAATTCGCGAGGCTCGCTGCCGCGGCCATAGGCCTGACCGTCGCATTCTCCGTGACCGCCTGTGGCTCGACGGAGAAGGCCGGCGAGTCCGGCGGCGACACCGGTTCGGCGGAGGGCGCGCTGGTCGGCGTGACCATGCCGACCAAGGTCTCGGAGCGCTGGGTCGCTGACGGCAACAACGTCAAGGCCGCGCTGGAGAAGCTGGGCTACAAGGTCGACCTGCAGTACGCGGAGAACGACATCCCGACGCAGGCCAACCAGATCGACAACCAGATCACCCAGGGCGCGAAGCTCCTGATCATCGCGTCGATCGACGGCACCGCGCTCACCAGCCAGCTGGAGAACGCCAAGGCCAACAACATCCCGGTGATCTCGTACGACCGGCTCATCCGCAAGTCGCCGAACGTGGACTACTACGCCACCTTCGACAACGAGAAGGTCGGCGTCCAGCAGGCCACCTCGCTGCTGGTCGGCCTGGGCGTCAAGAAGGCGGACGGCACCGACGGCGACAAGAAGGGCCCGTTCAACATCGAGCTCTTCGCCGGCTCGCCCGACGACAACAACGCCACGTTCTTCTTCAACGGCGCGATGAAGACGCTGCAGCCGTTCATCGACAGCGGCGTGCTGGTCGTCAAGAGCGGTCAGAAGGACTTCAACACCGTCTCCACGCTGCGCTGGGACCCGGCCACGGCCCAGCAGCGCATGGAGAACATCATCACCACGACCTACACCGGCAACAACAAGGTCGCGGGCGTGCTCTCGCCGTACGACGGCATCTCGATCGGCATCCTCTCCGCGCTGAAGAGCAACGGCTACGGCACCGCCGCGCAGCCGTGGCCGATCGTCACCGGCCAGGACGCCGAGGTCGCGTCGGTCAAGTCGATCATCAACAACGAGCAGTACGCCACGATCTACAAGGACACCCGGCAGCTCGCCGACGTGACCGTGAAGATGGCGGACGCGGTGCTCAAGGGCGGCACGCCGGAGGTCAACAACACCACGGACTACGACAACGGCAACAAGGTCGTCCCGTCGTACCTGCTGGACCCGGTGATCGTCTACAAGGACAACTACAAGGCGACGCTGATCGACACCGGTTACTACACCGAGGACCAGCTCAAGTAAGACCCCGTTTCATCCCGGCGGTGGGCCTCGGCCCACCGCCGGTCACCTTTAGAGCAACGAGGAGCAACCGCCGTGGCCGACGCGCTACTGCAGATGCGGGGAATCACCAAGACGTTCCCCGGCGTCAAGGCGCTCTCCGACGTGAACCTCACCGTCAAACGCGGCGAGATCCACGCCATCTGCGGGGAGAACGGGGCCGGCAAGTCGACCCTGATGAAGGTGCTCTCCGGTGTGTACCCGCACGGGACGTACACCGGTGAGATCGTGTTCGACGGCCAGGAGTGCCACTTCTCCGACATCCGCGACAGCGAGAAGCGCGGCATCGTCATCATCCACCAGGAGCTGGCGCTCAGCCCGTACCTGTCGATCGCGGAGAACATCTTCCTCGGCAACGAGGTGGTGCACCGCGGCCTGATCGACTGGAACAAGACGAACGACCGGGCGGCCAAGCTGATGCGGCGCGTCGGCCTGGTGGAGAACCCGACCACGCCGGCCATGGACATCGGCGTCGGCAAGCAGCAGCTCGTGGAGATCGCCAAGGCGATCTCCAAGGAGGTCCGGCTGCTGATCCTGGACGAGCCGACCGCGGCGCTGAACGACGAGGACTCCGCGCACCTGCTGAACCTGCTGCGCGAGCTGCGCGCACAGGGCATCACCTGCGTGATCATCTCGCACAAGCTGAACGAGATCAAAGCGATCGCCGACTCGCTGACCATCATTCGCGACGGCCGCACGATCGAGACGCTCGACATGCGGGCGGACAACGTCACCGAGGACCGGATCATCTCCGGCATGGTGGGCCGCGACCTCGAGCACCGGTACCCGCCGCACACCTCGAAGGTGGGCGCGGAGGTGCTGCGCATCGAGAACTGGACCGTGCACAGCCCCACCCAGCAGGGTCGCAAGATCATCGACAGCGCGAACCTCACGTTGCGCCGCGGCGAGATCGTCGGGCTGGCAGGCCTGATGGGCGCCGGCCGCACCGAGCTGGCGATGAGCGTGTTCGGGCGCGCGTACGGCGTGGACATCTCCGGCAGGATCTTCAAGAACGGCAGGGAGATCCGCCTCAAGAACGTCGGCGACGCGATCAAGCACGGCCTCGCGTACGCGACCGAGGACCGCAAGCGCTACGGCCTGAACCTCATCGAGGACATCCAGCGCAACGTCTCCGGCGCGAGCCTGGAGAAGCTGGCCAAGGGCGGCTGGGTCAACGAGAACGAGGAGTTCAAGGTCGCGGACCAGTACCGCAGGGACCTGAACGTGAAGGCCCCGAGCGTCGCGTCCGTCACCGGCACGCTCTCCGGCGGCAACCAGCAGAAGGTCGTGCTGGCCAAGTGGATCTACTCCGACCCGGACGTGCTCATCCTCGACGAGCCGACCCGGGGCATCGACGTCGGTGCCAAGTACGAGATCTACACCATCATCAACGCCCTCGCGGACCAGGGCAAGGCGATCCTCGTGATCTCCTCCGAGCTGCCCGAGCTGCTCGGCATCTGCGACCGGATCTACGCGCTCTCCGCCGGACGGGTCACCGGCGAGGTGCCACGCGCGGAAGCGACACCGGAGCGACTCATGCAGTTCATGACCAAGGTTAAGGAGTAAGGCCGCGATGAGTAGCGTCGCGCCGGCGACCGGCGGTATCACCACCAACACGGCCAAGGTGCCGGGTGGAGGCGGCCCGAAGGGCGCCAATGGCGGGTTCTCGATCAATCTGCGCCAGAGTGGCATCTACATCGCGTTCGCCCTGATCGTCGTGGGCTTCGCGGTGGCCACGGACGGCCAGCTGCTGGGCTTCCAGAACATCAGCAACATCATCATCCAGCACTCGTACATCCTGATCCTCGCGATCGGGATGATCCTGATCATCATCGCCGGCCACATCGACCTCTCGGTCGGCTCCGTGGTGGCGACCACCGGCGCGATATCCGCCGTACTGATGGTCAACATGAACGTGCCGTGGCCGCTGGCCATCGTGCTCACGCTCATCGTCGGCGGCGTGATCGGCGCCTGGCAGGGCTACTGGGTCGCGTACTTCGGCATCCCCGCGTTCATCGTCACGCTGGCCGGCATGCTGCTGTTCCGCGCGGTCGCCATGCAGGTCCTGGGCAACCAGGGCATCGGCCCGTTCCCGGACGAGATCCGCACGATCGCCAACGGCTTCACGCCCGGCACACTCGGCAACGTGGCGCTCGGCCCGCTCGGCGGCGCGGACATCATCACGCTGCTCGTCGGCATCCTGGTCTGCGCCGGCATGGTCGTCTCCCAGCTGCGCACCCGCCGGGCCCGGATCGGCTACCAGCAGTCGGTCGAGCCGATGGCGATCCTGGTGCTCCGCAACGTGATCGCCATCGCCGTGATCATGACGATCGTGGTGCAGCTGGCCCGCTTCAAGAACCTGCCCTGGGTGCTCGTGCTGCTCGCCGGCCTGGTCCTGCTCTACACGCTGATCGCGAACCGCACCGTCTTCGGCCGCCACATCTACGCGATCGGCGGCAACCTGCAGGCCGCGTCGCTGTCCGGCGTCAAGGTCAAGCGCGTCACGTTCTGGCTCTTCGTCAACATGGGCGTGCTCGCCGCGGTCGCCGGCATCATCCTCTCCGGCCGCCTCAACGTGGCGCTTCCCGGCGCCGGCAACACGTTCGAACTGGACGCCATCGCGGCCGCGTTCATCGGCGGCGCCGCGGTCCAGGGCGGCGTGGGCAAGGTCGTCGGCGCCATCACCGGCGGCCTCATCATGGCCGTCATCAACAATGGCATGTCCCTCCTCGGCTCCGAGCCGGCCGAGGTCATGCTGGCCAAGGGCGGCGTGCTGCTGCTCGCGGTCGCGCTCGACGTCTGGGCCAAGCGCCGCGCCGGCGCGACCCGCTGACTCACCGCCTCACAACCGGCGGCGGTCCCTTCACGGGGCCGCCGCCGGTTTCCTCTTCCCGCTTCCGGCATGATGCGGACCGCACGCTCGGAGCGGGTCAACCTCCGACTCCGCCGGCCCGCTACGGACGCCGCGGCGGAGCCGGCTCAGCGGTGCCGGGAAGAAGCACGCGGCTTCGCGCGGTGGCGCCGATTCGCTGCCGCGGCCCGCACTGAGCGGCGCAGACGTGTCTGCTGCAGCCTGCGTTGACTGGCGGAGACGAAGTACGCGCTCGTACCCGAAATTTCACGATGAAAGGTAACTGAGGCGGACGCCCTGTTCGCGGGCTCGATGCCGTTGGGCGGGGACTGTGGAGGGGATCAGAGTGGGGTGATGTCGGCGACCACGCAGGCGATGTTGTCGGGGGCGTTCTCGATGTAGGCGAGGGCGATCAGGGCGTCGACGGTGGCGGCCGGGTCGGGGGTGGTGCGGAGCGTGCTCTCCAGGGCGGCGGGGGAGACGACGGCGGAGAGACCGTCGGAGCAGAGGAGGTAGCGGTCGCCGGCGCGGGGGGTGTGCAGGGTGAGGTCGGGAGTGGAGTCGTGGCCGAGTGCGCGGGCCAGCAGTGCGCGCTGCGGGTGGGAGCGGGCCTCGTCGGCGGTCAGTCTGCCGTCGTCCACCATGGATTGGACCAGCGTGTGGTCGGTGGTGATGCGGAACAGTTCGTCGTCGCGCAGCAGATAGGCACGGGAGTCACCGATGTGGACCAGGGCCAGCTGCGAGCCGGACCAGAGCAGCGCGGTGAGCGTGGTGACAGAGCCGGTGGCGCGGATGCTCTCGTCGGCCGCGCCGATGGCGTCGGAGAGCGCGTTGAGCAGGTCGCCGGCCGGGACAACGGCGGTTTCGAGCGGCTTGAGCGCCTCGATCGCGGTGCTGCTGGCGCGCAGGCCGGCCGGGCCGCGCATGCCGTCCGCGACGGCGAGCAGGCGGGATCCGGCGTAGGCGACGTCCTCGTTGCTGTCCCGGCCCTGGCCGGTGTCGGTGCGTGCGGCGTAGCGGATACCCAGGTCTGACATGGGGGAGCCCCTTCCTGACAGGTAGTCGACGAGGAAGGTGGCGAGTTGCTCGCGGGCCTGCGCCTCGCGGGCGATCCGGTCCCGGAACCCGGCGACGGCCTCGGCCGCGTCCGGCGGTGGCATGGCGCAGACCTCGCGGATGCGGGCCAGCGGCATGCCGAGCCGGCGCAACCAGGCGACCAGCCGAGCGCGTTCCAGCTGTTCCGGATCGTAGAGCCGGTAGCCGGTCGACGGGTCCACGACGGCCGGTGGCAGCAGGCCGAGGTCGTCGTAGAGGCGCAGCGCCCTGGGCGAGAGCCGGCTCAGGCGGGCGAACGCCCCGATGGTCAGCAGGGACACGCGCGACTCACCTCCTTCTCGTGCCGGCCGGTCGACCGGCACGAGAAGGAGCCTGCGGGTTTCCGCAAGGGGAAGGTCAAGCCCTCTTCATCAGGTCGTCGCAGCTGTGCTCGTCCGGGAGGAGCGGGCGGAGCTGCACCGTGTACTTCTTGCCGGCGGACGTCCACGGGGTGATCGCGGTGGCGTTCTGAGCGGCGGCGAGCACGTCCTTGGCGGCCTGCGCGTCCGCACTCACGCAACCCATCTCCAGGCCCTCGCCGAGTGGCTTGCCGGGCAGTGCCGGGCCGGGCCAGGGCGTCTCGGTCTGCGCGGGGTCGCCCTCGGCCTGCTGCCACGGCATGGCCACGCCGGCGATCTCGGCGGGCTGGTAGTCGACCGCCTCCTTGACCCGGCCCGGGCCGAGCGTGGTCTGCAGGTCCGACAGCGCGGTGATCAGGTCGCTGAGCAGGTCGCGGTCGCGGACCTGGCCGGCGGAGAGGCCGCTGTTACCGCCCGAGGCCTCAGCCAGCGCGTACGCCTCGACGGTCTGCACGCCCTGCTCGGTGAGCAGCGTGAAGCGGGTGGTCTGCGCGTCCGCGACGCCGGGCTGGCCGAGGTCGACGCCGTTCTGCACGCCGGCGGAGCGGGCGCGCTCGACGAGCACGTTGACGTCCGCGGCCTCGAGGTGCTGCACCTGCAGGTTCGGCAGTGCGGGGCCCGGGTACTGCTTCGTGGTCGGGCCTTCGGTGATCACGCGGCCGTCCGCGTACACACTGATCATCGGGAGCCGGGTGGCGAGCATGGCCGGCGTGACGAAACCGCCGGTGTAGTCGACGCGCAGCACCAGCGTGCTTCCGGTGATCTCCGGGATGTCGCCGGTCGGCTCGACGGCGCCGGCCGAGGCGGGGGCGGAGCCGGCGGCACCCTGGGCGGCGCTGTTCGAGTTCGCACAGGCGCCGGTCAGCAGAAGGGTGGCGGCCGCGGCGCTCCCGAGGAGGGCGCGCGCGGGACGGGTGAGTGTCGGCATGACCTGTATGACGAGCGGAACGGGGTGCGGGTTCCGCCGTTATGAGGTGGTTTTCTCCGCCGCGGCCTTCTGCCGGGACGCCACGTCGGCGAGCCGGCGCAGGGACTCCCGGTTGCGCTGGTGCAGGACCAGGTCGTTCAGCTTGGTGTGCACCCACTTGAACGGCCCGGCCACCGGTTCCTCGACGAACGTGATGTGCGTGGCATCGGTGCCGTGCGGCGTGAGCGTCATGGCGACGGTCGCCTCGCCGATCGGCCAGATGCCGACGCGCAGCACCAGCCGCCGCTCCGGCTCGGACTCGATCACCCGGGAGCCGTCGTGCAGCGAGAACGGCCATGGGCCGGCCTTGTGGAACAGGCGGGACCCGGGTGCGGGCCAGGCCTCGTCGACGTCGCGGATGTGGACGGTGCCGACCACCCAGTCGCTGTACGTCCAGCCGTCCGCGAGCGCGGCCCACACCTGCGCCGGGGTTGCCGGGATGACCTGCTCGACCTTCGCCATGAGCGCCGGATACCCCGTGCGGGCCCGTGACTAACCGCGATGTTCCAACAACCCGCCCAAATTATCCGCCATAAAGGGAATAATTGCATTTATGCGTATCGCGATGGTGGCCGCCGGAACGGCGGCCGGCGAGCTCGCGGCCGCGCTCGGCCGGCTCGGGCACGACGTGCGCGAGTACGACGCCGCCGGTAAACCCGCCGGTGAGCGGCTCGGCGCGGCCTGGTCGGACGACGACTGGGGCCCGGAGGTGATCCACGCGCACGGCTGGGCGGCCGGCGTCGCCGCGCTCGCGTCCGGAGCCGCCCCGCTGGTCCAGGCCTTCCACGGGCTGAGCGGGCCGGCGCCGGCGAACGGCGCGGGCCCGGACGAGCGCCGCACCTACGAACGCCTGCTGTGCCGGGTCGCCGACCGGATCATCGCCGGGTCGACCGACGAGTGCGGCGAACTGCTGCGGCTCGGCGTGCCGCGCGGCCGGATCACGCTGGTCCCGCCGGGCGTCGACTGCGAGCTGTTCACCCCCGTCGGCGACCCGATGCCCCGGATGCGCCCACGCGTGCTCGCGGTCGCGGACGGCGCCACCTGGGCCGGTGACCTGGTCCGCGCGATGCGGATGGTGCCGGACGCGGAGGCGGTGGTGCTGGGTGGCCCGCCCGAGCTGGCCGGCCTCGCCGAGCGCTGCCGCGTCGCCGACCGGGTCGTGCTGCATCGCGCCGTGCCCCGCGACGAGCGCCCGGCCTGGTTCCGCTCCGCCGACGTGGCGGTCTGCGCGCCGTGGCGCGACCCGTCCGGCAGCGCGCCGATCGAGGCGATGGCGTGCGGTGTGCCCGTGGTCGGCACCGCGACCGGTCTGGTCCGGGACGCGGTGATCGACGGGCTGACCGGCGAGCTGGTGCCGCCGCGGGACCCGCGCGCGCTCGGCATGGCGATCCGCGCGCTGCTGGCCGACAACCTGCGCCGGTTCACCGCGGCCACCGCCGCGCTGGACCGTGCCCGTCAGGTGTACCCGTGGCCGCGGATCGCCGACCGTACCGCCGTGGTGTGTCTTGCGGCCTGTGGTCAGGCCCTGCCGGTCGCGGCGGAGGAACTTTCCGTGCGGTCTTAGGCAGTACTTGTTCGACCGCGTCGATTCCTTGACGGTGAGCGCTCACGCCCGGGCGTCGCGCCGGCGATTCCCCGGCGCGCTCGGCACCGGGACTGCGGCACCGCGGCCGGCACCGACGTGCGCCGGTGGCGGTTCCCCAGCACCGCGTGCCAGCAATGGGCGTTCACGTACATCGACAACCGCTACCACCAGGTGGGACCGGCGCACGCGACCGGTCAGTGCCTGCTCGTTGACGGTACCGCTGACGGCACCGCGGACGTCGGCGACGTGGTCATCGGCGCCTGCGTCGGAGGCGCGGCACGGGCAAGGGCCGCACCGGCCTCTGGGTCACCGCGACAGTGGCGCATCGGGCCGCTCGCGGACGGCAACGGGCGCTTCGTCAACCGCACCAGCGGCCGCTTCCTTGACCTCGCCACTGCGGCCTCGCCGACGGTACCGACATCGCCCAGTGGTCCTGGCTCGACAACATCTGCCAGCGGTTTCGTCGTCTCGCCGCTGATTGAGCGGCCGGTCAGCCCACGGCCGCGAGCTGTGGGCCAGGCCCGGGCCGGGGAGTTCAAGAGCTTGATCTTCCCGCGTCTGGCGTGGGCGCGCTGGGCGTGCTTCCGCGGGCACCGGTCCACTGCCACTCAGCCTATTTCGATCTTGAAGTAGGTATGGTGCGGCCACACCCCGGCTGGTCAGCAGGAATGCTTTCAGTCCGATCCGGGTTCCGTGGCCCCTTTGCTGTCGGTGGGCGACCGTGCAACCGTCGTCGGCGGCGGCTGCGGGCCGAGTCGTACCCCTCCGGTCTGAGCCCGGGCATCTTGTGACCGAATTTCCCGATAAAGCCTCCGAGCGCCCATCTGGCGACGCCAGGAGTTCTTGACGACCTTGGGCCTGGTTCCTGAGTGATCAATCAGTGGAGCAAAAGAGCGATCAACTTCGGTTTTTGATCTATCTTTTGCTCCACTGATTGATCACTCAGGCCTCGGCGGTGGCGTCTCGCGGGCTGGCGGTCCGCGCGGGTGGGTGGGATGTCGTGATATTTCGGGCGCGGAGCGCCCGATTGCCGCGAGCGGGCCGGGTTGCTGGCGCTCTCGGTCCGAAGGGCTGGGCAACAGAGTCGGTCCGAGGGGATGGTCGACAGAGGTGGTCCGGCGGGGGTCGCGCGGATTTCGGCGGGGCGCTTTGCGAGAAGCGCAGGTCGGGGGCTCGTGATCAACTTGGGCTGAGTGGCAGCGGGCACCGGTCGGCCGCGGGCGGCCTTCCTTCTGTCTGTGCCGTGCGACGCGGCTGTGCCGTACGTGCGACGCGGCTGTGCCGTGCCGAGCCACACGGCCGTGCCGTGCCGAGCCACGCGGCCGTGCCGTGCCGAGCCACGCGGCCGTGCCGTGCCGAGCCACGCGGCCGTGCCGTGCCGAGCCACACGGCCGTGCCGTGCCGAGCCACGCGGCCGTGCCGCGTCGGATCCGTGATCGAGGCGGCCCTCATGTCGTTCTAACGACATGGGGGCCGCCTCGATCTTGAGTGGGGAGCGGGTGGGGGCAGCGGGCGGGTGGTGGTCAGGGGAGGGCGCGGGATCGGTGGGGGGTGGTGCCGGACCAGGAGCGGAAGGCGCGATAGAACGAGCCGGGGTCGTCGTAGCCGAGGAGGAACGCGATCTCGGTGACCGAGATGTCCGGGCGGTCGAGGTAGGAGCGGGCGAGCGCGTGCCGCGTAGCGTCGAGGACGCCCTGGAACGTGGTGTCCTCCGCGGCGAGACGGCGTTGCAGTGTGCGGCCGCTCAGCGCGAGGCGGCGGGCGACGCCGGTCGCGGTGCCCTCGCCGGCCGGGAGCAGCTCGATCAGCGCGGCCCGCACCCGCGCCGCCGTCGACTCGGCGCGCTCCAGATCGGCCAGGCGACGGCGCAGGTCCGGCTCGAAGATCCGCCACATCTCGGTGTTCTCGGTCAGGAACGGGCGCCGCGCGTCCTGGGCCGCGAAGACGACCACCGCGTCGTCGGCCCGCTGGAACGGCACGCCGAGGAAGTCGCGCCACGCCTCCGCCACCGCGCCGGCCGGCGGGTCCGGCGTGGCGAACCGGGTCGGCACCACCTGGGCGCGGGTGGCGAGGCGGGCCAGCGCCACCCAGATCGCCAGCTCGTAGGCGCGCAGTCCGGGCGGCGGCACCGGATCGGCCGGCCATCGCATGGTCAGGTGCAACTCGTCGCCGCGGCCGATCAGCACGCGCTGCGGGCCGATCAGGCGCTTGTGCACGGCGATCCGCTCGGCCGCGCGGCGCAGGTGCGGGCTGCACAGCGCGGCGAAGATCGGCGGGTGGAACGTCTCCGTGCTCATCCGCCCGGCCGCCCGCACCGCGAACGCCGGGTCGCCGGAGGCCTCCTCCATCGCGGTCCAGCAGCGGTAGAACTGCTCCGGGGTGAGCGTCACCGGGCCGTGCACGAACAGATCCCCGGGCAAGCCGGCGGCGCGCAGCACCGGACCGGCCGGAATGCCGAGGTCCGCGAACATCACCGCGATCGCCGGGCTGAGCGTGAATCCGGTCGGGCTCACGTCCGCGCGCCCGCCCCGGTGCCCGCCGCCGTGCCGACTGTGGTGCCGGTCGCGGTGCCGACTGTGGTGCCGGTCGCGGTGCCGGCTGTGGTGCCGGCCGCGGTGCCGGCTGTGGTGCCGGCCAGAGCGCGGGTCACGTCGACGTCGAGGCCGGTCGCGGCGCGGGAGAACTCCCACAGTGCGCGGATCGCCCGGTCGGCGCCCGGCCGGATCAGCCGGCGGAGGACCGGCGGGCCGGAGATCTGCCAGCGCGGGCCGGCCATGGTGCCGCCCTCGGCGCGCGGATCGGTCGCGGCGCGCAGCTGGCTCAGGGCGCCGCGCTCCGCCGACATGCCCATCGTGCGCGCCATCGGGAACATGATGGCACCGCGCGGGCCGGCGCCGGTGGCGCGGTCCATCAGGTCCGAGTTCGCGAAGCCGGGGTGCGCGGTGAGCGCGCGGGCGGAGAGGCCGGCGGACCGGAACTGCCGGTCCAGCCCCTGTGCGAAGTGCCGGTTGGCGAGCTTGGACTCGTCGTAGGCGCGCCAGCCCCCGTACCCGCGCGGGGTGTGGCCCTTGATCGTGATCGGCCGGGCGAAGTGCTGGGCGCCGCTGGTCAGCGTCACCACCCGGGCGCCGGGCGTGCGCGTGATCGCGGGGAGCAGGTGTGCGGTGAGTGCCCAGTGGCCGAGGTGGTTGACGCCGAGGTGGATCTCGAAACCGTCCGCCGTGGCGGCCGGCGGCACCGCCATCACGCCCGCGTTGTTGATCAGCAGATCGATGGTGGTGTGGGCGGTCCGGATCTCGCCGGCCGCGCGTTCGACCGAGGCCAGCTCGGCCAGGTCGAGCAGCACGATCTCGACCTCGGCGCCGGGATGGGCCGCGATGATCCGGTCGCGGGCGGCCACGGCCCGGGCCCGGCTGCGCGCCGCCATGATCACGTGTGCGCGTTTCGCCGCGAGCGCGGTCACGGTCTCCAGGCCGAGTCCGCCGTTACCGCCGGTAACCACTGCCACGCGGCCGTGCTGATCCGGAATGTCCTTCGTCGACCAGGTCATCTCCGCTACCTCCGGGAGTCGTTCGCCGTCACGAACGACGCTATGGACCCCGGAGGTGACATTCAGTGGCGGAACGCGCCAACTCGCTGCCCGATCACGCCACCGCGCGTCACGCCACCGCGCGTGACGCCACCGCGCGTCACGCCACCGCGTCTCACGCCACCGCGCCGATCGTCTTCTCCCAGCCGGGCGCGAGCGTGATGCCGTACTGCAGCGGTGGCACGTCCGCGTCGGGGTAGGTGATGCCGAGGTGGCGCCAGAAGTCGACGAAGACCCAGGAGTCGGTGAGCGCGTACTCGTCGTCCGGGTGCGCCCGCCGCTCGTCGTCCGCGTCCAGGTCCTCCTCGGTGACCGCGGTGAGGTAGTCGGTGATCTCGCCGGTCTCGACGCCGAAGACGCCGGCCACGGTCGCCGGGTCGGAGATCCAGCGGTGTTCGGTGCCGGACTCCTCCTCGAAGTAGTCCGGGCGGGACGTGAACCGGTCGCGCTCCCGGCCGGACTCGAAGACCAGGTGGCTCCAGAAATCGTCCTCGAACGCGGAGACGCAGCTGGCCACGGTGCCGAGCCGGAGGCTGACCACGCGGGCGATCTCGACCGTGGCCTCCGCGCCGGTGCCCGGCCACATCACCACGGTCCAGCCGTCGAGCGGCTCGAACACGTCCACCTGGTTCGCGGCCTCGCCGCCGCCCGGGGCGCCGACCTGCGCCTCCACGCCACGTTCCGCGGCGTACGCGACGACCAGCCGGGCTACCTCGCCGGCGTCGTCGTGCCGGAAGGCGCCGAGCTCCTTGACACCGCTCACGGTTGGACCCCTCCGTCTCGACCTCGCCTCATCATCGTATGAGGCGATTCGTGACGATTTCAGGGATTTGCGGGACCCGTCGCGTCGATGACGGCGGCGACGTCGCCGGGCAGCGGGTAGGCGCGCTCGGGCGGAAGCAGCGCCTGCGCGGCCGCGGGATCGGTGCCGGCGAGCGCGTGGATGTGCCGGGCGAGCGGCGTGACGTCCTCGATCGAGGCGATCCACTCGCCGGCGTACCGCGCGGAGGCCCCGCCGGACAGACCCACCTGCAGCGATCGGTACGGCAGCGCGTTCAACCGCAGGTCACGCTCCGGGTCCCACTGCACGCGGACGTCGCTGCGCTTCACGGCGCGCGACCACTCGGCGCGACCGGGGTAGCGGTCGCCGGGGGTGTGGTGGCTGGGCACGGCGGTGCGCAGCGCGTCTGCGAACCCGGGCCGCCGGAGGCCGATCGCGAGCACGAACTCCTGGCCCGGCTTGGTGGCCCAGCCGCAGCGGTACATCATCCAGAGGAACGACGGCTTGATCCACGTCATCCGCCCCGGGCGGAACGGCGGCACGAAACGGCCGGCCGCGAGGGCCGGCAGCGCGATCTCGGGCGAATACGCCTGATAGACCGTGATCGTCTCGTCGGTGAAGACCGCGCGGACCTGCCGGGCGGGGACGGTGTCGGACACGGTCCGAATGATCGCCCGCCCGGCGCGGCAACGCGATCGATTAACGAGCTTCCAGCGGTCTTTCCAGTGTTCCAGGCGTCAATGACGCCTGGAACACGTGGGCTCGTGCTGGCGACGCTCAGTCGTTGAAGATGTGGGCCAACTCGTCCCGGAAGCGGCGCTCGCCCTCGGTGACCACGTCGCCGCCGATGCCGAGGATGCCGCCGGACGGCGCGGCCGTCACGACCTGCTCCGCGATCGTGACCAGCCAGTGCGTGTACGCCCCCGCCTGGCCCTCGTCGACCTTCTCGCGCAGCAGCGTGTGTGCCTGCCGTGCGCGGTCCAGCACGTCCGCGATGTAGGCCTTCGGGTCGCTCGGCGTCAGCGCGGGCAGTTCCTCGCCCGCGTCCGGGTCGCCCACGCGGACGACCAGTTCCTTCGCGATCTCGGTGACCAGCCAGCTGCCGGACTCACGACCGGCGGAGATGCCCTCGAGCCCGGCCGCGTTCTCCTGGAGCGTGCGCTTGGACCCGTCCGACTCCGCGGCCGACGCGGCCGTCAGCACCGCGTGCGGTAGGCCCACGAGCAGGCCCCAGTCCTGGTCGGAGAACCCGAGCTGGCTGAATACCGGCTGCTCCGTCACTGTCACACCTCTTGGTCGTCATGGTGGGGGAAAGTCTTGGAGGATCATGCCAGTCTTACCCGCCACTCGTGCGCCGGAACCCCCGGCTCACCCGTCAGGCGACGGCGTCGGTCACGCCGGTCTCGGCCGGGCCGAGGTGGATCGGCTCGCGGCCGGTGATCAGGTCGAAGACGGCCTTCACGTGGGCGAGGTGTTCCCGGGTGGACGCCTGACGCCAGTTCGCCGGGTACGTCTCGCGGACCGTGTCGTCGCCGACACCGGAGGTGTCGATGCCGAGCTCGCGGCAGAGCGTGACGGATCGGGCGATGTGGAAGCTCTGGGTGACCACGATCGCGCGGTCGACGCCGAAGATCTCCTTGGCGCGGAAGCACGAGTCGTACGTGTCGAAGCCCGCGTAGTCGCGCACCACGTGCTCCGGCGGGACGCCGTTGTGGACCAGCCAGGCGTACATGGCGGTCGGCTCGTCGTACTCCCGGCGGCCGTTGTCACCGGAGACCAGGATGGCCCGCACCTTGCCGGTCAGGTAGAGCTGCCGGGCCGTCTCCAGGCGCGCGGCCAGGAAGTCACCGGGCTCGCCGGTGCGCAGCACCTGGGTGCCGAGCACCAGCGCGACCGGCGCGGCCGGGACCGACTCGATCGAGTGCACGTGGCCCTCGGCGCGTCCCTCGATCCAGCTCTCGCTGGCGATCACGGTGGCGGTGGCGGTGGCGCCGCCCACGAGGACGATCAGCGCCACGCGCCGCCAGGTGAACCACGACAGCCAGGAGAAGAGGCGTTTCACCTTTTGAAGTATGCGTCACATGATCCAGCAGCGGATCGGACCGGTGAGCCGAGGATCAGGCCGAGAGCCAGAACGGGCTCGCGTACGCCACGCCGTAGTCGTTGGCCGCGTGCCCGTCGGGTCCCGGGCTCGCGTTCGCCCGCGCCGGGTCGGCCACGCGCAGCACCACCCAGTCGCCGTCGGCCGCGTCCAGCCGGACCGTGAACGTGGTCACGCTGCCGGCCGCGGCGTCGACCACGTCCGCGACCTCGGGCGCGCGCGTGCCCGGCCGCAGCACCTGGATCTGCAGCGGCAGGCCGGTCCAGTCCGGGCCGCGATCCAGGTCGACCGCGAACGTGACGTCGCCGGACGAGACCGGCAGCGTGCCGCCCATCCGGACACCGTTCGCGGTGGCGTCGACGCGCAGGCCGGACTCGCGGGTGGCGAAGAACCGCCGCGCGCGCATCGCGGACTGCACGTCGGCGCGCGTGTTCGCGGTGACCCAGAGGCCGGTGCGGCCCTTCCCCTCCGGGTAGCCCCAGTCGGTGCCGTGCTCGTCGGAGACGCCGGAGAGGCCGGTCCGCCAGCCCGCGTTCAGGCAGCGGTTCAGCGGCGAGCTCTGCCCGCTCGGCCAGCCGTCGAACAGGTAGTCGTCGGTGCGGTTGAAGATCTCCATCGAGACCATGTGGTCGCGCGCGCCGGTGTCCAGCGCGAAGTCGCCGAACCGGCCGATCTCGCGGCCCGGGTGGTTGAAACTGGCGAGGCCGCCGGCCGCCTCGATCCAGTCGTGGAGGCGGCCCATGCCGGTGGCGCCGCCCAGGTCCACGAAGTCGGCCGTGAACCAGACGTTGACGTGCCCCAGCAGCGGGTTCGACCACTCGAAGCCGCGGATCGCGGTGTACGCCCCCGGGTCGTCGGCCGCGTCCGCGAGCGCGCCGACCCGGTTCCACTCACTGCGGGACAGGCCCTCGATCGAGAAGAGCGTGGTGTGGTCGGTGATCGCGGCGACGTCCAGCCCGGCGGAGCGCATCGAGGAGAACGCGAGCGCGGGGTCGCCGTCACCGTCCGACAGCAGCGTGTGGTTGTGCAGGTCGGCGTGGACCAGCGTGGTCCCCTGGGTGATCATCGAGGCGCGGCCGGCGCCGGTGGCGGAGGCCCTGGCCGGGGCCGGCGGTGCGGCGGCGAGCAGCAGGACCCCGCCCGCGCCGGCCAGCAGGGTGCGGCGTGTCACGTGGTGGTGTGCGGTCACCGGCTCAGTCCAGCGCAATCCGGTCAACGCATCAAGACATGCGGATGTACTTTCAGCCGACGAACAACGAAGGCGCGCGCTCCCGCCACGGCGCCGCCTCCTCCAACTGGGCGGACAGCCGCAGCAGCAGGTCCTCGCGGGCATGGCCGGCCGCGAGCTGGACGCCGATCGGCAGGCCGGTGCGGCTCTGGCCGAGCGGCAGGCTGATCGCGGGCGTGCCGGAGACGTTGAACGGCGCGGTGAACGGGCCGTACTCCAGGATCCGGCGCAGCCAGCCGCGCGCGTCCTGACCGGGGTCGTCGTAGCGCAGCGTGCCGTGCGGCGCGGGTAGCTGCCCGAGCGTGGGCGTGACCAGCACGTCGTACCGGGTGAAGAAGGCGCCGATCGGGTGGGTCACCCGGTGCTGCGCGTCGAGGAGCGTGAGCACGTCCATCGCGGTGGCGGCCTCGGCCTCGCGGAGGAACGCACGGGAGACCGCCTCCAGCAGCGACGGGTCCGGCCGCCGGCCGCGACCGCCGCGCAGCACCGCCAGGCCGGCGGCGATGCCACCCAGCATCAGCGCCTCGACCACGTCCTCCGCGGCGAGCTCCGGGCGAGCCGGCTCGACCGTGTGGCCGAGCCATTCGAGCAGCTCGCCGACCGTGGTGGTGGCGTCCGCGACCTCGGGATCGACGGCTACGCCGGACCACGGCTCGACGCAGATCGCGACGCGCAGTCGTTCCGGGCGCAGGGTGATCTCGTGCGCGAACGAGCGTGCCGGTGGCGGGGTCTGGTGCTTCTCGCCGTGGTGCGGCGCGCTGACCGCGTCGAGCAGCCGGGCGGTGTCGCGGACCGTGCGGGCCAGCGCGAACTCGTGCGACTCGCCGAAGCCGATCTCACCGGCGGCCGGGCCGACCGGCACCCGGCCGCGCGTCGGTTTCAGGCCGACCAGCCCGCACGCGGCGGCCGGGATCCGGATCGAGCCGGCGCCGTCGTTCGCGTGCGCGACCGGCACCGCACCGGCCGCCACCAGTGCGGCCGCGCCGCCGCTGGAACCGCCGACGCCCCGCTCCGGCGCCCACGGGTTGCGGGTGGGGCCGTGCAGCACCGGTTCGGTGGAGAAGCTCAGCCCGAACTCCGGCGCGGTGGTCTGGCCGAGCGTGACCAGCCCGGCCGCGCGGAAGCGGGCCATCAGCTCGGTGTCGGCCTGCGCGACCACGCCCCGGATCGCGCGGCTGCCCAGCCGGAACGCGGTGCCGCGGGCGACCGGGCCGCTGTCCTTGATCAGGAACGGCACGCCGCCGAGCGGGCCGTCCGGGTCGTGCGCGAGCGCGGGCTCGTAGAGCGGGCCGGTCAGCGCGTTGAGGTCCGCGTGCGCGGCGGCCAGCGCGTGCCGGGCCGCGTCCTCCACCTCCTGCGGCTTGACCTGGCCGGACGCGATCAGCTCGCGCAGGCCGGTGGCGTCGTGGCTCGCGTACTCGTGCACCTCCATGGACGCAGCGTGGCGCCTCCGGGCCGTACCCGCGACTGATTTTCTGCTTGCTAAAGGTTTCTTTCTAAAGCATTCTCTAGGGTATGGCTGATTCGATCCGGCTCGACGACCCGCGCGCGCTGCGGGCCTATGCCCATCCGCTGCGCCTCAGCCTGGTCGGGCTGCTCCGGCGCAACGGGCCGATGACCGCGACCCAGTGCGCGGCCGCGCTCGACGAGAACGTGCCGAACTGCTCGTTCCACCTGCGGCAGCTCGCGAAGTACGGGCTGGCCGAGCGGGTGCCCGGGGCGGACGCGCGGGAGCGGCCGTGGCGCGCGACCGCGATGGACACGTCCTGGGCCGACGACTCCGACGACCCGGAGATGCGGGCCGCGGCCGACCAGCTCAACGCCGTGATCCTGGCGCGGTATACGCGGATAGCCGAGTCCTACCTCGCGACGCGCGTGCGGGAGACGGTCGAGTGGCGGCGGGCGGCCGGCTTCGGTGACTACATGATCTACGTGACCGCGGAGGAGCTGTCCGCGCTGTCCGCGCGCTTCGACGAGCTGCTCGAGCCGTACGGCGATCCGCAACGGCGAGCCGAGGGCTCCCGGCCGGTCAGCGTGGTGCAGCTGACGATTCCGAGGGACGAATCGTGACCGTTCTGACCCGGCGCGGCGGCCTGCTGCGCGAGCCGGTGTTCCGCACCTACTGGTCGGCGCACGTGGTGTCACTGGTCGGTGAGCAGATCTCGTACATCGCGCTGCCGCTGCTGGCCGTGCTCACGGTCGGCGCCGGCCCGGCCGAGATGGGCTACCTGACCGCGGCCGCGCTCATCCCGAACCTGCTGTTCTCGCTGGCCGCGGGCGCCTGGGTGGACCGGCGGCCGATCAAGCGGCACATCATGATCGTGGCGGACCTGGCCCGGGCCGGCCTGCTGCTGATCGTGCCGGTGCTCGCGTTCGCCGGGATTCTCGAGCTGTGGCATCTCTACGTGATCGCGTTCCTGACCGGCACGCTCACGCTCTTCTTCGAGGTGGCCAACCAGAGCCTCTTCGCGTCGGTGGTCCGGCGGGACGACTACATCGGTGCGAACTCACTGCTCAACGGTGCTCGCGCGATGTCCTATGTGGCCGGACCGAGCGCGGGCGGGCTGCTGGTGCAGGCGATCACCGCGCCGTTCGCCCTGATCGCGGACGCGGTGTCGTACCTCGGCTCCGCCTTCCTGCTGCTCCGCATCCGGCCGGACGAGAGCGCGGCGGTCTCCACGCCCGATTCCGGCTCGGGGAAGGGCGGCGTGCTGGGCGGGCTGCGGTTCATCGCGCGGTCGGCCGTGCTGCGCTCGCTGCTGCTCGGCGTCACCGTGCTGAACCTGTTCAACTACGTCTTCCACGCGCTGTTCATCCTCTACGTCACCACCACGCTGGGGCTCTCCCCGGGGCAGTTGGGCGTGCTCATCGGCGCCGCGTCCGTCGGCGGGCTGCTCGGCGCGGCCGTCACCGGCCCACTCACCCGCCGCTTCGGCGTCGGCCCGGTCGCGATCGCCGGCTTCGTGCTGTTCCCGCTGCCGCTGGTGCTGGTCCCACTGGCCACCGGCGGTGAACCCGTCGTCATGGCGATGATCTTCGCTGCGGAGTTCCTGAGCAGCATCGGCCTGATGATGCTGGACATCGCGGTCGGCTCACTGCAGACCGCGGCCACCCCGCTGACCCGCCTCTCCCTGGTCAGCGGCGCCAAACGCACGGTCAACTACGGCGTTCGCCCGCTCGGAGCGCTGCTCGGCGGCTTCCTCGGCGAGACCATCGGCGTCCACCCCACCATCTGGATCGCCTCGGTCGGCGCGGTCACCGGCACCCTGTTCGTCCTGTTCTCCCCGATCCCGCACCTGCGCGAACTGCCGGACCAACCGGAACACTGAGCTTTCGGCATCAGGGTCACCGGGCGGCGGTCTTCTGGTGATCCAGGCGCTGAAAGGTCAATAAAAGCCTAAGGGCAGATCTGCCCGCTTCCGGCGTGGTGCGGCCCGCATGCTCCCGCGGGCACCGGTCGTCGCTGGCGCTCCTCCCTGCCAGTCTTCGACCTGGCCGATTCACTGCAACACGGTCTTCTCGCATCGCGCCGGCGCTGGATCATCCGTCGGTTGAACGGGAGGGTGCGGTGGTCAGGGGAGGCGGTGGTCGATGTCGTTGGCGTGGTCGGCTACGGCGGCGCCGGTGGTGGTGGCTTTGAGGGGGAGGACCTCGATGCAGCGGCGGACCGCGTGGGCCATCTGGGGGTTCGGCACGCGCATGGAGACGGTGCAGTGCGGGACCCAGCGGCCGGGGCGGTAGTGCTCCCAGACCTCGATCCCGGCGGCGGCCAGTCGTTCGTGGACCGCGCGATGGTGGGCCAGCAGCTCCTCGGTCGGTGTCACCCCGAGCCACAGCACGCGGCCGACGAACTGGCCGGAGAAGTCCATGCTCAGCTCGAGTGCGCGACCGGTCTCCAGCCCCGCCAGCGCGGACTCGACCGCGTGCGGATCGAGCCGGTGCGCGGCCGCGAGGGAGACGTGCGGGCGGTGCCGGTTGCCGAGCAGGCCTGCCATCGTCGGCACGCCCTCGGCCTCGAGTGAGCGCCACAGCGTCCTGATCCGCCGGGTCGCGTCGACGTCCAGGTAGAGCTCGATCGCGGCAACCACGCGGACACGTTAGACGATCATCGGTCGGGGCGTCGCAGGGGGAATCGCGGGGCGTCACAGCCGAGCGGGGGTGCGAAAGGATGGTGCGAATGTGGCTATTTGTCTGATAGGGAGGCCGTTTCCCCGGTACGCGGCGGGCGTTGATGACGGCAACCATCAGTGCAGAGGCCGCATTGAGCGGAGGAGACCGTGGCAGAGCCGAAGACGCCGGAAGACGTCACAGCGCGATCAGCGGAGACGGCCGTGATCCCGGCCGTGCCGGAACAGCAGGACGGTGGCGGGCCACCCGCGGAGGAGGCGGAACGAGCCGCCGCGGAGGAGACGGAACCCGCCGCCACGGAGGAGGGGCGGCCGGCGCGGCGGGTCCGGCTGCGTGATCGGATCGTGGAGCGGCTGGAAGCGCAGATCCCGCTGCCGGGCGGGCTGACGGTCACCGGGCTGGGGAAGCTCGCCCTGGTCGTCATCCTGGTTTTCGTGGCGGTCGGCGGGACCGTGCTGGTGACCCGGTGGGAGCCGAAGGCGAAGGTGCCGGCGCTGGTCGGGGTGAGCCGGGAGGAGGCGGAGAGGCGGCTCGCGGACGCGAACCTCGCGGTGGGCGGGATCGAGTTCGAGGAGTCGGACGAGCCGCCCGGTACCGTGCTGCGGACCGATCCGCGGATCGGCACCAAGGCGGCGCACGACTCCGGGGTGACGCTGGTGCTGGCCCGTCCGTTCGGCGCGGTCGTGGTGCCGCCGGCGGTCGTGCCGAGCACGATGACGTTCGGCGCGCCGCCGGGGACGGGCGACAGCACCGTCGTGGTCCCGGCAGTGCCGGGACTGCCCGGACTGCCGGGAGCGCCCGGAGTCCAGGGGGTGCCGGGGGTCCAGGGCGCTCCGGCTCCGCCGAATCCGGGCCGCACGGTTCCGGTGCCCGCCGGGACATCCGGCCCCACGCCGGCGCCGGCCGTGACGCTGGGCGCGGTGCAGGCGTTGCTCGATCCCGCGCTCGACGGCTGCGACACCGGCTACCGGGTGATCTTCAGGCAGGCGGTGTCGCTGCCAGGGCCGGGAACGCTGACCTATCGCTGGCTGCGCTCGGACGGCGTCCAGTCCGCGGATCAGACGGTCCAGGCCAGCCCGAAGGGCGCCACGGTGCTCGAGACCACGTGGGCGGTCGATGCCGGCGAGTCCTTCTACGGCTGGCAGCTGCTCGACGTGACCGCGCCCGCCGCGGCCCGGGGCGCGCAGATCGCGTTCGAGCGTTCCTGCGAGGTCCCGGGCGGCGAGGGGGCCGGCTAGCGCGTTGTCCAGCGACGTTCGCCGGGCGTCCCCCCATGGTGTCAGAACACATCGGGGACGCCGCGGTCAACGGGACAGCCGGCTAGCCGGGGGTGAGCAGCGAGCGCTTGGCCACCACGGTGACGGACAGCGTCTTGTAGCCGACGGTGTCGAAGAGGACGGTCATCTTGTCCTCCTCGTAGCCGAGCACCATGCCGGTGCCCCACTCCTGGTGCGTGACCGTGCTGTGCACCGGGAAGAGTTCGGCCGCGACCGGCTCGTCGGTGGCCCCGGCGGCCGGCGCGGGGGAGACCGGGGCGTCGGCGGGTGGGTTGAGGCAGTTGTCGCAGTGGCCGCAGGGCTCGGGGGCGTGTTCGCCGAAGTAGGCCAGCAGGATCTGGCCGCGGCAGGAGCGGGTCTGGGCGAACGCGCGCATCATGTCGATCCGTGAGCGCTGCACGGTCTGCTGGCGCTCGGCCTCCGCGACCGCGAGCTTCGCGGCCTCGGCGGCGGGCGGCGCGTAGTTCGGCGCGAGCACCTTGGTGGTGCCGATGGTGGCGACCGAGTCGACCTGTTCCAGCAGTGCGAGCAGCTGGCCGAGCTTGCGGGTGCCGAGGCCGGTCTTCTCGCGCAGTTCCGCCTTGGTGTGCCCGCCGGTGCGGAGGAGGGCCGCGAGGTTGCGCACCTCCTCCTCGTCGACCGCGCCGCCGGTGAAGTACCGCTGGATGTTCTCGTCCTCGGCGCGCCAGAGCAGCAGCGCGCGGGCCGGTGCGCCGTCCCGGCCCGCCCGGCCGATCTCCTGGAAGTAGCTGTCCGGCGAGTCGGGCAGCGCCACGTGTGCGACCCAGCGGATGTTCGGCTTGTCGATGCCCATGCCGAACGCGCTGGTCGCGACCATCACCTGCACCTTGTCCGCGAGGAACGCCTCGTGCCGTTCCTCGCGCATGCCGGTCGACATGCCGCCGTGGTAGAACGCGGCTTCATAGCCCGCCTCGGTGAGCTTCTCCGCCAGCTCCTCGGCGGCGCGGCGGGTCGCCACGTAGACGATGCCCAGGCCCTCGTCCTCGTCGAGCAGCGCGGTCAGCCGCCGCCAGCGGTAGTTCTCGTCCGGGCAGTAGGCCACCTCGAGGAACAGGTTCGGCCGCGCCAGCCCGGAGATCATCGGCTTGACGTCGCGCAGGCCGAGCCGCTTGATGATGTCGTCGCGGACCGGCGGGGACGCGGTCGCGGTCAGCGCCAGCACCGGCGGGCGGCCGATCGCGCGGATCAGGTGGCCGAGCGCCAGGAAGTCCGGGCGGAAATCCGGGCCCCAGGACGAGATGCAGTGTGCCTCGTCCACCGCGACCAGCGCCGGGCGCAGCGCGCGGATCTCCACCTGCATCGGCTCCGAGGCCAGCTGCTCCGGCGTGGTGAACAGGAACCGGGCCTTGCCCTCGCGGATCTCCGCGAGCGCCTCGGCCTTCTGGTTCGGCGTCTCGGCGGAGCTGATCCGGACCGCGCGCAGCGCCGGCGTGCCGTGCTCGTTGAGCGCGGCGATCTGGTCCTGCTGGAGCGCGAGGAGCGGGGAGATGACCACGGTCGGGCCGGGCAGCAGCGTGCCGGGGACCTGGTAGAGCGCGGACTTGCCGCCGCCGGTGGGCATGACGACCAGCGCGTCGCGCCGCTTCATCACGGTCCTCATCGGGGCGAGCTGACCCGGGCGCAGCGTCCGCCAGCCGAAGTGCTTCTTCGCGGCGCGCTTGATGCGGGAGGAGAGCAGGGGGAGTGTGATCATGAGGCGGCCATTGTCCCCGTTCGGTCGGCCCGCGTCGATGCGGCGAAGGCGTGTGCCGCGTGATTTTCCCGCATTTGCGAGGCGACAAACACCACTCCCATGGATACCTTCGACAGGTTAGGCTAACCTAACGCGGCGATCTTAGATTGCTCTATGTGTTGCGGGTTCGCTGTGCCCAAACCAGGAGGAGATGGCATGGAGCACGTCTTCGCCGGCATGACAGCCCTGGTCACAGGCGCGGCACAGGGGATCGGTGCGGCCGTCGCGATCGCGCTGGCAAACGGCGGTGCCCGAGTGATCGCTACGGACCGTAACGAGCAAGATCATGATCACCCCCAGATCGAGCGGGTACGGCTGGACGTCACCGACGTCGAGGCCGTAAACAAGATCACCAGTGCGGCCGGGCCGATCGGACTGCTCGTCAACGTCGCGGGCATTCTCCGCCTCGGCCCGGTCGCCTCACTCAGCGACCGGGACTGGGCCGACACGTTCGCGGTCAACACGACCGGCGTCTTCCACCTCAGCCGCGCGGTCGTGCCCGGCATGATCGCCCGCCGGGACGGTGTGATCATCACGGTCGCGTCCAACGCCGCGGGCGTCCCGCGGGCCGGCATGGCCGCCTACGCCGCGTCCAAGGCCGCCGCCGTGATGTTCACCAAGAGCCTCGGGCTGGAGGTCGCGCGGCACGGCGTGCGGTGCAACACGGTCTGCCCCGGCTCCACGGACACGCCCATGCAGCGCGCCATGTGGAGCGAGGGGGCCGGCCCGGGCGCGGTGCTGCGCGGCGACCCGGAGTCGTACCGCGTGGGCATTCCGCTCGGCCGGATCGCCGAGCCGGAGGACGTCGCGGACGCGGTGCTGTTCCTCGCCTCACCGGCGGCGCGGCACATCACCATGCACGACCTGTACGTCGACGGCGGCGCCACCCTGCGCGCCTGAGCGGAGGTTCATCGATGACCGACCTGAGGACCCAAGCGGCCACGGAGCTGATCGACGACTACCGACCGGGGTCGTCGTTCTTCTTCGCCTCCCCCCGGCACACGCTGCTGGCCGAGGGGGTGGCCGTCGGCGTGCCCGGCCGTGCCGCGGACCTCCCCTCGTACGTGTCCGGCATGCTGGGCGCGCTGCGCGAGGCCGGTGACGAGGCCCCGATCGCGGTCGGCGCGATCCCGTTCGACGGCACCGCGGCCGCGCAGCTCTGCGTGCCGATGTCCGTGCGCCGGTCCGCGCCGCCGTCCGGCCGGGTCCTGGCCGAGCCCACGGGGACCGGCTTCCACCTGCGCCCGGTTCCGGAGCCCGCGCGCTACACCGAGGGCGTCACCCGGGCGCTGGCGCTGATGGAGGGCGACGCGCTCACCAAGGTCGTGCTTGCCCGGTCGCTGCACGTCACCGCGGACGCCCCGGTCGACCTGCGCGACCTGGTCCGGCGGCTGGCGCACCGCGACCCGCGCGGCTACACGTTCGCGGCCGATCTCCCGCACGGCCGCACGCTGGTCGGCGCCAGCCCGGAGCTGCTGGTCTCCCGGTTCGGCACGCGCATGGTGGCGAACCCGATGGCCGGGTCCGCGGCCCGCAGCGCCGACCGGTACGAGGACGTGCGCCGGGCCGCCGCGCTGCGCGACTCGGAGAAGGACCTGCGCGAGCACGCGGTCGTGGTCGAGTCCGTGGTGGAGGCGCTCCGGCCGTACTGCAAGGAGATCGAGGTGCCGGTCCGGCCGTCCGTGGTGCCGACCGCGACCATGTGGCACCTGGCCAGCCGGATCGCGGCCGAGGTCGCGGACGACGCGATCTCGGCGCTTGCGCTGGCGCACGCGCTGCACCCGACGCCCGCGATCTGCGGTGTGCCGGTCGACGCGGCCCGCGCCGCGATCGCCGAGATCGAGCCGTTCGACCGGGGCTTCTACACCGGCATGGTCGGCTGGACGGACGCGGCCGGCGACGGCGAGTGGGTGGTGACGATCCGCTGCGCCGAGGTGGACGACCGGTCGATGCGGCTCTACGCGGGCGCGGGCATCGTGCCGGGCTCGTCGCCGGAGGCCGAGCTGGCCGAGACGACCGCGAAGTTCCGCACCATGCTGCGCGCGATGGGTCTCGGAGATGAATGACTTCACGCCCTGGCCCGGGTCGGCGGCCGAGCGCTACCGGGCGGCCGGGTACTGGCAGGGTGAGACGTTCTCCGCGTGGCTGAACGGGCTCGCCGCGCGGTTCGGCGACCGGGTGGCCGTCGTGGACGGTGCGCGGCGGTGGACCTACGCCTCGCTGAACGAGGCTGCCTCCCGTACCGCCGGAGCCTTTGAAGATCTTGGGGTGTCCCGCGGGGACCGGGTGGTGGTGCAGCTGCCGAACATCGGCGAGTTCCTGCCGGTCGTGCTGGGGCTCTTCCGGCTCGGCGCGCTGCCGGTCTTCACGCTGCCGTCGCATCGCCGGGCCGAGATCGGGCACATCGCGGCGGCCACGGACGCGGTCGCCTACGTGCATCCGGGCGTGTGGGAGCGCTTCGACTACCACGAACTGGCCGCGGAGGTGTCCGGGACGGCGCCCGCGCTGCGACACGTCATCACCCCGGACACCGTGAGATCAAGACCCTTCGAGGGTACGGATGTGAGCGCCGGCGACGTCGCGTTCCTCCAGCTCTCCGGCGGCAGCACCGGGTTGCCGAAGCTGATCCCGCGCACGCACGACGACTACCTCTACAGCGTGCGGGCGTCCGCGGAGATCTGCCGGTTGTCGTCCGAGACGGTCTATCTGGCCGCGCTGCCGGTCGCGCACAACTTCACGATGAGTTCGCCCGGCGTGCTCGGCGTGCTGCACGCGGGCGGCCGGGTGGTGATGTGCCCGGCGCCGAGCCCGGCGGTCGCGTTCCCGCTGATCGCGGCGGAGCGGGTGACGATGACCGCGCTGGTCCCGCCGCTCGCGCTCGTCTGGCTGGACGCGGCCGCGCACTCCGATGTGGACCTGTCGTCGCTGGAGTTGTTGCAGGTCGGCGGCGCGCGGCTGTCCGACGAGGCGGCGGCGCGGGTCGAGCCGGTGCTGGGCTGCGCGTTGCAGCAGGTGTTCGGCATGGCGGAGGGCCTGGTCAACTACACGCGGCACGACGATCCACCCGAACTCGTGGTCGGCACCCAGGGACGGCCGATCTCGCCGGACGACGAGATCAGGATCGTGAACGCGTCCGATGTGGAGGTTGCGGCCGGTGAGGTCGGGCACCTGCTGACGCGGGGGCCGTACACGATCCGCGGCTACTACCGGGCGGACGCGCACAACGCGGTGGCGTTCACGGCGGACGGGTTCTACCGCACCGGGGACCTGGTGCGGCAGCTGCCGAGCGGGCACCTCGTGGTGGAGGGCCGGGCGAAGGACCAGATCAACCGTGGCGGCGAGAAGATCGCGGCCGAGGAGGTCGAGAACCACCTGCTCGCCCACCCGGCCGTGCTGGACGTCTCGGTCGTCGCGGTGCCGGACCCGGTGCTGGGCGAGCGGACCTGCGCCTACGTGATCCTCCGGGCCGGTGCGGCGGCGCTGACCGCGGGCGAGGTCCGGGCGTTCGTGCGGTCGCGGGGCCTGGCCGCCTACAAGATCCCGGATCGGGTGGAGTTCGTGAGCGAGTTCCCGCAGACCGCGGTGGGGAAGATCAGCAAGGCACGTCTACGTCGCGGGGAAGGTCTGTCGTGAGCATTCCGGTCGTCGATCCGTACCCGCTGCCCGGGGTGGAGGATCTGCCCCGCGGACGGGTGTCCTGGAAGGTCGAGCCGGCGCGCGCGGTGCTGCTGGTGCATGATCTGCAACGGCACTTCCTCCGGTACTACACGCCCGGCACGTCCCCGCTGGCCCCGATGCTGGACGCGATCGGGCGGCTGCGCGCGCGGGCCGCCGCGCTCGGGGTTCCGGTGGTCTTCTCCGCGCAGCCCGGTGGCCAGACGCCGGCGCAGCGCGGGTTGCAGCAGGAGATGTGGGGCGACGGTGTGGGCGCGGGCGCGCCCGCGGAGATCGTGGTGCCGCTGGCCCACGGCGAGACGCTGATGCCGAAGTGGCGCTACAACGCGTTCCACCGCACCACGCTGGACACGCTGATGGGCCCGCGCGACCAGCTGATCATCTGCGGCGTCTACGCCCACATCGGCGTGGCGGCCACGGCCGCGGACGCGTTCATGCGCGACATCCAGGCGTTCGTCGTCTCCGACGCGGTCGCCGACTTCAGCCGCGCCGACCACGACGCCGCGCTCGCCCGCATCGCCGACCACTGCGGCGTCGTCCTCCCCGCCGCCGAGGTCTTCCCCACCTGATCTTCCGGGACGGCCGGCCGGTCACTCGCCCGACGTGGCCGGCCGCCCCGGAACCACCCCGGCTCGCCCGGAATGGGACTGCCGATCAGCGGACATCCCACGGAAAACGACGTCCAACCGCGACCCGTCGGCCGACGCGGCGAGGTCGACGTTCGTCGTTGGATCGAGGGGCAGGCGTTCCCTGCACCGACGGAGGGCGGGACATGCACGCGGCGCATTACCTGGCCGAGCTACGGCGGATCGTCCGGTCGCCCTACGACGAGGAGACCGACTCGCACGGCAACACCTGGACGCGCGAGGGCGGCGAGTTCGTCTGCGAGTCCTGGACCTGGCGGGCGAGCATGTGCGAGGCCGGCGGGCGGCTCAGCGTCCGGATCACCGAGGTGGACCCGAAGCGCTGAGGGCCGGGTGGGTGATCTCGACGAGGCGGCCGCCGACGTCGTGGACGGCCTCGCGCAGGGTCCGGGTGCCGCCGTTCTGCATGGCGTGCAGAACAACTCCTGCGCGGCGGCGAGCAGGACCAGCGCCTCGTCGTTCGCGCCGAACGAGTGCCGCGCGCCGGCCAGCCCGCGCAGCGCGTGCGCCTCGCCGGGCCGGTCGCCGGTCTCCCGGGCGGCCCGCAGCGCGACCTGCATGACGTCCTGCCAGTCGTGGAAGCGGCCGCTCCACTGCAGTGACGGCTGCAGATTCAGGGCGAGATGCCAGGGTACGAGGCCGGAGCCGGTCTCGGCCGCGAGCCGGACCGCGTCCAGCAGCGTCTCGTGGTGGTCGGAGAACCAGCACATCGCCTCGTCGTAGGTGCCGGGCCACTCCGGCACCACGCCCGGCGGTGCCGGCGGCGGCGCGATCGGCCTGGCCGCCCGCCTGCTGCGGATCGACGTGCCCGACCCGGCGACCGCGCGGGAGCTGCTGGAACGCCGCCTCGCCGGACCGGCGCACCGGCTCGGGCGCTCCGGTCCGGAGCGGCTTTCCGGGCCGGAGCGGCTGGACGAGATCGCCGAGCTGTGCGGCCGGCTGCCACTGGCGCTGGCGATCCTGGCCGCCCGGCTCACCGCGCGTCCGGCCCTGTCGCTGGAGGCGGTCGCGGCGGAGCTGCGCGACGACGCCCGCCGCCTCGGCGCGCTCCCCGGCCGGGCGCTCCCCGGCCGGGCGCTCCCCGGCCGGGCGCTCCCCGGCCGGGGCGTGAGCGATCCGCGGTCCGCGTTCTCCTGGTCCTGCCGGTAGCTCGGCACGGGCACCTCGCGGCTGTTCCCGCCGGGTGATGAGTTGTCGCGCCCCGGCCCGTCATATCTACGACGGCACGACGACGAGGCGTGAGGATGACGGGTATGACGACGGACATGGGCGAGCTGGCCGAGACGGCGTTCTCCGGGCTGGCCGAGCGGCACCGGCGAGAGCTGCACGTGCACTGCTACCGAATGCTCGGCTCGTTCGAGGACGCCGAGGACACGGTGCAGGAGACGTTCCTGCGAGCCTGGCGGCGCCGGGAGACGTTCGAGGGGCGGTCGACGTACCGGGCCTGGCTGTACCGGATCGCCACCAACGCCTGCCTGGACCTGCTCGCCCGGGTGCGCCCGGAGCCGGCGACCGGCGGTGAGGTGCGGTGGCTGCAGCCCTACCCGGACCTGCTGCTCGACGAGCTGCCCGCGGGCGCCGCGGACGAGCCGGAGACGGCCGCGCTCGCGCGGGAGACGATCGAGCTGGCGTACCTGGTCGCGGTCCAGCACCTCGCGCCACGCCCGCGCGCCGTGCTGATCCTGCGGGACGTGCTCGGCTGGCCGGCGAAGGACGTCGGGGAACTGCTCGGCGACTCGGTCAACTCGGTCAACAGCGCGCTGCAACGGGCCCGCGCCGGCATGCGGGAACACCTGCCGGCCGAACGGCAGGACTGGACCGGCGGCGAGGAGGACGCCGGGACACGCGACCTGGTCCGCCGGTTCACCGAGGCCAGCGTGGCCACGGACATCCCGGCGCTGACCGCGATGCTCCGGGACGACGTCCGCTGCTCGATGCCGCCCACGCCGGGCCTGCACATCGGCCGCGACACGGTGGTCAACGACTGGATCCAGGACGGTTTCGCGGAGATGACCGGCCTGCGCGCCCTCCCCACCGCCGTGAACCGCCAGCCCGCCGTCGCCTTCTACCACTGGCGGGAAGGGGAGGCCGCCTACCTGCCGCTGACGCTGGACGTCCTGCGCATCACCGGCGGCGCCGTCACCGAGATCGTCACGTTCCACGCCGACCGCTTCGCCGGGCTCGGCCTGCCCGAGCGCCTTCCGGCCGGCGATGCGCGGTAGCCGCGGCCCGGTGGCGCGGAGGCGCCACCGGAGCCGGTGTGGTCAGCTGAAGAGGGCGGCGGGGATGTCCGCGTAGAAGAGCGCGGGGTCCTTGGAGAGGGATGCCTTGACGTTCGCGGTGGGAGCATCGGCGATCACCTCGAGCTTGCCCGCCTCCAGGCCGTCCAGCGCCAGCGCGACCACGTCGCGCGGCGGGAGCTTGGCGACGTCGACGGCGGCCATCATGTCGGTGTCGGCGATCGCCAGGGCCAGCGCGGTGACCTGGGTCTTCTGGTCGGCCAGCTCGAGCCGGATGCCGTTGGTGAGGGACCACTCCGCGGCCTTGGAGGCGGCGTAGCCGTTGCTGGACGGGGCGAAGGTGTACCAGCTCAGCGCCGAGATGACGTTGAGGATGGCGCCGCCGGCGAGCCTGGGGGCGAACGCGCGGGTGACGTCGAGGGTGCCCCAGAAGTTGGTGTCGAACTCACGGCGGATGTTCTCCGTGGAAGCGCCGAGCAAGGGGGCGTTCGTGGAGATGCCGGCGTTGTTGATCAGGATGTCGAGGTCGCCCACCTCGGCCGCCGCGGCCGCGACGGACGCGGGATCCGTGATGTCCAGCCGGAGCGGGACGACGCCGGGCACGTCGATGAGCTCGGGGCGACGGGCGGTGGCGTAGACGGTCGTGGCGCCGCGGGCGAGGAGGGCCTCGGCGAAGGCCTTGCCGAGGCCGCGGTTGGCGCCGGTGACGAGGGCTGTCGTGCCGTTGATCTGCATATCGCCACGCTAGGACCTGACGTTGACGTCAGGGGCAAGTCGTGCGCTGTGGATCACTGCGTGGAGCGGGGTGCGGCGATCTCCCCGCGCCGGATCCGGGGAACGCGGGCCGCGGCCGGCCGATACGCGCGACCGGGGTGACGCGGGCCGCGATCCGCCGAGATCCGCGAGCGGCGCCTGTGGCGAGTGCGTCGGCGTGTGCGGCGCGGAGCGCGCAACGGCGGGTGCACCCGAGGGCGGCACCCGCCGTGTGGGAGTGCGGGCGGCCGTGTCCGGCGCCCCTCCCGTACCCGCTGAATGGGTTTTAGTCGGGCCAGTGGCCCGTGACCCTCCGGACGCCGACGGCGCCGCCACGGTCGACCGCGGCCTTGACCACCGCGAAGATCGCGCCCTGCAGCGCGGCCGCGACGAGGATCTCGGTCCAGCCGCGGTCCTCGTCCGTCGCGTTGGGCGCGTCGTCGTCGTTGCCGGCCAGCTTCCAGATCTCCTTGAACACCGCGCCCGCGATCGCACCCGCGGCCACGCCGGCGAGGATACCGACCGGCTTGTACGCCAGACCGTTGATCTTCTTTCCCACGAGATCTCCTTTCAGCGCCGTCGGCGGATCAGCCAGAGCGCGAGCACGAGCGCCGCCGCGCCGGCGACCGCGATGGCGGCGACCGGCACCGGGTTGCGGCGCACGGTGTCGCCCGCGTCATGTGCACGAACCGACACGACGTCCTTCGCCTCGTGTGCGCGGTGCGACACCGCGCCGGCGGCCTCCTGCGCCCGGTGCGACACCATGTCGGCCGCCTCGTGCGCCTTCAGCGCCACCGTCTCCTTCGCGTCCTGCACGCGCGTCGCGAACGCGGCCTTGGCCTGCTCGACCTGCTCCTTGGCGCGTGCCTTCACGTCCGCCTTCGCGGCCAGCGCCTGCACCGTGTCGCCCAGCTCGGCCCGGGTGCGCTCTATCTCGGCGCGCAGCGCGTCGAGATCCTGCGAGGTCCCGTCGTTCTTGCGTACGTCTTCCATCGTCATGACCGCCCTCGCTTCACCGCTTCGGTCACGGCCTCGACGTCGGCCTTGACGCCGTCCGTAGCGGCCTGGGGCATCGGGGGAACGGCCTGCTTGACCTGCTTGCGGCCGAGCAGCGCCAGGATGCCCGCGCCGATGAAGAGGACGATCGTGACGATCAGCGAGGCCAGCCACGCGGGCATGACCAGCGCGAGCGCCAGGATGATGGTCGCGATGCCGGCGCCGAGCCCGTAGAGCGCGAGCGCGCCGCCGCCACCGAAGAGCCCCACGCCCACACCGGCGTGCTTGCCCTTCTCCGTGAGTTCGGCCTTCGCAAGCGCGAACTCGTCCCTGATGAGTCGTGTGATCTGTTCGCTGGCCCGCTGTACCAGCTCGGACGTGGAGGGTTCACCGACCCGGGTCACCACCCGGCCGCTACCCGCCTGAGCGGAACTTCGGTTCAGGACATCCGCCATGACTCTCTACTTCCCCGCAAGCCCGCGGTTTATGCAGGTCTAGAGCCTGTATCGATGTGGTGGCGGAGCGAGGCGCGGTCCAGTGGCGCCTCGGCCTCGCCGCAGCCCGTCCCCACATCGATACGCGCTCTCAATGCGTGTGCACGGGCTCTTCCGGCCCGGTGAACGTGTGGCTGCGCTCCTCGCCGTCCTCGCTGCCGCCGAAGAGGCGTGCGTCGTCGACCGGCTCGGCGGGGCGCGCCTGGGGGCTGCGGCGCTTCTCGCCCCACTGCCAGCTCAGGTCGCCGCGGGAGTCGCCGACCTCGGCGCGCCAGCGCGGCATCGCGGTCGGCCGCCGGTCGCGCACCCAGCCCACCAGGTGCTCGCGGACCAGACAGCGCAGGTCCCACAGCGTGCCCGCGTCCTGCGCACTGACCAGCGCGCGCAGCCGGATCATGCCGCCGGTCGCGTCCGTCACCTGGAGCACGCAGACGCGGCCGTCCCACAGCTGGGTGCCCTCCAGCAGGTTGCGCAGCTCCTCGCGCATGTCCTGCACCGGCACGGACCAGTCGACGTCGAACTCCGCGGTGCCGAGCACGGCCGACTGCGTACGCGTCCAGTTCTGGAAGGGTTTGCTGGTGAAGTACGACGTGGGGAGGATCAGCCGGCGGTCGTCCCAGATCTGCACCACCACGTAGGAGAGCGTCAGCTCCTCGATCTTGCCCCACTCGCCCTCGATCACGACGACGTCGTCCAGCCGTACCGCGTCGCTGAACGCGAGCTGCAGCCCGGCGAAGAAGTTGGAGAGCAGCGTCTGCGCGGCCAGCGCCGCGACCACGGACAGCAGGCCGGCGGAGGCGAGCAGGCCGCCGCCGATCGCGCGCACGTCCGGGAACGTCATCAGCATCACGCCGGCCGTCACCACCACGATCACCGCGATCGTCACCCGGCGCAGCATCACCACCTGGGTGTGCAGCTGGCGGGCGCGGCGGTTGTCCGGCACGTCGGTGCGCCAGCGGGCCAGCGTCAGATCCTCGAACGCGACCAGGAACGCGCCGATCAGCCACGCGGCCGCGGCCATCACGAGCAGCACCAGGCCGTGCAGCAGGTGCCGGCGCCACTCCGCGCCGGCCGAGTCCGCGGTGGTGAACCGCACCGCGAGCTGGATCGCCATCAGCGTGATCGCGAACTGCACCGGGCGGTGGGTGTGCTCGGCCAGCTCGGAGGCGAGCTGGGAGTGGGCGGCCAGTTTCTTGATGATCACGTGGGTGACCGCGACGAAGAGCAGCGCCAGCGCGGCCGCGGCGATGGTCACGCCCACCGTGATCAGAATGTCCTCCACGGAAACGTTTCTCCCTCCGTGTCGGGGCTTCGGTTTGAATCGAGGCTTTTGCCTGTCTTGTTCCTGAGGAAACCTCGGGCCCATGCTAGGCACATCACACGGCGAGGCCGGGTCGCGAGTGCGACCCGGCCGGGATTTTCACGCAATGTTGAGCTACACCTTGCGGTAGCGGAACTGCACGAAGCAGAAGGCGCCGTACGCGGCGATGCCGAGCGCGACCAGCGTCAGCAGGATGGGGCCGTAGCTCTGCTCGACCAGCGTGCGCAGCGCGGCGTCCAGCCCGCGCGCCTTCTCCGAGTCGTAGGTCACGGCCGCGGTGATCACCAGGAAGCCGGCGATGCCGTACGCGATGCCCTTGGCGATGTAACCGGCCATGCCGAGACGGGAGGAGACCTTGCGGACCGCCGGGCTCATCTCACCGGTCTTCAGGTGGTCCTCGAACTTCTTCTTCCACCCGTGGTAGATCATGCCGAGGCCGATCGCCAGCACCGCGAGGCCGGCCGCGCCGACCAGCAGGCGGCCGCCGGTCGAATCCATCAGCTTCTCGGTCAGCTTCTGCGAGCTGTCCGCGTTCGACGCGTTCGCGCCGGAGACCACCTTGTAGGCGGTGAACGCGAAGTACAGGTAGGTGAGCGCGCGGCCGACGGAGACGAGGCGCTCGAACAGGCGCTCCTTGCCGTTCTCCGCCTGGTGGCCGATCGCGGCCTCGAGCGCCTGCCAGATCGCCATCGCGACCAGGCCGACGCCGATCGCGCCGACCAGGAACGCGCCGAAGGACTGCGAAGCCAGCTCCTCCAGCGCGCCGGCCTGCGAGTTCTCCCCGCTTGGGTTGCCGAACGCGACCTGGAGGGCCAGCCACGCGAGCAGGAGGTGCAGCACGCCGTACCCGATGAATCCGGCCCGGGCGAGCAGCTCCAGCGACTTGCTGTTGGCGGCACGGGACGCCGTGCCTCGAGCGTCATGGGTGAGCGACATGAACCGTCAATCACCGAATGAAGAGATTCGTAAACGTGATGAGGGCTATTCAGCGCGGTAGACCAAGCCGCTGACCTGCGGGCCGGCTTCGGCGCCGAACAGCCCTCATCCCCTAGGCCACTGAGATCTCGATCGCGGCCTGGGTGTCGGTCAGGGACTCCAGCTGGACCAGGAAGCCACCGACCTCGGTGGCGGCCTGGCCGACGGTGAGCCCGATCTGCTCACCGGCCACCTCGAACGTGGCGACCTGGCCCTGCACCTCCACCAGCTTCGCCTCGATGCCGAGGACGCTGGCGCTGGCGTTGGCGCCGCGGTCGAAGGTCACGGTGCACTGGTCGAGGCCGCACTGGGTGTCGTAGCCCTCGCCGGAGCACGCGGCGAGCGAGAGCGCGAGAACGGCTCCGAGAAGGGCGGCGGGCACGGCGCGGGCAATGCGTCGGTTCGTCGTCACCCGTCCAGGGTACGGGGCCGCCACCACCACCATGATCAACGCTCGTTATCGTGCGCCGCATGCCGTTCGACGTCGACGCGATCCGTTCCCGCTACCCCGCTCTGGCCGAAGGCTACCTGCACTTCGACAACGCGGGCGGCAGCCAGGTCGCCGCGCCGGTCGCGGACGCGGTCGCGGCCACCATGCGCGCGGCCGTCTCCAACCGCAGCGCCGCGTTCGAGCCCGGCCGCCGCTCCGGCGAGATCGTCGCGGCCGCCCGGCACGCGCTCGCCGACCTGCTCGGTGCCGCGCCGCAGGGCATCGTGCTCGGGCCGAGCGCGACCGCGCTGACCTACCGGGTCGCCCGCGCACTCGCGGACACCTGGCAGCCCGGCGACGAGATCGTCGTCTCCCGCCTCGACCACGACGCCAACGTGCGCCCGTGGGTGCAGCTCGCGGCGCGGGCCGGCGCGACCGTGCGCTGGGCCGAGTTCGACCGCGCCACCGGCGACCTGCCGGCCGCGCAGTTCCGGGAACTGACCGGCGAGCGGACGCGGCTGGTGGCGCTGACCGCGGGCAGCAACGCGAACGGCGCCGCGCCGGACGTGGCCGCGATCACCGCGATCGCCCGCGCGGCCGGCGCGCTGACCTACGTGGACGCTGTGCACAGCACGCCGCACCTGCCCGCCCGGACCGGCGCGGACTTCGTCGTGACCAGTGCGTACAAGTGGTCCGGCCCGCACCTCGCCGCGGTCGCGGCCGACCCCGCGCTGTGGGAGCGGCTGCGCCCGATGAAGCTGGCCCCGTCGTCCGAGGCGGTGCCGGACCGGTTCGAGCTGGGCACCGCGAGCTTCGAACAGCTGGCCGGCGTGACCGCCGCGGTCGAGCACCTGGCCGACCTCGCAGCCGGCGGCGGCGACCGGCGCAGCCGGCTTGGCGCGTCCTTCGCCGAGATCCAGCGGTACGAGACCGCGCTGCTCACCCGGCTTCTCGACGGCCTGGCCACGCTGCCCGGCGTGACCGTGCTCCCGGCGCCGGACCGCCGCTGTCCGACCGTGTCGTTCCGGCTGGCCGACCAGCCGCCGTCCCGGACCGCCGCGCTGCTCGGCGAGCGGAACATCTGCCTCTCCGCCGGCGACTACTACGCCTACGAGTTCTTCGAGGCCCTGGGCCTGCGGGACAGCGGCGGCGCGGTCCGCGCCTCGCTCTACCACTACAACACCGAGGCCGAGGTCGACACGCTGCTGAACGCCTTGTCCGACCTGCATGGCTAGTCTTGCCTTCTGCGGAAGTCGATCGAGGGGAGCCGGCGATGGGCGCCGAGGTACGGGACAACGCGGCCGAGAGCCGCTTCGAGATCGTCGTCGACGGTGAGGTCGCGGGCTTCGCCGCCTACCGGGTGCGCGACGACTCGCTGATCTTCACGCACACCGAGGTCGATCCGGGCCACGAGGGCCAGGGCCTCGGCTCGAAGCTGGCCGCCGGGGCGCTCGACGCGGCGCGGGAACGCGGTGCCACGGTGGTGCCGCGGTGTGCGTTCATCAAGGCATACATCGAGCGGCACCCGGCGTACCAGGACCTCGTCGCCCACTGACACCCCTGCCCTGCCGGGCCCAAGGACGTTG
Organism: Catenuloplanes nepalensis; assembly: GCF_030811575.1. Taxonomy (GTDB): domain Bacteria; phylum Actinomycetota; class Actinomycetes; order Mycobacteriales; family Micromonosporaceae; genus Catenuloplanes; species Catenuloplanes nepalensis. The sequence continues at coordinate 5,639,758 of NZ_JAUSRA010000001.1, read as the reverse complement.
CTTCCCGCTTCCGGCGTGGTCACTTTCCCAGTGCTCCCGCGGGCACCGGTCGGCCGCGGGCGGCCTCCCTGCACGTCGCGTCGTTGGTCACCACGAACAACGGGCGCCGGGCTGTCGTACCCGCGAAAGGGCAGGTCAATCGTCGTCGCGCGGGGCGAGCATCACGTGCATCGGCTCGCCCGGCTTCGCCTCCGGGCAGCGCAGCCGCAGGTCGAGGTGGCCGAACGGGCTGCCGACCAGCCAGCAGTGGTGCGGCTGACCACTCCCCGGGTACGCGTACGACTCGAAGAACCGGCAGGTCACGCACATCTTCGTGATCGGGATCTGGTCGGCCGCCTGCATCGTGCGGATCTTCGTGGTGACCACGTCGAGCAGGTGCTGGCGGCGCAGCGCATCCAGGTCGTGCAGGCCGTTGAGCAGGTCCGCGGCCCAGTTCATCGGCTCGAGCGGCTCGGCGCGCCCGGCCTCGGTCAGCGACAGCCGCATCTCGCCGGGCGAGAACGACGGCGCCGGGCCCATCGCCACCAGCCCCTCGGCGACCAGCGTCTCCACGGCCGCGAGCAGCGACTTCGTGGTCATGCTCAGGTCCTTGGACAGCTCACTCAGCGGGTAGCTCGCGTCGCGCCGGCGCAGCACGAGCAGCACCTGCTGCTGAGCGAGCGTGCGTTCGGCGGTCGCCGCGTCGTCGCCGGCCGCGCGGACCGCGACCGCCACCCGGGCGAGCCCGGCGGCGAGATGGTGGTGCGACAGTTCGAGATCCACAATTCCGCCCCAGGTCGCTTACTCTCCGTCTCTGTGCAGCTCGTCACGGTACCCGGGTTGCAAATTGCAGGGCATGACGGCCGAACGGCTAACGCTTCCCGCCGCCGAACATCGCCCGAATCGCCAGGACCAGGAACAACACGCCCACGATGATGCCGAGCGCCTGCACCACACCGATCTCGGACCAGGGCCGTTCCTCGGCGGCGAGCGCCGACATCACCCGGACGGGTGTCACGAAAAAATCCACACCAGAACCATAAAACCCATTCGTGGGTACGGCGAGCCCGGGCGCGTCGGACCGGCGGTGCGCGAACTCCTTAGGGTGGCGGGGTGCCTCCGTCCCGCCGCCGCGCCACCTCCATGCCCAGCTCCGCCGAGCCGAAGCCGCCCAAGCCGCCGTCCGGCGTGGAGCGCGCGCCCGGCGACCCCGAGCCGGAGGGCGGGTACGCGCGGCTCGCCTACTACGACGTCGACCTGTCCGGGCGCGAGGCCGAGGCGGTGCGGTTCAGCCAGTGCCGGTTCCGGGCGGCCGACCTCTCCGGCGCCCGCCTGGACCAGGTGTCGCTGACCGACTGCCTCGTGCAGAACTCGAACTGGGCCAACCTGACCAGCGACGGCGGCGCGCTCACTCGCGTCGAGTTGCGCGACTCGCGGATGACCGGGCTGACGATCGCCGACGGGACGCTGCGCGATGTGCGCGCGGAGGAGTGCCGGCTGGACCTGTCCGCCTGGCGGTTCACCCGGTTCGAGGCCGTGCACTTCGTCGGCTGCAACCTGACCGGCGCGGACTTCACCGGCGCGGACCTTCGTGGCGCCCGCTTCACCCGCTGCGACCTGACCGGCGTCCAGCTCCACCAGGCCGACCTGACCGGCACCCGCTTCCGCGGCTGCTCACTGGCCGGCGTCGGCAGCCCGGCGCAGCTGCGCGGCGCCGTCTTCCACGAGACCGACCTCCCCGCCCTCTCCTACGTCCTGGCCGCCGCCATGGGCATCTCCGTCGACTCCGACTGACGGCCGGACCCTGCTACCGGAGCTTTCGGCACCCGGGTGTCAGTCCGCGCATCGAGACCTCGGCGCCGGACGCCCAGCAAACCCGTGATCAGGGTGGACGGCGGGGCTTTCCGGTGACCACCCGCCTGACCGGCAGGGAGGCCGCCCGCAGCCGACCGATGCCCAATGCCACTTGGCTTAAGTTGACCACGAATTCCTGCCTGCGCTTACCGAAAGCGCCCCGTTGACGTCCGCGCGACGCCCGCCGGCCCTCCTCTGTCGCCCACACCCCTCGGACTGACTCTGTTGCCCTTTTCGGGCCGGGGAGCGCGAGCTGACCCGGCCCGCTCGCGGCAATCGGGCGCCGCTCGCCCGAAATATCGCGACATCCCACCCTCCGGCGCGGACCACACACTCGCGAGACGGCACCGCCGCAGCCTGAGTGATCAATCAGGTGAGCAAAAGGTAGATCAAAGATCGAAGTTGATCGCGTTTTCGCTCACCTGATTGATCACTCAGGCGCCAGGCCCGAGGCCGTCAAGATCTCCCGGCCCCGCCAGCAGGACGCGTGCCCGCTTCATCGGGAGATTTCGGGCACGGGGCGCCCGGGTCCCCACCGGAAGAGGGCCGGCCCTGACCGCCGCCGGCGATGTTCCGGCGCCCGGAGACCGCGCGCGATTCGCGCACCGACAGCGAGCCACGCAACCCGGATCGGGCTGAGAGCATTTCTGCTGGTCGCGGGAGTGCGGCCGTACCGCTGCTCCTTCAGGATCAAATTAGGCTGAGTGGCATCGGGCCGGTGCCCGCGGGAGCACTCGGAAGGTGCCCACGCCGGAAGCGGGAAGAAGGGTTTCCGATCTTCGCCGTTGGTTATTTGCACGCGCCGGGTATCGGCTTGCGCCTGTTAGGCTGACTGCCATGGGGATCGCGGATGACGCGGTGCAGGTCCGGGCGCAGGGGTGGCGGACGCTCGCCGCGCTGCACGGGCTGATCGACGCGGCGCTGGAGCGGGCGCTGGCGTCCGCGCACGGGCTGTCCGTGGTCGAGTTCACGGTGCTGGACGCGCTCTCCCGGCAGGACGGCTTCCACATGCGGATGTCGCAGCTCGCGCGCGCGGCCGCGCTGTCGTCGAGCGCGGCGACCCGGCTGGTCAACCGGCTGGAGGACCGCGGGCTGCTCGGGCGATACCTGTGCCAGGACGACCGGCGTGGCATCTACTCCGAGCTGACGCGACAGGGACGCGAGCTGTTGGCGAAGGCGCGGCCCACGCATGACGAGGTGCTGGCCCGCGCGCTCGACGAGGCAGGCGCGACGCCGGAGCTGGCGCCGCTGGTGAAGGCGCTGCACCAGCTGTAACACGCATGTGACGGTGATAGATATTGATTCGATCTCTGTCGTCCGGCCAGGATCTTGAGCACATCCATCATGGAGGTGCTTCGTGCGCTCACCGGGCAAGATCCTCACCGGGCTGCTGATCGCGGGACTCGGTGTCACGCTGCTCCCACCGGCCGCGACCGCGGCACCGCCGGACACACCCCGCCGCGACTTCGGCAACGGGCCGGAGCGCAACGAGATCGCTGCCACGGACACGCTGGCCGGGCTGTCCGCCGATTCGCGGTCCTCCGGGTCACCGTCCTCCGAGTCGCGCTCCGAGTCGTGGTCCGCGGAGCGGCGCGGCGGCGGCTACCCGCGGCAGACCCGGCTGCGCGTCTATCCGGAGAACCCGGCCGACAAGTCGATCAAGCTGGGGCTGGTCCCCTACCACGGGATCGCGCCGCGGCTGAACGCGTTGCAGGCCGCGAGCAACCGCGTCTCCGCCGAGGTGATCGGGCAGTCCGCGCTGGGCCGGGACCTCTACCTGGTCACCGTGACCGCGCCGGAGAGCGCGTCCGAGACGCGCCGGCAGTCCGAGTGGCGTCGGCTGATCGAGGACGACCCGGGCCGCGCCGCGCGCGACCGGTCGCTGACCCGCGACTACAAGGCCCCGATCTGGATCAACGCGAACATCCACGGCAACGAGTGGGAGGGTACGGACGGCTCGCTGCGCCTGATCGAGCAGCTCGCCACCGCGACCGACGCCGCCACCGCCGCGATGCTGCGCCGCACCCGGATCTACTTCACGGTCACCAACAACCCGGACGGCCGGATCGCCGGGACCAGGGCGAACGGCGCCGGCTTCGACGTCAACCGGGACCACGTCACCTCGTCGCAGCCGGAGTCGCGGGCCGTGCGCGCGGTCGCGATCGACGCGCAGCCGCTGGTCATGCTGGACGAGCACGGCTACACCGGCACCACGCTGATCGAGCCGTGCACGCCGCCGCACGGCCAGAACTACGAGTACGACCTGTACCTGCCGCACGCGTACGACAACGCGCTCCGCATGGAACGCCAGGTCAACGCGCTCGGCCTGCCGGTCGACATCCCGTTCCGCGACTTCGCCCCCGGCGACTGGGACGACTGGCCGCCGATCTTCACCCCGATGTACGCGATGTACCACGGCGCGATCGGCCACACCGTGGAGATCCCGCTGCGCGTCAACAACGCGGACTACGACACGCTGCCGGTCGCGGAGCTGCAACGCCGGGCCGCGGTCAACACCTCGGTGGTGGAGGCCACGATCCGCGGCGCGCTGGACTACACCGACGCGAACCGCGTGTCGCTGATCGCCGGCCAGATCGAGCAGTTCCGCCGCGGCTGGGCCGGTGAGCCGCTGCGCGACGTCCCGGACGACTTCGTGCCCGGCTACGGCCCGGAGGACCGGTACAAGACCGAGTTCCCGCGCGCCTACGTGATCCCGGCCGGGTCGCCCGCGGCCGCGCGCCTCGTGGATCACCTGGTCGCACACGACATCCGGGTGAGCCGGGCGTCCCGCGGCTTCGCGCTGTCCGGGCGCTCCTACCCGGCCGGGACCTACGTCGTCGACATGCACCAGCCCAAGCGCGGTCTGGCGAACGCGATGCTGGAGGCCGGGCGGGACATCTCCGCGCTGGTCCCGCAGATGTACGACATCTCCGGCTGGTCGCACCGGCTGCTCTGGGGCGCGCCGGTCTCGATCGTCCAGCGCGGCGCGCTGCCGGGCGGCCTGCGTCCGGTCACGGTCGCGGCTCCCACCGGCGCGGTGCCGTCCGGGCGCGGTGACGTGCTGCTGACGCTCACCGACGCGGCGGACGTCCGCGCGTTGAACGCGCTGCTGAACCGCGGCGTCCCGGTCCGTCGTCTGGCGGACGGCACGGTCGTGGTCCCGCGCCGGGAGGCCGCCGCGGTCGCCGGCACCTACGGGGTCCGGTTCACCGCCGCCCCGCGCGGTGCCACCGGTGTCCCGCTCACCCGGCCGGTGATCGCCGCCGCCGCGGCCGCGGACGAGCTGCTGGTTCTGCGTGACCTGGGCTTCGAGGTCCGGCCGGTCGCCACCTCGACGCTGAACGCGGGCGAGTCGCTGGCCGGCGTCTCCGCGCTGTACGTCTCGTCCGGCCTGTCCTGGTCCATGCTGAGTCCCGCCGCCAAGACACAGGTCGCCTCCGTGGGCGCGGTGATCACCCGCGGGGTCACCGGCGCCCGGTTCAACGCCGACGCCGGCCTGCTCCCGGTCACCGCGGTCGCCGGCCGCTCCGACGCCAACGGCGTCGTGTCCGTGGTCAACGGCCACGGTCCGGTCGGATCCTCCGCGCTGCCGCACTCGTTCGTCTACTCGCCGCTGTGGTTCACCGGCTTGGGCGCGGGCGTGGTCGCGGAGCAGCGCTACGCGGCGACGCCGCTGGTCGCGGGCCACTGGCGCGCCACCGACACCGGCACCGGCGGTCCCGCCGACGCGGCCGGCCAGGCCGCCGTCGTCTCCGGCGTCTCGGCTTCCGGCACCGCGACGGTCCTGTTCGGCACCGAGCCACTGTTCCGCGCCCACCCGAAGGGCCTGTACCCCCAGGTGGCGAACGCGATCCTCTGGTCGGTGACGGCGTCGGTCACCGCCGCGTCCTGACGCGGCCGGGCCGGTGCTCACGTTGCACTCGAGGGAAGTGCTCGGCAGGGAGCACGAACAGACACGTGAGGTGGCCGATCACCGGCGCGAAGGCCATGCCGATCCGCTGGGTGGAGGGGCGGTCCCGGAACCCGGCGAGTGACCGCGAACTCGATCGATGATCGAAGGCGGCATGCACTCTGTGCATGCCGCCTTCGTGTGCGGAGCTCAGCGCCAGGTGGGCGCGTTCTCCCGGATCGCGGGGAGGCTGACCGAGGTGGGCTGTTCGGTGATGGGGAGCAGCTCGGGCTCGGTGGGGGCCGGGGTGGGCGGCCGGAGCCGGGAGCGGACGCGGACGCCGACGACCATCGCGATCAGGCCGCCGACCAGCAGGATCGCGCCGGCGATCGACCAGGCCGGCCCCTTGGTGATGGAGCTGCCCTCGATCATCTCCAGGCCCTCGAAGATCCAGAGGGCGCCGAGGACGAAGCCGAGCAGGCCCAGCGTCAGCGTGCCCCACACCTTGGTCACCATCGCGCGTGCACCTGGGGGCGGATCAGCTCGTCGTAGACCTCGGTGACGGCCGCGTGGGTCTCGGCGGAGAGCGGCGGCAGCGCGGCGGCGGACGCGTTGCCCTCGGCCTGGGCCGCGTTGCGGGCGCCCGGGATGATCACGGTGACCGCGGGCTGGTCGATGAGCCAGCGGAGCGCGAACTGGGCGAGCGTGGCACCGGCCGGGACCAGCGGGGTGAGGCGGCGGACCGCCTCCAGGCCGGTCTCGAAGTCGACGCCGGAGAACGTCTCGCCGACGTCGAAGGACTCGCCGTGCCGGTTGAAGTTGCGGTGGTCGTTCGCCGGGAACGTGGTGGTCGCGTCGTAGCGGCCGGAGAGCAGGCCGCTGGCGAGCGGCACGCGCGCGATGATGCCGACGCCGGCCTCGGCCGCGGCGGGCAGCACCGCCTCCAGCGGCTTGAGCCGGAACGCGTTCAGGATGATCTGCACGCTGGCGGTGCCGGGCCGGGCGATCGCCTCCAGTGCCTGGTCGCAGGTCTCCACGCTCACGCCGTACGCACCGATGCGCTTCTCCTGGACCAGCGTGTCCAGCGCGTCGTAGACGGCCTGGGACGTGAGGACCGGCGTGGGCGGGCAGTGCAGCTGGACCAGGTCGAGCGTGTCCACGCCGAGGTTCGCGCGGGACCGGTCGTTCCACGCGCGGAAGTTGTCGAGCGTGTAGTTCTCCGGCTCCTGGGGCACCCGGCGGCCCATCTTGGTCGCGACGGTGAGCCCGTGACCGGGGTGTTCGCGCAGGTAGCGGCCGATCAGCTGCTCGCTGCGCCCGTCGCCGTAGACGTCTGCGGTGTCCAGGAACGTGACGCCCGCGGCCACGGCCGCGTCGACGGTGGTGAGCGCGTCGTCCTCGTCGACCTCGCCCCAATCCGCGCCGAGCTGCCAGGTGCCGAGGCCGATGACGCCGGCGGCCGTGCCGCCGAGCTTGGGGAAGCTTCTTCTCTCCACGGCTCCGAGCCTAACCCCCGGCGCCCGGCGATGTCGTTTACAGTTCAGCAAGACGGACGTACGGTTTTTGGCGGAGGTGCGCATGTGGGACCCGGAGATCTACCAGCGGTACGGCGACGAGCGCTCCCGGCCGTTCTTCGACCTGCTGGCCCGGGTGCGCACCGGGGCACCGCGCCGGGTGGTGGACCTGGGCTGCGGCCCCGGCGACCTGACCGCCACGCTGGCGGAGCGCTGGCCGTCCGCGCGGGTGGAGGGCTTCGACTCGTCCACCGAGATGATCACGAAGGCCGCCGCGCTGGGGAAGCCGGTCGAGTTCGCGGTCGGCGACGTCCGGGCGTGGGAGCCCGAGCCGGACGTGGACGTGCTGGTCAGCAACGCGGTGTTGCAGTGGGTGCCGGGCCACGAGGAGCTGCTGCCGCGCTGGGCCGCCGGGATCGCGCCGGGCGGGGTGATCGCGTTGCAGGTGCCGGGCAACTTCGACGCGCCGTCGCACCGTGCACTACAGGCGCTGGCGGGAGAGTGGGACGCGCTGAACGACGTCGGCATCATCCGCCGCGTGCCTGATTTCGAGGCATACGCCAGGATTCTGACGCGGCGGGGCTGCACGGTCGACGCGTGGGCCACCACCTACCTCCACCTGCTGCCGGTGAAGGACGGCGACGAGCACCCGGTGCTGCGCTGGATGGACGGGACCGCGCTCCGGCCGGTCAAGGCGGCGCTCCCGGACGCCGACTATCCGGCCTTCCGCGCATCGCTGGGGGAGCGGCTGGCGGACGCGTACCCGGTGGAGAATGGTCTTGTTCATTTTCCCTTCCACCGCAACTTCGTGGTGGCCCGTACTCCTCAGGGGCGCGCGTGAGCGATCTGACCGAATTCATCGCCGGACTGCCCAAGGCCGAGCTGCACGTGCACCACGTCGGCTCGGCGTCACCGCGGATCGTGGCCGAGCTGGCCGCGCGGCACGCGGGCAGCACGCCGGTGCCGGCCGACCCGGAGGCGCTCGCGAAGTACTTCGAGTTCCGCGACTTCGCGCACTTCATCCAGGTCTACCTGAGCGTCGTCGACCTGATCCGCGACCCGGAGGACGTGCGGATCCTGACCTACGAGATCGCGCGCGAGCTGGCCCGCCAGCAGGTGCGGTACGCCGAGGTGACGCTCACGCCGTTCTCCACGGTCAACCGCGGCATGCCGGCCGAGGCGTACTGCGAGGCGATCGAGGACGCCCGGCGCAGCGCCGAGAAGGAGCTGAACATCGCGCTCCGCTGGTGCTTCGACATCCCGGGCGAGGCCGGCCCGACCGCGGGCGAGGACACGCTGCGGATCGCGCTGGACCAGCGGCCGGACGGGCTGATCAGCTTCGGGCTGGGCGGGCCGGAGGTGCCGCGCCCGCAGTGGAAGCCGTACTTCGACGCGGCGCGCGCGGCCGGCCTGCGCTCGGTGCCGCACGCGGGCGAGACCACCGGGCCGGAGACGATCTGGGACGCGATCCGGCACCTCGGCGCGGAGCGGATCGGGCACGGCATCGCGGCCGCACAGGATCCGGAACTGATGGCCTACCTGGTGGAGCACGACATCGCGCTGGAGGTCTGCCCGACGTCGAACGTGCGGACCCGCGCGGTCGCGTCGCTGGCCGAGCACCCGCTGCCCACGCTGGTGAAGGCCGGCGTGCCGGTGACGATCAACTCGGACGACCCGCCGATGTTCGGCACCACGCTCAACGACGAGTACCGCGTCGCGGCCGAGCTGCTCGGCCTGGACACGGCCGGCGTGGCCGAGCTGGCCAAGGCCGCGGTCACGCACTCGTTCATGCCGGCGGGTGACAAGGTCACGCTGACGAACGAGATTTCCGCTTATGCGGGAGAGGGATTATCGGACATCCGTCGTTGACAGTCTCCCCACGTGGGCGAAGGCTCATATTCGTCCACGTTGGGGGGTGTGATCATGGCGAGATTGTTCGAGTCGCTGCCGGAGCACATCGAGGCGGCCGTCGAAGTCCGGGATGCCTGGCGCCGCCGGGTCGCGGCGGAGACGGCCGGCCTCGAGTTCCTGGTCCAGGACCTGTCCCGGTGGGCGCCCGGCGTGGTGCTCCGGGTGGCCTTCCTGGACGGTGACACCGAGGCGCACGCGCGGGTCGAGGACGCGACCCGGCAGATAACCGAGGCCTGCGGCATCACGCTCGACTTCGGCCGCGACCCGGCCACCGGGGCCTATCGGCGGTGGACCACCGAGGACACCGAGCACGCGGCCGAGATCCGGGTCAGCTTCGACCAGGGCGGCTACTGGTCGCTGATCGGCACGGACAGCACCGACCCGACGCTCGCGGAGGCGGGCTCGCCGATCGGCGGCGCGCCGCACCAGCGCAGCCTCAACCTGTCCGGCTTCGACGGCATCCTGCCGGACGACTGGGCCGGGACCGTGCGGCACGAGTTCCTGCACGCGCTCGCGTTCAAACACAGCCACCAGAACATGCGCGGCCCGTGCGCGGACGAGTTCCGCTGGGAGGACGACGACGGCTACGTGCCCACCAAGGACGGCCGCGGCGTCTTCATCGCGGACGAGGCGGGGCGGCGGCCGGGGGTCTACACCTACCTCGCCGGGCCGCCGAACCGGTGGACGCGCGCGAAGGTCGACTTCAACCTGCGCACCCAGGAGTCGGACGACACGATCGCGGGGCCGTTCGACACCGAGTCGGTGATGCTCTACCAGTTCGAGCCGTTCTTCTACAGGAGCGCGCCGTCGCCGTGCGCGCCGACCGGGAACGGCATCGACCTCTCCACCGGCGACGTCCGCGGGCTGCAACTGCTCTACCCGCGCACGCCCGAGCCGGACATGGTCAAGCAGGCGTCGACCGCGCTGGCCACGCTCGGCGGCGGCGTCGAGGGGGCGGCCTTCAGCCCGTACCGGCAGCGGCTCGTGGAGATCCTGAACGGGCTGGTCGAGGGACGGGTCCCATGACCGGGAACGCCGGCCGCTACCTGGACCTGATCTCCACCGGCGGCGGGCAGCACTCGCTCGCGGAGTCGGCCGCGTCGACCGCGGGCAACGCGGCACCGGCCGCCAGGACCGAGCTGGTCGAGCGGCTGGAGGCCGAGCTGGCCTACATCGAGTCGAAGACCGGCGTCGCGCCCGACCCGGTGCTCCGCGCCGAGCTGCTCGCCCAGGCCGGCACCGCGCTGGACAAGCTGCTCGGCGACGGCACCGCGGCCGCGCTCACCGCGGACGACGTCTCCGGCCTGGAGGCGGTCGTGGTCACCGACGGCACCCGCCCGGTGCTGTTCGTGGAGGACGACTTCGTCGACCTGCTCGCGCCCAGCCTCGGTGACTACGCGGCGCCGCTGTCCCGGCTCGCCGAGGAGGTCCGCGCGGTCTGCCGGTCGGTCGGCCGGGTCGACGACCCGTCCGCCGCGCCGCTCGGCTACCAGGGCACGGCCTGGGTCGTCGCGGAGGGACTGGTCGCCACGAACTTCCACGTGCTGCAGGCGATCGCGCCGCGCGGCACGCGCCAGGACGGCCAGTTCACCGGCCGGCTCAACCCGGGCGTCGCGGTCCACTTCGGGCACGAGGTCGGCCGGCCCTGGCCGGACCGGCGGTTCCCGATCCGGCGCGTCGTCGCGGTCGGCCGGGAGGGCGCGCCCGAGCACGTGCACACGGTGCTCGGCGGGCTCAACTTCGACGGCCTCGACCTGGCGATCCTCGAGCTGGAGCCGGTGCCGGGCCGCGCGTTCCCGCCGCCGGTCCCGGTCGCCCGCGGCGATGACCCGGTCACCCGCGGCGGGCTCGCCAGCGCCGGGCGCGGCGTCTACGTCGTCGGCTACCCCGGCAACGAGCACTCGACCACGCGCGAACTGTTCACCCGGATCTTCGCGGGCGTGAAGAGCTACAAGCGGCTCGCGCCCGGCCGGATCACCGCGGCCGCCGGCGAGCTGCCCGACGACCCGCACGGCTGGATCCTCACCCACGACGTCTCCACGCTCGGCGGCAACTCCGGTTCCGCGGTCGTCGACCTGGACGCGGACGGCCGATCCGTGCTCGGGCTGCACTTCGCCGGCCAGCCGGAGCGGCAGAACTGGGCGCACGCGCTGGAGCGGATCACCAACGAGCTCTCCGCCGTGCTGCCCGCCGCGGCCCGATGACCGCGGCCACGTCCGTCAGTCTCTCGGCCCTGGCCGACACCGTGACCGCGGCCGCCACCGACTGGATCGTGGTCGAGCGGGTCTGGGAGCGGGTCAGCCGCGCGCGGGGCGTGCACATGCCGCCGCAGACCAGCCGAAACCTACGGGACCTGCTGATCGGCGCGTTCGCGGCCGCGGACGAGCACGGTTTCCTCGACGTCTTCGCGTTCGAGCTGATCAAGGAGGGTCTGGCCGGGCCGTCGCTGGTCACCGCGCTGCGCGCGATCGACGAGAACGCGGGCGGCTTCCAGCTCCAGGCGCTGCAGAACGGTGTCCGGCACGCGGTCAACCCGATGACGTACGCGGAAGGGCTGCTGCGCGCCTGCGACTACGTCTGCCGGATAGACATAAGGGGTGTCCAGGCCGGCACCGGCGTGCTGGTCCGGCCGACCGTGGTCGCGACCATGGCGCACGTGCTCTGGCCGCTGCTCACCCAGGAGCCGGACGGCACGCTCGCGGCCGCGCCGGACAGCCTGCGCCACCTGGTCGTCACGTTCCGGGACTACGTCGACCGGGCCGCGACCCGGCTGGCCGGCGAGACCGCGCCGCTGCACCCGGACTGGCTGCTCCACGGCAGCCCGCCGACCGAGGGCGAACGGCTGGCCAAGGACGTGCGCGACATCGACGGCATCGCCGCGCCGGCCGGGCCGTGGGACCTCGCGCTGATCCGCCTCGCCGCGCCGCCCAAGGGCGCGGCCCAGGCCGAGCTGATGGGCAGCCCGCCGGCCGGGCCGTTCGAGGTCAGCCTGCTGCACCACCCGCACGGGCCGAACGAGCGCGGCGAACCGCTGCTGCTCTCCGACGGGCGCCTCGACGAACAGCTCGGCGTGCCCCCGGTGCGGTACCTGCACGACGTGAACACGCTCGGCGGCTCGTCCGGCGCGCCCGTCTTCGACCAGCGGTGGCGGATCGTGGCGCTGCATCAGGGCGGCGTCACCGGCGTCCGGAACCGGGCCGTGCCGGTGCGCGACTGGTCGCCGATGCTGGACCGGCCGCTCCCGGACGGCGTGCCCTACCTGCACTTCCTCGAGCGCTCCGGCGATCTGGTGCCGATGCCGTACCCGGTGATCGGCCGCCGCGGCACCCAGCAGCGGCTGTGGCGCGCGCTGCGCCCGGACGCGGCACCGGCCGAGCGGCTCTTCCTGGTCCGCGGCGCCCCGGGCACCGGCAAACGGTTCACGAAACGCCTGGTCCGCGAGTTCGTGGAGAAGCACAGCGACGGCGTGGTGGTCACGCTCGACCTGGCGAACGCGCTCGCCCAGGACGCGGACGGCTTCGCCCGCTGGGTCACCGGCGCGCTCTCCGCGCCCCGGCCCGCGCTCAGCCACGGCGACGTGCTGACCACCGCGCCGCGCGAGATCCGGGACGGTGTGCTGCCCGGGCTCAACCAGCGGGTGTCCGAAGTGGGCGGTGACCGCGCGGTGTGGCTGGTGCTGGAGGGCTTCGGCGGTGCCGCGATGGACGTACCGCCCGGGGTGAAGGACGTGGTGGTGAACCTGATGGGCCGGCTCCGCGACAACCCGTCCCAGCGGCTCGTGCTGGTCGGCTGGGACGAACGGCCGCCGGAGGGCTTCGAGGCGGCGATCGAGGAGCTGGCGTTGCCGGCCGCGTACGACATCGCGGCCCACTTCACGCCGGCCGGCTCGGCACCGGCGGACGCGCTGGTCACGGCCGTGCCGTCGCTGCTGGCGCTGCAACAGGCGCGCGGGCTGACCGGCTATCCGGCCGCGCACGCGGTGCTGCGCATGCTGGCCGCGGGCGTGGCGACGTGACGTCATCCCTCCCGGGGTTCCCGCCCTCACCGTCCTCGTCCGGGCCGGCGCCGGAGGCCGCGGCGCTGAACGCGATCCGGGACATGTGGGCGGACCGTTCCCCGGCGGAGAGGTCCGCCTTCGCCGCCACCCTCGAAACCCCTCCGCCTGCGGCGGATCAAGATCTTCAAAACCAGATCTCGAGGGTACGGATGCGGGGCGCTCTGTCCGGCGGTGTCGACCCGGCCACGCTCGTGACCGGCCTGGACCCGGAGGACGGGCAGCGCGTCCTGGACCTGCTGGTGCCGGAGTTCGACCGGTCCCATGTGGATGACGTGTGGCGCTGGACGATGCGCAGCGGCCCGCGACGCGACGCGCTCCGCGCGCTGGCCGATTCACCGCGGGCGCTGACCGACGCGATCACGGACGCGATCGGCGTGCCGACGGACCAGGCCGGTCAATACCTCCGGCTGCTCGCCGCCCACGCGACCGGCCTGGCCGCGCTCCCACCGGACGGCCTCGCGGCCCGCCCCACCACGCTCCCCGCCCGTCCCGCCACAATCCCCCACCAGCCCGGCGGCACGCCGCCCGCTGCTCCCGCCGGGCCGCCCGCCGCCGTCGCGCCGCCCGCTGCGCCCGCGGGGCCGCCCGCGCAGTCAGCCGCGCCGCCCGCTGCGCCTGCGGGGCCGCCCGCTGCCGTTGCGTCACCCGTTGCTCCTGCTGGGCCGCCCGCGCAGTCCGCTGGGCGTGCTGGGCCGCCCGCGCCACCCGCCGCGCCGCCGGCGCAGTCCGGTGGCACACCGCCCGCCTCGCCCGGCGGCCTACCGCCTGCCGCGCCGCCCGCCTCGTCCGGTGATGTGGCTGCGGCCGGGTCGCCGTCCCCGTCCGGAGTCGCGGCGCCGGGCCCGGACGACGGTGCCGGGCTCGCGGCGCTGGATGCCGCGCGGCTGCTGGCCGCGATCGCCGCGACCGGCGCGCCGCCGCCGGAGCGGCCGGTCGGCACCCGAACCGCGTTGCAGGCCCTGGCCTGGGCCGAGCCGCTCGGCGGGCTCGCCGGCGATCTCGCGGAGGCGCGGCGCCGGGTGCGCGTCGAGGCGGTCGTGGAGAGCTACGGCGCGCTGCTCGGCAACGGGTTCTTCGGTCGTGAGGAGGAGCTGTCCCGGCTGCGCGACTTCGCCACCGCGCCGGTCACCGGCGACGACACGCCGGTGCCGCTGCTGCCCGTGGTCGGGCTCGGCGGCGCCGGGAAGTCGACCGCGCTGGCCGCGTTCGTCGACCCGTACCTGCGGGAGATCCTGCGGCCGGACTCGACCGGCCCGGTGGTCATCGTGATCGACTTCGACCGCGTGCAGTTCCGGATCGACGCGGAGCTGGAACTGTCCTTCGAGGTCAGCCGCCAGCTCGGCGACGCGCACCCGGTCGCGGCCGCGGACTTCTCCGCGCTGCGCTACCAGGTGCGCCAGGAGCGGGCCGGTACGGCCGCGGCCCGCTACTCCGGATCGCTCGCCGCCGGTGAGGGCGCCGGGGACGCGCCCGCGTTCGAGCGGGACGCGTCGCCGGCGGTCCGCATGCACGGGCTGGACGCCCGGCCGGTGCTGCTGATCCTGGACACGTTCGAGGAGTGGCAGCGGGACCGGCCGGACCCGGCGCGGCCCCGCCTGCACGACAACGACCCGGAGGCGCGCATCCTGCACTGGATCGCGCGGCTGAAGGACACGATGGGCCTGCACGGGCTGCGCGTGATCCTCTCCGGCCGCGCGGACGTCGCGATCGACGCGGCCGACGTCACCCGCCGGGTCGAGGTGGCGGAGGCGATCTGCCTGGCGGACCTGGCACCGGAGGCCGCGGCGGAACTGCTCACGGCGCACGGCGTACCCGCGGATCAGGCTTTTGATCTCGCTGTTCTGGTCGGGGGGAACCCGCTGACGCTGCGCGTGGCCGCGCGGTTCTTCGGCCACCTGCCGCCGGGCGAAAGAGCGGAATTCATCGCGGGTACGGGGTCCGCGCTGGACGGCGAGCTGCGCCGCGAGGTGCTCTACGCGCGGTTCCTCTGGCACGTCGCGGATCCGCGGGTGCGCCGCCTCGCGCACCCCGGGCTGATCCTGCGCCGGGTCACGGCCGGGCTGATCCGGCACGTGCTCGCGCCGTACTGCGGGCTCGGCCCGCTCACCGACGCGGGCGCCGCGGAGCTGCTGGAACGCCTTGCGGACGAGGTCTGGCTGGTCAAACGGGACGGTGACGAGGTGCGCCACCTGCCGGACGTCCGCCGCGCGATGCTGCACCTGATGACCACCGACCCGGCGTACCGGGACGCGCTGCCCGCGATCCACCGCGCGGCCGCGTCCTGGTACCACGCGCTGCCCGGCGAGGACGCCGCGGTCGAGGCGCTCTACCACGAGCTGATGCTCCGCTTCGACGACGACACGTCCCGCCGGATGTCCGAGCGGGGGCCCGCCCGGCCGCAGCCGCCGGATCATCCGGGGACTTTCGAAGGGGCGCCTGCGGGTGCCGCCGACGATCCGGTGCGGTCGCCCGAGCCTGCG
This sequence comes from Catenuloplanes nepalensis, assembly GCF_030811575.1. Taxonomy (GTDB): domain Bacteria; phylum Actinomycetota; class Actinomycetes; order Mycobacteriales; family Micromonosporaceae; genus Catenuloplanes; species Catenuloplanes nepalensis. Next base: position 5,624,074 of record NZ_JAUSRA010000001.1, on the reverse strand, counting down.
CCGTGGTCCGCTCCGGGGCAGAAAGCCGCTGCGAAGCCGAGACGTTTGCCCGACTGGTGGCCGGTGTGGCCACCGAGACAGCGGACCGGCGACGAGCCCACGCCCGAGCCCGGCCAGGGCGCCGGCCCGGCGACCGGACAGGATCGCGACCGGCCGGCCGGCCGTGACGTCGGCGTGGTGGTTGGCCGCGATGCTTTTGCCTCTGCGGATCGGCCGGGTCCCGCCGATGTGCGCGGGCGCACCGATCCGCTCGATCCGGCGGATCCGCGGCTGGCCGGGCGGCTGGCCGCGCTCGGTGACGCGGTGGACGAGCTGCCGCCCGCGACCGCGGCCGAGGCCCGGGTGCTGCGCGGGGAGACGCCGCCGCTGGCCGAGGCGCTGCGCGTGAGCGATCGGGCCTGGGCGCTGTGGCTGGAGCGGCGTGGCCGGTTCCTGGTCGACAACGACGCAGCCGCGGAGGCGCTGGAGCTGCTGGACGCGCGCCCCGCCCCGGCGGAACCGGAGTGGCTGGCCCAGGCCTGCTGCGACCTCGCGCGCTGGGACGAGTACGGCCCGCGCGCGTCCGCGTTCGGCGGCGGCCGGCTCACCCCGCACCGATACCAGACGATCGCGGCACTGCTCAGCGGCTCGGTGATCGCGCTGCCGGCCGTGGACCCGGAGACGATCGGCGGCGGGCCGGGGTTCCACGGTCACGCGCTCACCCACTACTACTACCGGCTGCTGCTGCGGCAGCCGGCCGACATCGCGGCCTGGCGACGGTCGGAACCGCTGCTGGCCGCGTCCGCCGCGGATCTGACCGGCACCGACCGGAACCCCATCGACCTGTTCCCGGTCGACGAGCTGCGCCGGGCCCTGGTCTGGGTCGCGGCCGGCTGCCCCGGCGGCACGATCGCGCTGCAGAACCCGGTTCCCGGCATCGGCACGTCGCTGTCCCGCCGCCGGATCAGCGAATCGCCGGAGATCCTCCGGAGGCTGCGCGGCGACAATCCGGAACTGCGCGCGGCCGTCCGCACCGCGCTCCTGGAGACCGACGACCCCGGTCCGCCGCACCCGGAGAGCCTGGTCCACATCGACGTCATGGGCGAGCTCGGCGCCTACCTGGACATGGCCGTGGCCCGGAACCCCCGGGTGGAACCGGTGCACCGCGTCCGTGCAGCCGTCCGGCGCTGGGATCGGATCAACGCCGCCGTCATCGACGCCATCGTGCGGGACGCCGCAGCCGGCTGGCCGGGACTCTGATGCGCCCGGCGTCAGGGTCACCGGCGGCGGTCTTCTGGTGATCCAGGCGTTATTGACGTCGTTCTAACGACGTCAATAACGCCTGGATCACGGATCGGCCGGCGACGAAGGGTTCAGACGGAGGGCCGGTCTCGTCAAGGGCGGCGGCGCAGCGTGGCGAGCGTGATCGCGGTGAACAGCAGCGCCACCGCGCCCGCGCCGATCAGCAGCGCGGTGACCGAGGCGTGGCCGGTCGCGGGGATCTCCACGTCGGCCATTCGGACTGCCGGACCGGCCGGTGCGGCGCAGACCACGGTGCCGGGGGCGGCGGTGGGGCAGGGCGCGGGCGTGGCGACCGGGGAGGCGTAGACCGGGTCCTGCCAGCAGGCGAGGAACGTCAGCACGCCCAGCGTCAGCAGGATCACCCAGCGGATGATGCGGCGGCGCGTGAAGAACCCGCCGGCCTCCGGGCTGGAGGCCGGCATCGCGTGCGGGCGGCGCGGGCTCATCGTCGGTTACCCGGGGAGCGCGGTCCACGACTGGTGAAGCAGTCCGTCCGGGCTCTGCAGGGAGAGGACGCGCGCGCCGCCGTACCGCTGCTCGCCCAGGCCGGCCACCAGGTTGGCGCCGGCCGCGCGGAGCGTGAAGCCGTTGTCGGTGGGCAGGACGACCCAGTGCTGTTCATCGGCCGCCTCCTTGCAGGTGACCTGGACGAGGGGGACTCCGGCGGCGATCTCGCCGCCCAGCGGGACCACGCACTTCTCGGTGACCCGGGAGACGAGCTGGAAGGCGTTGCCCACCCGGCGCAGGCTCCACTGCTGCTGGGTGACGCCCTCGGCGCGCTGGGCCACGATCGGCGTGGACTCGTTGTTGCGGGCGCCGTAGAGGTGCGCGGCGCCGCCGGTGAGCGCGTTGTCGAGCTGGAACCAGCCCTCCATGATCGGGCGGGCGGCCGGCGAGGTCTTGGCGGTGAGCGCGTCCGTGAACCGCTCGCCGTCGCTGGTCAGCACCTGGATGCTGTATTCCGTGCCGGGCGTCAGGCCGATGATCCGGGCCCGGGTGGCCGCGGTGACGCCGATGATCTGACCGTTGACCGTCACGGTGTAGTGCACCGCGTCCGTGGCCGCGTTCCAGCTGACCCGGGTGGACGTGCTGGTGGTGTCCCGGATCTTGAGGAAGCCGGGCGGTGGCGGTGCGCCGATCGGCGGCTCGCTGGCCAGGCCGGGCTCGGCCGGCGGCGGCGCCGGCAGGGACGGCGTCGGTGAGGCAGCGGACGGCGTGACGGACGGGCTGGACCCGGTCGGCGCGCCACCGCCCCCGCCGCCGAGCAGCCCGTCCAGCAGGCCGCTGACCACGCCCTCGTCATCGTCGTCGCCGGTGTCCTCCGGGTCCTCGGGATCCTCCGGGTCGTCCTCACCGCTGGTCGGCGTGGGGGAGGGCGACGCGGGCACGGGCGACTTCGTGGGCGTGGTGGACCGGCGGGGCGACGGCGACGGATTTCCGCGCGGCGGCGTCACGGCGCCGGCCGGGCGGTCCGGGGCCGGCTCTGCGGGCTGCGTGTCGCCCGGCGCGGCCTCACGGATCAGGAACTCGCTGTTCGCCAGGTTCCAGTTCGTGGCGAGGTAGCTGCCCGGCTCCGGATCGGTGTTGAAGTAGTCGTCGCCGCCGCAGTCGAGCAGCGCCTCGCCGGACACGCTCTCGCAGTCGACCCGGACCTCCTCGCCGCTCTCGTCCGGGTAGCACATCAGGTCGTGGTCGTCGAGGCAGTGGCCCAGGCCGCTGCTGTTCGGCGCGCCGTCGCCGACGCCGCCGAGCGTGTGCACGAGCTGGTGCGTGGCCATCGGCGCGGACCAGCAGCCGGCGTCGACGCGCGCGTAGGACGGGCCGCCGTTGTTCAGGTTGCCGGCGTCGGCGCGGGCGTCCCGGATGACCGTGCCGATGCCGCAGTAGACGTTCGTGTCCGCGAAGATCAGGTATTTCCGGTCGGTCCGGTCGTAGCCGAGCGCGCGCATGCCGGCCAGCGTCCGGTCGAAGCCGTCCAGCCGGTCCGCGGGCAGTTGCACCTCGGTCACGTCGACGCGGCAGTCCGGCGTGGTCACGTAGCGCACGTGCCGGATGCCGCCGGTGCGGGCCGCGCTGGCGGAGAAGATCTCGTCGACCTCGGCGGCCCAGCGGCGGATCGACGGCAGGTAGCGGCTGAACCGGCTGACCGCGTCCGTCGGGTACGCGTAGATGACCTGCACCCGCTTGCCCTGGTAACCGTCGCCCTCGCAGGCCACGCCGTCCTCGCCCACGGTGAACGCGTCGTCGCCGCTGGCCGGGTCCGGCACCAGCGCGGGCATCGAGCTGGCCGGCACGACCGCGCCCTCGTCCCGCACCACGTCCGCGTCGTCCGGCACGCCGCGGGTGTCCTTGACCGGCTCGACCAGCGGGGGCACGCCCTCCGCGATCGGCGCCGCGTCCTGGGAGACCTTGAACGAGGGCGGTGCCGGGTCCGGCCCGTAGGAGCAGACGCCGGCGGTGTCGTTCACCTCGTACGCCCCGATGCAGAGCGAGTTGCGGCTGGCCGGGGTGAGCCCGTCGTAGACCAGGCCGTCCTCCGGCTGGCTGGCCGGCAGCGCCGCGATCGGCACCAGGCCGGGCAGCGAGCTGATGCTGGGCGTCCACTGGGTGAGCAGCGCGGGCAGGATCAGCAGCACGATGCCGAGCAGCACGGCGCCGGTGGCCAGGTTGATCCGGCGCGGGAAGCGCACGGTCGCGGGCAGGTCGCGCGCGGCCGAGGTGCGCCGGACCACCTCGCCGTGCCGCTTCGCCGACCGGGGCGAGGCCGGCGGTTCGGCCGGCGCGGGCGCGCGGCCGCCGCGGTCGCGCCGGATCGCCTGCACGCGCATCAGCTGGGTCCGGCTGGCCCAGGCCGGCAGCTCCTGGACGCGGCGGCGGGCACCCTCACGGCGTACCGCGGAAGGGTTTTGCGCTTCTTGCGGCGTTTCGGGCGGCTCGGTCGGATGATCGCGCCGGGTCGGCACCACCCGCGCCGAGACGATCTCCCGCACCCGGCCCCAGCGTGCCCCGATCCCGGCGGAGCGCAGAAACCCGGCGGAACGCGGGAAGCCGGCGGAACGCGGGAAGCCGGCGGAACGGATGATGCCGGACAGTCGCGCGAGTCCGGAGGAGAGGCCGGTCTGTCGCGGCTCGGGAGCCCCCGCGCGGCGGTGCCGCGCGCTGGTCGAGCCGAACGACGCCGGAAGATCCCGGATGAAGGAGCGCGTTGTGGCCGTTCGCCGCCGTGGAAGCTCGCGGTGCGACGACACGCGTGTGATACCTCCGCATGGTGGGCGCGCGGCGGGGTGAGGGTTTGGGGGACCGCACCCCGCCGCACGCGGGTTACACCGGACCGGGGTGTGGGGACGACTTGCGGGCGGTGGTCCGACGTAACCGGATGGGATCGGGTTGAAGACTGCCACCTGGCAGATGGCTGTGGGAATGGGCTTAAGGCGAAACTAAGCAAAGCTTGGGGGTTCAGATCGTTGGGTGGTCCGCACATCACTCCGAGTTATCGCGCGGGCGGGGCCACCGGGGTCGTCCGGGTTCGCCCGCCAGGCGTCCGACCAGGCCGAACCGGCTGGCCTGCTTCGGTTTGGCCTCGGCGTCGCCGAAGAGCATGACCACGCTGGCGCCGCCGAGCGAGGATCGCGCGATGCTGACCGACCCGCCGGTGGCGAGCGTGGCCCGCTTCGCGATGTCCAGCCCGAGCCCGGTGGAGCCCCGGTCGGAGGCGCCGCGTTGCAGTGCCCGTTCCGGGTCGGCGATGCCGGTGCCGGCGTCGTCCACGCGCAGCGCGATCCAGCCGTCCCGCCGGGACACGCCGATCTCGAACGCGGTGCCCTGCGCGGTGTAGCGGAACACGTTGCCCAGCACCGCGTCCAGCGCGGCGGCCAGCTCGGAGCGGGGCACCTGCACGGGGATGCGGGTCTGCGCGCCGATCACCCGGTACGGCCGGTTCTGGTCGCCGGCCAGCGCGGACCAGAACGTCATCCGCTCCCGGACCACCTCGCTGGCGTCGCAGCCGCCGTCCTCCGGCGGTGGCGCACCTCGATCCGCGACCGCGCGCCGGGTCGTGGTGATCAGCGCGTCCACCTCGCCTTCGAGGGTCACGATCGCCTGCCGGATGCGCCGGATCGTGCGCCGCCGGTCCAGCTCGGCCGCGGAGAAGTCGCCGACGCTGGTGTCGTCGGGGTCGAGCGCCTCCGCGTCCAGTCGCAGCACGGTCAGCGGGGTACGCAGCCGGTGCGACAGGTCCGCCACCATCTCCCGTTCGTTGGTGCGCGAGGTGACCAGCCGGTCCGCCATCCGGTTGAACGCGTAACCGGCCTCGGCCAGCTCGCGCGGCCCGGTCGGCTGGATGCGCACGCCGAGGTCGCCGTCGCCGACCGCCATCGCGGCCCGGACCAGCGACCGCGCGGAGCCGACCGTCTTGCCGGCGAGCCGGTCGACGACGAACACGCTGGCGCCGACCAGGCCGAGCGCGATGAGCGCGAGCGTCCACCAGATCGCGGGGACGCCGTCGTTGAGCGCGTGGTCCGGCACGAACACCTCGACGACCGCGGTGTTCTCGCCGACGATCACCGGTTCGAGCCGCAGCGCGCCGCCGTCCACCCGGACCACGACCGGGCGGCCGCCGCTGATCGCGCGCTCCCGGTCCGCCTCGGCGGCCCGGCCCTCCTGCGAATCGGAGAGCCCGAGCACCACCGGCGTGTCGGTCAGCGGGCCGCTGCCGGCCGCCTCGATCGCGCGCTGCACGCCCGCCTCGTCGGCCTGTGCGGCCAGCGCACCGGCGACTATCGCGCTGCGCCGCCCGGCCTCGGTGAGCGCGCGTTCCCGCGCGTCCTCGGCGACCTGGATGGCCAGCGGGATCACGAAGACCAGCGCGGCCACCGCGGTCATCGCCGCGCTGACATACGCCAGTCCGGCCCTCAGTCCGGTGCCACCAACCGGAATCCGACCCCCCGCACGGTGCGCAGGTAGCGCGGTTTCGCCGCGGACTCGCCCAGCTTGCGGCGGAGCCAGTACAGGTGCACGTCGATCGTCTGGTCCTCGCCGACCGATGGCTGTCGCCATACCTCCTCCAACAGCTCCCGGCGGGACACCACGCGGCCCGGGCGGGCGGCGAGGTAAGCGAGCAGGTCGAATTCCTTGCGGGTCAGCGCGAGCGGCGCGCCGTCGAGCTGCGCGGAGCGCTCGCCGACGTCGACCCGCAGGCCGCCGACCTGGTGCACGGCCGGCTGGGCGGTGCGGGTGGCGCGGCCGGCGCGGCGCAGCACGGTGGTGATGCGCGCGTCCAGGTGGGCGCCGGTGAACGGCTTCACCATGTAGTCGTCGGCACCGGAGCGCAGCAGTCGCACTATCGACTGCTCGTCGTCGCGGGCGGTGGCGATGATGATCGGCACGTCGGTGATGCCGCGCAGCATCCGCAACGCGTCCGCGCCGTCGAGGTCCGGGAGGCCGAGGTCGAGCACGACCAGATCGGGCGTCTCCGCGGCGACCCGGCGCAGCGCTTCCAGCGCCGTGCCGACGGCATGGACGGCATGCCCACGGTCGGCGAGGCTGCGCAACATCGCACCTCGCACGACGTGGTCGTCCTCGACGAGCAACACCGTGGCCATGCGAAGAACGTACTTGGCGTGGCAAGCGCGGCGGCGTCTGGGGCATCGATGTTGTGGGATGAGTCATGAAATATCGGGCTATAAAGCATCGATCAAATCCCTTTGGCGGTACGGAATTCAGCCGCTCGCCCGAGGTCCGCGCAGCCGTTCGGCGTACCCCGGGACGGGTCTTCGGTTTGCGGTTTTGATCGAACTGTGTGAATCTCTCCGGCGGAGCCGTTTTCGCAGAGCCACGCGCGCAGGAGCACCGGGCAGCTCACTCGCCGCGCCGCTCTCGTCCCTCTCTCTGCCTTGGAGCGCTCCTCATGCCTTCTGCCCTGTCCCGAAATCTCCTTCTCCGCGCGCTGGCCGTGCTGGCCGCCGCGATCGTCGCGGTCACCGCCGCCTGGGCGGTGCCCGCGCAGGCGCACGGCAACATCCAGGACCCACCGTCCCGCAACTTCCGCTGCTGGGAGCGGTGGGGCGGCGAGTTCCAGAACCCGGCCATGGCCACCGAGGACCCGATGTGCTGGCAGGCCTGGCAGGCCGACCCGAACGCGATGTGGAACTGGAACGGCCTGTTCCGCGAGGGCGTCGCCGGCAACCACCAGGGCGCCATCCCGGACGGCCAGCTGTGCAGCGCGGGCCGGTCGAACAGCGGCCGCTACAACGCGCTCGACACGGTCGGGAACTGGCACGCCGAGAACGTGTCGAACGACTTCACCGCGCACGTCTTCGACCAGGCCAGCCACGGCGCCGACTACATCCGCGTCTACGTGACCAAGCAGGGGTACGACCCGGTCACGCAGCCGCTCGGCTGGGGCAACCTGGAATTGGTCAAGGAGATCGGTGACACGCCGGCCTCGCAGTGGGACCAGGTCGCGGGCGGCGTCGCACTGGACATTCCGGTCAGCGCGCCCGGCCGCACCGGCCGGCACGTCGTCTACACGATCTGGCAGGCCAGCCACCTCGACCAGTCCTACTACTGGTGCAGCGACGTCAACTTCGGCGGCGTCGTGAACCCGACGCCGACCGCGACCGCCACCTCGTCGCCGTCGCCCCGGCCGTCCGCGACCGTGTCGCCGACCTCGTCGCCGGCGCCGTCCCCGACTGGCGGTGCCGAGGGCTGCTCGGTGACCTACTCCACCGCGTCCACCTGGTCCGGCGGCTACCAGGGCGACGTGAAGGTCACCGCGGGCAGCGCGGCGATCAAGGGCTGGCGGGTGACCTGGACGCTGCCGAGCGGCCAGGCGATCAGCCAGTCGTGGAACGCGACCGTCACCACCAGCGGCACCACGGCCACCGCGACGAACGCGGCCTACAACGGCGCGCTGAACGCGGGCGCGAGCACGTCGTTCGGCTTCATCGCCGGCGGCACGCCCGGCGCGATCACGCCGAGCTGCACCGCGACGATCTGACCCGTCCGCCTGTGTGGTGATCCAGGCGTCGTCCACGTCGTTCCAACGACGTGGACGACGCCTGGATCATGGGGTGGTGAAGGGCTGGGTACCCGAGCGGATCATCCGCCCGGCGCATATAAAGGCAGGATGAGCTACACCGCCGCTTCCGCACGCTATGACGGACCGATGCAGTACCGGCGCACCGGGCGCTCCGGGCTCGACCTGCCGGTGCTGTCGCTGGGCCTCTGGCACAACTTCGGCGACGACGTGCCGGTCGAGACACAGCGGGGGATCGTCCGGGCCGCGTTCGACGCCGGGATCACCCACTTCGACCTGGCCAACAACTACGGGCCGCCGTTCGGCGCGGCCGAGCGCAACTTCGGCCGGCTGCTGCGCGAGGACCTCCGCGCGTACCGGGACGAGATCGTGATCTCCACCAAGGCCGGCTGGGACATGTGGCCGGGCCCGTACGGGCAGGGCGGTGGCTCCCGGAAGTACGTGCTGGCCAGCCTGGACCAGTCGCTCGAACGCCTCGGGCGCGACCACGTCGACATCTTCTACTCGCACCGGTACGACCCGGACACGCCGCTCGCGGAGACCGCGGCCGCGCTGGACACGGCCGTGCGGTCCGGGCGCGCGCTCTACGTGGGCATCTCGTCCTACGACGCGGAGCACACGCGCGAGATGGCCGGGCTGCTGCGCGAGCTGGGCACGCCGCTGCTGATCCACCAGCCGTCCTACTCGATGCTCAACCGCTGGATCGAGACCGAAGGGCTGCTCGACGCGGCCTCGGACCTCGGCGTCGGCGTGATCGGGTTCACCGCGCTCGCGCAGGGGCTGCTGACCGGCAAGTACCTGACCGGGATCCCGTCCGGATCACGCGTGGACCAGGGCAAGTACACGATCGACGACGACCGGGTCGCACAGCTCACCGCGCTGAACGAGATCGCCGGGCGGCGCGGGCAGAGCCTGGCGCAGACCGCGCTGGCCTGGGCGCTGCGCGACCCGCGGGTGACGTCGCTGGTGATCGGCGCGAGCAGCACCGGGCAGCTGGAGCAGAACATCGGCGCGCTGGCGAACCTCGACTTCGGCGACGACGAGCTGGCCGAGATCGACAAGGTGCTCGCCTCGAACACCACGTCCGTGGACGGGTGGGAGGACGCGCGCCGCGGCACCCTCTGACCCCCGGGATCGTGATCCAGGCGTCCCCCATGGCGCTGGAACGACATGGGGGACGCCTGGATCACGAAAGGTGGGGATGGCGCGAGGTGGGTAGAGTCCGGAACCATGCCGGACGAGTCCCGCCTGATCACGAGTCTGCGCGGTGCGGTCGAGGCCGCGCCGGACGACGTGCCGCTGCGCCTGCACCTGGCCGAGATTCTGCTGCGCGAGGGGCACTCGGACGCGGCGATCACGGAGATCGCGTTCGCGCTGCAGCGGGTGCCGGGCGACCCGGACGCGCGGGCGCTGATGGCACACGCGATGTCACTGCCCGGCCCGCCCGCCCCGGCCGCGCCTGCCGCCCCGACCCCGGCCGCGACCGCCCCGACCCCGGCCCCGGCCGCGACCGCGACCGCCCCGACCCCGACCCCGGCCGCGACCGCCCCGACCCCGGCCCCGGCCGCGACCGCGCCTGCCCCGGCCGCGCCTGCCCCGGCCGCGCCTGCCCCGGCCGCGCCTGCCCCGGCCGCGCCTGCCCCGGCCGCGCCTGCCCCGGGAGCGCCGACCCCGGCCGCGCCGGATGCGGAGGTGTCGGCCCCGGCTGCGGCTGTCGCGGAAGTGCGGACCCCGGCCGCGCCGGATGCGGAAGAGCCGGCCTCGGCCGCGCCTGCCGTGGAAGCACCGGAGTCGGCCGTGCCGGCCGGGGAAGTGCGGGGGACGCCGGAGCAGGCGTCCGGCGTACCCGCGAAGGGTTTTGATTGGAAAGAGGCGGAGGAGCAGGTCGGTGATGTGGTCCCGCCGCGCTTCGCACGCTCGGCCCCGGACGGTTCCGGCGAACCGGACCAGGTGCGGGCGGACGGCAAGCCCGGCCCCGGTGATCTCTGGCAGGCGGAGTCGGTCGGCGGGCTGACACTGGCCGACGTGGGCGGCATGCACGAGGTCAAGGAGCGTCTGGAGGCCGCGTTCCTGGCGCCGATGCGCAACCCCGAGCTGCGCAGGCTCTTCGGCAAGAGCCTGCGCGGCGGCCTGCTGCTCTACGGCCCGCCCGGCTGCGGCAAGACGTTCATCGCCCGCGCGGTCGCCGGTGAGCTGGGCGCGCGGTTCCTCACCGTGGCGATCAGCGACGTGCTGGACATGTGGCTCGGCACCTCCGAGCGGAACATGCACGAGGTCTTCGCGACCGCCCGCCGGATGGCGCCGTGCGTGATCTTCCTGGACGAGCTGGACGCGCTCGGCGGCAAGCGTGGCCGCGCGGCCACGAACAGCATGCGGACCACCGTCAACCAACTGCTCACCGAGCTGGACGGCGTGGACGGCGCGAAGAACGAGGGCGTGTTCGTGCTCGCCGCCACGAACGTGCCGTGGGACGTCGACGTGGCGCTGCGCCGGCCCGGCCGCCTGGACCGGACGATCCTGGTGCTGCCGCCGGACGCGCCCGCCCGCGCGGCGATCCTCGAATACCACCTGCGCGACCGGCCGATCGAGAACGTCGACCTGCCCAAGCTGGTCAAGGCGACGGACGGGCTCTCCGGCGCCGACCTCGCCCACCTCTGCGAGAGCGCGGCCGAACGCGCGCTGCTCGACTCCGCCCGCACCGGCACGGTCCGCATGATCGGCATGCCCGACCTGCTGGCCGCCGCGAAGACCACGGTCCCGTCCGTCGAGCCGTGGTTCGCCGCCGCCCGCAACGTGGCCATGTTCGCCAACGAGGGCGGCATGTACGACGACCTGCTCGCCTACCTGAAGGCCCGGCGCAGGTTGTGACCCTGGAGCGCGCGGAGCTGCTGGTCCAGGCCGGGCGGTACGCGGCCGCCGGTGACCTGCTGTCCCGGATGGTCGCGTCGGAACCGGACGACGCGGCCGCCTGGGTGCTGCTCGGCCGCGTGCACCTCGGCGACCAGGACATCCCGGCCGCGCTCGCCGCGCTGGACGAGGCGGTCCGGATCGCGCCGCACGAGTTCGCCGTGCTGTACCTGCGCGGGTACCTGCTCGCGCGCCTCGACCGGGACCGGGAGGCCGAGGAGTCGCTGCGGGCCGCCATCGCCGCCGAGCCGGCCGAGGCCGCCCCGTACGCGGTGCTGTCCCGGCTGATCCGGACCGTCCCCGGCCGCGCACCGGAGGCGTTCGCGCTCGCCGACGAGGCGGTCCGCCGCGAACCGGAGCTGCCCGGCGCGCACCTGGCCGTATGCCTGGCCGCGGCCGTGCTCGGCGACAACGCCACCTGCGAGCGCGCGCTGCGCGAGACGCTGCGCCTCGACCCGGAACACGAGGAGGCGCGGACACTCTTCACGCTGGCCGAGGCGGAAGGCGCGCTGGCCGGGCGCGCGTCCACGGTAATCGCGGACGCGCTCGCCGCGAACCCCCGCCTCGACGGGCTGCGCCCGAAACTGGACCACGCCGGATACCTGCTGCTGCGCCGCACCCGCTGGCCCGCCCTGGCCTGCCTGGCGGTGGCGGCCCTCGCGGCGGACCTCCCCACCGAGGACGAGCCACAGGTCCTGTCGTTCGCCCTCGGCGACCGGCTGTGGGGGCTGCTGGTGATGGCGCTGATCTGGGGAATCGCGGCATTCCTGCGGTATCGACGACTGCGAACCGGCGTGCGCCTGCACCTGTTCGTGCTGCTCCGCCGCGGCCTGTGGTCCCGAATCGTGATCGCACAGACCGTTCTGATCATGCTGGCCGCGCTGCTGATCCTGTTCTGGCCCGGCCCGGACCCGGAGATCCCGTTCGCGCTCCTCGGCTGCACGCTGCTGCCCGTGATGATCACGATGCTCTTCGACGACCGGATGCGGCGGTAGGAACGCCCACTTCAGGCGGGCCCGGCCGAGATCCTCGGCCAGCGGAGTGCGCTCATCTCGTGGGCTCCGCCGTCGCGGCGCGGTGCTGTGGATCGGGCGCTGCGCGCCCGATATTCCGCGTTATCTCCGGCGTTGGTGGTTGCGCCTAGCGTAATTCAGCCCGAAACCCGCCGGAGCCCCACCCAACTGGTGATCGATCAACAGGTCTCGACCTCACTACTCACCCCTGCCCGAAATATCGCGATAAAAGCTGTGTCGGCTAGCTATCGAAACGATCACGTGTCGCAAATCGTTGTTAAGAGCGCCGGATAACAACGATTTGGCACACGTGATCGACTCTCGGCCACCGCCGGACCGCTTTGGATCTACTCTCCACTGCCGCCGGACCGCTTTGGATCTATTCCCGCGTCCCACGCGGACCGCCGCCGCCGGACCGCTTCGGGTCTTTCGCGGGCCCCGCGCGCCCCGCGGGCCCCGCGCGCCCCGCGCGCCCCGCGCGCCCCGCGCGCCCCGCGCGCCCCGCGCGCCCCGCGCGCCCCGCGCGCCCCGCGCGCCCCGCGCGCCCCGCGCGCCCCGCGCGCCCCGCGCGCCCCGCGCGCCCCGCGCGCCCCGCCGCCGGACCGCTTCGGGTCTTCTCGTGCGCCCAGCACAGACCGCCGGCGCCGGGCTGCCCCGTATGCCGTCGACCACCCTTGGGGTGCAGATCATCGGCAGGGCCGCCACCCACGACGACGACCGGCCGGTCCAGTCCGGGCCGCGATCCAGGTCGACCGCGAACGTGACGTCGCCGGACGAGACCGGCAGCGTGCCGCCCATCCGGACACCGTTCGCGGTGGCGTCGACGCGCAGGCCGGACTCGCGGGTGGCGAAGAACCGCCGCGCGCGCATCGCGGACTGCACCTCGGCGCGCGTGTTCGACGAGCACGGCACCGACTGGGGCTACCCGGAGAGGCGCTGGAGGGCGAGATCGACGAGCTGATCCGGGCGACCAGGGCGGCCTCCGTCGAGCCGGCCGCCGCGGAGGAGGTGCGTTGTGACGCGAGCGAGGTGGTCCGGCAGCGGATGGCGTTCTGGTCCGCGGTGGCCGGCGACCAGAACCGGCCGTGCGTGATCGTCGGCGCGGACACGCCGGCGCCGGTCGCGCTGCCCCGGCCGGAGCTGGCCGCGGCGCTGGACGCGGTGCTGGGCAACGTCTTCCGGTACGCGCCGCAGGGCACGCCGATGGAGGTGGCGGTGTCCCGGCGGGACGGGTACGTGGCGGTCCGGGTGGACGACGGCGGCCCCGGCATCGCGGATCCGGACAGCGCGCTGCGGCGCGGCGCCAGCGGGCGCGGCTCGACCGGGCTCGGGCTCGACATCGCGCGGCGGGCCACGGTCACCACCGGCGGGACCGTGAGCATCGACCGGGCCCGGCTGGGCGGCGCCAGCGTGGTGCTGCTGTTCGGCGATCCGGACGCGGTCCGCGAGGAGCGCGTCCCCCGTCAGTGGCGCCGCCCGCAGCGATAGCATCGGTGGGTTGTGCTTTGGAAAACCGAATGAACGGAGATCCCACCGTGTCCGCACCGACATCGAAGCCCGCTGAGACGGACCACGTCGTCGTCCCGGCCGGGACGACGGCGGCCGACGCGGTGGCGGCGATCGGCCTGCCGCTCGCCGGCCCGAAGGCCATCGTCGTGGTCCGCGACGAGCAGGGCGAGCTGCACGACCTGGATTGGTCGGCCGACCACGAGACCGTGATGACGCCGGTCCCGCTGGACTCGCCGGACGGGCTGAACGTGTTGCGGCACTCGACCGCGCACGTGCTCGCGCAGGCCGTGCAGACGCTGTTCCCGGAGGCGAAGCTCGGCATCGGGCCGTTCATCCGGGACGGTTTCTACTACGACTTCGACGTGGCCAAGCCGTTCACGCCGGATGATCTCGGCAAGATCGAGAAGAAGATGCAGGAGATCATCAAGAGCAACCAGCGGTTCCGCCGCCGGGAGCTCACCTCGATCGAGGCCGCGCGCGAGGAGCTGGCCGCCGAGCCGTACAAGTTGGAGCTGGTCGGCGAGGCCGGTGCCGGTGGCTTCGACGCCGAGGAGATCATGGAGGTCGGCGGCGGCGAGCTGACCATCTACGACAACCTGGACGCGTCCGGCGAGAAGGTCTGCTGGGGCGACCTGTGCCGCGGCCCGCACCTGCCGAACACCCGGCTGATCGGCGCGTTCAAGCTGATGCGCTCGGCCGCGGCCTACTGGCGGGGCAGCGAGAAGAACCCACAGCTCCAGCGGGTGTACGGGACGGCGTGGCCGACCCGGGACGCGCTCAAGGCGTACCAGAGGCTGCTGGAGGAGGCGGCCCGCCGCGACCACCGCAAGCTCGGCGCGGAACTCGACCTGTTCTCCTTCCCGGACGAGATCGGCTCCGGCCTCGCGGTCTTCCACCCCAAGGGCGGCATCATCCGGCGCGAGCTGGAGAACTACTCCCGGGAGCGGCACGAGGCGGCCGGCTACTCGTTCGTCAACACGCCGCACATCACCAAGGGCACGCTCTTCGAGACCTCCGGCCACCTCCAGTGGTACGCGGACGGCATGTACCCGCCCATGGAGGTCGAGGGCGCGAACTACTACCTGAAGCCGATGAACTGCCCGTTCCACAACCTGATCTACCGCAGCCGCGGCCGGTCCTATCGCGAGCTGCCGCTGCGCCTGTTCGAGTTCGGCAGTGTGTACCGGTACGAGAAGTCCGGTGTCATCCACGGCCTCACCCGGGTGCGCGGCATGACGCAGGACGACGCGCACATCTACTGCACGCCGGAGCAGATGGGCGACGAGCTGAAGTCGCTCCTGAAGTTCGTGCTCGACCTGCTGCGCGACTACGGCCTGGACGACTTCTACCTGGAGCTCTCCACTCGCAACCCAGACAAATCCGTGGGTACGGACGAGAACTGGGACCGCGCCACCGAGGCGCTGCGGATCGCGGCCGAGGACTCCGGGCTGGAACTCGTGCCGGACCCGGGCGGCGCCGCGTTCTACGGCCCGAAGATCTCCGTCCAGGCGAAGGACGCGATCGGCCGGACCTGGCAGATGTCCACCATCCAGGTCGACTTCAACCTTCCGGAGCGCTTCGGCCTGGAGTTCGCCGCGTCCGACGGCACCCGGCAGCAGCCCGTCATGATCCACCGGGCGCTGTTCGGCTCGATCGAGCGGTTCTTCGGCGTGCTGACCGAGCACTACGCGGGCGCGTTCCCGGCCTGGCTGGCGCCGGTGCAGGTGGTCGGCATCCCGATCCGCGACGACCACGCGTCCTACCTGGAGGGCTTCATCTATCTGCTCAAGGCCGCGGGCATCCGGGCCGAGCTGGACTCCGGCGACGACCGCATGCAGAAGAAGATCCGCACCGCGCAGCAGCAGAAGATCCCGTTCATGGTGCTCGCCGGCGACGACGACGTGGCCGGCCAGACCGTGTCGTTCCGCTACCGGGACGGCTCGCAGCGCAACGGCGTGCCGCTGGACGAGGCGGTCCGGCACGTGACCGACATCGTCCGCTCGCGCACCAACGTGCCGCCGTCGGCCACCCCGGCCGAGGCGGTCGCGGCGCCGGACACCAGCGCGGCGGACCTGGAGGAGCGCACGATGCAGGAGGTGACGGCGCTCGCCAACCAGGCGGCCGCCAAGCACGCGCGGTAAGGGCGGCGGTCACGCGTTCACGATCGAGGCGTCCCGCAGGCCGTTCCGGTGGCCCGCGGCGCCTCGATCAGGCGACCGCTCTCGTCGGAAGGGCCGGGGGATCTCCCGGCCCTTCTCGCATGTCCGGGACGTTGCAAAAAAGCTGCACGTCGATGTCGTTGACCCGGTCGCGGGGGCGGGTTAGCGTCGTGTCACTCGCGCGGGCAAGCGCTTTCCCCTCGGTGTAGCGGTCCGCGCCGGCTCCACGCTCGATCCGGTTCCGATCCTGGTCCGGCCGCTTTCGATCACTGGTCGGCTCGCTGTCCCGTTCGCTCGCCGGCGCCGCGTTTCGCCCGACGCGGCGCCGGCCACCCGCTGAGGAGCACGCCCATGCGCCGACGGACCTTCCTTGCCGCGACCGGTGCCGGGACGCTGCTCGCCGCCGCCGGTGCGGGCCCCGCATCCGCTGCTTCCGCCGCCGGGATTCCGGGCGGCCGGAACGTGCTCGTCGTCGCGCCCGGGGACAGCGTCCAGGCCGCGGTGGACTCCGTACCCGCGGGGGTGGCGTTCTCGATTCTGCTCCGCCCCGGGACGTACCGTGGGCAGGTCGTCATTCCGGCCGACAGGCCGTTCCTGACTCTGGTGGGGCTCGGCCGGCGCGCCTCCGACGTGGTGATCGTCGACGACCGGGCCAACGGCACGCCGAACCCGGCCACCGGCGGCACCTGGGGCACGTCCGGCAGCGCGTCCGTGACGATCTCCGCGAACGACGTCACCGCCCGCAACCTGACCTTCGCCAACGACTTCGACGAGGCCGCGCACCCGGAGATTTCCGGACATCAGGCGGTTGCCGTGCTCACCCGCGGCGATCGGCTGCGTTTCGAGAACGTCGCGTTCCTGGCGAACCAGGACACGCTCTACGTGAACAGCCCGGCCGCCACCACGATCTCCCGCGCGTACTTCCGGGACTGCTACGTCGAGGGCGACGTCGACTTCATCTTCGGCCGCGGCACCGCCGTCTTCGACCGCTGCCGCGTGCACTCGCTGAACCGGCACCTCGGCTACGTCACGGCCGCCAGCACCGACATCGGCAACCCGCACGGCCAGCTCTTCACCCGCTGCCGCTTCACCGGCGACGGCCCGGCCGGCACCGTCCACCTCGGCCGGCCCTGGCACCCGAGCAACGACCCGAACGCGATCGGCCAGACGATCATCCGGAACTCCTGTCTGGGCGCGCACATCCGGGTCGACGCGCCGTGGTCCGACTTCGGCACCTGGCCGTGGACCCAGGCGCGTTACGGCGAGTGGCGCAACTACGGCCCGGGCGCCGCGATCAACGCCAACCGGCCGCAGCTGACCTCGCCGGACGGCTACGATCCCCGCACGTTCCTGGCCGGTGCCGACGCCTGGAATCCGTGCACCCCATAGGATCGCCTGCGTGCCAGAGACCTCGGAGGACCGCGCCGTCAGCCCGCCCAGCACCGGCGAGCCGGACGCGCTCGACCGCCTCTGGACCCCGCACCGGATGACCTACATCGCCGGTCAGGAACGCCCGTCCGACGGTTGCGCGTTCTGCCAGGCTCCGGATCTGCCCCGCGCGGACAGCCTGATGGTGGCCCGCGGCACGCTGGTCTACGCCGTGCTCAACCTCTACCCGTACAACCCGGGCCACCTGCTGATCTGCCCGTACCGGCACCTCGCGGACTACACCGAGATGACCGTCGAGGAGACCGCCGAGCTGGCCGGCTTCACCCAGACCGCGATGCGCGTCATCCGTGCCACCAGCAGCGCGCACGGCTTCAACATCGGCATGAACCAGGGCTCGGTCGCGGGCGCCGGCATCGCCGCCCACCTCCACCAGCACGTCGTCCCCCGGTGGGGCGGCGACGCCAACTTCATGCCGATCGTCGCCCGCACCAAGATCCTCCCGCAGTTGCTCACCGAGACGCGGGACCTGCTCAGCTCGGCCTGGCCGAGCTGAGCAGACCCCGGGCTCAGGACGTCGCGTGTTCCTTCTTGACCGCGTCGGCCAGGTGGGCGGGCATCGATTCGTAGCGGGCGAAGGCGCGCGTGAAGGTGCCGGCGCCGGAGGTCATCGAGCGCAGCTCCACCGCGTAGCGGACCAGCTCGGTGGCCGGGACCTCGGCGCGGATGAACGTGCGGTCGCCGTCCGGGTCGGCGTCGCTGCCCATGACCCGGCCGCGACGGCCGGAGAGGTCGCTCATGACCGCGCCGACGTAGGCGTCCGGGACGCGGATGGTGACGTCGTCGACCGGTTCCAGCAGCGTGATCGTGGCCTTCTCAGCCGCGTCCCGCAACGCCAGGGAACCCGCGGTCTGGAACGCGGCGTCGGACGAGTCGACGCTGTGCGCCTTGCCGTCGACGAGCGTGACCCGAAGGTCGACGACCGGGTAGCCGGCCGCGATGCCGCGTTCCATCTGGGCGCGGACGCCCTTCTCCACGGACGGGATGTAGTTGTGCGGGACCGAGCCGCCGACGACCCTGTCGACGAACTCGAAGCCGGAGCCGGGCGGGAGCGGCTCGACCGTGATGTCGCAGACCGCGTACTGCCCGTGGCCGCCGGACTGTTTGACGTGCCGGCCGTGGCCCTTGCCCGGGGCGGCGAACGTCTCGCGCAGCGCGACCCGGACCGGTTCGGTGTCGAGTTCCACGCCGCCGGTGCGCAGCCGGTCCAGCACCACGTCCGCGTGGGCCTCGCCCATGCACCAGAGCACGAGCTGGTGCGTGTCCGGGTTGCGTTCCAGGCGCAGCGTCGGATCGCCGGCGACGAGCCGGCCGAGGTTCTTGGCCAGCGCGTCCTCGTCCGAGCGGGTCCTGGCGACGATCGCGACCGGCAGCAGCGGCTCCGGCATGTCCCACGGCTCGATCAGCAGCGGCTGTTCCCTGGTGGAGATCGTGTCGCCGGTCTCCGCGCTGCCGGACTTCGTGATCGCGCAGATGTCACCGGCGATGCACGAGCCGACCTCGCG
This sequence comes from Catenuloplanes nepalensis, assembly GCF_030811575.1. Taxonomy (GTDB): domain Bacteria; phylum Actinomycetota; class Actinomycetes; order Mycobacteriales; family Micromonosporaceae; genus Catenuloplanes; species Catenuloplanes nepalensis. The sequence goes on along the minus strand of NZ_JAUSRA010000001.1, from coordinate 5,605,218 downwards.
CAGCGCGGTGCCGAGCGGCGAGTAGATGTGCGCGACGCGCTCGTCCGCGTCGTGGTCCGGGTGGCCGCGGGAGGCGAGGCCGTGACCGGAGACGTGCACCACCTTCTCCGGGGTGAGCGTCCCGGAGAAGACGCGGACGAGTGAGACACGCCCCACGTGCCGGTCGATCGTGGTCTTGACCACCTCGGCGACGAGCGGTCCGTCCGGGTCACAGGTGAGCGGCTCGCGCGCGGAGCCGTCGACGCCGGTGACGATCGGCAGGTCGTGCTCGAGCGGCGACGGGAACGCCTTGGTGAGCAGCTCCAGCAGCGCGTCGAGGCCGACCCGGTCGGGCGCGCAGACCGGGACGACCGGGTAGAAGTGGCCGCGCGCGACCGCCTTCTCCAGGTCTTCGATGATCACGTCGACCGGGATCTGCTCGCCGCCGAGGTACCGGTCCATCAGCGTCTCGTCCTCGGACTCCGCGATGATGCCCTCGATCAGCTCGTTGCGGGCCTCCTCGATCGCGCCGAAGTGCTCCGGGTCGGGGGCGCGGACCTCGGCCGGGTATCCGTTCGTGTAGTCGTAGATCCGCTGGGTGATCAGCCCCATCAGGCCGGTCACGTTCTCGCCGTCGTCGTCGAGCATCGGCAGGTAGAGCGGCAGCACGTTGTCGCTGAAGACGCGCTGGCAGAGCGCCACGGTCTCGTCGAGGTCGGCGCGCGGGTGGTCGAGGCGGGTGACGGCGACCGCGCGCGGCATGCCGACGGCGGCGCACTCCTCCCAGAGCGCGGCGGTGGCGGCGTCCATGCCGTCGACGGCGGACACCACGAACAGGGCGGCGTCGGCGGCGCGCAGCCCGGCGCGCAGCTCACCGACGAAGTCCGCGTAACCCGGGGTGTCCAGGAGGTTGACCTTGATGCCGTCGTGCATCAGCGGCGCGCAGGCGAGCGTCACGGAACGCTGCTGCCGTATCGCGGCCGGATCCTGATCGCAGACGGTGGTGCCGTCGGTCACGCTGCCGGTGCGCGGGACGGTGCCGGTCACGGCGAGCAGCGCCTCGGCCAGCGTGGTCTTCCCGGCGCCGGAGTGGCCGACCAGCACCACGTTGCGTACCCTCCCGGGCTCGTCCACCACCGGCGCACTGCCGGCGACCGCCCTCTCCTGTGTCTTCTGCGCCATGATCGGCGCACCTCCCTCGGGTCGATTTGTGTCGTTCCTGGCCCCGTCGCGTAGAGGCGTCGGCGATGATCCCCCAACGCCGCTCTTAACCTGAAGTTTCGCAAGGTGATGCCGGTCACGTTGCCTGATGTGATAGGTCCGTGGCAACCCGTGACGCTGCGTCGGCTATCCGCGCGTGCGGTGTCGCGCACAGCGACGCGCCGCTATGGTGGGACGGCCATGGCAAAGATCCTCTCGGTCTCGGCGCGCGCCGGGATGGCTCATCTCATCGAACCGGTCAGTCGTGCCCTCCTCCGGTTGGGCGTCACGCCCAACGCGGTCACCGTGACGGGCACCATCGGCGTGGTCTTCGGCTCCGTCTTCTTCGGCGTCCGCGGCCACTTCCTCATCGGCGGCATCGTCGTCACCCTGTTCTGCTTCACGGACCTGATCGACGGGACGATGGCCCGGCTGCGCGAGGGGCCGAACGGCAGGTTCGGCGCGCTCCTCGACTCCAGCATGGACCGCATCGCGGACGCCGCGATCTTCGGCGTGCTGGTGTACTGGTTCGGCAAGGAGGGCGACTGGATCACCTCGACCGTGGCCCTGGTCTGCCTGGTTGCGAGCATGGTCGTGTCGTACGTGAAGGCGCGCGCCGAGGGCCTCGGCTTCACCTGCAACGTCGGCATCGTGGAGCGGCCGGAGCGCCTGATCGGCATCGGCATCGGCGCGCTGACCACCGCGTTCGGCGTGATGTGGGGCATGCAGGCGGTGCTGTGGATCCTGGCGGCCCTGTCGATCGTCACGGCCTGGCAGCGCATGCGGCACGTCTACCAGCAGGACCAGGCCGCGTTGCGCGAGCCGGCCGCATGAGCGGCCTGGCGGAGTTCGGCTTCCGGGCCGGGTGGAAGGTCGTCCAGTGGCTGCCGGAGTCCGTGGCGATCAGGCTCTTCCACGCGGGCGCTGATCGCGCGACGAAGAAGCGCGGCAAGGGCGTCGAGCGGCTGCGTGCCAACCTCCGGCGGGTCAAGCCCCACCTCTCCGAGGAGGAGATGGACGCCCTGGTCAAGCAGGGCATGCGGTCCTACGCGCGCTACTGGTCGGACACGTTCCGGCTGCACACGCGCACCCCGGAGGAGCACCGGCGCCGGTTCCGCTTCGACCGGGTGGAGGACCTGGCCCGGGAGGCGACCTCCGGCAACGGCGTCATCCTGGCGCTGCCGCACGGCGGCAACTGGGAGGCGGCCGGCGCCTGGGCCGTCGCGAACGGCTGGAAGCTGATAACGGTCGCCGAGCGGCTCAAACCGGAAGGCGTCTACCAGCAGTTCCTGGCGTTCCGGCGGGCACTCGGCATGGAGATCATCCCGACCAGCGGCAGTGACCGGTCCCCGCTCGACCTGCTGGCCGAGAAGCTCAACGACGGCTACATCGTGCCGTTGCTCGCGGACCGGGACCTGTCCAAGCGCGGCATCGACGTGACGTTCTTCGGCGGCCGGGCCAAGATGCCCGGCGGTCCGGCGCTGCTGGCCGTGCGTACCGGAGCGCCGCTCTACGTGGTGCAGATGTGGAACGACCCGGACGGAACCGCCCACGGCCGGCTGGTCGGCCCGATCCCGGTGCCGGACCAGGGCACGCTGGACGAGAAGGTGCGGTTCCTGACCCAGCAGATCGCGGACCGCCTCGCGAAGGGCATCGCCGAGCACCCGGAGGACTGGCACATGCTGCAGCGGGTGTGGGTCGACGAGCCCGCGCAAGCAATGGCCTGAGGGGGTAACGAGTGCGGATCGGCATCGTGTGCCCGTACTCCTTCGACGTGCCGGGCGGTGTGCAGAACCACGTGATGGACCTGGCCGAGGCGCTGATCAGTCTCGGCCACGAGGTGAGCGTGCTGGCCCCCGCGGACGAGGACTCGCCGCTGCCGCCGTACGTGGTCGCGGCCGGGCGGGCGGTCCCGCTGCCGTACAACGGGTCGGTCGCGCGCATCTCGTTCGGCCCGGTCTCCACGGCCCGGGTCCGGCGCTGGCTGGCCCGCGGCCACTTCGACGTGCTGCACGTGCACGAACCGCTCACGCCGAGCCTGTCGCTGCTGGCCGTGCTGAACGCGGACGGCCCGGTGGTGGCCACGTTCCACACCGCGATGACCCGGTCCCGCGCGCTCGCCGCGGTGCAGGGCGCGCTGCAGATCGTGCTGGAGAGGGTGACCGCGCGGATCGCGGTGAGCGCGCTGGCCCGCCGCGTGCAGGTCGAGCACCTGGACGGCGGCGCGGTGGAGATCCCGAACGGCGTGGCCGTGGCGAAGTTCGCGGACGCGGAGCCGCTGGACGGCTGGCCCGGCCCCGGCGGCGCGATAGGCTTCCTGGGCCGGTTCACCGAGCCGCGCAAGGGCTTCCCGATCCTGCGCCAGGCGTGGATCTCGCTGGCCCGGTCGCGGCCCGGCCTGCGACTGCTGGTGGCCGGCCCAGGCGACAGGTCCGACCTACTGGAGAAGATCCCGGCAGAGCTGCACGATCGCGTGTGCTTCCTCGGCATGGTGTCCGAGGAGGACAAACCGCGCATGCTGCGCAGCGTCGACGTCTACGTGGCGCCGAACACCGGCGGCGAGTCGTTCGGCATGATCCTGACCGAGGCGATGGCCGCGGGCGCCGCGATCGTGGCCAGCGACCTCGACGCGTTCCGCCGGGTCGTCGACAACGGGCGCGCCGCCGTGCTCTTCCCGGTCGGCGACGCGGCAGCGCTGGAGAACGCGCTGGCCACGCTGCTCGACGACGCGGACCGCCGGGCCGAGCTCTCCGCGCTCGCGCGCCGCGCCGTCGACGCGTACGACTGGCCGTCGGTCGCCCGCCGCGTGCTCGAGGTCTACGAGACCGCGATCGAGGCCACGGACGGCCGCGTCCTGGAAGCGCCGCAGGTGATCGAGTGACGCACCTGTGGTGGTGGGCCGGCGCGGCCGTGGTGCTCTCGCTCCTCGCGGCCTACCTCGTCTGGACCGACCGGCGCGTCGAACGCCTGCACGCGCGGGCAACCTCGGCCGCGGCCGCGCTCGACGCCCACCTGCTCCGCCGCGCCGCGGCCGCGGCCGTGCTGGCCGAGCAGCTCGACGTGGTCGAGCTCTACGCGGCCGCGCGGATCGCGCTCGACGCCGGCTCGCGCATCGACGGCCGCGACTACCGGCTCGGCACCGGCGCGGACTCCGGCGAGCGCGAGGCAGCGGAGAACGACCTCACGCGCCAGCTGCGCCGCCTCGCGCCGACCGCGGACCTGGCCACCGCCGAGCCGGTCGTCGCGGCCAGCCGCCGGGTCGCGCTCGCCCGCCAGGTCTACACGGACTCGGTCCGCGACGCGCTGATCAACCGGGACCGCCCGCTGGTCCGCGTCTTCGGCATGGCCCGCGGCCACGACCGCCCGCGCTACTTCGACATCGACGAGCCCACGCTGACGCCCTCGCTCACCGAGCCCCCGCGCCAGCTCACGCCGCGCGAGGCACCCACGGAGTCGCACGCGCGGCACTGACGCGGCCGTCGCAAAAGATCATCTTCCCGCTCCCGGCGTGGTACGGCCCGTTTGCTCCCGCGGGCAAACCCGCGGCGGCCTCCGCCGCCGCTCCGGTCGCCGCGTCGGAGCCGGTGCCGACGCTGGTCACCGAAACCCCTGGTGGTCGCGTTCGCCGCTATGCCTGCGGCTCAGTGCCGCGCCGGCCGATCGGAGAAACCGACATGTCGGATGTGTGGGGGCCGGTTCGGGGTGGTGGACGGCGGGGCGGGCACGTTGCGCAGGCCACTGGGGGGCCGATTGGACGTCGGTGGGGCAACCACCCGCGCGTACCATTCGCTGCGTCGTCAACACTCCCGAGGAGCATCCCGTGTCCGAGAATCCCGCCACTGAAAACCCAGGCCAGCCCGTTGTCGGCAGTGCCCGCGTGAAGCGTGGCATGGCCGAGATGCTCAAGGGCGGCGTGATCATGGACGTGGTCACGGCGGAGCAGGCGAAGATCGCGGAGGACGCCGGTGCCGTGGCGGTCATGGCGCTGGAGCGGGTGCCCGCGGACATCCGCGCACAGGGCGGCGTCTCCCGGATGAGCGACCCGGACATGATCGAGAGCATCATCGCGGCCGTGTCGATCCCGGTCATGGCGAAGGTGCGTATCGGTCACTTCGTCGAGGCGCAGGTGCTGCAGGCACTCGGCGTGGACTACATCGACGAGTCCGAGGTGCTGACCCCGGCCGACTACGCGAACCACATCGACAAGTGGGCCTACACGGTGCCGTTCGTCTGCGGCGCGACCAACCTGGGCGAGGCGCTGCGCCGCATCACCGAGGGCGCCGCGATGATCCGCTCCAAGGGCGAGGCCGGCACCGGCGACGTCTCCAACGCGACCACGCACATGCGGAGGATTCGCGGCGAGATCAAGCGGCTCACGTCGCTGCCGGAGGACGAGCTCTACGTCGCGGCGAAGGAGCTTCAGGCGCCGTACGAGCTGGTCAGGGAGGTCGCCGAGACCGGCAAGCTGCCGGTCGTGCTGTTCACCGCGGGCGGCATCGCCACGCCGGCCGACGCCGCGATGATGATGCAGCTCGGCGCGGAGGGCGTCTTCGTCGGCTCCGGCATCTTCAAGTCGGGCAACCCGGCGCAGCGCGCGGCCGCGGTCGTCAAGGCCACCACGTTCTACGACGACCCGGACGTGATCGCGAAGGTCTCCCGCGGCCTGGGCGAGGCCATGGTCGGCATCAACGTCGACGACATCCCGGTGCCGCACCGTCTGCAGGAGCGGGGCTGGTGAGCGGCGACCTGACGATCGGCGTCCTCGCGCTGCAGGGGGACGTCCGCGAGCACCTGGCCGCGCTGGCCGAGTGCGACGCGCTCGCCCGGCCGGTCCGCCGCCCTTCGGAACTGGACTCGGTCGACGCCCTGGTCATCCCGGGTGGGGAGTCCACCACGATCGCCATGCTCGCGGCCGAGTTCGGGCTCTTCGAGCCCATCCAGAAACGGATCAACAGCGGCATGCCGGTGTACGGGTCGTGCGCCGGGATGATCATGCTGGCCGGAACCGTGCTGGACGGCCGCCCGGACCGCCCGGCGTTCGGCGGCATCGACATGACGGTCCGGCGCAACGCGTTCGGCCGTCAGGTCGACTCGTTCGAGGCCGCGGTCGAGATCGACGGCATCGACGGTGACCCGTTCCACGCGGTCTTCATCCGCGCGCCGTGGGTCGAAGAGGTCGGCGCGGACGCACAGGTGCTGGGCCGCGTCACGTCCGGTCCGGCCGCGGGTAGGATTGTTGCGGTTCGGCAGGGGCACCTGCTCGCCACCGCTTTCCACCCGGAACTCACGGGTGATCTCCGAGTGCATGAGGCGTTCGTCGAGATGGCCAGGGCGAGTTAGACAGACGCGACTACGGGAGGCATGTGATGTCCGGCCACTCCAAGTGGGCAACCACCAAGCACAAGAAGGCCGTCATCGATGCCAAGCGTGGCAAGATGTTCGCCAAGCTGATCAAGAACGTCGAGGTCGCCGCCCGCACCGGTGGCGGCGACCCGGCCGGCAACCCGACGCTCTTCGACGCCATCCAGAAGGCGAAGAAGAGCTCGGTGCCGAACGACAACATCGACCGGGCGGTCAAGCGCGGCTCCGGCCTGGAGGCGGGCGGCGCCGACTGGCAGACCATCATGTATGAGGGGTACGGGCCGAACGGCGTGGCGCTGCTGATCGAGTGCCTGACCGACAACCGGAACCGGGCCGCGACCGAGGTCCGCACCGCGCTCACCCGCAACGGCGGCAACCTCGCCGACGCCGGCTCCGTGGCGTACATGTTCTCCCGCAAGGGCGTCGTGATCGTCCCGAAGACCGACGGTCTCACCGAGGACGACCTGCTCATGTACGTGATCGATGCGGGCGCCGAGGAGGTCAACGACCTCGGTGAGGCATTCGAGATCGTCTCCGCGCCGACCGACATGCCCGCGGTCCGCACCGCGCTGACCGACAACAAGATCGAGTATGACTCGGCCGACTCGAACTTCGTCGCGTCCGTCAACGTGCCGCTCGACGAGGAAGGCGCACGCAAGATCTTCAAGCTGATCGACGTGCTCGAGGACTGTGACGACGTGCAGAACGTCTTCGGCAACTTCGACATCTCCGACGAGGTCATGGCCGCCGTCGACGCATAGCTCCCGCTTCGGTGAAGGGCCCCCGGCGTACCGCCGTGGGCCCTTCGCTTTCTCGCCGGTCGCACTCCGCGCCGACATCCCGGGTATGTCGCTCGCTCTTCCGACACCCGAAGCGCAGCGGAGCCAGCACTCAAGATCCTGCGGTGGCTGGCGGCCGTGTCGCACCGGTGGAGTCAATCCTCCGGCCACCACCGGCCGCCTGTCGCATTCCCCGACCCCCGATCCCGAGGCCGCGGCAGCGGCGCGGCTCGCAAGCCCTCTGGCGCCGAAAGATCGGTGAGTCATCCGGCCTGCGGCTCGGATTCTGACTAGTGATACACAGTGCACCGTATCGGGGCCTCATACGGTGCGCTGTGTATCACTAGTCAAGATCCGGGCCGATGTCCGGGTGACTTAACTATGATATTTCGGGCGCGAGGGTCTTCGAGGGCGGGTGTTTTTCACATAGTGACGGCGATCTTCCATCATGTGGAAGGAGGCCTATTCAGCGCGTCGGCCGTCGCTCGCGCCGTCCGGCGGTGACACTGCGCTGTCGGCCGCCTGGAACCCGGCGTCAAAGGTCAGCGACGCAGCCCGGCGAGGCGTCTCTCACCTCGATGACGAAAAGTCAGTAGGCCCGCCGGACCGCTGCTCGGCGGTCGTGCGGCTTCGCGGCGGGCGGACGACCCGGCCGGTTGCTCGCCGATCGCACTAAGATCCGGTCTGATCCCGGACACCGGGCGGCGCGGAGGGTGAGGCGGCGTGGCGTGCGGGCAGATGTGGCGGCGGCCGGGCCGCGGTGGGGCCGATACGCGGCGCTCGCCGTCGCGGTCGGCGTGATCGCGGTGGGCGTGCCACCGCTGATCGCCCCGCCCGACGAGCCCTCGGCGCCCGTCGCGGCGTCGCAACCAGCGGCGACCCCCGGCCCAAGCCCGAGCCCAAGCCCGAGCCCTGGCCCGGCCTCGACGCCCAGCCTGAGCCCGAACCCGTCCGCGAGCCCCAGCGCCACCCCCGGTCCCGCGCGGTGCGTGGCCGGCGGCGCGTCGCCGCGGCCCGCGTGTGCGGTCTACACCACCGCGCTCGGCTCCGGTTGGGCGGCCGAGGGCGTGGGCGTGAAGGTCGTCCCGGCGGGTCTGGTGCCCGGCACCGAGATCGTGGCGCTGCGGGTCGAGCCGAAGGAGAAGACCGCGTCGGTCTCGCTGATCGCGTCCGAGCCGTTCACGGTCGCCGACGGCACCGTGCTCAAGCTGCGGATCTACGGCGGCCGGCTGCACGGCACGGTCGCCCGGCTCGCGCTGTCGCCGACCACCGAGTTCGCCACGGACAGGCCGGCCACGCTGAACGCGCCGGTCGACGAGTGGGTGCCGTTCACCGTCCCGGTCGCGGACCTGCTTCCCGGCGGCGGCCCGATCCGGCGCATCGACCTGGAGATCGCCACCGAGGCCGTGCCGAACGCGTACCGCTTCTTCATCGACGACGTCGCGTTCGTGGCGCCGTGAGCGGCGCCATGAGCGGCCAGCTCGTCGCACCGGCCGCGATCGCCCGGGCCGTACTGCTCGGCCGCGCGGTCGTGACGATCACCGCGGCCGCGGCCGGCCTGCTGCTGATCGAGGAGCGGTGGCGGGTTCCGACCGTGGTCGCGCTGGTGCTGGTCGCGACCGCGGCCCAGGTCGCGCTGCTCACCCGGCGTCCCGAGTCGCTGACCCGGCATCCGTGGCCGCCGCTGCTCGCCGACCTGCTGGTGGCCGGTGGCGTGCTCGCGCTCAGCCGTGGCGGGATGGCGTTCTTCTGCTACTCGGCCGGCGCTGCCGCGCTGGCCGGCGCGCTGCTCGGCATGCGCGCGCTGCCGCTCTGGGCGGTACAGGCCGCGCTCGGCTTCGCCTCCGCCGCGGTGCTGCTCCGGCAGAGCCGCCCGTCGCCCGAGGTGACCGCGTTCGTGGCCGCGTTCCCGGTGCTCGGACTGCTGGCCGGCGTCGGCGCGACCGTGGCGACCGCCGCGCTCGTCCGCTACGTGGAGCTGACCGTCGCCGTGGTCGCGTCCGCGCAGCGCTCGGCCGCCGCGTCCGAGCGCGCCCGGCTGGCCCGCGAGCTGCACGACTCGGTGGCGAAGACGCTGCGCGGCGTCTCGTTCGCCGCGGTCGCGCTTCCGCAGTCGTTGCGCCGCCATCCCGCGCTCGCCGAGCAGCTCGCGGACACGGTTTCCCGCGGCGCCGAGGTCGCGGCCCGGGAGGCGCGCGAGCTGATGGAGGGCCTGCGCGCGGACGACCCGGGCCAGGACTTCGGGTTCGGCGTGGCCCGCGCCTGCCGGGACTGGGAGCAGCGCACCGGCATCCCGGTGCGAACCCGGATCGACGACGTGGATCCGCCGCTGGAGACCCGATACGAGCTGCTCCGGATCCTCCGCGAGGGCCTGACCAACGTGGAGCGGCACGCCCGCGCGTCCGCGGTCTGGGTGGAGGTGACCGCCGCACCCGGCACGGTGGAGCTGACCGTCGCCGACAACGGCGTCGGCTTCTCCGCCGGCGGCCTCGACCAGTTGCGCGCCGCCGGCCACCTCGGCCTGGTCGGCGTCTTCGAGCGCGCCACCGGCGTCGGCGGCGCGGTCGAGGTCCGCTCGTCCCCGGGCCAGGGCACACTGCTGCGCGTCCGCGCCGGAGCCCCGGCATGACCCGCCCGGCGGTCCGTGAGGTGTTCCGGCCGATGGACCGCGAGATGGTCCGCCCGGCGGTCCGCGACGTGGCCCAGCCTGCGGCCCGGGACGTGGCTCAGCCCGTGGCTCGCGACGTGGTCCGGGCGCCGGCGGGCGACGCGTATCGCGGCGAAGGCCGTGGCCTGGTCCGGGCGGTGGGCCGCAACGTGCGCCGGGGCTGTGGCGTGGTCCGGGCGGTGGGCCGCGACGTGCGCCGGGGCTGTGGCGTGGTTCGGGCGGTGGGCCGCGACGTGCGCCGGGTGGAGGCTGTGGCGTGATCCGGGTGCTGGTGGTGGACGACAATCCGATCGTGCGGGAGGCGCTGCGGGCGAATCTCGATGCGTCCGGCACCGTGCTCGTGGTCGGTGAGGCCGGGGACGGCCGGGCCGCGCTGGATGCCGCCCGCCGGCTGCGCCCGCACGTGACGCTGCTCGACTACCGGATGCCGGTAGCGGACGGCTTGGCGATCGTGACCGAGCTGGCCCGGCTGACCGCGGTGCTGGCGCTGACCAGCGAGGACGCCGACGTGGTGGTGCGTGACATGCTGCGCGGCGGCGCCCGCGGATATCTCGTGCACGGCGAGTTCGACCCGGCCGAGCTGGTCCGCGCGGTGACCGTGGTCGCGTCCGGCCGGAGCTGGCTGTCGCCGGCCGCCGCGACCGTGGCCGCGGAGTCGCTGCGCCGCGCCCAGGAGGCCGCCGAGGCCGGAGCCAAAGCAGATCAAAGACATCGGGAAACCCAGCAGCGGTACGGCCTGACGCCGCGCGAACGCCAGGTCCTGGACCTGGTCGCGGAGGGCCTGGCCAACGTGGTGATCGCGGAGCGGCTGCGGCTCACCGAGAAGACGGTCAAGAATCACCTGCACGCGGTCTTCGCCAAGCTCGGCGCCCGCAACCGCACCGAGGCCGTCCTCCGCTGGACCGGCCGCTGACCGGCGCGCCGCCGACGAACCACCGCATGACCCTATAACCCGAGATCTCGGGCACGAAGTGCCCGCTTCGCTGCTGCGGGCCTGACGCTGTTGCCCGTCGCCGGACGATTTTCGCGCACGGAGTGCCCGCTTCGCTGCTGTCGGCCTGATCGAGCGTTTCGTGCGGTCCGGAGCAGCGTGGTCTTTTCCCGGCCACCCACCCAACTGACAGGAAGCCCGGCTACCGCCCCGACCACCCGCCCCCTGAGTGGAGTGAACGCTCCGTCCATGCGGCCGACCGGTGCCCGCGGGAGCATGCGGTCTGCACCACGCCGGAAGCGGGAAGAAAGCTTTTGAATGGTCTTGAAGTTCGGCTCGATGTTGTTCTGCTGGGACTTTCGGCTCAGGAAATCGGCCGACGGCGGCTTTAGCGTGCTGACGAGCATCGTCCCCGCACCGCCGGAAGGAAGCCGTGAGAATCCAACGCATGAGAGGCCTGCGCCTGCTGCCGGTCGTGGCGCTCGCGCTGGCCGTGAGTGCCTGCTCCGTGACGACCGTGCCCACCGCGGATGGCTCGTCGGCGCCCGCGCTGGTGCTGCCGACCTGCATGCCGTCGGAGTACGCGCAGCAGCTGGCCACGCCCGCGGCGCAGGCCGGGCTGACCATGCCACCGTGTGCGCCGGTCACCGGTGCGCCCTCGGCCGCGCCGACGACCGCGTCCCCCTCGCCGGTGGCCACGACCGGTGCGCCGGTGCCGAGCCCGACGCGTCCCGGTGTGGAGCCGACCGTGACCACTCCGGTGACCGTGCCGTCGTTCAGCGACGCGCCGCCGCGGGCGCAGTATCGCGAGGTGGCGGCGAACTGCACGATGACGCACCGGCGCGGTGACGACCCGATCGTCTTCCCGGGGCTGTCCGGTGCGTCGCACGACCACACGTTCGTCGGGAATCCCACAACGGACGCGTCGACTACGCCGGAGAAGCTGGTCGGTGGGAAGACCTCGTGCCAGGACCCGAAGGACGCGTCGTCCTACTGGTTCCCGACGCTGTTGCAGGACGGCAGGCCGCTGACGCCGCAACAGGTCACGGTCTATTACAAGTCGGGCGTCGACGACTACCGGACCGTGCAGCCGTTCCCGGCCGGGTTCCGGCTGCTGGTCGGCAACGCGAAGGCGCCGGCCGGTGAGCAGTTCGCGGGCACCTGGAGCTGTGGCGGGCAGACGCTGGCGACGATCCCGGCGTCGTGCCCGGACGGGTCGTCGCTGATCGTTCGCTACAAGGCGCCGAGTTGCTGGGACGGCAAGCACCTGGACACCGCGGACCACAGGTCGCACATGGCCTGGCCGGTGCGGGGGAAGTGCACGGCGAGTCACCCGGTTCCGCTGCCGATGTTCGAGATGAAGGTGCCGTACAAGCTGCCCGGCGGCGTGACCAAGGGGCTGGCGCTGTCGTCCGGCGCGCCGAACACGTTCCACTACGACTTCATGAACGGCTGGGATCCGGCGCGCCAGGCAGAGGTGATCAAGCACTGTGTGAACGGCGGCCGGCAGTGCAACGGCGTGGGCTTCGACCAGCACAAGCCGTGACCGGCGACACTTAAGATACGGAACGGTTCCGTATCGCAACGACAGGCTGTAGTGTCCCCCCTTGGAATACGGGATCGTTCCGTATCGTAAATCGTCCTTGGGGGGACCGCGGATGGATCCGCAGACCAACACAGGTCACCCGCGGCGCTGGGCCATTCTCGGCGTCCTCGTGATCTCCCTGCTCGTGGTCGTGCTCGACAACACGATCCTCAACGTCGCGATTCGCGTGCTCGCCGACCCGGACGAGGGCCTCGGCGCCACCCAGGCCGAGCTCGAGTGGGCCGTCAACTCGTACACGCTGGTCTTCGCGGCCCTGCTGTTCAGTTTCGGCATCCTCGGCGACCGCTGGGGCCGCAAGCGCTTCCTGATGGTCGGCCTGGCCGTTTTCGGCCTCAGCTCGCTCGCCTCGGCCTACTCGCAGAGCCCGGAGCAGCTGATCGCGATGCGCGCGCTGATGGGTCTCGGCGGCGCGGCGATCATGCCGGTCACGCTCTCCATCATCTCCGTCGTCTTCGACCCGCGGGAGCGCGCCAAGGCGATCGGGCTCTGGTCCGGCTCGGTCGGTCTCGCGGTCGCGATCGGCCCGATCCTCGGCGGCTTCCTGCTCGAGCACTTCTGGTGGGGCTCGGTCTTCCTGATCAACGTGCCGATCGTGCTGCTCGGCATGGTGCTGATCGCGGTGCTGGTGCCGGAGTCGCGCAACCCGAAGCCGGGGCGGCTCGACCTGGTCGGCGTGCTGCTCTCGGTGGTCGGCCTGACCTCGCTGGTCTACGGCATCATCGACGGCGGCGAGAACGGCTTCGACTCGCCCGCGGTGTGGGCGTTCATCGTGGCCGGCGTGGCGGTGCTGGCCGGTTTCGTCGCCTGGGAGCGGCGGTACGCGTACCCGTCGCTGGACGTCAAGCTGTTCCGCAACGGCCGCTTCTCCGCCTCGATCGCCTCCATCGGCCTGGTCTTCTTCGCCAGCATGGGCACGTTCTTCTTCATGAGCTTCTACCTGCAGCTGGTCCGGGACTACTCGCCGCTGCAGACCGGTCTGCTGCTCCTGCCGTTCGCGGTGGCGCAGCTGGCGTTCGCACCGCGCAGCGCCGCGATGGTGCACCGCTTCGGCGGCCGGGCGGTCTCCTCGATCGGGCTCGCGGTCGTCGGCGTCTCGCTGCTCGGCTTCGTGCTGATCAGCGCGGACACGCCGATCTGGGTGATCGCGGTGCTGTTCTTCCTGCAGGGCGCCGGGATGGCGAACATCCTGCCGCCGGCCATGGAGGCGATCATGTCCACGCTGCCGCGCGAGCAGGCCGGTGTCGGCTCCGCGATCAGCAACACGATCCGGCAGGTCTCGGTCGCGCTCGGCATCGCGGTGCTCGGTTCCGTGCTCGCCGCGGTCTACCGCGGCCAGGTCGCCGACTCGGTCGCGGCGCTGCCGGAGGCCGCCCGCGAGGCCGCGTCCGAGTCGATCGCCGGCGCGTACGCGGTGGCCGCGCAGTCCGGTCCGCAGGGTGGCGCGCTGGTCACGGCCGCGAACGACGCGTTCGTCAACGCGGTGCACGTCTCCGCGCTGATCGGCGCGATCGTGGTGTTCATCGGCGCGCTGATCGCGCTGAAGTGGCTGCCCGGCCGCGCGAAGCACAACCCGGAGACCGAGATCGAGCGGGTACGGGAAGAGGTGGCCGAGGCCGGCGGCGACCCCACGCTGGTCGACGCGGACGCGACCCGATGACGTCGTGACGAGGTAGTGCGTGACGCCTGGACCGCCGGGAGACCCCGGCGATCCGGGCGTCATCGGCATGCGGCGGCGCTGGCCGGCCGGATCAAGATCAAGGAGAATGGGTCCATGACTGTCACCGTGCCGGAAGCGCCGCGATCTCCGGGCCGTCCGCGAAGCAGCCGGGCGGACGAGGCGATCAGCGAGGCCACGCTGGATCTGCTCGCCGAGGGCATGAGCATCGAGTCGCTCACCATCGAGGCGATCGCGGCCCGGGCCGGCGTCGGCAAGGCCACCATCTACCGCCGCTGGGCCGGCAAGGAGATGCTGCTCCGCGACGCGTTGCTGCGGCTCAAGGCCCCGCCGGCCGACCCGGACACCGGCAGTGTGCGGGAGGATCTGCTCACCCTGGCGCGGTCGATCGCCCGCAACCGGGACCCGCGCGCCGCGCAGATCATGCCGTGCCTGGTGCCCGAGGCGATGCGTTCCCCTGAGCAGTACGAGCGGTACCAGCAGATAGTCGAGCCGCGCCGGCAGGTCATGCGCGAGGTGCTGCGCCGCGGCGTCGAGCGCGGCGAGCTGCGCGCCGACCTGGACATCGAGCTCACCCTGCTCATGGTCACCGGCCCGGTCCTGATGCAGCGGATGCTGCACTGGAGCCCGAACCTGGACGGCGACGCCGTGCCCGATCAGGTCGTCGACATGGTGATGAAGGCGATCAAGGCCTGAGGTGTGTCGCCGCGTGGCCCCGAACACGGCAGCGCTAAGGTGTCGAACAGATGTGCGGCCAAGCTTCGGGGAGGGGTGGCGCGTGCGGGTGCTCGGCATCGACCCGGGCCTGACCAGATGTGGCGTCGGCGTGGTCGAGGGGGTGCCCGGCCGGCCGTGCACCCTGGTGGCGTACCACGTGGTCCGCACGGACAGCACGGACGAGCTGCCGCACCGGCTGCTGCGCCTGGAGACCGAGCTGAACGCGCTGGTGGGGGAGTATTCGCCGGAGAGCGTCGCGGTCGAGCGCGTCTTCGCCCAGCACAACGTCCGCACCGTGATGGGCACCGCGCAGGCCTCCGCGGTCGCCGTGCTCTCCGGTGCGCGCCGCGGGATTCCCGTGGAGACCTACACACCGAGTGAGGTCAAGGCCGCGATCACCGGCTCCGGCATCGCGGACAAGGCGCAGATGATCACCATGGTGCAGCGCCTGCTCCGGCTGGACGCGCCGCCCAAGCCCGCGGACGCGGCGGACGCGCTCGCACTCGCCATCTGCCACATCTGGCGCGGCGGGACGAAGGCGCGCGTGGCCGCGGCCGCCGCGAAGATCGAGGCAGCGGTGCAGAAGGCCAGAATTCAGCAACGGAAGGGCTCCAGATGATCGCCAGCGTCCGCGGGAAGGTCCTGGCGGTCGCGCCGGACACCGCCGTGATCGAGGTCGGCGGCGTCGGCATGGCCGTCCAGTGCAGCCCGAACACGCTCGCCGGCCTGCGCCTCGGCGAGGAGGCCCGGCTCGCCACGTCGCTGGTGGTCCGGGAGGACTCACTCACGCTCTACGGCTTCGCCGACGACGACGAGAAGACGCTGTTCGAGCTGCTGCAGACCGCGTCCGGCGTCGGGCCCCGGCTGGCCCAGGCCGCGCTCGCGGTGCACACGCCGGAGGTGCTGCGCAAGGCGATCGGCGGCGGCGACACGGCGACGCTCACCCGCGTACCCGGGATCGGCAAGAAGGGCGCGGAGCGCCTCGTTCTCGAACTCCGCGACCGGATCGGGCCGCTGCCGATCGGCGCGGACGGCGTCACCGGGCCGGCGTCCGGCGCCTGGCAGACCCAGGTCGGGCAGGCGCTCACCGGCCTCGGCTGGACGCAGAGCCAGGCCGACCAGGCGGTCGCCATGGTCGCGGAGACCGTCGACGGCCCCACGCCGCCGGTCCCGCAGCTGCTCAAGCAGGCGATCCGGCTGCTGGGTAAGACGCGATGAGCGCGTCATCGGCTGACCGCCGCGGGAAGGTGGCGCCGGCATGAGTTCCGACGAGGTCGTCGTCTCCGCCTACGCGAACCCGAGCGAGCGGGAGGCGGAGGTCAGCGTCCGTCCGAAGCGGCTGGAGGAGTTCATCGCGCAGCACCGCGTGCGCGACCAGCTCGACCTGCTGCTGAAGGGCGCGCTCGGCCGCGGCGCGCCGCCGGACCACATCCTGCTCTCCGGCCCGCCCGGCCTCGGCAAGACCACGCTGGCCAACATCGTCGCGGCGGAGCTGGGCGTGGGCATCCGCACCACCAGCGGCCCGGTGATCGAGCGGTCCGGCGACCTGGCGGCGATCCTGACCAGCCTGTCCGAGGGCGACGTGCTGTTCATCGACGAGATCCACCGCATCGCGCGGCCGGCCGAGGAACTGCTCTACAGCGCGATGGAGGACTTCCGGGTCGACGTGGTGGTCGGCAAAGGGCCGGGCGCGACCGCGATCCCGCTGGACGTGGAGCCGTTCACGCTGGTCGGCGCGACCACCCGGTCCGGCCTGCTGACCGGCCCGATGCGCGACCGGTTCGGCTTCGTCGCGCACCTGGACTTCTACGACCCGGCGGATCTGGAGTCGCTGATCCGCCGTTCGGCCGGCATCTTCGGCATCCCGATCACGGACGACGGCGCGGCCGAGATCGCCCGCCGCTCCCGTGGCACGCCCCGCATCGCGAACCGGCTGCTGCGCCGGGTGCGCGACTTCGCGGAGGTGCGCGCGGACGGCGTGATCACGCACGGCGTGGCCAAGGCCGCGCTCAAGGTCTACGACGTGGACGACCTCGGCCTGGACCGGCTGGACAAGGCGGTCGTGGCCGCGCTGGTGACGTCGTTCCGCGGCGGGCCGGTCGGCCTGTCGACGCTCGCCGTGGCCGTCGGTGAACAGCCGGACACGGTCGAGGAGGTGTGCGAGCCGTTCCTGGTCCGGGCCGGATTGCTGGCCCGCACGCCGCGCGGACGGGTCGCGACCGAGGCCGCGTGGCGGCACCTCGGCAAGACGCCGCCCGGCCCGATCCTGCCCGGTCAGCCCGACCTCTTCTCCCGGGGCGGGGAGTAATCATGGATCAACGGACCGCACGCCCCTCCTCGGAGTTTTCAGTCACAGGGGCTACACTCGCCGCGATCCGATAGACATTAATCTGCCTCCTCGCCTGCGCTCAGCCGGCTGTCAGGCGAGCAGACTTCAGCTGGAAGGTCTCAGCGTGCATACCCACAATTTCGCGCAGCAGGCGGCGGGCGGCTCCGGCGGCGGCTTCACGATGATCCTCATGATGGTCGGCCTGATGGCCGTCATGTACTTCATGATGATCCGCCCGCAGCAGAAGCGCCGCCGCGAGGCCGAGCGCATGCAGAACCAGCTCGGCATCGGCGACGAGGTCGTCACGATCGGCGGGCTGCACGGCGTCGTGGCGGGTTACGACGACGACACCGTGACCATCGAGGCGTACGACGACGTGCTGCTGCGCTTCGCGCGCCCGGCGATCGCGCGCGTGGTCACCAAGGCGGAGGCGCCGGTGGCCGACGAGACCGCGGCGTCCGGGGAGCCGGTCGCGGTGCTCGACGAGACGCCGGCCGAGACGAAGCGTGCCTCTATGGACAGCAAGGACGTTGTCAAGGAGTGACCCCTTCACAAAGGGTCATTGAAGTTGTTGGATAATCGCGCGAGGTGTGCCCGGAAGCGGGTGCGTCTCGTTCACCATCACGCTCCTCGCCGGTTCGCGTCGGCGCTCCAACCCAGCCGCCCCACCCGGCGGCCACCAGGCCCGTAAAGGAACTCAACAGCCGTGGCACCACCTCAGGGACAGATGCGCCCCGGGCGGCAACTTGCCGTGCTCGGCCTGATCTTCGTCGTCCTCTTCCTCATGGTCTTCTTCGTCGGCGTTCCCGGCAAGTCGAGCTTCGCCGAGCGTCTGGAGCCCAAGCTGGGTCTGGACCTGATCGGCGGCACCCGGGTCACCTACAGCGCCACCACGATGGACGGATCGGACCCGCCGGCGGAGCAGCTCGAAGAGGCCCGTCAGATCATCGAGAGCCGCGTCAACGCGCTCGGCGTCTCGGAGGCCGAGGTGGTGATCGAGGGCAACCGGAACATCGTCATCTCGCTGGCCGGTGAGAACCGGGACGACCTCAAGCAGGTCGGCGACGCCGCCCAGCTGCGGTTCCGGAAGGTTCTGAAGGCCGCGGACGGCTCCGGTGTCGCCCCGGCGGCGACCGAGACCCCGACCGCGACACCGTCGCCCGGCGCGTCCGCGTCGCCCGGTGCCGGCGGCTCCCCGGCGGCGAGCCAGTCGCCCGGGGCCGCGGTGACCTCCAGCCCGTCGGCCGGCGGTGGCACGGGTGGCCAGGGTGGCGGCGCGCCCGTGCCCGCGACCCCGACGCCGTCCGGTGCCGCGAGCGCCACGCCGACGCCGGCCGCCAGCGGTTCGGCCGCCCCGGCGCCGGTCAGCACGGACGTGGCCGCGATCCGCGCCGCGGTGCAGAAGAAGGTCGGCGAGGCCGCCTGGGCCGCCGCGTCCGGTCTGCAGGGCGTGGCCGACCTGACGACCGACCCGACGCTGGCGACCACGCTGCTGCCGTTCAGCACGCTGGACCCGGAGACCGAGGTCCGCGCGCTGGAGCCGGCCATGCAGTTCAACGTCCCGCAGATCAGCTGCGCGATGCTGGACGCCCGCCCGGCCGGTTCGATCGTCGACGAGAAATCGCAGGCGGTCGCCTGTGAGGCCGGCGCGAAGTACCTGCTGGACGTGGCGAAGGTGCTCGGCACCGACGTCGAGGGCGCCAGCGGCGTGCTCGACCAGCAGACCGGCGACTGGGTGGTCAGCCTCGACTTCACCGGCGAGGGCCAGGAGAAGTGGACCGCGCTGACCCGCGAGGCGTACAACAACGAGGGTGGCACCTGCGACCAGACCGCGCTCGGCGACGGCAGCCGCTGCCGCGTCGCGGTGGTGCTGGACAACGAGGTCATCTCCTCGCCGGAGATCCAGGCCGTGCTCACCGGCGACTCGCAGATCACCGGCAGCTTCAACTCCGCCTCGGCCAACGAGCTGGCGTCGAAGCTGCGCTACGGCGCGCTGCCGCTGACCTTCGAGGCCGACGAGGCGCAGAACGTGTCCGCCACGCTCGGCGCGGAGCAGCTGCGCGCGGGTCTGCTCGCGGCCGGCCTCGGCATGCTGCTGGTGGCGATCTACGCGTTCTTCTACTACCGCCTGCTCGGCACCGTGATCTTCCTGAGCCTGATCCTGTCCGCGCTGCTCACCTACGGCGCGCTGGTGGTGCTCGGCCGGCAGATCGGCTTCACGCTGACGCTCGCCGGCATCGCGGGCTTCATCGTGTCGCTCGGTGTCGCGGCCGACTCGTTCATCATCTACTTCGAACGCCTGAAGGACGAGATCCGCGAGGGCCGCAGCCCGCGCAGCGCGGTCGGCCGGGCCTGGACCCGCGCCCGCCGGACCATCATCTCGGCCAACGCGATCTCCCTGATGGCCGCGGTCGTGCTCTACATCGTCTCGGTCGGCCAGGTGAAGGGCTTCGCGTTCGCGCTGGGTCTGGCCACGCTGCTCGACCTGATCGTCGTGTTCCTCTTCCGTCACCCGGTGATGACCATGTTCGCCCGGACCCGGGCGTTCCTGTCGCCGCGGGTCAGTGGTCTGGGCCGGGTGCTGAAAGAGAAGCCGGTCGCCACCGACACCGTCAAGCCGCGCTCGTCGCGCGTGAAGGAGGCCTGACATGGCCAAGGAAGGTCTTGCCAGTCGCCTCTACCGGGGCGACGCCGGCCTCAACATCATCGGCCGGCGCAACATGTGGTTCGCGATCGCCGCGGTCGGCGTGCTCATCGCGCTCGGCAGCTTCGTGCTCCGCGGCTTCACGCTCGGCATCGAGTTCACCGGCGGCACCGAGTTCCAGGTGCCGGCCGCGAACCTGACGATCGACCGCGCCTCGGAAGCCGTGGCCAAGGCGATCGAGGAGTCCGGCGCGGAGGACGTCAAGGTCGAGTCGACCCAGCAGGTCGGCGACGCCACGGACGGCTTCATCCTGGTCAAGACCGGTGAGGTCACGGCCGACCAGTCGATCGAGATCAAGGGCTCGGTGGCGCAGACGCTCGGCGTCGAGCCGGCGCTGGTCTCGGACAGCCGGGTCTCCGGCGCCTGGGGCGCGTCCGTGACCGAGCGCGCGATCCTGGCGCTGCTGGTCTTCATCGCGGTGGTCTCGCTCTACCTGGTCCTCCGCTTCGAGTGGCGGATGGCGGTCGCGGCCGTCGTCTCGCTGCTGCTGGACCTGGTGCTCACCGCGGGCGTCTACTCGATCGTCGGCTTCGAGGTCTCGCCGTCCACCGTGATCGGCTTCCTGACCATCCTCGGCTACGCGCTCTACGACGTGGTCGTGGTGTTCGACAAGGTCCAGGAGAACACGAAGGGCATCACCGCGGGCAGCGGCCAGACGTACGCGGAGGCGTCGAACCTGGCGATCAACCAGACGCTGATGCGGTCGATCAACACCTCGCTGGTGGCGCTGCTGCCGGTCGGTGGCCTGCTCTTCATCGGCGCGGGCGTGTTCGGCGCGCGCACGCTGGAGGACCTCGGCCTGGTGCTGTTCGTCGGCATGGCGCTGGCGATCTACTCCTCGCTGTTCTTCGCCACGCCGGTGCTGGTCGCGCTGAAGGACTTCGAGCCGCGGATCAAGGTGCACAACCAGCGGGTGCTGGCCCGCCGCGCGTCGCTGGCGAACCGGGCCGCCGAGGCCGGCACCGACGCCCCGGTGGGCGACTCGGAGCACGCGCTGGCCGGCTCCACGCCGCGCGTCGGCGCCCGGCCGAACACCAAGCGCCCGAACACCGGTGGCAACCGCGGCAACCGCCCCGGCAACACCGGAGCCAAGCGCCGCACCTGACCCGGCAACCGCCGCACCGCCCGCGCGGTCCGGCGTGCCAGGCCCGAGATCGAGGCGTCATTCACGTCGTTCCAACGGCGTGAATGACGCCTCGATCTCTGTGCGGGGCGCCCCGGGCGGCCCCGAGTTGAAATGCGCGGGCGGGGTCGCGAAGAATGACCGTGTGACCTCGACCCCCTCACTCTCAGGTGACCTCGGTGCCGACGTGGCCGCGCTGGTCGCGAGCCGCACGCTGGACGTGCCCGACTTCCCCAAGCCGGGCATCCTGTTCAAGGACCTGATGCCGCTGTTCTCGGACGGCATGGTGTTCAAGGAGACGATCGACGCGATCGCCGCCCACCGTGGGCCGGACTCGTTCGACGTGGTGGTGGGCGTGGAGGCGCGCGGGTTCGTGATCGCGGCCGCGCTGGCCTACGCGACCGGCGTCGGCGTGGTCCCGATCCGCAAGGCCGGCAAGCTGCCCCGCAAGGTGCACTCCGCGTCCTACGCGCTGGAGTACGGCGAGGCCACGCTGGAGGTGCACGCCGACGCTTTCGTGGCCGGCCAGCGCGTGCTGGTGGTCGACGACGTGCTGGCCACCGGCGGCACCGCGAAGGCGACGCTCGATCTGGTGGAGAAGGCCGGCGGCACGGTCGCCGGGTTCACCGTGCTGCTGGAGCTGTCGTTCCTGGAGGGCCGCCGCCGGCTCGCCGGACGTACCGTTGATGCGCTTCTGACCGTTTGACGGTGGTCAAGCGCCCGGCGTCTCCGCTGGCCGGACGGGTAGGATTGGCGTCCGGACACGACCCGGATGTGTCGCCCCGGTGGCGCGGACGTGGACCGGGCGGATACGGTCAGGCGTCCACACATGTGGCCGATCGGAGAGGTGAGGGGGCCGATGTCCAGTCACGTCGCCTCTCCTGGTGAGGGCAAAGCAGGCGAGGGCTCGGTGGCGACGAACGAGGTGGATCTTCCGGACATCGTCTCGGCCGTCGAGGCCGAGCGCGTGCCGGAACCCCCGATAAACGATCTCGAGCAGCCGGCACCCCCGGTGGCCCACGCCACGGACGACGGCGAGGGCGTGGTGCTGCCGTTCCCCGGCGGTCCCAGCGTGGCGGACCAGTTCGCGGCCGCCGGCGAGCAGGAGGACCCGACGTTCCTGACCGGCGTCGCGTCCGGCCGCCGGGTGCGCGCCCGGCTGGCCCGGTTCAACGCGCCGTGGCAGACCCCGCAGGTCGCGGAGGTGCTGGAGCCGCTGATCTCGATCCACCGCGCCAGCCACCCGAAGGCGGATGTGCGGCTGCTGCAGCGTGCGTTCGACATGGCCGCGAAGTGGCACCTCGGGCAATATCGCAAGTCCGGCGACCCCTACATCACGCACCCGCTCGCGGTCGCCACCATCCTGGCCAACCTGGGCATGGACACGACCACGCTGGTCGCGGCACTGCTGCACGACACGATCGAGGACACCGACTACACGCTCGACGCGATGCGGACGGACTTCGGCCCCGAGGTCACGCTGCTGGTCGACGGCGTGACGAAGCTCGACAAGGTCAAGCTCGGCGACGCGGCCAAGGCGGAGACGATCCGCAAGATGGTCGTGGCGATGGCGAAGGATCCGCGCGTCCTGGTCATCAAGCTCGCCGACCGGCTGCACAACATGCGCACGCTGACCTTCCTGCCCCGCGCCAAGCAGGAGCAGAAGGCCAAGGAGACGCTGGAGATCCTGGCCCCGCTGGCGCACCGGCTCGGCATGAACACGATCAAGTGGGAGCTGGAGGACCTGTCGTTCGGGTTCCTCTTCCCGAAGCGGTTCGAGGAGATCAACCGCCTGATCGGCGAGCACCAGCCGCAGCGCGACACGCTGCTCCGGCAGGTCACCCAGAAGGTCCAGGTCGACCTCAAGTCCGCCAAGATCAAGGCGGAGACGACCGGCCGTCCCAAGCACCTGTACTCGATCTACCAGAAGATGATCGTGCGGGGCCGGGACTTCAACGACATCTACGACCTGGTCGGCGTGCGGATCCTGGTCGACACCGTGCGCGACTGCTACGCGGCACTCGGCGTGATCCACGCGAACTGGCAGCCCGTCCCGGGCCGGTTCAAGGACTACATCGCGATGCCGAAGTTCAACATGTACCAGTCGCTGCACACGACCGTGATCGGCCCGTCCGGCAAGCCGGTCGAGATGCAGATCCGGACGTACGCGATGCACCGCACCGCCGAGTTCGGCATCGCCGCGCACTGGAAATACAAGGAGCAGAAGGGCGCGACCGTGGTCGGCCCGCCCGCGCACATCGACGAGATGACCTGGCTGCGGCAGCTGCTCGACTGGCAGCGCGAGGCGAGCGACCCGAGCGAGTTCCTGGACGCGCTCCGGTTCGACCTCTCCAGCCAGGAGGTCTACGTCTTCACGCCGAAGGGCGACGTCATCCCGCTGCCGACCGGTTCCACGCCGGTCGACTTCGCCTACGCGGTGCACACCGAGGTGGGCCACAAGTGCATCGGCGCGCGCGTCAACGGCAAGCTGGTGCCGCTGGAGTCGACGCTGTCCAACGGCGACGTGATCGAGATCTTCACGTCCAAGTCCGACTCGGCCGGCCCGTCGCAGGACTGGCTCGGCTTCGTCAAGTCCCCGCGGGCCCGCACCAAGATCCGGCAGTACTTCAACAAGGAGCGGCGCGAGGAGGCGATCGAGGCCGGCAAGGAGGCCATGGTCAAGGCCATGCGCAAGCAGGGCCTGCCGCTTCAGCGCCTGCTCACCTCCGAGGCGCTCATCGCGATCGCCCGCGACCTGCACCTCAACGACGTCTCCGCGCTCTACGCCGCGGTGGGGGAGAACCAGGTCTCCGCACAGTCCGTGGTCCAGCGCCTGGTCGCCGGTTACGGCGGCGAGGAGGGCGCGGTCGAGGACATCGCCGAGACCGCCGTCGCGACCCGCCCGCCGAGGGCCCGCACCACCGGCCACGACCCGGGCGTGGAGGTGCGCGGCGTCTCCGACGTCTGGATCAAGCTGGCCCGGTGCTGCACACCGGTCCCGGGCGACGCCGTGTTCGGCTTCGTGACGCGTTCCGGCGGCGTGAGCGTGCACCGCGACGACTGCGCGAACGCGGAGGACCTGAAGGTCCAGGAGGACCGGATCGTCATCGTCACGTGGAAGCCGACCAGCGCGTCCACGTTCCTGGTCGCGATCCAGGTCGAGGCGCTCGACCGGCACAAGCTGCTGGCCGACGTCACGCGGGTCCTCTCCGACGAGCGCGTCAACATCCTGTCCGCGACCGTGACGACCACGCGCGACCGGGTGGCGGTGAGCCGCTTCAGCTTCGAGATGGCCGACCCCAAGCACCTCGGCCACCTGCTCGCCGCGGTCCGCAAGGTCGACGGCGTCTTCGACGCCTACCGCGTCACCTCCGGAGCCTGACGCGCCTCCGCCCGCCGGGAGCTTCAAGGCATCAATGCCGATATGCCCGCTCCCGGCGGCGCGAGTTCCGCATGCTCCCGCGGGCACCGGTCGTCGCTAGCGCTCCTCCCTGCACGATCCGAGGCCGCAAGCCCAAACCCCACACCCACATCTCTCCCACCGCGTTGCGGCGTTGCGGCGTTGCGGCGTTGCGGCGTTGCGGCGTTGCGGCGTTGCGGCGTTGCGGCGTTGCGGCGTTGCGGCGTTGCGGCGTTGCGGCGTTGCGGCGTTGCGGCGTTGCCGCGTTGCGGCGTTGCGGCGTTGCGGCGTTGCCGCGTTGCGGCGTTGCCGCGTTGCGGCGTTGCCGCGTTGCGGCGTTGCCGCGTTGTCGCGTGCGGCGTGTGGTTGCCGCGTTCAGCGTGCGTCCGACATGCCCGCACCTGCGTTCCGGGCTTTCGGGCGCTCTGCGCCCGAAAATCACGCATATTGCAGTCGGGTGAGGCGGCCGGGAAATGGCGGGTGGCCGGAAATGCGACGGCCCCTCGTCGCGGGTGCGACGAGGGGCCGGGGACGCGGTGATCGTCAGGCCGCGGCGACCGTGACGGTCTGGATGTTGATGTCTTCCTTGGGGTGGCCCCCGCCCGGGCTCGGGTCGAAGGCGCCGTCGTGGCCCTTCTCGGTGGCCTTCTTCAGGACCGCGAGGCCGGCGTCGGTGACCTTGCCGATGATCGTGTAGTCCGGCGACAGTTCGGTGTCCTCGTAGATGAAGAAGAACTGGCTGCCGTTGGTGCCGTCCGCGCCGCTGTTGGCGAGCGCGACCACACCGGCCGGGTACGGCGGGATGTCCGTGGTCGGCAGGTACTCGTTGCTGTAGCGGTAGGCCGGGCCGCCGGTGCCGTCGGTCTCGCGGTAGCCCTCGCCCTTCGCGCTCGGGTCGCCGCACTGCAGCATGCCCGGGAACATCCGGTGGCATTTGGTGCCGTCGAAGAACTTCTTGCCGGACAGGTACGTGAACGACTCGATCGCGCACGGCGACTTGGTCTTGTCCAGGTTCACCTCGACCGCGCCGAAGTTCGTGGTGACGATCATGACCGACTTGCCGACGTTCGACGCGCTGGCCGGCGGCATGCCGACGTCGACCGTGGTGCCCTGGCCCTGGTCCGGAGCCGCGTTCCACGCGCAGGTGGTGGTGCCGGCCGCGATGGGCGAGTTGGTGGACTCGTCGTCGTCGTTGCCGAGCAGGTTGATCGCGATCAGCACGCCGGCCGCGACGACGAGGACGGCCGCGCCTGCGGAGGCCGCGATCCAGAGGTTCTTGCGCTTACGGGCGGCGGCCTCCTTGCGGGCCGCCATCTCCCGCTCGAGCTTGGCCCGTGCTGCGGCGCGCTGCTGCCGCTCCTTGATGGACGACACGGTGTTCCTCCTGGATAACGTATGTGCTGGGGCAGCGGATTAGTGCAGGGTAAGTCAGGAAGCTGTGGAGGCCGAGGCGGCGGGCGCGGCCGGTGCGGCCGTGGCGCCGACCTCGCCGACCGTCAGCGACGTGATGAGCACGTCGGACTTCGGCACGACCTTCTCACCCGCGTCGTTCGCGACGGTCTCGGTCTTGCCGATCTCCTGCACCGTCTCCAGGCCGGTCGCGACCGAGCCGATGATCGGGTACTTCGGCGTGGCCGGGTTGAAGTCCTTGAAGAAGATCAGGAACTGGCTGCCGTTCTGGCCCGGGGTCGGCGAGGTCAGCGCGATCGTGCCGGCCGGGTACGCCGGGGTGACGCTGCCGGACGGCGGCGCGGACGGGTTCGTGGCGACCGGGATGTTCTCGTCGAAGTACGTGTACGTCGGGCCGCCGAGCCCGTCACCGGTGATGTCGCCGCAGTGCAGCGCACCCTCCTCGGTGATCTCCGTGCACTTCGTGTTGTCGAAGTACTGCCGGCCGGCCAGGTAGCTGAAGCTGGCCACGGAGCACGGCGCGTCCGTGATGTTCAGCGTGGCGGTGACCGGCGCCAGCGAGTTGAACGTGAGCGTCGCCGGGCGGGTGCCCTCGGACGGGATGTTCTCGGTGGACGGCTGGCCGACGTCGCGGGTGGCGTCCGCACCGGCCTGCGTGGTCCACGAGCACGACTCGCCGCTCGCCTCGGTGGTGTCCTCGTCACGATCGAAGACGCCCAGCGCCCACACCGCGAGGCCGGCGCCGAGCACGGCCACGATGCCGATGGCGGTGGCCGCCCCGACCCGGCGCCGGCGGCGCTCCTTGGCCGCCCGCCGTGCCATCTGCCGGTCGAGCTTCGCACGCGCGAGCTTGCGCTGCCGTTCCTTGCTGGGAGCCACGAGTCCTAATCTCCTGTCACGGTCCGCGGGGGCGATCGCACTGTAAGTGCGGCACGCCACACGAGGGCGTAGTGTACGGCCAACCGCTGGGAAAGTGACGCCCAGGTGGCGCGACACGCCATCAAAGATCATCGACGCGCCCCGCGCCCTGCCGGTTGTCGTTTGCCGTTGCCGATAAGCTGGCCCGGAAACCCAGACCTGGGAGGGGTACGTGCTCGTCGACGGCTTTGCGGCCGAGGCCTTCGGGACCAACTGCTACGTGGTGGCGACCGGCCCCGGGGAGCAGTGCGTGGTCGTCGACCCGGGCATCGGCGTGGTCGACCAGCTCGAGGAGCTGCTGGCGAAGCACCGTCTCCAGCCCGCCGCCGTGCTGCTCACGCACGGGCACCTGGATCACACGTTCTCGGTGACGCCGGTCGCCGGCGCGCGCGGCATCCCGGCCTACGTGCACTCCGCGGACCGTGAGCTGCTGACGGACCCGTCGAAGGCGCTCTCCATGGACTACCGGGCGATGTTCGGTGGTCGTCTCGAGTACGCCGAGCCCGACGACGTCGTGGAGATGATCGACGGCGCCGTGCTGGACCTGGTCGGCCTGGAGATCGCGGTCGACCACGCACCGGGCCATACCGGCGGGTCGGTGCTGTTCCGGCTCCCGGGGAGCGCAGCCGAGGAGATCTGTTTCTCCGGCGACGTGCTCTTCGCGGGGTCGATCGGGCGCACCGACCTGCCGGGCGGCAGCATGGACGCCATGCGGACGAGCCTGCGGGAGCGGATCCTGCCGCTCGCCGACGAGACGATCGTCCTGCCCGGCCATGGCCCCGCCACGACCATCGGGCGCGAGCGCGCCACCAATCCTTACCTCCGCGAGTTCGGCCAGCAAGCGCCCGCCCGCGGTCTGTAAGCCTTTTCTTAGGGAATCGCCTTGAGTAGCAAGATCACGCCCCTGTCCGGTTTCCCGGAGTGGCTGCCGCCGCAGCGCCTCATCGAGCAGGAGATCCTCGGCCGCGTCCAGCGCACGTTCGAGCTCTACGGCTTCGCGCCGCTGGAGACCCGTGCCGTCGAGCCGCTCGATCAGCTGCTGCGCAAGGGGGAGACCTCCAAGGAGGTCTACGTCCTGCGCCGCCTTCAGGCCGACGAGAACGACACGAGTGATGATCAGCTCGGCCTGCACTTCGACCTGACCGTGCCGTTCGCGCGGTTCGTCCTGGAGAACGCGGGCAAGCTTCAGTTCCCGTTCCGCCGCTACCAGATCCAGAAGGTGTGGCGGGGCGAGCGGCCGCAGGAGGGCCGCTACCGCGAGTTCTACCAGGCCGACATCGACATCGTGGACCGGGACACGCTGCCCGCGCACTACGAGGCCGAGATCCCACTGGTGATCGGTGACGCGCTGGGCGGGCTGCCGATCCCGAAGGTGAAGATCCAGGTCAACAACCGCAAGGTGCTGGAGGGCTTCTACCGCGGGCTCGGCATCGAGAGCACCGAGGAGGTGCTCCGCCAGGTCGACAAGCTCGACAAGATCGGCCCGGATCAGGTCGCGGCGATCCTGGAGAAGCAGGGCCTGTCGCCACAGCAGACCGGGAGGATCCTGGCGCTCGCCGAGATCCAGGCGCCGGACAGCGGCTTCGCCGACCGGATCAAGCAGCTCGGCGTCACCGACCCGCTGCTCGACGAGGGCGTCGAGGAACTGGCCCGGGTCATGGACACCGCGGTCGCGGAGAAGCCCGGCCTGGTCGTCGCGGACCTGCGGATCGCGCGCGGCCTGGACTACTACACCGGCACGGTCTACGAGACGCTGCTCGAAGGCTACGAGCGGTTCGGTTCGATCAGCTCCGGCGGGCGGTACGACAACCTGGCCACGTCCGGTAAGGACGTCTTCCCGGGCGTCGGCATCTCGATCGGCGTGACCCGGCTGCTCGCGATCCTGTTCGGCCGGGACGCGCTCACCGCGTCCCGCTCCGTGCCGACCGCGGTGCTGGTCGCGGTGACCAGCGAGGAGGAGCGCCCGCGCAGCGTCGCCGCGGCCGCCGCGCTGCGCCGCAACGGCGTGCCGACCGAGGTGGCGCCGAACGCGGCGAAGTTCGGCAAGCAGATCCGGTACGCGGAGCGCCGCGGCATCCCGTTCGTCTGGTTCCCGGGCGAGCAGGACTCGGTGAAGGACATCCGCTCCGGCGAGCAGGTCGACGCGGACGCCGCCACCTGGACGCCGCCGCAGGAGGATCTGCGGCCGATCATCACCGGCACCGTCTGACCTACGAGAGCGTGACGGCGCGGCGGATCCGGCGCGCCGTCACGCTGAGTGTAGGTAATATCACAATCGATCACCGTCGCTTGTGAGCAGTCCTTAAACGCGCAGACATTCATGTACACAGATACGTGAAATCGCGCGCCCCTAGCTTCCTCTCCACCTGCACCGGCAGAGAGGAAGTCGGATGTCACAAGGTCTTCGGGGTTCATTCGCCGCGCTCGGTCTTGCCGCCACGCTCGCGCTCACGTCCGGCTGCGTCGGCTCACCGGACGACGGTGCGCGAGCGGCGAGCGGCGACACGATCAAGGTCGGCGTCCTCCACTCGCTCAGCGGCACCATGGCGATCAGCGAGGTCACGGTCAAGAACGCCGAGCTGCTCGCGATCGAGGAGATCAACGCGGCCGGCGGCGTGCTGGGCAAGAAGCTGGAGCCCGTCGTCGAGGACGGCGCCTCCGACTGGCCCACCTTCGCGGAGAAGGCACAGAAGCTGATCAGCCAGGACCGGGTGGCGACGGTCTTCGGCGGCTGGACGTCGGCCAGCCGCAAGGCGATGCTGCCGGTCTTCGAGCGCAACAAGGCGCTGCTGTGGTACCCGGTGCAGTACGAGGGGCTGGAGAGCTCGCCGTACATCTTCTACACCGGCGCCACCACGAACCAGCAGATCGTGCCCGGCCTGGACTACCTCAAGGAGCAGGGCAAGAAGCGGGTCTTCCTGGTCGGCAGCGATTACGTCTTCCCGCGTACCGCCAACAAGATCATTAAGGCTTACGCCGCCGCGAACGGGATGGAGATCGTCGGCGAGGAGTACACGCCGCTCGGCCACACCGAGTACTCGACCGTGGTCAACAAGCTCCAGCGGGCCACGCCGGACGCGGTCTTCAACACGCTGAACGGCGACTCCAACGTGGCGTTCTTCAAGGCGCTGCGCGGCGCCGGGATCACCGCGGACGCGATGCCCACGGTCAGCGTGAGCGTGGCCGAGGAGGAGGTCGCCGGCATCGGCCCGGACAACATCGCCGGCCACCTGGTCGCCTGGAACT
Organism: Catenuloplanes nepalensis; assembly: GCF_030811575.1. GTDB lineage: Bacteria > Actinomycetota > Actinomycetes > Mycobacteriales > Micromonosporaceae > Catenuloplanes > Catenuloplanes nepalensis. The sequence goes on along the minus strand of NZ_JAUSRA010000001.1, from coordinate 5,575,172 downwards.
ACTACCAGACCACCACCGGCGCCGCGAACGAGACGTTCGTCAAGGCGTTCAAGGCGAAGTACGGCGCGGACAAGGTCACCTCCGATCCGATGGAGGCCGGCTACAACGCGGTCAAGCTCTGGGCCGCCGCGGCCGAGAAGGCCGGCACGGTCGAGGTCGAGGCCGTGAAGGCCGCGGCCAAGGGCGTGGCGCTGGACCTGCCGGAGGGCACGGTCACGATCGACGGCGAGAACCAGCACGTGTTCAAGACCGCGCGGATCGGCCTGGTGCAGCCGGACGGCCAGATCAAGGAGGTGTGGAACTCCGGTCAGCCGATCAAACCGGACCCATACCTCAAGGGGTACGCCTGGGCGACCGGGCTGAGCTGATGGCGACCCTCACGCAGCTCTTCATCGGCGCGAGCATGGGCGCCGTACTGCTGCTGATCGCGCTCGGCCTGACGTTCACGTTCGGCCAGATGGGTGTGATCAACATGGCCCACGGCGAGTTCCTGCTGGTCGGCGCGTACACCGCCTACGTGCTGCAGGACGTGCTGCTGGCGCTCCCGCTGGCGTTCGCCGTCGCGGGCATGCTCGGCCTGGTCCTGGAACGGCTGCTGATCCGGCGCTTCTACGGCCGGCCGCTGGACACGCTGCTGCTCACGTTCGGCGTCAGCCTGATCCTGCAACAGCTCGCCCGGGACGTCTTCGGCGCGCCCAACGTCGGCGTCGCCGCGCCGTCCTGGCTGACCGGGGGAGTGGCGGGCATCCCGTACAGCCGGATCTTCATTCTGGTCCTGGCCCTTGCCTGTGTGGGCGCGATCTCGCTCTACCTGACCCGGATGAAGCAGGGCCGCCGGATGCGCGCGGTCATGCAGAACCGGCAGCTCGCGGCCGTGAGCGGCGTCGCCACCGAGCGCGTCGACCAGCTCACCTTCCTGATCGGCTCCGGGCTGGCCGGCGTCGCCGGGGTCGCGCTCACGCTGATCGGGCCGGTCGGGCCGTCGCTCGGCACCTACTACATCGTGGACGCGTTCCTGATCGTGGTGGCGGGCGGGCTCGGCCAGCTGCGCGGCGCGGTGATCGCGGCGTTCGCGCTGGGCGTGCTGAACAGCTTCGTCGAGTTCTGGACCGACGCGAGTCTCGCCAAGGTGGTGGTGTTCGCCGTGATCGTCGCGTTCCTCCAATTCCGTCCGCAGGGCCTGTTCGTCCTCCGCAGCCGGGCACTGACATGACCCAAAATTCACACGCCTTCGTGGGTACGACGAGAGCCGCGCGATTCTCCGGCCCGGCGATCTTCCTGGTCGTCGCGCTGCTGCTCCTCGCGGCGCCGGCTCTGTTGCCCGCGTTCCGGCTGGAGCTGCTCGCCAAGTGGCTCTGCTACGCCGTCGTCGCGGTCGGCATCTACCTCGCCTGGGGCCGCGGCGGCATGCTCACGCTCGGCCAGGGTGTCTTCTTCGGCCTCGGCGGCTACGCCATGGGCATGCATCTGAAGCTCGCCGACGCCGGCCCGGGCGTGCTGCCCGACTTCATGGTGTGGAGCGGCGTGGAAGCGCTGCCCGCGCTCTGGGCGCCGTTCCGCAACCCGGTCTTCGCGCTGGCCATGGTGATCGTGCTGCCCACCGTGGTCGCGCTGCTGCTCGGCACGCTCGTGTTCCGGCAACGCGTGCGCGGCGCCTACTTCGCGGTGCTCTCCCAGGCGCTCGCGGCCGCGTTCGTGATCCTTCTGGTCGGCCAGCAGGGCCTGACCGGCGGCACGAACGGGCTGACCGACGTGCAGTTCTTCTTCGGACTCGACCTCTACGACCCGGCGCAGAAGCGGATCGTCTACTACCTCGTCGTCGGCGCGCTGCTCGCGGTGTTCCTGACCGCGTGGCAGCTGTCCCGCAGCCGGCTCGGGCGGCTGCTCGTCGCGATCCGGGACGGCGAGGACCGGGTCCGGTTCCTCGGCTACGACCCCGCGCTGGTGAAGACGCTGGTCTACGCGGTGTCCGCCGCGATGGCCGGGATCGCGGGCGCGCTGTTCGTGCCCGTGGTGGGCATCCTCGGCCCGGCCGACCTGGGCGTGGTGCCGTCGCTGGAGATGCTGGTGGCGGTCGCGATCGGCGGGCGCTTCTCGCTCGGCGGCGCGATCGGCGGCGCGGTGCTCTACAACTACGCCAGCACCGGGCTCAGCGAGTCGTTCCCGTCCGGCTGGACCTATCTGCAGGGCGCGCTGTTCATCGCCGTGATGCTGTGGGCGCCGCGCGGCCTGGCCGGGCTGCTCTCCGACGGGGTGGCGCTGGTCCGCCGCCGCTTTTTCACGCCGGCTCCGCCGTTGCCGGCGCCGGTCCGGGAGCGGGTGCCGGTATGAGCGAGCTTACGAGCGAATCCGCCGGCTCAGGGCCCGGCGAATGTCGTTCGGAGGAGACGGCATGAGCGGGCGGCTGGAGGTGCGCGGCCTGAACGTCGTCTTCGACGGCTTCCACGCGATCACCGACCTGGACGTCACGGTGCAGCCCGGCGAACTGCGCTTCCTGATCGGGCCGAACGGCGCGGGCAAGACCACGCTGATCGACGTGATCACCGGGCGCACCCGGCCCGCGTCCGGCTCGGTGCGCTTCGACGGCGTCGAGCTGACCGGCCGGCGCGAGCACGCGATCGTCCGGCTCGGCGTCGGCCGTACCTTCCAGACCTCGGTGGTCTTCGAGGACCTGACCGTGCTGGAGAACCTGGACCTGGCCGCGTCGTTCCGGCGCCGGATCCCGGCGCTGCTGCGCGCGCGGCGCGGCGTCTCCGACGAGGTCGCGGCGGTGCTGGAGACGATCGGTCTGACTCCCGAGGCCGAGCGGCCGGCCGGCGTGCTGTCGCACGGCCAGCGGCAATGGCTGGAGATCGGCATGCTGATCGTGCAGCGGCCGCGCCTGCTGCTGCTGGACGAGCCGGTGGCCGGCATGAGCCGCGGCGAACGGGAACGCACCGGCGAACTGCTCCAGGCGGTCGCGAGGGACCACACCGTCGTGGTGATCGAGCACGACATGGACTTCCTGCGCCGGTTCGCCAGCCAGGTGACGGTGCTGCACGAGGGCCGGCTGCTCCGCGAGGGTACGGTCGCGCAGGTGCGGGCCGACCCGCGCGTCCAGGAGGTCTACCTAGGAAGATCCACATCACGGGAGGCCGCGGCATGACGCTGGTCGTTTCGGGTCTCGACGTCGCGTACGGCCGGGCCCAGGTGCTCTTCGGGGTTGATCTGCACGCGCCGGCCGGTGAGCTGGTCTGCGTCATGGGCCGCAACGGTGTCGGCAAGTCCACGCTGCTCAAGGCGATCATGGGCGTGCTGCCCACGCGCGCCGGCACGATCACGTTCGAGGGCGAGGACCTCTCAAAGCTGAAAACCCACGAGAGGGTACGCCGTGGGCTCGGCTACGTGCCGCAGGGCCACGAGACGTTCCCGCAGCTGACCGTGGCCGAGAACCTGCGGGTCACGCTGGAGGCGGCGCGGTCGCCGGACCGGTCGGCGCGCGACGAGGCGCTCGACCTCTTCCCGGCGCTGCGCGGCCTGCTCAAACGCCGTGCCGGCTTCCTCTCCGGCGGCCAGCAACAGCAGCTCGCGATGGCCCGCGCGCTGATCACCCGCCCGCGCCTGCTGCTGCTCGACGAGCCGACCGAGGGCATCCAGCCGTCGATCGTCGTGGAGATCGAGGAGGCGATCGCCCGCCTGCACACCGAGGCCGGCCTCGCCATCCTGCTCATCGAGCAGTACCTGGACACCGCGCTCCGCCTCGCCGACGAGTTCGTCATCCTGGACGCCGGCGAGGTCGTCCGCTCCGGCAACCGCACCGACCTCCACGACGAGTCCCTGCACCAGCTGCTGTCCGTGTGATCTTTCCGCAGGCGAAGGGGGCTTCGGCCCACTTCGCCGTACCGGACGGGTCAGTAGGTGAAGCGGGAGACCGTGCTCTGGAGTTCGGTGGACATGCGGGAGAGTTCGGCCGCGGAGCGCTGGGCGTCGGCGACGGATTCGGCCGTGATGCGGGCGTTCTCGGCGACGTTGTCGATGCTGGCGCTGATCTGGCCGGTGGCGGAGGCGGCCTCGGCGACGTTGCGGTTCATCTCGGCCGTGGTGGCGGACTGTTCCTCGACCGCGGACGCGATGGTGGTGGTGTAGTCGTTGATCCGGCCGATGATCTCGGCGATCTCCTGGATCGCGGTGACCGCCTGGCTGCTGTCGGCCTGGATCGCCTCGACGCGGCGGGAGATGTCCTCGGTGGCCCGCGCGGTCTCCTGGGCCAGGTCCTTGACCTCGGTGGCGACGACCGCGAACCCCTTGCCCGCCTCGCCTGCCCGGGCCGCCTCGATGGTCGCGTTCAGCGCCAGCAGGTTGGTCTGCTCCGCGATCGCGGTGATCACCTTGACCACGTCGCCGATCTGCCGGGACGACTCGCCGAGCGTGGCGATGGTCTGGTTGGTGGACTCCGCGACCGCGACGGCCTGCCCGGCGACCTCGGCCGCGTTGTTCGCGCTCTGCGCGATCTCGCCGATCGCGGCGCCCATCTCCTCGGAGCCGGCCGCGACCGTGGTCACGCCCTGGGACACCTCCTCGGACGCGGCCGAGACGACCTTCGCCTGGGTGGAGGCCTCCTCCGCGTTCTTGGCGATCTGGTTCGCGATGACCGAGGTCTCCTCGGCCGCGGCGGCCAGGCTGTGCGAGGCCGCGCCGACGGACGAGACCACCTCGCGGGTCTGCCGCAGCGCCCGGGTCAGCGCGGCGGCCATCTGGCCGACCTCGTCCCTGCCGTGCACGTCCGGTTCGAGCGTGAGGTCGCCCTCGGCCATGTGCGTCAGCGAGCGCTTGACCGTGGCGAGCGGGCCGACGATCTGCCGGGCCACCCAGACGCCGAGCGCCAGCGCGAGCAGCACGCCGACGACGCCGACGATGAGCAGCGTGCGCTTGCCGGTGGACGCGGTCGCGGCGCCGTCGTCGGCGCGCTCCTTGGCCTGCGCGGCCTCGGCCTCGTTCTCCGCCTCGATGGCGTCGCTGGCCGACGTCACCACCGGGAGCAGCTGCGCCCGGTACTCCGCGAAGAACTGCGTGCTCTGGCCCCGGTCCGCCAGCGGGATCAGCGTGTTGTCCGCGATGTCCACGAGCTTGGTGAAGTCCGCGCGGAACGCCGACATCGCGTCCGGGTGGACCGCGTGGGGCTGATACGTGTCGGCGTCGTCGTTGATCTTCGCAATCCGCTCGTCGATCTCGGTGAGCAGCTTCGCGCGGGTCTCCGCGCTGGCGCCGCCGTACTCCAGGACGCGACCGCGCCAGGCCTGGAAGTCCCGTTGCAGCGTCGACAGCGTGGTCAGCGGCGCCACGTTGTCGGTGTAGAGCGTCTCGGCCTGGTCCGCGATCGAGTCCAGCTGCACGAAGCCGGTGACACCGATCGTCCCCGCGGCGATCGAGGCGACGGCCACGGCGGACAGGATCTTCGCGTTCACACCCCGATCGGTGAACCAGCGCGCCGCGCCGCCACGCCGGGCGGAGGCATCAGTGCTCATCTGTCATCTCCCGAATCGGAACCGGACGCAACCGGACTGCAACCGGCCAATCGGCCATCGGGCACGAGGTCTTATGTTTTTCGACCGTTTCGCAGTGCTCTTACCGGCGGCCGGGCACCGGCCGCACCCATCCCGCCCGGGTCCGGTGCGGCGCAGGGGTCACGGCATCTCGAAGATGAGGCAGGAGGAGGTGCCGTGGGCCAGCAGCTTTCCGGCCGCGTCGGTGAGCCGGGCTTCGGCGAGCGCGGTCCGGCGGCCCCGGTTGAGCACCGTGCCCTCGCAGCGCACCCGGCCGGTGGCGATCGTGACCGGGCGGACGAACTTCACGGTCAGGTCGAGCGAGGTGTAACCGGTGCCGGCCGGCAGCGTGGTGTGCACCGCGCAGGCCGCCGCGGTGTCCAGCAGCGTGGAGATGACGCCGCCGTGCACCGAGCCGAGCGGGTTGTAGTGGAATTCCTGCGGCGTGAGCTCCAGCCCGATCCAGCCCTCCTTGGCCTCCATGTCCGAGATGCCGATCGTGTGCATGATCGGCGGCGCCGGCAGCTCGCCCGCGGCCATCGCCCGGATCAGGTCGAGACCGCCGCGGCGGCCGAGGTGGGCGGCGACCGCCGACGGATCCGTCCAGCCGTACGTGCGGCTGCGCTGAGTCTCTTCCATGGACGCAGCCTGGCAGCCGGTTGCTGGGTCTGTCAACGAGACTTAGCCTGGGCTGGTGAGACCCGACGCGTTGAACTGGTCCGTGGAGAACTGCCCGATCGGCGGCGCGATGGCCGTGCTCGGCGAGAAGTGGACCGTCGCGGTCATGCGCGAGGTGTTCAGCGGCGTGCGCCGCTTCGAGGACATGCGGGTCCGGACCGGCGTGCCGCGGCAGGTGCTGACGAACCGGCTCGCCATGCTGGTCGAGCAGGACCTGCTGCGGCGGGAGCAATACCAGGAACCGGGCAGCCGCCGGCGGTACGAGTACCGCCTCACCGCCAAGGGCCTCGACCTCTACCCGATCCTGATCGCGCTGCGCGCCTGGGGCGAGCAGTACATCGCCGGACCCGAGGGACCGTCCGTGCGTGCGGTGCACCGCGGCTGCGACGCCGACGTCCACCTCACCGTGCACTGCGCCGACGGTCACGAGCTGGCCGACCCACGCGCGGTCGCGTTGGCCCCCGGTCCCGGAGCGATCCGGCTCGATCCGTCCTAGGCAAGGACGGCGCGCAGCGACGACCCTACCGACCGGAGACCAGAGCCGGCGGCCCTGCCGATGATCTGCTCGGCTTGACCCGGAAGACGGCATGCGGGGCAGCCAGGCACACGAAGCCCACCCATGCCACTCACGAAGAGACAGCGGGGCCGACGAACCCGGCCCGGCTGGAAGCCCCGCCCTTTCCCCGGAGCCCGAGGCCCGCCGGAGGCGCCCTAAACCGAGGAGAACAGCTCAAGACAGCGATGACGTGAGATATCAGGACGGCCGTGCCGGCTCTCGTTAGAGCGCGGGGTCTCGGCTTCTCACCGGTGGCGGCGGTAACGAGGGGCGCCGTGCTTGCCGCCCGCCGGCGGGTCGATACGGCCCGAAGTGGGTCAGGGGGTCCGCAGGAGGGATTGGATCGGGGTGGCGGCGTGGCCGGAGAGGAGCGCCACGTCGGAGGTGACGCCCTCCAGCGTCCCGGACGCGATGGCGGTATAGGTCGAGATCCACGCGTCGAGCTGCCAGGGCGGCGCCGCGTAGTGGGCCCGCGACGCGCGAGCCTCGGACAGCGTCTCGGGGTGATAGCTGATCGGCCGGCCGGTGTGCGTGGTGAGCAGCGCGGCCACCTCGGCCAGCGAGACGGCCGCGGGTCCCGTCAGCTGGTAGGTGCGGTTCTCGTGGCCGGCCGGGGAGTGCAGGACCGCCGCCGCGCAGTCGGCGACGTCGGTGCGGGCCACGGCGGAGACGCGGCCGTCCGCAGCGGGGCCGCGGATGACGCCGTCCGGGCCGGGCAGCGTGAGGAGGAAGTCGGCGTAGAGGTTGTCGCGCAGCGCGGTCCAGGTCAGGCCGGAGGCGCGCAGGTGTTCCTCGGTGGCGTGGTGGTCGCGGGCCAGCGTGAACTCCGCGTCCGCGGCGGCGCCGAAGAACGAGATGTAGACCAGGTGGCGTACGCCGGCTGCGGCCGCCGCGTCGATGAACGTGCGGTGCTGGCCGAGGCGGTCGGCGGACTCGGCGGCGGAGACCATCAGCGCGACCTCGGTGCCCTCCAGTGCGCGGGCCACGGCGTCGCGGTCGCCGTAGGAGGCGGCCGCGACCGTGCTGTGCGGCAGCGACGGCGCGCGTGCGGGGGAGCGGGCGACGAGGCGCAGCGGATGGCCGGCGGCGGAGAGACGGCGGGCGACGGCGCCGCCGAGGTGACCGGTCACGCCGGTCACCGCGATCTCGATCATGAGGGCGATTGTGTCACTCCTCGTCGTCGGTGGCGTCCTCACGGCGTACCCGCGGCGGGGTGTTTTGGGTTTCTTCGCGTGGGCCGCGCATCGGGTCGAAGAACGCGTCCTCGGCCGACTCGGGGGCCCGGCGGAACCAGGCGCGGGCGCTCGGCGTGCTGACCAGCGCGGCGTAGATGACCGGCCAGCCGAGCCAGGGCATGCCGGCCAGCACGGTGCCCTGGACCATCCGGGTCACGGCCAGGGCTGCGCCGACGCCGCAGAGGATCAGCAGCAGGACGCGACCCCAGCCGTGACCGCGGACAACGGCCCAGGCCAGGAGCAGGTAGAGCGCGCCGTACGGCACGAGCGACCACGGCGGGAGGAGGCTGCCCATCGGATCGCCGGACAGTCCGTACGCGAGCGTCAGGCCGCCGCCCGCGCAGAGCAGCACGGATGTCGCCAGGACCGCGACCGGCGGGAGACCGCGACGCATGACCATGCGCGGATCTAACCATGAGTATCGTTCGCGAATCCGTCATCGGCCTGCCCGCCTGGTGTTGTTCATCCGATCGAGGGGCCGGCCGTCGCGCTCCGCGTAACAGGCGGTTACATCAGGCTCGGCCGCGGCCGGGGGGTCAGGCGGGCCTGTGGCGGAGCAGTCCGGCGAAGAGGGCGGCGGCCACCAGCACGTGCGTGGCGCCGAGCGTGAGGCGGGTGGCCGCGTCCATCTCGCCGCCGAGCGGGGCGAACGAGATCACCGGCATCAGCGTCGCCACGACGGTCCAGATCGGCGCGGCGCGGCGCGGGAGCAGGCGTTCCAGGATCGCCGGCAGGCCCCAGCCGAGCAGCGAGTGGCCTGCTCCCGGCCGCCGGGCGCGCGCTCGGCTCGGCCGCCGGCGGATTCCGGTCCGGCCGGGTCCGCCGGTGCCGGGCGCGCGGTGCGGACATGAAGACGCCCTGCCGCATGGTGGTCGCGGCAGGGCGTCGTGTGGCTACTTGTGGTTCAGGCCCCGCATCAGCGCGAGGATCGCCCGGTTGAGCGGCGCGTCCACGCCGTGCCGGTCGGCGAGCCGGACCACCGCGCCGGTGATCAGCTCGTGCTCGGTCGCGCGCCCGGCGAACCGGTCGTAGTACATCGACGTGCCGTCGTCCGGCGCGAACTCGTCGTAGAGGCGCAGCGTGTGGGCCACGTCGTCGGCGGTCAGCGCCGCGCCCTCGGCCGCACCGACCCGGACCGCCTCGTGCAGCAGTGCGCGGGTCAGCTCACGCACGGACTCGTCCTGCTGGATCACGACCATCCGCTGCATGGTGAGCGCGGTTATCGGGTTCGCGGCCACGTTGGTCAGCAGCTTGCGCCAGGCCGCGGTGCGGAAGTCCGCCACCTGCTCCACCGCGAGACCGGAACCGGCCATCAGTGCGGCGAAGCGCTCGCCGGGCAGCGTGCTGGCCGCGTCCGCCCGCCCGGCCGTGGCCGTGGACGTGAAGCCGGCGAGGGACTCGGCGCCGGCCGTGTCCGGGCAGCCCTGGACCGTGAGCCGCGCGCCCCGGCGGTGCAGTGCGTGGCCGCGCTCCAGCAGTTCGGCGGCCACGTAGACGAGCGCGGGCAGCACCGTGGTGCCGGACGGGAGCAGCGGGCCGACACGCTCGGCGTGGTCGACGCCGTTCTGCAGCACCACCACCGTGGTCTCCGGGCCGACCAGCCCGTCGAACCAGGCGGCGGCACCGGCCACGTCCTGCGCCTTGGTGGCGAGCAGCACCCAGTCGGCCGGCTCCGCCTCACGCGGATCGACCACCACGGGTACGTCCAACTCGCGTACGCGATCGGCACGCTCGATGACCAGCCGCTCCGGCCGCGTCCGCGCGCAGAGCACGACGTCGTGGCCGGCGTCGTGCGCCGCCTCAGCGACCACCAGGCCGACCGCGCCGGCACCGATCACCGCGACGCGGGTTTGTCTCGTGGACATGAACCTGCCTCCCGAAAAAGTGAGAAGATCTTCTCACTTGGCAGTGTGACGTGGCCACTTTGCGATCTCGTTACGGGGAGGTGCCAAGCGCGGGCGATACAATCCCGGACATGTCGCTGCCAACTGGACGCCGGGCCGCGCCGGCCCTCGGGGTGGCCGAGGACGACGATCGACCGCGGCGCAGCGACGCACGGCAGCGACGCTCCGCACTGCTGACCGCCGTGGGCGAGCTGATCGCCGAGCGCGGGACCGAGTTCCCGCTGGCCGAGGCGGCCGAGCGGGCCGGGATCTCGACCGCCACCGCGTACCGGAACTTCTCCGACACGGGCAGCGCGGTCGATGCGTACTTCGCGGACCTGATGGGCGATCTGCTGGAGGCGTTCGACGGGCTGCCGGTCGGCGACGACCCGCTCGGCGACATCCGTGTTCTGTGTCACGAGTGGGTGGCGCAGGCCACCCGCTGGGGCGCCGCCGCGGTCCACATGCGATCCCCGCGCGGCCTGCTGGCCCGGCGGAACATGGAGGACCCGTTCATCGGCGCGCTCTACGACCGGCTGGCGCGGCTGGTGGAGACCGCGGTGACCCGCGGACGGCTGCCGCAGCAGGACATCCGGTTCGCGGTGCTGATGTGGGTGACGATCTTCGACGAGCGGGTGGTCATCGACCTCACCACCACGCTGGGCTGGAGCGAGCGGACCGCGGCCGACCACCTCACCGAGGCGCTGCTGCGCACGTTCGGGGTGCCGCCGACCGTGATCCCGGCGGCGATCTACGGCTGAGGACACGGAAAAGGCCCGGCCGGGCGGCCGGGCCTTCCGCGGTGCTACCGGGTCACTCCGGGAAGGAGCCCGGGGGCACGTCGCTGGTGCTGGCGTTGCCGCCGACCGACGCCTCCAGGCTGATCTCCCAGATCGTGTACTGGTTGTTCGTCGTCTCGTACGTGATGGCCTCGTCGAACTTGCTGAAGTCGCAGTCCCGGTTGAAGCGCGTCCCGTCGAAGTCCGTCCCGGTGGTCACGTAGATCGTGTACGCGCCGTCGTGGATCGAACTGGCCGTGAAGTTGGACTTCGCCTGGACGTAGAACGAGACCTCCGGACGGGTCTGACCGTTCTTCACCAGGTTGATCAGCGCGTCGTGGTCACCGCCGTTGTCGACCTTCAGCTCGCCGAGGCCGCCCTGGATGCGCCGGTAGTAGTTGCCGTTCGGGGGACGCCGGCTCTCCTCCTTGAGCGCCTTCGGCATCCAGCCGCCGACCTTGAGGTCCGCCGAGCTCAGCGCGGTCGCCGCGTCCCGCAGATCCGCGCCGCCGTCCGACCGGGACACCAGGTTGACCGCGGACGAGCCGGTGCACAGCGCCGAGCCCTCCGCGGAGAGGCTCGCGTCCAGCACGTCCGTGCTCAGCGCGTTCAGCGCCTCCACCAGCAGGTTGTGCTCGTCCGCCACGTCCTCCGGCGGCGTCACCCGGGCCAGCTCGTCGGCCTGCAGGCCGAGCATCTCGCCCAGGTCGTCCGCGGCCGAGGAGAGCGCGTCCGGCTTGGTGGCCCGGTTCATCGCGTCCCAGGCCGGCTGCACGTCGCCGTCCAGCGCGGACAGCACCGCCTGGTACTGCCCGGGCGTCATCGCCACCGGCGCCTGGGTGGTCGCCGCGGGGCCGGGGCCGCCGCCGGTCGGGTCCGGGTCCGGCTCACCGCTGTTGAGCAGCCACGGTACGGCGACCACGCCGGCGCAGAGCAGCACCACGAGCACGGCGGCACCGACGATCAGGCCGGTGCTGCGCTTCGGCTTCTGCTGCGGCGGGACGGCGTAGCCGCCGGGAGCACCGAGCGGGTACGCGCCGGGCTGCCCCCACGCCGGAGCACCGGACTGCGGCGGCTGACCCCAGGCCTGCGCACCGGGCACACCGGAGGCCGGGACGCCGGAGGTCGGGTAGCCGGGCGCGGGCACGCCGGAGGTGGGGTAGCCGGGGGTGCCGGGCGGCGGGTAGCCGGGCGCACCGGCGGTGTTCGGGGTCTGCGGATAACCGGGGGTGCCGGGAACCGGCGGGTAGCCGGCGGGGGCACCGGAACCGGGCACGCCGGAGGCCGGGTAGCCGGGGGCGGCCGGGCCACCGGACACCGGCGGATATCCGGGCGCCGGCGGGTAGGACTGCGCGGGCCCGCCGGAGACCGGCTGGTAACCGCCGGCCGGGGCGCCGGAGACCGGCGGGTATCCGGGCGTGCCCGGGGCCGGCGGGTAGGACTGTGCGGGGGCGCCGGAGACCGGCGGGTATCCCGGCGTGCCCGGGACCGGCGGGTAGGACTGTGCGGGAGCGCCGGGCGCCGGGGTGTAGCCCGGGGCGGGCGTGGGCGGGTACGCCGTGGACGGCGCGCCGGAGGTCGGCGGGATGGCGGCGCCGGCGGCCTCGCTCGCGGTGTCCGGCGCGGTGCCGCCCGGCAGCGTGTAGCCGGGGGGCGTCGCGTCCGCGGCGGCCGGGACCGGGGCGGCGTCAGCGGGAGCGGAGGTCGCGTCGGCCGGCACGTGCTGGGTGGTCTCCGCGTTGAACGGCGTGGCCGGCTGCGCGGCGGTGTCGTCCGGCCGCGCGCTCGACGCCGCGGCGGCACCGGCGGCGGCACCCGCGACCGCTCCGGCTGCTCCGGCCGCGAGCGTGGCCGGAGCGATGCCCGAGCCGGTCCGGTCGCCCTCCTCGGCCTTCTCCTCGGCCGTCGGCGATGCCTTCTCCTCTGCCGGCGACGACGTCTGCTCCGCGGCCGCAGGGAGCACGGTGGTCCGATCGTGGTCCGCGGTGGTGGCGGACGCCGGGGACTCGCCGGCCGGCCCGGCCGGTGTGGCGCCGGTCGGGATGACGGCCGTGCGGTCCTCGTCCGAGGCCACGCCGGTGGTGGCCGGGCCGTCGCCGCCCGCGCCGGAGGCGGTGGCCGGCGCCGGGATGACGGTGGTCCGGTCGTCGTCCGCGGTGGTGGCGGGCGTCGAGGCCGGGTCGGTGGCCGGGATGACCGTGGTCCGGTCCCCGTCGGCGGCGGCCGGGGTCGTGCGGGTGGGGATGTCGGTGGTCCGGTCGTCGTCCGCGGTGGTGGCGGACGCCGGGGTCTCGGCCACGGCCGGTGCGGGCGGCGTGGCGCCGGCCGGGATCACCGTCGTCCGGTCCTCGTCGGCGGCCGTGGGCGTGCCGGTGGAGATGACCGCGGTGCGGTCCTCGTCGGCGAGGGCCGGCGGGGTGGCGCCGCCGTCCGTCGCGATGACCGTGGTGCGCTCGTCCGCGTCGCTGTCCGGCGCCGGGACGACCGCGGTCCGGTCCTGGCCGGTCGGCAGCACCGTGGTCTTCTCGTCGTCGCCGGTGGCCGGGACCGCGATCGGCTTCGTCTGGTCGTACGGCGTGGGCAGCGGAATGACCGAGGTCGGGTCGTCGGACGTGACCTGGACGTGGATGGTGAGCTCCGGCGGCCCGTCCGTGGACGCGGCGTCGTTGCGCGGAAGCCGCAGTATCGCGCCGTCGCCGATGCCCGCCGGCAGGTTGATCGCGATGAGCCGCCCGTCCGGCGGCAGCGCGATGGTCTTCGTCGTGCCCGAGGCCGCTTCCGCGGCCGTGAGCTCGACCGTAACGATGTCGGACCCGCCGCTGGGCAGTCCACTCCCCGAATCCCGTGCCATCACTGGATTATGCAAGTGCGTGTCACGCCCGCTCCGAGCAGGGAGACGCCCGAAGAGCACCGTTTTGCGAGGCGGAACCGCCATATGTCGCGCAATGCCGGGCTGACCCGTTCATAACGGTGGGCTGGTAAATCAATCACCAAAGGTCAACGACGGTCCACTTAGAGTGAATTCACGGATGGTGAACAGGCCGGCCGAATCGGCTTTGCGGGCGGTTTGCGTTTATTGACGGATTTGCCAGTGTGGGTCCCTTTCGATGGCGGTGGCCGTCAAGTGTCGGCAACGCGATAGTCCGCCGCCGTGTCCCGACGCCGCGGGAGGTGAAGAACGTCCCCGGAAGAGTGCCGGCGCGGCCGCAACCGTCGTCCACTCAGTAGTGTCCGGCTAAGGTGACTCCTCTTGTGAACGCCACTCGACGTGCGACCTCAGGAATCCGAGGACCGGTGACCGCCGCCATTCTCAAGTCTCCCGTGGTCCGGGAGATCTCGCTCGCCGTCGGTGCCGCCGTCGCACTGACCGCGATCTGGCTGCTGATCCTGCCGCACGTCCGGTCGTCCGGCGGTGACGCGCTGCACTACCTGAGGCTGGCGGAGAACCCGCGGGCCCAGGTGCACACGCCGTACACGTACCGCATGCTGATGCCTCTGCTGGCCAACGAGATCGGCGGCCGGTATCACTATCGCGAGGCGTATCGGCTGCTGAACGCGATCGCGCTGGCGTCCGGCGGGGTCGCGGCCTACCTGCTGACCCGGAAGCTGGGCGGCACGCGTGGTGCGGCCTACGTGGCGATGGCCGGTCTGCTCAGCCTGCCCGGGTGGCTGTTCTACCTGTACCAGCCGTACCTGATCGATCCCGCCGCGATGGCGCTGCTGGCCTGGTCGATGCTGGCGGCGCTGTCCGGCTGGACGGCCGTGCTGCCGCTGCTGCTGGTCGCGGCCGCGCTGGCCCGGGAGACCGTGATCTCGTTCGCGGTGCCGCTGTACATGATTTTTCGGGAGAAGTGGGTCGACTGGCGGGCCGCGATCCGGGTGGCGCTGGTGGTCGGCCCCGGCGTGCTCGCCACCACGGCCGTGCAGGCGAAGCCCACGCACGGCTGGCCGAGCCAGGAGCTGCTGGTCCAGGCCGGCGTACGGATCGTCGGGATGAAGCTTGCGGAGCAGGGCATCGTGGCCGCGCTGGGCATCGCGGTCGGCACGTCGCTCGGCGTCTGGTGGGCGCTCGGGCTCTACGGCTTCCGGCACGCCGGCCCGCTCGGCTGGCTGATGGTGCCGGTCCTGGCGCAGTTCGTGGTCGGCGGCGACTGGGGCCGCTTCTGCCTGTACGCGTTCCCCGCGCTCGTCCCGGCCGGCGCGATCGCGCTCTGGCGGCACCCGCGCCGCGCGATCCTGATCGGCCTGGTGGTCGTGCAGAGCCTGCTGGTCTTCGTGGACCTGGCGATCGACGGCCATCCGAAGATCAACAGCTTCCAGCCCTCGACGTACGCCAGCCTCGCCCTCATCCCGGTCACGTTCGCGGTCCTCCTCCTGCCCTCCCGCCGGGCCCGCACCCCGGTCGCGGCCACGGGCACGCCGGTCGTCGCCACGGGCACGTCGATTCCGGCGCAGGCCGGAAGGTCGCAGGGCGAGCATCCCGAGGCCGGGGCGGCGCCGGTCGGGACGGGTCCGGCCGGAGAGGCGGACGACGCGGACCCGGGGACCGGAGATGCGCCGGACCGGGCGACGACGGAGGGACGGCCGGTGGTGCCGCGGCCGGGCGACCCCGGCACCGGCCCGAGACGCGAGGCCGGGCAGTCCTGACGGCCGGTCCACCGGCCTTCCGGTGTCGGCGTCATCGCCCGGCGCCGTCCGGTGATCCAGGCGTGTTCACCTCGCCGGAACGACGTGAACACGCCCGGATCATGCATCGTCGGCACGTTCGCCCAAGGGCGTGTCTGGCGGATCTTCGCCGGCCTGCGGCGTGGCCCAGGCGCCGCCTGGCCGCACGTCGCGCAAGCCCACATACAACACCGGTATGAGGGCTTGCGCGCCGCACACCCAGACAACACCTGGACCTCGCCTCGGCTCGACGAGATCCACCAAACACGCCCTGGCGCCGAAAGGTCATTACCCGAGCGCGGGGGTGAGGTGCAGGCACGCGTCCAGCGGGCCGCGGACCGCGCGCAGGTCGCCGCCGACGGCGGTCGCCAGGATCGCGGGGCCGGGCAGCGGCATCACGGCCGCGGTGTCGCCGACCGGTGCGGCCGGCGGCGGTCCGCCGGCCGCCCACGCGGGATCGATCACGATGAGCGATCCGGTCGCCCGGCCGCCGCCGATCGCGCCGGAGGCCGCGGAGGTGCCGAGGACGGCGGGGCCGGACCAGCCCGGCGCGGCCGGGCCGGCGGAGAGGTCGTGGCGGTAGAGGGTACGGCCCGCGTACCGGATGGTGGTGTGCAGGCGGACGTCGCCGGACGGCTCGCGGTGCCGGCCGCAGACCAGCTCGTCGCGCCAGACCAGGGTGCCGCCGTCCGCGACCTCGACCGTGGTGACCGCGTCGTGGTCGCAGCCGGCGGCGGCGATCAGTGGCTCGGGGAGCCAGTGCAGGGTGCCGCCCGGTGCCACGGTGGCGTGCACCTCGACCAGCGAGGTGTCCGGCCGGCCGTGCGCGTCCGGCGTGGGCAGCGCGATCGAGGCCGCGACCGTGCGGATCACCAGGGACGCGCCGGACTCCACGGTGATCTCGATGCGCAGCCGGTCGCCACCGAGCGGTCCGGCGGCGCCACCGACCAGGTGCACGTTCGCGGGCACGCCGGGCTGCCGGGCGCCGGTGCGCCGGACCAGCAGCGGTGGCTCTCCGGCCAGCGTGGGCAGGCCGGTGCCACCGCGGCCGTCCGGTACCGCGACGATCCGCGCGGTCGCCCGCATCAGCCGGCGACCACCCGTCGACACGCCGGGCCGGTGCGGCCGCGTCTCGCCGGACCGGCGTGGTGGGCGGGTCCCGTACCGGGGTCGTGTCCAGCCGGGTCCGAGCCGCCGGGAAGGGCGGCGGTGCGGTGAGCCGGGTGGCCGGCTGGGGAGGGTTCGGTCATGGTGCGATCGCGACGCGGGTGGTGATCTGGGTGCGGACCCAAGTGGCAACCTGGGAGGCGCCGCTGTCCTCGGCGATCGACTGGAAGATGGTCGGCAGGTCGCCGCGGCGGGCGCGGGCGTCGCGGTCCATCACGGAGAGGTCCGCGCCGACCAGCGGGGCCAGGTCGGTCTTGTTGATGACGAGCAGGTCGGCGGTGGTGACGCCGGGGCCGCCCTTGCGCGGGACCTTGTCGCCGCCGGCCACGTCGACCACGAAGATCTGGACGTCGATCAGGCCCTTGCTGAACGTGGCGGTCAGGTTGTCGCCGCCGCTCTCCACCAGGATCAGGTCGAGCGGGCCGAGCGTGGCCTCGAGGTCCTCGACCGCGTCCAGGTTGGCGGAGATGTCGTCGCGGATCGCGGTGTGCGGGCAGCAGCCGGTCTCCACGGCGCGCACGTGCGAGGCCGGGAGCACGCCGTTGCGCAGCAGGAAGTCGGCGTCCTCGGTGGTGTAG
This sequence comes from Catenuloplanes nepalensis, assembly GCF_030811575.1. GTDB lineage: Bacteria > Actinomycetota > Actinomycetes > Mycobacteriales > Micromonosporaceae > Catenuloplanes > Catenuloplanes nepalensis. The sequence continues at coordinate 5,558,109 of NZ_JAUSRA010000001.1, read as the reverse complement.
ATGTCGTTCGTGACGACGGCCAGCCGCAACTGGCCGCCGAGCGAGCGGCACAGCGCGGCGACCAGCGCGGTCTTGCCGGAGCCGACCGGGCCGCCGATGCCGATCCGGAGCGCGCGGGTGTTCGTGAGCAGCGGCGTGTGCGGGTGCAGTGGCGTGTGCGGGTGCAGCGGCTTGTGCGGGTCGGGGCCGGGGTCCATCGGTCCGTGACCGTGGGGCATCGAGCCGTCGGTGTCCTTATGAGGCAAAGAGACGCACCTCCCAGGTGGCGTGGTGTTCGGCGCCGATGTCCAGCAGCGGCGCGCCGTCGGCCGGCAGGTCGTCGACGGACCTGCCGAGATGTGTCAGTGCGGTGGCCGCGACCGCGTCGCACTCGGCGGCCAGCCGGGCCAGCAGCGCGTGCACGGCGTAGGGGTCGAGGCCCAGCAGCCGGACGGCCGCGCTCGCCGGGCCGCTGATCGTGCCGTAGGCGGCGGCCACGGCGGCGTGTTCCGGCTCCAGGCCGGCGGCGGACGCGACCAGGCCGAACGCGACCGGCTGGTGCACGTCCGCGCGGTGCGGGGGCGGCACCGTCCACATCGCACGGCCGGCCCGCAGCAGCGCCCGGCCCTGTGCGCGCGAGGCCGTGCGCAGCGCCGGTGACGGCGTCCGGACCTCAAGACCGAAATCAAGATCTTCCAACGCGGCGGTACGGGCACAGGCCGCGGCCGCGAACGTCGCGGCCACCAGCCCGCCCGTGGCCAGCCGGCCGGTCAGGAAGCCGTCCAGGTCGGCGATCGTGCGCACCCGTCCGGCGCTGACCTGTGCCTCCAGGCCGGACGAGTGTGCGTGCCCGCCGGCCGGGAGCCGCCCGTCCGCGAGGACGAGCAGCGTGGCCGGCGAAGACCTCACCATCAGAACAGGAAGTAGCGCTGGGCCATCGGCAGTGAGTCGACCGGCTCCGGCTCGACCAGGTCACCGTCGATCCGGACCGTGAACGTGTCCGGTTCCACCTCGATCCGGGGTGTGGCGTCGTTCAGCGGCAGGTCGGCCTTGCCCACGTTCCGGGTGCTCGCCACCGGCGCCAGGCGGCGTCGCACGTCGAGGCGGTTCGCCAGGCCGTCCTCGATCGCGGCCTCGGCCACGAACGCGAGGCTGAGCGCGGCCGGCGCGTTGCCGTACGCGCCGAACATCGGCCGGGGCAGCATCGGCTGCGGCGTCGGGATCGAGGCGTTCGCGTCGCCCATCTGCGCCCACGCGATCATGCCGCCCTTGATCACCAGCGCGGGGCGGACGCCGAAGAACGCGGGGTCCCAGAGCACCAGGTCGGCGAGTTTGCCGGGCTCGACCGAGCCCACCTCGGCGTCGATCCCGTGCGCGACGGCCGGGGCGATCGTGTACTTGGCGACGTACCGCCGAGCCCGGAGGTTGTCCTTGCCGCCGTCGCCGGGGAGGCTGCCGCGCCGGGCCTTCATCACGTGCGCGGTCTGCCACGTTCGCATGATCACTTCGCCGACGCGGCCCATCGCCTGCGAGTCCGAGCCGATCATCGAGATCGCGCCGAGGTCGTGCAGCACGTCCTCCGCGGCCATCGTGGTCGGGCGGATCCGGCTCTCCGCGAACGCCAGATCCTCCGGGATGGACGGCTTGAGGTGGTGGCAGACCATCAGCATGTCGATGTGCTCGGAGAGCGTGTTGCGCGTGTACGGCCGGGTCGGGTTCGTCGAGGAGGGCAGCACGTTCGGCTCGGACGCGACCGTGATGATGTCCGGTGCGTGCCCGCCCCCCGCGCCCTCCGTGTGGTAGGCGTGGATCGACCGGCCACCGATCGCGGCGAGCGTGCTCTGCACGTACCCCGCCTCGTTGAGGGTGTCGGTGTGGATCGCGGCCTGGACGCCGGAGGCGTCGCACACCCGCAGGCAGGCGTCGATCGCGGCGGGCGTGGTGCCCCAGTCCTCGTGCAGCTTGAAACCGCCGGCGCCGCCGCGCAGCTGCTCCCACATGGACTCCTCGGAGACCGTGTTGCCCTTGCCGAGCAGCAGCACGTTCACCGGCCAGACGTCCAGCGCCTCGAACATCCGGGACAGGTACCACGCGTTCGGCGTGACCGTGGTGGCCTTGGTGCCCTCGGCCGGGCCGGTGCCGCCACCCATGATCGTGGTGATGCCGGAGGCGATCGCCTCCTCCAGGATGCCCGGCGCGATCAGGTGCACGTGGGAGTCGATCGCGCCCGCGGTGAGGATCTTTCCGTTGCCCGCGATGACCTCGGTGCCCGGGCCGATGACCAGGCCGGGGTGGACGCCGTCCATGGTGTCCGGGTTGCCGGCCTTGCCGAGCGCGACGATCCGGCCGTCCAGGATGCCGACGTCGGCCTTGATGACGCCCCAGTGGTCGAGGATCACCGCGCCGGTGATGACGGTGTCCAGCGCCTGCTCCGCGCGGGTGGCGAGGGACTGGCCCATCGACTCGCGGATGACCTTGCCGCCGCCGAAGACCGCCTCGTCGCCACCGCCGCTGCGGTCCTCCTCGACCTCGATCAGGAGGTTCGTGTCGGCCAGCCGGATCCGGTCGCCGGTGGTGGGGCCGTAGAGCGCCGCGTACCGGCGGCGGTCCAGGAAGCTCATGCCGGACGTCCTTTCAAGCGACGGTCACGTGCCGGCCGGCGCCGCGCCGATGATCCACTCATCCGTCCGCCTCCTCGCCGAGCGGGGCGGGGGCCCTGTCGAGCGGGCCGCCGGACTCGCCGAGCGTGCCGGTTGGCCTGTCGAGCGGGCCGCCGGCCTCGCCGCGGAGGCCGGGGACGATGCGGCGGCCGCCGAGCGGCACCAGGTCGACCTCGCGCGGCACGCCCGGCTCGAAGCGCACGGAGGTGCCCGCCGGGACCGCCAGCCGGTGTCCCCACGCGGCCCGCCGGTCGAACTCCAGCGCCGGGTTCGCCTCCGCGAAGTGGTAGTGCGAGCCCACCTGGATCGGCCGGTCACCGGTGTTCGCCACCGGCAGCGTCAGCACCGGCTTACCGGCGTTGATCTCGATCTCCCCGTTGCCGGGCAGGATCTCCCCGGGAATCATCGCTGCCCCCTCACGGGATCGGCTCGTGCACGGTGACGAGCTTCGTGCCGTCCGGGAACGTGGCCTCGACCTGCACCTCGGCCAGCATCTCCGGCACGCCCTCCAGGACGTCCTCGCGGGTCAGCACGGTCCGCCCGGCCTCCATCAGCTCCGCCACGGTCCGGCCGTCCCGCGCCGCCTCCAGGATGTAGGCCGTGATGATCGCGGTCGCCTCCGGATGATTCAGGCGCAGCCCGCGCGCGCGGCGCTTCTGCGCCACGTCCGCGGCGACGTGGATGAGCAACCGATCCTGCTCATGGCGGCTGAGGAACAAGAGTCCGACCTCCGTGTCTGCTGCGGGCTCACATGGCGATCGATGCTGGCACCGGCACGTTTCGTCCCGGTTAAGCCCTCGCTGCCGTTGATCACCACGCTACCGCCCGGACGGGCTGGTCAGGGCGGACAAAGCCGCTCCGGGCCGGGAGAAAACGCTCAGGGACGCGGGCCGCGGGCCGACTGTGAATCCGCGCGGATCCGGACACGAGCACGGAGGACGTCATGACACGAGCAGGCCGCATGCTGGCCGCAGGGGTGGCCGCGGCGCTGCTGGGCGCGACGGCGATCGCCGTGCCCGCCGCCGCCGTGCCCGCCGCCGCCGTGCCCGCCGCTGTCGGGCCCGGGGCCGCTGCCGTCTCGGCGTGACCGCGCCGCTCACCCGGGCCGGCGACACCGCGGTGACGGCGACGTTCCCGGCCGGGCGCAGGGCCGGCACCGCGGCGGTCGTGCTGACCACCCCGTCCGGGGCGAGCGCGCCGGTCACCTTCACCTATCAGCCCCGCGGCTACTGAGCCCTCGGCGTCAGGGCCACCGTCGGGCGGCTTTCTCATGATCCAGGCGTCCCGACGTCGTGCTGACGACGTCGGGGACGCCTGGATCACGGATCGTTGCGCGGTCACCCTGACGCTGGAAGGTCAGTAGAGGGGGGTGCGGTGCACCCTGGCCGGTGGCGGCGCGGCGGCCGAGGGTGGAGGGACGAGTTCCTCGTTCCGGAGGTGTGTGGTGGTACAGCTGTTCGCCGGTGGCACGGTGTGGATGCCGGATCCGGTCGGCGGGATCGACCTGCGGGTCGAGGGCGGGCGGATCGTCGGCGCGGGGCCGGGGCTGAGCCGGGCCGGCGCGGACGTGGTCGACTGCGCCGGCCGGAGCGTGGTGCCGCTGTTCGGCGGCGCGATCGAGGCGGGCGGGGCCGCGACGTTCGCGGTGCTGCCGGCGACCGGCAGCGTGCCGGAGAAGGTCATCTGGTGGCCGGACCGGTCGGCGCTGCTGGTGGTGGACGGCCAGGTGGTGCCGGCCGTGGACGGCGGGCCGGGGCGGTCCGAGTCGCCATACCTGGGGATGTGGGTGGACACCACCGGCTACATCGAGCAGGAGCTGACCGCGGACGGCCGCTACGACGAGACCCGCGCCGGCCGCCGGCACGCCTACCGGGGCGCGTTCCGCATCGACGGCGACCGCATCGTCTACCGCGACGACCAGGGATTCTGGGCCTACGGCCGATTCTCCGGCGGCCTGCTGCACCACGCGGGCTACACGTTCGAGCGCCGCCCCTGACCCGATCACGGCGCAGTCGGTCGCCGGTAGCGCGTCGTCGCGCAGGCCGGCGACCGGCTCCAACACGATTCGGGGCACGGAGTGCCCCGAGCCCCGAACACAGTGCCCGCTGCGGCACGTGAGCCGCGGCCGGTCCCGTGATGGCACGGTGGCCGCGGCTCTTTCGGGACCACCGGCGAACCGGCTCCGACGCGGCGACCGGAGCGGCGGCGGAGGCCGCCGCGGGTTTGCCCGCGGGAGCAAACGGGCTGCGCCGCGCCGGGAGCGGGAAGATCGGGGTCTGGGGTCGTCCCCAGGTGGGCTCGGTGCCCGCGGGAGCAAACGGGCTGCGCCGCGCCGGGAGCGGGAAGATCGGGGTCTGGGGTCGTCCCCAGGTGGGCTCGGTGCCCGCGGGTGCAAACGGGCTGCGCCGCGCCGGGAGCGGGAAGATTGAGATCTTGATTTGCTCTGCCTTGAATTCCTTTTCACGGCCGGTGAGGCGTCGGTGCCGCGCGAAATAGGAAGCGATGGGCCTGACAGAATGCGAAGCTGACGACACCTGACAGCAACGACGAGGAGCTCACTGTCGTGATCCGAACTCATGACGCCGGAAGCCTGCGCGCGACGGACGCCGGCACCACGGTCACGCTGGCCGGCTGGGTGGCCCGCCGCCGTGACCACGGCGGGGTCATCTTCGTGGATCTCCGCGACGGCTCCGGCGTGGTGCAGGTGGTCTTCCGCGAGGACATGGACGCGGCGCACGCGCTGCGTAACGAGTACTGCGTGAAGGTGGTCGGCGAGGTCGCGGCGCGGCCCGGCGGCAACGAGAACCCGGAGCTGCCGACCGGTGCGATCGAGGTGATCGTGTCCGATCTGGAGGTGCTGTCGGAGGCGGCGCCGCTGCCGATCCCGGTCGACGACGACGTGAACGCGGGCGACGACATCCGGCTCCGCTACCGCTACCTGGACCTGCGGCGCAGCGGCCCGGCCAAGGCGATCCGGCTGCGCTCGAAGGCGTCGCAGATCGCCCGGACCGTGCTGCACGAGCGCGACTTCCTGGAGATCGAGACGCCGACGCTGACCCGGTCCACGCCGGAGGGTGCACGCGACTTCCTGGTGCCGGTGCGCCTGCAGCCGGGCAGCTGGTACGCGTTGCCACAGTCCCCGCAGCTGTTCAAGCAGCTGCTGATGGTCGGCGGCATGGAGCGGTACTACCAGATCGCCCGCTGCTACCGGGACGAGGACTTCCGTGCGGACCGCCAGCCGGAGTTCACCCAGCTCGACATCGAGATGTCCTTCGTGACCCAGGAGGACGTGATCGACCTGGGCGAGGCTCTGGTGAAGGCGCTGTGGAAGGAGCTGGCCGGGCACGAGATCACCGGGCCGATCCCGCACATCACTTACCTGGACGCGATGGCCCGGTACGGCTCCGACAAGCCCGACCTGCGGTACGGCGTCGAGCTGACCGAGCTGACGGAGTACCTGACCGGCACCGAGTTCCGGGTGTTCGCGGGCGCGATCGCGGCCGGCGGCTACGTCGGCGCCGTGGTCATGCCGGGCGGCGCGTCGCAGACCCGCAAGGAGCTGGACGGCTGGCAGGACTGGGCGAAGGCGCGCGGCGCCCGTGGCCTGGCCTACGTGGTGCTGGACGCGGAGACCGGCGAGCCGCGCGGCCCGGTCGCGAAGAACCTGTCCGAGGCGCACCTGGCCGGGCTGGCCGACGCGGTCGGCGCGAAGCCGGGCGACGCGATCTTCTTCGCCGCCGCGGCCGAGAAGCGGGAGGCGCAGGAGCTGCTCGGCGCCGCGCGCGTGGAGATCGCCAAGCGGGCGAACCTGATCGACGAGTCCGCCTGGGCGTTCTGCTGGGTGGTCGACGCGCCGATGTTCGAGAAGACGGACGAGGGCGGCTGGACCGCGGTGCACCACCCTTTCACCTCGCCGAACGCGGAGTGGATCGACAACTTCGAGACCGCTCCGGACCGGGCGCTGGCGTACGCGTACGACATCGTCTGCAACGGCAACGAGATCGGCGGCGGTAGCGTCCGTATCCACCGCGGCGACGTGCAGAGCCGGGTCTTCGACCTGCTCGGCATCTCGGCCGAGGAGGCGCAGGACAAGTTCGGTTTCCTGCTCGAGGCGTTCAAGTACGGGCCGCCGCCGCACGCGGGCATCGCGTTCGGCTGGGACCGGGTCTGCATGCTGCTGTCCGGTGCGGAGTCGATCCGTGAGGTCATCGCGTTCCCGAAGACGCGCGGCGGCTTCGACCCGCTGACCAGCGCGCCGACGCCGATCACGGCGCAGCAGCGCAAGGAGGCCGGCGTGGACTTCACGCCGGCACCGGCCGCCGCGGGCACGGCCGGGGTCGCGGCACCGGTCGAGAGCAAGTAGTGCTTGCCTGGGCGCTTCCGCCCGGGTGAGCAACTACCTTCGGGAGCGAGACGATGACCTACCTGATCGTCGGCGCCGGGGGACACCTCGGCGGCGAGGTCGCCCGGCGGGCTCTGGAGCAGGGCCATCGGGTGATCGGGACGTACCACTCGGCGCCGGGGGAGATCCCCGGCGTCGGGTGGCGTCCGGTGGACGTCCGCAATCGGGTGGCGGTCCGCGAGCTGTGCGCCACGGTCCGCCCGTCCGTCGTGATCAACACCGCGGCTCGGTACGGCGACTGGGCGACCACCGCGGACGGCGCCGCCTCGGTCGCGCTGGCCGCGGCGGACGTGGGCGCCCGCCTGGTGCACCTGTCCACGGACGCGCTGCACGGCGGGCGCCCGGAACCGTACGGCGACGACGAGGTGCCGTCGCCGATCACGCCGTACGGCGCGTCGAAGGCCGCGGCCGAGACCGCGGTGCGCGCGCTGCATCCGGGTGCCGCGCTGGTCCGTACGTCGTTGATCATCGGGGACGAGCGCAGCGCGCAGGTCCGGCTCTGCATCGACATGATCACCGGCCGGACGTCCGGGGTGCTGTTCGCGGACGAGTTCCGCTGCCCGATCGGCGTGGCGGACCTGGCCGGCGCCGTGCTGGAGACGGCGGTCACCGGTCATGCGGGCGTGCTCAACGTCGCCGGGCCTGACGCGGTCAGCCGGGCCGAGCTGGGGGAGCTGGTGGCGCGGCACTTCGGGCTGGACCCGATGCGGGTGCCGGTCGGCACGATCGCGGCCGCGGGTCTGCACCGGCCCGGGCGCGTCGTGCTGGACTCGTCGCGGGCCGCGAAGCTGCTTACCACGCGCATCCGTGGCGTTCGCGAGCTGCTCGATCACCGTCCGGAGTGAATAATGTTGCCCTGTCGTGACATGGGATGATTTAGAGTGAATTAGGACTGATCATCGACTGATGATGGTTCTACGACGCGCGCTGGGAGCGGCCCTGCTCGCGGGGCTCACGATGATCACGGTGGCTCCCGCCGTGACGGCCGCGCCAGCCGCGCCGGCCGCGCCGGCCGCGAAGCGGCGCCCCAACGTGCTGCTGGTCGTGCTGGACGACGCCGGCCTCGGCCAGACCGACGTCATGCGGCACACGCGGGCCTGGCTCGGCCGGACCGGGCGGGACTACACGCACGCGGTCGCGACCACGCCGTCCTGCTGCCCGAGCCGGTCGTCGATCCTCAGCGGGCGGTACGTGCACAACACCGGCGTGATCCAGCAGGACAAGATCGGCGTCTACGACCACGACCGGACGCTGCAGCACGACCTGAAGCGAGCCGGGTACGCCACCGCGGCGGCCGGGAAGCTGTTCAACGGGTGGGAGCTGGCGAAGAAGCCGCCGTACATCGACCACTGGGCACTGCAGCACGGCGGGTACGTCAAGGCGCACTTCAACGTGGACGGTACGAACGTGTACCCGCCGTACTCGACCACGTTCACCGGGCAGCGGGTGACCGGTTACATCGACGAGTTCGAGAAGGACGACGACCGGCCGTGGTTCATCTACGCCGGGTTCGTCGCGCCGCACTCGCCGTACACGGCCGAGCCGAAGTACGCCGATCGCGCGTTCACGTGGCGTGCCAATCCGGCGACGCGCGAGAAGGATCGATCCGACAAGCCTCCGTATGTCCGTAGATTTCGGGTGACAGGGCCGGAGGGGGCGCGGACCGCGGTCGCGCAGATGCGCACGCTGCTCTCCGTGGACGACCAGATGGAGGCGATCCGGCGCCGCCTGGCGGCGACCGGCGAGCTCGACGACACGCTCGTCGTCTTCCTCTCCGACAACGGCAAGTCGCTCGGCGAGCACGGGCTGCCCACGAAGTTCGTGCCGTACCAGGGATCGATCCGCGTTCCGCTGATGCTCTGGTGGCCGGGTCGCATCCCGGCCGGTCGCGACGGAAGGCTCGCGCCGCTGATCGACATCACGCCCACGGTGCTGGAGCTGGCCGGGCTGTCACCCGGTTACCGCGTGGACGGGCGCAGCCTGCTCACCGGCGGGCGCCGGGACCGGGTGCTGCTCGAATACTGGCAGGACAGCGCCAACGGCAACGTCCCGACCTGGGCCTCCACCTATGCGCCCGGCGCGTACCAGTACATCGAGACCTACGACGGCCGGCGCGTCGACCGGGAGTACTACGACCTGCGCCGCGACCCCTGGCAGCTGACCAACCTGCTCGGCGACCGGGCCACCGCGGGTGATCCGGACGTGCGGCCGCTCTCCGACGCGCTCGCCCGCGCCCGGACCTGCGCCGGAGCCGCCCACTGTCCGTGAATGAGATTTCGCGCGGTTGGGTACAGCGAGGTCAACCTCTTACATACACCCCTCCCGGAGGATGGCATGCTGGCTCTCATCGCCGCCGGAGTCTTCGGCTTCGCGCTCCTGCTCGACCTGCTGAACACCAACTTCGGCGCCCCCGACCTCTTCAACTGGAACACGCTGGTCCTGATCGGCCTGTTCCTGCTCTCGCTCTACCTGGGTGGCGTGGGCTCCGGGCCGCGCTCCGGCACGGGCACCGGTGGTGGCCGCCGCTACTTCGGCCGTCGCCCCGGCCGCGGCTGAGGATCAAATTCATTCGGCGGTACGGGTAGCCCGTCCTCTCCGCTCTGCGCCGGCCCCTCGGCCGGAGCGTCGGAGAGGGCGGGCTTCCCGTCTCCCCGGCTGCCGCCCCGACCGCCCATCCCTGAGCGGACCGAACGACATCCCCTTTGATCTGGATCTTCGTTCTTGGTGGGTCCGGCGTGCGAGAGCGTGGGAGCGTGGGCGGTATCGTTCGTGGCGTGGAGGTCGAGGGGCTGTTCACCGTCACCGAAACGGGCGGCGTCAGCGTGACGCCGGACCGGAACGGCACCGGCGCCACCCCCGATGCGCAGGGTGCCAGTTTCGTCGCGCCCGGTGATGACTCGCCGCTCGCGGTCCGCATGCGCCCCCGCACGATCGACGAGCTCGTCGGCCAGTCGCACCTGCTCGCGCCCGGTGCGCCGCTGCGCCAGCTGGTCGGCGACGCCGCGCCGATGTCCGTCATCCTGTGGGGCCCGCCCGGCAGCGGCAAGACCACCATCGCGCACCTCGTCGCCGGCGCCACCAACCGCCGCTTCGTCGCCATGTCCGCGCTCTCCGCCGGCGTCAAGGACGTCCGCGCGGTGATCGACACGGCCCGCCGGGAGCGCCGCTACGGCGGACCGCCCACCGTGCTCTTCATCGACGAGGTGCACCGCTTCAGCAAGACCCAGCAGGACTCGCTGCTCGCCGCGGTCGAGGACCGCACGGTCACGCTGCTGGCCGCCACCACGGAGAACCCGTACTTCTCGGTCATCTCGCCGCTGCTGTCCCGGTGCGTGCTGCTCACGCTGCACCCGCTCACGGAGGACGACGTGCGCGGCCTGATCCGGCGCGCGCTGACCGACCCACGCGGCCTGGACGGCGCGCTCACGCTGGCCGGCGACGCGCTGGAACACCTGATCCGGCTCGCCGGCGGCGACGTGCGCAAGGCGCTGACCGCGCTGGAGGCCGCCGCGTCGTCCGCGCTCGCCCAGTCCGCCACCGAGATCGACCTGGCCACCGCGGAGCAGGCCGTCGACGTGGCCGCGGTCCGCTACGACCGGGCCGGCGACGCCCACTACGACGTGACCAGCGCGTTCATCAAGAGCATGCGCGGCTCCGACCCGGACGCGGCACTGCACTGGCTGGCCCGCATGCTGGTGGCCGGCGAGGACGCCCGGTTCATCGCGCGCCGCCTGGTCATCTTCGCGTCCGAGGACGTCGGCATGGCCGACCCGGCCGCGCTCCAGGTCGCGACGGCGGCGGCGCAGGCCGTGCAGCTGATCGGGCTGCCCGAGGCGGGCCTGAACCTCTCCCAGGCCGTGATCCACCTGGCCACCGCGCCGAAGAGCAACTCCGCCACCACCGCGCTGGGTGCGGCGATGGCGGACGTGCGGGCGGGCAAGGGCGGCCCGGTGCCGCGCCACCTGCGCGACGCGCACTACCCCGGGGCGAAAGGGCTGGGGCACGGCTCCGGCTACCGGTACCCGCACGACGACGCGCGGGGCGTGGTGCGCCAGCAGTACGCGCCGGACGACCTGGCCGCGGCGGAGTACTACGAGCCCACGGACCGTGGCTTCGAACGCGCGGTGGCCGAACGCCTCCCGAAGCTCCGCCGCGTCGTCCGCGGCACCCCGATGCCACCCCGCCGCGACCCCGCCCCGGCCTCTCCGGCCGGTTCGATCACCGACGGTGATCGGGTCGCCGCCGCCGGTGGCGTGGCCGAGCCCGGGTCACCGGCCGAGGCTGCCACCGGATCAGCGAAGGCGCCGGCTGGGGTTGTCGGTGGGTCGGCGGAGGTGCCGGCTGGGGTTGTCGGTGGGTCGGCGGAGGTGCCGGCTGAGGTTGGCGGCGGATCGGCGGAGGTGCCGGCTGAGGTTGGCGGCGGATCGGCGGAGGCGCCGGTTGCGGCGCCCGCGGACGGTTTGGCGGTGGACGGCCGATCGGCCGCCGCCGTGCCGGACGGCGCGGGCAGCGGGGCGGCCGAGGCCTCCAGCGGGGCGGCCGGGGTCTCCAGCGAGGCGGCCGGGGTCTCCAGCGAGGCGGCCGAGGCCGGGGCGGTGACACCCGCGGGTGATGTGCCCGGGCCGGCGGTGGACGGGGAACCGGCCGAGGTGACGGACGGTGATCGGCCGGTCGGCGCCGCGCCGGCCGGGAAGGCCGGCGGTCGGCGAGGGAAAACCGCTGGCCGGCGGCGTGCGGCGGAGCCGTCGGCGGAGGTCGGCGAGTGAGCCGGGCGTCGGCGCGAGGTTGGTGCAACCACGCGGCGGACGGCCGTGACCGGCCGTCCGGCGGTGGCGAAAAACGGCGGCATGGCGCACGCTCGCTGGAGGGCTCCGGCCCGCCGGGCGCGCGGCGGCGCCCCGGAGTGACGTCGCTCACCGTCCCGCCGGGCGACGGGCGTGTGGCCTGCGAGCCCGCGGATCGGGCGGCGCCGGTCCGGGACGGCACGTGGACGGCGGCGGGCGGACGGTTTGTAACTTGGTGGGTCACGCCCCGGGCAGACCGGGTCAGCCCGGGCGATGCGCGGCCGATCGGTACGGGGCATGACCCGGCCGCGAGCGCGGGTGTGACGGAACGAGACCCCGCCGGTCCGGGCACGACCGGGCGGGACGCGGGGGCCATGGCCGGTGCGGCCGTGGCCGGCAGGACGTCGGCGATCGACCGCACGTCGGTGGAGACAGAGAGAGTGGTTGCGTGAGGGCACGGGGTTCGGACGGTGCGGACGACGGCCAGGAGGCCGGCGGCCAGAAGCGCGGGCGCCGATGGGGCATCGGCCGATCCGGCACGCCCGCCGACAGCCCGCCGCCGGCCGAGGAGGTCTCCGGCGAGGAGACCGGCTGGCTCGACGACCTTCGCACCGCGAAGCAGTCCAACGTCGATCTGAGCGACGGCGCTCCCGCGCTCCCGGCCGGCGCCGGCTTCCCCGCCGCGCCGGACCTGGCCCCGGACGACGACCTCAATGCCGCCGGCGGTGCGCCGGGCGGCCCCGGTGGCCCGCGCCCCGACCAGGACGGCGGGCCCGGCGAGACCCAGGGCGGCCGCTTCGGCTCGGGCAGCCCGGCACCTCGGCCGCGGCCCGGCCCGGAGCCCGGCGCGATCCCGCAGCAGGGCGCGCGCGGGCCGTTCGGCGGCCCGGACGGCGGTCCGGGTCACGCTGGTCCCGGCGGCCGGCGAGCGGGTGGCCCGGACGGTGGCGTGCCCTTCGGCGGTCCCGACGGTGGTTCCGGTGACGCGGACGGCGGTCCCGGCGGCTTCGGTCCCGGCGGTTCTGGCGGTCCCGGTGGCCCGGGTGGTGCCGGTGGCCCCGGTGGCCAGGGCGGCTTCGGTCCCGGCGGGCCGGGTGGTCCCGGCGGCTTCGGTCCCGGTGGGCCGGCGGCTGCCGGTGTGGCCGGGCCCGGTGGACGCAGGCCGGGCGGCCCCGACGGCGGTTTCGGTGGTGAGCCGAACAGCGGTGAGATCCGTGGCGGGCGTGCCGCGGCCGGCATGGGCCCGCAGAACGCACCCTTCGGCGGTGGCCGGGCGGGCGCGCCGCAGGGCCAGCCCTACGGCGGCGAGCAGGACGGTTACGACCAGAGCGGGCGCCGCGCGGGCGGCATCGAGCAGGGCGTCCCGTTCGGCGGCGAGCCCGACGGCCGCCGCGCGGCCGGCCCCTACGGCGAGCCGAACAGCGGTGAGATCCGTGCGGGACGTCGTGCGGCGCCGGACGGCGCGCCGAGCGGCCCTTACGGCGCGGGTGAGCCGGGTGCGGGCCGGCCCGGTGGCGCGTTCGGTGGTGAGCCGAACAGCGGCGAGATCCGTGCGGGACGTCGTGCGGCGCCGGACGGTCCCTACGGCGCGGGTGAGCCGGGTGCGGGCCGGCCCGGTGGCGCGTTCGGTGGTGAGCCGAACAGCGGCGAGATCCGCACCGGACGTCGTGCGGCGCCGGACGGCGCGCCGATCGCCCCCTACGGCGCCGGTGAGCCCGGTGCCGGCCGGCGTGGCGCGGGCGAGCCCTACGGCGACGAGCCGACCAGCGGCGAGATCCGGGCCGGGCGGCGGCGTGCGGCCGAGCCCGGTGCCGCGGAGCAGCGTGGCGGCGGTTTCGGTGGCGACGCACGCGGTGCCGCGCCGTACCCGGCGCCGCGTCGTGGCGACGACCAGCCCGGTGCCGGCGACCGGCGTCCGGGACCGGCCGGCCCGCCCGCGGCGCGGCACTCCGGCCCCGCCGAGAACTCGCAGGACGCGTTGATCGACATGCGGTCCACCGCCGCCAGCGACGAGGAGATGGGCGCGGGTAACCCGCACTCCTGGGCGTTCACCCCGTCCCGGCAGAACCCCGAGGTCAGCCGGCGCGGTGGCGCGAGCGGTTCGCGGTCCCGGTTCGCCGGCCCGGCTGACCAGCCCGGCGAGCTGCCGGCCTCCGGCAACGCCCCGGCGCTGCCGCCGGGCGCGGTGGCACCGGTCTCCGGCGGACGGTCCGGCCCGGTGGGCAGCCGCGCCGACCACGGTGGCGGCCCGCACAGCGCGGGCGGCCCCGGCGGCGCGGTCCGCGACCGGTTCGGCGACGGCGGGCGGGGCCAGGACGGAGGCCGCGGCTTCGGCCAGGCCGGTCCCGGCGGCGCCGGGCGTCCCGGTGCGGACGGCCCGCAGCCCGGTGTGACCGGCATCGACGGGCTCGTGGGCGGCCGGCACGGCGGCCCGGACGGTCCCGGTGGCCCGGACGCCCGCAACCCCGGTGGCGGTTTCGGCGCCGGCCGCGACGGTGGCGCCGGCCGCGACGGTGGCCGCGGTTTCGGCCCCGGCCCGGACGGCGTCCGCGGCGGCCGGCCCGGTTTCGACGGCCCCGACGGACGGCCCGGTTTCGACGGCCCCGACGGACGGCCCGGTTTCGACGGCCCGCAGGGCGGCCGTCCCGATGGTCTTCAAGGTGGTCGTCCCGACGGCCTTCAGGGCGGGCGTGCTGGCGGTCCGCAGGGCGGGCGTCCCGGCATGGACGGACCGGCCGGACGCGCGGGCGGGCGGGCCAGCGCGCCCGTGCCGCCGGTCATGCCCGGCCGGCCCGGAGCCACCCCACCGGCTTCGCTGCCCCCGTCGGCCCCGTCGCTGCCGCCCGGCGTGGAGCCGGTCTCGGGCGCGCCGGGCAGCCCGGCGGGCCCCCGCGCGTCCGGCGCGGGCGCGCCGACCGGCGCGATCTCCGGCCGGGATCGTTTCCGCGCCCCGCAGCCCGACGGCGACGACCCCACCACCGGCCGGGTTCCCGGCCAGCCCACCGGCCCCGGCCGCGCGGGCGTGGCCGGAGCCGCCGGCGTCCCCGGCATGCCCGGCGCACCGCGCCGCCCCGGCGACGACGATTCCGGCCGGTTCGGCCCGCGCCCCGGCGAGGACGGCTTCGGCCGCTACGGCGACGGTGATCGCGGCCGTGGTGGTCCCGACAGCGGCGAGTTCCGGCAGACCGGCCGGCGCGGTCGCGCCGGCGACGGCCGCACCGGCACCGGCGAATTCGACCGGGCCGGCCTGCGCGGCGAGGGCTCTCGCGATGGTGACCAGGGCCGTCGCGGTGGACGCGGTGGCACGGGTGAGATCGACCGGGTCGGCCTGCGCGGCGAGGGCGCGCGCGATGGTGGACCAGGTGACCAGGGCCGTCGCGGTGGACGCGGTGGCACGGGTGAGACCGACCGGGTCGGCCTGCGCGGCGAGGGCGCGCGCGATGGTGGACCAGGTGACCAGGGCCGTCGCGGTGGACGCGGTGGCACGGGTGAGATCGACCGGGTCGGCCTGCGCGGCGAGGGCGCGCGCGACGGTGGACCCGGCGACGAGGGCCGCCGCGGTGGACGTGGTGGACGCGGTGGCACGGGTGAGATCGACCGGGTCGGCCTGCGCGGTGAAGGCCCGCGCGGCGGCCGCACCGGTAGCGGCGAGTTCGGCCAGGTCGGCATGCGAGGTCAGGGCGACGGCGGTCGTCGCGGTCCCGGCCGCGCCGCGATCCCGGGGCAGGGCGACGGCGGTCACGAGGGCCCCGGCGGCAACGCCGGTCCCGGTGATCCGTCCGGTTTCTCCGCCGGTCGCGACGGCGGTCCCGGCCGTGGGTTCGGTCCCGGCCCGGACGGCGGCCCCGGCGGCTACGGTCCCGGCCGTGACGGCGGTGCGGGTTTCGGCCCCGGCCGTGACGGTGGAGGTCGTGCCGGTGGCCCCGGCGGTTACGGCCCCGGCCGTGACGGAGGCCCCGCTGACGGCCGTGGCTTCGGCGCGGGCCGTGACGGTGGCCCGGGAGACGGTCGTGGCCGTGACGGTGGTCCCGGCGGCTTCGGTCCAGGGTATGACGGCGGTCCCGGTGGCCGCCCCGATCATGACGGTGGGCACGGTGGCCGTGACGGCGGTCCGGGCGGCCCGGATTTTGGCCCGGGCCGCGAGAGCGGCCCGGCCGGCACCGGCGGTGACCACGGTCCCGCCCCGCGTGAACTAGGCCCGGGCAGCACCGGCGCCCCCCGCGATCTCGGTCCGGCCGGCCCCGGTGGCCGCGTGCCGGGCGGCCCCGGAGCCGACACCGCTGCCGGGCCGCGCGAGATCGGTGCCGCGCGCGCCGCCGTGCGCCCGCCGGGCGCCGAGCCCGGGCCGGGTCTGCCGCCCGGCCCGGCGCCGAGCGCGCCCGGCCAGACGGCCGGCGCGGCGGCCGTACCCGGTCAGGCCATGGTTCGTCGTGGTCCGCTGCCCGAGGAGGGCAGCCTGGACGCCGCCGCCCGGGCGGTCGCGCGCGGCCCGCGTGCGCTGCCCGCGGAGATGGCGGCGCTGCCCGGACGGGCGGCCGTGGCCGCGCTGCCGGCCGGGAACGGCGACGGCGGCCTGGAGAGCGGAGCGCTGCGTCCGGCGGCCGGGCGGGACTCCGTACCCGCGGATGGTGTTGATCGTGAGAAGAAGGAGCGGGAGCAGCGGCACCTGCGGCTGGGCGCGCTGGTGCTGGCGACCGTGCTGCTGCTCGGCGCGCTGCCGCTCTACTTCGGCATCCGGGCCGCGACCCGCGACCCGGTGTTCAACTCGCTGGACGATCTCGGCGTGCCGGCCTGGGCCGCGCAGGACACGAACGACCAGATCAGCGGCTCGCGGTGGTGCTTCATCGACTGCCGGCTGCGGACCCGGATCAGCACGTCGGAGCGGCCGCCGGAGGAGACCACGCAGGTCTACCAGGCCGCGCTGTCCGATTCCGGCTGGCAGCGGTGGGAGGTCGACGGGTGTCCGGAC
Source organism: Catenuloplanes nepalensis (assembly GCF_030811575.1). Lineage (GTDB taxonomy): Bacteria > Actinomycetota > Actinomycetes > Mycobacteriales > Micromonosporaceae > Catenuloplanes > Catenuloplanes nepalensis. The sequence continues at coordinate 5,541,315 of NZ_JAUSRA010000001.1, read as the reverse complement.
CAGCCGGTGGAACAGGGCGACTACTCCTGCTGGCGGCGGGACGAGCTGACGCTGGACCTGTGGATCCGGCCGCCGGCCTGCGCGAACGACGCGCTGGCGCTGCGGCCGCCGGTGGACGCGACCGTGGAGGGCCAGGAGGCGGCGCCGCCGGCGGACGCGGACTGCCCGGGCGCGGCTGTGTCGATCAAGGTGAACAACGCGATCGGTGACGGCCGGACCCAGCCGCAGGCACCCGTACCCTCGGATCTGATCGGTGAGACGCCGGAGGCGACGTTCGACCTGCCCACCGACTTCCCGACGGACCTGCCGACGCCCGCGGCGACGTAGGACGCGCACGACCGCGCCGCCGCGCGGCGGCGTGTCACTGAGGGTAGGGTTCGCACGTTGGCGCAGAGTGGACGGTGTCACCTGCCCGAAATGCATATACAGCGTGGGATGAAGGGGAAGACGCGTGGACGGTGGAGAGATCGCTGCCCTGATCGGGGCCGGGGCGTTCGCGATGCTCGTTCTGGTGCTGGCGGTGCCGATTCTGCGGCTGCGGCACACGATCGACGCGGCGACCCGGGCGATCAACGACCTGAACGACCGCACGGAGCCCATGCTGCGCAACGTGAACCTCACGATCGAGGGCGTGAACACCACGCTGGACCAGGTGCACACGTCGCTGGACGGGGTGAACGTCCAGCTGGCGAAGGTGGACACGATCACCGGCCATGTGCAGAACGTGAGCGCCAACGTGGCGAACCTGACCACCGTGGTCTCGGCCGCGGCCGCGAACCCGCTGGTCAAGGTCGCGGCGTTCGGGTACGGCGTGCGCAAGGCCGCCGCCGCCCGCCGCGGTGCCGAGGAGGAGCGCGAGGTCAAGGACGTGCTGCGCGCACGCCGCCGGGCCGGTCGTCGTTAACGGAATCCAGCACGGGAGGATGTTCCTATGAAGCGTCTGCTCTGGCTCGGGATCGGCCTCGGTGTCGGCGTCCTGGTGGTCCGTCAGGTGACGAAGATGGCACACGCGTACACGCCGCAGGGCCTGGCCGAGAGCGCCCAGGAAACCGCTGGCGGCCTCGTCGAGTCGGTGCGTAGCTTCGTCGATGACGTCCGGATCGCGATGGCCGAGCGTGAGCAGGAGATTCACGCCGCCTTCGCCGAGGGCGTGTTGTACGACGACCAGTTCGCCGAGGAGCGGGGCTACCCGCTCGACGGCATCGACACTCAGGAAGGCCGCAGATGAAGACCGCGGAGATCAAGCGACGATACCTGGCGCACTTCGAGGCCAACGGCCACGCCGTGGTGCCGTCCGCTCCGCTGCCGGCCATTGACGACCCGAACCTGCTGTTCGTCAACGCCGGCATGGTGCAGTTCGTGCCGTACTTCCTGGGTCAGCGCCAGCAGCCGTGGCCGCGCGCGGTCTCCGTGCAGAAGTGCATCCGGACGCCCGACATCGACGAGGTCGGCAAGACCTCGCGGCACGGCACGTTCTTCCAGATGAACGGCAACTTCTCGTTCGGCGACTACTTCAAGGCCGGTGCGATCCCGCTGGCCTGGGACCTGATCACGAAGTCGGTCGACGACGGCGGCTTCGGGCTCGACCCGGAGCGCATCTGGGCGACGGTCTACCTCGACGACGACGAGGCGATCGAGATCTGGAAGCAGACCGGCATGCCGGCCGAGCGGATCGTGCGCCGGGGCAAGAAGGACAACTACTGGTCGATGGGCATCCCCGGCCCGGCCGGTCCCTGCTCCGAGCTCTACTACGACCGCGGCCCGGCGTACGGCCCGGACGGCGGCCCCGAGGTGGACGAGGACCGCTACCTCGAGTTCTGGAATCTCGTCTTCATGCAGTACGAGATCACGAACGTGCGCAGCAAGGAAGAGTTCGACATCGTCGGCGAGCTGCCGGCGAAGAACATCGACACCGGCATGGGCCTGGAGCGGATGGCCTCCATCCTGCAGGGCGTCGACAACATGTACGAGATCGACGAGATCCGCCCGGTGCTGGATCGCGCTTCTGAGCTGACCGGCAAGACTTATGGCGCTAAATCGGGACATGCGGCCTCCGAGTCGCACCCGGACGACGTGCGCCTGCGTGTGATCGCGGACCACGTGCGCACCTCGCTGATGCTGATCGGCGACGGCGTTACGCCGTCGAACGAGGGCCGCGGCTACGTGCTGCGCCGCATCATGCGCCGCGCGATCCGGTCGATCCGGCTGCTCGGCTGGCAGGACAAGGCGCTGCCGGAGTTGCTGCCGGTGGCCCGGGACTGCATGTCCCCGTCGTACCCGGAGCTGGCGGAGGAGTTCGACCGCATCTCCACGTACGCGTACGCGGAGGAGGACGCGTTCCTCGCCACGCTGCGGTCCGGCACCACGATCCTGGACACCGCGATCGCGGAGACCAAGTCGCAGGGCGGCGCGAAGCTCTCCGGTGACAAGGCGTTCCAGCTGCACGACACGTACGGCTTCCCGATCGACCTGACGCTGGAGATCGCGGCCGAGCAGGGCCTGTCCGTCGACGACGAGGGCTTCCGCCGGCTGATGACCGAGCAGCGGACCCGGGCCAAGGAGGACGCGCGGGCCCGTAAGACCGGCCACACGGACGTCTCCGCGTACCGGAACGTGCTGGAGGACGGCGGCGCGGTCGAGTTCACCGGTTACGCCGAGACCTCGCGCGAGTCGCGGGTGCGCGCGCTGCTGAACAAGGGCGAGCGCCTCCAGTCGGCCGGTGAGGGCGACACGATCGAGCTGGTGCTGGACACCACGCCGTTCTACGCCGAGGGCGGTGGCCAGCAGCCGGACACCGGCCTGATCACGGTCGGCGGCGGCCAGGTCGAGGTCTACGACGTCCAGCAGCCGGTGCCGGGCCTGATCGTGCACAAGGCGCGCGTGGTCCGCGGCGAGGTGCGCCCCGGTGAGTCCGGCTTCGCCGAGATCGACACGAACCGGCGCCGGGCGATCTCCCGATCGCACACCGCGACGCACCTGGTGCACCAGACGATCCGCAACTTCCTCGGCGAGGCCGCGACCCAGGCCGGTTCGCTGAACGCGCCGGGCCGGCTGCGCTTCGACTTCAACACGCCGCAGGCGGTCCCGCCGGCCGTGCTCCACGACGTGGAGCAGCAGGTCAACGAGGTGCTGCTGGCCGACCACGAGGTGCACGCGTTCGTCACCTCGCAGGAGGAGGCGCGTCGCCTGGGCGCGATGGCGCTGTTCGGCGAGAAGTACGGCGACGAGGTCCGGGTCGTCGAGGTCGGCGACTACGCCCGCGAGCTGTGCGGTGGCACCCACGTGGCCCGGTCCGGCCAGCTGGGACTTGTGAAAATTCTCTCCGAGTCGTCCATCGGTTCCGGCGTGCGCCGGGTCGAGGCTCTGGTCGGCATCGACGCGTTCGGCTTCCTCGCCAAGGAGCACCTGCTGGTGTCCCGCCTCGCGGATCTCTTCCGGATCCCGGCGGATCAGGTGGGGGACCGCGTCGAGCAGACCGTCACGGCGCTGCGGGACGCGGAGAAGGAGCTGGAGAAGCTGCGCGCCCAGGCGGTGCTCGGCGGCGCCGGCGCGATCGCGGACGCGGCCCGTGACCTCAACGGCATCGCCTACGTCGGTGCGGAGGCGCCGGAGGGCGCGGCCGGCAACGACGTGCGCACGCTGGCCATCGAGATCCGCGGGAAGATCGACCAGAAGCGTCCCGCGGTGGTCGCGGTGGCCGCGAAGTCCAACGGCAAGGCGTCACTCATCGTAGCGACGAACGCGGCAGCCCGCGATCGGGGCATGTCCGCGTCGGACCTCGTGAAGGGCGCGCTGGGCGGCCGCGGCGGCGGCAACGCCGAGCTGGCGCAGGGCGGCGGCGTGCCCGCATCGGAGACCGTTAAGCTTCTGGGCGCGATCGAGAGGTCGATTTCCGAGGCCGGCTGATAGCGCCATACGCCGATCGGCCATTACTCTTCGCATCGTGGCCCGATCGACGTCAGGAGGCGCGTGTTTCAGCGTGGCAGGGTGATCGCGTGACGTTCACTCGCGGAGTTCGCCTGGGCGTGGACGTGGGAGCAGTGCGTGTCGGGGTCGCGGTGTGCGACCCCGACGGCATCCTCGCCAGCCCGGTGGCGACCGTACCCCGTGACCAGAATGCGGCTGATGATGCTGTTCCGGGCGATATGGCGGAAGTTTCGCGCCTCGTCACGGAGCATGACGCGGTCGCGGTCGTCGTCGGTCTTCCCGTCGCCCTCAACGGGCGGGAAGGACCAGCGGCGACCCTGATCCGCACCTATGTCGAACGGCTGGAACGGGTGATCACCCCCGTACCCGTCGTTCTGGCGGACGAGCGGATGTCGACGGTGGTGGCTACCCGTAGGCTGTCCGAGCGAGGCGTTCGGGGGCGGCGTCAGCGTGCGGTCGTCGATCAGGCGGCCGCCGTGGAGATCCTGCAAGGCTGGCTGGACGCGCAGCGGAGGCGCAACTGATGCTGGACGACTTGGAAGCTGCGTTCGACGAGGAGGCCCCCCAGAAGGGGCGGCCACTCCATCGGCGCAAGAAGAAGCGTGGTGGTGGCGGCAAGTCGGCCATCGCCCTGGTCATGGTGTTGCTGATCTTCGGCGGTCTCGCCGGAGCCGGCTACTACGGATTCGACCGGGTGCGGAGCTACCTGACCACGCCCGACTACAGCGGCCCCGGCTCGGGCGAGGTGACGATCGAGGTCAAGAACGGTGACACCGCGACCGCGATCGGCAACACGCTTTACACGGTCGACGTGGTGGAGTCCGCCAAGGCCTTCATCGAGGCGGCCGACGCGAACCCGGACAGCAAGAACATCCAGGTCGGATTCTACAAGCTGAAGAAGCAGATGAAGGCGTCCGACGCGGTGCTGGCGCTGCTCGACCTGAAGAACCGGGTCTCCACCAAGGTCACGATCAAGGAGGGCTGGACGACCTTCCAGGTCTTCGACGAGCTCTCCAAGGCGACCGAGATACCGGTCGACGACTTCAAGGAGGCCGCGAAGGACCCGGAGGCGCTCGGCGTGCCGGACTTCTGGCTGACCCGCGGCGACGACAAGAAGGCGGAGAAGTCGATCGAGGGCTTCCTGTTCCCGGAGACCTACGACTTCGACCCCGGCCTGAACGCCGAGGAGACGCTGAAGGTGATGGTGCAGCACTTCCTGTCCGTCACCCAGGAGATCGACTTCGTGGCGAAGGCGGAGGCGCGGGACATCACGCCGTACGACGCGCTGATGGTGGCCTCGCTCTCGCAGGCCGAGGCCGGCATCGCGACCGACCTGCCCAAGGTCTCCCGGGTCGTCTACAACCGGCTCTACGTCGGCAGCCCCGAACTCGGCTGCAAGTGCCTGGAGTTCGACGTGACCATCAACTACGGTCACCAGCGCGAGGGCCGGGACGCCAAGGAGTCGAAGAACATCACCCAGGCGGAGCTGGACGACGCGTCCAACCCGTGGAACTCGCACCGCAACGAGGGCCTGCCGCTCAGCCCGATCAACAACCCCGGCAAGGCCGCGCTCGACGGCGCGGTCAACCCGACCGAGGGTAAGTGGATCTACTTCGTGGCGATCGACAAGAACGGCAACTCCGCGTTCGCCGAGACCTACGCCGAGCAGCAGGTCAACGAGCAGAAGGCCCGGGAGGCCGGGGTTCTGTGACGTCCCACCGCCGGGCGGCCGTTCTCGGCAAGCCGATCGCACACTCGCTCTCACCCGTGCTGCACAACGCCGGTTACACGGCCGCGGGCCTCACCGGCTGGGCGTACAGTGCGATCGAGTGCGCCGAGTCCGAGCTGCCCGGCCTGGTGGACGGCCTCGGGCCGGAGTGGCGCGGCCTGTCCGTGACCATGCCGCTCAAGGAGGTGGCGCTCACCGTCGCCGCGGCGGCCTCCCCGGCCGCCACCGCGCTCGGCGTCGCCAACACGCTGGTCCGCCGCGCGAACGGCTCCTGGTTCGCGGACAACACCGACGTGATCGGCATGGTCTCGGTGCTGCGCGCGGCCGGCATCACGGACGGCGCCGCGATCGCGCTGCTCGGCGGCGGAGGCACGGCCCGGGCCGCGCTCGGCGCCGCCGCCCGGCTGGGCAACGCCCCGGTCACGGTCTTCGTCCGCCGCCCCGAGGCCGGTGCCGAGCTGGCCCCGGTCGCGGACGCGCTCGGCATCCCGTTCCGGGTCGCGCCGTGGTCCGAGGCCGCCGCGCTCACCGACTACGACGTGGTCGTCTCCACGGTCCCGAAGGGCGCGGCCGACCACCTCGCCACCGGCCCGCACTGGCCGCCGTCCACGGTCTACTTCGACGTGGTCTACCACCCCTGGCCGACCCCGCTGGCCGCCTGGGCCGCCGCCGGGGGCTGCCCGGTCGTCTCCGGCCTCGACCTGCTGCACGCACAGGCGCTCGGCCAGTTCACCCAGTTCACCGGCGTGGACGCCCCGGCCGACGCGATGCGCGAAGCCCTCGACAAGGCAGTAGCCGGCGCGTAGAGCCACGTCCCGCGGCCCGGCAGGGAGTGCTTTCTAAGGTTCGCCAGACTCAGACTCGTTCCAGTTCCAGTTCCAGTTCCAGTTCCAGTTCCAGTTCCAGTTCCAGTTCCAGTTCCAGTTCCAGTTCCAGTTCCAGTTCCAGTTCCAGTTCCAGTTCCAGATCCAGATCCAGATCCAGATCCAGATCCAGATCCAGATCCAGATCCAGATCCAGATCCAGTTCCAGATCCAGTTCCAGTTCCAGTTCCGGTTCCGGTTCCAGATCTTCCCGCTTCCGGCGTGGTGCAGCCCGCATGCTCCCGCGGGCAAACGCTCGCGGCGGCCTCCGCCGCCGCTCCGGACGCCGCATCGGAGCCGGTTCTGTCGGTGGTCACTGAAAAACACGCGACTTCCGGCCGGTGCGGCCAGGCAGCGCGACTCGTGCCGGTCTTCGGTCGGTGTCGCGGCTGTTCAGTTTCGGCGAGAGTGGCGGGGTGCCGCAGCTGGTCGAGGGTGCGTTGGGCGCCCCGTGCCCGAAATCTCGCCACAAAGCGGTCGATCGCTGATCGCTTTCGCGGCGGAGGATCTTGCCTACCGCGAGCTCTTCCCCTGAGTGATCAATCAGTGGAGCAAAAGATAGGTCAACTTCGCTACTTGATCTATCTTTTGCTCCACTGATTGATCACTCAGGGGTGCCGGTGGCGTTCTACGGAGGCAGCGCCCGTCCGCGGGAAGGAATATGTCGAAATTTCGGGCACGGGGTTCGGAGACCGTAACCGTGCGCGGGGCTGCCGACTCGTAGTGGGCGAATCGCGCTGCCCGTGCTGCCCGTGCTGCCCGTGCTGGCCGCGCTGCCCGTGCTGGCCGCGCTGCCCGTGCTGGCCGCGCTGCCCGTGCTGCCCGCGCTGCCGCGCTGCCCGCGCTGCCGCGCTGCCCGCGCTGCCGCGCTGCCGTGCTGGCCGCGCTGCCGCGCTGCCGTGCTGGCCGCGCTGCCCGCGCCGCCGCGCTGCCGTGCTGGCCGTGCCACCGCGCTGCCGTGCTGGCCGCGCTGCCCGCGCCGCCGCGCTGCCGTGCTGGCCGTGCTGCCCGCGCCGCCGCGCTGCCGTGCTGGCCGTGCCACCGCGCTGCCGTGCTGGCCGCGCTGCCCGCGCCGCCGCGCTGCCGTGCTGGCCGTGCTGCCCGCGCCGCCGCGCTGCCGTGCTGGCCGTGCCACCGCGCTGCCGTGCTGGCCGCGCTGCCCGCGCCGCCGCGCCGCCGCGCTGCCGTGCTGCCGTGCTGGCCGCGCCGCCGCGCTGCCGCGCTGGCCGCGCTGCCGCGCTGGCCGCGCTGCCGCGCTGCCGTGCTGGCCGCGCTGCCGCGTTGTCCGTGCTGCCGCGTTGCCCGCGTTGCCGCACGGATTGTGGTGTGCGGGCGGTGCGGAGACTTGGAGGTGAGTCTGTGCTGGCTGTGGCCGTGCTGCCCGTGGCGTGTGTCGTGGGCGGGGAAGGAGGCGGGGTCGCTGGGCTAGGTGGGGGTGGGGCGGGAGCGGGTGACGGTGGCGACCGTGAGGAGGGAGAGGGTGGCGCAGACGGCGATGACCAGGGCCATGGGGACGGCGCTGGATTCGCCGCCGAGGCCGACCAGGGGAGCCGCTGCGGCGCCGATCAGGGTTTGGACGGTGCCGAGGAGTGCGGCGGACGTGCCGGCGCGGTTGCGGTGGCGGTCGAGGGCCAGGGCCGCGCTGTTCGGGTTGACCATGCCGATCGTGGCCATGAAGCAGAAGAGCAGGACGCAGACCGCGATCATGCTGTTCAGCGCGGACGCGGCGAGCAGTGCGGCGCCGGTGACCGCGCCGGCCGCGAGCGAGGTGACCAAGAGTTGCCGCGGCGACCAGCGGTCGAGCAGGCGGCCGTTGAGCTGGCTGGCCGCGACCAGGCCGACCGCGTTCACGCCGAACAGGATGCCGTAGGCGGCGGTGGACAGGCCGAACACGTCCTGTAGGACGAACGAGGAGCCGGAGAGGTACGCGAAGAGGCCGGCCATGGCGAGGCCGCCGGCCACGGCGTACCCGATGAAGATCTTGTCCTTGGCCAGCACGCGGGTGGTCTCGGCGACGTCGGCCAGGCCGCGGGTGCTGCGGCGCTCGGCCGGCAGCGTCTCCGGGAGCACGCGGATCACCGCGATCGTGATCAGGACCGCGACCGCGGCCAGGACTCCGAAGATGCCGCGCCAGTCGGTGAAGGTCAGGACCAGCGTGCCGAGGCTGGGGGCGAGCACGGGTGCCACGCCGAAGACGAGCGCGAGCTGGGAGAAGTACTTGGCGGCGGCCCTGCCGGAGTAGAGGTCGCCGACGACGGCGCGGGCCACGACCGTACCCATGCCGCCGGCGAAGCCCTGCGCGAAGCGCACCGCGGCCAGCGCACCGGTCGACGGCGCGAACGCGCACGCCACGCAGAGCAGCGCATACGCCACCATGCCGATGATCACGGGGGTACGGCGTCCGAGCCGGTCGCTGAGCGGCCCGGTGACCAGCTGGCCCACGGCCATGCCGACCATCAGCGTGGTGAGCGACAGCTGGACCTGGGACGGTGTGGCGTTCAGGTCCGCGGCGATCTCCGGGAACGCGGGCAGGTACATGTCGATCGACAGCGGGCCGATCGCGGTGAGCGTGCCGAGCAGCGCCACCAGGGCGAGCGCGCCTCGGCCGCGCGGCGGCGCCACGGCCGTGCCGACGGTGGTCCGTGCCACGCTGATACGTCCTTCCGGGAGAAAAGCTCTGTGGGCAGACTAGTTGCATAAATTCAATAAAAGACAGCGGGAGTACGCGATGAGCTCGGCGGATGAGATCAGCGACACGCTCGGACACCTGCACCAGGTGCTGCGCCGCGCGGCCACCCGGCGCGACGGTGACCGGCTGCCGGACGCGCAGGTCGAGCTGCTCCGGCTGGTCGAGCGGCAGCCCGGCATCCGCGTCCGGGACGCGGCCGAGGCGCTGCGCGCGGCACCGAACACGATCAGCACGCTGGTCGGCGACCTCGCGGACGCCGGACTGATCACGCGCGAACGCGAGCCCGCGAACCGGCGGCAGGTGCGGCTCGCGCTCACCGGCGAGGCGCGCCGCCGGATCGACGCCTACCAGGCGGAGCGTCGCGCGCTGGTCACGGACGCGCTCGACCGCCTCGGCGACGACGCCCGCGCCCGGATCGCCGCCGCCGTCCCCGACCTGCGCGCCCTCACCACACTGATCGCCACCGGCCCGCCGCCCGCCGACTCGTAGGCGCGGGTGGAGCCGAGCGCAGGTGCCCGGAGCATGGGACGGTGTGGCCAGCACGTGGGACCGGAACGGGGTCATGACAGACTGTGCGACGTGTTGCGCTGGCTGACCGCAGGTGAATCCCATGGCCCCGCCCTCGTCGCTCTGCTGGAGGGGGTCCCCGCCGGCGTGCGGGTGACGAGTGCCGACATCGGGAAGGAGCTCGCCCGCCGCCGCCTCGGCTACGGCCGGGGCGCCCGGATGGCGTTCGAGCAGGACGAGATCGAGATCATCGGCGGGCTCCGGCACGGCGTCACGCTGGGCAGCCCGGTCGCGATCCGGATCGGCAACTCCGAGTGGCCGAAGTGGCAGACCGTGATGGCGGCCGACCCGGTCGACCCGGAGGAGCTGGCCAGTCAGGCGCGCAACGCGCCGCTGACCCGCCCCCGGCCCGGCCACGCCGACCTGGCCGGCATGCAGAAGTACGGGCACACCGACGCCCGCCCGATCCTGGAGCGCGCCTCCGCGCGGGAGACGGCCGCGCGCGTCGCGGTCGGCACCGTGGCCAAGGCGATCATCGAGCAGACGCTCGGCATCCGGATCGTGTCGCACGTGGTCGAGCTCGGTTCGGTCGCGGCCAAGCCCGGCCTGCAGCCGCGCCCGGAGGACTTCGACCGGATCGACGCGGACCCGCTGCGCTGCCTCGACCCGGAGGCCTCCGCGCGGATGGTCGCGGAGGTGGACGCGGCGAAGAAGGACGCGGACACGCTCGGCGGCATCGTGGAGGTGCTGGCCTACGACGTACCCCCGGGTCTCGGGTCTCATGTGCAGTGGGACCGGAAGCTGGACGCGCGGCTGGCCACCGCGCTGATGTCGATCCAGGCGATCAAGGGCGTGGAGATCGGCGACGCGTGGCTGCAGGCCCGGTCGCGCGGCTCGGTCGCGCACGACGAGATCGCGCCGACCGCGACCGGCGTGAAGCGGCTCACCGACCGTGCGGGCGGTCTGGAGGGCGGCATCACCACCGGCGAGCCGCTGCGGGTGCGGGCCGCGATGAAGCCGATCTCGTCGCTCAACCGCGCGCTCTCCACGGTCGACGTGGTCACCGGCGAGGTCGCGACCGCGATCAACCAGCGCTCCGACGTCTGCGCGGTCCCGGCCGCCGCGGTCGTGGCGGAGGCGATGGTCGCGCTGGTGCTGGCCGAGGCCGCGACGGAGAAGTTCGGCGGCGACTCGGCCGACGAGATCCGCCGGAACCTGACCGGGTACGTCGACCACCTGATCATCCGGTGAGGCCGGCCTGCGTCCTCGTCGGCCTGATGGGTGCGGGGAAGACCACGATCGGCACCGCGCTGGCCGAGCGGCTCGGCGTCGAGTTCCGGGACACCGACCACGACGTGGAGGCGGTCGCGGGCAAGCCGGTGCCGGAGATCTTCATCGACGACGGTGAGGACCACTTCCGCGCGCTGGAGCGGGCGGCGGTCGCGACCGCGCTGGAGACGTTCGACGGCGTGCTGGCGCTCGGCGGCGGCGCGATCCTGGCCGAGGAGACCCGGGCCCGGCTGGCCGGCCACACCGTGGTCTTCCTGTCCGTGGACCTGACCGACGCGATCAAGCGGGTCGGCCTGGGCGCGGGCCGGCCGCTGCTGGCGATCAACCCCCGGGCGACGCTGCGGCACCTGATGTCGCAGCGCACGCCGCTCTACCGGGAGGTGGCCACGCACGTGGTGGTCACCGACGCCCGCGAGCCCGGCGAGGTCACCGAAGAGATCCTCACACTCCTGAAGCGCTGACCCGAGGTCGGTGATCCAGGCGGTGCGGCGCGCGGTGACCCGGGACGTGGTGCGTACTAGGCTCAGCGCCGATGAGTGAGCTGACTGTGACCGAGCCGACGCGGATCGACGTCGGCGGCGACAACCCCTATCAGGTGCTGGTCGGCCGGGACCTGCTCGGCGAGCTGCCCGCGCTGCTGACCGGCGCGGAGCAGGTCGCGCTGCTCTACGCCGGGCCGCTCAAGGCGCACGCCGACGCGCTGGCCGCATCGCTCGACGCCGCGGGCTTCCGGACGCTGCCGATCGAGGTGCCGGACGCGGAGGACGGCAAGAGCATCGGCGTCGCGGCCGGCTGCTGGGACGCGCTCGGCGCGAACGGGTTCACCCGCAGCGACGTGGTGATCGGCCTCGGTGGCGGCGCGGTGACCGACCTGGCCGGTTTCGTGGCCGCGGCGTGGCTGCGCGGCGTGCGCTGGGTGCCGGTGTCCACCTCGCTGCTCGGCATGGTGGACGCCGCGGTCGGCGGCAAGACCGGCGTGAACACCGCGGCCGGCAAGAACCTGGTCGGCGCGTTCCACCCGCCGGCCGGCGTGCTCTGCGACCTGGCGACGCTGGACACGCTCCCGCACGCCGACCTGGTCGCCGGCCTGGCCGAGGTGGTCAAGTGCGGGTTCATCGCGGACCCGGCGATCCTGGACCTGGTCGAGGCCGATCCGGCCGCGGCGCAGGACCCGGCCTCGCCCGCGCTGCGTGAGCTGGTCGAGCGCGCGATCCGGGTGAAGGCGCACGTGGTCACGCACGACCTGCGCGAGTCCGGGCTGCGCGAGTTCCTCAACTACGGGCACACGCTGGCGCACGCGATCGAGAAGGTCGAGCACTACCGCTGGCGGCACGGGCACGCGGTCTCGGTCGGGCTGATCTACGCGGCCGCGCTCTCGGTCGCCACCGGGCATCTCGGCGCGGACGTCGCGGCCCGGCACCGTGCGGTGCTGGCCTCGCTGGGCCTGCCGGTCGCCTACGAGGCGGACGCGTGGCCCGCGCTGCTCGCCGCGATGCGGGTGGACAAGAAGGCCCGCGGCAGCACACTCCGCTTCGTGGTGCTGGACGGCCTGGGCAGCCCCGCGATCCTGACCGGGCCGGCCGACGACGTGCTCGAGGCCGCCTACCGCGAGGTGATCGCGTGACGCGGGTGCTGGTGCTCAACGGCCCCAACCTGGGCCGGCTCGGCAAGCGTCAGGTCGACGTCTACGGGCTCACGTCGTACGACGATCTGGTGGGCTTCTGCGTGGACTCCGGCCGGGAGATCGGCCTGGAGGTGGAGGTCCGGCAGACCGACGCGGAGCACGAGATGCTGGCCTGGCTCTACGAGGCGGCGGACAGCGGGATTCCCGTCGTGCTCAACGCGGGCGCCTGGACGCACTACAACATCGCGGTCCGGGACGCCTGCGCGATGCTCACCGCGCCGCTGGTCGAGGTGCACATCTCCAACATCCACAAGCGCGAGGAGTTCCGGCACCACTCGGTGATCTCCGCGGTCGCCGGCGGCGTCATCGCGGGCCTCGGCATCGAGGGTTACCGGCTCGCGCTGCGCTACGTCGCGACCACCAAAGATCAATAGCCGTCGCCGGTACGCCTCTCGGCGTACCGGCGAAGGATCTTGTCAGGCGACGGTCTCGGCCGGGATCGGACGCTCGCGGTAGACCGGCTCGGCCCGCTCCACCGCGGGCTCCCGGCGCGGCAGCCACCACAGCAGCACCGCGCCCGTGGCCACCAGCACCAGCGCGCCGCCGACCAGCCCGAGCGTCACGTCCGCGGCCGAGGCCGGCCCACCGGTCGGCACGACCAGCACGGCCAGCAGCGCGCTGCCCAGCGCCACCCAGCGCCGCATCGGGCTGTCCACCGCATGCGGCGCGCCCGCCGCCACCAGCACGACGCCCCACAGCAGGTACCACGGGTGCACGACCGGGCCGAGCAGCACCACCGCGAGCAGCCCCAGGCCGAGCGCGTAGACCGGGCCGAGCACGCGGGCCCGCACCCAGACCAGCAGCCCGCAGCCGACCGCGGCCGCAAGTCCCACGCCGCGCCAGAACGGCACCGCGTGATGGGCCACCCCGGAACCGATCGCGTCCAGCAGCTGCGCGGTCACCGTACCGGCGGTGGTGCTCGCGGACATCCAGTTGTGCACCACCGCGGGCGTGTCCAGCGCGCCGATCCAGCCGACGCCGGTGCCGGCCAGCGCGTGCACCACGATCGCGGCCGCGGCCGCGACCAGCACGGTCAGCGGCGCGGTCCGCAGGAAGGCCAGGATCGGCCAGCGCTCCCGCTCCACCGGCGTCCGCTGGGTGCGCTGCGCCCACAGCAGCGCACAGAACGGCAGCGCCAGCGCGGCCGGCACCTTCACCAGCGCGGCCAGCGTCACCAGCGTCACGCCCAGCACCGGCCAGATCGCCCCGGGCCGGCGGGAGACCATGGCGGCCAGCCCTGCGGCCAACAGGCCCAGCATCAGTGCGTCGTTGTGCGCCCCCGCCACCAAGTGCGTCAGGACCAGCGGGTTCAGCACGCCGAGCCAGAGCGCGGCGCCGGGCGAGACGCCCAGCCGGCGGGCCAGCACCGGCACCGCGAACGCCAGCAGCGCCACGCCGGCCACCGCGACCAGGCGCATGCCGAAGACGCCGGCGATCACGTGCGTGCCGGTCAGCGTGGTGATCACCGCGGCCACGGCCAGGAACAGCGGACCGTACGGCGCGGGGGTGTGCTGCCAGATCTCCGGCACCTCGGACGCGAGCGGGCCGCCCAGGCTGGACGGGCCGTACAGGTAGACGTCCAGCCCCTGCGCGAACATCTTGCCCTGCGCGAGGTAGCTGTAGACGTCCCGGCTGAACAGCGGCGGCGCCACCACCAGCGGCGCCGCCCAGAGGCCGAGCGTGATCTGCAGCGAGCGCGCGGCCGGGTTCTCCGCACCCAGCCGCCACCAGGCGACCACGAGCAGAGCCAGCCCGGCGTACGCCACGATCAGGCCGAGCCCGACCAGGCTGGCGCGCTCGGCCGCCTGTTGATAGGGCAGCGCTCCCGCCGTGGTTCCGCCGAGGGCGAGCATCACGGCGCCGGCGAAGCCGAGCCATCGGGGCACGCCACCGATCATGATCGGCCGGGTGGCGAGGCGGGTGGTCGGCAAGCTGCGCGACACGCGATCACGCACGCTGTTCGGCAGGCTGGAGGCAGTCGGCACGCCCGCAACTTGCCAGTAACGGGTGTCTATTCGGCGACGAGGAGGTAACGATTGATTGATCGTCACACGGTTTCCGCCTGATGGCAGGCCCGGGAGGCGGTGGGGCAGGCGCGCCGGTAGACTGAGCTATTGTCCGCGATCGCAGTGCCGGTTTCACACACACGGCTTCACACCAAGGCAGGAAATGGCGACCACCAACGACCTCAAGAACGGCCTGGTCCTCAACCTCGACAAGGAGCTGTGGTCCGTCGTCGAGTTCCAGCACGTGAAGCCCGGCAAGGGTCCGGCCTTCGTGCGCACCAAGCTGAAGAGCGTGATGTCCGGCAAGGTGGTCGACAAGACCTTCAACGCCGGCACCAAGGTCGAGACGGCGACGGTCGACAAGCGGACCATGCAGTACCTCTACCTCGACGGTGAGGACTACGTGTTCATGGACCACACGGACACGTTCGAGCAGTTCCACGTGCCGGGCGCGGTCGTCGGCTCCAACTCCGACTTCCTGCTGCCCGAGGCCGAGGTCACGGTCGCGTTCCACGAGGGCGCCCCGCTCTACGTCGAGCTGCCCACCTCGGTGTTCCTCGAGGTGACCTACACCGAGCCGGGCCTGCAGGGCGACCGCTCCACCGGCGGCACCAAGCCCGCCACCGTGGAGACCGGCGCGACGGTCCAGGTGCCGCTCTTCATCACCACCGGCGAGAAGATCAAGGTCGACACCCGCGACGGCCGCTACCTCGGCCGCTCCTAATGGCGGAGGGTCCGAAGCAGTCGATGCCCGCTCGCCGCAAGGCGCGCAAGCGGGCGCTCGACGTCCTCTACGAGGCCGACCTGCGTGATCTCCCGCCCGTCGAGGTCATGGCGAGCTACCTCGAGCGCATCGAGCAGCCGCGCCCGGACCACATCGGCTACACGATCCACCTGGTCGAGGGCATCGCCGCACACCTCGACCGGATCGACGAGCTGCTGTCCAGCTACGCCGAAGGCTGGACGCTCGGCCGCATGCCGGTCGTCGACCGCAACCTGGCGCGAATCGCGGTCTACGAGCTCCTCTACGCGGACGACATAGACGACGCCGTCGCCATCTCCGAGGCCGTCGAACTCGCCCGCCAGATGTCCACCGACGATTCGCCCCGCTTCCTCAACGGCATCCTCGGCCGCATCGCCGAGTACGCCACTCGCTGAAGCAACCCGCAAGCCCCGGAAAGCCCGCCTGGCCATCGAGCCGGGCGGGCTTCCGTCCTTTCGACCACCGGTACTCCGGCGGCCGGATCAAGGGACGCGCCCTGCGGGAGGCGGGCGTGCGGGCGGGGGGCGTGCGTGCGGGCGGGGGCGTGCGTGCGGGCGGCGGGCGTGCGTGCGGGCGGGGGCGTGCGGGCGGCGGGCGTGCGTGCGGGCGGCGGGCGTGCGGGCGGCGGGCGTGCGGGCGGGCGGCGGGCGGGCGTGCGGGCGGCGGGCGTGCGGGCGGCGGGCGTGCGGGCGGGCTGGTCGAGGGCGACGCCCTGCGGGTGCTGGAGCAAGGCAGGTCAAGGTCGGCCTCCGGCGGGCCTCGGGTTCCGGGGAAGGGCGTGGGTCTCGGCGGCGTGGGGTCCGTTGGCCCGGCTGTCTTTTCGTGGGTGGCAGGGTTGGGTTTCGTGGGCCTGGCTCCCCGTATGCCGTCTTCCAGGACAAGCCGAGCAGATCATCGGCAGGGCCGCCAGCTTTGGGCTGGGTCGGCATGGTCGGCGCCGGGGGCGCCGTCCTTGCCCGGGCTGCGGTTGCGTGGTGGGTGGCGGCCCTGCCGATGATCTGCACGCCAAGGGTGGTCGACGGCATACGGGGCAGCCAGGCGGCGGCGGTCTGCGCTGGGAGCGCGATCAGAAGATCAAAACCGGCCTTGCCGCCCAAAGAAGTCGATCACGTGTCGCAAATCGTTGGTTTCCGGCGCTCAGAACAACGATTTGCGACACGTGATCGTCTTGACGTCGGTCTTTGTCGCGATATTTCGGGCAGGGGGCCGACGCGAGTGAGATGAGGTTCTCTTCTCGATCGCTGGAGTTGATGAGGTTCGGCGGCAGAAGTGCGCGGCAGCCACTCATTTGTGCGTTGGTTCTGCGCAGAGGACTTGTTCGCGGGTCGCGACTTGGTTGTTCGCAGGTCGCGGGATTTGCAGTTGCAGGCCGCGGCTTTTGCTCGTGTTTTCTGGATGTTCGTGGGCTGCGGCTGGTGCGGGTCGAGCGCTCGCAGGCTGCGGCCCGTGCGGATCGAGCACTCGCGGGCTGCGGATCGAGCGTTCGCGGGCTGCGGCTCTTGACTCGCCGGAACGGGAGAGCGGCCAACCCCGGCCAGCCGGTCACGAAAACAGGAAAACCGCGCAGCGGATGTCTGCGCGGTGGGCCGGGGCGCTCTGCGTAGCGATGCGCGGCGCGGTGGGCCGGAAGCGTGAGGGGGGTGGAGTATGCGGTCGGCGGAGGGGAGCCGGCCGGTTTGGCGGTGCAGTCGGGGCGGGCGGTCCGTGCTGGGTCGGGGCACGGGCCGCCCGGAGCTGATGGGGCCGGGAGCGGCCTAAAGCGCCTTAGGAGGCGAAGAAGGCGCGCGGGTCGGCGACCAGCACGCCGGCCTCGGTGAGGCGCTCGATCAGGCCGGAGGGGGAGATGTCGTAGACGATGGCGAGCGCGCGCAGGTCGTCGGCCCTTATGGAGAGGACCCGGCCGTTGTAGTCGCCGCGCTGCTGCTGGATCGCGCGGGCGTAACGGGCGACGTACGCGAGGTCCTCGCCGGCCTCGTCGTAGAGCTTCTCGAGGTCGAGGACGATCTTGTTGGTCGGCTCGTGCCGGATGCCGCTGCCGTCGGGCAGCAGCTCGGAGACCGGCACCCGGTAGAAGTCGGCCAGCTCGGCCAGGCGAGAGACGGTCACCGCACGGTCGCCGCGCTCGTAGGAGCCGACGACGACGGCCTTCCAGCGCCCGTTCGACTTCTCCTCCACCCCCTGCAGGGAGAGACCCTGCTGCTGGCGGATAGAGCGCAGGCGGGCGCCCAAAGACTTGGCGTACTCAGAGGGCATCAGGACACTCCAGTGCTGGCGTGGGCTTCGACCCACCGCGCGATCGCTACGCTGCGTGACGGTACGTCGCTAAAGACACGCGGTCAAGTGGCGATTACGGTCCAGTTGGCGAGATCATAGGACTTGACCGGTTTTTCGCTTTCCTGAGTCGGCAGTCAGTCAGATCACTCCCAGGTCAACCGGAGTGACGTGTGGGAACACTGGTAACGTAGCGTGCTGACCGGCGCAGACATCCTTTAACGACCCGTCCAGTGAGGCGGGGAAGGAGGTCCCACGTGGCGTTGCATGACGCTGCCCCAGACCAGCTGAAGACAGCCCCAGACCAGGTGAGATCAGGCCCAGAGAAGACCAAACCGGGCAAAGTGATCCTCACCGACACGGACGTCCAACGGGTCGTCGACCGGATCGCCCATCAGATCCTGGAGAAGACCGAGGGTGCGCGGGACACCGTGCTGTTCGGGATTCCCACGCGGGGCGTACCGCTGGCGCGGCGGCTCTCCGCCCGAATTCACGCTTTCGAGGGTATCGACGTGCCCGTGGGCATCCTCGACGTCACGCTCTACCGCGACGATCTCCGGCTGAAGGCGGCCCGCGCGCTCGGGCCCACGGACGTGCCCGCGGGCGGCGTCGACGGCCGCCGGGTGATCCTCGTCGACGACGTGCTCTTCTCCGGCCGCACGGTCCGGGCCGCGCTGGACGCGCTCGGCGACCTCGGCCGGCCCTCCTCGGTGCAGCTCGCGGTGCTGGTCGACCGCGGCCACCGGGAGCTGCCGATCCGCGCCGACTACGTCGGCAAGAACATCCCGACCGCGCTGAGTGAGAGCGTCAAGGTCGCGCTCGCCGAGATCGACGGCACGGACGAGGTCAAGCTGTACGGGGGCGACGCATGATCCGGCACCTGCGCGAGGCGGGCGACCTGGACGCGGAGAACGCCACGCTGATCCTGGACACCGCGCGCGAGCTGGCCCGGCTGACCGGTGGTCGCGAGGTGAAGAAGCTGCCGACGCTGCGCGGCCGGACCGTGGTGAACCTCTTCTACGAGGACTCCACGCGTACCCGGATCAGCTTCGAAGCGGCCGCGAAGCGGCTCTCCGCCGACGTGATCAACTTTTCGGCCAAGGGTTCCAGCGTCTCCAAGGGTGAGAGCCTGAAGGACACCGCGCTGACGTTGCAGGCGATGGGCGCGGACGCGGTGGTGATCCGGCACGGCGCGTCCGGCGCCCCGCACCGGCTGGCGAACTGGGTGGACGGCTCCGTGGTGAACGCCGGTGACGGCACGCACGAGCACCCGACGCAGGCGCTGCTGGACGCGTTCACCATGCGCGAGCGGCTCGGCCGGCTGTCCGGGCTGAACGTCACGATCGTCGGCGACGTGCTGCACAGCCGCGTGGCCCGGTCGAACGTGGTGCTGCTCTCCACGCTCGGCGCCAAGGTCACGGTCGTCGGCCCGCCCACGCTCATTCCGCGGGACATCGCGAACGCCACCGTCTGCTACGACCTGGACGCGGTGCTGCCGGCCAGCGACGTGGTGATGATGCTGCGTGTGCAGACCGAGCGGATGAACGCGTCCTACTTTCCGTCCGCCCGGGAGTACAGCCGCCGCTACGGCATGGACGGCGCGCGCCTGCGCCGGCTGCCGGAGCACGCGATCGTCATGCACCCCGGCCCGATGAACCGGGGCATGGAGATCTCGCCCGAGGTGGCGGACTCGCCCCGGTCCACGATCGTCGAACAGGTCGCCAACGGCGTGAGCGTCCGGATGGCCGTCCTCTACCTGCTGCTCGGAGGAAAGTAAGTGGCGTACCTGATCAAGAACGTCAGCGTCCTCGGTGGCGCGCCGCGTGATCTTCTGGTGGACGGCGAGGTGATCAAGGAGCACAACGGCGAAGAAGCCACGATCATCGACGGTACGGGTCTGGTCGCGCTTCCCGGCCTCGTCGACCTGCACACCCACCTGCGCGAGCCCGGCCGCGAGGACGCGGAGACCGTGGAGACCGGTTCCCGGGCCGCGGCGCTCGGCGGCTACACCGCGGTCTGCGCGATGGCGAACACCTCCCCGGTCGCGGACACGGCCGGCGTGGTCGAGCAGGTCTGGCGGCTCGGCCGCGAGGCGGGGCTGGTCGACGTGCAGCCGATCGGCGCGGTCACGGTCGGCCTGGCCGGCGAGCGACTGGCCGAGCTGGGCGCGATGGCCGACTCCGCCGCCACCGTCCGGATCTTCTCCGACGACGGCCACTGCGTCGCGGACCCGCGGCTGATGCGCCGGGCACTCGAATACGTGAAGGCGTTCGACGGCGTGATCGCGCAGCACGCGGAGGAGCCGCGGCTCACCGAGGGCGCGCAGATGCACGAGGGCGAGGTCGCCACCCGGCTCGGCCTGACCGGCTGGCCCGCGGTCGCTGAGGAGGCGATCATCGCGCGCGACGTGCTGCTGGCCGAGCACGTCGGCTCCCGCCTGCACGTCTGCCACCTCTCCACGGCCGGCAGCGTCGAGGTGGTCCGGCAGGCCAAGGCGCGCGGGGTCCGGGTCACGGCCGAGGTCACGCCGCACCACCTGGTGCTCACGCACGACCGCGCGGAGAGCTACGACCCGGTGTTCAAGGTCAACCCGCCGCTGCGTACCCCCGATGATGTGAAGGCTCTTCGGGCCGCGCTCGCGGAGGGCATCATCGACATCGTGGCCACCGATCACGCGCCGCACGCGGTGGAGGACAAGGAGTGCGAGTGGGCGTACGCGCGCCCCGGCATGGTCGGTCTGGAGACCGCGCTCTCGGTGGTGCTGTCCACCGGGTCCTTGGAGAAGGACGGCACGATCGACTGGGACCTGATCGCGGAGCGCATGTCGCGCACGCCGGCCCGGATCGCCGGGCTGACCGAGCACGGGCACGACCCGCTGCCGGGCGCGCCGGCCACGTTCACGCTGGTGGACCCGGCCGCGACCCGGACCGTGGTGCCCACGGAGACGGCCAGCCGCAGCACGAACAACCCCTATGCGGGCATGAGCCTGCCCGGACGGATCGTCGCCACGTTCCTGCGCGGCGAGCCGACGGTACTGGACGGAAAGGCAGCGAAGTGAGGAAGCCAGCCATATTGGTCCTGGAGGACGGCCGCGCGTTTCGCGGCGAGTCCTACGGCGCGGAGGGGGAGACGTTCGGCGAGGCGGTCTTCACCACCGGCATGACCGGTTACCAGGAGACGCTGACCGACCCGTCGTTCCACCGCCAGGTCGTGGTGCAGACCGCGCCGCACATCGGCAACACCGGGGTCAACGGCGAGGACGACGAGTCGTCCAAGATCTGGGTCGCGGGGTACGTGGTGCGCGACCCCGCCCGGATCGGCTCGAACTGGCGCGCGACCGGCGGACTGGGCGAGCGCCTGGCCACCGAGGGCGTGGTCGGGATCTCCGGCATCGACACCCGCGCGCTCACCCGCCACCTGCGCGAACGCGGCGCGATGCGGGTCGGCATCTCCACGGTCGACCTGGACCCGGCGTCGCTGCAGGCCCGGGTGAAGGCCCAGCCGGAGATGCTCGGCGCGGACCTGTCCGCCGAGGTGACCACCTCTCAGGCCTACACGGTGCAGGCCGAGGGCGAGCACCGGTTCACGGTCGCCGCCGTCGACCTGGGCATCAAGGCGAACGTGGCCCGCCGGCTCGCGGCCCGCGGCGTCACCACGCACATCATGCCGGCCACCTCGACGCTGGAGGAGTTGCTGGCGGTGTCGCCGGACGCGGTCTTCTTCTCGCCCGGCCCCGGCGACCCGGCCACCGCGGACCACCCGGTCGCACTGGCCCGCGCGGTCATGTCGAAGAAGGTGCCGCTGTTCGGCATCTGCTTCGGCAGCCAGATCCTCGGCCGCGCGCTCGGCTTCGAGACCTACAAGCTGGGGTACGGCCATCGCGGCATCAACCAGCCGGTGCTGGACCGGACGACCGGCAAGGTCGAGGTCACGTCGCACAACCACGGGTTCGCCGTGCAGGCGCCGCTCGACACCGTGATCGACACCGACTTCGGCGGCGTCGAAGTCAGTCATGTCTGCCTGAACGACAACGTGGTCGAGGGCTTGCGGGCACTTGAGGTGCCCGCCTTCACCGTCCAGTACCACCCCGAGGCGGCGGCCGGCACGCACGATGCCGACTACCTCTTCGATCGGTTTGTCGAGCTTGTCGAGGGGCGTAAGGCCAATGCCTAAAAGGGACGATCTGAAGCACATCCTGGTCATCGGGTCCGGCCCGATCGTGATCGGGCAGGCCTGCGAGTTCGACTACTCCGGCACCCAGGCCTGCCGTGTGCTGCGCAGCGAGGGCATCCGGGTCAGCCTGGTCAACTCGAACCCCGCCACGATCATGACGGACCCGGAGTTCGCGGACGCCACCTACGTCGAGCCGATCACGCCGGAGTTCGTCGAGCTGGTCATCGCGAAGGAGCGCCCGGACGCGATCCTGCCGACGCTCGGCGGCCAGACCGCGCTCAACACCGCGGTCGCGCTGCACGAGAACGGCGTGCTGGAGAAGTACGGCGTGGAGCTGATCGGCGCGAACATCGACGCCATCCAGCGCGGCGAGGACCGGCAGCTGTTCAAGGAGATCGTCGCCAAGGCCGGCGCCGAGACCCCGCGCAGCCGCGTCTGCAAGTCGATGGACGAGGTCCGCGCGACCGTGGCCGAGCTGGGCCTGCCGGTCGTGGTCCGCCCGTCGTTCACCATGGGCGGCCTCGGCTCCGGCATGCCGCACACCGACGAGGACCTGGAGCGCATCGCCGGCGCCGGTCTCGCCGCCTCCCCGGTGCACGAGGTGCTGATCGAGGAGAGCGTGCTCGGCTGGAAGGAGTACGAGCTCGAGCTGATGCGCGACCGCAACGACAACGTGGTGGTCGTCTGCTCGATCGAGAACATCGATCCGATGGGCGTGCACACCGGCGACTCGGTCACGGTCGCGCCGGCCATGACGCTGACCGACCGGGAGTACCAGAAGCTGCGCGACGTCGGCATCGCGGTGCTGCGCGAGGTCGGCGTGGACACCGGCGGCTGCAACATCCAGTTCGCGATCAACCCGGCCGACGGGCGCCTGGTCGTGATCGAGATGAACCCGCGCGTGTCCCGCTCGTCCGCGCTGGCGTCGAAGGCGACCGGCTTCCCGATCGCGAAGATCGCGGCGAAGCTGGCCATCGGCTACACGCTGGACGAGATCCCGAACGACATCACCAAGGAGACGCCGGCCGCGTTCGAGCCCGCGCTGGACTACGTGGTGGTGAAGATCCCGCGCTTCGCGTTCGAGAAGTTCCCCGGCGCGGACGCGGAGCTGACCACCACGATGAAGTCGGTCGGCGAGGCGATGAGCCTGGGCCGCAACTTCACCGAGGCGCTGAACAAGGCGATGCGCTCGATGGAGACGAAGTCCGGCGGCTTCTGGACCACGCCCGATCCCACGGATGATCTCGACGCAACGTTGACCGCGCTCAAGATCCCGCACGACGGCCGTCTCTACACGGTGGAGCGGGCTCTGCGGCTGGGCGCCACGATCGAGCAGGTGCACGAGGCCAGCGGCGGCATCGACCCGTGGTTCCTGGACCAGATCGTCTCGCTGCTGGAGCTGCGCGCCGAGATCGAGGCCGCGCCGGTGCTGGACGAGACGCTGCTGCGGGCCGCCAAGCGGGCCGGGCTCTCCGACCGGCAGATCGCCGCGATCCGGCCCGAGCTGGCCGGTGAGGACGGCGTGCGCACGCTGCGCCACCGGCTCGGCCTGCGCCCGGTCTACAAGACGGTCGACACCTGCGCGGCCGAGTTCGCCGCGAAGACGCCGTACCACTACTCGACCTACGACGAGGAGACCGAGGTCGAGCCGTCGGACCGGCCCAAGGTGCTGATCCTCGGCTCCGGGCCGAACCGGATCGGCCAGGGCATCGAGTTCGACTACTCCTGTGTGCACGCGGTGATGGCGCTGCGTGGGGCCGGCTTCGAGACCGTGATGGTCAACTGCAACCCGGAGACGGTCTCCACCGACTACGACACCGCGGACCGGCTCTACTTCGAGCCGCTCACGTTCGAGGACGTGCTGGAGGTCTTCCACTCCGAGGACACCTCCGGAAAGGCCGCGGGCGGTCCCGGTGTGATCGGCGTGGTCGTGCAGCTCGGCGGCCAGACGCCGCTCGGCCTGGCGCAGCGGCTGAAGAACGCGGGCGTGCCGATCGTCGGCACCACGCCGGAGTCGATCCACCTGGCCGAGCACCGCGGCGCGTTCGGCGCGGTGCTGGCCAAGGCCGGGCTGCGCGCGCCGGACCACGGCACCGCGGTCAGCTTCGACGACGCCAAGGCGATCGCGGACGAGATCGGTTACCCGGTCCTGGTCCGGCCGTCGTACGTGCTCGGCGGGCGCGGCATGGAGATCGTCTACGACGAGCCCACGCTGGCCGACTACATCGGACGGTCGACCGAGATCTCCGAGGACCACCCGGTGCTGGTCGACCGGTTCCTGGACGACGCGATCGAGATCGACGTGGACGCGCTCTGCGACGCGGACGGCGAGGTCTACCTCGGCGGCGTGATGGAGCACATCGAGGAGGCCGGCATCCACTCCGGCGACTCCTCCTGCGTGCTGCCGCCGATGACGCTGGCCGGCCCGCACCTGGAGCAGGTCCGCCGCTACACCGTGGAGATCGCGCGCGGCGTCGGCGTGCGCGGGCTGCTCAACGTGCAGTACGCGCTCAAGGACGACGTGCTCTACGTGCTGGAGGCGAACCCGCGCGCGTCCCGGACCGTCCCGTTCGTCTCCAAGGCCACCGCGGTGCCGCTGGCCAAGGCCGCCGCCCGGATCATGCTCGGCGCCACCATCGCGGACCTGCGCAAGGAAGGGCTGCTGCCGGCCGAGGGCGACGGCGGGCACCTGCCGGACAACGCGCCGATCGCGGTCAAGGAGGCGGTGCTGCCGTTCAAGCGGTTCCGCACGCCGGCCGGCAAGGGCGTGGACAGCCTGCTCGGCCCGGAGATGAAGTCGACCGGCGAGGTGATGGGCATCGACACCGGTTTCGGCCAGGCGTTCGCGAAGTCGCAGGCCGGCGCGTACGGCTCGCTGCCCACCTCCGGCAAGGTCTTCGTCTCCGTCGCCAACCGGGACAAGCGCGGCATGATCTTCCCGATCAAGCGGCTGGCCGACCTCGGCTTCGAGATCATCACGACCGCGGGCACCGGCGAGGTGCTCAAGCGGTACGGGATCCCGTGCGAGGTCGTGCCGAAGCACTACGAGGGCCCGGGGACGAACGCGGTCGAGCTGATCTCGCGCGGGGAGATCACGCTGGTGATCAACACGCCGCAGGGCTCGGGTGCGCACGCGCGCTCGGACGGCTACGAGATCCGCAGCGCCGCGGTGACCGCGGACATCCCGTGCATCACCACGGTGCCGGGCGCGTCCGCCGCGGTGATGGGCATCGAGGCCACGATCAACGGCCAGATGCAGGTACGGCCGCTCCAGGACCTGCATGCCGCATTGAAGGCGGCCCAGTGATCTGGGAGCAGTTCGCGCGTCCCGCCCTCTTCCGGATCGGGGGCGGGGACGCGGAGACCGCGCACGAGTGGACGCTGCACCGGCTGGCGCGGTTGTCCTCCGTACCCTCGGCGTTGTCTGTTCTGATCAAGAAGTATGGAACCGACAACCCGGTCGAGGTGTTCGGCGTGCGATTCCCGAACCCGGTCGGGCTCGCGGCCGGCATGGACAAGAACGGGATCGCGCTGCCGGCGTGGCCCGCGCTCGGCTTCGGCTTCGTCGAGGCCGGCACCGTGACCGCGCTGGCCCAGCCGGGCAACGAGAAGCCGCGCGTGTTCCGGCTGCGCGAGTCCGCCGCGATCATCAACCGGATGGGCTTCAACAACGAGGGCGCGGCGGCGCTGGCCGAACGGCTCGCCGCGCTCCCGGATCGCCTCCCGGTCCCGCTCGGCATCTCGTTGGGCAAGTCCAAGGTCACGCCGCTCTCGGGCGCGGTCGAGGACTACCTGACCTCGCTGCGCGCGCTCGGAAAGCACGCGGACTACATCGCGGTGAACGTCTCCTCGCCGAACACGCCGGGCCTGCGCGCGTTGCAGGGGCGGGAGCACCTGGATGAGCTGCTCGGCGCGCTGGTCAAGGAGGCGGACGGGCTGCCCGTACTCGTGAAGATCGCTCCTGATCTGACCGACGGCGCGATCGGCGAGGCGCTGGGAGTCTGCGCGGACACCGGCGTGGCCGGGGTCATCGCGACCAACACCACGCTGGCCCGCAACGGCCTGGCCCCGGCGGATCTGTTTCGGCTGGAGGAGACCGGCGGGCTGTCCGGCCGTCCACTCACGACACGGGCGCGCGAGGTGGTGTCGTTCGTGCACCGGGAGACCGGCGGGCGCCTGCCGATCATCGGCGTCGGCGGGATCATGACGCCGGACGACGCGGCCCGGATGTTCGACGCGGGCGCCGCGCTGATCCAGCTCTACTCCGGATTCATCTACGGCGGGCCCGCGCTCGTGCGAGCCGCGGCCTCGGTCCGGCGATGACCACGCCGGACGAGCTGCTGCGGCTGGACCGGGCGCACGTCTGGCACCCCTACGGCCCGATGCCCGGCCGCTCCGAGCCCTTCGTGGTCTCGGAGGCGGCCGGCGCGGTGCTCACGCTCGCGGACGGCCGAGAGCTGATCGACGGCATGTCCAGCTGGTGGTCCGCGATCCACGGCTACCGGCACCCGGTGCTGGACGAGGCCGTGCGCGACCAGCTCGGCCGGATGAGCCACGTCATGTTCGGCGGGCTCACCCACGAACCCGCGGTCACGCTGGCCCGCTCGCTGGTCGAGCTGACGCCGGACGGGCTGGAGCACGTGTTCCTCTGCGACTCCGGCTCGGTCAGCGTCGAGGTCGCGATCAAGATGGCGTTGCAGTACCAGCGCGGCGTGGGCCGGCCGGAGCGGCAGCGGCTGGCGACGTGGCGCGGTGGCTATCACGGCGACACCTGGAACCCGATGAGCGTGACCGACCCGGACGGCGGCATGCACGCGCTGTGGACCGGCGTGCTGCCCCGGCAGGTCTTCGCGCCGCCACCACCGGGTGGTTTCGGCTCCCCGATCGAGGGGTCCTATGCGGACTCACTCGTTCGCATGGTGGAGGAGCACGCGGACGAGCTGGCCGCGGTGATCGTCGAGCCGGTGGTGCAGGGCGCGGGCGGGATGCGTTTTCACAACCCGGGCTACCTGCGGATCCTGCGGGAGGTCACGGCGCGGCACGGAATTCTGCTGATCTTCGACGAGATCGCGACCGGCTTCGGGCGCACCGGCACGTTCTTCGCCGCCGATCACGCGGGCGTCGCGCCGGACGTGATGTGCGTGGGGAAGGCGCTGACCGGCGGCTACCTGACGCTGGCGGCGGCGCTGTGCACGGGCGAGGTGGCGCGCGCCATTTCGGACGGCGAGGGCGGCGGGCTGGCGCACGGGCCTACGTTCATGGGCAACCCGCTGGCCTGCGCGGTCGCGAACGCCTCCATCGCGCTCCTGCGAGGTCAGGACTGGCCGGGGCGGGTCAGGCAGCTCGCGCAGGGGCTCACGGCCGTTCTGGAGCCACTCAGTGGGTTTGCGGGGGTTCGTGACGTGCGTGTGCTCGGCGCGATCGGCGTGGTGCAGCTCGACCGGCCGGTGGACATGCATCGTGCGACTTCCGCGGCCGCGGCGGAGGGCGTGTGGCTGCGGCCGTTCCGGGACCTGATCTACACGATGCCGCCGTATGTCAGCACGGACGCGCAGATCGTCCAGATCGGACGCGGCATCACCGCCGCGGTCTCCGCGCAGGCGCTCCCCGTCCCGTGATCGGTTGCGGCAGGTCCGTGATCGAGGCGTCATTCACGTCGCTCCAACGGCTCGGATGAGCCTCGATCACGGGGTTGGGCGGGGCCTTGCACGTGCGGATGGGCGTGCAAGTGCTTGTGACGGAAAATCAAGACCCCCGATCGGGGGTACGGCGGCTAATTCGCCTGTCGGTTATCGGACTAAAACACGATTTAGTGGCAGCAATGCGACGTGGCCGCTCCGCGCGGCCCGAGGAGAGGGGCGTGCCCTGTGGAGACCTTCGGGGCCCGGCTGGACCGGATCACGGCCGAGCGCGGCCCGCTGTGCGTGGGAATCGACCCGCACGCGGGTCTGCTGGAGCGATGGGGTCTGAGCAACGATGTGGACGGTCTGGCGCGGTTCAGCGAGACCGTGGTGGAGGCGCTCGCGGACCGGGTCGCGGTGTTCAAGCCCCAATCGGCTTTTTACGAACAATTCGGATCTAAGGGACTCGCCGTCCTGGAGTCAATTATCCGACAGTTACGCGAGGCCGGAGCGCTTGTCCTGCTGGACGTGAAGCGTGGTGACATCGGCTCGACGGTCGCGGCGTACGCGGCCGCGTACCTTGACCCATCCAGCCCGCTCTATGTCGACGCGATCACCGCCAGCCCGTTCCTCGGCGTCGGATCGCTGGCTCCGATGTTCGACCTGGCGGCGAAGAATGGCGGCGGCGTTTTTGTTCTGGCGCTCACGTCGAATCCGGAGGGCGGTTCCGTTCAGCGTGCGGTCGCCGCGGACGGGCGGACCGTCGCACAAACCGTGATCGACGAGATTTCCCAGCTCAACGCGGGTGCGGCGCCGATCGGAAGCATGGGTCTCGTCGTGGGCGCCACGGTGGGTGACACCGGACATGATCTCTCTGGAGTGAACGGTCCGCTGCTCGCGCCGGGTCTCGGGGCTCAGGGTGGTACCGCTCGGGACCTACGCACCGTGTTCGGCTCCGCGATCGGCTCGGTGCTTCCGTCGTACTCCCGTGAAGTTCTCGGAAAGGGTCCGGAAACCGCCGGGCTGCGCGCCGCCGCGGACCGTGCGCTGGACGAGGTTCGGGCGGCATTGTCCGCCGCCGGCTGAGTAATTGCCTAGTCACGTTTAGTCGATCATGGTGTGGCCACGTTGCCGAATGCGGCGCTGACCGCTAGTTTTCCCCGCGCTGGGAACCACATGCCCCTTTGGTTCCTGGTCACACCACGTTTCACAGAGCGCCGGTAGTGGATGCCGGCGCGTAAGGGACCTGAGGAGAACTGGTGCCGCTCCCGTCACTGAGCCCCGAACAGCGTGCTGCCGCGCTGGAGAAGGCTGCTGAGATCCGTAAGGCTCGTGCTCAGCTCAAGGAGGAGCTCAAGCAGGGCAAGACGACCCTCGCTTCCGTGCTCGACCGTGCGGAGGGCGACGACGTCGTCGGCAAGCTGAAGGTTTCGGCCGTCCTCCAGGCGCTGCCGGGCATCGGCAAGATCCGTGCCACCCAGATCATGGAGAAGCTCAAGATCGCCGAGAGCCGTCGCCTTCGTGGCCTCGGCGAGCAGCAGCGTAAGGCTCTGCTCGCGGAGTTCGCGTCGAACTGACCGCGGAATCTGCTCCGTGTGGGGCTGCTGGACTCCGGGAATCCGGGGTTCGCTGCAGGCCCGCACGGGGCACCGTGTAGGAATTAGCTTGTGAGCATGAGTGACGACGCCCGCCCGCCAGCCCGGCTCACCGTCCTCTCCGGCCCGTCAGGGGTCGGCAAGGACAGCGTGATCGAGCTGATCCGTCTGCGTGCGCCATGGATCTGGTTGTCGGTCTCGGCCACCACCCGGCGCATGCGCGACTACGAGGTCGAGGGCGAGCACTACTTCTTCGTCGACCGCCCCGAGTTCGAGCGGTTGCGCGTCGGCGATCAGCTGCTGGAGTGGGCCGAGTTCGCCGGCAACCTCTACGGCACGCCCCGCGGCCCGGTCGAGGCCCGGCTGCGCGAGGGCGCACCCGTGCTGCTGAAGATCGACCTTCAGGGCGCGCGGCAGGTCAAGGCCGCGATGCCCGACGCCCAGCTGGTCTTCCTGGCCCCGCCCTCGGTCGAGGAGCTGCGCCGCCGCCTGATCGGGCGCGGCACGGACGACGAGGAGACGATCCGCCGTCGGCTGGCCCACGCGGACGAGGAGCTGGCCGCGCAGTCGCTGTTCGACGTGACCATCGTCAACGACTACGTCGAGCGTGCGGCGGACGAGCTGGTAGGGTTGCTCAGTTCGCCGGTCTTGACACCGGCTGAGCCGCAGCCGCAAGCTTGATCGTTTATCACCGGATCTTCTGTCGCGACGCTTGATCCTCTGTCACGACGCTGATCCTCTGTCACGACGCTGATCTTCTGTCACGACCCGAGGGGTTCGAAACACCGTGGGAATCATCGCTGACCCGCAAGGCATCACCAGCCCGCCCATCGACGAGCTGCTGGAGAAGACCACCTCCAAGTACGCGCTCGTCATCTTCGCCGCGAAGCGCGCCCGCCAGGTGAACGCGTACTACAGCCAGCTCGGCGAGGGCCTCCTGGAGTACGTCGGGCCGCTGGTCGAGACCACGCCGCAGGA
Source organism: Catenuloplanes nepalensis (assembly GCF_030811575.1). Lineage (GTDB taxonomy): Bacteria > Actinomycetota > Actinomycetes > Mycobacteriales > Micromonosporaceae > Catenuloplanes > Catenuloplanes nepalensis. The sequence continues at coordinate 5,511,219 of NZ_JAUSRA010000001.1, read as the reverse complement.
GAAGCCGCTCTCCATCGCGATGCGCGAGATCAACTCCGGCCTGCTCACGGCCGAGCCGACCGACGCGCCGTAACCGCGATGAGTGGTCCGCAGGTCGTCCTCGGAGTCGGGGGCGGAATCGCCGCGTACAAGGCGTGCGAGCTCCTGCGGCTCCTCACCGAGTCCGGTCACCGGGTCCGGGTGGTGCCCACCGCTTCCGCGCTGCGGTTCGTGGGCGCCCCGACCTGGGCCGCGCTCTCCGGGCAGCCGGTCGCAGACGAGGTCTGGGACGGCGTCCATGAGGTCCCGCACGTGCGCATCGGCAAGTCCGCCGACCTGGTCGTGGTCGCACCGGCCACCGCGGACCTGCTGGCCAGGGCCGCGCACGGCCTGGCCGACGATCTGCTGACGAACACGCTGCTCACCGCGCGCTGTCCGGTGATCTTCGCACCGGCCATGCACACCGAGATGTGGGAGCACCCGGCCACGGTGGCGAACGTGGCGCTGCTGCGCTCCCGCGGCAACCTCGTGATCGAGCCCGCGTCCGGGCGTCTCACCGGGGCGGACACCGGCAAGGGGCGGCTGCCCGACCCGTCCGCCATCTTCGCGTTCGCCCGGCGCGTGCTGGCCCGTGGCGTACCCACGCTGGATCTTGTCGGGAAGCATGTCGTGGTTTCCGCCGGCGGCACGCGTGAGCCCCTTGACCCGGTGCGGTTCCTCGGAAACCGGTCGTCCGGCAAGCAGGGCTACGCCTTCGCGTCCGCGGCTCTGGCCCGGGGCGCGCGAGTGACCCTCGTCTCAGCCAACGTCTCGCTGCCGGACCCGGCCGGTGCCGATCTGGTGCGCGTGGGCACCACGGAAGAGCTGCGCAAGGCCGTCGTCGCGGCGGCGGACGGCGCGGACGTGGTGGTCATGGCCGCGGCGCCGGCCGACTTCCGGCCCGCCACGGTCGCGGATCAGAAGATCAAAAAGACCGACGACGGTACGGCGCCGGTGATCGAGCTGGTGCAGAACCCGGACATCGCGGCCGAACTCGGGGCGCGCAAGGCGCCCGGGCAGGTGCTGGTCGCGTTCGCCGCCGAGACGCACGACGCGATTTCGCACGGCCGCGCGAAACTGCTGCGCAAACGCGCGGACCTCATCGTCGTGAACGAGGTCGGCGCGGACAGGGGCTTCGGGTTCGACACCAACGCAGCTACCGTTCTATCGGCTGACGGTTCCCTGACAGAGTTGGGCGAGCGGCCCAAGGAAGATCTGGCGGACGCCGTACTCGATCTGGTAGTCAGGCAGCTAAGCTCGACCACCGCATAGGGTTTGCCTCCCAAACCCAGGGGTTTGGTAGACAACTAGGCTGCACACCGCAGTTTTCATTTCGACTTACCTTGAGGAGCACCGTGGCACGCCGTCTGTTCACCTCCGAATCGGTCACGGAGGGCCACCCGGACAAGATCGCTGACCAGATCAGCGACGGGATCCTGGACGCGCTGCTCGCGCAGGACCCGACCTCCCGGGTCGCCGTGGAGACGCTCATCACCACCGGCCAGGTGCACGTCGCCGGCGAGGTGACCACGAAGGCGTACGCCGACATTCCCACCATCGTCCGCGAGACGATCCTGGGCATCGGCTACGACTCCTCCAAGAAGGGCTTCGACGGCGCGTCCTGCGGCGTCAGCATCTCGATCGGCGCGCAGTCGCCGGACATCGCGCAGGGCGTCGACACGGCGCTGGAGGCCCGCGAGGGCGAGTCCGACCACCTGCTCGACTCGCAGGGCGCCGGCGACCAGGGCATGATGTTCGGCTTCGCCTGCTCGGAGACGCCCGAGCTGATGCCGCTGCCGATCGCGCTCGCGCACCGGCTGGCCCGCCGCCTGTCCCAGGTCCGCAAGGACGGCACCGTGCCCTACCTGCGCCCGGACGGCAAGACCCAGGTCACCATCGAGTACGACGGGCTGCGCCCGGTTCGCCTCGACACCATCGTGGTCTCCACCCAGCACGCCTCGGACATCTCGCTCGAGTCGCTGCTCACGCCGGACATCCGCGAGCACGTCATCGCGCCGGAGCTGGAGGGCCTCGGCATCGACACCGAGGGCTACCGCCTGCTGGTGAACCCGACCGGCCGCTTCGAGATCGGCGGCCCGATGGGCGACGCCGGCCTGACCGGCCGCAAGATCATCGTCGACACGTACGGCGGCTACTCCCGCCACGGCGGCGGCGCGTTCTCCGGCAAGGACCCGTCGAAGGTCGACCGCTCCGCGGCGTACGCGACGCGCTGGGTCGCCAAGAACGTCGTGGCGGCCGGCCTGGCCGAGCGCTGTGAGGTCCAGGTCGCGTACGCGATCGGCAAGGCGCACCCGGTCAGCCTGTTCGTCGAGACGTTCGGCACCGAGAACGTGCCGGTCGAGCGGATCGAGAAGGCCATCACCGAGGTCTTCGACCTCCGCCCCGCCGCGATCATCCGCGACCTCGACCTGAAGCGCCCGATCTACCAGCAGACCGCCGCCTACGGCCACTTCGGCCGCGAGCTGCCCGAGCTGCGCTGGGAGTCCACCGACCGCGCCGCCGACCTGAAGTCGGCCGCGGGCGCCTGATCCCCGCTCTCTACGGCCCGGAAACGCTTCGGCGTTCCCGGGCCGTTGCCGTTCCCGGCCGGCTCCCCACCGGCGGTTCGCGGCCGGCGGGTCCGGTTTGGTGTGTGGGGTGCGTTCGGCATACGTGCCGCTGACCGTGGCATGGTTCGGGGGTCAGGAGTCGCGGGCTTCGAGGGCCTTGAGGGCGGCGGTGAAGTCGGCGGTGCCGTGGCCGAGGACGACCGTCTCCTCCATCAGGCGGTGCATGGTCTCGATGAGCGGGGTGGAGACGCCGGCGGCGCGGGCGGCGCCGGCGACCAGGGAGAGGTTCTTCAGGACGTCGGCGGCACCGCCCTGGATCGTGAAGTCGCGGGTGGCCAGCTTGGCGGACTTGACGCGGGAGATGTCGCTGGCCATCTGGCTGTTGTCGACGATGGTGCGCAGCGTGCCGAGGTCGAGGTGGTTGCGGGCGGCGAAGTGGAACGCCTCGACCAGGCCCATGACGCTGCTGAGCATGAAGATGTTGGTGGCCAGCTTCATGGTGAGCGCGTCCGGGACCGGGCCGCAGACGATGGTCTCGCGGCACATCGGGGCGAGCAGCGGCCGTACCGTGTCGGTGGTCTTCGGGTCTCCGGCCAGCATGGCGACGAGCGCGCCCTGCTCGGCCGGGACGCGGGAGCCGGAGACCGGCGCCTCCACATAGGATCCGCCGCCGGCGCGCACGGCCGAGTCGAGGCGCTGCGAGTCCTCGGGTGCGATCGTTCCCATGTGGACGACGATCCGGCCGGTGAGGTCCGCGTCCTCCAGCACCGCGTCGGCCGCGGCCGCGTTGGCCAGCATCAGGATGATGATCTCGGACCGGGCGAAGACCTCGGCGACGGTGCTCGCGACGCGGGCGCCGGCCTCGCGCAGCGGCTCGGCGCGGGAGGCCGTGCGGTTCCAGACGACGAGGTCGGTGCCGGCCCGGACGAGGTTCAGCGCCATCGGCTGACCCATGGTGCCCAGACCGATGAAACCCACGGTTGTCACAAGCGTCCTCCGAAGTCACGTCAGGTGCCTGAAGAAACGTTGGTGTGGCGGTCGCCGGTTCGACGGTTATGGCTCAGCTCACGGCCTCAGCCTACGAAGACGCAGAACGGGTGGCCGGACGGGTCCGCGTAGACGCGCAGCGGCTCGTCGTCGTCCAACCGCTCCAGCAGGAGCGTGCCGCCGAGCGCGAGCACGCGCGGATGCTGGGCGTCCAGCTCCGCGGCGCTGCCGACGGCGAGGTCGAGATGCAGCTGCTGGGGGATGTCGTGACTCTCCGGCCAGGTGGGCCGGGGCAGCTCGGGCACGTGCTGGAACGCGAGCGCCGGCGCGCCGCCGGGCTCGCACAGCACCAGCCAGTCGCGGCCCAGCGGGTCGTCGGCGCCGGGCGCGGGCGGCTCGTCACCGGGGCGGTAGGCGAGGCCGAGCAGCTCGCGGTAGAACTCGGCCAGCGCGCGCGGGTCCGTGGTGTCCAGCACCGTCTGGCGCAGCTTCGGAACGGTCATGTGGTGCATTCTGCCCGCCGCCGGGCCGGATCATCCGGCCCGGCGGCGTTCCGGTCAGGTCGGGCGCCGGCGTTCGATCGGCAGCCGGGACCGGGTGAGCAGGCCCGCGCCGAGCATCGCGACCAGCGGCACCACCAGGATCAAACCCAGATTCGCCCACGGTACGGCGAGCGGGTACAGCGGGACGAGCGGCCACGCACCGGCGATCGTCACGTTCCGCGCGGCCAGCACGGCGAACGCGGATCCGATGCCGGCCGCGACGCCGAGCAGCGACCCGAGCCCGGCGATCACACCGGACTGGCTCAGCGACAGCAGCCGCCGCACCCGCGGTGCCGCGCCGATCGCGGCCAGGGTGGACAGGTCCGCGCGCCCGTCCGCCGCGGCCAGGCCGGTCGCTATCCCGGCCGCGCCCAGCGTGATCAGCGTGGACGCCGCGGCCAGCAGCCGCAGCATCGGCGACTCGTCGCCGCCCGGCCCGCGCTCGACGAACGCGGAGCCGCTGCCCGCCTCGGCCAGCGCCAGGTTGAGCTTGTCGATCTCGGCGACGTCCGGCGCGGTCCCGGTGGCGACCACGAGGCCGGCCGGGGTGCTGGCGAGGCCGGCCTGCCGCACGACGGCCGGGGAGAGCACGGCGCCCGCGCCGAACCGGCCGGACTCCAGCAGGTGGCCGGGGACCGTGATCTCCCGGGACTCCGCCGCGTCGGCGCCGGGCCGGGTGAGGCCGACCTGCAGCAGCGCCATGCCGTCGTCGAGCAGCGACGGATCGCCGACCACCACGCCGCCGCGGTCGAGCACGGCCACGGCGCGGTCGAGGTCGGCGCCGGACGCGCCGGTCAGCGCGACCAGCGTCTCCCGGCCACCGACCGCGTCCCGGAACGTGGGGCCGGGGAAGTGCCAGGCCCGCTCGCACCGGGGGTCCTCGGCCAGCGCCAGGACCTGCTCACGGCCGGCCGGCTCGTTCTCGTCGCCGGGGCACCGGTTGACCGGCGGCGGGACCGCGGTCGCGTAACAGCTCTCGTATCCGCCCTGGTCCGGGCAGGTGACCTCGGACATCTCGGTGACCGTGGCGCCCGGCAGCAGCCGTTCGACCGCGGCCCGCGCCCGGCCCTCGGACGCCCGGTCGTAGTCCTCCCGGTAGTTCTCGTAACCGACGCCGACGTACCCGGCGGGCAGGCCCGGCAGGTAGCCCGCCTCCTCCTTCTCCGTGGTGCTGACCAGGTAGACGCCGATCGCGACCGTGCCGGCGACCGCGGCCATCACGGCGGAGACGGCCGGTGCGGACGACGCCCGGTTGCGTGCGGTGTCGCGCAGCGCGATCCGCGGCGCGGGCGGCAGCGCACCGCCGAGCCGGGCGATCAGCCCGACCAGCGACGGCGTGCACAGCACCAGGCCGAGCTGGGCGAGCACCAGGCCGGACACGATCTGGACGGCGCCCCAGTTCGCGCTGTCCCGCGGGCCGATCGCCGCGACGGCCGCACCCGCCGCGGTCAGCACCAGGCCGGTGATCAGCCAGCGGCGTTTGGAGCGGACCACGCCCCGGCGCCCGGTCAGCGCGGCCACCACGTCGGCGCGCGCGGCCGTGAACGCGGGCACGGCCGCGGCCAGCAGGCCGGTGAGCACGGCCAGCAGCACGATCCCGGCGAGCATCGGCAGGTTGAAGCGGTAACCGCCGAACCGGGCGCCGACCACCATCTCCTCCGCGACCGGCCGGGCCAGCACCGCGAGCAGCACCGCGGTGACGACTCCCATGACCGCGCCGGTGAGGCCGAGCGTCAGGCCGTCCGCGAGCACGATGCGCCGCAGATGGGCCCGGGTGCCGCCGTTCGCGGCGACCAGCGCCAGCGAGCGTTGCCGGCGCCGCGCGCCGACCGCGAACGCCGGGCCGGCCAGCAGGATGATCTCCAGCATGGCGAGGCCGCTGACGATGGTCACCAGGCTCACGCCCCGGGCTCCCACGCCCTGGCCCTCGTCCCACGGCAGCGCGGTGATCGACGGGTCCGGCGGGTCGAGCAGCACGGCCCGGGAGGTCACCGCGACGCCCTTCCGGTTGATCTGGTTGACCTGGACCCAGTCGACCGGCTCCGGCGTGTCCGCCAGCCACTGACCCGCGCCCACGCCGCCCGGCTCCGGGAACGTGCCGGGTGGGAAGACCATGAACTCGCCCAGGTCGGCGTGGAACTCCATGGTGCCGACCACGGTCCAGGAGCGGTCGCGCTCCCGGCTGGCGATGGTGTCGCCGAAGCGGGCGCGGGCCGCCTCGGACATCGCGACCTCGCCGGGCGCGGCCGGGGCGCGGCCGTCCAGCAGCTCCGCCATCCCCTGGAAGATCGGGTCGGCCAGGTCCAGCTGCGCGATCTCGGCGCTCGCCAGGCCGCCGTCGGCGGTCCGGAACTGCTCACCACCGAACGCCATGGGTACGACACGGCTGCCGGCGGGCAGCACGTCGAGCGCCTCCGCCTCGGTCATCCCGCCGCGCCCGGACTCGCTCTCCGCCGCGGCCGGCATCCACTGCTCGCCGTCCGCGCCCTGCACGATCGGCTCGGTGAGCCTCGGCTGGAGCAGCGCGTCGGCCGCGCCGAGCTTGCGGGTGACGGTCTCCCGCGGCGTGAGCGTCAGCATGTCGTAGGACGCGGCGGCGTAGCCCAGCGCGCAGACCGGCACCGCGATCATGGCGATGACCAGCGCGGACCGGCCCCTGGCGCGGCGCATCTCGCGGCGGGAGATCCGCAGCGCGGTCAGCCAGGACCTCATGAGGTGTGCTCCAGCAGGTCGTCCGCGCTGCTCAGCGGGCCGGACGAGTCGACGATCACGCCGTCCCGCAGGAAGATCACCCGGTCGGCCCAGCCCGCGTGCCGGGCCTCGTGGGTGACCAGCAGGCCGGCCGCGCCCGCGTCGACCCGCTCGCGCAGCACCCGCAGCACGGCCTCGCCGGTCTGCGAGTCCAGCGCGCCGGTCGGCTCGTCCGCCAGCACCAGGCGCCGCTCGCCGACCAGCGCGCGGGCGATCGCGACGCGCTGCTGCTGGCCGCCGGACATCTCGTCCGGGAACCGGGCCGCCAGGTCCGCGAGCCCGACCTCGGACAGCGACGCGATCGCGGCACGGCGGGCCGCGCGGATGCTCAGGCCGTCGAGCTCCAGCGGGAGCGCCACGTTCTCCGCGGCGGTGAGGCTGGGCAGCAGGTTGAAGTCCTGGAACACGTACCCGATGGTCCGGCGGCGCACCCGGGACAGCTCGCGGTTGCCGAGCGTGCCGAGCGACGCGCCCTCGACCAGCACCTGGCCGGCGGTCGGGCGGTCCAGGCCGCCGGCCAGGTTGAGCAGCGTGGACTTGCCGGAGCCGGACGGCCCCATGATCGCGACCAGCTCGCCGGGGCGAACCCGCAGCGTGACGCCGCGCAGCGCCTGCACCGCGGCCGGGCCGGTGCCGTGCGTGCGGTGCACGTCGGCGATCTCCAGTACGGCGTCGCTCATCGGCCGGCTCCTTCGCGGTCGTCGGCGCTGGCGTCCTGGGCCACCGGCTTCGCGGCCGGGGCCGGGCGGTCGCGCAGGATGGTCGCCTCGCAGTGGTCCAGCCAGCGGATCTCCGCCTCGCACTGGAAGATCATCGCGTCCAGGACGAGTCGCCAGGGGAGATCGCCGGTGTCCTGGCGGCGCTTCAGCCGCGTGTACTCCTGCAGCGCCCGGACCCCGGCGGTGCGCTGGCTCTGCACGACCGCGCCGACGTCCACGCCCGGCGTGGTCATCGCGAGTGCCAGCTTGATCGCGAGCTCGTCGCGGGGCCGGTCGGTGCGCTCGATCGGGGTGGCGAACCAGCGTGCCAGCTCGGCCCGGCCGGTCTCGGTGATCTCGTACGGTCGCTGGCCGCCGTCGTTCTCCGGCAGCGGGTGCACGAGTTCGTCGCGTTCGAGCCGCGACAGCGTGGTGTAGACCTGCCCGATGTTCAGCGACCAGGTGCCGCCCACGCTCTCCTCGAACGCGGCACGCAGCTGGTAGCCGTACATGGGCCCGCGCTCCAGGAGCGCGAGCAGGCCGTGGCGAATGGACATGCCTACGGAGTATGCATACCGAGTATGCGTCGCGCAACAGCCCCGTCGCGCAACAACCCCTGCGCGCTCCGGCCCGGTATGCAGCCGGCGCATGACGGGGCCGCGGACGTCGCATTGGTGATCGTCCGCGGTGTTCCGCACAAGCACGTGGAGCAGGGCTGTTGCGTAAAGGGGTTTACCACTTGTCCGGCGGGCGCGGTGGACTCGGTGTTGCCGCGGGGTGCGGGGCCGGAGTGGTGGGATCCGGAGGTGCTGGTCTGTCCGGCGACCGCGATCGTGCTCGGCTCGACAGCATGTCCGATAATCGGGTTGCCGGCGCATCAGGGGCTGGTGTTCGCTTATCCGTCGCCGGAATCGACCGTCCGCCGTGCTCCGGTCGGACCGGGCGAGCCCGCTTGAACATGACAGAAGCCGTCTACACAGCGCGGACCGGCCGCCGTATCCTGCTGTGTGCCGCTTGAGTAAACGTGATACGCGGCAACGGCCACGGGGGGCCCATGGGTATGTCGAGTGCATCGGTCGGTCTCGGGAACACGGGCAATGATTCGGGGACACGAATACCCGGCCCCCGGACGGGGGAAGGCGACCGGGCGGAGGATCCGGGGCGGGCCGGCGCGGCGCCGACCGTGGTGCTTCCCTACGCGGTGTCCCGCGCCTCCACCCGTACCCATGGCCTGCGCGCCTGGATGGTCGCGGCGCCGGTGGACGTCGCCGCGCTGCTGGCACCACTGCTGTTCACCGACCGTTACTGGCGCGGCACGCTGTTCGCGGCCGCGCTGACGGTTGCGATATTCGCGGTGGGCGGGCTCTACCGCCCGCGTCGTCAGGTGAGCGTCCTGGACGAGCTGCCCAGCCTCTGTGCCCGCCTGCTGGCCTCTGCCGGGATCGTGGCGATCATCGCGGCGATGCGCCATGACTCGGTCGACTACGTCACCGGCATGATGCGCTGGCTGGCGTGCTCGGCCGCACTGGTCATCGTCGGCCGGGCGATCACCAGGGCGTTGGTGTTGATCGCCCGCCGGCGGCGCTGGGTGTCGCACAACGCCCTGGTCGTCGGCAGTGGTCCGATGGCCGCCGAACTCGGCCGCCTGCTGCGGCGCAACCCGCGCTACGGCCTGCGGTTCGTCGGCAACGTCGACGATCCGCCGGCCGCCGGGGAGGCGTCGGCCGGCGGAGGGCTGCCGCTGGTCGGCACCCTGGCCGGGATCGAGCAGGCGATCGAGTTGGTGGAAGCCGACGTGCTGGTCGTCGCGGAGCCGCGATGCTCCGAGGCGGAGCTGATGGAACTCCTGCGCAGCCCGGCGTGCGCGGCCTGCGACCTGTGGATGGTGCCGCTGCTGTGGGGTTCCCGGTTGCAGGGCGGGGTGCCCGACCATATCGGCGCCATCCCCGTCGTCCACATTCGGCACATCGCCTTCGAGGGCCCGCGCTGGGTGCTCAAGCGGGCCTCGGACGTCGTCGTCGCCTCACTCGCGCTGCTCGTGCTGAGCCCCGTCTTCGCCCTGTGCGCGATCGCCACCCGGCTGACCCTCGGCCGGGGGATCTTCTTCCGGCAGGAGCGCATCGGGCGGCACGGAAAGCCGTTCAAACTGATCAAATTCCGCACCCTGCGCGCCGCCGCCGGCGACGCCACCACTGACGGCGACACCAGATGGTCCGTCGCGAACGACGATCGGGTGGGACCGGTCGGCCGGTTCCTGCGCCGTACCTCATTGGACGAATTGCCCCAGTTCTGGAACATCCTGCGCGGTGACATGACCGTGGTGGGTCCGCGGCCCGAGCGCCCGTACTTCGTCGAGAAGTTCTCGGCGGAGCTGCCCGAGTACGCCATGCGCCACCGCGTCCCCGTCGGGCTGACCGGGCTCGCCCAGGTCAGCGGCCTGCGCGGCGACACGCCGATCTCCGATCGAGCGAGGTTCGACAACTACTACATAGAGAACTGGTCGCTCTGGCTGGACGTCAAGGTGGTGCTGCGCACGATCGCGGAGGTCCTGCGCGGCGGCGGTCGTTGATCGGCGGGTCGCGATCAGAGCCTGTATCGAAGTGGGATGCCGGGCTGCGGCGAGGCCCACTTCGATGCAGGCTCTAAGACGGCGATATGAACGGCAGGAGCGATCCGCCGTACCCCTCGATGTATCGGGCGGGATCGGCCTGCAGCACCGAGGCCAGGACGGTGCCGAAGACCGCCCGGAAGTCCGTCGACGCCTTGAGGTCGCCGTCGTCCAGGTCGAGCAGGCTCGGCTGCTCGCCGTACAGCCCGCCCACCACACGCGGGCCCAGCACGAACACCGGGCCGGCCGTGCCGTGGTCGGTGCCGTCGGAGGCGTTGGCGCGCACCCGCCGGCCGAACTCGCTGTAGACGACCACCGTGACGTTCTGCCCGCCGGGCGTGCGCGCCATCGCGGCGACGAAGTTCGTCAGCGCGTCGTCCAGCTGCTTGAGCAGGAACTCGTGCCCCGACAGTTCCTCCGCGTGGGTGTCGAACCCACCGAGACTCACCGAGTAGACCTGGGTGGGCACGCCGGCCTCGATGCAGCGGGTCACCAGTGCGAGTTGGGCGGTCAGCTCGTTGCCCCCGCCGGTCCCGGTCGCCGCGGCCGGTGCATCGAGGGTCGCGTCGGGCGTCGTGCCGGGGTGCTCGGTCTCCTGCAGGACATGGGCCATGGTGACCAGGTCACCGTACGAGGCGGCGGCGTGGCGCTGCATCTCCGGCTCGCCCGGTTCGGCCCGGCCCAGCGCCGTCACCAGGTCGGCGTCGACCCACGACGGCAGGCTCAGGCCCCGGTAGCTCACGCAGGCACCGATGCGTGACCGGCCCACCAGCATGGGCGGAAGCACGGGCTCGAAGCTGACCGCCGCCTCCAGCGGTGCGTTGGTGCCGTCCAGCCAGCGCCCCACCCAGCCGGTGGTGACCGGTTCGGCCGGGGAGGCGGTCTGCCAGATGTCCATCGACCGGAAGTGGCTGCGGTCGGGGCGCGGGTAGCCGACCCCGAGCACGATCGCCAGCCGTTTGTCGTCCCACATCCGCCGGAGGCCGGGCAGCATCGGGTTGAGGCCGAGGGCGTCGTCGAGGCGGAGCACCTCCTCCGGCTGGTAGGCCAGCTCGGGACGCGCCGCCGCGTACCCCGGATCGGCGTACGGGATCACGGTGTTCAGCCCGTCGTTGCCGCCGTACAGCGTCACCAGCACGACCTTGTCCGGCCCGCCGGAGGTGGGGGACGGCTCCCGGTCGGCCGAGCGCAGCAGCTCGGCCAGGCTCAGCCCGGCGGCGCCGGCCGCCAGCGCGGCGCCGCCGGCCACGCCCGAGGCCAGCAGGAATCGGCGTCGTGTCACCGGGTCCATCTCAGGTCACCAGGCCCATCTCAGGTCACCAGGTATTCCGGGCTCACCAGGCCGAGCGTCAGCAACAGCCGGGTGTTGGTCACCTCGCGCAGCACCGCGTACGTCCGGTCGGTCCACCGGTCGATGCCCAGGAGGTAGGCGACGTCCTCCGGGCTCATCCGGCCGGGATCCAGCAGCCTGGCCAGCTTGGCCGCCAGGGTCAGCCGGACGTTGGCGGCGGCGGAGGTCAGCCACGCGGCGCCGGACGGCCAGCCGCCCACGCTGGGCGGGGTGAACGGGCGCTGGCCGAGACCGGCGAGGCCGTCCAGGATCTGGGTCATGGTCTCGGCGGGTGCGTCGGCGGGCTGCACGCCGAGCTGGCGCATCGCGCCGACGAGCCACTCCACCGGCTGCTTGACCATCGTGCCGGCGGTGGCCCGGAACACGTCCTCCGCGAAGAGCACCCGCAGCATGGCCCGGGGGTCGGGGAACTGGGCGGCCATCCGTTCCTGCACCTCCGCCGGGATCGGGTCGGCGGACGAGGCGTAGCGGAACCACAGCCGGGAGGCGATGAAGCGGGGGCACGCCGAGTGCCGCAGCAGCAGTTCGACGAGGCCGTGGGCGTCCAGCCGGCCGGTCACGCCCAGCACCGTCTTGGTGCCGGGGTCGTGGCGGCGCGGGTCGAACACCGTCCGCTCGCCGCCGAGGTCGATCCACCAGCCGGTCAGCGTCCGGCCGGCCTCCTTCACGTCGGTCTCGCCGTACTGCCCGATGCCGAGCAGGAACAGCTCGAACAACTCCCGCGCGAGGTTCTCGTTCGGCGCGTCCTTGGCGTTCAGCTGCCCGTCCAGCCAGTGGACCAGGGCGGGGTCGACGACCATGCCGTGCGCCAGCGCGCCGATGTCGCCCGCCTGACGCATCGTGCGGTGCTGCGCGAGGATCAGCTGCGGGCTCTTGACCTTCGTGATCGAGGTCGCCCAGTGCCCGTGCCAGAAGAACACCAGCTTCTCCGCGGCCTGGTGGTCGGCGACCGTCATCCGGTCCAGCCACCAGCGGCTGAGCTGCTCGGCCTGCGCGCGGCGCCGCTCGTCGGCGGTGGCCCGCTGCGCCTCCGACGGGTTCGTCAGGCCGGCGAACGGGTCGCGGCCGAGCTGGGGGATGGGCGCCCTGCTCGCACCGATGTCCGGTCCCGGCGGAAAGAGCGTTGTGGACACCGTGGCGGTGTAGCCCGCCTTCCGCGCCGCGGCCAGCTCCGCCGCGGTCGGGCCGAAACCGGCGCGACGCAGCAGCAGAGCTACGTCATCGGACATCACCGAACGGTACATCACGGCGGACCCGGTCGCCGACCGCGGAAGCGTTGTCGTGGATCACCATCGGCCGGCCGGTGAGCCGCGTCACCCGCCGTGGATCCATCACCGTCGCATGGCCGACGACAAGGTCATGGCGACCGTCAGCGCGGGGAGGCCTGCGGTAGCATCCCCGCACCGGAACGTCGTGTCCATGTCGGGGGAGGACCGGATGACGACCGCTGGGCACGGCCGTGGCGCGGAACCGCAGCAGCGGATCCGGTCGCTCGATGGGCGCTCCGTCGCGCTCGTGCACGAGTGGTACGGCGCGACCGGCGGGTCGGAGAGCGTGTTTCGGCACATCGCGGAGCTCATCCCGCACGGACAGCGGTTCGTGCTGTGGAAGGACCGCGATGTCACCGAGCCCGGGCTGCGCGAGTCCTGGCTGGCCCGGACCCCGCTGCGAGCGGCGAAGGCGGCCGCGCTGCCGATGATGCCCCTGGTGTGGCGCACGCTGACCCGCGAGCGGTTCGACGTGGTCATCTCCTCCAGCCACGCGTTCGCGCACACCGTACGGCTCGGTCCCCCCGAACGGACCCGCTACCTCAGCTACGTGCACTCGCCCGCCCGGTACGTGTGGAGCCCGGACTTCGACGGCCGGGGCAGCGGCCGCCTGCTGGCCGGGCCGCGCCGAGTCCTGCAGAGCGCCGACGTGCGACTCAGCCGCCACGTACACAGCTACGCCGCCAACTCCCGCGAGGTGCGCGACCGCATCCGCCAGTACTGGCGGCGCGACGCCGTGGTCATAAATCCGCCGGTCGACGTGGACTTCTACACCGCGGCGCCGGCGGCCGACCGGGCGCAGTCGCGCGACTATCTGCTCGGGGTCGGGCGGTGGATCCCGTACAAGAACTTCGACCTGATAATCGCGGTCGCGGACGCCGCCGGGCTGCCGCTGGTGATCGCGGGGTCGGGACCGGAGGAGGCGCACCTGCGGCGCCTCGCCGCGCGGGCCGGCGTTCCGGTCACCTTCGAGGTCCGGCCCGACCCGCAACGGCTGCGGCGGCTGTACTGGGGCGCGCGGGCGCTGGTCTTCCCCGTGCACGAGGACTTCGGCATCGTCCCGGTCGAGGCGCAGGCCTGCGGTACGCCGGTGCTGGGGCTGCGCCGCGGCGGACTGCTGGACACGGTGGTGGACGGGGAGACCGGCCTGCTCACCGACGACACGGACCCGCGCGTCCTGGCCCCGCTGGTACGGCGGACCGCGGAGCTGTCCCCGGAGCGGATGACGGCGAACGCGGCGACCTTCTCGCGGCGGGCGTTCGAGGAGAAGTTGACCGCGTGGATACACCATGAGTGCGGCTGACCCGCCGCTGCGCGTGTTGCACGTCAGCCACACCGCGCATGCCGGGGGAGCCGAGCTGGCGCTGGCACGCCTGCTGTCGCAGGAGCCGCCCTGGTCGGCAACCGTCTGTGCACCGGCCGCCGTTGACTCGCCGGCCGCCGTCGGCTCGCCGGCCGCCGTCGGCTCGCCGGCCGCCGTTGACTCGCCGGCTGCCGTCGGCTCGACGGCCGCCGGGGACGCGTTCGCGCCGTTGGAGCGCCGCGGCGTCGAGGTCCGGCGGTGCCTGCCCGAGCTGCCCACCGGCGGCACCCGCGGCCGCGACCCGGTGCTCGCCGCGCGCTACCTGGCGGCGCTGTGGGCCGGCGCCCGGGCGTTGCGGTCCAGCTCGCTGCTGGGCGAGGCCGACGTCGTGCACGCCAACACCGCGGCCGCCGCGATCATGTGCGCGCTGGCGATCCGGGGTGCGTCCGTGCCGCTGGTCGTGCACCTGCGCGACCTGGTCACCGCGGAGAGCCTGGGCCGTTTCGCGCTCGCGGCGTTCTCCGGGACGGCGCTGCGCCGGGCCGGCGGTGCGATCGCCAACTCGCGGTCCACGTTGGAGTCGGCGGCCGGCCGGCTCAGCCCCGCGGTGCCCGGCGTGGTGATCCCCAGCCCGATCGGACTGACCCGGCCGGCCACCCCGCCCACCGTCCGCCGGACCGTACGGACGGTGGGCATGCTCGGACGCCTGCAACCGTGGAAGGGGCAGCACGTCTTCCTCGAGGCCTTCGCCCGCGCCTTCGCCGGCACGGACGTGCGCGCCCACCTCGCCGGAGCCGCCCTGTTCGGTGCGACCGGGTACGCCGAGGAACTGCGCCGGCGGGCCGGCGAACTGGGCATCTCCGATCAGGTGACGTTCCTCGGGCACGTGGCGGACGTGGCGTCCTTTCTCGACTCCGTGGACGTCGTGGTGCACGCCTCCACCCGGCCCGAGCCGCTGGGCCAGGCGGTGCTCCAGGGCCTCGCGTACGGCCGGCCGGTGATCGCGTCGGCCGGCGGCGGGCCCGGCGAGTGGATCACCTCGGGCGTCAACGGGCTGCTGGTGGAGCCCGGGGACCCGGCGGCGCTGGCCGCGGCGCTGACCGAGCTGGCCGGGTCGTACGAGTTGCGCGCACGCCTCGCCGCCGCTGCATTCCGTACCACCGGCATCCTCACCGACCGCGAGTGCGCGGCCGCGCACGGCGAGTTCTTCCGTGCGGTGTCGCGGCGCGGACGGGCGGCCGCGTGACCGGCGCGACGGTGGACCGGCCGCGGTTGCGGATCGCCTACGTGCTGGCCCGTCCCACCGGCTACAGCGAGACGTTCGTCGACTCCGAGATACGCGCGGTCCGGGCCACCGGCGCGGCGGTCGACGTCTTCCCGGCCACCGAGGCCGGCGGCGGGCGTGCGGCTCTGCTGGCCCGCGTCGCGGCCCGGCACCCGGTCCGGCTGGTGCGTGGTGTCCGCACGCTCGGCTTCTCGTACGGCGCGCGGGGCTGGCTGGCCGCCGCCACCGCGATCCGCTTGGCCCCGGCGGTCGCGGCGGCCCGCCCGGACATCGTGCACGCGCACTTCGTGAACCTGCCGACCGCGATCGCCGTACTGGTCGCCCGCGACCTCGGCGTGCCGGTGACGGCCACCGCCCACGCCGCCGACTTCCGGCTGGAGAAGCACCGGGCGGCCCTGCGCCGCCGGCTGCTCGCGCTGAGCCACCTCTTCGTCATCTCCGCCGCGGCCGCCGGTCAGCTCGCCGAGCGGGGAGTGCCGATGACACGGGTGCCGCACGGGGTGGTCCGCGCCGCCTTCGACGGTGTCATGGCGCCCCGGTCGAGGGCCCGCGGCGGCTCCGGCACCCGGCTCGTCACGGTGGCCCGGCTGGTCGGCAAGAAGGGCATCGACACCGCGATCGAGGCCGTGGCACGGCTCGTCGCCGCCGGCCGTGGCGTGACCTACGACGTGTACGGCGACGGCCCCCTGCGGGCCCCGTTGGAGCGCCTCGCCGCCGACCGGGGCGTCGGCGCCGCGGTGACCTTCCACGGGGCCGTGCCGCACGGTACCGCGGTCGGGGCCCTGGCCGATGCCGACGTCGCGGTGCTGCCCTGCCGGAGCGACGCCGGCGGCGACCTCGACGGCATTCCGGTCTTCCTGATGGAGGCCGCGAGCCGTCACGTCCCGGTCGTCACCACCGCCGTCTCCGGTATCCCCGAACTGGTGGACGAGAACAGCGGCCGGCTGGTGCCACCGGACGACGCGGTCGCCCTGGCCGAGGCGATCGAGCAGGTGATCGACGACCCGGACCGGGCGGCGCACCGGGCGGAGCTGCTGGCCGGGCGGGTCGCGGCGGAGTTCTCGCCGGAGCTGCAGGCGCAGCGGCTGCTGGCGACCTGGTACCGTCTCGCCCGCCCGTCGCACCGGACGGTGGCTCCTGGCCGACGGAGGCGTCGATGGACCTGACCGTCGTGTGCACGTTCTTTCCGCTGCCGGCGGACCGGGGCGATCCGGTGCGGGTGTTGATGATCCTGCGGGCGCTTGCGCGCGTACGGGCGTACACCCTGTTCGTGGTGCGCCGGGCGGAGACCACCCCGGAGCAGGTCGACGAGTTGAGGAAGATGCTGCCAGGCGTGCGGGTCGAGGACTTCCCGGCCACCCCGTACCGGCTGGACCGGCTCGGACCGGCCGGACGGTACCCGGAGGCGCTGGCCGCCGGCATGCCACCGTGGGTGCGCAGCCGGTACAGCCGGCCGATGCACGTGCGCCTGCGGGCCCGGGCCGGCCTCGGGCTGGCCATCGGCGAGGCCGCCGGCGCGTACCTGGCGGGCACCCGGCTGCGCTGGCACTGGGACAAGGCCAACGTGCTGGCGGACAGCAGCCGTCAGGACCTCGCCGAGGCGTCGGGCGTCGCGCATCGACTGCGGGCCCGGCACCTGGTGACGGCGTCCACCCGGTTCGAGGCGCAGGCGCTGGCCCGCTGCGACACGGTGTCGGTCACCAGCGAGGCGGAGGCCGCGCGACTGCTGCGATGGCACGGCCGGACCGCGAACTTCACGCTGGCCAGCTGCGTGCCGATCCCGGCCGGGCACACGCCGCGGCCGGCCGCGCGAGCGCTGGTCTGGCTGGGCAGCTTCGCCTACCGCTCCAACCTGCTGGGCCTGCGCCGCTTCCTGGCCGAGGGCTGGGCGCCGCTGCGTCGCGCCGGATACACGTTGACGCTGGTGGGCTCCGGGCTGACCGACCGGGTCCGGGTGGACCTGGCGGCGTACGACGGCGTCACCGTGGCCGGTTACGCCGAGGACCTGCGCCCGGTTCTGGGCCGCTCGGCGGCGGCGGTGGTGCCACTGTGGAGCGGTGCCGGGGTCAAGCTCAAGACCCTGACACTGCTCGCCCACGCGGTGCCGGTGTTCAGCACGACGATCGGCGCGGAGGGTGTCCCGGCCACGGCCGCGGTGCGGATCGCCGACACCCCCCAGAGTCTGGCCGAGGAGATTCTGCGCACCTCGCGGGCGGACCTCGACGCGATGGCCGTCGAGGGCCCGCGCCTGATCCACGCCGAGCTCTCGGAACAGCGTTTCGCCGAGCGGCTGGTCCGGTCGCTGACCCACTGCGGATATCTGCACCCGGCCGAGGGGTATTGATGTCCACCCGCAAGATGGCGTCGGCCTCCATGGCCAACCTGCTGATTCCGCTCAGCGGCCTGCTGACGAGCCCGTTCCTCTCCCGGGAGCTGGGGCCCGAGGGGCGCGGCCTGTACGCCGCGATCACCCTGCCGATCATCGTCTGTGGATGGCTGGGCACGGCCGGACTGCAGGACGCGCTGACCTACCACCTGCGCGAGGGCCGGCTGTCCCGGCGGGCCGCGGCCACGGTCAGCCTGGTCGCCGCGGTGCCGCTGGGCCTGCTCGGCGTGGCGCTGCTCGCCGCGGTGGGACTGTTCGTCTTCGCCGACGACCGCGGCCACTACGACCAGCTGCTGGTGTTGGCGTTGTTCGCACCCGCGCACATCCTGGCCAACCTGCTCATCGGAGCGCTGACCGGTGAATCGGACATCCTCGGGGTCAACCTGGTCAAGGTGGTGCCGGCGCTGATCCGTACCGTCATGGTGGTCATCGCCTGTCTCGCCTTCGACCTCAGCGCGTTCTGGGCCGGGCTGCTGTTCCTGGCGTCGGTCCTGGCCGGCCTCGCCCTCGGGCTCGCCCGCCTCCTGCGGGCCGGCCCACAGGAGGCGGCCCGAGCCGAGCCGGGCGTGCCCGTTCGTTCGCTGCTCGCGTACTCGTTGATGTGCCTGCCCGGTGTGCTGGCGGGAATTTCCACCGCCCGTTTGGACCAGATCATCGGGCTGCCGGTGATCGGAGCGAAGGAGCTCGGTTATTACGCCGTCGCCGTCTCGGTCGCGGAGATTCCCATGGTGATCGGCGTGGCCGCCCGTACCGTGCTGATGGGCCGGTCGTCGGCGGCGGACCGTCGTCTGGCCGCCCGGCCGGCGCGGCTGGCCACGCTCGCCTCACTGGTCGCCTGCGCATCGCTGGCGGCGGCCGCCCCGCTGGCCGTGCCATGGGTCTTCGGCGGCGCCTTCGCCCCGGCCGTGCTGCCCACCGTGATCCTCTGCGCCGCCACTGTGCTGTACACCAGCGTGGTCATCATGGGCGCCGTCCTGCTCGCCGACGGCCGGCCGGGCCGCTCGTCCGCCGCCCTGGTCGCCGGTGCGGTGGTGGGCGTCGTCCTGCTGCTGGTCCTGGCGCCGTTCGGGGCGGTGGGCGCGGCCGTCGCCAGCCTCGCGGGCTACGGAGTCTCGCTCGCCGTGGCCGTGTGGGCCGTCGTCCGGAACGGACCGGGGTGGACGCCGCGCATGCTGACCGTCCCGTACGCCGACGACATCGCGGCCGCGCGGGACTGGATGCACCGCAGTCCGGTGGTCGTCCGGGTGGTCCGGCTGGCCCGCGGTACCGGCGTGGGCACGATCGGCGCCGTCGTCCTGTTGAGCCTGGCGTGGCTGCGTACGGTCGTCCCCAGCCTGGTGGAGATGTTCATCAGCGGCCGGCCGGCGTTCAACGCCCCGGACGACGTCGTGCCCGGGGTGGCCGACGTCCTCGGCGACGCCATCAGCCTCGCCTTCGTCGCGGTCGCCGCGGCCCTGGCCGCGGTCGGCGTGCTGCGGGGCCGGCCGGACCGATGGCCGTGGCTGATCGTGGTGCTCGGGCCGCTGGTCGCGATCACCGTCGCCGGCCTGGTCAACCAGCAACTGCCCGGCCTGGTGACGCTGGCGCTGCCGCTGGCCGCGGCGGCGGTGTGGCTGTGCCCGCCGGACCCGCGTGCGCTGGTCGCGATCGGAGCCCTGGGTACGGCATCGGCCGTTCTCTCGATCCTCATGGCGGTGCTCCGCCCGGATCTCGGCCTGATCTCCGGAGAGGCGGCCGGCGACAAGAGCGTGCTGCTGGGCGGTCTGCTGGCCGGCCCGTTCCTGCACTCCAACGTGCTCGGCATCGGGTTGGCCCTGAGCCTTCCGTTCGTCTTCGGTGTCGGCTCCCGCCTGGTGCGCGGGGGGATGCTGCTGGTCGTGTTCCTGGCCGTGGCGTGGACCGGTGCGCGCACCGCGCAGCTGGCGGTGGCCGCCGTCCTGCTCGTCCACCTGGTCATCCGGTACGCGCCGCGGCGGTGGCGCGGTGGCGCCTGGCTGCTGTCGGCACCGGTGGCGGCCGGGTTCGCACTGGTCGTGGCGGTGCCGCTGCTGACCCGGGACCCGGACGGTTTCACCGAACGGGGCCGGATCTGGCAGGCGCTGCTGGGCCGGTGGGCCGACCGGCCGCTACTGGGCTGGGGACCGGGCGTCTTCGACCGTCCCGAGCTCGCGGACGCGCTCGGCGGCCGGTTCACCCACGGGCACAACGTCCTGGTCCACCTGCTGGTCGTGGGCGGGTTGCTGGCGGCCGTGCTGTTCGCCGGACTGGTGGTCCTGGCCTGGCGGCAGTCCCTGGCGCCGGCCCGCGCCGGTCAGCCGGCCCCGGTGCTGTTCCTGGTCGCGCTGGCCCTCGTGTCACTGCTGGAGGCGTCGCACGTGTCCACCACACTGACCGGATACCTGACCTGGCTGCCGCTGGTGCTGATCGTGCGGCTGGGACCGATCCGGCCCGCCGCGCCGGTGGGCGGTGGGCCGGCCGAGCCGACTCAGAAAATGGTGGTGTCGCGGACGTAGTTGGCCACCCGGCGGAGCTGTCCGGCGCCGTCCACCGGAGCGGTCATCCGGAGGACGACCTGCCGGTCGATCGCGCCCTCGCTGCCGGCGCGCCAGAACGCCACGACGACCAGGCCGTATTGTTGCTCTCCGTCGATCTGCAACGTGCTCGACTCCGCGTACGCGGCCGTCGGCCCGGCGCCGATCCACTGCAGACCCCACGCCTCCTCGGCCTGGCGCATCGTCGTCTGCCGGTCCTTCGGGCACTGGTCAGGACAGTCGCGGACGATCAGCTCACCGCCGGTCTGCACATCGTCGCCGGCGGCCAGCCCGCAGCGATACCGGGTGAAACCCGCCTCGCGCCCGTCCAGGACGCACTGCCAGGACATCGGGATCTTGAGAGTGAAGCCGAGCCCGTCCAGCCCGGTGAGGGTGCGGATCCGGTCGGTGGGGGCGAACCGGGGCCAGGCGGCCGGCCACTCGCCGGGCTTGGGCGGCTCGATGCCCGGCGCCCGCGGCGGCGCGGCCGGGACTGACGCGGACGCGGACGCGGACTCGGCGGCGGCCGTCGGTCGCGGGCCGTCCTCGGGCTGCCCGTCGCCGAGCGCCCACCAGGCGAAGGCGCCGGAGCCGGCGGCCAGCACGCCGATCGCGACGGCGATCGCGATCCATCGGCCGGTACGCCGCGGCTTGCGCGGCACCGGCTGAATCCGCCGCACCGGTGACGTGAACGGATCCTCGAGGTCCGGCGTGGGCGTGCGTGGGCCGCCATAGGCGAACGGCTGCCCGGATATGGGCGGGCTCGATACCGGCGGGCCGGACACCGGGCTGCCGTAGGCGAACGGCTGCCCGGATATGGGTGGGCTCGATACCGGCGGGCCGGACACCGGGCTGCCATAGGTGGGGATCTGGCCGGATACCGGCGGGCCGGACACCGGGCCGCCCGACGTGGGCCGGTCGCCGGCCGGCCAGGGCGAGTCCGGCTGGACCGGGCCGGGGTGGCTCGGAGACGGCGAGATCGGCTGGTGTGGCGGCGTCACCCAGGGGCCCGGCGCGATGACCGCACCGGCCGTGACGTCGGCGGTCGGCTCGTCCACAGCGGTGGGCGCCGGGTTCGCGGCGGGCGAGTCGCCGGTGCCCGGAGTGGCCGGAATGTACTGCTGGCCGAGGGAGAGGAAGATGCGCTCCGCGCCGGGCCCGCCGTCGGCCGGGCAGGCCACCCAGGGTTCGGCGGCGGTGAAGTCCGAGTACAGGAAGGGTGGGCCGGGCCGCGGCTGATCCGGCGAGTTCGCCGCGGCGGCGAACGCGTCACGCCAGCGCGCGTCGGCACCGGCGGTCAGTACCGCCACCGTCAGCGGCCGGCCCTGCACGTCGACGGCCGACCAGACGGTGCCGACTTGGCAAGATCCCAGCACCTCGATTATGCGAAATGGTGTGTTCGCCAGCATCCCAGTCCCCCCTGTTGCAGCTGCGTGCGGATCCTAACGACCCGTGTCTGCTTCGCAGATGCCGGGACGCCGGCGCCGTTTCGCTGGTCCGGCTGGACCCGGTGGCGCCACCGCCGCCGATCCGCTACGGCGTGATCCCGCCGAGCCGACGCGTGGGGGCACAGCCGCCGGGCCGCTGCCGGAGGCGTGCGAGAACGGCCCGCCGTCGTCGCGCGCGGAGGAACCCGAGACCCTGGCCCGCCGGTGCTCCTGGAGCGTACTGCCGGCCCGCACCACGGGTGGTGCGGCGGCGTCGCCGGTGACCCGCGCCGAGCCCGTGGCGCGACAAGATTCCGGCGGCTGTGCGTCGGCCGGTGGGCAGCTGCGGGCCGTAGCGGCCGGTCAGTACCATCGCGGCATGGCGCAACGATCGCAACTCGCCGAACCGGACGACATACAGGTCGCCGAGGCGGTGCCCGGCGGGCCGCCGCGCCGCCGCGCCCGCCGAATCGTCCTCATCGTCCTTTTGGTGCTGGTCCTGCTGGGCGTGGGAGTCATCGGCGCCGGCGGCCTCTACCTGCGCTCGGTCGAGGGTGACATCGAACGGGTGGAGGCATTCGACCAGGTGCCCGAGGCCGACCGGCCGGTCAAGACCATCGCGGACGCGATGAACATCCTGATTCTCGGCAGCGACACTCGGGATCCGGACAATCCGTCCGGCTCGCGCAGCGACACCATCATTCTGGCGCACCTGACGCAGGGCCGATCCAGTGCCCAGCTGGTCTCCATCCCGCGCGACACCTGGGTGAGCGTGCCGAAGACCAAGGACGGCCAGGGCGGTCAGGATGCCAAGATCAATGCGGCGTACGCGTGGGGCGGCATCCCGCTGATGGTGCAGACGGTGGAGAAGTTCACCCAGGTGCGCATCGACCATGTCGCGCTCATCGACTTCGCCGGTTTCAAGGACATCGTCGACGCGCTGGGCGGCGTGGAGATCGACGTGGCGGAGGGCTTCACGTCGACGCACTCGCTCAACCCGGACGGGCGGCGCACGTTCGTCAAGGGCCGGCAGACGATGGACGGCGCCGCAGCCCTGGATTACGCGCGCGAGCGCTACGCGTTCGCCGATGGGGACTTCACCCGAATCGAGCACCAGCAACAGGTCATCAAGGCCATTCTGGACAAGGCGGTGTCCGGAGGCATGCTCACCAGCCCGGGGCAGGTGAACTCGTTCCTGCGGGCCACGGCCGACGCGGTCACGGTCGACGACACGTTGTCGATCGCGGACATGGCCGCCGACATGCGCCATCTTCGATCGGACAACCTGACGTTCATCACCAGCCCGACGAAGGGAACCGGCCAGGTCGGCGCCGAAAGCGTCGTGCTCGCCGACACCGAGAAGGCGAAGTCGTTCTACGACGCCGTACGCCGCGACGCCGTGCCCGAGATCCTGTCGATCGGGAAAGGGAAGTAGCACCCCCCGAGGGCCGGCCCTGGCACGTGAAGACCGACGTCCACGCCCGGCGGTGGTCATCGCGAGTGCAGCTTGATCGCGAGCTCGTCGCGGGGCCGGTCGGTGCGCTCGATCGGGGTGTCGGACTAGCCGTACATGGGCCCGCGCTCCAGGGGCGCGAGCGGGCCGTGGCGAATGGACATGCGTACGGAGTGGGCGTACCGAGTATGTGCTCCGCCGGGCGAGCCAGGGACGTGGTCCGCGTCGATTTGACGAACGGCAATGCGTGAATCGCCGGTGCCGCGATTGTCGTCGTGTTGCGCGCGTGGCCTCGGCAGATCGCTGGTGCAATCTCCACGTTGAATAGACGGATGTCTCATGCGTGTCACGCAAAACGTCCGCCTTCGACCGAGTCGGGGGACATGTACGTCCCCTTTTTCTAGGACTTGCTTATTGCTCGACCGGCCTTCACCGGCTGTTTTGCGAGTGGTGAACGATCATATACCCCTTCTTAACCACGTTGATCGGCTGCGTTCATGTTCATGCTGCCGGAAAGTCCTCGTTCGCATGGTTGGGTCGCCTCCGCATCGCAGTCGTCCCGTGAGGAATCGTCGTGGCAGATCGAGGGTTGACAATCCAACTGGTGTGTCCGGACGGGCGGCTGGTGGATGTCCCGATCGGAATGTACTGGCACGAGGGCCCGGTCGACGGCCCCGTCAACTGGGCCGCGTACGTGACCGCCCGCGCGGGTACGGCGCCCTCCCGGTTCAACACCCGCGCCGACGCCAAGCCCGCCTGGGTGCACGTGCCGCCCGAGGCCGCGAACTCCCAGTCGCTGAAGGGCGCGCTCATCCGCCGCCCGGCGGCCGAACTCGACCGGATCGTGCTGCACCCGCTCTGGGAGGTGACCGGCGGCGACGAACTCGCGCAGGTCGGCCGACTGGTCAAACACCTGGACAGCCAGGCCCACGTCGACCGCCCGAGCCTGCCGTCCACCGCTCGCGGCCTCGAGGGCACGATGGCGGTGCCGGTCACGGCGGACCACCTCGAGGCGACGACCGATGCGGAGGCGGTGGCCGTCCGGGTGCTGCCCCCGCATCTGGCCGCGGACCGGGAGGCCTACGCGGCGGCGGTGGAGCGGGCCGCCGCCGGCACCGGCTCGCCGGTCGACCGGGTCCGGGACTGGCTGGCGGCGTTGAGCGACATCCGGGCGCGGTGGCAGATCCCGGTCGAGGTCGACGGCCAGGACCTGGCCCAGGGCGCGGCCCGCAGCGCCGGCACCTGGATGGCACTCGCGGTGCGGCTGCTGTGGTGGGGCCCGTCCGGCACGCTGGGGCCCTGGACGGACCTCCAGCGGCAGGTGCTGCCGTCCGCACCGGCCGAGGCGCAGAGCCGGATCGGCGCGCCCGCCGTCCCGCTGGACGCGTCCCGGGTGGTGGCGCTCCTCGCCGCGGACCCCGGCTCCGGACTGCTGATCTGGACCGGCACCGGGCTGGAGGAGACGTTCCGCGGTGCCCTGCTGGCTGACCGGCAGGGCAACCTGGTGCTGGTCAATCCCCGGTCGGACGGCAACCCGGTCCAGCAGGTGACCGCGGACTCGCTGTCCTGGCTCGCCGGGCCGGCCATGCGCGGCGTGCTGCTGGACGTGGACGCCGACCCGGTGCCGTGGACCGAGTTCGTGCGAATGGACGCGCCGATCGAGGGCGCGGATCCGGTCGCCACCGTGCTCGGCGGCCTGATCGACTCGGCCGGCCGGCCCCCGGCGGCCGCCGCCGGCGCCACCGGCACGCGGTCCCCGGCCGCGGACGTGCTCGGCGTCACCTATGCCCGGCCGGTCGAGCCGCAGGCGCTCATGGCGATCCCGCCCGGCGCGGTGACGCCGGTGTCGGTCGACGTCGCCGGCCGGTCCGTGCTGGTGCATCGGGTGTCCGCGGACGAGTTCCAGGTGATCGAGCCGGCTGCGGACGGCGGCCGGCGGACGGAGACGTTCCTGCTCTCCGAGGACGTTCCGCTGCCGTCCCGGATCGCGCTGCCGGTCGGCGCGGACGGTCGTGTGGTCGCGCTCGATCTGGCGTCCCGGCTGCCGGTGACCGGCGGGCCGCTGCCGGCCCTCGATGCCGACCCGCCCGTCCCGGTCGCGGCCCCGCTGGCGTCGTGGCGCTGGCCCGCGGGCGGGTCCGTCTTCGATGGCGCACCGGACGCGGTCAGGGAGGGCTGGGCCGGTGATCCCGCGGCACCGTCCATCGACACGGTGGCGCGCGACGCGCTGCTGGCGGTGATGCCGGACGCGATCGGCCGCGCCGTCTCGCAGCTGACCGGCACGACGTCCACCGGGCCGGGTGACCGCAGCTCCTTCATCCTCAGCGGTCCGGCCTTCGGTGCCGGCGCGGCGGATACGGTCACGCTGGCGATCCGGGTCGCGGGCCAGGCCGCACTGGGCTCCGACGCGCTGCGGGTGCAGCGCGGCCCGAACGACTCGCTGACCGTGCTCGTGTCCGAGCGGCTGGCGCAGTTCGCCCAGGCCGGCGACGAGGCGGCCGGGCGCCTCTCCTGGCTCCTCGGCCGGGCGTTCCTCAGCCTGTTCGCGCAGCTGCGGACGCGGCCGGGCTCGGCGAAGGGCAAGGAGCCCCAGCGTGCCGACGTGCTGACCGGGGACCCGGCGGGCGGCCCCACGCTGGCGCTCTCCGACGTGGCCGTGGTGCACGAGCTGGCCGTACTCGGCGAGTGGATGCGGTCCGGCGAGATCGATCCGGCCGCGGTGGACGAGCTGCTGCCGCTGATCGACTCCGCCGGCCTGTGGCCGCACCAGGCCGGTGCGCCGCGCCGCGCCGCGCTGATCCGCGAGCACCTGGCGGGCTCGTCGCTCACCCGCGAGGCGCAACGGAACGTCACCTGGGTCCTGGATCACGCCGGTGATCCCGGGTGGATCCTGGACCAGCTCGACCGGGGCGGCAAGGGCCTGGCCCACCTGCCGATGAGGTCCCAGCTGGCGCTGATCCAGGCCCGCACCCGGGCGGAGCTGGCGACGGCGGAGACCGGCCCCGGGCCGGTGACCGAGCCGGTGCCGGAGCTGCCGTCGTCGCGGGACCCGGCCCCGCCGGTCTACCTCGGCTACGGCGCGCTCGGTGACCTGGAGGTGGTAGCGCCGCCGGAGGTCAGCGACGAGGACCTGGAGCGTACGGTGGACGCGATCCTCGACCGGCTGCCGGAGCTGCCCGCACCGGCCGAACTCGCCGGTGACCTGGATCCGGCCGTCGAGTACGTGCTCGCCGCTCCGCCCGGCGAGGCGCCCGTGCACCTGCCCGGCGCCCAGCGATTCGCCGCGGAGACGCGGAGTGAGATCCGGCAGGCGGTCCGGGCGGAGCTGGCCGACCTGTTCCGGGCCGCCGAGGCCGGGACCGACCCGGTCGGCGAGGCGGCGCGGGAGAAGTGGGAGCGGGCGCTCTTCACCGGCCGGGTCGTCGTGGCCGGTGGCCGGGCGATCTGGATCCGGCCGGTGCTGTCCTCGCCAACGAAGATCGATTACAAACCGTCCGACACCCGCCGGTACGGCGTCGGGTTCTCCGGCACGACCACCAGCACCGCGGACTCGGTCGCGCCCGGCGGCTCGTGGAACCTCGGCATGGACGCCGCCGGCCCGCTCGACTTCATCAACCCGTTCATCCCGCAGCTGTCGATCCAGAGCGCCTCCGGGCTCGGCTCCTCGTCGACCGCGGTGGTGTTCGGCGGGCACCGGCTCTTCGTGCCGAAGCTGTCGTACTTCTCGGCCGGCATCGCGTTCGAGATCTACATCGACGGCAGCGAGGACGGGCAGCCGTGGACCACGGTCCCGTCCGACACCACGATGACGACCGGCTGGCCGGAGATCCTCTCCACGGCGAGTCCGCGGCCCGCGGACGCCACGGTCTCGACGGTGCTGCCGGACACCGGTGCCGAGCCGCGCCCGGTCTCCTCGCGGGTGGTGCTCAACGCGATCAACCCGGTGCCGCTGATCAGCCGGTGGCTGCGTGAGCTGCGCAAGAGCCTGACGGCTCCGATCGCGGCCGACGTGCTGCGCCAGGGCGTCGATCAGCTGCTGAACGAGCGGACGCTGCGGATGCGCGACCAGGTGCTCTTCGACGACGGCGAGCAGACCGACCGGATCCAGGCGCGGTCGGGCACCGCGTCGTTCAACGGGTACCTGGTGCTGCGTCCCACCCAGGTCGGCATCGAGATGGTGGACATCACCGACGGGATCACCACGCGGGCGGACCGCGGCGTGGCCGCCATTCACGGGCTCAACGCGAGCCACCCGGCCGGCTTCAAGATCAGTAAGGCGTGGGGGCTGCCGGGCCTGCCGTGGCCGATCGCCTCGGCCGGCCTCGGCATCGGCGGAGGCTACAACCGAACCAGCGCGCTCGGGGTGACCGCGACCGGGCAGAACCACACGGTGATCATGCAGCGCGGCCCGCACGCGCGGTACCGGGTGTCGATCGAGCTGACGCTGATGACCCGGTCCGGCGCCACGGTGGCGCCGGTGACCGTGACCGTGGTCGCGGAGCGTTCGGTGATCCTCAAGGACGCGGCCGCGTTCGAGCGGGAGATCTTCGGCCGGGTGTTCTCACCCGAGCTGGGCGCCGCGGGCACCGCGCCGGCCCGGGCGACGCTGCCGCCGCCGGTCACGCGTCCCGACTACCGGGTGGCCGACGGGCTGCTGCCGGTTCCGGCGCCGGACGACACCGTGCCCACGACCACGACGGGCGACGTGGTGTTCTGGCGTCCCGGCGACGAGCGGGCGCCGTGGCCCCCGGTCCGTGACCCGGCGGCGGACCGGCACCCGTACCCGCCGAAGATGGTCGTCGAGTTCGGCGAAGCGCTACCGAGCCGGTCGTGGAGCCAGCGGTCCCGTACCCCCGAGGGGATGTTCCTGGAGATCTTCGGGGCCGCGCCGTACCGGCTGGGCGCGCCGCAGCCGAAGCCGGGCGAGTCCGCGTCCATGGTGATGCGGCGTGGCGGTGAGCACCTCCAGGCACTGGTGCTGATCGGCGGGGAGAAGGTCGGGTCGTCGCTGTCCCGGGTGCTCGGCGCGTTCGACACGGTCATCTCCACGGCGGTCCAGGGCGACGGAGTGCTCGACTGGGGCAAGATCCCGATGCCGGCCGGGGAGGTGGAGCTGGGCCCGGAGGCACGGCGCCGGGTGGTGCAGCGCGCCGGCAAGAACGCGATGGAGGCGGACGACGGCCGGATCCAGGTGGGCCGGCTGTTCGACGTGTCCGTGCGTGCGAAGGCCGACGACATCCGGACCGTCGATTACCGCGTCCTGGTGCTGACCCGGAGGGGCGACCACACCGGCACCGAGCAATACCAGCTGACCGTCAACTCGCGCAGCGTCGGCGCGCAGGGCACCTCGGGGTCGCTGGCGACGTCGTTCTCCGCCGACGTGCCGGGCTTCGCCGGGATCTCCCTGCCGTTCGCGGCCGGTCTGCGCTTCGCGTTGAGCGCCGGGTACTCCTCGTCCGCCGGCGACAAGCTCAGCTACGGGCAGCAGCAGTACCGCCGGACCGAGACCGACGGCGACGTGCTCGACCAGCAGTACGGCGCCGAATATCTGATCGCCGTGCTCCGGCCGAAGGACGGCAAGTTCCTGGCGTGGACGCTGGACTTCGCGAACAACGGCACGGCCGCGCGGATCGTCGTGCCGATGGAGTACGTGCCGCGCACGCCGGACGGGATGCTTCGCACGCTGACCCCCAGCGAGGTGCAGCAGGGATCGCAGCTGCGGCCGGTCACCCACCGGGCGTGGGAGTCCCAGAACCACCTGCCGTTCGCCTCGGCCGGAACCGACGGCATCGTGGCGAAGTTCGCGTCCATGCCGGAGCTGATCCGGCACGCCGCCGAGGGGCTCGGGTTCCCGGCCGCCACGCTCGAGGACGCGATGAGGTGGCCGGCCGAGCTGTTCGACCTGGCCGCGCCGGACACCTGGGGGCAGTACTTCGACGAGCTGACCGGCCCGCGCGGGCACCGCACGCAGGTGACGCTGCCCGACGGGACCGTGGCGAGCGTGGTGACGAAGGTGCGGGTGACCGGGCTGCGGCCGATGCCGGGCACCGCGGAGACCGAGCACTACCGGCGGACGGAGACCGGGGCACAGCGGCACGCCACCACCGCGCTGAGCCTCGGGGGCAAGGCCCAGGTGCCGGTGCACGCCGGGGCGCTCGGGGTGGTGCCGAGCGGGAACGTCGGCGGTGCGTACGACTGGGGCGACGCCGAGTCGTACGGCACGCAGAGCATCGGCCGGGCCACGTACCCGGACAGTGCCCAGTACCAGGCGAACTTCTCCGTCGCGCTGACGTTCTCCACGACCGGGCGCACGACGGTCTTCGCGGGCAGCGGCCTGCTGAACCTGCTCGTCCCGGACAGCAAGCTGCTGGACCTGCTGAGCTTCGTCCCGCACCTGGGTACCTGGGTCGTCGAGGCGCTCGAGTCGGCGGAGCCGCCACCGCCGATCCAGGACTTCCGGCAGGTCTCCCCGTTCGCCCCCGTCTTCCCGGGCGCCAGAATGGCGCCGGAGCTGCGCCACTTCGACCGGATCATCGGCGTGGACCTGTTCAACGCGTTCATGGTGCGCATGTGGGAGCGGCGCCGGGCCGCGACCCAGGCGCCGCGCGAGCTGATCGACCCCAGCCTCCGGGACGCGCTGTTCGCGGAGTGGCTGTCCGTGCCCGACCTGCTGGACGGCATCGTCGGCGGCGTGGAGGGCATGGGACTACAGCTCGACGACCTGCTGCGCGCCGCGCTGGACGCCAGCTTCGCGCCGGACAAGGTGACCAACCAGTACCCGATGCTGCCGGGCGGGATCGTCCGGTGGTACCCGGTGCGGTCGCCGCTGCGCAGCGGCACCTCCTACCTGCTCATCTCGATCAACGGGCGGACCGACGAGCAGGCGACCACGGACCTGGCCCGGGACGGGATCGCGCTGACCATGCGCCGGCAGGCCACCGGCTCGAACACCATCACGTCCGGCTGGAAGCTCAGCTACGGCGGCGGCATCACCGGATCGATCAGCGAGTCGGCCAGCATCCTGCCGTTCTCCGTGCTGGACGGGTCGGGGCTCGGCCAGGGGCTGGGCGTCACCCGCGCCACCAACCTCGCCGGCGAACTGTCGGCGGACCGGTCCACGAAGGACATCTTCCGCGCGCAGCCGAAGCAGTCGCACGAGTTCAACCACCCGATCACCGTGCAGGTGCAGATCCAACTGCTCCGGGAGTTGCCCGAGCCGCTGCGCTCGCTGAAGAAGCTGTTGCAGCTGACCGGGTCGTCGATCTCCTGGCTGGCCGGGTTCGAGGAGCTGTCCCGCGATCTGTGGCGGGCCGCGGACGGGCCGTACGGCGTGGAGCGGTCCGGCCTGTCGGTCGACGGCAACGCGCGCCTGCTCGCCCCGCTTGCGATCACCGCGCCGAAGGCGCGTCCGGGCGTCTGGTCACACCACGCCGGTACGCCACCGGAGCTGCGCGGAAACGAGGGGATACCGCGGGCGCGGTGGGCACAGCCGGCCCCGGAACGGCCGGACCTGAACCGGGAGCTGATCCACGAGCTGAGGACGAACCAGACGCTCTACCCGTGGACGCTCGGGCCGCTGGCGAGGGCCTTCCAGTCGTTCATCGAGCAGGCCGAGAGGTCCGCGCCGGGCCGCCCGCTCGACGCCGAGGACGGGCTGGCACCGCGCCCGGGCGCCAGCGGGATGACGGCCGGCCGGGAGCACTTCCACCTGTCCGAGGCGAAGCTGGTGACCGCGATGATCCAGCTGCTGGAGCACGAGTACCGGGTGCCCGGCACCGACGTCACGCTCGGCGTCGACCTGTGGCACGAAGAGGTCTACCAGGACGCGGACGGCGCGACCCGGTCGGCCGCGATGAAGGGCCGCCGGTACCAGCAGGTGGCGCAGAAGTCCGCGCTGAAGGAGAAGGGGACGGTCAGCCAGGGCGTCGACGGCTCGTTCAGCGTGCACACGCCGTTCGGCGGGCTGTCCGCCTCGCCGGTGTGGTCCGGCAAGACGGACCACACCGGCTCGGCCTCGTCCAAGCAGACCCGGGAGCGCAACGCGGAGCGGGTCGGCTCGCTGGAGCACTTCCGCTACGACCTGACGGGCTACCTCAAGGGACCGAAGGGCACGGTCGAGCTGCGGCTGAACCGGGCCATGTGGATCTCCCGGGCTGCGGACCGCACGCCGCCCGCCGCCCGGGCGCTGACGCCGCTCACCGTCGCCGAGAGGCCCGGCGACGGGCTGCTGGACGAGCCGCGCCCGGCCGGGCCGGAGCAGGTCACCCAGCTGCTCGACGAGGCGGCGTCGACCGTGGCCGACCTGGTCGGTGAGCACACCGGCCTGCGCCTGGCGTCGCCCGGCACGTCGCCCGGCACCGAGACGCCGCCCACCCGGCGCGCGTTCACGGTGGAGTCGCCGGACGGCACCACCGTGTTCGCGCTGCGTGTCGAGGCGACCGCGGACGTACGGCCGGGCACCGCGGCCGAGCTGACCGACGAGCCGGCCACCGGGGCGGGCGAGCCGCGCGGGTTCGTGCTGCGGGTCTGGGACCGGCTGTCCACCTCCGCGCTGCACCGCGCGGTGTCGCAGGCGGCCGGCGCGGTGCTGCACGCGTCGCGCCGGCCCGGCTGGACGCCGCCGCCGGGCGCGGCCGACGTGCTCCGCGCCGGCTCGGTCGTGCCCGACCAGCCGGTGCTCGGCCCGCGGGACGTCGGCTGGCTCCACCACCTCCGCGCGCTGGCCCGCGAGTTCGTGCAGGCGCCGCCGGCCGGGCAGACGGCGCTCGGGCATCGGGCCCTCGTCGTCTACCAGCAGCTGGGGCTCGCCGCGGGCATGCCGCGCGCCGACGAACGGATGGGCGCCGTCCTCGACTTCCTGTACGACACCGAGCTGTTCCCCGACGGCGACCGTCTGGCCCTCGTCGAGCTGAGCCGGCACGTCGACGACCTCGTCCCGGAGATCGCCGGGTGGGAGGGCCTGCTGGCCGGCCCCGAGGTGACGCTGCCGCCGCTGACCGGCGGCCCGGACGCCGCGCTCACGGATCAGGTGCGCGACTTCGCCACCAGCCTGATCCAGCTCGCCTACCAGCGGCTGTTCGCCAACGAGCCGTTGCCGCGGCCGGTGGTGACTCTCCCCGGCGGGGACGCCGGCACGTTCCGCGAGGCCCGGGCGGCGATCGTGGACGGTCTGCTGATTCCCGCGCTGGCCGAGCTGGCCGGTCCGTCCGCGATGGACCCGGGCGGCCAGGCGCTGCCGATCACGGTCGGGCAGCTGATGCCCGAGGTGCGCGCCGGGTCGGGGGACCAGGCCCGGCTGACCGTCCGCACGGACGTGGCCGGCGCACCGGCGAGACCAGTGCGCCGGGTGGCCGGACCGCAGGACTCGCTGTCCGTCGCGACGCCGCTGACCGGTACCGAGCTGACCGCGAGCGAGCTGCCCGCCCGCCTCACGCCGATGCTGCGGCAGCTGGCGGACGCGGTCGCCACCGGCACCGGCCCGCTGTTCGAGGCGGGCGGCGGCCCGGGCGCCGTGCGGGTCGACATCGTGATGTTCCCGGCCCGGCCCGGGTCGGCGACGCCGGAGCAGCTCCGGCAGGCGGGCGCGCTGATCCGCGCCGGGTTCGAGTCGTCGGTCCGGAGCGCGCAGCCGCACCTGTCGCCGACCACATCGGTGTCCGTGGTGGACGGACCGGCGGCCGACCTGGCTCGCACGGCCGGGCCGGGGGCGACGGCCGGGTTCACGCTGCGCGTCACGATGCCGCCGGGCGCGGCCACGCCCGCCACCGCGCTGACCGTGCCCGCGCCGTCCTCGTCGTTCACCGGGTACCGGGCGCCGGAGGCCGAGGGGCCGCCGGCTGTTCCGGACGACGGAGCGGGCCGGCAGATCACCGACTGGCTGCGGGACCGGCATGGACTCACCGGCTCGTTCGCGCCGGCCGCCGGTGCGGACGTCTGGTGGCAGTGGCTGGGGCGGAGCACCACGGCACCGCCGGCCGAGGGCACCGCGGACCGGGCCGGGTGGGAGGCCGGCACCGGCGACCCGACGCACCTGAAGCTGACGATCGCGGAGGGCGAGCACGGCGACACGGTGGTCACCCCGCGGATGCTGACGCAGCTCCAGACGCTGGTGAACGACCTCGCGCGGGCGGAGTCCGCCGCGCGGCCCCGGGCGGGACAGCAGGCCCAGCTCTCCGTCGCGGTCTACGCGGTCGGCGGGCAGCCGGCCCCCGGGCTGGAACCGGCCGGCCAGGGGTACGCCGACCAGCTCGCCGCCGCGCTCCGGCAGCTGCTCATCCGCAAGCTGCTGCCGGCCGGCGCCGGCGCGCAGGTGAGCGCGATCTCGCTCGGCCTGATCACCCAGCCGGTGGCCGGCGCGCGCGAATGGGGCGTGGCGGTCTGGTGGTCCGGGAACCAGCCGCTGCCGAGAGGCCCGCAGCCGGGCACGCTCCGGCCGCAGGCGCTGGAGAACTCGCGCTTCCCGGTGGAGATCGTCAGCCGGCAGGGCTCCCGGTCCTTCGCGCCCAAGATCGCGGACAACGACGCCGCCACCTGGGAGACGATGCGCGAACTGCCGCGCCAGATCGGGCGCGCCGCGGCCTGGTCGTCGGCGGCGGGCCGGCCCGGCCCGGTGGTCCACATCCGCATCCCGGACGTGGACCAGCTCGGCCGGGACGGGGCACCGGTGGACGGGTCCGGAACGCAGCGGGCGGAGGCCGTCTTCCGCTACCTTTCGACCAGCCTGATCGCCAACACCAGGAGCCATCTGCAGCTGCGGTACGGCAACCGGGCCAAGGAGCTGTTCGAACGGATCTCGTTCGACGGGCAGTACACCCCGCTGGAGGTCGGCGACGGCACCCGTACACCCGTGATCGAGGTGGAGAACGTCGCCGCGCCGCCGCTGGGCGAGCCGGCCGACTGGCTGATCGACCAGCACATCGTCGAGATCGACGTCACCGGGGTGGATCACGGCGAGCAGCTCACGGTCGAGACCTTCGACCAGTTCGCCACGTCGGCGGTGGTGCGCAAGGATCTCGGCCTGACACTGCCGACGATCTCCGTCTCCGTCCCGCCGCGGGGAGCCGGCTGGGCCCAGAACACGCTGCGCCCGGCCTTCGACGAGGCCGTCGCCCGCGCGGTGCGGCGGCTCGGGACGGGCCTGGACCCGAAGGCCCTCACCGGCGAGCTGTGGACCGGCTCGACGGTGGTCCCGGACGGCGCGCCGGACAGCGAGACGTTCCGGCTGATCCTGACCGACCTGTCGGTCCCGCGTGCGCTCGGGCCGTCGAACGGCACCGGGCCGAGCGGCGAGTACCTCGACCCGGCCCGCAGCAGCTTCGACATGGCGCACGAGGTCGCCTGGGCGAGCTTCCCGCTGGGCACCGCGCCGCTGCGCCGCCTGGGCCCGGTCGCCGACGCGGTGCGGCCGGGCCTCACGCCGGTGCCGAAGGAGGAGTGGCCGCAGGTCATCCAGCCCGGCGTGGCACCGCGGCCGCCGGGCGAGGCGGAGGGGATCCCCGCGCTGTTCGACACCCGGCCGACCCGGCTCTACCGGTCCACCGTGCGCGTCGAGGCCGCGCCGGGGCGGTTCGTCTCGATGCGTTTCCTGCGGATCAAGCTGGAGCCGATGGGGCCGGTCTCCGCGCCGGAGACGGCGCGACTCGCGCGGCACGCCCGGGACGCGGTCCGGCAGCTCAACCACCGGTTCCGGTACCCGAGCGGGGACCAGGCGCACTTCGTCCTGGACATCCTGCCGGAGGACGCGGACGAGGGTGATCACCTCACCGTCCAGGTGCCGCACACGCTGGGCGGCACGGTCGCGGCCACCCCCACGGCCTGGCCGGCCGACCTGCTGGACCAGCCCGCCAGGGTGATCCGCAACATCCTGGCGCAGGAACTGTTCCACCGGTTCCGGGTCGACGACGAGTACCCGGATGCGGAGCGGGTGCTCATGAACACCGCCTTCGCGAAGGTCTGGTCGGACCGCACCGTGCGGCGCTCCGCGCTCGGCACCACGACGCCCGTGGTGATGAGCGACGCCGACACCGTCACCGGCCACGACCTGCCGACCCTCATCGCGGCCCGCTACCTCTTCCAGATCGAGGCGGACCAGCAGTCACGCGGGACCACGCCGGTGGTCACGTTCGCCGAGTTGCAGCGGTTGACGGGGGGAGCCGTGCCGGCGGCGCCGCGGCTCGACGTGCCGCACCTGCCCGACGGCGTGGAGGCGGACGGCATGGTGCTCCGGATCGGCGCCCGCAACGCCGAACCGGGTGCGCCGGAGCTGTATCGACAGCTCAAGACGGCCGCGGCGACGGCGGCCTTTCCGGTCGTCTTCCTGGACACGCCGGCCGGCCGGACGCCGGGCCCGGAACTCCTGCGGCAGCTCGACGCGACGCTGCAGGTGCTGACCGGTGCGGGCAGGGGCGCGCAGGCACGGCCGAAGCCGATGGTCGTCACCGCGGCCGCGGTGCGCCGCGATCCGCTTCCGGACGGCACGGCACCCGGCGACCTGGCCGGCATCGTGCACGGGCACGGGGCGACGTTGCTGGCGCACGACACCGTGTCCGGCAGCCGGCTCACCCTGTTCGGTGGTGGGTGGCGGGTGGTCGGCCCCGGGCGGGCCGGACCGCTGCTCGGCGCCACGCTCACCCCGGTCGTCCTCGACGCCGCCCACGTCGAGGAGCCGCTGCCGGACGGCGTGGTTCCGGTGATGCAGCACCTGCACACCGGTTTCTACGCGGTCGAGAGCTGGTGGAACACGGCGGACGCCAAGGAGCGGGCGCTGGCGGAGACGGCCGCCCGGGAGGCCGCGGCGGCCGGGACCGGCACGCGCGTCCTGGTGGTCGGCATCTCCGCGTCGGACAAGCGGCCCGCGGACCGCGGCTCCACCGGGCCGGATCGTCAGGGGTACGCGGACATCCCGCGGAACCGGGCGTTCGACAGGGTCTGGCGGGATCTGACCACGGTGGCGCGGGCGGTGCGGTCGTTCGCCGCGTTCGACGCGGCGTCCCGGTCGTCGGTCCTGTCGGCGGACGACGTCGTCGGCCGGAGACCGGAGGTGCTGGCCCTGTCCAGCTCCCCGGAACTGCTGAAGACGCTGTCCTCGCTGGACGTGACCGTGATCGACCGAAGCGGGCCGGGCAGCGCCTCGGGCGGCGGCCTGACGCTGGACTGGGCCTGGCAGGTGACCGGCCCGTCCGTGTCCGGGACGCGGAAGCAGTTCGCCGCGAAACTGACCTCCGAGGTGTTCACCACCTCGCACAAGCTGAACGCGCCGGTGCCGGGCCAGGCGCTGCCGGAGCCGATCGCCGCGCTGCTCCGGGCCGAGACGCTGCAGGCCAAGCTCGAGGTCGCCGACCGGTACGGCGCCCAGCTGCGGACCGAGGCCATGCGCGACGTGCTGGCCGGCCTGACCGGGTTCGCGGACGGGGACCTCCTGGGTACGCTGCGGCGCTGGGGTGACGGACTGCCCGGGAAGCTCGTGCCGAAGAGCAGCGAGGCGCGCTCCACGCCGGACTTCACGGTGCCCACGCCGATGGACGAGCCGACCCGGCACCTCGCGGCGATCCACGTGTTGCTGACCTGGTCGGCCGCGCAGCCCGTCACGCCACCCGCCGCGCAGGTGCGGCACCCGATGGAGACGAGAAGCCTTGAGGTGCACCCGCCGCTCACCGGGCCGATCGGGGCCTCCACGCTGCGCAACTACCTGCAGCGCGCGTCGCAGGAGGGGGCGGATCGGACCAGCTGGGACTGGCTCCTGATCCGGGCCCTCTACCAGCCGGACGCGAACGGCGGACGAGGGCTGACGCCGGGCGAGGCGGCCGCGCTCGCGGTCGGCGTCGCGCGTACCCCGCAGGACTGGGCGACCGCGATGGTGTTCGTGGCCATCGCCGCCCACGTCGAAGGCGACCGCCTCGGTATCGACCGGAACGCGCTGAACGGGCTGCTCGACAAGATCATCGGCAGCCTGCTGTGCGACCTGCCGCCGCTGCGCCGCGCCGAATGGGTGCTGCAGGGCGACGTCCTGGGCGAGGTGCTCCGGCAGCACGCCCCGCACGCCGCACTCGACGTCACCGATCGGATCAAGAACACCATCGGTTGCTGAACCTTCCCGGGAGTTCGTTGTGTCGATAGATCTGCTGGACCCGAATTCGGCCCGTGCCTCGCTCTGCGGCGACGGCCGGATCGGCATCGGTCATGGCATCACCTTCCTGAATCCGACGATGACCAAGGACGTCAGCTCCCCGGCCCGGATGGAGACGCTGTATCCCCGGCAGGGGAAGACGCCGGGAGAGCTGCCCGGGTACAAGCAACTGCTGATCCACGCCGGTGACGACGCCGCCTCACTGGACGCGGTGCTGAAGAAGGGCCCGTCGCAGAGCACGGTCCTCCGCTACCTCCAGTTCGACCTCGGCGCGGACACGGTGGTCTACGTCCCGCCCGGCGACCTGGCCAAGACGCTCGGATTCGACGAGCTGAGCGCGATCGCCGGGGTGCTGCAGGTGCCGGTCCGGACGTTCAACCCGGAGATCGGCGGCCGGGATC
This sequence comes from Catenuloplanes nepalensis, assembly GCF_030811575.1. GTDB lineage: Bacteria > Actinomycetota > Actinomycetes > Mycobacteriales > Micromonosporaceae > Catenuloplanes > Catenuloplanes nepalensis. Next base: position 5,473,515 of record NZ_JAUSRA010000001.1, on the reverse strand, counting down.
CGAACCGGGTCTGGCCACTGCACGACGGCGTTCTCGCCGGCGTCGGGCAGAGCGCCGACTCGTTCCTGGTGCTGCCGGAGAACCAGCGCGGGTCCGAGTTCCTCGGCCGTCCGGAGCTGGTCGACCTGGTCACCCGGACCGCCGGGCAGGGCGGCGTGCCGGCCACCCTCAGCACGGTCTTCCAGCAGCTGCGATACCACGGTACGACCGCGACGTTCGGCCCACCGGCCGCGGTGGTCGCGTCGGTCTACGCGGACACGATGCGGCTCTTCGACGGCGCCGAGCCGCTCGGCGCGGAGGACGTGGCGCGGATCGAGGCCGAGCTCGGCCGGAAGGCGATCTCGCTGGACGGCAACATCGACCTGGCGCAGCGGCTGCGGGTGATGCCGGCCGGCCGCCAGGCGCTGCTGATCGCCGACGACCGGGTCTTCGTCGTCGACCACGGCCCGATCGGGCCGGTTCCGCTCGATCTCACCTCCGGTACGGAGGCCACGCTGCCGGCCGCGCCGGAGGACCTGAGGCTGCTGCCGCTGGACGCCGCGAGCGGCCTGGACCAGCAGATCCAGGACCTGCTGTCGACCCGCCCGTCCAGCGCCCAGCAGTACCCGCCGCGGCTGCTGGGCGGCGTGCGCAAGGTCGAGGCCGAGACCCGGTCGGCCGTCTACGAGATCGGCCCGGCGTTCTCCGCCACCTGGCGCGACCCGGTGATCAGCGCGGCGGGGCAGACCGGGGCGCCGCTGATCACCGTGAACAGCCCGTCCGGCAAGCCGCTGTCGACCGGGGCGGTCGGGCAGCTCGCCGGGCTGCTGGTCCAGCTGGTCACGCAGAAGCAGAAGCCGATCGTGGTGACCAACGCCGCGCTGAACCCGGATCTGACGCGGGTGGTGGACACGTACAACGTCCGGATGGTCCGGGTCACCCAGTCCGGGATCGCGGACCTGGACTGGCGGTTCCGGCCGCCACGCGGCAAGGACGAGAAATCGCTCGGCACCACGTTGACGCCGGCCGGCCTGCGCACGGTCGACTCGGCGGACACGCCGCAGACCGGCACGACGGCCGCACCGCAGCTCAGCCAGTGGCTGACGATGGAGCCGAGCCTGCGGTCCCAGTTCTTCTTCGAGCACCGGGCGGCACTCACCAGTCCGGCCTCGATGGAGGTGCTGACCGGCTTCCTGGGCGCGATCGACGACCTGCCGGGCCGGGTGACCAGGACCACGACGGCGAGCGAGCCGGAGGTCGCCGCGCTCGAGGCCGCCGGTCTCACGCAGTCCAGCCTCACCGCGCTGAAGCTGGCGGCGAACGAGGAGATCTCGGCGGACGTGATGGCCGTGATGGCGGAGCCGCGCGGCCCGGGGAGCATGTCCAAGATCCTCGGGCTGATCGGCAAGGTGCCGAAGGCCGACCTGATCGCGCTGACCGCCGGGTACGGCCAGGCGCAGGCCGTGGTGGAGGCGATGGACACGCTGCGGCAGCTGCGGGAGACCGACCCCGGCAACGCGCTCAAGCGCGCGGCCGGTGAGATCGCCGCGCTGACGCCCTGGTTCCGCCGGGACAACGAGGCCGCCGACCCGGGCGCATGGGTCCGCGCGCTCGGCGCCGAGGCGCAACGCCTGTCCGCGAACACGGAGGACCAGTTCTGGAACGACGGCCTGACCGAGATCGCACAGGCGATCATGCGATGCGAGTGACGCCGGCCGAGTTCGGTGTGCTGAGCCTCGGCGACGTCGCGACCGATCCGGGCACCGGCCGGCGACCGTCCGAACAGGACCGGCTGCGGGCGATCGCCCGCATCGCGGTCACGGCCGAGGAGGCGGGCTTCGACGTCTTCGCGCTCGGCGAGCACCACGAGCCGCCCTACGTCACCTCGGCGCCGGCCGTGCTGCTCGGTCACCTGGCCGCGCGCACCGAGCGGATCACGCTGTCCACCGCGACCACGCTGATCACCACCGGTGACCCGGTGCGGCTGGCCGAGGACTACGCCACGCTCCAGCATCTGGCCGGTGGCCGGCTCGACGTGGTCCTCGGCCGCGGGAACAGCCGCCCGGTGTACGAGTGGTTCGGCCAGGAGTCGCGCACCGGCCTGGCGCTCGCCGCCGAGCGGTACGCGCTGCTGCGCCGGCTCTGGCGCGAGGAGGAGGTCGACTGGGAGGGCGAGTTCCGCAGCCCGCTGCGCGGCTTCACCGCGGTACCACGCCCGCTGGACGGGGTGCCGCCGTTCGTCTGGCACGCGTGCACGAGCAGCCTGGAGACGGTGGAGCTGGCGGCGGCGTACGGCGACGGGCTGTTCACCAACCACGCGTTCCTGCCCTGGGCGCACGCGGCCCGGCTGGTGAACCGGTTCCGGCAGCGGTTCGCCGAGCACGGCCACGCCGGCCCGGCGCGCGTCGGACTGGGCGGCCAGGTGTTCGTGCGGCCCCACTCGCAGGACGCGGTCCGGGAGTTCCAGCCCTACTTCGACCGCTCGCCGCTCTACGGCCGGAGCCTGTCGCTCGCGGACTTCCAGGCGTCCACGCAGCTGGTGGTCGGCAGCCCGCAGCAGGTCATCGACCGGACGCTGAGCGCCCGCGAGCACGTCGGTGACTACGCGCGGCAGCTGTTCCACATCGACCCGGCGGGCCTGCCCCTCGGCACCGTGCTGGACCAGCTGGAACTGCTCGGCGGCGAGGTGCTGCCCACCCTCCGCCGGGAGACCGCCGCGGCGCCGGTCTCGCCGGGCCGACGGGATGACGTGGATCAGCGCGTGCGGCCCGCCGGCGGTCCGGCGTAGGGGGGTGCCAGCAGTGGACGAGGTTCGTCCTTGCGCCCACGGATCGTGCAGGAAGGCCGCCCGCGGCCGACCGGTGCCCAATGCCACTCAGCCTAAGTTGATCTTGACCCGAGGCCGGCCCGGCAGCAGCGCGCCGGCCTGCGGAAATCCTGTCCGCCGCATCCGGCGGCGGACAGTCGAAGGCGGGCACGTGGTGTGCGAACGCGCAGGTCAAAGACTATGGCCAACTTAGGCTGAGTGGCGTGGGTACCGGTCGGCCGCAGGCGGCCTCCCTGCAGGTCCCAGCCCACTCACCACCCGAGCCCCGCCCCGCCCAGCCCAGCCCGGCCCCGCCCCGCCCGGCCCGGCCCGGCCCGGCCCGGCCCGGCCCGGCCCGGCCCGGCCGACGCTCTCACCAGAGCCCGCAGGCCCGAGCCGGACCCGGCACGCTCCTCCTTGTAGAACCGGTAGGCATCCTCGCGCTCGGAAACTCCGTAGAAAACGACCGGCATGCTCATCACCTGCGTCGCGCGCTCAGTGGGTCGATACCGGCGCCTGAGTGATCAATCAGTGGAGCAAAAGATAGGTCAACTTCGCTAGTTGACCTATCTTTTGCTCCACTGATTGATCACTCAGGGCTGGTGGGGAGCCCGTCCACCGAGATCTGCCACGCGGGCACGACAAAATATGGCGAAATTTCGGGCGCGCAGCGCCCGGCTGGCGCAGCGCCCGGCTGGCGCAGCGCCCGGCTGGCGCAGCGCCCGGCTGGCGCAGCGCCCGGCTGGCGCAGCGCCCGGCTGGCGCGGTGGCCGGCTGGCGCAGCGCCCGGCTGGCGCAGCGCCCGGCTGGCGCGGTGGCCGGCTTGCGCAGCGCCCGGCTTGCGCAGCGCCCGGCTGGCGCGGTGGCCGGCTTGCGCAGCGCCCGGCTGGCGCGGTGGCCGGCTTGCGCAGCGCCCGGCTTGCGCAGCGCCCGGCTGGCGCGGTGGCCGGCTTGCGCAGCGCCCGGCTTGCGCAGCGCCCGGCTGGCGCGGTGGCCGGCTGGCGCGGTGGCCGGCTTGCGCAGCGCCCGGCTGGCGCGGTGGCCGGCTGGCGCGGTGGCCGGCTTGCGCAGCGCCCGGCTTGCGCAGCGCCCGGCTGGCGCAGCGCCCGGCTTGCGCGGTGGCCGGCTTGCGCAGCGCCCGGCTTGCGCAGCGCCCGGCTGGCGCGGTGGCCGGCTTGCGCAGCGCCCGGCTTGCGCAGCGCCCGGCTTGCGCAGCGCCCGGCTGGCGCGGTGGCCGGCTTGCGCAGCGCCCGGCTTGCGCAGCGCCCGGCTTGCGCAGCGCCCGGCTGGCGCGGTGGCCGGCTTGCGCAGCGCCCGGCTTGCGCAGCGCCCGGCTGGCGCGGTGGCCGGCTTGCGCAGCGCCCGGCTTGCGCAGCGCCCGGCTTGCGCAGCGCCCGGCTTGCGCAGCGCCCGGCTGGCGCGGTGGCCGGCTGGTGGAGTGCCGGGCTTGCGCGGTGGCGGGGGTCGCGTGGTCACCGGTGCGGGCCTTCGGGTACGGCGGCTCGCTGGGGCTGGTGTGGGGGTTCGGGTTGCGTGGTGGCTGGCTCGTGGGGCGCTCGGGGTGCGCGGTGGATGGGGCGAGGCCCCGGGTTGTGGGGGTTTGCGGGAGTGGCGGCGGACTTTGCGGGGAGGCTGGACTGCGTGAGACCGGCGGCCGATGCCACTTAGCCCAAGTCGAGTTTGACCCGAGGCCGGCCCGGCAGCAGCGCGCCGGCCTGCGGAAATCCTTTCGCCGCATCCGGCGGCGGACAGTCGAAGACGGGCACGGGTGTGCGAACGCGCAGGCCAAAGAGCATGATCAAAATAGGCTACGTGGCATTGGACCGGTGCCCGCGGGAGCATGCCCGGAGTGGGCACGCCGGAAGCGGGAGAACGGTGACTCTGGGCGAAGCCCGTCAATGGCTCTCCGTGGAGCTTCGGCGAGGCGCTCGCCGATGTGCGGTATCGAAGGTCACCGGTTGTTGCTCGATCGGCCACAGTGGTGGGAGCATCGTGACTCGCGGTTCCTGCCCCGAAGACCCGAGGTTCAACGTGCTGATGGACGACACGGATCGGCATCCGGTCACCGAGTTGCTCGGTGCGTACTACATGGATGCGCTGCCGATCGAGCAGGGTGACGAGATCGAGCGTCACCTCGCCGGGTGTGTCCGCTGCCGGGAGACCGCGGACGAGGTCATCGAGCTGGTCGCGACGCTCGCACTGGTCGAGGGGGACGGCCGGCGGGAGGTCATCGACGAGTTCGGTGCGGTGCCCTCGCAGAAGCCGGCCGGGGCGGCCCCCGAGGTCGTGCCGGTGGTCTCGGAGAAGCGTCCCGAGGAACGCCCGGCGGTCCGGAACGTGCGTCCCGCGCGCGAGACCCGGGACCGCACCCGGCCGCCGCGAAGTCGCCGCCGGCGGGCGCTGGTGCTGACCGGCGCGCTCTTCGCCGTGGCCGTGCTGGCCGCGGGCCTGGCCGGGGTGGCGCTGCTGCGCGGGCTGACCGGATCACCCGCGGACGGCTACGAGACGGTCGCCGCCACCGGCCGGGAGGGCGCGGCGTCGCTCTCCGTCGTGGTGAGCGAGCAGGAGCAGGGCGGCGCGCTCGTCGAGGCGACGGTGTCCGGTCTGACCGCCGGCACCGGTTACCGCCTCTACGCCACGGTGGCCGGTGGCGAGATCGTCCTGGTCGCGAGCTGGGCGGACACCGGGGAGGTGCAGGACCTGTCCGGCCGGCTGGACGGCGAGATCGGCGAGATCGTGTCGTTCACCGTGACCGGGCCGGGCGGGGGCGCCGTGGTGACGGCCGACTTCCGCACGGCGACCAGCAGTACGCCGCCGCGCTGACCCGCGAGCGGCGCACGGATGCAACCAGTTGACGGACATGCCCACACGCGCGTCCACCTGATCTCCTTGGTGGTGAATGGTGAACAGCACGTCCTCGATCCCTCGCAAGGACGCCGGGGACTCCGAAGCGACGGGTGAGACGCCGGAGGCGGCGCTCCAACACCTGCAGCGGGTGCACCGGCCGGTGCTGCTCGCCTATGTCCGGCAACTCGTCAAGGGCGACGCCCACTGGGCCGAGGACGTGGTCCAGGAGACGATGGTGCGCGCCTGGAAGAACCCGGACGCGCGGATGGCGGACGGCCGGTGGAGCCGTGGCTGGCTGTGCACGGTGGCCCGGCGGATCGTGATCGACAACATCCGGGCGGCCGCGGCCCGCCCGGCGGAGGCGCCGGACGAGCTGATGCCGGAGGTGGCCGCGGCCGAGATCGACCTGGCGGCCCGGCTCGACGACCGGGAGGTCCGGGCCGCGATCGCGGTGCTGCCGGAGCGTCTCCGTACCGTGCTGGTGGAGATCTTCTACCAGGAGCGGACGGTCGCGGAGGCGGCCGAGGTGCTGGACGTGCCGGCCGGGACCGTGAAGTCGCGGACGTTCTACGCGCTGCGGGCGCTGCGGGGTGCGCTGGACGAGCGGGGCTACACGCGGCATGACCGGGACTGACCGTCCAGCGCCTGTATCGACGTGGGAGACGGGCCGCGGCGAGGCCCGGGCGCTTGTTCGGGTGGCGGCGGCGGTGCTGCTCACGCTGGCCCTGGCCGGGGCACCGGCCTTGGCTGGGGCACCGGCCGGCGCCGCGCCGCCGGAGCGGAGCTTCGTGAAGTACTACGTGGTCTCCGACGGCGGCGAGACGCTCTACGACCTGGCGGTCCGCCTGCTCGACGACCGCGCTCGCTACTCGCAGATCATGCATCTGAACACCGGGCGCGCGCAGCCGGACGGCACGGTGCTGACCGACCCGGCGCGCCTGCGGGCCGGGTGGGTGCTGCTGCTGCCGTGGGACGCCTACGGCGAGGGGGTGGAGTACGGCATCCCGCCGGAGAGCACGGGCCCGGCCCCACCGGAGAGCCCGAGCCTGGCCCCGCCGGAGGACGCCTGTGCACGGCCGGGCTCCGAGGCCGGCCCGGACTGGGCCGCGCTGCGGGTGGCCGCGAACCAGGCGTGGGGGCGCAGCCGCGGCGAGGAGCAGACGGTGGCGGTGGTCGGCTCCGGCGTCGATCGCACGCTGCCGGAGCTGGCCGGCCGGGTCGAGCCGGGCGTGAACGCGGCCGGCACGACGGACCGGGCCGACGCCGACTGCCTCGGCTCCGGCACCGCGATGGCGGCGATCATCGCCGGTCGCGCGCCCGGCGACGGCGGGTTCAGCGGCGTGGCGCCGGACGCGACCGTGCTGCCGGTGCGGATCCTGACCACCGGGCCGGACGCGACGGCCGAGGTGCAGGCCGCGGGCGTCGAGGCGGCGGCCGAGGCGGACGTGGCCGTGCTGGCGCTGAGCGCGGCCGTGGACGTCACCCGGGCGGACGTGGCCGAGGCGGTCGCGTCGGCCGTCGAGGGCGGCGCGGTGGTGGTGATGGCCGCGCCGGTCGGCCCGCCGTCCGGCCCGACGCTGTCCGACGGCGTCATCCGGGTTGCCGGGGTCGGCGCGGACGGTCGGCCCGCGGCGGACTACCGGCGGGGTGCGGTGGACATCTCCGCGCCGGGTGTGAACGTCGCCACTCCCGGCGGCGACGGCCCGGTCAGCGGCGGCGACTACGCGGTCGGTTACGTCGCCGGCACGGTGGCGCTGGTCCGCGCGGCCTACCCGGAGCTGACCGTGACGGAGGTCCGGCACCGGGTGCTCGACACCGCGGAACCGATGACCGACGTCCGGCGCCCGGACGTGCTCTACGGCTGGGGGATGGTCGACCCGGCCGAGGCGGTGAGCCGGGACCTGCCGGGCGAGACCGGTGGCGACCCCGGCGCGCCGCTGACGGCCGGCGGGCAGCCCGGCGAGGACGACTCGGTGTTCCTGGTCATCGTCGTCATCGTGGCGCTGGTCGCGGCCGCGGTGCTCGGCCTCCGCTTCCGGCGCATCTGGCAGGAGTGACGCCGGCTGAGCGGGAGTGACGCCGGCTGAGCGGGAGTGACGCCGGGATGAGCGGGAGTGACGCCGAGCTACAGTTCGTCGCAATACTGCCGATAACCGGTCAGGAGGGTCGTCACCTCGAACCGGACATCGCGCGTTCCCGGGCGGTCGGGGTACGGAGGCTGCGTACAATCCGCGTCTGCGGATCGATCACTCGTGCCGGAGATGTCGTGAACCGCGCGGGAGACCTCACCTTCGCGGTTTCGCCGCCGACCGTAGGGGTCGGCTGGAAGTCGAGCACGGGGCAGGACGGGAGGACACGCTGGTGCGCAATGATCACCTGCCGGTGCCCGTGTCGCCCTACGGTCCGTTCCCCGGCCTCGCGCTGCACGTGCACGACCTGACCATCCGCGGGCACCACACGGAAGGGCTGGCCGCGGCGGACGAGTCCGAGGCGATCCTGCTGATCCTGGGTGACCAGCGCACCTGGCGCGTGGCCCGGCTCGGCCGGATGTACGCGCTGGCCGCGCTGGGCCGCCACGACGAGGCGCTGACGATCGGCGAGGCGCTGATCGCGGACACCTACTACGGCGGGCCGCGGGCCACCGACGCCAAGATCATGGCGGACACCGCGCGGGCGAACATCAGCATCGCCCGGATCGACGAGGGCCTGAACTACATCGCGCGGGCCACGCTGGTGCTGGACACCGTGCCGACCGGCGGGCCCCGCTACTTCTCCGCGATGGCGTCGCTGTGCGAGGCCGCGAAGTACGCGGAGCTGTTCGAGCTGGCCGACGAGATCATGCGCCGGACGCTGAGCGCGTCGGAGGCGCCGGAGCTGTGGCGCACCTCGGCGGAGCTGCAGTACGTGGAGCTGCTGCTGGAGTGGGCGGTCCGGCTGGAGCAGGTGGACCGGGCCGAGGAGGCCGCGGTCGAGGTCGCCAAGGCCGTGACGCTGGTGCGCCGGTGGACCGACCTGGACATCGACTCCCCGCTGGCGTTCGCGCTGCTCGCGCTGGGCTCGGCCAAGCAGGGCGACCACGCGGAGGCGATGAAGCAGGTCGACCGGCTGCTGGTGCGCATGCGGGCGGCCGGGCAGAGCCACGAGGCGCGCCTGCTGCACCTGGCGCACGGCATCGTGCTGCGCGACCAGGGCGACCTGCGCGGTGCGCGCCGGGAGTTCCAGGCCGGCCTGGAACTGGCCGTGCTCGCGTCGCAGCGGTTGCTCTACCGGTACGAGCTGGCCCGCCTCGCGCTGCGCGAGTCGCCGGGCGAGGCGACCGCGACCGTGTTCGCCGCGCTGCGCCTGCACGTGGAGTCGCTGTGGCGGCTGCGGCTGGACCGGCGCACCATGCTGCGCCAGGCCATGCGCCGGGTGGAGTTGGAGGCTGCCAGGTCCCGCGCGGACCACGCGGCCAGCTCGGACGCGCTCACCGGCCTCGGCAACCGGCGCATGTTCGATCGCCGGATGGAGCACCTGAACGATGTCGGCTCGCTGCTGCTGATCGACGTGGACGAGTTCAAGGGCATCAACGACCGGTACTCGCACGGTGTCGGCGACCGCGTGCTCGGCGAGATCGCGGCCGTGCTGCGCGCGCACTGCCGCGCGGACGAGGTCGCGATCCGGTTCGGCGGCGACGAGTTCGCCATGTTCCTCGCGGTCGGCGAGCGCGAGGCCCGGGTGGTCGCGGAGCGCATCCGGCAGGTGATCCTGACCCGCGACTGGCACCAGATCGCGCCCGGCCTGCGGGTCACGCTCTCCATGGGCCTGGCGCAGTGCGTGGCCGGCGAGTCCGGCCGCGACCTCTACGACCGGGCGGACGCCCGGCTCTACCTCGCCAAGCGCGGCGGCCGGAACCAGCTCGCCGCGGCCTGAATCTGCCGCACGGCAACCTCGCCTTAACCATTCCCGGGCCGCTGAACAGCGGGTTCGGCGGCACAACATGCCTGACACATTCCAGGACTGAACAATTAACAAACCATAGATGAACTTGACCTGAGTGACTCCCGTAATCGGGCTGCGACGACGTGTGCACTATCCGGCGGCAGCATGAGGGGAGTACGACATGGTCGGTACGCCTACGGCAGGACCCCTGTCGAGCCTGTGCCCGGACGGCCGGCTGATCGTGACCGGGAACGGCGCGCTGTTCCATCCGTACCCGATGGATGTGCCGGTCGACCTGCTGGCCGTGGTCCGGGCGCTGCAGGCACCCCGGGAGAACGGCCCGGCGTTCTTCCTGTCGCACGCGTCGCTGACCGACCCGGCCGCGCTGGGCGCGGTCGAGCGCGTCGCCAGCGACCTGCTGCCCGGCCAGCACGCGCGGATCGCCGCCTATCCGGTCGCCGGCACCGAGCAGACCGCGGTGCGGACCTGGCTGACCGCGGCCGACGCGGTCGGCGTGCCGATCAGCGTGCCCTACGAGTCCTGGATCGACCTCTCCCCGCGGGTGATCCGGGTGGACCGGGACGGCCGGCCGGCGCCGACGGGCGAGTTCGTGCGGGTGCTGCCGAAGGGCCTGACGCTGATGCGGGCCGCACTCGGCACCGCGGCCACACTCACGCTCGATCCCTCCCGCACACCCTGGCAGCGGCTGGGAGAGCTGGTCGCGAGCCTCGCCGCCCGGCGCGAGGAGCTGCGGATGCCGCGGTCCGGCGCGCTCGCCGGGGCGAAGCGCTGGCAGGCCGGTCTCCAGCTGGCGGCCGGCGTCGCGCTCGGGCTCCCCGGCACGCCCGACCGGGACCCGTTGACCGCGGACGACCTGCTCCGCCTCTGGAGCGACCCGCCGCCGGCCGCCGGCCCGGAGACCGTGATCCGGCAGCTTCTCGAACGGCCGGACCAGATCGCGCTGGTACGGCGGGGCGACACCCTGCTCTGGCTGGCCGCGCACGACGGCGCGCTGTGGTGGGTGGACCTGGCCTCGGACGGCGACCCGATCCGGCGGTTCGATCCGGACCACCCGCTGGACCGGGCCGCGCTGACCGCGACCGGTACGTCCGTGCACCTGATAGACCCCGCGACCGTCCCGCGCCCGCTCCCGGCGGGCCGGCCCGACACCTCGGGCTGGCAGCCGGTCGGCGACGCGGCCGCGGTGGACACGCTGCGCGCGCAGTTCCCGCAGCTCGCCGGCCTGAACCAGGACCGCGTCACGGCGGGCCTCGACTGGATCACGAACTGCGTCATCTCGTCGATCGCCGCGGTCGCCCAGATGCTGGACCCGGGAAAGCAGTTCCTGTCCGTCCCGATGGAGCTGACCAACGTGGACGTGCTGCCGTTCGTCGTGGAGAACGGCCGGATGAGGGACACGGACCGGATGGAGACGATCGCGGCCGCGCTGCCGGTGCCGGGCGCGACCGGTTTCGTCATCGTCGGCACCGAGTACGGCGCGGCCAGCCACGCGTTCGTGGCGCGGCGGGTGCGGCCGGTGCGGGCCGGCACGACGGACCCGTTCGAGGGGATCGCGTTCTACGAGACGCAGACGCACGCGCAGGCCACCGCGCCGGTGGACCCGATGCGCCTGCGGTTCGTCGGTGTCACCGGCACCGGCGTGGACACCCGGCCGATCGACGCGGCGCCGAGCCGGACCCCGGCGGCGGCACGGCAGAGCGGCTGGGCCGGCGGGCCGGAGGTAGCGGACGTCGCGGGCGCGGCGCTGGACCCGCCCGCGTCGGTGCCGGCCGGCGTCCTGCCCCCCGCGCGCTTCGCCGGACTGACGGCGGAGGCGAACCGGCTGGCGGCCTCCGCGGCCCCCGCGGCGGTCCCGCCGGCCGCGCCCGCCGCACCGAGCCTGGCCGGGTTCATCGCGTCGTACCGGGTCGCGCTGAACGACATGGTCACCCGGCGCACCGCCGCGGAGAACGCCGCCCAGGCGCTCCGCGACGCCTGGGACACCGCCGACGGATTCGAGCGGCGCTACGCGGACGGGCGGCAGGCGATCCGCGACCTCGAACGGCGGATCGCGGACGCCGCGCTGGCGGTCAGCCGGGCGGAGAGCGAGGTGACGCTGGCCGAGGTGGACACCACCCCGGCCGCGGCCACCCGGCTCGCCGCGGCCCAGAGCGCGGTCGACCGGCGGGCGCAGGAGCGGAAGGACCTGGTGGAGGCGCGGGAGAGCGCGCTGCGGGCCGAGGAGACCCTGATGGGCGGATTCCAGGCCGCCGTACGGCAGATCCCTCCGCTCGAACAGGCCTTCCAGCAGACGGACCAGGCGCTCACCGTCGCCCGTAACCAGGCCGAGCAGCTGCGGATCCTGACCGACGCCGCGCAGAGCTTTCCGACGGCCGCGAACGGCCTGACCTCCGCGCAGGCGTCGTCGCTGCGGCGCGAGGCCCAGCGGCTGGTCGACGACATGCTCACGCCGCAGGAGCGGGCGGCCACCACCCGGGTCACCCGCACCGCCGGCCAGCTGAACGGCCTCCGTGCCCCGGCGAGCGGCGACGGCACCCGGCCGTCCATCCCGGACGCGGAGCGGGCCGCCCAGCTCGCCGACCGGGCGGCACAGGACGCCCAGACCCGACACCAGCAACGCCACGACGCGGCACGGCTGCTGGGTGACGCGATCGAGGCGCTCGCGGACGCGCGCGCCACGGCGGAGCAGGCGGCGGCGACCGCGACCCGGCTCCGGCGGGAGGCCGACGCGGCCAGCACCGCGCTGACCACGGCGGACCAGCAACGCACGGACCTGGAGCGGGAGCTCACCGACGCCCGGCAGGCGCTGGCGACGCTGCGGCAGGCGCACCGGGCCGATCCGGTCGGACCGGAGCCGGACGACCCGCAGATCGCGCGGATCGAGGCCCGGATCGAGGCGAACCGGGGCGCCCGGCCGGGGCTCGAGGCCAAGGCGAACAGCACGGACGCGAAGGCGGCGAAAGCGGAACGGGAACAGCGGGCGGCGGACGCGGCCCTCGGCCGGCAGCAGACGGCGTACGACGCGGCGGACCTGGCGCACACCACCGCGGCGAACGCGCACACCGCGGCCGAGACCGCGCTCACCAACGCGCGGACGGCGCTGCGCGGGCACCCGACTCCCGGCGAGATGCGGCAGCGGCTCTTCCTGACCGGCTGGGACCTACAGCAGGCCCGGGCCGAGCAGCGGGCGGCGGCACGGCAGCTCGGCGACGCGCGGACCCGGCTGGGCGGGCTGGACACCCAGGTCGCCACGCAGGAGGACCTGACCCGGTTCGGCGACCGGGACGACCCCGCCGGCGACAGCGCGCACAGCTACCTGAGCGTCGGCTCGGAGCTGTCGATGGCCGAGGCGGACGCCGAGGCGGTCCGGCGGATGGTGCACGCGCGGATCGGCCCGAGCGTGCACCACACCCAGCGCGAGCAGATGAGCGAGGAGATCGACTGGCTGACCACGCCGCTCGCGCTGACCGGCGACCTGCCGTCCGCGACCGGGAAGTCGGGCAGCATCCACGTGATCGGCACCGGTGACCACGCGCTGCGGGTGACGATCCGGGCCACCCTGACCCGCAACGAGGAGCCGGACGTGCTCCCGGACTACCCGACGCCGATGACGAACCACGGCGAGAACCGCAAGTATCACGCGTCGTCGAACACGACCGGGCAGCAGACGTCGACGGTCGGCGAGTACCCGGTCAGCGTGCAGCCGTTCATCCCGATCAGCTGGGGACCGTTCCGGATCTTCAACCTCGCCGGGACGCTGCGTGTCACGCACAACAAGTACACCCGGATCACGAACACCGACCTGGGTGCGGGACAGGGCACGGTCGAGCGCCTGCGCGGGCCCGGGTACGCGCATTCGTACACGGTGGCGTGGACCGCGTCGGCCGAGCCGGCGAGCAAGCCGCTGCCCGACCCCACCGTGCCGGCGCCCGCTACGCCGATGACCGCTACGCCGATGACCGCGGTGACCCCGCCGGTCCGGACCCGGCTCACCGTCAACTTCCCCGAGCACATGGCGATGCCGCAGCGGCCGGCGATCACGCAGCCGCCGGCCGAGGCGCAGCTGGCGAACGAGCTGATGTCGCTGGACACGTTCCACGACCCGGCCGGGATCGGCAGGCACATCCTCGGCGTGCTGCCCCGGCTGGCCGGGTTCACCGGCGCGAACCGTGCCACGTTCCGGCTCAGCCCGGAGTCGCAGCGTGAGGTGCTGGAGTTCAGCGGCTTCGGCAACACCCACAGCAGCCTCTCCCGGCTGCGACGGGACGGTCTGCTCTCCAACACGCTGCGGGACGTGGACGGCAAGGAGATCGGGATCCTGCGGCTCAGGGCGGTGCCGGCGCCCGCGGCGGACAACCGGATCGTCACCCAGACCACGAACAACACGCTCGAGTTCTACCACCAGATCCGGGTGCAGGAGCGCGGCTCGGCGCGGCTGCGCAGCGGTGCCGAGGGCAGCGTGAACGCGGGCCTGACCGGCATCTTCGCGCCGATCGAGAAGACCACGGTCGCGGGTACCTACGGCTCGATGAGCGCGTCCGCGACCGGCGCGGCCGGTCACGGCGTCACGGTCGGCACGAACACCGGCACGAACTCGGAGATGGGCCGCGGCCTGCGATCCGCGAAGGACGCCACGCCCGGCTACCCGGGCGGCATCACCCGCGGCATGGTCGCGGACCTGGACACCCGGTTCACGGTCGAGCTGCTGGTCGACGGTCGGACCGACGCGGCACCGGCGCAGCGCGAGACCTGGACCGGGCGCGCCGCGGACCAGGAGGGCATGCGCGCGCGGTGGGTGCCGTACACGCTCGGCAACGCCGGTGGCATGCACATGACGCACGGCATGGCCGACGGCGACGCACCGGGCCTGGTCATCTACGAGAACCTGCGGATCGAGGGACGGGACTACACGACGCCCCGGCCGGCCGGCAGCCCCCGGCCCGCGTCCGTGGACGACTGGGTCCGCTCCCAGCTGCACAACAACGACTACCTGGCGGCCCAGGGCGCGGGCGACGCCCGGCAGGCGCTCAACCACCGGCGGCTGCTCGACGTCACCTCGAGCTTCTACCGCGAGGCGATGGCCGACGACCTGCGCGGCGACGGCATCTGGGTGCCGTTCGAGCGCGCCACGAAGGCCGGCCTCAAGCGGCTGTGGGTGCGTTACTTCGCGCGGCCGGTGGCGGGCACCACGCCCACGCACCACGGCAGCACCACCGAGATGCGGATGAACACGTCGGTGGACTCGTTCTTCCGCAGCGAGCGGATCCGGTCGCACTTCACCACCAAACGGTGGGGCGTGAACGTCAACGGCAACATCCCGCTCAAGAAGATGCCCGGCGTGCCGGACGGCACACCGCCGCCCGAGGTGCCGGCGATCATCGAGGAGAAGGCGGCCAAGCACCCCTGGAACACCTTCACCATCAGCGGTACGCCGATCGGCCACTCGGTGGAGAACTCGGTCTCCTCGGTGAGCGGGCAGGTGACGGCCCGGTCGGTGATCCTCTCCAGCAGCGCGGGCCAGCCGGTGCACAAGTTCACCGTGGACATGCAGCTCGACGCGGAGATCTACCAGGAGGGCGCGCTGAACCCCTGGAAGACGTACTCGACCGAGTCCGGCGAGACCCAGCGGGCCACGATGGACATTTGGGCGCCGGACATGCGCGTCACCGCGACCCCGCAGACGCGCACCGCGTTGCCGGCGCGGTCGAGGCCGGTCACCGCCGCCGACGAGGCCCGGCTGCGGCACGGGCCGGCGCTGCCCAACCTGTCCGGCGTCACCGGCGTGCGCGGCTCCGCGGCGCTGAACACCGCGTTCCGGGACGACACCCGGGCCATGTTCGGCGCGCGCCGGTACGCGTCGCTGGTCGGGCACAACCCGGGCAGCGACGCCACCCTGACCGGTCAGGCCCGGCGCGCGTTCCTGACCGAGGCACGGCTGATCGCGGCGATCGACCCGATCATGCGCAGCTCGCACTCGACCGAGCAGGCGTTCGAGGACGGCGCGCTCTCGGTCCCGGAGGGACGTTACGAGCTGCAGGCGTACGTCCGGGGAGTGCCCGGCCTGATCCCGGCCCGGCCTGGCGCGCAGAACAGCACCTACGTCGAGGACGGTAACCAGCTCTTCGACAGCCACGAGCTGATCCGGCAGGGCAACACCGACCGCAACCACAGCGCCGGGCCGGGCGTCTCGTTCCGGTACGGCAACGCCGGCGGTCAGGTGCGGGCCGGCCGGGGGCACCGGGAGAGCGGATCGGCGACGCACACCGGCATCGACTACCGGATCAACAACTACGAGCTGCCGGTCCACTCGGTCGCGATCCCGGTCACCTACATCGGCACCTCGACGTTCGCGGCCCGCAACCCGGCGAGCAGCGCGAAGTCCGCGTTCGGCGGCGGCACGGCGGACACGCGCAGGTTCGCGCTCGACGTGTCCGACGCGATCGAGTCGCTGGTCAGCGTGAACGACCTGGCCACGCTCTGGCACAGCCTGGAGACCACCTGGCCGCACGACGCGACCCGGCCGGTGGACACCGGCCGGACGCTGCCGGACGGCACCCGGGCCGGGCCCGAGTTCGTCAGCGGCCTCGACGACGCGCTACTCGGCCAGGTGCTGGACGCCAAGCGGATCCTGTTCCGCGCGCCGGGCACCGCCCCGGCCGCCGGTGAGGAGGTCTACTACCTGCCCCGGCGCATCTCCGGCCGGCAGGGTCTCGGTGACGCGTCCGTGCTCGACGTGCAGCTCGAACCGGCCGCGCCGCCGCCCGCGCCCCCGGCCGGGACCGCGCCGGTCGCCCCACCGCCACCGCTGCTGGCCCGGGCGCTGTTCGACGAGGCCGTGAGCCAGGTGAAGGCGAAGCTGCCGGGCGTGCTCGACCCGGGCTCGACCACCTACAAGGCCGGCCTGTACGAGTCGATCGGTGTGCTGACCTCGTCCGTCGGCAGCCGCACCGGCGTCCGCCGGTTCTTCAGCGCCGGTGAGACGAACGATCCGGTCCGGCTGGGCCGGGTCGCGCAGGTCACCACCGTGCACGCGACGCTCGGCGCGCGGGTCGTCGAGGTGGAGGTGCTGGCCCGGCCGGCCGCCCGGTACAGCTCCACCCCGCCGGCCGGCGATCCGACCGAGCTCTACGGCGTCCCGCACCGGGGCGCCGACCTCGAGATGCACGGCATGTCCGGCAAGCACAAGCAGCGCAGCCAGAACGACAGCGACTACAGCTGGGCGCTGCGGGTCGCCGGCACCGGCCACCCGCTGCCGAGCCGGCAGGAGAACGTGCGGCTGACCGGCGCGACCGGCTCCGGCGACGCGTACCGGCAGCACAACAAGGGCAACCGGCACCGCGAGCAGCAGGTCCACCGGTTCATCACCAAGTCCGGCGGCAACCTGGCCCGCGCGAGCGTGCCGCTGGAGCTGGGCGTCAAGGTCACGGTGACGCCGCTGAAGGAGTGGGTGCTGTCCTCGGCCTCCGCCCGGCTCGGCGCCGCGTGGGACGCGCACCGGCCGCGGCTGACCTGGGTGCGCACCTCCCCGGGCGTGAACTGGCACCGGGCGAACGTGTCGCTGGAGTTCATGAAGGAGGACGGCAGCACCGACCGGCTGACCACCGCGCCACCGGCGAACCAGAACCGCCCGGCGACGCTCTTCGACCCGGGCCCGGCCGGAACCGTGCCGCACCCGGTCACGGTCGCCGGGACACAGCCGATGACCGGCACGGCCGCCCAGCCGCACTTCACCGCGGCCGAGGTCGGCACCTGGGCGCCGTTCGACGGGCTGAACGAGCGGTTCCGGATCAGCCGGTTCGGTGCGGCGCACCTGATGGCGGACGCGGCCGCCAGGGTGCTGCCGACCGCCGACCCCACGGAGATCCAGGAGCTGCTGGACAACGAGGTCGGCGGCGCCAACACGTACGCGCTGATGAGCAACGGCGGCGTGGACCTGACCGTGCTGAACAACGTCGCCGGTCTCGCGCACGAGCTGGATCTGGAGATCAAGCCGGTGAAGGCGAGCGCGTGGCGGTCGCCGCTGGACACCTACGTGGACCAGCACGGGAACCCGCAGCGGTTCAGTCCCGGTGAGCTGACGCCGGGCGTTTTCGAGTACTTCCCGATCTACGCGACCAGCACCACGACCACGGCCAGCACCGCGCAGGTGTACGGCGTCTCCCTCTCCCTGATCCAGTCGTACAACCTGGGCGGGACCACGGCGCCGGGCGACGAGGCGACCGCGCGGCAGGGGGACGGCGTCGAGCGCCGGCAGGCCGTACTGCCCGGTGGTGCGCCGACCGCGCCGGGCAGCACGGGCGGCGGCGGCTACTACAACATCCGCCCGGAGTACGGTGCCGCGCCCGGCAACCAGACGTTCATGAACGTCACCTACCCGGGCATCACGATCCCGGGCGGCAAGCAGAACAGCTCCGCGGCCACGGTCTCCCACGTCGACCGGCGCGGCCAGCGGATCGTGCCGCACGCGGCCGGTGGCACCGACCAGACCCGGGTGCCGTACGTACTGCGCGAACGCGACGTGCTGTTCGAGGTGAAGGGCACGACGCCGCGCGACTTCCACGAGCTCGGCGAGATGATCCAGATGGCCGGTGCCAAGGTCGGCGAGATGACCAGCGACGGCCGGATCACCCGGGCCGCGGTGCAGGTGGGCCTGAAGCAGGGGTTCGCGGACGCGGTCGGCGAGAAGATCCACTCGATGGCCACGACCGTGCGCGACTCGGTGGACCCGGAACCGGTCGTCTCCACCGTCTACGTGGCGTCCACCGTGCAGGTGCGCATCCCGCTGGCCGAACTGCAGCCGTCCCGGCCGGTCAGCGGCGCGCGGCACCTGGCTGGCGACCGCACCGACGCGGGCGACACCGCGGCCGCCGCGGTGACCCGGCCGATCGCCGGCTGGACCGCGCTGGTCGGGGAGGCCACCCCGATGCCGACCGGCCACCTGGTCGGCGGCCGTACCACCGCGGTCATCACGCAGGAGCTGGACGCGATCCGCCAGGACCCGGCCGCCGGCACGGCGCCCACCCCCGCGAACGTCGTGCTGATCGGCGGCGATCACCGGAGGGCAGGCGAGGCGCTCTCCGCGGCGACGCACGGCTGGGTGCTGGCGCAGGCGCGCAACATCGACCGGCACGCCGGGCTCACCGACCCGGTCGCGAACGAGCGGCACCGGTACCAGCGGGCGATGGAGGAGCCGACGACCTGGGAGCTGTTCGAGAACGGCACCAGTCACGGCGTGGTCACCGGCACCAACATCGCCGACGCGATCCGCCGGGCACTGACGCGCGTGACCGCGCCCGGCCGGGCACCCACCGGCGGCGGCGACGTGGCCGGCCTGCTGCCCGGCGGGCTGGCGGCGCTCGGCACGGCACCGCCCGCGGACCTGTTCGGCGCGACGGACCCGTTCGCCGCCACGAAGCCGAAGCCGAAGGCGGATCCGTTCGCCCGGCCGGAATCGGACCCGTTCGCCGCGCCGAGATCGCCGCTGGACCCGTTCGCGAGCCGCCCGGCGCCGTCCGCGACGCCGGCCGCGCGCCCGGTGGACCCGGCGACGCTGCCCGGCCGGGACCGGTCGATCCGGACGCTCGGCGACTTCTCCGGACCGGCCGCCGCGAAGGCACTGAAGCAGATCACCGACGGGGTACGGGCGTCGGCCGGCGGCCCGGTCATCGCGATCAGCCTCGGCGGCACGCCGGAGACCGCGAAGGAGGCGGTCCGGCGGCTCGACGAGATGCTCCGGCACGACGGCTGGCTGGGGGAGTCCCCGATCGTGGCCGCGACCATGGGCACGAACCAGGTACTCGACGCGTTCACCGCGGTCCGGCTCGGCCGCGGCGCGGTGACCGTGCTGCAGGGCATGGCCGGGTTCGAACCGGTGTGGCAGCTCTTCGAGCCCGGCGCGGCGAACCCGTCCAGGATGGACCCGGCGCCGGACGGGAAGCTGTTCGGCTACGCCGCCGAGGTCACGCCGGTCGCCACCCGCACGCTCGCGCGGCCGCTGGCCGAGTGGCTGCGGATCACCGACTGGGCCGGGGCGGAGCAGTACCAGCGGGCGAACGACGCGCGGCTGCGTACCCCGGAGATCCTCGGTGAACTTCGCGACGTGGTCGCGCAGCACCCCGGCGACCTGCGGCTGCGGGCGTTCCTGACCGCGCTGTCGGCCGCGGACCGGGCCGGCGGCCTCCCCGCGGCAGAGGCACCCCGGCTCGTGCCGGCGGCGACGTCGTTCCTGGACGTGGAGCCGCCGTACGACCCGGCCGCGGGCCCGATGCCGGCCACGTTCGTCTACGACTACCTGCGGTCCGCCGGCGGCACCCGCCGGGAGCGGTACGCGCTGGACGGCCTGCTCTTCCAGCTGATGGTGGCCGGTCAGCTCACCCGCGCGGAGACCGCGGCGCTGACCCGGGGCACCGCCGCGCACCGGCTGGACCGGGCCAACGCCACGGTCTTCGACCTGGTCCTGGACCTGCGCGAGATCTCCGGCGAGCGGCTGCTGAACGACCCGGACGCGGTGCTGCGCGAGTTCCTGGAGCGCGCCGGGCGGCTGGCCGGCACGCTCAACGGCGCGCTGCCGGAGGACTGCCTCGATCCGATCGACCGGACTGCCTGGGTGGCCCGGCTGGACTTCCTGCGCGACCTGTGGCGCGAGTCCGGCGACCGGATCGGGAGCCGGCGCGCCGACATCCTCGACGCGATCACCTACACGCTGTCGAACTGCTGAACCGGGGGATTCCATGGACCTGCCGCTGACCGCGAACCATCTCAGCGCGATCTGCATCGACCACGTGCTCCCCACGCTGACCGGCGCGCACGTGCACACCGAGCCGATCTCCGCGCGCAACGGCGACCCGCGCGTGCGGCACCTGGCCACGCTGCCGGGCCGGGACGGGCACGTCTACCTGTCCTTCGGCACGGAGATCGACGGCGCGATGACCACGCCGGCCGACGCGCCCGGTGCGGCGCGCGGGCGGGCCGTGCTGTTCCAGTTCCTGCGCCAGACGCCGCCGGAGGTCGCGGACCGGGCGGTGCTGCGCCCGCTGGACCCGGCCGGGCTCACGCTCAGCGAGATCGCGGCGCGCGCGGACGCGGCCGGGCTGCCGGTCGAGATCCGCCGGTCCGACCTGGCCGACCCGCGGCCGGGCGAGCCACCGGTCGCGGCGGCCCGGCTGCTCGGCTTCACCGCGGGCATGGAACTGACCACGGTCGCGGACGCGGACGTGCTGTGGGTCGCGCCGCTGCGGCACTGGGCGCCCGGTGCGTACGCGGACGCGGGGCCGGAGGTGCTGTCCGCGGCGCTGTCCACGCCGTACCCGATCGCTCGGATGATCTTCGACGGTGAGCGTGGCGTGCAACTCGGTATGCCGGCCGCGCTCGCGGAGTTCGTCCACGGCGCCGCGCTGGCCGCGCTCGGGCGCCAGCTCGGCACGGACGACCTGCCGGCGCGGCCGGGGCAGTGGCTCGGCGGGTACGGCGACCTGCTCGCCGCGATGGCGAAGCCGGACTCGCGCGCGTTCGTCCGGGTCGACTCCGTCTCCGGGATCAGCTCGGTCTTCCTGGCCGTGCACGACCGGCACGGCCTGGCGTTCCTGGACCCGGCGACCGGGAGCGCGGCGAGCTTCCCGCCGATGCCGGCCGGGATCGAGCTGCACCCGGTCGACGCGACCGGCGACGACCTCACCACCTGGCTCCCGGAGGCCGCGCCCGCGCCGGTGCCGCCGGTGCGCGCGGTCAACCGGTCGTCGCGCATGCACGCGGTGCCGCTCGGCGACACCGGCCGCACGATGGACGTGATCGGCACGCCGAACGGCCGGAACGCGCGCTTCCTGGACGAGACCGCGGCCGCGGCCGCGCAGGTGGACGCGCCGGTGATCGCGCTCGCCAACGACCGGCCGGGCGCGGCGCCGTCCCGCCGCGAGCTCTACGACCTGGAGTTCATGCTCCTCCAGCAGCAGCGCAACGTGCTGGCCGGCGGCGCCACGCCGATCGTGGTGGTGCGCGGGGACGCGCCGGCGGCGTTCACCGCGCTGCTGGAGAAGTACGACTTCGCGGTGGTACGGCAGGGCCGGCCCGGCGGCGGGCTCGGCATCAACCTGGACAACCCGTGGACCGGCCGGAACGCGGACGGCACCCTGGCCACCTCGCCGTCCCGGACGCTCACCGGCGACCTGCTGCGCTCGGTCGGCGCCCGCCCGGAGCGGGTCAAGCCGCTGGCCGCGGACGACCGGGTGCTCGACCTCGTGTCCACGCCGCTGGACGACGTGGCCGCGATCAAGGCCCAGCTGAACTCGTCGCTGCGCGGCCTGGCGCCGCAGATCCGCGCGCTCGGCGCGCAGCCGGACATGTTCGCGGCGTGGGAGGCGATCCTGCGCATCGACGGCCGGGAGGACGCCGCGCTGTCCGGCGCGGCGTTCGAGTACCTCGGTGCCAAGGCGGAGCCGGAGCGCAAGCAGAAGGCGCTGTCGTTCGTGCCGTCGCTGATCGGCCGGGAACCGGCGGCGCGCGGCGACGGCTTCGCCGACCTGATCGACCTGACCAGGGGGCCGCTGGACGACGGCGCCAGCCGGGCCGTGCTGGCCGCTGTCCAGCTCGGCATCGAGGGCGGGTCGCTGGATGCGATCAAGCAGATGATCTACCAGCACTCGGTCTACCTGCCGCAGACCGGGCGCACGGACTGGATCCGGGAGCTGCGCGGCCTGATGCAGCGCATGCCGGAGCACGGCGCGCTGTTCGAGCAGGTCGCGGTCTTTGTGGAGACCTGTCCATAGCGGTCGTTAAACATTGAGTTGACTATTTAACAAACCGATCGTGAACCAACGCTGACGGCGAGTCGTAAACCGGCGTTGCGTGGGTGCGTGTGCCCGCGGACGATTCGGCGAGGGGAAAAGGCATGTCCGGTCCGGCGGTTCTCGATCCCTCCCGGCTGTGCCCGGACGGGCGGCTCATCCCGACCGGGAACGGCGGCGTGTTCTTCCATCCGTACCCGATGGACACCCCGGTCGACCTGGTCGGCCTGGTGCACGCGATGAACGCGCCGCGCGAGGCCGGGCCGGCGTTCCACATGAGCCACGAGGGGCTGCGCGACGTGGGCGCGCTGGCCACCGCGCAGCGCGTGCTGCGCGACCTGGGCCCCGGCGCGCGGATCACCACGATCCCGGTCGAGGGTACGGAGCACACCGCGGTCGTGGACTGGCAGAAGGCCGCGGACATGGTGGGCGTGCCGGTCGGCGTGGCCTACCGGCCCTGGATGGAGACGTCGCCGCGGGTGGTACGGGTGGACGTGGCGGGCCGGCCCGATCCGGACGGCGCGTTCGCCCGGGTGCTGCCGAAAGGGCTGGCCGCGATGCGGGCGGCACTGGACATCGCGCGCACGCTGGCGGCGGACGCGGCCATGTCACCGTTCGACCGGTTGCGGGCGCTGGTGAGCGGCCTCGCCGCGGTGCGGGAGGAGCTGCGGCTGCCGCGCTCCGGGCCGGTCGCCGGCGGGCCGCTGTGGCAGGCCGGATATCAGCTGGCAGCGGGCCTGGTGCTGGGGCTGCCGGAGCCGCGGGCGCTGCCGGTCGGGCCGGTGGCGGCCGCGGAGTTGACTCGGGCATGGGGGGAGCCGGCGCGGGTGCCGGCCGGTGACGTGCGGGCGGCGGCGCCGGGGACCGTCTTCGTGGTGCACCACGAGCCGCGGACCGGGGACGGGGATCTGCGGCTGCTGGTGTCGCACGACGGTGCACTGTGGTGGGTCGACCTCGCGGCGCCGGCGGACCGGGCCGTGGTCCGCTTCGATCGGGAGGATCCGCGGCACAGCGGCGCGCTGACCGCGCTCGGCACGACCGTGCGGCGGATGGCGCCGCCCTCGCTCGCCGCGGCGCCACCGCTCACACCACCGTCGTCGCCGAAGGCCGAGCCGCCGCTCACGCCGCCGCTGTCGCCGAAGGCTGAGCCGCTGGTCACATCACCGCTGTCGCCGACGGCTGAGCCGCTACTCACGCCGCCGCTGTCGCCGGTGGTCGAGCCGTCGGCCGGGCCGGGGGCGGAGGCGGCCGTCCCGGCGGTGACGGACGATGAGCCCTCGTTCCTGCCGCGATCCGGGCTGGTGGATGCGCTGCTGGATCCGGAGCCGGGCGGCCGGGCCGCCGGTGTGCTGCAACCCACGCGCCCCCGGCCTCGGGCCGCGCCGGGCAGCGGCATCACCGAGGGCGACGCCGGGCCGGAGGCGCTGATCCGGGCCGAGTTCGACGCGGTCGCGGCCGACCTGCACGCCGACGACGTCACCCGTCAGTTCGGTGCGGTCGACGCCCTGCTGGGCACCCGCGTGGCCGCGGTACGGGACCGCTTCGAGGCGGACCGGATCCGGCACGAGGCCGCACGCGCGGCCGCGGTGACCGCGATCGCCGGCCACGACGCCCGGATCGCGGAGCTGGACGCCGCCGTCACCGCGGCTCGGGCGGAACTGCCGGCCAGTGAGGAGGCGGCGGCCGCGGTCGTCGCCCGGCGTACCGGCGCCGAGGACGCGCTGGCGCGGAAGCACGCCGAGCATGAGCGGGCGATCGAGGCCCAGACACAGGCGCGGCGGGCCGTGGCCGGGGCCGGCGGACGGCCGGCGCCGGAGCGGGCCCGGCTGGCCGGCGTCGAGCGGGCCGCGACGGCCGAGGTGGGCCGGCTGGCCGGGGAGTCCGGGTCGCTGGCGAACCGGGTCCGGCAGCTGCGGATCGCGGAGACCTCCACCGCCGACGACGTCTCCGCGATCCGGCGGGCGATCGCGCGGGACAGCGCCGCCCGTACCCGGGAACAGGGCCTGAAAGATCTGGCCGTCGAGGACCGGGACCGGGCGGTCACCGAGCGGGACCGGGCCCGGGCGGACGAGCGGCTGGTCGAGGTGCACCTCGACTACCTGCGCGGGCTGGCCGCCGACTGGGCGGGTCTGGAGCTCGGCGACGCGCGCCGGACCGCCGACCGGGTGGACGCGGTGCGGGTGCCCGGCTCACCGGCGGCCACGCTGGTCGACGACGGCGCGGCGGAGGTGACCGCGATCCTCGCCCGGCGCGCCACGCTGTCGCCGGAGGACGTGGGCCGGCTGGCCTACCTGGCCCACCTGGATGCGGTCCGGACCCGGGTGGAGACCGCGCACCAGACCGGTCTGCCCGCGCTGCGGACCGGCCTGCGCGCGCACGTCCAGCGGATGGCGGCGTACGCGCGCACCACGGTCCCGGCGGCGGACCTCGACCGGCTGGCCGACCGCGCCGCCACGCTGAGCCTCTGGACCGCGCTGTCGGACGCGCTCGACGCGGCCCGGCCCGCGGCCGAGACCGCCCGCACGGACGCGATCGGCCGGGCCCGGCTGCGACTCGACGGCCCGGCCCCGAACCCGGCCACCCTGATCGACGGCCTGGCCACGGCCCGGCTGCCGGAGACCGGTGGTCTCGTCGCCGGCCTCGGCGCCCGGATCGAGCTGGTCCGCGCGCCGTCCGCGCCCTGGTTCCTCCGGGAGCTGGGCATCCTGGGCGACGGGCGGGTCCGGACCGTCAACGCGCCGTCCGACCCGGCCGGCATCGCCGGATTCAGCGCCGCGCTGACCGGGGACGTCGCGAGCGGCCTCGGTTCCTCGAAGCTGCCCTGGAAGTCGGTGCGCGGCCGCTTCGAGGCGTGGCTGACCAAGCAGTTGAGCAGCCGGGACGCCCGGCACTGGCAGCAGCTGATCGACGCCGGCATCAGCCGCGAGGTCAACGGCCGGGAGGTCCGCCTGTACGTGCGGCCGTCCGGCGAGCGGTACCAGCTCGCGCCGCAGCCCGGGCTCAAGCCCGGCGACTCGAACATGCACATCAAGGGCGGCGACGTCGGCTGGTCCCGGGCCGTCGGCGGCGGCACCGGCTGGGGTCTTCCGTTCTTCGCCGCGGTCTTCTTCGGCACCGCGAACGAGGTGGTCCGGTTCGCCATCGGCCCGATCGCGCGGTTCTTCGCCGGCGGCTCGCGGCGCTGGTCGGAGTCGACCGGCGGCGGCGTCCAAGCGGAGAACATGATCTTCACCGGCGACTTCGCCACCCACCGGTACGGCACGGACGCGCAGGTGGTGCTGGAGATCGACGGCGTGGAGGCGGCCCGGCGGTCGCTCACCGACCACCTGCGGGTGGACATGCCGAAGATCCTGTCCAGCGCGCGCGACGCGGTCGACCCGTCCTCGATCGGCGCGCCGACCCGGGTGACGAACCCGGCCGCGCTCAACAAGCAGGACTTCGCGCTCAGCGCCGCCTCGTTCGAGGACCCGCTCCGGGAGCTGCAGGACCAGCTCCGGACGCACCCGGACTTCCGGCTGTCCGCGCGGCACGCGGCCCGGGTGGTGGGCCGGCTGCGCCGCGAGATGATGAACCCGCGGGGCGCGAAGGACGGCGGCGCGTGGTGGACCACGAACAGCTGGCTGTCGCCGAACGTGTCCATGAAGGTCGGCAAGTGGCGGCGGCTGGACGGCCACCTGCGCACCGGCGGCGAGCTGGTGGAGCTGCGCCGGGTCACCGACACCACGGGCCTGATCCGCAACGACATGGCCTCGTCCGCCAGCAGGGGCGCGGGCCGGGGCGGCGGATCGGTGGCCGGGCGGCGGATCGGCGCGGAGCCGCCGGTGCTGGCCGGCGAGCACCTGGTGCTGCCGCGCTGGGACGTCGCGTTCCTGAACACCAGCCGGCGGGTGAACCGGTCGCTCAACGTGGAGGCGTCGGCCCGGACGATGCCGACCCGCAAGACCGCGATGGTGCGCTACATGGCGACGGTCTCGGCCGGGCTCACGTTCGACTCCAGCCGGGGTCAGCTCGACGTGCGGCGGAACACGACCGTCGAGATCGCGGTGCCGGCCGCGTACGCGGACCTGTTCGAGGAGCAGGTGATGGCCACGCCCACGCTGCGCGAGGTGTTCGTGGCCCCGGACGGCCCGGTCGTCACCACGCCGAAGCCCGGCGGGCGGCCCGCGCCGTTCCCGAAGAAGGGCGCGGCCACGCCGGACGACCTGCGGCGGATCGCCGACCGGCACCGGATCGAGGTGTCGTTCGCCGGCGCGGTCAACCCGGGCGGCCGATGGGCGTGGGCCGGCACCCACCCGAACGTGACGATCCGCGACCTCGACGCGGCCGACCACGAGTACCCGGACGCGGACTCGGTGCCGGCGTTCCGCTACCTGGTCGACGCCGCGAACCCGGAACTCGTCGACGGCGCGGTCGTCTTCACCCGCGGCATGCTGCAGACGCCCGGCGGGACGCCGCGCGCCGGCATCGTCTCGGCCGAGTTCGTCCGCAACCCGGCGCGGCCCCGGACCGCCCGGACCCCGGCCGTAGAGCCGGTGGCCGCGACCGCGCCGCCGTTCCGCAGCTCCGGCGTGCGGGACGTGACCGACCTGATGTTCCTGGCCCGGATCCACCCGATCGAGGTGGCACAGGCCGGGCGGTCCGGTGCGGACACCCCGGCGCTGATCGAGGACCTGCCAGGGTCGCTGCATCCGCTGTGGCCGGTGCGGAACCGGGTGCTGCTGCGCGGCGACGGCGACTACACGTACGCGGCCGGCGATCCGGTGGAGGCACGGTACCGGTACGTGATCGACGACCGGGGCACGGTCACCGCCGCGATCCCGCTCGGCGCGCCGGCCGGCACCGGCGCCGGGCGCACCCGCGCGCCGGGCGACCCGCTGCCGAACCCGGCGCTCTACCGGCCGGCGGCCCCGGCCGGCCGGGTCACGCCGGCGCAGGCGCTCCGCGAGGTCCGGGCGTACCTGGACACCCTCACCTCGACCGTCCAGGTGCAGCTGGCGACCGGGGTGCCGGCCGAGGTGCGGGCCGCGCTGGCCGGCCACCCTCGGGTGGAGCTGCTGGGCCCGGACGGCGCGCGGGTGCCCGGCCAGACGCTGCCGGGCACGCCCGCGGCCACCCGTGGCGTGGTGCGGCCGGACGGCTCGCTCAGCACCGGCCTGACGCCGCTGACCGGGCCGACGCGCGAGCCGTGGGCGCTGGCCGGCCGGACCGGTCTCGGCCCCGGCACGATGAAGGAGATGCCCGGTGCGGAGCTGATCTTCGCGGATCTGCTGCTGCTGGTCGAGCAGCAGATGCGCGCGGTCGGGCGGACGCTCAAGGGCGAGGAGCGGCAGGAGCGGTTCTACGAGCTGGCCGCGAAGTTCGGCGTGCCGGGCATGCGGGGCAGCCAGCGTGCGCTCTTCGACGGCGGCGTCACCGACTCGTTCACGATCGGCAAGCACACGTTCCACATCAACGTCACCGGCGCGCTCGGCGACCTGCTCGGCACCGACACCGTGCCGGACTACTGGGTCGACAACCGGGTGGTCGGCCGGGCCGGCGGCGCGATGAGCGAGCGGCTGACCCGGCGGTGGGGGACCCGGGTGGACATCTCCGCCCGCCTCGCCATCCAGGACTTCTTCGGCATGCAGGTGCGCTTCGCGGACCTGCAGTACGCGTGGGACCGGTCGCAGGGCCGCAACGCCGGGTTCAGCACGGCCGGCGGGCGGCGGCGGAAGGTCGGCGGCGTCGTCACGGAGTTCATGTACGGCGCGGCCTACCAGCTGACCGTGTCCGTGACCGACGAGGACGGGAAGCTGGTCCGGCCGGCCGGCTCCCGCGCGTACGGCGGCGAGGGTTTCGAGGCCCCGGTGCACGTGGCCGCGGAGGACCTGGCGCCGGTCCGCGCGCCGGCGCCGCCCGACAACGGCATCACACCGGTCGTCCCGCCGCCGCCGTCCGGGCCGCCGCCGCTGCTCACCGACGCGGAGGCGGTGAGCCGGCTGAGCGCGGCCGAGGCCCGTGACCTGCGACGCTGGCTGGCCGGTGCGGACGTCACCGGCGGCGCCGGCGAGCTGGTGTCCGGCGTGCACGAGGGCATCGACGGCATGTACGTCTGGCTGAACCGGGTCGGGAAGCTGGCCGAGGCGACGCAGCGCTTCATCGACGTCGTCGACGGCCGGCTCACGCCCCCGGAGAGGGGCGGCCTCGACGAGCTGCTGCGCGCGCTCGCACCGGGCGGTGACCGGATCGCGTTCGAGCCGGGCGTCGCGTCCGGCGTCACCCCGGACTTCCTGGAGCCGCTCGCCGCCGAGATGATGAGCCGGACCGGCGTGGTCGTGCCGCTGGACCGGCGCGACGACGAGATCCGCCAGCTGCGCGTCCGCCTGGTCCCGGCGCACGCCCGCTACAGCCACCCGGCGGACGAGCCGTCCACCAAGGAGTACGCGCAGAGCGGCGTCGGCGCGGGCGCGGTCACGTCGAAGGGCCGGCGGGTGCGCGGGCGGGCCGGCCCGTCGCTGTTCTTCCAGACCGGGCGGGGCGCGGCCGGGCTCGACTTCCCGGGCGAGGACGTGCCGGCCTCCACCCGCCTGGCCGACCACATCAACGTCCACCTGCTCAGCGCCGCGGTGAGCCGGCGGAACGGCACGGCCGACTCGGTCATGCTGGGCGGGCGGGAGGGGACCCGGGCGTCGTACGAGGGACGCACCTTCACGCACTCCTCGGACGCGCTCTTCCTGGTCAGCTACGAGCGGTACGTGGACGGCGTGCTCTGGTCCTCCGACATGGACCTGAAGATCAAGGGCGGGCTGGAGACGTCCACGCCGTACCTGCGCGCGGCCGAGCTCGGCCTGCCGGTGCCGGCCGCGGACATGCCGGCCACGCCGGCCGAGACGCGCGACGTGCAGCCGATCCACCCGGAGATCTCCTACGCCACCTCGCACGTGGAGAAGCTGACCGCGTCGGTGACCGCCGACGAGCAGCGGACCGGCGTCGCGCTGCGCGAGGACCGGCCGGCCCCGGTCGTCCAGGACGTGCCGGTCCGCCGGGACGTCCTCCAGGTGGTGCTGGACAACCTGGCGGAGATGAAGATCGACGTCCGGGATCCCACCATCTCCGGCGCGGTGACCGCGATGTTCCGGGACGCCGCGCTGAAGCGGAACTACCGCACCATCCGCAAGGAGGGCGCGATGCAGGTGATCACGGTCAACCTGCCGTCCGGCGGCGTGCGGCGGGTCGGCGTCCGGATCACCGCGGCCGACGACGACCTGGAGTACGAGCGCCCCCGCCCGGACGTCAAGACCACGATCTCCGGCGCCGGTTCGACCGTGGACAGCCACAACGAGAACGTGGACACCGCGTTCACGGCCGGGACCGGCGTGGACGGCCGGTTCCTCGCCGGTGACGCGCGCATCGCGATCAGCGGCGCGGCCGGCTACGAACGGGACTCCGAGCGGGAGATCACGCACTCGGAGATCTCGGCGCGGCGGCGGCGCGGCGGGCCGCTGGAGCTCGGCAGCCAGCAGTTCGGCGCGGACACCCGCTTCACGCTGGAGTTCTTCGAGTCGTCGTCGACCGTGCAGTTCCTCCGGTCCGCGGTCGACGCGGCCAGCTGGACCGCCAAGGTGATCGACACGATCGCGGACGGCCGGATCCGCAAGCACTTCCAGGTCTGGTTCCCGGCCGCGCACCGGCCGGAGCGGACCGCCGTCGTGGACGGCCGGGTCAGCCTGGTCACGCCGGCGCACCTGACCCGGATCGGCCCGCCGAACCCGCCGGCCGGCGTGGACCCGCTGCCGGCGAGACTCGCGGCGCTGCCGCCGGCCACGGTGCGGATGTTCGACGGCCCCGGCGGCGTCCCGGCGGACCTGGCCGGGGACGTGACGAGGACCGAGGCGATCGCGCCGCACCTGCACGGCCTGGAGACCTACAACTTCGACCCGTTCATCAGCTGGCTGCCGGCGACCCGGCAGGCGGGCGCGGAACGCTTCGACACGGACACCGCGGGCGCGCCGCGGATCGCCGACTACGGGCAACTGTCCACCGTCACCGCCGAGATGTCCGCGGCGCTGAGCGGCACGAACGCGGCGACCCACATCGAAGACCTGCTGCACGGACGGTACGTGGTGAAGGGTGACGGCGGCGACGAGTTCACGGTCCGGGCCGTGCTGCGTCAGGCGCGCTGGGTGACCCGCGGCGGGTACGACGCGTCCAACGCCTGGCTGAACGCGGCGGAGCAGGAGAACGAGCAGGCCAAGGCGTCCGGGTTCGGGATCACGCCGCTCGACGTCGGCGCCGGCCCGGCGTCCGGCGGTGACCGGATGTTCAGCGGCACCGGGCTCGGCCTGGCCCGCGACGGCGGTGCCGGCGGTGCGGCCGCGCTCGGCGAGTTCGCCATCGACATCGAGCGGCGCAAGGGCGAGCAGGACTACCTCTGGTTCGACGTCACGCTGATCGGCACGTCCCGCAACGGCCGGTCCTGGCTGCGCAGCGAGGTACCGTACGGCCTGCTCGCCCGGATCCCGTCGGCGAAGGCCGCGGAGATCTTCGCGCCGCGCCCGGGCACGCTCGGCGTCGTGGACCAGGCGCTGCTGACCGGCCTCGCGGACGACGTGGTGGTGCCGTACCCGGACCGGCGGTTCCTGGTCGAGCAACTCGCGAAGCAGCGGGCCACGCCGTCGCCGAACCTGCTGCGGCCACTGGACCTGCTGGACGCGGTCCGGCGCGCACTCGACTGGACCAGCGCGGTGGAGCTGCCGCCGGGCGGCACCGTGACCACGCCGGAGGACTGCGTGGAGCGCGCGTTCGGGCTGTTCGTGGCCGTGCACCGGCGCACCACGAACGTCACCGTGGACGCCGGCGTGATCGGGCACCGGACCGCGGACGACCTGGCACAGACGCTCGGCGGCACGTACGCCCGGGTCCGCGACGCGGACGCGCTCGCCGAGTACCTGCGCGGCCGGCCCGGCGCGATGGTGGCGCTGCGCACGCCCCCGCCGTCCGGCGGCATGTCGCACCTGTTCTGGGTGATGTCGATCGGCCGCGGCCGGCTGCGGATCTTCGACGGGCAGCAGCACGGCGTCAGCGGTACGGACGCGGACCTCGGCACCCGGCGGGACGCGCTCGCGGACCGGCTCACCGGCGAGCACGCACGGCTGTTCCACAAGGCGGGCACGGAGGCGCTGCTGCTCGACGAGCGCGGCCGGCCGGTGGACCTGCGGGCGGCGGTGTCCGGCGCGGTGACCGCCCGGCAGCCCGGCGACCGGCTGGGCCGCCGCGAGTCCGGCCGGATGCCGGTCACCCGCCCGTTCACCACACCAGACCTGCTGTCCGACCTGGCACCGACGCTCAAGCCGAACCTCAAGCCGAACCTCAAGCCGAACCTCAAGCCGAACCTCAAGCCGAACCTCAAGCCGGGCCCGCGGCCGGACCCGACCCCGCGGAAGGCCCCGCAGAACACCCCGCAGCAGACCCCGCAGCCGACCCCGGCGGCGACGCCGGAGACGAAGCCGGCGGCGACCGAGCCGCCGCCCGGGCAGGACCGCACGGTCCGTACCCTCGGTGACTTCTCCGGCCCGGATGCGCAACGCACGCTGACCGCGATCCGGGACGCGGTGCGCCGGACCGCCGGCGGACCGGTGGTGGCGGTCGACCTGGGCGGCCCGCCGGAGACCGCGCTCGCCACCGTGCGCGCGCTGGACCAGCTGCTTCGGCACGAGGCCTGGCGCGGCGAGCCGCCGACGGTCGCCGCCACCATGGGCACGGTCAAGGTCCTCGACGCGTTCGAGGCGGTCCGGCACGCCCGCGGCCCGGTGACCGTGCGTGAGGGCATGGCCGGCTTCGACCGGGTGTGGCAGCTGCTGGAACCCGGCGCCGAGAACCCGGTCGCGATGGCGGCGACGCCGGACAGCACCCTGTTCCGCCGGGCCGGCACGATCCCGCCGCGGGCCGGCGCCACGCTGACCCGGGTGCTGGCCGACTGGATCGCGCACCCCGGCTGGGCCGAGGCCGAGGCGTACCAGCGCACCCACGACGCGGCGCTGCGTAACCCCGCAGTCCGTGACGAGCTGCGCGACGTGATCCGCGACCACCCCGGTGACCTGCGGCTGCGCGCGTTCCTGACCGCGCTGACCGCGCCCGGTGGCCTGCCACCGGCGGACGCGCCCCGGCTCGCACCGGCCGCCACGTCGTTCCTGACCGTGGAGCCGCCGTGGGACGCCGCGCGCGGCCCGATGCCGGCCACGTTCGTCTACGACTACCTGCGGTCGGCCGGCGGCGCGCGCCGGGACCGGTTCGCGCTGGACGGCCTGCTGTTCCAGCTGATGGTGGCCGGGCAGCTCGACCCCGGGGACGCCACGTCGCTGGCCCGGCACACCGCGGTGCACCGGGTGGACCACGCGAACGCCCGGCTCCTCGAGGTGCTCGCGGACTTCTCCCGGGTGCCGGACGCGACGGTGCTGGCCGACCCGGCCGGGGTCACCGCCCGATTCGTCGAGCTGGTCCGCCCGCTCGCGTCCCGGCCGCCGGGCGCGCCGCCGGAGGACTGCCTCGATCCGGTCGACCGGACCGCCTGGGTGGGCCGGCTGGACGCGTACCGGGACCGGCTGCGCGCGCACGGCGGCGCGGCCGGTGCCGGGCGCGCCGAGGTGCTGGACGCGATCACCTACACGCTGTCGAACTGCTGACCGGGGGAGACATGGATCTGCCACTGCTCGCACAGCACGCGAACGCCGTCTGCATCGACCACGTGTTCCCGACGATGACCGGCGCGCACGTGCACACCGAACCGATCTCCGCCCGCGACGGTGACCCGCGCGTGCGGGAGTTGGCCGGGCTGCCGGGCCGGGACGGGCACGTCTACCTGTCGTTCGGCACGGAGATCGACACCGCGCTGGCCGCGTCCGGCGGCGGTGGGCGCGGGCGGGCCGTGCTCTACCAGTTCCTGCGTGGCGTGCCGGCCGAGGTGGCGGACCGGGCCGTGGTGCGGCTGCTGGAGCCGGACGGGCTCACGCTCGCGGACGTGGCGGCGCGCGCGGACCAGGCCGGGCTGCCGGTCGAGGTGCCGCGCGCCATGGTGACGGCCGGCGGGCCGGTGGTGGACCCGAGCCGGTTGATCGGCTTCGACGCGGCGATGCGGCTGGTGCCGGTCGCGGCGGCGGAGACGCTGTGGATCGCGCCGGCGCGTCACTGGGCGGCGGGCGCCTACGCCGATGCCGGGCCGGAGGCGGTGGCGGTCGCGCTGCGCACGGCGTACCCACTGGCCCGGATCGTCTTCGACGGTGCCGGCGGCGTGCACCTGGGCCTGCCGGCCGCGCTCGTGGCGCACGCCCACGGTGCGGAGCTGGCGGCGCTGCGTCGCCCGCTCGGGCCCCGGGACCTGCCGGCCACGGCCGGAAAAGCGATCGGCGGGTACGGCGACCTGCTCGCCGCGCTGGCCGAGCCGGGCACGCGCGCGTTCGTCACGGTGCGGGCCGCGTCCGGTGCGGAGCTGACCGTGCTGGCCGTGCACGACCGGCACGGACTGTCTTTCCTGGACCCGGGCACCGGCGGTGCGGCCGTGTTCCCGGAGGCGCCGTCCGCGATCACGCTGCACCCGGCCGACGGCACGGCTAGCCTCGCGGACCTGCACACGCCTCCGGTGATCAACCACTCGTCCACCGTGCACGCGGTCCCGGCCGGCGCGCGCGGGCGCACGATCGACGTGGTCGGCCCGCCCGGCGCACTGAGCGGCCTGTTCCTGGCGGAGCTCGTGGCCGCGGCCGAGGGGGTCGACGCGCCGGTCGTGGTGGTCGCGACCGAGAAGCAGTCGGCCGCGCCGTCCACCGGCCAGCTGCTCGGCCTGGAGTGGCTGCTGCTCCAGCACCGGTTCGGGGGCGGCGCGCCGCCGATCGTGGTGATCCGCGGCGACGCGACACCCGCGCTCTCGCACGTGCTCGGCGGATACGGCGTCCCGGTGGTGCACCAGCCGCGCACGACCGGCGGCGGGCTCGGCCTGAACCTGGACAACCTGTGGTCCGGCCGGGACGCGGCCGGCAACCCGGTCGCCGCCCCGGTCCGCGCGCTCACCGCGGACCTCCTGCGCGCGGTCGGCGCGGCCCGCCCGAACGCGGCCGGCGCGGCCCGCCCGAACGCGGCCGGCGCGGCCCGCCCACACACGGCCGGTGCGGCTCTCTCGCAGGCGGCCGGCGCGGCCCGCCCGCGCGCGGGGATGACCGGCCGGCCGGTGGACGAGCGGCTGCGGTCGTATCTGTTCACGCCGCTGGAGGACGTGGCGGCGATCCGCTCCGCGGTGGCCGCGCACGGTTCCGCGCTGAAGACGCTGATGCCACAGGTCAGCGAGCTGGGCCTGGTGCAGGCGGACCTGTTCGCCGGCTGGGAGGCGATCCTGCGCATCGAGGAGCGCGCCGACCCGGTGGTGACCGAGGCCGCCTACGAGTCCCTCGGCGCGGGCGCGTCGTCGCTGGCGTTCGTGCCGGCGGTGCTGGACAGGGGCCCGGACGTGCTGACCGACCTGATCGACCTGACCAGGGGGCCGGTCGACAACGGCGCCCGGCGGGCGATCCTGGGCGCGATGGCCAAGGGCATGTCCGGGGCGCCGCTGGAGGAGATCAGGCGGGAGATCTACCGGCACTCCGTTTACCTCCCGGAAACCGGCCGCACCGCGCTGATCCGCGAACTGCAGGGGCTGGCGGTGCGCCGACCGGAGCACAGTGCACTGTTCGAGCAGGTCGCAATCTATGTGGAGACCTGTCCCTAATGTTTCCGGACAGATCGTACAAAACTTGGGGGTCATGAAGTTCTTGTAAAACCTGTGTGAACCAGCCGCGCTGACGAGACGTTAAGCAGGATCCGTACGCCTCGCAGCACAGTTGGGAGACGGCATGTCCGCAACCGGCACACTCGACCCTTTCACGGCCCTGTGCCCGGACGGGCGGCTGATCCCGATCGACAACGGCGTCTTCTTCCACCCCTATCCGATGGGGACGCCGGTCGACCTGATCGAGTTGCAGCGCGCCATGAACGTGGGCGAGCGGGCGGGCGGTCCCGCGTTCTTCATGGACGCGCGCGGGCTGAGCGACGTGGCCGCGCTGGAGACCGTGCAGCGGGTGACCAGGGACCTGCTCGGCGAGCTCGGCGCCGGCGCGCGGATCACCACGGTCGCGGCCGCCGGTGCGGAGCGGACCTGGCTGACCGCCGCGGACCTGGTCGGCGTGCCGATCACGGTGCTGGACGCGCTGCCGGCCCGCTCGGCCCGGCGCGGCGACACCCCACCGGTGCGGGACGCGGCGCGCCTGGTCCGGGAGGGCGGCGCGCTGCACGTACTGCCGAAGGGGCTGGCCGCGATGCGCGCGGTGCTGACCACCGCGGCGGAGCTGGCCGTGGACCGGCGCACGCCGCTCTGGACCCGGCTGGAGCGGCTGGCCGCGCGGGTGGCCGAGGCCCGGGAGGAGCACCGGGTGCCCCGCTCCGGCTCGGTCTCCGGCGCCGCGCAGTGGCAGGCCGGCTATCAGCTCGCGGCCGGGCTGTTGCTCGGGGCGCCACCCGGGACGAACCTCGCGGCGCTTGCCGGGGCCGTGCATCCGATGTCCGAGGCCGCGCTGCTGCGGCTGTTCGGCGGCGAGGCACGCACGCCGGAGTCGCTGACCGGGACGACGCTGGACGAGCCCGCGCTGGTGCACGTGCCGGGCGCGGACGGTGGGCCGGGCACGGTGCGCTGGCTGGTGCCGCGCGACGGCGCACTGTGGTGGGTCGACCTCGCGGCCGACCCGGCCGACGCGCTGCGCCCGTTCGACCCGGCCGACGCCGCGAACCCGCCGCCCGGCACCACGGTCCGCCTGCTGCGTTCGGAGCCGCGCGAACCCGGCCGCCGGGATGCCCGGACCGGCGCGCCGGAGTCGCGGCCCGGCCTGCCGGACGCGCCGACCGGCCTGCTCGACAGGCCGACCAGCCTGGTGGACGCGCTGATCGACGCGCCGCTCGGCCGGGCCGCCGCCGGTCACCTGGAACCGACCCGGCCGGCACCCCGCGCGGACGCGACGCCCGGAGTCACATCCGGCGCGGAGGGCCCGGAGGAGCTGGTCCGGGCGCAGGTCGAGGCGGTCGGTGACGCGCTCCGCGACGGCACGCCGCAGCAGCAGTTCACCGCGCTCGACGACCTGCTGACCAACCGGCTGCCGCCGATCCGGGACCGGTTCGAGACGGCCAGGGCCGGGCACGACGCCACGGTACGCGCGGCCGGCGCCGCGATCGCCGCGCACGACGCCCGGAGCGCGGAGCTGACCACCCGGATCCCGGCCGAGGAGGCGCGCGTCGTCACCGCGGACGGCGCGTTCACCACGGCCCGGGACGCGCGCGCCGCCGCGGAACAGGCCCGGGCCGCGCTGACGGCCCGGATCGAGGCGGCCCGGGTCGCGCGCGGCCGGGCGTTCGACGCGTTGAGCCGGGCCACACCCGCCGACCACGCTCGCCTGAGCCAGGCCTCCGTCGACGCGAGCCGGCTGGTCGACCAGCTCACCCGGCAGGGCCTCGCGGAGGATGCGGAGATCACCCGGCTGCGCGGCGTGGAGGACGCGGCCCAGACCCACGCGGCGGACCTCCGGGCCGGCGTCGCCACGCTGCGCGCGGAGCACGGCCGGATCCCCGGCCTGCGCGCCGAGGAGGTGCGGCGCCGGGACGACGCGGCCACCGCCCGGGACACCGCGGCCGCGAACCGGGACCTGCTCGACGCGCACCTCACCCACCTGCGGGACACGGCCTCGGACTGGGCCCGGCTGGAACTCGGCGACGCGCGCCGCCTGGACGCGCGGATGGCGGACGCCGAGGCGGACGGCTCCGCGCTGCGGCAGGCCTACCGCGACGCGGCGGCCGAGGTCGCCACGATCGCGGCGCGCGGCGCGGCGATCACGGTCGACGACGTCGGCCGGCTCGCCTACCTGCACCACCTGGCCGGCGTCCAGCGGTCCGCGCGCGGCGACCACGCGGCGACCGAGGACGACCTGGAAGAGGCGCACGTCGCCTACCTGGGCACGCTGGCCCGGCACTCCGGCACGGCGACGGTGGACGGCGAGGCCGAGCGACTGGCCGGCCGGCACTCGGCGCTGACGCTGTGGAACACGCTCGCGGACCGCTTCGACGCCGCGCAGCCCGCGGCCGAGACGGTACGCGCGGACGCGATGAGCCTGGCCCGGAACGAGATCGAGGCCGCGCGGCTGACCGGGCGGCCGGCCGACCTCGCCGGCCTGATCACCCGCCTGATGGACCCGGACGGCCGGCTGCCCGGCGAGGCGTGGCACGGCACGTCCGACGCGGCCGGCGCGCTCCGCCGGGTGCTGGCCGCGACCGCGGGCGACGTGGCCACGCTGCGCGCCCGGATCGAGGCCGCGACCGCGCCGTCCGCGCCCTGGTTCCTGCGCGAGCGGCACGTGCTCGGCGACAGCCACCTCCGCGAGGTCGCCACGCTCGACCCGGCCGACGTGCGGGCGCTGACCGCGCGGATCCGGCCGTCCGTGGGTGACTCGGCGCGGCCGTGGCGGGCCGACGGCGCGGACCTCGAGTCGTGGCTGACCGAGACGCTCGGCTCCCGGAAGGCCGAGGACTGGGAGAAGTTGATCGAGGGCGGCGGCGTGACCGGGGAGTTCAACGGCAGGCACGTCCGCGTGTTCGCCGAGCCGGTGAACGAGCGGTTCCGCCGGGTCCGCCCGATCCGAGCGGGCCGTACCGGTCAGGACGTGCAGCTGCAACTGCGGTTCGGCGAGAAGTCCTACAGCCGGTCGCGCGGCGGCTCCCGCTCCTGGAACATGCCGCTCGGCCTGATCACCGTGCTGGCCGTCGCGGACGAGGTGCTGCAGGGCGTGGTCGGCCCGGTCCTGCGCATGTTCACCGGCGGCTCGCGGCGCTGGGCCGAGGTGGCCGGCGGCCGGGCCAACTCGGAGAACTTCGCGTTCACCGGCGACTGGGCGCTGAACGAGTACGACTGGGACGCCCGGGTGATCGTCGAGGTCGACGGGCAGCGGATCGCCAGCCACGACCTCGGCAGGCACCTGATGATCGCGTCGCCGCAGCTGGTCTCCACGCACCGCGACGCGGAGGACCCGATGACGGTCGGCGAGGCGACGCGGGTGCGGAACCCGGGCGCGCTGCTCGCGCAGGACTACGTCGTCACCGCGGCCGACTTCGCCGACCCGCTCACCGAACTCGGCAACCGGCTGCGCACCGACCCCGCGTTCAAGCTCAACGCCACCCAGTCCGCGCGCGTGGTCGACAAGATCCGCCAGGAGTTCCTCAACCCCCGGGCGGTCAAGCAGCAGAACCAGTGGTGGACCGCGGACGCCGGGGTGTCGCCGCACATCTCCATGGGGCTCGGCCGGGGCAAGCACCTCGACGGCCACCTGCGGACCGGCGGCAAGCTGATCGACCTGCGCCGGATCATCGAGACACCGGACGCGATGATCCGTAACGACGCGGGCGGGACAACCACCCGGTCGACCGGGCGCGGCGGCAGCTCCGTGGTCGGCGGCCGGCTCGGCGCCGAGTTCCCGCTGAGCGTCGGCGACCACCTGGTCCTGCCCCGCCTGGACGTCCTCACGCTCAAGATGAACCGGGACGTGGACCGGTCCGCCAGCATCGAGTCCACCGCGGCCTACCTGCTGGTCCGCGGCGACAAGCTGATCCGGTACGCGGCCACGGTCGCCGCCGAGATGACGCTCGACTCCAACCGGGGCCAGCTCACCGTGCGGCACCCCACGGTCATCGAGCTGGCCGTGCCCGCGAAGTACGCGGCCCAGTTCGAGGAGCAGCTGCTGGCGAACCCGCTGCTGCGCGACGCGGTGGAGCTGCCGAGGGGCACGCTGACGCTCGCGGGCACGAACGCCAAGCCGGTCAGGCCGTTCCCGCGCGGCGGCGTCACCTCACCGGCCGAGCTGCGGAAGATCGCGGCGACGCACCGGATCGAGATCATGCTGCCGGAGGACCGGAACCCGGACGGGCTCTGGCAGTGGGCGGCGGACGCCTCCGTGCCCGTCCGGCGGCCCGGTGACGTCTACGCGAGCGTGAACGACGTGCCGGACATCCGCTACCAGACCGACCCGGCGAACGCGGACCGGATCGTGGGCGCGACCGTGTTCACCCGCTCCGCTGACCCCGGGCACCCGGAGCCGGTCTCCGCCGAGTACGTGCCGAACCCGGCGTACCCGGTGGGCGGCCCGGCCGCGCGGCCCGCCGCGGGCGCGGATCCGTGGGGCGCGCACGGCGTCCGGGACGCGGTCGACCTGTTCGCGCTGGCCAAGAAGGCCCCGATCGAGCTGGCCGTCCGGGGCCGGGCCACCGCGCCCGCGTTCACCGGCCTGCCCGACGCCCTGCGGAGCCTGTCCGTGCTGACCGGCCGGGTGCGGCTGCGCGGCGACGGCGACCCGGTGACGCCGGGCGGCCCCGCGT
Organism: Catenuloplanes nepalensis; assembly: GCF_030811575.1. Lineage (GTDB taxonomy): Bacteria > Actinomycetota > Actinomycetes > Mycobacteriales > Micromonosporaceae > Catenuloplanes > Catenuloplanes nepalensis. The sequence continues at coordinate 5,433,753 of NZ_JAUSRA010000001.1, read as the reverse complement.
TCCGCTACCTGGTCGACGAGCGGGGGCTGGTGCTCAGCGCGATCCCGCTGGGCTCCGGCGGGCCGGGTACGCCGGTGCCGAACCCGGCGCTCTACCTGCCGGCGGAGCGGCACACCACCGTACCCGCGGCCGAGGCACTGGCATCGGTCCGCGGCTTCCTGGACGGGCTCGACGTGCCCGAGTACGCGCAGGTCCAGCTGGCCGAGGGGGTGCCGCCCGCGATCGTCGCGGCGCTGTCCGCGCACCCCCGGGTCGAGGTGGTGGACCGGACCGGCACCCGGCTGGCCGGGCAGACGCTGCCGGCCGCGATAGCGGAGGGCAGGACGCCGGCCGGAATCAGGCGGCACGTCGTCTCCACGGACGGCTGGGTGAACGGCGACCTCAAGCCGCTCTCCGGGCAGACCCGCGAGCCGTGGGCGATGGCCGCCCGTACCGGCCTGGGCCCCGGGGTGATGAAGGAGATGCCCGGCGCGGAGCTGATCTTCGGGGACGCGCTGCGGCTGCTCCAGTACCAGATGAAGAAGGCCGGCAAGACGCTGAAGCGGGAGAACCGGACCAAGCGGTTCGCGGAACTGGTCGCGAAGCTCGGCGTGCCGGGCCTGCGCGGCTTCCAGCGGTCCCTCTTCGACGGCGGGATCACCGACACGTACGCGGTCGGCGACCTGACGTTCCGGGTGAACCTGACCGGCGAGCTCGGCGACCTCCGCGAGATACGCACCGTGCCGGACTACCTGCTCGACACCAAGCGCACCGGCCGTTCCGGGCTCAGCGTCCGTGAGCTGCTGGCATACCAGGTCGGCGCGCGCGTGGACGGCTCCGGCCGGGCGAGCATCAAGGACTTCTTCGGCATGCGGGTGCGGCTCGTCGACCTCCAGGCCGCGTACGACCGCGAGTACGCGAACCTGGCCGGCCTGACCCAGGCCGGTGCCCGGCGGCGCAAGGTCCGCGGCACGCTCACCGAGTTCGACTACGACGTGCGCTACCAGCTCACGGTGTCGGTGACGGACAAGAAGGGCAAGGTCCTCAACGACGTCAGCACCCGCACGTACGGCGGCGAGGGCTTCCACGCCCCGGTCCGGGTGGCGGAGGAGGACCTCGCGCCCGCGCCCGGCACCGCGCACACCCAGGAGCCGCTGCCCGGCGACCGGCCCCCGGTCACCCGGCTGACCGCCGACGAGTCGCGCGCCGCCCGCTCCTGGCTGAACGGCGGCGAACCCGACGGCTACCTGTCCACGGTGGACGGCAACACCGAGGGCATGTACGTCTGGCTGAACCAGGTCGGTGCGCTGGCCGAGTCCGTGCAGGCGTTCATCGACGCGACCGACAACGTGCCCCGGGACGGCTCCGCCACCACCGCCATGCTGCGCGACCTCGCACCCGGCGGCGGCCGGCTGTCGATCGAGAGCGGCGTCGCGGACGGCATCCGCCCCGACTTCCTGGAGGCCCGGGCCAGCGACATGATGACCCGCCTCGGCATCGTGGTGCCGCTGAGCCGGGGGCCGGACGGCGCGGTCCGTCAGCTCCGGGTCCGCCTGCTTCCGGCGAACGCGCGGTTCACCCGGCCCACCGACGGCGCCACCAACCGCGACTACCAGGACTCCGGCGTGCAGAGCGGCGGTAGCGAGGGCAACGCGAAGAGCGCGGCGGCCACGGTCGGTCTGGGCGGCATCTTCCAGTGGGGGCCCGGCGCCGCCGCGGTGCCGGACGACGGTGAGGGCGCCAAGACCAGCGGTTACGTGCCCGGCCAGGACCCGTCACCCGGCCAGCAGGTGCCGGCGGCCAGCCGCGGCGCCGACCACGTCAACCTCGGGCTCGACGCCGTCGCCTCCGGTCGCTGGGGGGTGACCACGTCCGCGCTGGACGGCGGCACCTCCACCACCCGCGCCGGGTACGAGGGCCGCTCCTACAACCACTCGGCCGACGCGGTCTACCTGATCACCTACGAGCGCTGGTCGCGCGGCGGCAAGCTCACCCGGCACGAGCACGACCTGCGGATCGCGCACGGACTGGACGCGTCCACGCCGCACGTGACCGCGAAGGAGCTGGGGCTGCCGATCCCGCCCGCGGACGAGCGGGTGATGCCGGCGAAGACGGCCGAGCTGACGCCGATCCACAAGGAACTGGCGTTCGCCGCCTCCCCGGTGGAGAAACTGACCGCGTCCCGGCTCAGGAACGGCACGGAACGGCAGGACGTCCTCGCCGTGGTCAAGGATCGCCTCCGCCGGATGGACGTGGCGATCGACGACCCGACGCTCTCGCTGGCCGTGGAGAACCTCTTCCGCACCAGCGCGATCAAGGCGCACTACCGGACCATCCGGCGGGACGGCCTGGAGGCGCTGATCACGTTCAACCGCGCGATCGGCGGCGTCAGGCGGATCGGCATCCGGCTCACCGCCGAGGACGGGCCGCTCACCTACCGGCGGCCGCGCCCGGACGTGAAGGGCACGATCAGCAAGGGTGGTGTCGACCAGGAGGGCGAGTCCAGGTCGGTGGACCGGGGCGTCAAGATCGGCCCGGCCGGCGACGCGCGGTTCGGCCCGGGCGAGGCGCGGATGGCGATCGGCACCGGCGCGGAGGTGGAGTTCGGCCGGACCACGGTCGAGAGCCGCACCCGGTCCGATCAGCCGTACCTGCGCGTGTCACCGACCAACCCGGACAGTCAGGAGTTCGGCGCGCACACCGTACTCAAGCTGGAGTTCTTCGAGGCCTCCGACCTGCCGCAGGCGCTCGAGTCGGTGATCTCCCTGGGGTCGGCGACGGTCAAGATGGTCGACACCATCTCCGACGGCTGGCTGCGCACGCTGCTCCAGGACGCGGTGACCGGGACCCGGAAGCCGAAGCACACCGAGACGGTCCCGGGCCGGTTGCGGCTGATCACGCCGAGTCACCTGACGCAGGAACGGCCGCCGTTCGAGAACGTGCCGCACCTGCGCGGCGAGCTGCCGGAGACCGCCGCGGACATCCGGCCCGCCTCGGTGGAGGTCTTCAACCGCAACCCACCGGCGGGCGGACCGGCCGACCTCCAGGCCGACCTGGCCGTCACCGCGCGGCTGGCGCAGCACGTGCAGGGGCTGGAGATCTTCGGCTTCGACCGGTTCACCAGCTGGCTCCCGGCCACCCGCATGCCCGGCGCGGAACGCTACGACACCGCCAAACCACCACCCCGCCTGCCCGGGTACGCGTCCCTCTCCACCGCGCTGACCTCGGTCAAGGCGGCGCTCAGCAGCACGAACGTCACCCCGAACATCACCCGGCTGCTGAACGGCAGCTACACGATCAAGGGCGACGGTACGGACGAGTTCACGGTCCGGGCGGTGCTGCGCGGCGCCACCTGGCTGTCCCGCGGCGACTACCGCGCGACGAACATGCCGATCACGGTGTCGGCCCTGGCACAGCAGCGCAACGAGCGGTCCGGCCTCAACATCCGGCCGGTCGAGGTGGAGGCCGGACCGCGCGAGGGCGACGACAAGCTGATCGCCGCCACCGGCCCGTCCGCCGGCGGGGGCCGCAGCGGCGGGGCCGCGAGCGGCGCCGGCGACGTGGCCATCACCTACGAGAAGAAGGCCGGCGACTACGACTACTTCTGGTTCGACCTGACGCTGATCGGCACGTCCGCGAACGGCCGGGCCTGGGTGCGCAGCGACGTCCCGCACGGGCTGATCGCGCGCATCCCGTCGGAGAAGGCCGCGGAGGTCTTCGGCCCGCGCACCACGCTCGGGATCATCGACCAGGCGCTGGTCCAGGCGATCGCGGACGACGCACCGCCGGCCTTCGTCGCGGACCGGCGGTTCATGGTCGAACGGCTCGCCGCGCACCGCCCGGCCGCGCCGAACCTGCTGCGGCAGGCCGAACTGGACGCGGCCGTGCAGCGGCTCCGCGACTGGACCGCCGCGACCGAGGTGGCCGCGCCCGCCCCCGGAGCGCGACAGGCGCCGGCGACACCCGAGGACTGCGTGATCCGCGCGTTCGGCGCGTTCATCGCGGTCCACCGCCGCACCGCCAACGGCACCACCGACACCGACCGGGCCGGGCACGGCGCGGCGGACGACCTGGCCACGTCGCTGCGCGGCGACTTCGCCCGGCTCTACGACCCGGACATGCTCTGGCAGTACGCGGCCGCCCGGCCCGGCAGCATGATCGCGGTACGGGTGCCGCCGCCGCCCGGTGGCATGTCGCACCTGTTCTGGGTGATGTCCGTCGGCGGCGGCCGGATGATCTGGGTCGACGGCCAGCGGCACGGCGCGTCCGCGCTGACCGCGTCGATCGGGACCATGGCGGACAGCCTGCGCGGACTCATCACCGACCAGCACGCCCGGATGTTCCGGAAGACCGACACCGAAGTGCTGATGCTCGACGAGCGCGGCCGTCCGGTGAACCTGCGCGAGGCGCTGCCGGCCGCGCTGACCAACCGGGCCGCGGGCGACCGGACCGGCCGTCGCGCGTCCGGCCGGATCGCGGCGCCGCGGTCCGTACCCTCGCTGGATCTCGCGCCGTCGACCGAGTCTCCGAAGGAGACGGCACCGCCCCGGGAGATCCGGATGCTCGGCGACTTCACCGGCGCCCGGGCCGCGGCCACGCTACGGCAGCTGACCGAGGCGGCGCGCGGCTCGTCCGGGGCACCGATGGTGGCGATCAGCCTCGGCGGCCCGGCCGAGACCGCGCTGGAGGCGGTCCGGCAACTCGACCGGATGCTGCGCAACGACGCCTGGCGCGGCGTGATGCCGATCGTGGCCGCGACACCGGGGACCAAGGTGACCGAGGACGCGTTCGAGGCGGTCCGCCGCACCCATCGGCCGGTCGCGTTCCAGGAGCGGATGCTCGGCTTCGAACTGGTCTGGCAGCTGTTCGAGCCCGGCGCGCCGAACCCGGTCGACCTGCTGGAGAGCCCGCGGGCGGCGCTGCGGCGCGCGGACGCGCTGCCACAGCCGGTGCACCGCACGCTCACGCCGGTGCTGGCCGAGTGGATCGCCACCCCGGACTGGGCGCGGGCCGAGGCCTACCAGCGGGAGCACGACGCCGGGCTGCGCGCGCCGGCCGTCGCGGACGAGCTGCGCCAGGTGATCGCGGAGAACCCGGCCGACCAGCGCCTGCCCGGCCTGCTGCTGGCCCTGGAGACCGCGCGTCGCGCGGACGGCGTCCCACCGGCCCGGCTGACACCGTCCGCGACCTCGTTCCTGGCGCTGGAGCCGGCCTACGACGCGGGGAGACGCGGACCGGTGCCGCCCACGTTCGTCTACGACTTCCTCGCGGCCGCCGGACGCACCAGGCGCGACCGGTTCGCGATGGACGGGCTGCTCTTCCAGCTCATGCTGGCCGGGCAGCTCAGCCACGCCGAGACGCTGTCGCTGCTGCGGGCCGGCACCGCGAACCGGCTCGACCGGGCGAACACGCGGGTCTTCGAGATCGTCGTCGAGCTGCTCGGCCTCCCCGCGGCGGACCTGCGCACGGACTCGGCCGCGGTCACCGCCCGGTTCGTCGCGATGGCCGGCACGATCGCGAGCCGCCGGCCCGGCACGCTGCCGGAGGAGTGCCTCGACCCGGTCGACCGGACCGCGTGGGTGGGCCGGCTGGACGAGCTGCGGGACCGGCTCGCCGCGGACGGCGACGAGGTGCGGCGGCTGCGCGCCCAGGTCCTCGACGCCGTCACCTACACACTGTCGAACTGTTAAGGGGGAACCACCGTGGACCTGCCGATCGCCATCCGGCACGCGGACGCCATCTGCATCGACCACATGCTGCCGACCGCGACCGGTGCCCACCTGCACACCGAGTCGATCTCGACCCGGAACCGGGACCCGCGGCTGCGCGCCACCACCGGGCTGCCCGCGATGAAGCAGTACGCGTACCTGACGTTCGGCAAGGAGATCACCGACGCGCTGGCCGGCGGCACCCACCCCGGCGTGGCCCGCGCGCAGGGCGTGCTCCACCAGTTCCTCCGCGGCGTACCACCGGAGTCCGCCGACCGGTACGTGGTGCGGCTCGCCCCGGACGGCCTGACCCTGGCCGACGTGGCCCGGCGCGCCGACCTGATCGGCCTGCCGGTCGAGGTGCCCCGGGCCGGGCTCGCCGCCGGCCCGCCGATCGGGCCGCACCGGGTGATCGGCGTGGACGGCGGCATGCGGGTGGTCCCGGCCGCTGGTGCGGAGTTCCTGCGCGTGCTGCCGGACCGGCACCGGGCCGCGGACGCGTACGCGAACGTGCCGCCGGAGGTGCTGGACCTGGCGCTGCGCACGCCGTACCCCCGGGCCCGGCTGGTCTTCGGCGACGACGGCGTGCGGCTCGGCCTGCCCGCGCCACTGGCCCGGCACGCCTACGCGGAGACGCTGCGCCGCCTGTCCCGGCCGCTGCGGCCCGCGGACACCGGCGGCACGCCGTCCAGGGACATCGCCGGGTACGGCGACCTGCTCGCCGCGGTCGCGGAGCCGGGCACCCGCGCGTTCGTCACGGTCCGCGCGCCGTCCGGTGCCGAGCTGACCGTCCTCGCGCTGCACGACGCGCACGGCGTGTCCTTCCTGGACCCTGGCACCGCGGACGCGGCGCTGCTACCGGCCGCGCCATCGCGGATCACGTTCACCCCGGTCGCCGGCGAGCAGGACCTGGCCACCTGGCTCGACGAGATCCGCGCGGCCCGGCCCGCCGCCGCGGCCCGGCCGGTCAACCGCACGCCCGCGGTGCACGCGCTGCCGATCGGTGCCACCGGCCGCAGCGTCGACGTGATCGGGTCGCCCGGCGCGCTGACCGACCGGTTCCGCGCCGAGATCACGGCCGCGGCCGAGGGCGTCGACGCGCCCGTGCTGGTGGTCGCGACCGACCGGCAGTCGCGTGGCCCGTCCGAGGGGCAGCTCGCCAACCTCGAATGGATGCTGTTCCAGCACCGGCGCAACCAGCAGGCCGGCGGCGACCCGCCGATCGTGGTGATCCACGGCGACGCGCCGCCGGCCGTCACCGCGCTGCTCGGCGGCTACGACTTCGCGATGGTGCACCAGCCGCGTACGTCCGGCGGCGGGCTGAACCTGAACCTGGACAACCTGTGGTCGGCCCGGGACGCGGCCGGCAACACGATCGCCGCGCCGATGCGGACGATCACCACGGACCTGCTGCGCAAGGCCGGTGCGGCCCGGCCCGCGCTCACCCCGGCCGGTCCGGAGGCCGACGAGCGGCTGCTGTCGTTCCTGTCCACGCCGGTCAGCGACGTGGCCGCGATCCGGGGCGCGCTGGCCGAGCACGGCTCCGCGCTGAAGACGCTGCTGCCGCGGATCGGCACGCTCGGGACGGTACGCAAGGACCTGTTCGCCGCGTGGGAGGCGATCCTGCGCATCGAGGCCCGCGCGGACACCGCTCTGGCCGGCGCCGCGTTCGACTACCTCGGCGCGGGGGAGGGGCGGCAGCAGCGGTCGCTCGCGGTGGTACCGGCGCTGCTGGACAAGGATCCGGAGACGCGCGGCGACGCGCTGACCGACCTGATCGACCTGACCAGGGGACCGCTCGACGACGGGGCCAGCCGGGCCATCCTGGACGGGATCCGGCGCGGCATGGCGGGCGCGCCGGACGCCGAACTGAAGCAGCTGATCTACCGGCACTCCGCCTACCTGCCGGAACACGGCCGCACGGACTGGATCCGGCAGCTGCGCGACCTGGCCGGGCAGCGACCCGAGCAGACCGCGCTGTTCGAGAAGATCGCGCTCTACGTGGAGACCTGCCCGTGAAGAACCTCTGACTTCACAAACCCCTTAGATCTCATATACCCCGTTGGCCACGCATCACCTGCCGCATGCTCCCGCGGGCAACGGTCGGCCGCAGAGACGGAGCGTTCACTCCGGTTAGGGGTGGGTGGTCGGGGCGGTAGCCGGGCTCCCTGTCAGGTCCGTGGCCGCAAGGACAGCACAACTTCCCGGCCGATCCGGCCCGCCGGCAGCCGGCGGCGGGCCGGACCGGCCGGCATCCGCGGGCGGGCGGGGCCGGCTGGCATCCGCGGGCGGGCGGGGCCGGCTGGCATCCGCGGGCGGGCGGGGCCGGCCGGCATCCGCGGGCGGGCGGGGCCGGCTGGCATCCGCGGGCGGGCGGGGCCTGGCCGGTAGTCGGCGGCGGGCGGAATCGGCGGCGTCCGTCGGCGGGGCCGGACCGGCCGGGGTCCGCGGGCGGGCGGGGATCGGCCGGTAGCCGACGGCGGGCGAGGGACTGACCGGTGAGGGGCCGGGACACTAGCATCGGTGCCACCGCGGACTTTCGGCCGCGAGCGGAACGAGGGAGTCGTCGGCGTGGCCAGGCCAGCACAGTCCGTCCGGGCCGGTGGCGGTGACGGCGTTCGGCTGCGGATTCTCGGGCCGCTGCGGCTGTGGCGTGACGGTGTCGAGCGCGGTGCCGGGCCGCAACAGCAGGCGAAGGTGCTGGCCCTGCTGCTGGCGCGGGCCGGCCGGCCGATCAGCACCACCGACCTGATCGACCTGATCTGGGAGGAGGACGCGCCGGCCAGCGCGCTCAACGTGATCCAGAAGTACGTCGGTGTGCTGCGGCGGCTGCTCGAACCCGAGGTGCCGGCGCGCGCGTCCGGCTCGTACCTGCTGCACCGCGGCAACGCCTACCTGTTCAGCCCTCACCCGGGCACGCTCGACCTCACCGACTTCCGGGAGCGACTCGCCGCCGCGCGGTCCACATCGGATGCGGCGGTCGCGCTCGACCACCACCTCATCGCGCTCGGTCTCTGGCAGGGACACGCGGGCGCGGGACTGCCGTTCGGCCCGGCCGCGACGGCGATCCTGGCCGGGCTCGACGACGAGTTCTACGCCGCCTGTGTGGCGGCCGCGGACCTCGCGCTGCGGGTGGGCCGGCCGGACCGGGTCGTCCCGGCGGTCCAGCTGGCCTCGTCGATGGCGCCGTTCCACGAACCGGTGCAGGCCGCGCTGGTCACCGTGCTCGGCGCGGCCGGCCGGCAGGCGGAGGCGCTCGCCGCGTTCGGCACGATCCGCGACCGGCTCGCCGCCGAACTCGGCATCGACCCCGGCCCGGCCCTGCGCGCCGCCCACCTCCGCGTCCTGACCCAGCCCGACGCACCGGCCCCGCGCTTCGGCACCGCGGCCCCACCCGCGCCGGCCGACGACCGGGACAGGGCCGGCACGGCTTCCGGCTCGGCGGCTTCAGGTTCGGCCGGCGGTCTGGTCGGGCGGGACGAGGAGATCGGTGTGCTGCGGCGGGCCGTCGAGGCCGCGCTCGGCGGCGGTGTGGCGCTGCGGGTCGTCGAGGGCGAACCGGGCGTGGGCAAGACCCGGCTGCTGGAGGAGATCGCCACGGAGGCCGGCCGGCGCGGCGCGCTCGCGGTCTGGGGACGGTGCCTGGAGGGAGACGGCACGCCGGCGATGTGGCCGTGGGAGCAGACGCTCCGCGCGATCCTGGACACGCTGCCCGCCCCGGACCGGGCGTCGTGGCTGACCGGCGCGCTCGGCGACCTGCTGGACCCGCGCGGCGCGGACGTCGCCCCGGCGACCGGCGGCGGTCGCGCCCAGTTCCGGCTGTTCGAGCAGGCCGTGACGTTCATCGGCCGGGCCGCGGCGGATCGGCCGGTCCTGCTCGTCCTCGACGACCTGCAGTGGGCCGACATCGCCTCGCTGCAGCTCTTCGGCCATCTCGCCGGCCGGTTGCCGGCCGGCACCGCCATGGTCGGTGCGCTGCGTGATCGCGCGCCCGTCCCCGGCTCCGGCCTGTCCCGCGTGCTGGCCGACGCCGGCCGGCTGCCGTTCCACCGCCGGATGCGGCTCGGCCCGCTCGGCGAGTCCGGCGTGGCCGAACTGGTCCGCCGCGAGACCGGCTCCACACCCGCCCCGGACATCGTCCGGGACATCCACGAGCGCACCGGCGGCAACCCCTTCTTCGTCCGCGAGGTAGCCCGGCTCATCAGCGACGGCAACCGCGACAGCAGCACCGGCGACGGCGGCGACAGCAGCGGTGGCAGCGGTGGCAGCGGTGGCAGCGGCCCCGGCGATGGTGGTGGCTCTGGGATGGTCGCGCGGGCCGGGGTGCCGGCGACCGTGCGAGACGTGGTGCGCGGGCGGATGGCCGGGCTGGACGACGGCGCCCGGGATCTGTTGCGGCTGGCCGCGCTGATCGGCCGGGACGTCGAGGTTGCGCTGCTCGCCCGGGCCGCCGGGCTGGAACCGGTGGACTGCCTCGCCCGCCTGGAGCCGCTGCGCGGCCTCGGGCTGCTGGAGGCGAGCCCGGACGACGCGTTCGCCTGGCGCTTCGCGCATGACCTGGTTCGCGAGTCGGTGACGGAGACGACCGCGGGGCAGGACGCGGTCCGGTTGCACCTGCGGGTGGCGGACGCGCTGGAGCGCAGCCGGGCGGACGACGAGTCGATCATCGAACGTCTCGCCTTCCACCTGCTGAGCGCCGGGCCGCTGGCCGACCCGGTCCGTACCGTGGAGGCGTTGAAGCGGGCCGGCCGGCGTGCCGCGACGAAGCTCGCGTTCGCGGCCGCGGACCGGCACCTGGAGACGGCCGGGCGGATCGCGCGCACGGCCGGGCTGCCGGAGCTGGAGCTGTCCGCGCTGTCGCTGCTCGCGATCGCGCCACGCCGGCAGGCCGGGTTCGGTGGCACCACGTCGGACCTGCTGGAGCGTGCGGAGCTGCTGGCCCGCCGGCTCGGCCGGGAGGCGGACGCGGCCGGCCTGCTCTTCGCGCGCCTGTTCGGCGCCTACACGTTCCTGGACCCGGACCGCGGCCACCTGGCCCGCCGGCTGTACGCGCAGGGCGAGGCGTCCACGCTGCCGGTCGTCCGGGTCTACGGCCGGCAGGCGCTGGGCCTGCACCACTGGGACGTCGGCGCGATCGGCGAGGCGCGCCGCCTGTTCGCGTCGAACGACCTCGCACTGCTCGACACCGCACCCGCGCAGCCGAACGGCGACCCCGAACCTGGCGGCCCCGGATCCAGCGTGCCCGGGCCCAACGCGCCCGGACACGGAGCGACCGCGGTGCGGCGGGACGTGTCGGGGGAGTGGCCCGGCTGGCGGGCCGTGGTGACCGCGCTGCACGGCGAGGTCGACACGGCCGTGACCATGATCGACGAGTGGAACGCGCCGACCGACCCGTACGCGGTCGGCACCTGGGCCTACTACACCACCATGATCGCCGCGCTGGCCGGGGACCCGGGCCGGGTGCTGCGCGCGGTCGAGCGGTGGTTCGCGATGGGCACCGGGCATCTCGCGTTGCAGCAGGAGCACTACGTGCGGCTGGACTGGTTCTGGGCCCGCGCGCTGACCGGCGAGGACGAGGCAGGGGTCGCGGCTGAGGCGGAGACGCTGCTGGCCGCGACGCTGGTCGACCCGCCGCGCTTCGGGGTGGCGTTCCACCACGCGCTGATCGCCGAGATGTGGCTGGCCGCCGGGAAGCCGGACGCGGCGGGCACCGCGCTGGACCGTGCGGAGCGGGCCCTCGACGACTACGGCCAGCGCTACGCCGAGGGCCTGGTCCTGCTGCTGCGAGCCCGCCTGCTGCACGCCCGCGGCGAGCCGGCCGGCGTGGTGGAGGCCGCCGCCGGCCGGGCCCGGGACCGGTCCCGCGAGCGCGGCGCCCACCTGTTCGCCGCCCGCGCCGAGAGCTTCCTCCTCGGCCTCTGACCAGTGGAGAAGATCTCACCTGAGGCCGGCAGCAGCGCTGTCCTCACCGGACCGTCCCGGGGCGCGCCGGTGATTCACGGCAGTCCGGCCGCGGAGGAACCAGCCGAACCCGGCCGCGGTGACGAACATGATGATGCCGTAGACCGTGCCCGGCACCGCCGCCTCCGCGCTGTTCAGCAGCGTCGGGCTCAACGCGATCGTGATGACCAGCGCGGTGTTGTGAATGCCGATCTCGAATCCGGCCGCGATCGCGGCCCGGCGTTCGATGCCGGTCAGGCGCGGCACCCCGTACCCGATCAGCAGGCTCGTGAGGTTGAACGCCAGCGCCGCCGGCCCGGCCGCGACCAGGTGACCGGCCAGATCGGCCCGGACGCCCCAGAGCACCGCGCCGATCACCGTGAGCAGCACCACGATCGACAGCACCCGGACCGGCCGGTCCAGCCACCTCGCGAGTGCCGGTATCCGGGCGCGGATCAGCATCCCGGCCGCGACCGGCAGCAGCACGATCGTGAAGACCTGTGCCGTCTTGCCGAACCGCAGGCCGAGTGCGGTCCCGTCCGGCAGCAGCAACGCGGCGGAGAGGTTCACCACGACCGGCAGCGTGAACACCACGAGTACGGAGTTGATCGCGGTGAGCGTCACGTTGAGTGCGACGTCGCCGCCGAAGAGATGGCTGAACAGGTTCGCGGCCGGCCCGCCGGGCGACGCCGCGACCAGCATCAGCCCGAGCGCCGTCGCCGGCGACAGCGGGAACGCGAACACCAGGCCGAGGCAGATCACCGGCAGTAGCACGACCTGGCAGAGCAGCGCGGTCAGTGCCGCCCTCGGGTAGCGGCCGACGCGCAGGAAGTCGTTCACGGTCAGCGAGAGGCCGAGGCCGAGCATGACCACGCCGAGCGCGACCGGCAGGCTCGCGATCACGAGCGCGTCCATCTCAGGACATCCGGCTGATCGTGAGGTCGCCGGTGGGCAGCGTCTGGCAGGCCAGCCGCCAGCCCGCGTCGATCTCGGCGGCGGAGAACATCCCGCGGGTGTCCGATTCGGACGGTCCGGACAGCACCACGACCCGGCAGGTGCCGCACGAGCCCTCGCCGCACGACTGCGCGAACCCGAGACCGGCCGCGTTCGCGCCGTCGAGCACGGTCTGGCCGGGCAGCACGCCGAACGCGGTGTCCTCGCCGCGCACGTCCACGGTGAACCGGCCGGCGTCCGCGGCGAGCGCGATCGCGTGTGCGCGTTCCCGGCGGGTGCGCCGGCTCCGCTCGGACACGAACGCCTCGGTGTGCACGGCGTCCCGGGGCACGCCGAGCGCGGTCAGGTGGCCGAGCACGTCCTGCATCATCGGCGCCGGTCCGCACAGGTGCACGCGGGTCACGGCCGCGGCGTACGGCCGGAGCGCGTCACGCCCGATCCGGCGCCCGGTGAAGAGTTCCACCTCGAGCCCGGGCAGCCGTTCCCGCAGCGCGGCGATATCGTCCCGGAAGAGCACCACGCGCGCGCCGGCCAGCAGCACGATGCGACCCGTGTGGCCCGCGTCCGCGGCCGCGGCGAGCACACTGAGCAGGGGTGTGATCCCGATGCCGCCGGCGATCAGCAGCAGCGTGCCGGCTGGCCGCGCGTCGCGGGCCGGGTCCCAGGTGAACGCGCCGTGCGGTCCGCTGACCCGCAGCGCCTGCCCGGCCACCAACTCGTCGTGCAGGTAGGCCGAGCCGAGGCCGTCCGGCTCCCGCTTCACCGCGATGTCCGCGAAACCGGTCTCGCCGGGCCCGCTGGAGATCGAGTAGGAGCGCTCGATCGGCTCCACCGCGACCGGCAGGTCGATTTTCAGATACTGGCCGGCGAGGAACGTGAACGGCAGCGCGCCACCGTCCAGCGGCGCGAGCCGGATCCGGCTGATCTCGGGCGTCAGGGTCTCGATCCGCGCGACGCGCAGATAACCCTGCCAGGGGCCGTCAGGCCCAACGACCGGCCCGCGGATCGTCTGCCACATCGTCCGCATCTCGGCCGGGCGCAGCGCGGCCTGCGCGGCCATCATGCCGCCGGCCAGCGCCGCGGTCACGCCCGGGTTCCAGGCGTCCTGACCGGCCACGAACAAACCCTTCACCGGGGTACGGCTGCCCGCCAGCGGCGAGCGCAACCGCCCCGGCGTCGCCGCCAGCCCGTAGAACGCGCCCCGGACGCTGCGCTGATAGGTCTCGTAGGTCAACGGCGTCGCCAGCTCCGCCACCGTGATCGTGTCCCGCAGCCCGGGCCAGCGCTCCGCCAGCCGGTCGAGCAGCCGCCGGGTCAGCCGGTCCTTCAGCGCGCGGTAGCCCGCCGGCCGGTCGTCCTCGGCCGTGCCCCGCCACTCGTCGATGAACGCCGGGTCGCACAGTTCCAGCACCTCGACCGTGTGGTGCCGGGCCGCCGGGTTGTTCAGCGACGCGAACGAGACGTAGAGCGTGCCCTCGCCGGGCTCCCGGAACCCGGCCAGTTCCAGGTCCGGCATGCACCAGTGGTTCTCGCCGTGGACGCCGAACTCGGCCGGCGACCGATCCAGCCCGAGGAACAGCATCACGGCGGACGGCTCCGGCTCCAGCGCGTCCAGCCGGCGCCGCCAGCGGGGCCGGACCGCGTCGCCGAGCAGCGCGTACGTGTTCCGGACGCCCGCGGCCGAGACGACGGTGCGGGCGCGCACCGCGTACCGCCGGCCGGTCGTGGTGTCCTCGACGTCGACGCCGGAGACTCGTCCTCGCTCGGTGGCGATCCGGTGCACGGTCTGCCGGGCGCGAAGCTCCACACCGTACCCGCGAAGGATCTGTTGAATGATGGTGTTGATCTCCTTCGGGCCACCGACCGGATGCCCGCCGCCGTTGCGGTAGAAGCCGAGCGGCACGGACGCGTGGTAGCCGAAGGCGGCCGTCGCGGGCGGCGTGCCGTAGAGGCCCCAGCGCGCGGCCAGGACGGCCCGCAGCCGTGGGTCCCGGAACGTGCGGGTGATCTCGTCCGCGAGCGTCCGGTACGCCGCCGGGTAGAGCCGCTCGACGATCGGGTGGCCGACGGCCCGCACGGCCGCGGGGAAGCTTGCGAGCACGTTGCGCGCGGTCAGCCCGGCCGCGGCCCGGCCGGTCCCGGCGAGGAACCGCTCGATCGCCGCGTGCTCGTCCGGGAACGTCTCGGTCAGCCGCGCCCGGAACGCCTCGGCCGACGACGGGATCCGGAACTCGAACCCCGGGAAGTGCAGCACGTCGAAGTCGTCCGGCAGCGTGTGCACCTGAACCCGCCCGTCCGTCATGAAGTCCAGGAACGGTCCGGCGCCGGTGGCCATGTAGTGCAGCCCGGTCCCGAAGTGGTACCTCCCCGCGCGGGAGAACTCGTGCGTCAGCCCGCCGAGCAGATAGTGCTGCTCCAGCACCAGGACGCGCTTGCCGCCGAACTGGGCGAGCAGCCGGGCCGCGGTCATCCCGCCGATGCCCGAGCCGATCACCACGACGTCGAACTCTTCCACCGTCAGTCCCCCAAGTGCCGCTGCCTCGGGCGCAGTGAAGCAGCGGCCACTTGACGATGACTGACCTGAAATCAGCCGACGTGGATGCCGGGGCGGCGGGCCGCGTCCTTCTCGGTCTGCCGGATGATCTCGCGCACCACCGGCGCGGTGTCGCCGCGGCCGAGCAGCAGGTAGCGCAGCAGGTGCACGACCGGGCTGCCCTCGGCCCACTCGAAGTAGCAGTGCGGGCGCACGCCGGTCGCGTCGCGCAGCCCGAGCAGCACGGCCGCTATCGCGTTCGGCGCGGCCGGGCTGCTGGTGCGCAGGATGCGATACGGCCCGACCTGCACGCCGCAGACCCGCAGCACGCCGCTGAACGCGGACGGGTCGGCCACCTCGACCTCCAGGAACAGCACGTCGGCCCGGCCCGGGACCGGGTTGATGCCGCGCTGCTCGCCCTCCTTCTCGGCGTACTCCGCGGCGTCCTCGCGCTGGCGGCGGTGCGCGATCAGGTTCAGCGCGCCGTCGTGCGCGATCGAGTCCGCGATGAACTCCCGGGCCGCGTCGTCGAACTCGATCCGGTCCGCACGCAGCTCGGTCGTGCGCGTCACCCGGGAGATCAGCGAGACCACGATGATGCCGGCGATGAACAGCGCGGAGATCGCGATGCCGTCCGGTTTCGCGATGATGTTCTCCGCCATCGCGTAGACCAGCACCAGCGTCAGCACGGTGAATCCGGCCGCGGCCCAGTGCTTGCGGTGCCGGAACGCGAACACGGTCACCGCGACCGCGCCGGAGACCATCATCGCGAGGATGCCGGTCGCGTACGCGCCGGCCTGCGCGTTCACGTCCGCGCCGAACGCGATCGTGAGCACCACGCTGATCAGCGTGTAGACCAGCACCACCGGCCGGACCGCGCGCGACCACTCCGGGGCCATGCCGTAACTCGGCAGGTAGCGCGGCACGATGTTGATCAGGCCGGCCATCGCGGACGCGCCGGCGAACCACAAGATCAAGATCGTGCTGATGTCGTACGCCGTGCCGAACGCCTCACCGAGCCGCTCATGGGCGAGGTAGGCCAACGCGCGCCCGTTCGCCGGACCGCCCTCCTCGAACGCCTCGCTCGGGATCAGCACGCTGGTCACGAAGCTGGTCGCGATCAGGTAGAAGCTCATGATCACGGCGGCCGCGGTGAGCAGCCGGCGCGTGTTGCGCACCCGGTTCTCCAGCCGCTGCTCCGGGTCCGCGCCGTTCGCCGCGACCAGCGGCATCATGCTCACGCCGGTCTCGAAGCCGGACAGCCCCAGCACCAGCAGCGGGAACGCGATCACCGCGGTGGTCAGCACGCCGAAGAAGCCGTCCTGCCCGGTGGTCAGCGCGGTCGTCCAGCCGGCCAGCGCGCCCGGCGTGGTGAACACGTCGGTCAGGCCCACGCCGACCACGATCAGGTTCAGCCCGAGGAACACCGCGACCAGCGGGATCGCCACGCCGACCGCCTCGCTGAAGCCGAGCAGGAACACGCCGCCCAGGACCAGCAGCATGAGTACGGTGATCAGCACGGCCTGCCCGTGGAACGCGCTCGGCACGTACGGGTTCTCCAGCAGGTGCACGGACGCGTCCGCGGCGGAGAGCGTGATCGTCACGATCCACGACGTGGCCACGAAGCCGAGCAGGATCAGCACGAACAGCTTGCCCCACCAGAACGGCAGCAGGTTCTCCAGCATCGCGACCGAGCCCTGGCCGTGCGGGCTCTCCCGGGCCACCCGCCGGTACATCGGCAGCATGCCGAGCAGCGTCAGCGCCACGATCAGGAGCGTGGCCAGCGGCGACAGCACGCCCGCGGCCAGCGCCGCGATGCCGGGCAGGTAGGCGAGCGTGGAGAAGTAGTCCACGCCGGTCAGGCACATCACCTTCCACCAGGCCTGCGGGCGCGCGTGCGACTCGTCGCTCTCCGGGCCGGCCGGCTGCACCCGGTCCTTGAGCAGCCACCGTCCCAGTGGTGTGCCCGGCGGCCGTTCCCGCGCCGGGCTGTCCACGTACGCCGGAATCGCCGGCATCGGGCTGCCGCCCATGTTCTCCCCCTCGATCGACTGCACCGCTCGGTGACGGTACCCCGCCCGTGCAGCCCGTCAACGTCGCGTCGATGCGCCCGTGATCCACTGAGAGCATGCGACCTCCCTACGACCCGGCCGTGGAGGCGGTGCTCTCCGCCGCCGGCCTGGTGCACGACGCCCCGGTGCCGGCCGCCGACTCGCTGATCGCGGGGCTGCGGACCGCGAACCACGAGGACCTGAGCGTCTTCGACGTGGTGCGGCGGGACATCACCGTGGACGGCTACCGGGGTGCCGCGCTGACCGGCACCGTGTTCAGCCGGCCGGACCACACCGGCGCCGGGCCGGGCCTGTTCGTGCTGCACGGCGGCGGGATGGTCGGCGGCACCCGCTTCACCGGCCTGTCGTTGATCCTGCCGCTGCTGGCCGCGCACGACGTGGTGGTGGTCTCGGTCGACTACCGGCTCGCGCCGGAGCACCCGGATCCGTACCCGGTGGAGGACGCGTACGCGGGCCTGACCTGGACCGCGCGCAACGCGGGCGACCTCGGCATCGACCCGGGCCGGCTGATCGTCGCGGGCACCAGCTCCGGCGGGGGACTGGCGGCCGGCACCGCGCTGCTGGCCCGCGACCGCGGCGGCCCGGCGCTGCTCGGCCAGATGCTGATCTGCCCGATGCTGGACGACCGGGGCCGGACCGCGTCGGCGCGGCAGTTCGCGCGCAGCGGCACCTGGACCGGCGCGCACAACCGGCTCGCGTGGTCCGCGCTGCTCGGCGCGCGGGCCGGCACGTCCGACGTCTCCGCCTATGCCGCGCCGGCCCGCGCGAGCGACCTCTCCGGGTTGCCGCCCGCGTTCATCGACGTAGGATCGGCCGAGGTGCTGCGGGACGAGGCGGTCGAGTTCGCGAGCCGGATCTGGGCCGGCGGCGGCGCGGCCGAGCTGCACGTCTGGCCCGGCGGCACGCACGCGTGGGACGCGCTGGTGCCGTCGTCGCCGATGGCCCGCGCCGCGGCCGAGACCCGGTCCAACTGGCTGGGACGGCTGATCGCCGCCCCAGCCCTCGTCTGATTCTGCGATCAGTTCCTTTGGAGTCGCTGGTCAGCTCTTGTTGATTGATGGATCAGACTCGAATGAGCTGCGGGTCAGTCGCCACCACCCCCACCGTCGCCCCCGCCGTCGCCGTCCCCGCCCTCCCAGCCGCCGCCGGACGACCACCGGCCGCGCCGGGAGAAGGCCAGGACCAGACCGACGAGCACGAACAGCAGCGGTACGCAGTAGAGGAGCAGCGTGACCGGCTCGGCGAGGACGATCGCGGAGGTGCCGTCGACGCGCGCGGCCACCCGGTCGCCCACCGCCAGCCCGTGACCGCGCACCTCACCGCGGACCGGGGCGCCGTCCAGCGTCCAGGACGCCGCACAGACCTGCTCCGACTCGTTCATGCCCTGCTCGCACGGCCCGGCGACGGTCACCGTGCTCTCCGCCCGCAGATATGCGGTCAGGTACGGCCACCCGATCTGCGAGAACACGAAGACGCCGACGGCAGCGAAGGCCAGTCCCAAGAGGAACCGGACGACGGCCGACAGGAAGTTGCCCATAAGTCGCAGGCTATCGGCCTATATCAAGGTATGTCCCCCCAGGCCTACACCCGCCCGGCCGCGCGGGCGTGGAAGCGGTTGCCCTCCGGGTCCTCCAGCAGCCAGCCGTCCTCGTCGGTGTCCGGGCCGGAGATCAGGCGCGCACCGTACGCGATCAGGTCCTTCGGCGTCTCGTCCCGCAACGTCACGTGCCAGTGCAGGCGGTTGCGCACCGGCCGCGGATCCGGCACCGGGTCGAAGACCATGAAGTCCCACGGGAACTCCGGCGCACCGATCACGGAGACCGCCGCGCCCTCCTCCTCGACGCGGCCGCCGAGCACCACGCTCCACCACCGCGCCAGATCACGCGCCGACTCGCACTTCACCACCAGCTCGAAGACGCCGGGCGGCCGGTCGTCGACGGTGGGGAACGCGCAGAACTCGTTGCCCTCCGGGTCGGCCAGCACGTACCACGGTTCGTCGCCCGGCGACCGGACCAGCTTCGCGCCGGCGTCGGCCAGCGCGTGCGGCTCCTGCGTCGCCAGCCGCAGATCGACGTGCACCCGCGCGCCGTCCGGCGGCAGGTTCCGCACCTGCCGCAGCCGCAGGATCTCCGCGTCCGGCCGCCGCGGTATCCGGTCGATCCGCAGCCGGCCCGGTCCCTCCTGCCGCAGTGCGCCGCCGCCCAGCGCCGCCTGCCAGAACGCGGCCTGCGCGCCGGGATCGAGAACGTCGAGTGAGAGCCCGTCGAATTGCACCATCGGGCGCGTCGCCTTGATCAGATCTTCGGGAATCATGCCCCGCGAATACCGCGCTGGTCATTCCGGCAAACAGCGTTCACTTGAATGGGGGGCACTACAGCAACGGTCGGGTGGTCTCCAGCCGATCGCGATACCAGGATTCGATCATCCGCCAGAGTTCATCGTCATTGTCGTCGAGCGCCTCCGACGCTCGCTCGCCCAGCCGTGCCGGCAGGTACTCCCACAGGTGGTTACCGTCCGCGGCCTGCACCGACCCCTTCGCCAGCAGCGGCTCGTACCGCGCGCTGCCGGCCGGCCCGGAGACCGTGTAGACACCGTTCTCGTGCCGCCTGATCAGATCGGCCACCGTCTTCTCCTGACTCCCGGGATGTGTCCCCCCTCGGATACCCGCGGCCGCCGGCCCGTCACCACACCCGCGGGGGATTGCGCAGCCCGGTCTCACCGCGATCAACCCGGTTAGCGACAGAATCATGACGACAGACCCGCAGTACACCGCCGCCGGCTTGGCGGCCGCCCGCGCACGGCCACGGACCGCGGTGGCGATGGCCGACCGGTACACGCTGCTGACTCGCCTGACGATGGGCTGGAACGTCTCGGCGTGGACGGCGTCGGCGTGCGCGGTCTGATGGCCGGCCGCGCGCTGCTCTACCCGCCGGACGGCGACGTGGCCGCCGCGGTCGACACGGCGGTCTCGCTGGTCCACGGTCGGGGGAGCGGGCATGACCGGCGCGACCGTGCTGATGGACCTCACGCCGGAGGACGCCGGCTGGATCTACTCCGGGCTGCGGATCGTCGCGCTGGCGCCGGGGAGACCTACACGACCGGCACCGGCGGCACCGAGGTGACGTGCCACCCGGTGCCGTCCCGTGCCGAATTCGCCGACACGGTCCGGGCCGCGCTGCGCGACCTGCACCGGTTGCGGGAGATCCGCCCCTCAGGTGTGGTGCCGGGTGGAGGTCAACTGCTCTGACCGCTCCCACAGCCGGCGGGCCGCGTCCCGGTCGAGTGCCTCGGGTGCGATCTTCGCCGGTTTCACTCCGCGGGTCATCTCGCCCACGCCGGCCGGCCCGTAGAACCCGCCGCCGTGCGCGTCCGGGCTGGTCGCCGCGTACAGCGGGGGCAGGAGCCCACCGTCCACGTCCTGCCACATGAAGCCGAGCCCGTATTGCATCCGGCCGATCCGCATCAGCCAGTCGTCCGGCCCGGGGCCGGTGATCTGCAGGTTCGTCTTCGTGTAGCCCGGGTGGGCCGCGATGCCGGCGATTCCCCAGCCACCGTCTCGACTGCGCCGGTCCAGCTCGAACGCGAACATCAGCATCGCCAGCTTGGACCGCAGGTATTGCAGGTGCGGCTTGTAACGCTCGCCGTTCAGGTCGTCGAGACTGATCCCCTTGAACCGCCAGGCGACGGTGCTCAGGTTGACCACCCGCGCGTTCTGTGCGGCCCGCAGTAGCGGCAGCAGGTGGGCGGTGAGTGCGAAGTGCCCCAGGTAGTTGCCTCCGACCTGCAGCTCGAAACCGTCCGCCGTGACCTCCCGGCGCGGCGGCGCCATCAGGCCGGCGTTGTTGACCAGGATGTCGATCGGCCGTCCCTCGGCGACGAGGCTCGTCCCGAGATTCTCCACGCTCGCCAGTGAGGCCAGGTCGAGGTCGACCAGCCGGGTGTCGGCCCCGGGCGTCGCCTTCTCGATCCGGTGCTGCGCGTCCAGACCTTTCCGCTCGTTCCGGACGGCCAGCAGCACCTCACCGCCGGCCGCCGCGAACCGCCGGGCCAGCCCGAATCCGATCCCACTGTTCGCCCCGGTGACCAGGATCCGTTGGCCGGTCAGATCCCCCGTCGCCACTTCGGTATTCGGTAATCCCACGAACGACACCCCTCTGCACCACCGACGATTTCGCCCATCATCAGCGGCGCAGAGCGGCTCCGTGAGCCCATCCACTGCCCATCCGGTGCCCGTATTCGTCCCGCCGGCGGCGACGTCGACCGGGCGACGATGTGGCGACGATGCCGATGCGTGGGCGGTGATGATCGGCGATCATGTGGGGATGACCGTCGTGTCCCCGCACCCGAACGCGGAACTGCTCCGGCACCTCTACAAGGACTTCAGCCAGATCGACAGGTACGCGGCGGAGGACGTCCGGCTCCACCCGGCCGACCGTACGCCCGGCACGGTTCCGCTGGTCGGCGTGGAGGCCTTCCTGAGCCGGGAGAAGGCGCTGGTCGACGCGACCCGCGGCACACTCTTCATGGACGTGGAGTCGGTTCACGCCAACGACTTCTACGGCACGGTGATCGGCACGCTGCGCGCCACCGTCGACGGCGAGATCGCCATGCCGTTCTGCGGCGTGTGGCGTTTCTCCGACGGCCGGATCGTCGAGCACTGGCAGAACGCCTACGACGCTTCAGCACTGGTGCGCGCCCTCAACGGCGAGTGGTAGGCACGACCCGGGTCAGCGGTGGTAGACCGTCACGTCGATGGCGTAGTGGTCGGCGCGGTAGAGGTTGTCGGCGAATTCGACGGCGGTGCCGGCGGCGTCGAAAGCGGTCCTCTGCATCGCGATCAGTGGGGCGCCGGGGCCGATGTCGAGGAGGCGGGCCTGGGTGGCGGTGGCCGCGCGGGCGGTGATGCGCTGTGTGGCGACCGCTGGACGCCCGCCCCGGGTGCCGAGCAGGTGGTAGAGGCCGTACGCGGCCAGGTCTGCGGCGGTCAGTGAGGCGAAGCGCGGTGGGAGCCAGTTGCGCAGGATGGCCAGCGGCGCACCGTCGGCGTAGCGGAGGCGTTCGCAGTGGACCAGGCGTTCGCCGTCCGGCAGGCCCAGCATCCGGCTCGCGTGGCGGTCCACCGCGAGCGGATCGAAGGACAGCACCCGGGTGGTCGGGTGGCGGCCGGCCGCGGTCAGGTCGTCGTGCAGGCTGGTGAGCGCGACCCGGCGCCGCACCTGCAGGTCGTTGACCCGGGTGCCGGCGCCGCGTTTGCGGGTGAGCAGGCCGTCCGCGACCAGTTCCTCGATCGCGCGGCGCATCGTGGGGCGGGAGACGCCGAGCGAGGCCGCGAACGACACCTCGTCCGGGAGGCGTTCGCCGGGTGCCAGCAGGCCGGTCTCGATAGCGTGCACGAGGGCGGTGCTGACCTGCAGATACAGCGGGTCGGTGGCGGTGCGGTCGATGTCGATGGCGGGCAGTGGCACGCGATCACCCCGCGGGGAAGCAGACAAGCGGGCGTGTTTGTCAGGACAAAGTATTGACCGGGGCGGCGGGTGAGCGGAAGCTCGCGGAACGGAAACGTTCCCGACACCTGGGCGCAATCCATCGAGGGGGACACGTACCTTATGGCCGGGTTTGAGGTTGTCACGATGGGGCGCGTCGGCGTCGACATCTATCCGCTGCAGACTGGCGTCGGGCTGGAGGACGTCGAGTCGTTCGGGAAGTTCCTGGGTGGCAGCGCGACGAACGTGGCGGTGGCGGCGGCGCGGCACGGGCGGCGGACCGCGGTGATCACCCGGGTGGGGCCGGACCCGTTCGGGCGGTATGTCCGGCGGACGCTGACCGAGTTGGGCGTGGACAACCGCTTCGTCAGCGAGGTCGAGGGCTTGGCCACGCCGGTCACGTTCTGCGAGATCTTCCCGCCGGACGACTTCCCGCTCTACTTCTACCGCCAGCCGATCGCGCCCGACCTGGTGATTCGTCCCGAAGAACTCGACAAAGAAACCATAAAAGCGACAAGCCTCTTCTGGTGTACGGTGACCGGCCTGTCCAGGGAGCCCAGCCGCGAGGCGCACCACGCGGCGTGGAAAGCCCGGGAGAAGAAGAGCCACACCGTCCTCGACCTCGACTACCGCCCGATGTTCTGGGACTCACCGGACGAGGCACGGAGCGAGATCGAGAAGGCACTCCCACACGTCACCGTCGCGGTCGGCAACCTCACCGAGTGCACGGTCGCCACCGGCGAGACCGACCCGGAGAGGGCCGCCGACGCGCTCCTGAAGGCGGGCGTCGAGCTGGCGATCGTCAAGCTCGGTCCCGACGGTGTTCTGGCCAGGACCCACACCGAGTCGGTACGCGTGCCGAGCACCCCCGTCGACGTGGTCAACGGCCTCGGTGCCGGTGACGGTTTCGGCGGCGCGCTCTGCCACGGCCTGCTCCACGACTGGCCGCTGGAGCGGATGATCCGCTTCGCGAACGCGGCCGGTGCGATCGTCGCGGGCCGGCTGGAGTGCTCGACTGCGATGCCCACCACCGGCGAGGTCGAGCGCGCCCTGGAGGCGAACCATGCCTGACATCGACGTCGACAAGCTCCGCGAGCTGCGCGCCACCAATCCCGAGGCGATCGCGGAACGAGCCGCGAACCGGCGGAAGGGCTCGCTCAACACCCCGGACGGCCGCCTGATGCTGGTCGCGGCCGACCACCCGGCCCGCGGTGCGCTCTCGGTCCGCGGTGACCGCACCGCCATGGCCGACCGCACCGTGCTGCTCACCCGCCTGGTCACCGCGCTGGAACGCCCCGGCGTCGACGGCGTGCTCGGCACCGCGGACGTGCTGGAGGACCTGCTGCTGCTCGGTGCGCTGGACGGCAAGGTCGCGATCGGCTCGATGAACCGGGGCGGCCTGGCCGGTGCGGTCTTCGAGCTGGACGACCGCTTCACCGGCTACGACGCCGAGGCCGTGGCGCGGATGGGCCTGGACGGCGGCAAGATGCTGGTCCGCATCGACCCGGAAGACCCGGCCACGGTACGCACGATGGAGTCCGCCGCGAAGGCCGTGGACGCACTCGCCCAGAAGCGCAGGATGGCGATGGTCGAGCCGTTCCTGTCCCGACGCACAGACGGCACGGTGAGCAACGACCTGAGCACCGAGGCAGTGATCAAGTCCGTGACGATCGCGTCCGGGCTCGGCGGGACCAGCGCGTACACCTGGCTGAAGCTTCCGGTCGTCGACGACATGGACGCGGTGATGGCCGCGACCACGCTGCCCACGCTGCTGCTCGGCGGCGACCCGTCCGGCAGCCCGGAGGACACCTACGCGCGCTGGGGCCGGGCCCTGGCCGCGCCGGGCGTGCGGGGCCTGATGGTCGGCCGCGCGCTGCTCTACCCACCGGACGGTGACGTGGCCGCCGCGGTCGACACGGCGGTCTCGCTGGTCCACGGCCAGGGGGTGCGGGCATGAGCGACTCGGCGCGAGGCGGGTCCGGCGGGACCGTGCTGACGGACCTGACCCCGGAGGACGCCGGCTGGGCCTACTCCGGCCTGCGGATCGTCGCGCTGGAGCCGGGGGAGACCTACACCACGGACACCGGCGGCACCGAGGTGATCGTGGTTCCGCTGAGCGGCGGTTGCCGGGTCTCCACCGACAATGGCGACACAGCAGACCTGCGAGGGCGTGCCAACGTCTTCGACGGCCCGACCGATGTCGCATATATCCCCATCAACGCCGCCCTGGAGATCGCCGCGGGCGAAAAGGCCAAGATCGCTCTAGCGAGCGCGAAGGCCACGAACCCCAGGCCTTTCCGGTACGTCCCGGTGGAGTCCGTCCCGGTCGAGCTGCGCGGCGCCGGTAACTGTTCCCGGCAGGTGCACAACTTCGGCGTCCCGGACGTGCTCGACGCGGACCGGATCATCGCCTGCGAGGTGCTCACCCCCGGCGGCAACTGGTCGTCCTACCCGCCGCACAAGCACGACGAGGACCGCGACGGCGAATCCGTGCTGGAGGAGATCTACTACTTCGAGGTGGCGAACGGCGGCCCTGGCTACCAGCGCGTCTACGGCACGCCGGAGCGCCCGATCGACGTCACCACCGAGGTCCGTACCGGCGAGATCGTGCTTGTCCCTCATGGTTGGCACGGCCCGTCGATGGCCGCGCCCGGCTACGACCTGTACTACCTGAACGTGATGGCCGGGCCGGGCGCCCGCGCCTGGCTGATCCGCGACGACCCGGAGCACGCCTGGATCCGCGGCACCTGGGCGGACCAGGAGATCGACCCGCGACTGCCCTTCGGGAAGGGGAACGCATCATGAGGCTCACCGTGGGGCAGGCGACCGTGCGGTTCCTGGCCGCGCAGCGCACCGAGCGGGACGGCGTCGAGCACCGGCTGATCGACGGCTGGTTCGGCATCTTCGGGCACGGCAACGTGGCCGGTCTGGGGCAGGCGCTGCTGGAGGCGGAGCTGACCGACCCGGGCGCGGCACCGTACCGGCAGGCCCGCAACGAGCAGGGCATGGTGCACGCGGCGGCCGGCTTCGCCCGCATGCGCAACCGGATGTCGACGCTCGCGTGCACGTCGTCGATCGGCCCCGGCGCCACGAACATGGTGACCGGCGCGGCGCTCGCGACCGTGAACCGGCTGCCGGTGCTGCTCTTCCCCGGCGACGTCTTCGCGACCCGCGTCGCGGACCCGGTGTTGCAGCAGCTGGAGGATCCGCGCGCGGGCGACGTCTCGGTCAACGACACGTTCCGCCCGGTGAGCCGCTACTTCGACCGGGTGTGGCGGCCGGAGGCGCTGCCGTCCGCGCTGCTCAACGCCGCGCGCGTGCTGACCGACCCGGTGGAGACCGGCGCGGTCACGATCGCGCTGCCGCAGGACGTGCAGGCGGAGGCGTACGACTGGCCGGACGAGCTGTTCGCACCCCGGGTCTGGCACGTGCCGCGTCCGGTGCCGGAGCCGGCCGCGCTGGCCAGGGCGGTGGAAATCCTCAAAACAGCGAAAAAGCCACTCATCGTCGCGGGCGGCGGTGTCATCTACTCCGAGGCGACCGAGGCGCTGCGAGAATTCGCCGAAGCGACCGGCATCCCGGTGGCGGAGACCCAGGCCGGCAAGGGCTCGCTCTCCTACGACCACCCGCTGAGCCTCGGCGCGGTCGGCGCGACCGGCACCACGGCCGCGAACGAGTTCGCCCGCGAGGCCGACGTGGTGATCGGCATCGGCACCCGCTACAGCGACTTCACCACCGCCTCCCGCACCGCGTTCGCCGCCGAGAAAGTTCGGTTCGTGAACATCAACGTTGCCGCCTTCGACGCCGCCAAGCACTCCGGCACGATGGTCGTGGGCGACGCGCGGGAAACGATCACGCTGCTCCAAGCGGCGCTGCGCGAATACCGGACCGACGACGCATACCGCGAGAAGGCGGGTCGGCTCGCCGCCGAGTGGGACGCGACCGTGGAGCGCGCCTACCGGTTGAACCACAAGCCGCTCCCCGCGCAGACCGAGGTGATCGGCGCGGTCAACGACGCGGCCGAGCCCCGCGACGTGGTCGTCTGCGCTGCCGGTTCGATGCCCGGTGACCTGCACAAACTGTGGCGAACGAGGGACCCCAAGGGCTACCACGTGGAGTACGGCTACTCCTGCATGGGCTACGAGATCGCCGGCGGCCTGGGCGTGAAGCTGGCCGCGCCGGACCGCGAGGTGTTCGTGCTGGTCGGCGACGGCTCGTACCTGATGATGTCGCAGGAGCTGGTCACGGCCGTGCAGGAGCGGATCAAGCTGATCGTGGTGCTGGTCCAGAACCACGGCTACGCCTCGATCGGCCGCCTCTCCGAGTCGGTCGGCGCGCAGCGGTTCGGCACCGCCTACCGGTACCGCGACGACGACGGCCGGCTGGCCGGGAACACGCTCCCGGTGGACCTGGCCGCGAACGCGCGCAGCCTCGGCGCCGAGGTGATCCGCGCCACCACCGTCGATGAGCTGACCGGCGCGCTGGCCGACGCGCGCAAGGCGGAAGGCGTCATCGTGGTGCATGTCGACGCAGATCCGTACGAGGATTCTCCGGGAAGTGGATCGTGGTGGGACGTACCCGTCGCGGCCTCATCTACCTTGAACACCGTGCGCGAAGCGAACGCACGGTATCGGGAGGGCAAACGCGCCCAGAAGCACTACCTGTAGCCGTGCGAACGCGGAGGGCACACCGCGTATCGCGCGCTGTATTCCTGAAAGGACTCTCGGTAATGAAGTCTCTTTATCGGGTCGGGGCCTCCGTGGCTGCCCTGGCCCTCCTCGTGACCGCCGCCGCCTGTTCGAGCGAGAACGCGGTAAACCGTGACGACGATGACACCTCCGGTGGCAAGGGCGGTGGCACCTACGGTCTGAAGATCGCGGTCGTGACGCACGGCGCGGCCGGCGACGCGTTCTGGAGCATCGTCAAGAACGGTGTCGAGAAGGCCGGCACCGACCTCGGCGACACCATCCAGTACAGCAGCGACGGCGACCCGCAGAAGCAGGCCCAGCTGATCGACGCGGCCGTGAACCAGAAGGTCGACGGCCTGGTCGTCTCGATGGCGAACCCGGACGCGCTCAAGGCCTCGGTGGAGAAGGCGGTGGCGGCCGGCATCCCGGTCATCACGATCAACTCCGGCGCGGCCCGCTCGAAGGAGTTCGGCGCGCTCACCCACATCGGCCAGGACGAGAAGGTGGCCGGCGAGGCGGTCGGCACCGAACTTGCGAACCAGGGCGTCAAGAACGTGGTCTGCGTGATCCACGAGGCCGGCAACGTGGGCCTGGAGGAGCGCTGCGCCGCGGTCGGCGCCACGCTCGGCGGAAAGATCCAGAACCTCCAGGTCGACATCAACAACCTGCAGTCCTCGCAGTCGACGATCAAGGCGAAGCTGCAGGCGGACACCGCGATCGACGGCGTCGTCACGCTCGGCGGCCCGGTCGCGAACGTGGCCGCCGCCGGGATCGCCGAGGCCGGGTCGCCCGCGAAGCTCGCCACGTTCGACCTGAACGCGGAGGTCGCCAAGGGCGTGCAGGACGGCAAGATCCTCTTCGCGGTGGACCAGCAGCCGTACCTCCAGGGCTACATGGCCGTCACCATGCTCACCCAGTACAAGGCGAACCTGAACGTGCTCGGCGGCGGCCAGCAGGTGCTCACCGGCCCCGCGCTGGTCACCAAGGAGAACGCGGCACAGGTCGCCGAGCTGGCCGCGGCCGGAACGCGCTGATGACCAGCGCCGTGGCGACAACCGGGGCGGGCGACGAACGCGTCGCCCGCGTCGGGCCCCTCACCCGCCTGCTGCTCAAGCCGGAGCTGGGCGCGCTGATCGGTGCCGTGCTGGTCTTCGCGTTCTTCGCGGTGCTCTCCGACGTGTTCCGGTCGGCGAGCGGCGTGGCGAACTGGCTGGACCCGGCGTCCACGCTCGGCATCATGGCGGTGGCGGTGGCGCTGCTGATGATCGGCGGGCACTTCGACCTGTCCGCGGGCGTGCAGACCGGCACGGCCGCGATCACCAGCGGCATCCTCACCACGTACTACGGGCTGAACACCTGGGTCGCGCTGCTGCTGTCGCTGGCGCTGTGCCTGGCGATCGGCTTCGTCAACGGCTACCTCGTGGTGCGCACGAGGCTGCCCAGCTTCATCATCACGCTCGGCACGTTCCTGATGCTCCAGGGGCTGAACCTGGGCGTGACGAAGCTGGTCACCAACACGGTCCAGGTCAACAACTTCGACCAGATCCAGGGGTACGGGGTCCTCAAGACGATCTTCGCGAGTGAGATCACCATCGCGGGGGCGCCGTTCCAGATCGCCATCGTCTGGTGGGTCCTCGCCACGATCCTCGGGTCGTGGGTGCTGCTGCGTACCCGCTTCGGGAACTGGATCTTCGCGGTCGGCGGCGACCTGACCGCGGCCCGCAACGTCGGCGTGCCGGTGCAGCGCACCACGATCGCGCTGTTCATGACCACGTCGTTCGCGGCCTGGTTCGTCGGCACCACGCAGATCGTCCGGCTCACCTCGATCCAGGCGCAGGCCGGCTTCGGCCAGGAGCTGATCTACATCGTGGCCGCGGTGATCGGCGGCTGCCTGCTGACCGGCGGCTTCGGCTCCGCGGTCGGCGCGTCGATCGGTGCGCTGATCTTCGGCATGACGTCGCAGGGCATCGTCTACGCCGGGTGGGACGCGGACTGGTTCAAGTTCTTCCTCGGCGCGATGCTGCTGCTCGCCGTGCTGGCCAACCAGTACATCCGCCGCTTCGCCGAACAGTCGCGGAGGTAACGATGACAGACGCTCCGCTTCTGGAGATCAAGAATCTCTCCAAGACCTTCGGCACGGTCATCTCGCTGGCCGGCGTGTCCACCACGGTCCGGGCCGGCGAGGTCACCTGCGTGCTCGGCGACAACGGCGCCGGCAAGTCCACGCTCATCAAGATCCTGTCGGGCGTGCACCGGCCGGACGGCGGCGAGCTGCTGATGAACGGCGCACCGGTCAGCCTCGGCAACCCGCGCGCCGCGCTGGACGCCGGCATCGCCACGGTCTACCAGGACCTGGCGATGGTGTCGTTGATGGCGATCTGGCGGAACTTCTTCCTCGGCTCCGAGCCGACGAAGGGGTGGGGGCCGTTCCGGCGCTTCGACCGGCAGAAGGCCATCGACATCACCCGGCGCGAGCTGAGCTCGATGGGCATCGACATCCGCGACCCGGAACAGCCGGTCGGCACGCTCTCCGGCGGCGAGCGGCAGTCGGTGGCGATCGCGCGCGCGGTCTACTTCGGCGCGAAGCTGCTGATCCTGGACGAGCCCACGTCCGCGCTCGGCGTGAAGCAGGCGGGCGTGGTGCTGCGCTACATCGCGGCCGCACGCGACCGCGGCCTCGGCGTCATCTTCATCACGCACAACCCGCACCACGCGTACCCCATCGGTGATCGCTTCCTGCTCCTGAACCGCGGCAGGAGCCTCGGCGACCTGGCGAAATCCGAGATCTCCCTGGCGGAGCTGACCCGGCTGATGGCCGGCGGCGCCGAGCTGGAGGAGCTGGCCCACGAGCTGGCACGCGACCCTTCCACGGATGAAACGGCACGTCTGTACCAGGAGGAGGCGAAGGGATGACCGCAGCGGCGGAGCGGATCGGTGGTGCACCGATTTCCTGGGGTGTGTGTGAGGCCCCTGGCTGGGGGCTCGAATTGCCCGCGGACCGGGTGCTGTCCGAGATGAGTTCACTGGGCCTTCCGGCGACCGAGCTGGGGCCGACCGGATACCTGGGCAAGGACGCCGCCGACGTGCGTGCGCTGCTGGATCGCAGCGGCCTGCGGCTGATCGGCGGCTTCCTGCCCGTGCCCATGCACATCGCCACCGCCGCGGACCTGGACGAGGCCGCGACCGCGATGGACACGCTGGCCGCGGCCGGCGCGTCCGTGGTCGTCCTCGCCGCCCGCTCCGCCGACGGCAGCTACGACCACGCGGTCACGCTGACCGAGACCGAGTGGCAGACGCTGTTCGCCACGCTCACCACGCTGCAGACCATGGCGCGCGAGCGTGGCCTGCTGCCGGCGCTGCACCCGCACGTCGGTACCGCGATCGAGTCCCGGGACGCGGTGCTGCGCCTGCTGGCCGGCAGCGACGTGCCGATCTGCCTGGACACCGGCCACCTGCTGCTCGGCGGCATGCGGCCGGAGGAGCTGATCGCGCTGGCCGCGGACCGGATCGCGCACGTCCACCTCAAGGACGTGGACACCTCGGTCGCCGGCCGCGGCCTGGCCTACATCGACGCGGTCCGGGCCGGGCTCTACCGGCCGCTCGGAGCGGGTGACCTGGACATACCCGAGATCGTCCGCAGCCTGGAGGCCGTAGGCTACCGCGGCTGGTACGTGCTGGAACAGGACTGCGCGTTGCACGACGTACCGCCGGCGGGCGAGGGCCCGATCGACGACGTGCGGCGCAGTGTGAGCTACCTGAAGGAGAACGTGTGACCGCGTCCGACCGGATCGGCGTCGGCGTGGTGGGTTTCGGCTGGATGGGCGAGGTGCATGCCCGCTCCTACCAGCGAGTCCGCCACCACTTCCCGGATCTGCCGCTGATCGCCTCGCTGGTGGCGGTGGCCGACCCGGCGCCCGGCCGGGCCGAGGCCGCTGCCGCGCAGTATGGATTCGCGTCGTTCGATGAGGACTGGCGCGCGCTGGTCGCCGATGATCGGATCGGTGCGATCAGCGTGACCGCGCCGAACTTCCTGCACCGGGAGATCGGTACGGCGGTCGTGGGTGCCGGCAAGCACCTGTGGATCGAGAAGCCGGTCGGGGTGGGCGCCGCCGACACGCGCGCAGTCTTCGAAGCTGCCTCGGCGGCCGGAGTGCAGAGCACGGTCGGGTTCAACTACCGGGCCGCGCCCGCGGTCGCGCACGCCCGGGAGCTGATCGCGGCCGGAGAGATCGGCACGGTCACGAACGCGCGGATCCGGTTCTTCAGCGACTACGCGGCGCACCCGGCCGGCGGGCTGTCATGGCGCTTCACCCGTGCGTCCGGCGGGAACGGCGTACTCGGTGATCTGGCTTCGCATGCTGTTGATCTCGGTCGTCATCTGCTCGGTTCGTTGTCCGCGCTGGTGGCGGACACGTCGGTGATCATCCCGGCGCGCCCCACGGTCTCCGGCGCGGGAAGCCACTTCTCCCGCGCGGACGGGCCGCCCGGCGAGGTGGAGAACGAGGACTACGTGTCCGCGCTGCTCCGCTTCTCCTCCGGCGCCCGTGCGGTGCTGGAGGCGAGCCGGGTCGCGGTCGGTGAGCAGAACACGTACGGCTTCGAGATCCACGGCACCACCGGCGCTCTGTCCTGGGACTTCCGCCGGATGGGCGAGCTGCGGGTCAGCACCGGGGCGGACTACCAGGACCAGAGCTACAAGACGATCTACGCGACGGCCGGGCACGGCGACCTGCGCGCGTTCCAGCCCGGAGCCGGCATTCCCATGGGGTACGACGACCTGAAGGTGATCGAGGCGGCCGGGTTCCTGACCTCGATCGCGACCGGCAAGCCGCACGGGCCCACGCTCGACGACGCGGTCGCCGCGGCCACCGCACTCGACGCGATGTCCGAGTCCGCCCGTACCGGAGAGTGGGTCTCGCTGTGAAGCGCATCGGCATCATCGGCACCGGGATCATGGGCACCGACCACGCCCGGCTGCTCAGCACGTCCGTCTCCGGCGCGCGCGTGGCCGGCGTCTACGACCTCGACCCGGTCCGGGCCGCCGAGGTCGCGCACGCCAGCGGCGGCGCGCGCGTGTTCGGCAACCCGTACGAGCTGATCGTCGACGACGACCTCGACGCCGTGCTGGTCGCCTCCTCCGACGACACCCACGAGGAGTACGTGCTGGCCTGCATCAACGCGGGCAAGCCGGTGCTCTGCGAGAAGCCGCTCGCCCCCACGGTGGATGCGTGCGCACGCATCCTCGAGGCGGAGGACAAGGCCGGCACCCGCCTGGTCTCGGTCGGCTTCATGCGCCGCTTCGACCCCGGCTACACGCAGATGAAGCGCATGCTGCAACTCGGCGAGATCGGCGCACCGCTGATCCTGCACTGCGTGCACCGCAACCCGGCCGCGGTCCCCGGCCTGCCCGGCGCGGCCGTCATCACCAACTCGGCCGTGCACGAGCTGGACATCACCCGGTGGCTGTTCGACGAGGAGATCACCGAGGTGTCCGTGCACGCGCCGCGCGCGACCAGCCACGGCGGCGGCACGCCGGACCCGCAGATCCTGCTGCTG
Source organism: Catenuloplanes nepalensis (assembly GCF_030811575.1). Classification (GTDB taxonomy): domain Bacteria; phylum Actinomycetota; class Actinomycetes; order Mycobacteriales; family Micromonosporaceae; genus Catenuloplanes; species Catenuloplanes nepalensis. The sequence continues at coordinate 5,400,840 of NZ_JAUSRA010000001.1, read as the reverse complement.
CGCACCGCATCCGGCGCGATCGCGGACGTCGAGGTCTTCGTCAACGCGCGCTACGGCTACGACGTGCGCGCCGAACTGGTCGGCGAGCTGGGCACGGTCACGCTGGACGGGCCGCCGCCCACGGTGCTGCGCCGCTCCGGCATGGACGGGCGCGCGCTGCCGGCCGACTGGCGCCCGCGCTTCGCCGAGGCGTACCGGCTGGAGCTGCAGGCCTGGGTCGACGGCACCGGATCCGCGGCCACCGCCTGGGACGGCTTCGCCGCCACGTTCGTCGCCGAGGCGTGCGTCCGGGCGCTGGAGACCGGCACCGCACAGCAGATCCAGCTCCCCCCGATGCCGGACCTCTATCGCCGCTCATGATTCAGGCGTCCCCAGCGGCGTGGGGGACGCCCGGGAGCACGGGGGTAGGTTGGCCGGCATGGACGTGATCATCAGGGCCGCGACGGCCGCCGATCTGGCGGCGGTCGCGGCCGTCTACGCCGGATACGTGACGGACAGCGTGGCCACGTTCGAGGAGAACGTGCCGTCGCCGGCGGACTGGCGGGCCCGCCACGCGGATCTGGCCGCGCGCGGGCTGCCGTTCCTGGTCGCGGACGACGGAGGCAGGATCGCCGGATACGCCTACGCCGGGCCGTGGCGCCCGAAGCCCGCCTACCGGCACACGGTCGAGGACACGATCTACCTCGACCCCGCGTACACCGGCCGGGGCATCGGGTCCCGCCTGCTCGCCGCGCTGCTCGACGCGTCCGCCACCGCCGGCGCCCGGCAGATGATCGCGGTCATCGCCGACACCGGCACCGACGCGTCCGCCGCGCTGCACCGCCGCCACGGCTTCACCGACGCCGGCCGCCTCACCGCGGTCGGCTTCAAGCACGGCCGCTGGATCGACACCATCCTTATGCAGCGCACGCTGCGGTAACGCTCGCCGGCCCGCCGCCGCATCGGTGCCATAACCAAGATCCGGAAAGCCATCTTCCCGCTTCCGGCGTGGTCACGTTCCGAGTGCTCCCGCGGGCACCGGTCCAATGCCACTCAGCCTAAGTCGAGTTGACCCGAGGCCGGCCCGGCAGCAGCGCGCCGGCCTGCGGAAAACCTGTCCGCCGCATCCGGCGGCGGACAGTCGAAGGCGGGCACGTGGTGTGCGAACGCGCAGGTCAAAAACCATGATCAAAATAGGCTGAGTGGCATGGGGCACCGGTCGTCGCCGGCGCTCCTCCCTATCGGGTTCTAGAGGTCGGGTCGGTTGTGTCGCAGACTCGGTGTCCGGTAGCCGCAGCGGGTGAGCACTGTTCCTTCCGGGGCCGTTGAGTCCTGCGTGCAGATCGTGCCCCTGTGCGCACGTTCCGCGGCCGGTCCCGGAGAACCACCCCCACGTGCTGAGGCTTCGGCATCGAGGTCTCCCGGCGTCGGGGTGAACCCGCCGGTCTCCAGACGGCCGTCGCTCCCTCACCGAACTGGCCGACCTCGTCGCACACCTGCTGACCTACGTCTCGCTGACCGCCGCCCGCGGCACATGCGCCCCTGCGCCCCTGCGCCCCTGCGCCCCTGCGCCCCTGCGCCGGAGCTGTATCGCGGCCGATATCCGGCGGGCGGGCGGGCCCGTACCAAGATCCTTCCAGCCCAGGTTGCGGTTTCAGCCCGCGCGAAACAGCAACCTGGACTGGAAGGATCTAGGATTCCGCATTGCGGAAGATCCATCCCGCCAGGCGGACGCAATCGACAGCCGCTACGTGACGGCGGGCGGCCACGGGCACTGCCCGCCGGACGTTTCGGGGAACGCGCTCCTTCCTTCGGACCCGCCGTGGTCCCGAGAATCCCCGCGCGAGCGCCAACGGAAAGACGCCGCCGAGGGCGCGGCCGGGCCCGTGGCACCGTGGAACCCGCGGGGTGTGGTGACCGCGTCGGCACCGGCTCCGACGCGGCGACCGGAGCGGCGGCGGAGGCCGCCGCGGGATTGCCCGCGGGAGCGACTCCGTTGCCCATTCGGCGGCTCGCCGCAAAGGATCATTGACCGACACGAAAGAGAGGTCGACTTCGATATTCGACCTCTCCTTCGTGTCGGTCAATGATCCTTCGGGCATGAGTGGTCGCGACAGCACGACCACCACGCCGGCTTCCGCTCGACGCCGTCCGAGCCATGGCGGAGATAATCCGAAATCTCGGGCTGATGCTTCCGGTCTCCGGGCAGGGCTCGCGGCTTCCGATGCCGAATGGGGAACGGAGTCGGGAGCAACGGGCCGCACCACGCCGGGAGCGGGAAGAGTGGGGTCGGGGATCGTCCCCAGGGCGTTTGATGGATCTCGTCGAGCCGAGCCGAGGCGAGGTCCAGGTGTAGTGGCGGGTGTGCGGCGCGGAAGTCCGCATACCGGTGTTGTAGGTGGGCTCGTGCGACGTGCGGCCAGACGACTCCTGGGCCACGCCGCCGGCCGGCGAAGATCCATCGAACACGGCCAGGTCGACCTCGGCGCATTCCGCGCCGACCTGGACCTGCCGGCCGGTTCTGACACAGTGCGCTGACCGTGATGGGCTATTAATGTCCTAGTTGACGAGGCCACTCCGGCATCGAAGGGACATGCGCCATGCTGATCGTCGAGGACCTGCTGCTCCTCCTGCTGGACGACGAGACCGGGACGCCGGCCAAGGCCGGGACCCTGCCGTACACACTGGGTGGTGCGGTTCTGGTGGAACTGGCCATGCTCGGCCGCATCGACGCCGACGGTGAGGGTTCCCGGCTGAGCGGTCCGCTGGTCACCGCGACCGGCGACGGCCCGCTGCCGGACCCGCTGCTGCAGGCCGCGTGGGACGAGATCGCCCGCAAGCCGCGCCCCGTGCAGACGCTGCTGCTCGCGATCGGCGGTGACCTGTGGACCACGGTCGTCGACCGCCTGATCGCGGCCGGCCAGATCCGCCGCGAGAAGAAGCGCGTGCTCGGCCTCTTCAGGATGACCCAGCTTCCGTCCGCCGACGTTGCCCACGAGGCCGAGCTGCGCCGCGGGATCAGAGCCGTCCTGGTCGACGGCGAAACCCCCGACCCGCGTACCGCCGCCATCGTCGCGCTGCTCTCCGGCAGCGGCGCGCTCCCCGAGCTCCGCCCCCTGATCGCTTGGTCCGGCGACGTCTACCGGCGCGCCAAGGCCCTCGAGTCCGGCAACTGGGGCGCCGCCGCCGTCGGCACCGCCGTCACCCGCACCACCACCGCCATCGCCGCTGCCAGCGCCGCCGCCTCGGCCGCCGTCATCGTCACCACCGTCAACTCCTGACCCTCACCGCCCCTCAGGGGATCAGTGCGGCCGCAGGTGTGCAGCGGCAAGATCCTCATGTCGTCGGTGGCTGCTTCACGCCGCCTGGATCAGCCACCAGCGACACGAGGTTCTTTTAATGCGCCTGGCCGCTTCGGGTGTGGCCGCTTCGGGCCTGGCGAGCGAAGCGGCGCCGCCGAAAGGTGATCCGGCGGAAGAAGCGCCGAGGGGGCTGTCCACCGATGTCCGCCGGGACCGAACCTCTGATCGGGGGATGCTGCTCCGACATCATGGGGACGCCCCGAGCACGGATGAGACGCCCGGCGGACCCTACTGGACGACGCGCTGGGCGGTCGGCGTGAGGCGCGGCTCGATGAGGTCGGCGACGAGCTTCAGGGCGTGGGCCGCGCGCGGGACGTCCAGGGTGCCGGTGGGAGCCGCGAGCGTGATCGCGGCGACCGGTTCGCCCGCCGGGCGCAGCGGAACGGCGACGCCGGTCATGCCGGGCTGGAACTCCTCGCGGTCGACGGCGTAGCCGCGCCGGCGGGTGACGCGCAGGTCCGCCTCCAGCGCTACGCGGCCGACGATGGTGGCCGCCGTGCGCCGGATGAGTGGAAGCCGCGCGAGCACGTCGTCGGTCTCCTCGGCCGGCGCGAACGCGAGCAGCGCCTTACCCGCCCCCGTGCAGTGCGGCGGAAACCGGCCGGCGACCCGGGTGGCCAGCTTCGGCCGCGCCGTCCCGTCGACCTTCAGCAGGTAGATGACGTCGAGCCCGTCCCGCGTGGCCAGCTGCGCGGTCCACCCGAACGCCGCGTGCAGATCGCGCAGGTAGGGCCCGGCCACGTCGAGCAGCGTCATGCCCGCCTGCCCGGCCTGGGTGCCCAGCTCGAAGAGCCGCAGCCCGAGCCGGAGCCCGCGCGCCCCGTCATCGGCCAGCAACCGCTCCTCGATCAGCCGCCCCACGATCCGATTACAGGTGGCCTGCGGCAACCCGGTCGCCACCGCCAGCTCCTTCCGGCTCAGCCACGACGCACCCGCGACCGCATCCAGCACCGCGACCACCCGCCCGATCATCGACTGACTCACCCGGCGATTCTGGCATCGGAGTCATGCGGACCCTCGCGTGCGGCCGCGATCCGGCGGTTCCGCACGATGGCCGGACGTTGAGGACTGTGTGGCGAGCGCGCCGCGGCTTCGAATCGCTGCCGGCCGAGACCGGCCGCTCAGAACCAGGAGCGGCACCATCACGACTGAGCCCGTGTGAAGGTCGAGTGGCGACCCGATGGGTCAAGCGGGGCGCAGGGCGATGGAGTGCGGCGATTTCCTCCGCTGCTGCTCGGCCTGCTTGCGAAGCTCCGCGTTGTGTCGTTCACCGGAGTTCCGCAGCTCGAAAAGGGCCCCGGCCATCTCGCTGACATTCTTGAAATAGCGGCTGTGGGTGCGTCTCAACGCGGTCTCCGACGCGGCACCGAGCACCACCACCTCAATGTCTGAGTTGCCCCCATATGTCACTTCTGCCGAGAAGCGAGCGTTGAGGGCTGACGCGCTGTCGGCGAACTCCGTCTTCTGGAGGATCGAGCCCTGCTGCCGGTCGAACACCAGTAGGAAATGCTTCACGTCGGCCCTCCAAGCTCGAGACGTCGCTGCAGGGTATCAAGAATAAGGCGAGTGGCCCCGGTGCGGTGCCGGAATTCCTCGTCGCGGGCTCGCTCAAGATCGGCTACGGCAAGATTGCAACCATGTATTCGCTCCAGAACGAATTGTGGGGTCGGCGAGTGGTTGCGGGGGACGTGGCGGCGTATGAGCCTTCCTCTGGCGCGGCGATCGGGCAATAGCGACTCCATGGTCTCCATGAATGCTCGCCGAATCCGGCGGTAATGGATCATGGCGTCGGTCGCGTCATCTCCGGTGATCGGCTTGAGTTGGCCGGAGTCGTCGAGGGACCAGTGTTTGTGGGTTCCCGAGTCGACCTCGCTGACGAACGATCGAATTGACTCGATGTATGTCTCGAGCCGCTCGATCCGATCAATTTCCTCACTCGCGAACGTGAGCATTCCCATGAGGCTTTGGCGAGTGAGTGAGCGCCGCCGGCTCAGGCGCATCACGACTCTTCTGGGCTGGTCCGGATTTCCGCCGTATCGGATCGCCCGGCCCCAGCGGTCTGCGAGGCCTTCGAACAGCTGGGCCCAGGCGTTCTGGAGCTCGGTCCTGACTTGGATTTCGACCGGCACGCCGGACGGGTGGATGACCACGTGCACCGCTCTGTACCCGGAGCTGGGCGTCGTGCGCCGGTCGATGGCGCGAGGCAGGACGTCGTGCTCGGGAGCGAAGAAGTCGATGATCCGTTTGACCACCTGATCTTGTTCAAGGCGGCCGCCGTTCACGATGATGCGGGCGCCGGCGATGTCCTGGACCCGGCTCAGGCTCATCGACGACTCCCTACGCAGCTTCTCGATCAGCGTCGACGTGGTCTTGACCCGAGTGGTGGCGGGCAGGCCGATGTCGTCAAGCGATCCCTTGACGTCATCCAGGATCGCTTGATAGGCGAGCAGCACCTGGTTGAGGGAGAGTAGATCCTCTCGTTCAGGAGTGGAATGGAGGGAAAGCCGCTTGCCGAGCTTGTTCAGTTGCTTCTTGGATATGGGTAGCGGCCACATTGGACGAGGCTAGCATCGGTGAATTCGTGGTGGGAGGCGCTCGAAAGTGGGCGATCTTGAAATGATCCGGTCAGGCTCAAGTAAGTAATCTTGCACGCTTCGATGTTGCCTGGCGGGTGCCTTCTTGGCGTGGGATTGCGCATTCTGGCAGGGCGGCCGACTCCGGCGATAGAACGATGCAGAGGCCAGTTTTTCGCTTTCAGGTGAATCTGCCGAGTGCGCGAGGCCATCGACTGGCTCACTCAGGGCACTCGAACAGCTGCCGGGATGCCGTTGGCGGATCGGCAGACCATCACGCCGCCAGCGGGAGTCGTAACCGACCACGGAACATCGGACGCGCCGAAGTTAGATCGCATCTTACTTCCGATGGGGTCATCGGCTCCGGGCTGGCTCACTGAGTGAGTCTGGCGTCGCGGAGGGGTGGGGGTGGTCGTACCGTCGCGATCATGAAGGTGTGTGTGGTGACCGGGGGGACGCGGGGGATCGGGGCGGCGGTGGCGCGGGAGCTGGCGGGGGTGCCGGGGAGCGCGCTGGTGCTGGGGTATCGGGGTGATCACGAGCGGGCCCGGGCGATCGTGGCCGAGCTCGACCGGGCGGAGAGTCCGGTGCGGGCGGTGGCCTGTGACGTGGCGGAGCCGGCGCGGGTGGCGGAGCTGTTCGCGGCGGCGGATGCGCTGGGGGAGCTGACCGGGCTGGTGAACAGCGCGGCCGTGCTGGAGCGGCAGTGCGGGTTCGGTGAGATCGGGGCGGACCGGTGGGCGCGGGTCCTCGGCGTGAACGTGACCGGGACCGCGACCTGCTGTGCGTACGCGATGGAGCGCATGCGGGCCGGCGGCGTGATCGTCAACCTGTCGTCGCGGGCGGCGGTGCTCGGGGCGCCGGGGGAGTACGTGGACTACGCGGCCAGCAAGGCGGCGGTCGACACGATCACGCGCGGGCTGGGGCTGGAGGCGGCGCCGCGCGGAATCCGGGTGGTCGGGGTGCGGCCCGGGATCATCGACACGGAGATCCACGCGTCCGGCGGCGACCCGGACCGGGCGAGACGGGTCGGGCCGACGCTGCCGCTCGGGCGCGCGGGCACGCCGGAGGACATCGCGCGCACCGTCGCCTGGCTGCTCTCCCCGGCGGCCGCCTACATCACGGCGACCACGATCGACGTCTCCGGCGGACGCTGACCCGCACCAGCGGGAAACGCCACGCGGACTATCGCCCTTCCGCTGCCAGGCGGGCGAGTTGGTCGGCGTGGTGCCGGATGACGCGGCCGTTGGCCCAGGCCCAGAACGGGTCCAGGAACCGGGGCCTGCTGCGGAACGTGGCGTGCCAGCGGATGCGCGAGCCGCCGCCCGGGTCCGGTGTGACCTCGATCGTCGCGCGGTAGCCGCGCCACAGCGTCTCCGAGGTCTCGATGTAGCTGAGGGAGCGGTCCGGCACGATCTCGGTCACTCGGATGACGGTCCGAGGGCCGCCGCCGAGGACCCACTCGTCGCCGTCCGGCCGGGCGCTGCTGATCGCCTGCCAGGACGGCCACGTGGTCACGTCGGACACCAGGGCGAAGACGGCGGCCGGCGGCGCGGCCGAGACGGCCTGTACGTCATACGACGACATATCGGTTGTTCCCCGCATCGTGAGCATCGAGAGCTTTGGGCGCTTCGAAGTGCGCCGACGCTAGCTCCACGCCCGGGGATCGGCAACTCCGGTAGCGTGTGGATCATGACGGATGGGTATCGGGGCGGGGCCGTGCTGGCCGAGGTGGTGCGGTCCGGGTTCGCGGAGAGCGTGCACCGTGGCTCGGTCGTGGTGCTCGACGCCGGCGGCGCGCCGGTCGCGGTGCGCGGGGACGGCCGCGGCCCGGTCTTCCCGCGCTCGTCGAACAAGCCGCTGCAGGGCGTCGGCATGCTGCGCGCCGGGCTCCGGCTGGACGACGACGCCGATCTCGCGCTGATCTGCGCCAGCCACTGGGGCGAGGACGTGCACGTGACCCGGGTGGAGCGGCTGCTGGACGCGCACGGGTTCGCCGGCGCGGACCTGCACTGCCCGCCGGACCTGCCGGCCGGTCCGGCCGCGCGCGACGACGCGCTGCGGGCCGGTGCGGCGCCGACCCGGACCCGGATGAACTGCTCCGGCAAGCACACCGGCATGCTGCTCACCTGCCGTGCCGCGGGGTGGCCGGCCGAGGGCTACTGGGAGCCGGCGCATCCGCTGCAGCGGATGCTGCGGGCGACCGCGGAGGAGCTGACCGGGGAGCCGGTCGCGGCCGTGGGCGTGGACGGCTGCGGCGCGCCCGTGTTCGCGTTCTCGCTGACCGGGATGGCGCAGGCGTTCCTGCGCCTGGTGCAGGCCGCGCCGGGGTCGTTCGAGCGGCAGGTGGCGGACGCGATGCGCGCCCACCCGCGGCTGGTCGCCGGTACCGGCGCGCTGGATACCGTGATCATGACGGAGGTGCCGGGGCTGCTGGCCAAGGGTGGCGCGGAGGGTTTCGCCGCGGTCGCGGTGCCGGGCGTCGGCGCGGTCGCGCTGAAGATCGACGACGGCAGTGCGCGCGCGATCCCGGTGGTGCTGCGGGCCGCGCTCGGCGCGCTCGGTGTCGCCTGGACCCCGCCGCCGGCGCCGGTTCTCGGCGGAGGTCACACCGTTGGTGAACTTTCGGCGACCTGGTAGCAACAAGTCCGCTTTAAGATACCCCGGTGGACACTTCCGAGCGCATGATCGCGGTCCCGGCGTGCGAGGGGCTGGCATCGTTCCGGCTCGCCGCGCTCCCGGTCACCCGGGGGCTGTACGCGGAGATCATCGGCCGCTGTCCCGCCGACGGCGGTGACGACCGGCTGCCGGTCACGGGCGTGACCTGGTGGGACACCGTGCTGTTCTGCAACGCGCTGTCCGCGCGCGACGGGCTGGCCCCGGTCTACCGGGTGGACGCGGGCCGCATGACCTGGGACCGGGACGCGGACGGTTACCGCCTGCCGTCCGAGGCGGAGTGGGAGCACGCGTGCCGGGCCGGGTCCAGCGGCCCGCACTACGGGCCGCTGGACGAGGTGGCCTGGTTCCGCGACAACTCCGGCGACCGGCTGCGCACCGCGGGCGGCAAGGCGCCGAACGCGTGGGGCTTCCACGACATGCTCGGCAACGTGTGGGACTGGTGCTGGGACGCCCACGACGGCGGTTACCGGGTGATGCGCGGTGGCGGCTGGTTCGACGAGCGCTGGAGCTGCCGCGCCTCGGCCCGCCGCCGCAGCCACCCGAGCCTGATGCTGGACGACGCCGGCTTCCGGGTGGCCCGCAGCACGTGATCACCGGACGACGGGCAGCTGGATCGTGCTGCTGACCGGCCGGATCGACACCTCCGTCCCGGGCAGTGGCCGCAGCGTGTAGTCGTAGTCGGTGGAGATGACCACCACGCCGAGGCGGTGACCGGCCGGGATGGTGCGGTCGACCGGCTGCAGGTCCCAGCGCAGCCGGTACGTCTCACCCGGCGTGACCGGCTCGGAGCGCCACACCGACCGGCGGTTCTGCGGGTCCGTCCAGCCCCGGGTGAGGATCGTGGCCGTGCCGTCCGGCGCGTAGGAGACCAGCAGCGCGGTCAGGTTCGCCGCGGTCCGGTCGATGCTGACGTCCGCGGTGATCCACGGCGTCCCGCTGAGCCGGGTGTCCCTTTTCAGGACCGGCAGCGGGTACGACAGCGCGTGCTCCGGCCGGGAGAGCAGCTGCTCCGCGGTCAGCGTCCGCCCGGCGTCGACGAACGTGTCCGTCCGCGGCTGCCCGGTGGCCAGCGGATAGGTGACGTCCCGGGTGCCCGGCACCGGCCACGCCGTGGTCGTCTCCGTCACCGCGCAGGCGTCGTCCTCCAGCGTCACCGGCGCCTCGTCCTCGATGCCGCTGTCCACCCGGTACAGATAGTGGTCGACCCAGCGGTGCATGGCCGGCGCGAACTCCGGCGCGCAGGACGAGCCGTGCCCGCGGTCGTAGAGCCAGAGCTTCTTCTCGGTGCGCAGCGCGTCCCACAGCTGCACGCCCTGCTTGGGCTTGACGTTCCAGTCCTGCAACCCCTGCACCACGAGGACGCTCGCCTCGATGTTGCCGGCCTGCGCGGTGTAGTCCCGCGCGGCCCACACCCGGGAGTAGTCACCGGTGACCCGGTCCTGAGCCTGCGACAGCCACGCCACGTTCGGCGCGCACGCCTCCGGGTTCGCGCGGCTCAGCACGTACCGCGCCATGATGTCCAGGTCCTCGCCCTGCCAGCCGCCGGGCGCCACCACCAGGCCGTTCGCGCGGTAGTAGTCGTACCAGCTGGTGACCGCGGACATCGGGATGATCGTCTTCAGCGCGGACCGGCCGGTGATCGCCGCCATGATCGGCAGCGTGCCGTTGTAGGAGACGCCGTACATGCCGACGCTGCGCGCGGACCAGCGGGCGGAGACGACGTCGCCGTCCGCGTCGAACGCCCGGCCCCTGCCGTCCAGCCAGTCGACGACCGCGCGGGTGGAGACGATCTCGTCCGGGCCGCCCGCGTCCGGGCAGCCGGTCGAGGTGGCGGTGCCGATGCTGTCCATCGCGATCATCGCGTACCCGCGGGTGGTGTAGTACTCCCACGTGCTGACCGCGGCCGGCGCCGCGTTCAGGCTGGTCAGCGCGCGGTTCGCGGCGGTCGCGGCGGCCGACTTCGAGTGGATGCCCTCCTGCGGCAGCCGGTCGACGTCGACGCTCGGGTAGGGCACCTCCGGCGCGACCCCGCCGTACGGCGTCGGCATGATCAGCGAGGCGACGCGCAGGCCCGCGGTCTCGGTCTCGGCGGGCCGGGTGATGTTCAGGTGGATCCGGTCCCGGACGCCGTCGTGGTCGCTGTCCGTCGGCGACTCGACCCAGACGTCCTCGTTGATCGCGGTCGCGTAGTCGAAGACCGGCTGCGTCGCGCCGTCCCGGACCACGATCGTCGTGCGGCCGCCGGCGGCCTGCGCGGGTGCCCCGGCGGCGACCGACGCCAGGACCAGGGAAGCGGCGATGAGGGTACGTACCACGCGTCCTCCACCCAGGTAGGGAAATGTGTCGATGATATCGGTTCCGGTCGCCGCGCGGGTTCCCCGTCTCACCGTCGGCTCAGCCTCGTTCACGCCAGGTGAACGCGATGATCGACTCTCCTTAAGCAACGGTTCAATTTGGTCCGTGAACCGGCATATTCGCCGACTCGTAGAAAGGGGTTCCGGACAGTCGCATACCGTCAGGGAGACGCCGTGCCCAGCTCGAGTGCCTTCTTTCAGATATGTGCCGACGGCCGGTTCATTCCAATTCCATCGGGCGTTTACTTCCACGACGGTCCGATGACGACTCCCGTCGATATCGGTTCGCTGATGAAGGCGATGAACGCGGGCCGCCTCACCGAGGGCACGCTCGTGTTCCTCAGCGACACCACGATCGGCGATCCGTCGTCGGTGACCCGGGTCCAGTCCACGCTGCGGGAACTCCCCCCGGCGGCCAGGGGTGCGCTGGTCATCGGCTCCACCGTCGGCGAGAGGGCCGACATCGCGGGCTGGCGGAAGCTGGCCGAGTCGTTCGGGGTGCAGAAGGACGCGGCGTTCCAGCGCGGCACCGAGCTGGACCCGATCGTCGTCGGCGTGGACGCGCGCGGGCTGGAGACCGCGGGCATCCCGGAGCGCATCCGGGTGCTGCCGCGCGCGCAGGCCGCCGCGCGCGAGACGCTCAAGAGCGCGGCGCGGCTGGCCGTGGACCCGTCCCTGAGCCGGTTCGAGCGGATCCGGTCGCTGCTGAACGAGGCGTCCCGGCTGCGCGACGGGCTGGGCGTGCGGCCGACGTTCGACGACACCGGGACGCCGTCGACGGTGGCCGCCTCGTACCAGATGGCGCTCGGCCTGGCGCTGGCCGGTGTGCCGACCGTCGCGGACCCGGGCGCGCGCGTCGGCGTGCCGACGATCCCGGACGGCGACCTTGCCGGGGCCGGCCGGTCGCAGGTTCTGGACCTGGACCTGCTCACCCGGTCCGTGCTGCCGTCCACGGTGGCCGAGGTGATGAACGCGTTCGCGCCGGCCGCGGCCGGTGAACGGCCGGCCTCGTTCGCGCCGTCCGGCACGTCGGCCGCGAAGGCGCTGCACGACGGGCTCAAGGCGGTGCCGGGCTCGTTCGCCATGGTCCGTACCGGTGGGCTCGGCCTGAAGGAGGACCGTCTCCGCTGGCTGGTCTCCCTGGACCAGGGCGTCTACTGGGTCAACCCGGAGCTGGACAACGAGCCGGTCGCCCGCTTCGACCCGAAGGCCGAGAACGACGCGCGCCTGCGGGAGTTGCGCGCGCCCGGCACCACGGTGACGGTGCTGGACCCGGACGGCGTGCCGACCACGCTGCGCGACCTCGCACCGGCCGCGACGCCGAAGCCGGCCGCACCGGTCGCGACGCCCCCGGCCACCGCGCTCGTCGACGCGCTGGCGCTCACCGGTGCCGAGCCGGTCTTCGTCTTCTCCACCGCGGTCGGCACCGGGCGGGTGGCCGATCCGGACGGCGTCGCGCTGCCGTCGATCGTGCTGGAGAGCCTGGTCGACGGGCTGCGCCGGCAGTACCCGAACGGCCGGGTGCTGCTGATCGGGCCGGACCCCGGCAACGGCCTGCGCGACCGCGCGCCGGAGCTCTTCGCGTTGCCGGACCGGGCCGCCGCGCACGGGCTCGACCTGACCGTCAACACGCAGCTCGACGACGTCCTCATCGCGCTGAACACCGGGCGGCAGGCGACGGTGATCGGCATGTCCAGCGACGTGGGCGCGGTGTCGGAACGGCTCGGCACCCGCACGGTACGACTCGGCGCCGGCCCGGACTTCGACGGCACCCGGCACACCGAGGCCGCCCAGCTGCAACGTCTCGACGTGCCGATCGACTGGCCGGAGCACCTCGCCCGGGTCGAGCGGGCGGCGAACGCCGATGACCCCGCGGCGCTGACCGAGGCGCTGAACGACTGGATCGAGTCGGCGGAGGCGTACGCCGGCCGGCTCAGCATGGACCCGTGGTACCCGGCCGAGGCCGGTTCGCTCGCCGACGCGACGCTCTCCGAGGGGGCCTACCGGGACAACGGGTTCACGCTCCAGGGCCTGGACACGCGGGTCAACCGCTTCCGGGCCAACTTCGCCGAGTGGCTGAGCGGCCAGATGCTGCCGGCCGGCCGGAACCTCGACGCCGGCCGGACCCGCGAGTGGTTCGCCGAGTTCTCCCGCGAGCTCCAGCTCGACGACATCCTCCGGGTCTTCAGCACGGACGTGGACGAGCTCGCCCGGCGCGCCGTCGACCTCGACCGCGAGTACGGCACCGCGGTCTGGCCGAAGAAGGTCAAGTACGAGGAGCGGGACGTCTACGGCCTCACCGAGGCGCCGAAGCTCATGCCCGGCACGCCCGAGCTGGAGGACGACGGGCCGGTCCGGTCGCCGTCCGGCAACCCGGTCTTCAAGCCGGTGCCGGGGACCGTGGCGGCCGATGCGGCGGAGGCGGCGGGTCCGGCACCGGCGCCCGTTCGCGATGCCAAGGGGAAGTGGCAGCAGCCGGCGGCACAGCCGTGGGAGAGCGCGGTCGTCGAGGCCAAGGGCGCGGTGCCGTTCGCGCTGGTCCGCCGGCCGGCGGCCTGGATGGCGCTGTCCGACCTGCGGATCGACATGCTGGAGGACCGGCCGGGCGCGGAGTGGCACTACTTCACCGACGCCGACGGCCGGATCTGGATCGCCAGCGAGGTACCGGTCCACAAGGATCTCCCGGCCGCGATGCGGGCACGGGACGCGGCGGCGGAGGCGGTCCGGACCGCCACACCGGAGCAGGCCGCCGCGCGCGCCGCCGAGCTGCGGGACGCCGTCGCGGCGATCGCCGAGCTGGAACGCTCGTCCGTGGTCGGCGCCGATCAGCTCACCGCGCTGTTCGAGGCCTGGGCGGAGCAGTTCCCGGGGCTGACGCTGGAGCACGTCGTGGAGACGCTGAACACGGTGGGGCACCCGGCGATCTCCGGCGCGGAGCACATCGTTCCCGGAACCGGCGCGATCGCGTCGCTGCTGCATGCGACGCGCGGGCGGACCAGCGGCGAGCTCCGCCTGATCACCACGGTCGGCGGGATGCTGGACATCAACACCAAGTCCGGCCGGTTCATGAGCCTGAAGGTGCGCACGCCCGGCCCGGGCGACGCCATGCGCTGGGCCGACAACGCGGCCCGCCGGATCTCCGCGCAGGTGGACCTGCCGGCGCGGATCGGCGAGATGAAGTACGCGGCGGAGGGCAAGGCCGAGCACAACCCGATGACGGAGGCACCCCGGCCGGTCGCCGAGCTGCCGGGCGGCACGCTGCGGCCGGACGGGCTGGGCGGCTTCCGGATCGGCAACGACATCTCGCTGCTGGTCCGGCAGACCTCGGTCTCCGGCCGGCCCGTGCTGATGCTGCTGCCGACCGGCGAGTTCCAACGGATGCAGGGCATCAACTGGCTCCCGCACGGCGACGGTGCCCGGGACCGCCTGCCGGTGGTCACGGTGCAGCAGCAGGACGGGTACGTGCGCGTGCCCGCGACCCAGGACGGCGTCGAGGGCTCGGTCCTGCTGCGCCCGGACGAGCTGGCACGGATCACCTCACGGCTGGGCCCGGACCAGGCGGTCGTCTCCTGGCAGGCCGACGGGGTGCCCACCGCCGAGTTCCTGCGGGACTACGCCGCCGCGATCGGTGGCACGGCCGTGGCCCTGCCGGTGACCGGCCTCAGCGCGTTCCTGCCGGACCTCCCGAAGATCATGGTGACCGCCCCCGAGGCGGCGCGAGTCGTCACGCCCCCGCAGATCGTGGTCACCGGCGACGACGGCAACCTGATCCCGGAGCCCCGGGGCGCGCTGCGCGCCGGGATGGACCACGGCGCGGCCTACCACGCCGCGCTCGGCCGGGACTTCTTCCGGGTGCGCGAGCAGGCGCCGGCCCCGGACTTCGCCCGTTCGCCGTCCGCCGTCCGGACGAGCCAGGTCGACGCGTACTTCCAGCGGCTCGACCTGACCACGCGCACCGGGCCGGTGACGCTGGACGGCCTGCCGGAGAACGGCACGGTGCTGCGGAACTCCGCCGGTCAGGAGATGCCGCTGCACGTGCCGATGGTCTGGGCCGGGTCGGCGATCTCGCCGGACAACGCGACCGCCGCCGCTTTCATGGCGGGCGCCGCACAGCAGGCCCGGGCACTGGCGACCGAGGGCTACTTCACCACGCTCTGGGTGACCGAGACGCCGACCGAGGCGGGCCTGGCGTGGGCGCGCGACAACGGCATCCGGGTGATCTCCGTCCGGGACGTCTACCACGAGTCGAACCCGCTGGACGCCGAGTTCCTGGCGCAGCTCGGCGGGCACACCGTGGACGCGTTCAGCGCGGCGGTGGACGTGCTCCTCTGGCGGATCATCGAGGACTTCGGCGGGTTCTACACGGACGGCGACAACGCCGTCGAGGACGCGGCCGCGTTCGCCGCCGAGGTGCGCACGCTGTTCGAGGCGCACGGCTGGGCGGTCCACGAGGGACCGTCGACCCCGGAGACCGGGCGCGCGTTCAACGTCTCCGGCGTGCTGGGCGCGCGGAACCACCCGGCGATCCGCGAGGTCCGAAACCTGGTCAGCGAGAACTACGCCTCGACCCAGCCCGAGCTGATGGCGCCGATCTGGGAGCTCTTCCAGGGGTACGCCGGCGCCCTCGACCTGACCGACCACCCGGCGATGGACATGCGCCGCAAGCTGGCGATGTGGCTCGGGCCGCAGATCCTCGAACAGATCGGTGCCCGGCTCGACCCACGGCACCTCGCGGCCGACGGCGAGCTGCCCGGCCTGCGGTCGGTGACCATGGGACAGGCGGGCAGCTGGTACCGGGCGGACCCGCTGGAGCCGGTGCGCAGCTTCGGCGACACCGAGCGGGCGGCCGTGCTGCCCGGCCTGGCCGCCACGCTGGTGTGGCACCTCCGATTCCGCCAGGGCGACCTCTACCTGCCTGCGGTCGCACCGGTCGTCGCCGGCTTCGCCGACCCGGCCGCGGTGTGGCGGGAGCTGCTGGAACCCTTCCTGACCGAGCCCGAGCTGCGCGGGCGGGTGCGCACCGTGACGGACACCGTCATGGTGGGCGACGCGGAGCACGGCCCGCAGGTGCGTACCGTGCCGCTGCCCGCTGATCTGCGCGACGCGCTCGGGCTCACCGCGGACCCGGCGCCGGAGTGGCGGCTCGGTGAGGCGATCCGCCCGGTCCGGCTCGCCGACAACCCGGTGCTGGACTGGACGCCCGCGGAGCGGCCCGTCCCCGGCCGGCTGGCCTCCGCGCTGATCGACGCGCCGCTGGGCCGCAGCGAGGCCGGCATGCTGCCGACCCGCCCCCGGCCCCGGATGGCGCCGCCGGCCACGAACACGACCGGCCTGCTGCCCGACCCGGTGCCCGCGGTGGACGCGCTGGTCGCCGCGGCGCAGACCCGGCTCGACGCGGACGACCTCACCACGCAGCTCGACGCGATCGACGACCTGGTGACCCGGCTGAACACGCTGCGCGACCAGTACGACGCGGACTGGACGGCGCAGCGCACCGCGGTCAACGGCCTGGAGGCGCAGATCGCCGCGCTGCCGGCGCGGCAGGCCGCGGTCACCGGGGAGATCGACAACCGGCAGAACGAGGTCGTCACCCGGAACACCCGGATCGATCAGCTCGACGGGCTGCTGGACACCGTGGCCACCGCGCTGGCCCGCATCGACCAGCGCAGCCGGGACGCGCAGGGGGTGGCCGACGCGGCCCGGGCGGCGTTCCGGGCCGCGGACGCCACCGCGGACCCGGAGGCGCTGCGCGACGCGATCGAGCGCGCGGACGACGCGGTCCGGGGCATCGACGTCGAACGGCGGCAGCGGCAGCGCGAGTTCGCCGACCTGGAGGGGCAGCGCGGTACCGCGCAGGACCGGGTCGAGGCGCTCTATCAGGAGATCACCGACCTGATCCGCGACCGGCAGGCCATCGCGGACGAGTTGCCCGGGCTGCGGAACCGGCTGACCGCCGCGCGGGCCGCGGCGCAGACCGCGGTCGGCCGGCGCGCGGCGATCCAGACGCAGGTGGACCACTACCGGCAGCAGGCGGCCGAGTGGGCCGGCTTCGCGCTGGACGACCTGCAGGTGCGCACCGACCGCCTCGCCGAGGCCGCGGACGACGGTTCGCCGCAGGTCGCGGAGGCGGCGGCGGCCCGCGCCGAGCTGGACGCGATCATCGGGCGCGGCGCCGCGGTCACCGCCGCGGACGTCGGCCGCCTCGCCTACCTGCGGCACCTCGCCGACGAGGTCGCGAAGCTGCAGGCCCCGGGCGTCCAACTGGTGGACGAGGACGCGGTCGAGAACGACGTCCGCCGGATGGTGACCGCGAGTGGCCGTACCGTCCCGGCCGACCGGATCGACGAGCTGGCCTCCCGCGAGGCCGACGTCATCACCATGCGGCGCGTGCACGACACGTTCACCGGCGCCGCCGGGGACGCCGGCACCGCCCGTGACGACGCGGTCCGGCAGTACCAGGCGCTCATCGACGCGGTCACGGCCGCGGACACGGCACACCGGGCCGCGCTCGCCGACGCGACCGCCGCCGCCCGGGTCCCCGCGCTCGCCACCGATCTGGCCGCGAAGCAGGCGGCCCGGGACGCGTTCGTGAGCCGCCTGGTGGCACCGCAGGCCACGGTGACCGGCGACTGGTGGTCGGATCCGGCCGCGGAGGGCGGCCGGGAGAAGCTGCGCGACACCGCGCAGAACGAGACCGGGGTCCGGGCGATCACCGAGCACGTCCGGACGCCGAACCCGTCGTGGTTCGTCAGCGAGCGGCGGGTGCTCGGCGACGGCTTCGTCAAGAAGGTCAACCCGCTCAGCGACGCGCAGAAGGCGAGCCTGCGCGCGTCGGTGCGGAGCACGGCGCCGCGCGCCGAGGTCCACGCCGGTGAGCTGCTGACCTGGCTGGACACGCTGATCCGGGACCGGGATCCGCACCAGGCGAACAACGACTGGCAGCGGCTGATGCAGGTCGGTGCGGGGCGGATGATCGGCGACCACTTCGTCCGGGTCTATGCGAAGCCCGGCGCGATGGAGTACCGCAAGCCGGACCCGAAAGCCGATCCGGAGGTCGACCACCAGAAGAGCAAGTACGGCGACACCACGGCCGGCCGGGCCTGGGGCGGCACCAAGGGCTGGAACGTCGTCGGCCCGCTGAGCTTCCTCTGGCACGTGGCCAACGAGACGATGGACCACATCCTCGGCCCGATCCTGCGGGTCAGCGCCGACGGCGAGCTGCAGTGGCAGGAGGCGGTGACGGTCGAGAAGCAGTCCGGCAACCGGGCGCTGCTCAACGACGTGCACGACTTCGCCGCCGACACCGCGTTGGTGATCGAGGTGGACGGCGAGCAGATCCTCGCCCATGACCTGCCGAAACACCTGCTGCTGGCGTTGCCGCAGAAGCTGTCCTCGGTCGACGACTCGCACTCGACGTCGGTCGGGGCGCCGGACTCGGTGACCAACCCGCAGGCGCTGGAGGCCGAGGACTACGTCGTCAACGCGGCCGACTTCGACGAGCTGCTGACACAGCTGCAGTCCCGGCTGCGGTCGCCGGACTTCGGGATGACCAAGGCCGGGGCCGCGCGCGCGGTGCACGAGCTGCGCGAGGAGATGTTCAACGAGAAGACCGGCAAGGACCGTAACCAGTGGTGGTCGACGGGCAGCTGGGTGTCGCCGTTCTTCAAGGTGCCGTTCAGCAAGCGGGGCGGTGTCACGCTGCCGCTCGGCCGGCTCGGGCTGAAGGACCTCACGATCCCCTCGCCGGTCAAGCGGCGGGACCACCTCGAGGGCCACGTCACGGTCGAGTCCGCGCTGACCGAGCTGCGCCGGGTCACGGTCGCCGATCAGGTGATCATCCGGAACGACATCGCCGCCACGGTCACCCGCGGTGTCTCGCGCGGCATCGGCTCGGGCGCCGGCTTCCGGGCCGGTGTCGAGTTCCCGGTGCACGCCGGGCACCACATCCTGATGCCGCGGTGGGACGCGATCAAGATGCGCTGGCACCGCAGCGTGAAGCGCAGCGTCGGCACGCAGGCGCAGGCGAAGACCGCCACGATGCGCAAGGACGACCTGGTGCGCTACCGCGCCACGGTCAACCTGCAGCTGCGCCTGCACACCAACAAGGGCACGATCGACGTCGACGCGCCGATCACCACGGAGTTCGGCCTGCCGAAGCAGCGGGCCGCGATCTTCGAGGCGAACGCCATGTCCGACCCGGTGCTGCGGGAGAGGTTCCGCATGCCGGAGGGCCCGACCCAGCGCAGCCGGCTCAACCCGAAGCGGTGGGCCGCGGCGGTACGGAACCCGCACAGCCGGGTCGGCGCCGCGATCCGGCCCACGCCGTCGATGCCGCAGCCGTTCCGCAAGAAGGGCATGCGGCACTTCAACGAGCTGCTCGCGGCCGCGCGCAAGGGCCCGATCGAGGTGACGGTCGACGGCCACGCCGGGCTGCCGGCGACCCTGGCGTCGCTGAACGCCGCGAACGTCGTCGTGCGGGCACACGGCGACTTCACGCCGGGGCCCGGCAACGCGCAGTTCCGGTACCTGCTGGACGCCGGCGGCGCGGTGCTGGGCGCCTGGGAGCTGGCGCCGGTGCCCGTACCGCGGACCGACGACGGCAACGCGCCGGTGCTGGACCCGGCCGGGCAGCCGGTGATGGTCCGCCCACCGGCCCGGTTCGTCGCCAACCCGGCCTACCAGCCGGTCGCGCGGCCGGCCGGTCCCGAGGCGCCGTTCCCGGAGAAGGGCCTGCACGGTGCGGCCGCGCTGTACCTGAAGTCGATCGGCGAGACCATCGAGATCCACATCCAGGGCGACAAACTGCCCCAGGGGTACGGGCTGATGTTCCGGCCGCGGTACCCGTCCGAGACCGGCGGTGCGGCGTACCGGCAGCGCGACCGGTCCATCGTCCGGTTCGCGGACGACGACCTCACGTACGCGCCCGGGCAGCGGACCGACGCGACGTTCAGATATCTGGTCGACCCGCAGGGCGTGGTGCTCGGCGCGCACCGGCTGGGCCCGGTGCGGACGGCCGCCGACGGCACGGTCACCCGGCCGGTCGTCGGCGACCTGATCCTCAATCCGCTGGCCTTCCAGCCGCTCACCCCCCGGACCGACCCGCCGCGGGCCACCGTACGGGCGAACGACTTCCTCGCCGCCGACCGCGGCGGTTACGTCCAGGTGCAGCTCAGCCCCGGCGTGCCGGAGGCGCTGCGCAACCTGTTCCGGGACGCGCCGCACGTCGAACTGCTGCGGATGGACGGCCACCGGGTGCCGGGCCAGACGCTCGGGCCCGGTGTCCCGGCCCGGACCGCGGCCGGTGCGATCGCGGCGCCGCCGGCCGGCACCCAGCGGTTCGTGCTGCACGCCGACGGCCGGATGAGCGCCCCGCTGATCCCGCTGACCGCGCCGACCCGGGAGCCGCTGGCGCTGGTCAACCGCGCCGGCCTGGGGCAGGGCTCGGTCAAGGAGATGCCCGGCGCCGACCAGATCGTGCAGCTGGTCGCGGACGTGCTGGAGCACCAGATGCGCCAGGTCGGCCTGCTGCCGAAGGGTGCGACCGCGCAACAGCTGGCCCGGGAGATCGCGCTGAAGTTCGGCACGCCCGGCCTGCGCGGCAGCCAGCGGACGCTCTACGACGGCGGCGTGTCGAACGAGATCAAGTTCGGTGGGTACACGTTCCAGGTCAACATCGGTGGCATCCTCGACGAGCTGCGCGAGGTCAGCACCGAGCAGGACATCACGATGGACGTCCAGGGCAAGGGCCAGGCCGGTTACACGGTGCACGAGCACCACTCGACCGAGTTCGGCACCGGGCTGGACGGCACCGCCCGCGTCAAGATCGCGAACTTCTTCGGTGCCCGGATCAAGTTCATCGAGATCGGGTACGCCCGGGACGTCGACAAGGCGCTCAGCGCGGACCTGGCGTTCAAGGAGTACCGCCGCCGCAAGACCGGCGGCGAGGTCACCAAGTTCGTCTACGGCACCCGGTACGAGGCGACGGTCACCGCGGTCTCCCCGGACGGCAAGGTGGTGAACTCGATCCACCGCGAGCTGTCCGGCGACGACGTCTACACGCCGGTCCGGGTCAACACCGAGGACCTCGCGCCGGTCGCCGCGCCGCGGCCCGCGGCGTCCGACCCGAACGCGATCCTGCCGGTCGGCCCGCAGCCGGCGGACCGGACACCGCTGGTCGACGACACGGAGGCGGCGAACCGGCCGACCGCCGCGGAGATCGACGCGGTCGACGCCTACCTCGGCGGGGCGGACGGCGCCGGCGTGGTGACCGGCATCGACGAGGGCATCAACGGCGTCTACGTGTGGCTCAACCGGGTCCGGCACGTGGCGGCCGAGGCCGGGCACTTCGTCCGCGTCGCGGACTGGACGGTGGACCAGCACGAGGTCGACCTGGTGCTGCGGAAGATCACCGAACGCGGCGACCGCAACCGGCTGGAGGACGGTCTCGCCACCGGCATCACGCCGGACTTCCTGGAGCCGCACGCGGCCGAGGCGCTGACCCGCACCGGATACGTGGTGCCGCTGGAGTCGAAGGACGGCTGGACCCGGCAGCTGCGGGTCAACCTGGTGCTCCGCGACGCGACCTACAGCCACGCGACCGAGAAGCCGGCGCTGGAGCAGTACGTCGAGGCGGACAACCGGGTGGTCGCCGACCGGCACACCGCCGGCAAGGGCGAGACCATGCTCGGCGCGGAGGCGCTGTTCACCTTCGGCGGCAAGACCGGTCCGCCGAAGGAGCAGGACCACGGCAAGACACCGCAGGACGACCACCACGGCGACCCGTCCGGCGAGAGCAGCGAGCACGAGGCCGCGGACCACGACGGCCAGAAGGTCTCCAGCAGCACCGGTAACTACGTCGGCTTCGGCGGCAGCCTCGGCGCGGTCGGCGCGCGCGGTCACGAGCTCTCCCAGATGGCCGGCGGCCTGGAACTGAACATGGCCTCCTACGAGGGCCGCAGCTACACGCACAACATGGACGCGTTCTACGTGCTCACCTACGAACGGTCCAAGAACGGTGTGCTGCGGTCCGACCGGCGGATCACCAAGATCCAGCGTGGCGCGGAGACGTCCACGCCGCACACCGTGCTGCCGGACCTCGGGCTGCCGGTCCCGGCGGCGGACCTGAAGGCACCGGCGGCGAAGACCCAGGAGCTGGTGCCGATCCACCAGGACGTGTCGTTCGCCGCCTCGCACCTGGAGCGGCTGGACGCCCGCCAGGTGCTGCCGGCGGTCCGCGGCCACCTGCAGGGCATGAAGGTCGACCTGAACGACGTGACCATCAGCCGGGCGGTCGAGTCGCTGTACCGCAACGCGGCGGTCCGGGCCAACTACCACACGGTGCGTACCGACGGCCTGTATCTGCTGATCACGTTGCCGGCCGGTGCGGGTTCGATCCGCCGGGTGGGCATCCGGCTGACCGCGACCGAGGAGCCGCTGGTCTACGAGCGGCCCCGCCCGGACGTCAAGATCACCACGGGCGGCCAGGCCTTCAAACAGACGAAGGACGGCAAGACCACCGAGGTGGGCATCAAGAAGTCGGTGCACGCCGACGGCCGCGGCACCGCCGCCGACGGCACCCGCGTCACCGGTGTGATGCAGGCCAGCTGGGAGTCGAAGAGCAAGGCCCGGACGCTGGAGCAGTCGACCGACCGGGACATCCGCCGCGCGACCACCAGCAGTGCGGAGGCGCAGGAGTTCCGCGCCGGTGTGCGGTACAAACTGGAGTTCTTCGAGGCCAAGGACCAGGTGGAGGCGCTCTCGCTGTTCGGCGAGGCCGGCTCCAAGGTGCTCTCCGGCGTCGACATGATCCTGGACGGCCAGGCGCGCCGGGGCGTGCAGGCCCTGGGGGGTCAGGCGGGCAGGGCCGCCACGGCCATGTCGGACGCGATCACGAACAGCTTCCTGGGTACGGCCTGGCGCAAGATCTTCAAGGAGCGGCCGGGCAACACGCTCACCCGGAACGGACGGCTGCGACTGCTCACCCCGACCCACCTGACCGCCCCGCAGGGCCGGACACCGATGGGACTGCCGCGGGTCGTGGAGACGCCCGGCGCGAGCGGCCGGTGGATCCGGACCGATCTGCCGGCGCCGGCGACGAAGGCGGTGAACGGCTCGTTCACCGACAACCCACCGGCCGACCTCACCGCGGCGATCGCGTTCAGCAAGGAGCTGGCGAAGGCCGACGGCATCCAGGCGCTGGAGGCGTTCAACATGAACGACTTCCTGACCTGGCTGCCCGCCTCCCGGCTCAACGGCGCCGAGCGGTTCAGCTCCCCGCCGACCGTGCCGAACTACGAGGACCTCTCCACGCCCCGGGTCAGCCTCGGCATCGAGTTCAACCGCAGCAACGTCCGGGCGAACGCGCCGAACCTGCTCAACGGCGACTACGTGGTCCCGGGCGCGCGCGGCGACCGGTTCACCACGCAGGCGGTGCTGAGGAACGGCCGCTGGCTCAGCCGGGGCGGCTTCAACTCGATGAGCTTCCCCGAGTCCGCCACCGAGAACGAGCGGGAGCACGAGACCAGCCGCGGCTACCACGTCATGCCGTTCGAGCTGGAGGTCGGCGGACCGTTCGGCCCGGACCGGGCGACCGGCGGTGCGGGCCGGGAGGCCGGCGGCGACCAGGACACCAAGTTCCACAACTCGGCCGGTGACTACGTCGAGCACAACATGTTCCGCAAGGGCGACTACGACTACTACTGGTTCGACGTCACGCTGCTCGGCGAGGAGAACAACAAGCGCTCGTACGTCCGCAGCGACGTGCCGTACGGCATCATCGTCATGCTGCCGGCCGCGAACACGGAACGGTACCTGCGCGACTTCCCCGGCATGATGGAGGCGCCGCGCCCGGACGAGGCCACCGGCCGGCTCACCCAGACCGGGTTCCGCACCGACATCGCGCACCACGCCCAGCTCTACGCCGCGGCGCAGGACGACGCCGCGGTGCGTGACCTCAGCCGGCGCACCCCGCAGCAGCGCCGGGCCGACCTCACCCGGTTCCTCACCACCCCGGTGACCGCGCCGAACCTGAGCCGGGACGCGCAGCGCGCCGCGGCGCTCGCCCGGCTGACCGGCTGGACCCGGGACGTGGAACTGCGGGGCGACCCGCAGACCGTGCCGCCGGAGGACTGCGTGATCCGGGCGTACGGCGCGTTCATCGCGGTCCACCGCCGGACCAGCAACGGCAACGCCAGCACCGATCTGCTGGCGCAGCCGACGGTGGCGACGCTGCTGGAGCGGCTCGGCGGCCGGCTGACCAAGCTGAACGACCCGCAGGCGCTGTGGAACACGATGACCGCACGGGCCGGAACGATGGCGCTGGTCAAGACGCCGTCCCGGGTCGCGGGTGGGCCGTCGCACATCTTCTGGCTGATGTCGGCCGGCGGCGGTCAGATGCGCTGGGTGGACAGCCAGCAGCAGGGCCTGCTCACCGGCGCGCCGGCCGACCTGTCCCGGGCCCGCACCATGCAGCCGAGCACGCAGGGCACGCCGGCCGCGCAGAACCGGGCGCCGACGCACGAGGAACTGTTCACCGGCCCGGACACCGAGGTGATGCTCCTGGACGAGACCGGCCGCGCGGTCGCGGACCTGGCGAGCCTGCTGCCGGCGGGCGCGGTCGGCCGGGGACAGCCGCTGGCCGACCTCCCCCCGACCCAGAACCGGGCCGGGCGGATCACCTCGGCGTCGCCGTGGCACGGCGCCGAGCAGCAGCTGCGCGACGCGCTCGCCCAGGGCGGCAAGGCACCCACCGCCCCGCCGGCCAACGCACCCACCGCCCCACCGGCCCAGGTGGTGCCGGTGGAGGCGGTGCCGGTGGAGGCGGTGCCGGCGGAGGCGGTGCCGGCCGAGGCGGTGCCGGCCCAGACGGTGCCGGACATGGCGCCGCGGCTGCTCGGCGCGTGGAGCGGCAAGCTCGCGTCGCACGCCGCCGACGTCCGCCGGTTCGGGCAGTCCGCGGGCCGCCCGGTGGTCGCGGCCGACCTCAGCGGCACGGCCAAGCAGTACGGCCCGGTCATCGACGAGCTGAACCAGGTGCTGACCGGCTTCGCGCGGATGAAGATCTCGCCGATCGTGGTCACCACCAACGCGACCGCCACCGGCTTCGACGCGATCCGCGACCGGCACGGGCCGGTGATCATCCAGTTCACCACGGCCGGCTGGGACCCGGTCTGGCTGTTGCAGTCGGTGGACGGCGAGGGCCGCCGGATGGAGACCCGGCTCAACGCGTCGCTCCTCGCCGACGCCGGCAAGCTCCCCGGCCGGGCACCGGAAGCCGACGGCGGCGTGCACCTGCCCGGCACGGTCGGCGCCTGGACGATGTCCGAGACCTGGGCCACCGCGGCCGACTTCCACCGCACGCACCTGACCGAACTGCACGCCCCGGCGTCCGGCGCGGCACTGAACCGGCTGATCGACAGCGGCCGGGGCAACCCGCGGCTGGAGGCGTTCCGGACCGCGCTGGACGTGACCCGCGCCGCGGGTGCGCTGCCCGAACCCGGCGCGGAACGGCTGCGGCCGACGGTCACCTCCATCCTGGACATCGAGGACCGGCCGGCCGTGGAACCACGGGACCCGGCCGTGGCCGGGTTCGTCTACGACTACCTGTCCACCACCGGCACGCGTGCGGAGCGCTTCGCCATGGACGGCCTGCTGTTCGCGCTGATGATGAACGGCGCGCTCACCCACGACCAGGGCCTCACGCTGGTACGGGCGACCGCGGTCAATCCCACCGACAGGGCGAACGTTACGGTCTTCGAGCAGATCGTCGAGCTGCTGCGCCTGCCCGCGTCCGCACTCGACGCGGATCCGATGGCGGAGGGCACGCCGCAACGAGCCATCATGGAGAAGCTCGGTGGCGTCGCCTCGGCGTACCGCAGGCCCAGTGACGCGCCCAAGGAGGTTCGCAATCCGAACTGCGTCGACCCGATCGACCGGACCGCGTGGATCGGCCGCCTCGACACGCTGCGTGACGACCTGAGGGCCACCAACCCGCGCCTCGCGACGTCGATCGAGGTCGCCACGCACATCCTGACGAACTGCTGACCGGAGGCACCTCGTGACCGAGCCCCTCACCCTCACCCCGCGCAACATGGACGCGATCTGCCTCGAGCACGTCATGCCCACGAACACGGGGAGCCACATCTCCAACGCACCGCCGTCCAGCCTGGCCAGGGACGGGCTGGTCGACGAGGCGCTGAACCTGCCCGGGGTCGACCGCTTCACGTACGTGTCGTTCGGGCTCGGCATGCGGCACGCGCTCACCGACACCCGCCCGGCCACCACGAGCTGGGACGGCAGCGTCGCGCGCCCGACCGGGGAGATCCCCCGGAGGTCGGCTCGGTGCGCGCGCTGATGTACCAGTTCTACCGCGGCATCCCGGACGAGGCGATGGACCGGCTGGTCGAGCGGCCGCTGTTCGGCGCGGGCAACGAGAACGTCCGGATGACGCTGGACGATCTCGGCGACCGGGCCGACATGATGGGCCTGCCGGTGGAGATCCCGATCAGCCGGTTCGCGGCGCCGGACGGCGCGCACCCGTTCCTGACCAACCGGGTCGTCTTCTCCGACGCGTCCGGGCCCACCACCCGGGAGAACGCCCTGCTGGTGAAGGTCGAGCCGAAGGACCGGGTCTGGGCGGAGAACCCGTTCGCCACGGTCGGCGACGACGTGCGCGCCGAGGCGATCGCGGGCGGCTACCCGAGCGGCCGGATCGTCCCGGTCCCGGGCGGGAAGCGGCTCGGCCGGCCGGGACCGCTGGCCGAGTTCGCGCACGCCGCCGCGCTGACCGGCGGCCGGCCGCTGACGCCCGAGGACCTCACCCGGGACGGTGTGCCGCCGCTGACCACGCTGTCCGGCTACGGCGAGGTGCTCGCCCACGTGGCCGGTGCGCCCGAGGCGAAGTACTCGCTGGTCGAGGTGCGCGGTCAGGGTGAGGCGGACGCGAAGGTGTTCGTGGCCGTGCACGACCCCGCGGGCGGCTCGTACCTGGAGTTCGGCAGCGGCACGTCCGCGGTGTTCCCGGACCTGCCCGAGTCCATTCGGATCACCACGCTGCCGCCCGACTTCGACCTGGCCGGTCTCACCGACGACCCGGCCACGGCCGGTGCCGTCCCGGCGACGCCGCTGGCGTTCCCGGCCGGCGTCACCCCGCACCACACCTTCGGCCCGGCCGGCACCCGCTCGGTCGACTGGATCGGCGGCAGCGGGGGAGCGCCCAGGGAACTGCTGGAGACGCTCTCCACGCACGCGGAGGCGCTGAACCGGTCCGTGATCGTCATCGGCCCGCAGCCGCGCGACGCCCGGTCCCTGCTCGAACCGCGTCGGTCCGAGAAGCGCGACCTGCTGCGTACCGAGCTGATGGTCCTACAGCACATCGCGAACGAGAACGTGGCGCCGATCGTCGTCGACTACGGCGGCGCCGGTGCCGAGTTCGCCAAGATGGCGGCGCGGCACGGCGCGCCGGTCATGCGGCAGTCCATGGGCGGCGGCCTGGACCTGGACCGCTCCTGGACCGGCGTCGGGCCGGACGGCAGCACGGTCGCGCCGTTCGCGCAGATCACCAAGGACCGGCTGAAATCGGTCGGCGACCTGCAGCAGACCCGGGTGACCCGGGTCGACCCGGTGCTCATGTCGCTGCTGACCACGCCGCTGAACGACGCGGCCGCGCTCCGGGAACGGTTCGAGACCGACGGCAGCACGCTGAAGGCGCTCCGGCCGCAGATCCAGGACCTGCCGGTCGACCCCGAGCTGTTCCGCGCGCACGACAAGCTGATCGAGCTGTTCGAGCGCAACGACGGGTTGTTCGGCCCCGCGACGAAGTACCTCGCGGACATCCAGGGCGGCGACAACCGGATGGTCCTGCCGGACCTGCCGACGGTCATCAGAGAAGCACCACCGGCGGTACGGACGGCCGCGCTCGAGGACCTGAAGGCGGTCACGTTCGGCACGCACGACGGCGGTGCCGCGCGGGCCGTGCTCGACGCGGTCAAGACCGGCATCTCCGGCGGCAGCAGGGAAGCGATGGCGAAGACGATCCGGGACTACGCGGTCTACCTGCCGAAGGGCGAGGGCGGCCGCGCGGACGTCATCCGTACGCTGCAGGGATGGCGGGACGCGGAGCCGGAGGGCGTGCTCAAGAGCGTCTTCGACGAGGCGGCGGTCCTGGTCGCCACCTGTCCGTGACCGCCCGGTGCCGGCGTCCCACCCGGGACGCCGGCACCGGAGACGTCACTGGCCTTCGACCTCTTCACCGGTGTCGTCGTGCACCCACTTGACCTTGACCTTGTCGTTCGGCTGACCGTTCCAGACCGCGCCGTCCTCGACGGTGATCTTCAGGTCGTACGGGCCGTCGCGCTCCTCGGTCCACGTCCACTCGCCCTTGACCGTTTCGCCGTTCTCGAACCACATGTCGCCGTCGGTGGTCGCCTCCGACGACACCGGCGGCGAGTCCTGGTCGCGGTGACCGCCCTGCTTGTAGAAATCCTCCTGCTCGTCCAGCGTCATGTCCTGGAAGTCCTCGCCCGCCGTCGGCGCGTCCGGCAGACTCCAGGTCGCCCACAGCGGCAGATAGTTGTCCCATTCCCCCTGCGGCGGGCCCTGGTCGATCAGCTGGTCCCCGAAGATCTCGAACGCCACCTTCAGGTTCGACTCGACCTGGGCGTACCCGTTCGCGGCGCCCTTCAGGCCGGTGGCGAACTGGTTGACCACCCCGGCCTTGTCCGGCTCGACCACGTCCGTGGTGTCCGGGTCGTCCTTCGAGCCGAAGAACTCCCAGACCACCGCCGAGTAGGAGTCGCCGAACTTGGTCTGCTCCTCCGCCGACTTGCCCGTCCAGCCGAGCTTGAGCTCGGCCCACGCGGTGCCGATCCGCTCGAACGAGGCGATGATGTCCTCGCGTTGCTTCTGCACCTTCAGCGCGACGTTGTAGAAGAGATCGACCGGGTCGATCTTCATCGCAACCGCATTCGCGTCGTTGTACGTCGAGGCGGTGATGTTGTCGAAGTTGAATTCCTCGGCCACGTGTGACCCCTTCCCTGGCGGACTGCACCACTCCAGAGCGTGGCGCCGCCCGGCGAGGTACGTCCACGTCCCCGAAACGGGGTCACACAATGCCGTTCCGGCGGCCGTCGCGGCGTCCAGAGGCCGTCACAACGAAGGTCTTGCCGCTGCCCCTCGATCGCTCGCTAACCTCCACGCGCGTGTCATGTCGGTCGCGATGAATGGTGTGGACGATGAGCAGCTCCGACGAGTCAGAGATCGGGTCCCGGGCCAGCTTCAGCGACGGCAGCACCGCAGATTACGACGCGGGCGGCGAGCTCGTCCGCCGGACGACCCCGGACGGCGTCGTCTACGAGGCGTTCGACGCGCAGGCCCGGCCGACCGGCGGGCACACCGACGCGGCGCGGTTCACCATCAACTACCCGGAGGCGGGGAATGGTTCGGAATCGGGAACAGGTAGCCCAAGCGTTGAGTACTCAGCCAACGGCGACATACTCCGCCAAAGAACCGCCGAAGGTACCGTCTTTGAAGCTTTTGATGCCGACGGCCGACCGCACGAAGGAAGCGCGGGCGGCGTCCACTTCAGCATTGATTACCGGCCGGACGGGCGCACCGTCAATACCTTCGACGACGGCACCGTCACCCAGTACGACCAGGGTGGACGTATCACGCGCCACGAAAGCCCCGACGGTACCGTCTACCATCGGTTCGACACTCAAGGCCGGCCCACTGCCGGCACCGCTCCCGACCGTGACGGCGGTGCGGATTCCACCGGTTTCACCATCGATTACACGGCCGACGGCGGTTCCGTCATCCGTTATTCCGACGGTACGTCCGCCACGACGGATTCCGCGGGGCGCGTCGTCGCTCAGGAGAGTGCCGACGGTACCGTCTATTCCGGATTCGACGACCGCGGACGGCCGCTAGCCGGCACCGACGACGACGGCCGCGACTTCACCATCGACTACGCGGCCGACGGCGGGTCGGTCATGCGGTACGACGACGGCGCGTCCGTCGGCGTCGACGGCTCCGGCGACGTCACCCGCCAGCAGAGCGCCGACGGCACCGCGTACACCTCCTTCGACTCCGAGGGCCGGCCGACCGCGGGCGAGGCCGACGGCCGCTCGTTCACGATCAGCTACGACCAGAGCGGCACCAGCACCACCCGCTACTCCGACGGCTCGTCCGTCCTCACCGACGCGGCCGGGACGACGCTGCGGCTCACCACGGCGGACGGCGGCGTCTACACGTCGTTCGACGCCCAGGGCCGGCCCACCGGCGGCACCACCGCGGACTCCGGCGCGTTCACCATCGAGTACGGCGCGAACGGCCGGACCGTCCAGACCTACGAGAACGGCACGCGGGTCGAGTCCGACGCGGACGGGCAGCCCATCCGGCAGACGACCGAGGACGGGACCGAGTTCTCCCGCTTCGACGGCCAGGGCCGCGCGGTCGCCGGCACCACCGCGGACGGCGAGACGTTCTCCATCACGTACGACGACCGGGCCCAGACGTCGACGATGTCGTACCAGAACGGCACGTCCGTCCTCACCGACGCGGCCGGGACGACGCTGCGGCTCACCACGGCGGACGGCGGCGTCTACACGTCCTTCGACGCCGAGGGCCGCCCGCTGACCGGCACGACCGCGGACGGCGAGACCATCGAGATCTCATACGAGCCGAACGGCAATTCGACGGCCCGGTACGGCGGCGCCGACGGCACGACGGTCACGTCGAACGCGAACGGCGATCCGGTGCGGATGGTGACGCCGGACGCTACCTACGACGCGTTCGATGCGGAGGGTCGGCCGACGCACGGTAAGACGGCTGATGGCGAGTCGATTGACATCGCGTATGAGGCGAACGGTAATTCGACGGCTCGGTACGGCGGTGCCGAGGGTGGTACGACGGTCACGTCGAATGCGGATGGCGATCCGGTGCGGATGGTGTCCGCGGACGCGACGTATGACGCGTTCGATGCGGAGGGTCGGCCGACGCACGGTAAGACCGCGGATGGCGAGTCGATTGACATCGCGTATGAGGCGAACGGTAATTCGACGGCTCGGTACGGCGGTGCCGAGGGTGGTACGACGGTCACGTCGAATGCGGATGGCGATCCGGTGCGGATGGTGTCCGCGGACGCGACGTATGACGCGTTCGATGCGGAGGGCCGGCCGACGCACGGTAAGACCGCGGATGGCGAGTCGATTGACATCGCGTATGAGGCGAACGGTAATTCGACGGCTCGGTACGGCGGTGCCGAGGGTGGTACGACGGTCACGTCGAATGCGGATGGCGATCCGGTGCGGATGGTGTCCGCGGACGCTACCTACGACGCGTTCGATGCCGAGGGTCGGCCGACGCATGGCAAGACCGCGGACGGCGAGTCGATCGACATCGCGTATGAGGCGAACGGCAACTCGACGGCCCGTTACGGCGGCGGCAGCGGCGGGGTCTCGGTCACCTCGAATGCCGACGGCGATCCACTGCGGATGGTGTCCGCGGACGCGACCTACGACGCGTTCGACGCCGAGGGCCGGCCGACGCACGGCAAGACGGCCGATGGCGACTCGATCGACATCGCGTACGAGGCGAACGGGAATTCGACCGCCCGTTACGGCGGCGCCGACGGCGGTGTGACGGTCACGTCGGATGCCGACGGCGATCCGGTGCGGATGGTGTCTGCGGACGCGACGTACGACGCGTTCGATGCGGAGGGTCGGCCGACGCACGGTAAGACGGCTGATGGCGAGTCGATCGACATCGCGTATGAGGCGAACGGTAATTCGACGGCTCGCTACGGCGGCACCAATGGTGGCACGACGGTCACGTCGAACGCTGACGGCGACCCCGTCCGGATGGCGTCCGCGGACGCGACGTATGACGCGTTCGATGCGGAGGGCCGGCCGACGCACGGTAAGACGGCTGACGGCGAGTCGATCGACATTTCGTACGACGGCAACGGCCAGTCGACCGCGAAGTACGGTGGTTCCGGCGGCAGCGGTGGCACGACGGTCACCTCGAACGCCGACGGCGATCCGGTGCGGATGGTGTCTGCGGACGCGACGTACGACGCGTTCGATGCGGAGGGTCGGCCGACGCACGGTAAGACGGCTGATGGCGAGTCGATCGACATCGCGTATGAGGCGAACGGTAATTCGACGGCTCGGTACGGCGGCACCAATGGTGGCACGACGGTCACGTCGAACGCGGACGGTGACCCGGTCCGGATGGTGACCGCGGATGCGACCTACGATCGTTTCGACGGTGAGGGTCGGCCCACGCACGGGACGACCAAGGACAACCAGTCGATCGATATCGCTTACGAGGGCAACGGTAATTCGACGGCTCGGTATGGCGGTGCCGACGGTGGCACGACGGTCACGTCGAACGCTGATGGTGACCCGGTCCGCATGGTCACGGCCGACGCGACGTATGACGGTTTCGACGGTGAGGGTCGCCCGACGCACGGGACGACCAAGGACAACCAGTCGATCGATATCGCGTACGAGGGCAACGGTAACTCCACGGCTCGCTACGGCGGCACCGATGGTGGTACGACGGTCACGTCGAACGCTGATGGCGATCCGCTGCGGATGGTGACCGCGGATGCGACCTACGACCGGTTCGACGGTGAGGGTCGCCCGACGCACGGGACGACCAAGGACAGCCAGTCGATCGATATCGCGTACGAGGCGAACGGCAATTCGACGGCTCGGTATGGCGGCACCAATGGTGGCACGACGGTCACGTCGAACGCTGATGGTGACCCGGTCCGCATGGTCACGGCCGACGCGACGTATGACGGTTTCGACGGTGAGGGCCGGCCCACGCACGGGACGACCAAGGACAACCAGTCGATCGACATCGCCTACGAGGGCAACGGCAACTCCACGGCCCGCTACGGCGGTGCCGACGGTGGCACGACGGTCACGTCGAACGCGGACGGTGACCCGGTCCGGATGGTGACCGCGGATGCGACCTACGACCGTTTCGACGGTGAGGGTCGCCCGCTGCACGGCACGACCAAGGACAACCAGTCGATCGACATCGCCTACGAGGCGAACGGCGACTCCACGGCTCGCTACGGCGGTGCCGATGGCGGCACGACGGTCACGTCGAACGCGGACGGTGACCCGATCCGCATGGTCACGGCCGACGCGACCTACGACCGTTTCGACGGTGAGGGTCGTCCGCTGCACGGGACGACCAAGGACAACCAGTCGATCGATATCGCGTACGAGGCGAACGGTAATTCGACGGCTCGGTACGGCGGCACCAATGGTGGCACGACGGTCACGTCGAACGCTGACGGCGATCCGCTGCGGATGGTGACCGCGGATGCGACCTACGACCGTTTCGACGGCGACGGCCGCCCGCTGCACGGCACCACCAAAGACGGCCAGTCGATCGACATCGCCTACGAGGGCAACGGTAACTCCACGGCTCGCTACGGCGGCACCGACGGTGGCACGACGGTCACGTCGAACGCTGATGGCGATCCGCTGCGGATGGTGACCGCGGACGCGACCTACGACCGTTTCGACGGCGACGGCCGCCCGCTGCACGGTACGACCAAGGACAACCAGTCGATCGACATCGCCTACGAGGCGAACGGCAACTCGACCGCTCGCTACGGCGGCACCAATGGTGGCACTTCCGTCACCTCGAACGCCGATGGTGACCCGATCCGGATGGCCACCGCCGACGCGACCTACGACCGTTTCGACGGTGAGGGCCGGCCGACGCACGGCACGACCAAGGACAACCAGTCGATCGACATCGCCTACGAGGGCAACGGCGACTCCACGGCTCGCTACGGCGGCACCGATGGCGGCATGACGGTCACGTCGAACGCTGATGGCGATCCGCTGCGGATGGTGACCGCGGATGCGACCTACGACCGTTTCGACGGTGAGGGTCGCCCGCTGCACGGCACCACCAAGGACAACCAGTCGATCGACATCGCCTACGAGGGCAACGGCAACTCGACCGCCCGCTACGGCGGTGCCGACGGCGGCATGACGGTCACCTCGAACGCTGACGGTGACCCGATCCGCATGGTGACCGCGGACGCGACCTACGACCGTTTCGACGGTGAGGGCCGCCCGATCCACGGGACGACCAAGGACAACCAGTCGATCGATATCGGCTACGAGGGCAACGGGAACTCGACCGCCCGTTACAGCGGTGCTGACGGTGGTGTGACGGTCACGTCGAACGCTGACGGTGACCCGATCCGGATGGTCACGCCGGATGCGACCTACGACCGTTTCGACGGTGAGGGCCGGCCCACGCACGGGACGACCAAGGACAACCAGTCGATCGATATCGGCTATGAGGCCAACGGGAACTCGACCGCCCGTTACAGCGGTGCCGACGGTGGTGTGACCGTCACCTCGAACGCCGACGGCGATCCGATCCGGATGGTCGCCGGCGACGCGACCTACGACCGTTTCGACGGCGAGGGCCGGCCGACCCACGGGACGACCAAGGACAACCAGTCGATCGACATCGGCTACGAGGGCAACGGCAACTCCACGGCCCGTTACAGCGGTGCCGACGGCGATGTCACGGTCACGTCGAATGCCGACGGCGATCCGATCCGGATGGTCGCCGGCGACGCGACCTACGATCGGTTCGACGGTGAGGGCCGCCCGACCCACGGGACGACCAAGGACAACCAGTCGATCGACATCGGCTACGAGGGCAACGGGAACTCGACCGCTCGTTACAGTGGTGCCGACGGCGATGTCACGGTCACGTCGAATGCCGACGGCGATCCGATCCGGATGGTCACCGGCGACGCGACCTACGACCGTTTCGACGGTGAGGGCCGGCCCACGCACGGCACCACCAAGGACGGCCAGTCGGTCGATATCGGCTATGAGGGCAACGGCAACTCGACCGCTCGTTACAGCGGTGCCGACGGTGGTGTGACGGTCACGTCGAACGCTGACGGTGATCCGATCCGGATGGTCACGCCGGACGCGACCTACGACCGGTTCGACGGCGAGGGCCGGCCCACGCACGGGACGACCAAGGACGGCCAGTCGGTCGATATCGGCTATGAGGGCAACGGCAACTCCACGGCTCGTTACAGCGGTGCCGACGGCGAGATCACGGTCACCTCGAATGCCGACGGTGACCCGATCCGGATGGTCACGCCGGACGCGACCTACGACCGGTTCGACGGCGAGGGCCGGCCGACCCACGGGACGACCAAGGACAACCAGTCGGTCGATATCGGCTACGAGGGCAACGGCAACTCCACGGCTCGTTACAGCGGTGCCGACGGCGAGATCACGGTCACCTCGAACGCCGACGGTGACCCGATCCGCATGGTTACCGGCGACGCGACGTATGACGGTTTCGACGGTGAGGGCCGGCCCACGCACGGCACGACCAAGGACAACCAGTCCGTCGACATCTCGTACCAGGGCGAGAACTCGGTCGCCCACTACTCGGGCCCGGACGGCGGCGTAACCGTCACCTCGAACGCCGACGGCGACCCCATCCGCATGGTCTCGCCGGAGGCCACCTACGACCGTTTCGACGGTGAGGGCCGCCCCACGCACGGGACGACCAAGGACAACCAGTCGGTCGACATCTCGTACCAGGGCGAGAACTCGGTCGCGACCTATTCCGGCCCGGACGGCAAGACGGTCGTCACGTCGAACGGCGACGGCGATCCGATCCGGATGGAGACGCCGGACGCCACCTACGACCGTTTCGACGGCGAGGGCCGCCCCACGCACGGGACGACCAAGGAGAACGCGTCGGTCGACATCTCGTACCAGGGCGAGAACTCGATCGCGCACTACACGGACCCCGACGGCGACGTGACCATCACGTCGAACGCCGACGGCGACCCGATCCGCATGGTCACCGGCGACGCGACCTACGACCGTTTCGACGGCGAGGGCCGCCCGATCCACGGCAGCATGAAGGACGGCCAGTCGGTCGACATCACGTACCAGGGCGAGAACTCCGTCGCGCATTACACGGGCGGCCCGGACGGTGCACTCACGGTCACGTCGAACGCGGACGGCGACCCGATCCGGATGGAGACGCCGGACACCACCTACGACCGTTTCGACGGTGAGAGCCGGCCGATCCACGGCGTCACCAAGGACGGCCAGACCGTCGACATCTCGTACCAGGGCGACAACTCCGTCGCTCGGTACACCGGCCCGGACGGTACCGTCACGGTCACGTCGAACGGCGACGGTGATCCGATCCGGATGGAGACCGCGGACGCGTCCTACGACCGTTTCGACGGCGAGGGCCGCCCGATCCACGGGGCCACCAAGGACGGCCAGACCGTCGACATCTCGTACCAGGGCGAGAACTCGATCTCCCGGTACACCGGCCCGGACGGCACCGTGACGGTCACGTCGAACGGCGACGGCGACCCGATCCGGATGGAGACCGCGGACGCGTCCTACGACCGTTTCGACGGCGAGGGCCGCCCGACCCACGGCGTCACCAAGGACGGCCAGAACGTCGACATCTCCTACCAGGGCGACAACTCGGTAGCCCGGTACGCCGGCCCGGACGGCGACGTGACGGTCACGTCGAACGGCGACGGCGATCCGATCCGGATGGAGACGCCGGACGCGACCTATGACCGTTTCGACGGTGAGGGTCGCCCGACCCACGGCGTGACCAAGGAGGGCGACCAGGTCACGATCGAGTACCAGGGCGACAATTCGATCGCGCGGTACGCGAGCCCGGACGGCACCGTGACGGTCACGTCGAACGGCGACGGCGATCCGATCCGGATGGAGACGCCGGACGCGACCTATGACCGTTTCGACGGTGAGGGTCGGCCGATTCACGGTACGACCAAGGACGGCCAGCCGGTCGACATCGCGTACCAGGGCGAGAATTCGATCGCGACGTACTCGGGCCCGGACGGCAAGACGGTCGTCACGTCGAACGGCGACGGTGACCCGATCCGGATGGAGACGCCGGACGCGTCCTACGACCGTTTCGACGGTGAGGGTCGGCCGATTCACGGTACGACCAAGGACGGCCAGCCGGTCGACATCGCGTACCAGGGCGAGAATTCGATCGCGACGTACTCGGGCCCGGACGGCAAGACGGTCGTCACGTCGAACGGCGACGGTGACCCGATCCGGATGGAGACGCCGGACGCGACCTATGACCGTTTCGACGGTGAGGGTCGGCCGATTCACGGTACGACCAAGGACGGCCAGCCGGTCGACATCGCGTACCAGGGCGAGAATTCGATCGCGACGTACTCGGGCCCGGACGGCAAGACGGTCGTCACGTCGAACGGCGACGGCGACCCGATCAGCATGGTCACCGCGGACGGCACGACCTTCGACCGTTTCGACGGCGAGGGCCGGCCGATCCACGGCGTCACCAAGGAGAACGAGGAGGTCAACCTCAGCTACGACGGTGCCGGCAACAGCACCGCGCACTACCCGGCCTCCGACACCACGGTCGTCTCCAACGCCGACGGCGACCCGATCCGGATGACGACGGGTGACGGCACCACGTTCACGCAGTTCGACGGGCAGGGCCGGCCGACCGGTGGCGCGACCAAGGACAACGAGCCGATCACCATCACGTACGACGACGTCGCGAAGACCAGCACCGCGCACTACGCGGACGGCACCGAGGTCGACTCGAACGCGAACGGCGACCCGATCCAGATGCGCACGGAGGACGCCACCTTCGACAGCTTCGACGATCAGGGCCGCCCGATCGCGGGTATGACGAAGCAGAACGAGTCGATCTCGATCACCTATGACGACGTGGCGCACACGTCGACCGCGGTCTACGGCGGCGACGTCCATGTGGTCTCGGACGCGGACGGCAACCCGATCGAGATGCGCACGCCGGACGCGACGTTCAACAGCTTCGACGATCAGGGCCGCCCGATCGCGGGTATGACGAAGCAGAACGAGTCGATCTCGATCACCTATGACGACGTGGCGCACACGTCGACCGCGGTCTACGGCGGCGACGTTCACGTGGTCTCGGACGCGGACGGCAACCCGATCGAGATGCGCACGCCGGACGCGACGTTCAACAGCTTCGACGATCAGGGCCGCCCGATCGCGGGTATGACGAAGCAGAACGAGTCGATCTCGATCACCTATGACGACGTGGCGCACACGTCGACCGCGGTCTACGGCGGCGACGTTCACGTGGTCTCGGACGCGGACGGCAACCCGATCGAGATGCGCACGCCGGACGCCACCTACAACGACTTCTACGACGACGGCCGGCCCCGCGGCGGTACCACCAAGGACGGCGACAGCATCGTCCTCACCTACGACGACGCGGCCGGGACCACGAAGGCCGTGTACGGCGGCGACATCGAGGTGATCTCCAAGGGCAACGTGACGCTGGAGATGCGCACGCCGGACGCGATCTACACCGAGTTCTACCCGGACGGGCGGGTCAAGGCCGGCACGACGAGGAAGGACAACGAGAGCATCCTCGTCACGTACGACGACGCGGCCGGCACCACGACCACGAAGTACGGCAACCACACCGAGGTGCTCTCCAAGGGCGACGTCGTCCTGGAGATGCGCACGCCGGATGCGATCTACACGAAGTTCGACGGCCAGAACCGGCCGACCGGCGGGCACACCACCGAGGACAACGACACCATCTCGATCGTGTACGACGACGGTGCGAAGATCTCGACCACGACGTACGGTGACGGCACCCGGTACGTCGCGCAGTTCGACGGCACCCCGGTCAGCCTGTTCTCGGACGGCGTCCTCTTCACCGAGTTCGACGACAAGAAGCGTCCGGTGTCGGGCATCAACCAGGAGACCAGCGAAACCGTCTCGATCAAGTACGACGACGAGGCGAAGACCTCGACGACCACGTTCGGTAACGGCGGTGAGCTGATCTCGACGCTCGACGGGACGCCGATCAAGTTCACGGCCGCGGACGGGACGATCTTCTCGGAGTTCTACCCGGACAAGCGCCCGAAGGCCGGCATCGCCGACGGCATCCCGTTCACGATCACCTACGACGACGTCGCGAAGACGTCCCGGATCGACTACAAGGACGGCACGTACATCGTGCTCAACGAGCACGACAAGCCGACCTACATGCAGACCGGCGACGGCTACAAGTTCACCGAGTTCTACGACGACGGCCGGCCGAAGTCCGGGACCACGCCGGACGGCGACAAGATCGTGTTCACCTACGACGACGTCAAGCACCAGAAGACCGCGATCATTAACGACGGCGAGCAGACGATCGTCTACGACTCCAACAACAATCCGCTGTCGATGACGACGGACGAGGGCTGGATCTTCGACACGTACGACCCGGCGCTGGGCGAGTTCACCCGCGGCTGGGACCCGGACAAGAAGCAGTGGTTCGACATCACCTACGGCCCGGGCGGCGAGGTCACCTGGACGTACGGCAAGGACGAGTACATCACCTTCGACGAGCAGGGCAACCCGATCTACCAGGTCACCCACGACGGTGACGGCAACGTGGTGAAGATCGACTACACGGTGCAGATCCCGCTGCTGAAGACGACCGCGGAGCTGACCAAGACCGAGCGCGACAAGATCGAGGACCTGCTGGAGGAGATGAAGACGACGCTGAGCGCCGGCGAGGAGTACTGGGTCAGCCCGGCCGGCACCACCTACGCGACGTACCGCAAGGCCATCGAGCTGGCCTCGAAGAACCTGCTCACGGTCCTGGACGCGTCGATCAAGAAGCTGAACCTGACCCACCAGAACTACGTCGACGCGGAGAAGCAGAACGCGGAGAACTTCCGGCCGGACCGCTGACGGTTCGGCAAATTCCTCCTTCGTCTTGAACCGGACGCCGGGCGGCTCCGTAATCAGGGCGCCCGGGTCCCCGCACCCGGGCGCACGCCCGGCACCGGCCGCCGGTGTGCGGGGACTGACCAGGAGGAACAGATGCTCACGATCGCGATCGTCGACGACCACCCGGTGAAACGGGCCGGTTTGGAGAAGTTCGTCGCCGAGACGTCCGGCCTCGAGGTCGCCACGTCGGTGCGCGCGGTGGAGGACCTCGGCGACGACGTGGAGTTCGACGTCGCCATCCTGGACGTGCCACTGCGGCCGGGCGGCCCGGCGCTGTCCGCGATCGAGGTCCTGGCCGGCCGCGCGCCCGTGGTGGTCAGCTCCACCTGGGAGCGGCCGCTGACGTTCGGCGCGGTGCTGCGGACCGGCGTGCGTGGCTTCGTCGACAGCCGGGCGGACGGCCGGATCATCGTGTCCGCGCTGTTCACGGTGGGGGAGGGCGGCTTCTACGTCTGCCCGCGGCTGGCCGACCGGTTCCAGGCCGAGCTGGTCCGCAACGTCAACGAGGACCCGGCCGGCCTGGCGCCGCGCGAGGTGGAGACGCTGCGCTGGATCGCGCGCGGGCTCACCCACTCGCAGATCGCGGGCCGGATGGGGC
Source organism: Catenuloplanes nepalensis (assembly GCF_030811575.1). Lineage (GTDB taxonomy): Bacteria > Actinomycetota > Actinomycetes > Mycobacteriales > Micromonosporaceae > Catenuloplanes > Catenuloplanes nepalensis. The sequence continues at coordinate 5,360,460 of NZ_JAUSRA010000001.1, read as the reverse complement.
TGACCGAGGCGACCGTGAACACGTATGCGAAGCGGATCCGGGCGAAGCTGAACGCGGGCAACAAGGCGGAGCTGACCCGGATGGCGATCGAGCTCGGCCACATGACCGACACCCGCCGCTTCCCGGCCGCGTAGGGCCCGGTCAGCATCCATGGAGCAGCAGAAGGCGCCGGAGCAGATGCAGTCCGCCACGCTGGCCAAGCAGGCCGGTGGGCGGCCGCCGAAGCCGCCGTCGCCGCACGCGGAACGGCTCGAGTTCGTGCGCGCGTTCATCGACCACGCGCGTGCCCAGCCCAGCCCGGACCGGCTCTACGCCCGGCCGCACACCGCCATGTTCGTCGCGTCCGGCTGCGCCATCTTCGCGCTCCTGTTCGGCCTGGTCTACAGCCTGTTCACGGACGGCCGGGCCGGCCGGGACGGGACCACGGCCAGTGCCGCGTCGCCGAGCCCGACCGGGCCGTCCACGTTCACGGCCGTGACCGGGTGGGACTGCCGGGGTGAGCCGGAACACGTCTTCGAGGCGCGCGGGCGGACGCCACAGTGGCAGCTCCTGTCCGGCGGTGCCTGGTCGCAGGACGGCTGCCGCGGCAACTACGCCACCATCCCGATCAGCGGCGACCAGGGGTACGACGACCCCTCCCAGGTCCTGGTCTGGGCTTTCACCCCGGGTTTCGGCGTGGACAAGTGCGATGTCGCGGTCTACACGCCCACTGTGGACACCAACGCGGTGAAGCTCGCGCCACGGGCCCGCTACTACATCTCGGCCGGCCGGGATGGCGATGATCTGGGTACATTTGACCTGAATCAGGGTGCCAAGCCCGGCGAATGGCTGGAGGCCGGGTCGTTCCCGGTGGCGAACGGCAAGTTTACGATCCGCCTGGGGAACCGGGGAAAGTTGGAGGACGGTGGCGGCGATCGGCTGCTCGTCGCCCAACTGCGTATCACGTGCGGGAAGGCCGACAGGTGACGCCCGGTCGAGGACAACCAGGACGGAAGGGCCGCACGAATGCGTACCGGGATAGCTGATGCCTCGTCGTCGGCTCGCATAGAGCGGGTCGGCACGAAGGGCTGGGGCCGGCACCGGACGATCGGCGAGGCGATCCGTGCCGCCCAGGAGGGCGGCATCGTCTCCGTCGCCGCCGGGCGGTACGGCGAGTGCGTCGTCGTCGACAGGTCGGTGCGGATCGTCGCCGAGTCCGGCGGCGTGGAGATCGCACCGGCCGACGGCGCCGCGCTCGAGGTCCGGGCCGGCACCGCGGTGGTGCAGGGTGTGACGTTCGTCTCCGCGCAGCCGGCCCGCGCCGCGGTCGTGGTCACCGGCGGCACGGTCACGCTGGACGGCTGCGAGGTGCGCAACGGCCGCGCCGAGATCGCCGGTCAGGCGTCGGTCACGCTGGACGAGTGCACGCTCAGCGGCGCCGCCGGGGCCGGTGTGGACGTCGCCGACTCCGCGCGCGTGCGCCTGCACGGCGGCGCGGTGCAGCAGGTCGAGGGCAGCGGGCTGCTGGTCCGCGGCGGCGCCCGGCTGACCGTCTCCGGCACCGCGGTCCGGCACGTCGCCGCGGCCGGGCTGCACCTGCGCGATGCCGCGGTCGCGGAGGTCGAGCGCGCCGAGATCTCGCACGCCGCGGTCGCCGCGCTGCTGGTCGAGGACGAGGCCGGCGGGATCGTGCGGGACAGCCAGTTCTTCGACAACGACGGTGACGTGCTGCGCGCCACCGGCAGCGCGCCGTTCACCGCGGACGGCTGGCCGGGCGGGCTGCCGGATCGCCCGCTGCTCGACCCGCCCGCGTTCGGCCCGGGCGAGCCCGGCGGCGTCCGGATGGAACGCTGCACCGTGGACCGCACCGGCGGCACCGCTATCCACCTCTCCGGCACCGCGCACGTGGGCGTCGCGGACACCCGGATCGACTCGGTGACCGCGGCCGGCGTGGTGGCCACCGGCGACGCGCGGCTCGTGATGACGGACAGCCACATCGTCCGGCCGCGCAGCACCGGCGTGGCGCTGCTCGGCCAGGCGCACGCGCGGATCGAGGGCTGCTCGGTGGCCGACTCCGGCGCGAACGGCCTGTTCCTCGCCGGCGACTCACGCGTGCTGCTGCGCCGGCTCGGCGTCAAGCAGACCCGCTACACCGCGGTCCACCTGGGCGGCACCGCGATCGTCACGCTCGCGGGCTGCGAGATCAGCGACACCCCGGAGTGCGGCGTGCGCGTCACCGGCCGCGCCATGGCCCGGATCGACGGCGGCCGGGTGGAACGCGCCCGGCAGTCCGGCGTGGCCGTGGAGGAGACCGGCGACGCGCACCTGAGCGGCCTGACCGTCACCGAGGGTGAGATCGGCGTGCGCGTCGACTCGCCGCACCGCGCGCTCGTGGAGAACTGCACGATCTCGGAGATCGCGCAGACCGGGTTCGAGGCCGCCAAGGGCTCCGGGCCGATCCTGCGGAACACCACCATCGAGGGGTGCGGCGGCGCCGGTGTCTTCGTGGACGCGGACGCCACCCCGGTGCTCGACGGCCTGACCATCGACCGGATCGGCGGCACCGGCGTGGTCGTCTGGGGCGGCGCCGACCCGGTGATCCGCGCGTCGACCATCGCGAACTGCAAGAAGAACGGCCTCTACCTGGGCGCGGAGGCGCACGGCACGGTCGAGGACCTGGACGTCACCGGCACCGGCTATCCCGCGCTCTACATCGGCGCGCAGGCCACGCCGGTGCTGCGCCGCGTGCACGTGCACGACGTCGACGAGGACCTGACGCTGATGGACGGCGCGAACGCCACGTTCGAGCAGTGCACCGCGGACGCGGTCGGCACCTCCACCATGCCGATCGAGGGCGCGAACCCGCTGGTCCGGCGCGCCGGTGCGGCGGTGGCCACGTCCGCGACGTCGGCCCGCAAGAACACCGCGGCCGGCACGGCGGACCCGGAGGCGGCCGAGACGCTGCCGGACCTGCTGGCCCAGCTCGACCGCCTGGTCGGCCTGGACAAGGTCAAGCACGACGTCGGCTCGCTGGTCAAGCTGGTCCAGATGGTGCAGAAGCGCCGCGAGGCCGGGCTCAGCCCGCCGCCGATGTCCCGCCACCTGGTCTTCGCCGGCAACCCCGGCACCGGCAAGACCACGGTCGCCCGGCTGTACGGCCGGATCCTGCGCGCGCTCGGCATGCTCGGCAGCGGCCACCTGGTCGAAGTGGACCGGTCCGCGCTGGTCGGCGAGTACGTCGGGCACACCGCGCCGAAGACGCAGGCCGCGTTCCGGCGCGCGCTGCACGGCGTGCTGTTCATCGACGAGGCGTACGCGCTGACGCCGGACGGGCACGGCGCGGACTTCGGCCAGGAGGCGATCTCCACGCTGGTCAAGCTGATGGAGGACCACCGCGAGGAGGTGGTGGTCATCGTGGCCGGCTATCCGTACGAGATGGTCCGGTTCATCAACACCAACCCCGGCCTGCAGTCCCGGTTCTCCCGCACGCTGACGTTCGACGACTACTCCACGGACGAGCTGGTCAGCATCGTCCAGTACCAGGCCGCCGACCACGAGTACCACCTCGGGCCGCCGACGATCGACAAGCTGCGCCGCTACTTCGACTCGGTGGACCGCGACGAGGGCTTCGGCAACGGTCGCTTCGCCCGTGGCGTGTTCCAGCACATGACGGAGCAGCACGCCGCGCGCGTCGCGGAACTCGACTCGCCCACCACCGAGCAGCTGACCGAGCTCGGCCCGGAAGACCTGCCCGACGTGCCCGACGTGCCCGCACAGCAGTAGGAGAGCGCGTGTCCCGCATCTCGTTCCACCGCCCGGCGAGGTTCCTGCCGCCGCCGATCCCCCAGGACAAGGTGGTCCTGCCGTCGCCGCCGGAGCAGAAGCAGAGCAACGCGGGCTTCATCAGCCTGCTGCTGCCGCTGCTGTCCAGCCTCGGTATCGCGGCGTACATGGTGTCCTACGGCCGGCCGATGCTGATCGCCCTGGCGATCATCTTCGCGGTCGTGTCGTTCAGCGCCACCATCGCGTTCCGGGTGCAGAACAAGCACCTGGAGCGGCGGACCGTGATGCGGCAGCGGGCGCGGTACCGCGCGCTGCTGATGGACGTGCGCACCAACGCCCGCCAGGTCGCGTCCACCCAGCGCATGCTGGGCGCGTGGGCGCACCCGGAGCCGGACCGGCTGCTGGCCATCGCGCACACCGGCCGCCGGGTGTGGGAGCGGCGGCAGGGCGACCCGGACTTCCTGAAGGTCCGGATCGGCATCGGCGACGCGGAGCTGTCCACGCCGATCCAGATCGGCACCCGGCTGGACCCGCTGGCCGACTACGACTGGGAGTCGATGCGCGCCGCCCGCCGGCTGGTCGACTCGATGAGCAAGGTGGCGGCGCAGCCGATCGCGATCGACCTCGGCACCGCCGGCGTGCTCAGCATCCTCGGCGAGCCGGAGGCCGTGGCCGCGATGACCCGGTCGATGCTGGCCCAGCTCGCGGTGATGCACGCGCCGGACGACGTGCTGATCGCGGTCGAGGCGCCGGACGTGGAGGAGTGGGAGTGGGCGAAGTGGCTCCCGCACACGTTCGAGCCGGGATCCCGGCGGCGGCCGCGCGCGGTGCCGCTGATCACGGGCGAGAACGGCGGTCTCGGCGACTTCCTGGAGCGGGAGCTGCGCAGGCGCAGCGACTCGGCCAGCGCCCGGCGGCTGCAGGCGCAGTTCGACCGCGGTGCGGCGCCGCACCAGCAGCGGCTGGTGGTGCTGTTCACCGGCTTCGACCCGGTGTCCGAGTGGGGACGCTCGGCGATGCTGCGGGCGCTGCTGGAGGCGGCCGGGCCGGCCATGGGCATCACGCTGATCTTCCTCGGCCGGCGGGAGACGGACGAGCCGGGCCGGGTGGACCTGCGGGTGACCGTGACGCCGTCCGGCGGGCTGTCGCTGACCGGCCGGACCGGGACCGGCGCGGCCACCTCCGAGCTGTCCCAGGCCGACCAGGTCAGCCTGCCGATGGCCGAGCTGATCGCCCGGAAGCTGACGCCGCTGACGCTCACCGACGAACACGAGCAGGTGCTCGCCCGTACCGTGTCGCTGATCGAGGCTCTGGTCGCCGGCCGCGGCCTGGACGCGGCGCTGGGCGGCCTGTGGGATCCGAACATGGGACCGGAGCGGCTGCTCAAGGTGCCGATCGGCACCGACGGTGACGGGCAGAGCGTGGTGCTGGACATCAAGGAGTCCGCGCAGGGCGGATCCGGTCCGCACGGCCTGATCGTCGGCGCGACCGGTTCCGGCAAGAGCGAGCTGCTGCGCACGCTGGTCGCGGGTCTGCTGGTCACGCACTCGCCGGACCTGCTGAGCATGGTGGTGGTCGACTTCAAGGGTGGCGCGACGTTCGCGCCGGTGGCCGGCATGCCGCACGTGGCCGGCATGATCACCAACCTGGCCGACGACGCGGCGCTGGTCGAGCGGGTCCGGGTCGCGCTCGCCGGCGAGCAGCAGCGCCGCCAGCAGCTGCTGCGCGCGGCCGGCAACGTCGACTCGATCAAGGAGTACCACCGCAAGCGGCAGGCCGGTGAGAGCGGCATCGACGGGGCGCCGCTGGAGCCGATGCCGTACCTGCTGGTGATCATCGACGAGTTCGCCGAGCTGCTGACCGCACACCCGGAGTTCACCGAACTGTTCGTCCAGATCGGACGCGTCGGCCGAAGTCTCGGCATGCACCTGCTCTTCTCCACCCAGCGGCTGGAGGAGGGCCGGCTGCGCGGCCTGGACTCGCACCTGTCGTACCGGATCTGCCTGCGCACGTTCAGCGCGCAGGAGAGCCGCACCGTGATCGGCACGACCGACGCCTACCGGCTGCCGCCGATCCCCGGCTCCGCCTACCTCAAGGTGGACGAGACCATCTACCGCCGGTTCCGGGTCGCGCACGTCTCCGCGCCGTGGGTCTCGCCGGAGCAGCGCGAGGCCGAGTCCGTCTCGACCTCCATCCTGCCGTACGAGATGCGCGCGCTCACCGCCGCCGACCTCTACGAGGAGGAGGAAGACGACGCGATGCCGGTGGCGGCCGCGGACGGGCCGACCGAGCTGAGCGTCATCGTCGACCGGCTCTCCAGCCGCGGCACGCCGGTCCGCCAGGTGTGGCTGCCGCCGCTGCCGCGCGCGATCCCGCTGGACACGCTGCTCGGCCCGGTCGCGGTGCAGTCCGGCCGCGGGCTGTCCGCCACCATGTGGCCGATCGCCGGTCAGCTGCGCGTCCCGCTCGGCGTGGTCGACCTGCCCGGCCAGCAGGCCCAGGAACCGCTGCTGCTGGACTTCGGCGGACCGCACGGAAACCTGGCGATCGTCGGCGCGCCCCGATCCGGGCGCAGCACGATGCTGCGCACGCTGATGCTGGCCACGATGCTGACGCACACACCGGCCGAGGCACAGTTCTACTGCATCGACTACGGCGGTGAGACGCTGCACCCGTTCGCGGCCGCACCGCACGTCGGCGACGTCGCCGGCCGGATGGACAAGGAGATGGTCGGCCGCATGCTGGCCGACACCCGGGCCCTGATCACCGGCCGGGAGAAGGTCTTCCGCGAGCTGGGCATCGACTCGGTGGCCGAGTTCCGGTCCCGGCGCGACTCCGGCCGGCTGCCGGAGGGCCTGCGCGCCGCGGACATCTTCCTGATGGTCGACAACTGGGGCGCGCTGCGCACCGACATGGACCACCTGGAACCGGTGCTGGTCGAGATCGCCTCGCGCGGCCTGGGCGTGGGCGTCCACCTGATCCTGACCACGAACCGGTGGATGGAGATCCGGCCGGCGCTGCGCGAGAGCATCGGCACCCGGGTGGAGCTGCGGCTCAACGACTACAACGAGTCGGACATCCACCGCCGGATGGCGCAGGCGATGCCGACCGGCGTGCCCGGCCGGGCGCTCTGCCCACCCGGCGTCTACAGCCAGGTCGTGCTGCCGCGCGTGGACGGCCGGGACACCGACGAGGGGCTGCGCGACGCCCAGCTGGACATCCTCGCCAAGATCGGGCCGTCCTGGTACGGCAAGCCCGCGCCGGGCGTGCGCATGCTGCCGGTCCGGGCGCTGCGCGAGGAGTTGGTCTCCGCGGACGCGACGCCGACCGCGGTCCCGATCGGCATCGGCGAGCCGGACATCGCCACGATCAGCCTCGACCTGATCAACGGCGACCCGCACTTCATCGTGTTCGGCGACACCGCGTCCGGCAAGAGCACGTTCCTGCGGACCTGGCTGCGCAACCTGATCGACCGGCAGACCGGCTGGGAGGCGCGCGTCGTCCTGATCGACTACCGGCGCTCGCTGCTCGGCATCGTCCCGGAGGGACACCTGGGCGCCTACGCCGCCGATTCACAGACCACCAAGGTGTACGCCCAGCAGATCGCCGGGAAGCTGCGCGAGCGGATGCCCCCGCCCACCATCACGCCCGAGGAGCTCAAGGCGCGCACCTGGTGGGAGGGGCCGGAGATCTACGTGGTCATCGACGACTACGACCTGGTCGGCGGCAGCATGCAGTCGCCGCTCGGGCCGCTGATGGAGTTCATCCCGCACGCCCGCGACATCGGCTTCCACGTCGTGCTGACCCGCCGGGTCGCCGGTGCCGGCCGCGGTGCGGTCGGTGACGCGTTCTTCTCCCGCGTGCGGGAGCTGGGCGGCGGCGGCCTGATCCTCTCCGGCGATCCGCGCGAGGGCCAGCTGCTCGGCACGGAGAAGGCCGCGGTGCGGCCCGCGGGCCGGGGCGCGCTGCTCTCCCGCGGCAAGCCGACCCGCCTGATCCAGATCGCGCTGGACGAGGCACCGGCCGAGGACGACCCGGGCAGCGCGGCCGGCTCCCCGTTCGCGGCGTCGAGCCGATGAGCGGGGGACGGCCGGGGACACCCGAATCGGTCACTGTCGGCGTCCTGGAGCGGCCTGACATGCTGCCCCCACCGGTACGACCCGGGCGCCGTCCGGCTCTCGTGCACAGGTTTCCCGCCGGGTTCCCGACTCCCGGCTCCGTACCGAGGAGGACATCGTGGCGTTCGAGGTAACCCCGGAATACGTGGCCGACGCGGCCGCCAACTGCACCACCAGCGCGACCGAGATCGAGGCGCAGCTGCAGGTCACCCGCAACTACGTGATCAGCCTGCGGGACGAGTACGAGGGTGTGGCGGCGCTGAACTTCGACGCGCTGATGGCCGACTTCGACGCGTTCGGCGTGATGCTGCACAACGCACTGATCAACATCGGTGACGGCCTGCGCGGCAACTTCAACAACTACACCAGCGTCGAGGAGTTCGCGACCACCAACCTGGTCGAGGTCAACGGCGAGATCCCCGGCGTCTACTTCTAGAACGCGCCCCCCGTCAGCACGCCACGAAGGAGCCACCAATGGCCGACGTTTACGGCACCCACCTCAAGGTCCCGGACAGCCTCGGGGACGCCGGTCCGTTCATCAACGGCATCTCCGAGGAGATCGTCAACAACCTGATGATGCTGGAGAGCAAGCTGCTGCCGCTGGCCGAGAGCTGGACCGGTGACACCTACATCTACTTCGAGGACCAGCGCAAGGCGTGGAACGTCGCCGCGGACGGCCTGTTCGGCCCCGAGGGCATCATGGGCATGATCGCCCACGCGCTGAACGTCAACTACAACAACTACACCGAGGCCGAGCTGACCAACACGGCCACCTGGAAGCACTAGATGGCCGATCAGCGCAGCCTCGTGACCGTCGTCGGCACGCGCAAGCGCGTCGACGTGGCGCTGCCCGCCGCCGCACCGGTGGGCGAGTACGCGGGCCGGCTCGCCGACCTGTGCGGCCAGGACAGTCACGACGTGTTCCCGCCGGCCTGGTCGCTGATCCCGGCCGGTGGGGCACCGCTGGCGCTGGAGGACACCCTCGCGGACGCGGGGGTCGCCGACGGCGCGGTGCTCTACCTGATCGACGTCGCCGGTGACCCCGGCGGCGAGCCCGCGATCGAGGACATCGAGGAACTCGTCGCGGACCAGACCGAGGACTACCGCTCGAAGGAGAGCCCGCGCGGCCTCGTGGTGATCGGGCTGTCGCTGGCCTGGCTGGCCGCGGCCGGTGTCGTGCTGCTGTGGCTGCACGGCGGGCTCGCGGGCGCGATCGGCATGACGCTCGCGGCACTCGTGCTGCTGGGTACGTCGTGGGGCCTCCAGCAGCGGCGTTCGGCCGTACCCCCGGCACTGACGCTCGGCATGTCGCTGGCCTCGGCCGTGTGCATGGCCACGGCCGGTGGGCTGCTGTTCGCGGAGCTGAGCGCGAGCCTCTGGTGGGTCGGCGTGATCGCCGGTGCCAACCTCGGCATGGTCATGGCGCTGGCCACCACGCCCGAGATCATCCTGTTCGCGGTCGAGCTGCAGATGCTGGTCGCGGGCCTGCTCGTCCCGCTGTTCCTGCCGCTGCGGGTGAACGCGGCGGAGGCGGCCGCGGCCGTGGTGGTCGCGGCGATCGCGCTGCTCGGCGGCTCGAAGTGGATCTCGGCGAGCATCACCGCGTGGGCGTCCAAGCCGCCCAAGGCGAGCGCGCCGATGGCGCAGGCGGTCACCGTGATGCTGGTCCGGGCGCGCGGCGTGCTGACGTTCGTGATCGCCGGGCCGGTGCTGGCACTGATCATCGCGCAGCCGGTGCTCGCGCTCTCCGGCAACTGGTGGGCGATCGCGCTCTCCGCGGTCGCCGGTGCCGCGCTGCTGGTCCGCACGAAGCAGGCCGGTTTCCGCAGCGAGGCGGTCGCATTCGGCGTCGCGGGCCTGACCGGCGTCTTCTCCGCGGTCGGCGCGATCGCGGAGCGGTTCTTCGGCACCGGCGGTGCCGCGGTGGCGCTGGTGATCGGCGGCTTCGTGGTGCTCGGCATCGGCGTGCTGATCACGCTGGTCGAGCTGCCGATCACGGAGTCGACCACGGATGTGTCGCTCGCCGGTGCGGCCGCGGCCGGTCGCCGGTCGGTCGCCGAGGTGGTCGGCATGTTGTGCAACCTGTCGGTCGCACCGCTGGCGATGGGCGTCTACGGCGTCTACTCGGAGCTGGCGGACATCGGCGCCGGCATCATCGGCTGACGGAACTCCCCGGCTGACGGCATCATCTGCTGACGGCGGCGGGGCGGGAGGCGCACGTCTCCCGCCCCGCCCTTTCCGATCAGGTGCTCAGGAGATGTTGCCGGTGTTGTTGTCCATGGTGACCTCGGTGATGACCGGCGGGTCCGGGAACTGGCTGCTGTAGTCGATCTGGGCGTAGGCCTGCGCGGCGCCGTCGACGGCCAGGGTGAACTGGCTGACCAGCGTGATGACGTCGGCGGCGGACGCGATCAGCCGGTTCTGGTACGTCTCCAGCTGCTCGACCATCTCCCGGCTCGGCCCGGTGTAGTTGTTGCTCTGCGTGCCCGAGTTCCAGTACATGCCCGTGCTGAAGTCGAAGGACTCGTTGTCGGTCATGTTGCTGAACGGGTCATTGTCCGCGCCGATGTCCTCCTTGGTCGCCACCGAGAAGAACCAGAGGTTGTCCTTCACGTACGCCTTGTGGGTGTTGTAGGCCGTGACCGCGGTCTTCAGGTCGGTGATGGCGAGCTTGACGCTGTCGACCACGTTGCCGGTGTTGATGCTGAACTGCTGGACGTGGGGGGTGTTGTCGACCAGCGGTTCCTGGTCCTTGTCGCCGGACGGCGGCTTCTCGACCGTGATGTCCGGGCCGGACTGCCAGCGGCCCTCCGTGTCGTCGGTCCAGGTCTCGCTGACCGTGAGGGTGGGCGGGTCGACGTTCGGCGCAGGCGCGTCCAGGCTACCGACCTCGGGGAGCTGCGGTGGCGGCGTGTCCTCTTCCTCCTCGTCGTCGCTGAGGTCGATCGGCGGCTGGGAGTACGGTCCGGGAATTACGATCTTGTCATCGGCCACGACGAGGCTCCTCCGGGTCCGTGAACGTCGGTGCGGGCGGCCGGCCTACGCGACGACAGTCGTCCGCAGCATCACTCTGCAGCGGGATTCCCCGGCCGGGCAACGTCCCTTTTCCGGTGACCGGGACGGGGGTAAACGTGGGCCTGTCCGAGGCGGGTGTGGGCCTTCTATCGTTGCGGTGCTCGGTCCGCAGCCAGAGGACCGTCGCCGCGCGGCCCGGCCCTCCGCGCGCGGAAGGTCCGGGAGGTGGGCACGTGGCAGACGACGATGGCGCAGTCCATCCGGATCCCGCCAATATCAACCTGCTGGCGACCCAGTGGCGCCTCTTCGGCGACCAGATCGGCGCGCTGGAGAGCACCGTCAACCGGATCATCGGGGCGGACTTCCCCTCGCAGGAGGAGTACAACCAGCACACCCCGGCCGGCGACCCGCAGTATCAGTACAACGCCCAGAACGAGATCCCGGTCTTCCCCCATGTCGGCGTGACCTGGACCGGCGACACGTTCGTGCAGGTCAACCGGACCGGTGAGATCATCATCGTCCGGGTCAAGGAGCTCCGGCATGCGTGCCGCGCGATGGCCGACTCGCTCGACGAGATGGCCGAGGAGCTCCGCACCGCGCTCAAACAGCAGGAGGGGCAGGAGCTCCTCGACCTGATCATGACCATCCTGATGGGCGTCGGCATGGCCCTGATGCTGGTCATGCTGCCACTGATGGCGATCACGCTGCCGGCCCGCCTCGCCATGCTCTTCGCCGGTCTCGGCCGCGTGCTCGGCGCCGTCGGCGAGATGGTCGCCTTCCTCCTCCGGTCGATCCCGTTCATCTCGCGGAACGTGGCGCAGTACATCGGCGTCTTCGTCAACGGCGCGTTCTGGGCCGCCGCCGTCGACCTCGGCATCCAGGCCGCGGTCGGCCAGACGCACTCCATGCCGTTCAAGCCGGACCCGGTCGGCACCACCTTCAACATCCTGCTCGGTGGCGCGCTGGAGCTGGCGTTCTTCAAGATCTTCAAGCCCATGGGCGGCGTGGGCGGCAAGATCAAGACTGGCTTCGACGACGGCACCCTCGGGCCGGAGCAGATCGCCAACAACACCACCGACGTCAACAACATGATCTACAACGCCGGGAACCTTCCCGGCAACCCCGCCCTCAACAAGGCGGGCACCTTCGAGGCGCCGCCGGTGGGCAGCAACGCGCCTGCCAACGTGCCGAACGCCGGCAACACCGGCGCCGGTGTCAGCAGGGTCGACCTGAACAGCATCACCAGCAGGCCGAGCATCGACATCGGTCAGGCACCGCCCAGGTTCTCCGGCGAGATCACCGCCTCGGCCGGGGACGGCTCGATCGCGCCCGGCGCGTCGAGCCCTCCGCCGCCCACCCGCCGTCCGTCGATGGAGACGATCCGGACCGGCGACATGTCCGCGCCCGAGGGCATCCAGGGCAAGCGGCCGCCGACCGCGCCGTCGCAGGTCGAGCTCGGCAACAACAACTTCACGTCGACCAACCTGGAGCCGCAGCCCAAGGTCACGGCCAAGGGACCGGACCAGGCGGCCCCGATCAAGACCGGCGGCCAGAGCTTCGACAGCACCATCACGTCCCGGCCGCCGACGATCGAGGCCACGAACTCGCCGAGAAACACCGACTTCACCATCCCGAACAACTCCGGATTGACCGACGGCCCGCCGGCTCGATCGATCGAGAGCGGAGACATCCCCCAGCGTCAGCAGGTGGGTGACTTCGCCGCGGGCGTCGGCCAGGCGCCGCCGCCGAAACGCCTGCCGCAGGGCGGCGATCAGTTCTCCGGCAGCATGGAGGCGCCGCCCGCGTCGCTGCAGGGCCGCGGGCCGGTCGAGTCGCCCGGCGACTCGATCTCCCGCCCGCCGAGCAGTGCGAGCAACCCGGTCGACACGCCGAGCCTGCACCCGTCGGCGAACTCGCCGGGCAACTCCACCCGGGTGCCGGGCTCCGGCAACATGCCGGAGATGTCCGCCGTGCCGCCGGCCAAGCAGGTCGGGAACCCGGGCGGCGGCCCGGTCAACAACCCGGCCGACGTGATCGGCACGTCGCCCACGCCCGAGGCGTCTCGCGGGCGCACCCCGGGCGTGCCGGAGACCCCCGTCGGGTCGCGGTCCTCGTCGCCGGAGACCGTCCGCTCGCAGGAGTCGCTTCACCCCGTCGCGGAGCCGCCGCGCCAGGGCGCCGCCGGGGGCAGCGAGTCGTTCCGTCAGGCGGACTCGTTGCGGACCCCGCCGCCGGAGTCGTCCCGCGCGGGCGGCGCCGCGGGCGGCGAGTCGTTCCGTCAGGCGGACTCGTTGCGGACCCCGCCGCCGGAGTCGTCCCGCGCGGGCGGCGCCGCGGGCGGCGAGTCGTTCCGTCAGCCGGACATGTTCCGCAACCCGCCGGCGGAGTCCTCGCGCCCGGGGTCCGCCGCGGGTTCCATCGGCGGCGACTCGTCGCTGAGTTCGCTGCCGCCCGGTCGCAAGGCACCGGCGGGCGCGGACCCGAACGCGCTGGAACCCGGGTCGCTGCAGCGCGGGCAGTCGATCGAGTCGACGCGGACGGCCACGGGCGCGGACACGCCCAGCCTGTCGAGCCCGCCGATGCAGCCGGGAGAGCGGCTCGCCGCGTCCACCGGGGCCGGCGGCGAGGGCACCTCGATCCAGCGCGCGCCCGCCCCGCCCGCCCGGCCGACCGGGTCCTCGTCGGCTCCGGAGACGCCCCGCACGCTGCCCGGCTCGGAGAGCCCGGCCGGCCGCGACGTGAGCCCGCCCGCCGGCCGGACCGGCGAGGGATCCGACGACGCCGGCTCGATCGGCAGCCGTACCCCGGACCCCGAGCTGTCGGAGACGCCGACGGTCGCGCGGTCGGCCCGGAACGGCCGCGACGACGCCGTCGACCTGATGGAGGTCAACCGCCGCCTGGAAGCGTCCACCCTGGACTCGTCCACCGGCGGGCGCGGCACCGACGCGGTGCCACCGGCCCGGCCGGACACCCCGGCGACCTCGCGGCCGGGCAGCTCGGCCGGCGACACACCCGCGACGACGCCGTCCCCGCGCCGCGTCACCGGCAACACGATCGAAGAGGTCGCGGCGAGCGCTCGCGCCATCGCCAACGGCGAGCCGGCACCGGCGCCGAAGGCCCCGCGGACGATCAGTGGCAACACGCCGGAGGAGATCGCGCAGAGTGCTCGCACCTTTGTGCGCGAGGAGCAGGCCGCCACGCTCAAAGCACAGGAGAAGGGCTCCTGGCGGCTGAGCGAGGCGGGCATCCGGCGCGTCGAGGCCGACGTGACGCGCGACGCCCAGTCGGCGCCGGCCCGGCCGGCGGACGGCATCACCGACCCGATGCGCAACGTCGAGGCGAACGTCGGCCGGCAGCTCCGGACCGAGGCGAACTTCGAGCGGACCCACTTCATCACCGGCCGGAACGCGGACCGGGCCGTCGACGCGTACATCAGGGACAACCCCGGCCTGGAGAACTCCCGGTCGGCGATTCGGAACACGGTCGCCGACGAGCTGCGCGTCTCCATCAAGAACGCCGGGCCGGACGCGAACTCCAAGCACCTCGAGACGATCCGGCGGGAGTGGGAGAGCTCGCTGCCCACCCGGGTCAGCGAGATCGGCAACCTCGCCAAGAGCAGCGGAAAGTTCGACGCGATAGCGGCCCGCGCCGGCGGTGACGGCCCGCCGAGCAACGCCGAGACCGTGCGCAGCTCGTACGAGGACGGCGTCCGCACCGACCTGGCGGACTGGCGCAGATCGGCCGGCAGCGACTCGCCGATGAACCGCGGCGACCTGTCCCGGCGCCTCGACGCGCGTGCCCAGGGCGCCGAGAACGACCTGCGCAGCGCCGCGGCCACCGACGGGGTCGCGGCGAGGGAGACCGCCTGGGCCGGTGACCGGACGGTGGACGGCGCCAGCACCACCGCGATGTCGCGCGCCACCGGTGATCACGTCGCGGAGGTCCGGGCCGCCCACGCGGCCACGCGCGGTGACGAGGGCGCGTTCCAGACCCGGCAGCAGCAGCTGCGCGACGACTTCACCGCCCGCGTCCAGCGCGAGCAGGCCATCGAGTCGCGGTTCAAGCAGCAGGTCGAGCCGAAGCTCAGGCAGGAGCTGGACGCGCTGGCCGCGGGCGGCGCGTCGCCGGGCCGGATCGCCCGGATCCACGGCGAGGAGTTCAACAACTTCCGTGCCGCGTCGAGCCGGGACGGCGGTCCGGAGACCACCGCACCGGCCGACCGCGGCGAGGGCACCGGCAGCTTCGGCAGCAAGCTGGACAGCTACCTCCGCACCGACGTCGACGGCCGGGTGCGCAGCAACGCGGACGTGCCCGAGTCGACCCGCCGGGCGGAGCACAACGCGTTGCGTGACACCGCGGCCAAGCTGCACGAGGACAGCTGGGAGGCGTCACCGTACGCGCGCACCGCCGACGTGCACGCGACGACCACGCAGAAGCTGTCCGCCGCGGACGGTGGGCGGGCCGCGGCCGCGCTCGAGAAGGCCGGTGCCATCAACGGCGTCCTCCGCCGGGCCGAGGCCGCGGACCAGCGCCAGTTCGCCTCCAGCCCGTCCGAACTGAAGCTCACCAACGCCGAGAGGACCGACATCCGGAACGGGACCCGGTCCAAGCTCGACCGGGAGTTCACCGAGATCTGGGGCAACGACCCCAGGGCGATCAACCGGCCGGCGGAGACGGGCGACGGCAAGCACCACCAGTGGCAGCAGCGGATGGACGCGGCCGAGACCGCGTTCGCGGACGGCGCGTACCTCGCCCGGCACAACCGGATCGGCGGCGACCTCGGCGACATCAGGGTCCGCGCGGCGGACGCGGACACCGGTAGCGCCAAGCCGGCGAAGGGCCCCCGCAACGCGCAGGAGGTCGCGGCCCGGCTGGAGCAGGCGCGGCAGGACATCCGGTCCGACGGCGTCAACCGCGCCCGGTTCGAGCAGGAGCTGCGGCTGCGCGGCAACGACTCGGACACCACGTTCGGTCGTGCGTACCGCGAGTGGGCGGACGCGAACCCGGAGCTGGCCGCGCGGCTGCGCCCGGAGGACCTGGCGTCGATCCGCGCCGACTGGAACGCGCACGCCCAGATGCTCCGCGGGGACATGTGGGGCCGTCGCGGCGAGGGCGTGATGGACCCGGCCGAGGCCGGCAAGGTGTTCAACAGGGCGGCCGGCGAGTTCAAGGCCCGGTTCACCGGCGCCGCCGAGAACCCGCGGCCGGTCCAGCCGGACAAGCCGATGCCGAAGGACTGGCCCGGCGGCGAGGCGTCCTGGCGCGAGCTGCAGCGGATCACCGACCCGAAGGCCCGCGAGACGGCCGGGAAGGTGTTCGAGGAGACCTCGGCGCAGTACGCCGGCGCGCGCGGCCCGGACAAGCGGGTGCTCGGCCGGGAGTACTTCGACCAGGCCGGGGCGGACTTCTTCCGTACCGTCCGGACGATCAACGAGACGCCGCAGGCGTCCACCGCGGCGACGCCCGCCACCGGCAAGGGCTCCGGATCCGGCAGGGGCCCGGACGCGGACAAGCCGAAGACGGTCCAGGACAAGCTGGTCGAGGCGCAGGGCCGGCTGCACGACGACCTGGCGCTGTCGCAGGTCGCCGACCACTCGTTCCACCGGGCGTTCGACGCGGCGATGTCCCCGAAGCAGGGGAAGCTCGTCAAGCGCTCGCTGGCGCACGAGGCCGAGCTGCCGAAGCTCGACCAGGTTCAGATGGCCCGGGTGGAGAAGGCGTGGCACGGCGCGCTGCGGCAGGTGCGGGCCGAGTTGTGGGACGCGTCCCCCGGTTCGTTCGCCACCCGGCACACCGACCTGAAGCCGCAGGGCAAGGCCTGGAGCAAGCAGCTCGACGCGCTCGCCGGCAACCTGCGCCTTCGGATCAGGGCGGAGCCGCAGTTCGGCAACCTTCCCGCGGCCGCGGCCGACGAGTTCGCCAAGATCATGGGCACCCGGACCGACCCGGTCCACTCGTCGCTCTCGCCCGGCACCTACGACGCGCTCGCCGAGCGGTTCCGCAGCGACTGGGTCAGCGCCCACCGGGAGTCGATCGGCAGCCGCGACTTCGAGAACCAGGCGTGGCTCGCGCAGGAGCGGGTGGACGGGGACGGCTTCGGCACGCGCCTCGACGCGCTCGCCGAGCAGTCCCCGGTGACCGTCCCGCCGGGCACGACCGTCAAGCCGGGCACCGAGGGCAACCTGGTGCCGGGCGACCCCACGCCGCTCGGGCGCCCGGACCTGGCCCCGCACGACTTCCCCGGGCTGGCCCACACCGACCCGGACGCTATGCCGGGTCAGCTCAACGGCACCGCACTCCCGCTGCCGGAGCGGACGTCGATGCCGGTCTCGTCGATCGAGGCCAAGGTCCAGGCGCTCGGCGAGAAGCTTCAGGGGCAGACCGCGACCGCGAAGAGCGCGGTCGGCCTGCGCGGCGATCCGGGCAAGACCTTCGACGACGTGATCGATTCCAGCCGCACCACGGCCGGTGCCGCGAACGCGCAGGGCGACTCGCGGTTCAGGTTCGTGCACGACCTGCCCGAGTCCGAGCGGCCCGCCTGGCGCGGCCGGTACCAGCAGGAGCACGACCAGGCGTTCGAGGACACGTTCGGGCCGCTGGTGCGGGACGGCGCGCCGGTCGACACGCCGGCCTGGAACCGGGCGGTCGAGACCTGGCAGCAGCAGCAGATCGGCCTGCAGGCGAAGCTCAAGCTCGACGTCTTCCAGCACCTGGAGATCGGCCGGCACCGGCCCATGGTGCAGCGGGCGGTGGACCAGGCCCGAGCGAACGGCATCGCCGACGCCGACATCGCGCTCGGCGTGCGCACGTTCACCCACGACGTGCAGATGTCCACGAACACGCTGGTCAGCCGGCACTCCGGCGACCAGGCGTTCGCGCCGGCCAACCGCGGCGCCTGGGACGACCTGGACTCGGCCCTGGGCAGCCGGCTGGACGACTACCTGCAGCGGGCCCCCGACCTCTCCGCCCGCATGCGCGCGCTGCTCGACCAGCGGGTCGACGGGCAGCTGGGCGCGTGGAACACCAAGCTCGGCACGGACGCGCTGCCGCCCGGCCAGGTGGCCAAGCAGGCCGGTGACGTGCGCGCCTCGATCGCCGGTGACGTCCGCACGCACGTCATCGAGTCGATGCTGCGGCAGCGCGAGGGGATCGGCTCGGCCAACGGCACCCGGTCGGCCGGCCGCGACCTGGACTCCGTGGTCGGCCAGGCCGTGGCCGACCGGCTCCGGCCGTACGCGGACGCCTACAACGGCCCGGCGGCCCGCCGCCAGCTGGACTTCATGCAGCACCGCGACCAGCACGTCGAGTCGCTCCTGGACGACCTGTCCGCGACCGTGCGGCAGCCCGGCGTCCGCCTGGACTCCGCGGGCATCACCCGGCTGTCCGCCGAGATCCGCGGCCGGATGGCCGACGTCGACGAGGCGGTGCGGCCCGGTCTGGAACAGAGCCGGTACTCGCCGGACGCGGTCCGCAACGCCGCCGAACGGTTCGACGCCGAGGCGCAGGCCATCCGCGGCGAGATGCCGGCCCGGATCCGCTACGAGGAAAAGCTGTCGGAGCTGCTGCACACGGCGGACTTCGCGTACGGCAGGATGCTCGGCCCGGACGGCCCGATCGCCAGTCGCGCGCTCCGCCAGGAGTACGGCAGGGAGTTCTTCACCGCCGTCGACGACACGATCGGCATGGGGAACGCCGGGCTGCGCGCGCCGCTGCCCGAGCGCACCATCACCGACCTGGCCGCGAGCGTCCGCGCCCCCGACCCCGGCGACTCGGTCATCCGCACCGGGACCGCCGACGACCTGGTGCCGGGCGACGTCTCCCCGACCGGCCGCGACGGCCTGGCCCCGGAGAACTACCCGGGCCTGTCCCGCCCCGAGACGGAGCTGCCGCCGGTCCAGGGCGGGCAGACGGCCCGGCCCGGCACGGCGCAGACGCTGCCGGAGGCGAAACCCGTCTCGGCCGAGGAACGGGCGGCGTTCGACGCCCGGGTCGAGCAGCTCGGCAAGGCGTTCGCGCCGCAGATCGGCACCGCCCGGGCCGTGGAGGGCCTGCGGGCCGACTCAGGCGACGTGTTCGACGGCGTGGTCGGTGCCAGCCGCGACAAGGCCCGGGCCGCCGGTGTGGCCGACGACGCACGCTTCAGGTTCCTGCACGACATGCGGGGCGCCGAGCAGACGGCCTGGCGGAACCGGTTCGCGCAGGAGTACCGCGCGGAGTTCGAGTCGACGTTCGGGCCGCTGGTCCGCGACGGTGCCCCGGTCGACTCGCTGTCGTGGCAGCGGACGGTGGACGCCTGGACCCAGAAGTCCGCCGATCTGCAGGCGAAGCTGCGGCTGGAGGCGTTCCAGCACAACGAGATCGCCCGGCACCGGGCCGCGGTGGACCGGGCCGTGCAGCAGGCCAGGGCGAACGGCATCGGCGACGCCGACATCGCGCTCGGCGTGCGCGCGTTCGCCCGCGACGTGCAGGTCTCCGTGGACTCCGTGGTCGCCCGCCGATTCGACAGCGGTGACGCCTTCACTCCGGCGAACCGCGGCGCCTGGGACGAGATGGACGCGGCGCTCGGCGGCCGCCTGGAGGGCTACCTGCAGCGCTCCCCGGAGCTGTCCGCGCAGGCGCAGCGCGGCG
The DNA here is from genome assembly GCF_030811575.1 of Catenuloplanes nepalensis. Classification (GTDB taxonomy): domain Bacteria; phylum Actinomycetota; class Actinomycetes; order Mycobacteriales; family Micromonosporaceae; genus Catenuloplanes; species Catenuloplanes nepalensis. Next base: position 5,340,937 of record NZ_JAUSRA010000001.1, on the reverse strand, counting down.
CCGGTGCCCGGGTCGACGAGCGGCTCGGCCGGTGGAACGGGGGACTCGGCGAGCAGAGCCTGTCGCCGGAGGGCGCCTACAAGCAGTCCGCGAACCTCCGGGCGTCGATGGCCGGCGAGCTGGACGCGCGCGTGATCGACACGATGCTCAAACACCGCGACTCGCTCGGCACCGCGAACGGCCTGCGCGCCGCCCGCGAGGACCTCGACGCGTCGGTCGACGACATCGTCTCCGGCCGGGTGCGGCAGTTCGGCGAGACGTACAACGGCCCGGCCCCGCGCCGCCACCTGGACCTGCACCAGCACCGCGACCAGTTGCTCGGCTCGCTGCAGGACGACCTGATGCAGACGGTCCGCCAGCCCGGCCTGCGGCTGGACTCCGGCGGCGTCTCCCGGATGTCCGCCGAGATCCGCGGCCGGATGATGGACCTCGACGAGCAGTTGCGGCCCGGCCTGCAGCGCGACGGCTGGTCGGCGGAGTCGGTGCAGGCCGCGCGGGCCCGGTTCGACGCGGAGGCCGCGCAGATCAAGAACGAGATGCCGTCGCGGGTACGGTTCGAGGAGCGCCTCACCGACCTGAAGGGCACGGCCGACTCGGCATTCAGCGACCTGCTCGGCCCGGCCGGCCCCCGGGCGAACCGCACACTGAGCCAGGAGTACGGCAAGGCGTTCTTCACCCAGGCCGACGTCAGCTTCGGCGGTGCCCGCGCGGGCCTGCGCGGCTCCCTCCCCGAGGGCACCATCGCCGGGCTCGCCGACGGCGTCCGCCCCGGCGACGGCCCGGCCGGCATGAAGCCGCGCCCCGACGGCGGGTACGACCTCGCCGACGGCTGGTCGGTGCGCATCTCCCGGGACACCGGTGACCTGCCGGACGGCATCGCGAACACCGTGAAGTTCGACGGGCTGAACCAGGACGGCGTGCCGCTCTCGGTCGGCCGGCAGCTCGACAGTCTCCGGATCCAGCTCGGCGACGCCGGCGTCCGGTACGCCGGCCCGGACGCGGCCCGCACCGAGATCACGGTCCGCCTGGTCCGCCCGGACGCTCCGGCACCCTCCGGCAACTTCACCGGTCAGGGCCGCACGCTCGGCGAGCGGCCCGGCGGGGTCGACCGGCACCCGGACAGCCCCGCGCACGCGGACAACCCGGGCCAGCAGCGCTGGGAGCCCGGCACGGACGGCTCGACGCCGGATGCGGCCACTCCGCCCGGCTGGATGGCGGGCGACAAGCAGCCGCTCGGCGCTCAGCCGGGTGGCACCGGCCGGCATCCGGACAGCCCGGCGCACGCGGACAACGTGGATCCGAAGCAGCGCTGGACGCGGGGCGACGAGGTCACCCCGGCGGAGACGGACACGCCGGCTGCCGGTTCGTGGCAGGGTTCGTCGCAGCAGCTGGGTGTGACGCCGGGTGGTGTGGGCCGGAATCCGGATCGGCCGGGGCTCGCGGCGGATCGTCCGAAGGACATGCCGGTCGGGTCCTCGGCGGGGGAGTCGAAGGCGCCGGCTGCCGGTTCGTGGCAGGGTTCGTCGCAGCAGCTGGGTGCCACGCCGGGTGGTGCGGCCCGGAACCCGGATCGGCCGGGGCTCGCGGCGGATCGTCCGAAGGACATGCCGGTCGGGTCCTCGGCGGGGGAGTCGAAGGCGCCGGCCGCCGGTTCGTGGCAGGGTTCGTCGCAGCAGCTGGGTGCCACGCCGGGTGGTGCGGCCCGGAACCCGGATCGGCCGGGGCTCGCGGCGGATCGTCCGAAGGACATGCCGGTCGGGTCCCCGGCGGCGGAGCCGAAGGCACCGGCCCGGACGTGGGACGGCGGCTCACAGGAACTCGGCGAGGCGCCGGGCGGCACCGGCCGCTATCCCGGCGATGCGGCGCACGGCGCGGACTGGAAGCCGGGGAGCGACTACGTGGCGCCGGCGGACCGGCCCGCCACCGGACCTCGGTCCGATGTGGACGGCGGGCGCGCGGGCGGCGGCCGGACGTGGCGGCCCGGCGACGGCCCGGTGACGATCCGCACGATGCAGGGCGAGGGCCTCGGCGGCGACGGCACCTCCGCGGGCGGTGGCCGCTCGTGGCAGCCCGGCGACGGCCCGGTCACGCTCAGCGACCTCGACCCGCCGGAGCTGGGCCCGTCCGGCCGCGGCGGCACCGACTCGTCCGGCGGAGGCCGATACGGCTCCGGATCGCTGCGCGACCTGCCGGACACCGGAGCGGACGGCCCGACGCTGAACCGCGGCAACGGCTCGGCCACGGTCGTCCAGCCGCCGCGCCAGCAGGGCCCGCGCAACCCCGCGGACCCCGGCGACCCGCCCGGCACCGGCCTGCGCGGGCAGGACGAGGCCCCGGCCGGGACCGTCACCGACCGGCCGGCCGACGTCTCCACCGCGACCGAGACGGCCACCACGACGCACACGAACACCACGACCCGGACCGGGACGACGACCGGCACCCGGACCGACGGCACCGGTTCGACCGGCAACCCGCCGGCCGACCGGCCCGGCGGCGTGTCCGGCACGGATCCCGCGCGGGCCGGGACCCCCGGCACCCTCGCCGGGGACGGCATCAGCACGCCGTCCGGCACGCGGCTCACGGGCGGCGAGAACGCGCCGGAGACCGGGGACGGCACGCGCCCGGCCGGTCTGCCCGGCGGCGGTGTGCTCGGCGGATCGCTGTCGGCGATCGCGGCCGCGGCGCCGGGCAGCGCGACCACCCCGGCGGTACTGCACGCGGCCGGGGCCGCGCAGGCCACGTACGCCGCCGCGCACGCGGACTTCACCGCGGCGTCCGCGGAGGTCGACCGGGCCCGCCAGCTGAAGCCGGACGACCCGGCCCGGCCGGCCGCGATGGCCGCGGCCACCGACCTCTACAGCGAGGCCGCCGCCCGGCAGAGCCTCGCCGAGTGGAACCGGCGACTGCACACCACACGGCTGGAGCTGCACCAGGCGGCCGACGCGATCCACCGGGCCGAGCAGCTGCCCGCGGACGACGTGAGCCGGACCCGCGCGATCAACGGGGCGATCACCCGGTACAACACCGCGTTCGACTGGCTGGCCCAGGCGCAGCGGGTCCTGGGCCTCGAGCGGGCGCAGGCGCAGGCCACGGTGACCGTGGCCGAGGCGCGTACCGAGCTGCAGAAGGCCCGGGAGACGCACACGTCGGCCGCGAACGCGGCGACCGTGGCGAGGACCGCCGACGCCGCCGACGCGGCAGAGGCCGCGAAGTCCGCCACGGGTACGGATCCCGCGGATCTTGCGAAGGCCGCGGATACCGTGAAGGCCACGGAAACCGTGTCGGTCGTGGACTCGGCGGAAACGTCGACGGCCCCGAAGGCCACGGACACGGCAGAGGCCGCGGAGACCACGGACGTCGCGAGGGCTGCGGAGACGCCGTCGCCCGTGGACGCCGCGAGGCTCGCTGACGCGGTGCAGGCCGTGCAGGCCGCGGACGCGGCGAGGACCGTGGACGCCGCCAGGGCCGCGGAAGCCGCGGCGGCCGTCGAGGCCGCGAAGATCGCGAAGGCGAAGGCCGCGGAGGCCGAGGCCCGGGCGAAGGCCGCGGAAGCGGCCAAGGCCACGGCGGACACCGAGGCCGCCAAGACCGCGGAGGCCGCGCGAACCGAGGAGGCGCTGGCGGCCGTGGAGGCCGCGAGGATCGCGGAGGCGAAGGCCGCTGAGGCCGCCGAACGAGCGGAGGCCGCGGAGGCGGCGAGCGCCGTGGCCGCCAGGGCCGCCGCGAAGGCGCGAGCGGATGCGGACGCGGTCGCCGAGGCCATGCGGGCCGCCGGCGCCGCCGATGCCGCGAAGACCGTGGATGCAGCCGATACCGCGGATGCCGCGGCCGCGCCGAAGGCCGCGGATGCCGCGGCGGAGGCGGCTACCGCGAAGGCCGGGGCCGCTCCCGATGCCGCGAAGGCGGCGGAGGCCGAGGAAGCGGCGAGGGTTGCGGAAGCCACCGCCGTCGCGAAGGCCGCGGATGCCGCGCGGGCTGCGGCGGACGCCGCCGCGCGGAAGGCCGAGGCCGATGCGGCCACCGCGAAGGCCGACGCCGCTCCGGAGGCGGCGAAGGCCGCGGAGACCGAGGCGGCGGCGAAGGCGGCGGAAGCCACCGCCGCCGCGAAGGCCGCGGACACCGCCCGAGACGCGGCCGCCACCGCCGAGGCGAAGGCAACGGAGGCCAGGGAGGCAGCCGGGGTCGCGGCCGCCGCGAAGGCCGACACCGCCGCGAAGGCCGCGGATGCCGCGAGGGCCGCGATGCCGGAGAACGGGCAGCGGTACCAGGCGCGCCGCGCTCTCGACACGGCGACCCGCGACCTCCGGCAGCGCGAGGTCACGCTCAACCGCGCCGAGGCCGTGCTGGCGCGGGAGGAGCTCGGCGCGCAGTCGCTGCGCGCCGAGATGGCCCTGCGGGACGCGCTCGCGAACGCCCGGGCGACCAGCGCGGCGCTGGCGCGGGCACAGGCGATGCCCGCCGACCCGAAGCCGGCCCCGGCTCCCGAGGCCACGACGGCATCGTCCACCCAGGACACGTCGTCCGGCACGCCGGTGGCGGCGCCGGAATCGGCGGGCACGCCGGAGCCGGTGATCGCGTCCAGTTCGGCCGAGCGGGCACCGGCGGAGAAGGCGCCGGACGCGACGGCGCAGGGCAAGGCGCCGGACGCGACGGGACAGGAGAAGGCGCCGGACGCGACGGCACCGGCGGCGAAGGCCGCGGCCGGGCCGAAGGCGAAGGCGGTCGACGCGGCGAAGAAGGCGCACGAGGCGGCCACCCGCGAGGTCACCAAGACGCGTGCGACCCGGGACCTGCTCGTGGCCCGGTTCCGCATCGCCCGCGACACGGTCGAGAACCCGCGCAGGCTGGACCCGAACCGGCCGGCGGACCCGGCGGCCGCGTGGCGGCCGGCCGAGACCCGGCCGGTCGGCGGCCCGAACGTGCCGCCGATCCAGGGCGGCGAGGCGGCCCGGACGAACCCGGCCGTGACGCTGACCCCGGCGCAGGCGCTCAAGCGCGCCGAGACGGACGTGGTGAACGCCGAGAACGCCATCGCGGACGCCGCCCGGGCCCGCGACCGGGCCCGCGCCGAGCGCGAGTGGGCGCGCCTGCTGCCGGACGAGGCGGAGCGGGCCGCGGCCGTGCGGCGCACCGCCGCCGCCGAGGGTGACGCGGAACGGGACCTGCGCCAGGCCACCGGGTCGCTCAGGCGCGCCGAGGAAAGACGCCGGCACGCGGAGACGCTCGCGGACCTCCAGGCGAAGGCGGACACCGCACGGACGAACGCGGTCCTCGCGGAGCGCGCGCTGCGCGCCGTCGACCGGCACCGGACGCTGGACAGCTCGCTGCCCGACACCGAGGCGAAGCTCCGGCGGGACATCGAGAAGCAGCGGAAGAGGGTCGAGGCCGCCGAGGCCGCGTACTCCGCCGCCGACGCGAAGCACCTCGCGGACATCGCGGCAGCGGACAGGGCCGCGGAGCCGCCGGCCGCCCCGAAGGCCGGTGAGCCGCCCGCCGCGCCGAGGACCGGCGAGCCGGCCGAGCCGGAGCGTCCGGCGGAGCTGCTGCGTGCGGACCGCGACCTCAAGGACGCGCGGACCGAGCTGGGGAAGCTGGAGGAGCGCCTCAGGGACGCGGCGCCGAGCGTCGCCCGGGCCTACCGGGCCGCGCAGCGGGCGCTGCACGCCGCGGCCGGGGACGATGCCGCGATGTCCACCCCGGACCGGGTCCGGCCGGAGGACGCGGACCGGGATGCGCTGGTCCAGCGGTACGACACCATGCGCGCCGAGCGGCGCCAGGCCGAGGACGAGCTGCTGCCGCAGAGGGCGCTCTGGGCGCGGGCCGAGGCACTGGACACGGTCGCCCGCGCGCAGGCCGCGACCGAGATCGCACGCTCGAACGCCCGGGAGACGAGGGCGGCGCTGACCCGGGCCCGGGCCATGCCGGCCGACCCGCCCTCGGCGGCCACCACCGGTGCCGGGAAGTCCGCCACCGCCGGCCCGCGGGCGACCGCGGTGGACAAGGCCACCGACCAGCACGACAAGGCACAGCGCGCGCTGAAGGCGGCACAGGAGGCCGCGGGCCGCGCCGAGGCCCGGCTCCGGGTGGCGCACGACCGGGTCGACAGTCCGCGGGTGCTGCGCCCCCAGCGGCCGGTGGACGCGGCGGACACCGCGCCCGCCTCGGCCGCCAGCGTGGACCCGCCCACGCAGGACCCGTTGCACGGCACCGGCGCCCCGAAGGGGGAGGGCGGCGCCACCGAGACGCCGGCGCAGTCCGTGACGCGTGCCGAACAGGCGGTCAAGCGGGCGGACAACGCGATCAAGGCCGCCGTACAGCAGGGCAAGGACGCCGCGCAGGCCCAGAGGGACGCGCGGACGCTGCCGCCCGGCCCGGCGCGGGACATGGCGCTGATCCGCGCGCACAACCGCGGCGTCGACGCCGCGGATGCGCTGCGCGAAGCGGAGTTCGCCAAGGTCCGGGCGGCGGAGCAGAGCGACGCCGCCCGCCGGATCGTCGAGGCGCAGGAGTCGCTGAACCGGGCGCGGGCCACGGTCGGGTCGCTCCGGACACAGGTCGCGCAGCAGCGTGCCACGGCCGAGCGGGCCCTCGCGGAGCAGGCGGCCGGCGATCGGGCCGAGCCGCCCGCGCTCACCGAGCTGCACCGGCTCCGGAAGCTCCTCGACGACGCGATCGGCAGCGTGCGTACCGCGGAGAACGCCCTGTCCACGGCCAGGGCGCTGCAGGAACGCGCCCGGGCCGGTGAGACGGCGGCGCAGGCCCACCGGGTGGTGGCGATCGCCGAGGCGAAGGTGCGGGCGACCCAGTCCGAGCTGCGCCGGGCGAAGGCCATGCCGGACGACAAGCGGTCCACCTCGAAGGCGGGCGCGCCGGACGGCCCGAAGGCCCGCGCGGTGAAGCGCGCCCAGGAGGCGTACGACAAGGCGCTCCGCGAGCGGGGCGCGGCGGCCAGCGCGCTGGCGCTGGCGCTGCCCCGGTTCCGGATCGCGCAGGACCTGGTGGAGAACCCGCGGGTGCCGAACCGGAACCGGCCGGTGGACCCGTCCACCTGGGCGCGGGCCACGACCGTGCGGACCGGGATCCCGGACGCCGCGCCGATGAACGGCACCGGCAGGGCGGCGGAGTCGGGCCGCACCGACGACCCGATCAAGGCGGCGCTGCGCGCCGGTGCGCACCAGGGCACGGTCGAGGAGGCCGTGGAGCGGGTCGAGACCGCGCTCACCGCGTACCAGCAGGCGGAGGCGGCCGTGCTCCGGGCCAGGGCGGACGTGGATCGGCAGCGGAAGGCCGACCGGGCCGCCGCGACCGCCGCGGCGGCCGAGGCGAAGACGGTGCGCGAGACCGAGCGGGCCACCGCGGCGACGGCTCGCCAGGACGTGGCGGCGCTGCCGGAGGCCGAGCGGGCCGCCGCGCTCGCGCCGATGGCGGAGGCGTACAGGCAGCGGCAGGCCCAGCGGGCCGCGGCCGCGGAGGCGGCGGCGACGGCGAAGAGCGCGCGGGACGCCGAGCTGGCCGCCGCGGCCAAGGACGCGGAGACCGCGCTGGCCAAGGCCGCGAGTGAGTTGCGCCGGGCCGAGCAGGCCGAGTTCTACGCCCGGTTCCGGCACACCGCCGGTGCCGACATCGAGGCCGTCAAGGAGGCCCGGCGAGCGCACCGGGCCGCCGAGGTCGAGTACGGGCGCGCACGGGCCGCGCTGAAGCACGAGGCGCTCAAGCAGTCGAGGCTCGCGGCCGAGCTGGACAAGCGGGCCGCCGCGCAGCGGGCCCGCACGGACCGGGCCGCGGCGGCGGCCGCACAGGCGGAGAACCAGCCGGCGCCGAAGCCGACCCCGCCACCGGCGAAGCCGGGCGACCTGGGCACGGTGCTGAGCCGGCCCGGCGACCTCGGCGATCAGGTGCTGCGCGGTGCCGAGGCGACGCTGGCCCGCGACCGGCAGCGGGTGGCGGACGGCAGCCACGCGCGGGCGGAGGCGGACGCGCAGCAGCACCTGGAGAAGGTGCGCCGGATGGTGAGCCGGTTCGACGCCGCGGACGCCGCGCTGCGCGCCGCCGAGCCGGTGCGGGCCGCCGCCGAGGCGCGTCTGACCCTGGCGTACGAGGCCGGTCAGCTGGCCCGGGCGCGCCGGGCGCTGGAGGCCGCCGAGTGGAACGTGCTGGTGACGAAGGCCGCGCAGGACCGGGCGGACCGGTTCTACACGCCGCCGGCTCCGGAGCCCGATCCCGCGCCGGATCCGCACCGGCCCGGCACGACGGCCGAGGTGGAGACGCAGCCCCGGCCCGCCGACCCGATCTCCAGGGAAGAGGCCCGGAAACAGGCGAAGAACGACCATGACCACGCGGTACGGCAGCGCGACGAGGCCCGGAAGGTCCGCGACCTGATCGAGGCCCGTTTCCGGATCACCCTCGACCGGGTGGAGAACCCGCGCGCCCCGCGCACCGACCGGCCGGACGCCCTCGACCTGGCCGCGCTGGCCCGGCCCGGCGTGCCGACGGTCACGCCGATGAACGGCACCGGCGCGGCGGCGAGCAACCGGATCAAGCCCCCGACGCCGGCACAGGCGGTCGTGGCCGCCGCCGCGTCCGCGCAGCACATGACGGAGGCGCTGGACGCCGCGCAGGCCGACCGGAAGGCCGCGCTGACGGATGCGCAGGCGGCCGAGCGGGCACTGAATGAGGCGAAGGCCGCCCAGGGCACCGCTCCGGCGGCCCCGAATCCGCCGGTCGAGGTCCACGAAGCCGCCCTCGCCCGGGCGACCGAACGCTGGCTGAGCGCCGACCAGGCGGTCAGCGAGGCAGCCAGGACGCGTGACCTGGCGAACGCGCGCAAGGCCGCGGCGGAGGAACTCGTCACGGTCAGCACGGCGTACGACGAGGCCCTGACGGCCTGGACCACGGCGAAGGAGGCGCTGGAGCAGGAGGCCGGCACGTCCGCGCCGTCGGCCCTCGCGCCGAAGCCCGCCGGACCGGCCGGCCGGAGCACCCCGGAGAAGGCCCGCGCGGCGCGGATCGCCCAGATCCGTGCGGCGATGGCCGCCGCGCCGCTCGACGAGAGCGCCTCGGCCGAGGACCGCAGGATTAGGATCGCCGAGCTCCGCGCCGCGACGACCGGTGCGCAGGAGGCCGGGACGGCCGCGGCGGCGAAGTCCCGCGCGGCGAAGATCGCCCGGATCCGCGCGACGAGAGCCGCCGTGCAGGCGGCCGGGAAGGCCGCCGCGGCGCTGGCCGCGGAGAAGGCCGCAGCCGCGGAGAAGGCCGCGGGCGAGGCCGCAGCCGCCGGCAGGGCCGCGGACGCCTCGACCGCTTCCGGTGCGACGCCGAAGGCCGTGGACGCCCCGACCGCTCCCGGCGGGACGCCGAAGGACGAGCGCACGCCGACCGTGGTCCGGCAGTTCGAGGACACCGCCGACCGCGTGCTGCGCGGCGCCGAGGCCGCACTGGCGGCGGCGGAGAAGAACGCGACCGGCCCGAACGACCCGGCGCTGGCCGGTGCCCGGATTCACCTCGAATCAGTCCGCCGGATGGTGCGCGACTTCGACGCGGCGGACGGTGCGCTCCGCGCGGCGGAGCAGGCCAAGGCACCGGTCGCGGCACGGCTGGCGAAGGCCGAGGCCGACTACCAGCTCGCCCGTGCCCGGCGCGCACTCGAGATCGCCGAGCGGAACTTCCGGATCGGCAGGGCGAACCTGAAGCGCGCCGAGGCCGCACCGGCCGCCACCCGGCCGCAGGCGGTCAAGGACGCCAAGATCGCGTTCGACCTGGCACAGAAGGACCTGCTCCAGGCCCGCGCCGCGCACGCGCTCGCCCATCCCCGGGCCCGCATCGCCGACGACGTGGTCGAGCACCCGCGGGTGCTGCGGACGAACCGCCCGGACACACCGCCGCTGGCCGAGCCGCCGCGGGTCGACCTGCCGGAGGTCGCGCCGATGCACGGCACCGGCGCCGCCACCACGGCCCGGCCGACCGCGTCGGCCGTGGAGGCGCAGCAGAAGAGTGCCGAGCGGAACCTGGAGTGGACGCGGGCGCGGAACGCGGTGGCGCGAGCCGAGTTCCGGGCCGCGGAGGCGGACCAGGAGGCGGCCGGGACGCTGACCGACGACGCGCAGCGGCGCAGCGCCCAGATCCGGGCCGACGCCCGGATGGACGCCGCCGTCCTGGAGGCGGCCCGTGCCGCCGACGAGGTCGTCCGGGCGACGGACCGCAAGCAGGCGGCGGACCGTGTGGCCGAGGCGGAGAAGGTCGTCGCCGAGACCCGGTCCCAGGCGATGAAGGCGCAGGCGGCGGCCGCCGCGCAGGCGAACCGGCCGCACGGCGCCGCGCGGGACGAGATCCTGCGGAACGCGGAGACGGCCCGCCTGCTCCACCTCGACGCGGAGCGGGAACTGGCCGCGGAGACCGCCCGGCTCACGCTGGCGGTGGAGACGGAGACGGCCGCCCGGGCGAAGCGCGCGCTGGACCTGGCCGAGACCCGGCTCCGGATCATGGAGATGCGGCTGCGGCGGGCCACGGCGTCCGGCGGCACCACCAAGGACCCGGCGGTGCAGGCGGCGACCACCGACCGCGACGACGCGAAGCGCCTCCGGCTCGAGGCGAACACGGCGTACGGGCTGGCCGAGGCGCGCCGCCGCGGCGCACAGGACATGGTCGGCAACCCGCGGGCGCAGCGCACCGACCGGTCACTGGATCCGGCGGCCCCCTGGCAGCCCGCGGAGACGGTACGGGTGCAGACGCCCCGGGACCGGCCGTTGCACGGGACCGGCACCGACTCCAAGTCGGCCAAGGACGCGGCGAAGGCGGCGCCACCGGCCGTGGACTCCGAGCTCCTCCGGCTCAGCGCGGGCGTGCCGTCCGGGTACGTGCTGCGCCGGACCGGCAAGCTGCTCTTCCTCTCCACCGACGGCCCGCTGACCATGACCGTCGGCTACCTGCCCGAGCCGCGGGCGGGCTTCCACAACCTGGTCATCACGCCGGACGTCAGCGACCCCGTCGCCATCCGGGACACGATCGCCCGGATGCCGGACGACGTCCGTACCCGCATGGTCGTGGATCTGCCGCACCAGCGGGATCAGGAGGATGCGGAGCAATGGCGCCGGTACACGCCGGCCGAGCTGCAGAACTTCGCGAACCGCCTGCTGGTGACGCGCGGGCCGGACGGCCGGCACACGCCGCTGCAGGGCCCGTCGGTGATCCGGGTGCCGCAGCACCTGGTCGACGGCGACCTGCCGGCGAGCCGGACCGTGATCGCGCTCGACTCGACGGACAGGCCGACGTTCGGCGCGCTCGGCGAGACGTTCCACATCCGGTCGATGGGCGGCGGCCAGGAGTGGGTCACGCCGCACGGTACGACGGTCCAGCCCGGCACCGAGGACGGCCCGGCCCGGTTCGTGTTCGGCGGCGCGGACGGCGCCGAGGCCTGGCTCGCGGAGGAGGCGGGCGGCCGCGTCCACCTGGGTCCGGAGAGCGCCGGATCGCCGGTGCTCAGGCCGGACGAGACGCTGACCGACCGTTTCGGGCTGTCGATCGAGCAGATCCTGTCGTTCACGCAGCGCGAGTCGACGGAGGAGGAGCTGGCGACGGCCCGGAAGGGCCTGCTCCGGCTCACGCTGCCGCACGACTCGCTCAGTGGCGGTCCGACGCCGGCCGACAACCTGATCGAGAAGATCAACGAGGGTCGCCAGACGCCGCTCGACGAGTGGACGGACTTCGGCTTCCGGAAGCTCACGCCCAAGCCCGCCGAGCCGGACGGCTCCCACCACGACGGCTCCGACCACGACGGCTCCCACCACGACGGCTCCGACCACGACGGCTCCCACCACGACGGCTCCGACCACGACGGCTCCAGCCGAGACGGGTCGTGGGAGTCCTACGACGGCTCCAGCCGCAACGGCTCGGGTCACGACGGCTCCCGCTTCGATGGGGCGGAGCCCGGGACAGACCACGAGCCGGACCTGGACCCGGCCCGTGAGGCCGGCCCGGACACCGGCACCCCGCCGCAGCCGCCCACCCGTCCGGCCGAGGCCGCCGGGCGCTCGCCCCGGCTGCCGCACGGCGTCAGCGCGCGGGACGACGTCGTCGTGCTCGGCGCGCGCCCGGACGAGCGCCTGATGGCGGAGATCCACGACGCGCACACCACGCTGACCGGCCCCGCCGGCCCGTTGCGCGAGCAGCCGGTGGTGGTGGTCGGCCGGGGCGACGACGCCACGATCGCGGACCGGCTCGGCGGCGTGCTGGAGGGCTGGTACGAACTCGGCGTCCGCCCGGTGGTGGTGCTCGCCGACCGGGACGCCGGCCCGCTCATCGCGGCGCAGATCGCGCTGTACGAGGTGCCGGTCGCCGGTCCGAGCCGCACCGCCCCCGGCCGCTGGGACGTCGAACTGCCCGGCGAGCGGCGCCGCACGGAGAACACCGGCGGCGCGCTGGACGCGCTCACCCGCGCCGCCGCCGAGCCGGTGCACGGCCGGTACGGCGACGTGCTCTCCGACGAGCTCCACGTCTGGCTGTCCGCGCCCGGCTGGACCCGCAGGTCGGAGCTGTTCTCCACGTTCCGCGAGGACCTGCGCAGCCCGGCGAACCGGGCGGCGGTCGAGCGCATCCTGACCCGGCGGCCCGGCCGCGACGTCACGGCCGGTCACGGCCCGGTCAAGGCGCTCCCGGCCCCGGTCGTCGGCGGCGACGACGCGGGCGACTTCGCGGTCACCGCGCACCGGGCGATCCTGGCGATGGCCGAGACCGACCAGGAGCACACCGCGTTCGCCTACCTGACCGAGACGGACCCGGAGATCAGGGCCGCGCTGCTGGCCCGGCCGGCCATCACCGGGACGGTCCCGCTGGAGACGCTGCGCGACCTGGCGGCCGGTGCGAACGACGACGTCACGCACAACGCGAACGCGGCGGTGATGGAGGCGCTGCGGCTGACCATGGAGGCACCGGCCGGCACCGGCGTGCCGCAGGCGGCCGCGGAGCTCATCCGGAACAACCGGATGTACTTCGCCGAGAAGACCGACCGGGTCAACTGGGTACGCCAGATCGGCCGGATGTCCGAGGCGAACCGGGACCGCGCGGACGAGCTGGCGACGTTCGCCGAACTCGTGCTGACCTGTATGGACTGACGGTGTGCCCGGGGCGGGCAGGCCCCGGGCACACCGTCACGGCTCACATCTTGCGCATCTTGTTCAGGCCCACGTTGCTCAGGCCGGTGAGGTGACCGATGGTGTCGGAGACCGGGCGCATGTGCTCCTCGGCCAGCTGGTTCATCGAGAGGGTGGCCTTGGTGAACGCCTCGGCCAGCAGGCTCTCCACCAGGTCGCGCTTCGACGGGTCCAGCAGGCTCGGGTCGATCGAGACGGCCTGCACCCGGCCGTGCGCGCCGAGCGAGATGCGAACGAGGCCGTCCCCGGCGTCCTCGGTCACCGACGCGGACTCCAGGCGCGACTGCATCTGCGCGACATGGTCCTGCATCGCACGGGCCTGAGCGGCGAACTGCTCCAGGTTGAACGGCTGCATGCTGCGACTCCTGTCGTTGCGGTGCCGGATCGTCACCGGCTCGGCCCTTCTACGGGTCCGCGCCGGTGCTGGTTCAGACCGCCGGCGACGGGGACACCCGAACAAGGGCGGTGACGGCGTCGGGCTAGCCCTGCTTGACTGGGCCGACCACCGGCCTGCGCCGTCCCGCCGCCCGCGGCGACCCGGCACAGGCGGTTACCGCCCGAGACCCCCGCCCGGACCGTCCCTCGGTTCCGTGACACCCCCCGGTGCGACGGCCCCGGAGCCGATCCCGCGTGCGGGAACGGCATGAACCGGCTCCGCCTCCGGGCTGTCACGGAACCGATACGGGACCGGGCGGGCCCCGGGCGGCCGGTGGCGGATCCCGGGAGGTTGGACATGAGGGCTCGGCTCGCTCTCGCGATCGCGGTGCTGATCGGTACGGTGTGCGCGTTCGCCGTGGCCCCGGCGCAGGCCGTTCCGGCGGCGACCGGCAAGTACTACGTGGTCGCCGCCCCGGTGAACGGCCAGCGCGAGTACCTGTACGCGATCGCGATGAAGACGCTCGGCGACGGCAACCGCTACCGGGAGATCGTCGAACTGAACCTCGGCCGCACCCAGCCGGACGGCGGCGCGCTCGACAGCGGCGGCGAGCTCAAGCCCGGCTGGATCCTGGTGCTGCCCAAGGACGCGGCCGGTGAGGGCGTCAAGGACGGCCCGCTGCCCGCGATCGCGCCGGTCGCCGCGTCGTCCCGGGCCGCCAGTCCGCCACCGCAGGCCGCCGCGCCCGAGTCCACGGCCGCGACCAGCGCGGCCATCCTCTGGTTCGTCGGCTTCGTGCTGATGCTGATGCTGGTCGCCGCCATGATCAATATCATGCACAGTGGCGCGCGCGCCGCCGCGGCAGCCACGGCCCGGCGGCCACGGCTCGCTCCCGGCGCCGACCCGCCGCTGCCACCCGGGCCGACCGGCCCACCCGGCGCCACCGCGCCGCCGCGCGCATCGGAGGCGCCGGACGCGCCGGTGCCCGACTCCGGCCTGGACCTGGTCGCGTCCGCCGCCGAGGGCCGCCCGCCCGCCGCAGCGGACCAACGTGAGGTCTGGGGACCGCCGGGCGCGGACGCGGACGCCCCCACCCGGGCGTCCGCGAACCCCCGGTCCGGCGCGCGCGGCACCGGTTTCGTCCCGGAGGGCGCGCCCCGGCCCGCCGACGACCAAGACCCCACCCAGCGGGTACGGCTGCCGCTCCCGCCCCGGGACGACTCCACCTCGGACGGCGAGGACGAGCTGCCCACCGTCGAGCAGCCCCGCCCCAACCCGGAACAGCCACCCGCCCGGCCGGCCCCTGCCCAGGGATCCGGCCTCTCCTGGCCGGCCGCCGCCGCACCGGCGACACCGCCGCAGCCCGCGAACCCGGCACCCGCCGCTCCGGCGGCGCCCACTCCGCCCTCGCGCCCCGGCCCGGCCCCCGCTCCCGCGTGGTCGGCCACGTCCAGCGCCCCCGCCCCGGCCCGCCCCTCGGAGCCGGCCCCCGCGTGGTCCGGCGCCCCCGCACCGACCCCGGCCCCACCCTCGCGCCCCACCGCTCCTGCTCCGGCCGCTCCGGCTGCTTCCGCTCCGGCTGCCTCGGCACCGCCTTCGCGCCCAGCGGATTCCGTGGATGCGATGTCGCCGTGGTCGGCTGCTTCGGGTTCGGGTGTGTCGGGTTCGCGTGCTGTGGATTCCGTGGATGCGGCGTCGCCGTGGTCCGCTGCTTCCGGTGCGGGTGCGTCCGGATCGCGTCCGGCCGAGTCCGCCTCCGCGTGGTCTGCCGCCTCGGGGTCGCGTGCCGAGGAGCCGGCCTCGTCCCGGCCTGCCTCCTCCGGTGCGGACGCTCCGGCCGTTCCGGGCGCGCCCGCCCGGCCCGCGGCACCGGCCGCCGAACGGCCGGCCCTCTCGTCCCTGCGGGCCTCGGCCGCGCGAGCCGATGCGGAGACGCCGCCCGCCGCGGCACCGGAACCGGCGACCGAGCCGTGGCGGACCCCCGCGTTCGCCGCCGCCTCCACCGCGGCGCCGGTCACCGGCCCGGGCGGCCGCTCCATGGTCGACGTGCAGCTGCCCGGCGAGCCGGTCGCCGCGCCGGTGCGGACCGCACCTCGGGTCGAGGAGCAGATCACGGCCGTGTCGACCCGGGCGGAGACGCCGGCGGCGCCCGCACGCCCGTCGTCCGGCGGGCGCAGGCCGACCGGCCCGAAGCCGCCGCTGCCCGGCCCCGGCGATCCCGGCCCGGTGCTGCGGGAGACCGTGCTGGCGGACGAGGGACCGGCCGGTGTGCACCTCACCGGCGTGTCCACCGGCCGGGACACACCGGCCTACGCCTGGCTGGCCGAGGACGACACGCCGCTGAAGGGCGTCATGCCGCTGGTGATCGGCCGTCGCAACGACTGGTGGCTGCACGCGGACCTCACCCGTACCCCCGATTGCCTGGCTCTGGTCGGCGCCGCCGATGCGGTCCGGCGGCAGGCCGCGGTGTTCGCCCGGCGGCTGCACACCGCCGGTGTGGGCGTCTTCGCGGTCGGCCGGGTGCTGGGCGAGGAGTCCGTTCCGGGCCTGGTGATCCTCGATCAGCTGCCGGAACTGCCCGCGCCGGGCGCTCCGCTGCCGGCCCCGCGCGTGGTCTTCTGCGCGGGCGCGGACGCACCGGCCACGGCCCGCTCCCTGGCGTCCGCGACCGCGGGCCGAATCGTTCCGATCCTGCTCGGCTCCGGACAGTCCGCACAGTGGACGATCCGCGTCCACTGACCGTGCGGGCGGCGTCGGTGTCAGCGCCGGCGGCGGGCCAGCCGGAGCGGTACCTGCGCGACGACCACCAGCAGCGCCACGCCGGCCACGGCCAGCGCGACCGGCCCGAGCGCGGAGGCGCCGCCGGTGGGCGGGCCGGCCGGCGGCGCCGGTTGCGCGACGGTGGCGGCGTGCACCGCCGCGGCCGGGTCGACGAAGCCGCGCCCGGTGACCGGATCGGGCGTGCCGGTGGCGCCGTCCGCGGTGTCCAGCAGGACCTGCGTGGCCTCGGCCGCGGACAGCGCCGGTGCGGCGGCCCGGACCAGCGCCAGCAGGCCGGCCGCGAACGCCGCGGCGTAGTCGGAGCCGGACCCCTGCAACGCGGGCCGGTTCGCGGTGCCGATGGTGGTCACGCCGATGCCGGGCGCGACCACATCGACGGCGCCGGCCGGGTACGCCTCCGCCGGTGTGCCGTCGGCCCCCACCCCGCCGACGCGCAACAGACCCGGCCGGGCCTGCGGTGCCGGCCGGTCACCGGCGGGCACCACCACGGCCACACCGTCCGCGACGGCCTCGTCGATCGCGGTGCCGACCTCGCCGGCCGCGGTGTCGACCGGCACGGTCAGCACCATCACGCCCGCCCCGGCCGAGGCCGCGAGCCGGATCGCGTCCGCCGCGTCCCGCGGGTCCGCCCCGCCGTCCGCCGCGACCGGCACCCGCACCGGCAGGATCACCGCCTCCGGCGCCATCCCGCTGAATTCGTCCGCGCGCTCGGCGCGGGCCGCCACGATGCCGGCGATCGCGGTGCCGTGGCCGGTGCAGTCCACCGTGGGCGCACCGCCGTTGCCGCTGCTCTCGCCGCCGCGGACGCGCCCGGCCAGCGCCGGTGCGGTCACGTCCACGCCGGTGTCGACGACCGCGACGGTGCTGCCGCCGCCGCGCCCCCGCGTCCACGCCCCGGGCAGGTCGAACCGCAGCTGGGCCCAGGGCAGACCGTCCGGTGCGGCCGGGTCCGGACCGCGCTCCGGGCATGCCTCGGGGGACGTGCCGGGCCGGCGGTCGGGCTCGGGCAGCACGCCGTGCTCGACGCCGGGCCCGGCCGCGTCCCAGGGCAGCACGATGATCCAGCCGGTACGCAACCGGGCCGGGTCGCTCATCGCGTCGCCGTCCGCCTGCGGCCGGCCGCTGTTGAGCGCGACCAGCTCCGGCATCCGGGCCGAGTCGCCGAGCACGGCGGCGGCGATCTCCGCCAGCGTCTCCGGGTCGCCGTCGGCGGTGATGGTCACCACGTGGTACTTCCGGTACTCCGGGGCCGCCGCCCCCGCGGGCGCGGGCGCGAGCAGTAGCGACAGGAGCAGCAGGAACACGGCCGTCCGGCGACGGGCCGAGCGGTGAGCCACGACAACCTCCTGTTCGGCGCCGCGCCGGCGGGAGCGCTCCCGGACACGGTAAGTCTGGCGTTTACTCCAATTAAGGGGCGGGGTAGCCGGGTGGCGTTTACTTCGGTCGAGGAGCAGCGGTAGCCGGGCGGTGCTTACTCCGGTCGAGGGGCGGGGGTCGCCGGCTGCAGCCGGGCGGTGTTCACTTCGGTCGAGGGGCGGGGTCGCCGGCGGCAGCCGGAGCCATGTGCGGAACGAGTCGTCCGACCCGAGCGGGGTTCCGGGCCGGACATCAGGGAGACTGTGCCCACGACCCGATGGGGAGGTACGGCGGTGCCGGCCGGCTTCCCGCTCGTCCTCGCCGTCGGTGACCCGTTCGTGGCGCGACATCGCAAATTACTACATCGTGGGTGAATCGGTCGACGGCCCGGCGGAGCGCCGGAGCCGGCCGTGCCGTCCGGAGGCGGAATGAGCGACATCACATGGGTACGACTGAGTGCGCTGCTCCTCGCCGCGGTGCTGCTCATGCTCGCACTCGAGATCGTCCGCGGCGGCCGGAACCGGTCCCGTCGCGGCGGCTCCGCCGGGCGTGACCGCGCGCGCCCGCGGCGGCGTGGCCGGTCGGCCGGTTCCACCGCCGCGGACATCGACGATCCGACGGTCCCGGTGTCGATGCCCCCCACCGCCCCGGTTACGGGCGCCTCGCCGACGTTCGCGCCGGCGGCACCGGCGGAGTTCGCCGCCGCGCCCCCCGAGGCCAGGATGGCCTGGGCGGACCCGGCTGATCCGCGTCCGGTGGCACCGGAGACGCCGGCCGTTCGCCGGGACGGGCAGCCGGTGGCCCCGCGGTCGCGGTGGGCGGCCGCGCAGACCGGCACCTGGATCGACGCACCGCACCCGCAGGAGGACGCGCGCCCGCAGACCTGGACGGACCCGCCGAACTGGTCCTCCGCCGCGCTGCCGGCCTCGGTGGCCCCGGAGCGCGAGGCCCCGGTCACACGCCCCGGCCGGCCGGCCGGCGAACAGGCGACATCCGCCGGCACGCCCCGGGACCGCACGACACCACCCCGCCAGCCGGGCAGCCACGGCGCGGCCCGCTCCTGGTCCGCCCCCGACCCGCACGCACCGTTCAGCGATCCCGCCCGGGACCGCGAGGCCCCGGTGAGGTCGCTGAGCGATCCGGTTCGCGACCGCGAGGCCCCGGTGAAGTCGTTTACCGACTCTGCGCCGGATCGTGAGGTTCCGGTGAGGTCGTTGGGCGATCCGGTTCGGGATCGCGAGGTGCCGGTGAAGTCGTTTACCGATCCTGCGCCGGATCGCGAGGTGCCGGTGAAGTCGTTTACCGATCCTGCGGCGGATCGTGAGGTTCCGGTGAGGTCGTTGGGCGATCCGGTTCAGGATCGTGAGGCGCCGGTGAAGTCGCTGGGCGACCCCATATGGGACCGAGAGGCGCCGGTGAAGTCGCTCAGCGACTCTTCGCCGGATCGTGAGGCGCCGGTGAAGTCGCTCGGAGATCCGGATCGGGGCCCCGAGGCCCCGGTCAAGTCGCTCACCGACCCCGTCCGCGACCGTGCGATGACGTCGCCGGGCGAGCCGGAGCGTCCGGCCGGGAACCTGGGCGGCCCCGATCCACAGCGTCCGGCGCCCGCCGAGGAACCCGGTCGCGACCGCGAGTCCCAGCATCCGGCCCCGGGCATTCCGCACGTCGACGTGCCGGGCGCGGCCGGTGGCACCCCGGTCCGGCTCGGCGGCAGCGGCCTGATCATCGGCATCAGCGCGGGCGACCGCCCGCTGTCCCGGCCCACCGAGGTCGCGGCCCTGGGCCTGCCCCCCGACCCGGCCGTGGGCTCCGCCGGGGCCCCGGAGCCGCCCGCACCGCCCGCCTGGCAGGCCGGTGCGCCCGCCCCGGCCGTTGAGCCGGCCGCCGAACCGCCCCTGGCTGCGGCGAAACCGGCCCCGGGAGCACCGCCCGCCTGGCAGGCCGGCGCGTCCTCCCCGGCCGCCGAACCGCCCCTGGCTGCGGCGGGACCGGGCCCGGCTGTGCCGGCTGCTTGGGAGGCGGGTGTGCCTGCTTCGGCTGTGCCGGCTGCTTGGGAGGCGGGTATGCCTGCTCCGGCTGTGCCGGTTGCCTGGCAGGCCGGTGCGCCCGCCCCGGCCGGTGCGCCCGCCCCGGCCGATGCGGCGGCACGGCCGGTGCTGCCCGGTCCCGGCGAGGAGAGCCCGGAGGTCGTGGAGACGCTGGAGACCGGGCTCGGCCCGGTCCGGGTGCGGCTGTTCGGCGTCGCGTCCGGCGCCGTCCCGGCCTATGCCTGGCTGGCCGACGGCGAGGAGCCGCCCCCGGCCACGGTGCCGGTGGTGGTCGGGCGCCGGGGGCCGTGGCGACTGCACGTGGACCTGGCCCGTACCCCCGATGTCCTGACGATCGTCGGCCCGGTGGACGACGCCCGCCGGATGGCGGCGGTGCTGATCAGCGGCCTGGACGAGGTCGGTGTGGGCGTGGCCGTGGTCCGGGACGCGATGGGCGGCGTGCCGGTGCCCGGTGCTCGCCGGCTCAGCCGGTTCCCCGCGCCGCCCGCGCCCGGCCGGGTGCTGGAGTCGACGTTCGTGGTGCTGAGCACGGACGCGCCGCCCGAGGCACGGCACCTGGCCGGTGCGACCGACGGCCACGCGGTACCGGTGATCATGGGGGAGGTGCCGGGCGGGCGCTGGTCGATTCAGCTGGCCTGAGCGTGCCGGAGCACGTCGGCGACCGGGCCCTGCGTCGCGTCGCGGCGGCGTCGCCAGCGCGAGCCGGCCGGCTCGAACACGCGCAGCACCGTGATCCGCTCGTAGTGGCGCGGCGGTACCACCAGGTCGATCCCGGCCCGGTGCAACCGCACCGCGCGGGAGTGCACGGACGGCAGCCGGCCGAGCAGTTCCGCGGCGGCCGGTACGTCGATCGCGCGACCCTCCGGCACCAGCACCTCCATCAGCAGCCGCCCGGGAGTGACCGCCGGTGCTCGGCGCAGCAGCCGCATCCAGCCGGTCGGCAGCGTTCGGGCGTGCACGGGGAGCAGCGCGTACGCGGTGCGGGGGCCGGGCCAGCGGGGCGCGTCGTCCGGCAGGCCGGGCACGCCGTGCAGCGCGCCCGCGGAGGCGATCCGCAGCGGCGCGCCGCCGGGCGTGCCGGTGCCGATCGCGTCGCCACCGGCCGTCAGCGCGTAACCCGTGACCAGCCGGGCACGGCCGAGCCGGCCGGCCGGGATGAGGTAGACCTGCTGGCTGAGCAGGTGCTGGAAGCGGCTCGGCACGGGCGCGCCGATCGAG
The DNA here is from genome assembly GCF_030811575.1 of Catenuloplanes nepalensis. GTDB lineage: Bacteria > Actinomycetota > Actinomycetes > Mycobacteriales > Micromonosporaceae > Catenuloplanes > Catenuloplanes nepalensis. Next base: position 5,320,013 of record NZ_JAUSRA010000001.1, on the reverse strand, counting down.
CTGGCGAGCACCGCGCCGCCCGGTTCGACCCGCACTCGCAGCAGCCACCGGGCCTGCCGGTCCGCGCGGATCGCGTGCGGGTCGAGGTGGCCGGGCACGAACAGGTCGGGCGTGCGCAGCCCGGCCGTGGCCACGTGGTGCGGGTCGTCCGCCGACGTCACGAACGCCTCGAACGGCTCCGTGGTGACCTGCGCCCGCCCGCGCATCCAGGGGACGCCCACCGACGGCGTGCCGACCGGCTCCTCCTGGGTCTCCGGCGGCGCGGACGCGAAGAGGATGGCCGGCGGTCCCACCGGAGCCACCGGAACGGCCGCGGCGACCGTAACCGCGGCGGGCGGCATGGCCGGCGCCGGCCCGGATCGGACCGTGGCAGGCGCCGGGGCGGATCGGACCGTGGCCGGCGCCGGGACGGATCGGACCGTGACCGGCGCGGTGGCCGGCACCAGCCGGCCGTCCGGCCCGGAGCGGAACGCGGCCTCGCCTGAGGTTCGGGCCGGCCGGTGCGGCTGCCAGAGGCCGGGCTCGCCGGTGGGCTCGATCGCGCGCAGGTCGTGCCGGTCGCCGGAGAGCTCGACCGCGCCGCCGGCCGGTGGCGTCCACACGGTCGCGCCGGTCGTCTCGGCCAGGTCGGCCACGTTGCGCAGCAGGTGGTCGCGGTCGGCGGCCTCGGCCGGCCAGGTCAGCCAGAGCCGCAGGTCGCAGCCGTAGAGCGGCAGGTCGCCGAGCACGGACGCGAGTCGCCGCCCGGCGTGCACGCGCTGGGTGCCCCGGTAGTCGCCGACCACGAAACCGCCGGACCGGACCGTGACCGCCACCGTGGCCAGCCGGGGGTGGCCGTCGCGCAGCCGGTGGGCGGCGGCCCGCCGGGTCACGAAGTCGGCGCGGGTGGCGAGCGCGACGCCGTCCGGCAGCGCCAGGGCCACCACACCGGCGCGCGGCCGGACCACGCCGCCGGCGACGTCGAACCAGCCGGGCAGCGGCGTCGCCAGATCCGGCGGCTGGATGACCGTCCACTCGACCGGCTCGCCGGTGGCCCGGTCGATCGCGATCGCGTCCGGCGCCTCGTCGTCGCCGGGCAGGCGGTCCAGGCGGACACGGTCCAGGCGGGCGCCGTCCGGCGTGGTCAGCACGTCCCGGCCGAGCAGCCCGGCGACCTCGCGGAACAGTGCGTCGTGGGCGGTGCCGTCGTCGGTGAGCATGCGCACGTCGTCGGTGGGCCCGCTGGACCGGCGGACCAGGTCGGCGAGGCTGCGCCCGGTCAGCGGCGTTTCCGGCGTGCCGGGAGTGGCGAGTCCACCGGCGGCCGGCCTGATCAGCGGGACGTCGTGGAGGCCGGTGACCTGTCGGTACCGATCCACCGCCGGTCGCGCCGCGTACATTCCCCTCACCGCCCGCAGGTCACGTCCGCGCTCCGATCCGGACGACAGTCTGTCACCAGACCGGACTATATGCGAGTCCGGATCCTGAACCGGAAGCGGCGATCTCGTTTCCGATCGGCCGGACTTCGGTGAGAAGTACGAATCGCATTGAACTGGCGCGACCGTCGATCCGTAATCCGGGCGGCGCTCAATCGGGCGTGCCGCGCGAGAAGAGGGAGAGTGCCGGTGCCGATGACACGTCAACGACTGTATCGGCTGCTCGTCGGGCTGATTCTGGCCTTCGGAGTGGTTCAGCTGACCATGGTGGCGGGTGCGCCCGCAGCCCCGGTGACGCAGGGTTACGTGAAGTACTACACAGTCACCGGAACCTCGGAGAACCTCACCGAGGTCGCGGTGAAGTTCCTCGGCCGCGGGTCGCGATCGGCCGAGATCTACAACCTCAACGCGGGCCGGGTGCAGCCGGACGGCACCGGCCTGGCCGACCCGGCGAAACTGAACAAGGGCTGGTCCCTGGTGCTGCCGTGGGACGCGGTCGGCAACGGCGTGCAGTACGGGCTGCTGCCGTCCAAGGGCACGCCCAGCCCGGCCGGCGCCCGGGCGCAGGCCACCCCGAGCTCGCCCGCGCCGCAGCGCACCACGGCCTCGCCCGCGCCGCGGCCGTCCCGGACGCAGTCCCCGGCCGCGCCCAACCCACCGGCCGCGAACCCGCCGGCCCCGAACCCGCCGGTCTCGACGCCGACGGCCCGGCCGTCCGCGTCGAGCACCCCGCGGCCGAGCGGATCGTCGTCGCCCAAGCCGTCCCCGGGCAGACCGGCCGGCCCGTGCGGCAGCGACGCCTCCTCCGAGCCGACCTCGACCTGGGCGCAGCAGAAGCTGGTGCCGGACAAGGCGTGGGAGCGGACCCGCGGCAACGGCGTCATGGTGGCCGTCATCGACTCCGGCGTGGACGCCAGCCTGCCGGAGCTCAGCGGCCGGGTCGCGCCGGGCGTGGACATCGCCACCGGCAACGCCGTGGGCGACTCCGACTGCCTCGGCAGCGGCACCGCGATGGCCGCGATCATCGCCGGTAACTCGGACCAGACGGACACGCCGAGCGGCATCGCGCCGGACGCGACGATCCTGCCGATCCGGGTGGTCGACGAGAAGGCCGAGTCCGACCCGGCCGACGAGGCGACCGCGATCGAGGTGGCGCTCTCCGCGGGCGCGAAGGTGATCGCGGTCGGCGCGCACGTCGACCTCTCCGACCCGGCGGTCTCCGCCGCGATCACGGAGGCGCTGCGCCAGGACGTGATCGTGGTGGTGGCGGCGGGCACCGGCACGCTGCCGGAGGCGCCGGCCGGCTCCCGGGGCGCGCTGCTCTCGGTGGGCGCGGTGGACGCGGACGGCAAGTTCGCGGCCGATCTCCAGGGCGCGGACGTGGACGTGGTGGCGCCCGGCGTGGACGTGGCCAGCCTCGGCATCAACGGCAGCGGCACGATCAAGGCGAGCGGCCCGCAGTACGCGGTGGCGTTCGTCGCCGGGCAGGCCGCGCTGGTCCGGGCCGCCTACCCGCAGCTGACCGCCGCGCAGGTGAAGAACCGGATCGAGGCCACCTCGGACAAGGTGGGCGCGGAGCAGGGCGAGGCCAGCCGGTACGGATCCGGGATGATCAACCCGGCCGCCGCGGTCACCTCGGTCGTGGACGGCGAGACGGTCGCGCTGCCGCCGGTGCCGGAGCCCGGCATCGGCATCGGCGCGGTGATCGCGATCGTGATCGTGGTGCTGATCATGCTGGCCGCGATCGGGCTGCTCCTGCTGCGGGCGCGCCGCTGGGCGCAGGGCACGGCCGACCCGGCCGAGCACGACCTGCGCTGACACCGGCCCGCACGGAGAACGGCCCCCGTCCCTCTCGCGAGGGGCGGGGGCCGTTCGGCGTACCGGGCAGGTCAGCTCTTCGGGGTCCAGGACTGCTTGCCGTGGTTGACGCACCACCAGATGACGACGCGGGCGCCGGCCACCGGCTCCTCGACGTCGACGTCCAGGCACATGTTCTCGGCCAGCGCGGTGTAGACCGTGCCGTTCTCGATCCGCCAGCGCTGCGCGTCCGTGCCGTTGCACTTCCAGGTCCGTACCGGCGTGACGTTCTCGGTCTTGGCATCGGTCACGTCGAGGCACGTGCCGTTGGACCGGATGGTGCCGTCCGCGCCGATATCCCACCGCTGCTCGGCCGCCATGGTGTCGCACGGCTTGATGGTGGCGGGGTCGCCGGACGTCAGGCAGTTGCCGCCCTTGACCTGCACGAACGTCGTACCCTCCGGCGGTTTGGGCTTCTCCGACGGACGGGCCGGTGCCGGGCTGGTCCGCTGCGGCGAAGGGCTGCCGGTGGTGGCCGGCTTCGGCGACTTCGAGGCGGACGGGGTGGCCGACGGCTTCGGCGCGACCGCGATCCGGCTGTCCATCTTGTAGTAGTCGGTGTAGGAGAGCACGGTCTCGATGAACGCCTGGGTCTCGGCGTCCGGCGCGCCCGCGGCCTGGCGCACCGTCTCCGGCCCGGTGCGGTACGCGGCGAGCGCCAGCATGTACGGGTCGCCCTCCAGCCCGCTCAGCTCGGTGGTCAGCCCGCACAGCGCCTCGCCGACCGCCGGGATGGACTTCGCCGGGTCCCAGGCCGACGCGTCGTCCGGGCCGTACCGTGCCCACACGTCGCCGCGGAACTGGGCGACGCCCTGCTCGCCGGTCGCGCCGAGCTTGTTCGAGTTGAATTCGGAGGACGCCATCAGCACGGCGGCGACCGCGGCCGGCGGGATCTCCCCGCAGACGCCGCCCGCGGCCTTGACCGGGGCGACGTACTCCTCCGGCAGCGGCTTGACCTCGGCCGCGGACGCGTTCGGGTTCACCTGTACGTCGCTGCCGCCGAACTGGGGCAGCTTCGCGTAGTAGGCCGCGTACGCGGTGGACCGGGACACGTACTCGTCGGCCGGGTCCGGCACGCCCTTCGACTTGGTCACCTCCGGCAGCCCGGAGCGGAACGCGGCGAGTGACAGACGCCACTCGTCGCCCTGCACGCCGGCGATCCGCACCTGGCCGGACAGGTCGCACATCTGGTGGGCGAGCGCCAGCACGACCGCGGCGGTGTCGTCGCGTTTCGCCTCCGGCCAGGGCGCCCAGTTCTTCCAGTCCTCGTCGTCGAGGCCGGCCAGCCCCTTACCGCCGGACGCGGTGCCGCTCGCGGACGCGTTCATCCCGGACTCCGCCATCATCTGGCCGGCGAGCCGGGCGGGGGTCAGCATCGGGCAGGACTTGGCCGCGCTGGCGATCGCGGAGAACTGCTCGTCCGTCACGCTCCGGCCGGTGAGATCGTCGTTCGCGGCGTTCGCGATGCCGAAGCCGATGGTCGCGGCGGACGCGACGATGATCGCGACGCCGGCCACGATCATGCCGGCGACGCCGCGGCGTAACCCGCCTCTCGCCCGGATCCGGTCATCGAGCTCGCCGAGCCATCGACTCAGATTGGGGAACATGGTGGTTCGCACGGCGCCGTACCCTTCGTCAGCGTCACAACTCCGGCGTGAAGACGAAAGCGAACCCGGCTCGGTTCACCGATCGGCGCAAACTACCGTAGATTTGTTCGCGAGCCGGAGGGAGCGACCTGGTGACCAGAATGGCCGGACGGTGCGCCGGTGCCGCGCTGTGAGAGATTCGTTGGAGGCCTCGATGCCGGCGATGCACGACGACGCCGTGTCGACCGCTGAAGACGCTTCAGCGAGCTGGACTCCCGAGGAGCGCATGCGCCGGATCCACGAGGCGCACGCCGCTCCCGTGCTCCGGTTCCTGATGCGGCTCACGCTGGGCGACCAGGACCTCGCGGAGGACCTGCTGCAGGAGACCATGCTGCGCGCCTGGCGCAACCTGGACACGCTGCCCAAGGAGATCGAGCGCGTCGCGCCCTGGCTCTACACGGTCGCCCGGAATGTCGCGATCGACGCCGCCCGGGCCCGCCGGGCCCGCCCGCCGGAGGTCGCGGTGGCGGACATCACCCGGCTGCCGCAGCCGGGCGACGCGGTCGACGGTCTCGTCTCCGGGCACATCGTCCGGCAGGCGCTGGCCCAGCTGAGCCCGGAGCACCGCGCGGTGCTGATCGAGGTGTACTTCCGGGGTTCGTCGACCGCCGAAGCGGCGGCCAGGCTGGGCATTCCGGAAGGTACAGTTAAGTCACGGGCTTATTACGCAGTGCGATCGATGCGGGCCGCCGTGGGGTCGGTGGAACCGGAATGACGCGCCGTTTCAGTGGCCGGTCCGGTGACCGGCACCCCGATCGGGGGCGGGAGGCTCGGAGGGGAGGGCTGGCGCAGATGGGTGACGACCGCGACGATGCCATGGCCGAGCGGGCCAATCTGGCGCTCTACCTGCTCGGCGCGCTGCCCGAGGGCGAGCGTGCCGACTTCGAGCGGCACCTGGCCGGCTGCGACCGCTGCCTGGCGGAGGCGCTCGACCTGGGCCCGTCCACCAGCGGCCTCGGCCAGTTCACCGACGACGACATCCACGAGTTCCTGACCTCGGTCGGCAACGACGACGCGTCCATCCCGGAGCCCGAGCCGCCCGCGCCGGTCGTGGCGACCGCGCCGGTGCCCCGCTCCCGGCCGGCCCGCCCGGAGGTGCCCGCCCGTCCCGCCGACAACCGGCCCGGCCGTGCGCCGCGCCGGCGCCGGCGCTGGGCGCTCCTCGGCGTCGCGGCCGCGCTGATCCTGGCGGTTTCCGGCGTCTCGTTCGCGGTGCTGCGCGACGACGGCGGTGCGGGCGACGCCGACCTGGTCGCGACCGCGGAGGCGACCAGCGCCAGCGTCACCTTCTCCGTCACGGTGACGGACACACCGGTCGAGGGCCTGACCGCGCGCGCCGCCATCACCGGTCTGGAGGCCGGCGAGCGCTACCGGCTGTACGCGGTGACCCGGGACAACAGCTCCGTCGTCATCCGCGACTTCACCGGCGAGGCCGGCACCCAGCAGGTGGACGGCCGGCTCACGGTGCCGATCGCGGAGATCGCGTTCTTCTCGGTGCAGGTGGTCGACGGCCGGACGATCGTGGTCGCCCACGTGCCGACCGGTGGGCCGTCGCCGCGCTGATCCGTACCCTTCGATGGGTTGTCTGCTCTGTGGCTTTTATGGGCAGTGCAGCGGAACATCAGTCAGCGCCTCATAACTGATCCAGAATATGTGACGAAGGCTATTTCCGTGAATTCCAGGTGAACCACAGCGTTACGCGCATCGTCATCTCGTCATCGGCATCGCCAGCCCGGCGGTGCCGGAGGGGAGGGTGACGTGACCGCTCTGGGATCGACCTGTGTGGACGGTCGCTGGCTCGCGGCGCCGAGAATGCGGATCCGCCGGGCGCGAGGACCGGCCGCCGCGTCCGCCGGCCGTGCCGATCCGGCGGCGCTCGACGTTCTGGGTCTCTGCCGCCGGGGTGCCGGTGTGGCCGAGGTGGCCGAGATGATCCGCGATCACGAGTCCTGCCGCGGGCCGGGTGGTCGCGCCGCCTGGATCCGCCGCCTGCGCCAGCTGGGCCGTGAAGCTCCCGAGCGCACCACCGACCTGGAGCGGATCGCGGTGCGCCTGATGGCCTGCGCGCCGTAACCGTCCGATTCGGACCAAGAAATCCATCCATATCATGCAGTTGTACGGATTATCCGCCATTGCTGCATAGTCCATGAAAAAAGAGTGGCGAAGGCAATATTTGTAAATTAATGGTGAACCATGGCGTAGGACGAGACGTCAGTTCGTCATCGGCGTTCCAGGAGTCGGGCGACGCCGGGTGAGGAGAGCGACGTGGCGACCCCCGGGACCTTCGAACTGCTCTGCGCGGACGGCCGGTTCATCACCGTGCCGGCCGGCGTGTTCTACTTCGACGGCACGATGGCCGACCCGGTCGACCCGGCGGTGCTGACCGTCGCGCTGCAGACCCCGCGGGTGTCCGGCGCGACCGCGGTCCTGCTCACCAAGGAGACCCTCGCCAAGCTCGGCGCCGCCGACCGGGTGCGAGGCCGGCTCACCGAGATCCCGGCCCAGCTCCGCGACCGGTACGTGCTCGGCACGCTCGCCGGCGAACTCGTCGACCTGGACACCTGGCTGAGCACCACGGACTTCTTCGGCATGAGCAAGCACGCCGAAGCGGCCGGCCTGCCCGCCTCGGCACGGGTGGTGCTGCTCGACCGCAACGGCCTGGAGACCCAGAACAACCCCTCGGCGGTACGGGTGCTGCCGCGCGCCCAGGCCGCCGCACGCGAGACGCTGCGCGCCGCCCTGGAGGACGCCGCGACCCCGTCGTGGGACCGGCTCGTCGACCTCACCGCCCGGGCCGCCACGCTCCGCGGTGACCTGGGCGTCCCGATCCGGCTGCGCGGCGACGAGCAGCGCGAGTCCGCCGGCGGCGCCTACGCGCTCGCGGCCGGCATCGCGCTGTTCGGCGTGCCGGACGGCGCCGACCCGGCCGCGCTGATGCGAAAGGTGCGGCCGATCGGCGCGGACGAGGTCCTGCGCGTCTGGGGCGGCGTCGCGGTCCCCACCGACCCCGCCGGCCTGGTGACCGCGCTGGCCGCCACGCCCGGCGCCGGCGCGCTGATCCGGATCGACCCGGCCGGCGCGGACCGCCCGCGCCTCGGCTGGCTGGTGTCCCGCCCGGACGGCCTCGCCTGGATCGACCCCGAGCTGGACGGCCTCGGCGCGATCCGCTCGATGCCGCCGCAGGACGCGGTGGCGCTGCTGCGCGCGCTCCCCGGCGCGAACCCGGCCACGCTCTGGGTCGACGCGGACGGCCGCCCGGCCACCGCGATCGACGTGCCGGCCGGCACCGGCTCGGACACGGCGGAACCCGGCCGCGGCCCGGCCGATCCGGACACGACCACGCCGGACGCCTCGCGGGTGAACTCGTTCGACTCGGTCTCGTCCACGGACACCGCACTGACCTTGCCGGACGTGGCGCCCCTGGACCGGCCGGAGCTGGGCGTGGAGGTCACGCTCGGCCTGTCCGCCGAGGACATCCGGCAGGTGCTGCCGTGGCTGCCGCAGATCAACCCGAAGTACCGGACCGACCTGACGTACGAGCAGAACTGCGTGCTGACCGCGCTCGCGCTCGACATGACGCTGGCCTCGGCGGGCGACGTGCGTCATCTGCCGGTGGAGGCCGGCGGCGCGGACGGCCAGCTGCGCATCGACCTGCTGGAGGCGCGGTTCCCGGGCCGCCGGTTCGAGCCCGCGGACAGCCTGGAACAGATCCAGGCCGCGATGACGCACGGCGCGACCGGCGCAGCCGGCCGGTCGCTCCGCAAGGGCATCGTCGTGGTCCGCGGTGCGGGCGAAACGGTCTCGCACGCCTTCAACGTGGCCAGCCTCGGCAAGGACGTCGCGTTCATCGACGGGCAGACCCGCGGCCGGGCCCGGATGCCGAAGGACATCGCGGAGATCCGCTTCCTGCCCACCTCGGACGGCATCCCCAGCGTCCGCCCGGCCGTCGAACTGCCGGCGGACACCGACCCGGCCGTCGTCGAGGGCCCGGTGGAGACGTCGGCGGTGCGGCCGGAGGACGACCGGGCCGGCATGCTGATCTACCCGGACGCCATCAACCCGACCGTCATGTACGACGACCCGGCCCAGGTGACCAGCCAGGACCCGCTCTTCGCCGGCCTGCACCCGCGGCAGATCGCCCGGCTCCAGGCGATCGCCGCCGACGACATGCAGGCGCCCGTCATCAACGACGAGCTGTTCCGGCGGACCCGGAACGTCGTGATCGGCGCGGTGGACGGGCTCGGCGCGGACGACGCCCGGTTCTTCCGGGAGCTCTACCAGGCTCGGGGCGCGTTCGACGCGTTCGACCCGGCGATGCAGCGGCGCAGCATGTCCCGGGTCCTGCAGCGGGCCGAGATCGCGCCGGGCGCGGTCGGCGCCGCGGCCAGCTCCATCACCGACTTCGGCTACCGGGTGCCGTACACGGAGATCCTGATCCCGCACCCGGGTCCGTGGATCTACTCGACGTCGCCGCCGAACGACCTGGGCAGCACGCTGAACCACGTGATGGGGCACAGCAGCGTGGCCTACGTGCTGACCGACAACGAACCCAGCGGCACCCAGTCCGAGCTGCTGGAAGCGCGGATCAACCAGATCAACGAGCAGAACGCCGGCCGGGACGGCTTCATCCCGTTGCAGGTGCGCATCCGCGAGCCGCAGCTGCAGTGGAACGTCGAGCGCAACCTCTACCAGACGCGGCTCGGCGGCGCGACGTTCGTCATGGGTCACGCCGCCGGCTACCAGCTCGTCGAGATCAGGCGCGCCCGCACCGCGCCGCCGGCCGCGGCGGCGCCCCAGCCGCAGCCGGTCCGGCAGACGTACCAGCAGCCGCAGGCCACCTACACCACCACCTCCTACAGCAGCGCGCCGGCCTACTACTCCACCGCCTACTCCACCGCACCGAGCAGCAGCGGCTCGTACTACGGCACCAGCGGCAACACCGGGTCGAGCAGCTGGCAGTACGGACAGACCGGCGGCTACCCGTACACCTCCGGCGTGCCGGGGCACTACACCCAGTACTACACGGTCACCGACCCATACCCCGGCCGTCGCCGGGCCGGCGCGATCGGCGCCGACGCCGATCTCGCCACCCGGCCGGCCGGGCTCGACGCGGCCTCGGAGGCGTTGCGATTCGCCGACATCCCGCTGACCGCGGACCCGGTATCCCCGCCGGACCTGAGCGACGCGGGTCAGCTGGCCGCCGCGGTGAGCCGGGTGGAGGCGTGGTCGTCCGCGGTGGAGGTGCCCCGGGAGCGGGCCGGGGCGCTGTCGCCGGAGGACTGCGTGGAGCGTGCGTGGGGTGCGTTCATCGCGGTCCATCGCCGCACCGGGAACGTGCCGGCCGACGCGGACATGGTGGAGATGCCGACACCTGAGGCGCTGGCGTCTCGGCTCGGCGGGACGATGACCCCGCTCGACGACCCGCAGGGGCTCTGGGAGTCGATGAAGGCCGAGCCGGGTTCGATGGCGTTCGTGCGTACACCGCCGCTGAGCGCGACGGGCATGTCGCACGTGTTCGTGCTGATGTCGACCGGTGACGGCGAGATGAGAGTGCTGGACAGCCAGCGCGCGGGCGTCTCGACGGTGCCGGCGGAGCTGGCTCCCGCACCGGTACGGGTCGGTGACGCGGCGCCGGACGACCACTCCACCTGGCTGCGGGCCATCGGCACGAGCGTGCTGCGGCTGAACCCGCACGGCCAGGCGGTCGACCTGCGGGGAGCGCGACCGGCGACGGCGTCCGTCGACGCGCCGACCGGTCGTAATAAGGCCGGCGGATCCGGCCTCGAGGTGGAGTTCCCGACCATCATCGTGTTCGCCGACGGGATCCCGGACGGGGTTCGCCACGGCGACCCGCTGGTGACCCACGACAGCGGCCTGTTCCATCTCGTCGCCGAACGGGAGGATCTCTATCTCGGCCGGGACAAGCAGCTCTACCGGACACCGGAGGTGGCCCGCCAGCACGGCCAGTCCTCGGTGCGGAAGGTGTACCGGATCATTCCGGAGTTCGTGAACGCGAAGGTGATGCGCTCGGCCCCGGGCGAGACCGCCTACGTGCCGCCGGAGGCGATCTACCAGCTGCTGCGCACCGTGGCCGCGCGGGTGGAGGACGCCAGCCAGAACAATCGTCCGCTGACCGAGGCGTTCCCCGCCGCCCAGGGTTTCCACGTCGTCTCAGCGGCTCGGGCGGCGATCGTCGGCCCGCGGCCGGTGGGCAGTGAGAGCGGCGCGCGCTTCCAGTACAACCTGGCCCCGGACAAGTCGAGGCTCCGAAAGCTCCTCCGGCACGTCCAGCAGAACACCTGGAAGCCGGTCAGTGCCCGGCACCTGGCGGACGGCCTCGCGTTCGGTGACTACCTGGCCGCACGGTTCCTGGTGCGGCGCGAGCTCGGCAACGGCTGGGAGTCCACGGTGCCGTTCGGCGACGCGGCGCTCGCCGAGGCGGTCGGCCGCGATCCGCACGCGAGCCAGGTCTCCGGCTATGCCGCGCTGCTCTACGCGAACGCGGCGGCGATCGCGCACGGCGTGATCCACGACCGGTACGGGAAGGACAATCTCGCGTCCGCCGGACGCAACACGATGACGTTCGACTTCGATGAGCTCGACGATCCGGTGCGCGAGTACCTGTCCAGCAACGGCGACTTCATCGCCGGAGTCTTCCGGGACCAGGTGCAGCGGACGATCGAGGAGATCGACGACCGGGCGAGCTCGTTCCTGCGTGACCTCGGCCTGCGCAGCAAGGTGTTCCTCGCGGACCAGCCGTACAAGGTCGGCACCTACCCGGGCGAGAACGAGGAGGCGATGCGGGCGCTGTACGGCGGCACCGCGGTCACCTACCTCAAGGGCGGCCTGCGCAGTGCCAGCGAGAACCCGTTCGGCGACGTCGTGGTCGACCAGTACCGCGCGCTGCGGATCCGCCCGGTTCCGGCGCCGGACCGGACCAACGGGGAACACGCGCTGTTCGTCATCGAGGTGCGCCACTACGGAAAGCGTCTGGAGACGGTCGAGGACGCGATCCGGAACCACCAGACGCTGACCGGAATCGCCTCCGAGATCTTCTACAGGGGCGGACCGGCGGAGCCGGGTGGGCCGGTGACGGCACCCGAGCTGCTGGCCCGCCTGAACGCGGACCGCATCGTCTTCGGCTCCGGGCAGCACGAGCTCGGCGAGCAGTCCCGCGCGGCGGTGGACGATCTCGTCACGCGACTAGCTGACATGGCAATGTTCACCGGCTCCCCGCTGGACCTGCACGTCGAGGGGGGTGGCCGGGGCGGCCGGGGCGGATCGACCCAGGCGCGGGAGACCGGTGAGGACCGTATCCAGGCGGTGCTCGACCACCTGATGCCGGCGCTGCGGACCGCACTGCGCGAGCGGGGTGTGCCGGAGGACCGGGTGACGGTTCGGCCGTCCAACCGCGGTAGCGGAGACACTCGCGCGCCCGGCGCCGCGACGACAGCGGGCGACGACGACCGCCGCGCGGTGTTCACGTGGCCACGCCCGGCGCAGCGGACGGAGACGCCCGGGCGCACCGCCGCGGCCATGCTCGACCCGGCGCTCGGCCGCCGGGCCCCAGGCCAGGTGCCGAACACCGAGACCCAAGCCGGCGACGAGCTCCTCGCCGACCCGGCCGAGTCCCGGCGGCGGCAGGAGAACCCCGCGCTCACCGGGGACCAGCTGCGGACGCTCTGGCAGGACGTCGTCGCGTCCGGTGACCGGGCCGCGGGTAGCACGGGGGACCGTAGCCTCGCCGAATGCCTCGCGCTGGTGCAGGACCTGGTGCACAGGCTGCACCCGGGCGACCGGCTGGGACACCGGGTGCGTCTCGACCGCACCCGGGAGGAGCCGACGCCGGGGCGGGACGCGGAGAACTGGCTCGGCGATCGCGAGGACTGGCAGCGCTTCGGCGGCTGGACGGACCTGAGCGACCGGATGGACACGGACCCGGCTCTCGGCGCGCGGTCGATGGCCGTGGTGCTGACCGAACGTGCGGGAGCGCCGTACGGGCACGTGTACGCGGCGTACCACGCCGGTGACGACGGCGTGTTGTGGATCAACCTGACCGACCGCGGTGCGACGCCCCGGGTGGGCGCGCCGGGTGAGCTGCCGCGCGACGCCGACACGTACACCCGGGCGATCGTGATCGATCCGGCCGGCGTGGTGGTCGGGTCCGCGGAACCGGCACCGCCCGCGTCGGAGTCGCGCACCGCGCCGCTGCTGGATCCGCCGGTCAGCCAGGGCTACCGGGGCGGCGGCGTCGAGGCCGAGCGCACCATGCCGATGGTGCTGCCGGACGGTGCCGTCAACGACACCGTGCTCGCCTCCACGGTGGACGGCGGCATCGACCTGCTCTCGGACCACAAGCTGCTCTACGAGCGGGACGGCACGTACCACCTCGCCGCGGAGTACGAGGGGGAGTGGACGACCAGCGCCGACATCGTCGAGCTGCGGACCGGCGTGCTCGGCGTCCTGCCCGGCGAGGAGAACCGGATCAGGGACACCGACGAGTTCTGGGAGCAACTCGTCGACGTCGAGGACCGGTTCGAGAACGTCGACACCGAGCCCGGCCTGCCGGAGGAGAACCTCGCCGAGGTCCTCGAGGGCAGCAGCCTCCGGATGGTGCCCGGCATCGGGGACACGGTCATCGGCCTGCCGCCGGAGGGTGACGAGGGTGGCAACCACGTGCACCTCACGTTCGGCTCGCCGACCGAGCAGCTGAAGGACTTCCTGGCCGACGTCACCGAGAGGACGTGGCGGGACTCGAGCGTCACCTACGACACCGAGCTCGGGCCGGTGCGGTACCGGACCAAGGCGGGCCAGCAGGAGGGCGCCGAGTTCGGTGCCGAGGTGGCCACGCACCTCACGCAGTTCCTCGGCGCGCTCGGTTTTGCCACCCCGGGCCGGGTGAGCGGGGCCGTCGAGGGCGTCCTGACGCAGTTCTACTCGCACAGCGCCGGCTACATGGACTCCTGGACCCCCAGCCGGAACATCACGAAGGCGCACGTCGCCACGCTGTCCCGGCACGATCACCGGGTGCTGTGGGGAGACCTGCCCTGGTGGACGTCGTTCGGCCTGTCGCTGCAGGCCGACGAGATCCGCGACGCGCTCGGCCGGCTCTACCTGGACCGCAACGGCGGGTTCCTGGACCTGATGCGGCGGGCCGGCGCGAAGCACCCCGAGCTGGCCGGAATCACCCCCGAGAACTGGGCGGAGTACGGATCCCGGGAGAAGCCGAACGTCGGCGAGTACCTGGAGGCCGCGCTCACCGGCCGGGCGATGCCGCCGCAGCTGGTGTGGGGCAGCACCACCACGTTCCCGAGGCTGGACACCAACGACGGCCGGGTGAAGCACGGCCTCGCGGTGGCGGAGGTCCGCTCCTTCGGCGCCCGCCGGGTCACGATGACGCAGACCCGGGACAACTTCCGGCACCTGGCCGGCGGCATCCGGTCCCGCTACGCGGCGATCGCCGGCCTGGACCCGCTGCGGACCGTCCCGTTGCAGGAGACCGGCGACGCGGTGACCGGCTCCCCGGTCCACGCCGCGATGTTCCGGGCCGTCGCGCACGCCGCCGCCGGCAACACCGCCGAGTCCGCCCGTCAGCTGACCGCGGCCGTCCAGGCGGGCATCACCGTCGCTCAGCGCGACAAGTGGTCTTCGATGCTGGTCCTGCGCGCCGGCATGGAGCACGCGGCCGGCAACCGTGACTTCGCCGGCCGGATCTGGCGGATCGCCGCCGCGATCGCGCAGCCGGTCGCGCGCCGCTGGCTGACCGAGGACCGCACCGGCCGGTGGAACGCGTGGGCCGCGGTCGGTGACGAACTGGTCGCCGGCCAGCGCATCGACGAGCTCGGCCGGCTGGTGAACGCGCTGGAGCGCGACGCACACGGACTGCGGCCGGAGCTGGCCCTCCCCCTGTTGCGGGAGACACGGGCCCAGCGGCGGTCGGACGCCCTGCGCGCGGTGCTGAACGCCGTCACCCCGGAAGGCTTCGACCTGGCGCACATCGTGATCCGGAGCGTGCCGGGTCTGTCCCCGGCCGAGCGGCGGATGGCGGAGGCGACCAGCTTGATGCTGGCCGGCGACACCGCGGGCGCGACCGCGCTCACCGTGTCGTCGTTCGCCGCGCTGACCCCGGTGACCGCCGGGTTGTGGGCGGTGCCCATGCACCGCCTGGCGGCTGACGCCGGGGTGCCCGCGGTGTCGCGCGGGCTGGCCGACGGTGCGGTGCAGGCCTGGCTCGCGGCATCGGATCCGCAGCGCGCGTACGACGAGCAGCAGCGGTTGCAGGAGTTCTCGACGTCGGCCGGACCGGAGGTCGCGGCGTTGATCACCGAGCGGCTGGCCGCCCTCGGGCAGGACGCCGGAGCCGGACCGCGCGCCAGGGGTTTCCTCGCCGCGCTGGAACTGGCCGACCTGGACGCCGGGACGGCGCCGTACGAGTTCCTCGGCACGGACGACGCCGACGCCCGGCACGAGCAGCTGCTCGGCATGCTCGGCGACGGGCCCGGCTCGGACTCCGACTCGGACGTCGCGATGATGGACGATCGGCCGGAGTTCGGTGTCCGTACCGTGCAGAGCCTCTGGCAGTTGACCCAGCAGGTCACCGACGGCGGACCGCGGGACGTGGTGGTCCGGAACACGCTGCGCGCCGTCGTGACGGTGGCGTCCGGGGCGCCGGTCAACACGCTCGGCGGATACGCCGGGATGCTCCTTACGCACCAGGCGCACATCGACGACGCCACCGTGCTGCTGGACGCGCTGCGCGGACAGAACCTGGACGCGCGGGTGGCCGGCGCGGTGACCGCCGTCGAGAACCTGGCCCGCCAGGTAGCGACCTCCCTGTCCGGGCCCGCGGCGCCGGGGCGTACCGCCGAGGCCCTGGTCGATGCGCCGCTCGGGCAGCGCAGGGCGGGCATGTACCCGAATCGTGGCGGGTCCGCGGCGCGGTCGCGCAGGCGTGCGGCGTACCCGGACGGCACCGTCGGCGTGGCCGCGGACGGTTCCTACGTGGTGGCCGCACCGGCCAGCCCGCGGAATCCGAGACGTGCGCGCTTCGACGTGTTCGGTCCGGACGGCCGGCCCCGGGGCATGATGCAGGCGCTGACCAGGCAGGGTGACGACTGGTCCGGCGCGGAGGAATTGTTCAACTACTCCGGGGTGCCGGGCGCCCTGGACCTGACGACGCTGCACCTGACCGCCAGGAGCCAGCAACCGTACTTCCGGTCGCTGATGGTCAGCAACACCAAGGTCCAGCACATCCGCCGGGAGTCGTACCGGATGACGGAGCTGGCGGTCCCGGCCAACGCGAACTATCAGGAGTTCGAGCAGGACCGGCGGACGGCGCACGACATCGCGCGAGCGCGGCTGGAAGCGCGAGGGTGGACGCTCCCGGACCGCAACGGGCGACTGTCCCGCCCGGCATGGACGAGTACCGATCCCGGCTGGGCGCCGGTGGACGCCACGACCGGTGAGCCGTTGTCCGTGCTGACCGAGACGCTGGACGGCCTGGTCACGCGCCGGGTGTCCGGCTGGTTCACCGACGACGGTACGTTCGAGGTGGTGCATCCGGGCACCGGGCGGGTGGTGCGGCGGCTCGAGTCCTGGACCGGCGTGGACGGGGTCGTGCGGTGGACAGTGGCGCCGCTGTCCGCGGAGGAGACGCGGCACTACGACGGACTCGCCGCGCGGTTCGGCGCGGCGTCGGGTGCCGACCTCGTGCAGTCGATCGTGTCGCAGGGCATCAGTCTGCGCGGGGACGTCGAGCTCCCGGGCTTCTCGCTGTACCGGCTGACGATCGGTAGCCGCTTCGTGCAGGTGCGCGCGATGGTCGATGCCGGCGGCCGGGTGGTGCGGGCGCTGCGCCCACTCGCCATCGACGGTGACCGCTTCCGCGCGAACGACTACCGCATGGTCAGGGACCTGACCGAGGGTGGATGGGCGGTCCGGCCCGGACATCAGGACCGCTTCAGTGAGACCGGCCGGCGCCTGGAGCTGAACCCGTACCACCCCGGCGGGCGGACGGCGCTGGTCCAGGCGCATCAGGCGTACCAGCGGGCGGCGGGACCGTCGTCCGCGTACGGTGCGATGACGGATCCGTACGCGGGAGGCCGCCGGTCGGGTGCGGTCGACGCGGGCGCGGATGTCGGTGTGCGGCCGGGCGGTCTGGACGTCGCGGTCGAGGCGCTGCAGGTCGCGGGCGTGTCTCCGCTGGAGGCGCCGGTGACGCGGCCGGATCTGACCGAGGCGGACGGCCTCGCCGGTGCGGTCGACCGGGTGCGCCGGTGGACCGCGCGGGTGGAGGTGCCGGCGGGTACGGGCGTGGATCCGGCCGGGTTGCCGCCGGAGGACTGTGTCGAGCGCGCGTGGGGCGTGTTCATCGCGGCGCACCGGCGGTCCGGGAACGCGGCGACGGGTGCCGACCTGGTGGAGCTGGCGACGCCGGAGGCGTTGGCGGCCCGGCTGGGCGGGTCACTGTCGTCGTTGCCGGATCCGGCGACGTTCTGGAGGTCGATCGGTGATACCTCCGGGTCGATGGTGATGGTCCGGACGCCTCCGCGCGCGGGCGGAAAGTCGCACGTCTTCTGGGTGATGTCGTTTGGTGACGGCGTCGTCACGGTGTGGGACAGCCAGCGGGCCGGGGTGTCGGATCACCCGATCCGGCTGGACTCGGTGCCGTGGGTGACCGGGCGCGGTGGTGCGGCTTTCGCGGAGTTGCCGGCGGAACTCGACTCGGTGGCGGAGTACCTGACGTGGATGCGTACGCCGGAATCGTCGACGCTGTCGCTCGACGGGCGGGGCACCGCACCGCATGCATCTCCGGACCTCGGCACGGAACAGTCACAGTGGACGGGCGACCCGTCGTTCGACGCCCGGGCCGTCGAGGTCCCGCCGAGTCGCGTGGAGGTCACCCCACGTACCGTGCTCACAGCGCCGCTGACCGCGGACCAGTTCGGGGCGCTGGGCGAGTGGGCCCGCACCCGGACCGGCGTGACCGACCCGGCGTACTGCGAGGTGCTGCTCGGCGAGGTCTACCACCGGCTCTACGCGCACCCCACCTCCGCGTTCCTCGACCGGCGGCCGGCCTCGGGGACCGCCGACGACTCCGTGCTCACCACCGGCCCGCTCGCCGGGATGGGGGACTGGACCTCCTGGCCCCGGCTGGGCGGCGAGGCCTGGGCCACCGCCTGGACCGTGGTCCGCGGTGCGCGGGGACGCTCGGTCTTCGCCCGCGCCGGCCGCCCCGGCGCGATCGGGCACGCGGTGGTGCTGCACCACGCGGCGGACGGCAGCGTCTGGGTCGACAATCTCACCGCCGGCGGTGAGCGCTGGCGGATGACCTCGCCGGACGACATCCGCGACCTCCCCACCGGCCTGGACGTGCGTGCCTACGTCACCGAGGCCGACGGCCGGCGGTCGACGGACGCGCGCCTGGTCTCCGAGCCGGAGGCCGACTCCGTCGCCCGGGCGATCACCGACCCGATCGACCCGCGGACCGCGGGCGCGGGCGTCGTGGGCCGGGAGAAGGAGCTGCCCTACCTGGCGCTGTGGTTCCCGCCGGACTTCGTCGGCGACAAGCTGGGGACGACGCTGGTCCGCGCCTCGACGTTCCGCTACATCGCGGACGAGCACGACAGCGACGATTACGCGTACCACATCGAGGAGGTCGGCAAGCCGGCCACGCCGCGGACGCCGGGCACGCACACCGTCGGGTTCGAGGCCTACCTCCAGGAGAGCGCGGCGGCGCAGGATCTGCTGCGGTCGCTGCCCACGGGCGGCCGGACGCTTCAGGAGATCTTCGGAGCCGACCCCCGGTTCCACGTGCCGGCGAACGCCGCCGGCGTCCGCGTGATCCCCCGGCTCACGCCGGACCCGGCGAGCACGCACTTCACCTCCGCCGCGGACGTCACGTTCAACCAGTTCACCGCGGACATCCGGCTGAGCGGTATCCCCCAGTTCTTCACCTGGCTGCGCAACAACAGCACGCAAGGGTACGCCGAGATCGTCCGCTCGCAGGTGGCCGGTTCGCTGATCGCGGCCCGGTACGCGGCGGCGTACCCGAACGCCTCGGCGAAGACGCTCCTCAAGCTGGAGGGCGTGATGGCCGCTATGCACCTGACCGGCATCGCGCTGGCCCGGTCGCAGGCGACGGCCGACCTCTACGCGAACCAGGGTGCCGGCAAGCTCTTCGTGATCTCGGTGCCGCGCGTCCGGCGGTTCAGCCTGTTGCGTGCCGCGCTCCCGCAGACGGTGCGCAACTGGCTGCACACCAACCGGAACCGAATCATTACGGATTTCGCAGCCGGTGAGGCGTTCCGGCTGCACGGCTCACCGTCGCCCACCCAGCTGCTGCAGATGGGCGCCGGTACCGACACTGGCGTGGTCGACGGCCTGCTGGCCTTCCTGCAGAGCAACCCGGCACGCGACCCACGCGTCTCGGCCTCGCTCGGCGTGAAGACGACCCTGAGTGCGCTGCGGCCAAACTCGTCGGACGCGAGCGACCCGTACGTCCCCTGGGAGCTGCGGAACGTCGGCGCGTCGGGGGACACCTTCCGGGAGGCGCCGTGGGGTGGGCGCACCTCGCAGTTCGCCCGCGCCACCGTCGGCCGCCCGCTGATGAAGGACAGCCGGTCCGTCGAGTGGATGCGCGACGTGAGCCGGTTGAGCCGGACGGCCGGTGCACCGGCCGGCGGCGGCGGGCTCGGCAACGCCGGTGTGCGAGAGGTCGGCGGCAACACATACTTCCAGGACGACCTCGGCGAGTGGCATCGCTACCACGAGAACGGGACCTGGTCCTGGTACGGCACGCAGGCGCCCGCCGAGCCGGCGCCCGTCGTCCAGGACGACTACGACGAGTCCTACGTCGAGGAGATGGGCTCGCTCTCCCTGCTGAGCAGCAGCTCGTCGTCGTCGAGCGAGCCGGCCGGGCGGTCGCCGGGGTTCTACAACGGCCCCACCGGTATCCGGTACTACTACGACGGCACCGCGTGGTACATGATCCTCGACAACGGCACCACCGTGGCGATCAGCCGGGAACCGCAGATCTTCCGGATGGATCTCGGCACCAGCCGGGCGCCCGCCGCGCTCAACCTCGCGTCCAGCCTGCTCGGCGCGCTGCCGGCCGCGGGGATGCGGACGGTGCTGGAAGCGCTGGAGCGGCGGATGCCGGAGCTGAGGACCGCGGCCGCCGGTGAGCGGTGGGAGGCGTTCCTCCAGCTGGCGGCCGACCTCACGCCGGCGTCGGTCACCGACGCCACGCTGGAGTCCACGAACATCAAGGCCCAGACCGCGCTCGGTGCGTACGACTTCGCCCGGCTGGACTTCGGCGACCTGCCGCCGGTCGACCGTTTCGTGGCGGACCTGCTCCCGCCCCCGATCACCGCGTCGACCGTGCTGGCGCCACCACTGACCGTCCCGCAGTTCGGGCAGCTGGCCGACCTGGCCCGCGGCCGGGTCTCGCCGGACGAGCCGGCCTACTGCGAGCTGTTGCTCGGCGAGGTGCACGACCGGCTCTACCTGCATCCGACGTCGGCGTTCCGGGACCGGCCGGTGCGCTCCCAGGCCGTGGACGATTCGGCCGTCGGCCGGGGCGCGCTGGCCGCGATGGGGGACTGGCGGTCCTGGCCGCGCCTGCCGGGCCTGGCCTGGGACACGGTGTTCGACATGCTGAGGGCGGAGCGGGGCCGGTCCGCGTTCGTGCGGGCAGGGCTGCCGGGCCGGACCGGGCACGCGGTGTTCCTGCATCACGCGGCGGACGGCACGATCTGGGTGGAGAACCTGGACCGGGCCGGGAACCGGTGGCAGATGCGGCACCGTCACGACCACGGCGGGCTGCCGAGCGGCCTGGACACGCGGGCCTACCTCACCGAGCCGGACGGCCGGCAGATCACCCAGATCTCCACGGCGACCGGGCCGGACGGCCTGCTGGAGCCGATCGCCCCGGTGGCCGAGTCCGACTCGCTGGCGCGGGCGCTGACGGATCCGGCCGATCCGCGGACCGGTGCGGCGGGTGTGGTCGGCCGGGAGAAGGAGTACCCGTTCCTGGCGCTGGAGTTCCCCGAGGACTTCACCGGCGATCCGGTCAGCACGGTGCTGGTCTCGGCCGGCACGTTCCACCTGACCGGCGACTCGCACTTCAACGACGTGTACCGCTACCACATCGAGGAGGGCAGCGAGCCGACCACGAGGCAGGCCGCGGCGAACCCGGGCCTGCCCACGCTCGACCTGTACACCGAGCAGAGCAGGGCGGCGCAGGACCTGCTGCGTCAGGTGCCGGCCGAGGGCATGACGCTCCAGCAGATCTTCGGCGCGGACCCGCGGTTCACGGTGCGGCCCGGGGCGGAGAACGTGCGGGTGGTGCCGCGGCTGACGCCCAACCCGGACCCGGCCGCGGAGTTCGCGCACGCCGCGGACGTCACGCTCAACCACTTCACGCCCGACATCCGGCTGAGCGATCTGACCCGGTACTACTCCTGGCTGGCGGCGAACAGCGTCACCGGCTACCAGGAGCTCACCCGCGCGCTCGTACGCGGGTCGGCCTTCGCCCGGGACTTCCAGGTCGCCCACCCGGACGCTCCTGAGAAGGAGGTCCGCAGGGTCGCCGGTGTCGCCGCGACCGCCTACCTGTTCGCGCTGGGCATGGCGCGCGCGAACAACCCGAACAACCCGCCGACCAGCCTGCCGCTGCCGAAGCGGTTCCTGTCCACCGTGGTGCGCGTGGACCCGGCGCTGTTGCGTGGCGGTGGCCTCTCCGCCGCGGCGCAGACCTTCCTGCACGACCACCACCAGGACTTCCTGGGCATCTTCGCGGGTACGGAGGCACCGCTGCTCTACGGGCAGCACACCCCCACCGGGATCCTCGGTCTCGGGCAGCCCGGCGCGCCGACCGTGCGGGACATGCTGCTCAACTTCCTGCACCGCAACCCGCCGCGGATCGTCAGCACGCGGCAGACGATGGGCGTGAACCTGGTCAAGGGCCTGCTGCCGAACGCGACCGACCCGAACGATCCCTACGTGGCCGCGGAGGCCCGCAACGTGGGCCAGGCCGGGGACAGCTGGCGGATCCCGGCGTACGGCGGCCGGGCCGAGGACATCCGCGGGGCGCAGGAGGGCGACCCGGGCGGCACGACGGTGATGACGGAGCCGCGGGCGCAGGAGTTCATGCGCATGCTGGCCGAACTCAGCGAGAGCGACCAGGCGTACGGCAGCGGCGCGGGCCGCAGCGTGCACGACGGCGCCGAGTACTTCCAGGACGACCTGCACCGCTGGCACGTCAACCAGAACGGTGTGTGGTCGCTCCACCAGGACGGTGCGACGGCGCCGCAGGGCCACGAGGACTTTCTCGGGCTGACCGACGACGTGGGCGAGATGACGCTGCTGTCCAGCAGCGAGTCCGATTCGGACTCCGAGCCGGCGCGGCCCCGGCAGGAGTTCCGCCAGACGCCGAGCGGCTTCTACTTCCGCGACGGCGACCAGTGGTACGTCATGACGGCCACCGGCGACTACGTGGAGTCGTCCGCGCCGGACGAGCCCGAGGCGGTCGCGCGCACGTCAGTCGAGGGCCTGCTCGACCCGCCGCTCGGCCGCCGGCAGTCCGGCATGCGGACGCCGCCCGCAGCGGGGGACCGGACGCCCCGGTCGTTGACCGGCGAGATGCCGCCGTACACCGTGGGCGTGGCACCGGACGGCTCCTACGTCGTGGCCAGGGCGCCGAAGGGGAACGAGAACCAGCCGCACGGCTTCACCGGCTTCGACGTGTACGGTCCGGACGACCTGCCGCGAGGTGCCATGGAGGCGCGGACCGAGGAGGCCGGAGACTACGTCGCCACGTCCTCCCTGCAGAACCACTCGGACGTGCCGAGCGCCCTCGACCTCGCGACCTTCTTCGCGACCGGCGTCAGCGGGCAGCCCTACTTCCAGTCGATCTCGGTGATCAACGAGAAGGTCCAGGGCATCCGCGAGAAGGACTACGGCATGACGCCGATGCCGAACTCGACCAAGGGTTCCCGCAACTACCGTCAGCTGCGGGAGACCACCCACGCGATCGCGCGGAAGCGTCTGGAGAGCCGCGGGTGGACGCTGCCCACCGAGGTGTTCGAGGTCGCGCAGCGACTGCAACCGCCGTGGAGCAGCGCGGACCCGGCCTGGGCACCGGTCACGGCCGGCGGGCCGCTCGACATCGTGACGGAGACGCTGGACGGCGGCGTGACCCGCCGTGTCTCCGGCCGGCGCGATGCTCAGGGCATGTTCCAGGTGGTGAATCCGGCGACCGGCGCCGACATGCACGTGCTCCGCTCCTCGACCGCGCCGGACGGCACACTGCGGTGGACGACCGAGGCGCTATCGCCGACCGACCTCCGGTACTTCACCAAGGTGGCGCGCGAGTGGGGCTGGACCGCGGCGAGCGGTCTCCGCGAGCGGATCAAGCACAAGATCCAGAAGCGGGCCGGGCTGCGCGACGACGAGGCCAAGGCCCACGACTTCGTCGCCTCGATCGTCACGGAGGACGGGCGCCTGCGTGACGACCTGGTGCTGCCCGGCTTCGGCCTGTACCGAATGGAGTGGAACGGCCGCACCATCCTGGTCCGGGCCATGGTCGACGCGGACGGCCGGGTCGCCCGGGTTCGCCGGCCGCTTCGGATCGACGAGGACCAGCAGCGGTACCGCGGTCACGAGTACCTCACCGCGTTGCGGGCGGCCGGTTGGACCATCCGCACCGGCCACGGCAGCAGCATGGACGCCACCGCGCGGGTTCTCGTGCTGGACCCGTACAGTGGCACCGCTTGGAGGTCGCTGACCGAGGCATATCAGGCCGGTCCCGGCCGCGGATCCGACGCGGCACCGTTGACCGACCCGCTCCTCGGGCAGCAGCGTTCGGGCGCGATCAGCGCCATCAGCGCCATCAGCGACGGCGGAGTGGCCGGTGCGCGCCCGGAGAGCCTGCGGATCACGGCCGAGGCGCTGCGCTTCGCCGACGCGCCGCTGACCGCGCCGCCGGTGGCCGCGCCGGACCTGACGCACGCCGATCAGCGGCGCGCCGCGGCGGACCGGGTGGCCCGGTGGACCGCCGCGGTGGAGATCAGGACCGATGCGGCGCGGTCCCGGGTGACGCCGGAGGACTGCGTGGAGCGCGCCTGGGGCGTGTTCATCGCCATGCACCGGCGCACCGGCAACGTGCCGGGCGACGCCGACCTGGTGGAACACCGGACGGCGGAGGGTCTCGCGCAGCGGCTGGGCGGGGCGCTCAGCCCGTTCGCGGACGCGACGGCGCTGGAGACGTGGCTGACGGAGCGTCCCGGCCGGATGACGCTGGTGCGCGTACCCCCGGCGGACGGCGGCATGGCCCACGTCTTCTGGGGCATCTCGTTCGACGGCTCGACGGTGACCTGGCTGGACAGCCAGATCACCGGCGCATCGGCGGAGTCGTTCCGGCCGGGCGCCGGGACCGGCGAGAACTCGGCGATGGTCCGCCGTCTCGGCTCCTCGGCGCTGCTGCTGGACGAGCGCGGGACGGTCACGCCGCTGCCGCCCGCCCTGTCCGCCGTCTCGAACCCCTGGCCGCTCGCGTCCTCGACGGTTCCCGACGCCGAGGCGATGACCATCCCGGTGCCCGGCCGCCAGCGTGCGGGCGCGGGTCCGTCCGACGGGATGTTCGGCTCCGCCACACGCTCGTTCCCGGGGATGCGCCGCGGCGGGCCGTCCCAGGATCCGTATCTCATGGCCGTGTCCGGGCACCCGAACGACGAGGTCATGGAGGTGCCCGGGTCGGAGGAGACGGATCCGCTCCCGGCCTTGGCGCGGATGTGGCGGGAAATAGACGACGCCTGGAGGTCGCACCGGCGGGAGAGGTCGGCGACCGCCAGGGCCGCCCTCGTCGAGGACATCCAGGAGCGGACCGCCGACCTGCGCGTGGCAGCCAGGGACGCCGCGACGTTCCTCACCGCTCCCTCCCGCAGCCTGCAACGAGGTCAGCGGCATCGGGAACGGGCGCTGGCCGACCTCGACAGGCACATCGACCGGCTGGAGCAGCGCGGCGACCGCGCGAACCAGGTGGCAGCCGCCCGGGCCTACCGCGGCCTGCTCGACGCGCAGCTCAACATGATCCGTCATGAGCTGACCAACCGCGCCGTTCACCGCGCCACCCAGGACATGGTGGCGGGCGCGCGGGATCTCCGGCTCGTCGAGCTGCTGCGGCAGGCTCCGGCGGACACGACCGCGGAGGTCCAGGCCGAGCGCGCGGCCGTCGAGGCGGCCATCCGTAACGTGCCGGCCAGCGCTCGCGTGGCCGCGGACGTCCTGCGTCAGCGTCTCGCCACCATCGACGCCGACATGGCGCTGTACAACTCGCTCCGCGACCGGACCGACTGGAACGCGCTGAACGACGCGCCGGCCACCGCGCTCATCCTGGCCACTCGCCGTGGGCGGGAGTTCGCGTCACGGGAACGAACGGCCGCGATACAGAGGTTCGAGGGAGTCGGCTGGGACTGGCTCCGCGGCTATCCCCGCACCGGCAGCTCCGCCTTCCGATCCATTCTCGACCGCGCACACGACTACATGGCGGCGAACTACGTCGTGGTCACCATGCGCAATCTCGGTCGTGTGGTCCGCCCGGGCGAGACCATCCTCGACGAGTTGCTGTCCGGCCCGGACGCCAGGATCCAGAACCTGTGGGAACTCGGCCGGGACAACGATTCGGCGAATTTCGCCATCCGCGGTGCGACCGAGGAGCGTCTCGGCTACGCGGCGACCGTGCGCCGGGACCCGACCACGGGCGGCACGTTCCAGACCTACCGGGCCGATCGCGACCTCGACGTCTTCGCGCCGACCGACGAGGGGCGCCGGGACCTCCCGAAGTACGCGGGGTTCGTGTCCCCGCTGCGCGTCGCGGGTCTCGGGGCGTACGGATCGGCTGCGTTCTTCTGGAACCAGGCGATCCGTGGGCGATCGACGGTCACACCACGCGACAGCTTCACGCCGGGCCTCGGCGGCACCGGCGGGTACAGCAGCATGCAGGACCTGTATCCACTGCTGGCGTACGGCGACGAGGACGTCGTCCGGCTGCTGCTGGCGGAGGCGACCGGCTTCGTGCACGACCCGGAGATGCGGGAGAACGTGGAGCGCGGCGACGTCGCCCGGGGCAGGACGGTGACCGGCTACTTCGAGGCTCAGATCCACGGCGACCTCGGGTGGCCCGATCTCGAGCGGGTCGTGGTCAACCCTGCGCTCATGCTGCGCATGAGCCCGGAAGCGGCGAGGGAGGAGACGGCTCGCCAGACCGCGCGCCTTCGCGACTTCGCCCGCCGGCACGGCTTCGGCTTCGGGGTGGAGGTCTTCCGCCCGGCCGGTGCAAGCCCCGAGCGCAGCGCCGCCGGCCCGAGCACCCGTCCGCCGGTGACCACCCCCAGACAGGGTGGTTCCCGGCGCAGCTCCTCCGTCTCGGCCCGCAGGCCGTCCACCTCCTCACGTCCGGTATCGCTGCACGGCGGCGCGAACGCCCCCGATACCGGGGAGACCCGGTCGCTCCGGGATCGTTTCATCCTGCCCGAGGATCGACGCAGTTCCAGGTCCTCCTGGGAGCACCACCAGATCTGGCGCGTGAAGGCCGTGCAGAAACTCCCGGACGAGCTGCGGATGCTGGGCGGGGGCAGCACCCAGGAAAGGATCGACCGCCTGGTCGAGCAGGTGTTCCAGGCGGAGCCGCGGATCAGCGAGGTGCTGGAGAGGTTCCCCAGCTCGCCCGCGGCCAAGAGCTGGCAGGAGGCACTGCAGGGGCTGGACAAGCTGACCGGCACGCCGGAATCCGGCGTGGTCACCGAGGTCGTCCGTAGTTTCGTCCGGGCGGCGGCAGACGTGATCCGGATCGACCGGACCGCGACCGTCGCGCTGTCGAAACTCTCCCTGGGCCTGCCCGCGCCGGCCCGCGATGTGGCCGCGCCGCGCGGATTCGGCGACTGGACCGTGAGTGACCTGCCGGCGATGACCGCCGGCCTGAAACGGCCGGTGCTCACCGCCGACCTGAGCGGCACCACTTCGCACGCGCTCGACCAGCTGGACACGGCGCTGCACGAGCACGAGTGGTGGGGCGAGGTGCCGATCGTGGTCGCCTCGATGGGTACCCAGCCGAACGCCGAGCGCCTCGAGGTGCTGCGCGAGCGGTTCCGTCCGGTCGTCATCCAGCAGTCGATGACCTCGGACTTCCAGATCTCCTGGAAGCTGATCGGTCAGGACGGCGGCACGGTGGCCGAGACGGAGCTGAACAGGACCCTGTTCGAGGGCGCGTCCGCACTGCCCGCGACGCCGCACGGCACCGCGCTGCCGCCGGTGCTGGCCGGGCTGCTCACCGCCGGTCGCGGCGCCGCCGCGTTCCATCGGGACAACGAGCAACAGCTGAAGGACCCGGGGGTACGCGACGCGCTCGAAACGCTGATCGCCGGGTTGCCGGAGGGCACGCCGCTGGCCGCGCGTGTCCGCGGCGCCGGTGTCGCGCTCGCGCTGGACGGCGCCTCCACGGCCCGCCCCGCCCCGGCCGCCACCCGGCCACTGGACCCGGAACCGGCCTACACCGGCGGCCCGGTGCCCGCCTCGTTCGCCCACGACTACATGGCCCAGACCGGCACCCGCAAGGAACGGTTCGCGATGGACGGCCTGCTCTTCCAGATGGTGATGGCCGGTGCACTGCGCCCGGACCAGGCCGTGACGCTGATGCGCGCGGCCGAGCACAACGGCGGTGACCGGGCCGCGGCCACCGCGTTCGAGGTGCTGTTCGAGGTGCTGTCGCTGCCGGAGACGGTCGCGAACGCGGACCCGGAGACGGACCCGCGGCTCACCGAGATCTTCGGGCGGCTGCGGAAGGTCACCGACACCACGCGCAGGGCCGGCGAGGCGCCACCGGAGTGCGTGGAGCCGGACGACCGGGTCGCGTTCGTCCCGCGCGGCGACGCGACCCGCGACTGGCTGATCGCGAACGGCAGGCCGGCCGCGGCCGCGCTCGTCGAGGTCTTCACCCACAAAATCGGCAACTGCTGACCCGGGAGTCCGACATGACCCTTCCCCTGACGCAGCGTGTCATGGACGCGATCTGCCTCGACCACATCGTCCCCACCCCCACCGGCCTGCACCTGCGCCGGGACGGGATGGCCGCGCTGCTCGACGACCAGCTGCTGACCGAGGCGCTGGACCTGACGGCGCCGGACGGATACGCCTACGTGACCCTCGGCAAGGGCATGGAGGACACGTTCGCCGACGTGCGGGACGCCACCACCGCCTGGGCGGACGGTGTCCGGACCGCCGGTGCGGCGGGCACGCACGCGCAGCGCGTCGCCCGGAACCTCTTCTACCAGTTCATCAACGGCCACCCGGGTACGGCGCTGGACCGCATGGTCGAGCGTCTGATCGGCGAGACCGGGCTCTCCCCGGCCGAGCTGATCGCCCGCGCGGACGCGAGCGGGCTGCCGGTCGACTCGATCGGGCGCGACCTGCCGCCGGACCTGGTGGACCAGCAGCGGCTGATCGGCTTCTCCCGGGACATGCGCATCGTGCCGGTCGAGGAGGCGTACCTGATCCGGGTCGTGCCGAGCCGGCACTGGGCGGGACCGGACCCGTTCGCCGGCGAGTCCGCGGAGTCCCTCGCCCGGGTGCTGTCGGCCGCGTACCCCTCCGCTCGCCTGGTCTTCCTCCCGGACGGGACGATGCGCGCCGGCCTGCCGGAGACGCTCGCCGATCACCTCTACGGCGACGCGCTGCGGTCTTTCGGCCGCGCGCTCGACGCGCAGGATTTTCCCGAAACCTTTCAAACCCTTCAGCGGTACGGGGACCTGCTCGCCGCCATGGCCGCGACCCCGGTCGGCACGGAGCCCGGGTCGAGGGCCGGCACGCAGGCGCTGATCCGGATCGGCGACCAGGTGACGCTCGCGAACCACGACGCGCACGGCATCTCGTTCCTGAATCTGGGCCCGGACCTGGCCGGCGGCGTCACCACGCCGTTCGCGGCGCGGCCCGGCGCGATCGACGTCGCCGTGCTGGACGGCCTGATGACGCTGCCCGAGCGCCTCCTCGACCTCAACCTGACCCAGCCCGCCCCGGCCCCGGCCCACCCGCTGCTGCCGATCCGCCACGCCGGCCCGATCACCCTGCACCGCGATCTCGGCAACGGCCACACGCTGGACCGCATCGGCGCGGTGCCGGAGCCGGTCATGAGCCGCGTCGAGAAGGCGCTCGCCGGTGTCGGGCAGTCCGGCATCGTGCTCCGTCCCGGCACGCTCACCGGCGCCGAACTGGCCGCGCTCGACCAGCAGCTGTTCCAGCACCTGTACAACGGCGGCCGGCCCATCGTCGTCACGCTCGGCAAGGTCGACGACGAGCTGCGGCAGCTCGCGGAGCGCCGCGAGACGCCGGTGCTGCACCAGACCGCCGGTACCGGCATGTTCAGCCTGGACAACATGTGGGCCGCGGTCGGCGGCTCGGTCGCGGTGCAGCCGGCCAAGGAGATCACCGCGGACGTGCTGCAGCCGTACGCCGGCCGTCGCATGTCCGAGCGCCCGCGCCCGCCGGAGAAGGTGGCCGAGTACCTCAGCACGCCGCTGGAGGACGTCCAGGCGATCCGCACCCTGCTGAGGCAGGACGGCGGAACGCTGCGCACGCTACTGCCGCAGATCGACGAGCAGGGTGCCCGGCCGCAGACGTTCGCCGCGCACGCGGCACTGCTGCGCGTGTTCGACGAGGATCCCGCGTTCGCGGAGCGGCTGCTCGAATACCGCGTTGGTGGCGTGAACAACGCCGACCGGCTCTTCGCCGCCGCGGCCGACAAGATGACGCTGGCGCCCGAGGCCCGGGACGAGGCGTTCGCGGACATCGAGGCGATCACGCTGGGTGTGCTCGACGACGGCGCCAGCCGCGGCATCCTCCGCGGGATCCAGATGCTGGCGCAGGGGCACGGCTACGAGCGGGCGAAGCAGGAGATCTTCAAGCACCGCAGCTACCTGCCGGACGACGGCCGCGCCAAGTGGGTGCGCCTCGCGGCGACGCTCCGGCCGGTGATGCTGTCCAAGTACGGCCACGTGCCGAACTTCCTCGACGACTTCGACCGTACGGTGGTCTACGTGCAGGAGTGCTGACCGCCCTCCCCTGTGGACTCCACGTGCCCGCTCGTCAGGTGTCCCAGACGGTGGCGAGGCGGGCGAAGGTCTCGGGGTCGCTGTGCAGGGGGATGACGCACAGGAGGTGGCCGCCGGGGGCGCGGAGGATGCGGCAGTCGAGCCAGCGGTCGATCTCCTCGGCGCCGAGCGCGATCAGGCGGGCGGTCTCCGCGTCCAGGTCGTCGGTCTCGATGTCGAGGTGGTAGCGCGGGCCGCCGTCGTCGAGGGCCTGGACGGCCAGCGACAGATCGGGCAGCGCGCCGCGCAGCGACGTGAACTGGGGCTCATCCGGGCTGGGCGTGGCCGGCACGCCCAGCGCCCGGGACCAGAACGTGGCCGCCCGCTCCGCGTCGGCACGCGGGGTGTCGATGAGCCAGGTGGAGAGCCGGCTGCGATGCATGAGCGCCAGCCTATTGCAGGAGACCGGCCCGGGTGGCGAGCAGCGCGGCCTGCACCCGGTTCTCGCAGGAGAGCTTCATCAGGATCCGGCTGACGTGCGTCTTGACCGTGCTCTCCGAGATGACCAGCGTGCCGCTGATCGCGGTGTTGGACAGGCCTCGGGCCAGGAGTTTCAGCACCTCGACCTCGCGCTCGCTGAGCTCGGCCCTGGCCAGCCGCGCCACCGCGCCGTCGGAGACGCCGGACCCGAGGCCGCGCAGCCGGGTGACCGCGTGCCGGGTGACCGGCGGCGACAGGAACACCTCGCCGGCCGCGGCCGCGCGCAGTGCCGGGCCCAGTTCCTCGGCCGCGGAGCTCTTGAGCACGAAGCCGGCCGCGCCGTGTGCGAGCGCCTCGTCGATGTACTGCTCCTCGCCGAACGTGGTCAGCATGATCACCCGGGTCGGCCCGGTGATCGCGCGCAGCGCGGCCAGCCCGTCCACCACCGGCATGCGGATGTCCATCAGCACCACGTCCGGCTTGAGCCGCTCGACCGCCTCGCGGGCCTCCCTGCCGTTCGCGGCCTCGGCGACCACGTCCACGTCCGGCAGCGCGCCCACCACCAGCCGGATGCCGCCGCGCGTCAGCTCGTCGTCGTCCGCGATCACCACCCGCAGGAGACTCACGCGATCACCACCCGCCGGGGATTCACGGGGTCACCGTCCGCGGGAGACTCACTCCACCATCTCCTTCGAGACCAGCACACCGTCGCGGAAACAGAAACGGTACCGGCCGTTGTACGACTCCGCACGGAGGCCGATCCGCGCGGAGTACGTGAGGCACGCCGAGCCGGCCGCCGGGTTCGGGTCCTCGACCGCGGCGTCCGGCTGGGGCAGCCGCGCCCGGACCTCCGCCTCCGGCATGCCGGCCCGAATGGCGTCGTAGGTCTCCCGGTCGACCATGTACTGCTCGATCGAGACCCAGAACGCGCCCGCGCACAGCGCCACCACCATGGTCACCGCGCCCGCGATCAGCGCCCAGGCGCGGCGCCGGGACCGGTCCACCCGCCGCAGCTCGACCCGCACGTCGTCGGCCGGCCCGGGCGACGGCGCCTGCGGGGTCAGCGGCAGCGTGGCCGCGATCCGGAAGCCGCCGTCCGGCTCCGGCCCGGAGTAGAGCACGCCGCCGGTCAGCCGGATCCGTTCGGCGAGCCCGCGCAGGCCCTGCCCGCTGCCGTGCGCGCCGGTCGACGTGCCCGGGGCGTTGACCACCTCGGCGACCAGCGCGTCCGGCTCGTAGCGCAGCGCCAGCCGGATCTCACCGCCGCGCGCGTGCCGGAGCGCGTTCGTGACGCCCTCCTGCAGTGTCCGGTACGCCGCGTGGTCGATCAGCGGGTGCAGCGGCACCGGCTCGCCCTCGCGGTGCAGCGTGATCCGGGCGCCGGCGGACAGCGCGCCGTCGACCAGCGCGCCCGCGTCCGCGAGCCGGGCCGGGACCGGCTCGGACTCGTCGCCGGCGCCCCCGTCGCGCAGCACGGCCAGGATCTGCCGCAGCTCGTCCATCGCCTGCGTGGACGTGGTGTGCAGAAGTGACACCACCTCGTCGGTGCGATCCGGTTGCCGGCCGGCAACGGTGCGCAGCGCGCCGCTGTAGAGCGAGATGAGCGTGAGCCGGTGACCGAGTGAGTCGTGCATCTCCCGGGCGATGCGCGTCGCCTCGCGTACCCGTACCCGCTCGGCCATGGTCTTCTGTTGTTCCTCCAGGTATTCGGCGCGCTCCTGCATCAGCCGGAGCAGTTCCCGGCGCTGCGCCGTCATCCGGGCCACGAGCGCGGGAAGGGCCTGGAACACCACGAACGAGCCGGCCGTGAACAGCACCTGGGCCAGGCCGGCCGGGGCCTCCCGCAGGTCGCCGAGCAGCGACACGACCAGCACCGCCAGGAACGTGCCGGTGATCCGTACGGTGCTGCGCACCCGCAGCCCGGCCGACACGCTCAGCCCGAACAGCAGGAACAGGCCGTTCTGCCCGGTCACCGCGCAGAGCACGGCGGTCAGGACCAGAACCGTCGCCGGGTACGCCCGGCGCAACGCGATCAGCACGATGTCGGCGAGCCCGGCCAGCACGGCCACCGCCGTCGGCAGCTCGGACCCGGCGATCCCGGGGAGCCCGACGGCGGTGGCGGTGAGGGCGAGCGCGAGACCGGCCTCATAGGCGAGGCGCGCGGGCCCGGCGGACCGGACCGCGCGCCACCACGACGACATGTTCATTACTCCGGAAGAGTAATGCGGCTCTTCTCCGCGAGCGTGCCGCCGACGAAGCACAGCCGCCACATCGGCTGCTCACCCGCGTCCTGGAGCGGCTTGACCCCGTAGTAGACGCACGACGCACCGGCCGGCATGCCCTGCTTGGCCGGGTCGTCGCCGTACAGGTCCGTGTCCTGCAGCCCGGACAGCGGCGCGGGCAGTGCGGCCCGCACGTCCGCCTCCGCCGTGCCCTCCTTCTGCGCGTCGAACTGCTGCTGGGTGATGCTCGCGTCGACGAGCTGCCTGCCCAGGTCGTACGCCTGCCAGGCGAACCACCCGACACCACCGCAGAGCACGACGAGCACGATGCCGACGACGATCGCGACCTTCCGCATGACCATTCCTCCGTATCGCTGGGATGTCTCCAGCCTGCCGGGATCGCGGCCACGGATCGTCGGTGCGAAGACCCATCTTCAGGACCGGGCGATGGTACGAAAGTGCCACCGTTATTCGGGGGAGTGCGCCGCCGAGTACGGCGTGCTGACCCCCACGTACGCGACGTGCATGATCATGCCGTTCGCGCCGTGCTCGAAGTTGTGGCAGTGGTCCATCCAGATGCCCGGGTTCGTCGCGGCGAACTCGATCTCGTAGAGCTCGCCGGACCCGATGTTGAGCGTGTCGGTCCACCACGGGCTGCCGGTCACCGGCGCGCCGTTGCGGGCGAGCACCCGGACCCGGTGCCCGTGCAGGTGGAACGGGTGGTCGATGATGCTCCGGCTGGCGATCCGGATCTTCACCCGGTCACCGCGGGCCACCTCCAGCGTCGGCACCGCGGGGTAGAGACGCCCGTTGATCGAGCTGCTCACCCAGCCGAACGTGCCCTGGCTGAACCCGAACCCGTCGTCCAGCCGCAGGTCGAACGTGCGCTGGTGGGCGACCGCGGCCGGAGCGGCGCCGGAACCGTAGGACAGCCGGTCGAAGGTCTGCCCGCCGCCCGCGGTCACCGGCGCCGCCGTGCCGGACGGATCGAGCGTCAGGGAGGCGTCCCCGGACCCGACCGTCACCGCGCCGGCCGGCATGGTGAACGCGACGTCGTAGCGGCCGCCGGCCGCGAGCGGCAACTCCGTGCCGGACTCGAGCGGCGCGGGCCCCTCGATCGGGCTGCCGTCGTGCGCCACCACCCGGTACGGCACGCCGGAGACCCGGACCGGCTGCGGCTCCCGGGAGCTGTTCATCAGGCGCAGCAGCACCTCCCGGCCGGCCGGGACGGCCTGGTGCGCGGGCCGGTCGTCCCGGTCCACCGAGGCGGACTCGCCGCCGGGCCAGATGTGCGTGAAGACGGTCCGCTCGAACCGGTCGCCGGCCGGCGCGTCCTCGACGATCAGCGCGCCGAACAGTCCCTTCTGGACGTTCTCCGAACCGTCCCGGTGCGTGTGGTACCAGTAGCTGCCCTCGGCGAGCGCCACGAAGCGGTAGACGTGCTGCCCGCCCGGCATGACCGCGTCCTGGGTCACGCCCGGCACGCCGTCCTCCGCGTTCGGCACGTCCACGCCGTGCCAGTGCAGCGTGACGCCATCGGACACGTCCGTGTTGACCAGCGTCACCTCGACCAGCTGGCCCTTGGCCACCCGCAGCTCCGGTCCCGGTGCGGTGCCGTTGAACGTCAATCCCTCCACGGTACGGCCGGAGGCGAGCGTGACCGGGCCGCGCGCCGCGGTCATCGTGAACCGCACGTCCGGCTCCCGGTCCCGCGGCCCGGTCAGCTGGTCGACGCTGACCTGCCCGCCGCCGTGCTGGTGCGCGCCCGCGGATGCGCTGTTCGTCCGCTCCGAGATCACCAGCGTGACCGCGGGGATCACCAGCGCGAACACGGCCAGCCACGGCATCGTGGCGAGACGGGATCCGGTCCCGCGCCAGCGGTCGATCATCGCGGAGAGGCCGGCGACCGCGGCCAGCGCCACCGCCGACCCGGTGACCACGAACGTGGCGTCCCCGGGCGCGAACGGCACGAGCAGCCACCAGACCGACAGCAGCGCACCGGCCGCGGCGACGTGCGTGGCGATCCGGCCGGGCCGCGCCACCGCCCAGGCCAGCGGCGGCAGCGCCGCCGGGATCTGCGCGACGAGCCGCGAATCGGCCAGCAGCAGGCCGCCAGTGGCCAGCAGCCCGGCGACGGCCAGGCGGGCGGCCACCAGCGCGGCGAGAATGTAGAGCCAGCGGCGGGCCCGTCGGACGCCGGCGATCGGCGCGGCGACGAGGACCAGCGTGGCGAGCACCAGGTCGGTCATGATCAGGATTCCGTACACCGCACCACGGTCCCGCCCGACGCACTTCCGCCGCCTCGGCAGCGACTGCCTAATCCCGGCGGGCGAGGTGCGTACGCAGCGACCTCATCGCGTAGAACAGGCGGGACTTGACCGTGCCGACTGGCACGCCGAGCCGGTCCGCGGTCTCCTGCGCGGAGCGCCCCCGCAGGTGGACCTCGATCAGCGTGACGCGCAGCCGGTCCGGCAGCCGTGCGATCGCGGCACGCATCTGCCACCCGGTGAGCATGCGGTCGATGTCGTCCCGCGGGTCCGGCCGGTCGTCGTGGCCCGGGGCCGGCGCCGCGGCACGCCGGGCAGCCCGGATTCGGTCGACGGCGAGGTTGCGCGCGACGGTGTGCAGCCACTGCGGCCGCCACTCACCGTCCGGCCCGCGGGCGTCGGGGTGCCGCCACGCGCGTACCGCGGTCTCCTGCAGCACGTCCTCCGCCAGGTGCCGGTCGCCGCCGAGCAGCTTCGTCAGCCGCCGGACCAGAGCGCCGCCGTGCTCCTGATAGAGAGCGCGCAGCCGTGCCTCGTCGTCATGCATGCGCCAACGCCAGTCCAGACCCCGTCGAGTTCACCGCCGTGCGGCGAATGACCGCAATGCTGGCGCTCGCGTCACCGGGCCCGCATCGGCAACGGTGCCTAGATCGGTGCCGACCGCGCGACGCGATGACTCGTCCGGGTACCTGATCTGACGGCTCGCCGATCGTCGGCTGGGAACGTGGTACTTCCTGGCCCCGGCCGGGCCGCGAAGGTCCGGATAACGTCGGTCGGCATGAGCAACGCTGTGGTGGAGCGCCTGATCGGCGCGCTGAACGGGCATGACCTCGACGCGATCGCGGCCTGTTTCGGCGAGGATTTCGTGAGTCACTGGCCGGCCCATCCGAGCCGGGACTTCCAGGGGCCGGAGCAGGTGCGCCGGAACTGGGAGATGATCTTCAAGATGTCACCGGAGATCACGGTGGCGATGACGAACTCGGTCGAGGTCGGCGACGAGGTGTGGGGCGAGTGGCACTACACGAAGGCGGCCGGGCAGGACCTGCGCGGTGTCATCATCATCGCGGTGCGTGACGGGCTGATCCGCGAGTCGCGGTTCTACATGGAGCCGATCGACGGCGCGGACGCCGCGGTGCCGGGCGGGCCGCGGCTCGCCCGGGACTGATCGGGCCCCGCCCGCGCCTGGCAGAATGGAGCCGTGCGGCGGGACGACGACTTCGGGACCGCGCTGCGGACCCTGCGGCACCGGCTCACCCCGCGTGAGGCCGGTCTGCCGGCGTCGTTGCCCGCCGTGCGGCGCGTCCCCGGCCTTCGCCGGGACGAGCTGGCCGGCATCGCGGGCGTCTCCGAGGAGCACCTGAAGCGGCTGGAGCAGGGCCGCCGCCGGCCGTCACCCGGCGTGGTCGACGCGCTGGCCCGGGCCCTGCGGCTGGGTGCGGACGAGCACGCCCGGCTGCGCACGCTGGCCGGGTTCGCCGCGACGCCGGAGCCGGACGGCCGCGTCCCGCGCGAGGTCACCAACACCGCCCGCCGCATGCTGGACCGGCTCACCGAGGTCGCGGTCTGCGTCTGCGACGCGAGCTGGACGGTGCTGGCCGCCAACGATCTCTGGCACACGGACGTGTGCACGATCCCGGAGACGCCGGGCCGCGCGCGCAATGTGGTCTGGCGCGCGTTCACCGAGGCCGGCCCGTCGGTGTTCCAGGACCCGGAGCGGCCGGACGGCTTCCGCGGCACCGTCGTGGCCGAGCTGCGCGACACCGCACACCGATACCCGGCGGACACCGAGCTGGCGTCGATGATCGCCGACCTGCGCGCGGGAAGCCCGGAGTTCGCCCGGCTCTGGGACGCGCCGCCGGCCACCGGCGGCCACGCGGACCGGCTGCGCGTGCCGAGCCCGGTGCACGGCCACCTCCACCTCGACCTGGACGTACTGACGATCAACCCGGGCGACCTGCGCGTCGTCGTCTACACCGCGACCGCGTAGCGACCGGCCCGGCGCGGCAGGAAAAGTGCGCGGCGGGAGGCAACCGCCGGACCGGTGCGCCCTCAGAAGGGGAGGACGGGGCTCACGGACGGAGCGGGATGCAAGCCGAGCTGGAACAGCAGCGCGGCGGCGAGGACCGGAGGACCCCGATCGCCTGGACGTGCACCGGCTGACCGGTGAGCCTGGGATCGGGAGTCGGTGGAACGACCGGCCGGTCCGGTGCAGCCTGGGACCGCATCTCCCGGGCCGGCCGAGCGGGCCGGCCGGGGCTCCCGGACGAAGGGTTCCACCGCATGCGCACCGACCGCCGCACAACGATCCTGTGGTGGGTGATCGCCGCCCAGCTACTGCTGGCGGTGGGCACCACGCTCGCCGGGTGGCCGCAGCCGATTCTGAACGTCGTCCTGCTCGTGGTGGTCGTGGCGATGCACGCGCTGCGCCGCTACACGCTCATGTCGTTCGCCGTCTTCGCGGCGATCACGTTCGTGGTGAGCAACGTCTACGAGAACCTCAGCATCCTGACCGGCTTCCCGTTCGGTGACTACTACTACTCGGACAACCTCGGTCTCAAGCTGTTCCTCGTCCCGCTGGTGATCGCGCCCGCGTACTTCGCCACCGGCTACTTCTCCTGGCAGATCGCGCACATCCTGCTGGGCGTGACCGGGGCACGGCCGCGCGGCCGGGACGTCTTCCTCGTACCGCTGATCGCCAGTTTCGTGATGGTGATGTGGGATTTGATCATGGATCCGAACGCGGCGACCGCGGGCGGCTCGTGGATCTGGGAGGACGGCGGCGGCTACTTCGGCGTGCCGCTCGTCAACTTCGCCGGCTGGTTCCTCTGCGTCTACACGATCTTCCAGCTGTTCGCGCTCTACCTGGCGCGGCGTGGCCCGGCCGCGATCCGGCCCGAGGCCGATGGTCTCGGCGACGCCTACCGGTACCAGGCGATCGTGCCGTACGTCAGCGTCGCCCTGGTCCTGACCTCGCGTTTCCTGACCCGGGAGGACGGGGTCGTGACCGACCCGGCCGGGCAGCAGTGGCAGCTCGCCGACCTCGGCGAGACCACGATGCTGGTCTCCGTCTTCACCATGTACTTCGTTGCCCTGCTCAGCGCGCTCCTGGTGAGCAGGACACGCGCGATCTGATGCGTGCGCACCACCGGTCCCGCCACCCGGAACACGGGCGGCGGGACCGGTGGGTCAGACCTCCAGCAGTTTGTCGAGCGTGATCGGGGTCTCGCGGACCCGGATGCCGGTGGCGTTGTAGACGGCGTTGCCGATCGCGGCGGCCGAGCCGACCGCGCCGAGTTCGCCGAGCCCGCGGGCGCCGAGACCGCGCGCGCCGAGGCCGTCGACGTGCGGGTCCGGCCGGTCCAGCCAGTGCACGTCGATGTCCGGGACGTCGGCGTTGACCGGCACCATGTAGTCGGCCATGTTCGCCGCGGCCAGCCGGCCGGTGCCGAGTTCGAGGGGATCGTGCTCCAGCAGCGCCTGGCCGATGCCGAAGATGACGCCGCCGATGAGCTGGCTGCGGGCGGCCTGGGCGTTGATGATGCGCCCGGAGTCCACGACCGTGGTGAAGCGGGTGACCCGGGGTTCCCCGGTGAACCGGTTGACCCGCACCTCGCAGAAGTGCGCCCCGAAGCTGTGGAACTCGAACCGCTCCGCCGTCTCGGGCGCGAGCTGGGTCGTCGCCCTGGCCTCGATGCTCTTCCGGCCGACCGCGGTGAGCAGCTGCCCGAACGTCGCGGAGTGACCCCCGCCGTGCAGCCGGCCGTTCGCGTAGACCGGGCGCGCACCGTCGTGCCAGGGGGAGCGCGGGTCGGTCACCGCGAGGTCGATGAGCGCGGTCACCACGTCGTCCGCCGCGACCAGCACCGACGGTACCGTGCTCGCCGTGGCCTGGGAGCCCGCCGCGACCGCGCCGGGCGGCAGCGTCGAGTCGCCGACCCGGGCGGTCACCTTCCGCACCGGGATGCCCAGGCGGTCGGCGCCGGTGATCGCCACCACGGTCGCCGCGCCGTTGCCGATGTCGCTGGTCGCGGTGGAGACGATCGCGGTCTCGTCGGCGCACAGTTCGACCGAGACGGAGACCGGCATCCGGTTGCCCGGATAGATGGCGGTGGCCATGCCCATCCCGATCAGCCACTGCCCGTCGGTACGGCTGCGCGGCGTGGCGCGCCGGGCCGACCAGCCGAACCGGCGGGCACCCTCGCGGTAGCAGTCGGCGAGATGCTTGCTGGAGAACGGCTTGCCGTTGCCGGGCGCGACCGTGGCGTAGTTGCGCAGCCGCAGCTCGACCGGGTCGACGCCGGTGGCCACGGCCAGCTCGTCCATGGCGGTCTCCAGCGCGAACGCCCCGGGCGCCTCGTTGGGCCCACGCATCGCCCAGGTCGGCGGCAGGTCCAGCTGGACCAGCCGCTGGCCGATGTGCAGGTTCGGCGTCTTGTAGAGCGTGTCCGTGGTGTCGTGCGCCGGGACCAGGAGCCATCCGCCGACGTTCGGCAGCTCCGCGTCGGCGTCGTGACTGACCGCGGTGAGCACGCCGGTGCGGGTCGCGCCCAGCCGTACCGTGTGATCGACCTGGCCCCGGTGCCCGACCATGGTGAACACCTGTTCCCGGGTCATCACCAGCTTGACCGGGCGGCCCAGCCGGCGCGCCACACCGGCCGCCAGGATGGAGTCGTTCCACGACGGCACCCGGCTGCCGAACCCACCGCCGGTGTACGTGCAGATGACGTGGATCGCCTCGGCCGGCAGACCCAGCCGGAGCTGGAGCAGTTGCACGGTCGCGAACGTACCCTGCGATCCGGTGTGGATGGTCACCCGGTCGCCGGCCGCGTTCCACTCGGCGACGGCCGCGTGCGGCTCCATCGCGACGTGGTGCTGGATCGGCTGGTGGAACGTCGACTCGACGACGACCTCGCTGGCCGCCAGCGCCTCGTCGATCGAGCCGACGCCGGGGGCGAGGACGCTGACGTTGTAGAGCGGGCCGGGGGCGTCCTCGCCGGGAAGGTTCGCCGCGAGCGAGGTGTTCGGCGGGTCGGTGCGGTAGGTCGTGGTGACCAGCGCCGCCGCGTCCCGCGCCTGCTCGAAGGTCTCGGCGACGACCACCGCGATCGCCTGCCCCCGGTAGCGGATCGCGGTGTCCTGCAGCGGCGCGTAGTTCTCCACCATCCCGGGCGGCGGCATGTTCTGCGGCGGCGTGAGCAGGCCCAGGTTGTTACCGGGGTGATAGATCTCCAGCACGCCGGGCGCGGCCAGCGCGGCGGCGAGGTCCATGGCCAGGATCTCGCCCCGGCCGATCGTGCTGGTCACCACGACGGCGTGGGCCAGGCCGGGCAGGTCGTGGTCGGCGGCGTACTCGGCGGCGCCGGTGACCTTGGGCCGGCCGTCGACCCGGTCGATCTCCCGCCCGATCGGTGAGGCGGTCATCGTGCCCCCTTGTTCTCGGTGAGCGTGGTGAGGGCGCGGACGATCGTGCGGCGCAGCAGCGCGGGCTTGAACGAGTTGTGCTCCCGCGGCACGGCGCCGTCCGCGGCGTGGGCCACCGCCGCCTCGAACGTCTCCGCGGTGGGACGCCGGCCGGCCAGTGCCTGCTCGACGACGGTCAGCCGCCACGGCTTGGTGCCCACCCCGCCGGCCGCGACCCGGGCCTGCCGGATCGTGCCGCCCCTGAGTTCGAGGGCGACGGCCGCGGAGGCGAGCGCGAACTCGTACGACTGCCGGTCGCGGATCTTGAGGTAGAGCGACCGCGACGCCCACGGCAGCGACGGCACGGTGATCCCGGTGATCAGCTCACCCGGCTGCAGCACGGTCTCCACCTGCGGTGTGCTGCCGGGCAGCGTGTAGAACGCGTCGAGCGGCACGGACCGGGTGCCGCGCGCCGAGGCCAGGTGCACCACGGTGCCGAGCGCGACCAGCGCGACCGCCAGATCGCTCGGGCTGGTGGCGATGCAGGCGTCGCTGGTGCCGAGGATCGCGTGGCCGCGGTTCACCCCGGTCAGCGCCGCGCAGCCGCTGCCCGGCTCCCGCTTGTTGCACGGCGTGGAGACGTCCCGGTAGTAGCCGCACCGGGTGCGCTGCAGCAGGTTCCCGCCGATGCTGGCCATGTTGCGCAGCTGGCCGGACGCGCTCAGTTCCAGGGCCTGGGAGATCATCGGGTACGACTCGCGCACGGTCCGATGGGCCGCCACGTCGCTCATCCGCTCCAGCGCGCCGATGTGCAGCCCGCGGTGGTCGCCGGTGATGCCGCGCAGCGGAAGCCGGTCGATGTCCACCACGTGCGCCGGTGCCAGCACGTCGAGCTTCATCAGGTCGACCAGCGTG
Organism: Catenuloplanes nepalensis; assembly: GCF_030811575.1. Classification (GTDB taxonomy): domain Bacteria; phylum Actinomycetota; class Actinomycetes; order Mycobacteriales; family Micromonosporaceae; genus Catenuloplanes; species Catenuloplanes nepalensis. The sequence goes on along the minus strand of NZ_JAUSRA010000001.1, from coordinate 5,278,729 downwards.
GTGCCGCCGGCCAGGAACGCCGTCTCCGCCCCGGCCCGGGCGAGCGCCTCCGGCACCGAACCGGGCCGGCTGTAGGTGTAGGCCCGCATCAGCGCATCACGTCCTGTGCGTCCTTGATCGCCGCGACGATCGCCGGGTAGCAGCTGCACCGGCAGATGTTGCCGGACATCCGCTCGCGGATCTCGTCGTCGGTGCGCGCCTTGCCCTCCCGGACCATGCCGACCGCCGACATGATCTGCCCGGGCGTGCAGAAACCGCACTGCAGGCCGTCCCGCTCGATGAACGCGGTCTGCATCGGGTGCAGCCGGTCACCGGTGGCCAGGCCCTCGATCGTGACCACCGCGCGCTGGTCGGTGGTGGCGGCCAGGGTCAGGCAGGACAGCACCCGCCGGCCGTCCACGTGCACGGTGCACGCACCGCACTGGCCGCGGTCACAGCCCTTCTTCGTGCCGGTCAGGTCCAGCCGCTCGCGGAGCGTGTCCAGCAGCGTGACGCGCGGGTCGACCTGGAGTGTCCGGGCCTCGCCGTTGATCTCCACCCGTACCGTCACCAGCTCGTCACCGGCCGCGGGAGCGGCCGCTGCCGCCTCCACCGCGCCGGTGACCAGGGGCGCCGCCACCGCGACCGCGACGGTGCTGCCCAGGACGGTTCTCCGGGACACGCCCGGCGGGAGTTGCTCATCCGTACTCATCCGATGTCTCCGATGAAAACGCCGGGGCCGTCGGGTCGGCCGGCCGGCTCGATGCCTCCACTCTGTTCAGAGCCGGGGATGCCAACCAGGACCTGTCGATCCGAGGTTGGGCCGCGGCGCACCGATAAGCTGACGGCCCTGGCCGGAACGGTGATCGAGTGAGTTCCTCCGCACCACCTACGAGGCCGCCGCGAACCTCGCACGGTGGGACCGTCCCGCACTGGAGGACGACCCCTTCCGGTTGCACCGCTCTTGACCCTGTTCTCCCAACACGGCGTTGGCTGGTGCTGTGGAAAGCGTTGCGGGCATCGCGCCCGCGTCCCTGTCACCAGCGGCATGAACGACTGGCTCGGGATTCTCGTCGCCGCGGTGCTGGTGTCCCTGACTCCCGGCGTCAATCAGCTCGGCAACGCCGTCCGCCACCGGCAGTCCCGTGCCCTGGCCGGGCCCGCCGGGCGGCTCGCGGCGTTCGTGGTCCCGATCGGCCTGTTCTTCGCCGGTCTCGGCACCGTCCTCATCGCGTGCGAGGCCGTGCTGTGACCGTTGAATCCGCCGGACGGGCGCGGGCCGTGCGCGCTGGCTACGGCGACGACTCCGGGTCGCGACGCTCAGATCGTCCCGCTCGGCTGAGCCGGATCTGCTCGTGTGCGAGGAGGCTGGCCCGGGTGAGCACGTCGATCTGGGCGGGGTTGTAGAGCGTGGTCACGGCGTCGATGAAGGTCTGCCGCGTCTCCTGCTCGTTCCCGGTCAGGCGCGCGCCCGGCTCGGTCAGCCACGGGTAGTCGGTGATGTTCTGGGCGATCACCGGCGCCACCTTCTCGGCGAGGCGCTGCCGGGTGGCCTCGTCCGCGTCCGCCGGCAGGTTGTCCAGCTCCTCGGTCACCGGGCCGGTGTCCTCCTCCACCATCCGCCGCAGGTCCTTCATCGCGTCGTCGTCGTACAGCCGGGTGTAGACGTGGATGAGCGAGGTGTCGGCCTCGGACATGCGCGACGCGGAGGACTCGAAGCCGGCCGGGGCGTCGGCCGGTGCGCCGTCGCGCAGGATGACGGCGATGTCGGCGCGGGCCTTCTGCAGGCGCTCGACCTCGGCCGCGAGTTGGGCGTCGACCCGGCGCAGCACCTCCGGCGGGACGTCGCCGTTCGACCTCGCCACGCCGATCTCGGACAGCGGCACCCCCAACTCCACGAGCCGCCGGATGCGCAACAGACAGACCAGATGGGGTACGCCGTACTGCTTGTAGCCGTTGGAGCGGCGCTCCGGGGCCTCCAGCAGGCCGAGCCGGTGGTAGTGCCGCACGGTGTTCACCGTGGTGCCGGCGAGCTCGGCGAGTTCCCGGGTGCTCCAGGCCACGTCGGCCCCTTCCTGGATCACACCGGAGCGGTCGCGGCCGGCGGCTGAGGGCCCAGCGTAGCGACGATCGAGGCCGGGGCGCGAGCAGCACCCCGGCCTCGCGGCTCAGCGGCCGGTCAGGACGGATCCCGGGCGCGGCGGCACGATCGGCGGCGGCTGCTTGCCCGCCCGCCGCGCGGACGCCTCGCCGGCGGACGCCTGGCCGGTGAACGGCTGCGGGGCGCCGGTGCACACCGTGTCCCTGGCCGGCGGCGTGCCGGTCAGCAGGTAGGCGTCGATCGTGGCGGTCGCGCAGTCGCTGCTCCCGTAGGCGGTGTGCCCCCAGTTGTCGCTGGACAGCAGCCGGGAGTTCGGCGACGACCGGCTCGTCGACACCGCATTGGCGTAGCTTGTCGCCGGGTCCCAGTAGCTGCCCACCACCAGCACCGGCGCGGCCGTGCGCCGGTTGAACGGGCCGGTGTACGCGTCTTCGTCCCGCACGGTCCAGGCGTCACCGGCGCACGCGCTGTCGTTCCAGCCCAGCGCGCCGCCGAAGTGCGGGACGGCCGCCTCCCGGGCGGCCACGGCGGCCGGCCACCGCGCGGCGTGCGCCGGGAACCGGCCGTCGCCGCAGAGGACGCCGAGGAAGGAGTCGAAGCGGTTGTCGTACCCCGGGATGGGTGGTGGCTGGTTCTCCGCGGCGTTTCGGAGCCGTCGCAGCAGCGCCGCGGAATCGCCGTCGAGCGCGGCCCGGGTGTCGGCGGCGAGGCCGGTGACGTCCTCGCCGGCGCTCGGCAGATCCATGGCGCTGAGCACCGCGAAGACGAAGTCCGCGTACGTGACCGTGAACTCCCCGACCACCAGCGGCTTCGCCTTGAGCCGGCGGGCGATCGCGTCGAACTCGCGCGCCGGATCGCCGTCCGCGAACGCGCACGTGGTCTCGCCGGCCCGGTCGCAGCGCCGGAGGATCTCGGTGAACGCCTTCGACGCGCCGCCGGCCGAGTCGATCCGCTCGTCCAGGATCCGCCGGGTGTCGCCCACCCAGGCCCGGGCGTCGAGCACGCCGTCGATCGCGACGGCGCGGAACCGGTCCGGGAACATGTTGGCGTAGTACTGGCCGAGCACGCTGCCGTAGCTGAGGCCGAGGAAGGTCAGCTTGTCGTCGCCGACCGCGCGGCGCAGGACGTCGTGGTCGCGGGCCACCTCGGCGGTGGACATCGCGCCGGACAGCGGCCGGCCGGTGGTGGAGCAGGCCCGGCCGTACTGCTGCGAGCCCCGCACGTACGCGGCCTTCTCGGCCTTGGTGACCGGGAAAGCGACGGAGAGATCGGCCATGACCGGCGCCTGATCCCCGGTCGAGGCGAAGCACTGGACGCGCTCGCTGCGCCCGATGCCGCGCGGATCCACGCCGACGATGTCGAACCGGTCGAGCACCTCGTCGCTCATGAAGTGCGGCGCGGCCAGCGCGAGGCCGGTGGCCGGGACGCTGGGGCCGCCCGGGTTGACGAACAGGCTGCCGACCTTGTTCGCCTGGTCCCTGGCCTTGACGCGGAGGACGGCGACCTCGGTCGTGGCGCCGTGCGGCTCGTCGTAGTCGAGCGGCAGCGGCACGGTGGCGCACTCGGCGATCTCGAAACACGCCGACCAGGAGAGTACGGGCGTCGGCACCGCGTCGACCCTGCGGCTCTCGGCCACGCTGGTCCGGTCGTGCGGGCTCGCCGCGTGGGCGCCGCCGGGCGTCGCGACGACCGTGGCGGCAAGCGCCGCGATCACGAGCCATCCTCTGGCGTTCATGGTGCCTCCTCTTCGTCGATGGGCGAGCGGCCCGCCGGGAGGGGACACCGTGTTGCCGGGACAGAGTCAAGCCGCCGGGGTGTGAGCATGCGGACCCGCATCCCGGCCGGGAGGATTGCCTAAGCTCTCGGTCATGGACGGGATCGTGGACACGGTCGTACTGATCGTGATCGCCGTGACGGGGGCCGCGCTGGCCCGGCGGCTCGGGTTCGTGGCACCGCTGGTGCTGCTGGTGGCCGGTCTCGGCCTCTCCTTCGTGCCGGGCGTGCCGGTGGTGCACGTCGAGCCGGAGCTGGTGCTGGTCGGCATCCTGCCGCCGCTGCTCTACGTGGCGGCGCTGCAGACGTCGATCCCGGCCTTCCGCCGGGCGTTGCGCCCGATCCTGCTGCTCGCGGTCGGGCTGGTCGTCTTCACCGCGCTGATCACCGGCTACCTGCTGCATCTGCTGCTGCCCCAGGTGCCGCTGGCCGCCTGCGTCGCGCTCGGCGCCGTGGTCGCGCCGCCCGACGCGGTGTCGGCGACCGCGATCGCCCGCCGGATCGGCCTGCCCCGCCGGATCATCACGCTGCTCGAGGGCGAGAGCCTGCTCAACGACGCGACCGCGCTGGTCATGGTGCGGATCGCCGGTGGCGCGCTGACCGGCGCGGCGGTGGGCTTCTGGGAGATCGGCCGGGACGTCGTCGTGATCGCGGGCGGCGGCCTGGCGCTCGGCTTCGCGGCGGCGATCCTGGCCGCCCGGCTGCACCGGTGGATCGAGGACCCGCTGCTGGACGACGCGCTGTCCCTGCTCACCCCGTTCGTCGTGGTGGTGGTGGCCGAGAAGCTGCACACCTCCAGCGTGGTCGCGGTCGTGGTGGCCGGGCTCTACCTGGGCCACCGGATTCCGGACCTGCTCTCGCCGACGTCCCGGCTGCAGATGGAGGCGGTCTGGCGGCTGATCACCTTCCTGCTCGAAGGCGTGGTGTTCCTGCTGGTGGGCCTGCAGGTGCGCGACCTGATCAGCGACCTGGAGACCGGCCTGGTCACCACCGTGCAGGCGACCGCGCTGGTGTTCGGGTCGATCGTGCTGCTGCGGTTCGTCTGGATGTACCCGGCGACCTACCTGGCGCGGCTGATCCCGCGGGTGCGCAGCCGGGAGGAGCGTCCGCCGGTGGGCACGCCGACCGTGGTGGCCTGGGCCGGCATGCGCGGCGTGGTCACGCTGGCCGCGGTGCTGACCCTGCCGGCGTCCGACGAGGTGCCCGGCGGCTACCCGCGCGACCTGTTCGTCTTCGTGGCCTTCGCGATCATCGTGCTGACGCTGCTGATCCAGGGAACGACGCTGCCGTTCCTGGCGAGCCGGCTGGGGGTGCGCGAGGACACCGGCACCGCGGACGCGCTGGCCGAGGCGGGCGTGCAGAGCCGGGCCACCCGCGCCGCGCTGGAGGCGCTGGAGCGGCAGGCCGGCGACGCGCCCGTCTCGGTGGTGGAACGGCTGCGGGCGATCGCGGAGCACCGGGATCAGGGCGCGTGGGAGCGGCTGGGCAGCCAGGAGCGGGAGACGCCGTCCGCGGCGTACCGGCGGCTCCGCCACGAGATGATCATGGCGGAGCGGGAGGTGTTCCGGAACGCCCGCAACGACGGGCACATCCCGGACGAGGTGCTCACCCGCGCCCAGCGCGACCTGGACCTGGAGGAGTCCCAGCTGAACCGGGCCGACGACTGAGCCGCCGGGACCCCTCAGGCGGGCGGCGTCGCGCGGATGTACTGCAACGCGCCGCTGGGGCAGCGGGCCACGACCTCGGCCACCGCGTCGGCGCCGGCGTTGTCCGGCGTGATCCAGGGCCGTGCCGAGACGTCGAACACCTCGGGCAGCCCGCGCACGCACTCGGCGGCGTGCCGGCAGCGGCCGGCGTCGAAGGTGACCGTGATGTCCGACCCGCGGTACGACTTCGGCCCCGGGTCACTCATCGGACTCGCCCAGCACGGCGCGACGGGCCTCGCCGGCGCGGGTCAGATCCCGGTACTCCGGGTGGGTCCGGATGAACTTCGCGAAGAACGGGCACGCCGGAACCACCCGCAGCCCCCGGCCGCGGACGTCGTCGAGCGCGTCGCGGGCGAGACGGCTGCCCAGGCCCCGCCCCTCGTACTCGACCGCCACCTCGGTGTGGATGAAGACGATCCGCTGCCCTTCCAGGTAGTACACGGCGAACCCGGCGAGTTCACCGTCGGCTGTCACCTCGTACCGATGCTGGCCGGGATTGTCCCGCACCTCGACGTCGTCGCTCATCGGGCCAGTCAAGACCGTGTTCTCAGCACCGGGTCAACCCGGCCGTCCGGGCCCGGCGTCCAGGGCGCCGGGCGGAACCTCAGCCGAAGGAGACGTTCCCGAGTCGTTCCAGGGTCGTCCAGAGCGTGGCTCCCAGCTGCGGGTCCCGGGCGTTCTCCGGGACGACCGTCATGCCCGGCAGGCCGCGGAGGCTCTGGAAGCCCTTGGGACCGTAGTAGCCGCCGCCGGTCGCCTGCGGCGAGGTCGCGGCGTAGAGGATCGGGAGCGCACCCTGTGCCGGGTCCTGCCACATCGGGAGGATGTAGCGGAAGCGCATGCCCTCGGTGGTGTCCGGACCCGGCCCGTCCAGCACGATGTTCGTGCGGGCCGTCCCGGGGTGCGCCGCGATGCTGGTGATCCGCCACCCGGCGGCCTTGCTGCGGCGCTCGCACTCGAAGGCGAGCAGCAGGTTGGCGAGCTTGGTGTCGTCGTAGGCGCGCACGTAGTCGTACTCCCGCTCCTTCTGCAGGTCGTCGAAGTTGATCGAGCCGGTGTGCCCGCGCAGGCTCCCCATCCAGATGATCCGGGGGTCGGTGCCGTTCTGCAGCAGCGGCCGCAGCCGGGCCGAGAGCACGAACGGCCCGAGCGCGTTGGTCGCGAACGTGCGCTCGAACCCGTCGGCGCTCACCTCGCGATGGGTGCGCGCCATCACACCCGCGTTGTTGATCAGCAGGTCGAGCCGGTCGCCCGCGGCGCTCATCCGCGTGGCGAACGCGCTGATCGACGCCAGGCTGGTCAGGTCCAGCGTCTCGAACCGCACGGCCGCGCCGGGCGCCGCCGCACTGATCCGACGGACCGCCTCCTCACCGCGCACCCGGTCGCGCGAGGCGATCGTCACGTCCGCGCCGGCGCGTGCGAGCCCGAGCGCCTGGTGATAGCCCAGCCCGCTCCGGCCGTCACGCGGGTACCTGTTGCCGCCCGTCACCACCACGCGCCGGCCGTGCTGCGGCGGAATGTCACCGGCGGTCCAATCGGGGAGCTCCGCACCCGCCGCGGTGGCCCGGCCGGCACCGAAACCGGCAATGCCGACCGCGCCGGCCGAGGCGCCGAGTGCGGACATCCGCAGCACGGAGCGCCGGGAGAACCGCCGCCGCGGCTCGGTCTCATCGTTGTGCGGTGTCGTGTCCACCGTCCACCTCCAGGAACTCGTCGGGAGTCCCACACTGAGGGATCGCGGCAGACGTATCCAGGGCTCGTCCGTCCCCCGACCACCGATCCACGGCTACCGGCGTCCCCGGCTACTCGATCACGAACTGGTCGAGGTCGACCGAGGCGTCGGTGGCGTGGAAGAGGCGGATCTCGGTGTCGCCGACCGGGAGGTCGATCGGGATGGTGACGGTGGCCGGGTCGATCCAGCTGTCGTTGCCGGCCAGCTCCAGTGACACCTTGTCGCCGTTGTTGACGATGATGTCCAGCGGCCGCGCGCCACCACCGCACGTGTAGTAGATCGTCAGGTCCCGCCGCCCGCCCACGGTCACGCCGCGCACGTGCACGGTCAGCGCCTGCCCCTGCCCCAGATACTGGATGCGGCTGCCGGACGCGCAGGTCGGGCAGTCGGTCGCCTCCACCCGGAAGCGCTCGTTCGCCGGATCAGCCGCCGCGATCCTGATCGTCGTGAACGCGGGCGGCGGGGCCGAGGGCGGCGGCGGGGGTGCCGGCGAGGACGTCGACGGTGACGGCGAGGGCGTCGGCGACTGCCCGAAACCGTCCTCGCCCGACGGGGACGGCGACGGCGCCGGGGACGCCGTGGTGGGTGCCGGGGCCGATGACGGCGCCGCCACCGGCGTCCCAAGATCAAGATTAGGATCCGAGACCAGCGAGGGTACGGCGAGCGTGGTCGCCAGCACGCCCGCGGCCAGCGCCCCGATCGCCCACCAGCCGCGCTCCGGGGCCGCCGCGCTCATCGCCACCCCTGCCAGCGCGCCACGGCCTCGGTCCGGTTCGTCACGCCGAGCTTCGCGAACAGCTTGTTCAGGTGGTTCTTCACGGTCTTCTCGCTGACCGCCATCCGCTGCCCGATCGCCGCGTTCGACAGCCCGCCGGCCAGCAGCGTCATCACCTCACGCTCCCGTACCGTCAGCTGGAAACTGTGCCGTTCCGCGCGCTGCCGTTCCGCGCGCGCCGCGGCCTGCTGCTCCCGGGCGAACGCCTCACGCATCGCGTTGGCGGCCACGTTGGCGGCGGTCGGCGTGAGCCAGCCCTGCCCGGCCGCGACCGCGTGCACCGCGCGCAGCAGGTCCGGCGGGTCGAACTGGCCGTAGACGAGGTAGCCGCGGGCACCGCCGCGCAGCATCGGTGCGATCAGCTCCGGCTCGGCCGACCCGGTCAGCACCAGCACGTTCGAGTGCTGGGAGATGTCCGCGATCACGGAGAGCCCGTCCGCGATCGGCATGCGGTAGTCGAGCAGCGTGACGCGCGGCCGATGGCGGATCGCGGCGGCCAGCCCGGCCCGCCCGTTGCCGGCCTCGGCCACCACCGCGACCGTGCCGTCCGCCTCCAGCAGCGGGCGCAGCGTCGCCCGTACCGTCGGATTGTCGTCGACGATGACCACGGTGATCATGTGGTGGATCCTGCCAGGGGCACCGAGACGTGCACGCTGGTGCCCCGGCCCGGCCGGGTGACCACCTCGATGCTGCCGCCGATCGTCCGCGCCCGCTCGGCCATCCCGACGATCCCGTGGTGGCCGAGATCCTGCAGCGTGAGCAGGTCGCCGGGCAGGGTGAAGCCGTCGCCGTCGTCGCGCACGGTGAGCGTGACCGCGCGGCCCCGGCGGGTCAGCGCGAGCGTGACCGTGACCCGGTGCGCGTTCGCGTGCCGCTCGATGTTGGTCAGCGCCTCGTGCGCGATCCGGGTCAGCTCGTAGCGCACCGGGACCGGCAGGTCGGCCACGTGCACGTGCGCGCTGGTGTCGATGCCGGTCCGCGCGGAGAACCGGCCGCAGAGCCGGTCCAGCGTCACGTCCAGCGCCTCGTCCGGCGAGTCGAGGCGCAGGCCTTCGAGCAGCTCCCGGGCCTGGAGGCTGGCCGCGGCGGCGCCCTCGGAGATCGCGCCGGCGAGCTGCTCGGCGAGCGCGGGCTGGCGGCGCACCGACCCGGGTAGCGCGACCGCGGCGAGCGACATGCCGCGCAGCGTCTTCGCCACCGAGTCGTGCAGCTCGCGGGCCAGCCGGGCACGTTCCAGCGCGGCCGCGTCGCGCTGCGCGATCGCCACCCGTTGCAGGTTGAGCCGCATCTGCCGGGCCAGCGCGCGGGCGCCGAGCGCGGCGGTGAGACCGGCCAGCACGCCCGCGACCGGCGCCGCGATCAGGTAGACCGCGACCGCGGCGTCCGGGGCGGTCTCGCGCAGGATCGTCACGCAGACCGCGAAGCCCTGCGCGGCCTGGGCGGCCCACAGCGGCCAGGCGGCCGCGCCGAGCAGCACCCCGGCCAGCGCGGCGGACCCGGCCGCGTGCACGAAGTAGGGCACGCCGCCGCGGCTGAGCGCCAGCACCGCGACCAGCAGCGCCGCCTCGGCCGCCAGGATCGCCACCGGGTGCGAGACCACGCGCGGCCACCGGGTCAGCACCGCGACCTGCACCGCGGACGCGACGATCAAGACCGTGATCAGGACCACCAGCCGGTACGGGTGATCGTCCGCGACCGCGAGCCCGGCCGCGGCCGTGGCCACGGTGAGCAGCGCGCGGCCCAGCAGCACGGCGCGCCCGAGCGCCGCCGCGACGACGGGCTCGACGCGCCCGTCAGCGGAATCGGTCACGGAGCGGCCTCGCCAGGTGGAAGGGGAACGCCCTCGCGGGCGGCCCACACAGTAACCGAAATCGGGGCGGGGCGGGAAGTTTCCGTTTTCTGGGTCTTAAGGCCTAACCCGGTACGCCCGGTGAGCGCTTACCGTACCGGCGGCCGTAAGGCCACTATGCCTGCTTTCTTGGGGAGTGACCCGTGTCGTACACGTTTACGAAGTTCCGTGAGGCGGACGAATCGCCGTCGCGGTTCGGCCGCCTGGGCCGGTGGGTCCGCGGCCACCGCACGATGGCCGCGACCGCCGCCGCCATCACGCTGGTCGCGGCCGGTGCCGCCGCGGTCGCGGGCGTGCCGCTGGCCGACGCCGCCACCAACAACGAGCCCGCGCCGGCCGGTGCGATCCGGGCCGCCGCGTTCGCCGCGCAGTCCGGCGCGCAGACCGAGGGCACCAACGACGCGGGCGGCGGCAAGAACGTCGGCTGGCTCGCGAGCGGCGACTGGCTGCGCTACGACGGCGTCGACCTCGGCGCGGCCGGCACGCTCACCGCGTCGGTGCGGATCGCGGCCGCGCACGCCGACCGCACCGGCAGCGTCGAGATCCGCACCGGCTCGGCCACCGGCCCGCTGCTCGCCACGGTGCCGGTCACCGCGACCGGCGGCTGGCAGAGCTGGAACACGCGCACCGCCACCGGCACCTCGCCCGGCGGCAAGCAGGACGTGTTCCTGGTGCTCAAGGCCGGCCACCAGCACGACTTCGTGAACCTGAACTGGTTCGCGTTCTCCGGCACCGGCGGTGCCGCCCCGTCCGCCTCCGCCTCGGCGTCCCCGTCGGCCTCCGCGTCGGCCTCGCCGTCGACGCCGGTCGCGCCGGTGCCGTCCACTTCCTCCGCGGCGCCCGCACCGGCCACCGGCTGGGTGCCGGTCGACCAGGCGGCCTGGAAGGCGCAGCTGGACGCGTTCGACAAGACCGTGGCGCAGAAGCCGCCGGCCGGCCGGGGCCGCAACCCCGAGTTCAACGCGACCTGCACGTTCAGCCACATGGCGCCGAACGACCCGATCGTCTTCCCGAACCTGCCGAACGCGTCGCACATGCACTCGTTCTTCGGCAACCGGGCCACGGACGCGAACACCACGACCGAGAGCCTGTTCCAGGCCAAGGACACCACGTGTGAGCCGGCCGAGGACTTCTCCGCGTACTGGATGCCGACGCTCTACGTCGACGGCAAGGCCGTGCAGTCGAACATGTTCATCGTCTACTACGGCTCGCTGATGTCGGACACCACCAAGGTCGTCCCGATGCCGAACGGCCTGCGGGTGCTGCACGGCGACGCGAAGAAGCAGGTCGGCACGCCGGTCGGCGCGCAGAACCAGTTCTACTGCTCCGGCGGCCCGCTGGACGGCGTCGGCCGCAGCGCGGACGGCAACTTCCCGATCTGCGGCGACGGCGGCACCGTGCACTTCACGATGCGCTTCGCGGACTGCTGGGACGGCAAGCACCTGGACAGCCCGAACCACAAGGACCACCTGACCAACGGCTTCAACGACACCTGCCCGCCGAGCCACCCGGTCCGGATCCCGGCCATCACGCTCTCCATCTACTTCCCGACCTCGGGCGGTCAGGACATGAAGCTCTCGTCCGGCCTCGCCTCCTCGATGCACGCGGACGCGTTCTTCGCCTGGGACACGCAGGCCATGAACCAGCGCGTCAAGAACTGCGTGCACCAGGCGGTCGCCTGCAAGAGCAACGGCGACTTCTGACCGTTCACGATTCTGGTGATCCAGGCGTCATTCACGTCGTTCCAACGACGTGAACGACGCCTGGATCATGAATCGTCGGCCGTTCAGCCGATGGCCTCGACGCACCGCGCACACCGCCCAGCTCAGCTCAGGTCGTTCGATGACCTGTCGACGTCTGTTGGACGCCGGCCGGTACCGTGAGCGGCCATGCGCATGACGGCCGGCCTCCGCTTCTCGGCTCTGGACGGTCCGCCGCGCCTGTGGTGCGACGACAGTGAGCTGCCGCTCGGGTCCCGCGACAGCAGACGTTGCTGGCCGCGTTGATGCTGCTCAGGGGTCGTCCCGCGACGCAGGGTGCTGATCCGGGCGATCTGGGGCGATGAGCCGACGCGCACCGCGCTCGGCACCGCCCGGACGTAGATCTCCCGCCTACGCCGCCTGCTCCACGATACCGGCGCGACGCTCGTCACCGTCGGTGAGTCCTATGCGCGACGCCGCACGGACGGTGTCCCGGGCCGCCGCCTGACCGGGTTTCGCGATCCGGTGGATTTCCGTGAACCCGCGCGTCTCCCAGGACGTTTATGTGGCGACCGTCCGGCGGAGCCGACCAACGCGCGACAGGGAGCCGACCACATGGACAAGCCCGAACGGGACCCGAACGCGAGCGGTGGCTACCAGCTCCCGGGCGGTCCCGGAAGCTCCGGCGGCCACCCCCGGCCGGCGGCGCGACGCGCGATCGTGCTGCGCGGGCTGCCTCCGTACGACGGCGACGACGAGCCCGCCGAGGGCCCCGACCTGGTGCCGGTCCGCCAGACCTACCAGGAACTGGAGATGACCCGGCGGGTGGACCCGGGCCCGGAGGCGAGCCAGAGTCAGGAGCTGCCGCACTGGCCGGCCTCGGCCGTGCCCCGCCCGGTCTCCCCGCCCGCGCCGGCCGTCGCCGCCGAGCCGGAACCCGCGCCGCCCGTACCGGTGCCGCTGCCGCCGCGCTGGGACGCGCGGGACGAGACGGTCGCGCTGCCCCGCCCGGTCTCACCGGCCCGGCCGGCCCCGGCCGGTGAGGAGACCGAGGAGGTGCGGATCGCGCCGCTCGTGCCCGCGCCCCGGTCGCCGGAACGGCACCGTCCGTGGCTGCTGTCGCTGGCCGTGGCCGCCACCGTCGCCCTGATCGGCGCCGGCGTGGCACTGGTCCCGCTGATCGGCCAGGGCCAGGCCGGCACCGGCGAGCCGAGCTCCGCGCCGGAGCCGCCGCCCGGGGTGGCGCTGCCCCCGGCCGAGGTTCCGCTCGTCCCCGCGTCCGGTGCGGCCTCCGCGAGCGCGTCCCCGTCCGCGTCGGCCTCCGCCAGCGCCTCGCCGTCCCCGTCGCCGACCGCCTCGGCGTCCGCGTCCGTCCCGGCGGCCGCCGCAGCACCGGCGCCGCCGCCCGCCACCGGCTCGCCGGCCCGGCCGACCGGCGCGGCCGCCCCGGCCGGCCGGGTGAACAGCGGCGGCGGCAACATCGCCCAGGGCAGGGCGGTCGGCGCGTCCAGTCAGGAGGGTGCGGCCTGGTCCGCGTCCGCCGCGGTCGACGGCGACATGACCTCCCGGTGGAGCAGCCAGCCCGGCGACCCGCAGTGGATCACCGTCGACCTGGGCGAGCTGTGGCAGCTCAACACCGTCACGCTGTACTGGGAGAACGCGTACGCCACCGCCTATCGCGTGGAGACCTCCCGCGACGGCGTCACCTGGACCGGCATCTACAGCACCGGCAGCGGTGGCGGCGGCACCGTGCTGATCCCGGCCGGCGGCGCACCGGCCCGCTACGTCCGGATGACCGGCACCGCCCGCGTCACCCACTACGGCTACAGCCTCTTCGAGATCCAGGTGCGCTGACCGGCGGGGAGAAACTGCGGCACCGTGCCGCGCCGCACGAACTCCCCGCCGGCCCGGACGCGCACGGCAGCGGGTGACGAGGGGATCGCGCCGCCCGCTGTGGCCTCCGCCACGCCGCTTCCGATTCCCGTGAACGGATCCGCGACCCGTCTCGTTTGCAAGGCACGGCCGGGGAGGGCACCCGGCGCCGGCGGAGGGGGTGGCGTGAGAACGCACGGACAGCGGGCCGGGACGCCACGACGGCGGGCCGTCCGCGGCCGGGACGCGCAGCTCGGCGCGCTCGACGCCGCGCGCCGCGACGCCGTCGGCACCGGCCGGTTCGTCCTGGTCACCGGCGCGCCCGGAAGCGGGCGGACCGCGCTGCTGGATGCCGCCACCGACCTTTGGCGCGCCGCCGGGCTGACCGTGCTGCGGGTGCGCGGCGACGGTTTCGCCGGCCTGCTGGACGTGTTGCGCGAGCAGTACGAGCGGCTCGCCGACCCGCTGCTGGCCGGGCCGATCTCCGCGCTCGGCGAGCTGTGCGCCGACGATGCCGCGGCGGACCAGCCCGGCCGGTCAGCCACGCTGTCGCAGGTGACCGCGGCCGCGTTCGCGCTGGTCTCCCGGCGCAGGCAGACGATCGTGGTGGCCGACGACGTGGACGCGGGACCGGGGCCGGTCACGGCGCTGGCCGCCGCGGTCCGCGGCAACTGCCTGGTCGTCGCGTCCGCGCTCGCCGCGCGCGGCCGGCTCGCCGCCCTCGCGGACACCGTGGTGGACCTGCCCCCGCTGCCCCCGGACGCGGTCCGCGGCATGCTGGCCCGCCGCTACTCCGCACCGCTCGACGACGCCGTGCTGCCCGCGCTGACCGCCGCGCTCGGTCCGCTGGCCGGCAACCCCGCCACCGTGCTGAGCACCGCCGAGGCGCTCGCCCGGTCCGGCCGGCTCACGGTGGTCCGTGGCGACCTGTGCCTGCGGGACGCGCAGGCGCCGATCGCGCTGCCGGCGACGCATCCGCTGGTGGCCGCGCTGCACGAGCGCGGCCCGGTCGCGGTGCGGCTGGTCACCATGGCCGCGGTGACCCGGTTCGGCCTGGACGACCTGCCGGTCTTCGCGGACGCCACGCTCGGCGACCCGGACCGGTACGGCGAGACCGTCGACGCGCTGGTCCGCGACGGCGTGCTGGCCGCGGATCCGCACGGCGGCATCGCGCCGCGGTGCCCCGCGCTCGCCGCCCGGCTGGTCGAGGACGCCGGCCCGGACACGGTGGCCCGCCTGCACCGGGCGTACGCGGCCGCGATGTTCCGCCGGGCCGGATCCGGCGCCGGCGCGGACCGGGCCACGCTCGCCGACCACGTCACGTCCGCGGGCGAGTCCATCCCGGCCGACCGGAAGACCGCGGAGCACCTCGCCGCGACCGCGGACGAGGCCGTCAACCGGGAGCCGGACCGGGCCGCGGACTGGCTGCTCGCCGCGCTCCGGCACGCGGACGGCGACTCCGAGACCGACGAGATCCTGGCCCGGCTGCTGCGCCTGCTGGTCCGGACCGGCCGGTTCACGCTGCTCGCCGAGGTGGTGCGGGCCGCGGCGCCGACCAGCCGGCTACCGGACCTGGCGGTGGCCGCCGCGCTGGCCGCCGTCCACACCGGACAGCCGGTGCCGGCCGGCGTCGCCGCGCTGCCCGGCGGTGAGCTGATGTCCCGGCTGGCGGAGAGCTGGGCCGCCGGGAGCGCGCCGGGGGACGCCGGGCCGCTGTGGCCGGGCGACGCCGACGGGGGCATCGTCGGCGTGCACGAGCTGCTGCTGGTGCTCCAGGCGATGCGGGGCGGCCTGGACCGCGGCGCCGTCCCGCAGGACCGCGCGGACGCGCTGCTCGCGGCCGGGTCGCTCGGTGACCTGGCGTCCGTGCTGCAACTGGTCCTCGGCGAGCACCGGTACGGCACGCCCGTCGACGGCCCGATCGCCGCGTACCACCGGCTGCACGTGCGTAACGTCCACGGCGACCTGCCCGGCGTGGTCTCGGCCGCGCGGGAGGCCGACATGACCGCGCCGCTGCCGCCGCCGCTGCGGCACGTCGCCCGGCTGTGGGGCGCGGAGGCGCTCGCGCTGCAGGGCCGGGCCGAGGAGGCACGGTCGTGGTGGCTCTCGGTGCCGGACGAGGCGCCGTTCGCGGCGTTGCGCTGGTGGGTGGCGAACGGCCCGGCCGGCGAGCCGCGGACCGCGGCCGAGGCGGCGGACCGGTTGCGGGCCGCGCACGTGGCGTACCGGCGCCAGCGGGAGTTCGGCTCCGCGCTCGGCGTCGTGCATCTGCTGACCCGGGCGGCCGCGACGGCCGCGCGGTTCTCACTGCACGCGGAGGCGGCCTCCTGGGCCGAGATCGCGGAGGCGGACGCGACCGGCGACCACCGGCGGATCAGCACGTCCGCGCTGGAGACGGTGCGCGCGTTCGCGTTCGGGGACGAGGCCTCCGCCGGCCGCGTCGCCGGCGCCTTCCGTGCCCGCGGCGACCGGATCGCGCTCGCGCTGACCACGCTCGCGGTCGGCCGGGTCGCGGCCGAGCCCCGCGCGTGGCTGCTGGAGGCGCAGGCCACGGCGGACGCGGTCGGCTCGCCGTGGCTGCGGTCCGCGGTCGCGGCGGCGATGCGCGAGCGCGGCGTCCGGCGGCCCCGGGCCCGCGCGCCGCAGGCCGCGTTCAGCGCCACCGAGCGGGAGATCATCGAGCTGATCCGGCAGGGCCGGACCAACCGGCAGATCGCGGCGGCGGTACGGATGAGCGAGAAGACGATCGAGAACTACCTGACCCGGCTGTTCGCGCGCACCGGCTGCCGTTCCCGGGTGGAGCTGGCCGCGATCGGCCTCACCCCGAACGGCCTCACCCCGGACGGTCTCGTCACGGCCGGTGGAGCGGAGCGCACCCGATGACCAACCCCTCGACCCCCAGCGGGTACGCGTTGACGCTGCTCACCGGGCCGCAGGGGATCGGCCGGTCGCGTGCGCTCCGCACGGTGCGCGACACCGCGACCGCGGCGGGCCGCCCGGTGCTGGAGGTGCGGCTGTCCCCGGAGGACCGGCACGATCCCTGGTACCTGGCCGGCCGTCTGCTCGCCGCGCTGCCCCCGCCCCCGGCCCGGCTGCCCCCGGCCCGGCTCGCCGCGGGCCGCGCCCGAACCGCCGCCGCCGAGCCACCGGCCGCCGCGCTGACCCGGTCCCTGCGCGAGCACCCCGGCCTGACCGTCCTGGTCGACGACGTCCAGTGGGCCGACCCGGAGTCGGTGACCGCGCTGCTCGGCGCGCTGCCGGACCTGGCGCGCACGCCGGTGCACTGGGTCGCCACGCTGCGCACCGGCCCGCAGCCGGCCCCGGGGCCGGCCGCCGCGTTCGAGCGGCTGCGCGCGGACGGGCTGGCCCGCGCCGAACCGCTGCGGCCGCTGTCTCCGGCGGAGTCGGACGCCCTCCTGTTCAGGCTGCTCGGCGCGACGCCGAACGACTCGCTGCGCACCGTGTTGCGCAGGTTCAGCCGGGGCCGGCCGGCCGCGCTGATCGCCGCGGTCGAGGGCTACCGGGACCTGGTCCGCGTGGTGGACCGGCGCGCCTACCTGACCGACCCGACCGCGGCGCCGCGCCTTCCGGACGGCCACGGTCTGCTGCGGCCGGTCCAGGACCTGCCGCCGGTCACCCGCGCGGTGGCCCGGGCGCTGGCGGTGCTGGAAGCGCTGGAGGCGGACGTACCCGCGCTGATCGGCTCTGCCCTTGATCTTGAGGTCGCCGACGTGCGCGCGCACCTGGGGACGCTCCGCGACGAAGGGCTCGCCCGCCAGGACGCGCGCGGCTGGCGGATCGCGACCGCGCCGCTGGCCGTGGCGCTGACCGGCGCGCTCGGCCCGTTCGAGCGGCGGCGCCTGGCCCGGATCGCGGTGCAGGCGATCTACCGTGGCGAGGCCACCTGCGGCCACCCCGGTTTCCTGCCCGACCAGGTCACGATCGCCGGCACGCTGCTCGACCGGGAGCCGGCCCGGCTGCTGCTGCGCGGGCACGCGATCGCCGCGACCGGCCGGACGCCCGAGGCCGCGGCCCGCTGGTGGGCCGGTGTGGCACGGCTCAGCGACGACCCCGGCGACCGGGCCGAGGCGGAGCAGGCGCGGGCCGTCGCCGACCTGCTCCTCGGCCGGTACGACGCGACCCGCGCCGCGATGCGCCGGCAGCTGGCCGACCACGCCGTGCTGTCGCCGATGTTCCGCCAGGAGGCCGAGCAACTCGCGCTGATCGGTGCCCGCGCCGCCCGCGACGCGGACGAGGTCCGGCGCACGGCCCGCGGCGAACCCGGCTGGCCCGGCGGCCCGGAGCCGACCCCGGTCACCCGCGCGACCGCGCTGGTGCTGCTGAACCGCTGGTCCGAGGCCGCGCGGGTGCGCTCCGGCGCCGCGCCGTCGCTCGCGGCGGAGAACCTGGGCGCGCAGATCGAGACGGTCACCACCGGCCGGTCCGTGGCCGGGCGCGCCCCCGGACCGCACGGTACGGACGCGCCGCCGGCCTGGACCCGGCGCAACCAGGCCGGCACCGCGATGATCCGCTTCCGGATCGCCGCGATCGCCGGTGACCTGGACGGCGCGGAGCGCGTGGTGGCCGCGGCCGACCTGACCGTGGACGTGCTGTCCCCGCCGGACCTGGCGCTGCACCGGTGGCGGACCGGGCGGTGGGACGAGGCGCTGGAGGACGCGCGGTTCAGCATCGCCACCGACCTCACCCAGGTCTTCCACCCGTCGCAGTCGACGCTGCACCGGGTCGCCGCCGAGGTGCTGCTGGCCCGCGGCCGGCCGGCCCGGGCGCGGGTGCTGCTGGAGAACGCCCGCGCGGACACGGCACCGCTGCCGCACCTGCTGGCGCCGGTCGAGGCGGAACTCGCGTGGATCCTCGGCGACCCGGCCACGGCCGCGCGGACCGCCGGCGACGCGCTGGCCGAGGCCGCGGAGCAGGGCGTGGCCATCGGCGTCGACGAGCTGCGGCTGGCCGCCACCGAGCTGGCGATGGCCCGCGGCGACGCGCGCGCGGCCAAGGAGACCGCGCTCGCCATGCCCGCCCCGGACAGCACCGCCGGTGAGCTGCGCGCGGCCACCGCGTCGCTGATCGCGCACCGGGACGCGGCCCGCGCCGGCGCGGTGCTGGCGCTGGCCCGCCGGATCGGCCAGCCGTACGAGCTGGCCCGCACGATCGAGCGGGTGGTCCGCTGGACCGGCCACCGCCCCGAGCTGCTCGGCGAGGCCTACGACCTGCTCGGCGCGCTCGGCGCGATCCTGCACCGCTCGCGGATCCGCCAGGCCATGCGCGACCACGGCGTCACCGTCCCCGGCCGCGCGGAGACGCTGGCCGAGAGCGAGCAGCTGCTGGCCACGCTCGTCGCCGAGGGACTGTCCAACCGGGAGCTCGCCGCCGCCACGCAGAGCAGCGAGAAGAGCGTCGAGGGCCGCCTCTCCCGGCTCTTCACCCGCACCGGCCTCCGCTCACGCGTCGAACTCGCCGCGGCCGTCCTCAGCGGGGAATTCCGCCTCCAGTGATCAGGGCCCCGGCGTGAGCAGGCTGGCCAGCGGCAGGTCGATACCCTTCGCCCGGACCTTCCACCGCTCGTTCTCCACCTGGAGCACCTGATCGACCCGGGTCCGCTCCCAGGACCGCTTCGGCAGCAGCAGCGACACGCCCGCGGCCACCAGCTCCGGCAGCCGGGACCGCACCGAGGTCAGCCCGACCAGCCCGTTCGCGCTGGCGGTCACGTCGATCGCCCGGTTAGCCGGCACCTGGACGTGCACCAGCCGGTGTCCGGCCGCCACCGCCGGTCGCTTCTGGTGCAGCGGCAGGAAGTCACCCTCCGGCTTCTCCGGCAGCAGCGCCCACGCGCCACCGCCGCGATCCGACTTCGGCCAGGTGACCACGTCGTTCGGCAGCCCTTCGGTGCCGTGCCGCGCGCCGGTGCAGCGCAGCACCACCGGGTTCTCCGGCAGCTCCGCGTGATCGCCCGGCCGGCCGTCCTCGTCGACGTGATATCCGGCGGACAGCCGCGCCTGATCCAGCCACCCGGCCGGCAGCAGGAACGTGCCGCTCTCCGCGGCCAGATGCTTCAGATCCGCCGGTACGTCCTCCACCCGGCCCAGATCGACCGCGGCACCCGCCTCGACCCGCAGGCAGAGCAGGTGCTTCTGCGGGTTGTCGCGCGCCAGCCGCTCACCGTCCAGAGCCCCGATCAAGAACAGATTCGCCGACGGTACGCCCTCCACCGCGACCCGCTGCGGCGTCCACGCGCACGTCACCCACAGCCGGATCGGCTCCGCGTTCACCTCCGGCAGATCCGGCAGCCAGCGCACCCCGTGCCGGCGGCTGCCCCGCCCGGGCAGGGTCAGCGACGGGCGCGGGCTCGGCGCGGGCAGCACCCGCGCAGGCGGCGGGACCGCCACCGGCTCCGTCACCACCGGCGTGGCCAGTGAGGACGCCGGGTGCCGCCGGCGCGGGATCAGCCAGCCGTCGTCGTTGCGCCAGCGGCCGGTCTCCTCAGCGGTGCCCGGCTTCCCGGCCCGCAGCCAGCGTGCGGGCCGCTGCTGCTCGTCCACCGCGCGGGCCAGGCCGTCGCGCACCACCACGGTCGCGCCCGGCGGCAGCGACCAGATCTCCACGCCCAGCTCCGACTCCAGCAGCGCCAGATGCCCGCGCAGGCCGCTCGCCCGCTCCGGCAGCACCGGCGTGGCCAGCAGCAGGTCCTCGCCCGTCCAGCCGGAACCCGCAAGCAGCGACCGCAACTCGGCGACGCCGACCGCGAGGCTGCTGCCGTCCCGGTACCGCAGCGCCAGCCGCCCGTCGTCCAGCACGGTCAGGTCGATCAGCACGGTGCCCGGCTCCGCGGCCAGGTCCGTGTACCGCTCGCGCAGCGCGTCCTCCGGCTGCCGCGCGGTGCTGATCAGCGCCACCCCGCCCGCGGCCAGCACCGCGGGGCCGTCGCGCGGCACCAGCCGGCCGTCCCGGTCGGTCGCGAACCGGCCGGTCTCCGGTGCGCCCGGCGGCCGGAACCCGGCCCAGCGGGACACCGTGCCGGACCGGTCGCGGGCGGCCAGGTCGCGCGAGCCGCGCAGCAGCACCGCCTCGTCGCCGGGCGCCGGCGCCCACACGGTCGCGCCGGTCGCCTCCGCCAGCGCGGCCATCTCCGTCTCCAGCCGGGCCCGGTTCGCCTCGTCCTCCGGCCAGCGCATCCACAGGCGCAGGTCACCGCCGTAGAGGTAGATCGAGGAGAGCGCGGCCGCGACGTCCCGGCCGGTGTAGCCACCCCGGGCCGGCGCACCCGCGGGGGCCGGCCGGTAGGTGGACAGCCGGAACCCGCCGTCCCGCGTCGCCAGCGCCACCGTGACCAGGTCCGGATGCCCCACGCCGAGCCGGGCGGCCGCGGCCCGGCGCACCACGAAGTCCTCCCGGTTGGCGAACTCCAGCCCGCCCGGCAGCGGCAGCGTCGCCACCCCGGCCCGGGGCAGCACCAGTCCGCCGGCCAGGTCGAACCAGCCCGGCAGCGTGGTCGCCAGCCGGGCCGGCTGGACCAGCTTCCAGTCGACCACCTCGCCGCTGACCCGGTCGACCGGCACCGCCTCCGCGTGCGTACCGCCCGGGCCGGGCAGCCGCTCCACCGTCGCACCGGCCGGCGCGACCAGGATGTCGCAGTCGAGCGCGTCCGCGACCCGGCTCAGCAGCTTCGCACTGCGCGCACCGTCGTCGACCAGCACCCGAAGATCCTTCCCGGGTACGGCGTACTCCTGCGCGTAGTCGGTCAGCTCCTCCGCGGTCAGCGCGGTCCCGGGCGCCTCCGGCCGGGCCAGCCCGCCGTCGCCGGTCCGTACCAGGACCAGGTCGGCCAGGCCGTCCACCGGCGTCGGCGGGTCCGCGGCCGGAGGCTCCGGCACGGGATCGGGCATCGGCTGTCGGCTGGCTCGCAAACCGTCCTCGCTGTCCTGGGCTTCTGGGATGTTCATGCCGCGGCCGGGACGGCACCGAGCCGCACCGACCAGCGCGCGGCCGGGGCCGGGCCGATGATCAGGGGTACGGTCCGCTGCCGGCCCTGCGGCATCGCGCGCAGCGGGGACGCCAGCGCCGGCGCGTCCGCACCCGCGCAGACCAGCACCCGGACCTTCGCGTCCGACCGGTCCGCGGCGAGCGCGGCCACCGACTCGATCCGCCGGCACCGGCCCGGGATCGTCTCGCCCAGCACGTCGCCGATGACCAGCACGTCCGTGTCCTCGCCGAGTTGGGTGACCAGCGTCAGGCCGTGCCGGCGGGCCGCCTCGGCGTCGCCGCCGAGCGTGACCGCGTCCGGCGCGACCGCCAGGTCCACCCACAGGCGGCGGCCGTCGTGCTCGCCGAGGATCACCGGCGCGACGGCCGGCGGCGGCGCCTGCCCGCTCTCCAGCCAGCCGTAGGCGGAACCCCACCGGGCCGGGCGCGCGCCGATCAGCCGTACGCCGGCCGGGATCGTGTCGCAGACCAGCTCCGTGACGAGCGCGGCGAACGGGTTCGCCGGCGACGCGGGCAGCAGCGCCGCACCACTGATGTCCGGCATCGCCGCGGCGAACCCGCCGGACTGCCCGGGCCGCCCGGGCGAGGTCGTACCGGCCTTCCACAGCCCACTGTCCGACGGCGACGCCGGAAGCGACGCCTCCCCACGCCGCTGCTCCGGCACCCGCGGCGGCACCAGCGCCTCCGGCAGCGTCGGCAGCTCCGGCGTTTCCGGCGGTGCGGCGGTGCGGCTCCCGGAGGCTGCCGGCGCCGTCTCCTGTTCATCCTTCGGAGCCGACGACGACGTGCTCACCGGCGGTGGTGCGGCGCCGCCGGATGCCGCCACCGGCGTTCCGGTGGCCCGCTCCGGCGATGTCCCGGCGCTGCCGGTCGCCGCCGTCGAGCCGGCCGGCCGCGGTGCCCGGGCCGCCTCGGCCGCGCTCGACATCCGCGGCTCGTCCGGCGTGCCCCCGCTCCCGGCCGGCCCGCCGAGACGCGTGCCGGCCTCGCCGGGCGCCCCGGCGCGCGCGCCGCCCTCGGCAGAGGCGCCGGCCCGGCTGTCCTCACCGGACCCGGCGGCCGTGCCGGTCCCGGGCCACGTGCTCGACCCGGAGGGCGCGCCGGTCCCGGGCCACGTGCTCGACCCGGCGGCTGCGCCGGTCCGGTCGGGTGTGCCGGTCCGGTCGTCCGGGCCGGTCAGCGTGCCGTCGCGGCTGGTCTCGTCGGCTGCGGTGGGCGTGTTGGATTCGGCTGCCGCGCCGGTCCGGTCGGCTGTGCCGGTGCGGGCGTCCGGGCCGGTGAACGTGGCGTCCCGGCTGGTCTCGCCGGTTCCGGCAGTTGTGCCGGCCCTCGCATCCGACCCGGTGACCGTGCCGTCGCGGCTGGTCTCGTCGGCTGCGGTGGGCGTGTTGGATTCGGCTGCCGCGCCGGTCCGGTCGGCTGTGCCGGTGCGGGCGTCCGGGCCGGTGAACGTGGCGTCCCGGCTGGTCTCGCCGGTTCCGGCAGTTGTGCCGGCCCTCGCATCCGACCCGGTGACCGTGCCGTCGCGGCTGGTCTCGTCGGCTGCGGTGGGCGTGTTGGATTCGGCTGCCGCGCCGGTCCGGTCGGGTGCGCCGGTCCCGGCGTCCGGGCCGGCGAACGTGCCGGACTGCTGGGACGTGCCGGTCCGGGGACCGGGGTCGGCGAACGTGCCGGACTGCTGGGACGTGCCGGTCCGGGGACCCGGGTCGGCGAACGTGCCGGACTGCTCGGTTGTGCCGGTCCGGGGACCGGGGCCGGCGAACGTGCCGGACTGGGACGTGCCGGTCCGGGCGCCGGGCTCGGCGAACGTGCCGGACTCGGCCGGTGTGCCGGGCCAGGTGCCGCCGGCAGGCTCGCCGGGACGGGCGCCGGGTCGTCCGGGCTGGGTGGGCGGCGCGAACGTGCCGGTCGACGGCGCCCAGCTCTGCGACGACTCCGGTGACTGCGCCGGTCGCCGGCCTGTCGTGCTGTTCTCGTTGGACGACACCGGCGTCCAGATCGGGGAGCCGCCGCGCGTCGTCGGCCGCCGACCCGGCGGATCACCGGCGGGACGCGTGCGCGGCGTCCCCGGCCCGTCGGCTGCGGCCGTCCCGCCGGTTCCGGTCCGTGCCTCGCCCGCCGGCCCGGAGGCCGCTCGCCCGGGCGTGCTGCCCGCGGGCGTGCGTCCCGGCGTCCCGGTAGCGGGTGGGTGTCCGGGTGTGCCGCCGGCCGGTCCGCGGCTCGGCGTGCCGGCCGCGGGCATGTCCCCGCGTGTGCCGCCCGCCGGACCGCGGCCCGGCGCTCCGCCACCCGGACCACCAGGCGATGTCCGGCCCGGCCCGCGCGCGGGCCGTCCCCCGGACGACGCCCGTTCCGGCTCCCCGCCGGCCGGGTCCGGCCACTCCTGCCCGGCCGGACGGCCGCCGGGCTTGGCCGGTGCGGCCGGCTTGCCCTGCCGCGGTGCGGGCGTTCCCGGCCGCGTGGCCGCCTGGCCGCCGCCCGGCCGCGCCGCTGGGCCACCGCCCGGCCGCGCCGCCGACGTGCCGCCCCGGCCCGCCGACGTGCCGCCCCGGCCCGCCGTTTCCGTCGCGCCGCCACGTCGCGCCGCCGGTGTGCCGCCGGTGCGGGCCGGGGCCGGTCGTCGCCGTCCCATCAGTGCCACCTGCGCCCAGACCAGCAGCAGCACCGCCAGCACGATCAGCGCGATCCGCAGCGCGGTCGGTGAGTAGAGCAGGTCGAGGCCGCGCGGTTCCGAGTCGCCGTCCCCGCCCGCGGCCGGCGGCGGTTCGCTGGTGGGGGCCGGTGCGCCCGTGCCCGGCGCCGGCGTGGCCGGGTCCGCCGTCGGCTCGGCGTCGGGCAGCGGGCCGGACTTCACGCCGGACCCGTTCGCGTCCGCGGGCAGCACCAGGATCCAGCCCGGCTCGACCGAGGCCGGGTCGGTCATGGTGCCCCCGTCCGGCTGCAGCCGGCCCTTGTTCAGCTCGAAGATCTCCGGGTATCGGTTGCCGTCGCCGAGCGTCTTCGCGGCGATCTGGAACAGGAACTCGCGCTGCCCGTTGACCGGCGGGCCGACCACGTAGTACTTACCGGTCTCCCTCGGTGCCCGCGCCGCTACCAGCGTGAACGTGCCGGCCGCCGCGGGCGCCGGGATCGTCGTGAGCGTGATGGCCGGCAGCGCCAGCAGGGGCACGATGCCGAGCATGGCCAGAGCCTGTATCGAAGTGGGAGACGGGCTGCGGCGAGGCCGAGGCGCCGCCTGGCCGCACGTCGCACAAGCCCAGATACAACACCGGTATGAGCGCTTCCGCGCCGCACACCCAGCCGACACCTGGACCGCGCCTCGCTTCGCCTCCCACTTCGATACAGGCTCTAGTCGACGCGTCATGCACACATAGTCCTTCTCCGGAGGTCGGCACCGCGCTCCGGGGGTTCACACCCAGATCGTGGACGGATTCGTGAACCGGGGCGTTCCGTACACCGTTCTCAGGGTGTTCTTCCAAGCCTGGAGGCGTTATGAGCGGAATTACACCGTACTTGCAAAGCGGGGGCAATGCGGCCGACGCCTGCCGTGACGCCGCGGCCGACATCGCCGCCCGCCTCGGCACGCTGCGCACCCACCTGGCCGGTCTCGACGCGGACCGGCTCCGGATGCCGCCGTCCCGTCTCGCGGACCTGCTGGCGGGGTACGACATCTACGCCCGCATGCTCGACGACGCGCTGCACGACATCGCGGGCGGCCTGCAGACGCCGCCGCGCCGGTCCGATGTGGAACTGGCCGGCGGAGAGTACCGATGACGCCCGCCGAGCCGGCCGACGCCGGGCAGGTGATCGGCGCGCTCGCCGCGGACATCGCGCAGCGGCTGGCCGACCTGCGCCGCGAGCTGGAGCCGACCCGGGAACTGTGGTCCGGCGACCGGGTCGCGCTGGGCCCTGCGGCGGAGTGGACGATCGCGGCGGACGGCCTGCTCGGCCGCGACGGCGTGGTCGGCCTGCTCAGCGATGCGATGAAGATCACTTGGCCGGGGTACGCGGGCGTGGGCTGGACCGATGTCGCGATCGAGCGGGCCGCGCCGGTGCGGGACCGATGAGACTACGGCAGGATGTCGCTGCCGTCGTGCACCGTTCCGGGAGGGAGTGACCAGCGTTGAGCGCGTCCACATGCGACGACGGGACCGCGCGGTCCCTCGTCGGCTTCCTGGTGCTCGGCCGTCTGACCGAGGCCGAGCACGGGAGGGTGACGGCGCACCTGGAGACCTGCGCGTCCTGCCGCGCGGAGCGGGACCAGCTGGAGAAGGTCGTCGCGGTGCTCCGCATGCTCGGCGAGGACGAGGTGCACGCGCTGGTCGACGAGTTCGGCCTGGACGGCGACGGCACCGCCGCGGACGACCAGCTCTTCGGCGCGCCCGGCGCCCCACGGCCGTTCCTGCCGTCGTCACTGCTGCCGGTCTCGGCGATCCCGATCTCCGGCATACCGATCTCCGGAATCCCGGTGTCCGGAATCCCGATCTCCCCGGCCGAGCCACCGCCGTTCCCGGCCCGCGCGGTGGTCCGCCCCCCGGCCGAGTCGCAGGCACTCCGCGCGGTGGCCCGGCCACCCGCGGAGCCCCAGCCGCCCCGCGCCGCCCTCCGCGGCCCTGGCGACTCGCAGGCCCTCCGCGGCCCGGCCGATTCGCAGGCCGCCCTCTGGGCGCCGGCCGATTGGCGAGCTTCGCGCGGTCCGGCCGACTCGCAGGCCGTGCGCGGACCGGTCGACTCGCAGGCCGCCCTCTGGGGACCGGCCGATTCGCAAGCTCTGCGCGGCCCAGCAGAGTCGCAGGCCGTGCGCGGACCGGTCGACTCGCAGGCCGCCCTCTGGGGACCGGCCGATTCGCAAGCTCTGCGCGGCCCAGCAGAGTCGCAGGCCGCGCGCCGGCCCACTGACTCGCAGGCCGCGCGCCGGCCCACTGACTCGCAGGCCGTGCGTGCGGTCGCCGGTGACGCCGGAGAGTCGCAGGCGAGCCGGGTCGATCCGGCGGCCTCGCAGGCGAGCCGGCTGGAGGCGGCCGTCCGGCCGGCGACCGGCGAGCTGCGCCCGGTGGCCCGGATCGGCCCGGCGCCGTCCATCGACCGTGCCCAGCTGCGTATGGCCGAGGGCTACCTGCCGCCGCGCCCGGCCACCGGCCCGCTGGCCCGCGGCCCGCACTCGCACCGCCGCCAGCGCTCCCGCCGACGTACCCGTGTGCTGGTCGTCGCGGGTGTGCTCGTCGCCGCCGTCGGCACGTCGCTGCTGGTCAGGCCGCTGCTGACGGAGGAGCCGCCGCCGGTGGTCGCGGTCGCGTCGATCGACGACGAGGCGAGCGGCGTGGCCGTCTCCGCGCTGCTCTACGAGGAGGACGGCCGGGTCAGCGTGCGGCTCACCGCGGACGGGCTGACCCCGGGCACCGCCTACCAGCTGTTCGTGGTCCAGGACGACGGCACCGACCTGCTGCTCGGTGCGCTGTCCGGCGATCCCGGCGGCGGCACGTTCAGCGGGGACGTCCCGCTGCCGGTCGACGCGCTCTGGTACTTCAG
The DNA here is from genome assembly GCF_030811575.1 of Catenuloplanes nepalensis. GTDB lineage: Bacteria > Actinomycetota > Actinomycetes > Mycobacteriales > Micromonosporaceae > Catenuloplanes > Catenuloplanes nepalensis. Next base: position 5,251,715 of record NZ_JAUSRA010000001.1, on the reverse strand, counting down.
CGTGCGGGAGGTCGACGGTGCGCTTACCGTCTCCGCGAACGTCGTCGAGGGTTCCCCCGCACCCGGCGAGTCGGACGCGGGGACACCATGATGAGCGCGACCCCCGGCCGTACCCACAGGTCATCGCAGTCAGTGAGGTCATGATTCCGATGCGGAGCACCGCCCACCGTCAAGATTCATCGGGAAAACCCCCACGAACAATGAACTCCGGTGACGACGCGTCCGTTATCAGTCCCATGGATCCGGCCACGGGCAGCGCGCCGCCGAGCGAGGTGTCGTCACTGCCGACTCATGACGAGGCGCTACGGCTCGCCTACGAGACCCACGGCCCCATCCTGCTGAACTACCTGTTGCGTCTGACCAGCGGAAACCGCGGCATGGCCGAGGACATCCTGCAGGAGACGCTGATGCGGGCGTGGAACCATCCGGAGGCGCGCACCGCCGACGGGCAGTGGAGCCGCGGCTGGCTGTTCACGGTGGCGCGGCGGATCGCGATCGACCACATCCGGGCAGCTCAGGGCCGGCCGGTGGAGCAGCTCGACGAGCGCCTCGAGGAGCGGCACGCCGCCGCCGACGAGATCGACCGCCTGCTCAACACCCGCGAGATCCGGGACGCGGTGGCCCGGCTCCCGGTGCGGCTGCGCAGCGCGCTCATCGAGGTCTACTTCCAGGAGCGCTCGGTGGCCGAGGCCGCGGAGAACCTCGCGGTGCCGGAGGGCACGGTCAAGTCGCGTACCTTCTATGCGTTGCGCGCGCTGCACGAGGATCTGACGTCGCGCGGCTTCACGCTCTGAGCACCGCTGTCACCTCGCGAGAAAATCTTGAGTTGTTCGTGAACCGGGCCCTGCCCCGGCTCGTTCACAGGGCACCTTTGGCGGAGAGGGAATTTCTACCGTGGTACTGAAATCGGTGACGGAGCGGGTGGCCGCGCTGCCGTCGATCGGAGTGCGGGCCTGGCGCTCCCTACGCACCACGCGGCAGCGAGTCGAGGCGGGCGTCGCGTTCACCGCGGCCGTGGCCTGCGTGGTCGCCGCCGGCATCCAGGTCGGCCCGGCCCTGGCCGAGCCGAAGATCGAGGGCGTCGCGGTCCCCGCCGAGGTGCTCCCGGCGATCGTGGTCGGCGTGACCTCCTGCCCGGACCTCACCGGGCCCCGGCTCGCCGCGCAGCTGATGGCCGCCTCCGAATTCAACACGGCCGCGCGGTCCGCCACCGGCCAGGGGTTGGCCGGTCTGGACGACGAGGGGTGGAAGAAGTGGGCACCCTGGTCCGGCGCCCAGCGCGCGGACGTGCTGGCCAACGTGCTGGCGCTGGCGCACCGCACCTGTGAGAGCGTGGGCCAGGCCCGCAGCTTCGGGGTCGAGGGTGACCTCTGGGAGGCCGCCGTCGCCGCCGAGGAGAGCGGTCTGACGGCCGTGGTGCAGGCGAAGCGCGTGCCGGACGCGGCCCGTGCGCACGTGGACACCGTGACCGGCTACGCCAACTGGTACGCGGATCAGCCGCAGTTCACCGGCGAGCAGGCCGAGCCGGAGTCGTCCGGTGCGCCCGGCGTCAACGGCGAGACCATCCCGGAGGAGTACGTCGGGCTGGTCGTCGAGGCCGGGAAGATCTGCCCGGCCGCGAGCGCGCCGCGCATCGCCGCGCAGCTGATGGCGCTCTCCGCGTTCAACCCGAACCTGCGCGGTCACAACGGCGGCATGGGCATCGCCCAGTTCACCCCCGAGATGTGGCGGCTCTACCGCCCGTCGGCGAACGCCTCGGTCTGGGACCCGAAGGCGGCGATCCCGGCGATGGGCAGCGCCGTGTGCTCGCTGCGCAACCAGCTCTCCGGCCTGCATCTGGAGGACGACGGCCAGGCCGGCGACCCGGGCGTGCTGGCACTCGCGGCGTACCAGTGGGGGATGACCGCGGTCCGCGCCGAGGGCGGCGTGCCGCGCAACGCGTTCGTCGCGCAGCTTCCGGACATGGTCGACTCGCTCGCGCCGGTGTACGAGAAGGACGGCCGGCTGATCCCGGTGACGCCGTCGCCGTCGGCCGCGCCCACCACGGCGGGCCCGAGCTCCAGCTCCAGCCCCAGCCCGAGCGCGCCGGGCACGCCATCGCCGAGCCCGTCCGGCGCGGCGCCGTCCTCGCCGGCGCCGTCCGCCCCGGCCTCGTCCCCGGCCGCGCCGGCCTGGGATCCGAAGGCGTCGTGGGTCATCAAGAACGTGTACAGCGGCCGGGTGATCGACGTGCCCGGCTACCAGGAGACCACGGCCGGCGGCACCACCATGCACCTGTGGGACCGGGCCGACGGGGACAGGGACCAGTTCTGGCACGTCGTGGCGGCTCCGGAGGCCGGGTGGTTCTTCATCAAGAACGCCTGGAACAACAAGGTGCTCGGCATCCGGGACGGCTCCACCGCCAACCACGCCGAGCTGGTGATGCAGGATGAGGCCGCCACCGTGCCCACGCAGCACTGGCAGCTGAAGGACCTGGGCGAGGGCCGTTACCACATCATCAACCGGAAGAGCGGCAAGGCGCTCGACCTGAACGGTGACGACTGCTGCGGCGGCAACGGTACGCCGATCCAGCAGTACGACCTTCAGGACTTCGCGGTCGACCAGAGATGGACACTCTCCAAGTGATTACGCCCCGACCGATGGGCCGGATCGCGGCGGCGCTCGCCGCGGTCCTGCTCGCCATCGTCATCCCCGCCGTTCCGGCCGCGGCCGCCGCCGACGAGTACGTGCTGTACTACACGGTCACCGCGTCCTACCAGGGTCAGCCGGAGAACCTCGGCGGCGTCGCGTCCCGGTTCCTCGGCGACGCCGGGCGCGCGACCGAGATCTTCAACCTGAACACCGGCCGGCAGCAGCCGGACGGCGGCGCGCTCAGCGACCCGAACAAGCTGACCACCGGGTGGTACCTGGTGCTGCCGTGGGACGCGGTCGGCCCTGGCGTGCAGTACGGCGTGCTGCCGACCACCGCGCCCGCGCCCGGTGGCACCGCGCCGGCCCCGTCCGGCACCGGCGCGCCGGCCAACCCGGCCAACCCGGCGAATCCGGCGAATCCGGCCAACCCGCCGTCGTCGCCGGGTGGTGCCGGCCCGTCCGGCGCACCGGCGTCGCCTCAGCCGAAGCCGCCGGGCGGTACGCCGGAGTCCGGCAAGTGTGTCGCGGCGACCGCGGCCAGCTCCCCGTCCAACTGGGCGATGACCCGGGTCGCGGCCGACCTGGCGTGGCCGTACACCCGGGGCAACGGCATCGCCGTCGCCGTCATCGACTCCGGTGTGGACGCTCAGGCCACCCAGCTGCTCGGCCGGGTGCAGCCCGGCGTCAACGTCGTCACCGGCGAGAACATCGGCAACGTGGACTGCCTCGGCACCGGCACCGCGATGGCGGGCCTGATCGCCGCGCAGCCGGCCGAGAAGGACCCGTTCACCGGTGTGGCGCCGGACTCCATCGTGCTGCCGATCCGGGTGGTGACGGACAACGCGACGGCGGACCCGGCCGCGCAGGCCGCGGCCATCGACGTCGCGCTCCAGCTGCAGCCCAGCGTGCTGGCACTCGGCTCCTACGTGGACATCACGGCCGACCCGGTGGTGCGGAGCGTGCAGAAGGCGCTGGACCTGGGCATCCCGGTGGTGGCCGCCGCGCCGACCACGTCCGGTGGCGTCACGCCGCCGGAGGACGTGATCCTGGTCGGCGGCGTGGGCGTCGACGGCAAGCTCGCGGAGGAGTACGCGGCCGAGACCGTCGAGGTGGTGGCGCCCGGCGTGAACGTCTCCAGCCTCGGCATCAACGGCACCACGTTCGTCGGCAGCGGCACGCAGTACGCGGTGGCGATGACCGCCGGCACGGTCGCGCTGATCCGTGGCTACAACTCGAACCTGAACCCGAAGCAGGTCGCGCACCGGCTGTCGGCGACCGCCGCCCAGATGGGCGACGGCAAGCCCGATCCCCGGTACGGCCACGGCATGATCAACCCGGAGGCCGCGGTCACCCGCGAGCTGCCCGAGGAGGCCACGCTGGTGTCGGCGGACAACCGGGACTCGACCCCGATCTCCGGCAGCGAGGAGATCCGAATCGCGTTCCTGCTCACGGTCCTGGCCGGTCTGGTGCTCAGTGCGCTGCTCGTGCTGCGCTTCCGGCGCACCATGCGGGCGGCGGCGACCGAGGATGACCTGGACGACGACTGGCCGGCCGGCGACCCGCCGAAGGACGAGGCCAAGCCTACCGAGCCCAGCTCGGCCGGATCGCACTGAACGGCGGTCGGCTACGTGACGGCAGACATGGGTCCGATCGTGAACTCGCGCGCGCCCGACATGCTCATCAGCGCGCGCGAGTGCGGAACTGCAGAGGACTTGATGCCCCGTGGCTGACGACGTCTGTGCCGAGCCGCGGCTCCGCGCCGCGCTCGGCCTCTACCTGACCGGTGCGCTCCCCGAAGAGGAGCTCAGCGCGGTCGAGTCACACCTCGGCACCTGCGCGGTGTGCCTGGCGGACGCGGAACGGCTCGGAGAGGCGGCGGCGCTGCTCGCGCTCCTCTCCGAGACGGACCGCCGTGAGCTGGTGGCCGAGTTCGGCACCGTCCCGGGCGGGGAGCAGGATCTGCCCATGGTGCCGGTCACGGTGACGGAACAGGCGCACGTCCCGCAGCCGGCGCCCCGCCGGGCCAGGCCGGCGACGGCCCGCCCACCGGCCGGGCCCGGTGGCGGCACCCGTCCCGGCGGCCGGCGGGTCCGCCGCCCCCGGCTTCTGCTGGCCGCCGTCGGCCTGGTCGTGGTCGCGCTGCTCTCGGCCGGTGCCGTGCTCGGCGCCTCCCTGCTCGGTGGTCTCGGCGGCCGGGACCCGGTGACGCTGGTGACCAACGCCGAGGACCAGGGCACCGGCGCGACCCTCTCCGTCACGGTCATCGACCAGGGCGGGACCGTCACGCTGAAGGCCACGCTCAGCGGTCTGCGGGCCGGTGAGGTCTACCGGTTCTACGTCCGCGACGTCGACGACCGGGACGAGCTGCTCTCCGAGGTGACCGGCACCGGCGGCACGGTCGAGGTCAGCGGTCCGTGCCCGGTCCCGATCGACCGCCTCACCGAGTTCAGCGTCACCGCGTCCGACGGTTCGCTGGTAGTGCTGGCGGTCGTGGACCGTGGCGCGGGCTCCGGCACGCCGGACTGACGCGCGGGGCCTAATTTGTGACCATGTTCGATGAATTACCGGCGCTGAACCTTCGCCGCGGTCCGGTGAACGCGTAAGGTCGTCGAGCGGATGGCGGGCAGTTCGTCTTCCGGCAGCCGCTCGGACCGGTGTGCTCACCGAGCGGCCCCCGGGGTCCTGCCCGCGCCGTGGCCAGTGCGAGTGTCCGAAGCGTAAATTTCTTCCGGACTTCAGGGACGAGTCGGAAACATGGCTTATCTACGATTCCCTGGTTGGCTTGCATGTGGCCTCGGACCGACGAGGTGGTCCGGCCGGGCGTCGCGGGGGCGCGCCTGTCCGGCGGACACGGTAGGGGATTGTGGACGTACGAGAGCAGGCGCAGGTCGATGCCGAGGCGGACGCGTGGCTGCGGGCGGTGCAGGCCGCGCACGGGCCGATCGTGTACCGGTATCTCGCCGGGGTGACCCTCGGCGACCGCGCCGCTGCGGAGGACATGCTGCAGGAGGTGCTGCTCCGTGCGTGGCGGCACTACCCGACGCTGTCCCGGACCCCGGACACCGTGCGTGCCTGGATGTTCGCCGTGGCTCGCAACCTGGTCATCGACGCGGGGCGGGCCCGGCGTGCCCGGCCGACCGAGGTCAGCCCGCCCGACCTGACCCAGCTGCCGGAGCCGGGCGACGCGATGGACCGGGTGCTCACCGCGGGCGTCGTCCGTGAGGCGTTGCGGCAGCTCAGCCCGGTGCACCGGGCCGTGCTCATCGAGATCTACTTCGGCGGCGCGCAGGCATCGGACGTGGCTGACCGGCTGGGCGTCCCGGAGGGTACCGTCAAGTCACGCGCGCACTACGCCCTGCGCGCGCTCCGCGGTGTTCTCCAGCAGATGGAAACCTGACGGAGACATCCCGGCAAACTGCGGATCACGTTTCGGGGCGACCGATGGGTAACGTCGGTGGGCCGCTCGCGGCGCATTGACAATCACCTGCTCCGCGCCGAATATGTGGTGGTTCGCGACCCGGATCGTCGGGTGGACGGTAGGAGAAGGACGGATGTCGGACAGCCCGGAGGCCCCGCGTGAGCACATCGCGCGCAGGGATCTGACCCCCGCGGGCGGGGTGTTCCGGACCCGGGCGGGGCACCGGCGGTGATGATCGGTCACGCTGGCCGTCCGGCGCTGCCGGCCGGTCCGCGGCGTGGGTCCGCGAGCGCACTCCGCTGGGTGGCGGACAATCTGGCCGTCGTCGGGCCCGACCCGGGCGACGCCATCGTCTCCATCGCCGGCCTGCTGCCCACGGAGCCCGGCGTGGTCACGGTCGTCGGCCAGCTCGCCGGGCCGGACGACTGGGCGATGATCACCGAGGTGCTGCCGATCGCGGTGCCGCCCGGCGCGGCCGCCCGGCTCGCCGTCTCCGGCGCCGGCATGAGCCCGCCGCACGGCCCGCCACCCGCGGCCCAGCTCGCCCAGCAGCTCGACGCGGACATCTACGCGCCGAACGGGCAGCTCCTGCTGGTCCCCGGCGGCGGCATGTTCGCGCTGGACGGCTGGCGGTGGTTCAGCCCGGACGGCATGATCCGGCAGGGCGGCCGCCGGTTCCCCCGCCCGCACTGGGAGTCCGAGGTGGACACGATCGCCCGGCACCCGGTCAGCGGCGTCCGGGCGTACGCCGTACCCGCGGGATTGTGGCTCTTCTCTGATGCTCCCGGTGTGCCGGACCCGAGCCTGGACGACCTCGTCCTGGCCATCCCGGCCGATCCCGACCGGGTCACCATCGTGCTCGGCCGTCCAGGCACGCCCGCACCCGGCGTCGAGGCCGTCATGTCGATGCTGGAGGCGCTCGACCCGTCCATGGTGATCGCGCCCTACGGCGACGCAGCGGCCGAGTCGATGCGGCTGGCCACGCTGATCGCCGAGCACTGGGACAGCCCGGTCGAGGTCGCCACCGGCCTGCCGACGCTGGACGGCGAGTTCGAGCTGGTCTCGGTCGCGGTCGACCCGTCCGGCGAGAGCTGGTGGACGCCGCCGGTCTCCCGGCTGCGCGTCGCGCCCGGCGTCCCACCCGCCCCGATCGGCACCGTCGCCCTCCTCGCCGACCTGCGGCCCACCGGCACCGGCAGCTACCGGCTGAACGAGCGCTGGGTGGTCGAGGCCACCCAGTTCGGTCTCTGGGTCCGCCCGCCGCACGCCGGCGCGCACGTCGCCGACGTCCGCCGCCGCCCGTGGGACCCGCAGCGCCTCACCGTCCTGGTCGGGCTGCCCGGACTGCCGCTGCCCGACGACGTGCTGCCGATGCTGCACATGCTGCTCAACCGGCTGCCCGCGGACGTGCGCACCCGGGTCGGCTTCGTCCCCGCCGAGCTCAACCACCTGCTCGAACCGGACGGTGAGGACCGTCCCGACGTGGTCCTCGCGGCGCAGCGCTCCACCACCCCGCGCTGGTGGCGCCGCGACGACCGGCTCTTCGCGGTGCTGCTCACCGTGGACGGGCCGACCGGCATGGTCCGCACCGACGCCGGTGACGTCGAGCCCGGCGAACTCGGCGAGATCATCGCCACCCACCGCGACCCGGACCCGCGCCCGGTCCTGCTCATCGCGTCCGCGCCGGTCGCGCCGGACGTGGAGCAGCTGCTCGCCGACCAGCTCCAGTCGTACGTGATCGCGCGCCGCAACGACGGCTGGTGGGCCAGCGCGCCACACCGGGTCGGCCTGGAGCCGCGCGCCGCGGCGATGCTCCCGTCCGGCTACCCGTTCACCGGCGAGGAACTGGCCGCCGCGCTGACCCCGGCCCGTCCCGCGGCCCGCCGGAAGCCCGGCCGGGCCGCCGACCACGAGCCGCTGCTGTCGCTCGCCCCGGCGCTGGAGGCCGCGGTCGTGGCCCAGCGGCTGCGCGAGGGGCGGTCCGGCGTGCCCACGGTCGTGGTGGCCGCGGAGCGCGACTGGCGCCACCCGTTCCGGCTCGACGGGCGGCCCGCCACCGCGCTGGAGCTGGCCCGCACCATCGCTGACCACCGGCCCGGCTGGATCGCCGACGGCGAGACGGTGTGGCTGGAGGCCGGCGAGCTGAGCGAGCCGCTGCTGCGGTTGCTGGCCAACTACCTGGGGACGCCGGTCGGCACCCGGTCCCGGGCGGTCCCGGACGCGCCACCGGCGGCGCACGCCACCGGCTGGTTCGCGGTGCCGCCGCGCGGTGCGGACGGCCAGGACCTGACCGGGCCGCAGGGGCGCGAGGGCTACCCGGACCAGGAGAGATACGACCATGGCGAGTCCTGACCCCGGACCCGCCGAAGGCGCCGCGTCGCCGGGCAGCGACGGCACCGAGTCGCCGCTCCGGCCCGGCGACGGGACCGCGACCCGGCCGACGGACAGCGCCGCTCCTCCCGCGCCGGTGGACGGCGGTGCTCATCTCGCGCCGGTGGACGGCGGTGCTCATCTCGCGCCGGCGGACGGCGGCGCCCATTCCACGTCGGTGGGCAGCCGTGACTATTCCGCGTCGGTGGACGGCGGCGCTCGTCCCGCTCCGGGCGACAGCGGCGCTCATCCCGCGCCGGTGGAGAGCCGTGACCATCTTGCGCCGGCGGACGGCGGTGCCCCGCCCTCGCGGGTCGGCGACAGCCGGCCGTCGCGCAGCGGCGGTTTCTCCGTCCCGTCCGCGAGTGGCGCGCACTCCGTGCAGTCCGGGGACGGGGCGCCGCCGGTGCGGCGCGCGGTGGCGCTCAGCGGCCTGCCACCGTACGAGATCGGCCCGCCGGGCAACCCGCCGCCCGCCCCGGCGTCACTGACCCGCGGCGCGCGGCGCGCGGCCGGCACCCGGTCCACCGTGCCCGACGCGGACCCGCGGCCGGCTACGGAGACTCCCACCCGTCCCGGCCCGGCTGTCTCGCTGCCGTCCGTCCGCCCGGTCCCGCTTCCCGCCCCGCCCGCCGTCGAGGACGACGGCGGCGTGCGGCACCCGCCGGCCGCCCCCGCGCCGCCCCGGCCGGTCGCCGAGCAGTTCCGCCCCTGGCTGGTCCCGCTGGTGCTGGTCGGCGTGGTGGCGATCACCGCGGCGCTGATCGGGGGCAACCACCTCCCCGGCGGCCGGAACGCGGACGGTCCCGAGGCGGTGGTGCAGGCGCCGCCCGGCACCGGGGTCACCATCATCACGCTCGGCCCGCCCTCCGCCCCGCCGTCCGCGCCGCCGTCCGCCACCGTGGCACCGACCGGTTCGCCGACGCCGGCAACCGGTGCGCCCGCCGCGTCCGGTGCCCCGGCCGCACCCGCCACCTCCGCCCCGGCGCCGGCCTCGAAGGGCGCCGCCGTCCCGGGCCGGCCCAATCCCGGCCGGGCCGATCTGGCGCTGGGCCGCCCGGCCACCGCATCCAGCGTCCAGGACGGCGCCTCGCAGTGGGCGGCCTCGAAAGCGGTCGACGACGACCCCGCCTCCCGTTGGTCCAGCGAGTTCCAGGTCGATCCACAGTGGATACAGGTCGACCTCGGCGAGGTGTGGTCGATCACCACCGTCGAGATCGTCTGGGAGCGGGCGTTCGCGCAGGCGTACCACGTCGACGTCTCCACGGACGGCAGCGACTGGAAACGGGTGTACGCCACCACGTCCGGCGCCGAGGGCCTGGCGACCATCTCGGCCGGGCCGGCACCGGGCCGGTACGTGCGGATCACCGGCACCGCGCGCAGCACGGAGTCCGACCACCTGCTCTACGGCTACTCGATCCTGGAGTGCCGCATTCGCTGAAGATCTTCGTACGTGACCGGTGCCGGCGCCTGACTCTGCCCGGACCGGTCCGTCTTCGTCCGCTTGGTAGCCGCCGGTGTCCGAGTGGGTGGAAAGGGGATTACCTTCGCCCGAACGTCGAACTATGCGCGCCTTCCTTCCGTTAAACCGGCGACACCCTCCACGAGCGAAGGCGAGCGGGCGCGATGGGCATCATCCGGCATCCGGCAGCACGGTGGTCGCTGGTATGACCGCGGACCGCTGCACCGACGAGGCAACCCGCACGCTTCTCGGGCTCTACGCGCTCGGCCGGCTCTCCGCCGCCGAACATGCGCGGACCGTCGCGCACCTCGCCGATTGCACGGCCTGCCGCGCCGAGGTCGCGGAGCTGGACCGGGTCACCTCCGCGCTCGGCCTGCTGACCGCCGATGACATCGCCGAGATCCTCGCCGAGGACGAGGACCTCCCGCACCGCCCGCCGCCCCCGCGAGCCCCGGTCTGTCACGGCGCCCGCGGCACCCGCGACCGCCGGCCCGGCCGCGCCTCCGTCGGCACGCTCGCCCGCGGCACCGCCCCCCTACCCGACCTTCCTCCCGGCGTCTGACCTGCCGATCAGCGGCACTGCCCGGCCCATTGATCCGCGGATCAGCGGCGGTGCCCGCCCGCTGATTCGCCGATCAGCACCACTCACACGCTGATCGCGACGCGAGTTCGCCGGACGCGCAACGGGTCCGCCGGTTCGGGTGTGAACCCTCGGCCCCGCACGATCGTCTACCAGGTATGGACAATCGCCCTCTGTATCTCGGTGTGGCCGCGACCTTCGCCGATCTGGTCGCCCGCGTACCCGCTGATCGCCTGTCCGGGCCCGGTCTCGGTGAGTGGTCGCTGCGCGATCTGATCGGCCACACGGTCAGCGCCGCGCTGCGCCCGATCGCCCCGGCCGAGGCGGAGCGGCCGGCCGCCGAGTCGCCGGAGGGCTACGCCGCGATCATCCGGACGGCGCCGCCCGAGATGATCGCGGCCGGGCAGGCGTCGGTGGACCGGAACGCGCGGGACTTCGGCCGGGCCCTGGGCGCTCGGCCGGAGACGGTGGTGCGCGAGCACCTCGACCGGGCCGCGGCGGCGCTGGACGCGGTCGGCGACGATCACCTGGTGGTCACGCCGATAGGCGCCATGCGGCTGGGCGACTGGCTGCCGACCCGCACGCTCGAACTCGTCGTGCACGGCTCGGACGTCGCGCAGGCCGCGGGCGTCGATGTCACGTTCGACGCCGGCGCGGTGGCCGAGTCGGCCGCGCTCGCCGCGCGGATGGCCGCGGCGATCGGCGCCGGACTACCGCTGCTCCGGGCGCTCACCGGCCGCGAGCCACTGCCGGCCGGCTTCACGACGGTGCTCTAGAGCCTGTGTCGACGTAGGGGCCGGAGCGAGGCGCGGTCCAGGTGTTGTCGGCTGGGTGTGCGGCGCGGAAGCGCTCATACCGGTGTTGTGGGCTTGTGCGACGGGCGGCCAGGCGGCGCCGGGGCCTCGCCGCAGCCCGTCTCCCCACCTCGACACAGGCTCTGAGCCGCGAGCCACTGCCGGCCGGCTTCACGACGGTGGGTCCAGCGGCGAGCCGCTCGCGCGGGTCCGAGGACGACGGTGCCCGCATCCGGCCGCCTCGGGTCGTGCCGACCCGGGCCTGACGGGCGACGGGTCCGCGACCCCCGTTAGCCGCCGCGGAACCGTCCTGCCACGCACCGGGACGCGCCGGTCGCCGCGGTGTGCCCCGCGGCCATCGGCGTCCGGGTCCAGTGGACCAGGCGGGCCGGTGTGCGGTCCGGGATTCCGTAGCAGATCGGAGGAAAGTGGGTCTTTCGGCAGGTCAGCGGGGGTCCGGAGTGCGGTGGTTCCGGAGGGTTCCGGAGAGGGTCAGGCGCCGAGGTCGGTCAGCACCACGCCGGTCACCTCGACGCGCATCGCCGGGTTCCCGCCCAGCTGGAACGTCAGCTCGCTCGTCGGGCTGGTCCGGTTGCCGGTGAACTCGTAGGAGAACGACTGCGGCTCCGGGCCCACCGTGAGGTCCTTCATCAGCGACTCCGGGTACGGCTCCTGGTTGTGCTGCACGCGTGCGCGAAGCGTGGCGCTGATGCTCGCGGACGCGGTGAAGTCCAGCCGGTAGCGATGCCCGGCCGTCACCGGCAGACAGCCCCGGATGGCCAGCAGTGCGAACGGGTCCGCGCCGATGCTCTCCGGTACGGTCGCCGCCCAGCTGTGCGTGTCGAACCGTTCCATCGTCACGATGCTCGCCTCGTTGGTCCACCAGGGGCGGGACAGCGGGCCCGGCCCCTCCGGGAGTGGCGTGTCGAGCAGGTCGCCGCCGCCCGCGGGCGCCGTGCCGGTGCACGGCGACGCCGGATCGGGCGTGCTCGCGCCGCCGCCGCCGGCCACCGGCGGTGGCGCCACCGGCCCGCCCGCCGGGCCGGAGTCCGACCGGTCGGCCAGTGCCCAGGTGAGCCCGCCCGCCGCCACGCCCAGCACCGCCACGATCGCGGCGACCAGCAGCAGCAGGCGACGCGGGCGCGGGGCCGGCCGCGGCTCGGCCGACGCGAAGCGGTTGTAACCCGGCGGCACGTCGAACCCGGGCGGCGCCTTCTCCGCGGCCGGAGCCTCCTCGGTCGCCTCCTCGGTCTCGCTCGTCTCCGGCGCGTCCGGGGCGCCCTCGGCCGTACCCTTGCGGCGTAACGATTTTTGCAGTTCGTAGACGCGGACCATGGTGTCGTGGTGGGTCCGCCACTGCGCGACCGCGGCCGTGCCCCCGCCGCAGATCTCGATGATCGGCACCACCATCCGGTCGAACGACGGCGGCGTCTTCACCGTCCCGGCCAGCACCGCGTAGACCTGCGAGTCGCTCATCGGATGCCGGCTCACCACGTACGACCGGGTCTGCCCCGACGCCCGGACGAAGGCATCCAGCTGCGCGCAGAAGTGCCGAACCGGACTTTCCTGGCTCTCCGTCATGCCGCTCCCTGCTCGCGAATATGGCCGAACGACATCGTAGAGCTACACACCTATCGATGTCCGTACCCCTCGCCGCGGTGCGCCGCCCAGCTCACGCCCGCGGCGCGCCGACCTGCCAGAGCGCGCTGACCGGCATCGCCCGCAGGCGCGGTCCGAACGGCAGCGTGGAGGTTCCGGTGTAGAGCACGATCCCGGCCACGAAGTCGTCGCCGAGTCGCTCCTCGAGGCGCCGTAGCCCGCGGAAGTCGTCGGCCCGGACCGTCGAGGCGGCCTTCACCTCGATGCCGACCACCTGGCCGCGCCGGTTCTCCAGCACGGCGTCGACCTCCACCCTGTCCTGGTCGCGGTAGTGGGACAACTCGGCGAGCTGATCCGACCAGGTCAGCTGCCGGGCCAGCTCGGAGAGGACGAACCCCTCCAGCAGCGGGCCGAACGGCGCGCCCGGCCGCAGCAGCGTGTGCGCGTCCATCGCGAGCTGCTGTGCCGCGATCCCGGAGTCCACGAAGACCATCTTCGGGGCCTGGGTGGCCCGCCGGCCGAGGTTGCGGGACCAGCCGGGGATCTGCTTGATCAGGAAGACCTCGTCGAGCAGCTGCATGTACCGGTGGATCGTCGGGCGGCTCAGCTCCAGGTCGTTCTCCAGGGCGCGGACGATCGTCGCGGACCGTGCGGCGAGCAGCCCGACCAGTCGCCGCATCTGCGGGACCCGCTCGAGGTCGGCCAGCTGCTGCACGTCGCGGTCGATCAGCGTCTGAACGTAGCTGTCCAGGAAACGGCTGCGGCGCCGGGGATCGGTGCGGGCGACGGCCTCCGGCATGCCGCCGCGGACGATGCGGGCCGCGTAGTCCGCGCGGCTGAGGCCCGACTCGTGCCGCAGCTCCGGGCCGAGCGCGAAGATCGCGTCGACGAACCGGTCCGGCGTGCCGTCGATCTCGCCCTGGGAGAACGGCCACAGCTCCACCGTTTCCATCCGGCCGGGCAGCGCGTCCGGCAGGCCGCGCAGCGCGAGCACCCGGGCCGAGCCGCTGAGCAGGAAGCGGCCGGGGGACGGATCGGCGTCGACGGAGGCCTTGATCGCCAGCAGCAGCTCCGGCACGCGCTGGATCTCGTCGATGACGATCAGGCCGGGGAACTCCACGAAACCCACCGGGTCGGCTGCCGCCGCCTCCCGATCCTGCGGCATGTCGAGGTCGCGGCGCTGTGCGGTACGGGCCCCGGCGACCACCTTGACCAGTGTGCTCTTCCCCGACTGGCGAGCGCCGTTGACCAGCACCACGCGAGTGTCCGCAAGTGCGTCGTCGATGAGCGTCTGCGCGTGTCGCACAATCAGATCAGACCTGGCCATGTCCCTCGTTTCGCGTCGCAACCTTGAGGTCCACTCTACGTCAGAGCCCCGCCGGTTTTACAGTTGCGAGCTATGGGACTTTACAGTTGCGGGCGAGGCGACTTTACAGTTGCGGGCGATGCGACTTTACGGTTGCGAGGCGCCAGGCTTTACGGTTGCGGAGTCGCCGCGGGTCGGTTCCGCCCGAGGCGGCAGCGATAGTGATCGTGCTGATCCGCCGATGTCCGGCGGAGTGGCGCCGAGCGACGATCCGGCGACGACCTGGTCAGAACAAGTCGTGGGGGTCGATCTGGATGCGGACCGGGTGTGGGGCCTTGCGGGCGCTGCGGACGCTGGCGGCCTCGTGCAGGGCCTTGGCCAGTGCGCCGGCGGCGCCGCGGCGGACGCGGACCAGCATGCGTTCGGAGTCGTTGCCGGCCGGGACCGGGCCGAGCAGCTCGGCGTCGTCCGGGAGGCGGGCTGTGTCGAGGAGGTCGGCGACCGCGTCGGGCGGGCCGGTCAGGCTGGCCATCCGGGAGGCGGGCGGGAAGCCCAGCTCGCGGCGTTCGGCCAGCTCACGGGACGCGTACCACGCGGGGTCCCAGCGCAGCAGCGCCTGCACGGCCGGGATGCCGCCGTCCGCCACGACGACCACGCGGCCGCCGGCGCGCTGTGGGCGGGCCAGCGCGGCCGCGGTCAGCCAGCGACGCAGCGCTTCCTCGGCCGCGCGCAGGTCGGCACGGGTGAGCAGCGCCCAGGTGTCCAGCAGCAGCACGGCGCCGTAACCGCCGTCCGCGACCGGTTCGGCACCGGGCGTGCAGACCACCACGGCGGGCTCGGCGGGCACCCGGAGCAGCACCTCGTCGCGGCCGGACGTGCGCACCGGCGCGCCGGGGAACGCGCGGCCCAGCTCCTCGGCGGTGCGGCGGGCACCGACGATCGAGGCGCGCAGCCGGTGGCCGCCGCACTCCGGGCAGGTCCAGCCGGCCGCGACCCGGCCGCACCAGCGGCAGCCCGGCACCGCCTGTGACGAGCGCAGCTCCAGCGGGCCCTGGCAGTGCGCGCAGCGGGCCGGCTCGCGGCAGGTCACGCACGCCACGGACGGCAGGTAACCGCGCCGCGGCACCTGCACCAGCACCGGCGCGCCCGCGCGCAGCGCCTCCCGGGCCGCCTGCCAGGCCAGGCTGGGCAGCCGGGCGGTGGCGGCGGCCGGGTCCCGGGCCAGCTGCGGGTCGTCGCCGATCGGTGCCACGTGCGGCGCGCGCGCCCGGATCGCGTCCCGGCTGCCGGTCAGCTCGTGTGCCCAGCCGGTCTCGACCAGCTGCTGCGCCTCCGCGGTCCGGGTGAAGCCGCCGGCCAGCACGGCCGCGCCGGCCAGCTGCGCGCGGGTGAGCAGCACCTCGCGCGCGTGCGGGTAGGGCGCGCGCGGCTCCGCGTGCGAGTCGTCGCCGTCGTCCCAGATCACCACCAGGCCCAGGTCGTGCACGGGTGCGAACGTGGCGGCCCGGGTGCCGATCACCACCGGCACGTCGCCGCGCAGCCCGGCCAGGAACGCCCGGTAGCGCTTCGCCGGGCCGAGCGACGCGGCCAGTGCGGCGTGCCGGCCGGGGCCGAGCGTCTCGGTCAGCGCCGCGTCCAGCCGGTCCAGGTCGCGCGCGTCCGGCACCACCGCGACCACGCCCTGACCGGCGGCGACGGTCACGGCCGCGGCCTCGGTGATCCGGCGCGGCCAGTCCTCACCGGGAATCGCCGACCACACGGCCCGCGGCGCACGCCGCTCCGCGAGCGCCTGCAGAAAACCGGCACCATGCGGGTACGCCGACCAGCCGTCCTGCGCCGCCCGCAGCACCACGCCGGTCGCCGCCGCATGTTCATCCGCTGCGGGCGGTTCTGCCCCTGCCGGCGGTTCTGCCACAGTGGGCGGTTCTGCGAGGGTCGGCTGCTCAGCCGCGGCCGTCTCGGTTGCCGGATCCGCCGCTTCTACGGTCGCGGTCCTCCCGGGCACCGCAGTGCTCTCGGGCACCGCAGTAACCGCAGTGCTCTCGGGCACCGTGGTGATCGCAGCCCTCTCCAGCGCCGCCGCATCCTCGGACGCTGTGGTGATCGCAGCCCTCTCCGGCGCCGCAGTGCTCTCGGGCGGCGCGGTGGTCGCGGTCCTCTCCGGCGCCGCAGCACCCGGAGCGGCTCCCGGCGCTGTGGTGACCGCCACCACGTCCGTCGCCGTGACCGTGGCGGGGGCGTCCTCTCCGCGTACCCCCCGGGTGATTTCGGGGTCCGGTGTTCTGGTCTTGGCCTGGGGTTCCTGCTCGGCGCGGGCGTGGCGGGACGGGACGGCGAGGCGGAGGACGTCGGCGAGGCTGCCCGCGTAACGGTCGGCGATCGCCCTGACCAGGTGGGACACCTCGTCGCTGAGCACCCGCTCGGGGGAGACCAGCTTGTCGAGGAAGCCGAGCTTGCCCTCGTGCGCCGACTCTGCCACCCGCTCCAGCAGCCAGCCGTCGACCAGCTGACCGGCGAACCGCACCCGCACCCGGGTGCCCGGCTGGGCGGTCTCGGCCAGCTCGGCCGGCACCAGGTAGTCGAACGCGCGGTCCAGGTGGGGGAGCGGCACGTCCACGCAGACGCGCGCGACCGGCAGCTCCCCGGCGGGCTCCCGAGGCGGCTTCGGCTTCGCGGCGCGGGACCGGCCCTTCGCGACCGGTGACGCGGCGGCCTTGGACGCGACCGCGCGTGCCGCCGCATTGCCCCCGGCCGCACGCGCCGCCGCACTGCCCCCGGCCGCACGCGCCGCCGCACTGCCCCCGGCCGCACGCGCCGCCGCACTGCCCCCGGCCGCGTCCACGGTCAGGGTCAGCCCGTCCAGCGACAGCTCGGCCGACTCGTCTCCCACCTCAGAATCGTTGCACGACGGTCCGACAGAAACGCGCGGGAGTGAGTTCGCCGGCGCACGGGTAAGCGAGGGCGGAAGCGATCACGGCGGATGAGGCGGGTGCACGGGTGACGATCAACGGCCGCGAGGTTCCACGGTGGGCACGGATCACACTGATCGCCGTGCTGGTGGCGGCCGTGCTGGGCATCGGCTCGGTCGCGGTGGCGCGCGGGATGGTCAACGGCTCGGTGCCGCAGACCGAGCTGCTTCAGGGCGAGGCCGCGGCCGCGAACAGCGAGACCGGCAACAGCATCGACGGGCCGGTGAACCTGCTGCTCGCCGGGCTGGACGCGCGCGAGGAGGGCTCGCCCGGCCAGACCGGCAGCGTGCTCGCCGACACGATCATCATCCTGCACGTGCCGGCCACGCACGACCGCGCGTTCCTGATCTCGATACCGCGGGACTGGCGGGTGGACATCCCGGCCTATTCCAAGACCGGCTTCACCGGCTCGACCGAGAAGATCAATTCCGCTTTCGGGTACGGATATCAGGGCGACGGCTCCGAGGTGGAGAAGCGGGCGCGCGGCATGGAGCTGCTCTCCACCACGCTGCACGAGGAGACCGGCATCCGCTTCAACGGCGCCGCGATCATCGACTTCGGCGGGTTCGGCAGCGTGGTGCACGCGCTCGGCGGCGTGGACATGTGCGTCGACGAGCGGGCCGAGTCGATCCACCTGGGCAGGGACGCGAACGGCAAGCTGGTCCAGGGGTGGTACTCCGAGGCGTACGGCATGCAGCTGCCGCCGGGCGCGACGCCGCTGGTCCACGAGGAGGGCTGCCGCCGGATGAACGCGACCGAGGCGCTCGACTACGTCCGGATCCGCAAGAGCCTCAGCGACGGCGACTACGGCCGGCAGCGCCACCAGCAGCAGCTGATCAAGGCGATCGTGGACGAGGCCACCACGAGCGGCGTGCTGACCGATCTCGGCAAACTGAACGCGCTGGTCAAGGCGGCCGGCGACACGTTCCTGCTGGACACCGGCGGCATCCCGCTGGCCGACTACGTCTTCACGTTCAAGAACCTGCGCTCCGGCGACCTCACTCTGATCAAGACGAACGCCGGCGAGGTCCGGACCGTGCAGATCGACGGCGTCGCCTACGAGGAGCTGGACGAGCGCTCGCTGTCCATGCTGGCCGCCGCGAAGACCGGCGACCTTGACGCGTTCCTCGCCGACCACCCCGAGTTCGTCGCCGAGCAGGGCGCCCCGGCCGCGCCCGCGTCCGGTGCGCCCGCTCCGAGTATGCCCGCTTCGCGCGTGCCGGAGTAGCGCGTGCCGGCGTAGGTCGTGCCGGAGTGGCTCGTGCCGGAGTAGGTCAGGTGCCGGCGCACTCGCCGGTGCCGGTGGCGCGGACCGCGTCCAGGCCGGTCCGGGCCACCGGTGCGGCCTCCGCCGCGGTGAGCGCGAAGCCGGTCTCCGGGTCCCGGGCCGAGGCCGCGAAGATCACGCCGAGCACGTCGCCGCGCGCGTCGATCAGCGGGCCGCCGGAGTTGCCGCTGCGGACCAGCGCCCGGATCGTGTAGATCTCCCGGGTGACCTCGCCGGACAGGTAGAGGTCCGGTCCGCGCTGCTGCTGCATCTGGCGGATCCGGGCCGGCTGCGCGTTGTAGGGCCCGTCGAGCGGGAAGCCGAGCACGATCGCATTCTCGCCCTGCTCACCGGTCTCCCGCGACCAGCGCATCGGCGGCGCCCCGAGTCCGGGCACGTAGATCACGGCCAGGTCCCGGTCCGGGTCGTAGACGGTCACCCGGCCGGCCAGCGTCGACGTGCCGGCCTCCACCATGACCGTGTCGGTGCCGGCCACCACGTGCGCGTTCGTCATCACGCGCTCGTTCGCGTAGACGAAGCCGGAGCCCTCCAGCCGCCGCTCGCAGCCGCCCGCGACGCCCAGCACCTTGACCACGGACTGCCGGGCCCGCTCCACCGCCGGTGCCCGCCCGAGCGCCGGGTCCGGCGCCGCGACCTGGGGCGCTCGCGTGTCGTCCAGGCCGCCGAACACCTCGGGGAAACCGCGCGTGTTCAGCGTCTGCCGCAGGCCCTGGGAGAGCACCTCGGCACCGGCCGGCATCACCCGGTCGACCGCGCCGAGCACGTAACTGCCCTGGATGGACCGGGCCAGCCACGGTATGGAGGACGACGCCAGCGGCACCGCGACCAGCCACGAGACCAGCAGCACCGCGAGGACCGAGACGACCGCGCCGCCGATCTCGTCGGCCCGCTGCCCGGCCGGGTTGACGATGCTGTACCGCACCCGGGTGGCGAACCACCCGGCCAGCATCTGCCCCCCGATCGCGGCCAGGAAGACCGTGGCCAGCGAGACCAGCACCCGCAGGCCCGGGTCCGCCAGCAGGCTCGCCATCGGTGGGCCGATCTGCAGCCCGAGCAGGGCACCGCTGAAGAAGCCGGCGAAGGACATCGTCCCCACCACGAAGCCCTGCCGGTAACCACTCGCCGCGAACAGCAGCACCAGCAGCAGGAGAACGACATCGGTCATGAGCACGGCTCAAGGGTAGGGGTACGCCCCCGGCCGCCTCTGATCGATGTCAGCCGAAGTGGCTCATCGCCTCCTCGGCGGGGATCGGTGCCACCGCGGTCTGGTCGCGGACGATGTGCCAGTCGCGGTCCGGCCTGCGCCGCCAGACGAGGGAGTTGTGGCAGCGCAGATGGGTGGTCTCGCCGTCGGCGGTGGTCAGCACCGCGATGAAGATCATGCGGCCGGCCGCGAGGTCGCCGGAGACCAGTACCTCCGGCTCCGCCTCGATCGCGTGGGCCGCGGAGCGCAGCGCCTGGAACGTCGGCCAGAACGCGTCCGCGTAGTCCTGGACCGTGCGGAACGTGCGCCGCTGCGGGTCGGCCTCGTCGAAGAGCAGCACGTCGGCGCCGAAGTCGTAGTAGCGGCCGAAGACCTCGTGGAAGTCGCGCGGCGGTGCACCCTCGATCCGGTCCCAGCCGAAGATCCACTCTCGTTGCAGCGTGGCCACGGTCTGCTCGTCCATCACGTACCTCCGATGATCTGTGGTGATCGCTACGGTAGGCAGCGCGCGGCGACGGGAGCCAGGGTGCGTCGCACCCAGGCACGTAGAGTCGGTGCATGGAGGACGTTCCGGGCCCACCGCCGGCCGCGCAGCTGCTGATCGGGCTGGCCCGGCTCGGGCAGGCGGTGCGGATGGAGGCGTGGCGCAACGCGGGCCCGCTCAACCTGACGCCGTTGCAGGCCGACATCCTGACGCTGCTGCACGGCAGCCGCAGCCCGCTGCGCCAGGGTGATCTGGTCGCCGCGCTCGCCTCGACCGCGCCCACGGTGTCGGACGCGGTGAAGGCGCTGCGCCGCAAGGAGCTGCTGGAGGCGGTGCGTGATCCGGGCGACGCACGGGTGCTGCGGCTCAGCCTGACCGGTGCGGGTCGTGCCGAGGCGGACAGGCTGACCGAGGTGTCCGAGACGCTCGGCGGTGCCGTGGCGGCGCTGCCCGAGGAGGACTTCGCGGCGCTGCTGCGCGGCACCGCCGAGCTGATGCGGGAGCTGCAGGACCGGAGGGCGATCCCGGTCTCACGGATGTGCCTGACCTGCCGGTTCTTCGTGCCGGACGCGCATCCCGCGGAGTCCGGCAAGCCGCATCACTGCAACTTCGTGGACGCGCCGTTCGGCGACGCCGAGCTGCGCGTCTCCTGCCCGGACCACGAGCCCCGCCGGTAGGTAATCCGGATCACCCTTGCGCGCCGGCGTGCGCCGCCTATAGTTGGCAGTGCCAAAAGAAAGTCGGCACTGCCAACAATTCTACGGAGGAACAGCCATGCCTCGTCTCGCCACCGTCGACCCCGCCACCGCCGAAGCCCCGGCCCGCACGCTGCTCGGCAAGGTCGAACGCGCGCTCGGCAGCACGCCGAACATGATGCGTGCGATGGCCGGCTCGCCCGCCGTGCTCGACGCGTACCTGCAGTTCAGCGGCGCGCTCTCGAAGGGCCGGCTGCCGGCCCGGGTGCAGGAGCAGATCGCGCTGGTCGCCGCGGTCGAGAACGACTGCGGCTACTGCCTGGCCGCGCACACCGTGCTCGGCGCGCGCGCCGGCGTCAGCGAGGACGACCTGGTCGCGGGCCGCAGCGGCCGGGCCTCCGAGCCCAAGGTGGAGGCCGCGCTGACGTTCGCCAAGGCCGTCATCGCCAGCAAGGGCTTCGTCACCGACGCCGACCTCGACGCGGTCCGCGAGGCCGGCTACACCGACGGCGAGATCGGCGAGATCGTCGCCGCGGTCGCGCTCAACACCTTCACCAACTACTTCAACTCGGTCGGCCAGACCGAGCTGGACTTCCCGCCGGTCCCCGGCGTCACGATCAACCACTGAGCGGGGGTACGTGGCAGGGGCCCCACCCGGGGACCCCTGCCACGAGGGGGGCTACTGCAGCCGGCCGGTGAAGGCCAGGACCAGCGTCTCGATCGCGGAGCCGGGCTCGCGCAGCACCAGGTTCCGCCCGCCGGCCGCGGCCGCGACCTTCTCCAGCGACTCCGCGTCCGCGTCCGGGCCGACCGCGATCGTGACGACCTGGACCGGCTTCTCCTTGATCTGCTCCTTGCCCAGCTTCTCGGTCAGCTGCGCAAGCGTCAGGCCGTTCGCGACCTCGTTCGCGCCGTCCGTGATGATCACGACCGAGTTCGTGCTGCCGGCCTCCCACTGCTTCTGCATGGTCTTGAACGCGTCGTAGACCGTGTCGTACAGCGGCGTGTCGCCCTCGGCCCGGAGCTTGGCGACCGACTCGGTCAGCGCCTGCGCACGCGGCACCGCACCGGCCATCGCCGGGTACGGCCCGAACGGCACCAACTCCCGGTGCGGCTCGGTACCCCGCCCGGAGAACTCCCACAGCCCGATGCTCATCGTGTGCGGCAGCAGGTTGAAGCCGGTGCCCGCGGTCTGCTGCAACAGCGCCAGCCGGTTCAGCTGGGTGCCCGGCACCGGCTCGGTCATCGACCCGGACGTGTCCAGCACCACCAGCAGGTTCACCTTTCGCTGCAGGTCCGCCCAGGCGGCCATCACCTGGCTGAGCCGCTCCGGCGTGATCGCGGCCCGGGCGGGCGGCGGCGCGGCCGGGTAGCCGCCGTCGGACGGCAGCACCGCGGTGTCCGCCACCGAGCCGTCCGGCGCCCGCAGGTAGTGCCGGGCCAGGATCGCGCGCGCCTCCGCCCCGGTCAGGTACTCCCGGATCTCCGCGATCGCGGCCCGGTCCCGCTCGGACACCCAGTCCGCGGTGATCGGCACGAACGGGAAGTCGGCCACGAACGTCTGCTGCGGGTCGTAGACCGGGGCCATCTCGCCGCCCGGGTTCGCCGCGTTGAACTCCGCGACCTCCTTCTCCAGCGCCGGGAACGCGGCCACCACCGAGTTCGGGTCGACCGCGGCCGCGGTGGTCTGCGCCGCGAAGAACACGCTCGCGTCCGGCGCGAACCCGCCGACCACGCGGCTCACCTGCAGGCCCGCGATCAGCTGCTGCTCGCCCAGCTCACCGGTGCCGGTCGGGTCCAGGATGGACAGCACGGACGCGAGCCCGGCCGTCGACGTCGCCGGGTCGGTCAGCCCGACGCGCGCGTTCGCGTACTCCGGGTGCCCGGCCTTGGCCCACACGTCCGGCTGGGACAGCGCGCCGATCACGTCCTGCCGGCCCAGCTGCTTCTGCGGCCAGCCGAGCGCACCGGCCATCGGCTTGCGCAGCGCCAGCACGGCCGGGGAGGTGGCGATGCTGGTGCCCTCGGAGCTCAGCAGCGCGGCCGCCTCCGGGCGGGAACCGGCCACGCTCAGCCAGACGCTTGCGTCCGGCACCCACACGTCTGGCTTGTCGCCGTCCCGGGCCGGATCCCAGCCGGGCCCGACCGCGGCCGCGGCCTGGCCGGACTCCTGCACGACGGTGCGCGCGGTCAGGCACGCGCCGTCGACCGTGGGACGCGTCGCGTTCCACTTCGCGACCGCCTGGTTGAGCGCCGGCTCCACGGCCGGCGAGGCGACGACGGTGACCGTCGACGAGGACATGCACCTGCCCGCCACCGACAGCATGCCCTGCTGCCACAGCACGCCGACCGTGCCGGCCACCACGGCCAGGCAGAGCAGGAGCACGAGAAGTATGCGAAGCACGGTCAGGCCCGGCCGGCGGCGACGGGCGACCACGCCGTGTGAATCCATGGATGTCTACCTTTCCCAGGTTTTGACGTGCGTACCGTATGCGCCGTCGGGCATTTCAGGTGTGCATTGTGAACAAGACGGCAACATCGGTGATTCGTGAACTCGGGCGCCCCCGTCTCCGTTGCCAGGGCGTTGCTCCGGCCCGGGCGCGCCGCCCGGGCACACCCTTGGCGCGGACGGTGGGATGACGGTGCAGAAGGTGCTGGCCGGCAGGTACGAGCTGCGATCACCGGCCGGGGTCGGCCCGCACGGCACGCTGTGGCGGGCCGGCGTGGTCGAGACCACGGAGACGCGCGCGGTGAAGGTGTTGTCCACCGAGTACGCCCGGGATGAACGGGTGGTGAACCGGCTGCTACGGGACGCGCCGGTGCTCGGCGACCGGGTGCACCCGGCCTGGGTCCCGGTCACCGAGGTGGTCGCGGAGGACGACACGGTCGCGCTCGTCACCGAGCTGATCGGCGGCGTCGACCTGCGGCGCCGGTTGTCCCGGAACGGGCCGGTGCCGGTCGCGGAGGCGCTCGTGATCGCGGCGTCGTGCGCGGACGCGCTGGCCGCGGCGCACGAGCGGGGCATCGCGCACGGCGGCCTCAAACCGAGCAACGTGCTGCTGACCGAAACCGGAGAGGTACGGATCACCGACGCCCGGATCGGCTGGCTCACCCGGCGCACGGCCGGTCAGCGTGCGCCCGGACCGGCGGACGACGTGCAGCAGCTCGGCGTGCTGCTGCACGAGATGGTCACCGGCCGGCCGCCGGCCATGGACCCGGACGCCTCCGGCTCACTCCCGTCGCCACCGAGCGGCGTGACCGCGCTGGTCCAGGCCTGCCTGACCACACAGTCCCCGAACCGGCCGACGGCCCGGGAACTGGCCGGTCGCCTCCGCGCCCTCACAGGCGGTCCGGGGAAGCCGCAGGCCGCGACCGGGGGACAGCCGTCGGCTCCGTCGCCTCTTCGTGACACGGTGCAGCCGCCGCTTTCTGGCGTGGGGCAGCCGCCGCTCCCTGGCGTGGGACAATCGCCGATCTCGGGCGAGGGGCAGCTGCCGCCGGAGCGTGGAGGACAGCGGTCGGCTGCGGCCGAGGGACAGCGGTCGGCTGCGGCCGAGGGACAGCGGCCGGCTGCGGGTGAGGGACAGCGGTCGGCTGCGGCCGAGGGACAGCGGCCGGCTGCGGGTGAGGGACAGCGGTCGGCTGCGGCCGAGGGACAGCGGCCGGCCGGGGGTGAGGGACAGCGGCCCCCGGCGGCCGGTGCGCAACAGTCGCCGCCCGCGACCGGGTACACCGGGCGACGGCGAGCGGAACCACACGAGCCGGAGCCGGAGCCGCGGGGTGGCCGGCCGGATTCGGGCGGCACGCCGCCGGCGCGGACCTCGCCGTTCAGTAGCGGCGGGGTGCCCACCTGGAACTCGCCGACCAGTAGCGGGAGCGGCCGGCGGCTGCAGACGGCGATGCTGCTGCGGGGCCTGCCGATGCCGCGGCCCGCCGACCGGCCGCCGGTGCAACCCCCGGAGGGGGCGGCCGGAGCCTCCGGCGCCACGCCGACGGCCGGAGATCCGCCGACGTTCGCGGAACCCGGCACCACGCCGGGCCGGGCAGCGTCCAGCGGACCGGTGCGGCCCGCCGCGGAACCACGGGTGTCTCAGGGCTCACCGGCCAGCGCTGAGCCGCAGGCCCCAGCCGACAGGCCGGCCGACATCGCTTCCGTGAATCCGCCGACGCCGGCCGGCCGGCCGGTACCGGCGGATCCGAGAGGGCCCGCGACGCCGCGCGCTCAAAGCGATGCATCCGTCCCGGCGGGTCCGCCGGCGTCCGAGGGCCGGCGCATTCCGGTTGATACGCGCAAACCGGGCGATTCAGCCACCCCGCGCGACTCGCCAGTGCCCGCAGGCCGTGAATCACCCGCGAGCCCCGCGGATGCGGCCGACCCAGCGAGTACGCCGGAGGTTACGAGCCCGCCGGTTTCCGCAAGCCTGCGGATTCCTGCGAGTTCGCAGGCTTCCGGGAGTTCGCAGGCTTCCGGAGGTTCGCAGGCGCCAGCGACTTCACGGAACCTCACGAATCCGCATGTGGAAGGACTTCCGCCTGTCCCGGCGGAGGCGCAGGACGCGGCGATGCCGTCGGCTGCGGAGACGACGCCGCCCATCTCCGACGTCCCGCGGTCTGCGGAGGGCGTCCCGGTCGGCAAGGACTCACCAGCGCCCGCGAGCGCGCAGGATTCCCGGCAGATCCCGGCCGCTCAGGATCCGCGGGTCCGCGAGGGCCGCGAGGGCGAGGCCGCCGCCGGTGAGCCGCCGGCTTCCAGTCTGCCCGGTCGTGCGGCTTCGCCGGTTTCTGGTCTGCCTGGGCGCGTGGGCTCGCCGGATTCCGGTCTGCCTGGTCGTGCGGGCTCCCCGGGCTCTGATCTGCCTGGTCGTGCGGGATCTCCGGGTTCTGGTCTGCCTGGGCGCGTGGGCTCGCCGGATTCTGATCTGCCTGGTCGTGCCGGATCTCCGGATTCCGGTCTGCCTGGTCGTGCGGGATCGCCGGATTCTGGTCTGCCTGGTCGTGCGGGATCGCCGGGCTCCAGCCTGCCCGGCCGTGCGGGATCGCCGGGCTCCGGCCTGCCTGGCCCTGCGGCTGCGCCGGATTCCGGCGTGCCCGGTCGCGCGGCTTCGGCGGCCCCCGGTCGTGCGGCTCCGTCGTCCTCGCAGGAATCGCCGGCCGCTCGTCCTCGCAGGACTCCCGAGAATCGATGGGTGCCGGCGCAGACTCCGCCGCCCGCTACGAACCCCGTCGCCCCTGGCCGGACCCCGGCGGCCGGAAAGCCCTCGATTCCGGTCCCCCCGGCGCCGCGCGCTCATCCACCGGCGCGGCGCACCGGTCCCGCCGGCGCGGATCGGCCCGCCGCCGAGACCCGGCTCAGCCCGCCGGCCCGGCCCTTACCGCCGATCGAGCCACCTCCGTCCCGGCCGCAGCCGGCCGCGGGGCCCGGAACGTCCGGGGCCTGGCGGGCGATCGAGGCGCCGAAACCGCAGATCGCCGGGCCGACCTGGACGCCGGATGCCCCTGCCGGGCCGGGCCGCGACGGGCCGGCCGGTGGCGGGAAGCCCATGGACGCCCGCCCCGCCCCCGCGGAGCGGCCGCCGGCCCGGCCGCGGCGGCAGCAGACGGTCGCGACCGCCGGGATCCTGGCGACCGCGGTCGCGACCGGTGCGGTGCTGCTCGCGGTCACGTACTCGACCGGTGGCGGTCCCGGGCAGGACGCCGGCCCTCGGCCGCCCGCGGGCAGCGTGACCGCGTCGAACTCGGCGCCGCTGCCCAGCGGTCAGGTGTCGGAGTTGAGCAGCGAGGGTGCGAAGCTGTTCGTGCCGTACTTCTTCACCACGCTGGACCACGCGCTGCGCACCGGTGACACGTCCGCGCTGACGGCCGCGAGCGATCCGGCCTGTACCGCGTGCGCGGCCGCGGTCGCGGCGATCTCCGACGCGTACCGCGACGGGGGTGCGATCCGGGACGCCGGTTATGTGGTGCGAAGCGTCAACCCGGACAGCTTCTTCACGCTGGACCGACCGATCCTGCGCGTGGTCGTCGACCGCAGCCCCGGCACCGTGCTCGGCCCGGACGGCCGGCCGGGCCGCGCGCTGCCCCGGCTCACGTTCCTGTCCTGCCAGGTCGCGCTGTCCCGGTCCAGGGACACCTGGGTCGTCAGCGACCTGCAGACCACCGCCCCGCTCGCCTGACCACTTGAAAAGCAAGGATAAAAGCGACATGACGGAAACAGCAGGTCCGCGTCTCGCCCGCTGGGTCGGCCCCGCGAACGCGGTGCTCGGCCTCGCCGATCCGGTTCTGCGGGCCTCGTCCCGGTTCCCGGTGCTACAGCGCGCCGCCGGCCTGCGCACCACCGACGAGGACGCCGCCTTCCTGGACGGCCTGCGCGTGCTCCACGAGCACATCCAGGCCGCGGACCTGACGCCGATGGGCCGGATCGCGATGCGCATGGAGGTCGGCCGCCGCCTGGCGAACCGCCGGCGCGTGCGCGAGGTGCTCCGGACCCGGCCGGAGATCGCGGCGGCGCCGGTGCCGCGCCCGGTCTTCGTCACCGGACTGCCGCGCACCGGGACGTCGCTGCTGCACGGCCTGCTCGGGCACCGTACCGGCGCACGGGCTCCGATGTTCTGGGAACTGCTGCACCCGGCCGCGCGTGGCGCCGAGGCGGCCGGCCGCCGGTTCTCGGCCCGGATGCTGGCCGGGCTCTACTACGCGATGATGCCCGCGATGCGCACCATCCATCCGCTCGCCGCGACCGAGCCGGAGGAGTGCGTGTTCCTGCTGCCGCACAACGGCGTCCACCTGACCCGGGTGCCGATGCCCGGCTACCGCGACTGGTACGACGCGCACGACTTCACGCCCGACTACGCCTACCTCCGGCAGCAGCTCCAGGTGCTGCAACGGGACGAGACGCCGCGGTGGGTGCTCAAGTCGCCCTGCCACCTCGGCCACCTCGACGCGCTGCTGACCGCCTTCCCGGACGCGGTGATCGTCACGACCCGGCGTGACCCCGCGGTCGCGCTCGCGTCCTGGTGCAGCTTCTGCGAGGCCACGCTGCGCATGCACAACCACCGCGTCGACCTCGCCGAGATCGGCCGCACCTGGCTGGACTACTGGACCCGGGCCGCGGACCGGGCCGGCACCGTCCGGGCGGCCACCGGCGCGCACATGGTCGACGTCGACTACGACGACCTGGTCGCCGACCCGGCCGGCACCGCGGCCGCGATCTGGGAGCGGGCCGGCGCTCCGCTGACCGCGGCGGACCGGGACGCGCTCACCGCGTTCGCCGGCCGGGACCGCCGCCGCGCCCCCGGCACGCACCGCTACACGCTGGAGCGCTACGGCCTGGACGAGGAGAAGGTCCGCGCAGCCTTCGCCGGTACGAGCCTGGCCGGTTGACGGTCCGTGGGTCGGGGCGTGAGCACGCCTCGACCCACGGGCACCGTTACGCGCGGTAGAGCGCGATCGCGTCCTGGCTCGGGACGGTCGCGGTGAAGCGGCCGGACGAGTCGACCGTGTACGCCGTGCCGGTGCAGCCGCCGCCCGCGGTGCGCTCGCCGTGCTGGACGTCGCAGTACGTACCCGCGGGCAGTGCGGTCTGGAACGTGCGGGTCAGCGCGGCCGCCTCGTGGTTGATCGCCACGTAGGCCCGGTCGCCGCGGCCGAACGCGACCTGGTCGCCGCCGTTGTCCCACCAGTTCGTGACCGCGGTGTCGCCGGCCGCGTTGCGGAAGCCGACCATGTTCTCGATCTGCGGCCACGCGTGCTGGCACTTCCACCCGTCCGCCCAGCAGGCGTTGACGGTGCCGCCGTTCGGCGGGCCCGCGTCCCTGTTGCTCCACTCGTAGCCGGAGTTGACGTCCGGCGAGCCGTACGGCCAGGCCAGCATGAACACGTTCGCCAGCGTGTAGTCCGCGCCGCTCTTGTAGTTGAGCGTGTCGCCGACCCGCTCGGTGTCGTGGTTGTCGACGAACACCGCGGACCGGCCGGACTCCAGGTAACCCCAGCCCTCGCCGAAGTTCTTCAGGTAGGCCAGGTGCTCGCTCTGGAACACGCGCTTGAGGTCGCGGGCGTACCGGAACTCCTGCACGTCGCCGGTGCCGAGGTATTCAGCCGGGGAGACCGCCTCGCCGCCACCGATGATCGCCTCCTGCTTCCAGTACGCGCCCGGGTTCGCCATCTTGGCCTTGATCGCGGCGAGGTCCACCGCGGCCATGTGCTTGGCCGCGTCGATCCGGTAGCCGTCGACGCCGAGCGAGGCCAGGTCGTCGAGGTAGGCGGCGATCCGCCCGCGCACGTAGTCCGTGCCGGTGTGCAGGTCGGAGAGGTTCTCCAGCTCGCAGTCCTGCACGTTGCCGCGGTTGGTGTAGTCATTGATCTTCGTACGGCAGGTGTGGAAGTCCCAGTCCTGGTAGGTCCCGGGGTAGGTGTACTTCGAGAAGACCGTGCCGCCGGTCCCGATGCCGCTGCCGTTCGCGCTCATGTGGTTGATCACCGAGTCGGCGATCACCTTCACGCCGGCCGCGTGGCAGGTGTCGATCATGGCCTTGAACTGCGCGCGGTCGCCCAGCCGGCCGGCGATGCGGTAGCTCACCGGCTGGTACGACGTCCACCACGCCTCGCCCTGGATGTGCTCCTGCGGCGGGCTGACCTGGACGAAGCCGTACCCGGCCGGGCCGAGGCGGTCGGTGCACTCGCGCGCGATCGAGTCGAACCGCCACTCGAACATCACGGCGGTGACGTCCCGGTCGCCGGGCGGCGCCGCGTTCGCGTCCGGCCCGGTCGCGACCGACCCGATCGCGAACGCGCCGCCACCGGCCACGAGGACGGCAGCGGCTATCGCGGCGGAGAGCCGGCGGCGTTTACGGACAGTGCTCACGTCGTACCCCCGATTGGGTTTGCTGGTTCGGGTCTTCGGGAGCATAGGCGCAGCCGAAACCCATCTCGACATCGGGAATCATCGATCCAGAGTGGACGGAGTCGTGGCCGGGCCGCGGCCGGCCGGTGATCCAGGCGTCGTTGCAGTCGTTGGAACGACGTGAATGACGCCTGGATCACGGATGTTCACCCGGCGGTCTTGAGGATCGCGGCGGCCACCTCGTCCGGGTGCGTGATCAGCGTCTCGTGGCCGCCCGGCACCAGGATCGGCTCGACGCCGAGCCGGGCGGCGAACTCCGCGCCCGGCCGGGCCAGCGCGATGTCGTCCTCGGCCAGCACGTAGCGGGCCGGCACCGGCAGCACGGCCTCGTCCAGCGAGTCCAGGAAGTACGCGCCCGGGTGCGGCACCAGCAGCTCCGCGACCAGACGCTGCACCGGCTCCGGCTCGCCCGGCAGCAGCACGGACTGCACCGAGCCGAGGTCGATCGGCACGGTCCCGCCGGACTGGATCATCCCGCGCACGAACGCGCCCATCTCCGGCGCCAGCTCGTCCGCCTGGGACACCCCGGCCCGCGGCACGACCGCGCTGACGTAGACCACCTCCGCGACCCGGTCCGGCACCCGCAGCGCCGCACCGGTCGCCGGGTAGCCGCCCCAGCTGTGCGCGACCAGCACCACGTCGCGCAGGCCGAGCCGGGTGATCGTGTCCGCGGTGAAAGCGACCGCGTCCGCCAGCGTCACGCCGGAGGGATCGCCGTCCACGCCCGGCATGGTCAGCGGCAGCGCGCGGTGGCCGGCCTCACGCAGTCGGCGGGCGACCGGCTGCCACACCCACGCGCCGTGCCAGGCGCCGGGGATCAGCACATAGTTCATCTGAGTCACGCAGACGATCTTGGCTTTCGCTCCCGGCGCCGGACAGTGCTATGAATCGCAGATGACGATCCGTTTGTCGCAGGTCGCCGTGCTGGTCGAGGAGCAGGCCAGCGCGTTCGAGGTCGGCGCGATCACCGAGATGCTCGGCCCGCCGCACTACGACGTGACGATCTGCGCCCCCGCGGCCGGCGTCGAGATGCGTGGCGGCCTGCTGGCCCCGGCCGCCGGTGGACTCGACACACTGTCCGGCGCCGGCACCGTCGTGATCCCGGACCGCCCGCTGACCACGGTCTCCGCCGAGCCGGTCACGTCCGCGCTGCGCGCCGCGCACGCCCGTGGCGCCCGGATGATCGCGTTCGGCGGCGGCGTGTTCACGCTGGCCGCGGCCGGTGTGCTGGACGGCCGCCGCGCCACCACGCACCGGGAGCTGGCCCACACCCTTCAAGAACGTTTCCCGGGGGTACGGGTGGAAGCCGACCCGCTGTTCGTCGACGACGGTGACGTGCTCACCGCGGCCGGCAGCGCGGCCGCGCTCGACCTCGGCCTGCACGTGATCCGCACCGACCACGGCGCCGAGGTCTGCTGTGCCGTGGCGAAGCGGCTCGCGTTCCCGGTGCACCGCGACGGCTTCCAGTCCCAGTCCGTCGACCGTGCACTGCCGGCGATCCGCGACGAGTCCGTGACCCCGCTGCTGACCTGGGCGCAGTCCCGCCTGCACGAGCCGGTCGGCGTGGCCGAGCTGGCCGCCGCGGCCGGCATCAGCGTCGCCACGCTGCACCGCCGGTTCGCCGCGCAGGTCGGCGTGACGCCGCTGGCCTGGCTCACCCGTGGCCGGCTGCTGATCGCGTGCCGTCTGCTGGAGCGCGGCGAGACCCGCATCGAGGTCGTCGCCCGGCGCAGCGGCCTCGGCACCGCGTCCCACCTGCGCGTCGTCATGCGCCGGGAGCTGGGCCTGACGCCGACGGAATATCAGCGGCGGTACGCCGCCGTAACAACCGGGCGCTAGCTTCAGGGGCTGATGTGACGCGGATCGAGGGTGACGGGCTGAGAACGCATGCGGATTCTGCTGGTGGAGGACGACTTCCGGGTCGCCGCGGCGATGATCTCGATGCTGCAGCGCGGCGGTTACCGGATCGAGCACGCCGCGACCGTCGCCGCCGCGCTCTCCGCCGCCCCCTGTGACCTGGTGCTGCTCGACCTGAACCTGCCCGACGGGGACGGCGTCGACGTGTGCCGCGCGCTGCGCGCCCGCGACCCGGACCTGTGCATCATCGCGGTCACCGCGCGCGGCGAGGAGCGCGACCGGGTGGTCGGGCTGCGGATGGGCGCGGACGACTACGTGGTGAAGCCGTTCTCCATGGCCGAGTTGCAGGCCCGGATCGAGGCACTGCTGCGCCGCACCACGCGCACGCGCCGGTCCGCGGCCGAGACCGTGGAGGTCGGGCCGCTGCGCATCGACTACGCGGCGCGGACCGTGCAGGTCGACGGCCGCGCGGTCACGCTGACCCGCAAGGAGTTCGACATCCTGGCCTCGCTGGCCCGGCAGCCCGGCGTGGTGCTCAGCGGCGAGCGGCTGCTGCTCGACGTGTGGCAGACCACCTGGTCCGGCAAGCACACGCTGCAGGTGCACGTGGGCTCGCTGCGGGCCAAGCTCGGCCGCGCCGACCTCGTGCAGAACGTCCGCGGCGTGGGATACCGTCTCTGCGTCGACTGACCGGGCGGTCGACACGGGGCGGTCGGCAGCGGTCGGCCGGCACTGGGTGGCCGGCACTGGGTGGCCGGCAGCGGGCGGGAGGTGCGGTGCGCAGGCGACTGGTGACCACCTACGTGCTGCTGCTCTTCCTGGTCCTGCTGGCCCTGGAGATCCCGCTGGCCGTCTCGCTGACCGGGCGGGAGACCGAGCGTGTGCTCTCCGACCGGATCGCCGACACCACCCGGCTCGCCTCGCTCGCGGTGCCCGCGGTTCGCAGCGGCGAGTTCGCCTCGCTCCTCGACGAGCTGGGCCGCTACCACGAGCTGTACGGCATCGGCGCCACCTTCGTCGACCTGGACCGGCGGCCCTGGATCGGCTTCGGCGGCGACCCGCTCACCGCCGAGCACGCGGCCGCGGCAGTCCGCGGCGCCCTGGCCGGCCGGGTGGTCGGCACCCCGGGCACGCTCTGGCCGTGGGAGTCCCGCCCGCTGGTGGTGGCCGTGCCGGTCGACGACGGCGGCGCCGTGCTCGGCGCGATCGTCACGGTCTCGCCGACCGGCGGCAACCGCGGCGCGATCCTGCTCGCCTGGCTGCAACTCGGCCTGCTCGGCGCGGTCGCGGTCGCGATCTGCGTGCTGGCCGCGCTCCGGCTGGCCGGCTGGGTGCTGCGCCCGGTGACCCGGCTGGACGAGGTCACCCACGAGATCGCGGCCGGGGACGGCGGCGCCCGCGTGCATCCCGGCTCCGGGCCGCCGGAACTGCGCCGGCTCTCGGCCAGCTTCAACGAGATGGCCGACGCGGTCGCGGAGTCGCTGGAACGCCAGCGGTCGTTCGTCGCGCACGCCAGCCACCAGCTGCGCAACCCGCTCACCGTGCTCCGGCTGCGGGTGGAGAGCCTGGGCACGGCGCTGGCCGACGACGACGCCCGGGAGGACCACCGGTTCGCGCTGGAGGAGACCGACCGGTTCGCGGAGATGCTCGACGGCCTGCTCGCGCTGGCCCGTGCCGAGCGCGGCGAGCACCCCACCGAGACGGTCGACGCGGTCGAGGCGGTCCGGCGGCGGGAACGCGCGTGGCTGCCGCTGATCGCGCACCGGGGCGTCACGCTGCGCGTCACCGTGCCGGACTGGCCGTGTCACGTGCGGCAGGCCGCGACCGCGCTCGACCAGTCGCTGGACGCGCTGATCGACAACGCGCTCAAGTTCACGCCGGCCGGCGGCACGGTCGAGGTGACCGTGGAGCCGCGCGACGGCGGTGTCGAGGTGAGCGTGCGGGACACCGGGCCGGGCATGACCCTCGACCAGTGCCGGCGGGCGACCGAACGCTTCTGGCGCGCACCCGACGCGCAGAACGTCGACGGCGCCGGCCTCGGCCTGCCGATCGTCACCGCGCTGGTCGCTGCCTCCGGCGGCCACCTCACGCTCGCCCCCGCCACCACCGGCGGCCTCGTGGCCCGCCTCTGGTGGCGCTCCGGCACCCCGCCCCTCACCCGTGATCAGGGCGTCCCCGAAGTCGCTGGAACGACGTGAGGGCGCCCCATGTCGTTCTGACCACGTGGGGGACGCCCTGATCACGGGCCGTCATGGCTTGACGGAGCGGTAGTAGCGGGCCGCGCCGGGGTGCAGCGGCAGCGGCATCGTCGCGATCGCGGAGCGAAGATCAAGAGCTTCGATCGCGGGGTACGCCGCGGCCAGCGCGTCGCGGTGCTCCAGCAGTAACCGCGTGACGTCGTAGGCCAGGTCCTCCGGCATCGCGGCGGACGCGACCAGCAGAGTCGGATCCGCGATCGTGGCGGCCGGCGGCGTGCGGTAGGCCGAGCCCGGCACGTTCCACACCGTGCTGCCCAGCGTGCCGGCCCAACCGGACAGGTCCAGCAGCCGGATCCGGAGCGTGTCGCTGAGCCGGCGCAGCCCGGCGACCGGCAGCCCGCCCGCGAAGAAGAACGCGTCCAACTCCCCGCGGGCCAGCGCGCCCGTCGCGTCGTCGAGGCCGAGCTCCCGACGGTCGTAGGCGTCGCGCGGCATCCGGGCCGCGGCCAGCAGCCGGCCCGCCGCGACCGCGGTGCCCGACCCGGGCGCGCCGACCGACACGCGCCGGCCGCGCAGGTCCGCCACCGTGGTGATCGGACTGTCCGCCTGCACGACCAGGTGCAGCAGGTCGTCGTAGACGCGGGCCAGCGCGGTCACCGGCGACTCCGGCGCCAGCACGCCGGCCTGCGCGAACCCGATCTCGGTCTCGCCGCGCTCGACCAGCGCGACCGCGGCCGCCGACGCCGTGGTGGTCACCACGGAGACCCCGATGCCGGGCAACTCCCGGTCGATCAGCGCGGCCAGCTCGCGCCCGATGTCGTCGGCGCCGGCCGCGACCCGGATCCGGCGCGCGGCCGGCGCGCGACTGGAGCAGGAGGCGCCGCCGAGCAGCGCGGCCAGGCC
The DNA here is from genome assembly GCF_030811575.1 of Catenuloplanes nepalensis. Lineage (GTDB taxonomy): Bacteria > Actinomycetota > Actinomycetes > Mycobacteriales > Micromonosporaceae > Catenuloplanes > Catenuloplanes nepalensis. Next base: position 5,217,061 of record NZ_JAUSRA010000001.1, on the reverse strand, counting down.
GGCCAGCACGGCACGGCGGGGGAGCGCGTTCACGGGTGTGCCGGGAGCGTTCATGAGTTCGCACAAGTTTGGCACAAATCCCGGTCGTGAACGCCCTATGAACGGCCGGCCTCCGACACCGTGTTCTTCAACGGAAGGAGGAGGACCACCATGAGTTTCCTCACCAGCACCTTCGTGACGGCGTTCGAAGCGGCCTGCCTGATCCGCTGCGCGCGCCCCGTCCGGCCGGCCGAGACGCGCCGGCCCCGGCTCGCCGACGTGCACCGGGTCGCCGCGCCGCAGGGCGACGCCGTGGCCGAGTTCGACCGGGAGGAGGCGGCGGAACGCCTGACCATGCTGCTCGCCGCGCTCGGATACCACGCCCGCAGCGCGGAGCGCGACGGCGGCGGCGTGCGCCGGTACGCGGTGCAGCAGGTGACGATCGCCGAGCCGGACCGCGCCGCGGCGGACCGGATGATGGTCACCTCCTGGCAGCGCGGCCGGCAGCGGCTGCTCGCCACCGACCCGCTCGGCTCCACGTCTCCGCAGGCCGCGCACCGCGTCGTGCTCGCCCGCGCCGCCTGGAACGCCGGCGTGCTGGTCGGCCGGCTCCGCCCGCGGCACAGCCAGTTGCGCATCGGCATCGCCGAGCCGGACATGGTCGCGGTCCTGGTCCGCGCGGCCCGCCTGGGCGGCGTGACCAGCAGCGTCAGCAAGCGGTCCGGCTGCTTCGTGATCGCGGTCCCGGAGCAGGCGACGTCCTCGCTGGTCAGTTACGAACTCCCCGGCACCACCCGCGCGGTCCGCCGGCCCTCCCTGAGCCCGCGGCACGACCGCCCGGCAGCCCGGCTGGCGGCCGCCTGACCGCGCGCTCACCCCGGCGCCTTGTGCGGCGTGCTCGCCTCGTGCGGCGTGCTCGCCTCGTGCGGCGTGCTCGCCTTGTGCGGCGTGCGCGGCCACCACCTCCAGAGGACTCATGCGGACAAGCGAACCGGTGGCGCGTCCGCCGGTGGATCAGCCGCGCTCGTGCGGGAGCAGCCGGCGCCAGGACGCGGTCACCAGGCGGCCGGTCGGGAGGAGGTAGACGCGCCAGTCGGCCGGGTTGTCGCGGGGGAGACCGCGCACCGCGGCGCGGGCGTCGGCGCCGTAGCGGTGATGGACGGACTGCCGGTCCTCCCTGTCGAACAACGGCGTGGCCACGCCCTTCGGCCAGGGACGGATCTCGCCCTCCGCGCTGTCCAGCGAGGTCGCGACCAGCTTGATCGAGTCCGGGTGGTAGTGGTCACCGCGCATGCGTACCCGGGCGGCGGTCTTCTCCAGGGTGTCGTAGAGCGCGTAGGTCACGGCCGGATAGCCGCCGTACTCGCGGTAGGTCTCCAGCGCGTAGGCGCTGAGGCGCCGGCCACCGGCGGCGAAATAGGTGTGCGGCGCGTCCGCGATCTGCGGGTCGTCCGGGCCGAGCATGAGCTTGCCGTTCACCGGATCGCGGACCACCGCGACGGCCTGGCGGACCAGCCGGTCGGCGTCGCGCAGCCGCCATCGGCGGGCGGCGTCCGCGATCGCGGTGCCGTCCCGGTAGATCACCAGCGCGGGCGCCCGCAGCTCATTCCATCCGGACGGCACGAAGCCGCCCTCATGGCCGTACTCCAGCGTCGGCCGGCTCGGCGCGGCCGATGCCGGGCCGGGCAGCCCGATCACCAGACCGGCCGCGGCCACTCCGGTCAGAAGACTCCTGCGATCCATGATCGATCCCCGTTCGCGTGGACTGTGCCGGGGCCAGACTGGCACCATGACCAGCGCAGAGAGGCGAGAACGCCGGAAGTCCACCCGGAGGGACGGTCAGCCGCGGTCCCGCCGGGCGAGGGAGGCCCAGTCGCCGAACACCGGGACCGGCTCCCAGTGACCGGAGACGTCCGCGTCCCACTCGTCCTCCGTGACGTGCTCCGGCGCGTCGTCGTCCGTGACGATCCGGCGGACCTGGCCGTCCTCGCGGAACCGCTGCTCACTCACGCGGGTCGCGCTGTCGCCGCCGGCATAGTCCCACTGCGTCATCGAGTGCAGGAACAGGCGGTCACCGGCCCGGCGGAACTCGTAGAGCAGCGTCTGCCGCCCGTGCTCGTCGAGGAACCAGACCCCGGCATGGTCCTGCCGCCAGGAGACCTCGATGACCGCGCCGGGATGGTCCGCCCCCGGCAGCGCGACCGCGTAATGATCACCGCGCGCGTCCCGGGCGGCGGCGGCCGAGGCGGAGATCGGATAGACCGGCTCATGCCGCCGGAAGTTCCACTTCCGCCCGTAGACCGTCACGCGCCGATCATGCCGGAGTCCAGGGGCTGGGAAGACCAGCCCCCGACCGAAACCGTATTCCGGCCTCCGGCGTCGCGGCGCTGTGGTGTGTCGGGCGCTCCACGCCGATATTTCGGTTTATTGGTGGCGTTGAGCCTTGTTGGTGGCGTTGAGGGCGCCTCCGGCGGGTCTCGGGCTCCGGGGGAAGGGGCGTGGGTTGCGGCGGTTGGGGTTCGTCGGCCCCGCTGCCTTTTCGTGGGTGGCTGGGTTGGGTTTCGTGGGCCTGGCTGCCCCGTATGCCGTCTTCCAGGTCAAGCCGGGCAGGGCCGCCAGCTTTGGTCTCCGGTCGGCAGGGTCGTCGCTGGCGCGCCGTCCTTGCCTGGGGTGGCGGTTTCGTGGTGGGTGGCGGCCCTGCCGATGATCTGCACCCCAAGGGTGGTCGACGGTATACGGGGCAGCCCGGCGCCGGCGGTCTGCGCTGGACGCGCGATCGAGGTCGAAGCCAGCTCGCGGCTACGGAGCCGATCCCGCGTCGCAGATTGTTGTCGCCGAGCCGCCTGGTGGCGGTTACGGCATCGAGGTCTCGGTGGTCGCGAGGCACCGGGCGCCTCGCGTCCGACATGTCGGCGTTTAGCATCCAGTTCCAGAGCATGACCTCAATGCTGCAAGGCCCGAACGTCCCAAGCGGGGAGCGTCTCTCACCCGACACCAAGGCCCAACAGTGCTTCCCGACTGCGCGATTGATCATGCGAAGGTGATTACTGATCTTTCGAGGTCGAGCGGTGGTGGCCGTCCGGGCGCTGCGCGCCCGAAATTTCACGCTATAGAGGTCGCCGTTGCGGAACGTCGCTCACTTTGAGGGTTATTCAGCGCCGTCCTCGTCAGACCGCGCGGCCTGCGGCAACGCGGTGCCGGTTCGCTGCGCTGAATAAGCCTCTTTGAGGGTTATTCAGCGCGCTGCGCCCCGACGGCACCGGCCTGCGGCAACGCGGTGTGAGGTCGCCGCGCTGAATAAGCCTCTTTGACGCCGAAAGCTCCAGTACTGCCGGGACCGGGAGGTGGTCACGTGTCGCAAATCGTTGTTATCCGGCGCGTTCAACAACGATTTGCGACACGTCGTTGCTTCCGGGAGTCGTCGTCGCCACCTTTGTAATGATATTTCGGACACAGCTTCGGTGATGAAGGGGAGTTTCCCTGCTGATTGTCGGAGTGATGGCGGTGGCGATCCGCGCGGCGGACATGACAAGGGTCGAAAGCGGCCTCGGTCGTTCCGATCATGGTTGGTCGACTTTGGTTGAGCCGAAACGACGCTATCCGCGCCGAATAACGTCCTTCTGGCTCAACCCGCCGCTGTGGATGATCGTCCGGCGCGGCATTCCTGGTTATTTCGGGCATGGGATAGGAGGGGCCGGCTGGGCACCGAGGGTCTGCCGCCGGATCGCCGGGTTGCCAGGCTCGGTGCCGGATCGCCGGGCTCGCTGGCGGATCGCCGGGCTCGCTGGCGGATCGCCGGGCTCGCTGGCGGATCGCCGGATCTGGCGCCGGACGGTCGGCCGCCGGGCGACTGGACGGCCTACTGAGAGTCGGGAGTCGAGTGGTGCCGGCCGTCCGGGCGCTGCACGCCCGAAATTTCAGGCTATAGCGGTCTACCGCTGCGGAACGCCGCTAACCCCTGATGCTGAGGGATCAGTAAGGGCACCGCGCTTACTGAGCCTCCGGTGTCGGCGTCACCGGGCGGCGGTTCTCTGGTGATCCAGGCGTCATCGACGTCGCTGGAAAGACGTCGATGACGCCTGGATCACGATCGGCCGGCGGCTCACCCCAACGTCGAAAGGTGATTAGTGATACGTGGAGCACCGTATGAGGCACTCATACGGTGCTCCACGTATCACTAATCAGATTCAAGGGCGACGACCGGGTGATTTAACCCGATATTTCGGGCGTCGCGCCCGCAGTGCGCGTGGCATTTCCGCATTCTGGCGGCAGTTTCCCGTCATGCGGAAGATCGGCCGGCTATCGGGACCGATCTTCCGCGATGCGGGATCGATCTCTGCGCCAGAAGCAGCCGGAAGGCGACGCGCGGGGTGAGTCGTCATGATCTCCGGGCGCGCGAGGTTGCTTTCGATCTTCTCGGATGTAGCCGACGTTCGAGGAAACGATCACTTGCGCGATTGGGCCTCATTCCCTCGGAACGGCCGCTGAATAAGACTCTTTGTGGCTTATTCAGCGCAGTGAACCGGCACCGCGTTGCCGCAGGCCGCGCGTTCTGACGAGGGCGGCGCTGAATAAGACTCTTTGAGGCTTATTGAGCGCGGCGACCTCACGCCGCGTTGCCGCAGGCCGGCGCCGTCGGAGCACACCGCGCTGAATAGCACTCTTTATCATGATATTTCGGGCAGAAGTGAGCCTCTGGACCGGTGGGGACCTCGGCGCGATCGTCGGGCGCTGCGCGTTCGACATTTCCGGGAATAGAGGATCGCCGCGGTGGGGCGCGGCTCGCCCTGGCGCCGGAGGCTTGTTCAGCGCGTGGCGCCGACGACGCCGTTGAGCTGCGGCAACGCGGCGCCGGCTCGCTGCGCTGGATAAGCCTCTTGGGGTCGGCCTTTCGGCGTCGGGGTGAAAGGGCGGCCCGCGAGCCGCGCCGCTGCCGGGGTTCCGGCGGGTCCCGACACGTCGAGCCGAGTGGGTGGGGGTGCGAAAGACCCCGGCGGCACCGGGTGCCGCCGGGGTCTTTACCCCTCGGAGGTGATGTCTAGCGCTGCGCGAGGATGCGCTTGTCCGCGTCCAGCGACTTCGGGAGGCGGATGGTGATGAACTCGTTGTTGTCGGCGACGCCCGCGGCGCGGCCGGCGGAGCCGGGGAAGTTGTTGTCGTTCAGCACGCCCAGCGTCTCGTTGTCGAGGATGATCACGTCCTCGATCGTCTGGAACGGGAACGTGAAGGTGGTGCCGAAGCCGGCGATACGCTTCGGGTTGGCCACGTTCATCAGGTCGACCAGCAGCGTCTTGTCCATGATGCCGTCGCGGTCCCGGTCGCGCTTGTCGGCCAGGTAGATCTTCTTGACCACGGCGGTGGCGCCCTGGCCGCCGTCGCGCTCGATCACCAGGAAGCGGTTCGCGTCGACCGAGATCGCGTCGCCGATCGCCAGGTTCGCGGCGTCGAGGCGGTAGGTGAGGCGCTTGCCGGTGTACGCGCCCTTGCGGACGTCGAACTCGTTGAAGCGCAGCGTCGCCGCCGGGTCGCCGGTGACCGTGCCCTCCAGCAGCGAGTAGAGGTAGCGGCCGTCGGGCGACTTGGCCAGGCCCTCGAAGCCCTTGCTGGAGCCGAGGTTGGCGGTGGTGCCGGTGCGGGCCGCGGTCTCCGGCGCGACCACGCCGGGCAGCGGGACCGGAGCGGAGAGCAGCTTGCCGGTACGGTCGAAGTGCAGCAGGTACGGGCCGAACTCCTCGCCGATCCAGTAACCGCCGTCCGCGTCCCGCACGATCGACTCGACGTCGAAGTCGGCGCCGGTCAGCACCCGGTCGTCGCGGACCAGGTCCCAGCTGACGTGCCCGTCCGGGTCGGTCAGGTTGACGCCGCCCAGCACGTCCACCTCGTGGGTGCCGAAGACCGGCGCGATCCGCTGGATGCGCAGCAGGAAGTCGGCGCTGTTCGCCTGGGTGCCGAAGCCGTTGTCGGAGAGGACGTCGAAGGTGCCGTCCGCGTTGCGCAGCACGCCGGAGAAACCCTGCACGGGCTGGTCGGCCCAGGGCGCGGCGATGCCGTTGACCGGCGCGGTGCCGAGCGCGGCACCGGCCGGCTCACTGCCGGGCACGAAGGTGAGCGCCGGGAGCGACGCCCAGCCGGTGAGCGTCGGGGTCTTCACCCGGTCCCCGTGTGCCTGGGTCGGCGCACCCGCGAGCGCCAGAGTCAGGGCGAGTACACCGGCGCCGGCTGCGGCGCGCGTGACGTACCCGTTGATCGTGGTCTTTCCCATGGTGGCTCAACGTAGGAGCCGCCGGTGAATGACGGCCGACATCCCGGTGGCCGGCACCGGGCATCGACCGGACCTCTCGTGCTCAGGGGCGCCGGCGGGACGCGGGCGCACCGTCGCATCCACCAGCGCGGCGAACGGCGTGCTGTTACCGTGAGTGAGTTCGTATGAGCGCCCGGATCGGTCGGCCGTACAACGAGGGTGACCGATGACGTCCTTGCCCGAAGCGCCGTTGGCGGAGCAGGTTCAGCGCCTGATGGCGGACGTCTACCTCTCGCACGAGGGGTTGCTGGAGCGGGCGGACGAGCTGGCCGAGGCCGCGGAACAGGCCGGCGATCGATGCTGGGCCGACCTGGCGCGGCTGGTCGGCGCCGACGTGCACAACCGCGGCGGGCGGGCGTCCGAGGCCGTGACGCTGGCCCGGCAGATCCTCGCGACCACCCGGGATCGGCTGGTGCGGGCACATGCGCACTGTGTGATCGCGGGTGGGCTGTGGCGGCTGGGGGACAGTGACCGGGCGCTGCGGCATGCGATCCGGGCGATGCGGGCGTTGAAGGAGGAGGATCCGCCGGCGTTGCTGGCCGATCATTCCCTCGTCCTCGCGGCGTTGCTGAACGACCGGCGGCCGGGCCCGTTGTCCGCGGAGGAGTTCCGGACGGCGCAGCGGTACGTGGAAGCGTCGGGGCAGCCGCCGATGATCATCGCGAATCTGAACAACTGGGCGTGGTGCGCGTACCGTGACGGTGATCTGACGACCGCGACGGCGCTGGTGAAGCGCCTGCGGGCGTGCGCCGCGGAGAACGCGGTCGCCCTCAACAGCTCGACGGCGGACACCGTCGCCCGGGTGCTGCTGGGCAACGGCGAACGCGACGAGGCCATGCGGATCCTGGAGTACGCGCTGGAGCACGCGCCGCCGACCGAGTCCGACGCGGTGCCGGCCGCGCTGGTGACGCTCGCCGAGTTCCAGTTCCGGGACGGCGACTACGCGGGTGGGCTGCGTACGCTCGCGCGGTCCCGGGTCGTCGGCGCCCGCCACGGCGCGTCGGACACCGGCGTGGCGGCGCTGCGGATGGTCGCGCAGGGGCACGCGGAGCTGGGCGAGTTCGAGGCCGCATACCGGGCGATGGTCGAGTTCCACGATGCCTGGACGGAGTTGCGATCCCAGCAGAGCGAGCTGCTCACCCGGTTCGCGCAGGCCCAGTTCGCCGTCGAGGAGGCCTCCCGCGACTCGGCGCGGTTCCGGGAGCTGGCCGAGCGGGATCCGCTGACCGGGTTGCCGAACCGCCGCGGGTTCGACGCGGGTCTGCGGGCGGCCCTGGCCGGCACCGACCCACTGTGTGTGGCCCTGCTCGACCTCGACCACTTCAAACAGGTCAACGACACCTACTCGCACGCGGTCGGCGACGACGTCCTGCGCCACATCGCCGAGCTGCTCGCCACCGTCCCCGGTATCGCGGGCCGCCAGGGCGGCGAGGAGTTCATCCTCATGTTCCGCTCGGATCTCGACGCCGCCGTCGCCGCCTGCGAGTCGCTGCGCCAGTCGGTCGAGAACCACACCTGGTCCAGGGTCGCCACCGGTCTCTCCGTCACGGCCAGCATCGGCGTCACCGAGATCCGCCCCGGCGAGGAGCCCACCGCCGCGTTCAGCCGCGCCGACGCCCTGCTCTACTCCGCCAAGCACGCCGGCCGCAACCGCGTCAGCTCCACCTGATCCCACGCCGCGGCGGCGGCCTCGTCGTGGTGGCGGGGATACGCACACCACGACGGAGCCGGTACGGACGGGCGTCACCGAAGGACGCGCGGGTCCGCCTCCAGCGACTTCGGCAGGCGGATCGTGATGAACTCGCTGTAGTCGGCGACGCCGTGGTAGCGGCCGGCCGAGCCGGGGAAGTTGTTGTCGTTCAGCACCGCGATGGTCAGGTCGTCCAGGACGATCAGGCCCTCGGGCTGCAGCGGGAACGTGAACGTGGCGCGGAAGCCGGCGATCTGCTCCGGGTTCGCGACGTTCATCAGGTTCGTGATGACGGTCTTGTCCATGACGCCGTCACGGTTGCGGTCGCGGCGGTCGGCGATGTAGATCCGCTTGGTCTCGGCGTGCTCGCCCAGGAAGCCGTCGTGCTCGATGACCAGGAACCGGTCCGCGTCCAGCGCGACCACGTCGCTGACCACCATGCCCGCGCGGTCCAGCCGGTACGTCCAGCGCTTCCCGGTATACGTGCTGTTGCGCGTGTCGAACTCGCTGAACCGCAGGTCACGTGCGCCGTCGCCGGCGACCGGACCCTCCAGCAGCGGGTAGAGGAAGCGGCCGTCCGGCGACGCGGCCAAGCCCTCGATGCCATTGCTGGTGTCCAGGTTGGCCTTCACGCCGGCCCGGTCCGCGGTCTCCGGCGCGGTGACGCCGGGCATCGGGACCGGCGGTGCGAGCAGCCGGCCGGCCCGGTCGACGTGCAGCAGGTACGGCCCGAACTCCTCGCCGATCCAGTAGCCGCCGTCCGCGGCCCGCGCGATCGACTCCGGATCGAAGTCGGCACCGGTCAGTGCACGGTCCGGCCGGGTCAGCTCCCAGCCGACGTGCCCGTCCGGGTCGGTGAGGTAGAAGCCGCCGACCACGTCGATCGCGCCGGTGCCGGTGTCCGGCGCGATCCGGTGGACGCGCAGCAGGAAGTCCGCGCTGTTCGCGGTCGTGCCGTAGCCGTTGTCGGAGAGCGCGTCGTAGGTACCGTCCTTGTTGTGCAGACCGCCGGAGAAGCCCTGCACCGGTTGATTCGGGAACGGTACGGGTATGCCGTGCACCGGCGTGCCGCCGAGCGCGTCGCCGGACGGGCGGCTGCCGGCCACGTAGGTCTCCGACGGGAGTGCGGCCCAGCCGGTGAGTGTGGGCACGGTCACATATGCGTCGTCCGCGTGCGCGGGCGCGCCGGCGAACGCGAGGGTCATGGCGACCGTGCCGGCGCCGATGATCCCCTGAACTGCGTACCGGTAGATGTTGATCAAGTTCATGGTCGCACAGAGTAAGGGCCGAAGGTGTATCGCGCGCGTCATTGTGGTGGCCTTCACCAGGCATGATAGGTCGTGGTCACTGGTCTACTGAGGAGGTTGCGGGGGCCCATGGATTACCAGAGCGCATTGGCGTCACTCTTCTTGCCCGATGGTCGTAACGATCCGTACCCGGCTTACGACGTGCTGCGCGCGCACGCGCCCGTTTTCATGGCGGATGGCCGCTGGTGGGTGACCTCACACTCCGTGATCAACCGGGTGCTCCGTCACCCGGCCATGCGGATCGCGGACGCGGCCGACTACGACCGGTTCTGGCCGGACTGGCGGCAGAACCGCGGCGTCGCGTCGTTCGTGCTGTCCATGCTGCAGACGAACCCGCCGGACCACACCCGGGTGCGGCGCGCGGCCGCGGCCACGTTCACGCCCCGCCGGGTCGCCGCGATGCGCGACGTGATCGCGGCGCTGAGCGAGGAGCTGATCGAATCGATGCCGGCGAAGGCGGACTTCGTCGAGACGTTCGCCTATCCGCTGCCGATCTCGGTGATCTGCGCGCTGCTCGGCGTGCCGGCCGCGGACCGGCCCTGGTTCCGCAAGCGGGTCGCGGACCTGACCGTGGTGCTGGAGATGATCAGCACGGAACGGGAGATGGAGCTGGCGGACGTGGCCGGGCGCGAGGTGGAGGACTACTTCATCGGGCTGATCGCGGAGCGCCGGCGCACCCCGCAGGACGACCTGACCAGCGCGCTCGTCGCCGAGGACTCCACACTGACCGGTCAGGAGCTGCTGGCGAACCTGATCCTGTTGCTCATCGCGGGCTTCGAGACCACCACGAACCTGCTCGGCACCGGCATCAAGATCCTGATGGACGCGCCGGAGCACGCGGCACGGCTGCGCGCGGACCCGGAACTCGCGCCCGACTACGTCGAGGAGATCCTGCGGTACGACTCCCCGGTGCAGATGACCACGCGGTACGCGGGCGAGCCGGTCGAGCTCGACGGCATCCGGATCGAGCCCGGCGAGTCGCTCGGGCTGCTGCTCGGCGCCGCCAACCGCGACCCTTCCCGCTACCCGGATCCGCACCGCTTCGACCCGGACCGGCGAGGCGTGCAACCGGTCTCGTTCGGCGGCGGCGCGCACTACTGCCTCGGTGCGCCGCTCGCCCGGCTGGAGGCACAGGTCGCGCTGCCGATGCTGGTCACCATGCTGCCCGGCCTCGCGCAGGACGGGCCGGAGGTCCGCCGGGACCGGCTGGTGCTGCGGGGTTACTCCGCGCTGCCGGTCACGATCGGGTGAGTCCGTAGACTGGTATGTCAGCCTGTTCGTTTTCAGCAAGGAGTGCGCAGCGTGACCGTCCAGCCCATCCGACTCTTCGGGGATCCGGTGCTGCGCTCACCGGCCGAGGCCGTCGTCGACTTCGACAGAGAGCTGCGCAAGCTCGTCGCGGACCTCACCGAGACGATGCAGGAGGCGGGCGGCGCCGGGCTGGCCGCACCGCAGCTCGGCGTGGGCCTGCGGGTCTTCGCGTTCGACGTCGACGACGTGGTCGGCCACCTGGTCAACCCGGTCCTGTCCTTCCCCGACGAAGAGGAGCAGGACGGGCCGGAGGGCTGCCTGTCCATCCCGGGCCTCTACTACGACACCAAGCGGCGGCTCAACGTGGTGGCCAAGGGCTTCAACGAGTTCGGTGACCCGCTGCAGATCGTCGGCACCGGGCTGATGGCGCGCTGCGTGCAGCACGAGACCGACCACCTGGACGGCGTGCTCTTCCTGGACAAGCTGGACCCGGACGCGCGCAAGGCCGCGATGAGGGAGATCCGCCAGGCCGAGTGGTACGACCGGGACAAGCCGCCCACGGTCAAGGTCAGCCCGCACGCGAACCCGTTCGGGCTGGGGCGGTAACCGTGCGCATCGTCTTCGCGGGCACGCCCGCCGTCACCCTGCCGGCCCTCGAGGCCCTGGAGAAGTCGCGGCACGAGCTGGTCGCGGTCGTGACCCGGCCGGACGCGCCGTCCGGACGCGGCCGCCGGATGGTCCGCTCGCACGCCGCCGCCTGGGCCGACGAGCGCCGCATCGAGGTGCTCACCCCGGCCAAGCCGCGCGAGCCGGAGTTCCTGGAGCGGCTGACCGCGCTCGCGCCCGACTGCGTGCCGGTCGTGGCGTACGGCGCGCTGGTCCCGCCGGTCGCGCTGGAGATCCCGAAACACGGCTGGATCAACCTGCACTTCTCGCTGCTTCCCGCGTGGCGCGGCGCCGCGCCCGTGCAGCACGCGGTGCTGCACGGCGACGAGGTGACCGGCGCCAGCGTGTTCCAGCTGGAGGCCGGCCTGGACACCGGACCGGTCTTCGGCACGGTCACCGACGAGATCCGGGCCGCCGACACCTCCGGTGACCTGCTCGACCGGCTCGCCGAGTCCGGCGCCGGGCTGCTCGTCGCGGTGCTGGACGCGATCGAGGCCGGCACCGCGCGCGCGGAGCCGCAGCCGGCCGGCGGCGTCTCGCTCGCCCCGAAGATCAGCGTCGAGGACGCGCAGGTCCGATGGGCCGAGCCGGCGTTCGCGGTGGACCGGCGGATCCGGGCGTGCACGCCGGCGCCGGGCGCGTGGACCACGTTTCGCGAGGAGCGGGTGAAGCTCGGGCCGGTCGTGCCCGTGCCGGACGGGCCACCGCTCGAACCCGGTGATCTGCTGGTCGAGCGCAAGCGGGTGCTGGCCGGAACCGCGACCACACCGGTCGCGCTGGGTGAGGTGCGCGCGGCCGGCAAGAAGCCGATGCCGGCCACCGACTGGGCGCGCGGCGTCCGGGTCGAGACGGGGGAGTCCTTCGCATGAGCAGCCCTGACCGGCCCGACTTCGGCGCCTCCGAGCGCCCCCGCCGCACCGACTCCGACCGCCCGCGCCGCACCGACGCTGACCGGCCGCAGCGTGCCGGTGGCGGCTTCGGATCCGCCGAGCGCCCCCGGCGTACCGACGGCGGCTCTGGATCTGTGTCTGGATCTTCCGATCGGCATCAGGCGGACCGGCCGCACAACGCCGGACGCCCGCGTCGCTCCGACGGACCCGGCGACGGGCGTGGCCGGGACCGCGATTCGCACGGCGGCGGTCGTGCCCCGCGCGGTGGCCGCCCGCCGTCCGACCCGGCCCGGCAGGCCGCCTACGAGGCGATCGCGGCCGTGCACCGCGACGACGCGTACGCCAACCTGGTCCTGCCGCAGATCCTGACGGAGATGCGGCTGTTCGGCCGGGACGCCGCGTTCGCGACCGAGCTGACCTACGGCACGCTGCGCCTGGTCGGCACGCTCGACCTGATCATCAAGGAGGCCGCGGGCCGCGACGTCGAGCGGATCGACCCGCCGGCCCGCGACGCCATGCGGCTCGGCGCCTACCAGCTGCTGCACACCCGCGTCCCCGCGCACGCCGCGGTCGCCACCACGGTCGACCTGGTCCGTTCCGTCGCGCCCGGCGCGGCCGGCTTCGCCAACGCGGTGCTGCGCCAGATCACCACGAAGAACTGGGACGAGTGGATCACCGAGATCGCGCCGTCCCGTGACGAGGATCCGATCGGGAACCTGTCCGTCACGCACGCGCACCCGCCGTGGATCGTCCGCGCGTTCGCCGAGTCGCTCGGCAACGACATGGCCGAGACCGCCCGGGCGCTCGCCGAGGACAACGAGCGCCCGCCGGTGCACCTGTGCGCCCGCCCCGGCCGCGCCGACGCGGTCACGCTCGCCGACGAGCTCGGCGGCGCCCCCGGCGCGTTCTCGCCGTACGCGGTCTACCTGCCCGGCGGCGCCCCCGGCGACCTGTCCGCGCTGGCCGAGGGCCGCGTCCACGTCCAGGACGAGGGCTCCCAGCTCGTCGCCACGGCCCTTTCCCAAGCCCCCCTCGAGGGTACGGATGAAAGCTGGCTGGACCTCTGCGCCGGCCCGGGCGGCAAGGCCGGACTGCTGGGCGCGCTCGCGGCCGAGCGCGGCGCGCGCGTCACCGCGGTCGAGGTCGCGGAGCACCGCGCCCGCCTGGTCGCGAACGCCACCCGCGGCCTGCCGGTCACCACGATCGTCGCGGACGGCCGGACCGCCGGCACCGGTGAGCTGCCCGCCGCCTCGTTCGACCGGATCCTGGTCGACGCGCCGTGCACCGGCCTCGGCTCGCTGCGCCGCCGCCCCGAGTCCCGCTGGCGCCGCAAGCCCACCGACCTGCCCCCGCTCACCAGCCTGCAGCGCGAGTTGCTGGTCGCCGCGCTGAAGGCGGTCCGGCCGGGTGGCGTCGTGGCCTACGTGACGTGCTCCCCGCACGTGGTGGAGACGCGGGTGACGGTCACCGAGGCGGCCCGCCGCTCCAAGCTCCCGGTCGACTTCGTCGACGCGCGCCCGCTGATGCCCGAGGGCATGCCCGGTCTCGGCCCCGGCCCCACCGTCCAGCTCTGGCCCCACCGCCACGGCACCGACGCCATGTTCCTGGCGATACTGCGCCGTACGGCCTGACCGCCGCCGCCCGATCCAGGCGTCCCCCACGCGTTCGGCGATCCGGGGGCGCCGGATCCCGGTGGTCAGGAGACAGGGGACCCGACGAGGGTGATCAGCATGTCTGATCCGCGTGCCGAATTCGAGGACGCGCTGAACCGAATCGAGAGCGACGCCGAGGATCTGGCCGTCGCGCGTAGCGGCGGGGTGCCGGTGGTGGTCATGCTCAAGCACGACTACGACGCGTGGCGCGAGGCGGAACACCTGGGCGGGGGAGTCGTGCCGACCGTACCGCGTGGGACGGCCGGCGCCGGCGCTGATCAGCCGTAGGCCGGCACCCGGATGACCGTCGCGCTCGTCGTCGCGCCGGCCGCCGGCGGTGACGGAGGGACCACGGCCACATACGCCGGGTTTCACCCGTCGGACGCATCCGGTACCGGCGGCAGGACCGGGCACGCGCCGCCGGCCGAGCCCGGAGTGGCCGCCGGAAGCTCCACCCCGCCGGAGTCCGGCAGCGCGCGGATCGGGGCGGACCCGCCGGAGAGCCGGCCGCCGTCCCGGCCGTTGGCGGCCGCGACCACCTCGGCGAGGATCGACAGCGCGGTCTCCGCGATCGAGCCGCCACCGAGGTCGAGGCCGGCCGGGCCGGCCAGGCGGTCCAGGCCCGGCGTCCCGGCCAGGCGGGCGAGCCGCCGCCGGTGCGTCTCCCGGCTGCCGAGCGCCCCGACGTACCCCGCGGCGCCGTCCAGTGCGGCGCGCAGCGCCCGGTCGTCGATCCGCGGGTCGTGGGTGATCGCGACGACCGCGTCCGCGGCCGACGGCGGGTGCGCGGCCAGCCACGTGTCCGGCCAGGCCCGGACCACCGCGCCGGCGCCGGGGAACATCTCCGGCCGGGCGTGGCTCTCCCGCGGGTCGACGATCTGCACCCGCCGTCCCGCGGCCCGGCCGAGCACCGCGAGCGAGGCCGCGAGGTCGGTGGCCCCGGCGACGACCAGGCGCGGTCCGGGCCGCAGCGTCTCGGTGAACCCTTCGCCCGGCCCGATGCGCCACGTCCAGGGGGCGGCGAGCTCCACCCCGACCGTGACCGGGCGGTCCGCGGCCAGCGCCGCGCCGATCGCCGCGTGCACCGCGGGCGGCGGTGCCGGCACGATCAGCACGTGCAGCACGCCGTCGCACGCCGGTGCCGCCTCCCACGGCATCAGGTGCTCTCCGGGACTGACCGTGACGAGCCGCGGCTCGCCGCCGCCGAGCACCGCGCGGGCCTCGTCGAGCACGACGCCCTCGACGCAGCCGCCGGAGACCGAACCGGTCCAGGCGCCGCCGGCCGCGATCGCCATGGTGGCGCCGACCGGCCGGGAGCCGGGCCCGTCCCGGCGGACCAGCCGGGCCAGCACCACGCGCTCGCCCGCGTGCGCGGCGAGGAACGGCCACACCTCGGTCAGCATCGCGTTTGGCCCCCGTCCGGCCGGTCCGGAGCCGGGACCGCCGGTCTGCTGATGAAGAACACGAACCCTCCACTGTGCGTCGGGAGACAGCTGCCGTCTCCGAGCCTGCGCCGCCGTTCCGCCGGTAACCAGGACCCACCGATCCCCCGATCAGCCGCCGCCCGCCGGTAACGAGGACCCCTCCGATCAGCCGCCGCCCTCGGCGCGCAGCAGGTCGCGGAGCAGCCGGGCGACCCGGCCCATCGCGGCCTCGGCCGCCGGCTGCACCACGGCCGGGACCCGCGACTCGGTGAGCGCCACGATCGCGAAGAGCGCGCCGTCCGCGTGCTCGACCACGCCCATCTCGTGCCGCATGGTCAGCACCGTGCCGGTCTTCGACGACCACCGGGCCGCGTCCGAGGCCAGGTCCGGCGCGAGACGCTGCCGGTGCACGGTGTCGCCGAGCAGCTCGCGGACCCGGGCGGCGACCGGCGGCGCGATCGCGGACGGTGTCCACAGGGCTTCGAGCAGGTCCGCGAACGCGCGCGCGGACCCGGCGTTCGTCCGGCTCACGTCCAGTTGCGGGATCGGATGGCCCTGCCCGGACGTGGCGGCGCCGATCGCGAGCGCGTGCGCGAGCGGCGGTGCCAGCTGCTCCGCCGGCGTCTCGGACAGGTCACGGATGCCGTGCCGGACCGCGATCCCGTCCAGCCCCAGCCGCCGCAGCTCGTCCCGCACCGCACCCGGCGGGACCAGCGCGAAGAGTGCGTCCGCGGCCGCACCGTCGCTGATCGACACGGCCAGGTAGAGCAGGTCCTCGATCGCGATCGTGGCCGCGTGCCGGAACTTCATCAGGCCCGGCGGCCCCGGCGCGTCCACCCGGTCCGGCGGCACCGTCACCGGCCTCGTCAGGTCCAGCTCGCCGCGCGCGGCCGCCTCCAGCACCGCGACCGCGAGCGGCACCTTGACCAGCGACGCGGCCGGGAACACCGCGTCCTGGCCGATGCCCAGCTCCTCGCCGGTGCGCAGGTCACGCACCAGGAAACCGCCGCGCAGCCCGGCGTCGTCCAGCACCGCCCGCGCCTCCCGGAACACCCTCGCGGTGCTCATGAAATCCCCAGACAGTGCCCCACGGGTACGTGCAACAGTGTGCGCAGCGCGGTCAGCTCCGCGCGCGGCCCGGCCGTCACGTCGTAGCCGCGGGCGGTGTCCAGGTCGGCCGCCGGTGCCCAGCGCAGCCCCAGGTCCGCGGCCTGCGCGGCGGAGCAGAGCAGCAGGTCGTCGCCGGACAGCGCCTCCGCGGCCGCCTCCACCAGCGAGCCGGCCGGCACGATCTGCGCCGGGCGCAGGCCGGTCGCGGCACCGGCCCGGATCACCCGGTCCCGCACGTGCGGAACGTCGTCCTCCGGCTGGATCCAGAGTCTCCGTCCCGTACCCCCGGGATCGGCCTTCGCCGGTCTGAGATTCTCGACGTGCGTCACCGGTTCGGCGACCGCGGCCAGGCCCAGGGGCACGACCCACACCCCGACATCCGGCGGTACGGCGATCAGCGCGGCCCCGTCCGCACGCTCCACGGTGGACAGTTCCAGGTGCAGGCCGTGTGTGCGGGCCGCCGCGACCAGCCGGGCCAGCGCGGCCGGCGGGCAGATCGCGGGCACGGTCAGCCGGAACGGGCGTCGCCGGGCCCGTTCCGCGTCCAGCTCGAGCGTGTCGGCGAGCCGGATCAGGCGCTGCGCGGCCGGCAGCAGCCCGGCGCCGAACGGGGTGAGCGTGACCGTGCGTGACGACCGGTCCAGCAGCGCGCCGCCGAGGTGCTCCTCCAGCGCGGAGACGCGCCGGGACGCGACGGACTGCGGGATGTGCAGCGCGGCGGCGCCGACCGTGAAGCTGCCGTGGCGGGCGACCGCCACGAACGCGCGGCTGGCCACGACGAGGTCCATGACCGGTCACTATGCCAGAACAGCATGAGGCGCGCCGATTCCGTCTTCGACAGCATGGGAGGGCTCTGCCAGGGTCGAGCTGTCCGTTTCGTACCCACGAAAAGGGGTTGGTCTTGAAGGTCCTGAAGATCGTGACGGCCGCGGTCGCGGTGCTCGCGCTGACACCGGCGGCGGCCTCCGCGAGCAGCATCTACCAGCGGCTGGAGCAGCGGTACGACGCGCGACTCGGCGTCTACGCGGTGGACACCGGCAGCGGCAGGACGGTCACGTTCCGGCCGGACGAGCGGTTCGCCTACGCGTCCACGTTCAAGGCGCTCGCCGCGGCCGCGGTGCTGGACCGCACCACGGACGCGCAGTTGCAGCGCGTGATCCGGTACACGGCCGCGGACCTGGTCGACTACTCGCCGGTCACGGAGCTGCACGTGGACGAGGGCATGACGCTCGCCGCGATCGCCGAGGCTGCGATCACGGTCAGTGACAACACGGCCGGCAACCTGCTCTTCCGCGAGCTGGGTGGCCCGGACGGCCTGGAGCGGGCGCTGCGCGCGATCGGCGACCGCACCACCTCGGCCGACCGGATCGAGACCGAGCTGAACACCGCGATCCCGGGCGACCGGCGGGACACCAGCACGCCGCGCGCGCTCGCCACCGACCTGCGCGCCTACGCGCTCGGCGGCGAACTGTGCCGCGCCGACCGGGAGCAGCTGAACGCCTGGCTGCGCGCGAACACCACCGGCGGCGAGACGATCCGCGCGGGCGTGCCGGCCGGCTGGGTGGTCGGCGACAAGACCGGCTCCGGCGGGTACGGCACGCGCAACGACATCGCGGTCCTCTGGCCCCCGTCCGGCGCCCCGATCGTGCTCGCCGTGCTCTCCACCCGCGACACCGCGGACGCCACCTACGACAACGCGCTGCTCGCGGACGCGGCCGCCGCGGTCGTGGACCGATTCGGCTACTGACAGGGGGGCGCCGCCCGGCCCTCCGTGCGAGGGCCGGGCGGCGACGAGTCACCGGATGCGGAACTCGCAGCCCGCGGCCGGCCGGTGAGGTTCAGGTGCGTGACGATCCTGCCGCCGGCCGAGGTGATGAAGCGCGGTGGCCGGCTTCCATCCGTTTTCGAGGGAGACCCGCCACCCGGTCAGTCCGCCAGCTCGTAGCGGATCGGCAGCGCGCGGAGACCGCCGATGAACGTGGTGTCGGTGGATACGGCGTCGCCGTCGAGCGTGACCGACTCCAGGCGGGGGATGAGGCGGCGGAAGAACGTGCGCATCTCCATCCGGGCCAGCGCCGCGCCCATGCAGTGGTGCGGGCCGAAGCCGAACGCCAGGTGGTTCGCCGCGTTCGGGCGGGCCACGTCGAACGCGTCCGGGTCCGGGAACTTCTTCGGGTCCCGGTTGGCCGCGGTGAACGACAGCAGCAGCCAGTCACCGGCCGCGATGTCCACGTCGCCGACCCGGGTGTCCGCGGTCGCGGTGCGCATCATGTGCCGCACCGGCGAGGAGAAGCGCACCATCTCGTCGACCGCGGAGTCGATCAGGTCCGGGTTGCGCCGCAGCCGGGCCAGCTGATCCGGGTTCGTGGCCAGCGCCCACATGCCGCCGGTCAGCGCCTTCGCGGTCGACTCGTAGCCGGAGGTGGCCACCATCATGTGGTAGCTGACCGCCTCGACCTCGCCGATCAGCTCGCCGCCGACCGTGCCGTTCGAGACCGCGCTGGCCAGGTCGCCGGTCGGGCTCTCCCGCCGGGCCGCGGTCAGCGCGAGCATGTAGCCGAACAGGTTCATCAGCACCTGCGCGTCACCGTCCCGGGCGAAGAAATCCTGGGTCAGCGCGATGACCCGCGGATACTCCGCCTCCGGCAGACCCATCAATTCCAGGATCACCTTCAGCGGGTACGGCTGCGCCACGTCCGCCGCGAAGTCGGACCGGCCGCCCAGCGTCTCCAGCGTGGCCAGCGCCTCGCCGGCCAGATCGTCCAGCCGCAGCTGCAACGACGCGAGGCTGGCCGGCCGGAACCAGTCGTTGCCGAGACGGCGGTAGGCGGCGTGTTCGGCGCCGTTCATGTGGATCAGCGTGCGCGGTGCCGGTCCGGCCGCCCGCTGCGCGTCCAGGTCGGCCCGGCTCATCACCCACGGCTGCGCCGCGTTCGGGAACAGCTCCGGGCGGCGCTCGATCTCCATCACCTCGGCGTGCCCGACGACCGCCCAGAACGGGTCGAACCCGTCCGCGGTCACCCGGTGGATCGGCGCCCGGGTACGCAGGTCCGCGACCTCGCGGTGCCAGGCGGCCATGTCGGCGTATCGGTCTGGATTCGTGAACACGTCGGTCATCCCGCCCCCAAAGGCGAACATCATGATCTGTCGCGGTCCGGAAGAGATCCTGCTCGACATGGAGATTGAGATCAATCCTTGTCCATCCGAAGAGGACGGTCCTAGAATCGCGCGCGCCCATGAGCCGCGGACGGGTCCGGATGCTGATCGGGCGCTCAGCGAGGACGATCGCTGTGAGGTAATGGCACCGGGGGTGACGCGGATGATCGGGCGCGATCGGGAGCTCGCGGCGGTGCGCCGCCTGCTGGACCGGGCCGCGGCCGGGACCGGCGGCCACCTCGTCGTCACCGGACCGGCGGGCGCGGGCCGGACCGCGCTCGCCGACGCGGCCGCGAGCGAGGCACGGGCCCGCGGCCTGACCATCACGAGGATCGACGGCGGGCAGCCGGACTGGGACGCGGTGCCGGACCCGGGCGGCCGTCCCGGCCTGCTCGTGCTCGACGACCTCGACCGGGCCGGCCCCAGCGCGGTCGCGAATCTGCACCACCACGCGCCCCGCCTGCCGTCCGGCGCCACCGCGATCCTCGCCACCGTCACGACCACGCACCTCGCGCCTTCTCAGCCCGCGTCGCCTGGTCTCGCGTCGTCTGGTCTCGCGTCGTCTGGTCGCGCGTCGTCTGGTCGCGCGTCGCCTGGTCGCGCGTCGCCTGGTCTCGCGTCGGCGGGTCTCGCGTCGATTCGTCTCGCGCCGCTCGGCGAGGCGGACCTGAGCCGGCTCGTGCCGGACCTGCCGCCGGACGCGGTGCACGCGCTCTGGCTGGCCTCCGCCGGCTGGCCGGGCGTGGCGCTCGACCTCGCCGCCGGTCTCGACCCAGCCGGCCATGCGCTGGTGGAACTGGCACTCGGCACGGCGTCTCGGGCCGATTTCCTGGCACAGGACGCGGCGCTGATCCGACTGCTGGAGACCGCCGCTGCCCGCGACCCGGCGCCGGAACCGGCGGCTTCCATCCGGGATCCGGCAGGGGCGGTGGCTGCCCCGTGGGATTCGGCGGGAGCGTCGGTCCCCGTGCGGGATTCGGTGGGGGTGTCGGTTCCCGTGCGGGATTCGGCGGGGCCGGTGGTTCCCGTGCGGGATCCGGCGGGGCCGGTGGTTTCCGGCCAGGGGCGCGTGGGACCCGCGGTTTCCGGTGGGAGGCCGGCGCCCGAGTCGGTGGCCGCGGCGCGCGATCCGGGGCCGGCGGTCGTGCGGGCGCGGGTGCTGGCCCGGCTGGCGCGGGAACTGCTCGGCGACCCGTCGGCCGCGTCCCGGCGCCGCGCGCTGATCGACGAGGCCACCGCGCTCGCCCGGGTCGCGGGAGACCCCGCGGCAACGGCCGAGGTGCTCGACTGCCGGCTGCACGCGCTCTGGGATCCGGCCGCGGCCGGGGAACGGCTCGCCGCCGGTGCCGAGATCGTCGGCCTGGCCCGCGCGGCCGGCCACGGCGAGCTGGAGCGGCGCGGCCTGTTCTGGCGATTCACCGCACTGGCCGAGCTGGGCGACCTGGACGCGGCCGAGGCCGCGCTCGCCGGATACGCCCGCGCCGGCGAACTGGACGGCGACCCGGCCGCCACGGTCGTGGTGCGCGCCCGGCAGGCGCTGCTGGCCATCGTGCGCGGGCGATTCGTACCCGCGGAGATGTTGATCCTGGAGGTTGCGGCTCTCGGCCACCGGGCCGGGCTCGCGGACACGGACCGGCTCACCGCGTCGCTGCGCGGCCGGCTCGCGCTGCTGCGCGGCACCCCGGACGGGCACGCGGAGTCGCTGCTGGAGCTGGCGAGACGGCTGCCGGGGCAGTTCTTCGAGGCGACCGCGGCCCGGGTCCTGGCCGAGTCCGGCCGCGACGACGAGGCCCTGCTCGAACTCGACCGGCTGCTGCCCGCGGTGCTTTCCGGAACCGGCCCGCGCTGGCTCGGCGCGGTCGCGGACCTCGCCTTCGTCGCCTCGCGTGGCGGCCCGCTGCCCGCGGCCGCGGCGCTCTACGACGCGCTCACGCCGTACACCGGCCGCCTGGTGGTCTGGGGCGGCGCCAACATGATCACCGGCCCGGTCGACGAGTACCTCGGCCGTCTGGCGACCCGGCTCGGGCGGCCCGCCGAGGCGAACCTCTACCTGGACCGGGCGATCGCGCTCGCGGAGCGGCTCGGAGCCCTCCCATGGCTCGCCTCCGCGCTGACCGCCCGCGCCCGCCCCGGCGACGCGCTCCGCGCTCACGAGATCAACCACCGGCTCGGCCTGCGCGGCACCGACCGGACCGCTTCGGCCGAGGTCGGCGGGAGCGGGCCGGTCGATGCTCGCGAGGGTGACCGCGGGCTCGGTCCGCGCGGCTCCCACCGGATCGCCTCGGCCGGCGCGGGCGGTGATACTCCAGGGGGCGACCGCGACACGGGTCCGTCCGGTGTGGAGTGGCGGCTGGTGCGGGACGGGGGCGACTGGTGGCTGGCGGCGGGTGCGGAGACCGCGCGGGTGCGGGACAGCCTCGGCATGCGGCACCTCCGGGCGCTGCTCGCCGCGCCGGGCCGGGAGATCGCCGCGCTGGATCTGGCCGCGGGTGGCGCCGGGCTGCGCCCGCCGGCCGCCGAACCGGTGCTCGACGACGAGGGCCGCGCGACCTTCCGGCGGCGGCTCACCGCGATCGACGACGAACTGGCCGCGGCCGACCGGACCGGTGACGTGGACGCGGCGACCAGGCTGACCGCGGAACGGGCCGCGCTGCTGGTCCAGCTGCGCCGGGCGGCCGGGCTCGGCGGGCGGCCGCGCCGGCAGAGCCCGGAGGCGGAGCGGGCCCGGGTCGGCGTCACCCGCGCGCTGCGCACGGCGATCGCCCGGATCGAGACGGTCGCGCCGCTGGCCGGTGCACACCTGCGGGCCTCGGTCCGGACCGGCGCGTACCCCCGGTATCAGCCGGTCGCCGGCGGACCCGCCCGCTGGCGGGTGTGATCCAGGCGACGTACGGATCGTACGGCCCGGTGTTACGCCCTCCGGGCATGACGATCTTCGACGAGCTCGCCGGCGCGCTGACCGGCACGGACGGCGACCGGCCTCCGCTGCTGCTGATCCACGGCCTCACGTTCGACCGGCGGCAGTGGGATCCGCTGCTGCGCGAGCTGCCCGGCCGGCGCGCGCTCGCGCTCGACCTGCCCGGCCACGGCGAGTCACCGCGCCGGGCCGGTTACCGCGCCGCCGAGGTCATCGACCTGCTCCATCGATCGGCGGTCGCGGCCGGGCTGGACGCGCCGATCGTGGTCGGCCACTCGCTCGGCGCGGTGCTCGCGACCGGCTACGCGGCCCGTTTCCCGGCCCGCGGCGTGCTGAACCTGGACCAGCCGCTGCTGCTCGGCCCGTTCGGCGAGCACGTGCGCCGGTCCGCGCCGATGCTGCGCGACGACCGCTGGCGCCGCGTCTGGGACGGCCTGCTGGCGGGCATGGGCGTCGAGGCGCTGCCGGAGGAGGGCCGCCGGCTCGTGGAGTCCTGCGAGCCCCGTGCCGACCAGCTGCTCGACCACTGGGGCGAGATCCTGGAGCTGCCGGACGAGGTGCTGGCCGCCCGGGTCCGCGACGAGCTGGCCGCGATCGACGCGCACGACATCCCCTACCGCTGGGTGACCGGCCACGAGCCACCGGCCGCCTACCGGGCCTGGTTCGCCTCGGCCGCGCCCCGGGCGGAGACCGTGCTGCTGCCCGGCGGCCACTTCCCGCACCTCTCCCACCCGGCGGCGATCGCCACACTTCTCACGGACTGAGCCGCACGCCGGCCACGAACGGGCGCCGGCCGGCTGGCGTGCGGTCGGCGGCCGGTTACGGCCGGAGCCCCGTGAGCAGCGTCTCGACCAGCGCGGTGGCGAACGCCTCCGCGTCGCCGGTGTCGGTGAAGTTGCCGAGGAACGCGCGCTGGAACGCGGCGCCGAGCAGCAGGCCGGCCGCGGCCGCCGGGTCCGCGCCGGCCGCCACCCGGCCGAGCCGTCGCTCCGCCGCGAGGTAGGCGGCCAGCGCCTCCACCGGCACCTGCGGGCCGGAGTCACGTTCGCGCAGCCGGGTCCGGTGCGCGGCGAACAGCGCCGGGTCGGAGAAGAGCGAGCCGGCCATCGGGAAGCCGTGCTCGTAGAAGTCGACGGCGGCCAGCACGACCTCGCGCAGCACCGCCGCGACCGGCTCCGCACCCACCCGGCCGGGCAGCCCGCCGAGGACCGCGACCAGCGTGGTCGGGCCGCGCTCGCCGAGCACCGCGAGGAAGATGTCGGTCTTGTCGCGGAAGTGCTTGTAGAGCGCGGCCTCGGACAGCCCGGCGGCCAGCGCGATCTCCCTGGTGGTCGCGCGGGCCAGCCCGCGGTCCCGGATGACGCCGGCGGCGGCGGTGACGATGCGGTCGCGCGTGCTCACGAATTCTGCTCCTTGACGCGGGGTGAGTGTTCACTAACCATAGTGGTTAGTAAGCACTCACTAACCAGGGAGCCGCCATGAAACTCACCGTCCTCGGCGCGACCGGTGGCACCGGCGTCCAGGTGCTGCGGCGCGCGGCCGCGGCCGGTCACGACGTCACCGCCGTGGTCCGCGACCCGTCCCGCCTGCCTTCGGACCTGTCCGGCCTGACCGTCGTCACCGCGAACGCGATGGACCCGGACGCGATCGGCGACGCGATCTCCGGGCGGGACGCGGTCGTCTCCGCCATGGGCCCGCGCGAGGGCCGCGCGCCGACCACGGTGTGCGCGGACAGCGCGGCCGCGATCGTCACCGCGATGCGCCGGCACGGCGTGCGCCGCCTGGCCGTGGTCAGCAACAGCGGCATGCACGTCGACAACCAGGACGGACCCTTCACGCGGTACGTGGTGAAGCCGATCCTGAAGCGCGTGCTCGCCCATGCGTACGCGGACATGCGGCGGATGGAGGACCTGGTCGCGGCGACCGGCCTGGACTGGACGATCGTCCGCCCGCCGATGCTCACCGACGGCGCGCACACCGGCCGCTACCGCACGGAGCTGGGCCGGAACGTCCGCGGCGGCAACCGGATCTCCCGCGCCGACCTCGCCGACGCGCTGCTGCGCTGCCTGGCCGACCCGCGGACCGTCCGCACCACGGTCGCGGTCGCGAATTGACCCTCGCGAATTGACCCTCGCGAATTGACCCGGCGGCCACCGGCGGTTCACGTGCCGGGGAACCACCGCATCATGCTGGTCTACCTGCTCTGCGCCCTCGCGCTCAGCGGCGGCGCGACCTGGACCGTGCTGAACGGCTCGGTCTCCGCCTCCCCGCGCCGCAACCGCCGCCTCGCCGGCTGGCTGCTGGCCGCGACCGCCGCGGTCTGGCTCGCCGGCCTTCTCCCGGTCGTATTCGGCCTCACCTGATCCACCCCACCTCGACGGCCGAATGGGACTAGCCTCCTAGGAAACCACCGACGCGGTGTCCGACCGCGCGATCAGGGCGTCCCCCTGTCGTTCCAGCGACAGGGGGCCGCCCTGATCACTGTCGCGAGCCGTTGTCGCGAGCCGTTGTCGCGAGCCGGCGAACCAGCGGACCGGTGCGGACTCCATCTCCGCGCGCAGCTGCGCCTGGGCGGCCAGCGCGACGCGCGGTACCGCGCCGAACGAGCCGTGGTTGAGGTGGAGCGTCCCGGCGGACAGCGGCCAATCGGCGTTCATCGGCTCCCGTACCCAGTAGAATGTTACAAGTCTGATCATGCTTAGGCGGCGTACCCTCGTGGTGTCAAGGTTGTTGCTTCTCGAACTTCTCTCCGCTGAATCTGTTCTGCTCGGTAGGGGCATGTGACATATTACTGGCGTGTCCCATCGTCAGAAGGTCGTCATCGTCGGGGCCGGCATCGTCGGCGCTGCGATCGCGCGCGTGCTCGCCCGCTCCGGCGCCGACGTGGTCGTCGCCGACCGTGGCCCGAGCGCGGGCGGCACGTCCTCCGGCGGCGAGGGCAACATCCTGGTCTCCGACAAGGGCCCGGGCGCGGAGCTGCGGCTCACCCAGCGCACGCTCTCCGCATGGGCGCGGGTCCGGGCCGAGCTGCGGGCCGAACTGCCGGACGGCTTTCCCGACCTGGAGTTCGAGCACAAGGGAGGCCTGGTCGCCGCGACGACGACCGCGGGCGCGACCGCGTTGCTGGCCTTCGCCGAGTCGCAGCGCGCGGCCGGCGTGATCGCGGAGGTCGTCGACGACGCCCGCGCGCACGAGCTGGAACCCGACCTCACCCGTGACCTCACCGCCGCCGTCCTCTATCCGCAGGACGCCCAGGTCCAGCCCGTGATCGCGACCGAGGCGCTGCTCGCGTCCGCCCGCCGGCACGGCGCCCGCGTGCTCCAGGGCGTCGAGGTCCTCGGCCCGGTCCTTTCCGGACAGACCATCACGGGGGTACGGACGGCGGCCGGCACGCTGCCCGCCGACGCCGTGGTGATCGCGGCCGGGCCGTGGTCCGGCGAGGTCGCGGCGCGCTTCGGCGTGCCGCTGCCGGTCCGCCCGCGCCGCGGCACCGTGCTGGTCACCTCGCGGATGCGGCAGCGCGTGTTCCACAAGGTCTACGACGCGGACTACGTCGGCGCGGTCGGCTCCGGCGCGGCCGACCTGATGGTGTCCAGCGTGGTCGAGTCGACCGCGGCCGGCACCGTGCTGATCGGCTCCTCGCGCGAGCGCCGCGGCTTCGACGACCGGATCGAGGCTCGCGTGCTGGCCGCGCTCGCCGCGAAGGCGCTGCTGCTGTTCCCGTTCCTGGCGGACGTGCCGGTGATGCGGGCGTACGGCGGGTTCCGCCCGTTCGTCCCCGACCACCTGCCGGTGATCGGCGCGGACCCGCGCCGCCCCGGCCTGTGGCACGCCACCGGCCACGAGGGCGCCGGCATCGGCCTCAGCCTGGCCACGGCCGACCTGCTCCACGACGCGATGCTGGGCCTCGGCGACCCGAACGACGCGCTGCGGGACGAGTTCCGCCTGGACCGCCCCAGCCTGCTGCCGCACCTGGAAGGAGCCGCCGGATGACCGGCCCCTACCGCGTCGCGCCCGCGCACGACCCGGTCGTGCCCGCGGACGGCGGCGCGATCGAGCTGACGGTGGACGGCGAGCCCGTCGCCGGCCGTGCCGGTCAGACGATCGCGGGCGTGCTGCTCGCGTCCGGCCGCCTCTCCTGGCGGACCAGCCCGCGCAGCGGCCGCCCCCGCGGCGTCTTCTGCGGCATCGGCGTCTGCTTCGACTGCCTGATCGTCGTCAACGGCCTCCGTGACGTCCGCGCCTGCCAGCGCCGCGCCACCGACGGCGACGTGATCACCCTCCAGGACGACAGCGGCCTGCTGGCCGCCGTGGTCGCGCCGCGGGAGGACGGCGTTCCGCCGGTCGGCGTGGTCGAGCCGCGGGACGGCAGCGCTCGGCCGGGCGGCGGCGCGGAGCAGGACCATGATCGCTTGATGACGGCCGGTGGAGCCGGAGGCCTGGCCGTCGGCGTGCCGAACGAGCCGGATGTGACCGGTTCCGGCGTGCGCGCGTCGCGGAGCGACGGCGAAGAAGGCCGGGACCAGGGGGAGCAGGCGGACGCCGCTCGTCCCGCTGTTGAGCAGCGGGACAGCCGCGTCGGGAATCCCGGTGCATCGGCGAGCGCGGGAGGCGAGCGGTGACGGAGAGCGTTCCGGTGCTGGTCGTCGGCGGTGGGCCGGCGGGCATGGCGGCGGCGCTGGCCGCGCGGCGGCACGGCGTCCGCGTGGTGCTGGTCGAGGCCGGTGACGATCTCGGTGGGCAGTACTGGCGGCATCTTCCGGCCGAGCGCGCGGGCGCGCGCGAGGAACTGCTGCATCACGGCTGGCAGCGGTTCCTGCGGATGCGGGCGGCGCTGCTGGCGGACGACGGCTGCGAGGTCGTGCTCAACGGGCACGTGTGGTCGGTCGATCGCCGCGACGGTGCTCCGCCGCTGGTCCACGTCGTGGTCGGGCCGCCGGACGGGAGCGGGCGCACGCCGCGCACGTTCGACCCGGCGGCGCTGATCCTCGCGACCGGTGCGCAGGAGCGCACGCTGCCGTTCCCCGGCTGGGACCTGCCCGGCGTGTTCACCGCGGGTGCCGCGCAGGCACTCGCCAAGGGGGAGCGGGTCGCGGTCGGCCGCCGCGTGCTGGTCGCCGGTGCCGGGCCGTTCCTGCTGCCGGTGGTCAGCAGCCTCGTTCGTACCGGCGCGAAGGTCGTGGGTGTGGTCGAGGCCGCCGGACCGCGGCAGCTCGCCCGCGGCTGGGGCGCGCGGCCCTGGCGGCTGCTGTCCGCGAGCGCGAAGGCCGCGGAGTTGGGCGGATATGTGCGGGATCTGGCCGCGAAGCGGATTCCCTATCGGACCGGCGCGGCCGTCGTCGCCGCGCACGGTACCGGCCGGGTCGAGGCCGTCACCGTCGCCGGCCTCGGCCCGGACTGGGCGCCGCGGCCCGGCAGCGAGCGCCGGATCGAGGTCGACGCGGTCTGCGTCAGCCACGGCTTCGTGCCGCGCACCGAGCTGGCCGTGGCCGCGGGCTGCGCGACCGGCCCGGACGGCGCGGTGACGGTCGACGACGGCCAGCGCACGTCGGTGCCCGGCGTGTTCACCGCGGGCGAGCTGACCGGCGTCGGCGGCGTCGACCTGGCGCTCGCCGAGGGTGAGATCGCCGGTGCCGTCGCCGCCGGCCACGACGCGGCGTCGAGCGCGCTGAGGTCCCGCCGGGTGTTCCGGGAGTTCGCCGGGCGGCTGGCCGCCGCGCACCGGATCGGATCCGGCTGGCCGGCCTGGCTGAACGACGGCACCACGGTCTGTCGCTGCGAGGACGTCACCGCCGGTGACCTGCGCCGCGCCGCCCGCCTGACCGAGGCGCGCGGTCTGCGCTCGCTGAAGCTCACCACCCGCGCCGGCCTCGGCATCTGCCAGGGCCGCACCTGCGGCCGCACGGTCGAGGAGCTCCTCGCCGCCACCGGCCCCGGCCTGCTCGACACCGGCCGCACCGCCCAGCGCCCGATCGCCATCCCGATCCGCCTCGCCGAACTCGCCGCGACGGCTGCCGTGCCCGCGACGGCTGCCGTGCCCGCGACGGCAGCCGTGGCGGAACCGGCGACGACGGCAGCAGGCGGCGCGGACCGCGAATCGCGCACCCAGACCGACCGAGACGGCAGCGTTGCCGGGAATGTCCGTACGGGACCACAGGAGGACCGTTCATGAGTTCCGCACCGATCGATCTGCGCGGAGTCATCGTCGCGACCGCGTTGCCGTTCAAGGAGAACGCGTCGGCGCCGGCGGGGCTGGAGGTGGACTACGACCGCTTCGCGGAGCACTGTGACTGGCTGATCAGCAACGGGTGCCGGGGTGTGGGGCCGAACGGATCGCTGGGGGAGTACTCCGCGCTCACCGACGCGGAGCGGCGCAAGGTGGTGCAGGTCGCGGTGGCGGCCGTGGCCGGGCGCGGCGTCGTCGTGGCCGGCGTGCACGGGCCGGGCTGGCACCAGGCCAGGCACTGGGCGGAGCTGGCGGCGGAGGACGGCGCGGACGGCGTGCTGGCGCTGCCGCCGACCATGTACCGGGCGAGTGACGCGCAGGTCGTCGAGCACTTCAGCAAGATCGACGAGGTCGGCCTGCCGATCATGATTTACAACAACCCGATCGACACCAAGGTGGACCTGGTGCCGCGCCTGGTCGCGGAGATCGCCCAGCTGGCGAACGTATCCGCGATCAAGGAGTTCAGCGGCGACGTCCGCCGGCTCTTCGAGATCAGAGAACTGTGCGACATCGACGTGGTCGCGGGCGCGGACGACGTGCTGTTCGAGCTGATGGTGGACGGCGCGGCAGGCTGGTTCGCCGGCTTCCCGAACGCGTTCCCGGCCGAGTCCGTCGAGATCTACGACCTGATGATCGCCGGTAGGGTCGCGGAGGCCCGTGAGCTGTACAAGCACCTGGTCGCGGTGTTCCGCTGGGACTCGCGCACCGAGTTCGTCCAGGCGATCAAACTGAGCATGGAGCAGGTCGGCCGGTACGGTGGCCCGTGCCGCCCGCCGCGCGGCCCGCTCACCGAGGCGCACAGCTCCCAGGTCGTCGCGGACATGGCACGCGCGATCAAGGGCCTCGAAGAGTACCGGGCACGCTGATGCGCGCGACGCGGATGTTCCAGGCGGTCGACTCGCACACCGAGGGCATGCCCACGCGGGTGATCACCGGCGGCATGGGCGTGATCCCGGGCGCCACCATGAACGAGCGCCGCCTGCACTTCATCGCGCACCTGGACCACATCCGCAAGCTGCTGGTCAACGAGCCGCGCGGCCACTCCGCCATGTCCGGCGCGATCCTGCAGCCGCCGACCCGCCCGGACGCGGACTTCGGCGTGCTCTACATCGAGGTCTCCGGCTGCCTGCCGATGTGCGGGCACGGCACGATCGGCGTGGCCACGGTGCTGGTCGAGACCGGCATGGTCGAGGTCGTCGAACCACGCACCACGATCCGGCTGGACACCCCGGCCGGCCTGGTGGTCGCGAACGTGGCGGTGAAGGACGGCCGCGCCGAGCACGTCACGCTGGAGAACGTGCCGTCCTACTGCGACCGGCTGGACTCCACGATCGTCGTGCCCGCGCTCGACAGAGAAATCACCTACAGCCTCGCCTTCGGCGGCAACTTCTACGCCATGGTGGACCTCGATGAGATCGACATAAGGTTCGACCGCGCGCACAAGCAGGAGATCCTCACGGCCGGGCTGGCGATCATGGATGCGATCAACACACAGGCCCCACCGAAGCACCCGACGATCGACGGCGTCGACCACTGTCACCACGTGGAGTTCATCGCGCCCGGCTCGGACGCCACACTGTCCCGGCACGCGATGGCGATCCATCCCGGCTGGTTCGACCGGTCGCCGTGCGGCACCGGCACGTCCGCGCGGATGGCGGAGTTGCACGCGCGCGGCGAGCTGCCGCTGCATCAGGACTTCGTCAACGAGTCGTTCATCGGCAGCCGGTTCACGGGCAGACTGATCGGGGAAACCGATGTCGGTGGCCGGCACGCGGTGCTGCCGACGATCACCGGTCGAGCGTGGATCACCGGCTTCGGCCAGTACGTGCTGGACCCGACGGATCCCTATCCGCACGGATTCGAGTTCTGAGGAGACACATGACTGACTCCGAACCGCTGCTCGCGGCCGCCGACTCGGCCCGGCCGGCGATGCGGAAGGCCACCGCGGCCACCCGGGCGGACTGGCTGGACGCGGTCGCGGACGCGCTCGACGCGGCGAAGGACGACCTGGTCGCGCTCGCGCAGGACGAGACGCACCTGCCCGAGGCGCGGCTGACCGGCGAGCTGGGCCGGACCACGTTCCAGGCCCGCCTGTTCGCCGAAGGGCTGCGCGACGGTGAGCTGACGCCGGTCCGGGTGGACCCGGAGGATCCCGGCTGGGGCATGGGCCCGCGTCCCGAGCTGCGCCGCACGCTGGTGCCGATCGGCCCGGTGCTGGTCTTCGCGGCCGGCAACTTCCCGTTCGCGTTCAGCGTGTTCGGCGGCGACACCGTCTCCGCGCTGGCCGCGGGCTGCCCGGTCGTGCTGAAGGCGCATCCCGGTCATCCGCGCCTCTCCCGCCGTACCGCCGAGGTGGTGATCGATGCCTTGGGCGCCGCAGGCGCTCCCGAGGGCGCGTTCGGGCTGCTGGAGGGCGTGGAGGAGTCGATCACCGCGTTGCGCGATCCGCGGATCCGGGCGGCCGGGTTCACCGGGTCGACGGCCGGCGGGCGCGCGCTGTTCGACATCGCGGCCGGCCGCCCGGACCCGATCCCGTTCTACGGGGAGCTGGGCAGCGTCAACCCGGTCGTGGTCACGCCGTCCGCCTGGGCCGAGCGCGGCACGGCGATCGCGGGGGAGTGGGTGGGCTCGCTGACGCTCGGCGCCGGCCAGTTCTGCACGAACCCGGGCGTGGTCCTGGTGCCGGACGCGGACGCGTTCGTCGCCGCGGTCGACCTGCCGGTGCCCGCCCGCATGCTCTCCGAGTCGATGGAGAAGAACCTCGCGGCGCGCGTCGCCGAGGTCGCCGCGCTTCCCGCGGTGCACCCGGCCGCCCAGAGCGACCCCAACGACCAGGGGGTACGTGCGACCGTGCTCGCCGTCCCGGCACCCGAGGTGATGGCGGACCCGCGCGCGCTGGAGGTGGAGATGTTCGGCCCGGCCGGCCTGGTCGTCGGCTACTCGTCGCAGGACGAGCTGGACGCGGTGCTGCGGCTGATCCCCGGCCAGCTCACCGGCACGATCCAGGCGCACAGCACGGACGACGACCCGGTGGCGCAACACGTGGTGAGCGCGCTGGAGGACCGGGCCGGGCGGATCGTCTACAACGCGTGGCCGACCGGCGTGACCGTCTCCGGCGCGCAGCACCACGGCGGTCCGTGGCCGTCCACCACGGCGCCGACCAGCACCTCGGTCGGGCTGGCCGCGATCGCGCGCTGGCAGCGGCCGGTCACCTATCAGGGTGCCCCCGCGTCGGTGCTGCCCCCGGAGCTGCGATAGTCGTGATCGTGCCGACCGCCTATGCGGTCGGCACGATGTGACATTGTATTGTCTCCACACATGGAGGGTGGTCAGGTGAGCTCATCGGTCATCGGCCCGGTGGCCGTCGGGGCGAGCCTGCGCGGCACCGTGGAGGACGCGGTCGCGGCCGCGATCGTCTCCGGCGAGCTGGCCCCCGGCACGCTGGTCACCGCGCCCACGCTGGCCGCCCGGTTCGGTGTCTCCGCCACGCCGGTCCGCGAGGCGATGCTCAACCTGCAGAAACGCGGCTTCGTCGACGCGGTGCGGAACAAGGGTTTCCGGATCACCGACGTCAGCGAGCAGGACCTGTGGGAGATCGTGCGGATCCGGCAGGACCTCGAAGGGCCGCCGA
This sequence comes from Catenuloplanes nepalensis, assembly GCF_030811575.1. Taxonomy (GTDB): domain Bacteria; phylum Actinomycetota; class Actinomycetes; order Mycobacteriales; family Micromonosporaceae; genus Catenuloplanes; species Catenuloplanes nepalensis. The sequence goes on along the minus strand of NZ_JAUSRA010000001.1, from coordinate 5,184,861 downwards.
TGCGGGACATCGCGCGCACGCTGCAACCGGAGGCCGCGGCCGAGCTGCGGGTCAAGGCGCAGGCGATCGTGGACGCGGCCGCCGTGGCCGACCTGCCGGAGTACCTTGCCGCGGACATGGCGTTCCACCTGCGGTTGCTGGAGTTGCACGGCAACCGCCGGCTGATCGAGATCGTGAAGGACCTGCGCCAGCAGACGCGCATGGTGGGGCTGGCCGACATGATCGGCACGGCCGAGCTGGCCCGGTCCGCGGCCGAGCACCACAGCCTGGTCGACCTGCTCGAGGCGCGCGACGGCCGGGGCGCGGAGACGCTGCTCAGGGCGCACATCGGCCACGTGCTCGGCTGGTGGAACGGCCGAGCCGAGGACTGACCCCGCTCGTCTGGAGACCGTGATCGAGGCGTCATTCACGTCGTTGGAACGACGTGAATGACGCCTCGATCACGTGAGGGTGCCGGTGCGCGCGCTCCACGTGGTGCGGTGCGCGCATGGGGTGGCGCCGGTGATGGCGGGCGAACCCCGGTCTGGCTCCGGGCGGTAAATATTTGCTCGCCATCTCTTCACCGGCGCTGTGTGACATACTACTGTCCTCTCTAGGCGCCGGGGGCACCCGCCGTGACCGTGGTCCGGCAGATCGCGACCCGGGTGGCCGTGAGGACGAACGGCACCGTAGTCGAGACCGGCGACCGGGACACCGTGTTCGGTGAACCTCGCCACGAGTACACGAAGCGCCTGCTCGCGGCCGTCCCCAGGATCAATCCTGAATGGGAGGCCGCGCGGAAGCGAAACGCGGGGGCCGCGCTGGGTCGGGAGGGCCTTCATGAACGAGCGTGCGAGTGAATCATCCGGCTCAGTGCCGGCCACCCCGGAACCGCAACGTGGCGGGAAGTCCGGCATGGTCGAATATCCGATGCCGGGTGCGTGGGTGCGGGAGTTCACCGTCGACGTGCCGCTGGACTGGGACTCCCCGGAGACCGGCACGATCGAGCTGTTCGTCCGCGAGTTCGCCGACCCGGAGCGGAGGCACGACGACCTGCCGCTGCTCACCTATCTTCAGGGCGGTCCCGGCGGCGCGAACCCGCGGTTCACCGGCGTCGACGGGTGGCCGGCCGAGGCGCTGCCGCACTACCGCGTGGTCCTGGTCGACCAGCGCGGCACCGGGCGCAGCTCGCCGATCGACGGCCACGTCATCTCGTCGGTGCCGGACCCCGGCGACTATCTGCTGAAATTCCGGGCGGACTCGATCGTCCGGGATCTGGAGCACGTGCGCCGCACCCGGTACGACGGCCGCCGCTGGGCCACGATCGCGCAGAGCTTCGGCGGCTGGATCACGCTGACCTACCTCTCCACCGCCCCGGAGGCGCTGACCGCGTGTTACGTCTGCGGCGGCATCCCCGGACTCCCGGCCGACCCGGACGAGGTCTACCGGCGCACGTTCGACCGGGCCGCCGCGAAAACCGCGGACTTCTACCGCCGCTACCCGCAGGACGAGGAGACGGCCGGCGCGATCGCGGACCTGCTCGCGCGCGGCGACACGCTGCTGCCGGACGGCTCGCCGCTGTCCGTGCGGCGCTTCCAGACGCTCGGCGGCGACCTCGGTTTCGGCCGCGGCCACCTGCGCCTGCACTGGCTGGTCTCCGAGGCGTTCACCCGCGACGGCCGGCTCACCAACGGGTTCCTGGAGAACGTGCTGGTCAGGACGTCGAACGCGACCAACCCGCTGTTCTGGACACTGCAAGAGACGATCTACGGCGACGGTACGAACGGCCCGTTCCGCTGGTCCGCGCAGCGCGAGCGTGACCGCCGTCCGGAGTTCGCCGAGGACCGCCGGCCGCTGCTGTTCACCTCCGAGATGGCGTTCCCGTGGCTGTTCGAGGAGGTCCGCGCGCTGCGCCCGTTCGCGCCCGCGATGGAACAGCTGGCGGCGGTCTCCGAATGGTCTCCGCTGTACGACCCGGACCGGCTCGCGGCCAACCCGGTGCCGGTCGCGGCCGTGGTCTACCACGACGACCTCTTCGTGGACGAGGGGTTGCAGCGGCAGACGCTCGCGCGGCTCGGCAACGCGACCGCGTGGATCACCAACGAGTTCGAGCACGACGGCATCAACGGCGGCCACACGTTCACCCGCCTGCGCGAGATGGTCCGCGACCGAGGAGGAGAACTGAGATGACCCTGCTCCCCTTCACCGGGACCCGCCCGCCCCGGCTCGCCGACGACAGCCCGGGATTCCTGGCCGGCATCGGGCAGGGCTGGGCCGCGCGGTCCCGGCGCCGGTCGACGTGGCCGCGGCCCGCGCCGCCGCCGCGCACCGCGACCGGCTCAGCGCGGCGCTGCCCGGCGAGCGGGCGTCGTCCGGCTGGTACACCGGCGCGGCCTCGGTTTCCGTCGTCGTCCACGGCGCGGTGGCGTCGGTGGCGCTGACCGGCGCGGCGAGGGTTCGGCGCTCGCGGACGGGCGGCACCTGGTGCGCGCGGAGGTGACCGACCCGGCCGGCCGCGTGGTGCACGCCACCCGGGAGGTGGCGGTGGACACCACGCCGCCCGAGGTCCGGGCGCGAGTGCGGGCGCTGGGACCGCGCACGACGAGGTGACGCTCCACGCGGAGGACGCGTGTCCGGTGTGGACCGGGTGCGGTGGCGGACGCCGGAGACGTTCTGCCACCGGTACCACACCGAGCTCAACGGCAACGTGCGCAGCTACTTCTTCCCGCGGGCCGGCGACAGCACCAGCACCGACCTGATCTACAACATGCTCAACGAGAACGTGACCGCGTCGACCGATCCGATGTGTCGTTGAAACCGGTGTGAAGCGACCAGCCCGGCGGAGTCAGGCGTCCGTGGCGCCCGGGCGGCGGCGCGTCGCAGCCATCGCGACGACGCCGAGCAACCCGCCGGCCACACCGGCGGCCAGGATCGGCGCCACGCGGGGGCGGAGCGCGGCCGGCGCCGGTTCGCCCGGCGGCATGGGTAGTGCGGGTCCGCGGCTGATGGCTGCCTGATATTCCTCGTCCGCGATCTGGGCGAACCGGCGGTGCCGCGGTAGCGACGCGGAGAGCCAGAACGTGCGTGACTCCCGCCAGTGCTCGCGCCCTACCGACCGGAGAAAAAGACCGCGGAAGACCTCGTTCCGCAGCGAGTACTCATTGGTGTGGCCGGTTTCGTAGCCGGATAGCGCAAGGCGTAGTACCAGCGTGACAAATACATAGCGCTTGTATTCGACGAGGCCGAGTCGTTGCGCCTTGTCGCTGAGCACCGGCCCGAAGGTCTCCGGATCCGTCAACACCAGGGACAGTAGCCGTGCATGTGCGTCCGAGATGTCCTGATCGCGTTGTACGACCACGCCATGACTCTGATGTGCGAGTGAGACGGCGACTCCGACGACCGCCAGCACCGAGAAGATCGCCGAGGCGAGGCCGTACGCCTGGCCGATATTGCTCAGTCTCGGCCAGTCCACCTGTAGCCATCGGTCCATGGCCAGCATCACCGCCGGTGAGCCCGCCGCGCACGTGATGCCTGCGACGGCGGCGCACGCCAAGGCCACGGATCTGCGTGACGGGCGCTGGAGAGCCACGGCGAACCACTCCCGAGTACGTCGGCGTGCTACTCAGCGTATTCGAGATCGCAACCTATCGTCGTCCATGATTCGACCGAACGGCGTAACCGGCTTCTCGGGTTGTGATGTCTTCCCCTCGGCCATCTAGGCTACGCCCGGGCAGTGTGATCTGCCCGAAAATGGGCGAAAAGGCATTGATTGCTTGCCTGTCTGATATCCAAGCCTGGGGAGGCCATGTAGATGAGATATGTGACAAGAGAAAAGATGATCTGCCATGACCGTTTCTAATTCCCCGTGGATCAAGGCTTCCCGCTGCCAGATGGAACAGTGCGTGGAAGTTCGCCCGCTGGGCTCGTCGGGCGCCCGCGTTCGCGACTCCAAGCAGCAGCCGGGTGGGCCCGTGCTGGCGTTCACCGAGGCCGGCTGGGCCGCGTTCGTCGGCGGGCTGAAGAACGACGCGTTCGGCGGCAGCCGCGCGTAGCGGCGGCGGCGCGGAGACACACCGGCTGATGGATGTCCCCGGGGGCGGCTCGGAGCCCCCGGGGTCTCGTGTCTCAGCGGGACGCGATGGCGGCGTCGAGGACGATCGGGCGCAGCGCGCGTTCCGTGGCGCCGCGGAGCAGCGGAGCTGCGTTGGCGACGACGTCCTCCATGCGCATCGGGGCCGGGGGCGGCGAGATGACGATGCCGATGTCGCGGACGGAGCCGGAGCCCGCGCGAAGCGAGCCGGCCAGGGCGAGGACCGGGGTGCCGGTGCGCTGGGCGCGGCGGGCGATCTCGGCGGGGACCTTGCTCGTGGCCCTGGAGCCGTCGTTGGAATGGTGGGTACCATTTCCGCATGAGCGCAGACGTTGTAGGCCGGCACATGCCCGCGGTCGTGACGCTCGACGACCTTGCCCAGATGATGGCTGCCGATGAGCATCATCGATACGAGATCAGCCCTGAGGGAGTGCTCTCGATCATGCCGCCGGCCGGCTATTCACACGCGATCATCGCCACCCGGTTGACCGTCTGGCTCGCGGCCGCCGGTGTCGCGGTGGAACGGATCGCTCAGGCGGTCGGCCTGCGGATCTCCGGCCGGTCCGGTGGGGTCGGCGGCCGGATTCCCGATCTCGTCGTGTGGAGCAAGCCTCAGGCCGACGGCATCTGGCTCTCCGCGGCCGACGTGCTGCTCGTCGTCGAGATCGTTTCGCCCGCTTCCGAGGGCATAGATCTCGTGACCAAACGCAACGAGTACGCGGCAGCGGGCATCCCGCAGTACTGGATCATCGACCAGGACGTGGCCCAGACCGTCACGCTGCACCAGCTTCAGGGTGACAGGTACGCGCCTCGCGCCACGATGCCGCTCGCCTGGCTGCTCAACACCGAGCCGGCCGAGCACGATCTGATCTGACCGGCGCTCAGCCGAGCAGGGGGAAGAGGCCGGCGGAGGGGCCGAGGGTGGTGCGGTCGGTGGTGCTGAGGGCGAGGCGGCCGGAGCCCTTCAGCAGGTAGTCCTCGATGCCCCAGTCGGCGGGGCGGACGCCGCCGTGCAGCGCGAGCAGCCCGTCCAGTGTGGACACGGCGGGCTCGGGGGCGGTGGGCAGGCCGAGCAGGAGGTCCAGGTGGTGGATGACGGCCTCGGTGGCGAGCGTGGTGAGCAGGTCGGGCGTGGAGAGCACGTGACCCTGGGTGGCGACGAACGCGTGCGGCGCCGCGAAGGCCGCGTGCACGGCGGCGACCGACGTCGAGCGCCACAGGCCGGCCAGGAGCTCGGGCGACCGGGCCACGGAGGCGGCGCGGCGGCCGGCCCAGGCGGACGCGGCCGCCTCGCGCTCGGCGCTCTCCCAGTCCGGTGCCGGGGACGGCGTGGACTGCCAGTAGGTCACGAACGTGCGCGTCGCCGGGCCGGCCGCGGGCGTGGCCAGCGCGACCAGCGCCCGCTGCGCGTCCGACGTCAGGTGGTGCACCACGTCCGCGACCGTCCAGCCGTGACACCGGGTCGGTGCCAGCAACTCCATCGGGCTCAGCGGTGACAGCGCCGCCGTCACCCCGTCGTACGCAGCCCGCAGCGCCTCCGCCTCCCGCATGTGGACGATCGTTTCAGACTCCGGCCTCCGGCAGCAGCCCCCGAACGTATGCGGCCTGACCCGCGTGCTGCGCGTCGTCGTCGTACACGCTGAGTAACCGCACGCCGTCGCCCGGCGCCCACCGCAGCTGTTCCGGCGTCAGGCCGTCCACCGCGCCGCCGACCAGCTCCGGAAGGCGCCCGAACGCGTCGAGCAGAATCTCATTCGCACGCATGACCACGAACAGTACCCAGTGAAAAACCTTTGAAAGCCAATGATTTTCCCGCTTCCGGCGGGTCACCTTCCGAGTGCTCCCGCGGGCACCGGTCGGCCCCGGGGGCCTCCCTGCACGTTCCGCGGTGCAAGAACCAAGACCGGGGATGCGTCGATTCCCGGGGTACGCGATCGCCGGAACGGTCAACACAGGCTCTACCGTCGGGGACATGACACGAGCGGACGCGGAGACGATCACACGGGCCGGTGGCTTCGTCCGGCTCACCGGGCGGGTGCTGGAGCAGCGGCGGTTCGGGCACCGGTTCGAGAGCGCGGATCCGGCCGGGGTGCGGGCCGCGCTGGAGGCCTATCGCGCGCCGGACGGCGGGTTCGCGTTCGGGCTGGAGCCGGACGTGCGCGGTCCGGCGAGCCAGCCGCTGGCGGTGCCGTCCGCGCTGCACATCCTGGCCGAGGCCGGGCAGCTCGACCAGGAGACCGGCGGCGCGCTCTGCGACTGGCTGGCGGGCGTGGCCGGGCCGGACGGCGGCGCGCCGTCCGTGCTGCCCAGCCTGGCCGCGTACCCGCATCCGCCGTTTCTGCCGGTGCCGGCGGCGGGCGCGGACGTGCCGGCGGATCTGCTCGCCACCGGCCAGATCGCCGGGCCGCTGCTGGAGCACGGCATCGCGCACCCGTGGCTGGACGGCGCGGTCGCGTTCTGCTGGGCAGCCATCGACGCGATCGAGCGCACCCATCCGTACGAGGCGCGCGCCGCACTGGACTTCCTCGATCACGCGCCGGACCGGGACCGGGCCGCCCGGGCCGCGGACCGCCTCGGCCGGCTCGTCCGGGAGCAGGGGCTGGTGCCGTCCGACCCGGCGCACCCGGAGGCGGACGCGGCGATCGCCCCCGGGTACGCGCCCGGCGAGTGGACCTACGCGCACGACTACGCGCGCACGCCGGGCAGCCTGGCCGCACGCTGGTTCACCGACACCGAGATCACCCGCAGCCTCGACTTCCTGGCCGGGCAGCAGGGCGAGGACGGCGGCTGGCCGATCACCTACGTCCGGTGGGCGCCGAACACCGCGATGGAGGCCCGCCCGGCCATCACGCTGCACGCGTTGCACACGCTCAGGTCCTGGGACTGATCTGGCAGGCCGCCGGCTCGGTGGCGTGCCGCTGCCGGGTCAGCGGCGTGCTGCCCAGACCGTGCGGCTGGTCCGGACGGCCGGCGCCCGGCCGGCCGCGTCACTCGCGACGATCTCGTCGAGGATCCGCAGGTCGCCGGCGGTCAGTCGCTCGGCCACGGCCCCGCGCATGCGGCGCAGGAACGCGAGGAAGTAGCGCCGGACGAGGTCCGCGGGCTCACTCACCTCGATCGGGAAGTCGCGGCGCGTCACCCGGTAGCCGAGGCGCTCCATCGTCGCGGTCCAGTCCGGGTGTGGGTCGAAGCCCATCTGCCGCTCCGCGATCGCCTCGTGCAGCCGCTGCTCCCACGGGTCGTCGCCGAGGAACCGGGGCTGGCCCGGCATCTCGGAGACGACCAGCAGGCCGTCGCCGGGCAGCGCGTCACGGATCTGGCCCAGCAGCGCCTCCGGGTCGGGCACGTGGTGCATCGACAGCGCCGCCCAGACCAGGCCGGGGCGCTCGACGCCGGGCCAGCCGCCGGCCAGGTCGGCCTCCAGCGTGGCGATCCGGCCGCCGAGGCCGTCCCGCGCGGCGGCGGCGCGGATCCGCTCCAGCATGCGCGGCGAGTTGTCGACCGCGACGACCTCGGCACCGGGGAAGCGGGCGGCCAGCGCCAGAGTGCCGATCCCGGTCCCGGCGCCGAGGTCGACGATCCGCTTCGGCGGGTCCGCCGCCAGACCCGCGACCCAGGCGGTCACGGTGTCCAGATATCCGGCGAGGACCGCGCCGTCGAGTTCCAGCAGCTCGGCCATGCTCGAGTCGTCATGGTGGTGGTGTTCCGTCATGACGATCACGGTAGGCGGATCCTGCGTCTACGGCATACGATCTTGCCTATGACGCAAGAAGACGGCGCGCTGGACGATCTGGTCCGGCAGCGGATCCGCGGCCTGCGGGTGGCCAGGGGCTGGTCGCTGGACGCGCTGGCGGCCCGCTGCCACCTGAGCCCGTCCACGCTCAGCCGCCTCGAGACCGGCCACCGCCGGATCGCGCTCGACCAGCTGGTGCTGCTCGCCCGCGCGCTCGGCACCACGCTCGACCAGCTCGTCGAGCCCGCCGACGACAGCGACGTGGTGATCCGCCCGACGCACGAGCGCGGCTCCGGAGTCACCACGTGGCTGCTCTCCCGCGGCGGGGCACCACACGGCCGGACGGTCGCGAAGATGCGCATCGAGCCGGACCGCCCCTACGACACGCTGGGCGTCCACCCCGGCCGGGACTGGTTCACCGTGCTCTCCGGCACCGCGGTGCTGCGGCTCGGCGACCGGACCGTCTTCGTCGAGAGCGGGCAGGCGGCCGAGTTCGCCACCATGGTGCCGCACGCGATCGGCGCCCGTGGCGGCCCCTGCGAGATCCTCACCATCCTCGACCACGACGGCGAGCACGCCCACCTCTCCGAGCCCACCTGACCGGCCCGGCGCAGCGCGATCGGGCTGCGGCCGGGGCCGGTGGGCGTGGGGTGCGGCGGGCGGTGTGCGGCTCAGCAGTTGGCCAGCAGGTCGGTGGCGAGGCGGAGGAGGTCGGCGCGCCGGGTGGTGGCCGGGTCGCCGGTCGCCCGCCACCGCGCGGCGTGGTCGTCGAAGCGGCCGATCCAGGCCGTGCGGTCGACCGGGTCGACGCAGTCCGCGTACGAGCCGTCCGCGCCCCGGGTCACCCGGCCGATCCTCTCCATGATCTCCACCAGGTCCGGGTGCGTCATCGGGTTCTCGCCGAGCAGCCGCTCGGGCAGGTCGCGCAGCGCCAGGAACACCTCGACGACCGCGATGCTCGCCCGGTCCGGCGCGGTGACCGCGGTCGCGCGCATCAGCGCCAGCAACTGATCGCCGGTCAGCTCACCGGCCAGCAGCAGCTGGAACAGCAGGCCCTCCCATGGGTACCGCTCCCGCCGGCCGCCGGTCACGCCCAGGTAGTCGTAGACGGCCGTGACCGGCGCGCCGCCGCCCGGCCGGTACGCGGGCTCGACGGCCAGGATCGAGGTCACCGACGGCCGCAGCCGTGCCGCGCCCGGTTCCGGCATGCCTCCGGCCCGCCGCGCCAGGTCCAGCGCGACGCGGTACGCGGCCAGCTCCACGTCGTCCGGTGCCGCCTCGGCCAGGCGCGCCAGCACGGTCTCCGTCTCCGGGCCGTGCAGCGCCGCCGTGTGCGCGCGGTGGTGCGCCTCGGCCTCGGCCGGGCCGTCGGCCAGCAGCCAGCCGGCGAGCGCGCCCGGTAGCGCGCCCACCGTGCCGGGCAGCGCGGCGGCCGGCACGAAGAGGTCCGCGACCAGCGTGGACGCGTGGGTGACCGGCGTGCCGTCCGCGGCGCGCAGCCGCCACACCGCCGGATCCAACCCGGAGGTCTCCAGGGTCAGCGTGATCATCGGCCGTCGCGCGCGCGTCTCGTCCAGCCGCTTCCGGCCGGTCGTTGTCGCGGCCGGCGCCACCACCAGCGGCGTCACCCCGGCCCGCGCGTAGCGGCGGAGCATCGCGTCCAGCCGGCCGATCACGGTCTCCACCACCTCGGGCGGGCCACTCAGGCCGACCGCGATGACCGGGCGCCCGGCCAGGTGACCGTGCGCCCGGACACCGTCCAGCACACCCGCGGCGGCCTTGAACTCGCCCAGCACCAGCACCGGCCACTCGACCGGCACGGCCGGTGGCGGCGTGCCGAGGTCCCGCCCCGCCGCCGGACCGGCATCGCGAGGCGTGAGAGCCGGCCGCACGGCAGCCGCCTGATCCACCGGTGCTGCGGTAGCCGGCTGGTCCACCGGCGGGAGCGAGGGCGGCTCGGCGGTCGGCGGCCGGCCGGTCGCCGGGAACGGGAGCGTCTCCACGGTCAGCCGGTCCGTCGTGGTCAGCGCGGCCGACTCCGGCGCCGACGCCCCCGCACGCCGGGTCTCCACCACGACGTGCCGCAGTGCGCCGTCCGCGTCCGTGACCAGCCGCACCGGGCCGTGCAGCGCCGCCGGCAGCCGTACCGTGTCGCCCTCGGCCAGTGCGGCGAACGGGAACGCGGTGAACCGGGCGTCGCCGTCCGCGGCCGGGTCGGCCAGCACGAACCGGGTGTGCGCGGCCCGCTGCACCAGCAGCATGCGCTCCCCGGCCCGGACCGGCGTCACGCTGCCCACCGGCAGCCCGGTCAGCCGCCCCACACCGCCGGCCGGCCCGAACCAGCCGCCCAGCCGCGCCGCGACCGCGTCCGGCCCGCGCAGCCCGTCCGTGTCGCTCGCGCGCAGCGTCCGGCCGAGCAGCGGCAGCAGCCGCCCGACGTCCGGCGCGGAGAGCACGTCCACGGCCGCGCGCACCCGACGCTCGGCCGGCGTGGGCGCGGGCGGCGCCGCGTCCGGCCACTCCCCGCCCGGGAACCGGCGCGTGCCGAGCAGCGCGTCCAGCCGCAGCAGCGCGCCGGCCACCGGGTGGTCGCGGTCCGGGACCAGCTCGCCGACCAGCTCCATCGCCTTGTCGGCCGCGAACGCCAGGTCGCGGAACCGCGCGCGCAGCTCCGGCTCCGCGAGCCCGGCGAAGTCGGCCCGGAGTTCGGCCAGCCCGCGGGCCGCGATGGACCAGGCGTTCGCGGCGTCCGCGGAGCCGTGGACCAACCGGCGTACCGGCGGATCGGCGAGGCGGATCGCGCGCAGCGCCGGGTCGAGCGTGGCGAGCAGCCCGTCCTTGCCGGGCGCGAGCACCGCGACCGGTGTGGGCGGCGCGGCGTCGTAACGGATCCCAGCGACCCGGTAGACGTGCAGGTTCTGCATCCGGCCGGCGGTGTGCAGCGCCGTGTACTCCGCACCGACCCGGCCGACGAAGCCGTCCGCGAACTCGCCGTCGACCGCTCGCAGCGCGAACCGGGTGCCGATGTTCTGCGTGTAGAGCAGCGCCGCGAACTGGTCCGCGGTCAGCCACGCCTCGGCCGTCCGGCCTTCGCGCTGCACCGGCACGCGGACCAGGTGGCCGATCGGCCGGGCCAGCACCAGGTACGCCGAGGACCGCTCCAGGTGCTCCTCGCGCCGCCACCGGGTCCACCGGCTGCGGGACAGCAGCGCCAGCACCGGCCGCCGGGACCCCTGGCGCCGCCCGGACTCGTGCTGCACGACGGGCCGCTCGCCGTCCAGCCGCCCGGACGTGCCGACCTCGCTGACCAGCTGCACCGGGTGGTCCCAGACGCCGTTCCGCTTCTCCCACAGCGCACCGCTCGGGTCGTGGAAGACGTTGCCGTGCCAGGGCGTCAGCGCGCCGTGCGCGGCGCTGAGCGAGGCCGCCACGTCCCGGGCCGCTCCGTTCGCCCTCGTCCACGCGCGGGCCTGGTCCGCGACCCGCTCGGCAGCGCGGGAGACGTCCAGCGAGTGCCGCAGGTACTCGTCCGTGCCGTCCAGCGTGGTCTGGCTCTCGACCGGCGCGTACGAGTTCCGGTCCGGCAGGTGCAGGCGCAGCTCGAACGCGAACCGCTGCGGCTGTCCGAGTAGCGGCGCGCCGACCTCCAGCACGGTCATGCCGCCGACGATCCTCTGGATCGGGGTCAGCCGGTCCGGGTCGCCGAGCAGCGCGCCGCGCAGCACGTGCTTGTAGCGGGGCCCGCGGGCCGTGCTGTTCGACAGCGGCATGCGCTTCTCGGTCCACCGCTCACCGCGCCCGGCCAGGCCCGGGAGCCGTAGCGCGAGCGACCGGTCGAGGTCCCGGACCAGATCGCCGAAGTTCCGGGTGAGGAAGACCTTGACGTCTTCGGGCAGGTGCTCGCTGATCTCGTCCAGGTCGTACCGGGCCAGCGCGAGCGTGCCGTTCTTGTGCAGCCCGACCTTCTTCAGCCGGACCCGGTACGCCTTCGTCATCAGGTGGGTGAGCACCACGTGCAGGACGCCGCGCAGTTCGTGCGCCTCGGTGCCGCGCATCAGCTCGGCGACGTCGTCCGCGTCCAGCGGCCCGTCGACGAGTTGCCGGACGAACGTGCGGGCGATCCGGACGGCCTGCTCCGCGATCACCTCGTCGACCCGGACGATCTCGTCGTAGTGGTCGTCACGCCCCCGGACCCACTGCCGGCGCAGCGCGTGCAGCGCCGGTATGCCGGCCAGGGACACGTCCACGGTCGAGTGGTAGAGGTTCCCGCCCGAGCTGTGCTCCGGATGGAACAGCTTCTCCTCGCGCGCGATGCCCGGCAGGTCCGCCGGCGCGACCTCGGCGAGCGCGTCGCGGAGCTGTCGGGCGGCCGCCCGTTCGCTGCGGTGCAGGCCGGCGGCCCACCGGTCGAAGTACGCCGCCATCTCGGGCGTCAGGCTGAGCGTGTCCTTGAGCGAGTACCCGTACCGGCCCATGTTCTGCAGCCAGCGGATCATCACCTTGGCGTTGGTGTGCAGCGCGCCCGCGGTCGGGTAGTCGGCCGGCTCGCCGGGCAGCGCGGTGCCGACGTACGTCGCGACCTCGATGATCCGCCACTGCTCGGCCCGCCGGTAACCGCCCTCCACCGCCTCGGCCTCTGCCTCGGAGCCGTACCAGCGGCCGGACCGGCCCAGCGCGACGACCTTCTTGTCGCCCTTGAGCACCAGGCCGACGCTGGGCAGCTCGACGAACGTCAGGTTCTCGAACGAGTTCGTGAACTGCGGTGCCGGCTTCTTCTGGTGCAGCACCCGTTCCCGGCCGATCCGGACCATCGGCTCGAACTCCGCGCCCGCCCCCTCCGGCTCAGGGCGGCCGGTGGGCGGGTCGGTCAGCGCGGCCACCCCGCGGTCCACCGGGGCCGGTTCCGGGGCGGAGACGGTGCGCCGCGTGCCCACCTCGGTCTGCCGCAGCCGCCTGGCCCCGTCCTGGACGAGCCGCAGCGTGCCGGTCAGCGCGTCCGGCAGCACTCGGTCGTGCAGCGTGAACGGCCGGAGCCGCTCGGCGCCGTCGGCCTGCGTCTCCAGCAGCGTGAACCGCCCGCCGCCGTGATGGTGGACGAGCACCATGTGCGCGGCCCGGCCGGGCCGGAACAGGCCGTCGGCGAGCGGGGCCGGCCGCACCCAGACCGGTGCGACCGTGCCCGCGCCCAGGCCGTTGAGCAGCCCGGGCCCGCCGGCCGGGCCGAAGAAGCCGCCCATCCGCGCGGCCAGCACCTCCCGCGGGCGCAGGCCCTCGGTGCCGGGCGCGTAGGTCAGGCCGCCGAGGCCGCCGATCACGTGCGCGACCCGGTCCACGCAGTCCGGCACGCCGTCCCAGGGATCCAGTGTGTCCAGCACGGCGATCAGCGCGGCCGGGGGCTCCGGTGGGGGTGTGGCCGCCGGGGGGCCGAATCGAACGACGGTGGCGTCCGGTGCCGGCTCGTTCGTGGGCGCGATCCCGTCCACCGACACTCGCAGGAGCGTGCCGTCCTCGTCGGTGAACAGCCAGCCCAGCTTCTCGCCGGTGAGGCCGGGCGTGTGCACCAGCGCGGGCGATCCGGGCAGCGGCACCGTGCCGCCGCCGGCGAAGGTGCGGCGGACCTCGTCGAGCGCCGGTGGCGTCACCCGGCCGGGATCCCACGCGTCCGGGCGCCCGGTCAGGATCATGCCGGCGGCCAGCAGATAGGCGGGTGTGCCGGACGGTTTCAGGTCGCGGATCCGGTCGGCCGGGTGGCGCGTCAGGTCTCGGGCCAGCTCCGCGGCCGTGCGCAGCAGCTCGCGCGCGTCCGCGTCCGCGGGCGGCAGGATCCGCACGGCGGCCGGTGGGCCCGCGGTCTCCCGGCCGGACGCGTCCACCGGAACCACACGCTTGGAGAAGACCGTCCCGGGTACGTACGGCGCGTACGCCTGCGCGCCGGTGCTCTCCGTGGCGGCCAGCCAGTCGTCCGTACCGATGAGGCTGCCGTTCGGCCCGGTGAGCACCGCGCCGGCCGGCATCTGGGCGAGCGCGATCCGCACCGCGTTCAACGCACCCGGGCGGCCCAGCGCGATCTCCGGCACCACGATCGTGCCGCCGGCCGCCGGTCGTGGCGCGTTCATCGCCCGGGTCAGCGCGAGGAGGTCGACCGGGTCGGCCATCGTGCCGGGGTGGAAGTAGGCCCCGCCGGGGATCGGCACGAACCGCCCGTCACGGCAGATGTCAGAGAGGGAGAGCGTGGGCAAGGTCACTCCTCAGGGCGTCGTGGCCCTGATAACGGGACGCCACAGCATTCGGTTCAACCTGCACAGACGGTCACCCGATGGGATGATCGGCGGATGACTGGCAGCGGCCCGTGGTGGCGCGACGCGGTGATCTACCAGGTGTACCCGCGCAGCTTCGCGGATTCCGGCGGCGACGGCATCGGTGACCTGCCCGGCGTGATCTCCCGGCTGCCGTACCTGGCCGGCCTGGGCGTGGACGCGATCTGGCTGAATCCGTTCTACCCGTCCCCGCAGGCGGACGCGGGCTACGACGTCGCCGACCACCGTGACGTGGACCCGCTGTTCGGCACGCTGGGCGACGCGGACGCGCTGATCGCCGGCGCACACGCGGCCGGACTGAAGATCATCGTGGACATCGTCCCGAACCACACCTCGTCCGCGCACGCCTGGTTCCGGGCCGCGCTCGCCGGTGACGCGGCCGCCCGCGCCCGTTACCTCTTCCGGCCCGGGAACGGCGACGCGCCGCCGAACGGGTGGCGGTCCGTCTTCGGCGGCCCGGCCTGGACCCGTGTCGAGGACGGCAGCTGGTACCTGCACCTCTTCGACTCCGCGCAGCCGGACCTGGACTGGACGAACCCGGAGGTGGTCGCGGAGTTCGAGGACGTGCTGCGGTTCTGGCTGGACCGGGGCGTCGACGGGTTCCGCATCGACGTCGCGCACGGGCTGCGCAAGGACCCCGCGTTCCCGGAGCTGCCGGCGACACTCGACCCGGGCGTGCCGGTGCACATCGCGCAGCCGGGGCACCCGTTCTGGGACCGGGACGAGGTGCACGAGATCTGGCGCGGCTGGCGGCGGGTCGTGGACGCGTATCCGGGGGACCGGACCATGGTCGCGGAGGCGTGGGTGCTCGACTTCGCCCGCCTCGGCCGCTACCTGGCCGCGGACGAACTGCACACCGCGTTCAACTTCGCGTTCCTGGTCGCGCCGTGGGACGCGCGCGCGTTCCGGACCGCGATCGACGACACGCTGGCCGGCCTCGCCCCGGTCGGCGCGCCCGCGACCTGGGTGCTCTCCAACCACGACGTGATCCGGCACGCCACCCGCTACGGCGGCGGCGTGACCGGTCAGGCCCGGGCCCGCGCGGCCGCGCTGCTGATGCTCGCGCTGCCCGGCGGCGTCTACCTCTACCAGGGCGAGGAACTGGGCCTGGAGGAGGTGACGGACATCCCGGACGCGCTCCGCCAGGACCCGAACTTCCTGCGCACGAACGGTGCCGAGCGTGGCCGGGACGGCTGCCGGGTGCCGATCCCGTGGTCCGGCTCCGCGCCGCCGTTCGGCTTCTCCCCAGACCCATCAGCGGGTACGCCGTGGCTGCCCCAGCCGCAGTCCTGGGCCGAGCTGACGGTGGAGGCGCAGCAGTCCGACCCGGACTCGATGCTCACGCTCTACCGGGCCGCGCTGGAGATCCGCCGCGACCGGCTGGGCGAGGGCGAGCTGGAGTGGCTGTCCGAGCCGGGCGACCCGGTGCTCTGCTTTCGCCGTACCCCCGGGGATCTGATCTGTGTGGTGAACATGGGCGACGAGCCGGCCGAGGTCGACCCGCGCGCGACCCCGCTGATCACCAGCGCGCCGATCGGCGCCGACGGGCTCCTCCCGCCCGGCGCCGCCGCCTGGTTCGCGGACTGATCAGCAGTTCGACAGCAGGTAGGCGGCCACCTGGAGCAGCGGGGCACGCGGCGGATCGTCGACCGCGCACGCGTCCTCCGGTCTGCGACGACCGCCTGCTACGGCGACGCGGTGTGCCCGGTTCACCGCGGCATCACCCTCAGTCGTCGGCGAGACGGGCCGGGAAGCCGCCGGTGGCGATCGGGCCCCAGGAGTCGATCGTGACGCGGATCAGCGACTTGCCCTGCGCGACCATGGCCGCGCGGTACTCGTCCCAGTCCGGGTGCTCGCCGGAGATGCACCGGAAGTACTCGACCAGCGGCTCCAGCGCGCCCGGCAGGTCCAGCACCTCGGCCGTGCCGTCCACCTGCACCCACGCGCCGTTGAACTCGTCCGACATGACGCACACCGACACCAGCGGATTCCTCCGGACGTTGCTGGACTTGGCGCGCTCCGGATAGGTGGAGATCACGATGCGGCCCTCGGTGTCGACGCCCATGGTCACCGGCGACGCCTGCGGGCGGCCGTCGGTGCGCGTGGTCATCAGGACCGCGTGGTGGCGGGGCCGGACGAAGTCGAGCAACTCGTCCCGGCCGACGCGCGTGTTCGTGGCGATCGTGCGTGGCATCAGCGTCATTTCCCCTCGGTACGTGGCTTCGCCGCAACCCTATGCGCCACTGGTGATCGAAAAGCCCGGCGATCGGTAGACTCACTGTCGTGGACGCGCCGTCGATCATCATCGCCCCGAGCATCCTGGCCGCCGACTTCGCCCGCCTCGCCGAAGCGGCGCGCGCGGTCGAGGGTGCGGCCGACTGGCTGCACGTCGACGTGATGGACAACCACTTCGTGCCGAACCTGACGATCGGCCTGCCGGTGGTGACGAGCCTGCGCAGAGCCACGCCGATCCCGTTCGACGTGCACCTCATGATCGAGGACCCGGAGCGCTGGGCACCCGGTTACGCCGAGGCCGGGGCATACAACGTGACGTTCCACGCCGAGGCCACCGGCGACCCCGTCGCGCTGGCGAAGACGCTGCGCGCGGCCGGGTCCAAGGCCGGGCTGGCGATCGACCGGGACACCGACGTCACGCCCTACCTGGAGCTGCTCCCGCACTTCGACACGCTGCTCATCATGACGATCAAGGCGGGCTTCGGCGGCCAGAAGTTCTTACCGGAGACGCTCGACAAGGTCCGCGCCGCCCGCCGGCACATCGACGCCGGCCACCTGGAACTCCGCCTCGAGGTCGACGGCGGCATCGCGGCCGACACCATCGCGGCCGCGGCCGAGGCCGGCGCGGACGCGTTCGTGGCCGGCACCGCGGTCTACGGCGCGGCCGACCCGGCCGAGGCGATCCGCAAGCTGCGTGCGCTGGGCTCAGCGTGAGCGGCAACGAGCGCGACGAGTTCGGGCCGGAACCCGGCCGGGACCTGATACTCGTGGTCGACGACGACCGCGACATAGCGCACTTCGTGGCGCTCAACCTCAAACTCGACGGCTTCGACGTGGTCGTGGCGAACGACGGCAAGCAGGCGCTGGAGGAGATCGACAAGCAGCGCCCGTCGCTGGCCGTGCTCGACCTGATGATGCCGGAGATCGACGGCCTGGAGCTGACCCGGCGCCTGCGGGCGAACCCGATCACCTCCACGCTGCCGATCATCATGCTCACCGCGAAGAGCATGACCATCGACAAGGTGAACGGTCTCAAGGCCGGCGCCGACGACTACATGGTCAAGCCGTTCGACACGTCCGAGCTGGTCGCGCGCGTGCGCAACACGCTCAACCGCAACCAGGAGTCGCGCGAGGTCTCGCCGCTGACCGGCCTGCCCGGCAACAGCCGGGTCAAGCGCGAGATCAGCGACCGCATGCGCAGCGGCGCCGACTACGCGGTCGGCTACATCGACATCGACCGCTTCAAAGCGGTCAACGACGTGTACGGTTTCGACCGCGGCGACGCGTTCATCCAGGCGCTCGCGCGCAGCCTGCACCGCGCGGTGGTCCAGGTCGGCCTGCCCCCGGTCTTCCTCGGCCACATCGGCGGCGACGACTTCATCTTCATCTGCCACCCGGAACAGATCCGCCCGCTCACCCAGGCGATGGTCGTCGACTTCGAACGCGCGGCCGACGAGTTGTACGACCCTGAGCATGCGCGCCGCGGCTACATCGAGGTGCCGGACCGGCGGGGCGGAAAGCAGCGAGCCGCGCTGGTGACGCTGTCGATCGGCGTCGCCACGACGGGGGAGGGCCGCCGCTTCGACGACGCGCGCATCGTGATGGCGATCGCCTCCGACATGAAGAAGACCGCGAAGAACCAGCCGGGCTCGTACGTCGCCATCGACAAACGCGGCAACGTCCAGACGTAGTGCCGCCGAGGCTCCTCGATCGTGGCTGCTCCACGCCGTTCGGCTGCGTTCGCTAGGACTGCAGAAGCCGACCGGGCGCTCCGCGCCCCGAATCTCGGTGTGTAGAGGGCCGCCTGCGGGAAGCTGCCGGCCTCGACGCGCTGAACAGGCCTCCTCTTATCTGATATTTCGTCGTAAGTGCATTGACCTCCTTGCTCAGCGCGCGGATCACTCAGGGTCGGACGACGCAATTCCCGCGGAAGCGTCGTCGGCGGGGCCAGATATCCGAGATCTCGGGCAACAGGGTGCCCGGCCTGCCCTTCTCGAGGTGATCGATAAGAAAGCGTCATCTGCCGCATTCGGCACGCCCGAAATATCAGTATAAAAAAGCCGACGGATGACTACCGAAACGATCACGTGTCGCAAATCGTTGTTAAGGGCGCCGGATACCAACGATTTGCGACACGTGATCGACTTCAGGGGCACGCAGGGCCGGTTCTGATCTCTGATCGCGCGCCCCGCGCAGACCGCCGGCGCCTGGCTGCCCCGTATGCCGTCGACCACCCCTTGGGATGCGGATCATCGGCAGGGCCGCCACCCGCAACGACACCGCAGCCCAGGCGAGGGCGGCGCCCCCGGCGCCGACCATGCCGACCGAAGACCAAGCTGGCGGCCCTGCCGATGATCTGCTCGGGCTTGTCCTGGAAGACGGCATACGGGGCAGTCAGGCATACGACACCCAACCCATGCCACCCACGAAAAGACAGCGGGGCCGACGGACAGCGACCCCGCCGGTACCCGCGCCCTCCCCGGAGCCCGAGGCCCGCCGGAGGCTAAAAAGTAACCAAACAACGAGAAGCGCCACTCGCACGCCCTATTCGCTGGAGTTACTGAGCTTTCGCGGTCAGGGTGTGAGGCGCGGAAGGCGGCCGGGTGCTCAACGCCCGGATCTCGTCGATATGGAGGTCCGCTTCTGCGGAGCCGCTGACCTCGACGCCGAAGACTCGGTAAGACGTAGAGCGCCGAATGCCTTCCAGGGGAACACCGCCGGGTTGAACATCAGGCCCGCCCCCAGGCCACAAGTGCCTCGAACGGCGGCCGCGGCTCCTCCCCGGTCTCGATCCGGCGCACGCGGGCGGCCAGCGCGGTGTCCAGGCCCGCGCGCTGCGTCGGGCTCATCGCCCGATAGCCCGGATGCGTGATCACGAACGGCGAGAACTCCAGCAGGAACTCGTCAGCGGCCGGCAGCGCATAGCCCGCGGTGATAGGCGCGACCCGGACGTCGGTGAATCCGGCGCCGGTGAGTGCGGCGGTGAAGTCCGCGGGCGTGAGCGCCGGCAGGTTCACGGCCAGTTCGGGACTGGTCTCCCAGATGATCCGGGTGTACGGCGACATGTACGACCGGGCCCAGTGCACGATCGCGACGGTGCCGCCGGGCCGGACCACGCGGCGCATCTCGGTGAGCGCGCCCGGCCCGGCATACATCGCGGCCAGCACGGAGAACGCCGCGTCGAACGAGTCGTCGGGGTAGGGCAGCGCATTCGCGTCCGCCAGGTCGGTGCTGGCCAGCGGCAGCGCCGCCACCCGGCCCGTGAGGTAGGTGGTGGTCAGTGGCGCGATGTCGACGCCGACGACCTCCAGGCCGCGGGATGCCGCCGCGACGACCAGCGGTCCGGTGCCGGCGCCGACGTCCAGGATGCGCGCGCCGGCCGGCAGCGCGGCCTCGTCCAGTAGCCGGCCGGCGATCTCGCCGGTGGTGGGCTCGATCCACTTCACCGCGGCGGGCAGCATCGAGTCGTGGTGGTCGAGGTCGATCACGTGGTGCTCCAAACGCGAGGGGACTTGGAGTTCCGATCGAACCGGCCGGGGAACGGCCCGGCCATGCTCCGGCGTGCCGGAGACATACGATTGCTGACCGTGGACGTGGTGAGTGAGGCGATCGGCAGCGTGCGGGTCGGGCGCGCCGAGGCCTGCTGGGTCACCGGTGCCGGCGAGTGGGGGATGCGCTATCCCGGCCTGCCGGTCAGCGGGTTCCACGTGCTGATGCGCGGCGACGCCTGGCTGATCTCGGAGGACGACGCGCCGCGCGCGCTTGCTCCCGGCGACGTCGTGTTCACCGCGGCCGGCGCGCCGCACGGGCTCAGCCCGGCGCCGGTCCGGCTGGAGTCGCTGCCGCAGGCCGTGCTCGGCGGCGACGATCCGCGCGCGGCGGACGCGGACGTGGTCTTCCTCTGCGGGGCGTACTGGCTGACGCACGGGCGGGCGCACCCGTACCTGCGGTCGCTGCCGGGTGTCATGGCGATCTCGCCGCGCGAGCCGCGCGATCCGGCGCTGCGCGCGCTCGTCGGGCTGCTCGACGCGGAGGTCTCCGGTGCCGCACCGGGCGGCGAGGTGTCCCGGCCGGCGCTGCTCGACCTGCTGCTCACCCAGGTGCTGCGGGAGTGGCTGGCGCAGCATCCGGCGGAGGGCGGGGTGACCGATCCGGTGATCGCGGGCGTGGTCCGGCAGATCAGGGACAGTCCGGGGGAGCCATGGACCGTGCAGCGGCTCAGCGACCGGGCCGGGCTGCCGCGCCGCGAGTTCTCCCGCCGGTTCGCCGAGGTGACCGGGCTGGCGCCGCGTGCCTACCTGACCGAGGCGCGGCTCGCGCACGGTGCCCGGCTGCTCCGCGAGTCGGATGCGCCGCTCGCCGCGATCGCCCGCCGGGTCGGCTACTCGACGGAGTTCGCGTTCGGCGGTGCATTTCGCCGCGAATACGGCATATCGCCCGGCCGGTTCCGCCGGGAGTCGGCGTTGTGACGTCGATCGCCCGATAGCAGACGATCGCGCGGGAACGTGTAAGACTCGGGGGTAGCCCACCACGCGCTGGCGGGACTCGGTGAAATTCCGAACCGGCGGTGATCCGCTCCACCCGGAGCGGTCAGCCCGCGACCCGGACGAGCTCTCCACGAGCCCGGCCGGTGGACCTGGTGAGAATCCGGGGCCGACGGTTGACCAGGCCAATGCCGGCCACGGTCAGACAGTCCGGATGGGAGACAGCGCGCGGACGATCGATGCTGCCCTGACCAGGGTGTGTCGAGGGGTGCGGCTTGCCGTACCCGTGCGTCCCCGTCGTAACACCCCGCTGCGCGTGACATGACCGCGAGCGAGGGGAGATGGCCGCCATGGCTAGCCGGGCCGAGAACGAGGCGATGCGGCACGCGATCGCGCTCGCCGCGTTCGGTCTCGGGACCACCAGCCCCAACCCGGTGATGGGCTGCGTCATCCTGGACTCGCAGGAGCGGGTGGTCGGCGAGGGCTTCCACGCGTACGCCGGCGGGCCGCACGCGGAGATCGTGGCGCTGGCGCACGCGGGCGAGCGGGCGAAGAACGGCACGGCCGTGGTGACGCTGGAGTCCTGTGACAGCGTGGGTCAAACCGGTCCGTGCACCCGCGCGCTCATCCAGGCCGGCGTCCGCCGCGTGGTGATCGCGGTCTCCGATCCGAACCCGCTGGCCGGTCACGGCGCCGCGACGCTTCGCGACGCGGGCATCCAGGTCGAGCAGGGGGTACGCGAGGAGGAGGCCGCCGCCGGCAACGTGGCCTGGCTGACCGCGGTGCGCCGGGGCTGGCCCTACGTGACCTGGCGGGTCGCCTCCACGCTGGACGGCCGGACCGCCGCGGTCGACAACTCCTCCGAGTGGATCACCTCGGAGGCCGCGCGGATAGACGTGCACCAACTCCGCGGCGAGGCCGACGCGATCATCATCGGCGTCGGCACCGTGCTGGCCGACAACCCGCGGCTGACCGTCCGCAACGTCCGCGACGGCAGCCTGGCGATCCGCCAGTCGCTGCGCGTGGTGGTGGACGGCGACGGCGAGACCCCGGACGACGCACGCGTGCGCGACGGCCTGGCCGAGACCTGGATCGCGACCGCGGCCGAGGTCGGCACCGGCCCGGACGGCCTGGTCGACCTGCGCGCGCTGCTGCGCGGCCTGTACCAGCGGGGCGTGCGCGCGGCGCTGCTGGAGGGCGGTCCGACGCTGGCCGCCGGCTTCCTCTCCGCCGGGCTGGTCGACCGCGTGATCGGCTACATGGCGCCGAAGCTGCTCGGCGCGGGCCGCCCGTCGCTGTCCGGCAAGGAGCTGAGCAACGGCGTCGGCGTCGGCATCCTGCGCGAGCCGATCGACCTGGAGTTCACCGAGATCACGCTGGTCGGGCCGGACATCCGGTACACGGCCGTGCCGCGCTACCCGGCCCGGGTGCCGGAGCCGAGCCTCACGGCCCAGCTGACACCACAAGTACCGAAAAAAGCCGATATTTCAGCTGAAGAGCGCGCCAGCTCGGACATCATGCGCGGCGTGCCGATCCGCGGCGGCTCCACCAAGGAGAAGGGGGAAGACTAGCGATGTTCACCGGCATCGTGGAGGAACTCGGCGAGGTCGTCGACCTGGCCGGGACCAGCGAGGACTCGGCCCTGCTGACCGTGCGCGGCCCGCTGGTCAGCGAGGACGCGAAGCACGGCGACTCGATCTCGGTCAACGGCGTGTGTCTCACCGTGGTCGACTTCGGCGACGGGATCTTCACCGCGGACGTGATGGGTGAGACGCTGCGCCGCTCCAGCCTGGGCGGCCTGGCCAAGGGCCACCCGGTCAACCTGGAACGCGCGGCGCGGCTCGGCAGCCGGCTCGGCGGCCACCTGGTGCAGGGGCACGTGGACGGCGTGGGCCGGATCGAGAACCGGGAGCCCGCGGCGCAGTGGGAGACGGTCACGTTCAGCCTGCCGGAGCAGCTCAGCCGGTACGTGGTGGAGAAGGGCTCGATCACCATCGACGGCGTTTCGCTGACCGTGACGGCCGTGACCGAAAAGTCATTCTCTGTCGGATTAATCCCCACCACCCTGACGTTGACCACGCTCGGGCACAGGCGAATCGGCGATCCCGTGAACCTGGAGGTCGACGTGATCGCAAAATATGTCGAGAAGATGTTGAGGGACCCGCGATGACCAGTGGCTTTGGCACGGTGGAGGCGGCGGTGGCGGCGATCGCCGAGGGCCGCCCGGTCATCGTGGTGGACGACGAGGACCGCGAGAACGAGGGCGACCTGATCTTCGCGGCCGAGAAGGCGACGCCGGAGCTGGTCGCGTTCATGCGCCGCTGGACCTCGGGGTACATCTGCGCCCCGCTCACCGAGGAGGACGCGGACCGGCTCGAACTCCCGCCGATGTACCACACCAACCAGGACCGCCGGGGTACGGCGTACACCGTCACCGTGGACGCGCGCGAGGGCGTCTCCACCGGCATCTCCGCCGCGGACCGCGCGCACACGCTGCGCCTGCTCGCCGACCCGGAGACCGACCCGACCGCGCTGTCCCGGCCCGGCCACGTGGTGCCGCTGCGCGCGCTGCCCGGCGGCGTGCTGCGCCGGCCCGGCCACACCGAGGCCGCGATCGACCTGGCCCAGCTCGCCGGCCTGCACCCGGCCGGCGTTCTCTGCGAGATGGTCAACGACGACGGCACCATGATGCGCATGCCGGACCTGGAGGCGTTCGCGACCGAGCACGGGCTGGTGCTGATCAGCATCGCCGAGCTGATCGCGTACCGGCGGCGGCACGAGAAGCAGGTCGAGCGGGTCGCCGAGGCACGCATCCCGACGTCGCACGGCGTGTTCCGGGCGTTCGGCTACCGGGTCGCGTTCGACACCGCGGAGCACGTCGCGATGGTCTACGGCGAGATCGGCGACGGCGAGGACGTGCTGGTCCGGGTGCACTCCGAGTGCCTGACCGGGGACGTCTTCGGCTCGCAGCGCTGCGACTGCGGCCCGCAGCTGGACGCGTCGTTCGCCCGGGTCGCCAAGGAGGGCCGGGGCGTGGTGCTCTACGTCCGCGGCCACGAGGGGCGGGGCATCGGCCTGCTGCACAAGCTCCAGGCGTACCAGCTGCAGGATCGGGGTCTGGACACGGTGGACGCGAACCTGCAGCTGGGCCTGCCCGCGGACGCCCGCGACTACGGCACCGGCGCGCAGATCCTCTACGACCTGGGCGTGCGCACCATGACGCTGCTGACCAACAACCCGGCGAAGCGGGCCGGGCTGGAGGGCTACGGCCTGCAGATCGTCGGGCGCGAGGGCCTGCCGGTCCGCCCGCACCCGGAGAACGTCCGTTACCTGCGCACCAAGCGCGACCGGATGGGCCACACCTACGACGAGGCCGACGAGCAGATCCTCAACGGACTCGCCTGAGACCGGCTGAGACCGGCCCGCCCGAGACTGACCCGCCCGAGACTGAGGAGATCGCACACATGGCTGGATTCGGAGACCCGCACCTGAACACGGTCGAGGCCGGTGGCCTGAAGCTCGGCATCGTCGCGGCCCGCTGGCACCACGAGCTGGTCGACCACATGGTCACGCGCGCCGAGGCCGCGGCGGAGGCGTGCGGCGTGTCGGACGTGATCGTCTCCCGGGTGGCCGGTTCCGTGGAGATCCCGGTGGTCGCGCAGGCGCTCGCCGAGGTCTGCGACGCGGTGGTCGCGCTCGGCGTGGTCATCCGCGGCGAGACCTCCCACTACGAGTACGTCTGCGACTCGGTCACCAGCGGCCTGACCCGGGTCGCGCTGGACGCCCGCACGCCGGTCGGCCAGGGCGTGCTCACGGTCGAGTCGCTCGGCCAGGCCCGCGACCGGGCCGGGCTGGAGGACTCGATCGAGGACAAGGGCTGGGCCTCGACCGTGGCCGCGCTCGGCGCCGCGCTCGCGGTCCGCGAGATCCAGAAAGCCTAGAACCATCCGGGGGTACGCCCCGGAGCGTCTTCGCGAGGGTGTGACCGTGCCTCACGGTCACACCCTCGCGGCGCTGACCGCCGGTGTCGCTTTCCGGCGGGTGCGCCGGGTTTCGTGAGCGCCCCTCACGGGGACACAGACGACCATGAGGAGCTTGCGGGTACGGGTGGCGATGATCTCCGCGGCGGCACCGGCGCTGCTGCTGGCCGGGTGCGGCGGCGGCGCTTCCGAGGCGGCGGGGGCCTCCGGGTCCGCGGCGCCGGAGGTGTCGGCCGCCACTGCGGCGCCGAACCCGTCCGGGCCGGGCCGGTGCCACACCGCCGACCTGACCGTGACGATCAACGAGACCCGGGGCGGCGGCGCGGCCGGCCACCATGGAGAGACGCTCACGTTCACGAACGTGTCGGCGCAGGCGTGCACGCTGGAGGGCTACCCGGGCGTGTCGTTCGTGACCGGTGACGAGGGCACCCAGGTCGGCGCGGACTTCGCGCGCGAGGGCGAGCCGAAGAAGGTCACGCTGAAGCCCGGCGACTCGGCCCGCAGCGACCTGCTGCTGGCCGACCCGGGCGCGGCCAAGTGCAAGGCGACCGAGACGCGCGGCTTCCGGATCTTCCCGCCGGAGGAGACCGCGGCCATCTTCGTCTCCTCCCCGCAGCAGGCGTGCGAGGAGAAGGACAAGGGCGTCGGCAAGGTGCACCCGCTCGCGGCGTGATGTTCGTGGATGCCGGCGCCGCTGTGCGGCGCCGGCATCGCGCTGTCAGCGGTCCCTGAACCGCAGCAGGTGGAACTGGGTGAAGCTGTTGAAGTTGTCGTCCGCGACCAGCACCAGCGACCGGTCGCCGTTCGGCAGGCGCGGGCCCCAGGTGATGCCCTCGACGTTGTCTACCTGCGTGCCGGTCGCGTTCAGGTCCAGCAGCAGACGCTTCGGCATGACCCGCTCACGGCCGGTCAGCGCGTCCCGCCCGGCCGCGTTCGTGGCGCCACGGGTGGTGGTCCAGAAGACCTGGATGGTGAAGCCGACGCCGCCGGCGAAGCTGCGCTCGACCGCGAGGAAGTCGGTGTCGTTCAGCGCGAGCAGCTCGGTCAGGCCGCGGTCGGCGTACGGGTTGGCCGGGTCGGTCGGCGCGGCCGTGATCGGGTCGGTGCGGTAGACGTACTCCGCGCGGGTCCGGCCGGACGACCGGTCCAGCACCAGCACGCGCGCGCCGGTGCCCGCGGTGAGCGAGGCGATCGGGCCGTCCTGGGCCAGCGCGGCCTCGGTCGCCACGACGATCGACCGGCCGTCCGCGGAGAGCGTCAGCGACTCGAACGCCAGGTTGTTGCGCACGCCCCGGCCGGTGGCCGGCAGGTAGGCGGCCGGCAGCCGGTAGTCGCGGCGGAACGAGCCGTCCGCGGACGCCTCCCGGATCATCGGCGCGAGCCCGGTCGACGCCGCGCCCTCGCTGGTCCAGAGCAGCCGGTCCCGGCCCGCGAGCCGGACCGACTCCGGGTCGACCGTGCCGTTCGCGAACGGTGCGCCGTCCGTGTCCAGCACCGTGGTCACGTCGGTGACCTGCGGCGCCTTCGCGGAGAAGCCGGTGCGGTCCAGCGGGAGCCGCACCGTGTACCACCGGGCCGGGGCGAGCGCGGACCGGTCGTCGCTGATCGCGGTGAACGCCCCGGTGCGCGCGTCGTAGTCGATGCCGGACAGTCCGCCGAACGGGGTGCCCAGCTGGGTGGTGCCGGCCGGGATGGAGATCGTGTCGACCAGCGAGAGCCGGGGCAGACCGGTGCCGTGGCCGTGAGCGTGCGCCGCCTGCGGGACCGCCAGCAGCGCCGCGCCCGCGAGCGCGGTCACGGTGAGGAGCCTTCTGTGCTTCATGACTGCCAGTTCTGCCAGCCGGACATGAACTGGCGGTGCACACTGCGGACAATCGATGTGCACCGGCGCTTCACGTACCCCCTCTAGGTTGCTGTTGATCTTTACTGCTGCCTGGGGAGAGCGTCATGACGTTGCCGGAGTGGGCCGACCCGGCCGTGCCGGAGTCCGAGCTGGACGCGCAGGGCGTCTCCCGTCGCGGTCTGCTGCGCCGCGCCGGGCTGTTCGGGGTCGGTGCGGGGCTCTCCACCGTGGCTCTCGCCGCGCCGGCCAGCGCGTCTTCCGACGCGGACCCGGACCTCGCCTGGCTGGTCGGCGACCACCACGTGCACACGGTCTACAGCCACGACGCCAAGTACCGGCTGGCCGACCTGGCCCGGCGCGCGGCCCAGTTCGGCCTGGACTGGATGGTGTTCACCGAGCACAGCAACGTCGGGCACGCGGACGCCGGCGGCGCGATACGGCAGCGCGAGCAGATCCAGGCCGCGCGCGCGGAGAACCCACGCCTGCTGATCTTCCAGGGCCTCGAGTGGTACATCCCGGGAGCCGAGCACTGCACGGTCTTCACCGCGCCCGGCGACCACGAGGCCACGGTGCTGCGCGACTTCGAGAAGGCCTACGACGGCAAGCTCCTCGGCCGGACCGACGGCAATGCCGCGAACGAGGCGCTGGCCGCCGACGCGATCAGGTGGCTCGCCGCCCGCAAGCGCGCCGGCGAGGTGCCGGACGTGCTGGTCCTGGCGAACCACCCGTCCCGGCTCGGCATCGACTCCCCGCACGAGCTGCGCGCCTGGCGGGACGCGGCCCCGGACATCATGATCGGCATGGAGGGCGCGCCCGGCGCCCAGGGCGCCGCCATTCCCGGCCTGCGCGGCGCGGCCGGCATCCGCGGCGAGTACGAGAACAAGCCGTCCGCGCAGTCCTGGCCCGGATACCCCGCCGAGGCGTACGTGACCTACGGCGGCTTCGACTGGATGACCGCCACGGTCGGCGGCCTCTGGGACTCGATGCTCTCCGAGGGCAGACTGTTCACGATCACCAGCAACTCGGACAACCACCGCACCGTGTTCGACACGCTGCGCAACGGCGATTGGCCGGCCGGCCAGAACTTCGACAACACCGGTCAGCTCCCCGACCCGGTCGAGACCGGCACGGCCCAGCCCGGCAGCGACCTCTGGCCCGGCCAGTTCAGCCGCACCCACGTCGGCGTCACCGGCTACGGCCACCGCCAGATCATGGACGCGCTCCGGGCCGGCCGCGTCTGGGTCGACCACGGCCAGCTCGTCGACGGCCTCGACGTGCGCCTGGAGGCGGACGGCCGCCGCGTCACGCTCGGCGGCCGGCTCCGGGTGCGCCGGGGCGCACGCCTCACCCTGACGGTCACGGTCACGGCGTCGTCCCGCCCGAACTACCACGGCATCCTGCCGCGACTGGCCCACCTGGACGTGATCCGCGGCGCGGTCCGCCCCGGCATCGGCCGCGACGACTGGAGGGCACCGGACACGCGGGTCGTGCACACCGCGGACACCAGCCGCAAACGCGGCACCTACACGCTACGGATCCCGCTCGGCGCCGCCCACGAGTCCGGCTACCTGCGCCTGCGCGGCAGCGACGGCAACCACCACGCCCCCGGCCTGCTCGGCAAGACCATCGACCCGCACGGCCCCACCGCCCACACCCCCGGCAACGGCGACCCGTGGACCGACACCTGGCTCTACACCAACCCGATCTTCATCGACATCCGCTGACCAATCCCCGGCGTGACCGCCGGATCCGTGGCGGGCGCATCAAGACCGACGGCGACCGCGGTGGGTCCCGGCCGTCGGCTCGTCGGGAGAAGGAGCGTCGATGATGGCCAGCAGCTGTCGCACCAGATCCTGCACGCTCGTCCACGGGTTGCGGTCCAGCATGTTCGGATTGTTCTGGCGCTGCCGCCTGTCGAGCCGGCCGGCGTTGTCGAGCGCCGTTCCGCGGTGTGGCCAGACCTTGCCGAAAGTGAAGCCCTTGTCGCTGTAGTCGATAGGGAGACCACGGGCGATCGCGCGTGCACCCTCATTGCTGAGGTACGCCGCATGGAGCCGGAAAGTGGAGGATCAGCCACAGCTCGAAGCACGGGTGGGAGATCGCACATCGGATCCCGGCCCGATCGGCCCTGGCGACGGCTGCGTCCAAGCCGGCGTGTTGCTTCCCGTACGGCCCGGCCGATTCGATGTCGAAGACCGCCCAGGCGTGGTCGTAGTCGGGCTTGAGCTGCTCGGCTCGCTTGACGACCGTGAGCGGATCCGCACCGAGGCCGATGAAGGTGATCCGGGCCGTGGTCAGGCGGTACTCACGGCGTATGCCGTTGAAATACATGTCCTCGGTCTTCTCGCCCTCACACACGATGACGATCGTCTCCGCCTCGGTCGCGGTTCCCGCACGCCGGGACAGCGGCCGGCTGCTACGCGCCATGGCCGCTCGCATCCGTGGTGAGGCCTTCGAGCAGCTCTCGATCGAAGAACGGCACCGCACCGTACCGCCCACGGAGGTAGCGGCCTTCCACGTCATCGACTCCGTCGCGCACGCGGCCGTACTCGGTGAGCGGGTAGAGCGCCGTGGCACCGCCCGGGTCCTTCGCCGTCAGCCACACCTGATCCCGGCGCAGCCGGTGCTCGACATGCTTTCCGAGAAGGTTCACGTCGTGCCCGGTGAAGACCAGCTGTGCACCGCGTGGATTGGAGCGGCGATCCTGGAACAGGCCGACGAGCTGTGCCGTCAGCAACGGGTGGAGGTCGCATCCCAGGTCATCGATCACGAGCAGAGAGCCGCGGCGAAGACAGGTGATCGCGACCTCGCTCAGGCGCAACCAGGTCTGCGTCCCGGAGGACTCCCAGGACCAGGGCAGCAACTCGCCGCCGGCGTCCGTCGTCGCTTGATGCAGCAGCTCGAGCCGGGCGAACGTCGTCGTGTCCGCCGGCGTGCCCACCCGGCGTCCGCGACGTGGCCGGGCCGGGCCGGGCCCGCGATCCGCCTCCTCCGGCGTCTGCTCGACCAGGGCGGCACCTATCACGCCGATGTCGGCATAGCGGAGCATGGCCACCGCCTCGTCGTCGAGCGGCTGGTTGGGAGCCGTGTGCACGCCGCCGGTGGACATCCGGCTCCACGAGCTGAACCATGCGGCGACGGATCTCAGCTGGGGGTGGTTGTTCGCCGCCGCGGCGGACAGGAACAGGCTGTTCTCCCGGACGAGGTCGGCGATCGTCGCCTTCTGCCCGGTCAGGCTCGGACCGAAGCTCGTCGCCATGCCATGCCGTTCGAAAAGGGTGCTGCGTTTGCCCTTCGGCCAGTAGTACAGCCACTCCTCCTGGACGGCCGTGTCGTCGAGCCGGAACCCGAACTCGTAGCGCACGTCGTGGTGCGCGAAGTCGAAGACGAAGGTGCTCGGCGCCGTCCGGCTGACCGCGTCCAGCCGGAAGGGCCACCGGGGAATCGGTTCCTCGGGCAGCCAGTGCTGGTGCGACTCCACCACGACCGTCTGCGCGAAGTCCATGGCCTTGATGAGGTTCGACTTGCCCGCCGCGTTCGGCCCGAAGATCCCGGCCGCGGGCAGGATGCGCTCCCGCCCGAGTGGCATCTCCGTGGTCGCGAGATCGCGATGTTCATCAAGCGCGACCAGGGAGAGCTCCTGCTCATCCCTGATCGACGCATAGTTCGTGACGCGAAACCGGAGCAACACCGGGGCCCCCGGAGCTAGGGCGACTCAACGAGCACACTGTACCCGTTTACACCGCCGTTCCGTCAATTAGTGACGCAGGAGGGTGGTAAATACTAACGGTTTCGTGTTCGTGGGGTCGTCCACTGGTCAGGACGGCAGGGTCAGCCGATAGTTGATCTTTCCAACCCGATCTTCATCGACATCCGCTGACGAATCCCCGGCGTGACCGCTTTCCAGTGCTTCTGCGGGCGGCCTCCCCGCCTGTTCCGGTAACGGTCGCGTCGAATACGACGACCGCGGGTACGCCCATCGAGGCAGCTCGCGGTCGTCCACGCAGCGTCGGTAAGTGGGCCGACCTACACCCGCGTGGCCATCGGTGTGCGATTATCGCACCATGACCGTGCAGTCTGAATGGACGGAGATCGGCCACCGGGTTCGCGAGGCCCGGCTGGCGGTCCGTCTGTCGCAGGACCAGCTGGGACGGCGGGTCGGCCTGGAACGGACCATGATCGCCAAGATCGAGGCTGGCGGGCGCCGGGTGGATGCCGTCGAGCTGGTGCGCCTGGCCGAGGCGCTCGACGTTCCGCTCGGCCAACTGGTGCACGAACAGCCGCCGGTGCTCTCCCGACGCACGCCGCTCTTCGAGGAGGAGGTGACCGAGGCCGGCCGGGAGTCACTTCGACTGGAGTTCGCACTCACCCGGTGGCTGGACGACCTGCGGCAGTTGCGCGGCATCGGGCTGCTGCCGGTCACGCCGATCCTGGCGCGCGACGGCGGAGCCGCCACGGACGAGGCTGCTCGGGAAGCGGCGCGGTGGACCCGGGAGCGACTCGATCTCGGTAACGGCCCGATCGAGTCGCTGATGGCGGCGTGCGAGCGCGCCGGCCTGCTGGTCGCGGTGGTCGACCTGCCCGGCGAAGGCGCCTCCGTGGTCGACGGTGATCTCGCCGCGGCGGTGGTCAGCCGGCTCGGCCCGCCCGGCCGGCGTCGCGCCACCGCCGCGCACGAGCTCGGGCACGTCGTCCTCGGCGACGAATACTCCAGCGACCTCGGCGTCCACGCATCCCGCCCGCAGCGGGAGGCGATCATCGACGGGTACGCCGCGGAACTGCTGCTCCCCGCCGACGTGATCCGAGCCGAAGGCCGCGACCTCACCCGCACGGCCCTGGTCCGGCTCGCCGGTTCGTACCGCGTCTCCTGGACGCTCGCGGTCCGCCAGGCCGTTCGCGCCGGAACGCTCGCGCAGGCGGACGCGGCCCGCTGGCAGCCGCAGACACCGACCAGAGCCGAACTGCTCGACGCCACCGGCTGGGCGCCTCAACCCGACCTGGAGTGGCTGCGGGTCCCACCCGGCGTCGCCCACGCGGCGTTGCAGGCCCGCGCTCAGTCCCTGATCACCACGGACCGGGCCCTCGAACTGCTGCGCGGCCAACTCGAACGCGACGACCTGCCTCCCCTGGACGACGAGGACGAGGCACCATGAGCGCCCCTACGGCCAAATCCGGCCTCGTCTTTGACACGACCTGCCTGAACCACTTCACTCTCGCGGACCGGCTCGACGTGCTCGGCGACCTACGCGCGGGCCTCGACTCCTTCATTCCCGAACCGGTGCGCATGGAGATCCGCGACGGCGCGGCCACCCGCCCCGAACTCGCGCAGATCCTGGAGGCCGACTGGCTGCAGGCGGTGCCACTCGACACACTCGACCGGATCAAGCGCTTCACGGTCTGGGCGGGCCGGATCGGGGCGGGCTCACGGCACGTCGGGGAGGCGAGCGTACTCGCGGTCGCGGAGGAACTGGGAATCACCGCGCTGATCGACGATCGCGACGCGACGCGGACCGCTCGAACCTACGGCGTGGACGTGCACGGCACGATCTGGCTGCTCGCGTCAGCTTGCCGGGACGGCAAACTGACCGTGGCCGCCGCCGGAAATCTCGTGGAGGGCCTGTCCGCAACCGGAATGCGGCTCCCCTGCGGCGGAGGCGAATTCCACCGATTCGCGGCACGCCATGGTCTGCTCTGAGAAGCGTTTCGTTCTTGGTGGAGGCTTGGGCAAGTGGGAACGCGGCTCCCGGCACGGTGCCGCTGACTGTGGGGCGCCCAGCGAATCAGGACGGCAGGGTCAGCCGGTAGTTGATCTTTCCCTCCGACTCCTCGAAGCCGAGGCCGCGGTAGAACTCCTGCGCGCCCGGATTGTCCTGGTCCGCCATCCACTCCACCCGGCTGCAACCCGAGCGGGCCACGGCGATCTCCCTGATCCGGGACATCAGGCTCGCGCCTACGCCCCGCCGCCGCGCGGCGGGACGGACGTAGAGCTCCTTCAGGAACAGCGAGTGGGTCGAGCCGGCGGCCGGCCACAGGAACGAGTACGCCGCGAGGCCGACCACCTCCTCGCCGGCGACCGCGAGCACGAGCCAGGCGAGCGGCGGCGTGCCGAACAGCGCCGACCGCACCTGCGACACCCGCTCCTCGATCGGCTGCACGGACGTGGCGCCGTAGTACCGCTCGATCTCCTCGATCAGCTCGGCGACGACCGTGGCATCGGCCGGCTCCGCGTCACGAACGACGATGTCCGCCACCGTGTGTCTCCTCGTCATCTCGGGTTCCGTCCGGATGTTACGTCGCGGCGGGATCGGGCAGCGTCGCCTGGATGTGCCTGATCAGGAACGTCAGGTCCGCGCAGTACACCGACGGATTGCGATAACCGTGCGCGACGCTGTGCCGGTGCGGTAGATAACCGCCGCCGCAGACCTCCAGCAGCGGGCATCGGCGGCACTCGGCGGCGAGTTCCGCCGCCCCGGCCTCCCGCCGTCGGATGGCCGGGTGCCGCGCCGCGTCGTCGAAGCCGTGGGTGAACACGCTGAGCCCGAGTGCGGTGACGCCGTCCGCGCTCGCTTTCAGGGTGTCGACGTCCTCGATGGAGCCGTCGGACTCGACCACGATGACGCCGGACGGGGCGAGCCCGAGTGTCTCGACCGATCCTCGCGCGCCGAGGCTCAGCGCGACCACGTCCTCGAACATCCGAATCTCATGCGTGTACGCGTCGGCTCGGACCCACTGGTCGTACACGTCGGCGAGCCACCGGCCGTACTCCGGCTGGTCCGGCCGGGTGCGCGACGGCGGATCGTCGTGGGTCGCGTGCGGCAGATGGAAGTCGATCGTCGGCGGCTCGAACGACGCCAGGTATCCATAGACCTCGGCGGGATCGTTGCGCGGGTCCACCACCGCGAGCAGGCCGGCGAGCCGCCCGGGGCGGTCCTGCAGACGCTGCACGCCGCGCACGGCCGAGGCCGCGGTCGACCGGCCCCGGTGGCTGACTCGGTGCCGGTCGTTCGCGGCCGGCGGGCCGTCCAGGCTCACGCCGACCCGGACGTCGAAGTGGTCGAACAGGTCCAGCCAGGCCGTATCGACCAGGACTGCGTTGGTCTGTAGCGCGAAGCGAGCGGCCGGGCCGATGCCGTCGCTCAGCGCACGCAGCACGGCACCGAGATGCCGCGGACCGGCGAGCAGCGGCTCACCACCGTGCAGCACGACATCGACCGCGTCCAGCCGGTGCGCGGCCATGTGTTCCGCGATCCGGCGGGCCGCGGCAGTGGCCACGTCGATGCTCATCCGGGCCGGCAGAGTCCGCCAGGACTGATCCGGGCCGTTGAACACGTAGCAGTAGTCACAGTCGATGTTGCACCGATTGGCCACCTTCAGGACGAAGGTCCGGAATGGCATCGGCCGGCGGGTCAGCGCCGAATCGATGCGGGGTGAGCGGCTTCGACCGGCGCGGAGCCGGACCGCTCGGCGGCCGCCTTCGCACGGGCTCTTGCGATGACCGTGGTGAGAACCGGACTCGGTGCGGAGTCCTTCGCAGACGTCGGCATGATCAATGCTCCCCTCGTAAGGCGTTCCGGCGACATCATATCGATGGATGGCGAATTCAGGTGAGTGTGTTTCAGAGCGCGGGCACTCCGAGCCGTTCGTAGATAGCGCGTGCGGCGTGCAGCGCCCGGTTCGCCTGCTGCGGGCGGCCGAGCGCGTGATGGCACTGCGCGAGGCCGTGCAGCGCCCGGGCCTCCTCCAGCGGCACGCCCAGTTCACGAGCCAGGGAGAGCGCCACCTCGTGCTGGTTCTCCGCCCGGTGTGGCTCTCCGGACGCGAGGTGCCGGGCGCCGAGATGGTTGAGCACCTCGAGCTGCCCGCACCGGTCGCCCAGCTCGAGATACAGCTCCGAGGCCCGGTCCAGTGCGGCGGTGTCGTCGTTCAGCAGGCCGAGCTCGGTCGTGGCGGCGGCGAGGCCGCCCCGGCTGCCGAGCTCCCGGTAGAGGGACACAGCCCGCTCCTGTGCGTCAGCGGCAGCGGCGGGGCGGCCCCGCAACCGATGGATCACGCCGAGGTGCCGGAGCGCGTTGGCCTCGCCGAACCGGTCGCCGGCCTCGGCGTATCGGTGCAGCGCGTCCTCGTGCGCGGCGACGGCGCCCTCGTGGTCGCCGCGGAGCCGTCGCACCACGCCCAGCTCGTTGAGCGCGTAGGCCTGGTGGACCGTATCGCCGATTTCGGAGTACGCGGCCAGCGCCTCCCGCGCGTACTGCTCGGCCACCGCGTAGTCGCCGGTCAGTGAGCGGACGATGCCCAGGTCGCGGAGCGCGTTCGCCTCCCCGTACCGGTCGCCGATCCGGCGATACAGCCGCAGCGCCTCCTCCTGCGCCACGGCGGACTCCGGCAGGTCGCCGGTCATCCGCCGGACCATGCCGAGGTCCGCCAGTGCGTTCGCCTGGCCGAGCAGGTCGCCGGTGCCGCGGCACAGCCGCAGTGCCTCGAACTGGGCCTGTGCGGCAGCGGCGTAGTCCGCCGTCAGGTAGTCCACGATGCCGATCTGGTTGAGCACGCCCGCCTGCCCGGCGGCGTCACCGAGATCGCGATAGCGGGCGAGCGCGGCCCGCAGTGACTCCGTCGCTGCCCGGTAGTCGGCCATCAGCCGCAGCGTCAGGCCGAGGTCGGCCAGCGCCTCGGCCTCGGCCGCCGGGCTGCCGGACCGGGACGCCGACGCCGCCGCCGTCCGGTGCAGCTCCGCGGCCTGATCAAACGGGCCGGAGTGCCGCAGATAGGGCGCCATCGCGGCGGCCAACTTCACCACCAGGCTGTGCATCCCGCGCCCGACGCAGTCGTGGACGCACGCCAGCACGTTCGCCCGTTCGTCCTCCAGCCACGCGGTCGCAGCGCGGGAGTCCGCGAAGCGGGTGGTCACCGGAACGGCACCCCGGCGGATGTGGGTGTTGGCCGCTTCGATGGTGTGCAGATAGTGCTGTGCGAGGCGCTCGACCGACATGATTTCCTCCTGTCCGTCGCCCTCCCCCAGGCTGTGTCCATACTCCTTGACCAGGTCGTGAAAGCGGTACCGTCCCGGCGCGGTCTCGTCCAGCAAGTGATCGGAGTACAGCGCGTCGAGCTCGGCCCGCGCCGACTGCGGTGACACGCCGCACAGCGCGGCCGCGGCGTCCTCGCCCACGTCGAGCCCGGGGAAGAGGCTCAGCGTGCGGAAGAAGCGCTGCCGCTCCGGCGGGAGATCCTGGTACGACAGGTCGAACGCGGCCGCCACCGCCCGTTCTCCCGCACGCAGTTCGGTCAACCGGTGCTGCGCGGCCGTCAGCCGGTCTCGAAGATCCGCGGCGGACCAGGCGGGGTGATGCCGCAGCCGCGCCGCGAGTAGTGAGACCGCCAGGGGGAGGCGGCCAGCAGCCGTCACCAGGTCGGCCACTGCCGCGGGATCCAGGTGCCCACGCCCGGCGAGCCGGACGAACAGCGCCTCCGCGTCGGCGGCCGACAACGCGTCCATCTGCAGCCCCGCCGCGTCGGGCGCGATGAGGCGCCGGCGGCTGGTGATGAGTACCAGGCAGCCGCCGGTCCCGGGCAGCAGGTGCTCTATCTGTGCGAACGTGGCCGCGTTGTCCAGGATCAGCAGTAGCCGCCGGTCGGCGATGCGGCTGCGCCACAGTGCGGCCCGAGCCTCGGTCGCGGCCCAGATGTCGTCGCTGTTCGGGATCTGCTGCGGCGTGACACCGTCCGCCAGCAGCAGGGACGTCAATGCATCCGCCGGGCGGACCGGTTCGCGGCCGGGCGTGTGCCCGTTCAGGTTCAGGAAGAGCTGGCCGTCGGGGAACTTCGGCGCGAGCAGATGGCCGGCGTGGATGGCGAACGCGGTCTTGCCGACGCCGGGCATGCCGTCGATGGTCCGGATCACCGTGGCGGCACCGCCGTTCTTCGCGTCCACGACGACCTGCTGGAGTTCGTCGTGCCGATTGGTGAATCCGGTGACGTCGTGCGGGAGGGTGCGCAGGACGGCGGCGCCCTCCACGAATCGTCGCGACGGGTCCTCCGGCCCCGTGACGTTGCCCTGCGACTCATGACCGGACTCCGACAGCGCCTGGGACAGTGCCGCGAGGGCCACCGCCGCAATGGCCAGCAGGGCGAAGGACTGCCAGGGATGTTGCTGCACCAACGCGAGTGGGCCGGGCCAGCGCTGCTGCGCGGAGGCCGCGTTCGTGACCAGGCCGATCATCAACGTCACCGTGGCGACCCCGGCGGCGATGAGTGCCACCACGGTTACTCGTCGCAACTTCACGATCGGCAGCTTAGGGCATATCGACAACTGACGACGGATGCGAACGCCGGCCGGGTTCCTGGCGACCCGAATAGGAAAGGGTGGGGGCGGGCATAGAGAAGTGCATGGTGCTCGGGGAGAACGCGACCGAAGGGGCTCTGTCCGCGCGGCTGCGGGATGAGGTGGCCGTGATGGAACGGGCCGCCGCGGACGGGCGTTACGGGGATGCGCTGGCGGCGAGCGAGACCGCCGGTGGGACGATCGGGCGGCTGCGGGAGATCGCGCCGGAGAATGCGACCCATGTGATGGCGGCGGCCGGGCTGTTGCACAACCGGTCGCATTTCCTGCAGCGGGTCGGAGAAAGCGACGCCGCCGTGGCCGCGGCGGCGGAGTCGGCGGCGCTCTTCCGGGAGCTGGTGCCGGCCGATCCGGCGTTTTACCGGCCGTATCTGGCGGATGCGCTGGTGCGCCTGGGTGCGGCCATTGAAGCGTCCGGCCGGAAGGGTGAGGCGCGCGAGCCGATCGCGGAGGCGGTCCGTCAGTATCGGGAAACCCTCTTCGACGCGCCGCGGCATCGCGCCGGGCTGGCGCGCACACTCGTCCGCTTCGGGGAAATGCTGGCGGACGCCGGCGAGCGGGATCATGCCACCGAGGCGATGGCGGAGGCGGCGGACCTGTTCCGGGCGGCGGACGAAAGTGGCGAGGTGCTCTTCACGCCGTCGAATGCCGGGCCGATTCCCGCAGGCTGGGAGTTGCTGGTGGACGGCCCGGCGTTCGTGACGGCGTTGCGCAACCTCGCGGCCGCGAACAGCCTGGCGGGCCGGTCCGGCGCGGCGGTGACGGACTCACGGGAGGCGGTCGGCATCGCCCGGCGGGTGGCGCGGGCGCGGCCGATTTCCGAGGGTGATCTCGCGGATCTGCTGGTCGAGCACGCGCAGATCCTGGCCGAGGCCGGTTATCTCATCGAAGCTCGTAACAATGTCGAAGAGGCGATCGCCTGGTACGAGTCGGCGCCGGCCGGTGCGTTTGGACCTCGATTGAGCTGGGCTTACGATGTTCGCGAAAGGATCGCGAGGCAATAGTCACGACCCGACAATTTCCGGGCAGGTTGCGGGATATTGTGCGCTTCAGGCAGACTGCATTTCGGTACCCCATCCGTTTGCATTGTTCTTCCTGACCGGGAGTGAGCCGCCGTGGCTAAGCAAGTCATCACGCTGTTGACCGACGACCTCGACGGCAGCGAGGCTGACC
Source organism: Catenuloplanes nepalensis (assembly GCF_030811575.1). GTDB lineage: Bacteria > Actinomycetota > Actinomycetes > Mycobacteriales > Micromonosporaceae > Catenuloplanes > Catenuloplanes nepalensis. The sequence continues at coordinate 5,146,688 of NZ_JAUSRA010000001.1, read as the reverse complement.
GTACCGTCGAGTTCGCGCTGGACGACGTGACCTACACCATTGACCTTTCCGAGAAGAACGCCGGCAAGCTGCGCAAGCTTCTCGATCCGTACATCGCGGCCGGCACGCGCGTGGGCCGCAGCGGTGCGGTGACCGCGCAGCGCGGTGGCCGTCGCGTCGCCGGTGGCACCGTCCGGTCGAATCGCGATCAGAACAAGGCGATTCGCGAGTGGGCCGCGGAGAACGGTTACGACGTTTCCGAGCGCGGCCGCATCCCGGCCAACGTGGTGGAGGCCTTCAACAAGCGGTAACCCGCCGGCTGTCCGGCGGCCGGTGCTGAATACCGCGATCAGGGGCGGAACCGATAGCCCATCCCCGGCTCGGTGATCAGATGCCGGGGGCGGGCGGGGTCGTCCTCCAGCTTGCGGCGGAGTTGCGCCAGATACTGGCGCAGGTAGTTCGTCTCCGTCTGGAATTGCGGCCCCCACACCTCCTGCAACAGTTGCCGCTGGCTGATCAGCTTGCCCGGATTGCGCAGCATGATTTCCAGAATGTGCCACTGGGTGGGCGTCAGCCGCAGCTGCGCGCCGTCGTCCCCGCGCACCGTGCGGTCCGCGAGGTCGACGGTCCACCGCCCGATCCGGGCGACCGGCGCGGCCTCGCCGGTCGTGTTGATCCGCCGGGTCACGGCGCGGATCCGGGCGAGCAGTTCCTCGATGCCGAACGGTTTCGTGATGTAGTCGTCCGCGCCCGCGTCCAGCGCCGCGACCTTCTCCTCGCTGCTGGCGCGCCCGGACAGCACGATCACCGGCACCGCGGTCCAGCCCCGCACACCGCGGATCACCTCGACGCCGTCCATGTCGGGCAGGCCCAGGTCCAGCACGATCAGGTCGGGGTGTGCCTGCGCGACCGCGCGCAGCGCCGAGCCGCCGTCCGGGGCGACCTCCACGGCGTACCCCCGCGCCTTGAGGTTGATCCGCAGCGCGCGGAGGATCTGGGGCTCGTCGTCGACGACGAGGATGCGGGTCATTCGTTCTCCAAGACCGGATCGAGGCCGTCCGAGGGTACGGCCGGGAGCGCCAGCACCATGGTCAGTCCGCCGCCGGGTGTCGCGGCCGGGGTGAGCGTGCCGCCCATCGCCTCCGCGAGGCCGCGGGAGAGCGCCAGCCCGAGCCCCACGCCGGTGTGGTTGTCGCGGTCGCCGAGCCGCTGGAACGGCAGGAACACGGTGTCCCACTCCTCCTCCGGGATGCCCGGCCCGGTGTCGATCACGCGCAGCTCCACCTCGCCGCCGTGCGTGCTGGCCGCGACCACCGGCGGGGAGTCCGCGGGGGAGTAGCGCAGCGCGTTCGCCACCAGGTTGACCAGCACCCGTTCGAGCAGGCCCGGGTCGGCGGCGACCTCGGGCAGGTCCGGCGGGATGTGCACCCGCACGTCGTGCGCGGCCGGCCCGATCTCGTCGAGCGCGCGCGGCACCGCGTCCTCCAGCCCCAGCTCGATCAGCGACAGCCCGAGCACGCCGGCCTGCAACCGGCTCATGTCCAGCAGGTTCGCGACCAGCCGGCCGAGCTGGTCGAGCGACTCGTCCGCGGTGGCGAGCAGCTCGTCGCGGTCCTCGTCGTCGAACTCGACCTCCGCGTGCTCGCCGGACGCGCTGCGCAGGCTGGTGACCGCGGCCTTCGCGGAGGCGAGCGGCGTGCGCAGGTCGTGGCTGACCGCGGCGAGCAGTGCGGTGCGCATCCGGTCCGCGGCCGCGAGCGGCTTCGCGGTGGCGGCCTCGGCGGCCAGGCGTTCCTGGCGGAGCGCGAGCGCGGCCTGCGCGGCGAACGCCTCCACGATCCGCCGGTCGTCCGCGGCCAGCGGCGCGCCGCGCAGCGCCAGGCTCAGCGACTCGTTGATCGGCACGTCCACCTCGGCCTCCGCGGGCGCGGCGCACGGCGGCCCGCCGACGCCGGCCACCACCTTCCAGGCCTGCGGGTCGTGTTGCGCGTCCGGCCGGCTGCCCGCGTCCGGGTCGCGTTCCAGCAGCGTGACCGCGGTGAAGCCGAATGTCTCCTGCAATCGCTCCAGCAGCGCGGTCAGCGGCCGGGCACCGCGCAGCACGCTGCCCGCGACCAGCGCGAGCGTGGTCGCCTCGGCGCTGGCCCGGGCCGCCTCCCGGGTGCGCCGCGCGGCCAGGTCGACGACCGCGCTGACCGACGCCGCGACCAGCACGAAGATGATGAGCGCGATCAGGTTGTCCGGCTCCGCGATGGTGAACCGGCCGGTCGGCGACGTGAAGTAGTAGTTGAGCAGCAGCGATCCGCCGACGGCCGCGACCAGCGCGGGCCAGAGACCGCCGACCAGCGCCACGCCGACGGACGCGGCCAGGAAGATCAGGATGTCCAGCGTCAGGCTCTCCGGCAGGTAGTGCACGCCGGCCGTGAGCAGCGGCATCCCGGCGATCGCGAGCACGAACCCGGCGATCCGGCGGCGGCGGGACAGCGCGGTGCTGCCGTCGAACGCGGCTCGCCCGTGCCCGGCCCGCTCGTGCGTGACCAGGTGCACGTCGATGCTGCCGGACCGGGCCGTGGTGGTGACGCCGACGCCGGGGGAGAGCAGCCGGGCGAACCGGCCGCGCCGGCTGGCGCCGAGCACCAGCTGGGTGGCGTTCACGCCGCGTGCGAACGTGAGCAGCGCGTCCGGCACGTCACCGCCGACCACCTGGTGGTACGTGCCGCCGACGCTCTCCACCAGCACCCGCTGCTTGGCCAGCAGCGCCGGATCCGCGCCGGCCAGGCCGTCGTTGCGGGCCACGTGCACCGCGAGCAGTTCCGCGCCCTTGGTCCGGTCCGCGATCCGGGCGGCGCGGCGGATCAGCGTCTCGCCCTCCGGGCCGCCGGTCAGCGCGACCACCACGCGCTCGCGGGTCTCCCAGGTGGTGGCGATCTCGTGCTCGGAGCGGTACCGGTCGAGCTGGTCGTCGACCTTGCCGGCCAGCCAGAGCAGCGCCAGCTCGCGCAGCGCGGTCAGGTTGCCGAGCCGGAAGTAGTTGCCGAGCGCCGCGTCGATCTTCTCCGGCCGGTAGACGTTGCCGTGCGCCATCCGGCGGCGCAGCGCCTCCGGCGTCAGGTCGGCCAGCTCCACCTGCTCGGCCGCGCGCACGATCTCGTCCGGGACGGTCTCCCGCTGCGGTACGCCGGTGATCTCCTCGACCACGTCGTTGAGCGACTCGAGGTGCTGCACGTTGACGGTGGACAGCACGTCGATGCCGGCGTCGAGCAGCTCCTGAACGTCCTGCCAGCGCTTGGCGTTCCGGCCGCCGGGCACGTTCGTGTGCGCCAGCTCGTCGACCAGCGCGACCTCGGGCCGGCGGGCCAGCAGCGCGTCCGTGTCCATCTCGGTGAACTCGACACCGCGGTACGTCACGGTCCGCCGCGGCACCACCTCCAGGTCGCCGACCATCGCCTCGGTCATCGGCCGCCCGTGCGTCTCCACCAGCCCGACCACGACGTCGGTGCCGCGCTCGGCCCGGCGCCGCGCCTCCTCCAGCATCGCGTAGGTCTTGCCGACGCCCGGGGCCGCGCCCAGATAGATCCGCAGTTGTCCGCGTGCCACGCCCCTGATCCTCTCCCATCCGGCCGCGTCTTCGTCCGCATCGTGATCCAGGCGTCCCCCATGCTGTTCCAGCGGCCTGGGGAACGTCTGGATCATGGGTCAGGCGTCGAGCGCCAGGTTGAGCGCGAGAACGTCGACACCCGGCTCGCCCATGAAGCCGAGCGCGCGGCCGTCCGTGTGCTCCTCGATCAGCGCCGCCACGTCGGCCGGGGCGATGCCGCGCTCGCGGGCGATGCGCGGGGCCTGCAACTCGGCGTAGGCCACGCTGATGTGCGGGTCGAGGCCGCTGCCGGACGCGGTGACCGCGTCGGCCGGGACCGCGGGCATCTCCGGTGCCGTGCCCCGGACCGGCGTGATCACGCCGCCGGAGTGGTCCTCGCCCGGGTTCGCGCACTCCACGGTCGTACCCTCGAAGGTGTTGATGAAGGGTTGGGCCGGGCAGGCCTGGTTGACGCTGACCGCGCGGGTGACGTCGCCGGTGAGACCGTTCTCGCGGTGGACGCTCAGCACCGCGCCGACCCCGTCCGCGGTGCAGTAGGGCCGGGAGCCGTCCACGCCCTCCAGCGCGCCGACCGCGAGACTTCGCGCGCAGATCCGGGTGAGCAGGCTCGGCGCGTCGGGCGTGTCGACCACGCTCTCCGGGCCGAGGTTGGACGCGCCCGTGGTCAGCGGGTCGTAGCCGTCACCGCCGGCGGACGGGCGGGACTGGAAGTAGCGCGGCAGCGGGTCGCCGTCCGCGTCCGTGAAGTGCTGACCGATCAGCGCGCTACCGACGACCGTGCCGTCTCTGCTGATCAGCGAGCCTTCGGCCCGGTCGTCGAGACCGGGGAGCAGACCCACACCCACGAGCATCAGCGGGTACGCGATGCCGAGCGCGACGGTGAGGAGGAGCAGCGCGCGGAGCGCCGCGAGGTGCTGGGAGAGCCAGGAGGGAAGACGCATCGGAATCAGAGCCCCGGGACGATCGAGATGAGCAGGTCGATGATCTTGATGCCGATGAACGGCGCGATGATGCCGCCCAGGCCGTAGATCCAGAGATTGCGGGACAGCAGCGCGGCGGCGCTGCTCGGCCGGTACCGCACGCCGCGCAGGGCCAGCGGGATCAGCGCGACGATGACCAGCGCGTTGAAGATGACCGCGGCCAGGATCGCGGTGGTCGGGCTGTCCAGGCGCATGATGTTGAGCGCGTCCAGTCCGGGGTGGATGCCCGCGAACATGGCCGGGATGATCGCGAAGTACTTGGCGATGTCGTTCGCGATGGAGAACGTGGTCAGCGCGCCGCGCGTGATGAGCAACTGCTTGCCGATCTCCACGATCTCGATCAGCTTGGTCGGGTCGGAGTCGAGGTCGACCATGTTGCCGGCCTCCTTCGCGGCCGACGTGCCGGTGTTCATCGCCACGCCGACGTCGGCCTGGGCCAGCGCGGGCGCGTCGTTCGTGCCGTCACCGGTCATCGCGACCAGCCGCCCGCCCTCCTGCTCCCTGCGGATCAGCGCGAGCTTGTCCTCCGGCTTGGCCTCGGCCAGGAAGTCGTCGACGCCGGCCTCCTCCGCGATCGCCTTCGCGGTCACCGGGTTGTCGCCGGTGATCATCACGGTACGGATGCCCATCCGCCGCATCTCGTCGAAGCGCTCGCGCATGCCGGGCTTGACCACGTCCTTGAGGTGGATCACGCCGAGCGCGCGGGCCGGTTCGCCGTCCGTGTGCGTGGCGACCACCAGTGGGGTGCCGCCGGACGCGCTGACGCGCTCGACCAGGTCCGCGATGTCCGGCGCGGGCGTGCCGCCGTTCTCGCGTACCCAGGCCAGCACGGCCCCGGCCGCACCCTTCCGAATGCGCCGCACGGCACCACCCGCGCCGGCCTCCCGGCTCGCGTCGGCTGCGCCGGTCTCCGCGCTGGCCGTGCCGGTCTCCGCGCTGGGCGTGCCGGTCTCCGCGCTGGCCGTGGCGGTCTCCGCGCTGGCTGCGCTGGTCTCCGCGCTGGCCGTGCCGGTCTCCGCGCCGGTTGCCCCGGGGGTCGTGCCGGCGGCGCCGGGCCTCGTGCCGGACCCGGTGGCCGGGAGGTCGACGCCGCTCATCCGGGTCTGGGCGGTGAACTCGACGAAGACGGCGTGCTCGACCTCGCGTTCGCGGTAGCCGAAGTCCTTGGCCAGGACCACGACCGAGCGGCCCTCGGGGGTGCCGTCCGCCAGGCTGGACAGTTGCGCGGCGTCGGCCAGGTCCGTCTCCGTGACGCCGGGCGCGGGCAGGAACTCGGAGGCCTGCCGGTTGCCCAGCGTGATCGTGCCGGTCTTGTCCAGCAGCAGCGTGCTGACGTCGCCGGCGGCCTCGACCGCGCGGCCGCTCATCGCGAGCACGTTGCGCTGCACCAGCCGGTCCATGCCGGCGATGCCGATCGCGGAGAGCAGCGCGCCGATCGTGGTCGGGATCAGGCAGACCAGCAGCGAGACCAGCACGATCCCGGTGACGCCGTCGCCGTCCAGCGCGAGCGTGTCCGGCGCCGCCGCCTGCCAGCCCTTCGCGAAGATCGCCAGCGGCTGCAGCGTGACCACCGCGAGCAGGAAGATGATCGTGAGTGCCGCGAGCAGGATGTTGAGCGCGACCTCGTTCGGCGTCTTCTGCCGGTTCGAGCCCTCGACCAGCGAGATCATCCGGTCGATGAAGCTCTCGCCGGGCTTCTGCGTGATCCGGACGACGATCCGGTCGGAGAGCACCCGGGTGCCGCCGGTGACCGCGCTGCGGTCGCCGCCGGACTCACGGATGACCGGCGCGGACTCGCCGGTGATCGCGGACTCGTCCACGCTGGCGATGCCCTCGACCACGTCGCCGTCGCCCGGGATGATCTGCCCGGCCGTGACCTCGACGATGTCGCCCTGCCTGAGCTCACCGGCCGCCACGCCCTCGTCGGTCCAGCTGCTCGGCCTGGCACCGGGCCTCCAGCCGACCAGGCGGTTGGCGACCGTGTCCTTCTTGGCCGCGCGCAACGTCGCGGCCTGCGCCTTGCCCCGGCCCTCCGCGACCGCCTCGGCCAGGTTCGCGAAGATCACGGTGAGCCAGAGCCAGATCGTGATCGCGACCGCGAACCCGGACGGTGCGGTGACCGCGAGGACCGTGGTGAAGACCGCGCCGATCTCCACGATCAGCATCACCGGGTTGCGCCACATGACGCGCGGGTCGAGCTTCCTCAGCGCGTCCGGCAGCGACCGGACCAGCTGCTTCGGATCGAGCAGCCCGCCGCCGACGGTCTTCTTCGGTGTCGTCCCGGTGACGACCGGAGGTTCTTCCAGTGTGGTGGTCATCGTCTACAGGCCTTCTGCGAGGGGGCCGAGCGCTCTGGATGCGCGCGGTGGGCAGGAACGTGAGCGGCGGTCGGTCATCACAGGCCTTCCGCCAGGGGGCCGAGCGCAAGCGCTGGGAGGAACGTGAGCGCGACCAGCACGACGGTCACGCCGGCGACCATGCCGACGAAGAGCGGCCGGTGCGTGGGGAGCGTGCCCTCGGACTCGGGTACCGGGGTCTGCCGGGCCAGCGAGCCGGCCAGGCCGAGCACGAAGATGATCGGCAGGAAACGGCCGAGCAGCATGGCGAGGCCGGTGGCGACGTCCCACCAGAGCGTGTTGACCGTGATGCCGGCGAACGCGGAGCCGTTGTTGTTGGCCGCGGACGCGAACGCGTAGAGCACCTCGGACAGCGCGTGCGGGCCGGTGTTCAGCGCGGTGGACGCGTTGCCGGTGGCGAACGCGAGCGCGGTACCGGTCAGCACCAGGATCGGCGTGATCAGGAAGTACAGCGACGCGAACTTGATCTCGCGGGCGCCGATCTTCTTGCCCAGATACTCCGGGGTGCGCCCGACCATCAAGCCGGCCACGAACACGGTGATCGTGGCGAGCACGAGCATGCCGTAGAGGCCGGAGCCGACGCCGCCCGGCGCGACCTCGCCGAGCATCATGTTGATCATCGGCATCATGCCGCCGAGCGCGGTGTACGAGTCGTGGAACGAGTTGACCGCGCCGGTCGAGGTCAGCGTGGTGACCGCACCGAAGATCGCTGAGTCGAAGACGCCGAACCGGGTCTCCTTGCCCTCCATCGCGGCACCCACCGCGGTCGGCACCGTCCCGCCGCCGGACATCTCGAACACCGTGGTCAGCGTGATGCTGACCAGCGCGAGCAACGCCATCACGGCCACGATCGCGTACCCCTGGCGGTTCTGGCCCACCATCCGGCCGAACACGCGCGGCATGCAGAACGGAATGAGCAGGATCAGGAACAGCTGCACCCAGTTGGTCCACGTGGCCGGGTTCGCGAACGGGTGCGCGCTGTTCGCGTTGTAGAAGCCGCCGCCGTTCGTACCCAGTAGTTTGATGGCCTCCTGCGAGGCGGCCGGCCCGCCGGTGATCGTCTGCGTGGCACCGGCCAGCGTGGTCACGTCGGTGCCGGCGCCGAGGTTCTGCACGACGCCGCCGAGCATCAGCACGATCGCTCCGAGCGTGGCGACGGGCAGCAGCACGCGCAGCGTGACCCGGGTCAGGTCGACCCAGAAGTTGCCGAGCTGGTCGGTCCGCGCGCGGGCGAAGCCGCGGACCAGCGCGACCGCGACCGCGATGCCGACGGCGGCGGAGACGAAGTTCTGCACCGCCAGGCCGGCCATCTGCGCCAGGTGGCCCATGGTCGACTCGCCGGAGTACGCCTGCCAGTTCGTGTTCGTCACGAAGCTGACCGCGGTGTTCCAGGCGACATGGTCGGTGACCGGGTCCATCCCCAGGCTCAGCGGCAGATGATGCTGCAGGCGCAGCAGGCCGTAGAGCAGCAGGATCGACACGGCGGAGAACGCGAGCACGCTGCGCCCGTACACGGACCAGCTCTGCTCCGCCTCCGGGTCGACACCGATGATCCGGTAGATGCCGCGCTCCACCCGGGAGTGCTTCCGCTGCGAGACCACGCGGAACATGTAGTCGCCGAACGGCCGGTAGGCCGCGGCGATCGCGACGACGAGCGAGATTCCGAAGATCACGCCCGCGACTGTGCTGTTCATGTCGGCGGCTCTCAGAACTTCTCGGGGAACAACAGCGCGACGAGCAGGTATCCGGCGAGGCCGACGGCCAGTACCAGGCCGGCGAGGTTGACCGCGGTCACAGCTGGGTCACCGCCCGCAGCAGCAGGGTGAGCGCCGCGAAGAGCGCCGCCGTCGCGAGCACGAACGCCACGTCAGGCATCGTGCGACTCCTTCACTCAGGTACGTCCGACCGGCGGGTGCGCCGGTCGCCTGAGCAATGGAACGCCTGGTCGCAGCGGGATCGGGGAAACCTGACACGTTGCATACGGGCCGCTGCGGTTTCTTGACGCGTTTTTGACGGCACCGTGCACGGCACGGATGCGAGGTAGCGGTGTCACGCATCGTGATGTGACAATTCGTCACGTGCTCGTTTGTTGCGTGACCCCGGCTGTGACGCCAGTGGCGGGTGCGGCCGGTGGGGGAGTCGTCACTCAGCCGAAAGGGGAAAATGATGCCCCGGAACCAGAGCGCCGCCGTCAGTCGCCGTCGCCTCAGAACCGCACTGCGCCGGCTCCGCGTCGCCCGTGACATGACCCAGCGCGAGGTCGCGGACGCGTTGCGGTGGTCCAGCGCGAAACTGATGCGCATCGAGGCCGGAAAGGTCAGCGTCTCGTTCACCGACCTGCAGGCGCTGCTGAAGCACTACGGTGTCACGGATCCGGCGCGGATCGACATGCTCAACCAGCTGTCGGTCACGGCGCGCGCCGGTTCCGAGATCGGTGCGCGCTATCGGGATGCGCTGTCACCGGGAATGGCCGAGCTTCTCGAACACGAGGAGAGCGCCGGTGTTATTCGTAACTTCGAGCCGCAGCTCGTCCCCGGACTGTTGCAGACGCGGGAGTACGCGTATTCAGCACTGCGTTTCCTACCTGACAAGGAGCTTCCCACTGACGTGATAGAGCGTCGGTTGGAGGCGCGGATGGAGCGCGCGGAACTGCTCGCCCGTGACGATTCGCCGGACGTCTTCTTCATTCTCGACGAATCGGTGCTGTACCGGCGGGCCGGTGCCGAGTCCGGAGCGGACGGCGTGCTGGCGGCGCAGCTGGAGCACCTGCGTGAGCTGGCCGTGCACCCGCACGTCTCGATCCAGATCCTGCCGTTCGCCGCCGGGCTCTACGGTGCGATCCGCTCGCCCTTCGTGATCCTGGAATTCGACGACGAGCTGGATGACGGCCTGGTCTACATCGAGTCACCGCAGGACGAGATGATCTTCCGGGAGGACGTCGAGTCCATCGTGCGCTATGCCGACCGGTTCCGCTCGCTGGAGAAGCGGGCCTCGTCCCGGGAAATGCTCCCGGTGATAATCGACATGGCTTTGAATCGATTGGAGTCGCACTCCGTGCTCATCTGATGACTCAATGAATTGATGCTCGGTTGGCCTGGCAAAACGTCACGTTCCGGGCGTATGCTCCGGCCGTCGGGAGTGGTGTCCTGTGGTGGCTCTGGACGGGGACTCCCGGGTCTTATGCGGGAGGGCTCATGACCATTCGAGTTCGCACCGACGGCACCTGGACGAAAAGCACGCGGAGCGCACAGGGTAATTGTGTCGAGTGCGTGGCGAATGGCACTCGGATCCTGGTCCGCGACTCCAAGTGCCCGGACGGTCCGGTGCTGTCCTTCGACCGTGCCCGCTGGACCGCGTTCCTCCACTTCGTCACCACCCGCTGACCCACCCGCCCGCGCGACCTCAGCCCCGCGGCGCGAGCCCGGCCTCGCGTCGCAGGCCGCGGATCGCGGTCTGCCAGGCGCCGGCCGCGCAGCGCGAAACGCGGGGCGCACGGGCCCGGCAGGCCGAGATTCAGGCGTCATTCACGTCGTCAGAACGATGTGAATGACGCCTGGATCACCGGGTTTCGGCTCGGCTCCGGGCGGTGGACGAGGTGTGGTCGCGGCTGTGGGGGCGGTGCGAGACCAGCCAGAGGCCGGCCGCGGTGAGCGCGCCCGCGCCCGCGCAGCACAGCAGCGTCAGCGTGCCGTCCACGCCCGCGACCACGCAGACGACCAGGCACATCGTGGTCGGCAACAGCGCCGTCACCATCGTGATGAACCGGCCGATCGGCCGCGTGGCCTGGTGCCCCGTGCCCGTGACGGACACCCTGACCGCGAGCAGGTCGCGGACCGAGACATCCGTGCTGGCCTCGATGTTCGCCTGCGCTGGTTGATCCTTTGTTCGTGTCCTCTTCGCCATGGTGAGACCACCGCCCCGACAGATCTTGTAAGGTGACTGATCGTCGGGTTGCAGATCGTTGGCCGACGATTCGTCTTACGGCAGATCGTAGCCCATCAACGCGTGGTTGCACGCCACGAGCGCAATTGCATTGATGCTGGGAATTGTTTATCGCGGAAGTCGCGGCACTCCGATACGCCTGGATCATTCCGGCACAGCATCGGCCGAACCGCGCGGTCACGGTCCGCGTCATGGCCGGATGATGCCACGCCGATCGATGCCTTCACCTCGCCATGCCGTCGATCGTCCCAGCTCGGGGACCGGTCTCACGGCAGCTTCGGCAGGAGCAGCCGGGCCACGTCCAGCTCGCGGCCGTGATAGTCGCGGCCGTCCTTGACGTGCCACACCCAGGACAGAACGGACAGCACGAAACCCCAGGCCACAACGCGGGGGTACGGGAGTGCGAGCCCGTCCGCGACCTGCTCGATCCGGGCCGGGACGAGCCGGGTGAGCGCGCCGTCGCGTACCCACGGATCGGGGTTGTAGAGGAACGCGCCCACCTCGCTCGCCGGATCGCCGGTCCGCCCGTGCGGGTCGATCGCCAGCCACGGCTCGCGCGTGGCCGCGAGGATGTTGCCGTGGTGCAGGTCGCCGTGCAGCACCACCCGCGTGGTGGTGGACGCGCACAGCTCGCGGTGCACGCCGAGCGCCCGCGCGACCAGCTCGTCGCCCGGATTCCGGGCCAGATGGGCCTCGAAGTCGTCCGCGTGCCGCTCGACCGGCGCAAGCGTCGCGTCCGCGTGCCGCTCGATCGGCGCAGGCGTCGCGTCCGCGTGCCGCTCGATCGGCGCAGGCGCCGCGTCCGCGTGCCGCTCGACCGGCGCAAGCGCTGCGTCCGCGTGCCGCTCGATCGGCGCAGGCGTCGCGTCCGCGTTCGGTGCGGGCCGGTGCAGGCGGCGCACCACGTCCACGAAGACCGCGGTCGCGGCCGCGTCGTCGTGCGGGACCAGCGTGCTCAGCATGGTGCCGGGCACGGCGCGCTCCAGCAGCAGCGCGCCGTCCGCGTCGTCGTGCGCGAGCAGCCGTACCGCGCCCCGGCCGCCGTAGTGGGCGAGCGCGGCCCGTTCCGCGCGCAGGTGCGGGGCCGCCGGCACGCCCAGCTTGAGCACCGCGTCATCGCCGGCCGGCGCGACCCAGTTGAAACTCAGCGGATAGGGCTCGCCCACGGTCAGCGCCCACCGCGTCGCGACCGCCTCGATGCGGTCCGGCAGCGTGGCCAGCCAGCGGGCGCCCTCGTCGCCCCAGACCCCGGTCACGTCGCGGCGGAACGTCTCCGTGACCACGCCTCCGAGCCTAGCCCGGCTGAGTAGGTGCGCTCAGGTCCCTGCCAGCCCGGCGCGGCAGGATTCCGGCCATGAAGATGATTCTGCAGTGGACGGTGGCGGCCGGCATCGGTATCCCGGACGGGGCGGGGACCGAGGGAATCCCGGACGGGGCGGAATGACCCGCACATCACGCCGGTGCGCATGTTGAGTCCGGGGGAGAACGGGTAACTCCAGCGGTGCGGGATCGTTGATCCCGCACCGCCGGGGCTTGTCCCCGGCGCAGCACGGCACGCCGTCCCACGTCCTCGACGAGGCGGGTGTGCGACGGCGTCGCCGTGCGCGAACCAGCCGACCCGCCCCGCGAGCCGGGCGCTTCTGCCTCGTGAGAAGGCGGGTCAACGCCGTGATCAAAGCTTGAGTGGCCTGGGACCGGTGCCCGCGGGAGCATGCCCACCGCGACCACGCCGGAAGCGGGAATATCCGCTCTAAGGGTTCAGATCAGGCCGCGTTCGCGGGCCGCCGCGCGATCGTGCCGCCCGGTTTCGGGTCGGCCGGTGGGTCCGGCGGCGGGCGGTGCAGCAGGAAGAGCAGCTCGGCGCCGAGCGTCAGCGTGGTGACGAAGGTGAGGCCGGCGCCGGTCAGCGCGGCCACCATGACCAGCCACAGCGCCTCGCCGAGCGCGGCCGGGACGGTGCTGCCGACCGCGGCGATCGGGCCGGCCGCGGCCAGCACGGCCGGCGCGGCGAGGACGGTCAGCGCGAGGCCGGCCGACCAGTACGCGGCGACGGCGTGTTCCGTGGGCGTGCGGCGGGTGAGCCGGTTGCCCGCGATCGCGAGCGCCACCGGCGGGGTGAGCGCGGCCAGCCAGAGCAGGAACACGGATAGCCCGTCCATCGCCTCAGCGTAGGGGGCCCTCGCAAGCGACCTCGAGGCACACGCTCGCGACGTCGCCCACGTCCAGGTTCTCGGCCCGGCGTGTGTCCGCGCGGATCGGCACGATGTAGCGCCCGTCCTTCGGCCACAGCGCGGTGTCCCGCGACGTGCCCCCGACGCGGACGGTCGCGGGGATCATGCCCCAGCCGTAGGAGATCGCGGGTGCGGCGTCGCGCAGCACCGCGCAGACCTCCTCCGGCACGGTCACGAAGTGGAACGGCGCGGGTCCCCGCCAGTACCAGATCTCGCCGCTGAACTCGAACGTGGTCATCGGGCCCCCGGTCGCACCGGTGCGGGTGGCGCGCCGGTCACGACAGGCTCGACGGGTCGGTGTTCGCGCCGCAGAGGATCACCGCGACCCGCTCGCCCGCCTCCGGCCGGTAGGCGCCGGAGGTGAGTGCGGCCAGCGCGGCCGCGGCGCTGTGCTCGACCACGATCCGATAGTGGTCCCACAGGTGCTGCCGGGCCGCGATCAGGTCCGCGTCCTCGACGATCAGCGACTGCACGCCGGTGCGCCGCGCCAGCTCGAACGCGATCTCGCCGACCCGGCGCGCGCCGAGTGCGTCCGCGGCCACGCCGGAGACCGGCACGTCGACCGGCCGTCCCGCGGCGAGCGCGTCGTGCAGCGAGCGGGCGCCGGTCGGCTCGACCGCGACCGTGCGGGCCCGGCCGTCCAGTGCCGCGGCGATGCCGGCCAGCAGCCCGCCGCCGCCGACCGCGACCAGCACCGTGTCGAAGCCGCCGGTCTGCTCCCACAGTTCCAGGGCCAGTGTGCCCGCGCCCGCGGCCATGTCCGGGTGGTCGTACGGGTGGCAGAACGTGGCGCCGGTGTCGGTCACCCGCTTCTGCGCCGCGTCGTACGCCTCCGCGAACTCGTTGCCGGTCTGCACCACGACCGCGCCCAGCTCGTGCAGCCGCCGCACCTTCGCGGGGGAGGAGATCACCGGCACGTAGATCTCGGCCGGCACGCCCAGCTGCGCGGCCGCGTGCGCGACCGCGATGCCCGCGTTCCCGCCGGACGCCGCGACCACGCCCGCGCCGGTCAGCTCGCCGGACTCGGCCGCGGCCAGGATCCGGTTCAGCGCGCCACGCGCCTTGAACGTGCCGGTGTGCTGCAGGTACTCCAGCTTGAAGACGGTGGCGCCGGAGTCGGTCACCGGCAGCACCGGCGTGCGCCGCACCCGGTCCCCGATCCGCACCGCCGCCGCGTCCACATCCGCCCGAGAGATCATGCACCCAGCCTACGTTCGCCCGGGGTCCAGATCGTGCGACGCCGGTGTCTACGCGGAGCCGGGTACGGCGCGTTTGATAGAGCATGACGTCCGACCTCGACGCGCTGCTGTCCGAGAGCCTCCGGGCCCGTGCGGACGCCGGAGCCCCGATCGCGCCGGACGCGCTGCTGCGCGGCGCGGTGGTTCGGGGCCGCCGGGTGCGCACCCACCGCCGGATCGCCGCGTTCGCCTGTGCCGTGGTCGTGCTGGCCGGCGTGGGCACCGCCGCCGGCCTGCTGGCCCCGCACCGGGACTCGTCCGCGCCCGTCGTCGCCACCCCGGCCCCGTCGCCGCTGCCGTCCCGGTCGCCGGCCGTGAACGACCGGGCACACCGGGACCTCGCGGTGCTGCCGGACGCCGGGCTGCCCGGTGCCGTCGCCCGGCCCGACCTGGTCGGCGCGGACCCGGCGGTGCTGCACTTCTCGGTGGACGCGCTGGCCCGGGACGCCGCGGTCGCGGGCTGGCGCTCGGCGGCCGGGGTGGAGTCCGCCCGGGTGATCCGCGGCGACCTCGATCTGTCGATCACGCTGGCCCGGGACGCGGCCGGCCTGCCGCCCTCGATCGTGGGCGAGGACCTGCTCTCCGAGGCCGCGGACGTCCGGGTCGGCGCCGGTCCCGGAACCGTGCGGGTGGCGGCCGGGCTGTCCCACCCGCCGCGGGACGGCGAGTGGAGCCTGTACCGGTTCGACTGGCAGCCGGCCGACGGGCTCTGGGCCCGGGCCGAGGTGCAGATGCCCAGCCAGGAGCTGGCGCTCGCGGCCGTCGGGCACGTGCGCCTCGACCAGAGCCGGCGGCTGATGATGCCGTTCCGGATCGGCGCCGTGCCGGCGGGCGCGACCGAGCGAGAGCGGGGGGTGGAGCTGCGGACGGACGGTCCGGGCCTGGTCGTCTCCGCGACGGCCCGGCTGGTCGCCGGGCGACGTGAGCTGAGCGTCCAGTCCGGTACGCCCCAGGGCCAGGAACGGCCGGACGGCGCGTGGGTCACCGCCGGCCCGCACCGGGTGTACGCGCCGGACGGCGGCTACTACGGCGTGGAGTCCCGGGGGCAGTCGCTCGACGTGCTCGCCGTTCCCCGCACCGATCCGCTGCCGAGGGCCGACGTGCTGGCGTTCGTCGCCGGGATGAGCTTCGCCGAGCGCCTCGACGATCCCGGCACCTGGCTCTGACGGGTTGCCGACAATCCGGTGATCGTCCGGATGAGATTCGATGAACTTGGGGCCGCTATCTGGCAAGAGTCGGAAGTCGCGCGGGTGTCCCGCCGGGTGTTTCAGGGCCGTTAAATTGGCTGCCCGCAGACTCACCGGGAGGTCTCCATGTGGTCGGCACGGCGCGTCCTGTCCCTCGTCATGGCCGCGGTCACCGCGGCCGGTCCGATCGCGGTGCACGACCACCACCCGGCACCGGAAGCGGGCCGGGCGCTGGCCGCCGGCGCCGCCGCGCTGCCGTCCGGGTTCCGCGAGCAGGTCGTGTTCGCCGGGCTCGATCAGCCGATGAACATCGAGTTCGCGCCGGACGGCCGGGTGTTCGTGGCGGAGAAGGCCGGCCGGGTCAAGGTTTTCGACAGCCTCGCGGACCCGACGCCGGCGGTCTTCGCCGACCTCACCACGAACGTGCACAACCTGCACGACCGTGGGCTGCTCGGGCTGGCGCTGCACCCGGAGTTCCCGGCCGTGCCGGACGTCTACGTGCTGTACGCGTACGACGCGCCGCCCGGCCGGACCGCGCCGTACTGGCACGACAGCTGCGCGAACGTCGGCGGCAACGTCGGCGGGCGGTGCGTGGTCACCGCCCGGCTGTCGAAGCTGAACGCGTCCGGCGCGGAGACCGTGCTGATCCAGGACTGGTGCCAGCAGTACCCGAGCCACTCCGTCGGCGACCTGCACTTCGGCGCGGACGGCATGCTCTACGCCAGCGCCGGTGACGGCGCCAACTACAGCGTGACCGACTACGGGCAGTTGGGAAACCCGGTCAACCCGTGTGCGGACCCGCCGGGCGGCTCGATGGCACCGCCGGGCGCGGAGGGCGGCGCGCTGCGCTCCCAGGACGTGCGCACGCTCGGCGACGCGACCGGGCTGGACGGCACGCTGATCCGGCTGAACCCGGCGACCGGCGCGGGCGCGGGCGGCAACCCGCTCTCCGCCAGCTCGGACGCGAACGCGCGCCGGATCGTGGCGTACGGCCTGCGTAACCCGTTCCGGTTCGCGATGCGGCCGGGGACCAGCGAGGTCTGGACCGGCGACGTCGGCTGGAACACCTGGGAGGAGATCAACCGGGTGACCAATCCGGGCGCCGGGCCGGTCAACTTCGGCTGGCCGTGCTTCGAGGGCGGGGGACGGCAGGGCGGTTACGACGGTGCGAACCTGAGCCTGTGCGAGAGCCTGTACACCGCGGGCGGGCAGGCCGGGCCGTACTACGCCTACAACCACAGTGCCGCGGTCGTCTCCGGTGACACCTGCCCGACCGGCGGCTCGTCCACCTCCGGCGCCGCGTTCTACCCGCCGGGCGGCGGCGACTACCCGGCCGCGTACAACGGCGCGTTCTTCTTCGCCGACTACAGCCGGGACTGCATCTGGGCGATGACGCCGGCCACGCCCGGCGGCCTGCCGGACCCGGCCAACCGGCGGATCTTCGTCAGCCAGGCGGCGAACCCGGTGGACCTGGCGATCGGGCCGGGCGGCGACCTCTACTACGCGGACGCGGGCGGCACGGTCCGGCGGATCCGCTACTTCGGCGGCAACCAGCCTCCGGTCGCGGTCGCGTTCGCGTCGCCGACCTCCGGTCCCGCGCCGCTGACCGTGAACTTCGACGCGACCGGCTCGTCCGATCCGGACCCGTCCGACCAGGGGCTGCTGCGTTACGCCTGGGACTTCACCGGCGACGGTACGGTCGACGCGACCACGCCGGCCGCGTCGTACACGTACCCGGACGGGCAGCCGTACACGGCGCGGCTGACCGTCACCGACTCGCTCGACGCCAAGGACAGCGTGACCGTGGCGATCTCCAGCGGCAACGCGCCACCCGCGCCGGTGATCGACACACCGGCCGGGACGACGGACTTCGCGGTCGGCGACGGCATCTCGTTCACCGGGCACGCGAGCGACCCGCAGCAGGGCACGCTGCCCGCGTCCGCGCTGCGCTGGCGGCTGCTCCAGCACCACTGCTACACGCTGGACAGCTGTCACGTGCACGTGGCGCAGGAGTGGGACGGCGTGGCCGGCGCGACGTTCCCGGCGCCGGACCACGACTACCCGTCCTACCTGGAGCTGGAACTGACCGCCACGGACGCGGGCGGGCTCAGCGTGTCCACCACCCGCCGGCTGGACCCGCGGACCGTGGACCTGACGTTCGTCACCAGCCCGCCGGGCCTGCAGCTCACGGTCGGCTCGACCGTGCGGACCACGCCGTTCACCACCACGGTCATCCAGGGCTCGGCGAACACGGCCAGCGCGGTCACCCCGCAGGCCGGGTACGGCTTCTCCGGCTGGTCCGACGGCGGCGCGCAGACCCACGTGATCACCGCGCCGGCGGCACCGGCCACGTACACCGCGACCTACGTCAAGCAGCGGCTGCCGCGGAACAACTTCAAAATCAAGTACTTCAGCTCGCAGGAGGTGGTGTCCGAGGTCGCGCTCGCGGCCCGGGTGCTGGACGGCCACACGCACACCTACTGGCACACCAACTGGTTCAACGTGCAGCCCCCGCACGAGATCCAGATCGACCTGGGCGGCTCCTACCGGGTGACGGACCTCTACTACCTGCCCCGGCAGAACAAGGCGGACGGCCGGATCAAGAACTACGAGATCTACGTCTCCGCCGACGGTACGAACTGGGGCACCCCGGTCGCGACCGGCGTCTGGCCGAACACCACGGCGGAACAGACCGTGACGTTCCCCGTGAAGACCGGGCGGTACGTGCGGCTGCGCGCGCTCAGCGAGGTGAACGGACAGCGCTGGGCCGCGGTGGCGGAGCTGAACGTGAGTGGCGTGCCCGTGTAACGTGGCGATCCATGACGGAGCCTCTCCGCCCTGGAGACCCGCGCGAACTCGGCGGCTACCGGCTGCTCGGCCGGCTCGGCGAGGGCGGCATGGGTGCTGTCTACCTCGGACGGTCGGCGGACGGCCGCAACGTCGCGGTCAAGGCGATCCGGCCCGACCTGGCGAACGAGCCGGAATATCGCGGCCGGTTCCGCTCCGAGGTCAGCCGCGCCCGCCAGGTGCCGCCGTTCTGCACCGCGGCCGTGCTCGACGCGGACCCGGAGCACACCACGCCGTACCTGGTCGTCGAGTACGTGGACGGGCCGAGCCTGGCCGAGGTGGTCGCCGACCGCGGCCCGCTCACCGGCGGCGACCTGCACAGCGTCGCGATCGGCGTGGCCACCGCGCTGACCGCGATCCACGGCGCCGGCGTCATCCACCGCGACCTCAAGCCGCGCAACGTGCTCTTCGCTCTCGGCGCGCCCAAGGTGATCGACTTCGGCATCGCGCAGCCGTTCGAGGCGACCAGCCACCACACGCGCACCGACCAGATGGTCGGCACGCTGGCGTACATGGCGCCGGAACGCTTCGACGCCGCCCCGATCGGCCCGGCCTCGGACGTGTTCGCCTGGGGTGCTGTGGTCACCTACGCCGGCACCGGGCGTACGCCGTTCGCCGCCGACTCGGCCGCCGCGACCGCGGGCCGGATCCTCACCCAGCCGCCCGACCTCGGCGGGCTGCAGTCGCCGCTGCGCGAGATCGTCGAACGCACGCTCGCGAAGGATCCGGCGGACCGGCCGACCGCGCCCGAACTGCTCGAACTGCTGCTGGACACCGGCTCGCACAGCCGGCCCGACCTTGCCGCGCGGCCCGAGGTGCAGCGCGCGGCCCAGGCGGCCCGCGCAATGCGCCGCCGCGGAACGCGCAACCGGCGGCTGGTCACGGCCGCGATCGCGGGCGTGCTGGCCGCGGCGGTGCTGGGTGCGGCCGGCGCGTGGGCGTACAGCTCCCGGGATCTGCCCACGGCCGCGCCCTCGCCGACGCCGTCGGCCGCGGTCAGCGAGCCGCCTCTGATCGGCAACGGCCCGGTGATCATCGACCCGCTGTCCCGGCCCGGCCAGTGGCCCGCGTCGGAAGAGTGCGTCTACACCGGTGGGCGCCTGGTCATCAGCGGCGAGGAACCGGTCTGGCAGGCCTGCGACGGCCCGCAGGACATGTTCGCCGGCGACCAGTCGATCACCGCCACGGTGGCGCTGCTGGAGCCGGGCAGCTGCGCGTTCATCGCGTTCCGCAAGACCGACGACCTCACCGGGTACGTGCTGTCGCTCTGCGCGGACGCGATCGCGTTCGAGCGGCACGCCGACGACCGCGCGGAAGACCTGGTGCGCGTCCCGTCGACCGCGCTGGCCGGCGGCGCCGAACACCGGGTCCGGCTGCTGATCCGGGACGACGTGGCCACGGCCTCGGTGGACGGGACCACGGTCACGTCCGCGCCGGTCAACGACCGACGGCTGGTCACCGGCTGGATCCGGCTCGGCGTCGAGGCCGGCGCCGACTACCGGAGCGGCAGCGCGGCCTTCAAGGACCTGGAGATCCGTACCCTGTGAAGAAGCTCTTGGTCTCGCTGCCGCTCCTGCTGCTGCTCGCCGCGTGCGGCTCGGCCCCGGACGACGACACCAGCTCGCCGTCACCCTCCGCCACGCCGTCCGCGGTGCCGTCCGCCACCCCGTCGACGCCGGCGTTCACGGACGTCTCGCGCGGCGACACCGACTCGATCGTGCGGCTGCTGCAGTTCACGCCCGGCAGGAACCAGGCCGTCGTGGTCGAGCCGGTCATCTTCATGACCAACCCGGAGTTCTGCGAGACCTTCCGGATCCCCGCCGACGACAAGCGCTGCACCTACGCCTGGAGCACCGCCGGCAGCGAAGCCAAGATCACCCTCCCGCGCGCGGACGACGCGATCTTCGCCCTGGTCGACCAGTCCGACCTGAGCGCCTGCATGGACGACATGGGCGCCGGCTCCTGCGAGGTCCCCGCCACCGACTTCGCCGACCACGTCGGCGAAGGCCCCACCCTGATCCGCCTCACCACCGACGACGGCGTCGCCGTCCGTCTGGCCGAGCTCTACGTTCCGTAGCCCTGGCGGCCATGCGCGCCTTTCGCGGACGACCGTCTTGATCGCGGGAGGTGTGACGGTCAGAAGCGGAAGCCGAAGAGGCCGCCGTCCTCATATCGGTCGGTCAGCTGCTCGGGAAGACGGTAGGGGGTCGCGTCGAACCCGCGGCGGCCGGCCTTGTCGAGATCGTCGGAGTTCATCGAGATGATGTACTGCAGGCCCTCGCGCTCCGCCGTCCTTGCCGCCAGGCCGAGCGCGGCGGCGAGCTGGCGTTCGTCGACACCGTCGAAGAGATGGCTGTCGTGGACGAGGAAGTCGGGCGCACGCCCGGCTCGGTGGGCCAGGACCGCCAGGGTCAAATCGAAGCAGAAGATGACCATGCTTCCGATGCCGCCACTGTTGTCGCTCTGAATGTGCGGCTCGATCCGCAGACTGTTCGGCGCGGCTTCGAACCGTAGGTAGGCACTGCGGTCGCTGCCGTAGAGCGCGCGGGCGAAGTCGGAGAACAGGACCGTGGCCTCGTCGACGAAGCCACGGCGATCCTCGATGTCGCGGTTCATCTCATCCTGCAGACTCAGCCGTGCCTGCGTGATCTCGCGCCTCGTCGACTCCAGAGCCTGTGCCGCTTCGTAGCGGTGCTGGAGCGCCGAGAGCGTGGCTCGTTGTTCACCCAGGACCTGCTGGAGAGTGGTGAGCGCGGACAGTGCGCCCCCTTCCTCGAGCGTCCGCAGCGTCGCGGCCAGCTGCGCGCCGAGTCGCCCTCGTTCGGCCTCGCTGTCGGCGAGCCGTTGGCGAACCGTGTCGCGTTCCTCCTCGAGGTAACGCCGGCGGTTCCGTACGACGGAGTGATGGAACGCCTCGACCTCGTCGAAGCGACGGCGGACCTGACCGCCGAGGATTACACCGAGCTGGCCGTAGACCGGCTCCAGGTAACTGATGTCCGGCTCGATCGCTTCCTGCAGGGCTCGTTCGACGTCTTCGAGGTTGCGCCGATCTGCGGTGTCCCGGGCGATGAGCCGGCGGATGGCCTGATCCACGTCGTCAGCTCGGCGGCGCAGGTGTTCGTACTCGGGCACGACATGGAAGTTGTCGACCTGGCCCTGGAGCTCGGCGACGCGACGCTCGGCGAGGGCGATCTCGCTACGCAGGTCGGCGACCTTGCCGATGATGCGTCCCATGAGCGGATCCTGCGCCGCCTTCTGCATCTGCTGGCGGGCGTTCTCGCGGGCCCGCAGTGCCCGGTAGCGGTCGGCGAGGTGATGATCGAGGCCGAACAGATAGGCGAGGTTGGTCGCGGCGTCGTGATCCGCCTGGCGGACGTGGCCGTGCACGGCGCTCACATATCCCGCCGAACTCACCCGGCGGATGAGGAAGGAGAGCAGGTTGCGCCCACTGACGCCGTCGTGCTGCTCCGGGAGGTTGAACAGGTCTCGTTCGATGAGCCGTTGCCACTCGGTGTTACGGACCGCGCCCGTCCCCAGGTCGAGCTGTCCCTGATCCACCCCGGACGGTGCCGGGTGCAGCCGGACCCATGTGTGGCGTTCACCGGAGCGATGGACGGTGACGGGTTCGGGCAGGCGTGGCCAGTCGAGGGTGAGGTTGAACTCGACCTTCTGCAGCACCGCCTGCCGCGGCAGCGACTTAGGCTCGCTACGTTCACCGAGCATGAAGTGGATGAGCTCGATCATGCTCGACTTGCCCGCACCGTTACGGCTGTCCGTGTCGCGAGAGCCATTGGCGGTGTCAGCGACCAGGATGTTCAGACCGGCACGGAACTGCAGCGCCCGGAAACGATGATCACTCGCCCCCAGCCGGCGCAGCATTCGCCTGCCTCCTTCGCAGCAGGTCCCGATCGAGTTCGAGGACTCCCAGCGCGTACAGAACGTCCAGTGACAGCACGAACCACCAGAACGGCAACGGCGCATGATGCCCGTGGCCGGATCGCCACTCCTTCAGCCTCGCCCACGTCTGGCTGACCGTCATCGGCCGGTCGAGCAGCTGAAGGACCTGAGCGCCGACCACCACGAGCGCCCGTTGCGGTGCGATGCCTTTCGTCGGTGTGATCATGAGATCGCCTGCCGGTCGGCGGGCGGTTCCTCGAAGATGTCGCAGGTCTCGAAGAAGTACGCGAGGATCACCATCACGGCCCTCTCCTGTTCGCGAGATCCGCGGACATTGCCGGCTACGTACTCCTGCAGCTTCCAGATGATCTCCGCGGGATCCTGATACTCCTGGCGGAGGTCACGATAATACGTGTGAAAACCGAAGGCCACATCGTCACGTTCGGTGACGTCGGTCCGCGCCTGATAATAGTCCTCGACCATTGGCGTATATCGCATCGCGAGGACGAACTCCTCGCGGTCGTCCCGGCTGAGCCGGTTGTAGTCGAGCTTGCCGGGAGGCACCTCCCGCGCTTCGGCGAGCAGGGAACCGGAGCGGCGAAGGGACACCAGATGCGCGAGCAGCGGCTCTAGATCACTCGGCCCTACGCGGTACACGCGGTCGGTCGACGGGAAGTCGCAGCCGAGGACGTCGGCGATCACGTCTCGTTCCAGGCCGCACAATTCCCGGTATAGATGGATCGGCCCCATCTGCTCGAACTTGAGATCCGGATGGGTGATTCTGGCGTCGTTGAGCAGTAGTGACACCTCGGGGTGAACGCCGTTGCGCGCGTCATTGTGCACGAAGACGAACGTGGTGAATTGACCGCCGCGTTTCTCGATAGCTTTGGTCAGGTCGCTGTGGAACTTGCGGCGGATCTCGCCGGCGTCCGGACTCTGCGGTGCGTAGCACGCGTATAGCGTCCGGTCGTGCAGGCGCAGACCGTCGGCGCCGAGATCACCGAGTGTGCCGTGCGTGCGGACGTTGATGAAGTCCGGATAACGCTCGCACATGATCTTATGGAAGAGGTGCTCGAATGCGGAGTCGAAATGCTCGTCGAGCATGCGGCGAAAGACGACGCGGACGAAACTTCGATCTTCATTCGAGAGCACTCGCCGCCCCCATCGCGATCGGCTCCACACCGGACGCAGACAACGTAACGGCCTTCGTGGATGGACGGAACCCTTTCTGGCCCCCCTTCCGAGCCGCCGCGGGCCGCTCGCGACGAGCGGCCCGGGTCGACTGTGCGCGGGTCAGAGGCGCGTCGCGGCGATGTCTGTCACGAGGATGGCGCGGGCGCCGATTTCGTAGAGTTCGTCCATGATGCGGTGCATCTCGGCGCGCTGGACCATGGCCTGGACGGCGACCCAGCCCTCGCGGTGCAGCGGCGAGACGGTCGGCGACTCTATGCCGGGGGTCAGGGCGGTGGCCTGGTCGAGGAGGTCGGCGCGCACGTCGTAGGCGAGCATGACGTAGCGGCGGGCGACCAGGACGCCCTGGAGGCGGCGCAGCAGTTGGGCGGCGCCGGTGCCGGAGGCCTCGGAGGCTGAGCGGCTGATCAGGATCGCGGAGGACTTGAGCAGCGGCTCGCCGACGGTGACCAGGCCGGCCTGGCGGAGGGTGGCGCCGGTCTCGACGACGTCGGCGATGACGTCGGCGACGCCGAGGCGGATGGCGTTCTCGACGGCGCCGTCCAGCCGCACCACGGTCGCCGAGAGGGAGTTGGCGGCCAGGTAGTGGGCGACCACGCCGGGGAACGCGGTGGCCACCCGGCGGCCGTCGATCTCGGCGACGGACTGCAGCGTCTCGGGGCGGGCGGCGAAGCGGAACTGGGCGCCGCCGAAGGACAGGTCCATGATCTCCGAGGCCGGGGCGCCGGAGTCCAGGAGCAGGTCGCGGCCGGTGATGCCGAGATCGAGATCCCCGCTGCCGACGTAGACCGCGATGTCGCGCGGGCGCAGGTAGAAGAACTCGACGTCGTTGGCCGGGTCCTGGCAGACCAGATCGCGGTCGTCGCCGCGCTGGCGGTAGCCGGCCTCGCGCAGCATCTCGATGGCGGGACGGGACAGGGCGCCCTTGTTGGGCACGGCGATGCGCAGCATCAGAAGAGACTCCAGGCGAGAGGGAGGCAGGGAGAGGACGAGACCGACACCTACAGATGTCGGTAGACGTCCTTCAGCTCCAGCCCGCTGGCCAGCATCAACACCTGTGCCTGGTAGAGCAGCTGCGAGATCTCCTCGGCGGCGCGCTCCGGACCCTCGTGCTCGGCGGCCATCCACGCCTCGGCCGCCTCCTCGACGACCTTCTTGCCGATGGCATGGACGCCGCGCTCGACCGCCGCCACGGTGTGCGAGCCGGGGGTTCCGGCCGCCACCTTTGCCTGCAGTTCCGCGAACAGCTCGTCGAAGGTCTTCACGGGAGACGATTCTCGCAGGACCCTTCGGCCCCACCGCACCCGGGCAGCCAATATGCTCATGGCCATGCGTAGAACCTCCGTGCCCGCCGTCGCCCTGCTGCTCGCCACGGTCGCCGGGGTGTCCGCGTGCGCGCCGGAGGAGTCCGGCGGCGAGGCGACACCCGCGGCGTCCGGCACCGTCAGCTGTGACCCCGGGTCGATGAAGACGCTCACCGCAGGGAAGCTGACGATCGGCACCGACCAGCCGGCGTACGAGCCGTGGTTCAAAGACGACAAGCCGGAGAGCGGCGAGGGCTTCGAGTCCGCGGTCGCCTACGCGGTCGCCACCCAACTCGGCTACACCAAGGAGAACGTGGTGTGGACGCGGGTGCGGTTCGACAGCGCGATCGCACCGGGGCCGAAGAGCTTCGACATCGACATCAACCAGTTCTCGATCACCGAGGAGCGGCGCAAGGCGGTCGACTTCTCCTCTCCGTACTACCTCGTCCGGCAGGCGGTCGTGGCGAAGAACTCGTCGAGGATCGCGGGCGCGACCGGCCTGGCCGGGCTGAAGGACGCGAAGCTGGGCGCGCAGGTCGGCACGACCAGCTACCAGGCGATCACGGAGCTGGTGAAGCCGTCCCAGGCGGCGCAGGTGTTCAACAGCAACGACGACGCGAAGCAGGCGCTGGAGAACGGCACGATCGACGGGCTCGTGGTGGATCTGCCGACCGCGTTCTACATGACCGCGGCCGAGCTGACCGACGCGAAGATCGTGGGCCAGATGCCGCAGGTCGGCACGCAGGAGGGCTTCGGCATCGTGCTCGACCAGGGCTCGTCGCTGACCGGCTGCGTCACCCAGGCCGTCGACGCGCTGCGCACGGACGGCACGCTGACGACGCTGGAGAAGCAGTGGCTCGCCCAGGTGGCGGGCGCGCCCGAGCTGTCATGACGGCTGGGGTTCCCGCACCGGGCGAGACACGACGGTCATGACCGCGGACGTCCACACACCGAGTGAGATGCAGCGGGCGCGCGTCGCCTACCGCCGGAAGCAGTCGATCCGGTCGGTGATCATCAGCGCGGTCTCCACCGCGGTGGCCGGCGTGCTGGTCGTGGTGCTGGTGACCGGCTCGCCGGGCTGGCCGCGCGTGCAGGCCTCGTTCCTCGACCCGCAGGTCGCGGCCGACTCGCTGCCGGCGATCCTGCGCGGGCTGTGGCTCAACGTGCGGCTGCTGGTCGTGTGCGCGATCGGCGCGCTGCTGCTCGGCCTGCTGATCGCGGTGCTGCGGACCACCAGGGGCGCGGTGTTGTTCCCGCTGCGCGCGCTGGCCACCGGTTATACGTACACGCTGCGTGGTATGCCTTTGATCATCGGTTTGTATCTGCTGACCTTCGGCGTGCCGGGACTGCGTCTGCAGGGGACGCCGAGCGTGCTGGTGCTGGGCGCGATCGCGCTGATCATCACGTACGCGGGTTATCTCGCCGAGGTGTTCCGGGCCGGCATCGAGAGCATCCACCCGAGCCAGTGGTCGGCGGCCCGGTCGCTCGGACTGACATATCGGCAGACGATGCGGCACGTGGTGCTGCCGCAGGCGGTGCGGCGGGTGGCGCCGCCGCTGCTCAACGACATGGTGGCGCTGCAGAAGGACGTGGGTCTGGTGTCGGTGGCCGGGCTGGTCGACGCGGTGCGGGCCGCCCAGATCGAGACCGCGAACGCGTTCAACTTCACGCCGTACGTGGTGGCGGCCGTGCTGTTCGTGCTGCTGGCGATCCCGTTGATCGCGGTGACGGACCTGGTCACGCTGCGGGCGGCGCGGCGGCAGAACGCGGGCGGGCGGTGATCCGGTGACACGCGACGACGACGAGGTGAGCTTCGGCGAGCAGCTGGAACGCGACCGGCTCGACAGGCGCCCGGAACGCACGGACGAGACCCGGGTGGCGGACTTCGACGCGGCCCGGCAGCGGCGCGAGCGGGCCAGGGAGCGTGCGCTGCGCCGATCGACCGGCGCGTTCCCGGCGGTCTCCGAAGAACAAGATCAACAGCCCGCCGAGGGTACGGACGGGAGCCTCTACGACGCGCCCGCACCGAACAGCCGTGGCCGTCGCCGCAGCGAGCGCGACACGGAGTCGCCGTCCGGCGGGTACGCGCGGTTCGCCACGCCGGAGTCCCCGCCGGGCGGATACGCGCGGGACGAGCCGGAGTCCCCGTCGGGTGGGTACGCGCGGGACGAGACGGAGTCCCCGTCAGGCGGGTACGCCCGGTTCGCGACGCGGGACGAGGCGGTTCCGGCCGCGCCGGGTCCCGGCGCTGACCCGTACCCCCGCATGCCCGTCGACGGAATCGGCGTGGAACCGGACTCGCGGCTGGTGGACGAGCGGCCACGGCGATCGCGGCATGCGGCGCGGGCGGAGCCGGGTGACGAGCCGCCGGCCCGGCGCAGCCGGCGCGGACGGGACGAGCTGAGCGATACCGCGGCCGGACTGGTCCAGTCGATCACGACGGCGGATCAGGAGGCGGCCTACGTGCCGGTGCCGACGCAGCCGGCCCTGTCGTGTTCCGGGCTGCGCAAGTCGTTCCGCGGCGGCCTGGTGCTCCAGGACCTCGACCTGGACGTGGCCGAGCACGAGGTGGTGGTGCTGATCGGTGCGTCCGGCTCCGGCAAGTCGACGCTGCTGCGCTGCATCAACCTGCTCGAGGAGATCGACGACGGCACGATCCTGCTGGACGGCGAGCACATCACCGACCCCAGGACCAACCCCGACACGGTACGCCGCAGGATCGGCATGGTGTTCCAGTCCTACAACCTGTTCCCGCACATGACCGTGCTGCAGAACATCACGCTCGCGCCGGAACGCGTGCACAGGCGCCGCCGCGCCGAGGTCGAGGCCGAGGCGCGCACCTGGCTGGAGCGCGTCGGGCTGGGCGACAAGGCGCGCGAATACCCGGACCGGCTCTCCGGCGGCCAGCAGCAGCGCGTCGCGATCGTCCGCGCGCTGGTCAACTCGCCGCGGCTGCTGCTGCTCGACGAGGTCACGTCCGCGCTCGACCCGGAGCTGGTCGGCGAGGTCCTCACCATGATCAAGGACCTGAAGACCGAGGGCATGACCATGATCCTGGCGACGCACGAGATGGCGTTCGCCCGGCAGGTCGCCGACCGGGTGTGCTTCCTGGACGGCGGCCGGATCCTCGAACAGGGACCACCGGAGCAGGTCTTCGGCGCGCCGCAGCACCCGCGCACCCGCCAGTTCCTGCGCCGGATCATCGAGGCGGGGCGGCTCTGACGCGCACGGCGTCACTCCGGTGGTTCTCCTCCCGCACGCCGGGGCCGGGGATGCGGACGTGCGGTGAATCGGTCGAGGAGGGTCCGGCGGGCCGCGTAGCATCCGGCGGGTGGCGCGATTCACGGATCCGACGTCGTCCTACTCGCTGATCAACCTCGCTGCGTCGCCGATCGATGTGGTCTGTCCGCGATGCGGTGATCGTGCCCGGGTGGTGACGGACGCACCGCTCTCGCGCCGGGTCGGCTCCCCGGCCGGGCGGAACGCGGTACGTGGCGTGCCGATGCCGTCTGCGGCGTAGGTGAGCTTCCGGAACCGGCGATCGCCTGTCATATCGCACCCGCCGGTTCCTGCGCCGACTCACGGAGGCGGCCTCTGCCGGGGCAGCGGATCCCGGCGCGGCGTGGCAGTCTGCCGTCATGAGGCTGCGTGCGCTGCCGTGGCTCGCGCTGATCGTCGCCGGGGTCGCGGGCATCGCGATGCGCGAGGCGTCCGGGCTGCTGGGCCGGCTGCAGCAGGCCGGCGCCCCGTCCTACGGCATGGGCGCGCTGACCGGCTGGCCGGGCCCGCCGTGGGAACATCGCGCGATCACCGGGGCGGTCACCGCCTGGTCGGAGCGGACCGTGGGCACCGACCTGCACGGGCCCGCCCTCGCCTGGGTCCACTGGTATGCCGCGCTGGCCGCCGTGCTGTTTCTCCCAGCGTGCGGGATCCTGCTGCTCACCGCGGTCCGGGCGGTCGGCTTCGAGGGCGGCGCGGCCCGGTGGCACGTGCTGCCGGCCGTGCTCGCGGCCGAGGCCGAGGCACTGTGGACGCCGGTCGTCGCGGGCGGGCTGGACGGGTCGCCGCACGGCCTCGCCGCTCTCGTTTCCGCGCTGCTCAGCGCCGTGAAGTGGATCGCGCTGGCGATCGCGGGGGGCGCGATCCTGGTGCGCTGGCTGGCCGCGGACGTCGGCCCGCCCCGGCCGTTCGCCGGCGACCGCGTGTGGCGGCGCCACCATGTCCAGCTGATCGCCGTGGCCGTGCTGTTCCTCGCGTTCGCGGCGCCGCTGGGCGGGCCGCTCGACCAGGGCCCCGACATCGTCCGGGCCTGGGCAGACCCGAATTTCACGCCGGTCCGGGTGCTCGGCCCGCTGACCGGCACGCTGCTGCTCTGCGTGGCACTGTGGACGGCCGGGCGGTGGGCACTGCTGGACGGCGTGGGCCCGGCGCGCGAGCCGGGCCGCTGGCAGCTCACCCTGATCGCGGGCGCGGCAGCCGCGCTGCTGTTCGGGGCGCTGCGGCTGACCGGCTTCGACACGGGCCTCAACCTGCTCGGTATCGCGCTGGTGCTGGCGGTGATCGGCGGGGTGAACGGGGCGCTCGGCGCGCGTGCCTCGTCGGCGTCGCACACCGACCTTCCGGGCGATCGGTGGGGCCGGGTCAGCCGCCTCGGTCGGTGCCTGAGCGTGGCACCGCTGGTGGCGCTGGGGATGCTGCTGGTCCGGGCGTTCAGCGGGCCGGTGCTGCTGTCCGGTGCCGCCGGGATGCCGGTCCGGGCCGCGTGGGGGTGGCTGCTCGCGGGCGTGGTGCTGGCCGTGGTGGTGGCGCCGGCATCGGCGTGGGGCGCCGGCGTGCTGGAACGGCGATGGGTCGACCGGAGCGCGCGACGGAAGCGATGGGTGCCGCATCAGGTGGGTGCGGCGGTGCTGGGCGCGGGCGTGGTGGTGGCCGTGACCGGGGCGGTCGATCCGCTGGCGGCCGGGCGCGGGGTCCGGGTGATCGGGCTGCTGACCGTGGCGCTGGCAACGCTGGTGGTGGCGTTCGGGTTCGTCCGGCGGCGGGCGGAGCAACGACTGCCGACGCGGCTGTTCAGCCGGGCACGACGCACGCCGGTGCTGGCGCTGAGCCTGGTGACGGTGCTGGTGGCCGGGCAGGTCGACGCCGGGCGCTATCACGACGTGCCGATGGTGGCGGGCGCATCGGCGGGGATCGCCGGGGATGACGGGAATGCGCTCGAGGGTGCGTTCGAGGAGTGGCTGAGGAACGCCGGGGCGTGTGCGCCGGGAGCCGGGGCCGGTGAGATCGAGGCCGGGCGGCCGGTGGTGCCGTTGGTGCTGGTGGCCGCGCCGAGCGGTGGATCCCGGGCCGCGTACTGGACCGCGGCGGCGCTGGACGACCTCACCGATCCGGAGTTGCAGCGCCGGGCGCTGGCCCCGGAGACGGCGGGTGCGGCGTGCGGGGACCGCGCGATCTTCGCGATCAGCGGCGTGTCCGGCGGCAGCCTCGGTGCGGCGGTCTGGGCGACGTCCCGGGACGGTGCCCGCACCGAGTCGCCCGGCCGGACCGAGGCCGCCGCCGGTGTCCCGGTGTCCGAGGAGCCGCTGGCCGCGCTGCTGGCCGCCGGTTTCTACCGCGACCTCCCGCACATGCTGCACGGCATCGACGGCCGCGGCACCCGGCACATCGCCGACCGCGCCCGCATCCTCGAGACCGGCTGGGAACGCGCCAACCCGGCGCTCGCCGCCGACCTGGCCACGGTCGCCCCAGCCACCGGCACCTGGCGCCCGCTGCTGCTCTTCAACGGCACCGCCGTCGAGACCGGCTGCCGCGTCGTCGTCGCCCCGATCCCCGCGGCCGTGACCGCCGAGCGGCGCGGCGACGCGCTCGCCAGCTGCCGGGCAGCCGCCGGGCCCGCACGCGGCAACGGCTCCGGCCGGTTCGCGGTCGGCGCGCTCGACGCCCAGGACTACCTCGGCTGCACCGGCGACGCGTCGCTCCGGCTGTCCACGGCCGCGCTGCTGTCGGCCCGCTTCCCGTACTTCACGCCGACCGGCCGGATGCGGCACTGCAACCCCGACGGCACCGTCGCGGAGACCTTCGGCGTGGACGGCGGATATCTCGAGACCAACGGCATCGCGCTCGCCCTCGACCTGTGGCGCGCCCTCGAACCCGTGGTCGCCGCGCACAACCGCGCCCCCGCCGGCCGCCCGCTCATCGCACCGATGCTGGTCGTGCTGGACAACCACTACCAGCGGTACGGCGCACCCACCGCCACCGACCGCCCCGCCGAGCTGATCGCGCCGCTCACCGCCCTCCAGGCCCCGCGCACCGCCCAGACCGGCCCGATCCAGCTCCAGGACGCGCTCCTCGAACTCTCCGGCCCGCTTCCCGGACTCGGCCCCGGCCGGCTGCGCGCCGGCGACGACCCGTGCGGCGACAGCCGCGTCTTCCGCCTCGCCCCGGACGCCCACCCGGGCGTCGAGGCCCCGCTCGGCTGGGTCCTCTCCGACGCGGCCCAGCACGACCTGCGTACCGAACTGCGCACCCAGACCGCCGCCGGCGCACCCTGCGCCGCCGTTGCCGGGCGGGCGGCGGGCTCACTCGTACCCGCGCTGGAACCCGGTGGAATGGCCACCGTCCTGCAGATGCTCGGCGGCGCGCTGAGGCTCACCGCGTCGTGAAGGACCCGTGCAGCGGTGCGCGGCGTCAGCGCGTCCGGGCCCGGTGGGTGCGGAGCAGCGCCGTGATCCGGTGTTACCGGCCGAGGCGGAGACGGTCCGCGATGCCGTGCTGGTTGAGCTTCCACGCCTCGCCCGGGGTCGCGGTGTGCCGCTCCCACGGCGTCGGGCCGGCGGCGAACGCGGGCCCGGCCGCCGCTCGGGTGGCCTCGAACGGTCATTGACCGATGTAGCACATGTGCTACAGTCGGCATGTGGAGGAAGTCGGGCTGCGGGAGATGCGGCAGAATGCCAGCGACCTGGTGCGCAGGGCGCAGGCGGGTGAACGCGTGGCCATCACCGTCGCCGGCCGGCCGGCGGCCGTGCTCGGGCCGGTCAGCCCCCGGTCCTGGCGCGCGTGGGACGAGATCGCCGAGGTGTTCGGCCAGCCCACAGACCCGGGGTGGGGCGAAGACCGAGACCTCCTGGACGACACCGTCACCGATCCGTGGTCCGGGCGATGAGCCGCGGCATCCTGGACACCAGCATCCTCATCGCTACCGATGTGACTCCCATTCCCGGCGAGCTGGCCATCAGCGTCGCCAGCCTCGCCGAACTCCAGTTCGGAGTGCTGGTCGCGAAGACCTCTGAAGCAAGGGCGCTCCGGCTGGCACGACTCAGCGCGATTCAGCGCCGGTTCGATCCGCTGCCGATAGACGACGCCATCGCCGACAGCTACGCACGACTGGCGGCACGGGTGGTCGAGACCGGCCGTCAACCCCGGGCAAGGGTGATGGACCTGCTCATCGCGGCGACCGCGCACGCACACGACGCCGCCGTCTACACCCGCAATGCCGACGATCTCGCAGGCCTCGAGGACCTCATCACGATCCGCACGATCTAGAGCCTGTATCGAAGTGGGAGACGGGCTGCGGCGTGGCCCAGGCGCCGCCTGGCCGCACGGCGCAAAGCCCACATACAACACCGGTATGAGGGCTTCCGCGCCGCGCACCCAGACGACACCTGGACCTCGCCTCGCTCCGGCCCCCACTTCGATACAGGCTCTAGAGCCCGTCTCCCCCTTCGACACGACGGATGAGCTGCTCGGTGTCGTCAGCGGGCCGGGCCGGTCCTGACGAGTCTGATCCGTGCGAGCGTGGGCGGGTGGGTGGCCGCCGCCCGCACGACGGCCGTCCCGTCCGAGGGCCGGGTCAGCGGGGCTCGGCGAAGGAGTGGTAACAGAAGGTGCCGGGTCCGGGGCCGTTGTTCTTCGGCTCCTCCTCACCGTCGATGGTGATGCCGCACGTCACCGTCGGGACGGTGGTCAGGGAAACGGCGGTGACGGACGCGCTGAGGCTGATCGACGTGGGCCGGCCGAACGAGGGGAACTGGATCCTCTTCGTCCAGGGCAGTCCGACCGACTCCTGTACCGGTTCGGCGGTGATCGGATCGTTGTAGCTGATGGTCGCCGTGCGGGTGTCCTTGCCGGTGACGGTCAGCACCATCTCATGCGGCTTGCCGGTCGCGGTGCGGCCGACGCCGGGCAGGCGCTCCAGCACCTGGCCGGCGAGCGTGGTCGAGGCCTTCTGCGGGTCGAAGCCCTCGTCGGCGTGCGCGAATCCGATGCTCATGCTGATGAGCAGCGCACCGCGGCGGACGATGATCTCCGAGTCGTCGGCGGTGGTGGAGTTGAACCAGGCCTCGTCCGCGCCTGGGACGGCCGTCGTGCCGATCGCGGCGGGGGAGGTCCGGGCGCGCTGATCGCGCATCGACCCGAAGTACAGCTCCCCGGAGACCGGGTCCGGCTGGAGGTTGAGCGAGAAGAAGTGGCTGCCCAGCGCGTGACACGAGATCGCGTTCGGGCCGATGTCCGGCGCCGGGCCGCGGTCCTCCCACCGCAGCGCCTCGACGCCGACGGCCAGGAAGTCGTCCACGGTCAGCACGTCGCACATCGCGTCGGTGAGCTTGCCGTCGACGGGCTGGGGCCAGGCCGTCGGCGTCGCCTCCGAGCCCCAGCCGTCGCCGCCGTCATCGCCGCCGGCACCGCAGGCGGTCAGGCACAGTGCCGCGGCGAGCGCGGCGAGCAGCCGCCGGGGTCGGTCGGGCTTGATCATGGGTCTCCCCTCACCGGTCGTGAAGCACGGTCACGACAAGGAAAGACCCTCGCGGGTACGGACCGGGGCATTCCAGGACCAGATCGGAGGCTCCGGGACGTCCGGCCTGATCAGCCCGCACGCCGCCGGAGCCGCGGCCGGAGGAGGCCGGAGCGGCCCGGAGAGACCGGAGAGGACCGGACGGCCCGGACCGTCAGCGGATCCAGGTGCCGTCCGGGCCGCGGGTGGCGCGGGCGCCGGGCTCGAGGTCGGCGACGCCGAGGACGTCCGGGTGGGTCTTGGTGAGCCGCCGCAGCGCGACCCGTCCGGTCGCGGCCTCGGCGGAGGCGCCGGCCTCCAGGAATCGCCAGGTGCCGTCCTCGTCGCGCAGGACCGTGCCGATCGGCGCGGTGCCGGCGACCACGGCCGGGGAGGCGTGCACCTGGTGGAACGGGAGGGCGCCACGGAAGGGCCAGCCGCCGGTCGGGTCGAGGCGGGTCCACTGGTCCGGCGGGTGGTCGTCGGGCAGCATCCACAGGCGGGGCTGGACGTCCCGGTACGGCGGGTCGGTCTCCGGTTCCCAGGGGAAGCGGCCCGCGCGGTCCGGCCAGACGATCTGCATCATCGGCGCCGGTCGCTGGCAGAAGTCGAGGCCCGCGCCGAAGAAGCGCCGGTACCACGGTGCCCGCACCGCGCGGACGACCACGTCGTAGCCGGTCAGGACGTCGTCGTGGCGTTCGCCGTCGGTCAGCGTGACGCCGTCGCGGAGCATGTTGCCGACCTGGTTGATGATGCGCTGGCCGGTCCGGCCCGGTACGCCGAAGACGCAGATCTCGGGGGCGCGGTGCGTGTGCCAGAGGCCGGTCGAGTAGGCCCAGTCCGGGGCCGGGCCGCCGGTGACGCCGGTGACGTTCCAGCCGTACCGGCGGATCCGGCCGGCGGTGATGTCGTCCCGGAGGTCCCAGGACTCCTCGGGGTACGACGGCGGGGCGGCGCAGAGCAGGCAGTAGCAGGACTGATCATCCACGCGGTGAGGGTAGCGCCGCGGGGTGATCGGCGGGGGGTGACGTACCCCTGACAGGTTTGTGGCTTTCGGGTTTTGCGAGACTCGGGGCATGAGCGAGACCGAGGTCGTGAAGCTGCGTCCCCAGCGGGTGCGTGTCGTCTGCTATGTGGCGGCGGTGGCGGTGGTGATCGTCTTCACGCTGGTCGGGCTCGGGCTGTCCGGGCGGCTCAACGACCAGACGGACGCGGTCTTCCAGCTCGGCGACCAGATCGCGATGATCGGGCTCGGCGTGCTCGCGGCCGCGGGCGTGCTGCTGTTCACCCGGCCGCGCGTCGAGGCGGACGCCAAGGGTATCCGGGTGCGGAACCTGCTCGGCGGCTACGAGCTGCCGTGGACCGTGGTGCGGCGGATCCGGTTCGACCAGCACTCGCCGTGGGCGTTCCTGGAGCTGGCCGACGACGAGTCGGTGGCGGTGCTGGCGCTCCAGGCGGCGGACCGCGACTACGCGCTGCAGGGCGTCCGGGCGCTGCGCGCACTGCACGCGAAGGCGACAACCCCGGCCTGACCGGCCGACGACGGCAGGCCGCACCGCGTCGGGACGCCGCGGGCCCGGGAGCCGGGCCCGCGGCGGGGATCAGCGGATCTCGTACGCGCGGATCACGGTCTGGGTGACCGTGCCGCCGGCCCGGTCGGTCGCGACCGCGCGCAGCGACACGAATCCGGCCGTGGCCGGGTGCCGCAGCTGCACGGCACCGTCCCGGACCGCCGCCCGCGACCAGGTGGCGCCGTCGTCGTAGGACACCTCCACGGTCAGCGACCGGTTCGGCGCCGCGGCCGAGTTCGCCTGGCCGGCCACCCGCACCGGCACGCTGAACGCGCGGCCCTTCGGCGCGACACCGGAGGCGTCGACCGGCGGCGTGAGGATCACCGTGGAGATCGGCACCGGTCCGGTGCCGTGCGCGGACGTGAACGTCCAGCTCGCGGTGACCCGGGTGGAGAGCCGGTGCGGCGCGCCGCGCTCGGCCGTGACGTCGAGCCGGTAGGACGCGGCTTCGGCCGGTATCTCCCACTCGCCGTACGTGCCGCCGAACTCCTGGATCAGTTGACCGTCCCGGGACAGCGTGCTGGTGGCGGACGTGACGACCGAGGTGCCCTCGCGGCCGCCGCCGTCACCGAACAGCGGCGTGTTCGCGTAGACGAGATCGCCCTGGCGTGCGATCGCGGGGAATCCGGTGTCCGGCAGCGCCGGCCCGAACACCGGGCGGTTCCACACCTCGGTGACGGTCCGGCCCGGCCGGTACGCGGTCTGCGGCGCCCACTGCTCGGAGAGGTACTCCTCCCAGCCGTCCTCGCCGATCCGCGCGTCCATGAAGTACGGCGCCCAGCGCACCCCGTGGTCCGCGTTGTAGTACTCGGTGCGGCGGAACCCGGCCGGGTACAGCCAGTTCCACGAGGAGGCGCCGGGCAGCGCGTCGTGCATCGGGAAGCTGCCCTTGGCGGCCAGCGGGACCGCGGCCGGCGTGCCGTGCACGGCCTCCACGGTGGCGAACTCGGACTGCGTGGCCGCGTGCGTGAAGCCGGTCGTCATCTTCCCGGGCGTCAGGTAGAACGCCGAGTAGAGGTACGGCGTGCCGTTGAACGTGCCGTCCGCGGCCCGCTGGCCGAATCGCGCGGTGACGTACGAGTGGTAGTCCGGCGTGGTGACGTCCGGCCCGAGGCGTCCGATGTAGACCTTCT
Source organism: Catenuloplanes nepalensis (assembly GCF_030811575.1). Lineage (GTDB taxonomy): Bacteria > Actinomycetota > Actinomycetes > Mycobacteriales > Micromonosporaceae > Catenuloplanes > Catenuloplanes nepalensis. Next base: position 5,110,463 of record NZ_JAUSRA010000001.1, on the reverse strand, counting down.
CGTCGCCGGCCGCGCCGACGCCGGTGGCGTACCAGGTCGAGCCGGCCCCGGCCCACAGCGACTCCAGCGAGGCCCCCTGGCGGGGCACGGTCACCGTGACCGGCGCGGCGATCCGGGCGTCCAGCGTCAGCGCCCCGGTGCCGCCGTCGACGACCAGGGCGGCCTGCGCGAGGTGGGTGTCCTCGCCGATGGTCGCGCCGAGCGCGTACTCACCCTTCGGCAGCCGGATCGTGTCCCCGCTGCCCGGCCAGGCGCCGTAGCCCACGCGCCGCGCCTTATCGATCAACTGCACCCGGTGGTCGGCGGAGGGCGCGCCGTCCCGGCCGAGCACGGTCAGGCCGACGTCGTAGCTCTCCACCTCGCGCTGCACGCCGAGCGGCGTGCGCACCACCCGGTCGCCCGCGGTCGCGGTGACCGTGCCGCCGAGGAACCCGTCCGGCATCTCACCGCGGGTGTCCACGTCGGCCCGCACGGACGCCTCGCCGCCCGCGGGCACGGTCACGGCCGGCGCGGAGAGCGAGACCAGGCCGTCCGGGAGACCGCTGACGCCGAGCGTGAGCGTGATCGCCGCGGTGCCGCCGTTGCGGTACGTGAGGGTGGTGGACCGCACCTCGTCGTCCGCGTGCGGCCACTGCTGGAAACCAGCGTTGATCACGGCCGGCGACGCGGTGACGTCCTGGGTGATCGCCCGGGCCACGTCGACCCGGCCCGCGCCCTGCGCGCTGACCGGCGTCGACGGCTCCGGCGTGGCGGATCCGACCAGCACGGACTTGAGCCGGTCGCCCGGCCAGTCCGGGTGCCGCTGGGCCAGCAGCGCGGCGGCGCCGGCGACGTGCGGCGTGGCCATCGAGGTGCCGGACGCGGTGGTGTAGCCCTCGGCCGGGCCCGGGTCGGTCATCTCGACCGCGTCGGCGCTGCGCGCGGCCGCGATGTTCACGCCCGGCGCGGTGATCTCCGGCTTGATCGCGTAGTCGTCCAGGCGCGGCCCGCGGCTGGAGAAACCGGCCAGCTTGCCGGACTTGTCGACCGCGCCGACGGTCAGCGCCGCGTCCGCACTGCCCGGGCTCTCCACGCTGCCCTCGCCGAGCGCGCCGGAGTTGCCGGCCGCGACCACGAACAGCGTGCCGTGCTCCTCGCTGAGCGTCCGCACGGCGGCCTCGACCGGGTCCTCGCCCGGCATGTCGAATCCGCCGAGGCTCATGTTGACCACGTCCGCGCCCTGTTCCGCGGCCCACTGCATGCCGGCCAGGATCGCCGACTCGGGGCAGCCGCCGGCCAGCGCGCAGACCTTGCCGTCGAGCAGTGTCGCGCCCGGGGCCACGCCCTTGAAGCGGGCACCGTTCCCGGCGATCGTGGACGCGACGTGCGTGCCGTGGCCGACCAGGTCACGGTCGTCCTCCGCGCCCTCGGTGAAGTTCCGCGCGGCGCGCACCCGGCCGGCGAGGTCGGGGTGGGTCTCGTCGATGCCGGTGTCCAGCACCGCGACCGTGGTGCCGGTGCCGGTCAGCCCCGCCTGCCAGGCCGCGGGCGCACCGATCTGCGGCACGCTCACGTCCAGCGACGGGCGCATGACACCGTCCAGCCAGATCTTCGTGACGCCGCCGCGGGCCTGCGCGGACGCGCCGGTCAACGTGGTCCAGGTCGCGCCGTTCGGAGCGGCTTCCACGCGGCTCAGGCCGCCGGGCAGCGAGCCGGCCGCACGGGCGCCGGGCGCGGTGCCGGCGACCAGCAGCGGCAGCGCCCGGTCGTGGTAGCCGAACTCGACCAGCCGGGTCACGTCGAACAGCCGCGGGTCGACGCGGCCCGCGTGCAGCGGCCCGCGCGCGTCGGACGGGATCACCGACACCCGCCCGTTCAGGCGCTCGATGCCGAACCGGACGTGCTCCCGGCCGGCGCCGCGCTCCAGCGCGACGTTCCCACCCGGGAACAGCGTGATCCGGTCACCGGTGATCAGCGTGACGGTGCGGGCCTCGCCACCCGCGACCGCGGGCGGCGATGAGGACGGGGCGGCCGTCGCCGTGCCGGGTAGCACGGCGGCGACCGCGGTGGACACGGTCAGTGCGGCGATCAGACGCCGCAGACGTGGTGCACTGTAGACAGTCACACCCGTGAGACTCGGAAATCGCCGGATAGGTTGTCGGCTATGCGCGACTGAATGCGCCGCCGGGCCCGAAGACCCGCTCGGCGAACCGCGACCCGATCAACCGGTGCGTCGCCGCGTCCGGGTGCAGCGCGTCCGGCAGCGGCAGCTCCTCCGCGTCCGCCTCGCCGTAGAGCTCCAGGCCGTTCAGGTGATGCAGGTGTGGATCGTCGCGCGAGGCCGTGATCCGGGCGAGTTCGTCCCGGATCACCCGCAGCGTCAGCTTGCCGGCCGCGACCTCGGCCGGGTCGCCGGTGGCGCGGAACGCCAGCCGCCCCTCGGCCAGCGCGTCCAGGTCGAACGCGCCCGGCCCCGGCGTGTCCTCGTGGATCGGGCACAGGATCGGCGACACCACCAGCAGCGGCACGTCCGGGTGCCCGTCCCGGATCGTGTCCAGGAAGCCGTGCACGGCCGGGCCGAACGCGCGTCGCCGCATCAGGTCCGCGTTGACCACGTTGATGCCGATCTTGACGCTGATCAGATCGGCCGGCGCGTCCCGGATGACGCGCGCGGTGAACGGGTCGAGCAGCGCGCTGCCGCCGAACCCGAGGTTGACCAGCTCGACCCCGCCGGCCAGCGCGGCCAGCGCCGGCCAGGTGGTGGACGGCCCGTCCGTGTTCGACCCGTGGCTGATCGAGCTGCCGTGGTGCACCCAGACCCGGCGCCCGCGGTCCGGCATCGGCGCGATCGGCGCGTCCGCCCGCAGGTCGCGTAGCTCGGTGCGCTCCCGGTACGGCAACCAGATCTCCACGTCCTTCTCGCCGGCCGGGAGCCCGTCGAAGCGCAGCGTGGCCGCGGGACCGGCGGTGACCGTGCGCGCACCGGTGGCCATGTCGATCGACACGGTGTCGCCGCCGTCCGCGACCGCGCGAGCCACCAGCGAACCGTCGATCAGCAGGTCGTAGGCGCCGGCCGGGCGGGCCGGCGCACCGGCGTAGTTCACCCGCGACGGCAGCGTGTCCAGCTCGATCCAGGTGGCCGCGGTGCGCAGCGCCAGCCGGACCCCGGACGGCTCCGCCTCGACCATGGCGAGCTGCGGCTCGGCGGCCTGGTCGCGGGCCCATCGCGGCAGCCGGTGGGGGAGGAGGCCGTGCGGGGTGCGCTCGATCTCGAGCGCACCCCGCAGCAGGTCGACGTCGATCATGCCGAAAGCATATCGCACTAAACCTAAAACCTTTAGGAAAGCTGTATCACGCTCCACGACACCGGCGGCAGCACCACGTCGAGCGAGCCGGGCGTGACGCCGGGGTGCGGGCGCGGCGCGACCCGGTCCGGCGCGTCCGCGGTGTTCGTGGCGTAGACGTCGTCGTCGGCCAGCACGGTCGCGTCGCCGATGGTCAGCGCGCGGTCGAACGCGCGGGTGCCGATGGTGAGCCGCACCGGGTCGTCGATCGACCGGTTCACCACGAACAGCGCCACCTCCCCCGAGTCGGAGAGCGTGGCGACCGCGTCGACCAGCGGCGCGTCCCCGTACTTCGGCGTCGCGTAGACCGGCGAGCCGACCGCGGTGTGCAGCACGGTGCCGCGGGCCAGCGCGGACGCCTGCGCGAACGGGTGGAAGATCGTCTGTCGCCAGGCGCGCCCGCCCGGCTCCGTGAAGATCGGGCCGATCACGTTGACCAGTTGCGCCTGCGCCGCGGCCTCGACCCGGTCGCTGTGCCGGAGCAGCGAGATCAGCAGGCTGCCGACCACGACCGCGTCCGCCACGTGGTAGACGTCCTCCAGCTGGCGCGGCGCGATCTCCCAGGCGGCCGGCGGCGGCGCGTTCTGGAAGCGGCTGAGGTACCACACGTTCCACTCGTCGAACGAGACGCCGATCTTCTTCCGCGACTTCAGGCGCGCGCCGACGTGGTCCGCGGTCGCGGTGACCGCGCGGATCACGTGCTCCATGTCCAGGTTGGACGCCAGGAACGAGCCGAGGTCGCCGTCCACCTCCTCGTAGTACGCGTGCGCGGAGATCAGGTCGACCTCCTCGTACGTCTCGGCCAGCACCTCGGCCTCCCACGCGCCGAACTCGGGCATGCCGGAGCCGGAGCTGCCCACGGCCACGAACGTCAGGCCCGGGTCGAGCATCCGCATGGCGCGCGCGGTCTGGGCGGCGAGCCGGCCGTACTCCCGTGCGGTCTTGAACCCGACCTGCCACGGGCCGTCCAACTCGTTGCCGAGGCACCACAGCTTCACGTCGTACGGCTTGGGATTCCCGTGAGAGGCCCGTAGGTCGGAGAAATGCGTACCGCCGGGGTGGTTGGTGTATTCGAGCAGGTCGACGGCCTCGGCGACGCCGCGGGTGCCCAGGTTGACCGCCATCATCGGCTCCACGCCGGCCCGCCCGCACCAGCGCAGGAACTCGTCCGTGCCGAACTCGTTGGTCTCGATCGTGTGCCAGGCCAGATCGGGGCGCCGGACGCGAGAAGGCCCCACCCCGTCCTCCCACCGGTAGCCGGAGACGAAGTTGCCGCCCGGGTAGCGGACCATGGACACGCCCAGCTCCCGGACCAGCGCGAGCACGTCCTGGCGGAGGCCGTCCGTGTCCGCGGTGGGGTGTCCGGGCTCGTAGATGCCGGTGTAGACGCAGCGGCCGAGGTGCTCGACGAACGAGCCGAACGTGCGCCGGCGGACCGGGGCCACGGTGAAGGCGGGGTCGAGCGTCACTGTCGCGTGCTGCACAAACGCACCTCTATCCCTTGAGTCCGGCATCGCCGACGCCGCGGATGACGTGGCGCTGCAGGAACGCGTACACGACCACCAGGGGGAGACCGCCGAGCACGGCGGACGCCATGATCTCGGCGTAGCGCAGGCCGTACGAGCTCTGCACGGTGCCGAGCCCGACCGGCACGGTCATCAGGTCCGGGTCGCTGACCACGATGAACGGCCACAGGAAGTTGTTCCACGCGGTGACGAACGTGAACACGCCGACCGCGGCGAGGACCGGGCGGGACATCGGCAGCACCACGCTCCAGAACATCCGCAGCCGGCTCGCGCCGTCCAGCGCCGCGGCCTGCTCGTACTCGCGTGGGATGCCGTCGAAGAACTTCTTCAGGATGAAGACCATCACCGGCGCGGCCAGCTGCGGCAGGATCATGCCCCAGTACGTGTCGACCAGCCCGAGCGACTGCATCTGGTGGAACAGCGGCACGATCAGCGCCTGCGGCGGCACCATGATCCCGGCCAGCACCAGCGCGAACAGCCAGTTCTTGCCGGGGAAGTCGAGCCGGGAGAAGCCGTAGGCCGCGAGGCTGGCCGCGGCGAGCGTCAGCACGGTCACGCCGGTCGCCACGATCAGGCTGTTGACCAGCCAGAGCGGCACGTCACCGGCGGTGAGCACGCGGCCGTAGGCGTCCAGCGTGAAGACCTCGGGGATCCAGGTGACCGGGACCCGGGTGGTCTCGCCCTCCGGCTTGATCGAGGTGTCGATCGCCCAGGCCAGCGGGATCAGCCAGACGAGCGCCACGGCGAGACCCAGGAGCGACAACGGCAATCGGGTACGCATCAGTCGTCCCTCCCGGCGGAGAAGATCTTGAACTGGGCGAAGGCCACCACGATGATGATCAGGAAGAGCAGGTACGAGATCGCGCTCGCGTAGCCGATCCGGTACGAGGTGAAGCCCTGCTCGTAGACGTACTGGATCAACGGCCGCGTGATCGGCCCGGCGTTGCCCTCGTTCAGCAGGTACACCTGGTCGAAGATCTTCAGCGACGCGATCAGCTGCAGCACCAGGACCAGCCCGGTCGTGCGGCGCAGCAGCGGCAGCGTGATCCGCCACAGCCGCTGGCCCGGCGTCGCGCCGTCCACCGCGGCCGACTCGTGCAGCTCCCGCGGGATGCCCTGCAACGCGGCCAGGTAGAGCAGGAAGTTGAAGCCGACGGTCCACCACAGCGTGCAGATCACCACGGCCCACATCGCGGTCCGCTCGTCGTTGATCCACGCGACCGGGTCGCCACCGAACCACTCGATCGCGGCGTTGAGCAGCCCGAAGTCGGACTGGTAGATCCACAGCCAGATGAGCGCGACCACGGTGACCGGCAGCAGGAAGGGCATGAAGAACGCAAACCTGAGCAACCAGCCGGTACGCCGGGCGCGGTGCGCCAGCAGCGCCATGCCCAGCCCGGCCAGCACCAGCGGTGGCGTGCTGAGCAGCGTGAAGTAGGCGGTGTTCCACAGCGAGTCCCAGACCGCGCCGTCCCGGGCCATCTCCGCGTAGTTGCCCAGGCCGAGGAACTCGACGTCGCCGCCGGCCAGGCTGGTGTTGAACAGGCTGCTCCACAGCCCGGCCAGGATCGGCCAGATCATGAAGACCGCGTAGATCAGCAGGAACGGCAGCGCGAACCAGAGCCCGGTGAGATTCCTCGGCTTGCCGGGTTCCCTCGGCGCGGGCGTCTCGGCGGGCGCGCGTTGCGGTGTCTCGACGGCCATCGAAGCCCTCCCTAGACCGGTGCCGGCGTGTCGATGAGGCGCTGCATGTCGGCCTTGAACCGGGCCAGTCCCGCCTCCGGCGTGAGCGTGCCGGCCTGCACCGCGCCGAACGCGGTCCCGGCCAGGTTCTCCATGTTGGACGCCGAGCCGCTGAACCAGGCCGGCGGATCGAGCTGCGCGGTCGCGGCCGCGTCCCGGTACCGCGACTGCGGGTCCAGTGCCAGGTAGTCCGGGCTGCGGGTGGCCGGAAGCCAGGCCGGCACGTGCCCGCCGGCCGCCCAGTCCACGCTGCGCTCCAGCATGAACCTGACGTAGTCGAGCGCCGGCCGGGTGCCGGCCACCGTGCGGTCCCGCTGGTGCGGCAGCACGAACGTGTGGCAGTCGGCCTGGGTGCGGGCGATCCCGGCGGCGCTCGCGGTGCCCGGGAAGACCTCGGGGAACGGCGTCATGGAGAACGGCGTCTTCTGCGTCTGGAACGTGGTGACCTCCCATTCGCCGTTGAACAGGAACGCCGCCTTGCCGCTGCCGAAGAGCGCGACCGCGCCGGAGAGCAGCATCTGGCCGGGCGCGACCGCGTCGGTGACGGACAGCCGGCGCATGAAGTCGAGTGCCTGCAGCGCCTTCGCGTCGTCGATCACCAGCGCGGTCGCGTCCGCGTTCAGCAGGTCGCCGTCGAGCTGGCGGTAGAGCGTCCACCACAGGCGCCAGGGTGAGACGCCGAAGTTGTCCAGGACCAGCCCGTACCCGCCGGTGAGCTTCTTCGCCTCGGACCACGCGGCCACCAGGTCGTCCGCGCCGCGCAGCGGGACCAGCGTGCCGTTCGCGTCGGTCAGGCCGAGCTGCCGGCAGAGGTCGGTGTTGTAGTACATGACGAACGGATGGGTGTCGAGCGGGATCGCGTAGACCTCGCCGTCGACCACGCACCGGTCCCAGATCTCCGGCAGGAAGTTCTCCGGCGTGATCCCCAGCTCGGTGAGCAGCTGCCGCGGGAACGGGTCGAGCAGCCGGCCGGGCGCGAAGCTGGGCAGCCGGGCCAGGTGCAGGATCGCCACGTCCGGCGCGCGCCCGCCGGCCGAGGCCATCGAGAGCTTCGTGTAGTACGGCGGGCCCCAGGTCAGCGTGGAGGCCTGGAAGTCGAGGTCCGGACGGCTCGCGGCGAACGCGTCGATCAGCTCGACCATGCGCACGCCGTCGCCGCCGCCGAACAGGTTCCAATATCGCAGCCGCTCGGTCCCGGACGGGGCACCGCACGCGGCCGCGCCCAGCACCGAGGCCGCACCGATCAGCACCTGGCGACGCTTCATCTCTCGCATCCCTTCGTATTTCGGGTGCGTTACTAGGGAGAGAGTGTTAGCGCTCACATGAGAGAAGTCAATGGGGTCTGTCGATGTATGCCAGCGATGTGGGTTAATGCGACGGGGGCCGCCGCCCGATCGGCGACCCCCGCCTCGCCCTCGATCCCCGCCCCGTGGCCGAGGGCCCCCGCCCCGCACGGGGGCGGGGCTTCGCGCGCGCAGCCATGATCACCGCACGCACCGTGCGGCCTGCGCGCCGTAACCATCGCCGAGGCGTCAGCGGGCTGCCTGATACGTCCGTTCCGACATGAACGCGCGGAACCGCGGGTTGCGCCGCAGCCGCTCCAGGCAGCGCGCCCGGTTCGGCCCGATGCCGCCGCACGGCACGCCCAGCCGGGCACTGATCTCCTCGTACGGCGTGGGCGGATCCTGGAGCAGCAGCTCCAGCAGCTCCCGGCAATGCGTCGGCAGCTCGTCGAACGCCGCCCGCACGGCCGCGCCGCGCTCCCGGCGCAGCAGCCCGTCGTCGATCGAGGCGGCGGTGGCGTCCGCCTGCCCCTCCAGCCGTGCCGCGGTCGCGCCGGGCAGCTCGCGCTTCGCGGCCCGGTGCAGGTGGTGGCACTCCCGCCGGGTGGTGGTCAGCAGCCACGCGGGCAGTGCCCGCGGGTCGCGCAACCGGTCCAGCTGCTCGAACAGGCGCAGCCAGACGGTCTGGCTCACGTCCGCGGCGTCGGCGTCGCTCAGCCGCCACTGCCGGCACACCGCCGACACCAGCCGGCCGTACCGATTCACGATCGTGTTCCAGGCCCGCGTGTCCCCCCGGGACGCGGCCGTGACGAGTTCGCCGATGTCTCCGTTCTCCGTTACCGGACTGTCCAGCATGGTCACTGCACGTCTCTCCATCCCCCTGGGAGACGCACACGACCCGCTCGTCCCGGATCCGGAGCCGGCGTGGGCCTGCCACCACGCCGAGCCGGGATCCGTCCTCACGGGACGTGTGCGGTGTCTGGTGCCGTGCCGCCCCCCGGCGGCTTCCGGCCCGTCATGCGGAAAGCCTCGCACATTCGGGCGGCCCCGGGTCTGCTCCACGGTGTCGGTTCCGTGACCGGCCGGGTGACGGATTCCGACACGCTCCGCACGAGGGAAACGTGATCGGGGCGTCCCCCGTGCCGCTGGAGCGACATGGGGGACGCCCCGATCACGAAGAGGGCAGGCCGCCCGGACCACCGGCACCGCGATCCACGCGGCGCTGTGCAAAGCCATGATCGGGGCGTCCCCCAAGTCGTTCTGACGACTTGGGGGACGCCCCGATCACGAACGCCCCGATCAACGAGGCTAGGAGACCTTCTCGCGGGCCTCGGTGGCGCGGCCCTTGACGTCGTCGGCCGCGGACCGGCCCTCGTCCCGGACCGTGGCGGCCGCGTCGGCGGCGGTGTCGCGCACCCGGCCGGCCGCCTCCTCGGCGGGGCCGCGCAGGCTGTCCTGCAGCTCACCGGCCAGCTGCTTCGCCTCCGAGACCAGCGTGTCCTTGTTCTCCTGGACCGCAGCCTTCGCGCTGGACGCGAGTTCGCGCTCCTTCTGCGTCGCCGGGAGCAGCGACGAGATCAGCCAGCCCGCGCCGAACGCGATCAGGCCGGCCGCGAGCGGGTTGCCCTCGGCCTTCGCCTTCACGGCCGACGGTGCCTGCCGGATCGCGTCCGCCGCATCCGAGGCCTTCTCCGACACCGTGTGTGCGGCGCCGGAAGCCGTGTCCGAGACCGCGTGCGCGGCGTCCGAGGCCTTGCCCGACACCGCGTGCGCGGCACCGGAGGTCTTGCCGGCCACGGTCGAGCCGGCGTCCGAGGCGGTTCCCATGATCTTCTCCCGGGTGGTACGGAGCGCGTCCCGCACGCGCTGCTTCCGATCCTCGACGATGCGGGTGGGGCTGGCCTTGTACGCGAGCGCGTCCACGTCGGAGCTGAGGCCCGCGCGGGTGCGTTCGATGTCGGCGCGGATCTGGTCGGGGTCGGTGCTCATCACAGGCCTCCACGATTCGGCTTGAGTGCTTGGGGGATCTCCTTCGCGGTCTCCGCGGTGCGCGGCATCCCGCGCATCTCGCGGGCCTTGCCGCGGGCCATGGTGAACAGCACGCCGCCGACGATCGCCCAGAGCGCGGCCACGATCAGCGCGGCCCAGCTCTGGTCCATCACGTTGGCGAGGCCCCACCAGAGCGCGAACGACAGGAACAGCAGGACGAGGAAGCCGGCCACACCGGCGCCGCCGAACAGCCCGGCGGCCTTGCCGGCCTTCGCCGCCTCCTCGCGCATCTCCGCCTTGGCCAGCTCGACCTCCTGGCGAACCAGCGTGGAGAGGTCCTGGGTGACCTCGCCCAGCAGCTCCCCGAAGGAGCGCTGCGACACGTCCGGGCCCTGCGTCATGGCCGGACCTCACCCGGGTATGGGCGCGGCTCGGTCGCCGGCGGGGCCAGCGGGTCGGTCACCGGCGGCAGCAGTGGGTCGGTCCCGATGCCGCCCGGTACCGAGGTGGTGGCCGGCAGCGTCGTGGTGGCCGGCGTGACGACCGCGGTGGTCACGGGCGTGGCCGGGACCGGTGCGGTGGACGTGGGCGGGAGCGGCGTGGCCGGGACCGTGGCCGTCCCGGTGGCGGTGGGCGCGGACGGGGTGGCGGACGGTGTGGCGTCGTCGGAGATCTCCGCGGCGACGCTACGGGTGACCCGGCCGGCGATCAGGCCGAGCACCGCGGCACCGGCCAGGAACGTGCCGGGGTGCCGGCGCGCGTAGTCCTTGACCTCGGTGATCAGCGCGCCCGGCTCGCGGGTCTCCAGCCAGTCCGCGACCTGGTCGATCTTCGCGGCGGCCTGCCGGGCGTAGTCGCCGACCGGACCGGCCTGCTCGTTCGAGTCGGCCATCGAGCGCAGCTCGCCGCCGACCGACCGGATGCCGCCGACCGCGCGCTGGTGCTGCGCGCCGGCTTGGGTGCGTAGCTCGTCGCGGGTCGCGTGGTAGAGGTGCCGGGCCTGGCGGCCGGTCTCCTGCGCGACTCGGCGGCCCTCGTCCTTCGCGGTGCCGGCGACGCTGCCGCCTGCCTCCACCGCCGTGTGCCCGAGGTCGCGGGCCTCCTGCTTCGCGGTCTCGGTGGCGGACGTCTGGCCGTCGGTCGTGGACGCTGAACGCGACGTGGCGATATCCGTCATCTCAGTGCCCTCCAATCGGGTTTATCCAGGGGGTGAAGTGAGCCGTTGAAATCGGCCGTGCGACATCCCGGCTACCCTGAATCGCGATGGTCATGCGGGAGATGCACGCCATTTTTGTTCCCGTTTGATCGGGTCGAAGTGGGGTACCCGGCTCGCATGACTGATCAATCGACCACCGAGGCGGCCCTGGTCGGAGGGCCTTACGACGGTGAGACTCGCAGCGCGGGCGACACCGGTCTGATCGAGATCGAGAATGACGGGCTGGTGCACCGATACATTCGTACGAGCAAATCTCATGATTCGTCCATCGTGTACAACTACGACGGAGTGGTGAATCCGGCCGGCGCCCAGGACGGCGCCGAGCACTCCGCGGACCGCGTCGCCACGAACGTGGACCCGGACGCGAATTCCTGATCTCCGCGGGTGGTCGCCCGCCGGGGTTCTTGTGGTGACCACCCGCGGATCCCCGCCGGGCGCGGGAATATCAAGGTCATTCTCTTGGGTTGTCATGATCGGTCACAGCAGGACCGCGCGGCCCGAGTGTTGAGGCAGGCCCGGGGCCGTTAGCGGCGGCGTTCCGGGCCTGTTAGACTTCTCGGGTCGACCTGACCATCACGCATGTTCATGATCAGCACTGATCCTGCATCTGCGTGGTGGTGATGAAGCGGAGCGCCTGCTCCCACCCGCGCCGCCCTGAGCGTCCGGGTCCGGTCAGACCGCCTCGGGTGCGCCGCATCCGCAGCGCGGTGGCTCAGTGCCACGCGTGACAGCGTGGCCGTGCGCGAGAGCGTGAGCCGTGACCGGTCGAGCGGGCCCTGGCATGCATGTTGCCGGGGCCTTTCTGCTTGTGGCCGACGGCGCACGCCGTGCGCAGGCTCGATCCGCCGGGGCAGGCGGGCGAGCGTCGCCAGACCCGTGCCGGCCGGCCGGCGGGTGCGGGAAGCAGTTATGAGGAGGCCCCATCAGCGCCGAACCACGCGTGAACGATCAGATCCGGGCGCGAGAGGTCCGACTGGTCGGCCCTGAGGGTGAGCAGGTGGGCATCGTCCCGCTGGAGCGCGCCCTGCAGCTGGCCGCGGATGTCGATCTGGACCTGGTCGAGGTGGCGCCAATGGCCCGTCCGCCGGTGTGCAAGCTCATGGACTTCGGCAAGTTCAAGTATGAGTCGGCACTCAAGGCGCGCGAGGCACGGCGCAACCAGCAGCAGACCGTCATCAAGGAGATGAAGCTCCGCCCGAAGATCGATCCGCACGACTACGAGACCAAGAAGGGTCACGTGGTGCGGTTCCTGCGGGCGGGCGACAAGGTCAAGGTCACGATCATGTTCCGTGGTCGCGAGCAGAGCCGTCCGGAGCTGGGCTACCGCCTGCTGCGCCGGCTCGAGTCGGAGATCCAGGAACTGGGTTACGTGGAGGCCTCTCCGAAGCAGGACGGCCGAAACATGACCATGGTGCTGGCTCCGCACCGCGCCACGAAGGTGGCCGCGGCGGAGCGCGTCGCCGCCAGTGCCAAGGCGCCTCGCCCGCCCCGGGAAGAGGACCTTGAGGCATCCGCCGACGAGACGGCCACCGACGACGTGGCCGCCGACGAGGCGCCCGTCGCGGCGGACGCCGACGCGGGTGCACCGGCCGGAACCCCCGGCCAGTAACGGCCGGCTTCCCGGCCACAACCGGCCGGGAACCCCCGGCCTGTATCAGGAAGAAGAGGCGTTCAATGCCGAAGATGAAGAGCCACACCGGCATGGGCAAGCGGGTGAAGGTCACCGGCAAGGGAAAGCTCGTCACCGAGCAGGCCGGTAAGCGTCACCTGCTGGAGGGCAAGACCTCCACCCGCACCCGCCGGCTGACCGGCACGGTCGAGGTGGCCAAGTCCGACGTGAAGCGTGTTAAGAAGCTGCTGGGCCGCTGACGCGCCCGCCACTGACTTTTTTCATTTAGGAGTAGTTCAATGGCACGCGTCAAGCGGGCGGTCAACGCCCAGAAGAAGCGTCGTACCCTGCTCGAGACGGCGAGCGGTTACCGGGGCCAGCGGTCCCGGCTGTACCGCAAGGCCAAGGAGCAGGTGCTGCACTCGATGCAGTACTCGTACCGGGACCGTCGTGACCGCAAGGGTGACTTCCGCCAGCTGTGGATCACCCGCATCAACGCGGCCGCCCGGGCGAACGGCATGACCTACAACCGGCTGATCCAGGGCCTGCGCCTGGCCGGTGTCGAGGTCGACCGCAAGATCCTCGCGGACCTCGCGGTCAACGACGCCACGGCGTTCGCCGGGCTCGTCGAGGTCGCCAAGGCCGCGGTCGCGGCCGAGGGCACCGGCGGCGCGCCCGCCCAGGCCGCCTGAGTTTCACCCAGCTTCATCTCCTGAGCCGAGGCGTCCCGCTGTTGCGGGGCGCCTCCGCTTTTCCCGGCCGCTGTCTTCCGGGATCCAGGCGCCCCCGACGTCGTTCCGACGACGTCGGGGCGCCTGGATCACGAGACGAGGCGCGGCGACCGCACGGAGGAAAACCCTGTTCACGCCGCGTACGCCCAGGATCGCCGCCGCCCGGAAGCTGCACCGCCGCCGGGATCGTGACTCGTCGCGGCGCTTTCTCGCCGAAGGGCCGCAGGCGGTCGCGGAGGCGCTCGCAGCGCCCGGCACCGTGATCGAGCTGTTCGGAACCCCGGAAGCCCTGCATCGGTACGCCGCGCTGAGCCGGTCCGCGTCGGAGGCGGGGATCGAGGTGTCGCCCGTCGACGGCGAGGCGCTGGCGGTGCTGGCCGACACGGTGCAGCCGCAGGGGATCGTGGCGCTCTGCCACCAGACCGATGTCCCCCTTCCGGACGCCCTGGCGCGCGGGCCGAAACTGGTCGCGGCGCTGGCCGAGATCCGTGATCCGGGTAACGCCGGTACCGTGCTGCGCACCGCGGACGCGGCCGGCGCGGGTGCGGTGGTGTTCGCCGGGGACGCGGTCGATCCCTACAACGGCAAGTGCGTGCGATCGACCGCGGGCAGCCTCTTCCACGTGGACGTGGTGCGCGCGCCGGACCCGGTCGCGGTGGTGCGGGAGGCGCGGGCCGGAGGGCTGACCGTGCTGGCGGCCACCGGCTACGGCGACGCGGACCTGGATGCGCTGGCGGACGAGGGCGCGCTCGCGGTCCGTACCATGTGGATCTTCGGCTCTGAGGCCCATGGTCTGTCCGAGGCGGTGTTGGAGGCGGCTGACCTGCGGGTGAAGGTGCCGATGCACGGGCGGGCGGAGAGCCTTAATCTGGCGGCGGCCGCGGCGGTGTGTCTGTATGCTTCGGCCAGAGCCTTACGCGACTTCAAGGAGTGACCGACCGTGATCCGCTCGTTTATGCAGCCCGCCGGCGCGCGCGGGCAACGAGCCTGATCCGTCACGCTCTCAGCCTTCGGAGACACCGGTGGGCGGCGGCACTGCCGCGCGTCACTAGACTGTCCCGGTTCCCGCAGGCGTTGGAGACACAGAGTCATGACCTATCGCAATGACCCGTATGACCCCAAGCAGGTTGCCCTGCTGGATCAGTCCGCCCTCGACGGCGCGATCGCGGAGGCCACGCAGGCCTTCGCCGGCGCGGCCGACCTGGACGCGCTCGTCGCGCTGAAGCCGGCGCACCTCGGCGACAAGTCGCCGATCTCGCTGGCCCGCCGGGAGATCGGCGCGCTGCCCCCGGCCGCGAAGTCCGACGCCGGGAAGCGGGTCAACGTCGCCCGGCAGGCCGTGCAGACGGCGTACGACGCACGGCAGGCCGCCCTCGAGGTCGAGCGCGCCGCGCGCGTGCTCGCCGAGGAGCGCGTCGACGTCACGCTCCCGTGGGACCGCCGCCCGCGTGGCGCCCGGCACCCGCTCACCACGCTCATGGAGCGGATCGGCGACCTGTTCGTCGGCATGGGCTACGAGATCGCCGAGGGTCCCGAGGTCGAGCTCGAGTGGACCAACTTCGACGCGCTCAACATCCACGCGGACCACCCGGCGCGCGGGCTGATGGACACGTTCCACCTGACCACGCCGGGGCACGTGCTGCGCACGCACACGTCGCCGGTGCAGGCCCGGACCATGCTCACCCGCAAACCGCCGATCTACGTGGTGTGCCCGGGGCGGACGTACCGGACCGACGAGCTGGACGCCACCCACACGCCGGTCTTCCACCAGGTCGAGGGCCTGGTCGTGGACGAGGGCATCACGATGGCGCACCTGCGCGGCACGCTCGACCACTTCGCCAGGGCCATGTTCGGCGAGGGCGCGAAGACCAGGTGGCGGCCGCACTACTTCCCGTTCACCGAGCCGTCCGGCGAGTTCGACGTGTGGTTCCCGGAGCACCGGGACGGGCCGCGCTGGGTCGAGTGGGGCGGCTGCGGCATGGTCAACCCGCGCGTGCTACGCGCCTGCGGCATCGACCCCGACCGTTACTCGGGGTTCGCGTTCGGCATGGGGATCGAGCGGACGCTGATGTTCCGGCACGGCATTTCCGACATGCGCGAGATGGTCGAGGGCGATGTGCGCTTCACGACCGCGTACGGCATGGCCGTCTGAGACTTCTTCTTTCAAAGCGGAGGAATTGTGCGCATCGGAGTTTCCTGGCTGCGCGAACACGTCGACCTGCCGGTGGATCTCACCGGCGCCGACGTCGAGCAGGCATTGGTGTCCCTCGGGATCGAGGTGGACTCGGTCGTCGACCAGGCGGCGACCGTCAAAGGTGACCTGGTGGTGGGCCGCGTGCTCACCATCGAGGAACTGACCGGTTTCAAGAAGCCGATCCGGTTCTGCACGGTGGACGTGGGCGGCGCCGCGCCGCAGGAGATCGTCTGCGGGGCGCGGAACTTCTCCGAGGGCGATCTCGTCGTCGTGATCCTGCCGGGCGGCGAACTGCCCGGCGGCTTCACGATCGGCGCGCGGAAGACCTACGGGCGGATGTCCGCGGGCATGATCTGCTCCGCCGCCGAGCTGGGGCTGAGCGACGATCACGACGGCATCATCGTGCTGTCGGGCGATCTGGTGCCCGGCACCGACGCGCGTCCACTGGTCGGGCTGGACGACATCATCCTGGAGCTGGAGATCACCCCGGACCGGGGGTACGCGATGAGCGTGCGCGGTCTCGCCCGCGAACTGTCGCACGCGCTCAAGGTGCCGTTCCGCGACCCGGGGCTGGTCTCCTCTCCGGCCGGAACCGCCGAGGTGCCGTGGGCGGTCACCGTGGACGACCAGGCCGGCTGCGACCGGTTCTCGGCGCGGCTGGTGCGCGGCATCGACCCGGCCGCGCCGTCGCCGGACTACATCAAGCGGCGGCTCGCGGTCGCCGGCGTGCGCTCGATCGGCCTGGCCGTGGACATCACGAACTACGTGATGCTGGAGCTGGGCCAGCCGATGCACGCGTTCGACGCGGACCTGCTGGACGGCCCGCTGCTGGTCCGGCGCGCGCTGCCGGGCGAGAAGATCACCACGCTGGACGGGGTGGTCCGCTCGCTCGACGCCGAGGACATGGTGATCTGCTCCGGCGAGGCCCCGGGCGTGCCGATCTCGCTGGCCGCGGTGATGGGCGGCGAGACCTCCGAGGTGCAGCCGACCACCACGAACGTGCTGTTCGAAGCCGCCCACTGGGACGCGGTCATGGTCGGTCGCACCGCCCGCCGGCACAAGCTCTTCAGCGAGGCGGCGAAGCGCTGGGAACGCGGCGTCGACCCGGCGCTGACGCTGGTCGCCATGGATCGCGCGGTCTCGCTGCTGCTTTCGCACGGCGGTGGGGTGGCCTCACCGGAGATCCTCGATCTCGACTACCGTCGCCCGGCCGGCCTGATCGAGCTGGACGCCACGCTGCCGGCCCGCCGGATCGGCGTCGACTACTCGCGCGACCAGGTCATCTCGCTGCTGCAGGAGGTCGGCTGCGGCGTGGCCGCGTCCACCTCCAGCGACGTGCTCACCGTGACGCCGCCGTCCTGGCGCCCGGACCTGACCGACCCGGCCGACCTGGTCGAGGAGGTCGTCCGCCTCGACGGGTACGACGTGGTCCCGAGCCTGCTGCCGGTCGCGCCGGCCGGCAACGGCCTCACCGCGTCGCAGGCCCGCCGCCGGTCCGTGGCCCGCGCGCTCGCCGAGAACGGCTACGTGGAGGTCCTCGACTACCCGTTCATGTCCGCCTCCGTGTTCGACGCGTTCGGCATGCCCTCGTCGGACAACCGCCGCTCCGCGGTCCGGCTGGCGAACCCCCTCTCCGAGGAGGAGCCGCTGCTGCGCAGCACGCTGCTGCCACCACTGCTCACCACGCTGCGCCGCAACATCGGGCGCGGCACCCGCGACCTCGCGCTCTACGAGATCGGCGCCGTCTTCCACCCGCGCCCCGGCGCCGGCAGCCCGCCGGCCATGGGCGTCGACGAACGCCCCGGCGACGACGACCTGTTCGCCGCGGACGCCACACTGCCCAAGCAGCCGTGGCACGTCGCGGTCGTGCTGGCCGGCGAGGTCTCCCCGTCCGGCTGGTGGGGCGCCGGCCGCGCCGCGAACTGGGCCGACGCGGTCGAGGCGGCCCGCACCGTGCTGTCCGCCGCCGGAATCCCGGCCGGGCAGATCACGGTCACGGCCGGTGACGAGGCGCCGTGGCACCCCGGCCGCTGCGCCGCGATCTCGGTCGACGGCACCATCGTCGGCTTCGCCGGCGAGCTGCACCCGGCCGCGATCTCCACGCTGGAACTGCCGCGGCGCACGTGCGCGATGGAGCTGAACCTGACCGCGCTGCCGAACGCCCCGGTGGTCCAGGCCCAGCCGCTGTCGACGTACCCACCGGCGCTGATCGACGTCGCCCTGGTCGTCCCGGCGGACGTCCCGGCCGCCGCGGTCGAGGCGACGCTGTCCGGCGCCGCCGGCCCGCTGCTGGAGGCGGTCCGCCTGTTCGACGTGTACGAGTCGGAGGCGCTGGGCGCGGACAAGAAGTCCCTGGCCTTCAAGCTGACGTTCCGCGCCCCGGACCGCACGCTGACGGTCGAGGAGGCGGTCACGGCCCGCGACGCGGCGGTGGCCGCGGCGGCCTCCGAGTTCGGCGCCACCCTCCGCGGCGCGTAGCGCTCCACCGAAAGCCCCGCCGATCCCACGGACCGGCGGGGCTTCTTCGCGTCCCGGCCGGGACGCCGGGCTTCTTTGCGTCCAGGCCGGGCTCGGTCCGATTTCCGGTGCGGGGTTCCACTCTCAGCTCAGGCTTCGCTGTGGCGGACACGGCGGGATGCGTTGTCATCCGGCGGCGATGATCAGGCCCGGCACAATCACGCGTGATGACGATTTCGACCCAGCCTCCTAGGAAGAACTAGACACTGTGGAACCGTAGACTGCCGGGCGTGCGGATTCGTGGGTATGAGGCGGGAGATGCCGGTGCTGCGGTAGAGCTGCTGGATCTGATCAGTGCGTCGGATGCGCGGATTCGGTGGCGACGGCTGCTGGCGGAGGACGGGGTCGTGGCGTTCGTCGCGGACGACGGTGGGCGGGTCCTCGGGGCGGCGCTGCTCGGGGCGGCCACGGACTACCGGGGGCAGCGGGCGATCGGGCTGGGGGTCGCGGCGGACGCACGCGGGCGCGGGATCGGGACCGCGCTGGCCGGCGTGCTGGTGCGGGCGGATCGGGCCGCGGGGCCGGAGGTCGTGCCGGTCGCGATGACGATGCGCGACGATCTGCCGGACGGGCTGCGGTTCGCGGAGCGGCTGGGGCTGCAGGTCTACAACCACTGCACCGGCTGGACGATCACGCTCGACGATCCCGGACCGCTCTGGGCGGCGGCGCAGGTAGCCGCGGCGAAGTCCGATGTGCGGCTGGAGACCACGACGGTGGGGGAGTCGCGGGCCCGCTTCGTGGCGGCGGCCGCGGAGTCGCTGGCCGGCATGCCGACCGATACCCCGATCGACCTCGAGGCGTTCGCCGCGAACATGCCGGACCACGTCGTGGTGCTCTTCGCGGAGGACGCGGAGGGCGCCGCCGGCACCTGCCTGATCAGGCAGGACGGCGACACGGGCGGCTGGCACACCAGCTACACCGGCGTGGCCACGCGGGCGCGGCGGCGCGGCATCGCGCGGGCGCTGAAGCTGGGCTCGTTCGCTGCGGCCGCTGAGCGCGGCGGGACCGCGATGCACGGCGAGAACGACGACCGAAACGTACCGATGCTGGCATTGAGCGCGGCCGTCGGCATGCGGCGCGGCCTCGGCTACTGGTCCCTGGTGACCGACCGTCTCACGGAGCCGTGGCATTCGTGACCCGCTTCGGTGATCGGTGCGCCTGACGCACCGATCACCAGGTCTCGGCCGGCGGCCCGCTAACTGCCGGTGGCGTCGCGCGCGGTGGGCTGAGGGCCCGCGGTGCTGGGATTCCCGGTCGCGGCCAGGTTGTCCGCGACGGCTCGGCCGTCCGCTGCGACCGCGGCGGTCTCGTCCGCCGAGGGCTCGGTGGTCTCCTCCGCCGCCACCGGGTCGGGCGCGGCCGCATAGCGCGCGCTCAGGTGCCGGTATGGCCGGCTGTTCAGTGCGAGGAGCGTCGCGACGATGCCGGCCACGCCGGTCAGCACGAATACGAGCGCGAGCCCGCGATCCGGCCCGACGCCGAACCAGGAGCCGATCGCCTCAGCCCCGGCGCCGCCCTCGGACATCAGCGGGATGAAGAAGAACTGCGCGATCGGCGAGATCAGGAACGCGGTGAGCGGCGACGCGGCCTGCTCCACGCTCTGCGCGAACCCGAACACGCGCCCCTGCCGTTCCAGCGGCACCACACGCTGCAGGACGGTCTGCTCGGCCGCCTCCGCGAACGGGACCAGCAGCATGTACACGTACATGCCGATGACCAGCGGGATCATCGACGAGCGGATCGGGAAGAGCATCGTCACGGTCCAGAGCACCAGGTTGACGAGCAGCAGCAGCCGCACCGGCCGGGTGCCGAGGCCGACGCGCGCGATGAGCAGCCCGCCGACGATGAAGCCGGTGCTCAGCACGCCCCACAGCACGCCCCAGGTCTGCACCGAGACCAGCGACAACCCGTACGCGTCCATCAGCGCCATGAAGATGCCGCCGAGCAGATTGTTGAACGCGGAGAAGAGCACCAGAGCCATCAGCCCGGGTACGCCGCGGACGACCCGGATCGTGCCGCGCAGATCGACCCGCCCGCTCTCGGCCTCGTGCTCCGGCGACGGGGCCGGCTCGCGGACCGTGACCGTGGCCAGGTGCACGATCGAGACGCCGAGCACCACCAGCGCCAGGGCCAGCACCGACCGCATCCCGTCGAACGCGACGAGCAGTCCGCTGATCACCGACGTGGTCAGCATCGACACGCCGGACACGGTGCCGACCAGCCCGTTCGCCCGGTCCCGGCTGCCCTCGTCGATCAGGATCGTGACCAGCGTCGGCAGCGCGATGGTCCGGATGTTGCCCGCGATCACGCCGCACATCAGCAGGACGACGAAGCTCCACAGCCGTACCGAAGCGGGGTTCTGAAAGGTTTCCGAGGGGGTGATCAGCCAGACGCCGAGCGCGGCCAGGTAGAGCGCGAACGACGCGCCCGCGGATGCCTGCATCACCAGCGTGCGGCGATGATGGTCGACCAGGCTGCCGAACCAGATGCCGGTCACCGCGGTCAGCACCAGGAAGATGCCGGAGATCACCCCGGTCGCGAAGACCGATCTCGTCTCCAGGTAAACCCAGAACGTGACCGCGAACCACACCGTGAAGTTGATGACCGACACCAACAGCGTGTTGATCAGGATTTGGTAGAAGGTCCGCAGGTCACCGCTCATCGGGCCACCGTAGAGCCTGCGTACGACAGTTTCCCGGAATTATCAGGCGCTGATGACCTTCTTGCGGCGCAGGTGTTCGCGGATGCGGAGGCGGGCGAGGTTCTCGGCGTCCTCGCGTTCCTCGGCGAACTGGAAGCTCTGGTCGCTGGTGGCCTGGATGCCGGCCAGGATCGGGAGCGCGCCCTGGGTGCCGTCGCGGCCGACCACGTGTTCCCAGGCGATCACCCGGTAGGTGTGCGGGAAGATGAAGTCGACCAGGTCCTCGGTGACGACCTCGCCCTCGCTGGTCATGAGCGGCTGCTCGTCGGAGTGGGCCGGGACCTCGGCGGCCCAGAGCGGGTAGGCCTGCGGGGTGATGATGCGGATCGAGTCGCCCATGGCGGCTTTCCCTTCTCGGCAAACATGAACCAGCTTTCCGATCATATGTGGCTTAAGGCGCAAAGTGGGCAAAACCGAGGGCGGGTGGCGATTATCCCTTTGCCCGCCCGCGGTGAATGTTGATACATTAGGCCGCATAGTGATGCGGAGGTAGGGCATGGGTATCAGGGTCGGGGTGGCGGGGGCCAGTGGCTATGCGGGGGGCGAGCTGTTGCGCCTGCTCGCCGGGCACCCCGAGTTCGATCTGGTGACCGCGACCGCGCACAGCCAGGCGGGCAGTCCGGTCGGCGCCGTGCACCCGCACCTCACCGGGCTCGGCCTGACGCTCGGAAGCACCACGGCCGACGCGTTCGAAGACGTCGACCTGGTGTTCCTGGCGCTGCCGCACGGCCAGTCCGCGGCGCTGGCCACTCAGCTGCCGGAGACCGTGAAGATCGTGGACATCGGCGCCGACTTCCGGCTCGCCGACGGTGACGCCTGGCAGCGATACTACGGCGGCGAGCACGCCGGCACGTGGACCTACGGGCTGCCCGAGCTGCCTGGCCAGCGCGAGCGGATCGCCGCCAGCACGCGGGTGGCGAACACCGGCTGTTACGCGGTCACCACCATCCTCGCGCTCGCGCCGCTGATCGCGGCCGGCGTGGCCGACCCGGAGGACGTGGTCGTGGTCGCGTCGTCCGGCACGTCCGGCGCGGGCAGGGCCGCGAAGACGCACCTGCTGGCCAGCGAGGTGATGGGCAGCCTGTCGACCTACAAGACCGGCCGTCACCAGCACGTCCCCGAGATCAAGCAGGCCACGGGCGCGAAGAGCCTGTCGTTCACGCCGGTCCTGGCGCCGATGCCGCGCGGCATCCTGGCGACGGTCACGGCGAAGGCGCTCACCGGAGACGATCCCCGCGAAACACTGGCAGAGGCCTACGCGAACGACCCCTTCGTGCACGTGCTCGAAACGGGCCGATGGCCGCAGACCGCCAGTGTGAGCGGGTCCAACTCGGTGCACCTGCAGGCCACGGTCGACGTCGACTCCGGCCGGATCATCGCGGTCAGCGCCTCCGACAACCTCGGCAAGGGCGCGGCCGGCCAGGCCGTCCAGAACGCCAACCTCATGTTCGGGCTGCCCGAGACCACCGGGCTGCAGATCTACGGAGTCGCACCATGAGCGTCACCCACCCGAAGGGTTTCCGCGCGGCCGGCATCGCCGCCGGGCTGAAGCCCGAGAAGAAAGACGTCGCGCTGGTCGTCAACGACGGCCCGGACGCGACCGCGGCCGGCGTCTTCACCAGCAACCGGGTCAAGGCCGCGCCGGTGCTCTGGAGCCAGCAGGTGCTCAGGGGCGGCGTCGTGCGCGCGGTCATCCTCAACTCCGGCGGCGCGAACGCGTGCACCGGACCGGCCGGTTTCCAGGACACGCACGCCACCGCCGAGCACACCGCGGCCGCGCTGCGTGGCGGTCCCAGGCCGCTGCTGCTCGGCGCGGGCGACGTGGCGGTCTGCTCGACCGGCCTGATCGGCGAGCGGCTGCCGATGGGCAAGCTGCTGCCCGGCGTCGAGGCGGCCGTGCGCGGCCTGTCCCGCGACGGTGGCCCCGCGGCCGCGGAAGCCATCATGACCACGGACACAGTTCCCAAGACCGCGATCGTCGAGGGTACGGGGTGGAGCGTCGGCGGCATGATCAAGGGCGCCGGCATGCTGGCCCCGGGCCTGGCGACCATGCTGTGCGTGCTGACCACGGACGCGGTCGCCGGCCCGGACGCCCTCGACGCGGCGCTGCGCCACGCCACCCGCGTCACGCTGGACCGGGTCGACTCGGACGGCGCGATGTCCACGAACGACACCGTGCTGCTGCTGGCCTCCGGCGCGTCCCGCATCGAGCCGACCGCCGAGGAGCTGGCCGAGGCCGTCACCGAGCTGCTGCGCCAGCTGTCCCGGAAGCTGATCGCGGACGCGGAGGGTGCCACCAAGGAGGTCGCGATCGCGGTCACCGGCGCGCTCACCGAGGACGACGCGGTCGAGGCCGGCCGCGCCGTGGCACGCAACAACCTGGTCAAGACCGCGCTGTTCGGCAACGACCCGAACTGGGGCCGGATCCTGGCCGCGGTCGGCACCACCCAGGCGACGTTCGAGCCGGACCGGCTGGACGTCGCGGTCAACGGCGTCTGGGTGTGCAAGAACGGCGCCGCGGCCGAGGACCGGTCCAAGGTCGACCTGTCCGGCCGGGACGTGGAGATCCACATCAACCTGAACGCGGGCGGCGCGGAGGCCACCATCTGGACCAACGACCTCTCCCACGCGTACGTGCACGAGAACTCGGCGTACAGCTCATGACCGCGGCGCTCACCCGTGACCTGGCGATGGCGCAGCAGAAGGCGGCCACGCTGATCGAGGCGCTGCCCTGGCTCCGGGAGTTCTCCGGCGAGACCGTGGTGATCAAGTACGGCGGCAACGCCATGATCGACCCGGAGCTGCAGCGCGCGTTCGCGGCCGACATGGTCTTCCTGCGCTACGCCGGGCTCAAGCCGGTCGTGGTGCACGGCGGCGGCCCGCAGATCTCCGCCATGCTCAAGAAGCTCGGCATGGCCAGCGAGTTCCGCGGTGGTCTGCGCGTCACCACGCCGGAGACCATGGACGTGGTCCGGATGGTGCTGGTCGGCCAGGTCGGCCGCGAGCTGGTCGGCCTGATCAACGAGCACGGGCCGTACGCGGTGGGCCTCTCCGGCGAGGACGCGAAGCTGTTCACCGCGGTCCGCCGCCCCGCGATCGTGGACGGCGAACCGGTCGACGTCGGCCTGGTCGGCGACGTCGCCACGGTCAACCCGGGCGCGGTCGCGGACATCATCGCGGCCGGCCGCATACCGGTCATCGCCACGGTGGCGCCGGACTCCGACGGCACGCTGCACAACGTGAACGCGGACACCGCGGCCGCCGCACTCGCGGTCGCGCTCGGCGCCCGCAAGCTGGTGGTGCTCACGGACGTGACCGGCCTCTACCGCGACTGGCCGGACCCGGACAGCCTGATCACGCAGATCACCACGAGCGAGCTGGCGGAGCTGCTGCCGACCCTGGAATCGGGCATGGTCCCCAAGATGGAGGCCTGTCTGCGCGCGGTCGAGGGCGGCGTCCCGGCCGCACACGTCGTCGACGGCCGGGTCGCACACTCGACCCTGCTGGAAGTCTTCACCTCAGAGGGATTCGGAACCATGGTGATGGGGTCAATGAGTGAGCTAGCGAGCGATTCATCGGCTCAGCGCCGACCACAGCGCGACCGCGGCGTGGACGGGAGCCCGGCATGAGTCTGATCGACCGGTGGCAGACGTCCATGATGGAGAACTACGCCACGCCCGGCATCGCGCTGGCCAGCGGCGAGGGCGCGGTGGTCGTCGACGAGGCCGGTAAGGAGTACGTCGACCTGCTCGGCGGCATCGCGGTCAACGCGCTCGGTCACGCCCACCCGGCCGTGGTTGCGGCGGTCACCAAGCAGATCTCCACGCTCGGGCACGTCTCCAACTTCTACGTCGCCGAGCCGACGATCAAGCTGGCGGAGCTGCTGCTGACGCTGGCCGGGCGGCCGGGCCGGGTGTTCTTCGGCAACTCCGGCGCGGAGGCCAACGAGGCAGCGTTCAAGATGTCGCGCCTCACCGGCCGTACCCACGTGGTTGCTTCTGAAGGTGGTTTTCACGGCCGGACCATGGG
The DNA here is from genome assembly GCF_030811575.1 of Catenuloplanes nepalensis. Taxonomy (GTDB): domain Bacteria; phylum Actinomycetota; class Actinomycetes; order Mycobacteriales; family Micromonosporaceae; genus Catenuloplanes; species Catenuloplanes nepalensis. The sequence continues at coordinate 5,085,602 of NZ_JAUSRA010000001.1, read as the reverse complement.
CGCACTCGCGCTGACCGGCCAGCCCGCCAAGGCCGCGCCGTTCCAGCCGCTGCCGGGCCAGGTCACGCACGTCCCCTACGGCGACGTCTCCTCTCTCAAGGAAGCGGTCACGGACGAGACCGCGATGGTCATCCTGGAGCCGATCCAGGGCGAGGGCGGCGTGCTGGTGCCGCCGGCCGGCTACCTGACCGCGGCCCGCGAGATCACCCTGGCCAAGGGCGCGCTGCTCGCGCTGGACGAGGTGCAGACCGGGGTCGGCCGGACCGGGCACTGGTTCGCGCACCAGGCCGAGGGCGTCGAGCCGGACATCGTGACGCTGGCCAAGGGCCTCGGCGGCGGCCTGCCGATCGGCGCGGTCCTGGCCTTCGGGCGGGCGGCCACGCTGTTCCAGCCGGGCATGCACGCCAGCACGTTCGGCGGCAACCCGGTCAGCTGCGCGGCCGCGCTCGCGGTCATTCAGACGATCGCGAACGAGGGCCTGCTCGACCACGTCAAGCGTGTGGGGGAGCGGCTCCGGCGCGGCGTCGAGGCGCTCGGCCACCCGCTGATCAAGGAGGTGCGCGGCGCCGGGCTGCTGCTCGGCATCGTGTTGAACGCGCCCGCCTCCGGCGCACTGACCGGCGTGCTGAAGGACGCCGGGTTCCTGGTCAACGCGGTCGCGCCGCACGTCGTACGGCTGGCGCCGCCCTTGATCCTCACGGCCGAGCAGGCCGACTCGTTCCTCGCCGCGCTGCCCAACGCCCTGAACACGGTGACCTCATGACCCGGCACTTCCTCCGCGACGACGACCTCACCCCGGCCGAGCAGTCCGCGGTGCTCGACCTGGCCCAGCTGATGAAGGCCGACCGGTACGGGCACAAGCCGTTCGCCGGCCCGAAGTCGATCGCGGTCCTGTTCGACAAGCAGAGCCTGCGCACCCGGCTGTCGTTCGACGTCGGCATCGCCGAACTCGGCGGCAACCCGATCATCGTGGACACGCAGGCCACCCACTTCGGCCGCGGCGAGACGCTGGCGGACGCGGCGCAGGTGCTGTCCCGCTACGTCTCCGCGATAGTCATGCGCACCTACGGCGACGACCGGATCGCCGAGATCGCGTCCGTCGCCACCGTGCCGGTCGTCAACGCGCTCACCGACGGTTTCCACCCCTGCCAGCTGCTCGCCGACCTGCTCACCATCCGGGAGCGGTGCGGGGCCACGCACGGTCGCACGCTCGCCTACGTCGGCGACGCGGCCAACAACATGAGCCACTCCTACCTGCTGGCCGGCGCGACCGCGGGCATGCACGTGCGCGTCGCCGGCCCGTCCGGCTTCGACCCGGACCCGGCGATCGTGGCGCGTGCCGCCGAGATCGCGGCGTGGACCGGCGGCTCCGTCAGCGTGCTCCGCGACCCGTTCGAGGCGGTCGACGCGGCCGACGTGATCGCCACCGACACGTGGACGTCGATGGGCCAGGAGGGCGACGGCCAGGACCGGCTCACCCCGTTCCGGCCGTACCAGGTGAACAAGGAGCTGATCGCGACCGCGAAACCGGACGCGATCGTGCTGCACTGCCTGCCCGCGCACCGCGGCGACGAGATCACCGACGACGTGATGGACGGCCCGCAGAGCGCGGTCCTCGACGAGGCCGAGAACCGGGTGCACGCACAGAAGGCGCTGCTCGCCTGGCTGGCAGGGTACTCGGCATGACCGCACCCACCACCCGCACCGCGCGGCACGCCCGGATCGTGGAGCTGATCCGCGAGAAGGCGATCCGGTCGCAGACCGAGCTGGCCGAACTGCTCGCCGGCGACGGCGTGCAGGTCACCCAGGCCACGCTCTCCCGTGACCTGGAGGAACTGGGCGCGGTGAAGGTGCGTGGGACCGCGGGCGGCCCGGCCGCCTACCTCATCCCCGAGGACGGCACGCCGGTCATCCGGCAGGCCGAGCAGGCACCCGCGCGGCTGCTCCGGCTGCTGCGCGAGCTGCTCACCGGCTCCGACGCCAGCGGCAACATAGCGGTGCTGCGCACCCCGCCCGGCGCCGCGCAGTTCCTGGCCAGCGCGCTCGACCGGTCCGGCCTGCCGGACGTGGTCGGCACGATCGCGGGCGACGACACCATCCTGGTCGTCGCCCGGGAACCGTTCGGCGGGCCCGCGCTCGCCGAGAAACTCTCCGCCTGGGCCCGCACCGGGCCCGCCGACTCCGATCATTGAGAATGGGCTCGTGACCTCCTCTACCAGTAACCGGACCAGCCTCTGGGGCGGCCGCTTCTCCGGCGGGCCCGCGGAGGCGCTCGCCCGTCTCTCCGTCAGCGTGCAGTTCGACTGGCGCCTCGCGCCGTACGACCTGGCCGGCTCCCGCGCCCACGCCCGGGTGCTCGCGCACGCGGGCCTGCTCGACGCGGAGGAGCTCGGCAAGATGCTCGCCGCGCTCGACGACCTGGAGGCCGCCTGCGCCGCCGGCACGTTCCGGCCCACGATCGAGGACGAGGACGTGCACACCGCGCTCGAACGCGGCCTGCTCGAACGCCTCGGCACGCTCGGCGGCAAGCTGCGCGCCGGCCGGTCCCGCAACGACCAGGTCGCCACCGACCTGCGCCTCTACCTGCGCGACCACGCCCGCGGTGTGGCACTGCGCCTGGTCGAGCTGGCCGACGCGCTGGTCGAGCAGGCCGAGCGGCACATCGAGACGCCCGCGCCCGGCATGACGCACGTGCAGCACGCGCAGCCGGTCACGTTCGGGCACTGGCTGCTCGCGCACGTCCAGCCGCTGCTGCGCGACCTGTCCCGCCTCCAGGACTGGGACGCGCGCGCCGCGGTCAGCCCGCTCGGCTCCGGCGCGCTCGCCGGCTCGTCGCTGCCGCTCGACCCGGTGCAGGTCGCGAAGGAGCTCGGCTTCGCCACCGCGGCGCCGAACTCGATGGACGCGGTCGCGGACCGCGACTTCGTGGCCGAGTTCCTGTTCGTCACCGCGATGATCGGCGTGCACCTCTCCCGCCTCGGCGAGGAGGTCGTCATGTGGACGTCGCAGGAGTTCGGCTGGGTCGAGCTGGACGACGCGTTCGCCACCGGCTCGTCGATCATGCCGCAGAAGAAGAACGCGGACATCGCGGAACTCGCCCGCGGCAAGTCCGGCCGGCTGATCGGCGGCCTGGTCACGGTGCTGACCATGCTCAAGGGCCTGCCGCTGACGTACGACCGGGACATGCAGGAGGACAAGGAGCCCGCGTTCGACGCGGTCGACCAGCTCCAGCTGGTGCTGCCCGCGCTGGCCGGCATGATCTCCACGATGACCGTGCGCGCGGACCGGCTCGCCGCCGCCGCGCCGGTCGGCTACACGCTGGCCACCGAGGTCGCGGACTGGCTGGTCCGCAAGAACGTGCCGTTCCGCGAGGCGCACGAGATCACCGGGAAGCTGGTCGCGCTCTGCGTGGCCCGCGACTGCGCGCTCGACGAGGTCCCGGACGAGGACCTGGTCACCATCTCCTCGCATCTGGACCCGGACGTGCGCTCGGTGCTGACGGTCAAATCCGCGCTGGCGGCCCGGAAGACCTACGGCTCCACCGGCCCCGGACCGGTCGCCGACCAGCTCGCCGCCGCGGCGGACAAGCTGGTCACCTGGCGCACCTGGGCCGAGGAGACCGTCGTCCCCCGCTGAGGCATGATCGAGGCGTCCCCCGTGTCGCTCCGGCGGCGTGGGGGACGCGGTGACAGGAGACCCCCGCGTGACGTACCCGTGGCTGACCGCACCCGCATCCGAGGTCGCGACCACCACCGCCGGCCTGCTCGGCTGGGAGATCACCGCAGGCGGCGTCCGGATCCGGCTCACCGAACTCGAGGCCTACAGCGGCCTCGGCGAGGACCCGGCCTCCCACGCCCACCGCGGCCCCACCGGACGCAACGAGGTCATGTTCGGCCCGCCCGGCCACCTCTACGCCTACTTCATCTACGGCGCACACTGGTGCCTCAACGTCGTCCTCGGCGAACCCGGACGTGCCGCCGCCGCGCTGCTGCGCGCCGGCCAGGTCATCGACGGCCTCGACACCGCCCGCGCCCGCCGCCCCGCCGCCCGCAACGACGCCGACCTGGCCCGCGGCCCCGCCAAACTCGTCACCGCCCTCGGCCTCTCCGGCACCGCCAACGGCACCTCCGCCGTCGACGGCACCGGCCCCGCGCTCCTCACACCCCCGTCCCGGCCACCGGCCGCGGCCGACATCGCCTCCGGCCCGCGCGTCGGCGTCGCCTCCGCCCACGACGTCCCCTGGCGCTTCTGGCTCCGCGACGACCCCACGGTCAGCCCGTACCGCCGCCACACCCCTCGTACCCGCCGCTGACCCCCCTCGCCCGGGACAGCTCGTATCGCCGCCACAGCCTCGCATCCGCCGCTGATCTCAGATCAAGGAGGCTTATTCAGCGCGACCAGCTGACGCCAGGTCGCCGTAGGTCGGTGGCGTCGCTGCGGAACGCGCCGAATAGCCTCAAGAGCTTGCTTTCCCGCTTCCGGCGTGGTCGCGTTCCGAGTGCTCCCGCGGGCACCGGTCGTCGCAGGGCTCCTCCCTGCCATTCAGGTGGGCGGTCACCCCACCCCAAAAGGCTCCCGTCGTGTTGTCGTTCTTCGCGGCTTGCGCTGCTCGTGTCGTGTTGTCGTTCTTCGCGGCTTGCGCTGCTCGTGTCGTGTTGTCGTTCTTCGCGGCTTGCGCTGCTCGTGTCGCGCTGCCGTTCTTCGCGGCTTGCGCTATTTCCGCTCCCGGGCGCTCCTGCCCTGGTCGCGGCTCCGGCTTCGGCGGCTGTTTCGCGGCTTTGCCGTTGTTCGTGACTACCGCCGCGACTTAGTTTCGTATCGGGCAGCACTGTTTCGTGATCAGCGTCGAGCGTCTGCGGCTCGGGCGCTCCGCGCCCGAAATCTCGGCATATTTGGCCGCGCTGCAACCTCGCGCCCCAGAGATCATGACGGCTCACCCCGTGCGTCGCCTCCGGCTGCTTCCGGCGCAAAGATCGATCCCGGAGGCTTGTTCAGCGCCGCCCTCGTCAGACCGCGCGGCCTGCGGCAACGCGGTGCCGGTTCGCTGCGCTGAACAAGCCTCCCGCATCGCGGAAGATCGTTCCCGATAGCCGGCCGATCTTCCGCATGACGGGAAACTGCCGTCAGAATGTGGAAACACCGCACGCACTGCGGGCACGACGCCCGAAATATCGCCTTAAGTCACCCGGTCGTCGCCCTTGAATCTGATTAGTGATACGTGGCGCACCGTATGAGGCACTCATACGGTGCGCCGCGTATCACTAATCGTTTTCGCATGATCAGTCTGGCGGTCAGGAAGCAGTGCTGGCCCTTCGGCGCCGGGTGAGGGACGCTCCCCGCTCGGGACGTTCTAGCCTCGCCGGTATCGCGGTCAGGAGCGCTCGAACTGGATGCTAAATGTCGACATTTCGGGCACGAGGCGCCCGGTGCCTTGCGACCGCCGAGACCCCGATGCCATAACCTCCACCAGGCGGCTGGGCGACAATGACCTGCGACGCGTGATCGACTTTGTGGCCGTGAGCTGGGTTTGATCTTCCGATTGCGCGTTCAGCGCAGACCGCCGCGGCCTGGCTGCCCCGTATGTCGTCGACCACCCCTCGGGGCGCAGATCATCGGTAGAGCCGCCACCCACCACGCAACCGCAGCCCCAGGCACCGGCCGAAGCTCGCCGTACCGAAGCTCGCCGTGCCGAAGCTCGCCGTACCGAATAGGCCTCGAAGTACCCGAATCCGGGCCGCACCATGCCGGAAGCGGGAAGAGCCGGGCCGGACCCGACCGGGGAGAGTGGGGCCGGGGCGGAAGATCGGGCCCGACGTGGTCTGGCAGGTGTATGTCGTGATCAGATCTGGCCCGGTGGGGCGACGGCGATCGCCCGGGAAGTGGGAGGATCGGGCTGTCGTAGTGGCCGGAAGCCGGACCGGGTGGGGATAGGGTTCCGGGGCATCCCGGGTTGGCCCAGTGTGGGCGGAATGTGGTGGGATGGGCCGATGAGGCTGGAGCTGACCCCGTGGGCCGAAGAGGATCTCGGTCTGCTGCGCCGGATCAACGTGCCGGAGATGAAGGGTCACCTCGGCGGGCCGGAGCCGGAGGAGAAGATCGTCGACCGGCACCGGCGGTACGTGCACATGAGCGTCACCGGCACCGGCGTGATGTTCCGGGTGGCGCTGCTGCCGGAGCGTGAGCCGGTCGGCAGCATCGGCTACTGGGACCGGGAGTGGGGCGGCATCACGGTCTGGGAGACCGGCTGGAGCGTGCTCAACGAGTTCCAGGGCCGCGGCATCGCGTCCGCGGCGGCCCGTGAGGTGGTCGTGCGCGCGGCCGCGGACGGCCGGCGCCGGTGGCTGCACGCGTTCCCGAAGATCGACAACCTGGCGTCGAACGCGGTGTGCCGGAACGCCGGTTTCACGATGGTGGGCGAGACCGACTTCGAGTTCCCGGTGGGGACGCCGATCCGCTGCAACGAGTGGAAGCTGGACCTGCGGAGCCTTTAGAGCCCGTCGGCCAGCGTCGCCTCCAGGTTGTCCAGGCAGGCGCGGATCGCGCCGAGCGCGCCGGCCCGGTCGCCGAGCGCGGAGAGGGCCAGCCGGGGCGGGACCAGCGTGCGGGGCCGCAGGTGCCGGTCGAGCGCGGCGAGCAGCGGCGGGCCGCCCCGGGAGACGCCGCCGCCGATCACCACCAGCTCCGGGTCCAGCACCAACAGCGCGGGTGCCAGGCCGCGGGCGAACCGGGCGGCCACCTCGTCCACGGCGGCGAGTGCGTCCGGGTCGCCGTCGGCGGCGGCGCGCAGCACGGCGCCGGAGTCCGGGAAGCGGTCGCCACCGAGCCGGCTGATCGCGTCCGCGCCGACCACGCGTTCGAACGGTCCCATGCCGCCGACCACCGGCGGGGTCTCGTCCAGGTCGATGAAGCCGATCTCGCCGGCCGCGCCGCCCACGCCCCGGTGCAGCCGGCCGCCGACCATGATGCCGGCGCCGATCCGGGAGCCCCAGTGCACGAACATCACGGTGCCGGCCTCGGTGGCGACGCCCTGCCAGCGCTCGGCGAGCACGGACAGGTTCACGTCGTTCTCCACCAGCACCGGGCAGCGGAACATCCGGCCCAGCTCCACGTCGAGCGGCAGCTCGGCCCAGCCGGGAATGCTCGGCGCGAGCCGGAACGTGCGGTTCTCCGGGTCGGCGATGCCGGGCGAGCCGATGCAGACCGCATAGACCTCGTCCTGGGTGCGTCCGGCCTGGTCCAGCGCGTGCCGGACCGCGTCCGCGATCAGCGTGATCAGCGCGCGCCCGTCGCCGGCCGCGGCGGTCGGCACCCGGACCTCGGCGAGTCCGGCCCCGACCAGGTCGGTGATCATCACTATCGCCTTGTGCGGGCCGACGTCCACGCCGAGCAGGCATCCGGCGCTCGCCCGGAACGAGACCAGCTGTGCCGGGCGGCCCTTGCGCGGCGTGGTCTCCACGCCGGACTGTGAGATCCAGCCCGCCTTCTCCAGCAGCGTGAGCGCCTGGGTGACGGTGGGCCGGGTGAGGCCGGTCCGGTCCATCAGGTCGGCGACGCGCTGCGGCCCGCCGGTACGCAGCGCCGTCAATACGGCGCTCGCGTTCAGCCGGCGCAGGACGTGCGGTCCGCTTCCCCTTGACGTGATGCTCACGACAGAGCAGAGTACCCGTTTATTAAAGAAGGCTCCTTTAGTAAATCCCGTGCTGTTAACCCAGATCCGCCAAGATCTCGGCCGGGGAGGCCCCCAATGCACGATCTTGCCCGTCACACCGCCGTCGTCGCCGGTGCCGCCCATCCGATCGGCCGGGCGGTCGTCGCCGAGCTCGCCGTCCGAGGAGCGTTCGTCATCGCCGTGGATGTCACCAGCCCGTGCGAGGCCCGCGGCCGGGTCGTCGGCGTGGTCGCCGGGCACCGGCCGGCCGAGTTCGCCGACCGGACCGTGGCGGCCTGCGAGGTCCTCTCCGCCGCGCCGGACATCCTGGTCAACTGCCCGCTGGGGATGCCGCACGCGGCGAGCGTCCACCTCGGGCTGACCGCGCTGATCGGCCACGGCGGCGCGATCGTGAACGTCGCCGAGGCGCCCACGGCCCCGGCCGCGGCCCACGCCGCGGGGGTCGCGCTCTCCGGTCTTACCCGGCTGATGACCGAGCGCCTGCGTGACCGTGCCGTCCGGGTCAACGGCGTGCTCGCGGCCGGCCTCGCCGACGAGGACCGGCCGGCGCCCGTGCTGCCGCCCACTCCGGTCGGCCGTCCCGGCTGGGCCGACGAGGTCGCACGGTGCGTGGCCTTCCTGGCGTCTCCGCAGGCGTCCTATGTGGCCGCCGCGGTGCTGCCGGTCGACGGCGGGCTCGGGCTGATGCGCCCCGAACCCGCCCGACACCGGCATCGTAACCCGCTCTACCAGCCCAAACCCGCGTTAGTCCGCTAAGGAGTCGTCAATGCAGCGTCGTGGTCGTCACGCGCTCGCCGTCCTCACCGGTCTCGTCCTCGCGGCCGGCCCGGCCGTACCCGCGCAGGCCTTTCATGGTTCTCCGCGCGCCGATCTGCCGCGCGGGCCGCTGCCGCTCGGCGCGCCCGGGCTGACCGAGACCCGCACCGAGCGGACGCTCGCGCCCGGCGTGGTCATGACCACCATCACCCGGGGCAGGGCCGACCCGGCCCGGGCCTTCTGGACGATCGGGATCAACCTGCCGATCGGTACGGCCCGCGGTGGGCTCGGCACCCTCGCCGACGCGCAGGCGATCCGCGCGCGGATCCTCGCTCATCCCACGGTCTCGGCCGAGCTGGCCGCGCGGGGCTGGGAGCCGCGCGTCGAGGCGGTCGACTACGCACCCAAGCTCCGGGGGTACGCCGGCGGCCTGATCGGCTACACGCTGCGCATCGGCCGGTACACGGACAAGCCCGCCGCCACCGACCCGGTGCTCGCGGCGCTCGGCGCGGCCGGGTTCTCCGCGTTCACGCTCAACACCGGCCAGGACGGGCGCCCGGACAGCACCGGCCCGTGGGTGATGCGCGTGCTGACCGTCGACCCGAAGCGGTTCCGCGGCACCGTCTCCTCGTCCGTCGGCGACGCGGTCACCGGCCAGCAGAACACCAGCGCGATCGCGGCCGCGGCCGGCGCGCTCTACGCGGTCAACGGCGGATACTTCGTGGTCAACGCCGCGGACGGCGCCCCCGGCACCCCGGCCGGCCTCAGCGTGCTCAACGGCGCGCCGGTCACCGCCGCCACCGCGGGCCGCGCCGCGCTGGTGATCCGCGACGGCGGCCGGCGCACCGAGATCGAGAACCTGACCAGCCGGTACGCGCTGCGCTTCGGCAACGGCCGCGCGCACCTGGTCGACGCGCTCAACCGGGTCCCCGGCGTCATCCGCAACTGCGGCGGCGTCGGCGGCGACCTGCCCACCGAGCGGCCGGTCCACGACTTCACCTGCACCGACCCGGACGAGATCGTCGTCTTCACCGACCGGTACGGCATCGCCACCCCGGCCGGCCCCGGCGCGGAGGCGCTGATCGACCGTTCCGGCCGGGTGGTCGAGGTTCGCGACCGGACCGGCGCGACCGTCCCGGCCGGGCACCGGATCGTGCAGGCGATCGGCACGGACGCGACCTGGCTGCGGGCGAACGCGAAGGCCGGTGCGAAGCTGAACCTGGACACCACGGTCGTCGACGCGCGCGGCCGGACCGTCTGCTTCGGCCCGCGTGACTTCGTGGTCAACGGCGGCCCGCAGCTGGTCAGTGACGGCCGGGTCGCGGTCGACCCGGTCGCGGACGGTCTCACGCACGAGGACCCGGCGCTCGGCCTGCCCGACTCGGCGCAGGGCGCTGCCTGGGGCTACAACTGGTTCATCCGCGACAACCCACGCACCGGTGCCGGCATCGACCGGCAGGGCCGGCTGATGCTGATCCAGGTCGACGGCCGCCAGGCGAACCTCAGCCAGGGCTTGCCGATCAAGCAGTTCGCGGACGTGTTCAAGGCGCTCGGCGCGGTCGAGGCGATCAACCTCGACGGCGGCGGCTCGTCCGCGACCGTGGTGAACGGCGCGCTGGTCAACTCGCCCTCCGACCAGAACGCCGCCGGTCAGCAGGTCGAGCGCGCCACCGGCGACGCCATCCTGCTCACCGCTCGCTGAGGTCCCCGGCCGGCCCTCCGCACCAGCGCGGTGGGCCGGCCGGCCTTCGAGAGCGCGGGGCCGCCGGCCGCGGGGCGGATCAGCCCTCCGCCAACACCTCCAGGATCGCCTCGCCGTAACGGGCCAGCTTGGCCTCGCCCACGCCGCTGACCCCGGACAGCTCCTCCATCGACCCCGGCTTGACGGCCGCGATCTGCCGCAGCGTCGCGTCGTTGAACACGATGTAGGCCGGCATGCCCTGCGCCTTGGCCTCGGTCCCGCGCCACGCCCGCAGCTTCTCGAACAGCGCGGCGTCACCCGGCGACAGATCGGCCGGCGGCGCTTTGACCGACGAGCCGGACGAGCCGGACGACCTGGATGCCTTCGACGACTTGCGCTTCGGCTCGGTGCGCAGCATGACCGTCCGCTGCCGGCCCAGCACCTCGCGGCTGCCGTCCGTCAGCACCAGCACGCTGTAGTCGCCCTCGACCGCGAGCAGCCCTTGCGCCAGCAGCTGCCGCACCACGCTGCGCCACTGCGCCTCGGACAGGTCGGCGCCGATGCCCCAGGTGGACAGCTCGTGGTGCCGGCCGCGCCGCGTCTCGTCCGTCTCCCGGCCGAGCAGGACGTCGATCGACCGGCCGGCGCCGTACTTCCGGCCGCGCTCGCGGTGCAGGCGCAGGATGGTGGAGAGCAGCTTCTGCGCCGGGACCGTGCCGTCCCACGACTCCGGCGGCGTGAGGCAGGTGTCGCAGTTGCCGCACGGCGTCGACTCCTCGCCGAAGTAGTTGAGCAACTGCACGCGGCGGCACTCGACGGTCTCGCAGAGCGCGAGCATCGCGTCCAGGTGCGCGGTCATCGACCGCTTGTGCGCGAGGTCGCCCTCGGAGCTGTCGATCATGCGGCGCTGCTGGACCACGTCGTTCAGCCCATAGGCCAGCCAGGCCGTGGACGGCTGCCCGTCACGCCCGGCGCGGCCGGTCTCCTGGTAGTAACCCTCGACGGACTTCGGCAGGTCGAGGTGGGCGACGAACCGCACGTCCGGCTTGTCGATGCCCATGCCGAACGCGATCGTGGCCACCATGACCAGCCCTTCCTCGCGCAGGAACCGGGACTGGTTGCGCGCCCGGACACCCGCGTCGAGGCCCGCGTGGTAGGGCAATGCCGGGATGCCCTCGCGGCTCAGGAACTCGGCCGTCTTCTCCACCGAGGCGCGGGACAGGCAGTAGACGATGCCGGCGTCGCCCCTGTGCTCGGTGCGCAGCAGCTCCAGCAGCTGCTTCTGCGGCCCGTCCTTCGGCACGATCCGGTACTGGATGTTGGGCCGGTCGAAGCTGGCGACGAAGTGCCTGGCCTCGGTCAGCTTCAGCCGGGTGGCGATCTCGGAGTGCGTGGCCGTGGTCGCGGTCGCGGTGAGCGCGATGCGCGGCACGTCCGGCCAGCGCTCGTGCAGCATCGACAGCTGCAGGTAGTCGGGGCGGAAGTCGTGACCCCACTGCGACACGCAGTGTGCCTCGTCGATCGCGAACAGCGAGATCTTGCCGCGGTCGAGCAGTTGCTGCACGCCGGCCGTGCCGAGCGCCTCGGGCGCGAGGTAGAGCATGTCGAGCCGGCCGGCGACGAACTCCTGCTCGACCAGGCGCCGCTGATCGAGCGTGAGCGTGGAGTTGAGGAAGTCGGCGCGCACCCCGAGCGCGCGCAACGCGTCCACCTGGTTCTGCATCAGCGCGATCAGCGGCGAGACGATCACGCCGGTGCCGGGCCGGACCAGCGCGGGAATCTGGTAACACAGCGACTTGCCGCCGCCGGTCGGCATCAGCACCAGCGCGTCGCCGCCGCCGACCACGGTCTCGATGATGTCCTGCTGGCTGCCGCGGAACGAGTCGTAACCGAAGATGCGGCGCAGCACCTCAGCCGGGCCGGCCCCGGTCAGGTCGGGCGCGTCGACCGGCGCGGGCGCACCGCCGGCCGGGGTCGCCTCCTCCCAGCTGCCCAGGTCCTCGTGCTCGGCCCAGTCGTCCGCCGGGGGCTCGTCGTCCGCCGGCCAGTCGCGCCACTCCTCGTCCACGGCGGCGACTCTACCCACCTCCACCGACAGGTTCCGCCCCCGCGGACCCGGAAACCGCCCGATCGGTCACGTTGCTCCGCAAGCGGCACCGTGCTCCTCTTGTGGCACCGTGCTCCGCAAGCGGCACCGTGCTCCTCTTGTGGCGCCGAAAGCGGGATGCCACGGTGGATCTATGCCCTATCCGCCGGAACCATGGCACCTCCGGGGCCGCATGCACGTGTCGCTCTGGCTCGTCCCCGCGGCCGAGCTGCCGCCGCATCCGCAGGGCCTGACCGCGCCGCCGCTGACGATCGCCGGCCGCGTCCCGGTCGGCACCGCCTGGGTGAGTTACGAGCCCGGCGGCGTGTTGACCTACCGTGAGCTGCTCGCCGCGCGCCTGGTCCGCGAGCGGGGCCGGCCGCGCGCCACCATCACCGAGATCTGGGTCGACAGCGAGGCCTCCCGGGACGGCGGCCGCGAGCTGTGGGGCATCCCGAAGGACCTGGCCGGGCTGACGATCGATCCTCCGGAGCTGTCCGCGACCGGCATCGCCCGGGCACTGCTCAGGGCGGGGCCGCGGCTCCCCGGCCGCTGGCCGGTCGGATTGCGCGTTCTCCAGATGCTGCACGGCCACCCCAGGACCACCGGGGTACGCGGAAGCGCCGCGCTCCGCCTCGGCCGGATCACCTGGGCGGACGCCCCCAAGATCGGCTACCTCGCCGGCCGCCGCCCGCTGTTCTCCATCACGCTCGACGACTTCGACGTGCGCTTCGGATCACGCTGAGTAATCTGCCGGGTCGAAGCGGGCCGTCCGCCGGACGTACTCCCCGCCGGTGCCGGGCCAGTTCGTCACCACCCGCCCGCCCGGCCCGAGGTACCAGCTCTCGCACCCGGTCCAGACGCTCCCGGCCAGGCGGCGCTGCAGCTCCGCGTCGTGCGTGGCGGCGACCGCGGGCGAGACGCACAGCGGCCCGGCGCCCGCGGCCAGCGCGCGCACGGCCTGGACGACGTAGCGTGCCTGCGCCTCCTGGAACACCACCACCGACGTCGTTCCGGTGTTCGTGTTCGGGCCGTACACCAGGAACATGTTCGGGAAGTCCGGCACCGCCATGCCGAGGTAGGCGCGGGCGCCGTCCCGCCACGTCTCGCGCAGCGTCACGCCGCCGCGCCCGGTGATCCGCATCGGCGCCACGAACTCGGTCGCGGCGAAGCCGGTGCCGTAGACCAGCAGGTCGGCCTCGTGCAGCACGCCGTCGGCGGTGCGGACACCGGCCGGCTCGACCCCCACGATCTTCTCGGTGACCAGGTCGACGTCGGGTCGGCCGAGCGCGGGGAGCCAGGCCGTGGTGAAGAGCGTGCGCTTGCAGCCGAGGGGGATGTCCGGCGTGACCCTGGCGCGCAGCGCGGGGTCCCGGACCTGCCAGCGGCGCTGCGCGGCGGAGATCCCGGTGACGAGGGCGCGCGCGACGCGGTCCCCGGTGATCGCGCGCGTCGCGAACCAGGCCAGCAGCAGCGTGGCGGCCCGGGCCGGCCACATCGCGCCGGGCACCCGGCGGTAGAGGAGGCGCCGCACCCGCCCGTACCGCCGATCGGGTTTGGGCAGTGTCCACGGCGCGGTGCGCTGGAAGACCGTGACGTGCGCGGCGTCGCCGGCGATCGCGGGCACCAGCTGGATCGCGCTGGCGCCGGTGCCGATCACGGCGACCCGGCGGCCGGTGACCTCGATCGTGTCGTCCCAGCCCGTGGTGTGCAGCGCGCGCCCGGCGAACGTGGCCGCGCCGGGCAGCACCGGGATCACCGGCCGGGACAGCTGGCCGACCGCGGGGACCAGCACGTCCGCCACGATCTCCGTGCCGTCCGCGGTCGACAGGTGCCAGGCGCCGGACTCCCAGCGGGCCGCGACGACCTCGGTGTTCAGCCGGACGTGCGGGGTGACGCCGAGCTCGTCCGCGCAGCGCCGCACGTACGCGAGGATCTCGTGGTGCGGCGGGAAGCGCCGGGACCAGTGCGGGTTCGGGAAGAACGAGTACGAGTAGAGCGGCGCCGGCACGTCACAGGCGCACCCGGGGTAGCGGTTGTCCCGCCAGACGCCGCCGATCCGCGGTGCCCGCTCCAGCACCACGACGTCGGTGAACCCGGCCCGGCGCAGCAGTGCGGCGACCGCGATCCCGCCCAGCCCGGCCCCGATGACGGCGACCCTGACCATCCACGGAACCTAACATCCGTGAACCTGCATATTCAAGCGCGTAAATGATCGGCGGCACGCAGCCGGGCGAGCTGCCCCGGGTGCCGTGGCAGCGCCACCCAGCCGCCGCCGAGCGCGTTCACCGAGGCCTCGTGCCCCGCGTTGAGCAGCAGGATCGCGGACGCCACCAGCTCGTCGTCGCCCAACCGGTCGCCGCCGTCCCGTACCGCCACGAGGTGGGTCATCAGGTCTTCCCGGGGTTCGCGGCGCCGGTCGGCCGCGAGCGCGCGCATGTAGTCGGCGAACTCGCCCGACGCCCGCAGCGCGTGCTCCTCCGTCTCCGGTGAACGTGCCGGTTCGTACATCCGCACGACCGCGGCCGACCACGGCCGGAGCACGTGCCGATCGGCACGCGGCACACCGAGCAGCTCCGCGATCACGTCCACCGCGAGGGGCTCCGCGAAGTCCGCCAGCAGGTCGAACTCGTCGCCGGCCGTCGCGAGCAGCTCGGCCGCGCGCGCCTCGATCGCCGGGCCGAGCCGGGTCACGTGCCCGCGCGCGAACGCGGACGCCACCAGCGACCGCAGCCGGGTGTGCACCGGCGGTTCGTGCTCCATCATCTGATTCCGATGAAGCAGGTCGAACGGCGCGAATCGCTCGGCGGGCTCCCGATCCCGCCAGATCCGCCCGAACCGCCGATCCCGCAGCACGATCCGCACGGTCGCGTGACTCGCGGCCAGCCACATCCGATCGGCGTCATGCCACAGCACCGGCCCGCGCTCCCGCAACTCCGCCAGCGCCGGGTAGGGATCCTGGATCAGCTCCGGATCCGCGAAATCGATCGCCACCGCCCAACCCTGAAAACCCGAGGGCCTTCGGATATACCCGCTTCCGGCGTGGGCGCTCTCCGAACGCTCCCGCGGGCACCGGTCGTCGCTGGCGCTCCTTCCTGCACGTTTCGCGGTGCTCACCGAGAACCCGTCACCCGTGCGAGCCACGGCCCGGTGTCCACAGCGTGGGGACGATGCGGGCGGCCGGAGTTCATAGCGTTTCAGGGGCCGGAAAGACCGCTCCCGCACGTGAAGGAATTCAGTGCGGGAACGCGCGCGGCGTGCGGAACGGGCCGAACGTGTCCCGGAACGCCTCGATGCGGGATACGACCTGGCGCATGCCCACCGTGTCCGTCAGCCGGTCCAGGTAGAGATTCCGGGCGGCCAGCGCGTCCAGGCCGACCGTGAAGTAGATCGCCATCAGCGGGTTCACGAACAGCGTGCTCCCGCGCGTACGGGTACTGCCGTGCACGTCGCCGCAGTCACCGCGGAGCGCGGCCGCGATCTGGGTCTGCACGATGCTCGGGCGCAGTGGGGTGGCGGCCACCGCGTCCGCGACCGCGTCCCGGTAGAGCGCGGCCTCCGGCCCGCCGGACGGGACGGACAACGCGCCGAGGTAGTCGCCGGACCGGTCCAGCGCCGCGAGGTTCTCCAGCACCTGGGTGTGCACCACGCCGTGGAACGCGTCGATGCCGAAGCCGAGCGACGTCACCAGCTTGACCGGCAGGTCCAGGCCGGCCGCGGCGCCGAGACTGGTCATGTCCTCGGTAGGCGTGCCGAGCCCGGCCTCGTCGCCGCGCAGCAGGATGTCGGTGCCGCCGTCCACCAGCACCAGCGCGTCCGCGCCGGTCCGGTCGATCAGCTCACGGTAGGCGGCCCGCAGCGGCGCCACGCCGACCCGCGGGAACGCGTAGACCTCGGCCGGCCAGTCGCGCGTGGCCAGGAAGCGGGCCAGCGTGCGCTCCGGGAAGTAGTCGTCCGGGCCCTCGGTCGACGGCGTGACCAGCGCCAGGTTCTCCGCCGCCCACGCGTCCAGCGCGATCAGCTCCAGCTGGGTGAACGCCAGGTTGGCCAGGTGCACGCGCTTGCCCTCCGCGCGCAGCGCCGCGGCCAGCGGCAGGCCCGCGTAGACGTCGAATCCCCCGCCGGCCCCCGCCACGATCACGGACCGGGACTCCGCCAGCGCCGCGAACAGCGGCGGCACCATCAACGACACGCCAGAACAATAGCAACGAATGGAAAGCCCGCGGGTTACGGCCCATTCGTGTCTTTGCCGCGTCTTGACCCGCGGGACAGCGCCCGGAAAAGTGAGTCGGCGTGAACGAGCTTCCGGATCGGATCCCGGACGGCGTCGACGTCTCCACGCCGAACGCGGCCCGAATGTACGATCACGCGCTGGGCGGCTATCACCACTTCGCGGCCGACCGAGCGGCCTGGCGGCGGATAACGGAGGTCACGCCGAATGCCCGTCGAATTGTGCACTCCCACCGCGCATTCCTCGGCCGGGCCGTGCGCCGGCTGGCCGGGCAGGGAGTGCGGCAGTTCCTCGACATCGGCGCCGGCCTGCCCACGCTCGGCAACACGCACGAGGTGGCGCTGGACGCGGACCCGGCCGCGCGGGTGATCTATGTGGACAACGATCCGCTCGTCGTGGTGCAGAGCCGTGCGCTGCTGGGAGACGAGCCGCGCGCCCAGGTGATCGAGGGTGACCTGCGGCGGCCGGAGGACGTGCTCTACCACCCCGAGGTGCTGGACCTGCTGGACTTCGGCGAGCCGGTCGCGGTGCTCCTGGTGGATCTGCCGGGCCCGGTGCCGGGCGAGACGGAAATCGTGGCGCGGCTCGGCCGGGCCTGCGTCTCCGGCAGCCATCTGGTCGTCTCCGGCCGGTCCGATGCGGAACTCACCGCGATACTGGACGGGTTCGACCTCGTCGATCCCGGAGTGGTCCCGGCGACCGATTGGCATCCCGATCCGTTCGCGACCGAGCCGGCGCTGCCGAATCCGCTCGCGGCCGTCGCCCGAAAACGGTGAAAAGCGAATCCGGTGGAATTCCGAGGTGGATTTCCGAAAGCGCGAACGGCCATAATCGCTGACGCGGGGCCTCAACCCTCACGAGGTTCGCGCGCGGAAAGGTCGACTCATGTGGCAGCCCGATGAGACGGCGGATCTCGTCCGTCTCGCGCACGCGTGGACGCGTGCGATAGCGGCTGCCACCTTCGTGCCCGGGCCGCGCCGCCGCACGCTCGACCTGCTGGAGTCGTTCACGGTCCGGCTCGCGGACGCGCTGGACGACGAGCCGTTCGACGCGGACGCTGGTTATCGGGTGGGGGAGGAGCTGGCCGACGCGCGGCTCGCCGGCCCGGCCGTGCTCGGCGAGACGATCGCGGTGCTCACGCCCGGCCTGCTGGCTCGCACCGGCACACCGTCCCGGGTCGGTGTGCTGCTCGGCCGGCTCGCCACCGGGTTCACCGAGACGGTCCGCGAGCGCGACGCGGAGGCGACCGAGACCCTGCGCCGCGCGCTGGAGGCGACCCGGCGCCGGGAGGAGGCGGGCATCCAGCGGCGGCTGACGAACACGTTGCTCTACGACCCGCTCACCGGCCTGCCGAACCGGTCGAAGCTGCTCGACGGCCTCGGCGCGGTGCTCGGCAACGCGCTGCCGGGCGAACGCGTCGGCCTCTGCCTGCTCGACGTGGACCGGTTCACCGCGGTCACCGACACGATGGGCCACGAGCGCGGCGACGACCTGCTGCGCTTGATCGCACAGAAGCTGCGCGCGGTCGCCCACCGCCACCGGTACTACCTGCACCACCTCGGCAGCGACCGGTTCGCCGCCGTGATCACCGGGACGGCCGGGCCGAACGACCTGATCAAGGCGGCCGACCTGCTGCTGCGCGCGTTCCCCGATCCGTTCGTGGTGGACGGCCACTCGATGCCGATCACCGGCCGGGCCGGGATCGCGGAGACCACGGCCGCGGGCGCCACCCCCGAGTCGCTGCTGCGCTCGGCCGCGATCGCGCTCGGCTGGGCACGGCACGACGACGCCGGCCCGATCGCGGTCTTCGATCCGGACCGCAGCCGCCTGGACATCCGCCGGCACGAGCTGGCCGCGGCCATGCCGGGCGCGCTCGACGACGGCCAGTTCGTGCTGCACTACCAGCCACTGGTCGACCTGCTCGACCACCGGACGGTCGGCGTGGAGGCGCTGGCCCGCTGGCGGCTGCCGGCCACCGGGCTGCTCCAGCCCGCGGAGTTCGTGCACCTGGCCGAGCGGACCGGCCTGATCCGCCCGCTCGGCGCGCACCTGCTGGAGGCAGCGTGCGCGCGGGGCGCGGAGTGGCACCCGTCCGGCGTGTTCGTCAGCGTCAACCTGTCTCCGGTGCAGCTGGCCGACCCGGCCCTGGTCGCCACGGTCGCGGCCGCGCTGGACCGCACCGGGCTGCTCCCGTCCCGGTTGCAGCTGGAGCTGACCGGGAGCGCCGCGCCGAGCGGCAGCGCCGCGCTGAGTGGCCACCGGGACACCCTGCGCGGCCTCGCCGACCTGGGCGTGCGGCTGGCCGTCGACGACTTCGGCGCCGGTTCCGCGGGCCTGGCCGATCTGGCGGAGCTGCCGATCAGCGCGGTCAAGCTGGCACCGCGGTTCCTGAGCGACCTGGTGCCCGGCCCGGCGGGGGAGGCGGGCCGCGTCGAGCACCGGACGCCACCAGGCCAGACACTGATATCGACACCGCGCGACCGGGTGACGCGCGACTCGTGGCCGCGTGACCCGGAGCAGCGCGACCCGGCACCGCCCGGCACGACACCGGCCGGCACGGCCCCGCACGACTCGACGCTGCTCGCCGGCGTGATCCGGCTCTGTCACGACCTCGGCATCACGGTCACCGCGGTCGGCGTCGAGACGGACGCGCAGGCCACCGCGCTGCGCAGGCTCGCCTGCGATCTCGGCCAGGGCTTCCGGTTCGCCCGCCCGGCGCCGGCGTCGGACATCACACGTCTGCTCGGATGACGCGCCGACATCCGGGTAACACGATGATCTGGTGGCCTACCGGCCATTGAGGAACAGGAGGCGCGATGACGGTACGACTGGGATCGTTCGGAATCTGGAGCCGCGAGACGCTCTGGCGGTCCGCGGACGCCGCGGAGGCCGCGATCGAGCTGGAGGAGATCGGCCTCGGCACGCTCTGGCTCGGCGGCGCCTCCGGCGACCTCGTGACGGCGGAGGCGCTCCTGGACGCCACGACGAGCCTGACCGTCGCGACCGGCATCGTCTCGATCTGGGAGAGTGCCCCGGACGACCTCGCCGCCGCCTACGCGCGGGTGACGGCCCGGCACCCCGAGGAGCGGCTGCTGGTCGGCATCGGCAACAGCCACGGCCTGCTGGTCAACTCGCGGGGCGGCAACTACGACCGGCCGGTCGCCCGCACGATCGCGTTCCTGGACGCGCTGGACACCCACGTGCCGTCGATCCCCCGGGAGCGCCGCGCGCTCGCCGCGCTCGGCCCGCGCATGCTGGGCATCGCCGCGGATCGCACGCTCGGCACCCATCCCTACCTGACCACGCCGGAGCACACCGCGCAGGCGCGCGAGCTGCTCGGCAAGGACACGCTGATCGCACCGGAGCAGGGCGTGGTGCTGGAGGCCGATCCGGCGAAGGCGCGCGCGCTGGCCCGAGGCGCGCTGCGGCTCTACCTGGCGCTGGAGAACTACACGAACAACTTCCGCCGGCTCGGGTTCACCGACGAGGACCTGGCGGACGGCGGCAGCGACCGCCTGATCGACGCGCTCTTCGCCTGGGGTACGGACGAGGCCGTGGCCGCGCGCGTGCGCGAGCACCTGGACGCCGGCGCCGACCACGTCTGCGCCCAGATCATCACGGCCACCCCGGACACGCTCCCACGCCCCGAGTGGCGCCGCCTCGCCGCCGCCCTCCGCTGAAACGCCACCGACCCTCGCCGTCGGGGTCCCGGTGACCGTAGGCATACGAGCGCTTCGCACTGCGGTATCTCGGTCCACCGGTCGCCTTTGTGTCGGGTGGTCGCCTTCTCGCTTCCGGCGGGCCTCGGGCTCCCGGTAGAAGACGTGGGTTCCAGCGGGGTTGGGTCTCGCCGGCCTCGGCATACGGAGCAGCCAGGCGCCGGCGGTCAGCGCTGTGCGCACGAAGAAAGATTACTGATCCTTCGAGGTCAGGGTGAAAGCGCCAACGATCCATGAACCAGGCGTCATTCACGTCGTCAGAACGACGTGAATGACGCCCGTATCACCAGAAAGGCCGCCGCCCGGAGACCCTGACGCCGGAAGGTCAGTAAAGGCACGCCGCTGCACGCAATTGCATTCCGCTGCGCCGGTGCCCGCGTCCTCGCGCGTCCTCGCGCGTCCTCGCGCGTCCTCGCGCGTCCTGCTGCGCGCGAATCGCGTTCTGCCCCGAGGTGCCCGCGTTCTGCTGCGCGGGAATCGCGTTCTGCTGCGGCGCTGTCCGCGTTCTACTGCGGGGTGCCCGCGCTCTGCTGCGCGTGACCCGGGCTCACTTTGGGGCGTGGGTGCCGAAGAAAGATCGAAAGCGTTCCTACAGCTGGCACCATGAGGGTTGTTCAGCGCGTTGCGCGCCGACGGCGCTGGGCTGCGGCGATGCGGCGTCGGCTCGCGCCGCTGACCAAAGCCTGCATGAAGCTCATCCCGCGCGTCGCCTTCCAGCCCATTTCCGGCGCGACGTCGATTCCATCGCAGAGTATCGTTCCCGATCCCCGGATGATCTTCCGCATAATGGAAGATCGCTGTCAATATGTGGAACACCCCGCTTCTCGAAGTCCTAACGCCCGAAATATCGCAGTAAAGTCACCCGGGCATTGACCCGGATCTTGACTAGTGATACGTGGAGCACCTTATCGAGGCCTCATACGGTGCACAACGTATCACTAGTCAAGATCCGAGCCGCTGGCCGGATAGATCGCAGATCTTGCGGTGCCGGAGGGCCGTGCGACCGGGGCCGCTGCTGCGGCTTTGGGATCGGGCAGGGCGACAGCCAGCCGGGCGATTCGCGGCGAAATTTCAGATATAGAGGGACAGTTCGTGCAGAATGCTGGCGTCCCTGACGCCAAGCCTCAACGAATGCCAAAAATTTCCGGCGCGAAGCGCCCGGCTGCCGTGAGACGGTCGAGGCTGCGATGCGGAACGCCAGTGAATGGAGAATTTCGGGCGCGAAGCGCCCGACCCTCCGCGTTCCGGCGCCGTGGAGTGCTTGGCGCCGCGTTCCGGCGCCGTGGAGTGCTTGGCGCCGCGTTCCGCGACCGAGAAGTGCTTGATGCCGCGTTCCGCGACCGAGAAGTGCTTGATGCCGCGTTCCGCGACCGAGAAGTGCTTGATGCCGCGTTCCGGCGCCGATCGTGGGTTGGGCTTCTTCTGCTACCCGCGGAACGTGTAGTGCTTCGTGCCGCGTTCCTGGACCGAGAAGTGCTTGATGCCGCGTTCGGGCGCTGATCGTGGGTTGGGCTCTTCTGCCACCCACGGAACGTAGGGAGGAGCGCCAGCGACGACCGGTGCCCGCGGGAGCACTCGGAACTCAGCCACGCCGGAAGCGGGAAGAAAGGTCTCATGGTCTTTCCTCCCGCTTGCGGGCGAGATGGTCAGGCGCCCGGGCGCGGCGTGAGCGGCAGATAGACGCGGAAGCGCGTGTCGCCCGGCTTCGACGTGACGCGGATGTCGCCGCCGTGCTTGTTGACCACGATCCGGTACGAGATGTCCAGCCCCAGCCCGGTGCCCTCGCCGACCGGCTTGGTGGTGAAGAACGGCTCGAAGATCCGGCTCAGGTTCTCCGGCGGGATGCCGTGCCCGGTGTCGCCGATCTCCACGACCACGCAGTCGGCCTCGCGCTCCGTCTTGATCGACAGGGTGCCGGACTCGCCCATCGCGCCGACCGCGTTGTCCAGCAGGTTCGTCCAGACCTGGTTCAGCTCCGCCGCGTAGGCCGGGACCGGTGGCAGCGTCTTGTCGACGTCCTTGACGAGCGTGATGCCCGGCGGGATCTTCGACTTGATCATGGTGAGCGTGGCCCAGAGCAGCTCGTGCACGTCCACGGTCTGGTACGGCGCGCGGTCCAGCTGAGAGTACTGCTTGGTCGCCTTGACCAGCCCGGAGATCCGCCGGACCGCGTCGTCGATCTCCTTCATCAGTAGTTCGGTGTCGACGGTGTAGGTGATGTAGCGCACCGCAAGCTCGGCGTAGTCGTCGCCGACCGCCGCGGTCACCCGGGACAGCCACTCCGCGTCGATGTCGCCCGCGACCAGCGTGCCCGCGAGATCCCAGCCGCCCTCGACGCCGTGGTCGGAGAGCCAGTCGCCGAGCTCGTCCTCCGCGTCGGACGTGGCCAGCGGCGACATCTCCTCCGCGTGCGCGGCCCGCTTGACCGCGTCGTCCTGGAACCGCACCAGTTCGTGCAGCCGTGACCCGTCCATCCGCCCGTCCGCGATCCGCGCGAGCTTGTCCCGCATGCCGGCGACCCGGCCGCGCAGCGCCTCGGTCGCCCGGACCGCGGCCGCGGCCGGATTGTTCAGCTCGTGGGTCAGGCCGGCGGAGAGCGCGCCGAGCGCGAGCAGCCGCTGCCGCTCGCCGACCACGGTGCTGGCCGCGCGCTGACCCACGAACAGGCCCTCCAGCAGGTGCACCGCCATCGGGAACCAGTCGCGCATGATGCCGGCGAACGTCTCCGCGGGCAGCACCCACAGCTTCAGATCGGTGATCGCGTGCATGCTGTGCGGGTACGCGTGCGCGGTCGTCTCGCCCACGTAGGCCTGGGTGGCGCCCGCGTACGACCCGCGCTGGCTGCTCCGGCTGAACTCCACGTGGTCGCCGTTGACCAGCGCGCTCAGCGTGACCGTGCCCTCCAGGAGCACGTAGAAGCAGGTGGCGACGTCGCCCTCCGAGTAGACCGTCGCACCGGCGGCCGCGGTCTCCACGGTGCCGTGCTCGGCCAGCCAGGCCAGCTTCTCGTCGTCGAGCTTCTCGAACAGGAAGAGCCCACGCAGCTCCTCCACCGTCAGCTTCACTGTGCCTCCAGGTATCGGTGGATGACGGAGACCGCCATCGCGCCCTCGCCGACCGCGGACGCCACCCGCTTCACCGAGTCCGCGCGCACGTCACCGGCCGCGAACACGCCCGGCATGCTCGACTCCAGGTGGTACGGGTCACGCGGCAGCGACCAGCCGTGCGGCCGCTGCCCATCGGTGATCAGCGACGGCCCGGTCACGATGTAGCCCCGCTCGTCCCGCGAGACCGCGCCGTCCAGCCAGTCCGTCCGCGGCTCCGCACCGATGAAAATGAAGATCCACGACGTGTCGACGGTACGAATCTCGCCGGTCGGCATGTCGCGCAGCGTGAGCCGCTCCAGGTGCTCGTCACCCTCCGCCGAGACGATCTCGGTGCACGGGTGGACGATGATCTTCTCGTTCTCCTCGATCTGCTCGATCAGGTAACTGGACATAGACCTGGTCAGGTCCGGCGCCCGGATGAGCATGTGAACGCGCGACGCGTACCGGGAGAAGTAGAGCGCGGCCTGGCCGGCCGAGTTCGCCCCGCCCA
Organism: Catenuloplanes nepalensis; assembly: GCF_030811575.1. Classification (GTDB taxonomy): domain Bacteria; phylum Actinomycetota; class Actinomycetes; order Mycobacteriales; family Micromonosporaceae; genus Catenuloplanes; species Catenuloplanes nepalensis. The sequence goes on along the minus strand of NZ_JAUSRA010000001.1, from coordinate 5,061,863 downwards.
CGATGTAGACGTCGCTGCCGGTGCAGGACGGTGCCTCGGTCGCGGCCGAGCCGTAGAAGACGCCGCGCCCGGCCAGCTCGGTCAGGCCCGGCGCGTCCAGCAGCCGGTAGGACACGCCGGTGGCCAGCACCACGGTGTGCGCCGCGATCTTCGACCCGTCGTGGAAGTGCAGCACCCGGGTCGGCCCGGCCGCCTCCAGCCCGGTCACCTCACGCGTGCTGAGCAGCTCCGCGCCGAACTTCAACGCCTGCCGCCGGGCCCGGTCGGTCAGCTGCGCGCCGGAGACGCCGTCCGGGAAGCCCAGGTAGTTCTCGATCCTGCTGGACTGCCCGGCCTGCCCGCCGGTCGCCCGCTGCTCGATCAGCACGGTGCGCAGCCCTTCGGACGCGCCGTAGACCGCCGCGCCCAGCCCGGCCGGCCCGGCACCCACCACGACCAGGTCGTAGAAGTCCGACGCCGGCGTGGTGGACATGCCCACGCTGCCGGCCAGCTCGGCCGTGGACGGCTTGACCAGCGCCTTGCCCTCCGGCGTGATCACCACCGGCACGTCCTCCTCGGTCGCGCCCGCGGCGATCATCAGCCGCTTGCCCTCCGGGTCGTCGCACAGATGCCACCGGTACGGCACCAGGTTGCGCGCCAGGAAGTCACGCACCTTGAACGACGCCTCGGACCAGCGGTGGCCGATCACGCGCGTCTCCGTCGACGCGGCCTCCGGCGTCGCCAGCCACGCCTCCAGCAGGCTGTCCAGCACCGGGTAGAGCTTCTCCTCCGGCGGGTCCCACGGCTTCAGCAGGTAGTGGTCGAGGTCCACGATGTTGATCGCGTCGATCGCGGCGCTGGTGTCCGCGTACGCCGTGAGCAGCACCCGCCGGGCCCGCGGGAACAGGTCCATCGCCTGCTCCAGGAACTGGATGCCGTTCATGTGCGGCATCCGGTAGTCGGCCAGCAGCACGGCGACCTGCTCACCACGCAGCTTCAGCTCGCGCAGCGCTTCGAGCGCGGACTCGCCGGAGTCGGCGCGGACCACCCGGTAGCGATCACCGAACCGGCGGCGGATGTCCCGGGCCACCGCACGGGACACCGCCGGGTCGTCATCCACCGTGAGGATCGCGGAGTTCACCATGCGCTGTATCTCAGCATCTTCTTCCGTACGGTCACTTCTGGGCACCCACCTGGTCCACGAAACACCACCGCCAGGTCTCGCCCGGCTCGATCGACTTCATCACCGGATGCTGGGTGGCGTGGAAGTGCGCGGTGGCGTGCTTGCCCGGCGACGAGTCGCAGCAGCCCACGCGCCCGCAGGACATGCACTCGCGCAGATGCACCCAGTCACGATGCCCGTTCGCGAGGCAGTCCTGGCACCCCTCGTCGCTCTGCGGCGGCGGAGCGTCGGTCAGGGCGAGGTGTTCACACTTCAACGAGACTCCCCGGTTAGAACACAGTTTCCGCCAAGTCTGCCCGGCGCCGCGTCCGGCCGCCATAGCCCGGATCACGCATCGGTACGCTGATCGACATGACTGACGGACCCACCCAGGAGCAGGCCGACCGGGAGCTGTGGCTGCCGGAGAACGACGAGGGCCAGCTCTCCGCCGACGACACGCTCAGCGACCGCGGCCTCGACGACGCGCTGGACGAGGGTTACAGCCCGCCGGAGGCCTACCGGGGCGCGACCGCGTTCGGCGTGACCGCGGAGGAGGCGCTGCGGGGTGAGTCGCTGGACGACCGGCTGCGCCAGGAGGTGCCGGACGTCTCCGGCGGCGATCCGGCCGAGGACGCGCTCACCGAGTCCGGCGAGTTCTACGATGCCGCCGAGTCCGGTGACCGCCGGGCCGGGCGGCTGGTCGCGCCGGACGAGGGCGCCGGCGAGGACTCCGAGGACGAGTCGTGGGGCAGCGACGTCGGCATCGACGGCGGCGCCGCCTCGGCCGAAGAGGCGGCCGTCCACATTGTCGACAACCCCTAAGCTGGCACCGTGAGCGACCTCCTGCCCGAGCCGGTGGACCCCCGGCAGCTGCGCGCGTCCGACACCGACCGCGAGCGCGTGGCGGAGGTGCTGCGTGCCGCCGCCTCCGACGGGCGGCTCGACCTCCACGAGCTGGACGAGCGGCTCGGCCGGGTCTACGCGGCCCGCACCTACGGTGAGCTGGAGCCGCTGACCCGGGACCTGCCGCTGGTCGTGGCCACCCCGGCGAACACGGTGCCGGAGTTCGACGTGCCGCGGTCGCGCGGCGGGCTGGCGCTGATGAGCCAGTTCGTCCGCAAGGGTCGGTGGGCGGTCGGCCGCACGTTCTCCTGCCTGGCGTTCTGGGGCGGCGGCACGATCGACCTGCGCGACGCGTACTTCGCCGAGGGCAGCACCCGGATCAACGCGTTCGCGATCATGGGCGGCGTCGACGTGATCGTCCCCGAGGACGCGAACGTGCACGTCACCGGCCTCGCCGTGATGGGCGGTTTCGACCACGGGGCGAACGGCGCGGGCGCGCCCGGCGCACCGACCGTGGTGGTGAGCGGGCTGGCCTTCTGGGGCGGCGTCACGATCAAGCGCCGCGCGGCCGACGCCGAACTCAAGCGCCGCAAGCAGGAGAAGAAGCGCCTGAAGGAGTCCTGATCCTCTCGTAGTGGGACGCGACCGAGGGCTGACCGGTGTACCCGGCGCCCGCGCGATCGTCCGCCCCGAGATACCGATAGGGCAGCGGTGCCGCCCCGGGTCCACGCCTGACGACGCGCCGGCGCCGGGCGTCGTACTCGAATCCGGCCGCGCGCAGATCCCGCCGCAGCGCCCGCGCGTCGCCGGTCACCACCTCGGCCAGATCCAGGTCCGCGACCAGCAGCCCGTCCTCGGCCAGCCACGACGCGCCTCGCGCCAGCACGCCGAGCCGGTCACCGACGTAGTGCAACCCGTGCACGCAGGTGATCAGATCGAACGTCCGGCCCGGTGCGTACCGAGTGACCGACTCCGCGACCAGCAGTGGCCGGTCGCCCGGCGCCCGATCGAAGAACTCCACCAGATCCACGCCGATCAGCGTGACATCCCGGTCCCCGAACGCGGCCGCGGCCTCGATCAGCGCCCGTCCACTGCCACAACACAGATCCAGCCACGAGGGTACGGACGGGAGCGTGCGCAACCGCTCCACGGGGTCGAAGCCCAACTCCCTGGCGTAACTGTTCGGCCCACGCAGGCCGCGCAGCCGGTTCATCGCGTTGTTCGCGACCACCGGCGACGCCTCCAGCGCCGGGTCGGCCAGCAGGTGTGCCGCATCCACGGCCGACAGTCAACCAGCCCGCCCCGGCCCTGTCCGTCCCGCCCCGGCCGATCAGGCGGCGCGGCGCTCCTGGTCGATGCCCGCGGTCGCGGTTGCGGCGCCGCCGGGCAGGAGGCGGAGGCGCGCAGGTGCCGGAATGTCCGTCTCCGCGTCCAGGGAGAGCCGCCAGCGAGGCCTGCCGTCGCCGCGGCCGGCCGGTGGCTCACCCGGTTCGAGGCCGCGGCGGGTCAGCGCGACCACCACGAGATAACCGGCCAGCACCAGCCCGTGGCTGAGCAGCCGGATCGGCTCGACCCGGCCGGCGATCAGGTCGCTCGCGGAGAGCAGCACCAGCACGGAGACGAAGACGGTCAGCGTGGGCAGGATCCCGCTCGGCCGGCCGCGGCGCAGCGCGATCCAGGCGAAGCCGGCGCCGAGCGCCAGGTTCCACGCGGCGGACTCGTTCAGCAGGTGATTCGGGCTGGCACCGCCGACGCCGGTGTGCAGGTGCTGCACCGCCGCGATGCCGGAGATCTGCGCCACGCCCAGCACGAACTGGCCGGCGCCGAGCAGCCCGAGCAGCACGCGCAGCACCGGGACCAGCGCGCGGCGGCCCGGCAGGGCGGGCATCCGGAACCGGCGGCGCGGCGCGGGCAGCGCGTCCAGCACCGAGTCGTCCACGCCCGCGAACGTGCTGCCGGCGCCGCCGAGCAGCCCGGCCATCCTGGTGACCAGCGCGGCGTCCTCCGCGTACGCCCTGCACTCCGCGCATCCGTCGAGGTGCCGGTCCAGCGCGCCGTCCGGCCCGGTCTCCTCGCCGTCGAGGCGCGCGGAGATCGCGTCCCGGAACGTCTCGCAACCGCCGCCGCCCATGCCCCACCGTCCCTCACACCGCCTGTCCACCCCCATAGTCGCGCACGCCCGGCGAAAAGTTCCCGTCGCGGTGCGGACCCGCCCGCCCGGACCGGGTAGCCTGCCAGCCATGCATACCAGCGGGCCGGACGAGGCGGAGCTCACCACCTGGGCGCTGCGCGCCGGCAAGGGCGACCGGGCCGCCGCGTCCGACTTCGTCCGCGCCACCCAGCAGGGCGTGCACCGGTTCCTCGCGCACCTGGTCAGCCCCGGCGAGGCGGAGGACCTGGCGCAGGAGACCTACCTGCGGGCGATGCGCGCGCTGCCGTCGTTCGCGGCCCGCTCGTCCGCGCGCACCTGGCTGCTGGCGATCGCGCGCCGGGTCGCCGCCGACCACATCCGGTCCGTGGTCGCCCGCCCGCGCACCGCCGCGCTGGAGAACTGGGAGCTGGCCGCGGACGCGGCGATGCCCGGCTCGGACGTGGCCGACGGCGTGGTCCTCGACCACCTGCTGCGTGGGCTCGACCCGGAGCGGCGCGAGGCGTTCGTGGCCACCCAGGTGCTCGGCCTCAGCTACCAGGAGGCGGCCGAGGTGTGCGGCTGCCCGATCGGCACGATCCGGTCCCGGGTGGCACGCGCCCGCGAGGACCTGGTCGCCGCGCTCGGCCACCGCCGCGCCGCGCACCGCGCCACCAGCTGAGCCGCCACCGGCGCCGGATGGCGCCACCCGCCGAGCCGCGCGTCGCGCCGCTACCGACGTCGCGCCGCTACCGACGTCGCGCCGCTACCGACGTCGCGCCGCTACCGACGTCGCGCCGCTACCGACGTCGCGCCGCTACCGACGTCGCGCCGCTACCGACGTCGCGCCGCGCGCTGTACCGGCGTCGCACCGCGCCACCTGCTGAGCCGCTGACCGGCGCCGCGCCACTTACCGAAGCGATCCGCGGATCGCCATCAGGCGCAGTTCCAGCTCGTCCGCGACGATTTCCGCGAGGTATTCCAGCGATCTGAGGTGTTTCTGCTCGGGGTCGCGCGGCTTCCTGTCGATCACGTTAACCGTGCCGAGCCGGAAACCGTCGCGTGTCCGGATCGGCGCCGCCGCGTAGAACCGCAGTTTCAGCTCGCCGGTGACCAGCGGATGCTCCACGGTCCGCGGATCCTTTGCCGCGTTCCGCACCACGTAGATGCCGTCCTGCCCGATCGCGGACGCGCACAGGCCCGGCTCGATGCCGATCTCACGCACCGCCAGTCCGTAGCAGGCGGCCAGCCAGACCCGGTCCTCCTCCACCATGGTCACCGACGCGATCGGCGTGTCCACGATGGTCGCAGCGATGTAGGCGATCCGGTCGTAGGCGGCCTCGGCCGGCCGGTCGACCAGCTGATATCGCCGCACGGCAGCCAGTCTTGCCTGCTCCGCAGGGGTGCTGTCGAGGTACTCGTAGGTGTCGACCACCAGAACCACCTATTGCTCGACGTCTATTGTTCGGCGGATCCCCGCTACCGCCGATGCTAGCGGCCGGGGTGAATGCACGGAACTCGACATGGCCCTCAGGGTGCAAATTGCATTTTCGGGCTTTCACGACGTTGCCCCGGCCGGGGGACCGGCGCACAGTGATCGGCGTGCCCTACGCCTACGACCCCGAGCTCGCCGCCGTCGTACCGCAGCTCGCCTCGCCCGACCTCCGCGACATCCCGGCCGTGCGCGCCGCCGCACCGGCCCCCACGCCCGGCGACTACACCGGGCTGACCGTGACCGAGGTCGACCTGAGCTCCTGGTCGTCGCTCCGCTCCTCCGGCTCGTCGCCGCTCCCGGCGGAGGCCGCGCCTCGCGGGGTGCGCCTGCGCCTCTACCGGCCGGACGCGCCGGCCGCACCGGCTGCGATCCTGGCCGTGCACGGCGGCGGCTTCGTGCTCGGGTCGATCGACGGCAACGACGCGCGCAACGCCGCGTTCGCCCGCGACCTCGGCGTGCTGGTCGCGTCCGTCGACTACCGGCTCGCGCCGGAGCATCCGTACCCGGCCGCGCTCGACGACTGCTATGCGGCGCTGACCTGGCTGGCCGGGCACGCGTCCGAGCTGGGGATCGATCCGGCGCGCATCGCGCTGCACGGGGCGAGCGCGGGCGGCGGGCTCTGTGCCGGGCTCGCGCTGCTGGCCCGGGACCGCGGCGGGCCGGCGATCGCGTTCCAGTACCTCGGCATCCCGGTCGTCGACGACCGGATGACCACGCCGAGCATGACCGCGTTCACGGACACGCCGAACTGGGACCGCGCGAGCGCGGAGATCAGCTGGAACGCGTACCTCGGGGAAGGTGTCCCGGGCGGCGCGGACGTGCCGGTCTACGCCGCACCGGCCCGCGCCACCGACCTGACCGGGCTGCCGCCCGCGTACGTCTCCGTCATGCACTTCGACCCGCTGCGTGACGAGGGCATCGCGTACGCGCTGGCGCTGCTCGCCGCCGGCGTCCCGGTCGAGCTGCACCTGTTCCCCGGTACGTTCCACGGCTCGACCCGGATCCCGTCCGAGATCAGCCGGCGCGAGGAGGCCGAGGCGACCGCGGTCCTGCGCGCCGCGCTGCTCAGCCCCGCAGCGTCTCGATCGCCTTCGTGACGCGGCGCGCGCGGGTCTCCGCGGTCTTCGCGTCCGTGATCGGCAGCACCAGCGCGCGCTTGCGGCTGTAGGAGAGCGCCTCGAACGCGGTCTTCGCGTCCGGGGCGCCGGCCAGCGCGGTCGCGAGGTCGTCCGGCACCTCCACCTCGCGCGGCGCGGAGTCCAGCTCCACGCTCACCGTGACCTGATCGCCGGCGCTCACGCCCGCGCCCTTCCGGTGCTCCGCACTCAGCGGCAGCATGAAGACGCCACCCATGACCGCGACCGTGCTGCGGTAGGCGTACCCGTTGATCGTCACTTGCACCGGCGGCTTCTTCCCCGCGCCGAGCGCCTCCACCACGTCGTCCGGCACCTGTAGCCCGGTCGCCGACTTCCCGCTCAGCAGCACTTCGGTCGTGAATTCCATGAGCCAATTCTTCAACACCAAAAGCCCCACGGGTGTACGGAACGCATCCGCAACCACCGACCATGAGCCGCAACCACCGACCATGAGGCGCGGGCGACCAGAGACGGCGGGCGTTCTTCGGACATGCTTTTGGTCTGGAGGGCGTCTGTCGTCGCCGGGAGTGGCGTCGAGCCGGAGGAGCGGAGCGACGACCGGAAGCAGAGTGGGAGAATCGCGGCGTGACGGACCGCATCGACGTCCCGGCCGCGGGCGAGGATCTCCTCGACGACCTGCGGTGGCGGGGGCTGATTCAAGACTCGACCGACCTCGACGAGCTGCGCGCGCGGCTGGCCTCCGGGCCGATCACGTACTACGTCGGTTTCGACCCGACCGCCGCCAGCCTGCACGTCGGCCACCTGGTGCAGGTGCTCACCGCGCGCCGTCTGCAGCTCGCCGGTCACCACCCGCTGCTGCTCGTCGGCGGCGCGACCGGGCAGATCGGCGACCCGCGCGAGTCGAGCGAGCGCTCGCTCAACCCGCCGGAGGTGGTGGCCGGCTGGGTCGGCAAGATTCGTGACCAGCTCTCGCCGTTCATGAGCTTCGACGGCGACAACGCCGCGCGGATGGTGAACAACCTGGACTGGACCGGCCCGACCTCGGTCATCGACTTCCTGCGCGACGTCGGCAAGCACTTCCCGGTCAGCAAGATGATCGCTCGTGACGTGGTGAAGTCGCGCCTCGAGTCCGGCATCAGCTTCACCGAGTTCAGCTACCAGCTGCTCCAGGCGAACGACTTCTTCCAACTGCACGACCGGCACGGCTGCGCGTTGCAGTTCGGCGGCTCCGACCAGTGGGGCAACATCACCGCGGGCGTCGACTTCATCCGCCGGCGCGGCGGCGGACCGGTGCACGCGTTCACCACGCCGCTGGTCACGAAGGCGGACGGCACCAAGTTCGGCAAGTCCGAGGGCGGCGCGGTCTGGCTCGACGGCACCATGACCAGCCCGTACGCGTTCTACCAGTTCTGGGTCAACGCGGACGACCGGGACGTGAACAGGTACCTCCGGTTCTTCAGCTTCAAGTCGCGGGACGAGCTGCTGGCGCTGGAGGCGGCCACGGCAGAACGTCCGTTTGCGCGGGAGGCGCAGAAGGCGCTGGCGCTGGAGCTGACCACGCTGGTGCACGGGCCGGATGAGGCGCAGGCTGCGATCCTCGCGTCGGCCGCGCTGTTCGGGCGCGGTTCGCTGGACTCGCTGCCCGAGGGGACGCTGCGCGCGGCGCTGTCCGAGGCCGGGCTGGTGCAGGTCCAGGCGCTGGGCACGGTGGCGGCGCTGCTCAGGGAGGCCGGCCTGGTGTCGTCGCTCAACGAGGCGCGGCGCGCGATCGGCGAAGGTGGCGCCTACGTGAACAACGAGCGGGTCACTGACAACGAGGCGACCGTGCCCACCGACGCGCTCCTGCACGGCCGTTTCCTGGTGCTGCGCCGTGGCAAAAAATCGTTCGCGGGCGTTGAGCTGCTCGGATAAGTTAGAGTCGATGGTGTGACGGGCGTCAAGCCACCCCGGTTTGGCGCTCCACATGTCCACCACGTAACGTTCTCCCTGCCCCCGGGGAACCGGACGGAGACAGCGGCACCGCCGCTGGAGGCCGGAGCCGGGGCAGGATCTTCGAGCTTCACCGGGCGAGGCGGGCCGATTTGGCGCCGCGTGAACGACCGGGTAACGTAGGACAAGCGGCGGGGCACCGGGCGCGCCAGCGAGAGATCGCAGTAACGAGCGATAGATCGCGGCGGCCGGCTCGTCGAAATCCACTGAACGAAATCACAGCCCAACGAGCTGTGTCTAGAGACGTGGGCCGGGAAAGTCCTGAGTTTACACGGTGGAAACATCGAGTTGACGATACGGAAACAACCCGGTAAGGTTTACCGAGTGCCTGGCGGAGACAAAGGGCACGAAGACGAACGCGATACCCCACACGAGGGCACGGCTCAGTCCGGTCCTGGTGAGGTGTGTGGTTGTTCTTTGAGAACTCAACAGGGTGCTTTAAAAGCCAGTGCCAATTGATTTATACCCCGGCCAGGCTGCGGTCTTCGGATTCGTGTGTCTGGTGGGAATTCCTTTGGCAGTTTGATTACTGCCGGGACGGATTTTCTCTAGATTTCGTTGGAGAGTTTGATCCTGGCTCAGGACGAACGCTGGCGGCGTGCTTAACACATGCAAGTCGAGCGGAAAGGCCCTTCGGGGTACTCGAGCGGCGAACGGGTGAGTAACACGTGAGTAACCTGCCCCAGACTTTGGGATAACCCTCGGAAACGGGGGCTAATACCGGATACTCCTTCTGTTCCGCATGGGACGGTCGGGAAAGTTTTTCGGTCTGGGATGGACTCGCGGCCTATCAGCTTGTTGGTGGGGTAATGGCCTACCAAGGCGAGGACGGGTAGCCGGCCTGAGAGGGCGACCGGCCACACTGGGACTGAGACACGGCCCAGACTCCTACGGGAGGCAGCAGTGGGGAATATTGCACAATGGGCGGAAGCCTGATGCAGCGACGCCGCGTGAGGGATGACGGCCTTCGGGTTGTAAACCTCTTTCAGCAGGGACGAAGCGCAAGTGACGGTACCTGCAGAAGAAGCACCGGCCAACTACGTGCCAGCAGCCGCGGTAAGACGTAGGGTGCGAGCGTTGTCCGGATTTATTGGGCGTAAAGAGCTCGTAGGCGGCTTGTCGCGTCGAATGTGAAATCCCGTGGCTCAACTGCGGGTCTGCATTCGATACGGGCAGGCTAGAGTTCGGTAGGGGAGACTGGAATTCCTGGTGTAGCGGTGAAATGCGCAGATATCAGGAGGAACACCGGTGGCGAAGGCGGGTCTCTGGGCCGATACTGACGCTGAGGAGCGAAAGCGTGGGGAGCGAACAGGATTAGATACCCTGGTAGTCCACGCTGTAAACGTTGGGCGCTAGGTGTGGGGGACCTCTCCGGTTCTCTGTGCCGCAGCTAACGCATTAAGCGCCCCGCCTGGGGAGTACGGCCGCAAGGCTAAAACTCAAAGGAATTGACGGGGGCCCGCACAAGCGGCGGAGCATGCGGATTAATTCGATGCAACGCGAAGAACCTTACCTGGGTTTGACATAGCCGGAAATCTCGCAGAGATGCGGGGTCCTTCGGGGCCGGTTACAGGTGGTGCATGGCTGTCGTCAGCTCGTGTCGTGAGATGTTGGGTTAAGTCCCGCAACGAGCGCAACCCTCATCCTATGTTGCCAGCGCGTCATGGCGGGGACTCATGGGAGACTGCCGGGGTCAACTCGGAGGAAGGTGGGGATGACGTCAAGTCATCATGCCCCTTATGTCCAGGGCTTCACGCATGCTACAATGGCCGGTACAATGGGCTGCGATACCGTGAGGTGGAGCGAATCCCAAAAAGCCGGTCTCAGTTCGGATCGGGGTCTGCAACTCGACCCCGTGAAGTCGGAGTCGCTAGTAATCGCAGATCAGCAACGCTGCGGTGAATACGTTCCCGGGCCTTGTACACACCGCCCGTCACGTCACGAAAGTCGGCAACACCCGAAGCCGGTGGCCCAACCCCTTGTGGGAGGGAGCCGTCGAAGGTGGGGCTGGCGATTGGGACGAAGTCGTAACAAGGTAGCCGTACCGGAAGGTGCGGCTGGATCACCTCCTTTCTAAGGAGCCTCTTCACCTGAAAAGGTGCGAGAAGCCCGCCACTCTCGAATGCAGAGTGGGGGTGCTCATAGGCGGAGACACTGGCCTAGAAGATCGCCGGCAACGGCTGCAACTCCTAGTACACCTCAGCAATGAGGCAGGAACGGTTGGCTTGTAGTGCGGCTGGCGAGATTTGATAAGCACCCTGTTGAGTCCTGAAGGAACAACCGTGAGGTTGGGTCTTCGAGGAACGAAACGCCAAGCATGACCTTGCATCAAATATCGTGGCCCTGTGGGCTGGCTGATTTGGTGTGTGGTGGTTGTGGGTTGGTTGTTTGTTGAGAATTGCACAGTGGACGCGAGCATCTTTGTTTTTTGTAGGTCAAGTTGTTAAGGGCGAACGGTGGATGCCTTGGCATCAGGAGCCGATGAAGGACGTGGGAGGCGACGATACGCCTGGGGGAGCTGTCAACCAAGCTGTGATCCCAGGATTTCCGAATGGGGGAACCCGGCACCAGTCATGTGGTGTCACCTGCATCTGAATTCATAGGGTGTATGGAGGGAACGCGGGGAAGTGAAACATCTCAGTACCCGCAGGAAGAGAAAACAACATGTGATTCCGCGAGTAGTGGCGAGCGAAAGCGGATCTAGCCTAAACCAGTTATGCGTGATACCTGTCAGGGGTTGCATAACCGGGGTCGTGGGACCTTTCGTGGTGTGCTGACACACGCTGGAGGAGTTACAAAATCTTGTGCTAACGGAACAGTCTGGAATGTCTGGCCGTAGACGGTGAAAGTCCGGTACGTGAAAGCGCATGATCTCCTTGAAGGGCACCCGAGTAGCAGCGGACTCCTGAAATCTGCTGTGAATCTGCCAGGACCACCTGGTAAGGCTGAATACTTCCTGGTGACCGATAGCGGACGAGTACCGTGAGGGAATGGTGAAAAGTACCCCGGGAGGGGAGTGAAATAGTACCTGAAACCGTTCGCCTACAATCCGTCGGAGCCTTTTGGGGTGACGGCGTGCCTTTTGAAGAATGAGCCTGCGAGTTAGTGGCATGTGGCGAGGTTAACCCGGGTGGGGTAGCCGTAGCGAAAGCGAGTCTGAATAGGGCGTCGTAGTCGCATGTTCTAGACCCGAAGCGGAGTGATCTAGCCATGGGCAGGCTGAAGCGGGGGTAAGACCTCGTGGAGGGCCGAACCCACCAACGTTGAAAAGTTGGGGGATGACCTGTGGTTAGGGGTGAAAGGCCAATCAAACTCCGTGATAGCTGGTTCTCCCCGAAATGCATTTAGGTGCAGCGTCACGTGTTTCTTGCCGGAGGTAGAGCACTGGATGGCCTAGGGGCCCTACAAGGTTACTGAAGTCAGCCAAACTCCGAATGCCGGTAAGTGAGAGCGTGGCAGTGAGACTGCGGGGGATAAGCTTCGTAGTCGAGAGGGAAACAGCCCAGATCGCCAGCTAAGGCCCCTAAGCGTGTGCTAAGTGGAAAAGGATGTGGGATCGCATTGACAACCAGGAGGTTGGCTTAGAAGCAGCCACCCTTTAAAGAGTGCGTAATAGCTCACTGGTCAAGTGGTTCCGCGCCGACAATGTAGCGGGGCTCAAGTACACCGCCGAAGCTGTGGCATTCACGAGTTAGGTCGTGGATGGGTAGGGGAGCGTCGTTCAGCGGGTGAAGCTGCAGGGTGACCTAGTGGTGGACGCTGGACGAGTGAGAATGCAGGCATGAGTAGCGAATGAAGGGTGAGAATCCCTTCCGCCGGATGACCAAGGGTTCCAGGGCCAGGCTAATCCGCCCTGGGTGAGTCGGGACCTAAGGCGAGGCCGAGAGGCGTAGTCGATGGACAACGGGTTGATATTCCCGTACCCGCGAAAGAGCGTCCCTGCCGAACCTCGCTGTGCTAACCACGCGAAGCGCTGGCGGACTTCGGTCCAAGAGTGTGGAGTCTGGGATCCTGGTGGGTAGTAGGCAAGCGATGGGGTGACGCAGGAAGGTAGCTGAGCCCGGTGAGTGGTAGTGCCGGGGTAAGCGTGTAGGCCGTGTCATAGGTAAATCCGTGACACATATAGGCTGAGACGTGATGCCGAGCCGATTCAGGTGAAGTCAGTGATCCTATGCTGCCGAGAAAAGCCTCTAGCGAGTTCTGAGCGGCCCGTACCCTAAACCGACACAGGTGGTCAGGTAGAGAATACCGAGGCGACGGGTGAACTGTGGTTAAGGAACTCGGCAAATTGCCCCCGTAACTTAGGGAGAAGGGGGGCCGGACGCGTGAAGCCACTTGCTGGTGGAGCGTGGTATGGCCGCAGAGAGCAGGGGGAAGCGACTGTTTACTAAAAACACAGGTCCATGCGAAGTCGTAAGACGATGTATATGGACTGACGCCTGCCCGGTGCTGGAACGTTAAGGGGACCGGTTAGCCCGTGAGGGCGAGGCTGAGAACTTAAGCGCCAGTAAACGGCGGTGGTAACTATAACCATCCTAAGGTAGCGAAATTCCTTGTCGGGTAAGTTCCGACCTGCACGAATGGCGTAACGACTTCCCCACTGTCTCAACCACAGGCCCGGCGAAATTGCAGTACGAGTAAAGATGCTCGTTACGCGCGGCAGGACGGAAAGACCCCGGGACCTTTACTATAGCTTGACATTGGTATTTGGGTTGGCTTGTGTAGGATAGGTGGGAGCCGGTGAAGCTCGGACGCCAGTTCGGGTGGAGGCAATCTTGAAATACCACTCTGGTTGATCTGGGTATCTAACTTCGGGCCCTTATCGGGTTCAGGGACAGTGTCTGGTGGGTAGTTTAACTGGGGCGGTTGCCTCCTAAAGGGTAACGGAGGCGCCCAAAGGTTCCCTCAGCCTGGTTGGCAATCAGGTGTTGAGTGTAAGTGCACAAGGGAGCTTGACTGTGAGACTGACGGGTCGAGCAGGGACGAAAGTCGGGACTAGTGATCCGGCACTTGCGTGTGGAAGCGGTGTCGCTCAACGGATAAAAGGTACCCCGGGGATAACAGGCTGATCTTCCCCAAGAGTCCATATCGACGGGATGGTTTGGCACCTCGATGTCGGCTCGTCGCATCCTGGGGCTGTAGCAGGTCCCAAGGGTTGGGCTGTTCGCCCATTAAAGCGGTACGCGAGCTGGGTTTAGAACGTCGTGAGACAGTTCGGTCCCTATCCGCCGCGCGCGTAGGATACTTGAGAAGGGCTGTCCCTAGTACGAGAGGACCGGGACGGACGAACCTCTGGTGTGCCAGTTGTCCTGCCATGGGCATGGCTGGTTGGCTACGTTCGGAAGGGATAACCGCTGAAAGCATCTAAGCGGGAAGCTCGCTTCAAGATGAGGTATCCCACCCCAGTGATGGGGGTAAGGCTCCCAGTAGATGACTGGGTTGATAGGCCGGAGATGTAAGCACGGTAACGTGTTGAGTTGACCGGTACTAATAGGCCGAGGACTTGACTACACGAACTTTGATGAGATTGCTCGCGTCCACTGTGTGATATCTGAACAAACAACCGTGTGTGCCCCGGTTGAGAAGTTCATAATGTTACGGCGGTAACAGCGGAGGGGAAACGCCCGGTCACATTCCGAACCCGGAAGCTAAGCCCTCCAGCGCCGATGGTACTGCACTCGGGAGGGTGTGGGAGAGTAGGACACCGCCGGACTTCTTTACAATTGAGGGCCACCCTTCCCGGGGCGGCCCTTAGTTGTATTTACGGGCTCGCCCGGGGCCGGGCGTCATGATCGACAGTTTCGTCGGCGCTGCGAGCGGCAGCGCCCCCAGGAAGGATGTACTCGTGAACCCAGGACCGGACGGCGACAACCCGCGTTCCCGGCGGGATGACGGCCGCGACGGGCGGGGCCGCGACGACGCGCGCGGCAACCGCGACTCCCGTGGCGGCGACCGTGACTTCCGGGGCGGCGACTCGCGCGGCGCCGGCGGCGACCGCGACTCCCGCGGTGGCGGGTTCCGCAGCGGTGGCGACTCCCGCGGTGGTGGCTTCCGTTCCGGCGGTGATCGCGATTCGCGCGGGGGCGGCTTCCGTTCCGGCGGCGACCGCGAAGGCGGGTTCCGTGGTGGTGACCGGGACTCGCGTGGCGGTGATTCCCGCGGTGGGGGCTTCCGCAGCGGCGGCGGCGGCGGTGACCGGGCCGGCGGTGGCAGTGGCGGCGGATTCCGTTCCGGCGGCGACCGTGACTCCCGTGGTGGCGGCTTCCGTTCCGGCGGGGCCGGCGGTGGCGGTGGCTTCCGTTCCGGCGGGGCCGGTGGTGGCGGTGGCTTCCGTTCCGGTGGTTCCGGTGGCGGTGGTTTCCGTTCCGGTGGTTCCGGCGGTGGTGATTCCCGTGGTGGCGGCTTCCGCAGCGGCGGTGGTGACCGCGAGGGCGGGTTCCGTTCCGGCGGTGACCGCGATTCGCGTGGCGGCGGCTTCCGGGGTGGCGACCGTGACGGCCAGGGTGGTGGCTTCCGCAGCGGCGGTGGCGACCGGGCCGGCGGTGGTGGCTTCCGCAGCGGTGGCGACTCCCGTGGTGGTGACTCCCGCGGTGGTGGCTTCCGTTCCGGTGGTGACCGTGACTCGCGCGGTGGCGGCTTCCGTTCCGGCGGAACCGGAGGTGGTGGTGGCTTCCGTTCCGGTGGCGATCGCGACTCGCGTGGTGGTGGCTTCCGTTCCGGCGGCGATCGTGACTCGCGCGGGGGTGGCTTCCGTTCCGGCGGTGACCGTGACGGCCAGGGTGGTGGCTTCCGCAGCGGCGGTGGCGACCGGCCCGGCGGTGGCGGCGGCTTCCGTGGGGGTGACCGCGAGGGCGGTTTCCGTGGCGGTGACCGTGACTCGCGTGGCGGCGGCTTCCGCTCCGGCGGTGACCGTGAGGGTGGCTTCCGTGGCGGTGACCGTGACTCGCGTGGTGGCGGCGACCGTGACGGCCAGGGCGGCGGTTTCCGCAGCGGCGGCGATCGCGCCGGTGGTGGCTTCCGCAGCGGCGGTGGTGACCGGGCCGGCGGTGGCTTCCGTTCCGGTGGTTCCGGTGGCGGTGGTTTCCGTTCCGGTGGTTCCGGCGGTGGTGATTCCCGTGGTGGCGGCTTCCGCAGCGGCGGTGGTGACCGCGAGGGCGGGTTCCGTTCCGGCGGTGACCGCGATTCGCGTGGCGGCGGCTTCCGGGGTGGCGACCGTGACGGCCAGGGTGGTGGCTTCCGCAGCGGCGGTGGCGACCGGGCCGGCGGCGGGTTCCGCGGCGGCGACCGTGACTCGCGTGGTGGCGGCTTCCGCTCCGGTGGCGACCGTGAGGGTGGCTTCCGTGGTGGGGATCGTGACTCGCGCGGTGGCGGCTTCCGCTCCGGTGGCGACCGCGAGGGCGGTGGCGGCTTCCGCGGTGGGGATCGTGACTCGCGTGGTGGCGGCTTCCGCGGCGGCGACCGTGAGGGTCAGAGCGGTGGCTTCCGCAGCGGCGGTGGCGATCGGCCTGGCGGTGGCGATCGGCCCGGTGCTGGTGGTTCTCGTGGTGGCGATCGTGACGGCCAGGGTGGTGGCTTCCGCAGCGGTGGCGGCGACCGGCCCGGTGGTGGCGGTGGTTTCCGTTCCAGTGGCGACTCCCGCGGTGGCGACTCCCGCGGTGGCGGCTTCCGTGAGCGTGAGGGCGGCAGCCGCGGTGGCGACTCGCGGGGTGGTTTCCGTGAGCGTGAGGGCGGCGCCCGCAACGACCGGGGCGGGTTCCGGGAGCGCGAGGGCTTCCGCGGCGGCGACCGGACCGAGCGGACCGAGGACCGGGTCGACGCGACCCAGGTCGCGCCGCCGATCCCGGACGAGGTCGAGGCGACCGAGCTCGACCGTGACGTCCGCGCGGAACTGCTCTCGCTGAACAAGCCGGTGCAGGAGAGTGTGGCCCGGCACCTGGTGATGACCGGCCGGCTGATCGACGAGGAGCCGGAGGACGCGCTCGCGCACGCGCTCGCGGCCCGGCGTCTCGCGTCCCGGATCGCGGTCGTGCGTGAGGCCGTGGGCCTTGCCGCGTACCACGCGGGGGAGTGGCAGACCGCGATCGCGGAGATCCGGACGTACCACCGGATGACCGGCAAGCAGTCGCACGTGGCCGTGCTCGCGGACTGCGAGCGGGCGCTCGGGCGTCCGGAGCGGGCGATCGACCTGTTCCGCAACACGGACAGCGCGACGCTGCCCAAGGAGACCGCGG
The DNA here is from genome assembly GCF_030811575.1 of Catenuloplanes nepalensis. Classification (GTDB taxonomy): domain Bacteria; phylum Actinomycetota; class Actinomycetes; order Mycobacteriales; family Micromonosporaceae; genus Catenuloplanes; species Catenuloplanes nepalensis. Next base: position 5,044,939 of record NZ_JAUSRA010000001.1, on the reverse strand, counting down.
TCGAACTGCTGATCGTGGCGGCCGGCGCCCGGGGTGACATGGGCCAGCACGACGCGGCCGCGTCGATGCTGCAGGTCCGTGAGCTGACCGCGGAGGGCAAGGTCGAGCCTTGGACCGCACGGCTGCGCTACGCCTACGCGGACGCGCTGCTCGCCACCGACCGCCGCGAGGAGGCCCGCGAGTGGTTCGCCAAGGCCGCGGCCGCCGACGAGGACGCCGTCACCGACGCCGCTGAGCGCCTGCTGGAGCTCGACGGCGTCGAGATCGAGGGCGAGGAGGAGCCCGAGTCCGACAGCGACTCCGCCACCTCCGCCTCGAACGCCTCCTCCGACCGCGACGCGGACGATGACGATGACGAGTCGGACGAAGACGATGACGAGTCGGACGACGATGACGACGACGAGTCGGACGACGATGACGACGAGTCGGACGACGATGACGACGACGAGTCGGACGACGATGACGACGACGAGTCCGACGACGATGACGACGACGAGTCCGACGACGATGACGACGACGAGTCCGACGATGACGATGACGAGTCGGACGATGACGATGACGAGTCGGACGACGATGACGACGACGAGTCCGACGACGATGACGATGACGAGTCCGACGAGGAAGAAGACGAGGAGCTGACGACTGCCGGTGTGGGGTCGGAGGACTCGGAGACCGCCGCGGACGCGAAGGTGGACGAGCACGACGAGGACGCGAAGCTGAAGGCCAGGGAGGCGGATGAGTCGTCCGCACCGCGCGACCTCGGCCCGAAGTTCGACGACGGCGGCGTTCGCTGATCCGCGCTCGTCACTGAAGCAGCACGCATCACTGAAACACCACGAAAGGCCCCGGCCGCCCGGCCGGGGCCTTTTCGTATGCCCTCGACTACGAGACGGCGGCCAGCGATGCGGCCGGAGCCGCGTGGTGCACGCAGGCCGACGGCGTCTGTGAGCTGACGATGATGGCGTCCAGCCGGTCCCGCGTGGAGATCAGCTCCTGGATCTGCCGGTCGATGCGGTCCCGCTCGGCCTTCATCAGCGCGGTCGACTCCTCGCTCGGCTCGTTCGCGTCGACGCACGGCAGCAGCGCCGCGATGTGCCGGCTGGACAGACCGGCCGCGTAGAGCTGCTGGATAAGCCGCACGCGCTCGACCGCGGCCTCCGGGTAGTGCCGCTGCCCGCTCCCGGTGCGGGACGCGTGCAGCAGGCCCTGCTCCTCGTAGTAGCGCAGCGCGCGGACACTCACGCCGCCGCGGATGGCCAGATCGCCGATGCGGATCATGCGGAACTCCTCCGGAGGGGAGCGACGGCGCGGTGTTGCGGCCGTCACGAGACTTGCCTCTGACGTCAACGTCAGGTCCTAGCGTAACTCCCAGCGAAACACCCCAGCGAATCAGCGAGACACCCCAGCGAACGGGAGAAAGCCATGGACATCGAGAACCAGGTCGCCCTCGTCACCGGCGCCAACCGCGGTCTCGGCCGGCACTTCGCGCAGCAGCTGCTGGAGCGTGGCGCGGCCAAGGTCTACGCGACCGCGCGCCGCCCGGAGACCGTCGACCTGGCGGGCGTGCAGGTGCTGCCGCTGGACGTCACGGACCCGGCGTCGATCGAGGCCGCGGCGAAGGTGGCCACGGACGTGACGCTCCTGGTCAACAATGCGGGAATCTCCAGCCGGTCGGACCTGCTCACCGGTGACCCGGCGGCCATCCGGGCGGAGCTGGACACCAACTTCTGGGGGACGCTCGACATGACCAAGGCGTTCGCGCCGATCCTGGGCGCAAACGGGGGTGGCGCCATCCTCAACGTACTGTCGGCGATGTCCTGGTTCTCCTATGAGGGCGTGAACTCGTACGCGGTGGCGAAAGCGGCCGCGTGGGCGCTCACCAACGGTGTGCGGCTGGAGCTGGCCGGGCAGGGCACGCGGGTGGCCGGGTTCATGCTGGGCACGGCGGACACGGACTTCTCGGCCTGGTACACCGCGGGTCCGAAGATCGACCCGGCCGTCGTGGTGCGGGCCGGGCTGGACGGGTTCGAGGCCGGCCAGATCGAGATCCTCGGGGACGAGTGGTCCGCGCACGTCAAGGCGTCGCTGGCGCGGGATCCGCGCGAGTTCTACGCCGGGGTGGCGTGAGCGGCCGACGGGTAGACCAGGTGCCCGCAGGTGGCCGGCGACGCGGTGGTGCACTCGACGATCACCGCGTCCAGGCGGTCGCGAGTGGTGATCAGTTCCTGGATCTGCCGGTCGATGCGGTCCCGTTCGGTGCGCAGCAGCGTCATCGCCTCGTCGGTGGCCTCCTGGGCGTCGACGCAGGGAAGCAGCACGTTGAGTGAGCGGCTGGTGAGCCCGGCCGCGAACAGTCCCTGGATCAGGCCGACCCGGTCGACCGCGGCCGCGGGGTAGAACCGCTGGCCACCGCCGGTGCGAGCCGCGGGCAGCAGGCCCTGCTCCTCGTAGTAACGCAGCGCGCGGGTGCTGACGCCGGTCTTCGCGGCGAGGTCGCCGATGCGGATCACTGAGGCTCCCGGAGGGTGTCGGTCGTCACGAGACTTGCCTTTGACGTCAACGTGAAGTCTTAGCGTAGCTCCCGCACGACAAGTGCCATGTAACCGGAGGAAACGCTATGAATCTCACCAATGCGGTCGCGCTCGTCACCGGTGCCAACCGCGGGCTCGGCCGGCACTTCGCGCAGGAGCTGCTGGCGCGCGGCGCCGCCAAGGTCTACGCGACCGCGCGCCGCCCGGAGGCCGTGGAGTTGCCGGGCGTCGAGGTGATAGGCCTGGACGTCACGGATCCGGCGCGGGTAAGCAGAGCAGCGGAGATCGCCACGGACGTGACGCTGCTGGTCAACAACGCGGGCAACTCGTCGTTCGCGAACCTGGTGGACGGCGACGAGGCGGAGATCCGGGGCCAGCTGGACGTGTTCTTCTGGGGGCCGCTGCGCCTGGTGCGCGCGTTCGCGCCGATCCTGCGGGCGAACGGCGGCGGCGGGATCATCAACATCAACTCCGCGATGTCCTGGGTGTCCGGCGACCGGGCGAACGCGTACCACGTGGCGAAGGCCGCGCAGTGGGCGATGACCAACGCGGTGCGCCACGAGCTGGCCGGGCAGGGCACGCATGTGGCGGGCGCGTACTTCGGCATGACGGACACCGGGCATCAGGACTTCTGGAACGGGCCGCTGAACGACGCGGCGGAGATCGCGCGGCGCACGCTGGACGCGTTCGAGAAGGGCCAGGCGGAGATCATCCCGGACGAGCTGGGCGCGGGCGCGAAGGCGATGCTGGCCGAGACCCCGCGGGCGTACCCGACGCCGGAGTGAGGATGATCGGGGGCGGAACCGTAACGGCCGAGGAGGCAGCGTGAGCGATCGTCTGATCGACGGGTACGACCTGGTGATCTTCGACCTGGACGGGGTGGTCTACCTGATCGACCAGCCGATCCCCGGCGCGGTCGAGGCCATCGCGGAACTGCACGCGGCCGGGATCCCGGTCGCGTACGCCACGAACAACGCGTCCCGCCGCGCCGCCGACGTGGCCGCGCTGCTGACCGGCATGGGCATCCCGGCCACGGCGGACGAGGTGCTGACCTCGGCCGGCGCGTCCGCGGCCGTGCTCGCGGACCGGCTCCCGGCCGGCGCGCCGGTGCTGGTCGTCGGCGCGGACGCGCTCCGCGCCGAGATCGAGGCCGTCGGGCTGACCGTGGTGGGCAAGGCGGAGGACCGGCCGGTCGCGGTCGCGCAGGGCTACGGTCCCGCGGTCGGCTGGGCGGAACTGGCCGAGGCCAGCGTGGCGATCCGGGCCGGCGCGATGTGGCTGGCCACGAACACGGACAGGACTCTGCCGAGCCCGCGCGGCCCGCTGCCGGGCAACGGCTCGCTGGTCGCGGCGCTGCGGCACGCGCTCGGCCGGGACCCCGACGTGATCGTGGGCAAGCCCGCGCCCGCGCTGTTCACCACCGCGGCCGAGCGGGCCGGCGCACGGAAGGCGCTGGTCGTGGGCGACCGGCTGGACACCGATCTGGAGGGTGCGGTCCGCGCGGGCATGGACGGCCTGCTGGTGCTCACCGGCGTGCACACGGTCGAGGACCTGCGCGCGGCCCCGGCCGAGCAGAAGGCCACGTTCGTCGCGCCCGACCTCTCCGGCCTCTTCGCCCCCGCCGTCAAGGCCGACGACTACTGAGTTTCCGGTCGTCGCTCCGCTCCTCCGGCTCGGCGCCTTGGTTCCGACCGCAGAAGCCGATCGGGGGCGAACACGCTCTTCGTTAGCCCACGATCGGCTTCTGCGGTCGGCGGCGCCTCACGGCCGTACCCGCGAAAGATCCTTAGAGTAGTTTGCGGAGCTTGAGCAGGTCGAAGGGGTTGGCGCCGATCTTGACCTGGCCGCCGCTGACCGCCTTCATCACGTCGAGGCGTCCCTCGATCAGCGCGATCAGGTCGTCGCTGTTCGCGGTGAGAGAGATCTTGGCCTTCGGGTCGTCGCCGTCCGCGAGATCGACCAGGCGGCCGTCGACCAGGTTGCCGTGGAACGCGGTGCCGAGGTCCGGGACGCGCGCGGCGAGCGTGCGGTTGAGGTCGATGCGCTGCTGGGCGTCCGCGTTCGCGGCGAGCCGCGCCGCGAGGGTGTTCAATGCCGCCCGAACCTCGTCTACGCTGGCCACGCCTGATCCTCTCCACGCCGGTCACCGATCCCGAGCACGGTACCGCACCGGCCCGGCGACGTCGCCCGGTAGCGTTGCACGCGCGGGGACCTGTGCGAATGCGAACAGTGAAGGGACGACCGGATGCCGAAGGAAGCGTGGCGGGCCTACCTGGACCTCGCCCTGGGACTGACCGAGAGTTCACGCAAGCAGGCCACCAAGACCGCGATGAAGCTGGTGGGCAAGGGCGGCGCGACCGCGGTCCAGCTGCAGGCGCTGGTCGAGGACGCGCTGGCGGCCGGCACCGCGAACCGGGCCGTGGTCGAGCGCCTGGTCCGCAACGAGGTCGACCGGGCACTGACCGTGGTGGGGCTGGCCAAGTCCGATGAGGTCGCGGCGCTGCGGCAGCGCGTCGCCGAGCTGGAGGAGCGGCTCGCGGCGCCGGTGGACGTGCCCGGTGACCTGCCCGTCGAGCCCGCGGTCGAGGCGGCCGTGGCGGCGTCCGCGGCGACGTCGACTCCGGCTCCGAGTCCGGTCTCGTCTCCGGTGAAGAAGACCATCGCGAAGAAGATCGTGGCGAAGAAGGCGGTCGCGAAGGCACCGGCCGGCGGAACCGCGGTGCCGGACGCGCTGGCCTCGCCCGAGACCCTGGCCGCGCCGGCCACGCCCGAGACCTCGTCTCCGCCGGCCACGCCCGAGACCGCGGCCCCGCTGGCCACGCCCGCGGCTCCGGCCGAGGACGAGCCGGTCGAGGAGGCGGTGGCGGAGACGCCGGCCCGGAAGATCACGCCGCCGCGCAAGGTGGCCAAGAAGGTGCCCACGATCAAGGCCGCGCCGCCGGCCGGTAGGAAGGCGGTGCCGACGCCCGCCGACCTGCCGCCCGCGGTCAAGAAGGCGCCGGCCAAGCGCGCGAAGAAGGCCGTGCCGCCGCTCTTCGACGACGGGACCACCCGCTGATGAGCACGCCGTTCCCGGTTCCGCGCCCACCGGCCGTGCCGCGTCCGCCGATGCCGGTCAACGCGCCGCCGGTGCCGATGACCGAGCCCGGCGACGGGACCACCGGGCACCCGGCCGTGGACGCGATGCTGGCGTCGCTGGCCAACGCGGCCTCGCTGTCCCCCGCCGACCAGATCGCGGAGTACGAGGCCGCGCACCAGATCCTGCGAGAGACGCTCGCCACCATCGACCAGGCCTGACCGAACTCCCCGAAAGACACGTGAAGAAGACCGCATGGCACGCCGCATCCGTCTAGACGCCGAACTCGTCCGCCGCGGCCTGGCCCGCTCCCGGGAACAGGCCGCCGCGCTCATCGAGGCCGGACGGGTCGAGATCCGCGGCGTGGTCGCCCGCAAGGCCGCCGCGCAGCTCGACCCGGCCGAGCCGATCGTGGTCACCGGCGAGGACCCGGTCGACGAGTACGTGTCGCGCGGCGGGCACAAGCTGGCCGGCGCACTGGCCGCGTTCGGGCCCCGCGGGCTGGCGGTGGCCGGGCGGCGGGCCCTGGACGCGGGCGCGTCCACCGGCGGGTTCACCGACGTGCTGCTGCGCGCGGACGTGGCCGAGGTGGTCGCCGTGGACGTCGGCTACGGGCAGCTCGCCTGGAAACTCCGTACCGACGAGCGGGTGCGGGTTTTCGAACGCACGAACGTGCGGACGCTCACGCCGGAGATCATCGGTGGCCCGGTCGACCTGATCGTGTCCGACCTGTCGTTCATCTCGCTGCGCCTGGTGCTGCCCGCGCTGGCCGGCTGCGCGCTGCCCGATGCCGACCTGGCGCTGATGGTCAAACCACAGTTCGAGGTGGGCAGGGAGCGGGTCGGCGAGGGCGGCGTGGTCCGCGACCCGGCACTGCGCGCCGAGGCCGTCCTGGACGTGTGTGCCGCCGCGCTCGACCTGGGCCTCGGGCTGGCCGGCGTGGCCGCGAGCCCGCTGCCCGGACCGAGCGGGAACGTCGAGTTCTTCGTGTGGCTGCGGCGCGGTGCGGCGGCCGCGGATCCCGACCACGTGCACGCGGTCGTCGAGGCCGGACCCGCGGGTACGGTGGCGGGGCACGCGCCGGAGCCAGGCGCGGAATCGCTTGTTGACAGGGGAGTGACGAGTGACGAGCACCGCTGACCGGTCGGCGCTGCTGGTGACCCACACGGGCCGCCGGCACAGCACGGAGCACGCTGCGTCGATAGCGAACGACCTCGTGCGCGCGGGCTTCGAGGTGCGCGTGGTGGCCTCCGAGATCGGCGACCTGGACCTGCCGCCCGGCGTGACGCCGGTGTTCGGCCCGTCCGCGGCCGAGGGCGTCGAGATCGTGTTCGCGCTCGGCGGCGACGGCACGTTCCTGCGCGCGGCCGAGCTGGCCCGGCCGAACAAGGCGCCGCTGCTCGGCATCAACCTCGGCAAGGTCGGCTTCCTGGCCGAGGCGGAGATCAGCGACATCGACCAGGCCGTGGCGGACGTGGTGCGCGGGGCGTACACCGTGGACGAGCGGCTCACGCTGGACGTCAAGGCCGAGCTGGACGGCGAGCTGATCGCGGAGAGCTGGGCGCTCAACGAGGTCACGGTGGAGAAGGGCCAGCGCGCGCAGATGCTCGAGCTGCGCGTGGACGTGGACGGCCGGCCGCTGTCCCGCTACGGCTGCGACGGCGTGGTCTGCGCGACACCGACCGGGTCCACGGCGTATGCGTTCTCGGCCGGCGGGCCGGTGGTCTGGCCGGAGGTGGAGGCGCTGCTGCTGGTGCCGGTCGCGGCGCACGCGCTGTTCAGCAAGCCGCTCGTGACCGCGCCCACGTCGACGTTCGTGATCACGGTGGATCCGTACACGTCGGTCGCCACGCTGTGCGCGGACGGCCACCGCGTCTTCGACCTGCCGCCCGGCGCGAAGGTCACTGTCCGGCGTGGTGCGCAACCGGTGCGTGTCGTGCAGCTGACGCCACGCCCGTTCACCGATCGGCTGGTGGCGAAATTTGACCTCCCGGTCCTCGGATGGCGGGGTACGAAGCGGCGGTAATCACTGCGTTCCCGGCAATTGGCGTGCCGCTCGGCTGGAAATGTGTCGGAGGACGCGGCTACTGTCTTTGCCTGTGCTGGAAGAGCTGCGTATCACCGGCCTGGGCGTCATCGAGGACACCACACTGCCGCTGACCGGCGGCATGAATGTGATAACCGGTGAGACCGGCGCCGGTAAGACCATGGTCGTGACCGGCCTCGGCCTGCTGTTCGGCGGGCGGGCCGATGCCGGTCGCGTGCGAGCCGACCCCGGCCGTGCGGTCGTCGAGGGACGGTTGCGCCTCAAGGGCGCGATCGCCGACGCCGTGCTGGCCCGGATCACCGACGCGGGAGCGGAGGCGGACGACGACGGCGCGGTCATGCTGTCGCGCACCGTGACCATCGAGGGCCGCTCCCGGGCCCATGTCGGTGGCCGGTCCGCGCCGGTCGCGGTGCTCACCGACGTCGGCGAGCGGGTGCTGGCCGTGCACGGCCAGTCCGACCAGCTGCGCCTGCTGCGCCCCGCGGAGCAGCGCGCCGCGCTCGACCGGTTCGCCGGCCCGGAGCACGAGAAGCTGCTGGAGACGTTCCGCGAGACGTTCACGAAGTGGCGGAAGACCGCGGACGATCTCGCGGACCGGCGCCGCAACGCGCGCGACCGCAACCAGGAGGCCGACCTGCTCAAGCTCGGCCTCGACGAGATCACCCGCGTCGACCCGCAGCCGGGCGAGGACGACGAGTTGAAGGCCGAGGCCCAGCGCCTGGAGCACGCGGAGGGGCTGCGCACCGCGGCCGCGCTCGCCTATCAGTCGGTCGCCGGCGGCGCCGAGGCCGGCGACGAGACGCCGGACGCGACCAGCCTGCTCGGCACGGCCCGCCGCACGCTGGAGGGCCAGGCCTCGGTCGACGCGAAGCTCGGCGACCTGGCCGTTCGCATCGAGGAGGCGGCCACGCTGGTCGCCGACGTGACCGCGGAGCTGTCGTCCTACCTCGACGCGCTCGACGCCGACCCGAACCGGCTGGCCACCATCTACGAGCGGCGCGCGCTGCTGCGCGGCCTCACCCGGAAGTACGCGGACGACATCGACGGCGTCATCGCCTGGGCCGAGACCGCCCGCACCCGCCTCGGCGACCTGGACAGCTCCGACGAGCTGCTGGAGGAGCTGGAGAAGGAACGCCAGCGCCTTGAGGGCGAGGTGGCGGAGCAGGCCGGGCGGCTGACCGCGGCCCGGACCGAGGCGGCCGGGCGATTCGCCGAGGAGGTCAGCGTGGAGCTGGCCGGGCTGGCGATGCCGCACTCCCGCGTCGAGGTCGCGGTGCTGCCGCGCACGGCCGGCAAGAGCGAGCCGTCGGTGACCGTGGACGGCACCGAGGTCGGCGTCACCGCGGACGGCGCGGACGAGGTCGAGCTGCGGCTGCTCGCCCACCCGGGCGCACCGGCGCTGCCGTTGCAGCGGGGCGCGTCCGGCGGTGAGCTGTCCCGGGTGATGCTGGCGATCGAGGTCGTCTTCGCCGGCATCGGCGGCCCGCCGACGCTCGTCTTCGACGAGGTCGACTCCGGCGTGGGCGGTACCGCGGCCGTGGAGATCGGCCGCCGCCTGGCCCGGCTGGCGCGCAGCCACCAGGTCCTGGTGGTGACCCACCTTCCGCAGGTGGCCGCGTTCGCCGACCGGCACCTGGTGGTGGCGAAGGACACCGGGGGAGCGGTCACGACCAGCGGCGTGCGAGTCGTGGAGGACACGGACCGCGCGCGGGAGCTGTCCCGCATGCTGGCCGGCCTGCCGGACTCGGACCTGGGCATCGCCCACGCGGAGGAACTGCTCGCGGTCGCCGACCGCGAGAAGCGCCGCTGACGCGAGCGCGCGAGCGATCAACTACTCATGATCGGGGGCGTCCCTCAAGTCGTTGGAACGACTTGAGGGACGCCCCGATCACGGATCTCCTTGCGAAGCGGCGGCGTCGGCAGGGCTTCCTTGCGGCGCGGCGCAAGGAAGCCCTGGGTTCTGTTCGTGCCACGGCGGGACTTGCAGGCAGGAGCGCGCCAGCGACGACCGGTGCCCGCGGGAGCATGCCCCTGCTACCGCCCCGACCCCCGCCCCCAAATCGGTGTAAACGCTGAATTCACGCCGGAAGCGGGAAGACCAGGAAACGGACAGTGACGTGACCGCGGACACGCGCCAGAATTGATTTGGGCGGGATTTGCCTGGTCACGGGCATTTTGTCGGCATGTCGATCGCGCACGAGGCCGAGGCTTCGTGTCACGATGATGGCGATGCGTCTACCCACTCTCCGCCGCACCCGGGCCGCCGAACCCGGGACCATCGCCGGCATCGCCCGGCTCGATCGGCGCACCAAGCGGCTCACCGGGCGCCTGCGTCCGGGTGACATCGCCGTGATCGACCACGTCGATCTCGATCGTGTCGCCGCCGACTCGCTTGTCGCGGTCGGCGTGGCCGCGGTGCTGAACGCGAAGCCGTCGATCTCCGGCCGGTATCCGAACCTCGGCCCCGAGGTGCTGGTGAAGGCCGGCATCCCGCTGCTCGACGATCTGGGCGAGGGACTGTTCCAGCAGGTCCGTGAGGGCGACTCGGTGCGGATCGACGGAAACACGGTGTACGCCGGGTCCGAGGCGCTGGTGCACGGGACGCGGCAGGACGCGGAGACCGTGGCGGCGGCCATGGCGGACGCGCGCGAAGGGCTGTCGGTGCAGCTCGAGGCGTTCGCGGCGAACACCATGGACTACCTCAAGCAGGAACGTGATCTGCTGCTCGACGGCGTGGGCGTGCCGGAGATCGAGACGAGGATCGACAAGCGGCACGTGCTGATCGTGGTGCGGGGTTACGACTACAAGGCCGACCTGGATGTGCTCCGGCCGTATATCCGGGAGTACCGGCCGGTGCTGATCGGCGTGGACGGCGGCGCGGACGCGCTGATCGAGGCGGGCTACACGCCCGACATGATCATCGGGGACATGGACTCGGTGAGCGACGACGTGCTGCGCTGCGGTGCGGAGATCGTCGTGCATGCCTACCCGGACGGGCGGGCGCCGGGGCTGCCGCGCGTGCACCAGCTGGGGGTCCCGGCGATCACGTTCCCGGCCGCGGCGACGAGCGAGGACATCGCGCTGCTGCTGGCGGACGAGAAGGGCGCCGAGCTGATCGTGGCGGTGGGCACCCACTACACGCTGGTCGAGTTCCTGGACAAGGGGCGCGGCGGCATGGCGTCGACGTTCCTGACCCGGCTGCGGGTCGGCGGCAAGCTGGTCGACGCGAAGGGCGTGAGCCGGCTCTACAAGCAGACCATCCCGGGCTCGTCGCTGCTGCTGCTGGCCGGGTCGGCGATCGCGGCGATGACGGCCGCGGTGACGGTCTCCACCGTGGGCAAGGCGTACCTCGGTGTGGTCTCCGAGTGGTGGGACAATCTGGTGTTCCAGCTCGGTCAGCTGTTCTAAGGGCGTGGTTGATGGATCCCGACGGCCTGCGGCGAGGCCCAGGCGCCGCCTGGCCGCACGTCGCGGAAGCCCACGTACAACACCGGTGTGCGGGCTTCCGCGCCGCACACCCAGCCGACACCTGGACCGCGTCTCGGCTCGCCGCGATCCCTCGACCACGCCCTTGAGCAGAAAGCGCTACCTGTGATCAATTTCCGTTACCACGTCGTGTCGCTGACTGCGGTCTTCCTCGCGCTGGCGATCGGGCTGGTGGTCGGCACCGCCGCGCTGAACGGGCCGGCCGTCGACGCGCTGGACGGCCAGGTGCAGAAGCTCAGCAAGGACAACAGCCAGCTGCGGGAGAGCGTCGGCCAGCTGCAGGACGAGGTCAACTCGCAGGAGGACTTCGCGGTCGGTGCGGCGCCGATGCTGCTCGGTGGCAAGCTGACCGGCCGGCGGGTGGCGCTGGTGGTGCTGCCGACCGGTGGCGACTACGCGGAGCAGCTGCGCACGATGCTGGCCACGGCCGGCGCGACCGTGACCGGGCGGGTCGACGTCCGGGAGAGCTTCACCGATCCGGACAACAGCGTGAACCTGCTGGACCTGGCGCACCGCGCGGTGCAGACCTCGCTGCCCGCGGCCGGGCTGCCGAGCAACGCGGACGGCGTGGAGACCTCGGCGGCGCTGCTGGCGACCGCGCTCTACGACCGGACGCCGCCGGCCACGGACTCGGACCGGAACGCGGTGCTGGCGGCGTACGCGGCCGCGAACTACATCACGATCGAGGACGACAAGGTCGCAGGCCCCGCCGAGGCCGTCGTGATCGTGGGCGGGCTGCCGCCGACCGACGACCGCGCGGACGAGAAGAACACGTCCACGGTGACGCTGGTGGCGCAGTTCGACGCGGCCGGGAAGCTGGCCGTGGGCGGCAACGGCGTCGGCGACGGCAACGTGGTGGCGGCGATCCGCGGCGACGCGGCGCTGTCCAAGACGATCGCGACCGTGGACAACGTGAACACCGCGCAGGGCTCGGTCGTCACCTGCCTGGCACTGACCGACCTGCTCGCCACGAACAAGGTCGGCCACTACGGACTCGGCGCGGGCGCCACGTCGATACTGCCCACTCCCGCTCAGTGAGCCTTCTTCGACCCGGTGCGGCCGGACCGCCGGCCGGCGCCACGCCGTCCGGCCACACGGGCCGGGTGGAAAATGGCTCAGTGATCGCACGGTTCCTAGAATCGCGTCATGGCCGTCCCTAGGATTCTGGTGCTCGCCGCCGGTGCGCTCGCCGCGCGTGCCGTGTTGACCGCGGTGCGCCGCAGCTCGATCAACCCGTCGCTGGAGCGGGCCAACTTCCGCGGCCGCACGGTCACGCTGGCCGGTGGGCCCGCGCTCGCGGCCGGCGCCTCGATCGCGGCCGCGGCCGGTGCGTCCAGCGGCCCGGCCGCCGCGGCAGCGCTGACCGCCGGACTCGCCTCGGGCGCGGTCGGCCTCTACGACGACGTGGTCGGCAGCCGGCCGGACCAGAAGGCGGCGAAGGGCTTCGCCGGTCACCTGCGCGCGCTGCGGCACGGCCGGGTCACCAGCGGCCTCGTGAAGATCGCCGGGGTGGGTGCGGCCGGTCTGGTCGCGTCCGCGCTGCTCGCGCAGGATCGCCCGCGCCGGTCAACACTGAGAACCCTGACGGACGTGGCCCTGGGCGCGGGCGTCATCGCGGGCACGGCCAACCTGATCAACCTGCTCGACCTGCGCCCCGGCCGGGCGATCAAGGCGTCCGCGCTGATCGGCGCGCCGCTGCTGCCCACGGCCGCCGCGGGCGGGCTCGCCGCCGGTGCGGTCGGCGCCGCGGCCGGGCTGGTGCCGGAGGACCTGGACGAGCAGATCATGCTCGGCGACTCCGGTGCGAACGCGCTCGGCGCGCTGCTCGGCGTCGCGATCGCGGCCGGGACCGGACCGATCGGCCGTGCGGTGATCTTCGCGGGCCTGGCCGGGCTGACCGCGGCCAGCGAGAAGGTCAGCTTCACCGCGGTCATCCAGCGCACCCCGGGCCTGCGCGAGTTCGACGAGCTCGGGCGGCGGCAGAGCTGACGTGGCGCCCGGCGTGAGGTCCCGGACCGTCGTCGGAGCCGCCGCACTGATCGCGGTGCTCACCGTGGTGAGCCGCGTGGCGGGCTTCGCGCGGACCACCGTGTTCGCCTGGACGGTCGGCCCGACCGACCTGGGCGACACCTACCTGGCGGCGAACACGCTGCCGAACATCATCTTCGAGTTGGTCGCCGGCGGCGTGCTGGCCAGTCTGGTCGTACCGCTGCTGGCGAAGCCGGTCGAGGACGGCGACCGGGAGCGGGTCGGCCGGATCACCTCGGCGCTGCTCGGCTGGGTGCTGGTGCTGCTGATCCCGGTCGCGGTCGTGGTCGCGCTGGCCGCCGGCCCGCTGGTCACGCTGATCATGCCGGAGGCGTCACCGGCCGAGCTGGCGACCGGCGCGCGCATGCTGCGGGTGTTCGCGCCGCAGCTGCCGCTCTACGGCGTCGGCGTGGTGCTCACCGGCGTGCTGCAGGCGCACCGCCGCTTCGCCTGGCCGGTCATCGCGCCGCTGCTGTCCAGCATCACGGTGATCGCGGTCTACGCCGCGTTCGCGCTCACCGAGGGGCCGCGGACGGGCATCGCGGAGGTGTCCCGTACCGGCGAATCGGTGTTGTCCGTGGGCACGACCTGTGGGGTCGTGGTGCTCTCCGGTTGCCTGCTGATCCCCGTCATCGGACTGCGGCTGCCGATCAGGGTCACGCTGAGCCTGCCGGACGACTCCCGGCGGCAGATCGTCACGCTCGGCTGGGCCGGGCTGGTCACGGTGGGCGCGCAGCAACTGGCGCTGCTGGTCGTGATCGGTCAGGCGAGCGGCGGCCCGGACGGCAGCACGGTGCTGTTCAACCTCGCGCAGACCGTGTTCCTGCTGCCCTGGGCCGTGCTCGCGGTACCGCTGGCGACCGCGGCCTACCCGAGCCTGACGGTCGCGGACGACCGGGCGTACACAGACCTCCTGGCCCGAACCGCGCGGCAGATCACGCTGATCAGCTGCCTGGGCGCGGCGGGACTCGTGGCCGTGGCGATTCCCGCCGCCGGACTGCTGGCCGGTGATCCCGCACTGGCGAAGGGCATCGTCGCGTTCGCGCCCGGACTGATCGGATACGGACTCTTCGCGCTGCTGTCCCGCGCGCTCTACGCCCGGGGCCGCGCGCCCGCCGTGGCCGCCGCGACCGCCGTCGGCTGGGCCGTCGTCGCCGCGCTGGCGTTCACGCTGGCGAACACCACCGCTCCGGAGGACCGCGTGCTCGTGCTCGGCCTCGCACACACCGCCGGCATGCTGGTGCTCGGCGTGCTGCTGCTGGCCGCGGTCCGCCGCACGGCCGGCCCGGACGCGCTCGCCGGGCTCGCCCGCACGCTCCCGGCCGGGCTTCTCGGTGCGATCACCGCGGGCACGGCCGGGTACGCGCTGGCGGCGCTCACCGACCCCACCCCGGCGCCCGGCTTCGCAATGTTGCAAGGCATGCTGTGCGGGTTCGTCGGGGTCGCGGTGTTCCTCGGTGTCGCCCTCGTGCTCGACCGGGACCAGGTCACGAAACTCGCCCGGCGTGGCGGCGCGCGGCCCGGCGCGCCCGAGTCGGGTACCTTGCCGGACGGTGAGAACGACGCGCGGACTCCCGCCGCGCGGGACGGAGGGGACCGCACGTGACCGCAGGCGACTGGGCCGGTGGGGTGGCGCTCGTGCTCGCGTCCAGCACCGGCGGCGTGGGGCAGCACGTGGCCTCGCTGGTCCGGGGGCTGACCGCGGCCGGCATCACGGTCACGGTCTGCGGGCCGGACGCGACCGAGCGGCTGTTCCACTTCTCCGAGCTGGGCGCGCGGTTCGTCCCGGTGGAGATCCCGGCCAACCCGGCGCCGTCGGACGCGCGCGCGGTCAGCGCGCTGCGCACCGCGCTCGCCGCCACCGACGTCGACGTGGTGCACGCGCACGGCCTGCGCGCCGGTTTCGTCGCCACGCTCGCCCGTCCCCGCCAGCCGCTCGTGGTCACCTGGCACAACGCGATGCTCGCCGGCGGACTGCGCGGCCGGGTCGCCCAGCTGCTGGAGCGCGCGGTCGCGGCCGCGGCCCGGATCACGCTCGGCGCCTCCGAGGATCTGGTCGACCGCGCCCGCGCGGTCGGCGCGCGCGACGCCCGGCTCGGCCCGGTCGCCGCGCCCGCGCTCGGCCCGGCCCGCCGCACCCGCGCCGCCGTGCGCGCCGAGTTCGGCGTCGGGCCGGACACGCCGCTGATCCTCTCCGTCGGCCGGCTGCACCCGCAGAAGCGCTACGACGTGCTGGTCGCCGCGGCCGGGCGCTGGCGCGAGCGCCGCCCCACGCCGGTGGTGCTGATCGCCGGCACCGGCCCCAGCTATCTCCCGCTGGCCGCCAGCATCTCCGCCGCGCACGCGCCGGTCACGCTGCTCGGTCACCGCACCGACGTGGCCGATCTGCTGGCCGGCGCGGACCTCGCGGTCGTCACCAGCGACTGGGAGGCCCGGCAGCTGTTCGCGCAGGAGGCGCTGCAGGCCGGCCTGCCGTTGGTCGCGACCGCGGTCGGTGGCCTGCCCGGCCTGGTCGGCGACGCGGCCGTGCTGGTGCCGGCCGGTGACGTGGACGCGGTCGACGCGGCCGTACGCCGCCTGCTCGACGACCCGGATCTGCGCCGCGACCTGGGCACCCGGGCACGCACGCACGCGGCCGCGTGGCCCACCGAGGCGGACACGGTCGAGGCGGTCCGCGCGGTCTACGCCGAACTGGTTCCGGCGCCGGCACACCGCGAGGACCACAGCTGATGCTCCGCCGCCTCACACCGTGGCTGATCGTCCTGGCCGTGGTGATCGGCAGCATGGTCGCGCTCAGCGTCCGGCCGGTCGCCGCGACCGTGGACACCGAAGCCGACTACGTGGTGGTCGTGGGCGTGCCCGGCCTGCGCTGGGACGACCTCGACCCGCAGGTGACGCCGTCGCTGTGGGCGCTCGCCGAGCGCGGCGCGATCGGCGCGCTGTCCGTCCGGTCCGCGAGCGAGCCGACCTGCCCGGCCGACGGCTGGCTCACGCTCGGCGCCGGCAACTACGCCGGCTGGGGTGACGAGTCGGACGGCGCGGAGACCTGCGCGCCGCTCGCCGTGGACGTCGAGGAGCCGGACGGCATCGGCGCGAACGTGCCGCGCCAGCCGGTCGCGGTCGACTACAACGGCCGCCAGCCGTGGGGCGCGGTGCCGGGTGCACTGGCCGAGTCGGTGCGCTGCACCACCGCGGTCGGCCCGGGCGCGGCCATCGCGGCGGCCCGCCCGTTCGGCCGGGTGGACCGATACGCCGGGACGCTGCCGACGGACGCCGCGACCGTGCTGTCCCAGTGCGTGCTCAGCATCGTCGACGCGGGCACGGTCGCCGGTGACGGCGCGGCCCGCGCGGCCGCGGTCGAGGCCGCGGACGACGTGCTCGGACGCGTGCTCGCGGCCCGCCCGGCCCGGTCGCTGGTGCTGGTCGCGGGTCTCTCCGACACCGGCGCGGACCAGCGGCTGCACGTGGCGATCGCGGACGGGCCCGGCTGGGACCGGTCCTGGCTCACCTCGGCCAGCACCGCGCGCGACGGTTACCTCGCGCTGGTCGACCTGGCGCCGACCGCGCTGACCGCGCTCGGCCGGGAGCTGCCGGCCGGGCGCTTCGACGGGCACGCGGCCACGGCGGCGGACGGCCGTCCCGCGGAGCTCGCGGACGCGATGGCGCGGCCGGCGGACGCGGACCGGGAGGCGCGCGCCCAGGGGCGTACCGCCGAATGGTTCTTCTCGATCCTGACCGCCGCGCAGATCGCGCTCTACGCACTGCTCGTGCCGCTGCTGCGGCGCACCTACGCGCACAGCGGGCCGCCCGGGCCGCCGTTGCCGCCGCGCTGGCTGATGGACGGCGCCGAGCTGGCGCTGATCGCGGCCGCGCTGGTCACGCCGGCCGCGCTGGTCGCGGACCTGGTGCCGTGGTGGCGCTCGGGCCGGCCGTCGCTGGTGTTCGCGGCCGTGACGATCGCACTGACGCTGGCCGGCACGCTCGCGGTGCGGCTGGCCCGCCCCTACCGTGCCACGCTCTGGCCGCTCGGCGCCGTGGCCGCGACCGCTGCCGTGGTGGTGATCTCGGACGTGCTCTCCGGCTCGACGCTGCAGCTCAACGGCGTCGCCGGCTACTCCACGCTGGCCGGTGGCCGGTACGCCGGGATCGGCACGGTCGGGCTCGGCGTACTCACCGCGGGCATCCTGCTCGCGGCCGCCGCGCTCGGCCAGATGATGCGCAACCTGCGCCCGCTGATCATGGTGCTGCTCGGCGGCACGGCCGTGATGGTGGTCGGCAGCCCGTTCCTGGGCGCGCACGCGGTCGGCGCGGTCGCGCTGACCGCCGGTGTCTGCGTGGCGACCGCGCTCTGCACCGGCGGCTGGATCGGCTTCGGCCGAATCGCTGCCACGACCGCGGCCGGCCTGATGGTGACGATCGGCTTCGCGCTGCTGGACGTGCGCCGGCCGGAGGCGGAGCGTGGCAGCCTCGGCCGGATCCTGGCCTCGCTGGTGGACGGCAGCAGCGGCATCGCGGTGCAGCGCGCCACCGGCTCGAACGTGGTGGCGCTGGTCAGCCCGCTCACGCTGCTGGTGCTGACCGTGGCCGCGCTGGTCTGGTTCGTGCTGCTGCGGCCGTGGGGCGGCCTCAAACGCCTGTTCGGGCTAAAACCGGCGGTCCGGGCCGCGCTGGCCGGCACCGCGGTCACCACGCTGGCCGCGGGCGTGCTGGGCGGGTCGGCGCTGCACATCGCGGGCGCGGCCGCCGCGGTGGCGGGCCCGCTGGCCGCGCTCACCGCGCTGCGCGTCCTGGACCACGCGGCCGACCGCACGCGCCCGCCGGTGGCACCGATGACAGAACCATCAACCCCATCAGAGGGTACGGCGGGCGACAGCGCGACCGGCACCGAGAGCGGCGCGTCCACGAGCGGCGGGACCGGTGGGGGCGACTCCGGTGGTGACCCGCCCGGCGACCCTGCCGGGAGTCCCGGGGACGGCGCCGATCCGGTGGTCGTCGACCGCGCCGGCACCGTGGAGACCTCCGCCGGCACCGCGGAGACCTCCGCCGGCACCGCGGAGACCTCCGCCGGCACCGCGGAGACCTCCGCCGGCACCGCGGAGACCTCCGCCGGCACCGCGGAGACCTCCGCCGGCACCGTGGAGACCCGGCGGGACGGTGTTGTCACGGTGGGTGACGATGCTTCCGTGAGTAACAAAGATGACGGAAGTTGACGAGCACCCGAGCGGGTGAAAGCCGCGGCGCACGCCGTACCCGCGAGCGGTGTTGATCTTATGGCCCCTGACCTGCGGAAGTGGCCTGGGCTGCGGATCGACGTGAAGCGATCATGGCGGCCGGGCCGGGGCGCCCCGGGCGGAAGGTGTTACCGTGGAATCCCGTGGATCGCGTGATCACGACAGCCGCGTTAACTTCCGCTGACGCTTCGGTCAGCCGGGGCGAGATCGGGCTTGACGGGCGTCGCGCCGGTTCGTATTGGCAGCCAGACGACCACGGGAGCAGGCCTTGAGCCCTTCGACTCAGACCAGGCACATCTTCGTCACGGGGGGCGTCGCCTCCTCGCTCGGAAAGGGCCTCACCGCCGCCAGCCTGGGCAACCTGCTGACCGCGCGCGGGCTGCGGGTCGTGATGCAGAAGCTGGACCCCTACCTCAACGTCGACCCGGGCACGATGAACCCGTTCCAGCACGGCGAGGTCTTCGTGACCGAGGACGGCGCGGAGACGGACCTCGACGTCGGGCACTACGAGCGGTTCCTGGACCGGCCGCTGTCCGCGAAGGCGAACGTCACCACCGGCCAGGTCTACTCCGCGGTGATCGCCAAGGAGCGGCGCGGGGAATATCTCGGCGACACCGTGCAGGTCATCCCGCACGTGACGAACGAGATCAAGGAGCGCATCTTCGCGATGGCCGACCCGGACGAGGACGGCCGCGTCCCGGACGTCGTCATCACCGAGGTCGGCGGCACGGTCGGTGACATGGAGTCGCTGCCGTTCCTGGAGGCGATCCGCCAGGTCCGCCACGAGATCGGCCGGGACCGGTGCTTCTACCTGCACGTCTCGCTGGTGCCCTACCTGGCGCCGTCCGGCGAGCTGAAGACCAAGCCGACCCAGCACTCGGTGGCGGCGCTGCGCAACATCGGCATCCAGCCGGACGCGCTGGTCTGCCGCTCGGACCGGGAGATCCCGGAGAAGCTGAAGGTCAAGCTGTCGCTCTACTGCGACGTCGACCGCGAGGCCGTGGTGGCCTGCCCGGACGCGCCGAGCAT
The DNA here is from genome assembly GCF_030811575.1 of Catenuloplanes nepalensis. Lineage (GTDB taxonomy): Bacteria > Actinomycetota > Actinomycetes > Mycobacteriales > Micromonosporaceae > Catenuloplanes > Catenuloplanes nepalensis. The sequence goes on along the minus strand of NZ_JAUSRA010000001.1, from coordinate 5,025,511 downwards.
CTACGACATCCCGAAGGTGCTGCACGCCGAGGGGCTGGACGCCTACGTCGTGCGCCGGCTGGGCCTGTCCTTCCGGGACGTGCACTGGAGCGCCTGGGACGACCTGCTGGGCCGGGTGCACCAGCCGTCCGGCGAGATCACCATCGCGCTGGTCGGCAAGTACGTGGACCTGCCGGACGCCTACCTGTCGGTGACCGAGGCGATCCGCGCGGCCGCGTTCGGGCACCGGGTCAAGGCGAACATCAAGTGGGTGCCGAGCGACTCCTGCGAGACCCCGGCCGGTGCCGCGGCCGCGCTCGCCGGCGTGGACGGCATCGTGATCCCGGGCGGCTTCGGCGTCCGCGGCATCGAGGGCAAGATCGGCACGGCCACGTTCGCCCGGGAGAACCGGATCCCGGTGCTCGGGCTCTGCCTCGGCCTGCAGTGCATGACCATCGAGGTGGCGCGCAACCTCGCCGGGCTGGACGGCGCGAACTCGCTGGAGTTCGAGGAGACCGTCAAGCACCCGGTCATCTCCACCATGGCGGACCAGCAGGACATCGTCTCCGGCAAGGGCGACCTGGGCGGCACCATGCGGCTCGGCGCGTACCCGGCTGCGCTGGCCGAGGGCTCGATCGTGCGGGAGGCGTACGGCGCGCCGGAGATCTCCGAGCGGCACCGCCACCGGTACGAGGTCAACAACGACTACCGGCCGCGCCTGGAGACCGCGGGCCTGCGCTTCTCCGGCACGTCGCCGGACGGGCGGCTGGTCGAGTTCATCGAGCTCGACCGCGAGGTGCACCCGTTCTTCGTGGCCACCCAGGCGCACCCGGAGCTGAAGAGCCGGCCGACCCGGCCGCACCCGCTGTTCGCCGCGTTCGTGGCCGCGTCCGTGCGGTTCAGCAAGGCGGACGAGCTGCCGCTGGAGATCGTCTCGGACCCGGCCGCGGATTCGGGTGCGGTGCCGGGTGCGGAGGAGCCGGAGCAGGGGCGGGGCAAGCGCCGGGTCGGGGCCGGCAAGTGACCGGCTTCGCGCACGCGGTGGTCAGCCGCACCGAGCGGTTCAGCGGGCGGGTGTTCTCGGTCGTCACCGACCGGGTCACCATGCCCGGTGGCGGCGCGGCGGACCGTGACTACCTGCGGCACGTCGGCTCGGTCGGCGTGGTCGCGCTGGACGGCGAAGAGCGCGTGGTGCTGATCAACCAGTACCGGCACGCGGTCGGCGGGCGGCTCTGGGAGCTGCCGGCCGGGCTGCGCGACGTGCAGGGCGAGGACCTCGCCGTGGGCGCGCTGCGCGAGTTGGCCGAGGAGGCCGACCTGCGCGCCGGCCGGGTCGACCTGCTGGTCGACCTGCACACGTCGCCGGGCATGACCAACGAGCAGATCCGCATCTTCCTGGCCCGCGACCTGTCGCCGGTGCCGGGCGCCGAGCGGAACGACCGCACGGACGAGGAGGCGGACATCGAGGTGCGCTGGGTGCCGCTGTCCGACGCGGTCGCCATGGTCTTCGCCGGGGAGATCACGAACGCGGCCGCGGTCGTCGGCGTGCTGGCCGCGGCGCGTGCGCGGGACCTCGGCTGGGCGCCGCTGCGAGCCACGGATACGCCGACACCTGCCTGAAACAAGATATGCCGACGGCCGACGTTTCCTTGGAAACGTCGGCCGTGGCGCGTCATACCTTCATGATCTAAAGTTCGCGTCGGCGGGCGGGGGTCACCGTTCGCTCGTAGACTGCGGTAAACGGGCGCGTGAAAGGGTCATCGACGTGAAGGTCGGCATTCCCCGCGAGGTCAAGAACAACGAGTTCCGGGTCGCGATCACGCCGGCCGGCGTGCACGAGTTCACCCGCCACGGCCACCAGGTGTTCATCGAGGCCGACGCCGGTGCCGGCTCGTCCATCACGGACGACGAGTACTCCGCCGCCGGCGCCACGATCCTGCCGTCCGCGGACGAGGTCTGGGGCGCGGCCGAGCTGGTGCTCAAGGTCAAGGAGCCGATCGCGGAGGAGTACCACCGGATGCGCGCGGGGCAGGTGCTCTTCACCTACCTGCACCTGGCCGCGTCCAAGGAGTGCACGGACGCGCTGATCGATAAGCAGGTCACCGGCATCGCGTACGAGACGGTGGAGACGCCGGACCGGCAGCTGCCGCTGCTCGCGCCGATGTCCGAGGTGGCCGGCCGGCTCGCCCCGCAGGTCGGTGCGTACCACCTGATGCGCTCCGGCGGCGGGCGCGGCGTGCTGCTCGGCGGCGTCTCCGGCGTCTACGCGGCCAAGACCGTGGTGATCGGCGCCGGCGTCTCCGGCATGAACGCGGCCGCGATCGCGCTCGGCCTGCAGTCCGAGGTGCTGCTGCTGGACATGAACATCAACCGGCTGCGCGGCGCGGACGCGATCTACCGCGGGCACCTGCAGACCGTGGCGTCCAACGCGTACGAGGTGGAGCGCGCGGTGCTCGACGCGGACCTGGTCATCGGCGCGGTGCTGGTGCCGGGCGCGAAGGCACCGACGCTGATCTCGAACGAGTTGGTCTCCCGGATGAAGCCGGGCAGCGTGCTGGTCGACATCTCGATCGACCAGGGCGGCTGCTTCGAGGACTCGCGGCCGACCACGCACGCGGACCCGGTCTACCGGGTGCACAACTCGATCTTCTACTGCGTGGCGAACATGCCCGGCGCGGTGCCGCACACCAGCACGTACGCGCTGACCAACGTGACGCTGCCGTACGCGCTGGCGCTGGCGAACCAGGGCTGGCGGGACGCGCTGCGCGCGGACGCGTCGCTGGCCAAGGGGCTGAACACGCACGCGGGCACGGTCACCTACGGCCCGGTCGCGGAGGCGCACGGCATGGACGTGCGGCCGCTGGCCGAGGTGCTCGCCTGAGATTCTGTCGCACCCCTGGTCTAGGGTCAGGCGCGTGTTGGCGACCGACCGGGCCGTGCGCGGCTACCTCGACCACCTGACGGTCGAGCGCGCGCTCTCGGCGAACACGCTGGTGTCGTACCGGCGGGATCTCGATCGTTATCTGGAGTTCCTGGCCGGCGCCGAGATCGGCACGCTCGGCGCGGTCACCGCCAACGACCTGGCCCGGCACCTGAGCGGGTTGCGGACCGGCGACGACGAGCACCCGCCGCTGTCCGCGTCGTCCGCCGCGCGCGCCATGTCCGCGGTCCGTGGCCTGCACCGCTTCGCCGTGCGCGAGGGGATCGCGGCCGACGACCCGTCCCGCGAGGTCAAGCCGCCGGTGCCGCCGCGCCGGCTGCCGAAGGCGCTGGAGGTCGACGAGGTCGAGCGGCTGCTCGCGGTGCCGCGCACGGACACGCCGCGCGGGCTGCGCGACCGGGCGCTGCTCGAGTTCCTCTACGGCACCGGCGCGCGCATCTCCGAGGCGGTCGGCGCCGCGGTCGACGACGTCGACCTGGACGACGCGACCGTGCTGCTGCGCGGCAAGGGCGGCCGCTCCCGGCTCGTCCCGATCGGCGGTTACGCGCGGGACGCGCTCGGCGCCTACCTCACGCGGGGCCGGCCGGCGCTGGTCCAGGCCGGTCGTGGCACGCCCGCGGTCTTCTGCAACGCGCGCGGCGGGCCGCTGTCCCGGCAGAGCGCGTGGACGATCCTGCACCGCGCGGCCGAGACGGCCGGGCTGCCGGTCGACGGCCCGCGCGCGGTCTCCCCGCACACGCTGCGCCACTCGTTCGCCACCCACCTGCTCGACGGCGGCGCCGACGTCCGCGTCGTCCAGGAGCTGCTCGGCCACGCCTCGGTCACCACCACGCAGATATACACGCTGGTCACCGTGGACCGATTGCGCGAGATCTACGCCACCGCCCACCCCCGCGCACTCGCCTGATCGGGGCCTGGCCAGGTTGAGATCGATCAGTAGGATGAAAGTATGACCGTGAAGATGACCGTGAGCGTGCCGGACGATGTGGCTGAGTTCCTGAGGGATTCCGGGAACGCCTCCGCCGCCGTGACCGAAGCCGTACGTCCTTTGCTGGCCGACGCGCGGCGCGCGCGGCAGCGCGCTGCAGCTCAGGCTATGGCTGAATGGCAGCGCAGCCGTCCGGCTGCCGATGTCGAGAACGACACAGCACTGATCGAGGCGAGCAACGACGCGGCATTGGCGGGCGCGGAGTGGTGAGACGCGGCGAGGTCTGGACGATGCTGCGAGGCAGCTCGCAGTACCGCGTCCTGATTATCAGTAATGATGAATACAACGACGTGGACGATCTGGCAGTGTGGGCTCTGACGATCGTGCGCGATGTTCCCGGTCCGAACCATCTTGTTGTCCCGCTCGTCGATGGAGATCCTCTCGCCGGAGCGTGGGTGCGTATTCATGCGGTGGTGCAGATTGCTGACCGCACCGCGCTGCGTGACCGGCGCGGGTTTGTTTCGCATACCACGATGGAGGCGGTTGAGGCGCAGGTACGGGAGTTCCTGAGCCTGCCTTGAGCTGATGCGAACCGGTCTGTATACACCGTCGCCGAGCGCGACACGCCGGGAAGGGGTGGGCGGCGTGTGGGCGGGTGGTGTCGTAGAGTCGAGAATCGGCGTGGATCTCATGGAGTGCGCCGGTCGGCTGAGACGCTCACCAGGGTGTAGCGTCGGGCAGTCGTGGGAGGGGGCGCAGAGGACATGGCGGGCAGTGGTGACCGTGCCGAGGCGTGGACCTCGGTCCTCCGAGAGCAGCAGAGTTCCCTGGACATCGGCGCCGAGCTCGGCCCGGCCGATCCCGCGGCCTATACGATGCGTAAGCCGATCCCGGAACCGATGCCGACCGACCGCCACGGGCCCGCGCGGATCATCGCGCTGGCGAACCAGAAGGGGGGCGTGGGCAAGACCACGTCCACGATCAACCTGGGCGCCGCTCTCGCGGAATATGGGCGGAAGGTCCTGGTCGTCGACTTCGACCCGCAGGGCGCGCTCTCCGTCGGCCTCGGCGTGAACCCGCACAATCTCGACCTCACGGTCTACAACCTCCTGATGGAGAGCGACGTCACGGCGGAGGACGTCGTGATCAAGACCGATGTCGCGGGTCTGCACCTGCTGCCGGCCAACATCGATCTCTCGGCGGCCGAGATCCAGCTGGTCAACGAGGTCGCGCGCGAGATGGCGCTGGCCCGGGTGCTGCGCACGGTCCGCAAGGAGTACGACTACATCCTGATCGACTGCCAGCCCTCGCTCGGCCTGCTCGCGATAAACGCCCTCACCGTCGCGCACGGTGTCCTGATCCCGCTGGAGTGCGAGTTCTTCAGCCTCCGCGGCGTCGCGCTGCTCCTCGACACGATCGACAAGGTGCGCGAGCGGCTCAACTTCGACCTCGAGCTGGAGGGCATCCTCGCCACCATGTACGACTCCCGCACCACGCACTGCCGCCAGGTGCTGCAGCGCGTCGTGGAGGCGTTCGGCGACAAGGTCTACCAGACCGTGATCACCAAGACCGTGAAGTTCCCGGAGTCGACCGTGGCCGGCGCGCCGATCACGTCGCTCGACCCGGCGTCCTCCGGCGCCCGCAACTACCGCCAGCTGGCCCGTGAGGTCATCGCGGCGCAGGCCGAGCGCGGATAGGCGCCGGTGCTCTTCGCTCTCGCCACGCCGGTCGCGTTCGCCGGCTTCGCGCTCTCGTTCCTGCTGGCCGTCGTGGTGCGGGCGATGGCGATCCGGCTGGCGATCCGGGCGACCGGCCTGGAGCAGCGCCGCACCCGGATCATGTTCGATCCGCGCCACGACTTCGACGTGTTCGGCGTGGTCGCCTGCCTGATCGGCGGCATGGGCTGGGGCAGGGGCATCGAGGTCGACGACCTGCCCTCCTACCGTGGCCGCGGGCGCAAGGCGATCGTCTACGCGGCCGGGCCGCTCTCCGTGCTCGTGCTGTCCCAGCTGGTGCTGCTCGGGTTCGCGCTCGGCTTCCCGGACTACCGCTCGCTGCTCTCCGCGGTCGGGCCGCTGAACGTGAAGTTCGGCCTGCCGGTATCGCTGGGCACCGACCCGGCCGGCATCGGTGCGGAGATCACCGCCGCCGTCGGGATCGGGCTGTTCACGTTCGCGCTGTTCGACCTGATCCCGCTGCCGCCGCTGGACGGCTGGGGGCTGCTCTGGTGCAGCCTGAAGCGGCCCGGCACGTCCGCGCAGACAGCCAGGCTGTGGCTGGTCGAGAAGAACATCGGCGTGGTGCTGCTCTTCCTGCTCCAGATCTTCCCGTTCGGCGGACTGGGCTGGGTGCTGCTCAATCCGATCGGCGCCCCGCTGCTGAGGGTCTGGGCCTGGTGAGCGTCGACCACGTCACCGGGTCGGATTCCGCACAGTCTGATGACGGTGAGAGCGGCTATGGTTCGCCGGTGACGGACGCGCCGGTCCAGGGGCAAAATCAAGATCAAGAGGCCGCTGAGGGTACGTCGACCAGCGGCTTCCGCGTCCGGCTGCACAACTTTGAGGGTCCGTTCGACCTGTTGCTCCAGCTGATCGGCAAGCACAAACTGGACGTCACCGAGATCGCGCTGCACACGGTCACGGACGAGTTCATCTCGTACATCCGGGCGATGGGCGACGACTGGGACCTGGACGAGACCAGCGAGTTCCTGATCATCGCGGCCACGCTGCTGGACCTGAAGGCGGCCCGGCTGCTGCCCTCGGCCGAGGTGGAGAACGAGGAGGACCTCGCGCTCCTGGAGGCCCGTGACCTGCTCTTCGCGCGGCTCCTGCAGTACAAGGCGTACAAGGAGGCGTCCGCGGTCATCGCGGACCTGGAACGCGACGGCTCCCGGCGATACCCGCGCGCGGTCAGCCTGGAGGCGCGCTACGCGGAGGCGCTGCCCGACCTGATCTTCGGCTTCGGGCCGGACCGGATCCTCAAGATAGCGATCAGGGCGTTCACGCCGAAGATCCCGCCGACCGTCGCGGTGCACCACATCCACCAGGTGCGGGTCAACGTGCGCGAGCACGCGGACATCGTGCAGAAGATGCTGCGCCGCGCCGGGATCGCCACGTTCGACGTGCTCTGCCTGGATTGTGAGAACACGCTGGAGATGGTGGCCCGCTTCCTGGCGCTGCTGGAGCTCTACCGGGAGGGCCTGGTCGAGTTCACGCAGCCGGAGTCGCTGGGCGAGCTCACCGTGAAGTGGACCGGCGGCGACTCCGACGTCGAGCTCGAGGTCGACGACTACGAGGGCACCACGGACGTGGACACGGCGAAGGACGACCCGAACGCACCGGCCGGGGACGACGGACAGGAAACGGAGGGCGAGGCGTGACCACGGACGACGATCGCGGGTCGCTCGCGGACGCGGCGGCCGCGTGGGTCCCGCCCTGGGAACGCCCGAAGCCCGAGACCTCGGAGCCCTCCCCGGAGCCTGAGCCCTCCGCTGAGCCCGATACCGTCCCGCAGTCGGAGATCTTCTCGGAGCCGGAGACGGACAGTTCGGCCGGGGGTGAGCCGGAGCCGGCCAGTCCGGAGACCGCCGGCCCGGAGGGGGGTGCCGAAGAACAGATCGACACCGCCGCCGAGGGTACGGACGACAGCGCCGCGGCGGGGACGGATGCGGTCGCGGCTCCCGGCGAGGTCGTCGAGCCCGAGGTCGCCTCCCCCGGAAGTGTCACGGCCGAGCCGTCCAGCGCCCCCGCCGTACCCACGCAGAAGTCGAAGCCGGGGACCGCGGAAGCGGAAGCGGCAGGCGGGGAGAAGGCGGCGCCGAAGCGGCGAAGGGCGAAGCCCAAGCCGGCGGAGCCGGAACCGGATCCGGTGTCGCTGATCGACGACGCGGAGCTGCGGGGTGCGCTGGAGGCGATCCTGCTGGTCGTGGACGAGCCGGTCGCCGAGGTGATGCTGTCCCAGGTGCTGGAGCAGCCCACCGAGCGGGTGACGCAGATGCTCTACCTGCTGTCGGGTGAGTACACCGATCGGGGGCACGGCTTCGACCTGCGCCGGGTCGCCGGCGGCTGGCGGCTGTACACCCGTCCGGAGTACGCCGCGTACGTCGAACGGTTCGTGCTGGACGGGCAGACCGCGCGGTTGACGCAGGCCGCGCTGGAGACGCTCGCGGTCGTCGCCTACAAGCAGCCGTGCAGCAGGTCGCAGGTCTCGGCCATCCGCGGTGTGAACTGTGACGGCGTCATGCGTACGCTTGTCACCCGGGGCCTAGTGGAGGAGTGCGGCGCGGACGTGTCCGGCGCGTACCTCTACAAGACCACCACCCTGTTTCTGGAGAAACTCGGCATCGACTCGGTCGCGCAGCTTCCCCCGCTCGCGCCGTTCCTGCCGGACAACGTGGAAGAGATCGTCACCGATGCCTGAGAACGACGGCGCCGAACGGCTGCAGAAGGTCATGGCCGTGGCCGGTGTCGGGTCCCGCCGCGCCTGCGAGACTCTGATCGCGCGCGGCAAGGTCACCGTGGACGGGCGCCTCGCCCGGCTGGGTGACCGCGCGAACCCGGCCACCTCCGTGATCATGGTCAACGGCGAGCGACTCGCCGCCGACCAGACGCTGGTCTACCTCGCGATGAACAAGCCCCAGGGCGTGGTCTCGACCATGGCCGACGAGAAGGGCCGCTCCGCGATCTCCGACTTCCTCGGCCGGGTCGAGCAGCGCGTCTACCACGTGGGGCGGCTGGACCAGGACTCCGAGGGCCTGCTGCTGCTCACCAACGACGGCACGCTCGCGCACAAGCTCACCCACCCGTCGTACGGGGTGGCCAAGACCTACCTGTGCGAGGTCGCGGGCCCGCTGCCGCGCGCGGTCGGCCGGCGGCTGCTGGCCGGCGTCGAGCTGGAGGACGGTCCCGCCAAGGCGGACGCGTTCAAGCTGGTCGACACGCTGGGCAAGACCGCGCAGATCGAGATCACGCTGCACGAGGGCCGCAAGCACATCGTGCGACGGCTGATGGACGAGGTCGGGCACCCGGTGTCCCGGCTGATCCGCACGTCGATCGGCCCGATCAAGCTGGGCGACCTGCGCTCCGGCCGCACCCGCCGGCTCAACAACGGCGAGATCGCCGCGCTGTTCGCGGCCGTGGAGGACTAGGGGCGCCTCCTGCGTGTGCCGGGTCACCGGGCATCATTGAACAGTTGTCCTGGCCATGGCGAGTGGAGGAACGGTGGAAGAAAACGGGCGATGTGTGGTGGCCGTCGACGGGCCGTCCGGGTCCGGGAAGTCCACCGTGTCGCGGCGGCTGGCGACGGCGCTCGGTGCGCGCTACCTGGACACGGGCGCGATGTACCGGGCGGTGACCTGGGCGGTTCTGCAGGCCGGGATTCCGCTCCCCGAGGCTGCTTCGGTGCTCTCCTCCGTCGATCTGGAGATCGGCACCGACCCTTCTGCGCCTTTTGTGCGGGTTGATGGTGTCGCGGTGGACGGGCCGATCCGGGGCCCCGAGGTGACCGCGGCCGTCTCCGCCGTGGCGTCCGTCGCGGAGGTGCGGCAGCATCTCGTCGCGATGCAGCGGGCGATCATCGCGGACACCGGCCGGATCGTGGTCGAGGGCCGGGACATCGGCACGGTCGTGGCGCCGGACGCGTCGCTGAAGGTCTACCTGACCGCGTCCGCGGAGGCGCGCGCGCAGCGCCGCAGCCTGGAGAACGCGGCGGACGTCGCGGCCACCCAGGCCGACCTGGCCCGGCGCGACAGGATCGACTCCAGCCGCACGGTGGATCCGCTGACCCAGGCGGACGACGCGGTCGTGCTGGACACCACCACGATGGGCATCGACGAGGCCGTGGCACGTCTCCGCGAGCTACTTGATACGCGGGTGACCGCATGACGTCAGCTGAGGTTTCCGAAATGTCAGAGATAGACGCCGAGTTCGAGGCGGCCGCTGCGGCCGAGGGCTCTGTGGCCGCGGGTTCTGTGGCCGCGGGTTCCGTGGCCGTGATCAACCCGATCGTCGCCGTCGTCGGCCGCCCCAACGTGGGCAAGTCGACGCTGGTCAACCGGATCATCGGCCGCCGCCAGGCGGTCGTGCAGGACACCCCGGGCGTGACCCGCGACCGTGTGCCGTACGACGCGGAGTGGCTCGGCCGCCAGTTCACCGTGGTCGACACCGGCGGCTGGGAGCCGGACGCGAAGGACCGCGCCGCCGCGATCGCCGCGCAGGCCGAGGCCGCGATCGCCACCGCCGACGTGGTGCTGTTCGTGGTCGACGCGGTCGTCGGCAGCACGAACATGGACGAGGCCGCGGTCAAGATGCTGCGCCGCAGCCACAAGCCGGTCATCCTGGTCGCCAACAAGGTCGACAACCAGAACCTGGAGATCGAGGCGACCAGCCTCTGGTCGCTCGGTCTCGGCCAGCCGTTCCCGGTCTCCGCGCTGCACGGCCGCGGCTCCGGCGAGTTGCTCGACGCGCTGCTCGACGCCATGCCGAACGCGCCGCGCCTGGTGGAGGACGCCGAGCGTGGCCCGCGCCGCATCGCGCTGGTCGGCCGGCCGAACGTCGGCAAGTCCAGCCTGCTCAACCGGCTGGCCAAGGAGGAGCGCGCGGTCGTCGACTCGGTCGCCGGCACCACGGTCGACCCGGTCGACAGCCTGGTCGAGCTGGGCGGCGAGACCTGGCAGTTCGTCGACACCGCCGGGCTGCGCAAGCGCGTCGGCCAGGCCAGCGGCACGGAATACTACGCGTCGCTGCGCACGAACGCGGCGCTCGAGGCCGCCGAGGTCGCGGTCGTGCTGCTCGACTCGTCCGAGGTGATCAGCGAGCAGGACCAGCGCATCCTGAGCATGGTCGTCGAGTCCGGCCGTGCCGTGGTCATCGCGTTCAACAAGTGGGACCTGGTCGACGACGACCGCCGCCACTACCTGGACAAGGAGATCGAGCGCGAGCTGCGCCGCATCCCCTGGGCGGTGCGGGTGAACATCTCCGCGAAGTCCGGCCGCGCGGTCGACAAGCTCGCCCCGGCGATCCGCAAGGCGCTGCAGAGCTGGGAGCTGCGCGTCCCGACCGGCCACCTCAACCAGTGGCTGACCGCGCTCACCCAGGCCACGCCGCACCCGGTGCGCGGTGGCCGCGCGCCGCGCATCCTCTTCGCCACCCAGCCGGGCATCTCACCGCCGCGGTTCGTGCTGTTCACGACCGGGCCGCTGGACGCCGGCTACCAGCGGTTCGTGGAGCGCAAGCTGCGCGAGGAGTTCGGCTTCGAGGGCTCGCCGATCGAGATCGCGGTCAAGCCCCGCAAGCAGCTCGGCCCGGGTGGCCGCGGCAAGGCACACGGCTGAGTCACGCTGGTCAGGCGCCCCCGAGGGCGCCTGACCGCACTCGGCCCGGTTTCGGCGGCCGGCGTGAGGAGGAACGATCATGAGTGATCCGAGTCTGCTCAGTGCGGTGGCTGCGGCGGTGGCGACGGGACTTTCCAGCGGTCCCGCGTTCGATGTGCTGTCCGGTGTCGTGCGTGACGCGGTGGGTGCGCCGCCCGCGTCCGGTCTGCTGGAGGACCGGATCGCCGCCGTCTACAACGGGCTGCTGGACGCGACCGCGCGCGATCCGGAGCTCGTGCCGCGGCTGACGCGTCTGTGGGACGCGGTGGCTGCGGAGTCGTCCGCCGCCCCTGGCGCGGTGAGCAACACCGTCACCGGAAACGTCAGCGGCGCCGTGGTGCAGGCCCGGGACGTGCACGGCGGGATCAACCTCGGACGCCCCCACTCCTCCGGGTGAGCTCACCCGGAGGAGTGGGTGAACTCTCGCCGATCGCGGATCGATAGGTCGTCACCTAATCGATCAGGCGCGTACCATCAGGCGATAGGCGGTCCGCGTGGCGGGTTCGCGACGAATCGTTGAGTTCATGACCTTCGGATCGACCGGAATCGTTGAGAATGTTTCGCATTACCTTGCATTCCATGTTGGGCGTTACTTACCGTCGATGAAGCGGCCAATGTGAGTCGCGTTCGCGAGGGGGCGTCATGGAGCGTGCGTGGGAGGCGAGTCCGGCGTCGTCGATGACGAGGCGACTCGGCAGGTCGGCGGCGGAGCTCGGCCTCACCGGAGGGCGGAACGGCTGCCCCGACATCTGGGAACTCGACGACGGTGACATCGCCGTGATCGGCCGAGACCTGACCGGCTCGTTCCGGCACCGGCTGCCGGCGGGCGTCAGCATCGCCGAGGACGAACGGCTGGTTATAATTCCACGAAATATGCTTATTGCGTCGAAGGTGGACATTCCGGATGCGTGATGCACTCGATCATTCTCCGGGTGAGCGGCTCGGCGTGGACGAGTACAACGCCGCTGTGGGCGAGCGATTCTGGGACATTCGGCAATTCGGCTTCTGGAAGCTGGAGCGGCAGCAGACCTTCGCCGAACCCGACGATCCCAGCTGGGTGGCGTTCGACCGCGGCGACTGGGGACTCGCGCTGCAACTGATCGCGCAGCGTCGTGGAGAGTTCGAAGATGATCGTCGGCGCATGCGTGAAACCGGTTTCAGCTCGTACCGGGTGCGCGTGGTCGAGGAGCCGCTCACCCCGTACCTGCAGTGGGAACTGCAACTGCTGCGTCTGATGGGTTCCATCTCGGACGAGATCCGTGTGCTCGACGCCGCGCATGTCCGGGATCACGAGAGCGGCCGGCCGCTCCCCGAGCTGGTCACCGTCGAACACGACCTCACCTTCGAGGTTCTCTATGATGGCAATGGCGTCCTCAGCGGCGCCGTCCGTCACGTCGGCACCGAGATCACCACCGTCTGCCGTGAGTTCATCCAGAGCTTGTACGCGGCCGGTGAGAACGTCGTGTCCTACGTCGACCGTGAAGTGGCCGGTCTTCCGCCGCCCACCCGCCGGTAGTCGTCGTGCACGCCATCCCCGACCCCACGGACGACAGCACGCGATCCGAGGTCTCCGGCCAGGCCGGTGACGTGGTCCAAGCCCGCGACGTGCACGGTGGCGTCCACTTCCACGGGCCCGGCCCGGTGGCACGCGCGACCGCACCCCGGCAGTTGCCCGCGGACGTCCGTGGCTTCGTCAACCGGCACGCCGAACTCGATCTCCTCGACAGCGTCATCGGCACCGAACCGCCCACCACCGGCATCTATGTGCTGGCCGGCACCGCCGGCGTCGGCAAGACCTCCCTGGCGATCCACTGGGCACACCAGGTCCGCCACCAGTTCCCGGACGGGCAGCTCTGCGTCAATCTTCGAGGCTATGACCCCGGGCCACCGCTGACCCCGGCCGAAGTCCTCGACCGGTTCCTTCGCGCCCTCGACGTGCCCGTCTCCGCGATCCCCACCACGCTCGAAGACCGTGCCGCCCTCTTCCGTACACTGCTTGCCGAACGCCGGATGCTCATCCTGCTCGACAATGCCGCGACCACCGCCCAGGTCCGCCCGTTGCTGCCCGGCACCGACACCTGCCTCGTCCTCGTCACCACCCGCAGCCGGCTGAGCGGACTCGCCGCCCGCGACGGAGCCCGCCGCCTCACGCTGGACCTGCTTCCCGAGACCGATGCTGTCACGCTGCTGCGCGCGCTCACCAGCGGATACCGCGCAGACGATGACAGCCCCGGTGCCTACGAAGAACTCGCTCAGCTCTGCGCCCGCCTGCCGCTCGCGCTGCGCATCGCCGCGGAACGCGCTGCCAGCCGGCCGCGCATGCCGCTGACCGACCTCATCCGCGACCTGCGTGACGAGTCCGCGCTCTGGGACGCTCTCACCGCAGAGGACAGCGACGAGGCCGACGCCGTCCGTACCGTCTTCGCCTGGTCCTACCGAGCCCTGACGGAGCCTGCCGCACGGTTGTTCCGGTTCCTCGGCCTGCACCCCGGCGCCGAGTTCAGCACCGAGGCCGCGGCCGCGCTCGCCGGCGCCCCGGTTCCGATCACCCGGCAGCACCTCGACCTGCTCGTCGGTACCCATCTGATCGAGCAGACCGCGGCCGGCCGCTACCAGTTCCACGACCTTCTCCGCGCGTACGCCATCGGCCAGGCGCAGGAGGAACCGGCCGAACTCCGCACCGCCGCGCTCCGCCGGGTCGTCAGCTGGTACCTGCACGCCGCCGACATCGTCGAACAACAGCTCGGCGGCCTGGATCTGCGCATCCCGATCGCCGCGCCGCCCGCCGGCCTTCCGCTGCCGTCGTTCGGCGACCGTCCATCCGCCGACCGCTGGCTGGAGACCGAACGCGGCAACCTCCTGGCGGCGATCCGCGCCGCCGCAGCCGACCCGCACCTGCACGATCTCGCCTGGCGGCTCGCGGCCGTCCTGCGTGGCTACTACATGCGCGAGAACGTCATCGAGGACTGGTTCACTGCCACCCGCCTCGGTCTGGAGGCCGCCACCGTCCTCGGCGACCGGCGTGGCGAGGCCGAGCTCTACGACAGCCTCGGCATCGCCAACGTCCATGCGCACCGCCTCGCCGACGCTCTCGTCAACCACACCGAGGCGCTCCGGCGCCGTCGCGCGCTCGGCGACCGGCTCGCCGAAGCCGTCTCCCTCAACGCCATCGGCCTCACCGAACTGCGCGCCCGCCGCCTCGACCACGCCACCGGGCACTTTCGGCAGAGTATCGAGATCTTTCACGAGCTGCGCGACGCCGAGTGGGCGGCCGTCGCCCTCGCGAACCTCGGCGAAGCGCAGTACGAGAGCGGTGACCTCGACGATGCCGCCGAGTCCGTGCAGCGGGCGTTGGCCGACCTGCGCGCGGCGAACGACGTACCCGGCGTGGGAAACGCCCTTCGCCTGCTCTGCGTCATCCGCCGTGAACAGGGCCGGCTTGACGACGCGCTCACGGCCGGCCACGCCGCCGTCGAGGTCGCCGTCACCCACAGGAATCTGTTCTGGCAGGGGTACTGGCTCATCGATCTCGGCGCGGCTCAAGCGTCGGCCGGGCTGCACGACGACGCGCTCGCGACCTACCAGCGTGCCGCCACGATCCAGCGCCGGCTCGGCGACCGGAGCCGGGAAGGGCTCGCGCTCGCCGGCGCCGCCGCAACGTACCGTCGGATGGGCCGCGACGACGACGCCGTCGACATGTACCGCGGAGCGGTGACGGTCCTGCGAAGCGCCGGCGACCGTTGGCAGCTGATGTCCACGCTCCACCAGCTCGCTGCCGTCCTGGCCGACATCGGCGCCCAGGCTCAGGCCGTGGCGACGTGGCACGAAGCGCTCACCCACGGGCATCTTTTCACCGACCAACGCGCACGACGGCTCCATGACCACATCGAGCGCCGTGCTGGGGCAGAGTGAGGGTGAGCTTTCCGTACTCGCTCCCGGTGTGGGCCGCGGCCGCCTCGGCCAACGGATAGGAGCGGCGGCGGTGCAGGATCCGGACGCCGCGTTCGGTCACCCAGCGGGCGGTCTCCGTCAGGGCCTCGCGAGTCTGTGAGCCGCCGGTGGAGAACGTGACGCCCAGGGGGAAGGCGTCCATGCCGGCGATCGTGATGATCTGTTCGGTGGTGCCGCGCAGTTCGATCAAGCCGCGGTCACCCGCGTCCGTGCGTCCTGGCAATCGACGCCGGCTCGCTCGGATCACGGTCCGCGACGACTGCCCCGCACGCCGCAGACTCCGCGACCGCGACCATTACCGGCCAGTCCGGCGCCAATGGCAGAGGCGAGGTTGTCGGCATCGCGCGCGGCCTGCGGAATCGGGCGATCGTGGCGGAGCTGCGGCTGAGTGAGCACACGGTCACGTTCCACGTGTGCGACCTCCTGGAGAAGCTGGACGTGAGCTCGCGCGGCGAGGCTGCCGCGCTCGTGTGTGTCAACCAGGGTTGACGCATGTCGCGCTGTCAACTACGGTTGACAGCATGAGTGAGGGAACGGATCTCGCCACCGCGGCGGCCGGGCCCGACGTGAAGGTCGGGCTGCGGGCCACGGTGGCGCTGCGGAAGCTGGCCGAGCGCCTGGAGGCGCTCCAGGTCGTCAACGCGCGTCGCCAGGGCTGGTCCTGGCAGGAGATCGCGGACGCGCTGGAGGTCTCCCGGCAGGCCGTGCACAAGAAGCACGCGGGACGAACGAGGGGGAACGGCGATGTTTGAGCGATTCACCGCGGAGGCACGGGCCGTGATCATCCAGGCGCAGGTCGAGGCGCGCGAGCTGGGCCACCAGAAGATCGGCACCGAGCACGTGCTGCTCGCGCTGCTCGGCGCGGACGCGGGTGAGGCCGGATATGTGCTCCGTGGCGCCGGCCTCGACCGCGACAACGTGCGCGAGCGCATCCAGGCGCTGAGGAACAGGCCCGCGCTCGGGCCGGAGGACGCGGCCGCGCTGCGCGCGATCGGCATCGACCTGGACGCGGTGCTGGCCCGGATGGACGAGACGTTCGGTGCGCAGCCGGTGGACCCGCAGCCGGAGCCCGGCCGCAAGTGGTGGCAGCTGCCGAAGGGCGGCCACATCCCGTTCAGCCCGCGCGCCAAGAAGACGCTCGAGCTGTCGCTGCGCGAGGCACTCGCGCTGCGCTCCCGCGAGCTGCGGCCGGAGCACATCCTGCTCGGCCTGCTGCGCGAGGGGCAGGGGCTGGGCGCGCGCGTGCTGGCCGACGCGGGCCTCGACCTCGAGGTGCTGCGCCAGGACGTGCTCGCCACGCTCCCCAAGGCGGCCTGAGCCCGCCCGCGCGGCCGGCCATGATCGGGGCGTTCCCGTGTCGTAAGAACGATATGGGGGACGTCCCCGATCATGGAGCTTCCGCTCTGGAGCGCCGCTGAGTGCCGCTGTGCCACGGCGGCTGAAGTGTGGCGGCGGGACGGCGCCGGTTTTCAGAGCAGCGGCGTGAGGCGGTCGGCGATCAGGCGGTGACCCAGATCGTTCGGGTGGACGCGATCGGTCAGGCCCTCCGGCGGCAGCCAGCCCGTGGTGTCGACGAAGACCGTGCGCGGATCGTTGACCAGCGCCACCGCGGCCTCGGTCTCCGGCAGGTAGCGGCCCACGAACGTGCCCAAGACCAGGATCTTCGCCCTGGGGTGGACGGTGCGGACGTCGCGCAGGAACCGCACATAGCCGGCCTGGAAGTCGGCGGCGGGCACGTTGTGGCTCAGGTCGTTCGTCCCCAGGTTGATCACGACGGCGTCGGCGGAGTATCGGGAGAAGTCCCAGAGCGGCGAATCCGCCCCGAAACCGGAGTGGAAGTAGCGCTCCTGCATTCCCGCGCAGCCGTCGGCCGCGGAGATCAGGCAACCGCCGCCGTAGGCGATGTGCGTGTGCCGGGCGCCCAGCCGCTCGCCGGCCACCCAGCCGTAGCTGGTCAGCGTGGTCATGCTGGACGTGCTGCCGCGCGTGATCGAGTCGCCGACGAACTCGATCAGCCGGTGCGACGACCACGGTGCCGTGCGCGCGCCCGGGTCGAGGGCCAGGCCCTGGAAGACCGCGTCGCCGCGATAGGACCCATCCACGTTGCGATAGGCGACGCGCAATGTGTGCCACGGCCCGGAGGACGGCGGCGAGGGCAGCGAGACCCGCCCGCTCACCCCGGCCAGCAGCTGATCCGGACCACCGTCGATGCTCACCCACACGTCGATCGTGCCGCGCAGGAGTAGCGCGGCCGTAGCGCCGGAGTAGCGCGTGGTCAGGTACGACCCCGCCCAGTTCGCCTGATATGTCGTGGGGTCGGAGGTGTCCCAGCGGCCGGTGAACGTCAGGTGCGGGTCGGTCGGCGCGCCCGCCAGCCGCAGCCCGAGGTGCCCCGCGATGATCGGCGCGAGCCGTTCCGCGATCGTGGTGTGCCCGGCGTCGGTCGGGTGCCCGCCGTCCACGTAGTCGGCCTCGGCCAGCCAGCCCTCCGTGCTGACCCAGTGCACCCGCGGATCGGCGACCGCGGCCACCGCGGCCCGCGTCTCCGTCACGTACCGCTGGCGAAGTGTCTCGAACGCGAAGATGTGCGCCGAGGGGTAGACCGTGCGCGCCTCGCGCAGCAGCCGCTCGTACGCGGCCTGGAAGTCCGGTCCCGAGACGCCCCGGCCCGCGTCGTTCGTGCCGAGGTTGATGACCACGGCGTCCGCGCGGTACCGGGAGAAGTCCCAGTCCTCCGTACCCGCGATGGTCTGTTTCCGGAAGTTGTCCCCGATGCCGAAGCAGGTGCCGGGAATGTCGACCAGGTATGCGCCGGAGCGCGCGATGTTGGTACGGTCGGCGTTCAGTCGTTCACCGGTCTGCCACGCGTAGCTGGTGAGTGAGTTCTTGCTGGACAGCGCGCCCACCGTGATCGAGTCCCCGACGAACTCGATGAGCGTGCGCGGGTTGCGCTGCGGCAGCGTGCGCTCGCCGCGCCCCAGCACGAACCCCTGGAACGTCGCGCACGGTGACGGCCAGGTGGCGCAGCTCGGGATGTCCCCCGTGCGATAGGAGAGCCGCACCGTGTGCACGCCGGGCCGCAGTCGCGTGGGCGTGAGGTCGACCGCCCCGCGCACGTTCTCGTGGAGCGTGTCCGGGCCGCCGTCGATGCTGACGTAGAGGCTGACCGTGTCGCGGATCCGCGCGGTCAGCGTGCGGCCGGTGAACGTGGCGGTGACGTAGGGCGCGCCCCAGTTCCCGATGTGGGTGCCGGGATCGCGCGTGTCCCACCGGCCCACGAAGTGCAGGTTCGGGTCGGTGAGCGAGCCGGGCGCGGGACCGTGGGCGACGGCCGGGGCCGCGGGCAGGAGCAGGGCCGCGATCACCACGACCACGAGGCGCTTGATAATCGACATAGGTCGATTTTTCGAGCCCGTTGAACCGGTTCATAGAGGCGCGGCGGTGGACGGTGGCTCCGCTGCGCCGAGCGGCGGTCTCACGCCTCGATCAGGTCGTCCGCGGCCAGCTCGTGCGTGACCAGCCAGGCGCCCAGCTCCGGAATGCCGCGCAGCGTGCGCCCGTGCGCCGACACGCTGACGCCGAGCAGCTCGAACACCCGGATCCGCCGCTCCTCGATCTGGATCCGCCACCGCCGCCCATCCCGATCCGGCGGCGTGATCAACACGCGCACCGCGGCAGCTTAACCCCCTAAAATCCCAAAAATCAGGAAATCTCGCGGGTACGGCGCTGTCGGCGCCACGGTCCGGCAGAAAAAGTGGCCCCGCCGGTCAGGTCCGCGTCTGCCCTGGTCACGACCGCCTTCGGCGGGACCTCGCCGCTGACGGTCTCGTCGCTGATGTGGTGGATCGTGGCGTTTGTGGCGTGCCGATCCGGGCGTATCGGTCTAGGGTGGACGTCACGGGAAGGACTGAGGAGGCGACCGGGGGAGGCTCTCGTGGCGGTGCGGCCATGGCACATGTTCGGCGTGATCGTCGCGTTCGGCGTCGGTCCCGCGGTCTGGATCGGCGGAAGCCTGGTCCCGGAACCGGCCGCCGGCACCACGCCGTCCCCGACGACGTCCACCACCTCCGCGTCGGCGAGCCCGTCACCCAGCCCCACCGTGGCCGGCACCGGCACACCCGGCACCGGACTCACCGGCACCTGGGCGCCGCCCACCGGCCCGGCCCCGACCACGGCCGTGCCGACCACCGCAGCCCCGACCGGCACCCCGGCCACCCCAGCGGCGCCGACCGGCACTCCAAGCCCGAGCCGCCCACCGGTCACCGGCTCGCCGCGCCCGTCCTGGCCGATCATCCTGCCGCCGCTCTTCCCCGACCCGAGCACCCCGTCCGACGACGAGTCGCCGTAGCGGGGCGTCGACCCCCATCCCGTTACGCTGTAGCGGGCGTCGCCCCTCACCCCATGACGCCCTGATCACGAAGGTCGTCGCCGGGAGTCCGCGGGTCGCTGGGGGCGGTCAGAAGGTCAGCATGTGTAGGCGGGGCCGGCCCGCGTCGGCGCCGTTGCCGGTCGCAACCGTCACCCAGCCGTCGCCGATGCCGGTCAGCCAGCGACAGCAGCGCGATCGGCCCGGTCTCCGCGTTACTCCCGGACCAGCAGCGACTCGTCGTCGCCCGCGATCGGCACCCCCGGCTCCTCCGCCGTCCAGCGGGCCTCGCCGGTGGTGAAGTCGACCAGCGTGGTCCGGCCGGCCCGGGTCACCGCGGCCACGTCACTGCCGGCCCCGAACAGCTCGGAGCTGCCGGAGTAGATCGTCGGGAACGACCGGCGGCACTCGCCCTTCGCGTCCCGGCCGTTGTGGATCGCGCCGTCCCACGCGGGCGCGCCGGTCCTTGCCGGCCTGCACCACCGCGACGCCGCCGGCCACGGTCAGCGCGGTGTCCTCGGCCGGACGGGGGAGTTGCCACACGGACGACGGGAGCGACGCGGTCGCGTCGTCGCTCTTCGACGACCACCGAAGGGGGATGGCGGCGCGCTGTGCGCCGGCTGAGGCGAGGTCAGGAGATCAGCGCCGCGACCAGCACCAACGCGACCGACAGCGTGGTCGCGACGGTGCGCAGCGCGTGCCACCGGGCCCACGGCTCCTCGAACCACCGACGCACCGAGCTGGCCTCGGCGTCGGTCGCGGTGACCAGGTCGACCGCGTCGAGGCGGTTGTTCAGCGGGATGTTCGCGCCGACCGTGATGCCGAAGCCGCCCACGATGTAGAGCACCGAGGCCGCGAGCAGCAGCCCGCCCACGGCCGACCAGCCGTCCTGCAGCCGGAAGATCAGCGCGAGCGGCAGCAGCACCAGTGGGCCGAGGAACGCGACCAGGAAGACCGGGTTGACGATCGCCACGTTGATCGACTGCATGGCGCGCAGGTAGCCGGTGTCGCCGAGCCGGCCGAGACCCCGGTTGGTGACGAACGAGAAGGAGAAGAACAGGCCGGCGATGAGCGCGGTCAGCGTGCCGGCCAGCACCAGCGTCGCGTCGGCGAGTAGATCCATGACAGCGACGGTACGCGGCGGGACCGCCGCCGGCGTACCCGCGAAGGTTGTGGATTGCCGGCCGAACGTCCATCTTGATCGATCGACAAGCTTGTCTCCGTCAGGACGGCGGTAGCAGAATCGGCGGATGGGCGATCGCCGTGAGCCGAGCATCCACCAGCTGCGCCTGCTTCTCGGCCTCGCCACCCACCTCCACTTCGGACGCGCGGCCGAGGCGCTGCGGATCAGCCAGTCCGCGCTCAGCATGCAGATCCGCGCGCTGGAGGACCGGCTCGGCGTGCGGCTGGTCGAGCGCACCAGCCGGACCGCGGAGCTGACCACGGCCGGGCGCGCGCTGCTGCCGGCGATCGAGGAGGCCGTCGCGGCCGTCGACCGGCTGCTCGAGGCGGCCGCGGCGCGCAGTGCCGACCTGGACCGTGAGCTGATCGTCGGCGCGGTCGACACCGAGGCCGCGATGCCGCACACCGCCGCGATCCTGCGCCGGGTGCAGACCGGCGACCCGCCGATCCGGGTGAGCGTGCGCAGCATCGGGTTCGTCGACCAGATCCGCGCGCTGACCAGCGGCAAGGTGGACGTGGCGTTCCTTCGTCCGCCGCTGCCGCCGGGCATCGAGTCGCTGCAACTCGCCACGGAGCCGCGCGTCGCCTGCCTGCCCGCGAACGACCCGCTCGCCCGCGCCGGCCGCCCGGTGCCGCTGGCCCGGCTGGCCCGGCACGTCTTCCTGGACGTGCCGGCCGGCGTGCCCCGGGACTGGTGGTCGTTCTGGGCCGCGGACCCCCGGCCGGACGGGACGCCGGTCACCTACGGCCCGGTCGTCGGCGACCTGGAGACGCTGCTCAAGGCGGTGGCGGACGGGCGGGGCATCGCGTTCCTGCCGGCGACGGCGCGCACCATGTTCGCCCGGCCGGGCGTGACCTATGTGGACGTCGCCGGCCTGCCACCGGCCACGTCGGCGCTGGCCTGGCTGGCGGAGAACTCGTCGGCCCCGGCGATCGCGGCGATCCGCGCGGCCGCATGGAGCCTGCTGAAAGCCTGACACCACGGTCGCGACCCCGTCAGAACCAGCCGGCCGTGTCGTCCAGCCGGCTCGCGAACCGGAGGCCCGCGACGACCTCCAGCGCCTCGTCCCGCGTCACGGGAGCCGCGTCGCCGCCGTTCCGCTCGTCGTTCTGGCTGCTCGCGACGACCAGCACGTCGTTGTGCTTGAGGTCGACGGTCCAGCGCTCGCCCTCCGTGACCGCGCTGACCAGGTAGGGCCCGGCCGGCTGCGACCGGGGCCCGTCACCCGCGGTCCTGGTGCCGGTGGCGTTGAGCACCAGCCGGCGCGGCCCGTCGGCGAGGACCAGCCGGCCGTACATGAACAGGCGGACCTCGCTGTCCGGCCGGAGAGTGACGCCCAGTTCCCGCACGCTCATCCCGTCCGGCAGGCCGGTCGCGCGCAACGGGAGCACGATCCGCCGGCTCTGGTCGAACCGCACCCGCGCGAGGAGCGACGGGTCGGCCGGCCGATCGGTCGCCGACACCGACGCCCGCGCCCAGAGCCCGTCCACCGGCTGCCAGGTGACCACGGAGAACGCCGGGGTGGAACTCATCATCGCGGGACGGTCACCCACGGTGGTGGGCGTCGGCTCGGGCAGCCGGCCGTCCGGCAGGCCGGCGAGCTCCACCGGTGGCAGGTCCTCCTCGGCCCGGGCGACGTCGAACGTGACGTTGCCGTCGAGGCGGAGGACGGTGGCGCTCTCCACCCCGGGACGCGATCGCCAGCCGGCCTCGTAGGCGTCGCCGGCCAGCGCGTCGACCGAGAAGTGCACCACGTGCGGGTCGGTACCGACCAGGTCCGGCCGCGCATCCGCGCCGGGCTGCCCGGCGTCCGGCATCCGCGCCAAATCGCCGGTGAGCAGGCCCGGGGCCTGCGACGGGCCGGCGGACGAGACCACGGGCGCGGACGGCTCCCGTTGCGGCAGCACCGCGACCGCCACCCCGCCCGCGGCGACCACGGCCGTCGCCGTGAGCGTCGCGGCGGCGATCCGGGCCCGGGCCTGCCGCCGGCGCCCCCGGGCCACCGCGCCGTGCAGCAGCAGCCCGGCCTCGATCGGCGCGCCGGCGTCCGCGCGGGCTCGCAGGCTCTCGGCCAGCAGCGAGTCACGATCGGCGGACATCGGCGGCCTCCCCCCGGCCGGTCAGGATCTGCAACCGGTCCAGAGCGCGCTTCGCCTGCGTGCGTACGGTGCCCTGGCTGCACTGCAGCAGCTCCGCGATGGTCGCGTCGTCGTAGTCCTCGTAGTACCGCAGCACGATCACGGTCCGCTGCCGTGGCGACAGCCGGGTGATCAGCCGCCACATCGCGTCCCGCTCGTCGGTCTCGGCCGCGATGTCCCGCACGCTCGCGTCGTCCCGCACCGCGTCCACGCTGACCTCGCGGTTCATCAGCCGCCGTCGCCACGAGTGGTGCGCGTTGACCAGCATCCGCCGCACGTAGAGGTCGGGCCGGTCCATCGCGCCCACCCGCCGCCACCGGACGTAGGCGGTGGCGAGCACGTCCTGCGCCAGATCCTCGGCCCGGTGCTCGTCGCCCGTCAGCAGCCGCGCGAACCGCACCAGGGCCGGGCCCCGCGCCAGCACGTACTCATCGAACGTCACGTCTCATGAAACGCTCTCACCCGGCCGCCGCGTAGACACCCGCGCGGGAAATCCTGGACAGCACCTCGGAGAGGACGTCCGGGCTGGTCGCGAAGTTGATCCGGATGAAGCCGGCGGTGTCCGGGGAGAACTCCGCGCCCGCGCTGACCTTGACGCCCGCGTGCCGGAGCAGGTGGCCGGCCGGGTCCGGGCCGAGCGGGGAGCCGGTGCAGTCGAGCCAAGCGAGGTAGGTGGCCTGCGGCTCGCGGTAGCCGGTCGCCCACGGCAGCGTCGCCGCCCACTCGGTGACCCGGGCGCGGTTCTCGGTGAGCAGCGTCATCAGGCCGGAAAGCCACGGGCCGGCCTCGCGCCAGGCCGCGGTGGTGGCGACCCGGCCGTGCAGACCGGGCTGACCGAGGTAGTCCAGCGGCAGCGCGGCCAGCGTCTCCCACAGCGCGGCGTCCCCGATGTGGGCGGTCGCACAGCGTACCCCCGCGATGTTGAAGGCCTTGGTCGCGGACGTGGCGGTGACCGTGCGAGCCGCGGCGTCCGCGGAGAGCGACGCGAACGGGATGTGCGTGTGCGGCGCGTAGACCAGGTCGGCGTGGATCTCGTCGGCGAGCACGACCAGGTCCAGCTCCGCGGCGGCGGCCGCGAGCGCGTCCAGCTCCGCGCGGGTGAAGACGTGGCCGGTCGGATTGTGCGGATTCACCACGATCAGCATGGCGCAGCCGCGCAGCGTCTCCAGAAGATCGAAATCCGCCGCGGGTACGACCGGGAGCGGCACGACATGGCGGCCGGCCCGGGTGATCGAGGCGAGGAACGGCGGATAGTTCGGCAGGTGGATCGCGATCCGGTCGCCCGGCCGGGTCGCGTGCTCGATGACGATCTGCAGCGTCTGGATCAGGTCGGAGAAGACCCGGGTGCGGTCCGGCATCGGGGTCCAGCCGTGCCGCGCCGCCATCCGCTCCTCGAACGCGGCGATCACCGGGTCGCCGTCCGGCCAGTGCGGATAGCCGAGATCGGTGAGTTCCGCGAGGCGGCGGCGGATGACCGGTGCAGGCGCGAAGTCCATGTCCGCGACCCAGGCGCCGAGCGTCCCGGGCGGCAGTGAACCCCACTTCACCCCGTGCCCGTCGCGGAGGCGGCCGGTGTCGACCGCGAAGGCGCTCACGACCGGGCCCCGTTCATCAGCGCGTCGCGCAGGATCTCCATCTGGCCGTGGTGCTGTGCCAGCTCCTCCAGCACGTGCAGCAGTGCGCCGCCCCGGGTCAGCGTGCGCGGCGGCCCGGCGTACGCAGCCGGGGGAGTGCCCCGCAGCGGCGCGTCACCGGTCAGGCCGGTGACGTCCGCGGTGAGCCGGTCGCGCAGCGCGCGCACCTCGGCCAGCAGCGGCGCGACCGGGCCGGCCGCGGTGAACTCGGCGTCCCGGTCGCGGTCCACGGCCCGGCCCGCGACCAGCGCGCCGGACCAGAAGTCGGCCACGCCCACGCAGTGGGTGAGCAGCGCGAACGGTGAGTTGGCGCCGGGCAGCGGCTGTGCGTTGGCCAGATCGTCGCCGAGCGCCGCCACGATCGCGGCCATCCCGTCGAGCGCGCGGCCGGTGAAGTAGAGATAGTCATCTGTGGATATCAAGCGTGGCCTCCCGGCGATCGCGTCACCGTCTAAGGGGGTGACGGGGAGAACTGTTGCGCGGTTACGCGTCACCTGTCAAGGTGGTGACGTGGAGTTCGTCTTCGTCAGTGGGAACCTCGCGCTCGACCTGCTCGGCACGCTCAAGTGGCGCCGCACCGAGCCGCAGGAAGGGCTGCGCACGCCCGGCGACGCCGCGCGCTGGGC
Organism: Catenuloplanes nepalensis; assembly: GCF_030811575.1. Taxonomy (GTDB): domain Bacteria; phylum Actinomycetota; class Actinomycetes; order Mycobacteriales; family Micromonosporaceae; genus Catenuloplanes; species Catenuloplanes nepalensis. Next base: position 5,000,396 of record NZ_JAUSRA010000001.1, on the reverse strand, counting down.
GGTCGAGGCCGGGCTGGTCACGGCCCGGCCGAAGCTGACCGCGACCGACGTCGAGTCGTTGCGCGCGCTCCGCGAGAGCATCTACCGCCTGGTCATGGCGATGTGGGACCGCACACCGATGCCGCGCGCCGACCAGGTCGCGCTCAACACCGCCGCGGCCGGCCCGCGCGTGCTCACCACGCTCGTCGGCCTCGACGCGCGCCGCACCGCCACCGCCGCGGCCCTCGAGGCCGAGGTGGCCGCCGCCGCGATCAGGCTGATCGCCGACGTGAACGCCGGCCGTGGCCCGCGCATGCAGGAATGCGAGCGGCAGGACTGCACCCGGCTCTTCCTCGACCGGTCCCGGGGCCGCACCCGCACCTGGTGCGGCATGGGCGAGTGCGGCAACCGGGTCAAGGCCGCGGGTTACCGCGCCCGCAAGGCGGCCGTTCAGGGGTCATGACGGACGCGGAGTCCGTCGCGCGCCGGTGATCTCCCGGTCAGGATGGGGCGATCGCCCGGCAGGGAGGGGGAGCACCGTGACCGGCACCGTCGACGCGCGTCTGGCCGCCGTCTACCGCTACGAGATCCTGGACACTCCCCGGGACGGCACGTTCGAGGGCTTCGCGCGCGTCGCCGCGCGCCAGCTGCGGGTGCCGATCGCGACCGTGACCATCGTGGACGCCGACCGCGTCTGGTTCGCGGCCGCGGAGGGCCTGCCCGGCGTCACCCAGATCGGCGCCGAGCCCGGCCTGTGCGCGTCCGCCGTGCTGCACGCCGGGCCGTACGTGGTGAACGACGCGCTGGTCGACCCGCGCACCATGGACCACCCGCTCGTCCGCGGCGAACTCGGCCTGCGCTTCTACGCCGCCGCGCCGATCACCACCCGCGACGGCCACCGGCTCGGCACCGTCAACGTGATCGACTCCGCGCCGCGCGACATCTCCGACGACGAGACCACGCTGCTCACCGACCTGGCCGGCCTGATCGCCCAGCATCTCGACCTGCGCCTCGCCACGCTGCTCGCGGTCCGCGCCGAACAGGAACTGCGCCGCGACGCCGACGCCCGCGCCACCGCCTCCGCCGCACTGGTCCGGCGCATGCGCACGGCCGGGGCCGCCCAGCGCGACACCGGCACCCACCCGGAGTCCTGCCAGCTCGGCGGCCCCGCCGGTTGCACCGCACCAGCCGAGCTGAAGGTCGCGGACACCTGGGGTGACCACGCGTGGGGCTGCCGTGCCCACGTCGAGGAGATCCTCACCCACGCCTCCTCGGTCTTCCTCGCCAGCCAGGAACTCAACGGCCTCGCCGCCTACCGCGCCCGCTAGCGCACCTCGGCCCGCGTTCTCGGCCGCGTCTCGGCCCGCGTTCTCAGCCGCATCTCGGCCATATCTCGGCCCGGGTTCTCAGGCGGGCCTTGGTCCCTGTCACAAGGCCCGAAACCGGTGAACCCGAGACCCGTCTTCCCGCTTGCGGCGTGGAGCAAAAGAGCGATCAACTTCGGTTTTGATCTACCTACCTTTTGCTCCACTGAATGATCACTCAGGCCTCGGCGGTGGCGTCCCGGCAGGCGGTCCGCGCCGGAGAGTGGGATGTCGCAGTATTCGGGTGCGGAGCGCCCGCTCAAAGCTCAGTAGGCCGTCCAGTCGCCCGGTGGCCGACCGTCCGGCGGCAGATCCGGCGATCCGGCGGTGAGTTCGGCGATCCGGCAGTAGACTCTCGGTGCCCAGCCGGCCCCTCCTATGCCATGCCCGAAATCACGACAAAGGTGGCGACGGCGACTCCTGGAAGCGACCACGTGTCGCAAATCGTTGTTGAAAGCGCCGGATGACAACGATTTGCGACACGTGACCAACTCTCGGTCCCGGCAGTACTGAGCCTTCGGCGTCAGAGTGAGCGGCGTTCCGCAGCGGTGGACCTCTATAGCGCGAAATTTCGGGCGCGCAGCGCCCGGACGGCCACCGCCGCTCGAACCTCGACCTCGACCTCGACCTCGAAAGGCCAGTAAGTGGCATTGGGCACCGCTCGGTCGTTGACCGACCTCACTTCCGGTCCCAGCCCACTCCCGAAACCCACCGCACACCGCCGGCCCGCATCCGCTGAGCCTTCGGCTTCGGTGCCGAGGAGAGCGGCGCGCCGAAACGGTCAGCCACCCTGTCGCGCCTGTGGCGTCAGGGCATCCAGGCGGTTGCGAAGACCACGAAGTCGGTGGCGGCGACCGCGTCGGCCGCGATGAAGGCGATGCTGAGCAGGGCCAGCGCGAGAAGGCCGGCGCGAGTGCGCCGTGTCGCCGCGGCAGGATCGGTCATCGCCCGCACTCGGCCCAGCGCGTGACCGCGCCGCGACCCGTGCATCCCGGTCACGCCGGGCGTCTCGGTCTCGTCCCCGGACAGAGTCCAGGCTCCGCCGGGCGGGCCTGCGTCGCGCGGCAGGCCGGATTCCCGCGGCGCACCGGATTCGCCCGGAATGCCGGATACCCACGGTGTGCCAGATGAGCGCGGCGCACCGGATTCATGCGGCAGGCCAGATTCCTGCGGGAAGCAGAATCCGCGCGGCTCGCCGGCTTCACGCGGGACGCCGGAGTCGTGAGGCGCGCCGACTTCACGTGGGGCGCTGGATTCTTGCGGCGTGCCGGCGTCATGGGGGAGGCCGGAGTCGCGTGGAGCGCCGAGGCGGTGCGGTGCGCTGATGTCGTGCGGAAGGCGCGAGTCGCGTGGGGGGCCGGATTCCTGCGGCGCGTCGGCGTCGTGGGGGAGACCGGAGTAGCGCGGAGCACTGGAGTCATGCGGCGCACCGGCTTCGCGGGGCGTGCCGGTTTCGCGGGGGGTGAGGGCGTCGTGTGGGGTGAGGGTGGCGAGGGCGGCTTTGGCGACGCTGCGGGCGGTGAGGTGGCGGTCGCCGACCTCGGTGGCGGCGTCCTCGTCGGCCCAGCGTTCGACCAGGTAGGAGACGGCGTCGCGGGCCGGGACCAGGATCGGGTTGAGGGCGGCGGCGGTGGAGGCGATGGCGGTCAGGCGGTGGTGGCCGCGGGCGAGGTGGGCGCGTTCGTGGGCGAGGACGACCCGGCGCTCGTCCGCGCTGAGCAGGCGGATCATGCCGGTGGTCAGCAGGATGTGGCCGGGACGGCCGGGGATCGCGACCGCGAACGGTGCCGACCAGTCGGCGATCACCACGCCGTCGTCGCCGGGCCGGCCGGCCGAGTGGAGGCCGCGGTGCACGGCGTCGCGGCGGCGGACGTCCACCCCGTACCGGATCAGGGCGATCATGAGCAGCACGATCGCGACGATCGCGACCGCGTCCGGGACCGGCTCGGGAAGCCGGGGGCGGCCGGGCTCGTTGCGGGCCACCAGCGGCGGCGGTAGGCGGTCGAGCAGCGTCGCGACCAGCAGGATCAGGGACGCGGTCGACGTCATGGCCGCGATCAGCGCGGCGCCGGCCAGCGCGCGGGCCGCGACGGCCGGGGCGGATCCGGTCGCGATCGGGCGGGCCAGCAGCGCGAGCGCGGCGGACAGCACGATCGGAACGTAGACCCACAGCGTCACGGGCGGCCCGCCTCCAGGAACGCGCGCAGCGCGGCCGCGTCCGCGTCGTCGAGCGTGGCCGCGAACTGCTGCAGCACCCGTTCCCGGTCCGGTCGCCCGGCCAGCGTGGCGCGCATCGTCTCGGCCGCGAACGCGGCCTCGTCCTTGACCGGCCAGTAGACGTGCCCGCGTCCCTCCGGGCGCCGCACCAGGCGGCCCTTGTCCTGCAGCCGGCCCAGGATGGTGAGGACCGTGTTGTACGCCAGGGTGCCGCCCAGCGCGGCCTGCACCTCGGCCGGCGTCAGCGCGCGCTCGGCAGCCCAGAGCGCGGCCATCACCTCCGACTCCAGCGCCCCCGGTGCCCGTCTTCCTTCACCGCTCACAGCAGACCTCCCCAGGTTCACGTCACTGTAGCGCCGAGCGTCGCCGGGCCAGGAACGCGCGGGCCGGGCCGTTGTCGGTGCGTGTGATCGCCTCGTCGTAGGCCGCGATCGACTCCGCCGTGCGCCCGAGCCGGCGCAGCAGGTCGGCCCGGACCGCGTGGAAGAGCTGGTAGTCGTGCAGCGGCAGGCCGTCGACCAGCGCGAGCGCGGCCCCGGGCCCGTCGACCTCGGCGATCGCGATCGCGCGGTTCAGCTCCGCGACCGGGCCGGGCGCGACCACGAGCAGCTGATCGTAGAGCGTCACCACCTGCGCCCAGTCCGTCTCGGCCGCGGTGTGCACCGCGTTGATCGCGGCCTGGATCTGGTACGGCCCCGGCCGCCCCGTCCGCAGGCAGGCGCGCACCAGTTCCTTGCCCTCGGCCACCAGCGCGGCGTCCCAGAGCGCCCGGTCCTGGTCGGCCAGCAGCACCAGGTCGCCGGCCGCGTCGACGCGCGCGGGGCGGCGGGCCTCGGCCAGCAGCATCAGCGCGAGCAGGCCGGTCGCCTCCGGCTCGTGCGGCATCAGGTGCACCAGCAGCCGGCCGAGCCGGATCGCCTCGGCCGCCAGGTCGTCCCGCGTCAGCGTGTCCCCGGCGGTGGCGGTGTGCCCCTCGTTGAAGATCAGGTAGATCGCCGCGAGCACCGCCGCCAGGCGTTCCGGCAGTTCGGACTCGCTCGGGATCCGGTACGGGATGCGCGCGTCCCGGATCTTCGCCTTCGCCCGGACCAGGCGCTGTGCCATGGTCGTCTCCGGCACCAGGAACGCGCGGGCGATCTCGCCGGTGCTCAGCCCACCGAGCAGCCGCAGCGTGAGCGCGACCCGGGCCGGCATGTTGAGCGCCGGATGGCAACACGTGAAGATCAGCCGGAGTCGATCGTCGGAAGGAGCGGCAGAAGAGGCGGACGCGGCCAGCAGCGCGAGCTTCGCCCGGCCGACCGCCTCGCGTCGCAGCCGGTCGACGGCCCGGTTCCGCGCGGCCGTGATGATCCAGCCGGCCGGGCTCGGCGGCGGCCCGTGCTCGGACCAGCGCCGCGCGGCCGCGGCGAACGCGTCCTGCACGACGTCCTCGGCCAGGTCCAGGTCGCCGTACGCGCGGGTCAGCACGGAGACGGCCCGCCCGTACTCGGCCCGGTAGATCGCGTCGAGTTCGCTCGCCTTCACCGGTCCGACCCTGCCATCCGCGCCTGGGAGCTCCCTGCCGGGGCACGGCCCCGGCGGGGAGCGGGCGTCACGACCAGTCGAACGCGCGGACCTCGATCGGCAGGCCCATGGCCGAGGACAGGCGCTTGGTCCAGTGCAGCGCGGTGTCCAGGTCCGGGACCTCGATGATGGAGATGCCGCCGAGGTGCTCCTTGCCCTCGACGTACGGCCCGTCGGTGACCAGCGTGTCGCGCACGACGCTGGCGGAGCCGGCCGCGGTGAGCCCGCCACTGAAGATCCAGATGCCGGCCTCGCGCATGGCGTCCTCGATCGCGCTGATCTCCCGCATGATCGGTTCCAGGATCTCCGGCTCCGGCGCGGGACCGTCCGGCTGTTCGATGCTGAGCAGGTACTTCGGCATGTCGTCCTCCTGCGGTTCGTGGGTGATTCCACCACCTACACGAACGAGCGGCACCGCGATCGACATGCGGGCCGAAAAAATGCGGGGCCACCCGAGGGCGGCCCCGCACGGGAAGACAGGGATCAGCGCGCGGAGACGACGACCGTCTTCATGATCTTGTCGGCGAACGTCTGGTTCTTGTCGTCCCAGATCGGCCACAGGTAACCGATGTTGCAGGGGAACGAGTCCAGGAGGTGGCAGATCTGGCGCACGAAGGAGAGCAGCGGGCCGATCGGCTGGCCGTCGTTCTCGCTGATCAGCTTGATGCCGAGGGCCTTCTTGCCCCACGACTGGCCGGTCTTGCCCTGCAGCCAGAAGATGTTGTAGACCGCGACCAGGAGGCCGAGGAAGATGAAGATGAAGTAGAACGCGTTCGGCGTGCCGGCCGTGGCGAGACCGGTCTCCGGGTCGACCTGGGTGTTGAGTGTGCCGCCCAGCAGCACGGCGAGGATGGAGAACGGCAGCAGGACCAGGGAGTCGATCAGGTAGGCGCCGACGCGCTGGAACCAGCTCGCGTAGGACTGCGGCGCACCGTAGCCACCGCCGTAGCCACCACCGGCCTGCGGCGTGCCGTAGGCGGGCTGACCGTACGCCGGCGACTGCGGCTGCTGCCCGTAGGACGGCTGCTGCGGCTGGCCGTAAGAAGGCTGCTGACCGTACGACGGCTGCTGCGGCTGCTGACCGTACGACGGCTGCTGCTGGCCGTAGCCCGGCTGCTGGCCCTGGCCGTAGTTGGGCTGCTGCCCGTACGGCTGCTGGCCCTGGTTCGGCGGGTATGTCACGAAAAGCTCCTTGAAGGGTTCAGCTCAGAACGAGCCGGTTCAATTGGAACACCCAGCTCGCCACAGCGAGGAGAGCGACACTCCACCCCAGCCACCGTCGCGCGGCGGCCCCGATGGGTCGCGGTGCCGCGAGAACTCCCGCGGCCCGTAACGCCAGCAAGGGCACCACGGAGACCGCGAGCACCGCCAGGGCCAGAACGCCCGGATTGGCGGCGGCCGCACCGGCCACGTCACCGTGGACCAGCGCGACGGAAGCGGTCGTCAAGCCGCAGAACGGGCAGGGCACGCCGGTCACAGTGAACAGCGGGCACGGCGCACCCAACCCGGTCGCGGAGGTGAACGCGGGCCACACGACCGCCGCGGCACCGGCGGCGAGGCCGAAGAGGCCGAGCCGTTCCGGCACCGAGACGTACCTCGTCTGCACGTTCATCCGTCCTGCTCAGGTGGAGGGGGCGACTGATAGTAGGACAACGATCACCGCGTCGGCCACCCCGTTCCACCTGGCCGGTTCAGGGCGTCCTACGCAGCCACTGCTGGTTGGCCCCACCATTACAGCCGTACTGCGCAAGTCGCGCGCTGTCCGAGGTCGAGGCGCTGATCACATCGAGGCAGCGGCCGCTGTGCCGGGCCACCAGGCGCACGTGGCCGGAGCCGGCGTCCTGCACCTGCCACTGCTGGTTCGTGCCGAGCCCGCACGCGTACTGGATGACGCGCGCGCCGTCCGCGGTGTTGCCGGAGGTGACGTCCAGGCAGCGCGCGCTGTGCCGGGCCTGGATCTGCACGTACCCGTTGCCCAGCGGCTTGAGGAAGAACTGCTGGTTGTGCCCGGTGCCGCAGGCGTACTGCACGGCCTCGGCGTTGTCGGCCGAACCGCCGTTCACCACGTCCGCGCACTTGCCGGAGTGGCGGGCGACCAGGTTGACGTAGGACGACGTCACCCCGGTCACCGTGCCGGCCGCGGCGTCGATCGACAGCTCCGGCGCGTAGGAGAGGCTCATGCTCGTCGCGGACGGGAACGTGATCGGCAGCCACACGTACTGCGAGTCGTTGACCGTGCCGCCGATCGAGTTGCCCCAGCGGTCGCCCATGTACAGGAACGCGTTGCCGACCGGCAGCACGAACGTGCTCTGCGACCCGAACGTCACGCTGTCGCCGACGTTCTGCCAGGCGCTCCACGTACCCCCGATGGAAGTTGATGTTGAATATTTCGCCTGGTTGGGGTTCCAGCCGGTGGCGCCGGAGGTGAGCATGAAGTAGACGCCGTCGCGCTTGAACAGCGCCGGGGCCTCGCGGTGGTCGCCGGGCCAGGAGCGGACCAGCGCGGCCGTGTTCGTGTAGTCCGCGGTCAGCCGGTAGACGTGCAGGTCGTAGTTCTCGTTCGCCGCGGAGATCATGTAACCGGTGCCGTCGGTGTCCACGAACGCGGTGATGTCCCGCGACATGTGCTGGCCGAGAGGTCGGAAGCTGCCGCGGTAGGTGTAGTCGCCGTCGACCGTGCCGGAGACCGCGACCGCCGCGCGCGCCTCCCCGTAGTCGACGCCGTTCTCCTTGTGCATCCACATCACGAACTGGCCGGTGCTCGCGTTGTAGATCACCTTGGGCCGCTCGATGTTCGCGACCTGCAGCTCCGCGGCCGACGACTGGGTCAGCACGTCGTTGCGGAACTCCCAGTTCCGCAGGTCCGTGGAGCGGTAGACGGAGACGGCCCGGAACGTGTTGTTCGCGTTCCGGTTCTCGCCGAACCAGTAGTAGTAGGAGCCGTGCTTGAGGATGCCGCCGCCGTGCGCGTGCAGCGGATTCCCGGCGGTGTCCCGGAACTGCACCGCGTTGGTGATCGTGACGGGCGCGGCCGAGGCAGGAGCGGCGAGGAGCGCCGCTGAAGCGGCAAGGACCAGGCAAACGGCGACGTGGGTACGGATGGACATGCCGACCTCCAATGTGGGCGTTATGGGACGGTCGGATCCCAGGTGATGGACGGCCCGCCGTGTGGAGGACGGCGGGAGAATCGGGGGGCTTCGCCGAGGCGCACGCGGATCTCCTCCCCGTCCGCGAGAACCGCCACCACCTCGTCCCCTTGCTGCGTGACTTCCGGCGTCCTGTCCGAAATATCGCCGGAAAGCGTTATCAGGGCGACGTAGTAAGCGTTGTCGTTCACGTCGGGTGCGGTCAGATACGGCGTGGCCGACCGGCTCCCGAACGCGTTCGCGCCGGACATCCGCTGCACGCCCGCGGCCGACCAGCCCAGCAGTCCCACGATTCGGCTGGTCAACCCCGCAGAGCCCACCACCTCGGCGGTACGTTCGTGTGCGCGCCCCGCGGGCGTCACCTCACCCGCGATCGCGAACCCGCCGGTCCGCGGCGACCACCCGGCCGGCCCGGTGATCCGCTCCACCCGCAGCTCGCCCGCCCGCCCGCACAGCACGCTCGCGGTCTCCACCCGCACGTCCCCGTCGACGTAGTACGACGCCGCGAACCCGTCCGCGACGCCGATCCGGTGGATGCGCCGCCGCCGGGTGACCGGCCCGCCGCCGGGCGGCACCAGCCCGGTGTGCCCGTCCACGTCCGCCTCCCACGCCCGCGCCTCCGTCTCCGGCGCGGTGTGCGTGCTGTAGCCGATCTTCGCGTAGTGCGGATCGTCCCGCTCCGGATCGTCGCCGAGCTCCTCCGGCACCTTGATGTGGTCGCTGCCGTGGTTGTAGAGCCGCACCACGCCGTCCGCCCGGGTCCCGTGCAGCAGCCAGCCCGGCGCCGGCAGCGCCCGGTGGAAGTCCCCGCGCTCGACCGCGGCCGGCTCCTCGGTCGCGGTCCACGCCGGGTGGTCGGCCGGCAGCAGCAGCCCCACGAAGCCCTTCGCCGCCCAGTACGGCGACGCCGGCCCGGAGTACGGCTGGGTGATCGGCAGGAACTGCCCGTGGTAGCCGAGCCGCAGCAGCCCGGCCTCGTCCGGCGCGCCCCGGTCCGCGAAGTAGCGCAGCGTGCCGGACGCCAGCCGCCGCGTCTCGCCCGGTGGCAGCGGCGTGGCGTCCGCGAGCGCGCCGGTCCACAGCGCGGCCGCGGCCGCGTACCGGTAGGTCAGCGACCGGCCCTGGTGCATCGGCGCGCCGTCGGCGCCGAACATCAGCCGGAAGTCCGCCAGGAACGCGTGGAGCCGCTCCCGGTAGCGCACCACCCGGTCGCTGCCGGCCGCGCCCGGCATGCGCGCCCAGAGCAGCGGATAGAGGTGCATGGCCCAGCCGGCGTAGTGGTCGTAGTGCTGGCCGGCGCCGTCCGAGTACCAGCCGCCGCCCTGATACCAGCCCTCGATCGCGTCCAGCCCGCCGTCGATCTCGTCCTGCCGGAAGCGGCCGCCGGTGTCCGCCAGGAACTGCTCGATCACCACCTGGAACAGCAGCCAGTTGCACGGCCAGGGGTGCTTGCCGACGATTCCCTCGAGCCAGCGGTGCACGGTCCGCTGCGTGTCGCGGTCGAGCCGGTCCCAGAGCCAGGGGCGGGTCTCGGCCAGCATCAGCGCCACGGACGCGGCCTCGACGATCGGCTGCGAGTAGTCCTCGATCGCGGGCCAGGCGTACCGACTGCGCGGATCCGTTCCGGCGGCGAGGCCCTCCGCGTACCGCTCGATCAGGATCCTGGCTCTCGGGGTCTCGCCCCGGTCTCCCGCGATGCGCGTGCCGGCCAGCAGGAACGTGCGCGCGAAGCCCTCGAAGCCGTCGGATTCGACGCCGGCCCAGCTGGTGCGGCCGGGCAGCCGAATCTGGGCGAAACCGGGCACGGCGTACGGCACGACGGCCTCCAGCAGGTGGTCGGCCATCGCCTCCCAGTGCGCGCGCGTCCAGCCGGTGAGCGGCGAGCGGGTCCGGTCTTCCGAGGGGAGGTCCACGACGGCACCTTAGTTCTCACGCCCGAAACACTTCAATGCTTGACGAATGAAAGTCCATTGATTAACGTGCCCGTCCATGGATCGCCGGTCATCGATAACCTCGATCGTCCGGGCGGTGCTGGCCGCCGGACCGCTGCGGCGCGCCGACCTGGAGGCGCGCACCGGCCTGTCCCAGCCCACGATCGCGAAACTGACCCGCTCGCTGATCGACTCCGGCTACCTCACCGAGACCACGGCCGGCGGCGGCCCAGGCCGGATCGGCCGCCCCGCCGCCGCGCTCGACGTGCGCACCGACCGCGAGTTCTTCGCCGGCGTCAAGGTCACCGCCGGCGAGCTGATCGGCGTGGTCACCGACCTGCGCGCGGTCGTCCGCACCACCGTGCACGCGCCGCTCGGCGACGCACGCACCCCGCCGGACGTGGTTCGTGCCATCGCCCGCCTGGTCGACGGCCTCGGCCCGGTGAGCGGGCTCGGCGTCTCCGTCGCCGGCGACGTCGACCGGACCACCGGCGTGGCCCGCTACGAGCCGTTCCTCGGCTGGCACGACGTACCGCTCGCCGCGCTCTGCACCGCCGCGACCGGCGTGCCCACGGTCGCGGACAACGACATCCGCGCGCTCACCGAGGCGGAGAACTGGTTCGGCGCCGGCGCGGACGCGCGCTCGTTCCTGCTGGTCGCGGTCGGATCCGGCGTCACCAGCGGCCTGGTCGTCGACGGCCGGGTGCTGACCGGCGCACACGGCGTCGCCGGCGAACTCGGCCACGTGCCGATCGACCGCGGCGGCCCCAAGTGCTACTGCGGCGCCCGCGGCTGCCTCGAGGCGATCGCGTCCGAGCCCGCACTGCTGCGGCGCGTCGCCGAGGCGATCGACGCCCCCGCGGTCACGCTGGACCGCGCCATCGAGTTGGCCCGCCTCGGCGACCCGCGGGTCGGCGAGGCATTCGCCGAGGCGGGCCGCGCCATCGGACAGGCGGTCGGCGGCGTCATCAACCTGCTCGGCCCCGAACTGGTCGTCTTCTCCGCCGACCACCTCGACGGCTTCGCCCTCCTCGAACCCCACATCCGCGCCGCCATCACCACCCACGCCTACGGCGCCGCCGCCCGCGCCACCATCACGATCCGGCCCCTCCCCTTCGACCGGTGGGCCCGCGGCGCCGCGACCGTCGCCATCGCCCGGCACCTCACGTCCGTGACGATCTGACCGAACAGACCCGCTTGCCCGCTTCCGACATGGAGGCTTATTCAGCGCGATGCGCATCGACTTCGCTGACCTGCGCCCTTCCCCCGGAGTCCGAGGCCCGCCGGAGGCGAGAACGGGACCGGACAGCGGGAAGCGCTTGAACGATTCGCCGCGAGGCGTCCGTGGTTCGCGTTCCAGTGGCGGCCGACGGGCCAGCGGACGCCCACCCGCCGGGAGTCACGCCCGTCCCCGGAGCCCGAGGCCAGCCCGCCTCAGGTGGTGAAGGACTCGTGAGGCCTTCGGTGACCGGCGACGGGACCGGAAGGGAGGCCGCCTGCGGCCGACCGGTGCCCGCGGGAGCTCTGGAAACGCGCCCACGCCGGAAGTGGGAGGATCGGCTCCTCGATCTTGGTCTTGCTGGCTCGGGGCCAGGTGAAAACCCGAGCCCTCACCGGGTTTTTGGGTCCCGTGGGCGGGCAAGAGGATCTACGCTACCTCGGTGGATCGATGAGGATCCGCGGTGGGTCGCCGGGGCGGGTCCGTGTCGGAAAGCCGAATGAAACGGGACGGCCTGCCGATCGGGAGGGTGTTCATCGACCTTCAGGGGTGGGACTGCTGAGCGGGCGGGCTGAAGCGGACGGCGGCGACCGGTGGCGTGACCGGTTGTGGTGGATGTTCGCGCTCGTCGGAGTGGTCGCGACCGGGCTGTATGTGGTCGGCGTCGCCCAGTTGCTGGACTTCGCGCTGATCGGTGCGGGTGCGGTCGCGGCGTGCTTCGCCAGCCCGTCGATGAACGACTTCAGTCCGGCCCGGGCCTGGCACACGCTCGGTGCCGCGGGCGCGTTCATGCTGACCGGTGCGATCCTGCGGCCGATCGTCGTGCCTTACGGGTCGGCGCTGCCGGCGGAGGCGTTCACCGTGCCCGGCTACGTGCTGATGATCGCGGCGCTGGCCGACTTCGCCTACGGGCGGCGGGCGATCGACCGGCATTCGGTGATCGACGGGCTGATCGTCTGTGTCGGTGCCTCCACGGTCTTCACGCTGCTGTTCGCGATCCCGGCGATGTCCCTCCCGGATCGGCCGCTGATCTTCTCCGTGCTGGCCGCGCTCTATCCGACGTTCGACGCGATCCTGGTGTTGCTGGTGGTGATGCTGGCGTTCAGCACGGTGGCGGGCCGGCCCGCGTTCCGGCTGCTGCTCGGCATGATGGTGTTGATCTTCATTGGGGACCTGGCCTACGCGGTCATCGGCAATCAGGGCGAGTTCTACAAGTCGCCGGTGCTGGACGTGCCGTTCCTCCTGGCGTACACGCTGGGTGGCGCGTCCGCGCTGCACCCGACCGCGCGCGAGCTGGTCCGCGCGATGCCGTTGCCGGTCCAGCCGTGGTCGCTGGCCCGGCTCGCCGTGATCATCCCGGCCGTCGCGGCGCCGTTCGTGCTGACCGTCGCGGGCGCGCCGCGAACCGGGGTGGAGCGCTGGATCGTCGGGCTCGGCGGCGCGGTCATCGTGCTGCTGCTGATCCTGCGCGCGATCAGTGCGGTGCAGGCGAACGCGGTCGCGCAGGCCCGCTTCGAGTACCAGGCCACGCACGACGAGCTGACCGGGCTGCCGAACCGGCGCCGGCTCACCCAGATCCTGGAGGAGCTGCTGGCGGAGCCGGCCGGGCGCGGCGCCGTGTGGGTGTTCTTCTTCGACCTGGACGGCTTCAAGTTCGTCAACGACTCGTGGGGGCATCCGGCCGGCGACCGGCTGATCCGGAGGATCGGGCAGCGGCTGCGCGACACGTTGCCGCCGGAGGCGACCGTCGCGCGGATCGGCGGCGACGAGTTCGTGGTGGTCCGGCGCGGCACCGAGGCGGAGGCACTGGAGCAGGCGCAGCAGATCGTGGACTGCGTGGAGCCGCCGACCCGGGTCGGCCCGGCCGAGGTGGTGATCACCGCGTCGATGGGCATCGTGGCGGCGACCCGGGCGGACGCTGAGCTGCCTACCAGCAGCGCGGATTCGCTGATGCGGGACGCGGACACCGCGATGTACCGGACCAAGGCGGCCGGGCGCGGCAAGTGGACCGTGTTCGACGCGTCCATGCGGCGGGCCGTGCAGGAGCGGCTGGAGATCGAGGGCGCGCTGCGTTCCGCGCTGGCCCGCGACGAGTTGCGGGTGTTCTACCAGCCGATCGTCGACCTGGAGTCGGGGCGGCCGCGCGGTGCGGAGGCGCTGGTCCGGTGGGAGCATCCGGAGAAGGGCGCGATCGGGCCGAACGTGTTCATCCCGATCGCGGAGGAGTCGCGGCTGATCACCGGCGTCGGCGCGTTCGTGTTGCGGGACGCGGTGCGGCAACTCGCGGTGTGGCGGGCCGAGGGCGTGGTCGGCGACGAGTTCTGGATGTCGATCAACGTGTCGCCGCGCCAGCTCACCGAGCCGGGCTTCACCGGGATGGTCGCGGAGGCGTTGCGCACCCACGGCGTACCCGCGCGGTGTGTGGCTCTGGAGATCACCGAGTCGGTGATGGTGGAGGGCGGCGAGATCAGCGAGGGCGCGCTGCGTGACCTGCGTGCGCTCGGCGTCTCCATCTCGGTGGACGACTTCGGCACCGGCTTCTCGTCGCTCGGCTACCTGCGGCGGCACCCGGTGACCAGCGTGAAGATCGACCGTTCGTTCGTCTCCGGGCTCGGCGCCAGCAGCTCGGACGAGGAGATCGTCCGCGCGGTGGTCGCGATGAGCGCCGCGCTCGGGCTGACCGTGGTCGCGGAGGGCGTGGAGAGCACGGCGCAGCGTGACGTTCTCGGGCGGCTGGGCGTGCGCCTGTGTCAGGGCTGGCTGTGGGGGAAGGCGGTCGACCCGAGTTCTTTCGCGGAGCGTTGGTCCGCTGATCACACTGTGAAAGCGCTTTGAGAGAACGCTCTCAGATTTAGGGATGCTTAGGGTACGTACCCGTTGACCTGCCATTGTGCGGTTGGACAGACTCGCTTACGTCCAATTCAGCTGAGTCGCCAGAAAATTGGTGACTTGTGTGGTAAGAGGCGGTTTGCACATGGCGTCCCGGAGAAAGTTCCTCGGTCTCGCGGCCATCGGTGCGGTGGCGGTCGGCGCCCCGCTCGTGGCCACGGCCATCAACTCACGGGCGTTCGCCGCCGACGGCCTGCCGATGACGATCGTCAACTCCTCCGGCAGGTTCGGCAACGGCGAGATCTTCGTCTACATCGTCGGCACCGAGCTGGCCACCGGCCGCCAGGGCTACGTCAAGCAGAGCGGCGTGTTCACGCCCTGCTCGCCGTCGGACAACCTCGCGGACGGGTTCGCCGACCTCGCGGTCACGCTCAACGCGACCGGCACCACCACGATCAACCTGCCGAAGATGTCCGGCCGCGTGTACTTCGCGATCAAGGACAAGCTGAAGTTCAAGGTCGTCACGGACGGCGCCGGCAACTCCGCGCTGCAGTACCCGGCCGGCTGGGTGGCCAACGACCCCAGCTACACCGTGCTGCACGACTGCGTCGAGTTCACCCACAGCGACGCCGGCATGTTCTGCAACTCGACCATGGTCGACATGTTCAGCATCCCGCTGGGAATCAAGCTCACCGGCTCGAAGGAGCAGGTCACCGGCGTGCTCAAGCCGGGCGGCCGGGATGCGATCTTCGCGGCGGCCCGCGCGCTGCCGGACTTCAGGCGTCTGGTCGTCGGCGACGACCTGCGGGTGGTCGCGCCCGGCCACGGCATCGGCGCCGGTCTCTTCTCCGCGTCGTACTTCGACTCCGCGATCGACGAGGTGTGGGCGAAATACACCACCACGGACCTCAGAGCCACGACCAACGCGGGTACGTTCACCGGCCGCGTCACCGGCGGGATGCTCACGTTCGACAAGGGGGTCAAGGCGTTCGCGAAGCCGACCACCAAGGACGTGCTCTTCTGCGACGGCGCGCTGGCGGCCCCGAACGACGGCATCACCGGCCCGGTCGCGGCCATCCTCGGCGCCGGCTTCAACCGGTCCACGCTGATCAGCCAGCCGAACCAGCCGAGCACGGATCCGTCGACGTTCTATCGGGCGCCGATCAGCAACCACTACTCGCGGATCATCCACGAGCAGACGGTGGACGGTAAGGCGTACGGCTTCGCGTTCGACGACGTGGTGGACTTCGCGTCCTACATCCAGGACACGGCACCGCGGGCGTGGGAGGTGACCATCGAGCCGTTCGGGTCGTCGAACCCGAACCCCGGGCCGTCCGCTTCCGCGGTCGCCACGGCTACGGCCACGGCCACCGCGTCGGCCGTCGCCACCGCGCCCACCGGCACCCGCAACGCGTTCGCCGCGCTGGAGGCCGAGACCGCGGACGCGCAGGCCGGCACGCAGGTCGAGGGCGGCTCGGTGGCGTACGTCGCGAACGGCGACTGGCTGCGCTTCGACAACGTGGCGTTCGGCAACGACCCGGTCCGGCAGTTCACGGTCCGGGCCGCGTCCGGCGCGCCGACCGGCGTCTCCGGCCTGATCGAGGTGCGCCTCGACTCGCGCTCCGCCGCCCCGGTGGGCACGGTCGCGGTCGGCAACACCGGTGGCTGGTCGTCCTGGCGCTCGGTCGCGGGCGCGCTCGGCGGCAACGGCATCACCGGCACCCACACGGTCTTCCTGACGTTCGCCAGCGGCCAACCGGCCGACTTCGTGAACGTCGACTGGCTTCAGTTCGCCCGCTGATCACGCGCACCCGCCGGGATCCGGCCGCAGTGGGCGGCGGCCGGTCCCCATGCCACGCATGTGGGCAGTGGCCGGTCCTTCGGGGTGGCGGGAGCGCGTGGGCGGGGTGATGGCGGCACCCGGTGCGTCGATCGGTCAGGATCGGCGGGCCGGGTGCCGCCGCTTCTCGTGCCCACTCAAGCGGCGGGGCGAGCGGCTCCGATCTGACCGCTGCCGCGCGCGCGTCCGCCTGCCGGAGCGGTACTGCCTGCGGGAACGTGCCGGCCGGCTGATCGGCGAGTGAAAGGTGGTCCCGGTGGGTAACCGGGTGTTCACCCTCACACGTGCGACCTTAGGTGGCGACCATGGCCACAGACGGAAACGGGGAAGCCATTCAGCCGACGAGTCCCGAACCACTCCCGGACGACGAGTTCGCCGAACTCAGGCGCCGGGTGGCGGAGCGCGCCGGCGAGATCGAGCGCCTCAGCGCCCGGATCGACGACCTGCACGGACAGATCGAGGCATACCGCCGGCAGCGCGGCTCATAGGGGCCCGGGGCCGGACCGTCGCGCACCCGCCGGGACTCCGGCGGCGCGGCGGATCCGGCGTGGGCCACCGATCAACGATGGATACGCGACAGGCGGAGGCGGACGGCCGCGGCCGGCGCGGGACTTCCGCGACGTGGGATCTTCCACGGCACGCGCGTCTTCGCTGATCAGCCTCGGGTGGAGCCGGCACCTACAGCCTCGGCGAGGTGCGGGACATCGCCCGGGACTACTGGCACTTCATCGCGACCGCGGCCGGCCCGAAGCAGTGCGCGTTCGAGCTGACGCTGTGGGAGGAGACGTGGGGGCGCACGCACCCCTACCGTGGCCGGCTCTTCTGAGCCAACATTGCATGTCGGCCGTTCGGTCATATGGCGGGCGGCTCCGTCCGTACCGTGGCGGATCGTTGATGTTCTTTGTTTGCCGAGAGTCAGGAGCCGAGATGCGCACGCACGAGGTGACGGTCCCCGCTGCACCGCGAGGGCACGCCGCGCGCTGATCGACAGCGCCGCTGCTCCTCGCCGTGGAGCGGTCCTTCGGTGACCGTTTTCTCCCCTGGTTCGAGGAGCTCCTTTGCGTGCCTTTTTTCTGAGTCGCGACTTCGCGCGGCTCTGGACCGCGTCCGCGGTCTCCAACATCGGCGACGGCGTGACCATGGCGGCCGGGCCGCTGCTCGTCGCGTCCGTCAGTGGCAGCCCGGCCGCGATCGCCGGGGCCGTATTCGTACAACAGCTGCCGTGGCTGCTCTTCGCGCTGGTCAGTGGCGCGTTCGTGGACCGGCTGGATCGGCGCCGGCTGGTGGTGGCGGTGAACCTGATGCGCGCGCTGGCGCTGTCGGCCCTCACGCTCGCGGTGGCCGGCGGCACGGTCACGGTGCCGCTGATCTACACGGTTCTCTTCCTCCTGGGTACGGGTGAGACGCTCGCCGACACCGCGACGGGCGCGCTGCTGCCGTCGACGGTGCCGGTGGACGACCTGCCGGCCGCGAACGCCCGGCTCTACGCGACGTTCACGATCGGCAACCAGTTCGTGGCGAAACCGCTGGGTGCGTGGCTGTTCGTGGTGTCGGCGGCGGTGCCGTTCGGCGTGGACGCGCTGACGTTCGCGATCTCCGCCGCGCTCATCGCGGGTCTCCGCCCGGTCCCGGCCGCGGTGGAGGGCGCGCCGCTCCACCAGGGCTCGATGCGGGCGGCGATCGGGGAAGGGCTGCGGTGGCTGTGGCGGCATCGGCTACTGCGGACGCTGGCGGTCAGCATGGGGTTCGGGAACATCGCGTTCAGCGCCGCGTTCGCCGTCTTCGTGCTCTACTGCCGGGACCGCCTCGGCCTGGCCGAGACCGGATACGGCCTGCTGCTGACCGCGTTCGCCGTCGGCGGGCTGCTCGGCACCTTGATCGCCACCCGGCTCACCCGCCGGTTCGGCGCCGCGGCCGTGCTGCGTGCCGGCCTGATCATCGAGGTCGCCACGCACCTGACGCTGGCACGGGTCACGACGCCGTGGCCGGCTGCCGCGATCATCGTGGTCTTCAGCGTGCACGCGTCCGTCTGGGGCATCACCGCCACCTCGCTCCGCCAGCGCCTGGTCCCCGCCGGCCTGCGCGGTCGCGTCGGCAGCGCCTACGCCCTGCTCGACCTCGGCGGCGCCGCCCTCGGCTCGCTCCTCGGCGGCCTGCTGGCCGGCGCGTGGGGCCTCACCACCCCGTTCTGGCTCGCGGCCGCCGCCATGACCCTGATCGCGATCCTCGCCTGGCATCCGCTCCGCGAGGCCACCCGGGCATAGTCACCGCACGTCAGGCGGCGGACGGCAGCGACGCCAGCACGATCCGCAACGCGCCCGGCGCGCCGGTCTCGTCATGCAGCCGGCCGTCGGGCGTGCGCACCACGAACCGGTCCGTGGCCCGCAGCCGTGGCTCGACCGCCGGACAGTGCTTCGCCCACCGGAACCACGGCACCACCGAATCGCTGAAGCGCAGCGTGAAGTGGCTGGTACAGGAGTCGATGGCGATGGTCGAGGCGCGCGAGCGCGGCGAACGCTCGCAGGCGGCCCACGATCGGGTGGCCGGTGGGATTCTCGTGCAGATGCAGCCACTGCCACTCGCGATGGTCGCCCCGCTCGCGCGCCTCGACCATCGCCATCGACCCGGCGGGCCGGCCGCGAACCAGGGTGCCGGGTCACCGGCGAGTCCGATGTAGAGGCCCGCGGTCACCGCGACGATCAGGGCTGGAACCGCTGCGAGCGCGCGCACGGATTCATGCTGGCATCAGTCGTGCCAGACCGTGGCGACCTCGGGGGCGATCCGGTGGCCCTGGGCGGTCGCGGCCTCGATGACCGGCTCCCAGCGCGTGGTGTCGAAGACGTTGGAGCCGAGCGCGCGCAGCGCTTCCTCGTCCGGTGCGACCAGCGCGACCCGTGCGCGCCGGCGGAGCGCGTCGATCTCGGCGGCCGGGGCGCCCCGGCCGCGGATCGGAGCCAGCGGGGCCAGCACCACGATGCGGCCGGCGGCTGCGGCCAGATCCGCGTTGGTGCCGGAGCGCACGCCGCCGTCCATGTAGCGCCCACCGTTCACCGTGACCGGCGGGAAGATGGCCGGAACCGCGCAGCTCGCCGCGACCGCCCGGTCGAGCGGCACGCCGGAGGCACGGTCCCAGGCGATCGGCCGGCCGTCCGCCGCGTCCACCGCGGTGATCAGCAGCGGGCGTTCCGGCCAGCCGGTCAGCGGTACCCGCCGGGCGATCGTCGCGACAAACGGCTCCTCCTCGACGACCTCGGACGCGAGCGCCAGCTCGCCCACGGCGGCGCGCACCGCCGCCGGATCCCGCGACTCGTCGTTGAGCAGCGCGAACACCTGGGTCCCGCGCGCCCAGTCGGGCTGGAACGGTGGGTCCGCGTCGTCCAGCCGCGCCTCGATGCGCGCGGCCTCCACCGGATCGGCGCCGGTGGCCAGCAGCGCACCGGCGATCGCACCGGCCGACGTGCCGACGGTCAGGCCGGCCGAGGTCAGGTCGACGCCGCTCTCCCGCAGCCCGATGATGATCCCCAGATGCCAGGCGATCCCGGTCAGCCCACCGGCACCGAGCACGAGCGCGGTCTCCATGCCCGCCAGTCTATTGGCCGGCCGGGTCGCCCTCCGGGCCGGCCATCCGGCGGCCTGATCGCCAACGTCAAGCCCGGCGAGCAGGAGACCGGGGCCGACCTCGGTAACGGGAACCGCCCGCCACTGCCGCTCATCGCCGGCGGAGCCGACCGCATCATGCCGCCGACAGTCACCGGTCGAACCTCACCCACTACCGGCCGAGGGCACGGTCACGAAGTTCCACGAATTCCCCGGCCGGTCACCCTGGACCTGCGACGAGCCCGGCTGGGAGGCGGTCGCCGGCTACGCGCTCGGGTGGGCACTGCGACACGCCTGACAAGCCCCGAAAACCGAAGGATCAAATTCCGGATCTTCCCGCTTCCGGCGTGATGCAGCCCGCATGCTCCCGCGGGCCAACCGCGCCGAGGGCTCCGGCTCCGCTGGCGCTCCGCTCCGCCCGCGGCGGCGGAGCCGGTCGGGCGGTCGGCCGCGAAAACCCCACGCGACTCCCGCCACTGCTCACGCCTCGCCTCGCGCGCCTCGTCCCGCGGGGGGACACCACCCGCTGATGCGGAGCGTGCCCGCTCACTACTGAGCTCTCGGCGTCAGGGGTCACCGTGCGGCAGCCGCCTGGATCACCATCCGTCGCCCACGCGGATGCCGCAGCGATCATTGAGTGATGCCTGAGGTAGATCAACGACCGAAGTCGATCGATCTCAGGTATCACTCAATGATCCTTTCGGCCGAGGGCCGTCAAGCGCTCAGGCGACACGACGCGGAATTTCGGGTGGTTACGGGCTTCCGGCGTCGTGGGCAGCAGCGCTCCGCAAGAGCAGACCCCTATGTCACGAAATATCGGGTGCGAAGCGCCGGAAGCTGTGAGGCTTCAATGTCGAGTCGTTACGGGACTTCCGGCGTCGTGGGCAGCGGCGCCCCGCAAGATCAGACCTCTACGCCGGCGGATCCAAGGCGCGGCGGGTCTCGTGGCCCGCCGGTGCCCGGGCGTGGGGTCGTGGGGCCGCGGAGCGGCTTGGTTGAAGGCCGGCCGCCCGCCTGACGTGCAGGGAGGAGCGCCAGCGACGACCGGTGCCCGCGGGAGCACTCGGAACTCAGCCACCCGGGAAGCGGGAAGAGAAGCCCTTGAGGTCTTGGTCTTCCCGCTTCGCCGGGGATCGGCTAGGCGATGACGCGCAGGCGCACGGTCTGCGGCAGCGCGGCGAGCTGGTTGATCAGCTCGGGGGTGAAGTCGATGCCGATGTCGGTGAGCAGGTAGCCGTACTCGCCCCTGGTGGCCAGCAGCTGGCCTTCGACGTTGACCGAGTGCTCCGCGAGCACGCTGTTGACCTGCGCGAGCACGCCGGGCGTGTTGCGGTGCAGGTAGACCAGGCGGTGGCCCTCGCCGTGCGGCGGCAGGGACACGGACGGCAGGTTCACGCTGAGCGTGGTGTTGCCCTCGGTGAGGTAGGTCGCGAGCTTGTTGGAGACGAACGCGCCGATGTCGGCCTGCGCCTCCTCGGTCGAACCGCCGATGTGCGGCGTGAGGATCACGTTGGGCAGGCCGCGCAGGCCGGACTGGAACTCGTCGCCCCGGCCCTTCGGCTCGACCGGGAACACGTCCACGGCCGCGCCCGAGATGTGCCCGTTCTCCAGGTGGCGGCGCAGCGCGTCGTGGTCGATGACCAGGCCACGGGACAGGTTCAGGAAGATGCTGCCCGGCTTCATCCGGGCGAACTGCTCGTCGCCGAAGAAACCGCTGTTGCCGGGCCGGCCGTCGACGTGGATGGTGACGATGTCGGCCACGTCCAGCAGCTCGTTGAGCGTGCTGCACCGGCGCGCGTTGCCGAGCGACAGCTTGTCCGCGCTGTCGTAGAAGTAGACCCGCATGCCCAGCGCCTCGGCGAGCACGGACAGCTGCGTGCCGATGTTGCCGTAGCCGACGATGCCGAGCCGCCGGCCGCGGACCTCGTGGCTGCCGTCGGCCGCCTTGTCCCAGACGCCGGCGTGCATGCCGCTGTTCTTCTCGGTGAGCCGGCGGGTCAGCGCGATGATCTCGGCGAGCGCCAGCTCGACCACGCTGCGTGTGTTGGAGAACGGCGCGTTGAACACCGCGATGCCGGCCTGGGACGCCGCGGCCTGGTCGATCTGGTCCGTGCCGATGCAGAACGCGCCGATCGCGGCCAGGTCCTTCGCGGCCTCGATGACGCGCGCGGTCACCTTCGTCTTGGACCGGATGCCGAGCAGCGAGACGCCCTCGATCCGCGAGATCAGCTCGTCCTCGTCCAGTGCGGAGGACACAGACTCGACGACATAGCCCTCGGACTCGAACCGGGCCACCGCGTCGGGGTGGATGTTCTCCAGGAGAAGGACTCGCGCCTTACCGTCGTCGATCATGCGGGTTGTTTCCTCGGTTTCCCTGCTGCTGGGGTGCGGTCGGCTCAACCTTAGCGAGCCCCGCACGTGGGTTTCCGTGACCGGCGGCACGGGTCCCACATTGCGTGACGCACAACTCCTGGGGTATCCATGTATGTCGATTGGAGTTGATGGGGTATGCGCAGGTGGATTCCGCTTCTGGTCGTTCTGTTCCTGATGGTGCCGGCTCCCGTCGCAGCGGCCGCCGGCCCGCCCGTCACCCGGATCGGTGACACCGAGCTGGACCCGGCCGCGCTCTACTTCGTCTCCTACGACGGCCTGGTCAACAACAACTCTTTCCAGCAGGAGGGCATCCTCACCCACGGCGGCCTGCAGTACGCGGCGTGGTACACGTCGACCCGCGAAGCCGTGCTCGCCCGCCGCGCGCTGCCGTCCGGCGCCTGGGAGACGCTCCGCCTGCCGCACCGGCTCACCGTGAACGACTCGCACAACGTGATCGCGCTCGGCGTCTCACCCGCGGACGGGCGGCTGCACGTGGCGCTCGACACACACGACAGCACGATCTTCTACTACCGCTCCGAGGCGGGACTGGCGAACGGCGCCGCGTCCTGGACCGCGGCCCGGTTCGGCGCGGAGCAGCGCACGCTGGGCGGGCTGGCGCTGGGCGGCATCACGTACCCACGGTTCGTGGTCGCGCCGGACGGGCGTCTGCAGTTCAGCTACCGCACCGGGCGCTCCGGCAACGGCACGCTGGAACTCGCGGAATATGCCTCCGGCGGGTGGACCCGGCTCGGCGCGTGGACGTCCGCCACCGGGTCCTACACGGCGAACGGAGTCACCAGCACCACACGCAACATGTACCTGCACGGCCTCCGCTACGGGCCCGGCGGGCGGTTGCACGCGTCGTTCACGTGGCGTGAGGGCAACGCCGGCGTCCTCTGCAACGCCGGTGGCCTGGCGAACCACGACACGGGGTACGTGTACAGCGACGACCGCGGCCGGACCTGGCGCAACAACGCGGGCGCGGTGCTCGGCACGCCCATCGGAGTCGGCAGCCCCGGCCTGGTCGTCGACCCGCTCGGCGTCGACCACGGGCTGATCAACCAGGAGAGCCAGGCGGCCGACTCGGCCGGGCAGCCGCACGTGGTCATCAGCTATGTGCCGGGGCGGTTCACCCAGTGCGTGACGAACTATGTGCGGGACCGGGTGTCGTACGGACGTGCGTTCCACCTCCGGCGCGATGCGGCGGGCGCCTGGCGCAAGACGGAGATTCCGGTCGCGCTGAACGCGACCGGGCGCTCCCAGCTCGTCTTCGACGCGGCCGACAACGCGTATGTGGTGTTGCCGTTCGGCCGCGTGGTCTCGGCGACCCGGGCGAGCGGGTGGACCGACTGGACGCTGGTCTACGACGGCGCGGGGCTCGACGCTTTCGGAGAGGTCGTCGTGGACCGGTCGCGGGTGCCCGCCGACGGCGTCCTCTCGATTCTCTACCAGCGTCGTTCCTCGGGTTCTACTCCGTCCTCCATCCGGGTTCTCGACCTGCGGCTCGGATAGGGGCGACGGCGCCGACCCGTACGCCGTCTTCGGGCGGAGGCGAGCGACGAGCCGGGATATCGGGCGCCCAGCGCCCGACATCCCGATGCCATCCGAGCCCGTTGGTGACGGCGCGCCGGGCGATGCTGAACAACCACGGTGGAAAGCGTGCCGGCTCGCGGAGCCGGGGCAGGCCGCGGACCACCGCGAGCCAGACCTCCTGGGCGACGTCGTCCGCGTCGCGGGCCCCGATCATGCGGCGGGCGAATGAGTGGACCGGATCGTGCCAGGCCCGGACCAGGTCGGCGAACGCGTCCCGTTCACCGAGCTGGGCGCGGACGACCAGCAGTTCATCGTGCATCATCGCCTCCTTTCCCGGTTCAGTCGGGAAAGGAGGCGATCAGGTTCACGCGGCGTCCGGCGACAGGTACTGCTGGGCCCACTCGGGGACGCGCTTGGCCTTCTTGTAGCGGCGGGTCACCCGGATGCGCGGGGCCTCGACGCACTGGCCGCTGATCGACAGCTGCTGGAACTCGCCGTCGTCGAAGACCACGGTGACGTTGTCCGGCGCGATGGTGCGGCCGGGGTGGTCCGTCTCGACCGCGGGCGTGCCGGTGACGGGGTAGTGGTACTCGTCGGTGGTGCTCACGTGAGAGATCTCCAGATCAGGGACGCGTATGCCGGAACCAGTGATTCACTCTACGGCCGCCGGCCCGCTGATGGCGACGCCATGGCACGCACCCGCCGCACGATCACGGGCCCCCACGGCGCCAGCCCGATGAGCAGCAGCAGCGTCAGCAACGGCGCCCGCCACCAACCGGAGATCGCCGGCGGCGGCGGGTCCGGGACCGGGACGGTCCACGGCCGTGCGGTCTTCGACCAGGCCAGGAACGCGTCGCCGATCGGCACCAGGCCGAACGCGTACCGCTTGGTGGACGGCGTGTCGATCGGCAGGCCGGCGAACTCGCCGAACGACGCGTACCCTCCGGCCAGCGACGTGTCGCCGTGCACCTGCGCGGCGCCGAGCGCGACCACGGTGGTGGACAGGGAGATCCCGAGCGGCAGCGGCCCGGAGTCGACGTCCGCGGGCCCGTCCGTGCCGTGCGGGTACTCGCGGACCGCGGGACCCAGCCCGAGCGGCCGGTCCAGGAATCGCGA
Source organism: Catenuloplanes nepalensis (assembly GCF_030811575.1). GTDB lineage: Bacteria > Actinomycetota > Actinomycetes > Mycobacteriales > Micromonosporaceae > Catenuloplanes > Catenuloplanes nepalensis. The sequence continues at coordinate 4,975,689 of NZ_JAUSRA010000001.1, read as the reverse complement.
CCGGAACAGCGAGTACTGCTCGCGGGCGAACACCGGGTCCACGTCCACCAGGAACCGCTGGATGATCGCCTGCGACGTGCCCCGGGAACCGGCGAACGCCGGCGTCACCGCGTGCGGCAGCAGCCCGGTCGCCGGGTCCAGGCGCTCACGGGCCTGCGAGACCCATCGGGAGACGACCGGCGCGAAACGCGGGTCGAAGCGGGCGGCCAGCCGCAGCGACGCGATCGCCACGGTGGAGTCGCACGGCCAGGCCTGACCCGGATAGGCCTCCAGGAACGGCGTGGACGACGCCTCGAACGCGTCCGCCAGTGCCGCGGAATCGGCCAGGAACCTGGCCCGCTGGGCAGGGTCGTCGTGCAACGTCAGCAGCCCGCCACGCAACCAGTTCGTCCAGCCCGCGTAGAACACGCCGTACGCCGGCGTCGCGCCCGGGTCGAACGGCGCGCGCCCGGCCGGCGACTCCACCTGCTCCAGCGCCCACGCGGCCTCGGACGCGGCCTGGGCGACGGAGACTCCCCGCTGTCCCAGCTCCACCCAGGACAGTCCGTAGAGGACGTTCATGAAGTAGAAGCCCTCCGGGAACAGCGACTGCGCGTCCGTGGCCGCGCCGTCGTCCAGCGCGGCCCGGATGAAGGCGAGCTGACGGCGTACCCCCGAGGGGTCCGGTGTCGCGGGAGCGACCAGCCGCACCGCACCGGCCAGCGCGAGCACGCTGACCAGGGCGGCGAGGACGCGCCGGAGCACGGTCACGTGGAGAGCTCGCCCGCTGCGGTGGCCAGCCAGGCGTCGACCTCGCCCCGGTCGTAGCCGCGCATCACGATCGGGAACGCGGCGCCGCGTGCCTCCGCGGCCACGGCCGTGCGGAACACCGGGCTGTCCGAGCCGCGCGCCATGTCGACGCGCTCCACCATCGCGTGCACGTGACCGGTGTCGTAGCCGCGCAGCACGACCACGAACTGAGCCGACGGCGCCAGGGCACGCTGCCGGCTGTCGACCGGCTCGGCCATCGCCGTGCGCACGTCCCGGTCGCGGAAGCGCTGGATCACCCAGGCCACGAGCGCGACGTAGGCCGCGGTGATCAGGTAGGCGACCCACCGGGGGACGCCCGCCACCGCATAGGCGGTGACCAGCACGACGGCTCCGACGACCAGGGCGACGCCATGGGCGATCTGTGTCCAGTGCAGCACGAACGCCACCCTAGCCGCCTGTGTCGACGTGGGGCGCCGCCTCGCTCAGGCCCCCCACGTCGACACGGGCGCCGGCCGCGCGCGTCAATCCGCCAGCAGCTCACGCACCCGGGGGATGACCTTCGTGCCGTACAGCTCGATCGACCGGGTCATCACGTCGTGCGGCAGCGTGCCGTTGGAGTACTTGAGATCGAACCGCTGGATGCCGAGCGCCTTGACGGTCCGGGCGATCTTCTGCGCCACCGTCTCCGGCGAGCCCACGTGCAGCGCGCCCTCGCTGATGTCCGAGTCGAAGCGGCGGCGGGTCATGGGCGGCCAGCCGCGCTCCCGGCCGATCCGGTCCATGATCACGCGCAGGTGCGGCCAGAGCGTGTCCGCGGCCTCCCGGTCGGTCTCGGCCACGAAACCGGGCGCGTGCACCGCCACCGGGAGCGCCGGAGAACCCAGCTCGCTCAGCGCCCGGTGGTACAGCTCGACATACGGTGCGAAGCGGGCCGGCTCGCCACCGATGATCGCCAGGACCAGCGGCAGCCGGTGGGATGCGGCCCGCACCACCGACTCCGGGCTGCCACCGACGCCGATCCACGTGCTGATCCGCCCGGACTCGGTCTTCGGGTAGACCTCCTGCTTGTCCAGCGCGGCCCGCACCGAGCCCGACCACGTCACCGGTCCCTCGTCGAGCAGGTGGGCCATCAGGTCCAGCTTCTCCGAGAACAGCTTCTCGTAGTCGCGCAGTTCGAACCCGAACAGCGGGAACGACTCCGTGAACGAGCCGCGGCCCAGCGTGATCTCCGCGCGCCCGTTCGAGACCGCGTCCAGCGTGGCGAACCGCTCGAACACGCGTACCGGGTCGTCGGAGCTGAGCACGGTCACGGCGGTGCCCAGCCTGATCCTCGACGTGCGTGCGGCGATCGCGGCCAGCACGATCTCCGGCGCGGACACCGCGAAGTCGTCCCGGTGGTGCTCGCCGACGCCGAACGCGTCCACGCCCACCCGCTCGGCCAGCACGGCCTGCTCCACCACGTCACGGATGACCTGCGCGTACGGCAGTCGCTTCCCGTCCGGACCGACCGTCACGTCGCCGAAGGTGTCCAGCCCGAATTCCACGCTCTGCTCCTCGTTCACGGTGCCAGTCAACCGCTCGATTCCCAGCACCTGCAAATCCAGATCAAACGCATACACGGGTACGAATAGCGCGTGCCGGATTCCGTACCCCCGTGTCGGTTTTAGGGTTGTGCTCATGTCTCTCGATGTAATCAGGTCCTCACTCCCCGCATTGCTCGCCCGATTCGCCGTCCCCGGCGCCGTGCTGGCGGTGGACGCGGGCGGCGAACGGTTCGCGCTCGCGCACGGCGTGCTCAACACGCGGACCGGCGTCGAGGCCACCACCGACTCGCTCTTCCAGATCGGCTCGATCACCAAGGTCTGGACCACCACGCTGATCATGCAGCTGGCCGGCGAGGGCCTGCTCGAACTCGACGCCCCGGTCCGCACCCACCTGCCGGCGTTCACGCTCGGCGACCCGGACGCGGCCGAGACCGTGACGATCCGGCACCTGCTCTGCCACACCGGCGGCTTCGAGGGCGACCTGTTCACCGACACCGGCCGCGGCGACGACTGCGTGGCCCGGTTCGTCGCCACGCTCGGCGACACCCCGCAGCTGTTCCCGCCCGGCGCGATGCTCTCCTACAACAACGCCGGCTTCGCCGTGCTCGGCCGCGTCGTCGAGGTGCTGCGCGGCCGGCCCTTCGACGCCTGCCTGCGCGAGTCGATCGCCGCGCCGCTCGGCGTCACCGCGCTCGCCACCGACGCCTACGAGGCGATCCTGCACCGCACCGCGGTCGGCCACATCGCCCCCGCCGCCGGCGCGCCACTCGCCCCCGCGCCGACCTGGTCACTGCCCCGCTCGAACGCGCCGGCCGGCAGCATGCTGGCGATGAGCGCCGGTGACCTGCTGCTCTTCGCCCGCATGCACATGTCCGGCGGCGACGGCCTGCTCTCCCCGGACGGCGTCAAGGTCATGCAGCAGCGCGCCGCCGACCGCCCCGCACCCGGCATGCCCGGCAGCGGCTGGGGCCTCGGCTGGGAGATCATGAACGACTCCGGCACCGTGATCGGCCACGACGGCGGCACGATAGGCCAGGCCGCGTTCCTCCGCGTCGTACCCGACCGGGACGTCGCCGTCGCCCTGCTCACCAACGGCGGCGACGCGGCCTCGCTCTACCACGCGCTGCTCCCGCCCTTGATCGAGGAACTGACCGGCATCACGCTCCCGCCACCCGCCCGGGTCCCCGCACCCGCCGAGCCGTTCGACGCCAGCCGCTACCTCGGCGTCTACTCCTCCCGCGTCGCCGACCTCACGGTCAGCCAGGACCCGGCCGGCCGCGTCTGGCTGCACGACACCCCGAAGGGCATCTTCACCCAGCTCGGCCCGCCCGCCCCGTCCCAGGAACTCGTCCGCCTCACCGCCGACACCCTGATCGTCCGCGACCACCCCGGCACCGCCCACCCGGTCTGCGCCTTCCTCGGCGACGACGGCCACGGCCACGCCCTCTTCCTGCACGGGGGACGCGCTACGCGACGCATTCCCTGACAACCGATATTCCCGCTTCCGGCGTGGTGCGTTGGGCGTGCTCCCGCGGGCCCCGGTCGTCGCTGGCGCTCCTCCCTTCCGGTCTCGTCGCGGGTCACCACAAGCCCTCCCGCGGCTTGCCCGCCATGTCCGGTTGGCGTGGGCGACTCGCGTTCGCCCGCGCCCGGCCGTGGGCCGTTGCTCCGCACCCCGGCCGTGGGCCGTTGCTCCGCACCCCGGCCGTGGGCCGTTGCTCCGCACCCCGGCCGTGGGCCGTTGCTCCGCACCCCGGCCGTGGGCGTTCCGCGCCCGATATTTCGTATTATTGGTGGCTGCGCCGTGCCTCTGTCGTCGGTCAGACTGCCCCGGCGGGATTCCGGTGGTTGCGTTGCGTCTGGTGGTTGCGTTTCGCCTCCGGCGGGCCTCGGGCTCTGGGGGCTTCCGGTCGGGTCGGGTTGCATTGGCCCGGTTCCTTTCGCGTGGTGGTGGGGGTTGGTTTCGTGTGCCTGGCTGCCCGCGCGGGGCGCACGATCAAGATCGAAGCCCGACCTGACGTCCAGAAGTCGATCACGTGTGCCAAATCGTTGTTAAGACCGCCGGAAAACAACGATTTGGCACACGTGATCATTTTGGAAGCCAGCCACCGTGGGTTTTGTCGCGATATTTCCGGCGGGACGAATAGCGAGGACAGGTTCTGCTTCTCGATCACCGATTCAATGAGCCGCCGGCGCGGTTTCAAGCTGGGTTACGTGCCACGGGGGCCCGCGCGTGAGCGAATCCGCTCACCGAGCCATGTGCCGGTAGGGCTGGGGATGGCGCCCGAAATATCATCACCAACGAGGATTACTCAGCGGGCGAGCCAACGCCGCGTCGCCGCAGGCCGGCGCTGTCGGCGCGCAACGCGCTGAGTAACCCTCAACGTCACGCGTTCCGTCGGTCCCCCATGAGGCTTATTCAGCGCCGCCCTCGTCAGACCGCGCGGCCTGCGGCAACGCGGTGCCGGTTCGCTGCGCCGAATAAGCCTCGAAGTATCGGGCGCTTCGCGCCCGATACTTCGGTCTATTGGCGCTGAAAGGTCAACAGTGCTTCCCGACCGCGAGATTGATCGCGCGAAAACGACTAGTGATACATGGCGCACCGTATGAGGCACTCATACGGTGCGCCATGTATCACTAGTCAGATGCGAGGGCGACAGCGGGGTGTATTTACGACGATATTTCGGGCGTCGCATCCGCAGCTCGCTCGGCATTTCCACACTCTGGCAGCAATTTCCCGTCATGCGGAAGATCGGCCGGCTATCGGAACCGATCTTCCACGATGCGGGATCGATCTCTGTGCCAGGAGCAGCCGGTAAGGCGACGCGCGGGGTGAGCCGTCATGATCTCCGGGCCGCGAGATTGCTTTCGACCTTCTCGGACGTAGCCGACGTTCGAGGAAACGATCACTTGCGCTGCTGGGCCTCATTTCTTCAGAATGGCTGCTGAATAAGCCTCCGGGATCGTGCGCCCCGCGCACTACTGAGCTTTCGGGGCTGAGGTGCGAGCAGCGCTGGTCATCCGGGCGCTGCGCGCCCGAAATCTCGGGATAAAGGGACCGTCCCTGGGAGGTGCTTCTCACCCTGATCCCGAAGGATCAGTAAGCCCAGACCGTGGCCGTGAGGCCGCTTTCGCCTTGATTCGCGCGCCCCGCGCAGACCGCCGGCGCCTGGCTGCCCCGTCTGCCGTCGACCACCCTTGGGGTGCAGATCATCGGCAGGGCCGCCACCCACCACGACACCGCAGCCCAGGCAAGGACGGCGCCCCCAGGGCGCCGACCATGCCGCCCCACCCAAGCTGGCGGCCCTGCCGATGATCTGCTCGGCTCGTCCTGGAAGGCGGCATACGCGGCAGCCAGGCACACGAAACCCAACCCATGCCATCCACGAGAAGACAGCGGGGCCGACGAACCCGAGCGGCCGGGACTCACGCCCTTCCCCCGGATCCCGAGGCCCGCCGGAGGCGAAACGCAACCACCAGACGCAACGCGACCCACCGGAATTCCGCCGGAGGCAGTCTGACCGACGATAACAACACGGCGCAGTCACCAATAATACGAAATATCGGGCGCGGAGCGCCCGTGGCCGGGCGCGCCCAAACGCGAGTCGCTCACGCCAACCGCACATGGCGGACAAGCCGCGGACGGTCTTACCGCGACCAGGACGAAAGACGTGAGTCGCCTTCGACGACCGGACACGGCGGTGAAGCCGCGGAAGGCCTCGCCTTCACCCCAGGACGAAAGACGCGAGTCGCCCCGCGCCAACCGGACATGGCGGTCGAGCCGCGGAAGGTCTTCGGTGACCCGCGACGAGACCGGAAGGGAGGAGCGCCAGCGACGACCGTGGCCCGCGGGAGCACGCCCAACGCACCACGCCGGAAGCGGGAAATCCGTTCCTGAAGTGTTCGCTGTTCTACCCCGCCGCCACCACGCGGTTGCGGCCGGCGTGCTTGGCGGCGTAGAGGCGGGCGTCGGCGCGGGGCAGGAGAAGCGCGGGATCGCCGTCGTGGGCGGCGACGCCGATGCTGACGGTGACGGCGAGGCCGGGCTGGAGGGTGGACCAGTCGTGGTTCGCGATGATCAGGCGGAGCTTCTCGGCCAGGTGGGTGGCCTCGGGGAGGTCGACGCCCTCGAAGGCGACCAGGAACTCCTCGCCGCCGAGGCGGGCGACCAGGTCTGTGCCGCGGACGTGTTCGCGGAGCAGCGCGCCGATGCGGCGGAGGACGTCGTCGCCGGCGGCGTGGCCGTAGCGGTCGTTGACGTTCTTGAAGTGGTCGACGTCCGCGATCGCGAGGCAGAACGGGCGGCCGGTCGCGTCGGCGAGCGTGGCCATCGCGGGGAGGCGCTGGTCGGCGGCGCGGCGGTTGGCGAGGCCGGTGAGCGCGTCGGTGAGCGCCTGCTCCTCGAGTTCGGCGCTGCGGATCCGGTGCAGCTCGGACTCCAGCCGGGCGTTGTCGGCCTCGAGGCGCGCGTTGTCCAGCTCGAACAGGTGGACCATCATCCGGGCGCGGACCGCGGCGACGTCGTTGTGCGCCTCGCGTTCCAGCGCGTGGTACGACCGGTAGTGGCTCAGCGAGGCCTTGAAGTCGCCGATCCGCTCGTAGGCCTGGGAGAGCTGGAGGTGGATGGCCATGGTCATCGGCTTCTCCTTGGCCTCGGTCGCGCGTTCGAGCGCTTCGAGGAGGCCGAGGACCGCGATCGCGCAGTCGCCGCGGAGCAGCCGGATCTGGGCCTGGTGTTGCAGCGCGGCCGACTCCAGTGAGCGGTACCCGTGCGCGAGCGCGATCATGCGCGAGTTCTCGACCAGCGTGAACGCCTCGCCGTAGTCGCCGCGGTGCGCCATCAGCATGCCGTAGTTGTCGAGCACGATCGACTGCCGGTACGGGTGGTTGGCGGCCTGCGCCAGCTCCAGTGCGGTCCGCACGTGGCCGAGCGCGGTGGTCAGCAGCTCCTCCGCCTCGTCCTCCCGGCCGAGTTCGCGCAGCTGCGGGATGCGGAAGACCGCGTTGTCGCCGAGGTTGTTGAGCACGCAGAAGCGGGCCTCGTCGTCGCCCGGGTCGACCACGGCGAGCGCGTGCCGCAGGCATTCGTTGCTGGCGGCGAGATCGCCCATGGCCGCGTGCACCACGCCGGTGCGGTTGTGCACCCAGTAGAGCAGCGCGCGGTCGTCGAGCCGCTGCGCGATCAGGCGGGCGCGGTCCAGCGCGTCGAGCGCCTCCTCGTGCAGGCCGAGGTCGTTGAACGGGATCGCCTGGACGGTGAGCGTCTCGCAGATGCCGCGCTCGTCGCCGATCGACTCGAAAAGGCCGGCCGCCTGGGTGCACGCGGTGATCGCGGCCTCCTGCTCACCCACCCGGAGCAGCTGGTTCGCGGCCAGGCGCAGCGCGGACGCCTGCCCGGCCACGTCGCCGCGCCGGACGCTGTGGTCCGCGGCCTGCCGCGCGAGCGCGACGCCGGCCCGGTAGTCCCCGCGCCTGCGTGCGGCCTCCGCCTCGTCGTAGAGCGAGGGTGTCTCCGTGACGCCGCTGATCGACAAGCCGCGCCTCCTTCACGCACGCCGGGCGGACTACCCGGCCGATCCGTGCGGCTCCTTTCGGCCCAACCTAGGGCATCCGGAGGAATTACCACCAACTGAGACCTCCGTCACACTAACGGTGATTGAGGTTGCCCGAGGTCAATGCCCATGTCATCGGTTTCGGCCCGATCCGCTACGGTGCGATATTGCACGTGATCTCCGGGGGGACTTGGAACGGCCCCGACCACACGAGACCCGAAGGGAAGCCGACCTTGACGCCCACCTCCGTCCGCACCGGTGCCTCCACCGCGCAACCGACCGATCCGCGGTGCCTGCACTGCAAGGAGCCCTTGGTCCAGGACGACATCTGGGGCTGGATGCACGAGGGCCAGCGCTACCTGTGCCGCGACCCGCGCACGGGTGAGCTGCTGACCCAGGCGGCCACGCTCATCTGAGGCCCCAGGTGGCCCCACCGGGCCACCTGGCCTCTCTCTCATCGGTCGGTGAGCGCCGGTGGTGTCCGGTTCGTGCCGGCCGAGCGTTGCCGAAGGCGAAAGATCAAGCAGGAACTGATTTCCCGCTTCCGGCGTGGTCACCTTCCGAGTGCTCCCGCGGGCACCGGTCGGCCGTTGGCCGGCCTTCCTGTCCGTTTCGCAGTGGTCACCACGAAACCATGCGGTCCACGCAGCCCGGCGGGCTGATCGGGTAGAGGTGGTGGGGGCGCCCGTCAGCTGGTGGCCGGCCGGCGGGCAGCGTTCCAGGCGGACGTCCGGGGTCGGGACCTCGATCAGCGTGCGGCGGTCAACTCGGACGGCACGATCACCGGTGGCTTCGTCCGGCACCTGGTCGTACGCTGCCGCACGTAGTTGGACGACCCGGCCGAGGCGCACTTCTGGGCGTTCGGGTTCCCGGCCGGCACGCCGTCGACCGGCGTCGCGGGCCCCCGAGCTCTTCGCGTTGCTGTTGTGCGGGTGGACGGCCGGCGGCACGCTGCGCCGGCTCAGAGCCTCTTACGCAGCTGCTGCGTGATCAGGTCGTATCCGGCCGTGTCGTAGAGCCCGACCGCGGCCTTGTCGGTGCCGAACACGTTCAGCTCCAGCGACTCGCAGCCGCGGGCGCGCGCCTCCGCCTCCACCGCGGACAGCAGCGCCCGGCCGAGGCCGCGGCCACGATGATCGGGGTCCACCGTGAGCATGTGCAGGAACCCGCAGCCGGCGATGGCGTGCGGATGCCGCAGCCCGAACCAGGCCGCGCCGATCCGCTCGCCCTCCGACTCGCCGATCAGCAGCACGTGGCCCGGCGTGTCGAAGCCGAGCGGCAGCGACGCGCAGAGTTCGTCGAACGTCTTCGCCCGCGCGACCTCGGCCGCGAGCCCCACGGACGTGATCAGCGAGTCCACCGTCAGATTCATCACCGAGGCCCGGAATGCGCCGAACTCGCCGGCGTGCATCGGGCGCAGCGTCACCGTCCTCATGTTCCGCACCCTAGCCCGATGTCCGCCGCCCGAACCGGCTCGAACAAAGGCCGTGCAAAAGGACGAATCAGGCGCCACCGAGCAGGCGTTCCGCGAACCGGGCCTCCATCCCCGCCATGGCCCGGACCAGCGGCGCCAGCGTCAGCGCGAAGAGCAGCCCGGCGGCCATGTAGAGCCAGATCCGCGTTTCCGTCGCCGAACCCAGCCCGATCAGCTCCGGCAGCCCTTCGGCCCGCGGCCCGTACGGGACCGTCCAGTCCCACAGCGACGCGCTCAGCCCGGCCGCCGCCGCGAACCACCACGTCACCACCACCGTGAACGACACCGTGCTCGGCACGATACGGAGCAGCCCGTGCGCCAGGGCCGGCCACCACCGCGCGCGCTCCGGGGCCGGGACCGCCCGGCCGAGCACCATCGACGCGCGCCGCCGCTCGGCCTCGGCGATCCGCGCGGACACGGCCAGCGTCCCGGCCAGGATCGGCACGCCGACCACCAGCACGGCCGTGCCCAGGCCGAGCACGACCGCGGCGGTCAGGCCGGTGGACGTGAGTACGCCGATCGGGAAGCCGGTCAGCACGTAGCGCGTGTCCACCCACAGAGCCTGTATCGACGTGTGGCCAGGCGGCGCCAGGGCCTCGCCGCAGCCCGTCTCCCACGTCGATACAGGCTCTGGCTGCCGCGGCGAGATGTCCGGCGCGGCGGTACCGGTCACGGTCGTCATGCCGTCGACGCTATCGATCGCGGCCGTCCCGGCCCATCCGGCGAGCCCCTACGTCCGGGGTATGGCTTGCCCTACCTACGACAGTCCGAGCGCCCGCCGCCACACGGTCCCGTGCTCCTCGATGTAGGCCGTGTCGTCCCGCCACGCGTCGCCGTGCCCGGTCCGCCAGTGCGTCAGCCACGGCTCCACCCCCAGCGCCGCCTGCTCCCGCAGGAAGTCGTGCATCGACGCGGTCCGCCGCGCCAGCAACGGCACCAGCGCCTCCCGCATCGCCTCGTCCGCGCCGTAGGCGTCCGCGAACACGCCCAGCCGCCGCCCGTGATCCCACTCCGACCAGCGCGCCAGCGGCAGGAATCCGTGCGCCGCGTAGGCCAGGTCCCACAGCCGCGACCCGGGCGCGGTCCCGTCCCAGTCGATGAACGTCAGCCGCTCACCGATGACCAGGTTCCACGGCGCGAGATCGTTGTGCGTGATCAACTCCACCCGGTCCGGCGCGATCAGCGTGTTCCACACCGCGTCCGCCGGCGGCACGAATCCCACGGCCGCGTCGTGCAGGTCCCGGATCACCCGCGCCACCGCGCGTACCGCGTCGTCCTCCGCCAGCAGCCGCAGATCGTCGCCCCAGGGCACCATCCCCTCCGCGAACGTGAGCACCTCACGCCCCTTCTCGTCGAACCCCAACGGCCGCGGCGCGTGCGCGAACCCCACGTCGTGCAGATGCCTCAGGAACGCGTGCACCGACGGCGTCCACGGCCCGGCGGGCCGCCGCACCGTGTCCCCGACGCGCACGATGTCCCCGCTCACATTGCCGCGCGGCAGCAGAATCTCCTCATCCACACGTTGATCCTCCCGCCGCCGGCCACCGATTTCGCGTTCCAGCGATCTGGAACCCCACAAATCAAGATCAAAGTCTTGTCTTCCCGCTTCCGGCGTGGTCGCGTTCCGAGTGCTCCCGCGGGCACCGGTCCAATGCCACTCAGCCTATTTCGATCTTGAGGTAGGTGTGGTGCGGCCGCGCTCCTTCGGCCGGCAGGAATACCTTCAGTTCGATCCGGGTTCCGTGGAGGCTTATTCAGCGCGGCGACCTCACGCCGCGTTGCCGCAGGCCGGCGCCGTCGGGGCGCGGCGCGCTGAATAACCCTCGTGGTCGTTTGGCTGTCGGTGTGCGATCGCGCATGCGTCGGAACGCCACCGGCGGCGGGCCGAGTCGTACCCCCTCCGGTTCGGGCCCGGGCATCTTGAGGCTTATTCAGCGCCGCCCTCGTCAGACCGCGCGGCCTGCGGCAACGCGGCGCCGGTTCGCTGCGCTGAATAAACCTCCTTGTGTCCGAAATTCCGGACAAGGCAGCCCAGCGTCCATCTGGCGACGCTGGGAGTTCTTGACGACCTTGGGCTGGCGCCTGAGTGATCAATCAGTGGAGCAAAAGAGCGATCAACTTCGATTTTTGATCTATCTTTTGCTCCACTGATTGATCACTCAGGCCTCGGCGGCGACGTCTCGCGGGCTGGCGGTCCGCGCCGGTGGACGATATATCGCGATATTTCGGGCGCGGGGCGCCCGATTGCCGCGAGCGGGCAGGGTGTTCCCGAAATCAGCACAATGCGGGCCGGCGTCTGTCGCTGGGGGCTGAGGGCGGCTCGAAACAGGCGCCAGTGACACAAGGATGTGTATCCCGGTTAGTGGGAGAGTTTGCCCGAATGCTGAGCGCGGGCTGGTGGGCTCGCCTCGTGAGGGTGTGCGGAGCGCCGGGAACCGTAGGATCCCGGGGTGACCGAGTTGCGTACCGAGCGGTTGTTCCTGCGGCGCTGGCGTGACACGGACCGGGAGCCGTTCGCCGCGCTGAACGGCGACCCCGAGGTCATGCGGCACTTCCCCGCGACCCTGACCCGCGAGCAGTCCGACGCGATGATCGACCGCATCGACGCCGACCTGGCCCACCAGGGCTACGGCCTGTGGGCCGTCGACGCCCCCGACGGCTTCATCGGCTTCGTCGGCCTGGCCCGCCCCCGCTTCGAGGCCCACTTCACCCCCGCGATGGAGATCGGCTGGCGCCTGTCCCGTCACGCCTGGGGTCACGGCTACGCCACCGAGGCCGCCCGCACCGTCCTCGCCCACGCGTTCACCACGCTCGCGATGCCCGCCCTGGTCTCCTTCACCGCCCACACCAACGCCCGCTCCCGCGCCGTCATGCAACGTCTCGGCTTCACCCGCGACCCCGCCGAGGACTTCCAGCACCCCAACATGACCCCGGACAACCCCCTCCAGCCATGCGTCCTCTACCGCCTCGACGCCGAGACCTGGCACGCCGGTCCCCGATAGCCGCCTGCCTGCCCGCCTGCCCGCCCGCCGGCCTGCCCGCCTGCCCGCCGGCCTGCCCGCCTGCCCGCCGGCCTGGCCGTCTGCCGCCCGCCCGGCCGTCCGTCGCGGGACGTCGTGGGCTCTCGGGGCCGCCGGCGGATGGTGCGGGGACGAATATCTGCGACGACTTGGTGCGGGCCGGGGGACGCTGGCCGGTGCGGGACTCTGCCGCCGGGCGCGTCGGCGGTGGTAGGCGTGCGGCCGCGGATCTCCGGCCGCGAGACGGGCGCCGATGCGGGGGTGGGCCTGTGGTGCGATGCGCGTGCGGCTGCCCGTTGGCTGACCTGCTTGCGCCTTGAGAGGGCGGTAAGGGAGATTACGTCCGTTTCTGGGTGAGGGTGAACAGTCCGGGTTCGGTCTCGGTCACGAGTTTGTGGTGGACCAGGCGTTTGAGCTTCGCGCGGGTGCCTTCGACGTGTGCCGGTGTGGGTTCGATGTCGAGGGCGAGGCAGATGCCCTTGGCGCGGATGCCGTCGGGTGCGGTGCCGAGGATGGTGAGGATCTGCTGGTAGGCGGAGCTGATCACGATCGGTTCCTCGGCGGTGAACTGGGCCGCGGCGATTGTTTTCAGGGTGGTCCGGGTGGTGGCGAGGTCGGCCAGTTCACGGTCGGTGCGGTCCAGTTCGGTGGTGAGCGCGCTGATCTGCTCGCGCAGCCGCTGCGCGGTCTGCGTCGCGGTGGTCTCCTGCGCGGTGATCAGGTCGAGGATCGTGTCCAGGTGCATCAGCGGGCCCGTTACCGGTCTCGCCAGGTCGGGGTGCTGGTCCCGGTCAGGCGGCGGGCCATGTTCGCTATCGATGCCCAGAGCGTGCGGGACACGCTCGATTCCGGGCGGCTCTCGTACTCACGCGCCAGGCGGCGGTGCAGCATCAGGGTGCCGTAGACCTGCTCGACGATCCACCGCTTCTTCACCGGCACGAACCCCGGCATCGTGTCGGAGCGTTTGACGACCTCGACGTCGATACCTGTCACGGCGCCGTGGACGGCGACGTCCTGTTTGAACCCGGCGTCGACCATCGCGACCGTGACGGTCGGGGCGTGCGCGGCGACCTTGTCCAGCAGCCGAATCCCGATGACGTTGTCGGTCACCGACGCGGCGGTCACGACCACGGCGATGATCAGCCCGAGAGCATCCACGGCCAGGCCCCGCTTACGGCCCGGAACCTTCTTCCCCGCGTCTTTGCCGGTCGTGGCAGCCGGGACGTGGTTCGCGGCCCGCACCGACTGGGTGTCCAGCACCACCATGGTCGGGTCCTCGGCCCGGCCGGCCTTCTGCCGGGCCTGGCACCGCAGCAGATCATGGATGACCGCGTCGGTGCCGTCATCACGCCACAACGCGAAGTAGTAGTAGACCACCGGCTTCTGTGGCAGGTCATGCGGCAGATACGCCCACTGGCAGCCGGTCCGGTTCTGATACAGGATCGCGTTCACGACCTCCCGCAGATCCTGCTCACCGGTCCGGCCCGCGACCGACACCCGCCCCGCCCGCCACACGTCCAGAAACGGGCCGATCAACGCCCACTGCGCATCGCTGACGTCACTCGGATACGGCTTCCGATCACCCATGACCGGGCCAACACCCCACCCCGGCCACGGGACGCGACCAAAATTCACCCTTCACGCCATCGAGTGATCACTATCTATCATGAACCCGTAGAACGATCTCCAAACGGACTCAAAGCATAGATCAACCCAAACGATCTCGAACCACCCTCTGAGTGCTGCGCAGGGGAATCGGGCATGGGGCGCGAGGGCCGTTCAACCTGCGGAATCCGTTATCGCATTTCGAGATCAACCTTCAAGAATGTGGGACTCAAGATCCTTCCATACCTCATGGCCCTTTCAAGGCCGCGGAAAGGGCCATGAGGTATGGAAGGATCTTGAGTCGATGGGCTGAAGGACTGCTCTGCCCACCTTGTCGTGAAATTTCGGGCGCACCGCGCACCGCGCACCGCGCACCGCGCACCGCGCACCGCGCACCGCGCACCGCGCACCGCGCACCGCGCACCGCGCACCGCGCACCGCGCACCGCGCACCGCGCACCGCGCACCGCGAAACCCGAAGGGAGGCCGCCCGCGGCCGACCGGTGCCCGCGGGAGCATGCGGGAGGCGACCACGCCGGAAGCGGGAAGAAGGGTTTGTGAATGTGATTTTGGGTGGCTAGTCGCGGTCGATGCGGAGGTCGCGTTCGAGGGCGGCGAGGAGGGTGTGGAGGTCGTCGATGCGCTGGCTGATGGCGATGCGGTCGAGGGTGTCGGGGATGCCGTCGCCGTCGGTGTCGTAGCCCTGGGAGATGGCCTCGGTGATCTCCAGGCGGCGGGCCTCCTCCATGGAGTTGACGATGACCGCGATCAGGATGTTGACCAGCAGGTTCGCGGTGATCAGGACGTAGCTGACGTAGTAGAGCAGCGTCCAGGGGGAGTAGGCCAGGCCCTGTTCGATGAGGTCGGGCAGGTTCTCCTGGGAGAGCAGGACGAAGAGCGTGATCGCGGCGCGGCCGACGGTGCCGTACTGCTCGGGGAACTCGTCCGCGAAGATCAGCCAGCCGGCCATGCCGTAGAGGTAGACGGTGACCAGGGCGAGCGCGAGGAAGCCGCCGATGCCGGGGAGGCTGCGCAGCAGCGCGGTGACGATGGTGCGCAGGCCGGGGGAGAAGCGAACCAGGCGCAGGACCCGGGCGATTCGCAGGATGCGGAGCAGCGCGGAGTCGCCGTGCAGGCCGGGGATGAAGACCGCGGCGATCACCACGAAGTCGAAGACGTTCCAGCCGTTGCGGAAGAAGTCCTGCGGGCGCCGGCCGTGCGCCAGGATCCGGATCGCTATCTCGACGACGAAGACCGCGCGGAAAGTGAGCTCCAGACCGTGCAGAATGGACTCCCAGCCGCCCAGGTGCGGGTAGGTCTCGATGCCGAGTACGACGGCGTTCGCGCCGATCACCACCACGATCACGATCTCGAAGGCGCGGTGGTCGCGAATGGCGGCGCAGGCGCGGGCGAGTGAGGAATGCATGATCATGGATGCAGGGTATGTTCCCCCGGCTGCCGCCCCGGCTGCCGCCCCGGATCGGAGTGACCACTGTGTTCCCTGAGCTGTCCCGTCCGGTCATCGTCGCGCCCATGGCCGGTGGTCCCTCTACGGTCGGGCTGGTGGTCGAGGCGGCCCGCGCCGGCGGCCTCGGGTTCCTGGCGGCCGGCTACAAGACGCCGGAGGCGACCGCGCGCGAGGTGGCCGAGGTGCGCGCCGCCGGTGTGCCGTTCGGGCTGAACATCTTCGTGCCGGACACCGCACCCGCCGATGCCGCCGAAGTCGCGAGGTATCGGGCACGGCTGGAGAAGGATCACGGCCCGCTGCCGGACCCGCCGCTGCACGACGACGATCATTTCGCGGAGAAGCTGAGGATCGCCTCCGGCGTGCCCTACGTCAGTTTCACGTTCGGCCTGCCGCCGGCCGAGGCGGTCGCGGGGCTGCGCGCGTCCGGGAGCACCGTCCTGCTCACCGTGACCAGCGCGGACGAGGCGCGCCGCGCCCTCACCACCGGCCCGGACGCGCTGATCGCGCAGGCCGGTACCGCGGGTGGCCACTCCGGGACGTTCGACCCGGCCGGCTACGACGGGGCCGGCACCGCGCTCGGCCTGCTCCGCACCATGCCCGATGCGGTCCCGATCGTCGCGGCCGGCGGCACCGGCTCCGCGGCCGGCGTGCGGGAGCTGCTCGACGCGGGCGCGACCGCGGTCCAGGCCGGCACCGCGTTCCTGCTCGCGGACGAGGCCGGCACCCGCGCGGCCCACCGCGTCGCGCTGACGGAGGCGCGGGAGACCGTGGTCACCCGCGCGTTCACCGGCCGCCCCGCCCGCGCGCTCCGCAACCACTTCACCGACGTGTACGGCCCGTACGCGCCGCTGGCCTACCCCGCGGTGCACCACCTGACCGCGTCGATCCGCGCGGCGGCCGCGGCCCGGAACGACGCCGAGTCGATCAACCTGTGGGCCGGCACCGCGTACGCGGACGCGCGCCCCGGCCCGGCCGGTGGGATCCTGCGCACGCTGGCCGGTTGCAAATAGTCACAACACGCCCCTGAACTGGTGATTCTCAGGAATCATCCAGGGAGAGACCCTATGGTTGCCCGTCGAGGGGAGTACCCCACAAAGATCGTTCCGGTCAGTACGGGTGCACCCATGTGACCCCCGGACGGTCGCCGCGCCCGGCCTCGGGTGCGGTGGGGGAGACCTCAGGCGATTTCGCGTGCGCCTGAGGAGGCACACCCGTGGATGTCCTGTCCGCTGCTCCGCTCCAGACGATCGGATCACCCGTACTCTGGGCGATCACCCTCGTCATCCTGTTCGGCCTGCTGGCGATGGATTTCGTGATCACTCGACGGCCGCACGACGTGCACATGAAGGAAGCCGTCGGCTGGACGATCTTCTACCTGGCACTGCCGGTCGCGTTCGGCCTGATCATCTGGCCGCTCTACGGCGCCACCCCGTCGATCGAGTTCTTCACCGGTTACGTCGTCGAGAAGTCCCTCTCCGTGGACAACCTCTTCGTCTTCATGCTGTTGCTGGCCGCGTTCGCCGTGCCGAAGGAGCTGGCCCAGCGCGTCCTGCTGTACGGTATCGTCGGCGCGCTAGTCCTCCGCGCGATCTTCATCGCCATGGGCGCGGCCGTGCTCAGCACCGGCACCTGGGCGTTCCTGCTCTTCGGCGGCATCCTGCTGGTCACCGCGGTCAAGGTGATGCGGGACGCGGTCAAGGGCTCGGACCACGAGGTCGACATCGACGGCATGCGCAGCGTGAAGCTACTGCGCCGGATGATGCCGGTGACCACGCAATACCACGGGTCGAAGCTGTCGATCGTCGAGAACGGCAAGCGCACGCTCACGCCGATGGCGCTGGTCGTGGTCGCGGTCTTCATGACCGACATCGTCTTCGCGGTCGACTCGGTGCCGGCCGTCTACGGCGTGACCGAAGACCCGTACATCGTGTTCGCGACGAACGCGTTCGCGCTGCTCGGCCTGCGCGCGCTGTACTTCGTGCTGCAGAACGCGCTGAGCAAGCTCCGCCACCTCAACCACGGCCTGGCGATCATCCTGGCGTTCATCGGCTTCAAGCTGGTGCTGCACTGGGCGCACACGGTCTGGTCGTGGGTGCCGGACGTGCCGACCCCGCTCTCCCTCGCGTTCATCATCCTGACGCTGGTCACGGTCACGCTCACCTCGCTGGCGGCCAACCGCCGGGACGAGGCCGCGGCGGCCGGGGCCGATCCCGAACCGGACAAGCGCCCCTCGGCTCACGTCTAGCGCGACGAATCGCCGGCGGCCGGGGGCTCACTCCCGGCCGCGGCGCGTTCCTCCAGCGCCGTCACCAACGTCGACGCGATCAGCGCCACCGGCCGGTCATCGTCGAGGGCCAGCGTCCGCAGCACGTCGAGCGCGATCATCCCCGGCATCTCGGCCAGCGCCTGCACCAGACGGATCCGCACCGCCGTGTCCGCGGCGTGCGCGGCCAGCTCGCCGGTCAGCGCGCGCAGGATCCGCCCGGCCCAGGCCGGATCCTGCGCCAGCGTCCCCAGGTGCTCACCCGCCTCCACGTCGTTCGGGCCGTTCACCACCATGCGCAGCAGCGTCGGCACCGCCGCGGTCACACCCCGGGGCCCGAGCGCGAGTGCCGCGTACTGGCGGATGGCCGGCTCCGGGTCGTCGAGCGCGCCGGTCAGCAGCGCGGTCGCGTCGTCGCCGGGCAGCTTCGCGAGCGCCAGTACGGTGCGCCGCCGCACGTCGGCGTCGTCCGATGTCAGACCGGACGACAGATGCGCGGCGCCGTCGCCGCCGGCCCGGGCCAGCGCCCACTGAAGGGCCCCGGCGACGATCGGGTCGGATTCGGTGAAGACCGCACCGGCCAGCAGATCGGCCGGGAGCGGCGTGGCCAGCACGGCCTGCTGCCGCCGTTCCGCGCTCCGCGAGCCGAGCCCGTGCAGCAGCTCGACCACGCGCGCCACGTCCTGCCAGTCGGCCGGCTCGGCCGCGCCCACGGTCCGCAGCCGGTCGAGCAGCTCGCGGTCCCGGCGCAGCCGCTCCTCGGTCTGCCGGATGAGGTCGCCGACCAGCGCGGACGGCGTGAAACCGGGGTCGTCGAGCGTGCGCGCGATCTGCCGCAGCGACAGCCCCAGCGACCGCAGCCCCTCCACATGGAAGATCCGCCGGATGTCCTCCGGCGTGTACTCCCGGTAGTTGCCGACGGTCCGGCCGGTCGGCCGCACCAGCCCGAGCGTGTCGTAGTGCCGCAGCATCCGGGCACTCACGCCCGAGCGGCGCGCCACCTCACCGATCAGCACCCGCGGCCCCCTTGGCGGCGTGGTCGAGCGCGACCGCGCGGGTCGCCTCGTGGATCGAGAGGTCGAAACCGGCGTCCGGGTCGTGCAGCAGCCGTTCCGTGGCGAGCGCGTGCGCGCGTACCGCCGGGTCGGTGTGGGTCTTCGCGGCCGCCAGGACCGGCTCGGCCACGTCGTCCAGCGCGACGATCGCCCGGCTCAGGCTCAACCGCACGTCCCGGTCGCCGCGGCCGAACTCGGCGGCCAGCTCAGCGGCGAGCGCGGCCCGCTCACCGTCCGGGACCAGCACGACCGCGGTGCGCCAGGCGGTGCGCGCGACCTCGTCGTCCGCGTCGTGCAGCAACGACCGGGTGAGCGCGGGCCAGGCGCCCCGGTCGCCGATCTTGGACAGGGTGTGCAGCGCCTGGCTGCGGGCCTGGGCGCGCTCGGCACCCAGCTCGGCGCGCAGCAGTGGCACCGTGACCTCCGGCGGGAGCCGGGTCAGCGCCCAGGTGAGCATGTCGCGGACGAAGAAGTCCGGCTCGATCCCGCTGCGCGTCACGAGCGCGTCGGCGAGCCCGGCGTCGGGCCGCGTGCCGATCGCCAGCGCCGCCTTGAGCCGCGTCGCCGGGTCGCCGGCGGCCAGCGCCTCGCTCAGCCGGGTCTCCGGTGAGTACGTGTTCATGGTGACCACCTCCGCCCGCCAGTGAAGACCTTGTCACAGTGACAAGGTCAAGCCCGCGGTCAGGCCGAACGGGGTGGCGAAGGGCGGCGAGTACGTGTGTACTGGCGGCGAGCCACGGGTAGGGAGGCCCCATGGAGACCGATCCGGCCAGGTCGCTCGGCATCATCGTCGGCCAAGGCCTCTGCCTGCTGTTGTGCGTCGCCGCGGTGGCGGGCATCGGCTTCGGCATTTACAAGCTGACCACCAAAAACCGGACAAACCAGCAGGGGTACGGTGCTCAGCCGCCCTACCCCGGCCAGCCGGGTTATCCGGCGCAGCCGGGCCAGCCGGGTTATCCAGGGCAGCCGGGCTATCCGGGATCGGGCTACCCGGGGCAGCCGGGCCAGCCGGGTTATCCAGGGCAGCCGGGTTATCCAGGGTCGGGCTATCCGGGACAGCCGGGCTATCCGCCGTCGTCGAGCGATCCGCAGCAGCCCTACCCCGGCCAGCCGCCGTATGACCCGCAGCAGACGTATCCCGGGCAGCCGCCCTACAGCGGCGGGCAGCCGCCCTACGACGCGCCGCCGTCGCATCCCGGGCACCACCCCCACCCGGGCCAGCAGTCCTACGACCCGCCGCCATATCCGTCGCAGGACCCGCCGTCGCCCGGCCCGTCCTCGGACTCATCGCCGTCGTCCCCGCCGGATTCGTCCTCCGGGTCATCCTCCTCGTCGTCCTCATCCGACTGACGCCGCCCGTCGGCGACGGCTTTCCGGCGGGCGGCGCGTGGCTCACCGGCCGGCGGCGAGTGGCTCACCGGCCGGCGGCGATGCTCGTCGGCCGGGGCCGGCCGGTGAGCCGGATGTGCGTTGATTCGGCGGTCACCGTGAGTCCTCCGGGGCGGCGAGGCCGGCGAAGGCGGCCGTCACCGTGTCCAGGTGGGCGTCCGTGTGGGCCGCGGTGATCGTGATACGCAGGCCGCAGCGGGCGGCCGGCGGCACCACCGGGTTGACGTAGACGCCCGCGGCCAGCAGCGCCCGCCACGCCGCCAGCGTCGAGACCAGGTCCGGCATCGGCAGCGCGACGATCGGCCCCGCGCCGGCCGGCACCGCGTGCCCCTGAGCGGCGAGCGCGGCGCGCAGACCGGCCGCGCCCGCGATCGCCCGTTCACCGCGCCACGGCTCGGCCGCCGAGATCCGCAGCGCGGCCAGCGCGGCCGCGACCGAGGCCGGCGGCGAGACCGCGCTGAAGATCTCCGGCCGGGCATGGTGTCGCAGGTAGTCGAGCACCTCCGGCGGTCCCAGCACCGCACCGCCGACCGACGCCAGCGCCTTGCTGAACGTCACGCTCAGCAGGTCCACGCCGGCCACGTCCAGCGGCCGGACCCCGAAGCCGTGCGCGTCGTCGACGAGCAGGCGGGCACCGTACCGGCGGCAGGTTCTGATCATCGACGGCAGTGGGCAGGCGTCGCCGCTCATCGAGTAGAGCCCGTCCACGACCACCAGCCGCGCCGCGTCCTCCGGGCATGCGCCCAGCCGCCGGGCGAGATCGTCCGCGGAGTTGTGCCGGAACCGCACCGCCCGCCCCGGCCCCAGCCCGGCACCGTCGTAGGCGGACGCGTGCGCCTCCGCGTCGGTCAGCACCACGTCCCGCCGCCCGGTCAGCCCCGCGATCGCGCCCACGTTCGCCTGATAGCCGGTCGGGAACAGCAGCGCCTCCGGCAGGCCCGCGGCCGCGGCCAGCTCCCGTTCCAGCTCCGCGTGCAGCGGCGTGCCGCCGTTCAGCATCCGCGACCCGGATCGCGATGTGCCGTAGCGTTCCGCCGCGTCCCGCGCCGCGCGGATCACCCGCGGGTCCGCGGCGAGCCCCAGGTAGTCGCTGGACCCGCACATGATCACGGCGTGCCCGTCCAGCTCCGCGATCGGCCCGCCCGGCCCGGCGAAGACCGGGTAGTACGGGTACATACCGGCCGTCCGGGCGGTGCGCGCCACGTCGTAGTCGCGGCAGCGCGCGAAGAGATCGATCCCCATGAGACGCAGCGTGGCACCGGGGTGCACCGGTGCCCAGCCACGATCACTTCCAGATGTACGTGCCGGCCGTGACCAGCGAGCCCGCGAACGCGGCGTTGACCTGCGCGATCTCGGTGCTGCTCGGGTTCGGGTTGCGGCAGGAGACCGGTGCGCTGGACCCGGACATCAGGTCGGTGCACAGCCCGGTGCGCCGGTCCGGCAGGCCGAGCAGATGGCCGAACTCGTGCGCCGCGATCCGCGGCTGGTAGTAGCCCTGGCTGGTCGCCTCGCGACCCATGTACCAGCGGCCGTTGCCGAGCGAGTTGACGTACGCGCGCGGCCAGCCGTTGTCCGCGTAGACCCGGATGTTCGGCGTGCGCCCGGCGGTGACCGGTTGCAGCTGCACGTTGGTGACGCGCGCGTTCCAGATCTGCGCGCCCTGGTGCACGACGGACACGAACTCCTGCGCCGTGCTGGCGTCGTAGTAGAGCACGCGCACGGCCGCGGATGCCGGCTGCGCCGCGACCAGCATGCCGCCGAGCAGTAACGCGAACGCGGCGCACAGTGCGGACAGTCTTCGTAGGACCATCACGGAACCTCGCAATCGAGTGGCGAACGGTTCCTCGACGCTATCCAGCGCACAGATGATTGTGGATATATCGGTTTCGGCCTACCGTCCGTGTGATAGCGGATAATCCGTAGACCGGGAGGTATGTCTGTGCGCGCGATCCAGATCACCGAGTTCGGCGGCCCCGAGCTGCTGACCGTCTCCGAGGTGCCGGACCCGGTCCCCGGCGACGGTGAGGTCGTGCTGGACGTGCTCGCAGCCGGCGTCAACTACGCCGACACCCACCAGACCGAGGACTCCTACCTGGCGAGGCAGGCCCTGCCGCTGATCCCCGGCGGCGAGGCGATCGTGCGCGGCCCGGACGGCCGCCGCTACGCCACGATGGTCGGCTCCGGCGCGTACGCGGAGAGGGTCGCGGCCCGCCCGGACCGGCTGATTCCGTTGCCGGACGCGGTCGGCGACGCGGCCGCGCTCGGCACGCTGGTCCAGGGCTCGACCGCCTACCTGCTGCTGCATCAGGCCGCGCGTCTGGTGCCCGGCGAGTCCGTGGTGGTGCACGCGGGCGCGGGCGGCACCGGCTCGCAGGCGATTCAGCTGGCCCGGCGGGCCGGTGCCGGCCGGATCATCGCGACCGCGTCCACGCCGGAGAAACGCGCGATCACGCTGGACCTGGGCGCGGACGTCGCGGTCGATCCCGCGTCGGACGACCTGAGGGCCGCGCTGATCGAGGCGAACGGCGGTGCGAAGGTCGACGTGGTGCTGGAGATGACCGGCGGCGCGGTCTTCGACGCGAGCCTGCGCGCGGTCGCGCCGCTCGGCCGGCTCGTGCACTTCGGCATGGCCGGCCGGGCACCCGCCACGCCGGTCGATCCGGCCTCGCTGATGCGCGCCGGCCGCACGGTGATCGGCTTCTGGCTGATCCACGTGATCCGCCGCCGCCCGGATCTCTACACGAAGGCGATCGGCGAGTTGCTCGGCGCGCTCGCGGACGGCTCGCTCCGGGCGCTGAGCGGCGGCGAGTACCCGCTGGACCGGGCCGCGGACGCGCATCGCGCGCTCCTCGGCCGTACCACCACCGGGAAGTTGATCTTGCGTCCGTGAACCCCGTGCTCCAGGACGCCCGGATGCCGGAGGTTCAGCGGTCGATGGAGTCGGCCGGGGCCATCACGCGCAGCGCGTTCGCGTCCAGGCCGATCCGCATCGGGGTCCGGCCGCGCGGCTCGCCGTCCACCTCGACCGGCGCCGGCCGATCCGTCTCCAGCCACAACTCGCCCACGGCCAGGAACAGCTCGTCGTCGAGCGTGCGCCGATGCCCGATCGCGGCGTTCCGCAGCGTCTCCCGGACCAGCCCGAACTTTCCCTGGCCACCCACCGGGTACGCCACCAGCAGCCGGTCGTCCGCGTCCGTGTCCTTCGTGATCGGCCGTCCCGCGTGGAAACCGCCGTTCGCCACGTAGAGCTGGTGCGTGCGGAACTCGTGCTCGGCACCCTCCGCGCGCACGATCACGCGCATCGGCCGGTGCCGCATCAGGAGCGTCACACCCGTCAGCGGGTACGCCCAGCGCCCGGCCAGACGCTTCAGGGGTGGGGGAGCCGCGTGCATCACGGCCGCGGAGAGCCCTACGCCGACGTGGTTGGTGAACGGCAGATCCCCGGCCAGTCCCAGGTCGACGTCCACGACCTTGCCGTCGACCAGCGTGCCGATCGCCTCGTCCAGGTCGATCGGCACCCGTACCGTGCGGGCGAAGTTGTTCGTGGTCCCGAGTGGCAGCAGGCCGAGCGCGTTCTCCCGATGCGCCATCATCCGCGCGGCCGTGCTGATCGTGCCGTCGCCGCCGCCGGCCACCACCAGGTCCGCGCCGGACTCGCGCGCCGCGACCAGCGTCTCCTCCAGTCGCCGCGGCCTGTCCACCGGGTACGCCGCGATCAGGTCGAACCCGGCCGCGAGCAGCCGCGCCCGCGCGCCCTCGTAGAGCAGCCGGCCGCGCCGGGAGTGCGTGTTGACGACCAGCACCGCTCGCCGGTCCCGGTGGATGTCCTCGGTCAAGCGTTGCTTCGTGCGCATCGGTGCGCAGCCTACCGAATGAGCTTCTTTCAACCTTGCGACCCCGGACCGTGGAGCGTCGCGTTGCCGCCCGGCCACCCGGACCAGGTCGAAAAGGCTCGACATCCATCAGACGACGCGGGGCGCACCCGCGAAGAACCGGTCCGCGACGAGCGTGTGCAGCGGGAAGCCGAGCTCGGCCGGGCCGCCCAGCACGTGGTGGCCGAGCGACTCGGGGTTGGCGAACGCCGTGGGCGCGGAACTCAGAGGTGGCAGCAGGCCGAAGATCAACACGGTGCCGTCCGGTGCGCTGTGCACGTCGAAGAGCGTGACCGTGGCCGCGTCCGCCACCACGCCGGTCTCCTCGCGCAGCTCCCGCACGACCGCGGCCTGCCAGCTCTCGCCCACGTCGACGTAGCCGCCGGGCAGCGCGGGCCGCCCGTACGCCGGCGGGATGCCGCGCCGGACCACCAGCAGCCCGCCGCCGACCGGCTGCACCGCCACCGCCACCGGGGCCGGGTTGCGGTAGGTGATCTCGCCGCAGCCGGCGCAGCGCCGGGGCCACGGCTGGTCCGGCGCGAACGCGGCGCCGCAGTACGAACAGTGGGCGTGGGGGACGGCCATGCGGACGAGGATCGCACGAAACTCCCTTCCGGCGGCGCACCGGCTGGGATCATGAGGGGATGAAGGCTCCGGTGCCCGTCGACGAACCGCAGCGGGTGGCGGCCCTGCGTGAGACGGCGATCCTCGACACGCCGCCGGAGGCCGAGTTCGACGACATCGCCGCGCTGGCCTCCGAGATCTGCGGCACGCCCATCGCGCTGGTCAGCCTGGTCGACGCGGACCGGCAGTGGTTCAAGGCCAAGGTCGGCACGGAGCTGCGGCAGACCTGCCGGGACGTGGCCATGTGCTCCTACGCCGTGGCCGATCGGGCCATGATCGAGGTCGGTGACACCGCGGCCGACCCGCGGTTCTCCGCCAACCCGCTCGTCACCGAGCACGGCGTCCGGTTCTACGCGGGCGCGCCGCTGATGATGCAGGACGGGCACGCGATCGGCACGGTCTGCGTGATGGACCACCGGCCGCGCGAGCTGACCACCGACCAGCGCCGCGCGCTGCGCTCACTCGCCCGGCACGCCGCCGCCCACCTGGAGCTGCGCCGCTACGCGGCCCGCGTGGTCGACGCCACGGACCGGCTCCGCGAGCTGGACCGGCTCAAGGACTCGTTCCTGGACAGCGTGAGCCACGAACTGCGCACCCCGCTGTCGCTGATCCGCGGTTATCTGGAGGTGCTCCTGGACGGCGACGCCGACCCGGACACGGCCCGGCGCTTCCTCGCGGTCATGCAGCGCAACGCGGACCGGATGCTGCGGCTGATCGACGACCTGCTGCTGGTGTCCCGGCTGCACGAGGACGGGCTCGACCTGGAACATACCGCCGCGGACCTGTCCGAGCTGGTGTTCCAGGTGACGGCCGCGTCCAAGCCGCTGGCCGAGCACAAGGGCATCACCGTGGTCGAGCACACCGGCACGCCGATCACGATCTCCGGCGACCCGCAGCGGCTGTCCCAGGCGTTCAGCCACCTGATGTTCAATGCGATCAAGTTCACCCGGGCGGGTGGCCGGATCGCGGTCGCGACCAGCGACGACGACGAGCCGACGCTGACCATCATGGACACCGGCATCGGCATCCCGCCGGAGGACCTGCCGTTCCTCTTCGATCGCTTCCGCCGCAGCAGCACCTCGGACCTGCTGGCCATCCAGGGCTCCGGCATCGGCCTGACCATCGTCAAGGCGATCGTCGACGCGCACCGCGGCACGATCACGATCGAGAGCGAACCGGGCGAGGGGACGACCGTGCGGGTGACGCTCCCCTGGGGGCTGTCGTGAAGGTGACCGATCGGGTCGACCGGCCGCAGCGGCTGGCCGCGGTCGAGGCGACCGGGCTGACCGGCCGGCGCGACGTGCCCGGCCTGGACCGCCTGGCCCGGCTCGCGTCCCGGCTGCTCGACGCGCCCACCACGCTGGTCTCCCTGGTCACCGCGGACCGTCAGGTGTTCCCCGGCCGGGCCGGCCTGGACATCGGCGAGACGCCGCTGTCCCATTCGTTCTGCCGGCACGTGGTCGCGGACGACGCGCCGCTCGTCGTCCCGGACGCGCGCGTCGACCCGCGGGTCAGCGACAACCCGGCCATCCCGGACCTGGGCATGATCGCGTACGCGGGCATGCCGATCCGGGGCGAGGGTGAGACGCTCGGCGCGTTCTGCGCGATCGACTCCGTGCCGCGCGACTGGACCGACACCGACCTGGCCGTGCTTGCGGACCTGACCGCCGTGGCCGAGTCGGAGATCGCGTTGGTCCGGGCCGCGCGCGAGGCGGAACGCGCCGCCACCGCGTTCAAGTCGGTGCTGGACGTGGCGCACGACGCGTTCGTCAGCATCGACCTGGACGGCATCGTGGTCGAGTGGAACCACGCGGCCGAGGACATGTTCGGCTGGACCCGCGCGGAGGCGGCCGGCCGCGTGCTCATCGACCTGATCATCCCGCCGGAGCACCGCTCCGCGCACGACAGCGGCCTCGCCCGGGTCCGCGCCACCGGCGTCTCCGCGCTGGCCGGCCAGCGCCTCGAACTGCCGGCGCTGCACCGCTCCGGCCGCCGCTTCCCGATCGAGCTGACGCTGCATGTCACGTTCGGGCGGTTCCACGGTTTCCTGCGTGACATCAGCGAGCGGCGCGCGGCCGAGGACCTGCTGCGCCGCCAGGCCGAGCTGATCGACGCGGCCCCGGCCGCGATCATCGTCCGGGACCGCGACGGCACGATCCGGTCCTGGAACCGGGGCGCGGAGGAGACGTACGGCTGGCCCGCGACCGCGGTGCTCGGCCGTAACATCCACGCGCTGCTGGCCACCGAATTCCCCTTCCCGGACGGGCAGAAGGCGGTCGAGCGCGCGCTCACCTCGGCCGGCGCGTGGACCGGGGAACTGGCCCACCGGCGCGCGGACGGCACCGAGCTGGTCGAGCTGAGCCGGCAGACCATGCGCGCCGGCCCGGACGGCGAGGCCGAGATCATCGAGACGAACGCGGACATCACCGACCGCCGTCACGCCGAGCGCGCGCTCGAGGCCACCGAGCGTCAGTTCCGCACCCAGTTCCACCAGTCCACGATCGGTCAGCTGATCATGGACTCCAGCGGGACGATCATGCACGCGAACAACGCGTTCGCCGACCGGCTCGGCCTGACGGCACCGGAGGTGGTCGGCCTGCACATCGCGGACGTCACCCACCCCGAGGACCGCGAGGAGGACGCGCGCCGGCGGGCCGGTCTGTTCGACGGCGACTTCGGCTCCTACGAGCGGGTCAAACGCCTGCTCGACGTCTACGGCCACCCGGTCGACGTGCGCGTCGCCGTGCGCCTGGTCCGCGACCACGACGGCACACCACTGCATCTGCAGGCCATCGTCCAGGACATCACCGCCCAACTGATCGCCCAGCGGGAACGCGACACCGCGCTGGCCGCGCTCACCGATCGCAACCGCCAGCTGGAGCAGGCCAACCTGCTCAAACTCGACCTGATGGGCATGCTCTCGCACGACATCGGCACACCCCTGGCCACCATCATCGGGTACGGCGAGGTGCTCACCGAGTCGTCACTGAGCCCCCGTCAGCAGGCCGCGATCGACCGGATCCTGAACGGCGCCCGCCGGATCGACGTGCTCCGCCACAACGTGCTCGCCATGTGCGCGCTCAACGCGGACCGCCTCCAGACCCGCCGCGAGCCGGTCCTGCTCGCCACCGCCCTGATCGAAGCGGTTCACGCCGCCGACATGACGGTCCCGATCTCCTGCCCGCCTGGCGTCATGGTGCTGGCCAACGCGGCCCACCTGCAGCAGATCGTGGTCAACTTCCTCTCCAACGCCGCGAAGTACGGCGGCGGCGCCACGCGGGTCACCGCCGCGCCCACGGCCGGCACCGTCGAGATCAGCGTCCACGACGAGGGCCCCGGCGTGCCCACCGCGCTGCGCGCCCACCTCTTCGAGCGCTACACCCGGGCCGCCGGCGTCACCGCCACCGGCCACGGCCTCGGCCTGCACATCGTCGCCAGCCTGGCCGAGGCCAACGGCGGCTCCGTCACCCACCGCGACAACATCCCGGCCGGCAGCGTCTTCACGCTCTCGCTGCGGCTGGCCCCACGTCCCTGAGCCCGATCGCACCACATACGTGGCTGGGGAGTGTGTTCAGCGACCGACGCACGGCACGCGGGAGTACCCGAAGTGCCTAGAACAGGGTAGCCGACCCCTCAGTGGAGGACGCGTCGAGTAGAAGCGGGCCACGACCGGAGGACTTCAGTCGCTCCACCAGACGATCCAGAAGCGGAGCTTGGGCGGTTAGCAACTTTGTCTTCGCAGCGGTAATGGGGAACCATTCAGCCCGGTCTACCTCAGGATAATCACGTATCACTCCCGAGTTTCGCGGCCACTCCATCTGGAAGGTGTTGCTTTTCAGCTGTGTGATGTCGAAATCAGTCTCGAGTGCCCATGATGTAACCACCTTCCCTCCCTTTTGCTTGATCTCTCCAAGCGTGAAACACTGCGTGAGGTCGGCCTCGATTCCGGTCTCCTCGGACAGTTCTCGTACGGCGGCGTTCAAGGGGTCGTCGTCGTCCGTGTATTCACCTTTTGGTATGCTCCATGAGCCGTCGTCCTTGCGCGCCCATAGGGGGCCTCCGGGGTGGACGAGAAGAACTTCGACCACATTATTCAGCAAGCGGAAGACCAAGATCCCAGCACTCTTCTTAGCCACATCAGTCCTTTCAGTCGGATCCGATTTGCCTTCCATCGTTTACCAGCTCTTGATACGAGTTGACAAGCCTTTCAAAAAAAGGTGATCCATGTCGAACCTCGAGCCCAAAACTGTCTTGCATTCGTAGCTTGTAAGGTTTTGTTTCGATTTGGATCCGACCCTCTGGCGTGCGGTGATCGATTAGTATCGCACTCGCACTGGGTACGTTTCGATGCACGCGAATCGACAGGTAGCCTCGAAGGTCGTGTCGAATCCCCTGGCGAAACTCGGAAAGTTGGTTGATCGACGACTCGACTCGGCGGCGCAGTTCGTCTGGAGATGTGTCGAGCGCTGGACCCAGCGTCTGGAATGTGTGCTCGACTTCAGGATCGGGCAACGAGACGCATATCTGAACGGGCCGATCACGTTGAGTGATCATGTCTCTGAATTTTTGAAGCACCCCATCCATTGTGATTCCAGTGGCAAGATTGACGCTGACCATGGTCAGGGAAACCTGCGCTAGGTCGATATACAGATCTATGGTCGGGCGGCCTCCCCGATGGGTGTGGTAGTAGGCACGTGATGGGTAGAGGCCGGTTATGTTCTCGTGAAGGGCTGGTTCGGAGACCTCCGCACGGAGTGTTGACGGTCCCACCACCTCGCGCACCTCGGAAGCCCATCTTCGGATGAGGTGCAGAAGAACCGTCTTATTCTTCTCATAATCTACCTCCGCCACGGCGGGTAGAACGCGGAGGGCGCGCTTGATGTCGTCAAGCCGTACCGGCTCCGGCAGAACGGGATTGACTCTGGCGAAGTGCTCGTGAGAAAGAAGAATCTCGGTATAGGTATCCGAGAACCAGGCTTGGGTCGACATCAGAAACTCGAGCACGAAGCGAACCGCGTCGGGCGACAGCAAGCGGAGCCTGTTTGCTTCGGATGCTGTTGTTCCGTTAGGTCGCATGCCCGTTCCGACTGACAGCAATCGTATTTCATTCAAGTGCGTCTTGTGGTGATGCTGTGCGTGAAGTACTGCAAGCAGTGACGGATTATTAGCCCACAATCCACCGTCCATGTACGACCGCTCGGAGTCGACTGGCTGCACGGCGGGGAAATATGTGGGCGCCGCAGCCGTTGCCAAACCCACATCCACCAAGGATGACTGTGGGTCGGTCGTCCGAGAGAATACCTTTCCTGCAAAAGATTCCAACGACGATGTCGGTATGTAACTGGATAGGTAGTCCGGGCGGCAGCGAGGTCCGATGTAGAGGCTGGTAGGTTCATGGGTCGTGTCTGACCTGCCGTCGCCGTCGTATGACGATCTCCTTGCGGAGAACGTGGTGTTGCGGGCGATGGTGGCGGACGTGACGGCTCGGCTGGAGCAGGCGATGGGCCGGATCGCGGAGCTTGAGGCTCGGTTGAAGCAGTCGTCGTCGAACTCGTCGAAGCCTCCCTCGTCGGACGGGTTGGCGAAGCCGTCGCCGAAGTCGTTGCGGCCGCGGTCGGGTCAGGGTCCGGGACGGCCGAAAGGCCAAGACGGGGTCACTTTGCAACGCTTCGCGGATGCGGATGTGGTCCGGCACGTGCCCGCGGTGTGCGGCGGGTGCGGGGATAGCCTGGCCGGCGCGGACGAGGTCGATATGTTCTGGCGGCAGGTGGTCGATGTGCCACCGGTGACACCGCAGGTGACCGAGCATCAGATGATCACCGTCAAATGCCGGTGTGGGCACCACACCACCGCGCCCGCACCACCGGAAGCGACGGCACCGATGGTGTACGGGCCTCGGCTGGCCGGGATCGGGGTGTATCTGCTGCACGGGCAGTTCCTGTCGGTGTCGCGGACCGCCGCCGCGCTCAAGGACCTGTTCGGGGCGCCGGTCGCCGCCGGCACGGTGGCCGGCTGGGTGAAACGCACCGCGCTGGGCATCATCGACACGGTGTTACCGGTGATCGCTGGGCGGATCATCAACGCACCGGTCGCGAATTTCGACGAGACCGGGATGCGGGTCGCCGGCCGCCTGGCGTGGCTGCACTCGGCGTCCACTCCCACGGATGTGCTCCTCGCGGTGCACACCACACGCGGCACGAAAGCGATGGACGCGATCGGGGTGCTGCCGACGTTCACCGGGGTCGCGGTGCACGACGCGTGGGCGCCGTACGACACCTACACGCACATGAGCCACGCCCTGTGCAACGCGCACGCGTTGCGTGAGCTGATCTACGTCACCGACACCGCTACCGGTCCGGTCGCCGAGCACGCCGAGCAGGCGGCCACCGCGCTGCGCCGGCTGAACCGGCTCACCGCCGACGCCACCGAGCGGATCCCCGACCCGGAGAAGCTCGCCTTCTACCAGCACGTCCTGCACAGCGCAGTCGTCCTCGGCGTCGCGGCCACCGCCACGCGGGCCAGCAAACTCGAACGCAAATACCACGCCCTGTTCGTCCGGCTCCGCAACCGCCGCGACGACTACCTGCGCTTCGTCACCGACCCCGCCGTCCCGTTTGACAACAACCGGGCGGAGCAGACGATCCGTATGCCGAAACTACGTGTCAAGGTCTCCGGCAGCATGCGCACCACGACCGGCGCCGAACACTTCGCCGCGATCCGCAGCTACACCGCCACCGCCGCCCGGCAAGGCATCGACACCCTCGACGCCCTCATCCAGGCCACCACCGGCAACCCCTGGATCCCCACCCCGGCCTGACCGGCAACCACCACCGGCCCGTAACGTGGCCCGGGGCCGCCGCGTGCCCAAATCAGCCACCTATCCAGTCACGTCGGTATTACCACCTCGATCGGAAGGTCGTCGAGCCGAAGGTTCTTGAAAATACCGACAAGGGCATTCTTTAGTCGATCGTTGTGGTACCGACCACCGCGTCGGATTGGGGAAGCTGTTTTGGGCTGGAAGATTTGTTCTCCGTGCTGCCTGTAGAGAGTGGCTATCTCCCTCGCTGGTATTCCGGCCGCAAGTGCCAACGCGATGATGCCGCCGGTTGACGTCCCCGTGATGATCTCAAAATTGCGGTTGCACTGAGTTCCGAGATCACTCTCAAGGTGCTCGAGAAAGGATGCCGAGAACACGCCACGCACTCCACCGCCCGAGATTGACAGTATGCGAGTCAAGGGCATGAAGGCCGTCCCACGCACGCCGAGCGAGTGTAACCTCTGTGATCGCGAGGAGGGTTCACGCAACCATACTGTCCTATCGATCTTTATTAAACAACATGATGAGGTTGGGCGGCTGTGGCGAGAGCTGCCCGCTTTGGTGTGTTGATCGGTTATGTCTCGGTCGAACTCATGGTGAGAACGTGGAGTAATCCGATCAAGGTGCCAGAACTCATCAGCTGATCTTGTTGCAGCAGCTGTGGAATCTTGGAGAGGGAGATCCACTCCACGCGCCCGCGCTCCAGGGGGTCCGTTGGTTCGCCTATCCGCCGGGCCCCGTGTGCGCCATAAATGTGATGAGCTGCGTCTACCAGGCCGATCGTGGGCTGATAGGTGATCAGGTGATGCATCGAGTTCGGCCGCCAGCCGGTCTCCTCCTCGGTTTCCCGTGTGGCGGCATCTGCTCCCGCTTCGCCCTCATCAATGATCCCGCCCGGAAGTTCCCAGCCCCATCGCTGAGGGAGAACACGGTAGCGCCAGAGCATGAGCACGCGACGCATGTCGTCCACGACCGCGGCGACGGCGACCTCCGGCAGTTGCACGCAGCGGTAGTCGAAGCGCTCGTGGCCTGGTGTCTCGACGTCCAGTGCCGCCACTGACACCCAGGGATCGCGATATATGGTTTTCCGACTGTGGACCTTCCAGGCCTGGGGGTGGTCGGTGTTCTTTGTTTCGTTCATGCGATGACGCTACCGCTCGGGTCTGACAAAATTGCACGCCACGTGCCCGTTTTGCCCGCTTCGTCCTTAAGTATAATGGTCAATTCTCAAACTTGTCGGGCACCCGGCGGAATGACCTGAATCCATGAGCGTGCATGGGTGGCGAGGTGGCCTTCGCCCACGTCCACCGCCAGCACGATCTGGGAAAGTTGAGCTGCGGTATCAAAGTTCTCGCGTCGATGTCGAGCTATTGGTGGACAAGACATTGTTTATCGCAGTAGTGGTGATCACCTCACATCTGCATTGAAGATCATCCAAGGCGGTCAGTCCATGACCACGGCTCGCCGATTTACTTCTGTTTGACATGCGATGCCACGACTCGGGTCGATGTCGGCTGCCTTCATGTTGTAGCCCAGTCGTTCAGGCAGGTCTACCCGCCGCTGGGCCGCGGATGGCGGCCGGGGCTGGCTCGCGCCGAACGCCAGGCGCGCGCGGTAGGCGGGCGGCCGGTGATCTGGGTCTACACGCCGGGGCCGACGGCGGCGGCCCGGACCGCGATCAGCGCTCGCCACGGCGGGCGGGGGACGGGGCAAGGCCGGTGAGTTCCAGGACAGCGGACGGGT
The DNA here is from genome assembly GCF_030811575.1 of Catenuloplanes nepalensis. Taxonomy (GTDB): domain Bacteria; phylum Actinomycetota; class Actinomycetes; order Mycobacteriales; family Micromonosporaceae; genus Catenuloplanes; species Catenuloplanes nepalensis. The sequence continues at coordinate 4,942,514 of NZ_JAUSRA010000001.1, read as the reverse complement.
CCCCGTATCACCGATAGGGTTTACATCCGCACGTCAGGAGGGCAGCGCGGCCACGGTCTCCCTCAGCGCGTTCAGCAGTGCCGCCGCGAGCGGGCTGACCCGCCGGGCCGGGGTCGCCACGCCCACGTAACGGATCGGGCCCGGCCGGCGCAGCGGCACCACCGCCAGCCCGCCCCGGTCCGCGGCCAGCGCGACCTGCGGGACCAGGCTGACGCCGATGCCGGCCCGCACCAGCGACTGGGCGAAGATGTAGTCGGTGCCGCGGCACGCGATGACCGGGTCGAAGCCGGCCAGCGCCGCGTAGTGGCCGAGGATGTCGTCCAGCTCGACGCAGCCGAGGATCCACCGCTCGGCCGACAGCTCGCCGAGCGCGATCTCGTCCCGGTCGCCGAGCGGGTGCCCGGCCGGCAGCACCGCCCACAGCGGGTCGTCCAGCAGTGGCGTCCACGTCAGGCCCGGGCGGTCCGGCGGCGGGCCGTCCAGGTGGTAGGCGATGGCCAGGTCCGCCACGCCCTCGCTGACCTGCGGCAGGCTCTGCTCGGTGTCGTTCTCCATCACGGTGAACAGCACGTCCGGGTGGTCCTCGGAGAAGCGGCGCAGCGCGGCCGGGAGCAGGCGCTGCCCACCGCTGGTGAACGTGGCGACCGCGAGGTGCCGGCCGGTCTCGTCGCTCAGCTTCCGCACGTCGCGGGCCGCCCGGTCCAACTCCACGATGACCGTCTCGGCGGTCTCCACCAGCAGGTTTCCGGCCTCGGTCAGGCGCACACCGCGCGTGCTGCGCTCGACCACGGCCGTGCCGACCGAGCGCTCCAGCGCCGCGATCTGCTGGGACACCGCGGACGCGGTCATCCGGAGCGCGACCGCGGCCTGGTTGAAGCTGCCGTGCCGGGCGACCTCGCGCAGCATCCTCAGGCGGTTGATGTCGATCATAAGTTTCCCTTACAACGACCCCAGTAGATCACTACTACAACTTACAACGGTACGGCGAGAGGCTTGCCCCGTGAACAGACGAGCCTGGATTCTCTTCCTCGCCGTGTCCCTGCTGTGGGGCATGCCGTACCTGCTGATCAAGGTCGCGATCGAGGACCTGTCGCCGCTCGCCGTGGTGTTCGGCCGGCTGGCCATCGCGGCGCTGGTGCTGCTGCCGCTCGCGGCCGCCCGGGGCACCCTGCGCGCACTGCGCGGCCGGGTGCCGATCATCGCGATGATCGCGCTGGTGCACATCGTCGGCCCGTTCCTGCTGATCACGTACGGCGAGGTGCACATCAGCTCCTCGATGACCGGCCTGCTGATCGCGGTCGAGCCGGCCGTGATCGCGCTGCTGATGCTGCGCACCGAGCCGCTCACGCCGCTCCGGATCGCCGGGCTGGGCCTGGGCTTCGCCGGCGTCGCCGTGCTGGTCGGCACGGACCTGTCCGGCGACCGGCTCGGCCTGCTCGGCGCCGGCATGGTGCTGCTGGCCACGCTCGGCTACGCGGTCGCGACCATGCTGGTGCAGCGGCACGCCTCGGACGTACCGCCGGTCGCGCTGACCGCCGGCACCACCACGATCAGCTCGCTGGTGCTGCTGCCGTTCGCGCTGTTCGCGCTGCCCGCCGAGCCGGTCCGGCCGGTCTCCTGGGCCGCGCTGATCGCGCTCGGCGTGCTCTGCACCGCGCTCGCGCTGCTGGCGTTCTACGGTTTGATCGCGGAGATCGGTGCGGCCCGTGCCGGGCTGGTCACCTACGTCAACCCGGTGGTGGCGGTGCTGCTCGGCGTGGTGCTGCTGAGCGAGCCGGTCGGTGCGGGCACGGTCGCCGGTTTCGCCCTGATCGCCACCGGCTGCTGGCTCTCCACCCGCCCGTCCCGTCCCGCCGCCCCCGCCCCGCGCAGCGACGAGACCACCGAGACCACCGAGACCGTAGCCGCCGACCCGGCCGCCGCGGCGACCCACAGCGCCGCCTGACCCTAGACCGCCGGAAGCCCGGTGGCCGGGCCGTCCCTCACGCCACTCTGACGCGGGGCGTGAGGGACGCCCCGGCCGCCGGGCCCCGGCACCTCCGGAACAGACCCGTGATCAGGGCGTCCCCCATGCCGCTCCAGCGACATGGGGGACGCCCTGATCACGGTTTACACACGCTCCGGCGCGATCGCTTTCCCCTGCTCGACAGGCTCGGGCGGTGCGGGTGGTGGCGCCGGTTTCGGGCGCAGGATCGAGGCGGCCACGATCGCTGCCGCGGTGGCGCCGGCCACGCCCACCCAGGACGTGACCGAGAGCGCGGCCACGAACGCCTCCCGCGCGGACACGATCAGGCCCGCGTCACCGGTGGTCGCGGCCACGCCGAGTGCCTCGCCGATCGACCGGCGCGCGGCCTCGCCCGCGCCCGGCGGCATCGCGGACGCGTAGACCGAGGTCAGCACGCTGCCGATGACCGCGACGCTGAGCGCGGCGCCGATCTGCTGGACGGTGTCGTTGACGGCGGAACCGACGCCGGCACGCTCCGGTGGCAGCGCGCCGAGCAGCGTGCCGACCGCGGGCGGGGCCGCGATGCCGCTGCCCGCGCCCATCAGCACGAACGCGAGCGCGAGCCGCGGATATCCGTCGTCCGGGCCGGTGGTGGCGAGCACGCCCATGCCGGCCGCCATCAGCAGCAGTCCGGCCGAGATCGCGACGCGGGCGCCGAGCCGCCTGTCGACGAGCACGCCGATGCCGTTGAAGACCATGGTGGTCACCAGCATCGGGATGAAGGCCAGACCGGCGCGCATCGGACCGTACCCCAGGACGAACTGCAGGTATTGGGTCAGCGCCAGCATCATCCCGCCGGCCGAGAAGGAGAGCAGCACGATGGAGAGGCTGGCGCCGCCGAAGTTGCGGTCGCGGAACAGCGACAGCGGCAGCATCGGCTCGGTGACGCGCCGCTCCCAGAGCGCGAACGCGCTCAACATCACCAGGCCGATCACGAAACCCGCGAGGGTACGGCCGGAGCCCCACCCGTGCGACGCCACGTTGATCACGCCCCACACCAGCGCGGCCATGCCCACGGTGGAGAGCAGCGCGCCGAGCACGTCCGGCCGGGAGGCGGGCCCGCGCGACTCCGGGATGATCAGCCAGGCCGCGGCGATGCCGAGCGCCGCGATCGGCACGTTGAGCAGGAAGACCGAGCCCCACCAGTAGTGCTCCAGCAGCAGCCCGCCGAGCGTGGGACCGCCGAGCGCCGCGAGCGTGAGCACGGAGCTCCAGATCGCGATCGCCTTCTTCCGCTCGTCCTCGGCGAAGACCGTGGTCAGGATGGAGAGCGTGCCCGGCATCAGGAACGCGGCGCCCGCCCCCATCAGGCCGCGCACCGCGATCAGCTGCTCGGGCGTGCGTGCGAGCGTGGCCAGCGCGGACGCGCCGCCGAAGACGAGCAGCCCGGTCACCAGGCCGCGCCGCCGCCCGTAGCGGTCGGACAGCGAGCCGGCGGTGAGCAGCAGGCCCGCGAAGACGAGGATGTAGGCATCGATGATCCACGCGATCTCGGCCGTGCTCGCGCCCAGGTCGCTGATCAGGGACGGGATCGCGATGTTGAGCACCATGTTGTCGACGACGACCACGAGCAGGCTCAGGCACAGCACGCCCAGGATCAGCCAGCGCCGCGGGTCTCTCTCGAACGGTGTACTAGTCACTCGAACACCGTACCATCGAGGACTGTTGCTTCGGTGTCCCCTCGTAGACTGACGGTATGGCCTCGCGGAAGACCGACCCGTTCACCGACTCGGTCTGGCTGCGTGAGCCCGGCCGGCCCCGCGGCGGCGCGCCGACGCTGACCCGCGAGCAGATCGTGCGCACCGCGATCGAGCTGCTCGACGCCGAGGGCGCGGAGGGCCTGAGCATGCGCCGGCTCGGCACCCGCCTCGGCTCCGGCGCCACCTCGCTCTACTGGCACGTGACGAACAAGAACGAGCTGCTCGAACTGGCGGTCGACGAGATCATGGGCGAGATCTACGTCCCGGAGCCCGGCGACGTCAGCTTCCGGATCGGCGCGTCCGTCTACGCGAACGGGCTGCGCGCCATGCTGCTGCGCCACCCGTGGGCGATCCCGCTGCTCGGCACGCACCCGAACCTCGGGCCCAACGCGCTCCGCGTCGGCGACCGGATCACCAAGCTGTTCGTGGCCGGTGGCTTCGCCGGGATGACGCTCTCGCACGCCAGCGCGCTGATCACCAACCACGCGGTCGGCGCCGCGCTCTCCACGGCCGCGGTCGCCGCGAGCACCACGTCGGCCGGCCTGACCCCGGCCGAGGTCCAGGCGCGCGTCGCCCCGCTGCTGGAGCGCGTGGCCGCGGACTACCCGAACTACGAGGCGTGGCGCCGGACGATCGGCGACGCGCCGATGGACCCGTCGATGTGGGAGGAGAACTTCAACTTCGGCCTGGAGCGCGTCCTCGACGGCCTGGAGAGCTGGCTGGCCACCCGGAACGCGTGAAGCGCCCGTCCTTACCCGACGCACTCCACTGCCTCGGAATGTAAAACTTTCTAGACATCAGGTCTGGAAAGCTTTACCTTGGTGATGTCGAATATTCTGTACCTCACCAGGGGGATTCGTCATGACGCTGGAGGAGAGGCGCGCCTGGATCAGGCTCGTCGTCGCCGTGATCGCCTACGCGGCCTACGCCGGGGTCGTCGCGGTGCGCGCGGCCGGCGGCCCGCTCACCGCCGTGGCGTACGGTGGCGTCCTGCTCTGGTCCGTCGGCGGCGCGATCGCCGCGAGCATGCTCGCCGAGGTGTTCATCGGCGGTCGCGCCCGCGAGATCGACGTGCGCGACCGGGAGATCGGCCGGTTCGGCGACCACACCGCACAGTCGTTCGTGGTGATCGGCGCGGTCGCCGGCATGCTGATGGCGATCGCCGGCTGGGAGCACTTCTGGATCGCCAACGTCATCTACCTGTGCTTCGTGCTCTCCGCCGTGCTCGGCGGCGTCACCAAGGTCATCCTCTACCGCACGGGCATGCCGTGGTGAAGCCGACGCGGGTGACCAACAGCATCCGCGCGCTCCGCTTCGCCGCCGGCGAGATGACCCAGGCCGACCTGGCCCGCCGGATCGGCGTCACCCGGCAGACCGTCATCGCCATCGAGGCCGGCCGCTACTCGCCCTCGCTGGAGATGGCCTTCCAGATCGCCCACGTCTTCGGCGTATCCCTCGAAGACGTCTTCCAATACCCCACGTCCTCGGGAGAGCCCGCATGAAAGCCATGATCAATCGGGAGTACGGGGATCCGTCCGCCGTCCTGGAGCTCGCCGACCTGCCCCGCCCCTCGCCCGGCCGTGACGAGGTGCTGATCGAGGTGCGGGCCGCCGCCGTCGACCCCGGCGTGTGGATCCTGATCACCGGCCGCCCGCCCGCCGCGCGCCTGGCGTTCGGCGTGCGCCGGCCCCGCCAGCCGGTCCGCGGCCGGGACCTGGCCGGCGTCGTCGTCGAGACCGGTCCCGGCGTCACCGGGTTCGCCGTCGGCGACGAGGTCCACGGCACCTGCGACCGCGGGTCGTTCGCGGAGTTCACCGTCGCACCGGTGAAGTGGCTGGCCCACAAGCCCGCGCGGCTGTCGTTCGCCGAGGCCGCGGCGATCCCGGTCTCCGGGCAGACCGCGCTCGACGCGATCCGCGCGGCCGGCCCGCTCACCGGCCGCCGGATAATGATCATCGGCGCGGGTGGCGGCATCGGCGCGTTCGCGGTGCAGCTCGCGGTCGCCGAGGGCGCGCACGTCACCGCGGTCTGCGGTCCAGGCAAGGCGCCGCTGATGGCGAGACTCGGCGCGGACCGGGTGATCGACTACACGCGTGCGGAGATCGACAGCGACGGCCCGGTGCACGACGTCATCCTGGACACCGCCGGGTGCCGGCCGTTCCCGCTGCTCCGGCGCGCGCTCACGCCGACCGGCACGGTGCTGCTGGCCGGCGGCGGCCACGACGCGCCCGGATTCCTCGGCGGCTTCACCCGGCTGTTAGGGGCGCCGCTGGCCGGTCTGTTCGGCCGCCAGCGCCTGCGCCCGGTCGCCGGCCGCGAACGCGCGGCAAGCCTTGTCGAGCTCGGCCGGCGCGTCGACGCGGGCCGGCTCACGCCGGTGATCGACCGGACGTTCCCGCTGTCCGGCGCCGCGTCAGCGGTGGCCCACCTTGCCGAGGGGCATCCGACCGGAAAGATCGTGATCACGATGGGGGAGTGACCGGGGTCACGTCCACAGCGGCAACCTCTGCCGCGCTCAAGCGTCTATCCGAACGACCCCCACCCCCAGACCCAGGAGCACCCATGCGCCTAAACGCCCGTGGCCGCGGGCTCGTGGCCGGTCCCACGGATCACGGCCGGGCCGCGTTGACCGGGGACATGGCACGCCGCGCATGACTTTCGCGATCCGCTCGTCCTGGCCGCCGCTGCTACGCCTGCTGCGGTCGATGACGTCGGGCACGCCCGCGTCCCGTGGCGGTTCGCCGGGGGACGCCGGCGTACCGGAGATCAACGTGCTCTATCACGCCCGGCGGCTCAGTCTGGTGCGGCTGGCCGTGCTCCTGGTCGACGACCTGGAGACCGCGGAGGACGTCGTGCAGGACGCGTTCGCCGCGCTCTACCGACGGCACGGCCCGGACCTGCGCGGCCTGGCCGACCCGCACGCCTACCTCACCACCGCTGTGCTGAACGCCGCCCGGTCCGCGCTGCGCCGCCGCCGTACCGTCCGCGCCTGGGTGCCGCCCGTCCCGCCGCCGAGCCCGGCCGCGGAGGACGAGGCGCTGCGCGCCGAGGGGGACACGGAACTGCTGGCCGCGCTCACCCGCCTCACCATCCGGCAGCGCCAGGTCCTGGTGCTGCGCTACTGGTCCGACATGTCCGAGGCGGAGATCGCGGAGACGCTGCGCATCTCCCGCGGCACCGTGAAGTCGACCGCGAGCCGTGCCCTGGCCGCCCTGCGCGACGAACTCCCGGAGCCACGCCGATGAGCACCGACCTCGAACACCGCCTGCGCGCCGCGTTCGCCACCCGCGCCGGCCTGATCACACCGGCGGCCCTGCGCCCGCCCGCGCCACCCACGCTGGCCCCGGCCCGCCCCCGGGCGCGCCTGATCGGCATCGCCGCGCTCACGGCCGCGACCGCGCTGGCGATCACCGCGATCGCACCGCGGCTCGGCACCGGCCCGGACCCGCAGCACCCCGCCACCGTGCCGGCGCCGTCCACCAGCCCGGCCACGCCCGGCCCCTCCACACCACCGTCGTCACCGCCCACCGGGACCTCGACCACCCTGCCGCCCACGGCCCAGCCCACCGACCTTCCGCAGTCGGCTCCGGGACCCGGAGACACCCCCGACGCCGCGGTCTCGGCCGGCTCCGACCCGGACGCCTCGGCCCCGCCGTCCGCACCCCCGCCGGACAGCAGCGCCCCGCCGACCACGACGGCCGGATGACGACGACACACCACCCACCGCGGGCCGGTCGCGTGATCCGCGGCTCCCAGCGATCCCACGGAGATCAGCCGGCCGGGCAGGGTCATCAGCGGCGGCGAACATCGGCCGGGCCGAGCCGTCAGCGCCGGTGAGTGCCGGCCCCGCGACACGCTCCTCGCCCGGCACGTCCGCCACGGCCGCCGGACCGGTCAGGCGCGCGGCCGCCTCCCGATACGTCTCTGTCGCGCGGCGCGGGTAGTGGGTCAGCGGGTGATCGTGGTGATCTCCGCCGGGGTGAGCGGGCGGTCGTACGCGCGGATGTCGTCGAGCGCGCCGCCGAACCGGTCGGTCCAGGCGCCGTCGACCAGCGCGCGGCCGGCGAGCAGCGGGCCGGCCGCGTTCCAGCGGACCGGGCGGCGGACGGTGTCCTCGGCCGTGCCGTCGACGTAGAACGTGACCAGCCCGGTCGCGGCGTCGTAGGTGACCGCCAGGTGCGTCCAGGTGCGCAGCCGCGGCGTGGACGTGGACGTGACGGTGTCGACGTCCGGCCCACGCGAGTCGGTGCGCGGGAACAGCGCGCGCCAGGTGTCGGTCTCCCTGTCGTACCGGACGATGAAACCGCTGGTCGTGGTCCCGGGCTGGGACAGGATGCCCCGGTTGTCGCGCCGGTCGTTGATGAAGACCCAGGCCATGACCGAGAAGCTCTGATCGGTACGGACGGCGGGCCGGATCGAGGCGGCGTAACTGTCCGACGTGGACGCGGAGAGCTGGACCGCGTGCCCTGAACCGTTGTGGCCGGCCGGCGCCCAGCCGGTGATCGGCGAGAGCAGCGCGGCGTTACCGCCGCCGGAGCCGTCGACCAGGGTACGGCCGACGCCAACGTCGGCCGGCCACCACAGCGCGAGCCCGTCGGTGACGCCGTCCGGCGGCACCATCCTGGCTGGGCGCGGCGGCGCGGCGACCGGCCCGCCGGCCCCGGAGGCGGGCGCGGCCGGCGTCGGCGGCGCGGCCGGCTCCAGGTTGTCAGCGAGCAGCGTCCGGGTGGCCGGAACGGCGGCGACACCGATCATCAACGCCCCGGTGGCCAGCGCGGCCACCGTGATCCGCCGCCGCCGCGAGTTCCGCCGGTGCATGAGCTCCAGCCCGGACGGCTCGACCTTCCCGGTGACCTTCCCGGCCGGCGGAGCCACCTGCACCGCGCCCACCGGCTCGTCGCCCGCGTCCTCACCCTCCCGGTGCGAACCGCCGGTCGCCGTCGCGCCGGTCGGCATCGCGTTGTCATCGATCGCGTCGGCCGTGTTCCGGTCCGCCGCGTCCGCACCGGTAGCGCCGAGATTCAATCCGCTTACGCCACCCGCGTTGAGGTCTGGCCCGGCCGGGCTGGCCGCGTTGAGGTCTGGCCCGGCCGGGCTGGCCGCGTTGAGGTCTGGCCCGGCCGGGCTGGCCGCGTTGAGGTCTGGCCCGGCCGGGTCGGCCGCGTTGAGGTCTGGCCCGGCCGGGTCGGCCGCGTTGAGGTCTGCCCTGGCCGAGCTGGCCGCGCTGAGATCTGCCCTGGCCGGGTCGGCCGCGCTGAGGTCTGGCCCGGCCGCGGCGAGGTCTCCCGCGGTCGAGCCGGTCGCGCCGAGCCCTTCTGTGCCGAGGTTCTTCGTGCCGACCGCACCGCCGTCACCGGTAGAGCGGTCGTGCCCGGCCTCTGTGAAATCGTTCGTGGAAGGCGAGGCCGCAGCGTCGGTGCTGGTTGCGGCCGCCTGACCAGCGTCGCTTTCGTCGGCGGCGTCACCCGCGACGACGCCGGCCGTGACTGCACCCTCGGCCGTCGCGCTGCCGGGTTCCGTGTCGCGGCCCGCGTCATCGCCGCTCACCTGAGTGATGCCCGCATCGACGCCCGTCGTGTCTGTTCCGGTCCCGGCGTCGTCCGTCGTGGCACCACCGGCAGGCACGGTCGCAGTCCTCGCGGTCCCCGCCACGAGGCGCGTCCCTCCGGACGGGGAGGCCGTCTCCGCGAGATGCCCGGCATCTGCCGTCTCCGCGACGTGCCGGGCACTGGTCGTCTCCGCGTCGTGCCCGGCACCCGTCGCCTTCGAGTGACTCCCGGCACCCGTCGCCTCCGCGGCCTCCCCGGCTCGTGCCGCCGCCCCGACGTCCCCGGCACCCGCCGGCACCGGTTCCGCGTCGTCGCCGTCGGTTTTCGGGTGGCTCCCGGCCGTACCCCCGGCGTGGGTTTCCGTTCGTGGGGTGTCGCCGGACGTGGACGAACCCCACCGGCGGCGCTGCCGCCCGAGGCCGAACACCAGGCCGCGCTGAGCCTTGGCCACCGGCGGCGGCACCGGTCGCTCCGCCCCCGCGTCGGGCTCCGGTGCGTCCGGCGGCTCCGGCGGCTCCGGCGTGCGGCGGGCGCCGGGGACCACCGCCGGCGGCTCGCGCCACGGGTCCGGGGCGGACACCGGGTAGCCGGCCGCCGCCTGTACCTCGCGCAGCCGCTGGCCGAAGTCGCGCGTCGTCCCGGCGTCGACCACCGACGGCACGCCCAGCACCGCGCCGAGCACGTCGGAAAGCCCGGGCACCGCCACCACCCCGGCCGTCCCCAGCCCGGCCCGCACGCCGAGGCCCGGCTGCGGCACCGTGCCGGTGAGCAGCGCGAACAGCACCTCGCCGAGGCCGGTGAGGTCCTCCGCGTACGACGTGCTCGCCGGCCCCACGACGAAGTCGGAGAGCAGCGGGTTGCCGTCCGAGTCGAGGAGCACGTTGGACAGCCGCACCGCGCCGTGCGGCACACCGAGCCCGTGGGCGTAGGCGAGCGCGTCCGCCAGCCGCACCCCGGCGGCCAGCACCCACGCCTGGTCGACCGGCCCGGTGCGCAGCAGCGCCTCGCCGAGCGTGCCGCCCTCACCGAGCCGCATCGCCTGCCAGGCCCGCCCGGTCGGGGTGACGCCGACCGCGTGCACGGCCGCGATCGACGGGTGCCCGCCGAGCCGCCCGATCGCACGGCAGGCGTCGTGGAACGCGAGCACGGCCGCCTGGCTCCGCACGTACCGATGGAAGAGCTTGAGCGCGACCCAGCGCGCGCCGCGTTCGTCCCACGCCCGGTAGACGGTGGCGCCGCCGCCCGAGCCGATCCGATGGGTGCCGGTGTACCCGGCGGGGGTGTCGATCCCCGGACCGCTCATCACGTCCACGTGCTGCTCCGCCTTCCGAAAGCCTCCGAATGCCGGCCGATCGAACGCCTGACTATCCGAACGCCTGACGACGATGCAAACGCGACACCCCGCGCTCCGGCAACGGCCCCGCGACCGGCGGAAAAGCGCTCGCGATTGAATGAGCGGATGCGCCCGGAACCCGGCCAGGTCCTGCACTTCTCCGAGGACCCCGGCATCACCCGCTTCGTACCGCACGTCGCCCCGACCAGCACCCGGGCCGAACCGCTGGTCTGGGCCGTCGATCACGACCGGGCCCCGGACTACTGGTTCCCCCGTGCGTGTCCGCGCGCCATGGCCTGGATCACGCCCACCACCACCGCCGCCGACCGTGACCGGATCCTCGGCCCGGGCGGCGGCACCCGGGTGCACGCGATCGAGTACGGCTGGCTGGAGGCGATCCGCACGGTCCGCCTCTTCGCCTACCGCCTCCCGGCGGACCGCTTCACCCCGATCGGCGACCCGGAGCCGCACGCCCACGCCGCCCACGAGCCGATCACCCCGCTCGCCCCGCCGGAGCCGGTCGGCGACCTGCTCGCGCTGCACGAGGCGGCCGGCATCCAGCTCCGCGTCCTGCCGGCCCTCTGGCCCTTCTGGGACGCCACCATCACCACGACGCTCGCCTTCAGCGGCATCCGCCTCAGGAACGCCCGGCCACGGGCGGATTGACCCGCGAATATTCCTGCAGCTGCCATCGCAGCGGGCTGGCGTGGTCGCGCTGCACCACGGACGCGACGTCGAACTCCACGACCCGCAGTGCGCCGGGGTACGCCGCCGCGCTCTCCGGCGCCCAGTCGATCCGCGCGGCGCCGGTCAGCTGCAGGGTGTGCCCGTGCTCCCAGTCCAGGAACAGCAGGCCACTCGCCGGGTCGAGGTGCAGGTTGCCGAGCGTCATGTAGAACTGGTTGCCGGTGTAGTCGGGCCAGCGCAGCGTGCGCGGCCCGGTGACCGTGACGAAGCCGGGCGTGCCGCCGCGGTGGGACGAGTCGGCGCCGTGCTCCGGCGATCGGCTGGCGATGAAGAACGTGTCGGCGGTCTCGATCCAGCGCCGCTGCCCGTCGGTGAGGGCGGTGCCCGCGGCCGGCGCCCCGGCCGGGGTGGCGTCGTCGGAGCCGGTGATCGTGCGGGTCTGCAGGTATTTCGGGCAGTTGCCGAGCACCTGTTCGGTGCGCACGATCAGCCGTTGCCCGTCCTGCCGTGCCACGCCGTTGACGCGGATCCGGCGCCGGGTCTGCGGGTGCAGCGCGAGCAGGCCGACGTCCCGGTACGTCCGGAAGGCGCCGTGCAGCGGGTCGCCGGGCGCGGGCAGCGCGTCGACGACGATGGTGCGTTCGTCGGCCGGCTGGATGAAGCCCGGCCGTCCGGTGAGGACCGTCGACCAGACCGCGCCGTCGTCGTCCGCGGCCCCGGCGATCAGCATGTGCTGGGCGCGCAGGAACGGGACGAAGCCGAGCGGGATCTCCGGTCCGAACATCGGCGAGCCCCATTCGGGCCCGCCCTCGTGTGCCCGCTCCTGCACCGCCCGCTCACCGGCGTGAGCGCCACCCGCGGCCCGGCCGGTAGGAAAGTCGATCATGAGCCCCCCAGTTCTGTATTACGAAGTACAAAATTCGGGCAGCAGAGATTCCCGGCCGCATGAGGAACTCAGGGCCGCAGTGCGCGCAGTCCGATGACGGTGGTGCGGCGCAGCGCCTCGACGGAGGCGCTGCGCCGCGGCGTTGACCCGGATTCCGGCGATCAGCCCGGCGATCGTCCAGGTCAGGTCGGCCGGGTCCTCCTCGCGGGTGATCGAGCCGTCGGCCTGGCCGGCGCGCACCGCGAGCGCGACCGCGTCGTGCCGGCGGCGCCGGTCGCCGGCCAGGATCCGGCCGATCCGCTCGTCGCGCGAGGCGCAGGTCCGGGAACACAGAACCGCGCTCAGCGGTCCTCGAGGTCACCCTCCGTGCGCAGGTACGCCTCGCGCAGCCCGTCGAGCGTGGCCTGGTCCGGGTGCTCCCACATGCCCCGGTCCGCCGCCTCCAGCAGCCGCTCGGCGATGCCGTGCAGCGCCCACGGGTTGGACTGCTCGAAGAACTTCCGGTTCTCCTCATCCAGCACGTAGGTCTGGGCGAGCGTGTCGTACATCCAGTCCGCGACCACACCCGCGGTCGCGTCGTAGCCGAACAGGTAGTCGACGGTCGCGGCCAGTTCGAACGCGCCCTTGTAGCCGTGCCGGCGCATCGCGGCGATCCAGCGCGGGTTGACCACCCGGGCCCGGAACACGCGCGCGGTCTCCTCGGACAGCGCGCGCGTGCGTACCGCGGAGGGCTGGGTGCTGTCGCCGATGTACGCGCGAGGCGCGGTCCCGGTCAGCGCGCGCACCGTGGCGATCATCCCGCCGTGGTACTGGAAGTAGTCGTCCGAGTCCGCGATGTCGTGCTCGCGCGTGTCCACGTTCTTCGCCGCGATCGACATCCGCCGGTAGACGGTCTCCATGTCGGCCCGCGCCGCGACCCCGTCCAGCCCGCGCCCGTAGGCGTAGCCGCCCCACACCGCGTAGACCTCGGCCAGGTCCGCGTCGCCGCGCCAGTTCCGGCTGTCGATCAGGGGCAGGATTCCGGCGCCGTACGCCCCCGGCTTCGACCCGAACACCCGCAGCGTGGCCCGGCGCGTGTCACCGTGGGCCGCGAGGTCCGCGTCCACGTGCGCCTTCACGAAGTTGAGATCGGCGGGCTCGTCCAGCGACGCGACCAGCTGCACCGCGTCGTCCAGCAGCGCCACCACGTGCGGGAACGCGTCCCGGAAGAACCCACTGATCCGGATCGTCACGTCCACCCGGGGCCGCTCCAGCTCGGGCAGCGGGATCACCGCGAGCCCGTTCACCCGCCGCGACGCCTCGTCCCAGGTCGGCCGCACGCCGAGCAGCGCCAGGATCTCCGCGACGTCGTCACCGGCCGTGCGCATCGCCGCGGTGCCCCACACCGACAGCCCGACCGACCGCGGCCAGTCGCCGGTGTCCTCCCGGTAGCGGATCACCAGCGACTCCGCCATCGCCTGCCCGGTCTCCCAGGCCAGCCGGCTCGGGATCGCCTTCGGGTCCACCGAGTAGAAGTTCCGCCCGGTCGGCAGCACGTTGATCAGACCGCGCAGCGGCGACCCACTCGGCCCGGCCGGCACGTAGCCGCCGTCCAGCGCGTGCAGCAGGTGCGTCATCTCGTCCGTGGTGCGATCCAGCCGCGGCACGATCTCCGTCGCCGCGAAGATCAAGATCTTTTCCACCAGCTCGGGGGTACGGACGTCCGCGCGCGACACCACGCCGGACGCCGCCGCGGGATCCCACCTGGCCGCTTCCATCTCCGCGACCAGCGTCTTCGCCACCGCCTCCACGGCGTCCACGTCGGACAAGGTCTCCGACCCGTCCTCGCGCAGGCCGAGCGCCTCGCGCAGCCCGGGCAGCGCCGCCACCTGGCCGCCCCACATCTGCCGCGCGCGCAGCATCGCGAGCACCAGGTTGACCCGGGCCTCGTCGCGCGGCGGCTCGCCGAGCACGTGCAGACCGTCGCGGATCTGCACGTCCTTGACCTCGCACAGCCAGCCGTCCACGTGCAGCAGGAAGTCGTCGAACTCCGCGTCGTGCGGCCGGTCCGCCAGGCCCAGGTCGTGGTCGAGCTTCGCGGCCTGGATCAGCGTCCAGATCTGCGCGCGGATCGCCGGGAGCTTCGCCGGGTCCAGCGCCGCGATGTTCGCGTGCTCGTCCAACAGCTGCTCCAGCCGGGCCATGTCGCCGTACGACTCCGCGCGCGCCATCGGCGGCACCAGGTGGTCGACGAGCGTGGCGTGCGCGCGGCGCTTCGCCTGCGTACCCTCGCCGGGGTCGTTGACCAGGAACGGGTAGATCAGCGGCAGGTCGCCGAGCGCGGCGTCCGGCCCGCACGCGGCGGACAGGCCCACGGTCTTGCCGGGCAGCCACTCCAGGTTGCCGTGCTTGCCGATGTGCACGACCGCGTGCGCGCCGAAGTTCGCCGCCAGCCAGCGGTAGGCGGCCAGGTAGTGGTGCGACGCGGGCAGGTCCGGGTCGTGGTAGATCGCGACCGGGTTCTCGCCGAACCCGCGCGGCGGCTGCACCATCACCACCACGTTCGTGCCGCGCAGCGCCGCCAGCACGATCTCGCCGTCCGGGTCCTGTGAGCGGTCGACGTAGAGCTCGCCCGGCGCCGGCCCCCAGTGCTGCTCGGTCACCCGGCGCAGCTCCTCGGGCAGCGTGGCGAACCAGGCGCGGTACTCCGCGGCCGGGATCCGCACCGGATTGCCCTCCAGCTGCTCCTCGGTCAGCCAGTTCGGGTCCTGGCCGCCGGCCGCGATCAGCGCGTGCATGAGCGCGTCGCCGTCCTGCGCCGCGACGCCGGGGAAGTCGCCCACGTCGTACCCGCGCTCGGTCATCGCCCTGATCAGCCGCACCGCGGAGGCCGGCGTGTCCAGTCCGACCGCGTTGCCGATCCGGGAGTGCTTGGTCGGATAGGCCGACAGCATCAGCACGATCCTCCGCTCGGCCGGCGGGACGTGCCGCAGCCGCGCATGCCCGAACGCGATGCCCGCGACCCGCCGCGCCCGCTCCGGATCGGCCACGTAGACGGTCAGCCCGTCGGAGTCCGTCTCCTTGAACGAGAACGGCACCGTGATGATCCGGCCGTCGAACTCCGGCACCGCGACCTGGGTGGCCGCGTCCAGCGGCGACAGCCCGTCGTCGTTGCCGTCCCACGTGGCCCGGTCGCTGGTCAGGCACAGCCCCTGCAGGATCGGCACGTCCAGCTGCGCGAGCGCGCCCACGTCCCACGCGTCGTCCGTGCCGCCGGCCTGCGCCGCCGCCGGCACGACACCCCCGGCACCGCCGGCCGCCAGCACGGTCACGATCAGCGCGTCCGCCCGCCTCAGGGCCTCAAGAAGATCATCATCGGGGGTACGCAGTGACGCGCAGAAGATCGGCAACGCTTCCGCGCCGGCCTCCTCGACCGCGTCCGCCAGCGCGTGCACGAACCCGGTGTTCCCGGCCATGTGATGCGCCCGGTAGTACAGGATCGCGATCTTCGGCGCGTTCTCGTTCCGGCTCGTCGCGGGTCGCTTCAGTCGTCCCCAGGCCGGGGCCGGTTCCGGCGCCGCGAACCCGTGCCCGGTGAGCAGGATCGTGTCGCTCAGGAAGTGGTGCAACTCGGTCAAGTTCGCCGGGCCGCCGTGCGCGAGGTACATGTGCGCCTCGGCCGCGATGTTCGGCGCCACCGTGGAGTGCCGCATCAGCTCCGCGTCCGGCGCCTGCTCACCGCCGAGCACCACGACCGGGCGGGCCTGCGCCCGCAGCGCGTCCAGCCCTTCCTCCCACGCCCGGTAGCCGCCCAGGATCCGGACCACCACCAGATCCGTACCGTCGAGCAGCCCGTCGAGGTCGCCGACCGCGGTCCGGGCGGGGTTGGCCAGCCGGAAGTCCGCGCCACTGGCGCGGGCGCTGAGCAGGTCGGTGTCGGACGTGGAAAGCAACAGGACGCGGGCCACCGCGGGCTCCTCCCTGGGGTCCGCGCCCCAGATCGTGACGGTTGTCGCGGCGACCGGAGTCTCCTGGCTCCCGGATCGACGCTCGCCCCACCTTCCCGCCGGCCCCTTGCCGGCAGTGGTCGTGCTGGGGTCCGCTCCCCGGTGACAGTGGCGGGACCGCGCCGGACTCACACCGGACTTCCTCCACCGTCGCCGCGCGCTTGTGCAGCGCTCCCACTCTCCCGACCCCGCCACCCACCCGTCAAGCCACCCCCAGTGATCTTGCTCGCCCTCAGCCGCCGGGCCGCCAGGCCAGGCAGCGCCGGGCTGCGGGGTAGCGCCGCACCGGGCTGCGGGGTCGCGTCGTGCCGAGGCGCGGGGTCGCGTGGCGGCAGGTGGCGGGGTCGCGTGGGCGGCGCCGGGCTCGTCATCGGACACTCCGTGTCCGAAATTTCAGCATAAAAGAGCCAATGTGGAGCAAGCTCTTGCGCGGCCTGGCCGCAGGTCGGCAAGAACTTGCGTCACGCGGCAGGTGGAAACGGGTTCGTGTGCTTTCGCCCGCATGGACGCGGCACCGTGTCGGGCGGCCCGCTATATGAACAGGATCTTCACTTGTCGATCAATGAGAATGATTCCTACCGGCGCTGTCCGGACATTTCCCTATAATTTCACCCAGGCGCGTGCGGCGGCATCGGGGGACACGAGAGGCTCGTATCTACCGGACAGAGGCGGTGAGTGCCACGCATGCCAGGAGGCTTATTCAGCGCAGAGAACCGGCACCGCGTTGCCGCAGGCCGCGCGGTCTGACGAGGGCGGCGCTGAATAATCCTCCAGGTTCGTCTATCCGAGATTTCGTATATGGAGGCTTATTCAGCGCGGCGACCTCACTCCGCGTTGCCGCAGGCCAGCGCCGTCGGGGCGCAGCGCGCTGACAGCGCTGGCGTGCGACGACGCGGCGTCGGCTCAGCCCCGCTGAACAAACCTCATGGAGTGCGAGTAGGGCTGCCGCGGCCAGGAGCACGAGATCCCGCCTGACGACTCACGAAGTGCCGGCTCATACCGGCCGGGCGAGGGCGCCTACGGCAGTGGCGTGGATCGGCGGCGTGCGGTGGGTGCGGTTGTGACGCACGTCGGGGTGTAGCGGCCGAAGGTGAAACGGCCTCCGCGACAACCCGTAGTATCCGCCGCATGTCCCCGCTTCCCGCTTCCGGTCACCGGACCGTGCCGCAGGCGGCGCCGTCCAGCGTCCTCGGCGGCGTGGTGCGCACCGGCCCGGACGCCTGCCCGACCGCGCTGCAGGTGCACGCGGCCGCGGACGGAGGCCTGGCCAGGGTCCGGATCCCAGGCGGCGTGATCACCGCGGGCCAGGCCCGGGTGCTGGCCCGCGCGGCCCGCGACCTCGGCGACGGCCACCTCGACCAGACCTCCCGCGGCAATCTCCAGCTGCGCGCGCTCCCGCCCGGCGCCGAGGCCGAACTCGGCGTCCGGCTGGCCGACGCCGGCCTGCTGCCCTCGGCCACCCACGAGCGCGCCCGCAACATCGTGGCCTCCCCGCTGAGCGGCCTCGACGACGCGGGCCTGATCGACGTACGCCCGTTGATCGACGCGCTCGACACCGCGCTGCGGGCCGCGCCCGCGCTGGCCGCGCTGTCCGGTCGCTTCCTGTTCGCCCTCGACGACGGCCGCGGCGACACCGCTTCCCTCGGCGCCGACATCTGCCTCGCCGCGACCAGCCGCTCCACCTTCACCCTGCTCCTGGGCGGCCTCGACTTCGGACTCCGCGTCCCCGTCCATCCCGCGGACGCCGGCACTCCCGGCACGCCACCGAGCGGTGCCCTGCCTCCCACAGGGGAGGCGGGTGGTCCCGCTCGTGCTGCTGCGGTTTCCGCCGATGCGGTGGGAGTGCCCGCCGCCGGCGCGGGAGATCCCGCCCACGAGCCGGCGATCTCCGCGGGTCGGCCGGCACCAGATGCCATGGCGGCCGGGATCGCGGTTGCGGCGGCGGAGGCATTTCTCGCCGAGCGGGAAGCGCAGGGATCCGCAGGCTGGCGCATGTCCGAGATCGATCAAGGGTCGCAGCGGGTGGCCGCGCGTCTCGGCGCCACCGCCGCGGCGGTCGTTCCGGCCTGGGAGCCGCCTGCGCCGCCCGCCGGTGCGATCAGCGGATCAGGCGCCATCGCGCTCGCCGTGATCATCCCGCTCGGCCGGATCTCCGCGACCCAGCTCGAACTCCTCGCCGACGTCGCCGACAGCGGCGCGGGCGAACTGCGCTTCACCCCGTGGCGCGGCGTGGTCGTGCCCGGCCTTCCCGACGACTCCCACCTCGCCGCGCTGGCCGCTGCCGGGCTCGCCGTCGACGACCTTTCCCCCTGGTACGGGATGACCGCCTGCGCCGGCCGCCCCGGCTGCGCCAAGTCCCGCGCCGACGTCCGCGCGGACGCCACCACGGTCGTGCTCGACCTGCGGCCCGCCGCACCTTCCGCGTCGGGCATGGTTTCCGCGTCGGGCATGGTTTCCGCGTCGGGCATGGTTTCCGCGTCGGGCACGCTTCCCGCGCCAGGCACGGTATCTACGCCCAGCACGGTTTCCGTGTCGGGCAGGCTTCCCGCGTCGGGCACGGTGTCCGCGCTGGAGGCTGCGGCTGGGCGGCCCGTGGCCGGCGCGCTACCGGTCCACTGGGTCGGCTGTGAGCGCGGCTGCGGCCACCCTGCCACGCCGTGGGTTCGGGTGCTGGCCACCGGTGACGGATACCGCGTCGACGGGCCCGCCGATGCCGAGCCCGGCGGCGGCGCACGTGCCGCCGCCGGAGCTGCGACATCGGCGCAGGCCGGTGCTCCGGCGGAGACCCACGACCTCGGGCGGGTCGCGGAACTCATCGCGGCCGCCCGCACCAGCACGACGAACACCGCACAGGAGACCGGCGCGTGACCGATTATGAATACATTCGTGACGGCGCGGAGATCTATCGCCGTTCGTTCGCCACGATCCGGGCGGAGGCCCGGCTGGACGGGCTGCCGGAGGACGTCGCGCGCGTCGCCGTCCGGATGATCCACTCCTGCGGGATGACGGATCTGGCGGACGACCTCGCGTACTCCCGGGACGTGGTGGTCAGTGCGAGCGCGGCGCTGCGCGAGGGCGCGCCGATCCTCTGCGACGCGAACATGGTCGCGGCCGGCGTCACCCGCCGCCGGCTGCCCGCGGACAACGAGGTGCTCTGCATGCTGCGCGACCCGCGCGTACCCGCGCTGGCCCAGAAGCTCGGCACCACGCGGTCCGCGGCCGCGCTGGAACTCTGGCGGGACCGGCTCGACGGCGCCGTGGTCGCGATCGGCAACGCGCCGACCGCGCTGTTCCGGCTGCTGGAGATGCTCGACGCGGGCGCGCCCCGGCCCGCCGCGATCATCGGCATCCCGGTCGGCTTCATCGGAGCGGCCGAGTCGAAAGAGGCTCTCGCCGTACACGCGGCGGGTTGTGAATTTCTGGTTGTGCACGGCCGCCGTGGCGGCAGCGCGATGACCGCGGCGGCGCTCAACGCCATCGCCAGCGAGGAGGAGTAATGGCCGGCCGGCTCTACGGCGTCGGGCTCGGACCGGGCGATCCGGAGCTGGTGACCGTCAAGGCCGCCCGCCTGATCGGCGCCGCCGACGTGATCGCCTTCCACAGTGCCCGGCACGGGCGCAGCATCGCCCGCGGCATCGCCGCACCCTACCGCCGGGACGGCCAGGTCGAGGAGGCGCTCGTCTACCCGGTGACCACCGAGACCACCGACCACCCCGGCGGCTACCGCGGCGCACTCGAGGACTTCTACGCCGACGCGGCCGAGCGCCTCGCCGCGCACCTCGACGCGGGCCGCGACGTGGTCGTCCTCTGCGAGGGCGACCCGTTCTTCTACGGCTCCTACATGCACATGCACAAACGCCTCTCCACACGGTACGGGACGGAGGTGATCCCCGGCGTCACCTCCATCGCGGGTGCCGCCGCCGAACTCGGCCGCCCGCTGGTCGAGGCCGAGGAGACGCTGACCGTCCTGCCCGGCACGCTGCCACCCGCCGACCTGGCCGCCCGGCTCGCCTCCGCCGACTCGGCCGCGATCATGAAGCTCGGCCGCACGTTCGGTGCGGTCCGCGACGCACTCGAATCCGCCGGCCGCCTCGACGACGCCTGGTACGTCGAGCGCGCCACCACCCCCCAGCAGCGCATCGCACCACTCGCCTCGGTCGACCCGTCCACCGTGCCGTACTTCTCGGTCGCGCTGCTGCCCAGCCGCGTACACGCGTCCACTGCCGCCGCGCTGTCGTCGATGCCCCCGTCGCCCGCGGCCGGTGCGGTGACCGTGGTCGGGCTCGGCCCGGCCGGGCGCGAGTGGCTGACCCCGCAGGCACAGGACGCGTTGAGCGCCGCCACCGACCTCGTCGGATACGGCCCCTACCTGGACCGGATCCCCGGCAACCCGCGGCAGGTACGGCACCCCAGCGACAACCGGGTGGAGTCGGAACGCGCCGAGTTCGCGCTGACGCTCGCGTCACGGGGCCGCCGGGTGGCCGTGGTGTCGTCCGGCGATCCCGGCGTCTTCGCGATGGCGAGCGCGGTGCTGGAGGTGGCCGCGACCGAGCCCTACACGTCGATCCCGGTCACGGTGCTGCCGGGTCTGACCGCGGCACAGGCCGTGGCCAGCAGGGTGGGTGCGCCGCTCGGGCACGACTACGCGACGATCTCGCTCTCCGACCGGCTGAAGCCGTGGGACGTGATCGAAGAACGCCTGACGGCGGCTGCGCGGGCCGACCTGGTGATCGCCATCTACAATCCGGCGTCGAAGTCGCGGACGTGGCAGGTGGAGAAGGCACGAGACCTGCTGCTGGAGCACCGGTCCGCGGACACGCCGGTGGTGCTGGGGCGTGATGTGGGGGGTTCGGGGGAGCGGGTCAGCGTGGTCCGGCTCGGCGACCTGGACCCGGATGCGGTCGACATGCGGACGCTGCTGATCGTGGGGTCGTCGCAGACCCGCCACGTCAACGGGACCGTGTTCACGCCGCGCCGGTATCCGACGGGCTGAGGCCTTCCGGATAAGGGCGGCGCCGGTTGGCCGCCTCGGCGATCACGTGTCGCAAATCGTTGTTAAGAGCGCCGGATAACAACGATTTGCGACACGTGATCGACTTCAGCGCCCCCGGGCGTCTCGCGGGCCGGGCGAGTCACGCGCAGGGCGCCCTGTGGGGCGGGTGCCCTGTGGGCCGGGCATTGAGAAAACGAGGACTGTCTGTGCCGCTGTTTTCACCCGCCGGCAGCCACCACCCACGCCACCGCGTCCTCCACCGTCGGCACCGTCCGTACCCCCGCCGGGATCGCCGGCCGGTCCACCATCAGCACCGGAATCCCCACCACCCGTGCCGCTTCGAGTTTGGCCTCGACGGCGGAACTTCCGCTGTCCTTCGTCACCACGACGTCGATCCGATGCTTCCGCATCAACGCCTCCTCGCCCGCCGGCGTGAACGGGCCGCGGTCCAGCAGCACGACCATCCGCGCCGGTGCGGGCGGTGCCGGTGCCTCCACCGCCCGCACCAGGAACCACACCGTGCCGAGCGATGCGAAAGCACCCAGTGTCTGCCTTCCGGTGGTCAGTAACGCCCGCTGTCCGACGTGCGGCAACACTCTCGCCGCCGCCGCGATCGACGGGACCCGCCGCCAGTCGTCACCGTCTCGCTCGATCCACCCGGGGCGCCGCAGCATCAGCAGCGGAATCCCCACCTCGCCGCAGGCTTCCGCCGCCGACGTGCTCATGACGGCCGCGAACGGATGCGTCGCATCGATCACCGCGTCCATCCCGGACGAACGCAGCCAGGCGATGAGCCCGGTCACCCCGCCGAAGCCGCCGATCCGCACGTCCCCCGGCGGCAGCGACGGCGTGCTGGTGCGGCCCGCGAGCGAGCTGGTCACCGAGACGCCCGGCAGCCCGGTCAGCGACGAGGCCAGTCGGCGGGCTTCGGCCGTTCCGCCGAGGATGAGCACGCGCATACCGTGGATTCGATCATGAGGGTTGGACCCTCCGGTATCGCGGTGCACGTCACCAGGCATGCTGAGGACCGTGACATCTCCGGGAAAGCTGCGCTACGGCTGGACCACGGGGGCGTGTGCCACCGCGGCCACGACCGCGGCCTACCAGGCCCTGCTGACCGGCGAGTTCCCGGACCCGGTCACGATCACGTTGCCCAAGGGCCAGCGGCCGGCCTTCGCCCTGGCCCGCGAGGACCTGAGGGGCGACCACGCCAGCGCGGGCGTCGTCAAGGACGCAGGTGACGACCCGGACGTGACGCACGGCGCCCTGGTCCAGGCCACGGTGCGGCGCGCGGCCGCGGGCAGTGGCGTGACGTTCCGGGCGGGCGAGGGCGTCGGTACCGTCACCAAGCCGGGTCTGCCGCTGGCCGTCGGGGAGCCCGCGATCAATCCGGTGCCGCGCGCGATGATGACCGCGGCGGTCGAGGAGCTGGCGGCGCGGTACGGCGATCCCGGCGACGTGCAGATCGAGATCTCCGTGGAGCACGGTGCCGAGCTGGCGCGGAAGACCTGGAACCCGCGGCTCGGCATCCTCGGTGGCCTGTCCGTTCTGGGTACGACCGGCATCGTCGTCCCGTACTCGTGCGCGGCCTGGATCGACAGCATCCGGCGCGGCGTGGACGTGGCGCGGGCGGCGGGCCGGACGCACGTGGCGGGCTGCACCGGGAGCACGTCGGAGCGGGTCGCGGCCGAGGTGCACGGGCTGCCGGAGGATGCGCTGCTGGACATGGGCGACTTCGCCGGCGCGGTCCTGAAGTATCTGCGGCGGCATCCGGTGCCGAGGCTGACGATCGCGGGCGGCGTCGGCAAACTCTCCAAGCTCGCCGACGGCCACCTGGACCTGCACAGCGGCCGCAGCCAGGTGAACCTGGCCGCACTCGCGGCGCTGGTGCGCACCCACCGAGGGCCGGAGGAACTGGCGAGCGGCGTCGAGCGCGCGAACACCGCGCTGGACGCGTTGCAGCAGAGCCGCCGGCACGGGTTTCCGTTAGGGGATCTGATCGCGGCCGGGGCGCGGCGCACCGCGGTCGGTGTCCTGCGGGAGGCGCCGGTCGAGGTCGACGTGATCGTCATCGACCGGGCCGGGAACATCGTCGGCCAGGACCCGCCAGTCGGTCGCGCGGACCAGGGCGCGGGCGACTCTCCCGTACCGCCCGGGGTCGGTGGTTGAAAAGATCTTGACGGCGGAGCCGTGGTGGTCGGCCCAGAGTTCCCAGGCGCGCGGCCGGCGGGCGACCAGGAGCGCGGCGCCGGCGAGCGCCACGGCGACGACCAGCACGAGAACGGCCCCGCGTAGCCCGGCGGTGACCCAGGTGACCGGGACGGCGAACGCGGACAGCAGCGCGAGCGAGACCAGCCGGGGGAGTGCGCGGGGCAGCGGCGGGCGCGTGGTGCGGGGCGTGTGCAGCTCGTCGAGCGGCCAGGAGCGCCCGTCCGTGGTGATCGTGTCGGCCGTGACGCGCACCCCGTCGCCGGGGTCGTCGAAGAAGACGATCATCGGGGTCCTTCAATCCGGGTTCGCCCGACGTTACCGCGCCGAAACACGGTGGAAAACCGTTGGCGGGGCGCGAATACTCCGCGCATGGGGTTCGAGAAGGCGCGGGAACTGTTCGAGACCGGTCTGACCGGCGGCGACGAGGTCGGCGCGTCGTTCTGCGTGGTGCGGCACGGCGAGGTCGTCCTGGATCTCTGGGGCGGCCACGCGGATCGGGCGCGCACCCGGCCGTGGGAGCGGGACACGATCGTCAACGTCTGGTCCGTGACCAAGACCGTCGCGGCGCTCACGGCGCTGATCGTCGCGGATGAGCACGGCATCGAGCCGGGGGAGCGGGTCACCCGGTTCTGGCCCGAGTTCGCGGCCGGCGGGAAGCGGGACGTCACGCTCGCGCACGTGCTGAGCCACTCGTCCGGCCTGTCCGGGTGGCGGGAGCCGCTCGCCACCGAGGATCTCTACGACTGGGAGAAGTGCACGTCGCTGCTGGCCGCGCAGGAACCGTTCTGGGCGCCCGGCACCGCGCCCGGATATCACGCGGTCACCCAGGGATATCTGCTCGGCGAGTTCGTCCGGCGGGTCACCGGCGCCACGATCGGCACGGTGTTCAGGGAGCGCGTCACCGCGGACTTCCACATCGGACTGCCGGCGAGTGAGGACGCGCGCGTCGCCGAGCTGGTGCCGCCGGAGACGCCGCCGTTCAGTGGCGGCGAGCTGACCGAGATCCAGCGCAACGCCGCGCACAACCCGCCGATCCCGACCGGGGTCACGGCCACGCGGGCCTGGCGGGGTGCGGAGATCCCGGCCGGTGGCGGGCACGGCAACGCGCGGTCGGTCGCGCTCGCGCTGTCGATGCTGACCGAGCCGGCCTGGGAACACCTGACGATCAAAGCCCTTCAGGAGCATTCCGCGGGTACGGATCTGGTGCTCGGCATGCCGATCCGCTGGGGTCTCGGCTTCGCGCTCGGCGAGACGTTCCTGCCGAATCCACGCACCATGTGCTGGGGCGGGTCCGGCGGCGCGTTCGTCGCGGTCGACCTGGACACCCGCGCGGTCCTGGCCTACGCGATGAACCGGATGTCCGGCGAGATCACCGACATGCGCGGCCTGCTGCTGGCGCTGGCCGCGTGGGAGTCACTCGACTGATGGGCCGGCGCGTCCCTCACGTCGCCAGAACGACATGAGGGACGCCCGATCACGGGCTGGAGGCGCACGCGGCCTACCTGGAAGGGCTCGCCGACATGCCACCGGCCCGCCCGATCCTGACCGAGTGGGCGCGGCGGTCCGGTGCCGCGATCGGCACCGAGGCCACCGTGCTGTTCGAGGTGTTCGACCGCAAACCCCAGTAAAATCCGGTGATGGCGCACTTCTTCGAAACACTGGTCGACAGGAAGATCCGTGAGGCGCTGGAGCGGGGCGAGTTCGACAACCTGCGCGGCTCCGGCAGGCCGCTGCCCGGTCACGGCGGCGACTACGACGAAGACTGGTTCGTCAAGGAACTCGTCGAGCGCGAGCAGGTCGGCGGCGCCGTGCTGCCCGGCACGCTCGCGCTGCGCAGGGAGATCGAGGACCTGCCGGAGGCGCTGACCCGGGTGCGGCTGGAGCGCGAGGTGCGGCGCATCGTGGCGGAGCTGAACGAGCGGATCGCGGACAACCATCGGGGCCTGCTCTCCGGGCCACCGACGATCATCAAGCGGCTGGACACCGAACAGATCGTGCACGACTGGCGCGACCGCATGCGGTAGGCTTGCGCGTCGGGCGAACGGGAGCACGAGGAAATTGGGCGTGCTGCCCGTTGCATATTAGTCAATCTGGGGGCGGTTTTGTCAAGCACCGTGGAGCAGAAATCCGCGATCGGTGAGGAACAGGCCTACCTGCACGGGCTGTACCGGCGGCTCGACGGCATGCGTTCCGAGGCGTCCGCCCGGCTCGCGGAGAAGTTGCGGGAGTCCGGTGGCACCCCGCAGGAACGGTCCCAGCGGGACAGCGCGGTCACCATGTACACCGATCAGGTCGCCGTCCTCGGCGCGGTCGAGCACGGCCTCTGCTTCGGCCGACTCGACTTCGAGGCGGACGCGGAGACCCGCTACGTCGGGCGGATCGGCATCTTCGACGACGACGGCGACTACGAGCCGCTGCTGGTCGACTGGCGCGCCCCCGCCGCCCGCCCGTTCTACCTGGCCACCGCGGCCGCGCCGCTCGGCGTCGTGCGCCGCCGGCACATCCGCACGGCCGGCCGGGACGTGGTCGCGCTCGACGACGAGGTGCTCGACCTGGACGACGCCGGCGACGGCGCGCACGACCTGACCGGCGAGGCCACGCTGCTGGCCGCGCTGGACGCCCGTCGCACCGGGCGGATGAAGGACATCGTCGAGACGATCCAGGCCGAGCAGGACCGGATCATCCGCGCCGACCTGTCCGGCACGCTCGTCGTGCAGGGCGGCCCCGGCACCGGCAAGACCGCGGTCGCGCTGCACCGCGCGGCGTACCTGCTGTATACGTACCGCCAGCAGCTCTCCAAGCAGGCCGTGCTGATCCTCGGGCCGAACCCGACGTTCCTGAGCTACATCGGCCAGGTGCTCCCGTCGCTGGCCGAGACCGGCGTGCTGCTGCGCACGATCGGCGGCATGTTCCCCGGCGTGCGCGCCCGCCGCGCCGAGCCGGACGAGGTCGCGGAGATCAAGGGCCGGGCCGTGATGGCCGACGTGATCGCGGCCGCGGTCGCGGACCGCCAGCGCGTGCCGGACCAGCCCGTGGAGATCAACGTCGAGGGCGAGACGCAGCTGCTGCTGCAACCGTCCACCATCCGCGCGGCCCGCGACCAGGTGCGGCGCACCGGCAAGCTGCACAACCTGGCCCGCCCGGACTTCGACACCGAGATCATCCACGCGCTGTCGCTGCAGCTCGCGGAGAAGATCGGCACCGATCCGTACGCGGACGACTCGCTCGGCGGCGAGGACGCGCCCGGCGACCCGATCATCTTCGACGAGGCCGACCTCGCTCAGATCCGCCGTGAGCTGCGCCGTGAACCCGAGGTCCTGGCCGTGCTCGACTGGCTCTGGCCGGTTCTCACGCCGCAGCAGATCATCGCCGGTCTCTACGCCTCGCTCTCCCGGATGACCGCGGCCGCGTCCGGGCTGCTGACGCTTTCCGAGCAGGAGGCGCTGCTGCGCGAGCCGGAGGGCGGCTTCAGCCCGGCCGACGTGCCGCTGCTCGACGAGGCCGCGGAGCTGCTCGGCGAGGACGAGGACACCCGCCGCGAGCGCATCGCCGAACTGTCCCGGCTCATCCAGCTCGAATACGCGCAGGGTGCGATCGACATCGCGCTCGGCTCCCGCAGCGTCGACCTCGAGGACGAGGACGACCCGGAGCTGCTGATGGGCACCGACCTGCTGGACGCGAGCCGGATGGCCGAACGCCAGCAGTTCGACGCCGCGCTCACCGCCGCCCAGCGCGCCGCCGCGGACCGGACCTGGGCGTTCGGGCACGTCATCGTGGACGAGGCACAGGAACTCAGCCCGATGGCGTGGCGCCTGCTGATGCGCCGCTGCCCGAGCCGCTCGATGACCATCGTCGGCGACGTCGCCCAGACCGGCGACCTCGGCGGCACCTCCTCGTGGGACGACGCGCTCGTGCCGTACCTGGACCGCCGCTACCGCCTCACCGAGCTCACCGTCAGTTACCGTACGCCGGGGGAGATCATGGACCTCGCGGCTGCGGTCCTGGCCCGGGTCAACCCCGGCCTGGCCGTGCCCCGCGCGGTCCGCCACACCGGCATGCCGCCGTGGCGCGCGACCGGCGACCTGTCCACGCTGGTCAAGGCGGTCTCCGAGTGGAACGGCGAGGGACGCCTCGGCGTGATCGTGCCGGGCTCTCTGGTCGGCGAGGCCGCGGCGGCGTTACCGGACGCGGCCTCGGGCGCCCGCGCCGACCTCACCAGCCCGATCGTTCTGCTCACCGTGCGTCAATCCAAGGGCCTCGAGTTCGACGCGGTCATCGTCTACGACCCGGACCGGATCGTCGCGGAGTCACCGCGCGGCGACGGCGACCTCTACGTCGCGCTGACGCGCGCCACCCAGAGCCTGGGGCTGATCTCCCCGGGACCGATCACGTCACTGCCGTCCTCCTGACCTTCCGGCGTCCGGCTCACGGATCGACGCACGTTCGGCCCGACGCCGAGAGGACGGTAGAAAAGGCCGATATTCCCGCTTCCGGGGTGGCCGGGTGCCGCATGCTCCCGCGGGCAACGGTCGTCGCTGGCGCTCCTCCCTGACTGGACCGAGGGTGGTCGCGAAAAGGCCGCGACCGCCCTGACCGGCCGGTTTCCGGCCGCGCGTGCGGGGCCGCGCATTCACGAAGACCAGGCCTGCCACCGAGGCCCCTTGTTGCCGGGCGCTCCGCGCCGACGCTTCGTGGAGACGGCGGGCACTCGTGAAGCCGGCACCCGGAGGCTTCGACGGTGCAGATCATCGCGTCGATGGCAAACCGCTCCCTGGGGCGCCGGTGGTGAGCCGCTCTCCGGGGCGCTGGTGAGCTGCTCTCCGGGGCGTCGTGGCGAACCTCTCGCCGGGGCGTCGGTGGCGAACCTCTCCCGAGGGCGCTGGTGGCGAACCTCTCCCGGGGCGCCGGGGGGCGAGCCGCTCCCCGGGGCGACGGGGAACGGGTCACCAGGCGCGGGTGGTGAACCAGGAGCGGGCCGCGCGCGTGTTCAGCAGCGCCGCGCTCAGCGCAGGCCAGACGAGGCTCGCCAGGCCGGCCGGGTCGCCGGTCTGGACCAGCAGGAGCAGCACACCAACCATGGTGAACGCGCTCAGCACCAGCGTCAGGATCCGGGCCCACTGCCGGCCGCGCTGCAACTGCTGCCCAACGAGTGCGTTGAACAGCGCACCCACCACGAGCGCGCCGGCCGAGAAGCGCAACACCAGCGGCACCTCGCCCCCAGACGCGTAGCCCACGTCCGCGATCACGTCGGCCGGGAGCAACAGCATCGCCGCCGCGCACACCGCCATCGCCGCCGCGCTGACGTAGTGCAGGATCGCCAGCGCCTGCACACCCGGTGGTGCCGGCTGCCGCAGCGGCGGCGCGATCAGCAGACCCGGACCGGCAGCTCGGCCGTAGCCCTCCAACATCGTCACTCCCATGGTCGACCTCGGCTACAGCCTGGCCGGTCGAGAGGCCGGCCGCCCCGGCCGAACGGTCCATCCGTCCGCGCCGGTGGGCTCAGTCGCAGGTCACCAGGTGTGGTGGCGGAACCAGGAGCGGGCCGCGCGCGTGTTCAGCAGCAGCAGGTAGAGGGCCGGGCCGGCCAGACCGGCGGTCTGCGACAGGTCGCCGGTCGACGCGACCGTGACCGCGGCGCCGGCCATGCCCAGCAGGCTGAAAATGATCATCAGGACCCGTGCCCACTGCCGCCCGCGCTGCAGCTTGCGACCGATCACGAACGAGATCAGCGCGGAGACCGCCAGCACACCGGCCACGACGTAGGACACCGTGGTCAGCCGCGCCGGGTCGATGAACTGCTCGTCACCGGCGAACAGGTCGGCCGGTGCCACCCACAGGATCAGCGCCACCCCGGCCAGCTGTACCAGCCCGCCCAGGTAGTGCAGGATCGCCAGCACGTGCACGCTCGGCGGCGCCGACCGCCGCATCGGCTGCATCGGCGCGACCGGGTACGCCGTGTACTGGTAGGGCTGCGCGTATCCGTACGACATCTTCGGCTCCTCGTCGTGGGGGTTCGGCTACAGCCTCGCCGCGACCCGCCCTCGCCGAATCCCCGGAAGATGCCACCGTCCGCCGGACGTGCGTGCGGCCGCTACTCGGGGAGCTCCCTGGAGACGCACCAACCGCCGTCGGCCGCCGTCATCGTGTAGACGATCGTGGCCTCCAGGTCCTCGGGCCGATCCTCGACGCCGACGACCTCGTCCACCCGGACCTCCAGCGTCGAGCCCGAGGCCGTGACGTCGGCGACCGCATATGACTTGAGCGTGAAGCGGCCGCCGAAGTTGCCGGCCCGGGTGGTCGTCGTCTTACGCCACATCGCGCGGATGTCGGCGCAGATGTATTCCGCCGCGGCGTCCAGATCCTGTGCGGTGGTCGCCTCGAGGTAAGCCTCCACGGCCGCGACCGCCGCGGCCTCGCCGGACGTCGCGGCCTCGCCGGACGTCGCGGCCGAACCCGTGATCGAGGGCGTGGCGGCTGCCGTCCGCCCGGTGTCCACAGGAGAACCGCAACCCGCCACTGCAACACACAGGGCCAGCGCCGGCAGGGCTCGTCGTCCCGGAATCTCCACAGCATTCCCCACGTCGTTGATCAAGAAGCATGTGGAGTGTTCATTGGATCCCCTGGCCGGTCACCGTGATTCAGAGCTCGGCCCGGCGTGCGACGCGATCGCCTGCGTCCGGGTCAGTCACGGCGGCGGTCCGGGCTGTAGAGGTGGCTGTCCGGGAAGGCGGAGGCGGTCAGCGCGGGGCCGACGATGATCACGGCGGTGCGCTTGATGCCGGCCTCGTGGACCAGGGGCGCGATCGTGGTCAGTGTGCCGCGGAGGATCTGCTCGTCGGGGCGGGAGGCGCGGGCCACGACCGCGACCGGGCAGTCCGCGCCGTAGTGCGGGCTCAACTCGGTGACCAGGTGGTCGATGCGCTGGACGGCCAGGTGCAGCACGAGCGTGGCGCCGGACGCGGCCAGCGTGGGGAGTCGCTCGCGCGGCGGCATCGCGGTCGCGCGCTCCGCGGTCCGGGTGAGGATCACGGTCTGGGCGACCTCGGGCACGGTCAGTTCGCGGCGCAGGCTCGCGGCCGCGGCGGCGAACGCGGGCACGCCCGGTACCACGTCGTAGGGAACGCCGGCCGCGTCCAGGCGGCGCATCTGCTCGGCCATCGCGGAGAAGACGGACGGGTCGCCGGAGTGCAGCCGGGCCACGTCGTGACCGGCCTCGTGCGCCTCGACCAGCGAAGCGATGATCTCGTCGAGCGACAGCCTGGCGGTGTCGATCAGCCGGGCACCGGGCGGGCACCAGGAGAGCATCTCCGGCGGGACCAGGCTGCCGGCGTAGAGGCAGACCGGGCTGGTCGCGATCAGGTCGCGGCCGCGCACGGTGATCAGGTCGGCGGCGCCCGGTCCGGCGCCGATGAAGTGCACGGTCATGGCTTGCGTACCGTCCATTGGGTCACGGGGAGTGCCGGGCGCCAGGCGGTGAAGCCGCCGACCGCGCCGGCCCGGGAGATCTCGATGCGGGTGAGGTCGCCGCCGAGCCGGTCGCGCGCGGCCGTGACCACGCGTTCCGACTCCAGCGTGACCGCGTTGACGACGAGCCGGCCGCCGGGGCGCAGCGCGGACCAGACGGTGTCGGTCATGCCGGGCGCGGTGACGCCGCCACCGACGAAGATCGCGTCCGGGCGTTCGAGACCGTTCAGTGCGGCCGGGGCCGCACCACGAACAACCAGCAGCGAGGGTACGCCGAGCGCCGCCGCGTTCCCGGTCAGCCGCGCGGCACGGGTGTCGTCCGCCTCGATCGCCACGGCCCGGCAGGACGGGTCGGCGCGCAGCCACTCGATCGCGATGCTGCCCGCGCCCGCGCCGACGTCCCAGAGCAGCTGGCCGGGGATCGGCGCGAGCCGGGCCAGCGTGATCGCGCGGACCTCCCGCTTGGTGAGCTGGCCGTCGCTGTCGTAGGCGTCGTCGGGCAGACCGGGGACCGTGGGCAGCAGCGGGGCGTCCGGCCCGGCCACGCACTCGACGGCGAGCACGTTCAGCGGCGCGGCCGTGGCCAGGGACCAGGCGGCGGCGGTGCCGGTGACCGCCCGTTCGCCCGGGCCCCCCAGGTTCTCCAGCGCGGTCAGCGCGCTCTCGGCGTACCCGCGGCGGGTCAGAAGCCCGGCCACGGCGGCGGGGGAGCGGCCGTCGGCACTCAGCACGAGCAGCCGCCGGCCGGGTTGGATCTTCGAGTGCAGCGCGTCGAGCGGCCGGCCGACCACGCTCACCACCGTGGTCTCCTCGACCGGCCAGCCCAGCCGGGCGCAGGCGAGCGAGATCGACGACGGGTGCGGCACGACCCGGAAGCCGCGCGCGCCGGCCAGCCGGGCGAGCGTGCCGCCGATGCCGAAGTGCATCGGGTCGCCGCTGGCCAGCACGCACACCGCGCGATCCGCGAACGAGTCCAGCAGGCCGGGCAGCGAGGGCAGCAGAGGCGACGGCCAGCGTACGCGGTCCGCCGCGACCTCCGCCGGGATCAGCGCGAGCTGCCGGTCGCCGCCGAGCAGCACCCCGGCCGCCGCGACCGCCTCCCGTCCGGGCGGAGCGAGCCCGTCCCAGCCGTCCGCCCCGATCCCGACCACGGTGACGCTCACGCCGGCCAGCCCTGGTTCCGCGGTGGCGTGCTCATCCGACGTTGCCGAGCACGCGGGTCAGGGTGATCTCCAGGATGACGCGGGCCGGGTTGATCCGGGGGATGCGGTATCGCTCGGCGTAGCGGCGCTCCGCGTCCGCGATGAAGTCCGGCTCGGTGCGCACCCGGGCGCGGCCCTCGACCGTCGACCAGCGGCGGCCGTCGACCGAGCAGAGCGCGACCGTGGCGGTGGCCGCGGCGTTGCGGGCCTTGGAGCTGGTGCCGGACGTGAGCACGAGCGCGGTTCCGTCCGCCCAGTTGATCACCGCGCCGACCGGTGTGACGTGCGGCGTGCCGTCGCGCCGCAGCGTGGTGAGCGTGCACAGGTGCCGCTCGGCCCAGAACTCCCGGAATTCGTCCCCGACGTCGGCCAGACCTCGCCGGCGTTGCACGCTGCTGCTCACCGCACGACAGTGCCAGATCGTCCGCGCCCGGGACACCCGGCCCCGCGTGCCGGTGACGCAGCACCCAGCCGCGACACGGCCCGGAGCCGCCGGACGCGACCCGCGCCGGGTCACGGAAGAGCGTGCGGCGGCGTCAGTTGCCGGGGCGGCGGCCGGGGCGCGGGTAGAAGCCGCGGCCGGGGCGGATCACGCGACGGCGCGGGTTGCCACCGGGGACCGCGCAGGACGGCACGCCGCGGTCGCCGATCGCGATCTGCGAGCGCCGGCGGCCGGGGATGATCGCGGTGGCATCCGGCGCCGCACCGCCGTCGCCGGTGGCCGGCGCCGGGTTGCCCTCGCGCGGCGACGGACCGGTCTCACGCGGGGACGCAACGGCTTCACGCGGGGCGATCCCGGGCGAAGCGGGCTGGCGCGGGGCGTCCTCGCGGGGTGTCGCGGTGGGCGGGGACGAGGTGTCGCCCGCGCCGGTCTCCGGGGTCTCGGTGATCTGGGTGTCCCGGTCGCCGGCCGGGCGGGTGAGCAGCAGCACGCCCGCGATCGCGAGCACGCCGCCGGTGGCCGCCACGCCGCCGCCGGTGACGCCGCCGACGAACCGCTCGTCCAGCAGCAGCATGCCGATCACCGCGGACGCGACCGGGTTGGTCAGCGACACCGTGGCCAGCGGCGCGCCGAGCCCGCCGTCGCGGTACGCGGCCTGGGACAGCAGCACCCCGGCGGACATGAACGCGGCCAGCGTGAACGCGGCGGTGGACAGGATCGCGAGCGGCCCGCCCGCGGTGACCTGCAGCGACACGGTCTGGGTGAGCGCGGACGAGCAGGCGAACGCGACGCCGGACGCGACCGCGTAGAGCAGCCCGGACGACGTGGCCGCGTGGATCTGCCGGGCGAGCATCGTCAGGCCGAGCACGATGCCGCCGCCGAGCATGGCGACGGTCAGCACCTCGGTGGAGTCAAGCTCCCGGGCGCTGCCCATCGGCGCGGTGATGACCAGCAGGCCGAGGCCGGCGATGGTGAGCGCGGCGCCGCGCCAGTGCACGGCGGCGACCCGGCGGCCGATGACGGCCGCGCCCATCGGCAGCGCGAAGACGAGCGTGAGCAGGCCGAGCGGCTGGACGATGCTGAGCGGCCCGTACGCGAGCGCGCCGACGTGCAGGCCGGCGCCGGCGCCGTTGAGCGCCACGGAGAGCCACCAGTGCGGGATGCGGAGCGACGCGAGGATGCCGGTGCCGTGCGCGGCCACCCGCTCCTGGACCACCGCGCCCGCGGCGTAGGCGCTCGCGGAGGCGATGCTGAGCGCGATGGCTATCGCCAGGGCGTTCATATCGCTGACCAGACCGGACCGTGCGTCGTCATGCCCTCAACGATCCCCCATCGATCACCGGCAGTCGTCCGGATAACGAGTGATTGTTGCGTAGAGCACGTGTCATACCTCAGATCGTGACCATCATCCCTGAGGATGACCCGGCCCGGAGCCGGTATCGGCGCGGGCCTCGCCGCAGCCCGTCTCCCACGTCGATACAGGCTCTACTGCCACTCGTGCACGGGGCGGTTCGTGTGCATGTGGTCGAGGTAACGGCCGAGCATCTCGTGCAGCGCCGCGGTGCGGTCGAGGTTGCCGCGGTCCTGCAGGTCACGGACCGTCTCGACCTGCCAGGTGGCGCCGTTCGCGGAAGACAGGCAGCGTGCCTCGATCACGCCGAGCAGCCGGTCGCGCTCGTCCGCGCGGACACCCCAGGCGTCCAGCCCCTGCTGCGCCAGCGGCAGCAGCCGGCGCAGCACCAGCTCGGTGACCGGGAGCGTGCCCGCGTCCGGCCAGTAGACGGACGCGTCGATGCCGTGCCGGGACGCCGCGTGGAAGTTCTCCTCCGCCGCGCCGAAGGACATCCGGGACCAGAGCGGGCGTTCCGCCTCGGCCAGCGCGCGGACCAGCCCGAAGTAGAACGCGCCGTTCGCGAGCGTGTCGACCACGGTCGGGCCGGCCGGGAGCGTCCTGTTCTCCACGCGCAGGTGCGGGGCGCCGCGGACGATGTCGTAGACCGGGCGGTTCCACCGGTAGATGGTGCCGTTGTGCAACCGCAGCTCGGGGAGGCTGGGCGTCTCGCCGCGGGCCAGCGTCTCGACCGGGTCGTCGTCCTCGCAGACCGGCAGTAACGCGGGGAAGTACCGGACGTTCTCCTCGAACAGGTCGAACACGGACGTGATCCAGCGTTCGCCGAACCACACGCGGGGCCGTACCCCCTGGGCCTTGATCTCTTCTGATCTGGTGTCCGTGGCCTGCTCGAAGAGCGGGATCCGGGTCTCCCGCCACAGCTCCTTGCCGAGCAGGTAGGGGGAGTTGGCGCCGAGCGCGACCTGAACGCCCGCGATGCTCTGCGCCGCGTTCCAGTACGCCGCGAAGTCGTCCGGGCTGACCTGCAGGTGGAACTGGGTGCTGGTGCAGGCCGCCTCCGGCACGACCGTGTCCGCGGTGATCTCGAGCCGCTCCGGGCCGTCGATGCGAATGTCCAGGTCCTCGCCGCGCGCCGCGAAGATCTGCTCGTTGAGCAGCTGGTAGCGCGGGTTCGCGGAGAGCGAGTCGAGCGTGAGGTGCTCCGGTCGCAGCGTGGGCAGAATGCCGATCATGGCCATCCGCGCGCCGACCGCCCGCGCCTTCGACTCGGCCTCGTTCAGGCTGTCCCGCAGGTGCTTCTCGAAGCCGGTCAGCCCGCCGTCGGAGAGCGCGAGCGGCGGCACGTTTATCTCGATGTTGAACTGGCCCAGCTCGGTCTGGAACAGCGGGTCCGCGATCGCGGCGAGTACGTCCGCGTTGCGCATCGCCGGGTCCGCCGCCGGGTCCACCAGGTTGAACTCGATCTCCAGGCCGGTGAGCGGCCGCTCCGCGTCGAAGCGGTGCTCGGCCAGCATCTCGGCCAGGACGTCCAGGCAGCGCCGGATCTTCTGCCGGTACCTCGCGCGGTCCTCGCGGGTGAACTCCCGCGGGCCGACCTCCTCGCCCATGAGCGCCGCCGCCTTCCAGGAATCGTTTCAGCGCCTCTGACTACGATCTGCTGCCTAACATCTCCAACCTGCGGGGGAATCATGCGACGCGCCGTGCTGTCTCTGTTCACCATCGTGGCGATCGCCGAGGCCTTCTCCTGGACCGGGCTGCTGATCGGCATGTTCTTCAAGTACGTGGTGGTCGGCAACGAGATCGGCGTGAAGATCTTCGGGCCGATCCACGGCGCGCTGTTCACGGCCTACGTGGTGCTGACCCTGGCGGTCGCCGTGCGCAACCGGTGGCACTGGACGACCGCCCTGGTCGGGTTGATCTGCTCGATCCCGCCGCTGGCCACGCTCGTCTTCGAGCGCTGGGCGCGGCGGAGGGGCCTGCTGCGAGAGCGCGGCGTCGCCGAGACGCCGGAAGGGCTCCCCCTGCCTTCGGAAACCGGTGGCTCGGCGACGCACGAGAGCGCTTGAGCCGGAGGGGGCGGAGCGCCGACCGGAATTACAGTGCGAACCACAGCGTCACGGCGAGCGCGATGATGACGATGCCGGCGATGGCCTGGAGCAGCATGCCCGGGCCGAGGTGTGACCAGATGGTCGGCGGGTGCGGCACTATCACCTGCTGCGTGGTGATGTTGACGATCCGCTCGACCCGCGGCTGAAGCTGCGGGTCCTTCTGCCGCCGCACGGTGACCTGGATGTGGTCCTGCCGGATGATCGTGCTCTGGCCCACGTGCCCGTGCAGCTCCATCTCGTAGAGCTGGCCGTCGTCGCCGCGGATCCGCATCGGCGTGACCAGGAACTCCGGCCCCTTCTTCAGCTCCTTGAACTTCCGCCGGGTCGCGCCCTTGCCCGCGGCGCCGCGGACCAGCGTGAGCAGGGCCGTGCCGACCAGCTGGGCCGTGGTCGCGGCCACGAAGATGAGCATCAGGACCGGCTGGTCGACCTTGAGCTCGCGGGTGTAGCCGGCGAGGTAGTTGAGGAACCGGCCGGTCACCACGGGACCGAATCGGCGGACGACGGGCTCCGGGAAGAGCTCCTTG
This sequence comes from Catenuloplanes nepalensis, assembly GCF_030811575.1. Classification (GTDB taxonomy): domain Bacteria; phylum Actinomycetota; class Actinomycetes; order Mycobacteriales; family Micromonosporaceae; genus Catenuloplanes; species Catenuloplanes nepalensis. The sequence continues at coordinate 4,906,070 of NZ_JAUSRA010000001.1, read as the reverse complement.
TCCCAGACTGCCTCGGGCATGGGTGTCACTCCGTTTCTCCTGCCACGGCGCTTCTGCTGCAACCGGTTTGAACGCTGCGTGAGCGTGGCACCCTCCGATTCTACTTTCGGTAGCCGATAGGCGACATTGAGTGAATCGCACGTGATAACAAGTTCTAACAAGCACAAAACGCCCATACGGTACGGGTGGCCGCGCGCGGGTGGTGCTTTCCGCCGCGCCGAGCCCGGTTTCAGGGGAAGATATCGGGCATATGCCGCGCGGATCATCGGGGGAAAGTGATGAGCAGTCACTCGTACATCAATCCGGAGAGCGTCTTCGCGCAGACGGCGCTGGAGATGGTGGCGATCCACGGACCGGAGAACGGGGACTCGGACGACACCATGTGCGACCGCTGCCAGCAGCCGCTGCCCTGCCCGCCGGTGCGCAACGCGATGCCGGTGCTCGAGGCGGCCGGGCTGCCCGTCTATCCGCCCGGCAGTGCGGAGGCGCGCCGCGCCGCGGCCGAGTCCGGGCTGGGCCGGGCGGTGGGGCCGCCGTCCGGTGCCACGCTGCCGGGGGTTTCGAAGCCGGCCGGTGCCACGCTGCCCGGCCTGCCGGAGGCGACGCTGCCCGGCCTGCCCGAGGGGGAGCCGGTGGAGGCGACGGTCGGCGCGCCGGCCGCGGAGGGCGCGCCCACGTCGCCGGACGGGCCGCCGGCATGGCCGGACCCGGCGTCGGCCCGCGCGGTCGCCTGAGCCGCGCGGCTACTCCGCGTTCGTCCGCAGCGCCGCCCAGACGACCTTGCCGCCGTCGGGCAGCGCGAGGCTGCCCCACGCCTGTGACATCTCGCCGACCAGCAGGAGGCCGCGGCCGCCCGGCGCGTGCGGGTCCGGGTGAGTGGCGACGGCCGGGCGCGGGCTGCCGTCCCGGACCGCGAGCAGCAGTTTCCCGTCGGCGATCGCGAGCGTCATGTCCATCGGGGTGCCGGCGTGCCGGACCGCGTTGCTGACCAGCTCGCTGGCGATCACGCAGGCGGTGTCCGCGAGCGCGGGCACGTTCCACCGGGCACAGGCGTCGACGACCAGATGCCGGGCGGTACGACTGGAGTCCGCAACCGGTGGCAGCGAGGCCCGAACCGTATGGTGCGAGGGCTGGGCTGTCATCACTGGCGACGGTCTTCCCGCTCGGCGGTACGCGTTCGGAGCAGGTCACAGATACCCAGGATGACCGAAGCCGAAACAATCCGTAATTATGTAGCTATGTGTGCCATCTCGGTCGCGCGGAGTACCTGAGTTTTCGCTGAGGGCGGAGGGCCGATCCGGGCCTTCCTGGCTAGCGTTGACCGCATGACGGGGGAGACCACACCACCGGTCGGGCTGCGCGCGCTCGCGCCCCACCTGCGCTCGCACTGGCCCACGCTCGCGCTCGTCGCGGTGCTGTCCATGCTGGGTGCGGCCGCCTCGCTGGTCCAGCCGCTGCTCACCCGCGACCTGCTGGACGCGATCGGCGCGTCCGAGTCGGTCGGCGGCCTGGTCGCACTGCTGGCCGTGCTGGTGCTCGCGGCCGCCGGCATCAACGCGGTCCGGGACTTCCTGTTGCAACGCACGGCCGAGGGCGTGGTGCTCGGCACCCGCCGCCGCCTCGCCCACCACCTGCTGCGCCTGCCCATCGCGGAGTACGACGCACGGCGCACCGGCGACCTGCTCTCCCGTGTCGGCGCGGACACCACGCTGCTGCGCGCGGTCGTCACGTCCGGCCTGTTCGACATCGCGGCCGGCGCCGTGATGGTGGTCGGCGCGATCGGCGCGATGGCGCTGCTCGACCCGCTGCTGCTCGGCGTCACGCTGCTCGCGCTGACGCTCGGCATGGGCATCGCGATCACCGCGTCCCGGCGGGTGCGCGCGCTGTCCCGCGCCACCCAGGCCCGCATCGGCGAGATGACGTCCACCGTGGAGCGGGCGATCTCCGCCGCGCGCACGATCCGCGCGGCCCGGGCCGAGGGGCGCGAGGCCGACCTCGTGGTGGCCAGCGCCGAGGGGGCCTATGCGGCGGGCCTGCGGGTGGCCCGGCTGCAGGCGCTGATCTCCCCGGTGGCGACCACGGCCACCCAGGGCGCGTTCCTGGCGGTGCTCGGCGTGGGCGGCGCGCGCGTCGCGGCCGGTGACATCACGGTCGGCGACCTGGTGGCGTTCATCCTCTTCCTGTTCTTCCTGGTGATGCCGCTCGGGCAGGCGATCGGGGCCTATACGCAGCTGCAGACCGGCCTCGGCGCGCTGGAGCGGATCGAGGAGGTGCTGCGCATCCCGGCGGAGGAGCACGGCGCCGGCCGGGCCGAGGCGGCGGCCGGCCGGAACGATCCGGTCTCCGGCCGTACCGCGGTGGAGTTCGAGGGTGTGGGTTTTGCCTATCCGGCGGCGGACGGGCCGGTGCTGGGCGACGTCAGTTTCACCGTGCCCTACGGGACGCGGACCGCGCTGGTCGGCCCGTCCGGCGCGGGCAAGTCCACGCTGCTGGCGCTGGTCGAGCGGTTCTACGAGACTACGGCCGGCACGATCCGGGTGGACGGGCGGGACGTGCGCGAGCAGAGCCGCGACGCGCTGCGCTCCCGCCTCGGCTACGTCGAGCAGGAGGCACCGGTGCTGGCCGGCACGATCCGGGAGAACCTGCTGCTCGCCGCGCCGGAGACGGACGACGCCCGGTTGCTCGCGGTGCTGGAGTCGGTCAACCTCACCGGCATCGTGACCCGCGCCGGGGCGGGCCTGGACGCGCAGGTCGGCGAGGGCGGGGTGCTGCTCTCCGGCGGCGAACGGCAGCGGCTCGCGATCGCCCGCGCGCTGCTCACCGACGCGCCGATCCTGCTGATGGACGAGCCGACCAGCAACCTGGACGCGCGCAACGAGGCCGCGCTGCGCCGCGCGATCGACGCCGCGGCCGAGACCCGCACGCTGCTGGTGGTCGCGCACCGGCTCTCCACCGTGGTCGAGTCCGACCAGATCGTCGTGATGGAGTCCGGCCGCGTGGTGGCGACCGGGCGACACGAGGAGCTGGTGGACTCCAGTCCGCTCTACCGGGAGCTCGCCGCGCACCAGCTGCTGGTCCCGGAGGCGGAGCCTTCGGTCGGGTCGGGGGTGGGCGGCCGGGGCGGCAGCGGGGCGGATCTGGCCGATGCCCCTCACCACTCAGCGCCGTGATGAAGTAGCGTTTCGCACCATGGGTGTGTCGTCACGGTTGAAGAGCCGCTTCCAGAAGTTCCTGCAGCGCCCAGGGACGACCGTCGATCTCGCGCCGCTGCAGAAGCGGCTGACCGCGGTCGAGGCGCTGGAGGAGGAGCTCAAGGAGCTAGACGACGCCGAGCTGACCGAGCGGGCCGGCGAGGCGGACGAGGTTGTCGAGATCTGCGCGATCGGCCGCGAGGCCGCGCGCCGCGGTCTGGACCAGAGGCCGTATGACGAGCAGGTGCTCGGCGTGATGGCGCTGCTCTCCGGCAAGGTCGCCGAGATGGCCACCGGTGAGGGCAAGACGCTCACCGCCGCGATCGCCGCCTACGGCCACGTCCGCCAGGGCCGCGGCCCGGTGCACGTGCTCACCGTCAACGACTACCTCGCGGCCCGCGACGCCGACTGGATGCGCCCGATCCTGACGCTGCTGGGCCTCACGGTCGGCTCGGTCACCGAGGCGTCCACGCCCGAGGAGCGCCGCGAGGCCTACGGCTGCGACGTCACCTACGTCTCCGTCTCCGAGGCCGGCTTCGACTACCTGCGCGACCAGCTGGTCGTCGACATCGCCGACCGGGTGCAGCGCGAGTTGTCCACCGCGATCGTCGACGAGGCCGACTCGATCCTGATCGACGAGGCCCGCGTGCCGATGGTGCTGGCCGGCACCGTGCCCGGCGAGCAGGACCCGGTGCACGCCGCGGCCTCGCTGGTCAAGGGCCTGCGCCGGAACGTCGACTACGAGATCGCCGAGGACGGCCGCAGCGTCGCGTTCACGACCGAGGGCACCGAGAAGATCGAGAAGAAGCTCGACGGCATCGACCTCTACGCCGACGAGAACTTCGACCAGCTCGCCGCGCTCAACGTGGCCCTGCACGCGCACGCGCTGCTGCACCGCGACATCGACTACATCGTCCGGGACGGCGCCGTCGAGCTGGTCGACGAGTCGCGCGGCCGGGTCGCCCAGCGCCGCCGCTGGCCGGACGGTCTCCAGGCCGCGGTCGAGGCCAAGGAGGGCCTGACCGCGACCAGCGAGGGCGAGGTGCTGCAGACCATCACGGTGCAGTCCTTCATCGCGCTCTACACGACGGTCTGCGGCATGACCGCCACCGCGGTGCTCGTCGGTGACCAGCTCCGCGAGTTCTTCAAGCTCGAGGTCGCGGTGATCCCGCCGCACAAGCCGAACATCCGCGAGGACCTCTCCGACCGCATCCTCGCAACGCGGCAGGAGAAGGAGGACGCGCTGGTCAAGGAGATCCAGGAGGCCCACGAGACGGGCCGCCCGGTGCTGATCGGCACGCGCGACGTGAAGGAGTCGGAGAGTCTGGCCGCCGCGCTGGAGGCCGCCGGCGTCCCGTGCGTCGTGCTGAACGCGAAGAACGACGCCGAGGAGGCCGCGATCATCGCGGAGGCCGGCAAGCGCGGCGCGGTCACGGTCTCCACCCAGATGGCCGGCCGAGGCGTCGACATCCGGCTCGGCGGCAGCGACGAGGCCGACCACGACGAGGTCGCGGAGCTGGGCGGGCTCTACATGATCGGCACCGGCCGGTTCGACAGCGGCCGCATCGACGACCAGCTGCGCGGCCGCGCCGGCCGGCAGGGCGACCCGGGCACGTCCGTCTTCTACGGCAGCCTGGAGGACGACCTGATCGTGCGGAACGCGGGCGACATGATCCCGCCGTCGCCGCACATGGACATGGCCGGCGTGGTCACCGACGAGCGGGTGGACTACGCGGTCGGGCACGCGCAGCGCGTCGCCGAGGGCGTCGGCCACGAGATCCACCGCAACACCTGGCGATACAACGTGGTCATCGAGCAGCAGCGGGTGGCGCTCTCCGAGCGTCGCGAGCGCCTGCTCACCACGGACGTCGCGGCCGACATGCTGAAGTCGAAGTTCCCGGACGAGACCGAGGAGATCGACGACGAGGTGCTGAGCAAGATCTCCCGGTCGATCGCGCTCTACCACCTCGACCGGCTCTGGGCCGAGCACCTGTCCTACCTGTCCGAGGTGCGTGAGGGCGTGCACCTGCGCGCGCTCGGCAAGCTGGACCCGCTGGACGAGTTCCACCGGGCCGCGGTGCCGGCGTTCGGCAAGATCATGCCGGAGATCGAGGACCGGACGGTCGACACGTTCGCCGAGATCGACGAGGTCACCGACACCTGGGAGCCGGCGCAGGCCAACCTGGTGCGCCCGTCGGCCACGTGGACCTACCTGGTGCACGACAACCCGTTCGGCTCCGAGCTGGACCGGCTCATCGCCGCGGTCGGCCGTCGTCTGGTCGCCGGCGGGAGATAAACGACATACCACGCACGGGTGAAGCCCGCCTTGTCCGGTTCTGAGACGGTAAGGCGGGCTTCATGCTGTCTCATTCATTACCCACCGCATCGCCGCTCAACGCCCTGAGTGATGTGGTTCCCGCCTCATGAAAATTCTCAGAATCCGTTAATCCTTCCATGGCTACCGGTGCGTACATCGTGGCGAACACAGCAGGCGTGCGGATGAGCCCCGCGCGAGGGCTGGGTCACACAGGGTTCTGGGCTTTGAACGGGCGATGGGAATACAGGGATGACCGTGAGTTGCGCGAAACGACTTCATAGCTGAGGCCGTACGAAGGACGCGCGGACCGTCAGGGATCCGGCCGCGCGCAACGGTGGTGGCGCGAACGCAGAAGATCGAGGAGCGATGGCTAAACGCAAGCAGGTTCAACGGTCCACCCGCGAGACCGGTCCCGCCGTGGCCCCGGCCGACGGCGAGAAGAAGAAGGGCATGTCGGCCGGGATGTCCTGGCTGATCATCGGCCTGGGCGTCGTCGCCTCGCTGTGGGCCATCGGCGCGCTGACCAACGCGGGTGTCGTCCCGGCCGCGTACCTCTTCGCGTACCTGGACTTCTACGCCGGCGTGGTCGTGCTGGTGTCGCTGTCGATCACGGTCATGGTCGGCCTGGCCGCCACCGACCGGCTCATCCTCACGCCCAGGCACCGCGTGCTCGTCCAGGGCGTGCACCGCACCACCGGCACCATCGCCGTGTCGTTCCTGCTGCTGCACGTCATGGTCAAGATCCTCGAGGCGCACGCCTCGTTCATCGACCTGGTCATCCCGTTCATGAACCCGAACACGCTCTACGTCGGCATGGGCACCATCGCCGCATGGTGCCTGGTCGGCACGTTCTGGAGCGGCATCGCCCGGGTCAAGTTCGCCGGCAAGGGCAAGCCGTGGATGTGGCGCGCGGTGCACTCCATCGGCTACCTCGCCTGGCCGCCCGCGCTCGGCCACGGCCTGCTCGCCGGCCGCGCGGCCGCCACCTGGGTCGTCGTCTCGTACATCCTCTGCGTGGTCGGCGTCGTCATCGCGATGCTGGTTCGGGTGGCGGGCGTCTACAACAAGCGCATCTCGCAGCCGAAGGCCGTGCCGTCCGCGGCGAAGGCGGCCGGCAAGGCGCAGGCCGGTCCGCTGGAGGCCGCGAACGGCGCCCGCGCGACCTCGAACCGCCCGATGTACCGCGGCGCGGTCCGCAACCAGCCGTCCGCCGAGGAGTCGCTCAGCGCGCCGCGCGGCGCGGCCTGGGGCGGCTTCTCCGACACCGGCGCCGAGCAGCGCCGCCAGCGCCAGTCGCCGCTCCCGGTGAACGCGCTGGAGGAGACGCAGCTCATGAACAAGATCTCCCGCGACGTGGTGGAGGAGGCGGAGGAACTGGTCCAGGCCGCGGCCCGCCGCGCACCGGCCACGGCCACGCTGGACGAGGACCTGATCGAGACCCGCCCGGTCCGCCGCGCGCCCGCGCCGCGCGAGCCGGAACCGGTCGACGACTACGAGGACGAGGCGCCCCGGCGTACCGCCCGCCGCCCGCTCGTCCCCGAACTGGTGGAAGAGGAGGAGGCCCCGCCGGTCCGCCGTCCCCGCCGCACCGAGGACGACTACGACGAGGCCCCGGCCCCGGTCCGGCGCGCCGGCCGGGACCCGGAGCCGGAGTTCGACGACGAGTTCGAGGACGAGGCGCCCGCGCCGCGCCGCACCCGCCGGCCGGCCGCGGAGGCCCCGGCCAAGCCCGCGCCGCGCCGATCCCGCCGCACCGAGGACGAGGAGGAGTTCGGCGAGGCACAGATCTCGGCCGCGGCCACGCCGCCGAGGCGGACCCGCCGGGCCGTGGAGGAGCCGGAGGAGACCGCCGCGCCGCGCCGTGCCCGCCGGGCCGCGTCGGAGGAGGACGACGACGCCTACGTGACCGGCGAGTACGAGACGGTTTCCCGCCGTGGCCGCCGCGCCGCGACCGCGGACGAGGAGGACGAGGTGGCGGCCGCCACCGCGCCGCGCCGGGCCCGCCGCGCCGCCGAGGTGGAGGACGAGGAGGACGAGGTCGCGATCGCCACCCGGCCGCGCCGTGCCCGCCGCGCCGCCGAGGAGGACGAGGAGGAGGACGCCCGCCCGCGCCGCTCGCACCGCGCCACCGAGGACGCCGAGCCGGAGGTGGCCGAGGTCACCGGGCCGCGCCGGGCCCGCCGTGTCCCCGCCGTCCCGGAGCAGGAGGAGGAGGCCGCGGTCGACGAGTACTGGCGCCCGCCGGCGAACCCGGTCAGCCGGTACGAGGAGGAGACCCCCCGCCCGGACTTCAACGGCGACGACACCCCGACGCTGGTCGATCTCACCGCTCGCCGGGCCGCCCGCTCGGCCCGCCCGGCGAAGGAGGCCAAGACGCGGCGTCCCGGCCGCGCCGCCGCCGACGAGGTCTCCGACGACGAGTTCTGGGCGCGCATGCGCGGCGAGGCCAAGTAGAGTCGCTTTCTCTTCCCGGGGAGCCCGCTCCCCGCACGACCCGTACAGCACGTGAAGGAGACAAGCGGTGAGCACAGGCGTCGTGCCTCCGGTGGGGTGCATCGGCCCGGCCCGGCTGACGGCGGGGTTCGAGGACTTCGGCCGGCTGGACCTCTATGCCCACCTGGAGATCCACGGTGACCTGCGCCCGCTGTCCGCCGACGATCTGATCGACCTGGCCGAGAAGATCAAGCTCACCGGCCGCGGTGGGGCGGGCTTCCCGTTCCACCGCAAGGTGAAGGCCGTCGTCGAGTCCGCCGACCGGCAGGACCGCGCGCCGGTCGTGGTGGTCAACGCCACCGAGGGTGAGCCGCCCTCGTGGAAGGACAAGATGCTGCTCACCCGGGCACCCCATCTGATCCTGGACGGGGCCGCGCTGGCCGCCTGGGCACTGGAGGCCGAGGAGATCGTGATCGGCGTGGCCGACGACGGTGTCGGCCAGAGCTCGCTGGAGGAGGCGCTCGCGGAGCGCCGCATGCCGGCACCCACCCGCATCGTGACCGTTCCGCACCGGTTCATCGCCGGTGAGGGTGGCGCGCTGGTCCGCGGCATCAACGGCGAGGCGCACATCCCGCCGGGCATCAAGCAGCGTTCGTCGGAGAGCGGCGTCAACGGCCAGCCGACGCTGCTGTCGAACGCGGAGACGTACGCGCAGATCGCGGTCGCGGCCCGGCTGGGACCGGAGGAGTACGCGTCGGTCGGCACGAAGAAGGAGCCGGGCACGGTCCTGCTCACGGTCGGCGGCTCGGCCGCCCAGCACATGGTGCTGGAGTGCCCGACCGGCGTGCCGCTGCGCGAGGTGCTGGACATCTGCGGCGCCACCGAGGGCCCCGGCATCCTGGTCGGTGGCTACCACGGCAAGTGGATCACCTGGGAGAACGCGCAGAAGGCGGAGATCTCCCGGGAGAGCTTCGCCGCGATCGGCGGCACGCTCGGCGCCGGCATGATCATCCCGCTGGGCAACGACACCTGCCCGCTCGGCGAGGCCAGCCGGATCGTCCGTTACCTGGCCGGTGAGTCGGCCGGTCAGTGCGGCCCGTGCCGGCTCGGCCTGCCCGACGTGGCGAACCAGTTCCAGCTGCTCACCGCGTCCGGTTCGGCCGCGGCCGAGCAGGCCGTGCGGAACGCGGCCGGCATGGTCCGCGGCCGCGGCGCGTGCAGCCACCCGGACGGCACGTCCCGGTTCGCGCTCACCGCGCTGGAGGTCTTCGCCGAGGACATCAAGCGGCACCGGCTCGGCGAGGGCTGCGGCAAGCCGGTCAAGAAGCTGCTGCCGATCCCGAACGAGCTGCCCGGCGGCCCGAGCATCGGCAAGCTCAAGCTCGACTGGGCACGCTGCGACGGCCACGGCCTCTGCGCCGAGGTCTTCCCTGAGCTGATCAAGCTGGACGGCAACGGTTACCCGACGTTCCCGGACGCGCCGGTGCCGATCTGGCTGGAGTCGGCCGCGCGCAAGGCGATCCTGGTCTGCCCCGCGCTCGCGCTGCACCTGGACAAGGGCGGCAACGACCGCGACAAGGTCAAGCCGAAACCCGCGCCCCGGCGCCGCTGACCGTACCCATGATCAGGGCGTCCCGCACGTCGTTCTGACGACGTGCGGGAGTGGGCTTGCGGCGGCGCGGAGTTTAGAGGTTCGGCAGGTCCGGGTACACCCTCCTCAACGGACGCACTCGAACACCCCTTGAGGAGGGCCGCCCCATGGCTTACCAGACCGGTCGCCGCAGCACCGTTTCGACCGCCCGCATTCTGACGATCATCGCCTTCGTGTGCGCGGCGCTCGCGCTGTTCGTCTCGCCGCTGATCTTCGGCATCGCCGCCATCGCGCTCGGCGCGGTCGGCGCGTCCATGGGCGACAAGCCGCTCGGCTGGTACGCCGCGGCCGCCGGTGCCGTGGCCCTGCTCCTCGGTTACCTGCTCGCCGTGTCCCTCCTGTAGGACACCTCGCTCGACAGGGCACCCCGCGCAACGGAACCGGTCGTGAGGTCACCTCACGACCGGTTCTCCGTCTCCAGCAGCGCCCGCATCTGGGGCAGCGTGAAGAAGTCCGCGGTGGCCAGCGCGCTGGGCGAGCCGTCCTCCGGGCGGGCGCCCGCGCCGAGCAGGATCGTCACGGTCTCCGCGTTCTGCCGGAAGACCGCGGCCGCGAGCGCGGTCTGGCCCCGGTCGTTCACCCGCGCGTGGTCGGCCCCCCGGGCCAGCAGCGCGGCCACGGTCTCCGGATGGTTGTGGTACGCCGCGAGGATCAGCAGCGTGTCGCCCTTGCCGTTGGTCAGGTTCGCCGGGACGCCGGCGTCGACCTGCGCGGCGAGCTCCTCGGTGCCGCCGGTGCGGGCCAGGTCGAACATGCGGTGGGCGAACTCCAGCGTCGCCTCGTCGAGCTCGTGCGTCGTCACGCCCACCACCCTAGGCTCTACTCCCGGGGCGCGCCGATGTTGACCATCCAGCTGATGCCGAACCGGTCGGTGAGCTGCCCGTATTCGTCGCCCCACATCTGCTTGGCCAGCGGCGTGTGCACGGTCGCGCCGTCCGACAGCTTCTCCCAGTACCCGCGCAGCAGCTCGGTCTCCTCGCCGCTGAGGCAGATCGTGATGACGGTGCCCGGCGTGACCTCCACGTCCGGCGGGGTGTCCGCGGCCATCAGCGTCATCCCGGCCGGCGTCTCCAACTGCCCGTGCATGACCTGATCGGCGAGCGGCCCCTCCATTCCGTACTGTCCGAACGTCATCACCTCGACCTCACCACCGAGCACGCCGCGGTAGAACTCCAGCGCCTCCTTCGCCTCGCCTCGGAAGTTGATGTACGGATTGAGCCGAGCCACCATGCCGTGCCCCCTTGACCTGCGTGGACCTTCGTCGCACGCAGCGTAGCCCGGGTGCGTGCACACGGCGCCCGGTTCACCCACCGGCGTGTTGACCGCCGAGCGATCACGCTCTGGGCATAAGCCACTGTGGAGTCGCCCGGATGCGCCTAGATTGAGTCGTATGAGCGGTCTCCCGGTGTGGTTCGAGGCGCGTGGCGCCGGCCCTGTGATCATCTTCCCGTGCCGGACCCGCAAGGAACACGCGGACCTCGCGGAGCGGCTGGCCGACCGGTTCCGCGTGGTCCGCTACATGCCGCGCCACGTCACCGGCATCGACGCACCCGAGGGCGACGCCGAGGACTGGGTGACGTGGGAGGAACAGGAGGACGGTCCCGCGTTCTGGGGCGGCAAACCGATCGAGGACTTCCCGGTCGAGCTGGAGGTCGCCGACCTGCACCGGGTCGCGGACGAGGCCGGCGCCGGCCGGTTCGTGCTGGCCGGTTACTCCGGGACGGCCGCGCTCGCCGCGTTCCTCGCACCGCTCACGCCGCGCGCGGCCGGCCTGCTCGCCGGTGGGTTTCCCATCCTCGGCTCCAAGGAGTACTGGATGGGCTCCTCGGAGGGCGCGCGCCTCGCCTACCTGACCGCGGGCCTGCGCGCGCTGGCCGACAACGCGTTCGCCACCGCGCTGATGTATCGCGCCTGGCACGAGCGCGACGACCGGCCCGCGCTGACCGCTATCGGCGGCCCGAAGATCCTCTGGTTCGGCGCGAACGACGGCGAGCCCGGCTGCCTGCTGCACGAGTCCCGTCCGGGCATCCGCCTCGCCCGCCGCCTGCGGGAAACCCGCGCCGAGCTGGAGACCTGCGGGTTCACCGTCCTCGAACTCCCCGGCCTCGACCACATGTCCGTCCAGACCAGCCCGGACACCGTCGCCGCCCGCCTCCGCGTCCTCCTCGCCGAACAAAACTGGTAGAAGATCCCACAAGCGATATTCCCGCTCCCGGCGTGGTGCGGTCTGTTTGCTCCCGCGGGCGCTTGAGCTTGCCTGGGGGCGACCCCAGACCCCGATTTGCCCGCACCCGGCGTGGTGCAGCCCGTTTGCTCCCGCGGGCGCTTGAGCTTGCCTGGGGGCGACCCCAGACCCCGATTTGCCCGCACCCGGCGTGGTGCAGCCCGTTTGCTCCCGCGGGCGCTTGAGCTTGCCTGGGGGCGACCCCAGACCCCGATTTGCCCGCTTCCGGCGTGGTGCAGCCCGTTTGCTCCCGCGGGCAAACCCGCGGCGGCCTCCGCCGCCGCTCCGGTCGCCGCGTCGGAGCCGGTGCCGATGCTGGTCACCGAACACCCGCGATCTCCGCGCCCGGTCGCGAACCCGGGGGCGGTCGCGGACCTGGATCACCGGGGAGGCGGGCCGGGGCGTGTCACGGGGTGCGGGCGTGGCGGAATGCGGTGCGGAGTTCGGAGATCAGCAGGTCCGGGTGTTCCCAGCCGGGGAAGTGGCCGCCGCGGTCCATCTCGTTCCAGGCGATGATGTCGCGGTAGCGGCGCTCGGCCCACCGCCGGGCCGTGGGGTGCGGCTCGCCCGGGAAGAGCGTGAACGCGGCCGGCACCGTGATCGGCTGCGCGTTCATCTCCTCGGCCGAGCGCGGCCCGAAGCGCACGTTCTCCCAGTACCAGCGCGCGCTGGAGGCCCCGGTGGCGGTGAACCAGTAGAGCGCGATCGTGTCCGCCTGCCGTTCCTGACGCACGCCCCGGTTCTCGGCGAACGCGTCGAGGTGCTCGCCCAGCCACGCCGCGAGACCGGCCGGCGAGTCGGTCAGCGAGTAGCCGAACGTCTGCGGCCGCGCGCCCTGGAACATCACGTGCGGGATGCCGCCCCGGGTGAACACCTCGCGCCGCGCGATGATCCGGCGCTCCGCCGGATCGGTGGTGCCGAGGTCGTCCGGTAGCGGCGCGGCCAGCGGCATCGTGCTGTGCAGGCCCACCACCCGCTCCGGCGCGATCCGGGCCAGCTCGGTGGTGACGTGCGAGCCCCAGTCGCCGCCGTGCGCGCCGAACCGCGGGTAGCCGAGCTCGGTCATCAGCGCGGCCCAGGCCTGTGCCGTCCGGCCGAAGTGCCAGCCCGGCTCGGCCGGCCGCCCGCTGAACCCGAAGCCGGGCAGCGCGGGCACGACCACGTGGAACGCGTCCGCCGCCGCACCGCCGTGCGCGACCGGATCGGTGAGCGGCCCGATCAGGTCCTCGAACTCGAGCACCGAGCCGGGCCAGCCGTGCGTGAGCACCAGCGGCAGCGCGCCGGGCTCGGGCGAGCGCACGTGCCAGAACGCGATGTCGAGTCCGTCGAGGTGGGCCCGGTAGTGCGGGAAGGCGTTCCAGCGCCGCTCCAGCGCGCGCCAGTCGTGCCCGCGCAGGATGTCCAGCAGCGACCGGAGCCGGTCCAGCCCGATGCCCTGCGTCTCGTCGGTCGCGGCCTCGGGCAGCCGGGTGCGGTCCAGGCGTGCGCGCAGGTCCGCCAGGTCGTCGTCGGGCACGTGAATCGGAAACGGGGTGATCATGACTGTGGACGGTAGGCCGGATCCCGCCGCGGATCGATGCGTAAAATTGCGAAGTAGCCTTCTCCCGTGATCACTCTGGGACAGCGCCTCGGTGAGCTACGGCGACGTGCGTTCGTGGGGCGGGACGACGAGATCGCGCTCTTCCGGCGTACCCGCTCGGGTGTGATCTTCGTGCATGGTTCGGGCGGCGTGGGGAAGAGCGCGCTGCTCGACCGGTTCGCCGAGATCGCCACCGAGACCGGCCGGGAGTTGCTCCGGGTCGACGCGCGGCATCTGACGCTCGGCCCGGACCGGTTGCCCGAGCCGGCCGGCGACCGGCCCGCCGTGGTGCTGATCGACACCTACGAGCTGCTGGAGCCGGTCGACGATCAGGTCCGGGAGCGGTACCTGCCGTCGCTGCCCGCGGACACGCTGGTGGTGCTGGCCGGGCGGCGTCCGCCGGGCGTCCGCTGGCGGGCCGACCCGGCCTGGCGGGAGCTGGTCCACATCGTGCCGCTCGGTAACCTGCCGGCGGCCGACGGGCTGCGGTACCTCGCGGCGCAGGACGTCCCCGAGGACTCCCGGGACCGGCTGCTGCGGATCGGCCACGGCCACCCGCTGACGCTGTCCATGCTGGTCGACGCGGTGCGCCGGGGTGCGGAGACCGGTACCCTCGCGGACCTGCCCGACGTCGTCGGCGCGCTGCTGGCGCAGCTGGTCGACGAGGCCCCCAGCCCGCGACACCGCGCCGCGCTCGAGGTCTGTGCGCACGTGCCGGCCACTACCGAGGATCTGCTGCGCGCGGTGACCGGCGGCGACGCGGGCGAGCTGTTCGGCTGGCTGCGCACGCTGCCGTTCGTCGAGGAGGGCCCGCACGGGCTGTACCCGCACGACGTCGTCCGGGACGCGCTCGACGCGGACCTGCGCTGGCGCGACCCGGACCGCTACGCCGAGCTGGACCGGATGCTCTCCGCCGCGATTCTCACCCGGATCCGGGCGACCGCGGACCGGCGCGCGCGCCTCCAGCTGATCGTCGACCACATCGTCGTGGCCGGTGCCCGCTCCCGGATCGAGACGTGCCGGACGCCGCCGCCGGTCATGCGGGCGTACGTCGACGACCTGCGCGACGGCGACCGCGCCCCGATCGCGGCGATGACGGCCCGGTGGCAGGGTGCGGAGCAGGCCGCGCTCGCGGTGTCCTGGATGGACCGTGACCCGGCCGCGTTCCACGTCTTCCGCACGCCGGCCGGCGAGCCCCGGGGATACGCCGCCTGCCTCGACCTGACCGTGGACCGCGGCGGTGATCCGGGCGCCGAGGCGATGTGGCGGTACGTGCGGGAAACCGCGCCGCCCCGGGACGGCGAACGGGTCCGGGCCTGGCGGTTCTACCTCGACCGGGACCACGGCCAGCTGCCGTCCCCGTCCGTGACGCTCTTCGCCGCCTGCCAGACGCTCGACATCCTCACCGCGGAGAACGTGGCCTGGACGCTGGTCGGCGCCTACGCGGACCCGGACCGCTGGGACGCGACGCTTTCCAACCTCGGCTTCTGGCAAGCGGGGTCGTACGCGGTCGGCGCCACGGGCTACCCCGTCTACGCGCACGACTGGCGGCGCACCGGCGTGCCGGAGTGGATGGGCCAGGTCCAGGCCCGTCAGGCCGGCGCATCCACGCCGCGCACCTCGGCCGACGCCGGCGACACGGTGCTGGCCCGGCCCGAGTTCGACGACGCGGTCCGGGCCGCGCTGCGCGACCTGGACCGGCTCGACGGCAACCCGCTGCTGCGGTCCCGGCTGGTGCGCGGCGCCGGCCCGGACCCGGCGGTCGCGCTCCGCGGGCTGATCGAGGCCGCGACCTCCACGTTGCCGGACGCGCTGGCCGCGCTCGTCGACCGGACGTTCCTGCACCCGGTCACCACGCAGGAGCGCGTCGCGGAGACGCTGCACCTGTCGTTCAACACGTATCGGCGGCACCGGGACCGGGCCGTCGCACGGATCGCCGACCGGCTCTGGGAACGGGAGATCCTGTCCAGTTGAACCCTTGACCGGGGCGCCCGGCGATGCCGCTCTGACACCACGGGGGACGCCCCGATCACGGTCACCGGACGATGCGCGTGGGCACCGGATGGGCACCGTGCGGGCTGTGCGGCGCCGGCGGTTCCGGACACGATCGGTGGGTGTCCGCGACCGATCCCCGGGTGCTGCGGGCCGTCGCCTGCATGGAGGCCCGGCTCGGCGACCGGCTGACCGTGGCCGTCCTGGCGCGGGAGGCGCTGCTCAGCCCGTACCACTTCGTTCGGGTCTTCGCCCGGGAGATGGGCCGGACGCCCCACCGGCACCTGGTTCTGCTGCGGATCCGCGCGGCCGCCCGACTGCTGGACCGCGGCGTCACGGTCACCGCGGTGGCGGTCCGCTGCGGGTTCGCCGGCACGGCGCACTTCTCGGCCGCGTTCCTGCGGGAGACCGGGATCCGCCCGTCGCGCTGGCGGGACGCGCGGTGTAACCGGTTACGGAGTGGCCGACTCGCGGCGCCAGAGGTGCCCGCAGACGAGGTCGAGGCCGCGGTTCAGGTGCCGGCGGTAGGTGCTGAACGACAGGCCCAGCCGCTCCGCGGCGGCGACCTGGGTGGGAAGACGGTGGAAGTACGTGGTGGCGACGACGCGGTGCAGGCGGGCCTCGCGCGGGTCGTCACGGAGCGTGTCGACCGCGTCGGTCAGCACCTCGCGAAGCGACTCGGCCGGGTCGCCGGCGCCGGCGGTGATCATGCGGGTGCGCAGCAGCGGGCTGGTGGCCAACGCGGTGGGCCGGTGGAAGTCGCGCAGGGCCTCGCGGACCGCGGCGTCGAAGTCCGGGCGGGACAGCGCGGGCAGCTCCGGCGCCGGGATCGCGGGCGGCGGTGCCAGCGAGTACCAGACGTCGTGCGGCGTAACCCGCCAGTCGCAGGCGAACAGCGTGTACGGCCGGCCGCCGACCGTCGTGGAGAGGTCGACCGGGTGGTGCCCGACCAGGCCGAGCAGACGCTCCCACCTCGGCGCGCTGGCCGCGGGCACGTAGGTCCAGGCGAGGCGGTCGGACCGGATCCACAGCGCGTAGACACGCAGCTGGAGCGTGTGCATCGCGGACGTCACCTCGCCGGGCGCGGAGCGGTCGATCATGAAGCGCAGCATCCCGATGTGCTCGCCCGCGCCGAGCGGCCGGGTGCGCTCCGCGTGCGCCTGCGCGGCCGCGGCGAGCGGATCGGCGAGCGGATCGGCGAGCGGCCCGCCGTCCGGTGCGCCGAGGCCGGCGGTGTCCGGATCACCGGCCGGGAGGCGAAGCCAGAGCAGGAAGCCGGCGGCGGAGTCGTCGGTGGACCGGCGGTAGACGCGGAACGACTCCGGCTGGGCGCCCAGCCAGTGGGTCACGATCGCGGCGGCGTCGTCGCCCTGGGCCGTGCGCGTCATCGCCACGATCGCGTCGTGGTCGCCGGGGCGCAGGCCGTCCTCGTAGCCGTCGCCGTGCCGGGGGAGCAGCGTCAGCCACTCGGCGGCCGGGCCGTACCGCTGCAGGTGGGCGAGCGCGCGGGCAGCGGCGAGCGCGCCGTCCGGGGTGGCCGCCGACCGCACGCGGGCGAGCAGGTGGTCGCCGATCGCGTGGTGCATCCGCTCGTACTCGGCCGGATCGCGCCAGCGCAGGTCGGCGTCGACGGCCTCGCGCACCATCTCGTGCAGCGTCACGCCGTGCCGCCCGGCCTCGGCGAAGGGCAGCCCACGCAACCAGGCCATCAGCGCCTCCGCGCCCGTGCCGCCCGTGCCGGTGCCGCTCGTGCCGATTCCGCCCGAGGCGGCGCTGCCCGAGGCGCCGGGTGGATTGGTGCCGTCGGCCGAGCCGATAGGACTGGTGCCGTCGGCCGCGCCGATAGGACTGGTGCCGCCCGCCGCGCCGGGAGGGCCGGTGCCGTTGGCCGGGTCGGAAGAAGGAGGATCGGTGCCGATCAGGACGTCGGTGAGCAGTGCCTCCGTGGTGTACGGCGCGTGCGCGCAGATCTCCAGCGCGCGCCGGTGCAGGCCGGACGGCACGTCGCCGATCAGCGCGCCGAGCAGCGCCGCCAGCACCTCCGGCGCGGGCCGCCAGGACGCGCCGGCCCCAGGCACCGCGCCGGCCCCAGGCACCGCGCCGGCCCCAGGCACCGCGCCGGCCCCAGGCACCGCGCCGGCCCCAGGCACCGCGCCGCCCGGCAGGGAGCCCGGCGGGAGCGTGGCGGCGAGGCTCAGCGCGAGCGGGTGCCCTCCGGTGAACGACAGCACGGCCGGCCGGGACTCCGCGGGCACGCCGCGCAGCTCCAGCAGCCGGTCGGCCTCCGCCGGGCTCAGGTCGCCGAGTTCCAGCGATCCGGCCGCGCACGGCTCCCGCCCCGCCACCACCACGGTCGCCCCGGCCGGCAACCGGGGCAGGAACACGTCCCGCAGCCATCCCTCCAGCCCCTGACAGTGCTCGAACGCGTCGACGAGCAGCACGGACCCGCCGGCCCGGTGCACCTCGGCGGTGAACGCGGCCGGCGTCGGCTCGATCGTGCGGCCGTCCACCTCGGCGACGGTCCGGCCCGCGTCCCGGGCCTCGTCCGCGAGCCGGCGCAGCAGTGTGGACTTGCCGACGCCGCCGGGCCCGTGCAGGGTGAGCAGACCCCCGTCGCGCAGCACGGTGCGGAACGCGTCCAGCTCGCGTTCCCGGCCGACGAAGAACCGGTCGCGTGCCGCGCGCAGCCGCTCGCCGAGCGTCAGTGCGGGCGCCATGACCTGGCCGTCGGCATCCATGGACCGGCATCCTAGCCCGGCCCCGACACGCCGACGATTGCGCAGAGTGACGGAAGATCCGCCACGCGCGTGCTAGCGCGTTCCGCGGCGGAGCGAGCGGCTCCGGCGGCCGCTGGTCTGGTGCCGGGCGCCCGCCACGGTCGCCACGATGTCGGCCAGGTCGTCGAAGCCGTCCCGGATCAGCCCGACCGTGATCCGGATGTGGTCGCCGTCCAGCGGCTCGACCTCGAACGGCGCGCCCGGCGCCACCCCGATTCCGTGCGCGGCCAGGCTGAGCATCGCCACCTGCTGGTCCCGCACGCCCACCCACATGTTGATGCCGTCCGCCGCCGTCGCCCGCACGTCCCGGGCCGCCAGCGCGGCCAGCATCGCGGCCCGCCGCGCCGCGTACTCCTTCCGTGCGGCCGCCACCTGCCGGACCGTGGCCGAGTCGGTGAGCAGGTCGAGCAGCACCGCCTGGAGGATCCGGCTGGACCAGCCGGGCCCGAGCAGCCGCCGGTCCGCGACCGCGGAGATCAGCGCGCTCGGCCCGCCGACCGCGGCCAGCCGCAGGTCCGGTCCGTGTGACTTGGAGAAGCTGCGCACGTGCGCGGTCTGTTCCGGTAGCCACGCGCCGATGCTGACCGCGGTCGCGGTGGCGATGTCGCCGGCGTGGTCGTCCTCGACCACCATCACGCCGCCGCCGAGCGGGTGTGCCGCGAGCACGGCCGCGAGCGCCTCGGCCCGGTCCGGCGTCATCGACGCGCCGGTCGGGTTGTGTGCCCGCGGTTGCAGGTAGAGCGCGGTCGGCCCGGCGTCGAGCGCGGTACGCAGCGATTGCGGCAGCAACCCCGAGGAGTCCATCGCCACGGGTACGGCCACCGCGCCCACGGATTCGAGCAGGTCCAGCACGGGCGGGAACGCCGGGTTCTCCACCAGCACGTGGTCGCCGAACCGGACCACGGCCGAGGTGAGCCGGTCGATCGCGTCCAGCGCGCCGTCCACCACGGTCAGCTGGTGCGGCGGGAACGGCCAGCGCTCGCGGAGCACCGACTCCAGCCGGGGCAGCACCGGCTCCTCCAGGTAGGACGTGGTGAACCGGGTGTCGCCGATCCGCCGCAGCGCGCCGGCGAGGTCGGGCAGCAGGTCGTGGTCGGGCACGCCGGTGGAGAAGTCGTGCGGCAGCGCGGCCGGCCCGGCCGTGACCCGCGCGTACCGCAGCTTCTGCCGGGGCCGCCCGGGGGTGAGCACGAACGTGCCGGATCGGCCGCGGGTCTGAATCGCGCCGGCGGTGGCGAGGCTGCGCCAGGCCTCGCTGACCGTGGTGGGGCTGATGCCCAACTCGCGCGCGACCGATCGGACCGTGGGCAGGCGGGCGCCGGGCGGGAGCTCTCCGGTGTGGACGAGCCGGCTGACCGCGGCCGCTATTCCGCGGGCGCTGCGGTCATTGACCGCTCCGGCAATGAGCTGCAGCATGTTACTTCTCCGCAATAGGCTGTAACAGAATGGCCATTGTCCGCCTGTACCTGTGTCGTTAAAGTCCTACGCCATCGGCATCGGCGAACACAAGACTGCACTTGGAGGTAACCCAGTGGCAGACGTCGTTCGGGCCGCCATCGTCCAGACGAACTGGACCGGCGACAAAGAAAGCATGATCAAAGCTCACGAGGAGTACGCTCGGCAGGCCGCCGCGCAGGGCGCCAAGGTCATCTGTTTCCAGGAGCTGTTCTACGGCCCCTACTTCTGCCAGGTGCAGGACGCGGAGTTCTACTCGTACGCGGAATCGATTCCCGGCCCGACCACCGAGCGCTTCCAGGCCCTGGCCCGTGAGCTGGGCATGGTCATGGTGCTGCCGATGTACGAGCAGGAGCAGCCCGGCGTGCTCTACAACACCGCGGCCGTGGTCGACGCGGACGGCAGTTACCTCGGTAAATACCGCAAGAACCACATCCCGCAGGTCAAGGGGTTCTGGGAGAAGTTCTACTTCCGCCCCGGAAACCTCGGATATCCGGTCTTCGACACCGCGGTCGGCCGGATCGGCGTCTACATCTGCTACGACCGGCATTTCCCGGAGGGCTGGCGCGCGCTCGGCCTGGCCGGTGCCAAGATCGTGTTCAACCCGTCCGCCACCAGCCGCGGCCTCTCCGCCTATCTCTGGCAGCTGGAACAGCCGGCCAGCGCGGTCGCGAACGAGTACTTCATCGGCGCGATCAACCGCACCGGAATCGAGGAGCTCGGCGACAACGATTTCTACGGCACGTCGTACTTCGTCGACCCGGAGGGCAAGTTCGTCGGCGAGGTCGGCGACGCGCACAGCCCCGAGCTGATCGTCCGCGACCTCGACCTGAGCCTGCTCGACACGGTCCGCGACCGATGGCAGTTCTACCGCGATCGCCGCCCGGACTCCTACGACGGGCTGGTGGCGCCCTGATGCCCACGCTCATCAAAGGCGGCACGGTAGTCGGAGCGACCGGCCGGCACCCCGCGGACGTGCTGATCGACGGCGAGAAGATCGTCGCGCTGTTCGCGCCCGGCGCCGGCCCGGAGGACGTGGAGATCATCGACGCCACCGGGACGTACGTCATCCCCGGCGGCGTGGACGCGCACACGCACATGGAGCTGCCGTTCGGCGGCACGCACGCGTCCGACACGTTCGACACCGGCACCCGCGCGGCCGCGTTCGGCGGCACCACCACGATCGTCGACTTCGCGGTCCAGCGCACCGGCGAGGTGGTCCAGGACGGCCTGGCCGCCTGGCACGCCAAGGCCGCCGGTGAGGCGCACGTCGACTACGCGTTCCACATGATCCTCGGCGGCGTGGACGACGACGCGCTCAAGGCGATGGACGTGCTGGTCGCGGACGAGGGCATCACCAGTTTCAAGCTGTTCATGGCGTACCCCGGCGTGTTCTACAGCGACGACGGCCAGATCCTGCGCGCGATGCAGAAGGCCCGGGACAACGGCGCCATGATCATGATGCACGCGGAGAACGGGCCGGCGATCGACGTGCTGGTCCAGCAGGCGATCGCGCGCGGCGAGACCTCGCCCTACTTCCACGGCGTGACCCGGCCGGAGGCGCTGGAGGCCGAGGCCACGAACCGGGCGATCTGGCTGGCCAGCGTGGCCGCGGACTGCCCGCTCTACATCGTGCACCTGTCCGCGAGCAAGGCCCTGGAGGCGGTGGCGGAGGCGCGCGACGCCGGCCGGAACGTGTTCGCCGAGACCTGCCCGCAATACCTCTACCTCTCGCTGGAGGACCAGCTCGGCGCGCCCGGTTTCGAGGGCGCGAAGTGGGTCTGCTCGACGCCGCTGCGCTCCAAGCACGAGAACCACCACCGTGACCTGTGGAAGGGCCTGCGCAGCAACGACCTGGCCGTGGTCTCCACCGACCACTGCCCGTTCTGCATGAAGGATCAGAAGGAGCTGGGCGTCGGCGACTTCTCCAAGATCCCGAACGGGATCGGCGGCGTCGAGCACCGCGTCGACCTGCTCTACCAGGGCGTGGTCGACGGCAAGCTGTCGCTCGAACGCTGGGTGGAGACGATCTCGACCACGCCGGCCAGGATGTTCGGCCTCTACCCGCGCAAGGGCGTCATCGCGCCCGGCTCGGACGCGGACATCGTGCTCTACGACCCGGCCGGCCGCACCCGGATCAGCGCGGAGACGCACCACATGAACATGGACCACTCGGCCTGGGAGGGCTGGGAGGTCGCCGGCAGGGTCGGCACCGTCATCTCGCGGGGGACCGTCATCGTGCGGGACGGCGAGTACCACGGGCGTAAGGGCCACGGGCGGTACGTCAAGCGCGGTCTCTCCACCTACCTGCACTGAGAGGGCGGTACATGGACATCGGTGTCGTCTTCCAATGTGACCCGCCGGCCCGCCGCGTGGTGGAGCTGGCGCAGCAGGCCGAGGCCGCCGGCTTCAGCCACGTCTGGACGTTCGACTCGCACCTGCTCTGGCAGGAGCCGTACGTCATCCACTCGCGGATCCTGGCCACCACGGAGCGGGTGATGGTCGGCCCGATGGTCACCAACCCCAGCACCCGGGACGCGACCGTCACGGCCAGCACGTTCGCCACGCTCAACGAGCTCTACGGCAACCGGACGGTCTGCGGCATCGGCCGGGGCGACTCCGCGGTCCGCACGCTCGGCCTGAAGCCCACCACGCTGGCCGAGCTGCGCGAATGCGTCCAGGTCATCCAGGCACTGGGCAACGGCCGGCACGCCACGATCGACGGCAACGACGTGCACTTCCCGTGGATCGGCCAGGACGCGGCGCTGGAGGTCTGGGTCGCCGCCTACGGCCCGAAGGCGCTGAAGCTCACCGGCGAGGTCGCGGACGGCTACATCCTGCAGCTCGCCGACCCGGACATCGCGGCCTGGATGATCAAGTCGGTGCGGGACGCCGCGGAGAACGCGGGCCGCGACGCCTCGAAGATCAAGTTCTGCGTGGCGGCCCCGGCCTACGTCGGCGACGACATTGAGCACCAGCGGGACCAGACGCGCTGGTTCGGCGGCATGGTCGGCAACCACGTGGCCGACATCGTGGCGCGCTACGGCGCGTCCGGCGCGGTCCCGCAGGCGCTCACCGACTACATCCAGGGCCGCCGGGGGTACGACTACAGCGAGCACGGGCGGGCCGGGAACAGTCACGCCGAGTTCGTCCCGGACGAGATCGTCGACCGGTTCTGCGTGCTCGGCCCGGTCGAGGCGCACCTGGAGAAGCTCACCGCGTTGCGCGAGCTCGGCGTCGACCAGTTCGCGGTCTACCTACAGCACGACGACCAGGAGCACACGCTCGCCGAGTACGGCAAGCACGTCGTACCGGCCTTCACCGCATGAGGATCAGGACCGTGCTCGCGGCCGGCGCCGGACTGGCCGTGGGCGTGGCGCTCTGGGAGGGCTACAAGGCGGTCGGCGACCCGCGGGGCACCGAGCTCTTCGGAGTCAGGCTGCTGCCCCGGGCGAGCGACGCCGCGATGCCGCACGTCTGGGACGTGATCGCACGCTTCGGCCGGGCGGAGCTGACCGGCGGCGACCCGATCTGGCTGGTGGTGCTGGCCGCCTGCCTGTTCACGCTGCGCAGCGTGGCCGCCGGGCTCGTCGCCGGCGGGCTGGTCGGCATGCTGCTGGCGGTGCTGATGCAGCGGTTCCGGACCGCCGAGCGCGGACTGCTGCCCTACGTGATCCTGTCCCAGACCGTGCCGCTGATCGCGCTCGCGCCGGTGATCGCGGGCTGGGGCGGGCGGCTGTCGCTCGGCCCGTACCCGTGGCAGCCCTGGATGTCCGTCTCGGTGATCGCGGCCTACCTGGCGTTCTTCCCGATCGCGGTGGGCGCGCTGCGCGGACTGCAGAGCCCGGCGCCGATCGCGGCGGAGCTGATGCGCAGCTACGCGGCCGGCTGGTGGCGCACGCTGTGGAAGCTCCGGCTGCCCGCGTCCACGCCCTATCTCTTCCCCGCGTTGCGGCTGGCCGGCGCGTCCGCGGTGGTCGGCGCCGTGGTCGGGGAGATCTCCACCGGCACCCGCGGCGGCATCGGCCGCCTGATCATCGAGTACTCCCGCGAGGCGACCGCCGACCCCGCGAAGGTCTACACCGCCATGATCGGCGCGGCGCTGCTCGGCCTCGCCGTGGCCGGCACCGTCGCCCTGGCCGAACTCCTCCTGACCCGCCGCCCCGCACTCACCCACTGACCGCCACCCCGCCGCCGCGTCCCTCTCCGTGATCCAGGCGTCCCCGATGTCGTAGGAACAGCATGGGGACGCCTGGGTCACGGGGAGGAGGACGGCCCGCTCATGCGCACGGAGGCGCTGAATGACCGCACCCGAGACGGCCGTGGAGCTGAGCGGCGTCGACAAGATCTTCAACGAGGGACGCACGGACGCGGTCACCGCGCTCACCGGCGTCGACCTGAGCATCGCGCGCGGCGAGTTCGTCGCGCTGATCGGCCCGTCCGGCTGCGGCAAGTCCACGCTGCTGCGCCTGGTCGCGGACCTGATCGCGCCGAGCTCCGGCACGGTCACCGTGGCCGGGAAGCCGGCCCGGCAGGCGCGGCTGGACCAGGAGTACGGCATCGCGTTCCAGCAGGCCGGCCTCTTCGAGTGGCGGACCGTGCTGCGCAACGTGGAGCTGCCGCTGGAACTGCGCGGCCACGGCCGTCGCGAGCGCCGCGCCCGCGCGGAGGAGATGCTGGAGCTGGTCGGGCTGGCCGACTTCGCGCGGCACCACCCGGCACAGCTGTCCGGCGGCATGCAGCAGCGGGTCGCGATCGCCCGCGCGCTCGCGGTGCATCCACCGCTGCTGCTGATGGACGAGCCGTTCGGCGCGCTGGACGAGATGACCCGTGAGCGGCTGCAGGACGAGCTGCTGCGGATCTGCGCGGCCACCGGCACCAGCACGATCTTCGTGACGCATTCGATCCCGGAGGCGGTCTACCTCGCGGATCGCGTGGTGGTGATGAGCGCGCGCCCGGGCCGGATCACCGACGTGGTCCCGATCGACCTGGGCACCCGGACCGAGGCCACCCGGCAGTCGCCCGGCTTCTTCACCGGCATCACCCGGGTCCGCGCCGCGCTCCGCGGGCCAGGCCCTCGCGATCCAGGCGGCGCTCACGTCGTTCTGACGACGGCAGTGACGCCTGGATCGCCGGAAGGGGCACCCGGCGCGGCGCGGGCGGGGTCCGAGGCGGTGCCGGGAGTCGCGCCGGAGGCGGTGGAGCGGTGACGGTGCCGGTCGACAAGATGCTCGCGGCGGATCCTTCCGGGCCGTCGCGCGGACAGCGCCGTACCCGCGATGGATTGAAGGTTTTCGTTCCTCCGCTCGTGGTGGCGATCGCCGGGCTGGCCGCGTGGGAGGCGACGGTCACGCTGGGCCGGGTGGCGCCGTTCGTGTTGCCCGCACCGTCCGCCATCTGGGAACAGTTCACCCTCAATCTGGACACGATCATCAAGACCGGCCTGGCCAGCGGCACGAACGCGCTGGCCGGGCTGGTGCTCGGCACGATCGTCGCGCTGCTGGCCGCGATGGCCGCCGCCCAGTCCCGGTTCCTCGCCGACGCCTCCGTGCCGGTCGCGGCCGCGCTCAACGCGCTGCCGATCATCGCGTTGGCCCCGATCCTCAACAACATGTTCTCGGCCACCAGTAACATCCCGCGCCGGCTGGTGGTCGCGATCGTGGTGTTCTTCCCCGTCTTCATCAACGCGCTGCGCGGGCTGCGCGAGGTCGACCCCGTGCACCGGGAACTGATGGACAGCTACGCCGCGAGCGGCGCGACGTTCACCCGGCTGGTGCGGTTGCCCTCCGCGCTGCCGTTCGTCTTCACCGGTCTCCGTCAGGCGTCCTCCCTGGCGGTGATCGCGGCGGTGGTCAGCGAGTACTTCGGCGGCCTGCAGGACGGCCTCGGCTCGCGGATCACCTCGGCGGCGGCCAACACCGCGTACCCCAGAGCATGGGCGTTCGTGCTCGGGGCGTGCGTGCTCGGACTCGTCTTCTACCTCATCGCACTGCTGGTGGAGCGTCTCGCGACCCCCTGGAGGACACTGTGAAACTTCGATCTCTCCTGACCACGATGCTGGCTGCCGGCCTGGTGCTGACCGGCTGCGGGACCGCCGACTCGGGCAGTCCCGCGCCCGGCGGCAGCGGCGGCCTGACGCCGGTCAAGCTGCAGCTGCAGTGGTTCGTGCAGGCGCAGTTCGCCGGCTTCCTGGCCGCGGCGGACCAGGGCTTCTACCGCGAGCAGGGTCTCGACGTGCAGATCCTCGAGGGCGGCGTCGACATCGTGCCGCAGACCGTGCTCGCGCAGGGGCAGGCCGACTACGCGATCGCCTGGGTGCCGAAGGCGCTCGCCTCCCGCGAGCAGGGCGCCGGGATCACCCAGGTGGCGCAGGTCTTCCAGCGGTCCGGCACCTACCAGGTGTCGTTCGCGTCGTCGAACATCAAGGCGCCGGCGGACCTGCGCGGCAAGAAGGTCGGCAACTGGGGCTTCGGCAACGAGTTCGAGCTGTTCGCGGCCATGACCAAGGCCGGGCTGGACCCGGGTGAGGACGTCACGCTGGTGCAGCAGCAGTTCGACATGCAGGCGCTGCTCTCCGGCGACATCGACGCGGCCCAGGCGATGAGCTACAACGAGTACGCCCAGCTGCTGGAGGCGCGCGACCCCGCGACCGGGCAGCTGTACAAGCCGTCCGACTTCACCGTGCTGGACTGGAACACGGTCGGCACCGCGATGCTGCAGGACGCGGTGTGGGCGTCCACGGAACGGCTCACCGACCCGGCATATCAGGACACGACCGTCAAATTCCTCGCGGGTACGGTGAAGGGCTGGGCCTTCTGCCGCGACAACCCGGAGCGGTGCCGGGACATCGTGGTGGCCAAGGGGTCGAAGCTCGGCGCGAGCCACCAGCTGTGGCAGATGAACGAGGTCAACAAGCTGATCTGGCCGTCCGCGTCGCGGGCCGGCCTGATCGACGAGGCGGCCTGGAAGGCCACGGTCGACCTGGCGATGAGCACGCGGAACCAGGACGGCCAGACCGTGCTCACCGCGGCGCCGGAGGGCACCGCGTACACGAACGAGTTCATCCAGAAGGCGCTCGACTCGCTGGCAGCGTCCGGGACCGACGTGGTGGGCGCGGGCTTCACGCCGGCCACGGTGACGCTGAATGAGGGCGGCGCGTGAGTCGCTGAGCGGAGGCGTCCGGTCACTGTGCCGGGCGCCTCCTTTTTTGTGTCCCGTATCCCTATCAAACCGATAGGGTTTATCGGCTACACTCGGTGTGCTTCGGTTGTTCCGACGAGCCCTGAAGGACCTCAACGATGAGTGCATTGGATCTGGAAACGCCCGGTCGCGTCGGCCGGCTGCGCGATATCGCCCGGCACGTCGCCACTGCCCCCGAGTCCTGGGGCGTGACGCCCCGCTTCGACCCGGCCTCCCGGTGGTTCACGCGGTTGTTCGCCGCCGCCGACCACGAGGCCTGGCTGTTGACCTGGCTGCCCGGGCAGTCCACCGACCTGCACGACCACGGCGGCTCGGCCGGCACGTTCGTGGTGGTGTCGGGCGAGCTGACCGAGGAGACCGTGCACCCGGGGGCCGCCGGTGCCGCCGTGCTCCGGTCCGCGTCGTTCGCCGCGGGTGACGCGCGGCCGTTCGGCTCGCAGCACGTGCACCGGATCGTCAACACCTCGGCCCAGCCGGCGGTCAGCCTGCACGTCTACGGCCCCGCGCTCACCCAGATGACGCGCTACCGGCTGCAGGACGGCGCGCTCCGCGTGCTGGAGATCGACCGCGCGGGGGTGGCCTGGTGATCACGCCCTGGGACCGTTCCTGTCGCACCTCCGACGCCCCGGTGGCGGGCTCGCGCGGCATCGCCGAGGTGCTGGAGGAGGCCCGCCGTCGCCTGATCCGCCTCGAGCCGGAGTCCGCCCACCTGGCGGCCCGGGCCGGTGCACTGCTGATCGACATCCGGCCCGCCGCCCAGCGCGCGGCCACCGGCGAGATCCCCGGCGCGCTCATCATCGAGCGGAACGTGCTGGAGTGGCGCCTCGACCCGCGCTCCGACGCCCGCCTCCCGTTCGCCGACCGGTACGACCTGCCCGTGATCGTCTTCTGCCAGGAGGGCTACACGTCCTCGCTGGCCGCGGCCGCGCTCCAGGAGCTCGGTCTGCACCTGGCCACCGACCTCACCGGTGGCTTCCGCGCCTGGCGCAACGCCGGGCTGCCCGCCTTCCCGCCCGCCAACGCGCCCCGGTTGCAACCCGGCTATCAGCCCGCCTGACGTTCGCAGCAGTCGTTTCCCGTAGGAGGAGACAGATGTCGGTCATCGCTCTCGCCCCCCGTCACCAGCGCACCGCCGCCGGTCCCGGCCGCGCCACCACCCCCGGCGCCCGCCGTCCGGCCGTGACCGTCACGCTCTCCATCCCGCTGGGCGCGGGTGACAACACCCGCCTGCTGGAGGTGATCCGGGAGCTGGCCGCGCTGGGCGAGGGCCAGGTGTCGGTGCTGGACGCGGGCCCGATCGCCGACCTCGGCGGGCCGGTGGCCGAGCCGGAGCTGCGCGTGGTCGCGGACCCGACCGAGCTCACCGTCTGGTCCGGCTCCCGGACCGCCTTCATCGGGCGCGAGCCGCTCGCGCTCACCCGCCTCGAGTTCGACCTGCTGCACTTCTTCGCGGACAACCCGCGCCGCGTCTTCAGCCGGATCCAGCTGCTCTCCGCGGTCTGGGGCTACGAGCACGCCGGCGTCCGCACGGTCGACGTGCACGTCCGCCGCCTGCGGATGAAGCTCGGCACCGAGGTCCCGCTGATCACCACGGTCTACGGCGTGGGTTACCGGCTCGCCGACGACGCCCGGGTCTCGATCCGTACCGACGGCTGATCTCTCGGGCTCTTCGAGTTGACCCAGATAGCTAAGCTATCCATAATCGGATAGCCAAGCTATCCGAAGGGGCTCACTCGTCATGCACCCGATCACGTTGATCATCACCGGCGCCACCGTCCTCACCGTCGTCACGATCGCGTTCGGCGGCACGTTCGTCCTGCGCGTCGTCACCGGCGGCCACCCCGCCAACGACCTGCAGAAGTCGTTCTTCCGGGCCGGCCACGCGCACGCCGGCGTGCTGGTCACGCTCGGCCTGGTCTGCGCGCTGCTGCTCACCGCCGGCGACGTGACCGGCCCGTGGTCCCACGCCTACATCGGCGTGCTCGCCGCGGCGATCCTCATCCCGGCCGGCTTCTTCCTCAGCGTGCTCGGCCACGACCCGCGACGCCCCGGCCCGCTGATCGCCCTGCTCTGGACCGGCGCCGCCGTCCTCACCCTCAGCCTCCTGACCGTCGGCCTCGTCCTGATCACCACCGGCGTCGCCGGCCTCTGACGAGCCCGTCCGCCGTGGCCGGCGCGCCGCTGGTCTCCATGCACCCGTGGGTGCTGCGCGAGGCGAGCGCGGTCTCGGCCGCGGTTGCCGGGCGGCGGCGGGTCCACCGGCTCGCGGTGGATCCGCTGCCGGGCGTGCTGGCCTGGGCCCATCCGCATCACCGCAGGTGGTCCGAGGACCTGGACCGCCGGGGAGCGATCCGGCCGCGGAGGAGGACGCATGACCGCCCCGGCCACCCACCCGGGAACGGAGTGAACGCGTCGCTTCCGCGGCCGACCGTGGCCCGCGGGAGCATGCGGGCCGCACCGCGCCGGAAGTGGGAAAATCATGGTTTGCGGGTAATTGCCGAAGGTGATCGTTGTCGGTACGTCCGGGTGGCAGTACAAGGACTGGCGGGGCCGGTTCTATCCGATGCGGCTGCCGCAGCGGCTGTGGCTGGAGCACT
Organism: Catenuloplanes nepalensis; assembly: GCF_030811575.1. Classification (GTDB taxonomy): domain Bacteria; phylum Actinomycetota; class Actinomycetes; order Mycobacteriales; family Micromonosporaceae; genus Catenuloplanes; species Catenuloplanes nepalensis. Next base: position 4,876,654 of record NZ_JAUSRA010000001.1, on the reverse strand, counting down.
ACGCGGAGCGGTTCGGGGCGGTGGAGGCGAACGGCGCGTTCTACCGGCTGCCGGAGCGGGAGACGTTCGCGGACTGGCGGGCTCGCACCCCGCGGGATTTCCGGGTGGCGGTGAAGATGAGCCGGTATCTGACGCACGTGAAGCGGCTGCGCGAGCCGGCCGAGCCGGTGGCGCGGTTCATGGAGCGGGCGGAGGCGCTCGGCGAGAAGCTCGGGCCGGTGCTGCTGCAACTGCCGCCGACGCTGCGGGCCGACCACGACGCGCTGGACGGGACGCTGCGGCGCTTCCCGCGCGGTGTGCGGGTGGCGGTGGAGCCGCGGCATCCGAGCTGGTGGACGCCGGCGACGCGGCGGCTGCTGGAGCGGCGGCACGCGGCGCTGTGCTGGGCGGATCGGCGGAGCCGGCCGCTGACGCCGCGCTGGCGGACCGCGGACTTCGGCTATCTGCGGTTGCACGAGGGGCGGGCGGCGCCGTGGCCGCACTACGGGCGGGACGCGCTGGCGTCCTGGGTGCGACGGCTGACCGAGACGTTCGGTGACGAGGACGCCTATCTCTTCCTCAACAACGACCAGGGTGGTGCCGCGGTCGGCGACGCGATGACGGCGGCCCGGGCCGCGGCGCGGGCCGGCAGAAAGGTGCCGAAAGGCTCAGGCCGCGCCTGAGTGGGCCGATGGGACGTACGGTGGATACCGCGAGCGGCCCGGAGGGGACCCACGTGAAGCATCGGCTGGTGACCAGGAGCGACTTCGACGGCCTGGTCTGCGCGGTGTTGCTGCGCCGGCTCGACATGATCGACGATGTGCTCTTCGTGCACCCCAAGGACGTGCAGGACGGCGTCGTGGGCATCCGGCCGACGGACATCCTGACGAACCTGCCGTACGCACCGCAGGCGCAGCTGGTCTTCGACCACCACCACTCCGAGACGCTGCGGGTCGAGGGCAAGCCGGACAACCACGTGATCGACGCGAGCGCGCCGTCGGCCGCGCGCGTGGTCTACGACTACTACGGCGGCGTGGCGCAGTTCCCGGACCTGTCGTTCGATCTGATGGACGCGGTCGACAAGGCGGACTCGGCCGCGTACAGCGTGGAGGAGATCCTCCGGCCGACCGGCTGGACGTTGCTGAACTACCTGATGGACAGCCGTACCGGGCTCGGCCGGTTCCAGAACTTCCGGATCTCGAACTACCAGCTGATGATGCAGCTGATCGACGCGTGCCTGCACCACCAGGAGGTGGAGCAGATCCTGGCGCTGCCGGACGTGGCCGAGCGGGTGCAGCTCTACCGGGACCAGTCCGAGCTGTTCGTGGCGCAGCTGAAGCGGGTCACCACGCTCCGCGGCGACGTGGTCATCGTCGACCTGCGGGACGAGGAGATCATCCACGCGGGCAACCGGTTCATGGTCTACGCGCTCTACCCGGAGGCGCGGGTCTCCGTGCACGTGATCTGGGGCCGGCAGAAGCTGAACACGGTCTTCGCGGTCGGCAAGTCGATCGTGGACCGCAGCTCACCGGTGGACGTCGGCGAGATCTGCCTGCGGTACGGCGGCGGCGGTCACCTCGCGGCCGGGACCTGCCAGGTGCCGCACGACGAGGCGGAGCGGGTGCTGGGCGAGATCGTCGCCGCGTGCAGTGCGCCGCGCGTGCCGGCCTGATCCGCACACTTTTAAGGCCCCGGGCGATCGCCCGGGGCCTTTCGGCACTGCGGATTCAGATCGAGCGACGCTCGCGGTTGCTCTTGCAGGCGACGCAGGTGGTGGCGGACGGGAAGATCGCCAGCCGCTCCACCGCGATCGGCTTGCTGCACGACTCGCAGTACCCGTACGTACCGGCGTCCAGCGACTCGAGCGCGCGGGCGAACTGGTCGCGGCGCTCCAGCACGGTCTGCAGCAGCAGCGCCGCGGCCTCCCGCTCGGCGACCTTGGTGCCGCTGTCCGCGCTGTCGTCGCCGGCCGCGTCGTCGATCTCCGCGAGACGCAGCGCCTGGCTGTCCGCGAGCGCCCGGTCGTACTCCGCGTGGAGTTCCTCGAACCGGTCCTGCAGGCTCTGCCGGATCTGGTCGGTCTCGTGCTCCGGCCGCGCGGTCTTGGTGCCACCGGTCATGACGCTGTCAACGAGCATGGTCCCCCCTCTTGCCTTGTGTTACGCCGTCGGTGTGTCGCCTCGGCCTTCGTCCCCCGCACGAGGAGCCCGCATGCCGTCGCTGTCGTGAGGTCGGCCAGGTACCCCGCGTAATCGTCCTCCAAACCGGATCCCCCGGGGAAAGATCACGCATTTTCGACCAGCGCGGGGTGCCGGGGATCGTCCATTCGGACAACGACGTCGGCGAACGTGGCGGGCGCGACCTCGTCGTCATAACGAGCGAAGGCCGGGACCGTCCACAGCTCACCGTCGGGGGTCCTCCGCGCGAGTGCCGCGGCGGATTGGGTCAGATGCACGGCCACGTCGAACGCCAGCGTGCCGCCGAGCAGGAACGCGCCGCTGACCAGCACGATCCCGTCCTCCGGCAGGGTCTGATAGGGCGCACGAGTGGCCCGGTCGGTGTGCGGGTCCCAGAGCGACGGCAGCACCCGCCCGGGGTCGGCCGGCTCCAGCACCTCGCGCATCAGCCCGGTCTCGTCCAGCCAGCTCTCGTAGAACGCGTCCGGGTTGTGCCGGCCGAACTCGAACCGCAGCGACGCGGGCCGCAGGAACCCGTCCGCGGGCACGTGCAGGGCCGCACGCCCCCGCACCCGCAGCGGATCGACCAGCGCCGCTGCCAGTTCACCCGGCCCGGCCGACGCCGCCCCGTCCACGGCGACGCGCAGGCGGGTGCCGGGCGCATCCGCCGCGAGGCGGTCAGCGAGCTCCTCCACCAGCTTCGCCGGGGAGATCGGCCGGATCATCATGCGTCAAATCGTGCCAACCGAACCTGATGATTACCTGTGCCGCAGCCCTGACTTCCTCCCTAGGGGAGGACCATTTCAAAGCCGATTTCCCACTTCCGGCGTGGTGCGGCCCGCATGCTCCCGCGGGCACCGGTCGGCCGCGGGCGGCCTTCCTTCCGGTTTTTCGGTGGTCCGGCAGATCGAAAGCCGGTCTCGGGCCCATGATCAGGGCGTTCCCATGTCGTCCTGGCCACCTGGGGGACGCCTCGATCACGGGGTCGTGTCGAGAGCCGCGGCCGCCCGCGGGTGACCTTCCTCGTGGTACGCGGGTGGGCCGGTCAGGGTCGGTAGAGGTCGGCGGCGGTGATCAGGACGATGTTCTCGTTCTGGCGGGCGGCCTCGATCAGATCGTCGTCGAAGCCGGCGCCGCTGAAGCACGCGAGCCGGGCGCGGTCCGCACCGAACCGGTTCTGTGCCGTCAGCAGCGCGCGGATCCGGTGCAGCCGGTCGAGGTGCGCGAGGCCCATCCGCTCGCCCCACTTGATCTCGCCGATCGCGAGGAGCGGCTGCCGGTCGTCGTCGTCCAGGCCGAACGCCACCAGGTCGACCTGGTGCGACGTCCGGCCGGCCCCGCCCTCTCATAACTCGACCTATCATAACTCCAGTTATGAAACCCTCGCTCAGGCCGTGCCGCGGCGGGCGAGGCTGGTCGGGAGCACTATCGGGACCGGTGGTGGAGCGTCGGAGCCGGCCTGGATCATGGCGATCAGGGCCTCGGCGGCGGCGGTGCCGAAGCCGGTGCGGTCCTGGGCGATCGTGGTGAGGCCGGGCGGGATGAGCGCGGCCAGCTCGATGTCGTCGAAGCCGACGATCGCGATGTCGGCGGGGACGCGCAGGCCGGCCTCGGTGGCGGTCTGGAGCGCGCCGATCGCCATCTCGTCACCGGCCGCGAAGACCGCGGTGGGCGGCGTGTCGAGCAGCAGCAGCGCGCGCATCGCGGCCCGGCCACTGTCCAGGTAGAAGTCGCCCTCCACGACGTACTCCGGCGGTAGCGGGAGGTCGTGTGCGGCCAGCCCGGCGCGGAAGCCGGCCAGCCGGTCGGTGCCCGGGCCGGTGCGGGCCGGCCCGGCTATCGTGGCGATCCGGTGGTGGCCGCTTCTCACCAGGTGGTCGACGGCCTGCCGGGCGCCGCCCGCGTTGTCGGACGTGACGAAGGTGCAGCACGGCCCGGTCAGCGGCAGGTCCAGCGCCACGCACGGGATGCCCGCGTCGGCCAGCGCGAGCACGGCCGGGTCCCGGCTGCCGTTGTCGATCATGACCACGCCGTCCAGGTTGTGCCGCCGGACCGCCCGGAGATGGCGGTCCGGCTCGTCCGCGCCGGTGGCCAGCAGCAGCAGGTGCAGCCCGTGCGCGGAGAGCGCGGTCTTCAGCGCGACCAGGATCTCCTGGAGGAACGGGTGCCGCCAGCCGCTGCGCCGGTGGTCGGTGTCCCAGACCAGGCCGATCATGTTCGACTTCTTGGTGGCGAGCGTGCGCGCGGACTCGTTCGGCAGATAGCCGATCTCCGTGGCCGCGGCCTCGACGCGCTGCCGGGTCTCGCGGCTGACCACCTCGGGCGTGTTGAACACGCGGGACACCGTGGCCACGGAGACGCCGCAGTGCCGGGCCAGTTCGCGGATCGTCGCCATGACGCCACCTCACCACACGGGGCTATGTAACCGGTTTCAGGCAGCGTACCATCGTGCCATGAGTCTGATCGGGATAGATGAGCGTGAGAAGCCGAGGCTGCCGGACATGCCGGCCGGCTTCGTCTGGGGCACGGCGACGGCGGCGTACCAGATCGAGGGCGGTGCCGCGGAGGACGGGCGCGGGCCGTCGATCTGGGACACGTTCACCCGCGTGCCCGGCGCCATCGCGGACGGCAGCAGCGGCGACGTGGCCTGCGACCACTACCACCGCTGGGCCGAGGACGTGGACCTGCTCGGCGAGCTGGGCGCGGACGCGTACCGTTTCTCGATCTCCTGGTCCCGGGTCCTGCCCACCGGCAGCGGGAAGGTCAACCAGGCCGGGCTCGACTTCTACCGCCGGCTCACCGACCGGCTGGGCGAGCGCGGTCTCCGCCCGTTCGTCACGCTCTACCACTGGGACCTGCCGCAGGCGCTGGAAGATCTGGGCGGCTGGCGGTCGCGGGACACCGCGGAGCGATTCGCGGAGTACACCGGCGTGATCGCGGACGCGCTCGGCGACCGGGTCCAGGACTGGATCACGCTCAACGAGCCATACTGCACGAGCATCACCGGGTACGCGGAGGGTCGCCACGCGCCCGGCACGCGCGAGGGCCACGGCGCGCTCGCGGCCGTGCACCACCTGCTGCTCGGCCACGGCCTGGCCACCCGGGTGCTGCGCGAGCGCCGCCCGGACGCGCGCGTCGGCATCACGCTCAACCTGTCGCCGGCCGTCCCGGCCAGTGGCAGCGAGGCCGACCGGGCCGCGGCCGACCGGCAGGACCTGCTGGTCAACCGCCAGTTCACCGACCCGGTGCTGGCCGGTGAATACCCGGCCGGGCTGACCGCGCTCTACGACGGCGTGACCGACTTCGGGTTCCGCCGCGCCGGCGACCTGGACATCATCTCCGCGCCGCTGGACTTCCTCGGCGTCAACTACTACTACCGCATCCACGTCACGGACGCGCCGTTCGCCGAGCCGGACCCGGCGCGGCGCAGCGCGTACGACATCGGGGTGCGCACGTTCAAGCCGGAGGGCGTGCCGGTCACCGACCTCGGCTGGCCGATCGAGCCGGAGGGCCTGCGCTCCACGCTCACCGGCCTGGCCGGCCGCTTCCCGAAGCTGCCGCCGGTCTACGTCACCGAGAACGGCCGCGCCGAGCTGGCACCCGGCCCGGTCCCGGACCCGGAGCGCATCGACTTCGTCGCCGGGCACCTGGCCGCGGTGCGCGAGGCGTTGGACGCGGGCGTCGACGTGCGCGGCTACTTCTACTGGTCGCTGATCGACAACTTCGAGTGGGCGCGCGGCTACGGCCCCCGGTTCGGCCTGGTCCACATCGACTACCCGACCGGCACCCGCACCCCGAAGGCCAGCTTCCGCTGGCTCCGGGAACAGCTCCGCTCCCGCTGACCCCGCCGCCGTGATCCAGGCGTCATTCATGTCGTTCTGACGACATGAATGACGCCTGGATCACCAGGGGGCAGCTCAGTCGCCGCGCCGGTGCTCGCGGGTGATCCACCAGATCAGGCGGCGCACCGGGTCCGGCTCGGCGACGCGGAAGTCGACCACCGGCACGTCGCGCAGGAACGGCGGGAGTTCCGGGTCCTCGGCCTTGGTGGGCAGCACCACCGGGATGAAGCGCACCCGGCGCGCGATGAACTCGTTCACCATCGCCAGCTGCGACTCGTCGTCCCACGGGCCGCCGTTCGCGCCGAGCACCATGACCACGACGCCGATCCGGGCGCGCTCGGCCGGGCCGGCGTCGTTCTCCTCGCCGTGCATCCACGGCAGCAGGCCCTCGTCCAGCAGCTGCTGGCGCAGGCGCTCCACGGTGCCGCGATCGACCGCCTGGTATGCCAGGTACACGTCGAAGTCGCCGACCGCGCGTTTGCCGCGGACCGTCGCGGTCGCGGTCTCCCGGCGCCGGCGCAGGTCCGCGCTCGCGTTCATCGCGGAGACCTCGTCCGCCACCGCCGGCACCGCACGATCCCGCTCGCGCAGCGAGATCTCGCCCGCCGAGCAGGCCGGGCACTCCATCGCGGCGTCGCCCCGGGCCAGGCGGCGGCGGGCCAGTTCCTCGTCCAGCTGGTAGCCGCACTCCGGGCGCGGGCAGGTGAAGACGCGGCGGCGGACCACGGTGTCCGGCAGCGCGCGTTTGGCCAGGTGGTCGGCCACGTAGTCCTCGAAGATCAGCCGGGTCTCCTCGGCCGTGCCGGGCGCGTAACACACCTCCAGCCGGCCCACGCCCTCGTCCGGCTCGGTCAGCCGGAACCCGCACCGGCCCTGCGCCCGGGTCACGTAGACGGCCGCGCCGCGCCACAGCTCGTGCTCGACGAACATGGCCGCGTGCGACAGCCGGACCGCGAGCGTGGCGTAGACGTTCTGCAGCGCGCCCTCGAACAGGAACTCCACGTCCGCCGGGCCCAGGTAGGGCGCGTCCGGCCGGTCCCGGGTCAGCTGCGACGGGAAGACCAGGTCCACACCGCCGTCGTTCGGCTCGCGCAGCGCCAGGTCGTGCTGCAGCAGCTCCTCCACCATGGCGATCAGCAGCAGCCGCTCCTCGCCCGGCTCGGCCAGCCGGGTCTCCTCCGGGATCGGGAAACGGCCGGCCAGCGCCTCCTCCTCGGCGAGGTAACCGAGCCCGTCCGGCTGCGCGCGGGCCGCGTTGATCAGCGCGGACGCGTAGCCGTCGAGTAGTTCCGGGCGCAGCAGCACGTACCCGCCGAAGGTGAACCGGCGGATCAGGTCGCGGCTCTCCAGCAGGCCCGCGCACGTGTCGAACCCGGCGCGCAGCTCCGGCTCGCCGGCAAGCTCCCGGTGCCGGGCCTGGAACAGCCGGAACAGGTCGTCGGCCCGGGACAGCGCGTGCCCGTCCGCCTTCTCGTCGCGCAGGAACCGTTTGATCGTCTCGAACAGCCGGGTGGAGATCGACTGGGGCTGCGCGGACCAGTCGATGGCGGCCGCGATCACGCCGGTCAGGTCCGCGACGCCGCGCAGTTCCCGCGCGCTGGTCTCCGCGTACCCGTCCAGTCTCAGCTCGTCGACCAGCTCGTTGATCCGGCCGCGGCTGACCTGCGGGCCGCCGCGGTCCTCGCGCGCGGAGACCAGCAGCGTGTGCACCGGCCGGCGGCCGTGCCGCAGCGCCCGCGCCCAGTAGCGGACGCCGGAGAACGGGTCCACCTCGCTGCGCGCGTCGAACACGATCAGCGCGACCGCGGCCTCCGCCAGGTGCAGCTGGTGCACCAGGCGGTAGCCGGGCTGCCCGGCCAGGTCCCAGAGCAGCACCTCGCGGGTCTCGGTGCCGCCGTCCGGCTGCGTCGCGGTCTCCTCGCTGAACCGCCACACCTGGCGCCCGTGCGTGGAGTCGGTCGCCCGGTACGGCTGCCCGGACAGCACCAGCCCGAGCCCGGACTTGCCGACACCGGTGTCGCCGAGCAGCACGACCTTCGCATTGCGGTAGCGCGACGAGTCCTGCCGGGGCGCGTCGTAGAGCCGCTCGGTGTCCAGGTCGAGCAGGTCCAGCCGCCGGTTGCGGTGGCTGCGGACCGCCAGCAGTGGCCGCTCCGGGTGGAACGCCAGCCCGCCGGCCGACTCCTCGCCGCCGCCGGCCAGATCCACCACGGCCAGGCACTCCAGCGTGTCGGTACGCCACAGCCGCAGCTCGCCGTCCTCCGACTCGGACGCGAGCAGGCTGCCGTCCGCGGACACGGCCAGCCCGATCACCGGCGCGGTGTGCCCCTCGGCCCAGGACAACATGGTGCCGGTGTGGCTGTTCGCCAGGCCGATCGTGGCGTCCAGGGCCAGGCACACCTCGACGCCGTTCGGCATCCAGATCATCTCGTCGGCCGGCCCCGCGTGCAGCGTGGTCACCTGCTCCGGCGTGCCGGCCGGATGCAGCAGCACCGCGCCCGGCCCCTCGCGGTGCCGGCTGGCCAGCGCCCGGCCGCGCGGTGACCAGGACAGCCCCTCGGTGTGCGGCGAGACGCGGAACGACGAGCGAGCCCGGCCGGTCGCGCTGTCCACCATGGTCACCGAGTGCCCGGCCGTGGCCGCGACCTGGCGCCCGTCCGGCGAGATCGTCACCGCGTGGTGCGTGCCCCGGTCCGGCAGGCTCTGGTCCCACCGCTCCCGGTTCGTCTGCACGTCCAGCATGGTCACCCGGCCGGAGCTGACCACGGCCATCTCCCGGTTCGCCACCGGCGACCACCGGTAGGCCCGCAGCAGCGTCTGCCGCGCCACCGGCCGCTCCGCCACGTGCGACTCCGGCCCGAGCGCGCCCGGCACCAGCCACAGGCACAGGCCGAGGTCCTGCCCGATCGCGGACAGCAACCGCCCGTCACAGGACCAGCCGAGCCGGGACCACTCCCGGTACTGCAGGTCCCGCACGCTGTGCAGGGTCAGCCCGGACCCGTGCGGCAGCGCATCGACGGGCAGGCGGCGTGAGGTGGCCACCCACGCAGCGTATTGGCCGCTGTCACGCCCGGGATGCCCACTGTTCGGCCGACCCCGTTCCGGCTACCGCGGCTCCGCGCCGATCGCGCGCGCGATGGCCGCGATGGCGGCCGGGCCGACGCGGCAGCAGCCGCCGACCAGCGCGGCCCCGTCCGGCACGCGCACGGCGCCGGCCGGGCCGGTCCACGCCCGCGCCGCCGCGTCCCAGGTCTCGCCGCTGTTCGGGTAGACCACCACGGGTTTCCCGCCGCTCGCCTCCCGGGCCATCGGGACGGCCGCGGCCGCGTCGGCCGGGGTGCAGCAGTTCACGCCGACCGCGACGATCGCGTCGACGCCTCTGGTCAGTGCGAACGCGTCCTCGAGCGGCTGGCCGGCGCGGGTGCGGGAGCCGTCGATCGTGAAGGACAGCCACGCGGGTACGCCCACGCCGTCCAGGGCGGTCAGCAGCGCCTCGGCCTCGCGGGTGTCCGGGACGGTCTCCAGCGCGAGCACGTCCGGGCCGGCCTCGGCGAGGATCTCCAGCCGGGGGCGGTGGAACGCGGCCAGCTCGCGCACGCTCAGCCCGTAGTTCCCGCGATACTCGGACCCGTCGGCCAGCATCGCGCCGTACGGGCCGGCGGACGCGGCCACCCACGCCTCACCGCGCGCGGCCTCCCGGGCCTCACCGCGCGCGGCCTCCCGGGCCAGCGTGACGCTGCGTCGCAGCAGCTCCGCGGCCTCGGGCGCGGGAATCCCGGCGCGCGCGAAGCCGGGAAGCGTGGCCTGGTAGCTCGCGGTGGTCAGCACCTGCGCGCCGGCCTCCAGGTAGGCGGCGTGCGCGGCGACGATCGCGGCCGGGTCGTCGCGCAGCAGCCGAGCCGACCACAGCTCGCCGGACAGGTCCGCGCCGCCCGCCTCCAGCTGCGTGGCCAGCCCGCCGTCCAGCACCAGCCGGCCCGCGGCCAGCGCCTCCGCGAATCCCATGAATGCCACGGTACGCCCGGCGCCGCACCCGGAGATCGGCGTCGCCGGAACGACCTGACTGACGACTGGCGCACCGCGGGGCGGGTCGTCAGACGTTCTGTACCACGATCGCGAGACCGGCCGTGATCAGGGACGACACGATCAGCACGGAGACCGCGCCGGACTCCAGCACCGCGCCGCGCCGGTCCGCGTAGAGCTTCGCGGCCAGCAGCGCGATGATCGGGCCGAGCGCGAGCGTGAGCAGCAGCGCCAGCACCGGCAGCACCACCGCGAGGTCGCCGCCGACCGAGTCGCCGGCCGCGCGCACGCCGAAGCCGGCCAGCCCGGCCAGCACGCCGCCGAGCACGCCCAGCGCGGCCAGGATGTTACGGGTCTGTTCCGGCAGGCCCGGGCGGCGGCCGGAGCGGGACAGCTGCGCGTGCGCGTCCATCAGCCACTCCTCGGCGCCGCGGGTGTCGCCCTCCGGCGGCAGCACGGCCGAGGGCCCGGCGCCGATCCGGCCGAACCGGGACGTGGTCTCGCCCCAGGCGTCGTACACGCGCATGTCGATGTCGTCCGCGTGCCGGTTCGCGTCGCGCAGCCGGGCGTCGGCCGCGGCGGCGCGCTGCTCGGCCTCGCGGTACTTCGCCTCCGCGTTCGCCACGGTCCGCTCGTACCAGTCGCGGGCCTCGGCCCGGTGCCCGTCGACCTCCGCGTCGATGCCGGCCAGGCTGCGGATCAGCTCGCGGTAGGAAGGCATCAGGTCCACCCGTACGGAATGATCGCCTCGGCGACGCGGTGCACCGCCCGGTCGAAGAACAGCCCGCGCCACGGCCTCGGGTACCACGCCGGGCCGCGCCCGTCCGGGTAGAACTGGGACAGCTCGCTGCCGTGCACGTCCAGCGCCAGCCAGGACCCGATCGCGTCGGTACGGGAGCCGATCCCGCCCAGGTCGTCGCGGAGCCGGCCGGGCTGCCGCCACCAGCCGAGCACGTGTGTGTGGTGCTCCGGCCCGGCGGTCAGGATCCGGCGCAGGTCGTCGAGGCCGCTCGGGACCTCGACAGCAGAGGGACCGGCGGCCGGGGTCGAAGCACCGGCGCGCGCGCCGACCGGCGGGATGATGCCGCGCCGTTGCGCCGGGGCCGGCCCGGAGCGGGCCAGCCGGGGCGTGACCGCGTCCACCGCGTAGAGCAGCAGGAAGTGCGGTTCGTCGCCGTCGTCCTCCAGCCCGGCCGCGGTCGCGCGCAGCAGCGCGGTCACGTTGTCCGCGTGGTAGACCGTGGTCCGGTCCGGCGGCAGGATGCCGTGCAGCGCGTCCACGGCGAGCGCGGCGGACGCGTCCAGCACCGCGACGGAGAACCGCGCGCCACCGTCCGGATATTGCGCGGCCAGGGAACGTGCGGCCGCGTTGAGCACCGCGCATGCCTCGTCCGCGCGCGTGCCGAGCACGGCCAGGTTCCGGCCCGGCGCGCGGTTGAGCACCAGCCGCGCGGACCGGGCCTGCACGTCGATCGCCTCGCCGAGCAGCGCGACCGGCACGCCCGCGGTCCAGCGGCGCCCGGCCGGGTCCGCGCCCGGGGCCAGCGACAGGAAGTCCGGTGCCGTCTCCAGCCGGGGGATCGCGTCGCCGTCGAAGAGCCGCGGCGGCAGCGACCCCTCCGGCCGGGACGTCCACAGCTCGCGTTGCAGCGTCCCCCACGCCTCCCGGTCGCCGGCCGGCGGCACGCGCAGGATCTGGTTCGCCTCCGGTGCGCCGGAGTCCGGGTTCACGATCGCGTGGTGCCGGGGCAGCGTGTCCGCGGCCGTGTTCTGCTCGGGCAGCACCTTGCGTGCCTTGGGAAGTGCGATCCGCAGCGAGAACTGGGCGACCAGCGACGGCCGGCCCCACAGCGCCTCGATGCCGGACACGTCCTGACTGGCCAGAATCAGGTGGATGCCCTGCGAGCGGCCACGCCGGGCCAGGTCGTCGAGCAGGTTGACCGACTCGGTGACCACCGCGTCCCGGCCGTTGAGCAGCACCTGGAACTCGTCGATCACGGCGACGATCCGCGGCCAGTGCCCGGCCGGGTCCTCCGCGCGCAGCTCCGGCAGCTTGGTCGCGTCGAACGCCTTGGCCGCGTCCGCGCGCCGGCGCAGCTCCTCGCCGAGGAACCGCAGCAGCGCCAGCCCGAACTCGCGGTCGGTGTTGACGTTCACGCCGACCAGGCGCACGTGCGGCAGCCAGCTCGGATCCCGGCGGCCCGGCGCGAACCGCGCGAAGGACACGCCCTCCTTGAAGTCGAGCAGGTAGAACTCCAGCTCGGACGGGGAGTAGCGGGCGGCGAGCGCGCCCATCCAGGCGTAGATCAGGTTGGTCTTGCCGGTGCCGGACGGGCCGGCGATCAGCGCGTGCGGCGGATAGTCGGCCAGCGTCACCGGCACCGGGCGGCCCTGTGCGTCCTCGCCGACCGGCGCGACCAGGCCCTCCGCGGACGACTCCCGCCAGCGGCCGGCCGGCAGCAGGTCGCCGAAGCGCACCGGGGCCGGGCCCTCGGCCGCGCGCCGGGCCAGCGCCGCGGACGTCTCGGTGACCAGGCGCGGCGGGGGCGGCGGGTCGAGCACCACGGGCAGGCCGCCGAGCCCGCTCGCGCGCACCCGGCCGTTCGCGCCGGTGCGGACGCGTTCCACGGACGGCCCGGACGGCATCGGCAGGCCGCGCACGATCAGGTGCACGCCGCAGGCCACGCCGGTGCGCGCGATGCGTTCCAGCTGCGCCTGCTCGTGTGGGGTCAGCTCGTCCTTGCGGCCCGCGCCGAGCAGCACCGCGATCCGCCACGGCTCCGGGCGCCGGCCCTCCGTCTCGGCCAGCTCGCGCAGCGACGTGTGCGCGCCCGCGAGGACCTTCTCGTTGATCCGGCGGATGTGGTCGACCAGGCCGTCCAGCAGCGCGGACAGGCCGCCCGGGCCGACGAACGTGAGCAGGCCCGCGTTCGCCAGCGGCGCGAAGCCGGCCAGGCCGCCGCCGAGCTGCTCCGGGTCGTACCCGGTGAGGTGCACCTGCCCCGGCGGCGCACTGCCGAGCGCGCGCAGCAGCAGCGTGGTGACCACCCGGTCGCCGGTCTCGGCGTACTCCGGGGCGTGCGCGGCATCGGCGTCGCCGGCCGCTATCTGCCGTGCGGTGGCGGCGTCCTCCGCCGCGGGCAGCGCCGACAGGTGCACATGCGCACGATCGAGAAGCGGAACCAGCGCGGGTACGGGTACGGTGCGCGCGATCCGGACCGCTCCGATCCGCAGCTCCGGCGCCACGTGCCCGCGTTCGGCCGGCGTCGGCTTCCACTCGTCCCAGCCGTCCCCGGCCGCGCCCGGCGCCTCCCGGTCACCGGCCTCCGCCGCGGCCCGGGTCAGCGCCGCGAGCTTCGCCGCGTACAACTCGTCGATCTCGGCCAGCCGGGTGTCGCGCTGCCGGGCGGCCCGGACCGGCACCTCGTCCGCGACCGCGCCGAGCCGGTCCAGCCGGGACAGCGCGGAGTCCAGCTCGCGTTCCGCGTCGGCCAGGTCGCCGCGGGCCCGGCCGAGCGCGTAGGACAGCGTCCGGCGGATCTGGCCGGCGACGGTGGCCCGGGAGTCAGCCATCGGCGTCCGGGTCCCGGTAGGTCGGCACCGTCTCCGGTGCGGCCGCGTTCAGCGAGCCGGGGTCCCGGCCGAGGCGCTTGAGCAGCACGCCGGTGAGCACCGCGCCGGCCACGGCCGCGTCCGCCGGGTGCGCGCGCTCGGCCTCGTTGCGACGGCGCCCGTCCTCGGTGCGCTCCTCGTTCTCGTCGCCGCCGTCGTTCTCCCGGGACTTGCGCTGCTCCGGCGGGACGCGGCAGACCCGCTCGGCGAGCACGTCGATGGTGGTGGCGGGCAGGCCGGGGAGCAGTTCGCGCAGCTGTTCGGCCTCCTTGCGTACCCGCGGGAGGTCTTCCGGTCTGGGCTCGTGACCGAGCAGGTCGGCGGTCAGCCGGTGCAGCAGCGCGGGGGAGAGCGCGGCCAGGCCCAGCCCGACCGGCGGCTCGACCTCGCCCAGCTCGCGGCGCATGCGGCCGGGGCTGTCCCCGCCGACCGAGGCGGCGACGCGGCGCAGCAGGTCAGCGCTGTCCGTGGCCGCGTCCCGGTCATGCTTGTCCCGCTCGCCGGGCTTCGCCCTTCCGGGGCCGCCGGCCGCGCCGGCCGACTCGTCCTCGCCCGCCTCGCCGCCGGTGAGGACCGTGACGCGCGCCTTCCACCAGCGGCCGAGCGGTGCGGAGTCCGGGGTCTGCGGCGTCTCCTGGGGACGGTCGCGCTCCTCGAACGCGACCGCGTCCCGCCAGCTGCCGTCCGCGCCGCGGGTGGCGTCGTGGCTCAGGCCGATCGCGGCGAGGTACTCGGCGATCGCGTCCTGCGCGTTGCGCAGCGCGAACGCGGCGTGCTCGGCGTGCTCGGTGGCGTTGGCCAGCTGCGGCACGCCCATCGGCTGTGAGGACGCCTGGCGGACCCAGACCAGCAGCTCGGAGGCGACCCGGAGGCGCTCGAGCGCGGCGAGGACCAGCCCGACCGGGAGCTCGTCATTGGTGGCGCGGATGCGCGCACCCAGCTCTTCCAGCAGCGACATGACGTGGGTCTACAGCGTCGCGGTGTAGGTCTGAGCTTGTTCGACGGCCGCCAGCGTGGCGGTGTAGCAGTTCTCCAGGTCCACCGTGGCCTGCTGCAACGACGCGTACGCCGCTTGCGTGGCCTGATGGCCGGAGCCGTCCCATGCCGTCGCCAGACTCATCTGCGCCTCCGAGAGCTTCTCGTTGGCCGCGCTGATCGCCACCTGGGACTCGGTCACCTGCTGGATCGCGGCCTCGATGGCGGCGCGAACCTCAGCGACACTGGCCACCACAACCCCTCTCCCCGCCCTGCGGGGAGATCCTAACGGAGACCGAGATCAACCGTGGAGCGCCCCAAGCGGTCTCGTAGGGTATTTATCCGAAACGCCGGACTGGGCTTACGCGACTCTGCGTGTAGGCAACCGTAACCAGTCGTGTCGGGATGTGCTACTTGAAAGACAGTGAATAGTTGGCTCATGCCGCAATCACTCGCCGGATCTCACCTTTGAGGCCTCATCGGACCGAGCGCGGGCCGAGCACGTCCGCGCCCAGTGCGGTGACGCGTTCGCGCAGGCCACGGTCGGCGGTGACGACCACGACCGCGGGGTCCTCGGCGTCCCGGACGAGATCCACGATGGTGTCGTCGCCGGAGCCGGGCGCGTCCACGACGGAAACCTCGGGCGCGGCGCCGATGCCCTGCGCGCGGCCCTCGACCACCAGCACCACGTCGAGCGGCGGCGGCAGGCCGGGCAGCCCGGCCGCGGCGAGCGGGCGCAACCGCTCGCGCAGCCGCACCGCGGCACCGGCGCGGTCCTTCCACCAGCCGTCCGGCACCGAGCCGACCACGTTCGCCCCGTCCACCACCAGCAGCGTCATGCCACCCAGGCTAGCCCGCCGTCCGGCCGCATCGCCGTCGTCACGCCGGAGATCGAGGTGTCATTCCAGTCGTACCAACGACTTGACCGGCGTCTGGATCTCCAGGCCTGTGTCTGGATCACCGGGCTTGTCGTGCGGCGGTGGCCGGCGGCGGTCGTCGGTGAAGGCCGAGATGGTGGTCTGGACGCCGAGGCGGGGCTTGCCGGTGACCCACTCCAGGTAGCGGGTGTTGCGGGCGATCGAGTCGAGGTACGACTCGGTGGCCAGCTCGACCACCCGGTGCGCGAAACCGGCCGCGCCGCTCTCCGGGTGCCAGCCGACCAGGTGCCGCCAGCGCAGCGGCGTGCCGGCCAGCGGCACCGTCACCAGGCCGGGCGGCGGGCGGAAGGTGGGCTGGCAGATGCCGATCGCGGCGCCGTCCTCGACCATGTCGATCGCGGCCCGCACGTCGATCTCGAAGACCTGGCGCGGCGTGAACCCGGCCCGCGCGCACGCGGCCGCGAAACAGTCCGCGAAGCAGCCGTCGCCGGGCGCGGCCACCCAGTTGTCGTCCGCGAGATCGCCGAGCGCGACCTCGTCCTGGCCGGCCGCCTTGTGGCTCTCCGGCAGCATCACGCACACGCCGTCCACCGCGACCGCGGTCCAGGCCAGCCCGAAGTCGGCGGACGGTGACGAGTCACCGCACATGCCGAGCATCGCGAAGTCCAGCCGGCCGCCGGCCAGCTTCTCGTAGAGCTCGTCGCGCAGCCACGTGGAGTAGGTGGTGATCTGCGCCTGCGGCTGGTCCTCCGCGAGCCGGCGCAGCAGCCCGCCGACGATCGGGCCCATCGTCGAACCGATTCGATATCGGGTCAGCGCGCCGCCGTTGCCGGCCAGCCGCGCCGCCTCGTCCTGCAGGCCCTTCATCGCCGGCAGCAGCACCCGCGCGCGGGCCAGCACCAGCTCGCCGAGCGCGGTCGGCCGGGCGCCGCGCCGGTCCCGGTCGAACAGCGGGCCGCCGAGCGCGCGTTCGATGCGTTGCAGTTGCGCCGTCAGCGCGGGCTGGGCGAGCCCCAAGGTCGAGGCCGCCTTTGTGACACTCCCCGTTTCCGCAATCGTGCAGACCACCTTGAGATGCCGCAGCTCCAGGTTCATAGCGTGACGGTAGGACGCGCGGGGGAGTAAGCGAAAGAGTTTCAGCCAGGGAAGTCCGGCCGAAAATACGAGTCGAACGCTGTCGGGTCCGGCTGAACCGATCATCAGCGCGATGTGCTGCACTTACCCGCCGGTACCGTACGTCCCGCGTGCGGCGCGGGTTGCAGAACAAGGGAAATCCCGCTCCCACCTGCTGATCCACTCAGCGGCCGGAGCGGTCACCATATGGGTCGGGATCACTCGATCGGGGACTTGCGGTGTCGCCATTCCCATCGAGCAAGACCGTTGCCGCGACAACCTACCGCGGCGCCGTTGATCGTCTGCCTTTTCTTCGAGATGCAATTCGAACGAGTCAATACCTGAAACATTCGTGTGCCCCCGGGCCTTTCGCGGCCACCGCGGGTCTTGCGGGGAGCTCTGCCGCCGCCCCGTTCACCCACTCCCGAACGGAGTGAACACTCTGCCTCAACGGCCGGCCGGCGCCCGCTCCGAACATGCGGGCCCGGCCACGCCGGAAGCGGAAGAACGGGAATTTCAAAGGTCTTTCGGGTACGTCGGGCGGCCCGTGACCGCGTCCAGGACCTTGTCGACGACCGCCACCGCCGGGTCCACCACCTTGTTCCACGGCGGCGTGGCCGGAGTGCCCGGGTGCGGGCGGGTCGGCGCGGCCTCCTCCGCGACCTCGATGCGGTTGCCGAGCCGGATCAGGTCGGCCTCGCTGGCCACGTCCGCGAGTTCGGGCAGCAGCCGGCTGTCCGCGACGTCCGTGTGCCGGGCGAGCTTGCCGCAG
Source organism: Catenuloplanes nepalensis (assembly GCF_030811575.1). Lineage (GTDB taxonomy): Bacteria > Actinomycetota > Actinomycetes > Mycobacteriales > Micromonosporaceae > Catenuloplanes > Catenuloplanes nepalensis. Next base: position 4,859,283 of record NZ_JAUSRA010000001.1, on the reverse strand, counting down.
ATCTCGCCGGCGAGCCGGTCGAACTCCGGGTCGGCCGGCTTGGTGGAGGAGAGCGTCCGCAGCGTGAGCAGGATGTCCCGGTCCTCGGCGATCTCCTGCTCGGCCAGCGCGCGCCCGTCCTCGAGCGCACCGGCGACCGCGGGGTAGAGGTACTGCTCCTCGGCGGAGAGGTGCCGGGTCAGCGTGGCGATCACCACCTCGGCGACGCGGGTGCGCTCCTCGCCGGGCGTGGCCGGGTCGGTCAGCCGGGCGCACAGCTCCGCGATGCGCCGGTGCTCGTCCGTGAGCACGGTGACGATCTCTTCGCCGGCCGGCTTCCAGGACTCGTCGCCGGGCACGTCGGGGAGCGGGGGAAGGGGGAGTGTCACGGGTCCTCCTCGAAGGGGCGACGGATGCGGACGCGTGATTCCCGCCGCGGTCAACCGGCAAACTCCGTCCCGGTCCGGAGGGATGGTAAGAAAGGCGCATGAGCGAAGCGGCCGAGGTTGTCGGGATCTGCCGGGACCTGCTGAGGATCGACACCAGCAACACGGGTGACCCGGAGACCAGCAAGGGCGAACGGGCGGCCGCGGAGTACGTGGCGGAGAAGCTGGCCGCCGCCGGCATCGAGCCGGTGATGCACGAGACGCTGCCGGGGCGCACCTCGCTCGTGGCGCGCATCCCGGGCGCCGACTCCAGCCGCGGCGGCCTGCTCGTGCACGGCCACCTGGACGTGGTGCCGGCCGACGCGAGCGAGTGGACCGTGGATCCGTTCGCCGGCGAGATCCGCGACGGCTACCTGTGGGGCCGTGGCGCGGTCGACATGAAGGACTTCGACGCGATGGTGCTGGCCGTGGTGGCTCAGTGGCACCGCGACGGCTACGTGCCGCCGCGCGACATCGTGCTCGCCTTCACCGCGGACGAGGAGGCCGGCGGCACGTACGGCGCGAAGGCGCTGGTCGACGACCGGGCCGACCTCTTCGAGGGCGTGACCGAGGCGATCGGCGAGGTCGGCGGCTACTCGTTCACGGTCAACGACGACCTGCGCCTCTACCTGATCGAGACCGCGCAGAAGGGCATGGACTGGCTGCGCCTGCACGCCAAGGGCCGCCCCGGGCACGGCTCGATGGTGCACGACGACAACGCGGTGACCGCGCTGGCCGAGGCGGTCGCCCGGATCGGCAACCACAAGTTCCCGTTGACCGTGACTCCCACGGTGCGCACGTTCCTGGAGCAGACCACCGAGCTGCTCGGCGTCGAGCTGGACCTGGACGACCCGGAGGAGGCGATCGCGAAGCTCGGCCCGATCGCGAACATCATCGGCGCGACCGTGCGGAACACCGCGAACCCGACCCGGCTCTCCGCGGGCTACAAGGACAACGTGATCCCGGGCCGGGCGTCCGCGACGATCGACTGCCGGACGCTGCCGGGTCAGCAGGAGCTGTTCTACGCGCAGCTGCGCGAGCTGATCGGGCCGGACATCGAGATCGAGTCCCGGGACCCGCAGCCGGCGCTGGAGACCACGTTCGACGGCGCGATCGTGGACGCGATGGCGGCCGCGCTGAAGGCGGAGGACCCGGGCGCGCGGGCGGTGCCGTACATGCTGTCCGCGGGCACCGACGCCAAGCACTTCAACCGGCTCGGCATCCGCTGTTTCGGCTTCGCACCGCTGAAGCTCCCGGCCGACCTGAACTTCTCCGCGCTGTTCCACGGCATCGACGAGCGCGTTCCGGTGGAGGGTCTAGAGTTCGGCACGCGAGTGCTGGACCGGTTCCTGCGCGGTTGCTGAGTTACACCCCGAGATCTGAGGAAATTTTCATGACTGATGTGCAATCGACCGACCTCGACGCCGCGCTGGAGCGGGTGTTCGAGGCGGCGCGGGCCCACCTCGCGGCCGTCCGGGCCAGCGGTGGCGCGGTCGAGGACGACAACGTCGGTAAGGCGTACGTCGCGCTGAACAACGCCTCGTTCGAGTACGACGAGCTGCTGCTCGACGCGTTCAACGAGGTCACGCCGTGGGACGTGAAGCCGATCGACGAGGACGAGGCGGCGCACGACCACGAGCACGACCACGAGGCGCCGTCCGACGCGTACCCGAACACGATCGCCGTCCGTCAGCGCCGCGACTACCGGGTGCCGAGCGTCTCCGCGCTCATCCGGGTCGCCGAGTCCGCCCGCCGCGCCGCCGCCGGCCCGGACACCGACGACGCCGAGCTCGGCGAGCCGATCACCTCGGTCGGCGAGGCCGTGCTGGAGCTGCTGCAGAGCGGCGACGGCTCGCTCGGCGAGCTGGACATCCCCGAGCTGGAGCCGCTCGACGGCCTGGTCACCGTGACCGAGGTCGCGGCCCCGCTGGACCTCGACGCGTTCGAGGAGGAGGACGGCGACGGCCCGTTCGCCCCCGGCCCGGAGGACCGGCTTCTCGGCCGCCTCGACGAGCACCCGTTCCTGGAGCTCCCCGAAGAGGAGCGCTAGATCATCTAGATCGAGAGGCCCGGTTGCGGCTGTTCCCGGACCCGGCGACGCAGCATGATCTGCCGCGTCCCGTCCCGGTACAGCCGCACCCGGGCCAGCTCCCAGCCCGAGAACTCGGCCTGGATCGCCAACTGCGCCGTAGCGGTCATCCGGTCGACATTCGCCGGCAACCGCAACGGCGCGTATTCGTAGTCCATGGCGACCAGGATGCTCCCTCCGCCCGACCACCGACAAGCTCTTCCGCCCGGAGCTCCGGCGCGCCCGGAATGTACGGCGGATGTATGAGCGGGCTCTAACCTCCTGCGGTCACTACCCATCACCAGGGAGGCACAACAGGTGAGAGCACGAACGATGCTGGCGGGTCTGGCCGCGGTCGTCATGGCGGTCGGCGGGGCGGTCGCCGCCTCGCCCGCCTCGGCGGCGCCCACGACGACGCTCATCGAGGACACCGCGCAGGGGACCGGGATCGGGCAGGTCGCCTTCTCGTCCGGCTGGGGCGCCTGCTCGGGCAACTGCGGCGTGGCCTCGGACAACAGCTTCCGGTGGACCTCGACGCCCGGTGCGACCGCCACGATCCGGTTCACCGGCTCGCAGATCACGCTCTACGGCATGAAGGAGCCGTGGGCGAACATCGCGACCGTGGCGATCGACGGCGGCGCCGCGACGGACGTGGACTTCTACGCCGCCACCGCGACCACCGAGACCGTCGACGTGTACAACTCGCCCGCGCTCGCGCAGGGCACGCACACGCTGGTGCTGACCATGACCAGCCGGCGCAACCCGGCGTCGGGCGGCGGCTCGGCGATCACCTTCGACAGTGCCGTGGTCACCGGCGACGACACCCCCGAGAACCGCTCGGGCCTGCCCTGGTCCGACGGCGGGTACTTCAGCCACAGCGGCACGGAGGCCGAGGAGTTCCAGCAGTGGCGCGGCCGCCCGGTGGACAACATCGTCGCGTTCACCGACCGTAGGAACTGGTACGCCCAGCTCAACACCTGGTGGGCCGGCACCGTGCCGAGCACGTTCGAGCCGGAGACCGACGACTTCATCCTCTCGGTGCCGCTGTGGACCGACGACAACGACAACGGCACCGACGACCAGTGGCGGCAGCTGGCCACCTCGATCGCGGACGTCGACCCGGACGGCTACGTGCGGCTCGGCTGGGAGATGAACTGCTGCTTCTCGCACGCCCGTGACGTGGCGTCCTGGCGGGCGCAGTACTCCCGCGCGGTCGACCTGATCCGCGGTGCCGCGCCGGGCCTCAAGATCGTGTTCAACCCGAACGAGGGCGTGAGCAACAACAACACGATCGCCGACCCGCGCACGCTGTTCGTGGACGGCAAGGCCGACGTGATCGCCATCGACTCCTACGACTGGTGGGAGCCGTTCACCTCGGACGCGAACGCCAACAACCACTTCACCAAGACCTACGGCTGGAACTTCTGGTACGACTTCGCCCGCTCCAAGGGTCTGCCGTTCGCGCTGGCCGAGTTCGGCGTGATCTCCCAGAACACCTCGGCGAACCACTCGGGCGGCGACAACCCGAAGTTCTTCACCTACGTCTACGACTGGCTGTCGGCCAAGGAGGCCGCGAACCCCGGCTCGATCGAGTTCGTGTCGTACTTCAACGACTCCGAGGTGGACGGGTGGAAGTCGAACCTCTACCCGACGACTCCGAACCCGAACTCCGGCGTGCGCTACAAGCAGGTGCTCGACGCGGCGGCTCAGTGAGTCCCGGAGGCCCGCTCCAGCAGTGAACGGGTCAGCTCGGCGGCCCGCGTGAATCCCATCTCGCGGAAGCCGGCCTCGGCGGCGGTCAGCAACTCGGCCGCCGCCGCGGGCCGGCCGTCGAGCAGTTCGATCCGTCCGGCCGTACGCCGGGCGGACGCGACGCCCCACCGGTGCCCGAGCCGCGTCGCCCTCGCCAGGCACCGCGCGGCGAGGGCCCGGGCGTGGTCGATCGAACCGAGTTCCAGGTACGCGTCGGCCAGCACGATCTCGGCCACGGTCAGCTGCGTCTCGTCGCGCAGCTCGGTGTAGGCGAGCACGGCGGCCCGGGCGTGCCGGGCCGCGGACGCCGCCCGCTGCCGGGCACGGTAGCCCGCCGCGAGGAAGGTGTGCACCTCCGCGGCACCCCACGCCTCGTGGGTCGCCTCGAAGATCTCCAGGGCCCGGCCGAGCGCCGCGGACTCCTCCTCGGGTGACGGGCTGATCGGCTGCCGGAAGGCGAGATGGACGTAGCCGGTCGCGGGCGTGCCGCCGAGCACGGGCAGCAGCTCCGCGGCCCGGTCGTAGGCGGCGAGCGCCTCGTCCAGCCGCCCCAGCTGCTGCGCGGCGACGGACCAGCCGAGCGCGGCCTCCGCCATCCCGGGCGCGTCACGCAACGCGCGGAACAGCTCGTAGGAGCGGCGCAACCGGGGCAGCGCCGCCCGGTTGTCGTCGCGGAACCGGTGCAGGCTGCCCACGCTCAACGCCAGCAGCGCCGCGGTGGCGGGGGACAGGACGGCGTCGTCCGGGATCACGTCGTGGGTGGCGGCCCAGTCGTCGATCCGCCCGCGCAGGACACAGAAGTTGACGGTGGCGGTGGCGAGCCGGGCGGCCAGATCCAGCTGCCCGGTGCCGGCCAGCAGCGGCACGAGCGCGCGGATGCCGTCCAACTCGCTCTCGAACCACTCCACCGGCGTCGCCCCGGCCCGCGCGTCGGGCGCCGCCGGCGCGGGCAGCGTCATCGGCCGGCCCGGCAACCGCCGGTTCGCCGTCAGCGCGGCCGCCAGGAACACCCGCGCCGCCGCGGCGACCAGCTCGCCGGCGGGCGGTCCCGGCAGCTCGGCCGCCGACAACCGGACCAGGTCGTGCAGCGCGTAGCGCTCCGCACCGGCGCGCGTGAGCACCTGCGCGTCACACAGCCGCTCGGTCAGCGCGAAGGCCTCCGGCTCGCCGATCCCGGCCAGTGCCGCGGGCAGCCACGGCGCGAACGTCCGCATCGGGAGCAGGCTCATCGCCCGCAGCAGCGCGAGCGCGGCCGGATCGAGGCGGCGGTAACTGAGCGCGAGACTGGCGCGAACGTCGAGGTCACCGATGGACAGCCGGTCGAGGCGCTGATGCTCGTCGGACAGCCGCGCGACGAGCTGCCCCAGCGCCGGGCCGGGCAGCGACGCGGAGCGGATGGCGGCCGCGCGGATGCTCAGCGGCAACCCGCCGCACAGCTCGGCGAGGGCGGCGGCGGCCTCGGGCTCGGCCGCCACGGCGTCGCCTCCCGCGATCCGCTCCAGCAGGGCCACCCCGGCGTCCCTGCTCAGCGGCCGCAGCTGGAGCAGGTGGGCGCCCGGCACGGTCAGCAACGCCCGGCTCGTCACCAGCAGCGCGCTGCCCGGCCCCGGCATCAGCGCCCGCACCTGGCCGGCCTCGGTGGCGTTGTCGGCCACGATCAGCACCCGGCGCCCGGCGAGCAGCGTCCGGAACTGGTCGGCGCGCTCCTGCTGATCATGGGGCAGGGATTCGCCGGGTACGCCCATCGCGCGCAGGAATCGTCCGAGCACCTGGGGGAGCGGCGTCGCCGTACCGTCCGTGCGCTGCAGGTCGGCATAGAGGCAGCCGTCCGGGAACAGCTCCGCCACCTCGTGCGCGACCCGGACCGCCAGCGTGCTCTTGCCGACGCCGGCCATGCCGCCGAGCACGGCCGTCAGCCCCGCCCCCGGCACCGGCTCGCGCCGCCGCAGCAGCTTCGCCAGGTGCGCGATCTCCGGCTCGCGTCCCACGAAGTCCGCGACCACCGGCGGCAGCTGGAACGGCGCGACGACACCGTCCGGACCGCCGGGCCCGGTGCTCAGCAGCCGGCGGTCGCGCCGCAGCACGGACCGGTGGACGGCGGCCAGTTCCGGTCCGGGGTCGATGCCCAGCTCCGCCGCGAGCGCCGTGCGTGCATCCTGGTACGCCGTCAGCGCCGCGGCCGGGTCACCGCCGCGGTACAGCGCGAGCACCAGCAGGCTGCGGAGACGTTCGCGCAGCGGGTACTCGTGCACCATCCTCCGCAGCAGGGTCTGCGCCGCGGCCGGGTCGCCGTTCTGGAGGAGCAGCTCGCTGTACAGCTCGACCGCCGCGAGATGGTCGTCCTGTGCCGCGGCGGCACGCGCCTGCAGCACCGGTCCGGCCGGCTCGCCCGCGAACGGCTGCCCCCGCCACAGCCGCAGCGCGGCCGCCAGACTCTCCCGCGCCGCTTCCGGCCGGCCCGGCGCGGCCGACCGCCCGGCGGCCACGAGCGCGGTGAACTCGGCGAGGTCGAGCTCACCGGCCGCTACCTCGAAGAGGTAGCCCCCCGTCCCGGAGGTGATCCGGCCCGGGAACAGCGCGCGCAGCCGGGAGAGATAGGTGCGGATGTTGGCCACGGCCGAGGTGGGCGGATTCCGTGGCCACACCTCGTCCACCAGGGTGCCGAGCGGCACCGGGCGGTTTCCGGCCGTCAACAGCAGCAGGGCGACCAGCCGGGGCTTGGCGGCCATGACCGGTGCCGGAAGCTCGGTCGCGCCAAGCACCCGGAACAGCACGGTTCACCCTAGCTCCGATGATCATCCACTCTGTACAGGGAGCGTCGTCGAGGAGGCTCAGCTCACATGCCGCGTCGTCAGTCGTCGCGCTCGGGATAGGCGTAGCCGATGGCGGACACGTCATCCAGCGCCAGCGATATCTCCGCCGGCAGCTCGAGGTATTCCGCCTGCAGCGCGCCGAGCAGCTGCCCCACCGTCCGCGCCCCCAGGATCGGCGCCACCACGCCCGGCTGGTCGCGGATCCACGCCAGCGCCACCTCCAGCGGCGACACGCCGAGCCCGCCGGCCGCGGTGACCACCGCCTCCACGATGCTGGAGCTGCGCGGGTCGAGGTAGCTCTCCACGAACGCGGCGAAGTGCGGCGACACCGCCCGCGAGTCCGCCGGCCGCCCGTTGCGGTACTTCCCGGTCAGCACGCCGCGCCCGAGCGGCGACCAGGGCAGCAGGCCCAGGCCGAGCGCCTCGCAGGCCGGCAGCACCTCGCGCTCCACGCCGCGCTCCAGCAGCGAGTACTCCATCTGGGTGGCGACCACCGGCGCGCGCCCGGGATAGGCGGCCTGCCAGACGGCGGCGCGTGCGGTCTGCCAGCCGGAGTAGTTGGACAGGCCCACGTACCGCACCCGGCCGCTGGTCACGGCGTGGTCGAGCGCGGACATGGTCTCCTCCAGCGGCGTGGCCGGGTCGTAACCGTGCACCTGGAACAGGTCGACGTAGTCGGTGCCGAGCCGGCGCAGCGACGCGTCCAGGCTGCGCAGCAGGTGGCCGCGGGAGCAGTCCCGGCGGCGGCCGTTACCCGGGCGCACGCCGGCCTTGGTGGCGATGAGCACGTCCTCGCGCGGGACGAGACCGCCCAGCAGAGAGCCGATCACCGCCTCGGCGTCGCCGTCGCCGTAGACGTCCGCGGTGTCGACGAGGTTTCCGCCCGCGTCGAGGTAGCTCTTCAACTGCGCGGCCGCGTCGTCGGCGTCGGTGTCCCGGCCCCACGTCATGGTGCCGAGCGCGAGCCGCGAAACCGCCAGCCCGCTTCGGCCGAGCGGTCGCTGTTGCATGGGTGAACCTTATTAAGAACTGTGCCGTACGGATATCCTCGTCGGCACTCTGACGTTACTCGTCGGTATCGGAAATCGGCTAAAGGGGTTGAACGCGGTGAAACTCGGACTCAGCCTGAGCTACCAGTCGCGGTGGAGCACGCCCGCGGACCACCTCGCGCTCGCCCAGGAGGCGGACCGGCTCGGCTACGCCGTGGTCTGGGTGGCGGAGGCGTACGGCTCCGATTCGGTCAGCATGCTCTCCTGGATCGCCGGCCAGACCGCGCGCATCGACGTCGGCTCCGCGGTCATGCAGATCCCGGCGCGCACCCCGGCCGCGACCGCGATGACCGCGGCCACGATCGACACGTTCTCCGGCGGCCGGTTCCGGCTCGGCCTCGGCGTGTCCGGCCCGCAGGTCTCCGAGGGCTGGCACGGTGTGCGCTTCGACAAGCCGCTCGGCCGCACCCGCGAGTACGTCGGCATCGTCCGCCGCGCGCTGCGCCGCGAGGTCCTGGAGTTCGACGGCGAGCACTACACGCTGCCGCTGCCGGACGGGCCCGGCAAGGCGCTCAAGCTCGGCTTCCGGCCGCTGCGCGCGGACATCCCGATCTACCTGGCCGCGGTCGGCCCGAAGAACCTGGAACTGGCCGGCGAGGTCACCGACGGCTGGCTGGGCATCTTCGTCGCACCGGACCAGGTGCAGGGCCAGCTCGCGTCGATCGCGGCCGGTCGTACCCGCGCGGGTCTGGATCTCAAGGGTTTCGACGTGGTCGCGTCCGTGCCGACCGTGCTCGGCGACGACGTGGCGGCCGCGGCCGACGTGATCCGCCCGCACGCCGCGCTCTACGTCGGCGGGATGGGGAGCAGGAAGCAGAACTTCTACAACGGCATCGCGACGCGGATGGGCTTCGCCGCCGAGGCCGCCGAGGTGCAGGACCTCTACCTCACCGGCCGGCAGCGGGACGCGGCCGCGGCCGTCCCGCAGGACTTCATCGACCGCACGTCCCTGATCGGCCCGAAGGACAGGATCAAGGACCACATCCAGCGGTACGCCGAGAGCGGCGTCACCACGCTGGCGCTGCACCTGTTCGCCGCGGACCGGGAGTCCTCGATCACCACGCTGCGCACGGTCGCCGAGGCCTACGAAGCGGCCGGGGTCGCGTAGCGTCTCGCACCCGTGCCACATCGGACGGCGCTACTTCGGCCTGGGGCGTCACGGGCGAGCCGGGCTGGGTAGTGTGAGGCGCTGTGGCTACCGTCCTTCTCCTTCGTCATGGGCGGACCACCGCCAACGCCTCCGGCGCGCTCGCCGGCCGTCAGCCCGTCGAGCTCGACGACGCCGGCCGCACCCAGGCCGCCGCGGTCGGCGCGCGGCTCGCCGGGCTGCCGCTGGCCGCGGTGGTCTCCAGCCCGCTGCTGCGCTGTCGGCAGACGGTGCAACTCGCGCTGCCGGAGGCGCTCCCGGAGCTGGAGGACGGCATCGTCGAGTGCGACTACGGCGCGTGGGAGGGCCAGGAGCTGAAGAAGCTGGCCAAGGACCCGCTCTGGCCGGTGGTCCAGCAGCACCCGAGCGCGGCCGTGTTCCCCGGTGGCGAGGCGATGGCCGCGATGGCGTCCCGGGCCGTCGCCGCGATCCGCCGCTGGGACGAGAAGATCACGGCGGAGCACGGCCCGGAGGCGGTCTGGCTGGCCTGTAGCCATGGCGACGTGATCAAGGCGATCGCGGCGGACGCGCTCGGCCTGCACCTCGACCAGTTCCAGCGGATCGTGGCCGATCCGGCCTCGGTGACCGCGATCCGCTACACCGCGACCCGCCCGTTCGTGCTCCGCTCCAACGACACCGGCGGCGACCTGGCCTCGCTGGTCCCGCCGCCGGCCAAGAAGCACCGCGGCCGCCGGGCCACCCCACCGGCCGAGTCGGACGCGGCCGTGGGCGGCGGCGCGGGCGGTGGCCGGCTGCCGTGACGGCCGCGTGATCATGGCCACGCACCGTGTCCCGTACGCCCGGAATCCGCCGATCGGTTCGGTCTCATTCGGCCCTGTGCGCTACGCGCGTGACCGTTCGGGCGGATAGGGTTCTCCGTATGACCCACCAGGTGCATGCGTTCGAACCGCCGGATCGGTTCGTCGCCGGGACTGTGGGGACGCCGGGCGACCGGACGTTCTTCCTCCAGGCCCGCGGCGGCGGCCGTGTGGTCAGCGTGGCGCTGGAGAAGGTCCAGGTGTCCCTGCTCGCCGAGAAGCTCGAGGAGCTGCTCGCCGAGGCGCACCGCCGCTTCGGTGTCGACCTGCCCGTGCTCGCCACCGCGAACGACCCGGACAACGACCCGCTCGACACCCCGGTCGACGAGGAGTTCCGCGTCGGCACGCTCGGCCTCGCGTTCGACGTGGACACCGCCACCGTGATCATCGAGGCGATCGCGGCCGGCGAGGGCGAGCAGGAGCTGATCGGCGACGACGATGACGCCGACGACGAGGCCGAGGAGCCCGACGACGACCTAGACCGGCTCCGCGTCCGGCTGACCCCGGAGGCGACCCGCGCGTTCATCGACCGGGCCCGCCGCGTGCTCTCCGCCGGCCGCCCGCCGTGCCCGCTGTGCGGCCAGCCGCTCGACCCGAAGGGCCACCTCTGCCCGCGCCACAACGGCTACCACCGCTGACCGGGCCGTTGCGTGACGTCCACTGAGATCGACCGCGTGCTCGACGAGCCGGATGCGCTGCAGCTGCTGCGCCGCGGTTCACTGGAACTCGAGGGGCGGCTCGTCGACGCCTCCAACACCACGCTGCGCGCGTTCGTGACGCTCGACGGGATCACCCGCCGCTGCGTCTACAAGCCGGTGCGCGGCGAACGCCCGCTGTGGGACTTCCCGGACGGCACCCTCGCGGGCCGCGAGGTCTCGGCGTACCTCGTCTCGGCCTGGATGGCGGAACGTGACCCCGGCTTCGCGCTGATCCCGCCGACCATATTGCGCGACGGCCCGCTCGGCCCCGGCGCCTGCCAGCTGTGGATCGACGAGCAGGACGACGCCGAGCAGGTGGTCGGCTTCATCCCGATGTGGGAGCTGCCGGCCGGCTGGTTCCGCGTCGCGTCCGCCGAGGACGACGACGGCGAGCGGTACGCGCTGGCACACGCGGACGACGAGCGCCTGGCCCGGCTCGCCGTGCTGGACGCCGTGCTCAACAACGCCGACCGCAAGGGCGGCCACGTGCTGCTCGGCCCCGGCGACCGGATCTACGGCGTAGACCACGGCATCTGCTTCCACGCGGAGGAGAAGCTGCGCACCGTGCTCTGGGGCTGGGCCGGCAAGCGCCTGCCCGACTGGGCCCTCGCGGCCCTGGACGAGCTGCGGTCCGGCCTGCGCGGCGACCTCGGCGAGGCGCTCGACGAGCACCTGACGACCACCGAGGTCGACGCGACCCGCCGCCGCGTCGCCCGCCTGAACGCCCGCCGCAAGTTCCCCGACCCGCCCGAGGGCTGGCCCGCCGTCCCCTGGCCCCCGATCTAGAGCCTTATCGAGCGCCGTGCGATTCTCGGCACGGAGGCTCGGCTGGGGTTGGCGTGCGGAGCAGGCCTTTGCCCACGACGGGACTCGCAGGGAGGCCGCCCGCGGCCGACCGGTGCCCGCGGGAGCACTCGGAACGCGCCCACGCCGGAAGCGGGAAAGCATGCTTTTGATCCTCCGCCGGTCGGGTGAGCGCTTGATCACCCGGTGGTATGGACCGAACCGCGTTACCGGTCGTTAGGCTTGCGCCATGGATCCATGGACCGGGCACGAGGTGCCGGGGCTGCCGGGTGACGGGCGGCCGCTGAGCTTGTACGACGCGTCCCGGCAGGGCGTCTTCCCCGTGACGGCCTCCAGCGAGTCCGCGTCGATGTATGTCTGCGGCATCACCCCCTACGACGCGACCCATCTCGGGCACGCCGCCACGATGATCGCGTTCGACCTGGTCAACCGCGCGTGGCGGGACGCCGGCCGGGACGTGAACTACGTGCAGAACGTCACCGACATCGACGACCCGCTGCTGGAGCGCGCCGCGCGGGACGGCGAGGACTGGGTGGTCCTCGCGATGCGCGAGACCGCGCTGTTCCGCGAGGACATGGAGGCGCTGCGGATCATCCCGCCGCGGCACTACGTGGGCGCGGTCGAGTCGATCCCGGACATCGCCGCGAAGGTCGCCGGCCTGCTGGCCGAGGGCGCGGCGTACCGGCTGGAGGACGGCACCGGCGACGTGTACTTCGACCTCGCGGTCGCGGCACCCCGGTTCGGCTACGAGTCCCGGCTGACCCGCGAGGAGATGCTGCCGCTGTTCGCCGAGCGCGGTGGCGACCCGCAGCGGGAGGGCAAGAAGGACCCGCTCGACCCGCTGCTCTGGCGCGGCATCCGCGAGGGCGAGCCGGCCTGGGACGGCGGCGCGCTCGGCCCGGGCCGCCCCGGCTGGCACATCGAGTGCGCCGTGATCGCGCTCGGCCTGCTCGGCGACCGGATCGACGTGCAGGGCGGCGGCAACGACCTGATCTTCCCGCATCACGAGTGCTCCGCCGCGCACGCGGAGCGGCTGACCGGCGTGGAGCCGTTCGCCGGCCACTACACGCACGCCGGCATGATCGGCCTGAACGGCGAGAAGATGTCGAAGTCCCGGGGCAACCTGGTCTTCGTCTCCCGGCTGCGCGCCGACCACGTCGACCCGATGGCGATCCGGCTGGCGCTGTTGGCCGACCACTACCGCGCCGACCGCCAGTGGACCGACGACCTGCTCAAGACCGCGCAGCAGCGGCTGGCCCGCTGGCGTGACGCGGTCGCGGTGACCGGCGGCCCGTCCGGCACCGCGCTGCTCGACGCGGTCCGCGCCCGGCTCACCGACGACCTCGACACGGCCGGCGCGCTGACCGTCGTGGACGAGTGGGCCGCGGCCGCACTCAACGGCGACCGCACCGACGCCGAGGCCCCGCGCCTGGTCGCCGAGACCGTCGACGCGCTGCTCGGCGTGCGTCTCTAAAGCAAAATCAAAGGCCGCGCCCACGGGTACGGGCGCGGCCTTTCGCTCTCCGGATCCTGTCGGCCGGTGGCGGAGCGCGGGCCGGCGTGCGCTACGCCAGCGCCAGCCCCGGATCCGGGTCGGGGTCCGGCGCCGGTCCCGGGATCGTGTACTCCTCGGTCAGCGTGGTCTGCGGGCCCGGCCACGTCGCCTGCGACACCTCGATCGGCTTGTGCGCGGGGTCGAACGCCACGTGCAGCAGGTGCAGCACCGGCGTGTCCGGCCGGATCTGCAGGATCATCGCCTCCTCGCGGGACGGCTGCCGCGCGCTGATCACGTCGCTGGCCGACGCGTACCGCCGCCCGATGACCTCCTCGGCCTCCTGGTAGAGCGGCCGCCCGAACGCCTCCATCCGCTCCAGGCTGGTCCCGGCCGCGTCCTGCACCCGGAACCACGCGGCGCCGACCTCGACCGGCGCGTCGTCCACCCGCACCAGGTGCCGCCGGACGATCAGGTCGGCGCCGTCCTTCACCCCGAACGCGTCCGCCACCTCGGCCGGCGCCGGCGCCCGGGTCACCTCGATCAGCTGCTGGCGGTAGCGCGCCGCGAGATCCGCGTGGTAGCCGCGGTGCCCGCCGTAGCGTCCGCGGGAGAGCCGGTTGAGTCGCCGTTTCGTACCCCGGACGTAGGTCCCCGAGCCCGGCTTGGTGATCAGCATGCCCTCGACGCGCAGCTGGTCGATCGCCCGCTGCACGGTCTGCTTGGCCACGCCGTACTGCTCGGCGATTCCCGGGATCGACGGCAGGCGCTCACCCGGCTGCCAGTCACCACGCCGGATCTGCGCCCTCAGCTGGTCGGCGATCTGCCGATGCGGAAACTCGGCGGCGCCGGGATTGATCTGGGCCATGCGACCTGCCCTTCTCTTGCGGCTAGGTTCCTAGGATGCCCTACGCGGTCGGTTCCGTACCACCACGACACGCTGGAACCGGCGTGAGGAACAGACTGAAGTAGGCCACTCCGAATCGAACAGCCTCACGGGTCCACACGAGCTCACGGTAGACATATCGATCAAGTAGAGTCGTGAGTGATGCTGCCGGAGTGGGAACGGCTGAGGGTTCAGCGGGCGGAGGCGGAGTTCGCGTCGGTCGCGAAGGACGCGCGTGTCGCGTTCGCGCTGTGGGCCGTCGCCGGGCTCTTCGGCGGCCACCGCTTCTACCTCGGTGACACCGCTCAATCGGCCGCGATGCTGTTCACCCTCGGCGGTCTGGGCGTGTGGACGCTGGCCGACGTCTTCTTCGTCCGGCGCCGGGTCCGGCTGGTTAACGCCCGCCGCCGCGCGACGATCATGGCCCGGCACGGCATCGTCGAACCGGCCGTGTGACGCGTGGGGCGAGCGGCCCGCCGGCCACCCGCCCCTGACGCGAACCAGCCTTACCAGGACCCTGCCGTGGGGCCGGTGGAGCCGCCGCGGCGGCGGAGGTACTTCTCGAACTCCTTGGCGATCTCGTCGCCGGACAGCGGCTGAATGCCGGCGTCCTGGGAGCGTTCCTCCAACTCCCGCACGTACTCACCCAGCTCCGCGTCCTGCTCGGCGGCGGCGCGCACGCGCTCCTCCCACTCCGCGGTCTCCTCCTCGAGGTCCGCGGTCGGGACCGGGATGTCGAGGACGTCCTCGATGCGGTGCAGCAGCGCGAGCGTCGCCTTGGGGCAGGGCGGATTGTTCGCGTAGTGCGGCACGTGCACCCAGAACGAGACCGCCTCGAGGTCGGCCCGGGTCGCCGCGTCGTGCAGCACGCCGACGATCCCGGTCGGCCCGTCGTAGCGGGTCGGCACCAGTTTGTAGCGCTCGGCCGCGCCCGACTCGGTGGCGCCGCCACTGATCGGCAGCGGCCGCGAGTACGGCACGTCGGCGAGCAGCGCGCCCAGCAGGACCACCTTGGTGATCTCCATGCTGTGGCAGACCTCGAGGATCTGCTCGCAGAACGTGCGCCAGCGCATGCTCGGCTCGATGCCGCGGATCAGCACCACGTCGCGTTCGGCATCGGGCGGGCTGGCCACCATGAACTTGGTGCTCGGCCACTCGATGCTGCGCGTCTCGCCCTCGGTCATGGTCACCGTCGGGCGGCTGACCTGGAAGTCGTAGAACTCCTCCGGGTCAAGCTCGGTGACCTTGCGCGCGTCCCACACCTGTTCCAGGTGCTCGACGGCGGCAGTCGACGCGTCGGCCGCGTCGTTCCACCCCTCGAACGCCACGACCGCCACCGGGGATCGCAGCATGGGCAGCCCGTCGAACTCCGTCACGCCATCACCCTTTCCATGCTCACCTCAAGCAGCCTACGTCCCACCGCCGGAACTGGCTTGTCGGCCGCGCCGCCACGGCCCGACCCGGCCGTATTGCGTATAATGCCCCCGATTGCCCTTTATGGACCGGTGCCCCCGGGAGCGCCGGCCCGTGCGAACCTCTGCCGCCACGGCGGTCGCCGGTGCAACCCATCCCACGACTCTCTCGCGTCGGCGCCAGTCCTTGCGTCCACGAATCCGCGGCCGCGTCACCACATCCCCGGCGACGGCCCGCTCGCGACCACCTCCGCGGCCGGCCGGAGTCCGTGAGCACGAGTCCCTCGCCCCGGCGATGACGGCAGGGTTGTGGGTTTGTCCCGGCCACCACGGACAGACAGGGAGGAGCGCCAGCGACGACCGGTGCCCGCGGGAGCACGCCCAACTCGACCCGCCGGAAGCGGGAAATCAAGATCTTAGGGCTTTCAGGGCTTTCAGGGCTTCGAGGGTACGAGCAGCGTCGCGAGATGCGGGACGTCGACGTCGTCGAGGGAGCTGCGCAGGTGGATGCCGGTCTCGCCGTTGAGGTGGCTGAGGTCCAGCTCGCAGGGGACCGCGAGGACGGTGGCGCCGGCGGCCTTGGCGGAGGCGATGCCGGCGGGGGAGTCCTCGATCGCGACGCAGGCCGTGATGTCGACGCCGAGTGCGTCCGCGGCCATCCGGTAGGGCGCCGGGTCCGGCTTGTTCGCCGTGACCTCGTCGCCGCAGATGACGGCGTCGAACGAGTTGCGGCCGAGCGTGTCCAGCGCGACCTCGACCAGGCGGCGGCTCGTGGACGTGACCAGCGCGGTGGGAATCCCGGCGGCGCGGACCGCGGCCAGCAGCACCATCGCGCCGGGCCGCCAGACCAGGCCGGACGTGAAGAGTTCGGCGACGCGGTCCTCCAGCTCGCGGGCACCGGCGACCGGGTCGCGCCACGGCTGGCCGAGGTCCTCGTGCATGACGCGCATCGACTCGGCCATCGCGGCGCCGACCATCGCGGCGCGGGCCTCCTCGGAGAGCTCGCCACCGTAGGAGCGCGCGAGCTCCATGATCGCGATCTCCCAGACCTTCTCGCTGTCGATCAGGGTGCCGTCCATGTCGAAGAGCACGGCGGCGGGGCGGAGGACGGCGGGGGACTCGGGTTCGGTTCGCAGGTCACTCACCCGGCCCATTGTCCGGATCTCCGTGCCCGGCTGCCACGGAGTGTGAGCGGATCGGCTCAACCCGAACCCTGCGCTGCCGATGAGCAGCACGGCGCCAAGGCCTGGGTCGCTTCGCTCCCGAGGGGCGGTCGCGCACCGGGCGGAACGCGCCCAGGCGCGCAACCCGAAGATGACCGCCCCGGGAGGTTCTCCCGGGGCGGTGCGCTCAGCCGATGTCGCAGGACTCGAGGCCGCGCTCGTAGCCGTTGAAGAACGCGTCGGTGCGCTGTTCGGCGGTGCCGTGCGCGTTCGGCGCGAACCACGGCTGGCTGGGGTCGTCGCCGACCGCGAGCAGGCCGGCGCGCAGCTCCTCCATGTCGCCGTCCTCGATCTGCAGCCGCCCGGCCTGGACCGAGCCGCCGATGTAGGCACCCGCCATGCAGTCGGCCTGCAACTCCTGCTCGATCGTGTACTCGTACTGCAGGCCGAACCGGATCTGGACGCCGTGCGCGTACTCGTGGCCGAGCAGGTAGTAGACGAACGCGTCGCCGATCTTCTGGAACGCGCCGAACGCCCAGTCGATGTCGTACGCGATGAAGTCACCGGCCGAGCAGTAGACCGCGTTCTGCGCCGGGATCGGCTCCTGGCCGCACGCGACCTCGCCGTCCTCGCGGTAGGGCGCGATCTCGCGGACCGGCTCGAACGCCAGCCCGTTCTGGCGGAACACGTCGTTCCAGTACTGCTCCGCGACCGTGACCGCGGACTCGATGTCCTGGGCGAACTCGTCCTCGGTGTCGGCCCGGCCGGGATTGTCGGCCGCGCCGCTCGTCGCCTCGGGCTCCCCGCCGGGCACGGTGCCGGTGTCGACGGCGCATCCGACGGCCAGCACCGCACCCGCGACCAGCGCGGCCACCACGTTCTTTCTCACGACTTCGAGGGTACGGCCGGGAGCCGCTCCCCGCCGTCTGTCCACTGTGATGATCGAGGCGTCCCTGGCGTAGTTCCGGGACGCCTCGATCACGGTGCTACTCGTAGGCGATCGCGTCCAGCACGTTGAGCCGGGAGGCCCGCCGTGCGGGCAGGATCGCGGCCAGCACCCCGGCCAGCGCGGCGGCCACGAGCAGACCGATGAGCTGCGCGTACGGGATGGTGACGACGGACAGCACGTCCTGCTGGCGCAGCGCCACGGACGCGGAGGCGCCCAGGCCGACGCCGAGCAGGATGCCGAGCAGGCAGCCGTAGACCGCGATCAGCAGCGACTCGACCCGTACCATGCCGCGCACCTGCCGTCGCGTGGTGCCGATCGCCCGGAGCAGGCCCAGCTCCCGGGTCCGTTCGTAGATGCTGAGCACGAGCGTGTTCACGATGCCGAGGAACGCCACGATCACGGCCAGCGCCAGCAGCACGTAGAAGATCGCGAGGATGCCGTCGACCAGCGCGTTCTGCTGCGCGATGAACGACTCCTGGTCGCCGACCGTCACCAGCGGGTAGTCCGCCATGATCTTCTCGACGCCGGCCACGACCGCGCTGGTGTCTGCGCCGGTGTCCAGCGCCACGAACCCCTGCATGGCCAGCGGCCCCGCGAAGTTACGCACCGCGCTCCCCGGCAGCAGCAGACCGGCCGTGAGCTGGCTGGAGTAGACCCCCGCGATCGTGTACGTGACCGGGCCGCCCTTCGCCGCCTCGACCGTGGCCGTGTCGCCGACCTTCAGGTTCAGCGCCGCGGCCGTGTTCGTGTCGATCAGCGCGTCCGTGGCCCCGGTGGGTGTGACCGTGCCGGACTCCTCCTCCAGCGCGAACATCGGACCGGCCTCGGCCAGGTCGGTCGCGGAGACGAACTGCTGCGGCTGCCCGTTCACGGTCGCGATGCTGAAGTGGTAGGCGACCGACTCGCGCACCCCCGGCAGCGCGTCCACCTGCGCGAGCCGCGCCGGGTCGAAGCCCTCCCGGCCGTCCGGCAGCTGCTGCGAGTTCGTCAGGATCATCACCTCGGCGCCGATGTCGTTCTCCACCAGGTCCCGTACGGTGGAGCGCAACGACGAGCCGATCACGGTGACCGTGCTGACCAGCGCCACGCCGATCATGAGCGCGACCGCGGTGACGGACGTGCGCCGCGGGTTGCGCAGCGCGTTGCGGCGGCCCAGGTCACCGGCCGTGCCCCAGGCGACCAGCCGGCCGATCAGGCCCGCGACCGGCCGGGTCAGCGCCGGCGACAGCAGCGCCACCCCGATGATCGACAGCAGTACGCCCGCGCCGATCAGCACGGCGGCCAGCGGCGCGCCGGACAGCGCCGCCGCGATCGCGGCCACGCCCAGCCCGGTGAAGACCGACCCGGTGATCGTCAGGGCCAGCATCGGCTTGTCCGGCCGGGACACCTCGCGCATCGCCGCGATCGGCGGCACCGACGCGGCCCGGATCGCCGGGATCAGCGCGGCCGTGACCGTCATCAGCACGCCCAGCAGGTACGACACCACGATCGCGAGCACGCCGACGACCAGGCCGCCCTCGGGCAGCGGCAGCCCGAACGCGCCGGCCGCGGCCTGCAGCCCGTACGCGACGCCGATGCCCGCGAGCAGCCCCAGCGTGGACGCGACGAACCCGACCACCAGCGCCTCGATCAGCACGGACCCGGTCAGCTGCCCCCAGCCGGCGCCGAGCGCGCGGAACAGTGCCAGCTCCCGGGCCCGCTGCGCGATGATGATGTTGAACGTGTTGAAGATCAGGAACATCCCGACCAGCAGCGCGATCAGGGCGAACCCGAGGAAGAACCAGTTCACGAACGTCAGCAGCTGCTTGAACGCGCTGGCCTGCTCCTCCGCGATCTCCGCACCGGTGACCGCCTCGAACCCGGCCGGCACCGCGGCCGCGACCCGGTTCTTCAGGTCGTCGTCGGAGATGCCCTCGGTCGCGGTCAGCGCCACCCCGCCGTACACGCCGGTCCGGCCGTAGAACTGCTGCTGCGCCTCCGCCATGGTGAACGCGACGAGCGTCTCCCCGGACAGCGACGGCCGCCCACCGGAGTACTCGAGCACGCCCGACACGGTGTACTCCTTCGCCTCGTACCGAGGCCCGATGTAGATCTTCGCCCGGTCGCCGACGCCCACGCCCGCCTGCTCCGCCGTGAAGCGGGTCAGCGCGACCTCGGTGTCCCGGGCCGGTGCGGTGCCCTCGGCGACTCGCAGCAGGTCGCCGCCGTCGGTCCAGCCGGCCCCGAGCTGCGGCGCGCCGGTCGACGGCACCGCCTTGCCATCCCGCGCCCGGAACGGCACGATCCCCTGCGCGGACGCGTCCCCAGCCGCCCGGGCCACGCCCTCGACCTGGCTCAGCCGCGCGATGTCCGCGTCGGTGAGCGTCCTGCCGTCCGTGGCGTCCTCGGCCCGCACCTGCACGGCCGTGTCCTGGTTGACGGTCTGGAACAGCCGCTCGAACCGGCCGCCCAGCGAGTCCGTGAGCACGAACGCGCTGGACACGAACATGACCCCGAGCACGATCGCCAGCCCGGACAGGACCAGCCGCAGCTTACGGGCCAGCAGACTCTTGATCGTCGCGCGCAGCACGGCTCAGCCCACCGGCTCGGTGTCGAGGTGCTTGAGCTTGTCCAGCACACCCTCCGCGGTCGGCTCGGACAGCTCGTCCACCATCCGGCCGTCCGCGAGGAAGATGACGTGATCCGCGTACGACGCCGCCACCGGATCGTGCGTCACCATGATGATCGTCTGCCCGTGCTCGTGCACGCTGTTGCGCAGGAACGACAGCACGTCCGCGCCCGCCCGGCTGTCCAGGTTGCCGGTCGGCTCGTCCGCGAACACCACGTCCGGCCGCGCCAGCAGCGCCCGCGCACACGCGACCCGCTGCTGCTGCCCGCCGGAGAGCTGCGTCGGCCGGTGATGCAACCGGTCCTTCAGCCCCACCGTGCTCACGATCGTCTCGAACCACTCCGGGTCGGCCTTGCGCCCAGCGATCGACAGCGGCAGCAGCATGTTCTCCTCCGCCGTCAACGTCGGCAACAGGTTGAACTGCTGAAAGATGAACCCGATCTTGCTGCGCCGCAGTTTCGTCAGCTGCGTGTCGTTCATGCCGGTCAGCGGCGTCTCTCCGATGTGGATCATGCCGCGGGTCACGGTGTCCAGGCCCGCGAGGCAGTGCATCAGCGTCGACTTCCCGCTTCCCGACGGCCCCATGATCGCGGTGAAGCGCCCCTTCTCGAACCGGGTGGTGATCCCGGCCAGCGCCATCACCTGCGCCTCGCCACTCCCGTAGACCTTCCACACATCCACGGCCGACACCGCCGCGATCGCGCCCCCGGCAGCGCCGACACCGTCCTCCGACATCACAGACTCCCCGTCCCCTCAGTGCAGGACCGACTCCGGCCTGCCCATACGACGGTACGGGCCGCGCGCTCACCTGCCGTCCATCGCCGGACGGGTGTGCCGGTCGGCCGGGGGAGGGGTGCGGCCTCCTCCCTGAGGAGGAGACCTTTCCGGCTTCGGCGGGCCGGCGGGGCTGGTGGGTGCGGGCTCGGGGTGCCTCCGGCGGCGGCTCGGGCTGGGCTGTCCGGCTGTGGTCGAGGGGTGCCTCCGGCGGCGGCTCGGGCTGGGCTGTCCGGCTGCGATCGAGGGGCGCCTCCGGCGGGGCGGTTGGGCTGTGTGGTTGCGGTCGAGGGAGCCTCCGGCGAGCCTCGAGATCCGGGGAGGTCACGTGTCGCAAGGCGAGGCCCGGTCGAGCACCCCGCCGCCTGATATTTCCCGATAAGGGCCGCGCCGGTTGGCCGGCTTGGCGGTCACGTGTCGCAAATCGAGGCCCGGTCGAGCACCCGCCGCCTGATATTTCCGGATAAGGGCGGCGCCAGCAGGCCGCCCTTAACGATCACGTGTCGCAAATCGTTGTTAAGAGCGCCGGATAACAACGATTTGCGACACGTGATCGACTTCAGCGCCTGATCCGGCACACTGGGCAGTCGCGTCGCCACCCGCCGTATCGCCCGGGCCGATATCGGCGCAGCCCAACACGCGCGGCCATAGGCCGGCCCTGATCTTCCTCGTGCGCACCGCGCAGACCGCCACCGCCTGGCTGCCCCGTCTGCCGTCGACCACCCTTGGGGTGCAGATCTTCGGCAGGGCCGCCACCCACCACGAACCGCAGCCCAGGCAAGGACGGCGCCCCCAGGGCGCCGACCATGCCGACCCCCACCCAAGCTGGCGGCCCTGCCGAAGATCTGCTCGGCTTCGCCTGGACGACGACAGACGGGGCAGCCAGGCACACGACACCCCACCCCACCCCACCACCACGCCAACACGACCGGGCCAACGCAACCCCCGGCCAGACGGAAGCAGGCCCTCCCCGGAGTCTGAGACCCGCCGGAGGCGCCCTAACCCGCCGCCGACAGCCCAACGCCACCAATAAACCGAAATTTCGGGCGCGCAGCGCCCGCCTCAGGAACCGCCCCGCTCCGGCCGCCCCGCTCCGGCCGCCCCGCTCCGGCCGCCCCGCTCCGGCCGCCCCGCTCCGGCCGGTCCGGCCGGCCCCGCCCCTGTCCGGTTGAAGTGGTGCCTCCGCAGTGCTCAAGCCCCCGGCTTGACCAGACCGGATTCGTAAGCCAGCACCACCGCCTGCACCCGGTCCCGCAGTCCCAGCTTCGTCAGCACATGCCCCACATGCGTCTTGATGGTGGTCTCGCTGACCGACAGTGCCCGCGCGATCTCCGCGTTCGACAGTCCTTTCGCCACCTGGATCAGTACCTCCCGCTCGCGTTCCGTCAGCGAGTTCATCGTTCGCGGTGGTTGCGCGGCCGGGTCGGGCAGCACGATCGCGAAGCGGTCGAGCAGGCGCTTCAGGATTCGCGGCGCCACCACCGCCTCGCCGGCCGCCACCGTGCGGATGGCCGTGACCAGGTCTTCCGCCGGTACGTCCTTGGCCAGGAATCCGCTGGCACCGGCGCGTAGCGCGCCCACCACGTATTCGTCCAGGTCGAACGTGGTCAGGATCAGCACCCGCACGGGGAGCCGTGCGTCGACGATGGCCTTGGTCGCGGCCACGCCGTCGAGGCGTGGCATGCGGATGTCCATCAGGACCACGTCCGGCAGTAGCCGGCGGGCCAGGTCGACGGCCTCGGCGCCGTCGCCGGCCTCGCCGACGACGTGCAGGTCGTCCTCGGCGCCGAGCACCATGCGGAAGCCGGTGCGCAGCAGCGGCTGGTCGTCGGCGAGCAGAATGCGCACCGGCCGTGCGTCGGTCACGATGAAGACCCCCTTAGTCCATCGGAATCTTCGCGTAGACGCGGAAGCCGCCGCCAGGGCGGGGGCCGACGCGCAGCGTGCCGCCGTAGAGCGCGACCCGTTCCCGCATGCCGACCAGGCCGTGGCCGGCGCCGTGTTCGGAGCCGGGGGCCGGGCCGCGGCCGGTGTCGAAGACCTCGACGATCAGCCAGTAGACGCCGAAGCTGAGCCGGACCTGGGCGGTGGCCCGGCCGGCGTGCTTGAGCGCGTTGGTGAGCGCCTCCTGGACGATCCGGTAGACGGTCAGTGCCACGCCGGGTTCCAGTTCCGCCGGGGTGCCGTCGATGCGCAGCGTGACCGGGAGGCCGGCGTCGCGGACCTGTTCGGCGAGGGCTTCGAGGCCGGCGATGCCGGGCTGGGGGGCGAGTTCGGCGGCGGGTTCGGTCTCGGTGCGCAGTACGCCGAGCATGCGGCGCAGTTCCCGCATGGCGGCCCGGGACGTCTCCTCGATGGTGGTGAGGGCTTCGTCGGCGGCGTCGGTGTCGGTGCGCAGGACGCGGCGGGCGCCGGTGGCGAGCACGCCCATCACGCTGACGTTGTGGGCGACCACGTCGTGGAGTTCGCGGGCGATGCGGCGGCGTTCGTCGGCGACGGCCTGTTCGGCGAGCGCGCGCTGGTTGGCCTCGGCGGCGATCGCGCGTTCCTCGAGGGCGCGGGCGGTGACCCGGCGGCCGTGGACGGCGCGGCCGACCAGGAAGACGACCAGGCCGAGCAGCGTGTTGTTGACGGCCAGGTAGGCCGGCGGCAGGTCGTGGCCGTCGACCATCATCGGCACGGCGATCGGGGCGAGCACGACCGGCACCCAGAGCAGCAGCCCGGCCGTGATCGCGCCTTGCAGCGACAGCCGGGAGCCGGCGGTGTAGGTCAGGACGATGAACGCGATCGGCAGCGTCAGCGGCTGGGTGGGGACGATCGCGGGGGCGGCGACGGCGGGCAGCAGCATCAGCAGGGCCGGCCAGAGCAGCACCCGGCGCAGCGCGATCGGCACGGCGAGCCACAGCGTCAGCAGCACCACGGCGACCGGGTCGCCGGCCTGCTCGTCCCGGTCGATCCAGACCACCAGCGCGTCCGCGGCGAGCGCGAGCACCGCGAGCCGGGAGTCCCAGACGAACGCGCGCCGCGGACGCCGGCTGCGCCCGGCCGCGAACCAGTCCCACACGGTTTTCATCACGTCGGAACCTATCCGCCCGCGGCGCCCGGCGAATCGGCCCGCGCGCGGACCCGGTCTCCTGCTGAGGGAGGAGACGAGATCTGGCACACAGCGCTAACAATCCCGGTCGAGCTGCCGATCACCGCACCGCAACGGGACGACAACGAGAATCCAAGGAGGCGACCCGAGATGGCACTGCGACTGCCCTGGAAGCGGCGGATGCCGGACCCCGAGGCCTTCGTCGACCTTCCCGAGGACGCCGAACTGGTCACGCTGATGATCGGGGAGAAGACGTACCGGGATCTGAGCGTCGTCCGTACCCCGGACAAGGCCTGGAACTTCCGGCTGCCCGGCGGCCTGGAGGAGGGCGCGACGGTCGAGCTGATCTGGACCGCGGAGGGGCGGGGCGGCGAGGGCACCGCGTGCGTGGTCCGGGCGACGGAGGCCACGATCGGGATCCGGGCGACGCGGGTGGCGACGGGGCTCCAGCGGCGGGGCAGCCTGCGGGTGCCGGCCACGGTCCCGCTCACGCTGAACGGGCCGGAGGACACCACCTTCTCGCTGACCACCCGGAACCTGTCGCTCGGCGGCGCGCTCGCGTTCGGCCGGGGGCCGGAGCCGGGCGAGCCGCTGCCCGGGCGCCTGGACCTGCCCGGCCAGTTCGTCACCGTGAACGCGCGGGTGCTGCCCGGCCTGGACCCGGTGAACGTGCACCGGCTGCTCTTCGTGGGGCTGACCACGCAGGCTGAGGACCTGATCGCGGATTACGTGGCGGCGCAGGAGCGCCGGCGCGCCTACGCCCGCTGAGCCGGGATCACCTCGGGGTACGGCGGGGGCGTCCCGCCGAACGCCGGGCAGAGCGCCTTGTGGTTGCACCAGCCGCACAGCTTGCTCGGCTGCGGGCGGAAGTCGCGCGCGGCCGTGGCCGACTCGATCGCCTTGGCCAGCGCCAGCACGGTGCGCTCGAAGCGCTGCAACTCCTCCAGGTCGGGGGAGTAGTCGCAGACCTCGACGTCCTTGAGGTAGATCAGGCGCAGCACGCGCGGGACCACGCCGCGGGTGCGCCACAGCACCAGCGCGTAGAACTTGAGCTGGAACAGCGCCTTCGCCTCGAACGCCTCGCGCGGCGCGCCACCGGTCTTGTAGTCGACGACGCGGATCTGCCCGTCCGGCGAGACGTCCAGCCGGTCGACGAAGCCGCGCAGCCGAAGCCGGTCGTCGACCACCGTGGAGATCAACTGCTCGCGCTCGGCCGGCTCCAGCCGCCGCGGGTCCTCCAGCGTGAAATAGCCCTTGAGCAGCTCACGCGCGGACCCGAGGAAGTCGCCGAGTCCGGCCACCGGCGCCTCACCCGGCTGCACCTCAATGAGCACCTCGGCCTGCTGTGCGGGTGCTTCGAAGAGCACGGAGAGCGTGGGGTCCTCGGCGAGCAGCCGTTCCCAGGACGGAGCCACAAGATCAAATGCGGCGGCGGGGGTACGGTCGGCGGCCGGCAGATCGTAGAGACGCTCCAGCACCGCGTGCACCAGCGTGCCCCGCACCTGGTCGGCCGTGGGCAGCTCGGGGAGACGGTCGATCGTGCGGAAGCGGAACAGCAGCGGGCAGGTCTTGAAGTCGCCGGCCCGGGACGGTGAGAGCGACGGGCCGGTCCACTCCGGCTCGGCCAGCTCCGCGGGCGTGGCAGTGTTACGGCCTGTCTGCAAGTGTGCCGCCTCCGTCTCGGTCGTCATGCCCACAAAGATACGGCGGGGGTGCGACGGTTTCAGTGGGCGCACGCGGACAGCGCCACCACGAACATCCCACGTAGCATCGGCACGGTGGACAACGAGGCGCCCGAGCCGGGCCGTCGCGCCGGCCTCACGGTGGGGCGGATCCTCGGCGTCCCCGTCCACCTCAACGCATCCATGCTGCTGCTCGCCGTCGCGGTCACCGTCATCTACGGCGAGTTCGTCCGCGGCGCGCTCGGCCTGTCCCGCCCGGCCGGCTACGCGGTCGGTTTCGGTTTCGTGGTCTGCCTGCTCGGCTCGGTCCTGCTGCACGAGCTCGGCCACGCGCTGACCGCCCGCCGGTTCGGCATCGGCGTGCGCGGCATCACGCTCGAGCTGCTCGGCGGCTACACCGAGATGGACCGGGACGCGCCCCGCCCCCGCGTCGACCTCGCGGTCTCGCTGGCCGGCCCGGCCGTGTCGCTGGCGCTCGGCGTGCTCGCCACGATCGCGGCGCTGCTGCTGCGCGACGGCACGCTCGCCGACCAGATCGCATTCCAGCTCGCGGTCAGCAACCTGGTCGTGGCCGTGTTCAACTCGCTGCCCGGCCTGCCGCTGGACGGCGGCCGCGCGCTGCGGGCCGCGATCTGGGCCGTGCACGGCGATCGGCACACCGCCACCGAGATCGCCGGCTGGTCCGGCCGCGCGCTGGCCGGCCTGACCGCGGCCGCGGTGCTCGTGACGTACCTGCTGGGTTGGCTGACGGTCTTCGGTGTGGTCTTCATGCTGCTGGTCACGCTGACCCTGTGGCAGGGCGCCGGCCAGTCGATCCGGCTGGCCCGGATGAGCCGCCGCTTCCCGATGATCAAGCTGACGCGCCTGGCCCGGCCGATCTTCGCGGTCCCGGCCGGCACGCCGCTGGCCGAGGCGCAGCGCCGTGGCCAGGAGGCCGGCACCGGCAACGCCGCGCTGGTCGTGGCGGACGCGTCCGGGCGAGTGGTCGCGCTGGTCGACGGCGCCCGCGCGGCCGCGGTCCCGGCCGACCGGCGGCCCTGGGTCAGCGTGGACACGGTCGCCCGCGGCGTCGAGGGCATCCCGGCGATGTCCATCGACCTCACCGGCGAGCAGGTCGTGCGCGTGGTGCAGACTCACCCCGGCGCGCAATATCTGGTCACCGCGGGCGAGACCGTGGTCGGCGTGCTGCACCTGATCGACCTGGCCGAGGTGCTCGAACCACGCCGTGGCCGGGGCAACCCGGCCGTTTGACCCCCGATACGGTGGTCGCGCCCGTATCAATAGAGATGGCAAGACCGAGGAAGAGGAACACCGTGACCGTACCGTCCACCGCCGTCGTCCCGACCGACCAGCCGGTGCCCGCGCGCCGCGGGCCGTTCCGGGCAGGTGACCGGGTCCAGCTCACCGACCCGAAGGGACGGATGCACACCGTTGTCCTGGAGCCCGGCAAGGCGTTCCACACGCACCGGGGCGCGCTCGACCACGACGAGCTGATCGGCCTGCCCGAGGGCAGCGTGATCACGTCCGCGAACGGCACCGCCTACCTCGCGCTGCGCCCGCTGCTCTCCGACTACGTGCTCAGCATG
This sequence comes from Catenuloplanes nepalensis, assembly GCF_030811575.1. Lineage (GTDB taxonomy): Bacteria > Actinomycetota > Actinomycetes > Mycobacteriales > Micromonosporaceae > Catenuloplanes > Catenuloplanes nepalensis. The sequence goes on along the minus strand of NZ_JAUSRA010000001.1, from coordinate 4,832,084 downwards.
CCGCGCGGCGCCCAGGTGATCTACCCGAAGGACGCGGCCCAGATCGTGCAGATGGGCGACATCTTCCCGGGCGCGAAGGTGCTCGAGGCCGGCGCCGGCTCCGGCGCGCTGAGCTGCTCGCTGCTGCGCGCGGTCGGCGACAACGGCGAGCTGCACTCCTTCGAGCTGCGCGAGGACTTCGCGGCCATCGCCCGGAAGAACGTCGAGGCGTTCTTCGGCGCGCCGCACCCGGCCTGGCACCTGCACCACGGCGACGTGGCCGACAACCAGGAGACCGGATTCGACCGGATCATCCTGGACATGCTCACGCCGTGGGAGGCTCTGGACATGGTCGAGCGGTGCCTGGTCCCCGGCGGTGTCTTCATCGGCTACGTGGCCACCACGCCGCAGCTGTCCGAGCTGGTCGAGGCGCTGCGCGAGCGCGGCGGCTGGACCGAGCCGCGCGCCTGGGAGTCGCTGGTGCGCGACTGGCACGCCGAGGGCCTCGCGGTCCGCCCGGACCACCGCATGATCGCGCACACCGCGTTCCTGGTCTCCGCCCGCAAGCTCGCGCCCGGCGTGCAGGCCCCGCCGCGCCGTCGCAAGCCCTCCAAGGGCGCCGAGGCGTACGCCGTGCGTAAGGCCGCGTTGCAGGCGGCGGCCGTCGTGGAGGATCAGGCAGAGTCGCCGGAGGTCGAGTGAGTCACAGCCTGGGTGGGGGAGGGGATCTGCCCGCGGTCTTCCCGGACTGGTCCCCTTACCATGACCTCGACTCGGCGGCCCGCGCCTACCTCCGCGACCCGGACGTGGCGCTGGAGTCGCTCGGCGGTGTGCTGCGCGGCGCGGACGTGCTCTGCTTCACGCTGGAGCGGTTCGTCAACGAGGTCAACGGCGTGTGGCAGGAGGTCGTCGTCTGCGACGGCAACCGGCTCATACTGTGGCACGGCGAGGATGTGCCGCTCGGCGAGGGGCCGCCCGGCTCGATGACGTCGTCGCTGCGCGTGGTGCCGCTCTCCACGGTCACCGAGGTCGGCTGCCGGCGGCAGCTCACCCGCACGCCGAACGGGCAGGCCCAGGTCGGCAGCGTCGACGTCTACCTGCTGCTCAGCACGATGGACGAGGCGGCGCCGGGCGGCGGCACGCTGGAGGAGGGCGAGCGGCCCCCGGTCCGGCACGACGCGCTGCGCTTCGGCAAGACCATAGACGACGGCGGTGCGGGCCAGATCGCACGACTCGAGGAGTTCGCGCGGGTCGTCGCCTCATTGGTCGGCAGGCCGACGTTGTAGCTCAGCCGGGGGCGGCCCCCGCAGCCTCGGCCGCGTGAATCACGTGAATTATGCCGAGGGCGGACTCACTCCGTACCGAGGATGCGGCTTGGTGTTCTTCGGGGGTTTTCGCGCCATGCGCGGGATGTTTTCGCACTCGGGAGGCAGGTTTCAGCCTCGGTGACCGGTTGTGATCGCATGGACACATCTGATCAAGCTTCGGTGACGAGGGTGTTGCGTGGGTTGGAATCCCGGCTTTTGCGGCTAGTGTTATCTCAAGACGTTCGAGCCCCCGGGGAGGTGGGACGTGGCACGTAGCGACGACGCCGACCAGCGCGCCGCACGGTGGGAGAAAGAGGCCCACGATCTCTCCACGCAGGTCGCGTTTCTTCAAGAGGAACTCGCTCTGGTGCGGCGCAAGCTGACCGAAAGCCCTCGTCACGTAAGGCAGCTCGAGGAGCGGCTCGCGGCAACGCAGGCGCAGCTCTCCCGGCTGTCGGAGAACAACGAGCGACTGGTGGCCACCCTCAAGGAGGCACGAAGCCAGATCGTCACGCTCAAGGAGGAGATCGACCGCCTGGCACAGCCGCCGAGCGGTTACGGTGTCTTCCTGACCCGCCATGAGGACGGCACCGTCGACGTCTTCACCGGTGGGCGCAAGCTCCGCGTGGCGGTGTCCCCCTCGCTCGAGGTGGACGAGCTTCAGCGCGGGCAGGAGGTCCTGCTCAACGACGCACTGAACGTCGTCGACGCGTTCGGGTTCGAGCGCGTGGGCGAGGTGGTGATGCTCAAGGAGATCCTGGAGTCGCCGGACGGCGGCCCGGGTGACCGTGCGCTCGTCATCTCGCACGCCGACGAGGAGCGCATCGTGCACCTCGCCGACACGCTCATCGGCTCCGCGCTGCGCGCCGGTGACTCGCTCATGATCGAGCCCCGCTCTGCGTATGCGTATGAGCGGATCCCGAAGAGCGAGGTCGAGGAGCTGGTCCTGGAGGAGGTCCCGGACGTCGGTTACACCGACATCGGTGGCCTGCACTCCCAGATCGAGCAGATCCGCGACGCGGTCGAGCTGCCGTTCCTGCACGCCGACCTGTTCCGGGAGCACCAGCTGCGCCCGCCGAAGGGCATCCTGCTCTACGGCCCGCCCGGCTGCGGCAAGACCCTCATCGCCAAGGCCGTGGCGAACTCGCTGGCGAAGAAGATCGCCGAGCGGCAGGGCAAGGAGAAGCACACCAGCTTCTTCCTGAACATCAAGGGCCCCGAGCTGCTCAACAAGTACGTCGGCGAGACCGAGCGGCACATCCGGCTGATCTTCCAGCGCGCACGGGAGAAGGCCGGCGAGGGCACCCCGGTCATCGTGTTCTTCGACGAGATGGACTCCGTGTTCCGCACCCGCGGCACCGGCGTCTCCTCCGATGTGGAGAACACCATCGTCCCCCAGCTGCTGTCCGAGATCGACGGCGTGGAGGGCCTGGAGAACGTCATCGTCATCGGCGCCTCCAACCGCGAGGACATGATCGACCCGGCCATCCTGCGCCCGGGCCGGCTGGACGTGAAGATCAAGATCGAGCGTCCGGACGCCGAGGCGGCCAAGGACATCTTCTCGAAGTACATTCTCAGCGGCCTGCCGCTGCACGAGGACGACCTGAACGAGCACGGCAAGGACCCCGACGCCACGGTGGCCGCCATGATCGAGTCGGTCGTGCTCCGGATGTACTCCGAGACCGAGGAGAACCGCTTCCTGGAGGTCACCTACGCCAACGGTGACAAGGAGGTCTTGTACTTCAAGGACTTCAACTCCGGCGCCATGATCCAGAACATCGTGGACCGCGGCAAGAAGATGGCGATCAAGGAGTTCCTCTCCTCCGGACGCAAGGGCCTGCGCCTGCAGCACCTCCTCGACGCGTGCGTCGACGAGTTCCGCGAGAACGAGGACCTGCCGAACACGACCAACCCCGACGACTGGGCCCGCATCTCCGGCAAGAAGGGCGAGCGGATCGTCTACATCCGCACGCTCGTCTCCGGCGGCAAGGGTGCGGAGGCCGGCCGGTCCATCGAGACCGCGTCGAACACCGGTCAGTACCTGTAGGAGTCATTGTGGAACGGGCGGCCCCGCACGGGCCGCCCGTTTCTTTTTATCCATGTGCCGACACGTTTCGTCACGCCTCGTAGGGGCTAGGCTTCCCTTAACGGGTTATGGGGAGGTTGTTTTATGTCTGTACGTCGGATCATGGGAACCGAGGTCGAGTACGGGATCTCCGTGCCCGGCCAGCCCGGCGCCAACCCGATGGTGACCTCCTCGCAGGTGGTCAACGCCTACGGAGCGCGGCCGGAGCTCAACCGCGGCGGGCGCACCCGCTGGGACTACGAGGAGGAGTCGCCGCTGCGCGACGCACGCGGCTTCACCTACTCCGGCGCGGCCTACGACCCCGCGGAAGCGCTCGCGGACGAGGACCTCGGCCTGGCGAACGTCATCCTCACCAACGGCGCCCGGCTCTACGTCGACCACGCCCACCCGGAATACTCCACACCCGAGGTCACCAACCCCCTCGACATCGTCAAGTGGGACAAGGCCGGCGAACGCGTGATGGCCGAGGCGGCCCGGCGCGCGGCCACCATCCCCGGCGCGCACCCCATCCACCTGTACAAGAACAACACCGACAACAAGGGCGCGTCGTACGGTGCCCACGAGAACTACCTGATGCGGCGCCAGACGCCGTTCGCGGACATCGTGGCATACCTGACGCCGTTCTTCGTCACCCGGCAGATCGTCACCGGCGCCGGCCGGGTCGGCCTCGGGCAGGACGGCTCCGGCACCGGCTTCCAGATCTCCCAGCGCGCCGACTTCTTCGAGGTCGAGGTCGGGCTGGAGACCACGCTCAAACGCCCGATCATCAACACCCGCGACGAGCCGCACGCGGACGCGGACAAGTACCGGCGGCTGCACGTCATCATCGGCGACGCGAACCTGTCCGAGATCTCGACGTATTTGAAGGTCGGCACGACCGCGCTGATCCTCTCCATGATCGAGGAGAAGGCGCTCACCGGCGAGCTCGGCATCGCCGACCCGGTCTCCGAACTGAAGGCGATCAGCCACGACCCGTCGCTGCAGCACCTGATCCGGCTGCGGGACGGCCGCAAGCTGACCGCGCTCGACCTGCAGTGGGCGTTCTTCGAGCGGGCCAAGCAGTTCGTCGACGACCGGCTCGGCACCGACGCGGACGAGCAGACCACGGACGTGCTCGACCGCTGGGAGTACATCCTGGACAAGCTCGGCCGGGACGTCATGACCTGCGCGGACGAGCTGGACTGGGTGGCGAAACTGCGGCTGCTGGAGGGCTACCGCGAGCGGGAGAGCCTCGGCTGGGCGTCGCACAAGCTGCAGCTCGTCGACCTGCAATATTCGGACGTGCGGCCGGAGAAGGGCCTCTACCACCGGCTGGTCGCGCGCGGCTCGATGAAGACGCTGCTGGACACCCAGGACACCTGGGACGCCATGGTCGAGCCGCCGGAGGACACCCGGGCCTTCTTCCGCGGCCGCTGCCTCGCGCAGTACGCGTCCGAGGTGGTCGCGGCCAGCTGGGACTCGGTCATCTTCGACATCGGGCGGGAATCGCTGGTCCGGGTGCCGATGATGGAGCCGGAGCGGGGCACGAAGAAGCACGTCGGGGCGCTGTTCGACCGGTGCGAGAGCGCCAAGGACCTGCTCGAGGCGCTCACCGGTGCTCCGAAGTCGGCGACGTAGACGGTCCGCGGTGATGAGAAGGGCTCGGCTGAGCGCGAAACACGCGCTTGGGCGAGCCTTTTCGTCATAACGGCGGGGTAGGTTTTAGGTACCTGATGTTGCCGGGGCGTTCGAGTCCCGCGGCACGAGGCGAGGGAGGGACCGGGATGGCTACCAGGGACACCGGCGGACAGTCGCAATCCAGCAAGAGCGGCCAGCAGGGCGAGGTCGACGAGGCCACGGTCGAGGCCAACCCGGAGACCGCCGAGCGCGTCGCCGAACTGACCGAGGAGGTCGACGACCTCCTCGACGAAATCGACTCGGTTCTCGAGGAAAACGCTGAAGAATTTGTCAGGGGGTACGTGCAAAAAGGGGGTGAGTGAGTAGAAATGTCCGAATTTTTTGGGAGCGAAACGGCCGGAATACGGCTATGTCGAGACTGTGGGCAGTTGAAGCCGTTGACCGAGTTCCACGTGAGCCCCAAACGGCGCGGCGGTCGCGGCAGCTACTGCAAGCCGTGCTTCAACGAGCGTTCGAAGCAGAGCTACGCGAAACGGGTGGCCGACCGGGACGGTCGCGAGGTTCGGAAGAACGTCGAGGTCCCGGACGGCCACCGCTTCTGTCCGGACTGCGAGCGAATTCTGCCGTTGACCCCTGACTTCTTCCCGCGCAGCAAGAATGGGCGTCAGGGTTCTGGTGGGTACTGCAAGCCCTGCCACAACGCGCGCGGCAAGGAGTCGAAACAGCGTCTGCACGGCGGCAGCCGTCAGTATCATCTGCGCCGCCGCTATGGCATCGATCAGGAGATTTTTGACGCGATGCTCGCCGATCAGGGTGGGGTCTGTGCGATCTGTGATGCAGCGGACCCCGAACACGTCGATCACGATCATCGCACCGGCGCGGTGCGCGGGATATTGTGCTTCAACTGCAACGGCGGCCTCGGCCAGTTCCGTGACAACATCACGTACCTGGACAGGGCGATAACATACCTGAAGGGACACCACACGTGGCGATGGGTTTTGATCCATCCGGGCGTCTACCAGAGGCGTTCACCAGCCTGGGGACCTCCTCCTTCACTCAGTTCCTGAGCGTCGCCGCCCCCGATCTGCTGCCCGGCCGCCGGCCGCTGCCGCCCGGCCTCTCCGCCGGTGACGTCGCGCCGCACGGCACCACGATCGTGGCGATCTCGTTCGCGGGCGGCGTCGTCCTCGCGGGTGACCGGCGCGCGACCATGGGCAACATGATCGCCAGCCGGGACATCGAGAAGGTGCACCCGGCGGATGCGTTCTCGCTGATCGGCATCGCCGGCACGGCCGGTGTCGGCATCGAGCTGATGCGCCTGTTCCAGGTGGAGCTGGAGCACTACGAGAAGATCGAGGGCGTCATGCTCTCGGTCGACGGCAAGGCCAACCGGCTCGCCGCGATGATCCGGCAGAACCTCGGCGCGGCGCTGCAGGGCCTCGCGGTCATCCCGCTCTTCGCCGGTTACGACCAGGCCGCGACCGACCCGGCGCGGGTCGGCCGGATCTTCAGCTTCGACGTGGCCGGCGGGCTGTACGAGGAGACCGGCTACGACGCGATCGGCTCCGGCTCGATCTTCGCGAAGTCCGCGCTGAAGAAGCGGTACCGGCCCGGCATCTCCGCGGAGGAGGCGACCCGGCTCGCGGTCGAGGCGCTCTACGACGCCGCGGACGACGACACCGCGACCGGCGGGCCGGATCTGATCCGCAGGATCTTCCCGGTGGTGATGACCGCGTCGGCCGAGGGCACGCACCGGCTCACCGAGGAGCAGGTCTCCGCGATCGCCGAGGCCGTCGTCAACGCCCGCCACGAGAACCCCGGCGGCTGAGAAGCGTTCCACCGCTTCTGACGCCAACGATTTCGAAGGAGAGCCGCCGTGGCAATGCAGTTCTACGCCTCACCCGAGCAGATCATGCGCGACCGCTCCGAGCTGGCCCGTAAGGGCATCGCCCGGGGCCGTAGTGCCGTGGTCCTCAGCTATGCCGGTGGGGTCCTCCTCGTCGCGGAGAACGTGACGTCGCTGCGTAAGGTCAGCGAGATCTACGACCGGATCGGCTTCGCCGCCGTCGGCCGTTACAACGAGTTCGAGAACCTGCGCCGGGCGGGTGTGCGCAAGGCAGACATCGACGGTTACAGCTACGACCGGCGGGACGTGACCGGGCGCGCGCTGGCCAGCACGTACACGCAGGTGCTCGGCGCGATCTTCACGGAGCAGCAGAAGCCGTTCGAGGTCGAGCTGTGTGTGGCCCAGGTCGGCGCGTCCGCGGAGCAGGACGAGATCTACCGCATCATGTACGACGGCTCGGTCCAGGACGAGCCGGGCTTCATGGCGATGGGCGGCCAGGCCGAGGGCATCTCCAGCACGCTCAAGGACGGCCACGAGTTCACGCTGTCGCTGTCCGGCGCGCTGAAGCTCGCGGTCAGGTCCCTGGCCAGCGTGGGCGGCGAGAACGGTTCGCCGCGCACGATCACGGCGAAGCAGCTCGAGGTCGCGGTGCTGGACCGGGCGCGTAGGGGCCGCACGTTCCGCCGGATCACCGGCGAGGCGCTGGCCGCGCTTCTGGAGGGCGGCGACCTCCCGGCCGACGCGGTCGAGAAGCCGGGCGCTCCGGCCCCGGGCCCGGACACCCCGACGGTGTCGGCGGCCTCCGCCGACCTGGAGACCGCGGGTGAGTCCGCCGCGGTCGACGAGGACGGCCCGGCCGAGAAGTAGCCGAGGTTCTACCGGCGGCCGCCGGAGCGAAATCCCGCTCCGGCGGCCGTTTCGCGTCTCGTCCCGCGGCGGTTCGTCAGCGTGGGAGTCCGTGCGGGTTGCGGGACCACGGCGTGACCGGCAGGGAGGCCGCCCGCGGCCGACCGGTGCCCGCGGGAGCACTCGGAACGCCACCCCGCCGGAAGCGGGAAAACGGTTTTAGGATCTTGCGGCTTTGGCGAGGTCGGCGAAGCCGGGTTCGCTGAGGGCGTGGTCGAGCTGGACGCGCCAGTCGGGCTGTGGTGGGATGCCGGCGGCGGTCCAGGCGTCGTGGCCGAGGACGCTGTAGGCCGGGCGCGGGGCCGGGCGGGCGAAGGACTCGGCGGTGGTCGGGCGGATCCGGTCGGGGTCGAGGCCGGCCAGGTCGTAGAGCGTGCGGGCCAGGTCGTGCCAGGAGGCCTGACCGGTCGCGGTGCCGTGGTAGATGCCGGGGGCGGCGGTGCCGGCGAGCGCGGCGGTGCCGAGGCGGACGAGCTGTTCGGCGAGCGCGGCGGTCCAGGTGGGCTGGCCGATCTGGTCGGTGACCACGTCGACGGTCGGGCGGGACGCGGCCAGCTTCAGCATGGTGGCGATGAAGTTCGGGCCGTGGTCGCCGTAGAGCCAGGCGGTGCGGACGACGTAGCCGCCGGTGCGGAGCGCGAGCTGCTCGCCGAGGACCTTTCCGCGACCGTACGCGTTGATCGGCGCGGTCGGGTGCGTCTCAGGGTACGGCTTGGTGCCGGTGCCGTCGAAGACGTAGTCGGTGGAGATCTGGATGAGCTTGGCGCCGTTGACCGTGCACGCGGCCGCGAGGTTGTTGACGGCGCGGCCGTTGATGTCGGTGGCGACGTCCTCGTGGTCCTCGGCCGCGTCGACGTCGGTCCAGGCGGCCGCGTTGATCACGATGTCGTGGCCGGAGACCGCGGATGCGACCGCGGCGGCGTCCGTGACGTCCAGCATGTCCCGGGTCGCGGCGGTGATCTCGACGGGCGTCTCGCTGCGCCGGGCGTGCCGGCCGTAGGACGCGGTCGGCTCGGTCAGTGCGGCGACGAGGTCGCGGCCGAGCATCCCGCCCGCGCCGGTGATCAGCCAACGGGTCATGTGCCGGCCCCCCAGGAAAAGCTCTGCGTGTGCTCCGCCCCAGGAGCGCAAGCCACGGTACCAGCCCTCGCGCCGGGCCCTGCCCCGCTGCGGGACGCGTCGATCACAGCTTGATTGCGAAGTCACTGCCGGTAGTGGTCCGACGTGAGTACTATTCGCCGGTGCGCGGGATCCTTTTGGCAGGTGGAACCGGGTCTCGGCTGTGGCCGATCACCCAGGCGGTGTCGAAGCAGCTGATGCCGGTCTTCGACAAGCCGATGATCTATTACCCGCTGACCACGCTCGTCACCGCGGGTGTTCGCGAGGTTCTGATCATCACGACGCCGGACGACCAGGCCCAGTTCCGCCGGCTGCTCGGTGACGGTGCGCAGTGGGGGCTGTCGCTGACGTACGCGGTGCAGCCGCGCCCGGAGGGCATCGCCCAGGCGTTCCTGATCGGCGAGGAGTTCCTGGCCGGTGACGACGTCGCGCTGATCCTCGGCGACAACATCTTCCACGGCGGTGACCTGCCGACCCGGCTGAAGGAGAACGCGGCGCACGCGGGCGGGCGGGTGTTCGCCTATCCGGTCGCGGACCCCGGCGCGTACGGGGTGGTGGAGTTCGACGAGTCCGGCAAGGTCGTCTCGATCGAGGAGAAACCGGAGAAGCCGAAGTCGCGGTACGCGGTGCCGGGTCTCTACTTCTACGACGCGGACGTGGTGCGGATCGCGAAGGAGTTGCGCCCGTCGGCCCGGGGCGAACTGGAGATCACCGGGATCAACGACGCGTACCTGCGGCGGGGTGACCTGACGGTCACGGTTCTGGACCGGGGGACGGCCTGGCTGGACACGGGGACGTTCGCCGACCTGGTGCACGCCGCCGAGTACGTTCGCGTCATCGAGGCGCGCCAGGGCTTCAAGATCGGTTGCATCGAGGAGGCGGCCTGGCGCGCGGGCCGGATCGGTGACGACGACCTCCGCGCCCTGGCGGAACCGCTGCGCCGGAGCGGCTACGGCGATTACCTGTTGCGGCTGCTCGACTGGGAGCGGTGAAGCCGGACGGACAAAGCGGTACAAAGCCCCCCGGGGAGTAGATTTTTTCGCGCCCCGTCCCCGAGGCGGGTCACACAGGTGCCACAACAGGGTCACGTGGGGCTAATGTTCGGTCATGGAGCGGCGAATCTTCGGTCTTGAGACCGAATACGGCGTCACGTGCACCTACCGAGGTCAACGGCGTTTGTCACCGGATGAGGTGGCGCGCTACCTGTTCCGGCGGGTCGTCTCCTGGGGGCGGTCCAGCAACGTCTTCCTGCGTAACGGCGCCCGGCTCTATCTGGATGTGGGTTCCCACCCGGAGTATGCGACGCCCGAGTGTGACTCCGTGCTCGACCTGGTCGCCCACGACCGGGCGGGGGAGCGGATCCTCGAGGGCCTGCTCGTCGACGCGGAGAAGCGTCTGCACGACGAGGGGATCGCGGGCGAGATCTACCTCTTCAAGAACAACACCGACTCGGCCGGCAACTCGTACGGCTGTCACGAGAACTACCTGGTGTCGAGGCACGGCGAGTTCGGCCGGCTGGCGGACGTGCTGATCCCGTTCCTGGTCACCCGGCAGTTGATCTGCGGCGCGGGCAAGGTGCTGCAGACGCCGCGCGGCGCGGTCTACTGCCTGTCGCAGCGCGCGGAGCACATCTGGGAGGGCGTCTCCAGCGCCACCACCCGGTCCCGGCCGATCATCAACACCCGCGACGAGCCGCACGCCGACGCGGAGCGGTACCGGCGGCTGCACGTGATCGTCGGCGACTCGAACATGAACGAGGTGACGACGCTGCTGAAGGTGGGCAGTGCCGACATCGTGCTCCGCATGATCGAGGCCGGCGTGGTGATGCGCGACCTGTCGCTGGAGAACCCGATCCGCGCGATCCGCGAGGTGTCGCACGACGTGACCGGCCGGCGCAAGGTGCGGCTCGCGTCGAACAAGGAGATCTCCGCGCTGGAGATCCAGCAGGAATACCTCGCGAAGGCGACCGAGTTCGTCGAGCGGCGCGGCGGCGACGACACGGCCAAGCGCGTGGTGGAGCTGTGGGGCCGGGTGCTGGACGCGGTCGAGTCCGGCAACCTGGACACGGTGTCCCGCGAGATCGACTGGGTCAGCAAGCTCAAGCTGATCGAGCGCTACCAGGCGAAGAACGACCTGCCGCTGTCCCACCCGCGGATCGCCCAGATGGACCTGGCGTACCACGACATCCGGCGCGGGCGCGGGCTCTACGGGCTGATGGAGCGGCGCAAGCAGGTCGACCGGGTCGCCGGTGACCTGGACATCTACGAGGCCAAGGAGACGCCGCCGCAGACCACGCGGGCGCGGCTGCGCGGCGAGTTCATCAAGCACGCGCAGGAGAAGCGGCGCGACTTCACGGTCGACTGGGTGCACCTGAAGCTCAACGACCAGGCGCAGCGCACCGTCCTGTGCAAGGACCCGTTCCGGGCGCACGACGAGCGCGTCGAGCGGCTGATCGCCAGCATGTGAAGCGGCGCCGGGCCCCGGGAGCTTTCCCGGGGCCCGGCGTTTACGCTGGCAGGACTATGACCTCACCAGATGAGCAGCCCGGCCAGAACCGCTTCGAGCGCCGCCGCGAGCGGATCGTCGCGGAGGTGCAGGCCAACCGGCGCGGTGAGTACCGCGTGCCGACCTGGGTCTACGCCGCGATCCTCGGCGTGATCGTGGTGGGCTGGGCGCTGTTCGTCATCCTCGGCTGAGCGCGTCCGCGATCTGCCGCAGCGCACGCCGAACCGCGGGCTGATCGGCCGGGTCGATGTGCGCGAACACGTGCCGGCGCGCGCTGTCCGCGTGAGATGGGTCGGCACTCTCCGCCTTCTTGACGCCCGCCTCGGTGAGCACGGCCACGGAGCCGCGGGCGTCGGTGGCATGCCGGCTGCGCCGGACCAGGCCGAACCGGGTGAGGTCGCCCACCACGCGGGTGACCCGGCTCGGTGACAGCGCGACGGCCGCGGCCAGGTCGACCATGCGCAGCGAGCGGTCCGGGGCTTCGGCGAGGCTGTGCAGGATCGCGAACTCGGTCATCGACAAGCCCTCGGTGCGGGTCATGTCGTCGTCGAGGGCCGGCGGCAGCAGATGCACCACGTGCGCGAGGGCCCGCCAGAGCGCGTCCTCTTCGTCGGTGAGCCGATCCATGCCGCGATCGTGCCACGCGTCTTCGTGCGTGCGCAAGCAACGAAGCATGTGCGTGCGAGCCGTAGCGGACTTCGCCGCGCGGAAACGCCCGCGGTGCGTGGCCTCCGGGTCCGGGCCGGACGACTGGCCGGGGTCGACGGTCAGGTCCGGAGGTCACAGAAGTGCGTGCGCGCGCTGGCAGAGTGCGTGCGCACGTAGCGGAATGTGTGCGTGCGCACGCAAGGAGATGCTTGCGCACGCACTTTTCCTGAGAGATCGTTGCGTGCGCACGCACTTTCATGTTGCGTCTTGCGTGCGCACGCACGTTTTAGATCTGGGAGAGCATCATGAGCATCGACCTGGAGAGCCGCGTCCGCCGGCTCGAGGACCGTCACGAGATCAGTGAGGTCGTCATCCGCTACGCGACCGCGATCGATCGCGCCGACTGGGCGATGTTCGCGGACTGCCTGACCGAGACCGTGCACATCGACTTCTCGGAGGCCGGCATGCCCGCGGCTGACTTCCCGCGCGAGGCCTTCCAGGCGTTCGCCCGCGACGCACTGAGCGGTTTCACGGCCCGGCAGCACATCAGCCCGAACCACATCGTCACGTTCGACGCGGCCGATGCGGACCGGGCGGTCTGCGAGTCGTACATGTACGCCCAGCACTACCTCGAGGGCGCGGAGGGCGGCGACTTCTTCCTGATGCGCGGCTCCTACACGCAGCACCTGGTGCGCACGCCGGACGGCTGGCGCATCGAACGCCTCATCCAGCACCTCGGCTGGCCCGAGGGCAACCCCGACCTGCCGAACCAGGCACGTGCGAGAGCCGATTCATGAGATCCATATCCCCGCTTCCCGGATGGCTGCGTCCCGCGGGTACCGGTCCCGTGCCACCCAGGCTGTTTACTGGCCTTTGAAGTCGAGGTTCGAGCGGCGGTGGCCGTCCGGGCGCTGCGCGCCCGAAATTTTGCGATATAGAGGTCCGCGCTGCGGAGCGCCGCCCACTCTGACGCCGAAGGCTCAGTATGGCCGAGGCCGGGAGTTGATCACGTGTCGCACATCGTTGTTATCCAGCGCTTTCAACAACGATTTGCGACACGTGGCCGCTTCCAAGGAGGGTTATTCAGCACGTTACGCACCAATAGCGCTGGCCTGCGGCGACGCGGTGTCGGCTCGCCTCGCTGAATAAGCCTCAAGAGTCGTCTTTATAGTGATATTTCGGGCAAGGTCGTGCGGAGCGCCATTCACCCTGATGCCGAGGCCTCAGTAGATCATGCTGCTGAACTGCGCTTTCGCAACGCACCCGCCCGGCTCGATCTCGCCGCGGCGAGATCGAGCCGGGCGTCGCGACCCATGCCCACGCCGCCGGCGGGCGAAGCCCGCGCGCGTACCCGGCTCCCCGCAACGGCTCTTCGGACACTCCATGCGCCACTCGCCGTGGCCGGACGGAGCCGAGAGCGTTGACCCGCGCCTTCAGAAGGCACCGCCCCGGTTGCCGTGGCCGCGACGGTTCCCCGGTTCGGTGGCGTGTGGCTCTGCCGCACCTCTTCCAAGATCAATTATCTCGGAGACGCCGGCCGGCCCGGTGTCCGCGAGAAGGCCGGCGGGTCAGGCGGCCGGTAGGAGTGCGGCGGCGTGGCGGCCGGCCGCGGCCGCGGCCAGGAAGTAGGCGTGGTCGCCGTCCAGGTCGCGGCCCATGGTGGCGAGCGGGACCGGGGAGGCGCGCAGCGCGTCGTCGAGGCCGTCGGCGGGGACGCGGACGATGGTGTGGCGCTCGGCCAGCAGCCGCAGCGTCGACTCCACGTCCTCGGCGACGGATTCCGGCAGCGGCGTCGGCACCACCAGGTCCGCCGGGGTGAGCGCGACCCGGCCGTACGCGGTGACGCTGTGGTGCGAGACGCCGCGGTGCCGGGGGCGCGGGTCGGCGTCGGAGATGCGCAGCGAGCCGACCGCGCGGCCGCCGAGCGTGTTCACCGCGTTGACCGCCTCGCCGACCGCGACGCCGGAGAAGCCCCAGCGGGTGCCGGTGCCGAGGTTGCCCGGGCCCTGCGCGACGATCGTGACGTCCGCGCCGAGCACGTGCCGGGCGGCGAGCAGGCCGCTGTGCACGGTGGTCGCCTCGAGGTCGCCGCCGAACGCCTGGCCGGCGGTCACCGTACCCGCGAGGTGGGGTTTCAGGGCCGACAGCGTGCGGGAGAACCAGGCGGGCAGCGCGCCGCCGTCGGTCATCAGGTAGGCGACGCGCGGCCCGGCGCCGATTCCGGCGAGGATCGCGGGCAACGCGGAGTGCAGGTCGGCCAGCACGACCGGCATGCCGTCCAGGTCGTCCGCCTCGGCCAGCACCGCGCGGTGCGGGGAGGCCTCCTCGTCCGCGCCCATCATGATCGCCTGCAGCGGCGTGTAGCGGGCCTTGACCAGGTGGCCGCCGTCCCGGCTGTTCGTGAGATCGGCGGACGGCAGATCGGCGGACGGCAGCCGGTCCGGGATCGCGACGACCAGCGCGTACCCGCCGGTGCCGAGACCCATCTCCAGCGCGCCCACGTTGAGCAGCACCCGGTCGCCGACCTGCGGGTCGCCGACCAGCGGCGGGTACGCGAGCGCCTTGACCGAGTCGAGTGCGTCGTCCACCGTCACGGACAGCTCGCTGGCCCCGTCCCAGCTGCGCCGCAGCGCCGTCACCGTCCCCGACCGCCACCGAATCATGAGCAGAGACCCTATACAGCGCCGCGGGCCGGGTCGAGGAGGGCATACGCGATGTTCGGGTGGCGTTCGCAAGGCCCCCGCGTACCCCGGATGAGGGAATGCTGACCGGACGCGGGGCGCGGCCGTCGGCGCGGCACTGCTAGTTTTGCGGGCGTGTCGCGCATCCGCACCGAGCGGTTGGTCAACCTGGTCATCTGCCTCCTGTCCACGCGCCGGTTCCTGACCGCCGCGCAGATCGCCGCGACCGTGCCCGGTTACGAGCACGATCCGGAGGATCCGCGGGAGCACGAGGCGTTCCAGCGCAAGTTCGAGCGGGACAAGGCGGAGCTGCGGGAGCTCGGCGTGCCGCTGGAGACCGGGACGGAGAGCGTCTTCGACGCCGAGCCCGGCTACCGGATCGCCCACCGGGACTACGCGCTGCCGGACATCCCGCTCGAACCGGACGAGGCCGCGGCCGTCGGCATCGCGGGCCGGCTCTGGCAGCACCACGGTCTCGCCGCGGCCGCCTCCTCCGGGCTGGCGAAGCTGCGCGCCGCCGGCATCGACATGGACCCGCAGGCCACGCTGGGCGTCGAGCCGGTCGTCACGGTCGACCCGGCGTTCGCGCCGCTGACCACGGCCGCCCGGGAGCGCCGCGCGGTCGCGTTCGACTACCGCGCGCCCGAGGGCGACGAGCCGGCCACCCGCAAGCTCCAGCCGTGGGGTGTCGTCTGCTGGCGCGGTAGGTGGTATGTGGTGGGCCACGACCTCGACCGCGGCGCGGTCCGCTGCTTCCGGCTGTCCCGCATCCTCGGCAAGGTCCGCCCGGCCGGCCCGGCGGACGCGTTCACGCCGCCCGCGGACCTCGACCTGATCAGCCACGTCTCGCACTTCTCCGGGCCGGTCGAGTGGACCGGCCGGGCCACGCTGCTGATCACGCCGGGCGTCGGCGCCGGCCTGCGCCGATGGGCCCGCGACGTGGTGCCGGGCGAGGGCGACAACCCCAAGGACAGGATCACCATTCGGTACGGGGACACCGAGCGGCTGGCCGGCACGCTGGTCCGCTACGGTCCCGAGGTCCAGGTGCTGGACCCGCCGGAGCTGCGTGACGCGGTCATCCAGCGGCTGAAGGAGATCGTGTCCCGGACCGAGGAGGTGCCCGCGTGACCACCGCGCCGTCCGCCTCCCGCGCGTCCGCCGACCGCCTCGGCCGGGTGCTCAACCTGGTGCCTTATCTTCTGGCCCGCCCCGGCATCGCGATCGTCGAGGCCGCGGCCGACCTGGGCGTCTCCGAGAAGCAGCTGCGCGAGGACCTGGAGTTGCTCTGGGTCTGCGGGTTGCCCGGCTACGGCCCCGGCGACCTGATCGACATGGCGTTCGACGGCGACAACGTCACGATCACCTACGACGCCGGCATCGGCAAACCGCTGCGGCTCACGCCGGACGAGGCGCTCGCGCTGGTCGTGGCGCTGCGCATGCTGGTCGAGACGCCCGGCATGGGCAACCGCGACGCGATCGAGCGCGCGCTGGCGAAGATAGAGTCGGCGGCCGGTGCGGACGCGGACGCGCCGGTCGCGGTGCGGATGACCGGCAACGCGAAGAAGGTGGAGCGGGTCCGGGGCGCGCTGGAGAGCGGCAACGCCCTGCGGATCACGTACTACACCGCGTCCCGGGACGAGACCACCGACCGGGTCATCGACCCGATCCGGGTGGTGAACGTGGACGGCTGGGCCTACCTGGAGGCGTGGTGCCGCCGAGCCGAGGCCACCCGGCTGTTCCGGGTCGACCGGATCGACGGCTGGACCGAGCTGGACGAGCCGTCCGCGCCACCGGCCGAGGCGCGCCCGCACGACCTGAGCGCCGGCGTGTTCCGGCCCGGCGACGAACTGCCGCTGGTCACGCTCCGGGTCGGCCGGTCCGAGCGGTGGATCACCGAGTACTACCCGTGCGAGTCGGTCGAGCGCGGCGCGTCCGGCGAGGACTGGCTGGTCACCATGCGCGTCACGGACCTGGACTGGGCACGCCGGCTGATCCTCGGCCTCGGCCCGGAGGTTTCCGTGGTCAGCCCACCCGAGCTGATCACCGGCATCCGCGAGCAGGCCGCGGCGGCGCTCGCCGCGTACTCGGTACCGCCTGGCGTGGTGGTTCAGGCCTCACCGCGATAGTCCTGATGCCACGCTGCTGCCTGAATCGCCGCGCCAGGCCGCTTTCGCTCTTGGGGCGCGTTCAGGCAGCAGAGCGTAGGGTTTAATCATGGTTCTGTGGATCGTGATCGGTGTGGCGTTGTTCTCGCTGGTGGTGCTGGGGCTGGCGGTGCGGCCGGTGCTCGCGGCCGTGCCGGAGCTGCACCGGGCCGTGCGGCGGCTGCTGCTCAAGCAGGAGGCCCTGGAGAGGCTGCAGGTCAAGGCCGAGACGCTGCAGGAACGCGCGCTCGGGGTCGCGGAGCAGGCCGGCCGGGCGGCGGACCAGGCCACGGCGATCCGGGCCGGACGGCCCTGAACGGCGCGAGAACGGGGGCTTTCGTGCTGTTTTGCTCGCAAACAGCGTGTTGACGTGCGGGATCGGTGTGGCAGAGACTACGACCTGCAAGGCTTTTCATGTCATCGCTGTACTTACCCTGTGAACACGTGCGGGCCGATGGCAACGGGCTGTTCCGCACGTACCATGGGCTCGGCGCCTGACGTCGACGGGTCGCCCTCGACACCGAGTTGGAGAACGACATGCAGTTCCTCAAGCCGTGGCACATCATCGTCCTCGTGGTGGTGCTCATCCTCCTCTTCGGCGCGAAGCGTCTCCCCGACGCGGCCCGCTCGCTCGGCCGCTCGATGCGCATCCTGAAGGCGGAGACCAAGAGCATGGTCGACGACGGCAAGGACGTGCCGGACGACCTCGCCGACAAGGCCGACGCGAAGAACGGCCGCGCGCCGCTGCAGGGCGACGTGATCCCGCCCGCGCACGCGACGCACGCGACGGCCGAGCAGCCCGTCCGCGACCGCTGATCTGAGCCGTGCGACTCGCCCTCCCTCGCCGTAACAAGGGGCCGTCCAAGTTCGAGCAGGCGGCCAACGGCGAGATGACCCTGATCGAGCACGTCAGGGAGCTTCGCAACCGGCTGTTCCGGGCCTCGCTGGCGGTCCTCGCCGGCTTCGTGGTCGGGTTCTGGCTCGCGGACGGCGTGTTCGACCTTCTCAAACAGCCATACTGCGACCTGCCCACCATGCGGCAGGCCGACGGCGGCTGCCCGATGACGCAGCTCGGCCCGGCCGACGGCTTCCTGCTGAAGCTGAAGATCGCGCTCTGGGTCGGCCTGATCGTCTCCGCGCCGATCTGGCTCTACCAGCTGTGGGCGTTCATCGCGCCCGGCCTGCACAAGCACGAGCGCGGCTACGCCTACGGGTTCGTCGCGCTCGCCGCGCCGCTGTTCACCGGCGGCGCGGTGCTGGCCTACTACGTGGTGGAGAAGGGCCTGTACTTCCTGCTGACGTCCGGCGTCACCGGCCTGGACACCCAGCTCGAGGTCACGCGCTACATCAACTTCGTCACCAGCCTGATCCTGCTGTTCGGCGTCGCGTTCCTGTTCCCCCTGGTCGCGCTGATGCTCAACGTGGTCGGCCTGGTCAGCGGCAAGCGCCTGGTGTCCTGGTGGCGCATCGCGGTCTTCGCGTTCTTCCTGTTCGCGGCCGTGGTCACGCCCACGCCGGACCCGTTCGGCATGACGGTCCTGGCGCTCGCGCTGTCCGCGCTGTACTTCATGGCGGCCGGCGTGGCAGTGCTGAACGACAGGCGCCGGGGCCGCGGCAAGTCGCTGTACGAGGGCCTCGACGACGACGCGGTGTCGCCGCTCGACCTGGGTGATTCCGGCTCGGTCACCGCCGGTGACCGGGTCACTGCCAGCGAGCCTGTCACCGCCGGTGCGCCGGTGTCCGCGTCCGGCCCGATCGAGCCGGTCGAGCCGATCAAGCCGCGGCCGATCGAGCGCGGCTTCGACGACATGACCTGACAGATCACCACAGCACGACGACGACACGGCCGGCAGCGGTAATGCTGCCGGCCGTGTCGCGTTTCTGAAGGCGGCCGGCAGCGGAAGTGGGGAGGCGGAAGGCCCCGAGGGTTGGCGCGGCCTCGGGGCCCTCCGTGCGCGCCGCCCGCGAGGTGCGGCAGCGCGCGGGGGTGCGGTCAGGGACGGACTGCGGTCGCGGGTGGCAGCCAGCCGGTGGGGCGGGCCGCGTCCCGGAGCGCGGCCGCGCGGATCGTGAACGTCAGGTGCCGGTGGTCCACCCGCCCGTCGTGGCCGATCCGGTGCCCGTGCACGACCAGCCACTCCGCGCCCGGCGCCGCAAGCGAGGTGACGCGCAGCGCGAGCGGGCCGACGCCGAGCCGGTAGTCGCGCTCGTCCGCGATGTAGAGCATGGTGCCGGGCACGATCGCGGGGATCGGCGGCGGTGCCACGGCCATGAGGAGACCTCCGGGATCGAGTGAGGCTCGCCCCCGTCACGCCTGCGGCAGCGACGGGGGCGGCTACCTGACGTAGACGATGACGTAGCCGTACGCTTCCGAGAAGTCGCATTTCGGGATTTCCGAAGTTTCGATTTCCAAGCCGTCATTCTGACGGCCCGGACCTGTCAGAAACGGCATTCGGGAGGCTCACGTGTCACACGACGGGGGATCGTCCGTACCCCGGCGCCAGGTCGGTCGTTTGCTCCGCCAGCTGCGCGACGGCGCGCGGATCACGCTGAAGGACGCGGCCGCGCACATCGAGGTCTCGCTGTCCAAGATGTCGCGGATCGAGGGCGGCGAGGCACCGGTCCGGCAGGTCGACGTGCGTGCGCTCGCCGACCTCTACGCCGCGACGCCGGACATGCTGGAGGTGCTGCTCTCGCTGGCCGCGGCCACGAAGGAGAAGGGCTGGTGGGCCGCGTACGGCAAGGCGGTCCCGGCCTGGTTCGAGCTCTACGTCGGCATGGAGCAGGCCGCCTCCCGTCTGCGCCATTACGAGAACGGTGTGATCCCGGGTCTGCTGCAGGGCGAGGAGTACGCCGCCGCCGTGCTCGGCGCGGTCCCGGGCGTGACACCGGAGCAGGTCACACAGCGGGTCCGGCTGCGCCGCGAACGACAGCGGCTGCTCGGCCGCGCCAACCCGCCCGCGCCCGAACTCGACGTGATCATCGAAGAGGCCGTGCTGGTCAAGGGCCTCGGCGACCAGGACGCGTGGGCACGGCAGCTGGCACATCTGGTGAACATCTCGCAGAAGCCCGGGATCAGCGTGCGGATCATCCCCCGGGAGCGAGCGCTGCACTACGCGGGTTTCGCGGGGTCGTTCACCGTGCTCGACTTCCCCGAGGTGGGGCTGCGCCGTGCGGAGCCGACCACGGTCTACATCGAGGGCCTGACGGGCGCGCTCTACCTGGACGAAACCGTGGAAGTGGATACTTACGAGAGGGCGTGGGACGTGCTGGACCGGATCGCGCTGGATCGGGACGCTTCGGACGACCTCATCGGGGAACTGATCAAGGAGAATATCGATGATTGACTTGACCGGTGCGACATGGCGGAAGAGCACCCGCAGCGGCTCTACCGGCGGCAACTGCGTCGAGGTCGCGGCGAACCTGCCCGGCGTGATCGCGGTGCGGGACAGCAAGGACGCCGCCGGCCCGGCACTGCTGGTCAGCCCGGCCGCGTTCGAGGCGTTCACCGCGAGCGTGCGGGCCCGCTAGCGCCAACGGTGTTACCGTGACACGAAGCCTCGGGCACACGGGGTGATGACGAAAGCCCTCGGGCCACCTGGCTCGAGGGCTTCCATCCCTACGGCGCGGTCAGCGCTAGCGTGGCCCACAGGCCGTTGGTGCGGCCCGGCTCGGCGGCCGGGAGCACCAGCGTGGCCAGGCCGGCCTGGACCGCGCCCGCGTCCGCGACGGAGTCGCCGACCATCAGCGCGCGCTCCGGCGGCACGCCGATCAGCTTGCAGGCCTTCTCGAAGATCTGCGGGTCCGGCTTTATCCGGCCGATCTCGAACGAGAGCACGAACTCGGTGATGTAGGAGTCGAGGCCCCAGGCGGCGAAGTGCGGGCGGATGTCGAAGCCGATGTTGCTGACCACCGCGATCGGCACGCCCCGCTCGTGCAGCGCGGCGAGCGTCGTGGCCGCGTCCGAGTACGGCGCCCAGCCCTCGGGGAGGGTCCCGCGGTCGTAGAGCGCCTCCGCGAAGCCGGCTATCCCGGAGTCCACAGTGTCCGCCAGCCCGGTGTACGCGGCCCGGTGGCAGTGCGCGTAGAGGTCGCGCTCGGCCCAGACCTCCGCGAGCTGTGGCGGGATGCGGCGGGGGACCGGCCCGCCCGCGCGGCCCGCGGTGATCAGCCGGTCGGCCAGCACGGTGGCCCGCGCCGGATCCAGCGAGGCACCGCAGGCTGCGGCCGCGGCGAGGACCCAGTCGACCGGCGACTCCACCTGGGCGAGCGTGCCGTGGAAGTCGAAGAGGATGCCCTCGATCGCTCGTGGCGGCTCCGCCTCCGCCGGGCTCGTCTCGCTCGAACGCTCGTCGTGATCCGCCACGTTGTGAACCATATCTGGTGGCCTTCCGCACCCCTCCTCACGGTGCGTGCGGAGACCGCGCCGCGCCGTGTGACCAGGCCCGCCGGAAAACACAAAAGCCAAGATCGCAGGGCCTCGGCTACTGTTGAGCGCGTGACATCTCCCGCTGAGCGGTATGCGGCTTCTCGCCGGCGGGCCGCGGAGTCCGCGAATTTCCCCCGTCTGGATGACTTCTCCGCCGACCTCGGCTTCGACCTCGACGATTTCCAGCGCGAGGCGTGCCAGGCCCTGGAGCGCGGCAGTGGCGTCCTGGTCTGCGCGCCGACCGGTGCGGGGAAGACCGTGGTGGGCGAGTTCGCGGTGCACATGGCGTTG
Source organism: Catenuloplanes nepalensis (assembly GCF_030811575.1). Classification (GTDB taxonomy): domain Bacteria; phylum Actinomycetota; class Actinomycetes; order Mycobacteriales; family Micromonosporaceae; genus Catenuloplanes; species Catenuloplanes nepalensis. The sequence continues at coordinate 4,810,526 of NZ_JAUSRA010000001.1, read as the reverse complement.
TCCGCGCAGACCCGTAAGAAGTGCTTCTACACCACGCCGATCAAGGCGCTCTCCAACCAGAAGTACCACGACCTCGCCGACCGCTACGGTGCGGACAAGGTGGGCCTGCTGACCGGCGACAACGTCATCAACGCGGACGCGCAGGTGGTCGTGATGACCACCGAGGTCCTGCGGAACATGCTCTACGCCGGCTCGGCCGCGCTGGACGGCCTGGCGTACGTGGTGATGGACGAGGTGCACTACCTCGCGGACCGGTTCCGTGGCGCGGTCTGGGAAGAGGTGATCATTCACCTGCCCTCGACCGTCACCCTGGTGTCGCTGTCCGCGACCGTGTCCAACGCGGAGGAGTTCGCGGACTGGCTGGTCACCGTGCGCGGCCACACCGAGGTGGTGGTCTCCGAGCACCGCCCGGTCCCGCTCTGGCAGCACATGCTGGTCGGCCGGCGGATGTTCGACCTGTTCCACGACGCGGACGCGGCCCGCAAGCACGACGTCCACCCGGAGCTGCTGCGATACACCCGCGAGCAGCTGCGGCGGATGGAGATGGGCGATCGCACGTCCGGCCCCGGCTGGGGCGGCCGCGGTGGGCGCAACAAGCGCTGGCAGCCGCCGCTGCGCTTCGACGTGATCGAGCGGCTGGAGCGCGCCGACCTGCTGCCCGCGATCATCTTCGTGTTCAGCCGGGCCGGGTGCGCCGCCGCCGTGCAGCAGTGCATGGCCGCCGGCATGCGCCTGACCACGCCGGACGAGCGCGAGGAGATCCGCGCGATCGTCGAGGAGCGGATCACCGCGATCCCCGGCGAGGACCTGACCGTGCTCGGCTACTGGGAGTGGCTGGACGCGCTGGAGCGGGGCCTGGCCGCGCACCACGCCGGCATGCTGCCCGCGTTCAAGGAGATCGTCGAGGAGCTGTTCGTCCGCGGCCTGGTCAAGGCCGTCTTCGCCACGGAGACGCTGGCGCTCGGCATCAACATGCCGGCCCGCTGCGTGGTGCTGGAGCGGCTGGTGAAGTACAACGGGGAGGCGCACGTCGACCTCACCCCGGGGGAGTACACGCAGCTCACCGGCCGGGCCGGCCGCCGCGGCATCGACGTCGAGGGGCACGCGGTCGTGGTCTGGTCGCCGGAGGTCGACCCGCGGCACGTCGCCGGGCTGGCCAGCACCCGGACGTACCCGTTGAAGAGCTCCTTCCGCCCCTCCTACAACATGGCGGCGAACATCGTCGGCAGCGTCGGCATCGACCGCGCCCGCGATCTGCTGGAGTCGTCGTTCGCGCAGTTCCAGGCGGACCGCTCGGTCGTCGGCCTGGCCCGCCAGGTGCAGAACAACGTCAAGGACATCGCGGGGTACGACGAGGAGGTGCGCTGCCACCACGGCGACTTCAACGAGTACTTCGCGCTGCGGGTCGCCATCGCTGACCGGGAGCGCGGGATCGCCCGGCAGGGCCAGGCGCAGCGCCGCGCGGAGACCGCCGCCTCGCTGTCCAAGCTGCGCCCAGGCGACGTCATCCGGATCCCGGCCGGCCGCCGCGCCGGACTGGCCGTGGTGATCGACCCGGGCGTGGGCGGCTTCGGCGAGCCCAAGCCGATGGTGCTCACCCAGGACCGCTGGGCCGGCCGCGTGCCGGCCAGCGACTTCCCCGGCCTGGTCGAGGTGCTGGACCGGGTGCGGGTGCCGAAGAACTTCAACCCGCGCTCGCCCGCCGCCCGCCGGGACCTGGCCGCGGCCGTCACCGCGACCGGCCTGGACCGGCGCGAGGGCCGCCGCAACCGCACCCGCTCGGGCGCGGCCGACGACCACGAGCTGGCACTGCTGCGCATCCAGATGCGACAGCACGCCTGCCACCAGTGCCCGGACCGGGAGGAGCACGCGCGCTGGGCCGAGCGCCGGCACCGGCTGGAGCGCGACACCGACGCGCTGCGTGACAAGGTGGCCGGGCGCACCGGCTCGCTCGCCCGGACCTTCGACGCGGTCTGCGGCATGCTGCAGGCCCGCGGCTACCTCTCCGACGCCGGTGAGGTGACCGACGCCGGCCGGATGCTCGCCCGGATCTGGACCGAGACGGACCTGCTGGTCGCGGAGTGCCTGCGGCGCGGCGCCTGGGAGGGCCTGCACCCCGCGGAGCTGGCCGCCGCGGTGTCGGTCGCGGTCTACGAGGCGCGGCGCGAGGGCGACGAGCGGGCGAACGTGCCGCGCGGCCCGGTCAGCGACGCGGTCGAGGCGACCGCGAAGATCTGGGTTGAGCTGGAGGCCGAGGAGGCGTCCCGCGGCCTGGAGCTGACCCGCGAGCCGGACCTCGGCTTCGTCTGGCCGATCTACCGCTGGGCACGCGGCGAGTCGCTGGAGAAGGTGCTGGCCAGCGGCCACAACCTGGACGGCGACATGCCGGCCGGCGACTTCGTCCGGTGGGCGCGCATGGTGGTCGACCTGCTCGGCCAGGTCTCCAATGCCAGCGGCGCGTCCGAGGAGGTGCGCACGACCGCGCGGCAGGCGATCGGCGTGGTCAACCGGGGTGTTCTGGCCTACAACGCGGTCTCCTGAGCGCTCTCGCCCGATTCCTGACCGCCTGACCGAAGCTGACCCTTCGGTCAGGCAGGTCTCACCGTTCGTCACTGGCGATCCCGAAATGTGGGCGCCACCATCGGACGGGGCCACGTCTGTTCGGGGAAGGCGCTGCGGTGTCGGGTCAGATCCACCATTTCGAGTACGGCGTCATCACGCCGATCCTGAGTTACGCACTCTCGGTGCTCGGCTCGGTGCTCGCGCTCACCTGCGCCGTGCGCGCCCGGGAGTCCACCACCACCGGCCAGCGGGCGCGCTGGATCGCGGGCGCGTCGATCGCGCTCGGCGGCACCGCCATCTGGACCATGCACTTCATGGCGATGCTCGGTTTCGGCGTCGAGGGCACCACCATCCGGTACGGCGTGCCGCTGACCGTGATCAGCCTGGTGCTCGCGATCGTCTCGGTCGGCATCGGCCTGAGCCTGGTCGGCTTCGGCCGGGCCGACTTCGTCAAGATCCTCGGCGGTGGCCTGTTCACCGGCATCGGCGTCGCGGCCATGCACTACACCGGCATGGCCGGCATGCAGCTGGACGGCACGATCAGCTATGACGTCGTGCCGGTCGTGCTCTCCGTGCTGATCGCGGTGGTGGCCGCCATCGTGGCGCTGTGGCTGTCCGTTCGGGTGCGCGGCGGCTGGGCGATCGCCGGGTCCGCGCTGATCATGGGCGTCGCGGTCAACGGCATGCACTTCACCGGCATGACCGCGATGCACGTCGAGCTGCACTCCGAGACGATCCGGCGCTCCGGCGTCACGGCCGGCACGCTGCTGGTCCCGATCGTGGTCGCCGTGGTCATCGGCGTGATCGGCCTGGTCTACGCGATGCTGGCGGCACCGTCCGAGGAGGACCGGGCCGCGCTCGCCTACTTCGAGTCCCGCCGCAACGCGACCGCCGCGCCCGGTCCCGCTCCCGCCGGCACGCCGGTGGAGCAGGGGCGCCGCGGTGCCGTCGCGGCCGGTGAGGCGTTCCCGCAGCGGCCGCACCGCGCCTCCACGCCGGGCGGCTCCGGCTTCAACGGCTTCGAGCCGAAGAACAAGGCCTGACCCCACCTCCCCACCGAAGGCCCGGCGCTCCCGCGCCGGGCCTTCGCTCGTGTGCGGGGTGGGAGGCTCCTGCCCGATGGCCACGGCCGCGATCCGGGCACAGGGCATCGGCACAGGGCATCGGCTGGCGGCCTACCTACGCTGGGCGGCGCTCCAGCACGAAGACCGGGATCGTGCGGTCGGTCTTCGTCTGGTACGTCGCGTAGTCCGGCCAGGCCTCGCAGGCGCGCGCCCACCACTCCGCACGCTCCTCGCCGTGCGCCTCGCGGGCCACGTAATCGTGCCGCTCCGTGCCGTCCTGCAGCTCGACGTGCGGGTTCGCGATCAGGTTGTGGTACCAGACCGGGTGCTTGGCCGCGCCACCCATCGAGGCCACCACCGCATACCGGCCGTCGTGCTCGACCCGCATCAGCGGCGTCTTGCGCAGCTTGCCGCTCCGCGCGCCGACCGAGGTCAGCACGATGATCGGCTTGCCGCGCAGCTCGTTGCGCTCGGCGCCGTCCGACGCCTCGAACGTCTCGGCCTGCGCGCGGGCGAACTCGGACGGGCTGGGTGCGTAATCTCCGGAGAGGGGTATAATCCGAGCGTAGTCACATCTGGCGCCCGGATGATTGCACGGGGTGGATTCTTTCGGCCGTGCCGCTACCGGCGTAGGTCGGTGGCACCGCCCTCATGCGGCACGCTGTTGTGGATCCGGGCCGGCACCAGCTGCATCTCGCCACGCGTGTAGTGGTGCCAGGTCAGGCCCTCCTGCTGCCGCCACCCCTTGACCGCCTCCGTGGTCCACCCGAACCGGTCGGCCAGCATCCCGTCCGCGATCTTCGAGTCGGTGCGCCAGGTGCCGTCCAGGCCACGCACGTCGTACAGCACACCCTCCCGGCCGTCCGGCATGCGGTGCGTCTCGGGGCCATGCTCCCGCAGGTTCGGCGAACCGTTCACCCAGGTGACGGTGTCCCGGGGCCACTGCAGACCGAAGTCCCCGGGCCGGTGCGGCATCCAGGTGCCGTTCCCGGGTACGCCGCTGATCCAGGTACCCCACCGGGCCGCCGGCAGGTGCAGCCGTCCCTCGTAGAGGCGCTCCTCAACGGTCAGGTGCTTGGCGCTCTCCCGGCCGCCCTTGCCGCTCACCGCGCCCGGCCGTGATCCCGAGGGCCGGCGGCTCAGCAGATCGAGCAGGTCGAGGACCGACAGTTCCACCCTCTGCGCCTCGTAGGCGTCGTTGGCGGCCCGGATCTGCGCGCGTGCCTGTGACGCCGTGCGTACCGCCGTGTCCAGCTGCCGCGAAGCGAGGTCGACCACCTCCTGCTGGACCGGCACGGCCGCGTCCCGGGGCGCGATCGACAGGGCCTCGGTGATGCGGAGATTGTTGCGGGTGGCGAAGTGATGCGCCGCCACCAACTGCTGCCGGGCCGTCGCGGTGGTCTCCGCGGCGACCCGCATCGCGCGGCACCACGTGCCCAGCGAGCTGGCATAGGTGGCGACGCAGCCGGTGTACCGGTTCCAGACCTCGAGCACGGCACCCGAGGCGCTGCCCTTCCAGCGCTCCGGGATGGTCTTCGTGACGTCCTTGCTCACCTGGGCGAGCAACTCCTCGAGCGTGCCGATGCTGTCCTCACCGGCGACCGCCACGTGAGCGATGCTCCCCGAATCCCCGAATCCCTCGGTCACGGCCGCGCTCAGCTCATCGCCGTGCCGGGCGCGCCCGGCACGGCGGGCACGGGAGTCGCCAAGGTCCGGAAGTCCGCCGCGACCTCCTCATCCCCGTCCGTGTAGGCCGTGACCGCGTCCCGCAGCGCGTCGCCGAACAAGCCGAGCACCGCCGCCAGCCGTCGATGCAACTCCTCCACCTCCGCCGCGACCGCGCGGGTGTGCGCGTCCAGAGCCGGATCGCCGGTCGACACCGAGGAGACCGCGCGTTGCAGCGGCGCCGACGCCTCCATCACCGGCTGTCGCTGCCGCGCCGTCGTACCGGCCAGCGACAGCACGTCGCGTGGCGTCACCCCGTAGCCGTCCATGTGTCTCCCTCCACCGTCGCCGGAACCAGCTGCGCCTGACCGTAACCGGGTCCGGTGATCCGGCGGCACGGCGGAATTACCCACGCTGTCGGTTCCGCGTCGCAACCGTGCGCCGGGGCGGACCGGCACATCACGCTGTCGATATGCGTACTCTTCGATCAATAGCCGCCGTGTCGCTCGCGGGCGCGCTCCTGCTGGTGCCCGCGACGGCGGTCGCCGCCGCGCCGGCGCCGGCCGCCGCACTGACCTTCGACGACGGGCCGCACGCCACCTACACGCCGCAGATCCTCGACGTGCTCGCGGCCGAAGGAGTCACCGCCACGTTCTGTCTGGTCGGGACGCAGGCACAGCGACACCCCGCGCTGGTCCGGCGGATCGTCGCGGACGGCCACCGGCTCTGCAACCACTCGATGCGGCACGACAACATGTCCACCTGGACGGCCGCGCAGATCGAGGCGGACCTGCTGGCCACGAACGCCGCCATCCACGCCGCCGCACCGGGCGCGGAGATTCCGTACTTCCGCGCGCCATACGGTGCCTGGGGCCAGTCCGCCACGGTCGCGGCGAGCCTCGGCATGGCCCGCCTCGGCTGGACCGTCGACCCGCGCGACTGGAGCCGGCCCGGGACCGACGCGATCGTGGCCGCGGTGCTGGCCCAGCTCCGGCCGGGCGGCATCGTGCTGATGCACGACGGTGGCGGCGACCGCTCGCAGACCGTGGCCGCGCTGGCGACGCTGATCCCACGGCTGCGCGCGGACGGCTGGACGTTCGCGGTGCCGCCCGTGCCGCTCAGGCGCCCGTGAGGTGTGCCGACGGCACCAGGTTGAGATCGCGGATCGCGCCGCGCAGGTCGTCCGGCCACAGCCACAGGCGGTACTCCGGGTCGACCCGGATGTACTCCTCCGGGCCGAACAGCTCGCGCGTGCGCATGTCCGCGCAGTACCGCTCCCGCCACGCGCGCGGGCTACCGGTCAGTGGACGCCCCTCGGCCAGCGTCCGGGTGATCTGGAACAGTCGCTCCATCGACCGGTACTCGTAGGCCAGCAGCGTCTCCGCGGAACCCCAGATGCCGAGCCCGGCCGCGCGTGCCTCCACCGCGGCGCCGACCAGCAGCGCCAGGTCCGCCGCGCCAGGGATCGACGGGTGGATCACGAACGGCGCCGCCCACCCGGCGCGCACCAGGTCGAGGTTGAAGGTGGACCGCTGCGCCAGCGTCATGGTCCGGCGCTCCGCCGCGGAGTAGTCCGGCGCCACGTACGCCAGGAGCCGGTGGTTGCCGTCGAACGGCGCATCCGCGGTCCGCACGAACAGATTCCGCCGCGTCCCGTTAGCCCTGGTCAGCCGCGCGGTGATGTTGGCCTTGCCGAATTCGGACGCGGCCTGGCCCTGGGTGAAGTGCAGCGTCCCCGCGTGCCCGGTCGAAAGGCGCGGCTTCAGGAACTCCGCGAGCGCGTCGTCGATCGGCGCCAGTCCTTCGTCCATCCACGACGCGAGCTGCTTGAAGTCCTGATCGATCGCGGCCGCCCGGTCCTCCGACCGCGCGGTCACCTCCGGCGTGTCCACACTGAGCATCCGCACCGGCATCCGCAGATTCGGCGTGTCCCCATCGGTCACGTCGAGGAGCGCTTTCGCGCCGAGATTCGGCATCGAGGCACCGTCCGGCGCCCAAAGGATCTGCACGGGGTCCATATCGGGGTTCCACCTGCCCGCAGAAGTGTCCTGACGCCTTCCAGCACAGCATCATTGACGTCCGTACCGGCATCCGCACGCCGAAAGCCGACCCGATCGAGTCCCTTTTCAGGCCATTTATTTTCCCGCTTCCGGCGGGGGCACTGTGGGCGTGCTCCCGCGGGCACCGGTCGGCCGCGGGCGGCCTTCCTTCCGGAACCTCTCCACTCACCTTCCGAACCGGAACCTGCGCGCCCCATTCGAGGCGCGCGCGGGTGAGTCGGATCTCGCCGATGCCGATGGCGTCGCGTACCCGCGCGGTGCCGGAATCGACCTTGTAGTTGTTCAGCGCGAAGGCCCCCTCCCGATGCGCCGGGAGGGGGCCTTCGTGGTGCGGCGAGAGGGATCAGTCCTCGCCGACGACATTGCCGTTCGCGTCGTACGCGGCGCCCTCGGCTCCGGCCTCGGCGTCCGCGCTGGCCTCGGCTTCCGCACCGGCGTCGCCCTCGGCACCGGCGTCGCCCTCGGCACCGGCGTCGCCCTCGGCACCGGCGTCAGCCTCGGCGCCCGCGTCCTCGACGCCACCGACGCCCGCGGCGGCCTTCGCCTCGGCGAGTGCCAGGCAGGCCTCGAAGAAGACGGTCTGCGCGTCCGTGACGGCCTGGGCCGCATCCTCGGCCGCGGCATCCTCGGCGGCGGCGTCCTCACCCGCGGCGTCGTCCTCGGCGGCGGCGTCGTCCTCGGCGGCGGCGTCGTCCGCGCCCGCCTCGCCCTTCTCCGCGGCCTCCGCCTGCTCCGCGGCCTCGGCCTTCTCGGCCCAGCCGGCGGCCATCTCCGCGGACTCCTTCGACGACTTCGTGGTGGCGGCGATCTCCTTCTCCGCCTCCTCCTTCGCGGCCGCGTCCTCGGCGGACTCGCTCTCCTCCGGCGCGGCGGTCTCCTCGCCGGCGCCCTCGCCCGCGACGTCCTCCTGCGCGGTCTGCAGCGCGGCCGCGAAGATGTCGCACGACTCGTCCAGCGCCACGGCCGCGGCCTGTGCCGCCTCCACCGCGTCGGCGCCGCCCTCCGGCGCGAGCTCCGCGCCGTCGCAGAGCACCAGGCCGGCGTTGATCTCGACCTCGGCGCACTCGGAGACGTCGAACTGCTGACCCTCGACGTTGATCAGGCCCGTCGCGGCGGCCGCCTCGTTCTTGCCGCGCTCACCGGCGTTCGCGAAGCCGAGGCCCGTGACGCCGGCCACCACGATCGCGCCTGCGACGACGGCCGCGCCGATCGCCTTGCGGTTCTTCAGGGTGCCGTATCGCCATTGCATGTCTGCCACCACTCCCAGCGGGCTCGGATTCATGAACGTGCGCGCACCGGGTCCTACGCGGGCCGCCGCCGGAAAGGTTCAGAGTCGGCCCGAATCAGCTTTGATTCACCCATACGAGGGCGTATGCATCTGGTCGCTCGTGATCGTTGACCGAGGGGATATCGATGTATAAGGTCTGCGCGTCCGCCTGCAGAGGAGAGGGATGACCACCACACCGCTGTCCCTCCCGAGGCCGCCGGAGAAGGCGCCCGAGTTCGGCGGGGAATCGCTCATCGTCTGTGAGAGCCTGGTCCGGATCTATCAGACCGGCTCGATCGAGGTGCAGGCACTTCAGGGTCTCGATCTGACCGTCGACGCCGGCGAGATGGTCGCGGTCGTCGGCGCGTCCGGGTCCGGCAAGTCGACGCTGCTGTCCATCCTGGCCGGCATCGACGCGCCCACCGCGGGCAAGGCGCGGGTCGGCACCTGGAACCTGCTGGACATGTCCCGGTCCGACCGGGTGCGCTACCGGCGGCACACGGTCGGCTTCGTCCGGCAGCAGACCGCCAGCAACCTGGTGCCGTACCTGACCGCGCGCCAGATGGTCGACCTGCCGATGACGGCGGCACGCACGCCCGCGCGCGCCAGGAAAGCGCGCGGCTCCGAGCTTCTGGAGATGCTCGGCGTCGGCGACCTGGAGGACCGGCGCCCGGCGCAGCTCTCCGGCGGCCAGCAGATGCGGGTGGCGATCGCGGTCGCGCTGGCGAACGAGCCGCGCGTGCTGCTGGCCGACGAGCCGACCGGCGAGCTGGACACCGCCACCTCGGCCGAGGTCTTCGGCGCGCTGCGCGACGTCAACCGCGCGCTCGGCGTCACGATCGTGATCGTCACGCACGACCCGGAGGTCAGCGGCCAGGTCGAGCGCACGGTCGCGATTCGCGACGGGCGGACCAGCAGCGAGGTGCTGCGCCGCGCCGCCGTGAACGGCGACGGTGACCACGAGGTGATCGCGGAGGAGTACGCGGTGATGGACCGCGCCGGCCGAGTCCAGGTGCCGCGCGAGTACCGCGAGGCGCTCGCGCTCACCCGCCGGGTCCGGCTCGCGCTCGAGTCCGACCATGTCTCGATCAAGAGAGACGAAACCACGGCATGAGCGAGCTTGCGAAGGACATGCGAGGACTGGCTCTTCCTCGGGTTCGGGGGAGAAGAGATTGAACATCTTGACGGTACGGGGCGTCAGCCGCCGGTTCGGTGACGTGCACGCGCTGCGGGACGTGTCGTTCGAGGTCGAGGCCGGCACCATGGTCGCGCTGGTCGGCCGCTCCGGCTCCGGCAAGACCACGCTGCTCAACGTGATCGGCGGCCTGGACCGCCCGGACGGCGGCACCGTCCACGTCGACGACGTCGAGGTGACCGCGCTCGACGAGGACGGCCTGGCCCACCTGCGGCGGGAGCGCGTCGCGTACGTGTTCCAGACGTTCGGCCTGATCCCGGTGCTCTCCGCGGCCGAGAACGTGGGTGCCCCGCTGCGCCTGGCCCGCACGCCCGCGGCCGAGCGGGAGAAGCGCGTCGCGCTGCTGCTGGAGCTGGTCGGCCTGGCCGAGCACGCGGCGCAGCGCCCCGGCGAGATGTCGGGCGGCCAGCAGCAGCGGGTGGCGATCGCCCGCGCGCTCGCGGCCAGCCCCCGGCTGCTGATCGCGGACGAGCCGACCGGACAGCTCGACGCGGAGACCGGCCTGGCCGTGATGGCGCTGCTGCGCGGCATCGTCGAGTCCGAGGGCGTCACCGCGCTCGTGTCCACCCACGACCCGGTGATGATGGCCCTGGCCGACCGCGTGATCAACATCCACGACGGAAAGATCGAATGAGCGGGTCACGCGCCCGCTGCGCGACGCGGCGTGACCGCCGCGCGGAGGTCCAGCCGGCATGAGTTTCCTGGCTCGGCGCGCCCGCGCCCAGTGGCCGCTGCTGGCCGCGCTGCTCGCCGTGGTCACGGTCGGTGTCACGCTGCTCGGCGTCTGCGCGCTGCTGATCACCCGGACCGGCGAGCGCGCGGTGGAGACCGCGGCCGCCCGCGCCACCGCCGACGACACCAGCGTCACCGCGTATACGGTCACGGTCGGCGGTAAGGATGCGCGGTCGGTGATGGACGACAGCGGCGCCGTGCTGACCGAGGCGCTCGCGCCGCTGCCGGTAACGCTCACCACCCGCACGTCCACGCTGCTCCGGCCGTTGCCGACGATGCCGAAGGGCGGCGCCTTCCCGTCCCAGGGCTACCTCTCCGCGCTCTCCGACCTGGACTCGCGGGTCGAGCTGCTCGACGGCCGGCTGCCCCGCACCGGCTACGAGGCCGCGCTGCTGAGCAGCACCGCCACGCTGCTCGGCCTGGAGGTCGGCGACCGGCTGCCGTTCGGCGTGGAGACCTCACCGGACCGCCCGGCCGGTTTCGAGATCACCGTGGTCGGCATCGTCGCGCCGCTGCCCGGCAGCGGCTGGGACCGCGACCCGCTGGCCGGCACCGGGTTCAACCCCGCCTACAACGACGGCCGGTTCCAGCGGCCACTGCGCACGTACGGCCCGTTCCTGGTCGGCCTGGAGGCCGTGCTGGCCAGCGGCTCCTCGCTGGACCGGCTGGACATCACCGCGCTCCCCGACCTGTCCGCCGCGGACCGCCGCGACCTGGACGCGGTCGAGACCCGGGTGCGGGCCGCGGACCGGCGGCTCGGCGGCGTGCTCGGCGACCGCGTCGAGATCGAGCGGATCTCCACCAGCCTGCCCCGCACGCTGGCCGCCGCGGACCTGCAGCAGCGGGTCACCACGGCCACGGTCGTGTCGGTCGCGATCCTCGGCACCGTGCTCACCGCGACCGCGCTGGCACTGGCCGGCCGGCTGACCGCGGGCGTGCGTACCGTCGAGACCTCGCTCCTGACCGCTCTGGGCTTCAGCCGGCGGCAGCTGGCCGCGACCGCGGTCGTCGAGTCATCGCTGCTCGCGGCGCTGGCCACCGCGATCGGCGTGCCCGCGTCGTCCGCGCTGCATGCGGCGCTGACCCGGTTGCCCGCGCTGCGGAACGCCGGCCTCGCCGAGGACCCGGCCGTCACCGTGATCCAGATGATCGCGGTCGCCGGTGGCGCGCTCGCGCTGACCGCGGTGCTGGTCTCGCCGGCGCTGCGCCCGGTCGCCGAGGTCAGGGAGCGCCGGTCCCGCGGCGAGGCGCTGGCCCGCTCCGGTGCCGACGTGCTGCTGGTCGTGTTCGCCGGCGTCGGGCTGTGGCAGCTGTGGGCGCAGCCGGCCGAGTCCACCGGCGGCCAGGACGTGGTCCGGATCCTCGCGCCCGCGCTGCTGTTGCTCGCCGGTGCCGCGCTCGCGCTCCGGCTGGTCCCGCCCGCGCTCGCGGTCGCGGACCGGCTGGCCCGGCGCGCCCGGGGCTTCGTGATCCCGCTGGCCGCGTTCGAGGCGGCCCGGCGCCCGCAGGCGGTCGCGGCCGGGCTGCTGGTCGGGCTGGCCTGCGCGGCCGCCACGTTCGGCGTCGGCTTCGACGCGACCTGGCAGCGGTCCCAGCACGACCAGGCCGCGCTCGGCGTCGGCACCGACCTGGCGCTCACGCTGGACTCGCTGGTCACGGCCGGGCAGGGCGCGGCGATCGCGGCCGCGACCGGCGGCACGGTCAGCGCGGTCACCCAGCGGCCGGTCGCGGTCGGGCAATGGCTCGGCACCGGCGGCGACGCGCCCCGGCTGGTCGCGGCGGACACCACGCACGCGTCCGCCGTGCTGCGCGGACGGCTGGACGGCGACCGCACCTGGGCCGAGGTCGGCGCGAGGCTGGCGCCGGCGCCGGTGCCAGCCGGTCTGCCGGTGCCGGCCGGCGCCGCGATCACGGTGCGCGGCACGATCGCCGCCCCGCTGCCGGTCGTGGTCGTGCCCCAGCTGGTGTTCCAGGACGCGGCCGGGGTACGCGTGCCGTGCCCCGCCGACCCGGTCCCGCTGGACGGCACCGCGCACCCGCTGCGGGACTGCGTCCGCGCGGACGGGCTGGAGCTGGTCGCGGTGGTGATGGCGCTCCGGCTCGACTACGACTCGCTGTCCGGGGACATCAACGCGCTCGACCGCATTCCCGACGCGGTGTCGATCTCCGTAACGCTGCCCGGGGTGATCGGCGCGCCCGCGACGCCGTGGACCGGTCACTCCGCCGGCCCGCTGCCGGAGATGATCACGGATCAGGCCGTGTCGTTCAGCGCCGACGTGCTCACCATGAACGCCGAGGTGTCGATGGCGGGCCCACCGGAGGCCGGACTGACGATGGTCGCGGCCGTCTTCGACTCGGTGCCGACCGTGCCGGTCGCGGTCTCGCAGCGGTTCGCGGACGAGCTCGGCGTCGGTCCGGGCGACTCGCTCACCGTCGCGGTCGGCGCCACCCCGGTGGGCGTGGTGATCGCGGACGTGGTGCCGGCCGTGCCGTCCGCCCCCGGCTCCGGCGCGATCCTCGCGGACGTGGACTGGCTCTCCCGCGCGCTGATCGTGCACGGCGGCGACGTGACCTCGCGGGTGGACGCGATCTGGGCCGGCGACCCGGCCCCCGGCGCGGTGGAGCGGGCCGGGGCGTTGCGCCTCGGCACGGTGCTCACCCGGGACGGTGAGACCGCGCGGCTGACCGGCGGGCCGCTGCGCGCCGGGCTGCCGGCCACGCTGCGACTGCTCGTACCCGCGGCGGCGTTGTTGCTGCTCGTCGGCGTGATCCTGCACGTCACCTGCGACCTGCAGGTACGGGCGCTGGAGGTCGCGCGGTTGCGCGGGATCGGGATGACCCGGCGGGAGATCCGGCGGGTGCTGCTCGGCCAGCACGCCGGCCTGCTCACGCCGCTGATCGTGGCGGGAACCCTGGTCGGCGCGCTGGCCACGGTGCTGGTCGCGCCGTCGCTGGTCCGCTCGGACACCGGCGCCGCGCCGGTGCCGGCCCCGACGCCGTATTGGCCGTGGGCGGCCGAGGCCGGCCTCTTCGCCGCGCTGCTGGCCGCGTGCCTGCTGGCCGTGACCGTGGTGGTGGCGATCCAGGCCCGTCGCGCGGACGCGGCCCACCTGCGGGTGGCGTCATGAACCCGGAGAACCGCACCCCACAGCCGGCAGACACCCCACAGTCGGCAGACAGCGTGCAGTCGGCAGACAGCACGCAGCCGGCAGACACCCCGCAGCCGGCCGACAGCACGCAGCCGGCGGGCGTGCGGCCGGCCGGCGACGCGCAGCCAGCTGGCACTGTGCAGCCAGCTGGCACTGTGCAGCCAGCTGGCACTGTGCGGCTGACGGGTGGTGCCGCGCAGCCGACAGACGGCGCGGAGCCGGCGGGTGCCGCCCCGCGGCCGGAGGGTCCCGGGAAGCCGGCGGGCGCCGTGACCTCGGCGCGGCCGAAGCGAAGCCTCCCGCGGCCGGCGCCGCACTGGCCCAGCGTGGCCGGGCGGGCGCGGGCCGACGCGGGACCGCTCCTGCTGGTCGCGGTCGTGGTCGTGGTGACCGCGCTGCTGGCCGGTGCCGTGCCGCCGCTGCTGCGCGCGACCGCGGACGCCGCGATCCGGGACGCGATCCGCCGCGCCGGTCCGGACGCGACCGTGCGGGTGCAGATCGGCTGGAGTCCGGACGACCTGCTCGGCACCCGGCAGCGCTACCCCGAGCTGGCCGACGAGGTCGACTCGGCGCGCCGGCTGGCCGGGGCGAGCCTGAAAGACGACCTCCGGACGCTGGTGAACCCGCCGATCGCGACCGCGCTCAGCGAGGTCTTCTCGATCGCCGAGGGCGACGCGCCGCGTACCATGCAGCTCGCCTACCTGGCGAACACGCCGGAGGCCGGCGGCGGTCCCGAGGTCACCTGGGTGGCCGGCGGCGCGCCAGCCGCCACCGCGGAGGGGCGGGTGGAGCTTCCCGGCGACGGTGCGTGGACCGTACAGGCCGGGCTCTCCGAACCGGCCGCCGCCGCGCTCGGCCTCGAACCCGGCGGCAAGCTCACCGTCCGTGACTCCACCGGCCTGGACCGGGACATCCTGATCAGCGGGGTTTTCCGGCCGGTCGACCCGGCCGATCCCGCGTGGCGGCTCGCGCCCTCGGTGCTCGAGCCGGTGGCGGGCGCGGACGGCTTCGGCACGGTCCGGATCGGCGCGCTGCTCTCTCGCGAATCGCTGCCGGACGCCCGGCTCGCGCTGGAGACCGGGCAGCTCACCCAGACGATCTGGATCGTACCGAACACGGACACGATCACCATGGCCGCCGCGGCGGAGCTGGCCGCCGCCGTGATCAACCTGAAGACCAGATCCGATACGTCCGGTCAGAGCGGGGAGACGATTCGCTGGGAGACGCGGCTGGACAGCGTGCTGGACGACGCCCGGGGCGCTGTCGACGCCGCTGTCACGCAGGCCTCCGTGCTGCTCGTCGCCATCATCATGACGGCCGCCCTGGTGCTGCTGCTCGCCGCGGACCTGCTGGCCCGCCGCCGCGCGCCCGCGCTGGTCACCGCCCGGCGACGCGGCGCCGCGCTGCCCGACCTCACGCTCGAACTGCTCGTCGAATCGGTGTTGCTGGCGCTGCTCGCGGGCGCGGCCGGGCTGGTCCTGGCGCTGCTGATCGCGCCCGGCGTCTCCTGGGCCTGGGCGCTGCCCGTGGTGCTGGTGGCCGCGGTCGCCGGGCCCGCGTTCGGCGTGGTCACCGCGGCACGCGCCACCCGCAACCGGCGGGCGCCCGCGAACCGGTCCGCTCGCCGCTGGGCCGAGCGGACCGGGCAGATCCGCCGCGCCACGCTGGACGCCGCTCTCGTGCTGGCCGCGATCGGCGCGTTCGTGTCGCTGCGCCAGCGCGGCATCGTGGCCGGCGACGACGGGCTCCCGGCCAGCGCACCCGCGCTCGCGGCGGTGGCGGCCGGTCTCCTGCTGCTGCGGCTGATGCCGCTCGGCACCGGGCTCGCACTGCGTCGCTCGCTGCGCTCCCGCCGGCCGCTCGCGGTCTTCGGCGCGGCCCGGGCCGCGGCCACGTCCGGTCGCGCGCTGCCGCTGCTGGCCATGGTCGCGGGTACGGCGCTGGCCACGTTCGCGCTCACGCTGGACGCGACCACCACGCGCGGCCTGTCCGACGGCGCCTGGCGCACGGCCGGCGCGGACGCCCGCCTGGAGCCGGCGCCGGCCGCGGCCGGGTCCACCGTGGATCTGTCCGCCCGGATCGCGGCGGCGCCCGGCGTCCGGCACGCGGTGGCCGGGCAGACGCTGGACGGCGTGCGCGTGGTCGCGAACGGCTCGGCCGTCACCACCCGGCTCCTCGCGGTCGACCCGGCCGCGTTCGGCCGGCTCCTGGCGGACACCCCGATCGCGGGCGCCGGCGCTCTCGACCGCCTCGGTCCCGCGACGGCGCCGGTCCCGATCCTGGTGCGGTCCGTCGACGGCACCATGAGCGCGGGCATGCGGATCGACCTGCTGCGCGAGGCCCAGTCCTCGGTGCCGCTGACCGTGGTCGGCGAGGCGCCGGCGATCGGTGACGGACCGCAACTGGTCATCGCGGACGCGTCCGCGCTGGCCGCGGCCGGCCTGCCCGTCGCGCCGAACACGGTCTGGGTCACGGGTCCCGGCGCGGCCGGCGCGGTCCGGGACGCCGGCGTCACCGGCACCACGGTGTTCCGGGAGGACATTCTCACCGGCCGCCGCGACGCCCCGCTCACCGCCGGCCTGCTGCTGCTGTCCCGGGCCGCCGCGGTCACGCTGCTCGCGTTCGGGCTGCTCGGGCTCTTCCTCGGCGCGGCCGCGGACGCGCCGGAACGCTGGCGCACGCTCAGCCGCCTTCGCACGCTCGGCCTGCGCCCACGCGACACCCGCTGGGTCGCCGCCGGTGAGCTGCTGCCCCCGGCGCTGGCCGCCGCGATCACCGGGCCGCTGCTCGGCCTGGGCCTGGCCTGGCTGACCCGGGAGGCGCTGGCGCTGCGCCTGCTGACCGGCCAGGCCGCCGACCCGGTGCTGGTACCGCCGTGGTGGCAGATCGCGGTCCTGGCCGCGATCCTGCTGGCCGCGGCCGCGCTGATCCCCCCGATCGAGGCCGTGGTCCGCCGCCACCGCAACCTCGCCGAAACCCTCCGCATCGGCGGCTGACACCCACCGCGATACCCGTCGGCGTGACTCGCTGCCCGACCCGCTGCCGCACTCGGCGACGTGACCCGCCCCCGCACCCGTCGGGGTGACTCGCTGCCGCACCCGTCGGGGTGACTCGCTGCCGCACCCGTCGGGGTGACTCGCTGTCCGCACCCGTCGGCGTGACTCGCTGCCGCACTCGGCGACGTGACCCGCCCCCGCACCCGTCGGCGTGACTCGCTGCCGCACTGGGCGGCGTGACCCGCTGCCGGAATCACGACGAATGCTCCCGGGCATGACCTGCCCGTGCTCGGGGCGTCCCCCATGTCGTTGGATGAGCATGGGGAACGCCCCGATGACGTCCGGGTCGGAAGGCGGGCGGGCAGCGGCGGGCCGGCCGGAGGGGACAGACAGGGTTGCGGGGACCTGTTACGGTGCGCACGCCGGTGTCTCTCCACTGCCGGGAGTGCGCATGCCTCCAGAGAGAAGTGCCCGAACAGCGGCGGCCGCGTTCCTCGGCCTGATCGCCGATCCGCGCGACGACCAGGCGATCGCCGACGTCGAGGCGCATCGCGCGACCACCGTCGTCAAGGGAGCCGCGCTCGTCCTGGGCGCCATCCTGGACCACGTCAATGATCATGAGCTGGCCGGCCGTACCCCCGGCTTCACAGAGGCTTGTGAACTGGCCGGTGAACGGCTGGCCGCGCGCGGCGGTGACTCCGCGCAACTGGCGGCCGGGCTGTTCTTCTTCATGTCGGTCAATGTGGAGCTGCTCCGGCGGCGATTCGATCCGCCGTCCCCGGCAGGCCAGCGCGTGTCCGACGAGACCTGCCGGCGCCTGATCGCCCACCCGCAGGCGAAACGCGCGATCCACGCGCTCTACGCGCCGGAGCGGTACACGCGGGTGGCCCGGCCGGGCGAGCGGCCGGAGTCGGCGATCTGGCGGCACCTGGACGTCGGCTCGATGGAGTACTTCAAGGCCGGCACCACGTCGCTGATCCTGACCGTCCGCGAGCAGGGCGAGACCGGCCCGGCCGGCTGGGTGCTCAAGTGTGTGCTGTTCCCGTGGGGCAACATGTCCGCGATCGCGAACGCCACCGCGGCCTACGCGTCCGTCTACGGCCGCGCGCCCGACCCGATCGTCCGGCCGAAGGCGTCGACCACGCGCTGGGTGGTACTGCCCAAGCAGGACGGCGACACGCTGCGCGAGCGGATCGAGCGGTGCCGCGCCGCGGGCGAGCTGGACCGGGCCGGGCAGCGGATCGCGTTCGCCCGGACGATCGCCGGGGAGATCATCGCGGCGCTGGACGCCACGGCGGGCTTCCAGCACCTGGACCTGTCGCCCAGCAACATCATCCTGACCGGCACCGGCGCGGTGAGGCTGATCGACCTGGGGCGCAACCACCTCTACAGCCGGCAGGTCGGCATCGCGGAGCACGACGACTCGGTCTACATCGCGCCGGAGGTGAAGAACCGCGGCGACGCGCCGACCTCGGACGTCTACTCGCTCGGCGTCATCGTGCTGGAGATCCTGTCCGGTGGGCCGCCGCGCGACGGCCGGGTGCCGGACGCGATCTACGAGATGAGCCCGGTGCTCGGCCGCGCGATGGACGACCTGATCGAGGAGCGCCCGGTGCACCGGCTGCTGCTGATGCGGCCCGGCCCGGAACCGGTCTACGAAAGACTTCAGGCGTTCCTGGCCGAGGCGTTCGCGCTGGCCGAGGCGGAGCCGGCCGCGTCGCCGAGCGCGGCCGACCGGGCGTACGCGCGGTTCGCGCCCGCGTCCCGGGAGTTGCTCACCCAGGTGCGGAAGTGGCGGCAGGCGCGGCGCAGCCCGGTGCGCTACTCCGGTTACCTGCTCTTCTTCGCGCTGATCGCGAGCGCGGTCTGGTGGTTCGTCTTCGCACGCACGGCCGTGCCGCAGATCGCCGACGTGATCAAGGAGTTCCCGAAGCTGCCCAGAGCGCCGACCGCGGCCGCGATCATCGCGTTCGCACAGGGGCTGATCAGCGCGAAGTTCTATCAGACGATCATGGCGCGGCTGACCGCGCGCGGCATCCCCGGCGTGCTGCCGCTGGCGACCGAGATCTGCATCCGGTCGACCGCGGTCATCGCGCTGCCCACCACGATCCTGGCGGTCGGCTGGAAGCCGCACCTGTGGGCGTGGTCGGTCGCGGCCGGTGCGTTCTCGGTGGCGCTGACCAACCTGCTGTGCCTGCTGCTGGCGCGGCGGCTGTTCGCGGACGGCCGCGCGCGGGACCTGTCGACCGTGCCGGACCCGGGCGTGCCGCTGCCGCGCGGGTTCGAGCAGTGGTGGTGGACGATGCTGCTCTACGCGGTGCTGCTCGCCGTCATCGCCTGGGGGTTGCAGGTGCGCTGGCTGCACGACGAGACCGCGATCGTGCTCGGGCTGATGGTGATCAACATCGGGATCCACTACATATCGAAGTGCGCGCTGGCCGGTCCGGCCATCCGCGGTGGCCTGGCCCGCGCGTTCGTCACCGGTGAGAAGGTGGCCGCGCTGCGTTCATCGTCATCGTGACCGTGTAACCGTCCGGCCCGTGCCGCTCGGTCACCGCGTCGCAGCACTGGTGGGTGACCCACAGGCCGAGCCCGCCGCGCGCGCCGTCGCCGGCCGGCAGCAGGCCCGCGAACGGGTCGGCCGGCCCGCGCCCGGCGTCCGTGACCGAGACCGTCGTGCGGTCCGGCAGTGCCCACACCCGCACCACGATCGGCGGCGTGCCGTGCCGGTGCGCGTTCGTCACCGTCTCGCTGACCGCGACGGCCAGGTCGTCCAGCGTGTCCGCCGGGAGCCGGCCGCCGTCGGCCGCGCGGACCGCCCGCCGGGCCTCGGCCGGTGACGGGTCGTGCAGCTCGGTGTGCGGCGCCGGCAGCGGCTCGCCGGTGTGCGGGCGGGCGCGTGCCATCGGCAGGAACGAGGCCGGTGGCAGGTAGGCCGGGTGCGCCAGGTGGTGACCGCCGGGCGCGGCCGCGTGCGGGTGGGTGCGGGTCACGTCCGCCAGCACGTGCGCGGGCGTGCGCAACCGGTCGTACACACACATGCTCCACAGCGGGAAGTCGTCGAGCGCGTGGTTGATCGCCGACTCGTAGCGCGCCCAGGACTCCCAGGCCGGGCCGAACGTGGAGGAGGGCACCTCACCGGCGACCCGGATCTGACCGGCGCCGGCGCCGAAATGCCGGGCGAGCATCGACCGGAACGTGCGGATCGAGGACGCGGGCCGGCTGTAGAGCGTGGCGGCCGGCAGGAAGGCGACCTTCGCGTCGGCGGGGAGCGCGTCCCGGATCAGCGCGGCCCGCTCGTCGCCGAACACGACCACGGTGGGCTCGCCCGCGGCCACGCCGGCCAGCAGGAACGGCAGCACGATCGCGAGCAGCTCGGTGGGCGAGGAGTGGAACGCCGCCTCGTGGAAGAACCCGCGGTGCCCGGCGGCCGCGCCGGTGCGCGCCGGCCGGAAGGAGATGGCGGGGGAGTCCACGCGCCCAGTCTAGGCCGCCCTCGCCGACGTCCGTTCAGCGCCGCAGAAGTGATTAAAAACGGTGAAAAACCGCAAACCATCCGGGGGTACGTCTCCCAGCCGTACCCCCGGATGGTTGGTCTTCTAGAGCGACCAGTCGCGGATCTCCGGCATGTCCTCCATGTGCTCCACCACGTAGGCCTCGTGCTCGGCCAGCTTCGCCTTGCACCAGTCCTTCAGGGCGGACGCGCCGTCGGGGCGCCGGGTCGCGTTGTTGATCGCGTCCATCACCAGGTGGTAGCGCGACGCCCGGTTGCGCACCGTCATGTCGAACGGCGTGGTGGTGGTGCCCTCCTCGACGAAGCCGCGCACCCGGAACCGGTCCGCGTCCGGCCGGCCGTGGACCAGCTGGTGGATCGCACCCGGGTAGCCGTGGAACGCGAAGATGACATCGACCGTGTCCGTGAACAGCTCGGTGAACCGTTCCTCGGTCATCCCGTGCGGGTGGTCCTTCGGCCGGACCAGCCCCATCAGGTCCACCACGTTCACCACGCGCACGGACAGCTCGGGCAGTCGCTCCCGCAGGATCTGCGCCGCGGCCACGGTCTCCATGGTCACCACGTCGCCGGCGCAGGCCAGCACGATGTCCGGCTCGCCGCCGCCGTCGTCGTTGCCGGCCCAGTGCCAGACGCCGGCGCCGCGCGTGCAGTGCTCGATCGCCTCGTCCATGGTCAGCCACTGCGGCTGCGGCTGCTTGTCGATCACGATCAGGTTGATGTACGACCGCGACCGCAGGCAGTGGTCGGCCACGCTGAGCAGCGTGTTCGCGTCCGGCGGCAGGTAGACGCGGGCGATGTCGCCGCGCTGGGTGAGCACCACCTGGATCAGGCCCGGCCCCTGGTGGGAGAAGCCGTTGTGGTCGTTGCGCCAGGCCGTGGAGGTCAGCAGCACGTTCAGGCTCGGCACCTTGGCCCGCCAGTCCAGCCGCCGCGACTCCTGGAGCCACTTGCCGTGCTGCACGGTCTGCGACGCGCTGACCATGGCGAACGCCTCGTAGGTGGCGAACATGCCGTGCCGGCCGGTCAGGTTGTAGCCCTCCAGCCAGCCGTGGCAGTTGTGCTCGGAGAGCACCTCCATCACCCGGCCGTCCCGGCTGAGCGCGGTGTCGTGCTCGAACGTCTGCTCCATGAACGCCCGGTCGGACGCCTCGAAGACCGCGCCGAGCCGGTTGCTGTTCGTCTCGTCCGGGCAGAACAGCCGGAACCGGTCGTCGTTCGCCCGGTAGACGTCGCGCAGCAGCTCGCCGAGCTTGCGGGTGGACTCGGCCCGCTCCGTGGCCGGCGCCTTCACGTCGACCGCGTAGTCGCGGAAGTCCGGGAGGTCCAGGTCCTTGGTGAGCACGCCGCCGTTCGCGTGCGGGCTGGCGCTCATCCGCAGGTCCCCGGCCGGGCTCAGCGCCGTGACCAGCTCGGCCGGCCGGCCCTCGGCGTCGAAGAGCTCCTCCGGGCGGTACGACCTCAGCCACTCCTCCAGCAGCCGCCGGTGATCCGCGTTCTCCCGGACGCCTGCGAGCGGCACCTGGTGGGCGCGCCAGGTGCCGGTGACCTGCGTGCCGTCCACCTCGTTCGGGCCGGTCCAGCCCTTGGGAGTGCGCATGATGATCAGCGGCCAGCGGGGACGGTTGCCGTCCCAGTCACCGCCGCGGGCCTGCTCCTGAATTTCCTTGATCTTGGCCCAGGCGTCGGACAGTGCGGCCGCGAACCGCTTGTGCATGCCGGGCACGTCCGCGCCGGAGACCTCGATGACGTCGTAGCCGTGGCCCTCCAGCAGCGCGTGCACCTCCTGCGGGCTCTTCCGGGCCAGCACGGTCGGTCCGGCGATCTTCGCGCCGTTCAGGTGCAGGATCGGCAGCACCGCGCCGTCCCGGACCGGGTTGATGAACGAGATGCCCTTCCAGGATCCCTCCAGCGGGCCGGTCTCCGCCTCGCCGTCGCCCACCACCGCGATCGACAGCAGGCCCGGGTTGTCCATGACCGACCCGAACGCGTGCACCAGGACGTAACCCAGCTCGCCGCCCTCGTGGATCGAGCCGGGCGTGGTGACGGAGACGTGGCTCGGGATGCCACCCGGCGCGGAGAACTGGCGGAACAGTCGGGTCATGCCGGTCTCGTCCAGCGACACCTTCGGGTAGACCTCGGAGTACGTCCCCTCCAGGTAGCCGGCCGCGACCAGCGCCGGGCCGCCGTGCCCGGGCCCGGCCAGGTAGATCGCCTCCTGCCCGGTCCGCCGGATCAGCCGGGACACGTGCGCGTAGATGAACGACAGGCCCGGGCTGGTGCCCCAGTGCCCGAGCAGGCGCGGCTTGATGTGTTCGGCCGTGAGCGGCTCGCGCAGCAGCGCGTTGTCCCGCAGGTAGATCTGGCCGACCGTCAGGTAGTTGTTCGCCCGCCACCAGGCGTCCAGACTCGCGATCTCGTCGTCATCGGGCTCGGCGAGCCTCTGCAGCAGGTCCTGGTCCGTCACCGCGTACCCCCCTTGTGCGTTTCTGTCCGTGCTCCAGGGTGCCGGAGCGCGGCCGATCCCGCAGGGGGAGGCGGACCCGGCGGGCTCGGGCCGAAGGTCCCTTGAACGGTTGACAATTCGGAAAGCGGGTCCCCTGGCAACCCGAGCGGCGTTCACTAAAGCCCACGTCGCTTCGCAGCAGGGGAGGCCGTCATGGTCAGCTACTCCACCGGCCCCGGTGACCTCGACCGGATCGTCACAGACGCCCACGCGGTCGTCGAACGTCAGCTGCAACACCTGGCCGCCGGGCGCGGGGACCGCCGGATCCTCGCCGACCAGGTCTCCTACGAGCTGGCCCGGCAGACCGACGCGGAGGAGCGCGTGCTCTGCCCCGCGCTCGCCCGGACCGGCGCGGTCGCCGAGGCCCAGCACCTGCGCGACGAGAACAGGCGGCTCAAGGAGCTGCTCGTGGTCATACAGCAGAGCGAGCCCGGCGACGAGGAGTTCGAGGAGGCGGTCGCCGAACTCATCGACGACGTCCGCCAGCACGCGGCCGAGGAAGAGGAGGATTACCTTCCGCAGCTGCGCCATCAGCTCGGCCCGGACCGCATGCCCGAGCTCGGCCGCGACTGGCTGGCCGCCATGCGCGCCGCACCGGCCCGCCCCCATCCGTACGGCCCGGCCGGCGCGCTCGCCCACCGGCTCACCGACCCGGCCACCGCCGCGGTCGACCGGCTCCGCGACCGCGTCTCCGGTCGCCGGGACGTCCTCGCCACCGACCCGTCCGGGCTGCTCGACCCGCAGGCCCAGCGCGTGCTCGACGCGTTCGCCGCGCTCCACCCGGCACCCCTGGAGACGCTCACCGTCAACCGCGCCCGCCGCCGCCCCGGACTGGCCGCCGCGGTCCGCGCCCTCTCACCCGGCTTCGCCCCGGAGCCGGTCGGCGACGCCCGAACACTGCTGCTCCGCGGCGGCCTGCCGGTCCGCGTCTACCACCCGTCCGGCGCCGCGGCCGAGCCACTGCCGGTGATCCTGTGGGCGCACGGCGGCGGCTGGGTCCTGCGCGAGGCGGAGGAGGCGGACACGATCTGCCGGGCGCTCACCAACCGCACCGGTGCGATCGTCGCCTGCCCCGCCTACCGGCTGGCCCCGGAGGAGCCGTTCCCGGCCGCGTTCGAGGACATCCGCACCACGTACCACTGGCTGGAGACACACGCGCGCTTCCTCGGCGCGGACCCCCTCCGCATCGCCCTGGCCGGCGAGTCCACCGGCGCCACCATGGCCGCCGCCACCGCCTGGAACCTCCGCCTCACCGACGCGACCCTCCCGGCCGCGCTGTTGCTCGTCCACCCGCTGACCACACTCGCCCCGCACGGCGACAGCATGACCACGGAGGCCGATGCGAAGCCGCTGACGCGTACCGCGCTGTCCTGGCTGCTCACCCACGCGATCCCGCCGTCCATCGGCACCGACCCCTGGCTCGACCTGCTCGGCCTGCCTGAGCAGACGCTGACCGGCCTGCCGCCGACGCTGCTGATCACGGCGGAGCGGGACCTCCTGCGCGACCAGGGCGAGGCGTTCGGGCACCGGCTCGCCGCGGCGGGCGTGCCGGTCACCACGACGCGCTACCACGGCGTGCCGCACGGGTTCCTCGCCGCCGCGCCGATCCTGGACACCGCGCAGCGCGCGCTCGCGGAGTGCGCCGCCCACCTGCGCCGCGCCTTCGCCGGCCTCCCGGCGAAGCCGGTCTGAAGCCGGGCTGAAGCCCTCGTCCCGTTCACTGCGGTGCAGAGGGAGAAACGCTACGAGGGGAGCATCGGCGGCGGTGGGATCGTCGTCGACCGCACCGGCTACCACTCGATCGGCGACTGGGTCAGCGCCTACCGCATCCGCTGAGAACGCCGCCCGGTCCGCGCGCGAGCGCGGACCGGGCGCGGTCTTGATCTACCATGCCGAGCCGTGGGGACCGACCTGACGACGCTCTACCGCGAGGCGTCCGGCGCCGCGGGTGGCCGGTGGCACGTGCTGGTCACCCGGCACGGGACGCCGGTGCTGGAGGAGGACGCGGACGCGGTGCTGCACGCCTACAGCGTGCAGAAGGTCGCGGTCGCGGTCGCGGTGCTGGACGCGGTCGACCGCGGCGTGTTCGCGCTGGACCACCGGGTCGACGTGCCGCCCGGGATCGTGCTGCCGGGCAGCGGGATCTACGCGCTGCAGACCGTCTGGGGCGACCGGGTCACGGTGGCTAACGTGCTGGCCGCGCTGCTGCTGGTCTCGGACAACACCGCGGTGCGGCTGTGCGGGGAGCTGGTCCCGGCGCGGGAGATCAACGAGATCCTGGCCGCGAAGGGGTTCACGCGCACGCGCGTCGAGCCGGTCGACGACCCGCACCGGTTCTTCCTCGGCGTCACCACGCCGCGGGAGACCCACGACCTGTTCACCCGGCTCGCCGCCGGCACGCTGCTGTCGGCCGCGAGCACCGCGTTCGTGCTGGGCGTGCTGCGTGCGCTCAGCGGATACCACGACGGCGTACGCCGGGTGATGTCGTCGCAGGACCGGGCGCGGGTGGCCAGCAAGTACGGCGCGGACTGGCAGGACGGGTTCGCGTCCCGGCACGAGGCCGGCGTGGTCTTCGACGAGGCCGGCCGGCCGGCGGTGGTGTTCGCGCTGTTCGCGGACCACCTCGGTGACGTGCTGAACTACGGCTCCACGCACCCGGCCGTGCAGGCGCACGCGGTGCTCGGACCGGCGCTGGTCAGGCTCGCGAGGACGACATAGCGTCGACCAGGCGCTGGCACGGCCCCGCGAGGTTCCACTTCTCGGCGAGCGCGACCAGCGCGTCCGGGTCGGCCGGCGCGGCCGGCAGGTCGAACGACGTGGACGGCAGCGGCACGTCGGTGGCGACGCGGACGACCGGCCCGGCCGCCGTGAGGTAGTCGCGGGCCGAGGCGAGCTTGGTGCGCAGGCCGGCGGCGAAACCGGCGTCCGGGTCGTCCAGCGCGGCCAGGATGTCCTCGATGCCGCCGTAGCGTTCGACCAGCCGGGCCGCGGTCTTGTCGCCGACACCGGCCACGCCGGGCAGGCCGTCGCTGGGGTCGCCGCGCAGCGCCGCGAAGTCCGCGTAGCGCTGGGCCGCCACGCCGTACTTCGCCTGGACCAGTGCCTCGTCCGCGTCCTCCAGCTTCGCCACGCCGCGCCCGCAGTAGAGCAGCCGGGTGCCGCGCGCGTCGTCGACCAGCTGGAACAGGTCACGGTCGCCGGACGCGATCTCGACCGGGCCGGGCTGGGTGTGCGCGAGCGTGCCGAGCACGTCGTCGGCCTCGTAGCCGTCGACGCCGAACGCCGGGATGCCGACCGCGGCCAGCAGGTCCAGAATGATGGGAACCTGCGGCACGAGCGTGTCCGGCACCTCCTCGACGGACGGCGCGACCGCGACGCGGTGTGCCTTGTACGACGGGATCAGCGCGACCCGCCACTCCGGCCGCCAGGACGCGTCGAGCGCGCAGACCACCCTGCCGGGCCGGCGGGTGCGGATGAGCGTGGCGAGCATGTCGGTGAAGCCGCGGACCGCGTTGACCGGGCTGCCGTCCGGCGCGCGGGCCGCGGACTCGGGGATGCCGAAGTAGGCCCGGAAGTAGAGGCTGGCCGAGTCGATGGCGAGCAGCGGTCGCTGGTTCACATCCGTCACACTAGTCGGCGTGCGAAGGTAATCCTCGGGAGCCACTGACTTACGGACGGTGAACGTGCGCGAAAGCTTCTCACACAACGGCCCCCCGGTCTGCGCCCCACAACCGCGCCGACCTATTGTCTGCGGGTGTCCCCGACTCCTACCTCTCGGGCCGCTACTGTGACTTCTGACAGCGCCCCCGAAGACCCGCAGACCTCCCGACGGCCGCTGCGCGTCGGGATGATCGTCATCAGTCAGTACGAGTCGGATCCCCGCGTCCGCCGCCAGGCCGAGGCGCTGGTCGCGCGCGGTGACGAGGTGACCGTGCTGGCGCTCGCGGCCGAGGGCCGCCCCCGCGAGGACGTGGTCGAGGGCGTGCGGGTGATCCACCTGCCGGTGAAGAAGTACCGCGGCTCCTCCGCCAAGGCCTACCTCGGGCTCTACGGCTCGTTCGGCGCTCGCGCGACCGCCTGGCTGACCCGGCACCCGCGCCGTTTCGACGTGCTCCAGGCGCACTCGATGCCGGAGGCGCTGGTCTTCGCGGGCATCGCGCAGCGGCTGGCCGGCGTGCCGGTGCTGCTGGACGTGCACGATCTGACCAGCAAGCTGTTCGCGGCGAAGTTCGAGGGCAAGAGCGCGATCATGTCGGGTGTGCGCCTCTCCGAGCGCGCCGCGCTGCGCTTCGCCACCGAGGTCATGACCGTGCACGAGCCGTACGCGGACCTGGTCCGCGCGGACACGAAGAAGCCGGTCTCGGTCGTGATGAACTGCCCGGACGAGCGCCTGTTCGCGCCGCGCCCGGAGCCGCGCCGCTGGGACCAGGACGGCGAGGTCGTCTTCAGCTACCACGGCCTGATCGCGCCGCGGCACGGCCTGGTCAACGTGGTCAAGGCGCTGAAGGGCGTCCGCGAGACGATTCCCGGCGCGCGCGTGCAGATACGGGGTGGCGGCGACGGCATCGACGAGGTCGCGGCCACCGCGCGCGAGCTCGGCCTGGAGGACGCGGTCGACCTGCCGACCAGGCTCTACTCGATGACCGAGATCGTCGGCGAGCTGACCGACGTGCACATCGGCCTCGTCCCGAGCATGCTCGACCAGTGGACCGAGGGCGTGCTCCCCACCAAGCTGCTGGAATACTCCGCGCTCGGCGTCCCGTGCATCACGTTCCGCAACCCGGTCATCGAGCGCTACTTCCCGGACGACGCGGTCACCTACGTCGACCCGGCCACGCCGGAGACGCTGCGCGAGGCCATGATCGCGCTGGCCAAGGATCCGGACCGGGCCCTGGAGCAGGCCGCCCGCGCCGCGAAGGTGATGGAGGGTCTGCGCTGGAGCGCGCAGAAGGAGATCTACTTCAGCGTGATCGACCGGCTCGCGGCCCGGAAGAACCGTGGTTGAGCAGACGACGGAACGGCCCGCCGCGCCCGGGATGGCGCGCAGCGGGGTCGCCAGCCTCGCCGCACTGGTCGCGCTGGGCCTGACCCGGCTCGTCCATGGCACGCTGGTCGCCCGCGCGACCGAGCAGGAGGTCTACGGCCTGGTCGGCACGCTGGTCGCGGTCAGCACGATCGCCAGCCTGCTGCTGCCGGCCGGCCTGGCCAGCGCCGCGTCCCGGTTCATCCCGTTCCAGCAGGGCCGGGGTGACGCGGGTGCGGTCGGCGCGGTCGACCGGATGCTGTCCCGTCTCGGCCTGGTCGCGGCCGTGGTGCTCGGCGGGGGCGCGGGCGCGTTCGCCTGGCTCGTCTACGACCTGGCACCGATCGACGTGGTGCAGGTGGTGCTGCTCTGCGTGACCTTCTGCGCGTACACGGTGCAGAAGGCCACGCTCTACGCGTTCGGCGAGATCGCGCACTACGCGAAGCTGGAACTCGCCTCGTCGGTGATCGCCATCGGCGCGACCGTGGTGGTGGTGCTGACCGGCGTGCCGCTCTACATCCTGCCGCTGGCGCTCGGCTACGGCCTGTTCGGCCTGGCCGGCTGGCTGCGGCTGCGCGGGCCCAGAAGGCGACTGCCGCGGGGGTACGTTCCGGACGTCCGCGAGATCTGGATCTACATCGGGCTGGCCTGCGTCGGCACGGTCTGCGCCAGCGGATTCCTGCAGGGCACCCAGCTGCTGGCGGGCTGGGTCACCACGGACGACGGCGTGGTCGCCTACTTCACCGCCTCGGTCACGCTGGTCGCGCCGTTCTACTTCCTGCCCCGCGCGCTCGGCATGGTGCTGTTCCCGGCGATGGCACGGGCGCACGGCGCCGGGGACGCCGAGGGCGTGCGCAAGCAGGCCGACATCTCCACCCGCGCGCTGCTGGCCGCGCTCGCACCGCTGTTCGTGGGCGCGATCCTGCTGGCGCCGGAGGTGCTGGCGATCTACGGCGGCGTCGAGTTCGCCGACGGCGCGCCGATCCTGCGGCTGATCCTCGCGGGTACGTACCTCGCGGTCATCCCGGTCGCGGCCGTGAACTCGCTCTCCAGCGGCGAGCACGTCCGGGTTCCGACACTGGCCGCGGTGGCGGGCGCCAGCACCGGCCTGCTGGCGGTGGCGCTGCTGACCCCCGTGTTCGGCGCGGCCGGCGTGGCGGCCGGCTACGTGCTGGGCACCGCTATCACGGCCGGCATCCCGCTGATCACGGCGTGGCGTCTGCTTCGGATGTCCTGGTTCGGCCCGGTTCTACGTGCACTCAGCGTAGTCGGGTCGGCACTCGTTCTGGCGGCCGTCCTCGACCACCTCGACGCAGGTGTGATCTGGGACGTCACGGCCGCTCTGCTAGGCGCTTTGATCGCGGCATCGGTGCTGGTAGGAGACCTTCGCAAGCTCTGGCGCGAAGGTCGCGGCACGCCCGCCACCCCGGGTAGCGGTGACACAGCGTGAAAGGTAGCCTTTCGGCGGACGGTGGTCCCACACCGGCGTCCGCGATCCGTAAATGTGGCCGGAGACCGATCCATGGACCGGTGCGGTCCATGGTCACCGCCACTGTCCTTGTCCGACGGCGTTCGGCCCCCGCGGGGCCGACAATGACCGCCACCGGCTCGGTGGCGGCGGGAAGAGTTCAGGTTGTCTTCGATGGTCCTCGCGCGTGACGCCGAGCGGGATGATGCGGCGCCGACGGCGCGACGTCTGATCCCCCGCTGGCTGTCCGGAGTCCTGCTCGTCCTGCTGTCCCTCCTCCTCGTCGAGGTCGTGATCGAGGCGTGGGTCCAGGTGCTGTTCAGCAGCACCACGATCGACGCCCAGTACCGGGTCGTGGAAGACCTGCCGACCTGGCCCAAGACCCTCAAGAACGCCATCTACCTGTCCATGCTCGCGCTGAGCGCACTGGTCCTCGCGCTCGAATGGCGGCGGTGGCGCGAGTTCACCACCAAGGCGGACATCTCGCTCGCCGTGCTGGGCGTGGTGCTGATCCTCGCGGGCCTGGTCAACGGGTCCGAGATCTCGCTGATCGCCCAGGCCGGCTACGTCTACCTGCGCGGCGTGATCGTGTTCTACGCCTGGCGGGTCGCGTTCCCGTCGCAGAAGCACATCCGCTGGGCGCTCATCCCGGTCGGCGTGCTCGTCATCCTCAACTCGGTCCTCGCGATCTGGCAGACGCTGGCCGGCTACCAGGCGTACCAGATGGTCGGCTGGAACAACATGACCTGGGCCCGGATCAACCGGGCACACGCGCTCATGGACCACCCGAACCACCTGGGCCACTTCCTCACGCTCGCGATGCTCGGCCTGCTCTGCTGGTTCATCGTGCGGAAGAACGTCGGCTGGAAGCTGTGGCTGCTGTTCGGCTTCATCGCGCTGGCCGGCTCCGCCACCCAGTCCCGCGAGTCCGCGCTCGGCTTCCTCGGCGCCGCGATCGTGCTCGCGATCCTCCGCCGCGGGAAGTACGTGGTGATCACGGTCGCCACCGCGATGGTGCTCGCGTTCGCGGTCGGTCAGGTCGTGATCTCCCCGGAGAACCGGACCGAGCTGGCCCGCCGCCTGGCCGGCGTGACCAGCGCGCTGTCGCTGCCCAGCGGTGCCGAGGCGGACGGCTTCTGTGTCCAGGGCAACGCCGGCTGCGAGGAGGAGAACAGCATCCCGCAGCGCGAGGTCCGGGTGCTCTACGCGCAGCAGGGCATCAAGCTATTCCTCCAGCAGCCCATCCTGGGTTACGGCATCGGCCAGTTCGGCGGCATCGCGGCCTACACCGCGGACCCGAAGTGGTTCGAGGACACCCGCTTCGGGCCGGAGGGCTTCGAGCTCTACGGTTCCAACGAGAAGCAGGTCGACTCGTTCTGGCTGCACCTGCTGGTCGAGACCGGTACGCTCGGCGTCCTCGCCTACCTGACCTGGCTGTTCTTCCTGGCCTGGCCGCTGCTGCGCAGCGCCTGGGCCGACCGGAAGGAGCGCTGGAAGGAGAACCGGGCCGGTCCGACCACGCTCTGGGGCATCGCGGTGCTGGTCTTCGCGGTCCTGGTCGCCGCGCTCGCACCGTCCCTGGAGGACCCGGTCTTCCCGGCGATGCTCTTCTCCGTGCTGGGCATCTCCTGGGTGATGCTGTCCCGCGCCGGCGCCCGGACCCCGGTCCCCGCCGCCGTGGAGACCGCCGCGCCCGCCGACGAGCCGACCGCTCGCCGTACCGACGAGGAAGTTTAGGGGGCGACCATGAGTGGTGGAGTCGCGCTGATCGGTTTCGGGTACTGGGGGCCGAACCTGGCCCGCAACCTGCAGAACCATGCCGGTTCCCGCTGGCGTTACCTGGTGGAGCTGTCGCCTGAGCGTGCCGCGCGCGCTCAGGCGCTCTACCCGCAGGTGAAGGTCGTCAGTGATCTCGACATCGTGCTCGACGACCCCGAGGTGACCGCCGCGATCGTGGCCACCCCGGCCGCCACGCACACGCCGCTGACCCGGCGCCTGCTGGACGCCGGCAAGCACGTGATGGTGGAGAAGCCGCTGGCGCTCAGCACCGAGGACGCGGCGTCGCTGGCCACCCAGGCAGACAGGGGCGGCCGGGTGCTGATGGTCGGGCACGTCTTCGAGTACGTGCCCGCCGTGCTGGAGATGAAGAAGATCATCGACGCCGGCGAGATCGGTGACCTGCTCTACCTGCACTCGCAGCGCCTCAACCTGGGCCGGATCCAGAGCGACGTGAACGCGTTCACCTCGATCGGCCCGCACGACGTCTCGATCGCGAACTTCCTGGTCGGCAAGGGTGCGGAGTGGGTCTCCGCGCGCGGCGCCCGCTACCTGAACGAGAACGTCGACGACGTCGTCTTCGTGACGGTCGGCTACCCGGGCGGCGTGCTCGCCCACATGCACGTCAGCTGGCTGGACCCGTCCAAGACCCGCAAGACCACGGTCGTCGGCTCGCAGCAGATGATGGTCTTCGACGACGTCGACTCCGAGACCAAGCTCCGGGTGTACGACAAGGGCGCGGACCGGCTCGACCCGGACGCCTACGGCGCCTGGCAGTACAAGCTGCGTGACGGTGCCATGCGCGTGCCGAGCCTGCCGATGGCCGAGCCGCTCGGCGCCGAGCTCAAGCACTTCCTGGAGTGCGTCGACACCGGCGCCCGCCCGCGCACCGACGGGTGGAACGGCGTCGAGGTCGTCGCCGTCCTGGAGGCCGTCGAGGAGTCGCTGCGCAAGGGCGGCGACCAGATCGGGGTCACCACGCACCGGCCGGCCAGCTGATGAGCACCGTGATCAGCCCGCTGTCCGTCGTCGCCGACGGCGTCTCGCTGGGGGAGGGGAGCGTGGTCGAGGAGTTCTGCGTCATCGGCCGCTCCGGCCCGGCCGGCGAGAAGACCGTCATCGGCGACGGCGCGACGCTGCGCACGCACACCGTGCTCTACGCGGGCAACACGATCGGACCGCGGTTCGCGACCGGCCACCACGCGCTGGTCCGCGAGTCGAACACGATCGGCGAGAACGTGTCGAT
This sequence comes from Catenuloplanes nepalensis, assembly GCF_030811575.1. Taxonomy (GTDB): domain Bacteria; phylum Actinomycetota; class Actinomycetes; order Mycobacteriales; family Micromonosporaceae; genus Catenuloplanes; species Catenuloplanes nepalensis. Next base: position 4,778,306 of record NZ_JAUSRA010000001.1, on the reverse strand, counting down.
CGGCTCGCTCTCGGTCGTCGAGCACCACGTGACGCTCGGCGACCGGGTGCGGATCCACTCGCAGTGCTTCATCCCGGAGTTCACGGTGATCGAGGAGGACGCGTGGATCGGCCCGCGCGTCACGGTCACCAACGCGCCGTTCCCGCGCTGCCCCTCCGTCTCCACCTGCATGAAGGGCGTGCACATCGAGCGCGGCGCCAAGATCGGCGCGAACGCCACGCTCCTGCCGGGTGTCCGGATCGGGGCGGGCGCGATCATCGGCTCGGGGACGGTCGTCACGCGTGACGTCGCGCCCGGCGCCGTGGTGGTCGGCAACCCCGGCCGCCAGACCAAGACCACCGACGAGCTCACCTGCCCGGCCGGTCTTGATCACCGTCCCTACCCACCCGTCGAGTCCCTCGGAGCGAACGCATGACGATTCCCCTCGTAGACCTCAAGGCCTCCTACGAGCGCCACAAGGCCGGCATCGACGCCGCGATCGCCGAGGTCATCACGAACACCCGGTTCATCGGTGGCAAGGAACTCGTCGAGTTCGAGGCCGCGTTCGCGGAGTTCTGCAACGCGCGCTTCGCGATCGGCGTCGGCTCCGGCACCGCCGCGCTGCACCTGGCGCTCGCCGCGCTCGAGGTCGGCCCCGGCGACATCGTCGCGGTCCCGGCGCACACGTTCATCGCCACCGCGGAGCCGGTCGTCTGGCTCGGCGCCACCCCGCGCTTCGTGGACATCGAGCCGGAGACCGGCTGCATGGACCCGGCCGCGCTGAAGGCCGCGCTCGCGCCCGGCGACGTCAAGGCCGTCATCCCGGTGCACATCCACGGCCAGCCGGTCGACCTCGCCGCGATCGGCGCGATCGCGGAGGAGGCGGGCGTCCCGATCATCGAGGACGCGGCGCAGGCGCACGGCTCCTCGGTCACGCTGGCCGACGGCTCCGTGGTGCGCGCCGGTTCGTACGGCGCGATCTCCTGCTTCTCGTTCTACCCGGGCAAGAACCTCGGCGCGTTCGGTGACGCGGGCGCGCTCACCACGAACGACCCGGAGCTGGCCCAGAAGCTCAAGAAGCTGCGCGACCACGGCCGCCTCAGCAAGTACGAGCACGACATCGTGGGCTACGCGCACCGGCTCGACACGATCCAGGCCGCGATCCTCGGCGTCAAGCTGACCACGCTGGACGCGGACAACGACCGCCGCCGCGAGATCGCCGCCGGTTACCGCGCCGGCCTGGAGGGCGTCGGCGACCTGCGTTTCGTCACCGAGGCGCCGGGCCGCCGCAGCGTCTACCACCACTTCGTGCTGCACACCGCCGACCGGGACGCGCTGCTCGCGCACCTCAAGGCGGCCGGCATCGGCGCGGGCATCCACTTCCCGTTGCCGCTGCACCTGCAGCCGGCGTTCGCGTACCTCGGCGGCAAGCGGGGCGACCTGCCGAACACCGAGGCGTTCGAGTCGACCTGCGTGTCGCTGCCGATCTACCCGGAGCTGACGGACGCGCAGCGCGACGAGGTCATCGCCGCGGTCCGCTCGTACTTCGACGGGAACTGATGTCCGAGTCGTTCGCGACGGCGGGCGGGTCTGCGGACCCCCCGCCGTCGCTTCGCATCCTGGCGGTCACCAACCTGTGGCCGTCCCCCGGCGGGTTCCGCGGCGTCTTCGTCCGCGATCAGGTCGAGTCGCTGCGCGCGGCCGGCCACCACGTCGACGTCGAGGTCGTCGCGCAGCAGCGCGGCAAGTCCGACTACCTGACCGCGGCGCCGCGCGTGCGCGCCCGTGCCGCCGCCGGCGGATACGACCTGGTGCACGTCCACTACGGACTGACCGCGCTCGCGTCCCGGCTGATCAAAGGCATTCCCAGGGTCCTCTCGCTGTACGGCAGCGACGTCAACGAACCCTGGCAGCGCCGGATCACCCGCGCCACCACCGGCACTGTCGCGGCCACGATCTACCCGTCCCAGCGGCTCGCGGTCGCGGCCGGCGACCCGGACGGCTTCGTCGTGCCGAACGCGGTCGACTTCGCACTCTTCACGCCGCCCGCCACCGACGACGACCGCGAGCGGATCCGCGCCTCGTTCGGCATCGCGCCCGGCGACCAGGTCGTGCTCTTCGGAGCACTTCCGGAGAACCAGGTGAAGGGGTACGACGTGTTCCGCGCCGTCCTCGACAAGCTCTCCGCGACCGGCGCGCCGGTCCGCGAGCTGGTCCTGGCCGAGGCCGGCCAGGAACGCGAAGCCGTGGTCCGCAAGTTCGCCGCCTCGGACGCGCTGCTGCTCACCTCCCGCCGCGGCACCGAGAGCGGCCCGCTGGTGGTCAAGGAGGCCGCGGTGATGGGCGTCCCGGTCGTCACGGTCGACGTCGGCGACACCCCGGAGATCCTGGACGGCGTCACCCCGTCCACGATCGTGCCGTTCCCGGACCCGTGGGGGACGGCCGCGGCGACGGAGGAACTGGTGTCGGACCTGGCGGCCGCGCTCGCGCCGATCCTTGCGGCCCGCACCCGCGCGAACGGCCGCGAACGGCTGCGCCGCCTCTCTCCCGACGCGGTCACGGCCACGCTGGTCGACGTCTACCGCCAGGTCCTCGCCACCTCGGGCAGCCCCAGATGACCACTCCCGCCACGCCCTCCCCGTCCATGCCCGACGCCGCGGCGCCGTCTTCCGCGGCGCCGTCTTCCGCGGCGCCGGACGCCGCGACGTCGTCTCCCGCGACGTTGGATGCCGGACCGTCGTCGGGCGCTCAGCCGGCCTCGGACGCGGCGCTCACGTCGGCGGACGGGCCGCTGTCGCGTGCGGGAGCGTCCGCGAAGACTCGGCCGCCGGCGACCGCGTCGCCGTCCGGTGAGGCCTCCTCGCCCGCGGACGCACGGTCCCGGGCGCGGCGGTGGCTGGCCGACCTCGGGCCGGCGGTACTGGCGTACCTCGTCCTGCGGTTGGTCTGCTTCGCCGTCCTGGCCGTCTTCGCGCGCATGGCCGGCACCCCGATCGCCGCCGCCCTGACCGACTTCGACGCCACCTGGTACGCCGGCATCGCCACCGGCGGCTACGACGAGGCGATCCCGCTCAAGGCGGACGGCTCGCTCGCCAGCACCAACCTCGCGTTCTTCCCGCTCTTCCCGGCCCTGATCGCCCTCCTCGACCCGATCCTCCCGGGCAGCGCCGCGACCGCCGGCGTCGTACTCTCCTGGATCGCCGGCCTCTTCGCCGCCGCCGGCCTCGCCGCGATCGGCCTGCACCTGCGCGACCGACGCACCGGCATCGCGCTGGCCGCCGTCTGGGCCGTCCTGCCACACGCGCTGGTCCAGTCCATGGGCTACAGCGAGACGCTGTTCACCGCGCTCGCCGCCTGGTCGCTGTGGGCACTGCTGCGCCACCAGTGGCTGACCGCCGGCCTACTCTGCGTCCTCGCCGGCCTCACCCGCCCCACCGGCGGCGCCCTCGCCGTAGCGGTCGGCCTGGCCGCGCTCTTCGCCGTCATCCGCAACCGGGGCCGCTTCACCGACGGCGGCTGGCGCCCCTGGCTGGCCGGCGCCCTGTCACCACTCGGCATGCTGGCCTTCATCGGCTGGGTCGGCCTCCGCCTCGGCCAGGCCGACGGCTACTTCCGCGTCCAGGGCGACGCGTGGGGAATGGCCTTCGACGGCGGCTTCTACACGCTGAAGACCCTGAAGGCCATCCTGACGGACGGGCAGCCGCTCGCCCTCTACATGGCCACCGCGGTCCTCGCCGTGGCCGTCCTGCTGCTGTTCCTCGGCTTCACCGAGAAGCTGCCGTGGCCGCTGCTGGTCTACGCGGCGCTGGTGCTGGCGCTGGCCCTGGGCGGCGAGGGGTACTACCACTCCAAGTCCCGCCTGCTGATGCCCGCGTTCCCGCTGCTGATCCCGGTGGCCTACGCCCTGGCCCGAGCGCGGCTACCGCAGGTCGCGGCGGTGGTGGCGGCGTTGACGGCACTTTCCGCGTGGTACGGATCCTATCTGGCGCTGGTCTGGGAGTATTCACCCTGATCATCAGCTTCCGCTGAAGCCCGGCCCTTTCTCGGGGCCGGGCTTCTTCGTCCTGCGAGGCAGGTTGTCTGCCGTCGAGCTCGGTCGAACTTAGGAGATCAGCCCACGACGGGACAGGAGCCCGCGGGAGCAAGCCCATAGCGCCCACGCCGGAAGCGGGAATATCAAGCCCTCAAACGGGCTCTTCGAGCAGTGCTCGCCCGATCTCCGTTATCTGATGCAGCACCAGATTCGCGTGCCGTCGGCTGGTGATGAGTCCGGCCTCCCGCAGCACCGTCGCGTGATGGCTTGCCGTGGCCGGAGATATGCCGACTCGCCGGGATATCTCCCCGGTGGTGGCCGCGACCGTGACCGCGCGCAGGACCTCGAGCCGGGTGGTGCCGATCAGTGGGCCCAGCCGCCGGCTGCCGTCCGGCGTGCCCACGGTCGCGGCGGGGCGCTGGCGGTGGGCAGGGTAGACGAGCATCGGGGGGAGTTCGGGGTTGGCGAGTGCGATGGGGTCCTGCCAGCAGAAGTAGGACGGGACGAGCAGCAGGCCACGGCCGTCGAGGTGCATGTCGCGGTCCATCGGGTAGCCGTGGATCTGCAGGACGGGCGCGTTCCACTCGCAGCGGGGGCCGAGGTCGTCGAGGAGGTGGCCGGCGCCGTGGTCGAGCATCAGGGTGCCGCGGAGGGCGCGGTCGTCGGCGACCGCGCCGGAGATCTCGGTCCAGTACGGGGCGACCGCGACCTCGAAGTAGCGGCGCATGCCGTCGCCGAGGGCGTGCATGGCCTGCGGGCGGCCGGAGGCGAGGTCGTCGAGCCAGATGTCCGCGCCGGCCGGGTCCGGGATCATCCGGATCTCCTCGGTGACCCGGGCGGCGTCCGTGTGCTGGATCGTGTCGATGCCCTGGTCGAGCGACGAGACGTCGCCGGGGGTGAGGAAGTCGGGGAAGTAGCGGCCGAGCGGCGAGATCGGCAGCAGCGTGCTGCGGAGCAGGCCGGTCATGTTGTGCTGGCTCAGGTCGAGGCGCACCTGGCGGTGCCAGCCCTCGTACGCCGCGTAGCCGCGCCGGGTCTGCAGCCGGTGCAGGCTGCAGACGATCTCCCAGAGTGGGTCGGGGCGCCGGGCGACGCGGGTGCGGGCCACGTCCTCGGAGGTGAAGTGGATCGACAGTGTGCCCATTGTCTGAGTGTCCACACAGGGGTCGGCGGGGCGCCGGCGACTTCCCGCCGGCGCGGTACTCCTGAAGTTTAAAGGGGACGGCGACCCCCCGTCAGCCGCCGTCCCGCACCTAGAGTGATGGCAGCCGGACCTGTGGGCCATGGACCTTCGAGCAGAATCGAAATACGGACTTGATTTGCACGATCCAGGTCGATTTGATGGCAGGCATGTCGTTTCGGCTCCGGCGATTCCGGTCCGTCCTGGTCGCCGGTGCCGGTGCCCTGCTGCTCACCGCGGTCGCGGTCGCGGCCCCGCTGATCGCCGCGGTCTACGGCACCGGGCCGCAGGACACGTTCGCCGACGACCTCGACGCGTACGGTATGCCGTACGGCGTCGCCGGTGGAGTGTCCACTGTGCACTGGCTCGGCCTGGAGCCGGGGCTCGGCCGTGACCTGCTGATCCAGACCATCTACGGCATGCGTACGTCGCTGGCCGTCGTCGGCCCGGCCGTGCTGCTGGCCACGCTCCTCGGCACCGTGGTCGGCGGGCTGGCCGGCCTGTTCGGTGGCTGGGTCGACGCGCTGCTCACCTGGGTCACCGACGTGGCGATCGCGTTGCCGCTGCTGCTCTGCGCGATCGCGGTGATCCGCCCGCTGGAGCTGGCGTTCTACGGGCCCCGGGACGCGGTGCCGGGCTGGTTCCGGATGGTCACGCTGGTCGGCCTGTTCGCGGTGCTCGGCTGGACCGGCGTGGCCCGGCTGGTCCGCACCCAGGTCCGCGCGCTGCGCGAACGGGACTTCGTGACCGCGGCGATCGCGCTCGGCGCCGGGCCCGGCCGGATCCTGCGCCGCGAGGTACTGCCGCACCTCGGCCCGCCGATCGTCGCCGGTGGGTCGCTGCTGCTGCCCATGTTCACGTCCGCGGCTGCGGCGCTGAGCTTCCTCGGCCTGGGCGTGCTGGAGCCGACGCCGGACCTCGGGCGGACGATCCAGCGCAGCCTCGGCTACCTGCAGACCGACCCGGCGTACGTGCTGTTCCCCGGCCTGGCCCTGGTCTGCATGGTGTTCGTGTTCACCGCGTTGGGCGAGTCGGTACGGCGGGCGTTCGACCCGGGACCGGGCCGGTGATCGGCCGGCTGCTGCGCCGGTGCGCGCTCGGACTGCTGACGCTGGCCGGCGTGAGCGTGCTCGCGTTCCTGCTGCTGTTCGCGGTCCCGAGGGACCCGGCCGCCGCGATGTGCCCGAAGAACTGCGACACCGCCCGCCTGGAACGCATCCGCGAGGAGTGGGGACTGTCCGAACCCGTACCCGTGCAGTATCTGTCTTTCGCCTCTCGGTTGTTCACCGGTGAGGACGGTTGTGCGGCCCCGTGCCTCGGGCGGTCGTATGTGACCGGTGAGCAGGTCAGCGCGATGCTGGCCCGTGCGCTTCCGGTGACCGCGAGCGTGGTGCTGCCCGCCGCGGTGCTGTGGGTGACGTCCGGCGTGCTGCTCGGCACGGTCGCGGCCGCCCGCCCCCGCTCGGCCGCGGACCGGCTGATCGGCGCGCTGTCGCTGGCCGGGCTCGCACTGCCGCTCTACCTGGTCGGCGCGGTGCTGCTACTCATCCTGGTGTACGGCACGGCCGCGCTCCCGCAACCCGGCTGGACCGCGCCGAGCGACGACCCGGCACAATGGGCGTCCGGTCTGCTGCTGCCCTGGGTGACGCTCGGCGCGATGCTCGCGCCCGGCTACACCCGGCTGGCCCGCGCCCAGGTCGGCGACGCGCTGGGCACCGATTTCGTGCGCACCGCCGAGGCCAAGGGCCTGACCGGGCGGGCGGTCGTCGGCCGGCACGCACTGCGCGCCTCCGCCGGCCCGCTGGCCACGCTGGCCGCGCTCGACGTCGGTGCCGCGCTCGGCGGCACCGTCATCACCGAGATCACGTTCGGCCTGAACGGCCTGGGCCGGACCGTGATCGAGGCGGTACGCACGGACGACCTGCCGGTCGTGCTCGGCGCCGTCCTGCTCGGCGCCGTGTTCGTGATCGGCGCCAACACGATCGTCGACGGCCTCCAGGCCGTGATCGACCCCCGTTTGCGCAGATAGGAGATCGATGAGGAGAGCGGTGACCCTCGCACTGGTCCTGACGGCCTGTGCGGCCTGCACCGACAACCCCCGCGACGGCGGTACGCCGCCCGAGGAGGAGATCCGGCAGAACACCGGCGTGATCGCCACCGATCCGGCGGCCTCCCGCGGCCCGGCCCCGGAGGTCCCCGGCGCCACATCCGGCGGCACCGTCACCATCTTCCGGGAGACCGCGCTGGCCCGGCTGGACCCGCAACGGATCTACTCGTTCATGGGCCTGAGCGTCTCCCAGCTGTACGCCCGGCGGCTCACCACCTACGCCGACGACGGCAACGGCAAGCTCACGCTGGTCGGCGACCTCGCGGAGACGCCCGGCACCGACGTGAACCGCGACTGCCGCACCTGGGAGTTCCGGCTCAAGGAGAACGTCCGCTTCGAGACCGGCGCCCCGGTCACCGCGCGCGACGTCGCCTACGGCATCGCCCGTTCGTTCGACCTGACGCTCGCCGGCGGTCCCACCTACCTCCAGGAGTGGCTGGCCGACACCCCGCAATACGACAAGGTGTACGACTTCGCCGCCGACAGGACAGCGCTTCCTCCCGGCGTCGAGGTCCCGGACGACCGTACGCTGCGGCTGACCTTCCCCAAGCCGCACTGCGACCTGCCGTTCGCCGCCGCGCTGCCCGCCACCGCACCGGTCCCGGCCGCCGCCGACACCGGCCTCGACTACGACAGGAAGCCGATCGCGACCGGCCCGTACCTCATCGAGGGCCGCACCGGCGACACCGAGCTCCGGCTGGTCCGCAACCCCCAGTGGGACGCCACCACCGACGCGGTCCGGCACGCCTACCCCGACCGTTTCACGCTGGCCTTCGGCGCCGACCCGGTCACCCAGACCAACCGCATCCTGGCAGCTCAGGGCGCAGACGCGGCCGCGGTCTCCTACGACGGCATCCCACCGTCGCTCATCCCGAAGGTCACCGGCGACAGCCTGCTCCGCTCGCTCACGCCACGGCACAGCGTCCTGAACATCAACACCCGCCGCGTCACCGACCTCGCGGTCCGGCGCGCACTGAACGCCGCCATCAACCGCGAGGAACTGGTCAAGGCGCTCGGCGGCGCCGCCGTCGCCCGCCCGGTCACCACGCTGCTGCCACCGAGCACCATCGGCTGGCACGACTACAACGCCTACCCGGCACTGCCGTCGCTGGGCGCGAACGTGCCGGAGTTGGTGCTGGCGTACCCGGACGACGCGGAAGGCCAGATCCAGGGAACAGCGCTGGCGAACAGCCTGCGTAAGGCGGGTTTCAAAATCCTGACGAAGCCGGTCGCGGCGGATGACTTCCTGCACGAGATCCAGCGGGCCGACAATTCCTGGGACCTGTATCCGGACTACTGGGCGCCGGACTGGCCCAGCGGGGCTGCTGTGCTGCCGGCCCTCTACGACGGGCGGGGAATCAAGGCGTCGGGAGGTAACAACGGGACGTCCTATCTCGATTCGCGGGCATTGGACGCGGAGTTCGACCGGATCCTGGCGTTGCCCCTGGATGCGCAGGGAAATGAGTGGGCGGCGCTGGACGAGAAGATCATGCGGGAGTACGCGCCGGCTGTTCCTCTGTACGTCGAAATGACCTGTACGGTGCGGGGCCCGCGGTTGGGAGGGCTCTTTGTCGACGGGGTCTTCGGCTCTCCCGCTTTCGTCAATGCGTTTGTGCGGGGCTAGAGTCCCTTTCTGCTTTCTGACGCGTGGGATGGAATCCGAGGCCGGGCGGCCTCACTCCGGGCGATCAGGCATGATCCCGTCGTGAGGCCACCCGCCCCCAGCCCCAGCCCCAGCCGCAGCCCCAACCCCAGCCGCAGCCCCAGCCCCAGCCCCAGCCCCAGCCCCAGCCCCAGCCCCAGCCCCAGCCCCAGCCCCAGCCCCAGCCGCAGCCCCAGCCGCAGCCCCAGCCGCAGCCCCAGCCGCAGCCCCAGCCGCAGCCGCAGCCCCAGCCGCAGCCCCAGCCGCAGCCCCAGCCGCAGCCCCAGCCGCAGCCCCAGCCGCAGCCCCAGCCGCAGCCCCAGCCGCAGCCCCAGCCGCAGCCCCAGCCCCAGCCCCAGCCCCAGCCCCAACCCCAACCGCAGCCCCAGCCCCAACCGCAGCCCCAGCCCCAGCCCCAACCCCAGCCGCAGCCCCAACCCCAGCCGCAGCCCCAACACCAGCCGCAGCCGCAGCCGTAGCCGCAGCCGCAGCCGCGCGAACGAGGACGCCGCGTGAAGGAAAGCCCGCGCCCGTGGGATCGTCGGCGGGGTGCGGCGCGGGGCTTATATCCGAAATATCATCAGAAAGGCGGCGACGGCAAGCCGCCCTTAACGATCACGTGTCGCAAATCGTTGTTATCCGGCGCTCTTAACAACGATTTGCGACACGTGATCAACTTCAGCGCATGATCCGGCACGCCGAGTAGCCGCGTCGCCACCCGTCGTATCGCGCCGACCGATATCCGCGCGCACCAGCCCTCACGGCCATAAGGCCGGCCCTGATCTTCTTCATGCGCACCGCGCGGACCGTCACCGCCTGGCTGCCCCGTCTGCCGTCGACCATCCTTGGGGTGCAGATCTTCGGCAGGGCCGCCACCCACCACGACACCGCAGCCCCGGCAAGGACGGCGCCCCGCCGCCGACCATGCCGACCCAAGCTGGCGGCCCTGCCGAAGATCTGCTCGGCTTCGCCTGGACGACGGCAGACGGGGCAGCCAGGCACACGACACCCCACCCCACCACCACCACGCCAACACGACCGGGCCAACCCAACCCGCGGCCAGACGGGAAGCAGGCCCTCCCCGGAGCCCGAGACCCGCCGGAGGCGCCCTACACCGCAGCCAAAAAGCCCAACGCCCCCAATAAGGCGAAATGTCGGGCGCGCAGCGCCCGAACGGTCGCGGGCTGTGAAGTCGGGCAGGTCGCGGGCTGTGAAGTCGGGCAGGTCGCGGGCTGTGAAGTCGGGCAGGTCGCGGGCTGTGAAGTCGGGCAGGTCGCGGGCTGTGAAGTCGGGCAGGCCGCGGGCCGCGAGGTCGAGCAGGCCGCGGGCCGCGAGGTCGAGCAGGCTGCGGGCCGCGAGGTCGAGCAGGCTGCGGCTCTGGTGCAGCCTGCCGTTGAAGCCAGTCGACGGGCGCCGCGCCGCAGACCGAGCGGCGCTCGGCTCAAGACCCGCGCTCAAGACCCGCGCTCAAGACCCGCGCTCAGGCCGGCTGCTGCCCCACCGGTGCTGCGGCTCGCGACAGGGAGATGGCCAGGGCTTCCGGAGCCAGTGGGCGGGACAGGTGGAAGCCCTGCGCCGTCGTGTACCCCAGTTGCCGGAGGCGGAGCGCCTGGGCCGGGTTCTCGATGCCTTCCGCGACCGTGTCCAGTCGCAGGGCGTCGGCCATCTGCTGGACGGCGCGAGGAACGGCCAGCCGGGCCTCGTCGGGTAGACCCGCGGGGGTGTCGAGTTCGATGCCGGTCACGAACGATCGGTCGAGTTTGAGGATCGCCACCGGGAAGGCGAACAGCAGGCTGAGGGAGGACTCGCCGGTGCCGAAGTCGTCGAGCGCGAGTTTGACGCCGAGATCATGGAGTGCGTGCAGCGTGGCCGTTGTGGCGGTGCCGCGGAGGGCGGCGGATTCGGTCAGTTCGAGGACGAGGCGGTCGGCGGTGAGCCCGGAGTCCGCGAGCGCGGCCGTGACCTCGACCGGGAACGACGGGTCCTGGAGTTGGTGCGCGGAGACGTTCACCCCGACCTTGTGGGGCGCGGCGTCCCCGAGCGCGGCGCTCCAGGCGATCATCTGCCGGCATGCCTCGCGGAGGGCCCAGCGGCCGAGTGGCACGATCAGGCCGGTGCGTTCGGCCGCGGGGATGAACTCGCCCGGCAGCAGGAGCCCGCGGCTGGGGTGGCGCCACCGCACCAGCGCCTCGACGCCGATGGTGCGGCCGCTCTCCAGGTCGACGATCGGCTGGTAGAAGAGCACCAGCTCGTTCTCGTCGAGTGCCCGCCGCAGTTCTCCGCCGGTCTGCATCTGGGCGAGGACCGGCTGTTCCATCCCGTCGGTGTAGCGGACGTAGCGGGCCTTGCCGCGGATCTTGGCGGCGTACATGGCGACGTCCGCGTTGCGGAGCACGTCTTCGGCCCGGTCGCCGGGGCGGGCGGTGGCGGCGCCGATGCTGACGTGCGCCAGCAGCCAGTGCCCACCGGCCAGCAACGGCCGGTCCAGCGCCGCGAGCAGCCGCTTGGCCACCTCATCCCCGAGGCCGGCCGAGCTCGGGGCGGGAGCCGGCCCGGTGAGCAGGACCGCGAACTCGTCGCCGCCGAGCCGCACCGGCAGGCCGCGGTCGCCCGCGGCCTGGCGGAGAGCGATCGCGACTGCCTGCAGCAGCCGGTCGCCGACCGCGTGCCCGAGCGTGTCGTTGACCGTCTTGAAGTCGTCGAGGTCGATGAGCAGCACGGTCGGCACGTCGTCGCCGGGAACCGCGGCGTGCAGGTGCGAGCCGAACAGCGCCCGGTTGGCCAGCCCGGTCAGTGCGTCGTGGGTGGCTTCGCGCTGCAGCCGCATCTCCTGTGCGCGCAGGTGCGCCACCAGCCGGGTGTTCTCCCGCAGCACGGTGATCTGCCGCAGCACCACCAGCCCGGTGGTGGCGACGGCCGCGGCGACCACCGTCCGCACCTGCCGGTCCGCGCTCGCATCCTGGTGCGCGACCAGCAGGAGCAGGCCGTTCACGGCGGCGACCGCGACGTACGGGAAGACAACGAACGGCACGCGGCCGGGCTCGCGGGCCGGGGTGGAACCGTCCGGCGCGTACGCCTGCCGGATCGCCGCGCCCGTCATGATCAGCGCGGTGACCGGCACCGCCAGCACGGCCGCACCGAGTTTGCCCTGCTCCCCGTAGGTGAGCGTGACGAAGCCGGCGCCGGCGCCGAGCAGGCCGGAGCCGGAGACGAGGTACATCGCGATCCGGTCGACCGGGCTGTGGCCGCCGAGCAGCAGCCGGGTCAGGACGGAGCCGGCGAGCAGGCACGCGACCGCGATGGCCAGCAGCGCGATGTCGCTGATCGGGCCGTCCTCGAGGAACAGCGGCTCGACCACGAAGTGCCAGACGAACATCGAGCCGGCCAGCACCGCGGTGGTGCTGTCCAGCGCGTACCGCAGGCGGGCGGCGCGGCTCTGGGTGCCGAGCGGCAGCAGCAGCACCACGGTCAGGAACGCGAGCACGCCGGCGACGATCGGCCCGGTGGCGAGCGGCGGGAGCCGGGGCGCGGTGCCGGGCGGCGGCGGTGTGAGCACGATCAGCACGACCGCGATCGCCCACCCGGCCGTGGTCAGCACCGCGGTGATGCGCAGGCCGCGCCAGAAGCGGCGGGCGTCCGGGCTGAGGTCGGGGAACGAGCCGACGCGGCCGAGCGGCACGGCGGTGATCGCGATCGCGCAGAGGCCGATCGCGTAACCGGGGGCGACCGGGCCGTCCGGGACGAGCGTGAGATGCGCGGCCAGCCATAGCGCGGCGGCGACGGCCAGGGTCAGGTTGAGCCAGAGGTACGGCACGAGCGTGCGCCGGCCGGACTGCGCCAAGGTTCAGTTCACCGCCGCGGCGAACGTGTGGTGGCGGCGCGTAGCGATCTGCGGGTCGCCCACGCTGATGCCGGGCACCGCGCTCGTCGGGGGATCAGCGTCATGGCGAACATGATGCCGGAAAGGTGACCCCGGCGCGGTCCCGTGCGTTGTCTCCTCGAACCCCAGAACCCGAGGAGTGGAGTACAGCGATGTTCATGGTGACCGGGAACGCGGCGAAGGTGATCCGCCGGCTCGCGGAGCGCGAGCGGGCACCGGACGGTGCGGGGCTGCGGATCGCGGCCGACCCGCGGGCCGGCGAGCTGACCGTCGGGTTGTCGCCGCGGCCGAGCCGGGGCGACACGGTGCTGCAGGCGGGCGGCGCGTACCTGTTCCTCTGCCCGGTGGCGTTGCAGGCGCTGGACGACAAGGCGCTGGACGCCACGATGACGGAGGACGGCGACTTCGACTTCGTGATGGCCGACCAGCCGCGATGACGCACGTGGGCCGGGTTTCCCCGAAACCCGGCCCACGTCACGTCGATGCTCAGTGGCCGCTGAGGGTGATCATCTCGTCGCGCGGGACGACCTTGATCCGCTTGCGGCCGTGCGGCTCGCCCAGGCTGATCTCGTGCGCGTCCAGCAGCTGCCAGCCGGCCCAGCTGGTGTGCCGGACGCCCTTGCGCGACAGGTACGCGACGACCGCGTCCTGTTCGCGCAGCGTCGCCTCCGGCAGCTCGTCCACCAGCAGGCTCTGGATGGTCTCGTTCGCGTCGCCCTTGGTGTGGCCGATCAGGCCGACCGGGCCGCGCTTGATCCAGCCCGTGACGTACACGCCGGAGATGTGGTTGCCGTCCAGGTCCAGGACCCGGCCGGCGTCGTGCGGGACCGTGCCGGTGCGGGTGTCGAACGGCAGGTCGGCCAGCGGCCGGCTGAGGTAGCCGATGGCCCGGTAGACCGCCTGCACGTCCCAGTCGGTGAACTCGCCGGTGCCGCGCACGTTGCCGTCGCCGGTCAGTTCCTGCGTCTCGGTGCGCAGCCCGGTCACGCCGGTCTCGGCGTCGCCCAGGATCTCGGCCGGCGCCTGCAGGAAGTGCAGGTGCAGGCGGCGCTTGCGATCCTCGCGCGGGTCGCGCATCGCCCAGTTCTGCAGGATGTCCACGCACATCTTGACGTGCCGGGTCTTGCGCATCTCCTCGAGGCTGCCCTCGTCGAACTCGATGCCCTCGGGGTGCACGATCACGTCGACGTTGGGGGAGTGGTCCAGCTCGCGCAGCTCCATCGGCGTGAACTTGACCTGCGCCGGGCCACGCCGGGAGAACAGGTGCACGTCCGTCACCGGGCTGGCCAGCAGGCCCTGGTAGACGTTCTCCGGGATCTCGGTCTCGAGCAGCTCGTCCGCGGTCTTGGCGAGCACCCGGGCGACGTCGACGGCCACGTTGCCGGCGCCGATCACGGCGACCCTGGTGGCGGTCAGCGGCCACTCGCGCGGCACGTCCGGGTGGCCGTCGTACCAGCTGACGAAGTCCGCGGCGCCGTAGCTGCCGGGCAGGTCGACGCCCGGGATGTGCAGCACCCGGTCCTTGTCCGCGCCGGTCGCGAAGATCAGCGCGTCGTAGAACGGGCGCAGCTCCTCCAGCTTGACGTCCACGCCGTAGTCGACGTTGCCGATGAACCGGATCCGCGGGTTGTCCAGCACCTTGTGCAGGGCGTTGATGATCTCTTTGATCCGCGGGTGGTCGGGGGCGACACCGTAACGGATCAGGCCGTACGGCGTGGGCAGCCGGTCAAAGACGTCGACGGTCGCTGTCGGGTGGTTCTTCGACAGGATGTCGGCCGCGTAGATGCCGGCCGGACCGGCGCCGATGACGGCGACCCGCAGTGGGCGCTGCTCCTCCATGGTGTAAATCCCTCGCTCGCTCGCGCGTAAGTCTGACCGCCCAGGTTAGGTCAGCCTTAGTCGCAGACCCCGCACCGACGGGTGTGAGCCTGATCATGTTGGCCCGTTTCAGCAGCTCAGAGCGCTGGGTTGCCACTGCGTTTCTGCTCAGTTCGCGGGACGGTACGCCGAACGAGGCGGCCATGAGGTTCGAGTCCATCGACGACGATTACCAGGTCGAGCACTGGACCCGGCAGATCCGGATGGGCTGCTGGATCGCCATCGTGATCTCGGCGGTGGGCGCGGTGCGGGTCTACCTGGACTGGCCCGAGCCCGCGCACTGGCTGGTCTTCGTGACCGGCGCGGCCGCGCTCGTCCAGATCGGGCTGCTCGGCCTGCCCTGGGCCCGGATAGTCCGCCGCCGGTACGCCCGCGAGCTGCTGTTCGCGTGGTGGCTGCTCGAAATGCCACTGCTCTACCTGTTCGCCCGGGGTGACGAGGCCGCGCTTGCGATCTTCCCGGCCGGTGCCATGGTGATCATGGTGACCGCGGCCGTGCTCTACCCGCCGAGTGCGGTGCTCACGCTCGGCGCGCTCTCCACCGGCGCGTTCCTGACGCTCGCATACGGGCGGCCCGAGGCCGAGCCGACCATGGTTGTCGGCCTGGTCGCGGTGCTGGTCGCGGTGGTCGCCACGTCCGTGTTGACCGCGCAGAGCCGGCTGCGCCAGGACGCGCGCCGCACGGCCGCGGAGGGCCGCACCGAGGCGCTGCTGGAGAACGCGTCCGACCTGGTGCTGGCCGTCGGCGCGGACGGCGAGGTCACGTACGCCAGCCCGTCCGCCCGTGAGCTGCTCGGCCGTGACCCGGCCTGGCTGACCGGCGAGCGGCTCAGCCAGATGACCCACCCGGAGGACCTGCCGCTGGCACGCGAGTTCATGGCCGCGCTGTTCGCGGCCGAGCCCGGGCACACCGGCCGGATCGAGGTGCGGCTGCGGCACGGCGACGGCACCTGGGTCTACGCGGAGGCGATCGGCGTCAACCGGCTCCGCGACCCGAACCTCAGGGCGGCCGTGCTCAGCATCCGCGACGTGGGTGCGCGCAAGTACATGGAGGCGGAGCTGACCCGGCAGGCGTTCACCGACTCGCTGACCGGGCTGCCGAACCGCGCGCTCTTCCGCGACCGGGTCACCCACGCGGCCGCGCGGCACCGCCGCGAGTCCGGCCGGATCACCCTCATGCTGATCGACCTGGACGACTTCAAGCTGGTCAACGACGGTCTCGGGCACACCGCCGGCGATCAGTTGCTGCGCGTCATCGCGCAGCGGCTCTCCGCCCAGCTGCGCCCGGCGGACACGCTGGCCCGGCTCGGTGGCGACGAGTTCGCGGTGCTGGTCGAGGACCTGACCGAGATCGAGGCGGCCGAGCTGGCCGACCGGCTGGTCCGCGCGGTCCGCGAGCCGGTCACGCTCGGCGTCCGCGACGTCATCTGCACCGCCAGCATCGGCATCTCAGTGATCAAGGCGGGCACGCACGACCTGGGCGAAGCCGACGAGCTGCTGCGCGACGCCGACCTGGCGATGTACGCGGCGAAGGCGGCCGGCCGGGACGGCTACCAGGTCTTCGACCCGGCCCGGCACGCGGACGTGCTGGCCGAGGCGGAGCAGCGGGCCGCGCTGGAGCGCGCGCTGCTCGAGGAGCAGTTCGTGGTGCACTACCAGCCGATCGTGGATCTGCCCGCGCGCGAGCTGATCGGTTTCGAGGCGCTGGTGCGGTGGAACCACCCGGAGGCCGGGCTGGTCGGGCCGCTCACGTTCATCCCGCTGGCGGAGGCGACCGGGTTGATCGTGCCGCTCGGCCGCTGGGTGCTCGACCAGGCCTGCCGGCAGCTCGCCGCGTGGACCGCGGAGTACCCGGAGGCGGCGCGGCTGCGGATGAGCGTGAACCTCTCGCCCCGGCAGTTCCAGCACTCCGGGCTGGTGGCCGAGGTCGCGGGCATCATCGAGCGCACCGGCGTGCCGGCCGGCAAACTGGTTCTGGAGATCACCGAGTCGCTGCTGATGAAGGACACCGAGGCGACCGTCCGTACCCTCGAGGCCCTGAAAGCTCTTGGAGTGCGGCTCGCGGTCGACGACTTCGGCACCGGTTACTCCTCGCTCAGCTACCTCAAGCGGTTCCCGGTCGACATCCTCAAGATCGACCGTTCGTTCGTGGACGGGATCACCGCGGACTCCGGGGACGCCACGCTCGCCGAGGCGGTCGTGCAGCTCGGCCGCACGCTGCGGCTGCAGACCGTGGCCGAGGGCATCGAGACCGCCGACCAGTGGTCAACGCTGCGCGAGCTGGGCTGCGAGTACGGCCAGGGTTACCTCTTCGCCCGCCCGGTCGCGGCCGACGAGATCATGCCGTTGATCCGCTCACGCCCCACAGGGCTAGCTGACCCCATAACGGAGTAAACACCTCAGGCCGGGCCGTCCGCGGCCGATGAGGGCTCCGATGGACCAGACCTTCCGTCCGCTGATGGACGCGCTCAAGCGGCGTGGCGTCGACCCGCAGATGGTCGACTACGCCGCGGTGGAGGCGGAGCGCAGCGGGCGCTCGATGCGCGCGGTGCTGATCAACGACCAGATCGTCACCGAGCAGGAGCTGACCGCCGCCGCGGCCGACGCCTACGGCGTCCAGACCGTGGACCTGGTCGGCTACCCGATCGAGCAGGCGGCGCTGCAGAAGATCCCGCTGTCGGTGGTCCAGCGGCACCGCGTCATCGGCATCACGATCGAGGGCGACGAGCTCACGGTCGGCGTCACCGACCCGGCCGACGTGGTCGCGCTGGACGACGTGCGCGCCGCCACCGGCATGGTCATCCGGCCGGTCGTGGTCGCGCGCACCGAGGTCCGCAAGATCATTGAGAAGCTGCAGCGCGAGGGGAGCGAGCTCGGCGACATGGCCGAGTCGCTGCGCCTCGAGCAGCCCTCGTCGATGACCGCGGTTACCCAGGGTGACGAGGACGCGCCGATCGTCCGGTACGTCAACTCGCTGATCGAACAGGCCATCCAGAACCGCGCGTCCGACCTGCACCTCGAACCCAGCGAGACCGACCTGCGGGTCCGCTACCGCATCGACGGCGTGCTGCACGAGGTCGACACCGTGCCGCAGGCCGTGCAGAGCGCGCTGATCTCCCGGTTGAAGATCATGTCGAACGTCGACATCACCGAGCGTCGCATCCCGCAGAACGGCCGGATCACGATGCAGCTCAGCAACCGCAAGGTCGACCTGCGCGCCGCCACGCTTCCCACGGTCTGGGGCGAGAAGATCGTCCTCCGCGTGCTCGACACCGGCGGCATCAACCTCGACCTGGCCGGATTCGGCTTCACCGAGGACAACTACGAGCGCTTCTCCGCGTCGTTCGGCAAGCCGCACGGCATGCTCCTGGTCACCGGCCCGACCGGTTCCGGAAAATCCACCACGCTGTACGCCACGCTCGCGAAGATCAGCAAGCCGACCGTCAACATCATCACGGTCGAGGACCCGGTGGAGTACCGGCTGCCCGGCATCAACCAGGTCCAGGTCAACGTCAAGGCCGGCCTGACGTTCGCGGCCGTGCTCCCGGCCATCCTGCGCTCCGACCCGGACGTCGTGCTCATCGGTGAGATCCGCGACCCGATCACCGCGCAGTTCGCGGTCGAGGCCGCGCTCACCGGCCACCTCGTGCTCTCCACGCTGCACACCAACGATGCGCCCAGCGCCATCGTCCGCCTCACCGAGATGGGCATCGAGCCGTTCCTGGTCGGCTCCTCCGTCGACTGCGTACTCGCCCAGCGCCTCGCCCGCCGCCTCTGCGACTGGTGCAAGACCGAGTACTACCCGCCCGACGCCGAACTCCAGGCGGCCCGGTGGCCCTTCGACCAGTGGGACCCGCCCGCCCAGCTGTGGAAACCGGTCGGCTGCCGAAGTTGCGCCGGCACCGGTTACAAGGGCAGGCTCGCGGTCCACGAGGTCATGCCGGTCACCGAGGAGATCGAGAAGCTCGCGGTCAAGCGCGCCCCGGCCAGCGACATCCACGCCGTGGCCCAGGCCCAGGGCATGTTCGACCTCCGCATCGACGGCCTTCTCAAGGCTGCCAACGGCCAGACCTCCATCTCCGAGGTTCTCCGTGTCGCCATCTGACCTCGCAGCCGGCGCCGGTGGAGCGGTGCATCCGACATATCGGGCGTGACGCGCCCGGAGCCGCCCGGGGCCGCGGGGCGCCGGAACCGCTGGGATCGCCGGGGTCGGTGCCTAAGGTCCGCAGGCCTTCTGCCGAAGTCATCGGTATCCCGCTGAGAGGCGGGCCCCCCGTTCGACCCCGAAGGAGCCGCGGTGATCGTAGAGCAGACGCTCGACGACCTGGTGGCGGGCGGTGACCGGAATGACAACCGGGATTCCCTGGACGCCATGCTTCAGTCGCTGATCGAGGCGCAGGGCTCGGATCTGCACCTGACCGTCGGTGCCCCACCGACGATCCGGGTGCACGGTGCGCTCAGTTACCTGCCCGACTACGAGCGGATGAGTCAGATCGACGTGGCGATGCTGGCCCGGGCGGCCACCAGCGACACCCAGTGGGAGGCCTTCCGGGACAGCAGCGAGCTGGACTTCGCGTACAGCGTGCCGCACATCGGGCGGTTCCGGGTCAACCTGTACCAGCAGCGCGGCTCGGTCGGCGCGGCCTTCCGGGCCATCGCGCAGCGGATCCGCCCGCTGGACGAGCTGGGCGTGCCGGACGCGGTCGGCCGTTTCGCGTCGCTGCACCGCGGGCTGGTGCTGGTCACCGGCCCGACCGGCTCCGGCAAGACGACCACGCTCGCCGCGCTGCTCGACCTCGCCAACCGGACCCGCTCGTCGCACATCGTGACGATCGAGGACCCGATCGAGTTCCTGCACCCGCACAAGAAGAGCCTGGTCAACCAGCGCGAGGTGGGTGCGGACACGAAGGACTTCTCGACCGCGCTGAAGCACGCGCTGCGGCAGGATCCGGACATCATCCTGGTGGGTGAGCTCCGCGACCTGGAGACCACGCAGACCGCGCTGACCGCGGCCGAGACCGGTCACCTGGTGCTGGCGACGCTGCACACGCAGAGCGCCACCCAGACCATCGACCGCATCATCGACATCTTCCCGCCGCACCAGCAGCAGCAGATCCGCGCGCAGCTGTCGATGGCCCTGCAGGGCGTGGTCACCCAGGCGCTGTGCGCCCGGGCGGACGGCACCGGCCGGACCATCATCACCGAGATCATGACGGCGACGCCGGCCATCCGGTCGCTGATCCGCGAGGGCAAGACCCACCAGATCCCGTCCTTCATGCAGGCCGGCAGCGCCGACGGCATGTTGTCGTTCGACCAGCACCTGGCCGACCGGGTACGGCATCAGGTGATCACGATCGAGCAGGCCCTCGACCTCTGCCATTCGGCGGAGGAACTCCGCCGCCTCACCGGACGGATGTGACGTCGTGGCAGCCACGAGAACCTTCGACTACAGCAGCGTCGACGCCACCGGCAAACGCAGCAAGGGCAAGATCGACGCCTCCAACGAGGCGGCGGCGGCCCAGCTGCTGCGCCAGCGCGGCATCGTGCCGCTCTCCATCGCGGAGGCCGGCCAGGGGCTCCAGAAGGAGCTGAGCATCCCCGGCCTGAGCGGCCGGGTGACGCTCAAGGACCTGTCCGTGTTCTCCCGTCA
The DNA here is from genome assembly GCF_030811575.1 of Catenuloplanes nepalensis. GTDB lineage: Bacteria > Actinomycetota > Actinomycetes > Mycobacteriales > Micromonosporaceae > Catenuloplanes > Catenuloplanes nepalensis. Next base: position 4,757,958 of record NZ_JAUSRA010000001.1, on the reverse strand, counting down.
GTTCGCGACGCTGACCGCGTCCGGCATGTCGCTGCTGCGCACGCTGGCGGTGCTGGAGGACCAGACGGCCAAGGCGCCGCTGCGCAAGGCGCTCGGCGAGATCCGCAGTGACGTCTCGGCGGGTGTGGCGCTCTCCGCGGCCATGGGCCGGCACGACCGGATCTTCCCGACGCTCATGATCGCGATGATCCGCGCCGGCGAGGCCGGCGGCTTCATGGACCAGGCGCTGGAGCGGATCGCGGTCAACTTCGAGAAGGACGCGGTCCTGCGCGGGAAGATCAAGAGTGCGCTGACGTACCCGGCCATCGTGCTGGGCTTCAGCTTCGTCCTGATCGCCGGCGTCCTGAAGTTCATCGTGCCGGTCTTCGAGAAGATGTTCCGGGACCTCGGCGGCGACCTGCCGTTGCCTACCAAGATCATCGTCAACGCGAGCCACAGCCTGCCCTGGTCCGCACCGTTGTTCCTGGTGCTCGTGATCGGCGGCACGATCGGGGTCCAGCAGGGGCTGCGGCGCAGCCCCGAGTTCCGGCTCTGGTTCGACCGCGCGAAACTGCGGCTGCCGGTCTTCGGCAGCCTGCAGCGGAAGATCGCGATCAGCCGGTTCTCCCGGAACCTCGGCACGCTGCTGTCCTCCGGCGTACCCATGCTGCAGGCGCTCGACGTGGTCGGCGCCACCACCGGCAACGCCGTGATCGCGCACGCCATGAAGGACGTCCAGGACTCGATCCGGGACGGCCAGCCGATGTCCTCGCCGCTCGCCAAGCACTCCGTCTTTCCGCAGATGGTCACACAGATGATCGAGGTCGGCGAAGAGAGTGGCCAAATCAGTCAGATGCTCGGAAAGATTGCCGACTTTTATGACCGCGAGGTCGACACGGCGGCCGAAAGCCTGACCGCCTCGATCGAGCCTCTGATGGTGCTCTTCATGGGCATCACGGTCGGATCGATGGTCGTCTGCCTCTACCTGCCGATGTTCACGGTCTACCAGAACATCGGCGGCACCTCCTGAAATACGCAACTCCATTGCAAGTACCCCGCAACACACCGGTCGAGGACGACAGAGTTCCTCTCCCCTGAGCGCCACAGGAGGCACTCATGCAGCACCTCATCGCCAAGTCCCAGAGGAAGCGGGCCGAGAGCGACAAGGGCTTCACCCTGATCGAGCTGCTGGTGGTCGTGGTGATCATCGGCATCCTGGTCGCGATCGCCGTCCCGGTGTACCTGAACTACCGCAAGGGCGCGTCGAACAAGTCGGCCCAGTCCGACGTGCGCGCCGCGATCAGCGCGGTGGAGACGTTCTACACCGAGAACGGCAACAAGTACCCGGACAGTGCCGCGGCCGTCACCGCGCCCACCGCGCTGACCCTCAACATCACCGGCGGCACCAGCCCGCAGAAGGCCACCCTGTCGGACGGCAACACGCTGCGGTACGAGCGGAAGACCGCCACGACCTACGTCATCTGCGGTTTCAACGCCGACGGTCAGAAGTACTTCGTCTACGACAACTCGGTCGGTGGATCGGTGAAGCAGTCCGCGGCTACCACCATGGACGCCTGCATCACGAACAGCGCCGTCACAACCCCCGCCACCACGTAGTGCTCCGCCGGGCGGGGCAGCGGCGCAACCCGTCGCTGCCCCGCTCGCGCATCCGTCACCACAGTCCCGCGAACCGAGGAAGGAACGGCCATCGATGACTCCACTGCTGGTACTGGCCGCCGTGCTCGGCCTCGCGATCGGCTCCTTCCTGAACGTCGTGATCCACCGGGTGCCGCGCGGCGAGTCGCTGGTGCACCCCGGGTCGGCCTGCCCCGGCTGCGGCGACGCCATCCGCCCCCGGCACAACGTGCCGGTGGTCAGCTGGCTGGCGCTGCGCGGGCGGTGCCACAGCTGCGCCGCGCCGATCAGCGCGCGTTACCCGCTGGTCGAGGCCGGCACCGCGTTGCTCTTCGTCGCGATCACCGCCCGCTTCGGGTGGACGCCGGAGCTGCCCGCCTACCTCTACCTGGCCGCGATCGCGATCGCGCTGGCGCTCATCGACCTGGACGTCAAGCGCCTGCCGGACGCGATCGTGCTGCCCTCCTACCTCGTCGGCCTGGTGCTCCTGGCGCCCGCGGTGCTGACCGCCGGCTGGGGGCACGCGCTGCGCGCGCTCGCCGCGATGGCCGTGCTCTACCTGTTCTACCTCGGACTCGCGCACGTCTACCGGGGCGGCATGGGCTTCGGCGACGTCAAGCTCGCCGGTCTCCTCGGGCTCTACCTGGGCTGGCTCGGCTGGGACGCGGTCCTCGTCGGTGCCTTCGCCGGCTTCCTGCTCGGCGGCCTGGCCGGGATCGCGCTGCTGGCCTCGCGCCGCGCCACCGGCAAGTCCCAGGTGCCGTTCGGCCCGTACATGCTGCTCGGCGCGTTTCTCGCGATCTTCGCTGCCGGTCCGGTCGCCGGCTGGTACCTCTCGCTGCTCCCCACTGCCTGACCTCACCCGAATCACGACCGCATGGAAGGACGTCCGATGGCTGCCACCAATCTCATCGGCCTGGACATTGGATCGATGTCCGTACGGGCCGTCGAGACCACCCGCACCAAGCAAGGCCTGGGCATCCTGAACTACGCCCAGGCCCCGCTGCCGGCCGGCGCGGTCGTCAGCGGGGTGGTCCGGGACGACGCCGCGGTCACGGCCGCGCTCAAGGAGCTGTGGACGACCACGAAGTTCCGGAGCCGGCACGTCACGCTCGGCGTCACCAACCCGCAGGCGGTCGTGCGCGAGATGTCCGTCGCCAAGCTGCCCCGTAACCAGCTGAAGAAGTCGCTGCCGTTCCAGGTGCGCGACATGCTGCCGCTGGCCGTGGAGCGCGCGCTGCTCGACTTCTACCCGCTGGAGGAGCCGGCCGGCGACACGATCCGCGGCCTGCTCATCGCGGCGCCGAAGGACGCGGTGCTGACCGCGGTGCGTGCGGTCGAGCGGGCCGGCCTCTTCGTCGACCGCGTCGACCTGGCCTCGTTCGCGCTGCTGCGCGCCGCCTCCTGGCTGGACACCACCGTGGAGGCGATCGTCGACATCGGCGCGCAGGCCACCAGCGTGGTGGTGCACGCGAACGGCGAGCCGCTGATCGTGCGTACGGTGCCGCGCGGCGGCCAGGAGCTGACCGAGCTGCTGGCCGGCCGGCTCGGCATCGGCGCCACCGAGGCCGAGGCGGTCAAGTGCTGGGTCGGCCTGCGCACCCAGGAAGGGCCGGAGGTCGCCGAGCTCCTGCGCGAGGGACTCCGGCCGCTGATCAGCGAGATCCGCAGCTCGTTCACGTACCTCAGCTCCAGCGAGCGGCCCACCCAGGTGCAGCGGCTGTCGCTGTCCGGCGGCGGCTCGCTGCTGCCCGGCCTGCCCGAGATGCTCGCCTACGAGCTGTCGGTCGCCACGGTCATCGCGGACCCGATGAGCCGGCTGCGCGGCGTCGAGCCCGGCCAGCACGACAACCTGGAGCGGTTCCGCTCCTCCGCGGCCGTGTCCATCGGCCTCACCCTCGGAGCGGCCTGATGACCACCGAACAGATGCCCGTACACGAGCAGTCGCAGTTCGTCGCGCAGCAGATCGCGCCGCAGGAGCCGTTGCGGATGCTGGCGATCAGCGCGAACCTGCTGCCGGACGAGATCCTCGCCGGCCGCCGGGGCCGCCGGGTCCGCGGCGTCGTCGGCGTCGCCATGGTCGGCGTCGTCGGCCTGCTCGGCGCGTGGTACGGACTGTCCGTCACGCAGACCGCGGCCGCCCAGACCGCGCTGGACCAGACCAACGACTCCGTGCGTGCGGTCAAGAACGAGCAGAAGCAGTACGCCGAGCTGATCCAGACCCAGCAGGAACTCACCGCGATCGAGGACCAGCTCGGCACGCTGATGTCCACCGACGTCCAGTGGTACACGCTGGTCAAGGGCGTCCGGACCGCGCTGCCCAAGGACGTCTCACTGGTCAACATCGTGGCCTCCACCGCCTCGGACTCGACGGCGACCACCAGTGGCAGCCTGCCCTCGGAGACCGCGGCGAAGCAGATCGGCACGATGACGCTGACCGGCTCCGCGGGCGACAAGGACCTGATCGCCGACTTCGCCGACAACCTGCGCGAGGTCAACGGCGTCTCCGACCCGTACGTGACCAGCGTGACGCTCGGTGACGGCAGCGAGGAGTTCGCGATCACCCTCAACCTCACCGATCCCCTCCTCGACGGCCGGTTCACGCCGCGGGAGTCCGCCACCCCCGGAGGCAACTGATGCGCGTCCAGCACGTGGACCGCTGGTGGATCGCCGGCGGCGTCGTCGCCACGGTCCTCCTGCTCGTCCTTACCTGGTTCCTGCTCATCTCGCCGGCCAGCGCCGAGCGCGAGTCGCTGCGGGCGGACACGGAGGCGGCGGCCACCCAGCTCGCCGCCGAACAGGCGACGCTCGACGAGCTCAACGCCGCGTCCGCGAAGAAGGACCAGTACGACACCGAGCTCGCCGAGGCGCAGCGGGCCCTGCCCGGCCGGTCCGGGTCGTCCGAACTGATGCGCCAGATCAAGGCGCAGGCCGAGGCCGCCAAGGTCAACGTGGAGACCCTCACGGTCGGCACCGGCGTCGCCATCGAGGACACCACCCCGCCGGTCTTCCAGCTGCCGATCACGGCGATCGTCGCCGGGGACACCGGCAACATCGAGAAGTTCGTCCAGTCGCTGCAGCAGAGCGGTGACCGGGCGTTGCTGATCAGCTCGTCGACGGTCAACGCGAACGGCGGCGGCACGATCGGCGGCGACGCCGACGGCGCCCGGATGACGCTCTCGATCAGCGCGTTCGTCCAGCAGGACGACAAGAAGTCCGAGGACCCCGACGACACGGCCGCGACGAACTGAGCGTCCGGTTCCGTTTCACCCCCACGACACCAGGAAGGAGGAGCGTGATGCGAGACCGTGGACGCGCCGGTGACGACGGCTTCACCATGGCCGAGACCCTGGTGGCGATCGGGATCATCGGGACCGTCATGATGGCGCTCACGTCGTTCTACATCGCCACCATCCGGATCACCGCCCAGCAGGGCGACCGGCAGGTGGCGATCCAGGCCGCGAGCGACGCGATGGAGCGCGTGCGCGCGCTGAAGCCGAGCACGCTGATCACCGGCCGGGACCTGAACAGCACGACCGTGCAGTGGAACAACCCGGTGCGCGGCGTCTCCTCGCTGCTGTCGCTGGGCACGATGGCGTACGACATCAATGCCGCGACCGGCGCCGGCAGCAGCGCGGCGCTGCCCACGACGTTCCACGCGGTCCAGATCAACGGGCTGTCGCTGAAGCAGTACTACTACGTCAGCAACTGCCTGCGGGCCGCGGGCGCGTCCACCGAGTGCCTGCCGATCGCGCCCGGCGTCAGCTTCCTCGAGTTCTACCGCGTGGTCGTGGGCGTCACCTGGAACGACCCCAGCTGCCAGAACGCCGTCTGCTCCTACGTCACCTCGACGCTGATCGGCAAGAACACCGCGGAGCCGATCTTCAACTACAACGGTACGGCCGAGGCGCTTCGCTTCACGACCACCTACACCGAGCAGGTCAACACCACCGGCCTCGCGATCAACCTCCCGTTCACCGCGACCGGCGGCAAGGAGCCGTACGCCTGGAGCGCGCAGGGACTCCCGGCCGGCCTCCGGATCGATCCAGCCGGCGGCCTGATCACCGGCACGCCGACCGGGGTCAGCACCGGCCCGGTCACCGTGACGGTGCGCGACGCGGACAACCGGAACCTGTCCACCACGTTCACCTGGACCATCAACGGGCTTCCGGTGATCACGCCGGTGGAGGGCAACAGCCTCCGCACGGTGACCGGCATGCAGGTCACCCGGGTGTTCACGGTGGCCGGCGGCACCGCGCCGTTCACCTGGTCCGCTCAGGGCCTGCCGTCCGGGCTGGCGATGGACGCCGCCACCGGCGTGGTCACCGGTGTGCCGGTCACCCTGGGCTCCAGCAACGTCACGCTCATCGTCGTGGACAAGGCCGGAAACCAGGCCAGGACCACGTTCAGCTGGGTCGTCCCCGCGATGGAGATGGCACAGCCGGCCAACTACGAGGCCGCGAAGAGCACCGCGGTGTCGTACCCGGCACCGGCCGTGAACGGCGGCACCGCGCCGTACGTCTGGTCGCTCGGCCCCGGGGCCCCGGCCTGGCTGGCGGTCGACGTGCGAACCGGCACGCTCTCCGGCACCACCCCGGCCACCGGCTCGGCGGTCCCGCTCCCGGTCACGCTGTTCGTGACCGACAGCAAGGGTGTCACGGCCAGCCGGATCTTCACCGTGACGGTGAAGCCGTGATGCGCCGGCTTCGGGCCCGCCGGTCGCGGGGCGACGCGGGCATCACCATGGCCGAGGTGATGGTCTCGATGACGGTGATGGCCGTCCTCATGGTGATCTTCACCGGCGCGATCATCCAGATCCACGGGGTGGTCAACAAGGCGGACACGTTCGCGGAGACGCAGCTCCAGCTCAACAACGCGTTCATCCGCCTGGACAAGGAAGTCCGGTACGCGCGTGCGATCAGCGAGCCGGCCCAGGTCAACGGCGACTGGTACGTCGAGTACGTGATCGTGCAGGACACCGTGGACACCTGCGTGGAGCTGCGGATGCAGACCTCGACGCGAATGCTGCAACGCCGTCAGTGGCAGCAGGATCAGGGTTCGCCGGCCCCGACCCGCTGGACCACGATCGCGAACGGCGTCGGCTCAGCCACCCCGTTCACGGTCACGGACGCGGACTCCACCGCGGTCAACGGCTTCGGGTACCAGCGGCTGACGCTGGACATGACCGCGGTGCAGGGTGGCGGCTCCGGCTCCAACGGTGCGCGGGCCGGCTCGACCCGGCAGAGCAACATCACGTTCACGGCGTTGAACGCCACCGCCACGAACGTCGAGGAAACCTGCATCGAAGCGAGGGGGATCCCGTCATGAGGAGATGGCTGAGCCGGGTGCGGCGGGACGACCGCGGCTCGCTCCCGCTGGCGCTGATGGTGACGCTGGTCGGCGTCTCGCTCGGCGGGCTGCTGGTGTCGCTGGTCAGCACCCAGTTGCTCGCCACCCGGGTGGCCGACAGCCGGGTGCAGGCGTTGCAGGCGGCGCAGACCGGGCTGGACGTGGCGCTGTCACAGATCCGCGGATCTGTGGTCGGCGCGGTCGGCAACCAGAAGCTGCTGCCGTGCCTGCCGCTGACCGGGACGCTCGGCGGCACCGCCCCGTCGTCGTACTCGGTGGCGGTCACGTACTACAACAGCGACCCAAAGGGAAAGGACACAGCCTGGTTGCAGAGCGCGGCCAACAGGGTCAACTGTGTCAGCCTGAACGGCACCGTGACCGTGCCGGCGTACGCGCTGCTCACCTCGACCGGCACCGCCACCCGGGGCGCCTCCACCACCAAGCGTGAGGTGCGCGGCACGTACATGTTCCAGACCACGAACGAGAACATCAGCGGCGGACTGATCCACGTCTACCGCGGCAGCACGAGCCTCAGGGACCTCTGCATGGACGCCGGCTCCGGCGACCCGGCCGAGGGCGCGACGGTGAAGATGCAGCCCTGCAACGCCGGCTCGGTCGCGCAGACCTGGTCGTACAACTCGAACCTGTCGATCACGCTGGTCTCGTCGAAGAAGGCGTCCCGGCAGCAGGGGCTGTGCCTGGAGGCGGTCGCGCAGCGCACCGAGAGGTCACCGATCGTGCTGAAGGCGTGCACCGCCGTGGTGCCGGCCCTCTACGAGCAGCAGTGGAGCATCAACGACTCGGCGAACCTGGTCAACAGCAAGGCCGACGGGTCGAACACGGACGGCTTCTGCATCAACGTGGCGAGCGCCAACTCGCCCGGCAGCGGGCTCTACATCACGAACAAGAACTGCGGCGGGGCGTACAACAACGTGCAGACGTTCTCGCCGGACGCCACGGTCGGCGGCGGTCAGGCCGCGTCCGCGATCGGCCGGTCGATCGGTCAGCTGGTCAACTACGCGCAGTTCGGTCGCTGCCTGGACGCGACCGGCGGTGACCCGAACGCCAGTCACATGATCGCCTGGGTCTGCAAGCAGAACCCGAACGCGGGCCAGGTCATGTGGAACCAGCGGTACGACCTTCCGGACCTGCCGGTGGGGCTGGCGGGCAAGGCCGGGAACTTCGCGCCCGGCACCATCACCACGACGTACACGGACTCGAAGGGCAAGTCGGTCAAGATCTGCCTGCAGAGCCCGCTCTCCGGGGACTACGGCCGCTACGTGCTGACCCGGGCGTGCGACAGCGGCGCCGATCAGCGGTGGACCGTCCACGGTCAGACGGATGCCTACTTCACCAGCTACACCATCGTGGACTCGGGGGGCCTCTGCCTCACGCCGCGCGACCCGAAGCTGCCGAACCCGGATCTCTTCCAGGAGGTCAACAAGGTCACCAAGATCTACGTCGCGACCTGCGACGGCTCGACGCTGCAGAAGTGGAACGCGGACAGCAACATCATCAACGCGATGCCGCTGAAGGACGTCAACGAGAAGTGAGCGGGTAGGCCTCGTCGAGGAAGCGTTCGAGGAACGTGATCGTGTCGGCCGGCTGGAGCGCCTCCACGCAGAGGCGCTCCATCGCGGCCGCGTAGTGGTCGACGTCCTCGCGCTTGTCCAGGTAGAGCGCGCTGGTCAGCTGCTCCATGTACACCACGTCCGGCAGTTCCTGGTCGTGGAAGCGCAGGATGCTGAACTGACCGCCGGCGGCGGCGTGGCCGCCGGCCTCGAACGGGATGACCTGGAGCGTGATGTTCGGCAGCTTGGCCAACTCCAGCAGGTGCAGGATCTGCTCGCGCATGACCGCTTGGCCGCCGATCGGGCGGCGCAGCGCGGCCTCGTCGAGCAGGCCCCAGAAGCGCGGCGCTTCCGCGCGGTGCAGCACCTGCTGGCGGGCCATGCGCAGCTTGACCCGGCTCTGGATCTCCTCGGCCGGGGCGAGGGTGTGGCCGAGCAGGATCACGCCGCGCGCGTAGTCCGCGGTCTGCAGCAGACCCGGGATGTACTGCACCTCGTAGTTGCGGATGATCGTGGCGGTCGCCTCAAGCCCCAGGTACGCCTGGAACCAGTTCGGCAGGACGTCACTGTGCTTGTGCCACCAGCCAGGCGTGTTGGCCTCCCGCGCCAGGGCCAGCAGGCTGGCCCGCTCCTGATCGTCGTCGACGCCGTAGAGCGTCAGCAGGTCGGCGACGTCGCGCTCCTTGAAGCCGACCCGGCCGAGCTCCATCCGGCTGATCTTCGACTCCGAGGAGCGGATCTCCCAGCCGGCCTTCTCCCTGGTGACGCCCTTGGCCTCACGGAGCTTGCGAAGCTGGGAGCCCAGCAGCATCCGGAGGACGGTCGGGCTGCCCGCCGATCCGCCGTCTTTGTCTGCCGTGCTCACCGTCGTCAGCCTCCGCCTGCTGAACCGAGTCCCCCGCCGCCATGCGTCACGGCATGCGGAATTTCCACGGCACGCCATGAGCCGCCGCTCAGCCTAGCGCGTCGGGGCCGGATGTCTTCCAGTCCCGGGGGTCGGACTTTCGGTTGATCCCCGGTACGCGCCCGTGGGAGGCGGGCGCGCACCGGAAGCCGTGTATTACAGCGCGAGGTGGTCGAATTCGCCGTCGCGGGCGCCGAGGATGAACGCCTCGATCTCGGCCGGGGTGTAGATCAGTGCGGGCCCCTCGGGGTCCCGGCTGTTCCGCATGGCCACGCCGCCGCCCGGAAGCTGCGCGAGTTCGACGCAGTTCCCACTCGGGTTGCTGAAGCTGCTCTTCTGCCAGGTCACTGGAAGCTGTCCGGCGGGTACGCCGTTGTATGTCGTCTGCTGCATGGGCTGTTCTCTCTACTGGTTGGGTTGGGGGACGTGACCGCGGACGTCGACCGCCCCCAATGGGCCGACGAGATTGCGGCTCAACCAAACCTCCGCGTCGTGCTTGTGCACGCCGTGGATGCACGTGCATCGGCTCTTGCGTCTGCACCGCATACCGAGGATGATAGCTCATGTGCATAAGCACATACTCGTTCACTCTCTGTGATCGGAAATCGGATTTCTGGTGGCGAATCAGACATTTTTTCCCGGTGGCGTAGCCGTAACTGGCACACTGAGTGATCAGTCAGTTAGTGGTTCCGCCCGTTGCCGGCCGCCCGCGTGCGGGTCGGGCGGACGTGCACGGGACTGCTTCGCCACCGCTCCGGCCCGCACGCCGATGCGGGCGCGCATACGGGGGCTGGGCGCGTGGACGTGACGCTCCTGCTCGGCGGCCTGCTGCTCGCGGGCTCGACCGGGCTCGCCTGGCGGTCGCACCGCCGGGCACGACGTGCTGAAGCCGAGGCGGCCGGTCTCCGCCTCGCCCTCGACGCCGAGCGCCACGCCGCCAGCCACGACCCGCTCACCGGCCTGCCGAATCGGCGGGCTTTTTATCGGTACGGCGCCGAGCTCGTCGCCGACCGCCACCGCCCGGCGATCGCCGCGGTCGTGGTGGACCTCGACGACTTCAAGCAGATCAACGATGAGTACGGCCACGCCGCCGGCGACACGGTACTGCGTACCATCGCCCGCCGCCTGGCCGATTACGCCGGTGACGACCTGGTGGCCCGGCTGGGCGGCGACGAGTTCGCCGCACTGCTGACCGGAGCCGCGATCGACGTCGCCCGCGGACGCCCCGCGGACCGCCTCTCCGACGTGCTGTCGACGCCGATTCCCCTGCGGGACTCGAGCTCGCCGATTCCCCTCCGGGACTCGAGCTCGCCGAATCCCCTCCGGGACTCGAGCTCGCCGAATCCCCTCCGGGGAAGTGCAGACATCACCGTCACGGTCACCGCCTCGGTCGGACTCGTCCCGGTGCCACCGGGTGCGAGCCTCGCCGAGGCCCTCGGCCGTGCCGACGAGGAGATGTACGTCGCGAAGAGCGCCCGCTGCCGCGAGCCCCAGGCCGCGCCGGCCCATCCACCACCGGGCACCGCGAGTCCGGAGATTCCCAGGAAGCCGGCCGAACTGGCGCGTTCCAAGGCAGGAGGGTCATGAACATGTCCGCCCCCACGATTGATCCCGATCGGCGAGACCCGGCCTCGGTGGCCGCGACCGACACCTACCACCCGTCCGACCGTGTGTGGGTCTACCGGGGTGGCGCCTGGCGGGCCGGGATCGTCGAGGTCGCGTCGCGCGACGCGGCGACCGTGACCTACCGCCCGAGCAGCTCCCGGGGGACCGGCGTGGACACGCTCACCGCCCGGTTCATGCAGCCCCGCTCCGAGATGGACCCGATGCTGGACAAGAAGATCGTGCTGCCACAGAGCCGCACCGCCTGATCAGCGTCGGACGGCCTGATCAGCCCGCGGCGCGTCACCATGGCCGCGGGGACATAGAGAAGAGCGGTGGTGGCCGGCGCATCGGCCACCACCGCGTCAGTTCTTGCGGGCCACGCCGGCCCAGTAGTAAGCCGCGGTCGGGTCCTCGGGCTCCACCGGCGGGTGCCAGGCCATCACCGGGACCAGGCCCGGCTCGACCATCTCCCAGCCGGGGACCGCGAAGTAGGCCTCGATGTCGGTGCGCCAGCGCGGCACGAACGTCATCTGGCCCTCGGTGATCGCGACCAGCTTCTCCACCGCGGGCGGGTCGAAGTCGAACGCCGGGTGTGTGATCGCCACGTGACTGCCGGACGGCAGCGCGTCCATCAGCTCCCGCACCGCGTGGCCCGGATCATCCGCGTCCGCGATCAGCATCAGCACCGCGATCAGCGTCAGCGCGACCGGCTTCGTCAGGTCGAGCGTGCGGGTCAGCGCCGGAGTGCCGAGCAGGCCGGCCGCGTCGCGCATGTCGGCGTGGATGTATTCCGTGCTGCCCTCGGGGCTGCTGACCAGCAGCGCCCGCGCGTGGACCAGCACGATCGGGTCGTTGTCGACGTAGACCACGCGGCAGCGCGGGTCGATCGCCTGCGCGACCTCGTGCAGGTTGGGTCTGGTCGGGATGCCGGTGCCGACGTCCAGGAACTGCGTGACGCCCTGGTCGCGGACCAGGTATTCGACGACGCGGTGGATGAACTCGCGGTTCTCCTTCGCCATCGCCCGGACCGTCGGGATCGTGTTGAGGAACGCCTGGCCGACCGCGCGGTCGGCCGCGAAGTTGTCCTTGCCGCCGAGCCACCAGTCGTAGATGCGGGCCGAGTGTGGCGTGCTGGTGTCCACCCCGGGTGGCGCGTGCTCGCTGTTCTCCGCAGACACCGCTGGATCCTCTCCTGGCGTTCGTCGATCGACGACCGCAACAGGGTAACGCTCCGCGGTGCGCCGCGGAGCGCTCGTCCTCCGACTGTGGACGGGCGGCTCTACAACTCGCGGACCACCACGTCGAGCGCGCCGGGGGAGGGCTCCTCCACCGTGTACTTCAGGTCGCGCAGTGCGGTGACCAGTGCGGGGACCGATCGCGGTGCGGCACCGGCCAGCAGCAGGTCGCGGACCAGGCGGCCCTTCGTGGCCTTGTTGAAGTGGCTGACCACGGATCGTCTCGGCGCGCCGTCCACGATCCGTTCGTGCAGCACCCGTACCGTGGCGACGTCCTTGATCTGGTCTTTCGACGGTCGCCAGGCCGCGGCGTAGGACGAGGAGCGCAGGTCCAGGATCGGGCCGCCGAGATCGGCGAGCGCGTCCGGGAGCGCGCGGCGCCAGTGACCGTTGACCGCGCCGAGCGGCGAGAGCTTCACATCCATGCCGCAGCGGTACGCCGGGAGCCGATCGCCGAGCCGGGACACCCCGAACAGGCCGGAGAAGATCAGGATCTGGGCGTTCGCGCGGCGCTTCGCGGCCGGGGGCAGCGTGGCGAGGTCGAGCGCGTCGTAGAGCACACCGGTGTAGAGCCGCGCCGCCGTGGTGGCCGGCGCGGTCCGCAGCAGCGCGTTGCGGCGCACCTCGTCGCGCTGCCCGGCGGACAGCCCGAGCGCCGCCACCGCCGCCTCCTCGTCGCCCGCGCACAGCGTGACCAGCGCGTCCAGTGCCGCCTCGCGCGCTCCGGTCAGCTCCGGGAAGGCCAGCGACGCCAGGTCGAGCGCGGCGCCGCGCGTGGGGTGGGCCTTGCCCTCGGACGGCGGTAGCAGGATGTGCACGGCTGGCAGGTTACCCAAGCCCTTCCGTGTGCCGCCGAACACCTGCCAGAATGACGGTCGTGCGGTCATTCATCGATGTTCTTCGTGGTAATGCGTGGTGGATCGCGCCCGAGGTGCTGCTCACCGTCGGGCTCGCGGCCGGTGGCCTCTACTACAACGCGGTCGCGCCGCGACTGTCCGAGCCCGAGCTGCACGCGCGAGCCACCCAGCTGCTGGCGGTGGAGCTGGAGCAGGCGACCGTGGACGAACACGCCAAGCACGGCCACCAGCTCTCCGCGCAGGACCGCATGCTCTGCGAGGTCGAGGTCTTCGGCGTCGACCCGGCCGGTGAGGGGCGGGAGCGGCACCTGCGCACCGCGTACGGCTACTACCTCTGCGCGGCCGGCAAGCCCGGCACGCCGTTCCTCGGCGCGCTGATGAACGCGGGACCGGCCGTGCTGCACCTGGACGCGGAGCCCGGCGACGACCGGGTGCAGACCGTCACGCTCCAGCAGGACTTCGACGCGCAGCTCGCCGCGATGATGCCGGAGCGCTACCGGGCGCAGGCGAGCAAGGGTTTCACCACGGCGGACCCGCCGCGCGCGCTCAAGGAGCGGTTCGAGCGCGAGATCACGAACGTGGCATAGCCTGGAGCGCGTGGAAGACGGGATATCGCGACTGTCCGCGCTGGTGGCGGACGGTGACGTGGCGGTGCTGAGCGGCGCGGGCCTCTCCACCGAGTCGGGCATTCCGGACTATCGGGGGCCCAGTGGGCAGTCCCGTGCACGGACGCCCATGACGTACCAGATGTTCACCGGCGAGCCGGACGCGCGCCGCCGCTACTGGGCGCGCAGCCACGTCGGCTGGCGGACCATCGCGCGTGCCTCGCCGAACGCGGGGCACGAGGCGGTCGCGGCGCTGGAGCGGGCCGGGCTGCTCACCGGCATCATCACGCAGAACGTCGACGGCCTGCACCAGGCCGCCGGCGCGCACGACGTGGTCGAGCTGCACGGCGGGCTGGACCGGGTGATCTGCCTGGACTGCGGCGAGACCAGCGCGCGCGAGACGTACGACGCCCGGATGGCCGCGGCGAACCCGGAGTTCTCGGCCGAGGCGCTGACGATCAACCCGGACGGCGACGTCGAGATCGACGAGGAGCTGGAGGCGGGGTTCCGGGTGCCGGCCTGCGCGGCCTGCGGCGACGGTCTGCTCAAACCGGACGTGGTCTTCTTCGGCGAGACCGTGCCGCGCGACCGGGTGCAGGAGTGTTTCGCCCGGGTCGAGTCGGCCCGCCTGCTGCTGGTCCTCGGCTCGTCGCTGACCGTCATGTCCGGCCGCCGGTTCGTGCTGCGCGCGGCGAAGCTGGGGATACCGGTGGCGATCGTCAACCGCGGCGTGACCAGGGGCGACGCGTACGCGGGGCTGCGGCTGGACGCGCCGCTCGGCATCACGCTGACGTCCCTGGCCCGACAATTTCAGTCTTGACTTATATAAGCTGCGGACGCTAGAAACGTAGTCGCTGTCAACACGAGGGGAGCGGCTCGATGATCGATGTGGAAGCCACGGTCAGTGCGGTCCGGCGGCAGGTCGGCACGCGCACACTGGAGGCGGGCGAGGCGCGGGTGGTCACCGCGAGCCGGGTCTACGACGCGCCGATCTCCGACGTCTGGGACGCGTGCACCACGCCCGGCCGGATCGCGCGCTGGTTCCTGCCGGTCAAGGGCGACCTGCGACTCCACGGGCGGTACGAGTTGGAGGGCAACGCGTCCGGCACGGTCACCGCGTGCGACCCGCCGAAGGGCTTCGACGCCACCTGGGAGTTCGGCGGCGAGGTCTCCTGGATCGAGGTCCGGTTCACGCCGGAGTCCCCGGAGCGCACCCGCTTCACGCTGGAGCACATCGCGCACGTCGACGACGAGCGGTGGGCGCAGTTCGGCCCGGGCGCGGTCGGCGTCGGCTGGGACCTGGGCCTGATGGGCCTCGGCCTGCACTTCACCGCGCCGGACACGGCCGTGGACCCGGCCGAGGTGGAGGCGTGGTCGGTCTCCCCCGAAGGGCGCCGGTTCATCACGCTGGTCAGCGAGGACTGGGGGCGGGCGAGCGTGGCCGCGGGGACGCCGGCTGACGCTGCCGCGGGCGCGGCGACCCGGACGACCGACTTCTACGCGCCGCCGGCCTGACAGCCGGCAACCGCCGCACCGCCGGCGCTCCGGGCCGGGTGAACCGGGAGCGCCGGCGGACTGTGCGGCGGTTGCAGCGGATGGTCCGGTGCGCTCACGCTACCCGTACCCGATGATCGTTATCTATGCCATTTTCGGCAGTCGCTGGTAGGCGGCGAGTCCGTCCGGCACCCAGTCCCACTCCGGCAGGCGGGCGGCCAGCTCCTCCGGCGTGAGGAACGCGTGCCACTCCACCTCCTCCGGCTGCGGCGCGACCGGCGACGTGCACCGCACCTCGTAGACCGCGGACCACCAGGTGTGCTCCGGCGTCTCGTAGAGGAACCTGAACAGCGGCGTCGGCTGCGGTAGGTCGTCCACGCCCAGTTCCTCGGACGCCTCCCGGTGCGCGGCCAGGTCGTAGGACTCGCCGGTGCCGACCACGCCGCCGACGAACATGTCGTAGTGCGACGGGAAGACCAGCTTGTGCGGCGTACGCCGATGCACGAAGATCCGGTCCTCGGCGTCCCGGGCCAGGATGAACACGGCCCGGTGGCGTAGCCGCCTCGCATACACCTCGCCGCGCGGTGCCTGGCCGATCACCACGTCGTTCTCGTCGACGATGTCCAGAATCTCGTCCTCGTTCACGCCGCCCATCCTCTGCCATCCGCGGAAGCGCTGGCCGCGCGGGTACCCGATGCGACACGCTGGCCGGGTGACGACGTTCTCGCTGCAGGCCGTCCCCCGCGACGGCGCGACCGCCTGGCTCGACCTCGCCCGCCGCGCGGAGGAGGCCGGCTTCGACACGCTGCTCACCGCGGACCACCCGGGCTCCTGCCCGGACCCGTACCCGGTGCTCGCCGCGGCCGCGGCCGTCACCTCCCGGATCCGGCTCGGCGTCTACGTCTCCAACGCCGGCGTCCGCGAACCGCTGCCACTCGCCTCCGCGGTCGCCACCCTCGACCTGCTCTCCGGCGGCCGGGCCCGGTTCGGCATCGGCGCCGGCCACACCCCGGCCGAATGGGCCGCGATCGGCCGCACCCGCCCGGACGTCGCCGGCCGGGTCCGCCGCTGCATCGAGGTCGCCGAGGCGGTCCGGCGGCTGCTCGACGGCGAGGAGGTCACGATCTCCACCCCGTCGCTGACCATGACCGGCGCGCGGCTCGGCGACCCCCGGCCGGTGCAGGCGCGCATCCCTCTCACGTTCGGCGGCGGCAACAGCGAACTGCTGCGCTGGGCCGGCCGCAACGCCGACATCGTCGGACTGAGCGGCCTCGGCAGGACACTCGCGGACGGGCACCGGCACACCGCGCGCTGGTCGCTCGACGAGATCGACGCCCAGGTCGCGCTGACCTCCGGCGCCACCCTGGAGGCGCTGGTCCAGATCGCGGCCGTCACCGGCGACCCGTCGTCCGTGCTCGGCGAGACCGCCGCCGAACTCGGCGTGACCGTCGACGAACTGCGGCAGACGCCGTTCATCCTGGTCGGCACCGAGGATGAGATCGTCGCCGCGATCGACCGCAACCGCGAACGCTGGAACATCGACCGGTACGTGATCCGCGCCCCCGCGCTGGAGTCCTTGGCCCCGATCGTCGCCCGCCTCTGAGAGGATGCGGGTCGTGGAACCCCTCCTCGGCGCCGCGTTGGCCACCCTGTTCGGTTTCGCCCTCGGGCTCACCGTCGCGCTGGGCGCGACCTCCCGCAGCCGGATCGAGACGCCCGCCCGGCTCGCCGCGATCGAACGGCAGCAGCGCGCGATCCTCGACCATCTGGGCGTCGCGCCGCCGTCCTACCCCGACGTCGTGGAACTCGCCGGCCAGGGCCGGTCCATCGAGGCGATCCGGCTGTACCGTCAGCACACCGGAGCTTCCCTCGTGGAGGCGAAGCGCTTCGTCGACGGCCTGAGGACGCGCTGATGCTGTGGTCGTTCATTCTGGTCGTGGCTGCGCCTCGCGTTCTCGAACTGACCTGAGAACGGCGCGGTCCGCTCTCGCGACTCTCGCGCCGGCCTGGCCGAGGGCCGGCCCGAGATCTGGACCAGATCTTCCGCTGTGCGGGAGTCAAGATCCTGTGGTCGCCGGCGGCTGTCTTCATCGCATACCGCGCGACCTTCCTGCCCGGCATTTCGTGCCGTGTCGCCTGAGCGCATGGCAGCCCGGCAGGAGATCGACCACGAAGGATCATTGAGTGATACGTGAGGTCGTTCGACGTCACTCGTCGATCTACCTCAGGTATCACTCAATGATCCTTAACGGGATCTGCGCGGACGTCGGGCGGCAGGCCAAGGGCGCTTCCTCAGCGGCAGGATCCAGCCAAGATGATCTACATTCCCGCAGGTCGGCGAGGCATCGGCCGCCCAAGGGAAGCGCCCTTGTTGTGTCCTGAACGCGAAAGGGTGGAGATATGTAGGAATTTCCTTCTTGTAGCGATGCTGTACGGAAGATGAAGGTTTGGCCCTTCGGAGTCGCCCTGCTGGGGGAGGCTTCAAACCACCTCATGCTGCATTAGCTGAAGACTGTTGTGGTGAACGATGAGGAAAAGGCATCCATTCGAGATTGTCAGGTGGGGGTCGGGAAGGCGAGCGAAAGCGAATCGCTGATGACGTGTCGAAAATTCTAAATGACATCGAAACCGGGGTGTCAATGGAATCCCGGGATGAGTCTGGCGGGGACCAGTTTACTGGCCAGGCGGTGTCCGGCATACAGGCGACGCGAGCCCGGCCTGCGGCTTTCGTACGGAACAGGAGAAGGCGCGTGAGGAAACTACCCGCCGCTCTTTGGCGAGTGAGAGGGAGCGTTCCGGGCGGCCCGAAGCCGTGGGCTGGTGCTTCCGGTCTCCGGGCAGGGCTCGCGGCTTCCGATGCCGAATGGGCAACGGAGTCGGGAGCATGCGGGCTGTACCGCGCCGGGAGCGGGAAGATCGAATGTGATCCTCGCGGTTGTGGCCCGAAGGGGCGAAGGAAGCGTTGCCAGTGCGTTGTTCAGCAACGTTCACCGGGCATCTCGTCCGTGATCGGGGGCGTCCCCACACTGTTCTACCAGCATGGGGACGCCCCGATCACGGGTTCAATCCCGGGGGAACTCTAGATCCAGCCGAAGCCCTGGGCGATGCGGGCGGCCTCGTGGCGGTTGGCGGCGTTCATCTTGCCGGCGGCGGAGGACAGGTAGTTGCGGACGGTGCCCGGGGAGAGGCTGGCGCGGCGGGCGATGTCGTCGATGGGGGTGCCGGTGGCGGCGAGGGCGAGGACCTCGGATTCGCGGGTGGTGAGAGGGCTGTCGCCGACGCTGATCGCCTCGGCGGCGAGTTGGGGGTCGACGTAGCGGCCGCCGGTGTGGACGGTGCGGACGACCGTGGCGAGGATGTCGGCGGAGACGGTCTTGGAGAGGAAGCCGCGCACCCCGGCGGAGAGCGCGCGTTTCAGGTGTCCGGGCAGTCCGTGACTGGTGACGATCACGGTGCGGCAGATGGGCTGGATCTGCTGGGCGACCGAGACGCCGTCGGTGTCCGGGAGTTGCAGGTCGAGCAGGGCGACGTCGGGTTTGAGGGCGCGGGCCATCCGGATCGCCTCGGCGCCGGTGGCGGCCTGGCCGGCGATGGTGAGGTCGTCCTCGAGGGAGAGCAGCGCGGCCATGGCGCCGCGGATGAGGTGCTCGTCGTCGGCGAGCAGGATGCTGATCATGTGAGCGGGACCGTGACCGTGAGCAGGAAGCACTGTGGCTTCTCGTAGGTGGCGGAGAGCGTGCCGCCGAGCGTGGCGATGCGTTCGGTGAGGCCGAGCAGGCCGCTGCCGAACCGCACCCGGCCCGGGGCGACTCCGTCGTTGGACATGGTGAGCGTAACGGTTCCGGGGGTGCCGGAGCGGAGCGTGATGGTGCAGGTGTGGGCCTCGCTGTGCCGGAGCACGTTCGTGACGGCCTCGCGGACCACCCAGGCGAGCGCGCCCTGCACCGCCGGCGGCAGGTCGTGGCCGTCGCCGATGATCCGGGCCTCGATGCCGGCGGAGGCGAGCAGCGAGCGGGCGCCGGCGAGTTCGTCGTCGAGGCCGGCGCTGCGGTATCCGCCGACGACCGCGCGGACGTCGGTGAGCGCGTCCTGGGCGATCCGGCGGACCTCCAGCATCTCCTCGACGGCCTCGTCCCGGCCGCGCTTGGCGAGCTGCGCGGCCAGCTCGGCCTTGAGCGCGATGACGGACAGGTTGCGGCCGAGCACGTCGTGCATGTCGCGGGCGATGCGCAGCCGTTCCTCGGTGACCGCGAGCCCGGCCTGCACGGTGCGGGCCCGGTCGAGCTCCCAGACCACGCGGAGCATCCAGAGCGACGAGCGGTAGGTGAGCAGCACGATGCCGCCCGTGAACAGCAGCGAGAACGTGGACGGCACCAGCGACGGGCCGCTGACGGCGACGGCCAGCGACAACACGCCGATGCCGGCGCCGATCGCGAGCATCGACGGCCAGATGCTGCGCAGCGTGGCGAGCCCGATGATGTACGTGCAGACCAGCGCGACGACGACGACGCCGACCGGTTCGCCGTCCGGCGGCAGCCCGTGGAGCGCGACGGCCGAGCCGAGCGCCGTGACCGCGCCGACGACGACCAGGAGTCGCGTCGGGCGGTCACGGCGGCCGAGGTAGTGCTCGATGCCGGCGTGCATCATGGCACCCACCAGCACGGTGTATCCGATGGCGAGCAGGCCGGCGATCAGCGCGGCGGTGCCGGTGCTGACCGTCGCGGTGGACGAGCCGATCAGCAGCGGGATGAACACCAGGAACACGTAGAACGAGCTGCGGAACGAGATGTCGAACCGTTCGGCCTGGCTGCGGGCGTGCCACCATGCGAGCGGGTTCATCGGGCGGGCCTCTCTATCGTCGCGGCTCCCAGCGGAACCACCGTCGGATGATCAGGGTGCCGCCCACCGTCCAGGCGGTGAGCAGCAGCAGTGGCCGGATCGCGTCCGTCAGTGTGCCGGTACCGGCCCAGCCTATGGTGATCAACTCGATGATCGGGCCGAGCGGTAGCAGCGTGAACGCGGTCTCGACCGGGCCGGGCAGCGTGTCCAGCGGGAACACCAGGCCGGCGCCGAGGAAGCAGGCGAGCAGCATCGGCATCGTGGTGATCTGCGCGAGTTCGACGGTGCCGGTGACGATCGCGGACGCGGCGGCCAGCACCACGAACATCACGACGCCGCCGATCACGCCGATGGCGAGCAGGACCGGATTGGCCGGCATCGGCAGGTCCAGATGGGCGGCGGTGATCACGACGATGAGCAGGGACTGGGCGAGCGCGATCACGACGGCCGGGCTCGCGGTCCCGGCCAGGATCTCCGCGGCGTTGAGCGTGCCGGAGCGGAGACGTTTGAGGCTCAGTTCCTCGCGGCGGGCCACGTACGCGCTGACCAGGTTGTAGTAGACGACGATCGCGAGGATGACGCCGATCATGCCGCCGGCCAGCGTGGCGCCGGTGGCCGCGTCCATGCCGGCCTCGGCCAGCTGCGGGATGAAGAGCAGGCCGAAGAACGGCGGCAACAGCAGCGCGTTGGACAGGGCGAACCAGTTGCGCCATAGCAGCAGCAACTCGGCTCCGCCGATCGAGGCGAGGCGGGTCATCGGGTTCCTCCGGCGATGGTCAGGAAGGCCTCTTCGAGCGAGGCGGAGCGGGCGTCGAGGTTGTGGAGCGGGATCGCGTTGTCGTCGGCCCAGCGCAGCAGCGCGCTCAGCGTCGCCTGCAGCGCGTCCGTCTTGATCACCACGGCGGCGCCGTCGCGCGTGATCGTCGGCGCGCCCGGCAGGTCGGGAATCTCCGGCCCGTGGGGGATCGAGAACGTGATCCGGGCCGGGTACGCGCCCACGACCTGCGCCACCGTGCCGGACGTGACGATCGTGCCGGTGTGCATGATGGCGAGCCGGTCGGCCAGCGCCTGCGCCTCGTCCAGGTAGTGCGTGGTCAGCAGCACGGTGACGCCGCCGACCAGCAGGTCCCGGATCACCCGCCAGGTGTTCTGCCGGCTCTCCGGGTCGAGACCGGTGGTGGGCTCGTCCAGGAACAGCACCTCGGGGCGGCCGAGCAGTGCCAGCGCCAGGTCGAGCCGGCGCCGTTCGCCGCCGGAGAGCTGCTTCACCCGCACCCGGGCCCGGTGACTCATCCCGGCCAGTTCCAGTGTCTCCGGGACCGGGCGCGGGTCGGGGAGCGTGCCGGCCCACATCCGGGCGGTCTCGGCCACGGTCAGGTCCGCCGGGAAGCCCGCGTCCTGCAGCATGACGCCGATCCGCGGGCGTACCGTGGCCCGGTTCCTGAAGGGGTCCTGGCCGAGGAGCCGGACCGTGCCGGCACTCGGCCGGTCGAGCCCTTCGACGATCTCCATGGTGGAGGTCTTGCCCGCGCCGTTCGTGCCGAGCAGCGCGAACAGCTCGCCGTGTGCGACGTCGAAGGAGATGCCCTTCACCGCCTCGAATCCGCGCGGCCCGCCGTATCGGCGACGCAGCTCCCGTACCTCGATGGCCTGTGTCATGCCGTTGATTCTGGTTTTCCCACGGGCGGGTTCTCAGTACGCCGTATCACCGATATACCCAGCACTCTCACGGTGCGGGCATGACAAATGTCAGTGAGCAATTCTCAACCTGTGGACCGGGCGTGTTCGATACGGGTGTGGTCGAGAAGGCTCAGTCGGTCACGTCCCGGCGGGCGAGGGCGACGGAGACGGGCAGCACGCCGTCGATCAGCGCCTGGCCGCGGGACGGCCGGATCAGCCGGTTAGAGATGATCTCGTGGGGGTGCGCCGTAGGATTCCGGACGTGAATCTGGATCTTGTGGCGATCGTGGTGCCTGACTATGACGAGGCGATTCGGTTCTTCGTGGGCGTGCTCGGGTTCGAGCTGACGGAGGACTCGCCGTCGCTGACGAACGACGGGCGGGCGAAGCGGTGGGTGGTGGTGCGGCCGCCGTCCGGCGGGACCGGGCTGCTGCTGGCGAAGGCGGACGGGGCGGAGCAGGAGGCCGCGGTCGGGAACCAGACCGGCGGGCGGGTCGGGTTCTTCCTGCGGGTGGACGACTTCGCGGCGACGTTCGCGCGGCTCAAGGAGTACGGCGCGGAGATCGCGGGGGAGCCGCGGCACGAGGAATACGGCACCGTCGTCGTCTTCCGCGACCTGGTCGGCAACCGCTGGGACCTGCTGGGACCGCGACCCTAGACAAGGTCCACTGCGCGCCGCGCGGTCCTGTCCTACATTGAGGACAGACGCGCGGAGGAGGTTCACGATGGACCGGCGGAGTGTGCTGGCGCTCGGGGCAGGCGTGGCGGCGGCACCGCTGCTCACCGCCTGTGCGGGCGCCTCGACCACGGGCGGCGGCGGCGAGGGCACGGTCACGCTGCTGTCCAACCAGTTCAGCCCGGTGGAGGAGCGGCAGCGGTTCGAGGCCATCCTGAAGGCGCGGGTGACGGCGGTGCCGGTCGCGTTCAACCAGGTCGAGACCGGCATCTTCGCGTCCACGCTGCAGAGCCAGGTGGACTCCGGGAAGCCGCAGATCAGCCTGGCCGGCGCGCAGCACGGTGACCTCGCGCCGCACGCGAGCCGGCTGATCGACCTCGACGACGTGCTCGGCCGGCTCGGCGACCGCGGGTTCGCGCCCGAGCTCGTCGAGCTGGCCAAGCTCGGCGGCGCCACCACGAAGTACATCCCGTGGATGCAGGCCAGTTACGTGCTGGCGGTCAACAAGAGGGCGCTGGAGTGGCTGCCGTCCGGAGCCGACGTGCAGAAGCTGACCTACGACCAGCTGCTGGACTGGGCCACGGCCGGGCGGCAGGGCAACGGCGGCAAGCCGATCTTCGGGCTGCCGGCCGGTGCGAAGGGGCTCTACCACCGGTTCCTGCAGGGCTACCTGGTGCCGAGCTTCTCCGGCGGGCAGATCACCACGTACCGGTCCGCGGACGCGGTCGCCGGCTGGCAGTACCTCAAGGAGCTGTGGGCGCAGACCGCGCCGGCCTCCACCGGGTGGGACAACATGCAGGAGCCGTTGCAGCGCGGCGAGGTGCTGGTCGGCTTCGACCACTCGGCCCGGCTCGTCGGGGCGCCCGCGGCCAAGCCGGACGACTGGCTGATGGTCCCGGCGCCGGCCGGGCCGAAGGGCCTCGGATACATGGCGGTCGTGGTCGGCCTCGGCATCCCGAACGGCGCGCCCGAGGCCGACCGGGCCAAGGACGTGATCGAGAGCCTCACCACGCCGGAGGTGCAGCTCGACGTGCTCCGGCAGAACGCGTTCTTCCCGGTCACGAGCGCGCCGGTGCCGGCGGACCTGCCACCCGCGGTCGCGCTCGCGGAGGCGGCCATCTCGGCGCAGCGCGACGCGCCGAACGCGATCCTGTCGCTGCCGCCGGTCGGGCTCGGCGCCCGCGACGGCGAGGTCGCCCAGGTCTTCAAGGACACGTTCAAGGAGATCCTGATCGACGGCAGGGACGTCAAGGCCGTGGTCGACGCGCAGGGCGCCCGGCTGGACGGGATCGTCGCGGAGGCGAAGGTGCCGTGCTGGGCCCCGGACCCGGCCCGAGCGGAATGCCGTGTGGCCTAAACGGAACCCCGCGATCTGGCTGATCGTACCGTCGCTGGTCTTCATGACGTTGTTGTTCCTCTGGCCGCTGGTCACCGGCCTGGCCGCCGCGTTCACCGGCGCGGACGGGCCGACCACCGCGCACGTCCGGCGGATGATCGAGGACGCCTACTTCTGGGAGGCGATGCGCAACACCGCGCTGCTGATCGTGGTGCTGATCCCGCTGCAGTTCGCGCTCGCGATCACCATGGCGCTGCTGCTGCGGCAGAACCCGCGCTTCGCCGGCCTGCACTTCTACGTCTGGGTGATCCCACTCGCGGTCAGCGACCTCGCGGCCGGCCTGATCTGGCTGTCCATCTTCACCGACCGCGGCTACCTCAACTCGGTGCTGGACGGCCTCGGGATCACGCCGTACGCCTGGCTGTCCTACGAGAACCCGGCCACCATGTTCCTCGCGATCGTGCTGGCCGAGCTGTGGCGGTCGACGTCGCTGGTCTTCGTGATCGTGGTGGCCGGCATGCAGGGCATCCCGCGCGACTACGAGGAGGCGGCCGAGGTGCTCGGCGCCGGCTACCGGGCGCGGGTGCGCCACGTGATCCTGCCGCAGCTGCGGCCCAGCCTGCAGGTCGCGCTGATCCTGCGGACGATCCTGGCGCTGGAGACGTTCGCGGTCGCGCAGGCGCTCACCGCGCGCAGCTTCCCGCTGCTCGTCGGCGAGACCTACCAGTGGTACTACTTCCTGCAGAACCCGAACGTCGCCACCGCGATCGCGCTGGTCGTGCTGCTGCTGTCGCTGACCGCCGCGTTCGGCTACCTGCGCCTGATGCGGGGAGCGGCCCGATGACCCGGCGGCGCGTGCTGGTGCAGCTCGGCTGCGTGCTGGTCACGCTGTTCATGGGGCTGCCGCTCTACCTGATCGCGCTGGCGTCGTTCACCTCGCGGGACGCGCTCAACGCCTTCCCGCTGCCGCTGCTGCCGACCGCGGTCTCCGGCGACACGATGAACACGTTCCTGCGGACCACCGGCATCGTCGGCGGCATGCTGAACTCGCTGACCGTCGGGCTGTCCACGGTCGCGCTGGCCACGCTGCTCGGCGTGCCCGGCGGATACGCGCTGGCCCGGTTCGCGTTCCGCGGCAGGGACGCCTACCAGGTCGTCATGCTGCTGACCCGGGCGTTGCCGATCGTCGTGCTCTCCGTACCCCTCGCCAAGATCTTCATCGATGCCGGGCTGTACGACACGACCTACGCGGTGACGCTGCTGCACACCGCGCTCGCGCTGCCCAGCACGATCCTGATCACGGCCGCGGTCTTCGCCGGCGTCTCCGTCGAGCAGGAGGAGGCCGCGATGGTGTTCGGCGCGCACCGGTGGGCGGCGTTCCTGCGCATCGTGGCACCGCAGGCGCTGCCCGGCATCGCGGCCGCCGCGGTCTTCACGTTCGTCACCTCGTGGAACGAGGTGCTCGGCGCCAGCATCCTCACGCTCAACCGGCGCACGCTGCCCGCGCACGTGCTCGCCACGCTCGCCGACTCGCCGCTGGCGTTCCGTTTCGTGGGCGGGCTGGTGCTGGTGCTGCCGGCGATCGTCTTCATCGCTCTGGTCCGCAGATACCTGCTCAACATGTGGGGGACGACGCTTCGATGAACGTCACCATCACCAACCTGGTGAAGAGCTACCCCGCGCACCGCGCCACCGACGACGTCTCGCTGACCGTGGACGACGGCGAGTTCCTGGTGCTGGTCGGGCCGAGCGGCTGCGGCAAGACCACGCTGCTGCGGATGGTCGCCGGGCTGGAGACGCCGGACTCGGGCAGCATCTCGATCGGCGGCCGGGACGTCACCCGCGTCCCGGCGCGCGAGCGCGGCCTGTCCATGGTCTTCCAGTCCTACGCGGTGTTCCCGCACATGCGGGTGCGCGACAACATCGGCTTCGGCCTGACCATGAAGAAGATCGAGAAGAACGAATGGCAGCGGCGGGTACGCGAGGCGGCCGAACTGCTCGACCTCACCGACGTGCTGGACCGGTTCCCCGCACAGCTGTCCGGCGGCCAGCGGCAGCGCGTCGCGGTCGCCCGCGCGATCGTGGTCGACGCGGCCGTGCTGCTGATGGACGAGCCGCTGTCCAACCTGGACGCGCTGCTGCGCCTGCAGTTCCGGGCCGAGCTGAAGAAGATCGTCGGCCGGCTCGGCACCACCACGCTCTACGTCACGCACGACCAGGCCGAGGCGATGTCGCTCGGCGACCGGGTCGCGGTGATGCGGGACGGGAGGATCGCCCAGCTCGGCGCGCCGCTTTCCGTCTACGACCGGCCGTCCGAGCGGTTCGTCGGCGGCTTCCTCGGCGCGCCCCCGATGAACTTCTTCCCGGCCGTGGTGTCCGGTTCCGCGCTGCGGACGGGTGACGTCACGCTGCCGGGCCCGGCCGGGCTGGCCTCCTGGGACGGCCACGACGTCCTGGCCGGCGTGCGGGCGGAGAACGTCGTGGCGTCGGCCGGCGGCTCGGACGCGACCGTGGAGGTGGCGGAGCCGACCGGCGCGACCGTGCTGCTCACCACGCGCTGGGCCGGTCACGAACTCAAGGTCAGCACCGGCCCGGGCTTCCCGGCGAAGGCCGGCGACACGGTCGGGATCTCGCTGCCGCCGGAGTCGCTGCGCTTCTTCGACCCGGAGACCGGAGTGGCGCTGGATCTGGCGTACCCGTGATCCAGGCGTCTCCCACGTCGCCGGAAGGACGTGGGAGACGCCTGGATCACGGCGCGTTCAGCTCGGCGAGGGCGCGGCGCTGGAAGGCGCGGGACGCGGCCGGGTCCGGGGGCGGGCCGTCGCCGGTGCGAGCCGCGATGCAGCGCGCGATCAGGTCCGCGTCCGGGTCGCCGTCCGCGATGATCCGGCGGCCGGCCGCGATCTTGTCGAGCCAGACGCCGTGCCGGACCCGGGTCAGTGACCGGCACGCGCCGAGCACCGCGTCGTCCGGGACCGGGCCGGGCAGCGCGAGCCACCAGGCCAGCGCGTCCCGCAGCGGCGGGAGCAGGTCGCGGATCTCCGCGAACGCGTCCGCGGCGGGCTCGCCGAGCAGCGCCAGGCCGTGCTGGTGCAGGATGCTGCGGTCCAGCGCGTACCAGAACAGGCCGTCCGCGGGCGGGCGCTGATCGGGCGCGTAGGTCGCCCGGAAGTTCATCCGCGCGCCGGTGTTGAGTTCCACCTCGAAGCCGGGCTCGGCCGTACCCGCGCGGGCATTGTCCTGGGTGTAGACGACCAGTTCCAGGCCGCGGGCCGGGCAGGGCAGCGTCTCGTGCCGCAGCCGCGCGACCAGCTCGCGCTTGACCGGCTCGGTCAGCGGCGACACGCAGACCAGCGCCACGTCGACGTCGCTGCGGCCCGGCTGGTACGCCTCCAGCGCGACCGAACCGGCCGCGTACGCACCGATCAGGCCGTCGCCCAGCACGTCGCGCGCGGCGCGGACCAGATCGTCGAGGTAACGGCCGACATCGGCATCCACACCGTATATCTACCAGTCCGGACCGTCTGCCACCGCGATGATCGGGGCGAGGCATGATGTGTAGGTCATACGATTCGACCGATGGGCAGGATGCAGATGAGCACAGCCGCCGACAGCGTCATCGCGGTGCTGCGAGCCGGGCATGACGAGCTGACCGCGTTCGTGGGCAGGCTTTCGCCGGACGATCTGACCCGGCGGTCGGCCGCCGACGAGTGGACGGTCGCGCAGGTCCTCAGCCACCTGGGCAGCGGCGCCGAGATCCACCTGGCCACGGTGGCGGCCGGGCGGGACGGCACGCCGGCACCGGACCAGGACTTCAACAAGGGCGTCTGGGCGCGCTGGGACGCGATGACCCCGGCCGAGCAGGCGGCCGGCGTCGTCGAGTCGAACGGCCGGCTGATCGAGATGTTCGAGGCGCTGGACGAGACGCAGCGCGCGGACGTGCGGGTGGTGTTCGGCTGGCTGCCGGCCCCGGTCGACGTCGCCACCTCGGCCCGGCTGCGGCTCAGCGAGTTCGCGCTGCACCAGTGGGATGCCGTGGCCGCGCTCGACCCGCGCGCCCGGGTGCGGGCGGACGCGGTGCCGCAGCTGCTCGACCACGTCAGCCGGATGTTCGGCTTCCTCGGCCGGACCGCGCCGCTCAACGGCGCGGAGCACCACCTCGCGGTGCACCTGACCGGCCCGGACCGCTCGTTCGGCCTGCGCCTCGGCGACTCGATCGAGGTGACGGAGACGCCGGCCGAGCCGTCCGGCACGCTCACGCTGCCGGCCGAGGCGTGGCTCCGGCTCCTCTACGGCCGGTTCAAGCCGGGCTACGACTCGGACGAGGTCACGGTCACCGGACCGCTGGGCCTGGACGACCTGCGCCGCGTCTTCCCGGGCTTCTGAGCATGGCGGATCTGCAGCGTTTCGTGGACGCCCAGGAGGGCGTCCACGAGCGCGCGCTCGCCGAGCTGGCCGCGGGCGAGAAGCGCAGCCACTGGATGTGGTTCGTCTTCCCACAGCTGGCCGGCCTGGGCCGCAGCGAGATGGCCCGGCGGTACGCGCTCGCCTCGCTCGACGAGGCCCGCGACTACCTGGCCCACCCGGTCCTCGGCCCGCGGCTGCGCGAGTGCGCGCGGGCCGTGCTGTCCGTCCAGGGCCGCACCGCCGACCGGATCCTCGGCGGCATCGACGCGCAGAAGCTCCGCTCGTCGATGACGCTGTTCAGCCTCGCGGCCCCGGATGAGCCGGTGTTCGCCGAGGTGCTGGACCGCTACTTCGAGGGCGCCCCGGATCCGCTCACCCGTACCCTCGGTGCATGATCCTGATCGTGCCGTCCGATCCGATGCGGCCGCGCCGGGCCGACGAGCACTTCGCGGCGGAGGCGCAGGCGGCGCGCGCGGCCGGGGCCGAGGTGGCGGTGGTCGACCACGACGCGCTGGCCGGGGGTGGGGACGCGGACCGGGCGGTGGCGCGGGTGCCCGAGGGGCCGGACGTCGTCTACCGCGGGTGGATGCTGCCGGCCACGGGGTACGCCGCGATGGCGGAGGCGTTGCGGCGGCGCGGTGCCACGCTGCGCACCGGCCCGGCGGACTACCGCCGGGCCCACGAACTGCCCGGATGGTACGCGTCGCTGCGCCCGGTCACGCCCGAGTCGGTCTGGACCGGCGGCGACCGCCGGGAGGCCTTCGACCAGGCCCGTGAGCTGCTGAAAGACGGGCCCGCGGTGCTCCGGGACTACACGAAGAGCGCGAAGCACCACTGGCACGAGGCCGCGTACGTGCCGGAGCTGGCCGACGCGGACGCGGCCTGGCGGGTCGCGTCCCGGCTCCGGGAGCTGCGCGGGGACGACTTCACCGGCGGGTTCGTGCTCCGCCGCTTCGAGCCGCTCACCGCGCCCGAGGTCCGGACGTGGTGGATCGCGGGGGAGGCCCGCCTGACCGGGCCGCATCCGGACACGCCCGACGCGCAGGCCGGCCCGCCGGATCTCAGCGCGGTCACGCCGCTGGTCGCGGCGCTCGGCCTGCCGTTCGTCACGGTGGACCTCGCGCGCCGCGAGGACGGCGAGTGGCGGGTGGTGGAGCTGGGCGACGGGCAGGTCAGTGACCGGCCGAGTGTCATCCCGGCGGAGACGTTGATAGCGGCGCTGCTCGCGGGGTAACACTGTGCGATGACGACGCTCCAGCCCGAACCCGGACCCACCACCGACGTGCGCGAGCTGTTCCTCACCTACCTCGACTTCTACCGCTCGTCCATCGCTGACACCGTGGCCGGCCTGACCGAGGAGCAGCTGCGCGACTACCGGCTCCCCTCCGGCTGGTCACCGATCGAACTCGTCAAGCACCTGGCGCACATGGAACGCCGTTGGCTCGTCTGGGGCGTGGCCGGCGCGGCGATCAAGGAGCCGTGGGGCGACAGCGTCGGCGAGCGCTGGACCGTGCGGCCGGACGAGTCCATCGACGAGCTGCTGGCGGAGCTGCGCGCGGGCGGCGCCAGCACGCGGCGGATCGTCGGCAGCCGCGAGCTCTCCTCGTCGTCCGCGACCGGCGGGCGGTTCCCGAAGGGCAAGGAGGTGCCGCCGAGCGTGGCCGCGGTGCTGTTCCACGTGCTGCAGGAGTACGCGCGGCACGCCGGGCACCTGGACATCGCGCGCGAGCTGATCGACGCGGGTCAGCGGACCCGCAGCTCCAGCACGGAGTAGCCGTACTGGCCGTTGCGCTGCGTGGCGTACAGCCGGACGTATCGGGCGACCGCGGGTTCGCGCACGGTGACCGTACCGCCGCTGCCGCTGGCCGTCCGGTAGAGCACGGTCCACGCGTTGCCGTCCTCCGACGCCTCCACGCGGTAGGCGGTCGCGTAGGCGTGTTCCCACGCGACCTGCACCTCGGTCACCGCCCACGCCTCGCCCAGATCCACGGTAAGCCACCCCGGGTCGGTGAACGCGCTGCTCCAGCGCGTGCTCAGGTCGCCGTCGACCGCGTTGGACGCCTTCCACGGGGCGCCCTCCACGCCGGAGACCTCGACGGCGCGGCGCAGCGCCAGGTTCGCGCCGCTCGGATTCGCCCGGCCCTTCGGTTTCGCCGGGGCCGGTGCGGGCGGCACCTTCTTCGAGGGCGTGCCGGTCACGCTCGCGGATGGTGCGGCGGACGGTGCGGCGGACGGGCTCGCCGGCGGGGTGGCCGAGGGCGAGGGCGGCACGCCGAGCGCGGCGTCCGGCGGGACCTGCACCTCCACGGTGGTCACCGGCACCACCACGCCGGTCCGGTCGGCCTGCGTCGCGGCGTTCGCCGTCACGAACACCGCCGCTGACGCGGCGACGGCCACCACGACCAGGGCACCGCCGATCAGCAGCGGCATCCGGCGGCCCCGCTTCCGCGGAGGAGCATCAGCGGGTACGGCGGCGGTCTGTTCGACAGCGGCCGGTGTATCCGCCCGGTCCGGAGCCGGGGCGTCCAGCACGTCCGGAACGGCGGCCACCCGGCGCGGGAACATCGTGCGCAGCGCGTGCGCCCGGTCCGACGCGAAGCCGGCCCGGTCCGCGTCGTCGCCCGGTGTCGTCTCGTGCCCCGCAGGTGGTCCGGCCACGTCGTCGTGCCTCCGAGTGGTTATAGGTGCTACTTGCGCTTTCGTACCGATCAGCGCGGTAGTTCCGTGTTGTGTCACACGTGTGGTGTCACACATCGGTGGGAACGCTCCCGCCGCGCCGCGAGGCTAGGGGCATCGACAGTCAGGCGGCCAGCCCACCCGTTGTTCATCGTTGTTCACCGACCCGCCCCGGGGCGTCTACCGTTGCGGGCGTGGACCTGCGATGGCTCAGCCCCGGGGACGAGGACGCACTGGTCGCGGCGTCCCCGCTGTTCGACGACGCGGTGAGCGCGGACGGCGCGCGCCGGTTCCTGGCCGCGCCCGGCCATCACCTCTGCGTGGCGTACCTGGACGGCCGCCCGGCCGGGTTCGTCTCCGGCGTGCAGATGACGCACCCGGACAAGGGCGTCGAGATGTTCCTCTACGAGCTGGGTGTCGACGAGGAGTTCCGGCGGCGGGGGATCGGCGCCGCGCTGTCCGCCGCGCTCGCGGACCGGGCGCGCGACCTCGGCTGCTACGGCATGTGGGTGCTCACCGACCACGACAACGAGGCCGCGCTGCGCACCTACCGCGCGGCCGGTGCCGGGGCGCCGGAGCCGGCCGTGATGCTGGAGTGGCAGATTCTTCCCAGCTGAGCCGGGTAAGAAGCGTGAATGGACGTGAAGACCTGGTGGGCGCGCAGGATCGACCGGCACGACTGGCTCGGCCTGCGGCTGACGCTCGCGGCCGTGGCCGCCGCGCTGATCCTCATCCCGTTCTCGATGACCGCGATGCTGGTGGTGTCCCGCTGGGCGCCGCTGCGCACGCTCGACGAGCGGGTGGCGGACGCGCTCTACACGTTCGCGCGGGCCCGGCCCGGCTGGGTGGACGCGGTGCAGACCTGGACCGACGTGTTCTCGCCCACGCCGCTGCGGGCCACCGTGGTGCTGCTCGCCGCGGTGCTCTGGTGGCGCGGCGCGCACCGGGTCGCGCTCTGGGCGGTCGCCACGATCGCGGCCGGCGGCGTGCTCGGGCTGCTGCTCAAGATCCTGTTCGGCCGCTCCCGCCCGGAGTTCCTGGACCCGGTGTCGTCCGCCCCCGGCTACTCGTTCCCGTCCGGTCACTCGATGACCGCGGCGCTCGCCTCCGCCGTGCTGCTGCTCATGCTGCTGCCGCTGACCGACCGGCTGCCGCACCGCCGCCTGATCCGGGCCGCGATGTGGGCCGCCGCGCTCGCGGTCGCGATCGGCACCGGCCTCAGCCGGGTCGCGCTCGGCGTGCACTGGATGAGCGACGTCCTCGGCGGCTGGACCCTCGGCATCGCCGTGGTCGTGGCCACCACCGCCGCCTTCGAGACCTGGCGCGGCGCCGCCCACCGCCCGGTCACCGAGGGCCTCCGCGAGGCCGAACCCGCCGCCCGCTGACGGCCGCTCGCTTTCACCGCCGCGGGGTGGCACGCTGCGGGCGTGGGTTTCTTCGATGGGCTACCGCCGCCACCGGACGCGCCGGACCCGGTGGAGCCGCCGCGTCCGGCCTGGATGAAGCCGGACGGCACGCTGGGCGTGCCGGTGCCGCTGGAGTTCGTGCTGGCGTACGGCACCGACGTGGCGGTCTGCGTGTCCGAGATGGTCGCCTACCCGAACGGGATCGAGTTCACGGTCTCCGGTGTGCTGCGCGCCGGCGATCAACGCCGGCGGATCCTGCACCCCGCGTTCCAGAGCCACTTCCCGCCCGGGGAGGCGCCCGGGCCCGACTTCCTGCGCGTCGGCGTGCTGTTCGCGGACGGCCGGATCGCCACGAACCTGACGTTCGGCGGGCCGTCGCGACCGGGCGACGAGCCGGCCGGGCCGCTGATGATGCGGCACAGCGGACACGGGGACGTGCGCCGCGCGGACATGACGTTCTGGCTCTGGCCGCTGCCGCCGGAGGGGCCGCTCACGGTCGTGTTCTCCTGGCCGGCGCAGGGGATCGACGAGTTCCGGGCGGAGATGGACGGTGCGCTGATCCGCGCGGCCGCGGACCGGGCGGTCGTCGTGTGGTCTGATCGTTGATGGGCGGGGTTTGATTCGGCGTAACGTCCGGGTATGGATCCGGCCATGTCACTCGCCGGAACCTGGGCCGTGGTGCGGCAGGCCGCCGCACGGCTGGTGTTGCCCCTCGTCCTGCTCTACGCCGTCATGGTCGGCCTCGGAATGCTGATCACCCGGATCGCGGACGACGTGTGGCCGCTGACGATCGAGGACGACGTCAACGGCCAGCTGGTGTCGGAGCGGGGCGGCGCCTCGGACGCGGTCTCGAACGTGTTCAGCACGCTCGCCGACACCCAGGTCGTCATCGGGATCACCGCGCTCGTCGCGCTCGGGCTCTACCTGACGTCGCGGAACTGGCGGGAGCCGGCGTTCCTGATCGGTGCGGTGTTCGCCCAGTCGGTCATCTTCGTGCTGACCACGCTGATGATCGACCGGGAGCGCCCGGCCGTGGAGCACATGGACGTGTCGCCGCCGACCTCCAGCTTCCCGAGCGGGCACACCTCGGCAGCGATAGCGCTCTACGTCGGCGTGGGCCTGGTGATGGCGGCCCGGTGCACGACGCGGCGCGGCCGCTGGACCTGGCTGGCGCTGCTGATCTCGGTGCCGATCGGCGTGGCGCTGTCCCGCATGTACCGCGGCATGCACCACCCGAGCGACGTGGTCGGCTCGCTCATCAACGGGGCCACGGTCCTGCTCATCATGGCGCGCGGCTTCCTGGACCGGACCGTGCACTGGGGGCGGCAGAGGGTCGGCGCGGTCCGCGAGGCGGTCGCGGCGCGGACCTGAGCGTGCCGGCTTCCGGCGGGGTCCACACATCGTGGGCCCCGCCTATTTTCGTTGCTCGATGGATCCGGGCGCGGCGCGCGTACTAGCGTGGCACCTGAACGGCGGTTTATATTGCACTATCAGTGCACAAACTGCGGAGGGTGGGGCACCGATGACGGAGCAGCAGCGGGTGGCGATCGTGACCGGGGCGGCGCGCGGGATCGGGGCGGCCACGGCCATCCGCCTCGCCGCCGACGGGCTCGCGGTCGCGGTCCTGGACCTGGCCGAGGCCGATGCGAAGGGCACCGCGGACACCATCGTGGCCGCGGGCGGGCGCGCGCTCGCGGTCGGCGCCGACGTCGCCGACTCCGCACAGGTCACCGCGGCCGTCGAGCGGGTCGCGGCCGAGCTGGGCCCGCCGGTCGTGCTGGTCAACAACGCCGGCGTGATCCGCGACAACCTGCTGTTCAAGATGACCGACGCGGACTGGGACACGGTGCTCGGCGTGCACCTGCGCGGCGCGTTCCTGATGACCCGGGCCGTGCAGGCGCACA
This sequence comes from Catenuloplanes nepalensis, assembly GCF_030811575.1. Lineage (GTDB taxonomy): Bacteria > Actinomycetota > Actinomycetes > Mycobacteriales > Micromonosporaceae > Catenuloplanes > Catenuloplanes nepalensis. The sequence goes on along the minus strand of NZ_JAUSRA010000001.1, from coordinate 4,723,800 downwards.
TGACGGCCGCGACGTGGGGCCGCATCGTCAACCTGTCCAGCACGTCCGCGCTCGGCAACCGGGGCCAGGTCAACTACGCGGCCGCGAAGGCGGGCATGCAGGGCTTCACCAAGACGCTCGCGCTGGAACTGGGCCCGTTCGGCGTGACCGCGAACGCGGTCGCGCCCGGCTTCATCGTCACCGACATGACCGCGGCCACCGCGGCCCGGGTCAAGGTGCCCTTCGACGTCTACCAGGAGAAGGCCGCGGAGCAGATTCCGGTGCGGCGGGTGGGCCGCCCGGAGGACGTCGCGCACACCATCTCGTTCCTCGCCTCCGAGGGCGCCGGCTTCGTCTCCGGCCAGGTCATCTACGTCGCGGGTGGGCCGCGTGACTGACGTCCGGGAACTGGCGCGCGCGTTCCGGGCGTCCGCGCCCGCCGACCCGGACGAGTTCCTGCGCGCCCGGTTCGACGCCGGGCTCGCCTGGGTGCACTACCCGGCCGGGCTCGGCGGGCTCGGCGTGCCCCGCGAGCAGCAGGCGATCGTGGACGAGGAGCTGGCCGGCACGCCGTCCAACGACCCGCGCCGGATCGGCATCGGGCTCGGCATGGCCGCACCCACGATCCTCCGGCACGGCACCGACGCGCAACGGCGGCGCTTCCTGCGCCCGCTGTGGACCGGCGAGGAGCTGTGGTGCCAGCTGTTCAGCGAGCCCGGCGCCGGCTCCGACCTGGCCGGGCTGGCCACCCGCGCGGTCCGCGACGGCGACGGCTGGCGGATCACCGGGCAGAAGGTCTGGACGTCGATGGCGCACCGGGCCCGGTGGGCGATCCTGCTCGCGCGCACCGACCCGGACCTGCCCAAACACCAAGGGCTCACGTACTTCGTCTGCGACATGACCGCGCCCGGCGTGGACGTGCGGCCGCTGCGGCAGCTCACCGGCGAGGCGGAGTTCAACGAGGTCTTCCTGACCGACGTGTTCCTCCCGGACGACCTGCGGCTCGGTGCGGTCGGCGAGGGCTGGGCGGTCGCGCGGACCACGCTGATGAACGAGCGCGTCTCCATCGGCGGCGGGGCGCTCCCGCGCGGCGGCGGCCTGATCGGCGTGCTCACCGCGTTCTGGCGGTCCCACCCGGAGGTGCGCACCTCGGCGGCCCACGACGAGATGATGCGGCTGTGGGTGGCGGCCGAGGCGGCGCGGCTGACCGGCGTGCGCGCGCGGCAGCAGCTCGCGGCCGGTGACCCCGGGCCGGAGGGTTCCGCGGTCAAGCTCGCGTTCGCGGAGCTGGCCCAGCGGATCACCGGGCTGGAGCTGGAACTGCGCGGCGCGGACGGGCTCCGGCACGACGACTGGACCATGCGGCGAGGCGAGGCGGTCGACTTCGAGGGGCGGTCGCCGACCTACCGGTGGCTGCGCGCGAAGGGCACGTCGATCGAGGGCGGCACGTCCGAGATCCTGCGCAACATCATCGCGGAGCGCGTGCTGGGCCTGCCGGCCGAGCCGCGCACCGACACCACCGTCCCGTGGCGGGAGCTGCCCCGATGAACCTGCTGTACAGCCAGGACGAGGAGTCCCTGCGCGACTCGCTGCGCGACCTGCTGCGCAGCCGCACCGCGCCGCCGGACGACGGCTTCGACGCGGAGGTGTGGCGGCTGCTCGGCGCGGAGCTGGGCGTGGTCGGCCTGGTCGTGCCGGAGACGTTCGGCGGCGCGGGCGCGAGCCTGCGGGAGGCCGCGCTGGTGATGGAGGAGCTGGGGCGGTTCCTGACCCCGGTGCCGTACCTGGGGTGCGCGGTGATGGCCGTGACCGCGCTGCGGGTCGCGGGCGACACCGAGGTGCTGCCCCGGATCGCGGACGGGTCCGCGTGGGTGGCGCTGGCGGTGCCGTTCGCGGGCGCGCTCCCGGACGTGACGGTCGTGGACGGCGTGCTGACCGGGCGGATCGAGTCGGTCGCGGACGCGCTGGCCGCGGACGTGCTGCTGGTGCCGGCCGGTGGCGATCTCTACGAGGTGGCCGCGGCCGGGCCGGGCGTGACCCGGACCCCCGTGGTGTCCCTGGACGTGACGCGGCCGCTCGTGGATCTCACGCTGACCGCGGCACCCGGGCGGCCGATCGGGCCGGCCCCGGAAGCGGTGGACGCCGCGGTCACGGCCGGGGCCGCGCTGCTGGCCTCGGAGCAGCTCGGCGTGGCCGAGTGGTGCCTGGACACGACCGTGGAGTACGCGAGGACGCGCCTGCAGTTCGGCCGCCCGATCGGGTCGTTCCAGGCGATCAAGCACCGGCTGGCGGACGTGTGGGTGTCGGTCACCCAGTCCCGCGCGGTGGCCCGGTACGCCGCCGGTGCCGTGTCCGACGCTTCCGAGCCGCGGCTGGCGGCCGCGCTCGCGCAGGCGCACTGCGGTCCGGTGGCGGTGCGGGCGGCGGAGGAGTGCGTGCAGCTGCACGGCGGGATCGGCTTCACCTGGGAACACCCGGCGCACCTCTACCTGAAGCGCGCCAAGACCACGTCGATCGCGCTCGGCACGGCCGCCGCGCACCGCCGGGAGCTGGCCGGCCTGCTCGACCTCACGCCGGCCGGGTCGCCGTGATCACCAGCGTGGTGACGTGCATGGTGAACGCGCCGCCCACCTCGTCGACGGCCGCGCCCATCGCGTCCAGCAGCGGCCGCAGCCGCTCCTCGGGCAGGCGCGTGAAGAAGCCCTGGGTCGGCACCACGTCCAGCCACTCGTCGCGGGTGTAGCGGCGCTCCGATTCGTACCGCCACTCCTCGGGCTCGGTGAAGGCCGCGGCCGCCCGGATGCCGTCCGCCGCCGTCGCGCCCATCGCGGAGTAGGCCGCCGCCGCGTCGGGCAGCCGTGGCAGCTCGGGCAGCACCTCGGCGTTGACCCGCGCGAACGTCTCGGCGACCGACGGCTCGGGCTGCATCCCGTTCCAGAACACGGCGAGCCGCCCGCCGGGCCGCAGCACCCCGGCGGCCCGCCGCGCACCCGCGACCGGGTCGACCCAGTGCCAGGTCTGCCCGGAGACGACCAGATCGACGGTCCGGCCGTGCGGTTCCCAGGCCTCGAACGTCGACTCGTCGACCTCGATGCCGTGCCGCCGGGCGACCGCTGCCATCCGCGGATCGGGCTCGACGCCGCGCACCCGGCACCCGGCCCGCACGAACGGGCGCGACGAGATCCCGGTGCCGCACCCGACGTCCAGCACGTCGGTCGCGGCGGGTGTGGCCGCGAGGATCGCGCGGACCATCTCGCCGGGGTAGCCGGGGCGGGCGCGGTCGTAGCGCTCCGCGTCGGTGCCGAAGGACTCGGCGACCTGTCGCAGCCGATGCGTTCCCGGGTTAGTGGGCATGTGCCCACTCTAGTGGGCGAGCGCCCACTATGCGAACCGGTAGGGTCGGGGAGTGCCGACCGGTGTGGCCCTGCGCGACGTGCGCGAGCACCTCTTCGCCGCCGCCGAGCGGATCCTGATCCGGGACGGCGCCGCGGCGCTGACCAGCCGCGCCGTCACCACGGAGGCGGGCGTCGCCAAGGGCGTGCTGCACCGCCACTTCGCGGACTTCGACGGCTTCCTCGCCGACCTGATCCGCGACCGGATCGCCGGCCTCTCCGTCCGCGCGGCCGCGCTGCGCGAGTCGGCCGGCACCGGCACGGTCGTGGAGAACCTGGCGGGCACGCTGACCGCGGTCTTCAACTCGGTCGCGGTGTCGTTGATCAGTCTCATGATCTTCCGGGACGACCTGCGCGCGCGGCTGCGCGCGGAATATCCCGCGGGGGTCCCGCTGCTCGTGGACGTCGTCGCGATGGTCGCGGACTACCTGTCGCTGGAACGCGCCGCCGGCCGTCTGGAGCCGGACGCCGACGCGCAGATGCTCGCCCACACCCTGATCGGATCCAGCCACCTGCTCTTCGCGGGACACCGCGACACCCCGCCCGCCGGGTCGGACGTCTCCCGAATGATCGCCGCGGTGATCACACCCGCTCTCCGCTGACCCCGCGCGGCCCTTCAGGTTCCGGTTCTTCGGGTTTCGGTTCTTCGGCTCTTCGGGTTTCGGTGACCGGCGACGGCACCGGAAGGGAGGAGCGCCAGCGACGACCGCTGCCCGCGGGAGCACTCGGAACGTCACCACGCCGGAAGCGGGAATATGAATTTTGTCCGTCTCGCTCCGGAAAGACGCGCCTCGAGCCTGGGATCGGTTGTCGGTGGTAGCGCTCCGTGGTGACCGACAGGGTGGACCTACCCGAGCCGCGCGGCGTCGGGTGTGTCCTGTCCGGCCGGTGAAGCGGGAGATGTCGTGGGTCCACGGGAGGTGCCGGGCGTATCCCGGCGAGGTTCTACGGGTGGCCGGGCCGCCCTCGCGGCGATGCTGGAGCGCGACCATGGCTGATCTCGTCTCGCCGGTGGGACGCGACATCGATCGCGTCGAGGGACGGCTGAAGGTGGCCGGCGCGGCGGAGTACTCGGCCGACCGCCGGGTGGCCGGCATGCTGTACGCCGCCGTGGTGACCAGCACGATCGGCAAGGGCGCGATCACCGGCATCGACACCGCGGCGGCGACCGCGGTTCCGGGCTTCGTGGACGTGTTCCACCACGCCCGTCCGCTGATGGCGCTGGCCGCGCCGCCCGGGCCGGGGGAGAACTACGCGCCGTTGCAGGACGCCCTGGTCCGCTTCCACGGCCAGATCGTCGCGCTGGTCGTCGCGGAGAGCCCGGAGGCGGCGCGGGACGCGGCGAGCCTGGTCTCCGTGACCTATCGGGCGGAGCCGCCGAGAACCTCGATGGACGGCAACATGCCGGGCGTGCCGGCGAACACGCCGAACCTGCCGCCGGCGATGGTCACGGTCCTGGAGCCCCGCTTCCCCACGATCGACGCGGCGCTGGCCGCCAGCGAGGTGGTGGTGCGGAGCACGACGCGCACGCCGGTGCAGCATCACGTGGCGATGGAGCCGCACGGCGCGCTGGCGGTCCGGGAGGGCGACGCGCTGACCGTCTACACCGGGGCGCAGATGCCGATCGTCCAGGCGACGCGGATCAGGGCGAAACTGCGCAACGAGCCGGCGACGGTACGGGTGCTCGCCCCCTACGTCGGCGGCGCGTTCGGCAGCCGGGCCCAGCCGTGGAGCGACGTGGTCCTGGCGGCGGCCGCGGCCTGGACGCTGCGGCGCCCGGTCAAGCTGATCCTGACCCGGGAGCAGGTCTTCACCGTGGTCGGTCACCGCGGGGAGGTGCGGCAGACCGTGCGGCTGGGTGCCTCCCGGGACGGCGTGCTGACCGCGGTCGCGCACGAGAGCGACGCCGAGCTGCCGTTCGTCTCCGGGTGGCCGATGCGCCCGGCCGACGACACCTCCGCGGTCACCTACCGGACGCCGAACCTGCACATCGCGCAGCGCCTGGTGATGCTGGACCGGCCGCCGACCTGGGCGATGCGCGCGCCGAACGAGGCGGCCGGCGCTTTCGCGCTGGAGACCGCGATGGACGAGCTGGCCGTGGCGACCGGCGTCGACCCGGTCGAGCTGCGGCTGCGCAACAGCGCCACGGTCGCGCCGGCCACCGGTCTGCCGTGGTCCAGCAAGCACCTCGACGAGGCCTTCCGGGTGGGTGCGCGCCGGTTCGGCTGGAGCGCGCGCCGCGCGCGGCCGCGCCCCCGGATCGACGGGCAGTGGCTGGTCGGCGTGGGGACCGCGGCCGCGGTCTACCCGGCCAACCGGGAGTCGTCGAGCGTCCGGGTCCGGCTGTGCGCGGACGACACCGCGGTCGTCTCCACCTCGATCTCCGATCCGGGAACGGGCGCGGAGACGCTGCTGGCGATCGCCGGCGCGGACGTGCTCGGCATCACGGTGCGCCGGGTGCGGCCGGAACTCGGCGACTCGCTGCTGCCGCCGGGCCCGCCGGTGGCCGGATCGAGCGTCACGGCCAGCACCGTGCCGACGGTGGCGGCCGCCGCCCGGAACGCGACCGCGCAGCTGATCCAGCTCGCGGTCACGCATGCCCGCTCGCCGTGGCACGGTGCCGATCCGGCCGGCCTGTCCTTCGCGGACGGCCGTCTGCGCGGCAACGGCCGCGCGATGACGTTCGGCCGGCTGCTCAGCACGGTCGGCGCCGAGGACGTGGTGGGCCAGGCGCAGACCGTGCTCGACCCGGTGAAGGCCGGGCAGTTCATGTTCCACAGCTTCGGCGCGCACTTCTGCGAGGTCCGGGTCAACCGGTTCACCGGCGAGCCGCGGGTCACCCGGTTCACCACGGTGGTGGACGGCGGCCGGATCATGAACACGCAGGCCGCCCACAGCCAGATCGTCGGCGGCGTCATCTTCGGCATCGGGCAGGCGCTGCTGGAGCACGATCCGGTCGAGCCCGGCGGGCGGCCGGCGAGCGCGAACCTGGCCGACTACATGGTCCCGGTCAACGCGGACATCCCGCCGATCGACGTGCACTGGCTGGACCACCCCGACCCGGAGCTGGGCGCGCGCGGTATCGGGGAGATCGGCACGGTCGGCTCGGCCGCCGCGGTCGGCAACGCGGTCTTCGACGCCACCGGCATCCGGGTCCGGGAGCTGCCGATCACGCTCGACAGATTGCTGCTGGACCCGGGGGAACATTGATGATTCCGTGTCATGACGGGGGTATTGACGTCGAGTTTCCTGAATATACACTCCCAGTGTAATTACCTCGGACGGCCCGTCGCGGCGACGGGAGCCCGGCGAGGTGCTGGGCGAGGTGACCAATGGGCGCACCACCATCGCAACAAGGGCTCGAGCTCGCCGGGATCGGCGTGCGGTTCGGCGGGCTCACCGCTCTCGACGACGTGTCCCTGACCGTGCCACCGTGCCGGATCGCCGGCGTGATCGGGCCGAACGGCGCGGGCAAGACCACGGTGTTCAACGTGATCTGCGGCTTCGTCACGCCGCACACCGGCACGCTGTCGTTCGGCGGGCAGCCGCTGCGGCCCCGGCCGCACCGGCTGCCCCGGGACGGGATCGCTCGCACGCTGCAGGGCGTCGGGCTGTTCGCCGGCCTCACGCTCGCGGAGAACGTGATGGCCGGCGCGCACCCGCGGGCCGGGTTCGTCTCGTCGCTGTTCGCGCTGCCCCGGGCCGCGCGCGACGAGCGGCGGCTGCGGGCCGAGGCGGTCGCGCTCCTCGGCGAGCTGGGCATCGGTCGGCACGCGGACGCGCTCCCCGGCACCCTGCCGTATGCGATCCAGAAGAAGGCCGGCCTGGCCCGCGCGCTCGCGGCCCGACCGCGCCTGCTGCTGCTCGACGAGCCGGCCGGCGGCCTCGGCGCGGACGAGATCGACGAGCTGGCGGTGCTGATCCGCGAGCTGCCGGCCCGCACCGGCACGGCCGTGCTGCTCGTCGAGCACCACATGGACCTGGTGATGTCGGTCTGCGACGAGATCGTCGTGCTGGACTTCGGCCGGGTCGTCGCCACCGGCACGCCGGACGAGGTGCGCGGCGATCCCGCGGTCGCGGCGGCATACCTCGGCACCGAGGCGATCACGCCCGGCGAACCGCAGCCCGGCGAACCACCGCCCGGCGAGCCGCCGGACGACGAGCCGCCGCCCGGCGAGCCGCCGCCCGACGTGCCCCGCGGCGACGGGGCGGTGGCGATCCGATGACCGCGACCACCGAGGCGGAGCCGGGGCCCAGGCACGCCGCGCCCGAGGAGCCACTGCTCCAGATCGAGAACATCACCGCGGGGTACGGTGCCGCACCCGTCCTGCACGACGTCACGCTCACCGTGCCGCCCGGCGCGATCGTGGCCGTGCTCGGCGCGAACGGGGCCGGCAAGACCACGCTGCTGCGTACCGTGTCGGGGTTGCTGCGACCGTCGTCCGGCGTCGTCCGGCTGTCCGGCCAGGACCTGGCCCGGGTCCCGGTCGAGCACCGGGTCCGGCGTGGCATGGCGCACGTGCCGGAGGGCCGCGGCGTGGTCGCGGAGCTGACCGTGGACGAGAACCTGCGGCTCGGCGGCCTGTGGCGGACCGACCGCCGGGACGCCCGCCGCGCGCTGGACGAGGTCTACGCGCTGTTCGACCCGCTGGCCCGGCGGCGCGGGCACGCCGGCCACCAGCTCTCCGGCGGCGAACGGCAGATGCTGGCGATCGGCCGCGCGCTCGTCGCCCGCCCGCGCCTGCTGTTGCTCGACGAGCCGTCGCTCGGCCTCGCACCCCGGGTCACCGCGCAGCTGATGGGCCTGCTGGCCGGCCTGCGCGACGACACCGGGCTGGCCGTGCTGCTGGTCGAGCAGAACGTGCGCAGCGCGCTCTCGGTCGCCGACCGGGGCGTGGTCATGTCACTCGGCCGGGTGGTGCGCGAATCGGACGCGGCCCAGCTGCGCGACGACGACGCACTCCGGCACGCCTACCTGGGGTTCTAGAATGGATCGACTCGCCTTCCTGACCGTGGACGGGCTGTCCCGCGGCGCGGTCTACGCCGCGATGGCGCTCGCGCTGGTGCTCATCTGGCGCGGCGCCCGGATCGTCAACTTCGCCCAGGGCGCGATGGCGGTCGCGGCCGCGTACGTCGCGCACAGCGTCACGGCCGCGACCGGCTCGTTCTGGCTCGGCTTCGCCGCCGCGCTGGCCGCCGGGCTCACGCTCGGCTGGCTGGCCGAACGCCTGGTGATGCGGCACGTCGGGCACGATCAGCCGCTGAACGCGGTGATCGTCGCGCTCGGCCTGGTCCTGCTGATCACGGCGGTGCTCGGCATCGTCTACGGCAACGAGTTCCGGCCGGCGCCGCCCGCGTTCGACCGGACCGCCGGGTTCGCGCACCTCTCGCCGTACGACGTGTTCGTCTTCGCGTCCGTCGCCGTCACGGTCGGGGCGCTGGCGCTGCTGTTCACCCGCACCAAGGTGGGCCTGCGGCTGCGCGCGTCCGCGTTCGCGCCGGAGGTGTCCCGGCTGCTCGGCGTGAACGTCGGCGGCATGCTGCTGCTCGGCTGGGTGCTCGCGGCCGGCGTCGGCGCGCTGGCCGGGATGCTGATCATCCCGACCGAGTTCGGCCTGCACCCGAACGCGATGGACCGCTCGTTCGTGGTCGCGTTCACCGCGGCCGTGGTCGGCGGCCTGGACAGCCCGGCCGGCGCGGTGATCGGCGGGCTCGCGGTCGGCCTGGTGCTGTCGTTCGTCGGCGGATACCTCGGCGACCAGGTCACGCCGCTGGCGATCATCGTGCTGCTCCTGGCCGTGCTGCTGATCCGGCCGGACGGACTCTTCGCCAAACCCGCTGCGAGGCGCATATGAAAATCGTCGGCGCGTTCCTGCTGCTCCTCGGCCTGACCTGGATCATCCCCGCGTTCCAGAACTACCAGCTGGCCACCGTCGCGGCCTACCTGTGCGCGACCGCGGGCCTGACCGTCCTCACCGGACAGAACGGGCAGCTGTCGCTCGGCCACGGCGCGCTGATGGCCACCGGGGCGTACACGGTCGCGCTCATGCAGAACGCGATCGGCGTGCTGGTGCTGTCGCTGGCCGCGGGCGTGCTGGTCACCACGGCCGCGGGTGCGGTGATCGGCGTCGCCGCGGCCCGGCTGCGCGGCCCGTACCTCGCCGGGGTCACGCTCGCGGTCGCGGTGGTGGTGCCCGGCATCGCCACCATGTTCGACGACGTGCTCGGCGGCGACCAGGGCCTCACGTTCTACCTGGCACCGCCGCCGTTCGGCTACGACTTCCCGTTCGAGCGCTGGCAGGCCTGGATCGCGCTGGGTGCGGCGCTGCTCACCATGCTGCTGCTCGGCAACCTCGCGGCTTCTCGCTTCGGCCGGGAGTTCCGCGCGGTCCGCGACGACGAGATCGCCGCCAAGCTCTCCGGCATCCACGTGGCGCGGACGCAGATCCTCGCGTTCGTGGTCAGCGCGGCCGCGGCCGGGCTCGGCGGGGGAGTGCTCGCGGTGCTCGCCCAGAGCGTGTCGCCCGGCGCGTTCTCGCTCACGCTGTCGCTGTTCCTGGTGATGGCGATCGTGGTCGGCGGGCTCGGCAGCCTGGCCGGCGCGGTCTGGGGCGCGATCCTGCTGGTCGCGCTGCCGGACCTGACCGCGCGCGTCACCGACGTGTTCGCGCTGTCATCCGCGTTCGCGCAACGGCTCGAGGGAAACCTGCCGCTCGCGATCTTCGGCATCACGCTGATCGTCGTCATGATCCTGGCGCCGGGCGGCATTCAGGGATTGGTGCGGCGGGTGCCGTACCGGCTGATGGTCATTGCTCCTCTCCTACGGCTCGTGAAAGGTCGATGATGCGCAAACTCGTGCTGCCGATCGCCATGCTCCTTGCGGTCGTGGGCTGTTCCTCAGAATCCGGTGGTGGCGGCGGCGCCTCCGTGCCGGGCGTCACGGACACCGAGATCACCGTCGGTACGCACATGCCGCTCACCGGCCCGGCCAGCGCCGGATACTCCCAGATCGCGCCCGCGACCAAGGCCTACTTCGACTTCGTCAACGCGGCCGGCGGCGTGCACGGGCGCAAGATCACGCTCAACGTCAAGGACGACGGCTACAACCCCGCCAACACCCAGCAGGTGGTACGTGAACTGGTGCTCCAGGACAAGGTCTTCGCGATCCTGAACGGGCTGGGCACGCCCACGCACACCGGCGTGCTCGACTTCCTGAACAGCCAGCGGGTGCCGGACCTGTTCGTCGCGTCCGGCAGCCGCAGCTGGGACCAGCCGGGGAAGTATCCGGGCACGTTCGGCTTCAACCCGGACTACACGGTCGAAGGCAAGATCCTCGGGTCGTACGTGCAGAAGAACCTGGCCGGCAAGAAGACCTGCTTCCTCGGCCAGGACGACGACTTCGGCCGGGACAGCCTGGCCGGCGTGACCGGCGTGCTCGGCGACGCGGGCGTGGCGGTGAAGCAGACCTACACGACGAGCGTCACGAACGTCGGCCCGCAGATCGACGCGTTCAAGTCGAACGCGTGCGAGGTCGTCATCCTGGCGACCGTTCCCGGCTTCACGGCGCTCACCATCGGGACGGCGGCGCGGCAGGGCTTCGCACCACAGTGGATCGTCTCCAACGTGGGCGGCGACTACAACACGCTGGCGAAGTCCCTGGGGGACGCGGCACCGCTGCTGGAGGGCCTGCTCGGTGCGAACTACCTGCCGACCGCCTCGGCGACGTCGGACCCGTGGATCCAGCTCTTCCAAAAGATCAACACGGAGTACAACGCGGGGGCACCGTTCGACGGGAACACCATCTACGGGATGTCCGTGGGCTACCTGTTCGTGCAGGTGCTCCAGGCGGCCGGCAAGGACCTGACCCGCGAGTCGGTCATCGAGGCGGTCGAGAAGGGCGGATTCACCGGGCCCGGGCTCGGGCCGCTGCGCTTCTCGGGCGACGACCACTCCGGCTACGGCGGGCTCCGCATGACCAGGGTGACCGACAAGGTCCAGGCGTACTTCGGGCCGACCTACGAGACGGACTCCGAGGGCGGGCCGGTCACCGAGTACACGGTCGCACCGCCGGCCCCGCCGGCGAACGGAATCCCGGCGGCGGCGTAGGCGAGGAGGCCGGGCCTCGGCCCGGCCTCCCGGTTCTGCGGGCGCCTCGGGGGTGACGCGGTTCGCGGGTCGCCCGAAGCTTCCCGCCGGGGCCTTCACCGGAGCACTTTCCGCGGCGGCAGGGGTTGGGTTTCGTGTGCCCGGCTGCCCGTGTGCCGCCTTCGGCGGACAAGCCGAGCGGATCATCGGCAGAGCCGTCAGCGTGGTGGGGCCGGCATGGCCGGCGCCGGGGCGCCGTCCCTGCCTGGGCTGCGGTGTTGTTGTCGATGGCGGCCCTGCCGATGATCTGCACCCCACGGGGTGGTCAACGGCATGCGGGGCGGCCAGACGCCGGTGGTCTGCGCTGGGCGCGCGTTCAGAAGATCAACGCCGGCCTGACGGCGGTTGAGAGTCGATCACGTGTCGCAAATCGTTGTTATCCGGCGGTCTGAACAACGATTTGCGACACGTGATCGTTTTGGTGGGCAGCCGCCGCAGTCAGGGGTAGATGCGGGAGAGCGTCTGGGCGACGCAGACCGGCTTGTCGCCGCCCTCGCGCTCGACGGTCACCTCCGCCTTGATCTGGAGGGCGTTGTCGCTGGTCGGCGTGACGGTGAGCAACTGGATGCCGGCGCGGACCCGCGAGCCGGACGGAAGGGGTGCCGGGAACCGTACGCGGTCGAGCCCGTAGTTGATGCCCATCCGGACGCCCTCGACGCGATAGATCTGCCAGGACAATGCCGGGATCAGCGACAGCGTCAGGTAGCCGTGGGCGATCGTGGTGCCGAACGGCCCGCCGGCGGCGCGGGCCGGGTCGATGTGGATCCACTGGTCGTCGCCGGTGGCGGTGGCGAACGCGCCGATCCGGGGTTGGTCGACGAGCGTCCAGTCGCTGTAGCCGAGGTGTTCACCGGCGGCGGCCGCAAGCTTGGCGGGATCATCGAAGACTCTCATTGTGAGTACCTCCTGAAGCCGTGACAGAGGCGACGTTACCCGTGCAGAATCCATCCTAGGAACGGTTAAGTTTATGCATCCGTAGTGTAAAAATCCATCGTTGACCGCCGAGATAGGACCGTCCTAGAATCTGCATCGGCGGTGCACAAACCTGGAGGTGCAGTGACCGAGGACAGCAGCGGCCTGGCGGGCCGGACCGCGGTCGTGACCGGCGCGTCCCGGGGCATCGGCCTCGGCATCGCCCGTCGCCTGATCGACGAGGGCGCGAACGTGGTGATCACCGCCCGCAAGGAAGAGGCGCTCAACGAGGCCGTCAAAGGCCTGGGCGAGCGGGCCAGGGGAGTCGCGGGCAAGGCCGACGACGACGATCATCGCGCGGCGGCGATCGCGACCGCCACGGAAGCCTTCGGCACGGTCGACATCCTGGTCAACAACGCGGGCATCAACCCGGTCGCGGGCGCGCTCGCCGACCTGGACCTCGGCGCGGCCCGCAAGATCCTGGACGTGAACCTGGTCGGCGCGCTCGGCTGGACCCAGCGCGCGATCAAGGACGGCGGCATGACGGCCGGGTCGGTGATCAACATCTGTTCGGTCGCGGGGATCACGCCGTCGCCGGGCATCGCGTTCTACGGGGTCAGCAAGGCCGCGCTCAGCCACCTCACCGCGTGCCTCGCGGTCGAGCTCGGGCCCGGCATCCGGGTCAACGCGGTCGCGCCCGCGGTGGTCAAGACCCGGTTCGCCACCCCGCTCTACGAGGGGCGCGAGGCCGAGGTCGCGGAGGCGTACCCGTTGAGGAGACTGGGCGTGCCGGAGGACGTGGCCGGCGCGGTCGCGTTCCTCGTCTCCGACGCGGCAGCGTGGATCACCGGCCAGACGCTCGTGCTGGACGGCGGCCTCACGCTCACCGGGCGGGTCGGCGCATGAGGGCCTGGCAGGTGCGCGAGCTGGGCGGCATGAGCCTGCACACCGACGCGGAGAAGCCGGAACCAGGTCAACATCAAGCCCTTCTGCGGGTACGGGCATGTGCGCTCAACTTCCCGGACGCACTGCTGGTCCAGGGCCGCTACCAGGAGCGCCCGCCGCTGCCGTTCACGCCCGGCATCGAGCTGTGCGGTGAGGTCGCCGACCCCGGCGACAGTGGCCTGCGGCCCGGCGACCGGGTGATCGGCGGCGCCGCGCTCCCGCACGGCGCGCTCGCCGACTACGCGCTGGCCGACACGCGGTTCCTCTACCCGGCACCGCCCGAGCTGGACGACGACAAGGCGGCCGCGTTCTTCGTGGCGTACCAGACCGGCTGGGTCGGCCTGCACACCCGCGCACATCTGCGCCCCGGCGAGACGCTGCTGGTGCACGCGGCGGCCGGCGGCGTCGGCTCGGCCGCTGTTCAGCTCGGCAAGGCCGCGGGAGCCAGGGTGGTCGGCGTGGTGGGCGGGCCGGAGAAGGCCCGGATCGCCCGCGAGCTGGGCGCGGACGCGGTGGTGGACCGGCACACGGACGACCTGGTCGGCGCGCTGAAGGAGGCCTGCGGGCCGCGCGGCGCGGACGTGATCTACGACCCGGTCGGCGGTGCCGCGTTCGCCGCGTCCACGAAGGTCGTCGCGTTCGAGGGCCGGATCGTGGTGGTCGGCTTCGCGTCCGGCGACATCCCGAAGGCCGCGGCGAACCACGCGCTGGTCAAGAACTACAGCGTGGTCGGCCTGCACTGGGGTCTCTACCGCAGCCGCCGCCCCGAGGTCGTGCACGAGGCCGCGGCCGCGCTGGCGGAGCTGGCCGCGAAGGGCGCGATCGACCCGTACGTGTCCCGCACGCTGCCGCTGGACCGGGCGGAGGAGGGGCTGACCGCGCTCGCCCGCGGCGAGACGACCGGCAGGGTGGTGATCGTGCCGTGACCGGCCTGAACCTCGACGGCGCGGTCGTCGTGATCACCGGCGCCGGGTCCGGGATCGGCGCGGCGATGGCCCGCCGGTTCGCGGCGGACGGCGCGACCGTCGTGGTCAACGACCTGGACCCGGTGGCGGCGCATCACGTCGCGCACGAGATCGGCGGGCGGGCCTTCGCCGGTGACGCCTCCGATGCGGACTTCGCGGAACGGCTGGTCGCGTTCGCCTGGGGCTCGCTCGGCCGGCTGGACCTGTTCTGCGCCAACGCGGGCGTGCCCACGGCCGGCACCGAGGCCGCGCCCGCGGCGGACTGGGACCGCGCCTGGCGGGTGAACGTGCTGGCCCACGTGCACGCGGCCCGCGCGGCGCTGCCCCGCTGGCTCGAACGGGAGCGCGGGCGGTTCCTGGTGACCGCGTCCGCGGCCGGGCTGCTCACCATGCTCGGCTCCGCGCCGTACTCGGTGACGAAGCACGCGGCGGTCGGGTTCGCGGAGTGGCTGCGCGTGACGTACGCGCATCGCGGCATCGTGGTCCAGGCGCTCTGCCCGCAGGGGGTGCGCACGCCGATGCTCTCCGGCACCGGCCCGGTCGGCGAGATGCTGCTCGGCCAGGACGCGATCGGCGCGGACGAGGTGGCCGAGCGGGTCCGTGAGGCGCTGACCGGCGACCGGTTCCTGATCCTGCCGCACCCGGAGGTCGCCGGGTTCTACGCGGGCCGCGCCGCCGACCCGGAGCGCTGGCTCGGCGCGATGAACCGCCTCCAGCGGAAGGCGGAGCAGGCCCACCCGGTCCCGCGTCAGCGCACCGGGGACGGGGTGACGTCGTGACCAGCAGCCCGCCGGGCCTGGATCTGGACGCGCTCCGCAAGCACCTCGACGACGCGCTGCCCGGCCTGGTGGCCGGGCCGCTGGACGCCGCGGTGATCGCGGGCGGGCGGTCCAACCTGACCTACACGGTCACGGACGGCGCCACCACCTGGGTGGTGCGGCGGCCACCGCTCGGGCACGTGCTCGCCACCGCGCACGACATGGGCCGCGAGCACCGGGTGATGGCCGCGCTGCGGGGGACCGCCGTACCCGTACCCGCGATGGTGCATCTCTGTTCTGATCCGGACGTTCTCGGTGCGCCGTTCTACGTGATGGAGCACGTGGACGGCGCGGTGCTGCGGGATCCGGAGTCGTTGCGGGCGCTGGGGCCGGAGAGGGTGCGTAACCTCGCGTTCCGCCTGATGGACACGCTTGCCGCACTGCATGCGGTCGACCCGGCCGGCGTCGGGCTGAGCGATTTCGGGCGGCCGGACGGGTTCAACGCGCGGCAGGTGTCCCGGTGGAGACGGCAGCTCGACGGCTCGCGCAGCCGGGAGCTGCCGGGCATCGACGCGCTGCACGAGCGGCTGGCCGCGACCGCGCCGGAGCTGTCCGCCGCGAGCATCGTGCACGGCGACTTCCGGCTGGACAACACCGTGATCGACACCGGGCGCGGTGACCGGGTCGCGGCCGTGCTCGACTGGGAGATGTCCACGCTCGGCGACCCGCTCGCCGACCTCGGGCTGTACGTGGTCTACCTGGGCACGCCGATGCCGGCCGCGCGCGGCTCGCACGACCCGGTCACCACCGTGCCCGGCCACCCGGCAACCGGCGAACTGATCTCCTTTTATGCCGAAAAATCGGGACGAGACGTCGGTGGGCTGGGCTGGTACACCGCGATGTCCGCGTTCAAGCTCGCGGTGATCCTCGAGGGCGTCCACTACCGCTACACGCAAGGTAAGACCGTCGGCGCGGGCTTCGACACGATCGGCGCGCGCGTGCAGCCGCTGGTCGACCGGGGCCTGGCCGCGCTACCGCGAGAGAAGGGGTGATCATGGACTTCGCGTTCGACGAGACCACCATGGACTACCACGCGCGGCTCAGTGACTTCCTGGTCGCGCACGTCTACCCGGCCGAGGCCGCCCACGACGCGCACCCGGCCGGCGACTGGAACCCGCCGCCGGTGCTGGCCGGGTTGCAGGCCGAGGCCCGCGCGCGCGGCCTGTGGAACCTGTTCCTCCCCGGCGAGCACGGCGCCGGCCTGACGAACCTGCAGTACGCGCCGCTCGCCGAGCTGACCGGCCGCAGCCCGGCGCTCGCACCGGCCGCGCTCAACTGCGCCGCGCCGGACACCGGCAACATGGAGCTGCTGGCCGAGTTCGGCACCCCCGCGCAGCGCAAGGAGTGGCTGGAACCGCTGCTCGACGGCCGGATCCGGTCCGCGTTCGCGATGACCGAGCCGGACGTGGCCTCCTCCGACGCCACGAACATCACCACGCGCATCGTGCGTGACGGCGACGAGTACGTGATCGACGGCCGGAAGTGGTTCATCACCGGCGCGATGAACCCGGCCTGCGCGATCCTGATCGTGATGGGCAAGACCGACCCGTCCGCGGAACGGCACCGTCAGCAGAGCCAGATCCTGGTCCCGCGGGACACGCCGGGCGTGCACATCGTGCGCGGCATGCGGACGTTCGGTTACGACGACGGCGCGCACGGCGGGCACGCGGAGATCATTTTCGACGGGGTACGCGTACCCGCGGAGAATCTGATCGGCGCCGAAGGCGACGGTTTCGCCATCTCGCAGGCGCGCCTCGGCCCGGGCCGGATCCACCACTGCATGCGGCTGATCGGCATGGCCGAGCGCGCGATCGAGCTGATGTGCCGGCGCGTGACCTCCCGGGAGGCCTTCGGCCGGCCACTCGCGGACCAGGGCGTGATCCAGGACTGGATCGCGGAGTCGCGCGTCCGGATCGAGCAGCTGCGCCTGCTGGTGCTGAAGACCGCCTGGCTGATGGACACCGTCGGCAACCGCGGTGCGCACACCGAGATCCAGGCGATCAAGGTGGCCGCGCCGTCCACCGTGGAATGGATCCTGGACAAGGCGGTGCAGGCGCACGGTGCGGGCGGCGTCAGCCAGGACACGCCGCTCGCCCAGCTCTGGGTCGCGGCGCGCACGCTGCGACTCGCGGACGGTCCCGACGAGGTGCACCGCCGGGGGTTGGCCCGGCGCGAGCTGGCGAGGTGGAAGGCATGAATCTGGCCCGGCTGTTCGAGTCCGCGCACGACAAGCACGGCGACTACCCGGCGATCTGCGCGGCCGGGACCTGGCACTCCTCCGTGGAGCTCTTCGACCGCGCGGTGCGGTTCAGCGCCGGGCTGCGCACGCTCGGCGTGAAGCCCGGCGACCGGGTCGTGGTGTTCATGGCGAACTGTCCCGAGGTGGTGATCAGCTACCACGCGATCTGGCGCGCCGGCGCGGTCGTCACGCCGATCGTCTTCCTGGTCACGCCGACCGAGCTGCGCCACATGGTGGACGACTCCGGCGCGGTCGCGGTGATCACCACGGCCGAGCTGCTGCCCAAGGTGCAGGCGGCGCTGGCCGGGTCGGACATCCCGGTGGTCGTGGACTTCGCGCCGCTGGAGACGGACGAGGGCCCGCTGATCGACCGGGGCGAGGACGAGCTGGCCGCGCTGCTCTACACCGGCGGCACGACCGGGCGCAGCAAGGGCGTGGCGCTCACCCACGCGAACATCGACGCGGCCTCGGCGGCGTCCCGTAGGGTCAGCTTCGTCCCGGGGATCTCCCGGTCGGTGACCGCGCTGCCGCTGTCCCACTCGTACGGCATGCTGGTCACGGTCGGCACCCAGCAGATCCCGGAGCCGGAGTCGAGCGTGCTGCTGCGCTTCTTCGACGCGCCGGCCTGGCTGCGCGTGGCCGAGGAGCACCGGGTGCAGCAGGCCGCGGTCGTGCCCTCGATGCTCTCCATGCTGCTGGCGGAACCCCTGGAGGACTTCGACCTCTCCGCGCTGCGCAACGTGTTCTCCGGCGCGGCGCCGCTGCCCCGCGCGGTCGCGGAGGAGTTCGTGCGCCGGGTGCCGTCCGTGCAGATCCTGGAGGGTTACGGGTGCACCGAGACGGCCGGCATCCTCACCTCGACGCCGCCGGGCCGGGCGCGTGCCGGGACCGTGGGCATGCCGGTGCCCGGGGTGTCGCTGCGCCTGGTCGGCTTCGACGACTCGCCGGTGCCGCCGGGCGAGCCCGGTGAGATCGTGGCGTCCGGACCCAACGTGATGGCCGCCTACTGGGACGGCACCCGCGACTTCACGCCGGACGGCTGGCTGCGCACCGGTGACGTCGGGGTCTTCGACGACGACGGCTATCTCTCCATCATCGATCGCAAGAAAGACGTGATCATCCGGGGCGGTTACAACGTCTATCCGCGCGACGTGGAGGAGGCGCTGATGCGGCACCCGTCCGTGACCGGATGCGCCGTGGTCGGCCGGCCGGACAACCGGCTCGGCGAGGAGGTGGTCGCGATGGTGACGGTCTCGTCCGCCGTCTCCGCCGATGACCTGGTCGAATACGCCAAGACCGTGCTCTCCCCGACCAAGTATCCCCGGGAGATCCGCATCGTCGACGCGATCCCGCTGACCTCGGTCGGTAAGGTCGACCGCAAACGTCTCCGCGCGGGAATCGCATCCCCGCCCTGACGCTCGCGACCCCGCGCCACCGGGGCCCGGTTTCCGGAGATCGACGACTGGTTCTAGGGTCAGTCCTGTGGCTGCCACTCGCGCCGGTCTCTGAGCCGGCCGGTGGTGGAGGGCCCGCGGTCGGTTCGGCTCGCGTGGGTTCGGCTGGCGGAGTCGGCTGGCGGTGGGGCCGGCTGGCGGATTCGGCCGGTGGTGGGTCCGGCCGGTGGTGGCGGGTCCGCTCGCGGTGCGGCGGCCGTCGCCTGCGCGCGTGAAGCCCGGTGCGCCCGTGCCGGGAAGGGAGTTCCGGTGCCCGGCGCCGGCGACAGAGGCGGTGGGGACATGGCTGACTCGCACACGGCCTTGGCCGGCAATGGGAATTCCACTCCTGCAAGAGTCGACGGCCGCACCGCCCGGGCCGAACGCACCCGCCGCGCCATCGTCGAGGCCCACTATGCGCTGATCTCCGAGGGCGACCTCAAGCCCACCGGCGAACGCATCGCCGACCGCGCCGGCGTCTCGCTCCGCGCGCTCTGGACCAACTTCAAGGACCTGGAGACGCTCTTCGCCGCCACCGACGCGCTGCTCGTCTCCCGCCAGGAGGCCGCCTGGACCGAGATCAGCCCCACGCTCCCGTTCACCACGCGCGTCGACGAGTTCTGCCGGCAGCGCGCCCGCCTGCTGGAGATCGTCGCCCCGCTGGCCCGCGCCGCCACGATCAAGCAACCGTTCTCCGCCCAGCTCCGCGACAACCGCAAACGCCACATCGCCCGGGTACGCACCGAGCTCGAAGCCCTCTTCGCCCACGAACTCGCCGCCGCCGGCCCCGGCCGCCCCCAACTCCTCGACGCGCTCAGCGTCACCACCACCTGGGCCGGCTGGTCGCTGCTCCGCGACGAACTCGCGCTCCCGGTCGACGAGGCCCGCGCCACAATGTCCCGCACCGTCACCGCGCTGCTGATCACGGCCATGGCCACCCCGATCTGAGGCGCTGCCGGCGTCTTGCGCCGGGGCATGCTCCCGCGCAGGGGTCGGCGGCTGGGCTCCCTGCCGGTCGCGCGGTGCAGGCCCCCGCCGTTCCCGCCGATTGATCACTCCGGCGGGTGAAGGGTTAGCGTTGTGGCGTGGGGGGACCGCGTACCCGTGAGGATCTGCTGTGTTGGTTCTGATCTTCGATTTGGGGGCGCGATGTCGCGAACGATGAGGACGATCCTGGTAGCCGTGCTGGCAGCGCCGGCACTCGCGCTGCTCGCGGCGCCGGCGCAGGCCGAGGCGCCGAAGAAGCCGCCGGTCTACAAGAACTGCGCGGCGATGAACGCGGCACACCCGCACGGCGTCGCGAGGTACGGGTCGATCGACAAGGTGCGCGGGAAGACCAAGCCGGTGACCAAGTTCAAGGTCATGACGGCGGTCTACCTGGCCAACACGCACCTCGACCGCGACAAGGACGGCGTCGCCTGCGAGAAGCGCTGACGTGCGGGCCGGGGCGCCGGTGACGTGGTGCCCCGGCCGACCCGGTCGATCGAAGATCGCCGCACCCGGACCGGTCGAGGCGGGCCGGCCGGTGGCGGCGATCGGCCCGGTGGTGCGGTTGCCGTGTCGGCTGGCCGGGGTGCGGTTGCCGTTCAGCCAGCTGATCACTCAGCCGGGAGTGGATGTTCTGTGTGGACCGTCAGGGTCGTGAGGAAGTCCACGAGGGCGGCGGCGAATGCGGGATCGCGGACCGCGCCGAGGTGGTCGCCGGGGATCCGGCGCAGGCGGGCGCGGGGGATGGCGGCGGCGAGGATCTCGGGGCGGGCGGCGAACGGGTCGTCGCGACCGCAGAGGACGAGGGTGTCGGCGGTGATCTCGTGCAGCGGGATCGGGGTGCGGTGCGCGGCGGTGATCTGGGCGGCGAGGGCGCGGCGGTCCGCGCCGACCGCGTCGGCCAGCGCGCGGAAGGCCATCGCGGGGGAGGCGGCGATCGCGGTGGGACTGTCGGCCAGCAGGACCGCGATGACCTCGCCCTGCGGCAGCACGCGCGAGTCGACACCGCCGCGCTCGACCAGGCTGGCGGCCACGCCGCCGATCACCAGGCGGCGGATGCGGCCGTCGGTGGCGGCGGTGATCGCGGCGACCACGCCGCCCATCGAGTAGCCGACCAGGTCGGCCTCGGCCACGCCGAGCCGGTCGATCAGCACGGTCAGGTCGCGGGCCATGGTGTCCTCGCCGTACCGCGCGGGGTCCGTGGGCTTCTCCGACGCGCCGTGGCCGCGGGCATCCGGCGCGATCACGTGCCGGCCGGTCGACGCTATCGCGTCGACGACTCCCGGCAGGACCCAGTTGGTCTGTGCGTCGACCGCGAAACCATGATGCAGGATCACCGGGGGTACGGAGCCGGGCCGTCCCCACTCCTGATAGCTGATCTCGACTCCGTCGAACGACACGAATCTCTGCGGCATGCGCTCCAGTGTCGGCACCTCCGGTGCGTTTTGTCATCGGCAGAATCGCCGGGGTCTTCCCTGCGGCGTTACTTCTGCGTAACACTGTCCCGATGGATGATGCATTGTCGGTGCAGATATCCAGGGTTCGTCACCCCGGTCTGCGCGACGCGCTCGCGGCGCTGATATCCGCGTCAATCGATCGACTGGGCGAGGACCCGGCGGCGGTGCGGGAACTCGCGGGCACGCTCGCCCCCGTCCGGTCCACCGCCGGTCCGGAGGCCGCGGTGCCGCGCGGCGCGGAGCCGGGCGACGCGGTCGGCCGGCTACTGCGGTCGGCGGACTCGCTCACCGGTCCGGCGCGGCTGGAGGCGCTGGTCCGGGCGGGCGAGGCGATCTGCGCCCTCGGCGACCACTTCCGCTACCGCGAGGTCACGTCCCGGGCAGCCGGGCCGCGCGACGGCACCGCGGCCCCCGGCGACGCCCCCGCCGGGCTCGTGGCGTTCGGTGGCGATTCTGCCGGGATCGTGGTGTCCAGTGGCGATGCTGCCGGGCTCGTGGCATTCGGTGGCGGCTCTGCCGGGATCCCGGCAGCTGGTGGCGACCCCGCCGGGACCGCGGCGCTGCTGGCGCAGATCGACGGGTTCGGCGCGCTCTTCGACGGGCGCTATGCGGAGGCCGTCGCCGCGTTGCGGCGGGTGGTGGCGTTCGCGGAGCACCCGGTGAGTGGCGCGGCGGAGGTGACCGGGCCGGTTCGGGGCAGCGCGGCGGCGCTGGCCTGCGGCGACGACGGCGCGGCGCTGCGGCTGGCCGTCCGGGCCGAGGCGGCCGCGCGCGCTGGGGGAGACCCTTCGCTCGTACCGCGGGCCCTGGAGTTGAAGGGTGCGGCGGAGCTGTGGCGTGGGGCGCACGACGCGGCGGTGAGCACGTCGCTGGCCGGCGTCCGCGCGGCGGCCGTCGCGGGCCGGCCGGACGCCGCGGACCCGCACCTCGCGACGCTGGCGTTGCTGGCCGCGCTGCGCGGCGACCGGGCCGCGTGCCGATGGCGGCTGGCGCAGGTGGGCGCGGGCGCCGGCCGTCCCCGCGCGCTGGGCCGGTGGGCGCTGGGCGTGCTCGATCTGCTGGCCGGGCGGCCGCACGAGGCGGTGGCGCGGATCGGCGGCATCGCGGACCCGCGATCCGGCCGGGGGCACGTGCTGGTCCAGGTGATGGCCGCGCCCGACCTGGTGGAGGCCGCCGTGCTGGCCGGTGACCCGGGCGCGGCGCGGGTGGCGCTGGCCGCGTTCGACCGATGGGCGGAGAGCACCGGCGAGCCGCTGCGGCGCGCCCTGTCGGCCCGGTGTCACGCGCTGCTGGCCCGGCGGGGGAGCACGGAGGCGGACGCGTACTTCCGGGAGGCGCTGCGCCTGCACCTGGCCGGCGAGAGCGAGTTCGCGCGGGCGCGTACCCAGCTGCTGTTCGGTCGTGATCTTCGGCGCCGGCGGCGGCCCGGCCAGGCCCGGGAACAGCTCGGCGCGGCCCTGGACGCCTTCGTGCGGTGCGGTGCCCGGCCCTGGGCCGAACAGGCGCGCGCCGAGCTGCGGGCCGGCGGCGGCAGAGTCGGGCCGGCCGGTGCGGCCGTGCCGCTCACCGCCCAGCAGCTGCAGATCGCGCGGCTGGTCGCGTCCGGCGCGACGAACCGGGAGGTGGCCGCGCGCCTGTTCCTCAGCCCCCGGACCGTCGATCACCACATGCGCAACATCTTCCACCGGCTCGGGATCAGCTCCCGGGTCGCGCTGGTCAAGATGATCACCTGACGCTGGCACACTTTCGGCATGGACGACCTGGACAGGACGCTGGAGGCGGTCGGCCCGCGGCTGCGCGCGCTGCGCAGACAGCGGGAGACCACGCTCGCCGCGCTCTCCGCCGTGACCGGCATCTCGGTCAGCACGCTCTCCCGCCTGGAGTCCGGCGACCGCCGCCCCACGCTCGAGCAACTGCTGCCGCTCGCCCGCGCACACGGCGTCACCCTCGACGACCTGGTCGGCGCGCCGGAGACCGGCGACCCGCGGATCCATCTCCGCCCGGCCACCATGCACGGCATGACCGTCATCCCGCTGACGCGGCGGGCCGGCGGCATCCAGGCGTTCAAGATGGTCATCGGCCCGGGGAGCGACCGGCACACGCCGGACCTCAAGACCCACGAGGGGTACGAGTGGCTCTACGTGCTGAACGGCCGCCTCCGCACGGTCCTCGGCGACCACGATCTCATCCTGGAGCCCGGCGAGGCCGCCGAGTTCGACACCCGGGTCCCGCACTGGTTCGGCGCGGCCGATGCCGCCCCGGTCGAGTTCCTCAGCCTCTTCGGCACCCAGGGCGAACGCGCCCACCTCCGCGCCCGCCCTCGAACGACCTGACCATCCGCAGCGGGTCCCGCGACGCGCATCGATCCGGCGTCCGCAGCGGGCGCGCGGTGCGTGTCGCGCGCGGGGTGAGATACGGCGAAATTTCGGGCGTAGAGCACGGGAGCCTCGCCGCAGCCCGTCTCCCACTTCGATACAGGCCGCGCGGTCGCGTCCGGCACGCCGGCGCGCGACTCCAAGGCATCCGCGCGCTCCAGGCCGGAGGGAATCCCGTGGGTGTGGTCAGCGGGCTGACGTCGGAGCCGGCGTGCGGGGGCGGTGGCGGGGGACGAAGCGCCAGAGGGTGGTGACGGCGGCGTCGCTGACGGCGGACATGGTCAGGACGGCGGCGGGCAGCGAGAACGTGGCGATGAGGGCGCTGATCAGGAGTGGGCCGCCGCCGCTGCCGAGGTCGGCGCAGAGGCGCCAGGCGCCGAGGAACTGGGCGCGGCGGGCGACGCCCCACAGCGCGGCGGCCAGCCCGATCACGAAGACGGCTTGCGCCGAGTGCCCAGACCGAGGTGGCGGCGATCGCGACCAGCAGTGCCGGGAGGAGCAGCGCGGTGGCCAGCAGCATGGCGGTGCGTTCACCGAACAGGGTGATCAGTGAGCCGGACGGCAGTGCGCCGGCCACCTGGCCGAGCCCGATCAGGCCGACCATCAGGCCGCCGACGCTCAGCGACGCGCCGAGTTCCACCGCGCTGACCGCGACGACGGGCAGGATGGAGGCGTGCCCGATCGAGTAGACGGTGGCCGGAAGGTAGACGGTGAGCCCGAGTCTCCGGAGCGAGAAACCGGAATGTCCAAGATCACCCATGTCTTTAACCTATCCGGCTGCCGCCGGGCATTCTCTTCGAGAAGACTTGAACCGGACGCGCCCCGGTACACGTGACAGTGGGGGTGTCTGTCAGTGATCATGCCCGGCCCGGTCCGGCGAGCAGCCGGACCGACAGAATGTTCGTGTGTTCCGTGTCAACCGTGGAGGTCTTGATGACTGACGAACTGCCGGCCCCGGAAACCGTTTTCCCAGACGACCATCGGCGCGCGCCCGCGGGCGTCCTGGTGATCTTCGGTGCGTCCGGTGACCTGACCGCCCGCAAGCTCGGCCCCGCGGTCGAGAACCTGGCGCGCCACAAGCGGCTCCCGGCACAGTTCGCGGTGGTCGGCGTGGCCCGGTCGCCGATGTCCGACGAGGATTTCCGCACCCGGATGACCGGCGGGCAGTCGGTGTCCCCCGAGCTCAACGACGGCTTCCGGTACGTTTCCGGTGGTTACGACGACCCGGATACGTACCGCCGGCTCCGGGAACTTCTCGACACCCTCGACGCGGAGCGCGGCACGGCCGGGAACCGCGCGTTCTACCTGGCCACGCCGCCGGAGGCGTTCCCGCACGTGGTGAACGGGCTCAAGGACGCGGGCCTGAACGAGCCGCGGCCCGGCGCGTTCTCCCGCATCATGATCGAGAAGCCGTACGGGCACGATCTCGACTCCGCGCGCGAGCTGGACGGCACGGTCCACAACGCGTTCGACGAGTCGCAGGTCTTCCGGATCGACCACTACCTGGGCAAGGACACGGTCCAGAACCTGCTGGCGCTGCGCTTCGCCAACGCGATCTTCGAGCCGATCTGGAACCGCACCTGGGTCGACCACGTGCAGATCACCGTGGCGGAGACGCTCGGCGTCGGCACCCGCGGCAGCTTCTACGAGACCGCCGGCGCCACCCGGGACATCCTGCAGAACCACGTGCTGCAGGTGCTCGCGCTCGCGCTGATGGAGCCGCCGTCCTCGTTCGACGCGGAGAACGTGCGCAACGAGAAGGTCAAGCTGCTCCAGGCGATCCGGCTGCCCACGAACCGGGACATCTCCCGGATCGCGGTCCGCGGGCAGTACACCCGGGGCGGCACCGAGGCGGACCTGATGCCCGGCTACCGGGACGAGAAGGGCGTCAACCCGCTCAGCCGTACGGAGACGTTCGCCGCGCTGCGCCTGGACGTCGACAACTGGCGCTGGGCCGGCGTGCCGTTCTACATCCGCACCGGAAAGCGCCTGCCGAAGCGCGTCACCGAGGTCATGCTGCAGTTCCAGCGCCCGCCGCACCTGCCGATCCCGGTCGGCCAGGCCAAGGACCTCGCGCCGGACGCGCTGATCCTGCGCATCCAGCCGGACGAGGGCATCACGCTGCGCTTCGGCGCGAAGGTGCCGGGTCACGACTTCCGGGTCCGCTCGGCCACCATGGACTTCTCCTACGGTGGCTCGTTCCCCGAGGAGTCCCCGGAGGCGTACGAGCGGCTGCTCCTCGACGCGCTCAAGGGCGACCCGACGCTGTTCATCCGCTCCGACGAGGTCGAGCAGTGCTGGCGGATCGTCGACCCGATCCTGCAGACCTGGGCCGCGGACCGCACCCCGGTCCCGCTCTACGAGGCCGCGTCCTGGGGCCCGTCCGAGGCGGACCGGCTGCTCGAGCGCGACGGCCGCACCTGGCACAACAGCTGATCGTCCAACGGAGGCGTGCCCCGGAGAAGGGGGTGCGCCTCCATGGACGGACATGGTTCGATGTTGGCCATGTTCGAGAAGCTGCGCACCAACCCCATATTCCTCGACTTCGTCGAGCGGGCCGGCTGGTCGGCCGGGCAGGTCTTCTTCGCCACGCTGCTGGCCGGCGGCACCGTCACCTCCGTCGCGGACCTGCCGTGGACCTACGCGATCACCGTCTCGCTCAGTGCCGCGCTCGCGTCGGTGCTGCTCACCGGGCTGCAATACCTCGGTAAGGCGACCGACCTGTCGTTCTGGCCGGACGTGTTCGTCCGCCTCTCCAAGACCTTCCTCTCCTCGCTGCTCGCCTCGATCACCGCGGCCGGCGTGTTCAACGCGGTCGAGTTCGACTGGACGACCGCGCTCAACGTTGCGGTGGTGACCACGATCGCGGCGCTCGGCAAGAGCCTGCTCGCCCGGGAGAAACCGGCGGTTCCCGAGCTGGGCGGCACCGAGTCCACCGGCGCCCCGGCCCGCGTCTCCAGCCCTTCCACGCTCGCCCCCGAGGTCTACCGCAGGGCCGTCACCCGGCAGTGACGCCGCTCCCACCCGGAACAAAACCCTTCGTACCGTGGTCGCACTTCCCGGATCATGAAGGGCTGACGTTCCAGGGAGAGGTGAGACATGACCGGGCTGTCGCGGCGTGGTGAGGCGGTGGCGACGGTGGCGCTGGCCGCGATCGCGTTCATCATCGTCACCGGCGAGACGCTGCCGATCGGGCTGATCGCGCAGATGTCGGACAGCCTCGGCGTCACCGAGAGCCGGATCGGCCTGACCGTCAGCGCGTACGCGTTGATCGCCGCCGCCTCCGCCATCCCGCTCACCCGGTGGTCCTCCCGCTTCGACCGCAGGCAGGTGCTGCTGGCCAGCGCGGCCGTTTTCGGCGTCGGCCACCTGCTCGCCGCCGCCGCGCCGGACGTGCTGACGCTGGCGCTCGGCCGCGGGCTGGCCGCGCTGGGCCACGGCGTCTACTTCGCGGTGGCCGCGCCGGCCGCGATGCGCCTGGCCCGTCCGGAGGTGCGCGGCCGGGCCGGCGCGCGCGTGATGGTCGGCGGCTCGGTCGCGCTGGTGATCGGCACGCCGCTGGCCACGCTGCTCGGCCAGGTGACCAGCTGGCGGATCGCGATGCTCGCGGTCGGCGTGGTCGCGGTCGCGCTGGGCGTGCTGGTGGCGCGCCTGATGCCGGCGATGCCCGGCGCGTCCGTGCGCGGCGGCGGCGGGAGCGTGCTGTCGACCGTGCGGCTCCCCGGCGTACTCGCGATCCAGGGTGTGGTGCTCTTCGCGGTCACCGGCCAGTTCACGCTCTACACGTTCATCGCGCCCTACGTCGAGCAGCGGTTCGGCGTGACCGGGACCGGGCTGACGATCCTGCTGCTGGCCTACGGTGCGGCCGCGGTGGTCGGCGCCACGCTCGCCGGCCGCGTCGCGGACATCAAACCCATCACGGGGGTACGGGTGGCAGCCGCCACCTTCACGATCGCGCTCGCCGGCCTGTGGATGGCCGGCGCGTTCGAGACCGGGATCGCCGGCCTGCCCATGGTGGTGATCTGGGGCGGCGCGTTCTCCGTGCTCAACGTGTGCGTGGCGCTCGCCGTGCTGCGCCGCGCGCCCGGCCCGCGCGCCGAGACCGCGAACGCGTTCACCGGCATCGTCTTCCAGGCCGGCATCGTCACCGGCTCCGCGCTCGGTGCGGTCGCCAACGACGCCGGACTGCTCGCCACCGTCCCGCTGTTCACCGCCGCGGCCGGCGTGGTCGTCCTGGCCATCACGCTGCTCCGCGGCAACGCGTTCGCGCCGGCCGAGGTCGAGCCGATCGAGGAGCTGACGCCGGTGGAGGTAGGGGTAGACCTACCCCGGGTGTAGGCGCACGGCGGTGTTCCGGCGCGGCGCGGTTGAATAGCGTCTTCATCCATGGACTCCGCGCTCACTGCGATGAAACGCCGTAACTATGTGCTCACCCCGTGGCCGTGGCGATCACTGCTGTACCTGCTCAGCACGCCGGTGGCCGCGCTCCTGGCCTGGCCGCTCGCGGTGCCGCTGCTGCCTGCGGTCATGCTGATCATGGCATTGACCGGTAACAGCACCGTGGAGATCGGCACGGCGATCGTGGTGACCGGCCTCAGCGTCGCGTTCTACGCCGCCGGTGCGCCGCTGCTCGCGCTGCCGCTGGCGGCCCTGGAACGGTACCGGCTGCGGCTGATCCGGCCCGAGCCGGTCCGCGGTGGCCACCGCATGCCGCCGCGGACCGGCCCGTGGTCCTGGCTGGTCACCCGGTACACCGAGGCCGCGACCTGGCGTGCGGTGGTCTACGGGACGCTGCTCGCCGCGGCCGTGCCGGTCTTCTACCTGGCCGCGTTCCTCTACGCCGCGCTCGCCCTCACGCTCGTCGTCGCGCCGCTGGTCGTCTCCCCGGCCAGCCCGATGCAACTGGTCTTCGTCGAGGTCACCACGCCGGCCCAGGCACTGCCCGCCACGCTGATCGGACTGCTGCTGGTCACGCCGCTGCCGTACCTGTGCGGCCTGACCGCGGGGCTGCACGGGCTGATCGCGACCGCGTTGCTGAACGAGCCGGTGTCCGGCGCCCGCCTGCACACCGAGCTGGTCGAGGTGACCCGCTCCCGGGCCCGGCTGGTCGACGGGTTCGAGGCGGAGCGGCGCCGGATCGAGCGCGACCTGCACGACGGTGCCCAGCAGCGGCTCGTCGGCCTCACGTTGCAGCTCGGCCTCGCGAAGCTGGACGTGCCGGACGACTCCCCGGCCGCCGCGTCGGTGGCCAGGGCGCACGAGGAGGCGAAGGCACTGATGGCGGAGCTGCGCGACCTGATCGCCGGCATCCATCCGCAGGTGCTCACCGACCTGGGCCTGCCCGCGGCGCTGCGCGAGCTGGCCGACCGGACCGCGCTGTCCGTGACCGTGCACAGCGACCTGGGCGAGCGTCCGGCCGCGCACCTGGAGAGCACGGCGTACTTCGTGGTCGCGGAGGCACTCACGAACGCGGTCCGGCACGGGCACGCCGGCCAGGCCTGGGTGCGTGCGTACCGGGAGCAGGGACAGTTGATCGTCGAGGTGACCGACGACGGGCGGGGCGGCGCCAGCCCGGACCTGGGCACCGGGCTGACCGGGCTGGCCGACCGGGCCGCCGTGACCGGCGGCCGGATGCTGCTCTCCAGCCCGCCCGGCGGCCCGACCGTGGTCCGCGTCGAGCTGCCCTGGATCCGCGCCTCGCAGCCCGAGGTGGCGTCGTGACCCTGCGGGTGGTGCTGGCCGAGGACGGCGTGCTGCTCCGGGAGGGCCTGGCCGGGCTGCTGGAGCGGTTCGGGCTGCCGGTGGTGGCGGCCGTCGGCGACGCGACCGCGCTGATCGAGGCGGTCGGTGCGCACGCGCCGGACCTGGTCGTGACGGACATCCGGATGCCGCCGACGCTCACCGACGACGGGCTGCGCGCGGCACTGACGCTGCGCGCAGCCCGTCCCGGGCTGCCGGTGGTGGCGCTGAGTCAATACGTGGAGCGCTCCTACGCGGCCGCGCTCCTCGACTCGGACGGCGGCCGGGGCGTCGGCTACCTGCTCAAGGACCGGGTCGCGGACGTGGAGGAGTTCGTCGAGGTGCTGCGCGGCGTGGCGGCCGGCGGCACGATCATCGACCCGACCGTGGTCCGGCAGCTGCTGCAGCGCGCGCCGGAGGACCCGGTGGCCCGGCTGTCCGCGCGGGAGCGGGAGGTGCTGGCGTCGATGGCGACCGGGCTGTCGAACGCGGCGATCGCGCGGGCGCTGTTCGTCTCCGAGGCCGCGGTCGGCAAGCACGTCGGGAACATCCTGGCCAAGCTGGGCCTGCCACCGGACGACGACTCGAACCGGCGGGTGCTCGCGGTGCTGGCGTATCTGCGCGAACCGCATCGACGGCCTTGACTTAGTCCGTGTGAGCGCTAACACTGGCTCACGAACTGCCTCGCCGACACATCGAAGCAACACGCCGGACACCCGCGTGTTCGCCGCCATGGAGGCTGTCGTGAGACGTACCGTCGCAGGGTTTCTGATTTTGTTCTGTGCTCTTCTCGGCTTCTCGGTTCCCGCGTCCGCGGCCGCGCCGCCGGCCGGATCGTGGACGCGGTACACCATGACCGCGTTCACGAACAGCAGCGAGTCGAACATGTACGTCTACGAGTCGCCGGACGCGACCGGGTTCCGGCTGCTGCGCGGCCCGGCCTTCACGCCGCCGACCGGGCTGATCCGCGATCCCAGCATCATCAGGCACACGGACGGGAAGTACTGGGTCGTCTACACCACCAACTGGACCGGCAACACGATCGGGCTGGCCAGCAGCACGGACCGTCTGAACTGGACGTTCGTGCGGAACGTGACCATCCCGATGACCGTGCAGAACACCTGGGCGCCGGAGTTCTTCATCGACTCCAACGGCAGCGTGAACGTGATCGTCTCGCTCTCCACGAACGGTGCGGACTTCAAGCCGTACAAGCTGACCGCCTCGAACGCGGCGCTCAGCGCGTGGTCGGCGCCGCAGGTGCTCAGCGGCATCGGGCCGAACAACATCGACACCTACATCGTGAGGATCGGCTCCACCTACCACGCGTTCACCAAGAACGAGACCACCAAGTTCATCGAGTACGCGACCGCGTCCTCGCTGACCGGGCCGTACACGATCTCCCGCACCGGGAACTGGGCCGGCTGGGGCGGGCCGCGCGAGGGGCAGGCGCTGATCCCGCTGGACAACGGCGGATGGCGGATCTACTTCGACGGCTACACGGTCGGGCAGTACTACTTCAGCGACTCCTACGACGGCTTCGCCACCTGGACGGCACCGCAGACGCTGCCGGGGCTCTCCGGGTTCGCCCGGCACTTCACGGTGCTGAAGGAGGTCGTTTCCGGCGGCGCGTCGCTGCCTCTCGCCGCCCGCTCATTGCAGTCGGTCAACGTCCCCGACCGGTACGTGCGGCACCGTGACTACCTCGGCTACGTGGAGCCGGTGACGTCGTCGTCGACCGCGCAGGTCAAGCAGGACGCCACCGTCACGATCGTGCCGGGGCTGGCGGACGCGAACTGCTACTCGTTCCGCGCGGCGAACGGGTCGTACCTGCGGCACTGGGACTTCCGGCTGCGGCTGGACGCGTCCGACGGGTCGGCGACGTTCGGGAAGGACGCCACCTACTGCGCGCGCGTGGGCTCGGTGTCCGGGTCGGTGGCGCTGGAGTCGTACAACTATCCGGGCCGGTACATCCGGCACTACAACTACGAGCTGCGGGTCGACCTCTACCAGGACACGGCCACGTTCCGCGCGGACAGCTCATTCCGGGCGGTGACCGCCTGGGCCGCTTAGGGCCTCCTCCATGCGGGCGGCGAGCTCCCCGTGGGCTCGCCGCGCCTGCGCGAAGGCGTAGCCGAACAGCGGCGTGGGCGCGGTCAGCGTGACGTGGCAGTCGATCCGGGTGCGGCCGTCGTCCTGCGCGGTGACCGTGGTCCGGTTGCGGACCGTCACGTTCGGCGACTGGCGGGCGACGGTGTCGAGCGTGGTGGCCGACTCGCTCAGGATGTCGGCCTGATACCTGATCCGGAACCGCAGCGGGCCCCAGCGCATCGCGTCGGTGATCGTGTAGCTGCGGATCGCGCCGGGGCGGGGCGGTTCCTCGGTGTGCACCGCGATGATCAGCGGGTGCAGCTCGCCCTGCCGGGTCAGGTCCGCGAGCACGGTCATCGCCTCGGAGGCGGTGCAGTGCGGCCGTGCCGTGTAGTGGAAATCGCCCGTCCGCACGGGATGATCCTATGCGGGCGGGCGACCGTCGTGACCCCGGCCTCGGCCGTGGTGTTGCCGCTGTGCCGGCCGCGTGGCGTTGCCGCGCCTGGCTGCGGCCGTGGTGTTGTCGCCGTGTCGGCGGCCGTGGGTGTCGCGGTTGTGTCCGCGGCCGTGGGTTCGTTCAGCGGCCGTTCTGGGACAGCGCCTCGAGCAGGTCGCCGACCGGGCGGTCGGACATCGCGCGGGCCACGTCGGCCAGCGCGATGATGCCGACCAGGCTGGTGCCGTCGATCACCGGCAGCCGGCGCACCTGGTGCTGGGACATCGTGCGCAGGATCTCGCGGGCGTCGTCGTCCGCGCCGATCGTGATCGCCTCGCCCTGGGCGAGCGTGCCCGCCGTGATCGAGTTCGGGTCCTTGCCCTTGCCGAGCACCTTCACCACGATGTCGCGGTCCGTGATCACGCCCTTGATCTTGTTGTCCACGCCGCAGATCGGCAGCGACCCGACGTCCAGGTCGGCCATCTTCTTCGCCGCGGCCGACAGGTACTCGTTCTCGCCGACGCAGGTCACGTCGGTCGTCATGATCTCGCGAGCCGTCGTCATGATCAGCCACACCTCCGGGTTCGACGCACTTGCCTCCTTGATACCGCGCCCAAGGTGCGAACCCGCCGGAATCGGGTTAAAAGATGCCGGTTCAGCGCAGTGCGTCGTCGATCAGGGCGAGCTGCCGGGCCAGGCTCTCCCGCGTCAGATCGGGGCGGCCACCGGGACGGCCGAGCGTGGAAGCGGCGGCCGCGACCGCGTACTTCGCGACCGCGACCGGTTCGTCGCCGCGCAGCAGGGCCGCGACCAGACCCGCGACCAGCGAATCCCCGGCACCGGTGGTGTCGGCCTTCGCGATCCGCACACCGGGGATCACGACGTGACCGTCCGCGCCCCACGGAGAGTTTCCGCCGCGTCGGCCCGGCCGGTTACGAACAAAACCTTGGACAGGTGCTTAGGCGGCCAGATCGTCGCTTGCGGGGGTCTCGGTGCGGGGGAGCGGGGTGGAGGCGGCCGAGACCGTGTCGAGGGAGAGGCCGAGGGCTCCTGCCAGTGCTGCCACTGTGAAGAAGGCCGGGGTCGGGATGCGGCCGGTCTCGATCTTGCGGAGGGTCTCGGGGGAGATGCCGGCCGCGGACGCGACCTCGACGATGCTGCGGGCGCCGCGGGCGTCGCGCAGGGCGCGGCCCAGTCGCTCGCCGCGTTCCCGCTCTTCCTCGCTCAACGGCACCCTCACCATGGCTCAGATAGTAATACCGGTATAGTTATCGACGACAGCCCCGGCCAGCGCGGCAAGGAGACCGGCATGATCGAGCTGAAATCGCCCTCGGAGATCGCGGCGCTGCGTGCGGCCGGTCGCGTCGTCGCGCACGCGCTCGCCGCGGTCAGGGCGCACGCCGCCGTGGGCGTCAGCCTTCTCGAACTCGACGACATCGCGGCCAAGGTGATAGCGGACGCGGGCGCCACGCCGTCCTTCCTGGCCTACCACCCGGCCGGCGCGCCCCGGCCGTACCCTGCCGTGATCTGCGCCAGCGTCAACGACGCGATCGTGCACGGCATCCCCGTCGACTACCGGCTCGCCGACGGCGACCTGGTCAGCATCGACTGCGGCGCCCACCTGGACGGCTGGTGCGGCGACTCGGCGATCAGTTTCACGGTCGGTGAGCCGCGCGCCGCGGACCTCGCGCTGATCGACGCGACCGAACGCGCGCTCGCGGC
This sequence comes from Catenuloplanes nepalensis, assembly GCF_030811575.1. Lineage (GTDB taxonomy): Bacteria > Actinomycetota > Actinomycetes > Mycobacteriales > Micromonosporaceae > Catenuloplanes > Catenuloplanes nepalensis. The sequence goes on along the minus strand of NZ_JAUSRA010000001.1, from coordinate 4,690,168 downwards.
CGGCATCGCCGCGGCCCGTCCCGGGGCCCGGATCGGCGACGTCGCCCACGCGATCGGCCGCGTCGCCCGGGCCGCCGGCTACGGCATCATGGCCGGCCACGGCGGGCACGGCGTCGGCCGCCTGATGCACGAGTCCCCGTCGATCCCCAACGAGGGCCTCCCCGCCCGCGGCCCGCGCATCGAAGCCGGCCTGGTCATCGCCATCGAGCCCATGCTGATCGCGTCCGGCCGCGACGCCTACCGCACCGACCCCGACGGCTGGACCCTCCGCACACACGACGGCACCCGCGCCGCCCACGCCGAACACACCGTCGCCGTCACCGCCACCGGGCCAGTCATCCTGACCGCCCCCTGACCATTCACGACAGTGCGAGCCCGGCCGGGCGATCATTGAGTGATACGTGGGGACGATCGAAATGCCGATTCGATCGTCCCCACGTATCACTCAATGATCCTCACCCGCACAGCCCTGCGACCGCGTCACTCGTCCGCCCGACATAACGTGATATTTCGGGCGCGAAGCGCCGGTGCCGGGCCGGAGGTGCCCGTGCCGGGCCGGGTGCGGGGCGGGGTTTGGTCTTGGGGTGCGGGACGTGCAGACACCCCTGGAGCTGAGGTGTCAAGTTGTGGTGGTGGTTTTCTTGCGGTGTGACCAGGCGGTGGCCTGGTCGTAGGGGGTGTGGGTCTTGAGGCAGCCGTGGAGGATGCCGACGAGGCGGTTGCCGACCTGGCGGAGTGCGGCTTGGTGCTTGACGTCGCGGTCGCGGAGGGTGTCGTAGTAGGCGCGGACTTCGGGATCGTGCAGCATCGCGGCGCTGGCCTGCATGTGCAGGGCGTCGATGAGGCGGTTGTTGTGGATGAACCGGGCGTAGACGGTCTTCGTTTTCCCGGACTGGCGGGTCAGTGGTGCGGTTCCGGCATAGTTCTTCCGGGATTTCGCGTCGGTGTAACGGCCGGCGGCGTCCCCGAACTCGGCGAGCACCCGGGCGCCGAGGACAGCCCCGATACCGGGCTGGCTGAGATAGACCTCAGCGTCTGGGTGCCGGCCAAAATGCTCCTCGACCTGCCCTTCCAGGGTTTTGATCTCGGTGTTGAGGGTCTGCAGGACCGCGACCGTCGCCCGGACCGAGGCCGCATAGGCGGCCGTGACCGTCTCGGGCTGGCCGAGCTCGACGGTCCGCAACGCCTGCTGGATCCCGGCCGCCTTGCCCTCGACGTTGCGGCGGCGGGCCCGTTTCAGCACCGTACCGATCTGTGCCAGGGTCAGCTTCGCCGCGCCGGCCGGTGTCGGGGCCTTCGCCAGAAGCTCCAGAGCGTCACGGCCGGTGAGCGTCAACTCCTCGTAAGCGGCGACCGCGGCCGGAAAATACTCCCGCAACGCCGTGCGCAGCCGCAGCATGTGCCGTGTGCGTTCCCAGATCAGTGTCTGATGCGCCCTCGCGACGACCTTGACCGCCTCAGCGATCTCGGAATCCGCGGCGACGGGCCGTAACTGATGCCGGCGGGTCCGGAGCATGTCCGCCAGCATCCGCGCGTCGCCCTTGTCACTCTTCGCTCCTGACAGCGACAGCAGCTCCCGGTGCCGGGCCGCTTGCTTCGGGTTGACCGCAAATACCTGATAACCGGCCGTGACCAGCGCCCGCACCCACGGCCCGCGATCCGTCTCGATGCATATCAGCACCTGCGAAGGCCCGGCATCCCCGGTCAGGAACCGGCCCACCAGCTCATGGAACCGGGTCACTCCTTCCACACCCTCCGGCAACCGCACCACGCCCAGTGTCTGCCCGGCCTCGTTCTGCACCTCCACATCATGATGATCTTCCGCCCAGTCATCACCGACGAACAACACCCGAACCCCTCCCCACCAGCAACAACAACCCCGCAGCCACATGGAAGACCCGGCGCCCTAATGGATCAGTGCTCACGCCATCCGGCGGGCACGACACCCCATCAGCCGTACGGTCCTCACACATCACAGACAGGGGCACGATCTGCACGCAGGACTCAACGGCCCCGGGAGGAACAGTGCTCACCCGCTGCGGCTACCAGACACCGAGTCTGCAACACAACCGACCCGACCTCTAGAACCCATTAGGGAGGCCGCCCGCGGCCGACCGTTGCCCGCGGGAGCATGCGGAAACTGAGCCGCCGGAAGCGGGAAGATGAATCTGATCTTCGGGTTTAGGGTTGGGTTCTCAGCTCAGCCGGTGTGCCGAAGGGGGCCGCGTGCTCGACCTGCGGATCGAGAACGGGACGATCATCACGATGGATCCGGCGCGGCCGGTGGTGCGGGCGCTCGGGGTGTGGCGCGGGCGGGTGTTCGCGAGCGGGGACGATGTGGCCGGGATGGCGGCGCGGTCCGTGCTGGATCTGCGCGGCGCGACCGTGGTGTCCGGTTTCGTGGACGCGCACACGCATCTGGCCTGGACCGGTCTGAAGGCGCGGTCGGCGAGCGTGGCACCGTCGCGGGACCCGGAGGCGATGCTGCGCGTGATCGCGGAGGCCGCGCAACGGGTGCCGGCCGGCGGCTGGGTGGATGTCGGCGGCTACGACCAGCGGCCGCTGGGACGGCATCTCACCGCGGCCGAGCTGGACACGGTCAGCGCGGGCCGCCGGGTCTTCGTGACGCACGACTCCGGGCACGCGTGCCTGGTCAACAGCGCGGTGATCGCGATGCTGCCGGACGGCGTGCGGCACACCGACGGCCTGCTGACCGAGCGGGACATGGCGGCGGTGCGGCGGTTGCGCTGGCCGTACGCGGTGGACGAGCTGGTCGCGGCGATCGAGCACGCGGGCCGGGAGTGCCGGGCGCAGGGCGTGACCGCGGTGTCCGAGGCCGGCATCGCGGGCGGCCTGGTCGGGCACTCGCCGGTGGAGCTGGGCGCCTACCAGACGGCCCGGGAGCGCGGCCGGCTGCCGGTGCGGGCCCGGCTGATGGTGGCGGCGGACGTGCCGCACGCGGTGGCGGCGCACCCGGCCGACGACCTTCCAAAAGCCCTGGACCTGGGGGTACGGACCGGGCTCGGCGACGAATGGCTGTCGGTCGGCGCGCTGAAGGTGTTCACCGACGGCGGCATGATGGCCCGGACCGCCGCGCTGACGGAGAACTATGCCGGGCTCGACCATGCCGGGCAGCTGGCGGACGACCCCGACGTGCTCACCCGGACGATCGTCGACGGGCACCGGGCCGGCTGGCAGCTGGCCGTGCACGCGATCGGGGACCGGGCGGTGGACCTCGCGCTGGACGCGATCGCGGCGGCGCAGGCGATCAAGCCGGGGCGCCGGCACCGGATCGAGCACGCCGGGCTGGTCCGGCCGGATCAGCTCGCGCGCTTCCGCGAGCTGGACGTGACCGCGGTCGTGCAGCCGAACTTCCTCTGGTACCTCGGCGACGACTACGCGCAGATCATGGGCCCGGAGCGGGCCGGCTGGCTGTATCGCGGCGCCGGGTTCCTCGATGCGGGCGTGCGCCTGGCGGCCAGCTCGGACCGGCCGGTGACGGACGGTGCGCCGCTGCGCGCGATCCAGTTCATGGCGTCCCGGCTCACCTCGGGCGGCCGGGTCGTCGGCGCGGCGGAGCGGATGAGCGTGGCGGACGCGCTGCGCGCCTACACCGTGGGCGCGGCGGCGGCCTGCGGCTGGGAGGACGAGCTGGGCGCGCTCACGCCGGGGCGGCTGGCCGACTTCGTGGTGCTGGAGGAGAACCCGCTCGACGTACCGGTGTCCCGGATCGCGGAGATCGCGATCCGGGACTCCTGTGTGGGTGGTGTGTCACTCGCCTGACGGGCCGGCCATGCTCGTGCCGAGCCGGACCGGCACACCGAAGTTCGGCGTGCCATCCGCGTTCCAGGTGAACCTCTGCGCCCGGGTCGAGCGGTTCATGTCGCAGCCGCCGGACGCGGAGCTGTTCGCGTGGTAGACGATCCAGTCCTCCGTACCGTCGGGGGATTTGAAGAAGCCGTTGTGACCGGGCGCGTAGACGCCGTTCGCGTCGTTGCGCTGGAACACCGGGTTCGGGCTCTTCGTCCAGTGCGCCGGGTTGAGCGGGTCGGTGCCGGTGAGCGTGAGCAGGCCGAGCTTGTAGTCGGGGCCCCAGCACGCGGACGCCGAGTAGACGACCATGGTGCGGCCGTTGTGGTAGAGCGGTTCGGGCGCCTCGTTGACCGGCGCGGTCTGCCGCTCCCAGGACAGCGTGGGCGAGCTGAGCCGGACCCGGGAGCCGCTGAGCGTCCACGGGTTCGACAGGCGCTGGATGAAGTTGCTCTGCCCGTAGCTGCCGCCGGCCTGATAGGTGCCCATCAGGTAGAGCGTGCCGTTGACGGTGAGCACGCTCGCGTCGAGTTGCCAGTCGTTGCCCAGATCGGCCTTGAAGCTGTACGGGCCCATCGGGTCGCTTCCGGCACTCTCCAGCACGTGCAGCCGCTGCGTCGGGTTGTAGTCGGACACGTTCTGCCCGGCGACGTAGTAGAGGTACCAGCGGCCGTTGACCAGGTGGAACTCCGGCGCCCACATGTTGCAGCAGCCGTTGGCCCGGCCGGCCAGGTTGAAGACCACCTGATCCGGTGCGGCGTTCAGACCGGCGAGCGTGGTGGCCCGCCGCATCGTGATCGTCGAGTTCCACGTCGTGGTGGCGAGGTAGTAGTACCCGTTGTGGTACGTCATCCACGGGTCGGGCCCGTTGCGCTTGATCGGGTTGGTGAAGGTGGCGGGCGCTTCCTCGGCGGTGGCCACGGTGCTGCCGGTCAGGACCAGGAGCACCGCAGCGGCGACCGCGAGCAGGAGACGACGCATGATCTACCTCCTCAGTAGACGAACGGCCAGCCGGCCGTGTCGTAGCCGATCAGGTTGATCCCGAGCCGGGACGCCCCGCTGCTGGTGTAGTAGTGGTAGACCAGCACCTCGGAGTCGGTGTCCGCGAACACGGCCTGGTGACCCGGCCCGATGATGCTGCCGTGCCGCGCCAGCACCTGGGTGCCGCCACCGCTGGTCATCGCGACCCCGTTGCGGTCCACGAACGGCCCGGTCGAGCTGGTCGAACGGCCGACCATGATGCGGTACGTGCTGGACGCGCCCTGGCAGCACAGGTCGAACGACACCCACAGGTAGTAGTAGTTGCCGTGCCGGAACACGACCGGCGCCTCGATCGCGCCGCCGCCCCGCCCGGCCAGGCTGCGGACCGTGTTGTCCGCCCGCTTGCCGGTCGCCGGGTCGAGCCTGACCGTCTTGATACCGGACCAGAACGACCCGAAGCTCAGCCACCACGCGCCGCTCGCGTCGACGATCAGGTTCGGGTCGATCGCGTTGTAGTCGTTGCCGGTGTTACTTTCGATCACCAGCCCGTTGTTGGTCCAACTGCCGGACGCGCCGGTCGTGGACGTGGCCAGGAAGATCGCCGACCGGTTCGACCCGAACGTCGAGGCCGAGTAGTACAGGTAGTACTTCCCGTTCTGGTACGACAGGTCTGGCGCCCACAGGTTGCGGCTGCCCCCGGTGTACGTCGTGGTCCACGACGCGCCGTTCGGGAAGACCGCCCCCGCGTTGCGGAACGCGGTCCGGTCGGTGGAGGTCTTGAGCGCGATGTTGTCGCCGGTGTGCGCGACCAGATAGCCACCGGCCGGCGTCTTCACGATCGTCGGGTCGTGCACCCCGACGTCACCGCTGACCACCCCGGGATTCGGGTACGCCGCGGGCGGCACGGTCGGCGTGGCGAGCACCTGCACCGGCGTTTCCGCCGCGTGCGCGGTCAGTGTGGCGAGGCCACCGGTGAGCAGCACCGCCGCGGTGGCGGTGGCCAGCAGTCCCCGGCGGGCGATCCGGGACATGGGCATGGGTCTCCCCTTTCGGCCCGATCGCGGCCCCGGCCGGGTGGAGACCAACCAGGCAATCAGGCTCATCGATGTATATGCCGCATGTTAGCGCTCACTCGCCGCGCGCTGTCAAGGTTTCGCCCGTGTTAACGCAGCATCAGGCAACGCAGAACTCGTTGCCCTCCGGATCGCGCAGAATCACGTGGCTGAAGACGCCGTCATAGCGCTCCTCGCCCACCTCGACGGCCCCCCGCGCGATCAGCTCACCCGCCAGTCGCCGGATCGCCGCCTCATCCTTGACCGCCCCGGTCGGCCGCACATCGACATGCACCCGGTTCTTCGTCGCCTTGCCCTCCGGCACCCGCAGAAACGAGATCGCCGGCCCGCGCCCATCCGGATCCACGATCGACGCACCGTCCGGATCGTCATAGCCGGGCTCCGGCACGTACCCGAGCGCCACCGCCCAGAACCCGGCGAGCCGCTGCGGATCGGCCGCATCAAAACACAGCGTCCATGGGATTGCCATGCCGCCGACCTTACTGACCCCCCACTCTCACGCCTGCGGCTTTGCTCTGCTTACCCGGACAAATCGGACCGCATTTGCGACCGCCCCACACCCCTTTGCGGTCTGGAGCGCCGTCCGCTCGCGACCCGCCACCTTGATTCCGGAACGGAAAGCGCGCCCGAATCTATGATGATCCATCGAATGTGCGTGAGGGCCCTTTTCGTGGGATAAAAAGGGCGCTGGCGTTCATTCGACCGTTGATTGAGAACCAATTCATGAACGCCGGTTGCCGGCTGGCCGCCGGTTGCCGGTTGCTGGTTGGCTGCCGGTTGCTGCTCCGGGTTATGTAGGCGTTGCTGCCTGCGGTCTTGGCCGCGAAGTGTTCGGCGGTGCAAGTCAACCGCACATCTTTACGCCGAACGGCGACCCGAATCCGGGCCAGGCTGACGGATCGAGCACTAATCCTTTCTCGCGCCTTTGCCTGCGCCGGAAATGTCGCTATAAAGGCAAGAATAGGCGGTTGTCTGAAACGATCACGTGTCGCAAATCGTTGTATAAATGGCCGGACGGCAACGATTTGCGACACGTGATCAACTTCTGGCTGCAGCCCCGCAGTCGATCTTTATTCTTGTGCGTACCGCGCAGCCAGGCACACGAGACCCAACCCATGCCACCGCGCGAACGTGGCCGGGCCGACGCACCCTACCGATCGAAGGAGGGCCAGGAGAGCTGGAACGGCTGTGATGCCAACCCCACAGGAAGCCTCTCCCCGAGCCGAGGCCCGCCCGAGGCGCAACGCAACCACCAGATGCAACGCCGCCACCAGAGGTAACGCGACCACCAGCGGGCAGAAGGCTTTCAAGATCTTGATCTGAAGCCGCCGCGCGGAGGCCGCAACCCTAATTAATCCATAACAGTCTTCCCCTGCACTGTTAATAGTCCTAATAATTCCCGTGACGGCGGTCGACTCCCCAACCGCCTTGATCATGGGAGGCGCTCATGAGACGGTCCCGGTTCGCGGTGTTGGTGACCACGTCCGCGCTGGTGCTGGCGGGTGCGGCGGTGATGTGGTCGGCCGGTCCGGCCGCTGCCGCGGCGAACACCGCCACCTTCGCGAAGACGTCGGACTGGGGTTCCGGGTGGGAGGGGCGGGTCACCGTGACGAACGGTGGCACGACCGCGCTCACCTCGTGGACCGTGGCGTTCGACCTGCCGGCGGGGACGTCGGTCAGCTCGGCCTGGGAGGCGGACGTGAGCGCCGCCGGAACACGATGGACGTTCAGGAACAAGGGATACAACGGTACGATCGCCGGTGGCGCGTCGCTGACGTTCGGCATGATCGGTGCGGGCTCGGGCACCCCGTCGAACTGCACGCTCAACGGCGCCTCCTGCGGTGGCGGAGTGGTCACGCCCCCGCCGACGACGAGCTCACCACGGCCGACGACGCCCGCCCCGACCACACCCCCGCCCACGACACCCCCGCCCACGACGCCGCCGCCGAACAACGGGACGCTGCCGAAGCACTTCCTCACCGGCTACTGGCACAACTTCGTCAACAACGCGGCCGAGCTGCGCCTGCGGGACACGCCGGCGCAGTACGACCTGGTCGCGGTCTCGTTCGCGGAGGCGACGAGCACGCCGGGCGCGGTCTCGTTCGGCCTGGACCCGCAGCTGTCCGCCGCGCTCGGCGGTTACTCGGACGCGGACTTCCGCGCGGACGTGCGTACCCTCCAGGCCCGGGGTGTGAAGGTCATTCTCTCGGTCGGCGGTGAGGCCGGCCGGGTCGCGGTGTCGGACGCGGCGAGCGCGACCGCGTTCTCCACCACGATGTTCTCGATCATCCAGAGCTACGGCTTCGACGGCGTCGACATCGACCTGGAGAACGGGCTCAACCCGACCTACATGGCGCAGGCACTGCGGTCGCTGCACGGCAAGAAGAACAACCTGATCATCACGATGGCGCCGCAGACGATCGACATGCAGTCCACCGGCGGGTCCTACTTCGCGCTGGCCCTGGCGATCAAGGACATCCTCACGGTCGTGCACACGCAGTTCTACAACTCCGGCGCGATGCTCGGCTGCGACCAGAACGCCGCGTATCCCCAGGGCACGGTCAACTTCATCGTCGCGCTCGCCTGCATCCAGTTGGAGAACGGCCTGCGGCCGGACCAGGTCGCGCTCGGGCTGCCGGCCGGCCCCGGTGCCGCGGGCGGTGGCGTGGTGTCGCCGAGCGTGGTGAACGCGGCGCTGGACTGCCTGGCCCGTGGCACGAACTGCGGTTCGTTCAAGCCGCCGCGCACCTACCCGGGCATCCGCGGCGCGATGACCTGGTCGGTCAACTGGGACGTGTCGAACGGCAACGCGTTCGCCGGCACGGTCGGCCCGCACCTGGACACGCTGCCGTAAGGAACGGGAGCGATCCCGCCGCGGTGACGCGGCGGGATCGCGTTGCGTGGACTACAGGAAGGTGAGCTGGCTGAAGAACGACGGGTAGCAGTCGACGTAGATGTCGTAGATGCCGGGCGGCGCGTGCACGGGTCCCAGGGTGGTCCCGTTGGTGCACCTGGCGCTGACCGCGGTCGTCGGGACTCCGGTGAGGGTGCAGCCCACGAAGAGGAGCGACCACGGGTCGATGTACTGCCCGGCGTTCGGGCAGGAGCCCGACATGACCGAGAAGCCGCCGCCGTCGGTGGCGGTGGCGGCGGACGTCGACGTCGCGATGCGCAACGCGCCGTCGGCGGAACTCACCGATGCGCCGCCCGGGGCGGGCGCCGCGACCGCCGCGGCCGGGGCGAAGACGAACGCGGCGAGCATCGCCGCCGCGGCCAGCAGCAGCCGCGACGCGCGGACGAGGCCGGATCGTGATCCGGCGGAGGGTCGGATACGCCATGTCATTACCAGAACCACCTCTCGAGTGCGGGACGATGTGGTGCCTGGAGAAGCGTTCCAGCGCGCCGGTGACCGCGTCTTCGTGACGGGGCGAGAACCGTGTCGCGGGCGTGACCCGGTTTTCGTAACTGTCCGCAAACCGCGAACCGAGCTGTCAGGTCCCCGTCAGCCGGACGGCGTGGCGGCACGCGTCCATTAGCGTGGACCGATATGGCGGGTCTGTTCAGCCTCTGGCGCCAGCGAGTGGGCGACAACGCGCGCCGGGCGGTGGACGCCTACCAGGAGGAGCTGCTGGAATACCGCGACCTCGCGGCCAGGCCGCGGGTGCGGTCCGAGATGCTCGATTTCGCGGTGTTCCTACGCCGGCGCACGGTCGACCTCGCGGCGGACAGCGCACCGTTTCCCGATGAGGATCTGGACTTCATGGCCTCGATGGGCCGCCAGCGCGGCGAGAAGGGCCTCACCCTGAGCGCGCAGCGGCAGGTGCTGCTCGTGCACACCCGGCTGACGCTGCGCGAGGTGTACGAGGCGGCCGGCCCGAACGACATCGACGCGACCATGCACACCCTCGCCTGGCTGGCTCCCGCCGGGCTGGCCGCCCAGGGGGCGTACACCCGGGGCTGGATCGAGGGGCAGCAGCGCACGCTGCCGCTCGTAGCCCAGGTGCGGCTGCTCACGGTGATGCTGCTGGCCGACGACGAGGGCGCCGCCGAGCTTGCGCGCGGCCTGCACATGCCCGTCCCCGACCACGTCGTCGCCACGGTGGTCCGGGTGGCGGGCCGGTCCCCGGCGCTGGACCAGGCGTCGCGGGACGAGTTCGCCGGCACCCTGCTGAGGACGCATTGGGCGCCGTTGAGCTGGCAGGATCCGCACGAGGTGGTCGCGCTGATCCCCAGCGCGCCGGGCGGCTCGCAGCCGGCAGTCGATCGCGGGCTCGCGCTGGCTCGCGAGGTGGCCGGCATGGCGGGCCGGCCGTGTGCGGTCGGCACCGCACCCGGGCGAGTGCACGCGTTCGGCGACGCCGTGGCGCTGGCCCGGCAGGTCGCCGGTGTCGCACCGGCGCGGGCCGTGCCGCGCCAGGCGTACGCGGTGACCGACGTCTTCGCCGAGCTGGGCGCCGCCCGGCTGGCGGAGGTCGGGCAGTGGCTCCAGGCGGTGGCGGCGCAGCTCAACGCCGGCCCTGACCTGGTCGCCACGCTGGACGCCTACTACCAGCACGACATGAACCGGCTCGACACCGCGGCCGCTCTGTGCATCCACCCGCGCACGCTCGACTACCGGCTGACCCGGGTGCGTGAGCTGACCGGGCTGGAGCCCGGCTCCACCCGCGGCGTCCGAGTGCTGAGCACCGCCGTCGCCCGGATCCTCGCCGGCGCTCTGTGAACAACCCTGGAGCCTGTGCGTCCTCCGCACAGGTGCCCGTGCAGCGGGTTGTCCGCCCGTCCCCGCGAGCAACTAAGGTCATCTTCATGAAGTTCGCGGTCAGTTATGGCACGACGGCCTACGGCGTGGATCCGGACCACATGATCCGGTTCGCGCGACACGCGGAGTCGCTCGGTTTCGAGGGCCTCTACGTGCCGGAACACGTCGCACTCGGCCCCGGGATGACGTTCGGCGAGTTCGAGATGCCGGTCGACCTGCCCTACGCGGACCCGATCGTGTGCCTCACGTTCGTGGCGGCCGCGACCACCCGGCTGCTGCTCGGCACCGGCGTGCTGCTGCTGCCCTACCACCACCCGGTCACGCTCGCGAAGCGGCTCGCCACGCTCGACCTGCTGTCCAAAGGCCGGCTGCGGCTGCTGACCGTGGGCGTCGGCGCGTTCCCGCAGGAGGCGGACGCGACCGGCGTGGACTTCCGGACCCGGGGCCGGCGCGCGGACGAGGCGCTGGAGGTGCTGAATCTGCTGTGGACCCGGGACTCGGTGACCTACGACGGCGAGTTCTACCGTCTCGATCGGGTCACCAGCCGCCCGCACCCGGCCGGTGCACGTCGGCGGCTCGTCCCCGGCCGCGGCGCGCCGGGCCGCGAAGTACGGGGCCGGCTGGTTCGCCGGCGGCATGCTGGGCCCGGCCGACCGGATCGCGCAGCTGGAGACGGCCCGCTCGTCCGGCCGGCCGATCGAGTACACGCGCTGGGGCTCGATCTCGCTGACCGTGGAGGGCGCGGACGGCTTCGCCCGGCAGGGCGTCGACCGCCTGGTGGTGAGCCCGTCCGGCGCCACCTGGCCCGAGCAGCGCGACGAGCTGTCCGCGTTCGCCGACCGGCACGGCCTCGCGAGCACCGCCGACCGGCACGGCCTCGCGAGCACTGCCGGCGAAACGTGAATCTGCCACACTGTGCCGCATGACGATCTTGGTGCGGCCGGTGCAGGGCGCGGACGCGGACCGGGTGGCGGAGCTGCTCGGTCAGCTCGGCTATCCGGCCGACGGTGCCGCGGTGGCGTCCCGGCTGGACTACTGGGGTGACGAGCCGTCCGCGGCCGTGTTCGTGGCGGTCTCCGACGACGTGGTGGTCGGCGTGGCCGCGGTGCACGTCAGCCCGCTGCTGGAGGTGGACGGGCACTACGCGCGCGTGGTCGCGCTGGTCGTCGACGCGGACGCCCGGCGCGGTGGGATCGGGCGTGCGCTGATGGCCGCGGTGGAGGCGTACGCGAGCGCGTTCCGGTGCTCGTTCGTCGAGGTGACCAGCGGACGGCGGCCGGAGCGCGAGCCCGCCCACCGGTTCTACCGCGACCTGGGCTTCGAGGACCTCAACGACATCGCCTTCCGGTTCCGCAAGCCGCTACCGCAGTAGTTCCTCCGCCGCGTTCTCGGCCTCGCGCAGCACACGCAGCACGTTGCGGCCGGTGAGCGCCTCCAGGTCGGCCTCGGACCACCCGCGGCCGGCCAGCTCCTCGAGCAGGCGGGGATAGCAGGAGACGTCGTCCAGCCCGGCCGGGAGCGTGTCGGTGCCGTCGAAGTCGCCGCCGAGCCCGATGTGGGCGATGCCGGCCACGTCGCGGGCGTGCTCGATGTGGTCGGCGACCTGCCCGATCGTGGCCCTCGGGCGGGAGTCGTCCAGCGCGGTCCGCTCGGTGTACACCGGTTTCTCGTGCGCGCGCGGCGCCGGGGGCCACGGGACCTCGCCGGCCGGGAGCCCACGACGGGCCCGTTCCGCGTCGGCGGCGCGCTCCCAGGCGAGCACCTCCTCGGAGACGAACGGCGGCACGAACGTCACCTGCACCACGCCGCCGTTGTCGCGCAGCCGGCGCAGCACCCGGTCCGGCACGTTGCGGGCGTGGCCGGTCAGCGCGCGGCACGACGAATGGCTGAAGATCACCGGGGCGATCGCCACGTCCAGCGCCGCGTCCATCGTGCCCTCGGCCACGTGCGCGAGGTCGGCCAGCACGCCGATCCGCTGCATCTCGCGGACGATCGCGCGCCCCTCCTCGGTCAGCCCGCCGTGCACCGGTTCCTGTGCCGCGCTGTCCGCCCAGGGCGTGTGGTGGTTGTGGGTCAGCGTCACGTATCGCACGCCGAGCCGGGCCAGGCAGCGCAGCACCGCGGTCGAGGACGCCAGGCTGTGCCCGCCCTCCACGCCGATCAGCGAGGCGATCTTCCCGCTTTCGAAGGCATTCAGGACCTCATCCGCGGTACGGGCGAGAGTCAGCTGATCAGGGAACGCCGCGGCCATCCGGTGCACCGCGTCGATCTGCTCCATCGTGGACACCACCGCCTCCGGCTCCGGCAGGCTGGACGGCACGTAGACGGACCAGAACTGCGCGCCCACGCCGCCGGCGCGCAGCCGCGGCAGGTCGGTGTGCAGCGCGGGCAGGCCGGTGTCGAGGCCCTCCACGGCGTACCCGCGGTGGACCCGCAGTCGCCAGGGAAGGTCGTTGTGGCCGTCGACCACCGGTGAGTTCCGCAGCACGCGGGCGACGTCCGCACGTGCCGGACTCCCCGGAGTGCCGCGGTCCCGGCGCTGAGCCGGTGATTCGCTCATCGGGCGGTGACCGCGTCGATCAGTGCGGTGAGGCGCGCCGCGACGTCGTGGATCCCGTCGTGCGGCGGACCGCCGGGCTCGGTCATGTAGGTGTCGCGGCGGATCTCCACCATCAGCGCGGTCACGGCGGGTTCCTTCCGGTAGTGGCGCAGCGGCACGTACGTACCCGCGAACGGGGTGTTGATCTCAATGTTGTGCATTGTGGACCGGGCCGCGTCGAGCAGCCGGGGCGGCGTGTGGAAGTCGTCCACGCCGAGGCAGATCTCCGGGCGTGGGCCGTCCGCGTGCAGCTCGTAGGGGAGCGGCCGGGTCTGGTAGGAGTGCACGTCCAGGATGACGGCGCGGCCGTGCGTGTCGAGGAGTCGCTGGACCAGCGCGGTCATGCCCTCCGCGTACGGCAGGTAGTGGGCGCCGAGCAGCCGCTCGTCGCGCGCGGGGTCGTCGTCGCGCAGCACCTCGCCGTGCGCGGTCCGGGTGTAGACCGCGGCCATGCCGGCACGCGCCATCTCCTCGGTGTCGTCCGGGAAGCGCTCCGGGTCGACGACCAGGCGGGAGTAGTTGTTCGCGAACGTCCACGGGGTGTGCGCCGCCCGGCTCGCGGCGGCCGCGGCGATCTCGCGGGTGTGCGCGTCCGTGAGCAGGTCGAGCTCCCGGTTCAGTCGCGCCTCGTCGAGCCGCAGACCGCGTCGTGCCTCGTCGGTCAGCGTGCGTGATCCGTGCGGCACGTGCAGCACGACCGGAGACTCCGGGGCACCTTCCAGAAGATCGAAAACCTGCGCGGGTACGTTGCCGGAGATCACGACGAGACGCTATCCGACCCGGCGCCCGTTTGGAATGGGTCTAGCCTCCTAGGACGACTTAGGCGGTGTGGGCTTGTCTCGTGCCGTTGCGGCTACCTGGGGACGTCCTGATCACGCGCTTTCGGCCGCGCGAATGAATGTGACCGATCGGGCGGGAGACCTTGCCTCACGTGTCCACGCGGCGGAACAGTGGACTCCGGTCGTCTTCACCAGAGGGGGTCCCATGATCTCGCCCGCCGTCGATCTGACCGATCGGGTCAAACGCGTCCTCGGTCTCGCGCACGCCGAGGCCACCGCGGTCCGCAGCGCCGTCATCGCACCGATCCACCTGGTCCTCGGCGTGCTCGGCGCCCGCGGTCCCGGCGCGCAGCTGCTCCGCGACCTGGCCGGCGGCAAGGCCGTGGTCGGTGACGCCGTGCGCCCGCTGCTGCTGACCGGCGCCGACCCGTCCCCGTCCAACCTGCCGTTCACCACCAGCTCCGAGGTCGCGCTGAAACACGCGCTCGACGAGGCCGGCCGCGCCGGCGACTCGCGCACCGGCACCGAGCACCTGCTGCTGGGCCTGCTGCGCGCGATCGCCGACCCGGTCACCGCGACCCCGGCCGACACGGTGCTGGCCCGGGCGCTGGCCGCGGTCGGCGTCGACCACCCGGCGGCGCAGCGGCTGGCCGAGTCACGGCGGGTCTAGCCGAGCAGCGGGAACGACGCCGGCCCAGCCCAGCAGCGGGAACGACGCCGGCCCAGCCCAGCAGCGGGAACGACGCCGGCCCAGCCCAGCAGCGGGGAACGACGCCGGCCCAGCCCAGCAGCGGAACGACGCCGGCCTAGCCCAACAGCGGGAACGACGCTATCGGGTCCCAGCGGTACTCGGTGCGCAGCGCGTCCTGCTCGACCTCCACCAGGTGGATCTCGTCCACGGTGAAGGCGGCGCGGCTCGGCCGCACCTTGCGCCGCAGCAGACTCTGCACCCGGCCGGAGTCGCCGCTGCCGTTCGCGTAGCCGAGCGTCAGGTGCGGCGGCATCGAGTCGAACTCGACCGCGTCCAGCCCGATCGTGTCCTCCACCGCCGCCCGGATCCGGGTGTAGACCTCGTGGAACGGCTCACCCGGCAGATCGCCGTCGACGTCCAGCACCACCGCGTTCCGGGTGGCCATCGCCGGGCCGGCGGTGAGCGTCATCGGGCCCAGCCCTTCGAGGTAGGTGCCGACCGTCCGGATCAGGCCGCGCCGCTGCCGGTCGCCGACCTCCTCCGCGGCCACGCCGGTCACCATGTGCAGCGTGATGTGCAGCCACTCGTCCTGCACCAGCGTCAGGAAGGGGAACTCGTCCAGCACGTCCCGGTAGTCCTGGATCAGCGCGTCCAGCTCACCGTTCAGGTCGAGCGACGGGAGCAGGTAGAAGTGCAGGCGCGTCTGCTCGTCCGGCCAGATCCTGGACCCGGACATGAACTTCTCCACGCAAAGCACTCCTTAGCTGGGGAAACGTTCCCTTCAAAGTGCCCGTAGGGGCGACGTGGGGGCGGCGCATCGAGTCCTCGTCTCACGCAGCGTATGAGCGACACCCCACGATAAGCGGGCAGGGTCTCGCGGTAGTCGGCCACGCCACTTGTCAACCCGCGCGGTCGCCGGACACCCGCTGCGCGTCCTCGGCGTCGGCCGCGGCAAGAAGCGCCTCGAGCTGAGTCAGCTGAGCGGCGGCCATGGTACGTAGAGCTGGGCTGCGCCGCGGACTGTCACGAATCGCGATCAGCCGTGCCACCCAGTCGTCATCGGCCGGCGCCGTATCGGCCACCGAGCCGTTCGGCGTGATGACGTCGGCGATGCTCCCGATGGTGCCGTGCGCCCATCCGAGGACCCTCTCGACGCGGCCCAGGGTGTGTTCCTCGGTATCGCGGGTGCCTGCTTCGACAGCGATCCAGGTGGAGCGGCCGATGTCGGCGCTGCGGGCGGCCTGGGACACGGAGATGCCTTGGCGGGTCCGCTCTTGACGGATGTGCCGGCCGACGAGTGTCCGCTGTTCGGGTGTCACACATCGAATGATGCCCGTTTCAAGCTGTATCGCACCACCCCGCCGTGAAGGCCGATACAGCTTTAGGCAGCTTTGTCGTTCGAGCGCGCACTTTCGAGGCAAAGCGCTGCACAAAGCTGTAGCGTGTCGTTTCGTTTTGTGTCATGAATGTCGACGACACCGGGGACAGACGACACCGGGCCAGGGAGCTTCCCGGCATCAGGTACTCCGCGATGCTGTCATGCACGTCTTACCGCCCGGTCGACCGGACCGTTCGGTCGAGCTGATGCCGCCACTGCCGCGCCGATTCTGTGAGCGTGGGGTACGGCAAGCGGTCCTTCCCGTGGCGGGAGAAGGACCGCCCTTCGCGCTCGCTGGCCGGTGTGCGCGAGATGCCGGCGGATCAGTCAGCGGCGCTCAGGGAATTGAGCAGGTCGAAGGCGGCGCGGTCGACCGAACGTGCGGTGTTGGTCAGCACCACCACCCCGGTATGCCGCTCCGGGTCGAATCCGACGAACGAGGTGAACCCGCCGGTGGCGCCGTTGTGCCACACCTGCAGCCGGCCACCTCGGCGCGGATGCAATCGGTGCCCGGTCCAGCCCAGATGCATCCAGGAGAACGGGTTCATCGGCACCCGCACCGCCCGGGCGCACCGGATCGCCTCGGCCAGCGGGCCGGTGTCGTCAAGATGCGCGTCCAGGAACCTCACCAGGTCCGTCGCGGTGGAATGCAAACCACCGGCACCGGCGAGGTCAGCGAGGTGCCAACCAGGCACGGGCCGGCGCCGCGAGTTGTGGCCCTGTGCCAGACGTGGACCCTCGGCGGTGACGCTCGTGTCGGACAGGCCCAGCGGCCGGCACACCTCGCGCTCGACGAGCGCGGCGTAGCCGGTCCGGGCTCGGTGGGCCAGGGCCAGACCAAGCAGCCCGGCGCCCAGGTTCGAGTAGCGCACCCGACGGCCCGGTCGTGCGCCCAGCCGGGTCCGTGCGAGGCCGTCGAGGAGGAACTCGGCGGTGCAGCGCCGATAGGGATCAGGCCGGCCGGGGTGGAGCAGGGCGTCGAGCAGCATCCCTCTCGGCAGCCGGGGCAGGCCGGAGGAGTGCGTGGCCAGGTCGCGCAGGGTGATCTCCACCCCGTCGCGGGAGGGGACCGCTGTCCCGCTCGGCAGCAGATCGCGAACCGGTTCGTCCAGTCCGGCCGTGCCGGCCACGACCATCCGCGCCAGCACCAGGCCGGTGAAGACCTTGGTCACTGAGCCGATCTCGAACACGGTGCCGGCGTCCGGCGCACGCACCGGTGCCGAGGCGCCGCCCAGTCGGCCGGCGCCGTGCACGACGGCGCCCTGCCGGGTGACCGCCGCCACGACCGCCCCCACACGGCGATCGATCAGCCGATCGGCGGTCTGCCGCACCTGACGATCCGGAGTGAGGTCATCGGTAGGTTCCATGCTCCCAATGATCGGCCGCATCCCGTCAAAACCTCGCCATCCGCTCCGACTTCGGTCCGTCCGCAGGCCCCGCCCAAGAATTCCGTACCGTTCATGTCGGGTGTGCCCTCGATGATCATTTGTCCTGCTGAAGACGTATTCGTGGCGTTAATGATCACCTCTACGCGCCACGACCTTCTGATCGAGTGCGCCCAGTAGCGGGCGGGCCAGGGGTACCGGACCCGGGGCAGGGAGCCCGAGGGCGGCCGGAGGCTGTGTTCGAGCTGAGTCGCCGTACCGTCAGGTGGCTCTGGATCTGAGTCGGCGCAGCATGCGGGCGTCGGCGAAACCGGCGGCGTGGGCCGCCGACTCGACCGTCGAGCCGTGGGCGATCAGATGGTCGGCGCGTTCCACCCGGAGCTCCTGCTGGTAGCGCAGCGGGGTCAGGCCGGTCGCGTCGCGGAACAGGCGGGTCAGCGTGCGTTCGGCGACGCCGGCCGCGGCGGCGAGCGCGGCCAGTGGAAGCGGTTCGGTGAAGCGGGCGTCGATCAGGTCCTGGGTGCGGTGCACCGCGTCGCTGAGGTGGGCCCGGTGCCGGAGCATGGCGCTTTTCTGCTGCTCGTCGCCGTTGCGGCGGGCGTAGACGACCATCGCGCGGGCCACCCGGGCCGCGACCGCCGGGCCGTGCGCGACCGCGACCAGGTGCAGCGACAGGTCGATGCCGCTGGCGATCCCGGCGGACGTGACCACCCGGCCGTCGACCGTGTAGAGCACGTCGCGGACCACGATCGCGCGCGGATGGCGCCGGGCCAGCTCGTCCTGCAGCTCGTGATGCGTGGTGCAGCGGCGGCCGTCGAGCAGGCCGGCGCGGCCGAGCGCGTCCGCGCCGGCGCAGACGCTGGCCACGGTGCCACCGGCGTCGTGGTGGGCGCGCAGGCGGTCGAGCGTGGCCGCGGACAGCGGCCCGGTGCCGGCCAGCGTGGGCGACGCCCGCCAGCCGGGCACCACGATCAGGCCGGCGTCGTCCGGCCAGTCGAGCGACGCGCGGACCGGCAGGCCCTGCGCGGACCGGACGTCCTCCCGCTCGGCCACGAAGTGCAGCCGGTAACCGGCCGTGTCGAAGACCTGGGCCGGGCCGGCCAGGTCGAGCAGGTGCACGCCGGGCACGAGCAGGAAGACGACGCTGGTCAACGGCTCACGACCTCCGCCACGGTACGGATGGTGGCGAACCGCCCGGCCAGCGCGTATTCCGTGCGTTCGACGACCGCGTCCGTGCCGAGCGTGCGCGGGTCGGCCAGGATCTCGTCCCAGTCGCGGCCGATCAGGGAGCGGTGCGGGATCGGGAACGTGGCGGTCGCCTCGGTCACGAAGACGACGTCGAAGCCGAGGTCGGCCGCGACCCGGGCGGTGGTCTCGCAGCACTGCTCGGTCTGGATGCCGCAGATCGCCAGCTCGCGGGTCCCGGCCAGCGTGAGCAGCCGTTGCAGGTCGGTGCCGGTGAACGCGTTTCGGGTGGTCTTGGTGAGCACCGGCTCGCCGGGCAGCGGCTCCAGCCCGTCGATCATGCGGACGAAGCCGGACGCCGGGTCGAACGGGCCGCCGATGCCGGGCTCCGCGTGCAGCACCCAGACCACGGTCTCGCCGCGTTCCCGGGCATCCGCGACGAGCCGGCCCACGCGCGCGGCGATGTCCGGCACGGACACGGAGCCCCAGCGCGGGCCCCGGCGGAACGACTCCTGCACGTCGACGACGATAAGCGCTTGTGTCATGCCCCGATTCTCCAGGGGGCTGAGCTGCGGGAACAGGCACGATCGCGTCCGCAGGCGGAACGATCCGGCCACACGTCAGGGTCATCCCCGAGAAACGTCAGGGATCGTTCCCCGATGTCCGGTGTGGAGGGAGACGGAAGGGTGGTTCCCATGAAGATATTGACCGCGCTCGCCGCGTCGGTGCTGATGCTGACGGCGACCGCGACCGCCGCACAGGCCGCCCCCGGGGTCGCGCTACAGCTTCGCGAGCCCTCCGGGCCGTACTCCGTCGGGGCTCGTGATCTGTATTTGATCGATGATGACCGGGCCGACCCGTGGGTGCCGGAGCGACGCCGCGAACTGATGATCACGCTGTGGTACCCGGCGGTGGATGACCGGGGCGCGCCTGAGCCCTACGCCACCGCCGAGGAGTCGCGGCTGATCCTCGAGACGATCGGTGCGCCGGGCCTGCCGCCGGACGTGCTCGCCTCGGTCGGCACGCACGCGCGCACGAACACCGCGCCGAAGCACGGGCGCTGGCCGGTGATCGTGCTGTCGCCGGGCTTCTCGTTCCCGCGCAACTCGCTGACCGGGCTCGCGGAGGACCTGGCCAGCCGCGGGTACCTGGTGGTCGGCGTGGACCACACCTACGAGGCCGCCGCGATCACGTTCCCGGACGGGCGGATCACCACCTGTCTGGTCTGCGTCCTGCAGGGTGAGGGGACGGTGACCGGTGACCAGGTCGGGATGAGCCGGGCCGCGGACGTGTCGTTCGTGCTGGACTCGCTCGGCAAGCGCCGCGACCTGCACGCGGACTGGTCCCGGGTGGCGATGGCCGGGCACTCGATGGGCGGCAACGCGGCGGCCCGGACGATCCTCGGTGACCGGCGCGTCGACGCCGGCGTCAACATGGACGGCGGCTTCTTCCCGGCGATCGGCCGGCCGCTCGACCGCCCGTTCCTGATGCTCGGCGCGGAGGAGCGGGTTCCGGGCGCGCAGCGGAGCTGGGACGAATCCTGGCCGCAGCTGACCGGCTGGCGGCGGTGGATCACGGTCACCGGCACCACGCACAGCTCGTTCACCGACTACGGGCTGCTCGGCGGCCAGGCCGGCCTTCCGCTGCAGCCGATGGACGGCGATCGCATCACCACGATCACCAGGGAGTTGCTGGCCGCGTTCGCCGACCGGCACCTGAAGGGTCGGTCGGCGCCGCTGCCGGCCTACCCGGAGGTGCTGTTCCACCGGCCGTGACCGCACGGTCCGGGCGCCCTGCCGCGGGGGCGCCCGGACCGTCCGGGTCTCAGCTGGGCGACTCGCCGCGGTCGCCGGACCATGCGGTGTGGTAGGTGCCGGCCCGGTCGACCCGGCGGTATCCGTGCGCGCCGAAGTAGTCGCGCTGGCCCTGGATCAGCGCGGCCGGCAGCCGCTGCGCACGCAGCCCGTCGTAGTAGGCGAGCGCGGAGCTGAAACCCGGCACCGGGATGCCGAGCCAGGTCGCGGTGGAGACCACGCGCCGCCACGCCTTCTGCGCGTCCGCCAGCGCCTCGAGGAAGTACTCGTCGGTGAGCAGCGTCGGCAGCTCGGGGTTCGCGTTGTACGCCGACCAGATCCGGTCCAGGAACCGTGCCCGGATGATGCACCCACCGCGCCAGATCCGGGCCATCGCACCCATGTCGATCTTCCAGCCGAACTCGGCCGACGCGGTCGCGATCTGGTGGAAGCCCTGCGCGTACGCGACGATCTTCGACGCGTAGAGCGCCTTCTCGATGTCGTCGATCAGCGCGCGGGACGCCTCACGCGCGCCGGGCGGCGGGCCGGGCAGCTCACGGGCGGCGGCGCGCAGCTCGGACTGGCCGGACAGCGCGCGGGCGAAGACCGCCTCCGCGATGCCCGGCACCGGCGTGCCCAGGTCCAGCGCGGCCTGCACGGTCCAGCGGCCGGTGCCCTTCTGCTCCGCGCGATCCATCACCACGTCCACGAACGGGCGGCCGGTCTCCGCGTCGACCTGGCCCAGCACCTCCGCGGTGATCTCCACCAGGTAGGAGGCGAGCCGGCCCTCGTTCCAGCCGGCGAAGACCTCGGCGATGTCGTCCGGCACCAGGTTCGTGGCCTTGCGGAGCAGGTCGTACGCCTCCGCGATGAGCTGCATGTCCGCGTACTCGATGCCGTTGTGCACGGTCTTGACGAAGTGGCCGGCGCCGTCCGGGCCCACGTGCGTGCAGCAGGGACGCCCGTCCACGCGCGCCGCGATGCCCTCCAGGATCGGCCCGATCTGCGCGTAGGCCTCGGCCGAGCCGCCCGGCATGATGCTCGGGCCGTGCAGCGCGCCCTCCTCGCCGCCGGAGATGCCCGCGCCCACGAAGTACAGGCCCTTCTCGCGCAGCGCCTCCTCGCGCCGGATCGTCTCCGCGAAGTTCGCGTTGCCGCCGTCGACGATCATGTCGCCCGGCTCCAGGAGCGGCGTCAGCTCGTCGATCACCCGGTCCGTCGGATCGCCGGCCTTGACCATCAGGATGATCTTCCGGGGACGCGCGATCGAGGACACGAACTCGGAGACGGTCTGCGCCGGCACGAACGCGCCCTCGTGCCCGAATTCCTCGATCAGCTCCTTCGTGCGGTTCTCCGTCCGGTTGTGCACCGCGACGACGTGGCCGTGCCGGGCGAGGTTACGGGCGAGGTTGCGGCCCATGACCGCCAGACCGGTGACACCGATCTGTGCCAGCTCCGTCATGCTCTTGTCCTCCGGGTCCTGGTGAATCTGCAGCGGCCGACCTGGTTGCCGACTCATACGGGAATGTGTCGCCGTAGAGTTCAACTTCGCCCGGAATATTCCTCACTGGGTTACTCGTTCGGGTGCTCCTCCTTCTCCAGCCGACGATACGCGTCTATCTTGCCGTCGATCACCCCGAGCGCCCGCCGCTGCTCCTCCATCTCCCGCAGCACGTCCGCCCGATGCGCCTCCAGGATCCGCAGCCGCACGCTCGCCTGCGTGCGGCCGGCCGAGTCCACGAACCGCTGGATCTGCCGGATCGGCATCCCGGTCCGCCGCAGACAGACCAGCACGTCCAGCCAGCCGAGGTGCGCATCGGTGTAGACCCGCCGGCCGCCGGAGGTCCGCTCCACGTCGTTGAGCAGGCCGGACCGCTCGTAGTAGCGCAGCGTGTCCAGCGTCAGCCCGGTCTTCTCCGCCGCCTCGGCCGGCGTGTAGGTCATGAGGTCCATGAAGGACATCCTCTCGCTCCGCGGCGAACTCGTGCTTTCCCACTTCCGGCGTGGTCGCTGTGGGCATGCTCCCGCGGGCACCGGTCGTCGCTGGCGCTCCTCCCCTCCACCCCCGGCCCACTCCCGCCGAACCCCAGAACCGCCCCGCCGGCCGGCCTGCCCGCCGCCGGGCGCGAGGTGCCGGGAAATCAGGCGCGGAGTGCGGCGATCGCGGTCATCTCCGCGTCGGTGAGAGGGCCGCGGGACTCGGCTGCCACGCACTCGGCCAGTTCGGTGCGGTTCTTGACGCCGAGGACCACGGTGGCCACGCCCGGTGTGGTCAGGGTCCAGCGGTGGGCGAGGGCGGCGGGGGACTCGCCGAGCTCGGCGGCGAGTTTGCGGAAGGGCTCGGCGCGGGCGAAGTCGACGGCGGCCGGGTGGCCGGGGGCCGTCGGGCGGTCGAGGGTGGAGGCGAGGGAGCCGGCGGCGACCGCGCGGATGGCGATCACCGGGACGCCGGCGGTGTTCGCTGCCGCGACGATGTCCGCGTTGCGGGGCGGGACGTCGTCGTAGATCCACATGTCGCCGTTCATGTCCAGCGCGTTCACGATGACCTGGGCGTAGTCGGGCCGGTGGGTCGCGTCGCCGATCGCGTCGAGGATGCTCTGCGGGTGGCCGACCGCGGTCAGGCCCCAAGAGCGGATCTTGCCGTCGGCGCGGAGCCGGTCGAACGCGGGCGCGACCTCGGTCGCGTAGCGGTCGTAGTCCAGCGTGCCGCGCGGGCCGGTGGTGCCGGCCGGTCGCAGCTGGGTGTGGAGCAGGAACATGTCGACCGAGTCCCGGCCGAGGCGGCGCAGGCTGGCCTCCAGGCTCTCGATCATCCGGGCCACCGGGTCGGGGAACTCGTCGTCGTGGATCTGTGCCTTCGTGGCCAGCAGCACGTCACGGCCGCGGAGCGCCTCGGCGGCCACCCGCTCGGCCTCGAAATCCGGGCCGTAGCTCGGCGCCACGTCGACCAGCGTGATGCCGGCGTCGAGCGCGGCGTGCACGGTCGCGACCGCCTCCGCGCGGCTGGTCTCGCCCCAGACCGCACCGATCCCGCCGCCGCCGAGGGTGAGCGCGCTGACCTGCCCGAGCCGGCCGAAGTCCCTGGTACGCATCGATCGTCCTCCCGTTGTCGTGCTTCCGAGGACGACGGTAGGACCTGGAGTGCGCTCCAGGTCAAGCCACGTCGTGCGGGCGGAACTGGACGCTGACCCGCGGGCCGACCGGGCGGGCCGTCTTCGGCACCGCGTGCTCCCAGGTGCGCTGGCAGGAGCCGCCCATCACGATCAGGTCGCCGTGGCCGAGCGGGAACCGCAGGCTGCCGCCGCCGCCGCGCGGGCGCAGCATCAGCACGCGCGGCGAGCCGAACGACACGATCGCGACCATGGTGTCCGACGCGGCGGACCGGCCCTTCGTGTCGCCGTGCCAGGCCACGCTGTCCCGGCCGTCGCGGTAGAGGCACATGCCCGCGGTGGTGAACGGCTCGCCCAGCTCCGGCGCGTAGTGCCGGGTCAGCCGCTCCCGCGCGTCGGTGAGCAGCGGGTGGGGGAGTCGCTCGCCGCGGTCGAACCAGCGGAGCAGGCGCGGGACGTCGACCTGCCGCTCATACATCTGGACGCGCTCGGCGCGCCAGCCGATGTCGCCGAGCAGCGTGTCGAGGATCGCGTCGGACCCGGACACCCAGCCAGGCAGGTGGTCGACCCAGGCGCCGCGGGTCAGCGGGTGCCGCACGGCCGCGCGCAGCTCGCCGAGCGCCGGGCCGGTGCCGAAGGCCATGTCGAGCAGGGAGGGCTGGTGCGTCATGGCCCGATCGTAGGCGCGTTAGAACACTCGTGCCAATAACGGGGACGGGATCGGAGCGGCCCGCGCCTCAGGTGGCCTGGAACGCCTTGGCGACCGCGTCTCGTACCGTCGCCGGGGTTGGGGTTTCCCGCCCCTGCTCGTCGGCGAGCTGCCGCAGCGAGGTCATCGACACGTCCGCGAGGCCGCAGGCGACGAACGTGTCGAAGACGGACAGATCCGGGTCGACGTTCAGCGCGAAGCCGTGTGTGGTGATGCCGCCGCGGATCCGCATGCCGATCGACACGAGCTTTCGGTGGTCCGGCGTCCACACGCCGACCAGGCTCGGCGCGCCCTTCGGTGTGTCCCGCCGCACCGCCTCGAAGCCGAGCGAGCCGACCGCCTCGATCAGCGCGTTCTCCACCATCCGGATGATGTCGACCGGGCCGCGCTGCCGCTCCCGCAGGTTCACGATCAGGTAGCCGACCAGCTGCCCGGGCCCGTGGTAGGTCGCGTGCCCGCCCCGGTCCACCGGCACGGCCGGGATGGTGCCGAGCGGGCCGGGCAGCTCCTCCGGCGGCGTCAACCGGCCGTAGGTGATCACCGGCGGGTGGGTGAGCAGGAACAACCGGTCCGGTGCGCGCCCGTCGCGGCGTTCGTCCGCCCAGCCGATCATCGTGGCGCCGGACTCGTCGAACGGCACCTCGCCGAGATCGACCCGCATCAGCTCGCTCATCTGGGCCTCCCCGCCGAAGTTGTCCCGCAGTCGCGCGATCAGCACGTCGTCACCGACCCGCAGGATCCACACCGGCGACGTCGCGTCACCGGCGCCCTGGAAGACCGTGTGGATCTCCAGTTCGAACGCGGCCGGCTCCGCGGTCGATGCGGGTGGACGCGACGTTACCAGCGACACCCGTCAACGAACCATTGACGATCCGGGGGTACGTGGAGAGGCGCCCGGCGAAGCGTCAGCGGCGGGAGCGCGCGGCCTGGCCGGAGGCGATCAGGTGCTCGGCCTGGGCGAGGGACTCGACCACCAGGCGGCGGACGTGGGCGCCGTTGAGCCGGTAGAGGACGCGGCGGCCGTCGCGGCGGGTGGTGACCAGGCCGGCGAGGCGGAGCTTGGCCAGGTGCTGCGAGACGGCCGGGCGGGCGGCGTTGTCCAGCGCGCCGGTCAGCGCGGTGACGTCGAGCTCGTCGTCGCGCAGGTGCCAGAGCAGGCGCAACCGGGTCTCGTCGCCGAGCAGCCGCAACGCGGCGACGGCGGCGTCGAAGACGTCCGCGCCGAATTCCTCCGGCGCCTCCGGCTCTGCGGGGATCGGATGACCGGTGGGAGTCCGGAGGTCGGGTGCGTACATGAGCACACAGGATGCCACTCGCCTGCCGGGCCGGCCACCCCGGGTAATCATGATCCACGACCTCGGTCACCGATCGCGGCGCGGGCCTCCGCGTCCGGGTGATTCCGCTCAGGGCGGAAGGTATTCACCTGTCAGCGGAAGTGGTCCGTTTTGAGCCGTTCCCGCACTGTGAAAGATCTTCACTGCGGTAGGGTGGGTCATGCGGCAGAGCGCCTGCCCGAGCCACTGCATGGCAGTCACCGAAGAGTCGGGTGACACAGCGAGAGCCCATGCGATCGCGGCCAAGAGGCTTACCTCAGCGCAACCCTGGGGACAAAACGGGCGCACCTGCCGCTGTGGTGCTGGTGTTTCAACAGTGCTGCACTGGTGGCGCTGTGGTTGAAGTGCTGCTTGTGCCGTACGTTTCAGCGGGAGTGCATGGGAGCCCGCAGTGAGGACGTGATGGGCATGTTTGAGCGGTTCACCGACCGAGCGCGTCGGGTTGTCGTCCTGGCTCAGGAAGAAGCCCGGATGCTCAACCACAACTACATCGGCACCGAGCACATCCTGCTCGGTCTCATCCACGAGGGTGAGGGCGTCGCGGCCAAGGCCCTGGAGAGCCTCGGGGTCTCCTTGGAGGGCGTCCGCCAGCAGGTTGAGGAGATCATCGGTCAGGGGCAGCAGGCCCCGAGCGGGCACATCCCGTTCACCCCCCGGGCCAAGAAGGTGCTGGAGCTGTCGCTCCGCGAGGCCCTTCAGCTCGGGCACAACTACATCGGTACGGAGCACATCCTGCTCGGCCTGATCCGCGAGGGTGAGGGCGTGGCCGCGCAGGTGCTGGTCAAGCTGGGCGCCGACCTCAACCGGGTCCGCCAGCAGGTCATCCAGCTCCTCTCCGGCTACTCCGAGGGCAAGGGCGGGGCGGCCACGGCCGGCACCGCGCCGGGCGAGTCCGCGCCGTCGACCAGCCTGGTGCTGGACCAGTTCGGCCGCAACCTCACCCAGGCCGCCCAGGAGGGCAAGCTCGACCCGGTCATCGGGCGCGAGAAGGAGATCGAGCGGGTCATGCAGGTGCTGTCCCGCCGCACCAAGAACAACCCGGTGCTCATCGGCGAGCCCGGCGTCGGTAAGACCGCGGTGGTCGAGGGCCTGGCCCAGAAGATCATCAAGGGCGAGGTGCCCGAGACGCTGAAGGACAAGCAGCTCTACACGCTCGACCTCGGTGCGCTGGTCGCGGGCTCGCGTTACCGCGGTGACTTCGAGGAGCGCCTGAAGAAGGTGCTCAAGGAGATCCGCACCCGGGGCGACATCATCCTGTTCATCGACGAGATCCACACGCTCGTCGGCGCCGGCGCGGCCGAGGGCGCGATCGACGCGGCGAACATCCTGAAGCCGATGCTGGCCCGGGGCGAGCTGCAGACGATCGGCGCGACCACCAACGACGAGTACCGGAAGTACATCGAGAAGGACGCGGCCCTCGAGCGCCGCTTCCAGCCGGTGCAGGTCGGCGAGCCGTCGTTGGCGCACACCATCGAGATCCTCAAGGGTCTCCGCGATCGGTACGAGGCCCACCACCGGGTGAGCTTCACCGACGCCGCGCTGGTGGCCGCGGCCACGCTGGCCGACCGTTACATCTCGGACCGCTACCTGCCGGACAAGGCGATCGACCTCATCGACGAGGCCGGTGCGCGCATGCGCATCCGCCGGATGACCGCGCCGCCGGACCTTCGCGACTTCGACGAGAAGACCGCGGAGGTGCGCCGCGCCAAGGAGTCCGCGATCGACGCGCAGGACTTCGAGCGCGCGGCCCAGCTGCGCGACCAGGAGAAGCAGCTCCTGTCGCAGAAGGCGCAGCGGGAGAAGGAGTGGAAGGCCGGCGATCTCGACGTCGTGTCCGAGGTGGACGACGAGCAGATCGCGGAGGTGTTGGGTAACTGGACCGGCATCCCGGTCTACAAGCTCACCGAGGAGGAGACCTCCCGGTTGCTGCGCATGGAGGACGAGCTGCACAAGCGGGTCGTCGGGCAGTCGGACGCGGTCAAGGCGGTGTCGAAGGCGATCCGGCGTACGCGTGCGGGTCTGAAGGACCCGAAGCGCCCGTCCGGTTCGTTCATCTTCGCCGGTCCCTCGGGCGTGGGTAAGACCGAGCTGACGAAGGCGCTGGCGGAGTTCCTGTTCGGTTCCGAGGATGCGCTGATTCAGCTGGACATGTCCGAGTTCCACGACCGTTACACGGTGTCGCGTCTGGTGGGTGCGCCTCCCGGTTACGTGGGTTATGACGAGGGCGGTCAGCTGACCGAGAAGGTGCGGCGTAAGCCGTTCTCCGTGGTGCTTTTCGACGAGATCGAGAAGGCGCACCCGGATGTGTTCAACACGCTGTTGCAGATCCTGGAGGACGGCCGGCTGACCGATGGTCAGGGCCGGATCGTGGACTTCAAGAACACGGTGATCATCCTGACCACCAACCTGGGTACCCGTGACGTGGCGAAGGCGGTGTCGCTGGGCTTCCAGGCGTCGGAGGACCAGGAGTCGAACTACGAGCGGATGAAGCAGAAGGTCAACGACGAGCTGAAGCAGCACTTCCGCCCGGAGTTCCTGAACCGCATCGACGACACGATCGTCTTCCACCAGCTGCGGCAGGAGGAGATCCTGCACATCGTGGACATCTTCGTCTCGCGTATCGAGGGCCAGCTCAAGAACAAGGACATGGGTCTGGAGCTGACCGACAACGCGAAGAAGTACCTGGCGAAGAAGGGCTTCGACCCGGTGCTGGGCGCCCGGCCGCTGCGCCGGACCATCCAGCGTGACGTCGAGGACAACCTGTCCGAGCGCATCCTCTTCAACGAGTTGCGCCCCGGCCACATCGTGGTCGTCGACTGCGAGGGCGACCCGGAGAAGATCGACGAGTCCAAGCTCGTCTTCCGCTCCACCGAGCGCCCCGCGGAGGTGCCGGACGCGATCCCCGCGGACCTCGGCACCGCCGCCTCCACGGAGGAGTAGGACCAGGTAAGACCCCGACGAAGGCCCCCACCCTCCCCCCGAGGGTGGGGGCCTTCGCGCACCCCCCAGTAATAAAGATCAGCCAGGTCCGAGGTAGCGGCAGGATGTCGCATATCCGCCGCTGTGGGTGTACGAGAGCTTGGCGTGGTGCAGGCTCGTCGCGTACATCGTCGGCATCCGATCTGTCGTACCGGCCGGCGCGCCTCCCGCGCCGCTGTCCTGAAGAAGACATTGGCCGCCGGGATGTCCCGCCCGATGCGGGCTGGTGTCCCGGGGCCCGGGAGCTTTCGGCACTTCAGCCCGGCCGAGCGGCGCGCACGCATGCCGGAACCTCCCGCCGTCTCGGGACATCCGTCCCATGGATCCGGGTCGGCGGCTGCGTGCAGGATGAGCCGAAGCCCCGTGACCGATCCGCAATCCCTTCAGATACAGGAGATCCAGATGTCCACTGAGGCCACGCACGCGATTTTCGCGGTCGCCGCGACCAACGCCTGGGTGCACGTCTACCGCGACGTCAAGACGCTTCTCGCGGAGACGGACATGGGCGCCGGCCACGAGCCGACCGTCACGAACACAATCGAGTTCTTCAACGCGTCCGGCAAGCGCCTGCTGCCCGCGTTCGGCCGCGACTGGACGCTGACCGACCTGACCGAGAGCGGCGACCCGGCCGACCCGGAGGCGGTGCACGCCCGGATCACCACGGTCATCGAGAAGACCAAGGCGATGATCCGCGAGCACGCGGACGACTTCCGCGAGGCCGGCTTCGACCCGGAGGCGACCATCGCCCAGCTGCCCGTCACCGCCGGCCGCTCGCTGGCCGACATCGCGGACGACCTGGAGCCGAACTTCGGCGCGCTCACCGACCCGCCCGCGGTCCGGTCGCTGGTCATGATGACCCAGGGCAGCGCGCTGCACATGCTCCTCTGCCACAGCTGGTAAGAAGAACCGCCTCTCCCCCCACACCATCTGCATAGGAGTCACGTTGCCCAGGACCCGTGGTTGGCTCGGGACTCCGAGCGGCGCCATAGCCGCGGCGACCTTCGTCATCGCGGTGTTGTCCGTCATCGGCCAGATCATCAGCGACAATCCGTACGCGCTGGACTTCATCGGTCTGAACGCGGCCATCGCGGTCGCGTTCACCGCGGCCGGCATGCTCGTGCTCACCGGAGCCCCCCGGCACCCGGTGGGCCTGCTGATGACGGTCGGCGGGCTCAGCGCCGCGATCTCCGTCCTCGCCGGCTCCTGGACCGGCAGCGTGATCCTGGTCTGGTGCAGCAAGTGGCTGTGGTGGCCGCCGTTCGGCCTGGTCCTCTTCGCGCTGCTGCTCTTCCCGGACGGCAAGCTCCCGTCCCGCCGGTGGAGAGCGGTGGCCTGGGCGCTCGGCGCCGCGGTGCTGATCTCCACCGTGGGCCTGGCCGGCGTCGCCGCCGACCGGCCGTACGCGTTCCTGATCGAGTTCAACCCCGAGTACACGACGCTCGGCCGGCTGTCCCTGCTGGTGGCCCTGATCGGGGTCGCCGTCACGCTGACGCTCGGCATCGCGATCGTGGGCTCGCTCTGGGCGCGGTGGCGCGTGGCCGAGGGGGACACGCGCCGCCAGCTCGCCTGCCTCATCCCGGCCGCGATCCTGATGGTCATCGGCATCGGGCTCGACTCCGGCTTCGGATTCCCGCTCGGATTCCCGCTGATCGCGGTCGCGGTCCCGATCGCGATGGCCGTGGCGATCCTGCGCTACCGGCTCTACGGCCTCGACCGCGCGGTCAACCGCACCACGGTCTGGCTCGTCATGACGCTGCTGGTCGTGGTCACGTTCGTGGCCGTGGTCACCGCGCTGCGCATGGTCCTGGTCGGCGACGCCGGCAACACCAACGCGTCGCTGGTCGCCACCGGGCTGATCGCGGTCGGGTTCGAGCCGGTCCGCCGCCGGGTGCAGCAGAGCGTCGACCAGCTGCTCTACGGCGACCGGGCGAATCCGTACAAGGTGATCGCCGCGCTGCTCGACCTGCTCCGGCACACCGCGGAGTACGGCGACGTCCTGCCGCGCCTGACCAGCGCGGTCGCGGAGTCGCTGCGCCTGCCCTACGTCGCGGTCGCGCTCAGCGACGCGGACGGGACCAGGATCGTCGCGGAGCACGGCGAGCGCAGCGACCACCTGGAGACGTTCGCGATGCAGACGCACGGCACCGAGGTCGGCCGGCTGCTCGTCGGCCGCCGCAGCCCCGGCGCCCGGTTCACCGTCCGCGAACGGCGGCTGCTCGCCGACGTCGCGCTCAACGCGGCGATGGCGGCCGAGGCGACCCGGCTCATCCAGGACCTCCGCCAGTCCCGGGAGCGCCTGGTGATGGCGCGCGAGGAGGAGCGCCGCCGGCTCCGGCGCGACCTGCACGACGGCGTCGGACCCGCGCTGACCGGCATCGCCATGCAGGTCCGGGCCGCCCGGAAGCTCTCCGGGCCGTCCAAGGTGAGCCAGATCCTCGACGGGCTCACCGGCGACCTGCAGATCTGCACCGCGGAGGTGCGCTCGCTGGTCACCGCGCTGCGGCCGCCGTCGCTGGACCGCGGCCTGGGGGAGGCGCTGCGGGCCGAGTGCCGGCGGTTCGACACCGAAGGGCTGGAGGTCACGTTCGAGGCGGACGGCGATCTCACCGGGCTGCCGGCCGCGGTCGAGGTCGCGGCGTACCGGATCGTCTCCGAGTCGCTCAACAACGTGGCCCGGCACGCGCGCGCGTCGCACTGCCGGGTGTCGATCACCCGCAGCCGCACGCTCGACCTGGAGGTGATCGACGACGGCGTCGGGCTCGCCTCGTCCGACAACGGCCGCGCCGGCGTCGGCCTGCAGTCCATGCGCGAGCGCGCGGAGGAACTCGGCGGCGAGTGCGTCATCGCCTCGACCGTCCCGCACGGCGCCGCGGTCCGCGTCCACCTGCCGATAGCGGCATCGGCCTGATCAGAAGACAAGTTCGAGAAGAAACAGGGCGATATTCCCGCTTCCGGCGGGTTGCGTTCCGAGTGCTCCCGCGGGCACCGGTGCCGTCGTGGTCCAGAAAGACCGGGGGGTGTAACCAAGACGACAGTGAGTGGGGGAGCGGCTGGTGGGGGTGCCGGCCGCTTCCCCCGGTGTCGTCGCGCGCCGATCCGCCGGGCTGCGGAACGTACGGGAAAACGATCTTTTGGGGTTCCAGGCACCGGGGCCGGTTCCGATGTTGGCCGCACGCGCACTATCGTCTTCTGCTTGGCAGAGGCGGGGACTTGGGGGAACCGCCGGAGGAGGCCGGAAAACCGAAGGCGGCGCGCATGGCCCAGACGAAGCGGGTGCTCGTGGTGGACGACCACCCGGTGGTGAGGCGTGGGCTGCGGGCCATGCTGGAGGGCGAGAGCTGGGTCTCCGAGGTCCTCGAGGCGTCGACCGTCGCGGACGCGGTGCGTGAGGCGGTCGCCGGTCAGGCCGACGTGGTGGCGATGGACTTCGCGCTGCCGGACGGCGACGGCATCGAGGCGACCCGCCGGATCCTCGCGGCCCGGCCCGCCGCCCGGATCGTGATGCTGACCATGACCGACGACCACGACGTCGTCCTCAAGGCGCTGAACGCGGGCGCGGCCGGTTTCGTGGTCAAGGACGACGACCCGGACGTGGTGATCGACGCGCTGCGCACCGCGGGCAACGGCGGCGTGGTGCTGGGCCCGTCGATCACCGCGACCGTGCTCGGCGGCATGAACCGCGGCACCGCGCGCGAGCTGCCGCCCCCGTTCGACAAGCTCACGCCGCGCGAGCGGGAGATCATGTCGCACCTGCTCACCGGCGAGCCGAACGCGGAGATCGCCAAGCACCTGACCATCAGCGAGAAGACCATCCGCAACCAGCTCACCGCGGTCTTCGCGAAGATCGGCGTCACCGATCGGACGCAGGCCGTGCTGCGCGCCCGCGACGTGGGCATGGCCGCGGCGCACTGATGCGCCCTGCGCGGTCTCCCCGGCCGCGGTCTCGGGCCACCGTCCCGGCGGCGGCAGCCGCGATCGGGTTGCGGTCACCGTGCTGCGCGCCCGCGACGTGGGCATGGCCGCGGCGCACTGATGCGCCCTGCGCGGTCTCCCCGGCCGCGGTCTCGGGCCACCGTCCCGGCGGCGGCAGCCGCGATCGGGTTGCGGTCACCGTCGCCGGGTCACCGGGCGCGGCCGCGATCCGGTCGCTGTCGCCGGGCGCGGCCGCGATCCCGTCGCCCGGGCTCAGGCGGTGGCGGGCGGGGTGGGGGAGCCGGGTGGGGTCGCGAGGGCCTCGCGGAGGCTGCGGATCTCGTCGGCGACGGAGAGGAGGGCGCGGACCTGCGCCTCGGCGATCAGGCGGTCGCCCGCGGGGTTCGCCGACGCCTCCTCCAGGATGCGGAGCGCCTCTTCACGGTTGTTCCGGTGGTCGACCATCGAAAGCTCCTTAGGGCCGCGACACTCGTCTACCCCTCCATCCAAGCCGCACCGGCGCCGGAACGCAGCCCGGCAGCGGATCATTTTTCACCGCGTTCATCCCGGCAGGCCCGGGCGGCGCAGGTAGAGCCACGCGTGCCCGCCGCCGTCCGCGGTGATCCGGCGGAACGCGGCCGGGTCCGGTGGGCCGTCGCCGCCCGCGATCGCGTCCCGGAACAGCGCGTCCGGCACCACCAGCGCGAAGGTGGCGTCCCGGTGCTCGGCCAGCGCGGACCGCACCGCGGCGGCCTCCAGCAGCGCGGTGAGCGCGGCCTCGGCCGGGGGGCCGCCGGCCAGCGTGCGGTGCAGCGCGAAGCGCACGCGGAGCCGTTCGTCGGGCGCGCGCGTGACGGCGGCCGCGAGCGCGGCGGCCAGCCGGGCCACGTCGGTGTCCGCGGGCAGCGCGGCGAACCGGGCGCCGCCGGGCCCGGGCAGCGGGTGCCGGGCACCGAGGCCGCTGTCCGGTGCGATCCCGGCCAGCACCTCCGCCACGCCGTCCCGGCCGGTGTCGCGCGGTTCCGGCGCGGCGGCCAGCCACAGCAGCGTCGCGGGCGCGGGCGCGGGGGCGGACGGGACCGGCACGGAGAAGCGCCGCGGTCGCTGCGGCCCGGTGTGGTGCCGGCCGCCGCCGGTCAGGTCGACGTCCACGGAGAGGAAGCCGAGCAGCGCCGACACGCCTTCCGGGATCTCCAGGAGCGCGTGCCCGGCCAGCTCGCGCGGCAGGTCCGGCGCGGTCCGGCGGTCGGTGAAGCGCCAGCCGAACCGGGACGAGCCGGCGCCGTCCACGGTGGCGCCCCAGCCGGCCGGCCGGATCCGGCCGGCGATCGCGTGCCGGGCCCGCCAGCCGATCGGCGTGGTCGCGTCGCCGTCCGGCGGCAGGCCGAACTCGCCCGGGTCCGCGTGCACGGCGAGCGCGCGCACCGGGTCCGGATGCCGGAGGTCGACGGTGAGCCGGGCGCCGGCGTAGCGCTCGCCACGCCGGACCGGCGGCAGCGTGAGCGGGAAGACCGCGCCGGCGAACCGGGCGCCGGGCGTGGCGCGGGCGCGCAGCGGTGCGGGCAGGTCGGCGGCGGGCACCGGGTAGAGCAGCGGTCGTCCGCCATCGGGCCGGACCGCGCCGGCCGACGCTTGTCGTTGAGGGGATCTCGCCACCATCGGGTGCCTCCGCATGAGCGTTCCGGCACCCGAGTCTGGCACCGCGCCCGACGGCGGGACAACGACCTGCGCGAATGACGGCCGAACGTCGTACCCCATTCCGGCTGGCCGGTGCAGGTTTCACGGCCGCGGGCGTACCCGCGGCCGTGGTCAGGGGTCAGCGGCGGAGCGTCGGTGACAGCGCGCCGCGCCGGCGGACCGGCGGCGCGAAACCGTCGTCGTCCTCGTCGGGCAGCCGATCCGCGCGGGACCGGCGCATCACCGTGACCAGCAGCGCGCCGCCGACGCCGGTCATGCCGACGCCGACCACGATGATCAGCGGGCCGAGGCCGTTGAAGAACGTGGTCTGCCCCTCCGCGGTGGTGAGGTCGACCCCGGCCGCCTGGTCTCCCGGCCCGGCGTCTGACGCCCCGGCGGCCGGTGCGTCGGTGTCGTCCTCCTGCGCGGCGCCGGCTTCGGCGGTTTCCTCATCATCGGGGGTGGGCTCAACGGTGTCTTCCTCATCTGCGGGCTCTTCTTCGTCGTTCGCGCGCGCGTTGCCGGTGCCCTGCAGCACCTGGCGGGTCTCGGCGGCGCGGTCGAGCCGGTCGCCGTCCCGGCTGAACGCCTCGGCGATGAACGCGACGCGCCCGTCCGGCGCGTTCTGGAAGAACGTGACGCGGTAGCGGACCTCGATCCGCTGGTTCTCGCAGACCCGCGCGATCGCCGGCACCACCGGGACGCTGGACACCGCGTCATCGGTCAGCTGCACCGTGTCCAGCGGGATCCACACGCCGTCCTCGTTGACCGCGACCTCGATCTCGTCCCGCTCCAGGCCGGTCATCTGCACGGTCAGCAGCGTCTGGACGCTGACGCACCCCTCGTCGGTGCGGGTCACCCGCAACGTCGCCTGGCGGGGCTGGCTGTCGGTCGCCAGGTCGTCGGAGATGCGCAGATCGACCTGACCGGGTTCGGCGTGGGCGGGCGGGGCCGCCAGAACGACGCCGCCGGCCAGTCCGGCGAGCGCGGCGCCGACCCGCAGCGACCAGGCCGGTCTCCGTGCCGCGCGTGTTCTGCTCGTCACGCGAAACGCCTCCTTCGTCGTCTCCGGGCAGGCAGACCTCCACGGTCCACCTGATGCGAGATACGGAGGCGCCCTGCGGAAGGTTCAAGCCGCAACCCGTTAGGGGCGGGGAAACCTGACCGTAATACGCAGACCGCCGGACGGTTCTGGCCGCGCCGTGATCGTGCCGTCGTGCGCGGCCACCACGGACCGCGCGATGGCCAGGCCGAGCCCGCTGCCGCCACTGTGGTCGATGCGGTCGGTGGCCAGCCGGGTGAACGGCTCGAACAACCGGGTCACCTCCGCGGCCGGGACCGGCGGGCCGGTGTTGACCACGGTCAGCGCGGGCTCGTCGCCGACCGTCACGTGCACGGTGCCGCCCGGCACGTTGTAGGTGATCGCGTTGTGCACCAGGTTGCGGACCAGCCGTTCCAGCAGTACCGCGTCGCCGTGGACGGTCCGCGGCCGCACCGACGGCACCAGCGTGATCTCGCGTTCCGCGGCCGGTTCCGCGTGTGCCGCCAGCACCGCCTCGACGATCGTGTCCAGCCGTTCCGGGTTCCGCCCGGCGAGCCCTTGATCGGCCTGGCTGAGCACCAGCAGGCCCTCGATCAGCCGCTCGTTGCGTGCGTTCGCGGCCAGCAGCTGGCTGGCCAGCAGCGCGGACTGCTCCGGCGTGAGCGGCGCGGCCATGCCCACCTCGACCAGCGTGCGCTGCAACGCCAGCGGCGTGCGCAGCTCGTGCGACGCGTTCGCGGCGAACCGGCGCTGTCCCTCGTAGCCGGCCGCGATCCGGTCCATCATCGTGTCCAGCGCGTGGCCGAGCCGGGACACCTCGTCCCGGCGGCGGCGCGGCGCGCGGATGCGGTGACCGAGGTTCTGCGGGCCCATCTGCGCGATCGCCGGGACGATCGTGCGCAGCGGCAGCAGCACCCAGTAGGCCAGCAGCGGATAGCACAACGCGGCGATGACCAGGGTGCCGAGCAGCGGGGAGAACATCCGCAACGGAAGGAACCGCTGTGCCTGGGCGCATAGGTTCGCCACGTCCCGGTACTCCATGTTGTCGTACCAGACGTTGAGGCAGTTGTCGTCCAGCACGCTGGCCCCGGCCGGCAGCCGCCACCAGTTGTCGTACGCGATCGCGGTCAGCAGGATCAGCCCGGTGCAGACCAGCACCAGGCGCCACCGGATGCTCATCGGCCGGTCCGGCCGATCCGGTAGCCCGCACGCGGCACCGTGTGCAGGATCGCCGGCTCGCCCAGCTTGCGGCGCAGCGTCATCACCGCCACCCGGATCACGTTCGTGAACGGGTCGGTGTGCTCGTCCCAGACCTGTTCCAGTAGGTCCTCCGTGGTGACGGTCTGCCCGCGCGCCCGCATCAGCGCGTGCAGCAGCCCGAACTCCTTCGCGGTCAGCCCCAGCGGCCGGCCGTCCCGGGTCGCGGTCCGCGACGCCACGTCGACCACGATCCCGTCCTGTTCCAGCACCGGAGGCAGCGCGGGTGCGGTACGTCTCGCCAGGGCCCGCACCCGCGCTACCAGCTCGGCGAACGCGAACGGCTTCGTCAGGTAGTCGTCCGCGCCGAGTCCCAGCCCCTCCACCCGGTCGTAGACGCCGGCGGCCGCGGTGAGCAGCAGCAGCCGCGTCTCCGGCCGTTCCCGCGCGGCCCACCGGCAGAGATCGTCCCCGGTCCGGCCCGGCATGTCCCGGTCCAGCACGGCCACGTCGTAGCGGTG
The DNA here is from genome assembly GCF_030811575.1 of Catenuloplanes nepalensis. GTDB lineage: Bacteria > Actinomycetota > Actinomycetes > Mycobacteriales > Micromonosporaceae > Catenuloplanes > Catenuloplanes nepalensis. Next base: position 4,653,254 of record NZ_JAUSRA010000001.1, on the reverse strand, counting down.
CACGGAGAGGCGCTCGTGCGCGCCGTCCCCGTCGTAGCAGACGTCCACCGCCATCGCCTCCCGCCGCAGCCCGAGCGCGACCGTGTCGGCGAGCAGGCGCTCGTCGTCGGCAACCAGAACCCGCACGTCGTCACTCCCCGTCACGTCGGACGTCGATGCTCAGCATGTCAGAGATCCAGTTTCCAGATCCACACGTCGTCGACGCTCTCACCCGGGCCGAACAGCTGCTCCGCCAGGTCGCGGTACGCACGGTCGCCCGCGGTGTCGCGGACCACCACGACCGCGCCGTTCCACCGCGCCACCTCGGCCCGGACCGCCGACCGGTCCTCCGCGCTCACGGCCGGCGCGGCGCCCGCCTCGATCGTCAGGTGGACCAGCACGGTGGTGCGGCTGAGGTGGGTGGGGCCCATGTGCCCGGCGCCGTCCGGGTCCGGGCCGAGGAAGTAGCCCTCCGGCACCGCGTACTCGTGCCGCGCCCACGCGTGCCAGCTCAGCTGGTCCCGGCCGGCCCAGTTGCTCGGCAGCGGCAGCGTGATCATGGTCTTCCCCTCGGGCACGTACGCCCGCCAGGTGCCGGACGTGATGAACCGCGGCGGCGCGCCGTCCGGCATAGCGGGCAGCGGCTGCGGGATCAGCGGCACCAGCGCCAGCACGATCGCGGCCCGGACCGTGCGGGCCGGCAGCCGGTCCCAGGCCAGCGCCAGCACCACCGCGAACGCGCCGATCACCGCGTACGTCATCCGGCTCGGCATCGCCAGGTTCAGCACCGGGAAGTCCTCGCCGAGCAGCGCCTGCGGCCCGGGGATCGCGGTCAGCTCGCCGCCGAACCGCAGCGCGGGCCCGATCGACAGCACCGCGGCCACGCCGGTCACCACGGCCGCGGTCCGCACGACCGCGGTCCGCCGCCACAGCATGGTGGTGATCACGGTCAGCACCAGCACCAGCGGCCAGCCGAACCAGCTGTTCTGCTCGGTCCGCCCCTGCGTGAGCTCCGCCGCGGGCGAGCCGGCGACCGTGTCCCGGGCGAACGTCACCCAGGTCACCGGGTCCTCGCCCCAGGTGTTGAACGCGGGCATGCCGCTGAACGAGCCGGGGCCGTGGAACTGGAACCAGATCGGGTACGCGCAGAGCACACCCGCGGTCACCGCGGTCACGCCCAGCGCCGCGCCGAACGACCGCCACCGCCGCCGCGCCTCGTCCGGCCGGAACGCGGCCCAGGCGAAGGCCATGACCGCGCCGGCGATCGCGGTGACCAGCAGCACCTCCTCGTTGATGAAGAGCTGCCAGGTGACCAGCCCGCCGAGGACGAGCCCGTCGCGCCGCCACCGCCCGTCGATGCCGAGCCGGATCACGGCCGCCACGATCAGCGGGATCAGGAAGTTCGAGACGAAGTTCGGCTGGCCGTTGGCGTGGTGGACGATTCCGGGCGCGAACCCGGCGAACGCGCCACCGAGGAACGCGGCGGCCCGGCTGCGCACCAGGTATCGCTGGAGCATCCAGTGGGCGGTCATCGCGGTGCCCGCGCACGCGCCGACCATCCAGACCACGTAGGCCACGCGCGGCCCGAACAGCATCGTGACCGGCGCCAGCGGGATCGTCACGCCGAGCACCGACGTGTTCGCCATCATGTTCACGCCGTCCGGCGCGTTCTGCGCGGCCGAGAACAGCGGGTTCTCCAGGTGCCGGACCACGTGCGCGCCGTGGCTGAGCAGCCACTGGAACCAGGTGTGGTCGGCCGGCACCTGCGGCGTGAGCGTCCCGTTCGGATCCGCCAGGTACCGCCCCATCACCACCAGGCCGAGCGCGAGATAGACGCCGGCCGCCACCAGGTGCGGCCACCGGGCGGCCCGCGCCGGCGCCCCCGCCTCCGGTGCGGCGTCCGCGATCCGCGCCGGCGCCTCGATCAGTGCTGTGGTCATGGCCGCCGAACCTACGCACGCGCACATAAGCCGCGGATAAGCGAACGGCGTACCCCCGAGGAGTGTTTTAATGCCTTTTCGAGGCAAAAATCGGGACAAAACGGTGAAATGGGGTACGTCGTGCAGGCAAGACGAGAGGCCGAAGCAGCGTGAGCCAGCCGTTCACCCTCCCCGAGTTCTACGTGCCGCACCCGGCGCGGCTGAATCCGCACCTGGAGGGCGCCCGCACGCACTCCAGGGCGTGGGCCCGCGAGATGGAGATGATCGAGGGCTCCGGCATCTGGGACGAGGCCGACTTCGACAACCACGACTACGCGCTGCTCTGTGCCTACACCCACCCGGACGCGGACGGACCGGAGCTGGACCTGATCACCGACTGGTACGTCTGGGTCTTCTTCTTCGACGACCACTTCCTGGAGCTGTACAAGAAGACCCGCGACCAGACCGGCGCCAAGGCCTACCTGGACCGGCTGCCCGCGTTCATGCCGATCGGTGACCTCTCCGCGATGCCCGAGCCGACGAACGCGATCGAGGCCGGCCTCGCCGACCTGTGGCGGCGCACGGTTCCGGCGATGTCCTCCGACTGGCAGCGGCGGTTCCGGCAGAGCACCGAACACCTGCTCGTCGAGTGCGTCTGGGAGCTGTCCAACATCTCCGACGGGCGCACCGCGAACCCGATCGAGTACGTCGAGATGCGCCGCAAGGTCGGTGGCGCCCCCTGGTCGGCCGACCTGGTCGAACACGCGGTCGCGGCCGAGATCCCGGCCCTGGTCGCGGCCACCCGCCCGCTGCGCGTCCTCAAGGACACGTTCTCCGACGCGGTGCACCTGCGCAACGACATCTTCTCCTACCAGCGCGAGACCGAGTCCGAGGGCGAGGTCAACAACTGCGTGCTGGTCTTCGAGCGGTTCTTCGAGATCACCCCGCAGGCCGCGGCGGACGCGGTCAACGACCTGCTCACCTCGCGCCTGCAGCAGTTCGAGAACACCGCGCTGACCGAGGTCCCGATGATCGCGGCCGAGCACGGGCTGTCGCCGTCCGAGGCGCTCGCGGTGGCGCGCTACGCGAAGGGTCTCCAGGACTGGCAGTCCGGCGGGCACGAGTGGCACCTGCGATCGAGCCGCTACATGAACAAGGGCTCCCGGCCGGGGCTGGGCATGGCGGCGGCCCGGCGGTTCGGTGCGGCGATCGGCGCGGGCCGGATCAAGCAGCACACGCACGCGCACTTCGCGCCGGTCGGCGAGCTGCCGATGCCGGACTTCCTGATGCCGTACCCGCTGCGGACCAGCCCGCACCTGAACCGGTCCCGCGAGAACACGGTCGCGTGGTCGCGCGCGATGGGGTTCTTCGACCCGGTCGCGGGCGTGCCGGGACCGCCGGTGTGGAACGAGGACCTGCTGCGCGGCTTCGACTTCCCGCTCTGCGCCGCGCACATCAACTGGGACGCGTCCGCGGACCAGCTCGACGTCTCCTCGTACTGGCTGACCTGGGGCACCTACGCGGACGACTGGTTCCCACTGGTGTTCAACCGGTCCCGGGACTACGCGGCCGCGAAGGTGCACGTGGAGCGGCTCAAGCGGTTCATGCCGGTCGACGGTTCCGCCATGCCGGTGCCCGCGCATCCGCTCGAGGCCGGGCTCGCCGACCTGTGGCCACGCACGGCCGGGCCGATGAACTCCGATCAGCGCGCGCAGTTCCACCACGCGGTGTCGGACATGCTGGACAGCTGGCTGTGGGAACTGCAGAACCACCTCCAGCACCGGGTGGCCGACCCGGTCGACTACGTGGAGATGCGCCGCCGCACGTTCGGCTCCGAGCTGACCATGAGCCTGTGCCGGGTCAAGCACGGCTCGCTGCTGCCGCCGGAGATCTACCGCACCCGGGCCATGCGCGGCCTGGACAACTCCGCCGCCGACTACGCCTGCCTGGCCAACGACGTCTTCTCGTACCGCAAGGAGATCGAGTTCGAGGGCGAGCTGAACAACGGCGTCCTGGTCATCCAGCGCTTCCTGGAGATCACGCCGACCGAGGCGATGCGGGTCGCGGCCGGCCTGATGGCGGCCCGGCTCCAGCAGTTCGAGCGCATCGCCCGCGACGAGCTGCCGATCCTCCACCGGGACTTCGACCTCGACCCAGAGGCAATTTCCATGATCGCGCGGTACGTGCAGGAGCTGCGCGACTGGATGGCCGGCGTGCTCGCCTGGCACCGCGGGACGCATCGCTACGAGGAGGCGGACCTGCTCAAGCTGCCGCACTCACCGCGCAACGTGGTAGGTCATCCCCGCTCCGGCGCGTCCGAGCGCCCGGCGTCCCGGCTTCCCGGGCCGGCCGGTGTGCCGGGCCGTACCGCGCCCGCGGCTCGCGTTCCCGCCGCCGCAGGTGCCGGTGCTCCGGCTGCTGTCGGCGGAAGCGGTGCGCCCGTGCCCGCGACCGTTCCCGTCGCGGGCGGCGTCTCCGCGCCCGCGACGCCGGCACTGACCATGACGCTGCCCGCACCCGCCGGGCTCGGCACCGGCGCGGCGCGGCTGTTCGTGCGCACGCCGGCGTCGCATTGAGGCCGGTCTGACGGTCACCGGCCGGTGATCCACGCGGGTCACCGGCCGGTGACCGTCATCCTCACCTCGGAAGCTGCGCGTGCGTACGCGCGTGGCGCACGGCCGTCGCGTTCAGGGCCACGCCCCAGACCAGCGCGACCACCGTCCACCGTGCCCAGTCGATCGCGGCCACGTCCCCGGACAGCAGCGTGCCCGCGACCGGGAACGGCGTCAGCCAGTCGCCCAGCGGCGGGACGAGCAGGAGCAGAGCCCACAGTCCCAGCGGTACGACGATCGTGGCGAGACACGCGACCCACGCGGGCCTGATCAGCGCGCCCAGCCCGGTGCCGGTCAGATTGGCCACGACCTGCACCAGCACGCCGCCCACCAGGACCGTGCCCGCGCCCGCCCAGGTGCCTCCGGCCGCGGCCAGCGCCAGCACCGCGAGCAGGTCACCGGCCAGGCCGGCGACCACGCCGATCAGCACCGCCGTTCCCAGCACCGGCGCGGCCTCGCGTCCGGCCGACGCGAGCAGATCGCGCCCGAGCAGCACGCCGTGGAACGGCAGCACCACGGACATGAACATGTGCGTGCCGAACGCCACGAACGCGAACGTGCGCTCGTCCGCCGGCAGCGCCACCACCATCAGCCCGGCGATCACCACTCCCACCAGGAGGGTGATGCCGAGAACCCATCGCCGCCCCGACGTCCCGAACACCCGTTGCCGGCTCATCCCGTAGCCCCCGCTCAATCGATGAGCCACCATGATGGCGGAGCGCGATGCGACGCGGCCAGACCATTCCCACGCGGACGGGGCGCCCACCTCGCGGTGAGCGCCCCGCCGTGGGGGTGCCGGTGTCTATCGGAAGGTGACGTCGCTCCGGTTGACCTTGCAGTTGGCGTCGTTCCAGCCCTCGCCGAGGTAGCTCGGCTCGCTGCCCTTGGCGACGCCCTTGTACTTGCCGCACACCGTGGCCGAGCCGATGACGGTGACCCGGGTGATGGTGGCGGTGTCGTTCCAGTTGCTGTTGATGCCGGCGACCATGTCGATGTCGTCCAGCAGCACGTTGTCGATCTTCACGTGCCGGGTGTACGAGCTGGTGCAGTTGCCGCAGCCGCGGTAGAGCTTGCCGGAGCCCTTCAGGTAGAAGCCGCTGATGCTCACGGTGCCGTTGCCGTTGTGCTGGAAGGTCTTGTCGCTGCCGGACCGGGCGCCGCCACCGATGACGTACGACGTGCCGCCGCTCGTGCCCTTGAACGTGGCGGCGTCCTCGCCGATGTCGTTCCACCAGACGTTGCGCAGCGTGCAGGTGCCCTCGCAGTGCACGCCGTCCCCGGCCGGCGAGCCGAGGATGACGTTCTGCAGTGTGCCGCCGTTGGCGATGCTGAACATCGGGTCCTGCGACTCGCTCTGCCCGCCGTCACCGATGCAGCAGTACGTCTTCATGCCGCCGTCGAACGTGCCGGAGACGCTGACCGTGCCGGAGATGCTGACGTTGCCCTGCGACGACGGCCAGGCGCCGGTCGGCGTGCCGGGGTTGCCGGAGCCGCCGGTCGGCGTGGGCGTCGGGTTGCCGGTCGGGCCGCCCGTGGTCGGCCCGGTGGTCGGGTTCGAGGTACCACCGGAGTACGTCTCGAACTCCGCGATCCGCGGTGCCGCGGACGCGCCGGTGATGTCGAGCGTGACCTTCTTCAGCGAGGTCGCGCTGAAACTGATCGTGCTCGGGCTGCCGCTGCCGCTGGTCAGGACCGCGCCGCTGTCCGCGTTGAGCAGGCGCCACGCGGTGATCGACCCGCCGCCGGAGGCCTGCTTGATGACCACGCTGCTCACCGAGGTGGCGCTGCTCCACTTGACCGACACGTAGCCGGTCGCGCCGCTCGGCGACCAGTAGGTGCCGGCGTCGCCGTCCTTCACGTTGCCGAAACTGGTGCCGCCGGCCTTGCTCGACCCGTCGGCGCCGCCGCTCAGGCTCAGGTTTCCGTCCGCGGCCCACGCCTGGGGCAGCGACAGCATGACCGCCGCGCCGACCGCTGCGATGGCACCCCCGGTCATCCACCGAAGGGCTGCTGATCTCTTCATCCTCGACTCACCTTCATGGTCACAACGTGCGCCGGCGCCACACCGCTTCCGACTGGAAAGCGCATTCCTGGAGGATAGATACACCTCGATCCCGAAGGCAAGTCCACGGCCGGAGACGTCCCCGCACAGGGAATTGAAGCCGGCTCAACCGGGTCATACAGTCACGGAATGCGACCTCACGTGTACGCGACTGTGCTGGTGACCGTCCTCCTCGCCGGGTGCGGCGGCGCCGAGCCCGCCGCCCCAGCGCCGAGCGGGGCGCCGAGTGCGGTGCCGAGCGTGGTGGTGACTCCGCCGTCGTCGTCGGTGGCCGTGGCGGAGTCGCACAGCCTGGTGTTCACCGCCGAGGGGGACGCCGAGGTCATCTCGATCGTCTACTCGCTGGACGGCCAGGAGAGCACCGAGCGGGCCGGGTCGTTGCCGTGGCGCAAGGCGGTCGAGGTCCCGGCCGACGGCAGGCAGCACCAGTGGAGCCTGACGGTGCGGCATCGCAACGGGCGGGCCGAGCTCATCGCCATCTTCGACGGTGCGGTGGTGGGCCGGAGCCAGGGCGCCGGGACCGGGGAGGGCACGCTGCGGGTGGGCGGTTCCGTCCGCGGGTGATCTAGAGCGGGCCGGCGTCGTGCTCCCACCAGTCCGACATGGCGCGCGCGTCCCGCCCCTGGAAGGCCAGGCCGTAGACGAGCCGGCGCTCGTCCGTCCAGATCCGGGCCAGGTCGCCGTCCCGGTTCTCGCATCGCAGCCAGCCGGTGGTGCCGCCGCGTGCGTAGGTCGCCTCGCCGGTGACCGTGGTGGGGGAGGAGGTGCAGTCGCCGTCCGCCTCGCCGGGCGGGTTGAAGTTGGCGGTCAGATCGTCCCTGTCCTCGAACTGGTAATAAAAGGCGATCGGAGGCCCGGAGGCGGGGGAGCAGACCGCGCCCGCGGTGACCGGGTAGCTGCCCACGTGCTCGGTGCGGTACTCACCCGACGGCCGCATGCAGAACCGTTTCGAGCGATCGGGGATCCGGGCGAGCAGCGCCTTCTCGGCCTCGTCCGGGAACCCGTCGCGGGCGTTGACCGCGTCCACGACCACGCCGACCGGCGGGCCCCGGTGCAGGCGCCACCAATCCGCCAGGGGGGTCGCCTCGCTGCCGACGGCCCGGCCCGCGATGAGCAGGGGTTCGACGCTCCACTCGATGACCAGGTTGCCGTCGGTGGCCGGGTGGCAGAGCAGTAGGCCCAGGTAGACACCGCGGATGTTGAAGCGGCGGCCGGCGGTGAACTTCGGCGCGTCACCGTCCTCGCAGCCGACCGAGGTGGGCTCCCGGTCGCCGGGGAGGTGGCTCGTCATCGTCGCCTGCAGCTTCGCCGTCGAGTCGAACTGGAAGTAGCTGACCGACTGCGCACCGGCCGCGCCCGTCCCCGCGCAGGTGACACCCGCGACCGCACCCGCGAAGTCGTCCAGTTCGCCGACCGGCGCCCGGACGCACTGCGTGGCCACCGGCATGTCGATCATCTTCTTCTCGGCGGCGCTCGGGAACGGCGGCGCCTCCGCCACGTGCCCGGCCCAGGAGTCCCGCAGCGTGCGCAGCTCCGCCACCGGTGCTTCGATCCGGATCAAGGCGAGCGCGGCCTCGTCGGTCCACGCCACGACCGTCCGGTCGTCACGGCTGAAGCACAGCACCCGTCCCGCGGCGGCGCCGGTGACCGGGTAGCGGTGCTCGGCGTCCTCCGCGGACGTGCAGTCGCCGGTGCCGCGCGTGCCGTCGGCGCCGTCGATGGTCCGGTCGTAGGCGCCGTCGAGGGCGGCCCGGTCCGGGAAGACGGCGACGGTGGCGGGCCGGCCGTCCCGGTCCCGGCAGGAGTAGGCGGCGGTCGCGCCGGGCGGTGTCGTCTCGGCGGCCTCGCAATCTCGCACGGTCTGCGGCACCGCGGCGTTCTCCGCCTGCGATGTGGTCCACGTGCGCCACACCGTGACGGCGGCGGTCACCGCGACCACGACGGCCAGGAGGAGCGCCAGGGCCCGGCGCCGCCAGGGTGGCGGCGGCGGTGGGGGCGGCGCCGGCGCCGGCGCACCGGGCAGCGTGCGGTTTCGGGCGATGACGATCTCGCCGCCGCGGTTGCGGTTCGCCTGCTGGGGCAGCGGGCGCGCCTTCGCCTGCAGCGCCAGGTAGACCTGCCGGTAGATGTCGTCGGTGCTGAGCAGCTCCGGTCCGCCGGGGACTCCTTCGGTGAGCACGCGGAGGATCTCGCCGGTGAAGGCGGTGTGCGGTTCGCCCGGCGGTGACCAGGCCCGTTTCGTCGCGTCCGAGGCGGTCAGGACGTGCGTGTCCTCGGTCAGCGCCTGGTGCGCCCGGACCGGCTCGCCCATGCCGCCCTCCAGGGCACGGCCGCTGTAGCAGCAGTCCAGGATCACCACCTTGCGGGGCGCGCGGACCTGCGGGTGCCGGATCGCGTGCCGGAGGTAGTCGAAGTTGAGGGCGGTCGCGCTGAGCTTCGGATCGGAGCCGGGAAGTGTCAGATGGAGATTATCGCTGTCCGGGTCGGTGATGCCGTGCCCGGCGTAGTAGACCACCAGCGTGTCCGTCGCCTGTCGTCCCGCGTCGAGCACGGCGTTGAGGATCTCCGCGGCGTCGCGCGGCTGCCCGACGACCCGGCAATGCTCCTCGGGCAGGCCCCAGATCGTGCCGTCGGTGAGGGCAGCGCGCAGATCGGTCAGGTTGCGCGCGACCGCGGGCAGATCCGGCAACGTGGTGTAGGAGTGGACGCCGATCAGCACGGCGCGCGAGGCGTGCGGGTCAGAGAGCGTCATCGCCGTTCTCCGCCGGCGGGTCGGTGAGCGCGTCGACGATCCGGCGGACCGACTCCGGCGAGGCGTCCTCGATGGTGATGCTGATGCCGTTCCGCTCGATCCGCGTCACCGGTGGCCGTGGCCGGGACTCGCGCCAGGCCGACACCGCGACGACCAGCGCGCCGACAGCGACGCCGTTGCTGAGCACCACGTCGATGACGTCGAGCACGCCGCCCATCTCGCCGGCCCGCGGCGGCGCGGAGGTCAGTGCCACGGTGCTGTGTCGTCGCACGTCGGGGTCGAGCGTCAGCCATCGGTAGAGCGAAGCTTGATCATCGACCCGGATCGACACCCTGAGCGGTCCTGTCACGACCATCATCGTACGTGGCATCGGCGGTCCTCAGTGCCCGCGCGCGAACTGGGCCTGCAGGGGCGCGCCGGTCAGGGGACGCGGCGGGCGAGGTGCGCGGTGATGTCGGTGACGAGCGTGACGGTGGGTGGGAGGACGGCCCCGATGGCGCGGAAGAGCTGGTCGCGGACCGGCGGCGGCAGTAGGAGGTAGGCGGAGATCGTGGAGAGGTGGCCGATGTAGCCGGCGGCGCTGACCGTGACGCGGCGTGCGATCGTGGACTGGCGGACGTCGGTGAACAGGTCGCAGCGCTGGAGTTCGGTGCCGGGCCACTGCATTTCTTGCTCGGGCGGGGTGCCGTCCGGGGAGGGGAACTCGTCGGTGTCCAGGAACGGCGCGCGGGCGGCCTGGACCGCGGCGTCGACGGCCGGGTCGGCGAGGCGGATCGGGCCGCCGAACGAGGCGAACGTGCCGCCGGCCTCCAGCATGGCGGCGATGCGCGGCCAGCGGCCGTCCGGCGCGGTCCAGTGCAGTGCGGCGGCCGCGTAGACCAGGTCGAACGATCCGGCCGGCCGCAGGTCCTCGAACGTGCTGTGCACGGTCCGGACGCCGGGGGGTACGTGCCGGCGCAGCTCGGCGAGCATGGCGGCGTCGGGTTCGGTCGCGGTGACGGTGGTGCCGGGGCGGGCGAACAGGCGGGTGGCCTTGCCGGTGCCGGCGCCGATCTCCAGCGCCGTGCGGATCGGGCGGCCCGCGTAGCCGGTCACGAGGTCGTGGAGTTCCGGTGGATAGCCCGGCCGGAATCGTTCGTAGGCCTCCGCGACCGACCCGAAGCTCAACGCGCGAGCAGACATACCGGGCATCGTGCCATGTCCGCCCCGGGTGCCGCCGCTCCTTTGCGCCGGGGGTGACTACTCGGGCGTGGAAGCGCAGCGGACCGGAGAGCGGTCGCCTGCCGTACCCGCATAGCAGCTTTTGGTGTTTTTCGAAGGTTTTGTGGGGTTTTGATCCTAAAGAGGGATTTTGGCGTTTCCTCGTGTCCGTTTTAGGGGATCTTGCATATTTTTGTCAACGCGGGGTGCCCGACTGTCACATAGGTGCGCCCGTCTTCCCCATGGCCGCACCGCGCGACGAGGCGTGGGCGCCCACATCGATCGGAGTTGTGCGCGTGACTCTTCTGGACACGGTCGGGACCCGGCCCGCGGAGAACGGCGACCAGCCGCAGCGGCGGTCCCTCGGGCCGGAGGCCGCTCGAAATCTGGCCACCACCACCAAGACCGCGCCCCAGATGCAGGGGATCACCTCGCGGTGGCTGCTGAAGCTGCTGCCCTGGGTGCAGGTCTCCGGCGGCGTCTACCGGGTCAACCGGCGGCTCAGCGTGGCGATCGGCGACGGGCGCGTGACGTTCACGTCGACCGGCTCGCAGGTCAAGGTCGTGCCGATGGAGCTGGCCGAGCTGCCGCCGCTGCGCGGGTTCTCCGACGCGAACGCGCTGGCCGCGCTGGCCGAGCGATTCCAGCAGCGGGAGTACGGGCCCGGCGAGATCATCGTGACCGAGGGGCAGACGCAGGACCGCGTCTACCTGATCGCGCACGGCAAGGTGAACAAGATCGGGGCCGGCGAGTACGGCGACCAGACCGTGCTCGGGCTGCTCGCGGACGGCGACTACTTCGGTGAGCAGGTGCTGACCGGCACGCCGGGCCGCTGGAAGTACAGCATCAGGACGATCACCTCCTGCACCGTGCTGGAGCTGCCCGCGCAGGCGATGCAGCAGCTCAACGGCCAGGCGGAGCCGCTGCGCGCGCACATGCAGCGGCTGGCGGCGGCGCCGTCGCGACCGCAGAACAAGCACGGCGAGGCCGCGATCGAGATGGCGTCCGGCCACGACGGCGAGCCGGACCTGCCGGCCACCTACGTGGACTACGAGACGTCGCCGCGCGAGTACGAGCTGAGCGTGGCGCAGACCGTGCTGCGCGTGCACAGCCGGGTCGCGGACCTCTACAACGAGCCGATGGACCAGATCGAGCAGCAGCTCCGGCTGACCGTCGAGGCGCTGCGCGAGCGCCAGGAGCACGAGATGGTCAACAACCGCGACTTCGGGCTGCTGCACAACGCGGACCTGAAGCAGCGCATCTACACCCGGTCCGGCCCGCCGACGCCGGACGACATGGACGAGCTGCTCGCGCTGGTGTGGAAGGACCCGACGTTCTTCCTGGCGCACCCGCGCACGATCGCGGCGTTCGGCCGGGAGTGCAGCAAGCGCGGCGTCTACCCGAGCGCGATCGACGTGGCGGGCCACCAGGTCCCGGCCTGGCGCGGCATTCCGATCTTCCCGTGCAACAAGATCGGCGTGTCCGACCGGCGGACCAGCTCGATCATGCTGATGCGCGCGGGCGAGGACAAGCAGGGCGTGGTCGGCCTGCACCAGACCGGCATCCCGGACGAGTACCAGCCGGGCCTCAACGTGCGGTTCATGGGCATCACCGAGCAGGCCATCATCCAGTACCTGGTCAGCGCGTACTACTCCACGGCCGTGCTGGTCCCGGACGCGCTGGGCATCCTGGAGAACGTCGAACTCGGTCGTGAGGACTGATGACGGTCCTCCTCGATCGGGAGGTCGGCGAACCGCGGCGGTCCCTCGGGCCCGCCGCGGCGCGGAACCTCGCCACCACCACGAAGACGCGGCCGCACAACGCGGAGGACTCACCGCGGTGGCTGCTGCGCATGCTGCCGTGGACGCCGGTCAAGGGCGGTGCGTACCGGGTCAACCGGCGGGCCCGATACCAGACCGGCGACGGGCGGGTGCGGTTCGTCAACGACGGCACCGCGGTGCGGGTGCTCCCGGGCACGCTGCGCGAGATCCCGGCCCTGTCCCTTTTTGTTGATATTTCCGGACTTTCTCGTCTGGCGGACCGGTTCGTCCAGCGGGAGTACGCGCCCGGCGCGATCATCGCCGCGGAAGGAGAGTCGGCCGACCGGCTCCTCCTGCTCGCGCACGGCAAGGCGTCCCGGCTGCGGACCGGCGAGTACGGCGACGCGGTGCGGCTCGGCATGATCGCGGACGGGGACCACGTGGGCGGTGAGGCGCTGACCTCGACGCTGCTCGGGTCGCAGCGCGGTGTGCCGATCACGTTCCCGCACACCGTCCGCGCGGAGACCGCGTGCACGGTGCTGGAACTCTCCGCGGACGCGCTGCTGTCGCTCGACGGTCCACTCCGCACCGATCTGATCGGACATCTGCGGACGTGGGTCGCCGGGATGTCCGCGGTCAAGCGGAACAAGTTCGGCGAGACGGACATCGCGCTGGCCAGCGGCCACCACGGCGAGCCGGACCTGCCCGGCACGTTCGCCGACTACGAGCTCACACCACGCGAGTACGAACTGAGCCTCGCCCAGACCGTGCTACGCGTCCACACCCGGATCGCCGACCTCTACAACAACCCGATGAGCCAGGCCGAGGAGCAGCTGCGGATCACCATCACCGCACTGCGGGAGCGGCAGGAGGACGAGCTGGTCAACAACCACGACTTCGGCCTGCTGCACAACGCGGACCTGACCCAGCGCGTCGCCACCCGCGGCGGCGCGCCCACGCCGGACGACCTGGACGAGCTGATCTCCCGCCGCCGTAGGACCAGGGTGATCCTGGCGCACCCGCGCGCGATCGCCGCGATCGGCCGGGAGGTCAACAAGCGCGGCCTGGCCCCGCCCGCGGTCGAGGTCGAGGGCCGGCTCGTCCCGTCCTGGCGCGGCGTCCCGATCCTGCCCTGCGACAAGATCCCGGTGACCGAGGCGGGCACCACCTCGATCATCGCGATGCGGCTCGGCGTGGAGGACCAGGGCGTGGTCGGCCTGATCCCGAAGGACCTGCCGCACGAGACCGAACCCGGCGTCAACGTCCGGTACATGGGCGTCGGCGCGAACGCGATCACGTCGTACCTGGTCAGCAACTACTTCTCGGCCGCGGTGCTGACCCCGGACGCGCTCGGCGTCCTCGAACACGTCGAGATCGGCACGACGTCGTGACAACCCTCTCCACGGTACGGGGCTCCGCCGGGTCGTCCGGCGCGGCGGAGCCCGCCGCCGCGGTGCTGGCCCGCGCCCGCACCCTGGTGGAACCGGCGCTGCGGGCCGCGATCGACGCGCTGCCCGAGTCCACGGCACGGCCGAGCGGATATCACTTCGGCTGGTGGGACGCGACCGGCAGCCCGGCCGCGGAGTCCGGCGGGAAGGCGCTGCGCCCCGCGCTCGCGCTCACCTCGGCCGCCGCGGCCGGCGGCGACCGGGAGGCGGCCGTGCCCGCCGCGGTCGCGGTCGAGCTGGTGCACAACTTCTCGCTGCTGCACGACGACGTGATGGACGGCGACGCCACCCGGCGGCACCGGCCGACGGTCTGGGCGGTCTTCGGCGTCGACACCGCGATCCTGGCCGGGGACGCGCTGCTCGCCGCCGCGATCGACGTGCTGGCCGCGTCCGGGGCGCCGGCGACCGTACCCGCGATCCGGGGTCTGTGCGCCGCGGTGCAGGCGCTGATCGACGGCCAGGCCGCCGACCTGCGATTCGAGCAGACCACGACGGTACGGCTGGAGGACGTCCTCGAGATGGCCGCCAACAAGACCGGCGCGCTGCTCAGCGCGTCCTGCTCGCTCGGCGCGCTGCTCGGCGGCGCGGCGCCCGCACAGGCCGCGCTGCTCGGCTCGTTCGGCTCGCACGTCGGGCTCGCGTTCCAGATCGTCGACGACCTGCTCGGCATCTGGGGCGACCCGGCCGTCACCGGCAAGCCGGTCTTCTCCGACCTGCGCAACCGGAAGAAGTCGCTGCCGGTGCTGGCCGCGCTCACCTCCGGCACGCCGGCCGGCCGGGAACTGATGCGCCGCTACGACCGGGACACCGCGTTCACCGACGCGGAACTGCCCCGGATCGCCGAACTGGTCGCCGACGCCGGCGGCCGGGCCTGGTGCCACGCCCACCGGGACGCGCTGCTCCACCAGGCCTCCGAGGCACTGGCGGCCGCCTCCTGTTCACCCTCGGCGGCAGCGGAATTGACCGCGCTGGCACATCTGGCGACCCACCGGTCGTACTGATCGCCATTATCCTGCTTGGCATGTCCTCTGCGGAGCAGTTGCTCGAGGCGCGCCTGACCGCGCTCGGCGAGCTGTGGGCGGTGTGGGCGGCGCACGGACACGATCTGGACGCCGCCCGCTGGACCCGCCCCACCCGGCTGGAAGGCTGGGACGTCAAGGCCCTCTTCGCCCACCTCGCCGCGTGGCCGCACGGCTTCGCGCAGATGCTCGACCTGGTCCGCCCCGACGAGCCCACCCACCACTCCGCCACCGCCCTGCTGCGCGACCTGAACCGCCCCGGCGGCCTGGCCGCGCTCCAGGCCCCACGCGTCGCCCAGGGCGCACGCGAGGCCGCCCAGCAGCACACGCCCGCGCAGTTGACCGCCGCGTTCGCGGAGGTCGGCCCGCGCGCGCTGGCCGGTGCCCGCACGCTCGGCCCGGTCGTCGTCGACTACTTCGGCATAGCCCGCCTGACCCTCACCGAGGCCGCCGGCATCGGCATCGTGGAGTCCACCGTCCACCTGCTGGATCTGCAGCGCGCACTCGGCCGGGAGCCTTCCGTCCCATCGGCGCCCCTGGCGCAGACCGCGGACATCCTGGCCGCGATCCCGTCCCCGATCGCCTTCATCGAGGCCGCCACCGGCCGCGCCACCGGACCGCTGTTCCCGCTCGTCACCTGAACACCGCGAGCGGGTCGACGGTCAGTTCGCGGGTGTTCTCGTCCCAGTCCTCGATCTTGCCGAGGCAGCGCGCCGGGAACGCACCGGCCGGCAGACGCTCGGGCAGGTCGGTGCGGGCACAGTCGATGCGCACCCGGGCGTCGGTGTCGCCGCCGTACCGCGCGCGGAAGACCGGCCGGTCGGCGGTGCCGCCGTCCTGCCGGTAGGTGCCGTGCACGAGCACCCAGGAGACGCGGGTGGGCGGTGCCTCCGTGGTCCCACGCCCGACCGCGGCGCGGGTCACCGGGTTCGCGGTCATCGACAGCGTCTCCAGGTCGACGTAGACGATGTCGTCCGACCTCTCCAGGATGTCCATCACGATGCCGATCACGGTGATGGGCTCGTCCGTCTCGATGTACGTCTCGAACACCTCGTCGTCGACCTGCCAGCCGGCGTCGCCCGCGAACGGGGCGAACGCCGCGTTGAGGTTGGCGTTGCGGCCGCGCCGAATCCGCTTGGCCACCAGCCGCTGCAGCGCGGGCCGGTAGCGCGCCTGCCGATACATCTTCATGAGACGCGCGGTGTCCAGGTAGAAGCAGTCGTCCAGCCGCCGGCGCCGGGCGCGCGACCGCCAGTACCGCACCGCCAGCACGGCCGTGAGCAGCAGCAGGACGGCGGTGAGCACCCAGACGCCCATCCACAGCCACCACGCCGGTTCGAAGATCGCCATGTCAGCACCCTCCGGTCATGCCGATCATCTGCTCCAGGAGGTTCTGGCGGGGGGACAGCAACGTAGTGCCGCCCTCCTCGGCGACCGGCGGCTCCGGAATACCGCGGTCGCGCAGGTGGTCGGGCAGCGGATCGGGAGTCAGCGCGGAATCACGGCTGGTCAGCCGGTAGCCCAGCTCGGTGGCGCGGCGCCGCAGGTCCGGATCGGTCCGGAGCAGCTCGCCCACCCGCTCGCCCAGCGGCCTCCGCAGCGGGATCAGCGTCGGCTCGGTCGGCACGCTGACCGACGGATAGAACAGCACCCGCTCGGCGTCCACCGCACCGAGCTGCTCGCGGTGCTCGAGCTGGTACGACAGGAACTGGTCCTCGTAGATCGCGATGATCGGCGTGTCCCGGCCCTCCGGCCGCTTGTAGTGGACCAGCAGATCCTCGGAGCCCTCGCCCACCGCGTTGACCAGCGGCGTGACCTGCTCGGCCAGCTTCGTGGCCTCCGCCTCCGTCCGCGGGACGTCCATGCCGTGCCGGACGAACGCGGCCAGCGCCATGAACGTCGCCGCCGAGTTGGCGCGGCAGATCCGCGGCGTGAACACCCCGACGCGGTTCTCGCTCCGCAGCCCGAGGTCACTCCACCGCCGTCGCTCCGCCACCAGGTCGAAGAACGACGTCATGTCCAGCGTGTAGTACAACGGGCCACCCGTGGCCACCCCGGCGGTTCGCAGCGCCTCCGCATGCTCACGGAAGCCGGCCAGCACCAGCGGCGCGGTGAACGGCTTGTAGGTGGTGGTGAGACGCCCCTGAGCGCTGAGAACGTCGAGGATGTGGGTCGCCGGACCGGCCCCGGAGACGAACACGAGGTCGTAGCCGTCCAGATCCTGCTCGGCGATCTCCCACGAGCCGCGCGACGTCACGTGCGGCCGGAGCCCGTGCCGCAGAAGCACGCGCTGGACCACCGGATCGTTGAAGTACTCGGACTTGGACGCGGCCAGCACCTCGACCGTCACGACCCGGTCGAACGGCAACGTCACGTTCCCGGACACCGCCAGCACGATCACGCCCAGGAGCGCGAGGCCTCCGGTCACGATCGCCGCCCACGGGAACGGCGGCCGCCCCGGCATGCCGACGACCTCACGCCGGATCGTCAGCAGCGGCTCTTCCCTCGGAACGGTCTGGGTCTCGGCCATCATGCGGCTCCGTACGGTGGGGCCATCGGGCATCGCCGATGCTAGCCACGCGCCGCAAACCGGTCACCTGATGCGCTGGTAGAAGGCGACCGTCGCGCCGTGGACCGTGAACAGGCCCGCCCGGCGGAAGTCGGTGCGGAGCACCGGGGCGGCGTGCGGCTTGTGGATCAGTGGATCCCCGGGGCCGGTGGAGGAGACCACGAACCAGACGCGGGTGACGCCGGCCAGGTGGGCGGGCACGTCCGTGTGTTCGACCGCGGTCAGCCGGCCGGCCTGGCCCGCGCTGCGGGCCAGCAGCACGTCGGCCGGGCGGGCCGGGTCGCCGAGGTAGTAGAAGTCGACGCCGGCCCGGAGCGCGCGGTTGTCGTCCTGGTAGAGGATGGCGTCGCCGGGGCGGTCGCGGGCCGCGATCAGGCGGGTCAGCGCGCGGTAGTCGGCGCCGTTCTTCGCCAGGTCGCCGCGCTGCTGCCGGTGCTCCGGCCAGGCGACGGCGAACAGCACCACGAGCGTCACGACGACCGGCGGCCACGCACGGCACCGCGATCCCCGGTCGCCGGAGCGAGGCGGTGATCCGGCTCGCGACAGCGGCGTGGCAGAGGGCGTGGCGGTGGGCGTGGCGGAGGGCGGGGCGGAGGGCGGGGCGGGGGCGGTGCACACGATCGCGGCGGCCAGCAGGGCCAGCGGCGGCAGCACCACCAGCAGGTAGCGCGGCACCCACAGTGGCCCGATGAGCAGCGAATACGACGCGAGCGCGATCATCGGCGCCGCGCACAGCGCGCACAGCTCGACGAAACGGGAGCGCCAGGCGAGCGCGAGCACCAGGCCGATCAGCAGCCACGCGGCCGAGGCGGAGCCGATGATCTCGGCGGGGGAGCGGCGCAGGATGGCCATGGAGAGCGGCTTGATCCAGCTCACCTGGTGGGCCTGCTGGCCGGTGCCGAGCAGCACCAGCGGCGCGAGCAGCAGCGACGTCACGGACGCCGTGAGCGCCCACGCCGTGATCAGGCCGCGGCCTCGACGGAAGACGATCACCGCATGGGCGGCCAGCACCGACGCGCCCACGATGTGGCTCAGGCCCAGCAGCAGGACCGACACGCCGTAAACGGCCCACCGCCACCACACCGGCCGCCGCAGTGCCACGTGCAACAGCAGCAGGGACAGGGCGGAGAAGAGCACGCTGAACGCGTACGGGCGGGCCTCCGCCGCGTACCGGAACGAATTGGGCATGAGGGCCAGCAGCAGACCGGCGGTGAGGCCGGTGAGCGGGGTGAACAGGCGGCGGCCCAGCTCGCCGGTGAGACCGGCGGCCAGCGCCATCGCGATCACCTGTGGCAGCCGCAGCGCGGCCTCGGACATCCCGGCCAGTCCGGTCCAGGCGTGCATGAGCAGGTAGTAGGGCCCGAGCACGCCGTCGACGTGCCGCATCAGCGCCCAGATCTCGGACGGGGTGCGCCGCGCGATGTCCGCGGTGGCGACCTCGTCCCAGCTGAAGCCCGGCCCGGTGATGCTGATCAGCGCGGTGACCAGCAGCAGCACCGCGGGCACCACGGCCGGTGCGAGGAGTCGGGCGTGACGCATCGTGAGCCTTTACATGGGACGCCGCCAGGCGTCGATGATCTGGACGACGCGCATGCCCTCGGACAGGTACAGACCGAGCGCCGGGCGCCGCGGATCCGTGTCCACGTGCAGGATCGTGCCGGCCCAGCCGTCCCGGGCGTCCTCCGCGAACGCGTGCCGCAGCAGCCATCGTCCCAGCCCGCGCCCCTGGAACGCGGGATGCACGCCGAGCAGTCGCAGATAGCCACACCGCTCGTCCGGCACGAACTGGGTGGAGCGCAGCACCAGCCCGGCCGCGTCGCCCGCGTCGGTGTAGAGCACGTTCAGGAACGACCAGTCGTGCACGTCCCCGGACTCGAGCGAGGCCGTCCACTCGTCGAAGCTCTTCCGCACGTGCCCGTAGTGATCGTGGAACGCGGCCTCGCGCACGGCATGCGCATCGCGTCGCACCTGCTCAGAATCAAGACCGTTCTCAACCCTGAATCCCGGGGGTACGACCGGGAGCGCTCGCTGCCCGGCATGGTCGATCCGCAGCCGGTGGTAGACGGTTCCCACCTCGAAGCCGTAGCCGGTGAGCCGCTCGGCGGTGGACGTGTCCTCCCGGAACACGCCGACGTCGCCGGTCACGGTGGCCCAGCCGCGCTCCCGCCCGATCTCGGCCGCGCGCTCGCGCACGGTGGCCCAGAGCCAGTCCGCGAGCGCGTCGTCCACCGTGAACACGTCCATGTCGACGAGCCCGTCGCCGCTCGGCCACGCCCAGCCCCAGCCGGCCGCGGTCCCGTCCTCGAAGATCAGCCAGGCGTCCCGGCCGAGGTCCCCCTCGGGTGAGCGCAGCTCGTCCTGGACGTCGGTGAGCGTGTAGTCGACGCGCCCGATCCGGGCCAGCTGATGGGCCCGGATCACCGCGAAGATCGTCTCGGCGTCCGCCGGGGTGGGGCGGCGCACCTCGCACCGTGGGGATAGCACCGTGCGACCCTAACCTCAGGCGGTCGCGCACGTCCCCGAATTTGTGCGCGGCTCGACGCGGTCGGCCACGGTGTGCAGCGCCCGCGCGATCGCCCGGCGCGCACCGGCCGCGCGCACGCCCCGCGCGGGCCGGTCCGGCCGGATCGGTGCGCCCGGCTGCGCGGAGGTCACCTCGCGCATCATCGCCTTCATCGCCATGTCCATGCCGAGGCCGTCGGTGGTGTCCATGTCAGTTCCTCCCGTCGGGGGCCGGGCCGGTGCTGGCCCGGACGATGAGCTCGGTGGGGAGCGCCACGCGGCGCCCCTCGGCGGTGGCCGGCGGGTCGAGCAGCAGCTCACCCGCGATGCGGCCCTTCTCCTTGGCCGGTTGGCGGACCGTGGTCAGGCCCGCCTCGGCCGCCTGCGGGATGTCGTCGAACCCGATCACCGACACGTCCCGGCCCGGGCGCAGGCCGCGGGCGCGCAGCGCGTCCAGCGCGCCGAGCGCGATCACGTCGCTGAACGCGACCAGCGCGGTCGGCCGGTCGCGCCGGTCGAGCGCGGTGGCGGCTCCCGCCAGCCCGGCCTCGCGGCTGTTGCCCGGTACGTTGATCATCTCTACCTCGCCCCAGTCCAGGCCGGCCTTGTCCCAGGCCTCCTGGTAACCGCGCAACCGTTCGCGCTCGCCCTGGTAGGAGATGTCCTCGAGGCTGCGGATCGGCTGGTCCAGCGGGCCGAGCGCCGGGTGCAGCATGTCCGCGACGATCGTCACGCGGTGGTGGCCCAGCGCGGTCAGGTGCGCGCCGGCGGTGCGGGTCGCGGCCGCCTCATCGATGCCGGCCGCGAACATCTCCGCCTCGGTGGACAGCAGCTCGGTGCCGACCACGGGCAGCCCGCGCTCGAAGATCGCCTGGCGTGCCGGGTGCCCCTCGGCCACGCAGAACACGCAGAAGCCGTCGACCGCCGCGTTGCGCACGGCGGCCCGCGCGGCCTCCGGGTCGTCCGGGACCGGGATGAGCAGCAGCCCGGTCGAGTGCCGCTCCGCCGCGAGGGACAGTCCCTGCAGGAAGCGCACCGCGAACGGGTCCTTGAACGCGTAGGACAGCTCGTCCGTGAAGAGCACGCCGATCGCGCCGGCCCGGCCGCGGCGCAGCGACCGCGCGGTCGGGTTCGGACCGGCGTAGCCGAGCCGGCGGGCCGCGCTGAGGATGCGCTCGCGCAGCTCCGGCGAGAGCTGGTCGGGCCGCCCGTACGCATTCGAGACCGTGCTGCGGGACACGCCGACCTCATCCGCCACGGTTTGTAGCGTCGGCTTCACGCCGCGCCTCCTCTGTATCGATCCAGTCGGGCTCTGGATCGATACAGTACGCGTGCGTCGCCGTACCCTCAAGGGGCTTTCTGGATCGATTCAGCCGCGGCCCGCACCTGCCGCCCGCGAGCGATGCCGCGCCTGACATGATCTGGCGATGAGCGTCGCCGCCCCCGAGAAGACCACTGTGGACAGACTCGCCCGGGTGATCACCGAGGTGTTCGCGCCGACGATCTGGGCCGTGACCATGCCGTTCGTCTTCGCGATCGAGCAGACCCGGTCCGTAACCGGTGTCTGGTGGGCGCTGCTGGCCGCCATACCCTGCGCGCTGATCCCGTACGGCATCGTCCGGTACGGCGTGATGCGGGGCGCGCTCACCGACCACCACATCGGACGCCGGGAACAGCGCCGCACCCCGCTGCTGCTCGCGATCGCCTCGGTCCTCGCCGGCCTGCTGCTGATCTGGCTGCTCAAGGCGCCGAGCCACCTGATCGGCATCATCGTCGTCATGCTCGGCGTGCTGACGCTCGTCATGCTCAGCAACCTGGTCTGGAAGCTCAGCGTGCACGCGGCCGTCGCCGCCGCCTCCACCACCGGCCTGATCTGGCTCTTCGGGCCCGTGCTGCTGATCGGAGTGCCGGTCGTCGCGGCCGTCGCCTGGTCCCGCGTCCGGCTCGCCGACCACACCTGGCTGCAGGTCGCGGCCGGGACCGCCGGCGGCGCCGCCGTCGCCATGCTGCTCGGCCCGCTGTTCTTCTGAGAATCTCGCAGCGGGGCGCCGTCCATGACTACGGATCGTGACGGTTTGACAGCGCGTGCCCGGTGCGCACGGATATGAACAGGCTTCTACAGTGCATGTCGTGACGACGGAGAGCGCCGCGAGCGTCGAGATCGAGATCGAGGTGGAGGTCGAGCACCCCGCCGAGCGGGTCTGGCGTGCGCTCACCGAGCCGCGCCTGCTTCGCCAGTGGTTCGCCGAGACCGACCTGAAGCCGCGCGTCGGAGCGTTCTTCCAGCTCTCCGGCACCGACCTGCCCGGCCTGCAGCCCGACCCCGAGGCCGAGCAGCCCGACCAGGGCTCCACGGTCGAGGGCGAGGTCGTCGGCGTCGAGACCGGCGAGCGGCTGGTGCTCTTCCTGCACGGTCCCGGCCTGGTGTCCCGCCTGCGCTGGGAGCTCAGCGCGGCCGACGAGCAGCACACCCGGATCCTGCTGCACCAGTCCTGGCGCGAGGGCGCCGGATCCGAGGCCGAGCTGGCCGACAAGCGCATCGCGTACGAGACCGCGCTCGGCCAGCCGCTCGCGGCCGTGCTCGACTGGCTCGCGTTCGGCGAGGTCGACCTGGAGGGCATGCGCGGCCGCCGCGGCCAGGAGACCGTGATCCTGCCCCGGCTCAGCGTCGCGCGGCTGCGCAGCATGCGGGTGCCGCTGGTGATCGCGGGCGTGGCCGTGGTGATCGGCCTGGCCGCGGTGACCGCCGGCATCATCTGGGGCCGCGGCGCCATGGACGGCGACGTGGCCGCGGAGTCCGGCGTCACCGCCGTCACGTCCTCGCCGATGCCGCCGGAGACGACCGGCGACGCACCGCCGGTCACGTCCTCGACCAGTAACGCGCTGCCGTCCCCGAGCGCGACCGCGACGCGATCCCCGGCACCGGACGCCGCCGCGCTGCTGCCGAGCTTCTCGCCGCCGGCCTCGCCGACCGGCCCGGCACCGACCCCGGCCGAGGACGTGCTGACGGCCGCGTACGCGACGGACGGCGACTGGGCGTTCGGCTACCGCGGCAAGGTCTCGCTGACCAACCCGGGCGTGTTCCAGAACGGCACCTGGACCGTCGTGCTCACGCTCAAGAACCCGATCACGGTGACCAAGGCCGACGGCGCCACCTTCACCCAGTCGGGTGAAACCGTCACGTTCACCCCGGCCGCCGGCGTGTCGCCGATCGGCGCCTCCGGCGGGACGGGTTCGTTCACCTTCGAGGCCGACCTGAAGGGCGCCCTCTTCGCCGACCGCGAGCCCACCGCCTGCACCATCAACGGCCGCGCCTGCACCGGCGTCTGACTGGCCGGCGGCGCTCGCCCGGTTGACCCGGCGGTCCGCGAGGAGCGTGGTTGTCGTGTCCACATAGGGTGATGGGCATGGCGGAACCGACCTACATGAGTCCATTCGTGCTGCCGGTCGCACCGATCGAGCCGGAGTCGCGCGATCCGATCGACCTCTACCTGCCGGGCGCGGACGGGCCGCGGCCGGCGATCGTGTTCGTTCACGGCGGTCCGATTCCGCCGGAGATGCGGCCGTCGCCGCGGCACTGGCCGGTCTTCCGGGGCTATGGCGCGCTGGCCGCGTCGCGGGGTGTGGTCGGTGCGGTGGTCGACCACCCGCTGCGGACGCCGGCCGACTACCCGGTCGCGGCCGAGGCGATCGACGCGGCGATCGAGGCGATCCGGGCCGACCCGCGCGTGGACGGCGAGCGGGTCGCGGTGTGGTACTTCTCCGGCGGCGGCATGCTGAGCGCCGCGCTGCTGCGCGGGCCGGCGGCCTGGCTGCGGTGTCTGGCGCTGAGCTATCCGCTGCTGGAGCCGTTTCCCGGCATGGAGGTCGACCCGGCGTTCCGGCCGGCCGGGGCGGTGGCGTCCGCGGGGGACCTGCCGATCGTGCTGACGCGTGCGGGCCGGGAGCATCCGTTCATCGCCGGTACGGTGGCCGCGTTCGTCGCGGCGGCCGAGGCCGCCGGTGCGGATCTGCGAATCGTCGACACGCCGAACGGCCAGCACAGCTTCGACCTGCTCGACGACACCGACGAGTCGCGCACCGCGATCGACGCCGCGATCACCGCGGTCGTCGCCAGGCTCACGGACGCCTGACCGGCTGAGTGGTCCGGAGCGGGCCACGCTCCGGACCACGCGGCGGCGTCCCGGAGCCGGCGCAGGTCCGGTGCTGTGCCTCAGGCGGCCGCGACCGGCGTCCAGGACGGGTACTTCGCGGAGCGCCCGTCGCCGGACGACTGCCCGCGGAGACGCCGCTGCATGAACGGCAGCACGTGCTCGCGGTAGTAGCGGGCCTCCGCGAACAGCCGGCGGGCCGGCGCGGGCGCCGGATCCAGCCGGTGGTCCTCGACCGCGTGCCCGAGCGCGGTCAGCACGATGCCCGCGACCCGGCGATGCCCGGCCGCGTTCAGGTGCAGGCGGTCCGCCGACCAGTACTCCGGGCGCCGGATCTCCACGTCGTCGAACGAGTTCGCGAACGGCAGTCCGTGCCGGGCCGCCAGCTCGGCCACCGCCACGGTCAGGTCCGCGCCGCGCCGGTGGATGCGCCGCCCGAACGGCAGCCGGTCCGACGGGTCCGGCCCGCTGATCAACAGCAGCCGCACGCCGGCCGCCGCACACCGCTCGACCGCCCGCTCGGTCAGCCGCATCAGGTGATCGACCTCCATGCCGCGCCGCAGCATGTCGTTGCCGCCGCCGTTCAGCGAGATCAGCGTGGGGAGCGGTGACATGGCCAGCGCCGCCTCCAGCTGATCGCCGATGATCGGGGCCAGCAGCCGCCCGCGGACGGCCAGGTTCGCGTAGTGCACGGTCTCCCCGGAGGCCGCCGCGAGCCCGGCCGCGACCAGGTCCGCCCACCCCCGCACGGTCCCGTCGGGCAGCTCGTCGCCCACTCCCTCGGTGAAACTGTCGCCGATCGCCAGGAAACGCACCCGCCAGACGATAATCCACTCGCGATCACATCGCGCGCGGCGCACGCGCCCCGGCCACCGCCGTACCGCGTGATGGTCGGAAATTCGGTTCTGTGCGGCCGTAGACCGTGGTTATCGTGGCGCGCTGTGGACAACGACTGGCACGATCCCGGCTGGATTTCCGCTGCTCACGCCTGGATCCGGGAGCGGCTCGACGCGCTCGGCACGCCGGCCACCGGCCCGATCGAGGAGATCCGGGCGCGCCCCTGGTCGGTGACGCACCGGGTTCCGACCACGGCCGGGCCGCGCTGGTTCAAGGCGAACACCGTGGACTGCCGGTACGAGGCCGCGCTCGCCGGCGCACTCGGCCACCGGCTGCCGGACCGCGTGCTGGTCCCGCTCGCCGTGGACGTCACGCGCGGCTGGCTGCTCACCCCGGACGCCGGCCAGACGCTGCGCGACACGCTCTCCGCCGGCGACCCCGGCGCGAGGCTCACGCGCTGGCCGGAGATGCTGCGGGCATACGCGGCGCTGCAACGCGAGGCGATGCCGCACGCGGACGAGCTGCTGGCGCTCGGGGTGCCGGATCACCGTCCGGAGGTGCTGCCCGAGCAGCTCGCGGCGCTGCTGGCGGATCCCGGGGTGCGGGCGGGCCTCGGCCCTTCCCGGCACGCGGCGGTCTCCGCGGTGGTGCCGGCGTTCGCGGAGTGGTGCGCGGAGCTGGCCGCGTCCGGCCTTCCGGCGACCGTGCAGCACGACGACCTGACGGACGCGAACGTGTTCCCCGGCCCGCCGTACCGCTTCTTCGACTGGGGTGACGCGGGCGTGGCACACCCGTTCGGCTCGCTGCTGGTGGCGCTGTCGTTCGCCGGTCACTCACTGGGCGTGAGGGCCGGCGCGCCGGAGCTGGCCCGGCTGCGCGACGAGTATCTCTCGGAGTGGCCGGGCGATCCGGCCGCGCTGCGGCGCGCGGCGACGCTGGCGGGCCGGGTGACCCGGGTGTCGCGGGCGATGTCCTGGCGGCGGGCGCTGCGCGGCGCAGCCCTCCCGGTGCACGACGACTTCTCGACCGCGGTGGCGGACTGGCTCGGCGAGCTGACCGCGCCGGACGTGGTGTAGTCACCGATCCTGATGTTATCGTCAATCACATTGTGATAGGCGATAACATCGGAGGTGTGGCGTGCGCGTGAACGACGTGATCCGGCCGCGGCGGCTCGGGTCCACCGGCATCGAGCTGACCGCGATCGGCCTGGGGTGCATGCAGTTCGCCGGCCGCGGCCCGGGTGGCATGGTCTTCGCGCCGATGCCGCAGGAGCGGGTGGACGCCGTGGTCGAGGCGGCCGTCCGCGCCGGCATCGGCTGGTTCGACACGGCCGAGGGCTACGGCCACTCCGAGCGCGCGCTGGCGACCGCGCTGGCCCGGGCCGGGGTGCCGCCCGGCGGCGTCCGCATCGCGACGAAGTGGAACCCGACCGGCCGGACCGCGCGCAGCATCCCGCGCACGTTCCCGGCCCGCGAGGCCGCGCTGCACGGACGCCGGGTCGACCTCTTCCAGATCCACGAGCCCTACACGTCTATCGGCCGGGTCGGGCCGCAGCTCACCGCGATGGCCCGGCTGCTGGAGGAGGGCCGGATCGGCGGTGTCGGCGTGAGCAACTTCGGCGCGCGCCGGATGGAACGCGCCGCGGCGCTGCTGAACGGCCGGCTGGCCACGAACCAGGTGCGGATCAGCCTCCTCCACCGGGACATCGAGCGGAACGGCGTGCTGGCCGCGGCCCGGCGGCTGGGGATCACGCTGATCGCGTGGCAGCCGCTGGCGGGCGGGTTGCTCACCGGACGATTCCACGACGACCCGGAGGCGCTGCGGCGGATCCGGCCCCTGCGCCGCCTGGCGCTGGTGACGCGTCGAAGCGTAGAGCGGACCACGCCGCTGGTGAACGAGCTGCGGAAGATCGGTCACGCGCACGGCGTGAGCGTCGCGCAGACCGCACTGAACTGGCTCATCACCGCGTACGGCGAGACCGTGGTGGCGATCCCCGGCGCGACCCGGCCGGAGCAGGCGGCCGAGTCCGCGGCCGCGATGAGCTTCCGGTTGACGGACCGTGAGCGGGCCGCGATCGATGATCAATGCCGGGGGCTAACCTAGGCCGCGTGGCGAGACCGGCGAATCGCAGCAGCTATCACCACGGCGACCTGCGCGCCGCGCTCATCGACATCGCGGTGGAGCTGATCGCGGAGCGCGGCGTCGACGGTTTCTCGCTGGCCGAGGCGAGCCGCCGTCTGGGGGTCGCGGTGAGTGCGCCGTACCGGCACTTCACCGACCGTGACGATCTCGTGGCGGCTGCGGCGCTGCGCGGCTGCGCGATCCTGATCGACACGCTCGCCGCCGAGACCGCGTCCGCGACCACGGCCGAGGACCGTCTCGCGGCCGCGGCGCGCGCCTACGTCCGGTTCGCCGCGGAGCACCGCGCGCTCTTCGAGGCGGTCTTCGCGGGCCCGGCGCACGGCTTCCGGGACCCGCGCCTGGAGGAGGCGGCCGCGCCGGTCAAGCGCACGTTCCAGGACGCCGCCCTCACGGTGACCGGCGGCGACGCCGTGGCGGCCGAGGTGCTCGGCCTGTCGGTCGTCACGGTCGCGCACGGCCATGCCGGCATGCTCCGGCTCGGCGCGTTCGGCCCGGACGCCATCGACACCGCCGTCGACCGGGCGGGCCGGGCCGCGCTCGCGGTGATCGCCGGGCGGGACCAGCTGAAGGCCTGAGGCCGGCCTCATGATCGGGGCGTCCGGGACGCCCCGATCACGAGCGTCAGGCCGTGGCGAGGGCGGAGACGCGGGCCGCGATGGTGCGGCCGTGCGATTCCGCGGCGGCGTGCGCGTCCGCGAGCGACTGGGCGGCCAGGCCGCGCAGCGCCTCCATCGCGGGGTTGACGCCGGCCAGTGTCAGCTCGGCCTCCGCGATGTGCACGTCCAGGCCGAGGATGTCGGCGAACATCCGCCGAAGGTACGGCGTGCTGTGGTCCCAGCCCTCGCGGGGCGTGCCCTGGCCGTAGCCACCGCCGCGCGCGGTGACCACGACGGCGGGCCGGCCCTCGAGGACCCGGTCGCCGCCGGGCGCGAAGCGCGGCTCCGTGAGCAGCAGGTCGAACCACGCCTTCACGTGGTGCGGGATGTTGTAGTTGTACAGCGGGATCGCCAGCAGGTAGGCGTCCGCGGCGAGCAGCTCGTCCCCGATGACGGTGGCCAGCGCGGCGGCGTCTCGCTGCGCGGCCGTGCGGTCCTCGACCGGGGTGAAACCGACGCCGACGGCGTTGCGCCAGGAGTCCGACGGCAGCGGGTGCGCGCCCAGGTCGCGGCGCAGCACGGTGGCGCCGGGGTGCGTCTCCGACCAGGCGTTCTGCACGGTGTCGGCGACCGCGCGGGTCACCGATCCCTCGGTGCGGATGCTGGCGTCGAGGCGGTAGAGGGTCATCGTCGCTCCAGAGGTGTTGCCGTTCTGACCCACAGATCGTCTGCCTGAAATACTATCTCGTCAACGGTAGTATAAATCACAGATCATCTGATGCTCTCGGGAAAGTCAGGGCGGTGGCGCGGGTCCGTACTATGGGATCGTGACCACGACCGCAGACGAAGCGCTGTCCGAGATCGCCGAGCGCGCGCGACTCTGCGAGGAGCAGGGCCACAAGCCGATCGACACCGATCTCGGCTGGGGCCTGGGCGTGGTCTTCCGCAGCTACCTTCGCGCGTCCGAGCACGTGGTCGCGGACCTGCCGGGCGGGCCCCGGGGTTACCAGATTCTGCGCATCGCGACCGGTGAGACCGCGTTCAGTCAGGCGCAGCTCGCCCAGCACCTCGGGATAGACCGCACCGTGATGACCTATCTGCTGGACGATCTGGAGGAGGCCGGGCTCGTCGAGCGCCGGCCCGACCCGGCCGACCGGCGCACCCGGCGGATCGTCGCGACGCCGCACGGGCACGAGCGTCTCGAGGTGCTCACCCGGGGCTTCGAGGCGGCCGAGGAGCACGTGTTGGCGACGCTGCCGGTGGGCGACCGCGCGGTGTTCCGGGTGCTGTTGCAGCGCCTCGCGACCACGGTCGAGGCCGAGTCCGCGGGCAACCCGTGCGAGGCGGTCGCCGATAGCGTGGAGCCGGCCGCTCAGGCCGTCGCCACCGGGCCGCGCCGGTCCCGCCGCCGCTGACTCAGAACCAGATCAAGAGCTCCTGCGGGGGGTGGTACGGGATCAGGGGCTCGGGACCGGTGACGGCGACGCGCTCGGCGGCTCGGCGGACAGGCCCGCGCACTCGCGCAGCGCGGCGAACCGGGTGAGCGCGGTCTCCGCCGCCTTGCCGGCCAGCGGCTCCGCCTGCCCGGTCGCGGTCGACACGCGCGCCGCGGTGAACGACGCGTCCGTCACGGCGCCGCCGTTCACGGTCAGCCGCAGCACCCCGGTGTCCCGCGAGACCGGGGAGTCCTTGAACCAGACCAGATCACCCAAGCTGTACGCCACGTAGGCCGCGCCGAGCCAGCCCGCGCCCTGCAACGTGTGCGGTGCGCCGGTGCCGACGATCACGTCCGCGCCGGCCTCGGCGAGCGCGGCCGCGAGCTGCTTCTGCTTCGGCGACGGGCACTGCGCGTCGGTCTCGCCCCACTGGTTGTAGACCACGACCACGTCCGCCGAGCGCTTGGCGTCGATCACGGCCGCGATCGCGCGCTTGGTGTCCACCGGCGCGGCCACGCCCGGCTTGTCGCCCGCGGCCGCGAAGCTCTCCGCGAACAGCGGCGTGGAGTTCAGCGCGATCACCGCGACCGTCACGCCCTGCGTCTCGGTCACCCAGGGGCGGAACGCGGCCCCCTCGTTCTTGCCGGCGCCGAACACCGGGAAGCCGGCCTTGGTGGCGGCCGTGACCGTGTCGGTGAGCCCTTGCGGGCCGAAGTCGAGCACGTGGTCGCTGGCGATCGAAACCGCGTCCACGCCCGCCTCCTCCAGCGCCGCGAACGTGGTGGCGGGCGCGCGGAAGTTGCCCTCGGTGCGGACCGGCCGGCCGCCCTTGGTGATCGCGGACTTGAGGTTGACCACGGTCACGTCCGGGTCGGAGAGCGCGTCCTGGAGGTCGCCGAACGCGGTGGACGGGTCGTTGAGCAGCGCGGCGGTGCGGCCGGCGAAGTGCACGTCGCCGGCGAAGCCGAGCGTGACCGGCCGGCCGGGCGCGGCGGACTCGTCCACATAGACCGGCAGGAAGGGAGTGCCGGTCGCCGCCACGGTGCCCTCGCCACCGGTGGTGCCACAGCCGGCGGTCAGGCAGAGGACCGCCACCGGGAGAACGATCGCACGATGCCAACCCCGTATCACGGGTGCATAGCGTAGGGACAAACTCGCCCTCCGCGGGTCACAGCAGGATAACGAAGTCCTAGGACGCAGGAATCGTCACGAACGGGGTGTAATCACAAGATCAGCGTGGGGCTCATGGGAGGCCGCCCACCGGGCGTTATAGTGGCCCCGCAGTGCGACCGACCGGCCGTGGGGGCCGGAAGTGACCGCACGATGGACCGCCGCCTCGGCGGAGCCGGGCATCGGTGGGGCATGCCCGGCGTGCTTGCGCGGGAGGGGAAGCTGTGGCGCGTCGGCCTGCGCCTTGGGCGCCCGGACAACCGCTCGAGGACATTCTCACCGAGCGGGTCATCACGGTGCCGAACGCGATCAGCTTCGTGCGCCTGTTCGGCGTGCCGGTGTTCCTGTGGCTGCTGCTCGGCTTCGACGACCAGCAGGTGGCCGCGCTGATCGTGCTCGCGATCGGCGGCACCACCGACTGGGTGGACGGCTGGGTCGCACGCCGGCTCGGCCAGGTCAGCCGGCTCGGCGAACTGCTCGACCCGTTCGTCGACCGGCTCTACATCGTCGCCACGCTGGTCGCGTTCACGCTGACCGCGGTGGTGCCCTGGCAGTTCACGGCCGCGCTGATGGCCCGCGAGGCGGTGCTCGGCGTCTGCCTGCTGATCCTGCGTGGCCACGGCTACGGCCCGCCGCCGGTGCACTACGTCGGCAAGACAGCCACGTTCATGCTGCTCGCGGCGTTCCCGGTGCTGCTGCTGTCGAAGGCGTCCGAGGCGGCCGGGCCGTACGCGCACGCGTTCGGCTGGGCCTGCGCGATCTGGGGCCTGGTGCTCTACTGGATCGCCGCGTTCTTCTACATCTACCAGGTGTCGCTGCTGGTCCGCGCCACCCGCCCGGCGAACGGGACGGCATGAGCGAGACCGTGAACAGCCCGGAGGACCGGCCGGGGGCGGGTGACCGGGACGGCAGCCAGGCCAAGCAGCGGGTGTACGCGCCGGACTTCCTGACCGAGCTGTTCCGCAACCCGCTCGACCCGGGTTACGCGGATGCGGCCGCCCGGCGCGCGAAGGAAGGGCCGCGGGCCGGCTGGCGTGGCGCGTCCGCCCGCGGGCTCGCGCTCACCACGCTCGTGCTGGTCGGCTTCCTCTTCGCGATCGCCTACCGGCAGACCATGGCCGCGGAACCGGCCCGCGGCAAGGCCCGCGCCGCGCTGGTCGACCAGATCCACGCCCGCCAGGACTCCGCCGAGGACCTGGAGCAGCGGGCCGCCGCGCTGCGGGCCGAGGTCAACGCGCTGCGCGAGGCGAACCTCGAGGGCGACACCGCGGAGCGGCTACGCGACCTGGAGGCGCTCACCGGGCTGGCCGAGGTCGAGGGCGACGGCGTCGTGGTCACGGTCGCGGACGGGGACGCGGACGTGAACGTGGTGACCGGCGGCAGCAAGAACGTCTCCAAGGTGCTCGACCGGGACCTTCAGGACATCGCGAACGCGCTCTGGGCCTCCGGCGCGGAGGCGATCGCGATCAACGGGGAGCGGCTGACCGCCACCTCGACGATCCGGGCCGCGGGCGAGGCGATCCTGGTCGACTTCCAGCCGGTCACCAGCCCCTACGAGGTGGCGGCGATCGGGCCGGACGAGCTGAAGGAGCGGTTCGAGCAGACCGGCAGCGCGTCGCTGTTCCGCGCGCTGGTCGACAAGTACGGCATGAAGTTCGAGGTCACCGGGCGCGACGACCTCACGCTCACGGCCGCGGCCGGCGGCGATCTGGAGCACGCGTACCGCTCGCCCGAGCCGACGCCGCCCGCGACCGGCTCGCCCGGGATCAGCGGCACCAGCACCCCCACCCCGACCACCCCGACCTCCCCGGAAGGCGACTGATGTACGCGGTCATCGCGTTGATAGCGGGCGTCCTGCTCGGCGTGTTCCTGGACCCGACCGTGCCACCGGCGCTCCAGCCGTACCTGCCGATCGCGGTGGTGGCGGCGCTGGACGCGGTGTTCGGCGGCGTCCGGGCACGGCTCGACCGGAACTTCGACGACAAGCAGTTCGTGATCTCCTTCATCTCGAACGTGCTGGTCGCGGGCGTGATCGTCTACCTGGGTGACCAGCTGGGCGTGGGCGGGCAGCTCTCCACCGGCGTGGTGGTCGTCCTCGGCGTCCGGATCTTCGGCAACGTGGCCGCCATCCGCCGCCACCTGTTCAGCGCCTGACCGGGTAGCTTGTAGCCGATGAGCAGCGACGAGCCGATGCGAGCCGACTCGAAGCCGGCAGAACCCCCTGTCGAGGACCAGACGACGGTCAACCTCACGCAGGCGGATCTGCGTCATACCGAGCCGCCGGCGACCTCGGTGCCCCCGGTGGTGCTTCCGCCGGTGGCGCCGCCGTCCGAGGTCGTGCCCGCGAAGACGGGCACCGACGCGGAGCGGTCCGCGGCGCGGAAGCCGAGCCCCAAGCCCAGCCCGGCGCCGAGTCCCACGCCGAGCTCGGCGTCGCCGGTCGTGCCGGTCAGCCCCGGTGTGCCGGTGAGCGGTGCGCCCGCGCCGAAGCAGAAGACCGCGGCGAGCGCGCCCGCGGAAGCGCGGAAGATCGTCGCGCCGGTCCGGGGCGAGGACGATCGCGCAGCCTCGGTAGCGGCGAAGCCGGAGCAGGGCGACGGCGGGTTGCCGGCCGCGGCCGAGGTGCCACCATCCGTACCCTCGGATGGCTCTGGGGATGAAGCGGCGCCGGCGGCGCGCCGGTTCTCCGCGACCACCGTGATGATCGCGGTGCTGCTGCTGTTGTTCGGGTTCACGCTGGTCGTGCAGTTGAAGGCGAACGACGGCGACTCGACGCTGCTGACCGCGCGGCAGGAGGATCTGGTCCGGATCCTGTCGGACCTGGAGTCGCAGGAGCAGCGGCTGCAACAGGAGGTCACCGCGCTGGAGGACAGCAAGCAGTCGCTCAGCTCCGGCGCCGAGGGTGCCGAGGCCGCGCTGCGTGAGGCGACCGAGCGCGCGGACGACCTCGGCGTGCTCGCCGGTGAGCTGCCGGCGCGCGGCACCGGGCTGGTCATCCGGATCAACGGGGGAGAGAACCAGGTCGAGTCGGACGCACTGCTCAACGCGGTGCAGGAGTTGCGCGGCGCGGGCGCGGAGGCGATGCAGATCGAGGGCGGCGACGGCACCGCGGTGCGGGTCGTGGCGTCCACCTCGTTCACCGACTCGCCGGCCGGGCAGGGCGGCGACCGGTTCGGCGTGATCGTCGACGGCAAGCGGCTGACGTCGACATACACGATCACCGTGATCGGCGACCCGAAGACGATGGACACCGCGTTGCGCATTCCCGGCGGGGTGATCGAATCGATCACGGATGACGGCGGTAACGTGACCGTGCAAGAACAAGGTGTGGTCGACGTGTCCGCTGTCCATGACGTCACCACGCTGCGGTACGCCCGGCCGGTCTCCTGACCCGGCTCTCACCGAAGGACGAACGACCCGTGATTCCTGAGCACCTGCGATACACCGCCGAGCACGAGTGGGTGTCCGGTGACGGCTCCGCCGCCGCGCGCGTCGGCATCACCGACTTCGCGCAGCAGGCGCTGGGCGACATCGTCTTCGTGCAGCTGCCCGACGTGGGCGCGGCCGTCCAGGCCGGCGAGTCGCTGGGCGAGGTCGAGTCGACCAAGAGCGTCTCGGAGATCTACGCTCCGATCTCCGGCACGGTGGCCGCGAAGAACACCGCGCTGGACGACCAGCCCGAGCTGATCAACACCGATCCGTACGGTGAGGGCTGGCTCATCGAGATCACTCCGGCCGACCCGGCGGCGGTCGCTGCCCTGCTCGACGGCACTGCCTACGGTGAACTGATCAACAAGTAGTTTTCGTCGCACCGACAGAGTGTGATATCTGACAACCTGACGCGTTGCGCGCGTCTGGTTGCCGCACCCTACCCCGCTGGCTACTCTGCCGTAGTCACGCGAGAACTTGATATTGAAACCGCATTGTCGAACGTCCTTCACATGCCACGGATGGCAGCCGGGGGAGGCCCCGCCGGGCGCTGACCGGCGGTTGTCCCGGTCCGCAGGGACGTGCGACCGAAACAGACACGAGGTGGTCCGATGACGCGCCCAGACGACGAGTTCCCCCCGCTCGACGTCACGTCGACGCTGAACCTGGGTTCGCTCGACGAGGTCCTCGAGGGTCCCGAGACCGACGTGGTACCCAGCCGGATGTCCGGCTCGCTGCCGCCCGGCATGGCCCTGCTCGTCGTCCGCCGGGGGCCGAACGCCGGCGCCCGGTTCCTGCTCGACCACGACGTGACGACCAGCGGCCGGCACCCGGACAGCGACATCTTCCTGGACGACGTCACCGTCTCGCGCCGGCACGCCGAGTTCCACCGTGACAGCGGCACGTTCACGGTCCGCGACGTGGGCAGCCTCAACGGCACCTACGTCAACCGCGAGCGGGTCGAGGCCGCGACGCTCTCCAACGGCGACGAGGTCCAGATCGGCAAGTTCCGGCTCGTCTTCATCGCCGGGCCGCGCCCGGACGAGGGTGGCCGCTGATGACCTTGATCCTCCTGTTTAGCGAGGAGATGTCATGACCGTTTCCGGGGCGGCGGCCGCCTTCCCCGGTCCGCCGCCCGGTGATCACCGGGCGGCGCAGCAGCATGGGCGCCGGCTGATGAGCATCGGCGAGGTGCTGTCCGAGCTGCGGTCGGAGTTCCCCGACACCACGATCTCCAAGCTGCGCTTCCTCGAGGCCGAGGGCCTGGTGGAGCCGGAGCGCACCGCGTCCGGCTACCGGAAGTACAGCTGGGACGATGTCGCGCGCCTGCGTTTCGTGCTGACCGCGCAGCGGGACCAGTACCTCCCGCTGCGCGTCATCCGCGCGCAGCTGGCCGAGATGGAGGCCGCCGGCTCCGGGCCGGCGGCGCTCCGGCTGGTCGGGGCCCCTTCGGACGACGAGCCGGCCGCGGAACCGGTCGACACCCGGTGCAGCCGCACCGACCTGCTGGAGCGCACCGGTCTGTCGGACTCCGGGCTCGCCGAGATCGAGCGTCTCGGGCTGATCGTCTGCCGCTCGCCCGGGTGGTACGACGAGGACGCGCTCGCGGTCGCCCAGGCCGTCGCCGGCCTCGCCCGGCACGGCATCGAGGCGCGGCACCTGCGTGGGTTCCGGGCGGCCGCCGACCGTGAGGTGGGTCTCTACGCCCAGCTGATCGCGCCGCTCGCCCGGCAGCGCGACCCCGCCGCCCGCGCCCGCGCGGCCGAGACCGCGCTTGAGCTGGCCGGCCTTTCGCAGATGCTGCACGCGGCGCTGCTGCGGGCCGGTCTGCGCGACATCCTTGAGCGCTGAGTTGGGGATTTGTCCGTAACACGCGTGACGTAGGCTCGCTTGGGTACGGTGCCCGGCATCGCACGGCGCGGGTGGCACTTACGCATGGTGATCCGTGTACCGTGCAGGTGAGGGGCAGGAACGCGCCTCGACGCCGCCGCTGGGCGGTGGCATCGGGGCGTTCACACATAAGCGACACGGAGGCAGCGGTGCGCGAGCTGAGCGTGGTCGGGGTGCGGGTGGAACTGCCCAACAACCAGCCGATCGTCCTGCTCCGCGAGGTCGAGGGCGACCGTTACCTGCCGATCTGGATCGGCGCGGTCGAGGCCACGGCCATCGCCTACGAGCAGCAGGGGGTCAAGCCGGCCCGGCCGCTCACCCACGACCTGCTGCGGGACATCCTGACGGCGCTCAAGGCGCCACTGCAGGCCGTCGAGATCACCGAGCTCAAGGAAAACGTGTTCTACGCGGACCTCCTGCTCGGCGACGGTGTCCGCGTCTCCGCCCGGCCCAGCGACTCCATCGCGCTGGCGCTGCGTGTCGGCGCCCCGATCCGCTGCGCCGAGCAGGTCCTCACCGAGGCCGGCATCGTCATTCCGGACGAGCAGGAGGACGAGGTCGAGAAGTTCCGCGAGTTCCTCGAGGGCGTCCGCCCCGAGGACTTCGCCGGCTGAGACCTCCGGTTCGCCTGGTTCGCCTAGCCGGGGCACACCGGCCGGCGACTCGATAACGGCTCCGCGGGTTTCGCGATGCGGTAACGGGGCAATTACGCTGCGCAGGTTCCCCCGTACGCGGCGTGTCGCGGCAAAGCTTCCGCGATCCGGTCCGATGTGCGCTATATGGTGGGGCTCGTCGAGGGACGCGGCACCGCACAGCGGGAGGTAGTCGCATGGACGAATCTGCTGGATCAGGGTCGGCCCCAGGGGTCGACGACGGCATCGGGATCGGCGAGGACGGCACCGTGGGCTACCGCGGGGTGACCGCCTGCCACGCTGTCGGCATCAGCTACCGCCAGCTCGACTACTGGGCACGCACCCAGCTGGTCGTCCCGAGCATCCGCGACGCCTCCGGCTCCGGGACCCAGCGGCTCTACTCGTTCCGCGACCTGGTCGTCCTCAAGGTCGTCAAGAGCCTCCTCGACGCGGGAGTCTCGCTGCAGAACATCCGCAAGGCGATCGAGACGCTCCGATCGCACGGCGTCGAGGACCTGGCGGGCATCACGCTGATCTCCGACGGGACGACGGTCTACGACTGCCGCTCCCCGGAGGAGGTCGTCGATCTCCTCCAGGGCGGCCAGGGCGTCTTCGGCATCGCGATCGGTGGCGCGTTCAAGGAGATCCAGGGATCGCTGTCGCACCTGCCGGGCGAGCCCGCGGTCTTCGCGCGCCCGGCGGAGGAGCCGGAGCCCGCCTCGGAGACGTTCGGCGACGAGCTCGCGGCACGCCGCGCCCGCCGTCGCGCCGGCTGAGAGCACGACTCCTCTTCCCGCTTCCGGCGTGGTCGCTCTGGACGTGCTCCCGCGGGCACCGGTCGTCGCCGGCGCTCCTCCCCGCGTCCCGTCGTCGGAGAGACGTGGATGACGCCCGGGTAAGGCCGGTACGGCAGGGCGTCTCCGGGCCGACGTCCGGCGATTCCGGCCTCTCTGTAGCCCGGCTCGGGCAACGATCTTCGGCGTGTATGGGCGTCGGCCGGGTGAGTGGTTCGGGCGGGCCGGCCGGGTCACCCGATCAGGGGTGCATTTCCGCAGATCACGCCCGCGTCGTTGGCCGCGGTGTCACGATTTCCGCGGCGCGCCGGTGGAGCCAGCACGGCAAGCGGACAACCATCCCACCGGCCCGACATGGGGGAAATATCATGCGAATCAAGGCACGGTACGTGGCTGTCATCGCCGGGGCTCTCGCGGCGATGGCGCTTCCCGGAGTCGCCGTCGCAAGCCCGGGGATCGATCCGTCCTACATCAGGAACGTCGGACTGGACGGCTGCCTGACGGCGGTCCCGGACGACACCTCGGACGGGCACGTCGTGCGGGTCAAGCCCTGCGACCGCTCGTTCGAGCAGATCTGGCTGAAGAAGGAGCTCGACGTCGACGCGGTCGGGCGTCCGGTGTTCATGGTCCGGAAGAACGCGCGGGAGTGCCTGGAGCTGATCGGGGAGGAGCTGCCGGACAGCGGCCGGCTGGCGCTCCGCGACTGCGACGAGAACGACCCGCAACAGGTGTTCCGGGCCTCGAAGGCCGACTGGTCCGTGCCGACCTGGCGGGTCTCCAACCCGCCGTCCGGCGCGTGGCTGAAGGCGTATCACCAGCACGAGGCGCCGTACGTGTCGGCGACGAAGGAGTGGCCGGGCGCGTTCGCCGAGTGGGAGCTTCTGCCGATCATCGGCTGATCCGGCACCGGTGACCGGCTCTCGGCCGGTCACCGGTGTTCCCGCCGAACCCGCACGCCGGCACGATCACCGGATTCTTCGCGCGGTGACGCTCAGCGTTCCGCCGCCACCAGCTCCCGCGTCGCCGGGGCGATCTCCTTGGCGAACAGTTCGATCGCGGCCGGGTTGTCGGTGGCGAGGATGAAGCCGCTGGTGCCGTACTCCAGGGTCAGCCCGGCCAGCTCCTCCGCCCACTGGTCCGGCGGCCCGTCCAGGAACCCGCGGCTCTGCGCCGCGAACGACCCGCCCACGTTGAGCAGCCGCCGCACGTCGGACGGGGACCGCCCGGCCTCCACCGCCGCCGCGTCGATCCGCTCGTTCATGCCGGTCAGCTCGGACGGGCCGCCCTTCAGGTACGCCAGCGAGGGCAGCCATCCGTCCGCGAGCCGCCCGGTCAGCGCCAGCATGCGCGGCTTGAGCGCGCCCACCCAGATCGACACGTCGTGCGCCGGCGCCGGACCGCGTTTCGCACCGTCCACCGTGTAGTACTTGCCGTGCACGTGCACGCCGCCCTTCGACGACGTGTCCCACACCGAGCGGATGATCTCGATCCCCTCGGCCAGCGCGTCCACGGCCTGCCCGGGGGTGAGCCGCCGCCCGCCCATCGCCTCGATCGCGTCCCAGAACGCGCCCGCGCCGAGGCCCAGCTCGACCCGGCCGCCGGAGAGCAGATCCAGCGACGCGACCGCCCGGGCCAGCACCGCGGGCTCGCGCAGCGGCAGGTTGAGCACGTTACCGGCCACCTTGATCCGCGAGGTGCGGGACGCGACGTAGCTCATCAGCGTCCACGCGTCGTGGAACGTCGGCTGGTACGGGTGGTCCTGGAAGGTGACCACGTCCAGCCCGAACTCGTCGGCCGCGACCGCCAGCTCGACGGCCTGCTGCGGCGGCCGGGCCGCCGGGGTGACGAACGCGCCGAAGAGCAGCTCGTGTCCGTAGTCGGTCATGACCGGTCCTCCGTCGCGGGAACGATGTTGAAGTTGTCGCGGAACAGGTTCGTCGGGTCGTACTCCGTCTTGATCTTCCGCAGCCGTTCCAGCGTGGCCGGCGGGAACGCGTCGGTGAGCCGGTCCGGCCGCGGATCGGTCTCGAAGCTGAGGTAGAGCCCTTCCATCAGCGGGTACAGCTCGCGGTCCCACACCCGGTCCAGGCGCTGCCGGTTGTTGCCGATCGCCGCGATCTGGAAGTTCGCGTCCCGGTGCGCGTAGGCGGTGTCCGCGGCCGCGACGTCGGAGACCGCGCCGCCGACCGCGCGGATCTGGAAGAAGTAGGTGGCGCCGCTGGCCAGCAACCGTGCGATCCCGGCCGCGACCTCCGGCGTGAGGTGCCGGACGAACCCGGAACGGCTGACCGGCTCGCCCTGGCCGCGGTGCGGCTCGGTGGACGCGTTCGAGATGACCGCGGAGTACGGCGCGATCACCACGTTCTGGTCGTAGAGCGCGGACACCGAGGCGATCGGCGTCATCTGCTCCACGACCGTCTCCGCGTCGGACGCGTCGACCAGCACCATCACCTGCGCGAACGACGGCTGGCCGGGCTGCGGCGGGCCCATCAGCAGGTTCGCGGTCAGGTCGCGCGGCGCGGCCTCGACCGCCTCGCCGTAGCGGACCAGCATGCCGGCGGTGTCGGACGCGTCCAGCACGAACTGGCCCCAGCCCACGTCGCCGACCTCGTCGACCCGGAAGTCGAAGTCGGTGACCACGCCGAAGTTCGCGCCGGCGCCGCGCAACGCCCAGAACAGGCCCGGATGCTCGTCCGTGGACGCGCGCACCACTGAGCCGTCCGCCAGCACCACGGTCGCGGCGCGCACGTGGTCGAGCGTCAGGCCGTACTTGCGGGTCATCCAGCCGATGCCGCCCGCGGTGGTGAGCCCGCCGACGCCCACGCCGCCGTAGTCGCCGGAGGTCAGCGCCCAGCCGTGCGGGGCGAGCGCGGCGGCCACCTCCATCCAGCGCAGGCCGGCGCCGATCCGGACC
Organism: Catenuloplanes nepalensis; assembly: GCF_030811575.1. Taxonomy (GTDB): domain Bacteria; phylum Actinomycetota; class Actinomycetes; order Mycobacteriales; family Micromonosporaceae; genus Catenuloplanes; species Catenuloplanes nepalensis. The sequence goes on along the minus strand of NZ_JAUSRA010000001.1, from coordinate 4,613,441 downwards.
AGGCGGGTCGCGGAGTCCAGCACCTCGAAGGTCTTGAAGCGGCCCAGATCCAGCACGATGCCACCGTCGTTCGTGGACCGGCCGCTGATTCCGTGCCCGCCGCTGCGCACGCCGAACGGCAGGTGGCGGTGGCCGGCGGCGAACCGCAGCGCCTCCGCGACCTCGTCCGGCGTGGACGGCCGCAGCACCAGGCCGGGGGAGCCGCCGCGCATGTAGTTGGAGCGGACCGCCGAATATTCCACGTCGCCGGGCTCGACCGCGGACCGGGCCAGGGAGGCCGGCACCTCGTCGTAGCCGATGCCGGGGCGGCGCTTCGACCGTACCCCCGAGGGTTTGTGGTTGGGCTCGGCCAGAGGTGCGGCGGCGTCGCGGAGCGCCGGCATCACCTCGGTGGCGAACGTCTCCAGGTCGGCGGCGGAGTCGGTCATCAGGATCAGCGTGCCGACGCCGTCCTCCAGGATCAGCGGCAGCAGCTCGTCGATCCACTGCGCCGGCGGGCCCTGGAGGAACCCCTCGGACGTGGGCCGGAACGCGCCGGAGATGTTGAGCAGGCGGCGGATGTCGGCCGGCTCGCGACCGGCGGCGACCGCGGCCTCGTCGATGATCTTGTTGCCGGCCGAGACGCCGTCCCGGCCGACGTAGGGCAGCGACGGCAGCCACCCGTCGGCCTTCTCACCGACCAGCCGCAGCATGCGGGGCTTGGCCGCGCCGACCCAGATCGGGATCGCGTGCGCCGGGGCCGGGCCGCGCTGCGCGCTGACGACGCGGTGGAACTCGCCGCCCGCGCGTGCCGGACGGGCGCTGGAGAGGTCCTGCAGCTCGCGGATCACGTCGATCGCCTGGCTGAGCGCCTCGATCGACTCGCGCGGCGGACGCACGGTCGCGCCCATCGCCCGCGCCGCGTCCGAGAAGCCGCCGGCGCCGAGCGCGAGTTCGAGGCGACCGCCGGAGAGCAGGTCGAGCGAGGCGGCGGCCCGGGCCAGGACCGAGGGGGTACGCAACGGCAGGTTGATCACGTTCGGCGCGAGGCGGATGCGTGACGTCTGCCCGGCCACCCAGGACAATAACGTCCACATGTCATGAAATTTCGGTTGATATGGGTGGTCCTGGAACGTGACCAGGTCGTAGCCGAGCTCCTCGGACCGCGTGGCCAGTCCGACCGGGTCCTGCGGTGGCGCGTTGCCGGGCGTGACGAACGAGCCGAACTCGAGGGGGTGTCCGTAGTTCATGGCCGAACCAATCAGCTGCGAGGTTGATGCATCAACCAGTGTGCCAGATCCGCATCGAAACGGATGTGACATCCACCGCCCCGGCCGGCTCGTCCTCAGGAGCGTCGGCACCCGGACCGTCTCGCGGACGCGTGCGGCCCGCAGCTACGACGATCATGGTCGGGGCCCTGATCCGTACCGCCGCATGGTTTTAAATGTTTCGGAACGCAGCGAAACGATCACGCAACACCGCGCGTGACCGCCCGTAACCAACCTTGGGTTCACTGCCGCTCACAACGCTCTGAAACTTCAAGGGAGTACATACAGTGGACAGTGGAAGCACCGCGTGGGTGTTGACCAGCACCGCGCTGGTCCTGCTCATGGTGCCCGGCCTCGCGCTGTTCTACGGCGGCATGGTCGGCGCCAAGCGCGTCATCAACATGGTCATGATGACCTTCGGCGCGGCCATCGTGGTCTGCGTGATCTGGGTGCTCTACGGGTACTCGCTGGCGTTCGGTGACTCCATCGGCGGCGCCGGCATCCTCGGCCTGGACACCGCGAACTTCGGCCTCGGCGGCCTGATCGCCGAGGACGAGGCCGCGACCATCCCGCCGGCGCTGTTCGCCGTGTTCCAGATGCTGTTCGCGGCGCTGACCACCGCGCTGATCGCCGGTGGCGTCGCCGACCGGATGAAGTTCGGCGTCTGGCTCGCGTTCACCGCGGTCTGGGCCACGCTGGTCTACCTGCCGGTCGCGCACTGGGTCTTCGCGTTCGACAGCGACACCGTCGTCGGCGGCTGGATCGCCAACGACGTCGGCGCGATCGACTTCGCCGGCGGCACCGCGGTCCACATCAACGCCGGCATCGCCGCGCTCGCCGTGGTCATCGTGCTCGGCAAGCGCACCGGCTGGCCGTCGTCGCCGCACAAGCCGCACAACCTGCCACTGACCGCGCTCGGCGCCGGCCTGCTCTGGTTCGGCTGGCTCGGCTTCAACGGCGGCTCCGCGCTCGCCGCCGGCAACTCCGCCTCGGTCGTCGTGCTCAACACGGTCGCGGCCGCGTCCGCCGCCGGCCTCGCCTGGATCGCCGTCGAGCGCTTCCGCGGCGGCGCCATGACCTCGCTCGGCAAGTCCTCCGGCATCGTGGCCGGCCTGGTCGCGATCACGCCGGCCTGCGGCGCGGTCAACCCGCTCGGCGCGCTGATCATCGGCGCGATCGCCGGTGCGCTCTGCGCGCTCGCGGTCAACCTGAAGTACCGGCTCGGCTACGACGACTCGCTCGACGTGGTCGGCGTGCACCTGGTCGGCGGCATCATCGGCACGCTGCTGATCGGCTTCCTGGCCACCGCGGACGCCCCGAACGAGCGCGACGGCCTGTTCTTCGGCGGCGGCGTCGAGCTGCTGCTCGACCAGACCATCGCGGCGGTCGCGGTCCTGGCGTACAGCTTCGTGCTGACGTTCATCATCGCCAAGCTCTTCGACCTGACCGTGGGCCTGCGGGTCAGCGCCGAGGTCGAGCAGGAGGGCATCGACAGCGTCCACCGCGAGTCCGGCTACGACTTCCTCGGCCCCGACCCGGCCGCGCCGGCCGGCCCGGCCACCTCGGAGCCCGAGCCGGCCAAGGCCTGATCTTCTCCCGGACGTGGCCCCGGCGCCCCGCCCATTCCTCCCGGGTGGGCGCGCCGGGGCCCGCTGCTTGCTTCGGACGGCGGTCGGGGCGCCCGGATCATGGACCGTTTGGCGCGTTCGCCCTGACGCCAAGGGCCGGTGGTCAGTGCGCCGCGGTGGGGGAGAGCCTGACCGGAGCCGGTTTCTCGTGGGTCAGGATGGCGGCGGCCGGGCAGCGGAGGACCGCCTCGCGGACCGCGGGGGCGGTGTGGGCCGGCGGCCGGCTGTCGAGCAGACGGACCAGGCCGGCCTCCTCGTCGAAGTCGAAGACCTCCGGCGCGATCGAGCGGCACATGCCGGAGCCGATGCAACTCGCGCCGTCGACCTCCACCCGAAACGCAGTCATGCGTCGCCTCCCGCTCACTCTCGGTCTAGGACATCGTTCCTGACCGTCAATGTGGGCGCCAGAAGCGGAGATCGCGGATGACGCCAATCCCGGCACGTTTTCTCCGGTTCGAGCCGAAAGCACTACCGCGCGGCACCGGTCCCGGCCTTCCGGCCGAGGTTCGCGGCGGCGCGTCCGCGCAGGCTGTGACGCATGCCTTCGACAACACGGCGGATCGTGGCGCTCGACGTCATCCGCGGGTTCGCGCTCTGCGGGATAACCATCGCCAACATCAAACCCATCGCCCACCGGGGTACGGTCCACGAGTCCGCCGGCACGGTCCTCCCGCCCGCGCCCGACGCCCTGCCGTGGCTGCATCTCTTCGTCGACCAGCGCTTCTATCCGATCTTCGCGGTGCTGTTCGGCGTCGGGTTCCAGCTGCTGCTGCGCTCCGCGGGTTCGCGGCGGGTGCTGCTCCGGCGGCTGGTGGCGCTGCTCGCGGTCGGCCTGGCGCACATGCTGCTGCTCTGGCCCGGGGACATCCTCACCGCGTACGCGCTGTTCGGCCTGCTGGTGCTGCTGCCGGCCTCATGGTTGCCGAGAAACTGGGCGGCCGGGCTGTGCGTGCTGCTCATCGGGCTGTCACTCGGCCTCGGAACCGGCTTCTACCTGCTGACACCCGGGCTGCTGATGCTCGGGGCGACGCTCACCCGCTTCGGGGTGGTGGACCGGATCGAGCGTTCGGCCCGCGTACCCGCGACGGCCTTCGTCCTGTCCGCCGCGGCCGCCGTGCCGTTCGGGTATCTGCAGGCCACCAGCGAGGCCACGGTCCGCTGGACCTATCCGATCGCCGGGCTGCTGATCGCGGCCGCCTACGTGTGCGGCCTGTTGCTGCTGCTCCGGACGCCGCTGCGCCGCGGGCTGACCGCGGTGCTGGCGCCGCTGGGCCGGATGGCGCTGACCAACTATCTCGGGACGACCGCGCTGGTGCTGACGATCTCAGCGCTCGCGCCCGGCTCGGACGGCTGGGGCACCGGTGCCGTGCTGACGATCGCGGCCGCGATCCTGGCTCTACAGTGGGCGTGGTCGACGCTCTGGCTGCGGTGGTTCCGGCAGGGCCCGCTCGAATGGGGATGGCGGTGGGTGACCTGGTGGCGCCGTCCCCCGCTGCGGATCGCCTCCGCCCGATGACCGGCCGATCCGCATCCGCACTGACGGCGGCCCGGCTGATCGGCCGGGCCGGGCTCGCGTCCGCGCTGACGCTCGGCCTGCTGATCGAGATCGTGGTGACCGCGGGCGCCCGCCCGCCGCTGCCGGTCGCGCTGGCACACCTGCTCGTCACGACCGGCATCTGCATCGCCGCGATCGCGGTGCTGCTCCGGCGGCGGCCCTCGGTCCCGGCGGCTGCCCGGCGCCAGGCCGTCGTGTTCGCGGGCCGCAGGCGATGGCGCGTGGAGTGGGCGGCGGTCGTGGCGGTCGGGCTGATGCTGGCCGGTCAGGTCGTGGACGTGACGTCCGGGTGGCGGGGGCAGCCGGCGCCGGTCGCGTGCCTGGCACTGCTGATCGTGACGGGCGTGGCGGTGCGGCGGCTCAGCGGCATCGGCGCGGCCCTGACCGCGGCGGGGGCGCTGGTGCCCACGGTGGCGTTCCGCGGCACCTACACGTCGACGGTCACGCTGGTGATGACGGCCGGCTGGTTCGTGGCGGCCGGCGCGGGCCTGTGGTGGCGAATCGGCGACGCCCGGCGACGGGACCTGCGCGAGTCGGTGCGGCGCGCGGAACGATCGGCGTTGGCCCGCGACCTGCACGACGTGGCGGCTCATCACCTGACCGCGCTGATCATCCAGGCGCAGGTCGCGCAGGTCGCGCAGGTCGCGCCGGGCGAGTCCCGCGCGGCCTTCGCCGAGATCGAGAAGGCCGGTGCGGAGGCGCTGGACTCGCTGCGCCGGGTGGTCCGCCTGCTCCGGGACCCCGACGGCGATCCCGACCCGCCCGGCACGATCGACGACCTGGTCACCGCCTTCGCGGCAGGCATGACCAGCACGCGCCACGACATCGGCGCGACCGCGGCCGACGGAAGCGGCGCGGCCGGCCCAAGCGGCGCGGCCGGCCCAAGCGGCGCGGCCGGCCCAAGCGGCGCGGCCGGCGGGATCGAAGTGCGGCTGGAGCTGCCGGACGGGCCGCAGCCCGCGCACTGGCCGTCCGCGCTGGCCACCGGCCTCTACCGGATCGCGCAGGAGGCCCTGACCAACGTGATCCGGCACGCCCGCGACGCACGCCGGGTCACGGTGACGCTCGCCCACGACCCGCACCTGATCCGCCTCACCGTCACCGACGACGGCACCGGTCCGGCGCGGGGTGGCGTGACGAGGCCGCCCGGTGGTCCCGATCGCGTGCCGGCAGCCGGTCCGGCGACGGGTGGCGTGGCGGGGGAATCCCGCGGTGGGCACGGGGTCGACGGGATGCGGGAGCGTGCTGTCGCGCTCGGCGGGACCTGCACCGCCGGGTTCGGGGCCGGTGGCGGCTGGGCCGTGCACGTCGTCGTTCCCACCGGCCGGTGAGCGTGGACGCCATCACCGTGCTGGTCGCGGACGATCAGGCGATCGTGCGGCGTGGCCTGCGGCTGCTGCTGGACAGCCACCCGGACATCACCGTGGTCGCGGAGGCCGAGGACGGCGTGGTGGCGATCGAGGCGGCGCGCCGGTTGCGGCCGGACGTGTGCCTGGTCGACATCCAGATGCCGCGGCTGACCGGCCTGGACGTGACCCGCGCGCTCGCCGCCACCATGAAGGTCGTCGTGATCACCACGTTCGACCTGGACGAGTACGTGCACGAGGCGCTCAGGGCCGGCGCGGTCGGCTTCATCCTCAAGGACTCCGGTCCCGCGCTGCTGGCCGAGGCGGTCCGGGCCGCACACGCCGGTGACGCGCTGGTCTCGCCGTCCGTGACCATGCGGCTGCTGCGGCACTTCGCCGGTGCGGGGCCGGCGTTCGCGCCGGGCCCGCCGCCCCCGCTCACCGACCGCGAGCTGGAGCTGGTCCGGAGGGTCGCGCGCGGCCGCACCAACCGGGAGATCGCCGCCGAGCTGTTCGTCTCGGTCAGCACCGTCAAGGCACACCTGGCGAACATCCAGACCAAGCTCGGCCTGCGCAACCGCGTCGAGGTCGCCGCCTGGGCCTGGGAGAACCACCGAACCTGAAAGGCGAAGGGCGAAAGGTCAGGCGAGGTCGCTGAAGGTGGTCAGGAACCTGTCGCGGAACGCGTCCATCCGCCAGACCGGCGCGTCCGGGGCCGGCTTGAGGCCGGGGGTCCAGTTCCAGGAGGAGACGCGGTCCAGGACGGCCGGGTCCTTGGCGACGATCGTGATCGGCACGTCGCGGCTGGCGTTGTCGCCGGTGATGATGGGGGCGGGCTGGTGGTCGCCGACGAAGACCAGCACCGTGTCGTCCGTGCCGTAGGTGGCGATCCACGAGGTCAGCGCCTCGATCGAGTACTCGATGGACTGGCGGTAGGCGGCGCGGACCCGGTCGGAGTTGCTCCACAGTTCGCGCGTGGCGACGCCGGCCTGCGCCTGCGGCGTGAAGACCGTGCCGTCGCCGACCGCGTTCCAGTCGACCATCCGCGGCAGCTTCGTCCACGGCGAGTGGCTGGAGAGCGTGTCGATCTCCGCCATGATCGGGGTGTCGTGCGCGTCCAGTTCCCGGCGCTGCAGCGCGGAGTAGGAGAACTGGTCCGGGACCACCACCCAGGTGAAGTGCTCGCCCTCGTAGCCGATCGTGGTCGAGTCGTAGACCTGGTCGAAGCCGTAGAAGTGCTGCTCCGGCCACGCGTAGGTGAGCGCCGGCATCATCCCGACCGTGCGCCACTCCGCGCGCCGGAACGCGCCGGTCAGCGTGGTGTGCTGGGTGCTGACCAGGTTCCGGTACCGCTCCTGGTTGTTGATCCACAGCCCGGACTGGAACGTGGAGTGCGCCAGCCAGCTGCCACCGCCCGCGGTCGGCGAGGTCAGCCAGCCGCTGCGCGCGCTGAAGCCCTGCGCGGTCAGCTGCTCCTCGCCCGCGTCCAGCGCGGCCGTCACCGGGCCGGTGTAGTCGTGGCCCTCGACCGCGGTGCGCCCGTAGCTCTCGATGAACGTGAACAGCACGTCCTTGCCGCGCAGTCCGGTCAGCAGCTGCTCCGGCGGCACGTCCCGGAACGCGTCGTTCGCGGCCAGCTCCGCGAACTCGCGCGAGTCGGCCAGTCCGGTGTTGACCTGCCGCACCTTGTCGGCCGCCATCCGCGCGGTGCTCCACGCGGCGACCGGCCCACCCGGATCGGCGCGCAGTCCCGTCCCGGCGACCAGGACCCAGATCACGGTCAATACCGCCACGGTACGGACGGAGGCCCTGTCGTGCCGCACCACGAACCCGGACAGCCGGATCATCGCGGCCGCCATCATCGCCAGCACCGCGACCGCCATCAGGAGCACGCCGATCAGCAGCGCCCACGCCACCGCCGTGTTCGTGTTGCCCTGCACGATGTTGTAGGCATCCTTGAAGAACGGCCAGTCCAGCACCAGGTCGAACGACCGCGACAACGTGGTGTAGAACCCCATGTCGACCAGCTTGATGATCAGCATCAGGCCGAGGACCGCGCCGAGCACCGCCGCGAGCACGATGCGCGGCCGGCGGGGGAGGAGCCGGAGCACCGCGACCGCGATCAGCGCCTCCAGCGGGATCCGGAGGAACGCGGCCGGCCCGAGGCTGCTCACCTGGTTGGGAGACAGCAGCGCACCGAGGACCAGCACGGCCGCGAGCAGCGTGACCACCCACCCGCCGACGGTCCTCAGCCGCTTCACGACGCCGCTGTCCGGCTCCGGCTCGGCCCGCTCCGGCTCGGCCCGCTCCGGCGTCTCGGCCGGTGCGGTCTCGCCCTTCTCGTCAGGCCCGGCCGCCACGCTCGCGTCGTCCGGCGGCGTCTCCGCAGGCATGTCCAGATCCGGTGTTCGACGGAAGCGCGTAATGAGCGACAACGGTGAGTTCCTTCGCAGCGGGACCCGTACGGGCCGTCAGACCTACCCGGCCCTAGGTACGTCCGCCCGGCCCCACTGCGTTCAACATCATGCGATCTTTCTGCCTCCGGTGAGCGGCGACCGGCCGCGTCCGCGCCGATGCATCACCGGCCGGCGCCCAACCGGACATACCCGCGCGCGACTATCCGTCCGCCGGTGGCCTCGGGGTGAGGAGGCCGCGGTGGAAGGCCTCGGTGACGGCGGCGGCGCGGTCGTTGACGTGCAGTTTGGTGTAGATGTTGAGGGTGTGGGACTTGACCGTGGCCTCGGTCAGGAAGAGCTTGGTGGCGATCTCGCGGTTGGTGGCGCCGGCGGCGACCAGGGTGAGGACCTCGATCTCGCGGGGGCTGAGCGGGCTCGGCGGGGGTTTGCGGACGCGGTTCATCAGCAGCGCGGTCACGGACGGGGCCAGGACGGACTCGCCGCGGGCGGCGGCGCGGACCGCGCGGGTCAGGTCCTCGCGGGAGGCGTCCTTGAGGAGGTAACCGACGGCGCCGGCCTCGATCGCGGGAAGCACGTGGTGGTCGGTGTCGTAGGTGGTGAGCACCAGGACGCGGGTCTCGGCGGCGAGCTCGCGGGTGGCGGTCAGGCCGTCGGTGCCGGGCATGCGCAGGTCCATCAGGACCACGTCGGGGTGCAGCTCGCGGGTGAGACGGATCGCCTCGGCGCCGTCGGAGGCCTCGCCGAGGACCTCGAAGTCCGGGTCGGCGTGGAACAGGCTGACCAGGCCGTCGCGGACGATCGGGTGGTCGTCGACGATCAGCAGCCGGATCGGGGTCACGTCGGCTCCTTCCGGGAGCCGGCCACGGGCACGCGGGCGGAGATGCCGGTGCCCGCGCCCGGCTCGGACTCGACCTGCAGCGTGCCGGACAGATTCTCCATCCGCTGCCGCATCCCGATCAACCCGAAGCCGCCGCCCGCGAAACCGGCCGCGCCGCTGGTAGAAGGCGAACCACCGGTGCCGGAAGCAGTGCCGCCGGGGCCGGCGGGAAGGGCGAAGCCGCGGCCGTCGTCCAGGACGTCCAGCGCCACCTCACCCTCCAGGAACGACAGCGTGACGTCCACCCTGGTCGCCTCCGCGTGCTTGGCCACGTTCGTCAGCGACTCCTGGGCGATCCGCAGCAGCGCGTCCTCCGCGTCCGGCGGGACGGGCAGCGGCGTTCCGGTCGTGGTGACCTGGACCGGGATGCCGTGCAGCGCGGACCAGCGCGCGGCCACGCCGGACAGCGCCTCCATCAGGCGCGCGGCCCGCAGCGGCTCCGGGCGCAGCGCGTGCACGGAGCGGCGGGCCTCGGCCAGGCTCTCGCCCGCGAGTGCGGTCGCGATGTCGACGTGCCGCCGCCAGCGGGCCGGATCATCGGAGGCGTGCGACGCCGCGCGTAGCTGACTGATGATGCCGGTCAGCCCCTGCGCGAGCGTGTCGTGGATCTCGCGGGCCATCCGTTCGCGCTCCTCGCGTACCGCCGCGTCCCTGGTCTGGGTCAGCAGGCGCTCGTGCAGCGCGGCGTTCTCGGCCAGGGACGCGGCCAGGCGGCGGTTCGCGTCCTGGACCTCGGCGAGCGCGTCCTCGCGTTCCTCCTCGTGCCGGGCGGCACGCTGGGCGAACCAGGCGAAGCCGCACATGGGTACGACGTTGCCCGCGATCACCACGGCGACGATGAACGGGTTGTCCACTCCGGACGCCTGTGCGGTGCCGGCGACGACCGCGACCGCGCCGACGCCCACCGGTAGCCACGGCCAGTTCAGCAGCCGGAACGCGAACACGTAGGACACCGGCGTGAACAGGCCGAACCATGGCGTCTGCCACACCAGCGCGGCGTTGAGCGCGATCAGCCCGGTGACCAGCACGCCGCGGCGCCACCACGGTTGCAGCATCCAGGTCGCGGTCAGCGCGCACAGCGCGAGCACGGCCGGCGAGGTCGCGTTGACGGCGGCGAGCGCGGCCAGCAGCGCGTACGGCCACCACCTCATGGCCGGCAAATCTACAGTGGCTCGACGGACAGGCCGTGCCGGAACACGTTCCGGGCGTCGTACCGCGTCTTGATCTGCCGGAGGCGTGGGTAGTTGCTCCCGTAGTAGGCGGTGCGCGGCAGGTCGGTGTCCGGGTAGTTGATGTAGGAGCCGTCCGCGGGCACGTCGCCGAAGACGTCCCGGTAGATGTCCCGCGTCCAGCCGATCATCGCGTCGTCGTGTGCCTCCTCGCGCCAGACCGCCTGGCAGAGCGCCTTCATCACGGCGGACCGCTGCGAGATCGCGGTGGCGTCCGGCGCGACCGCGTTGGCCTGCCCGCCGTACCCGATGAGCGAGGTGCTTCCGCCGTAGGCGCCGGTCAGGTGCCGCCAGATCGCGGCGAGCTGATCATCCGAATAGGACCGGCGAAGATACGTGGCCCGCACCTTGTAGCGGCGGACCAGCACGTCGCCCGGCTCGCCGCTGCCCGGCCAGGTCATCCGGTGCAGCCACGGCATCGGAGTGCGCAGGTCCAGCACCGGGGTCAGGCCGGTCCCGGCGGTCACGTCCGCGAGGAACCGGTCGACGAGTCCGCCCGCGTCCGGCAGGTCCGCGTCGATCTGCGCGACCAGCATGACCGTTCCGGCGGACTGATGGTCGGCCTCCAGGACGCCGTAGACGCCGGCCTCGGGAGCGCCGGGCGCGCTGTGCCGCTCGTGCCAGGTGCCGAAGTTGCGGATCAGGCCGGTCAGCGCGGCCTCGGTCATCCCCTCCCAGGACCAGATGATCACGTGCTGGAGCATGGTCCGCGGCGCCGCCGGCAGGTCCCGGAACAGGTAGCGGGTGACCACGCCGAAGCTGCCGCCGCCCGCGCCGGCGTGCGCCCACCACAGGTCGCGGTGCGGGTCGCCGGGCTCGCGGGTGGCCACGATCGTGCGGGCACCGTCCGGGGCCGGGACCACCACCTCCACGCCGTAGAGGTGGTCGGCGACCGTGCCGTAGCGGCGGGACAGCGGTCCGTATCCGCCGCCGGCGACGTGCCCGCCGGCGCCGACCTCGGGACAGCCGCCGCCGGGGATGGTGACGCCCCAGCCCGTGAAGAGCGCGCGGTAGACCTCGCCGAGCGTGGCGCCGGGCTCCACGTAGTGGGCGCGGCGGGCGGCGTCCCAGCCGACCCGGTTCAACGGCGACAGATCGAGCAGCAGGCGTACGGCGGGGTCCGCGGTGAAGTTCTCGAAGCAGTGCCCGCCGCTGCGCGGTGCGATGCGGCGGCCGGTCCGGACCGCGTCCGACACCGCGCGCACCACGTCCGCGGTGGACGACGCCACCCGGATCTCGTCCGGCCGGCCCACGAAACGGTGGTTGTTGCCGCGCAGCAGGCTCTCGTAGCGGCGGTCCCCGGGGCGGATGGCGACGGCGGGCGCGGCCTGCGCGGCTTCGGGGAGCCCGGCGACCGCGAGCGTGGAGACTCCGAGCGCGGACGCTCCGGCGGCCGTCAGAAGGCCGCGGCGACTGATCTCTGTCATGCCCGTCAGCCTGCCGAAACAGGGCTCCGGACCGCATCGCCCGGCCGGTGGGGAGCGGCGGTGGATTCCGCCGCTCCACCGGACGGTCAGATCAGTCCACCCATGCCCGGGTCGCTGATGCTCGGCTTGCCGTTCTCGACGTGCCCGGCGTAGCGCAGCTCGGTGCCGGTCGCGGTGACGGTCAGGTCGTACCAGCCGCGGGTGTGGGCCAGCGACCAGCGCTCGGAGCGGCTCTCCCGCGGCTTGAGCGTGAGCGTGCGGGCGCGGCTCCGGTAGCGGTTCGCCACCCGGACCTCGGCGCGCTGCGCGGACCGGTTGGTGATCTCCAGGATCACCTCCAGGCGGTGCTCGTCGTAGCGGGCCCGCACGTCGACCGGCGTGCCCGAGCCGAACACGAAGCGCCGGTAGAAGCCGTTCGGCCCGTGCACCTCCGCCTCGCGGAGCCCGGCGAGGGACTCGATGATCTCGGAGCCGTTGCCGACCGTGCAGCTGCGCGGGTCGCGGTCCGGCGAGCGGACCCCGAACACGGCCGCGGCACCGCCGTCGCTGCGCAGGCGAAGATCAGAACCACGAAGATCCGCATACAGCCGGTACGGGAGGGCGCGCGCCGGGCGTACCCCCTTCTCCTGCTTGGGCAGTCTCGGGTCGGCCGGCGGGACCGGCACCTCGTCCGGGTGCCGCGTCAGGTCGGCCGGCTTGTACGACTCGGTGTCCGGCAGCCGCACGTGCGCGGAGTCGTTCGGCGTGCGGAAGTCGAACGCGCCGGTCAGGTCGCCGCTGATCGCCCGCCGCCACGGCGTGATGTTCGGCTCCCGGACGCCGAACCGCGCCTCCAGGAACCGGATCAGCGAGGTGTGGTCGGACAGCCGCGAGTCGACCCAGCCGCCGCGCGTCCACGGCGAGACGATCACCATCGGTACGCGGACGCCCAGCCCGTACGGCCCCGGGACCAGCTTCGCGTCGCCGGGGAACAGCTCGTTCACGGTCGGCACGGTGGAGACGTCCGGGGTCGGCGGGACCAGGTGGTCGAAGAAGCCGCCCTCCTCGTCGTACGTGATGAACAGCGCCATCCTGCTCCACACCTCCGGGTGCGCGGCCAGGATGTCGATCACCCGCGAGGCGTACCAGGCGCCGTAGCCGGGCTCCCAGTTCGGGTGCTCGGTGTACGCCTCCGGCGCCACGATCCAGGACACCTGCGGCAGCCGTCCGGCGGCCACGTCCGCCTCGAAGTCGGCCAGCAGCTTCTCCGGATCGCGTCCCTCGTCCACGATGGACGTACCCGTGCGGGCCCGGTCGTAGAGGTCGTCGCCGGGCACGGCGTTGCGGTAACGGTTGAAGTAGAGCAGCGAGTTGTCACCGTAGTTGCCGATGAACGGATCCTGCGTCCAGCCCCACGACCCGGCCGCGTCCAGCCCGGTGCCGGTGTCCTGGTAGATCCGCCACGACACGCCCGCCTCGGACAGCCGCTCCGGATAGGTCGTCCAGTCGTAACCCAGCTCCGCGTTCGTCACGACCGGCCCGCCACCCCGCCCGTCGTTGCCGACCCAGCCGGACCACATGTGATAGCGGTTCGGGTCGGTCGGCCCGAGCAGCGAGCAGTGGTAGTTGTCCAGCACCGTGAACGCGTCCGCCAGCGCGAACTGGTACGGCAGGTCCCCGCGCACGTGGTGGGTCATCGTGGTGATGCCCTTGTTCGGCACCCACGCGTCGAAGAGCCCCCGGTTGAAGGCCGCGTGCCCGTCGTTCCACCCGTGCGGCGGGTCCGGCAGGAACATCCGCCCGACGTCCGGCACCTCCGGCCGGAACGGCAGCAGCACGTCGTCGCCGTGCGGCTGCCGCCAGACCGGGTCACCGTTGCGCAGCCGCGCCGGGTGCGGGTCGGCGAACCCCCGCACCCCACGCATCGCGCCGTAGTAGTGGTCGAACGACCGATTCTCCTGCATCAGGAAGATGACGTGCTCGACGTCGCGGATGCTGCCGTGCCGGCTGTCCGGCGCGATACGTACCGCGCGCTCCAGCCCGCCGGGCAGGGCGGCGCCGACCGCGGGCGCCCCCATCATGGTCAGAAAGCTGCGCCGATCGACGGTGCTCATGACCGCTCACGCTAGGAGCGCAACCTTGCGCCCAGATGGCCACCAGCCGTCACCCACACGACGCGGCTGGTCTCGCCACGGAAAGGTGACGAGTCGTGAGGTGACCGGCGGGTTCCGCTACGTAGCGTGTTCCACTTACCTGGCGGATTCCGAGGAAAGGCTCCTACAGTCGGTGGATGCAGACCGACCGTCGGGCACCGGTGGTGATGACCGTGCTGCGTGATCCCGCGTCCGTGGAGACGCCGCCGGAGACCGCCGACGATACGGGCGGACCCGCCCGCGGGATCGATCGGCGGCGGCTGTTGATCGGGCTGATCGTGGTGTGGGCCTTGGTGATCACCGGGCTGGTGATCTTCCAGGGTGCCGGTGGGGAGCCGGAGGCCGCGCCCGCGCCCGTCCCGCCGTCGCCGAGTGAGTCCGCGGGGCCGCTGGGCGTGCCGCAGATCTATGAGGTGGTGCGGCCGTCCGTGGTGCGGATAACGGCTGAAGGGGCCGGCGAGTCGACCGGGACCGGGGTGCTGGCGAACGCGGACGGCACGATCCTGACCGCGTTCCACGTGGTCGAGGGCGCGCGGACGATCACGGTCACCTACGCGGGCGGCGCCGAGTCGCGGGCGACGGTCGCGGAGTCGGATCCGGCGATGGACATCGCGGTGCTGGTGCCGGAGGAGCCGCCGGAGACGCTGGTGCCGGCCACGATCGGGGGTGCGGCCGGGGTGGGGGACACCGTGGTCGCGATCGGCAATCCGCTGGGTCTGACCGCGACCACGACCAGCGGCGTCGTCTCCGCGCTCGACCGGACGCTGGACCGTGGGAACGATCCGGACATGGCGGGACTCATCCAGTTCGACGCGGCGGTCAACCCGGGCAGTTCGGGCGGGCCGCTGATCAACGACCGGGCGGAGGTGGTGGGGATCGTGGTGGCGCTGGCGAACCCGACCGACGCCGGCACGTTCATCGGCATCGGCTTCGCGGTCCCGATCGGTGCCGCGCTCGGCGCGACCGAGGGCGACGGCCAGGCCCCGCCCCTGTAGACGAGAAGGAGAAACCATGCCGGACGGACCGATCGAGCAGGTGCTCTACGAGGTCAAGAAGACCATCGTGGGCCAGGATCCGCTGCTCGAACGGCTGGTCGTGGCGCTGCTCGCCCGCGGCCACATCCTGGTCGAGGGCGTGCCCGGGCTCGCCAAGACGCTCGCGGTGAAGTCTCTCGCGGAGGCGATCGGCGGCGAGTTCCACCGGGTGCAGTTCACGCCGGACCTGGTGCCGGCGGACATTCTCGGCACCCGCGTCTACCACGCGCCGACCGGCGAGTTCCAGGTGTCGCTCGGGCCGGTGTTCACGAACCTGCTGCTCGCCGACGAGATCAACCGGGCGCCGGCGAAGGTGCAGTCCGCGCTGCTGGAGGTGATGCAGGAGCGGCAGGTCACGATCGGCCGCGAGACGCACCGGGTGCCGAACCCGTTCCTGGTGATGGCGACCCAGAACCCGATCGAGAACGAGGGTACGTATCCGCTGCCCGAGGCGCAGACCGACCGGTTCATGATGAAGGTGCTGGTCGGCTACCCGAGCGTGACCGAGGAGTTCGTGATCGTCGAGCGGGCGCTCACGCCGGCCGCGGTCATCCAGAAGATCATCGACCCGGAGACGCTGGTGAGCCTGCAACAACAGGCCGACCGGGTGTACGTGGATCCGTCGCTGATCGAGTTCGCGGTCAACCTTGCGCACGCCACCCGCGAGCCGGGCCGGATCGGGCTGGACGACCTCGCGCGCTACGTCACCTACGGCGCGTCCCCGCGCAGTTCGATCAGCCTGGTGCTGGCCGGGCGCGCGCTGGCGTTCATCCGCGGGCGCGACTACGTCGTACCCACGGATCTGCTTGATCTTGCTCTTGACGTGTTGCGGCATCGGCTCGTCCTGTCGTACGAGGCGCTCTCCGACGACGTCACCGCGGACCTGATCCTGCAGAAGGTGCTGGCGAACCTTCCGGTGCCCGAGCCCGCCGGCCGCCGATGACACCGGACCGGTTGCTGCGGCGCCTGGAGTGGCGGCTCGGCCGCCGGCTCGACGGGCGACTACAGGGTGCCTACCGCACGGTGTGGCACGGCACCGGCCTGGACTTCACCGACCTCCGGGCGTACGTGGCCGAGGACGACGTCCGGCACATCGACTGGAACGTGACCGCGCGCCTCGACGAGCCGTACGTCCGGCAGTACACCGAGGACCGCGAGCTGACCGCGTGGCTGGTCGTGGACCGGTCCGCGTCCATGCGGGTGGGTGCGCAGGGCAAGGACTCGGTCGCTGCGGAGCTGTCGGTCAGCCTGGCGCGGCTGGTCTCCCAGGGCGGCAACCGGGTCGGCGCGATCCTCTTCGACAACGAGGCCCAGCGGGTGATCCCGCCGCGCGGCGGACGCGACCAGATCCTGCGCATCGCGAGCGAGCTGACCCGGCCGCACACCGGGGGGATCGCCGATCTCGGCCGGATGCTGACCTTCGCCGCCGCCACCACGAGGCAGCGGCGCAGCCTGATCTTCGTCGTCTCGGACTTCATCGGCGATCCGGGCTGGGAGAAGCCCTTGGCCATGCTCACCCACCGGCACGAGGTGGTGGTGATCCGCGTGGTCGACCCGGCCGAGCTGGAACTGCCGGACGTGGGGCTGGTGCTGGTCGAGGACGCGGAGACCGGCGAGCAGATCCTGGTCGACACCAGCGACCCGCTGCTGCGCCGCCGGCTGGCCGAGGAGGTCGACGGCCGTGAGTCCCTGATCGCCACGGCCATGCACCGCGCCGGCGTCGCCGCGCACCGGATCACCACGGATTCCGACCTGCTCGACGCGCTGGTCTCGATGACCCGCCGATCCGGGAGGGTACGCCGATGACCGTGCTCTACCCGGCCGTGCTCCTGCTCGCCGTGCTGCTGACCGCGGGCGCGATCGCGGCCTACGTGATGCTGGCGCGCCGCCGTACCCGCGTGCTGGTGTCGGTTGGTCTCGCCTCTGCAGGAGATCGCCGCGCCGCGGTCCGGCGGCACCTGCCCTGGGCGCTGCTGCTGGCCGCGCTGCCGATCATGCTGGTCGGGCTGGCCCGGCCGGAGGCGGAGGTGGCCGTGCCGCGCGTGGCCGGCACCGTCATCCTCGCGTTCGACATCTCCAACAGCATGGCCGCGGACGACGTCGGCCCGACCCGGCTCGCCGCCGCCCAGGCCGCGGCCGGTGAGTTCGTGCGGCGGCAGCCGGAGTCGGTCGACGTGGGCGTGGTCGTCTTCGGCGACCAGGCGCTCAACACGCAGGCGCCGACGGACGACCACGCGCTCGCGATCGCCGCGATCGACCGGGCCAAGGCCGGCGGCGGCACCTCGCTCGGCCAGGCCATCATGGTCTCGCTCGGCGCGATCACCGGGAAGCCGATGGTGGTGCCGGACGACGGCCCGCCGCCGGACCTCGGCTACTGGCCGTCCGCCACGATCGTGATCTTCTCCGACGGCGAGGAGACCGGCGGCCCGGACGTGGAGGAGGCGGCCGCACTCGCGGCCGCGGCGGGCGTGCGGATCCAGACCGTCGGCGTCGGCACGCCCGAGGGCGCCACCGTCGAGGTCGACGGCTACCGGCTCACCACCGCGTTGGACGAGACGCTGCTGACCGCGATCGCGCAGGTCAGCGGCGGGCAGTACCACACCGCCGGTGACGCGGAGGCGCTCGCGGACACCACCGGCGGCATCGACCTGCGGCTGACCACGAAGAAGGAGCCGGTCGAGCTGACCGCGCCGTTCGCCGGGGCCGCGTTGCTGCTGCTCGCCGTGGGCGCGCTGCTCAGTACCCGCTGGCACGGGAGGATCATCTGATGTCGGTCGCCTGGCCGCTGGGCCTGCTCGCGCTGCTGGTCGTACCGCTGCTGCTGCTCGCCCGGTGGTGGCTCAACCGGCGCCGGAAGCGGGCCGCGCTGCGCGTAGCGAGCGTTGCGCTGATCCGGGCCGCGCTGCCCGCGCGATCGTCGTGGCGCCGGCGCGTGCCGGTGATCCTGTTCCTGGCCGGCCTGGCCGCGCTGGCCGGCGGGCTGACCCGGCCGCAGGCGTCGCTGGCGGTGCCGTCCAACGACACCTCGATCCTGCTCGCGATCGACGTGTCCGGCTCGATGTGCACCACGGACATCGCGCCGAACCGGCTCGCGGTCGCGGCGGACGCGGCCCGCGAGTTCATCCGCGGACAGCGCGACGGCACCCGGATCGGGCTGGTCGCGTTCTCCGGCATCTCCGGGCTGCTGGTCGCTCCGACCGAGGACAAGGAGGCGCTGCTGGCCGCGATCGACGGGCTGAAGACCGCGCGCGGCACCGCGATCGGGGCGGCGATCCTGACCGCGATCGACGCGATCGCGGAGATCAACCCGAACGTGGCCGCGACCGGCGTGGACCTCGGCGACCCGCCGGTGACGGACCCGGCCGCGTTCCAGCCGGACACGATCGTGGTGCTCACCGACGGCGCGAACAGCACCGGCGTCGACCCGGTCACCGCTGCCGAGCAGGCCGCGGCGCGGCGACTGCGGATCTTCACGATCGGCTTCGGCACGACCGAGCCCGCGCAGATGGTGTGCACGCCGGACCAGATCGGCACGGACGCGTTCTCCGGCCGGCGCGGTCCGGGCGGGCGCGACCCGGGCGGGTGGGGCAACGGCGGGCGGCGGATCCAGGAGATCGACGAGGAGGCGCTGACCGCGGTCGCGGACCTGACCGGCGGGCAGTACTTCAAGGCCGAGGACTCGGAGCAGCTCACGGACGTGCTCGGCGACCTGCCCCGGGAGATCGGCCTGCACCGGGAGGACGTGGAGATCACGTTCTGGTTCATGCTGGCCGGTGCGGTGCTGGTGGTCACCGGCGCGGGACTGTCGCTGTGGTGGAACCGGGGCGTCACTCGCTGAGGGGCGGCTCGACCAGGCAGGACAGCTGCTGCCCGCGTGCACACCAGGCCCCGATGATCTCCAGTGCGAGGCGGGCGGTCTCCGGCCGGTGCGCGGCGAACCCGTCGTAGCCGACGAACGCCAGCGCCAGCCCGTCCGGCGCGTGCACGTCGTCCAGCGCGTCCCGTAGCGCGTCCGGCGTTGCGGCGTAGTCCTCCGGGAAGTCCAGCGCGGCCGCGAGTTCCCGGTGCAGGTCGTCGTCCTCGGTCCAGCCGGACGCGTCCAGGCGGACCACGCGCTGCCCCCGGGCGCGCAGCGACGCCGCCACCGCGTCCAGCACGACGACTTCCAGGAACGGGCGAACGTGCGCGGAAGCGGTCATGTGCCCGACCATAGCCAAATATTGATATTGCTGCAGGCCCTATAGTCCGTGGACATGAGCGATTCGCCGCTGTCCGACGCGTTGGCCGCATATGCCGGAAATCGGACGGATGAGAACTGGGGCCGCCTCGTCGACGTGTTCCGCAACTCGATCGTGGGCGCGGTCGGGGCCGGTCCGGTCTCCGGCGGCCGGGCCGGCGCGGGCTTCGGCGTGAGCCGGACCACCCACGGCGACGGGCGGCAGCGGATCCTCACGTTCGCCGACCCGCCGGTCTACGCGCGCACGTTCGGCCAGCACTTCAACGTCGGCGTGCCCGGATCCGTGCTGCTGGAGATGGCCGCCGGCGACCTCGACTGCGCCGGAATCCTGATCAACAGCGCGACCTCGGAGACCAGCGTCGTGATCACCCGTGAGGCCGCGGAGGCCGCGCTCGACTGATCCCTGGGACGTCATGGTCGCCTGCTCCCTGGGACGTAATGGTCACCTGCGGATCACGATCGGTAGGCTGGACGACTATGTCCGACACCTCGCCCAGGCCCTCACTCCGGCAGCTCATCGAGACGGGCGGGGAGCCCGTGCTGGTGGGCATCACGCCGCCCCGGCGGTCCACCGAGCCCGAGCAGGCGGCCGAGATCGCCGGCCGCACGCTGGAGCGGCTCGCCGCGGTCGACGTCGACGGGCTGATCCTCTACGACATCGACGACGAGAGCGACCGCAACCCGGAGCAGCGCCCGTTCCCGTACCTGCCGACCATGGACCCGGCGACGTTCCACGACACGCACCTGGCCGGCTGGGACCGCTCGGTGATCGTCTACCGGTGCGTCGGCAAGTACCCCGAGGCGGACCTCGCCGACTGGCTGCGGTCCGTCGACACCGACCGCGTGCTCAGCGTCTTCGTCGGCGCCTCGTCCGGCGACAAGCCGGTGCACACCCACCTCGGCCAGGCACACGAGCTGCGCCGCGAGATCCGCAGTGAGCTGACCCTCGGCGCGGTCAGCATCACCGAGCGGTACACCCGCCGCGGCGACGAGCATCTGCGCATGCTCGACAAGCAGGAGCGCGGCGTCGCGTTCTTCATCTCCCAGGTCGTCTACGACGTCGGCGCGACCAAGAGCATGCTGTCCGACTACTTCTACGCCTGCCGCGAGCGTGGCGTCGCGCCGCGCCCGGTCATCCTGACGCTCTCGGTCTGCGGCTCGGTCAAGACGCTCGAGTTCCTCCAGTGGCTCGGCGTCGACGTGCCGCGCTGGCTGGAGAACACGTTGCGCCACACCGAGGACCCGCTCACCGAGTCCTACGAGCAGTGCGTCTCGAACGCACGGGAGCTCATCGCGTTCTGCCGCCGCCTCGGCCTCCCGTTCGGCTTCAACGTCGAGAGCGTCTCCAGCCGCAAGGTCGAGATCGAGGCCTCCGTCGCCCTCGCCGCCGAGATCCGCAGGCTGCTGAGCTGACCGGGCCGGGCGCTGTGCGCCCGTCGGCGAGGTGCGCCCGTCGGCGAGGTGCGCCGAGAATCGATGCCGCGCGGTCCGTCGTGGGACGTGAGCGCGTATCGGAGTGAATGTGTCCGACTCGCAACACGGTTAACGACGCGCGAGCGCCGGTTCGTTAACCTGCGGGTCATACCGTGTCCGCCCGACGGTCCCTCGCCGGACGTACTCCGATTCGCCGGAAGGCATTCATGGACATGACGCTCGACGTATCCACGCGTGCGGACGGCAGCCTGGTCATCCGCGCCAGCGGGGATGTGGGAGTGGAGAGCGCGGTGCACCTGCGGCAGACGCTGGTGCACGCGGTGCGCCGGACCCGGCCGTTGCGGCTGATCGTGGACCTGGCCGGCGTCGCGTCGGTCGACTCGATAAACGTGGGCACGTTCGCGGCCACCTGCGCGCTCGCGGACGTGCACCAGGTGGCCGTCTTCTTCGACGATCCGGCGCCGGAACTGGCGGAGCAACTCGCCACCGCGGGCGTGCCGTCGTGGCGATTACGACGCTCGGAGAGCCTCTGACGCGTGGTCCCACAGCCACGCGGCCGTCTCCGGGTCGACCGCGTGCGGGGCCACGTTCTCCGACGGCGCGGCGTCCTCGTAGTAGGCGCCGGTGGTCGTCGCGGACACCGCGAGCGTGACCGGGCCGGCCGCGCCCTCGGCGAGCGTGCGTGAGTACGGCTGCGGCACCACGTTCCCGTCCGCGTCCATCGCGCCCATCGCCCGCATCGTCTCGTCGTCCACATGCCGCTGCAGGCCGGTCATCACCCAGCCCGGGTTCGCCGCGTTGGCCAGGATGCCGTCGCCCGCCCACCGCCGGGCCGCCGCCACGGCCAGCAGTACGTCCGCGGTCTTCGACTGGCCGTAGGCGGCCCACCGGTCGTACGGCCGGCGTGCGAAGTGCGGGTCCTCGCGGTCCAGCGGGTGGTCGCGGTGCGCGCCGGAGGAGAGCACGACCAGCCGGCCGGCCCCGGACGCGCGCAGCGCGGGACGCAGCGCCCGCGCCAGCGCGAAGTGGCCGAGGTGGTTGACGGCCAGGTGCATCTCCCAGCCTGCCGCGCTGCGCTGCCGGGTCGGTATCGCCATCACGCCCGCGTTCGCGATCAGCGCGTCCAGCGGCCCGTCCCAGGCCTTCGCGAACGCGCGCACCGACTCCAGGTCCGCGAGGTCGAGCGGGATCGCGCGCGCGCCGGGCACCGGAGTGCGCACGCCGATGGTCACCTCCGCGCCCGCGCTCGCCAGCACGCGCGCGGTCTCGGCGCCGAGCCCGGAGCCGCCGCCGGTGACGATGATGCGGCGGCCGCGCAGGTCCAGTCCGCGGACGACGTCTTCTGCCGTTGTTCTCATGGCCTCGACGGTACGAGGCTGCGGTCGTACGCTGAATGGTCGGTTGTCTTTGATTCTTTAGCGAGCGTCCAGGAGGTCGCCGGGGTGGACCCGCTGGAGGACGTGCTGCGGCTGCTCGGCGCGACCGGCCGCGTCTCCGCCGGGCTGATTGCGGGCGGCGAGTGGGCGGTCGCGTTCGAGGCGCCGGTGGACGTGAAGTTCAACGCGGTCCGCACCGGCGCCTGCCTGCTGCTGGCCGGCGGCGCCACCTACGAGCTGGCCGCGGGCGACTGCTTCGTCATCACCCGCGCGGTGCCGTTCGTGCTGGCCAGCGCGGTGGACGTGGCGCCATGCCGGGCGGAGGGGGTCTTCCGGGACGTCGCCGGCGGCTTCGCGCGGACCGGCGACGGGGACGACTTCGTCGCGATCGGCGGCCGGTTCGAGATGCACGGACGCGCGCGGGAGGTGCTGCTGGACGGCCTGCCGCCGGTGATTCACGTGCCCGCGCGGCTGCCCGAGGCCGCCGCGGTCGGTGCGGCGATCGCCGAGATCGACGCGGAGCTGCGGGCCGCGCGGGCCGGCGCCACGCTGGTCGCGGAGCATCTCGCGCTGGCCATGCTGATCCGGGTGCTGCGCCTGCATTTGGCCACCGCGACCGGCTGGCTCGGCGGGCTCGCCGACCCGGTGGTGGCGCCGGCGCTGCGCGCGATCCACGCCCGGCCCGCACACCCGTGGACGGTCGCGGAGCTGGCCGGCGCGGCCGCGGTCTCCCGGTCCACGCTCGCCGCGCGGTTCAAGGCCGTGGTCGGGCGCGGGCCGCTGGAATACCTGACCGGGTGGCGGATCGAGCTGGCCGCGGACCGGCTGCGCCGCGGCGAGACCGTGGCCGCGATCGCGCGCGACGTCGGCTACGGCTCGGAGAGCGCGCTGAGCGTCGCGTTCAAGCGCGTCACCGGAACCACACCACGTGCGTACCGATCGTTCGTTTCCGGGACATTCAGGTGATCATTCGCGCGCTCTATATTCTCGGGCATGAATCTGACGAGGGCGATCGCCTCCGCACTGATCACCACCGGGGTCGCGGTGCTCGCGGCCGCCGCACCGGCCTCGGCCGCGCCGAGCCGGGCGGAGCTGGCGCTGCGCTGGGCGCCGATCCACCACCAGGACGTCGACCAGACCGGCAGTCACGCGCTGGGCGGCAAGTCGGACTACATCACCCGCGCCGACTTCGACGGCAACCTCAACGGCCGCGACAACTGGGACAACACGGGCGCGTCCGGCGCCGACCTGTCCGCCGCGGCGTACTACTCGGTCGCGGAGACGAGCTCGCACTGGTTCATCACCTACCTGTTCTTCCACCCCCGCGACTGGGTCGACCACCCGTTCTTCGAGACCGAGCACGAGAACGACGGCGAGGGCGTGATGCTCGCCATCGAGAAGAACGGCACCGACTACGGCGTGCTGCGCTCCGCGGTCACGGTGGCGCACAGCGACTTCTTCTCGTACCTGCCGGCCGGCAGCAGCTGGACCGGCGGACGGGAGAACAGCGACGGCACGCTGCAACTCGCGTCCTCGCCGCACGATGCGTTCCAGCACCCGGTCACCGCGCAGGAGACGCAGGGGCACGGGCTGAAGGCCTACCCGCAGTACCAGATCAACGGCGACGGCATCGTCTACTACCCGTCCACCACCGGTGAGACGCCGAGCGGGCCGGACGACCGGGATGTGAAGTACCGGCTGATCGATGTCTTCGCCGGTGGCGGGCTGTGGGCGCAGCGGGCGAACACGAGCCTGTTCGCGAGCCTGGGCACGTTCGCCGGGGACACCTCCGGCGGCTGCGGCACCGGCACGTTCAGCTGCGGCACCAACTCGGCGAACGCGCCGTGGGGCTGGGACGACGGCGACGACGTGCCGGTCCGCGGCGAGATCGCGACCGACCCGGCGAAGCTGTCCGCGGAGTACTGGACGATCCCGGGGACACTGTCCCGGTCGTACACGTACAACCCGTACTCGTCGGCGGCGGCCGCGCTCAAGGCCGCGGAGACGCTGCCCCGCGTGACCGACTGACCCTGCCTGAGACCCGCCGCCGGGGTCAGCGGACCTCGGCGGCGGCCTCGAGGGCGCGGGTGCGCAGGACCGTCCGCGCCGGGACGAGCACCCCGGCCAGTCCGATGAGGACGGCCGAGCCGCAGATCAGGGCGTACGGTCCCGGCGAGAACGGCAGCCACAGCGAGTGCGTGAAGACGTAGCCGTGGCCGAGCAGCGGCACCGCCGCGACCACGGTGCCGATCAGGATGCCGGACGGCACCACGACCGCGGTCTCGACGAGCAGAGAACCCATCACCTGGTCGCGGGCTCGCGCATCCGGGTCGACAACCAGCTGCCCGGGCCGGGACCGGGCGGCGGGCGGTGCGGGGTCGGGTGCGGGCCGCCGGCGACCCACCCGAGCCGCCAGCGTTCCATCGCGCCGAGCGGGACGCCCGCCCAGGGGCCGAGCGGGAGACAGAGCAGCCAGCCACACGCGACCACGGGGGAGGAGAGCAGGTAGGCGGCGCCAGGGCCACGCGCCGAGGAGCAGACGGCCGGGCCGCCCGGTCAGCGCCTTCCACGCCGTCGCCACCGGAGCATCCTACGGGCGGTCGAGCAGGTCGCCGAGCCGGGCCGCGGCGGTCAGCATGGCCCGGCCGCGCGCGGTCAGCCGTCGCCGCCACTGTGCGAGTGACTCGGCCAGCGCGGCGGTGTTGTCGGAGGCGCGGACCTGGGCGGTGACCGTGGCTATGTGGTCCAGGCGGTAGCCGCCGCGGCGGAGCAGGTGGGCGAGCTGGGCGTCGCGCAGGTCGTCCTCGTCGTAGATCCGCTGGCCGGCCCGGTCGCGGCGCGGCGTCAGGATGCCGGCCGCCTCCCACTTGCGCAGCGTCGCCGGCGTCACGCCCAGCCGGTAGGCCACCTCGCCGATCTGGAGATTCACCCGCTTTCCTTCCGAAATTTCGGACAATATGGCTATGGCGATCTCGACCGAGTCCAGCGTCTCCCGGTCGCGCAGCAGCAGCGCATGGCCCTGATCGATGGTGCGCAGCGCCGTGTCCGGGTCGCCGCCGAGCACCGCGCGCATGATCGTGCGCGCGGTGGCGTGACCGTACGCCGGGATCAGCGCCAGGAACGCGCGCAGCGCCGCCGCGTGCACGTCCGTGTAGATCCGGTAGCCGCTCGCGGTCCGCGCGGCCGGTGGCAGCACGCCGTCCGCCTCGTAGTTGCGGATCGCCTGCGCGGACAGCCCGTGCTCCCGCGCCAGATCGACCGGCCGTTGAGACTTCAACGCCACGCTCCCAGGCCATGAGGCATTCAAGCCTCAACAGGAGATTCAACGATACGGTAGAGGCCTATGACGTTCGAACTCTCCCCGCTGCACGCGCTGCTCGACGCCCGCCCGACGCCGGTGGAGGTGCTCGCGCTCGGCGAGCCCAACCACGGCGAGCCCGCGTTCCAGACCCTGCGCAACGAGGTGCTGGCCGCGCTCGCCGGGCGCGGCTTCCGGTCGATCGCGCTGGAGACCGACCGGGTGCGCGCCCGGCTCGTCGACGACTACGTCCGGGGCGGTGCCGAGGCCGATCTCGACACCGTGCTGGCCGACGGCTTCAGCCACGGCTGGGGCGCGTTCGCCGGCAACCGGGAGCTGGTCACCTGGCTGCGCGAGCACAACGCGCAGGTGCCGCCCGAGGAACGGATCGCGTTCCACGGCTTCGACGCGGCGACCGAGGTCGACTCCGCGCCGAGCCCCCGTCCGTACCTGCTGCGCGCCTTTGATCTGGTCGGTGACCGGATCGCGGCCAGCCGGGCGGAGATCGAGGACCTCGCCGGCGAGGACACCCGCTGGTCGAGCCCGGAGGCGGTGATGGACCCCGCGAGGTCGCCCGGCCGCAGCCCGGACGCGGCCGCGCTGCGGATCATCGCGGACGACCTGCTCGGCGCGCTCTGGGCGGCCGGTCTCACCGGCGACGTGACGCACGCGGAGACCGCGCTCTGGCTGCTGCGATACCACGCGCAGGCGGCCGCGCCGATCGAGCTGGGCCCGCGCGTCGCGCGCCTGATCGGCCTGCGGGACGCGTGGATGGCCCGCAACGTGATCGACATCCGGGAGTGCGAACGGCGGCGCGGCGCGACGCTGCTCCACTCGCACAACGCGCACCTGCAGCGGCACGGCGCCTCGTGGGACGCGGCCGGCTGGGAGCACGGCGACCTGCGGTTGCGGTGGAATCCGGCCGGGCGGATCGCGGCCGGCGTGCTCGGCGACCGATACCTCTTCCTGGCCGGCAGCCTCGGCGCGAGCGCCGCACTGGGCCTTGAGAAACCCGCCGGGGGTACGTTCGAGGCCGCGCTCGCGGACGGCCTCAACGTCGGTGCCGCCGCCGGTGACCTGACGGGCCGCACCGGCACCGCGCACGGCCACTTCCCCCTCACCGCCGACCTGATCGCGGACGCGGACGCGATCTGGCACCTCGCGGCCGTTGGCCTGGACGGCCCGACCGAACCCGAGGTCGCCGAACGGATCCGCAACATCCCGGGCGTCAGCGAGTTCATCGCGGACGAGTCCACGGACAGGTTCTACTTCGCCGGCGTCTCGCACCGCATGCCGTTCGCCACGATCGTCTCGCGCGACACGCCCGGCGTCGACGAGGACTCCCGGCTCGGCCGGCCCGGCGTCTTCCGGCTCAACATCGCGCTCGGCCGCACCGAGTTCACCCGGCGCTTCGGCTACCCGCCCGCGGAGGCGGCGGAGCACCGCGCCGGCGTGGACGCGGCCCGGACCGGCGTGATCATGCCGCACCCGGCGTACGCGGTGCAGGGCTGGATCGCGGTGCTCAACCCGCCGGTAGCGCTCCTGCCCGAGCTGGACGACCTGCTCGACCACGCCCGCCGCCGGGCCTCCGGCGAGGCCGGCTGACCACCGGCCTCCGGCGCGGCTGGGTGATCATGAGCCTGTTACGGTGGCCACCGTCACGCTTGGAAAGGTGGTCGCCATGACCGAGCTCCGGACGGTCGAACCGCCCACCGCGGCCGACCTGGACCACGCCCGCCACGCCGTCGCCGCCGAGCTGGCGCCCACGCCCCTGATCCGGCTCCCGCTCGACGACCTCGTCGGCGCGGACGTCTACGCCAAGCTCGAGACGATGCAGCCGACCGGGTCGTTCAAGGTCCGGGGCGCGCTCGCGGCCGTCGCCGCACTCGGTGGCGCCGAGGGCGGCGTGGTCACCGCGTCCGCCGGCAACCACGGGCTCGGTGTGGCGTACGCGGCGGCCCGGCTCAAGGTCACGGCCACGGTCGTGGTGCCGTCGAACGCGTCGTCCGCCAAGATCGAGGGCCTGCGCCGGCTCGGCGCCGAGCCGGTGCTGCACGGCACCTCCTACGACGAGGCCGAGGCGCACGCGCTCGGGCTGGCCGCGTCGACCGGCGCGGAGTTCGTCTCCGCCTACAACGATCCGTTCGTGATCGCCGGCCAGGCCACCTGCCTCGCCGAGGTCCGCGACCAGCTGCACGGCGGGTTCACCGTGGTGGTCCCGGTCGGCGGCGGCGGCCTGCTCGCCGGCTCGGTGCTGGCCGCGCACGGCCCGACCCGCGCCGCGGCCTCGCCCTGGTCGTCCGCGGCCGCGCGGATCCGGGTGGTCGGTGTCGAGTCCGCCGCCTCCCGCGCGGTCTCCGCCGCGGCCGAGGCCGGCGCGATCACCGAGGTCGAGGTCGGCCCCACGCTCGCGGACGGCCTGGCCGGAAACCTGGAGCCCGGGTCGATCACGCCGGGGCTCGCCGCGGCGCACGGCGTCGAGTTCGCTGCGGTGGGCGAGGAGCACATCGCCGAGGCGGTCCGCCTCCTCGCCACCCGCTGCGGCCTGATCGTCGAGGGCGCGGGCGCGGTCGGCCTGGCCGCGCTGCTGGCGGGCGTGCTGGAGCTGGACGGTCCCGTCGTGCTCCTGCTCACCGGCCGCAACATCGCCGTCCCCGCCCTCACCGGCATCCTGTCTCCCACCTCTTGATCCAGGCGTCATTGAGGGTCGTGGCCGGGCTGTCCGGCCGGCGTCGCGGCCGGGCTGTCCAGCCGTGCCCTCGACCAGGCCGCTGCCGCGACACTGTTGCGGACCGGCGTGATCCGCGGGTTGCGACCCTTGCGTGCTGCCATCGGATCGCAACCCGGGGACACCCCGGCCGGGCCGGGCGGTGCCGCACGCTGGAGCGGACCGAGAGGAAGGGGATCCGATGAGCATTCACTCGTCGCTGGTGATCGTCGCGGAGGACGATCGGGACCTGCGCGACCTGATGGCCATGTCGGTGGAGGGCGCCGGGTTCCAGGTGGAGTGCGTGCGTGACGGCTTCACCGCGGCCCGGCGCATCGAGCAGACCACGCCGATCGCCGTGCTCACGGACGTCCGCATGCCCTCGATGAACGGCCTCGAACTCTGCCGCTGGGTGCGCATGTCACCGCTGCTCACCGGCACGCTAGTGGTCATGATCTCGGCCGCGGCCGCACCGCGCGATATCGAGGCCGGCTATGCGGCCGGCGCCGACGACTACCTGCTCAAGCCGTTCTCGCCGCGGTTTCTCCGCACCCGCCTCACCGAGCTGCTGCACGCCCGGAGCACGGTGCTCGCGCCGAACGACGCCGGGCTGCCGCACGCCCGGAGTGCGATGTTCGCGCCGAACGACGCCGGGCTGTCGCACAGCCGGAACGCGATGTTCGCGCCGAACGACGCCGGGCTGTCGCACAGCCGGAGTGCGATGTTCGCGCCGAACGACGCCGGGCTGTCGCACAGCCGGAGTGCGATGTTCGCGCCGAACGACGCCGGGCTGTCGCACAGCCGGAACGCGATGTTCGCGCCGAACGACGCCGGGGTGTCGCACGCCCGGAGCACGAACCACGCCGAGTCCCGGCGCGACCCGCTCCCGGGTGCGGGCGGACCGGATTCGAACCGGCGTCCTTCCGGTTTTGGAGACCGGACGCGACGACCTCTGCGCTACCGCCCGCACGACGCGGCGGCGAGTGTGCCGGAGTTGAACCGGCGTCCTGCGCCCTGACAGGGGCGGCGCGACGACCTCTGCGCCACCACTCGCCCGCCCGGGTCACGGATGGACCGGATTCGAACCGGCGTCCCCCGTCCTGCGAAGACGGTGCGTCGACCCCTGCGCTACCACCCGTACCGTAGGACAGACTGGTGAACGTGGGCTCCGGCATGGCGGGCGGCACCGGCTCGCGGCCGGTGAACCGGACGGCCGGGAGACGGCGGCGCGGGACGATGAGCGGGACGCGAATCTGGAGTGATCGCTCACCTCGAAGAGCGGAGGGCCTCGCCCGGGTGGGGAGGGGCGACCTAGGATCTACCGCAGGGGGTGAGGATGGACGGGCGGCATACCCTGTGGCCGGGTCGCAGTGCGGCGCCGGTGCGCCGTCGTGCCATCCGGCCCTCGGCGGGGTCGGTGGCCGCGGATGTGCGGCGGGTGCACGCGGAGCTGATGGGCGGGGCCGACCGGCGGGTGCACGGGCGCGGCTGCGGGCGGTGGCGCGGGCCGCGGCTGACGCATGCCGGGAGCCGGCACGTGCTGTCCTGGGAGCCGTGTGCGGACGACTGTTCCTGGCCGGAGCCCGAGCCGGAGGAGATGCCGCTCGCGACGCGCGGGTCGCGGCTGTCCCGGTGGGTCACGCTGGCGCTGCTGATCCTGATCCCGATCGTCTCCTCGCTGTGGAACATCTTCAGTCCGACCGAGGCGGCCTCCGCGCCCGCCTGCCCGGCCGGGCAGGTCATCATGGCGGCGGCCGGCGGCGACGTCAGCGCGTCGCTTTCGCCGAGCGGCGCCACCGGCTCGTCCCGGCTGCACCTCTGCACCACGGGCGGCGTCATCTCCTCCTGGACCGCTTCGGCCACGCCGAAGGCCGGCGGCACCGCGATCCCGTTCGAGCTCACGCGCGTCGGCGACGGCACCGCGCTCGGCACGGCCACGCTGCCGCCCGGCCAGGAGTGGCTGCTCTCCGTCGACTTCACCACCGAGGCCGGTGAGCAGCGCGTGGCCAGCTCCTACATCAGGAGCTGACCCGGATCCGGCAGAGCGCTCGACGGGTCGCCCACTGATGCGGGCCGGCGTCCGATGGCGCTCCGAGCGCGAGAGCCGGACCGGCGCCGGCAGCCAGGTCTTGCCACGGCGCGACCGGCAGGGAGGAGCGCCAGCGACGACCGGTGCCCGCGGGAGCACTGGGAATCAGCCATGCCGGAAGCGGGAAAGCCGCTCTTGGATCTTGATCTGGGTGATGAACGCGACCCGGCGGTGGGTCGTGGTTGGCAGGGCCGGGGTGGCGGGGCAGGATCGGCGCCGTGGATCTGACGGTGATCGTGGGCCCGGTCAAGGGTGGCAAGAGCCTTGAGATGATCAGTTTGCTCTCGCCGCTGGAGCACGCCGGTGTGCCGCACCGGATATTCCAGTCGATGCGGCACGGACGGGACACCGAGATCGTGTCGCGCGCCGGTGGCAGCCTGCGCACCGAGAAGGTGGCGAGCCTGCGGACCGCGCTGGACCACCCGGTGCAGGTGATCGGCGTGGACGAGGTGCACATGTTCTCGGTCGCGGACGTGGCCGTGCTCGGCGAGGCGCTCGGCAAGGGCGTGAAGGTAGTGGCGGCCGGGATCGACCTGGACCACCGCGGTGAGCTGTTCGCGCCGATCCGCGCGCTGCTGGAGCTGGCGCCGGAGAAGGTCATCCACCGGCGCGCGGTCTGCGACGTCTGCCGGAGCCTGGACGCGGCCTGGACGCAGGTTCTGGAACACGGCACGCCCATGATCAGGCGGCTGGCGCCGTCGACCGCGCTCCCGGACGACGGAACCTACACGTATGAGGCCCGCTGCCGCCGCTGCTTCGTGTTTCCTGATCATGACGAGCGGTAGCGCGGCCCAGGGCCTAGATCACAAATCGGAGACGCCTGCGAACCTTTTCGTGGGCCTCGCCTCTCCTTCCTGACTGAGGGAGGCGAACAGCGCCGCCCGGGGTGAGGAGTTGACGGCGGCGATGAGGCTGGTGATGCGGCGCGCCCGCGCGGCGAGGAGCCTGCTGGTCGCGGCCGTCGCGGCAACGCTGATCGCGACGGCGCTGCTGACGGGCCTGACCGGCTACGGCCGGGAGGTCGTCGACGCGGGTGCCCGTGGCGCGGTGTCCGCGGCGGACGGTGATCAGCGCTCGGTGCTGATCCGGGGATCGGCGGGCGGTGACGCGGCCGGCCTGGACGAGCGGGACCGCAGGGTGCGCGACCGGCTGGCCGGTGGCCTCGGCGGGCGGGAGATCACGATCTCCGGCGCCGGGTACGCCGCGGGCCGGCAACTGGTCGGCGGCACCGGTACGGCCCAGCCGGACGACGACGGCACGGTCTACGCGTCCGTGGTGTTCCTGGACGGCATCGAGGACCACGCGAACCTGGTCACCGGCGCCTGGCCGGCCGGGGACGCCCTCGAGGCCGCGTTGCCGGAGGACGCCGCGACCGTGCTCGGCGTGCGCGCCGGCGACACCGTGCCGATTCTGGACCGGGTCAGCAGGAAGGTCACCGACGTGACCGTGACCGGCGTCTGGGCGCCGCGCGACGCCGGTGACGCCTACTGGCGGCTGACGCCGGACCAGTCCTCGTCGTACGGGCCGTTCGTGGTCGGCCGGGACACGTTCACCGCACACTTCCTGGCGAACGCGTCCGCGGCCTGGCTGGCCGAGCCGGACCTGAACGGCGTCGCGCTGGCGGAGCTGCGCCACATCGCCCGGGACGCGGCCACGGTCTCCGACGGCCTGCCGGAGGCGACCGGGCTGGGCAGTTCCGGCCTGGTCACCTCGGACATCGGCGCGCTCGCCGACCGGCTGGCCGCGGCCGACCTGGTCGGCCGGTCCGCGCTGGTCACCCCGATGCTGCTGGTGATCGTGCTCAGCGGGTACGCGCTGCTGCTGGTCGCCGGCCTGCTGACCGAGCAGCGCCGGGACGAGACCGCGCTGCTGCGCGCCCGCGGTGCCGCCCGCAACCAGCTGGCCGGGCTCGCCGCGCGGGAGGCGCTGCTGGTGGTGCTGCCCGCCGCGATCGTCGCACCGCCGCTGGCGACCTGGCTGGTCGGCGCGGCCGGTGACCTGCCGCTGCTGCGCGACGCCGCGATCGACCTGAACCCGTCGATGGACGCGCTCGCCTGGATCATGGCCGCGCTGGCCGCGCTCGGCTGCGCGTTCGCGATGCTGGCGCCCGCGCTGCGCAGGGGCGGCACCTACGCCGGTGAGCTGGCCGCCCGAGCCCGCCCGGCACGCCGCACGCTGGTCCAGAAGGCCGGCGCGGACCTGCTGCTGATCGGGCTCGCGGTGCTCGGCTGGTTCCAGCTGCGGCAGTACTCGTCGCCACTGGCCGGGTCCGGCAGCGGCCTCGGCATCGACCCGCTGCTCGCGGCCACCCCGACGATCGCGGTGCTCGGCGGCGCGGTGGTCGCACTGCGGCTGCTGCCGCCGGTGACGCGGCTGGCCGAGCGCCTGGTCGACCGGAAGCAGTGGATCTCCGCGACGTTCGGCACCTGGCAGGCCGGGCGTCGCCCGCACGCCGGGCCGGTGCTGCTGCTCTCGCTCGCGGTCGCGGTCAGCACGGTCGCGTGGTGCCTGGCCAGCACGTCCACCCGCTCCAACACCGACCAGGCCGACCACGTCACCGGCGCGGACCTGCGGCTGGTCGAGCAGGACGGCCTCGCGCCGGCCGGCCGCGCCGCGCAACTGGCCACACTGTCCGGCGCCGGGACCGTGCTGCCGGCCTGGCGGGACAGCCTGCGGATGGGCCCGGAGAACGCGCTCGGCGACATGGTCGCGCTGGATGCCGAGGCCGCGCCCGGCGTCTTCCACCTCCGCGACGACCTGGCCGGCGGCGGTGCGGACCGGCTGCTCGGCGGGCTGGCCGAGGCGCGCCGGACCGCGCCGGTGGTGCCGCTGCCAGCCGGTGCCGCCCGGCTGACCGGCACGTTCACCGGCACCGGTGTGCGCTCGCCGATCCGGAGCGCGGCCGTGGTCGCGGACGGGCACGGCATGATGCACCGGATCTCGCTCGGTGAGGCGTGGGCCGGGGACCAGGGCCGTTTCGACGTGGCGCTGCCGGCCGGCGCGGACCGGCTGGCCGGCTTCGTCGTCGACTCGACGGCCGGCAACGGCGAGCGGCTGGACTGGGCGCTGACCGGGCTGGCCGTGGACGGCACGCCGGTGTCCCTCAACGGCGCGGCGCCGCGGTGGACCGGCACCGACCGGGCGGGCAGGGGCAGCGACGCGACCGTGGAGGGCGGGGGGCTGCGCGCGGCGTACACGGTGCAGGGCGTGCTCTTCGGCGTGCGGTCGTTCGCGTTCGCGGTCGTGCCGAGGGCCACCGACCGGCTGACCGTGCCGGTCGTCGCCACCCCGGCCGCGCTCTCCGCGCTGCGGCTGGACATCGGCGGCACGACCAGGATGTCGCTCGGCGGTGCCTCGGTCGAGGTGGTCGTCACCGGCCGCGCCGACTCGCTGCCCGGCGGCACCCAGCCGGCGTCGCTGCTGGTCGACCTGCCGTCGCTGAGCTCCACGGTCTTCAACACCTGGGGCCTCACCCGTGGCCCGCAGGAGTGGTGGGTGTCCGCGGGTCCCGGCACGCGCGCCGCGGACGCGGCCCGGGCGCTCGGCGGCCTGACCGTGCTGGACCGGGTCGCGCTCGGCGGGGAGGCGGAGTCGGACCCGTACGGCGTCGGCGCCCGTGCCGCGCTGTTCGCGGCCGCGCTCGGCGCGGTGCTGCTGGCCGCCGTCGGCATCGCGGTCGACGTGCGCGCCACCGGCCGCCGCCGGCTCACCGAGATGGCGGTGCTGCACACGCTCGGCGTCGGCGCCCGTCAGCTGGCCCGCGCGCTGCTGATCGAGCAGGCGTTCCTGGCCGGGCTCGGCGTGCTGGCCGGCCTCGGCGTCGGTATCGCGGTCGCGGCCACGATGGCGCCGCTGGTGGTGCTGACCCCGTCCGCGGAGAGACCGGTGCCGGAGCCGTTGCTGCGGGTCGACTGGCCGGCCGTGGCCACGACCGGAGTGCTGCTGCTCGGTCTGGCGCTCGCGCTGTCCGCGCTGTCCGGCCTGAACCTGCGTAACCAGCTGGCCGTCGCGCAGCTGCGGATCGGCGAAGACCGGTGAGGGGTGGGACGATGAGGCTGTTACGCCGTGTGAGGGCGACAGCCGGCTACCTCGCATTGCTGGCCGCGCTGGGCCTGGTGGCGTCGCTGCTGGTCAGCGGCGTGCCCCGGCTGGCGAACGGGTTCACCGACGACGGGCTGCGCGCGGACGTGGCCGGGCTGCGCACCCAGGCGCGCGACCTCACCTACAGCGTCGAACCGGCCATCGAGGGCAGGGTGCGGGTCTCCGGTGCGGAGGCGCGCCTGGCGGAGTACCGCGTGGCGTTGCCCGCGCCGTTGCCCGGGGCGATCGGCCAGAGCTGGTTCGCCGCGCAGGTCGGCGGCGGTGCCGGCGGCCCGGGAAAGCCCGCGGTGACCGTGGTGCAGGGCCGGTTCGACACGCCCTGCGCACCGAGTCTGGCGTTCCGCTACCAGGGCGGCGTCGCCGACCGGATCCGGATCACCGCCGGCCGGGCGCCGGACACGGCCGCGCGCGGGCCGGTCGAGGTGATGGTGTCCGAGGAGGCCGCGTTCCGGCTCGGTGTGGAGGCCGGCTCCACGTTCACCGTGATCGGCGCGGCCGAGACCCCGGTCGGCGCCGAGGTCGTCGGCGTCTATGCGCCGCTGGACGCGACCGCGCCGGACTGGGACAACGTCGTGCTGGCCACGGTCGCCTGCGGGCCGGCGTCGACGGACACCACCTGGCGCGCCACCATGCTGACCGACGCGGACGGCCTCGGCGCAGCGGCGGACGGTACCCGGATGCTCGCCTACGAGTGGCGGTACCGGGTCGACGAGGCCCGGCTGAGCGCGGACGGCCTTCCGCCGCTGATCACCGCGGTCGCCGAGGCCAAGCGCACGCCACCGGGCGAGGGCCTGCGGCTGACCACCTCGCTGGACCGGGAGTTCGTGGACTTCCAGGGCCGGCAGCGCGCGGTCGCGGCGCTGCTCGCGGTGGTGCTCTCCGGCATGGTCGCCACGCTGCTCGGCCTGATCGTGCTCGCGGCCCGGCTGGCCGTGGATCGGCGGCGCGACGAGCTGTCGCTGTTGCGCGCCCGCGGCGGTACCGGCACCACGATCGGCCTGCGCACGCTCGCCGAGACCGCGGTGGTGGTGCCGATCGCGGTGCTCGCGGGCTGGGCGGCCGGCATGCTGCTGCCCGGCCGTGCGGAGGCGGGGGAGTGGTGGTCCGTGCTCGGCATCGGGCTGGTCGCCACGCTCTCCGTGCCGGTGCTGGCGATGACGATGCGGGCCGGGTTCCTCGGCAGCCGGCAGGATCTGACCGCGCAGCGGCCGTCGCCGCGGCGTCTCGCGGCCGAGGGGTTCCTGCTGCTGCTCGCGGTGCTCGGCGTGGTCGTGCTGCGCCGCCGCGGGCTGAGCCAGGACGTGGGCGTCGACCCGTTCCTGGCGTCCGTGCCGGTGCTGCTCGCGCTCGCGGCCGCGCTCGTCGCGGTGCGCGTGGTCCCGTGGCCGCTGCGCCGGGTCGGCCGGTTCGCGAGCCGGTCCCGCAGCGTGGTGCCGTTCCTCGGCCTCGCGCGGGCCGGCCGGGCCGCGCCGGTCAGCCTCGGCCCGCTCGCGGTGCTGGTCGTGGCGATCACGACCGGCGTCTTCACCAGCGTGGTCACCAGCACCATCGGGTACGCCCGGGACCGCGCCGCGGATACCGCGGTGGCCGGCGACGCGCAGCTGACCGGGTACGCGTTCGGCCCGCGCACCGCCTCGGAGTTGGCAGGCCTCAACGGCGTCACCTCGGTCGTGCCGCTGAGCGTGGAGTCCGGCGTGCGGCTGCAGGACCGGCTCGGCACGGGCAGCCACGAGATCATCCAGGCCCAGCAGGTCGTGGTCGACGGTCCCGCGATGGCGCGGGTGCTGCGCGACAGCGGCCGCGGTGTCACGCTGCCGCCGGTGCTGCTCGACTCGGCTCGGGTCGCCACGGACGACGCACCGGTCCCGGCCGTGGTGTCGCCGTCGGTCGCGGCCGAGGTCGGCGAGACCGGCGCCACCGAGGTGCAGGGCCGCCGGTACGCGTTCCGGGTGGCCGCGGTGGTCGACTCCCTGCCCGGCCTGGACATGGGCGCGCGTGCGTTCATCGCGCTCCCGGCCGCCGCGCTGCCGCTGCCACGCAACGGCGAGATCGTGCCGAACCGGTTCCTGATCGCCGGGGACGGCTTCTCCACCGAGGAGCTGACCACGACCGGGGACCAGGGGCAGCTGGACTACTTCGCCGGGGTGTTCGGCCGCGAGGTGCCGGACACCCAGCTGGAGCGGCGGGCCACGGTCATCACCTGGGCCGGGTACCGGGCCGCGATGGAGGCCGGCGGCGTCAACGGCGTGCTCAGCTTCACGTTCGCCGCCGGTGCGATCGGCGCCACGCTGCTGGCGCTGCTCGCGGTCGGCTTCACCGTGCTGGCCGACGCGGCCGGGCGCGGGCGGACGCTGTCCCGGCTGCGGACCATGGGCCTGTCCGCCGGGCAGGGCCGCGGTCTGCTGATCTACGAGCTGCTGCCGCTGGTCGCGGTGGCGGTGCTCGCCGGTGGCGCGGTCGGGATCGCGTTGCCACAGGTCCTCGGGCCCGCGCTCGGGCTCGGCGGGTTCACGGCCGGTGCTCCCGTCCGTACCCACGTGGATCTTGTTTTGGTGTCGGGTGTTCCGCTGCTCATGGTGCTGGCGCTGCTGCTGGCCCTGCTGGTGGAGAGCGGGCTGAATCGCCGGATGCGCCTCGGCGAGGTGCTCCGCCTCGGAGAGGAGAACTGATGGCGGCCCCGGATCTGGCCACGCTGCAGCGACGGGCGGCCGAACGCGCCGCCGCGCGGGCGGGCGGCACCGACCGGCTGCGCGGGCACATCGTCTGCGACGGCCTGGTGCGCATCTTCAAGACCGAGGGCGTGGAGGTCTTCGCGCTCCAGGGCCTGGACCTGGTCGTCGACCGCGGCGAGCTGATCGCGATCGTCGGCGCGTCCGGCTCCGGCAAGTCGACCATGCTGAACGTGCTGTCCGGCCTGGACGTGCCGACCGCCGGCATCGCCCGGGTGGCCGGCTACGACCTGCTCACCATGTCGCCGCGCAGGAGGCTGACCTATCGGCGGCACACGGTCGGGTTCATCTGGCAGCAGACCGCGCGGAACCTGCTGCCCTACCTGACCGCGAGGGAGAACGTGGAGCTGCCGCAGCAGCTGGCCCGGCGTGGGCGTGGTGCGGGCAGGCGCGCGCAGGAGCTGCTCGACATGCTCGGCGTGGGGGAACTGGCGAACCGGCGGCCGGGCGAGATGTCCGGCGGCCAGCAGCAGCGCGTCGCGGTCGCGGTCGCGGTGGCGAACAACCCGGAGGTGCTGTTCGCGGACGAGCCGACCGGTGAGCTGGACGAGGCCACGGCCGCGGAGGTGTTCGGCGCGCTCCGCACGATCAACGCGGAGCTGGGCGTCACCGTCGTCATCGTCACCCACGACCACTCGGTGTCCTCGCAGGTCCGCCGCACGGTGCAGATCCGCGACGGCCGGACCTCGGCGGAGGTGCGCCGGTCCGCACGCCTTTCCGAGGACGGCGTGGAGGAGCTGATCACCGAGGAGTACGCGGTGATCGACCGCAGCGGCCGGCTGCAGCTGCCCGCCACGTTCGTCGACGAGCTGGCGCTGCGCGAGCGCGTCAAGCTCACGCTCGAACCCGACCACGTCGCCGTCTTCCCGGGGCAGGAAAAATGATCATCTCAGTGTCCGGTGTGAGCCGAAATTACGGTGACGTCGAGGCCGTTAAGGGCGTGTCATTCACCGCGAACCGGGGCGAACTGGTCGCGGTCCGCGGCCGGTCCGGCGCCGGCAAGACCACGCTGCTCAACATGGTCGGGGGTCTGGACCGGCCGTCGTCCGGGCAGATCGTGATCGACGGGCACGACGTGACGGCCGCGTCCGAGAAGGAGCTGCTCGACCTGCGCCGCACCACGATCGGCTTCGTGTTCCAGTCGTTCGGCCTGATCCCGATCCTGTCCGCGGCGGAGAACGTCAGCGTGCCGCTGCGTCTCAACAAACAGCTGGCGGCGGTACGCGACGAGCGCATCTCGCTGCTGCTGGAGCTGGTCGGTCTCGGCGGTCACGCGAACCAGCGGCCGTACGAGCTGTCCGGCGGCCAGCAGCAGCGCGTCGCGGTGGCCCGCGCGCTGGCCAACGACCCGCCACTGCTGATCGCGGACGAGCCGACCGGCCAGCTCGACTCGGAGACCGGGCGGTCCATCATGGACCTGCTGCGCGCGCTGGTCGCCTCGCGCGGCATGTGCGTCCTGGTCGCCACGCACGACCCGACGCTGATCGACCTGGCCGACCGCGTCCTCACCCTGCGCGACGGCCGCCTGGCCGAGGCCCCGGTCCCGGCCCTCTGAATCCGTGATCGAGGCGTCGTTCACGTCGTTCCATCGACGTGAACGACGCCTCGATCATGGGTGAGGTGGTGCTGACGCTCAGATCCTGATGTGGAAAGGGCCGGGTGGTGGGCCCGGCCCCTCTCGATCAGTGCTTGCCGGGCGCCGGGAGGATGCTCTCCTCGTGGTCCAGCTCGCGCTCCAGGATCCGCAGGTCCGCGTCCGCCAGCATGCCGGAGTCCCGCCAGGCCAGCAGCTCCTCGCGCTGCGCCGTGATCATCTCGCGCCGGGCCCGCTGCGCGGCCCGGTACTCCTCGTTGACCGGCAGTGCCTCGTCCTCGGTCGCGTTCAGCATGGCCAGCCGGTCCCGGTAACGCTGCAACCGGGCCTCGGCCAGCCGCCGTGCGCCCGGCAACGACGCGTGGATCGCCGGGTCGTCCGACTCCTCCAGCTCGTCCAGCCGGGCCACCGCGGCCTCCATCGCGGCCGCACGGGCCTCGTTGCGGGTCCGGGCCCGGCTCACGTCCGTGCCCGGGATCCGCAGCGCGCGCAGCAGCGGCGCGAACGTCAGACCCTGCCCGATCAACGTCACCAGCACCACGATGTACGCGCAGAACAGCAGCAGCGGCCGGTTCGGCGTCGCCGCCGGGAGCGTGAACACCGCGGCCAGCGTGATCACCCCCCGGGTGCCCGCCCAGGTCAGCGCGGTCAGCTCGCGCATCGACAGCGGCGGGTTGTTCCGGTTCGGGTCGCCGCCCAGCCGTGCGTGCATGCGGCCCGGCAGGTGCGCCATCACGTACAGCCAGATCGGCCGCAGCAGCAGCACCACCGCGAGCGTGATCGCTGCCGCGGAGGCGATCGTGGTCCACGAGTAGTCGCCGAGCGCGCGCAGCACGGACGGCAACTGCTGGCCGATCAGCACGAACACGTACCCCTCGAGCAGGTACTCCACGAAGTGCCACACCGGCCGGGACTGCAACCGTGAACGGCTCGTCGTCATCGACGGCGCCCGGTGACCCAGCCACAGACCGCAGACCACCACGGCCAGCACACCCGAGACGTGGATCTCCTCGGCGACCAGGAACACCGCGAACGGCGTACCCAGTGACATCGCCGTGTCGATCAGCGGATCCGTGATCCGGCGGCGGACCTGCCCGAGCAGCCAGGCCGACGCCAGGCCGATCGCGAGACCACCGGCCGCCATCAGTGCGAACTCGCCCACCGCGTGCCCCACCGACAGATGCCCGCTGACCGTCGCCAGCACCGCGACCTTCAGGATCGTCAGCGCGGTCGCGTCATTCAGCAGCCCTTCGCCCTCGACCAGCGTGATCAGCCGTGGCGGCAGGCCCGCCTTCCGGCCGATCGACAGCGCCGCGACCGGATCCGGAGGTGCCACCGCCGCACCCACGGCCAGGCCGGCCGCGAGCGTCACACCGGTCACGAACAGGTCCAGGCCGAGGCCGACGAGCAACGCGGTCGCCAGGACCAGACCCACGGACAGACCCAGCACGGTACGCATGTTGCGCTTGATCGCGGTGAGGCTGGACTCCAGCGCGGCCGCGTACAGCAGCGGCGGAATGACCAGGTAGAGCACGACATCAGGGTGGAGTTCGAGATTCGGCCCGGGTAGATAGCCGTACCCGATACCCGCGCACACCAGCAGTACCGAGGCCGGCAGGCCACTGCGGTGCGCGACGGCGTTCGCCACCATCACCACCACGAGCCCACCGAGGACCAGTGCCATTGTTTCGACCATCCGTACCGGCTTTCCCCTCTGCTCGATCCTCCCCACCGGAACCCTTTCATGGAGGTGCACGGGCCCGCCGGGGGGTGTGACAGTGTCTTCGGGATGACCGCCGAGATCCTGCAGCTGGTGGATGGGCTCGATCCGGGCGCCCCGCTCACCTGGGGGAGACGCCCGGATCAACAGGCTTACGCCACCGGGGTGAAGAGCAGCGTGGCGTTGTGGCCGCCGAAGCCGAAGCTGTTCGTCAGCGCGGGCGCCGGCTCCCACTCGCGGGGCGACAGGACCACGTCGATGTCCAGGGCCGGATCCACCGTCGTCGTGCCGATCGTCGGCGGGAGCGCGCGGTGTGCGAACGTCAGCGACAGCGCCGCCGCCTCGATCGCCCCGGCGCCGCCCAGCGAGTGACCGGTCACGCCCTTGATCGACGTTACGGCGGGCTTGTGGTCGCCGAAGACCGCGGCGATCGCCTCGGCCTCCCCGGCGTCGTTGAGCGGCGTGGACGTGCCGTGCGCGTTGATGTGCGTGACCTCGGACGGCCTGACGCCACCGTCGTCCAGCGCCTCACGCATGCACCGCGCCGCGCCGCGGCCGCCCGGAGACGGCGCGGTGATGTGGTAGGCGTCGGCGCCGGAACCGACGCCGGCGATCTCGGCGTAGATGCGCGCCCCGCGGGCCACGGCCCGCGAGTACTCCTCGAGCACCAGGATCCCCGCCCCCTCGGCCGCGCAGAAGCCGTCCCGGTCCGCGTCGAACGGACGCGACACGCCGGTCGGGGAGAGCGCGCGCATGTTGCCGAAGCCGGCCAGGTTGACGCCGGTCAGGCAGGATTCGGTGCCACCGGCGACGACGGTGTCGGCGCGGCCGGCGGCGATCCAGCGGGCCGCGTTGCCGATGGACTGGGTGCCGGTGGCGCACGCGGTGGAGATGGTCTCGCAGGGCCCGGCCAGGCCCCAGCGCATGGAGACGGCGCCGGCGGCCGCGTTCGGCATGACCATGGGGACGGTCAGCGGCGAGACCCGGGACGGGCCCTTCTCGTCTATCAGCCGGACCTGCGCCTCCCATGACCAGGCGCCGCCGATGCCGCAGCCGATCAGCACGCCGGTGCGCTCACCGTCGCGGTCGGCGGGGTCGGCCAGGCCGGCGTCGCCGATCGCCTCGTGCGCCGCGACCAGGGCGAGCTGGGCGAACCGGTCGAGGCGGCGGATCTCCACCTTGGACAGGCCGATGGCGGTGGGGTCGAGGCCGGTCACCTCGCGGGTGACGGACGGTGGCACGGGTTTGGAGAGTCCGTCCCAGAAGCCGGCCGCGCCGATTCCGCACGGTGCCACCACGCCGACGCCGGTGACCACGACCCGTCGTCCGTCCCGAGACTCGAGCATCGATAATCCTCTGATATTTCCGACATGGATGTCTGCCGTGATCCAGTATCGGCCCGCAGAGGATCAAACCCCAGTCCGAACGATGCTCACGTGATCACCAATACGCCACGAACCCGCCCGCCGGCACGGTGACCGGGATCGCGCTGCCGTTGCGGGGTTCCGCGCTCACGACCGTACCCTCGAGGTGTTCGTCGGTGTTG
Organism: Catenuloplanes nepalensis; assembly: GCF_030811575.1. Lineage (GTDB taxonomy): Bacteria > Actinomycetota > Actinomycetes > Mycobacteriales > Micromonosporaceae > Catenuloplanes > Catenuloplanes nepalensis. Next base: position 4,571,718 of record NZ_JAUSRA010000001.1, on the reverse strand, counting down.
AATCGGCAGGTCAGCTCGCTGCCGGGCGGGTGCAGATCACGATCCAGGGTCACCCACGCGGTACGCGGTGTGAACGGATCCGTGTTGATCGCGCAGAGCACCTCGTGGCCGGCGAAGATCCGTGACCAGGGCACGATCGACCGCATCGGGCCGTCGCCGATGATCCGTGGCGGGCCGAAGGACGAGCCGTCGCCGGAGATCGGGCGCAGATATTGCCGGCCGCGGCGCAGCGCGGGCACCCGGCGGCGCAGCGCCAGGATCCGGGCCAGCTGCCGGTAGACCGGATGGTCCTCGTCGAACGCGTGCCGGCCGCGGCTGCGGAACGGCCCGAACGCGCCGCCGAACATCGCCTCCCGGACGTACCTGTCGTCGCCACCCGCGCCGTCGAACAGCTGCTCGCTGCCGTAGTAGACGCACGGGATGCCGAGCGTGGCCGCGTTCAGCGCGAGCGCGGCCACGGCCAGCCGGTCACCGTGCTCGGTGGCCGCGAACCGCGCCTTCGACGCGCCCTTGCGCACCTGGTCGTGGTCGTCGTAGCCGGTGACCACACGGTTGCGGTACCAGGCGTGCGAGTCCTTGCCGTCCTGCAGCGCGTCCCGGAACAGCCCGAAGTAGTCGACCGGGTTCCGCCGGCCCTTGACCAGCCACTCCAGGTGGTCCTGCACGTCCGCGATGCCGAGCGCCGCGTCCATCCCGACCGCCTGCAGCGTCTGGAACGCGAACGAGCGCGGCCCGGTGATCTCCGCGATCAGGTAGAAGTTCTCCTTGCCGATGCTGGCCGCGAACTCGTGGATCGCGGACGCGAAGTAGCGGGCCGCGGACGGGTCCATGTGCTTGACCGTGTCCACCCGGAAACCGTCGAGATCCGCGAAGGCCAGCCAGTACTGGTACGCCTGGGTCAGCGCGACCAGCGCGGGGGAGGGCCCGCCGTCCGGCCGCAGCAGCGACACGTCCTTCAACGTCTGGAAATCACCGCGGAGGTATTCCGGCCAGCGGTCCCAGTCCTGGATCCGGCCCTGGCGGGTGAACGCGTCCAGCGTCTGCAGCTCCGCGGGCCAGACGCCGGTGTCCCGGTCGGTCAGCGGCCCGATCGGCAGCGCCGGCTTGCCGTCGGTGTCCCGGAAGCCGGCGACCGGATAGACCGTGGTGCTGTCGCAGACCGGCGCCGGTACCGCGTAGTCGAAGACGTCGCCGGTGTGGTTGAGCACCACGTCGAGGATCACCCGGATGCCCATGCCGTGCGCGGCCGTCACCAGGTCGCGCAGGTCCTCCGGCGTGCCGAAGTGCGGGTCGACGTCGAGGAAGTCCTGCGTACCGTACCCGTGGTAGCTCTCCACGCCCGGCACCTGCTTGAGGACCGGGCTCACCCACACCGCCGTGATCCCCAGCCGCCGCAGGTAGCCGAGCTTGCCGCGCAGCCCGCGCAGCGTGCCGCCGGTGAACCGCTCGCCCGCGTGGCGCCAGGCCGCGCGCTCCGCCTCGGTGCCCATCGCGTTGCCGTGGTTCTCCGGCCGCAGCCGCGGGGTCTCGCCGAACGCGACCGCGACGCCGTCGTTGTCCCGCCAGTCGCGCTCCCGCCCGTTCGAGAAACGGTCCACCATCAGGAAGTAGAGGACCTCGTCCTCCCAGGCCACCGGCGACGGGTGGAACGCCCGGCCGGTCAACCGCCCGAAATCGATGTCGCTGACGCTGCGCATCCCTCGTTTCTACTGCGCCCGACGGCATGCGCGACACCCCGCTGCCGCTTTTCGGACCCTTCGATACCCCCTGGCCGAGACGCTCCCGCCGGAGGCCCCGGGCCGGGGACGGCGGCCACCGCCACGAGCGGGAACGGGACTGATCCGGGAGCCGGCGCACGCCGGCCCCCGGGAGTTCGTGCCTACCTGCAGTTCTGCCACATGGCGGGCAGGCCGGCGGCGGTGCCGTAGGCGGTGCCGGTGTCGCTGAGAGCGGTGACCCAGGCGACGGTGCCGGCCGGGAGCTGGAGCGGGATCGTGGAGCCGTTGCGACGCTCGATCACCGTGCCCTGCCCCGCGACGTCGCCGTGGCGGTTGAGCGCGGCCGAGATCTCGAGGTGGCGCACGTCGCGGGACGCGCCGTCCAGGTCCTGGACGACGTACCGCGTGCCCTCGTCGGTGTCGCGGGAGCGGAGCACGTAACCGCCGCTGATCTGGCTGGCGAAGGACCGCTCGCCCAGCTGCTGCACCTCGTCGCCGGTCCGGTCCCAGACCGCGGACGCGCCGGGGCTCCAGACGAAGCTGCCGGCATGTGCCAGGACGGTGCCGTCCTCGTCGATGTCGGCCGCGTAGTGCGGCCCGTCCGCCGGCATGACCTCGACCGTGCCGGGCGCGTCCGCGGGCCAGACCACGGCGACCTGGGTGCCGTCGTAGTCGTTCCTGTCGTAGACCGTGCCGGCGATGTCGCCCCGTGAGTTGATCGCGGCGGCCTGGCCCGACCAGCCCTCCTCCGGCACGGTCAGCTCCCGCAGGCCGGTCGCCTCCGACCAGCTCACCGGGACGGAGTCGTAGTTCATGGTGAGCCCGTAGCCGACCGCGACGCCGGACGAGTTCACGTCCGCCAGCGTGCCCTCGCCGAACGGCAGCGACGGCATGCTGACCGCGCCGTTCCTCCAGATCACCTGTTCGGTGTTGAAGCCGTAGGTGACGCTGCCGACGGCGTACCGCCCGGTGACGTCCCCGCCCGCGATGACCACGCCGTACCTGTCGGCGCCGTCCGGCACCGGCAGGTAGCTGATGCGGCACTTCCCGGCCGCACCCTCGGCCGGTGCGGCGGTGGCCGGCGTGGCGGTCAGCGCGACGGCGCCGACAAGGCCGGCGGTGGCGAGCATGGGCGCGATCGTCCTAAGTGGACCGTTCACAGCTGTTCCCCCTGCTTGAGTCTCGGCTGACCCCCGTGTGTCAGCCGCTCGACGTGAGGAACACGCGGCATCCGGCGGGGTGGTTGCAGCGGTTCCTGAGGAAAGTTTTGACTCTCAATCGGCTTGAGACGCCAGAGTGAACGGCATGAACGAGCTCTATCCGATCGGGGACGTGGCCCGGCGCACCGGCCTGAGCGTCAGCGCCATCCGGTACTACGCGGACGCCGGGATCATCGCGCCCAGCGGGCACACCGGCGCCGGCTACCGGCTCTACGACGTGCGGGCGATCGCGAGCCTGGAGCTCGTCCGCACGCTCCGCGACCTGGGCGCGGGCCTGGACGACATCCGGCGGCTGCTGGACGGCGAGACGTCGCTGCACGACCTCGCGTCGGCGCATCTGGCGCTCGTCGAGGCGCGGATGCGCGCCTTCCAGGCCCGGCGCGCGGTGCTGCGCACCATCGTCCGGCAACACAGCGCTACCGAACAGGTGAACCTGATGCACAAGCTGGTGTCCATGTCCGACGACGACCGCGCCCGGCTGATCGAGGACTTCTGGACCGAGGTGACCGACGGCCTCGACCTGACGGACCTCGTCGGCGAGTTGGTCCGCATGCGGCCCCGGCTGCCCGACGATCCGACCGCGGAACAGCTGGAGGCGTGGATCGTGCTGGCCGACACGGTCCGGGACGCGGAGTTCCGGGCGGCGGTTCGCGACTACTTCCACGACTCGTTCGCCGTGCCGGACCGGGACACCGCGGAGACCTGGCCGGAGGCGGAGGCGGACCGGCTGACGGAGATCCTGATCGAGGCGAGGGCGGCGGCCCGGGCCGGCGTGCCGGTCGACGCACCGGTGGCACGCGACCTGGCGAACCGCTTCCTGGCGGTGCTCGCGCACCTGCCCGGCGATCCGAGCGCCGATGGAGAACCGGACCTCGACGCTGTGCGGCTCCAGGTGATCGCGAGCGACCCTGAACCGCACGCGGCCAGGGGCGCCGCCCTGTTCGACCGCTACCACGCGCTGGTCGCCACGATCAACGGCACGCCGCAGCCGCCCGCCCCTGGGACCGGCACGCCCGGCTCCGTCTGGCTGCACCGCGCCGTAGCCGCGCTCTGACCCACGACGCGACTCGCACGAAGCCCGGCTGCCGCCCCGCACACATATGGAGTGAACGCTCTGCCTCCGCGGCCGACCGATGCCCGACCGATGCCCGACCGACGATGCCCACGCCGGAAGCGGGATGGGCCTGGCAGACCCAGGAAAAGCGATCCTCTGGGTACGCCGGGCGCCGCGGCACACCATGGTCCTGTCGGACAGGGACAGGAACAAAGGGGTAGATCATGGGACTCGCACTCGTCACCGGTGCGTCGTCGGGGATCGGCCAGGCCTTCGCGGAGCGTCTGGCCGCGGACGGGCACGACCTGATCGTGGCCGGACGGCGCCGGGACCGTCTCGACGCGCTCGCGTCCGCGCTGCCGGCCGAGGTCCGGGTCGTCGTCGCGGATCTGAGCACGGACGACGGCGTCGACGCCGTGGCGGAGCTGTGCGCGAGCGAGCCGCTGACCATGCTGGTCAACAACGCGGGCGTAGCGCACTACATGCCGATGGCCGACCTGCCCGCCGCGAAGGCGCGCGAGCTGGTGCACGTCAAGGTGGTCGCGCCGACGATGCTCACCCGCGCGGCGCTGCCCGGCATGATCTCGCGCGGCGCCGGGACGATCGTGGCCGTGGCCGGCATGATCGCCTTCGCCGGCCCGGCGCCGTCGTCGCTGATGCCGCGCCGCGCCGTCTACGCCGGCACGTTGGCCCACACGGTCGCGATGACGCAGACGCTGCACGCGGAGCTGGACGGCACCGGCGTGACCGCGCACGTGGTCTGCCCCGGCGTCGTCGCCACCGAGTTCCACTCGGTGCAGGGCATGGACCTGTCCGCCGTACCCCGGATGTCCGCCGGTGACGTGGTCACGGCCGCGCTCGCCGGCATCGCGCGCGGCGAGGTGGTCAGCGCGCCCGGCGTCGAGGACTACGGCCTGCTCGAGTCCGTCTTCGCGGCGGACCTGGCCGCGTTCGGCGGGCAGAGCCCTCGGCTGGCGTCCCGCTATCGGAGCGTCAGCTGAAGGCCGAGGCCGGCCGGGGCGCGCCGATCTCGGTGTAGATCGTCTCGGCCGCGTGGCGGTGGGTGGCCGCGGCGGTCCCGTCGGCCAGCGCCTCCGCGGCCGCGGTCAGGCCGCTGTGCGCGCGGGCCTGCTCGTAGCGGTCGCCGATCTCGCGGGCCACGGAGAGCGCGGCCGTGTGCGCCTCCCGGGCCGCTTCGGGCCGGCCGGCCGCGGTGTGTGCCTCGCCGATGCTGTTGCCGGCCTGGGCCTCGCCGGCGCGCTCGCCGAGCCGGCGGAAGATGGCCAGGGCCTCCAGCAGGTGGTCGAAGCCGACGGCGTCGCCGAGCGCGAGTTCGGCGGTGCCGAGGCCGTCCAGCGCGAGCGCCTCGCCGCCGCGTTCGGTGCTGCGGCGGAACAGCGTGAGCGCGGCCCGGTGGTGGTCGGCCGCGTCGATCAGCCGGCCTCGGCCGGCCTCCACGTGGCCCAGGGTGACCAGCACGTACGCCTCGCCGATGTGGTCGGAGATGCTCCGGCACAGCTCGATCGAGCGGCGCAGGTGCGTCTCCGCGTCCGCGTGCCGGCCCTGCCGGCGGTAGACCTGGCCGAGGTTGCCGAGCACGCGCGCCTCGGCCGGCCGGTCGCCGGTGCGGCGGCACAGCGCGAGCGCGGCGCGGAGGTTGGCGGCCGCGTCGTCGTACCGGCCGAGCCATGCGTCGACGTGCCCGAGGTTGCCGAGCGCGCGGGTCTCCGCGGCCGGGTCGCCGCAGCGCCGGGCCGCGTCGATCGCGTGGCGCAGGTACTCCGTGGCCTGCGCGAACCGGCCCTGCTGGCTGTAGATCAGCGCGATGTTGTTGAGCAGCTGTGCCTCGGCCGCGGTGTCGCCGGTGCGCTGCGCGGCGTCCCGCGCGTGGGTGTGCATCGCGATCGCCTCGGCCACGTGCCCGCCGCCCTCCAGGTAGCGCAGCAGCGTGACGGTGAGCGCGACCGCGTGCGCGGAGTGCCCGTGCACGGCGGCGTACGCCACGGCCGCGGCCAGGTTGCCGCGCTCGTCGTCCAGCCACAGCTGCGCTGCCATCGGGTCGCCGACCGGCGCGATCGGCATCGCGGTGGCGGTGGAGCGGCGGTACCGGTCGCGTTCGGCCGGGTGCAGCGCGGTCATCGCGGTCTGTGCCGTGTGCAGCCAGGCGTCGAGCAGCCGGACCGTGCCGGTCTCGTCGCCGTCGAGCAGCGCCAGCTCGGACGCGTACGCGCGGAGCAGGTCGTGCAGCGCGTACCGCCCGGTGCCGTTGCGCTGCACCAGGTGCGCGGCGGCCAGCGACTCCAGCAGGTCCCGGGCGCGGGTCACCGGCGTGTTGAAGAGCGCGGCCGCGGCGTACGGCTCGACGTCCGGGCCCGGGTGCAGGCCGAGCAGCCGGAACGCGCGCGCGGCCGCCTCGGGCAGCTGGCGGTAGGAGAACGAGAACACCGCGCGGACGCCGGTCTCCGGGTCGCCGCCCGCATCCAGCATGGACAGTCGCCGCCGCTCGTCCGCCAGTTCACCGGCCAGTTGCCCCAGCGGTACGGCCGGCCGGGACAGCGCCAGCTCCGCGGCCACCCGCAGCGCCAGCGGCAGGCGGGCGCAGCGCTCGGCCAGCTCGTCGACGGCGTCCGGGTCCTCGTCGCAGCGCGGCCCGATCAGCCGGCGCAGCAGCGCGAGCGCGTCCGCGTGCGGCAGCAGGTCCAGGTCGAGGCGGCGGGCGCCGTGCCGGGCGACCAGACCGGGCAGCGCGTCCCGGCTGGTCACCACCGTGAGGCAGCCGGCCGCGCCGGGTAGCAGCGGGCGCACCTGGGCGACCGAGGACGCGTTGTCCAATACGATCAGCATCCGGCGGCCGTCCAGCAGGCTGCGGTAACGGTCGGCGCGCTCCTCCGCGTCCAGCGGCACCTCCTGCCCGGGTACGCCGAGCGCGCGCAGGAACCGGGCGAGCGCCTCACCGGCCGTGACCGGGCGCTCCGTGTCGTACCCCCGGAGGTTGATGTAGAGCTGCCCGTCCGGGAAGCCGGTGCGGACCCGGTGCGCCCAGCGCACCGCGAGCGCGGTCTTGCCGACGCCGGCGGTGCCGGACAGCGCGGAGATGACCACGGTCGGCGAGCCGAGCAGCGCGTCCAGGCGGGAGAGCTCGCCGTCCCTGCCGACGAAGTCGGGCACGTCCGCGGGCAGCTGCGCGGGGACGTGCCGGCGCGCTGCCGTCTCGGCGACGGTCGCGGGCGCCTCCGCGCGAAGCACCGTGTCGTGGGCGGCGCGCAGCTCGGGCCCGGGGTCGACGCCCAGTTCGTCCGCGAGCCGCCGGCGGGCCGAGTGGTAGACCTCGAACGCGTCCGCGCGCCGGCCGGTCGCGGCGTACGCGCGGATCAGCCGCGCCTGGCCGGCCTCGTCCAGCGGCTGCGCCGCGACCGCCTCCTCCAGTGCCGGCAGCGCCTCGGCGACCTCGCCCAGCGCGATCTTCAGCTCGCCGTACCGGGCGAGCGCGGCGGCGCGCTCGGCCGCGATCGCGACCACCTTCGGGTGCCCGGCCAGCTGTGGCACGTCGGCCAGCGGCGCGCCGTGCCACTGCCGCAGCGCCTGCTCCAGCAGCGCGGCCGCGCGCCGGTCGTCGCCGTCGTGCTGGGCCGCGGCGGCCTGTGCGTGCAGGTGGCGGAAGCAGAGCAGGTCCAGCGTGTCCGCGGTGGCGCGCAGCGCGTAGCCGTCGCCGACGTGCGGCAGCAGCGCGCTGCGGGAGCGGGCCGGACGGTCCGGTTCCAGGCGGCGGCGCAGGTGTTTCACGTACGTCTGCAACACGTTGACCGCGCTGACCGGCGGGTCGTCGCCCCAGAGCGAGTCGATCAGCTCCGGCCGGGTCACCGGCTGCCCGCAGGCGAGCGCGAGCAGGCCCAGGACGGCGCGCTGCCCGGCCGAGGTCAACTCGACCGGCTGCTCGCCGAGCCAGGCGCGGACCGTGCCGAGCACCTGGATCCGCACGCTGCCCTCCTCTCCAGTCACCGTCCAGTACGCGTCCAGTGTGAGGGTCGACGCTGCCATTGAAACGATAGGTCTCAGTGTGGAAATAGGACAGAAACCGGGGGTACGGAACGTGCGAGGGGGAATCGCCACACTGGTGGCGGCGTGTCTGGTGGCGCTCAGTCCCGCGGTGCCCGCATCGGCGGCGCCGGTGGGATCGGCGGCACCGGCGGTTTTGGCGGGGGAACCCTGCAACGTCAGCTACCGGCCGACGGCGGGCAACGAGATCTTCGATGTGTACCTGGTCATCAAGAACACCAGCGGGTACGCGATCACCGGCTGGACGCTGGCGTTCGTGCTGCCGCCCGGCCAGACGTTCGTGCGCGGCAGCGAGTACGAGGTGAACATCTCGACCGACGGCCAGGCGGTGGACGGCTGGAACAAGCCGTGGAACGGCCCCGTGGCGAACGAGGGCACGGTCGGCGTCGGCTTCAAGGTCCAGGGCCCGGACTTCCGGGTCGAGCCGACGGAGTTCTTCATCAACGGCAAGAAGTGTTCGGTGTCGCCCTGACATCGACTAGCATCGCTGTTCATGCGAAGGCTTCTCGCGTTGATCGTGCTGGCCGGCGTCGCGCTCGTCGTGACGCCGGCACCGTCGTCCGCGGCGCCCCCGCCGGGCGTGTTCCGCGACGAGTTCGGCCGTGAGCTGGTGCTGCGCGGCTTCAACGTCTCCGGCAGCACGAAGCTGCGCGAGACCGGCCTGCTCCCGTTCCGCAGCACCGCGGACGCGGCCGCCTCCGCCACCGCGATGCGCGAGCTCACCGGCGCGACCGCGATCCGGTTCCTGATCTCCTGGGAGGGCGTGCAGCCGCGGCCCGGCGTGATCGACCACGCGTACCTGGACCGGGCCGCCGCGCAGATCCGCGCGTTCACCGACCGGGGCATCCGGGTGCTGCTCGACTACCACCAGGACCTCTGGTCGCGGCACCTCTTCGACGCGGACAGCTGGTACACCGGGGATGGCGCGCCCGCCTGGGTGATCGAGGCCGGCGACTACCCGGACGAGTCCTGCGGCATCTGCATCCTGTGGGGCCAGAACATGCTGACCAACGCGGCCGTGCGGGAGGCGGCGCACGACTTCTGGCTCGACGAGCGCGGTGTGCAGACCGCGTTCCTGACCCAGGCCGGCGCCGCGATGCGACACCTCGCGGACACGCTGCCGCCGTCGTCGTTCGCGATGATGCTCGGCGTCGACCCGCTCAACGAGCCGTTCGACGGCGGCCTCGACGGCATGTCCGGCAGCGAGTGGGAACGGCAGCGGCTGCTCCCGTTCTACCAGCGGTTCCGGGCCGTGATGGACGCGAACGGCTGGACCGATCGGCCCGCGTTCGTCGAGCCGCTCGTCTTCTGGAACACCACGTTCGGCGAGGCCGGCGGCTTCGACACCATCGGGATGCTGGGAACGCGGTACGTGTTCAACTCGCACTACTACGACGGCGCCCGGCTGACGCTCGACCCGACGCCGGCCCGGGACGGCACCTACTCCACCGCGATGAACCGCATCCGGGACCGGGCCGCCGCGCTCGGCACCACCGGGTTCGTCTCCGAGTTCGGCAACGCGCTCTCCGGCACGAGCAGCTCGGCCCGCACGCCGTGGATGATCCGCGCGATGTACCAAGGGCTCGACTCCCGGCTGCCGGGCGCGAACTGGTGGCGGGACGCGGCCACGGCCGGCCCGGCGCTCTCCGCCACCCAGTGGCACTGGGACATCTACAGTGGACGTCACTCGGAGGCCATGAACGGCAACCCTTCCCGCGTGCTGACGGCGGGCGACGCGTGGAACGACGAGGACCACTCGGTGATCTCCGGTGCGGGCGCGCTCCGGCTCGACCCGCGCGTGCTGGACCGGCTCTACCCGACCGCGATCGCCGGGCAGCAGCTCGCGTTCGGCTACGAGGACCAGGCCCGCGACGGGTACGCCGGCGCCGGCACCACCGCGACGTGGATGACCCCACCGGCCGGCCTGCCCACGGTGTCCGCGCTGGTCACCGGCCGGCAGTACGGCGTGCTGGTGTGGCACACGACCGGCCTGGACGCGCCGACCGAGGTGCACCTGCCGGCGTCGTTCGCCCCCGGCCGTACCGTCGTGGTGTCCTCCGCTTCCGCCGTCGTCTCGGATCGTCGCCTGTCGCTGGCGGCCGGCGGCTCATCCGTGCACGCCGCGCTCGTGGTGAACGCCGCGTCCGGCGCGCTGCCCACCGCCGCGCAGCTCGCCACCGCGCGTGCCGAACTCGCGGCCTGGGCCGCCGCGCGGTGGTAGACCTGCGGTGTTACCGTGGCGAAACAGCGCTGCGGCCAGGCTGTAACAGGCCGCTGGGCGGCCGGCGCCCCTCCGCCGGTTGATCGAGGTGCCGTCATGAAAGCTCTGCGCTTCGCCGAGTTCGGGCCGCCCGAGGTGATGAGCGTCGTCGAGACGCCCGCGCCGAACGCCGGCCCCGGCCGGATCCGCATCGCGGTCCGCGCCGCCGGCGTCAGCCCCGCCGACTCGAGGATCCGGGCCGGCGCCACCCCCGTGCCGCTGCCGCGCATACCCGGCCTGGACGCGGCCGGCGTCGTCGACCAGGTCGGCGAGGATGTGCGCGGCTACCGAGTGGGCGACGAGGTGTTCGGCATCGCGCCCGGCGGCGCCTGCGCCGAGCACGCGGTGCTGACCCACTTCGCGCACAAGCCACCGACCATGACCTGGGCCGACGCGGCCGGCCTGGCCACCGCGGTGGAGGCGGCGCTACGCGCGATCGAGACGCTGCGCCCCGCCCCCGGCGACGTCCTGCTGATCACCGGCGCGGCCGGCGCGGTCGGCCTGGCCGCGGCGCAGTTCGCCCGCGCCCGCGGCCTGGTGGTCGCCGGCGTGGCCGCAGCGGACGCGCACGAGCTGCTGCGCGGCTTCGGCGTCACCCCGATCACCGCGCCGGAGCAGGCCCGCGCGCTGATCCCGGACGGCATCGACTGCGTCTTCGACGCGGCCGGGACGATCACGCCGGACCTGGTCGCGCTGACCGGCGCCGCCGACCGGGTGGTCACCGCCGGCCCGTCCGGCGACACCGGCGCGCTCAGCCTCACCACCGACGCCCCCCGCCGCGCCTGGCACGGCCTCGCCGAGGCTGCCGGCCTCTTCGAACGCGGCGAGTTCCGCCTCCCCATCGACCGCACCCTCCCCCTCGCCGACGGCCCCGAGGCCCACCGCCTCAGCGACTCCGGCCACCGGCTCGCGCTGCTCCTGTGATCGCGGCGTCCCGCACGTCGTTCGGACGACGTGCGGGACGCCGTGCTGTCGGTCAGGCCGCGAGGAGTTCGAGGGTGTCGATGACGCGGTTGGAGAAGCCCCACTCGTTGTCGTACCAGGCGACGACCTTGATGTGGCGGCCGTCGACGCGGGTCAGGGCGGCGTCGAAGATGGAGGAGGCGGGGTTGCCGGTGATGTCGCCGGAGACCAGCGGCTCGTCGGCGTACTCGAGGATGCCCTTGAGCGGGCCCTCGGTGGCGGCCCTGCGGTAGGCGGCGAGGACCTCGTCGCGGGTGACGTCGCGGGAGACGGTCGTGTTCAGCTCGACGATCGAGCCGACCGGGACCGGCACGCGGATGGAGTCGCCGGAGAGCTTGCCGTCGAGCTGGGGGAGGACCAGGCCGATGGCCTTGGCGGCGCCGGTGGTGGTGGGGACGATGTTGACGCCGGCGGCGCGGGCGCGGCGCAGGTCGCGGTGCGGGCCGTCCTGGAGGTTCTGCTCCTGCGTGTACGCGTGGACCGTGGTCATGAAGCCGTGCTCGATGCCGGCCAGGTCGTCGAGGACCGCGGCGAGCGGGGCGAGCGCGTTCGTGGTGCAGGACGCGTTCGAGACGATCGTGTGCGTGGCCGGGTCGTACGCGTCCGTGTTGACGCCGTAGGCCAGCGTCACGTCCGCGCCGGACGCGGGCGCGCTGACCAGGACCTTCGACGCGCCGGCGGAGAGGTGCGCGCGGGCGGCGCCGGCGGAGGTGAACCGGCCGGTCGACTCCAGCACGAGGTCCACGCCCAGGTCGCGCCAGGGCAGGTCGGCCGGGTCGCGCTCGGACAGCACGGTGATCCGGTGGCCGTCCACGATCAGCGTGTTCCCGTCCACCTCGACCGGGCGGCCGAGGCGGCCGAGCGTGCTGTCGTACTTGAGCAGGTGGGCCAACGTGGCCGGGGCGGTGAGGTCGTTGATCGCGACCACCTCGAGCTTGCTGTCCCGCTCGAGAAGGGCACGGAGGAAACTGCGTCCGATACGGCCGAATCCGTTGACAGCGATGCGAGTCATGCCTCAATGCTGCGGGTCCACGCGATGCCATGGCAGCGACCGGAACGCCATGGCCCGCAAGGATCCTGCCAAAGCCGCGCAGCGGCTTTTTCTGCCGACCACCACGCGACTGGTGCCCGCGGGAGCATGCCCGAGGTGCCCACGCCGGAAGCGGGAAAATCCGCTGTTGAAAGATCTTGATCTTGCCTTCGAGGCCCGGCTACGCCGAGAACGTGTGGCGGTACTCCGACGGGGACGTGCCGAGGATCCGGTGGAAGTGCAGGCGCAGGTTGGCGCCGGTGCCGAGGCCGACCCGGCGGGCGATCGCCTCCACGCTCAGGTCGCTGCGTTCCAGCAGTTCGCGCGCCAGATCGACGCGGGCGCGCAGCACCCACTGCATGGGGGTGTAGCCGGTGTCCTCGACGAACCGGCGGGAGAACGTGCGCGCGGAGACGCGCGCGTTGCGGGCCAGCACGTCGAGAGTGAGGCGCTCGTCGAGGTGCGCGAGCGCCCACTCCCGGGTGCCGGCGAACAGGTCGCCGAGCGGCTCCGGCACGCTGCGCGGCACGTACTGCGCCTGGCCGCCGCTGCGGTACGGGGCTGCGACCAGCCGCCGCGCCACATGGTTGGACAGGCCGACGCCGTGATCGCGGCGGACCAGGTGCAGGCAGAGGTCGATGCCGGACGCGGCGCCGGCCGAGGTGAGGACCGAACCCTCGTCGACGAACAGCACGTTCTCGTCGACCCGGACCCGCGGGTGGCGGTCCGCCAGCGCGCGCGTGTAGTGCCAGTGCGTGGTGGCCCGGAGGCCGTCCAGCAGACCCGTAGCGGCCAGTGCGAACGCGCCGGTGGAGATCGCGGCGAGCCGGGTGCCGCGGGCGTGCGCGGCGAGCAGCGCGTCGACGACCTCGGGCGGCGGGGGCGTGGTGGCCGGCGCGCGGTAGCCGGGGATGAAGATCGTGTCGGCGCGGCCGAACGCCTCGAGGCCCTCGGCGACGTGGTACGACAGGCCGTCACCGCCGGTCACCAGGCCGGGCGCGGGACCGCAGACGCGCACCTCGTACGGCATGCTCGGGCGGTTGGAGAAGACCTGTGCCGGGATGCCGACGTCGAGCGGCTTGGCGCCCTCCAGCACGAGAACGGCGATCTGATGCACCCGGCGATCATGCCGGATGTCAGGCGTGGAGGTACGTCCAGTCCTCGGCCTTCTCGAATCCCATCGACTCGTAGAGCGGCCGGCCCATCGCGGACGACCGCAGGTAGGCGACCGTGGCACCGGACGCCAGGCCGTCCCGGATCGCGGCCTCGGCGACCAGCCGGCACGCGTGCGCCCGTTTGTGCAGCGTGCCGGTCACGAAGACGTCCGCGCGGTCCAGGCCGGAGGCACGCACCGCCTCACCGGCCTCGCTCTCGTTGCCGTACCCCCGGCGGTGTGGATGTGCGTGTAACCGGTCTCCAGCGCGGTGAGCGCGGCTACCCGAGACGGTCGCTACTGCCCTTCCCACACGGCCTTGGCGCCGGTGTCACCGGTGCGGATCACGTAGTACAGCGTGGCGCCGGACGCGGCGAGCGCCAGCACGCCCAGCAGGATGCCCAGCACCCGGTTGGAGGCCGCGAAACCGTCCTTGGGCCGGACGAACCAGACCAGCGCCAGCGTGATCACGCCGAGCGCGACCGACACGTACAGCGTGGTGGTGCCCAGGTCACTGTGCTCGTTGAGCCGCGGGTAGTAGCCGTCGCTGATCCGGCCCTGCGAGTCCAGCCGGGCGTAGAACGCGTCACCGGTCAGCTTCGCCAGCAGCGCGGACAGCGGTGCGCCGATCGCCAGCAGACCGAGCACCCACCGGGTGTGCGCGCGGGTGAACGGCACGAACGCGTAGACGATCGCCAGCACGGCCAGCAGCGGCACGAACACCACCGCGGCGTGCACCATCAGCGGGTGGGCGGGAATGCCCATCACGGTCTCGAACACGGCACCTCCTGGATCGGGTGCACACACAATACGGAACGCACCAGCCGTTCGGCTTCCACAAACCACGATCGATCGAGGGTACGGGGACCGAGGCGCCGACATCGGGTCGGCTGCGTGCGGCTCGGGCGATCCGGTCAGCCGGTGTCACGGGTGTGCCGACCGCACGAAGATCTCCCTGTGAGTAATCAGGCGAATGCGCTGCGGCGGTTGACGCCCGGCCAGACGATATGGGTTCTGATCAGCACAGGGCTGCTGGGATTGTGTTGCTGCGGCGGGGTGCTGACGGCGGCGTCCGGGGACGACGAGGGTGCGGCGACGCCGACCGCCGCCGTGCCGTTGTCATCTCCGTCCTCGCGGGTGGTGCCGTCGCTTTCGCCGTCCCCGTCTCCCTCGCTGTCTCCGTCGCTGTCTCCGTCGCCTTCGGCAAAGGTGGTGGTGACGTCGGCGGCGCCGGTGACGGACAAGCGGTACAAGACGTGCCAGGAGGTCCTGGCCGACGGACTGGGGCCCTATCGGGAAGGCGCGGACCCGGAGTACGCCTGGTATACCGACGCGGACGATGACGGCGTGGTGTGCGAGCGATCCTCGTCCGGCGGTGGTTCGTCATCGGGCGGTGGTTCGTCATCGGGCGGCGGGTCCGGTGACGCCGGGGGCGGCGGCGTCTACTACAAGAACTGTGCCGCGGCCCGTGCCGCCGGTGCCGCGCCGGTCCGCGTCGGCGAACCCGGCTACGGCTCGCACCTCGACCGCGACGGCGACGGCGTCGGCTGCGAGTAGCGTCCCGATTCTGTCGGTGGGTGATGGGATGCTGGCGGGCATGGGTGAGATCGCCGCGGGCCTGACCCGCCAGCACGCCTCCGACACCGTGCACGACCTGGGCTGGCGTTACGTCTTCGGCGCGGTCAGCACGGCCGTCCGGACCCGCGACCTCGCCGAGGCGGCCACGCTCCTGACCCGCCTCGCCACCGTCGACGGCGCCGCCGCCCATCTGCGGGCCGACCTGCGCGCCGACCGCGTCCTGCTCACGCTGAGCACCTGGCCGGCCCGGCGGCTGACGCCGGAGGCGCTGGGTCTCGCCGCCGCCCTCACCACCGAGATCCGCGCCGCCGGCCTCACGCCCGACGCCGTCACCGATCCCGCGGTCCAGGCCCTGGAAATCGCCATCGACACGCTCGATGCCGACGCGATCCGCCCGTTCTGGCGTGCGGTCCTCGGCTACGAGGGCGACACCGACCTGCACGATCCCCGCGGCCAGGGTCCCGCGGTCTGGTTCCAGCGGATGGACACCCCTCGTCCCCAGCGCAACCGCCTGCACCTCGACATCAACGTTCCGCACGACGTCGCCCCCAGCCGCATCGCGGCAGCTCTCGCCGCCGGCGGCACCCTGCTCTCGGACGCCGAGGCCCCGGCCTTCCGGGTCCTCACCGACGCCGAGGGCAACGAGGCCTGCATCTGCAGCTGGGAAGCCCGCGACTCCCAGCCCACCTGAGCGGGTGGGCGACTGGATCCTCAGAAGACCGTCGCTCGGTGAGTGCTGCGGTGAGGCGTCGGGGCATGGCGGGGGAGGATAGTCGATACGCTGGCCGGGTGACCACGTATGCGTTGCTGCTCCGCGGGATAAACGTCGGCCGGAACCGGCGGGTGGGGATGGCCGACCTGCGGGCGCTGCTCGCCGAGCAGGGTTTCGGTGACGTCGCCACGCTGCTGCAGTCCGGCAACGTCGTGCTGACCACGGACCGATCGCGTGCGGAGTTGCGGAGCGAGGTGGAGGCCGCGATCGAGAAGCGGTTCGGCTTCGCGGTCGACGTGATCGTCCGGGATCGGGCCGAGCTGGCCGCCGTGTACGCGCTCAATCCGCTCGCGGACGTGGCGCACGACGGCTCACGATATGCGGTGACGTTCCTGCACGAGCCGTTCGCGCCCGACCTCGGTGGTGTCGACCGGGGGGACGACCGGTTCGCGGCCCACGGCCGGGAGCTCTACGTCTGGTGCCCGCACGGTCTCAGTGACAGCCCGGTGATGACGGCACTCTCGAAGATCAAGAACGGCCCGCCCGCGACGGTACGGAACTGGAACACCGTCGAGAAGTTACTGTCCATGATGGGCTGAGTCGAGGAAGTCGGTCATCCGCGCCGCGACCAGCTCCGGTGCGTAGGTGGGCACGTCGTGCGACGCACCCTTGATGATCTCCACGCGGGCCGCCGGCATCACCGACTCCAGCCGGGCCGCGGCGGCCGCGGCCGGGTAGAGCGCGCTGTGCTCGCCGAGCAGGAACATCGCGGGCGCGCCGATCGATGCCAGCTCCTCGTCGGTGAACACGGCCGGCGCCGGGATCCGCCGCCGGAACGCCATCAGTGACGGCAGCAGCGCGGCAAGGTGATCGTCGCGGAGCGTCGCGTTCCGCGCCGGGCCGGCGAGCCGGTGGCGCAGCGCGCGCGGTGCCAGACCGGCCAGCCCGCCGGCGATCACCCACGCCATGAAGCCCGCGGTCACCCGCCCGAACCCGGCCGGGTCGAGCAGCGTCAGGCCGGCCACCCGGGACGGCGCGGCGAGCGCGTAGCGCAGGGCGGCCCACCCGCCGTAGGACATGCCGGCCAGGTGCATGCGCGGCGCGTCCAGCCCGTCGAGCGTGGCGGTGAGGCACTCGATCGCCTCGGCCGCGGTGGTGAGCGGCCGGGTCTGCTCCGCCAGGCCGGGCTCGCCGATCAGGTCCAGCGCGATCACCGGGTGGTTCCGGCCGAGTGGTGCGATGTATCGGTGCCAGGCCACGGCGTTGCCGCCCGCGCCGGACAGCAGCACGACCGGCGTGCCGGTGGCCGCGCCGGCGTGGTGCGCGACGGCCGTGCCGAACGGCGTGGGGATCGACGTCGACGAGGGGAACGGGGCGAGCGCGGGGCGGTAGAGGGCGAGGAAGCGCTCCTGAGCGTCGGGGGTGGTGAACGACGAGTTCATGGTACGACCGTATCATCAAACCATGCCGAAGCGAGTGGACCACGACGAGCGGAAGCGGCACATCGCCGGAGCCCTGCTGCGCATCGCGGAGGAGCGCGGCCTGCAACACGCCAGCATGCGCGAGGTCGCCACGGCCGCCGGCGTCTCCGTCCGCCTGGTGCAGTACTACTTCCACACCAAGGACGAGCTGCTGCTGGCCTCGCTCGGCTACCTCGCGGAGCAGCTCGGCGACCGGATGAAGTCGCGCCTCACGGCTACGATGGAGCCGCGCGCGTTCGTCACCGAGCTGCTGCTGGCCGTGCTGCCGGCCGACGCCGAGAGCGTGCGCATCACGCGCACGTTCGCCGCGTTCTACAGCCTGGCCCTGGCCGAGCCGCACCTGAGCGAGCAGGGCATGAACTATCCGGACGGCCTGGAACGCGTGGTCGCGTCGCAGTTGCGCACGGCGGGGATCGCGGAGCCGGTGCTGTCGGCCGCCGGTCTGCTGGCGCTGACGAACGGTCTCGGCTCCAGCGTGCTCAGCGGCCAGCGCGACGCCGCATCCGCGACGGAAGTCCTCCGCCACCACCTGGACCTGGTCTTCGACCGGGCGGCGGTTTCGTGATCGGGCTGTCCCCCATGTCGCTCCACTGAGCTTTCGGCGTCAGGGTCACCGGGCGGCGGTCTTCTGGTGATCCAGGCGTCATCGCAGTCGTTCTAACGACTGCAACGACGCCTGGATCCCGGTTGGCCGGCGGCTCACTCCGACGTCGAGAGGTCGGCAACGACGTGGGGGACGCCCCGCTCATGGGAGTTTGCCCGCGGAGCGGGACTCCTCGGCGGAGGCGACGACCGCGGAGAGCGGTGCGCCGATGGAGGCGGTGACCACCGCGGCGACGCCGCCCTCGACCAGCGGGGCGTCGGCCAGCCGCAGGTCGGCGCGGTCGAGGTCGTCCAGAATGGTCAGTGCGGTCAGCACCGAGCTGCCGATGTCGGCCAGCAGCAGCACGCCGTCGCCGTGGTCCGCGCGCGCGATCGCGCCCAGGATCAGCTCCTCGCTGGTGCCGAGCCCGCCGCCCGCGGTACCGCCGGCCGTCTCGACCGCGACCACGCCCTTGCTCAGCTCGGTGAGGAGCTCCCGGAGGCCGTCCACGAGCCGGCCGCTGTGCGAAATGAGCACTATCCCCACCATGCCCGGATCGTAACGCCTGGCGTAATCGCGGGCAGCGGGAGAAGCTGATCGGTGGAAGGGAGCGCACCGATGAAGAAGTTCATCAACGATCCGGGTGACGTGGTGGCGCAGGCGCTGGCGGGTCTGGCCGCAGCCCACCCCGAGCTGCGTGTAGACCCTGATAACCAACTGGTGATCCGCGGGGACGCGCCGGTCCGCGGCAAGGCGGGCATCGTGTCCGGCGGCGGCTCCGGGCACGAGCCGCTGCACGGCGGGTTCGTCGGCTTGGGGATGCTGGACGCGGCCTGTGCCGGTGAGGTGTTCACCTCCCCGGTGCCGGACGCGATCCTGGCCGCCACCCGCGCGGCCGACGGCGGTGCGGGCGTGCTGCACGTCGTCAAGAACTACACCGGCGATGTGCTCAACTTCGAGATGGCGGCGGAATTGGCCGGCGACGAGGGGATCACGGTGGAGACCGTGCTGGTCGACGACGACGTGGCCGTGCAGGACTCCACCTGGACCGCGGGCCGGCGCGGCACCGGCGCCACGCTGATCGTGGAGAAGGTGATCGGTGCGCTGGCCGAGGAGGGCGCGTCGCTGAAGGACGTGGCCGCGACCGGGCGCGCGGTGAACGAGCGGTCCGGCTCGTTCGCGGTGGCGCTGACCGCGGCGACCACGCCCGCGGCCGGGCAGCCCGGCTTCGACCTGCCGGACGACGAGATGGAGGTCGGCGTCGGCATTCACGGCGAGCCCGGCCGCCGGCGCGCGAAGGTGACGCGGGCGAGCGAGATCGCGACGCTGATGGTGGACGCGATCCTGGAGGCGAAACCCGCGCAGGGCAGGGCGATCGTGCTGCTCAACGGGCTCGGCGGCACACCGCTGCTGGAGCTCTACCTGCTCTACGGCGAGGTGGCGACCATCCTGGCCGGGAGGAACATCGAGATCGCCAGGAGCCTCGTCGGCAACTACGTCACCAGCCTGGACATGGCCGGGGCGTCGCTCACGATCTGCCACGCGGACGACGAGATCCTGCGGTTGTGGGACGCTCCCGTCCGTACCCCCGGATTGCGCTGGGGGTTGTGATCATGAATGTCGAACAGGCGCGTGCGTGGATCGCGGCGATCGCCGCGACCGTGGAGGCGGAGGCGGAGACGCTGACCCGGCTGGACTCCGCGATCGGCGACGGCGACCACGGCGCGAACCTGAAGCGCGGTTTCGCGGCGGTGCGGACGGCGCTGGAGGGGTTCGAGGCGCATACGGTCGGTGACGTGCTGACCAAGACCGGCGCGACGCTGATCTCGAAGGTCGGCGGCGCGTCCGGACCGCTCTACGGCTCCGCGTTCCGGGCCATGGGCAAGACGCTGACCAGCCCGGACGTCACCACGGAGCAATTCGGCGACGCGCTCGACGCCGGACTGGCCGCGATCCGGAAGCTGGGCGGTGCGCAGCCCGGCGACAAGACCATGGTCGACGCGTGGTTACCGGCGGTCGCGGCGTTCCGGAAGAAGGGCCCGCAGGCGGCCGCGACCGCGGCGGAGGAGGCGGCACGCGCGACCACCGACCTGCAGGCCCGCAAGGGACGCGCGTCCTACCTCGGTGAACGCAGCATCGGCCATCAGGATCCGGGGGCGACGTCGACCGCGCTGATCTTTCGGGCACTGGCCTGAATTTGCCAGAGTGGCAAGCTTTCTTGCCGCTGCAACCGGTCCGGGCCACTCTCGTTCGTAGCGGAGAACGAGGAGGCAACACCGTGAAAGAGCAGTACGACGTGGTGGTCATCGGCGGCGGGGCCGCCGGGCTGAGCGGTGCGCTCGCGCTCACCCGGGCGCGCCGCTCGGTCCTGGTCGTCGACGCGGGTGAGCCGCGCAACGCACCGGCCGGGCACGTGCACAACTACCTGGGCCGGGAGAACACGCCGCCGGCCGAGCTGCTGCGGATCGGGCGCGCGGAGGTCGCGTCCTACGGTGGTGAGTTCCTGGACGCGGCCGTCGCCGACGTGACCGGCGACGCCGACCACGGCTTCATCGTGACGGCGGGCGACGCCTCCGTCGGGGCGCGCCGGATCCTGGTCACCACCGGGCTGACCGACGAGCTGCCGGACATCCCCGGGCTGGCCGAGCGGTTCGGGCGCGACGTGCTGCACTGCCCCTACTGCCACGGGTACGAGGTGCGTGACCAGGCGATCGGCATCATCGCGACCGGCCCGATGGCGGTGCACGGCGCGCTGCTCTGGGGCCAGTGGACCGGCGACGTCGCACTCTTCCCGCACGACGGCTTCACGATCACGGACGAGCAGCGCGAGCAACTGGCCGCGCGCAGGGTCCGGATCGTCGAGGGCCGCATCGCCGGCGTGGAGGTCACCGGCGACCGGCTGACCGGCGTCCGGCTGGACTCCGGCGAGATCGTGCCGCGGGACGCGCTGGTGGTGCAGACCGGTGTGCGGCCGCGCGACGAGCTGCTGCTCCGGCTCGGCATCGTCGCGGAGGAGAAGCGGATGGGCCCGATCTCGATCGGTGCGTTCGTCCCGGTCGCGCCGACCGGCGCCACGAGCGTGCCCGGCGTCTTCGCGGCCGGCAACGTGGTCGACCCGATGGCGCAGGTGATCGTGGCGGCCGGGAGCGGGCTGATGGCCGGCGCCGCGCTGAACATGGACCTGATCGAGCAGGACACCCGGCGCGCGGTCGCGTTCCAGCGGCTCGGCGTGAGCGGCGACGACCCGGCCGAGCTGTTCTCCCGCGACTACTGGGAGCAGCGGTACGAGCGGCGCGGCCACATGTTCAGCGGCGACCCCAACGCGCATCTGGTCAGCGACGTGGCCGGACTCGTGCCGGGCCGCGCGCTGGACGCCGGCTGCGGCGAGGGCGGCGACGCGATCTGGCTGGCGCGGCAGGGCTGGGAGACCACCGCGGTGGACATCTCCGCCACCGCGCTCGCCCGCGCCGCCGAGCACGCGGCCACGGCCGGCGTGACCGTCACCTGGGAGCAGGGCGACCTCACCGAGTGGACGCCGGAGCCGGGCGCGTACGACCTGGTCAGCTCGCAGTTCGTGCACATGTACGGGCACGCGGCCGAGGATCTCTACCGGCGACTCGGGTCCGGCGTGGCCACGGGCGGCACGCTGCTCGTCGTCAACCACAGCTACACCGACGTGGCGCAGCCGCGGCTCAACCGCCCCGACCTGCCCGAGATGTTCATGACCGCGGCGCAGATCGCCGCCACGCTCAAGCCGGATGAATGGGACATCGAGGTGGCCGAGGAGCGAACCCGGCCCGCGAACGGCACCACGGTGCACGACGTGGTGGTCCGGGCGAAACGCCGCTGACCGGCCCCGCGGGTTCGCACGGTTGCATTACAGCCGTGTGAACCCGCTGCTGGAGGCGCGTGTTCGCCCCCTGCGTGTGGCGGGTAACGGGCACAATCGACCCCGACAACCAACGCTGAAGGCGAGGTCGGTCCGTGATCGCACGAGTCTGGCGCGGCTGGGTCCGCGCCGAGGACGCCGACGGCTACGACCGGCACTACCGGGCCGAGGTGCTGTCCACGCTGCGCGCGGTGAACGGTTTCAGCGGCGCCCGCCTGATGCGCCGCGCGGTCGGCGGCGAGGTCGAGTTCCTCGCCATCACCTACTTCACCGACATGGACGCGGTCCACCGTTTCGCCGGCGACGACCCGGAGGCCCCGGTGATCGCGGACGCGGTGCGCGGGCTGTTCATCCGCTACGACACGCTCGTCCGCCACTACGAGGTCGACTTCGAGACCTGAGAGACAGTGGAGTCAGCCCGCATCCCCTCGCGGGGCGTACATGATCACGGCGACGCCGGCCAGGCAGAGCGCGGCGCCGATCAGGTCCCACCGGTCCGGGCGGAACTTGTCCACGACCACGGCCCAGGCCAGCGAGCCGGCCACGAACACCCCGCCGTACGCGGCCAGAATCCGGCCGAAGTTCGGGTCCGGCTGGAACGTCGCCACGAAGCCGTAGATGCCGAGCGCGATCACACCGGCCGCGATCCACCACAGGCCACGGTTCTCCCGCCAGCCCTGCCAGATCAGCCACGCGCCACCGATCTCGGCCAGCGCCGCGAGGCCGAACAGCAGCAGTGATCGCACGATGTCCACGCGGTGCACCGTACCCGCGGATGATGTTGATCTGCCCGTGCCGTGCCCGTGGTCCCTAGGATGGTCCGGTGACCGGCGGATGTGGATGCGGGAGCGGGGCGAGGGGAGTGATCGCGTCGTTGATCGCGGGCGGCGCCGGGCCGTATGCGGGCACGTTCGACGATGATGCGTGGCCGGCCGGGAAACGGCTCGATCCGGGGCCGTGCACCGAGGCGATCGCGCGGTTCCTCGCCACCGGGAAGCTGTCGTGACCGTGCTCGTCACCGGCGGGTCCGGGTTCCTCGGCGCGCACTGCGTCGCGCATCTGCTGCGGCTCGGGCACGACGTGCGGGCCACGGTGCGGTCGCCTGCCCGCGCCGATGCGGTCCGCGCGGCGGTCGGGGGGCCGGCCGGTCCGTCGTCTGTGGACGGTCTATCGTTCACGGTCGCGGATCTGACCGCGGATGACGGGTGGGACGCGGCCGTCGCCGGGTGCGATGCGGTGCTGCACGTGGCGTCGCCGTTCCCGGCGGGTGAGCCGCGGCGGGCGGACGACGTGATCGGACCGGCCCGGGACGGCACGCTGCGAGTGCTGCGCGCGGCCCGGGACGCGGGCGTTCGCCGTACCGTGGTGACCTCGTCCTTCGCGGCCGTCGGCTACGGCCGGCGGGCACCCGGGCACGTCTTCCGCGAGGACGACTGGAGCGACGCGCCGGCCGGTGCCTACATCCGGTCCAAGCTGATCGCCGAGCGTGCCGCCTGGGACTTCGCCGGCCGGCACGGAACCGCGCTCACCGTGATCAACCCGACCGGCATCCTCGGGCCGCCGCTGAGCCGGGACTACTCGCTCTACGTCACGCTGATCGAGCAGATGCTCAACGGCCGGTTGCCCGCGCTACCGCGTCTCTCCTACGGCCTGGTCGACGTCCGGGACGTGGCGGATCTGCACGCGCGCGCCCTCACCGACCCGGCCGCCGTGGGCGAGCGGTTCATCGCCGTCGCGGGCCAGATGTCGCTCGACCGGATCGCCGCGCTGCTGCGCGCCCGCCTCGGCCCCGCCGCCCGCCGGGTCTCCACGCGCACGCTGCCCGACGGGCTGGTCCGCCTCGCGGCCCGGGTCAGCCCGCGGATGGCCCTGATCGTGCCGGACCTCGGCGTGGAACGACCGACCACGAGCGACAAGGCGCGCGCGGTGCTCGACTGGGCGCCGCGGTCGATCGACGAGTCCATTCTCGACACTGCCACCCGCCTGTCCCGGCTCGGCCTTCTGCGTACCCCGATCCGTTCATGAAAGCGTTCTAGTGTCCGCGGGTGCCCGCCCGTCCGCTGCCCGTGCTGTGCCGGCCGAACGACCTGCACGTGGCGCAGACCGCCCGGTTGTGGATCGTCACCGGCCGCGTGACCGACCACGCGCGGTGGACCCGGCAGCTGGCCGACGACCCCGAGCCCGCCGCGGAGTGGCCGGCCGAGCTGCTGCGGCAGGGACGCGGCGTGCTGCTCGGCCCGGTCGCCGACTCCATCGCGTACGGCGAAGGCCAAGCGCTGATGCCGATCGACCCGAGCCGGCTGTTCATCGCCGCGATCAGCCGCTCGACGCACCATCTCATCGGCGGCATGACCCTGACCGGCGACGAGCTTCTCGGCGGAATCGGCCGAACCCACCGACGCCAGGGGTACGGTCGCGAGATGCTGGCCGCGGTGTGCCAGCTCGCCCACCGCCACTTCGACGTCCCACGCCTGACCGCGGTCAGCGCGCCGGGCAACGAGGCCGCCCGCCGCTGGCTGGCCGGCGCCGGCTTCACCCCCGACGGCACCGCCGGCGTCACCCTGGACGGCACCGCCGGCTTCACCTCGGACGGCACCGCCGGCGTCACCCCGGACGGTGCCGGCTGGGAGCGAAGCGATGCGGGCCACAGCCTCCGCTGTCCTCGCCCACGCTCGGCGTCCGCCCGGTAATCATTGACAGGGCTTGATGGAAAGCGCTTTCCCGCCTACCATCGGCGGCATGAAGCGCCGTGCCTTCGCCGCCCTTCCCGCCGCCGCGCTGCTGCCGGCCGCCACCGCATCTCTCAGCGACGCCGCGCCGGCCCGGGCAGCCTCCGCACCGGCCGGCCCCATGACAGCCGGCCCCGGCACGCCGCTCGGCTCGTTCGAGTCACCCGGCGTCGTCCACGGCAACCTGCCCGCGTTCTACGAGCGGCTGCGCGCCGACCTGACGTACCCCGATGCCTGGGGTAACTCCCCGATCCGCGACTTCGGCGCGTGGCGCCGGCACGCCCGCGCGCTCGTCGAGCGCCACCTCGTCCACCCCGCCGACGACCGGCTCCCGTTCCGGCCGCACGTGCTCGACGAGCAGAAGACCACCCGGGGTTACGTGCGGCGCCTGGTCGCGTTCGACCTCACCCGCTACAGCCGGGTGCGCGCCGCGCTGCTCACGCCGGACCGCCCCGGCCCGCACCCGGCCGTGCTGCTGCTGCACGACCACGGCTCCCGCTTCGACATCGGCAAGGAGAAATTCGTCGAGCCGTGGTGGGACGAGACGCGCCTGGCCTCCGCCCGGGAGTGGACGACCCGTCTGATGAGCGGCCGTTTCGTCGCCGACGAGCTGGCCGCCCGGGGTTACGCGGTGCTCGCCGTCGACACGCTCGGCTGGGGCGACCGCGCCGGCCTCACCTACGATGCGCAGCAGGCGCTGGCGGGCAACCTCTACGAGCTCGGTTCGTCCCCCGCCGGCCTGGCCGCGCGCGAGGACGCCCGCGCCGCCGCGTTCCTGGCCTCGCTGCCGCAGGTCGACCGCCGCCGGATCGGCGCGATCGGCTTCTCGATGGGTGCGTTCCGCGCGTGGCAGGTCGCCGCGCTCTCCGACCACGTCGCCGCCGCCGTCTCCGCCTGCTGGCTCACCACGGTCGCCGACATGATGGTGGTCGGCAACAACACGTTGCGTGGCCAGTCCGCGTTCTGGATGCTGCACCCCGGCCTGACCCGCCACCTGGACATCCCGGACGTGGCCACGATCGCCGCCCCCAAGCCGCTGATGGCCTTCGACGGCGCCGACGACACGCTCTTCACCCGGGCGGGCGTGGCCGCCGCCCACGCCCGCCTGCACGAGGTCTGGTCCTCCCAGCGCGCGACCCGCAACCTGCTGACCAAGATCTACCCCGGCAAGGGCCACGTCTTCGACGCGGACATGCAGGAGGAGAGCTTCACCTGGCTCGACCACGCCCTCCGACGTTGATCCAGACCCTTGAGGTGAGAAGGGACGTGAACCGACGATCGGGGGCGCCGGGTCGGCTGACTGGATGGCGTTGTTGTCCAGCATCACCCGAGATCCGTCGCGGCGATGGCCACCAGCGCACCCGATCGCGGCGACCCGGCCGCCAGCGCCAGCCGCGCGACCAGCCCGGAGAACGCCAGCAGCACGGCTCCCTGGCGCGCGGCGGCCCGCGGATCCTCCCCGCCGAGCCCTGCCCGCACGCGCAGCACGGCCCACCGCCGCCGTGAGCCGGCCATACGCCCGAGAATATCGGTCTGAGGTCGTGAATTCCGGAGAATCCCGACCGGGCCCGCCACACCCGCCGTACCGGCGAAAGGCTTCGAAGAGCTTTTGATCTTCCCGCTTCCGGCGTGGCGCAGTCCGCACGCTCCCGCGGGCACCGGTCGTCGCTGGCGCTCCTCCCTGCCGGTTCCCGGGTGGTCCCGAGAAGACCGGTGCTGCCTCGCGCCGCCGGGATCGTGACGCGGGGCGGGTGCCGGGTGGCGGTGCCGTCTCGCGCTGCCGGGATCGTGATGCGGGGCGGGTGCCGGGTGGCGGTGCCGTCTCGCGCTGCCGGGATCGTGATGCGGGGCGGGTGCCGGGTGGCGGTGCCGTCTCGCGCTGCCGGGATCGTGATGCGGGGCGGGTGCCGGGCGGTAGCTCTGCTCGCGCTAACGGGATCGTGGTGTGGGGGTGGGGCTGATGCCGGCGATGGTGAGGGCCAGGAGGCGTGCGGACTCGGTGGCGGCGTTCGGGTGGTCCTGCGTCGCCAGTGCGATGCCGGTGATCAGCGCGAGCAGGTCGGTCACGGTGACGCCCGGGGTCAGCGCGCCGGCCGCGGCCGCGCGGGCGATCAGTGGGGAACCGGCGTCGGTGATCCGGCTGGTGGCGCAGTGCGGCTCGGCCTCGGCCATCCGGTCGCGGTTGAGCGCGGTCGCCAGCCCGCCGATCGTGGCCGCGGACGCGGTGACCGCGGAGAGCCACTCCAGCAGCGCGGCCCGTGCGTCCTCCCGTGCCACGCAGTCGCGCGCGAGCGTGCACAGGCTCTCGATCCGGTCGTGGAAGACCGCCTCCAGCAGTGCGCGCCGGGTCGGGAAGTGGCGGCGCACCGTGCCGGAGCCGACGCCGGCCGTGCGGGCGATCTGTTCCAGCGAGGCGTCCGCGCCGTCCGTGGCGACCGCCTCCGACGCGACCGCGAGCAGCAGCGCGTAGTTGCGCCGCGCATCCGCGCGCTGACCGGTCATCGCATCACCCTCTTGCTAAGTGGCGGGGCCCGCCATATCTTAGCGTCATCGAAACGGCGGTCCCCGCCGTTTATTGGAGGCAGCTGTCATGACCGTTCTCGTCGTCGGTGCCACCGGCCTGCAGGGTGGCGCCACCGCCCGTGCTCTGCTGGCCGCCGGCGTGCCCGTCCGTGCCCTGGTCCGCGACCCCGGATCGCCGCGCGCGGCCGAGATCGCCGCGCTCGGTGCCACGCTGTACCGGGGCGACCTGCGCGACCCCGCCTCGCTGACCGGTGCGGTGGCCGGCGTCCGGGCCGTCTTCTCCGTCCAGATGCCCGCGTGGAACGAGGACGGCTCGGCCGACTTCGACGACGAACTGCGCCAGGCGGTCAACCTGATCGACGCGGCCGCGGCCGGCGGCGTCGAGCAGTTCGTGCAGACGTCCGTCTCCGGTGCCGGTCGGCACGCCGGAGGCCGATGGGCGCCGATGGACGCCGTCTACCGACCCAAGATCCTGGCCGCGGAGCGCATCCGTGCCGTCGGCTTCCCGCGGTGGACGCTCCTCAAGCCCGCGTTCTTCATGACGAACCTGCACCCCGCCACCGCGTACCTCTTCCCGCGCGGCGTCGAGGGCGGCCTGGCCACCGTGCTCAAGCCGGGCACTCACCTCTCACTCGTCGCCGTCGACGACATCGGCCGCGCCGCCGCCGCGGCGTTCACCGACCCCGGGCGCTTCGACCGGGTCGAGCTGGAGCTGGCGAGCGACTACCGCACCATGACCGAGATCGCGGCGACGCTGTCCCGCGCACTGGGCACGCCGATCGCGGCGCCGGACATGACCGAGGCCGAGGCCCTCGCGGCCGGGATGCCGCCCTATGCCGTGCTCTCCCACGCGTTTCTCGACGCGGTCGGCCAGCCGGCCCGGCCCGAGTTCGCCCGCGCGCTCGGCATCCCCCTCACGTCGTTCGAGACGTGGGCGAATTCCGCGCTGTAGGAGGGGCATTCAGCATTGACCGGCTCGCGGGCCGGCGGTGTCGTGGTGGAGTTGTGCGCTGGTGTGATCGGCCCGCCGTGCCGTGGTGGAGCTGTGTGCGGCGTACCCACGGTGGTTGATCGCGAATTTCGGACGCGACGTGTCCGGTGGATGCCTGCGGGCTGTCGCCGGTCACTCGTAGTGTGGGTGCCGGCCGGCGTTCGCCGGGGGAGGCCGGCCGGTGTCCGGACTGGACCGATGGATTGGCGAGGGTGGCGGTGATCAGTCGTCCCGCGGTGACCTGCCGGCCGAACGACCTGCACGTGCTGGAGACGGAACGGCTGTGGATCGTGACCAGCCGGGCGACCGACTACGTGCGCTGGCTGCGGATCGCGGTCGACGACCCGGAGTCGGCGCCGGACTGGCCGGAACACGTGGTGGCGCAGGCGCGGCAGGTGGCGATCGGGTCCGTCGCGGATCCGGTGGACGCGTCCCAGCCGGGCCTGCCGGTCGACCCGGACTGGCTGTTCCTGGCCGGCGTTCACCGGGAGACGCGGGAACTGGTGTCCAGCCTCTCCGTCTTCAGCCGGAACCGGGCCAGCGAGATCGGCGGCTCGGTCCGGTACGGCTATCGCGGGCAGGGCTACGGGCACGAGACCCTGGTCGCGGCCTGCGCCCTGGCGCACCGGCACTTCGGCATCGCGCGCCTGGTGGCCGGTGCCGAACCGTCCAACACGGCCTCACGCCGGTGGCTGGCCGGCGCCGGGTTCACGTCGGCGACCGGCCCGCCCCGGGTCAAGCTCGGCAACGGCCGCACCATCGAGGCCCTCTGGTGGGAGCACGTGGACAGGGACGCCGAGCTGCGCTGCAGCCGTCCCCGCCCGCACTTCCGGCGTGGCCTGCTCCGCACCCTGGCGAGACGCTGACGACCTCGCCGGATCGCCCGCCGTCCGGCGCGCGGCCGGTCAGCCCGTCCTCCGGTGCATAGCCGGTGCATCCGCCTTCCGGCGTGGCCGGGCCGATGGCCTTCCGGCGTGGCCGGGCCGATGGCCTTCCGGCGTGGCCGGACCAGTGGCCTTCCGGCGTGGCCGGGTCGCCTCGTTCGGCGGGTGTCGGATTGCCGCGTTTCGGCGCGGGGCCGGAGGGCTCGGCGTCGACTGCCGTGTCTGGACCGGTCGACGATCGGCCGCTTGCGGTCGTGTGCGGCAGGACCGCGGAACGGCCGGGCCGATGTCCTGGTCGAGGCGGGCATCATGGACCACTGTGGAGACGGTCATCAGGTTGTTGCGGTATCCGCTGAAGAGCGCCCGCCCCCAGGTTCTGCGCGAGTCCGTGGCCGGGTTGAACGGACTGCAGGGGGACCGGGACTGGGCGTGCCCGCTGTCGCCCGCGCGTTGCCCGCCGACGTTCGCGCGTTGCCCGCTGTCGCCCGCGCGTTGCCCGCCGTCGCCCGCCGGCCTTCCTCTGTTGCCCATCCCTTCGGGCCGGCTCTGTTGCCGGCCCTTCGGAGGGGGAGCGCGAGCCAGCCCGGCCCCCTCGTGGCAGTCGGGGGCTGCGCGTCCGAAATGTCACGACACCTCACCCTTCGGCGCGAGTGCCGGTCCGCGAGTCGCCACCGCCGCGGCCTGAGTGATCAATCAGTGGAGCAAAAGATAGATCAAAAATCGAAGTTGATCGCCCTTTTGCTCCACTGATTGATCACTCAGGCGCCAGGCCCGAGGTCGTCGAGAGTTCCGGGCCTCGCCAGCAAGACGATTGCCCGCTTTATCTGGAAATTTCGGGCACCGGGTGCCCGGGTCCACACCGGAGGGATGCGACTCTGCCCGTCGTCGGCGGTGTTTCGACTCCCGGAGACCGTGCCCGAGTCGCGCACCGACAGCGAGCGCGCCACGGAACCCGGATCGGACTGAGGGAATTCCTGCTGGCCAGAGAAGTGCGGTCGTACCGCACCGACTTCAAGATCGAAATGGACTACTGGCCCTTCGGCGTCAGGGTGAGACGCGCCTCCCGGTGGCGGCCCCCTGTATCCCGAATCTCGGGCCCGCGGTGCCCGGATGACCAGCACTGCTCGCACCTCAAGATCGAAATGGACCAGTGGCATTGGACCGGTGCCCGCGGGAGCATGCCCAGAGGGGCCACGCCGGAAGCGGGAATATCCGCCTTTACTGAGCTTTCGGGGTTGAGGTTCGAGCGGGGCTGGCCGTCTGGGCGCTGCGCGTCCGAAATTCACGTTATAGGGGTTCGCTGCCGCCGAGCGCCGCTCACCCTGACGCCGAAGGCTCAGTAGAGGGGTTTCTGCCGCAGGCCGTCGAGGAGGAGGTCGAGGAGGCGGCCGGCCTGGGCGCGCTGGTCGGGTTTGCCGGCGGCGAGGGTGATGCCGGAGAGGGCGACGAGGACGTCGTCCGGGGAGACGTCGGTGCGGATCAGGGTGGCGGTGGTGCCGGCGGTGAGGAGGCCGTCGAGGGCGGTGAGCATGCGGTCGCGGCTGTGGGCGTAGGGGTTGCCGCCGGAGGCGATGACGGCGCGGAGGGCGTCGGCCATGCCGTGTTTGGTGGTCATGTAGTCGAGGAAGCGGTCCATCCAGGCGCGTAACGCCCTGTCCGGCGGGAGTGCGGCGGCGAGGTCGGGGGCGGCGTCGCAGAGGCGGGACAGTTCGTTGCGGTAGGCGGCCTCGACCAGCGCCTCCCGCGTGGGGAAGTGGCGGTAGAGCGTGCCGATGCCGACGCCGGCGGACTTGGCCACGGATTCGAGCGTGACGTCCGGGCCGCCCAGGGTGAAGGCGCTGACCGCGGCGTCGAGCAGCCGTTCGCGGTTGCGCTGCGCGTCCGCACGCATGGGGTGGGCGCCCTTCCTGGTCGTCGAGCGGGGTTGGTCAGGATATCGCGCCTGCTTATTCCCGCCTGTGGTGGATCTGTCGCGGGCCTGGCCGTGGACGGACCCCGATGGATAGATTACCGGAGGAACCTCCGTTTAAGATCCACGAAGGGGAGTGCATGTTCGACCGGGCGGCCACGGCCACGACCGCGGCGGTCAGCTCCCGTGCGCACCTGCGTTCGGCGGTCGTGTTCGAGGACGTGCACTACCGGGCCCGGCCGTACGACGCGGGGGAGGCGCACGGGCAGTCGAAGACCGCGAACGTGCTGTTCGCGGTGGAGGCCGCGGCGCGGTGGGCGCGCGACGGCATCGACGTCAACGCGCTCGACTCCGGCAGCGGCGGGACGGCCACGTCCGTGCTGCTCGCCGCGTCACCGGCGGTGAAAGGCGTCACCGGGCGGTACTTCGAGGATCGCGCGGAGGCCGGCCCGCACGCGCCTGGCGTCGCAGCGTGGGCACTGGATGTGGCGGCCGCGGCCCGGCTGTGGGAATTGTCGGTACGGACACTCCGATGAAAAACCTCACCACGCCGTACGCCGCCAGATCGTTGATCATGAGGGTATGGAGATCTCACCGCTGACCGCCGAGGACCACGCCGCCGCCGAGATCGACCTGGCGGAGGTGCTGCTGGAGTGCGTGCTCGGCGGTGCCAGCGTCGGGTTCACGCTGCCGTTCGCGGTCGAGGACGCCCGTGCGTACTGGCGGGACGCGCTGGCCGACCCGGACGCCCGCACCTGGGTCGCGCGTGACTCCGGCCGGATCCTGGGCGTGGTCCGGCTGCTGCCGGCCGCGCAGGCGAACGCGCCGCACCGCGCGGAGATCGCCAAGCTGCTCGTTCACCCGGACGGGCGGGGTAAGGGCCTCGGCGGCGCGCTTCTGGTCGCGGCCGAGGAGGGCGCCCGCGCGCTCGGCCGCACGCTGCTGGTGCTGGACACCGAGACCGGCAGCGTCGCGGAGGGGCTCTACGCCCGGCGCGGCTGGACCCGGGTCGGCGAGATCCCGGAGTTCGCCCTCACCCCGACGGGTGACCGGGCCGCTACCACGATCTTTCGCAAGCACGTGTAAGAAAGCAGAAATAGGTTGGTCGGCGCGCGCCCGGCCCCGGATCATGGGACAGATGAACACGCCCCGGCAGCCCGTCGACTCGCGGGACACCAAGACCGCCCGCACCGGCGGCAAGGCGGAGCGCAACGGCACCAAGGCCGCCACCAAGGCCGCCGCCAAGGCCGTGGAGAAAGCCCTGGAGAAGGACACCGGGCTGGTCGGCGCGCTGCCGATGTCCGGCTCGGTCGACGACGGCGACCGCCTGGTCGACGTGGTGGACCTGCTGGCGATAAGCGCGTTCACCACCGGCCGCGAGCCGTACGGGCGGACCACCCACCTGGAGAACGTCCGCTCCGACGCGCGGCTCAGCGTCGACGGCGCGCGCGTGCTGCGCGAGGCGGTCGAGGACACCGGGCGCGGCCGGCTGCTGGTCGGCGACGGGTTCACGCTGCACGTCAACCACTGGACGCAGTCCCGCCGCGCCACCGTCATGGTCACCGCGACCAGCGCTGAGCTGGCCGAGTCCGTGGTGACGAAGGTGATCGACGGCGCGGTGGAGGAGCCGGAGCCGACGCCGGACACGGTGGGCATCGGGTTCTGGCACTTCGGCCCGCACGGCCCGCGCCGGGTGGAGCGACAGATCGACGCGGCGCCGTGGGACGCGATCCGCGGCAACTACGCCGGTGGGGTCGCGTCCGCACTGGACCGGGTGATGGCGCAGGACGGCGAGTCGCTGGACGGCCGGCTCCTGCTGTTGCACGGCCCGCCCGGCACCGGCAAGACCACGCTGATCCGCGCGCTGGCCCAGCAGTGGAAGTCGTGGTGCCAGGTCGACTGCGTGCTCGACCCGGAGCGGCTGTTCGCCGACCCGGCCTACCTGATGAACGTGGCACTCGGCGGCGACGACGAGGACGGCCCGCGCTGGCGGCTGCTGGTCCTGGAGGACTGCGACGAGCTGATCGGCGGCGAGGCGAAGATGAGCTCCGGGCAGTCGCTGTCCAGGCTGCTCAACCTCACCGACGGGCTGCTCGGCCAGGGCCGCAACGCGCTGATCGCGATCACCACGAACGAGGACCTGACCGCGCTGCACCCGGCGGTGATCCGGCCGGGCCGCTGCCTGGCGCAGATCGAGGTGGGCCGGCTGCCGCGCGACGAGGCGTCCGCGTGGCTGGGCCGCTCCGAGGGGATCGGCCCGGACGGCGCCACGCTCGCGGAGCTGTTCGCGCTGCGCTCCGGCACCGCGCCGGTGGCGGTGCCGGAGCCGCCCGCGAACACGGGCATGTACCTGTAGATTACAGCGGGTTCCAGCCGTCCGTACCCGCGAGGTATCTCTGGGGTGTGTAGGTCGCGGCCTGCGAGTCACTGAGCTGTGGGCGGTTGCCGTTCACGGTGGCGCCCGCGCCGGTGTTCCGGTATTCCCGGAAGCGCGCGTTCTCCCAGACGTTGCCGGACATGTCGGTCCACGGCTCGGCCGTCCTGATCGTGGCGCTCAGGTTCGACTCGCGGTAGAGCACCTGCGCGTCCGGTCCCCACGGCCGCCCGAGCTGGGTGGTGTTGTTCGTGGCACCGGTGACCGTCGACCTGTAGATCAGAAAACCGTACGCGTTGGCCGGGTCGGTCCGCGCGGCCGTGATCGGGCCACCGGTCGAGCGCCGCTGGTAGATGCTGCCGGCGTTGAAGACCGCGGTGCCGCCGCCGAAGATGAAGTCGACCGTGCCCTCGACGTACGAGTTGACGACGTAGTGCCGGTTGTTGTTGATCAGCAGCGTGTCCTGGTTGCCGAGGAACCGCACGTTGTCGTAGACGCCGCGGTCGCCGTTGAGGTTCGCCGCGACCGCCTGACTGCCCTCGCCGTAGTCGTTGGACATCGTCAGGTTCGTGGCCCTGAAGTTCGGCCCGTTGACGAAGACCGTGGCGCTGCCGGACGTGCCGTAACCCCCGGCGGAGCTGTGGTTGTTGACGATCACGACCTGGCTCGCGGACGCGCCGAGACCGTGCAGCGTGAGGCCGGACTTCGTGGCCGGGATCGTGACGATCTCCCGATACGTCCCCGCCTTGATGGTGATCACGCTGTTGTCGGCCGCGGCGTCGACCGCGGCCTGCACGGTCGAGTAGCGGCCGGTGCCGTCCTTCGCCACGGTGGGGGTGCCGGTGGCCGGCGGCGGTGCCGAGGGCGTGCCGCCGACCAGGTTGAACGCGATCTGCATGCGGGAGACGTCGGAGCAGGTCTCCTGCACGATCGGGTTGTTGCCGGCGGTCGAGCCGTCCCTCGTGCTCAGGCAGAGCGCGGTGGCGGCGTTGGCCACGCGGTATTTCCCGGACGCCGCGCCGGAGGCGGTGAAGCTCCACAGCCGGTTGGTCTGCGGGCTTCCGCACGCGTACTGCTGGAGTTGCAGGCCGGAGGTGGTGGCGCCGCTGGGCACGTCGACGCAGAGGCCGCTGGCGACGTTGGTCAGGAAGTAGCCGGTGCCGGCGGCGACCACCCGCCACTGCTGTGCGGTGTCGCCGGCAGCGCAGGCGGCCTGCACGAGCAGCGCGCCGCCGGCCGTGGACGGGACCTGGACGCACTTGCCGCTGGCGCCGGGGACCAGCGTGTAGATGCCGCCGGCGGCCGGGGCCACCGCGGCCTGTGCCTGCACCGTGACCAGCATGATCGGCACGGCGACCACGGCCGCGAGGGCCGCGAACCATCGCTTTCTCATCGAGGATCCTCCCTCACAGTCCGATGTTGGCTTGGGGTCCGGTGTACTGCTGGAGCAGCGATGGCACGGCCGCGGCGGGATCCAGCGAATACGCGTAGAAACTCGACGGGTTGAACGCGGAACCGCTGGTCTGCTGCTTGCCGGTGCAGCTGACGCAGATGCTGCCGGACTGACGTAGCTGCGCGGTAGCGTCCGGGTAGTACGGGTCCTTGACCGACTGGAAGTAGCTGTTCTCCAGCACCATCTTCGTGTAGCCGCGCGAGTAGTTCCCGTACGACGTCACGTTCTGCAGGTAGTTGTTGTAGAGGTGCGCGTACTCCAGGTTGTCGGCACTGGGGTTGCGCTGGTTGGTGTTCTGGATCCAGTTGTGGTGGATGGTGATCCGCGCGGTCACGTTCTCCGTCCAGCCGATGCCGATGTTCTTGTTGTGCCCCGGCAGGTGGTTCCACGAGATCGTGACGTTCGTGGTGTCCTTGCGGCTGTCGATCGAGCCGTCGTTCACGTTCTTGATCGTGTTGTGGTCGATCCAGACGTTCTTCGCGGTGTCCATCTGGACGCCGTCGTAGTCGAAGTCCTTGTCGTCCGGGTCGTCCGAGGCCACGTCGGTCTCGCCGATCGTCAGGTTCCGGATGATCACGTTGCTGACGCCGGCGCCGAGGAAGAAGCCGCCGTTGCGGATCGCGCCGGACCTGCCGACCCCGATGATGGTCTTGTTCGACTTGACCGGGATCTCGTTGCCGAACGGCGTCACCGTGACCGTCGCGGCGACCTTGATGACGTACGGCTCGGTCGCGGTCGCGTAGCGCAGCAGGTCCGCGTAGTTCGTCACGGTGACCGTACTGCCGCCCGCGCCGCCCGTGGTGCCCTGCGCGAACCCGTCCGCCGTGTTCGACCAGACGCGGCCGGACGGCGTCGGCGTGACCGTGCCCCCGACCTGGTTGAACGCGATCTGCATGCGGGAGATGTCGGAGCAGGTCTCCTGCACGATCGGGTTGTTCCCGGCGGTGGACCCGTCGCGCGTGCTCAGGCAGAGCGAGGTGGCGGCGTTGGTCACCCGGTACCTTCCGGACGCCGCGGAGGAGGCGGTGAAGCTCCAGACGCGATTGTTCTGCACGCTGCCGCACGCGTACTGCTGGAGTCGCAGGTTCGAGGTGGTGGCGCCACTGGGCACGTCGATGCAGAGCCCGGTGGCCACGTTGGACAGGAAGTGGCCGGTGCCGGCCGCGACCACCTTCCACTGCTGGGCCGCATCGCCGGCCGCGCAGCCGACCTGGACGAGCGGCGCGCCGGACGACGTGGACGGTGCCGCGACGCACTTGCCGCTGGCGCCGGGCACGAGCGTGTAGACGCCGCCCGCGACGGGCGCGGCGGCGGCCTGGGAGAGCCCGGCAGCGTAGACGATCGCGGCCGGCACGGCGACGGCCAGCGCGGCCAGGACGCCGAGTGTTCTCTTTCTGGGCATGGGGGTTCCTTACGGGAGGACGTGACGGGGCCTGGCGCGCTGCCCGGTGGCGCGTCCGATCCGGTGCGGCCGCGGCGCGGGCCATCGCGCGGCGGTACCGGTCCCGCTCACTGTAGGAGCCGTATTAATTAGAGTCAATGACTTGCCATAATTCGCCCACGTGCATGGATATAGTTTCCGCGGGCAACTATTGGCGCAGTACCGGGTCGGCGGTGATCTCCGCGCCGGCCGTGCGCAGGCGGTCCACCAGCACGTCGCCCAGCGCGGTCGCCGGGGTGAGGACGCCACCGCCCGAGGCGGGCAGCCGGTCCCGGTCGACGGCCGGCGCCGGCGCGGTCTCGCCGAGCATCACCGACGCCGCGGCGTACCACGGATCGCCCCGCATGCGGAACCGCCCAGATCGGACGGGATCGAGTCGAAGCCGCACGAGTGCACGATCCGGGCGCCGGTCTCCCGCGCCCGCGCGTGATCGTCCTCGATGCTGCGCCGCACGATCCGCAGGGCAGTCCTTGACCTTGACCCGGGGCAGGGCCGGAGCATCGCCGGCATGGATGAGATCGCAGACATCAGCCGGCTGGCCGCCGAGTTCACCGAGGCCCCCGGGCTCCTGGCCGGCGTGTATCGCGGCGGCGAGCAGCACGTGATCGCGCACGGCGTGGCGAACGCCGCGACCGGCGCGCCGATGCGGGCGGACACCGGGTTCCTCTTCGGATCGATCACGAAGATCATGACGACCACGCTGGTGATGCGGCAGGTCGAGCACGGGCTGCTGCGCCTGGACACGCCGGTCGCCGCGCACCTGCCGGAGCCGGCGATTCCCGGGCTGCGGGTGGAGCACCTGCTCAACCACACCAGCGGAATCGACGCCGACCTCTTCTTCCCGGACGAGGCCGGCCGGGACGCGCTGAAGATCTACGTGGAGCGGCTCGCCCGCGAGTGCGGCACGCTGTTCCCGCCGGGGGAGTACGTCAGCTACGCCAACGGCGGCATGATCGTCGCCGGGCGGCTGCTCGAGGTGGTGACCGGCCTGACCTACGACGAACTGCTGGCCCGCGACCTGTTCGCGCCCACCGGGATGACCACCGCGTGCACCTCCGCCGAACAGGCGATCCTGCGCTCCACCGCGATCGGGCACTTCCAGGGGAGGCCGACCGGCATGTTCATGCTGCCGCGCACCTGGGGGCCGGCCGGAGCCACGCCGATCGGCACGATCGAGGACCTGCTCGCGTTCGGCCGGGTCCACCTGGGCGACGACGAGACGGCGACCCGGATGCGCACGGTCACCCGCGACATGGGTACGCCCGACATCTCCGCGATCGGGCTGGGCTGGCTGATCCGCCCGGACGGCGTGCTGACCATGACCGGTGCCTCGCCCGGCGGGGTCGCGCTGCTCGCGGCGGTCACGGCGAGCTGGACGTTCACCTCCGCACACACGACCGTGGTCACGCCGCTGCCGCTCTCCGCAGTCGTCTTCACGCCCGCGGTCACGGACGCAGGCATCGCCCCGACGGGCCGCGAGTTCCCGGTGCCCGTGCGCATCGACGGTCCCGCCACGTCATCGCCGCAGGTCGAGGTCTCCTTCGACGACGGCCGCACCTGGCAGCCGGCGCCGGTCCGCCACAACACCGCGATCATCCGCCACCCGAACCGCCCCGCCTTCGTCTCGCTCCGCGCGACGACCGGCACCACCACACAGACCATCATCCGCGCGTACGACATCCGCTGAGCCCGGCGCCGGCCGTTCGCTCACCCGGCCAGCGCCCCATCGTGCTCCTCACTTGGACCCGCCCGCCGGTGGGCAGCAGGTCGGCGTCCTCGCGGCAGATGCGCGACCAGGGATTCGGTCGAGTGTCAGCTGTTGATCCGTCGACGCCACCAGGGGGCCAGCACGCGGAGGTGATGGCGCACAGCCGCGAGGTATGCGGCTTCCTTGGGCTTCAGCTCTGACAGGTCGACGAGCGTGGTCGGGATGTTCATCTGCCGGTCGCGCTGGATGGGCTTCTCCTGCCACGCCCTGCGCATATGTCCCCCAGCGATCATGCGCAGATGCCTGACCAGGTCGTCGTAGGCATCGCCGACTCGGGGAGACTCCGCCTTCGTCCACGCCTCGTAGTAACTGAGCCGCTCCTGGATCTCGCGCAGCGCCTCGGAGAGCCGGATCCGTTCCTCAGCCGGCCGGTCGTGGCGCCGGCGCCGGATCGCGTATGGCATCTCCCGATACGCCGCATAGGCGGCATAGGCCTGCGCGAACAGATCTCGCTGATGGCTCCGTTCTTCCTCGCGGCTGCGGGCGCGAGCGATCCACACCGTCACACACGCCGTGAGGATCGCCGCGAGAACCGCGCCGGACAGAATGGCAGCGACCGCCAGACCGGCCGGTGTGGACGCGCTCACTACACCCGGCTCTGAGACGCTCGGGAAGGGAGTGGGTGGAGTGGTCATGCACCCTCCTCTCGTCCCCGTCCGGCCGGATTATCCCAGCTGTGAACTGTGATGCACGGTGACCCGCATCCATCCGACAGATAGCAGACTATCGCCCGTGATCAATGAAAACTGAATGAATGGCGGTAACCTTCATCCGGCGTCTGTCTAAGTCCGGCTCCGGCGGCCGCCTTCGCCGGAACAGATGGTGCGAGGTCTGCGAAACGCGTTACAACATCGATCTGGACCCGGAGCGACTTGTTGTCGATGTTGTCGGGCTGACCTGCCGGATGTGTAACCCGCGACGGCGCCACGTCTACCCGGACCGGCCGCAGCCTATCGAGGCTGACGCCGTACCTGCGTCGACGGTCAAGATTTGGTGGGCCAGCCGAGCAGGAGTGCTGCCGAGACTGACCGCGCGACGGATCGATGCGGCGTCCAACGTCTCGGAGCCTTTTGCGCTCGTGGAACCACCCTTGTCCGTCAGGGAAGGTGCGGCTCGAATTGATCCGGACGGGAGCCTGCGGGCGACAGTGGCTCGGCGCGCCCACGAGCCGGGCCGCCGACTGATCGCCGAGGCGTGGCGACCCGAGTACTGCGGCCTTCTTGTGCAACTTGCGTACGCTCTGGACAGATTGGCCGTCACGGCGATCACCGGTGGCGTTCGGCTCGTCTTGCGTATCGTCGGCGCTCCGCCGCTCGTCTCGGCGCTCACCGCGGATGCTCTGGCGCGTGCCGTCGAGAGCGCGGACCCTGCGCCGTTGCGGGCGATGTCACGCGAGTTGAAGGCGACCGCGATTATCCAGTGTCTGGATACTCAGTCACTCGACGACTGTACCGCCGCGGACGTTTCGGATGACCTGGCAGATCTCGTGAGCCGTTGGTTGACCGAGGCGCTGCCCGCGACCGCACTCGAGGAGCCGCGGGCTGAGCCGGAAGTGGTCGACATGCCGCAGGGGGCCGCCGAGCCGGACACGGGCCCGGGCGTCGCCGCCATCGCAATCAAGATCAGTGATCGCGTCCCGGACGGCCCTTACATCTTCGGCACGCGGCCGGCGGACACATGCTGACCGCAGGCCAGTCCCGTGCTCTCAGCGAACTCACCGCTGTGGTGGTAGCGACGAACTCGCGGATCACCATGGGAACGCCGGAGGAGGAGGATCGGGCGGGAATCGCACCGATACTGGTTCCGATAACGGTGGACTGCAC
Organism: Catenuloplanes nepalensis; assembly: GCF_030811575.1. GTDB lineage: Bacteria > Actinomycetota > Actinomycetes > Mycobacteriales > Micromonosporaceae > Catenuloplanes > Catenuloplanes nepalensis. The sequence continues at coordinate 4,532,126 of NZ_JAUSRA010000001.1, read as the reverse complement.
CGGTACGCCGATCGGTGAGAACGGCGTTGACCTGGGATCGTCACGAGAATTCGAGCTATGGGTGCCGGCCGACTTCCCGTTCATGCATCCCGAAGTACGCACAGCGCACCGTGACTTCGCCGGGCTGCCGCACGTCACCTGGACGAATGTTATCTGTTTGTATCTCTCGAACAACGAGTGGGATCCGAGCCATGGCATGCGTGGCTTCCTTCGGAGGCTGCTCACCTGGCTGTCGCGCGCTGCCGCCGGCACCCTCGTCAGCGTGGAACTGCCGTGGCACCCGCCGGTCGGCGCCTTCCGCTCGAGTGAGCGCCCCGTCGTCGTCCGCGCGGATCTCACTCCGGATCTAGAGAGCGACCGAGGATTCTGGACCGCTTGGGCGCGGCTGAGCATTCAGCACGAGACCTACATGGATGTCGTCGAGTGGAGTCGGGAACCGACTGGCCCGCTGTCCGTACCGGTCGTAGGGCTGTCTCAGCCGGTGGGGTTCCTCTTCCCGTGGTCTAGCCGGGATCTGCGTCGGCAACTGGTTCGTGCCGGACTCAACATCGCGGCCTACATCGAGATGCTGAGCCGGTCGGTTGCGATCAACGGCGCGAATGTGTCACCGCTCCTCCTCATCGGAAGCCCCGCCCCACCGGGGCACGAATCCGGTACTCGATTCGCCAGTATCCAGGCATGGGACGTGGGGGAACGCGGCACACGCGCGCACTGGCTTCAAGTCTTCGACCAGCGTCCGTCGCGGACCCGTCGTCGTGACCGTTCTCGCCCTGTCAACTGGTTGGCCGGAAAGCGAATTCTGCTCCTGGGCTGTGGCGCGCTCGGAGCGCCGATCGCCGAGCACTGTGTGCGAGCCGGGGCGGCCATGCTGTTGTTGGTGGACAACGGTTCGGTCAACCCTGGCATTCTGATTCGTCAGCCCTACCGAGGGTGTGACATCGGGAGGCGGAAGGCTGAAGCCATGGCCGACCGCCTGCGTGACGTAGCGGACTTTGCGCCCGCCATCTTCGCCGACTCAGGCGACGCGATCAGGGTGAAGGCCGACGACCTCACCAATTTCGACCTCGTCCTCGATGCGACGGCCAGCCGTGCCGTGGCGCAACGCTTGGAACGACTGCGACGTGAAGTGTCCGCTCCGCCACCCATGATCGCCGTCATGGTGGGCCACGATTGCGAGCACGCGATCGCGACCGTCGCGCTCACGGCGAGCAGTGGCGGCGGCGTGGATCTGCTCCGAAGGCTCAGCATCCGGGAACGGGACGATCGACTTACTTCGTTGCGCGAGGACCTCTATCCGTCCCTTCCGCGTACCGAGCCCTTCCTCCCGGAACCCGGCTGTTCCGATCCCACCTTCGTCGGATCGGCCGCAGACCTCGGTGGCTTGGCAGCCCGTCTGTTGAACGCGTCCGTCGAGTTTCTGTCCACCGCGTCCAATGAGGACACGCCAACCGCGGCGGCCGTCGTCCTGCGGGCCTCGCTCGGCGAGGCGACCTACTCCCACTACTGGCCGAACGACGTCGTACGGCGCGACGTCAACACCGGCTACGAGATCCGGATAGCCCGCGCCGCGCTCGCGAGTATGCGGACCGAGGCGGTCCGGGCGGCCCAACTGGGGCGGATCCCCAAAGAGACCGGAGGGCTGTTGCTGGGCCAGATCGATACGGCCTGCGACGTCGTGTGGATCGATCAGGCGATGGGTCCGCCTCCTGGCAGTGGGACTTCGCCGGACGGGATCCGGCTCGAAATCGGCGAGCTGCCGGACAGGCTTGCCTCGCTCGCCCGGCGGACCGGAGGACTCCGCTCTTTCGTGGGTGCGTGGCACTCCCATCCGAGGGCTGATCCACTGCCGAGCGCGACAGATGCTGACACGATGGGCAAGATCGTCAATGCCGAGGTTGACGCGCCGCGTGCCGCACTCCTGATCGTCCTTGGTGGTGCCGCCGGTGCCTGGGAGCGGTGGCTCGACGGCACTGGCATGCCCGAGGTGCACACGCAGATGTATTTCCCATCCGGACGATCGGCTGAGGGCTGACGCATGGTGTTCTCCGACCAGCAGATTCGGACGTGGTCACAGCGACCCGTGTCGATTCTCCCTCAGTTCACCATCGACATCGTCAAGGAAGCGCTGGCCGACGCGCCCCGGCTGCGCTGGCAGAACCCCGAGGTGTTCGTCCAGGGCTCCTACGCCAACCGGACACACGTCGATGCGCTGTGCGACGTCGATCTGGTGGTGCAGCTCTCGTTGCCGTTCGAGGAGGATGTCACGGCATTGAGCAGCCCGGAGCGGGAGGAGTTCTTCGAGTACTACGGACACTCCGATTACGGGTGGGAGGAGTTCCGTGAGGACGTCGCGGCATCCTTCCGGCGGTCCTTCTTCGTCGGCGAGGGCAAGCGCTGTCTGACACTCCAGGACTGGGATGCGCTCTGGCGGGTTCCCGCCGACATCCTCCCGGCCCTGGAATTCCGCCGTTACGAGATGTTCCCCAGCCTTCTTGGTGAGGTCCATGATGAGGGCGTCTACTTCCGGGCGGCGATGAAGTATCCAATCATCAACTACCCGAAGCTTCACCTGCGGCGCGGGAACGAGAAGGATCGCTCGACCGCTGGTCGCTTCAAGGAGATAGTCCGGGCGGTCAAGCGGGCGCGCAGCGAGTTGGAGTTCGAGGGAGCGCCGTCCTACTTCATCGAATGCCTTCTCTTCAATGTGCCTGACGCTGAGTATCGCGCTGATCTCGGCGCTGCGTTCCGCCAGGTGGTCGACTGGCTGGCTCGGAACAGGAGGAAACTCGAGGCGATGCGCTGCCAGAACGGGATCATCCCGATGTTCGGCGATCACTATGAGGCGTGGTCGACGACCGAGGCGGACGCATTCATCACGGCGTTGGCAGAGGAGTGCGGTTAGTCCGCGTGAGTCACGTCGTAGGCTCCCCGACCTTTTCGTAGTCGTCTCGGAGGTCACGGTTACGCCATGCAGACGCGGAACGGCCGCGGAGCGTGCAGGCTCCGCGGCCGTTCTCTTCTCTCTGCACGCCCGGTCGTCCCCCGGCCGGGCGTGGAGTGCCGGCCGGCTCAGCGGGGGGTCGGCGCCGGTCTGCTGAGCCGGGGCGTTCGTGGCCGGCCGCTCGTCGCGGCTCGCCGGGTCAGGCCTGCTGCTCGGCCGGGGTGGCCTCGACGGCCGCGACCGGGCTGGCCTCGACCGGGGTGGCCGGTGCGCCCGCCGTGACCGGGATGCGCCGGGCCTCGCGGCCGGTGTAGGCGCCGGTGACCCGGACGCTGAGCACGCCCGCGTCGTAGGTGGCGGAGACCGCCTCCGAGGTGACGTGCTGCGGGAGGCCGAAGCTGCGGCGGAACGTGCCGTAGCGGACCTCGCGGAGGCTGCGCCCGTCGCGCTGCTCGGCGCGCTCGTCCCGGCGCTCGCCGCGGACCGTCAAACGGCCGCCGTCGACCTCGACCGTCACGTCGTTCTCGGCGTCCACGCCGGGCAGTTCCAGCCGGACCACCGCGTCGTCGCCGTCGCGGAGGACCTCCGCGGCGGGCGTGAAACCGGCCGAGCGGGCGGCCGTCAGAGCGGCCGGGCCGAAAGCGTTGCGCACCAGCGCGTCGAAGTCCGCGAACGGGTCGCGCCGGGTCCAGATCGTGTTGCTCATGTCGTCCCCCTTGTTGTCGCTTCCGATGGAGATAACTTGAGCCGGGCACACTCAATTCCGGGGTGGGATGTGTGCCGGGACACTCGTCTGCCAGGATCTCCCCATGAGGCGCCTGACCTACTACATCGCGACCAGCATCGACGGGTTCATCTCCGGACCTGGCGGGGAGTTCGACTTCTTCCCGATGGCCGAGGACGTGATGACGGCGATCAACGCGGAGTGGCCGGAGACCGTGCCCAGCCACATGCGTGGGCCGGCCGGCCTGGCGGACGCGCCGAACCGGCACTTCGACACGGTGCTGATGGGCCGCGGCACCTACGAGCCGGGGCTTGCCGCGGGTGTGACCAGCCCGTACGCGCATCTGCGCCAGATCGTCTTCTCCCGCACGCTCACCGCGGAGGACGGAGACGTCGAGATCGTCTCCGGCGAGGACCCGGCCGAGGTGGTCCGGTGGCTGAAGCGGGCGGACGGGCTCGGCATCTGGCTGTGCGGCGGCGCGGACCTGGCCGGCCAGCTGCTGCCGGAGATCGACGAGCTGGTCGTGAAGCGGTACCCGGTGGTGGCGGGCACGGGCAAGCCGATGTTCGGCACCGGCTTCGGGCCGCTGCCGTTCACGCTGGTGGAGAACACCACGTTCGAGTCCGGCGCGGTGGTCAGCACCTACCGCCGCTGACGAACCTCCGTGCTCGGGGCGTCCCCGCAGCGTGACACGGACGCCCCGAGGCGCAGGTCAGCGATAGGCCGCGTGGCCGGTCAGGGCCTCGCCGACGACCAGCGTGTGGATCTCCGAGGTGCCCTCGTAGGTGAGCACGGACTCCAGGTTGTTGGCGTGCCGCAGCGGTGAGTATTCGAGCGTGATGCCGCTGCCGCCGAGGATGGTCCGGCACTCCCGGGCGATCGCCAGCGCCTCGCGCACGTTGTTCAGCTTCCCGGCGCTGACCTGGTGCGGCTGCAACCGGCCGCCGTCCTTGAGCCGGCCCAGGTGGATCGCGAGCAGCGCGGCCGTGCCGAGCGCGACGCCCATGTCCGCGAACTTCTGCTGGGTCAGCTGGAACGCCGCGATCGGCTTGCCGAACTGCACCCGCTCGCGCGCGTAGTCCAGCGCCACGGTCAGGCAGTCCCGGGCCGCGCCGACCGCGCCGAAGCAGATGCCGAACCGGGCCTCGTTCAGGCAGCTCAGCGGCGCGCGCAGCCCGCGCGCCTCGGGCAGCCGCGCGGAGCCGGGCAGCCGCACGCCCTCGAACGACAGCTCCGCGGTGATCGACGCGCGCAGCGACAGCTTCTTCTTGATCGTGCGGGCGGTGAAGCCGGGCGTGCCGGCCTCGACCAGGAAGCCGCGGATGCCGTCCTCGGTCGCGGCCCAGACCGTGGCCACGTCCGCGATGCTGCCGTTGGTGATCCACATCTTGGCGCCGTCGAGGATCCAGTCGTCGCCGTCGCGGACCGCGCGGGTGCGCATGTTCGCCGGGTCGCTGCCGAAGTCCGGTTCGGTGAGGCCGAAGCAGCCGATCGCCTCGCCCGCGGCCATCCGGGGCAGCCAGCGCTGTTTCTGCTCCTCGGACCCGTACCGGTGGATCGAGTACATCGCGAGCGAGCCCTGCACGGAGACGAAGCTGCGCAGGCCGGAGTCGGCCGCCTCCAGCTCCAGGCAGGCCAGGCCGTACGCGGTGGCGGTGGTGCCGGCGCAGCCGTAGCCGTCGAGATGCATGCCGAGCAGTCCGAGGCGGCCCAGCTCCGGCGCGAGCTCGCGCGGGAACGTGCCGGCCTCGAACCACTCGGCCAGGTGCGGGCGGACCCGGTCCGTGAGGAACCGGGCCACGGTCGACTGGATCTGCCGCTCCTCGTCGGTCAGCAGGCCGGCGACGTCCAGCAGATCCAGCGGGTCCCGCACGTGGTCAGCCCTCTTCGATCGCGACGATGTCGACCTTGTCCGGGTAGAACGCGATGTGGCCCGCGATCGGGGCGACCGCGTCGTACGGCTCGGGGTAGTACCACACCGCGTCCGGCAGCTCGCCGTCCTCGGTGCGGATCGTGTAGTAGGACGCCTGCCCCTTGTACGGGCAGGTGGTGTGCGTGTCCGTCGAGACCAGCACGGATTCGTCCGCGTCGGCCAGCGGCACGTAGTAGACGACCGGGTAGGACGCCTCCTTCAGCGCCAGCGCCGCGTGCGTGTCCGCGATGATCTTCTCGCCCGCGCGCACCACGACGCGCGCCTTCGCCGGCTCCACCGTGATCGGGTGGTCCGGCCCGGGGATCTTCATCTCGGGGCCTCCCTCTTCGTGTGTCACCCGTCAGACTATCTGTCCCGATAGAGGTCGCGGAGCAACGCGATCTCCGCACCGTGGTGGATCACCTCACGGTTGATGTGCAGCACCAGCGTGGCCATCGGCGCGTCCGGATAGGCCTCCGGCGGGCCGCACGGGCGGGCCAGCGCGTCCTCGTCCAGCGCGCGCACGCCCGCGATCCAGGCCGCGTAGCCGGCGTCGAGCTGGGCGAGCGCGATCTCGGCGGTGCCCGCGTAGTCGTGCGAGTCGTAGTCGACGGCCGGCCCGCCGAAATGGGTGGCGTTCCGCGCCCCGAACACTCCGATGATCACGTGGCCGAGCCGCCAGGCGATCGTGGTCACCGGCGGCGGCTCCGGCTGTGGGAACGCGAAGTCGATCGTGAACGCACCGGAGCCGGCGGAGATCGGTGCCTCGCTCGTGCCGCGCCGCCGCACGTTCCAGCAGCCGTCGACCGGCTCCCAGAAGTACTCCTCGTCGGTGAGCCCGGCGAGCCGTGGGCGCAACTGGTTCGCCCAGTGCCAGGACAGCTGCTCCGCCAGCTCGTGACTCCACGTCACAGTCGTCATACCCACAAACCTTCCACAGGGGTACGCCGTCCGCGCGCGACGCGCAGGCCCGGCTCTTTCTCCGGACCACGGCGAAACCGGTGCCCGCGGGAGCACTGGGGACTCAGCCACCCGGGAAGCGGGACAATGAATTCATGCCTTCTGGTCTGTTTCTGAGATCTTCTCCGGGGTGGCTTCCGCGGCGAAGGCGGTCGCGGCGGCGGCGACGCGCGGTCCGGCGGTCGTGACGACGTTGTGCGCGCCGGCCAGCGTGATCGAGCGGCATCCGGCCACGGTGGCGAGGTGGGACGTCCAGGCGTCCGGGGCGATCGGATCGCGCCGGCCGCGCAGCAGCAGGATCGGCGCGGTGACCAGCGGCAGGCGGTCCTCCATCCGGTGCCGGACCGCGGCGCGCAGCGTGCCCAGGATCCGGCGCGGACCGGCCGCGAGCGCACCCGCGGTCACCACCGGCAGCTGGCGCGGGTCCTCGGTCGGCAGGTCGCGCAGCAGCCGCAGCACGTGCCGGGCCGATCCGGCCGCCGGATCCGCGGTCGGCCCGGCCAGCACCAGCAGCGACACCAGATCGGGCCGGGCGATCGCCAGCTCGGCCGCGACCTGACAGCCGTAGGAGCCGCCGAGCAGCCGGGCGCCGCGCATCCCCTCCGCGTCCATCCAGGCCGCGATCACCGCCGCGTGCTCGCGCGGGCCGAGCACCCGCCGCGGCGCCGCGGATCGGCCGAAACCCGGAAGGTCCGGCGCATGTACGGGGCCGGGGAGCGCGCGGGCGGTCGGCATCAGGTACCGGTGGGAGACGGCCAGGCCGTGCAGCAGCACCCACGGCACGCCGGGCGCCGTGCGGGACTTCACGTGCAGGCGCCGGCCGGCCACCGTCACGTACCGGCTGATGAAGGTCATGATCGATTATCCCCCGCCGGGGCAAGCTTCAACCGCGCTCCCGATGATCGAGTGCGAGGATGGCGGTATGACGACGCGCCTGGCGAACGTGGACATGTCGGCCCGGCTGTCGAAACGCGAGGGCCTGGAACGGCTGCAGGCCGCACAGGAACGCCTGCTGCGGCTGCGCCTGATGCTCGGCGGCCAGCTCGGCGACCAGAAGATCGGCCCGCCGCTGTGCGTGGTCTTCGAGGGCTGGGACGCGTCCGGCAAGGGCGGCGCCATCAAACGCCTGGTCGCCCCGCTGGATCCCCGGCATGTGCGGGTCTCCCAGTTCGCCGCGCCCACCTACGACGAGAAGCGGCACCACTTCCTCAAGCGCTTCTGGGCCGTGCTGCCCGGCTGGGGCGGCATGACCGTGCTGGACCGCTCCTGGTACGGCCGGGTGCTCGTCGAACGCGTCGAGGGCTTCGCGACCGAGGAGCAGTGGTCGCGGGCATATCAGGAGATCGTCGAGTTCGAGCGGACCCTGGCCGCCGAGGGCATGATCCTGATCAAGTTCTGGATGCACGTGTCTCCGGAGGAGCAGCTCCGCCGCTTCCACGAGCGCGCGAACGACCCGCTGCGCACCTGGAAGCTGACCGACGAGGACTGGCGCAACCGCGACCGCCGCGACGACTACGAGACCGCGATCGAGGACATGCTGGTGAAGACCGACAAGAAGCGGGCTCGCTGGCACGTGGTCGCGGGCGACAACAAGTCGTATGCGCGGGTCGCGGTGGTCGAGGAGGTCTGCCGAACGGTCGAGAAGCAGCTCACCGCCCGCGGCTACGACCTGGCGGACGCCGACTAGTCGCCACGCCGGTCGGTGGTGGACGCGCCGGAATGCGCGTGACGTGGAAACGACGCGGGGTGCATTGACGTTATACGCTCGGCGGCACCGGCAGCCGGCGATCACGGGGCATATATGAAATCCCAGTTGGGCAGGGCTCTTCTCGGCTTCACGCTCACCATTCTCGTCGTTGTCCTCGGCGTGCGTGCCGGCCTCGGCGAGCGCCGCAGGGCCTGCGAGGTGAAGATTCCGCACGTGCTCGTCTGTCAGGTGTTCGACGTGCGCGGGCTGGTCGGTTCGGAGAAGCTGTCGTTCTTCCACGACCGGGAGGTCGTGGCCGCGTTCGAGCGCCTCGGCCTGCGCGTCTCGGTCGAGGCGGCCGGCTCCCGCACGATGGCCTGCACCGACGGCCTGACCAGCTACGACTTCGCATTCCCGGGCAGCGCGGCGGCGGCGGACGACGTCATGTCGAGGGCCGATGGGACGGCCGCGCCGGTGACCGTCTTCTCCTCGCCGCTGGTGATCGCCACCTACGAGGAGGTGGCCCGGGCGCTGCCGTCGGGAGTGGCGTCGCTCGATCATCAGACATTCGACATGGATCGGTATCTGAACGATGTCTATACGCCCGGTAAACGATGGCGAGACTTGCGGTTGCCCGCGCCGTACCCCGGATTTCAGCGTGCCGTTCTTCTCAGCACCCGGCTGGATTCCTCGAATTCCGCGGAATTGTTTCTCGCGCTGAGCAGCCACGTCAGGCACGGTGGCCCGATCGCCACCAAACCGGATCTGTCGCGCCTGACCGAGCCCATGCGGGAGCTGTTTCGCGCGCAGGGCAGCACCGGCCTGACCAGCGACGAGCCGTTCGACCAGTACCTGTCCGTGGAGGGCTATCAGTTGCCGATGCAGGCCGTCTATGAGGCGCAGTTCCTGGACGCGGCCCGCGCCGACCCCGACGGCCTGATCACCGAGGTCACCATGCCGGACGGCGGGACCCGCACGTTCCAGCGGATCATGCTCTATCCGACACCGTCGATATCCAGTGACCACACGATCGCGCCGCTGACCGGCGAGGGCGGGCAGGTCGCGGCCGCGCTGACCTCGGACGCGGAGCTGCGCCGGCTGGCCGCCGCGCACGGTTTCCGCCCGGCCGGGCACCCGGAGGTCTTCGCCGCGGAGAACGAGGAGCACGGGCACGCGGTGCTGGAGCCGCCGGGACCGCCGGTGCCGGCCCCCGCGCCCGGCGCGTGGAGAGAATTCGTCAGCGATGTCGTCGAGGGTGTGTACGGAGAGGACCGGGCCGGTGCGGCGTGTGCGTAGAGCCGTGAGCGTGCTGACCGTGGCCGTGCTCGCGCTGGGCGCGGCCGCCTGCGGCAGGGACGAGGAGAAGGGGGAGCCTCGGGTGCTGCGCGTGCTCGCCGGCAGTGAGCTGTCCGACCTGGACGAGACGCTGCGCGAGCTCGAGGAGGAGCGCAACATCCGGGTCGAGCTGACCCCGATCGGCTCGGTCGAGGGCGCGCGGCGGCTCACCGACCCGCAGACGCTCGCGGCCTACGACGCGGTCTGGTTCGGCGCCGACCAGTTCTTCGGGCTGTGGCGGGAGAGCCGCGACGCGCTGCTGCGTCAGTCCCCGCCGCTGATGCGCTCGCCGGTCGTCATCGGCGTGCGCGCCGAACTGGCCGTCCAACTCGGCTGGGACGTCACCGCGCCGTCCTGGGCCGACATCGTCGACGTGATCGCCGACGGCGGGTTCCGGTTCGGCATGACCCGTCCGGACCATTCCAACTCCGGGCTGGCCGGGCTCGTGGCGGCCGCGACCGCGCTCGCCGACACCGGCCTGCCGATCACCGAGGCCGGCGTGCCGGGCCTGCGCCTGGACCTGCGGCGGTTCTTCGCCGGGCACCGGCTCAGCGCGGACACCTCGGCCGTGCTCTCCGACGCGTACGTGGCGCAGGTCGAGTCCGGCGGTGACGAGTGCGGCCGGAGTAACCGCACCGACGGCGTGGACGGGCTGCTCATCTACGAGTCCGAGGTCGCCCGGATGAACGGCGTCCTGCCCGAGGACTGCCGGCTGAAGGCGATCTACCCGACCGAGGGCACGATGATCGCGGAGTACCGGCTGAGCCTGCTCAGCGGCGCGACCGACGAGGAGCAGCGCACGTTCGACGAGCTGTGGCAGTGGCTGTTCAGCCCGGATGTGCAGCAACGCATCCAGGAGCGGACCGGCCGCCGGCCCGGCAACCCGGACGTCACCACGGAACAGACCGCGATCCCGTCGCCGCAGTTACGCTACCCGACCGACCCGAGGGCGCTGAGTCGGCTGATCGACGAATACCAGGCGGAGATCCGTACCCCGTCGAGGATGGTGTTCGTGCTCGACGTGTCGGGCTCGATGGACAAGAACATGCCTCAGCTGCGCAACGCGCTGGTGAACCTGACCGGCACCGACCCGAACGATCCCGCCACCTACTTCAACTTCCTGCCCGGCGAGCGCGTCGACTTCGTGCCGTTCAGCGACCGGGCGCAGCCGCCGAGACGGTTCGTCCTGCCGGAGGGGGACACCACGCGGACGTTGACCGAGATCCAGGAGTACGCGACGAAGGATCTCCGACCACAGGGCTACACCGCGATGTACGACGCGCTGCGCAGCGCGCACGAGCTGACCCGGCCATGGCTGACCGACGGCACCGGCGGTGCGTCCACGTCGATCGTGCTGTTCTCCGACGGCCAGAACACCTGCGGCACCAACTACGGCCAGTACATGGATTACCGGCGCGGGCTGTCGGAGGCGGAACGGTCGGTGCCGATCTACACGATCGCGTTCGACTCCGGCGACCAGGGGACCGACCGCTGCGGCGCATACACGCCCGACGCCGGCCCGGACGACGTGCCCGGCGACACCCAGTGGGAGCGCGAGCTGCGCTCGGTGGCCGAGGAGAGCGGCGGCGAGCTGTTCACCACCGGTAAGGACGAGCCGCTCTACCCCGTCTTCTGGAGCATCCGTGGCTATCAGTGACGCCCTCATCCGCTGGTTCAGCGCCCGCCCGCACCTGGTCGGCTCGTCCGTCGCGCTGCTGCTCGTGATCGCCGCCGGCCAGGGCGTGCTGGAGACGCTGCTACGCCCGCACTTCAACGGCGCGACGCTGGTCGCCGTGCTGCTGTTCGGCTACGCGGTCGGCTGGTGGTCGGCCGCCGGCGCGATGCTCTGGCTGGACAAGCGCCGGTGGTCCACCGTCTGGCGTGCCCCACGGGAGGAGCGCGGCCCGACGCCGACGCCGATCCGGGACAACGTCCGGAAGCTGCTCTTCGTGCTCGGCATGACCGCGGCCGTGATCGGCGTGGTCTTCCTGCCGCTGATGGTGATCGGCTGGGAGCACGTGGAGGGCTGGGGCGCGCTGATCGGCGCGGTCATCTCCGGTGCCGGCCTGGTGCTCGCCGGGCTCTCCTACGCTCACGCCCGCAACGGCAAGCCCAAGACCTGACAGGCGACCCGGCCGGTACGCACACGGCGCACCGGCCGGATCACCGCTCTCAGCGTGAATATGGTCAGCGGATCTCGTACCCGCGGATGATGGTTCGGGTGGTGGTGCCGGGCGTCGCCCCGAGTCAGCCGAGCCAGGGCGGTTCGGGTGGCTGCTTCTCACTCCGACTGGATCACGGTGAACGGTGGCCGCACACCCTCGGTGAGGTCGGCTGCCGCCTCGAGTGCCATCTCCGCGCGCTGGTGACTACTGGCGGGTGACGTGGCCGTGGAGTGCAGTGATCCCAGGGCGACCAGATAACCGGATCCCACCGCGGCGTAACCCGAGATCGTGTGCCCGACCTGATAGTCGTCACCGACGACATAGAGCCGGCCGTGGATGCCGACGAGGAACTGCCCGCCCTGCTCCTGGCCGTTGTCGTTCCTCGCATAGCCGCCCACGGAGAGGCACTCGCGAACCGCATCGATGAACGTGGTGGCCATGAACCGGTCGACGTCCCAGGTGCCGGGCTCGCCGACGGTCAGGGAGTACCGCAGGAGCTGACCCATCCGATAGCTGGTCGTGAAACCCATCAGGTAGGGGCCGACCTGGAACACCTTGGAATCCGACCGCACCGCGACGTGCCACCCGTCGCTCCCGGCGGAGTCCCCGCCGATGGTGACGATCCGCCCGTCCGTAATCCCCACGATGCACGTCATGAAGCCACTCTCCAGGGCAGGTGACGTCATGCCAACCATCCCCGATGTTGCACGGGGGACGCAAGAAGACGCGGCGGTCGCGGGACGGTTAGTCCGCGGATCGCAGCATCGCCCGGATGCCCACGGACAGGCCGATCGCGGCTGTCGAGGCCGCGGCGACCGCGCCCCACAGCGCCTCCGTGCTCACGATCTCGCCGGCGAACAGTGCCCGCTCCGCGTCCACCACGTAGGCCAGCGGGTTCGCGGCGGCCGCGGCACGCATCCAGGACGGGCCGGCCTCCAGTGGCAGCAGCATCCCGGAGAGGATCATCAGCGGGAACAGCAGCGTCTGCTGGACCAGCCAGAACATCCACTCGTTCTTGCGGACCGCGATCGCCAGCGCGTAACTGAGCGAGCCCAGTCCGACGCCGAACACGGCCAGCAGGAGCATGCCGAGCAGCGCGCCGGCCGGGAAGAGCGCGAAGCCGAACGGCACCATCACGGCCACGATCAGCACGGCCTGCCCGGCGAGCGGCACCATCTCCTTCAGCGACCGGCCGATCAGTAGCGACGACCGGGTCAGCGGCGTGACCATCATCCGTTCGTGCGCGCCGGTCTGGAACTCGTAGAGCAGGTTCGACCCGACCGCGGACGTGCCGAACAGCGCGGTCATCACCAGGATCGACGGCACGAACCACTGCCAGACCGACCCACCCGCGGTGACCGGCCCGGCCGCGCCGACCGAGCCGGACAGCAGCGGGCCGAACAGCGCCAGGAACACCAGCGGCTGGACCAGGCCGAAGACCACGGAGAACGGATCTCGGATCATCGGTTTGAGTTCGCGGACGAAGACGATCCGGGTGTCCCGTACCAGCGTGGTGGTCATTTGGTGTTCTCCTCGCGCAGGCTGCGGCCGGTCAGGGACAGGAAGACGTCGTCGAGCGTGGGCCGGAACGTCTCCGCGGCCGTGATCGTGAGCCCCTTCTCGAACGCGGCCCGCAGCGTCTCGGCGATGGCGGCGGGGCCGTCCGTGACCCGGGCCGCCACGGTGTTCCCGGTGACGGAGAGGTCGGTGGCGCCGGGCACCAGCACCGCCAGGTCGGCCGGGGAGGCACAGGTGAACGACACCCGGTCGCCGGCCAGCCTGCGTTTGAGCGCCGCGGCCGTGTCGTCCGCGATCACCTCGCCGTGGTCGACGATCACCACCCGCTCGGCCATCGAGTCGGCCTCGTCCAGGTAGTGCGTGGTCAGCACGATCGTCATGTCGTGCTCCGCGCGCAGCCGCAGGATGTGTTCCCACAGGTTCGCCCGGTTCTGCGGGTCCAGTCCGGTCGACGGCTCGTCCAGGAACAGCAGCTTCGGCGTGTGCACCAGGCCCATCGCCACGTCCAGCCGGCGCCGCTGCCCGCCGGACAGCTCGGACACCTTGCGTTTGACCAGATCACCCAGGTCAAGAGCCTCGACCAACGACCCCACGCGGGTACGGGCGGCGCCGCGCTCCAGCCCGTAGATCGCCGCCTGGCTGTGCAGCTCGTCGATGACCCGGTGCTGGTGGCCGGCCCCGTTGCCCTGACCGACGTACCCGATGCGCCGCCGGACCTCGCCCGGGGAACGCACCACGTCGTGGCCGGCCACCTCCGCGCTGCCGGACGTCGGCGCGATCAGCGTGGTCAGCATGCGCATCGTGGTGGTCTTGCCCGCGCCGTTCGGCCCGAGCACCGCCACCAACTCGCCCGGCGCGATGTCGAGCGTGATCCCCCGGACCGCGTGCACGGCCCCGAAGTCCTTCGTCAGGTCCTTCGCTTTGATCATGAGCGCTGTGCTCCCTTCGTCGTGGACAGACTGGCAGCGATAGCGGACAGCACCTGTCCTATGGCCCGTGCGATCGTGGGTGAATGCTGGAGACCTCGGGACGGCTGCTGAAACTCCTCTCGCTGCTGCAGGCCCGCCGGGACTGGCCGGGTGGCACGCTCGCGGACCGGCTCGGCGTCAGCGCGCGCACGGTCCGCCGGGACGTGGACCGGCTGCGCGAGCTGGGCTATCCGGTGCAGGCCACGAAGGGCCCGGACGGCGGTTACCGGCTCGGCGCCGGCGCGGACCTGCCGCCGCTGCTCTTCGACGCCGACCAGGCCGTCGCGGTCGCGGTCGCGCTGCAGACCGCCACCACCAGCGTCGACGGCATAGAGGAGGCGGCGCTGCGCGCGCTCGCCACGGTCCGCCAGGTGATGCCGGCCCGGCTGCGGCACCGGGTGGACGCGTTGCAGGTCACGTCCGTGCGCCGGACCGTGGACCGCCCGCGGGTGGACGCGGAGGTGCTGCTCACCGTGGGTGCCGCGGTCCGCGCCCGCGAGGTGCTGCGCTTCGATTACAAGGAAGAGCCGCGCCGCTGCGAGCCGCACCACGTGGTCATGTGGGGTGGCCGGTGGTACCTGGTCGGCTGGGACACCGACCGGGCTGACTGGCGCACCTACCGGGTGGACCGGCTCACGCCGCGCACGCCGAACGGGCCACGTTTCACGCCGCGCGAGCTGCCCGCGCCGGACGTCTCCACCTACATCGCGGAGCGGTTCAGCGGTGACACGGCCGTGACGCCCTGCACCGGCACGGTCGTGCTGCACGCGCCGGCGGACCAGATCGTGCCCTGGGTGCGGCACACCGACGTGGTCGAGTCGCTCGGCGAGAACCGCTGCCGGCTGACGATGAGCTCGTGGTCCTGGGTCGGCCTGGCCGCCGCGATGGGCATGTTCGACGTCCCGTTGGAGATCGAGGGACCGCCGGAGCTGCGAGAGGCCGCCACCCGCCTCGCGCGGCGCTACACCGCCGGCTGACACGGCTTGCGGTGGCCGCCGCCCACCCCCGTGATCGAGGCGTCCCCCATGCTGTGGCGACGTGTTCCAACGACATGGGGACGGCCTGATCACGGGGGTGGGGACGAGGGTCAACGGCTCAGATGGCGGCGGAGGAAGTCGCCGGTGACGGAGCGGGGTTCGTCCATCAGCTGCGCGGGTGGGCCGGCGAAGACCAGTTCGCCGCCCTCGTGGCCGGCGCCGGGGCCGAGGTCGACGATCCAGTCCGCGCGGCAGATCACGTCCAGGTGGTGCTCGATCACCACGACCGTGTCGCCGGCCTCGGCCAGCCGGTCGAGCAGGCCGTTGAGCTGGGCCACGTCCCGCAGGTGCAGGCCGGTGGTGGGCTCGTCCAGCACGTACAGCCGCGTGGTCCTGGCTCCTGAGGCGAGCTTGATCGCGAGCCGGAGGCGCTGGCGTTCGCCGCCGGAGAGCGTGTCCAGGGACTGGCCGAGCGTCAGGTAGCCGAGCCCGGTGTCGAGCATCGCGGTCAGCACGGGCCGGGCGGCCTTCTCCGTGACGAACGCGGCCGCCTCCGCGACCGGCATCGCCAGTACCTCCGCGATGTTCTTCCCGCGCAGCGTGTACTCCAGCACGGACGGGACGAAGCGCTTGCCGTCGCACTCCTCGCAGACCGTGGCGACCTGGTCCATGAACGCCAGGTCCGTGTAGATCAGGCCGACACCGCCGCAGCGTGGGCAGGCGCCGGCCGAGTTCGCGCTGAATAGTGCCGCGTTCACGCCGTTCGCCTTCGCGAAGGCCTTGCGCAGCGGGTCGAGCACGCCGGTGTACGTGGCCGGCGTCGACCGCCGCGAGCCCTTGATCGCGCTCTGGTCCAGGAAGACCGCGTCCGGGTACAGCCGGGGGAGTGAGCCGCGGATCAGCGAGCTCTTGCCGGACCCGGCCACGCCGGTGACCACGGTCAGAGCGCCGGTCGGCAGCTCCACCGTGACGCCCTTCAGGTTGTGCGTAGTCGCGTTCTCGACGCGCAACCACCCCGTACCCCCGCGGGGGTTGTCTCTCAGGGTTGGCTTCTGCGAGAGCGCGCGGCCGGTGGCGGTGCCGGACGAGCGCAGGCCGTCGAGCGAGCCCTGGTAGACCACGGTCCCGCCGCCGCTGCCCGCGTCCGGCCCCATGTCGATGACGTGGTCCGCGATCTCGATCACCGCGGCCTTGTGCTCCACGACCAGCACGGTGTTGCCCTTGTCGCGCAGCCGGACCAGCAGCTCGTTGAGCCGGTGGATGTCGTGCGGGTGCAGACCCACGGACGGCTCGTCGAACACGTACGTGATGTCGGTCAGGCTCGATCCCAGGTGCCGGACCATCTTGACCCGCTGCGACTCGCCGCCGGAGAGCGTGGCCGAGCGCCGGTCCAGGCTCAGGTAGCCGAGACCGATGTGCGCGAGGTTGCCCAGCCGGTCGGCGAGCGCTGTGACCAGCGGCGTGACCGTGCCGTCGTCCGCCTTCCGGACGAACTCGGCCAGGTCGGTGACCTCCATCGCGGCGCACTCCGCGATGTTGCGGTCGTTGATCCGGCAGGCGCGGGCCGCCTCGTTGAGCCGGGTGCCGCCGCAGTCCGGGCAGGCGCTTCTCGTCGCGACCCGCTCCACGATCGCGCGCGCGGCCGGCTGTATCGCGTCGACGTCCTTGCTGAGGAACAGCCGGCGGAACTTGGGCAGCAGCCCCTCGTAGGTCGCGTTCATCGTGCCGCCGCCCGGCATCCGCTGCTTGATCTTCGCCTCCGGCAGGTGCAGCAGCTTCTCCCA
Organism: Catenuloplanes nepalensis; assembly: GCF_030811575.1. GTDB lineage: Bacteria > Actinomycetota > Actinomycetes > Mycobacteriales > Micromonosporaceae > Catenuloplanes > Catenuloplanes nepalensis. The sequence continues at coordinate 4,515,155 of NZ_JAUSRA010000001.1, read as the reverse complement.
CTCGTCCTCGGTGTAGTCGCGCAGCTTCTTGTCCGGGTCGAAGAAGCCGGACTGCGCGAAGATGCTCCAGTACCACTGACCGACCGCGAACTGCGGCAGCAGCAGCGCGCCCTCGTTGAGCGATCTGGCGCTGTCCACCAGCTGATCGACGTCGAGCGCGGAGACGTCGCCGAGCCCCTCGCACGCCGGGCACATGCCGGCCGGGTCGTTGAACGACAGCGCGATCGGGTGCGGCACCGGCGGCGTGCCGAGGCGCGCGAAGAGCAGGCGCAACATCGTGTACGCATCCGTGGCCGTGCCCACCGTCGAGCGCGAGTTGCCCCCCATCCGCTTCTGGTCGACCACGATCGCGGCGGAGAGATTGTCCAGCGAGTCCGCGTCCGGCTGGCCGTAACCGGTCATCAGGCTCTGCACGAACGCCGGGTAGGTCTCGTTGATCAGCCGCTGCGACTCGGCCGCGATCGTGTCGAAGACCAGCGACGACTTGCCCGACCCCGAGACGCCGGTGAAGACCGTGATCTTCCGCTTGGGGATGTCCACCGAGACGTCCCGCAGATTGTTCTCCCGGGCGCCCCGCACCTCGATGTTCCCGTAGTCAGTCACGGCTCCACCGTAGCATGTACCGTACATAGTACGTTTTGCTGCCTGAGTCAGATCTTGGAGAATGGGTACCGTGAACCGCCGCGCTCCCGACCCCGCCCGCACGCTCGCGCTGCTCTGGGGCGCGCACCGGCACGAGGGCCGCAGCGGCCTCAGCGTGCGCACGATCGTGGCCGCGGCCATCGAGATCGCGGACGCGGAAGGGCTGGAGGCGGCCGTGATGCGCCGCGTCGCCGAGCACCTCGGCGTCGGCACCATGTCGCTCTACACGCACGTGCCAGGCAAGGCCGAGCTGACCGCGCTGATGGCCGACACCGTGCTCGGCACGCTCTACACCACGTCCACGCCGGCCGCGGCCGGGGACTGGCGCGCGGGCCTCCGGATGATCGCGCACGAGAACTGGGCGCTCTGCGACCGTCACCCGTGGCTGCTCGCGGCGATGGACGGCCGCGGCGAACTCGGGCCGAGCGTGATGCGCAAATATGAGCTGGAGCTGGCCCCGCTCGACGGCATCGGCCTCACCGACGTGGAGATGGACTCCACGCTCACCATGGTCCTGGTCTACGTCGAGGGCGTCTGGCGCACCCGCCACTCACTGCGCCGCGCCCAGGAGCGGAGCGGCCAGACCGACGCGGAGTGGTGGCAGAGCACCGGCCCGATCCTGGAGCGCGTGATGGCCGGCGGCGGGCAGTTCCCGCTCGGGGGCAGGGTCGGCACCGCGGCCGGCGAGCAGCACAACGCGATGCTCGACCCGGTGCACGCGCTCGAGTTCGGCCTCGACCGGATCATCGACGGGGTCTCCGCGCTCATCGCCCGTTGATCGACTCGTCCAGGATCTCCACGGTGTGCGCGAGGCGCGGGGGCGGTGTGTCCCTCCTCTTGAACGCGTCCGCGATCTGCAGCAGGCAGCCGGGGTTCGCGGTGACCAGCACGTCCGCGCCGGTCCGCGCGATCGCGTCGGCCTTGCGGTCGCCCAGCTCCATCGCCGGGTCCGGGTGGAGCACGTTGTAGACCCCCGCGCTGCCGCAGCACATCCCGCCGTCGCCGATCTCGCGCAGCGTCAGGCCGGGGATCTGCTGGAGCAGCCGCCGCGGTGCGGTTCTGATCCCCTGCGCGTTGGCCAGGTGGCAGGCGTCGTGGTAGGCCACCGTGATCGGCAGCGGACGCCGTTCCGCCACCGGGCCGAGTTCGTGCAGCAGCTCCGCGACGTCCACGACCCGGAACGGGGGCTCCTCGCCGAGGATCTCCCGGTACTCCTTCAGCGCGGAACCACACCCGGCCGCGTTCGTCACCACGACGTCGACGTCCTTGAAGGCTTTCATGGTTCTGCGGGCGAACCGGCGGGCCTCGCGGTCGCGGCCGGTGTGCAGGGACAGCGCGCCGCAGCAGCCCTGCCGCCTCGGGGTGATCACCTCGACGCCCTCGGCCGCCAGCACGCGCGCGGTCGCGGCGTTCACGCCCGGGAAGAACTCACGCTGCACGCAGCCGGTCAGCATGCCGACGCGTGCGCGGGTCGTGCCCTTCGCGGGCGTGCGCGCCGGCAGTCGTTCGCGGGTGGGCCGTTCGGGGCGCTCCGGCGCCAGGCGGGCCAGCATCGCGAGTCGCGGCACCAATCGTCCCAGCGGCGCGTCCCGTGCCATCAACCTTTCCAGGCCCATCGCACGGTACGCGGTGAGGGGCCCTCGCAGCAGCCGCAGCCGCCCGGGGCGGGGGAAGAGGGCGAAGATCAGGCCGCGCAGCAGCCGATCGGCCAGTGGGCGCCGGTGCTCGTCCTCGACCTGCGCGCGGGCCGCGCCGATCAACAGGTCGTAGCGCACGCCCGACGGACAGGCCGGCACGCACGCCAGGCAGCCGAGGCAGGCGTCCAGGTGCCCGGTCAGCACGTCGTCGGCCGGCGCCCCTTCGATCAACTGATCGATCAGGTGGATCCGCCCGCGCGGCGAGTCCATCTCCTCGCCCCACAGCTCATAGGTCGGACACGCCGGCAGGCAGAACCCACAGTGCACACAGTCCCCGACCAGCCGCGGATCCGGCCGCCGCCCCTCACTCATCGGCACCTCCCTGTGTCCCGGCGACCTGTCTCGGCGCGTGGCGCGTGGGTAGCTCACCGGCGGGCGATGTGCGCCCGGAATTCTGGCCTACAGCGCGAAGGCGACGCATCTCAGATGCCGCCGACGAAACGGCCGGGGGAGAGGCGGTGGGCGGGATCGAACTGGGCCTTCACCCGGCGCATCAGGTCGAGCGCGGGGACCGGGCCCCACACGTCGACCGCGTCACGGACGGCGGCGGGCGCGTCCAGCACGATCGCGCCACCGCCGTGCCGCGCGCACACCGTGCGCAACCTGGCCAGCGCGGCGGCGACGTGTTCGGGCGTGGCCATGGCGCGCTCGCCCGGTCCGGGCCCGAGCATCGCGGTGAGCACGCCGGCCGCGGCGGAGCCGGACACCGCGGCGCCGGCGTCGCGGGCGGCGGAGAGCACGGCGGGGAGGCCCGAGCGGACGAATGTCAGCCGCAGCAGCGTGCCGCCGCCCGTCGTGCGGAGATCCTGCGCGGCAGGGGCCTGCGCGGCAACAACCCGCGCGGGGAGGCTGTGCGCGGGGAGATCCGGCGCGGGCAAACCGTGCGCCGGTAGGCCCTGGGTCGGGAGCGTGCCCCATCCGGGTGGTGCATCCGCGCGCACGTGCACCTCCTCGGCGCCGGTTCTTCGGAGCAGGTCGCGCACGGCCGCGGCGCGTGCGGCGACGCCGGCCGGTGCGCCCTCGACCAGCACCACGACCGCGCCGGTGGCCGGGCCGGCCGCGTCGTCGTGCGGCGGGGCGGGGAGGTGGAGCTCGATCGCGGACGGAACGAGCTGAGCGGCGGCGACCGCCTCGATCAGGGGCGCGGCCAGGGACGGGCCGAGGACCGGGGCGGTGACGAACGCGCGGGCGGCCGGGAGCGGACGAAGACGGAAGATCAGGCGGGTGAGGACCGCGAGCGTGCCGTAGGAGCCGCACATCAGGCGGCCCAGGTCGTACCCCGCGACGTTCTTCACGACCCGGCCGCCGGAGGACGCGGGCGTGCCGTCCGCCCGGACCACGGAGATGCCGATGATCTGGTCCTTGATCGGGCCGGCGAGCAGGCGGGACGGGCCGGAATGGCCGGTCGCGACCGTGCCGCCGAGCGTCGCGCCCGGCGTGGGCGCGTCCACGGCCAGCCGCTGCCCGGCCGTGGCCAGCCGCCGTTGCACGTCGGCCACGCGCGCCCCGGCCTCCGCGATCAGCACCAGGTCGCCGGCCGCGTGATCGACGATCCGATCCAGCCCGGACAGGTCCAGGACCAGGTCGGCCCGGGCGGGCGGCAGACCCCAGTGCAGCCGCGTCCCGCCGCCGCGCGCGACCACCGCGAGATCGTGCGCGGCCGCGGCCCGCAGCACGTCCGCGACCTGCGCCGCGTCGCCCGGGCGGGCCACGTAGGCGGCGCGTACCCCGGCCACCTCGTCGGCCGGGCCGGCCCGCTCACAGACGTCACCCAGCGCGTCCAGCGCGTCCCGTGTCATCGCCGGCCCGCCGGCATCGTGAGACCTCCGTGCCGGTCCGCCGGCATCAGAAGACCTCCGCGCCGGCCGGGCGCTCGGACGCCGCGTGATGCTTGCGCGGGACCTCGCCGCACAGGCGCGGCGTCGGGAAGATCTTGCCGGGGTTGGCGATGCCGGACGGGTCGAACGCGCAGCGGACCAGCTGCATCGTGTCCAGGTCGGCGTCGGTGAACATGCGCGGCATGTACCTCGCCTTGTCGACGCCGACGCCGTGCTCGCCGGTGATCGAGCCGCCGTGCGTGACGCACAGGTCGAGGATCGCGCCGCTGACGTCCTCGGCCCGCCCCTCCTGGCCCGGTACGGCCGCGTCGAACAGGACCAGCGGATGCAGGTTGCCGTCGCCGGCGTGGAACACGTTCGCCACGCGGACGCCGGTGTCGGCGGAGAGCCCGGAGATCGCGCGGAGCACCTCGGGCAGCGCGGTCCGCGGGATCACGCCGTCCTGCACGATGTAGTCCGGGCTGATCCGGCCGACCGCGGCGAACGCGGACCGGCGGCCCTTCCAGATCAGCTCACGCTCCGCGTCGTCCGCCGCGATCCGCACCTCGGTCGCGTCCGCGCAGAGCCGCGTCACCGTGGCCAGCTCCGCGTGCACGTCCGCGGCCGGCCCGTCCAGCTCAATGATCAGCACGGCACCCGCGCCGGCCGGATAACCGCAGGCCACCGCGGCCTCTGCGGCCTCGATCGCGAGCGCGTCCATCATCTCGATCGCGGCCGGCACGATCCCGGCCGCGATGATCGCCGAGGTGGCCGCGCCCGCGTCGTCGGTGCCCGGGAACGCGGCCAGCAGCGTGGTCACCGCCTCCGGATCGCGGGTCAGCCGCACGGTCACGGACGTGACCACGCCGAGCGTGCCCTCCGCGCCGATCACGGTGCCGAGCAGGTCGTAACCCGGTGCGTCCGGCGCCTCGCTGCCCAGCGTGACCAGGTCACCGGCCGGCGTGACCAGGTCGGCCGCGACCACGTGCCCGGCCGTGAACCCGTACTTCAGGCAGTGCGCGCCGCCGGAGTTCTCCGCCACGTTGCCGCCGATCGAGCAGATCTGCCGGCTCGACGGGTCCGGCGCGTAGTGGTAACCGAACGGCGCCGCCGCCCGCGTCACATCCAGGTTGATCACGCCGGGCTCGACCACCGCCCGTTCGTCCTCCGGCCGCACGGCCAGGATCCGCCGCAGCCGCGACGTGACGATCAGGACGCCCTCCGCGTGCGGCAGCGCGCCACCGGACAGCCCGGTGCCGGCCCCTCGGGCGACGAACGGCACGCGATGTCGTGCACACGCGGTCACGACCGCGGCGACCTGCTCCGCGGTCTCCGGAAGAACCACCAGCCCGGGCACGACCCGGTGGTGCGTCAGGCCGTCGCACTCGTAGGTCCGCAGCCGCACCCGGTCCGTGATCACCGCGCGCTCCGGGAGCAGCGCGCGGGCGTGCTCGGTGACCGCCGCGAGCGCATCCATGACGGTCACGTTACCCGCTCATTGCGATCGTGAAGGCTGATCCACCACTATGGATTCCTGTCGCTCCGGGAGGCCCCGATGAGCTCGTACCAACTCGGCGTCAGCCGTCCACCGCTCGGCGTCCGTGACCTGCCCGAACCGGAGCAGGTCTTCGGCGTACCCCGGCTCGGCCCCTGGCAGGTGGTGAAGTTCGCGATCGGGCCCAGCCTGATCGCGCTCGGCATATCGATCGGCAGCGGCGAATGGCTGCTCGGCCCGCAGGCGGTCGGCCAGTTCGGCTTCGTCGGCGTCGGCTGGGTCATCCTCGTCTCCGCCGTGCTCCAGACGTTCTACAACGTCGAATGTGCGCGCACGGTCATGGCGACCGGCGAGGCCCCGGTGGTCGCCTGGGGTCGGGTGCCGCCCGGCGTGTGGCTGTGGGTCCCGCTCTCCGTCGCCGTCGTCATCTTCGCGTTCATCGCCGGCGGCTGGGCCGCCTCCGCCGGCCAGGGCGTCTACGCCCTGGTGCACGGCACGCCACCACCGGCCGGCGCCGAGGAGCCGCGGCTGTGGGCGATCGCGCTGCTGGTCCTCGTGTTCGTGCTGACCGCCTCCGCCCGCCGGATCAGCCGTACGCTCGAACTGGCGAACTGGGTCATGGTCGGCACGATCCTGGTCGCGCTGCTGATCGTCGACCTGCTCGTGGTCCCCTGGGACATCTGGTGGGAAGGCATCCGCGGCCTGGTCACACCGGCCGCCCCGCCCGCCGGCATCACCGCGACCCAGCTCGGCGGGCTCGCGGGCTTCACCGCGCTGGTGAGCGGCCTGAACTGGTACGTGATGGGCCACTACCGCGACAAGGGCTACGGAATGGGCTACCACACCGGCTTCATCTCCGGCCTGCGCGGAGGCGGCGGTGGTCTGCGCGACGTCGGCATGACGTTCCCGGACGACGATCTGAACCGCGGCCGGTGGCGCCGCTGGTACCGGTTGCTGCTGCTGGACATGTGGGGCGTGTTCTTCGTCGGGGCGCTGCTGGGCATGCTGCTGCCGACGATCCTGATGGCGTACGCGGTGGAGCTGGCCGGCGAGAAGCCCACGGCGGCGAACGTGCCGACGTTCGTGGCGGCCGCGCTCGACGAGACGTATGGGCGCGGCGCGTTCTACGTGGCGCTGGCCGTGGGCGTGCTGATCCTGTTCAGCACGCAGCTGGGCATCTTCGAGGGGATGGTGCGGGTCGCGACGGACGCGGCGCACGCGACCAGCCCTCGGCTGCGGAAGCTGGTGGAAGGGGATCCGCGGCGGTTCTACTACCCGTTCATGCTCACGTTGCTGGTGATCATCTCGGTGGTGCTGCATCTGGCGGTGCCGGTGAACCTGGTGCAGTGGTCGGCGAACATGTCGAACCTGGGTGCGCTGTTCTATCCGTTCCTGCTGATGTATCTGAACAGCAGACTGCCGCGGGTGGCGCGGCCGCGGCCGTGGCATTACGTGCTGCTGGTGGCGAACGTCGTGTTCTTCGGGTTCTTCTTCATCAACTTCGTCGCCGATCTGGTGGGGGATCCGCTGGTGACGTTCTGAACGGCCCAGCAGTGATCGGTTGCGTTCGAGGCGGGCCCTGAACGCAACCGATCAGCCCACGTCAGTACAGCGTCACCAGCGTCATGCAGTTCTCCTGTCCCGGCGCCGAGGGCTGCGGGTTCAGCGTCACCACCCACGCGTGACTCTCGCCCAGGTCGATCTCCTCGGTGATCGTCCCCAGCCGCTGGAGCTGCGCCAGCAACGCCGCCGGCGTCTTCGGCTCCGTCCGGATCCCCTGGTAGACCAGCAGCCGCCGGTACCCCGCGACCGCCGCGTCCAGCTTCCCCGGATCGCAGTCCGCCGCACTCGACGCCCGCACGTAATGTCCCGGCCGCAGGACACGCGGCTTCGCGTACCAGACGATCGCCGGCGCGGACGAGATGGTGACCAGCACCAGGTCGCCTTCGCGCTTCCGCTGGCTGATCCATTCGACGCCGCCCCGGTCGTCCGTCGTCAGCGTCTCAGTCACCGGTCGCCCGGCGTGCGCGACCTGCGGCGCCACCACCAGCCCGGCGAGCGTGACCATGACCAGCGCCGCAAGCCCGCCGGCGAGCGCCGGAAGGCGTCCCCGCGTACCCTCGGCGGCTTGTGGTTCGCCTGCGACCGCGGGACGGAACCAGGCCGCGGCACGTGGGAACGGCGAGGCCGCGGCGCGGAAGGCGGCGTCGGCGGCGATGGCGACCAGCGTCAGCATGACCGGGGCGAGCCACAGCGCGAGGCGGCTGCCCATCGGCACGGCCCGGACCGCACCGTAGATCAGGGCGGAGATCAGCGGCGCGGCCAGCAGCCAGCCGGCGGCCGGGCGGCGCCGGAGCGCGAGCAGCAGGCCGGCGAGCAGGGCGAGATAGAACAGGACGGACACGAATCCGGCGGGTACGTGCAGCGGCTCGATCGCGAGGGCCTCCGGGCGGGCGGCGGCCCACTCCAGCAGCTGGCCGACGTTCGGGTGCTCGGGCGGGAGCGCGCCGCGTTCGGTCCAGAACGGCTTCAGGTGGGGCTCGCCGGTGGTGGCGGCCAGTCCGGCGAACCAGTGCACGGCGAACGACGCCAGCCAGACGAAACCCCAGGCGGCGGCGCGGAGCGCGGCGAGGAAGCCGTCGCGGCGCCAGATCGCGAGGACCAGGACCAGGGCGAAGCCGGGGGTGGCCAGGATCGCGGACATGCTGAGCCAGGACGAGACGAGCGCGGCCAGCCAGAACAGCGCGGCGGGCAGCCAGCGGCGGGTGGTGGCGGTGGCGGAGCGTTCGAGCGCCCAGAGCGCGATGCCGGCCAGCATCAGCACGAGCGTGGCGTCGGCGGAGTACTGCTTCAGCTCGGCGGAGTAGCGGATCAGCGACGGCGAGATCGCGTAGAGGCCGACGAGCGTGACCGCGCCGGCCGGGCCGAGCCAGCGGCGGGCGATCAGCCAGGCGACGATCAGGCCGGCGATGCCGAGGAGCAGCGGGACCAGGCGGAGCGCGCGCTCGCCGTCGCCGAACAGGACCCGGGTGATCCGGACCAGCCACAGCCAGGCGAGCGGCGCGCTCTGGTTGTACATGAGTTCGCCGGTCAGCTCGCCGAAACCGGACTCCCGGACGTTGATCGCGATCATCGCCTCGTCGAGCCAGAGCGAGGCGTCCTGCGTGTAGTGCCAGAGGCGCAGGACCACCCCGGCGAGGACCGCGACGAGCGCGATGTCGGCGGGCCGCAGGAGACGGCGGGCAGGAGTCACGGCGGGGGACGTTACCGGTCCGGAGCGCGCCGCCGTGCCCCGGGTGTGATCATCCGGGGCACGGGGTTCGCGGCCATCAACCGGCCAGCAGCACCAGGACCAGGCCGAGCGCGGCCGGCACCGCCTGCACGAACAGGATGCGCCGGCTGACCGTCGCCGCACCGTAGAGACCGGCGACCAGCACACAACCCAGGAAGAACAGCTTCGCCTGGTACGCGGTGGTGCCGTCGGCCAGCAGCGCCCAGACCAGCCCGGCCGCGAGGAAACCGTTGTAGAGGCCCTGGTTCGAGGCCAGCGTCTTCGAGGCCTCCGCGAACTCGGGCGTGGTGCCGAAGACCGCGCGCCCCCGGGGCCGCGCCCACAGCACCATCTCGAGCACCACGATGTAGAGGTGGATGACGACGACCAGCCCGACGACGACGTTCGCTGCGATGTTCACGTCGCTGCACACTACTTCCACCGGGTCAGCACGATCTTCCCGACGTGCTCCCCGGCCTCCATGACCCGGTGTGCCTCCGCGGCGTCGGCCAGCGGCAGCACACGGTCGATCACCGGCCGGATCGCACCCGCCTCGATCAGCGGCCACACCTGCCCGGCCACGCCACGCACGATCCGGGCCTTGTCCGGGCGGGAGCGGAGCCGCAGACCGGTCGCGGTGATCGACCCCCGCGCCCGGAACAGCGCCATGAAGTCCAGCTCCGTCCGGGTGCCGCCGTGGAATCCGATCGTCATGATCCGGCCGTGCGGCGCGAGCGAGGCCAGGTTCCGCGCGAGATGGTCCGCGCCGACGATGTCCAGCACCACGTCCGCGCCCCGGCCGCCGGTGTGGTCGCGCACCGCGGCCGCGAAGTCGTCCGTGGTGTAGTCGACGACCAGGTCCGCGCCGAGTTCCCGGACCCGGTCGTGCTTCGCGGACCGCGCCGTCGCCACGACCGTCGCGCCGAGCGCCTTGCCGAGCTGCACCGCGAACGTGCCGATACCGCTCGCGCCGCCGTGCACCAGCAGCGTCTCGCCGGCGCGGAGACCGGCGATGTCGACCACGTTCGACCAGACCGTGCACGCGGCCTCCGGCAGCGACGCGGCCTCCGGCAGGGACAGCCCCGCGGGTACGGGCAGGAGCTGGCCGACCGGGACGGCGACCCGCTCCGCGTACCCGCCGCCGCCGAGCAGCGCGCAGACGCGCTCACCCAGGCGGTCGTCCGGCACTCCGGCCCCGGCCGCGACGACGGTGCCGGCACACTCCAGCCCGGGATACTCCGGCTCGCCCGGCGGCGGGGGATAGAAGCCCAGCCGCTGGCCGATGTCGGCCCGGTTCACCGCGGTCGCCGCGACGTCGACCACCACCTCACCCGGACCCGGCACCGGATCGGGCACCTCGGCCAGGACCAGCGACCCGTTTTCGATTTTCATTGCCTGCATGCGATGAGCCTGCGCTGACCGGCGTGCCGCGGGCGTACCGTGGCGTCTGCCGTTCTTGTCCGATCGTCTGGCGGGGGTTCCATGTACGGCCGCTTCGTCGCCCACGGCCCGTGGGCCTTCGCCGCGGCGTCCCGCTCCACGCTCTGGATCATGCGGGTCGCGGAGGGCCACGTCGCGGTCACGGCGAGGAGCGACGGCCGCACCGTCGAGGCGTCGGCCGGTGATTACCTGGTCATCCGCGACGACGACGAGTTCGTGCTGGCCGACCGGCCGGTTCCGGCCGGAGGAGCCTGCCCCACGGCCGCCACGCCGGTCGTGCGCGGCCTGGCCCGGCACGGCGATGCCGGCCCGCGCACCGACCTGCGGGCGATGACGATCGAGACGACCGCCCGGCCGGTACGGCCGGGGCTGCTGCCCGCGGTGCTGCGCCTCACCGTCGACGCTGCCGCGTCCGCCGCGCTCGAGGCGACGTTCGCGCTGCTGGAGCACGAGCGCGACCGCGGCGAGCCCGGCGCCGGTCCGGTCACCGACCGGCTCGCGGACGTGCTGGTCACGCACGCGCTGCGGGCCGTCGCCGCCACCACCGCGACCCGGCCCGCGACGCTGCTGCCGCTGTTCGACGATCCGGGGCTCGGCCGGGCGGCGCGCGCGATGCAGGAGGATCTGGCGTACCCGTGGACGGTGGCCGCGCTGGCCCGCGAGGCCCACATGTCCCGCGCCGCGTTCGCCGCCGAGTTCCGCGCGGCGACCGGCGAGACCCCGCTCGCCCTGCTCCGCCGCTGGCGCCTCTGCCAGGCGAAACGCCTGCTGCGCGAGACGACGCTGACCCAGACCGAGATCGCCCTCCGGGTCGGCTACGACTCCGCACCGGCCCTGAGCCGCGCCTTCACCCACCAGGAGAACATCGCCCCCGGCCGCTGGCGCCACCGGATCAACGCCTCGCCGGACTGAACCGACTGTCCCCTCCCACCGGCTGGACCCGGTCAGCTCCTCGTCCGTCATGTCGCGGGCATCGATGTCCAGGTGAAACCGGCGGCGCGGTAGACATGGCGCCGCTGTGGACGGATACGCCACCGAGATCTCCACCGAATTCGCGTAACGGGCCGGTGGGGCGTCCGGGCGGCTGGCAGCATCAGCAGGGGTGAACCGACGACGACTCCTGCTCGCCGTGCTCGGCGCCGTGCTCGCCCCACCCGCGGCGCCGGCCGCCGGGGAGGCCTCGACCGTCGTCTACGGCGGGCGCATCACCCGGGCCACCGTGCTCGCCCGGGCCCACGACTGGCTCCGCCGCGGCGTGCCGTATTCGCAGCACAACGCGCGTACCCGATGGGATCTGAATCGCGGTCGCCGCTATCGCCCGGACTGCTCCGGCTTCGTCTGCATGGCCTGGGCGGTCGACAGCCGCGACCCCCGCTACGGCCGCGCCCTGACCACGTGGGAACTCCCGCGCGTGGCCGACCCCATCGCCTGGTCCGCGCTGCGGCCCGGCGACATCCTGCTCCGCACGAAGAAGAACCGGCGGCGTGACCACGTCCGGCTGTTCGAGGCGTGGGGCGACCCGGCGCACGGCACCGTCACGGTCATCGAGTCGAGCGGCAAGGCCGGCGGAATGCGCCGGAACCGGGTCGTCGTCGCCCGTGCCGCCCGCCACTACCGGCCGTACCGGTACCGCAAGATCGTCTGAGGTGGTACGCGGTCAGGTGCGCAGGCGCGTGAGGCGCTGCATGGCGACGGCGTAGGCGCGGTCGTCGCCGAGCTTGAGCGCACGGTCGACGACGCGGCTCCAGGCCGCGTGCGCGGTGGCGCGGTCGCCGGTGGCCAGCGCGAGGTCGCCCTCGATCTCGTCGAGCTCCGGATCGTACTGGGTGGTGCCCGCGACCGCCTCGCGCGCGGCGGTCAGCGCGGTACCGGCCGCGGGCAGCCAGCCCAGCGCGAGCAGCGCCTTCGCCCGGACGGTGGCGACCCGGCCGGCGTTCCGGCGGTCCGCGGTGTGCGCGGCCGCCTCGTCCGCCGCGGCCAGCGCGTCCCCCGGAAGCTTCGCCTTGACCAGCACGTTCGCCAGCATGCGGGCGTGGATACCGCGCGAGTAGGACCAGTCCGCGGCGCGGTCGGCCTCCAGCGCGGCGCGCAGCAGCGCGACCGCGGCGGGCAGATCGCCGGACTGCTCCGCGAGGCGGGCGCGGAACTCGGCCAGCGAGGCGTCGAACCGTACCGTGTCCAGGCCCCGCGCCCTGGCCTCGGCCAGCAGGTTGTGCGCGGCGTCGAGCAGGTCGGCGGCCTCGGTGAGACGCCCGCGCAGCAGCGCGATCCGGCCGCGCGACGCGGTCAGCCGGGCCTGGGCGAGCGGGTCGCCGAGCGCGGCGGCGGACGCGACGCCGTCCCGGAACGCGGCGTCGCAGCGCTCGTGGTGGCCACGGTGCAGGTGCAGCACCTCGAGCGTGCCGCACAGCCGCAGCACGTCGTGGTGCCGGCCGCGGTGGTGCGCCTGCGCGGTCAGCGCGAAGAGCGTGCCGGCCGAGGCGGCCAGCCAGTCCAGCGGGGGTACGGGCAGCGGCCATTCCGCGTCCGGCGGCACCGGGTAGGCGCGCAGCCGGTCGGGCCGGGTCAGCGCCACGTCCGCGGCGACGCCGAGCGACACGTGATGGCCGAGCAGGCGCAGCAACGCGCCGTCCACATCGGAGGGAGTCGGCAGCAGATGTGCACGGCGGCGGACCAGGCTGAACAGCCGCAGCCGGCCGTCCGGCGCGCGATCCAGCAGCGACAGGTCGTCCAGCTCGGTCAGCGTCGCGACCGCGAGCGGGCCGAGCAGCGCGGTGGCGCCGTCGCGGGTGAAGCCGTCGCCCGGATAGCGAGTGAGCAGTGCGAGCCCGTCGCGGGACGACGCGGACAGCGCGCCGATCGCCCGCGAGACCATCAGGTCCAGGAACTCGTCGCGGTCGCCGGTCGTGCGCAACGCCGCCAGCTCGGACGCGAGCGCACCCGGCTCTCCTGACCGTCGGCTCAGCCGGGCGGCGATCTGCTGGATGCCGTAGGGCATGCGGTCGGCCGCCTCCAGCAGGCCGTGCGCGGCCTCGGGCTCGGCGGCCAGCATCGCCGGGGAGACGCGCGCGGCCAGCATCTCCCAGGCGCCGTCCGGGTCGAGGCCGCCGAGCGCGACGATCGCGCGCGGCCGCGCACGGCGGAAGTCGTCGCCGAGCCGGCGCGTGCTGACCAGCACGCGGGCCGCGGGCGACACGGCGACCAGCGGCGCGATCTCCGCCTCGCCGCGCGCGTTGTCCAGCAGCAGCGTGTGCCGGCCACGCGCGAGCAACTGCGGGTAGCGCGCCGGGTCCGCCGACGGCAGGCCGAACTGGCGGAGGATCTCGCACCGGGCCGCGTCCAGGTCCAGCTGGTCGCCGAGCCGCAGCGCGTCGTCGTCGAGGTCCAGGTAGGCGACGCCGCCGTCCGCGACGTCCGCGGCCACCCGCCGGAGCAGCGCGGTCTTGCCCGCGCCCGGCGCACCCCCGACCACCCACACACCGGGCGCGGCCAGGCGCGCTCGGGCCTCGGCCCGGTCATGAAAAGCCATCGGATCCGGCGACGGTACGGCCGGGGGTGGGACCCCGCCGCCCGGCAGCGCGGCCGCGATCGCCTCGGCCAGCGCGGGATCGGCCGCGATCGCCCGCTCGATCTCCGCGGCCAGCGCGGCCACATCGCCCGGCGAGGTCAGGCCATCGGCGGCCGTCACGCCGGTGGTCCGCGAGCCGGCATGAGCGGCTGTGACGCGAGAGCCCGTGTCAGCGCCGGTAGCGTCGGCCGCCCGCCGCGTGGCCTCGCTCGCGTCGCCGCGGGCGCTCTCGTCCGTACCCCCGAGGATTTGATCTGGTGTGTCGCCGGCAGCGCGGCGGGAGAACCACGGGATTCGGTTCTTCAGCAGCGCCATCAGCCGGCCCGCGCCCGTGACGGACGCACCCAGCGCGGCCGCGACGACGGTGCGGGCCGCCTCACTGGCGAGGATCGCACCGATCTCGATCACCGGAACACTCCCGAATTTCGATCTTCAGGCACCAACAGTGAAGCGACGCTAGCACGCAGTGGAGGACATAGCGCCCGTCGTGGACCGGACAGTGGCGAAGCGTGCATGATCAATACACTCGGGACGGTGGAGACGACGCAGACGCTCGGCGCGTGGATGAGCCGCGGCGACGGGCACGTGGGGCGCGCGGTCGAGCTGCGCTGCTTCCGGGAGGCGCTGGACGGCACCGGCGAGCCCGTGATCTTCGTGCACGGACCCGGCGGCATGGGCAAGAGCACGCTGTTGCGGCGGATGGCCGCGGACGCCCGGGGCCGCGGCCGCACCGTGATCCGGATCGACGGCCGTGACGTGGAGTCACCGGCCCGGTTCGAGGCGGAGGCCGCCGGCGCGCTCGCCGACCCGCGCGCGGTGCTGCTGGTCGACACGTTCGAGCGGTGCCGTGGCCTGGAGGCGTGGCTGACCGCCCGGTTCCTGCCGCGGCTGCCGGACGGCGCGCTCGTGGTGCTGGCCGGCCGCCGCCCGCCGCAGCCGCGCCACTGGTCCGACCCGGGCTGGTCGGCCGCGATGCGCGCGCTCCCGCTCCACGACCTGCCGCCGGCGGACGCGACCGCGCTGTTGCGGCTGCACGGCGTACCCCCGGAGCGGTGTGCCGCTCTTCTGAACTTCGCCGGCGGTCACCCGCTCGCGCTGCGGCTGGCCGCCGAGGTGGCACGCGCGCGGGCCACGCCGGACGAGGCGTGGACGCCGCACCGGGACGTGGTCGGCGTGCTGCTCGGCCGCCTGGTCGGCGAACTCCCGTCCACGGTGCACCGGCGCGCGCTCGAGGTCTGCGCGCACGCGATGGCGACCACCGAGGAACTGCTGCGCGCCGCGGTCGGCGACGACGCCGCCACCATGTTCGAATGGCTGCGCCGCCAGCCCTACATCGAGTCCGGCAAGCACGGCCTGCGCCCACACGACCTGGTCCGTGACCTGCTGGAGACCGACCTGCGCTGGCGCGACCGGGCCGGCTACGACGCGATGCAGGCGCGGGTGCGCAAACACCTTCTCGCGCGGGTACGCCGTGCGTCCGGCCCGGCCGAGCTGCCCGCCCTGGCCGCGCTCACCTACCAGCACCGCCGCCACGCCATGCCCGGCTGGGTGACCTGGCGCGACGAGGCCGACGTGCACGAGGACACCGCCGGCCCGGACGACCACGACGCGATCATCGCGTTCGCGCGGCGCGCTGAGGGCCCGGAATCCGCGGAGATCGCCCGCTACTGGCTGGCCCGGCAGCCGGCCGGCTTCCGCGTGCACCGGCTGCCGAGCGGCGAACCGCGCGGCTTCATGGCCTGGCTGCGCCTGACCGCACCCGACCCGGCGGACCTGGCGGCGGACCCGGTCGTGGCCGCGGCCTGGGCGCACGTGCGCGCGGCCGGCCCGCTGCGCGCCGGCGAACACCTCGGCGTGGCCCGCTTCACGATCGACCCGACCGGATATCAGCGCCCGTCACCGGTCACCGACCTGGTGCAGCTGCGCGTCTGCGCACACTGCGTGCGTGAGGAGCGGCTGGGCTGGTCCTTCGTGGTGATCGCGGACCGGGCGTTCTGGACACCGCTGATGACATACCTCGACCAGCATCCGATCCCGGCCGAACCACGCGTCGACGGGCACGGCTACACGCTGTTCGGCCACGACTGGCGGGCGATGCCGGTCGACGCGTGGTTCGCGCGCAACACCCAGCAGATGCGCCTCGGCCCCGCCCTCCCACCGGCCGGAAACGACCTGGTGGTGCTGTCCCGCGACGACTTCGACACGGCGGTCCGCGAGGCGCTGCGGCAGCTGCGGCACCCGTCCGCCCTCACGGCGAGCCCGCTCCGGCGCACCCGCCTGGCCGTCTCGGCGCCGCTGCACGACGTCCTGCGCGCCGCGATCGACGCGATCGGCCGCGACCCGCGCCTGGCGAAGGCCCACCGGGCGGTCGCGGCCACGTTCCTGCACGGCGCACCGACCCAGGAGATCGCGGCCGCCCAGCTCCACCTGCCCCTCAGCACCTACCGCCGCCACCTGGCGGCCGGGATCGAGGCGGTGTGCGCGCATTTGTGGGCCCTGGAACTCCGCGACTCCCCGGGCCACGCCGGTGCGCGAGACTGAGGCGGCGTCAGCCGACGTCCACACCGAGCCGCTGGATCGCCTCCCGGGCGCGGTGCGCCGGCTGCGCTGACGATGGCGGTAGATCGCCGGTCCTGACGACCCGGAGTGAGGCGACGGACGACACCGGCGGATCGTACCGCCGGCCTGGCCGGACGGTGCGTGGCGCCCGGCCGCGCCGGGGTCACTGGACGGGCTGGACGATCTCGGTCTCCCAGGTGGCCGGGTCGGGGTTCTCGCCGGGATCGGTCAGGTAGGTCTCCCAGGGGGCTCCGGTTGCGGAGAGGCCCTGGTCGCGGATCCACTTCTCGATGTCCTGGTAGGACTCGGGCAGGGTGTCGTAGGGGCCGCGATGGACGGCGACGACCGCGCGGCCGGCCGGGACGGTGAGAAGCTCGATGCCGTCGCCGGGTGGGGTGGGTGGCGGTGCGGCGACGGTGATGCCGCCCTCGATGACGAGGGAGCCCATGCCGACCTCGGGGTAGCGGGCGAACGGCGGCCCGGTGATGGCCAGCCCGTTCCGCTGGGCGTAGTCGAACACGGTCGGCAGCGTAGCGGCGAGCGTAGCGGCGATCTCGTCGCGGGTGACCCGGCGTCGCATCACGAGCGCGTGGAACGCGGGCTGGTCGCGGAGTTCGATGTCGAGCGGCACGGCGGGTTTCCTCTCGGTGCTGCTGATGCGGTAAAGGCCGAGGCAGGGGGCGGTCGACGTGGTCGCCGAGGCGTGCGCGGCGGCGATCTGCCGGCCGCCGACGTGCAGACCGCGCACACGGTACGCCCGGGGGCTGCGCCCGAGGTGCCGGGTGAACGCCCGGGTGAAGACCTCGTTGCCGGCGAACCCCTGGTCGGAGGCCACGTGCGCCACCCGGCGGTCGGTGGACACCAGCTGCGCGGCGGCGCGGGCGAGCCGGACCCGGGTCGTGTACGCCTTCGGCGTCTCGCCCAGCAGCCGCCGCAGCCGGCGATGCAGGTCGAACCGGGACCGATGCGCCCATCTCGCCAGGACCGGCAGCGAGACGTCCTCACTCAACCGGGCGTTGACCAGGGCCAGAAGCCGGAGCAGTTCAGGCACGGAAGCACGGTAACAACGATCCGGCCCTCGGAATTGACGATTCTTGCGCTGTCCCGCTAGTCGGAGGAGGTGACCGGGATGAGGCGGTCGCCGATGCGGAAGACGTCAGTTCGCAGGCCGGGTTGCCGGAGGCGCAGGTAGGCGAGGGATGCCAGCAGGGTGGGGTCGCAGCCGTCGGCGGTGAGCGTGGTCGTGGGGCCGGTGCGGGGAACGGCGTGGCAGTGGCCCTCGCGGTCGGTGGTGGTGACCAGGGCGACGGAGGGCCAGGTGGCGAGCAGCGCGGCGGCGTCGTGGCGGGAGGCAGTGTGGATGATCGTGGCGCCGGCGAGCTGGCCGTGGGTGGCGTGCCGGAGATCGGCGAGGGTGTGGCGGTGATCGGCGGGCTCGCGTTCCGGGGGCGAGGGCAGCGTGGCCGGGAAGCGGCGCAGGGAGGCGATGCCGTCGGTGATCGGTGCATCCACGACATATGCCGATATTGCCGAATCGGTGCTGACCGGCGCGGGCGGCGGCGGCAGCTCGGCCGGAGTTGCGGGCTCGGCGAGGTCGAGCAGGCGGTAGATCAGGGAGCGCAGGCGTGGGGCGCAGGTGCCGGGGGTGTCGACGGCGGGGGGTACGGCGTACCCGTGCGGGATGGTTTTGATCTGGGGCAGCAGGTCCCGGTCGGGTGCCAGGCGCGGGGCGGTCGTGAGCAGGTCCGCGATCGCGGTGTCCGGCACCACGGTGGGGCCGCCGGGGGTGAGCAGCAGCGGCTTGCCGAGCAGCGCGGCGTAGAGGGAGAGCGAGCCGGCGTCGGAGACGACCAGGTCGGCCGCGGTGAGGGTGGCCTGCCAGCCGGACTCGGGCGGGATGACGCGAACGCCGGAGGCGGTGGCGCGGGAGAGCCAGGCGCGGACCTGCCAGGGGCCGTGGGCGGACCAGATGCCGGGGTGCAGGATGGCGGCGATCGCGTACTCGTCGACCGGGAGCGCGGCGGCGAGCCGTTCCGGCAGGTCGGGAAACCGGCCGAGTAGCGAGTCGGGACCCCAGGTCGAAGCCAGGACCGCGAGGGTACGGCCGCGGGCGCCGAGCGCGGCCCGAAAAGCGGGGACGCGGTGGCGGGCGGCGAGCATGCGGTCCAGGCTGGGGTCGCCGACCACGACGGCGTGCGGGACCGCGGGTGGGCACGTGGTGGCCAGCAGCGACAGCTCGTCCGGGTGGGTGAGTGCGATCGCGGCCGGGACGACGCGGCCCTCGTGCACCAGCCGATCCGGGTTCATGCCGGAGATGGTGGTGCCACCCGGGTAGTACTTGTGGAAGCCGAGGCCGTGGGGGATCAGCAGGATCGGGGCGTCGAGCTCGTGCAGGCGGTCGTTCTCGCTGGCGGCGATGGCCAGGTCGAAGCGGGTGGCGGCCGCGTCGGACCAGGAGATGACCGGGGCCTGGAGACGGTTGAGGAACTCGGCGGTGCCGGCGGCGAAGATCGGCGGGTGGTCCGGGTCGTGCGTGAAGACGGTCTGGATCCGGTGGTCGGCGGCGGTGAGCGTGAGCACGTCCAACAGGCGGCCGAGCGTGGTCCCGGTCCGCACCACCACGAGCAGCGTGCGGGCCGGCGCGACCGTCGCCCACGCCGGCGGAACGAGAACCGCGTTCATGAGCGACCCGGCGACCCGGCGACCCGGCGACCCGGCGACCCGGCGACCCGGCTGATTGTTCAACGATTCAGTGGGGTCGATGGCAGCGGGCACCCGAGAACGGTAACCGACCTCAACTCGCCGCCAACGTGCCCTTCGAGGGTGGACACGGCGTTCTGTTAGGGTCCCGGCATGCTCGGGGCCGGCGAGATCGCGACCGCGGTGGCCCGGGTCTCCGGCGGTAACCCGTTCTTCGGCATCGGTCTCGGGCCGCTTCCGGACGCGCTGCCGATCGAGGACGCGGTCGCGGCGGTCGGCGCGTGGGCGCGCACGGACGAGCCCCGGGTCGCGGCGTCACTGACCGTGCTCGGCTACTCCGCCCGCCTGGTCGGCCCGGTGCTGGCGCTGCTCACCCGCGCGGGCATCCTGCTCGACCTGACCGCGGTGAGCTGTGCGTATGCGCCGGGCGCCGGCTTCCGGCTGTCGCTGGACAACCCGTCGGGAACGCGCGGTGCCGGTCTCGAGGCCGCCTGCGGCGCCGCGCTGGTCGCGCACCTTTCCACGATCATTTCGAGGGTACGGATGGTGGCCCCCGCCGCGCCCGCACTCCTCTGGGGAAACGTGGCGTCCGGGATCGCCGGCACCATGCGTCAACTGTCCCGCGAGGCCCCGCGCTCGGACTGCCGCCGGATCCGGGACGCGGTGCTCGCCACCGTGCCGCTCGACTCGGCCGGCGGGTTCGACGCACGCGACGCGTACACCCGGCGCAGTTGCTGTCTGTATTACCGCCTCGGCGGCGGCACCTGCGGCGACTGCCCGCTGCCGGCGGACATCGGCTCCCGCGTGCACCTCCCTGGGTGATCCAGGCGTTGTTCATGGCGCAAGAACGACGTGAACAACGCCTGGATCATGGAGCTGTCGGGTGGGGCCGGGTCAGATCGGCAGGCTGATGAACGTGCGGCCGGCGGTGTTGACGACCTCGATCGCGGTGACCTGGGCCGGGTCGATCGAAGCGCTGCCGTCCAGGTTCGTGCCGCCGGTCTCGGCCGCCGCGGAGACGACCCAGCCGCCCGCGATCTGCCGGTTGCCGTCCGCGGAGACCACGATCAGCCGGCAGTCCTCACCCGGCGGGATGCCGGCGACGGCCGCGTTCACCCGGACCCAGCCGGCCGCGGGCGTGACCGTGGCGGTCATCCGCACGTTCGTGGCCGGGTCGACGCCGGACTGCACGCGCGTGCCCGCCGGTGCGCTCTGCGCGATCGGCGGCGGCTGCGCCGCGCCGGTGTCACCGGTGCCCCGGCCGAGCAGGATGCCACCGCTGACGGCCGCGACCAGCGCCAGCGCGGCCGCCCCGATCATGAGCCCGCCCTGCCAGCGGGCGCCACTGGACGTCTCCGCGCGGATCTGCCGCAGCGTGCGCTGCAGCACCAGGTCCGCGTCCGGCGGGCCGTGCATCAGCGCCTCCGGCGGGACCTCGCCGAGCGCCTCCTTCAGCGCCTCGAGCTCGGCGAGCTCGTCCCGGCACGTGTCGCAGGCCGCCACGTGGGCGTCCACTTCGCTGCGCTCAGCGGGTTCGAGCGTGTTCAAGACGTACGCTCCGATCAGCTGGCTGTGCTCGACCTCGGCACTCATCGGGTCACCTCCGCCACTCGCGCGACGGACGTGCCGGGCGCCTTTGCTCTTCTGCCTATGACGTGCTCCCGGAGCGACTTCATGGCGTTGTGTGATCGGGACTTCACCGTACCGGGTGGGATTCCCAGATGTTCCGCCGTCTCGGTGACGGTGCGCCCCCGGAAGTAGATCTCCACGAGCACGCTGCGGTGCTCCTCGGAGAGCGTTTCCAGCGCGTCCAGCGCGACGATCGAGTCGACGACCTGATCCGAGTGGTCGCGGGACACCGGCACGGTCACCGGCGACTCGGCCACCTCGGCCGGCCGGACCGACTTGGCCCGCGCGCGATCCGTGATGATGTTGCGGGCGACCGTGAACAGCCAGCCCCGGATGGAGCCGGTCGACTCGGACAGCTCGTGTGCGTGCCGCCAGGCGCGCAACAGCGTCTCCTGAAGCACGTCCTCGGCGGCGGTCCTGTCCCCGGTCAGCCGCGTCGCGTAGGCGATCAGGGCACCGCCGTGCTCCTCGTACAACGACCTGATCAACGCCTCGTCGCTCGACGTCTGGCGTTTGCGCGGCCGTAGAATCGCCATCGCGTCGCCCCTTAGAAGGTGTCGGTGGTGGTGAGGACCCGTCGGCCCGCACCACCGCGAGCTACGACGGTCCTCCGGGAACGGTTCAGCAGTTTCTAAGAACAGGTGCGGTTCTCGTTGAGGCAGGCGACGATCTCGGCCATCAGCGGCTGGGGGGCCAGGTTGATCATGATGCCGTGGTCGGTGCGCGGGCTGCGGTGCTGTTCCGGGAACGCGTCCACGGTGAAATCGCCGGACACACGGTAGCCGACCGTGACCCGCAGCCGGGGGACGGCGAACGTGCCGTGCCGGCAGGCGCCGTCCGCGCCCGGAAAGCTCAGATGCCTGCGATGCCCCGCGCTGTCCGTGTGCACGCCGTCCCAGCAGCTCGGGAACTCGAACACGCGCCGCACCTCCCGGCCGTCCGGGCAGCGCGGATAGCGGTCGGTGCGCCGGTCCTCCGCGCCCTCGCAGGTCCAGGCGCGGATGCCGGACGTGCCGGTGGTCGCGGCCCGCGCGTCGCCGGTCATCGCGCGCAGTCCCCGCGGCGGTGCCACGACCGGGCTCACGGCGCTGGCCAGGTACTCCATGAGCACCGATGTGGGGGTCAGGATCCGGGAGTGTTCGCCGGCCGCGCGCAGAACCGGCCAATAGATCGTGGACAGGTCGCCGTTCGTGCAGGTCGTGGTGCCGGCCAGCAGTGTGGAATCGGTCGAGTCGACGTCCGTGGAGCGGTTGCCGACGTAGTCGTGCACGTGGTGCTCCGGGCCGGGGACGCCGGGCGTGACCACGACGTTGGCGGTGTTGCGGTGCGCGCCGGCGTTCGTGCCGCAGTCGAAGACGTATCGGCCGGGACCTGTCGGGATCACGACAGTCGCGGGCGCTCGCGCGATCGGCTGCCGGTCACCGTCGTGGCGGGCGCCGGCCGCGGTCAGCGCGCCGGCCAGCACCGTCACCGCCAGCGCGGCGGCGAGCGACACCGTGCGGGACGACTCGGCCATAGTCGTCACTCTATTGGCGACGCCTCGGCACAGCACGTGAGCGCGGTGGCGGCTGCCGGACACCCGCCGGAAATAAATGTGAACCGGATCCCGGCGCCCGTCGTTCTAGCGTCAAGCGTCGAATGACCGGAGGCCGATCATGACCGTTCCGCAGCACGCAGCCCGCGACCCGCGCACCGCCCCCGGGCTCGTCGTGCCCATCGCCGGACCGGTGCGTCACGGGCGGCGCCGGGCCGCGAAGCTCGCCGGGTTCGCGCTGCTGGGCGTGGGCGCGCTGGCGCTGCTGGTGGCGTTGCCGTGGCTGGGCATGGGGCCGGGCGTGGCGGAGGCGCAGCCGGGGCTGGTGCGGGTCGAGCACCCGCTGCTCTACGCGGCCGGCGGCGTGCTGGCGGTGGCGCTCGCGATCGTGGTCATCCGGCGCACCCGCAGAGCATGATCAAAACCCAGCGGGGGTACGCCGTACCCCCGCTGGATCTTCGGTCTTATGCCCTGCCGCGCTGGCTGCGGTAGCGGGCGATCAGCGCGTTCGTCGACGAGTCCTGGTCGCCGGCCGGTGCGGTCTCCTGAGTGAGCAGCGGCGCGAACTGGTTGGCCATGACCTTGCCGAGCTCGACGCCCCACTGGTCGAACGGGTTGATGTCCCAGATCGCGCCCTCGGTGAACACGATGTGCTCGTAGAGCGCGACCAGCTGGCCCAGAGTCGAGGGCGTCAGCTTCTCACCGAGGATCGTGGTGGTCGGGTGGTTGCCCGGCATGATCTTGTGCGGCACCACGGCCGCGTCCACGCCCTCCGCCTCGACCTGCTCGCGGGTCCGGCCGAACGCCAGCGCCGCGGTCTGGGCCAGGAAGTTCGACATGAGCAGGTCGTGCATCTCGGCGGTGTCGTGGTTCGGCACGCTGAAGCCGATGAAGTCCGCCGGGATCGTCTTCGTGCCCTGGTGGATGAGCTGGTAGAACGCGTGCTGGCCGTTCGTGCCCGGCTCACCCCAGAAGATCTCACCGGTCTGGAAGCCGGCCTCGGTCCCGTCCTTGGTGACGGACTTGCCGAGCGACTCCATGGTCAGCTGCTGGAGGTACGCGGCGAAGCGGTGCAGGTACTGCGAGTACGGCAGGACCGCGTGCGTCTGGACGCCGAGGAAGTTGTTGTACCAGACGTTGAGCAGGCCCAGGATCGCCGGGATGTTCTGCTCCAGCGGTGCGGTGCGGTAGTGCTCGTCGACCGCGTGGTAGCCGGCCAGCATGTCCCGGTAGTGATCCGGGCCGACCGCGATCATGACGGAGAGGCCGACCGCGGACGGCAGCGAGTAGCGGCCACCCACCCAGTCCCAGAAGCCGAACATGTTCGCCGGGTCGATGCCGAAGTCGACGACCCGCTTCTCGTTCGTGGAGACCGCCACGAAGTGCTTCGCGACCGCGCTGTCGTCCACGCCCAGCTTGCCGAGCAGCCAGGTGCGGGCCTCGCGCGCGTTGGTCAGCGTCTCCTGCGTGCCGAACGTCTTCGACACCACCACGAACAGCGTCGACGCCGGGTCCAGGTCCTGCGTCTTCACCGCCAGGTCGGTCGGGTCGATGTTGGACACGAACCGGGCCGTGATGCCGGCGTCCCGGTAGTCGCCGAGCGCCTCGTACGCCATGACCGGGCCGAGGTCGGAGCCGCCGATGCCGATGTTGACGATCGTGGTGATCTTCTGGCCGGTGGCGCCGCGCCATTCGCCGCTTCGCACCTTCTCGGCGAAAGCGGCCATCTTGTCCAGCGTGGCGTGCACGTCCGCGACCACGTCCTGACCGTCCACGGTCAGCTGCGCGTCGCGCGGCAGCCGCAACGCGGTGTGCAGCACCGCACGATCCTCGGAGGTGTTGATGTGATCACCGCGGAACATCGCCGCGATCTTGCCCTCCAGGTCCTGCTGCCGCGCGAGACCGCGCAACAGGTCGAGCGTCTCGTCCGTGACGAGGTTCTTGCTGTAATCGACGTAGAGATCCGCCGCCTGCCCGGTCAGCCGCTGCCCGCGACCGGGGTCGCCGGCGAAGAGGTCGCGCAGATGCGACTGGCGGATCTTCTCCGCATGCGCCTGCAGCGCCTGCCACTGCGACGTGCCCGTGACCGTTTCACCCATGAGCTCGACCTACCCGTGTAGCCGTTGTCTGTCGTTTCATCCTTACGTACTCCGGCCCTCCACGGTTGACAACGTGCCGTGCCTTACGGCCTCCGCCGGTAGACGTTCACCGCCACCACCCCGGTCCCCGCCCCCCAGCAGCGGCACCAGCGCCAGCACCGCCGGGGGCAGATGCCCGGCGAGCGCGGCCAGCAACATCCCGACACCGGTGAGCAGGGTGAGGAGGAGGCCGAGGGTGAGGGCGATCGAGACGAGAGCACCGGCGAGCAGTAGCAGCGCCCGCTTGGCGTTGGCGTCACTGGTCTCCGCGAATCGCCATCTGTTGTCCAGGAATTCGATCAGTCCGGACTGCGGCGCCGCGTCCCTGACGACAGGTGTCGGCGGAATGAACAGCCCTCTGTCGGGCATGATCACGTCCCCTTCTTGAACGACCGCAGGTTGTTCGGCGGGCTCGTGCTGGCCCATAGGGTCCTCCCCGGCGTGACGCGTAGCGAAGTCCCCCTACTGCGCGTCGCAAAGATCCAGTAAGGTGTCTCGATATAAAAGTCGCAGGCGCAACTCGCACGTGCAAGTTTTCATTCGACCCATTCACGCCCGCGTTTTTCAACATCTTTAATGCGAGGTGGTGGTCTGATGGCCGGCGGAGTGGAAGGTGGCGATCTGCCGGGTGGCAATCCGCAGTTGCGCCGTCATGCATTGGGATCCGAACTGCGAGAGCTGCGGGTTCGGCGCGGCATGACCGCGGAGGAGGTCGGAGGGGCCCTCGACCGGTCCGGTTCTTGGGTGAGCCGGATCGAGGGTGGAAAGATTCGGATCCGGACCCGCGAACTGAGCGATTTGCTGGACGTCTACGGCGTGGCGAACCATTCGCGCCGAGCCTACCTGGAGCGTCTGGCGATCGAAGGCAGGCAGAAGGCATGGTGGAGTGCGTACCGCGATGTCGTGGGCGAGAACTATTCCGTCTACATCGGACTGGAGGACTCCGCCGAGCGGATATTCGAATACCAGGAGAGAGCGGTTCCCGGGTTACTGCAGACCGAGGCCTATATGCGGGCGCTTTTCGTCAGCTATGGCCCCATCTCGAAATGGGCGGTGGGGGCGGAAAAGGCGGAGCAGCTCATTCGTGTCCGATTGGCGCGGCAGGGGATTCTGCGGCGCGCGAGCCGGCCACGGCTTTCCGCGGTGATCGATGAATCGGTGGTGCGTCGCGTAGTCGGTGATGTGAGCGTTCACCGTGATCAGTTGAGTGCGCTTCTGGCGAGTTTCGATTCAATGGACATCAGGGTCTTCCCATTTCGATCATCTGGTGGATCGGTAGTCATCCCGTCGTTTGTCGTGCTGGGCGCGCCGGGGGGTGGCAATGTTGCCTATGAGGAACATCTGTCCCGGTCTGCCCTATATGATGGCCGCTCGGCGCTCCCGTATGTCCAGATGGCGGACTGGCTCAAGTCCCATGCGCTGTCGAGCCGGCATTCGGAGCGCCTGATCTCGAAGGTCATCGACGAATTGGGTGCGTGGGAAACATGAAGTGGAACGGGCTGCGGCGAGATGTCTGGACAACGAGCTCGCGGAGCGAGCAGGTTGCCTGCGTCGAGGTGAGGACGGACGGGGAGTCCGTAGATATTCGTGACAGTAAGCGTCGGTCCGGTTACGTATTGAATGTGTCGCCGGAGGCTTGGACCGCCTTCGTGCGGATGTGGAACTGAGACCGCCGCGGTGATACCGATCGGATGAGGCGTGGCCGGAAGGCCGCGCCTCATTCTTTTACCGGTGGCGGCCAGCAGCTGAGAGTTTCGTGAGGGCGGATGAGAGTTCGTGAGGGCGGATGAGAGTAAGTAGGGGGGAGCGGGGGCACAAGTAGGGCGCTGGGGCTGGTAGTAGGGAGGTGGGCCGCGGTGGTGGGCAGCGTTCGGGCGCATGTGGAGAGTGGCGCGCTGGTGGTGACGCTGGGAGAGCGGGCGGACCTGCTGTCGGCGGAGCGGCTGCGGCGGGCGTTGGTGCGGTGTACCGCGCATCACCCGCCGTTCGTGATCGTGGACTGTGCGCGGGCCGGGCGGTCGAAGCGGCTGGCGTCGCTGCTCAACGCGGCCGTGCTGTTCTGCAACGCGCGGCGGCCGGGGATAACGATGGTGGTGTCGGCGCCGAACGTGGCGGTCCGGCGCGTACTGAGGGGAAGGGTGAAGATGTTCTCGACTCTGACGGCGGCGTTGACCGCGCTTCCCTCGCGGCGCACGCACACCGTGCGTGAGCACGTGCGGTTGCAGCCGGAGATCTCCGGTGCCTCGGTGGCGCGCGCGCTGGTCCGGTCGTTCTGCGAGCGGCACGCGCTCGGCGGCGAGGTGCTGGAGGCGGGCGAGCTGATCGTCTCCGAGCTGGTGTCGAACGCGGTGCAGCACGCCGGGACCACGGTGGACGTGACTCTCAGTCACTACCGGCGGCAGCTGCGGATCGCGGTCGCGGACCGGTCGACGGACCTGCCGCGGTTCGGCGGTGGCGCGGAGGAGCCGGGGCTGCCGGTGCGCGGGCGTGGACTCGACCTGGTCGCGCGTTCGGCGGCGCGCTGCGGCGTGCTGCTGGGGTCGGACGGCAAGGTCGTGTGGGCGCGCCTGCCGGTACCGCGCCGGCGCTGGCGCCGTACTCGTGCCTCGGTCGCGGCCCTGGGCCGGGTGGCCTCGTGGCGCCCGGTGGTCCGGCGGCGATTCCCGGCTCACCGCCCGGTGATCGGCCTGCGCCCCGCCTGAGGCCCGGGACCCGAGGTCCTGGGGCCCGGCCCCTGAGCCGGAACCCTGGGGCCTGAGGCCGGCCCGAGGAGAACAGCGTGACCGATCCGCCCGGAGAGGCGGAAAAGTGTCGGCCGGCGCTGCTACCGTCCGTTCGATCGCAGGGATCGGAACGGCGGCTGGAGCGCTATGACCATCAACTCGCACGTGACCACCTTCGCCGGGCTGCCGGTGGTGCCCGCCGGCAGCGATGTCCGGCCGGATGATCCGGGCGCGGTGGCCTGGCGCGTCGAGATCGAGGATTACGACTCCGCGCCGGACGAGTTCGAGGCCGCGATGGAGGCGATGCTGGAGCGGGCCGGTGACGGCGGCCCGGTCGCGCTGGTGGTCGGGCAGTGGGGCGGGGCCTACGAGGAGCCGCCGCCGATCGACCTGTTCGTCCGGCTCGCACCGCGCATGCCCGGGCTGCGCTCGCTGTTCCTCGGCGACCTGACGTTCGAGGAGTGCGAGATCTCCTGGATCCGGCATCGGGACGTCGCGCCGCTGCTCAAAGCCTATCCGGCACTGGAGCGGCTGGTCGTGCGCGGCACCGAGGACCTGCAGATCACCGAGGCGCTGCGGCACGAAGGGCTGCGCGACCTGGAGATCCAGTCCGGTGGGCTCCCGGCGAAGCTGCTGCGGTCGGTGCTGGCGCTGGAGCTGCCGGCACTGGAGCGCCTCAACCTGTGGCTCGGCGTCGACTCGTACGGTGGGGACGTCGTCGGCGAGGATCTGCGGCCGGTGCTGGACGAGGCCGATGCCCGCTGGCCGCGGCTGACCGCGCTGGGCCTGCGCAACAGCGAGATGCAGGACCGGATCGCGGCCTCGGTCGCGGAGTCCGCGGTGCTGCCCCGGCTGCGGGTGCTGGACCTGTCGCTCGGCACGCTGGGCGACGAGGGCGCGGAGTCGCTGCTCGGCGGCGGGTCGCTCGATCACCTGGAGGAGCTCGACCTGCACCACCACTTCATGAGCCCGCAGGTGGCGCAGCGGCTGGTCGACGCGCTGCCCGGTGTGCGCGTCGACGTCACCGACCGGCAGGAGCCGCGCGGCGACTGGGGGCGTTACGTCGAGGTCTCCGAGTGACCACGCTGTCCGTGATAGGCAACCCGGGGAACCGGCGGGTGACGATGTTCGCGGACGCGGTGGCAGGTGCGGGGCTGCCGCCGCCCCGGGTCTACGCGTGGCGTGACGTGCTCACCGGCGGGCCGGTCCCGGGTCCGGGCGAGCGCGTGCGGATCGACTCGCCGGGCGAGGACGCGCAAGTCGGCCGGCTGCTGCGCGGCGCGGTCACGGAGGCGGAGCACGGCGAGATCACCGGGACGGCGGCGGCGCACGCGGGGCTGGGCGCGGCGCTGCGCCGGGTCGAGGACGGCGGCGGCACGCTGCTCAGCGCGCCGGACGACATCCTCACCATGAGCGACAAGCCGCGCTGCCACGCACTGCTCCGGGAGCACGGCGTGCCGGTGCCCGGCGCGCTGGCGGGCATCACCGGCTACGACGGACTCCGGGCCGCGATGCGGGCGGCCGGCTGGGCACGGGTCTTCGTGAAGCCGTCGCACGGCTCGTCCGCGTCCGGCGTGCTCGCGCTCACCGCCGCGCACGGCCGGGTCGCGGCCGTGACCAGCGTCGAGCGCGGCCCCGGCGGGCGCCTCTTCAACAACCTGACCCTCCGGAGGTACGAGCGGGAGGCCGACGTCGCCGCGATCGTCGACGCGCTGGGCGCCGACGGGCTGCACGTGGAGCGGTGGTTCCCGAAGGCGGGCCTCGGCGCGCGCACGGTCGACCTGCGCGTGGTCGTGATCGCGGGCGAGGCCCGGCACGTCGTGGTGCGGGCGAGCCGGTCACCGCTGACGAACCTGCACCTCGGCAACGCGCGCGGCGACGTGGCGACGGTCCGGGCGCGGGCCGGTGAGCGGGCGTGGGACGCGGCCATGGAGACGTGTGCCCGGGTGGGCGCGGCCTTCCCGCGTACCCTGATGGCCGGTGTCGATCTGATGTTTCACGCGGGCTGGCGGAGGCACGCGGTGGCCGAGGTCAACGCGTTCGGCGACCTGCTGCCGGGCGTGTCGCACCGGGGCGAGGACACCTACACCGCGCAGCTGCGGGCGGCGCTGTGCGCGGTCTGATCCCGGGCCACGACCTGCTTCTCGTCACGCTGGACACGCTGCGGTTCGACGTGGCCGCGCGGCTGCACGCGGCCGGGCGCACGCCGGGCCTGGCCGGCCGGCTGCCGGGCGGCTGGGAGCGGCGGCACACGCCGGCCAGCTTCACCTACGCGGCGCACCACGCGTTCTTCGCCGGGTTCCTGCCCACGCCGGTCACGCCGGGGCGGCATCGGCGGCCGTTCGCGGCGCGGTTCGCGGGCAGCGAGACGACCGGCCGGGACACCTGGGTGTTCGACGCCGCGGACCTGCCGGGGGCGCTCGCGGACGCCGGCTATCACACGGTCTGCCTGGGCGGCGTGGGCTTCTTCAATCCGGGCGCGCCGCTCGGCCGAGTGCTGCCCGGCCTGTTCGCGGAGGCGCACTGGGAGCCGTCGTTCGGCGTGACCGCGCCCGGCTGCGTGGACGCGCAGGCGGACCGGCTCGCGGAGATCATCGCGGGGCTGCCGGCGGAGAAGCCGCTGTTTACGTTCGTCAACGTGGCGGCGATACACCAGCCGAACCGGCACTACCTGCCGGGCGCGGCGGAGGACACGATGGACAGCCACGCGGCCGCGCTGGAATACGCGGACCGGGCACTGGACCGGGTCTTCGCGCTGGCCGGCGGGCGGGGGCGGCCGTGCCGGGTGATCGTCTGCTCCGATCACGGCACGCTGTACGGGGAGGACGGGCACGTGGGGCACCGGGTGGCGCACGAGGCCGTCTGGACCGTGCCGTACGGGGAGTTCACGCTGTGATCGAGTCGCCGTACCAGGGGTATCTGTATGCGTACCCGCACAAGACCGCCTATCGCCGTCTGACGCCGCGTCCGTCGCTCGCGGACGTGTGGGCGGGGGAGCGGCGGGACGCTCTCTTCGGCTACGTGCACGTGCCGTTCTGCGAGATGCGCTGCGGCTTCTGCAACCTGTTCACCCGGTCGAACCCGGCGGCGGACCAGGTCACGGCCTATCTGGGGCGGCTGCGCGCGCAGGCGCGCGCGGTGCGGGACGCGCTCGGGCAGCGGGCGGGTGTGGCCCGGCTGGCGATCGGCGGCGGGACACCCACCTACCTGACCGCGCCGGAACTCCTGGAGCTGTTCGAGATCATCGGCGATTGGGGCGGGGTGCCGACGTCCGTGGAGACGTCGCCCGCGACCGCCACGCCGGACCGGCTGGCCGTGCTGGCCGGGCACGGCACCACACGGGTCAGCATCGGCGTGCAGAGCTTCCTGGACGCGGAGGCGCGCGCGGCCGGGCGGCCACAGCGGCGGGTGGAGGTGGAGGCCGCGCTGGGTGCGATCCGGGACGCGGCCGTCCCGGTGCTGAACATCGACCTGATCTACGGCATCGACGGTCAGACCGCCGCGACCTGGCGGGAG
The DNA here is from genome assembly GCF_030811575.1 of Catenuloplanes nepalensis. Lineage (GTDB taxonomy): Bacteria > Actinomycetota > Actinomycetes > Mycobacteriales > Micromonosporaceae > Catenuloplanes > Catenuloplanes nepalensis. The sequence goes on along the minus strand of NZ_JAUSRA010000001.1, from coordinate 4,484,426 downwards.
AGCCTGGACGCGGCGCTGTCCTGGCGGCCGGAGGAGCTGTACCTGTATCCGCTGTACGTGCGGCCGCTGACCGGGCTCGGGCGGCGGGCCCGGACCCGGGCGGACTGGGACGCCGCGCGGATGGCGCTCTACCGGCAGGCGGTCGAGGTGCTGACCGAGGCCGGCTACGTACAGTTGTCGATGCGGCAGTTCCGGCGGGCGGACGTGCCGGCCGACGACGGGCCGGACTACTGCTGCCAGGACGACGGCATGGTCGGGCTGGGATGCGGTGCCCGGTCGTACACGACGTCGCTGCACTACTCGTTCGACTACGCGGTCACCGTGGGCGAGGTGCGGGCGGTGCTGGACGACTACCTCGCCCGCCCGGACGACGACTTCCGGTTCGCGGAGTTCGGCTACCGGCTGGACTCCGCCGAGCAGCGGCGGCGATGGCTGCTGAAGTCGCTGCTGCGCGCGGAGGGGGTGCCGGCGGCGGACTACCGGGCGCGGTTCGGCACGTCGCACGTGGGCGACTTCCCGCAGCTGGGAGCGCTGGTGGAGCGTGGCTGGCTGGAGCCGGGGCGGGAGCGGCTGACCGCGGAGGGACTGGCCTGGTCGGACGCGATCGGGCCGTGGCTGGTGTCCGGGGAGGTGCGCGCGGCGATGGACGGGTTCGCGCTGCGATGACGACACTGCTGCCGCTGGTCCCGATCCCCGGGCCGCTCTACGTGCTCTACCGGGGGCCGCTGGCCAGCTGCAACTACGACTGTCCCTACTGCCCGTTCGCGAAGCGGGCCGATCCGCCGGAGTTGCTGCGCGCGGACCGGGCCGCACTGCACCGGTTCGCGGACTGGGTGGCGGCGACGACGGACCGGCGGCTGTCCGTGCTGTTCACGCCGTGGGGCGAAGGGCTGACCCGGAGCTGGTACCGGGAGACGATCACCCGCCTGTCACACCTGCCGCACGTGGACCGGGTGGCGATCCAGACCAACCTGGCCGCCCGGACCGGCTGGCTGGCGGACGCGGACCGGGACACCGCGGCACTGTGGACCACGTACCACCCGGGGCAGGTCACCCGCGATCGCTTCCTGGCTCGCTGCCGTGAGCTGGACGCGCTCGGCGTCCGCTACTCGGTCGGCGTGGTCGGGCTGCCGGAGCACCTGGCCGAGGCGCGGGCGCTGCGCGCGCTGCTGGCACCGCACGTCTACCTGTGGGTGAACGCGGCGGACGGGCACGTCTACACCGCGGACGAGGAGGCGGCGTGGACCGCACTCGATCCGCGCTTCGGCGACAGCGCGCGCCCGCATCCGTCGCGCGGCCTGCCCTGCCACGCGGGCGAGACCGCGATCTCCGTGCTCGGCGACGGCACGGTGCGGCGCTGCCACTTCGTCGCCGCTTCCATAGGAAACCTCTACGACGGTACGTGGCGGGCCGCGCTACGGCCCCGGACCTGCCCCAATGACGCCTGCGACTGCCACATCGGATACGTGCACCTGAAGCCGCTCGGGCTGCGCGACGTCTACCGCGACGGGCTGCTGGAGCGAGTTGTGCACAGGCCCGAAGAATTTACGCGGGGAAGTATTTACACGCACTAACATGCTCGTAGCTCAGCCCTCGAACAGGGAGAACGCATGTTACGCAGATCCGTGACGGTCCTGGTGGCGGCGCTCACCGTCGTGCTCGGAGCGGTCTCGCCCGCGTCCGCCGGCGGCCCCCGGCACGTGCGCGGCACCGAGACCATCCCGGTGTATGACTTCGCGACCGCGATCCGCGAGACCGTGTGGGTGGAGTCGCCGCTGGACTCCGACGGTGACGGCGCCCGCGACCGGATCGCGGCCGACATCGTCCGCCCACGCGAGGCGACGACCCGCGTGCCCGTGGTCATGGAGGCCTCTCCCTACTACGCCTGCTGCGGCCGCGGCAACGAGTCCGAGCTGAAGGAGTACGCGGCGGACGGCACGGTCTCGCTGATGCCGCTCTACTACGACAACTACTTCGTGCCGCGCGGCTACGCGTTCGTCGGCGTCGACCTGTCCGGCACCGCGCGCTCCACCGGCTGCGAGGACGTCGGCGGCGCGGCCGAGGTGGCGAGCGCGAAGGCCGTGATCGACTGGCTGAACGGCCGCGGCACGGCGTTCGACGCGGCCGGCAAGCGGGTCGGCGCGTCCTGGACCACCGGCAAGGTCGGCATGATCGGCAAGTCGTGGGACGGTTCCGTCGCGAACGGCGTGGCCGCGACCGGCGTGCGCGGACTGGAGACGATCGTCCCGATCGGCGCGATCTCCAGTTGGTACGACTACCAGCGCTACAACGGCATCCTGCGCACCCGGGAGTACGTGCGGTACCTGCACTCCTACGTGAACGGCCGGCCGGCCGAGGCGTGCGCGGACGAGCTGGCCGCGATGCGGGCGGCGAGCGGTGAGACCACCGGCGACTTCACGGCGTACTGGTCCGAGCGCGACTACCGCACCGACGCTCGGAACGTGCGGGCCAGCGTGTTCATCGCGCACGGCGTCAACGACAAGAACGTCGGCACCGGCCAGTTCGGGCTGTGGTGGGACGCGCTGGCGCGCAACGGCGTCGAGCGCAAGCTGTGGCTGTTCCAGGCCGGGCACGAGGACCCGTTCGACGTGCGCCGCGCCGAGTGGGTGCGCACGCTGCACCGCTGGTTCGACCACGAGCTGCAGGGCCTGCGCAACGGCATCGACACCGAACCGCGCGCCACGCTGGAGACCGCGCCCGGCGTGTGGACGGACGAGCGTGACTGGCCGGCGCGCGGCGTCCGCGATCGTGCGCTGCCGCTCGGCGCCGGCACGCTCGGCGACGGCGCGAAGGGGCGCGGCGTGACCAAGGCGTTCACGGACGAGTCGCTGCGCGAGGACGCGCTGGTGGCGAACCCGGCTACGGTCGTGCCGGGCCGGCTCGCGTTCCTGTCCGCGCCGCTGACCGGGCCGCTGCGGATCTCCGGCGAGCCGTCCGTGACGCTGCGGATCCAGGTGGACAAGCCGACCGCGGCGCTGTCCGCGCGGCTCGTGGACTACGGCACGGCCACCCGCGTCGACCACTTCCGGTCCGAGGGCGTGGTCAACCTGGGCACCGAGTCGTGCTGGGGTGCGGCGTCCGCGACCGACGACGCCTGCTACCTGGACACGGCCGAGGTGACGGTGACCGCGGACCACGCGGTGCTGACCCGCGGCTGGGCCGACGCGGCGCACCACCGGTCGCTGCGGTTCACCACGCCGCTCGCGCCCGGCCGGTGGTACGACGTGACCGTGCCGCTGAACACCTACGACGTGACGGTCCCGGCCGGGCACGTGCTGGGCCTGGTGCTCGGCCAGTCCGACCCGCAGTTCACGGTCACCGACGACCAGAACGCCACGGTCACGGTCGACGCCGGCCGCAGCACGCTCACGCTCCCCGCGACCGGCGCCACCGTCACCGCCCCCGCCGCACCGCAGACGATCGGCACCACCGCGCTCCCGGGCGCAGCCGAGCGCCGCGCCGCCGACAACCCCCCGGTGGTGCCGCAGGGCTGACCGCTTCCCGGCAGCCGTCACCTCGGTGTCGGCTGCCGGGAAGATCTGGGTCGGGTGGCGTCCGCCGAGCCGGAAGGCCGGGTGGCGGGTGCCGGGCCAGGTCAGGCCGGGGCGACCGAGTGTGCCTCGGTGGGGTCCGGGGCCTCCCACTTGCCGACCAGGCGGTCGATGACCGCGGCGGGCACCGGCGCGGGGCGGCCCGCGTTCCGGCGGTGGACCACGTCGCGGGGTGCCTCCAGCGCGATGATCTCGACCCGCGCGCGATAGGCGGCGCCGAGGCCGATGCACAGGTCGCGGTGCTGGCGGGAGATGTTGGTGGCGTTCCAGACGAAGTCGCGGCGGGCGCGCAGGTGCACGCGCGCCTCCTCGTGCGCGGCCGCGGCCACCGCGCGCTGGCCGTCCGACGGGGAGATCCCGAGGCGGGCGCGGATCGCGTCCAGGCTGACCACCGGCCGGTCACCCGCGTGGGCCGCGACCCAGGTGTCCTTGCCGACGCCGGGCAGCCCGGACAGCACGGTCATGGTGAGCCGCGTGTCGTCGTAGGCGGCGTAGCGCGGATCCCGGCCGGGCGTGCGGAAGTACTCGAACCGGGCGTGGTCCGAGGCGAACGGCCACGGGGCGTCCAGCACACCCAGGTCCGCGCAGTACTCCCGGAACAGCGCGATGTTCTCCAGCACCAGGTCCAGGTCGCCGCAGATCCTTCCCGTGATGTCCGCGGCCGCCAGCATGGCCAGGTCGCGGTTGCGCGTCACCAGGCTCGCCCGCAGCACGATCCCCTCCAGGTCCGGCCGTTCCAGCGCCCAGAACGGCACCTGGTGGTGCCGGACCAGCGCGGCCACGTGCTCCCGCCAGTCCCGCGGCGCGCCCAGTTCCCACAGGATCCGGCGCGCGGCCAGGTCGCCGCGCCGCGAGTGGCCGTGCGCGGTGATCCGCCCGCCGTCGTCGCGCCGCGTGCAGTCCGGCTTGGCCACGTCGTGCAGCAGCACGGCCGCGAACAGCCGCACCCGCTGGTCCTCCGGCAGCGCCCGCCACTCCGGCTGCGCGGCCAGCGCGGTCGCGGCCATGAACGTGTGGGTGAGCACGTCACCCTCGCCGTGGTGCACCGGGTCCTGCGGCACGCCTGCGAGGCGCCGGATCCAGGCGAACTCCTCCTCGATGCGCGGCCACGGAACCGTCCATGTGGGAGCGGCCGGGCACAGCGACGCGAAGACCGTCCAGTCAGACCGCATACATCACCGCCGGGTCCGCGAGCCGGTTCGCCACGATCGGCCGGTCCGCCCAGTGCGAACCGGAGTCCAGCAGCGCCTGCGTGAATCCGGCCCGTACCCACTTGTAGCGGGCGGCGACCCGGCCGTCCCGCTCGTCCTTGAGGTAGAGGCCCTCCATGTCGTCGCCGGAGTCGGTCTCGGTCAGCACCCGGCCGGCGTCGACGCCCGCCTCCAGCGCGGCCGCGCGCAGCGAATCGCGCCAGGCCGGTGTCCGTACCGTGGAGGGTCCGATCAGTTCTGTCAGCGCGGCCAGGGAGGGGAACGTGCCGGACCGGAGCACGGGCACGCTGACCACGGGCGTGCCGGTCAGCATCGCGTGCCGGGACGGCGTGTCCAGGAACGCGCCGGTCCGCCGGTCCAGGACGTCGAACTCGCAGAAGTAGTGCGGGAGCGCGTCGTAGAAGACGGTGTGCTTGGCGTAGAGCCACTCGCCGTACAGCACGAACCTGTCCGTCAGGACCGGCCACAGGCGCGGCGCGACCGTGGCCGCCCACGACTTCAGCGGGGCGAACTGGCGCTCGCGCGGCCCGCCGCTCAGGTAGTGGCCGCGCGACTGGAGCCGCAGCTCACCGTCCGTGGTGAAGCTGATCGCCGCGTTCGCACCGTCGAGCTTCTCCTCCACGACCAGGTACCGGTCGCGCACCGCGGCGAACGGCGTCTGCGACAGGTCCTCGTCACCCGGCTGGAGGCGGGAGCCCGCGAGGTGCGGAGTCCGGGGGTACTTGACCATCACGGTCGTATTTGTACAGGTGAACGCCGTTGCCGGACCACGGATTTATGGCCTGCATGGGATTCCCATAAGCACAGATCCCTCGTAATAACGGTACGAAAGTCCGATACCTGACTGTCGGATCATCCAGGTGCCAGTAGAACTCAGGGGTGCCGATGTACGTCTGGGTGGCCCTGGCGCTCGCCCTCGCCTCCTGCGCCTTCATGGCCGTCTCCCTGATGACGTTGCGGACCGTGCGGCGCGAGCGTGCGCTGCTGGCGGCGGCCCGCGCCGTGGCCGCGACGTCCGAGTCCCCGGAGTACGCGGGAGCGGGCCTGCTCGCGGACGAGAACGTGGCCGCCGGCGCGATGCTCGGCACCATCCTCGAGGCGGACGTGACCGCGCTGAACGCGCGGCTCAGCGCGGCCCGCACCGGCGTGGTCGACCTCGGCGTCAAGGCAGAGCTGGACCGGGTCGCGGACCGGCTGCGCGAGGCCACCACGGAGGCCCACCTGTGGCGCACCGTGCCGGAGGGCCGCGACCACCTGCGCGCCGCGACCGGCGCGCTCGCGTCGGCGGGCCGTCACCTGGTGCGCGCGACCGCGATCGGCACCGGCCGCCCGGCGCCGGTGGACGCGCCGCCGTGTCTGTGCGATCCCGCGCACGGGCCCGCGGCGGCCGAGGCGACGTGGGCGCCGGACGGCGGCCTGCCGCGCCGGATCCCGGTGTGCGAGGCCGACTACACGCGCATCTCCGCGGGCCGGTCCGCGGCAGTGCGGTCCGTGATCGGGCCCGGCGGCCAGCAGCCCTACTACGACATCCCAGGTTACGGCGACTGGCTGCTCGGCTACTTCACCGGCTACGACCCCTACCTGGTCGCCCGGCTGCTGGACGGCACCGTGCTCGGCCGCCAGCTTCCCGGCCGCATCGGCGGCGGCGCCCACCGCCGGGCCGGCGGGTCGAGCGGTGAGTTCGGGACCGTACACTTCGCGTGAGCCCGCCCTTGCGCTGACCTGCGCAAATGCCGCTGCATGAGGTCCGGTTCGGCGAATTGCTGTTCGCCGCAGCTCGTCTCATCCTGGTCAGGAAGACCGAGGCTAAGGAGCGGGGCCCGTGGGCGTGCGGCAGATCAAGGCGGCGGAGACCGAGGCGGCGTTGAAGACGGCGGCGCGGCAGCTCTTCGCGGAACAGGGATACCTGAACACGAAGATCACCGACATCACGACCACGGCCGGGCGGGCGACCGGGTCGTTCTACGACCACTTCGCCAGCAAGGAGGAGCTGCTCCAGGCGCTGGTCGCGGACATGAACGCGCACGCGGACGCCACCATCGCGGAGGAGGCGCACCCGGAGGAGCACGACCTGACGGACCGGGCGCAGCTGCGCGCGCACATCGGCACCGCCTGGATCGTGCTCCGCGACCACCTGCCCGTGGTGGTGGCGCTGATGCAGTCCGCGATGACGGACAACCTCGCGGCCGGCCGTGGCTGGCGCACGCTGCTGGAGGACACCGAGCTGCTCAAGCAGCACCTGGAGGCGCTCGCGCGGAACGGGCACCCGCTGCCGGGCTCGCCGGAGATGGTCGCCGCCGCCATGGGCGCGATGCTGTCGATGTTCGGTTACGCGCTGCTCACCGCGGGCGAGTTCACCCCGAGGGTTACCGAGGAGGAGATCGTCGACACCCTCACCGGCCTGCTCCTCTACGGCCTGACCGGCCCGCGCGGGCTGGACGGCGACGAACTCGCGGAGCTGAAGGAACCCGTCGCGGTCGGCTGAGTTCGACTTCCGGCGCCGGACCGCCGAAGCCCATGATCGAGGCGTCCCCCCATGTCGTTCTGACAGCTTGGGGACGCCTCGATCGCGGAGGTGGGTGCCTACTTCACGTCGACGAGGTCCACGACGAAGATCAGCGTCTCGTTCGGGCCGATCAGGCCGCCGCCCGCGCCCTGCGCGCCGTAGCCGAGGTGCGGCGGGATGACCAGCCGGCGCCGGCCGCCGACCTTCATGCCCACGACGCCCCGGTCCCAGCCGCCGATGACCCGGCCCCCGCCGACCGGGAACGAGAACGTGTCGCCACGGTCCCACGACGCGTCGAACTGCCGGCCGTTGGAGTGCGAGATGCCGACGTAGTGCACGACGGCGTGCCGGCCGGGCGTGACCTCTTCGCCGTCGCCGACGGTGATGTCCTCGACGATCAGGTCCGCCGGCGGCGGTCCGTCGTGCGGGGCGACCTGCGGCTTGCTGCTCATGGAACGGCTCCGTTCACGTTACGAATGCTTACCGGCCCCAACCTAGCCCGCCCGTGCGGGGGACAGCACCTCGGCGTGCAGGGCGGACATCAACTCGGGGATCTCGTCACCCGGACGGTAGGCGAAGCTGATACGCACGGTGTCGCCCGCATCGACCTCGACCGGCTTCGGAAGCGGCACGACCAGGTAGTTCATCAGCCACTCCACCGGCGTCGGCTCCTCGGTGAGCAGATTCTTCGTGATCATCCGCACCGCGTTGAGGATGCCGCCTCGCTCCACCTCGAACCGGACATCGGCCGCGCACGACGACGGCAGCGATCCGGCGCCGTAGAAGAAACTCTGGAAGATCGACGGCGGGGCCAACGCGACCGTCCGCGGTTGCGCCGCCGACGGATCCTGAAACAGCGGCGCCGCCACTGTGTACCCATAAAAAGTGAAATCTTGCGACACAGGCTGGACGGCTTGGATCGTGGCGCACGGCAGGAACACCGGGGGTGGGCCCGCGTAGGACGACAGGAACGCGCCGACCACCTCCACCTGACGCTCGCGCAGCAGCCCCACGTGCAGCATCTCGCAGACCACCACGTCCACCACCGGCGGCGGCGTGAACGCGCGCGCGTCCGCGTGCACCACGGTCACGTCGTCCCCGTGCGCGTCCAGCGCCCGCGACGCCGCCTGGTAGACGCTCAGCTCCCGCTCCACCGCGATCACCGAGGACGCGCCGGCCACGACCGCGAAGTGCGCCAGCACCCCGGTCCCGGCGCCCAGCTCCAGCACGTGCATCCCCGGCCGGACCACGCGCGCGATCGCGGCCTGGAACGCGCCCATCCGCCGGTCGTCGAGCAGCATCTGCGCGTGATATTGCAGCGGGATGACGTCGGCCGGGCTCCCCTTGTGGTGCATGAAGCTGAAGTTACAGCAGGTCAACCTCGGTGAGCAGCTGAGACAGACCGGCACCGTCCGGCGCGCCCAGCCACTTGCGGCCGAACCGGGCCGACACCACGGACGTGTCCGACTCCGGCAGCGACGGCAGCGTGCCGGCCAGCACGGCCTGCGCGGGGGAGAGCCGCCGGATCGCGACCGCGGCCACGTTGTCCGGATGCTTCGACGCGAACTCCGCGTAGATCTCCTGGTCGTGCTGCCCGTCGTCGCCGATCAGCAGCCAGCGCACGCGCGGGAACTCCTGCGACAGCCGCTCCAGCGTCAGCCGCTTGTGCTCGGGACCGCTGCGGAACCAGCGGTCCTTCGTCGGCCCCCAGTCCGTCAGCAGCAGCGGCCCGACCGGGTAGAGATGCCGGCGGAGGAACCGGTTCAGCGCGGGCGCGACGTTCCACGCGCCGGTGGACAGGTAGAACACCGGCGCGCCCGGGTGCGCGGTGCGCAGCCGCTCGTAGAGCACGGCCATGCCCGGCACGGACGCGCGCGCGTGCTCGTCCAGCACGAACGTGTTCCACGCGGCGAGCAGTGGCCGGGGCAGCGCGGTCACCATCACCGTGTCGTCGATGTCGGAGACGACGCCGAACGTGACGGCCGGGTCGATGATCTGCACCGGCGCCTCGACCGGCTCGCCGTCGCCGCTCTGGACAGTGACGGTCTGCCATCCGGGCTGCAGGTTCGCCGGGACGACCGCGTCGACGAACCCGCCGCGGTCGCCGATCGCCTCGTGCCGCACGCCGCCGGCCGTGATGATCACCGGCGCGTTCATCTGGCTCACCGTGGCGAAGCTGCGCCAGCCGCGCACGCTCTTCGGTTTGGACGAGGAGGCGCGCCGGGCCAGCCAGCCGGTCTTCGGCACGGGACGGCTGAGCAGCACGCGGGCCATCACGCGCACCCACTCGGTCGTGCCGTAGCCCGCATAAGCCATGATGTTCGGCTCCCAGCCGCGCTTCACCAGCCGCCGCTCGACGACCTCGTGCACCGCGTCCTCGAGCCGGGCGGCGCGGTGCGGGCGGGGTCCGGTTTCTCCCACGGGGATAAGCGCCACCGTCACACCTTGCCACACCACGATCGGTCCGGCCACGCATGGTCCGATCTTGCACCTGTCGTTCAGTTAGGATTCAAACCCAAAATCAAATTCTTTTGAGGGTACGGAAGCCCGCGCGACGGTCCGAAAGGGGCTCACGCGCCGGAGGCCCGGGCGCGGGCGATCACCACATCGCCGCCGAGCCGGCCGTGCTCCGGATCGCGGGTCACGGTGGCGGAGTCCAGCAGACCGTGGAGCGCGCGCACGGTGTCAGCGGGCCGGTAGACGGTGTCGGTCATGGTGAAGTGCTTCAGCTCGGTCACCGTGCGAGGCCCTCGCGCGGCCAGGTGGTCCAGCAGCTCGCGGCGCAGCGGTGCGGGGTTCGGCGTGAGCGAGATGTCCAGCAGCCCGCCGTCCGGGTCGTGCGGATCCCGCAGCCGGACCCCCGCGTACTCGTCGACCGCCCACAGCTCGTTCTTGAACGCCTCCAGGCTCTTCGCGGACGGCGTGCCCAGGCACACCAGCAGCGCGCGCCCGTCACCGTCCACCAGCTCCACCGCCGCGTCCAGCGCGAACCCCGCGTCCCGCAGGCCGGCCCGCCCGTCGGCCGCCGCGCCGCCCCGCCCGCTCCCGGCCGTCTCGCCGGCCGGCCCGCCCGTGGCTGCCGTGTTGGCCGGCCCGCCCGTGGCTGCCGTGGCGGGCCGGCCGCTGTCGGCCACCCCCTCCCGGCCAGTGTGGGCGGTCCCGGTGGGCGAGCTGCCGAGCGCCGGCTCGGTGATCAGCAGCAGCTCGCCCGGCTTTCCGGAGCGGACCGCGCGCAGCGTGGCGGCATCGGCGGTGCCGTCCAGCGCGACCAGCAGCGGCGCGCCCGCGGCCCGCGCGGCCTGGAGCGCGACCGGCAGCACCGCCGTGCCGTCGCCGGGGAGCGTGTGGACGGTGAGCGCGGCCGGCGTCCGCAGCTCCGCCTGCACCGCGGCGAGCCGCTCGCGGGCCGCCTCCGCACCCGGCCCCGCCACGATCATGGTCAGTTCGCGGCCGCGCAGCCGGTCGGCGAACTCCGCGAACACGCGCAGCGCCGCCTCCGCGGCTGGCACGCTGACCGGTGTGCGTGAGGCCAGCGCGAACGTGGCCCGCCGTCCGCCGTGCAGCGCGCCCGGCACCCACGTGCCGAGATAGCGGACGAGCAGCTCGCGGGTCACATCGGTGAGGGTCACGCCCCTATTGAAGCGGATGCGCCGCGGGCCGTGCCGGCGCCGCCCGGACCACCCGGCCCCGGCCCGCCTCCTTCGCCGCGTAGAGCGCCAGGTCCGCGCGGCGCATCAGCACGTCCGGGGGTTCCGTGCCGTCCCAGACGGCCAGCCCGGCGGAGAACGTCTGCAGGTCGGGGGTGGCGATGCGCAGCCGGTCCAGCAGCCGGGCCGCGTCCTCCTCCGTACGGCCCGGCATCAGCAGCACGAACTCCTCACCGCCGTACCGGGCGAGCGTGTCACCGTCCCGCAGCAGCAGGCTCCAGGACCTCGCGGCCCCGGCGAGCAGGTCGTCGCCGGTCTGATGCCCGTGCGTGTCGTTGTAGCGCTTGAAATGGTCCAGGTCGAGCATCGCGACCGGGAATGGCGTGCGGCGCGCCGTCGTCGAGTCCATGTCCCGGACGATCTGTGCGTCGAGCGTGCGCCGGTTCGGCAGCCCGGTCAGCGTGTCCGTGCGGGCCAGTTCGTCGAGCCGGCGGGCCTGGATCTCGAGCTGCCCGGCCTGCTCCTCCAGCCGCCGGACCATGCCCGCCATCCGCGTCACCACGAGCACGAAGAGCGCGGCGGAGGTGAGCGCGACGGCCCACGTGCTCGGCTCCAGCCCGGCGAGCAGCTGAACGATCAGGATGCCCGGGGAAAGCAGCACCGCACCGGTCAGGACGACCAGGCGACGGCGGGTGAGCACCTGCGGGCGGGGCGCCGGGTCACCGATCGACCCGGCGGACGGCACGAGCGCGCCGACGCCCCAGAACAGGTACGACGCGAGGAACGCCATCGTGCCCAGCGTGGTGTTCTCCGCGAAGGTGAACGTCACGTCCGCGGTCAGCAGCGTCAGCACGGCCAGGGTGATCAGCCGGAACGAGGTGTTGCGGGTGCCCGCGACCAGCAGCAGGCGGACCACCCCGGCGAGCAGCAGCACGTCGCCGAGCGGATAACCGAGCCCGATCAGCGTGCCGAGCGTGGAGTCGCCGCCGGCCAGCGCGGGCGCGATCAGCAGCACCCAGTACGGCAGCGCCAGCCCGGCCACCAGCATCGTGCTGTCCAGCCGGGCCAGGTGGTCGTCCGCGGTGCGGTGCCGCCGGGAGAGCAGCAGCAGGGCGAGCGTGAGCAGCGGGTACTCGGCGAGGTAGAAGCCGTCCGCCGGGGACGGGAACGGGTCGATGTGCGCGATGTTCTCGTAGTAGAGCCAGAGCAGGTCACCGGCGACCGCGCAGGCCTGGCCGGCCGCGAACAGCGCCCACGGCCAGGACCGCCAGTGCCGGGCCGCGACCGCGTTGGCGGCGACGCTGAGCGCGCCGACGACCGCGTAGAGCGCGTTGCGCTCCAGACCGGCGGGGAGCAGGAACCACACGCCGATCAGCAGGGGACCGCCGGCCAGCAGGAACCGGCGGAACAGGGTGATCACGGCCTACCATCGGCCCCGCTCCCCGCACCGTGAGATCCTGTGAGCGTTCCCTCACGCATAGTCGACATCGCGCCGGTCGAAGCCGTGCTCCCGGAGCCGGTCACCACGTCCGGCGGCGCGACCGGCGCGGGAGCGGACCTCGCCGTCCGACGGGTCCGCCACGCCCGGATACCCGGCACGTGAGAACGCGGAAGGGCCGCCACCGAGCGGTGGCGGCTCTTCGTGAAGAGGTCCTCAGGCGCCGGTCCTGACCAGGCCGGCGCCCTCACCCTCCTCCTCGATCTCGTCGGTCTCGGCGAGCCCGGCCCGCTCCTGCAGCCGGCGCAGCGGCCCGGGCGCCCACCAGGCAGCGTCGCCCATCAGGCGGATCACGGCCGGGACCAGCAGCATGCGGACCACGGTCGCGTCCAGGACCAGCGCCAGGATCATGCCGACGCCGATGAACCGCATCATGGTCAGCGACGACAGCGCGAACGCGCCGGTGACCACGACCAGCAGGATCGCGGCCGCGCTGATCACCCTGCCGGTGCGGACGATGCCGGTGACGACCGCGTCGGCCGTGGACGCGCCCTTGGTGCGCGCCTCCACCATCCGGGACAGCAGGAACACCTCGTAGTCGGTGGAGAGGCCGAACACCACCGCGGCCATCAGCACCACGATGCCGACCTCCAGCGGCGCGGGCGTCACGTTGAGCAGGCCGGCGCCGTGGCCCTCCTGGAACACGAAGACCAGCACGCCGAACGTGGCGGTGAGGCTGAGCGCGCTCATCACCACGGCCTTGACCGGCAGCAGCACCGAGCCGAAGGCCAGGAACATCAGCACCAGCGTGGCGCCGGCCAGCAGCAGCACCATCCACGGCAACTGCGCGTAGGTGGCCTCGATGCTGTCCACGTTCCGTGCGGTGAAGCCGCCGACCAGCACCTCCGCGCCGGCCGGGGCGTCCAGGGCGCGGATCTGCTCGACCGCGTCCTTGGCGGTCCGGTCGAGCGCGTCCTCGGACTCCAGCGCCGCGGTGATCTCGGTGACGCCGTTCTGCGAGCCGGAGATGGTGGCCTCGCCGATGCCGGCGACGTTCGCCACCTCGGCCGCGAACGGCTGCGCCGCGGCCGCGTCGGCGCCGCGCAGCACGACCTGGACGCCGGTGCCGCTCAGCGCGGGGAACTCGGCCTTCAGTTCCGCCAGGGCCTCGCGTGCCGGGTCGCCGGACGGGAGCACGCGCTCGTCGATCTCGCCGAACTGCACGTCCTTGATCGGCACGGCGAGGAAGACCAGCAGCGCCAGGATCGGCAGCGCGACCAGCAGGGGCCGCTTCATGACGAACCGGGCCAGGCGCTCCCACCCCGTACTCATGACCGGCTTCTCGCCCTGGATCTGCTTCTTGCGGCGCGGGAGCGCCAGCTTGTCGACGCGCGGGCCGAGCAGCCCGAGCATGGCCGGCAGCAGCGTGAGCGAGGTGAACGCGGCCAGCGCGACCGCGGACATGCCGCCGTAGGACAGCGACTTGAGGAAACCCTGCGGGAACAGCATCAGGCCGGCCAGCGCGATGATGAGCAGCGTGGCGGAGAACGCGACGGTCCGGCCCGCGGTGGCCACCGTGTTCCGCACCGCGATGGCGGTGCCGCGCCCGGCCGCCAGCTCCTCGCGGAACCGGCCGACCATGAACAGGCCGTAGTCGATCGCCATGCCGAGGCCGAGCAGGCTGGCCACGTTCACCGCGAACGAGTTGACCTCGGTGGTCAGCGCGATCACGTGCAGCACGCCGAGCGCGCCGAGCACGGCCAGGCCACCGACCAGCACCGGCAGTGCGGCCGCGACGAGCGAACCGAAGATCAGGACCAGCAGCACGAGTACGACCGGGAGCGACACGCCCTCGGCCAAGGTCAGATCCGACTTGGACCGCTCGGACGTCGAGTGCTGCAGCGCGGCGGCGCCACCGACCTTGGTCTCGACGCCGTCGACCGTGAAGTCGTCCTTGATGTCGCGGTAGTTCTCCAGCTTCTCCGTCTCGTTCGCTCCCGCGAGCGTGACCAGCGCGATCGCGCTGCGCTTGTCCGGGGTGACGAACTGCGTGGCCTGGGCGGCCTGCGCGGCGGCCTGCGGGTCGGCGGGCTGCTGACCCTGGGGCTGCGCGGCGGCCTGGGCCGCGGCCGCGAGCTGCCAGTAGGAGCCGGCCGACTCGACCTTGTCCGCCGGGAGGGCCGCCAGGTCCGTGGTGATCGCCTCGGCCACGGCCGGGTCGTCGACGTTCCCGCCGTCCGGCGTGTAGATGACGATCACGTCGCCGCCCTGCGCGCCGAGCGCCTCCTCGGCGACCTCCGCGGCCTGCGCCGACTCGCTGCCGGGATCGATGTAGCCGCCCTCGGAGAGCTGACCGAAGACGCCGAGACCCCACACGCCGGAGGCGATGGAGGCGGCCACGACCACGATCACCGTGGTCCAGCGCAGGCGGTGCATGAGTGAGCCCCATGACGCGAACATCGAGTTCGTACCCTCCGGTGCTGTTGATTTTTGCGAAGCTCCAAAAAGTAAACACGTTTCACGCCCGGTCCCACGGGCCGGGGGTTGGATACCCGCTTTTCCCAAATCGACCCGCGGATCGTCCGTCGCGGGTTAGCGTGGCTTTGTCCCATTTTTTCCGAGCATTTCATGATCCGGCCGATGTTGCGCGGGAGGTGGTGGGCCCGTGATGTCCCGGCCCCGATCGGTGCCGGTGCCGGACCCGGAGGTGACGGCGCTGGCCGACCTGCCCGCGCTCTCCGGCATGACCGTGCCCGCCGACGAGATCACCGAGGCGATCGGGCTGCGCCGGGTGCTGGAGACCACCACCGAGGCGTTCGTGTCGATGGACTCGGACGGCAGGGTACGCGCCTGGAACCCGGCCGCCGAACGCCTGCTCGGCTGGCATGCGGCCGAGGTCATCGGCCGGGTCCTGGCCGACACGATCATCCCGGAGCCACTGCGCGAGGCACACGCCGGCGGCATGCAGCGGTTCATGGCCACCGGCGAGGCACGGGTGGCCGGCGAACGGCTGGCGCTGCCCGCGCTGCACCGCGACGGTCACGTGGTCACGGTCGAGGTGGTGATCTGGCCGAACAAGGTCGAGGGCATCTGGTGGTTCCACGCGTTCCTGCACGACATCAGCGACCGGGTCGCGTCCGAGGAACGGCTGCGCCGCGAGCGGCTGTTCCTCTCCACCGTGCTGGACAGCCTCTCCGACGGCGTCGTCGCCTGCGACGCGGCCGCGGTGATCACCACGGTCAACCCGTCCGCGCGGCAGATGCACGGACGGCCGGCGCCGACCGTACCGATGACGGAGGTCTTCGCGCGCCTCGACGCACGTCATCCGGACGGCACGCCGATGACCTACGACGAGCTGCCGCTGATCCGCGCGCTGCACGGCGAGATCGTGGTGGACGCGGAGGTGGTACTCGCCGACCGCCGCGTGGTCTGCACCGGCCGGCAGTTGCGCGACGCGACCGGCGCGGTCGCCGGCGCGGTCGTCGCGGCCCGGGACGTCACCGCGGAACGCGCGGCCGAGTCGTACAACGCGCTGCTGGCCGCGCGGCTGCGGCAGACGATCGCGGTGCAGCGCGAGGTGATCGAGGCGGCCGCGGACCGCACCGAGACCCTGCGGCTGGTCGCGGACCGGGCGCTGGAGATGTTCCCACAGGCCGACGGCGCCGCGGTCGCGATACTCGACGGCGACGAGATGGTCTACACCGCGGTCGCCGGGTCGATGACGCCGAACGCCGGGCTGCGCCTGCCGGTGGCCACGTCGTTCAGCGGGCACGCGGTGCGCGCGGCGACCACCATGCGCTGCGACGACCCGGACACCGACCCGCGCATGGACCGCGAGGCCTGCCGCCGGGCCGGCCTCGCGTCCGCGCTGGTCGCGCCGCTGCTCTCGGAGGACCAGGTGACCGGCGTCCTGCTGATCATCAGCCGCCGCACCGGCGCGTTCGACGACAGCGACGCGCAGCACCTGGAGCTGCTCGGACACAGCCTGAGCGGCGGGCTGCGGCACGCGGACGACTACGCGGAGATCAACCGGCTGCTGGCCGAACGCACCGCCGCGCTCTCCGAGGTGGAGGCCGCGAACGCGCTGAAACTCGACCTGATCGGCATGCTCGGCCACGAGATCGCCACCCCGCTGATGTCGATCCTCTCCACCGTCGAGCTGACCGACGACGTGCACGAGATGCCCGAAGCGCTCCAACTCATCGGGCGGCAGGCGACCCGACTCGACACGCTGGTCCGCGAGGTGCTCACCCAGGTGGCACTGGACGCGGGCCGGCTGCACGCGGACCGTGAGCCGGTCGCGCTCGGCGCCGCGATCGCCGCGGCGATCGACCTGGCGGCGGCGGGGGCGGTGCCGGTGGACGGCGACGCATCGGTCTCCGTGCTGGTCAACCGCGGGCACCTGCAGCAGATGCTGGTCAACTATCTGACCAACGCGGCCAAGTACGGCGGGGGCGCGGTCGCGGTCGAGGTCACCCGTACGGCTGAAAACGCGATCAGGGTCGCGGTCCGGGACGCCGGAGACGGCGTACCGGGAGGGTTCCGGGACCAGCTCTTCTCGCAGTTCAGCCGCGCCCGGCGGACCGCGGCCAGCAAGCCGGGGACCGGGCTCGGGCTCTACATCGTTCGAGGTCTCGCGCGTGCGAACGGGGGCGATGCCGGTTACCTCCCGGCCGTACCGCATGGGTCGATCTTCTATCTCGACCTGGAAACGGCGTGATGTCCCGATCGTCCCGGTCGTGGTGGGTTGCCGACGGCCCTTTGCCAGACTGACGCCGTGCGCACCCGTCCAGCGACCGTCGACGATGCCTCCGTCCTCGCGGAGATCCACGTGCGCACGTGGCGGGCCACCTACCGCGGCTTCGTCCCGGACGACTACCTGTCCGCCCTCGACCCGGTCCGCTGGCGCCCGTTCTGGCAGGACCGGTTGCGCACGCCCGAGGGCCGCGCCGGCGTGCTGGTGCTGCTGCCGGACCCCGGCGACCGCCCGGTCGGCTTCGCCATCTTCGGCCGCTCCCGAGACCCGGCCGTCGCCGATCTCGGCCACGAGGCTTCCGGCGGCGGTGATTCGGGCCGCGTGGGTTCCGGCCGCGAGGCTTCTGGTGGCGGTGATTCGGGCCGCGCCGGTTCCGACCGCAACGCTTTCGGAGGCGACGGCAGTGGCGACGGTTCCGGCCGTGATGGTTCCGGAGGCGACGGCAGTGCCGGCGGCGACGGTTCCGGTGGCGCGGGTTCTGGCCGTGATGGTTGCGGGGGCGATGGCAGTGCCGGGGGCGGCGGTTCCGGTGGCGCGGGTTCTGAACGCGATGGTTCCGACGGTGACGATTCGGGCCGCGATGGTGTCGCCGGCGGCGCTTCCGGCGGTGTCGGGGAGATCTTCGCGATCTATGTGCTACCCGCCCATCAAGGCGGCGGCGGAGGCCGGCTGCTGATCTCCGGGGCGCTGCGCGCGCTCGCCGCCGACGGCTGCGACCGGGCCACGCTCTGGGTGCTGGAGGGCAACGCAGCGGCGCGCCGCTTCTACGAACATGGTGGCTGGCACCCCGACGGGTCCACCAAACGCGACGAATCGCGCGGCTTCCCGCTGGACGAAATCCGCTATGCCCGCCACCTTCCGTGAACACCGGCGCCGCCGCACCTCCCAGCCCCGGTGGTGCGGCGTCAGCCGCGCCGCGCCGTGCCGGTGGTGCGGGGTCAGCCGCGCCGCCCTGCGCCGGTGGTGCGGGGTCAGCCGTGCTGCGCCGTGCCGGTGGTGCGGGGTCAGCCGTGCCGCGCCGTGCCGGCCGGTGGTGCGGGGTCAGCCGCGTGGTCTGTGGCTCAGCCACCCGCGAACGTGCAGACACCCCTGGAGCTGAGGTGTCAAGTTGTGGTGGTGGTTTTCTTGCGGTGTGACCAGGCGGTGGCCTGGTCGTAGGGGGTGTGGGTCTTGAGGCAGCCGTGGAGGATGCCGACGAGGCGGTTGCCGACCTGGCGGAGTGCGGCTTGGTGCTTGACGTCGCGGTCGCGGAGGGTGTCGTAGTAGGCGCGGACTTCGGGATCGTGCAGCATCGCGGCGCTGGCCTGCATGTGCAGGGCGTCGATGAGGCGGTTGTTGTGGATGAACCGGGCGTAGACGGTCTTCGTTTTCCCGGACTGGCGGGTCAGTGGTGCGGTTCCGGCATAGTTCTTCCGGGATTTCGCGTCGGTGTAACGGCCGGCGGCGTCCCCGAACTCGGCGAGCACCCGGGCGCCGAGGACAGCCCCGATACCGGGCTGGCTGAGATAGACCTCAGCGTCTGGGTGCCGGCCAAAATGCTCCTCGACCTGCCCTTCCAGGGTTTTGATCTCGGTGTTGAGGGTCTGCAGGACCGCGACCGTCGCCCGGACCGAGGCCGCATAGGCGGCCGTGACCGTCTCGGGCTGGCCGAGCTCGACGGTCCGCAACGCCTGCTGGATCCCGGCCGCCTTGCCCTCAACGTTGCGGCGGCGGGCCCGTTTCAGCACCGTACCGATCTGTGCCAGGGTCAGCTTCGCCGCGCCGGCCGGTGTCGGGGCCTTCGCCAGAAGCTCCAGAGCGTCACGGCCGGTGAGCGTCAACTCCTCGTAAGCGGCGACCGCGGCCGGAAAATACTCCCGCAACGCCGTGCGCAGCCGCAGCATGTGCCGTGTGCGTTCCCAGATCAGTGTCTGATGCGCCCTCGCGACGACCTTGACCGCCTCAGCGATCTCGGAATCCGCGGCGACGGGCCGTAACTGATGCCGGCGGGTCCGGAGCATGTCCGCCAGCATCCGCGCGTCGCCCTTGTCACTCTTCGCTCCTGACAGCGACAGCAGCTCCCGGTGCCGGGCCGCTTGCTTCGGGTTGACCGCAAATACCTGATAACCGGCCGTGACCAGCGCCCGCACCCACGGCCCGCGATCCGTCTCGATGCATATCAGCACCTGCGAAGGCCCGGCATCCCCGGTCAGGAACCGGCCCACCAGCTCATGGAACCGGGTCACTCCTTCCACACCCTCCGGCAACCGCACCACGCCCAGTGTCTGCCCGGCCTCGTTCTGCACCTCCACATCATGATGATCTTCCGCCCAGTCATCACCGACGAACAACACCCGAACCCCTCCCCACCAGCAACAACAACCCCGCAGCCACATGGAAGACCCGGCGCCCTAATGGATCAGTGCTCACGCCATCCGGCGGGCACGACACCCCATCAGCCGTACGGTCCTCACACATCACAGACAGGGGCACGATCTGCACGCAGGACTCAACGGCCCCGGGAGGAACAGTGCTCACCCGCTGCGGCTACCAGACACCGAGTCTGCAACACAACCGACCCGACCTCTAGAACCCATTAGGGAGGAGCCCCTGGCGACGACCGGTGCCCGCGGGAGCATGCGGTCCGGACCACGCCGGAAGCGGGAAAATCGGTTCTAAGGTTTCCTGCTCCTGGAAAACCCGTTGGTTCTGGAAAATGAGGATTATTCAGCAGCCGCTCTGAAGAAATGAGGGTTATTCAGCGCGCTGCGCCTCAACGGCGCTGGCCTGCGGCAACGCGGCGTGAGGTCGCCGCGCTGAATAAGCCTCAATGAGGAGGCTTATTCAGCGCCGCCCTCGTCAGACCGCGCAGCCTGCGGCAACGCGGTGCCGGTTCGCTGCGCTGAATAAGCCTCGAGGTCCAACAGCGCAAGTGACCGTTTCCTCGAACGTCGGCTACGTCCGAGAAGGTCGAAAGCAACCTCGCGGCCCGGAGATCATGACGGCTCACCCCGCGCGTCGCCTTACCGGCTGCTTTTGGCGCCGAGATCGATCCCGCATCGTGGAAGATCGGTTCCGATAGCCGGCCGATCTTCCGTATGACGGGAAATTGCCGCCAGAGTGTGGAAATGCCGAGTGGGCTGCGGGCGCGACGCCCGAAATATCGCCGTAAATACACCCGGCGGGCGTCCTCGCATCTGACTAGTGATACATGGCGCACCGTATGAGGCACTCATACGGTGCGCCATGTATCACTAGTGGTTTTCGCGCGATCAATCTCGCAGCCGGGAAGCGCTTTTGACCTTCCAGCGCCGGGTGAGGGACGCTCCCGCCCGGGATGCTCTGGCCTTTCAGCATCGAAGCCAGGGGCACTCTCTAAGCGGATGCCGAATGCCGACATCTCGGACGCGAGGCGCCCGGGTGCCTTGCGATCGCCGAGGCCTCGATGCCATACCCTTCAACAGGCGGCGCGACGTGTGATCGACTTCTTGCCCGTGAGGTCGGTGGTGATCTTCCGACCGCGCGTCCGGCGCAGACCGCCAGGCACACGAAACCCAGCCCATACCACCCACGAGAAGTCAGCCGGGCCGACGAACGCCCACCCCCGCCGGAACCCATGCCCTCTCCCCGGAGCCCGAGGTCCGCCGAAGGCGCCCTCGACGCCACCAACAATGCTCAACGCCACCAATAGGCCGAAATATCGGGCGTGAGGCGCCCGACACACCGAGGCTTGTTCAGCGCAGCGAACCGGCACCGCGTTGCCACAGGCCGCGCAGTCTGACGAGGACGGCGCTGAATAAGCCTCAGTGCCACCGGTTTCACAAATCCCACTACTCCTAGAAGCCCCACTACTCCTAGAAGCCCTACTGCTCCTAGCAGTCCCACTGGGCGCGGAGTACGCCGAAGACCTCGTGGAACTCCGGAAACGTCTTCTTCACGCAGCCCGGGTCGTCGAGCGTGATGTGCGGGACGCGCAGGCCGGTGACGGAGAAGCTCATCGCGATCCGGTGGTCGCGGCGGGTGCCGATCTCGGCCGGGACCGGGACGCCGGGCCGGATCTCGATCCAGTCCTCGCCGGTCTCGACTCCGATGCCGAGGCGGCGCAGGTTGTCCGCGCACGCGTCGAGCCGGTCGCACTCCTTGACCCGGGTGTTGTAGACGTCCTCGATCCGGACCGGGCCGTCCGCGAACGGCGCGATGGCCGCGAGCGTCGGCATCGTGTCGGAGATGTCGCGCATGTTCGTGGTGATGCCGGTCAGCCTGCCGGTGCCGCGGACCGTGGTCGCGTCCGCGCCGATCGTGACCTCCGCGCCCATCCGGCCGAGCACCTCGACGAAGCCGAGGTCGCCCTGGAGCGCGCCGGCGCCGAGGCCGGGCACGGTCACCTCCTGACCGCTGATCGCGGCCGCGGCGAAGAAGTAGCTGGCGGTGGAGGCGTCCGGCTCGATCGGGTAGTGCGCCGCCCGGTAGCCGCCCGGCGGCACCCGCAGCGTGTTGCCGTCGCGGACCACGTTCACCCCGAAGCGGCGCATCATGGCCAGGGTGATCTCCACGTAGGGCGCGCTGACCAGGCCGGTGACCGTGACGTTCAGGCCCTCGCGGGTGAGCGGGCCGGCGAGCAGCATCGCGGTCAGGAACTGTGAGGACAGGCTCGCGTCCAGCTCCAGGTCGCCGCCCTTGATGCCGTCCGCGGCCACGGTCAGCGGCAGGTGACCGTCCCGCTCGGTGTGCCGGACGTCGACGCCGAGCGCGCGGAGCGCGGCCGTGAGCGGCGCGACCGGGCGGCGGCGCATCTGCTCGGAGGCGTCGAACCGGAACGTGCCGTGCCCGGCCGCGACCAGGCCGGGCATGAACCGGGCGGCGGTGGCGGCGTCGCGGCAGTAGACGTCCGCGTCGTCGACCGCGGGGCCTTCGGGGCGGCCGGTGATGCGCCAGTCCGTGCCGCCGCGCTCCACGGCGTAGCCGAGCGCGACCAGGCCGTCCGCGAACGCCTCCGTGTCGTCGGAGAGCAGCGGGCGGCCGAGCACCGTGGTGCCTTCTGCGGCGGCCGCCAGGAACAGCGCTCGCGCGGTGATCGACTTCGATCCCGGAATCGCCACCACAGACACCCGAACTACCCCCTGCGCTCGCGCGGATTCGCTGCCACCGATCGTAACGGTCGTGGTGCCGTCGCCTGACGGACTCCGTGCCCGTCCCGTCCGTCGGGAGCCGTTCCACATCCATCAACGGGTACGGCCCGGAGCGCGCTGCTCCGGGCCGTATCGCCGTGCGGGGTCAGCGACGCTTGGAGTCGCGCGAGTCGCCGCCCGCGGAGAGGCCCTTGTCGAGGCCGGCCCGCTTCAGCGCGTCCGCCATGGCGGAGTTGGCGAAGTCGGGGCGCCCGCCGCGCTGGGCGCCGCCACCCTGGCCGCCGCCGGACCGGCTGTCCCGGCCGCCGCCGCGCCGGTCCTGGCCGCCGCGCTCGCCGCCACGGCCACCGCCACCGCCGCTGCCCTGACCGCGGCCGCCGGCGCCCTGGCCCCGGTTACCGCCGCCCTGGCCGCCGCCCTGGCCGCCGCCCTGGCCGCCGCCCTGGCCGCCGCCCTGGCTGCTCTGGCCGCTGCCGCTCTGGGCGCGGTCGCCGCGCGGGCCGCGCTCGCCACGCTCGCCGCCGCGTTCGCCGCGCTGGCCGCCGCGCTCACCCCGCGGCCGGTCGCCGCGCGGTGCGCCGCCCTCGGCGTCGTCCTCGAGGCGGAGCGTCAGCGAGATGCGCTTGCGCGGGATGTCGACGTCGAGCACCTTGACCGTGACGATGTCGCCCGGCTTGACCACCTCGCGCGGGTCCTTGACGAACGTCTTGGACAGCGCGGACACGTGGACCAGGCCGTCCTGGTGCACGCCGATGTCGACGAACGCGCCGAACGCGGCCACGTTCGTGACCACGCCTTCCAGCTTCATGCCCGGGACCAGGTCGGAGAGCTTCTCCACACCGTCCGCGAACGCCGCGGTCTTGAACGCCGGTCGCGGGTCACGGCCCGGCTTCTCCAGCTCCGCGATGATGTCGGTGACCGTGGGCAGACCGAACTGCTCGTCCACGAACTGCGTGGGGGAGAGGCGCCGCAGCGCACCGCCGTTGCCGATCAGCGCCTTCAGGTCGCCGCCGGTCGCGTCCACGATCCGGCGGACGACCGGGTAGGCCTCGGGGTGCACGCCGGACGCGTCCAGCGGGTCGTCGCCGGCGGGGATGCGCAGGAAGCCCGCGCACTGCTCGAACGCCTTCGGCCCGAGGCGCGGCACCGCCTTGAGCGCGGTGCGGGACCGGAACGGCCCGTTCGCGTCGCGGTGCATCACGATGTTCTCCGCGAGGCCGGCGCCGATGCCGGAGACCCGGGTGAGCAGCGGGGCGGACGCGGTGTTCACGTCCACGCCGACGCCGTTCACACAGTCCTCGACGACCGCGTCGAGCGAGCGGGACAGCTTCACCTCGGACAGGTCGTGCTGGTACTGCCCGACGCCGATCGAGCGCGGGTCGATCTTCACCAGCTCGGCGAGCGGGTCCTGGAGGCGGCGCGCGATGGAGACCGCGCCGCGCAGCGACACGTCCAGGCCGGGGAGTTCCTCCGACGCGTACGCCGAGGCGGAGTAGACGGACGCGCCCGCCTCGGACACCACGATCTTGGTCATGCCGAGCGCGGGGAACGCCTTGATCAGGTCGCCGGCCAGCTTGTCCGTCTCGCGGGACGCGGTACCGTTGCCGATCGCGATCAGGTCGACGTTGTGCTTCGTGGCCAGCGCGGCCAGCGTGGCGATCGACTCGTCCCACTTGCGGCGCGGCTCGT
The DNA here is from genome assembly GCF_030811575.1 of Catenuloplanes nepalensis. GTDB lineage: Bacteria > Actinomycetota > Actinomycetes > Mycobacteriales > Micromonosporaceae > Catenuloplanes > Catenuloplanes nepalensis. The sequence goes on along the minus strand of NZ_JAUSRA010000001.1, from coordinate 4,460,499 downwards.
GCGGGTAGATCGTGGCGGTGTCGACGACCTTGCCGGTCGCGTCCACCACCGCGACCTTCACGCCGGTGCGCAGGCCCGGGTCGAGGCCCATGGTGACGCGGGTGCCGGCCGGCGCGGCCAGCAGCAGGTCACGCAGGTTGGCCGCGAAGACGCGGACCGCCTCCTCCTCGGCCTCCTGCCACAGCCGGGACCGCAGGTTGATCTCCAGGTGCACCAGGATGCGGGTGCGCCAGGCCCACCGGACCGTGTCCTTGAGCCAGCGGTCGGCCGGGCGGCCCTGGTCCTCGATGCCGAAGCGGGCGGCGATCGCGGCCTCGTACGTGGTCGGGCCCTCGGCCTCGGTCGCGTCCGGCGACAGGGAGAGCTCCAGGACCTCTTCCTTCTCGCCGCGGAACATGGCGAGGATGCGGTGCGACGGCAGCTTGGTCAGCGGCTCGGAGAACTCGAAGTAGTCCTTGAACTTCGCCCCCGACTCCTCCTTGCCCTCGCGCACCTTCGAGCCGAGCACGCCGCGGCTCCACACCTGCTCACGCAGCGTGCCGATCAGGTCGGCGTCCTCGGAGAAGCGCTCGACCAGGATCGCGCGCGCACCGTCCAGCGCGGCCTGCGGCGTGGCGACGCCCTTCTCCTCGTCGACGTAACCGGCCGCGCTCGACTGCGGGTCGTGCGCGGGGTCGCCGATCAGCAGGTCGGCGAGCGGCTCCAGGCCGGCCTCGCGGGCGATCTGCGCCTTGGTCCGGCGCTTCGGCTTGAACGGCAGGTAGATGTCCTCCAGCCGGGCCTTCGAGTCGGCGGCCAGGATCGCGGCCTGCAGCTCCTCGGTCAACTTGCCCTGCCCGTGGATCGACTCCAGGATCGCGGCGCGCCGCTCCTCCAGGTCGCGCAGGTAACGCAGCCGCTCCTCCAGCGTGCGCAGCTGCGCGTCGTCGAGCGTGCCGGTCACCTCCTTGCGGTAGCGGGCGATGAACGGCACGGTCGACCCACCGTCCAGCAGGTCGACGGCGGCCGCCACCTGCCGCTCCCGCACGCCGAGCTCCTCGGCGATGCGCTGGTTGATGGCGCCGGCGCTCGCCGCCACGAACGCCGCGGTGGTCGCGGTCGGCGTCACCGCGACCGGCTCGGCCGCCGCGAGCACCTCGGGCTGAGCCTCGGCCGGGGGCAGTGCAGGGTCCACAGACGTAGTCACGCTTGATCCACCTTCTGATGTCATCTCGGCCGCCATTCTGCCCGCACCCACCGACACTTGTCCCGGCACCCCGCTGCGCCCGGCGGGTCGCAGGAAGCCCATCAGACCCATATTCCCGCTTCCGGCGTGGCTGGGTCCCAGTGCTCCCGCGGGCACCGGTCGGCCGCGGGCGGCCTCCCTGTCAGTTCCGTCGCTGGTCACCTTCAACCCCGGTGCCGCGCGCGACCCCGTACCGTCGGCGATTAGATGATCTTCAGGCTGTTAGCGTGGCGGGATGGCTGAGGTCGAGGATCCCCGTGCGCAGCGACTGTCCGGTGCCGGACGGGCGCCCGGCGACCTGGCCGCGTCGCCGTTCCGAGCGGACCGGGACCGGATCGTGTCGTCGACGTTCTTCGCGCGGCTGGGCGGCGTCACCCAGGTGATCAGCCCGGGCGGGTCCGGGCTGCTGGTGCACAACCGGCTGACGCACAGTCTCAAGGTCGCCCAGGTCGGGCGCGCGATCGCGGAACGGCTGCTGGCCCGCGCGGAGCACCGTGACCTGCTGGACAAGCTCGGCGGCTGCGACCCGGACGTGGTGGAGGCCGCGTCGCTGGCGCACGACCTCGGGCACCCGCCGTTCGGGCATCTCGGTGAGCGGGTGCTGGACCGGCTGGCGCGGGAGCGGCTCGGGCTCGCGGACGGGTTCGAGGGGAACGCGCAGTCGTACCGGATCGTGACCAGCACGGAGATCCGCGGTGAGGCGCGCGGCGAGACGATCATCGGGCTGGACCTGACCGCGGCCGTGCGCGCGGCGATGCTCAAATATCCGTGGACCCGCCGGGGCTACCCGTCGCCGCACCCGTCCACGCTCAGCCCGGCGCCGCGCGGCGCGACCGCCCCGGCGGCCGATCCGGAGAGCGGATCGCTGAAGTTCGGCGCCTACGGGACCGAGGTGCGCGACCTGCGCCAGGCCCGCGCGCCGTTCGAGGGGCGGATCGCGGACTGGCAGCAGACCGCGGAGGCGTCCATCATGGACACCGCGGACGACATCGCCTACGCGATCCACGACGTCGAGGACTTCTACCGGGTCGGCGTGCTCCGGCAGGGCGAGGTCGCGGCCGAGCTGTCCGCGTGGCAGCGGCACGCGGGCGAGCTGGCGATCGAGTCCGACGCGGCGCTGGAGCTCAACGCGCGCCGGCCCGGCCGGTCGATCGAGCGGCTGCGGCGCACGCTGCACCGCAAGGACTCCTGGGTCAGCGACGACGAGGCGTTCGCCACCGCGGTCGCGCACGTGCGCCGCGAGCTGGTCGACGGGCTGCTGTCCGCGCCGTTCGACGGCTCGGTCGAGGCGGAGCACGCGGTCTCCCGGTTCTCCGACACGTGGACGCGCGGCCTGGTCGACGCGATCACGGTGACCGACAGGCCGTCGATGCGGTCCGGGCACGTGCTGCTCTCGCCGGTGCAGTGGCACGAGGTGCAGGTGCTCAAGTTCGTGCACCACCGGTTCGTGCTGGAGCGGCCCGACCTGGCACTCCACCAGCGCGGCCAGGCACGGCTGCTCGGCACGCTGGTCGAGGCGCTGCTCGCCTGGATCGACGACCCGGACGAGACCACCCGGCTGCCGCGCCGCCTGCACGACCTGGTCGAGCTGGCCGAGGCGGAGCTTCCCCCGGCCACGCCGCACCGCGCGGCGCAGGCCCGCGGGCGCGCGATCGTGGACTTCGTGGCGTCGCTGACCGACAGCCAGGCGGTGGCGATGCTGGACGCGCTGTCCGGCCGCTCGGGCCAGCTGTGGACGGACGCGTTCGTGCTCTGACCAGCGGCCCGGAAATCGGGGTGTCGCAGTGGTGATCATTTCGGTAGCGTGCGCGCGTGCAATCACCCACCCCCGATCCCGCCGAGCGGCCGTCCCCGGCCGCCGGCGACCCCGCCGAGCCGTCGTCCGCCGCATCGCCGGCCGCCGCCGAGCCGGCTGCGGTGTCCGCTCCGCAGAGCCGGCCCGCATACCCTCCCGCCGTTCTGGCCGAGCCGGTCACGACCCCGGCCGCACCGGTTCACACCACACCCCTCGCGGGTACGCAGTCGGCCGCGCCACAGCGCACCCAGACGCCGTCGGCGTCGGGCGACGCTCGTCCGGCGACCGCGCCGGCTGAGGCCGGGCAGACCGGCGCCGTGTCGGACGTATCGCCGGAGGCCGCCGCGTCGCCGGAGGCCACCGCGTCGGAGGCCGTAGCGTCGCCGGAGTCTGCCGCGTCGGAGGCCGTAGCGTCGCCGGCCGCCGCATCGGTGTCCGTCGCACCGGCGGTGTCCGTCGCGCCGGGCACCGCTCCCGGCGAGGGCGTCAACACTGCCGGTGCTGCTGGTCCGGCTGCTGCCGGTGCTGGTCCGGCCGCTGCCGACGCTCGCGGTGCTGGTCCCGGTGTTGCCGGTGTTGCCGGTGTTGCCGGTTCGGCTGCTGCCGGTGCTGGTTCGGGCGCGCCCGGCGGTGCCGTGGATCCCGGCTGCGGGCCGGCGGTCGAGGCGCAGCTGCGGCAGCAGCCGATCCTCATGCCCACGCCGCCCGCGCCGCCGGTGACGCCCACGCCGCCGGCCGCCGCGCGCGGGCCCCGGCCCGCCACCGTGACCGTCGCCGTGATCCTGCAGTACGTGGTGGCCGGCCTGCTGGTGGCGATGGTCGGGCTGCTGGTCTGGGAGGGCGTCACCTACGGTCTGCTGATCGACGAGGCGGCGGACACCCCCGGCGCCTCGCAGTTCGACGCGGACGCGGAGCGCGTCGGGAACTGGTCGATGAACGGCCTGGCCATCGCGCTGCTCGTGCTGCTGGCCGGCTGGCTGGTCACGAACACGCTGCTCACCGCGCGCGGCAACAACGTGACCCGGATCCTGAACCTGGCCGGGCTCGGTGCCGCGCTCGGCCTGGTCGTCCTCGGCGCATGCAGCGGCGGCCTGGTCAGCGCGCTCCCGTTCTCGACGACCGGTTACGGCGCGAGTGACCCGTTCGCGGAGTACCCGCTCGAGGAGGATCCGTTCCTGGAGGAGGCGCCGCCCACGACCGACGGCGGCTACTACCACGAGAACGCGTTCTACGACCGGCTCGCCGACCTGGTGACCGAGCGGAACTCGGTCGCGTTCGACGTGGGCATGCCGCTGCTCGGCGTGGTCGCGGTCTTCCTGGCGATCACCGTGATGGTGCTGCTGCTGGTGCCGCCGACGAACCGCTGGTTCAACCCGGGCCGCCCGGCCGGCCCGCGCCCGGGTCCGCAGCCGTGGCCGCCGCACGCGGCCTACGGCGGGCCGGTCTCGGTGGCACCGTTCGCGATGCAGCCGGTGCCGCCGCAGCCGTTCACGGTCCCGCACTTCCCGCCGCAGCCGAACCCGTATCCGCCGGTCCCGCACTACCCGGTGCCCCCGCAGAACACCGCGCCGCCGCAGAACACCGTGCCGCCGCAGCACCCGATGACGTTCCAGCACCAGCCGGCGCCGCAGGACGTCCAGGCGCCGCAGAACTTCCCGCCGGTGCAGCGACATCCTGTGCCGCAGCAATATCCCGTGCCGCAGCACCCGGAGTTCCCGGTGCAGCCGCCGTTCACCCCCGGGCAGCAGCAATACCCGGGCAATTTCCCACCCCAGTGAGCACCCCGGGGGTACGGACCTTCCGTCCGTACCCCCGGATGGTTTCAGGCCGTGAGCTCGCGCAGCAGCGCGTCGAGCGCGACGTAGGACCGCTGGGCGCCGTCCGCCATGCCGGACCCGACCATGCCGTCGAGGTCGTCCTTCGACGTGAAGCGGGATGTCGTGGTGACCGTGGTGCGCCCGTTCTCCTCCGTCAGGACCAGCGAGTCCGTGGCGACGTGCCCGGGCATGCCCTCGAACTCGAACGTCTGCACCAGCCGCGCCGGCGCCTCGATCTCCAGGTATTCGCCCCGGAACGCATACGCGTTGCCGTCGTCGGCGTGCTCCACGAACCGGTACTTCCCGCCGACCCGGAAGTCGATTTCGACGTCGAGCGGGTTGCCGCGCCCCCACCAGCGACGCAGGTGCTGTTCCTGGGTGTGGCAGGCCCACACCAGGTCGCGCGGCGCGTCCACCACGCGGGTCATGACGATCTCGGTGTCGGAAATCTGGTCCACGGTGAGCTGCTCGGTCATCGATCTGTCTCCTTCTCGGGTGCTTGCAGGTCTCGCAGGTAGGTGTCGAGCGTCGCGTAGCGCTCGTCCCAGAACCGCCGGTACTGCTCCATCCACGTGGCCACCTCGCGCAGCGGCTCCGGGTCGAGCCGGCACGGGCGCCACTGAGCGTCCCGGCCGCGCACTATCAGCCCGGCGCGCTCCAGGACCTTCAGGTGCTTGGAGATCGCCTGCAGGCTGACCGGGAACGGCGCGGCCAGCTCGTTGACGCTCGCCTCGCCCTCGGTGAGCCGGGCCAGGATCGCCCGCCGCGTCGGGTCGGCCAGCGCCGCGAAGACCTCGCTGAGTCTGTCTGTCATCGTCCTCAACCACCTGGTTAATTAACCGCTGGGTTGAGCTTAGCGCGGACCGGCCTGCTGTCAACCAATGAGTTGAATACAAATCCGGTGGCCCCGATCGGCGTCACGGGCGATCATCGGCGGATGTCGTCGTCCGAGGAGATCTGGCGCCGGGCCGTCGTCCATGTCGCCGCGCTGGCCACCGGCGAACCGCTGGCCGAGGGGCGAACCGTCACGCTGCACTTCCACCCCGACCGGCTGACCCGGAGCGGCGAGCCGATCCTCGACGCGATGCGGCGGGACAACCGCTACCGCTCGCAGTTCGAGACCGGGACCGGCAACGGCGGGCTCACCGCGTTCCCCGGCGGCGACCGGTGGCGGTGGGAAAGCCGGCTGTTCGGCGGCGTCTACGACGACGCCGGGCCGGAGCACCGCCCGGTCTACGGCGCGCTCGACCACTCCGGCCGCCCGATCGGTGGCTCGCCGCGGTTCGGCTCGTCGCACTTCCGGCTGGCCGCGCACGCGCTCGACCGCACCACGTTCTGCTTCCCGGACAGCGTGCTGGAGCCGACGCGGTTCGGGGTGCGGGCGCGGATGCCGGTCACCGACCCGCCGGAGAGCGGCGACCCGCTGGACGACTACGTCGAGGCGCACGTGCACGGGCCGGTGCTGCTCGACCGGGACGTGGCCGCGCTGGTGCTGGATCCGAGCTACCGGGGGACCGAGGTCGAGGCTGCGGCTCGCGCGCTGCCCTGCCCTGTCGAGTGGCACCCCGGCTTCCGGGTCTCCGCCGCGGAGCTGCGCCGGCACCCCGGCTACCGCCCGGACGCGGGCCGGGAGTTCGCGGAGCGCCTGGCCGGGCATGGTCTGCTCGTGCCGCGGCTGGTCGGGGATGCGGCCCGGGCGGTGGGGAGCGATCCGCAGCTGGTCAAGTGGGCCTGGCACTATCTGGCCCGGTTCGGCGGATAGCCCAGCTCTCCTATCGTTTCTGAGGGGAATGCGCGTCGTTGAGCGCAGGACGGGAACGTGCGAGGGAAGGCGATCCACCATGACTGTCGCGATCATCGGGGCCGGCGCGAGCGGCATCCTGACCGCGCACGCGCTGCACCGGCGATGTCCGGGCCGGGACCTGGTCATGATCGATCCGTATCCGCCGGGCGGGCCCGCCTACCGCGCGCCGGAGCCCTGGCACCTGCTCAACTCGCGGGCCGGCGCGATGGGCGACGACTTCGCGGCCCGGGCCGGCGATCCGGACGCGTTCGTCGCCCGCGCGCACTACGGCGACCATCTGCGCGCGCTGCTCGCCGAGACGCGGGCCGACCTGCGCGCCGATCGCGCGGTCCGGATCACCCGCGGTCCGGGCGGGCTCGTCGTGCACCTCGCGCACGGGCTGCCGATCCGGGCCGCGGACGTGGTGCTGGCGCTCGGGCCGCCGCGGCCGGCCGTGCCCGCGTTCCTGGCCGGGCATCCGGATGTCGTGCCGGACCCGTGGGCGCCGGGCGCGCTGGACGTGATCGACCCGGCGCGGCCGGTCGTCGTGGCCGGTACCGGGCTGACCGCGGTCGACGTGGCGCTCACGCTGCTCCGTCGCGACCGCACCGCACCGATCACGCTGGTCTCCCGCCGTGGGTTGCTTCCCCAGGCCCATCAGCGGGTACGCCCGGAGGACGCGCGCGTCGGCGACCTGGTGAGCCGTGCCCGGTCGCTGCGGTCACTCGTCCGGGGGATCCGGGAACTCTCCGAGCGTCACCCGGGCGGCTGGCGTCCGGTGATCGACGCGGTGCGGCCGCACGCGAACGCGCTCTGGGCCGCCGCGAGCGACGCGGACCGCGCGCGGTTCCTGCGGCACTGCGCCCGTCACTGGGACGTGCACCGGCACCGGATGGCCGCGCCGATCGCGGCGGAACTCGATCGGCACCGGGCGAGCGGGGTGCTGCGGGTGCGGGCGCTCGGCGTACCCGCGAAGGATCTTGATCTTGAAGGCGTGCAGGTGGTGAACGCGGCCGGACCCGGACTGCTGCCGGAGGCGGCGGACCCGCTGACCGCGGCGCTGCTCGCGGACGGGCTCGCGACGGCCGGGCCGCACGGGCTCGGCCTGGAGACCGCGGCGCCGCTGTGGGTGGTGGGGCCGATGCGGCGCGGCCGGCTCTGGGAGACCACCGCGATCCCGGAGATCCGCGACCAGGCGGACACGCTCGCCCGCGCGCTCCCCCGGGCGTACGTACCGGAGATCGCCGCCTGATTTCGATACGTTGGTGGCATGACTGATGCGGCGACCATGCGCTCCCGGGCCGAGCAACTCGCGGAGGAGATGTTCCTGCCGGCGGCGGCCGAGGTGGACCGGGCCGGACGGGTGCCGCAATCCCACCTCGACATGCTGCGGCGGTTCGGCTTCTACGGCGTGGCGGCCCCGGCCGAGCACGGCGGACTCGGGATGGAGGACATGGCCACCGCCGCCCACCTGCTGGAAGTGCTCGCCAGCGGCTGCCTGACCACCACGCTCGTCTGGATGCAGCACCACGGCGTCGTGCTCGGCACGGCCGCCAGCAAGACGCCCGGCCTGCGCGAGACGTGGCTGCACCGGCTGGCCGCCGGCGACGTGCGCGGCGGCGTCGCGCTGGCCGGCCTGCGCCCCGGCGGCGAGGGCATGCGGGCCCGGCGGGTGGACAGCGGGTACGTGCTGGACGGCGAGGTGCCCTGGGTCAGCGGCTGGGACATGATCGACGTGGTCCAGGTGGGTGCCCGCGACGACGCCGGGCACGCGGTCTTCCTGCTGGTCGACGCGGTCCCGTCGGCCACGCTGACCGGCAGCGTGCAGGATCTGGCCGCGCTACGGGCGAGCCGGACCGCGGTGCTGCGCTTCACCGAGCACCTGGTCCCGGCCGACCGGCTGATGCACGCGCTGCCGCTGGAGTCCTGGACCCGCACCGAGGCGAGCGGGTCCGCGCTCAACGGATTCCTGGCGCTGGGCGTGGTGCGCCGCTGCTGCGCACTGCTCGGCCCGTCCTCACTCGACGCGGAACTGGAGGCGGCCCGCGCCGCGCTGCTCGCCGCGGACGCGGAGAAGACCCCGGCCGCCCGCGCGACCGCGTCCGAACTGGCCGTCCGCGCGGCAGCCACGCTGATCACGCACTCCGGCTCGAAGGCCGGCCTGCGCGGCGGCCACCCGGAACGACTGCTGCGCGAGGCCGGCATGCTCCTGGTCTACGGCACCAGGCCACTGATCCGGGACGAGCTGCTGAACCGCTACTCATTCCGGCCCACTTCCGCGGCGTGACGAGCGGCGCTGCCGGACACCGCGTTGCCTGGTCCCGCCGGGTGCTGCAGGGTCCCGCGCTGCCGGATGTCCCGTTGCGCACGTTACCGCCTCAGGGTCCCGCGCGCCGATCGACCGGCGCTTCGCGCCCGAGATCAGCCACTCGGCGGCCGTGGCTCTCACCTGAACGCCGACAGCGTCGGGGATCGCCGGCCAATCGTGATCCAGGCGTCTTTGAAGTCCTTCTAACGACTTCAAAGACGCCTGGATCCCCGGAAGACCGCCGCACGGTGTGCCTGACGCCGGAAATATCCATAGTGGCGGGTTGAGCCGCGAGGACGCTATTCGGCGCGGATAGCGTCGTTTCGGCTCAACTACTGAGCCTTCGGCGTCAGGGTGAGCGGCGCTCCGCGGCGACGGAGCTTTATGTCGCGAGATTTCGGGCGCGCGGCGCCCGAAATGGCCGGCGCCGCTCGGACCTCGATTCTGAATGCTCAGTAAAGTCGACCAAGAGGCTTATCGGCAGGGCTGAGCCGGCGCCGCGTCGTCGCAGGTCAGCGCTGCCGGCGCGCTACACGCTGAATAACCCTCCAAGCCATGACCGCAACGACCGAGGCCGCCTTCGATCTTTGTCATGTCCGCCGCGCGGATCGCCGCCACCACCACTTCGGCAATCAGCACAGAACTTCCCTCCGCCACCGAAGCCCTGTCCGAAATATCATCACAAAAGGCGGCGACGGTGACTCTTGAAAGCGATCACGTGTCGCAAATCGTTGTTGAAAGCGTCGGATAACAACGATTTGCGACACGTGATCAACTCCCCGGCCCGGCCATACCAAGCCTTGGACGTCGAAGTGAGCGGCGCTCCACAACGGCGAAACCTCTATAGCGTGAAATTTCGGGCGCGCAGCGCCCGGACGGCCACCGCCGCTCGCACCTCGACTCAGAAAATCAGTAAGCGCCGCTCTGCCTGACGGCGCGTGGCTCGGCGTGACCGGCAGTCGGGAATCGCGTGGTTGTTCCCGGCCACGACGGCACCGGCTCCGATGCGGCGACCGGAGCGGCGGCGGAGGCCGCCGCGAGGTTTGCCCGCGGGAGCACTCGGAACTCGGCCACGCCGGAAGCGGGAAGATCAAGAATTTGATCTGTCTTCTCCGGAACCGACGCGGGTCCTACCCCGGCGCGGCGATCAGGGCGAGTTGCCCGCTTACGACGATCGGGTTACCGAGCTTCGGGGTTGAGGTGCGAGCAGTGCTGGTCATCCGGGCGCTGCGGCCCGAAGTTTCGGGATAGCGGCCGTCACTGGGAGGCGCTTCTCACCCTGACGCCGAAGGGTCAGTAGGTCTTCTCTCATGACGTGATCAGCGGGTTGTGGCTTCGCTTACGACGTGACGATCGGGTCGTGCAGGGGGACCGCGCCGCCGGTGAAGCCGGGCATGTCGGCGCCGCCGATCGCGCGGCCCGGCTCCTGGTCGCGGGCCGCGAGCGTGGACAGGCGCTCCACCGGGATCCGGCCCGGGGTCGCGGCGGCGACCAGCACCGTGTTGCCCCACTTCCGGCCGCGCAGCATGCCGTGCTCGCCGATCACGCACACGTCCGGCAGCACCGCGCCGAGCGTCGCCGCCATCACCCGCGAGCGGGCCAGCGGTGGCACGTCCACCACGTTCACCGCGAGCAGGCCGTCCGGCCGCAGCATCCGCGCGGCCTCCCGCACGAACCCGGTGCCCGCGATGCTGCGCGGCATGCGAGCCGCCTGGTAGACATCCGCGACGATCAGGTCGAACTCCTGATCGGGCAGCTCCTCCAGCGTCTCCCGCGCGTCGCCGAGCAGCATCGTGACGCCGGCGTCCTCCGGCAGCGGCAGCCGGTCCCAGACCAGCGTCATCAGCAGCGTGTCCCGGTCGACGACGGTCTGCACCGAGCCGGGCCGGGTCGCCGCGACGTAGCGCGGGAGGCTCAGCGCGCCGCCGCCCAGATGCAGCACGCGCAGCGGCACGCCCGGCTCCGCCGCCGTGTCCACCACCGTGACCAGCCGGCGCATGTAGTCGAACTTCATTCGCCTCGGATCGCCGAGGTCGACGTATGACTGCGGCACGCCGTCGACCTGCAGCGTCCACGCGCCCTGCGCCGTCGCGTCCGGAACCAGCTCGGCGAGGCCGAAACCGGTCTGCATCGCCACCGCCGCAACGGGTTCAGGAAGATTCACGCATCCAACCTACGCCCACGCAAAAGGGCCGGCGACGTCCACCGGCCCTTTCGGTCACGCTGTTACGGTTACTCCGACGGCTCCGGCGCGTCGCAGCTCACCTTGGGGTTGAGACCCACGTAGTTGAGCGGCCCCGCCACGATGGTGACCGCGGTGGTGGAGATCTCCGCACAGTTCTCCGCCTCGTTCGCGAAGTAGCCACGCTGTCCCGCCGCCAGAGCGCCGATGATCAGCCAGATGACGATGACGACCGCTCCGATACGCACGCAAGCCTCCTATATAGAGCGTGTGGCGTTTTCGCCCCCACGCTGCCCGTCGTGTGGTATCAGCTCTCTACCCAACCGCGCTCCGCGCTACACAGCCCGCGGATTCGGGCATTCCCGTTCTCGTGGTGACCGCTTGCGGCGGCGGCCTCGAGGTGGCCGCTTCGGGCCTGCGGCCTTGTGGTGGACGTCTTCGGACTCGCGGCCTTGTGGGGGCCGCTTCGGGCGCTGCCTTGCCGGCCGGCCCGGTGCTTGCTCGATCAGTCCCTCCGGCTGGCCGGCGGGCGTGGATGTTCGGGGGTGTGGATGTTGCGGTGCCGGTGGAGCGGCCGAGCGCTCCACAGACGCAGAGCAAAGTCAAAGCGATTCCAGGCAATCGAACCAGCCTCCTAGGACGGCGAACGCGTCGTGTCAGAGCCGCGCCCACATGCGGAGACGGCGAACGCGTCGTGTCGGCGCCGCGCCCACATGCGGAATCGCGCCGAGCGAGGCGGCGGAGCTTGCGCCGCTACTCCAGCGCTCCGGTCACGCCGCTGTCACGCAGCCCGGTAGAAACCGGGGAGATCGGCCACCCGTTCAGGCCAGGTGTTTGTGAAAGTGGTGTTTGGTGGTGTTGCCGGGCATGCCGGGGGTGCGGCCGACCTCGCGGTAGCCGTGGCGCAGGTAGAAGCCGGGTGCGTGGAAGGACATGGTGGCGACCACGACGCGGTCGCAGCCGCGACGGCGGATCTCGGCCTCGGCCGCGGTCAGCAGGCGGGTGCCGTGGCCCTGGCCGCGGTGGGCCGGGGACAGCCAGAGGGAGGTGAGGCCGCCGCAGCCGCCCCAGGTGTAGCCGGTGATGCCGCCGATCAGCGTGCCGTCGTCGTCGGTCAGGCGGATGGCCAGGTTGCGGTGATCGGTGGCGGCGACGGCCGCGTCGTTGATGGCGTCGAGTTCGTCGGAGAGGCGCTTCTCCAGGTCCGGGTCGTCGTCGCTGAGGTTGAGCGGCATGGTCAGGAGTCTGGCCGACGATCCGGGGGAGGGCATCCCGATTAGCCGGTCAGGCGGTCCGCGGCCGCGGTGAGCAGGGGGCGGACGGCGTCGATCTCGGTGCGGAGCGCGGTGATGGCGGCGGGGGCCGGTGGGTGGCCTGCGCGGATCTCGTCCTCGAGCGCGCCGGCCAGCAGCGCCAGACCGTCCGCGCCGATGTTGGAGGCGGAGCCGCGCAGCGCGTGGGCGGCGGTGCGGGTGGCGGCCGGGTCGTCGCCGGCCAGCAGCGTCTCCAGGTCGTCGAGCATGGCCGGGACCTTGCGGAGGAAGTTCTCGATCAGGCGGGCCATCAGCGCGCGTTCGGCGGGGGAGGGGTCCGGGCCGGCGATGTCGAGGAGGCGTTCGTGCAGCGCGGCGGCGCGTGCGTCGGTCATGCCGGCTGCCGCCGGGGGGACGGGAGGACCGCGTGCGGCGTCCCGGGGCGATCGGCCATGTGCGCCCCATCGGAACGGGTGCGGGCCGGTTTAGGAATCCCGGCTCATCACCGCGCGTGGCCAGCGGTCCAGCCCGCGTGCGGCCTCGTCGGCGCGGATCGCCGCGAGGCCGGGCGTCAGGTCCTCCGGCGGTACGGCCGTGAAGCCGAGCCGGGCGTAGTACGGCGCGTTCCACGGCACGTCGGTGAAGGTGGTCAGCGTGGTCCGCCGCGCACCCCAGGACCGTCCCCACTCCGCGCACCGGTCGATCAGCGCGGCGCCGGTCCGATTGCCGGCGTGGTCCGGGTGCACGGTCACCTGCTCGACGTGCGCGCCGCCGTCCACGCGCTCGGCCAGTAGGTAGGCGACGGGTGCGCCGCCGGCGACGGCCACCCAGGCGCGGCAGTTCTGCTGGTAGCCGGACAGTTCGTCCAGCGTGGGCGGGGCGTCGACAGCGATGTCGTGCATTTCCATACACGCGAACGCGGCACCCGCGGCGACCTCGATCGGTGGCAGGAACGCCAGGTCGGCCGCGGTGGCGAGGCGGATCGGGTGCGGCACGACGAGCACGATAGCGCCGGAACGGGACTGCGTGAATCGAATACCCATGCCTAGGCTGGCGTTCAGCACAGTGTCCAGCGTCTATGGGAGGCGTCGTGAACGTACGCACAACCCTACGCACAACCCTGCGCAGAACCGCACCGCCGCTCCTCGTGTTGGCCCTCGCCGTGACGATCGCGGCGCCCGCACCGGCCCTGGCCGGGGCGCCCGATCCGGCGAAGGTGAAGAGCCTGGCCGCGACCGGCGCGAACCCCTACGTGTCGATCGGCGCGAAGAGCGTTCCCGGCGCCCGCGACGCGGGGTCCGGGCTGACGTTCGGCCTCGACGGAAAGCTGACCACCACGGAGGTCGCGGCCTGGCAGCGCGCGCTGGCCACCGGCGCGGAGGCGGCGACCACCCGGCCGGGCGGCGGCGCCGGTTCCTACACCGAGCGCGAGCCGGCCACGGTCCGCGGCCGCAACGACACCCGGCCGGAGTTCATCCGCGGTGTCGGTTCCGGGCGGCACGAGTCCGGCACGTTCACGATCAACGGTGTGCTGGCGTCCGAGACCCCGCCCGCGGAGGCGCTGGCCCCGCCGGCGGAGGACGACGGCGCGATCCCGCTGGCCACGGAGACCGGCATCGCGGCGCAGCGCCGGGCGATCACCACCAGCGGCACGATCGGTGACGGCCCGCACGGCACGGCCGGGACCGGCACCGGCGACTTCGACTTCTACGAGCTGACCGGCCGCGCGGGCGAGGTGGTCACGGCCGACGTGGACACGCCGGGCGCGGTGCTGGACAGCGTGGCGGTGCTCTACGCGGCGGACGGCACGCTGATCGGCGGCAACGACGACCAGGCGCCGCCGGCGGACTGGAGCAGCCTGTTCTCGATCGAGCTGCCCGCGGACGGTACGTATTACGTGGCGGTCGGCGGCTGGAGCCCGGGCCTGCTCCCGGCCGACCCGAACGATCCGGCGAGCGGGCCGGGCGCGTTCTCCGAGGGGCCGTACGAGTTGCGTGTGCAGGTCGCGGTGGAGGACCGGGACTCGTTCGCGGTCGACCTCGACAAGGGTGACGTGCTGGGCCTGAACATCACCGGTGGCGCGGCCCGGCTGGAGATCTTCGACCCGAGCGGCACGCAGGTCTTCGGTTCGGTCGTGGACCTGTCGGTGATCGTGCCGCCGTCGTCGCCGCTGCCCAAGGGCGGCAACGCGATCGCGGACCACATCGCGGAGGTGTCCGGCCGGCACCGGATCGTGGTCGAGCGCGGCGCCGGGGCCTACGTGGCGAACGCCGTGATCCTGCGCCCGGCCGCGGAGTCGGAGCCGCGGGGCACGAAGCAGACGCTGCTGATCGACACGAACGGCGCGACCATCGACCCGGCGATCTTCAACGCGGGTGCGGAGCCGGGTGAGCGGCCGGTGACCGGCCTGCCCGCGTTCCTGCCGGCCTGGGGTCTGACCGAGGCCGACCTGCCGCGGCTGCTCGAGGTGATGACCCGGACCGTGAACACGCAGCTCAACCAGGCCCGCCGGGACGCGCGCGTGGACGAGCTGGCCGTGCGCGTGGTGACCAGCGCGGACGGGCCCGAGACCTGGGGAAGCCCGGACACCAGCCGGGTGATCATCGGCGGCACGATCGAGGAGCTGGGCATTCCCACGGTCGGTATCGCGCAGTCGATCGACCCGGGCAACTTCGCCCGGGAGGAGACCGCGATCGTGCTGCTGGACCTGCTCAGCGGCCCGGCCGGCGACCCGGTGTCGCTGAACACCTATCTGACGCCGGCCAGTGACCGGGTCGGGTTCATCGGCCGGGTGCTGGGCAACCTGATCAGTCACGAGGCCGGTCACTACCTGGGCAACTGGCACCTGACCAGCGTCGACGACCAGCTGAACATCATGGACGAGGGCGGTTCCGACCCGGCGTTCTTCTTCGGCGTCGGCCCGGACGGCGTCGGCGGCACCGCGGACGACGTGTTCGCCCGTTACGGTCCCGGCCCGCTCAGCACGTTCGAGGGCTTCGACGGCACCGAGAACACCGCGGTCCGTACGGCCTGGGCCCTGGTCAAGCCCAAGGGCAGATAAACCGGTCCCGCGGGGGTACGGGGCGGCACAGCCCGTACCCCCGCGAGGGTCAGCCCTTGACCGTCAGCAACGGCTGCAACTCGACCACCGGCGACGCGACCTCCGCGCCCCGGAGGCTGTCGACGACCGGAGCCACGTCCTTGTAGGCCCACGGCGCCTCCTGCTTCAGGTCGCGCCGCCACGCGTCGATGATGTCGCGTCGCGCGGCCACCGCCGGATCGCGGTGGTCGAGCGGCGTGACCACGCGAAAGTCGCGCAGGAACGCGTCCAGCTCCGCGTCGCTGCCGCGGGCCGCCGCACCGCGCGGCACCCGGCGACCGGCGCCGTGGCAGGCGCTGCCGAGCGCGCGCGGCGAGCCGAGCCCGCGCAGCAGGTAGCTGGGCGCGCCCATCGAGCCGGGCACGATCACCGGCTCACCCCACAGCCGGTGCGGCGTGGGGCCACCGGCCGGTGTCGCGCCCTTGCGGTGCAGCACCGTGCCGTCCTCGGACGGCCAGAGCAGGTTGTGCGGCGCGTCGTGGATCAGCCGGGCGCCGACCTCACCGGCCGTCTCCGCGAGTCCGGCCCGCATCATCATGGCGAGGAAGAACCGGTTGCCGATCGCGAAGTTGGCCGCGTTCGCGAACGCGGTGGCGTAGCGCTCCGCACCGGCGGATCGGGGCAGCATCGGACGGTTCAGCAGCCGCGAGGTCTTGCCAGCAGCCTAAACGAGCGCCGCAATCGGTTTTCCGAACGTGATCGGGGCGCCCCCGACGACATGGGGACGCCCCGAAGGCTTCAGTTCGCGGGCCAGGAGAACTCGGCGACGCGGGAGGCCGCGATGGTGACCGTGCCGGCCTGCTCGGACTCGCCGCGCCAGACCGTGTAGCGGCCGGCCGGCAGGCTCGGGTAGACCGCGCAGTAGAGCTTGCCGTGGTTGATCAGGCGCTCGCGCACGGCCACGTGCGTGCGGGCCGCCGTGAGCGTGTCCAGCGGGCTGATCTCGATCTCCAGGCCCTGCTGCTCCGGGCCGGTGTAGATGACGAGCGCGCCGGTGTCCCGCCCGATGTCCAGCATGACGCTGCCGGTCTCGGAGGTGCCGTAGTGGTGGTGCGTGTGCGTGTGCATGGTGACTCCTCAGAGGGACGGGTTGTTGAAGCCGTCGTACGGCAGGCCGAGGTACGGGAAGTGGCCGAGGAACCCGGCGGTCACGTCCTCCGCGGTGATGCCCTGCTCCAGCAGCGCGGTCGCCTCGTCCGGCGTGAACTCCTTGTCGATCAGCGGGAACGTGGCGCCCGCGACCGCGCGCAGCGCGATGCCGACCACGTCGTCCTCGGGCCGGCGGCCGTTCGGCCAGCCCGCCGCGTCGCCCGCGACCAGGCCGAACGCGTTCGGCTCCGCGGCCGGCGGGATCGCGGTGTTCAGGCGCAGCAGGTCGGCCTGGGTGTCGCCGGTGAAGTTCTGGAAGCCCTCGATGATCCCTTCGGGGATGCCGGTGAGCAGGATCGCGAGCAGGTCGGCCCGGTCGGTCTTGTCCGCGACCAGCTTCTCCAGGTTCGGGAAGACGTCCGGGTAGAGCACCGGCAGCAGCGTCGCCAGTTCGGGCCGGGCCACGAACTCGGCGAAGCGCTTGTCCTCCTTCGGCGGCAGCGCGTTGAACTGGTCCTTCTGCGCCATCGGCACGATGACCTCGTTGAACAGCGGGTTGCCGAGCCGGGAGACCTGCACGGTCGGGCCGAGGTCGAGGTCGTCGCCCTTGTCGCCGTGCAGCACCCGGACCTGGCGGCGGCTGGCGGTGGTCCACACGCCGATCGTCGCCGCGGCGTCGGTGTACTCGTACTTCTTGCCGTCCTTGGTCAGCGTGGTGATCGGCACCTGGATCGCGATGCTGTGCACGTTCGTCTTGTCGAGCGTGTTCACGCCGTCACCGGGCGCGTCGAAGATGTTCTTGCCGGCCACGTGCAGGTTCTGGAACGGCCGCAGCGTGCCCAGGTCGAAGATCGCGCCGAGGTCGACGAAGAAGCCGTCCGCGCGCTGCCCGGCGAAGACCCGCGCGCCGCCCTCCAGCTTGTAGACCGCGTCCTTGGCGAGCTTGGCGTAGTCGGGCGTCGACGACGGGCCGATGTTGCACGGCGGGCACGGGATGTCCTTGCCGATGATCGTCGCCTTGCCGTGCATGTCGACGCAGGTCACCGTGTAGAACTGCTGGCGGTTCCAGTCCGGGTCGTCCAGCGACTCGATCGGCCCGGTGTTGTAGAGGAACGTCTTGTCGTTGTTGATGACGGTCCGGAACCGGAACTGGTAGGTGAGATCGGCCTGCGCGTCACCGTTGTTGTCGATGTGGATCTCGTAGAGCACGTCGTCGCCGAACTCGAAGAAGTTCGGACCGCCGGACGGGACCTGCAGCGGCAGATAGTTCGCGATGATCGTCACGGTGTCCGGCTTGTCCGGGCTGACGAACGCGTAAAGGTCGGTGCTGTCGGCGACCGGGTCCTTCGAGATCTCGGGGGCCTCGCGGTGCGAAGACATGCTGGTTACCTCTTAGGGTCGAAGAAGGGCGAGGAGTGGGAGCTACTGCTTTTTCTTGGCGGCCTTGACCAGGTCGGACGCGAGACCCTTGTCCTTGACCTCGATCACCTGATCGCCGACGAAGATGCTGAGCAGTCCTTCGCGCGCATTGACCACCTGGACGACGATCGCGTCGTCGGGCTCGGCGCCGTTTCCCTGCGCGGCGGCGAATCCGGCCACGGCGGCCGTACCGATTCCGACCGTCGCGGTGCCGGCACCGATGAGCACCTTGCGGCGCGATACCGCGGGCCGCGAGCTGTTTCGAAACATCGTCATTCCTTCTTTCCGCCGCCGCCTTCCGGAAAGGAGCGGCGGTGTGTCGGTGATTCAGCGAGGCGCCCATGAGTACGCGACGGGGAGCCGTGATGGTTCGACCGGTTTTCGACGAGATCCACATACGCACAGCTCACCCACGTTTTGTGACCTATGTCACGTGCAACTGGGGGTGAACGGACCCATCCGCGCCGCTCGCGGCTCCGGATCACCCTGCGTGGAGGTCTCTGCCCATGCGCCGGAACGGGCCGGGGAGCCGGCCGCCGGGCGAGAGGAACTCCGGTCTACCCGCGCCGGTGGCGGCATGGCAAGGTAACCGGGGTGGAGCAGTTTGTAGTCAGCCGGTGTGCGTGTTGCGGGTACCGAACCGGGGGCGGTACGTGCCCGGTGTGTTTCTGGACAGAGGACGGTTCGAGCGACAAGGACTCGAAGGTCGCCAAGGGCGGTCCGAACGGGGATCTGAGCCTCGACGAGGCGCGCCTCAACTTTGCGATCTACGGCGCGAGTCACCGCCGCTACCTGGACGTGGTGCGCAAGCCCCGCGACGACGAGATGCCGTGACCGACCGGCCTCACAGGCGCGCCACAGTGGACGTGAGGCCGCATTCATCCAGGCTTGTCGCGCCCGAAACCCCCGGGATATGGGTAACCGCCGAAGATTCTGGGATGGCCGCGCCTCCGCGCCCCCGCTTCTACGACCTCACCACCGCCGACGGCACGCCGTACCACCGGATCGCCCGCATGCCGGAGGCCGGACTCGTCACGTCCACGGTCGTGCAGACGTGCGTGCGCTACGCCGAGGCGGAGCGCTGCCGGTTCTGCGCGATCCAGGAGGCGCTGGGCGTGGTGCCGGACGGCACACTGCCGGTCAAGCGGCCGGACCAACTCGCCGAGGCCGTGCACGCGGCCGTGCGGCTCGACGGCGTCCGGCAGGTGTCACTCACCACCGGCACCGGGGCCGGGCCGGACCGGGGCGCGCGTTACCTGGCCCGGTGCGTGCGCGCGATCCGCGCCGCGATCGGCCCGGCCGTGCCCGTGCAGGTCACCTGCGAGCCACCGGCCGACCTGGCCGCGCTCGGGCTGCTGCGCGCGGCCGGCACCACCGCGATCGGCCTCAACGTGGAGTCGCTCGACGACCGGCTGCGCCGGCGCTGGCTGCCCGGTAAGGCGCGGGTGCCGCTCGCGCAGTACGAGGCCGCGTGGGAGCACGGCGTGCGCGTGTTCGGCCGCGACCACGTCTCCACCTGCCTGCTGATCGGGCTCGGCGAACGCCCGGAGGACCTGATCGAAGGCGCCCGGCGGCTGGTCGCGCGCGGCATCCACCCGTTCGTCGTGCCGCTGCGGCCCACCCCCGGCACGATCGCGTACCGGGACGGCCTGACCGGGCCGCCGCCCGAGCGAGTCGCGTTGATCACCCGTGCCGTGGACGCGCTGCTGGCCGCGCACGGCCTGGCCGGCGGCGCGGGCATGCCTCGCCGGGCCGCGGCGGTCGGGTGATCGACGGCGCGGGCCCCGCGACGTACCGCCGGCTCAGTTCGCGGTGCGGTCCGCCGTGTCCGGGCAGTCGCACAGCGGACCCCAGCCGAGCATCCCGGTGACCTGCTCGGGCCGGTCGCCGACGGTGAGGCCCGCGTCCGTGATGTCGCAGGTGTAGAGGCCGGTGTCGTGATGGCTGTTGCGCATCTTCAGGACGTTGACGGCCCGGCCGATCTCGCGGCGATGCTCGATGTAGCGGACCGGGATCACGTTGTGGAACAGGTACATCAGCCCGGCCAGCGGTTCCTCGATCGGGCCGAAGGTCTTGGCCTCGCTGGTGACCCAGAGGCAGGCCCCGGCGGCCCGGGCGACGCCGAGCAGGCTGCGCAGGTACGCGGGGAACCGGTCGGTCTCCCGTGCCGCGCCGACCATCTCGGCCAGGTTGTCGATCGCGATCCGGGTGCTCACGTCGCCTGCGAGGTGGTGGCGGATCACCGAGGACAGCACGTCGAGGTCGAGGTCGCCGATCGGCACATGCCAGATCGTCAACCGGCCGTCCGCCCGATGGGCCGTGAAGTCCCAGTCGAATCTGCCCGTCGTCTCCAGCAGCTGGTCGACGGTGTCCTGAAAGCTGATGTAGAGGCAGCGCTCGTCCCGGGCCAGGCCCTCGGCGATGAAGTTCAGGCAGCTGATGGTCTTTCCCACGCCGGCCGGCCCCAGGACGAGGGTGGCGTCGCCGTGCGGGATCCCACCGCCCATCAACGCGTCCAGGCCCGGGACGCCGGACGGGACCCGGCCGTCCCTGGGCGGCATGTTCTTCGGCAGGAGCGACTCGACCCGGGGATAGACCTGGAAGCCGTCGGTGGTGATCCGGACCGAGTGCACGCCGCCGAGGTGCGCGGCGGCCCGCATCTTCACCACCCGGAGACTGCGCCGGTCGACCGGCTCGCGGAAGCTGTGGGAGAGCTGCACGATGCTGTCGGCCAGGGCGAACTCCACGCCGGACTGCGCGTCCTCCGGCGTGTACTCACCCAGCAGCAGCAACACCGCCCCGCTGTGCGCGACGCGACTGCTCAGGCCGTAGAGCGCCATGCGCAGGGCGTGCGGGCTGACGAAGTCGCGCAGCATCCTGGTGCTGTCGATCACCATCACGGCCGGCTCGTCGTCGAGCGCCCGGCGGACCACCTCGTCGATCAGTGGTACGAGGTCGTTCTGCCGGGTGCCGCCCAGCATGTTGCCCAGATGCACGTACTCGACCTTCGCGCCGAGCGCTTCGGGATCGAAGAAGCTGAACCCCTGGAGGTGCGCGACCAGTTTGGAGTGCGGCTCGGACAGGGTCGTGTAGTAGACGGCCTTGTGCTCGGTGGTGGCGTTGGAGAAGCAGATCTGCTGGGCCAGGATCGTCTTGCCCGAGCCGGGCGGCCCGGCCACCACCACCATCGAGCCCGGTCGTAGTCCACCACCGAGGATCAGGTCGAGGTCCGCCTCCCCGGTCGACAGCCAGGTCATGTCGGGACACGCCCTTCCCGGATCAGGTTCTCGGCCAGCGTGAGCAACTCGGTGGTCCGGAAGGGCTTGGCGAGTGCGGCGTCCGCGTCGATCGCCAACCGCCAGTCCCCACTGACCGAAAGGATCGGGATGGCCGCGGTCGCCGGGTCGGCCCGGAGCCGGCGGATGAGTTCGACGCCGCCCATCACCGGCATCATCATGTCGGTCACCACCAGATCGGGCGGTGACGCGTGCACCGAGGCCAGCGCGGCGGCGCCGTCGGCGGCCTCGATCACCTCGTGACCGGCACGCATGAGGACCCGCCGAAGGATGAACCGTAGGTCCGCTTCGTCGTCGACCACCAGAACGCTGCCCATCCGAACCCCGCCGTTCGCCCGCGGTAGCCCTTCGGTCACCCGACTCAATCACCATATACCGACATTTGGGAAATGGGCCGACTTATGGGTCTGGTTTGTGTAGTTCACGGCCGGGTACCCGGCGAAGACTTCGTCCCGGAAGGAAACACTCACATGACGCTGCGTGCGATCGTGCTCGGCTGCTCGCTCAAGTCCTCAGACGAGCCGTCCAGCTCGGAACTGCTCGGCCGTGAGGTGCTCGCCGCGCTCGCGGACCACGACGTCGACGGCGAGGTGATCCGCGTCGTCGACCACGACGTGAAGTTCGGCGTCACCACGGACGAGGGCGGCGGCGACGAGTGGCCCGCGATCCGCGCGAAGATCATGGATGCGCAGATCCTGGTCATCGCGACGCCGATCTGGATGGGCCAGCCGTCCAGCGTCTGCAAGATGGTCCTGGAGCGCCTCGACGCGGAGCTGTCCGAGACCGACGACCAGGGCCGCATGCTCACCTTCGGCAAGGTCGCGGCCGTGGCCGTGGTCGGTAACGAGGACGGCGCGCACCATGTCGTCGCGGAGGTGTTGCAGGCGCTCAACGACGTCGGCTTCACCGCGGCCGCGGCCGGTTCCACCTACTGGGTCGGCGAGGCGATGGGCGGCGTGGACTACAAGGACGCCGGGCCGAAGCCGGAGACCACCGGCAGCGCCACCAAGACGCTGGCCGCCAACACCGCGCATCTGGCCCACCTGCTGGCCAAGGAGCCCTACCCTCCGGTGGGCTGAGATCGCGGGGCGTAACCTGGCCCGGTGTCGAGTGATCTTGCGGAACGGCGCGGTCTGAGGCGGCTGCTACTACCGCTGGGGGTCATCTGCCTCGCGGGCGGGCTGTCCGGCGCCGTGTTCTCGCCGCTGCTGTCGCTGTTCCTCAGCACCGAGGTCCGGGCCGGTCCGGCGCAGATCACGCTGTTCCTGGTCGCGTCGCCGCTGGCGTCCGTGGCCGTGTCCACGGTCGTCGGCCGGCTCTCCGACCGGTACCCGATCCGGCGCGCGCTGCTGGTCGCCACCGGCGTGGCCGGCGTCGCGGGCATGGTGGCGGCCGCGTACGTGCGCGACTTCTGGGTTCTGCTCGCGCTCGCGGTCACGGTCACCGCGTTCGCGCAGACCACGTTCCCGCAGTCGTTCGCGTACGCGCGGCAGGCGCTCGCCCGGACCGACTCCGGCCGGTCCGCGATGGCGATCAGCACGCTGCGCATGCTCTACTCCGCGGCCTGGGTCGGTGGCCCGCCGATCGCCGCCGTGATCCAGTCCGCGGGCGGCTTCGAGTACGTCTACCTGCTCGCGGCCGCCGCGTTCGCGGTCGCCACGCTGGTCGCGCTTGCCTGGCTGGCCGAGCCGCCCCCGGTCCCGGGCACGGTCGCACAGCACGCCGGCGGCCCGGACGCGCTGCCGGCCGGCGGCCCGGACGCGCTGGCGACCGCGGGCCCGGACGCGCTGCCTGCCGAAGGCCCGGACGTGCCGGTGCGGATGCGGCCGAACGCGCCCGGCTGGGTGCTGGCCGTGACGCTCGCCGGGTTCACGTTGCTGCAGACGCCGCTCACGCTCGGCATCCAGGCGCTGCCGCTGTTCGTCACCCAGGACCTGTCCGGTGCCACCAGCGCGTCCGGGCTGATCCTCGGGCTGTGCGCGGCGCTGGAGATCCCGCTGATGCTCGGCTCCGGCGCGCTCGCCACCCGGCTGCCGCTGCGCGGCCTGATCCTCGGCGGCGCGGTGCTCGGCGCCGCCTACTACGCGCTGGCCGGGCTGGCCACCGACGTGTGGATGCTGCTGGCCGGGCAGATCCTCAACGCCGGCTACATCGCGGCGGTCACCGGGCTCGGCATCTCCTACGTGCAGGACATGCTGCCGCGCGAGCCGGGCCGGGCGACCACGCTGTACACCAACACGTACACGAGCGGGGCGATGCTGGCCGGCCCGTTGTTCGGCGTCGCGCAGACGTTCGGCATCCGCTGGGCGTACCCGATCTCCGCCGCGCTCTGTGCCGCCGGCCTGCTTCTCCTCCTGGTCACCCGCCGCGCCTATCCACTCGACCGGTGATCACGGGCTCAGGTCGATCAGGGTGTCGACGCCGGAGAGGGACATGACACGGCGCAGGCGCGGGCTCGGGCGCAGCGTCAGCGGCACGCTCGCGGACCCGGCCGCGCGCCACGCCGTGAGCAGCGCGGCCAGCCCGCGCGAGTCGCAGAACGAGACGTCGGTGCCGTCGATCAGCAGGTGCCGTGGGGTGGTCGCGACCGCGTCCAGCAGCGCACGTTCCAGCGCCGGCGCGGTCGCGCCGTCGATCTCGCCGTCCACGTGGACGACCAATCCGCCGTCCGGGCGGTCGCTGCGTCGCAGCACCAGATCCGTCATGCCCGTCCTCGGTCGTCTCCCGGGCCGGGCGGGGTCCAGTCCAGGCAGACCGCGACCGCGTCGTCGATCGTCTCCCCGCCGATGAACGCGCGCAGGTCGCCGATCACCGAGCGGACCGCGGCGAGTGGGGACAGCGCGCCGCTGCGGGCCAGGAACCGGTCCAGCAGGCTCTCGCCGTACCGGGTGCCGCGCGAGGTGGCGTCCACTATCCCGTCGCTGACCACGAACAGCCGGTCGCCGGGCTCCAGCGTGAACGTCTGCGGGGCGTACATGGTGCCGTCGAACATGCCGAGCGGGTCCTGCGCGTCCAGCGTGATCGGGCTGACCTCGCCGTCGCGCAGCCGCAGCAGCCGCGGCGAGCCCGCGTCGACCGCGGTGACCACGCCGGTCTTCAGCTCCAGGTCCAGCATCAGCGCGTCGATGTGCTGCGCGCCCCGGTGGTAGGAGTAGATCGCCTGGTCAGCGAGCGTGGCCTGGTCCGCCACGTCCAGCCCGGCCCGGCGCGCGTTGCGCAGCGCGTTCATCGCCAGGCAGGACAGCGCGGCCGCGGCCACGCCCTCGCCGTGCCCGTTGACCACCACGACCTGCAGCCGGTTCAGATCGTCGGACCAGTCGAACGTGTCGCCGCGCACCGCGTACGCCGGCTCCAGCTGCCCGGCCATCGCGAACGCCGACCCGGTGCGGCCCCGGCCGGGCAGCAGCCCCCACTGCATCTCGGCCGCCAGCGTGAGCCGTTTCGTGCGGGCGGCCACCGCGTACCGGTCGGTGCCCTCGCGCGCCGCGGCCAGCGCGTGCCCGAGCAGGTCGGCGATCTCGGCCAGCTCCGCGCGCAGCTCCTCCTCGTCCGGGGCGGGCGTGATCCGGACCACGCCGAGCCGGTCGCCGCGGACCGCGACCGGCAACCACAGCGCCGTGCCGTCCTCGACCTCGGTCAGGTGGTCGAAGGCGCGCCAGGCCGGTGCGCCGGGGTGGGTGACGGCCGGGCCGCCGTTCAGCGGCACCAGCTCGCTGAGCCGGTAGTCGACCTGGAACAGGTCCAGCGTGGCGACCGCGTACTGCTTCGTCAGGTATTCCGACAGGTGTTCTACGATCTGGTGGGCCGGTGCCGACATCAGCGTTCGCTGGGCACCGATCAGACGATCGTGCATCGTGCCTCCCGAGAGCGAACGAGGATATTCTTGCCTGCACCATGGCTTCCGACCGCGACCCGCCCGACCGCGACCCGGATGTCGTCGCCGCCGTCGACGCGGCGGCGGACGGGCTGCTGACCGCGTTCGACGACGACCTGCCGCACCCGCTGTCCGCGTCGCAGCTGCGCGCGGTCCTGACGCTGGAGTCGCTGCCCGGCGGGGTGAATCTGCGAGGGCTCGCCGATCGCCTCGGTGTGGTGCTCTCCTCCGCCAGCCGGCTCAGCGACCGCCTGGTCGCGTCCGGGCTGCTGGACCGCCGTCAGTCCGACTCGGACCGGCGTGAGGTGCTGGTGCGCCTGTCGCCGTCCGGCCGCCGGTTCCTGGCCGAGCTGCGGGCACGGCGACGGGAGCGACTGGCCAGGGTGCTGGCCCGGATGACGCCCGACGACCGCGCGGCGCTGCGCCGCGGCCTCGAAGCGTTCCGTGAGGCGGCTCGCTAGAGCAGCCCGGTGTTCGCGCACGAATCATCGCCTCCCGCGCAGAAAGATACTTGCTGGACGGCAACTATTCAACGCCGGGCGGCGTGGCGTGCCATTCGTGCAACAACTCTCAGGTAAAAGGTGCATAACGGGCGGAGCGACGGGGGTTCTCCAATGGTGACAGTCAGTGGCCGGCGACTGCTGCTCAAAGCGGCCGCGGGCGGCCTGGTGGGGGCCGCGTTGCCGGCCGGGACCGCGAGCGCGGCCGTGCCCTGGGTGCAGGCGGAACGGTTCCTCGACGCGATGACGGACGCGTACGACACGAACGGGCCACGGCTGCCCCAGTCCCACTCCGACCAGGCCGGGCTGATGAGCACCGCGTTCACGTACGACGCGGCACTCACGATCCTCGCGTACCTCGCGCTGGGCGACCTCAAACGGGCCGTCTCGATCGGCGACGGCCTGCTGTACGCGCGCACCCACGACCCACAGTGGGGGACCGGCCCGCTGCGTCAGGCCTACGGGGTCGCACCGTACCGGCGCGGCGATCGCTCCTGGGCGCACCGCTTCACCGGCCCGGACGGCACCGTGGACGCGGGCGGCCCGTTCCGGTTCACCGCCGCGTTCACCGGCGACCAGGCCTGGGCCGGGCTCGCGCTGCTGGCCCTGCACCGGCGTACCCGCGACCGCCGCTACCTCGACGCCGCGACCGCGCTGGCCGTCTGGGTCCGCGACGAGGCCCGCTCGGCCGGCCCGCTCGGCGGATACACGCTCGGCTGGAACCGGCAGGGCACGCCGATCACCGCGCAGTCCACCGTGCACAACGCGGACCTCTACACGCTGTTCTCCCGGCTCGGCTGGACGGCGGAGCGGGATCGGGCTCGGCGCTTCGTCGACCGGGCCTTTCTCGTCGGCGACGAGGAGTGCTTCTCGGCCGGCTCGCCGGACGGCGAGGTCCGCGACGACGGCGCCCGCACGCTGGAGGCGCAGACCCACCCGTGGCTGGCGCTGCGCGACGAGAAGCACCGCGGCGCGCTGAGCTTCGTCGACCGCCGGCTGCGGGTCACCGACACGCCGGACGCGCCGAACAGCGAGCTGACCGGCCGGCAGCGCTACCACGGCATCACGATCAGCACGCTCAGCCCGCAGGCCGACCCGGACCGCCCGATCGAGGAAGGGCTTCCGCGGCCGGACCCGTACGCGGTCTGGTTCGAGGGCACCGCGCAGTATGCCGTGGCGCTGCGCGCGGCCGGCGAGCCCCGCGACGCGCTGCGCGAACGCGACCCGGTCACGGACGCGCAGGCCGAGCTGGGCCTCGGGCAGACCGTCGGCGGCCGGCCACTGCCGGACAAGGCCGGCGTGGTGGCCACGTCCAGCCCGCTGCACGTGGGCTTCGCCGACTCCGGCTACTACCCGAGCCGGCACCTGGCCGCGACCGCCTGGTACGTCCTGTCGATCAAGGGAGTGAACCCGCTTTCCTGACCGGCCCCTCAGTCGTTGGAGCAGAAGAGCCATTTTCGACCTGGCCTGTGCGGCTTGCGGCATCGCAACGCTCTTCGGCCCGGGTGCGCCAGGTCGAAAAAAGCTCTTGAACGACGACGGGGGTACGCATGAAGGCAGCGGTGGTGCTCGCGCTGGCCGTCACGCTCGGCACGGCCGGGCCGGCGCGAGCGGACGACCACGTGGAGGTCTACACCGGCACGGTGACGCCCGTCCAGGCCGACCGCATGCGCGCGTCCGGCCTGGACGTCGAGGGTCCCGGTGAGGTCGAGGCCGTGCTGTCCGCGCGGCAGGCCGGCCGGCTCGCCGCTCAGGGCGTCCGGCTCACGCCGCGCACGGTCCGTGGCGAGCGGGCCTCCGACGCGCTGCGCGCCCAGGCACGGACCGGGTGGACGGCGTACCGCTCCTACAGCGAGCCGGGCGGCCTGCGCGACGAGCTGACCGCGACCGCGGCCCGGTTCCCGGAGCTGACCAAGGTCTCCACGATCGGCCGTACCGTGCGGGGCAAGCCGATCCTCGCGGTGAAGGTCACCGCGGGCGCGCGCCGGGTGCCGGACGGCAGGCGGCCGAGCGTGCTCTACGCGGGAGCGCAGCACGCCCGAGAGTGGATCACGCCGGAGATGGTGCGGCGGCTCTACCACCACGTGCTCGCCGGCTACGGCACCGATCCGCACATCACCCGGCTGCTGGACACGACCGAGCTGTGGTTCCTGCCGGTCGCGAACCCGGACGGCTACGACCACACGTTCACCGAGGGCAACCGGCTCTGGCGCAAGAACCTGCGGGACAACGACGGCGACGGCCGGATCACGCCCGGCGACGGCGTGGACCTCAACCGCAACTTCGGCTACCGCTGGGGCTACGACGACGAGGGCTCGTCCGGCGACCCGGCCGCGGAGACCTATCGCGGGACCGCGGCGCAGTCCGAGCCGGAGACGCGCGCGCTGGACGGGCTGTTCGCGCGCATCGGGTTCGAGTTCTTCGTCAACTACCACTCGGCCGCGCAACTGCTGCTCTACGGCGTCGGCTGGCAGGTCGCCACGCCCTCGCCGGACGACGTGATCTATCAGGCGCTCGCCGGTGACGACGCGCACCCGGCCGTGCCCGGCTACGACCCCGACCTGGCCGCGGAGCTCTACACCACGAACGGCGACACGGACACGCACGCGTCCGAGCGCTACGGCACGCTCGGGTTCACGCCGGAGATGTCCACCTGCAAGGTCGCGGCGGACTCCGTACCCGATGATCGGTGGCGGGCCGAGGACTGCGCGAGCGAGTTCGCGTTCCCGGACGACGAGAAGCTGATCGCGGCGGAGTTCACGAAGAACGTGCCGTTCGCGCTCGCGGTCGCCGGCGCGGCGCAGGATCCGTCGCTGTCGAGCGGCACGCCGGACTTCACCGCCGACCCGTTCACCGTCTCCTACGGCACGTCCCAGCCGGTCGCCACGATCGCCCGGCGCGCGCTGAAGCACGTCCGGCTGCAATACCGGATCAACGGGGGTACGCCGAAGGCCGCGCCCGCCCGGGAGTGGAAGGGCGGCGAGCGCTACGGGACGGACGGCGACGACTACTTCGCGGAGCTGCGCGGCACCGTCCCCGGCCAGCGGCCCGGCGACCGGGTCGAGGTGTGGTTCACCGGTGAGAAGGACGGCGCCACCGTCACCGGCGGGCGCTTCGCCTACACCGTGGCCGATGACCTCGGCGGCGACGTGCTGATCCTCGCGGCCGAGGACGTCACCGGCACCAGCCCGGACCAGACCGGCACGTCGGCCCGTCTCGTCGAGGTGCACGCCGAGTCCGTGAGGCGGGCCGGCTTCGACACCGACGTCTACGACCTCGACGCGCGCGGCCGGGTCGCGCCGCACCACCTCGGCGTGCTGTCCCACTACAGGGCCGTGCTCTGGGAGACCGGCGACGACCTGATCCCGCGGGACAGGGGACAGCCGAACGGCACGACCACCCGCGCCGCGGCCGCGACCGAGCTGGCGGTCCGCGACTACCTCAACGAGGGCGGGAGGCTGCTGGCCGGCGGGCAGCACGCGTTCTACCCGCAGTCGCTGAACGGCGGCGCGGTCTATCACCAGACCGGCCCGGGGGAGTGCACGGACGCCGCCTCGGCCGCGTGCATCGGGCTGTCCAACGACTTCCTGCAGTACTGGCTGGGCGTGTCCACCTACGTCGGCGGCGGGAAGCGTCACCCGCTGGCCGGGACCGGCGGCGCGTTCGGCGGCTGGACCGGCACGCTGGACGACACTCAGAAGCACACGGCCGCGTTCCTGGGCACGCGCGGCCTCTCGCACGTCCCGGTCGGCTGGGACCGGCCCGGCGCCGCGCCCTTCGACCCGGTCACCGGCGAGCGCTACGCGTGGGGCGGGCGGCACGACTCGTCCTACCAGCGACTCAGCCGCCGGGTGACCGTCCCCGCCGGTAAGCACGCGTCGCTGCGCTTCGCCACCTCGTACGACATCGAGAAGAACTGGGACTTCCTGTTCGTCGAGGCGCGCCGGGCCGGCACGGACGAGTGGACCACGCTGCCCGAGGCGGGCGGCCGGACCAGCACCGCGATCGGCGACAGCTGCCCGACGGACCTGCACCCGGCGCTGGGCCGCTACCTCACCAAGGACGGTGCCGGGTGCGCGACGACCGGGCGCTGGAACGCCGCGACCGGCTCGTCCGGCGGCTGGCAGCAGTGGACGGCGGACCTCTCCGGGTACGCCGGGTCGGAGGTCGAGGTCTCGATCACCTACATGACCGACTGGGCCACCACCGGCCTCGGCGTGTTCGTCGACGACGCGACGATCCTGGTCGGCGGCGAGACCGTGTCCACCACCTCGTTCGAGGACGGTCTCGGCGGCTGGACCGGTTCCGGCTGGGAGTCCACCACCCGGGCCTTCGAGGAGGGTGCGGTGGTGACCACGCCGGACACGGTGCTGCTCGGCTTCGGCCTGGAGGGGCTGCCCCCGGCCGCGCGCGACGACCTGGTCCGGCGTGCCCTGACCCACCTGAAGATCAAGCCCACAACCCGTTCGGGGGTACGGTGACCGCCCACACCTTAGAGAATTGTCGGCATTCTGGCTGTTTTCCGCGGCATCGGTAGCCGGGTCGGGTGCAGTTGGTTGTCATTCAGTCACCCATCTACCACTCAGCGTGTTTACTGCCTAACGTTCACGGCATGAACAACGACATCCCCGCGGTGACCGCCCAGGGCCTCGACGCCGAGCTCCTGCTCAACGCCGACCTGCTCTTCCTGGACGAGGTCATGGCCCGGGTCGGCGTCGACGGCATCACGGCCGCCTACGCCAACGCCGGCCTGCTCGCCGCGGTGGATCAGCACGCGGCCGCGGTCCGCGAGTCGCTGCGCGACGCCGGCCGGGCGATCGACGCGCCCGCGCTGGCGGCCTACGGGCGGTCGATCGCGGCGGCCGCGCGCCGGGCCGGGCGCTTCCTGCCGGACCCGGGCGGCGCACACGTGGCGCCGCTGGACTGGCTGACCGCGGAGTGGCACCTGCTGCGCCTGGTCGCGGTCTGCATGCTCGCGGAGGACGCCGCGGTGCTCTGACCTTCCGTCCCGAAACCCCGCCCGGCCCCGCCGCGGCGGGGTTTCGCGTCTCCGGCCCGCTCCCACCGCCCCCTACCCGTGATCAGGGCGTCCTCCATGCCGTTCCAGCGGCATGGAGGACGTTCTGATCGCGAGGCCGTGTCGTGCCGGCTCGCCCCCTGATCACTGTTGGGGGCGGGGTTGCGGTGCGGGTCTGCCGGAGCCAACGCTCGCTCCGGCGGGGCGTCGCGCGCCTCCGGCGTACCCTCGGTGTCGGATTTATCGTCCTTTTGGGCGCGGCACGGCTGCTTTGCGGATAAAGGCGACGAAACTACTCTGCCCGCATGAAGGTTCCCACCATGCTGATCGCCGCTGCCGCGCTCGCGCTGCTGCCGGCCACCGCGGCGGCCGCCGCACCGGCCGCGCCCGCCCCCGCGGCCGGCGCGTCGACGATCGTCGCGAAGTACACGTTCGACAGCGCCGCCAGCACCGTCAACGACGCCTCCGGGCGCGGCCTGCCGCTGAAGATGCGTGCGGCCGACGGCGGCGCGGTCCGCTACATCACCAAGGGCTCCGGCCGCGCGCTCGCGTTCCCGGCCCGCTGCGCCGCAGGCGCGGCCAAGTGCCCGCGCGTGCTCCTCGAGGGCGGCGACGACGCGGATCTCGACCCGGGCACCAAGCCGTTCAAGTACGGCCTGGCGCTCGCCGCCACCGCCACCGCGGTCGGCAGCGAGTCGAACATCCTGCAGAAGGGCGTGGCGGACGCGCAGGGCCAGTGGAAGTTGCAGATCGGCGGCAAGAAGAAGCTGCCCTCCTGCGTGATCGCCGGCGCCGGCAAGGGCGCGAAGCGCTACATCGCGAAGTCCTCGGCCGGCGTGCTGGACAACAAGTGGCACACGGTCACCTGCCAGCGCACCGCCAGCCAGCTGATCATCTGGGTGGACGGCGAGAACCGCGGCTCGGTCGCGGTCCCGTCGAACGTCAGCATCAGTAACAACCTGCCGCTGCGCATCGGCGCCCAGAACCTCAACGCCAAGCAGACCGCGTTCGGCGGCGCCATCGACGACGTCACCGTTTCGCTCGGCTGACGATCTCCTGGCGTTCCCCGTGATCAGGGCGTCCCCCATGTCGTTCCGGCGACCCGGGGGACGCCCTGATCACGAAGCCTGCGGGCCGCCGTCGAGCGCGGGCAACAGCACGCGGAACGTCGCGCCCGCACCGGGTGCGGTGATCAGGTCGACCCGGCCGCCGTGCGCGGCGACCAGCGACCGGACGATCGACAGGCCCAGGCCGGCACCGCCCGGCGTGACCCGGTAGAAACGGTCGAAGACCCGCGCGGCCCGCTCCGGCGTCAGGCCGGGACCGTCGTCGGACACCTCGACGACCGCCTCCCCGCCGTCCGTGCCCACGCCGATCCGCACCGCCGTGCCCGCGGGCGTGTGCGCGATCGCGTTGCCGACCAGGTTCGTCACCACCTGCCGCAGCCGGGCCTCGTCACCCGCGACCGGCGCGCTCCCCGGCGGCCCGATGCCGCCCGGCCCGGTCAGCGCGACCGGCCGGGACGCGTCCAGCGCCGGCACGTCCAGGTACGCGTCCGCCGCCACCGTGCGCAGGTCCAT
Organism: Catenuloplanes nepalensis; assembly: GCF_030811575.1. Lineage (GTDB taxonomy): Bacteria > Actinomycetota > Actinomycetes > Mycobacteriales > Micromonosporaceae > Catenuloplanes > Catenuloplanes nepalensis. The sequence goes on along the minus strand of NZ_JAUSRA010000001.1, from coordinate 4,428,261 downwards.
CGGCGACACCTGCAACACGCCCGGCTCGTCCAGCCGGGCCAGCAGCAGCAGGTCCTCCGCGAGCGCGGCCAGCCGCCCGGACTCGCGCGCGATGTGCGCCATCGTCCGGTCCACGTCCGCGCGGGCGGGCAGCCCGCCCATCCGGTACAGCTCGGTGAACCCGCGGATCGCGAACAGCGGCGTGCGCAGCTCGTGGCTGACGTCGCCGAGGAACGCGCGCATCCGTTCCGCCGACCCCACGAGCTGCTCCAGCATCACGTTCAGCGACGCGGAGAGCCGGCCCACCTCGGTGCGCGGCCGGGCCTCGACCGGCACCCGGTGCGTCAGGTCGCCGCTCGCGATGGCCGCCGCGGTCGCCTCGATGCGGCGCAGTGGGCGCAGTCCGGCCTGCACCGCGAACCAGCCGGTCACGGCCAGCACGGTCAGCAGGGCCGCGGCGGTGCCGCCGGTGACCAGCCACATCCGGTGCACGGTCGCGTCGACCTCGGACAGCCGCACGCCGACCACCACGCCACCCGCGCCGTCCGGTCGCGGCGACCACAGCACCCGCCAGCCGCGCGACTCGTAGGGCTGATCCGTGCGAACCAGGTCGAACGGGGCGCCGGGCGTGCCGGGCGCGCCCACGTACAGCTCGGGGACCATGTCCAGCCGCTCGGCCAGCAGGTCCTGGCCGGCCGGGGAGACCGGGACCGCGCGGGCGATCCCGGCCAGCATCCGCAGCTGTGTGTCGACGCGCTCGACCAGGTGGCGGCGCAGGTAGCCGATCGCGACCGCGTCCGACACCAGCAGCCCGGCCGCCAGCAGCACCAGGCAGATCGCCAGCAGACGCCCTCGCAGACTCATGCCGGACTCCCCGGCGCGCTGCCGTGTCGCCGTGGCCGGCGTCGAGTCGATGATTCGCTCGCCCGCTCGCTCATGGCCGGGGCCGCCGCAGCACGAAGCCGACGCCGTGCACGGTGTGGATCAGCTTCGGATCGCCGGTGTCGACCTTGCGGCGCAGGTAGCTGATGTAGGTGTCGACGATGCTGGTCTCGCCGCCGAAGTCGTACCGCCAGACGTCCGTCAGGATCTCCGCCTTGGTCAGCACCCGGCCCGGATTGCGCATCAGGTGGTGCAGCAGCCGGAACTCGGTCGGGGACAGCCGCACCGGCGCGCCGCGCAGCGTCACCGACATCCCGGCCGGGTCCAGCATCAGCTCGCCCGCGATCAGCGTGTCGGCCGCGGACCCGCCGGTGCGGCGCAGCACCGCGCGGATCCGGGCCAGCAACTCCTCCAGGTCGAACGGCTTCGTCACGTAGTCGTCGCCGCCCAGCGTCAGGCCCTGCACCTTGTCGGCCGGCGCGTCCCGGGCGGTCAGGAACAGCACCGGCACCCGGGCCCCGCCGTCGCGCAGCCGCCGGACCACCTCGAACCCGTCCAGGTCCGGCAGCATCACGTCCAGCAGCACCAGGTCCGGCGGCTCGCGGCGGGCCGCGTCCAGCGCCTCCGCCGCGGTCGCCGCGGACGACACCGAGAAGCCGGCGAACCGCAGGGTGGCGGCGAGCAACTCGCGCACGGTCGGCTCGTCGTCGACCACCAGCAGGCTCTCCATGCGTCAAGCATCCCGCGTGCGGAACACCGCATAGGACAGGGCCAGCAGCACCGCGATCGTCGCGTACATCAGGCCGAGCCCCTGGTACGGCCCGAGCAGCGCCGGATCCGGCACGGTGGACGCGATCTGCCGGCCGGCCATCGTCGGCCACCACTTCCCGAACCACGGCGGCAGCGCGCCGGCCAGCAGCGGCGCGACCAGCACCATCGCCACCAGCGCGGCGAACCCGCCCGCGGTCGCCCGGAACAGCGCGCCGAACGCCACGCCGCACAGCGCCACCCCGGCCAGCCAGACGCCCGTGCCGAGGATCGCGCGCAGCACGCCCGGGTCGCCCAGCGCGGCCTGCGGTGCCCCGGACCGGCCCAGCTGCGGCTGCGCGGCCACGAATGTGCCGAACGCCATGACCACGCCGACCACCAGCGCCGACCCGCCGGTCACCAGGGCCTTCGCGGCCAGCAGCCGGCCTCGGCGCGGCACCGCCCACAGGCTGGTGCGGATCATGCCGCTGGCGTACTCGGACGTCACGGACAGCACGCCGAGCGCGCCGACCGCGAGCGGCGCCAGGATGAACAGCCCGAACAGGCTGGACGAGACCGGGTCGAAGCCGTCCGCCGGCGACTCCGCCCAGACCGTGCCGAACCGGCGAGCGACCAGCATGCCCAGCCCGACCGCGAGGACCAGCGCGACCGCCACGGTCACGGGCGTCGAGCGCAGGCTGTGCATCTTCGTCCACTCGGAGCGCAGCGTGCCGGTCATGCGGTGAACTCCAGACTTCCGGCGGTCAGGTTCATGAACGCGTCCTCCAGCGACACGCGGCGCGGGCTCAGCTCGGACAGCGCGATGCCGTGCCGGGCCGCGACCGCGCCGACCGCGGCGGCGTCCGTGCCGTGCACGATCAGCGCGCCGTCCGCCGCGGTCTCCACGCTCGCGCCGCCCAGCAGCGCGGTCAGGCGCTCCGGCTCGGCCGTGCGGACCAGCACGCCGGGCGTGGCCGCGTCGCGCAGGAAGTCGTCGAGCGGGCGGTCCGCGATCAGCCGGCCGCGGCCGATCACGATCAGGTGGTCCGCGGTCAGCGCCATCTCGCTCATCAGGTGGCTGGAGACGAGCACGGTGCGGCCCTCGGTGGCGTACCCGCGCATCAGGGTCCGGATCCAGCGGATCCCCTCCGGGTCCAGGCCGTTCACCGGCTCATCGAAGATCAGCACCGGCGGGTCGCCGAGCAGCGCGGCCGCGACGCCGAGCCGCTGGCTCATGCCGAGCGACAGGCCACCGGCCCGGCGCCGGCTCGCGCCGGCCAGACCCACCAGCTCCAGCACCTCACGCACGCGGCGGGCCGGGATGTGGTTGCTCTCCGCGAGACAGACCAGGTGGCGGTACGCCGTGCGCCCCGGGTGCGCGGCCCGGGCGTCGAGGAGCGCGCCCACCGTACCCATCGGCGCCCGGTGGTTCTGAAAGGGTCTTCCGCCGATGGTGACGGTGCCGGACGCGGGCGCGTCCAGGCCGAGCATCATCCGCATCGTGGTGGTCTTGCCGGCGCCGTTCGGCCCCAGGAAGCCGGTCACCCGGCCCGGCTCGACCGTGAACGTCAGATCGTCGACGGCGCGTACCGCGCCGTACCGCTTGGTGAGGCCTTTCGCCTCGATCCGCAGGCTCATGCCGATCACCCTGGCAGCACGACCTGGCGCTTCCGTCCGAGCTTCTGTGCGATCTCTGTGTGCCGAACCGGCGGGCGACCCTGAGGGGTGGCGCCAGGGAACTCCCCGATGGTCATGGCAACCGGTGATCACTACCGTCGGTGGTCATGAAGGCCATCGTGCAGCAGCGCTACGGACCCGCTCCCGCCGTTCTCGAGGTCGGGGAGGTCGCCACGCCCGTGGCCGGTCCCGGCGACGTCCTCGTCCGGGTCCACGCCGCCGCCGTCAACGCGGCCGACTGGCACATCATGCGCGGTGACCCGTGGATCGCCCGGATCGCGGCCCCGGCGATCTTCGGGCGGCGCGGGCCGAGGCAGCCGATCCGCGGGCGGGACATCGCGGGCGTGGTCGAGGCGGTCGGGCCGGGCGTCGAGCGGTTCACGCCCGGTGACGAGGTCTACGGCGACCTCGGCGACGCCGGTGGCGCGTTCGCGGAGTACGCGGTCGCGCCGTCCACCAGCCTCGCGGCCAAGCCGGGCAACCTGACGTTCGCCGAGGCCGCGTCCGTGCCGCTGGCCGGCAGCACCGCGCTGTACGGGCTGCGCGACCTGGCCGGCGTCCGTCCCGGCCAGTCCGTCCTGATCAACGGCGCGTCCGGCGGCGTCGGCACGTTCGCGGTGCAGATCGCGGCCGCGCTCGGCGCGGAGGTCACCGGCGTGTGCAGCACCCGGAACGTGGATCAGGTCGCGTCGCTCGGCGCGAAGGACGTCATCGACTACACGCGGACCGACTTCGCGGCGCTCGGCCGGCGCTGGGACGTCCTCTTCGATCTGACCGGCCGGCGCACGCTGGCCGACTGCCGGCGCGCGCTCACCCCGGCCGGCACGCTGCTGCTGGCCGGTGGCGGTGTCTTCGAGGGCGGCAGCCTGTTCGGGCCGATGGCGATCCAGCTGCGGGGGCGGCTGCTGGCTCGGGCCGCGCGCCCGCAGCGGCTGCTCCCGCTGCAGATCACTCCGCGCGCGGAGTACCTGGACGCGCTGCGCGACCTGATCGAGGCCGGTACCGTCCGCCCGGTGATCGAGAAGACGTATCCGCTGGAGGCCGCCGCGGCGGCGGTCCACCACCTGGAGCAGGAACACTCCCGGGCCAAGCTGGTGCTGACCGTGGTGTGACCTTCCTCAGGATCGCCCATCGCACGCCGAACGGAGGGGAAAGTAACGGCGAGGTAGAGGTGACGCTGATGCGGTCCCTGAGTATGCGCACCAGCCTGCTGGCCACGGCCGCGGTCGCGCTGGTCGTGGCCCTGGTGGTCGGTGTGGTGAGCGTGGCGCGGATGTCCGCCATCGCGGACCGTGCCGAGTCGGTCTACGACAACGCGCTGCGGCCGCTGAGTGTGGTGCAGGACATCGAGCAGCTGATCTGGCACTCCCGCTGGGCCAGCCTGTCGAACCTGACCGGCACCGACCCGGTGAAGGTCAAGGCCTACGCCGAGGAGACCTCGGCGATGCTCGACCAGGTTTCGGTGCGCATCGAGGAGTACGACCGGCTGACCGTCACGGACGCGGAGCGCGCCGCGATGGCGACGTTCGCCGACCACTGGGCCGTCTACCTCGACCTGCGCAAGGAGTCCGCGGCGCTGAAGCAGGCCGGGAAGGTCGAGGAGTGGCAGGCGTTCCGCAGCAGCACGCTGAACCCGTCGATCGTCACCGCGATGGAGGACCTCACCGCGCTGAAGGAGCTGTCCCAGGGACACGCCACCGCGACCGCGGCCGCCGCCCGGCAGACAGCCGACCAGGCCCGCAACGTGATCATCATCGTGCTGGTCGCCGGCGTGGTGCTCGCTGCCGCGTTCTCGCTGCTGGTCGCGCGCGGCCTGGTCCGGCGGCTGTCCGGGCTGGAGTCGGTGCTGGCCGCGATGGCGGCCGGTGACCTGACCGAGCGCCCGGCCGACACCGCCGACGACGAGATCGGCCGGATGTCGCGGGCCGTGCACCAGGCGAACGCGCACATGCGCGCGGCCGTGCGCACCCTCGCGGAGGCGAGCGCCGGGCTGGGCGAGCGGTCCACCGAACTGCAGCGGGCCAGCGCTACGCTGTCCAGCAACACCGACGAGGCCTCCGGCCGGGTCAGCTCGATCGACGCGGCCGCGGGCGAGGTGACCGCCGGCGTCAGCGCGGTCGCCAGCGGCGCCGAGGAGATGGGCGCGGCGATCCGGGAGATCGCGGTCAGCGCCACCGAGGCCGCGCAGGTCGCGGCGGACGCGGTCCGGGTCGCGTCGCAGGCCGAGGAGCTGATGACGAAGCTGGACAGCTCGTCCGCGGAGATCGACAACGTGGTCAAGGTGATCACCGCGATCGCCGCGCAGACGAACCTGCTCGCGCTGAACGCCACGATCGAGGCCGCGCGCGCCGGTGAGTCGGGCAAGGGCTTCGCGGTGGTGGCCGGCGAGGTCAAGGACCTGGCACAGGAGACCGGGAAGGCGACCGAGGAGATCAGCCGCCGGATCGAGGCGATCCAGGCGGACACGCGCACCGCGGTCGAGTCGATCTCCGGGATCGGGCAGATCATCGGCCGGATCAACGACTACCAGAACACGATCGCGTCCGCGGTCGAGGAGCAGAGCGCCACCACGAACGGCATGACGTCCGACCTGAACCGCGCCGCCGGCGGCACCTCCCAGATCAGCAGCCAGATCGGCGAGGTCGTCCAGGTGACGGCCGCGACCCGGGAAGCCGCGCACGCCACCGAGACCGCGGCCGGCGACCTGGCCCGCATCTCCGGCGAACTCCGCACCGCGGTCGCGGGCTTCAGCTACTGACACCGCCCGCTGCCCCGGCACGACAAGATCGACGGCGCTGACCGGCCTTCGTCCGCCCGGACGGGAGTCCGCCGGGCCTCCGATACCGGTCGGCGTTCTTGACCACGCCGCCGAGCCGCATCCCTCGACCCCGGCGGCGCCGGTCCCGAGGGTGCCGGTGATGCGCGCATCGGCGTGAACCGCGTCAGAACGCGATGGAGCGGGCGCAGGAGAATGCCGTACCGGCCAAGCCGGGTGTGGGTTTGCCGGACCACCGCGGAACCGGAACGGAGCCCGGCCGCCGCCCCGGCCTCCCGCCCCTGAGCGGAGTCACCCATGCGGCCTGCCGGTGCCCGCCGGGGCTCTGGGACTCAGCCACGCGGGGAGAACAAGATTTTGAAGGGACCTTCGGCCCTGTGTCCGGGTGACCGGGAGGCGGTAGAAAGGAGGGGTGATTCGTGTGTTCCTGCTCGACGACCACGAGGTCGTGCGCCGCGGCATCGCCGGCCTCCTCGGAGCCGCCGGCGACATCGAGATCGTCGGGGAGTCCGGGCTCGCCCAGGAGGCCGCCCGGCGGATTCCCGCGCTGCGCCCGGACGTGATGATCCTCGACGGCCGGCTCCCGGACGGCTCCGGCATCGACGTGTGCCGGGACGTGCGCGCGGTCGACTCGTCGATCAAGGGCCTGATCCTGACGTCGTACGAGGACGACGAGGCGCTGTTCGCCGCGATCATGGCGGGCGCCTCCGGCTACGTGCTCAAGCAGATCCGCGGTAACGACCTGGTCGACGCGGTCCGCCGGGTCGCCCAGGGCCAGTCACTGCTCGACCCGGCCGTCACCCAGCGCGTCCTGGAGCGCATCCGCACCGGCGTCGAGGAGCCCCGCGAGCTGCGCTCGCTGACCGAGCAGGAACGCCGGATCCTGGAGTACGTGGCGGAGGGCCTCACCAACCGCGAGATCGCCGGCAGGATGTTCCTCGCCGAGAAGACCGTGAAGAACTACGTCTCCAGCGTCCTCGCCAAACTCGGCCTGGAGCGCCGCACCCAGGCCGCGGTCCTGGCGACGCGCCTGCTCGGCGAGCAGAGGGGCTGATCCGGTGCTCGCCGAGTGGCGTGACGACCTGATGGCCGGCTACCTGACGCTGACCGACGAGGTGCCGGACGACGCGCTGCTGAACTTCGAAGCCGCCTCGCTGCCGGTCGTCGCCGCGCTGGTGCTGGACCCCGGTTTCGACGAGGAGTTGATCCCGGCCGTCGCCGCCTACCTGGGCGAGACCCTGCTGCGGACGGCCGGCGGCCGGTGGGAGTGGGACGAGGCGCCGCTCGCGGTCCCCGGGGACGGCCTCGGACTGGAACCGGTCGCGCCGATGACGCTGATCGACCAGGTCAGGGACGCCGGCGACGCGTCACCGCTGACGTCGGTGCACGAGGAGTGGGCGGCGGCGGTCGCCGGTGCCGGTGCGCGGCCGGAGAAGGAGGAGACCGACCTCGACTGGGTCTCCCCGGCGGAGACCGCGGCCGCGCTGTCGGCCTGGGCCGCGGCGCGCCGCGACCGTTTCGGCGACCCGACGCCGGAGTCGCTGGACCGGGTCGAGGACGCGGTTCGCGGCGCACCCGGCGATCGGGCGCTGTTCGAGGACGCGGTCCGGCACGTCGGCGAGGTCTTCCGGCGCGGCCACGGTGGACGGTGGACGATCGACTCCGCCGGCCCGGTCGACGCGGACACCGTCTACCTGCGACTGGTCGGCCCGTCGCGGGCACGTGTCACGCCGGCGTTGCTGCTGGCCGCGTCGCGGGAGCAACCAGGACATCTGCGCAGGTACTACGCTTCCTAGGATTGACAGGCGTTCATATCCTGGTGGTGGCATCACGCCGACCACGGGGAGATCGCAATGGTCTTGATGCGACGCGGGCTGGCCTCGGCCGGCCTAGCGGTGGCCTTGTTGTTCGGGTCCGCGTTCACTGGTGCGGCACCGTCGCCCCCGCCGGTGACGGCGTCGCCGGTGCAGGTGCGCGAGCCCACGGTCGTCCCGGGCTCGCCGACGCGGGGGACGGCCGCGCCGACGGCCACGTTCGACTATCCCAGCTTCACCTACCTGATCGGCATGATCGATTGGGCTTCGCCCCGGCTCTCTCCGGAGTCTCTGGCGGCTCTCTCGTTCAAGGGCGACGACTACCCGCTCGGCACCGTGAACCGGCTGCTCGTTACCTGGCGGGACGGGGCGAGCGGTAAGAGGGCGCTGGACAGGAAGCTGGCCGGGCCGTGGAAGAAGCTCACCGAGGAGCAGCGGGAGGCCGAGTCGCGGAAGTTCTGGAACCGGTGGGTCGAGATCACCGTCGGCCGGTGGGGCAACCATCTGATCTCCGGCGAGGGGCACGAACTCTGGGCGGCCGGGCAGGCCGGCGCCCGCACCGAGGACGGGTGGGTGCACGACACGCAGGTGGCCAAGTCGAAGTCCCAGAAACGGCCCGACTGGCGCAACCCGAGTCCGACCAGCCAGGTGATCGACGGTCAGCAGGTGCTGACCGAGGTCCTCGAGTGCAAGTACAGCGATACCGTCGCGGAGGTCAACGAACGCCAGCTGCGCAACTACACCGACGACTTCGCGAAGGCCGGTGGCGGTGGCCGACTCATGATCGTCATCTCGGACGACCCGGCCTCGCCCGACTACGCGAAGAACGCGGCGAAGGAGGACGCGAAGATCGCCGCCGAGAACGAGCGGATCGCGGAGCTCAATCTGACGCGTCCCGCCGGGCAGAAGCTGCTGCCGATCGAGGCGTACTACATGCCGGCCAAGGCGACACCGGTCCCGAAGCTCACCGGTGACGACGTCGACCCGCCGACGGATCCGGGCGGTGGCGTGGCCACCTCGCCGGACCCGCCACCGAAGACCTCGCCTCCGGGCGCGCTCAACGCCGGCCAGGCCCAGGAGCGGAGCCCGGCCGTGGACACGATCGCCGGATCCGCGGCCTCGCCCGAGGAGGCGGCGGAGAACGCCGCGATCGCGGAGGAGGCCGACCGGGGCGTCGGCGCCGACCCCGAGGACGCGGGCGGCCGGCAGACGCCGCAGCCGCTCGGCGGGGTCGACTTCGCCACGCTGGAGTTGCGGTACATCAAGGACACCTATGACGGTGGTGTCGGGACCGGGCTGGAATACGCGTACCAGGTCGACCCGAAGCCCGGCGAGCAGGTCTCCTACGGCGGCCGGGATGCGGCGCAGCTGGCGGCCGACTCGTTCTTCACCTGGCTGGCGCTGCCGCCGGAGAGCTTCACCGTCAACCTGAACCCGGACGAGCCCGACCGGATCATCGACGCGAAGCTGGGTACCACGGATGCCGGCCGGGTGCTGCTGGAGGCGGATCTGGCGATGAAGAAGTCCGTCGCGAAGTACATCCATCCGGAGACCGCCCGTGGCCGCGTCTTCTGGGACTCGCTGCGCGGCGACGACAAGTGCGTGTCGATGCGGCAGTGGATCGTGCCGCGCCCGGCCGTGGTCCGCGAGGACGGCAACGCGCTGTTCATCGTGGACGCGCCGCTCGAGGTGAAGATGGAGACGGAGTACATCGCGACCGCGGGCGTCGGCGGTGTGGGCGGCTGCCCCGGGCAGTCGGAGGCGGACAGCGCGCACAACGAGGCGCTCTACCGGGACACGATCCTGCCGCAGGTGGAGAAGGCGATCAACGAGGACTCGGCGTACGCGGACCTGCGCCGCGTCTACGCCAGCCGGGTCGCGGCCGAGTGGTACCGGCAGCGCGGCGAGTTCCGGACCACCGCGTACGGCGACCTGATCGACTCCGGGGACGTGAGCGCGTGGCCGGCCCGCACGCCGTGGTCGCCGCGTGAGGTGTGGGAGCGGATGGTGAAGTCGTACAAGGACGGCGAGTTCCGCGTGGAGCGGGAGACCCGCAAGGGCGGCTACATCTACACCCACGTGTACGTCTACGGCGGCGTCGACTGGACGACCGTGCCGAAGAAGCTGCTCAGCGGCGCCGAACTGTTGTCCTCCCGACCGGGGGTCGCGGATGCGGTGACGACCGCGCGGGAGGTGCCCGTGGCCGAGGCCGGGTCCGGCCTGACCTGGCTCGGCGGCAGCACGTCGGAGCGCCCGCCCGCCGAGGCGCGGCCGGTGCCCACGGCCCCGCTGGGCCGGCCGTTGTTCTGGGCGCTGACCGCGCTGCCGGTGCTGGCCTGGCTGCTCGCCGGTGCCTGGGTGGTGCGGCGACGCCGCGCCGGTGCGCGATGACCGCGCCGCTGCGCCGGCCGGACGGGGTGACCGGGGCCGCCTACCTGTTCTCCGGTGCCGCCGCGGTCTGGGCGTCGGCCGCGTTCGCGTCGTTCTTCGCGGTCCCGCAGTATCAGCGCCACTACGGTGATCTGCGGGAGAGTGCGGACGCCGCGCTGATCGCCGGGCTGCTGCTCGGGGCCGGCGGCGTGGTCGCGCTGGTCGTCGCCGGGCTGGCGGTGCTGCTGGCCCTGCTCGACCTGTCCGGGCGGCCCGGTGCGCGCACGATCACGTACCTGCTGGGTGCGTTGGCGTTCGTGTTCTGTGTGGTGGTCGTCGCGTTCGACGTGTTCGCGGCGGTGCCGTGGCATCGCTGGCTGATGATCGGTGCCGCGCTGCTGACGGCCGGTCTGGTCATCGCCGCGGGTGTGCTGCTCGCGCTGCCGTCGTCGCGGGGGTGGTTCCGGCTGGCCGCCCAGCAGCGCGCGGTCCGGGCCGCACAGGCGAGACTGGCGCGACAACAACCAATATATCCGTTTTATCCTCCGATGCGGCCGCCCGGTGCGCCATGACGAGTGATTAGCTAGGCTAAGCACCATGGTGGACGATAAGTGACCGTCTCGTCACCGCGAGAGGCGCCGAGGCGGGCGCCGAAGGCTGGGATCGATCCCGATGTCACGAAGGGGTGGCTGCGGCGGGCCGCGCCGATCGTGCGGGCGCACCGGGGGCTGCTGATCACGTCGCTGGTGTTGTCGTTCGCCGGGCTGATCGTGCAGGTGCAGATCCCGGATCTGGTGCGGCGCGGCATCGACACCGCGCTGGTGGCGCGCGCGGCCGGCCTGGAGACGTTCGTCTGGCTGATCGCGGGGCTGGCGCTGGCCCAAGGCGTGATCAACTTCCTGGCCCGGCTGTATCTGCTGCGCACCGCGTACGAGATGGAGTACGACCTCCGCACCATCGTCTACACGCACCTGATGCGCATGCCGTACGCGTTCTACGACCGGGTGCAGTCCGGCGAGCTGATGTCCCGGTCCAGCTCCGACATCCGCGGCGTGCAGATGTACCTGGCGTTCGGGCCGTCGATCGTGGTGCAGTGCACGATCGCGCTGGTCGCGTTCGGGCTGATGCTGACGATCAACGTGCCGCTGGCGATCGTGGCGATGGCGACGATGCCGCTGATCGGGCTGCTGGGCCTGCGTATGCGCCGTGCGATGTTCCCGGTGTCGTGGCTGATCCAGGCGCGCCTGGCCGGGCTCGCGACCGTGGTGGACGAGAACATCCAGGGGGTACGGATCGTCAAGTCGTTCGCGGCCGAGCAGCGCCAGGTGGACGCGCTGGCCACGGCCGCGGACCGGGTGCGCTGGGTCTACATGCGTGACGCGGCGATCCGCAGCCGGTGGAATCCCGTGCTCGACAACCTGCCCCGGCTCGGCCTCGCGCTGGTGCTGCTCTTCGGCGGTCTGATGGTGATCGACGGGACCGCCACCGTGGGCACGATCGTGGCGTTCAACTCGTACGTGCTGATGCTCCAGCCACCGTTCCGCATGCTCGGCATGATGATCATGCTGGGCCAGCGCGCGGCCGCGTCCGCCAAGCGCATCTACGAGATCCTGGACACGCCACCGGTGATCGAGTCACCGCCGGACGGGGTGGCGACGGCGATCACGGGAGAGATCGGCTTCAGGAACGTCCGCTTCGACTACCCCGACGGCACCCGCGCGCTGGACGGCCTCGACCTGGACATCGCGGCGGGGGAGACGGTCGCGCTGGTCGGTGCGACCGGTTCCGGCAAGTCCACGATCGGCCGCCTGATCGCCCGCTACTACGACGTGACCTCGGGTTCCGTCACGATCGACGGCCGGGACGTGCGCGACTACCGCCTCGACCGGCTGCGCGACCAGGTCGGGATCGTGCCGGACGAGCCGTTCCTGTTCTCCGAGACGGTGCACGCCAACATCGCGTTCGGCCGGCCGGACGCGAGCCGCGAGGAGGTCCGGGCCGCCGCGCGCACGGCCGGTGCGGACGACTTCATCCAAGACCTGGAGCACGGGTACGACACCGTGGTCGGCGAGCGCGGCTACACGCTCTCCGGCGGCCAGCGGCAGCGCGTCGCGATCGCCCGGGCGCTGCTGGTCAACCCGCCGGTGCTGGTGCTCGACGACGCGACCAGCGCGGTCGACGTGGCGGTCGAGCACCGCATCCACGACGCGCTCCGCACGCTCATGCACGGCCGCACCACGATCATCGTCGCGCACCGGCCGGCCACGATCGGCCTGGCGAAGCGTGTGCTGCTGGTCGACCACGGCCGGATCATCGCGGACGGCACACACGAAGGTCTGATCAGGACCGAGCCACGGTACGCCGCGGTGCTCGCCGCGTTCGCCGTCGCCGAGGAGTCCGCGTGAGCCGGTGTGCGAGTGCACCGCCGGGCCGGCACCGCGGCCGTGCCGGGAGCCCGGCATGAGCATGTTCGGCGGTGGTTTCGGCGGTCCGGGCGGCGGTCCGGGGTCCGGGTCGCCCGGCGGATTCTCGGCCAGCGGCGCGGGCAGGGCCGCGCGCAACCCGGGCATGCCCTTCGCGGGAATCCCGGCTGAGCTGGCCGCCGGCGTGGCCCGCCTGGAGGCCACCGAGCCGCCGCTGACGACGGCGCACGAGCCGTTCAGCTTCGCGCCGGACGGCGGCCGGATCTCGCTCCGGTCGCTGCTCACCCGCCGCCCGCGCCTGCTGGTCGCGGCCGCGATCGCGGTGCTGGTCGAGGCGCTGCTGCTCCAGTCCGGGCCGTACCTGGTGCAGATCGGCATCGACCACGGCATCCTCGCCCGCAGCGCGCCGGTGCTGGTCGCGAGCGCGGTCGCGTTCCTGGTCGCGGTCGTGCTCACCGGCCTGGCCACCGGCGTCCGGGTCCGGCAGAGCGGCCGGCTCGCCGCCTACGCCACCCGGGACCTGCGCGTCCGCGTCTTCGCCCAGCTGCAGCGGATGTCGCTGGACTACTACACGCGGGAGAAGGCCGGCGTCACCATGACCCGGATGACCTCCGACGTGGAGGCGCTGCAACACCTGCTGCAGGAGGGCTTCGCGCAGTTCCTGATCCAGGGCCTGACCATGGTCGTGGTCACCGCGGTGCTCGTCCACTACGACGCCGGGCTGGCCGCGATCACGCTGCTGATCGTGGTGCCGCCGCTGCTCGCGCTCACGCTCTGGTTCCGCCGCGCGGCGAACGACACCTACAACCGGCAGCGGGACAGCATCGCGGTGATGTTCTCGCACCTGTCCGAGAGCCTCTACGGCGTGCGCGTGATCACCGCGTACGGCCAGCAGCTCCGGCACGTGCTCGCGCACCGCGGCGTGGTCGGCGCCTACCGGGACGCGAACGACGCGACCGGCCGGATCAACGCGGTCTACGGCCCCGGCACGTCCGTGATCGGGCTGCTCGGGCTGGCCGCGCTGCTCTGGATCGGCGGCCGGATGGTGCTGCGCGGCGAGCTGTCCATCGGCGAGCTGACCGCGTTCGTGCTCTACCTGAACGCGTTCTTCCTGCCGGTGCAGCAGCTCGTCCAGCTCTACACGAACTACCAGCAGGCCCGCGCCGCGATCGGCAAACTGCGGGGGCTGCTGAGCACGGCTCCCGGCGTACCCTCCGGGGATCTTGATCTTCCGCCGGTGCGTGGGGAGATCACCTTCGCCGGGGTCGGGTTCGCCTATGAGCCGGGGCGGCCGGTGCTGTCGGACGTGTCGTTGCGGATCGCGCCGGGCGAGACCGTGGCGTGCGTGGGACCGACCGGCGCCGGGAAGTCCACGATCGCCAAGCTGGTCGCGCGCTTCTACGACCCGTCGTCCGGCATGATCACGATCGACGGCCACGACCTGCGCACGGTCACGCTGACCTCGCTGCACCGGCAGGTCGGCGTGGTCCCGCAGGAGCCGTTCCTGTTCGCCGCGTCGCTGCGGGACAACCTCGCGTTCGCCCGCCCGGACGCCGGCGAGGCCGAGATCATGGACGCGGTCGCCGCGGTCGGGCTGGACGACCTGGTCGCGCGCGTCGGCCTGGACGGCTTCCTGCACGAGCGCGGCCAGTCCGTCTCGTCCGGTGAGCGGCAGCTGATCGCGCTGGCCCGCGCGTTCCTGGCCGAGCCGCGCATCGTGGTGCTGGACGAGGCCACGTCCAGCCTGGACCTGCGCTCCGAGCTGCGGGTGGAGGCCGCGCTGGACCGGCTGCTGACCGGGCGGACCGCGATCCTGGTGGCGCACCGGCTCTCCACGGCGCGGCGCGCGGACCGGATCCTGGTCGTGGAGGACGGGCGGGTGGTCGAGTCCGGGTCGCACACCGCACTGATCGCCGCGGGAGGCCGTTACGCCGCGATGTTCGCCACCTGGGAAGCCTCTAGTCCAGGAACCGCGCGGTGAACGCCACCACCGGCAGCGCGGCCAGGTCGGCGCGGTCGTCGATCCGCCACAGCGCGTAGAACGAGCCGCCGCCGGTCGCCCGCGCGAACGGGATCAGCGCGCTCAGGAACTCCGGATCCTTCGACCAGTCGGCCTCCAGGCCCGACTTGTCGTCCCAGTCGTCCAGGCCGAACCCGTCGGCGTACTCCTCGCAACCCACCTCATCCTGAAGCTCCATGAGTTGTTCAGTTCCGGCACCGGAGAATATGCGCTGGTCACGACGGCCTCTCAGGCTGGTCGGTGCGCCCGAGCGTCTTCATCGCCGCCGTGCGCGGCGGACGATCAGCCGACCCCGGGCGAGTGGACTCGGCGTGCGCGTGCCCCGGCGCGCGGTACCGGGATGCGACCATGGGCCGGTGGATCCATTGAGCCTGATAGAGACCAAGCCCGGCGCCTACTCGCTGATCCTGCACGCCGGCAGCACGCCGGTCGACGGGGTGATCGAGGAGCTCGGCCACGAGCCGAACGGCTACTTCTGGGAGGGCGTCGCCCGGCTCGTCGTCCGCGCGGACGCCCCGCACCTGGAGGGCCGATTCCGCTACGACCCGGAGGGCGGCATGTTCTGCGCGTACGGCGCGGACCGGGCCGCGCTGGAGGAACTGGCCACCCACATGGCCTCGGTCGCCACCGACGCGGTCCGCGCCCGCCTGATCGTCACCAACGCGGAGGCGGAGGGGTTCGAGTTCGACGACTGACGCGAGCCGCGGCCTCCCGGGTGGTCGCGCCGAGCTGCGCGGCCATCCTCAGGCCGCCACCAGGAACTCGTGGCGGCGGGCCGGGGTGGCGGCGGTGACGGTCCAGGCGAAGCGGACCGAGACGCCGGGCTTCAGGGGGGTGTCGCTGCGCCACTCGAAACGGTCCAGGTCGCCGAGCGGGGTGACCGTGGCGGGCGGGTCGAGGGGGCGGTCGCCGCTCATCGAGGAGAACTCGCCGGCGACGTGCATGGCGAGGTGGCGGGGGAACTCGAGGCGCACCACGAGCTGCTTGGTGAGCCAGCGGATCTCACGCTCGAACCAGTCGCCCCAGTGCGTCTCCGGCAGGCGGTAGCCGTACTCCACCGTGGCGCGCTCGCCCGGGTAGATCGGCTCGTGCAGGCCGAAGCGGCGGAACCGGATCGCGATGTCGCGGCGCCACTCGCTGACCCGCTCGACCTCCCAGGTGACCGGCCGGCCGTTGTAGCGGGCGTGGAAGCCCAGGTCGCGGTCGCTGATCGGCTGCGCGGTGTAGAGCCGCTTCGCGGCCTGGTAGTCGTCGGGGGACGCGTCCGGCGCGACGTGCGCGGGGAACCAGGTGACGGGCGCGGCCGTGCGGTTGAGCAGGTGCCGGCGGATCGAGATCTGGTAGCGCCGGTACGCCTCGTCGTAGCGGACCGAGGCCTCCTCGCGCTCCACGATCAGCTCGGACGAGCCCGGTGCCGGCGTCTCGGCCTCGCGGGCGATGACCGCGCGCCGGCCAGGGTCGCCGGGATCGCCGTGCCGCGCCTTCACGCAGAGCTTCAGCAGCTCACCGTCGGCGCCGAGCACCGCGTCCGCGCGCATCGCGAAGTTCGGCGTGGGGGCGCAGCGGCCGCTGACGATGTGGCTCACGTACGACGGGTGGAACTGCATGGCCGCGGCGAGGTCCTTGTTACTCAGGCCGCGCTTTTCTTGTAGCGTTTTGAGTGTGACGCGGAATTCTCTTTCGTCCGCTGCCTCTCGCCACCCAAGATCAGTCATGACTACGCCCACCTCCTGCTCAGACAACGAGTATTGCCACGATTACAGGCGTGGCGCAACCCTCTCTCCGAGGTATGGTTCACCCGCTCCGCGATCAGTGCCGCTAGCTGGGAAAACGGGTGTGGTGCGGTGCCGCGATCAGCCAGGTGGCAGATGGCTGGGGGGCACAAAGGACAATCGCTTTGAGGCGTCTGGCGTTTGACGACCACGCAAATCGAAACGCAATTAAATGCTATTCCGATTCGACCGGCGCGCCCCCGTAGCCGATTTCGTTACCTTCTGGGTCGACATAGGTGATCTTTCGGACACCATTGCCGTAGGTCTCCCGCTTCGCCGGCTCGATCCCGCGCGACGAGATTCCCGCGACGATCGATTCCAGGTCATCGACGAACAGCGTGTGCGCCGCCCGCCCGGCCCGCTCCGGCAGTAGCTCCACGTACACGAACCGGTGCTCGGCCAGCTCCCACACCGCCTCCGTGTCGTGCGCGAAGAACCCTGGCGGCGCACCGAACAGCCGCTCGTACCAATCGAGCGCGGCGGGAAAGTCACGGACGAAGACACCGGCGAACAAGTCGAGAGCCATCGCCACAGGCTATCGGCGGCGGTCACCGCCCGCCCGCCTACGCGGGCCGCTGATCCGCGTCGGCACGCGACGCCAGGCGGGCGTGGAGACCGCGGATCATGCGCCGGGACGCGCCCGGGCGCCCGGTCAGCGTCAGGATCTCCGCGCTGGTCAGCTCCGGGCGCTCGGCCAGCGCCAGCGCGGCCGCGTAGGGCCGTCCGGCGCCGAGCAGCGCCGCCACCTCACCCAGCACCTTCAGCCGGCCGGGGCGTGGAGTCTTGCATGGATCTCAAGCGATCGCGTGGGGTGCTGGATGGTAGGAAGGGCGGGTGGCCAGCGAGACGACGATCCCGCCGTCCGCCGTGCGGGTCCGCGAACTTTCCTGACCCGCATGTCGAAAACGCGGCGGCGCCGTTCGACGAGTAGACAGCAACCCACCTGAGGAGAGACTTTCATGCGCACTCTGATCGTCACCGCGTTCGTGTCCCTGGACGGCGTCATGGAGGCGCCGGGCGGCGAGCCTGGCTACCGCAACTCCGGCTGGACGTTCAAGGGCGTCGAGTTCGACCCGGCCGCGTACGAGATCAAGGGCCGTGAGCAGGACGAGGCCGGCGCGCTGTTGGTCGGCCGCAGGTCCTATGAGGCGTTCGCCCCGGTCTGGCCGACCATGACCGAGGACTTCAAGGGCTACAACAGCATGCCGCGGTACGTCGTGAGCACCACCCTGGCCGGGCAGGACGACCGCTGGCCGGCGACGATCCTGCGCTCGCTGGACGAGGTGGCGGAGCTGAAGACCACCGACGGCGGCCCGATCATCGTGCACGGCAGCGCCACGCTCGGCGCCGCGCTCGCCGACGCCGGCCTGGTCGACCGCTACCACCTGCTGGTCTTCCCGCTGCTGCTCGGCGCCGGCAAGCGCCTGTTCAGCACGGCCGACAGGGACCTCACCAAGCTGCGGATCGCCGAGCACGAGGTCTACGCCAACGGCATCCAGAAGCAGGTCTTCGACGTTCTCCGCTGAGGCGCCGCCGCCCCGAGACCCGTGATCAAGGCGTCGCGGAACACCCGGATCACGGGTGACGGTCAGTCGGCGTGCACGGTCTCGCGGATCGCGGCGTCGAGGGAGCGGCCGCTGGCCGGTTCGATGTAGAGGTCGCGCCGCGCGAGCCGGGCGAACGCCGCGATGTCCAGCCCGGTCTCCCGGCCGGCGAGCGTGGTGAGCGCACCGCCGATCGAGGCCGGCACGGTGACCAGGGTGGCGGGGAGGCGGCGCACCGGGCGGGGGCGGCCGGTCGCCGCGGCCATCCGGGCGAACAGCTCCCGCCAGGTCAGGTTCTCGTCCGCGACCGGGAGGTCCGCGCCGCCGGCCTGCTCCAGCGCGTCGACCGCGGTCTCGGCCACGCTGCGCGCGGAGACCGCGGCGGTGCCGCCGTCCGGCGCGAACAGCGGCGCGCCGGACCGGGCCCACCGCTCCCACGGCCCGGACCAGTTCGGCAGCCGCCCGCCGCCGCTGCCGAGCACGAACGGCAGCTCGATCACCGCGATCGGCAGCCCGGGCCCGGCGGCCGCGCGTGACTCCGCGGCCTGCTCGACCCGGCTGCGGATGTAGACGTGCCGGTCCGGCAGCCGCCAGTCCGGGTGCAGCCGGTGGAAGTACGTGTAGTAGGAGCCCATCAGCACGCCGCGGGTCAGCCCCTCCTCGCGCGCGGCCGTGAACAGCCGGACCAGCGGGTCGACCATGTTCGCCCGGAACGCCGGGTGGGCCGGCCGCGGCACCGGCTTCTGCTCGTCCGTCCGCGCCGCGTAGACCACGCCGTCATGCCCGCTCAGCACCGCGCGCAGTTCCTCGGCGGAGGCGTGTTCCGCGTCCAGCACCCGGTCCACGTCCGGCCGCGCCGTGCGCGCCACCGCCGTGACGTCGTGCCCCCGGGAAGTCAGCACGCTCACGACATGCGCCCCGATCAGGCCGCTGCCACCGACTACGACAACCTTCATGGTCACATTGTCCGGTTCCGACAACGGCACCGCTACCCACGCCGGAACGTGCAGGAAGGCCGCCCGCGGCCGACCGTTGCCCGCGGGAGCATGCGGAAGGTGACCACGCCGGAAGCGGGAAGATGGAGCTTCGGGTCTTTCGGCCCTGAATGGGGGACGCCCTCGCGGCTCAGAGTGGAGGGAACACGTTCAGGAGGTGTGCCATGGTCGTCCGGATCCCGCTGGCAGAGTCCGCCGCGACGGTGCCGGACGGTTACCGGGCGGAGGATCTCGCCGCCGCGGTCGCCGCCGCCGTGCGCGCGCCGTCGCAGCACAACACGCAGCCGTGGCGGTTCCGGCTGTCCGGCGGCGCGATCGAGATCCGGTCGGACCCGGCGCGCCGGCTGCCGATCGCGGACCCGACCGGCTGGGCGGTCCGGATCGCGTGCGGCGCCGCGCTCTGCAACGCGCGACTGGCACTGGCCGGCCGTGGACGACCGGCCGACGGCGTGATCCGGCCGGTGCCGGGAAAGACGGACCTGGTGGCGCGCCTGCTGCCGGGCACGCCCCGACCGCCGGCCCCGGCCGAGCTGGCGCTGCTCGCGGCCGTGCCGAGGCGACGCAGCACGCGCGGCCGGTTCTCGGCGCTGCCGGTCCCCGCGTCGATCCGGGCGCGCCTGCTGGACGCGGTGCGTTCCGAGGGCTGCTGGCTGGACCTGATCGTGGGCACGCCGGCCGTGACCGCGGTCGCGGAGATCGCGCACAGCGCCGACCGGGTGCTGCGGCGCAACGACGACTACCGCGCCGAGATCGCGGCGTGGACGCGCCCGGCACCGGCGATCGACGGCGTGCCCCCGGAGGCCGCGGGCCCGAAGACGAACCCGGCGGACATCCTGCCCCGGCGCGACTTCGGCGGTGCGGTCGCGGCGCCGGACCCGGTGAGGGAGCCGGAGCCACTGGTCGCGGTGCTGGGCTCGCCGGCGGACACCGCGGCCGAGCAGATCGCGGCCGGGCAGGCGCTGCAGAAGCTGCTGCTCACGGTCACGGACGCGGGACTGGCCGCGTCGATGGTGTCGCAGCCGATCGAGGTGCCGGCCGCGCGCGAGCAGCTCCGGCTGGCACTGGGCCGCTACGGCCCACCGCAGATGGTGGTCCGGATCGGCTACGCGGCCCCGGGCGCCACCACGCCACGCCGCGCCGCGGAGAGCGTGGTCATCCCGGAGTAGGGGCGGCGTTACGCGTGTCGGGGGTGGGCGGTCGGGGCGGCAGCAGGGCAGGCTGGGGGTATGCGGCTCGCCACCTGGAACGTCAACTCCGTCAAGGCCCGCCTGCCCCGGCTGCTCGACTGGCTGGCGACCAGGCAGCCGGACGTGCTCTGCCTGCAGGAACTCAAGGTCTCGGCCGACCAGTTCCCCACCGCCGAGATCAAGGCACTGGGGTACGACGCGGCCGTGCACGGCGACGGCCGGTGGAACGGCGTGGCGGTGCTCTCCCGCGTCGGCCTGGACGACGTGCGCGCCGGCTTCGACGGCGACCCGGGCTTCCCGGACGAGGCCGTGCAGGAGACGCGCGCGGTCTCCGCGACCTGCGCCGGCCTGCGCGTGTGGTCGGTCTACGTCCCGAACGGGCGCACCCCGGACGACCCGCACTACAATTACAAGCTGAACTGGCTCGCCCGGCTGACCGAGGCGCTGGAGCGAGAACCGGCGCCGCTCGCGGTGTGCGGGGACTTCAACGTCGCACCGACCGACGACGACGTGTGGGATCCCGCGGTGTTCGTCGGTGCCACCCACGTGACACCGCCGGAACGAGATGCACTGACCACGCTCCGTGATCGTCGCGGACTGCGCGACATCGTGCCACGGCCGCTCAAGGGGGATCACCCGTTCACCTACTGGGACTACCGAGCCGGTATGTTCCATCAGAACAAGGGCATGCGGATCGACCTGGTCTACGCGACCGATCCGGTGCCGTCGCGGGTGACCGACGCCTATGTCGACCGCGAAGCGCGCAAGGGGAAGGGCCCGTCGGACCACGCGCCGATCGTGGTCGACATCGATCTGTAGCTCGCGGCACGAACCGTAATAGTTGCCGTTGAGCAACTACGGCGTACGCTGGCCCTCGACCGCGCTGAACGACTCGACCGACACCCGGAACCGGAGGAGAACGCCGTGACGGGGATACGGAACGTCAGCACGCCACAGCCGACCCATCTGTTACACGCCGTGCTCGACGCCACCGCCGAGGCGGTGCTGCTCTGCGACGACCAGGGCGGGGTGCTGTTCGCGAACGCGGCCGCCAACCGCCTGATGCCCGGCCTGATCACCATCCGCGAGATCACCGACGACCCGGACTCGTTCGAGCGCGAGCTGCACGGCCGCCCGCTGCGGGGCCACCGCCAGTCACTCGACGACACCCACGACGTCTGGACCGTGCACGACTGCACGGACGAGGTCGCCCGCGTGGCCGCGATCGCGCTCGAGCGGGAGCGCACCGCGTTCCTGGTCGAGGCGAGCCGCCGGCTCTCCGCGTCGCTGCACCGCGGCCGCTGCGTGCGCACCACGGTCGAGCTGGCCGCCGCGCACCTCGCGGACGCGGCCGTGGTCGTGCTGCCACCGTCCCGGCACCGCGTCGAGTGGGTGCGGGCGGTCGCCGGCAGCCGCCACGAGACCGGCGTGATGGCGGAGCGCGACGCGGACGGCGTGCCCGGCCTGTCCGAGGCGCTCGCCGGTTTCCCGCCGGTGCCGAGCCGCTGGCTGGACCAGACCCAGGTGCCGGCGTCACTGCTCCCGGCCGGGTTCGGCGAGATCGGCGCGCTGCTGGTCACGCCGCTGCCCGGCAACGGCGTGCCGGCCGGCGCGCTGATCCTGGCCCGCCGCGCGCCCGGCGCCTTCTCCGACGCCGAGGAGATGCAGGCCCGTATCTTCGCGGCACGGGCCGGCGGCGCGATCTCCGCGGCCGTGCTCTACCAGGAGCAGGTCGATACGACCGCGATCCTCCAGGCCGACCTGCTCCCGCCGGAGCTGCCGCGGATCGAGGGGCTGGAACTGGCCGGGGCCTATCGCCCGGCCAAGGACGCGGCCCGGATCGGCGGCGACTTCTACGACGCGTACCCGCGCACGCCGTCACTGAGCCCGGACACCGGCCCGGCCGAGACCATGATCGTGCTCGGTGACGTGGTCGGCAAGGGACCGAAGGCGGCCGTGCTGGCCGGCAAGGTCCGCCAGACGTTGCGCGCGCTCCGCCTCCTGGAGGGCCGTCCCGAGCCGCTGCTGCGGGTGCTCAACCAGGCGTTGATGGACCCGCGCGATCGCAGCCGGTTCGTCACGCTGGTGCTGGCGTCACTCGTCCGCGACGGCGACGGCTGGCGGGTCTCGGCCGCGTCCGGCGGGCACCCGCCGCCGCTGATCCTGCGCGCGCGGGGCGGCGTCGAGGAGGTCCCGGCCAAGGGCACGCTGATCGGCGTCTCCGGCCCGATCAAGGTGGAGACCGCGGACGTCACGCTGCACCCCGGCGACCTGCTGCTGCTCTACAGCGACGGCCTGTTCGAGGCGCGCGGCGGCGTCGGCGGCCGGGAGGCCTACGGCGAGGACCGGCTCGCCGACTCGCTCGCCAGCTGCCGGAGCCTGTCCGCGACCGCGGTCGTGGAACGGCTCGAACAGCTCGTCTCCGACTGGATCAACGGCGCCGGGCACGACGACATCGCGATGCTCGCGGTGCGCGTGCCCCCGCGCATGCCGGAGTACGGCCATCACCCGGTGAACATCCGCCGGAGCGGCCGATGACCGCCACCACACCACTCCTGCCCGGCGTCGACCAGCAGTACCTCGACCTGATCGGCGCAGGCGACGAATGGGGCGCGACCGACCTGGTGCTCACGCTCTGGGAGAACGGCGCCGAACCCGAGCGGCTGTTGCTCGACCTGATCGCACCGGCCCAGGTGCGCGTCGGCGAGCTCTGGGCGGCCGACGAGTGGTCGGTGGCCCGCGAGCACGGCGCCACCGCCACCAGCGAGCGCGCCATCGCCGCGTTGATCGCCCGCGCCGCCCCTCGTCCCACGCTCGGCCGGATAACGGTCGCCTGCACCGACGGCGAATGGCACGCGCTCCCGCCCCGGCTGCTCGGCGAGGTGCTGCGGCTGCGCGGCTGGCGCGTCGACTTCCTCGACGCTAACGTGCCAGGCCCACACCTGGTCACCCACCTGCACCAGACCGGCCCGGACGTGGTCGCGCTCAGCTGCGCGCTCCCGACCCGGCTGCCGCGCGCCCACGCCACGCTGACCGCGTGCCAGGCCGTCGGCGTGCCGGTGCTGGCCGGTGGCCGCGGCTTCGGCACCGACGGGCGGCACGCGCGTCTGCTCGGCGCGGACGGCTGGGCCGCGACCGCCACCGACGCCGCCGACATCCTCGACTCCGGCTGGAACCCGCCGGCCCGCGCGCCGCACGACGACCTGGCCCACCTCGCCGACGAGGAGTACACCCAGCTCGTCCGGCAGCGCCACAAGATCATCGTCGGGGTGCTGGACCGGCTCCGCGAGACGTACCCGCCGATGCGCTCCTACGACATCCGCCAGGCCGACGCGACCGCCGAGGACGTCACCCACATCGTCGACTTCCTCGCCGCCGCGCTCTACGTCGACGACGCCACGGTCTTCACCGACTTCCTCACCTGGACGGCCGCGGTGCTGGCGGCCCGCCGCGTCCCCGCCCAGGCACTGACGGTCTGCCTCGATCTCCTCGGCGCCGACCTCCGCGACTTCCCCCGAGCGGGCGATCTGTTGGAACGGGGTTTAGCGGAACTGAGCGCGGGTAAGGCTGCGGGCCAGGACATCACAAGGCCGGAGCAATGATCGACGATTCCCCGCTGCGCATCGACACCCGTCGCCCCACCCGGGCTTCGGTCATCCTGTCACTCTCCGGCGACCTCGACTTCGACACCGCCGAAGAACTCGTCGACCAGGCAGACCGCGCCCTCCTGGCCGAGATCCGCACCATCTGCCTCGATCTGTCCGGGCTCTACATCTGCGATTCGTCCGGCCTGAGCGCGCTCCTCCACGTGAGCCAGGACGCCAGGCGGGCCGGCGCCACATTCGAGATAACCGGCGTCACGCCCCAGCTCCGCCGGATCCTCGAGGTGACCGGCCTCGACACGGTCCTCGGCACGGCCCCGGCCCCGGCGACTCACGACGAGAATCGCGCGGGGGCGCATTCCTGAAAACCCGATATACCCCGTCGGTCTCGCACCACCGATCGAGAAACACAACCTTACCTCGCCGCTCA
The DNA here is from genome assembly GCF_030811575.1 of Catenuloplanes nepalensis. Classification (GTDB taxonomy): domain Bacteria; phylum Actinomycetota; class Actinomycetes; order Mycobacteriales; family Micromonosporaceae; genus Catenuloplanes; species Catenuloplanes nepalensis. The sequence goes on along the minus strand of NZ_JAUSRA010000001.1, from coordinate 4,404,043 downwards.
CCCCTGCCCGAAATATCGCGATAAAAGCCGCGACAGCTGACTTCCAAACGATCACGTGTGCCAAATCGTTGTTAAAACCGCCGGATAACAACGATTTGGCACACGTGATCGACTTCTGGCCGCCGGACCGGTTTTGATCTTCTGATCGTGCGTCCCGCGCAGACCGCCGGCGCCTGGCTGCCCCGTATGCCGTCGACCACCCCTCGGGGTGCAGATCATCGGCAGGGCCGCCACCCACGACGCATCCCCAGCTCAGGCAAGGACGGCGCGCAGCGACGATCCTGCCGACCGGAGACCGGAGCTGGCGGCCCTGCCGATGATCTGCTCGGCTTGACCTGGAAGACGGCATACAGGGCAGCCAGGCACACGAACCCAACCCCGCCCTCGCGAGAAAGGAACCGGGCCAACGCAACCCAGCCTCGCCGGAAGCCCTGCCTCCCCGTTGCCCCCGGAGCCCGAGGCCCGCCGGAGGCCAAAACGCAACTACCGAGCCTAACGCCACCAATATGCCGAAATATCGGTCACGAAGCGCACGCGGCGGAGGGAATCGGCACCCGGCGCCGGATGCCCGCAGGCCGCCGCGCGGGAAGAGAAACTGAACCGCACCCCACCGAATCCTGGTTCCCGAGCCCCGCCCCCGGGTATCCCAGCGAGACACGCGCCGTGCATGACGGTCCGTGCGGCGATCGTCGCTTAAGTTGATCACCCATCAGTGTGGTCTCTAGCTGCGGGGCTGGGTCCGTGGGTACCATCCCGGCGGCGCGGCGGCGCGCTGGCCGGGAACGGGTGGGGGAGACAGCAGTGGAGAGTCCGTCGCAGCTGGCGGTGGATCTGGGCACGACTCACACGGTCGCGGTCGTCGGGCAGCCCGGGGAACCCCCTCGTACGCTGCTGTTCGACGGTTATTCGCTCATGGATTCGGGCGTGTATCTGGATCCCGAGGGCAACATCGTGACCGGGCTGGAGGCGACCCGGCTCGGGGCGAGTGATCCGGTCCGGTTCGAGCCGCATCCGAAGCGGCGGGTCGGCGAGGGGTCGATTCCGCTCGGCGGTGTCGAGGTGCCGGTCGTGCTGTTGCTGAGCGCGGTCCTGTCGCGGGTCGCCCACGAGGCGCGGATGGCCGGGGTCAACCCGGACGGCGCGCTGCTGACCTGCCCGGTCGGCTGGGGCCGGCAGCATCGTGAGATGTTGACGGACGCGGCGCGGCGGGCCGGTATGGGCGAGGTGCGGCTGCTGGAGGAGCCGGTCGCGGCGGCGGTCTACTGCACGCAGGTCGAGGGGCATCACGTGCCGTTCGGCGGGTCGATCGCCGTGTTCGACTTCGGTGGCGGCACGCTGGACGTCACCGTGGTGCGCCGGGAGATCAACGGCTGGCAGGTGGCGAGCACCGGGGGTCTGGCCGATCTGGGTGGCGTCGACATCGATCTGGCGCTGCTCGACCATTTTCGCCGTCATCTGGCCCACCGGGACCCGGAGACGTGGAAGCGGCTGTTCCGGCCGCGTACGGCGGTGGAGTTGCGCTCCCGTCACGATTTCCGCGCCGAGGTGCGTGGCGCGAAGGAGTCGCTGTCCCGGAACGCGGCGGTGACGGTGCGGGTGCCGGGCTGGGACCGGCCGTTGCACCTGACCCGCGAGGAACTGGAGTACGTGGCGGAGCCGCTGATCGCCCGCGCGGTCGAGGAGACGCGCCGGGTGGTCGAGGCGGCGGGCGTGTCGTCGTTCCTGCTGAACTCGCTGATGCTGGTCGGCGGGTCGAGCCGGGTTCCGCTGGTGTCCGCACGGCTCTACGCGCGGCTCGGGACCACGCCGTCGGTGCCGGAGCAGCCGGAGCTGCCGGTCGCGGTCGGCGCGCTCGCCTACCACCGGCTCAGCCGCAACGAGGAGACCGGCGATCTGTCGCAGGTCGTCGCGATCACGCCGGAGTCCGGGCACGTGACGCGCGCCGGCCAGGCCGCGCAGAGCTTCCGCGTCCCGGTCGCTCAGCCGAAGCTCCGGCATCTGCAGCGACGCTGGTTCGGCGCGGTGCGCAACGCCTTCAAAACCACAAGAGACTGACAAAAGGCGATTTTCCCGCTTCCGGCGTGCTGAGTCCCGAGTGCTCCCGCGGGCACCGGTCGGCCGCGGGCGGCCTCCCTGCCGGTTTGCGACGGGGTCAGGCAACCCCCGCCTCGGCTGGACTGTCCGGCAGGGCCGGGGCACGCCGTGAGTACCACCGAGCGTGCGGCGTCAGGGTCTCGATGCGCCTACCGACCTGGCGCCCCGCCCGGTGGCTCTCCGGTGATCCAGGCGTCCCCGGAGACGTTCCACTGACCTTTCGGCGTCGGTGTGAGCCGTCGGCCAATCGTGATAGAGGCGTCGTTGGAGTCTTTGGGACGGCTTCAACGACGCCTGGATCACCAGAAGACTGCTGCCCGGTGACCCTGACGCCGAAAGCTCGGTAATCGCCGATATTTCGGCTCTTGTGACGGATGTGTGGGTGGTTGGTGGTCATCTATTGGGGAGGGTGGGGCGGTGGCCGCCGAGGTGGAGCATGGCGAGGGCGATGATGGGTTCGGGTGAGTGGAATCCGAAGCCTCTGCGGATGATGAGCCGGATTTTGGTGTTGGTGGATTCGATGAGGGCGTTGGATAGCCGGTGGGTGATGGCGGCGATGATCGGTTCGCGGTGGTGGGTGATGGAGCGGGCGAGGGTGGTGAAGGGGGTGAGGCGGCTGCGGCGGGCCCAGGAGATCCATTTGTCGAGGGCTTCGATGGCTTCGTCGGGGTCGCGGCGGGCGATCGTGAAGACGGTGCGTAGGCCTTCTTTCAACGCCCAGGCGCGGTAGAGGGCGGGCTGGGTTTTCGCGATCCAGTCGAGTTGTTCGCGTTGTCCTTCGGTGAGGGTGTCGGGGTTTTTCCAGAGGGCCCAGCGGGCGTTCTTGAGGGTTTTCACTGCGCCTTTGGGCCGGTCGTTGGGGTTCGCGGGTCGGGTTCCCTGGGCGGCTTTGCGGATCTGGTTCCAGGTGGTGCGGCGTTGTTCGTCGAGGGCTTTGGTGGCCCAGGCGACGATGTGGAACGGGTCGGCGCAGCGGATTGCTTGTGGGCAGTGGGTGGTGACGGCTTGCCGGATCCAGGCGGCGGCATCACTGGTGACGTGGGTGATTCGGGCGCAGCGGTCGGGTCCGAGTTGGGTGAAGAACTCGGTCAGGGTGGTGGCGTCGGCGCCGGGTGCGGCCCAGACGAGGCGGCCGGTGTCGTGGTCGACGATGACGGTGAGGAATTTGTGTCCTTTGCGGTAGGAGATCTCGTCGATCCCGATCCGTGTGAGGCCGTTGAGCAGGTCGGTGTGTTGTGCGGTGTCGGCCCAGACCCGGGCGACGATCGCCCCGACGGTCCGCCATGCGATGCGCATCAACTGGGTGACCGCCGACTTGGAGCAGGTCGTGGCGAGCCAGGCCACGGTCTGGTCGAAGCCGAGGGTGTGCCCGGCATGGTGCCGGGCCCACGGGACGCCGGCTACGACGATGCCGTGCTCGGGGCACGAGACCCGTGGGGCGTCCGCTTCGACGTAGGCGATGATCGTGCCGAGGTCCAGGGCCCGCCACCGCCGCCGGCCGGAACCCTGGTCATAGCCCGGACTACGACGGCCGCAGAGCCCGCACCGGCGACGGTGCCCCCGGGCCGGCCGCACCGACGCGACCAGCAGATTCTGTTCCTCGTCGAACTCGACACGCTCAACGACAGCCTTCTGGAGTCCGAGCATCCGAGCCCATACCCTGGCATCACGCACGCCGTTGACCTGCACTTTCTACGCTCTGACTCTAGTCAAGACAGAACGTAAGCAGGCCAACGGCGTGCGCTACCCCAAACCCCCAAAAACACCCACACAAACGTCACAAGCACCGATATTTCGGGCGTGGGTGTCCGGATGGCCTGTGGTCGTCGGGTTCGATGCCGGAACCTCAGTTGATCGGGATGGACCAGGTGAGCAGGGTGCCGGAGGGGTGGGGGCCCGGGGCGGGGGTGACGTCGAAGGCGCCGCCGTGGCCCTGGGCGCGGTCGGCGAGGTTGACCAGGCCGCTGCGGGCCGCGTCGGGCGGGCAGCCGACGCCGTTGTCGAGCACGGTCAGCGTCAGGCGGCCGGACGCCACGCGCACGCCGACCTCCACCAGCGTGGCCCGCGCATGTTTGACCACGTTGGACAGTGCCTCGCGGAGCACGGCCAGCAGGTCGTCGCGGACGTGATCGGGGACCGCGCTGTCGACCGGGCCGTAGAGGTCCAGGCGCGGCCGGAAACCCAGCGGCGCGGCGGCGGCGTCGACCATCTCGCCGAGGTCGGCGCGGAGCGCGGGCGTGACCGGCGTGCGGAGTTCGAAGATGGCGCGGCGGATGTCGCGGATCGTGCTGTCCAGGTCGTCGACGGCCGCGTTGATCCGGGCACCGGCCTCCGGGCGCCCGGCCAGCGGGATCGCGGTCTGCAGTTGCAGGCCGGTGGCGAAGAGCCGCTGGATGACCACGTCGTGCAGGTCGCGGGCGATTCGCTCGCGGTCCTCCAGCACCACGAGCAGCTCGCGTTCCTCCTGCGCCCGCGCGCGTTCCAGCGCCAGTGCGGCCTGGCCCGCGAACGTGCCGAGCATGGTCAGGTCATCGTCGTCGTGGCGGGCCGCGGCCGGGTCGTGCGCGACCACGAGCGCGCCGTGTAACGCCTCCGCGCTGCCCAGTGGTGCGATCATCGCGGGGCCGCCGGGCACGTCGCCGGGCCAGGCCGCGGCCTTGGCCAGGCTCTCGACCGTGACGGTGCCGGCGCCGGTGACCGCGGGCAGGAACGCGGTCTCGCTCGCCACCAGTTGCGCGCCGGGGGCCACGGACGAGTCGCCGTCGACCACCTCGACCGTGAGCCGGTCCGTGTCCGCGTCGTAGAGCAGGACCAGCACGAGGTGTGCGCCGGCGACCTCGCGGGCGCGACGGGCGATCAGGGACAGCGCGTCGGTGCGGCGGGCCTCGGACAGCAGCACGCCGGTGATCTCCGCGGCAGCGGCCAGCCACTGCTCGCGGCGGTGCGAGATGGCGTAGAGGCGCGCGTTCTCGATGGCGACGCCGGCCGCGGCCGCGAGCGCGACCACGACCTCCTCGTCGTCGACGGTGAACTCGGCCGCGCCCCGCTTCTCGGCCAGGTAGAGGTTGCCGAAGACGTGTTCGCGGATGCGCACCGGCACGCCCAGGAACGAGTGCATCGGCGGGTGGTGGGCCGGAAACCCGTACGACTGCGGGTGCCGGGTGATGTCCGGCATGCGCACCGGCCGCGGATCCTGTATCAGCAGGCCCAGCACACCCCGCCCGTGCGGCAGGTCGCCGATGTGTGCGGCCTGCTCCGGGGTCATGCCGTGCGTGATGAAGTCGGTCAGCCGCCGATCGGGTCCGACCACGCCCAGCGCGCCGTAGCGGGCACCGGCCAGCGAACACGCGGCCTCCACGATGCGCTGTAGCGTGCTGCGCAGGTCGAGGTCGGTGCTGATGCCGACGACCGCGTCGAGCAGCGCGCGCAGCCGTTCCCGGTTGGCCACCACGTCTCCGACGCGGTCGAGCATCTCCTGCAGCAGTTCGTCGAGGCGGACCCGGGACAGCGGCCCGAGTCCGAGCGACGGCGGTTGGTCTGCGGCCACGAACGCTAGATTACGGCCGAGGTGTCGATCAGTTGTGCCGCCGGGATGCGCGGCGTGGCCGGCGGTCCCGCGTGGTCGGTGTCCGGCAGGCCCAGGCGCACCACGAGGTAGGGGTAGCCCAGCTCGGCCAGCGTCGTCCGCAGCGCCGCGCGGGTCACGTCGACCTCGATCACGCCGGAGAGCGGCAGCACGCCGACGCCGCGCTCGGCCGCGGCCAGCCATGCGGCGGAGAGCGCCTCACCGGCCCGCAGCCACGTCTCCGGCTCGTCGTCGTGGCCGAAGATCACCCCGTACGACGCGAGGTTGTCGTGCCCCTCGCCGATCGGCAGCCGGCCGTGCTCGCCGAAGTCCCGGTTCGGCACCGTGGACCGCACCGGCGCCTCCGGCAGCGACCCGGCCGGCAGCGTCTTCGCCTTCCAGAACTCCAGCTCGTGGGCCACGAACGGATCGCGCGCCTCCACCTCGGCCGCGCGCCCGGCGGCCGCGGCCAGCTCGTAGACCTGGTCGTCGACGAGCAGGTGCAGGTGCACGCCGTGGTCGGAGACGATCCGCTGCAGCGCGGTCAGGTCGGCCGGTGCGACGGCCTCGTCGCGGGTGGGGCGCCGATCGGTGTGCCGGGTCCGCAGGTACTGCACGCGGCGCATCGCGGCCGGCGTGATCTCACAGGGCTCGCCGAGCGTGATCCGGGCCAGCAGCTCCGGCCCGTCGAAGCGAGCCACCTCGGCGGTGTAGCCGAGGGCCGCCAGCGCGACGACCGCGTGGTGCAGGGCCGCGCCGACGCTGACCGTGAGCAGCCGCGCGGCCGGGTCGATGGAGAGCAGCTTCCGCTCGGGTACGGCGTACAGCTCCAGCGCGTCCGGCAGCACCCGCCACCGCCACGGCTGCGTGTTGTGCACGGACGGGGCGAAACCGGCCGTCGCCGCGGCCTCGGCGAGCACGGACGCCGCCGTGCGGGTGGTCTGGCTCGTCATGGTGTGCCTCCCGGTATCTCACTGCCCGACCCGAGTCTGCCCGCCGCCGGCCCGGGCCGGCAGGGCCGCGTGCACCGGCGGGCCGGGACCAAGGTCCCGGTCAGGACGCCGAGGGCGGCGGCGACTCCGGCACGCCGTTGATCCAGACGATGGTGGAGTCCTCGACGCCCGGTGTCAGCCACCAGAACTCCGGGTGCGTCTCGTGACGCGTCCGCGCCGCGTGCGGTGCGAGCTGCCAGAACCCGGCCATCCGGTCCTGGTCGGAGGCGTCGATGCAGATGTCCTTCAAGCGGGCGAGCGACATGGTCACATCCTGCCCGATCGTCACCCGCGTGGCAGACTCGTACACATGACCGACGACCGCCTCAGGCCGCCCAGCGAGACCGTCGAGTGCCGGGGCGCGTCCGTGCGGATCGTGGACCCCGACAGGATTCTGCTGGCCGCGGCCGGCCCGGAGCCGGTGGAGCTGCTGCACGGCGCGCCGTTCCCGGGCTCGCTGCGCGCGGTGACGCTGACCGCGGGCAGCCGCCTGTCGACGAACGGGCCGGTCTACCGGTTCGTGGGCACGGCGCGGCGCGCGGCCGGGCTCGACGCGCTCCGGGTCGGGCTGGCCGGGCCGGTCGGCGTGATGATCGCGCGGCAGATGGCGACGAAGGACCCGCTGCGGTTCGCGGCCAGGACCGCGTCGCTGGCCGGGGAGACGATCCGGCGGCTGGGGGAGCGGCCGGAGGACCTGCCCCGCGACCGGACCGTGGTGGACGCGGTCTCCGGGCTGTCCGCACGCGTCACCTACGACGTGGAGCCGTCCGCTATTCCGCAGCAGGTGTCCGTGACCGTGACCGCCGAGGCGCCGCGCCGGGCTGACACCGCGCTCACGCCGTACCTCCGCGGCTTTGTGATCTTGTTTTTCGAGGTTCTGGCGGAGCTGGCCGGGGGAGAGCTGAGCGGGCGGTACACGCTGACGACGGATCCCGAAACAGCGGACAACACCGAGAAGACCACGCTCGATCAGGTCGGCGGGCTCGACCACATCGTGTCCCAGCTGCGCGAGGTGGCGGTGAGTTTCAACCACCCGGAGGCGATGGCCCGGTGGGGCGCGCGGCGGCCGCAGGGCATCCTGCTCTACGGGCCGCCCGGCACCGGCAAGACCATGCTCGCCACCGCGCTGGCCAACGAGATCGGCGGTGAGCTGCGCGAGATCCGCACGCCGGAGATCCTGGACCGGTGGCTCGGCGCGTCCGAGCGCAACATCAAGAAGATCTTCACGGAGGCGCGCCGCTACACCACGCCGACCGTGCTGCTCTTCGACGAGTTCGATTCGATCATCAGTTACACCGGCGGCGGGCAGGACGCGGCCGGCCAGGCGATCAACTCGGTGGCGGGCATCTTCAAGCAGGAGATGAACACGCTGATCGAGGCGAACCCGCAGGTCATCGTGGTCGCCACGACGAACTTCCCGGATCGGGTGGACGCGTCGCTGACCCGCTCCGGCCGGTTCGACATCAAGCTTTCCGTGCCGAAGCCGGACACCGGCGGCCGCGCCGAGATCATCGCGAAGATGCTGCGTGCGCTGATCGCGGCGCACGAGACGCCGGGCTTCCGGATGTTCGGTGACGACGTCGACGCGCGCGAGCTGGCCGCCGCGAGCCCGGGCGCGACCGGTGCCGACATCCGCGAGGCGCTGCGTCGCGTTCAGTTGCAGAAGGCCATGCAAGAGGCCCGGGGTCAGGCTCCGGAGCCGATCTGCCAGTCCGAGCTGCTCCAGGCGCTCACTGCAGTTTCTCCGGCTTGAACCCCCAGTGCCAGGGCTCGCGCGGCGTGTCCTCCTCGAACCCGTACTTCGCGGCGTTCTGCCGCATCCAGGTCTGTGCCTTCGCGTTCAGGTCGAGATCGGTCGCCATGCCCCAGCCGTGGTCGGACGTGCCCGGCTTCGCGGCCAGCCCGCCCTGCGAGTAGAGGCCCTTGCGGCGGGCCAGGTCCACCTGCTCCTCGTACGGCCGGTACGAGTCGGTGATGCCGATGTTCACGCCCTGCGCCTTCGCGTCCGCGATCATCTGGGTCAGCTTCTCCGCGGCCGGCGCCCACAGCTTGTGATTGGTGTTGCCGACGTGCCCCAGCGCGTTCGCCGGGATCTTGCCGTTGCCGAACGCGGCCAGGTCCTCCGGGATCCCCGCCGAGTTGACCTTCATGCTGGCCGTGGAGCCGGTGGTGCCCGTCGTCGCGCTCGTCGTGCTCGCCGCCGTGCTGCCGTGCACCGCGCTGGCCAGCGCGGACGCGAACGCCTGGCTGGTGTTCGACACCGCGCTCGCGGTCTTCGCCGCGGTCTGCTGGGTCATCGACGAGATCCGGTGCTCGATGTCGTTGATCCGCGCGGTGATGCCCGTGATGCCGTTCAGCACGATCCACCTCCTCAGCTGGTTCAACCACCCATCGGCGGCACCGGCCCGGACCTGAGTGTTTGCCGCACCTGGCCTGGGAGCGGTTCCACGTCAGGGCACGGGGATCAGCCGGAAGATCCGGACCGAACGGTCACCCGCGGTGTCCAGATAGGACTGATAGCCGGGCCAGCGGGCCACGATCGCGGACAAGTACCGGTCGTAGGCGGCCCGGTCGGTGACCTCCTCGGCCCGGACCGCGAGATCGGCGCCGCGGACGGTGACGATCGCGACCGGGATCGCGCTCAGGTTGAAGACCCAGCCGGGCGGGCTCGGGCGGCCCCAGTTCGTGCCGACCACCACGAACGCGTCGCCGTCGCGGAGGTAGCTGACCGGGTTCCGCCGGGGCAGGCCGGTGCGCCGGCCGGTGGTGGTGAGCAGCAGGCTGGGCAGCATGCCGAGCGCGACCACCCGGCCCCGGGTGACGCGGCTGACGAACCGGTCGAGCGGCACCGCGGCCGCGGCGAACCGGGTGAACCAGGGCCGCCGGCTCATCCGCGCGGAGATCGTCCGCCACCATCGCATGCGCTCACGATCCCGAATATCGGCGGGAAAATCTAGAATGTCATCCGTGTTCGCCGAGCCGCCTGATCTCGACCGCGCCGCGCTGGCCGAGGCCCTCCACAGTGGATGGGGGCTGACCGTCGCGACGCTCGAGTACGCGCCGGTCGGCTACGGCGCGCACCACTACCGGGTTCGGGACACGGCCGGCGTGGAGTGGTTCGTCAACGTCGCGGCCGGCCCGGATCCGGACGCGCTGGAACGGGCCTTCGGCACGGCGGCCGCGCTGGCCGAGGCGGGCCTGGAGTTCGTGGCCGCGCCGCGTCGCCGGCCGGACGGGCGCTGCCTGACCGTGATGGCCGGCGGGTACGCGGTCTCCGTGACCGGCCTGATCGACGGCGTGTCGCACGGCTTCGGCGACGCGCTGCCGGAGCCGGCCCGCGCGGAGCTGCTGGCCGCGCTCGGCCGCCTGCACGCGATGCCGGTGCCGGCGGACACGCCGGTCGACCGGCTGATCATCCCGCACCGCGACGAACTCGGCCTGCACGGCGACGAACTCGGCGAGCCCTGGAGCGATGGGCCGTACTCCCGGCGTACCCGCGAGATCGTGGCTCTTCGCCGGGGTTTCCTGGAGGAGCTTCTCGCGCGGTACGACGCGCTGGTCCCGGTGGTGACGGCGGCCCGGGACGCCTGGGTGGTCACGCACGGTGAGCCGCATCCGGGCAACGTGATGCTGCCGGCCGGCGGCGGGCTGCGGCTGATCGACTGGGACACGGTCGCGGTCGCGCCCCCGCAGCGCGACCTGTGGATGGTCGCGCCGGACGACTCGCCCACGACCGCGCTCTACCGGCTGCGTTGGACGCTCACCGACGTCTGCGCGTTCGTGCACGAACTGCGCGGGCCGCACGTGGACGACGAGGACGCCCGGCTCGCCTGGCGCGAACTCAGCGGATACCTCACGCCCGCCATATGATCGGCCGCATGGCACGAATCATGATCGTCGGTGGGCACGGCAAGGTCGCACTGCTGCTGGCGCCGCTGCTGGTCGCGGCCGGCGACGAGGTGACCTCGGTGTTCCGCAACCCGGAGCACACCGCGGACGTCGAGGCGACCGGCGCGCACGCCGTGGTCGCGGACGTCGAGTCGCTGGACACCGAGGCGATCGCGGCGCTGCTCGCGGGCCACGACGCGGTGGTCTGGTCGGCCGGCGCGGGCGGTGGCGCCCCGGCGCGGACGTTCGCGGTCGACCGCGACGCCGCGATCCGGACCATGGACGCGGCCGAGCGGGCCGGCGTGCGGCGGTTCGTGATGGTCTCCTACTTCGGGGCCGGGCCGGACCACGGGGTGCCGGCGGACAACGGCTTCTTCCCGTACGCGGAGGCGAAGTCCGCGGCCGACGCGCACCTGGCCGGCACCGGGCTGGACTGGACGATCCTGCGGCCGAGCCGGCTCACGCTGGACGCGCCGACCGGGCTGATCGAGACGGCCGCGCGGGGTGCGACGCCGGGCGCGGTGTCCCGGGCGGACGTGGCCGCGACCGTGGCGGCCGCGCTGGCCGACCCGGCGACGCGCGGCCTGACCGTCGAGTTCAACAACGGCACCACGCCGATCGCGTCAGCGCTCGTATCGTAGATATCGGGACATGTGCCGGACGGCCGGGAACGGGCGGAACGCGGACGCGAAGATTTTCGACCCGCGCGGCATCTCCTCCGTGCCCGGCGCGAAGAGCGCGTCGATCGAGTCTCGCAGGCGCAGCCCCGGCACGGCCCGGATCAGGTCGCGCGGATGGTCGACGCTCCAGTGCAGCGTGGCGCCGGAGACGCGGATCGCCGGGTTCAGCTTCTGCGCGCGGATCGCCAGCGAGTTGAACGCGTCGAACGCGATCGTGGTGCCGCCGTTGAACCGGTCGGTGATCCGGCGCAGCAGCGTGACGCCCTCCTCCTCGGTGAGGTACATGCTGAGGCCCTCCGCGATCACGAGCGTGGGCCGCCCGGTCGGGATCCGCTCCAGCCAGCCGTCGTCGGTCACGGACGCGCCGATCGCGTGGTAACCCGGCCGCTCCGGGAAGAGCGCGCGGCGGATCTCGACCACCTCGGGGAAGTCCACGTCGAACCAGTCGACGCCCGGGCCCGGGTCGATGCGCCAGACCCGGGTGTCCAGCCCGGCGCCGAGGTGGACCACGGTCGCCTCGCCCGGGTGCGCGTCCAGGAACTCGTGCACCCAGTTGTCCAGGAACTTCGCGCGGACCACCACGCTGGCCGCCACGCCGGGCTTGACGTGCGCGGCCCCGAAGTCGTAGTCGATCGCGTCGACCGCCTCGGCGGCCATCGTGTCGCCGAGCACCGGATGCGCGGCGCGTGCGTCGAGTGCCCGCCCGTAGAGCGTGACCAGCAGCGTTTCGCGCGCCCCGGTGAGGCGAACCGGCAACATCCTTTGACGGTACGCGCGACGGCGCGCCGCACGGGACCGGCACGGTGCGGCATACGGCAGAACGGGCGCACTGCACATTTCGCACCCGCCGGGCGTCGTAGCGGCGTTATGGTGCCCCAAGAAGCAGTTGTGACACGCCGGAGCTCGACCGAACAGCATCCGTTAAGGCCGCGTTAAGGCGCGATGACCGCGCTCGGTGATCCATGCCTCACTGGGGCCGTTGCGCCGGTTCCCGGCGGAGGGTTTACGGTGAACGGAAGGTCTACCCAGAGATCTGCCGGTAAAGCGAGGGAAATACATGACGGATGTCAAGCTTGAGCATCCTGGCGGACAGCTGTCGATGCCGGTTCGAAACGCGGTCGAAGGTCCGGCGGGTGTCGACGTCGGTGCGTTGTTGAAGGAAACCGGATACGTCACCCTCGACACCGGATTCGTCAACACCGCCTCCTGCACCTCCGCGATCACCTACATCGACGGCGACGCCGGCATTCTGCGCTACCGCGGTTACCCGATCGACCAGCTGGCCGGAAAGGCGTCGTTCCTCGAGACGTCCTACCTGCTCATCTACGGCGAGCTGCCGACCGCCACCCAGCTCGCGGAGTTCGACTCCCGCGTCCGCAAGCACACGCTGCTCCACGAGGAGATGCGCCAGTTCTTCGGCGGTTTCCCGCGTGACGCGCACCCGATGGCCGTGCTCTCCTCGGCCGTGAGCGCGCTGTCGACGTTCTATCAGGACGCGCTCGACCCGTTCAATCCCGAGGACGTGGAGATCTCCACGGTCCGGCTGCTGGCCAAGGTGCCGACCATAGCGTCGTACGCGTACAAGAAGTCGATCGGCCAGCCCGCGCTCTTCCCGGACAACAACCTGGGTTACGTGGAGAACTTCCTCCGCCTGACGTTCGGCGTCCCGACCGAGGACTACGAGGTCGACCCGGTCGTCGCCAGCGTGCTGGACATGCTCCTCGTGCTGCACGCCGACCACGAGCAGAACTGCTCCACCTCCACGGTTCGCCTGGTCGGCTCGTCCCACGCGAACCTGTTCGCCTCCGTCTCGGCCGGCGTGAACGCGCTCTTCGGCCCGCTGCACGGCGGCGCGAACGAGGCCGTGCTGTCGATGCTGAACGGCATCCACCAGTCCGGCGGCGACATCAACGCGTTCGTCGAGCGGGTGAAGAAGAAGGAGCCCGGCGTCAAGCTGATGGGCTTCGGTCACCGCGTCTACAAGAACTACGACCCGCGTGCCGCCATCGTGAAGAAGGCCGCGCGGGACGTGCTGGAGCGCACCGGCGGCAACGACCCGCTGCTCGACCTCGCGATGCAGCTGGAGGAGATCGCGCTCGCCGACGACTTCTTCATCTCCCGCAAGCTCTACCCCAACGTGGACTTCTACACGGGCCTCATCTACAAGGCGATGGGCTTCCCGACCAAGATGTTCACGGTGCTCTTCGCGCTCGGCCGGCTCCCCGGCTGGATCGCCCAGTGGCGAGAGATGATCAACGACCCGGCGACGAAGATCGGCCGCCCGCGGCAGCTCTACACGGGTGCGCCCGAGCGCGCGTTCGTCCCGATCACCGACCGCTGAACGATCTGAGAGAACCGCGTCCCGGCGTACGGCGGGGACGCGGTTTCTCCGTTTGTCAGTGCTTCTTCTCGAGGTGCTGTCGCACGAACCGGGCGGCACGGTCCAGGCTCTCACCGGCCTCGTCCATCATGTTGAAGAACGACTGGAAGACGTGCGGGACCCCACCGACCATCTCCAGCGGGAGTCTGTAAGGCGGCATTAACGTCGATGTCGCCTGGGGCCGCGACGATGCGGGACCATGTGGAATCGACGATTGCTGACCGCCGGCCTGGCCGCGGCCTTGATCGCGGGCGTCCTGGTCGCGCCCGCGTCGGCCTCCTCGCGGCGATCCTTCGACCTTCAGGCGCACCGCGGCGGCCTCGGCCTGCGGGTGGAGAACACGCTCGCGTCCTTCGGCAACGCGCTCCAGCTGGGCGTGTCCACGCTGGAGCTGGACGTGCAGATCACCGAGGACCGGCAGGCCGTGGTGACGCACGACCGCCGCGTCTCCGGCACCAAGTGCACCGACACCGCCCCCGCGGTCGCCGGCGACCCCGAGTTTCCCTATGTCGGGAAATATGTCAATACGTTGACGTTGGCCCAGGTCCGTACCCTCGACTGCGGTGGAAAGGTCCTGGCCGACAAGCCCGGGCAGCTGGCCGTGCCGGGCGCCCGGATGCCGCTGCTGAGCGAGGTCTTCGCACTGGTCAAGCGCTACCGCGCGGACGACGTGAAGCTCAACATCGAGACCAAGGTCGAGGCCGGGGCGCCGTCCGAGACCGCCCCGCGCGAGCAGTTCGTGCAGGTCACGCTGGCCGAGATCCGCAAGGCCGGCATGCTGCGCCAGGTCACCATCCAGAGCTTCGACTGGGGCGCGCTCAAGCGTTTCCGCGAGGTCGAGCCGCGGCTGCCGCGGGTGGCGCTGACCAACCACGACTTCCTCCAGGTCGGGCAGCCCGGCGCGTCACCGTGGCTGGGCGGCCTGGACATCGACGCGTTCGGCGGCGACCCGATCAGGGCGATCAAGACCTTCGGCGCGTACGCGTTCTCGCCCGTGCACGGCTTCCCGCAGAACGGCACGGTCGGCGACCCCGGCTACCGGCCGTACGTGACGCGCGACCTCGTCGCGCACGCGCACCGCAACGGCATCAAGGTCATCCCGTGGACCGTCGACGACGTGCCCACCATGGCGAAGCTGCTCGACGACGGCATCGACGGCCTGATCACCGACTACCCCGACCGGCTGCGCACGCTGCTGGCGTCGCGCGGTCATCAGCTGCCGCGCGCGTACCGGTCGCCGTTCGACATCCAGGCGCACCGCGGCGGCCGGGCCACGCTCCCGGAGAACACGCTCCCGGCGTTCTCCGCGTCGCTGGCGAACCCGGCGATCTCCACGCTGGAGCTGGACACCGGCGTCACCCGCGACGGCCACCTGGTCGTGCTGCACGACCGCACGATCAACGGCTCGCACTGCGTCGACACCGCGCCCGCGACCCCGGGTGACCCCGCCTACCCCTACGTCGGCGACCGGGTCCACTCGCTGACGCTCGCGCAGATCAAGACCCTCGACTGCGGTACGAAGACGAACCTGCCCACCCAGACGCCGGTGCCGGGCGCCCGCATCCCCACGCTGACCGAGGTGTTCGACCTGGTTCGCTCGTCCGGCCGGTCGGACATCCGGCTCAACATCGAAACGAAGATCAGCCCGACGGTGAACGACACCGAGCGCTACGACGTCTTCACCCGCAAGCTGGTCACCGCGATCCAGCAGGCGCGCCTCACCTCCCGCGTCACCGTCCAGTCCTTCGACTGGCGCACCATTCAGCTGTCCCGCCGCCTCGACCCGCGCATCGAGACCGTCGCGCTGGTCTGGCAGTACGGCCCCGCCGAGTGCGCGTCGCTCGCCGACGAGTGCTCGCTGCAGGCGGTCTACGGCGACCCGTCGGTCCGCAGCCCGTGGACCGGCAGCCTCGACTGGTGGCGCTTCCGTGACCTCGGCAAGCTGGTCCGCGCCGCCGGCGCCGCCACCGTCTCCGCCAACTGGCAGGTCCACGACCCCGCCCAGCCCGCGGCGCCGCACCCCGACTGGTACGTCCGCACCGACCCGTCCTACTTCCACGGCCCCGCGATCCCGGTCCTCCAGCAGCGCGACAAGCTGAAGGTCGTCCCGTACACGCTCGACGACCCCGCGGTCATCCAGCGCGCCATCACCCTCGGCGTCGACGGCATCATCACCGACACCCCGGCCCTCGTCATCCAGATCGCCATCCGCAACGGCCTCCGCTGACCCCGCCGCCCGCCGCCACCCACGCGGCGGCGGGCACCCTCCCAGCCCTCGTGCCATCGGCGGCCCGCACGCGGCAACGGTGCCGACGGCCGCGGTTCGTCTCCGACGCGGGCGCCCGTGACCTCGGCGTGCCGGGCGGCGGCGGCCGAACAGGCGTACCATGGAGTTTGTCCGGCGCCGACGCCATCCATTCTGCGATGCCGTCGCCCGGCGAGCCCCGTGAGGGGGCGACCACATGTCCGCCAGCACGGACCACACTCCGCCCGCCGACACCGCAGCGCCGATCCGGCACGAGGCGGCACCTCGCACTCGGACCGGCGCCACCTGGTTCGGCATCTGCGTCGCCGCGCTGCTCTTCGTGGTGCTGATCGTCTTCATGTTGCAGAACACGCGCGTCGTCGAGGTGAGCTTCCTGGCCTGGCACGGGTCGGTGCCGCTGGCGTTGGCGCTGCTCACCGCCGCCGTGGGGACCGCGATCCTGACCACGGCGATCGGCACGGCCCGCATCACGCAACTGCGCCGGCTCAACCGGAACCGCTGACCTTCTGCCCCATTGCACCGTCCGCCGCCGCGCGTACCACGCCGTCGGCGGACGGGAGGGATCTGCTCTGTGACAACGGGGACCGCGTGGACCTGCTCGTCGTCCCGCCCGGCACCGAGCCGGGCAACGCGGACGCGGCCCTGCTCCTGGCCACCGAGGTCGGCAGCCCGATGCACGCGCCGCAGATCCTGGCCTCGGTGGAGACCGGCCGCAACAGCCATGAGCGGGAGGCCGTGCCGGCTCGATGACCACGACGAAGGGGGCGGGCTCCGGACGACATCGTCCGGAGCCCGTTCCCTGTCTACGAGGAAAGCGGTGGGTCGGCCACCGGAGCGCGGCGTCCACCCCGGACGACTGGCGTCATCGCGGCGAGCAGCTCGGTGAGCGGGACGGTGGCGAAGCCCACCCGGGCGTCGCTCGCGCCGTACGGCAGCCACAGGGCGCCGTCGTGGACCATGCCGCCGCACGAGTAGACGACGTTGGGCACGTATCCGTCGCGTTCCGTGCCGTCCGGCGCGAGAAGCGCGTCGGGCAGCTCGGCGATGACCCGCTCCGGGTGGTCCAGGTCCAGCAGGAGCGCGCCGATGGCGTACCGCCGCATGGGTCCGACCCCGTGCGTCAGCACCAGCCAGCCGGCCTCGGTCTCGATCGGTGAGCCGCAGTTGCCGACCTGGATGAGTTCCCAGCTGTGCCGCGGGCTGTGCAGCGGCACCGGCGCACGCCACCGGCGCAGTTCGTCCATGGCGGACAGTCCGATCGTCTCTCCGTCGGAGCGGCAGAGCGCGAGCTGCCGCCCGCCGACCGGCCGTGGGAAGAGCGCGACGCCCTTGTTGCCGGCGCCCGGCCCGCGCATCGGGGTGATCTCGAAGTGCCGGAGGTCGGTGCTGGTCAGCTCGCGGCCGGCGATCCGCCGTCCGTCGTAGGCGGTGTAGGTGGCCCGGTAGACCGGACCGTCCGGCCCGGCGAAGATCACGAACCGGGCGTCCTCCATGCCGTTGCTCTCCGGTGGCGTGGCCGGCCAGAGCACCCGCTGCTCCAGACGTGTGTCGGCGGGGAACGTGCTGGCGTAGCTGTCGGCTCTGATCCGGCGGATCAACTCCACGGTTCCCGGGCCGGTGCTGCGGCTGATCAGGTCGGCCGGAAGCTCCGCGAGGACCCGCTCGAACGTGGCGTCGTCGTACCGGTCCGGCAACAGGTCCAGGACGGTCGCGGAGATCTCGTTGTCGCAGTCGCTCTCGTCCAGACCCGTGGCGAGCAGGTCCCGGCGGCTCTGGACGGCGATCCGCTGCCCGAGGACCAGCGGCCCGGACCGGTCCGCCACGGTCAGTCGCCCGCCGGGGCCGAGGACCGCGGTGGCGAAGCCGATGGACGACAGGTGGCCCTCGCCGATCTGGCGCAGGCTGATCGCGACCCGTAGCTGCCCGGCGTCCAGGCCGCTCTGGTCCGGGTGCGCGACCATCGACGGGTTGCACAGCGCCGCGGCCTCGACCGCGTACTCGTGGCTGAAGTACGCGCCGACCAGCAGCCGGGCGGCGCGGGACAGTTCCAGCGGATGGGCGATCCGGTGCCGGACCAGGTCGTAGTGGTGGAGGAACGATCCCTCCAGATCGCCGTGACGATCGCCGAACCGTTCCACGACCGACCGCAGCAGGTCGCCGCTCTCCACCTCGCCGAGCCGGGCGATGCGGTCGATCAGCGACTGGGCCCGGGTCCGGACCACGGCCGCGTCCTCACCGGGGACGAACAGCTTGACCACGACCCGCCGTGGGTCCGGCGTCAGCGTGTGATCGAGCCGGGTCGCGAGGCCGCCGGTCATGACCACCGCCGGGCGTGCTGGAGCGTGGCGACGAACGCGAGCGTGGACTCGGCGCCCTGGTTGAGGTTCGGCCCGTCCGGGGTGAGCCCGTCGTATCCGCCGCCGGTCCCCGGGTCCCACATCGGGACGCCCGCGTCGTTGTCGCCGAGGAACCAGTCCACACACCGCCGGATCTCCGCCTCCCAGCCGGGGTCGCCGGTCGCGTCCGCCGCGGCGACGCACGCGTCCGCGAGCGCGGCGACCTCGATCGGCTGCTGGTCGTGGCCGGGCCGGGGCCCGTGCCGACGCCAGCCCTGGGCGGGCACCACCGACAGCCGGCCCTCCCGCGTCTGGATCTCCCGCAGCCAGCCGAGCATGCGGAGTCCCACGGTGAGCAGCTCCGGGTCACCGCCGTGCCGGCCCGCCGCGATGACCACCTCGGCGAGCGCCGCGTTCGCATAGGTGAGCCGATCCTCCGGCCAGAACCAGTCGAGATCCATCAGCGGGTACGTCGTGGAGGCGCCGAGGACCGCGCGGGCGGCATCGGCCAGCAGCCCGCCCGCGGCCGGGTCGCCGGGATCGCCCCGCAGCACCTCGGCCGCACCCAGCCCGGCGAACGCCATCGCCCGCGGAGCCGGGGAGCGCAGCGACGCACCCTGGCGGAAGGCGATCATCGCCTCCTCCCGGATCCACGGCGCGGCGCTGCGGGCGGCGGCGGTGCCGAGCCCCCACAGCGCCCGGCCCCACCAGTCCCCGAGTCCCGGCTCGTCCCGCCAGCGCCGGTCGTACCCCAGCCGGTTGTGGAAGGCGCCGTCGGCGCCCTGTGCATGGGTCAGGAACCCGAGGTACCGCTCGGTCAGCCCGGCCACCGTGACCGACGGCTCCGGCTCCCGGGCCGTGACGACCAGCCCGCGGGCCACGTCGTCGGTGCAGTAGCCGTGCCCGCGCCGCACGACCCCGTGCCGCGCGTGCTCGAACAGCCCGGTGTCGTCACTGAGCCGGGCCAGGTGGGTGAAGGTGGGCGCGATGACCGGCGGCCCGAGCGTCGCGGTCACGCCGCCGCGCCGACGGTGTGCGAGCGCGCGTCGAGCAGCCGATCCGCCAGCCCGGCGTAGCTCTTCGCGACCTCCGGCCAGCGCAGTTCCCCGCCGGACCGCCGGGAGAGCCGATCGGCCAGCCCCGGCACGGTCAGCAGCCGCCGGATCGCCTTGGCCAGGGCTTTGGGATCGCCGTACGGCACCAGCAGGCCCGGACCGTCGCGCAGCAGCTCCACCGCGTGCGGGAACGGCGTCGCCACCACCGGCACCCCGGCCGCCACCGCCTCGATCAGCACGCCCGAGGTGACCTGCTCACGGGAGTCGTAGGGCAGCAGCACCACGTCCGCCGAGCCGATCAGCGCGCCGAGCGCGGCCTGATCGTGGTAGACCTGCTGGTACTCCACCGAGTGACCGACGCCGAGTTCCGCGCCGAGCTGGTGGAGCCCGGCCCGGTACGCCTCACCGTGCAGCTCGAGCACCTTCGGGTGCGTCCGGCCCGCCACCGTGTACGTCGGCGCCGGATCCAGGTCCTGAAGCCGGGCGAGCGCCCGCAGCGCCCACTCGATGCCCTTGCCCGGGCCGATCAGCCCCCAGGTGAGCAGGTGCGGCCGGTCCCGGTGTCCGACCGGCCCGCCGACCGGCTCCGCGACGCCGTGCGGGATGACCGTCACCTTCGAGGAGTCCACGGAGTAGCCGGCCAGCAGCCGGTCCCGGGCCGTGTTCGTCATCGTGACCACGGCGCCGGCCTCGCCGGCGATCTGGGTCAGCAGTGAACGCTGACGTTCGGACGGGTGGGCGAGCACGGTGTGCAGCACCACGATGCTCGGCACGGTCAGCCGGCGCAGCAGCGGCAGCACCTCCTCGCCGTCCGCGCCGGGATAGATGCCGTACTCGTGCTGGACTATCGCCACGTCGAACGTATTCAGCGCGGCGGCCGCCGCCGGCCAGCCCCCACGTGCCCGCGAGGACCAGGAGTGCACGACCCCGGGCGGCGCCTGCCCCGCGACGTCGCCGTCGAGGACGCGCACGATGCCGCCGTCGAGCTGCGCGGCCAGCGCCGCGTTGAACGTGGCCAGTCCGCACCGGGTTGGCGGATGAGTGCTGAGAAAACCGTAGGAACGCATGATCTGATCGACCTTCCTGAAACCTTAGAAGTCCGTCGGAGGTGCACCGGCGCTACGGCCGGCGGGCGATCCGCTGGTAGAGCGCCAGATAGTCGGCGACCATCCGGTCCGCGCCGAAACGCTCCCGGGCCCGCTCCCGGCACCGCGACCGGTCCAGCGCGACGGCCCGGCCGACCGCCTCGACGGCGGAGTCCACGTCGTCGGCGAGCACGCCGGTCACGCTCTCGTCGACGACCTCGGGCATCGATCCACGGGCGTACGCGACGACCGGCGTGCCACACACCATCGCCTCCACCACGGACAGCCCGAACGGCTCGTCGAACGCGATCGGGTGCAGCAGCGCCGCCGCCTCCCCGAGCACCCGGGGACGATCCGCCGGCCCGACCGGGCCGAGGAACACGACCCGGTCACCGTCGATGTGCGGCGCCACCGTCTCGGCGAAGTAGCGCTCGTCGTGCACGATGCCCCCGATGGTGAGCCGGCGACCGGCCCGGCGGGCGATCTCGATCGCGGTGTGCGTGCCCTTGTCCGGATGGATCCGGCCGAACGAGACCAGCCCGTCCCCCGGCGCCGCGGTGAACGGCAACCCGTCGAGGTCGACACCGTGATAGACCGTGGCGACGTAGTCGAGCCCTTTCGCCCGGTCCGAGTCCGAGATCGATACGTAGGCGGATCGGGCGTCGCGATAGGCGGGCAGGATGCCGCTTCCGGAGAAGCCGTGCACGGTGGTCAGCATCGGCGCGCGGCAGTGCGCCGCGAAGGCCAGCGGCAACCAGTCGAGATGGTTGTGCACCAGGTCGAACTCAGCCGACCGGCTCAGTGCGTGCGCGACGTGCAGCGCCTCCTGCACCCGGCCGTCCAGCCCGGGGTCGTCCCCGTAGCCGTGCGGCACGACACCGTCGAGTGTCGCGGCGGTGATCGAATCTCGGGTGGCGAACAGCGTCACGTCGACGCCGCGCGCCGCCAGCCCTTCGGCCAGCAGTCCGGTGACCTGCTCCCACGGGCCGTAATGGCGTGGCGGAGTCCGCCACGCTACCGGCCCGAGCAGGGCGACCTTCACAGACGTCTTCGCGTACGGGCACTCGTCATGGACTGCTCCTCGTAAGACGATCAGCCGACGCCCTTGATCGGGAGGCGCGCCGGAGCGGGTGGCGGAGTGGGACGGCCACCGGGTCCGGGGTGACCTCATCACGGTACGCCCTCGACCGCTCACCCTGCGGTCGCAACCCACGTTTGGGTCATACCCGGCACGGGTATATGGACATCGACCGCCGCGGACAATCGCGGCTCCACGAGACCGCTACGGACGGTTCCCGGCCTGGATCCCCGCCGGTGAAGACCGCATTCGGTCCCACGCACCATCTGTCATCGGAGACGCCATGACCAGCTCCACGTACAGCACGGCACAGAACGACCTGAACACCCCCGCCGGCAACACCTCCCTCAAGGCCACCCCTCGGCGCCGGGCGGAGACCAAGCCGGCCTACAAGACCACGGAGTTCATCGCGTACGTCGCGGTCGTGCTGGGTGTTCTGATCGCCTCGCTGATCGCCGACGGCAACGGCAACGGCGACAACGGCGCATCCGGCGACTACTTCCGGGCCGACCAGGCCTGGTTCTACGTCGCCCTGCTGACCATCGGCTACATGGTCAGCCGCGGCCTGGCGAAGGCCGGCACCCGCAGCTCCACCGACGCCTGATCGGCACCGACGGCCGCCGCCCCGGGACACCCTGGGGCGGCGGCCGTGTACTTCCACTCCACCAGGTGAGGACCCGTATGCGCACGCCTGTATCCGCCGTCGTCGTGAATCCGGCGAAGGTCGCCGACCTCGGACTTCTCCGCAGCACGATCACCGACACGCTCGCCGCCGCGGGATGGGCGGCGCCGATGTGGCTGGAGACCACCGTCGACGACCCGGGCGCCGGTCAGGCCGGCGCGGCGGTCCGGGACGGCGCCGAGGTCGTCCTCGTCTGCGGCGGCGACGGCACCGTCATGTCCTGCGTCACCGCGCTCGCCGGGACCGGTGTCGCCATGGCCGTGCTGCCGGCCGGCACCGGCAATCTGCTCGCCGCCAACCTCGGGCTCACCGGCGACCTCGCCACCGGCATCGAGGTCGTGCTCCAGGGCGGCCGCCGCCTCATCGACGTCGGCACCGCCGGCGACCAGAGCTTCGCCGTCATGGCCGGGATGGGTTTCGACGCGCACATGCTCGACGCGACGAACGACACCGCCAAGAAGCACCTCGGCTGGCTCGCCTACCTGGGCGGCGCGGTGCAGCACCTCCGCGGCCGTCAGATGCGGCTCCAGATCACCCTGGACGACCGCCCGTCGTTCCACCGCCGCGCGCGATCGGTGATCGTCGGCAACGTCGGCCGGCTCCAGGGCGGGATGCGGCTGCTGCACGACGCCCAGCCCGACGACGGCCTGCTCGACATCGCGATCCTCAGCCCGCGAACGCTGTGGCACTGGGCCACGCTCGGCTGGGGCCTGCTCCTGCGCAAGAGATCCGTGGCCCGCATGGAGATCCTCACCGCCGCGCGGATCGACATCCGTGCCAGCCGCACACAGCCGCGCCAGCTCGACGGCGACCTCATCGCGCCCGGCGACCGGCTGCTGATCACCGTACGGCCGAACGCTCTCCTGCTGTGTGTGCCCCAGCCGGCGACCGACCCGGACCTCGCCCATGATGCCGGCGCTGCCGCCCGCGACGCCGCGCTTCGCGAGCCGGTGCGCGCCTGACACCCGCGCGTGAGGCGCACCCGATGACGTGCTGGATGACACGGCTCCTACCGGCACGCCCGCCGGGACGATCGTCGTGGTGACGATGGTGCCGAACCTTGACCGCGGACGAGCCGGCCGCGATCCGGGTGGCGCCGATCAGGCCGCCGAGCGCGTGCGAGGAGCGGGACGAAGGCCGAGCAGGTCTCCGCAGCCGCACGCGATCCGTCGCAGTTCATGCAATGTTCGCCGTCCGTAGGCATCTTTGGCGACGCCCCGACGGGGTATCACCCTGTCATGGTGGACATGACGCACGGCGACGATCTTCAGCCCGTTCTGGACCAGCTCGGGGAGTACGACGTCCGCGACGACGACGATGACGACCCGATCCTGATCAAGCCGGACGGGTCACCGGTCGACACGTGGCGCGAGGACTACCCGTACGACGAGCGCCTGCCCCGGCCGGACTACGACCGGGACAAGCGGCTGTTGCAGATCGAGCTGCTGAAGCTGCAGAACCACTGCAAGGCGAGCGGCGAGCGGCTGATGGTCCTGTTCGAGGGGCGGGACGCGGCCGGCAAGGGCGGCACGATCAAGCGGTTCATGGAGCACCTGAACCCGCGCGGCGCCCGGGTCGTGGCGCTGGAGAAGCCGAGCGAGCGCGAGTCCACCCAGTGGTACTTCCAGCGGTACATCCAGCACCTGCCCGCGGCCGGCGAGATCGTGCTGTTCGACCGGTCGTGGTACAACCGGGCCGGCGTCGAGCGCGTGATGGGCTTCTGCACCCGCAGCGAATATCTCGAGTTCATGCGGCAGGCGCCGGAGCTGGAGCGGATGCTCGTCCGGTCCGGCATCAAGCTGGTCAAGTTCTGGTTCTCGGTCACGTCCGGCGAGCAGCGCACCCGGTTCGCGATCCGGCAGGTCGACCCGGTCCGGCAGTGGAAGCTCTCCCCGATGGACCTCGAGTCGCTGGACAAATGGGACGACTACACCGAGGCGAAGGAGGCCATGTTCTTCTACACGGACACGGCCGACGCCCCGTGGACGGTCGTCAAGAGCAACGACAAGAAAAGGGCCAGGACCGAGGCCATGCGGTACGTGCTGAGCCGCTTCGACTACGAGAACAAGGACGTCAAGCTCGTCGGCACGCCCGACCCGCTCGTCGTCGGCCCGGCCTCGCTGGCCGTCGAGGGCGTCCAGGCCTCACCGCGCGTCTTCCCCCGCCTCTGAGACGGCCGCCCACCTGACGATCAGCTCCACCAGACCGCGCAGGCGTTCCAGCTCCTCGCCATCGTCGTCGAGGGGCCGGCCGTAGGCGTTCCCGGCCCTCGACCCGCGGATCATGCGGCCGAGCACGGCGGGCCCGAACCAGCTGTACTTCGCGGCCCCGCACGCGGCGATCGCGCGCCGGATGTCGTCCGGATCGCCGTGCCGGCCGCCGTCCCGCAGCCCTTCCAGGTAGCCCTCGACGGCCGCGTCCTCGATCTCGGGCAGCAGCGCCGCGTCGATCAGCCCGTCCGTCACGCTGTCGATGATCAGGTTGGCGATGTCCTCGCCGAGCGCACCGTCGCCGGTGAACGACAGTGACGATCATCATGGCCGAGGGGGCCGGAAAAGCCGAGAGCACCGGCAGTGGTGCTGCCGGTGCTTTCGTGGGAAGTCTTGGGCACCGCCCGGCCCGGATGGCTACGGGCGGTGGGTGAGGTCCTTAGAGCGGACGGATGTCCGCGGCCTGCGGGCCACGCTGGCCCTGGGTGATCTCGAACTCGACGCGCTGGTTCTCCTCGAGCGAGCGGTAGCCGCTGGACTGAATCGCCGAGAAGTGCGCGAAGACGTCGTTGCCGCCGTCATCAGGGGTGATGAAGCCGTAGCCCTTGTCCGCGTTGAACCACTTGACGGTGCCGACAGCCATGTACTTCTCCTTGCCAAATCGAACCCCGCGTCGTGCGAGGTCGTAGGTAATGAGCTCGCAACTCACGAGCCCGTGCGTCGCATTTCCGGCCCCAACGCAAGAAGCGCCCGCGGTCGTAATCCCGCAGGCGCTGCCGAACTCTCTAAGAGAATCGAGCTCTCGGAGAGAGATAACACTGGGAACCAAAACTGCAACGTTGCGATGCTAACACGGTTACCGGCCCGCGCCAGATGAATCCGCGTGAAAACCCGGCGTTCACGCCGCGGTGCCCGTAACCCCGCGTTGACGTGCGCGCCGGGGGTACGCGAGCATGGCCGTCGAGCGGATGCGGAGGAAACCCGGTGTGAGTCCGGGACGGTCCCGCCACTGTGACCGCGCGGCAGCGCCGCACGGGAGTCAGGTCACTCCGGCCGCTCGCACCGACCACCAGCGCGGGCGTGGACACCCGCGGAAGGGACACGAGCATGCGGCCGCCTCTGAGTGCGGAATGACCACTCCCTACCCGTTCTCGGCCGTCGTCGGGCTCGACGATCTGCGCCGGGCACTGCTGCTCACGGCCGTGTCGCCGGCGATCGGCGGCGTGCTGGTCCGCGGCGAGAAGGGCACCGCCAAGTCGACGGTGGTGCGTGCGCTGGCCGCGCTGCTGCCGTCGATCGACGTCGTCGCCGGGTGCCGCTTCGCCTGCGACCCGGCCGCACCGGACCCGGCCTGCCCGGACGGGCCGCACGCGCTCGCCGGTGCGGCTTCCGCCGCGGCGTCCGGTGCCGTGGACAGCCGCCGGGCGCCGCTGGTCGAGCTGCCGGTCGGCGCGACCGAGGACCGCGTGGTCGGCACGCTCGACCTTCAGCGGGCACTGGCCGACGGTACGAAGGCGTACGAACCCGGCCTGCTCGCGGCCGCGCACCGGGGCGCGCTCTACGTCGACGAGGTCAACCTGCTGCCGGATCACCTGGTGGATCTGCTGCTGGACGCGGCCGCGATGGGCCGGGCGCATGTGGAGCGGGACGGCGTCTCGGTCAAGCACGCGGCCCGGTTCATACTGGTCGGCACCATGAACCCGGAGGAGGGCGAGCCGCGCCCGCAGCTCGTCGACCGGTTCGGTCTGGTCGTGAACGTGGCGGCGCCGCGCGAGGCGGTCGCGCGCGCCGAGGTGGTGCGGCGGCGGCTCGCGTACGAGGCGGACCCGGACGGGTTCGCGGCCCGGTGGGCGCCGGACGAGCGCGACCTCGCGGCCCGGATCGTGACCGCGCGCGACCTGCTGCCGTCCGTGACACTGCCGGACGGCGAGCTGGACCGGATCGCGCGCATCTGCATCGCCTACGCGGTGGACGGCATGCGGGCCGACATCGTGGTGGCGCGCGCGGCGATCGCGCTCGCGGCCTGGGCCGGGCGGACCGTGGTGACCGGCGACGACGTGCGCGACGCGGCCCGGCTCGCGCTGCCGCACCGGCGCCGCCGCGACCCGCTCGACCCGCCGGGCGCGGACGAGGAGAAGCTGGAAGAGGCGCTGAGCGAGGCGGGCGCGGACCCGGAACCTCCGTCGGACCCGCCGGCGGGCGAGACGGACGGCGACGCCTCCGACGGCGACCCGTCCGACGGCCCGGACGGCGGAGGGCCGGACGGCGGGGGCGGTCCCGGTGGTGGCCCGTCCGGCGGACCCGCCGGGGGACCCCCGCCGCAGTCCGGCCGCAACGGCGCGCCGGAGAACGCGGCGCAGCAGGAGAACGCGGCGCAGCAGGAGAACGCGGCGCAGCAGGAGAACGCGGCGCCACCGCCCGGGAACGGCAAGGACCGGAGGGCCGCGCAGCCCGCGCCGGTCGGTGCCGCGTTCCGGCCGAAGGCGTTCACGGTGACCGGCCGGGGCGAGGGTGCGCACGCGGGGCGTCGCTCGCCCGCGTTCGCGCGCCGGGGGCGCGTGGTCGGTGCGCGTACCCCGATCGGCCGCCGTGGTTTCGCCCCGCACCTCCCGGCCACGCTGCGAGCGGCCGCGGGGCGCGGCAGCCGTACCGTCGAGGCTGTTGATCTTCGGGAGGCCGTGCACGTGGGCCGCGAGGCGAACCTGGTGCTGTTCGTGGTGGACGCGTCCGGGTCGATGGCGGCGCGGCAGCGGATGCGGACCGTGAAGACCGCGGTGCTGTCGCTGCTGAGGGACGCGTACCAGCGGCGGGACCGAATCGGCATGATCACCTTCCGTGGCGGCGAGGCCAGCACGGTGCTGCCGCCCACGTCCAGCCACGAGGTCGGCGTCGCGCGGCTCGCGGAGCTGCGCACCGGTGGGCGCACACCGCTCGCGGCCGGCCTCCGTAGCGCCGCGACCGTGATCGAGACCGAGCGCCGTCGTGACCCGCGCCGCCGCCCGCTGCTCGTCGTGGTCACGGACGGCCGTGCGACCAGCGGGCCCGACCCGCTCACCGTGACGCCCGCGCTGTCCGGCACGTCGGCCGTGGTGGTCGACTGCGAGTCCGGCCCGGTGCGGCTCGGGCTGGCCCGGCGGCTCGCGGGCGCGCTCTCGGCGGACTGGATGCCGCTGGACGAGCTGTCCGCGTCGGCGATCTCGGTGAGGACGGCGGTCTGACATGCCACAGGGCAAAGTTGAGGTCGTGCCGGACGACGGGCTGACCACGCGCCAGCGCCGCCGGCAACCGGTCCTGGCCGTGCACACCGGGCCGGGCAAGGGCAAGTCCACGGCCGCGTTCGGCATGGCGCTGCGCGCCTGGTCGGCCGGCTGGCCGATCGTGGTGTTCCAGTTCGTGAAGAGTCCGAAGTGGAAGGTCGGCGAGGAGACCGCGCTGCGCGCGCTCGGCGAGGTGCCCGGCGGCGCGCCGGTCACCTGGCACAAGATGGGCGAGGGCTGGTCCTGGATCCAGCGCCCCGGCACCGAGCGCGACCACGCGGTGGAGGCCGCGCAGGGCTGGGCGCAGATCAAGAAGGACCTGGCCGCGGAGGCGTACCGGTTCTACGTGCTGGACGAGTTCACATACCCGATCAAGTGGGGCTGGGTCGACGTCGACGACGTCGTGGCCACGCTCCGGGACCGGCCGGGCAGCCAGCACGTGGTGATCACCGGGCGGGACGCGCACCCCGCGCTGCTCGAAGCCGCCGACCTGGTCACCGAGATGACGAAGGTCAAGCATCCGATGGACGCGGGCCGCAAGGGACAGCAGGGGATCGAATGGTGAGCATCCCGCGCGTGGTCATCGCCGCGCCCGCGTCCGGGCACGGCAAGACCACGGTGGCGACCGGGCTGCTGGCCGCGTTCGCGGCGCGCGGCACCCGCGTGGCCCCGTTCAAGATCGGGCCGGACTACATCGACCCGGGCTACCACGCGCTCGCGGCCGGGCGGCCCGGGCGCAACCTGGACGCGGTGCTGGCCGGCGAGGACCGCGTCGCGCCACTCTTCGTGCACGGCGCGGCCGGCGCCTCGCTCGCCATCGTGGAGGGCGTCATGGGCCTCTACGACGGGCGTGTGGGCGAGGGCGACTTCGGCTCGACCGCGCACGTGGCCGGGCTGATCGGCGCGCCGGTCATCCTGGTCGTCGACGCGACCGCGCAGGGGCGATCGGTCGCCGCGGTGGTGCACGGCTTCCGGTCGTTCTCCACCGGCGTGCACATCGGCGGTGTGATCCTGAACCGGGTCGGCTCCGACCGGCACGAGTCGCTGCTCCGCGAGGCGTGCGAGGAGGTGGGCGCGCCGGTCCTCGGTGTGCTCCGCCGGCACGACGCGGTCGCGGCGCCGTCCCGGCATCTCGGGCTGATCCCGGCGGTCGAGCGGCGCGCGGAGGCGTCGGCCGCGGTCGACGCGCTGGCCGCACTGATCGCGTCGTCGGTGGACCTCGACGAGGTGTACGCGCTGGCCTCGTCCGCGGGGCCGCTGCCGGTGGAGGCGTGGTCGCCGTCCGAGGCACTGACCGGTTCGGCAGACGGCCGCACCGCGGATTCGGCGGACGGCCGCGCTGCGGGATCGGCGACCGGGGGAGCGCGGCCGGTGATCGCGGTCGCCGGTGGTGCCGCGTTCAGCTTCGGCTACGCCGAGACCACCGAACTCCTCGCCGCCGCCGGTGCCGACGTGGTCACCGTCGACCCCCTGCACGACGAAAAACTCCCCGAGGGTACGCGTGGGCTGGTCGTCGGCGGCGGATTCCCCGAGGTGTACGCGTCCCAGCTCTCCGCGAACGCCTCGCTGCGCAACGAGGTGTCCCGGCTCGCCTTCACCGGCGCGCCGGTCGTCGCCGAGTGCGCCGGGCTGCTCTGGCTGGGCCGCACGCTCGACGACGCTCCCATGTGCGGGGTCCTGGACATCGAGGCCGCGATGACGCCGACGCTCACGCTCGGTTACCGGGACGCGGTCGCGCTCGCGGACAGCGTCATCGCCCCGGCGGGCACCCGGGTCTCCGGGCACGAGTTCCACCGCACCATGGTGAGCCCGCGCTCCGGCCTGCTGCTCGCCCCGCGCGCGGACGCGGCCTGGGCTTGGCGCGGCGCCGAGCCGGAGGGTTTCGTCACCGAGAACGTGCACGCCTCCTACCTGCACCTGCACTGGGCCGGCCAGCCGGAGATCGCCTCCCGCCTGGTCACCGCCGCGACCGCGGTGGCGTGACCGCCGGGGACGCCCTTCCGGCTGATCTGGCGGATCCGGCGGGCACGCCGGATCCGGACCGGGCGACCCGGTCGTGCCGCTATGCCGTCGGGGTCGGCGTGCGCCCGCAGACCACCGGGGATGAACTCGCCGGGCTGATCGACGCGGTGCTCACGGACCGGGAGATAGCGCCGGGGGCGGTCGTCGCTCTGGCCACGCTGGACCGCCGCGCCGATCACCCCGCCGTGCGGGCGGTCGCGGCAGCCCGCGGCTGGCCGGTGATCGGCTACTCGGCGGGCGAGCTCGGAGCGGTCGCGACGGAGGCGGCGGGTTCGCCGCGGGTCCAAGCCGCGGTCGGCACTCCCAGCGTCGCCGAGGCCGCCGCCCTGCTGGCCGCCGCCGAGCCCGGCGGCCACGCGGCGGCACACCTGATCGTCACCAAACGCACCGTGCCCACCGCCGCCGTGGCGATCGCGATGCCGAGTCCCGCGGCCGGAGAGGAATCAGAACAGTGAGCCCGTACCTGTCCGGATGTCTGGTCACCGTGTGCCGGGACTGCTGCTGTGGCAGCGCCCGCAAGCATCCGCGCACCGACCACAATCGCCAGCTCGACCGCCTGAGCAAGGAACTGACCGCCGCCGGTCACCGGGTCAGGACGAGCCTCTGCCTGGACCTGTGCGAGGAGTCCAACGTCATGGTCGTCCACCCCGCCCCGGCCGCCCGCCGGCGTGGTGCGCGGCCGGTCTGGTTCGGCCTGGTGCTGGACGACACCGTCACCCGTGACATCGCCGACTGGGTGCGGGCGGGCGGCCCCGGCGTCGCGGAGCTGCCGGCGCCGCTGGAACTGTCCGTGGTCGACCCCCCGGCCCGCGACTGATCAGCTCTGCTGAATCGTCCGGAGCGCGTCCTGCGCCGCCTTCAGATCGCCGGCCGAACCGACCTCGCCGGCCGGCGGTGCCGACGGCGGGCGGGCCGTACCGTACTGCTCGAAGCTCAGTGTCATCTGGTCCGGCCGGAACTCGCCCGCTCCCGGCACCTCGAACGAGAACTGCCGGATCCGCCCCTTGTGGTCGGTCGTCGCCTGGAACGGCAGTGCGCGCGCCCTGTCGCCGAGCGCCGCCAGGTGCGCCTCCTCCGGGATCAGCAGCAGCGTGCCGGGCTCGACCCCGGTCAGGTCGAGCGTCCCCGCGAACGTCGCCGTGCCCTTCCGCGTCGCCGTGACCACGCCGGTGACCAGGCCCTCGACGCCGGTCAGCCCCTTGCCGGGCTTCGTGAACGGCAGCGGCCCGGCGAAACCGTTCGTGCTGATCCCGCCCGGTGGCAGCCACTTCTTGCCGCTCAGCGAGTCGGGCAGGCCGGCGGGCATGTCCGCGGTGCGCGAGATGTCCATCAGGATCCACTCGTCGTCACCGATACGCCGGTAGCGCACGTCGTAGATGTCGGTCTCGCTCTTCTTGACCCGGTGCTGCAGCTCCAGCGTGCCGCTCGGCCCGTGCACGACGCCGGAGACGTCTCCGTTGGCGGACGAGCCGTGCCTGAACTCGTAGTTGAGCTCGTCGAGCGCCGAGACCGAGGCCAGCAGAGCCGACTTCGGGTCCGGCAGCGGCGCCGCGCTCGACGCGGCCGGCGCCGCCTCGTCGGAGGTGGGCCCGGCGCAGCCGACCAGAACGAACAGAATCGCCGCGAGCGCGGCTATGTGTCCCCGTGACAAGGATTGACTCCCGTGTAGAAATCCTGCGAAGCGCCAGGAGCGTACCGATCGGGTACGACTACTCGCGTCCGGCCAGCACCCGCAGCGCCTCGGCCCGCCGCTGGGCGCCCGTGTCGCCGCGCTCGGCCGCGATCTCGGCCTGGGCGATCAGCATCCGCACGCGGAGCGCGAGGCTGGCGGAGATCGGCCCGGCGGCCCGGCCGATCAGCGTGATGACCTCCGGGTCGGGGTTCTCCACGACGGCCGACAGCGCGTGTGAGTCCGCCCGGGCGCCGCGGCGCAGCAGCTCCGCCGCCAGGTCCGCGTCGATGCCGGAGGCGCCGAAGCGCAGTGCGTGCGTGACCGGCACGTCCCGGCCGAGCAGCCAGCGCGCGGCGTCGTGCGCGGAACCGGCCAGCGCGATGTCCAGCGCGGTCATCCCGCCTCGCGCCGGCTCGCCGAGGTCGCAGCCCTGCGCGGCGAGCCGGGACAGCACGGCGACGTCCGTGGCGCCCCGGTCGAGCGCGAGCCGCCGCAGCCGGGGCGAGCCCGCGATCGTGCCGGCGTCGAGCGCGCCGTGCCAGTCCAGCACCGCGGACCGCACGAGGCCGCGGAGCGGGTCGCGCAGTGCCGGCGGCAGCTCGTCGAGCACGTCGCGGAGGTCGATGCCGTGGTCCGGATCGTCCGTCTCCCACGGGTCCTGCTCCAGTGTGAGCTGTGCGAACAGCGCCGGCACGTCCGCCGCGATCGCGCCCGCGCGGTCGCCCTCGGCCAGTTCCCACCCCGGTGGCAACCCCTGCTGCCAGGCGTAGATCTCGCCGGTCGGCAGGTGCGCGTACACCCGCTCCAGGTATTCGAAGCCGCCGAACGGCAGGTAGCCGGGCGGGCCGTCCTCCTCGATCCAGCCCCACAGGTCGTGGTAGCCGTCGCTGCCCGGGTAGAACAGCTCCCGCAGCGACAGCGCCTGCTCCGCCGCGCCGAGCGTCACGGTCAGGTCGTAGTCGAGGCCGCCGCCGAACGACGTGCGCCACAGCGCCGCCAGCCCGGCTGGCACCGGCCCGCCGCAGCGCGCCGCGACCTCGGTCAGCTCGTCGTCGGTGACCGGCGGCCGGGCGTCCAGGATCAGCCGGTTCTCGAAGATCGCGAGACCGGCCTCGGCGAGCGCGCGGGGGTCGATCACTGCTGCTTGATCGCCTTCATCGCGTCGTCGTAGTTCGCGACCTCGGCCGGATCCGGTTTCGCCGGGGCCTGGGACGCGCCGTAGCCGCTCAGCGTCAGCTCCACGTGGTTGGCCGGGACCGCGCCGGCGGCCGGGACGTCGTAGACGAACGTCAGCAGCCGGCCCTCGCCGTCGAG
Source organism: Catenuloplanes nepalensis (assembly GCF_030811575.1). Taxonomy (GTDB): domain Bacteria; phylum Actinomycetota; class Actinomycetes; order Mycobacteriales; family Micromonosporaceae; genus Catenuloplanes; species Catenuloplanes nepalensis. The sequence goes on along the minus strand of NZ_JAUSRA010000001.1, from coordinate 4,371,467 downwards.
CGTGGCGGTGAACGGCACGGCGGAGGCGGCGTCGCCGAGCTGGGCGAGCAGCTCCGCGGTCGGGCCGACGCGGAGCACACCCGGGCCGACCTGGGTGAGGTCGAGCGTGCCCGCGTACGCGTTGTCGCCGGTCTCGCGCGCGTCGATGACCGCGCGCACCGCCGCGGTCGCGCCGACCACGTCGTCGCCCGGCTTCGGGAACGGGATGCCGCCCAGTTCGGTCACGGCCGGGTCGGTGAGCGGCACCCACTTCTCGCCGGTCATCACGTCCGGCAGCGCGGAGGTCATGTTCTCCACCTTGCTGAAGTCGAGCAGCACGAACCGCTCGCCGGCGACGGTCACGAAGTCGGACGTGAACTGCTGCCCGTCGACCCGCGAGTCCAGCGTGACCCGCATCGACTGCGCGTCGGCCAGCTGCGAGCCGTCGACCACCTGATAGGTGGTGGCGTGCTTGAACGTGTAGTTGCCGTCCAACAGCGCGACCACGGAGTCGTCAAGCGCGGTGAACGGGTCCTCGGGGGCCTCCTCCTCGGCGCCGCAGGCACCGAGTGCGAGCGCGATCAGCACCGCCGAAACCGCCCGTAGCTGCTTCTTCACCGCTCGTCCGCTCCCATCCTCGCCCGCGACCGCCGCGAGCCTACCGTCTACCTGTCTTACGCATGGACGGCCAGTTCCGGATCGATGGTGGCGCCGGTCAACCTGTTCGCGAACGTCGACAGCGTGTAGGTGCCGATCCCGAGCACCACCTCCAGCGCGGCCCGGGCACTCCATCCGGCAGCCTCGAAGGCATCAAGATCCTTCGCGGGTACGTCGCCGGAGTGCGCGAGCACGGCCAGCGCGAACGCCCGTACCGCCGCGAGGGTTGGATCGTGTATCGGGGTTTCGGTGCGCAGCGCCGCGATGAGGCCGCCGTCGGCGCCGAGCTCGTGGAGTCGCTGGGTGTGCAGCGCGACGCAGACGTGGCAGCCGTTGCGGACCGCGACCGTCATGATCACGGTCTCCCGGGCGAGCGGCGGCAGCGAGGTGGCGGCGAAGAGCCCGTTCAGGCGCTGGAAACCCTCCAGGAGCTGCGGCGACGTGGCCATCCGGGCGGCCGCGTCCGGCAGGTGGCCGAAGTGCTTCTCGATCGCGAGCAGGCCGCGGCGGGCGGGATCCGGCGCGGATGCGACGGTGTGTGCGGGGAAGTACACGGCATCTCCTAGACTCGTCAACGTGGTTGACGAAAAGGTAAACCGGGTTGACGAACCTGTCAACGGCTGGGAGCTGCCGCTGCTGCTCTTCGGCGGCTTCCGCACGCTCATCGACGCGCTGCACGTGGAGCTGGCCGCGCAGGGGCATCCGCACGCGCGCCCGGTGCACGGCTTCGCCATGCAGGCGATCGGCCGCAGCGGCGCCACCGGCAGCGAACTCGGCCGCCGACTCGGCGTCTCCAAGCAGGCCGCGGGCAAGACCGTCGACCGCCTGATCGCCCTCGGCTACGCGGAACGCGCCGACGACCCGCACGACGCCCGACGAAAGATCATCCGCCTGACGCCGCGCGGCCTGGACTGCCTGGCGTGCTCCGCCCGCATCTTCGACACGCTCCGCGCGTCCTGGGCCGGCCGGCTGGGCCCGGCCCGCGTCGCCGACCTCGAGTCCGCGCTCCGCACGGTCGTCCCGGCCGACGCCCTCCGCGTCGACGCACCCGGCTGGCTCGGCGCATGAGCACGCCGGACTCCGCCCGCTTCCCTCACCTGCGTAATCTGCCGCGGTTCCCAGGCGCCGCGACGCCACGGAGCCGCGCCGAACAGCGCGGCGACGCGGCAGCGGCGGGGGTGCTCGGGTTCGTCTCCGCGCTGGCGCTGGCCGGTGGGGCCTGGTGGGCCGGTGCGCTGCCCGCCGGTCACCGCACCGGATCGGCCGGTCCGTACACGGCCGGTCTGGTGGTCTGCCTGCTCGGCCTGGCCGGTCTGATCACTGCCTGGCTGCTGATCGCCCGCCGGCCCCCGGCCCGCGGCCTGCTGCTCACCGGTGTGCTGTGGCAGCTGCCGTTCCTGTTCGCGCCGCCGATCGGCTCCCGGGACGTCTACTCCTACGCCTGCCAGGGCTGGGTCTTCGCCCGGTCCCTGGACCCCTACGCGGTCTCGCCGCGCGCCGCGGACTGCCCGTGGCTGCCCGGCGTGGCCACGCTCTGGCAGGACGCGACGACGCCCTACGGTGCGTTCGCGCTGCTGCTCTCCGGAGCCGCTGCCACCGGCGGTTCGTGGCCGGTCGCGCTGGTCGTGCTGCGCCTGTGCGCGGTGGCCGGCCTGGCGCTGGCCGCGTTCGGCGTCCACCGGCTCGCGCGCACCTTCGGCCTCGACCCGCGCCGCGCGGTCTGGCTCGCGCTCCCGGCCCCGCTGATCGCCATCCACGCCACCAGCGGCGCCCACCATGACGCCCTCCTGGCCGGCCTGGTCCTGGCCGCGCTGGCCCTCTGCGTCGACCGCGTGCCGGGTGGCCGGCCCGTCGTGGCCGCGCTCGTCGCCGGTGTCGCGCTCGGCCTGGCCGCGGCTATCAAGATCACTGCGATCGCCGCGCTGCCGTTCGCCCTGATCCTCGCCGCGCGTGCCGGGCTCCGTCGTACCCTCCCGGTCGTAGCCGGTCTGTTCGGCTCTTTCGCCCTGGCCGGCCTGGTCTCCGGGCTGGGCCTCGGCTGGGTCGCCGCCCTCACCGAGTCGACCGGCCCGAAGCAGTGGACCTCGGTCCCAACCGGCGTCGGCATGGCCGCCGCCTATGTGCTGCGCCCGCTCGGCCTCGCCGCCCACGAGGACACCGTGCTCGCCGCCGCCCGCCTCGCCGGCCTCCTCGCGCTCGCCGTCGTCACGCTCGTCTGCCTGCGGACCGCCTGGCAGCGCCGCGCTGACCCGCGCGCCGTCGTGCTCCGCGCCGGCATCGTCCTGCTGGCGCTCGTCCTGTTCGGCCCGGTCGCCTACCCCTGGTACTTCCTGACCCCGATCCCGGTCCTCGCCGCCGCCCTGACCCGTCCGCGCCACCTGCGATGGCTGGCGTTCGGCGCCACCTTCGCCGCGCTGCTGGTCCTGCCGGACGGACTCGGCATCCCGTCCCAGACCAAGGCGGTCGGCGCGTTCGCGGATCTGCTGCTGGTCGTCGCGGGCGCCGCCATCGCGGTCCGCCGCTCGCGACGACGGCCGAGCGGCCGCTGACTCGACGAAGCCGCGCGGAATCGGGATCGCCGCCCGCCCTTCCTGTCATGATGCCAGGTGGCAGTCCAGCAAAGCCTGTTGTCGGCCGGTGTGCATTTCGGCATTGCTCTCCTTGCCTGACGTCCTATCGACACCTGGCAAGGAGCGACCAGGCCGCGATCTGCAAGGTAGCAGATTGGGGGTTGGCAATCTGGCCGGGCGATGCGAGACTTTGCAAGGAGTTGGAGTGGCACTGCAGCCATGGGTTCCGGAGTTGCCACTCGGGTTCATGGCGCCTGATTTGGGTGGAATATTCATTAGCTGCGAAAACAGACGCCCGGGTGCAGCCGGGCGTCTTTTCTTATTCGCACCAGATTGTGGCGATCTTTCGGGCGCTGGTCTCCGCCTCGTGCGCTACCGGTGTGAATGAGCATGGTGAAGACTCATGTGCGGCCGGTCGTCCTGGCTGCATACCAGGCGGTTGGCTGTGCCGATCCCATCCACCCGATCAGACCTCACGCGGATGACGATCGCCGGTTCTTCTCGGACGGCGAAGCCTTGGCGTGGGGCCACGCCTTCCGATAATTCGAGAGGGCGATCTCCCAGAGGAGGCTCACCCGTGCGCGAAAACTCTGCTCTGCGAGCGGTCTGGCTCGCGATCATCATCGTCGTTTCGATCGTTGCCGGGATTGCCGCCGCGCTTCTCTCCGTCGCTGGCGGAATGGAGATCCCGCCGGCGATTCTCGCTGGTGCCGCCGCGTTTGCCGGCGCGACGGTGCTATTGCTGCAGGTGGCTCGATTCGCGATGAATCACGCGGAGTAAGTGGACGCTGTGGTGGAACCGTGATCGTAACGAATTCGGTTCCACTGCAGTCGATGGATCATCGTCGGGTCGGCCGGGACAGCGTGCTGTCCCGGTTTATGATCTTCAATGAGGCGGCGACGAGGTCGGCCGGCTCTGGGGACAGTGCGATCTCCAAGGCCAGACGGCCGGCCTCACGCAGCGGTGGTGAGCGGCGGAGTGGCGTAGCGGGCCTCCTCGACGTCGTCGAAGCCGGCCACGGCGATGTCGTGGCTGGGCGAGCGGCCGGCCGCGCGCAGGCCGGTCATCGAGCCGACGGCCATGATGTCGTTGACCGCGAATACCGCGTCGGTGTCCGGCGGGATCAGCGCGCCGGCACGCCGTCCACCGGCCCGGGAGAAGTCGGTCTCGACCAGCGCGGGCGGTGCGAGACCGGCCGAGAGCAGGCCATCGGTGAAGCCGTGCCGGCGGTCGGCGGACGTGCGGATCCGGTCGCCGGAGTGGACCACGGCGAACCGCCGGAGACTCAGATCCGCGAGGGTACGAGCGAGCGCCCGCGCCCCGCCGTAGTCGTCCACCGGCACGGTCGGGAACGGCAGGCCCTCCTGGCTGATCAGCGCGACCCGGCCGCCGGCGGCCCGATAGGCCTGCAGCTCCGCGACCAGCGCGCCGGCGGAGGCGGGAAGTCGTCGATCCGGCTGCCGGCGATCACGATGACCTGCGGGCGGTGGCCGCGCAGCTTGTGGACCAGCGACACCTCGAGCCTGGGGGAGCGGTCCGCGACCGCCATGGCTGCTCCGCTCCTTGAACGCGGGCACCTCGGACAGGTCGTCCGGGATCTCCTCGTACGACCTGTCCAGTGCGCCGGTGCCGCCGCGTGCGAACGGCGTCTCCCGCACGAGTGTGTCCCGCAGAGTGGCCCAGACGGTCCGCACCCGCCCCCTGCCCAGCGGGGACGCCGTTTCCGGGACGTGTTCACGCCCACGGCGCCATCCGTGCCGCAATTCGGATGAATCGGACTCAGTTGACGCAGAGGCAGAACGGATGCCCGGCCGGGTCGAGGAAGACCCGGAACGTGGTGCCGGGTTGGTGGTCGTGCTTCACCGCACCCAGCCCGACCACCGCGGCCTCGGCCGTGTCCAGATCGTCCACGATCACGTCGACGTGCATCTGCTGCGGCTTGTCCTGGCTCGGCCAGGTCGGCGCCGCGAAACTGTTCACCCGCTGGAAGTTGATGCAGTTGCCGTTCTCCGCGCGGATCTCGGCCCAGTCGGGGTCGGAGTCGTCGACCTTCCAGTCCAGCATGGCGCCGTAGAACCGGGCGAGCGCGCCCGGGTCCGGGCAGTCGAGCACGAAGCTGGGGTAACGAGCGATAGCCATGCCGCTACCGTAGGCCGGATTCCCGACATCCTCTGACGGGTTCCGCCGAAGTAGATCAGGCCGGGTTCCGGTGGCCGGGCAGCAGGTCGCTGATCGTGGTCGACCGGAGCGCGGCACTGTTCGTACCCGCGTGGTGTGACATGCCCTGGATCAGCTCGTCGAGGGCGGCCCAGGCGTCGTGGCGCGGCTCCCAGCCCAGCTCGGTCGCGGCCCGCCCGGCGTCCAGCAGTGGCACGCCGACGGCCAGGTCCAGCCAGCCCGCGTCGGTCGGCTGCAGCCGCGCCCGCCAGGTGGCCGCGGCCAGCCCGCGCAGCACCCCGATCGGCACCGGCACGGTACGCCCGCGGAAGCGATGCGCCAGCCCGGCCGGCTCCAGGACCGGATCGGCCACGATGTTGAACGCGCCGGACACGTCCGCCCGAATCGCCCGCAGGTACGCGTCCGCGACGTCGTCCGCGTGCACCGCCTGCACGCGCAGCCGCGGGTGGTCCGGGATCACCGGCACGCGCCGGAAGCGCAGCAGCGACACCGGCAGCAGCGGCCCGAGGAACAGCCGCGCGATCCCGGCGCCCGCGTCGTGCTGGAAGATCAGCCCGGGGCGGAGCATCACGATCCGCGGCCCGTCCGCCGCGCGCAGCAGCGCCTCCGCCGCCACCTTGTCCTGGCTGTAGGACGACGTCGGGATGCCGGTCGCCGGGTGCGACTCGTCGACCGTGTGATCCTTCGGCCCTTCGCCGTAGACGCCGACCGACGACGCGTGCGCCAGCACCGGCACGCCCGCGCGCCGGACCGCCTCCAGCACGTGCCGGGTCCCGCCGACGTTCGTGCGCCGCAGCTGCTCCCGATCGTGGCTCGGCTGGATCTGCCAGGCCAGGTGGATCACCGCGTCCACGCCGTCCAGCCACCCGGCCAGCGGCTCCACCACCGCCGGATCGCCGAGGTCCGCGCCGTGCCACCGCACGCCGTCATAGGGCGCGCCCGCGCCGAGCGGCGGCACCCGGCGGGCCACCCCGATGATCTCGACGTCCCGCTCCGCGCGCAGCCGCCGCAGCACCGCCGTCCCCACGTTCCCGGTCGCCCCGGTGACAAGAATCCGCATGACCGGTCGTTTACCCCACCAGATCAAAACCATCCGGCGGTACGGAAGAAGGGTGATCCTTCAGGCGATCATCCGCGACACCGCGTACATCACGTCCCGGAACTCCGGCTCCGACACGATCCATGCCGGGTGCGGGTTGAGCAGGCGCGCTGTGGAGAGGGTGCGGATCTGCTCGGTGATCGCCCAGCACTCCTGAGCGCCGGAGCCGATCCGCACCCGCTGCCGCCAGCCGGGCCGCTCACGAGTCGTCAGCGGGATCACGGTAGCCAGCGCTTCGGCCGTCAGCCTCAGGTGCAGGTCGCTGGAGACGATCAACACCGGGCGGGTGCGCGCCTGTTCGCGGCCCTCGGCCGGGTCGAGGTCGGCATACCACACCTGGCCGGGCGCCAGCCTCACGCTGCCTCATCCCAGGGATCGTCGGCCAACGACGGTGCGAGTGACCGGTCGGCGGCGTCGGCGGAGCCGACATAGTCGGCCCAGCCCTGCGGATCGGAGGCTCGGAAGGCATCCATCGCGGCGACCGCCTGTGTCGCCCAGTGTTCGTCGATCAAACGCCGGATCGTGTCGCTCGCGGTCGTCCCGCCGAAGTCCTCGGCAGCGATCCTGAGCAGGTCATCCCGCACCGGCTCGTCCAGCCGGACCGTCGTCGTCCTTATCATGCCGCCAGTCTACTTCGCTGTAGATGTAAACGTATGCGCCTGCCTTCGTTCGTACCCGCTGGGGTCAGGATTCTCGGGGTTCGCGCAGCGACGCGGCGGAGTTGACCCAGGCCAGGATCATCGCGCAGCCCGGCAGCGTGGCCAGGCCGAGGATCGGCGCCTGGTTGACCGCGACCATGGCCGCGGCCAGCACGAGCAGCGTCAGGCCGCTCAGCCACCACCGTCGCACGGCCGCGTAGGCCGCGGTCAGCAGCCCGGCCCACAGCCGCGTGCCCGGCCGCAGCGGCAGCAGCGCCAGCGCGACCACGCCCGCGGCCGTGCACAGTACGGCCAGCACCACGAACAGCGGCACGAGGTAGGCGCCGGCCGGGTGGTCGTGCAGCGCCACCACGTCCGCGATCAGCACGCCGAGCAGCGCCACCGTCAGCGCACCGCGCAGCAGCGCCGCCCGGAAGAACCGCCGATACGCGGTCACGTAGGACATCTCGCCGTGCAGGTAGCCGAACGCGGCCGCGACCGACGGCCCGAGGCTCAGGGCCAGAACCCCGAAGAAGAGGGGGTACGCCGTGGGCTCCCGCACCACGGCCAGCGCGAGCAGCAGCGGCAGGTTCGCGACCGCGAGCGCGAGGTTCAGCACCAGCGCGCGGTGCAGGAACGACCAGATCGTGTCCCAGGTGCCGTAGGTCAGGTTGATCATTTGAGCCCCGAGGTCGCGATGCCCTGCACGAAGTAGCGCTGGCCCAGCAGGAACACGGTCAGGATCGGCACCACCGAGATCACCGAGCCCGTCATGATCATGGCGTACTCGGCGTCGTACAGGCCGACGAACGCGCGCAGGCCGATCTGCACGGTCCACAGGTCGTTGCTGGTCAGGTAGATGAACGGCCCCATGTAGTCGTTCCAGGTGTTCACGAACGTGAGCAGCGCCAGGCTGGCCAGCGCCGGTTTGGACAGCGGCAGGATCACCCGCGCCCAGATGCCGTACTCGGAGAGCCCGTCCAGCCGCGCGGCCTCGCTCAGCTCGTCCGGGATGGTCAGGTAGTACTGCCGCATCAGGAACACGCCGAACGCGCCGAACGCCTGTAGCAGGATCAGCGACAGGTGCGTGTCCACCAGGCCGAGCTTCTGCATGATGATGTACTGCGGCACCATGTACGCCTGCCACGGCACCGCGATCGTGGCGATGTAGGCCAAGAACAACGCGTCCCGGCCGGGGAAGCGGATCTTCGCGAAGCCGTACGCGGCGAAGCTGCCGGTCAGCACCTGCATCACGGTCACCGACACGCTGAGCAGCATCGAGTTGCCGAGGTAGGTCCAGAGCGGGATCCGGTCCCAGATCTCGGCGAAGTTCTCGAAGCGGAACTCGGCCGGGATCCACTGGATCGGGACCGTGAACACCTCGTTGTTCTGCTTCAGCGACGACGAGACCATCCAGGCGAACGGGATCATCACCAGCAGCGAGAGGATGATCAGCAGGGCGTAGCCGAGGAGCTTCCCGGCCGTACCCCCGCGTCGGTCGTTCTTGATTGGTTTCGCCGGTGTGGTGATCGGCGTCTCGAGCAGCGTCGTCATCGCTCGCTCCTCTGCTGGAGGCGGAACTGGATCAGCGTGACCAGCAGGACGACCACGAACAGCACCATCGAGATCGCGGACGAGTAGCCGAAGCGCCCCTGCGTGATGCCCTCCCGGAAGATCAGCTGGGACAGCACCAGCGTGGACCGGCCCGGACCGCCCTCCGTCATCACCTGCACCAGGTCGAAGACCTTGAAGCTGGAGATGGTCAGCATGATCACCACGAAGAACGTGGTCGGGCGCAGCGACGGCAGCGTGATGTTCCAGAACCGGGCCCAGCGGCCGGCGCCGTCCACCTTCGCGGCCTCGTAGAGCTCGGCCGGGATCGTCTGCAGGCCGGCCAGGTAGAGCACCATGTAGTAGCCCATGTCCCGCCACACGCTGGTCAGGATCACCGCGGGCATCGCCCAGTCCGACGACGTGGTCCAGCCGGGCGGGTTCTCGACGCCGATCCCGCGCAGGAACTGGTTGACCGGGCCCAGGTCCGGGCTGAACAGCATGTTCCACACCACCGCGACCGCGACCAGCGACGTCACGTACGGGAAGAACAGCGCGGTCCGGAACAGGCCGACGCCGCGCAGCGGCCGGTTCAGCAGCATCGCGAAGCCGAGCGCCGCGACCAGCGTCAACGGGATGTGCCCGATCGCGTAGTAGCAGGTGTTTCTCAGCGCCACCCAGAACGTGGCGTTGTTCCACATCCGCTCGAAGTTGGCGAGTCCCACCCACTCCGGCGTGCTGTACGAGTCCCACTCCATGAACGACAGGGCGAGCGCGGCGACGACCGGGACGAGCGTCAGCGCCGCGAAGCCGAGGAAGTTCGGCAGGATGAAGCTCCAGCCGATCAGGGTTGTGCGGCGGCGTGTCTTCGGCGCGGCCGTCCGGGTCATGATCGCCACGTGGTCTCCCCTCCGCGACGGGGAGCCGGCCGTGGCGCGGCCGGCTCCCCACCTGTGCCTGCGGTCAGCCGACCTCGTTCTTGACCCGCTCGCCCATCTCCCTGAGCCCGTCCGGGATCGCCTTCTCACCCGCCATGATCAGCTCGTGCTCCTCCTTGAGGATCGCGTCCACGTCGGAGGACGTGTCGCTGACCGGCATCTCCAGCATGATCTCGTCCGGCGCGAACGCCTTCTTCGCGGTCTCGTCGTTCGGCATGCCGGCCACCCCGGCGTACGCGGCCAGCACCGCGTCGTTGGTGAACGACGGGAAGATGCCGATCTTGGCTACCGCGGTCGCGCCCTTCTCGCCGGACGCGAACTCCACGAACTTCCGCGCTGCCTCGGAGTTGGCCGCGTTCTTGTTCACCGCGAACGCGGTCGGCGAGCCGAACGTCTTCACGCCCGCGCCCTTCGCGGGCTGCGGCATCGGCGCGACACCCCACTCGGTGGCGTGCTTACCGGCCGCGATGTCCGCGATGAGGCGCGCCGAGTACCACGCGCCCATCGGCACGAACGCGGCCTTGCCGGTGGAGAACTGGCTGTCGTAGCTGACCTTCTGGCTGTTCGCGGTGCCCCACGGCATGATCGCGCCGGCCGTCTCCAGGTCCTTCGTCAACGTGTACTGGCCGGTCATCCACGTGTAGTCACCACTCAACTGGTCGCCGCCGTTCTGCGACGCCGCGATCGCCTGCACCACCGAGCGCCAGACGTGGTGGTAGGCGCCGTAGACCTTGTCCGCGCCCTCGCCCTTCGCGGCGGCCTTGACCAGCGCGGCGTACTCGTCCCAGGTCAGATTCGACAGGTCCGCGTCGCCGACGAGCTTCTTGTTGTAGTAGAGGACCCAGAAGTCCTGGCGGTACGGCAGCGCGTAGTACTTGCCGTCCAGGTCGTAGGAGTCCAGCCCGCGGTAACTCTCCTTGGGCAGGCCGTTCGCCACGTCGGTCAGGTCGGCGAGCTGACCGCGCGTGCCGTACCGGGCGTAGTCGGTCACGTTCTTCATGGTCAGCACGTCGGTCTTGTCGCCACCGGCCAGCATCGTGGTGACCTTCTCGGCGTAGTCGTCACCGGCCAGCAGGTCGACCGGCTGGATGTCGATCGTCGGGTTCTCCGCCTCGAACGCGTCGAAGAGCGCCTTGAACTCCGGCGTCTGGTCGTAGGCCCAGACCGCGATGGTCAGGACGTCCTTGCCGTCCGCGGTCTTGGCCGGCTCGTCACCGCCGCCGCCACAGGCGGAGGTGAGCGTTATCAGGGCGGCCGCGACCGCGATGCTTTTCATGAGGTGCCTCTTCATGAAAGCTGACTCCATTTCTCTTATGCGTGCGTCGTGAGCAGGTCTGCGGTGACTTCCGCGTGCAGCGGCTCGGCTGCGAGCCATCGGCCCAGCTCGTCCAGCGCGAAGTCGCTGAGCCGCAGGATCTCGGTGCCGAGCGATCCCGCGATATGCGGAGTGATCATGATGTTGGGGACGGACCGAAGCGGATGGTCGCCGGGCAGCGGCTCCGGGTCGGTGACGTCGAGGATCGCGAACAACCGGCCGGACCGGCACTCGCTCTCCAGCGCGGCCGGGTCGATCAGGCTGCCGCGCGCGGTGTTGATGACGGTGGCGTGATCGGGCAGCAGCGCCAGCTCGGCCGCGCCGATCATGCCTCTGGTGTGCTCGTTCTCCGGCGCGTGCAGGCTCAGCACGTCGCTCCTCTTCAGGAGCGTCTCCAGATCCGCGGGTACGCCGCCGGCGCGCCGCACCTCGTCCGGGTCCGCGAACGGGTCCGACACCAGGCACCGCGCGTGGTCGAGCAGGCCGAGCAGCCGTACCACGCGGCGCCCGATCCGGGAGAAGCCGACCACACCGATCGTCCGGCGGAAGTTGGACAGATCGCCGTAGCCGTCGCGGTGACCCCACGCGGTCTGGTTCGCCGGGTCCGCGGCCAGGAACGGTGCCTTCTTGCCGGCCAGGATGATCGCGGCGAGGGTGAACTCGGCGACCGGAATCGCGTTGATGTCGGCCGCGTTGCTGACCCGCAGCCCTCGCCGCCAGACCTCGTCGCTGACCAGCGGGCGGACCGTACCCGCGCAGTGAATGATCGCCTTGAGCCGTTTCGCCTGTGTGAGGCGCTCCGCGGTCAGCTGCGGCGCCCCCCACGACGTAAGCAGGACGTCCGACTTTCTCAGTCTTTCCTGTGATCCGGGGGAGTCGAGCTCGTCCACCCAGACCGGATCGTCCAGTGCCACCATGCCGGCCAGCCGGTCGAGGCGCTCCCGGTCGAAGTGCGCCCGGTACGAGCTCTCGTCCATGACGAGCAGCGCCCGCGGCTTTGACACTGGTGCCTCCCGCTCAAGTTCGGTAAAAGGTGAGCTGGGTTACATGAATAACGTCAGACGAACATGTAAGCCAGACTCCGTAACCTGCCGGACACAAACGTTCGGACTCGAACACCGCACCTGGGGGCGCCGTGCAGCCGGACCGCATGTTCAACCTGCAGCGCCAGGAACGCCTGCTCGGCGAGTTGCGCCGGCACGGCGCGGTCCGCGTGCGCGACCTGGCCCGCGACTTCGGCGTCTCCGAACTCACCATCCGCCGCGACATCGCCGCGCTCGCCGACCGCAACCTGCTCACCAAGGTGCACGGCGGCGCCACGCTGCCGATCGACTTCGTGCCACCGTCCCAGCGGCCACGCCGCGCGCCCACGACCCGCTTCACGATCGGGATGGTGGTGCCGTCGCTGGACTTCTACTGGCCCGCGATCGTGGCCGGCGCACGCACCGCCGCCGCCGTGATGGGCGTCAGCATCCAGCTGCGCGGATCCAGCTACGACCAGGACGAGGACCGCCGCCAGATCACCCGGCTGATCGAGGCGCAGCAGGTCCAGGGGTTGCTACTGGCCCCGAGCCTCGACGGCGATCACCTCGATCAGATGATCGAATGGATCGGCCGGCTGCCGGTGCCGACCATCCTGGTCGAGCGCCAGCCGTCCCGCTGGACCCCGACCCCACGCCAACTGGAGTGGGTCCGCAGCGACCACGCGCTCGGCGTCGAACTGGCCGTCCGGCACCTGTGGGAACACGGGCACCGCCGGATCGGCCTGGTGCTCTCCAAAGGCAGCCCGACCTCGGCACACCTGGAACGTGGCTGGCGCGCGGTCTGCGCCGACCTGGAACTCCCCGACGAACTGCTGATCCGCGAATCGGTAGCGCTGGACGCACCCGGCCACCGCGAGAAGATCGCCGACATCCTGGCAGCCTGCCGCCGCACCGGCACACGCGCGCTGATCGTGCACAGCGACCCGGACGCGATGTCGGTCGCCCAGTTCTGCACGGAACAGGGCATGTCGATCCCGGGCGACCTCGCGATCGTCTCCTACGACGACGAGGTGGCCCATCTGGCCGAGCCGGCCCTGACCGCGGTCCGCCCACCGAAGAACCACGTGGGGCGAGTGGCGGTCGAGCTGATGGTGTCGCGGCTGCTGGAAGGCGAACGCCGCCCATCCCAGCAGATCCTGGTCACCCCCGAACTGGTCATCCGCAGCTCATCCCTACCCCGCGTGGTCCGATAGTCCGCCGCTGGGAACGACTCCGGGTGCTCGTTGGCCACTACCGCGGGATGCGATTCCGAACGTGTCGGGGGTTGCGCGTCCGATATTCGGGGTTATTGGTTACTTTCGCTGTCCGGTTGCGTTTTCGCCTCCGGCGGGCCTCGGGCTCCGGAGGGCTTCCAGCGAGGTCGGATTTCGTCGGCCCGGCTGTCTTCTCGTGGGTGACATGGGTTGGGTCTCGTGTGCCCTGGCCGTCCCGTATGCCGTCTTCCAGGTCAAGCCGAGCAGATCGTCGGCAGGGCCGCCAGCTTGGTCCTGGTCGGCAGCGTCGTCGCAGCGCGCCGTCCTAGCCTGAGCTGGGGTTTCGTGGTGGCGGCCCTGCCGATGATCTGCACCCCGAGGGGTGGTCGACGGCATACGGGGCAGCCAGGCGGCGGCGGTCTGCGCGGTACGCACGAATTACAGCAAAGGCGGGTCTCACGGCCGCAGCCTGGGCTGGTTGCGTGGTGGGCGCGATTCCGGAAGCGGCGCGCGGCTGCGGCTGGGCTGGCTGCGCGGTGGCGCGATTTACGGCAATTGCGAGGCCGCGGTCTACTGGCATTTGGCGGTAATAACGTCGATATGGAGGCTTAGTCAGGGCGGCGATCCAACGCCGCGTGGCCGCAGGCCGGGCCGCCTGACGAGGGCGACGCTGAATAAGCCTCATGGCTCAACTCGCGCCATTGTATACCCGCGGTGCGGGTGACGTTTGTGATGATATTCCAGCACCGCGAACCCTTCCAGCCCTTCCCGGCGCATGGTTCGGCGAGCGGACTCGCGCTTGCGCGCACTCGGCACACAATCCAGCCCGTAGCCTCACCGAATCAGCGATCGAGAAACAGAACTTGACCTCGCCGCTCACCCCTGCCCGGAACATCGCGATAAAAGCCGCGACAGCTGACTGTCAAAACGATCACGTGTGCCAAATCGGGCTCTTCGAAGTTGAGCGGGGTGCGGTGTTGACGGCGACCCGGACGTAGCGGGCTCGCAGCTCGTCGGTGATCATCTGAGTGTCTAGATCGGATAGTCACAAGTGAAGAGCTGCGAGCATGGTCAACGATACGACCCGGCTGCTGGGCCTTGACGGCCTGGTCGTCGATCGGGTCGAGCTGGATGCCGCTGGTGTGCCGGTGGTGGTCTTGTCCACTGGGTGTGAGCAGGCGCGTTGCTGCCCGGACTGCGGTCAGGAGGCGGTGCGGGTGAAGGCGTGGGTCACGACCCGGCCGCGGGATCTGCCGGTCGCCGGCCGGACGGTGCGGTTGCGGTGGCGTAAACGCCGCTGGCACTGCCCGACCGATAGTTGTCCGCGTGTGTCGTTCACCGAGCAGGTCGGGCAGGTCCCGGCCCGGGCGAGACTGACCGGCAGGCTCCGCGCCGCGGCCGGGGCCGCAGTCGCTGACGGCGGGCGGACGGTCGTGCAATCGGCCCGTGATCACGGACTGTCGTGGCCGGTCGTCGCGGCGGCGTTCACCGCTCACGCCGCAGCGGTGCTGCCCGCCGAGCCCGATCCGGTCGAGGTGCTGGGGATCGACGAGACCCGCCGGGGCCGGCCGAAATGGGAGTTCGACCCGGTCACCCAGGCGTGGCAGACGAGCGTGGACCGGTGGCACGTCGGCATGTGTGACCTGACCGGCGGCCAAGGGCTCCTCGGCCAGGTCGAGGGCCGGACCGCCCAGACCGTGATCGACTGGCTTACCGCCCGCAGCCAGGATTGGCGTGACCAGGTCCGATACGTGGCGATCGACATGTGCACGATCTTCAAATCCGCGATCACCACCGCGCTACCACACGCGATCCTGGTCGTCGATCACTTCCACGTCGTGCAACTCGCCCACCAGGCCCTCAACGACGTCCGCCGCCGGATCACCGTCCAGCACCGCGGCCGCCGGGGCCGGGCCGGAGACCTCGAATGGGACCTACGCAACCGCCTGACCCGCTCCGCACGCCGGCTCCGCGCCGAACGCGTCGACAAACTCTGCGACGACCTCACCACCCTGCCAGCCAAGATCAGCACACCGATCCTGGCCGCATGGAACGCCAAGGAAGACCTCCTCGACCTCCTCGCCCTGGCCCGCACCCACCCGAACCGCGAAACCATCACCCGGCACCTGCACCGCTTCTACACCCGCTGCGCCGACTCCGGCCAGCCCGAACTCACCCGCCTCGCCCGCACGATCGAGACCTGGTGGCCGCAGATCCTCGCGTTCCTCCACACCGGCATCACCAACGCCGGCTCCGAGGGCACCAACCGCGTCATCAAAACCGTCGCCCGCAACGCCTACGGCTTCCGCAACCCCGAAAACCAACGCCTACGCACCCGCGCCGCCACCACCCGAAAATCCCGCGGCCACCTCAACCCCGCTTAACCTCGAAGAGCCCCAAATCGTTGTTAAAACCGCCGGATAACAACGATTTGGCACACGTGATCGACTTCTGGCCGCCGGACCGGTCTTGATCTTCTGTTCGTGCGCCCCGCGCAGACCGCCGGCGCCTGGCTGCCCCGTATGCCGTCGACCACCCCTCGGGGTGCAGATCATCGGCAGGGCCGCCACCCACCACGCGACCGCAGCCCAGGCAAGGACGGCGCGCAGCGACGACCATGCCGACCGGAGACCAGAGCTGGCGGCCCTGCCGATGATCTGCTCGGCTTGACCTGGAAGACGGCATACGGGGCAGCCGGGCACACGAAACCCAACCCCGGCCGCGAGAAAAGAAACCGGGCCAACGCAACCCTGCCTCGCCGGAAGCCCTGCCTCCCCCCCCGGAGCCCGAGGCCGCCGGAGGCGAAAACGCAACCGGACGGCCCGCCACTCGGCGTGGGTCAGTGCAGGGCTGTTGCGAGGCGGGATTGCACGCGGCTCGCGATTGCCTGGATGTGTGGGGTGCGCAGGTGGGCCACGGTCGCGTTCGGGGAGCCGGGGCCGTGGCGGTGCAGCATGTCGGCGATGCGGGCGTCGATGCCGAGGGGTTCGCCGCGGGAGCCGACCGTCTGGTCCGCGTAGGTCAGCGCGTCGGACGTGGCCGTCGCCTCGTCCGGGTAGACGGCCATCTCCGCCTTGAGGCCGTGGACCGCGGCGACGAAGCAGGCGCCGGAGTGGTTGGCCACGAGGCCGGAGATGCGGGTGGGCCAGCCGTGGTGGTCGAGCAGGCGGGCGCCGTCGAGCGGGTGGAAGCCGGTGGCGTGTGCCAGTTCGCCGTAGCCGATGTCGTGCAGCCAGGCGGAGGCGACCAGGATCTCGCGGTCTTCGGCCGGGACCACGGTGGCGAGCTGCTCTGCGCGGGCCGCGACTGCGGCCGTGTGGAGCCATCGGTTGCCCAGGTCGCCTATCACGCGCTGGGCCAGCTCGCGGGCGGCGTCGGCGGTGGGACGCAGCAAGACCGAAGACATCCCACCACGGTACGGCCGGGGAAGGGGGTCCTGACCAGGCAGTTCGCCGGTTGTTCATCCAGGTTTCAGGGGCGCGTACCTGACTCCTTGCTCAGTCGTTTCGCAATGATCTCCGAGACGCGGTTGCGGACGGGCGCATCGAGGGTCGTGCGGTCCAGGCGGCGGGCCGCCAGGTCGAGCACCGCGTGCGCGACGCGGGAGATCGCCGGGTCGGTGAGGCCGTCGCGGGCGGCCGGTTCCCAGCGGCCGGCGGCCGGGGCGGCGAGGTCGCGGGCGAGGTCGGTGGTCTCGTCGTCGGCCAGCAGCGCGGCGATCACGGCGATCGGCGCGATCCACTCGTTGCCGGGCTGGGCGTCGAGGCAGCGCACCTCGAGGTAGCCGCGCGGCCGGATCGGCGGGAACAGCAGCGTGAGGTGGTAGTCCAGGTCCTCGGTCGTGGGTGGCGTGTCGAGCGCGCCGTCGATCCAGTCGTTGAACGTGAGGCCGCGCGGCGCCTCCCAGTTCCGGTCGTCGCGGCGCACGCAGAGCAGTGGTGCGGCGAGCGCGTGCCGGGCCCACGCATGTGCCGGGTCGGCGCCGAGGTCGATCTCGCGGGTGAGCTGCCGGTCGACGCCGAACCAGGCGCGCATGCGGGCGGAGCGCCAGCCGGTGTCGATGCCGCCCTGCCGGTGCGACGTGGCGAACGCGGCCATCAGCGCGGGGCCGGCCGCATAGAGCGCGGCCCAGCGCGCGGCGAGCTGCCGGGGTTCGCCCGCGTCGACGCACGCCTGCAGGCCGGCGGTGTTGCACATCATCACGCGCCCGGCCGTACCCGTGCGGTCGAAGGCTTTTTCGAGAGCGTCGAAACGCGGGGTGTGCAGGAGGCGGCGCGGGGACCGCCACGGGTCGAGGCCGTGCTCGCCGAGCACCAGGCCTTCGGCCGCGAGCAGCCGGGACAGCTGCCGGCGGTCGCCCTCGGTGGCCGCGTAGAGCGCGGTGAGCGAGCGGAACGGGGCGGACGAGATCTCGACCTGGCCGCCGGGTTCGACCGTGACCGGCGTGCCGTTGTCCAATGTCTCCTGTGGACTGTCCGGCGAGATCGTGGCCGGCGCGTGCGGGCCGAGCGCGCGCCGCAGCGTCGCCAGGTCGATCGGGCGAGCCGGGTCGTCCGCGTGGTGGACCGTGAACTCGAGCTCGGCGCCGATCAGCCGGGACGGGCCGGTGCGGAAGCAGACCGAGGCGATGTGCTCCTCCGCCTGATCCCGATCGGTGACCTCGGCGTGCGGCTGCGTGATGGTGGACGTTGACAAACCCTTGCCTCCGGGACGCGTGGACCAGCGGATTCCCCGTGTGGACGTACGAGATCGCGCCGCGCCCGCATCGGCCTGGGCTGCGACAACCCACGCGACGTTACCGGCTCACTGCGTTCGGTGACACCCCCGCGCCGTGCAATTTTCTGCTCCGGATGGTCCACGCCACATCGGGCGGCAAGCAGGAGGGAGGGAGGAAGGGTGGATGCGCGAGCCCGGCACCGTCCGTCCCGACCGGGTGCCGGGCCCGCACATCAGACGAGTCAGCGCCGCCGATCACGGTTCCGTCACTCGCCGGGCTTCCCGAGTGCGCCAGATCACGCCCGGCGGAGCCGCGGCGGCGGGACGGCGGTCGTCGACGGGGTGCGGGGCCCGGCGACGGCCTGGGAAATTCGTGGTGGACGCGGCCCATCCCTGATGCGTCACCGTCGTACCCAGTGGGTAGTTTTCACATATGCCAGAGGCCCCCACCATGATCGCCGGACGCTACCGTCTCGGCGAAGCGATCGGCTCCGGCGGCATGGGCCGGGTGTGGCTCGCGCACGACGAGCGCCTCGACCGCGATGTCGCCATCAAGGAGATCGTTCTCCCGCCCGGAAGCGAGGAGGACGCCGCGGTGGCCCGCCGCCGGACGCTGCGCGAGGCGCGCGCGGCCGCGCGGCTCAACCATCACGGCGTGGTCGGCGTCTACGACGTGTTCGAGGCCGACGGCAAGCCGTGGATCGTGATGGAGCACGTGCCGTCCCGCTCGCTCAAGGAGATCGTCCAGGAGGACGGGCCGCTCGACGACCGCCAGGCCGCGGTGATCGGGCTGGAGATCCTGGAGGCGCTGCGGGCCGCGCACAAGGCCGGAGTCCAGCACCGCGACGTCAAACCGGCGAACGTGCTGATCGCCGACGACGGCCGCGTCGTGCTCACCGACTTCGGCATCGCCACGATCGAGGGCGACGGGCTGATCACCAGCTCCGGCCAGCAGCTGCACGCCTCGCTCGACTACATGGCGCCGGAGCGCGCGCAGGAGGGGGAGGCCACCGAGGCGGCCGACCTGTGGTCGCTCGGCGCCACGCTCTACGACGCGGTCGAGGGCCGCGCACCGTTCCACCGCGCGTCCGCGGTCGGCACGCTGACCGCGATCGCGGCCGACCCGCCGGACCCGATGGAGCGGGCCGGCGCGCTCGCCCCGGTCATCGACGGGCTGCTGAAGAAGAACCCGGGCGAGCGCCTCACCAGCGCGGACGCGGGACGGCTGCTACAGGCCGCGGCGGAGGGCAAGTCCAAGGTCGCGCGCGCGACCGCGGCGCCGATCGCACCGGCCCGAAAAGACCAGGACCCCCCGGGGGGACGACCGGGGCCGGCGCGACCGTTGATCATCGGCGCGGCGGCGGTGGCGGTCGTGCTGGTGGTGACGCTGGTCGCGTTCGTCCTGACGCGCCCGGACGGCACCGGGGACACGCCCGGCGACAACATCGCGGCGCCCGGGCCGACCGCGAGTGCGGGCACGCCCTCGGCCGGACCCTCGGACGCCCCGGCCTCGCAGGCGGTGCAGCCGTCGCCGGTCGGTGCGCCGACGCCGTCGCCGACCGGCCAGGCCGCCGGTGGTGGCGAGAACGCCGGCGGCTCCGGTGAGGGCTCCGGGCGGCCGCAGCTGCCCCAGGGCTGGCGGGACTACACCGACCCGACCGGCTTCAAGGTGTACGTGCCGAACGGCTGGACGCAGTCGCAGGACGGGACGATGGTCTACTTCACCGGGCCGACCGGGCGCGTGCTCGGCGTCGACCAGACGAACACGCCGAAGGCGGACCCGGTCGCGGACTGGAGTGAGCAGCGCGACACGCGCATCGCCGACGGCGACTTCCCCGGCTACAGCGAGGTGAAGATCGTCGCGGTCGACTACTTCCAGAAGGCCGCGGACTGGGAGTGGACCTACGACTCGCAGTTCGGGCGGGTGCACGTCAACAACCGGGGCGTGGTCACGTCGCCGACCCAGGCGTACGGCATCTACTGGCAGACTCCCGAGTCGGACTGGAACGCCGCCAACAAGGACCTCCAGCTGATCTTCGACAGCTTCGTGCCGAAGCCCTGAGACGCTTGACCCGTCCAGCGACGTTCGCCGGGCGTGTCTCGTCCGTGATCGGGGCGTCCCCCCATGTCGTCAGAGCAGCATGGGGACGCCCCCGATCACGGATTTCTGTCCCGGCGCACGTTCGTGGACGACGGCCTAGGCCAGGTCGCGGGGGTCGGCGGCCTGGTAGTGGCGGAGCTGGCGTTCGGCGCGGGCGAGGAGCCGGCGGCGGCCGCCCGGCAGTCGGCCGGAGACGTGCGTGGCCGGCAGGTTGGCCGCGACGCGGGAGAGCGCGTGCCAGGGCGGACGCGGCGGCAGGCCGAGGTCGCGGAGCGCGGCCGGGCCGAGTAGCCAGGTCGCGATGGACAGCGCGCGCTCGCGCCGCTCCGGCACGCCCGAGTCGATCAGCGCGCGGGCCAGCGCGGTGCTGTTCGCGTCCGGCGGCGGATCGTGGGCGAGCAGCTGGTAGAGCAGGCGGCGGCCGCTGCGCTCGGTGTGCGGGAGCCACCGGTCGGCGACGCCCATCAGCGCGCCGACGTAGCTCCACAGGTGCATCACGGCCGCGCCGTCCGCGCGCGAGACACGCACGCCGAGCAGCCGCAGGTGCAGCAGGAAGCTGGTGCTGAACACGCCGAGCGTGCTGGCCTGGTCGTACTGGTTGATCGGCACACCGCGGCCGGCGTGATCCCAGGACGGGTCGGCCTCCAGACGGTGGTTGACCATCGCGTGCATGACGCGGACGTGCAGCGTCAGCCGGTGCCCCTCCGCGCCCGGGCGCAGGCCGCCGGGCGCGGTCACGGCCCGCCACCACCCGGTCGTCTCCGCGATCCGGCGCGCGGTCTCGTCGCCGGTCAGCCGCCCGGTGCGGACCAGCGGCTCCAGCGCGGCGGCGGTGCGGTAACCGCCGAGCAGCGAGCCGTACGTCAGGACCAGCGTCGCGTCCACGCCGAACGTGCGGCACACCTCCGCGCCCCGGTCCAGCAGCGCGTCGTCCACCCAGGACGGACGGACCCGTACCGTATCCAGGAATTCGTCCATCGGTTTCGGCGCGGGGGCGCCCGGGTCCGCGAGCGCGGCACGGACCTGCGCCTGGGTGACCGTGCGGTCGGTGAGCAGCGCGCGGGCCAGCGCCGCGCCCGGCTCGTCCCGCTGCAGCAGTGCGGCGCGCATCGCGTCGATCTCGTCGGGGGTGGGTCGTGCGCCGGGGCCGGCCGTCAGCCGGAGCGGGCGGGCGGCGCGTTCCGCCCACTGACCGCCCGCTCCGAATCGCGCAGGGGTGGCGACCATCCATCGACCATAGCGCCTGGATCGGTGTGAGGGCCGGAGTGAGGCGCGGTCCAGGTGTCGGCTGGTTGCGACGTGCGGCCAGGCGGCTTCTGGACCGCGCCGCAGCCCGTCTCCCACACCGATCCAGGCGCTGAATCAGGCGGGTACGGCGTGCCTGTCGAGGAAGTCGAGCTGCACCTGCCACGCCCGGGCGACGTCGTCCGTGTGCTGGCCGAAGGCCTGGTCGAAGAAGCTGTGCGGCGCGTCCGGGAACAGTTCGAACTGCACGTCGACGCCGGCCTCGCGGCGTACCGTGTCGGCGAAGTTCCGGGTGTCCTCGACCGGGGTGAAATCCTTGCCCGCGGCCATCACCAGCACCGGCGAGGCCACGTTCGGTGCGGCGTCGAGCGCGCGGGACGGGATGCCGTAGAAGCCGATCACGCCGGCCAGGCCGTCACCCGCAGCGGCCTGCCGCCACGACATCGCACCGCCGATGCAGAAGCCGACCACGAACACGCTGCGCGCCCCGGTCTGCCGGCGCAGCCAGGCCACGGCCGCGGACGCGTCCTCGGCGATCTTCGCGAGATCCATGGACTGCATGTGCTCCCGGTACGGGAAGTCCTCGCCGCGCGGGCCGATCCCCGCGGTCCGCCCGAAGTAGTCGATCGCGATCGCGTGCCGGCCCGCCTCGGCCCAGCGCTTCGCCAGGTCGTGGTAGAACGTGTGCAGCCCGCGCGCGTCCGGCAGGATCACGATCGCCTGGTCCGACGCGGTGGCCGGATCCGCGTGGTAGGCACCGAACCGCGTGCCGTCGGCCGAGGTGAGGACCGTCTCGCCGTGCGAGCCGAGCGGGGCCCGCTCCGGCGGGGCCGGGGCCTGGGCGTCGTCGCCGTAACACATGGTGGTTCTCCTTCAGTCGTGCGGCGCCCGCATCCGCAGCAGGCGGCGGGCGAGCGTGAGCAGGTGGGTGCGCAGATCCTCGTCGGTGAGATCGGCCAGGCTCGGGTCACGGCCGGCCGTCGCCATGCCGCCGGCCAGCAGCGTGGCGGTGACACGGGCCTCCGGTTCGTCGACGGCCGACCCGAAGAGCGCGGCCTTGAGGCGGCGGGCCTGCGTGGCGAGGTCCGGATGCGCCCGGATCAGCGTGGCCATCGCCGGGTCACCGGAGAGCACGGAGGCGCGCTCCCGGTTGCCGACCATCAGCGCGACCACGCCGGTGACCGCGGCTTCTCGCCGGGCCGCGCGGCTCGACTGTGCCTCGGCCGCGTCCGCGACCGCGGCCAGCGCGTCGATCGCCGGCTGCACCACCGCGAGGGCGATCTCCTCCTTGGTCGCGAACTGGTGGTAGACCGCGGCCTTGGTCACCCCCAGCTCATCCGCGATCATCTGCAGCGACGTCCCCCCGACCCCATGCCTGGCATACAGCCGCAGCGTGGCATCGAGCAACCGCCGCCGCGCTTCCCCCGGTGGTCGTCTCACGCCAACAAAACTAGCCGATCGACTATCCACTTGGCTAGTCGATCGGCTAGTTACTCCCGCAAGATTCGCTAGCGTGACCGATCGTTCGTCATCGCTTGAGCAGGGCCGACCGTGTGCCTAGCGTCGATCCCGTTGACGTTCTGTGAATGCCCGTGTGGCCACACTGCGTAACCCGCCTTCCGTGAGCGACGTACTGCTAGTCCGTCGGGCACGGTTCGGAACACGTTGGATGGCGGCACCCGCACGAGGTGTCGACATCGAGGATGGGAGATCGGAGATGGACAGGGCGGCACGGAGACCGCCGGAATGGCTGCGCGTTCCGATCGGTCTGATCGCCGGCGGTGCGCTGCTGATCTGCCTGGTGACGCCGGTCGACACGAGTACCGGCGTGCGGTGGCTCCTGAAGGCGCTGGGTTTTGTGGTCTTCGTGTTCGTCGCCGCGGCGTACGTCTATTTCCGGCACGGCCGTCTGCTGCAGCAGACCAGCCGGAACACGCGCGTCCTCCAGGTGGAGGATGCGCAGATCGCCGAGTTGCAGCACGCCGCCGGTGCCGACCTCGGGGTCACGATGGAGCAGGCGAGGCTGTTCGCCTCCGCGATCATCGAGCCGGTGAAGACCAGGCTGCGCCTGGTCGAGATCTACGAGCCGAGCCGGCGTGCGCTCCAGCAGACGATCACGGTGGATGCGCGACTGGACGCGAACGGCGCCGACCAGGTGCTATTTCCGATAACGGTGCAGCCGAAGGGCGAACTCAGCGACAACTTCTCACTCGTCGACGGCGAGGGCGTGAGCGTGCCGGCGCTGACCTACCGTGAGTACCTGCTGCTGGCGGCCAGCGCGCTGCGGATTCTTGTCGCCGCCGCCTACCGGCTGCAGGTGGGCGAGACCCTTCCGCCGGAGGCGCTGCGGGCGGAGCGGGCCGCCCTTCGGGACATCGTCCAGCGGCGGGTGCCGGACTCGACGATGAGTGTCGCCGGTGCAGCCGCCTTGGGCGAGTTGCAGGCACCGGATCCGGTTCATCTGACCCTTGCTCGGACCTTCACGCAGAAGCTCGCCCGGCACTACGCGATCGTCGCGGTGGCCTCATCCGCGGCGGATGGCAGACTGAGGTTGACGCTGAGCCGGACCGTCATTCCCACGCTGCATGTCTCGGGCGGTGACAGCCGAGCCTTCGCGTGGATAAAAGGGGTCGCTCGCATCATGCTGGGCGCCCGTCCGGTCGCGTTGCAGATACCGCTGACCATGGCGGGAACCGCGCAGAGCTACCACCTCCTGGTGCGCAGCGAGGACGGACTCTACCTCGGTCAGCAGGACTGCCCCGACATGTCCCGCTTCCTCGCGGACCGTAACGAGCACCGCGCCCATGACGTTCCGCCGCCGTACTACCGTTTCCGACGCCGCCTCGGGCAGACGTACGCGCACTTCTACACGCGATTCTTTCCCGAGCACACCGAGTCCGTGCCGCCGCCGAAACTCAAGGTGCTCTTCTTCGAGACACCACCGGGATCGACCTTCCGTGCGCTGGTCGCCGCCATGGCGTCGGCCGTTCTCGTCTGGGCGGTGGGCATCGGCATCTCGTATGGCAGCGTCGCCGAACTGGGCACGGACGCGCCTGCGGTGCTGCTCGCGTTCCCCGCGGTCGCGGCAGCCTGGCTCGGTTTCGATCAGCCGAGCCGGCGGCTGCTGGAGGGCACCATGACGAGCCGCGCGTCGCTGTTGCTGACCGCCGCCACGTCGGTGATGGCGAGCGCGCTGTACATCCTGCACCGTACGCACGCACCGCTGCCGAACATCGGCGAGTACGTGCGGTTCTCGGTGCTGTTCGTCTCGCGGCCGTCGTGGGCGGTCCTCTTTCTGGTCGCGACGCTGAACACCGTGCTCATCCTGTACTTCTATCTGATCCGTACCTGGACATTCATTCAGCTCGCCTCGCGGCAGACTGCGAGGGAGAGTGACGCCAATCGGATCGAGCAGCAGGGGTGACGCGCGGTTCGCCGTACCGATAGCCTTGAATGTGGGGTGGTTGCAATGAGTGATTCGAGGGCGAATACGCAGCCCGATGGTGACGATCGTTCCGGTGCCGGCCGGCGCGGTGGCGGTCGGCTGGTCCGGTTCATGGATCGCTTGATGACGCGTGCCGGGCACACCGACGAGTCGGGATATTACGTGCAGGGTGAGGGTTGGCCGCCGCAGAGCATCGACGAGAGCCTGACACGGACGCAGATACACGAAAAGCTCGACGAGGCCTTCACCGGGTATTACGACGTTGCCATGGACAGTCTGACCCGTGTTCAAGTGCCGGCTCGTTCCCCGCGCCGCAGCGAATCCTGAGCGGGTGTAGTCGAGCCGCCGACACGTGTCGGCGGCTCGCTTGCGTTTGTGACGCGTCAGGGGGTGCTGCAGGTGACGGTGGGGGTGGTCCAGGTGCCGTTGGCCATGACGGTGAAGCCGAAGGTGGTGGTGGCGCCGGGGGAGAGGGAGCCGTTGCCGTTGGGGCGCATGGTCATCACGGAGCCGTTCCAGGACGGGGTGCCGTTCCAGGTGGTGGAGACGCTCTGGGGTGCGGTGAGCGTGACGGTCGAGGTCCAGCTGGAGATGGCGGCGCTGCCGGCGCGGATGGTGACCTGGCCGTTGAAGCGGTCGCCCCAGCGCTGCGTCTCGGCGTAGGTGGCGGTGCACGAGCCGGGGCCGGGGTCGGTGGGGGTGCTGCCGCCGTCGGGGGCGACGGCGCGGCCGGTGGACGGGGAGATCATGCCGGGGCAGAGGCCGCGGGCGGCGAGGTTGGCGACGATCTGCGGGACGGCGTTGATCGTGGTCTGGTAGGCGTCGTGCATCAGGATGATGCCGCCGGCCTGGAGCGTGTTCGCGGCCGCGACGATCTGTGCGGTGGAGGCGTTGTTCCAGTCCTGGGAGTCGACGGTCCAGATGATCTCGCGCAGGCCGAGCTGGGCCTCGACGGACTGCAGCGTCGCGTTCGTCTCGCCGTAGGGCGGGCGGAAGAGCCGGGGTGTCACGCCGGTGGCCTGCGCGATCGCGGACTGGGTCTGGGACAGTTCCTGGTTCATCTGCGCGGCGGACAGCTGGGTCATGTGCGGGTGGCTCCAGCTGTGGTTCGCGACCCAGTGCCCGGCCGTGACCTGCGCGCGGGCCAGCGCCGGGTTCTGCTGGACGCGCTGGCCGGTGTTGAAGAACGTGGCCCGCGCGTTCGCGTTGCGCAGCGCGGTGAGCAGCGCCTGCGTGGTGGACGGGTTCGGCCCGTCGTCGTAGGTGAGCGCGACGTAGCCGCTCTCGCAGGCGGCGGCCGTGACCGCGGGGTCGGTCGCGGCGGCGGCGCCGGTCGTGACGGTGGTGACGGCGCCGGCCGCCACGGCCAGGACGGCCGTGGCGAGCGCGGTGGTGCGGTGCCGGGGCATCGGTGGGCTCCTTCCGGACAATGACTGAAACATTCCGGAGTATCTATGGAATCGCCGACGCCTTCAAGGGATGAACGTCAATATAAGCGCCCGTTGTCGATGTCCTGGTTTCCGGAAGGAAGCCGAAAACCAGGCGCGGCGATCCCGCCGCCGATTGCCGATCACCCGGGGGTACGGTGCACCGATGTCGATGCGCCCGTGGTGGTCCGTCCTCGTCGCCGGAATCCTGGCGGTGGCCGCCGGCCTGACCGCCCTGTTCCTCGCGGACCGCGGCCTGAGCGGCGAGTCACTCCGCGTCGGCGGCGTCCCGGTCGAGATCGTCCGAGGGCCCGCGGTCGCGGGGGCGTCCGGCGGCCGGCCCGCGGTCGTGGTGGTGCACGGCTACGCCGGATCCGGACGGCTGATGCGCCCGTTCGCGGACACGCTGGCCCGTCGCGGATATGTGGTGCTCCTCCCGGACCTGGCCGGGCACGGCGCGAACACCCGCCGGCTGGACGTGCCCTCGGCGATCGACCCGGAGATCGCGGCCGTCGTCGCGCACGCGCGCGAGCTCCCGGACGTCGACCCGGACCGGGTCACGCTGCTCGGCCACTCGATGGGCGCGGGCGCGGTGGTCCGGGCCGGCGCGGCCGACCCGCGGATCGCGGCCACGGTCGCGATCTCGCTGCCCGGCTCCGGCGGCGCGCCCGGGCCGCGCCGCCTGCTGCTGATCGTCGGCGCGCTGGAGCCCGCCGGCTTCCGCGCCGCCGGTGAGCAGACGGCCCGCGAACCGGCGTCCGGCGACCGGCCCGTCGGCGACCGGCGCCTGGTCAGCGTGCCGTTCGTCGAGCACATCAGCGTGCTCTACGCGCCGCGCACCCACCGCGAGGCCGCCGCCTGGCTCGACGCCGCGGTCGGCAACACCGCGACCGGCTCCGGAACCGTCCCGCTCCGCCGCATCGCCGCCGGCGCCCTCACCCTGCTCGGCGCCCTGCTCCTCCTGACCGCCGCGCTGGGCCGCCCCTCCCACCGGCTCACGCCACCACCGCACGACGCCGTGTCCGGTCCGGCGGGGCTCGACCGGGCTGCGGCGCTCCGGCGCCCGGCGGGCTGGATCGCTGTCGGTGGCGCCGGGTTGCTCGGCCTCGCCGGCGGCGGGATCGGTGCCGTGGCTGTGCCGTCGCCGGTGACCGGTTACCTGATCGGCTACTTCGCGGCCGTGGGCGGCGTCCTCGCGATCGCGGCGGCCGCGCTGACCGGCGCGCGGAGGCCGTCGAGGAGGCTGTCGTCGTACAGGCCGCCGTTGCCGAGGTGGACGGCCGTGGTGGCGTCGGCCGGCGGGGGTGCGGCTGTGGTCGTACCCGTGCAGCTGGGGTTGACCTTGATGGTTCCGCACGGGGATCGCTGGTGGCTGGTGGGGGCGCTGGCACTGGCGACGGCCGCGCTGCTGGCCGGGGCGCGTGCGCTCGCCGGGCCGGTGTGGGACCTCGCCGTCCTGGCCGCGATCGCGATGCCGCTGGCCGCCGCGGCCGTCATCGGTCTCGCGCCCGGGTTCCTGCTGCTCATCGCGCCGCTCGTCGCCCTGCTGTTCGTCCTCTACGCCCTGCTCGCCGCCGTCGCCCGCCGCGGCGGCGCCACCTGGTGGTCCCCGATCGCGGCCGGTGCCGTCATGATCGCCTGGCCGGTAGCGGTCGCGCTGCCGGTGAGCGTCGGCTGAGGTCGCGCGAGCCACGTGGTGGTGCGCCGCGACGGGGACGCGGAAGGGCCGCGCTGTCGTGATCAAAGCCGGGTGCGCGCGATGAGGCCGCTGAGGCGCGGCGGCATCCGTGAGGCGGCTGGGCTGAGGGATGCGTCGCAGGCCGGAGCGGGTGGGAACCGGACGGGCCGCCCGCGCGTTGATGGCAGGCGTGAAGAAGATCGGATTCTTGTCGTTCGGGCACTGGCGGGACATGCCGGGCTCGCAGACCCGCAGCGCCGCGGACGCGCTGCTGCAGACGATCGAGCTGGCCGAGGCCGCGGAGGAGCTCGGCGTGGATGGCGCGTTCGTGCGCGTACACCACTTCGAGCGCCAGCTCGCCTCGCCGTTCCCGCTGCTCGCCGCGATCGGCGCGCGTACCCGCCGGATCGAGATCGGCACCGGCGTGATCGACATGCGCTACGAGAATCCGCTGTACATGGCGGAGGAGGCCGCGGCCGCGGACCTGATCAGCGGTGGGCGGCTGCAACTGGGGATCAGCCGGGGATCCCCGGAGACCGCGCTGCGCGGCGCCGAGAACTTCGGCTACGTGGCGGACGACGCCGCGGAGACGGCCCGGTCGAAGGCGGAGGTGTTCCTGGCCGCGATCGACGGCGCGCCGGTCGCCCGGACCGACCCGGGCCGGACCGGCGGCGTGAGCGGTCACCTGGCGATCCAGCCGCAGTCGCCGGGTCTGCGCGACCGCGTCTGGTGGGGCGCGGGGAGCCGCGCGACCGGCCAGTGGGCCGCGAAACTCGGCGTGCACCTGCAGTCCTCGACGCTGCTGACCGAGGACACCGGCGTGCCGTTCGACCAGTTGCAGGCCGAGCAGATCCGGCTGTTCAAGGCCGCCTGGAAGGAGTACGGGCACGAGCGGGAGCCGCGGGTGTCCGTGTCCCGCAGCGTGCTGCCGATCACCGAGGCGATCGACGAGCTGTACTTCGGCGCGCAGGGCCACGACGACCAGGTCGGGCTGCTGGAGGGCGTGCGGTCCCGGTTCGGCCGTACCTTCGTCGGTGAGCCTGACCGGATCGCGGCGGAGCTGGCCGCGGACGAGGCGGTGCGCGAGGCCGACTACGTGCTGTTCACGGTGCCGAACCAGCTGGGCGTCGACTACAACGCGCGGATCCTGGGCACGATCGCCGCGCACGTCGCGCCCGCCATCGGCTGGCAGCCCAAAGCCTGAGACGACCCTTCGCGGGTACGGAGTGTCGCCGTCGCCGGTTCGCCGGCCATCAACGCGGTGCGACCGATGTCGCCGGGCGGAACGCGGCCGGCGACCGTTCGGTGAACGCCGGTTACCTACATCTCCGATCGTGATCTGTGTCCCGTCGTGGCGGCGGCGGGGCACGGATCGCGGCAGAATGACGATCGTGCCGACGCCGCAGAAGCCGCTCCGAAAGCTGGGATTCCTCACCATCGGGCTCTTCGACGAGGCCGACCCCGCCGCCGGGCACGAGTCCACGCTGCAGATCATCGAGCTGGGGGAGCGCCTCGGCTTCGACAGCGCCTGGCTGCGCCACCGCCACTTCCAGTTCGGCATCTCCTCGCCGGTCGCGGTGCTGGCCGCGGCCACCCAGCGCACCCGGCGGATCGAGCTGGGCACCGCGGTCACGCCGCTCGGCTGGGAGAATCCGGTGCGGCTCGCCGAGGACTGGGCCACGGTCGACGTGCTCTCCGGCGGCCGGCTCAACCCCGGCCTCAGCGTCGGCCCGCCGATGCGCTGGGACGTGGTCAGGGACGCGCTCTACCCGGACACCGCGGACGCGGAGGAACTCGGCTACGGCCGGGTCGAGCGGCTGCTCGCGGCCGTGCGCGGTGACGCGCTGACCGCGGGCGCGGCGACCGAGGGCTTCGAGGCGTACTCCGACCGGGTGCAGCCGCACGCGGCCGGCCTGATCGACCGCCTCTGGTACGGCGGCGGCAGCCTCCGCTCCGCGACCTGGGCCGCCGAGCACGGCATGAACTTCCTGACCAGCAGCGTGGTCTTCGCCGAGGAGTCTGCGGACCTCGACTTCGCCGAGACTCAGCTGTCGCATGTGCGCGCGTTCCGCGCCGCGCACCCGGCCGGCCGCGTCTCCCAGGGACTGGTCGTCATCCCGACCGACACCGCGTCGCCGTCCCAGGCCGCGAAGTACCACGCCTTCGCGGAGAAGCGCCTGCCGCGTACGCGCGAGCCGCAGGGCCCGAAGCGGGCGATGTTCGCACCCGACCTGGTCGGCACGTCGGCGGAGATCGCCGAACGGCTCTACGCGCACGCCGCGTTCCGGGAGATCGACGAGGTCGCGTTCGCGCTGCCGTTCACCTTCGACCACGACGACTACGTCCAGATCCTCACGGACATCGCCACCCGCCTCGGCCCCGCGCTCGGCTGGAAGCCCGCTAGCTGAAGTCGGCCGCGTGGTCGCGCGCCCACTCCGCGAACGAGCGCGCCGGCCGCCCGGTCAGATCCTCCACCGCACGGTTGACCGGCTCCGGCGTGTGCACCAGCGACGCCCAGTAGTCCAGCGCGACGTCCGCCCACTCCGGCGTCGCCCAGGTCAGCATGTCCGCGCGCGCCTCCGCCCGCGGCTGCTCCTCGACCCGCAGCTCCCGGCCGATCGCCGCACCGATCAGGCGCACCTGCTCGGTCTGCGAAAGTGCTTCAGGACCGGTGATCACGTGGGTACGCCCGGCGTGCGCGTCCGCTTCGGTCAGCGTCAGGACGGCGACGTCCGCGATGTCCCGCTCGTGGATGAGCGAACGCCGGGCCTCGGGGGACGGCACCCGTACCGTGCCGGTGGTCCTGATCTCGTCCGCCCACCCGAGTGTGTTGCCGGCGAAGCCGCTCGGCCGCAGAAACGTCCACCGGTCGGTGACGCCGCGGATCGCGGTCTCGACCTCGCCCCAGAACCCGCTCTCCGCACTCATCGCCGACACGTAGACGACCCGGCGCCCCGCGAAGTGCCGTGCCACCGGCACCGCAGCCTCCCCGGTCATGAACGGCCAGATCAGGAACACCGACCCGGCCCCGTCCACCGCCTTCTCCACGTCCGCCGGCACCGCGAGATCGAACCCGTCCCGCCGGCTCACCGCCCGCGTTCCCACGCCCCGCTCCCGCAGCCCCGCGACCACATGCCGCCCGATCTTCCCCGTAGCCCCGACGACCAGCACATCCCCACTCATGCGTCGATCCTCAACCCTCAACGAAGCTTGAGGTCAACCCTCTGGCCGCCCCGGCCATCTCCCCGCTGGCCGGCGCAGCCCTCTCGCCGTCGGCGGCGCGGCCGAGGCCGGACGCGGTGCGTGCGCGGAACCGCGGGTCGCGGCCGCGGTGGTGCGTTCCGGACGCTTCGCGCCCGAAATCTCCCAATATTGTCGCCGCTCCTGGCGGGCTTGCCGGCCAGCGGTGGTCGCGGCGAGCGACCCGGCGGTCGTCCGGGGTAAAGGATCATTGACCGACACGAAAGGAAGGTCAAAAATCGAAGTTGACCTCTCTTCGTGTCGGTCGATGATCAAGCCTTCTTGCCGCCGAACGATTCGGACGAACCGGTGAGGCGCAGCGCAGGGACCGCCGTCACGAAGGTACCTCCGAGCGGGGGGATGGCGCTCCAGTATGGATCTTCATCGCCCGAAAGGTGGTACCCCGTCTCGTACCCACGGATGGTTTTGATCTTCCAAACGGCGCGGCGCGCCAAAGACCCGCCCGAATTGCTCGGAAATATCTGCATAATGTCGGCCATGAAGCGTAACTACGTGGCGTGGGCGGCGCTCGCGCTGTCCCTCTCTGGGCTGGTAGTCGGTGCGGCGCCGGGCGTCGCGATGGCCAAGGGGTCGCAGGTGTCGCTGGGCGGGGCGCGTGCGCCCGAGCCGAGCGGTGCCAGCCTTCGCGATCTCGCAAGCGGTAAGAGCATCTGCGTGAACATCCAGGTCGACTCGACCGGGTGGCAGGGTTGGCGGTGCGGGAAGAAGGGCGCGCGGGTGACCGCGGGCGCGGCCGGCACCGGCAAGAAGGCGAAAGCGGTAGCGATCACGGCGAACGGCGTCGGGACGCTCTGCATGAAGATCACTATCCAGTCGGCGCCCGTGCAGACGTGCGTCAGCGACAAGACCGTGCTGGTCGCGGGCGGGTCCAGCGGCAACGTCCGCCTGGACACGCTGCAGGTGAAGACCAGCGGCAGCGGTCTCTGCGGCAACAGCCGCTCCACGACCTCGGCGTGGGCGTCCGTCAAGTGCGCGAAGGCGGGCCAGTGGCTCGCGGTCGGGCGCGGCGGTGCCAACGCGGTCGGTCTCTCGCTCTAATCGGAGAGGGGTACGGCCGGGGAGCGTGCTCCCCGGCCGTACCGCTGAATCAGTCTTCTCGTCCTCGAGGATCTCGTCGAACACCTCTTCGGCGACGCGACCTGCGGCGAGCGTGTGGCGGGTGCGGGCTCGCCCGCATGTCATATTCGGATCGTCGTGGCGAAGCCGATCAGAGTCGGCGCAACGGACGCCGGAAAGCTAGTGGAACACGATCGCGTGACCGCCGGCGATGCTGGCGCGGCACGCGTCCCAGAGCGTGAACCACACCGTGATCTCGATGGCGTAGTCCGCGTCGTCGTCCATGTGGCCGATCCGGTGCGCCTCGTCCTCCGGCAGCGACCCGTCCTCCGCCAGCGTGATGCCGAGCGAGGGCGCGCACCGGCGCAGCTCCGCGCGCAGGCCCTGGCTGGAGCCGACCATGCCGCCGCCGGCCACGTCCGGGTGGTCGTTGAGGAACAGCGGCTCCGGGAAGTCGACCGGCACGTAGTAGCCGGCCGAGTCGGAGTGGCAGAGCAGGTGCGAGGAGAACATCATCGTCTCGTCGTCCACGATCTGGCGGTCGCGGTCCAGCTCGGCCGGGCCGCGCGCGGGCGTGACCGCGCGGCCCGCGTCGATCAGCGCGGAGACCCGCCGCAGGTAGGCGAGCATCGAGTAGGAGAGGCTGCCGAGCGCGTGCGAGTCGCGGGGGACCGGCGGCGTGTCCGGCTCGGACCAGGTGATCCCCTCGGCGGCGAGCGCGACCCGCAACGCCTCCAGGCCGCCGCCGAGAGCGGCTCGCTCCTCCGCGTCGGTCACGCCGGACAGGACACCCACCGAGATCGCTACACCCACGCGGGCACGTTACCGCCCGTGTCCGTCAGGACCGCTGACCGGGTCCGTGCGTACGCAGGGTGACGGTGCTGTCCGAAGCGCGACAACCGGCCGCATCGGACGGTCCGGTGGGATGAAGCTGGGACCTCACGGGACTGAGGGGGACCTGCGATGCAGCGGGTGATGACGGGATTCCACGCGGGGGGCGGCTGGCGGACCGACCGGCATCCTCGATTCTTGATCGATCTGACCGGTGACGGGCGCGCGGACATCGCCGGCTTCGGCGACGCCGGCGTGCACACCGCACCGGCGAGCGGCGGCGGCGCCTTCTCGGCGCCCCGGCTGGCGCGGGCCGAGTTCGGCTACGCGGCCGGCTGGCGGGCCGACCGGCACCCGCGGTTGTTCGCGGACCTGACCGGCGACGGCCGGCCGGACATCGTCGGCTTCGGCGAGGACGGCGTGACGGTCGCGCGGAACAACGGCGACGGCACGTTCGCCGCGTCCCGCCTGGTCGTGCCGGACCTGGGCTACACGGCCGGCGGCTGGCGGGTGGAGCGCAACCCGCGGTTCGCCGTGGACCTGACCGGCGACGGCCGCGCGGACCTGGTCGGGTTCGGCGACGACGGCGTGGTCACCGCGCTCGGCAACGGCGACGGCACGTTCACCGTGCCGCGCCTGGTCCTGGCCGATCTGGCGGTCGAGGCCGGCGGCTGGCGCGTCGAGCGGCACCCCCGGTTCGTGATCGACCTGACCGGCGACGGCCGCGCGGACATCGTGGCGTTCGGCGACGAGGGCGTGGTGGTGGCGCAGGGCAACGGCGACGGCACGTTCGCGCCGCCGAAGCTGGTGCTGGCCGCGTTCGGCTTCGACGCGGGCGGCTGGCGCACCACCCGGCACGAGCGCACGCTGGCGGACGTGACCGGCGACGGCCGGCCGGACATCGTGGGCTTCGGCGAGGACGGCGTCTGGGTCGCGCTCAATGACGGCGCGGGCGGGTTCGGGCCGGCCCGGCGGGTGCTGGACGACTTCGCGATCGGCGCCGGCGGGTGGTTGCCGGACCGGCACCCGCGGCTGCTCGCGGACGTGACCGGGGACGGGCGCGCGGACATCGTCGGCTTCGGCGACGCGGGCGTGCGGATCGCCCGGAGCAACGGCGACGGCACGTTCGCGCGGCCGGCCCTGGCGCTGACCGGTTTCGGCTACCGGGCCGGGGACTGGCGCACCGACCGGCATCCGCGCTTCGCCGTGGACCTGACCGGGGACGGGCGTGCGGACCTGGTGGGCTTCGGCGAGGACGGCGTGTGGACCGCGCCGAACGCGGGCGACGGCACGTTCCGTACCGTCCGGGTCCGCCGTGATGCCTGGGATCTGCCGGCCTGGGACCCGGTGCTGCTGTTCTACGCGCGGGCGGTGCGGGCCATGCAGTCCCGGCCGATCTCGGACCCGACCAGCTGGTCCTATCAGGCGGCCGTGCACGGGCGGAACGGGTCCACGCCGTCCGGCGCGGACTGGAACCTGTGCCAGCACGGCAGCTGGCACTTCCTGCCCTGGCACCGCGGTTACCTGCACTGGTTCGAGCAGATCGTCCGCGCTGAGGTGGTCCGGCAGGGCGGCCCGGCCGACTGGGCGCTGCCGTACTGGGACTACTCGACGCCGGCCCGGGCCGCGCTGCCGCCGGCGTTCCGCGAGCGGACGCTGCCGGACGGCACGGCGAACCCGCTGTTCGTGTCGCAGCGCGTGGCCGGGATCAACGCGGGCGGGCGGCTGCCCGCGTCCGCGACCGGCAGTACGAACGCGATGCGCACCACCGTGTTCACGCCGAACTTCGGCGGTGGGCGGACGAGTCCGCAGCACTTCTTCAACGCGTACGGCGAGCTGGAGTTCACGCCGCACAACGACGTCCACTCGCTGATCGGCGGCCTGATGGGCGATCCGAACCAGGCCGCGCTCGACCCGATCTTCTGGCTGCACCACGCGAACGTGGACCGGCTGTGGACGGTGTGGCTGCGTCTGGGCGGCGGGCGGGCGAACCCGGCGGACGCGGCGTGGCGCAACCAGTCCTGGGTGTTCCGGGACGCGTCCGGCAACCGGGTCACCACCACCACGGGCGCCCTGCTGGACACCGACCGGGACCTGGGCTACGTCTACCAGGACGGGATCGGTCTCGCTCCGGCCGCGCCCGAAGCGGTCTCCGCGGCGGCCGTCGCGGAGCCGGAGCTGGTCGGCGCGTCGGACCGGCCGGTGGAACTGGCCGGTCTGGCCACGGCCGTGGACGTGCCGATCGACGCGCGTAGCGCCGTCCTGGAATCGCTCGCCGCGCGCACCGCTGACACCGAGTCGGCCGCCGCGCCGCAGGTCTTCCTCAACCTTGAGGACATCGTGGCGGAGACCAACCCGGAGCTGGTGTACGAGGTGTTCGTCCGCCCGCTCGGCGACGCCCGCGCGGTCCCGCACTACGTCGGCAACGTGTCCTTCTTCGGCATCGAGCACAACGGGCCGCGCGGGGACGCACCGCACGGCTTCCGGCGCACGTTCGACATCACGGACTGGGTGGCGGCGCAGGGCGGTGCCGTGCCGGGCGCGGCGGTGTCGTTCCGGCCGATCACGCTCGCCTCGCCGGAGTCCTCGCCGGAGCTCTCGGCGGCCGCGGAGGTCGCGGAGGTCGCGGCGGTCCGGGTCGGCCGGGTGAGCATCTTCTACACACCGTGACCGCACCCTGACCGTACCCGGACTGTGCCTCTGATCAGGAAGGATGTTCGCGTACCCGCTAGACGGTGGTGAATGTGAAGTGGGTGCGTCGTCGTGCCCGAACGGTGATCACTACCATCGCGCCGGTGATCCACAGAAGAGCGTCCATAGTGGCCGTTCTCGGCCTGCTCGGCATCGTCGCGGTCGCACCGTCCGCCGCGCTCGCCGACGAGACCGAGACCGCACCACCCGCCGAACCGGCCAAGGTCGAACTGGTCCTCGACGTCAGCGGGTCCATGGAGGCCGCCGACATCGACGGCCGCACCCGCATGTCCGTCGCCAAGGACGCGTTCAACACGGTCGTCGACGCGGTCCCGGAGACCACCCAGCTGGGCATCCGCGTGCTCGGCGCCACCTACGGCGGCGACGACAAGGCGCAGGGCTGCAAGGACAGCCAGCAGCTGGTCGAGGTCGGCCCGATCAACCGCGTCGCCGCGAAGAACGCGATCGCCTCGCTGCAGCCCACCGGCTTCACCCCGGTCGGCCTGGCGCTGCGCGGCGCGGCCGAGGACCTCGGCACCGGCGGCTCCACCCGGCACATCATCCTGATCACCGACGGCGAGGACACCTGCGCGCCGCCGGACCCGTGCGAGGTCGCCCGTGAGCTGGCCGCGCAGGGCACGAACCTGGTGGTGGACACGCTCGGCCTGGCGCCGGACGAGAAGGTCCGGCAGCAGCTGGTCTGCATCGCGACCGCGACCGGCGGCACGTACACGGCCGCGACCACGCCGACCGAGCTGACCGACCGGATCACGCAGCTGGTCGAGCGCGCCACCGACGTGCCGGCCGCGGCACCGCCGGTCGCGGTCACCGGCACGGACGCCTGCGAGGGCGCGCCGACGCTGACCGCCGGCATCTACACCGACCGGGAGAGGTTCGAGGAGCACCGCTTCTACCGCGTGGTCGTCGCGGAGGACCAGGAACTGCGGGCCTCGGTCAGCCTGGCGCTGGACCGGCCGTTGCAGCGCGACTACGGCGTGCTGCTGCGCGCGACCGCCACGGACGGCCGTGAGCTGGTCCGCGGCACGGACGCGGGCAGCGGGCGGACCGATCTGCTCTCCACCGGCCTGCGGTACTCCGGGGCTCTCGACTCGGAAGACGAGGACGTCGAGGGAGAGCGCGTCGTCTGCCTCGTGGTCAGCAACTCGTTCGCGCCCGGCGCCGGCGCGGCCAACGCCGCGAACACGCCCGGCATGCCGATCGAGCTGAGCATCGACGTGGTCGACGCCTCGCCCGCGCCGGACGCGCCCGGCCTCGGCCGCGGTTTCCTGCTGCTGCTCGTGCTCACCGTCTCCGGCCTCGTCGCCGGCCTGCTCGCCGGCTGGCTGACCCGCTGGTGGGTCGCCACGTGGAGGAACTGACATGCGGATCCTGACAGGCTTTCTCATCACCGGCGGCATCCTGCTCGGCGCGGCGCTGCCCGCGCAGGCCGCACCCGCGACGCCCACGCCGGACGCCGGCGTCACGCCGTCGCCGGGCGCGGAGACGGTCACCAAGGCCGGTAACAGCTTCCTGACCGCGGCCGAGATCGAGGCCGGGCAGCCGGTCGAGGTGGACGCGGCCACCGGCGAGTACCTCTACTGGGCGTTCGCCGCCCGGGCCGGCCAGGTGCACGACATCGAGGCCACGGTCACGCTGCCGGCCGGCCGCAGCGGCGACCAGGCCTGGACGATCGAGGTCTTCGACGGGCTGCGCCGCCGCCAGGCGTGCGTGGACGGCGTGCAGAGTCCGGTGGCGAAGGCCGCGGACGCCGCCGTCGAGCTGCGCTGCTCGCTGCGCCGGGTGCGCTCCTGGGCCGAGCCGTGGTCCGGCGACCCGCTACCCGGCACGTACTACGTCCGCCTGTCCATCACGGACATGCCGGAGAAGGACCTGGGCCAGTCCGCGAAGGTCTCGCTGCTGGTCGGCGCCACGAACGCGGGCACGTCCGCGGACGACGGCGAGCTGGCCGCGCCGCTCGACCCGGTGACCCGGGCCGGGACGGTCAACGCGCAGCCGTCCGCGTCGGGCACACCGCTCGCGACCGCGGACGACGAGGAGAGCGAGGGCTGGAGCTGGGACTGGCTTCCGGACCTGCCGAAGTTCTCCGCCCGCTGGTTCTGGACCGCCGGCGGTGGCGTGCTCGCCGCGATCGCGGGCGTGGTCGGCTTCGCGCTGACCCGCCGTCCGCGCGTGCGCGCCTGATGCGTTCCTGATCCCCCGAAGACCGGCGGGTGTGCGGCCAGCCCCCACGCACACGCCGGTCCCCCTGCCGCAGGGGGAAGCACGGCCGGGCCCGGTACCTTCCTCACCGGGCCCGGCCGTCCGTCGTCCAGAGCGAAAAACACCATCGGGGGGTACGGGCTTCCGCCCTGGATGAGCGACCCTGAGTGGTGACGGCTCGACTCCACGTGTTCGGCCGCATCGGCCGCCGGGAACGCCGCCCGGCGGTGCGGGCCGTCGTCGGTGCGGGCCGTCACGGGAGGCTGACATGAAGTTCGACGCGCTCACCTGGTCGTCGGCCGGCGCGTGGACGGCACGCTGGGCCGCCGGCGCGGTCCTCGGCCAGATCATCTTCGGCCCGACCACCATGCTGTTCATCGCGCTCGTCACCGGTGTCGCGGCCGGCGCCGGCGCGATGTTCCTCATCCACCGCCGCACCGCGTCCCCACGCGCCACCACCACCACCCGCCGCCGCCGTTCGTCGCGCGTGCGCGGGCGAGCACCCCGGCGTGCCCCGGTGGCGGTCGTCTCCGCGCGCCTCGCCGCGCTCGCGGCCCGCTCCTGGCGTGCCCTGCGCCGCCCGCGCGTCACCCGGCCCACCCCGCCCGGCCCGCCCCCGGCCCGCCGCTACTCACCCCGCGCGCCGAAGCGTTCGTTCTCCCCACTGGCGCCGCGCTGACGCACCCCCGGACGGTGCCGGAGGCAGCTCCGCACTCCGGTGCCCCCGTCCGGTGCGTTGTCCGGCAACGTTCGCCCGGCGTCTCGTCCGTGATCGGGGCGTCCCCCACGTGTCAGAACAGCATCGCCGCGTGTCCCGATCACGGGTTCAGTCGCGGCGAACGTGCGCCAGCCGTCTAGCATGGGCGGTGGCATGACGATGATTGATATCTGCGGGGACAGCCTGGACGGGCTGTCGGTGGGTGACGCGCTGGGCGCGCAGTTCTTCGTTCCGAGCACGCGCCCGGAGAAGCTTCCGGACGGGCCGTGGCCGTGGACGGACGACACCGAGATGGCCTGCTCGATCACGGCCGCGCTCCGGCCGGACCGGCCGATCGATCAGGATGAGCTGGCGGCGCTGTTCGCCGAGCACTTCGAACCCTATCGAGGGTACGGCGGTGGCGCGGTCGTGCTGCTGCGGCAGCTGCGCGACGGCGGCGACTGGCGGGAGCTGGCACCGGCCGCGTTCGGCGGGACCGGGTCGATGGGCAACGGCGCGGCGATGCGGGTGGCGCCGCTGGGCGCGTTCCACGCCGGGGACACGCGGGCCGCGGCGCGGGAAGCGCTGCGGTCGGCGGAGGTCACGCACGCGCATCCGGAGGCGATCCTCGGCGCGGTGGCCGTGGCGGTCGCGGCGGCCGAGGCCGGGTGGGCGCGGACGGTGCGTGACCGGCCCGCGCCCGGCGACCTGCTCGACGCGATCGGCGGATTCCTCGTCGGCAGCCGGGTCGCGGACGGGGTGGCGCGGGCCCGGCGGCTACTGGGGGTGAGTGTGGCGGAGGCGGCGTACGAGCTGGGCAACGGATCTCAGGTGCTCGCGCAGGACACGGTGCCGTTCGCGCTGTGGGCCGCGGTCACGTATCTGGACGACTTCCCGGCCGCGATCATGGCGTGCGTGGCGGCCGGCGGAGACGTCGACACGACCGGTGCGATCGTGGGCGGGATTGTGGCGTCATATACGGGGCGTGACGGAATTCCGGGGGAGTGGCTGGCCCGCCGGGAGCCGTTGCCGATCTATGCGCTAAACGTTTCCTGACGCGTACCCTCCGTTAATTTCGCACTTTCGCCGTTTGTGGCGGTGACCGCCCGTGACCAGCGCCAACGGCCGATCATGCCGTCATAGGCCGAAATTTCGGGCACACCGCGCGCGACCAGGAAGATCACAGTCGGCGGTCCCCGGCGCTGGTCCCGCGGCCGCTCGGGCAGAATCGACCGTCCCCAGTGCACCCGGCCGTGCCGGAAATCGATGACCGAACTGCTTCCCCGGTCTTTTCCGAAGAAGATTCGTTCGGTACGGTCTGGGGCGCTGTGCCGAATTAAGCAATTCTTAAAAGAGCGGTGGGAAGCCAAGTGACCGAGGGTATCGACCTCGTTGTTGCGGCCCGGGTGGGCGACCGTCGAGCGCTTGCGGAGCTGAACGCGCTCCATCTGCCCCTGGTCTACCACGTCGCGGGCCGTGCGCTGCGCGTTCACGCCGACATCGAGCACGCGGTCCGCCGCACGTTCGCGCGCGCCGCCCGCGAACTGGCGCAGCTGCGCGACCCGGACCGCTTCCGTGGTTGGCTGCTCGCATGTACGGTCCGTGAGATCGCGGGCGTCCAGGCCGCCGGAGCCGGCGTCTCCACCGCGCTCGACGGCGGCCCCGCCGACCCGTCCGCCGACTTCGTCAGCCTCTGTGTCGTCCAGCACAAGCTCACCGGCCGGCGCCGGGAGGCGGACGAGGCCACCCGCTGGATCGACGGCGAATACTCGGTGGTGCTGGCGCTGTGGTGGCTGGAGGCCGCCGGCCTGCTGACCCGCGCCGAGGTCGCGGACGCGCTGCGCATGCCGCCGGACGACGTCACCGGCCGGGTCACCGTGCTCCGCGAGCAGTGGGAGCAGGCCCGTGCGCTGGTCGGCGCGCTGCGCGCCCACCCCGGCTGCCCCGAGCTGGCCGCGCTCACCGAAGGCTGGGACCACCTGCCCGCCCCGGCCTGGCGCCGCGGCCTCGGCCTGCACGTCGGTGACTGCCCGGTCTGCGG
Organism: Catenuloplanes nepalensis; assembly: GCF_030811575.1. Lineage (GTDB taxonomy): Bacteria > Actinomycetota > Actinomycetes > Mycobacteriales > Micromonosporaceae > Catenuloplanes > Catenuloplanes nepalensis. Next base: position 4,330,896 of record NZ_JAUSRA010000001.1, on the reverse strand, counting down.
TGCCGCGATCGCCGGGCTGCCCGAGCTGGTCCGGCTGTTGGCCGAGAAGCCGCTCGTCCCGGTCCCGGCCACGCTGGTCGGCGCGCTCGCGTCGGACGGCCTGGTCCCGCCGGACGCGGCCCGCACCAACCCCATGCTCGGTGGTACGGCACCGGCCACGCCGGTCCGCTCCGCCGCCACCGGCCCGAACGGCCCGGCATCGGGTCGTCCCGGCGCCTACTCGGCCGGCTGGGCCGGTGCCCCCGGCACGGCGGCCGCCGCGGCTGCCGCGGCCGGCGGGGTGGCAGCCACCCCGGGCCCGGACACCACCCGATCGGGTGAAGTCTCGGCGGGACCGACCGTCGACATCGCCGCCCTCACGGCCGCCGCGGGCGCTGCCTCCGCGTCCGCCACCGGCCGGGCCCAACCGTCCTCCGACACGGGCACGGGCCGGCCCGAATCGTCGTCCGCCGGCCGGCCCGAGGCGACGGCGCCCGGCGCAGCCGCCGGACTCGCGCGGCGCTCGACGCCGGCCGAGTCGCGTGGCGACGTCGCAGCCGGCGCGACCTCCGGCGGGGCCGCCCTCTCGCGGCGTGCCGCCGAGGCGCCGGCCGTGGGTGGCACGGCCACCACCGGATCGTCGCGGCATGCCGCGACCGCCGGGACTCGCGGTGGCGCGAGCGCCGGCAATGCCGCAGACGACCCCGCGGCCGGAGCATCGCGGCACGCGGCGTCGGCCGGGTCCGCCGAAACCCGTGGAGACGCGACACCGGGCGGTTCCCGGCACGCCGGTGCGCCGAACGCCGCCGGTGCGTCTCCGGCCGGTGCGGGTGCGGCGGGCGCGGCTGCTGGACGTACCCGTGCGGGGTCCGAAGGCGTTGTGGCCGGGAAGGCCGATGGCACGGCCGCGCTGCCGATGATCGGTGGGAAGCGCGCGCCGGAGGAGGCGCCCGCGTGGAAGGGGACGCCGACCCGGGTCCCGGGCACGCCCGCGCCGGCCGAACCGGAGACGGCCGGGGAGACGCCGTCGTGGAGGGGCGCGCCGACCCGGATCCCGGCCGTGGACGCGCCGACCGCGATGCTGCCGGCCGTGTCCGGTGGCGCGTCGGCCGCGGCGGCCAAGGGCTCGCACCCGCGTGAGGTGCCGCCGGCCCGGCAGCAGGCCGCGATCGCCGGGGCCGCCGCGATCGCCGGGGGGACCGTGGCGATCCCGAAGCAGCGTGGCGGGGACGCGGACGCGACCGCGGTCATCCCGCGGGTGCCGGCGGACGACCGGGACACCGGCACGCTGGCCGGCGTGATCCTGCCGGGCGACCAGTTCGTGCCGTCGCAGACCGCGTCTCGGCACATCCCGCCGCCGGCCGGTGGTGACGGTGACGATGACGCGGGCGCGATCGTGCCGCTCGGCGAGGCGGAGGAACCGGAGCACACCGGGCGGTCGAAGAAGGCGCTGGCGCTGGCCGGCATCGCGGCCGTGGTCGCGCTGAGTACCACGGCCGGTCTGATCATCAACAACGTGATCGGCGGCGACGACACGCTCACGCCGATCGCGGCGCCGTCCGACGCGGCGCAGTACGCGGTGCCGCCGGTGGTGGAGTCGTCTGCCTCCGCGTCCGCGTCGCCGTCGCCGTCCGCGTCGGCCTCGCCCACGCCGTCCGCGTCGCCGTCGCCCAGCCCGTCGGCCGTGGCAAAGCCGTCGCCGACGAAGAGCCCGTCCGCCGCGCCGTCGTCCGCCGCGCCGCCGCCCGGCAACGGGGTCACCGCGGACCGCCGGTCGCTGCGGATGGCGAGCTCCTCGGATCGGTACGTGCGGGCCAGCGGCGGCAGCGTGACCGTGGAGCGGCTGTCGGCCGGCAGCTCCGGCGCCACCTTCGAGATGGTTCCGGGCCTGGCCAACGCGGCTTGCGTGTCACTGCGCACGCCGGACGGCCGGTACCTGCGGCACTTCGACTACCGGGTGCGGGCGGACTCCGACGACGGGTCCGCGGTGTTCAAGGCGGACGCCACGTTCTGCATGCAGCAGATGGGCGGCGCGGTGCTGCTGCGGTCGCACAACTACCCGGAGCACTTCCTCCGGGCGCGGGACTCCGGGCTCTACATCGCCCAGCTCGACCGCGACTCCGCCGGGTCGATGCTGTGGGTGCTGACCGACCCGATCGGCTGAGCCATTCTCGCCGCGGGGGTCCCCGTACCCCCGCGGCGGGTTTGATCAGGGGTTGAGGCGCTGCCGGTAGGCGCGTGTCTTGGCGCGGTTGCCGCAGACGGTCATCGAGCACCAGCGGCCGGCGCCGTTCTTCGAGGTGTCGTGGAACGCCCAGCGGCAGTCCGGCGCCGCGCACAGCCGCATGCGTGCCCAGGCGCCGGTGACGGTGGCGCGCGCGACCGCCTCGACGATCCGCCCGAGACCGGTGTCCTCCACGCTGCCGAGCCGGAGCGTGCTATCGAGCCGGAGCGCGCTGCCGAGCCGGAGCGTGCTGCCCGGCCGCAGTCGGAGCGGGAAGCCGTGGAGCACATCGAACATTTCCGAAATTTCGCCTTTTAATGAGGCGCGTAGCGCGGTGCGCAGCTGGAGTGCGGTGTCGAGCCGGGCATCCGGTGGCAGGTCGTGCTCGACCAGCCAATCGGACAGCGCGCCCGGTGAGGTGAGCCGCTCGCCGCCGGTATGCGCGGTCCCGTGTCGGCGGAACGTGCGCTCGTCGACCGTGTTGAGGAACGCCTCCACCAGCGCCAGATCGTCCACGACACCAGCTTAGCCGATAACCGGTGTCGCAAATCCCGACACCGCTGTTATGTTTTGCTGGTGTTGAAACCTTTTACGCTGCACGTCAGCGACGACGACCTGGCCGACCTCCGCCGCCGGCTGCGTGACACCCGCGCGCCCGCGCCGATCCATGCCCCCGGCTGGACCGCCGGTGCCGACGCCGAGACCATGGCCCGGCTGGTCCGGTACTGGTCCGGCGACTTCGACTGGCGGGCGCGGGAATCCGAGATCAACGCGCTGCCGCAGTTCACCGCGGACGTCGGCGGCACCCGCGTGCACCTGGTCCACCTGCGCGGTGAGGGCCCGAATCCGCTGCCGATCGTGCTCACCCACGGCTGGCCCAGCACATTCCTGGAGCTGACTCGGCTCGGCGACCGACTCGCGCACCCGAGCCGGTACGGTGGCGATCCGGCCGACGCGTGCGACGTGGTGATCCCGTCGCTGCCCGGCTTCACGTTCTCCGCGCCGTCCCGCGTACCGGCGCACGAGCTCTGGCACACGCTGATGCACGACGTGCTCGGCTATCGGCGGTACGCGGCACACGGCGGCGACCTCGGCGCGGGCGTCAGCAGCCGGCTCGCGGCGTTCCATCCATCGTCGGTGCTCGGCCTGCATCTGCTGGCCGTGATGACGCCGCCCGGCGAGCCGGTCACGGACGAGGAGCGCGCACACGTCGCGCGGGTAGCGCGATGGCACGCGGAGGAGGGCGGCTACGAGCACCTGCAGCGGACCCGGCCCCTCACGGCGGCGCACGGGCTCAGCGATTCACCGGCCGGGCTGCTCGCGTGGATCGCGGAGAAGTACCGCGCGTGGAGCGACCGGCCGGACGCGTTCACCGACGACGAGCTGCTCACCCAGGTCTCGCTCTACTGGTTCACGAACACGATCGCCACGTCGTTCCTGCCGTACTTCGACCACCGCCCGTTCTGGCAGCGGATCGAGGTGCCGACCGGCCTCGCGGTCTTCCCGGCCGACCTGGCCCGGCCGCCGCGCAGCTGGGCCGAGCGCACCTACCACCTGACCCGCTACACCGCGATGCCCCGCGGCGGCCACTTCGCCGCCCACGAGGAACCCGCCCTGCTCACCGCGGACATCACCGAATTTCTCCGCCCTCTGCGGTGAAGCCTTGATTCGGGCACGAAGTGAAACACGGCCGACCGCGGAACGTGTAGGGGAGAGCCCTGGCGACGACCGGTGCCCAATGCCACTTAGCTTAGACGGATTCCTGCCTGCGCTTTCCGGAAGCGCCCCGCCGGCGCCCGCGGGCCCTCCTCTGTCGCTCACGCCCCTCGGACTGACTCTGTTGCCCAGCCCTTTCGGGCCGGGAAGCGTGAGCTGACCCGGTCCGCTCGCGGCGATCGGGCGCTGCTTGCCCGAAATATCGCTACATCTCACCCTCTGGCGCGGACCACAGACTCGCGAGACGGCACCGCTGCGGCCTGAGCGATCAATCAGGTGAGCAAAAGGTAGATCGAAAATCGAAGTTGATCGCTCTTTTGCTCACCTGATTGATCGCTCAGGCGCCGGGCCCGAGGCCGTCACGATCTGCCGGCCTCGCCGGCAGGACGTTTGCCGGCTTCGTCGGGAGATTTCGGGCACGAGGCGCCGGGTCCCCGCCGGAAGGGGGTCGACCCTGCTCGCTTGCGGTGTTCCGGCGCCTGATTGATCGCTCAGGCGCCGGGCCCGAGGCCGTCACGATCTGCCGGCCTCGCCGGCAGGACGTTTGCCCGTTTCGTCGGGAGATTTCGGGCACGAGGCGCCGGGTCCCCGCCGGAAGGGGGTCGACCCTGCTCGCTTGCGGTGTTCCGGCGCCTGATTGATCGCTCAGGCGCCGGGCCCGAGGCCGTCACGATCTCCCGGCCTCGCCGGCAGGACGTTTGCCGGCTTCGTCGGGAGATTTCGGGCACGAGGCGCCGGGTCCCCGCCGGAAGAGGGTCGACCCTGGCCGCCGTCGGCGCTGTTTCGGCGCCCGGAGACCGCGCGCGATTCGCGCACCGCCAGCCAGTGGGCCACGGAACCCGGATCGGGCTGAGAGTGTTCTCGCCGGTCGCGGGAATGCGGCCGTACCGCAGCTCCTTCAAGATCAAATAGGCTGAGTGGCGTTGGACCGGTGCCCGCGGGAGCATGCGGATCGCGACCGGCCGCGAAGTGGGAAGAGAAGCCTTGAGGTCTTCGTCCTTCGCTTCGTCGGCTGGTCGAGTGTGAGGCCGGCTGGGTTGGTGCTTGCGTGCTGAAAGGGCGGACGCCGCCGGGCCGGGGGAGTCCAGCGGCGTCCGCGGGGGTGCGGTCGGGTGGGCGGTGATCAGACGCGAGTGCCGTCCACCGGAGCCGGGGAGGTGGTGGCGAGGGTGTGGTTGTCCTGCTCCTCCTCGTCGAGCATGGTGGCCTCGTCGAAGGGGTCGTGGCCGGCCAGGACCGCGGCCATGCGGTCCTTGTCGATCTCGCGTGTCCAGGTGCCGACCAGGACCGTGGCGACCGCGTTGCCGGCGAAGTTGGTGAGGGCGCGGGCCTCGGACATGAAGCGGTCGATGCCGACGATCAGGCCGACGCCGTCGACGAGTTCGGGGCGGTGGCTCTGCAGGCCGCCGGCGAGCGTGGCCAGGCCGGCGCCGGTGATGCCGGCCGCGCCCTTCGACGCGATGATCATGAAGAGGAGCAGGGAGATCTGCTCGCTGATGCTCAGCGGGTCGCCCATCGCGGCCGCGATGAACAGCGATGCCATGGTCAGGTAGATCGCGGTGCCGTCCAGGTTGAACGAGTAGCCGGTCGGGACCGTGATGCCGACGACGGACTTGCTGATGCCGGCGTGCTGCATCTTCGCGATCAGGCGCGGCAGCGCGGACTCCGACGACGACGTGGACACGATCAGCAGGAACTCGCGGCCCAGGTACTTGAGCAGGCTGAAGATGTTGACGCCGGAGACCAGCTTGAGGATCGCGCCGAGGATCACGAACACGAAGATCGCGCAGGTGATGTAGAAGCCGATCATGATCTGGGCCAGGCTCTTCAGCGCGTCCATGCCGGTCGCGCCGACGACCGCGGCGATCGCGCCGAACGCGCCGATCGGGGCCAACCACATGATCATGGCGAGGATCTTGAAGACCAGGCGCTGGATGACCTCGATCGCGCGCAGCACCGGTTCGCCGCGGGTGCCCATCGACTGCACCGCGAAGCCGACCAGCAGCGCCACCAGCAGCGTCTGCAGCACCATGCCCTCGGTCAACGACGACACCAGCGTGTGCGGGATGATCCCGAGCAGGAACTCCGCGGTGCTCTGGTGCGGCGCGTTACCGGCCGCCTTCTGGCCCGCGGCCGCGACCGCGTCACTGAGCTGCACACCCTGGCCCGGGTGCACGATGTTGCCGACGACCAGGCCGATCGCGAGCGCCACCGTGGACATGGTGAGGAAGTAGCCGAGCGCCAGGCCGCCGACCCGGCCGACCCGGGCCGCCTGCCGGATCGAGCCGATGCCGAGCACGATCGTGCAGAAGATGACCGGGCCGATCATCATCTTGATCAGGTTGACGAAGCCGGTGCCCAGCGGCGCGAGCGCCTTGGCGGCCTCCGGCCAGATGAAGCCGACCGCGATGCCGAGCAGCACGGCCACGATGACGGCGATGTAGAGGAAGTGGGTGCGGCCGCCCGACCGCCGCGCAGGCGCTGTGTTATCCGTGACGCTCATGCCGCAGACTGTGGCCTGTGTCTCACCCACAAGGCACGATTTCGTTCATAATGTTTACTTCGGGTTTCACCTGGGACTTTGCGAGCGCCAATTTCGGTTACGTACTGTGGATATTTAGAGCAAGACGGACATCTTGAGACCGCTGAGCTGGCCTGACACGAAGCGGGGCGACCAGACCCAGACCCATAAGGCCCAGACCCGGTCGCCCCTGTCGTTAAACCTGGGAGCCCCCGGACTCGGCCTCAGCGATCATCCCCTTGACAGCCTCGATGAACGCCGTCTTCGTGGGGTGCTTGCCCTTCCGGAGGTCGGGCTTGGCCTCGAAGCCGATCGCGGCGACGGCGTGGTAGTCGCAGGCCGCGAGCGGGTGACCCTTGGCCGCGAGGGGCTGCTTCACGAACATGGACTTCGCCGCAGTAAGGGCGAGCAGGGCTTCCTTGGCCTGCCGAACGGTCACCGAGACCCCGCCGATCTCGATGGACGCGTCGGTGACGGGCTCGGGTGCCGGAGCTTCGGTGACCTGGGGTGCTGGCTTCTCCGCCGCCTTCTTCGCGGCGGGCTTCCTTGTCGGCCGGGTTGCGGGTGTGGTCGTCTCACTCACGATGGGTCTCCTTGTCATCTGTGGGTAGGGCTTCGGTGTTGCTTGCTTGGGCTTCGTGAACTTCTCGCGCTGCTCAGGCGTAAGGAAGTCCATGTCGATCCAGCGGTAGATGTCTTCCTCGGTGCCGTTGTCAAGCTGCCACTTGGTCTCGCGGTCCAGTAAGCCGATCTGGCTGAGGGCGTACCCCATGCGGATCGCGCGCTGTCTCTGCAAGAGATTCAGCTCGACTGGTCCGGTTGCGAAACAGAGGTACGCGCCTCGCTCGTTAGGCTTGCAGGACCACACGTCCACGTGGATCGCGTCGTCTCCGAGCCACAGATCGCCTTGTGCGACCTTCGGGCCGGACCTCTGCCAGTCCACCGAACGCGGCAGGTTGACACCCGACTCGAACAGAGAGCCGTTCAGCTCGCCGTTTTCCGTGACTACGAGGATGTCCAGGTCTCCGATGACCTTCGCTTTGCGTCTCCACGATCCGAGTAGGTGATACTCGACATCTGGCGGCATCTCTGACGTGAGTAGGTCCACGAATGGTTGGACATCTTCACGAGGCCGTCTGATCTTTTCACTGCGCCAGCCTGGCATTCCCTTTCTCATCTCTATTGTCTTGTCAAATGACCTGTCAATTATTTACCAGTAGCAACATGCGCACCATAAGCCTGCGGTAGTAGCAGATATCCGCTACGCATACAGCAAAAGGCCCCTCCACAGAGGGACCTAGCTGGTGTTGGGGATTAGGCGAACTTCGTCGTGAGGCCCGACTTCCAGATGGAAATGAACCGCTTGACGTCGACCGTGATGGTCTCGTCTCGACGGTTGGTATAGGTGAGAGTTCCATCCGTGCTGACCGTAAGGAACGCCTTGCCGATGCGGGTGGTTTGCTTGCGGTATGAGCCTGGCTCCAAGGTTAGGTCGCCAACCTGGACGGTCTCGACGGTGGCCGCGGCCTTGCGGGTGCGAGTAGCCATTTCAATCTCCCTGTTCTGTTCCGCCGTGTTGCCGTACATCAATAATTAAACGGGAGATGGCTTGCACGGGGCACCTGCAAGCAGCCAACTAAACTAGTCCTGACGCCTATTGTCCTTCCGGAGGGGCGTGCTACTAACTACCCCACTCAAGCCATATGCCTATTGGTGGCTGCGTACTGACCGCCCACGGGGTGATGGTGCTGGTGGTGGGAAATGAAAGCGTGGGCAGAACACCAAAGTAGGTGGCCGTGTAGTCCCACCTTCCTGGATATGAGTTCACATTCGGCGTTACGGCGAACTGCGGCACTATGCCGGACACATATGACGTCGAAGGCGGACCGTAGAGGGTGTGGGCAACATTGGACCAGTAAGCCCAGTAGTACAACTGCCCCTGCGTGACGGAGATGCTGATCGGTGCCCATATGTACCGGAAACCCGTGACAGCAGCCCCAGAGGAGTTCCATATCGGAGTGGTAGGTGTAGATGTTGAGTTGGAGGAAGTATACAAACCAGCTACCGCACTTCCAGTCCCAGTTGTTGCGATAGCAATTGACACGCCAATGATCGTGCCGGACCGGTAAGCCACCCACGGGGACAGATGTATGACGTTCGCGGAAACTGCTATGGCGTTGTTGTTGATATACGCCGGGTACCCGGCGTACCAGAACGGAGTAGTACCTCCGGAAGGTCTCGTGAGAACTCCGGGGCTCGGGCCAAGGATCGAGGAACCGTTCAGGCCTTGCGGACCTGTGGGTCCTGTCGATCCGGTAGCACCTTGAGGCCCGGTGGCTCCGATTGAGCCGGCCGTGCCAGTTGGGCCCGTAGCACCTGTAAGGCCTGGTGGTCCCACAGGTCCAGTAGCGCCGATTTGTCCTGGAAGACCCTGCGGCCCTTGCTCTCCTGCCGGACCTGTATTACCAGTTGGACCGACTCCTCCTGTGGCTCCCGTTGCACCAACTGCTCCTTGAGGTCCGGTAGCGCCTGCTTCGCCCGTAGCTCCTTGCGGTCCTGTCGCGCCTACTGGGCCCTGTGCCCCTGTTGCGCCAGTAGGGCCAGGAGATCCCACCGGTCCTGTGCTACCAGCCGGTCCAGTAGCCCCGGTGGCACCCGTTGTGCCCGTATCGCCTGTCGGACCCGTCGCTCCAACTGGGCCTTGAGGACCTGTTGGTCCCGTGCTGCCCGCCGGTCCGGTAGCTCCTGTGGGTCCCACTGCACCCGTTGAACCGGGCGTGCCAGTAGCTCCCACAGGTCCGGTAGCTCCGGTATCACCCTTGTCTCCCTTCGGGCCGCTGGGTCCTGCAACACCCTGAGGACCCGTCTGGCCTTGTGGTCCGGGAGATCCCTCAACGGCCACGCCGCCTTCACCGGTGACGATGGTCCACGTGGTGTCGTAGTCACCGCTTGATGCTTTCGCTAGTACTTGCCCTGCGGCACCGCCGGCCGGGATGCCAATGCCGGGTTCGCCTTGGGGTCCCTGGACTCCGCCTAGGAGGAGCCTGGGGGTCTGGTCCGCTACCTCGATTAGGACCGCAGGCCGCGCGTGGGGATCGAGCAGGAGTACGTCTGGCATGGCTACCTACCTCCCACGGGGCGGACGTACAGCGAGCCCTCAAGGACGGCGACGGTGTCGCCGGAGGGATAGGTGCGGTCGATCCGGTAGTAGTTGGAATAGTTGTGCCGCCTCTTCGACGTCTGCTCCGAAGTGATGTGAACAAGCACTGGCAGAGGTGACGCTGGATCAACTTCTAGAGTCACGGTCTCTTCATGGACATAGGAACCGTCTCGTAGATACATAGTGAACGTCGAGCCGGTGATAGCGTCGGCTTGGAAGTTCTCTACGGTGGTGCCCGTGCCAGCGGCGAACGCGAACCTATAGTCGGTGCCTGCTGGGACTTCTATGTTGTGTCGTGGAGGTGCGGCCATGTTCTGTCTCTCTTCGCTTGTGGCACTACGGACTTCGTTTGACAGCAGGGGACGCTTACAGTGAGCCCAGGTACTTGACGAACATGTTCGGATAGAAGTCAGCGCCAGCGCCGGGGTTGGTGGCTAGAGAACCACCAGAGTCCTGGTAGGCGTATACCTCTACATAGTCACCGACATTCATGCTGACGAAGACGCTGACGTTTGTCTTCATCGTGCCGCCGGATACGGCGACTTGAGCCGAACTGCCGCCGGGAACCAAACCGGCGTTCTTGTCGATACGCACCATGCGGCGGCCGGTTGCATTCTGGGCGAAGGACACTCCGCCGTGTACCTCATACCAACCGGGTATTTGAGCGGTGTACCTGGTGCCGGATGACCACGCGCTCAGCTCATTCAAGTTCGCGTTGGTCATGGTGATGGCGGCCCACGTACCCGTAGCGAGGGTCTGTGCTGACGTGGCTACCAGGGACGCCATGGCCTTGCCGGGTGAGGGACACCAGTAAGAACCGTCGTAGAACACAGGTCCTAGCTCTGGTACGTAGCCCATCATTCCAGCTCTAAGCTTGCCGGAGAGCTGGGTGTTCAGGTTAGCAATCGATGTACCGAGGAACACCGTCTGCTTCTGCATCTCGTTGAGGTCAGCAGCGTATAGAACCTGATTGTCCGCCCACTCTTTCCAAGTCATCTTTATCTCCTCGTGTAGAACAGCTTGCTCGTGCTAAGAGACGACTCCTCTTGTCCGTACACGAGGCCAACCTGACCATTACCAACATCGACAGCGGCTGCATAGGTGTTGCGGAAATCGACAGAGGCGACAAGGGCTGGTGTAGACCACGTGACCCCTTTGTCTGTACTGGTGCGGTGGTAAAGATTCTTGTAGTCGTCAGTTCCCCTATAGAGCGCGTGAAGCTTGCCCGCGCTATCGAATACGGTGCTTATACGGGAATCCGAGACGTAGGACAGCTCAGCAGGAGCACTCCAAGTAGATCCGCTGTCCGTAGATGTGCACCTGTAGGACTTGCGGCCCGTGGCGGCGGAGGACCTGATAGTGCAGATCAGAGTTCCGTCGCTGGCTAGAACTAGCCATGGCTCTTGTGGCTGTCCACCGTCTGGAAGAGTTCCGCTGACGATGTTGGACAACTTGGTCCAGGACGTACCACCGCTATCGCTGTAGTACAGGAAGCACCCGACAGCAGAGCCGCCGTAGGTTGCCTGAACTATGCGTCTCGTGTCCCCTGTGCCGGCCGACCCACCGAGGCCATTGACCCCTAGCTTGAACGCCCCGAGAGGCGTGGCCGTGCCTGTCGAGCCGGTTCCTGCCCCCAGCTCGACGGGAGGTGATGATAGGGAAGTAGTTGCGATCTGGACTGGCGTGGACCAGGTGGCCCCGTTGTCGGTGGACTTGGCCGACCATGCCGTGTTGGTCTGACCCGAGACCCACTGGAAGTACGTAACAAGGAGACTGCCGGAGGACAGCTTTGTAATGCTGGGGTCTCGGAGATCGTGAGATCCGGACGGCCTAGCGATTGCCAGAGTCGGGGCCGACCATGCAAGACCATCCGAAGATGTGGTTCTGTAGATCTGTCCGTAGCCGGTGTTTCCGTGGCTGGACCCTCTACGCCACACCAAGAACATGTCGCCATTGGCCAGCCTGGTCATGCCGGGGAACGCCTCGTGCTGGGTTGCGGTTACAAGTACGTCTTCGCCCCACGCGGGTAGAGGTGGGGATATCTCCGCACCAAGAAATATTGGCGGGGCGAACTCTATTGAGGCGCTGTAGACCGAGTTACCGAACACGTGGTTCACGCGTGAGACCACTGCCGGTACGCCGACAACGTCGACCACGCCGGGGGCCGAGAAGCCCACGATGAGACGCTTACCGCCTAGCTTGCCGGCGCCCAGCGTCAGGTTACCGAGAGGTGATAGGTCCCCCTCCTCGTACATCTTCTGACCGCCGGTAAGACGTAGATCGTTTGCCTTGACCGCTGCTGATATCGGGCTGAACTCCCTGGTGCCGTTCTCTGCAAACTCCACGGAGGTAAGCCACTCGTGGCTCTCACCGAAGTTCGTTTCGACTGTGAAGGGCTGGTCCGGCCATGAGATCGTTCGGTCAAGCACCTCCAGGTGATCCCACTCGTCCACCGTGGTTGCGTTAGTCCTGACCGGCAGCTTGGTAACTTCCGTGAACTCCCTGGCCAGGTCGAGATACGTGGACGTGCCAGCGTCCTTGGCCGGGGCCAGTACCGCGGTTTGATACATGTGGGTCGTTGCCACGTGTGAGGTGTCCACAGTGAAGAACCGCTGTAGACGCTCTAGAGCCGGCTCCTCAGGCAGAGCCTCATGTTCTACCTCTCTGTTGAGCATGATGACTTCGAGAGAGGAGAGGGTGTAGGTCACCGTGCGCACGAACTCCTTGCCGAACTTCGGCGCGTCCGCCACCTCTACCGAGGCCCTGGCCTCTACGCATTCGCCCTGCATCTGCATGACGCCGTCGTAGTACACCTCGAACTTGTCGCCGGTGCGCATATCCGGCATTACCGGAGTGATAGCACCCTCAAGCCGCTCTGAAAAGGATGCCGTTCCCCTAGTGGGGTCGATGGACAGTTCGCCCTTATCGCCGATGGAGTATCCGTCGTTCTTCGCGAACGACGAGATGGGGACACGGGTGCTTGTGCCAGTTCCTTGCTCGGTGCCACCACCGAGAACCATCTCTCCTAAGCGGGCGGAGTACCCTAATTGAGCCCCGCCTATCAGCTTGTTAAATATTAAGCGGGTAGGGTCGTACTTCACTGCCTCAAGCGGTGGAATTGCGGTATAGGTCCAGTTGTTTGGAGTCTCTGGTGTTGGTTCCGGCTCAGGATCAGGTGGAGGGGGCGTCACTACTCCATATGGAACTGTGCCGGTCCACTTGGCGTGACCTGAAGGCTCCGCAGGGGACCACGGCTCTAGCTCCGCCGCGTAGTTGTTACCTGATACGAATGCCTGTGGACTAACGAATATGAAGGTGTTGACAGCGCTACCCACAGAGCCAGAGAAGGACGCGGTGTAGTTGACCCCTGTGCCCGTAATCCTGAAGTAGCACTCCGGTGAGGACATCGTAAACGCCACGTCGACACGGGTGGCTGACACGATGGTGATTACGACGTTTGTAGGCGCTGCGTATGGCATTAGGACCTCACCGGCGTGACGAGGTACTTGCGGCCCACTGAGACCTCGTACGCAGAAATCGCCTTTGTGACCTGACGTCCGACCTCGGCAGGGTCAGCAGAGACCGGCACGTTTACGACTATGTTGGTGACGTTCGGCTTGGCCCCTGAGGCGACCTGCGCCGTAGTTTGATAGGACGCCTTAGCCCCAATAGCCGGCTTGGCCTTCGTGCCCTTACGTGGCTTGTCAGCCCCCGCAATGGCCTTATCAATAGCCTTGGCCAGTTGCTTAGCCAGCTTCGTCATCTCGTCGATGATTGGCTGACGCTTTGCCTTGAGGCCGTCCACTATGCTCTGGGCCGCCTTGAGCCCAACTCCGTACATGGCGTCGCCCACCGTGCCGCCTGCGGCCTGAGAGACCCTGGCTAGCTCGGTGTAGTTCTTGTTGAGCTGGTCAACCTCCGTCTTGCTGGCGGCGGCGAGAGCTTTAGCCGTTGCGGCTCCGGCAGCCGGTCCAGCCTCGGCCAGCTCGTTGAGCATGTTGGCGTTGAGGCCCTTGGCCTTCAGCGTTACTAGCTGCTGCGCGAACTTCTGAGCCTGTAGGAGAGCGTCTGCGCTGCGCTTGAGGATGGACTGGAGGGAGGTCCCAGCCTGCTCATCCACCAGGCGGAAGGACTGGACCATGCTGTCCGCGACGCCGTCCACGACTTCCTTGCGCTGCGCCTGGACCTCTGCCAGCTTCTCCAGCGGCTTAGCTAGCTGGGCATCCCACTTGGCCCGGTCTTTGGCTAGACGGGCGAGGCGCTTGTTTGTAGACGAGATGCGGTTGAGGAGCCTGGTCTCCGTTGCGCCCTGGAAGGCGTCACGAACCAACTTGGCCAGCTTCTTAGACGTGGCCGAGACCTGCTTGGCGGTGCCGGAGAGACCGACCACGAGACCTTGGCCGATGAACTTGCCCAGCTCCGCCATGACCTTCGAGGGGGAGCCTATCTTCATCGCGCCTTCGATGGTGTCCTTGATGCCGTTGGCTATCTCCTTGGCCTTGTCCCACACAGCTCCTGCCATATTGGAAATGCCGTTTAGGAGACCCTGGATAACGTCCTTACCGGCTTGCACAAGCCATGTACCGGCCGCAGCGAAGAAGCTCTTGATATTGCCCGGTAGAGACCGGAAGGAGTTCACCACTGCGTTGACGCCATCGGACACGGCCTGCTTTGTGGCTGCCATAGCTGAGTTCCAGCCGGACTTGATCAGACTCCATAGGTCTTTGAGCAGTCCGCCTACTACAGAGACCGCTAGCTTGAACTGGGCCTTGACCAGGTTCCAGAGACTAACAATCACTTGGACCGCTCCGGACATAACCTGCTTGACGCCGTCCCACGCCTTTGACCAGTCGCCCTTGAGAATTCCAAGGACGATGTTGAACAGGCCCTTGACGATGGTGAAGGCACCGCCGAGGACGCCGACCACAGCGCTCATCGCGGACCTGATGTAGGAGAGGATGTCCGCCCCAAACTTTTGCCACAGGTAGGAGACTGTGGTAATTACGAGGCGAACAACCTGAGCAATGATGGCGAACCCGGATCTGAAGATTTCGCCGAGGGTGGTCATGATGGTTCTGATCTGAGGAGCCAGGCTTTGGAAGGTTGTGGAGATCGTGAAAACGACCTGGCTGATGATCGGCGCTAGAACGGCCGCGTATTCCCTGTAAGTGGCGACAACTTCGCCGAAGCCAGCCGTTATGTTGGTCCAGACACCCTTCATCTCAGGGCCACTGAGAAGTGACTTTATGGTCTGACCTATGCCCCCTAGAGAACTCTTTAGATCGCCAGCCACGTTGCCTTTGACGGTCCCGGACATGTTTAGCGTGGGCATCTTGAAGCCCTTGAGGGCTCCCTTGAAGTTCTTGAAGGCGGGTATAGCGGACTTGTTGAGCCACTGCGCGGCCTTGGTCACCGCAGGCAGGAACGCCATGCCCAGCTCAGCGGACATGTTCTGGAACTCAGCCTTGAGGATGCGCTGCTGGTTAGCGAGACCTCCGGAGGTGCGGGCGAAGTCCCCCTGCGCGTCCTTGGTCTGCTCCATGATGAGGGCCTGGGCCGCAAGCACCTTCTGCTGCGGCGTGAGCGCCTGCTTGGTGGTCTTGATGAGTCCCATGCGTAGGGCCTGCTGGCGCATGGAGGCGTCGTCCAGGAGGACGCCGTACTTGCGCATGGGTTCGGCCTCGCCCCGTAGGGCCGCTCCGATGGCCTCGATGGACTCCTCAACGGACGTGTTGTTGAAGGAGGCCAGGTCCGTAGCTAGCGTGGTCAGTTGGCCCGTGAAGCCGGAGAGGTCTTTGCCCGCCAGGCCGGCCGACTTGCCGAAGATCCCAAACGTGGCTTGAGCATCGAGGACCTGTTGCTTGGTCTGACCGAGGGCCTGCGCTGAGGTCTCGGCGAACTTGAGCACGTCGTCCGAGGCTGCGCCGAAGACCTGGCGTGTCTTGGAGACGGTCTCGGACAGATCAGATGCAGCCGTGATCGCGTCCTTGATACCGGACACCGCGGCTACGCTGGCACCTACGGCGATACCGACAAAGGCTCCCTTGAGGATGCCGCCCATCCTCGCGAGCTTGCCGCCGGTCTTCTCCGCTTCGTTGCCGACCTTGTTGAACCCGTTGACCGCGTTTTGCGCGTTGGCGAGGATGCTGATTGTTACTGCTGCTCCAGCCACTTCCTCACCCCTTCAAATACGGATTCAATCTGATGGACGCCTTATAGAACTCGTCCCTCTCGGTCCTACTTAGGCGGCTGAAAACATCGGGCGGGAAGCCTGTGACACAGCACCACTCCGCCATTTCACGGGCTCTCGCCTTCAGCCTTTTCCCTCTTCAGAATCACCGTCTACCGCTTCCTCGGCTGTGAAGTAGTCCTGGGCGTCGGCAAGGGTGTAAGACTCGGACTGCGCCTTGGTGTAGGAGGGGTTCTTGCGCTTTTCCAATATGTAGATCATGCCGCGAGCCACGTTGGATAGGCGGCCATTAACCTCTGCGCCTACGGTGACTTTGTAGGTCTTGTAGAGGTCGTCCTCTTCAAAACCGGTCATACTCTCGATAGCCTCTTGCATCGTCATATCTGTCTGCGGTGGCTTCTTCTCACGTGCCATTAGAACTTCTCCCTCAGCAAACGATTTAGCTCTGCTTCCAACTTAGGTACTACCGTTGGCTTAACCGCGTCATCAGCTCTCCTCATAAAACCGGCTGCGGGCCGGTTCTTGGCGGACCAGCCATATTCGACGACACCCGCGTAGGGCACAGCCGCTCTACCTGCTCGGATCACGGCTTTGTTCTTCGCTTTGTTGCCACGGACAGAGGCGGCTAGGCGTCCCGATACCCTAGGCGCGAAGGACGAAGCGAGGCTGGCCGCTTGCTTCGAGATACTGGAGAAAGCCTCTTTGAGGTCTTGAACCTCAATACCAGCTCTCTCCAGTCCTCTTATGAGCTTCGTCAGTCCCTCGACGTGAACGCCGCTGTCTCTCATGACTAAGCAGTTACCTTTGTCGGCTTCGCGACGAAGGCCCAGGTTGCTTCTGACGTGAAGCGAGCCGTTGCGGAAGCGTCAGCCTCTCCACCAATAAGATCGGTGTCGCCCTCCGAGATGACGACCGTGCCGATGAAATGGGGCTGGGTCGGCGTCGGAGTGAGATTGCCGAAAGGCCTTACCACAACGTCGACTTCCTCGCCCGCGTGTGACCAAACCAGGTCCCACACACTCCCGTCGGCAAGATCCTGCACGTAGGTCAGCTCTAGGTTGTAGTCACGGCCGCCTCCGGCTGCCGCGTCGGCAAAGCTGATGAAGTCGCGGTCGGTCTCCTCAGAGGTGACGACTGCGCGGCTTACTTGTGGTGTTACGTCAACGCCATCGAGTGTCATCGTGAGGCGGTTAGTGGGCACAGGTGCCATATCAATACTCCTTATAGCTCCGCTTGCTTAGCGAGATGGATAATCGTTCCGGGGAGGTTGGCACCGTTAACATCGATAAGGGTGTGAGAGTCAACCCCTCGAAGTCCCCAGTCCGCCGTGTTGCGTAGAACGTTCTCTACGATGAGGTCGACGTTCTCAATCGATGCCTCAACTGGACTTGTCGTCTTCACTACTACGTACAGGTCCAGAGATATCTCGTAGTGCCCTGGGAACTGGCCTCCGACGACGTACATGCCGGACCTAGGGGCCTTTACGAGAATGCCGGGAGGGGCGAACCGCTCCGGCCAGTGGTTATAAACCGAGACTCCAACGGGGGTCGTGGCTCCATTTGAGCCGGTTAAAAGGGTATGTATGAGTTCTTCCCTGAGTTCCTTCAACATTGCTAGCCCACCGCCCCGAGGTCCTTATAGCGGCGGATGAGAGGCTTGACGCTCTGGAGAGGATCGGAAGCCATATAAACCGCTCCGCCCTCTGGTGACCACTGCAAGTTGCCTGCTGGTGCGTTACGCCTGCTCCACAGCTCGGACACCAACTGGAGAACTGCGCCATCGCGTTCAGGCTGAGGGATTCGAGACCTACCGCGTGGCCCTAGGTAAGAGTCGATTAAGGACTCTGCTTGGCTTAGCAGTACAGGCAGCAACAACTCTTCGGAGGTCGCTCCGATGTACTCCGCCACCGCCTCTACTGTCACCATTTCTAGTCCTTCTTTGGCTTCTTAGACTGAGGAGGTGCTACCTCTCCGTCCTCTTTGTGGGCCTCGGCAATCGCCTTTGTCTCTGCCTTCTTCGACTCAGACTCGCCGCGCGGGAAGTTGCCTGCCCTTAGTCGCTCTACGGGAACTTTGCCGAGAGGCGCTGGGGACTCAGGCTGGTTAGGTTGCTCTGAGGTGTCGTAGTCCTCGGGCCACACAGGCGCTTTGGTGGAACGCTTCTTCGCGCCCGCATTCGCTGGCTCTGATGGCTTAGGTAGCTTCTTCTCGGCCATGGTTATGCCGCCCTCGTGAGACGGCGGATTCCGGAGGTGTCAACTACGTCGAACGCCTGGAACTGGAAGTGGCTGAGACGAACCCACGCCACCTCGTAGTCGAAGGTGAAGTTGAGGACTGGGCCGAGCCAAGAGATGACTACGGATGGGTCCAGGAGGTAGCCGCCGTCTACCAGCCCGGCCATGGGGTAGACGTTCATGCCGCCGACGTTGACGTAGCGGAGACCAGGGGCCGTAGTGCCGTTGGCGTTGGTCGCGCCGAGGATCGGGTACAGCGGACGGCCTGCGGAGTCCTTGGCGTTGACCAGGTCCCCGAACAGGTCACGGCCGACGATCGCGGTTGTGAAGCGGTCGCCGTCGACTGAATAGAGAAGGTCAAGCTGAAGAGCGGTTAGCTCGTCCGCGACGTTCGCTCCACCTAGGGTGTGGACCTGGCCGGCGGGCAGTGTGAGGTCTGCCAGTGCGTCGGCTGCGTTGACCTCGATGGCTCGGCGGCGGGCTACGTCCATACGGGCAAAGACGAGGGCCTCTGCCTCTGGAGTGGTGTCCGCTAGGAACGCCTCTCTGGTCACGGCGACCTTGCCGCTCACAGCGCCCGGCTCCACGGTGGCCCTGGACCAGGTGCCTATGTCACCTAGCACAGGCTCGACGCCCTCGACGTGTGGGTTAGAGAGGTTGGTGTCTCCGGTGTTGTCACGGTGCAGGACGTAGAACGGGGAGTCGCCGTTGAGCGAGCGGGTGGTGAGGATGCCGGAGAGCGGGTTGCGAGGGTCCGGTGGGGTGACCCTTATGCCGCTGTCGTAGGCGTCCGTAGGAGGTAGGTCCGCTGTGGTCACGGCCAGCTTGAGGACCCGCTCCGCTGCTGCGGAGTCGCCGGAGGTGGAGAGGCGGAGGTCCTTGAAGAAGGAGTGGCCGTTGTTCCGGCCACCGAATAGGTGTGGGTAAGGGGCCTCGTCCTTTGCTGTTCCCACTAGAGGAATCGGCTGAATGGAAGGTCCCTGAGGGGCCGACAACTCCACGGTGTCGGCGTTACAGTTGTCGGTCATTGCTGGTTCCTTTGGTTCGGGAGCCGACAATGCGACTCCAGTCAGAACGGCTGTCGGAACAGCCGGGTGTGAAACTAGAGAGATCTCTCTACATGTTGCGGACTTGATTACGACGACCCCGTCTATCTCTTCGTCGTCCTCTATCTGAAGGAACATGGAGGTGCCGCCGAGTGCTCCATCTGCCGCTAGAGTCAGCATTTCTCTGCCGCGAGTGATATCGGAGATCTTTAGCTCGACCTCGCCTGTCTCCCAGTTCGCGCTAGAGACTCGTCCGATGACGTCTCTGTCGTCGTGGTATGCGTAAACAGGGATGTGCTCGCGCCAAGGACGTACTGAGTTGGCCGAGAACCTGTAGCGCTTTACCTCGCCTGCGCCGTTCTCTGCCTCGAACTCAACGTCTGTCGTGTAGGCGAATGCCTTTATGGTGCGCTTATCTGTGTCCGGTGCCGATAGCTGCACCGGGGCACTCAGGCTAACTGTCTCCACTGGTGTCCTCCGATGCAGGCGGCGTCTCTAGAGGGGGTCTGTCTTCTAGAGAGCGCACCTCGTCCATGGTCTCGAAACCCTTGTCCAGGGCTATTGCGTGTGCTTGGAACCTGGAGAGGGTGTCCGCTCTGAGGAACGCGTCCACAGTTGCTTTCACCTTGGTTCCGTGACGTGTGATGTCGTCCATGCCGAGACGCTTCTCTATGGGCAGGATCGTCTGAGGCATACACACGAAGTCGAGGAAGTTTCTGCGCTCATCGATGATGTTGCTGTATTGGCGTGTCGTGATTGAGAGAGCCAACCACGAGGGGTCCACGTTCATCATTCGCGCGAACTCGGCGATGATGGTCTCTTCGAGAGTCCGTAGGGAGAGCTGCTCTGGAGTCATGAGGTCGACCTGCTTGAGCTGCACTCCGGCCGGTACGAATCCGGTGAGTCCCTGGCGGCGTGCCTCGTTCCACTCTGCGAGGAACGTGCGTATCTCTTCCGGCTCTGGCTCTTGGCCTTCGACGCCTTGGAAGTACTCGCGCGCCTGCGGGTTGTCTAGGTAGCGCTCGACCATTGCCCGCTTCTTGTGGTACATGCGGACCGTGGGGCTGCACACCGAGAGGAGGCCATCGAAAGGAGACGGGAAGAGGCGTAGGTCTTCCTGTACCGTCTTAGGGTTGCCGTCTACCGTGATATAGCCATTGGCGTCTTGAGACCAGCGGGTCTTTGCGATTCGCTCGAACCGCTGAGGCCACCCGTCTGCGTACTTCTCGGTGACCCTCCACAGGGCAGCTCCGTCTAGGAGAATGTCTAGGGCCGTGTGTGTATATGTGTAGTTTCCTGGGTAGAGACGCTCGGGCTGAGAGAGCCACGGCACATCTAGAACGGTGTCGTTGGCGTATGCCTTGTACGGAAGCTGACCGGCGACGCCTGCTATGAGCTGAATGGCTCCGCGTGCCGCTGGGATGGAGAGAAGCTCGCGGCGGGAAACTGTGCCGTAGTTCAGCATAGAGACGGCAGAGACCACGGAGATTGGGTTAGTGAGCGGAGAGGTTGGGGCCACGTTGGGAGGGTTAGGCACTCGCCTTATGAGGCCGTCTTCGACGTGGGTCGCAAGCTTTACTTGGTCTCTGGCGGGCACGCTGGAACGGGTGGCCGCTAACTCCGGGAACACCCGCTCTTTGAAGCCCATGCCGCTCTCCTTCGACATGTACCTAATCGGCGGTAATGACGGAGAGCCTTGATTGAGGCGGGAGAGAGCGGGCTAAGTAGACGGCTCCTGCGGCTGCGTAGGCGGCGTCGCACTGTCCGCCGTCCTTACGAGAGAAGCGCCAACCGTCGCCGGTGTTGTACTTCTTGGCCGAGAGAATGTGTGCTGCGAGCAGCTCGTCGCCGTTCTGACAGACTCTTGCTGCCTGGATGTACTCGGCGAGGCCCATACAGGCCGCTGTGGTGCCCTGGGAGGGGATTTCCTTGGCCTGGCTTATCCCCTTAAGGTCCACCGCGATTGCCGCTGAGGGACCACCTGGGAACCACCCGAACACCCGCGGCTTGATCTTCTTGAGGAGTGCTGGCAGGTCTTTACGGACTTGAGCCGTTGACTCCCATGCCCGGACCGTCTCTATACGGACTCGGCCGTCCGGCAGGACTGCTGCCGCTACCAAGGTCGCGTGCTTCATGTCGGAGGACACGTCCAGGCACAGGGCGACCCTGGCCTTGTGAGCCTGCAACGTTCCTGGGTCCAGGCACCGTGACCAGGCGGAGGCTGAGACCACCTCGTCCAGGGACGGTACGAACTGGCAGAGGTTCTCTGTCCTGAAGATCGATGCTGGCTGAGAGAGCGCCGTCTCTAGAGCCTTCTCCGTGATGGTGTGGCCGAGAGCTGGGTTTGCCTGTGCCCACGCTGACCTGTCCGTGATCTCGCAACCGTCCGGCGCTGACCAGGAGAAGAAGCCGAGAGTGGGGTTGGTCTGGGCTACGCCCTGTGCGTGGTAGTGGTTGAGGACTTCCGACCTGTCGTCGCCGGCATTGGACAGCATCCAGACCTGGCCGTCCGGACGGGCAAGGATGGTGTTCGCTGCGGCTGCGTGGCTCTGCCAGTCCAGGTGTTCGCGTAGCTCGTCCTCTATGACCCTGTGGCACCCTCGTGCACCACGCCCGCCTCGGCGTGTAGCTCCGGCGATCTTGTACTTGCCGCGAGACTCCAGGAGGGTGATGGACTTCTTGCCGTTCTGGCGGTCCACCTTGGGAGGGCCGAACACCTCTGGGTTGTCCTCGACGATCTCGATGACGGCTTCCCAGGAGTCCTCCGCAACCGTGGTGGTGGCAGAGGTGCTTAGGATCTTCAGACCGTCGTTGAGCCAGTAGGCGATGAGCACGTCAACGACGGTTGTCTTGCCGTTCTGGCGGGAGACCTCTAGCAGGATCTCCTTGAAGCGGTAGCTGCCGTCCGGGTTCAGCTCCAGGGAGTGAGTCAAGAACCAGCGCTGCCAAGGCATTAGCTCCATGCCGAGACTCTCGGCGAACGCTATGATCTCGAAGCCGTCGCTTGTCTCTGGCGTGAGTTCCCGAAGTGGAGGTGTGAAGATTCTCGGCTCTACGCGACCGTACAGTTTCCCATCGGACGGTTCCGGCGTGCTATTGGTTGACTCAGTTCCATTTCGGGGAGATAAATCCACTGCGGCGGTGGAAGTAGGACAACCTTGAGCGGAAAAAGAATGAGGTGCCTTGAGATCGCCCATGCCAGTTACTACGGCATTAGTGGGCTCAGTCCCAGTTGGTCACCGTGCGAGGAGGCGGGTTCCCCTTAGGCGTTCCTACGCTGACGTTGCAGCTACGGCAACACGCAACTAGGAATGCTGGGTCATCCCCTGTGACTTCTTTACCAAGAGTGTGGTGAACAAGGGTGGCGACGTAGGAACAGTGCTTCGTCTTTACTTGGCACTGATAGTTGTCACGCTTGAGTACCTGAAGGCGGACACGACGCCACTGAGGAGTAGACCCTTTAGCCCATGCGCCGGTACCCATAGAACACCTCAGAGCAGTTAGTGGCGGGTAGGTGTTTCCAAGAGGTTCGCCTGCCTCGTGTACGGCTCTCCCGTACCACCATTCCTACCCGCCGTCCTCAGCCAGAGGATGTTAGTTACTACGGCTTATCTGTCTGAGCGACCCGACCCGAGAGCCTGTCGTTCCTAAGCTTGCGTTGGATCTGTTTGAGCGTAATCCGCTTCTTGCGGTTAGGAGACTTGGACGTGTGTACCTTCAACTTCTGCATGAGGTTGGCCATGTGAAGTACTACCGCCCGGACACAGTTAGGCCCCGTGGGATCTCCAGTTCCACGGGGCCGTTCTACTGTGTTGCGATCTTGCCTGTATCAAGAGGAGTGATTGGATCATGCCTTAGTCCGCCCACGCCTGAACTATCGGCTGCTCGGGAGGCTGCCAGGTGGCAGTAAGCCACCCTGGTTGGCACTTGGAGCTAGATCATCCTCCCAGCATGTGGGAGGCTTCAAGATTCTTTAGGCCGGAATATCTCAACATTGAAGGGCCTCTGACCTGGAGGAGATAAGTACACATTCTCCTAAGGCCAGGCCCGGCTCCGATGCCGTGGGTCTTGCGCTGAGGTCGGTGGCACAGTTGAATCGCAACTGATTCTCTTACCAGTCTGAAGCGCACGAACGTAGCGATGCGCCGGACGGTGGAGGTGGGTGTTATGGCTGACGATGATCAGAAGCCAAACACGAAGATCGAGTTCATTCGGAATGCCCCTGCGCTGCTGTCAGGGCTGGCTACCCTCTTGGTGGCGCTGACCGGGCTCCTCGCGCTCTTGCTTAAGTGACGACGTAGAACAGCCCCGGTTCGGCGCATAAGCCGAGGTCCGGGGCTGTTGGTCTACCCCACGTCCTGTTACAAGGTCGACACGTCGTCCATGTCTGTGATGTAGGCGCGGACGAACCAGTCTCCGACGATTGCCCTGTGAAGGTGGCCGACCACCACTTGGTCCTCCCCGCCCATGGAGACGTGGATGTGGACCTTGCCGTCTACGACCTCGCCGGTGCCGGTGATCTCGAACGGGGCGTCGTAGTCCCTGAGGATGTCGTCCTTGGGATTGTTCTTGGGCATCACCGAGACCGTGGCCTGCTGGATCGCGCCGATGATGCTGATGGGGCCGCGCTCGACACCGAAGACCTCTACGCCCCGGTTCAGCTTGTCAATGACCTCTTCGCCCTTGTCAACCTGGATGATGTACGTGGTCAAGAGGATCTCCTTCAGAGACTAAGAGGGTCGACTCCTGCGAGGGCTGCGCCGATGGCGCGTAGGTTCTCGCGGCTGGGCTCCGTGCGCAGGGCCGACACCAGGGCCGTGGTGACTGTGGGGGACTTGGTGCGGGACAGCATGACGGCCGAGCAGTAGCGCGCTCCGGCGTCGGCTGGGTTGGACAGCTCCGCCGTGAAGGTGTTGAGGTGGTCCGGCTCCGAGAGTGGGGTGGGAGTCGTGGCCATGTTGTAGGCCGTGTCCCAGGGCTCTTTGAGCACGCGTGAGATGACCGCCGTGAGGTACAGCTCGCGTACGTCCGAGTCCTGCTGGAGAACGCTGATGGCCTCGTTGTCGATGGCGGGTGACCTAACCTTGGCCAGGATGCCGGCCGCGTTCACGCGTAGGACAGCCGAGGCGTAGGAGGAGTTGGACCACTTGACCAGCGAGGCCACGGAGGGGGTGTCCCTGGCGACGAGTGCCGCGATCGACTTGTCCGTGGCGTGAGATGTCTGGCTGATCGCCAGGAGCTCGGACCGCCCCTTGGAGATGTCGGAGGCGATGGAGAGCGCCGTGTCCGGGGTGGACTCCGCGGCCAGGATAGACAGGCTGCCGATGAGCAGTTGGCGACGCTTCAAGTCTTCTCCCAGCACGCGCTCATACGCCCGGATGACGTCGGGGGTTACCTGGCGTTGTCCTGTCTCGACGTTGCCAAGGTAGCTCCGGCTGTAGCCCGTTCTGGAGGCCATGCCGGAGAGCGAGAGGCCCGCTTGTGTGCGTGCTGACCTCAGTGTGCTTCCAAGATCGCCCACGTGCTACTCCCTCGCCGGTTTTGGAGCGGGTTGGAGACGGCCTCTTCCTTCGCAACGAGCGTTCGACCATGAACGCTGTGTGAGACGGGCGTGGGAATTCTATTGATCACCGCTGGGGGTTGTCGATGATCGTGGAGCTGGAGATCAGCTTTCCGCAGCGGATACCGGGCACGCACATGCACCCGGCGCTGAAGGCGGTGGGGAGAGCGAAGGTCGTCTACCGGGATGGCCGTGCGGCCTGGGTGCTGGACGAGGCGATCTTAGAAAAGATCTTGGCTTCGCTGCGGGCAGCGACGTGACCGCTGACGGTGTTCCAAGGCCTGCGGTGGGCGGCGTCTACCTCATGCTGGAGAACAACTACCGCTTTGGCCGGGGCAACCTGTGGGTGAAGGTTCTTAGGCTCTACGAGCCGGTCAACACCGCTGGCCCTGGTAAGACGGCCGACTGGTGGTGGTACGTGCACGCGGTGGTGCGGAGTACCACTGAGACCGCCCGGCCTGGGTACGAGCGGGATATCTACCTGCGGGCCTCGGTGCTGCGGACGGCGAGACGCTCAGAGGCTCCGCGTGAAGGGTCGCAGCCCGAGCCATAGGCCATATGCAGAGGATGCCGATGTGGCCTGGTGGTGGCTTACGTGACTTGTGTTACTTGCCAGGGGCCGCCTTCTTGGCAGGAGTCGCCTCCTTCTGCTTAGCGCCGGGCCTATTCCCCTTCTTTTCGCTGACCTCGAAGCGGGCGGTCCAAGTGTCGTCCCCTTCCGCCTTCCTGACCACACCGCGTACACCCCAGTCCTTGCCGTTGGCGTACTTCCGCACCTTGGACATGAACGTTTTGGCGTTCGCCTCAGTCTCGAAACCCGGCAGCCTGAGGGCCTTCTTCTTTCCCACGTACTCTTCGATCTTCTGGGTGACCTCGGGAGGGAGGTCACCAGAGGAGGTGCTGAGTGGTCCGTCTTCCACGGTGAGCTTGCTGTAGTCGACCATGACCCTCTGTTCGGCGTCCGGCGGGCCGACTTGAGGCTAGAGGTCCAGGTGACAGACCGTGGCCGTGCGCTTCCTGGCGTTTAGCCCTGCCCGCTTCCCTCGGGTGGTACGGATGATGCCGGCCTTCTCTAGGACGTCCAGCTCGCGGCCGATCGTGCGTGTCGAGGTCTCGTCGCCGAACTTGATGTAGATAAGATCGAGGAGGTCCTCGTACGTGGTGATGGGGTTCGGGCCTTGGCTGTAAGACATCTCGAAGATGGCCCAGAGAACATGCGCTGCGCGGGGCTTCAGTTGGCCCTTGTCGATGCTGTCGTACAGAGCCCGCAGCTTCGCTTCCTGCTCGCCCTCGTGGATGTATGAGTACGCGCGATCGAGCAGCTCTTGGGCAATCTGGTCCCGCTTCGCGTACGACCTGGTGGCCAGGAGGCGTGAGACCGTCCGTTGCTTGATGAATCGCGCCAGGATCTCCGGGTCCGCGTTGAAAACCTGCTTCTGATACCTGCGGGCGTAGCGGGTGGCGGCGCTCATCGCTTGCGCGTAGAGCGACGCGACGCGCGTCTTGTCGTACTCGTTCATCTGGTACTCCGTGGTGGTGGGTGTCCCTGGCGAGTTGGCGTTGGGGAGGGTGTTGCAACACCCTCCCCGCCATGCAGTCCCACCACGGACCTGCCTCTTACTACGGCTGCGCCTCCGGCGGACCAAGCCCGCCGGGCGCGTTTCTTTCTCTCGCGGGGTGGGGGAACTCCCCGGTCCCACCCCCGCCCGGACATAGAACCCCCTACGGGGTGTGTGCGTGTCCCTGAGTCAACCTAGATCGTCCACTCCCGGATGGTTGCTCCGTACTTAGCCGCCTGGGCGTCGGCGTCTAGGTACCTCTCCGTCATGGTGACCGATCCGTGTCCTAAAAGGTGCTGAGCTGCCCGGATGTCGCCGGTGTGGGCAAGGATGAGGTTCGCTGCTGTTCGTCGGATTGTGTGGGAACCCTTGCCGCGCATATCAGTTATGCCGATCGATACGAGCAGGCGCTTGATGGCCCCGGTGAGCGGCCCCTGAGACTTGGTGAGGTTGAGCGGCCAGTCCGGCGTGATTTTTTGCGGGATGCCGTTGACGAAGCCACGGTGGAAGCGGGCCGGTACGACGTACCATTCGGGCTGGATCGGTCCGTAGCGCCCCTCCACCCAGGCTTGCCACTTCGTCAGGTCCTCTGCCAGTTGGGCGGGGATGGGGCAGGTTAGGGACTTCTTGACCTTGGGCCTATAGACCTCCAGCGTCAGATCCTGGAGATTGACGTCGCCCCACTTCAGGCCCCGGATCTCGCTCTGACGACAACCCGTCCAGAACAAGAGCGAGACCGTCATGCCGTCGCAGGGATGGCGGCGCTCAGCTTTCTCGATGACCTGCTTGAGCTGGTCAGAGGTGAGGGGCTTGCGCTTGGACCTGTCCGGAGCGATCTTGGCGTTCTTCAGATGAGAGGCGGGGTTGCGCTTGACGTACCCGTTGTCGAGCAGCCATCGGCCGAACGGTCGCAGGGTCGCGCGGTAGGTGTTGAGAGTGCTCTCCGCACGGCCCCTCCTGCGCATCTCGGCGAGAACTGCATCGATGTCGGAACGCCTGATTTGGGCGATGGGCTTGCTCCCGCCCATCTGCTCGCGTAGGACATTGAGCACGAAGTGGTGTCGGCTCTGTGCGCCCTCTGACTGCTGGGCCACCTCATCGGCGGCCCCGAACTCAAGGATCGCGGAGTTGACGGTGTGCGGCACGGGCTACCTTTCGGTTCCTGGCACACCCGCTTTAGTCACTCTCAGTGGTTTCCCGTCGTCAACCAGTGTTCGTTCATTCTGTTCATCGCGAGGACCCGGAACCGAAACATGGCGATCATCCGTCGGTGGAGCATCGCGCGCGAGCTGTTCGTGCTGCAGGTGCTGGTCGTGACGCTGCTGGTCACGGCCGGGACCGTGGGCACGGTCGCGCTCGCGGCACAGGACGCGCAGCACGCGGCCGTCGAGGAGGTCACCGCGGTCGCCGAGACGATCGCCCACTCTCCGCTGGTGGTCGCGGCGCTGCGCGCCGAGGATCCCACGACCGTCCTCCAGCCGTACGCGGAGAGTGTCCGCGTCGCGACCGGCACCGACTTCATCGTGGTGATGGCGCCGGACCGCACCCGCTTCACGCACCCGAACCCGGAGCTGATCGACGGCCCGTTCGTCGGCTCGATCGACGCGGCACTGCACGGAGGCGTGGTGGTGGAGACGACCACGGGCAGCCTCGGCCGGTCCGTGCGCACGGTCGTGCCGGTCCGCGACCAGGCCGGCGCGATCACCGGCCTGGTCTCGGTCGGCATCACCACCGATGAGATCAACCGCCGGCTGCGTCACCAGCTCCCGGCCGTGCTGCTGGCCACCGTGCTCGCGCTCGCGCTGGCCGGCCTCGGCGCCTGGCTGCTCTCCAACCGGCTGCGGCGGCAGACGCACGGGCTCGGCCCGGCCGAGATGCGCCGGATGTACGAGTACTACGACGCGGTCCTGCACTCGGTCCGCGAGGGACTGCTCGTGGTCGACCGGGACGGCCGCGTCGCGCTCATCAACGACGAGGGCCGCCGCCTGCTCGGCCTCCCCGACGACGTGCCGGTCTCCGCGCTCGCGCTGCCCGCGGAGGTCTCCGACCTGCTCACCGCCGCGCAGCCGGCCGCGGACGTGCCGGTGCTGGCCGGCGACCGTGTCCTGGTCGCCAACCAGCGGGTGACACGCTTCGAGGGGCGGACCCTCGGCACGGTCCTGACCTTGCGGGACCACACCGAGCTGCGCGCACTCGCCGGCGAGCTGGACTCCGTGCGCGGCCTGACCGAGGCGCTGCGCGCGCAGGCGCACGAGGCCGCGAACCGGCTGCACACCGTGCTCACCATGGTCGAGCTGGGCCGCGCGGACGAGGCGGTCCGGCTCGCCACCGCGGAGCTGGAACTCGCCCAGCAGCTCACCGACCAGGTGGTCGGCGCGGTCGCGGAACCGGCGCTGGCCGCGCTGCTGCTCGGCAAGTCCGCGCAGGCCGCCGAGCGCGGCGTCGAGCTGTTGGTCGACCCGGAGTCCAGGCTGGACGATCCGCGGCTGCCCAGCCGCGACCTGCTCACCGTGGTCGGCAACCTGGTCGACAACGCGCTGGAGGCGGTCGCCGGGCGTCCCGCGCCGCGCCGCGTCACCGTGCTGATCACCGAGGAGCCGTCGGAGGTGCTGGTCCGCGTCTCCGACACCGGGCCGGGCATGACGGACGACGAGGCCGCGGCCGCGTTCCGGCGCGGCTGGACCACCAAGCGGGAGGGGCGCGGGCTCGGGCTGGCGCTGGTCCGGCAGGTCGCGGAGCGGCACAACGGCACCGCGTCGGCCGCGTCCGGCCCCGGCGGTGGCGCGATCATCACGGTGCGGCTCCCGGTGGCCGGATCATGAGCGCGACCCCGATGGCCCTGGAACCCGCGGAACGCCTCGAACATCGACTGCCGGGCCGGCCGGCATGAGCGCGATCCGGGTGCTGGTCGTCGACGACGAGCCGCTGATCGCGGAGGCGCACGCGGCGTACACCCGGCGGGTCGAGGGTTTCGAGGTGACCGGCGTGGCGCACACCGGCCGGGCCGCGCTGGCCGCGCTCCGCGCCGGTGGCACAGACCTGGTGCTGCTCGACCTGCACCTGCCCGACCTGCCCGGCCTGGAGATCGCCCGCGCGCTGCGCGCGGCCGGCAGCCCCACGGACGTGCTGGCCGTGACGTCGGCCCGGGACCTCGCGATGGTGCGCTCGGCTGCGGCCCTCGGCGTGGCGCACTACCTGCTGAAACCGTTCACGTTCGCGGGCTTCCGGGACAAGCTGGAGCGCTACGCCGACTACCACCGGCAGCTGCACGGCGACGGCCAGGTCGCGGCCCAGCACGAGATCGACCGCGTCTTCGCCACGCTCCGCGGCGCCACCGCGGACTCGCTGCCCAAGGGCCTGGACGCGGCCACGCTCGACCTGGTCCTGACCGCGCTGCGCGCTCCCGCCCCGGGCGGCCTGTCCGCCGCCGAGGTCGCCGCCCGCACCGGCGTCTCGCGCGTCACGGCCCGCCGCTACCTCGAACACCTCGCGGGTACGGGCCGCGTCGTGCGCTCCCCGCGCTACGGCGGCCCGGGCAGGCCCGAAGTCGAATACCGGCCGGCGTGACGGGGTCGCCGGGCCGGAGCTCGGTGGTCCGTATGCCGGCCGGCGTGACGGGTCGCGGGGTCGGAGTTCGGTGGTCCGTGTACCGGCCGGCGTGACGGGGTCGCGGGGCTGCGGCTCAGTGTGGTCCGTGTATCGCCCGGCGTGACCGAACGGGCCCGGCCGCGGTCAACGGCTGTCGTTTCGCAGGACACCACGCGGGTACGGCCCGATCAGGGTTCCTCCGGCGCCGCGGCCCGGACCGGACGAGGATCGGGCGACGGTCGTCGTGAGCACCGTGACCGGCGCCTGCCCCGGCTCGCGGCGGATGGTGACCTGGTGCGGCACGGTGATGGCGGCACCATCCGTGACCGGCGCGGTGCCGGCCCCGGAAGACCCGCCGGCCCCGGAAGACCTGCTGGCCCCGGAAGACCTGCCGGCCCCGGAAGCCGGGTCGGGCCCGGCGCTGCCGGCCGGATCGTCGCGGCGGAGGTCGGTGAGGCCGCGGTGCAGGGCGTCGCGGAGCAGGGGGCCGAAGCGGCGTTCGATGAAGCGGTGGACCAGCCAGGCCGGGATCAGCATGATCGCCATGGTGGCCGGGACCAGCAGCTCCAGGGGGAGGCCGGCGTCGACCATGCCGTGGCGGATCAGGATGTAGCCGAGGCGCTGGTGCAGCAGGTAGTAGGGGTAGGTGAGCGCGCCCGCCACGGTCAGCCAGCGCCAGTCGAGGCGGTCGGCGCGGCCGAGCGCGATCGCGGCCAGGGTCAGGTAGATCGCGGTGACGATCAGGGCGGCCGGCCAGAGCGGCACGGTCCAGCCCGGGTTCAGCTGGACGCGCTCGTGCAGGCTGTGCAGGTTGATCAGCCAGGTGAACGCGAGCATCGCCCAGAGCAGCGGCGAGCCGCCGAAGCGGCGGACCAGGTAGAGCAGGATGCCGGCGCAGAAGTAACCGGCGTAGTCCGGCATCGTCAGCATGGTGAGGGCCGGGTGGTCGATCTGCACGGCCAGCACCGCCGCGGTCATCCAGACCACACAGAAGAGCACGGCCCGGCGGTACGTGACACCACGGCCGACCACCAGCGCCCAGAGCAGGTAGAAGCGCAGCTCGACCCAGAGCGTCCAGTAGACGTTGTCGACCGACGGGTGGCCGAGCGGGTGCTGCAACATGGTGAGGTTGATGCCGACGTCGACCCAGGTGAAGTCGTCGTAGACCGGTATCCAGCCGCCGCTGATCGGGAACAGCGTGGTGAACGCGAGCGTGATCGCGACGCACGCCCAGTAGGCGGGGTAGAGCCGGGAGACCCGGGACACCGCGTAGTCGCCGATCCGCTTGCCCCAGCTGCTCATCCCGATCACGAAGCCACTGATCATGAAGAACATCTCGACGCCGAGGAAGCCGTAGACGGTCACCCGGGAGAGGGACGGCACGAAGTGCGCCGGGTTGTGCACACCGTCCGGGGACCAGAACGTCGTGTAGTGGTAGAGCGCCACGGCCAGTGCGGCCAGAAGTCGGAGGGCGTCGAGTGCGGGGATACGGCGCATAACGGCCCATGATTGCCACCCGGCGCTCCGCTTACACGTAAACCTGCTGTGGTTTTCTGCTCTTGCGAAGCGGATCTTGCAGGGAGCCCGGCTGCGGCCCCGACCCCCGCCCCTGGAACGGAGTGAACGCTGAGCCTCCGCCGGAAGCGGGAATATCAGCTTTTGTCTCCGCAGTATGCCCATGCGCGCGGGAGCGTGCCCGATGCGACGACCGCGAAGCCGGAGATGACGGCTTGGGCCACGATGGCGGCGGGGGAGGAGACACCCAGGACGTAGACCGCGTAGCCGTTGGCCGCCGCGTCGGTCGTCAGGATCACGGCGCCGAGAACCAGCCCGGAGCGGCGGCGGAGCAGCAGCAGGACGCCGGCGAGCGGGTCCAGCAGCGTGAGGGAGACGAAGTACGCGGCGAGCCACCCGGGCGCCCACGGGTAGGGCGGCCACGTGGTGAGCTGCCAGACGTGCACCGCACCGCCGTAGAGCAGGATCGCGGCCTCGGCGCGGAGGAGGAGCCTCAGCGCCCGCGCCCGCGGCGGCCGGCCGGAGCCTCGTGGCGGAAGTGCACGAACAGGCGGCCCCAGTTGTCGCCGTCCTTCTCCACGCGGTGGTAGAGCTGCTTGATGTCGCGCTGGTCGAGGAAGCGCAGGACCTTCTTCTTCAGCGCGCCGCTGCCCTTGCCCGGGATGATCTCGACGGTCGCGGCCTTCTTCTGAATCGCCTCGTCGATGATGTTCCGCAGCGCGCGGTCGATCTCTTGACCCCTGTTGAAGATGTCGTGCAGATCCAGCTTCAGCTTCACGCCATGATTCTAGCTGTCGCCCACGTCTCACCCAGGCCCGGAAATCCGTACGATCATGGTGGGGTTGGCCGGTCTGTAGAGCATTTTCTGACAGACCTTATGGGGTGACCCGGCAATGGATGGACGCGCGGACGCCGTCGTTCTCTTCGGTGTGACCGGCGATCTCGCCGCCAAGAAGCTGATCCCCGCCCTCTACGAGCTGACCCGCCGCGGACGCCTGGACGTGCCCGTCATCGGCGTCGCCCGGTCGGCGTGGGATCACGAACAGCTCGTCACGGCCGTGCGCAAGGCGGTCACGGAGGCGGTCGACGTGGTGGACGAGGCCGCGTTCGACGCGCTCGCGGCCCGGCTGGCGATGGTCTCCGGCTCCTATGACTCGGCCGACACCTATCAGCGGCTCGCCGCGCTGCTCACCGGCGCGGGCCGGCCGCTGTTCTACCTCGCGATCCCGCCCGCGGTGTTCACGGACGTGGTCGGCGGGCTGACGGCGTCCGGGCTGGCCGCGCGCGGGCGGGTGATCGTGGAGAAGCCGTTCGGGCACGACCTCGCGTCCGCGTCCGCGCTCGCGGTCACGCTGCGTGGTGCCTTCGACCCGGCGCGGATCTTCCGGATCGACCACTACCTCGGCAAGGAGGCGGTCGAGGGGATCACGGCGGTGCGGTTCGGCAACCGGCTGCTGGAGCCGATCTGGAGCCGCGAGCACATCGACAACGTGCAGATCACGCTCGCGGAGGAGTTCGGCACGCAGGGGAGGGCCGGGTTCTACGACCGCAGCGGCGCGGTCCGGGACGTGCTGCAGAACCACGTGCTGCAGGTCGCGGCGCTGCTCGCGATGGAGCCGGGCGGCAAGTCCGAGGAGCTGCACGTGCTGCGCCGGATGCGGCCGTTGACGCCGGCCTCGACGGTCTTCGGCCAGTACGCGGGCTATGCGGACGAATCGGGCGTCGCGCCCGGGTCGACGACCGAGACGTTCGTGGCGTCCACGCTGCGCATCGACACCCGGCGCTGGGCGGGCGTGCCGTTTCACCTGCGGGCCGGTAAGCACCTCGGCGCGACCACGACCGAGGTGGTGGTGACGCTGCGGCCCGCGTCGTCCGCGCCGCCCGGCTTCGCGCCCAACCTGCTGCGGCTGCGCCTCGGCCGCGGCGACGGTCTCGGCCTGACGCTCAACGTCAAGGAGCCCGGGGGTACGGTCGCGGCCCACCCGGTCCCGCTCGACGTCGACTTCGGGACCGTGTTCGGGCGGCGGCAGGAGGCGTACGAGCGGCTGATCGACGACGCGCTCGACGGGCGGCCGGACCGGTTCGCGTCCGAGGAGACCATCCGCGAGGAGTGGCGGATCGTGGCGCCGGTGCTGGACGGATCCGTGCTGCCCCGCCCGTACGAGCGGGGCGGCTGGGGACCGGAGACGGCCGGCACCCGGCCGGCCGGCGGCTGGCATCCGCTAGGGCGTTAGCTCCGTAAGCGGGACCGACTCGTCGGACAGCCTGGCCAGGTCGATCTTCCGGCCGGCCAGGCCCGCGCGGATCAGGTCCCTGGATCTGGTCCTGCACGTCCCAGACGTTCAGGTTCATGCCGGCGGCGGTGCGCACCACGCGGGCGGCCCGGTCGATGCCGGTGACGACCGCGCCGAGGCGCAGGTCGACGTTGTTCTCGGCGTACCAGCCGTCGGCGTGCACGAACGGCTCGTCCGGGCCGGTCGTGCCGAGCAGCAGGCCCTTGGAGAGCGGCGGACGCTCGTACGGCCGGAGCAGCTCCGAGCCGAGCAGCGTGATCCGGCCGCCGAAGCCCTCCGTGCGAAGGGTCTCGGCGGCCTTGGCACCGGCGAGCCCGGCGCCGGCTATGACGATCGATTCAGGTTCGGACATGCCCGTGTTCGTACCCGGGCGCGCCCGATTCCGCTCACCGCTCTGTCCGCGGTTCCTATCCGCTCGTCAGCTCGGACAGTTCGCGGCTGATCGCGTCGGCCACGTTGCGGCGCTGCCACTGGCGCGCGAACGCGTCCGGCGGCACCACCTGCACCGGGCAGACCGCGTGCGACACGCAGTATCCGGCCACCGACCGCCGGAACACCCGCCGCCACCAGCGTTGCGGCGTGCGGCCGACGAACAGCACGTCGTCCTCACGCGCGTAGTCGACCAGCGCCGCACCGGGCCGGTCGAGCACGGTCACGGAATTGATCTGCACGTCCGGCGGCATCCCGCCGAGCGCGTCCGCGAAACACTCCCGGATCAGCTGCCGGGCCGCGTCCCGCCCACGCACGTACACCGCGTCCGTACCGTCGAGATCCCAGGCGCGCACCGCACGCAGCGGCACGCCACGCCGCCGCGCCTCCGCCACCGCCAGGCGCAGCGCCCGCAGGCCGGTCAGCGACGGCGAGACGCCGACGATGACACGCGGACCCACCGAGTCGGCCAACACTCTGCCCTCCGTCCCGTCCGCCCGACCACCCTCCACGCCGATGCGCCGGCGGACGTGCCGCATCACAAGACACAACGATCGAGCGACACGGGGTGCCCGCCCGTTCCCGCTCCGTCGTCATGCAGACCGTAAGCCAGCAAACCCCTCTCTGGTAAGGCCCGAATTCCATCGATCTGTGACAGGCCCTTCGACCCAGCGTTCCGGGCCTTCTTTCCCTGTCCGTTTCCTCCCATTCCCGAGCGTGATCACCACACGTCACCCGGCGGCGGCTTGACATCATGCAGGTTTTTGCCTGCATAATGCGGCATGGATCGGGTGTTCAAGGCGCTCGCCGACCCCACCCGCCGCGGCCTCCTGGACAGCCTGCGCGCCCGCGACGGGCAGACGCTCGGCGAGCTGTGCGCCGGGCTGGACATGGCGCGGCAGTCGGCCACCCAGCACCTCGCGGTGCTTGAGGAGGCAAACCTGATCAGCACGGTCCGCCGGGGCCGGGAGAAGCTGCACTACCTGAATCCTGTGCCGATCAACGAGATCCGGCGGCGGTGGATCGCGGCGTTCGACGAGCCGCGGCTGGCGGTGCTGGAAGCGATCAAGGAGCGTGCGATGGTTCCCGACTACGTGTACGTCACCTACATCCGGAGCACCGCGGAACGTGTCTGGGCGGCGCTCACCGATGCCGATCTCACCGCGGCGTACTGGGGGCACAGCAACCGGTCCGACTGGCGAGCCGGGTCCACATGGGAGCATCTGCGCACGGACGGGTCCGGCATCGCGGACGGCGGCGGCGTGGTCGTGGAGACCGATCCGCCACGCAGGCTGGTGATCACGTTCGGGATGCCGGGGGAGCGTCCGGAGGACGGCGCGGCCACGGTCACGTTCGACGTCGAGCCGTGGCAGGAGATCGTGCGCCTCACCGTGACGCACACCCACCTCCCGTCCCACGAGGACCGGGAGGCGATCGCGCAAGGCTGGCCGGCCGTGTTCGCGAACCTGAAGTCCCTGCTGGAGACCGGCTCCGTGCTGCCGCAGGCGCCGTGGGAGATGGCCACCGGCTGAGTACCGGGGCGCATTGTGATCGAGCGGCCGGAGTGACCGAACCCGGGGGAATCCGAAGAGGAAGAGAGCGGACGACGGGATTCGAACCCGCGACCCTCACCTTGGCAAGGTGATGCGCTACCAGCTGCGCTACGTCCGCGTGTCTGCCCGGGGCTGCTGTTCCGGCGACACGGAGAACTCTAGAGCATCCCGTCCATCGACGGGACACCGGGCTCAGGTTTCCCGGCCCGGGTGGCTACCGTGGGTGGCGGAACGGGAGGGTGATCATGGCGCACTGGCTGGTGCAGGCGAATGCGGCCGCGTGGCGGGAGCGGGAGGATCGGGAGGTTCGCGAGTGGTGTGTGAAGCGCTATCGCGATCGGGTCGCGGCCGGTGACGACATCGGGCTGTGGCTGACCGGCGGCGTCGGTCTCGTCGCGATCGGCCGGGTGACCGGCCCGCCCTACCGGTGGGCGGACGGATCCTGGCACGCCCCGGTCGAGTTCGCGCGGCACTTCTTCGATGATCCGGTCAGTCGCGCGGAGCTGCTGGCCGACCCGGGTTTCGCCGGCAGCGCGATCCTTCGCATGCCCGGTGCCGCCAATCCGTTCCCGATCACCGACGGTGAGTGGCGGGCGCTCCTGGCGCACGAGACCGCCCGCACCTGATCGAGGTGCGGGCGGCTCCCACCGTACCGGCGAAGGGTTTTCAGCCCTTGACGCCGCCGGCGATGAGGTCGAGCTTCCAGTAGCGCTGGAGGAAGAGGAACAGCGCGAAGATCGGGATGATCGACAGCAGTGCGCCGGTGATGACCAGCGTGTAGAGCGCGGGCTGGGAGGCGCCGCGGTTGAGCAGGGAGTAGAGGCCGACGGTGAGCGGGAAGCGGTCGTCGTTGGCCAGCATGATGTAGGGGAGCAGGAAGTTGTTCCAGATGCCGATGAACTGCAGCAGGAACACGGTGACCAGGCCGGGCATCATGACCGGCAGGCCGATCGACCACAGCATGCGGAACTCGCCGGCGCCGTCCACCCGGCCGGCCTCCAGCATCTCGTCCGGGATGGACGCGGACGCGTAGACCTGGCAGAGGTAGATGCTGTACGGGCTGATCACGCTGGGCAGGATGACCGACCAGTACGTGCCGACCAGCCCGGCCGAGGAGAGCAGCAGGTACTGCGGGATGGACAGCGTGATGCCGGGGACGAGCACACCGGCCAGCAGCGCGCCCAGGATCAGCCTCTGACCGTGGAACTTGTACTTCGCCATCGCGTAACCGCAGGCCGCGGAGATGACCACGGTCAGGAACGCGCCGCCGCCGGCGTAGATGAGGCTGTTGAGCGTCCACTTCCAGAAGCGGCCGTCGCCGAACTCGTTGAGCGTGCGCACGTTCTCCATGAAGCCGCCGTTGAAGCTGGGGAAGCCGGAGAACGTGGTGAACAGCTCGCCCGGGCCCTTGGTGGACGCGAACACGAGCCAGATGACCGGCGCGATCGAGTAGAGGGCGCCGAGCAGCAGCAGGACCGTCGGAACGAGCTTCACCCGAGAAGCCCGAGGAGCGCGAGAAGCCCGAGGGACCCGAGAAACGGCACTGGTCACGACGACCTCCTGGCACGGAACCGGAACACGGCCAGCGCGGCCAGGGACAGCAGCACGGTGACCAGTGCGAGCAGCACCGACGTGGCCGCGCTCAGGTAGATGTCGTTCTCGATGAAGCCCTGCTGGTAGATCCGCATCAGCGGCACCCAGTCCGGCGTGATCGAGTTGGTCATGGACTTGACCGTGTTCGGCTCGCTGAAGACCTGGAGCATGCCGATCAGCGAGAACACCGACGTCATGATCAGAGCCGGGGCGAGCAGCGGGATCTTGATCTTCCAGGCGATCTGCCACTCGGACGCGCCGTCGATCTTCGCGGCCTCGTAGACCTCGGCCGGCATCGCGCGCAGCGCGGTGTAGAGCACGACCATGTTGAAGCCGACCGAGCCCCAGATCGCGATGTTCGCGATCGAGAAGTAGATCGAGACGTCGCCGAAGAAGTCCGGCGCGGGCAGCCCGGCCTCGGTGAAGATCCGGGTGACCGGGGAGACCGCTGGTAGATAGGTGAAGCCCCACAGCACGGACGCGATCACGCCGGGCACCGCGTACGGCAGGAAGATCGCGAGCCGGGAGAAGCTCTTCAGACCGACCTTGGGCACGTCCAGCATGAGCGCGAACGACAGGGCCAGGCCCATCGTCACCGGCACCATGATCACGCCGTACGCCAGCATGCGGACCAGCGCCTCGTACATGGCCGAGTCGCCGATCGCGGAGATGTAGTTCTCCAGCCCGACGAACACCTCCGTACGCACGCCGAAGCCCCGGCCGCGCACGCGCATCGCGTGCAGGCTCAGCCAGATCGCGTACCCGATGGGGATGAGGAAGAACGCTATGAACAGCAGGACGGCCGGCGCGGCCATCAGATAGGGGGCCGCGGGCTTGCGGCGCCTGGTGGCAGTGGTCATGTGAGTTTCCGTTCCGGCGGGGTCGGCCCGCCGGTCTCACGTGACCGGCGGGCCGAGAAGATCAAGCGACCTGGTAGCCCTGCTTCTTGAGGTCCTCGAGCGAGGTGTTCTGCACCTGGTCCGCGACCGCCGTGAAGTCGGTCTTGTTCTTGACCGCGGTCGGCAGCAGGTCCTCGAACGCGCCGTACGTGACGTTCGTGTTCGGGCCCCAGCTGTCGAAGCCGCGCGCGGTCTTCGCGATCGCGGCCGCCGTCGTGTAGTAGTCCGGCTGCGCCGACATGATCTCCGGCGGGTTGCCCAGCACCTCGGCGGTCTGACCGGCGGACGCGGCCGGGTACAGGCCGATCTTGGCGAGCGCGGCCAGCGCCTCCGGGTCCGAGTTCAGCCACTTGGCGAACTTCGCGGCCTGGGCCTTCTGCGACGACGACGTGCTGACCGCGGTCGACGAACCGCCCCAGAAGCCGGTGAACTGCTCGGACGCCGACCACTGCGGCATCGGCGCGGCCTTCCACTTGCCCTTCAGCCCGGGGGTGACGCCGGTGAGCACGCCCGCGCCCCAGACCGCGCTCGGCCACGCGATGATCGTGCCGTCGCTCATCTGGCTGTTCCACTGCGGCGTGTACATCGGGTCGCCGAGCAGGTCGCCGGAGTTCACCAGCCCGCCCCAGAAGGACAGCATCCTCTTGGTGGCCTCGTCGTTGACCGCGACGGTCCACGCGTCGTCGGTGTTGCTCCACCACTTCGCGCCGGCCTGCTGCGCGAAGCCGGACAGCCAGCCCGCGTCGCCGGGGGAGAACGTGGTCAGGTACTTCTTCGGGTCCTTCTGCCGCACCGCCTTGGCCAGGACGCCGAACTCCTCCCAGGTCTTCGGCACCGAGAAGCCCATCTCCGTGAAGATGTCCTCGCGGTAGAACAGCATCATCGGGCCGACGTCCTGCGGGATGCCGTAGGTGGCACCGCCGAACGACGTCAGGTTCCAGGTGCCCTCCGGGAACGCGCTCCGCGTCCTGTCGTCGATCGCGCTGGTCAGGTCCGCGAGCGCGTTGTTCGTGATCAGCGTGGGCAGTGCCTGGTACTCGGCCTGCACCACGTCCGGCGCGTTGCCGGCCTTGACCGCGGTGAGGAACTTCGACACCAGCTCGTCGCTCGCGGCCTGGCCGCTGAGCTGCACCTTCTGGGTCGGGTTCTTCGTGTTCCAGAGGTCGACGACCTGCTGGATGTTCTCCGCCCAGGCCCAGAAGACCAGGTTGGCCGGGGCGTTCTCGTCGCCCTCGATCGCCGGGGCGGCGCCGTTCTCGCCACCCTCGTCGTCGCCGTTGCCGCACGCGGCCAGCAGCATCGCGGCCGAGGAGGCGGCCAGCAGGGACCTTCTACGCATGATGTTCTCCGCTTTCGCAGGTTTTACCAGGGTTGTTCATCGGGTGGCCGGTTCGGTGGTGCCCGTACCGGCGTGCTGCCGCAGGATCGCGACACCACGAGGGGCGAGCGTCGCCCCGTTGTGCAGCGGGGCGCCGGTGAGCACGTCCACCGCTTCCCCTTCGAAGGGCACGGAGACGGTGCCGTCCCCGTGGTTGAGCAGAAAGAGCAGGTCGCCGCGGCGGACCGCCTCGACCCCCTCGGGAGGATTCAGTCCGGTCACGCCGGCGTCCGTGAGGAACCGGTCCGTGAGCTCCGCGAGGCCGGCCGCGTCCGGGATCGTGCCGACGTACCAGGCGACGCCGGCGCCGAACCGATGCCGGGTCACGGCCGGTCCGCCGTCGGGGAACGTGGCGATCACGTCGGCACCGTCGGTGCGCAGCGTCTCAGTCCAGTCTCGTGCGGTGAAACCCGACTCCGTGAAACCGGTTTCATCACGCCACGAGCAGTGCACGGGCTGATCGATCGGGCGCCACGCCTCACCGGAGACCCCGAGCACCTCGCGCAGCGGCGCCGGGAAACGCCCGGTGTAGAGGTGGCCGCGCGGGTCCGCGATGCCGGAGAACGGCCCGACGACGAGCACGCCGCCACTCCGCACGTATTCCGTCAGTGCCGCGGCGTCCGCCTCGCTGAGCAGGAACAGATCAGGAGCGATGACCAGGGGGTACGGGGTGAGCTCCGACGACGGCCGTGCGAGGTCCGCGGTCACCCCCCGCTGCCAGAGCGGGTGATAGTAATCGGTCAGCTGCTCGATCACGGACAGCCGGTCGCTGGGCCGGGCCCGCTCCTCCGCCGCCCACCAGCTGTGCCAGTCGTGCAGCAGCGCGACCTGCGCGCTCACGACCGTACCCGCGACGTCCTTGAGCCTTTGAAGTTCCTGACCATGCTCGCGCACCTCGGCGTGGGCGGCCGTGTCCGGGCCGGCCAGCGGCACCATCGAGGAGTGGAAGCGCTCCGCGCCGAACGCGGACTGACGCCACTGGAAGTAGCAGGAGCCGTCCGAGCCGCGCGCCACCGCCTGCAGCGACTCCAGGCGCAGCTGACCGGCCGGCTTCGGCAGGTTGTGCGGACGCCAGTTGACCGCGCCGGTGGACTGCTCCATCAGCATCCACGGCCGGCCACCGGCCAGCGAGCGCATCAGGTCGTGGGTGAGCGCGGCGCGGACCGGGAAGCGGGGATCGGCCAGGTCCGGGTACCAGTCGTTGGAGATGACGTCCTGCTCCGGTGCCCAGGACCAGTAGTCGACCGGCTTGAAGAAGCCCATGTAGTTCGTGGTGATCGGCGTGCCCGGAGAGTGCGCGCGAAGCACGTCGCGCTCGGCCGTGAACTGGGCCAGCAGCGCGTCCGAGCAGAACCGGGCCCAGTCCAGCTTCTGCGACGGGTTGATGATGTAGGGCGCGCTGCGCGGCGGGATGATCTCGGCCCAGTCCGAGTAGTGCTGCGACCAGAACGTGGTGCCCCACGCCTCGTTGAGGGCGGTGAGATCGCCGTACTTCTCGGTCAGCCAGCGCCGGAAGTTCGCGGCGGTCAGGTCGCAGTAGCAGACCTGGCCGTACTCGTTGCCGACGTGCCACATGACCACGGCCGGGTGGTCGGCGTAGCGCTCGGCCAGCGCCGTGGTGATGTCGAGGGCCCTCTCCCGGTAGACCGGCGACGACGGGCACCACTGGTTGCGGGCGCCGTAGTAGAGCGTGGCACCGGACTCGTCCACCGGCAGCGTCTCCGGCCAGCGGTGACCCATCCACGGCGGCGGCGACGCGGTCGGCGTGGCCAGATCGACCGCCACGCCCGCGCCGTGCATCAGGTCCAGCACCCGGTCCAGCCAGGCGAAATCGCGCTCGCCCGGCGACGGCTCCAGCCGCCCCCAGCTGAACACGCCCACGGTGACCAGGTTGACGCCGGCCGCCCGCATCAGCGCCGCGTCCTCCGCCCACACGTGCTCCGGCCACTGCTCCGGGTTGTAGTCGCCGCCGAAGAGCAGGCCACGGCCCTGCGTCACGGTGTGCAGGCCGGGTCGGTCCGCGCTCACGCTCCTACCTCCTTGGGGTCGGTCCGCGGTGCGGCGGAGCTGTCGCCGACCACCAGGCGGCACGGCACCAGTTCTCCGCCGGGCGGCGGGCCCGCGGTGTCGTCCGCGAGCTGCTCTATCAACATCTGGGCGCCGCGCCGGCCGAGCTCCAGGCTCGGTGGCTCCAACGTGGTCAGCCTGGGCCGGAACATGGCCGCGACCTGCGCGGACGTCAGAACCATCAACACCGTCAGATCATCGGGTACGCGTTTCTTCTGGCCTTCTACCGCCGCCAGCACACCGACGACCGCCTGGTCGGAGAAGACCGCCACGGCCGTGGTCTCCGGGTGCGTGCGCATCAGCTCGTCGAACGCGGCCCGGCCCTGCTCCGCGGTGTCCGCGTCGAAGCCGTCGGCATAGCTCATCCCGGCCTCCTTCGCGGCGGCCGCGATCTCCTCGCCGATCCGCACGACCGGCCCGTACTCCCCGGTGTAGGCGTCGCGGGTGTGGTTGATGAACGCCATCGCGCGGTGGCCGAGCCCGGTCAGGTGCTCCACCACGTCCGTGCCGAGCCGGGCGAAGTCGATGTCCGCGAACCACAGCTCGTCCGGGTGCCGGGTGCGGCCGATCAGCGCGAACGGCACGTTCTCGCCGGTCAGCAGCGCGACCCGCTCGTCGTCCAGCCGGACCTCCATCAGCAGCACGCCGTCGAGCAGCCCGGTGCCGGTCAGGTAACGCAGCTCCTCCAGCGGATCCGCGTTCTCCGGAGAGAGCAGCAGGTGGTAG
Organism: Catenuloplanes nepalensis; assembly: GCF_030811575.1. Lineage (GTDB taxonomy): Bacteria > Actinomycetota > Actinomycetes > Mycobacteriales > Micromonosporaceae > Catenuloplanes > Catenuloplanes nepalensis. Next base: position 4,288,666 of record NZ_JAUSRA010000001.1, on the reverse strand, counting down.
CCCAGCTCGCTGGCGGCCGCGGCCGCACCGGTCGCGAACTGCATCTCGGTCAGGCCGAACCCGCTCGCCGGCGCCGGGTAGTGCAGCGCCAGGATCCGGGTCCGCTTCGAGACCAGGCCACGGGCCAGCACGTTCGGCCGGTAACCCAGCTCCGCGGCCGCGGCCTTGACCCGGCGCTTCGTCTCGGCCGCGACCGGACGCGTGCCGTTCAGCGCGGCAGACGCGGTCGAGACCGCGACATTAGCCCGCTTGGCTACGTCCCGTAGCGATCCCATGCGCCACCGATCCTCGTCGTCCGTTGGCCGTCGAAACGTTTCGCAAAAGCTAGGCCTGTGACTCTGAACATGTCAATGGCGTTACGCGAACAATTCTGCAGGCAGAACGGTGATCAGATGGTGACGCTGCGTGGTCATCCTCGGCCTCGCTGCGGTCCGTGCCGCGGATCGGCCGCGGCGCGAGCGTCGAGCGCGGCGGCGCCGGTCACCGGGCGCGGGTTCCCTGGGCTGGCGGCCGAGTCGGTCGCCTGAGCAGATCATCACGAACGGCGCGCCGCCCGGCGCCTCAATGCGTCTCGTTTTCGGACATTTCCGGCAGCGCTCTGTCCCCGGCGCTTCCACATTCCTCAAAGGATCATTGAGGGGTACGTGGGGGCGATCAACTTCGCTCGTTGATCTACCTGAGGTGTCACTCAATGATCCTTCCGGCCGATCTCCCGCCGAGCCGGCACCTTGTTCAGGCGACATGATGCGAAATTTCGGGCGGGCAGGGCTCGGCGGGCGCGGTCACGTGGCGGAAAGGTCGCGCGCCCCCGGGCCGAGCGAGCAGGCAAGCCACCGCGCGAGCGGGCCGATGGGCGACGACCCTGAGGCTTATTCAGCGCGGCGACCTCACGCCGCGTTGCCGCAGGCCAGCACCGTCGGCGCGCAACGCGCTGAATAGTTCTCCCTGATGCGGAAAGGCCAGTAATTGCGTTGCCGCACTCCCGGACCGGCGCCTACTGTTCTGTTCGGCAAGGCGCGCACCGCTACGCGGAGAGGAGATCGGCGACAATGAGCGAATATTCGGCTGAGGCCTCCTTCCGGTGGCGTGAATAGGCTGTGCCTGTTCTGCGCCGCCTGTCCCCTGCATCCGGGGGTCGGCGGCGTTTCTTCTTCTCGGGCCTGTGGCGCAGTGGTAGCGCACCGGTATGGCATTCCGGAGGTCGGCGGTTCAAGTCCGCCCTGGTCCACGTAGTACATGATTCGCCCGTGAGGCTGAGGTAGGTAGACCACTGGGCTCTCAACCCAGAAGACTCGGTTCGACCCCGGGACGGGCGACAGAGAACTCGTTTTACGGCTTTTCCTCGCCGGAGATCCGATACTTACGCAGCGCGGCCACCATCTGCGGCGTCAGGCCGGTGTGCAGAGGCGGGTGAGCGCGGCGAGCTGGGCGCCGTGGCGCGGGGTGAAGAGCTGGATCGGGGCGTGCTGCCAGCGGGCGTGCGCGTCCTCGGGCGTCAGGCCGGTGGCCGCGCCGATGTCGGACCAGGACGCGCCCAGCTCGCGGGCCAGGCCGACCGCGGTCAGTACGTGGTCGCCGGCGAGCCGGAGCAGCGAGGCCAGCAGGCCCTCCCGGATCGGGGCGATGTGATCCGCGTACTCGTGGCCGCTGATCAGGTCGATCGTGTCCATCGGCGGCGACGGGTGCGCGGACCAGACGCGGCGGGCCGCCAGGTCCTGGTCTCGGGGCGTGACCGCGCGCCGCCAGTGGGTGCCGCGCCAGCCGCACGAGCAGACGTGCGCCCAGCCGGTGATGTCCGCGTCCGGCCGCGCGTGGTACTCGTCCGGTTCAAGCTCCCGGTCGCCGAGCCGGACGACCAGCACCTTCCCCTCCGCGTACGCCGAGCCGACGCCGCCGTCCGCGAACGTCGCACCGAGCAGACCCTCGTGCCGCATCATCGCCTCCTAGCCCAGCCCCGAACAGGGGTTGCCGTTCACCGCGCACCGGTCCGGCACCTCGGCGCCGCCGTCACGATTGACATGAAACCTCAGCGGTACGCTGCCGCCCGCGCTCACCGGCACACCGGACCGCCACGTGTACGTCCGGCCGTCCACCTCCAGCGTGGCCTGCGGTGCGCCCTCGACCCACGATGTGACCAGCCCGGTCACCGACGCCGGCACGGTCAGCGTGACCGTCCAGTCCGCGTCCGTGCGCCCCGGGTTCGCGACCAGCACCTCGCCGATGAAACCGCCGGGGAAGGAGTCGACCACCCGATACGTCCCGCCCGGTCCCGCCTTCGGCCGTGGTGGCGGTGGCGTGGAGCCGGTCGCGCGGTCGTGCTCCGGCGTGCTCCGCTGTGCCTCCGGCACCCGTCGGCCCGGCGCGGTCCACTTCGGCTCGGCGACCCCGATCGCCGCCTCGGATCCGTCGTCCGGCTCTGCCTCCGGCGTACCCGATGGGGCGGTCGGCTCGGGGGTCTCGGGTGTCTCCGGTGTCTCCGGGACGAACGGTGGCAGCCCGGGTGCGGCCCGGGCCGGCGGCGGCACGGGGGCGTCGCCGCGCACCGCATAACCCGCGACCGTGACCAGCGATCCCAGCAGGAACGCGACCGCCACGCCCGTGGGCAGCCACGGCGCGAGGTTACGGAGCGTGGTCGCGGCCGGCATCGCTCGCCTCCCCGGTAGGAACAGGTGGCACAGACTACCCGCCGGAAGCGACGAGCGATGGTGATCACGGCCAACGAGACACATCGGACAGCCACCGTTAGGGTGCCATCGTCACCCTGACGCTGAGGAGTTCCCGTGGGCCGTTTCGACATGCCCGACCCTGCCACCCTGCACGCCCGCGAGAAGGTCGTGCTCGACCATTTCCACGACGAGGTCCGGCAGGAGTGGGACGACGTCCTCGCCACGTTTCCGCACCCGCACTACGAGCTGATCGCGATGATGACCGTCCACGACGGCGACGCCGCCGTGCGCCGCTACTACGACGACACGCGCGTCGCGTTCCCGGACCAGGATCACGAGATCATCGCGGTACGTCACAGCGCCGACGCCGTCATCGTCGAGTTCTGGCTGCTCGGCACCCACCTGGGTCCGCTCAACGGCATCCCGGCGACCGGTGGCCGCTTCCGCGTCCGGATGACCGGCTACTTCCTCTTCGACGAGGCCGAGAACCTGATCTGCGAACGCGTCTACTTCGACCGGCTCACCATGTTCAGCCAGCTTCTCGCGAGCCTGAACATGCGCAACCCGCGCAACTGGCTCTGGCTGATCCGGGCCCTGCGCGGCCTGGCGAGGATGGGCGCCACCCCCGACCCCCGCCTGACCACCACGACGCCGCCGGACCTTTCCTGAGGTGCACGCTCAGCCCAGCCGGGTGGGTACGACCGTGAGGTCGGCCAGGTTGACGCGGGCCGGCACCGCCACCGAGTAGGCGATCGCGTCCGCCACGTCCTCGGCCGTGATCGTCTCCAGCCCGGCGCGCAGGTCGTCCAGCCCGGTCCGGGTGGCCTCGTGCGCCATGTCGGCGCCCAGCTCGGTCACTGCGAACGCCGGTGCGACGGTCCGCACCCGGACGCCGCGCGGGCCGAGCGCCGCGCGCAGGTTCCGGGTCAGCTGGGCGACCGCGGCCTTCGTCGCGCCGTACACCGGGTAGTCGGCGAAGATCACGTCGGCCGCGATCGAGCCGACGTGCACCAGGTCCGCGCGCCGCCCGTCACCGGCCGCCGCGAGCAGGTCGTCGACGAACACACGCCCCGTCGTGATCAGCCCGCGCAGGTTCACGTCGATCATGCGGTCCCACTCGCGGGTGTCCGCCTCCTCGAACGGCGCACCCAGCATGACCCCGGCGTTCGCCACCACCAGGTCGGGGCGGCCCAGCTCCGCGCGGATCGTGCCGGCCGCGGACGTCAGCGCGGCCGGGTCGGACACGTCCGCCGGGATCGCCAGCGCGCGCACCGCGTTCTTCTCCCGCAACTCGGCCGCCAGATCCTCCAGCCGGTCGGCGCGCCGGCCGATCAGGGCCACATCAGCCTTGGCGTCCGCGAGGCTCCGGGCGAGGGCCGCACCGATCCCCGCGCTGGCTCCGGTGACGACTGCGATCCGGCCGTTCAATGTTTCGCTCATGCCGTCGAATCTATGAATCGGCCCGCGCACCAGGGAGGGCGCGCTGCACCCACCCGAGATCGTGCCGGCCTGACCGGAATCCTGCCCGGCCGGGCATCGCGGCCGGTCGCCGGTCTCTATTCACGCAGTGCAAAAAGTCTTCCTGCCGTACCGTGCCTGACGGCCCTGGCTCTCCCGCCGGTCGTCGTGCTGCTGGCACCGCTGCTCGCCCGGGTCCGGGTCAGGGCGTGAGGATCTCCACGGTGACCGCGGTGACGTCGCCGGTGGCGAGGCCGTTCTTCTCGCGGACCGCGCGCTTGACCGGGAGGACGTAGGCGCCGCGCTTGCTGTCCGGGAAGATCGAGGTGGACCATTCGCTGCGGCCGATGACGGCGCGGACCTTGACCGCGCCGAAACCGCGGCGCAGCCCGTCGGTCAGGTGCCGGATGTCCTCGGAGGCGTCCTCGGGCAGGCTGACGAACGTCCAGCTCTCCTGGCGGGCGTCCCACTCCCACAGCGGCGCCTCGAACTCGACGATCATCGGGAGAGCACCGCGACCAGGAAGTCGGCGTCCGGGCCGAACGGGCGCAGATCCCACGTGCCGAGCAGCAGCGATGCGTCCAGGCCGGCTTCCTTGACGTCCGTGAGGTAGGCGTCGAAGTCGTAGCCGCGGCCGGCGCCGAAGCCGGTCACCACGCGACCGCCGTCCGCGAGGTGGCCGGCGAAGCGGCGCAGGATCTCGGTGCGCGTCGACGGCGCCACGAAGGTCAGCACGTTCCCGGCGCACACGATCACGTCGAACCGGTCCGGCAGGCTCAGCTCCGCCAGGTCGCCGACGAGCCACTGCGATCCGGGGTACGTGGTGCGCGCGTCCTCGATCAGCTCCGGGTCCAGGTCGACGCCGGTCACGGTGTGCCCGGCCGCGGCCAGCAGCCCGCCGACCCGCCCGGTTCCGCAGCCGGCGTCCAGGATCCGCGCGCCCCGCGGCACCATCGCGTCGATCATCCGCGCCTCGCCGCCGAGGTCGGCCCCGCGCGCCGCCATGTCCCGGAACCGCTGGATATACCACCGCGAATGCCCCGGATTCTCCGCGACCTGCCGCAGCCAGAGGTTCTCGTCGGTCATGGCCACCCTCACCCCGTACCCTCAAGATCGGCTCTTGCCCGTCAACCGTAGTCCGCTCACGTCACCGGCCGGTCGGCGCCCGTTGCGGCCCTACTCGTGTGATCGCTGGGGCGGGGGTCGGCCCAGAGGGCGAGCAGCCGCAGGTTGTCGTGGGAGCTGCTGCCCGGGTCGGTGTTGTAGACGAACAGGGTCTGGTCGGCGTCGCCGGGGAGGGCGAGGGCCTCGTAGCGGATGGTGATCGGGCCGACCGCGGGATGCAGCAGGTGCTTGGTGCCGTGTGTGCGTTCGTGCACGCGGTGGCCGTTCCACCAGGTGCGGAACTCGGCGCTCTTGATCGTCAGCTCGCCCACCAGCTCGTTGAGCCGCACGTCGTCGGGGTGGCGCCCGGCGTACAACCGCAGCGTGCCGACCACCTCGGCGGCGACGGTCGGCCAGTCGGCGAAGAGTTCGCGCGCGGCCGGGTCGAGGAAGACCCACCGGGTGTAGTTGCGTTCCCGGGGCGGCAGGCTCGGCCAGTCCGCGAGCAGCGCGCGGGCCATCGGGTTCGCCGCGAGGATGTCGGTGCGCCGGCCCACGATGAACGCCGGGTGCTCGGTCATCGAGGCGATCATCTGCTGCATCGCCGGCCGCACCTTCTGCGCCGGCGTCCGCTCGGCCGGCCGGCGTGCCGGCCGTGCCAGGTCGGCCAGGTGCGCGTGGCCCGCGGCGTCGAGCCGGAAGACCCGGCTCAGCGCCTCGACGACCGCTTCGGACGGGCTCGTGTGCCGCCCCTGCTCCAGCCGCGTGTAGTAGTCGACGCTCACGCCGGCGAGCTGCGCCACCTCCTCCCGGCGCAGACCGCGCACGCGCCGGCCCTGCCCGGCCTCCTCCGGTGCCGTGCGCGCCCGGCAGGCCCGCAGGAACTCGCCCAGTGCCGACCGATGATCCATGTCCTCCATGGTCGCGCATCGGGCCGCCGTCCGGCAGCGCCTGGGTGGGCATGGCGTTCCCAGGCACGGCTGGGCCAGCTCGGCCGTGTCCGTGGCCGCCTCGGCGCAGAAACATTGAGCCCGTCACCACGACCCGAGGAGTAACCCATGAACTGGTTCGTCACCGGCACGTCCCGCGGCTTCGGCCTGGAGCTCGTCAAGCAGCTCCTCTCCCGGGGCGACAGCGTCGCGGCGACCACCCGCTCCACCGCACGGCTGACCGAGGCGCTCGGTGCGGCCGACACCGCCCGGCTGTTGCCGCTGGAGGTCGACCTCGCCGACGAGGCGCGGGTCGCCGCGGCCGTCGACGCGGCCAAGCAGCGCTTCGGCCGGATCGACGTGGTCGTCAACAACGCCGGCTACGGCTTCCTGGGCGCGGTCGAGGAGACCACCGACGCGGAGGTACGGCAGATGTTCGACGTGCAGGTCTTCGGCGTCTGGAACGTGCTGCGCGCGGTCCTGCCGGACTTCCGGGCCGAGCGCCGCGGGCACATCATCAACGTCAGTTCGATCCTCGGCCTGACGACCTTCCCGGGCTGGGGGCTCTACTGCGCCGGCAAGTACGCGCTGGAGGGCCTGACCGGGTCGCTGGCCGCGGAGGTCGCGGAGTTCGACATCAAGGTCAACCTGATCGAGCCGGGCTACTTCCGCACCGACTTCCTGCGCCCGCAGTCGCTCGGACTGGTCGCCGAGACCGCGGAGGGCTATGGCGCGATCCGCCAGATGACCGAGGCGCACCTGGCCATGCCGGGTACCCAGCTCGGCGATCCGGTCAAGGCCGCCGAGGCGATCATCGCGGTCGCGGTCGAGGGCGGTGCGCCGCTGCGGCAGGTGCTCGGCTCCGACTCCTACGGACTGGCCAAGGCCGCGGTCGAGGCGCTCGGCCGCGACCTCGAGGCCGGCCGGGAGCTGGCCGTCACGACCGACATCAGCGCGTCGTGAGCGCGTCCAGGTCCCGCTCCGCGTAGAGCCGGTGCTGCCACTCCTCGTTGAGCACGGTCAGCAGGCACTCGGAGACGGTGTACGAGTCGTTCTCCGCCGGCCAGCCCGGGCCCTGCGCCGGAGGCGTCCGCGCGGCCAGTGACTCCGGCGTGAGGCCGGCGATCACCGCGCGGACGCCGGACATCCGGTCGGCGCGCAGCGCGAGCACCTCGTCCAGCGACGGCCGGGCCGCGCGGTCCCACGGCACGCCGGGCGTCGGCGGCATGCCGTCCCACGGCAGGTCGAGCGGATGCCACGGCGAGGCCTGGCCACCGATCGCGCGCCGGACCCAGGCGTCGGTGGCGAAGACCAGGTGGCGCAGCGTCTCGATGAACGACCACTCGTCGTCGACGCGCTCGTGCAGCAGCGCCGGGTCCAGCCGCCGGGCCCGGCCGGCCGTCTCGTCCCAGATGCGCTCGACCACGTCCCACGCGGCGACGTAACCCTCGGGGGTGGTCGGGCGCATCAGCGCGCGCCGGGGGTCGCGACGGTCCAGCTCGGCCTCGATCAGCGGCGCCACGTCCACCCCGTTGATCACCAGGTTGCGGACCTCGCCGTCGATGTCCACGTCGGACATCCAGACGCCGCGCATCCGCGCCTGGAAGAAGTCGACGTCGCGGAAGCGCGCACCGGCGAGCCGCACCATCCGGAAGCGCGCGCCGCTCAGATCCTGCTCGCTGAAGTCCGTCATGGTCAGAGGGTACGCACGGCGACGGTCTCACCGTCGGCGTCCTCGCCGGTCGGGACGAAGCCGAGCCTGCGGTAGAACGGCTCGGGCCCGCCGTCACGCGGCACGTAGGTCACGTAGAACGCCGTCGTGCCGCGGGCGCGCAGCTCCGCCGCGACCGCCTCGACCGCGAACGAACCGTACCCCTTGCCCTGCTCGTCCTCGGCGATGTTGAGCCGCCACAGGCCGGAGCGCCGGTCGGTGTCGTCCACGTCCTTCCACGGCAGGTCCAGGAACGCCATCAGGAACCCGACCAGCCGGTCACCGTCGTAGATCAGCCGCGGCCAGGCCCGCTCGCCGAAGACGAACGCCTCCGCCAGCGACTTCTCCACGGAGGCGACCAGATCCTTCTGATCCTCCCGGACCGACAGCTTCAGCGCCGCCTCGTAGTTCGTCGGCGTGACCGGCTCCAGACGCATACTCGCAGGATAAGCGTCAGGGGTGAGCGATTTTTGAGTCCTTACCGAGAGCTGCCGGTGCCGCGAGTGGGTGAGGCCTATCGGGTCACGTCGCCGCGAACCTGGGCGGCGATGACCACAGCCGTACCTCGGCGTGTTCGCCAAGCTCCGCGAGGACGCCGAGCAGCGGCGGTGGCCGGGGTCTCGCCGGTCGATGCCCGGCCGCGCGGAGTTGACCCCGACGCGACGTCATGGTTTGCCATGGTGGGGTGAATCGCGCATCCGGGGCGTACCTCGCCTCATATGTCCTGTCCTTGCTCGGCAACTCGGTCGCCGGGGTCGCGTTGCCGCTGATCGTGCTGCAGACCACCGGGAGCGTGCTGGCCACCGGCGCGGTGGCGATCGCGTCGGCGCTGCCGGCCGTCGTCGCCGGACTGCTGATGGGGGTGGTGATCGACCGGATCAACCGGCGGACCGCGTCGGTCCTGACGGATCTGGTGTCGGCCGCGTCGGTCGCGGCGCTGCCGCTGCTCGACTCGGCGGTGGGGCTGTCGCTGGGCTGGTTCGTGCTGTCCGCGGTGGTCGGGTCGTTCGGGGACGTGCCGGGCCTGACCGCGCGGGAGGCGATGCTGCCGGGGATCGTGCGCACCGGCGGGATGGGCGCGGAGCGGCTGCTCGGGCTGCGGGAGGCGGCCGCCGCGGTGGTGATGCTGATCGGCCCGGGAGCGGCAGGCATTCTGATCACCACCTTCGAGGGTACGGAGGTCCTCTGGATCACCGCGGCACTCTCCGGCGCGGCGGCACTCGTCACGCTGCTGATCCCACGCCGGGCCGGCGCCCTCACGACCAACGGGCCGGCCGCTGCTGCCGCCGGGCCGGCCGCTGCTGCCGCCGGGCCGGTGAGTGCCGAGGCGCGCTCCGCGCGGCTGCGGGACGGCTGGCGGGTGCTGGTCAGGTCGCCGTTCCTGCTGGTGACGACCCTGCTGAGCACGGTGCTGGTGCTGGTGCTGAGCGGTTTCCAGGCGCTGGTGCTGCCGGTGTATCTCACCCTGGCCGGCCGCCCGGAGCTGCTGGGCTTCGTGCTCAGCGCGCTCGCGCTCGGGCTGCTGGCCGGTGGTGGCGTCTACGCGGCGGCCGGTGGCCGGGGACCGCGACGGGCCTGGTTCGTGACCGGTACCGTGCTCACCGTCACCGGGTTCGGCGGCATGGCGTCGCTGGCCTCCCCGTGGCTGATCCTGGCGTCCGCGGGCGTGGTCGGGCTCGGCAACGGCCTGTTCGGCAGCCTGCTCGGCGTGCTCATGGTGGAGCGGATCCCGGACGAGATGCGCGGCCGGATCATGGGCACCCAAAACTCGATCATGACGCTCGCCCCCGCGCTCGGCATGGGCGCGGCCGCGATCCTGACCGAGTGGTCCGGCGCACGCACGGCCGCGATCGCGCTGTCCGCCGCCTGGGCCGTCGCCGCGGCCTACGCTCTGTGGGCACCGGCCCTGCGCACCCTGACCCCGGCGCGGGACACGCCGGCGCCCGCACGGTCGGCGGCGGGCATGCGCGACCGGGAGCCGGAGGAGCTGGCGGGATGAACAGCGGCGAGATCGCGCGGCTGGCCGGAGTCAGCGTGCGCACGCTGCGGCACTACCACCAGGTGGGCGTGCTGCCCGAGCCGCACCGGCGGGCGAACGGCTATCGGGAGTACACGGTCCGCGACCTGATCCTGCTCCTGCGCGTCCGCCGGCTGACCGAGATCGGGGTCGCGCTCGACGAGATCCCGGCTCTGCTGAAGTCCGCGGAGCGAGCGGACTCGGTGCTGGCGCAGCTGGACGCGGAGCTGGCGACGCAGATCGCGCGGCTCACCGCCCGCCGTGACGTGATCGCCCGGCTGCGCGCGGCCGGTGCCAGCCCGGACACGCCGCCGGACCTGGCCGGGCTGCTCGGCGCCCACGACCCGGCCGGGGTGCCACCGGCGGTGCTGGCGCAGGACCGGGACCTGTCGATCCTGCTGCACCACATGCTCGACGAGGACGGCCGGCGGGAACTGCGGGACCTCTACGCCTCGCTGAACCGGCCGGAGCTGCTGGCCGAGATGTACGCGCTGACCGCCCGGTTCGCCGCGCTCGACGCGGAGACGCCGGAGCGTGAACGCGAGGAGTTGCTGAGCGCGTACGGGCACATGTTCGCGCGGGTCTTCGCGGACGGCTATCCGGCGATCGACGCACCGCAGGTGGACTCGCTGTTCGCGGACTACCAGGACGCCGCGTTCAACGACACGCAGCGCGCGTTTCTGGCCCGGGCGGTGCGGGAGTTTCTCGGGGCTGACGGGAAGGCGCCGGAGGAGACGGAAACGCCGCGGTCCTGAGCGCGCTCACGCCGTACCGCCGAAGGGTTCTGATCTTTTCCTGACGCCGCATATGAGTGAAATGCGAGGATGAATCGTGTGCTCAATGTGAGGACCATTACGGTCCCTGTCGGACCGGAGTGGTCTGCGAGGGACTAGGTTGGTCCGCATGCCGCGACAGACGAAACAGGAGATCGACGACGAGATCGTCGAGCACGCGGCCGCGCTCTTCGCCCGGCACGGCTTCAAGGACACGTCCGTGCAGCGCATCGCGGACGCGGCCGGCTACTCGAAGACCGGCCTGCTGCACCGCTTCCCGAGCAAGGAGGCGCTGTGGGACGCGGCCGTCGACTGCTGCGCCGGCGCGATGCGCGAGGTCGAGCAGATGGCCGCGGCCATGCCGGGCGGGCCGGAGCGCGACCGCGCGGTGATCCAGCAGCTGGTCGACCTGGCGCTGCACAGTCCCGGTCTCGCCTCGCTCGCGCTGTCCTTCATCAGCCGTCCCGTTGAGCCCGGCCGTCCTGCTGAGCCCGGCCGTCCTGCTGAGCCCGGCCGTCCTGCTGAGCCCGGCCGTCCTGCTGAGCCCGGCCGTCCTGCTGAGCCCGGCCGTCCTGCTGAGCCCGGCCGTCCTGCTGAGCCCGGCCGTCCTGCTGAGCCCGGCCGTCCTGCCGAGCCCGGCGGGCCCGCCGAGCCCGGCGAGCAGGGCCAGTTGGAGGGCATCGCGCGGCCGGTGATGACCGCGTTCGGTGTGCTGCCCGGCAGCACCGACGTCGGCCGCGTGGTGCGCGTGATCGCCGCCGCGGGCGCGCTCGCGGTCGCCTCCGTCGCGCTGAGCAGCGACGACAACCCGTTCCACCAACTCCGGGACGACGCGCCCGGCCAGGTCCGGGACCACCTGGTCGCCGCGATCTACGACGCACTCGGCCACCCACGCTGAAGCACGCACGCGGAAGCACGCACGCAAGAAGCACCGAGAGGAACCATCGGCATGGCAACCTTCCTGCATCGCCTCGGGCTGGGCTCGTTCCGGCACCGATGGGCGGTCACCATCGTCTGGCTGCTGGTCTTCGTCGGCACCGGGGTCGGCGCGGTCACGCTCTCCGGCACCATGGCCACGTCGTTCAGCATCCCCGGCCAGGAGTCGACCACCGCGCTGGACCTGATCGACGAGCGGTTCGGCGGTGGCTCCGGCGGCACCGCGCAGGTCGTGGTCGCGGCACCGGACGGCGCGAAGGTCAGCGACCCGGCCGTCGCCGCGGAGATCACCGCGTACGTGCAGAAGCTCGCCGCGCTCCCCGGCGTGGAGAGCGCGAGCAACCCGCTCGACCCGCAGCGGCCCACGGTCGCGCCGGACCAGAGCGCGGCGTACAGCACGGTCACCTACGGCACTCCCGCGCCGGAGATCACCGTGGAGCAGCGGGAGGCGCTGCTGGACGCGGTCGCCGAGGCGCGTGACGGCGGGCTGAACACCGAGGTCAGCGGCGAGGCCAGCATGGAGCCGGGCTCGGACATCGGCGGACCGGCCGAGGCGGTCGGCGTGGTCGTCGCGCTGATCGTGCTGGCCATCACCTACGGCTCGCTGGTCGCGGCCGGGATGAACCTGCTCACCGCGATCGTCGGCGTCGGCATCGGCGCGCTCGGCATCACCACGCTCAGCGGCTTCGTCGATCTCCAGTCGACCACGCCGATCCTCGCGATCATGCTCGGCCTCGCGGTCGGCATCGACTACACGCTGTTCATCGTCACCCGCTACCGGCACGAGCTGCTGCACGGCCGCGACCCCGAGAACGCGACCGCGATGGCGGTCGGCACCGCCGGCTCCGCGGTGGTCACGGCCGGCATCACGGTCGTCATCGCGCTCGCCGGTCTCGCGGTCGCGGGCATCCCGTTCCTGACCGAGATGGGCATCGCGGCCGCCGCCACCATCGTGGTCGCGGTGCTGATCGCGATCACGCTGGTCCCCGCTGTCCTCGGCTTCATGGGCCGCCGCGCGTTGCCCCGCAGGCTGCGCGCGGCCGGTGCGGTCGACCCGGAGGAGCAGGGGCGCCCGTTCTACCGCGCCTGGGCGAACACGGTCACCCGCTTCCGCACGCTGAGCCTGCTCGCCGCCGTGATCGTGCTCGGCGTCGTCTCCATCCCGTTCTTCTCCATGCAGACCACGCTGATCCAGCCCGCGCAGGCCGGCAGCACGCAGGAGCGGGCCCAGGCGATCATCGCGGAGCGGTTCGGCCCGGGCTTCTCCGGCCCGCTGGTGGTGCTGGTCGACGGCGCGAACGCGACCGCCCGCGCCACCGCGATCGCGACGTCGTTCCAGGCGCTCGACGGCGTCGAGTTCGCGTCGCTCAGCCGGGCCCGGCCCGACGACACGGCCGCGATGGTCGCCGTCATCGCGTCGTCCGCGCCGGACAGTCAGGAGACGAAGGACCTGGTCCACGCGCTGCGTTCCACGGTCGACGACGCCGGGGACGACGAGATCTACGTGACCGGCCAGACCGCGATCAGCGTGGACGTGGCGGAGAAGCTCGACCAGGCGCTGCCGCGGTATCTGATCCTGGTCGTCGGCCTCGCGCTGGTCCTGCTGATCCTGGTGTTCCGCTCGCTGCTGGTGCCGGTGACCGGCGTGCTCGGCTTCCTGCTCACGATCGGATCCGCGCTCGGCGCCACCACCGCGGTCTTCCAGTGGGGCTGGCTCAACGCGCTGGTCAACACGGAGACCGAGGCGCCGCTGCTCAGCCTCGCCCCGATCATCGTGATCGGCATCCTGTTCGGCCTGGCCATGGACTACCAGGTCTTCCTGGTCTCCCGCATGCACGAGGCGCACGCGCACGGCGCGTCACCGCGCGACGCCGTGGTCACCGGCTTCAAGCAGGCCGCGCCGGTCGTCATCGCGGCCGCGACCATCATGTTCGCGGTCTTCGCCGGCTTCGTCCCGGAGGGCAACGACACGATCAAGCCGATCGCGTTCGCGCTGGCCGTCGGCATCCTGTTCGACGCGATCATCGTCCGCATGATCGCGGTCCCGGCCGCGCTCAGCCTGATGGGCCGCGCCGCCTGGTGGCTGCCGTCCTGGCTGAGCTGGCTGCCGACGCTCGACGTCGAGGGCGCGGCGCTGGAGCGCACGGTCCCGCCGGCCACGGTCAGCGAGATGCCGGAGACGGCTCCGGTCCCGTCGTCGCAGGATTCCACGCACCGCTGACACCTTCGGTGCGGTCATGAAGAGCAGGATCTTGAAGTTCAAGATCCTGCTCTTCCCGCTTCCGGCGTGGTGACGTTCCGAGTGCTCCCGCGGGCACCGGTCCAATGCCACGTAGCCCATTTTGATCATGGTCTTTGGCCTGCGTGTTCGCACACCACGTGCCCGCCTTCGACTGTCCGCCGCGGGATGCTGCGGAAAGGATTTCCGCAGGGCGGCGCGCTGCTGCCGGGCCAGCCTCGGGTCAAACTCGACTTAGGCTAAGTGGCATCGGGCGCCGGTCGGCCGCAGCGGCCTTCCCGCAAAGTCCGCCGCCACTCTCGCAAACCCCCACAACCCGGGGCTGCGCCCCGTCCACCGCGCACCCCGGGCGCCCCACGAGCCAGCCACCACGCAACCCGAACCCCCGCACCAGCCCGAGCGAGCCGCCGGGCCCGAAGGTCCGCGCTGGTGACCACGCGACCCCGACCACCGCGCAAGCCCGGCACTCCACGAGCCGGCCACCGCGCGAGCCGGCCACCGCGCGAGACGGCCATCGCGCGAGACGGCCATCGCGCGAGCCGGCCATCGCGCGAGACGGCCATCGCGCGAGCCGGGCGCTGCGCGAGCCGGCGACCGCGCAAGCTGGGCGCTGCGCGAGCCGGCGACCGCGCAAGCTGGGCGCTGCGCGAGCCGGCGACCGCGCAAGCTGGGCGCTGCGCGAGCCGGCGACCGCGCAAGCTGGGCGCTGCGCGAGCCGGCGACCGCGCAAGCTGGGCGCTGCGCGAGCCGGCGACCGCGCAAGCTGGGCGCTGCGCGAGCCGGCGACCGCGCAAGCTGGGCGCTGCGCGAGCCGGCCACCGCGCAAGCTGGGCGCTGCGCGAGCCGGCCACCGCGCAAGCTGGGCGCTGCGCGAGCCGGGCGCTGCGCGAGCCGGGCGCTGCGCGAGCCGGGCGCTGCGCGAGCCGGGCGCTGCGCGAGCCGGGCGCTGCGCGCCCGAAATGTCGCCATATTTTGTCGTGCCCGCGTGACAGATCTCGGTGGACGGGCTCCCCACCAGCCCTGAGTGATCAATCAGTGGAGCAAAAGATAGGTCAACTAGCGAAGTTGACCTATCTTTTGCTCCACTGATTGATCACTCAGGCGCCGGTATCGACCCCGCTGAGCCGCGACGTGAGTGATGAGCATGCCGGTCGTTTATGCGGAGTTTTCGAGCGCGAGGATGCCTACCGGTTCTACCGGGGAGCGTGCCGGGTCCGGTTTGGGCCTGCGGGCTCTGGTGGGAGCGTTGGCCGGGCCGGGCCGGGCCGGGCGGGCGGGGCTGGGCTGGGCGGGCTGGGCGGGCTGGGCTGGGCGGGCTGGGCTGGGCGGGGCTCGGGTGGTGAGTGGGCGGGGACCTGCAGGGAGGCTGCCTGCGGCCGACCGGTGCCCAATGCCACTTAGCCTAAGTTGATCATGGTCGTTGACCTGCGCGTTCGTACACCATGTGCCCGCCTTCGACTGTCCACCGCGGGATGCTGCGGAAAGGATTTCCGCAGGGCGGCGCGCTGCTGCCGGGCCAGCCTCGGGTCAAGATCAAAATAGGCTGGGTGGCATTGGGCACCGGTCGTCGCTGGCGATCCTCCCTGCAAGCGCCGCCGCTGGTCGCCGAAAACCTCCGCGGGCACCGGTCGTCGCTGGCGCTTCCATCCGCAGGTGCCGCCGTTGGTCACTGAAACCATCGCATGCGGTACTGATCGTTACCCGGTCGTGTCCGCCGGTCGGGCGTAGGTGCTCGTCACGCAGGGCAATCCGGTCCCTTGACGTTGATCTTCGAGGGGGAGGCACCATGACCGCGACCGTCGAGAACGTACCGGCACTCGGTGATGATCTGGAGCAGCGGCGCGTGAAGATACGCCGGCAGCAGCTGCTGATGGCGACGGAGCAGTGGGCGCCGGGCTACCGGGAGGTGGCCGGCGGCTGGCAGAAGTACGTCTGCGAGATCACCAGCGCGACCGACGAGGAGCGGGCCTGGCTGGAGGCGCACGTCGCGGCGCACGGGCTGCCGGACGTGATGCGCAGCGCGGAGGAGTGGTTCGAGCTGCGCCGCGCGCAGGGCGGTCAGGCGAACGCGGCCGCGACCGCGGCGTTCCTGGCCGGCGACTTCGACCGGGCACGGGACATGATCGACGTGGCTCGCGCGTACGGCGCGGTGCTGGAGACCGAGTGGCTGCGACTGCACGAGTTCGTCTCCGCCCGCGCGGCCGCCGCGGCCTGAGGTAACACTCAGCGAGTTCACAGCGAGTACGGCGGGTGACCGGCCGCGCATACGGGCACTTCAGGGCATGGATGCGCGAGTGATGGTGTTCGCAGCGGTGCCGATCCTGACCGTGACGATCGAGGAGCGGGCGAACCGGCCGGAGCTGCATGTGCACGCGGGCGGCCAGGGAGTCTGGATGTCACGGATGGTGGCGTCGCTCGGCGTACCCGTGACGCTGTGTGTGTCCCTGGGCGGTGAGACCGGCGAGGTCCTGCTCGGGCGGCTCGGCGGCGAGAACATCGACATCCGCTCCGTGAAACGGGATTCGGGCAACGGGTGGTACGTGCACGACCGCCGCAGCGGTGAGCGCGACGAGATCGCCGAGGACGGTGGCGACCCGCTCACCCGCCACGACATGGACGAGCTCTACGGGCTGGCGCTGGCCGAGGGCCTGAGGTCGCCGGTCGCGGTGCTCAGCGGCTCGGCCGCGCCCGGCGTGGTCGACCCGGACATCTACCGGCGACTCGCTGCGGACCTCGGCAACAACGGCGTCACCGTGGTCGTGGACCTGTCCGGCGACGACCTCACCGCGGTGCTCAGGGGCAAGCCGGCGTTCGTCAAGGTCAGCCACGAGGAGCTGATCAACGCGGGCCGCGCGTCCGGCGACGGCGAGGACGCGCTGATCGAGGCCGGCCGCGGCGTGCTCGGCGAGGGCGCCGGCGCCGTGCTGATCAGCCGCCCGGACGCGCCGAGTCTCGCGCTCTTCGACGGTCGCGTGGTCACGGTCGAGCCGCCCGCGCTCGAGGTCGCCGACCACCGCGGCGCCGGCGACTCGATGACCGCCGGCATCGCCTCCGTGCTGGCCCGCGGCGGCGCGGTCGAGGAAGCGCTGCGCACCGGCGCCGCGGCCGGCGCGCTCAACGTCACCCGGCACGGTCTCGGCACCGGCGACGCCGAGGCGATCGCCGAGCTGATCGGCCGGGTTCGGGTGGAAGAACGCTGATCAGGCCCGGTGCGTACGCCCGGATTGTTAGCGTGGGGCCATGCTGCCTGTGACCGAGAGCACGCTGGTCGTGCGCACGGACTTCACCGACTCGGACGCGTGGACGCGGGTGTGCCGGGCGGTCGCCGAACCACCCGGCGGCGACCTGGTCCGCGCCGCGTTCACGTTCGTGGACGACTTCGCGTTCTCCGGCCTGAGCCCGAGCCGCGCGCTGGAGCGGGTGCCGCACGGTCCGTCGCACCCGATGGTCGCGCTCGCCGACAGCCTCACCATGACGTCGCCCGGGCTGCCGCTGCTGGTGGTGGACCTGATCGACGACCCGGGCGGCACGTTCCGGTCGGCACCGGAGGTCCTCTGGCACGTCGCGAACAACCTGTTCGTCGCGCCCGGCTTCTTCCACGACTACGTGCGCAGCGTCGACCCGGACGGCGTCTACCGCTGCGGCGGCCGCGAGGGCCAGATCAAGGTCCTCTCCGCGATCGCGTCGCTCCGCGGCCTCCCCTTCGACGCCGACGACTACGACTTCTCACCCGTCACCTCCCCGGCCTCGCGGCCTCGGCACCGCTGACGGCGGGAGTACGCCCGGGCCGGCCACGCCGGAGGCTTCTAGGGTCGCCGCAGGCGTCGGATCTGTGTGCGGAGCACGGGGATCGCGCCGGTGGCCAGGAGCGCCCAGGCGACCAGCAGCGGCTGGAAGAGCAGGCGGACGCCGCGGGCGAGGTCGGAATCGAGGCCGAAGGCGTCGCGGTGCTCGGTGAACTGGGCGACGTTGCCCGGGAAGACCGCCACGAAGAACGCGGCGACGACCGCACCGGCCAGGCCGCGCGCTGGCTGCCGCCAGACGAGCAACAGCGCCAGGCCCAGCACGACCTCGACGACGCCGGACGCGACCACCACGAAGTCGGTGTCCAGTGGGACCCAGGTGGGGACCTGGGCGTGGAACTCCTCGCGCAGGACCGTGAGATGGCCGGTGCCGGCGCCGAGCAGGGCCAGTCCGAGCAGCGCCTGCGCCGCGATTCCGAGCACGATCCGCTCCCGTGGTCCGCCGCCGGATCGATCCGGACGGCAGCACGATCCTAGCCAGAGGGCGGCGGTCAGCGGATCCGCTCGTGGGCGCTGTCACGCGCCGCGTGCAGCTCGGCGTCGGTCCAGGTCGGCGGCGTCTCCATGGTCCACACCAGATCCGCGCGCTGCACGGAGACCAGGACCCCCGCGGACGGCTCGCCGAACCGGCTCATGACGTAGGGGTACCCGGTGGTGTTGTGCGAGAACTCCCTGCTGTTCGCGCCGCATGAGACGGCCAGCGTGCGCACGTCCCGGAGGTTGCGGGCGGCCTCGTCCGCCGACGAGAACCGCATCACGGCCTGGAACACCAGCACCCCGCCGTCCGCCGAGTGGACGCGGAAGTCCCGCTCGGTCACGGCCTCCAGCGACGGATAGTCGTCCGGGTCGAAGAACCGGCACGGCCGCGCCCACAGCCACGTGACGGCCGGGCTGATGCCGGACGCGGGCGCCAGCCCGTGGCCCAGCTCGGCCGCGCTCAGGAACATGCCGCCATGGATCGACTGCGCGCCGATGACCAGGAACAGCGGTGCCTGCGGCCGAACCAGCTGCACACCGGCGACGGCCAGCAGCAGCACCAGCGCGGCGGTCAGCGCCTGCCGCCGGCCGCGGCGCACGCCACGACGGCGGACCTCCGCGGCCCCCGCGAACGGCCGAGGCGGCGCCGTACCGCGCAGCGTCCCGATGGATTCACGAAGCGGATCGGACACGGTTCGCCTCCTCAGGGTCGTCGGCGAGGTGCCGGGCGAGTTTCGCGCGGGCCCGGTGCAGCCGGGCCTTGACCGTCCCCTCGGGCACGCCGAGTTCCCGCGCGACCTCCGCGATGGTCAGATCGGCCAGGTAGTGCAGCGCGATCGTCACCCGCTGCGATGCCGGGAGCGCGGCCAGCGCGGCGGCGATCGCCACGCTGTCCGGGCTCGGCTCCGGCACCGATGGGGCCACGCCGACCTGCCGGTACGCGCGGACCGCGGCCTGCGCGCGCCGCCAGCGGCTGAACACCAGGCGCCGGGCCACGGTACGCACCCACGCCTCCGGGTTCGCGTACCCGCCGACCCTGGACCACCGCTGCCAGGCGCGCGCGTACGCCTCATGGGTGACGTCCTGTGCCTCGGCCGGGTTCCCGGTCATCGCGTAGACACAGCCGAACGTGCGTTGCCGCGTCCCGCGATAGAACGCGTCGAACGACTCCTCATCGGCCATCCGAGCCCCTCCCTCAGCAACTACCACGCCGCCGGGGCCCGTCCGGTTGCATCCTCCCCGCGGGAGGATGCATTCAGCTCAGGGCCGCACGCCAGGAGGCGACCAGGGACGGGTCGACCGGGAGGTCCCAGCGGCCGTCGGGGCGGACCGCGCCGCCGGTGTGGAAGGCGGTGACGCCGGCTGCGCGCAGTGGGGCCAGGTGTGGCTGGCGGAGGCCGCCGCCGGCCAGCACCGGGACGCCGGCGGCGGCCTCGGCGGCGAGGACGGGGAGGCCGCCGGTGACGCCGGAGGGGCAGCCGGCGGTCAGGACGCAGTCGAGGCCGGGCAGGTCGCGCAGCGAGTCCCAGGCCGCGGTGCGGTCGGCCGCGTGGTCGATCGCGCGGTGGAACGTCCAGGGTGCGCCGTCCAGCACGTCGAGCAGATCGCACACGGCCGGCAGGTCGACGTCGCCGGTCGGGGAGAGGAAGCCGAGCACGAACTCGGTTGCGCCCGCGCCGCGGACCGCCTTCGCGGCGCCGCGTAGCGCGGTCAGGTCGCCGGGGGTGAAGCCGTCGCGGTCGCGGAGCATCACCCGGACCGGGATGTCGACGGCCGCGCGGACCGCCTCCACTGTGGCCGGGTCGGGCGTCAGGCCGGACGAGTCCATGTCGCTGACCAGCTCGATCCGGTCGGCGCCGCCCTCGGCGGCGCGGCGGGCGTCGGCGGGGCCGAGCGCGATGACTTCCAGGAGCGGGCGCGACATAGGCGGCATGGTCCCATATGCGCTGCATGTTCCCCGGCGACCCGCCGCTGTGATCTCGCGTACGTCGATGGCCGCGGTCCTATCCTGACCAACCATGACGGACATCGAGGGTACGGTCGCGCCCGGCTACGAGCGGGTGATGGACGCGTTCGCGGCGAACCTGGGACGGGAGACCGGCGCGGCGGTCTCGGTCTACCGGCACGGCGAGCCGGTCGTGGACCCGGCGGCCGGCATCGCGTTCGGCTACGTGATGGACCGCCTGCATGCCGACTATGCACAACCGGACACGCGCGCGGCGAACCTGATTTGCGCGGTCGCGGCGTCGATCAGGTAAATACCTCGCGAAACCGGCATAGTCCCGCGGCGGTCCGGGAACACGGTGGGCCGGGAACGACCGGAGGAGTCGACGAGAGGGGACCTGACATGAGGCGTCCGTTCCGGGTCATCGCCGCGGCCGCGCTGCTGTGCACGGTCACGGCCTGCGGCAGCACGGACGAGACCGGGAGCGAGACCGCACCCGGTGCCGCGACGCGGAGCGAGGCGCCCGCGCCGGTGGACTCCGGGGCCGGCGCGAGCGGCGTCGACGCCTGCACCGGCGAGGACATCAAGGCCGAGGCGACCGTGCAGGAGGCCGGGGTGGCGCTGCTCGCGATCACGAACGCGTCCGACGCCGCGTGCGCGCTCGACGGCTGGCCCACGCTCGGCCTGCTCGCGGCGGACGACAGCGCGATCAAGGTGCCGGTGGAGGAGGTCGCGCAGCCCGGCCCGGCCACGGCGACGGCGCTGGACCCGGGCGAGACCGCGTTCGCCGGATTCAAGTGGACCGCCTGCGACCTGGGCGCGGCCGACTGCAAGGTCGCGACCACGCTCACGGTCATGCCGCCGGGCGGCGGCACGCCGGTCAACGCCACGATCACCGGAGTCGAGGGCGGCGATCAGGCCGTCGAGGAACTGCCGGTCAGCGGCCTCCGAGTCGGCACGATCCAGCCGTCCACCCAGGGCGTCGTCGCCTGGTGACGGAGGTCAGCCGAGCCGGGCGGTGAGCACGACCGGGCCGTCCGGCGTCGGCTGATCGTTCTCGGACTGCAGCGTCACCACGAACTCCGGGTAGTCGGACGGCTCGACCGCGCTCCACAGGAAGATCGGGATCCCGGTCCGCCGCTCGTGGAACGAGCCCAGCGGCACGACCGCGCCGTCCGGGCCGCGCAGCCACGCCACGTAGTAGCTGCCCGCGGCGGCGGCCGGCAGGTTCTCCGGCTCCAGCACCACGCCGGTGCCGGTCCCGGTCGGCACCAGCCGCACCGTGCCGGTCGCGCCGTTCGCCCCGGTCGCCGCGAACTCCGTGCCGCCCTCCAGGAACGGGTTCGGCGGCGTCAGCACCCGGTCCACCACCAGCACGCCGGCGGTCAGGGCCGCTGCCGCCGCGAGTGCCGCCAGCGGCAGCGCCCACGGGCGCCTCAACCCCTTAGGGCGATCAGAGGGTACGGCGAGCGGGCGGGCGGACCCGGCGGAGGCGATCGGCACGTCGGGTCCCGGTCCGGCCGGCCCGGGCGGCACGGCACGCCGCTTCCGCCCCCGCGCACGCTCCGGCACCGCCTCCACCGGCTCCCGCGGCGGCACCGGCCAGTAGTCCGCACCGCCCGTGAACTGCGGGTCCGGTGCCGCCCCGGCCCGGTGGGGCCAGGGTTCGCCCGGCACCGGGTAAGGAGGGGCGGGCACTGTGTAGGGCGCGTCGGGCACTGTGTCGGGCGCGTCGGGCACTGTGTAGGGCGCGTCGGGCACCGCGTAGAGCGCTGTGTCGGGCGCGTCGGGCGCGATGCCACCGGGGTGACCGCCGCCGGCCTCCGGCGCCTCGTCCGGATAGCGGCCGAACGTGTCCGGATAGTGTCCGGACATGTCCGGCGAGCCGCTGGGCAAGCGTCCGGACGTGTCCGGCGAGCCGTCCGGGAAACGTCCGGACGTGTCTGGCATGCCTGGTGCGCCGTCCGGGAAACGTCCGGACGTGTCCGGCATGCCTGGTGCGCCGTCCGGGAAACGTCCGGACATGCCCGGCACATCCGATGGGTCACCCGGGTCCCGGCCGGACGTGCCCGGATATCCGCCGGACGATTCAGGCGGGCTTTCCGCAGGTCGTGGCGTCCAGCCCGGATAGGGTGGCGGGGCCTCCGGGAAGTCCTCGATCGGCTCGTCGTCCGGCGCGCCGAACCACTGTCCGGGCTGGCCACGGCCCGCACCCGCGCCGGGCGCGCCGTTCCGTGGGGGCTCCGCGTCGGTCACATCGGCAACCATACGGCCCGGTGTCGGCCGCGGGCATGCGCGCACGTCCATCGACTGGTTGACGTCGCGCCTGGTCGGTGGGCCTTTACCCGTACCCCAGAATGGGTGAGAACCGGTTCTTGATTTTCACCGTATTGGGTGTGGCGGTGAGGAGTCCCGGGCCGCACGGGGGGTCCGGGGCGTGAAGGCGATGCGGAGGCGTGCCGAATGGCGGGGTGGAGCAGGGGACGGCCGGGTGTCGTCTTCCGGATCGTGACCGTGGCGGTGGCGGTGCTGGCCGGTGCCGCGATGGCGCTGGCCGGCACCCGCCTGCTGTTCGCGGACGAACGCGCGCCCTCGGCGAACTCCGTGGACGTCCCGGAGATCGTGCTGACCAACGCGGCCGCCGCGATCGCCTCGAACCGTCTCGTACCGGCCGGGCCGCAGTCGCTCTTCGACAATCGCTCGGGCGAGCCGCTCGCGCCCGGCGACGAGGTCAACGTGTCGCTGCTGGACGTGGCCGAGGCGAGCACGGCCGTGGTGCTCGCGGTGTCCGCACTGGACGCGCGGCAGGCCGGCGCGGTCACGGTCACCTCGTCCGAGGGCACGATCCCGGCGCTGCGCCTGGCCGGCAAGGGCGGCCAGACCAGCACCACGCTGATCGTCCCGGTGGCCGGCGACGGCGCGCTGCGGGTCCGCGACGAGGCCGGTGGCCGGCTGGTGGTCCAGCTGGTCGGCACGCTGGCGCCGTCGGCGTCCTCGGCCGCGGGCCGGGTCGTGCCGGTCCCGTCGCGCGAGGTGTTCCGCCTGGTCAAGGAGCCGGAGGGGGACGAGAAGGAGCTCGACCTGGACAGCGTGCCGGAGCTGGCCGACAGGTCGATCTCGGCCGTGATGCTGCAGGTCGCGGCGGACGTCGGCACGGACGGCGGCTTCGTCCACGCGGGCGACTCCGACCGGCAGGAGCTGTTCTGGTCCGCGACCAAGGGCGCGGACCGTACCCGCGGCGGCCTGATGCTCGTCCCGGTCGACGGCGACAAGATCACGATCCATTACGAGGCGGGTACGGAGCTGCGCGCCGACCTGGTCGGCTACGTGACCGGCGAGGAGGCGCCCGAGTCCGCGGAGGGCCTGCTGGTGATGGTCCCGCTGCCGCCGAACCCGTCCCCGGCGCCGAGCCTGCCGCCGTCCGCGCTGGTGCCGTCGCCGCCGGGTGCTTCGGATCCGTCGGGTGCTTCGGATCGTTCGGGTGCTTCGGCGTCGCCGAGTGCTTCGGGCGCGTCGGGTGGCTCGGGTGCTGAGGTCGTGCCGACGCCGGTCGCGGGTGCGCCGTCGACGCCGCCCGGGAAGGCCGACGTCGACGCGGGCCGCTCGGCGACCGTGACCGTGGTGCCGGACACCGGGCTGGCCGGCGTGCCGCTGGACCGGATCGGCGGCGCGTTCCTGCGGGTCACCGCGAAGGGTGACGGCACCGGCGACGTGGCGGTCCGCGGTGCCGGCGCCGACACCGGCAACCCCACCATGCTCGCCGCCCAGGGCGTCTCCCGCAGCATCCTGACCCTGGTCGCGGTCTCCGACGGCACCGTCACCGCCCGCACCGAGGCCGGCGCCGAACTCACGCTGACGCCGGAGGTCCTGCTCCTCACCGCGGACTGACGCCCCTTCGTTCGTGGTCGAGGCGTCCCTGGTGTCGCTCTGACGACGTGCGGGACGCCTCGATCACCGGCGCGGCGGCCTGGCCGGGCGGGACCTTCGGGGCATGGCCTATGTTGCTGGTACCGCCGCCGGTGGGGTGGGGGCTGCGACGCTGGGGAGAGACGTGGAGCTGCGGGAGCTGGCCGGACGCCGGGTGGCGGTCTGGGGTACGGGCCGTGAGGGCATCGCGGCGGTCGAGGCGATCGCGACGGCCGGGACGCAGCGGCTGATCACCGTGCAGGACTCCGCGAACTTCCTCGCCACCACCTGGACCGGGCACCTCGCGGAGGTGGCGCCGCTCTTCGCCGGCGAGGACGCGCACCGCGAGCTGGCCGACATCGACGTGATCGTGCGCTCGCCGGGCATCCCGGACGTGCACCCGTGGATCGCCGCGCACCGGGCCCGCGGCGGCGTGGTGACCAGCGGGACCGCGCTGTGGATGGCCGCCAACCGGCGGCGGACCGTCGGCGTGACCGGCAGCAAGGGTAAGTCGACCACGTCGAGCCTGGTCCACGCGCTGCTGGCCGGTGCGGGCCGGCCGAACGAGCTGGGCGGCAACATCGGCATCGCGGCGCTGGCCATGCCTCCGGCGGACCTGTATGTGATGGAGCTCAGCGCGTACCAGTGCGCGGATCTGGATGACTCTCCGCACGTCGCGGTGGTGACCTCGCTCTTCCCGGAGCACCTCGACTGGTTCGGCGGCGAGGAGGCGTACTTCCGGGGCAAGCTCAACATCGCGATGCACGGCGCGTCCGCGGTGGTCTACAACGGGCACGACGTGCGGCTGGCCGACGAGTTCGCGCGGCGTGCCGGGCTGCCACTGGTCGCGGCCGGGCTGCCGGACGGCTTCCACGTCGCGCCCGGCCCGGACGGTGACCGCTGGTTCTTCCGGGCGGGCGAGGCGCTGTTCCCGCGCGCGGATCTGAGCCTGCTCGGCCGGCACAACGAGGGCAACCTGTGCGTGGCGCTGGCCGCGATCGAGGCGATGGGCGTGGACTGCGTGGCGTCCCGGGAGTCGCTGGCGGCCGCGCTGCGCGGGTTCGCGGGGCTGGAGCACCGGTTGCAGCCGATCGCGGACCCGTCCGGGCTGACGTTCGTGGACGACTCGCTCTCCACCATCCCGCAGTCGACGATCCACGCGATCGAGAACTTCGCGGACCGGCCGCTGTCCGTGATCGTCGGCGGCGACGATCGGGGCGTCGACTACACGCCGCTGCGCGACTACCTGCGCGAGAACAAGATCAATGCGACGCTGATCGGCATTCCGGACAGCGGGCCGATGATCCTGTCGCTGGTCGCGGACCTGCCCGGGATCTCGGTCATCTCCGCCGGGGACATGCACGAGGCCGTGCGCCTCGGCCGGGAGCGGACCGGGGCCGGTGGCGTGGTGCTGATGTCCCCGGCCGCGGCCAGCTACGGGCGGTACGACAACTACGCGCACCGGTCCCGGGTGTTCCGCGAGGCGATCGAGGCGACGCGGCCGTAGTGCACACGTTCGTGTACGCGGGGTGAATGAGGGGTGGCTCACGATTCGATCGCGGCGGAACGGGCATTGATCTACGCAGAACACACGACTTCGACTTCGTGGAGGTAACTGCGATGACCGACAGCCTTGTCCACGACACTCCCGCCTCGATGGACGGGAAGGCCGGCACGAGCCGCGTCAGTCAGGCGGTCGCCGCCACGCCCGAGGCGGCCCGCAAGACCGGCGCCGCGATCCGCCGCAACCCGACCCCGGTCGCGGCCGTCGTGATCGCGCTGGCCGGTGCGACCGCGGCCGTGATCCGCTTGCGCGCGATGCGCAAGCCGCAGACCCGCACCCAGCGCATGCGCGCGGCCGTGACCACGCTGCCGTCCCGCATGCGCCGCACTCCGTCGATGACCAGCCGGATGGCGGCCACGATGGGCCGCAGCAAGCCGTCGATGACCCAGCGTCTCGGCCTGCGCTAGCCGATCACGTCACGGCACCCGGTCTCGCGAGAGACCGGGTGCCGTCGTGTTTGCCGGGCACTTCGTCTCGCCCCTGCACCCGGTTCTTCACGACGCCGTGTGCCGTTGTTCTACCGGGGGGACTCCGTCCGATCCCGGCAGCCGGTCCCTCACGCCGCCGGTGTCCTTGCGCCGCCCGTGTCCTCACGGCGCCGGCTGCCGTGGCGCCGCCCGTGTCCTTGCGCCGCTGGTGTCCTCACGACGTGGGCTGCCGTGCCGCCGTCGGCGTTTCACGACGTGGGCTGCCGTGCCGCCGTCGGCGTTTCACGACGTGGGCTGCCGTGCCGCCGTCGGCGTTTCACGACGTGGGCTGCCGTGCCGCCGTCGGCGTCCTTGCGCCGTCGGCGTCCTTGCGACGCTGGGTGCCATGGCGCCGGCCGGGCACTCCGTGCCCGAAATCTCCTGATAAGGGAGGTCGCCCTCAGTCCGCGCTGATCGCGGCGAACAGGCGCTGCATGGAGAGGATCGCGGAGCGGGTCTCCTGCAGGTAGCGGTCGGGGGCGGTCGCGGTTTCCGGCTGCGGTGGCACGGCGTGCGCCGGGTCGAAGCCGACCGTGTCGATCGCACAGCCGTGCGGCAGCCCGAGCATGCGGATCGCGTCGCAGTGCTGGAACGGCACGTAGATCGGCGACGTGACCACCAGGATCCGGTCACCGGGCCGGGCGCCGAAGCGGCGGGCCCAGAATTCATAGGTGTCCGGCGTGCGCGCCCGCCGCTTCTCCGGCTCACTCGACGGGGCCGCGAGGACGTGCACGGCCGGCCGCGCCGGCGGTTCGCCGGCGGCGGTTGCGTCAGCGCCTGTGGCGCCCGCATTGGCCGCGGCGTTCGCGCCGGTTGCCTTCGTGGTGGCCGTGCCGATGGTGGCCGCGGCGTTCGCGCCGGCTCCGCCCGTGGTGGCCGCGCCGGTCGCCTTCGTAATGGCCGCGCCGATTGTGCCCGTGATGTCCACGCCGGTTGCTCTCGTGGTGGCCGCGCCGGTTGCGCCCGTGGTGGCGGTGGCCGTGGCGGACGTGCCGGTTGTGGGCGATGCCGGAAAGGTGCGGATCGCCCAGGAATCGTGGCCGATCGGGCCGTCCTCGCAGTCGATCACCGGGTCCGCCGTGAGGCCGAAGCTCGCCCGGACCGCGACCTCCATCGCGTCGACCTCGTGAATCGCGCCGGCCAGCCCCCGCTCCGCGCGCTCGGTCTCGGACAGCGGCCGGAAGCTGCCGAGCGCGGCCACCTCCGTCGTGCCGACGCCGGATCGCAGCAGCTCGGCCGCGTGCGCGACTCGTTGCAGGCAGGCGCGGCCCAACCCGCCGAGGACCAGCACGTGGTCGTAGCGCGCACGGCGAGGCCGGCGATGATCGGCGAGGCCGAGGGCGGCGGCTGCCTCCCGTACCGTGGCGGCGGTTTCGGGGTTGACGTGCGGCGACCGGACCTGGTCGCGCTCGACGCCGGCGGCCCGGCGGAAGTCCCAGTGCGCGGCGGAGAAGTCGTCGAGCCAGCCCAGCAGCTTCTCCGTCGCCCCGGACGGCAGCTCCCCGCCGGACGCGGCCACCAGCGCACGCATCGGCGCGGCCGTGACCCAGGCGCGCACCTGGCCCGCGATCAGCTCCGGCTCGCCGGACGGCAACGGCACGGGTGCGTAGCGGCCCACGCTTCTCCTTCGACGCACGACATCGGGACCGCCAGCTTACTGAGCGTCTCCTGCGAGGGGCCGGTCCAGCCGGTGCTCCCGGCCCCGGCGCCGACGGGACCACGGCCGGCGTGCGCGTCAGGAGCACGACGATCGTGCCGAACAGCACGCGGGTCCCGTCGCCGTGCCCGCGCGGCTGAGCGCTTGCCGGGTCGAGGGCAGACCTAAGCTGCGGGCGTGGAGGACGGCTGGTGGCGCGGGGTTCGGGATCGGGTGCTGCGGTTGGCGGGGATACCGGAGGCGGAGGGAGTGTTCGCGAGTTTCGCGCACCGGTTCGCCCTGGAACCGCAGTTGGCGGAGCGTGAGGTCGAGGAGGCGGAGGAGCTTTTCGGGGTTCGCCTGCCGGAGGACTACCGCGCTTTCCTGACGCGGGTCGGTGCGGGTGGCGCTGGTCCGGCCTACGGCGTCTTCGCTCTGCATCGGACGGTCGATGGTTGGGGGTGGGCGGCGGAGGACACGCACCGCACCGAGGTGCAGCGGCTCGGCGAGCCGTTCTCTCCGCAACACGTCGACGGGTCGGCCATCGATGTGCCCGGGCTGCGACGGCCGGCTCAGTACGATTTCGAGTACCTCGACGACTATCAGCTGGCGTACGACCGGTGGCAGGAAGTGCTGTGGCATCCCGATCGCACGGCCGGTGCGATCTGCCTGTCCGACGAGGGCTGCCTGTGCAGGGACTGGCTCGTGGTGACGGGGGACGAACGCGGCATGATCTGGCGCGACCACCGCATCGACGGCTTCGACCTGTCCCCGCTGTTCGACGCGAACGGCCGTCGCCTCACCTTCAGCCGGTGGTATCTCGCGTGGCTCGATGCGGCGGAGCATCAGGCGAAGCGCTGATCCGGTGCCGTGACGGGGCGGGAGCGCACCCGGCCGGCGATCGACTCCGGTGCGCCGGAGTCGATGATCTCGCGTTGCCAGTGGGAGCGCGGCTGGGTGTGCAGGTGCCAGTAGCGGTCGGCGATGTCGTCGGGGTCGAAGGGGGTGCCGGGTGCGACCGGGCCGGCCACGGTGACGGTCGCGATGTGTGCGCCGGCCGGACCGTACTGGCGGTCCAGCAGATCTACGAGGGCGCGCACGGCCGCCTTGCCGAGTGACAGGGACACGTATTCCGGTTTCGGCTCCGGCATGCCGCCGGTGACCACGAACGTGCCGTGGCCACGCCGGGCCATGCCGGGCAGCACGTGTGCGGCCGCGGTGATCGCGCCGCCCACGTTGACGGTCCAGGCGTGCCGGAGCGCGTTCCCGCCGAGTTCGCCGATCGTGTCCGGCCGGATCAGCGCGACGTTGTAGACCACCGCGTCCGGCGGGCCGAGCGCGTCCATGGCATGGTCCAGCGCGGTCCGCAGCGCGTCGTCGTCGGCGGCGTCCGCGAGGCAGGTGACGGTGCGCACGCCGAGCGCGGTCACCTCCGCCGAGATCCGGCCGGTGGTGCGTGAGATCAGTGCGACCGGCATGCCGGCCCGCGCGAAGCGCAGCGCGACCGATCGCCCGATTCCCGGTCCCGCCCCGATGATGATCGCGCCTGCCATGCGTACCCCTCGATGGTTGTGGTCGTCGACGGGCCGAATCTAAGCTGTCACATCGGTGTGAAGGTCAAGCCGGAGGCGGGCATGCGGATCGGTGAGCTGGCCCGGGCGACCGGCGTGAGCGGGCGGCTGCTGCGCTACTACGAGGAGCAGGGCCTGCTGCGGCCGGCCCGGCGAGGCAATGGATACCGCGACTACGCGCCGTCCGACGTGACCACGGTCTTCCACATCAGAGCGCTGCTCGCGGCCGGGCTGCCCACCACGGTCATCGCCGCGGTGCTGCACTGCGTGCACGGCGACGCCACCCATCCGGTGCCGTCCCCGTGCCCCGGCCTGGTCGGTCACCTGACCCGCGAGCGCGCCCGCATCACCGCCGCGATGACCCGCCTGGCCGCGGAACGCGACGCCCTCGACGGCCTGCTCTCCGCCGCGGACCGGCCCGCATAGCGCACGTGGCATCGTGCCCGCTTTTTGTTAGGCCGGTGATATGTCGTGGCTCGTAGCATCGGGGCGTGCGGGTGCTGGTCGTTGAGGATGAGGTGTTCCTGGCGGAGGCGATCCGGGACGGGCTGCGGCTGGAGGCGATCGCGGCCGACGTCGCGGGGGATGGGGATGCGGCGCTGGAGATGCTGGGGGTCAATGCCTATGACGTGGCGGTTCTCGACCGGGATGTGCCGGGGCGGTCGGGGGACGAGATCGCGGAGTGGATCCTGGCGTCGGGCAGCGGGATCCCGATCCTGATGCTGACGGCGGCGGACCGGCTGGACGACAAGGTGTCCGGGTTCGCGCTGGGGGCGGATGACTATCTGACCAAGCCGTTCGTGCTGCGGGAGCTGGTGCTGCGGCTGCGGGCGCTGGATCGGCGGCGGGTGCGCCGCCGGCCGCCGGTGTGGGAGGTGGCCGGGTTGCGGGTGGATCCGTTCCGGCGGGAGGTCTATCGGAACGGCCGATATGTGGCGCTGACCCGGAAGCAGTTCGCCGTGCTGGAGGTGCTCGTGGCCGCCGAGGGCGGGGTGGTGAGCGCGGAGGAACTGCTGGAGAGGGCGTGGGATGTGAATGCGGACCCGTTCACCAACGCGGTGCGGATCACGATCTCCTCGCTGCGGAAGCGGCTCGGTGAGCCCGGGATCATCGAGACCGTGGCCGGGGTCGGTTACCGCATCGACGCGCTGCCGTGACGCCGTGGATCGCGGCCCCGTGAGCGGTGACGCCGTGAGCAGGGAGCCTGGGCTGAGCGTGCGGCTCAAGCTCGCGCTCAGCTATGCGGGCTTCCTGATGGTCGCCGGTGGGCTGCTGCTCGCGGTCGTGTGGGTGTTCCTCCTGCGGTACGTGCCGCAGCCGCCGGCCTGGTCGCCCCGGCCGGGCCCGCACAGTCCCACGCGGTACGAGTTGCTTCACGCGTTCGCGCCGCGGGCCGCGGTCATGGCGGTGTTCCTGCTGGTGTTCGGGCTGGTGGGCGGTTGGATACTGGCCGGCCGGATGCTGGCGCCGCTGACCCGGATCACGGACGCGACCCGGACGGCCGCGACCGGGTCGCTGGGGCACCGGATCCGGCTGCCGGGCCGGGGCGACGAGTTCCGGGAACTGGCGGACGCGTTCGACGCGATGCTCGAGCGGCTCGAGGCGCACGTCGGCGAGCAGCGGAGGTTCGCGGCGAACGCGTCGCACGAGCTGCGGACACCGCTGGCGATCACGCAGGCGATGCTGGACGTGGCGCGCGGGCATCCGGAGCGGGTCACCGGGGAGCTGATCGAGCGGCTGTATGCGGTCAACGGCCGGGCGATCGGGCTGACCGAGGCGTTGTTGCTGCTCAGCCGCGCCGATCAGCGGTCGTTCGCCCGGGAGCGTGTCGACCTGTCGCTCGCGGCGGAGGAGGCGTCCGAGACGCTGCTGCCGCTGGCGGAGGAGCACGGCGTCACCGTGGAGGTCGCCGGGGACGTGGTGTACGTGTCCGGGTCGGACTCGCTGCTGCTGCAGGTGACGATGAACCTGGTGCAGAACGCGATCGTCCACAACGTGGCGGGTGGCGGCTTCGTGCGGATCGGGACGGAGGCCCGTGCGGGGACCGCGGTGCTCACGGTCGAGAACAGCGGTGCGGTGCTCACGCCGGAGGTGGCCGCGACACTCACCGAGCCGTTTCAGCGAGGAAACGAGCGGGTGCGCGCCGCCCACGCCGGCACCGGGCAGGCAGGAACCGGCCGACCCGGAGCCGGGTACGCCGGTGTCGGGCACGCCGGTGTCGGGCTCGGGCTGGCGATCGTTGCGGCGATCGTTCGGGCGCACGATGGGACGCTGGCGCTAGTCCCGCGGGGGGAGGGTGGCCTGCTCGTCGTGGTGCGGCTTCCGGCCGGTGGGTGACCGGGGTTTGCGGGACCAGTCGCGGAAATGGAAGGGAGGAGCGCCAGCGACGACCGGTGCCCAATGCCACTTAGCTTAAGTTGACCACGGATTCCTGCCTGCGCCCCGCTGGCGTGCGTGCGACGCCCGCCGGCCCTTCTCTGTCACTCACACCCCTTGGACTGACTCTGTTGCCCAGTCCTTTCGGGCCGGGGAGCGCGAGCCGACCCGGCCCGCTCGCGGCGATCGGGCCCTGCCCGCCCGAAATATCGGCTCTTGTGACGGATGTGTGGGTGGTTGGTGGTCATCTATTGGGGAGGGTGGGGCGGTGGCCGCCGAGGTGGAGCATGGCGAGGGCGATGATGGGTTCGGGTGAGTGGAATCCGAAGCCTCTGCGGATGATGAGCCGGATTTTGGTGTTGGTGGATTCGATGAGGGCGTTGGATAGCCGGTGGGTGATGGCGGCGATGATCGGTTCGCGGTGGTGGGTGATGGAGCGGGCGAGGGTGGTGAAGGGGGTGAGGCGGCTGCGGCGGGCCCAGGAGATCCATTTGTCGAGGGCTTCGATGGCTTCGTCGGGGTCGCGGCGGGCGATCGTGAAGACGGTGCGTAGGCCTTCTTTCAACGCCCAGGCGCGGTAGAGGGCGGGCTGGGTTTTCGCGATCCAGTCGAGTTGTTCGCGTTGTCCTTCGGTGAGGGTGTCGGGGTTTTTCCAGAGGGCCCAGCGGGCGTTCTTGAGGGTTTTCACTGCGCCTTTGGGCCGGTCGTTGGGGTTCGCGGGTCGGGTTCCCTGGGCGGCTTTGCGGATCTGGTTCCAGGTGGTGCGGCGTTGTTCGTCGAGGGCTTTGGTGGCCCAGGCGACGATGTGGAACGGGTCGGCGCAGCGGATTGCTTGTGGGCAGTGGGTGGTGACGGCTTGCCGGATCCAGGCGGCGGCATCACTGGTGACGTGGGTGATTCGGGCGCAGCGGTCGGGTCCGAGTTGGGTGAAGAACTCGGTCAGGGTGGTGGCGTCGGCGCCGGGTGCGGCCCAGACGAGGCGGCCGGTGTCGTGGTCGACGATGACGGTGAGGAATTTGTGTCCTTTGCGGTAGGAGATCTCGTCGATCCCGATCCGTGTGAGGCCGTTGAGCAGGTCGGTGTGTTGTGCGGTGTCGGCCCAGACCCGGGCGACGATCGCCCCGACGGTCCGCCATGCGATGCGCATCAACTGGGTGACCGCCGACTTGGAGCAGGTCGTGGCGAGCCAGGCCACGGTCTGGTCGAAGCCGAGGGTGTGCCCGGCATGGTGCCGGGCCCACGGGACGCCGGCTACGACGATGCCGTGCTCGGGGCACGAGACCCGTGGGGCGTCCGCTTCGACGTAGGCGATGATCGTGCCGAGGTCCAGGGCCCGCCACCGCCGCCGGCCGGAACCCTGGTCATAGCCCGGACTACGACGGCCGCAGAGCCCGCACCGGCGACGGTGCCCCCGGGCCGGCCGCACCGACGCGACCAGCAGATTCTGTTCCTCGTCGAACTCGACACGCTCAACGACAGCCTTCTGGAGTCCGAGCATCCGAGCCCATACCCTGGCATCACGCACGCCGTTGACCTGCACTTTCTACGCTCTGACTCTAGTCAAGACAGAACGTAAGCAGGCCAACGGCGTGCGCTACCCCAAACCCCCAAAAACACCCACACAAACGTCACAAGCACCGAAATATCGCTACATCCCACCCTCCGGCGCGCACCACAGGCCGGCGAGTCGGCACCGCTGTGGCCTGAGTGATCAATCAGGTGAGCAAAAGGTAGATCAAAAATCGAAGTTGATCGCTTTTTTGCTCACCTGATTGATCACTCAGGCGCCGGGCCCGAGGCCGTCAAGATCTCCCGGCCCCGCCAGCAGGACGCTTGCCCGCTTCATCGGGAGATTTCGGGCACGAGGCGCCGGGTCCCCGCCGGAAGGGGGCCGACCCTGCCCGCCCGCGGTGTTCCGGCGCCCGGAGGCCGCGTGTGATTCGCGTGCCGACAGCGAGTGGGTCACGGAACCCGGATCGGGCTGAGGGCATTCATGCTGGTCGCGGGAGTGCGACCGGCGCCCGGAGGCCGCGTGTGATTCGCGTGCCGACAGCGAGTGGGCCACGGAACCCGGATCGGGCTGAGAGCATTCCTGCTGGTCGCGGGAGTGCGACCGGCGCCCGGAGACCGCGTGTGATTCGCGTGCCGACAGCGAGTGGGCCACGGAACCCGGATCGGGCTGAGAGCATTCCCGCCGGGAGTGCGGCCGTACCGCGGCTCCTCCAAGATCAAAATAGGCTGAGTGGCATTGGGCTGGTGCCCGCGGGAGGGGCAGCGCGCGTTCGTCTACCCGTTCACGGACGACGGCGGGCGGCGCGAGGAGTTCGCGTTCAAGCTGCTCGCGCTGCAGGACAGCCCGGACGGCGCGATCGTGCAGGCGTCGCCGCAGGCCGTGCTGCTCTATCTCAGCGGGCTGGACCTGGACGTGGACGACGCGGAGGCGGCGTTCTCCGTGGTGCTCCAGCGGCAGCTGCGCGACCGTCGGTTCGAGGCGGCCGGGCGGACGGCCGCGCAGGCCGAGCGCGTGTCGGTGGCGATGGCCGCGTCGTTGACGGACCTGATGGAGGCGACCCGGCGGGACGTGCGCGCCGTCGACTGGACGGTCGACGTGCCGCGCCGGCTGGAGCGCGCCCGCGAGCACGTCGAGTCGCGCGTGGCCGAGGACGCGGAGGTGCTCAACCACGTGGCGGCCGGCATCGACACCGAGACGGACGCGGCCGTGCGGCAGGCGTCCGGCGAGCTGGTCGAGACGCTGCGCCGGATCCGCCGGGTGCACCTCGATCTCGCGTCCCGGGTGGGTGCGGCACACACCGTCTTCATCCAGGCTCAGCTCAGCGAACTACGTGGCGTTCCTGGACCTCCAGCGCCGCGTGGCCGCGGCGAACGGCATCCAGCTGATCTTCCTGTCCGGGCTGGGCGACATGCGCGCGGTGGGCCGGTTCCCGAACGTGGTGCGCATGCGCAACACCCAGAACCAGGGCCGGTCGTACGCGCAGGTGGTGGACCGCGACCTGAACGAGGACGCCCTGACCGCCACGATCACCACGGCCCGCCTGACGCTGCCCCGCCAGGAGCGGCTGCTGTAGGCCCGGATGTTTTTGCACGCCCGAATGGCTCGCGGGGGCGGCCGGGGCGGTGGCGGGCGTGGTTGGCTGTGTGGCATGGGTGTTGTGGTCGAGAACGGAGAGCTGTACTGCGAGACCGCGGGAGCGGGGCGGGATCTGGTGCTGCTGCACGGTGGTGGGCTGGACGCGTCCATGTGGGACGGGCAGTTCGAGGACCTCGCGGCGGACCATCGGGTGACGCGGTTTGACGCGCGGTCGCACGGGCGGTCGACGGCGGCGCGTGGGGATTATCGCGCCTATGAGGATCTCGCGGCGGTGCTGCGTGAGGTGAGGGCGGAGCGGCCGGTGCTGGTCGGGCTGTCGCTGGGTGGGCGGACGGCGATCGACTTCGCGCTGGCGTACCCCCGGGTGCCGTTGACCTTGGTTTTGGTGTCGACCGGGGTCAGTGGGATGACGTTCGCGGATCTGTTCACGCTGGAGTGTCAGCGGGCGCAGGCGGATGCGGCGGCGCGGCGGGATGCGGACGGGTTCGTCGAGGCGATGCTGCGGGCGTGGGTGGACGGGCCGCATCGGGCGCCGGGGGATGTGCCGGCGGCGATGCGGGAGAAGTGTGCGGCGATGATGCGGGACGGGCTAGTGCGGCTGTCGGTGGAGGCGACCGGGCGGATGATCGAGGTGGGGGCGGTCGATCGGCTGGCGGAGCTGCCGAAACCGCTGCTGACCGTGGTGGGTGCGCTGGACACCTCCGACATCCGGGGCGTGTCGGACGAGCTTGCGGCGTGCGGCGCGGAGCAGGTGGTGATCGACGGGGCGGCGCACACGGTCAACATGGATCGGCCCGAGGCGTTTCTGGAAGTGCTCCGGGGGTTCCTCGCTAAGGTTTGATCATGGGTGTCTCCGACTACATCGCCGGTCTGCGTGCGCGGATCGGGCATGACCTGCTCATGTTGCCGAGTGCCAGTGCCGTGGTGGTGAACGACGCGGGGGAGCTGCTGCTGGAGCGGCGCAGTGATGACGGGCGGTGGTCGATCCCGTCCGGGGTGATCGATCCGGGGGAGCAGCCGGCCGAGGCGGCGGTGCGCGAGGTGCTGGAGGAGACCGGCGTGCGGGTGACCGTGGAGCGGCTGGCCGGGGTGGCGATGCATCCGACGCGCTACCCGAACGGTGACGAATGTCAGTACCTCAACCTGTGGTTTCTCTGCCGCCCGGTGCCGGGGGAGGATGCGGCGCGGGTCGCGGACGACGAGTCGCTGGAGGTGGGGTGGTTTGCGCAGGACGTGCTGCCGCCGCTGAACGACTACGAGCGGCTGCGGATCGAGACCACGATGCGGGGTAGCGAGACGGCCTGGTTCGCGCCGGCGGGCGAGCGGCTGGCGGCGCTAGGGTTCGATTGATATTGCCCTGTGTCGATGTAATACTCCTGGAAGCGCTCCCATCGTGTCCGTGCGGGAGCTCCGATCATGGGGCTCGCCGCGACCCACCATGACGCCCTCCGGGAGATCGACGTATGAGCAAGCATCGAACAAGTTCACTGTGGATGGTCGCCGTCGCGGTGATGGTGGCCGGGCTTCTCGGCCTGGCGGCGCCGGCGAGCGCCGCGGCCCCGGCCACCATCACCGCCGTCACCGTCGGGTGGGGGCACACCTGCGCGATCGGCGGCGACGCCTCGCTGTGGTGCTGGGGCAGCAACTCCAGCGGCCAGCTCGGCGACGGCGGCACGACGGCCCGCGGCGTGCCGGTCGCCATCGCCGGCGCCTGGACCGCGGCCGACGCGGGCACCGGGCACACCTGCGCGGTCCGCACCGACGGATCACTCTGGTGCTGGGGCAACAACTTCCGCGGCCAGCTCGGCGACGGCACCACGACGACCAGAACCGCGCCGGCACGGGTCGGGGACGTCACCACCTGGGCGAGCGTAAGCGCCGGCGACAACCACACGTGCGCCACCCGTACCGACGGGTCGCTGTGGTGCTGGGGTTTCGACCGGCACAGCCAGCTCGGCCAGGGCGGATCCGTCTACGTCTCGACGGTCCCGCTGCGGGTCGGCACCGCGACCAGCTGGGCCACCGTGACGACCGGGTTCGCGCACACCTGCGCCACCCGCACCGACCGGACGCTGTGGTGCTGGGGTGACAGTTCCAGCGGGCAGCTCGGCATCGGCACGCTCGGCTACCGGACCAGCCCGGCACAGGTCGGCACCGCGGCCACCTGGAACGGCGTGACCGCCGGATACACCTTCACCTGCGCCACGCGTACGGATGCGTCGCTGTGGTGCTGGGGCGAGAACGGCTACGGGCAGCTGGGCGCGAACGTGCCCTATCAGACCGCGCCGCTGCAGGTCACCGGCAACACCTGGGCCGCGGCCGGGGTCGGCTTCGACACGACGTGCGCGTCCCGCACCGACGGGAGCCTGTGGTGCTGGGGCCACAACGGCCAGGGCCAGCTCGCCGACGGCACCACCACGCACCGCAACGCGCCGGCGCGGATCGGCACGGCCACGACCTGGACGACCGCGCTCGCGGTCGGCTACCACGGCTGCGCCATCCGCACCGACGGCACGCTCTGGTGCTGGGGCAACAACGGCAGCGGCCAGCTCGGCGACGGCACCACCGTCCGCCGCACAACTCCGGTGCAGGTCACGTTCCTCTGACCGCCACCCGGACGGCGGGCCGCGTCTCGGCCCGCCGTCCGGCGCTCTCCATGCGCAGCAGTCGGTGGGTCCCCCGGACGATGGTCGTGGGACGGCCACGTGGCGGGACCCCGGCCATCTATCCTGTGCGGGTGGGAAAGGTGACGGCATGGCATACCAGCCGATGACGTTGGCGCAGCTCGCGACACGCGTGCGGCGCCAGCCCGACGAGGCGATCCGGTGGAAGCACTTCTGGGAGTTCCAGGAGGAGTATCGCTGGGAGCCCGCCGATGTCCAGACGCGCCTTCTGATCGAGGAGCCCGAGCCCGTCGGCGATGATCGCTGGGATGCACTGCTGGCGGCCATGGCCGAGCACCTTGCCGCCCAGCATGATCTGGCACCGCCGGCATGGACCCGGTCACGCACGCTGCGTACGCCGTGGTTCCCGGCCGAGCTGCCCAGTCAGCGCATGGAAGCGCTGGTCTGGGCCCCGGCCGCGTTCCGCAAGCACGGCGTCTACCTCTCGGCCCGCGACCTCGAGGCCGCATGAGTACCGGAGACGGCCTGCTCGGCCGTGCGGAATTGGAACGGGCGTTCACCGCACTCGGTGAACGCTTGGTCGCTCGCGGGGTTGTCGCCGATCTCTTCATTGTCGGTGGTGCTGCAATGGCTCTCGCATACGACGCCAACCGCGTGACACGCGACGTCGATGCTCTGTTCGTCCCGCACGGCGTTGTTCTTGACGAGGCCCGCAAGGTCGCGGAGTCGCTCGACTTGCCGTTCTGGTGGCTCAATGAGCAGGCCAGCTCCTACATCTCCGGTCAGGATGATCCCGCGAAGCGGAAGGTGTTCGACCATCCGGGCATCCGCGTCATGGCGGCCTCGCCTGAGCACGTCCTTGCGATGAAGGTGTTCGCCGCACGCAGCCGCGACGTTGCTGATCTGCGCACGCTGGTAGCGATAACCGGTGTGACCGGCGTTGAAGAGGTTCTTGAGCTCTGCGCTCGGTTTTTCCCGAGTGAGGAGCTCGGCGCTCGGGCACGAGGGGTCCTGGAAGATCTATTTGCCCCGGGTGAGTAGCGGGTTCAGAACTCCTGGTGCATCAGGTGGAGGCCGATGCGGCCGAGGGTGGGGTGGGTGAAGGCGCGGGGGACGGTGGCGAGGACGGTGAAGCCGAGGCGCCGGTAGAGGTGGACGGCGGCGTGGTTGGACTCGACGACGGCGTTGAACTGCATGGCGGCGTAGCCGTTGGTGCGGGCCCAGGCGAGGGCGAAGCGGCACAGCGCGGTCCCGACGCCGGTGCCGCGGGAGTCCGCCGCGACCATGAAGCTCGCGGTCGACACGTGCGCGCCGGGGCCGGGGCGGTTCGGGCCCATCTTGGCGGTGCCGAGCACCCGGTCGCCGTCCACGGCCACGACGGTCAGGCCCGGTGGCGACTCGATCCACATCGCGCGGGCGGCCGGTGAGGACATGCCCGGGTCGTACGGGAAGGTCTCCTGCGCGGTCACGACGTCGTGGATGATCGGCCACACGCCGGGCCAGTCGTTGTCCTCGAAGGCGCGCACTCGCATCGCGGTAGGGTAACCCGGTGGCCGGCGAGATGCTCACCGCGATCACCTCGCTCGGCGGGGTGCTGCTCGGCGGTGGTCTGTCCTATCTGGTGCAGCACAGCACGCAGCGGATGAGCGTGCGCGCGGAGCAGCGGCGGCAGGAGACCGAGCGGGCCGAGGCCCGCCGCGCGGAGCGGCTCACGCACCTGGAGCGCTTCATCGCGGTGGCGGCCGAGGCGGAACGGGCCGCGTTCGAGCGGCCCGGCGACTGGTCGGCCGGCGACCCGTGGCCGACGGCCGCGCAGGACACGATGCACCGCCTCTGGGTCGCCGAACGCATGCTGCAGGTCCTCTACCCGGCCGAGGTGCACACCGCCGCCCGTGTCTACTTCGTGCGTCTCAACCGCGCGGTCTGGGACGGCGTGGCCTCGCTGGACGATCTCTACGCCGAACTGGACGACCTGCGCGGTACCTTCCTGACGACGGCACGGTCCATACTGGAGCGGTGAGCGACAGGGATGAGCTGACCGTGCTGCCGGGCGAGGAGGCGGTGCGCCGGCGGATTCACATGTACTTCGGGGTGGGCCGGGGCGATCCGCGGCTGCCGACCATGGTGTTCGGCGAGGTCGTGAAGCAGGCGTTCCATCCGGGTCGGGACAGCGCGGCGGCGCACGTGTCGCGCGTCGTCGCGGAGATCACCGCTGACCTCGTGTTCACGGTGACCGACGACCAGGCGGACACGCTGCCGCCCGGCCACGACCTGCCGCTGTTCACCGGCCATCCGCTGATGGACCGGAGGCTGCGGCGTGGCGTCTATCTCGACGCGTCGACGATCTGCACACACGTCGACGTCGAGGTGTGGCGGGACGGCCGGGGATTTCGGCTCACGCTGGACGGCTACCGCCCGATCGCGCCGCCGGAGCCGTTCACCGCACCTGCCGGGGCCGGCACGAGGGCGACGTTCTTCCTGGACGAGGCGTTCACCGGCCGCGCCGCGATAACGCTCGATCCGATGCTGCTGGACCTGCACTATCCCGACTGCGGCGAACGGCCGGACGGTGTCGTCCTGCGGGACCTGCGGGGATGAACGCGTAAAGGGTTGCCGGGGAGGGAGGGGCGATGGTCAGTGAACTGGCGGAGAGCTACGATCCGCTCGGCGTGCATCTCGCGGATCCCTATCCGTTCTACGCGGAGGCGCGGCGACGCGAGCCGGTGTTCTACTCGCCGCGGCTGGACGCCTGGGTGGTCACCCGGTTCCGGGACGTGGACGCGGTGCTGCGGGACTCGGCCGGGTTCTCGTCGGCGAACAGCCTGCGGCCGGTGCGGCCGCTGTATCCGGGGACGTTCGCGGTGCTGGCCGAGGGCTACCCGCAGAAGCCCGATCACATCACGTCGGACGGGCCGGCGCACCACCGGCTGCGCGTGCCCTACACCCGGCATCTGACCGCGCCGGGGCGGATCAAGGCGCTGGAGCCGGGGATCCGGGCGCGGGCCGGTGCGCTGATCGACGCGTTCGAGGACACGGTGGACCTGGTCGGGCGGTTCGCCTCGCCGCTGCCGGTGGCGACCGCGGCCGAACTGTTCGGCCTGTCGGCGGAGGACGCCGAGGCCGCGCGGGCCGGCAGTGCGGCGCTGTTCCGGCTGGGCGGCGCGGACTCCACCGAGGCGGAGGAGGCGGCCGACGCCCGTACCGCGCTGGGTCTGCAACGGGTGATCGCCGGCTACGTGCGCGCCCGGCGTGCCGTACCCACCGGGGATCTGATCAGTGATGTGGTCGCGGCGCTCGCGCCGGGCGACGCGCCGCTGACCGCGGACCAGGAGGCGGAGATCGTCGGGACGATCGGCAGCACGTTCGGCGCGGCGCACATCACCACCACCGACCTGATCGGCAGCGTGGTCCGGCTGCTGCTCCAAGCTCCTGACCAGTGGAAGCCGGAGCTGCTGCCGAACGCGGTCGAGGAGACGCTGCGGTACGAGTCACCGGTGCCGACGATCTTCCGGCTCGCCACCCGCGCGGCCACGATCGGTGGCGTGGACGTGCCCGAGGGCGCGGACGTGCTGCTGGTGTTCGCGTCCGCGAACCGGGACGAGGAACGCTTCCCGGACGGCGACCGGTTCGACGCGACCCGCACGCCGTCCCGCCACTTCGGGTTCGGTGCCGGCGTGCACACCTGCGCGGGCGCGGGACCGGCGCGGGCCCAGGCACGGATCGCGCTTGCGATGCTCCCGCACCTGAGCCCTGCCACGGACCAGCCCATCGCGGTACGGCGATCGATCAACGTGCGCGGACCGCTCATGCTGCCGGTGCGCCGGTAGCGGGCGGCGGGCCCCCGTAACGGGGGAAACGGGAGCCCGCCGCGATCAGAGGACCGTCCACTCCGTACGGACGGCCGGGCCGGACGGAAGGCGGGTGCAGACGAACCGGGACGGGCCGGGGCGCACGCCGGTGAGCGTGAACCGGCCCAGCGCGTCCGCGACCGTCTCGGCCGTGCCGCCCGGCTGCTCGAGGCGGACCCGGGCCGGGCCGGGCGGCACGACCTGGCCGAGGACGCGCAGAGCCGTGCCGGTGCCGGCGACCTCGGCCTCGATCACGGTGCCGCCCGCCTCGAACGTGAGCAGGCGGGCCGCGTCGCCGCGGACCGCGGCCTCGGTCAGCAGGCTGTCCGCGGTCAGCCGGGCCAGGTCCGCGTCGATCGTGCGCCAGCCGAACGCGTCCCGGGCCGCGGCGAGCACCGCCTCGGGCACCGGGTCGACCCGGTCGAACATCGCGGCGAGCCGGTCCAGGTCACTCATCGCCGTCCGCCGTCCGCAACTCGGCGCGCAGCGCGTGCAGGCACCGGGCCCGGGTCGGGCCGAGACTGCCGATCGGCACGTCCAGCGCGGCCGCGGCAGCGGAGTAACCGGCCGGCTCGATCACCAGCAGCCGCAACAGACGCTGGCAGCGGTGCGGCAGCCGGTCGAACGCACGCCACAGCTCGCGGTCGCGCTCCTCGGCCAGCACGCCGTGCCACGGCGGCGGCTCGTCACCGGCGTCCGTGTCGTCGAGGTCGGAGAGCGGCACGTCGGACCGGCGGCGCAGCACGGCCAGCGCCTCACGCCGGGTGGTGGTGCCCAGCCAGGACGCGAGCGCGCCCGGATCACGGATGCCGTCGAGGTTCTCCACCAGCCGCAGCCAGACGGCCTGGCTCACGTCGGCCGCGTCCGCGTCACCCAGCCGGAAACCGCGGGCGATCGCCCACACCAGACGTCCGTACCGCTCGACCAGGACGTCCCAGGCCGCTCGGTCGCCGGCGGCGGCCGCGTCGACGACCGCCGGAAGGTCCGTCGTCACGACATCGAGCCTAAACCCGCGGGTGTACGAAAGGGGAGTCACGATCCGGCCACCGGGTAGCCGCCGATCGTGGCCGCGGCGTCCGCGGTCACCCGGTCCAGCGCGGCCGGCGCGGACAGCCCCGCGGCCATCCCGGTCGCGACCTCGGCCACCACCCGCGGCGTCGCGAACGACGTGCCGCTCCACAGCGCCCAGCCGGACGGGAACGCGTCGTGGTCGATGAACGTGCTGTGCACGTCCTCGCCGCGCGCGGCCACGGTCACCCACGCGCCGGTGTTGCTCCACCCGCACACCCGGGTCCCGTCGTGCGCCGCGACCGCGGCGATCCGGTCCGCCCAGCCCGGTCCGCTGCGCGCGAACGCGGCCGGCCAGAACGGATCCGCCGCGTTGCCGTCGTTCCCGGCCGCCGCGACCACCACCCGATCGGGTACGGACAGCGCGTTCTCCAGCGCCACCCGCAGCCCGATCGGCGGCCGGTTGCCGGGTGTGTAGCCGCCGAGCGACAGGTTCACCACGGACACGGACGCGTCCAGCGCGTCCAGTGCCTCGATCAGCTGCAGCTCGGTGCAGAGGCCGAACGTGTCCAGGACGCGGTGCACGCTCAGGCGTACCCGGCCGGTGTGCGCGGCGATCACGCCCGCGATGAAGTTCGCGTGGCCGACGTCGCCGTCCAGCACGCCGTCGGAGTCCACGTCCGTCGCGGTCTCCACGTCGACGTCCGCGGTCAGGTATCCCTGCGGCAGCCGGCTGGCCGGCCACAGCCCGGTGTCCACGATCGCCACGTGTACCGGCGACTCCCCGGCCGGCGCGGCGAGCGTGGCGGCCGCGGCCGGCTGCGGCGGCCCGAACGGCCCGCCGTGGTTGAACGGCGCGCTGAGCAGCACGTGGTTCGCGGCGACCACGTCCGCGCCGGCCGGCAGCCGGCCGTGCACGGTGCGCACCAGGTCCGGCACGTCCAGCCCGGCCGCGCGGTAGCGGCGCAGGCCCGGCGTCACCTCCTCGTCACCGGTCGCGGTGAGCGTGCCGCGGTTCTCGGACAGGTAGCGCTCGACGGCGCGGCGCTCCTCGTCGAGCACGAGGAGTTCGCCGGCGACGTACCAGGCG
The DNA here is from genome assembly GCF_030811575.1 of Catenuloplanes nepalensis. Taxonomy (GTDB): domain Bacteria; phylum Actinomycetota; class Actinomycetes; order Mycobacteriales; family Micromonosporaceae; genus Catenuloplanes; species Catenuloplanes nepalensis. The sequence continues at coordinate 4,245,409 of NZ_JAUSRA010000001.1, read as the reverse complement.
CGGGCCCGGCCGGTCGTCGGCGCGGACCGGAGCGTGGGCAGGCGGCGCAGGCGCTCCTGGCGGCGGGCGTGGTACCGGGAGATGCGGTCGTCGGACGGGGGCATGGCTCATGACCTCCAGCTCGGGTGTGGACTCGCGGAACGGGAGTCGTGCTCCGGCTCGGCTGATACGCATCGACCGGTGTCGCATTTGTGGCACGATCGGGGGCATGGTCGATGCTCTGGACCTGGTGACGGCCGACCCCCGGCGCGCGACGCGGCTGGCGCTCGAGGCCCGCCGCTCGGCCCGGCGCGCGGCCGACCCCGGCGCGGAGTCCACCGCGGAACGCGCGCTCGGCCTGGCCGCCCGCGAACTGTCCGACGCCCCGGCCGCGCTGCGTCACCTGCACCGGGCCCGCCGGGTCGCCGCCCGGGCCGGCCTCGCCGAACGCGCTGCCGAGGCCCGGATGAGCCTCGCGCTGGTGCTGGCCGAGGCCGGGCGTCCCCGGGCCGCGCTGCGCGAGATCGACGCGGCCGTGCCGGTGCTGTCCGGGCTGCCGGGTGCGCGGCTGGCGATGCAGCGGGCGCTGATCCTGGACCGGCTCAGCCGCTTCGACGAGGCGATGGCCGGATACACGACAGCGGTGGCCGCGTTCCGCCGCGCCGGGGACCGGCTGTGGCAGGCACGGGCGCTGACCAACCGGGGCGTGCTGCACGCATACCGGGGCGGGCTGCGCGCGGCCGAGGACGACCTGGTCGCGGCCGAGACGATCTACGCGGAGCTGGGGCAGGACCTGGCGGTGGCGCAGGTCCGGCACAACCGCGGTTTCGTGGCCGCCCGCGCCGGCGACGTGCCGGGCGCGCTGCGCTGGTACGACCTGGCCGGCGAGTACTTCGCGCGCACCGGGCCGTCCGCGGTGGCGCTGATGGACCGCGGTGAGCTGTTGCTGCGGGCCCGGCTGTTCCCGGAGGCGCGGACGGTCGCGGAGGCGGCGGTGGCGGCGGCCCGGGACAGCCGGATGCGGCTCTTCGAGGCGCAGGCCCGGCTGCTGCTGGCGGAGGTCGCGCTGGACACCGGCGACACCGCCACCGCCCGCACCCAGGCGGAGACGGCCCGCCGCTCCTTCCACCGCCAGGACCGCCCGGCCTGGGCGGCACTCGCCCGATATGCGGCGTTGCGCGCCACCGCGCCGGGAATCGTCGGCTCGCGTGCCGCCGCGCCGGGTGACGCGGGTACCGGCGTCGCGCCGCCGGCCGTCACCCGTGCTGTCGCCGCTCGTGCCCGTGCCGTCGCCGCGGATCTGGCCGCGGTCGGCTGGCCGGCGCCGGCACTCGATGCCCGCCTCTACGCCGCCACGATCACGCCCGACCGTGCCGCCGCGGCCGGTGAACTTCGCCTGGTCCGCGCCGACGGCCGGCGCGGGCCGGCGGAATTCCGCGCCCGCGCCTGGCACGCGGAGGCGCTGCTGCGCGACGCCGCCGGTGACGCGGCCGGGGCGCGGCGGGCCGTGCGCGCCGGGATGGACGTGCTCGACAGCTACCGGGCCGCGCTCGGCGCCACCGAGCTGCGCGCGCTGGCCAGCAGCTACGCCGGAGATCTGGCCGCGACCGGGCTGCGCCTCGCGCTCCGGTCGGGCCGGGCACGGTCGGTGCTGTGGTGGTCGGAACGGGGCCGCGCCGCCGCGCTGCGCCTGCCCGAACCCGCGCCGGCCGGCCGTCCCGAACTCGCGGCTGATCTCGCGGATCTGCGCCGGGTCTCCGCCGAGGCGGGCCTGCCCGGCGCCCGGGGCGGTGCGCTGCTGCGCGAACAGCGCGTGATCGAGGAGCGCATCCGCCGCCGGAGCTGGCACACGCCCGGCACCGCCGCCGCCCGCCCGATCTCGCTGGAGCGGCTGCCGTCGGTGCTCGGGGACCGTACCCTCGTGGAGATCTTCGATTGTGAAGGGTTGTTGCACGCGGTGATCGTGTCCGCGGCCGGGGCCCGGCTGCGCACGCTGGGGCCGGCCGGCGAGGTCACCGCCGAGCTGGACGCGCTGCGGTTCGCGCTGCACCGGCTGGTCCGCCGGCACGGCACCGCGGCATCGCTGGCCGCCGCGTCCGCCGCCGCCCGTCTCGCGGCCGGGCGCCTCGACGACGCGCTGTTCGGCCCGATCCGTGACCGGCTGGCGCCGGGTCCGCTGGTGCTGGTCCCGGCCGGCGCGCTGCACGCCACCCCGTGGGCGCTGCTCGCGACCTGCCACGGCCGGCCGGTCACGGTCGCACCGTCCGCCTCGATCTGGTTGACCGCCGCGACCTCGTCCCGGAGCACCGCGACCCGCCGCGTCCTGGTGGCCGGCCCCGGCCTGCCGCACGCCGAGCACGAGGTGCACCGCCTGGCCGAGCTGCTGACCCCGGACACCCTCCTGACCGGGCGGTCAGCGACCGCGGAGGCTGTGCTGCGGGCGATGGACGGCGCCGCGCTGCTGCACATCGCCGCGCACGGCCGGTTCCGCGCGGACAACCCGATGTTCTCCGCGCTGCGGCTCGCCGACGGCCCGCTCACCGTCTACGACCTCGAACGTCTCGCCCGCCCACCGGCCACGGTCATCCTCTCCGCCTGCGATTCCGGGCTCTCCGCGGTCCACCCCGGCGAGGAGTTGATGGGCCTCGCGGCCGCGCTCCTGCGCCGCGGCACCCGTGCGGTCCTGGGCAGCGTCCTCCCGGTCGCCGACCGTCCCAGCCTGGACCTGATGCTCGGCCTCCACCGCCGTCTGCCGGCCACGCCACTCGCCACCGCGCTCGCGGCCGCCCAGACCGCGGCCATGCCGTCAGACCTCGACGACCGCGCCGCCACGGCCGCCGCCTTCACCTGCTTCGGCGCCGCCTGAGAACCCGGCGATCCCTTTCCGCTCCCGGCGTGGTGCGGCCCTCACACCCGAAGCGGGCAACCGCTCGCGGCAGCCTCCGCCGCCGCTCCGGACGCCGCGTCGGAGCCGGGTCCGGCGCTGCCACGAGAAGCACGCGGCATCGCCGCTGGTCATGTCTCCCGGCGCGACCGTCGGCCCCGATCGTGCGGCGTTGCAGGAGGTGAGGACGGGCGCTGCGCTCCCGGGATCTCCTGATTACTGAGCCCTCGACATCAGGATGAGCGGCGCTCCGCAGCGAGCCCCGCCCGAAATATCGCCATAAAGGCGGCGGTGATGACTTCTGCGTCGCGGCAGGCCGCTTACGCCGCGGCGAACCGCTCACGGCACGGCGAGCCACCCGCGCTCACCGCTCGTGGCGCGGCAAGCGCGGGTGACTCGGGCGGATCCGGGCGTGGGTGTGGCGTGGTGGCCGGTGGGCGGGTCAGCGGCGGAGGGCTTCGACCGGTTCGATGCGGGCGGCGCGCAGGGCGGGGTAGAGGCCGGCGAGCAGGCCGATCAGCGCACCGGCGGCCGGGGTGATCGCGACGGTCCAGGGGGCGACCACGGCGGTCCAGTCGCGGGCGAGCGCGGTCAGCACCACCACGGCCACGCCGATGCTGCCGCCGACCAGACCGCCGAGCAGGCCGAGCGCGGTGGACTCGGCGAGGAACTGGCCGGCGATGTGGACCGGGCGGGCGCCGAGCGCGCGGCGCAGGCCGATCTCGCCGGTGCGTTCCAGGACCGCGACCAGCGTGGTGTTCGCGATGCCGACCGCGCCGATCACCAGGCAGACCGCGGCGAGCAGCAGGAACAGCGTGTCCAGGTCGGAGGAGACGCCGCCGCGCAGCGACTGCGGGTCGGGCGGGGCGAGCACGGTGAAGCGTTCCGGCGCGTCCGGGCGGAGCGCGACCGCGAGCTGGCCGGCGACCACGGCGGCGGCCCCGGGGCGGGTCTCGACGATCATCTCGGCGCGCGGGTCGGTCGGCGGGCCGTAGGTGTCCATTGCCGTACCGGCCGGGATGATCACGGACAGCAGCAGGTCGGCGCGGCGTTGCAGGTCGTCGATCACGCCGAGCACGGTGTACGGCACGTCGTCGACGAACACGGCCGGGTGCCCGTCCAGCCGGGTGACGCCGAGCCGGGCCGCGGCGGCCGCGCCGAGCACCGCGACCCGTTCGCCGCGCCGGTCGTGGAACGCGTCGAACAGCCGGCCGAGTCGCAGCGACGGCCGCATGGCGGTGAGCGCTGACGGTTCCGCGGCCGCCAGGCCGAGCCCCTGCCCGGCCCGGCCGGGTGCGCCGGGCGCGGCCGCGATCGTCGGCGTGCGCAGCGGCACGGTCCAGTGCAGACCGGCCGCGTTGACCCCGTTGAGCGCGGCCGCGCGATCCGCCGCGTCGTCCGGGAAGGAGAACGCGGTGTCCAGCGGGTCGGCGCCGCCCGCGTCCTTGACCGTCACCTCGGTCACGGCCAGCTCGGTGAACCGGCGGTCGATCTGCCCGCCGGCGGTCGCGGTCAGGCCGAGCACGGCCACGAACGCGGCGATCCCGAGCACGGTGCCGAGCGCGGTCAGCACGGACCGGCCGGGCCGCTGCAGCATGCCGGCCAGCGCCTCGCCTAACAGGTCCGGCACCGCGAGCCGGGAACGGTCAGCCATCGCTCAGCACCCCGTCTCGGATCGTCACGGTCCGGGCCCCGCGCGCGGCCACCACCGGATCGTGGGTGATCACCACCAGCGTGATCCCGGTGGCGTGCAGCGCGTCCAGCAGGTCGAGCACGGTGCCGGCGGTCGCGGAGTCCAGGTTGCCGGTCGGTTCGTCGCACAGCAGCAGGCTCGGCTCGTGCACCAGCGCCCGGGCGATCGCGACCCGTTGCCGTTCGCCGCCGGAGAGCGTGAGCGGCAGCGCGTCCCGCCGGTGGGCGAGCCCGACCCGGTCGAGCGCGTCCCGGGCCGCCGCCAGCCGGCGCCGCCGCGGCACGGCCGCGTAGAGCTGGGCCAGCGCCACGTTCTCGGTCGCGGTCCGGTACGGCAGCAGGTGGAACGACTGGAACACGAAACCGATCCGCCGCCCGCGCAGCGCGGTGCGGGCCGACTCACGCAGCGCACCCACGTCGATGCCGTCCAGCTCGTAGCCGCCCGCGGTCGGCCGGTCCAGCAGGCCGGCCACGTTGAGCAGCGACGACTTGCCGGAGCCGGACGGGCCGACCACGGTCACGTACTCGCCGGGCGCGACGGTCAGGTCGGCCGGTCGCAGCGCGGTCACCGGCGGTGGCCCCGGATAGGTGAGGCCGACGCCGCGGAACCGGATCACCGGCGCGGTCACGGTGCGGACACCACGACCCGGTCGCCCGCGGCCAGCTCACCGCCGGCCGGGGACACCGCCACGAACCCGTCACCGGACGCACCGGCCCGCACTTCGACCCGGGTGACCGCGCCGGTGGCGTCCACGGTGGAGACCGTGGTGCGGCCGTCCGCACCGGCGGACACCGCGGAGAGCGGCACGACCAGCACCTCACCGTCCGTCTGCGCGGCCGTGATCGTCACCCGAACGTCCTGCCCGGCCCACTGCGCGGGCAGCGGCTTCTTCGGCGTGACGAGCACCGGATGGTACGGCCCGGCCGCGTTCCCCGCTTCGCCCTCGGCCGGGGCCGGGTCGGTGGTCAGCTCGCCGACGCTGGTCACGGTCGCGTCCGCGTCCTGACCGAGCGAGTCCGCCCGCAGCGCCGCGGCCTGGTCCGCCCGGATCAGCCCGGCTTGCTCGGGCCGCAGGCGCACGGCGACGCGCAGCGCGCCGGAGGAGAGCACTATCAGCGGCGCCTCGACCTGGTCGCCGACGCGCGCGGTGAAGGTGGAGACCCGGGCGGGCACCTCCGGCACGAACGCGACCTCGTCCAGCGGCACCATCGGGCCGGTGGTGGCGATCAGATCCGCCTCGGCGGCCACCGCGTCCGCGAGCCGGTCCTCCAGCCGGGCGAGCTGCTCGGTCAGCGGCGCCTCGCCGGGCGCGGAGGCCGGGCCGTCCTTGATCCGGCGGCGCATCGCGGACACCTCGGCGTGCGCGGCGTCGACCGCGGCGGCGGCCTCGGTGAGCGCGGGCCGGTCGGTGCGCCCGCCCGGCCCGCCGGTGTCCGGCACGTCGTACCCGGCCTGCTGGTAGAGCCCGCGGACCGCGTCCTTGGTGGCGCCGCCGAACGTGCCGTCCGTGTCACCGCCCTGGTAGTGCCGCAGGTCGCGGAGTGCCTTCTGCAGCTGGGTGACGTCGGCGCCGGTGTCGCCGGGCTTGAGATCGCGGTATGCCGGGACCGCGCCCTTGAGCACGATCAGCGGCCGGCCGGACACCGCGAGCAGCACCTGGCCGGCCTTGACCTCGGCACCGGCCTCGACCCGTGCGGCGGTGAGCACGAGCGTGCCCGCGCCCTCGGCCGCGGTCGGGGTGATCTCCAGGCGGGCGCTCGCCTCGACCGTGCCGCGAGCGACCACCGTGCTGGTCAGCACGCGTTTCTCGACGGCCGCGGTGAGCTGCGTGGGCGGCGGCGGAGAGCTGTCCGCCAGCAGCTGCTGCGGCGACTTGACCAGCGTCGACGCGAGCAGCCCGGCGGTGGACAGCACCGCGCAGACGGCGGCCAGCGCCAGCGTCAGGCGCCGCCGCCGCGCTATCGGCGTCGGCCCCTCGGTCATGTCACCGAGGGGACCGGCAGCCCGGTCTCGATGACGGGCGGGTTCCGCTCCATCTCCTCGGGGCTGATCTCCCTCGACGGGCAGCCGGCGAGCAGCAGCGCGGTCAGGACCGCGAACGGCAGGACCAGGAGGGTACGGGTTCGGCGCGTGATCACTGTCCGGATACCACCTTTGCGGCGTTTCGTAGCAGAGCATCGTAGTGTTTCTGCAGCTCATTGAGCTGTTGTGCGTTGTCCTCTATGGTGCGTCGCTGATATGCCGACTCGACCGCGAAGAAGGTGCCGACCACATTGGTCTCCTGCTTGCAGGCGACGTCGGCCTTCGCGGTCTCCAGCTCGGCCGTGCGCACCGCCTCGTCGTGCCAGCGCGGATCGTTGAGCGCGTCCATCGGGGTGGTGTAGTGGAAGCCGCGGTCGCGCATGCAGGTGCTCCACCGGCCGAACACGGCTTGCACCCGGGAGTCCTGCTCGGCGCGTTTGTGGTCCGCGTTCGCCAGTTGCTCCGGGTTGATCATCGGGGCCTCCGGCCCGCCGGCGCTGAGCGTGCGCATCGCCTCACCGGCACAGCCGCCGGGCGGCACGGCCTGGCCGGCGAGCTGAGACTCGCCCTCACCGGCCCAGAGCGCGGCCTCCTCCGGCGTGGGGTCTCGCTCCTGCCGGGCCTGCCATTCGCCGTCCGGCTTCGGTGCGGGATGATATCCGTACGCGGTGGCGTGAACCGGGTCGAACAGGCCGTAACGGCGGGCGTGGATGACGGTCTCGTTCGGCGGGACGCCCTCGATCACCGGCCAGTCCAGGCCGAAGCGCTGCATGCACTGCCGGCCCAGCATGTTGATCGCCCGGTCCGGGACCTGCCAGGACGTCACGAAGACCAGGTATGGATCGAACGGCAGCACCAGCTCGCTCGCGTCGCGGATGGTCGGTATCGACGCGACCTCCGGCTCGCCTCGGTCGTCGGCTGCCTGACCCTCGCACCCGAGCAGGGCCAGCGCCGCTGTCCCGGCGAGGATCAGGCCGATGGTCCGGCGCATGGAACCCTCCTTCCCAGGTGCCGGCCGGGCGGAATGCACCGCCCGGCCGGCCTCGATGTGTGGTGTTCAGCAGGACGTGGCGCTGGAGTGCGAGCTGAACCGGTCGTTGGCCCAGCCGAGGGCCGTGTAGCCCCAGCTGACCGAGCCGCTGACCTGTCCGTACGGCAGGTGGGTCACGGTCGCGCCGCCGCACCACGAGTCCACGTAGCCGTAGATGCGCACACTGCGACCGTTCCGGGAGGAGCTGGCGTTGTCGCCGACGTGCAGGTTGCTGTTCACGAAGTACAGCGGCCCGTAGTTGCCCTCCTGGTTGAGCGCGCGGTCGTAGATGTAGCCGCCGTAGTTCGTGTGCTGCGAGACCGCGAAGTCAGAGCCGGCGTTGAAGGAGCCGTCCCGGTCCGCCATGGCGGGCGCGGCGAGGCCGGCCGTGACCATCGCGGCGCCGAACGCCACGATGCCGGCGCGTTTGACCGCGCGTACGATGGAGCTGGTTTCCACAGATCCTCCTAGAGATCGGGAACCTGCGGCTGCGGTGCTGAACCCACCGCAGCCGCGCCTGATAACGGGATGCGGGGATCGCGTAATCCCCCGTGTTGCGCCTCCGACCGTACCACTGGTCGATGTTCTCCAAGCCCCGCTTACTGTCGAGAAAGTGTCAGCCAAATCCACCGGAACAAATGTTGAGGTGGCCGTGAGCTGGAGAAATCGATCACTGGACGCGGCATGGGCGGATGGCGATCACGAATGGGTGAACAAACCTAATAATTGTTAGTGCGCAATTGTTGGATGAGCCATACAGGCGGTTTTGGAAATCGCGACCCGACATGTCCGTCAGTTCAGGCGATTACGCAACGGGGCGTCTCGGAGCCGGGCGAGTCGATCGGCGACAAGGGCTATAGAGCCATTCAGCGACGGTACGGCGTGGACCGCCCACAGCCCGCCGGTGCGCTGTTCGTCGTGCAGCGCCCCGGTGTCGACGATCGCGTCCGGCGCGGTGTCGACGATGATCGTGCCGTCCGGCGGCGACGCCGGCCGGTGCCGTGTCGATTTTTCTCGTCGCCGCGCAGATCATCGGCCCGGCGGCTGGATCCAGTCGAAGGTGTGGGTGACCGCGCGCTGCCAGTTGGCGTACTCGGTGGTGCGCAGCGCCGGGTCCATGTCGGGCAGCCACTGGGCGGCGCGGTGCCACAGGTCGCGGAGTGCGGCCAGGTCGGGCCAGTAGCCGACCGCGAGGCCGGCGGCGTAGGCGGCGCCGAGGGAGACGGTCTCCGCGACCATCGGGCGGACCACCGGCACGTCGAGCACGTCCGCGACGAACTGCATCAGCAGGTTGTCGGAGGTCATGCCGCCGTCGACCTTGAGTGTGGTGAGCGCGAGCCCGGAGTCCGCGTTCATCGCGTCGACCACCTCGCGGGTCTGCCAGCCGGTCGCCTCCAGCACCGCGCGGGCCAGGTGCCCCTTGGTGATGTAGCTGGTCAGGCCCACGATCACGCCGCGGGCCGAGCTGCGCCAGTGCGGGGCGTAGAGGCCGGAGAACGCGGGCACGATGTAGCAGCCGCCGTTGTCCCGGACGGTCCGCGCGAGCGTCTCGATCTCGGGCGCGGTGGTGATCAGGCCGAGCTGGTCGCGGAACCACTGCACCAGCGAGCCGGTGACCGCGATCGAGCCCTCCAGCGCGTACGCGGGGGGTGCTCCGGCGATCTGGTAGGCGACCGTGCTGAGCAGCCCGTGCGTGGACGCGACCGGTTCCAGGCCGGTGTGCAGCAGCAGGAAACTGCCGGTGCCGTAGGTGCACTTCGCCTCGCCGGGAGTGAAGCAGGTCTGGCCGAACAGCGCGGCCTGCTGGTCGCCGAGCGCGGCCGCGATCGGCACGCCGGCGAACACCTCGGTGCACGTGCCGAGCAGCCCGACCGACGGCCGGATCGCCGGCAGCATCGCGCGCGGGATGCCGAAGAACGCCAGCAGCTCGTCGTCCCAGCAGAGCGAGCGAAGATCCATCAGGAGGGTACGGGACGCGTTCGTCACGTCCGTGACGTGCAGCCCGCCGGTCAGGTTCCAGATCAGCCAGGTCTCCATGGTGCCGAACAGCACGTCCCCGCGCGCCGCGCGCTCGCGCAGTCCCGGCGTGTGGTCGAGCAGCCAGCGGATCCGCGGCGCGGAGAAGTAGGTGGCCAGCGGCAGCCCGCTGCGTTTCGGCACGCTCTCCGCGCCCGGCGTCGTGGCCAGCGTGTTGACCAGCTCGTCCGTGCGGGTGTCCTGCCAGACGATGGCGCGCGCGACCGGCCGGCCGGTGTGCCGGTCCCAGAGCACGGTGGTCTCGCGCTGGTTGGTGATGCCGAGCGCGGCGACCTGGTCGAGCGTGATCCCGGCGGAGGCGAGCGCGGCCGCGGCGGTCTTCCGCACGTGGTGCCAGATCTCCATCGCGTCGTGCTCGACCCAGCCGGGGCGCGGGTAGTGCTGGTGGTGTTCCTGCTGGGCGACCGCGTGCAGCCGGCCGCGCCGGTCGAAGACGATGCAGCGGGTGGACGTGGTGCCCTGGTCGATCGCGACGACGTACCGCTCGGACATGTCATCCCCCATGGAGGCCCAGGTCCCGGGAGACGGCCCGCGCCGCGTCCCGGACGTATCCGACAAGCCGGGGATGTGGCCGCATGGCCGCGGAGCAGAGTCGCTCGATCGCGCCGGAGATGCCGATCGCGCCGACCACGAGCCCGCCGTAGCCGCGGATCGGTGCGGCGATCGAGGCCTCGCCGGGCGTCAGCTCGCCCACGTCGGAGGCCCAGCCGGTCTCCCGGACCGTCCGTAGTTCGCGGGCGAGGTCGCGGCGCGCGACCAGGGTGCGCCGGGTGAAGGCCTCCATCGTGCGCAAAGAAGCGAAAGCCGCGGAGTCGGACGCGAGCAGCACCTTTCCGAGCGCAGTGGCATGCAACGGCAGCAACGACCCCACATCGAGCGTCTGGAGCGAGTCGTCCGGGCGGAACACGTGGTGCACGACCAGCACCTGTCCCTCCAGGACCGTGCCGATCCGGACCGCCTCGCCGCTGCGCGCGGCCAGCGGATCCGCCCAGTTGATCGAGCGGGAGCGCAGTTCGTTGACGTCCAGGTAGGACGTGCCGAGGTGCAGCAGCGCGGCGCCGAGACGGTACTTCCCGGCCTCGTCCTGCTCGACGAAGCCGACCCGCTGCAGCGTTCGGATGATGCCGTGCGCGGTGCCCTTGGCCAGGTCCAGCGACCGGGCGATCTCCACTATCCCGAGCCGCCCACGGCTGTGCGCGAGCAGCCGCAGCATCGCGGCCGCCCGCTCGATCGACTGCACGGAGCCGGGCACGCATACAGACTCGCCCATGGAGAGCGCGTTCGACAATGCCGACCCGGGTTCGTTGACGATCAATGTTGACCGTCCATAGCGTCAGAACCGGTAACCACAGTGCAATCACTCCGTAACCATGGAGGCAAGATGGCACAGCGATTCAGAATCCCCGGTGGCCTGACCGGCGAGCTGGCCGCGGAGTTCGCCGGGACCCTGATCCTCATCCTGTTCGGGTGCGGCGTCGTCGCACAGGTCGTCGCGGGCGGGATCGGCGACCACGACAGCATCGCCTGGGCGTGGGGCCTGGGCGTCACGCTCGGCGTCTACGTGGCGGGGCGGATCAGCGGCGCGCACCTGAACCCGGCGGTCACGGTCGCGCTCGCGGTCTTCAAGGGCTTCCCGTGGCGCAAGGTCGCACCGTACGCCCTGGCCCAGCTACTCGGCGCGTTCGTCGCGGCGCTGATCGTGCGCTGGAACTATACGGAGGTGCTCAACGCGTTCGACCCCGGTCTGACGATCAAGTCCCAGGGCGTGTTCTCCACGCTGCCCGGCAACGGCGCGCTGCCGGTGGGCGAGTGGGGCGCGTTCCGGGACCAGATCATCGGCACCGCGATCCTGCTGTTCCTGATCCTGGCGGTGACGGACGTGCTGGGCACGCCGCCGGGCGCGAACCTGGCACCGTTCGTGGTCGGGCTGATCGTGGTCGCGATCGGCATGGCGTGGGGCACGGACGCGGGTTACGCGATCAACCCGGCCCGTGACCTCGGACCGCGCCTGGCGTCGTTCCTGACCGGCTATGAAGGGGCGTTCCGGGATCAGAACGGCTATCTCTACTTCTGGATACCGATCGTCGGGCCGCTGATCGGTGGCGTGCTGGGTGCCGGGCTCTACCAGGGCCTGATCGGCCGGTTCCTGCCGGCGCAGCCCGCACCCGTGGCCGAGCCGGACGTGCCGGCCCAGCGTACGAGCGTGTGAAGATCAAATTCAGTTCGGCGTCTGAAAGGAAGGGCACCCATGGCTGACTTCGTCGGCGCGATAGACCAGGGCACGACCAGCACCCGTTTCATGATCTTCGACCACGGTGGCAACGAGGTCGGCCGGCACCAGCTCGAACACGAGCAGATCCTGCCGCAGGCCGGGTGGGTCGAGCACAATCCGATCGAGATCTGGGAGCGCACGGTCGCGGTCGCCCGGACCGCGATGGGCAAGCTCAACCTCGGCGCGACCGACCTGGCCGCGCTCGGCATCACCAACCAGCGCGAGACCACCGTGGTCTGGGACCGGCGCACCGGCCGGCCCTACTACAACGCGATCGTCTGGCAGGACACCCGCACCGACCGGATCGCCTCCGCGCTGGACCGGGAGGGCAAGGGCGACGTCATCCGGCAGAAGGCCGGCCTGCCACCCGCCACGTACTTCTCCGGCGGCAAGATCCAGTGGATCCTGGAGAACGTCGACGGGGTACGGGAGGCGGCCGAGCGCGGCGACGCGATCTTCGGCAACACCGACTCCTGGCTGCTGTGGAACCTCACCGGCGGGGTGGACGGCGGCAGGCACGTCACGGACGTCACGAACGCGTCCCGCACCATGCTGATGAACCTCGAGACGCTGCAGTGGGACGACGAGCTGCTGTCCTTCTTCGACATCCCGCGGGCCATGCTGCCGGAGATCCGGCCGTCGTCCGACCCGTCCGGCTACGGCGTCTGCCGCGTCTCCGGGCCGCTCGGCGGCGAGGTGTCGATCACCGGCGACCTCGGCGACCAGCAGGCGGCCACCGTGGGTCAGGTCTGCTTCAACGTCGGCGAGGCCAAGAACACCTACGGTACGGGCAACTTCATGCTGCTCAACACCGGCACCGAGCTGGTCCGGTCCAGCAACGGGCTGCTCACCACGGTCGCGTACCAGCTCGGCGACGCCGCACCGGTCTACGCGCTGGAGGGCTCGATCGCGGTGACCGGCTCGGCCGTGCAGTGGCTGCGCGACCAGCTCCGCATCATCGGCAACGCGGCGGAGAGCGAGTCCCTCGCGGCGCAGGTCGAGGACAACGGCGGCGTCTACTTCGTGCCCGCGTTCTCCGGGCTGTTCGCGCCGTACTGGCGGTCGGACGCGCGCGGCGCGATCGTCGGCCTGTCCCGCTACAACACGAACGCGCACATCGCCCGCGCCACGCTCGAATCGATCTGCTACCAGAGCCGGGACGTGGTCGAGGCGATGCGCGAGGACTCCGGCGTCACGCTGGACGTGCTCAAGGTCGACGGCGGCGTCACCGCGAACAACCTCTGCATGCAGTTGCAGGCGGACGTGCTCGGCGTGCCGGTCAGCCGGCCCGTGGTCGCGGAGACCACGGCGCTCGGCGCGGCCTACGCGGCCGGGCTCGCGGTCGGCTTCTGGAAGGACGTCAACGAGCTGCGCGCCAACTGGAACGAGTCGCAGCGCTGGACGCCGAACTGGGACGCGGAACAGCGCGAGTCCGGTTACGGCCGGTGGAAGAAGGCCGTGGAACGGACGCTCGGCTGGGTAGACGTGGGCTGATGGACGTCGATCCGGGGCGTATTCGTGCTCGACGGGTGCGCCCCGGGTCCGACGCGGTGCCGTGCAGCAAGGCGGTTCCGAAGCGGGGGCGGACAGTCCGTACCCATGGCGGGATTTTGATCTGAATTGGCGGTGTGCAGCATGTCGGAACTGTCACCCACCGGGCGCGCGGCCGCGATCGAGGCGCTGGCCGGCAGCGAACTGGACGTCGTCGTGATCGGCGGTGGCGTGGTCGGCGCCGGGTGCGCGCTGGACGCGGTCACCCGCGGGCTGAGCGTCGGCCTGGTCGAGGCGCGCGACTGGGCCAGCGGCACGTCCAGCCGGTCCAGCAAGCTCATCCACGGCGGGCTGCGCTACCTGGAGATGCTCGACTTCGGCCTGGTCCGGGAGGCGCTGCGGGAACGCGGCCTGATCCTCTCCGTGCTGGCCCCGCACCTCGCGCGACCGGTGCGCTTCCTCTACCCGCTGCGGCATCGCGCCTGGGAAAGGGCCTATGCCGGCGCCGGCGTGCTGCTCTACGACATGCTCGCGCGGCGCGGCGGGCTGCCACCGCACCGGCACCTGACCCGGCGGCAGGCGCTCCGCGCGTGCGGTGCGCTGAAGAAGGACAGCCTGGTCGGCGCGCTGCAATACTCCGACGCGCAGGTCGACGACGCGCGGCACACGCTGTTCCTGGTCCGGACCGCGGCGGCCTACGGCGCGCACGTCGCCTCCCGCACCCGCGTGGTCGGCTTCCTCCGCGAGGGCGCGCGGGTGACCGGCGTGCGCGTGCGCGACCTGGAGTACGACCGGACGTTCGACATCCGCGCCCGCCAGGTGATCAACGCGACCGGCGTGTGGACCGACGAGACGCAGAGCCTGGTGGGGGAGCGCGGGCAGTTCCACGTGCGCGCGTCCAAGGGTATCCACCTGGTGGTGCCGCGCGACCGGATCCAGTCGACGACCGGCCTGATCCTGCGCACGTCCTCCAGCGTGCTGTTCGTGATCCCGTGGGGACGGCACTGGATCATCGGCACGACGGACAGCGACTGGGAGTTGGGCAAGGCGCATCCGGCGGCGTCCCGCAAGGACATCGACTACCTGCTGTCCGAGGTCAACCGCGTGCTGGTCACGCCGCTGACGCGGGCCGACGTGGAGGGCGTCTACGCCGGGCTGCGCCCGCTGCTGCACGGCGAGTCGGAGTCCACGTCGCAGCTGTCCCGGGAGCACACGGTCGCGTCGCCGCAGCCGGGCCTGGTGGTGGTGGCCGGCGGAAAATATACGACTTATCGCGTGATGGCCGCGGACGCGGTGAACGCGGCCGCGCACAACCTCGGCGGCGCGATACCCCGGTCGGTGACCGCCCGGGTGCCGCTGGCCGGCGCCGAGGGCTTCGCCGCGCTGTGGAACCAGCGGCACCGCCTCGCGGCCTCGTCCGGCCTGCACGTGGCACGGATCGAACACCTGCTCGGCCGGTACGGCGCGCTGATCCACGAGGTGCTGGCGCTGATCGCCGCTGACCCTTCCCTGAAAGCCGCGCTGGCCGGCGCCGACGACTACCTGCGGGCCGAGGTCGTCTACGCGGTCACGTTCGAGGGCGCGCGGCACATCGAGGACGTGCTCACCCGCCGCACCCGCATCTCCATCGAGACGTTCGACCGCGGCCTGGAGGCGCTGCCGGTGGTCGCGGACCTGATGGCCGGCGCGCTCGAATGGACCGACGAGCAGAAGCGCCGCGAGATCTCGCACTACCAGCTCCGGGTGAAGGCCGAACGCGCCTCCCAGGAGGAACCCGACGACGAGACCGCGGACGCCACCCGCCTCGGCGCCCCGGAGGTCGTCCCGCTGGCCTGACCGGCCGCTGTCTGCTGTCTGATTGCGGTTCTCCCAGACGGGTGCGGCATCGACTACCCGCTGAAAACGCCTTCCAGCCCGCCGGACCACACCGAGCCCCGGCCTGCCTGCGGGAACTACCTGCCGTGGTTAGGCTCGATGTCTCTTTCCCTCGCGGAGCGAACGGTGGTCCCGATGAACGTCTACGAGATCATGACGGCGGCACGAGACGCGATGACCGTGCGCCGCGTCTTCGGCGATCCCTACGAACGCGACGGCGTCACGATTATCCCGGCCGCGCTGGTCGCCGGCGGCCTCGGCGCCGGCAGCGGCCGCATCAAAGACCCCAAACAGGACACCGGCGGTACGCCCGGCGCCCCCCACGGCAAGCGCACCGACCGCCACGGCGACGGCGGCGGCTTCGGCATGGCCGCCATCCCGGCCGGTGCCTACAGCATCCGCGCCGGCAAGGTCCGCTGGCATCCCGCCATCAACATCGACCTGCTGATCCTCGCCTCCGCCACCGTCACCACCACCTGGCTCATCACCCGCGCCCTCACCACCCACCACCGCCGATAACGGCTCCACGCTCCACGCTGGATGTCGACCGCGCCCAAGCCCGCAGCCGCTCCACGCTTCACGCTGGAAGTCGACCGCGTTCAAGCCCGCAGCCGCTCCACGCTTCACGCTGGCAGTCGACCGCGCCCAAGCCCGCAGCCGCTCCACGCTCCACGCTCCACAAGCGGGCTCTCAGGCCAGCACTCGTGCGCACGTCCCAGCGGCCGCCGTCGGCCGGCACTATGCCGATGTTCGGGCGCATCGCGCCCGTCGTCCACCCCCGCCGCTCCCAGCCATCGAATAGACTCGATCTTACAAAGGGTGAGACTCAAGATCCTTCCAGCCCTCATCGCTGTTTCCGGCCGCTGGAAACAGCGATGAGGGCTGGAAGGATCTTGCCGTCACCCACAATCGACGGATGCGCGGTGGTCGGTCGCGCCAGCCATCATCCTGCGCAGCAGGAATGCTTCAGTCCGATTCGGGTTCCGTCGTCCCTTTCCTGCCGGTGCGCGATCGCGCACGCGTCGGAATGCCACCGGCGGCGGGCTGAGTCGTACCCCCTCCGGTTCGGTAGGAAAGCTTTTGTGGCCGAAATTTCCCGATAAAGCAGACCAGTGGCCCCATCTGGCCACGCGAGGAGTTCTTGACGGCCTTGGGCCTGGCGCCTGAGTGATCAATCAGTGGAGCAAAAGATAGATCAAAAATCGAAGTTGATCGCTCTTTTGCTCCACTGATTGATCACTCAGGCCGCGGTGGTGGCGTCGCGCGGGCTGGCGGTCTGTGCGGGAGGGTGGAATGTCGCGATATTTCGGGCGCGGAGCGCCCGATTGCCGCGAGCGGGCCGGGTTGCTCGCGCTCTCGGTCGAAGGCCTGGGCAGCGGAGGTGGATCCGAGGGCTGAAGTGGCGGAGGTGGTCCGAGGGGATGGGCAACGGAGGTGGCCCGGGGGCTGAGTGGCGGGGTGGTCCGGGGGCTGAGTGGCGGGGTGGTCCGGAGGGCTGAGTAGCGGAGGTGGTCCGAGGGGGATGGGCAACGGGGGTGGTCCGGGGGCTGAGTGGCGGAGGTGGTCCGAGGGGATGGGCAACGGAGGTGGTCTGGTGAGGGTGCACGGACGTCGGCGGGCGCTTTGTGGATCGCAGGTTGGAGTCCGTGATCAACTTAAGTTGAGTGGCATTGGACCGGTGCCCGCGGGAGCATGCGGTCCGGACCACGCCGGAAGCGGGAATATCCGCATTTTTCTCCTATGCCCCTATGGCCGCGGCACTCCGCGTTCGCACAGGCAGACCGTCCGGCTCCCGAGATCGACCGCACCGTCCCTTGTGTCCGGGGCGCGAAACATGGTCGGGTGGATCACAATGTTGTGAGAGGTATGGCGGGAGGGACGGATGGCGGCTCCGGGAATCGTCCACGGTGGAATGTTCCGTCAGGGAGCAGGTCTCTAGTGGCGGAGCCCAGTCGTCTCGTCCGGGTCGCCGGCGCCGCTGATCGGCCGCTGGGTTATGTGATCGCGGACGGGCTCGTGCTGACCGCGGAGCACCATCCGGGCCGACTCGACGACGCGGTCGAGGTAGAGGACTATCTGGGTCATGCGCCGTCCACGCCGGGCCGGCTGATCTGGTCCGATCCGGTGATGGAGGTCGCGCTCGTCGAGGTGCCGGCCGCCGCGGGGGAGTCCCGCCTGCCGGCGTCGCGGTTCGGCCGGATCCTGTCGTCCGGCACCGAGCTGGAGGTGTCCGCGCTGGCGCTGGTGCGTCCCGACGCGGAAGTGCCGGAGGTTCCGGAGCAGCGCATCCCGCCGGAGGGCGACAACGTGCGGCCGATCGGCACCGCGCGGCCCCGGGGCCACGAGCCGCGGCCGGCGTGGGCCGGTCCGACCCGGCAGACGCGGATCGTGACCGGGCCGCCGGATCCGATCTCCGCGCTCCGCGCGCTCGAGGCGCTGCAACCGCCGGACGACGAGCCGGAAACACCCGCCGACCACGCGGACGAGGACGAGACCACGGATCTGGCCGTGGTGATCCCCGGCCGGGTACGCGTCTCGGACGGTCTCTACCAGCTCGAACTCGACGCCGAACCGCTCCCGCCGGGCCTGGCCGGCGCGCCCGTCTTCGCGCGGGGCCTGCTGCTCGGTGTGATCACCGACGATGCCTTCCGGCCGGGCCGGCGCTCGCTCACGCTCACGCCGGTCTGGCGGCTGCTGCGCGACCGCACGTTCTCCCGCCCGGTCGGACGCTTCACGAAGCGGCCCGTGGTGTCCGAGCCGGTGGAGCTGGCGCACGCGCTGATCGACCCGTACGCGGGCCCGGACCGGGTCGTCGCCCGCGCTGCCGAGGGGCCGTACCCGCCGCTGCTCACCGCGGAGGCCGCGGTCGTGCCGTTCCGTGGCCGGGTGCGGGAGATCCGTGACCTGACCGCGTGGTGCAACGCGGAGGACCGCACCGTCCACATGCTGATGCATGCGCCGTCCGGCGAGGGGAAGACACGGCTCGCGGCCGAACTGCTCACCCGGCTGCGCGCGCAGGGCTGGCTCGGCGGCGTCGCCGGTGACCTGCGGCGGCTGATCGCCGGGCTGGACGCGGTGGACGGGCCGACCGCGCCGACGCTGATCATCGTGGACGACGCGGAGACGCGGCCGGCCGCGCTGCTCGCCGAGGTGCTGGACCGGCTGGCGATGGGCCGGCGCGCCCGGATCCGCGCGCTGATGCTGGCCAAGAGCTCGGGCTCGTGGATGCTCGGGCTCAGCGACCGGACCCGGCTGGCCGGCATCCGCACGCTCGCGCTCGGCCCGCTCTACCCCGATCCGGCGGTGCGCGGGGCGGAGCAGCGCCGGGCCGCGCGCGCGTTCGCCGAGGTCTTCGACCGGGGTATGCCGGGCAGTCCGTACACGGCCGTGGTCGAGCAGACGCCGCGGCCGATGACCGAGGCGCTGCCCGCGTTCGGGCACGCGCTGACGCTGCAGGCCGCGGCGCTGCTCTGGGCGATCGGCCGCCCGCTGCCGGACGCCGGGCGCTACTACCACGATCCGCTGGCCGCGCTGCTCCGGCACGAGGACCGCTACCTCAACCGGGTCGCGGACAAGCACCGGATCACGCCGAACCGGGCCGCCCGCGCGCGGCTGGTCGCGGTCGCCACGCTGTTCGGCGCGACCTCCGCGGACGAGGCCCGCACGCTGCTGGGCAGCCACAACGGCACCGGCGACGTGGACGCGTGGCTGTCCGAGCTCTACCCGGCCGAGCGCGGCGGGCACTGGCGTCCGGTCCGGCCCGCGCTGGTCGCGGAGGAACTGGTGGTCCGCGCGCTGCTGCCGGCCGGTGCCGCGCTGCGCGCCGCCGACCTGGCGTTGTTCGTGCCACGAGCGACACACCATCAGCGGGTACGGATGCTGGCGCTGCTGACCAGCGCGGCCGCCCGGCATCCCGCGCTCGCGGGCGTGCTCCGCGACCTGGTACGCCGCCACCCGGACGCGCTCGCGCCCGCGGTGCCGGACGTGCGGGCGCGGGTGCCGGACCCGAGCCCGCTGCTGCGCGCGTTCGCGGACGTCGGCCCGACCGTCGCGGCGCCCACACCGGCCGCGACCGCCACGCCGGCCGCGCCGATTCCGGACCGGCTCTACGCGTACGTGGCGTCCGCGACCAGCCGCGGCCTGACCTGGTGGCGGATCCTGTGCGAGGTGGACGCGCCCCACCTGCGGCTCAAGGCCACCACCGAGGCGCCGGACGGCGGCGCGCCGCTGGTGATCGCGTCCATCGCGTGGCTGGGCGGGGTGACCGGCCGGCACACGGTGCGCCCGGCGCCGCATCCGGACGAGTGGCACCGCATCGAGATGCCCGCGCCGACCGAGGCCGTGCTCGGCTCCGTCGCCGTGGTCGGCGACCGCAACTTTCCCACGCCCGCGATGCTGCTGGTCTCCCCGGAGCCGCTGACCATCCCGCCGATCCCGGTCGGCCGCGCCACCGAGTCGGCCGGCGGGCAGCTCGGCCGCGCGCTCGGCGCGCTCCCGCTGGCCCGCCCGCCGTCCGCGGCGCCGCCGGATCCGTTCTATCGCTAGGATTCCGCGATGTTCACGCTCCTGACGCCCGCGCTCGACCGGCTCTACGAGGCGTTCGGCCGGGTGCCGCGCCCGGAGTCGGTGCAGCACTGCGAGTGCTGCTTCGACGCCGAGGAGGAGGCCGCGCTGCTGGCCCCGGTGCCGCTGCGTGAGCTGCCCGGGAAGGCGCTCCACCCGTACGCGATGAATGTCATGACGACCGTGGGCGCCGCGGCCGACCTGCGCTACTTCCTGCCGCGCATGCTGGAGGTGAACCTGGCCGGCGACGGCGTGGTCGACCCGGAGTGGCTGCTCATCGCGGTGCGCCGGGCATCGTGGACGACCTGGCCGGCCGCGGAGCAGGACGCGCTGCGGGCGTTCCTGCGGACGTTGTGGACGGCGACGCTGCACGGCCACGAGCTGGAGGTGGACGCGCTGCTCTGCGGCATCGGGCACGCTGAGGGCGACCTGACGCCGTACCTGGAGGAGTGGCAGGCCGCGCTCTCCTCGACGCCGGCGGCGGAAGGGCTGGCGGAGCTGGGGTGCCAGAACGGGCGGCTGACGAACCCGTTCTGGGACGAGCGCCCCGCCCAGCGCGCACAGGTCGAGGCGTGGCTGGCCGGGGACGCGCTGCGCCGGGACGTGCGGGACGCGCTCTACGCGGCCGGGCCGGACGACGACCTGCGCGAGGCGCTCACCGAGATCGATCTCTCCCTCTCATGATCAGGACGTCGCCAGGCGTCATTCAGGTCGTTCTGACGACCTGATTGACGCCTGGATCACGGATCCTGGGCGGGGTCAGGCCGCCGGCTCGTCGGCTCGGTCCGCGGAGACGGCCGGGACCGCAGCCGGAACCGCGGGCGCGGGCGGGACCGCCGGCACGGGCGGGACCGCCGGCACGTGCCGGCCGCCGTTGCCCTCGCCGTCCGTTCCGCGGGCGCGGCCGAGCAGCCCCGCCAGGTCCACGCCGGTCAGGTCCGTGCCCAGCTGCAAGCCCTGCGCCACGTTGCTGGCCACCGCGCGGGTCAGCGACGACGCGCCCTCCGTGGAGATCACGGTCAACTTGTCGATCTCGCCGATCGGGCGGCTGGCCGCCTCCACCACCTTCGGCAGCACCCGGGCCAGCAGGTCGAGCGTGGCCGCGTCGCCGTAGAGGTCGAACGACACCGCCTTCAGCCGCATCGACTCCGCGTCCGCCTGGCCGAGCGCGAGCCGGGCCGCGCCCTCCGCCTGCCCCTCCAGCTCGACCGCGCGCGCCAGTGCGGTGCGCCGGGCCAGTTCGCCCTCGCCGACCAGCCGGGACCGCTCCGCCTCCGCCTGCGCCTCCGCGATCGTCCCCTGCCGGCGCGCGTCCGCGGCGAACACGTCCGCGTTCCGGTGCCCCTCCGCCTCCTGCTCGACCCGGTAGCGTGCCGCGTCGGCCGGCTTGCGGACCGAGACGTCCAGCTCGCGCTCCTTCAGCTCGGCCTCGCGCTCCGCGACCTTGCGCCGCTCGACCAGCACCGCCTGGTTCTGCTCCGCCTCGGCCAGTGGGCCGGCCGCGGCCGAGCGCGCGGCGGCCGCGTCCACCTCGGCGCGGATCTCCGCCTTGCGCAGCGCCAGGTTGCGCTCGGCCATCGCCACCGACTCCTCGGCCAGCAGCCGGGCCTGCTCGGACGCCTGCCGGGCCTGCGACTCCGCGATCGCCGCGTCCTTGAGCACCCGGGCCGCCTCCGGGCGGCCGAGGTCCTGCAGATACGTACCCTCGGCGAGGATGTCCTGGACCTGGAACGTGTCCAGAACCAGGCCCTGGTTCGTCATCGAGTGCTCGGCCTCCTCCGCGACCGCGTTCGCGAACGTGACCCGGTCACCGATGATCTCCTCGATGGTGAGCCGGCCGACGATCGCGCGCAGCGACCCGGCCAGTACCTCGCGGGTGAACTGGTCGATCTCCTTCTGCTGGTGCAGGAACCGCTGCGCGGCCGCGCGGATCGCGTCCTCGGTGCCGCCGACCTTGACGATCGCGACGCCGTGCAGGTTCGCCCGGATGCCGAGCTTGCTGACCGCGCCCTGGATGTCCACGCTGATCCGGCGGCTGGACAGGTCGAGCGACTGCTTGCGCTGCACCACCGGGAGCACGAAGACGGACGCGCCCATCACCACCTTCTGCCCGGACAGGTCGGTGGAGCGCACGCCCTCCTCGTCGGTGACGAAGCGGCCCTTGCGGCCGGTGATGATGAAGGCCTCGTTCGGGCCGGCCACCTTGATCCGGGAGAACACGAACATCACGACGAGGAAGACCACCAGCACAGCGCCGGCGGTCGCGATCAGGATCGGCATGTGACTCTCCTCAGTGTGCGAGCGGTTCGACGACGACGCTGGTGTCCGACGGCGCCTCGACGACGAAGACCTCGGTGCCGAGCGGGAGCGCGGAGTCCGCGCGGGCGTTGAGCTTCACCGGCAGGCCGCCGGCCCGCACGCGGACCTCGCCGTACCCCCGGACGGGGATCGGGGTGACCACCACGCCGATCGCGCCGACCAGGTCGGCCCGGGTGAGCGTGGCGTCCGTGGGGATGTTGCGGGCCCAGCGGGACAGCCGCACCGCGAGGTACGCGGTGGGCACCGCCGCCGCCACGCCGACGCCCGCCGCGGCCAGCACCTCACCGGCCGAGCGCGCGCCCAGGAGCTGCGCCGCGATCGCACCACCGAAGCCGAACGCGCCGAGGAAACCGGCGATCGACTCCACCGAGGCCGGCCCGCCCAGATCGACGTGCACCACGCGCAGCGCACCGGCGCCCAGCAGCGCCAGCGTGAGAACCGCCGCGCCGAAGCCGCCGACGAGCAGGAAGACCAGCGTAGGCGCGTCCATCTCGGACCCTCCTCGGGTGGTTGCCCGCGAGCGTAGACAGCCCGCACCACACGCGCCGCCCCGAGCGCCGCGACTGGACGAATTGGCCGGCCGGGCCGGTGATCCGCGACGGCATCGAGCAACGGCTGCGGCTGACGGACGTGAGCCCGCCACTGCTCTCGTTCCGGTTCACCTACCGCTTCCCGGACGGCGCCGAGCTGATCTCCGACTCGACGCTCCGGTTCCGTACCCTCGATGAACTGGAAGTTTCTCTGCGGGACGCGGAATTCGCGATTCACGACATCCGGGACGCGCCGGACCGCCCCGGCCTCGAGTGGGTGATCCTCGCGCAGCGCTGATCAGGCCGGCGGGTTCGGCTTCGGGACGGCGGCCAGCAGGGTGAGGAGCCGGCGGGCGGTCGTGGGGTCGAGGGTGCCGGTGGTGAGGACGGCGTCGATCGCGGCGTGGCAGGAGGTGTGGGCCTCGGCGAGGCGGTGGCGGCCGGTGTCGGTGATGGCGACCTGCTGAATGCGGCGGTTGCCGGTGCGGCCGACGCGGATGACCAGGTCGCGCCGGGTTAGGCGGTCGACCAGGTGGGTGATCGCGCCGTTGGTGACGGAGACGGAGTCGGTCAGCGCGCCCATCCGCATCCGGCCCTCCGGCGCGACCGCGAGGCTGCGCAGCACCTCGAACTCGCTGACCACCAGCCGGTGCGGCCGCAGCGACTCACCGATGGCCCGGTCGAGCGCGCGGCTGGCGGACCGGGCCGCACGGGCCAGCGGGAGCGTCAGATCGTCGGGGAACCCGTCGATCGCGTGTTCCTCCCGTGCCCCGCGCTGCTGTGTCACCCCCCAAGCAGAAACCGTGTCCTCAGGGCAGGGTCAAGCCGCTAACCAGTTGCTGGTCGTAGAGCTGCGGGCCGCGAGGTGTATCCGACCGCGTCGTCCGGCAACTCGACGGACCGGCTCGCGCAGATCTCGGCAGCCAGGTAGGAGACGCCGTCGTGAACGCCCGCGAGCCGTCACGGTGGGCCGCGTCGAAGTCCGCGCCGCGCTGCCCCGCTCAGGCCTCGAAGCGGGACGGATCTCCGGCGCCCACGCGCAGCACCTCGGGCACGTCCTCGGACAGGTCGATCACGGTCGTCGGAACCACGCCGCATTCGCCCGCGTCCAGCACCGCGTCCAGCTGGTGATCTAGCCGCTCCTTGATCTCCCAGCCCTGCACCGGCGCCTCGTCCTCGCCGGGCAGCAGCAGCGTGGTCGACAGCAGCGGCTCGCCCAGCTCGGCCAGCAGCGCCTGGGTCACCGCGTGCGCCGGCACCCGCACACCGACCGTCTTCTTCCGCGGATGCAGCAGCCGCTTCGGCACCTCGCGCGTGGCCGGCAGGATGAACGTGTAGCTGCCCGGAATCGCGGCCTTCACCGACCGGAACACCGCGTTGCTGATGTGCACGAACTGCCCGACCTGCGCGAAGTCCCGGCAGACCAGCGTGAAGTGATGCCTGTCGTCCAGGCCGCGGATCGCCCGGATGCGCTCCAGCCCGTCCCGATTGCCGACCAGGCACCCGAGCGCGAAACACGAGTCGGTCGGATAGGCGATCAGGCCACCCTCGCGCAGGAGCGACGCCACCTGCGAAATGGCCCTGGGCTGCGGATTGTCCGGATGCACGTCGAAATACCTCGCCACCGGGGCAGCCTACCCCCACCCGAATTCCAGACCGATCAAACCCATGCTTTCCCGCTTCCGGCGGGGTACGGACCGCATGCTCCCGCGGGCACCGGTTCACCGCTACTCACCTTGTTTCGACCACGTTCCTGCCCTGCTCTTCCGCAACCAGCCGGACGAGCCCGCGATCACGGAGGTGGTGCGATATTGGATCTCGTCGTGGCGGGGGCGCGGGCACAATGGGCGCCGTGCTGACCGCAACTCGCAAGCTGCTCACGTCCCTGGAAACACTGCCGTACCGGGGGCGGATGAGCGCGCTCGCCGCCTGGGCGCGCACCGCCCCGGACCGCGCGGCGGTCTGCGCCGAGCTGCGGGGGCGCGGCGTCTACGAACGGCGGCTCGCGCTGGTCGCCGCGATGGTGGTGCGGGACCGGGACGGTATCGCGGCGGCCGCGAACGACCCGGTGCCGGCGCTGCGCGCGGAGGCGCTCGCCGCGGCCGTGTTCGCGGGCCTGCCCGCCGGCGAGCACGCGGACCGGCCGGAGGTGGAGCGGCGGCGGATCTACCGCGCGTTGCGCCAGCGGCACGCGCCGGAGATCGCGGACGCGCTGATGCCCGAGATCCGCGCCCGGTTCGGCGATGACGAGGCGATCGCGCTGCTGCCCGGCTGCGGGACCGAGACGGTGCGCGCGTTGCTGCCGGAGCTGGAGCACGGGTTCGGGCTGAGCAGGCTGGTCCGCCGGCACGCCGGCGTGGTGCTGGACCGGGCCCGCGAGCGGCTGGCCGCGGCCGAGCCGGAGGACCGCGACCGGGTCTGGACCGACGTGATCCACGCGGTCCTCCGCTGCGACCCGGCACAGGCCCTGGACCTGCTGGAACGATACGGCCCGGAGGACTCGCTGCCGGGCTCGCTCACCGCGTACGGACCGCTCGCCCGGCACGACGTGCACCGCGTCGCCCGGCTGCTCGCCGCGCCGGCCCGCACCGGCTGGCTGGAACGGCTCACGCTGCCGCCCGGCCTGCTGCGCCGGCTGATCACGCTGCCCACGGACGAGCTGGCGTCGATCGGCGTCCGCTTCCGGCACAACGGCGCCGGGCTGACCGCGTTCCTCGACGCGCTCCCGCCGAGCCGCCGCGGCGAGCTCTACGACCTGATCATGGCGGACGCGGACACCTCCATGTTCCTGCCGGCGACCGCGGTGATGGAGGTGCTGCCGGCCGCGATCCGAATCCGGGAGGCCCGCAGGGTGCTGAGCCTGCCCCGGATCAGCGAGAACGAGACCCACGTGCAGACCTGGAGCGCCTACCTGGCCTGGCCGGACGCGCGGGCGGCGCTGGAGACCGCGCTGCGCTCCGGCGACGCGGAGGAGCGGTCGGCCGGCTACGCGCTGCTGATCGGCGCGGCCCGCCACTCCCGCGACCCGCACGCGGTCGCCGAGATGATCACTCGGCTGGAGCGGCTGCGCAACGAGCGGGACCCGGTCCGCGCGTCCGCGCTCACCGCGCTGGCCGCGGTCGCGCCGCTGCTCACCGCGGAGTCCACGGCCGGGCTGACCCGGCTCACCACGGACGCGGCCGAGGCCCGGGACGCGTCCTACGCGACCACGTCCGCGCTCGGCCGGCTCGCCGCGGACGTGCTCCGGCACCACGTGGGCTCGCCGGAGCTGAGCGAGTGGGCGCTGTTCACGATCGACCTGGTCAGCAGCGGCTCGGCCGTACCGGTGCTGCGGCGCTTCGATTCCGTCCTTCGCCGCGGGCAGGAGAGCCTGGTCTTCGCGCGGCTGCGCCGGTGGATCGAGGACGGGATCGCGCGCGCGGACTACGGGCGGCTGTTCGCGCTCACCCACGCGCTCGGCCGGCGCGCCCGCCACGTGCCGGAGCTGCAGGAACTCCTGCGCGCCGCGACCGGCAAGCGCACGCTGCCGGCGGTCGCGCGGACCGCGGTCGACCTGTGGCTGGCCGACCCGCGGCACCGGTCCGCACGGGTCGCGGAGGTGCTGGACGCCGACGTGTCCACGGCGACGCTGCACGTCGTCTGGACCACGATCTGCACGGTCCGCACCGACCTGCTCGACCGGGTGCTGGCCCGCCCCGTCAAGGGCCGGTTCGTGGAGAAGGGGACGCGCTGGGTGCCGGGCTGGTCGCTGCGGCCGGAGCGCTGGCTGCCCCGCCAGCAGGACCGGTTCGTGGAGCTGCAGGCGCTGATCGCGGCGGACGAGGGCCAGGGTGTGTGGCGGCGCGCGCAGGCGATCAAGGCCGCGGCCGGGATCTCCGGCGCGGGCCGTGAGCTGGTGCTGCGCTACCTCGACGACCCGGAGGTCGCGATCGCGGAGGCGGCGCTGGGCGCGCTGGCCTGGACGGACCGGCCGGACCTGGCGCTGCCGGTGCTGCTGCGGTACGCGGACGGCGACCGCGCGCGGGTCGCGCTCTACGCGGCCGGGCGCGCGGCCCGGCACGTACCCCCGTCGGTTCTGGAGGGTGTGCTGGGTCCGGTGCTGGCCGGGCCGGCGAAGGTGACCAGTCGCAAGGAGGCGGCCCGGCTGCTGGCCGGCTTCGGCACACCGGCCGTGATGGCGACGCTGCTGGCCGCCTACACGCGACCGGACCAGCACCGCGACATCCGCGCCGCGATCGTCTCCGCGGCCCGGCAGCGACTCGGCGTCGAGGAGAGCTGGGACGTCCTGCGCACCGCGGTCGGCGGCAGCCGGGAGGAGCGGCGCGCGGTGCTGCACGCGCAGCCGTACCTGATCGCGGAGCGGCACCGCCCGCGGTACGCCCGGTTCATCGTGGACGCGGCCGGCGCCGGCGACCGGGAGGTCCGGCGGGCCGCGTTCGGCCGGTTCGGCACCTGGGCACCGTGGCTGACCGGCACCGACGACATGATCGTCGACCGGCTCACCGACCTGCGCGAGTCGCTCACCCACATGGACATCGCGGGCCTGCTGCGCGCCGGCGGCCCCACCGTGCTCGCCCGCACGCTGACCGCCCTGGTCGATCTCGACGCCCAGCCGGGCGGCGGCGCCCCCGTCCAGCCGGGCGCCGGTGCGGACGCCTCGCTGGAAAGCGACGCCCACGCCTTGCCGGAAAGCGACGCCCACGCCTTGCCGGAGAGCGACGCAACCGTCTCGCCGGAGAGCGGCGCGCCCGGCGAGCGGGCCGACGGCGTGATCGCGGACCGGCCGGCGCGGCGCCGCGTCGAGCTGCTGGCCCGTGGCGCGAACGTCCGGGCGCGCACGCTGCCGCCGAGCGCGGACCGGTCCGTGCTGATCGCGCCGGCCCGGTGGCTGGCCGGACGGCCAGGCTTCACCGCTATCGGCGCGGCCATGCTCGTCGACCTGGGCCGGCTGGACAACCTGGACGAGATCGTGGAGCTGTGCGCGGCGCGGCCGGTGCTCGCCGCGCACCTCGCGGACCGGGCCGCGACCCGGATGCGGAGCCTCCGCGACTGGTACGACCCGGACGCGATCGCCCGGCTGACCGCCCGCGGCGACGTGGCCGGCGGACTGTTCGCGGTCGCGCTGGTCCCGCACGGCGCCGGGTTCGGCTGGAAGGAGCCGTGGCGCGGCCTGCTGGCGGCGCTGCGCGCCCACCCGGACGCGGACGTGCGCGAGTCCGCACTCGGCATCGACATGAGCTGAAGCGCGGCCCACGCCGTGCGGCCACGCCGTGCTGACCGCCGGTACCGGCCCGGCCGGTACCGGCGGTCAGAAGGCGTAGCGGACCCGGCAGTACGGCATGCGCGCCGCGATCAGGTCGACCAGGGACGCGACGTAGCGGCCCTTGGCGCCGGTGCGGTAGCGGACGTTCCAGAAGCCGTTCTCCGAGCGTTTTCCCTGCTGGAGCTCGGGTCGCCAGATCAGCTCCTCCGCCTTCGGGTGCCAGCCCAGGTTGACCTCGTGCAGGTCCCGGTTGTGGGTCAGGAAGATGACCTCCGCGGCCAGCTGCGCCTTCGCGGCCGGCCCGATGCCGGCGTCGAGTCGGCCGAGCAGCTCGGCCCAGTCCTCCAGCCAGCCGTCCCGGACCACGACCGGGGAGAAGTTGACGTGCACCTCGTAGCCGGCCGCGACGAAGTCGTCGATCGCGGCGATCCGGTCCGCGATCGGGGACGTCCGGATGTCCAGGATCTTCGCGTCACGCTGGGGCATCAGCGAGAACCGGACGCGGGTGCGGCCCTGCGGATCCCAGTCCAGCAGGTCACGGTTGACGTACTTGGTGGCGAACGAGGCCTTCGCGTTCGGCAACGACCGGAACAGCGTGACCAGGTCACGGACGTTGTCGCTGATCAGCGCGTCCACGCCGCAGTCGGAGTTCTCGCCGATGTCGTAGACCCAGTACTGTGGATCACACTCGTTCGGTGCCGGCTTCACGCCCTGCCGGCCGGCGTGGCGCCCCACGTACCCGCTGATCTTCTCGATGTTGGTGAAGACCGTGATCGGGTTGCTGTATCCCTTGTGCCGGGGCACGTAGCAGTAGGCGCAGGCCATCGCGCAGCCGTTCGCGGTGGACGGCGCGATGAAGTCGGCGGACCGGCCGTTCGGGCGTGCGGTCAGCGACTTCTTGACGCCCAGCACCAGTGCCTCACGCTTGATCCGCACCCACCGGTTGACGTTCGTCTCGTCGCCGTACAGCTCGGGGATGCGGTGGTGGCTCTCGACCTCGACCAGCGTGGCGTCCGGGAAGCGGGCCAGCACCTCCTTGCCGCGCGGCAGCTCGGCCGCGGCCGGTTCGACGTAGATGCGGCCGATGTCGAGAAGCGTGCTCATCGCGCCTCCCGTCCTGACAGCCTCAGCTACGTACCCCTCGATGGGATCTTATTTCTGGGGAACCGGACGCGCCCTGGAAAGGGATCCTCTTAGCGTTTCGGCCACTGCCAGGCAGGTGCCTCGAATCGGCCCAGACCGGCCACCCGCGTCTCGCCCTCCTCCTTGATCAGCTCGATCCGGTGTGCGTCGTCGCCGAGCGCGTCGGCCAGCGCGGACGCGTGCGTGACCACCAGGATCTGGCAGCGCGTGGCCGCCGTGGTGATCAGGCCGGCGAGCGGCGCGAGCAGGTCCGGGTGCAGGCTGGTCTCCGGCTCGTTGAGCACCAGCAGCTCCGGCGGGCGCGGCGTGAGCAGCGCCGCGGCCATCAGCAGGTAGCGCAGCGTGCCGTCGGAGAACTCCGTGGTGCCGAGCGGGCGGCGCAGGCCGGGCTGGGTGAGCTTGAGCCACAGGCGGCCGTCCTCGTCGTCGGTGATCCCGATCCGGCTGCCCGGGAACGCGGCGTCGATCGCGCCGGCCAGCTCGCCGTTCACGCCGATCTCCTGGATCGTCTGCAGCGCGGAGGCCAGATCACTGCCGTCGTGGCCGAGGATCGGCGTGCGCGTGCCGATCGTGACGCGGCGCGCGGGGGCGTCCGCGTCCGTGCGCAGGTGGTCGTAGAAGCGCCAGCGCCGGATCCGCTCGCGCATCCTGATCAGCGGGCCGTCGGCGTACTGGCCGAGCATGCTGTCGTACGGCGCGACCGCCTCCAGCGCTGGTTCCAGGCGCCGGCCGTTCCGGATCGAGATCAGCGGGCCGGCGCGGTCGGCCAGCACCCCGGCCGGGCGCAGCATCGGGCCGGAGAAGAGCACCTCGCGCTTGATCTCCGGGTCGTTGCCGAACAGGGAGCTGCTCGGCACGGGCAGGCCGAGGTCGACGGCGTAACCGTCGCCGTCGCCCGCGAAACCGAGGCGGATCGAGACCGGGCCGGTCTTGCCGGGCGGGCCGGCCCAGCGCGCGGACCCCAGGCCGCCCTCGCGCGCGATCGCGGCGACCGCGCCGTTGCGCGCGGACTCGGCCAGCAGGCGCAGCGCGCGGTAGAGACTGGATTTCCCGCTGCCGTTCGCACCGGTCACCACGGTGAGTGGCGCCAGCTCCACGGTCAGGTCGCGGATCGATCGATAGCCCTCGACCGCGAGTGTGTGAATCATGCCGATCATTCAAACATGGACGAGATCTAGGGCGGTCCGCCCTAGATCGTCCCCCCATTTCAACGAGCCTCATTCAACCTGGCGCATTCGGACCGTCCGACCGGTGCGGTGCGGGCTGAAAACGGCTCGATGTCGTGCCCGTCAGGCTGCCACCCGACGTCATTCCCCCCGTGCGTCTTCGCAGGCTCGTTCCCCCGTGCGTCTTCGCAGGCTCCGTCAGGCGGCGGCGACCGGCCGGCGGGCCAGCAGGTGCAGCGCGTTCAGGAACTGCTCGCGCTTGTCCTCGTCGAGCGACGCGAGCGTCTCCTCCTCGGCGGCCTCCAGACCGGCGGAGAGCTCGGTCAGCACGGCCCGGCCGGCGTCCGTGATCACCAGGCGGCGAACGCGGCGGTCGGCGGCGGACAGGTGCCGCTGGAGCATGCCGGCCCGCTCCAGGTCGTCGATGCGGTCGGTGACCACGGTGCGGTGGATGCCGAGGCGGTTCGCCAGGGAGATCTGGGTGCCGTAGTCACCGGCCGAGACCGCGGCCAGGATCTCGTAGCCGTGCTGCCCGCCGGGCGCGGTGGCCAGGACCGCGTCGGCCCGGGCCAGGTAGTCCCGCAGCACGGTCCGCAGCGCCCAGCCGAGACCGGCTGAGGAGGGCGGGGGTACGTGCCGTGCGGGGGCGGGTCGTGGAGTGAGCGATATGCGCTGCACGGGTCGATTCCTCCTCGTACTGATGTGCCGGGCTTTCTGCAATTAGGCCCGCGCGGGGTTGACGACCTGTTGACGAGTGATAGGCATCGGGAGTTCGAACCGTGTTGCATATAAAACAAAAGAGCCCGGAACGCCCTCACGGCGTCCCGGGCCCTTCACGGAGAGTCACTTTTCGTCGTCGACGACCTCGTCGCTCTCATCGTCCTGCGCCGCGTGCCGCTGAGCCTGCTGAGCCTGGTGGGCCTGCTGAGCCTGGTGGGCCTGCTGAGCCTGGGCGGCCTGCTGTGCCTGAGCCGCGGCCTGCGCCTGGGCGGCCTGGACCGCGCGCTGCGCCTGGGAGGGGATCGCGGCCGGTGCGACCTCGCCCTCCTCCTCGTCGTCGTAGTCGGCCTCTTCCGCGATGCCGCCGGTCACCTGCGGCTGGTCCACCCAGAGCGCGCGCAGCTGGCCCTGCATGAACGAGGTCAGCCGCGTCCGGTACTCCCGGTCGAACTGCTCCAGCGCCTCGATCTGGTCCTGCAGCGACTCGCGCTTCGCACCGAGGCTGCCGACCACGTCGTCGAACCGGCGCTGTGCCTGCTGACGCGTGTGCTCGGCGTTCTGCTCCGCGTTGTGCTCGATCGTCTGCGCGGAGGCGCGGGCGTCCGCGACGATCTTCTCGGCCATCCGGTGCGCCTCGTCGACGCGGTTCTGCGAGTCGCGGGTCATCCGCTCGGCCGCGGCACGAGCCTCCGCGACCGCCTTCTCGGCCTCGCGGCGCACGTTGTCCGCGTGCCGCTCCGCCGCCTCCGCGATCTGCTGCGCCGCGGCGGCCGCCTCGGCGCGGATCTTCTCCGCCTGGGCCTGGGCGCCCGTGATGTGGGCCTCGGCCGTGCGCTGGGCCATGGTCAGGACCTGGAGCGCCTGGCCGGGCATGGGGGGACCGCCGGCCGGGCCGCCAAGCTGTGCTGCCAGGGCGGGCATGATCTCGGGGTGCTCCGAGGTCGTGCTGTCCGGCATTGCGTTGCCGTTGAACATCACCTTGACACGATCCTTCATCCGATTGTCAGCCACGATTTTCTCCGTACGTGCGGGCTCATACGCGCGGCTTCGTGCCGACGAGACGCCGGTGAGACGGGCTTGAACCGCGGCATGTTACCAAGCCTCGGACATCCAATGCGAGGGTCGTTCCGGCGGTATTCCGGCCATGATCGTCATTCCCGCCCTGAACTGGGAAAACTCGCCGACCGGAATGCGTTACCGCGAGCATTGAACACCCTTTCGAAAGTCGATGTCCCCCTTCCGGCGTGGTCACCTTCCGCTGCTCCCGCGGCCGCGGATCCGCGGCCGCCCACTTTCCGCACGAACCACACCCTTCGAGCCATCCCGCCGACGGGATGGGCGTGACGGG
The DNA here is from genome assembly GCF_030811575.1 of Catenuloplanes nepalensis. GTDB lineage: Bacteria > Actinomycetota > Actinomycetes > Mycobacteriales > Micromonosporaceae > Catenuloplanes > Catenuloplanes nepalensis. Next base: position 4,213,074 of record NZ_JAUSRA010000001.1, on the reverse strand, counting down.
ATTGGGCGGACCGTGATCGGAGTGCGACGCTGCGTCAATGAGACGGGTTGCCGTGGTCCTGGTCATGGTGGTGTCGCTGCTGGCGGTCCCGGCCGCCGCGCAGGCGCGTGCCCTGGAGACGCTGCCGGGCACGGCGTGGTGGACGGACCCGGCGACCGGGGAGCGCCACGTCGCCGCGGACGCGTCCGTGGGGGAGCGCGATCTGCGGCGGCTGGCCGCGTCCGCGGGCACCGTGGTGCGGGAGCCGGGCGTGCGGCGGCAGTTCCTCGCGGGTGGGGACCCGATCTTCCCGGGCGGCAGCTCCCGGTGCACGATCGGGTTCAACGTGCGCAGCACCAGCACGCCGTACCGGTACTACTTCATCACGTCCGGCCACTGTGTCGGCCCGGTCGGCACGACCGTGAGCAGCGGCGGCACGGTGATCGGGACGGTGGAGCGGCGGCTCGATCCGCGGGATCTCGCGCTGGTGCGCTATACGCCGCCGTCCGGGACCGTGCAGCCGCCGCACCCGAGCGCGGTCAATCGCTACAACGGCACGCTGCAGCCGATCACCACGTTCGCCACCGCGTTCGTGGGCCAGGGGGTGCAGCGGGCCGACAGCACCACCGGGCTGCGCAGCGGCACGGTCACCGCGCTCAACGCCACGGTCAACTACGCCGAGGGTACGGTGTACGGCCTGACCCGCACGACCGTGTGCGCGGAGCCCGGCGACAGCGGCGGGCCGTTCTTCTCCACCACCACCGGGCTCGGCACGTTCAGCGGCGGCTCCGGCAACTGCACCTCCGGCGGCGTCACGTACTTCGCGCCGGTGCTGCCGTACCTGAGTGGGTGGGGCGTCGGCGCCTACTGACCGGTCTTCATCAGGCGCTTGGCGCGTTCGGCCACCGCGTCCGCGTCGCTGGTGAGGTCCGGGTGGTCGGCCGGCTGCGGCACGCACAGCCACAGCGCCTTCGGCTGCACCTCGACGTCGAGCCGGGTGCCGGGATCGATCAGGTCGCCGTCCAGTTGACGCGGCTCGGCCTTGCGCGACTCGATCGAGACGCGAGCACCCCGGAAGACCTCGAGCGCGGGTACGCGATCGTGGCGCCGCGCGACCGCCCAGGCCATCGCGGCCCACTGCCCCAGCGTGCGCGGCGACAGCACGGCCACGTCCAGCTTGCCGTCCGCCGGGTCGGCCGCCTCGAGCAGCCGCACGCCGCCCTGCAACCGGCCCACGTTCGCGACCAGCACGGTCTTCGCGCGCCGGCGCAACGGCGGCCCGCCGTCGATGGTGATCGTGACGCGCATCGGCCGGTCGCGCAGGTGCTTGGCCGCGCCGATCAGGTACGCCGGCCAGCCGATCCGCTTCTTCGTGGTCTCCGACGTGGAGTCGAGCATCTTCGCGTCGAAGCCGAGCCCGGCCATCACCGCGAAGTTCGCGTCCTCGCAGCGGCCCACGTCGAGCCGGCGCAGCCCGCCCTCGATGGCGACGCCGAGGCCGGCCGCGAGGTCGGTGGACAGGCCGAGGTTCGCGGCGAGCAGGTTGCCGGTGCCGGCCGGCAGGATCGCGAGCGCGGCGTCGGTGCCGGACAGCGCGGTGATGCAGGCCATCACGGTGCCGTCGCCGCCGGCCGCGAACACCACCTCGGCGCCCTCGTCGAGCGCCGCGGTGGCCTGGCCGCGGCCGGGGTCCTCGGGCGTGGTCTCGTACCAGACCGGTGCCGGCCAGCCGGCCTTGGCCAGCGTCTCCGTCACGGTCTGCCGGAAGGCGTCGAGGTCCGGCACCTTCGAAGGGTTGACCACGACCGCGCAGGCCGCGGGGACGTTGAGTTCGGTTGGCACGTGTTCCTCCTGGTCGCAGGCGCCGCTCACATACCCCGTGGGTGACCCTCGCACACCCGATTGTCTCCCGAAGCGTGAACGGGCATTGCCCATTCCCGAGTAGTCCTATAGGAATATGAGGGTGACCGCCGTTCTGGAGACCACGGCGCCGCCGGCTGCCGGCGCGCCCGTGACCACGAAACCGGCCCGCCGCCGGCACGTCGCGCTGCGGGTGCTCGCCCTCGTCGTGCTGCTCGCGCTGTGGGAGCTGACCGCCCGCTTCATGCAGAACCCGACGTTCATCCCGTCGCCCGCCGCGGTCTGGCACCAGCTGATCGTGACCTCGACCGAGGGCTACAGCGGGCACCTGCTGATCGAGCACCTCGGCGTGAGCCTGCGCCGCATCCTGATCGGCTCGCTGATCGGCATCGCCGCCGGTCTCGTGGTCGGCGTGGTGATGGGCACGGTGCCATGGGTGCGGGTGGTGACCGAGCCGGTGGTCACGTTCGTCCGCGCGCTGCCGCCGCTGGCGTACTTCAGCCTGTTCATCATCTGGTTCGGCATCGACGAGACGCCGAAGCTGTGGCTGCTGTCGATCGCGGCGCTGCCCCCGGTCGCGGTCGCCACCGCGGCCGCGGTGCACGCGGCGCCGACCGGGCTGGTGGAGGCCGCGCGGGCGCTCGGTGCGGGCCGCGCCGACGTGGTCCGCGACGTGGTGCTGCCGCACGCGCTCCCGGAGATCTTCACCGGCATCCGGCTCGCGGTCGGCATCGCGTACTCGTCCGTGGTCGCAGCCGAGACGATCAACGGCGTGCCGGGCATCGGCGGCATGGTCCGCGACGCACAGCGCTACTCCCAGACCGACGTGGTGGTGCTGGGCCTCTTCGCGATCGGGCTCTCCGGCCTGCTCATCGACGCATTGCTGCGCCAGGCCGAGGACCGCCTGGTCCCCTGGCGCGGGCGCATCTAGATCAAATTCAACGACCAGCGAGGGTACGAGTGTGAGCAGCTTTACGCGTTTCGCGGCGATAGCGGTGGCGGCCCTGATGGCGACCAGCGCGTGCGGTGACGGTGCCGCCGGCCAGGGTCGTGGCGGTGACGGCGGAGATCCCGCGGACAGGACCATCCGCATCGCCTACCAGGCGTTCCCGTCCGGCGACCTGATCGTGAAGAATCAGGGGCTGCTGGAGAAGGCGCTGCCCGACTACGAGATCACCTGGACCAAGTTCGACTCCGGCGCCAGCATCAACACCGCGTTCGTGGCCGGCAGCGTGGACATCGCGGCGATCGGCTCCAGCCCGGTCGCGCGCGGCCTCTCCGCGCCGCTCAACATCCCGTACCAGGTGGCCTTCGTCCTGGACGTCGCCGGTGACAACGAGGCACTGGTGGCGCGCAACCAGTCCGGCGTCAAGGACATCGCGGGCCTGCGAGGCAAGAAGGTGGCCACGTCGTTCGCGTCGACGTCGCACTACAGCCTGCTCGCCGCGCTGGCCCAGGCCGGGCTCAAGGAGTCGGACCTCACGATCGTGGACCTGGAGCCGCAGGACATCCTGGCCGCGTGGACGCGCGGCGACCTGGACGCGGCCTACACCTGGCTGCCCACGCTGGACGCGCTGAAGAAGGACGGCACGGTCCTGATCTCCAGCCGCCAGCTGGCCACCGCCGGCAAGCCCACGCTCGACCTGGGCGTGGTCGCCACGTCGTTCATCGAGGCGCACCCGGACGCGGTCGACGTCTGGCGCAAGGCCGAGGCGCAGGCCCTCGACCTGATCGCCACCGATCCGGCCACGGCCGCGACCGCGGTCGGTGCCGAACTGAACATCACAGCCGAGGACGCGCAGAACCAGCTCAGCCAGGGCGTCTTCCTCAAGCCCGCCGACCTGGCCGGCCCCGAGTGGCTCGGCACCGAGGCCGCCCCGGGCAGGCTCGCGGACAACCTGGTCGCCGCCGCCCAGTTCCTCTACGACCAGAAGAAGATCGACTCGGTTCCGGACCTGGCCACCGTGCAGAAGGCCGTCTACGTGAAGGGTCTGCCCGATGTCCTCTCCTGACGCGCCGCCGGTGGCGGCCGGGCTTTCCGGCACCTCGGTCGCGGCGGTCGAGATCGACGACGTCACGCACGTCTACGGGCACGGGGCCGCCGCGGTCACCGCGGTCGGGCCGGTCAGCCTGAGCGTGCCGCCGGGCGAGTTCCTGGTGCTGGTCGGGGCGTCCGGGTGCGGGAAGAGCACGCTGCTGCGCCTGATCGCGGGCTTCGAGGAGCCGACCGGCGGCACCGTCCGGGCCGGCGGCGAGCCACCCCGGCCCGGCCGCGGCGCCGGGCTCGTCTTCCAGCAGCCGCGCCTGTTCCCGTGGCGGACCGTCGGCGGCAACGTCGACCTGGCGTTGCGCTACGCCGGCGTGCCGAAGAAGGAGCGCGTCGCGCGCGTGCCGCAACTGCTGGCCGACGTCGGCCTGCACGACGTGGAACGCCGCCGCGTCTGGCAGATCTCCGGCGGCCAGCAGCAGCGCGTCGCGATCGCCCGCGCACTCGCCGTGGACAACCCGCTGCTGCTGCTCGACGAGCCGTTCGCCGCGCTGGACGCGCTCACCCGCGAGCGCCTCCAGGAGGACCTGCGCCGGGTCAGCGCGGCGACCGGCCGCACCAGCGTCTTCGTCACCCACAGCGTCGACGAGGCGGTCTTCCTCGGCAGCCGCGTCGTGGTCCTCACCAGACGTCCCGGCCGCATCGCACTCGACCTGCCGATCCCGCTGCCCCGCGGCGGCATCGGTCCCGAGGAACTGCGCGCCCTGCCCGGCTACGCCGCGCTGCGCGCCGAGATCGGCCACGCGGTCCGCGCCGCGGCCTGAGAGGGCGCCGGTCCGTGCCGCCGCGTGACCGCGCCGGGATCGAGGCGTCCGGCGATGGTGTTCCGACGACATGGGGGACGCCCTGATCACGGGTCGTGGGACACGAGCTTGCCGTGGGGAGAGGGTCCTCACGCCGTACCAGCGAAGGGGTTTGGTCATGACCGCGACCACAGTGGAACTGCGCCTCGACCCGCTCGGCCCGCGTTTCGGCGCGGACGTGCTCGGGCTCGACCTGGCCACCGCGACCGACGACGAGATCGCCGCGATCCGGGCCGCGCTCGTCGACCGCAAGGTGCTGTTCTTCCGCGATCAGGCGCTGGACGTGGACGGGCAGGTGCGGCTCGGCAACCGGCTCGGCGAGCTGACCGCGTCGCACCCGGTGATCGGCCCGCTCAGCGAGCAGCACCAGGAGATCTACGCGATCGACAGTGCGGACAACGGTTTCGCGGACGTCTGGCACACCGACGTCACGTTCGTCCGCCGGCCCCCGATGGGCTCGATCCTGCGCGCGGTCACGCTGCCGCCCAGCGGCGGCGACACGAACTGGGCCGACTCGCAGCTCGCCTACGAGTCGCTGCACCCGGGCGTGCGGACGCTGGTCGACGGGCTGACCGCGGTGCACGACGGGAACCGGGAGTTCGGCTACTACCTGGCGCAGCGCCGCAACGGCCGCGGCAACGAGTGGGACGGCGAGGTGGTCACCCGGCTCGACCCGATCGAGCACCCGGTCGTCCGCGTGCACCCGGAGACCGGACGGAAGGGCCTCTTCGTCAACCCGGGCTTCACCTCGCACATCGTCGGCGTGTCCGACGCGGAGAGCCGGGGCATCCTGGACCTGCTCTACGCGCACCTGACCAGGCCGGAGCACATCGTCCGGCACCGCTGGCAGCCCGGCGACGTGGCGATGTGGGACAACCGCAGCACGTCCCACTACGCCAACCGCGACTACGGCGACGCCCGCCGCGTCATGCACCGCATCACGCTCCGCGGCGACGTCCCGGCCGGTCCCACCGCCTGACCCTCCGGTCGGGCCGCGCCGGTCAGGAACGGCAGGACCGCGGCCTCGACCGCGGCCGGGGCGGTGCTGTCGACGCGGTGACCGGCCGGGATCCGCTGCCGCCGCCGTGCAGCAGCACGGCCGGTGGCACACCCGCGTCCCCGGCCGTCCGGTAGACGATCGTCATTCCCCGCAGCGTAGGGGGGGTCAGCGGCCGCGTGGGGCGACCAGGCCGGACTCGTAGGCGACGACCACGGCCTGGGCGCGGCTGGCCAGGCGGAGCTTGCCCATCAGGCGCTTGACGTGAGTCTTGACGGTGGCCTCGCTGAGCACCAGGCGTTCCGCGATCTGCGCGTTGGAGAGGCCGTTCGCGACCAGGCGCAGCACCTCGGTCTCGCGGGCGGTCAGGCTGTCCAGCGCGGGCACCGCGGCGACGGGGGAGCGGTGCCGGTCCGCGTACGCCTCGATCAGCCGCTGTGTGATCCGCGGCGCCATCAGGAGATCACCGGCGACGATCGTGTGCACGGCCGCGATGATCCGCTGCGGTGGCGTGTCCTTCAGCAGGAAGCCGGACGCGCCCGCGCTGAGCGCGGCGTAGACGTACTCGTCCAGGTCGAACGTGGTCAGCGCGACCACGTGCGGTTTGTGCTCGCCGGCCAGGATCGCCCGGGTGGCCGCGATGCCGTCGACGTGCGGCATGCGGATGTCCATCATCACCACGTCCGGCCGGGTCCGCTCCGCGACCGCGATCGCCTCCGCGCCGTCGCACGCCTCACCGGCCACCTCGATCCCGGGCGCCGCGGTGAACAGCGCGATCAGGCCGGCGCGGATCAGCGCCTGGTCGTCGGCGACAAGCAGCCGCACGGTCATGCGGGGGACTCCTCGATCGGAAGGCGTAACAGGACACGGAAGCCGCCGGCGTGGCGGCCGGCGGTGAGCACGCCGCCGTAGAGCGCGGCACGTTCCCGCATGCCGCGGATGCCGTGCGAGTCCGGCGACGGCGGCGGGTCGTACGTCTTCGTACCGTCGTCGGTGATCGTCACGGCCAGTGTCAGTTCGCCGTAGTCGACGTCGACCCGTGCGGTCGCGGGGCCGGCGTGCTGGAGCACGTTCGTCAATGATTCCTGCACCACGCGGTACGCGCAGAGGTCCGGCCCGGCCGCGAGCGGGCGCACCCGGCCGGTGACCGAGACGTCGACCGTGAGCCCGGCCGAGCGGATGCGCCCCACCAGGTCGTCCAGGTCGGCCAGGCCGGGCTGAGGGCGCAGCGACTCCTTGTCGTGGTCGATCCGCAGCACGTCCAGCAGACGGCGCATCTCGGACAGCGCCTCGCGGCCGGCCTCGCCCACGGTGGAGATCGCCGTCCGCGCGGTGGCCGGGTCGGAGTCGAGCACGTACTCCGCGACGCCGGCCTGCAGCGAGATCACGGACATGTGGTGCGAGACGATGTCGTGCATCTCCCGGGCGATCCGCACCCGCTCCTCGACCACGGCCTCCGCGGTCTTCGCGGCCGCCCGCTCCACCCGCAGCGCCCACCGCCGGGTGCCGTCGCCGACCGCCCAGGTGATCGCCATGACCAGCACGTACTGCAGGATCTCGGGCACGGTCAGCGGCACCGGGAACGTCTGGTACGCGACCAGCGCGGCCAGCAGCGTCATCGCGTACATCACCGCGGCCGTGCGCCGGGAGCGCAGCGTCGCGACCGAGAACAGCCCGACCACGATGCCCAGCCCGGTGTTCGGCCACACGCCGAAGCCGAGCAGGCCGTAGAGCACGAGCGCGCCGATCATCACCGCGAGCGTGCCGACCGGCGCCCACTGCCGGAGCGCCACCGGCGCCACGGAGAGGAACCCGAGCGTCGATGCCAGCCAGTGCGGCTGGCCGTCACCCGTGGTGACGAGCGTGACGGTGGTCAATCCGGTCAGCGCGGTCGCGAGCAGCACGTCGGTCAGCACCGGGTCGAACCATGAGCGATCTTCAACCTGGCCTGTGTGGCTGAACGGCACGGCGCCAGTCGACGGCCCGGGCGCGCCAGGTGGAAAAAGGCTCAGTCTCCGCACGTCACCGACGCTATCGCGATCGGATCGCCGCGCGCGTCTCCCGCACGTAGGACCGTCGCCTACCCCCAGGGGGGTAAGAGCATTTGCCGCTCTCGGGTGACGACGCTCGCGCGCGATCTTCGTATTTTCGAGTGATGCGCGTGGCTATCTCAGACGGCCTCGATAACCTCTATCGGGAGCACGGCGCGGCGCTGATGATCACGCTCACCCGCGTGACCGGCGACCCCCATCTGGCCGCTGACCTGCTGCAGGAGACCGCGATCCGGGCCTGGCAGCATCCCGGCGCCCGCAACGAGGCCGGTAACTGGAACCGGGCCTGGCTCGTCACCGTGGCCCGCCGGATCGCGATCGACCACCTGCGGGCGGTCCGCGCGCGGGTGGTCACGGTCGGCGACGAGCAACTGGAGACCCGTTCCGCGCGCGTCGAGGACGAGGCGCCGCGCGCCCTCGACCGGATGGAGGTGCGGGCCGCGCTCGCCTCCCTCTCCGACAATTCCAGAAAAGTCATCGTGGGTACGTACTTCGAGGGCCGCACCGTCGCGGAGCTCGCCGGCACGCTCGGCATCCCGGAGGGCACCGTCAAGTCGCGCACGTTCTACGCCATGAAGACGCTGCGCGCGGCGCTGATCAGGCGCGGCTACCTGACCGGCTGATCGGTACGGCCTGGTTTGCGTTCCGGCGGCCTGGGCATGAAGGGTCATGGCACATCCCGATCCCTACCCCATGATCGATCCGAACGAGCCCGTCCCGGACGACCCCGGCGAGCTGCTGCCCGACACCCCGGACACGCTGCCGCCACCGCCGATCGAGCCCACTCCGGACGACCCGGGCGGCGACCCCGGTGCGGTCCCGGAGCCAGCTTGACCACTCGATCAGCCCTGGTTGAGCGCTCAGTCCTGACCGACTGACCGCTCAACCAGCATCGGCTGATCAGTCAGCCAGGAACTGCGGCACCGCGCCGGTGAACTCGGCCGCGTCCATGGACGTGAGTGCAGGGGCGGGAAAACCGGTTGCGGGGGCGGGCGGGAGTGGTTAGGAAGAGGGCCGGACCACGACAGGAAGGAGGCGCGATGTCCCGCAGGACCGTTTCGCTCGTGCCCTCCAGGCGCACGGGCACGCACTCTCACGAGGAGAGCCGTGACGCTCACGATTCGCCCGATCACCGGGCTTGACGAACTCGACCTGTTCAATCGCCTGCCGTACCAGCTGAACGAGGAGATCGCGAAGGACTTCGCGGAGGGGCGGCGGCACGCCCGCTGGCTGTGGGTGGCACTGCGCGACGACCGGCTGACCGCCCGCGTCGCGTTCTGGTCCCGGCCCGGTGATCTGGAACCGATGGTCATCGACATCTTCGACGTCGCGGAGGATCAAGACCTCGACGACGGGGTACGTGTGCTGGAGCGCGCACTGTCCACCGTGCACAGCCGGCCGGAGTACACCCGGTTCCTCCCGCCGGACTGGCGCGCCGACCCCGGCCCGGCCGAGCTGCGCATGCGCGCGGTCGAGCGGCTCGGCGGGCGGCTGTTCGTGGAGCGGCTGCGCCTGCACTGGCCGGCCACCGCACCGCTGCCGCTGCCCGGGGGCCGCCTCACGTTCCGCGAGCCGCGCGGCGCGGACGAGCTGATCGGCCTGATGACCCGCGTCATGGACGGCACGCTGGACGCGCACGGCCGGCACGAGCTGACCCACCGCTCAGCCGAGGAGGCCGCGCGCGTGCAGTACCAGGAGGAGCTGCTGCGCTACCCGAGCCCGCGCGAGTGGTGGCGGGTCGGCGAGCTGCCCGACGGGACGCCGGCCGGGTTCGTGCTGCCCGCACACAACGGCTACAACCCGATCATCGCGTACATCGGCGTGGTCCCGGAGGTGCGCGGCCGCGGGCTGATCGACGACCTGCTCGCCGAGGGCACGCGGCTGCTGGCCGAGCAGGGTGTGCGGCACGTGCGCGCCGCCACCGACGTGGGGAACACGCCGATGGCGGCCGCGTTCGACCGCGCCGGCTACCAGGTCTTCGAGCGCCAGATCGACATGGTCTGGAGTTGATCCGGGGCGTCCCGCAGGTCGTTCCGGCGATCTGCGGGACGCCGCGATCACGACGCCGCGGTCTCGACGGTCTCGGTGACGTCCGCGGGGGCCTCACGGCCCTGCGGCGGGCGCGGAGGACCCGGATCAGGCGGTACGAGACCCAGGCCGGCAGCAGCCCGAGCAGTCCGATCAGCACCCACGGCGGCGCCCACAGCGACGTGCCGAGCGTGACCGGGCCGAGCAGTGTGTCCGGTGTGGACGGCACTACGGAGACGGTCGCGGTGAGCCGCCCGGCCGGCTGCACGCCGGTGATCTGCTCGGTGATGCTGATCTCGCTGCCCGGCAGCAGCTGCGGCACCGCGAGCGCGTCCGTGGATGCGAGCCGCCAGCCGGCCGGCCCGGTCACCCGCACGGTCGACGCGCCGGTCAGCCGCAGGTTGCCGGTGTTGCGCAGCCGGTAGGTGACCGTGGTGGTCCCGCCGGACGCCGGGCTCAGGCCCTGGGTGTGCGACACGCGCAGCCCGTCGATCGTCATCTCCGGCCGGGCCGGCCCGTCCACGGTCAGGTAGATCCGTACCGCGATGCGCCGGTCGACCAGCACGGTCTGCCCGTTCGCGTCGGTGGCGGACTCCGCGATCGAGGCGACCAGGCCGCCCGCGTGATCGCCGGGCGTGGCGTTCGCCGGCACGGTCAGCCGGAACGGCACGTCGAGGCGGGTGTTGGCCGGGACCGTGTACGTGCGGGACGCGAGCGTCACCCACGATCCGACGTCGGCCGGCGACTGGGCCGCGGGCAGCAGCGCGAACGCGCCGTCCGCCGTGGTGTGCGCGTCCGTCCCGTACACGGCGAAGGTCAGGGGTGTGCCGGTCAGGTTCCTGATGCCGACGTGGTCGGTGCGCTCACTGCCCGGCGCGTTCGCGTAGATGAAGTAGTCCCGGCCGTCCGGTCCCCTGTCCGTCGACGGTTGCACGGCCCACTTCGTGTCCGCCGCGGCCATGCTCGCGGCGGCGGCCCCGGCCGGGAACGCGGCCGGGGTAACAGCGCCGATGGCAGGTGCGGCGCCGGTTGCGGCCCGGAGGGCGGCGCTGGTTGCGGCGGGGAGTGCGGCGCCGGTTGCGGCCGGGAGTGCGGCGGCTGCGGATGGCCCGAAGGCCGTGGAAGCCTCGGCCGGCGCGAAGGCCGCGGTAGCGGGTGCGGGGATCGAGATCGCGACCGCGAGGAGGGCCAGCGCCGTGGCCAGGCGGCGGGAGTGTCGGAAGGTGGTCACGGCGCGCAAGCTCCAATGTGGTGGGATAGCAGGACGGCGACGCCGGCCCAGGGGAGGGGCCGGCGTCGATCCGTTAGGGTGCCGGCCCGCTTGACCCGGGCCGGCACCGTCAGGGCACTCAGGCCAGGGTGAGCGTGAGCACCGCGGCGTAGGAGCCGGCCGCGCTCGACTCGGGCACGCCGAGGCTCAGCGCGGCACCGCAGGTGGAGCTGCCGAGGCTGCTCCCCGCGTCGGCGCTGCACAGGGCCCGGCTGCTGCCGAGACCGCTGCCCGGCGCGGCGGGCGCTCCGGGGGTGACCGCGGCCGTGACGCCGTTCGCGGCCCGCAGGCCGCTGCCGACGACGGTCGCGGTGGGGGTCCAGCCGAGGTTGGCCTCGCCTAACTCACTGATCAAGGCTGGAGGATCTGTGCGGATCAGGACCGGTCTGACCGCGGCGCTGGTGCTGGCCGTCGTGATTGCTCGACCTCCGCCACCAGGAGCTGGTGCTGCGCACCGCCAGGAGCCGGGCCGCGCGCGGCGACGCGGTCGTGGTGGTGCTGCACGACCTCGGCCCGGCCGCCGCGCACGCGGACCGGATCGTGCTGATGGCCGCCGGCCGGGTCCGCGCGGACGGCCCGCCCGCCGACGTGCTCACCGAGACGTTGCTGACCGAGGTGTACCGGCACGACATCGAGGTCATGCCGCATCCCCGCACGGGCCGGCCGCTGGTCCTGCCCGTCACCGTCCCATCGGAGGATCTGACATGACCGGTTTCGCACTCGACCTTCGCAAGTCCACCGCCACCGCGCACCGCGACGCGGAGTCCACCGGTTTCCTGTCCCGGCTCGCGGTCGGCGCGGTCCCGGTCGCCGGCTTCGCGGCGCTGGTCGCCCAGCACTATCTGATCTACCGCGAGCTGGAGGGCGTCGGTGAGCGCAGGCGCGCGGACCCGGTCGCGGGCGCGTTCGCCGACCCGGCGCTGGACCGGCTGCCCGCGCTCGAGGCCGACCTGCGCGAGCTGCACGGCCTCGGCTGGGCGTCCGCGGTCGCGGCGGTGCCGGCGACCGAGCGTTACACGGAGCGGCTGCGGACCGCGTGCGCGGACTGGCCTGCCGGCTTCATCGCCCACCACTACGTGCGCTACCTCGGCGACCTCTCCGGCGGGCTGATGCTCGGCCCGGCGCTGCGCTCGTCCTACGGTGCGGGCACGTCGTTCTACGTCTTCGACGCGATCCCGGACCCGCGCGCGTACAAGGACGCCTACCGCACCCGGCTGGACACGCTGCCGTACCCGCCGGAGGAGCTGGGGCGCCTCGCGGCGGAGGCGGCGATCGCGTACCAGCTCAACATTGACGTGCTGCGCGAGCTGGGCCTGGACTTCCCGGACGACCTGGCCACGGCGGCCTGACCGGTGCGGTCGCGGCGTCTGACGGATGCCGCGACCGGATCAGGGACCCGACTTCCCGTCTCCGGCGTGGCCGATGCCCGCATCCGTCAGGAGGTACGCCGGAACGGCTGCCCCAGCGCCCCCGGACGGCGCTCCCGGGTGGTGAACAGCAGCATCGCGAGCAGGGCGAGCAGGTACGGCGCCGAGACGAGCAGCTGCGAGTTGACCGTGTACCCGAGTGCGGGCAGGGCCAGGCGCAGCGCGTCGGCGAGGCCGAACACGGCGCAGCCGGCGAGCGTACGCCCGAGGCGCCACCCGCCGAAGATGACCGCGGCCATGACCAGGTAGCCACGGCCCGCGGTCATGTTCTGGTTGAACGAACCGACCTCACCCACCGCGAGGTAGGCACCGCCGAGCCCGGCGAGGGCGCCACACCACAGCAGCGCCTGCCGCCGCCGCAGGTTGACGCGGATGCCGGTCATGTCCGCCGCCTCCGGGTTCTCGCCGGCAGCGCGCAGCTCCAGCCCCCAGCGGCTGCGCTCCACCAGCCACCACGTCAGCGGCACCAGCGCGAGGAGCAGGTAGACCGGCCAGCGTTCGACGAACAGGGGGGCGCCCAGCACCGGCAGGTCGCGCAGCACCGGCACGCTGACCTGTGCGACCTGATGCCGGCCCAGCTCGCCGACGGTGACCAGGTAGCTGGTCAGGCCGAGCACGAGCGCGTTGAGCACGAGACCGACGACGAACGTGTTGACGTGCCACCGATGCGAGAGCGCGCCGTGCACCAGGCCCACGAGCGCGCCGAGCAGCACGCCGGCGAGCAGGCCGGCCGTGGCGCTGCCGGTGAGACCGGCGACGGCGATCGAGCCGAAGGCCGCGCCGAGCATCATCGCCTCGACGGAGACGTTCAGCGTGCCGGCGCGTTCGGCGAGGTACTCCCCGCAGGCGGCGAACGCGAGCGGCGCAGTCAGCCGGATCCCGCTGGACAGGATGGTCGCCAGATCCGCGGCCAGGCCACTCATGCGACCACCGGCTGGCGGCGCAGCACGGCGGGCGCGACGAACGCCAGCGTCAGCAGCGCCTTCACCACGTCGACCAGGTACGGCGGCACACCGGTCGCGGCCAGGAAGCTGCCACCGGCGCGCAGCACCGCGAACAGCCCGGCGACCGGGATCGTGAGCAGCGGCCGGTTGCGGGCGATGAGCGCGACCAGCAGGCCGTCCCAGCCAATGTTGATCGAGATGTCGGGCTGCAGCCGGTTGGTGCCGAGCGGGCTGGACAGCAGCACGGCGCCGGCCATGCCGGCGAGGGCCCCGGAGACGGCCAGCGCGATGCCGCCGACGGCCGTGACGGGTATGCCGGCATGCCGCGCCGCCGCAGGATTGAGCCCTGCCATCGTCAGCCGGAATCCCCATCGGGTCCGGCCCAGCGCGACCGCCACCAGCAGCGTGACGACGAGAGCCACCCCGAGCCCGAGATTCAGCTGCAGCCCGGGGTGGTCGCCGAGCGAGCCGAGCAGCGCGCCCGGGGGCAGCTTGTTCGACTGCGGCAGCGCGGCGGCCGCGCCCAGCCGCGACTCCTGCAACAGCCACGGCGTGGTGACCGCGAACGCGACCGCCTGCTGGGCGAGGAACGTCATCAGCAGCGTGCTCACCGCGATGTCCACCCCGCGGAACCGGTGCATGAGCGCGCTGAGCCAGGCCCACGTCCCGGCGGCCAGCGCCGCGGCGGCCAGGACGACCAGTGGCAGGACGGGTCCGGGCACCGCCAGGCGCAGCCCGGCGGCGGCGCCGGCGAGCGCGCCGACCAGCACCTGACCCTCCTGACCGATGTTGAACGCGCCGGACCGCGCGCTGCAACAGGTGCCGGCCGCGACCAGCAGGAGCGGCGCGGCGTACAGCAGGGTCTGGCTGACGGCCGTCGCGTCGCCGAGGCTGCCCTGGACCAGAGCCCGCAGCGCCGCGGCGGGGGAGCCACCGGTGACGGCGATGAGCAGGCCGGACAGGAGCACTGCGGCGGCGACGATCGCGGCGGACACCCAGGGGCCGGTACGGGTCATGCCGCGCCCCCGATGAGCAGGCCGAGACGTGCCGAGCCGGCCTGCGCGGTGGGCAGCTCGCCCACGATCCGGCCGCGGAAGATCACGGCGAGCCGGGTGGTGAGCGTCAGGATCTCCGCCAGCTCCGTGGAGATCACCAGCACGGCGATGCCGTCGTCCGCGCAGCGGCGCAGGCGTGCGTACAGGTCCTCGACGGCGCCGACGTCGAGGCCGCGGGCGGGGTGGGCGGCGACCAGCACCCGAGGCCGGCCGGAGAGTTCGCGTGCCAGCACCACCCGCTGCTGGTTACCGCCGGAGAGACTGCGCAGCGGCGCGTCCAGCGAGGCGGCGGTGATGCCGTACTCGTCCGCGAGCGCCCGCGCCCGCCGGCGCAGGGCCGGCCGGTCGACGAACACGCGGCCGCTGACGTCGCCGAGCCGCGTCATGACGAGGTTCTCCGCCACGCTCAGGTCGAGCACGACGCCGGTGCGGTGCCGGTCCTCGGGCACGATGCCGAGGCCGGCGGCGAGCAGCGCGCCCGGCCGGCGGAGGTCGACGGGGACACCGGCCACCTCCACCGTGCCGGCGTCCGGGACGACGAGTCCACTGAGGACGTCGCCGAGCGTTTTCTGGCCGCTGCCCTCGGCGCCGTACAGCCCGACGATCTCCCCCGGGCGGACGGTGAGGCGCAGGCCGTCCAGGCCGGGCCGCACGGTCAGCCCGTCCAGCCGCAGCGCGTCCGCCGACGCCGCCGGGGCCGACGCCGACGATGCCACCGGGGCCATGGTGGCCGGAAGCACACCGACCGCCGCGCCGAGCGTCACCTCGCGGCCCACCATCTCCCGGGCCAGTTCGGCCGGGGTGGTGGCGGCCGTCGCCCGGCGCAGGACGACCCGACCGGCGCGCATGACGGTCACCCGGTCGGTCGCCGTGGTGATCTCGGTGAGCTTGTGGCTGATCAGGACGACGGCGCGATGTTCGGCCGCGACGACTCGGCGCAGCACGGTGAACAACTCGGCCGACTCGGCCCGGGTCAGCACGGACGTGGGCTCGTCCATGATCAGTACGGCCGGATCGCGTCGCAGGCACTTGAGCAGTTCCACGCGCTGCCGCTCGCCTGCCGACAGGGTGCCGACCCGGGCGTCCGGATCGATCGTGAGCCCGTAGCGTTCCGCCACGGCACGCACTCCGGCCCGCGCCGCTGCCCGCCGGACCGGCCCGGAGTCGCCGAGCACGACGTTCTCCCACACCGTCAGCGGGTCGACCAGGCTGAGGTGCTGGTGCACCATGCCGATGCCGAGGGCCGCCGCCGCCCGCGGCCCGGCGACCGTGACGGCGCGGCCGTCCCGCTCGACCGTGCCGGAGTCGCGCGTCTCGAGCCCGAGCAGGATGCGCATCAGCGTCGACTTGCCGGCGCCGTTCTCGCCGAGCAGACCGTGGATCTCGCCGCGCTCGACGGTGAGGTCGACGCGGTCGCAGGCCACCACGGCGCCGTACCGCTTGGTGATTCCACGCAGGCGCAGAGCCGGTTCAGGAGCCAAGCTTCTGCACCTCGGCCGCCGGGTCGATCCGGCCGCGGCCGATGTCGGCGATGAAGGCCGCCAGTCTGGCGTTCTGCTCGGGGGTGCCTTTGCAGAGCTTGACGGTCGGATACGGGTCGACGCCCAGCTGCCACGTCTTGGTGATGCCCATCTCCAGCTTGCCGGCGGCGTACAGCTCCAGCGCCGCGGCGAAGTAGTCGCCGGGGTCGAACAGCACCGAGACGTCGAAGGCGGGGCTGGTGGACGCGCACCGGTCGGTCCCGGGCGTCAGCGTGATCGCCCGGGCGGAGTTGGCCAGCGCGGTCGCGACGTCGGTCGCACCCCCCAGGTACGGGTAGATCGTTCCGACCCCCTGACTGAGCTGCGCCTGCGTCGCCTCCCGGGCCTTGCCGGAGTCGTCGAAGTCACCGGTGTACGTGGTGACCAGCGTGGCGCCCGGGATGAGCTCGCGAATGCCGGCCAGGAACGCGGTCGAGGCGATCTTCGTGAAGTCGGCCTCCGGACCGGTGACGAAGCCCGCCTTGGTGGTGTTCCGCGACTGCATGAGCAGACCGGCGGCGTATCCGGCGACCAGCATCGACTGTTTCGGGTCGTCGCTGGACAGCATGATCTTCGGGGTCTGCGGGACGTTGGCCGAGGAAGGCACGTACCAGGCGGTCTTCGCGCAGACGGCCTCCTCGGATGCCGGGATCGCGTCCTTCAGCTCGCTGGCGCCGATCGCCACCATGTCGGCACTCTGCCGGCACAGGGCCCGGGCGGCGGTGAGCGCCTCGGAGACCGGCACGCTGCCGCGTTTGATGACCGTCCAGCCCTGGGCCTGGGCGAACGCCTCGGCCTTGACCACGAAACTCTCGTAGTAGCCGTTGTCGTTGATGTCGCCGGGGCTGAGCACCCCGATGACCACCCTGCCGTCGCCGTTGACGTCCGGTTCGCCGGGCAGCACGGTGCCAGTGCTGCCGCCGGGCGCCGCGGACGGCGCCGGGGACGCGGTCTCGTCGTTGCTGACGCACGCGGCGAGCGCCGCGACCGCGGCGCCGGCGGTGATCACTGCCAATGCTTTCCGTACGGAGCCAGTCAAGCTCATCACCATCGATCCGGTCGGCCGATCACTGATGTCCATGAGTTCACCAGCTCAACTCGAGGCTGAGCGGCCCGCGGACGTTGATGGAGCGGCGGATCGGCGCCGCGCTGCCCGACGCCGGGCTCAGCCCCGGCAGCCGCTCGGTGAGCACCTGCAGCGCCACGCGCGCCTGGGCCCGGGCCGGTGCCGCGCCCACGCAGGTGTGCACCCCGGCGCCGAACGCGAAGTGCCGGGCCGGCTTGCGGGTCACGTCGAAGCGCCCGGCGTCCGGGTAGCGCTCCTCGTCCCGGTTCGCGGACGCGAACACCACCAGGACGTCCGCCCCCTGCGGTATCTCCACGCCGCCGATCACGGCGGCGCGGGTGGCCCGGCGGAACATGGTGGGGATCGGCGCCTCGAACCGCAGCACCTCCTCGACCGCCCCGGCGATCAGCTCCGGCCGGCGGCACAGTGACCGCCACTGATCCGGATGGGCGGCCAGCAGGTTCAGGGCACTGCCGATCAGGTCCGCGGTGGTGATGTGCGCCGCGCCGAACGTGCTGGTGACCGTGGTGACCAGCTCCGCCTCCTGATCCGGTGTCAGCGGCCCGTCGCCGTCCGCCAGCGCGGCCGTGACGTCACTGATCAGGTCGCCGTTCGGTGCGGTGCGGCGCCGGTGCGCGTACCGTGCGACGAGTCGCTCGAACGCGACCACGGCCCGGGCGGCGGCCACCTCGTCGGCTTCGGTCAGATCGACGCTGCCCAGCCGGAACGACGACTCACTGCCGTCCCGCACGGTCGGCACGTCCTCCGGTGCGAACCCGAACATCGCGGCCGCCGTCCGCAGCGGCAGCGGCTTCGCGAACCGCGGGATCACATCGCCGCCCCCGGCACCGGCGAAGCCGTCCACGAGGGTCTCGGCCAACGTCCGCACGCTCGGCTCCAGGCCCTTGACCCGGCCCGGTGCGGTCAGATGCCTCGTGTACGGCGATCGCAGCCGTCGGTGCGCCTCGCCGTCGGACGTGACATGGTCCGGCCGCTGCGGGAAACCCTCGGCCAGCACGGTCACCGTCGCCGGGTACAGCGGCCGGATGGGCCGCAGGCTGTCGGCCGAGGAGAAGCCCGCCCAGTCCTTGAGCACCGCCTCGACGTCGGCGAACCGGGTCACCACCCAAGCGTCGATCCGCGGCGAGTAGAACACCGGCTCCCGGCTGCGCGCCTCGGCGTAGAACGGGTATGGATCCTCGGCATGCGCACCGAGCGGGTCGTAGCTCTCCGCGAGATCACTGACCACCTGGCGGCTCCTCGGGTGACTGCCGGTCCATCGAGAATGGACTATGACGTGGTCGCCGGGCAACAGTTTCCCCGTCGCGAATGGAGACAACGGCCGAGGGCGACGGTAATTTACTTCCCGGCAACCACTGTGATTCGGGGGCGTCGATGAGGAATGGCAGTGCCGGAACCGCCGTCGCCGGCGACGGGGACGTGCTGACCTGGCCCGCGCCGTGAGCCCCGCGGGCAAGGAGTTCGGCGTCTTCCTCCCGATCGGCAACGGCGGCTGGATGATCTCCCGGTCGGCGCCGCATCCCGAGGCGACCTACGCCTACAACCGCCGGGTGGCGCTCGACGCCGAGGCGATCGGGCTCGACTTCATCATGTCGATGGCGAAATGGAAGGGCTTCGGCGGCAGCACCGACCACTGGGGACGCACGCTGGAGTCGATGACGATGATGTCGGCGCTGGCCGAGGCGACCAGCACGGTCAAGGTCTGGGCCACCGTGCACGCGAACGTCTTCCATCCCGCGCTCGCGGCCAAGATGTTCACCACCCTGCAGGACGTCTCGGGTGGCCGGGCCGGGATGAACATCGTCAACGGCTCCTACGCCGCCGAGTTCGCCCAGATGGGTCTCTGGGATCCGGCCCTGTCGCACGACGAGCGCTATCGGATGACGGAGGAGTGGCTGGTCGCGGTCATCCGGCTGTGGACCGAGGACACGGTGACGATGGCCGGGGACTTCTTCACCCTCCAGGAGTGCGAGTCACGCCCGCATCCCGCGGTCCGGCCGACCCTGATCAGCGCCGGCCGGTCGGAGAAGGGCCGCGAGTTCCAGGCGCGGTACGCCGACGGCGCCTTCCTCAGCGCCGACAACCTCGACCAGATGCGCGACTACTCCCGATCGGTCCACGACCGGGCCGCAGACCTCGGGCGCACGGTCAGGACCTACTCGTTGCTCACGGTCGTCCTGGACGAGACGGACGCGGCCGCGTCAGCCAAGGCGGCCCGCTACGGCCAGGGCCTCGACAAGGTGGCCCTGGCCGGCATGCGCGCGTCCTGGGGCATCCCACCGGACGCGGCCCGTGCCTGGGCCGAGGGCGCCACCGGGGAGGAGGCGTTCCAGACGGCCTATGTGACCGGTCGCCCGGAGACGGTCGTCGAGCACATCGAGCACATCGTGACCGCCGCGGAGCTGGACGGCCTGATGCTGGTCTTCGCGGACTACCACGCCGACATGGTGCCGTTCGGGGAGTCGGTCCTCCCCGTCCTCCGCCGGAGGTTCACCTGACCGGTGGCTAGACCGTGCGGCCCATCAGGGACAGCAGCTGCACGGCCGGGTCGGTGCTGGTGGTGGGGACCGGGGGAGCGACGATGCCCATGCCGGAGAAGCGGTCGACGTTGGCGCGCGCGTAGGCCAGGCTGTGCGCGACGCCGTCCGGGTCGAGGGACTCGTCCAGGCCGGCGCCGCGGGCCAGGTCCCAGCCGTGCACGGTCAGGTCGACCAGCATCTGGTCCGCGTAGACGGTCAGCGGCGCCTCGCCGAACGAGAACCGGGCCGACCCGGCCAGGTCCGTGCCGAGCCAGGCGGCCCGGGAGAGCTTCGCGGCCCGGTCCCAGGCGCCGGCCGGGTCGTCGCCGACCACGTCGCCGGCGTAGCGGTCGCCGACCTGCTCCATGGTCTCGCCGGCCAGGATGTGCGGCGCCCACAGGTGCTCGCCCACCATGTGGTTGACGAGGTCGCGGACGGACCACTCGGTGCACGGCGTCGGCGCGTCCCACCGATCGGCTGGCACCGCGTGCACGAGCGCGCCGAAGCGGTCGATGGCGGCGGGAATCTGCTGCAGCGGTGTAGGTGCCATGCCGCCCACGGTAGGCCATGATCCAGATCGGCCGGCGGGCGGCATTTCCCCGCTCAGAAAGCGGTGGCAGGTGATCCGCCGCCTGCCCGGAACGCGTCGCGGTGGTCCTGCGCCCAGGTGCGGAAGCTCGCCGGGGCGCGGCCGAGCACGCGGCGCACGTCGTCGGTGACCACCGCGTTGTGGCCGTCGCGGGACCAGGCGATCCCGGCCGCCCAGGCGGCCGCCGGTAGCGGCGCGGTGGTCACGGCCACGTCCCGGCCGAGTACGTCGCCGAGGATCAGCGCCTGCTCGCCCACGCTGATCGCGGCCGGGCCGGTGAGCGTGTGCACCGCCGCGTCGTGGCCGGTGCCGGTCAGCGCCTCGACCGCGACCGCGGCGACGTCGCGCGGGTCGACGACGCCCTGCCTCGCGCCGTCCACCGGGTCCGGCACCGGCTCACCGGCCCGGATCGCGGGCGCCCACCACAGCGCGTTCGAGGCGAAGACGGACGGGCGCAGGATCGTCCAGGACAGCCCGCTGCCGCGCAGCGAGGCGATGGCCGGCGCCGGAACGCTGCTCACGCGGCCGGCGCGTAGAAGACGATCCAGTGGTCCCGCTCGGGGTCGTGGAGGAGTTCGGTCTGGAAGGCCAGCCAGCCCCGGGCCGGGTGGCGCACCTGTTTGACGCCGGACCGGGCTGACGCGGCCTCGCCCCGCGCCCAGTGGCTCCGGAAGTCGGCGCTGGTCGCGGTGAGTTCCGCGAGCAGGGACCGGAGGTGCTCGTCGTCCGGGTACCGGCCGAGTGCCGCGCGCAGCTCGGCCGTCGCCCACCGGGTGTACTCGTGGGCGCCCGCGTCGCCGAGCACGTGCCGGGTCCCGGCGGTGAAGCCCTGGTGGACGATGTTGTGCCGGTAGCGCCCCTCGCCGTCGATCGGCCCGTAGAGGTCGGTGGCGGCGGCGTTGCGCGCCAGCATCTCCAGGCGCCCGTCGTGCACGGTGACGGGGAGGGCGTCGTCGAGCCCGCGCAGCGCGCGGAGCAGCCCGGGCCGGACCACGCTGTCCGGTGTGGGTGGCCCGGGCGGCGCCTCGCCGGCCAGCCGGAACATGTGGTCCCGCTCGCCGGTGGCCAGTTCGAGGGCCCGGCCGAGCGCGGCGAGGACCTCGCGCGACGGATGCGGCACCCGGCCCTGTTCAAGCCGGGTGAGGTACTCCACGGAGATGCCGGCGGCCTCGGCCACCTCCTGCCGGCGCAGCCCGGGGACCCGCCGCCGCGTCGAGGGCCGGTCCGGCGGCAGCAGGGTTCGCCGCTGACGCAGATAGTTCCCGAACTCGGCACGGTTCCTCGTCGACATGACCACCATCATGACCCACCCGGTACCAGGCTCGGCCGGGTCTTCTCCGCCCACCGGGGGTTCCGCAGAGTGGTCGGTGAGCGCGATGTGCGCGCTCGTTCAGGGAGGGCTGTTCATCGTGTCCACGAATCGCATCGCGCTCGTCACCGGAGCCAACCAGGGCATGGGGAAGCAGATCGCGCGGGAACTGGCCGCCGACGGCCTCACCGTGTTCGTCGGGTCCCGTGACCTGGTCCGCGGCGAAGCGGCGGCCGCCGAGATCGGGGGCGATGCCACCGCGCTCCAGCTCGACGTGACCGATGCCACGTCGATCGCCGCGGCGGCCGAGCGGATCCGCGCCGAGGCCGGCCGGCTCGACGTGCTGATCAACAACGCGGCGATCTCCACCACCCGCGCAGGCGAGCGCGACCTGGCCGGCATGATCGCCAGCGCGAAGCCGAGCCGGGCCTCGCTGGACGAGGTGCGCGCGGTCTGGGAGGTGAACGTGTTCGGCCCGCTCGCGGTCTACCAGGCGATGCTACCGCTGCTCCGCCGCTCGCCGGACGCGCGGATCGTCAACGTGTCGAGCGCGGTCGCCTCGCTGACGCTGGTCGCGGATCCGGCCATGTCGTTCCACGCGACCTACGAGCCGGTCTACGCCGCGTCGAAGACCGGGCTCAACGCGATGACGATGGCCATGATGATCGAGTTGGAGGAGACCGACATCAAGGTCAATCTCGTGTCGCCGGGGTTCGCCAAGACGGCGCTGGTGAACTTCGAGGGCACGGACTCGGTCGAGGACTCGGTCCGCGAGGTGGTGCGCGTCGCGCGGCTCGGCCCGTCCGGCCCGGCCGGCACCTTCACCACCTGGGAGGGCCAGCCGCTCCCGTGGTGACGGCCGCCGCTCACCGGGGCGCCGGCCGCGATCGGGGGGCCGAGACGCACGGGTTCTCACGAGGTGCCGCGTCCCGGCGCGACCAGCAGCCGGAGGCCGGTCCAGACGCTCCACACCAGATAGGCCGGGACCAGCACGGCGAGGCCCAGGATCGCCAGGCCCTGCATCGACGGCGGCAGCCCGCCCCGGCTCAGGCCCACGCCGAAGCAGAACAGCACGAGCGTGAGGCCGATGCCGGCGAGCAGCCCGGCGGCGCTCAGCGTGGCCGGTGTGCGGCGGGTGCGCAGGTCGGCGACGGTCGTGCCGATCAGCCAGCCCGCCGGTGCCAGTGCGCACAGCACGGCGGCGGCGATCAGCGTGCCGAAGAGCAGCCCGGCGGCACCGGCGGCGCTGGCGAGCGCGATCAGGATCGCCGCGAACACCGCGCCGAAGCCGCAGCCCACGATGGTCAGCGCGGTCCGCAGCGGGCGGCGCGGGCCGGCGGTAGCACGCATCACCACGGCGGGTGCGAGGCCGAGCGGTGCCAGCAGGAACAGCGCCTCCGCGTTGTCCTCGCCGATCACCGTGGCCAGCAGCGGGGCGCCGACGATCAGCGCGGTGGTGCCGAGCATGGCCAGCCCGGCCAGGATCGGGACGGAACGCCGCCCGGGGCGGGCGGACAGCGAACGGCGCAGTGCCGGCAGCTTCACCAGGATGTCCGCCGCGTACCACCAGCGGCGGACGCCGTGCACGTCGGCGAGCAGGCCGAGCGTCTCCTCGCGCCAGCGGTCGCGGTGGCCGGGCGGCAGCAGCCGGGCACCGGCCCGGATCAGGGCGTCGATCATCGGGTGAGACCTCCGAGCGGCGGGTGCGGGAACGGGACGGCGGGACGGCGGTGTGCCGCGCGGCGGCGCTCGGACTCGGCCATCAGCGCCCGGGCGGACTCGATGCTGCCCGGGGTCAGCCGGTAGTAGCGGCGGCGTGGCCGGCCCTCGGCGTGCTCGCCCTCCTCCCAGCGGCTGGTGACCCAGTCGGCGCCTTCGAGGCGGGCGAGGATCGGATAGATCGTGCCGGGCGGCAGGCCGGTGGCGTCGACGATCTGCAACCCGTACAGCTCGGCGGCGGGGTCGGCGAGCAGTGTCTGAAGGACGAGCCGGGTCTGCAGGGTGGCTCGGAACGGCGGCATGTCTCGTACTCTATATAGGGTGTCGACCGCCGTTTCGGGCGATCGCCCAGACGTTGACGAATGGAGATGTGTCGTTAACACTGTGGGCGCTGTGTTAGCGCTCACATGACCCCCGGGAGTCCATGCAATGTCCCGACGACGCATCCTCACCAGGGCCGGAGCGGCCCTGCTCATCGGCACCGCGCTGCTGTCCGTGCCCGGCACCTCCGTGGCCGCGCCGGAGTACACGATCACGCTCGACCCCGCCGCCACCGGCGTGGAGATCCCCGACTCGATGTACGGCGTGTTCTTCGAGGACATCAACTACGCGGCGGACGGCGGGCTCTACGCCGAGCTGGTCCGGAACCGGTCGTTCGAGTTCCTGCCGGTCGACAACGCGTCGTTCACCGGCCTGACCGCCTGGACGACCACCGGCACCACCGCGAACGACGACGGCCGCCTCAACGAGCGCAACCGCACCTACCTGCGGCTCGCCGGCGGGCAGTCGCTGACGAACGCCGGCTTCAACAGCGGTATCGCGCTGACGAGGGGCGCGGCCTACGACTTCTCGATCTGGGCGGCCGGTGCCGCGCCGCTGACCGTCACGCTGCACGACGCGGCCGGTCAGGCGCTCGCGGCGCCACTGACGATCACCACGCGCGGTGACGGCTGGGCGAAGTACAGGGGCGTATTCACGGCGAACCGGACCACGGACGTGGGGCGCCTCACGGTGCAGGCCGGGGGCGCTCTCCGGCTGGACGAGGTCTCGCTGTTCCCGCGTGAAACGTTCAAGAACCGGCCGAACGGGCTGCGCAGGGACCTCGCGGAGAAGGTGGCGGCGCTCGACCCGGGCTTCGTGCGCTTCCCCGGCGGGTGCCTGGTCAACACCGGCAGCCACTACGGGTACGACGCGGCCTCCAACTATGAGCGGGCCCGGTCGTACCAGTGGAAGGACACGGTCGGGCCGGTCGAGGAGCGGGCGACGAACAAGAACTTCTGGGGCTACAACCAGTCGTACGGGCTGGGCTACTACGAGTACTTCCAGTTCTCCGAGGACATCGGTGCGATGCCGCTGCCGGTGGTGCCCGCGCTGGTCACCGGCTGCGGGCAGAACCGGGCCACGGACGACGAGGCGCTGCTGCAACGGCACGTCCAGGACACGCTCGACCTGATCGAGTTCGCCAACGGGCCGGTCACGTCGACGTGGGGGAAGCTGCGCGCCTCCATGGGGCATCCGAAACCGTTCGGCCTGACGCACGTCGCGGTCGGCAACGAGGAGAACCTGCCGGACGCCTATTTCGAACGGTTCACGAAGTTCCGGGCCGCGATCGAGGCCGCGCACCCGGGCATCGTCGTGGTCGGCAACAGCGGGCCGGACGACACCGGGGCCACGTTCGACCGGCTGTGGGAGCTCAACAGGGCCGCCGGCACCGAGATGATCGACGAGCACTACTACAACAGCCCGGCCTGGTTCCTGTCCCACAACGACCGCTACGACGGCTACGACCGCAACGGGCCGGACGTGTTCCTCGGTGAGTACGCGTCGCTGGACAACAAGCTGTTCAACTCGCTGGCCGAGGCCGCCTACATGACCGGCCTGGAACGTAACGCGGACGTGGTGAAGATGGCCTCCTACGCGCCGCTGCTGGCCAACATCGACCACGTGCAGTGGCGGCCGGACCTGAT
The DNA here is from genome assembly GCF_030811575.1 of Catenuloplanes nepalensis. Taxonomy (GTDB): domain Bacteria; phylum Actinomycetota; class Actinomycetes; order Mycobacteriales; family Micromonosporaceae; genus Catenuloplanes; species Catenuloplanes nepalensis. Next base: position 4,187,903 of record NZ_JAUSRA010000001.1, on the reverse strand, counting down.
CTGGTTCGACAACGACGAGTCGTGGGGCTCGACCAGCTACCAGGTGCAGAAGCTGTTCATGAACAACGTGGGGGACCGGACCGTACCCTCGTCGCTGGCCGGTCCCGGTCTTGAACCGCAGCCGATCACCGGCGGGGTCGGGCTGTCCACCTGGGCGACCGCGGCCCGGTACGACGACGTGCGGGTCACCACGCCCGGCGGCGAGGTGCTGTTCGCGGACGACTTCTCCACCGGTGCGGACGCCTGGTCGCCGTTCACCGGGCGCGGCGCCTGGTCCGTCGTGGACGGTGCCTACGTCCAGTCGGACACCGCGGCGCAGGACACCATGGTGCGCGGCGGGGAGATCGGCGCGACCGAGTACGACTACTCGGTCAAGGCCACGAAGATCTCCGGCGCGGAGGGCTTCCTGATCGGGTTCGGGCTCAAGGACACCGGTGCGTTCTACTGGTGGAACCTGGGCGGCTGGAACAACACGCAGGGCGGCGTGGAGAAGGGCGTCGGCGGCGCGAAGGAGCAGATCCTGGTCAAGCCGAGCACGGTCGAGACCGGCCGCACCTACGACCTCACCATCCAGGTCCGCGGCACGTCCGTGAAGCTGCTGCTGGACGGCGTGGAGTGGGCCAGCTTCACGGACGACCAGGTGACCGCGCCGGTCGCGCAGGTCGTCACGCGCGACGGCGACGACCTGCTGGTCAAGGTGGTCAACGCACAGAACGACGCCGCGGTCACCCGGATCGATCTGGGCGGCCTTCGCGTTCGTGACCGGGCGCGGATGACCGTGATCACCGGCGATCCGGGGGAGCAGAACACGCGCTCGGCCGAGCCGATTCAGCCGGTTGTCAGCACCGTAACCGGCATCTCGTCCGACTTCACGCGGACATTTCCCGCGAATTCCGTGACGTTCCTGCGTCTGAAGATCAAGTGAGAGGGCCGCAGATGACCAGCCGACGCAACCTGTTGCTGGGCGTGGCCGGGGCCGGGATGCTCGGTGGCCTCAGCGCCGCCGGACCCGCGACCGCCCGGGACGATCGCACCGACGCGGAGATCTACGGCGTACCCACGCTGGATCCCCTGATCTCGCAACGGGCCGATCCGTTCATCACGCCTCGCACCGCGGGGAAGTACTACTTCACCGGATCCGTCCCGGAGTACGACCGGCTGGTCGTGCGCGGCGCGACCACGATCGCGGGGCTGGCCACCGCGACCGAGTCCGTGGTCTGGCGCCGGCCCGCGACCGGCCCGATGGGCGGCCACATCTGGGCGCCCGAACTGCACCGCATCGACGGCCGGTGGTACATCTACTTCGCGGCCGGCGACTCCGACGACGTCTTCCGGATCCGCACCTATGTCTTGGAGTCCCCGCTCGCCGACCCGGCCGATCCGGCCGGCTGGACGCTGCGCGGGCGGCTCGCCACCGAATGGGACGGCTTCACGCTGGACGCCACCACGTTCGCGCACCGGGGCCGCCGATACCTGGTGTGGGCGCAGTCCGAGCCGGAGATCGCGGTCAACTCCAGCCTCTACATCGCGCCGATGGCCAACCCGTGGACGCTCGGCGGCAAACCCACCCGGATCGCCACCCCCACCCGGGACTGGGAGATCCAGGGCTTCCGCGTCAACGAAGGGCCGGCCGTGCTGATCCGCAACGGCCGGGTCTTCGTCACGTTCTCCGCCAGCGCCACCGACGCCCGCTACGCGATGGGCCTGCTCACCGCGTCCGCGTCCGCTGATCTGATGCAGCGCGCGTCCTGGACGAAGACCCCGCAGCCGGTCTTCACGACCAACGAACAGACGCGGCGGTACGGGCCGGGGCACAACTCGTTCACCGTGGCCGAGGACGGCGTCACCGACGTGCTCGTCTACCACGCCCGCGACTACCGGGACATCGTCGGCGATCCACTCTACGACCCGAACCGCCACACCCGCGTGCAGAAACTCTACTGGCACGCGGACGGCACGCCGATGTTCGGCATCCCGGTCGGCTCCGGCGGCCCGATCGTGCGCATCTCCCCGTCCGACGCGCGCGGCGCGTTCATCCGGCACGACCCCGCGACCGGCGCGGTCACGGTGCCGGTCGCGCCGCGGGACCTGGAGCACACCCAGTTCCGCTCCCTGCCCGGCACCGGCGGCGCCGAGATGATCCAGTCGGTCAGCCACCCCGACCGGCACGTCCGCGTCACCGCCGGCACGGTCACGGTGACGACCGGCGACCCGTCCGTCTTCCGCCGCACGCGGCGCCCCGGCGGCGGCATCACCTTCCAGCTCGCCGCCGACCCGGCCGTGTATCTGCGGCACGAGCGGGGCACGCTGGTCGCGGGCGACCGGCCCGGCACGTTCACGCTGAGCTGACCGCACACGACGGGGACCGGCTCCGGCCGGTCCCCGGTCGTCAGTGGCTGGACGCGGCGGCACCGTACGATTTCCGGGTGACCGACGATTCGATTGCGCCCGATCTTGACGTCACGAGAGTGATGGCCGCGTCATCTGAGCAGATCTGGGCGGCTTGGATCGACCCGGCTGCGATCGCCCGCTGGTGGGGACCCGACGGGTTCACCAGCGCGGTGCGCGAACTTGATGTCCGCGACGGTGGTCGATTCGACGTCATGATGCAGGGCCCTGACGGATCCACGTTCGAAAATCTGTACCTGTTCGACAACGTTGAAGCAGGTGAGCGGATTACATACGTCCATCAGGGATCGCAGGAGTATGGCTTGGCCCCTTCTCGTTCGGTGGTAACGATCGAGGAGGTGGACGCAGGGGTGCGAACTCTCGTGACTCTACGGTCTTTCTACGCTTCAGAATCCGACCGGAATAGGCATCTTGTGGACTTCCAGGCAGTCGCCGGAGCGAAACAGCTCCTCGAACGACTCGAAGAGGTGGCCGTACGCGGCGCGGGCACGGTGTCCTCCATGTCTGAAGGCTAGTAAGGTCCTGACGGCAAGTCAGCGTCATCGAACGTGGCGGATCGCCCAAGTCCCCGATCCGCCGTTCACTGTGCGGCACCGGAGCCGGTTCGCCAGCTGCCTGGCCGAGGCGACCGATCCGGGCGTCCCGCTCGCCTCCCGGGCCGCTCGCGTGTATCTGGACACCGCCTTCGTGCATCCGTTCCCGGACGGCAACGCCCGCGCTGCCATGCTCTGCCTCTACTTCGTCCTGCGCAGGGCCCGGGTGACCATCGACGCCCCCGAGCCCGTGCTCAGCGTGGTCCGCCGCGCCGACGACCTGCCCGGCACGCTGGACCTGATCAAACTGATCGACGTCCTCATCGCCGCCACCCGCCGGCGCACCGGTGCGGCGGCGGGTGCCTGAGACCGCCGGCCGGGGCATGATCGAGGGATGACGATGATCGTTGGTGGGGTGGACGGGGTGCTGGCGCGGGCGCGTGACGGGGTGCGGCGGCTGGAGGGGCGGGAGGTGCGGCGGGCGGTGGAGGACGGCGCGCTGCTGATCGACACGCGGACGGATCGGCAGCGGGCGCGGCAGGGGGATCTGCCGGGGGCGATCGTCATCGACCGGACCGTGCTGGAGTGGCGGCTGGATCCGGCGTCGGAGCACCGGATCCCGGAGGCGACCGGCTACGACGTGCCGATCGTGGTGGTGTGCCGGCAGGGCTACAGTTCGAGTCTGGCGGCGGCGAGCCTGCGCGCGATCGGCCTGCACCGCGCCACCGATCTCGTGGGCGGCGTGGAGGCCTGGATCGAGGCGGGCCTGCCGACGGCGACCGGACCCGCTGACGTCCGCGAGTGACATGATCTTGTCCCACTAGGCTGCGCACATGAGCACCGGAGACAAACCGGAAGAGCAGGCCCCGCCGGTACGGAAGCGCCGCCGCGTCCTCCGGTGGACGCTCGGCGGGATCGCGGCCGTGCTGGTGCTGGTCGTCGTGGTGGCCGCCGTCCGCCTGGGCACGCCGCTGCGGGCCGACGAGGCCCGGTTCGCCGAGGTCGCGGCCGAGGTCGTGGATGCCGGCGACGGCCTGGTCATGCGGCCGGCCGCGGCGTCGACCGGCGACGGCATCGTGTTCATCCCGGGTGCGCGCGTCGAGGCAGAGGCGTACGCGTGGACGCTCGCATCACTGGTCGACGCGGGCACGACCGTGATCATCGTGCGCCCGACGTTCCGCTTCGCGATCCTGGACACGCGCGAGTTGAGCACGTTCACCGCGCTCGCGCCGGAGGTGACGCGCTGGGCCGTCGCCGGCCACTCGCTCGGCGGCGTCCGCGCCTGCGAATACGCCGCCGACGAGCCGAACCGGGTGACCGGCCTGCTGCTGCTCGGCTCCTACTGCAACGACGACATCTCCGGCTCGCCGATCCCGGTGCTCTCCGTCGGCGGCTCGCGCGACGGTCTCAGCACGCCCCAGGACATCCAGGACGCGGCCCACCTGCTGCCGGACGACGCGGACCTGGTCGAGATCGAGGGCATGAACCATTCCCAGTTCGGCGCGTACGGCGATCAGGACGGCGACGGCACCGCCACCATCGACGACGAGGCGGCCCGGGTCGCGCTCGCCGAGGCCGTGACGGGCCCTTGACCTCAACCCCGGTTCAGATCACATGCTCCTTCCGGCGGATGGCGCGAACCGGGGAGGCGCGGTGCGGGCGGCGTGACCGCGCTGCGCTGAGCCGACCCGGACAACCCGCGCGAGGGAGTGTTCCGGCGAGGTCGCGCGGCACCTTCCGTACCCTCGAATGATTGTGATTTTGATCGTCGGCGGTCGGGATAGGGTGACGGGATGACGGCGGCCGAGCGCGCGTATGCGTATATGAAGGAGCGCATCATCCGCGGCGAGCTGGCCGGTGGCGCGCGGCTCAGCGAAGGGCAGATCTGCGCTGAGCTGGAACTCAGCCGGACGCCCGTGCACGAGGCGTTTCTCCGCCTGGAGGCCGAACGGCTGCTGACCCTCTCCAGCCGCCAGGGCGCCGTGGTCACCGCGATCCCGCCCGGCGAGGCCCGCGACGTGCTCGAGATGCGCGCCGCCCTGGAACGCACCGCCGCCGCCCGCGTCGTCGCGGACCGGATCGACCCGGCGCGGATCACCGCCGCGCTGCGCACCCCGCTCGGCTACCAGCGCGAGGCGCTCGACTCCGACGACCTGAACGCCTACGTGGTCGCGGACTGCGACTTCCACGGCGCCGTGATCACGCTGTCCGGAAACCGGATCGCCGCCCACTTCTACGACCTGCTCCGCGACCGCCAGCTGCGCCTCTTCCACCAGGTCTTCACGGTCGGCGGCCTCAAACCCGACGAGGCCCTCGACGAACACGAGGACCTGGCCCGTCTGCTGGCCACCCACGACGCCGACGGCTACCTGTCGGTCCTGGACCGCCATCTGGCCCGCCACCAGGGCGTCCTCTGAGAGCCCAGTCACGGAGTAATCGGATGAACGGGTCCGCACGAATGACAGAAACAGAAGCCGTGGCGGTCCTTATGGCGCTCGGGGACCGCAGTTACCTGCCGGGCGTACGGATAGGCGTCGGTCTTCGATCCTTGGACGTGTCCATAAGGCGCGACGCGGTGCAGGAATTGCGCGACGAGCTGATTAGGTATGGCGAATGGCCATCGAGCCGATCGGCCGGCGACTACGACGGCCTGACGCTCAGCCAGCGCCTGAGGCGCTACAAGGATCTTGCGCGATTCGCGCGTCGGAACCTGTCCTTCCGGATGCCGGAGGAGTTGTTCGGCGACTGGTGGGCTGTGGGGGCGTATGAGATCCAGGACGGACGCTCCGGGCATGAAGCCGGTCGAATAGCGACCATGAGGATTATGTCGAATAGCGACCATGAGGATTATTCAGCGCCGCCCTCGTCAGACCGCGCGGCCTGCGGCAACGCGGTGCCGGTTCGCTGCGCTGAATAAGCCTCCATGAGGATTGTTCAGCAGCCATTCCGAAGAAATGAGGCCCAGCAGCGCAAGTGATCGTTTCCTCGAACGTCGGCTACGTCCGAGAAGGTCGAAAGCAACCTCGCACCCCCGGAGATCATGACGGCTCACGCCGCGCGTCGCCCTTACCGGCTGCTCCCGGCGCAAAGATCGATCCCGCATCGTGGAAGATCGGTTCCGATAGCCGGCCGATCTTCCGCATGACGGGAAACTGCCGCCAGAATGTGGAAATGCCGAGCGGGCTGCGGGCGCGACGCCCGAAATATCGTCGTAAATACACCCGGCTGTCGTCCTCGCATCTCACTAGTGATACATGGCGCACCGTATAAGTGCCTCATACGGTGCGCCATGTATCACTAGTCGTTTTCGCGCGATCAATCTCGCAGTCGGGAAGCGCTGAGGGCTATTCAGCGCGTTGCGCGCCGACAGCGCTGGCCTGCGGCGACGCGGCGTCGGCTCGCCCCGCTGAATAAGCCTCATGGCGTCTACCCGATCCGACGGGGGGCGTGGTTTCCGATTGGGTGATCAGACCCTCCGTTTACGCCGGACGCGCCGATGCCGACCGCCGGGCCGCATACGAGCATCTCCTCGGTTTCGGCGTTCCGATGGTCACGGGCACCCGGCATCTCTACGTCGCGGGCGACATCGCTCGCTTGGTGGCCGACTGCTCGATACGCGGCACGGCCCGCCAGGGCTACCGCTCGACCTGAACGGCGTCGCCGCGGATGTCCTCCGCCGGGAACCGACGGATGCTGGCGCTGTCTCATCAACAACCCGTTCGGCACCGCCTAGGCGGGAGGCGCGCCACGCCAGTGCTGCGGCGTCAGCAGTGGCGCGGCGCGCTGCGAGTTGGTCAGAAGCGGGAGCGGCGGCGGGAGGAGCGGGATGGGGTGCCGAAGGTGCGCCAGGCCAGGAAGAGGCCGCCGGCCAGGACGATGGCGACCAGGCCGAGGATGAGGTTGCGGTTGGTCTGGATGGCCTGGGTTTCGGCGACCTCGTTGAGTGCCCGCGTGCCCGCCTTCGTGGCCGACGGCGCGGCGGACGGGTTCGGGGCGGTCGGCAGGGCCTCGAAGTCGACCAGGTCGCTCGACTCCAGCAGCGTCAGGTGGGTGGCGACGAACTGGTTGGCCTGCTGGGCCAGCCGGCGGACGGTGTCGTTGCGGGTGCTGGCCCGGATCGTGGCGATCGCCGGGAAGATCTTGCCGTGGGCCGCGCGGAGACGGTCGACGTAGATCTGGTCGAACTCCTCGCCCTCGGCCTCCTCCATCTCGTCCAGCCAGCCCTGCTGGTCCTTGTTCGGCTTGTTCGGCAGCTTGATGTCGAGCTTCTCGGCGGCGTCCCGGGCGAGCTGGTCCAGCACCGCGTGCTGCTCGGCGATGTCCTTGCCGATCTCCTGGATCCGCGGGTTCTCCGACTTCTCCTGCGCCATCTCGCCGGCCGGGATCTCCCACAGCCCGGCCAGCCGCACCTTCACGACCAGGTCGATGTCCGCGTCGGTGACCTCACCGGTGGCGGTGTCCGGGATGAGTTCGCCGGGCGGCACCGGGACGCCCGGCTCGGCGGCCTGGGCCGTGGCCGACTGCGTGAGCACCAGCCCGGCCGACACGATCAACGGGCCCCACATACGCCGCCACGACAACACGGATCCTCCTCGGCACACCGACACACCACCGACACAGCCTGGTGGCGATGAGTACGCACAGGAGGCCCACAGGGATCAAGTTCGCGCGAAAAAAGGTCTTACCCCGGCAGAGCGGCGCCGCGAAGGATGCAGAACTCGTTGCCCTCCGGGTCGGCGAGCACCACCCAGCCGGTCCCGTCCGGGTTGCGGCGGTCCGCGACCACGGTAGCGCCGAGGCCGGTCAGCCGGGTCAGTTCCTCGTCGCGGGTGCCGGTCGTGGGGCGCAGGTCGAGGTGGATCCGGTTCTTGAGCTGTTTGGCGTCCGGCACCTCGATGAACAGCAGCCGGTGACCGCCGTCGGCGGAGAAGATCATGCATTCCTCGGCGCCCGGGTCGTTCGGGTCTTCCGGGTCCTCGCGGTAGTCGAGGACGGCCTGCCACCAGCGAGAGAGCGCGCAGGCGTCGAGGTAGTCCACCGTGGTGTGCGACACATAGGAGGTCATGACAGTAGTGTCGGCGCGTGCGGAAGATCGTGCAGCGAGTTCTCGGCGGGCCGGACGTCCTGGAGTGGGTCGAGGCGGACCGGCCGGAGCCGGGGCCGGCGGAGATCCTGGTCGAGGTGCGCGCGGCCGGCGTCAACCCGGTCGACTGGAAGGTGCGGGCCGGCGGCGGCTATCTGGGCGCGCCGCCGTTCACGGTGGGCTGGGAGGCGGCCGGCGTGGTCGCGGCGGTCGGCGCGGGCGTCACCCGTTTCGTACCCGGTGATGAGGTTTTCGGCCTTTTTCGTTTTCCGCGCGAAGCGTCCGCGTACGCGGAGTACGTCACCGGCCCGGCCCGGCACTTCGCGCACCGCCCGCGATCGATGACCATGGCGCAGGCGGGCGGGCTGGCACTGGCCGGGCTGACCGCGTGGCAGCTGCTGGCCGAGACCGCGAACGTGCGGGCCGGCCAGCGCGTGCTCATCCCGGCCGCGGCCGGCGGTTTCGGTCACCTGGCCGTGCAGATCGCCAAGGCCCGCGGCGCGCACGTGATCGGGACATCAACGGCGGAGAAGCACGCGCTGGTACGGGAGTTCGGCGCCGACGAGGTGATCGACTACCGCGACACGGACGTCGGAGACGCGGTGCGCGACGTCGACCTGGCGATCGGCGTCGTGGCCGGCCAGGTGTCGTCGCTGGTCAGGACGCTGCGGCCGGACGGCATGCTGATCACGCTGAACGGCGCGGACACCGCGGAGTCGGTCGCGGCGGGCGGCCGTTTCCTGCTGGCCGAGCCGGACCGGGCCGGCCTGGAGGAGCTGACGAGATTGGTGGATGACGGGCGGCTGCGGGTGCACGTCGACCGGGCGCTGCCGCTGTCGCGGGCCGCGGAGGCGCACCGGGCCGGGGAGGCCGGCCGTACCGTGGGGAAGATCGTCCTGACTGCGTGAGGCGTCACTGGATTGGGGGCCGGGCGGGTCCGGCCAGTACAGTTCCCGGACGTGAGTGGAGCAGGTCTGGACCCGGAACGGCTGGCAGTCTGCCTGGAGGTCCTCGCGGAGGCCGAGGCGCTGCCGCCGGAGCACCCGGACGCGGTCGCGGTGCGGCGGGCGACCGCCGGGCTGTTCAAGACGGTCAAGCTGGCGCGGCGCAAGGAGCGGCGGGACGCGGTGCTGGCCGCGGACAAGGCGGTGACCGAGGCGACCGCGACCGGCGCGCCGGGCCGGATCGACGACGAGACCGCCGGGCTGCCGCTGCAGAGCAGGACGCGGGGGCGCAGCGCGGGCGTACTGCAGCAGCCGCGCGGCTGCTACGTCTGCAAGCAGCGCTACACGCAGGTCGACTCGTGGTACCACCAGCTCTGCCCGCGATGCGCGGAGCTGAACCACAGCCGCCGGGACGCGCGCACGGACCTGACCGGCCGGAACGCGCTGCTCACCGGCGGTCGCGCCAAGATCGGGATGTACATCGCGCTGCGCCTGCTGCGGGACGGCGCGCACACCACGATCACCACCCGGTTCCCGCACGACGCGGTGCGCCGCTTCGCCGCGATGCCGGACAGCGCGGACTGGCTGCACCGGCTGCGCATCGTCGGCATCGACCTGCGGGACCCGGCCCAGGTGGTCGCGCTGGCCGACTCGGTCGCGGCCCGCGGCCCGCTGGACATCCTGATCAACAACGCGGCCCAGACGGTACGGCGTCCGCCCGGCAGCTACGCGGCGATCACCGCGGCGGAGGCGGAGCCGCTGCCCGCGGGCCCGCTGCCGGAGATGGAGTTCCTCGGCGGCCGGTCCCCGGCGGGCGAGCTGACCGGCGGCGTGCCGACCGTGAGCGCGCACAACGTGACCGCGCTCGCGCTGGCCGCCGGGTCCACGCTGATCGACGCGGGCGGTCTGGTGCCGGACACCGCGCCGACGAACAGCTGGAGCGACCGGGTGCACGAGGTGCCGGCGATGGAGCTGCTCGAGGTGCAGCTGTGCAACGTGACGGCGCCGTTCATCCTGGTCAGCCGCCTGCGAGAGGCGATGACCCGATCACCACGTCCGCGTCGGTACGTGGTGAACGTCTCCGCCATGGAGGGCGTCTTCACCCGCGGTTACAAGGGCGCCGGGCACCCGCACACGAACATGGCGAAGGCGTCGCTGAACATGCTGACCCGCACCAGCGCGGACGACCTGTTCGCCGACGGCATCCTGATGACCAGCGTCGACACCGGCTGGATCACGGACGAGCGACCGCACCCGACGAAGATGCGGCTGCACGAGGAGGGCTTCCACGCGCCGCTGGACCTGGTCGACGGCGCGGCCCGGGTCTACGACCCGATCGTGCGCGGCGAGCTGGGCGAGGACGTGTACGGGTGTTTCCTGAAGGACTACGCTCCGGCCGCATGGTAGTCCGGGTTCGCCGATGTTCTCATTCATCCGGCGTCCGGCGGCCGGCTCGGCTCGCATACTCGCAGGGGAGGTGACGGCGATGGTGGAGACGCTGCAACCTGGTGATCATGTGTGCTGGGCGATCGGCACCGACGACGAGCAGCTGCGCGTCACCGCGCGATACATCGCGGACGGCCTCGCCCGCCGTCACCGGATTGTGTACTTCACGCACAGCCTGTTGCCGCAGGCCGTGGCCGCCGGCCTGGACGCGCGCGGTGTGCCGGTCGCCGAGGCGGTCGCGGCCGGCCAGCTGCGGATCACGTCGTCGTCCGGCGGATACCTCGCCACCGGCCGGTTCGACGCGGCCGCGATGCCGGGCGCCTGGGCGGCCGAGCAGGAGGCGACCCGGGCCGCCGGCTGGGCCGGGCTGCGCGCGATCGGCGACATGGCGTGGGCCGCGTCCCGCCTGCCGGGGTCGGAGGACCTCGCCGGTTACGAGGCGCGCGTGAACCGCGTCTTCGCCGAGGGCTACGCGATGGCGCTCTGCCTCTACGACCGGCGCCTGTTCACGGCCGCGGAGCTCGCCCCGATCATAGCGGCGCACCCGTGCGCGAAGGGCCCGGCGACCGACGAGGCCGGCTGGGAGCCCGGCCTGCGCATGCGGTTCACGACCGCGCCGCCCCGGCTGACGCTGCGCGGCGAGATCGACGCGTCGAACCGGGACGCGGTCGCGGCGATGCTGGACACGCTGGCCGAAGAGGCCGCGGCGGCCGGCGGCACGGCCGAGGTCGACCTGTCCGAGGCCGCGGTCTACGACGTCGCCACGATTACCCGGCTGGTGCGGGACGGGCGGCGTACGTACCGCCTGATCGGCGAGTCGCCGCAGCTCACGAAGCTGATCGGCCTGCTGACCGGGGGCGCGGCGTGACCGGGCTGTGCCACGAGGCGCTCTTCTACGACAGCGACGTCGCCTACTGCGACGCGGTCCTGCCGTTCCTCCGGGACGGGCTCGCGAACGGGGACGCGCTGATCGCGGCCGTGCGCGCGGACAAGCTGGCGCTGCTGCGCGACGCGCTCGGCGCGGACGCCACGCACGTCACGTTCATCGACCGCGACGAGTGGTACCGGCGGCCCGCCGTCACCATCGTGGGCTGGCGTGACCAGCTGGCGCGCGCCCAGGACCGCGGGCACGGCCGGGCCAGGATCGTCGGCGAGGTCGGGTTCGGCGGCGTGGAGAGGCACCGCGCCTGGACCCGGTACGAGTCGGCGATCAACGCGCTGCTCGCGGACGCGCCCGCGTGGATCGTCTGCCCGTACGACGTCCGCGCGCTGCCCGGCCAGGTCCTCGCGGACGCGCGCCGCACCCACCCGTTGGTCCGCGACCCGGGCCGCCGGGACAGCCCCGGCTACCGCCCGCCCGCCACGCTGCTGCACGAACTGCCCGAGGACCTGCCGCCGGTCACCGGCGCACCCCTCGCCGACCTGATACTGCACGACGTCACCGAGCTCGGCGCGGTCCGCGGCACCGTGCGCGCGGCCGCGGCCGGCTGGCCGGCCGACCCGCTCGACGACCTGCTGCTGGTCACCACGGAGATCGCGGTCAACGGCCTACGGCACGGCAGCGGCGAACGCCGGCTCCGCGTCTGGCGCGCGGACGACACGGTCGTCTGCGAGATGTCCGACGACGGTCCCGGCCTCTCGGACCCGCTCGCCGGCTACGGGCCGCCGCCGGACGGCAGCCGCGGCGGCCGCGGTCTGTGGATCGTTCGCCAGCTCTGCGACGGGGTCGCCGTCACCACCGGCACCGGCGGCACCAGCGTCCGGGTCGCGATGACCGCGGGCTGAGGTCGCGATGACCGTGGACGTCGACATCGCCCTGGTGGGCGGCGGGGGAGCGGCCTCGCTGGTGCTGGCCGCGCTCGGCCGGGCCGGGGTGCCCGGGCTGCGGGTGGCGATCGTCGACCCGGTGCACAAGCGCGGGCAGGACCGCACCTGGGCCTTCTGGGGTACGCCCGGCACCTTCCTCGACCCGCTGCTGAGCGCGAGCTGGGACGAGGTCGACGTGGTGACGCCCGCCCGCCGCCGGAGCCTGCCGCTGGCGCCGCTGCGGTACGCGATGCTGCGCTCCGCGCCGCTCTACGACCTGGCCGCGGACGCGGAGAAGCGCCTGGACGCGACCCGGCTGACCGTGCCCGCGGGCGCGCTGGACGACGACGGCGAGCGGGTCACGGTCGCCGGGCCGGACGGTGCGCCGCTGGTCCGTGCGGCCTGGGTGCTCGACTCCCGCCCGCGCAAGCCGGAGCGGCCGGGCCTGACCACCTGGCTGCAGCACTTCCGCGGCTGGTGGCTGGAGGCGGACCGGCCGGTGTTCGACCCGGGCCGGGCCGTGCTGATGGACTTCCGCACGCCGCAGCCGGCCCGGGGCGTCTCGTTCGGGTACGTACTGCCGGTCAGCGACCGGTTCGCGCTGATCGAGTACACCGAGTTCTCGCCCGCGACGCTGACCGGCGAGGCCTACGACGCGGCGCTGCACGCCTACGCCGCGCTGCTCGGCCTGGACCTGACCGGGCTGCGCGTGCGCGAGGTCGAGGACGGCGTCATCCCGATGACCGACGGCCCGTTCCGGCCCCGGCCGTCACCGCGGGTGGTCCGGCTCGGCACGGCCGGCGGCGCCACCCGCCCGTCGACCGGCTACACGTTCTCCGCCATGGCCCGCCAGGCCGGCGACGTCGCCCGCGCGCTCGCGGCCGGCCGCGCGCCGGTGCCGGCGCCGCCGTACCCGGCCCGGCACCTGTGGATGGACGCGGTGCAGCTGCGCGCGCTCGACCGCGGTCTGACCGGCGGCGTCGCCTTCTTCGACCGCCTCTTCGACCGCAACCCGGCCGGCCGCGTGCTCCGCTTCCTCGACGGCGGCACGTCCCCGCGCGAGGACCTGATGCTGATGGCCTCCAGCCCGCTGCTCCCGATGACCCGTGCCGCGCTCGACCACGCGCTGCACCGCGTGCGCAGCTGAGCCGACGTGGCCCGGATCACCCCGGGCCGGCTGGACCGTGTGCCGAGCACCGGTTGTCCACTGAGGCGATGCCGATCTCACACCACACCGCGGAGACGCTGCCGCACCAGTTCTTCCTGCTCAGTCATCACCCGGAGAAGGGCAGGCTGGACGACGACAGCGCCGAGCCGCGGGGTTCGCTGCTCTGCGCCGCCGCGGTCGCCGAGCTGTGCACGTCCGGCCTGATCGAGGACCGCGACGGCCGGGCCGTGCGCACCGGTGCGCCGGTCCCGGCCGGGCTCGGTCCGTTCGTCGCGGCGGTGCTCGGCGACGTGCCGGCGGATCGTCCGCGCCGCTGGCTGGACGTGCTGGAGCAGCAGCGGTGGTGGACGGCCGAGGAGGCGGTCCGCGACGAACTGGCCGCGGCCGGGGTGATCACGGTCGAGCGGCGCCGGTTCCGGTCGGCGCGGATCCACGTCGCCGATCCCGGCCCGGTGCGGGGGCTGCGCGACCGGGTGCGTGCCGCGGCGCGGAACGACCCCGGCGCCGCGACGATCCGGGAGACCGTGCTGGCCGTCCTGGCGATCGAGGGCGCGGTGAACACCGTGTTCGGCTGGCGTGACCTCTGGGGCCACAAGCCGGCGGTACGGGCGCTGCGCGACCGTTTCGACCGAGAGCTCCCCGGCCTGCGCGAGGCCGCGGTCGGGTCGGCCGCGCTGCGCCGTACCCCGGCGAGCACCTGACGGGTCAGCCGGTGACGGCGACGACGCGGATCTCCACCCGCATCGCCGGGTCGCCCAGCGCCGCCACCCCGATCTCGGTCCAGATCGGGTGGCGGTCGCCGAGCCGCTTGCGGAACTGCTCGATCATGATGCGGTTGTGCTCCTCGAAGTCCTCCGGGCCGAGCACGTGAAGCGAGTCGACCGAGACGACGTCGGTCCACGCCGCCCCGGCCTCGGCGAGCGTCCGCTCGACGTTGTCGAAGGCCCGGACGATCTCGGCCGCAAGCTCCGCGGGGAACTCGAACGAGTCGTTCCACCCGCCCTGGCCGGAGATCTCCACCCGGTCGCCGATCCGGACGGCCTGGCTGTAGTGCCGGTCCCGGCGCATGATCTCGCCGTACCCCGGTGTCGCGAAGAACTGCGGTTCAGTCATGATCCAATGCGACACCGTGTTCCCGGCACATGGTCAAGGTCCGCACTACCCGGCCGCCGGCACCCGCCCGGCCGCGCTGCGGATCAGGCTGAGCCGCATCTCCAGCTCGTCGGAGACCATCGAGGCCAGGTGCTCCAGCGCCTGGAGCTGCCGGGGTGTGGCCGTGCGCGGCCGGCTGTCGATCGCGTTGACCGTGCCGAGGCGGTAGCCGTCGCGCGTGCGGATCGGGGCGGCGGCGTAGAAGCGCAGGCCGAGTTCGCCGCGGACGAGCGGGTGTTCGAGCGTGCGCGGGTCCCGGGCCGCGTTCGTGACCACGTACGTGTCGTTCTGCGCGATCACCGATGCGCACAGTCCCGGCTCCCGGCCGACCTCACGCACGCCGGTCAGGCCCTGGCAGGCCGCGAGCCAGACCCGGTCCTGCTCGACCAGCGACACCGTCGCGATCGGCGTGTCGAAGATCGTGCCGGCCAGAAAGGCGATCCGGTCGTACGCGTCCTCCACCGGCTGGTCCACGAGGACGTAGCGGCGGACCGCCTCGAGGCGCCGCAGCTCGGCCTCGGCGGAGGAGGCGGTGGTGGTGTCCAGGTACTCGTACGAGTTCACGGCGGTTCCCTTCACGGTGGTGCGGTGGTGCTTTCCCCAACGCTCGACACCGGGGAGACGCCGGAGACCGGGACCGGATTCACGCGATCGGCGCCCGCACCGCCACGGACGGGTGAGGAAACAGGCTCTAGCATCGGCCCCGTGATCGTGCCGTCATCCGGCCCGCTCGCTGAAGCGGCGGTGCTGCCAGAGGATGACGAGCCCGTTCAGGTCACGCTCGAAGTCGGTACTGGACCGGTAGGCGCGATCGTCGAAGAACTGCAGCGTCTTGCGCTGCCGTTCGTGCTGCCGGGCCCGTACCCAGATCGCCAGATGCGGCGCCGCCTGGAACGGCCCGACCATCGCGACCATCGGGTTGGTGTGTACCCCGATCTCGATGATGTCCTCCCACCGGTAGTGCTGCACCCGGAACATCGCCCTTCGCGTGATCCCCTCCGCCGTGATGACCGTCCCGATCCACGACGCCCACCCGAACAGCCCCGCCAGCCCCGCCACCGCCCCCACCACCAGCAGCACCCGCGCCGCCACCCCCCACTCGGCGAACACCGCCTGCGCCCCGGCCACGGTCAGCACGATGAACGCCAGATACCCCAGAACGCCATAGATCCCCCTCGGCGCCCGGAACCTCATCGGCAGCGACAGCATCTTCCCCACCCGTCTCCCGCATGTGGACGGAGCGTAGATCCGGCATTCCCGGCCCGGTGATGGTCGTTCGGCCCCCAGGCCACGCTCATCGTGCGGTGCCGCGAAACCCGCATCGGACGCCGGAAGCGGCGCTCAGGGCCTCCGGAGTGGGATGTCCGGGCCGACCAGGCCGTGCCGCCAGGCCCAGATGGCGATCTCGGTGCGGTTGCGGGCCGGTAGCTTGGACTGGAGGCTGGCCAGGTGTGACTTCACGGTGGACAGGGAGATCCGCAGGTCGCCGGCGATCTCCGCGTTGGTGCGGCCGTGGGCGACCGCGAGCACCACGTCTCGCTCGCGGGCGGTGACCGGTAGATCGGCCGGCTCGGTGCGGGTGAAGTGGCGGAGCAGGCGCACGGTCACGGCCGGGGAGATCACGGCCTTGCCGTCGGCCGCGGCGCGCACCGCGTCGGCCAGCCAGCGGGCGCCGGCGTCCTTGAGCAGGAAGCCGCTGGCGCCGGCGAGCAGCGCGGCGTAGACGTTCTCGTCGACGTCGTAGGTGGTCACCACGACCACCTTCAGCGGGTCGGCGACGTGCGGGCCGGCCAGCAGTTCGGTGGCGCGCACGCCGTCCAGCTTGGGCATGCGCACGTCCATCAGCGTGACGTCCGGGCGCAGGCTGCGGGCCAGCCGGACCGCGGCCTCACCGTCCGCGGCCTCGCTGATCACCTCGATGTCCGGCTCGGCGTCGAGGATGAGCCGGAACGCGGTGCGGACCAGGCTCTGATCGTCGGCCACCAGGACCCGGATCGGCATCGGTCTCCTCTCGACAGTGGACCAGCAAGGACGGTGGCCAGCGCGTCCTCGTCCGAAAGTACTACCTTTCGTCAATCGACCGTGGACGTGGGCGGCGAGCGGTGCTGGGATCGAGGGCGTCCGATACCAGCCACGAAAGGACCGCCTGTGCGCAGACAGACCGCCGGTTCGGCGATCATCCTCACCACCGCGCTCGTGATAGCCGGGACCGCGGTCCCGGCGAGCGCCGCCACCGACCCGTTCGCCGCGTTCGCCGGGCAGGAGGTGACCTGGGGGCCGTGCGCGTTCACCACGGAGCCGGGCACGGTGCCGGTGGAGTGCGCGACGATCACGGTGGCCCGGGACTGGGCCGCGCCCGGCAACGGGCGCACGCTGCAGGTGTCGATCAGCCGGGTCGCCGCGTCCGGCGAGAAGCTCGGTTCGCTGCTGATCAACCCGGGTGGCCCCGGCGGGCAGGGCACGTCGCTGCCCGGCTACCTGGCCGCGATCCAGCCCGCGCTGCACGAGCGGTACGCGCTGATCGGCATGGACCCGCGCGGGACCGGCCAGGAGGGCGGCACCACGCCCGAGATGGAGACCTGCGAGGTGCCGATCGACCGGCTCTCCACCCGCACCGACCTGGACGCGCGTGACCGGTCGGCGCGGAGCATCGCGGAGCACCACAAGCTGCCGCGCGCGATCGCGGAGGCCTGCCAGAGCGAGGCGCTCGCGCCGTACATCACGACCTGGCAGACCGCGCACGACATGGAGCTGATCCGGATCCTGCTGGACGAGTCCCGCCTGGACTACCTGGGCTACTCGTACGGCACCTGGCTCGGCGCCAAGTACGCGTCGCTGTTCCCGGGCAGTGCCGGCAAGATGGTGCTGGACTCCAGCACGAACTTCCAGGGCCGGTTGCAGGCCGCGTTCGAGGCGTGGCCGCCGATCAACCAGCGGCTGTTCGGCGACCAGTTCCTGCCCTGGATGACCCGGCAGTTCCCGGAGATCGCCGGCACGACGACCGAGGAGGCCGCGGCGAACTGGGAGCGCGGCCGGGCGTACTTCGCGGCCAACGGCGTCAGCCCGGACGACTACGACGCCTCGTTCGTCGGGCTCGGCTCGGAGTTCGCCTGGGTGCTGGCCGTGCTGGTCTTCGCGATGGGCGTGAGCGGCGCGGACGGCGAGGCGCCGGAGCTGGCCGGTTCGGAGCTCGCGCCGATGCTGGACGCGCGCTCGCGTGCGGTCTTCGGCGTGCCGCTGACCGGCCTGACGCCGGCGGTCGCCGTGGCCGCGCTGGCCGACGACCCGGCGGACTACGCGCTCGCGCCGACCACCCGGTTCGCCGTGGCCTGCGGTGACCAGCCGACCCGCTCGGTCGCGTGGTACAAGCGGCTCAGCGACGAGCAGGGCCCGCAGTTCCCGCTGTTCGGCTGGCAGTACGGCATCGGCGAGGCGTGCGCGTTCTGGTCCGATGCCCCGCGCCAGCAGCTCCCGCAGCTGCCCGCGGAGGTTTCCGGCCGGGTGCTGGTGGTGCAGGGTGAGTTCGACCCGCAGACCGGGTACGAGCAGGCCCGCTCCGCGGTCCGGGCCGCGCCCGGCGTCAGCCTGGTGTCGGTCGACGACAGCCCGTTCCACGGCCAGTACGCGTTCCAGGGCAACCCGTGCGTGGACGGCATGGTGAACGTGTTCCTGCTGCACAACTCCCGTCCGGGCACCGCGACCTGCCCCGGGCTTCCGCTGCCGGGCGAGACCGCGGTCTTCCCGGTCGCTGGCCCGGTCCGCACGCCCGCCCCCGCGCGGGCCGCGGCCGCCGAGGTGGCGCCGCTGGCCGAGCTGCGCGCGTCGGTGCAGGAGCGGATCAGTGCGATGAACCGGCTCGGCTGAGCCGGCGGTTCGTGGGCTCCCGCACGCGCGGGAGCCCACGGGTCACCGGGCGCGCTGCCGCCGCGGGTCCGCGATCGGGGCGGCGTCGAGCAGGCGCCGAGTGTACGGGTGGGACGGCGCGGAGAGCACGTCCGCGGTGCTGCCCTGCTCGACGATCGTGCCGCGGTGCAGCACCGCGACCCGGTGCGCGATCGCCCGGACCACGGCCAGGTCGTGGCTTACGAACAGGCAGGCGAAGCCGTACTCGCGCTGCAACCCGGCGAGCAGCGCCAGCACGTCGGCCTGGATGGAGACGTCGAGCGCGCTGGTCGGCTCGTCCGCGATGAGCAGCGCGGGCCGGAGCGCGAGCGCGCGGGCGATCACGACGCGCTGGCGCTGCCCGCCGGACAGCTCGTGCGGGTAGCGGCCGGCGTAGGACACGTCCAGCCGGACCGAGGTGAGCAGCTCGTCGACGCGGGCGCGGGCGTCCGTGCCGGGGGAGTGCAGCGCGAGCGGCTCCGCGATGCTGTCGCGGACCGTGCGGCGCGGGTCGAGCGCGGCGGCCGGGTCCTGGAAGACCACGCCGATCCGGGAGCGTACGGCGCGCAGCGCGCGGCCGCGGGCCCGGCCGACGTCCACGCCGCCGACCGTGACCGTGCCGGATGTGATCGGGGCGAGCCCGGCCAGCGCGCGCCCGATCGTGGACTTGCCGGACCCTGACTCGCCGACCAGCCCGACGACCGTGCCGGCCGGGATGTCCAGGGACACGCCGTCGACCGCGCGGACTGAGCGTCCGTAGTGGACGGACAGATCGCTCACCGCGGCCGCGCTGCCGGAATCGACCGGTGAAGGGAGGAACGGCCCGGTCACGGACGGGACCGCGGCCAGCAGCGCGCGTGTGTAATCATGCGAGGGCGCGTCGAAGAGCCGCTCGACCGGCGCGGACTCGACCACGGCGCCGGAGCGCAGCACCACCACGTCGTCGGCCAGGTCCGCGACCACGCCCATGTCGTGCGTGATGAGCAGGATCGCGGTGTCGCGCAGGCCGCGCAGCAGCGCGAGGATGCCGGCCTGGACGGTCACGTCGAGCGCGGTGGTCGGCTCGTCCGCGATCAGTACCTCGGGGTCGCCGCTGAGCGCCATCGCGATCATCGCGCGCTGCAGCTGCCCGCCGGAGAGCTGGTGCGGGTACGACGCGGCGACGCGGTCCGGCTCGTCCAGCCCGGCGTCGGCCAGCAGCGAGCGCACCCGATCCCGCAGCGGGCCGCGAGCGAGCCGCCGGTGCACCGTGACGGCCTCCGCGATCTGCGCGCCGATGGTGTGCACCGGGTTCCACGCGCCCATCGGCTCCTGGAAGATGGTGCCGATCCGGGCGCCGCGCACGGACCGGAGCACGGCCGGCGGCGCCCCCAGCAGTTCCGCGCCGGAGAGCCGGATGCTTCCGGTCACGGTGGCGGACGGGGGCAGCAGGCCGAGCGCGGCCATCGCGGTGACGGACTTGCCGGATCCCGACTCGCCGACCAGCGCGAGCGTCCGCCCGCGGTGCAACGTGAACGTCACACCGCGGGCGGCCCGCACCCGGCCGAAGGCGACGGAGACCCCGTCGAACTCCAGCACCGCGCTCACTGGGTCAGCGACGCCTTCAGGTAGTTCGGGTACGCCGGGAACTCGCCGATGAAGAAGTTCGCCACCTTCGACCCGCGCAGGAACGTGTTCTTCGTGTAGATCAGCGGCACCACCGGCGCGTCCTGGAGGATCAGGTTGTCGGCGTGCGCCCACAGCGCCTGTGACTTCGTCGGGTCGACCTCCGCGGTGGCCTGCTCGATCAGCGCGTCGACCTTCGGGTTGGAGTAGCGCGCCAGGTTGAACCCGCCGCCGCCGATCTCGCTGCTGGCGAAGAGCGGCTGGATGTTGCCGTTCGGGGACGGGAAGTCCGGCTGCCACGAGGTGAGGGTCAGGTCGTAGTCGTCGCGCTCGCCGCTGGTCACGTGCTCGAACCAGGACTCGTACTCCTCGGTGCGGATCTCGACCTGGATGCCGGCCCGCGCGTACCCCTGCTGCAGTGCCTGCGCCAGACTGCTCCACTGCCCGTCGCTGCGGGTCAGCAGGGTGAGCTTGGGCGCCGGCTGCCCGGCCTCGGCGAGCAGCCGCTTGGCCTGGTCCACGTCACCGGCCGGGTCGGCGGGGTAGAGGTTGTACTGCGCGCGCCCCGGGATACCCGGCGTGATCAGCGTGGTGGCGAGGCTGCCGCCCAGGTCACCGCCGGAGGCGACCTGGTAGGCGCGTTTGTCGGCCGCGTAGTTGAGCGCCTGCCGCACGCGCACGTCCGTCACCCGGCGCGTGTTGATCGCCAGGTAGGCCAGCGCGCCCGGTGAGGAGGTGACCAGCCGGTCCTTTACGGCCGGGTTCGCCGCCGCCTGCGCGAGCTGGGCCGGTGGGACGAAGTTCGCGCCGAACGCGGACTGGTCGTCGCCGGAGTTCGCGACCAGCCGCTGCGCCGCGACCGTGGTGTCCTGCCCGAGCTGGAAAATGATCTTGTCGGGGCCGGCCGTGCGGACCGGGTCGGTCTCCTGCTTCCACGCCGGGTTGCGGGAGAGCACAGCCTCCACGCCCGCGGTGTACGACTCGATCTGGTACGGCCCGGACGGCACCGGTTTCCTGCCGTAGTCGGCCGGGTCGTCCGAAGCCTTCGGCACCGGCGCGAACGCGGGCATCGACGCGATCCACGGCCAGTCGCCGTACGCGGTCTTCAGCGTGAACGTGATCGTCCTGTCGTCCGGCGTCGCGATCGAGGGAAGCGACGCCCCGCCGTACGGCCCCTTGTACGCGTCACCGCCGGCCAGCAGCGCCTTGTGGTAGCCGAGCCCACCGCCCAGCTCCGGCGCGAACGAGCGCTCCAGGCCGTACTTGATGTCCCTGGTGGTGATCGGCGAGCCGTCCGGGTAGGTCAGCCCGTCCTTCAGCGTGTAGGTCCAGGTCTTGCCGCCGTCCGTGGTGGTGCCGGTGTCGGTGGCCAGGTCGGGCACCGGCTTGGCGGACTTGCCGATGCCGATGTCCCAGGTGGTGAGCCGGCGCAGCACCAGGCCGCCGGAGGTGATCGCCAGCGTCTGGCTCTTCGCCGGGTCCAGGTTGAACTCGCTGGCCGAGGACAGGATGCGCAGCGTGCCACCCTTCTGCGCGCCGGTCTCGCCGGGCGGCGCGGACGGGTTGGCGTTGCACGCGGTCAGCCCCAGGATCACTGTGGCGGCGACCGCGAGGGTATGGCGGGCTCTCATCGATTTCCCTTCTGAACACGGGGGTCGAGCACGCCGTGCAGCACGTCCACGGCGGCGTTCGCGGCCACGATCACGGCGGCCGAGAAGAGGGTGACGCCGATGATCACCGGCAGGTCGGCGTTGCCGACGGCGTCGATCAGCAGTGAGCCGAGGCCCGGCATGCTGAAGACGCGCTCGGTCAGGACCGCGCCGCCGAGCAGGCCGCCGAGGTCCAGACCGAAGTACGTGACGATGGGTACGAGCGTGTTGCGCAGCCCGTGCCGGCGCAGTACCGCGCCCTCGCGCAGGCCCTTGGCGCGCGCGGTGCGGATGAAGTCCTCGCCGAGCACCTCCAGCAGCTGGGTGCGGGTCAGCCGGGCGTAGACGGCCGCGGAGATCAGCGCGAGTACCAGCCAGGGCAGGATCAGGTGCCAGGCCCAGTCGACCGGGCTCTCGAAGAACGGCACGTAGCCCGCGACCGGCACCATGTTCAGCGTGAACCCGAAGATCAGCAGGCCGATCAGCCCGACCAGGTAGGCGGGGGCGGAGACCGCGGCCACGGAGAGCGTCATCGCGGCCCGGTCCAGCAGCGAGCCGCGCTTCACGGCGGAGATCGTGCCGGCCGCGACGCCGAGCACCAGCCACAGCACGGCCGCGCCGATCGCCAGCGAGAACGTGACCGGCGCGCGCTCGGCGATCAGCTCGGTGACCGGCGCGCCGAGCCGGAACGAGTAGCCCAGGCACGGCGCCGCGCACTCGACCGAGGCGGCGGCGCTGCCGAACGTGCGGCCGGTCGCGATCCCGCCGAGGAACTCCAGGTACTGCCGGAGCAGCGGTTCGTCGTAGCCCATGAACGCGCGCGCGTCCGCGAGCCGGTCCGGCGTGCAGGGCCGGCCGCAGGACATCAGCGCCGGGTCGGACGGCGCCGCGATCAGCAGCGTGTAGGTCAGGAAGCTGACGATCAGCAGGACGCCGAGCATGCCGCCGAGCCGCTTCAGGGTCCATCTCATCGGTGCAGCTCCCGCAGGCGCGGGTCGAGCGCGTCCCGGAGGCCGTCGCCGAGCAGGTTGAACGAGAGCGTGGCCGCGAACAGCGCGGTGCCCGGGAACAGCAGGTACATCGGGTCGAGCTGCACCCAGGAGATCGCGTCGCCGATCGAGCGGCCCCAGGACGGCGTCGGCGGTGGCACGCCCACGCCGAGGAACGACAGCGCGGCCTCCATGCCGATCATCGACGGCACCAGCATCGTGCCGAAGACCAGCACCGTGGGCAGCAGGTTCGGCAGCACGTGCCGCAGAAGCACCTGGTGCGGCCGGGCGCCGAGCGCGATCGCGGCGACCACGAACGTGCGGTGCCGCAGCGCGATCGTCTGCGCGCGCACCACCCGGGCGATCGGCGGCCAGCCGAAGAAGCCGACGACCAGCACCACCAGCAGCAGCCGCGGCATCTCCGGCGGCGCGACCGCGCTGAGCGCGATCATGAAGACCAGGGACGGAAACCCGAAGACCACATCGGTGGTACGGGAGGCGAGCGCGTCCCACCACCCGCCGGCGAAGCCCGCGGTGGCGCCGAGCGCGACCCCGATGGCGACCGCGACCAGCGTGGCGCCCACGCCGACGAGCAGCGAGGTGCGGGCGCCGTGCAGCACGATCGCGAACAGGTCGCGGCCGGTCATCGGCTCGACGCCGAACCAGTGCTCCGTGCCGATGCCACCGCCGGCGCCGAGCGGGACGCCGCCACCGGAGACCGCGTCCAGGTCGTAGGTGTAGGGGTCGTGCCCGGAGAGCCGGGTGATCAGCGGCGCGGCCAGCGCGGCCGTGATCAGCGTGACGGCGATCACTCCGCCGGCCACGGCCCAGCGGTCGCGGCGCAGCCGGCGCCAGACGTGGGCACGCTGCGCGGCGGGCGGCGCGGAGAACGCGATCTCCGTCACGAAAACCCCTCTCAATTGGCGCCTAATCCTATGTGCCGAATGGGGAATGTCCAGCGATATGTGTCAGTGACGACGGTAACGTAGGGAAGCGGATGATGTGTGCACGGTCACGTCCGGCCGTCGTCGTAAGTTGATCTTCTCTGTTGCCGGGCGGATAACTCTGGATTAATGTGTCTCGACCCGCGATGCGGGGCTCGGGACCTGGGGAGAAAGCATGAATCCGCTCGTGAACACTCGGAGGGTGGCCGCGCTCGCGGCCGCGGTGACGCTCGGGCTCGGCGGCCTCGCCGGCTGCGCCAAGGAGGACACCGGTGGCACGACCGAGGGCGGCGTGACGCTGGTCAAGGCCGGCGCGCTGACCACCTGCACGCACCTGCCGTACGCGCCGTTCCAGGCGAAGGACGACACCGGCAAGGTGGTCGGCTTCGATGTCGCGCTGGTCGACCTGGTCGCCAAGAAGCTCGGCGTGACGCAGGAGATCATCGATACGCCGTTCGAGGGCATCAAGTCCGGCTCCGACCTCAACGCCGGCAAGTGCGATATCGCGGCGGCCGGCATGACCATCACCGACGAGCGCAAGGTGGTGCTGGACTTCTCCGACCCGTACTTCGACGCCACCCAGGCGCTGGCCGTGCTCACCGGCAGTTCGGTCAAGACCCTGGAGGAGCTGGCGGGCAAGCGCGTCGGCGTGCAGGGCGGCACCACCGGCGAGGCGTACATCAACGCCCAGGTCGCCGAGAAGAGCCTGGACATCGAGGTGGTCTCGTACAAGGACCTGGCCGCGCAGCAGCAGGCGCTCGCCACCAACCAGGTCGAGGCCGCGGTCAACGACCTGCCGGTCTGGAACGAGTACATCAAGACCAACCCCGGCAAGGTCGTCGTCGCGACCGGCTTCGACACCGGCGAGCAGTACGGCTTCGCGGTCAAGAAGGGCAACGCCGAGCTGCTGAAGGCGGTCAACGAGTCGCTCGCCGCGGCCCGCACCGACGGCACCTACGACCAGATCTACGCGACCTGGATCGGCGCCAAGCCGGCGGCCTGACGACCCCTTCGGCGACTTTCATGAAGCTGACCCGACGCCGGCGGCAACGGCTCGCCCGTACCGCCGGCTATGTGGTGTTCGCACTGGTCATCGTGGCCGTGGTCGCGTCCGCGGACTGGGGCACGCTGTCCGAGGCGTTCTTCCGTCTCGACGTCGCCCAGGGCATGTTCCCCGAGGCGATCACGGTCGCGCTGCGCAACACCGTCCTCTACACGCTCCTGGCGTTCGCGTTCGGCCTGGTCCTCGGCCTGGTCCTGGCGCTGATGCGGCTGTCGTCGATCCTGCCGTACCGCTGGTTCGCGACCGCCTACATCGAACTGTTCCGCGGCCTGCCCGCGCTGCTGGTGCTGTTCATGGTCGGCTACGGCGTGCCGCTGGCGTTCCCGGACCGGGAGATCCCGGGCGGCGTCTACGGCTCGGTCACGCTCGGCCTCGGCCTGACCGCGGCGGCGTACATGGCGGAGACGCTGCGCGCCGGCATCCAGGCCGTCCCCAGGGGGCAGCTGGAAGCGGCTCGCACGCTCGGCATGTCGCACACCCGGGCGATGATCTCGATCGTCCTCCCGCAGGCGTTCCGGATCGTGATCCCGCCGCTGACCAACGAGATCATCCTGCTGACCAAGGACACCTCCCTGGTGTACGTGCTCGGCGTGACCTCCACGACCATCGAGCTGACCAAGTTCGCCGGCGACGCGCTCAACACCCGCGTCAACCCGACACCGCTGGTCGTGGCCGGCCTGCTCTACCTGCTGATCACGCTGCCGCTGTCGCAGTTGGTCCGTGGGCTGGAGCGGCGCGCCGCGAGGGAGAGGTGACCGCCATGTCCACCATCGACATCCGCGGCCTGCACAAGTCGTTCGGCAGACTGCCGGTGCTGCAGGGCATCGATCTCACGGTCGAGCCGGGCGAGGTCGTGTGCGTGATCGGCCCGTCCGGCTCCGGCAAGTCCACGCTGCTGCGCTGCGTGAACCTGCTGGAGACGCCGACGTCCGGCACCATCCACGTCGGCGGCGTCGAGGTCACCGACGACGACTGCGACATCGACGCGGTACGCCGCCGGATCGGCATGGTGTTCCAGCAGTTCAACCTGTTCGGGCACCTGACCGTGCGGGAGAACGTGACGATCGCCCAGCGCCGGGTGCTCAAGCGGTCGAAGGCCGAGGCGGACCGGATCGCCACGCTCAACCTGGACCGGGTCGGGCTCGCGGAGAAGGCCTCGTCGTACCCGGCGCAGCTCTCCGGCGGTCAGCAGCAGCGCGTCGCCATCGCCCGCGCGCTGGCGATGGACCCGCAGCTGATGCTCTTCGACGAGCCCACCTCCGCGCTCGACCCGGAGCTGGTCGGCGAGGTCCTCGCGGTGATGCGCGGGCTGGCCGCTGAGGGCATGACCATGCTGGTGGTCACGCACGAGATGGCGTTCGCCCGCGAGGTCGCGTCCCGCGTGGTCTTCATGGACGGCGGCGTCGTGGTCGAGGAGGGCCCGCCGGCCGAGGTCTTCGGCAATCCGCGTGAGGAGCGCACCAGGACGTTCCTGCACCGGGTCCTGGAGCCGACCCGGGTCAGCGAGACCGAGATCGGCGCGCATCTCACGGACTGACACGAGGCGTCTTTCCGGTCGGTGCACCGACCGGAAAGACGCCTCGATCATGTACTGGGTGTTATGTCATGTGCACGGATTGT
The DNA here is from genome assembly GCF_030811575.1 of Catenuloplanes nepalensis. Classification (GTDB taxonomy): domain Bacteria; phylum Actinomycetota; class Actinomycetes; order Mycobacteriales; family Micromonosporaceae; genus Catenuloplanes; species Catenuloplanes nepalensis. The sequence goes on along the minus strand of NZ_JAUSRA010000001.1, from coordinate 4,161,610 downwards.
TCATCCGGAACGGATAGCAATGGCAGTGTGACGGATGGTCTCTCCCTTGCCCTGCTGGCGATCGTCGGCGACGTGCTGCGCGGGCTCGCGGTCGACATGCTGCTGGAGTTCCGGCAGCGGCACCGCGCCGGCGCGCGCGGCGGCGACCCGAGCCCGGCGATTCTGCGCCGGACCGTCGAGCGGACCCGGGACCGGCTGGTCGAGCTGCACCGCGGCGAGCTGCGGGACGTCTCGCCGGGGGAGTGGGAGGCGGCTGTCCACGCGGCGCGGGAGAGTCTGACGGCCGCGCGCCTCGACCTGGCCGCGGCGTTCGACGCGCAACTCGACCCGGACCGGCTGGCACGGACGGTCCACCGGGCGTCACCGGGCCGGCCGTCGGGCTACGCGCTGAGCGCGCCGGGACACGCGGCCTACGACCGGATCATCGCGCTGACCTGCGAGCAGCTGATCGGCTATTTCCGCTCGCTGCCCGAGTTCGAGGAGGTTCTACAGACCCATACGTTCTGGCGGGTCAGCGACGTGGCCCGGCAGCTGGACGAGCTGCTGCGCCGGCAGGACCGGGCCCGGCCGGACGAGGACGGCCGGTTCGCGGCGCGGTACGCCGAAGTGGTCCGCGAGCAGGTGGGCGGCTTCGAGATGTTCGGCGCGAACCGCACCCGCCGCCCCCGGCCGCACACCTTCGACAAGTACGTCACGCTGGCCGTGGCCCGCCGCTCCCGGGGCGAGCCGGACGAGGACGAGGACACGCTCACCGGCGTCGGCATCGACGTGGCCAACGCGCTGGTGGACAACCCGCGGGTGATCATCCGGGCCGGCGCGGGCGCGGGCAAGACCACGTTGCTGCAGTGGCTGGCGGCCAAGGTCGCCGACCGTGCGCTCTGGACCAGTGGTGGCTACGTGCCGTTCTTCGTGCCACTGCGCCAGTTCGCGGCCGGGCCGGCCGAGCTGCCCGCCCCGGAGCAGCTGCCGCTGCTGATCGCGCGGCTGATCGGCGGCGAGATGCCGGCCGGGTGGGCCAGCCGCCGGCTCGGGTCGGGCCGCGCGCTGGTGCTGGTCGACGGCGTGGACGAGCTTCCGGCGCACCGCCGCGAGGAGGCCCGCCGCTGGCTCGGCGACCTGGTCCGGGCCTACCCGAACGCGCGGTACGTGGTGACCAGCCGGCCGCCCGCGATCGACGACGACTGGCTCGGCGAGGACGGCTTCGTCCCGTTCGACCTGCTGTCGCTGAGCGCGCAGGGCATCCAGGACTACCTGGGGCGCTGGCACGAGGCCGCGGCCGAGGAGTTCCTCGACGACCCGGCGGAGGCGGAGTGGCTGCGCACCTGCCGGGCCGAGCTGGGCACGCTGATCGCGGCCCGGCCGGAGCTGCGCCGGCTGGCCGCGAACCCGCTGTTGGCCGGGCTGATCTGCGCGCTCTTCCAGGACCGGCACATGCACCTGCCGCGGGACCGCAAGGCGCTCTACGACGCGGCGCTGGAACTGCTGGTGCTCCGCTGGGACGAGCGAAAGGGCATGCGCCTCGACGACCTCCCGCCGCTGAACCTGGAGGAGCAGGTCGTCGTCCTGCAACGGCTGGCGTACTCGCTGGTCAAGAACCAGGACATCGTGCTGGACCGCGCGGAGGCGGTGCGCCGCATCGGGCACGCCATGCACGGGCTGCGCCCGCATCACGCCGACCCGGACCGGGTGTTGCAGCGCACGCTGGAACGCACCGGCATGCTGCGCGAGGTCTACGACGGGCAGATCCAGTTCGTGCACCGTACGTTCCGGGACTTCCTGGCCGCGAAGGAGGCGGTGGAAGGCGGTGACCTGGGCCTGCTGCTGAGCAACGCGCACCTGGACCAGTGGCACGACGTGGTGATCATGGCGGTGGCGCACGCCCGGCCGCACGAGCGGGAGCGGATACTGCGCGACCTGCTGGCCGGCAACGCCGCGGCCCGGGAACGGCCGCAGCTGCACGACCGGCTGCGGCTGCTCGCGGCCGCGTGCCTGGAGCAGGCGGCGGTGACGCACACCGACGAGATCCGCGAGGAGGTCCGGCTGGCCGCGCGCCGGCTGATCCCACCGGCCAGCCTGGACGACGCCGAGCTGCTGGCCCGCGCCGGCCGGTTCGTGCTGGAGCTGCTGCCCGGCCCGGCCGGGCTGAGCGAGGAGCAGGCCGCGTGCGTGGTCCGGACCGCCGCGATGATCGGCGGCGAGGGCGCACGGGAGATCATCGAGGGGTTCACCGCCGTCAAGGAGGCGGAGGTGATCGAGGAGCTGCTGCGCGCGTGGCGGCTGTCCGGCGACCCCGAGGGCTACGCCCGGACCGTGCTCGCGGACGTGGACTTCGGCGACCGGCGGCTGGAGATCCAGCGCTGGTCCCGCGTGCAGTACCTGCGCTACCTCACCCGGCTCTCGACCGTCGCCTGCCGCGGCGACACGATGCTGGACCCACTGGCCGCGATCCCGAACCTGCGGCACCTGGAGCTGCTGCAGAACCTGGTGGTGCGCGACCTGACGCCGCTGCGGAACGCGCGCCGGCTGAGGGTGCTGCACCTGGCCAGCTGCCCGCTGATCCGCGACCTCGGCCCGCTGCGCGACACCGGCGTCACCGACCTGCGCATGTACCTGATGAGCGCCCCGCTGGAGACGCTCGCCGGCGCGTCCGTCTCCCGCCTGGAGATCCGGGACCGAAGCCTGGTGGCCGACCTGTCACCGATCCCGGACGACCTGCCGCTGACGGACCTCGTGCTGAACAACCGCCCACCCGACCGGAGCCTGCGCGGCGCCGAACGCTGGCCGTCCCTGACCCACGTCGAGTTCCACGGCACCCCCGACCGATCCGAGCTGCGCAGCCTCGCCGCGCTCCCGCACCTCACGGCCGTGACCCTGCACACCCCCGACTCCGTCGACGGCCTCCACCACCTCCTGCAGCTGCCGTCCCTGGAGAAGATCGTGGTGCACGACCTCCCGTCCCCGGACCGCACCGCCATGCAGGCCGTCCTGGACGCGGCACCCCAGCCCACCATCATCATCGACGGCCTACCCCTGCGGTGACCGGGCTGGTCAGCGGGTGCGGAGCGTCTCGGCCGGGGAGGTGCCGTAGGCCTCGCGGTAGGCGGCGGCGAAGCGGCCGAGGTGGGTGAAGCCCCACTGCCGGGCGATCGCGCCGACCGTGGCGCCGTGGCCCGGGTCGGCCGCGAGCAGGTCGCGGTGCGCGCGTTCGAGGCGGATCCGCCGCAGGTAGGCCATCGGCGTGGTGTCCAGGTGCCGCCGGAACGCGGCCTGCAACCCCCGGGGCCCGGTGCGCGCCGCAGCCGCCACGTCGGCCAGCGTCGTCGCCTCGGCCGCGTGCTCCTCGAGGTAGGAGATCGCCCGGCGGATCGTGCCCGGCCCGGTCTCGCCCGGTCCGGGCAGGTAGCAGGCGGTCGTCGCGGTGCTCGGGAACGTCGCGACGGTGGCCGCCGCGGCCAGGTCGATGAGGGCCGCGTGCGCCGGCGCGCTGGGCAGCGCCGCGTCCGGGTTGAGTGTCACCCGATGCAGATAGACGAGTGTCTCCCGCCAGAACTGGGCCAGCGGTGCCGAGACCGGGGTCATCGAGCGGAACGCGAAGTCGGCCGGTTCCAGCCCCCAGCGGACCGTGGCCGCGTGGGTGACCGCGTCCAGCGGTAGTCGCAGGATCTGCACGTCGAAGTCGATCAGCTGTCCCTGGAAGGACTCGCCCGGTGGGACGAGCACCAGGTCGCCGGCCGTGAGGTGGACCTGCTCGCCGGCGGAGCGGATCGTGAGGTTGCCCCCCAGCACGTGGGCGGCGTGCACGTACCCGACCGGTGCGGTGTCGATGTCCAGCGCGGTGGAGTAGCGCATGCGGTCCAGCCCGATGACGCCGCTGTCGACGGACCGGACGTCGTAGGTGAACCGGTCGAGCCCGGGTGGCACGCGCGCGGTGAAGTCGAAGTAGACGCGGCGCATCGCGTCGTGCGCCTCTTCGACGTTCGACGTGGTGTACGCACTGCGCCGCAGCGGCACCTCACCAGGGGCCAATCCGGGTACCTCCAGAACCGAGGGGGATTCTGAAGGGTCAACGATCGAGTCGGTGCGGAGTGGTCCGGAACGCGCAACTTGCACGTTCCGGGCCACCTAAACTCACATGACCGACGAGTACAGACTGGCCACCTCGGCAGCCGTCAGTGCCCGATCGTAGACCCGCACCTGGTCGATCGCCCCACGCCAGAAGTCGACCGGCCCGCTGTTGTAGCGGGCTCGTCCGATCGTCAGCGGTCCGTTCGACGCATCGCCGTGGCAGGCCTGGAGGCTGCCGGCCCGCTGCCCGTCGACGTAGAGCGTGATGCTGCCCTCGGCCGCGTCCCGCACGCCGGTCAGGTGATACCAGCGCCCGGTCTCCGGCACGTCCGGTGCCAGCGCGCGCCCGCCCGCGAACGAGAACGCGAACCGGTTGTCCGCGCTGGAGTACTGCAGGAAGAACGCGCTGCGGTTGGCGCCGTCCTGGCCGACCGCGGTCGCCCAGCCGCCGAGGCTGTCCAGCCGCACCCACGCGGACGCGGTGTAGCTGCCGGTGGTGTCCAGCACCGGCCCGGCCGTCTCCGCGTACTGGCCGGCGCCGTCGAGTTGCAGCGCCTCGCCGGAGTGCCCGGCGGTCCAGGTGGGCGCGCCGATCAGCGTGCCGTCATGATCACCGGCTTCGTCGACGACGTTCCCGTCGAGCGGCCAGGAGCCCACCCCGCCGAGGCCGGGCGTGCCGGGGCCGGGGGCCGGAGCGCCGGTACCGGTGCCGTCCACGGACGCGATGATCCGCTTGTTGATCTCCGCGACGGCCGCGAAGTCCATCTTCTCGACCGCCCGGTCGTACGTGTAGAAGCCGTTGACCTCGTGCTCCACGTCGGTGATCTGCGTGTACACGGAACCGGACAGCCCGCACCGGTTCGCCGCGCGCAGCAGGTCGGTCTGGTTCTCCACGTACCGCCGGGTGAGCGTGGCGCTGTCCGGCGTCATCTCGTAGGCGTGCCCGTCCGGGTACCACATGTGGCCGGGCACCTCGAGGCCGAAGCCGCCGTGCTCGCCGTCGGCCGCGACCCGCGTCGCGTCCGGCTGGGGCGCGGCCGGCCCGACGTAGTCGTGCCAGTCGATCATGTCGCCGCGACCGGAGTCGCCCTTGGAGGCGCAGCAGTTGACGCCGCTGTGCGCGTTGACGATCCGGGTCGGGTCCTGCGCCTTGACCGCGTCCGCGATCCGGCCGGTGGCCGCGCGGTCCCACTCGCCCCAGCCCTCGTTGAACGGCACCCAGGTGACGATCGAGGTCGAGGACTTCTTCTCGTCGACGATCTCGTGCAGCTGCCGCTCGAACTCCACCTGCGCCTCGACCGGGGGAGTGCCGCCGGTCCGCATCGACGGCATGTCCTGCCAGACCATCAGCCCGAGCCGGTCGGCCCAGTAGTACCAGCGGTCCGGCTCGACCTTGATGTGCTTGCGGATCGTGTTGAAGCCGAGCCGCTTGGTCTTCGCGATGTCGAACCTCAGCGCCTCGTCGGTCGGCGCGGTGTAGATGCCGTCCGGCCAGTAGCCCTGGTCCAGCGTGGACAGGTTGAACAGGATCTTCCCGTTCAACGTCTGATAGAGCCTCCCGTCCGCGCCGACGGTCTTGCCGACCTCACGCATCCCGAAGTACGAACCCACTTCGTCCACGACGGTACGGCCGCGGAGCACCCGCACGGACAGGTCGTACAGGAACGGCGAATCAGGAGACCAGAGCCGCGCCTTCGGTACGGGAACGCGCAGCTCGCCGCCCGCGGCACCACTGGCCCGGCCGACCACCCGGTTGCCCTGCTTCGCGACCGCCTCGACGGTGAGCCCGGCCGCGCCCTCGATCCGCGGGTTCACGCGCAGCACACCGTTCCGCACGTCGGGCGTGAGGTCCAGGCGGTCGACGGCGCCGCGCCGGACCGGTTCCATCCACACGCTCTGCCAGATGCCGGACGCGCCGACGTAGAAGATGCCGGCGTCCGGGGTGTTGCGCTGCTTGCCGACCGGCTGCCAGGTCGCGTCCGTGAGGTCCTCGACGCCGACCACGATCTCCTGCGGGCCGCGCCGGGTGAGCGCGTCCGTGACGTCCGCGCTGAACGCGTCGTACCCGCCGCGGTGTGTGGCGACCTGGACACCGTTGACCCAGACGGTCGCGTCGTAGTCGACCGCGCCGAAGTGGAGGCGCAGCCGCTGGTCACCGCCGACGCGCCAGCCGGCCGGCACGGTGAACACGCGCCGGTAGAACATCCGGTCCTCGGAGCGCTGGATGCCGGAGAGCGCGGACTCGATCGGGTACGGCACCAGCACCCGCTCGGCGAGCGGCGTTCCGAGAGGCGGTGCCTGCCCGGCGGTCGCGCCGGCGAACTCCCACACGCCGTTGAGGCTCTGCCAGCGCTCGCGGGTGAGCTGCGGGCGCGGGTAGTCCGGGAGCGCGTTGTGCGGGCCGACGTCGTCCGTCCACGGGGTCGCGATCGGCGGCGTGCCCGGCTGCCATCGCGGTGGCGGGGCCGCGACCGCGGGTGAGCCGGTGACCACGACGAGCGCGGCGACCAGCGCGGAGAATGCCTTCATCCGTAAGCTTCCCTTCTCACGGGGGCGTGGTGCGTTCCGGTCCGCAACGGGCCGGAAACACTCAGAAACAATCAAGCACGGCGGTGGAACGTGTGGCAATAGGCGCCGGTCGATTTCGTTATTGTTGTTTTGTGTTCGGGCGCAATGGTGCAGAATCCCTGGGCGCTCAACCCGAACGGTGCCCACCCGTTCCTTGCCGGCCCCGCCCGCCGTCTCGCCGTCGATCCGGGCCGACGGCTCGCGCCGGCGCCGAAGGGTCGGTGGCGCCATGGCGGACGCCCTGATCACGGGGCTGACGCGTCGCCGGTGATCAGGCGGCGGCTGCCCAGGGCGACCCGGTCCGCGATCTCGTCCACCGGCACCGACGACCGGTGGAAGAAGCCCTGCGTGTAGAGCGCCGTGTAGCCCTGCGCGAGCGCGATCTGCTCCTCGATCAGATGCAGCGAGTCCTGCATCGGCCGGTCGCCGGTCGCGGTGACCAGGTCGATCCAGCCGCTCATCAGCGCCCTCGTCGCCGCCGTGCGCTCCTGATCATCAACCTCGGACAGCTCGGCCGAGAAGATCACCAGGAACCCCGCGCCGGTACGGACGGCGAAGCGCAGATAGGCCGCACCCGCCGCCGCGAACCGGTCCACCGGGTCCGTCCCGGCCGCGTCCGCCGCCGCCGTGACCTCGGCCGCCAGGTCCCGCGCCGCCGTCGCCGCGACCGCGGAGAGCAGGTGCTCCCGGTCCGGGAAGTGCCGGTACGGCGCGGCCGTGCTCACCCCGAGCCGCCGCGCGACCTGCGCCACCGAGAACGCGCCCGGCCCGCCCTCGGCCAGCAGATCCAGGCTCGCCCGCACCAGCGCGGCCCGCAGATCGCCGTGGTGGTAGCCGCGCGTCATCCGTACCTCCGCTTGCCTGTGGTGTTGATGGTCTCTTACATTAGCGATGTAAGAGCTCTCTTACATCGAGCTGGAGGCACGCAGCGTGACAATCCGACTGGGTTACCAGATCCCGAGCTTCAGCTACCCCGGCGCCGACCCCGCGCAGATCTTCGGCACGGTCGCGCGGCAGGCCCGCGACGCCGAGGCCGCCGGATTCGACACCGTGCTGGTGATGGACCACATGTACCAGCTGCCCGCGATCGCGCCGGTCGAGGAGCCGATGCTGGAGGCCTACTCCACACTGGCCGCGCTGGCCCGCGAGACCACCACCGTGCGACTGTCCGCGCTGGTAACCGGCAATACGTACCGTAATCCCGCGCTGCTCGCCAAGACCGTCACCACGCTCGACGTGATCTCCGGCGGGCGCGCGGTGCTCGGCCTCGGCGCCGGCTGGTTCGCGCGCGAGCACGAGGACTACGGCTTCGAGTTCGGCACCTGGACCGACCGGTTCGCGCGGCTGGACGAGGCGCTGCGGATCATCGGCCCGATGCTGCGCGGCGAGCGGCCCACCGTCGACGGCGCCTGGTATCGGACCCGGGACGCGATCAACAACCCGCGGCTGCGCCCCACCGTGCCGATCATGCTGGGCGGCAGCGGCGAGCAGAGGACGTTCCGGCTCTCCGCCCGGCACGCGGACCACCACAACATCAACTGCTACCGCCCGGACCTGCCGCACAAGCTGTCCGTCCTCCGGCGGCGCTGCGCGGAGATCGGCCGCGACCCGGACACGCTCACCACCAGCTTCCTCACCCGCGCGGTGGTCACCGAGACCGCGGCCGAGGCGAAACGGATCATGGCGGAGTTGCCGGAGACGTGGGCCCCGATCACGATCGCCGGCACGCCGGACCACCTCGCGTCCGTGCTGCACGACGAGGTGCTGGCGCACGGCGTCGGCGGCGTGATCATCAGCCTGATCCGCAACGGCCACGAACCGGGCGTCGTGACCTCCGCGGGCGCGGCACTGCGCCCGCTGTTCTCCAGGACGTGACCGATCGGCGCACCGTCGTCCGGGTCGGGCCCAGCATGCGTCCCGGGTGCGCCGTCCCGTCCTCTACCTGCGGAACGGACCGGTCACGCAGTACGTGATGCCGCCGGACGACGAGCCTGACGTGCCGCGCTGCGAGGAGAAGTAGAGCCGGTCGCCGGCCGGGGTGAACGCCGGCCCGGTCAGCTCCGACGAGCCCTGCCCGCTCACCCGCAGGAACACCGAGATCTTGTCGTCCGGCGTGATCAGGCAGATCTCCATGTTGCCGCCGTCCTCGGCCACGTAGAGATCACCGGACGCCGAACCGGTCACGTTGTCCACGCCGGTCAACGGCGCCGACCCCGGGCTGACCAGGTTGTCGTCGTAGGCCAGCTCGAACGTCCCGGCGGCCAGGTTCACCTGCCACACCCGGTTGTCGCCCTTGGTGGTGAACCACACCGTGCCGTTCGCGTAATGGCAGCCCTCGCCGCCGTTGAACGACTTCGCGCCGCTGACCTGATAGCGCGTCAGCGTCGGCGAGCCGTCCGGATCCGGCACGGTCTGCCAGCCGAACGTGCCGCTCGTGCCCGACCCCGCGACGAAGACCTGCAGCGTCCCCGCGGACAGATCACCCCACACCGACGGTACGAACCGGTAGAACCGCCCGTCCGTCTCGTCCTCGGTCAGGTAGACCACCCGCCGGTCCGGGTCGGCCGCGGCGGCCTCGTGCTTGAACCGTCCCATCGCGGGCCGGACCACGGCACTGCCACCCAGCGGGTACGTCTCCCACACCCGGCCGAGCGACACCTCCTCGCAGGACAGCCAGGTGTTCCACGGCGTCTTGCCGCCGGCACAGTTCATGTTCGTGCCGGACAGGATCCGCGACGCCCCGGTCACGTTCCCGCTCGCGCCGAAGACGATCCGGGACGCGCCGCCGCCCGCGGACGAGCTCACCTCCGAGTTCGACGCGTAGATCCAGCCGCTTCCGTTCGGGATCACCGCGCCACCGTCCGGCGCGTCGTGCCACACGTACGAGGTGCCGGGCACGGCCTGCCGCGACCGCGCGACCACCCGGCTGGTGAACCCGGCCGGCAGCGCGATCCCGTTCGCGTCCGCCGCCTGCAACGCCCCGTAGGGGCCGGCCGCGTTCTGTGCCGGCGCCGCATACGCCGCCGACCATGCCGTGAACGGCAGCGCCAGCCCACCCGCACCCGCCACGGTCGCACGCAACAAAGATCGTCGATCCATGCGAAGGACCCTAGCTGGATGCGGTTATCCGCAAGCGGAGCGTGACATTAACGCCGCCCGGCCAACCCGCGAACGCCCGCTTCTCAGGCCGGGCCGCCGCCACCCGGCACCTCCAGCCTCCGAGCGCACGGCCGATACCACGCGTCGAACCGGTCGCCTGTCGCGCGGCCCGGGGCGGCGTAGACGACGCCGGCCTCCTCGATCGCCACGAGATCCGCACGCCTGATGCCCCGCCCGGCGAACCGCTCCACCGCGACCGGGCCTCTCTCCACCCGCTCGCCGGACTCCGCAACCTCGCGGCCCGGAGATCATGTCCACCGCGACCAGGCCTCTCCACCCGCTCGCCGGACTCCGCAACCTCGCGGCCCGGAGATCATGACGGCTCACCCCGCGCGTCGCCTTACCGGCTGCTTCTGGCGCCGAGATCGAGGCTTATTCAGAGGTAACTGGATAGGTAGTCCGGGCGGCAGCGAGGTCCGATGTAGAGGCTGGTAGGTTCATGGGTCGTGTCTGACCTGCCGTCGCCGTCGTATGACGATCTCCTTGCGGAGAACGTGGTGTTGCGGGCGATGGTGGCGGACGTGACGGCTCGGCTGGAGCAGGCGATGGGCCGGATCGCGGAGCTTGAGGCTCGGTTGAAGCAGTCGTCGTCGAACTCGTCGAAGCCTCCCTCGTCGGACGGGTTGGCGAAGCCGTCGCCGAAGTCGTTGCGGCCGCGGTCGGGTCAGGGTCCGGGACGGCCGAAAGGCCAAGACGGGGTCACTTTGCAACGCTTCGCGGATGCGGATGTGGTCCGGCACGTGCCCGCGGTGTGCGGCGGGTGCGGGGATAGCCTGGCCGGCGCGGACGAGGTCGATATGTTCTGGCGGCAGGTGGTCGATGTGCCACCGGTGACACCGCAGGTGACCGAGCATCAGATGATCACCGTCAAATGCCGGTGTGGGCACCACACCACCGCGCCCGCACCACCGGAAGCGACGGCACCGATGGTGTACGGGCCTCGGCTGGCCGGGATCGGGGTGTATCTGCTGCACGGGCAGTTCCTGTCGGTGTCGCGGACCGCCGCCGCGCTCAAGGACCTGTTCGGGGCGCCGGTCGCCGCCGGCACGGTGGCCGGCTGGGTGAAACGCACCGCGCTGGGCATCATCGACACGGTGTTACCGGTGATCGCTGGGCGGATCATCAACGCACCGGTCGCGAATTTCGACGAGACCGGGATGCGGGTCGCCGGCCGCCTGGCGTGGCTGCACTCGGCGTCCACTCCCACGGATGTGCTCCTCGCGGTGCACACCACACGCGGCACGAAAGCGATGGACGCGATCGGGGTGCTGCCGACGTTCACCGGGGTCGCGGTGCACGACGCGTGGGCGCCGTACGACACCTACACGCACATGAGCCACGCCCTGTGCAACGCGCACGCGTTGCGTGAGCTGATCTACGTCACCGACACCGCTACCGGTCCGGTCGCCGAGCACGCCGAGCAGGCGGCCACCGCGCTGCGCCGGCTGAACCGGCTCACCGCCGACGCCACCGAGCGGATCCCCGACCCGGAGAAGCTCGCCTTCTACCAGCACGTCCTGCACAGCGCAGTCGTCCTCGGCGTCGCGGCCACCGCCACGCGGGCCAGCAAACTCGAACGCAAATACCACGCCCTGTTCGTCCGGCTCCGCAACCGCCGCGACGACTACCTGCGCTTCGTCACCGACCCCGCCGTCCCGTTTGACAACAACCGGGCGGAGCAGACGATCCGTATGCCGAAACTACGTGTCAAGGTCTCCGGCAGCATGCGCACCACGACCGGCGCCGAACACTTCGCCGCGATCCGCAGCTACACCGCCACCGCCGCCCGGCAAGGCATCGACACCCTCGACGCCCTCATCCAGGCCACCACCGGCAACCCCTGGATCCCCACCCCGGCCTGACCGGCAACCACCACCGGCCCGTCACGTGGCCCGGGGCCGCCGCGTGCCCAAATCAGCCACCTATCCAGTCACATTCAGAGCAGCGAACCGGCACCGCGTTGCCGCAGGCCGCGCTGCCTGACGAGGGCGGCGCTGAATAAGCCTCATCGATCCCGCATCGCGGAAGATCGGTCCCGATAGCCAGCCGATCTTCCGCATTACGGGAAACTGCCGCCAGAATGCGGAAACGCCGCGCGCGCTGCGGGCGCGACGCCCGAAATATCGCCGTAAATACACCCGGCGGTCGCCCCCGCATCTGACTAGTGATACATGGCGCACCGTATGAGGCACTTGTGGTCAATTGGTCGTTGCAATGCCCTCTGAGCAGGGGTTTTGATGGCGAAGCCGGGTGTTCCTTATGTGGTTCGGGTGCGGTTTTGGGAGGGGATTCGGGCTGGTTTGTCTACCGAGGAGGCGTCGACGGCTGCGGGAGTCTCGCGGTGGACGGGTATGCGCTGGTTCCAGGATGCTGGCGGGGTGATCAACAACGGGGCTGGGGCCGGGTCAGGCCGGTATCTGTCGTTCGAGGAACGCGAGGAGATCATGCTGCGGCGTGATCGGGGTGAGTCGCGGCGGTCGATCGCGGTGGCGCTGGGGCGGGAGCCGTCGACGATCGGGCGGGAACTGGCCCGGAATTCGACCGTGCGGGTGGGTTATCGGGCCGGCCGTGCGGACGAGAAGGCGCGTGATCGCCGCCGCCGGCCGAAGCCCGTGAAGCTCGCGGACTGCCCGCGGTTGCGGCGGGTGGTGCAGGGGAAGCTGAAGCTGAAGTGGTCACCGCGGCAGATCGCGTTGTGGCTGCCCCGGCGTTTCCCGGACGATGAATCGATGAGGGTGTCTCACGAGACGATCTACCAGTCGCTGTTCGTCCAGTCCCGGGGTGGGCTGCGCAAGGAGCTGACCGCGTGCCTGCGGACCGGCAGGGCTCTGCGCAAGCCCAGGGTCAGGTCACGACAGCAGGAGAAACGCGGCCGGATCCCCGCAATGATCAACATCCGTGAGCGGCCCGCTGAGGCCGCCGACCGGGCCGTGCCCGGCCACTGGGAAGGCGACCTGATCATCGGTGAGGACGGCGGCTCCGCGATCGGGACTCTGGTCGAACGCTCCACCCGCTACTGCATGCTCGTCCACCTGCCCGACGGCCGGGACGCCGAGGCCGTCCGCGACGCCCTCATCGCCACCATCACGACACTGCCCGCTCACCTGACCAAGTCACTGACCTGGGATCAAGGCGTCGAGATGACCCGCCACGCCGACTTCACCATCGCCACCGGCATCGATGTCTACTTCTGCGACCCGCACTCGCCCTGGCAGCGCGGCAGCAACGAGAACACCAACGGCCTGCTCCGCCAATACTTCCCCAAGGGCACCGACCTGTCCGTCCACACCAGACAGCACCTCGACGACGTCGCCGCCGAACTCAATGGCCGCCCCCGCGAAACCCTCAACATGCGCACACCCGCCGAAGCCCTCAATCAGCTACTATCGGCACCTCTAGCTGCATAAACGTTGCATTGCGACGACCGATTGAATCCACCGCACTCATACGGTGCGCCATGTATCACTAGTGGTTTTCGCGCGATCAATCTCGCAGCCGGGAGGCACTGAGGCTTATTCAGCGCGGCGAGCACGCACCGCGTTGCCGCAGTCCGGGCGGCCTGACGAGGGCGGCGCTGAATAAGCCTCACTGTTGACCTTCCAGCGCCGGGTGAGGGACGCTCCCCCGCCCGGGATGCTCTGGCCTTTGAGCATCGACGCCAGGAACACTCTCGAACCGGATGCCGAATGCCGACATGTCGGGCGCGAGGCGCCCGGTGCCTTGCGATCGCGGAGGCCTCGGTGCCACACCCTTCAACAGGCGGCGCGACGCGTGATCGACTTCTTGCCCGTGAGCTCGGTGGTGATCTTCCGACCGCGCGTCCAGCGCAGACCGCCAGGCACACGAAACCCACGAGGAGTCAGCCGGGCCGACGAACGCCCACCCCCGCCGGAACCCAATGCCCTCTCGGTGCCGAAATAGCGGAGAATGGGCCCGCGCCGGCAGGGCCGGAAACGATCGGGCGCCACGGAGGATGCCAACAGGGGAGCGTCCCACCGCAGTCGGCCGGCGATATTCGTGCCGACGACGATTTTGCGGTGCGGAACTTGGCGCGTTATTCAATGGCCGACCGCGAGCTTATTCAGCGTCGCCCTCGTCAGACGGCCCGGCCTGCGGCAACGCGGCGTTGGCTCGCCGCGCTGAATAAGCCTTATCGTGTGGTGAAAAAGGGTGCCGGCGTGGAGAAGCAAGCAAGCGGCGTCGAGGCTTATTCAGCGCCGCCCTCGTCAGACCGCGCGGCCCGCGGCAACGCGGTGCCGGTTCGCTGCGCTGAATAAGCCTCGGTGAGCTGTGCCTGCGGGGAGTGAGCCGGACGTGGCCGCGCCGGAAGGGGAGTGAACGTCGTCGGCGGCGTGGAGGAACCGGCGCGGTGGTGAGGGTGTGGACCCTCACCACCGGATGCGGGTCAGTCGCCGCCGGGGAAACCGGGGATGTCTGGCAAGCCCGGGATGTCCGGGATGGGCAGTCCGGGCTCCGCGTCGTCATCGTCATCGTCGTTGTCCCCGCCGCCGCCGCTGTTGGCCGGGGGACGGGCGGGGGAGTTGCCGTTGCTGATGCGCAGGACGACGGTGCCGCCCTCGACCGTGCTGTCGCCGGGCTCGGTGCGGGCGACGCGGCCGGCCGCGCAGGTGGAGTCGACGCGTTCGGAGGAGACCTGGACCTGGAAGCCGCGCGCCTTCAGGCGGGTGATCGCGTCGTCCTCGGAGTTGCAGGTCACCGACGGGATCGACACCAGCTTGCCGGTGATCATCTTCTCGCTGGGTGGCGTGAACTCCTTGGCCTGTTTGCCCTTCATCGCCTCGGCCAGCGTGTTGATCACGGCGGGGTTGACCGCCTCGGAGTGCGGGTCGCCCCAGGCGTCGCCACCGCCCTGCATGGACGTGTTCTGGTTGTCCGGGTCGGCGACGATGCCGGCGACCGTGAGCTGCACGGTGCTGACCACGAACGCCGCGGTGCGGTAACCGTCGGTGGTGCCGGACTTGCCGATCACCGGCTTGCCGATCCGGTCGCGTGCACCCGGGTCGGTGCTGCCCGCGCACCGCGACGTCGCGGAGCGGTCGCCGACCGGGCAGCGGGACGCGTCCGCGACCGCGCGCGCCACGTCCTTGTCGATCGCCTGCCCGCAGCGCGGGTCGCCGGCGGCCAGCTTCTGCTTGTCCTGCCAGATCTCCGCGACCGGGATCGGCTCGCAGTAGCGGCCGTCCGCCGCGATCGTCGCGTACGCGTTGGCCAGGTCCAGCGAGGTGGTGCCGGAGACGCCGAGCGTGAACGCGCCCCAGGTGTTCGCGTTCGACGCGTAGCCGGCGTCCTTCTCGCTGCGGAACTTGATGCCGAGGCGCTTCGCGGCGTCGACGACCTTGTCCGCCCCGACCCGTTCCTCCAGCGGTACGAAGTACGTGTTGACCGACCGCCCGAAGCCCGACCACATGTTGAACGTGCCGGTCAGCGACGTGGAGAAGTTCGCCGGGCAGTAGACCGGCCGACCGCGGCACGGCCCGGTCTCGTTCGGCTCGACCGGGAAGTTGGAGACGTAGTAGGCCCGCGGCGACGCGATGTCGTAGGTCAGCGGGTAGCCCTTCTCCAGCGCCGCGACCAGTGTGAACAGCTTGAACGTGGACCCGCCCTGGAACCCGGTGACGTCCTCGCTGCCGGAGATGATCGGGTTCGTGGTGTTCGGGTAGGTCCCGCGCACGCCGGACCGCCGCTTCGCCGGGTCGCTGTTCGGCTCGTTGCCCTTGTCGTCGTTCTTGTAGACCCGGTTGACCGCCATCGCGCGCACGTGTCCGGTGCCCGGCTGCACGGCCGCGACCATCAGCGCGTTCTTGTTGCCGTCCGCCGCGTACTTACCGACGTTGGCGCGCGCGGACTTCTGCACGTTCGGGTCGAGCGAGGTGACGATCCGGTAGCCGCCGCTCTTCAGCCGCCGCTCCCGGTCGTAGGGCGTGGCGCCGAACGTCTCCTGGTCCATCCACCAGCGGTAGAAGTAGTCGCAGAAGAAGCCCCAGTCGTTCTTGGACGTGTTCACACAGCCGCCGGGCGTGCGCTTGCCGTTGACCTTGATCTCGGCCTTCTTCGCCTTCTCCGCCTGCTCGGCCGTGATGAAGCCGAGCTCGACCATGCCGGGGATGACGTAGTTGTTGCGGCGCTCCAGCGCCAGCTCCTTGCCCTCCTTGGTGGTCGGGTCGTACGCGGACGGCGCCTTGACCATGCCGGCCAGCAGCGCGGCCTCCTCGATCGTGAGGTCCTTGGGCTGCTTGGAGAAGTAGACCTGGCTGGCGGCCCAGACGCCGTAGGAGCCGGCGCCGAACGGTGCCATGTTCAGGTAGTTGGTGATGATCTCCTTCTTGGTCATCTCCTCCTCGACCTGCATCGCGTACCGCACCTCGCGGGCCTTGCGGGCCGTGGTGTCCTCGGTGGCCGCGACGACGTCGGCCGGGTGGGTGGCCGAGTAGGAGATCGCCATCCGCACGTACTGCATGGTCAGCGTGGACGCGCCCTGGGTGGCGGCGTCGCTGTTCTTGTTGTTCAGGAACGCGCGCAGGATGCCCCGGTAGTCGACGCCGTGGTGGTCGTTGAACGTGCGGTCCTCGGCGGCGACGATCGCGTCGCGGATCACCTGGGGCATTTCCTCGTACGTTATGTCCTTGCGGTTCTCGTCATAGATCATGGCGAGCTGCGTCTTGTTGTCCGATGCGTACAGATATGTGTTCTGTGGCGTCCGCTGCACCGTGAGCTCGGTGGGCAGGCTGTCGAACGCCTCGATGCCGGATTTCGCGGTGAGCCCGGATATCGCTGCCACCGGGAAAGCGGCCGCAGCCACGACCACACCGGCCAGCAGGCCGCAGATGATCAGCGAGAACGCGCTGGTCAGCGGCGAGTGGTCCCGGCGACCGGCGCGGAACAGACCGGTCAGCCGGGTCAGGGGCGGAGCCATCGGTCTCCTTCGACAGGCGGTAGTGATCGGATTGTCCCTCTTCAGACGCACCGTCGCCCACCCCGGTCGCCTGATGACGGGAAATTCCTCGATCCGTGTTTGAACCGCGCGCCCCCGCCGAACCGTTACTGACGGCGACATGCCAGCGGAGCAAGACCGGGAGACTCCATCGTGTACGAATCGCCACCGACCGACCGTGACCTGCGACGGGAGCGTCTCGGCACGCGGATCGCGCTGATCAGTGCGACGCTCACGGTGGCGGCCGTGGTGGTCACCGGTGTGATCGTGGCCCGCAACGCGCCCGGCTTCATCACGGTCACCGACGGTGAGCCGGACACCGGGCAGCTCGCGGTGCCGGGCGACGTGGTGGCGCAGGGCCTGGCCGCGCCGCCGTTCAGCTACACGTTCCACGGCTACACCGCCGGCGGGCTCAAGGTCTCCGAGCCGATGCTGGTCACGCCCGGCTACCAGGAGGCGTGGATCCGCCGCCCGTACGAGCTGATCGAGCTGAAGGACGACAACGGCGAGGTGATCGACTCCCGGCCCGGGTACGACGCGCTGCTGACCGTCTACCGGCCCGGCGTCTACGACCCGGCGCGCTACCTGGACCAGGAGAGGATCACGGTCGGCGGCCGGGACGGCTTCTGGGCCGGAAACGTGCCGTACCAGCGGGAGTTCGTCGACTCCCAGCCGCGCCCCGGGGTGGCCTGGGAGTACGCGGACGACGCGTGGGCGGTGATCTCGATGATCGCGGCCGAGCCGTACCCCCGGGAGGATCTTCTTGCGGTCGCGGCGGGCCTGGCGATGACCGCGCCCTACCCGGCGACCACCCCGATCGACCTGGTCACCGTGCCGGAGGGGTACACGCTCACGTCCGGCGGGACGACCGACGACTGGCCGCTCAGCGTGAGCGAGCAACTGGGCAGCATCCGGCTGACCTCGTCCCGGCCGGAGTACCGGGGTCTCACCATGCCGGTCGACGTGCTGGAGAGCGACGTGCCCACGATCGCGGTCGGGGTGGCCGACGCGAGGTGGACCACGGAGGCCGGCCTCGCCGAGGCCGGTGCGCCCGCGACCTGTCTGGACGAGAACAAGTGCATCCGGCTCTCCGCGGACGGCCGGTGGCTGACCGTGGGCCACGCGCCGCCGCACGCGCGGGCCGACCCGGAGCAGTTGAAGCGCGTGGTCGACGACGCCGTGCTCGCCGACGTGCCGGACCGCTCCACCTGGTTCCCGTTGGTCGAGGCCGCGGCGCCCTGACACTTTCAAACATCACAATCCGCTGGGAGTACGCCCGGAGCCCGCTGACTGCTCGGGAACTGCTCACCTGGGTGCTTGTGCACGAAGCTTCAGGCGCCCGCGCCGTTCTCCGGGCTCAGCAGCCGCCGCAGCTCGTCCAGATCGGCGACGAGCAGCACCGGGGCGATGCCCTCCAGCCGCTCGGCCAGCCGCAGTCGCTCGGCAGGGGAGGTCGCGACCGCGATCAGCAACGGGATCGGGTCGTCGTCGGCATGCTCATCTCTTGGTGACAACTTGCTTACGTACCGTCTTGATCGTCCATTCTGCTAGATCATAGTGTCCCTTCGGGTCTCCGACGTCATCCCTTTCGGAGCCTGGGCATGGAAGTTCGCCGTCCGGAGATCATCCGTTCGGCGGGGCGAGACTTCCGCCGCCCTCCGCATGACTCGCTCAACCCCCGAGTCGTACCGAGGAGAGGCAGCATCGATGTTCGATCGTCCACACCTGCTTAGAGCCGCGGCGGCCACCGCCGTCGCGGCCGCGAGCCTCCTGGTGTCCGTCGTCGGCGCGCAGCCGGCGCAGGCAGCCGCCAAGGAGGACAAGATCCGCCCGGAGCTGGCGCAGCAGCTCGCCGCGAAGGCCGAGGCGGACTACTGGATCCACTTCGCCGCCAAGGCCGACCTGAGCAAGGCCGCGGCGAACAAGGACTGGAACGCGCGCGGCACCGCGGTCGCCGCCGAGCTGAAGAGGACCGCGCAGGCGTCACAGGAGAAGGCGCGCGCGGAGCTGACCTCGGCCGGCGTGAGCTTCCAGTCGTTCTGGGCCACCAACGCGATCAAGGTGACCGGCGGGTCCACGATGACCGCCCAGGCGATCGCGGCGCTGCCCGAGGTAGACGGCCTCTACCCCAGCGTGGACTACGAGATCCCGGAGACGAAGGAGGGCGACGACGAGAAGACCGTCAACGCCCTCGAGTGGGGCATCGCCAGCATCAACGCCGACGACGTGTGGTCGGAGTACGGCGTGACCGGCGAGAACATCGTCATCGCCAACATCGACACCGGCGTGCAGTTCGACCACCCCGCGCTGGTCGGCAAGTACCGCGGCAACAACGGCGACGGCACGTTCGACCACGACTACAACTTCTTCGACGCGGCCGACCTCTGTGCCGGCGACGCGCCGTGCGACACCGACGGCCACGGCACGCACACGATGGGCACGATGGCCGGTGCCGACGGCGCCAACCAGGTCGGCGTCGCGCCCGGCGTCACGTGGATCGCGGCCAACGGGTGCTGCCCGTCCGACGCCGCGCTGATCACCTCCGGCCAGTGGATGCTGGAGCCGACCGACCTCAGCGGCCAGAACCCGGACGCGAGCAAACGACCCAACATCATCAACAACTCCTGGGGTACGCGGCTGCCGTCCAACGAGCCGTTCATGGAGGACGTCACGAACGCCTGGACCGCGTCCGGCATCTTCGGCGTCTGGTCCAACGGCAACATCGGCCTGTCCGGCTGCAACACCAGCGGCTCGCCGGGCAGCCGGGTCGGCAACTACTCGGCCGGCGCGTACGACGTGAACAACGCGATCGCGAACTTCTCCTCCCGCGGTGCCGGGCAGAACGGCGAGATCAAGCCGAACATCTCCGCGCCCGGCGTGAACGTGCGCTCCAGCGTGCCCGGCAGCGGCTACGACACCTACTCCGGCACCTCGATGGCCGCGCCGCATCTGGCCGGCGCGATCGCGCTGCTCTGGTCGGCAGCGCCCGCGCTCGTCGGTGACGTCGCCGGAACCCGCGCGCTGCTCGACGGCAGCGCGATCGACGTGAACAACACCAGCTGCGGCGGCACCGCGGCCGACAACAACGTCTGGGGCGAGGGCCGCCTCGACGCGCTGGCGCTGCTGAACGCGGCACCGATCGGTGACACCGGCACGCTCGCCGGCACGGTCACCGGGCCCGGCGGCACGCCGGTCTCGGGCGCCACCGTCACCGTCGTCGGGGCGGTCGAGCGCGCGCTGACCACGGCCGCGGACGGCACGTTCAGCGTGCTGCTGCCGGCCGGTGACTACACGGTCACGATCGCCGCCTTTGGGTACGGCACGGTCACCCGTACCGTCACGATCAGCAACAACGCCACCACCACGCTCGACGTGGCGCTGGCCGAGGTGCCGAAGGTGAAGGTCACCGGCACCATCACGGACGGCTCCGGGCACGGCTGGCCGCTCTACGCCAAGGTCAGCGTGGCGGGCCCGTCCGGCGTCTCCGACTACACCGACCCGACGGACGGCTACTACGAGTTCGAGCTGCCGGCCGGCGCGACCTACCAGCTGACCGTCGACCCGGTCTACCCCGGATACCAGACCGTCAGCGAGAACGTCACGGTCGGCGTCGCGGACACCACCTGGGACAAGGCGGTGCCGGTCGACGTCGCGTCCTGCACGGCCGCACCCGGCTACGGCTGGTCCTCCGACGGTGAGTACGAGACGTTCGACGGCACGACCACGCCGGCGGGCTGGACCGTCACCGACGCGGCCGGCCGCGGCCAGACCTGGAAGTTCACCGACGACGGCAACCGCGGCAACAAGACCGGCGGCACCGGCGGCTTCGCCATCGTCGACAGCGACGAGTACGGCGCCGGCGGCGCGCAGGACACCTCGCTGGTCAGCCCGATCGTCAACCTGTCCGCGGTGACCGCGCCGGTGATCCGGTTCAACCAGGACTTCAACTGGCTCGGCTCGGACCGGGCCGACGTCGACCTGAGCATCGACGGCGGCGCCACCTGGACGAACGTGCTGCGGCAGACCGCGGACGCGCTCGGCCCGCGCACCACCGAGATCCCGATCCCGGCCGCGGCCGGCGAGCCGGACGTCCAGGTCCGCTTCCACTACTACGACGCCAGCTACGAGTGGTGGTGGGCGGTCGACAACGTGCTGATCGGCACCACGTTCGAGTGCAAGCCGTTCACCGCCGGCCTGGTCGTCGGGCACGTCGAGGACAAGAACACCGGCGGGTACGTCAACGGCGCCACCGTCACCGGCGGCGGCACCTCGGCCGTCAGCACCGCCACGCCGGACGACCCGGGCCTGGAGGACGGCTTCTTCTGGCTGGTCTCCACCGCGACCGGCAAGGTCGACTTCACCGCGGCCTCGTCCAACTACGCGTCGCAGACGAAGTCCGTCACGGTGAAGGCCAACAAGGTCGTCACCACGTCGTTCCAGCTCGCGGCCGGCCAGATCACGGTCACCCCGGCCGCGGTCACCGGCACGGTCCGCATGCCGGACGGCACGGTCAGCAAGAAGATCACCGTCAAGAACAACGGCGGGCTGCCGGTCGAGCTGGAGTTCAGCGAGCGGCCCGGCGGGTTCGAACTGCTCCGCGCGGACGGCACCAAGGTCACCGACAGGCAGCTGCTGGCCGCGGCCGGTGCACCGCTGCAGCGGCTGACCGCTCAGGCGTCGTTCGCCAGCCGGTCGTCGATGGGCGCCACCGCGGTGCCGGCCGCGCCGGCGCCGAGCGCGGCACCGTGGACCGGGATCGGCAACTACCCGGCCAACGTGATGGACAACCGGGTCGTGTCGCTGGACGGCAAGACCTACTCCATCGCCGGTGGCAACGGCTCCGCGTCGTCGGCGAAGAACTACGTCTACGACCCGGTGGCGCAGGCCTGGTCCGGGATCGCGGACCTGCCGGAGGCCCGTAACGCGGTCACCGCCGGCGTGATCGACGGCAAGATCATCGTCACGGGTGGCTGGGGCCCGTCCGGCCCGTCGCCCACGACCTGGTCCTACGACCCGGGCGCGAACACGTGGACCAAGCTGGCCGACAACCCGGCGCCGCGCGCCGCGGCCGGTCAGGCGGTCCTGGACGGCAAGCTCTACGCGATCGGTGGCTGCACCACGGCCGGCTGCACGCCGATGTCCAACTCGGTGACCGCGTACGACCCGGGCACGAACACCTGGTCGACCGCGGCCGCGTACCCCAAGTCGGTGGCGTTCGGCTCCTGCGGCGCGATCGCCGACGCGATCTACTGCACCGGCGGAAACGACGGCACCACCTCGCAGAAGTCGTCCTACACCTTCGACGGTACGGCGTGGACCCCCATCGCGGACGCGCCGGCCGACAACTGGGCGTCGTCGTACGCGGTGGCCAACGGCAAGCTGCTGGTCGTCGGCGGCTCGCAGGGCGGCGCCATCACCAACGCCGGCTTCGCCTACAGCCCCGACGCCGGCACGTGGGAGGCGCTGCCGAACGCGAACACCGCCCGCTACCGCGGCGGCGCCGCCTGCGGCTTCTACAAGGTCGGCGGCTCGTCCGGCAGCTTCAACGCGCTGCCGGAGAGCGAGGTGCTGCCCGGCTTCGACGAGTGCTCCACCGCCACGGACGTCTCCTGGCTCGCGCTGGACAAGACGACCGCGACGCTCGCGCCCGGCAAGTCGGTCACGGTCACGGCCACGCTCACCGGCACCGTCGAGCAGCCCGGCACGTACACCGCGGGCATCGCGATCAAGGAGAACACGCCGTACACCGTGGCGCCGGTCTCGGTCACGCTCACCGTCCAGCCGCCCAAGACCTGGGGCAAGCTGCTCGGCACCGTGACCGGCATCAACTGCCAGGGCGTCAGCGCACCGCTGGCCGGCGCCACCGTCCAGGTCGACTCCTGGGCACAGTCCTTCACGTTCACCACGGACGCGGCCGGCAAGTACGCCTACTGGCTGGACAACCGCAACAACCCGCTCACGCTGATCGTCGCCAAGGACGGCTGGAAGCCCCAGACCAAGACCGCGAAGATCAACACCTCAACCCCGACCACCGTCGACTGGACCCTGCGCCCCACCACCTGCTGACACTCGGTCCCCCCACCGGGCCCGTCCCGTGCCCCCGGCACGGGACGGGCCCGCCCCGAGCGCACCACACATGATCGGGGCGTTCCTCAAGTCGTTAGAACGACTTGAGGAACGCCCCGATCATGTGGGCCCGGCTTCAGCCACGCCGGACCCGGCACGAGGGCCATATCTGCTGGGCTGGGTGCGGCACGAGGGTCGTGGCTGCCGGGCTGGACGCGGCGCAAGGCCGGGCTGGGCGCGGCGCGAGGCTGTGCTGCCACGCCGGAACTGGCACGAGGGCCGTCGGCGGTCGACCGGCGCCCAATGCCACTCACCTATTTCGACCATGGTCCTGAGCTGCCCATTCGCTAAATTTCGCCAGGCTCGGTCTCGCTGCGGCGGGTTGTCGGCCGGGCATCGCAACCCTGCCCCTCCGCCAACAGGCGAGGCCCGTGGGGGGGGGTATGAGTCCGGGGTCCGCAGCGGAACACCGCCGGCCCGCTCTGTCCGAAATTCCCGGCATAAGCGGATCGCCTCCCAACCCGCCGCCTTCCTGCGGCCTGGCGGGCCGGCTGCAGCACCTCAGTGATCAATGAGTGGTGCGTAGGGGCGATCAACTTCGATATTTGACCGCCCCTACGTACCACTCATTGATCACTGAGGGCTGAATGCCCAATCTCCGGAAGGCAAGCGCCATGGGCCAGACGAAATATGACGAAATTTCGGGCGCGGAGCGCCCGGCTGGCGGCGCGGCGGGGAGTGCCCGGCGGGGAGTGTTTGTGGGGGACGTGCGGGTTTTCATGCTGGAAGCGGGGAGGTCAGTGTGATGCGAAGCGGAAGCCGACGCCGCGGACCGACTGGATGCGTGCCGAGGTGCCGAGGCCGGCGAGTTTGCGGCGGACGCGGCGGACGACGGAGTGCAGGTCGGAGCCGCGGCCGAGGTGCTCGTTGCCCCAGACCTCGAGGTGCAGCTGCTTGTAGGTCCACACCTGGCCGGGCGAGCCGACCAGGCAGTTGAGGAAGTCGTGCTCCAGCGGGGTGAGGCCGACCTCGCGGTCCTGCCAGCGCAGCACGCGGCGGTCGGAGTCGACGCGGAGCGGCGCCGGGACGGGGGCGGGTGTGGCGGGCGGCTCGGGCAGGGTCGTGATGACGGTCGATTCGGGGGAGCCGACGATGTCGAGGAACTGACGGGCCTGGTCGACGCTGGAGACGATCAGGAAGGCCTCGGTGTCGCCGAGCAGGCGGGCGAGGCGGCGGCGGTCGTCCGGCGTGGCCGCGATGCCGATGGTCAGGGACGTGACCGGGATCTCCGTCATGCCGCACCTCCGGAATTCCCCGGCAACCGGGAGCCGCGCCGTGATGGCGATCAATTGGCTTGGACCCTAATCCCGGATTGTCACGTGCCGGTTAAGAACCTCCTGGTCTGGCGCCTGTTGTTGTCGTATGTGCGACACGCAGCGATGAATTGGAATTCTTCGATTTTGGTATCCGCAAATTAGCAGCCAATGCGTATTGGATCGCCGCAGAAGGGGTATGTGAGCGAGCACCGCGGGGCCGGCACGGCCTGCGGCATGCCGTACCGGAACGTACGTGAGGAGCTGCCATGACCACCGCCGCGAGCCCGGCCACCGTCGACGCCTGCCTGCGGGTCGGCGCCGGATTCTCCCAGGGGGACCGGAACTGGATCGCCGAGCAGTTCGCCACGCTGGATGCGCGCCTGGCCTCCTTCGATGTGGACGCCACCGAGCTGGAGGTGTCGGTCAAGGACCGGGAGGCGAAGGGCCAGAAGGTCACGCTGGAGTGCTGGATCGCCGGCCGTCCGAAGATCGTCACCACCTCGACCGAGGAGGACCTGCACGCCGCGCTGAACGACGTGCGTGACGACCTGCGCCGCAAGCTCAACGACCAGAAGTCCCGCCAGGAGCCGCGGAACAACCGCCACCTGCGCGAGGGCCGGCCGGAGATCGATGAGCCGGAGCTGATCCCGGCCGAGGGACTGCCGGCCCACGACTGACTACCGGCCGCGCGTGACGGAGGGCTCGGGCGAGCGATCGCCCGAGCCCACCGTCAGCACCCCGGCGACCGTGGCGCCGAGCGCGAGCCCGGCCAGCACGTCCGGGACCGAGTGCACGCCGCCGAGGACCCGGCCGGCCGCGCTGAGCAGAGCGATCGCCGCGGCCGCCACAGCCAGCCGGGGTGCGATCACGGCCACGCCGACCGCGACCGCGGCGGCCAGGGCGGAGACCGTGCTCGGGTACGCCGGGTCCGCCGGACAGCTCAGCAGCATCTCACCGGCGCTGGAGAGCGCGCATGGGCGTACCCCCTGGACATGGTTTTTGAGCACGGTGCCGATCCCGAGCGTGAGCGTGGCACCGGCCGCCGTCACCAGCAGACCGCGCAGCGCGCGCCGCGGGTCCGGCCAGAGCGCCGCGACCAGCAGCGGCACGAACAGCACCGGCAACAGCGGCACCGCCCACGCCACACCCCGCACCCAGCCCGGCAGGCCGGTCGCGGGCACCGGGGGAGCCGGATCGCCGGACGGCGCCGGCGTGATGATGACCACGGCGGCGGCCGCCATCAGCAGGCCGCACCCGATCGTTCTTCGCCACATGGCAACGTCTCCTCCAGCCCCCGACGGCCGGCGGGCGACCGAGGAGCTTCTGAACCATGAGCACGACCACACCGGGCGTACGTGAATCCGCGGATGACGAACCGTGGACGGCCACGCCGGTGCGGGTCACCGGTGGCGTGCTGCGCGGGCGCCGGGAGAACGGGCTGACCGTGCTGCGCGGTGTGCGGTACGCGACCGCGGCCCGCTTCGCCGAGCCCGAGCCGGAGGAGCCGTGGACCGGTGAGCGGGACGCGCTCGCGGACGTGGGCGTGCCGCCGCAGCCCGTGTCCCGGCCCACGTCACCCCTGGGAGTGATCACGGTCGGCACGCTGACCGAGGACTGCCTGCGGCTGACCGTGGCGACCCCGGCCGCGGACGACCGGCGCCGCCCGGTGCTGGTCTTCCTGCACGGCGGCGGCTACCGCTCCGGCAGTGCGGCCTGGGGGCGGTACGACGTGCGCCGCCTGGCCCGCGAGGGCGACGCCGTGGTGATCAGCGTGGGGAGCAGGATCGGCGCGCTCGGCTGGCTGCGCACGCCGGGCCTCGCCCCCGGCAACCTCGGCCTGACCGACCAGGTGATCGCGCTGCGCTGGATCCGCGACAACGTCGCCCACCTCGGCGGCGACCCGGACCGGATCACGCTGATCGGCCACTCGTCCGGCGCACACGCCCTGGTCTGCCTGATCGGCGTCCCGGCCGCGCGCGGGCTGTTCCACCGCGCGATCGTGCAGAGCCCGCCGCTCGGCCTCGGGCTCGGCTCCCCGGCCGCGTCCGCCCGCGCGTCCGCCGCGTTCGTGCGCCGGCTCGGCACGGACCCGCGGGAGGCGTCCGTTCCGGCGATCATCGCGGCGCAGGAACGCGCGGAGCGGGACGTGGCGGTGCGCACGATCGGCGGTCTCGTGCCCGCGTTCATGCCGGTCGCGGGCGCGGACCCACTGCCCGCGCCGGACGAGTGGCGGGCGGCGGCCCTCGACAATGCCGAAAACCTTCAGATCATCGCGGGTACGGCCGAACGCGAACTCGCCTACTTCTTCCGCAACACGCCGCTGGCCACCGTGCCGGGCCTGGAACGGACGTCGACCGCGCGCGTGTTCGCCCGCCCCACCCAGCGCTTCGCCGAGCTGATGGCCGGCGGCGGCGCGCGGGTCCACACGTACCGGGTCGGCGCGCCCGGCCCGTCCCAGCCGCTGCGCGGCGCGCACTGCGGCGAGCTGCCCTGGCTGCTCGGCACCGAGGCCGACTGGGCCGGCGCACCGATCCTGAACGGCCGTTCCTGGGCCGAGGTCGACGCGGACGGCGCCCCGATGCGCGCGGCCTGGCTGCGCTTCGCCACCACCGGCGACCCCGGCTGGCCCGCCGGCCCGTCCCGCCCGCACCGCTTCTGACCGCTCGTGATCAGGGCGTCCCCCGTGTCGTTCCAGCGGCATGGGGGACGCGCCCGGTTCGGAATCGGCCCGCAAGCTCGACCTCGACCGGGTCGTCGGCCGCCGGGATCTGACGGCCCACTGAGCGGGTGAGACCCGCTCGCCTCAGCCGGCCTGGCGGGCGGGGGTGTCGGAGCGCCAGCGGGCCAGGTTCGCGCGTGCGGAGGCGGTGCCCGGGTGCTCGGGCCCGAGCACCGCCTCGCAGTCCGCCAGCAGGCCCGCGAACGCGGTCACCGCACCGGCGGGGTCTCCGGCCAGCCCGCGCGCGTAGGCCAGGTTGCTCCGGCACGTCCAGGTGTTCGCGTGGTGCGCGCCGAGCACCTGCGCCGACTCCGCGAGCAGCACCTCGTACGCGGCGACCGCGCCCGGCGCGTCACCGGACTCGCCCAGCCAGCGGGCCGCGTTCCCGCGCGCCAGCAGCGCCCGCGGGTGTTCCGCGCCGAGCAACCGTGCGGTGTCCGCGGCCAGCCGTGCGCTCGCCGCGGCCGCGCCCGCCGGGTCGCCGGACGTGCCCAGGCTGTGGCAGGCGCGCGCCCGCACCGGGTGCAGCGCCACCGCGTCACCGGCCGCGCCGAGCAGCGCGTCCGCGCCGGCCCGGAGGCGGGTCGCGTACCCGGGATCGCGCTCCTGTTCCGGCCACGCCGCGAGGGTCGCGTGCGCCGCGGCCGTGGCCGCGTCCGCCAGCTCGGCCGCGGACAGGTCGTCCAGCAGCAACCGGCGGACCAGCGGATGCAGCGTCACCGTGGTCTCGTCCGCGACGATCAGGCCGAGCCGGTGCAGCGCGCCCAGCCCGGCGCGGATCTCCGCCGCGTCCAGCGTGCCGGCCGCGGCCGCGTGCGTGCACAGCCAGTCCCGGGCGGCCGCGGTGAGCAGCAGCGGGACCGGGATGCCGGCCGGGTCCAGCACCGCGGACAGCGCCAGCAGCGGCGTGGCCAGCCCGGCCGGGCGTGCGCGGTCCGCGGCCTCGACCGCGAGCGCCAGCGACGCCGCCACCGCCCGCTCCGGGTCCCGATGCACGCCGTTGCCGCGCGCGGCCAGCCAGCGCCGGTACCAGGAGCAGGGCAGCCCTTCCTCCGCCATGACCGCGCCGGCCAGCGCGACCGCGAGCGGCAGCCCGCCGAGGTCGTCCGCGACGCCGTCCGGGTCGTCGGCCAGGTCCGGGCGGCGGGCCAGCCGGACGTGCAGGAAGTCGCGCGCCTCGGTCCGGGTGAACGCGGGCAGCGGCACGTCCCGGCCCTGCACCGTCGCGGCCGGCAGCCGGGTCGTGATCACGGTGCGCCCGCCCGGCGGCGGCAGCAGGCCCGCGAGGTCCGCCGCGTCCGTGACGTCGTCCAGTACCACCAGCCAGCGGCGGCGCTCCTCGGCGAGCCCGTCCGGCAGCGGCCGGCCCAGCTCGGCGGCGGCCCGGCCGTACCCGCTGATGATCTGTTCCTGGGAAGCGGCCGGGATCCAGATCATCAGGTCGGCCTCGCGCCCGCGCCACAGCTCCTCGGCCAGGTGGGCGGCCGCCTGCGTCTTGCCGGCGCCGCCCGGCCCGGTCAGCACCCAGCGGCCCGGCCGCGCCGCGATGCCGCGCACGGACGCGCGCGGCTGATGGCCGTCGGCCGGCCGGGGTACCTCGCCGATCCGGATCCGGTCCGCGTCGCGGGTGACGCCGCGCTGCCGCGGGAACGCACGTTCGTAGAGCTCACGCCAGGCGGTCATGGTCAGCTCCTGCGCCGCTATCGGACGTTGCCGGCTGGCCGCGTATCCGGCGCACCCGTCGATGAACGCCTCGACCGTGGCCCACCGCATGCCGCCGGATCCGCCGGTGACCGCGGCGAGCGCTGATCGGCTCACCCGGTGCCCCCGGCGGTGCGCGTGATCCGTCAGGCTGTCCGCCTTCGGCAGTCCCGCACTGGTGTGCAGGCGGCGAAGCCGCTGCCGCAGCATGTCCACCGGGCGCTCGTCGGGCACCGCTCGTCCTCCTCGCCACGATCGGTTGCCGCACGTCACACTGTTCGCGCGGTCAGGCGAACACGGACGGTAGTCTCGGCTGAAATCCCGTGACGGACAGCGCGTCCGGGGGTCGCCCGATCAGGCGTCGGTGTGATCACTCAGTCAGAGCATGCTCCGGTCGGCGGCGGGGCCGCGCGTTGTCGCCGCGGCCCGCCGCCAGTCGGAGGTCGAACAGCCCCTTCCGGCCGAGTACGCCGCCCCGTGGCGCCGCTCCGCCGTTTCGACCACTGAGGGCAGGTTAGTCAAATTTGCGACGCGCCCGGAACGGGTCATTGATCCATCCCGGTCGTCCGGAAGGTCCAGGCGGGTTTCCACCGTCCGGTCAACCGCGTTCAGCGACCTCCCAGGATCGCGTGTTGACCGTGCCCTGGGGACACGGTTTCTACTGGCGGCATGTTCAAGGAATGGCGCCGGAACCGGGCGATCCAGCGGGTCAAGCCCGGTAGTGGCCGTCCGCTGAAGCCGTACCGCTGGTGGCAGCCGCTGACCCGGTCCCTGCTCTACCTGAGCATGCCGGACGGGCAGGACGTCTACGCGGTCGAGGTGCGCCACCTGCGGTCCGACGACGACGGCTACACCAAGGTCCAGCTCTACCTGAACGGCTGGCACCACGCCGAGTCCCGCGCGCCCGCGATCTTCCCGATCCCCGGCGGCGCGATCGAGGTGGACACGTCCGAGTTCGGCCTCAAGCGCTGCCACTACGTGACGGACGACGGCGCCGAGTACCAGTTGGTCCCGGACCCTCGCTCGGCCGAGGGCCGGCGCGCGCGCTTCGAGGGCCGGCACCCGGCGCTCAGCCGCGGACTCGGCGCGTTCTCGGTGGTCCTGCTGATCGTGTCGCTCGGTCTCGGCCTCCCGCAGCTCGTCGAGCCGGTTCTGCGCATCCCGCCGCTGGTGGAACGCTTCGGCCTGTACACCTCACCGATCGTTCTGCCGGTGTGGCTCAACATCGTGCTCGGCGTGGCCGTCGCCCTCGCCAGCACCGAACGCGCGCTCCGCCTCCGCTACAGCTGGCTCGACGCGGCCGCGAACTGAACGGTTCTCCTCAGGTCGGCCCGAACCCGGCCGAAGCTGCGGTCCCCGGAGTCGAACGTCACGAGGAGACCGTCCATGCGCAGAGCCGCATCCGCCACCATCGCCGCCCTGCTCGTCGGCGGCCTGCTCACCGTGCCGGCCTCCGCCGCGCAGGCCCGCAAGGGTGCCGACCGCATCCCGCCCCGGCTGACCGTCACCTCCTACGCGATGGAGAACAACACGCTCACGGTCGCGGTCAGCGCCGCCGACCCCTCCGGCGTGCGCGGCGTGTCCCTGCTGGTCCGCGGCAAGGTCCTCGCCACCGACACCACCGCGCCGTACCAGCTGACCGCCGACCTCTCCGCCTACAGCGGCGGCGAGGTCCGCTGGAAGGTCCGCGCGGTCGACCGCCGCGGCAACGACCGCGTCAGCGACGACCGCAAGTCCCGCGTCAAGCCCCGCCCCGACGGCAACCGCCCCCGCCCGGCCCCGTCCGCGTCGCCGTCCCCGACCGAGACGGTAGAGCCGTAGAAGGACTGACCACCTGGCCCCCGGTCGTGCCTCAGCCGGGCGGCCGGGCTGCCGATAGAGTCAGGGTGAGCGCCCCCTTCCTTCCCCACGTCGATGCCGGGCCGGGCCTTGACGACCTGCTGCGTGACGGTGGCCTGCACAACGTGTTCCAGCCGTTCATCGACCTGGACTCGGGTGCCGTGATCGCCTATGAGGCGCTGCTGCGAGGACCCGCGGGGACCCGGTGGGCCTCGCCGATGGCGCTGATCGAGGCCGCCCGGGAGACGGGCCGGCTCGCCGACCTCGAACACGCCTCGCTGCGCGCGTCGCTGGCCGGCGCGGCCACGTCCTCGGACGGCCAGGCCGTGACGTTGTTCGTCAATCTCGAGCCCCGCACGCTCACCCACCACCTGGACGTCGTCCTCGACGCGCTCAGTGCCCGTGCCGAGCACGTTCAGGTGGTCGTCGAGATCACCGAGCGGGCCCTGGCCGCGGACCTCGCCGGGGTGCTGGCGGGCGCCGAACGGCTCCGGGCCGCGGGCTGCGCCATCGCGCTGGACGACGTCGGCGCGGAACCGGCGTCGCTCGCCTTCATCCCGCTGCTGCGCCCGGAGGTGGTCAAGCTCGACCTGCGCCTGCTGCGCACGGTCAAGGACCCGGCCACCGTGACCGTGGCCGGTGCGGTCCAGGCGTACGCGGAGCAGAGCGGCGCCGAGGTCGTCGCCGAGGGCATCGAGACGCCGGAGGACCTGACCCGCGCGCTCGTGCTCGGCGCGACCCTGGGCCAGGGATGGCTGTGGAGCCGCGGTGAACGCCGGCTGTCGCGCACGTCGTTCGTACCGGAGCGATTCACCGCCCGGTCGATCGGGCCGGGGCTGCGGGCCACGCCGTACGAGCTGATCGGCTGTCAGCGGCGGGTGCGGCGGGCGCCGAAGCATCTGCTCATCCCGTTGTCGAAGACGCTGGAGATGACGGCACGGCAGGCCGCGGTGCCGCCGATCGTGCTCGCCGCGTTCGAGCATGCCCGTTTCTTCCGCCCGTCGACGGTGCGGGACTTCACCGAACTCGCGGCGACCCTCCCGTTCGTCGGCGCGCTCGGCGTGGACATGCCCGCCCGCCCGGCACCCGGCGTGCGAGGCGTCGCCCTGTCACCGCTGGACCCGCTGGCGAGTGAGTGGACCGTGGTGGTGCTGGGCGCGCACACCTGCGGCGCGCTGGTCGCTCGCGACCTGGGCGACACCGGCGCCGACGGCGACCGCGAGTTCGAGTTCGTCGTCAGTTACGACCGCGCCCTGGTGACCGCGGCCGCGCAGTCCCTGGCCGGACGCCTCACCGCCGACTGACCCGGCCCCCTCGCATCGAGTCGGTAATGACTGTCATTTATCGACTGTCACCGTCGGCGGTGGCCGGCAGGCGCTCAGCACGGCCCACCGAGAGGTGCCGGCGCGACCTGGCCGGCCCGGCCTGCCGAGAGGTGCGGGCCGCCTCGGGACACCACTGCGCCTCGGGACGCCACTGCGCCTCGGACACCACTGCGCCGGAGGCGGTCGCCGGTCACGCGTAGAACCGCAGGCCCATGCCGGTCAGGACGATGTCCGCCAGGCGTCGGGAGCGGGCTGCCCGGTGCCCGGGCGTGCCAAATCCCGCGTCGGTGCCGGCGCCGAGGCCGAGACTCGCGCCGCCGCCCGCCGCGATGACGAGCAGCACGTCGGCCGCGGTCACGTCCGGGCGGATCACGCCGGCTGCCCGGGCGCGGCCGACCAGCAGCGCGAGGTCCCGGCGGAACCTCGCCACCCGGTCGGCGTGGCCGGGCAGCGTCGCGTTGGCCGCCCGGATCGCGCCGGCGAACATCGCCCCGTCGGCCTGTGCCTCGAACGCGTGCTCCACGTACGCCCGCAGCGCCCGCGCCGGGTCCGGATCAGAGACCGCGCGGCGCACCGAGGCGTCGCACGAGCGGGACTGCTCCGCGATCACCGCGTCCATCAGCTCGCGCCGCGCCGGGAAGTGCCGGTAGAGCGTCGCCGCGGACACACCCGCGGACCGCGCCACGTCCCGCACCTGCACCGCGTCGCCGCCCGGCCCGAACAGCCGGCGCGCCGCCGTCAGGATCCGCCGGCGGTTGGCCGCGGCGTCCCGGCGTACCCGCGCGGGTGTGTGGTTCTGGTCGTTCCGAGACGGCTTCGCGCCGCCGTCTCTCATTTCGCCGGGATCCATGGCCGCCGGACCTCCCCGCTTCCTACGGTTGCCGCGATCGTTCCGCCGACAACGAAAGCACACACGATGAAGGCTCTGCTGTTCACCGCCCATGGCGGCCCCGAGGTCCTGACCGTCGCCGACATCCCCGCCCCGCACGCCGGCCCGGGCGAGATCCGCATCGCGGTCCGCGCGGTCGGCGTCTCACCCGCGGACGACGCGCTCCGCTCCGGCGCGTGGAAGAGCTTCTTTCCGATCCCGCTGCCGTACGTGGTGGGCGTCGACGCCGCCGGCGTGGTCGACGAGATCGGCGCGGGCGTCGAGGGCGTCCGCGCCGGCGACGAGGTCTACGGCGTGCGCGTGGCCGGCGGCACCACCGCCGAGCACGTGGTCTTCGACCTGTGGGCCGCCAAACCCGCCGCGTGGACGTGGTCCCAGGCCGGCGGCGCGGCCGGCGGCGTCGCCACCGCGGCGCACGCGCTCGACGAACTCGGCGTCCGCGCGGGTTCCGTGCTGCTGCTGGACGGCGCGAGCGGGGGAGTGGGCGCCGTCGCGGTCCAGCTCGCGGTGGCCCGCGGCGCCCGCGTGATCGGCACCGCGAGTCCGGCCAACCACGCGTTCCTCCGAGACCTCGGCGCCGAGCCGGTCACCTACGGCCCGGGCCTCGCCGAGCGCGTCGGCCTCGGTTCCGCCGGGGGCGCCGGCCTCGGTTCCGCCGGGGGCGCCGGCCTCGGTTCCGCCGGGGGCGCCGGCACGCGCGTCGACGCCGCGCTCGACGTGGGCGGGCACGGCGACGTCACCGAGCTGGTCGCGCTCACCGGCACCCCGGACGCGGTCCGCACGCTGGTCGCCGGCAACGCCGTGCACGGCGTCCGGCTGATCCGCGTCGACCCGGCCGGCGTACCCGCCGCTCTCGCCTCGGCCGCCAGGCTGGCCGACGCGGGCCGCCTCGCCGTCCCGATCGCCGCCGAATACCGCATCACCGAAGGCGCGGCCGCTCACACCCGCATCGCCCGGGGGCACGCCCGCGGCAAGGTCGTCATCACGCTCGGCGCCGAATAGCGCTCTCTCACGCGCTCGCCGCGATCGGCACATCGCGCCGGCCGCCCGCGCGCTATCGGACAGTTCGGTCTACTGATCCTTCGGCGTCAAGGTGAAGGTCAACGACCACCCATCAGGCCGGTGGCCCTGACGCCGGAAGCTCAGTAAACGTGTAAAAGAACGGAGAGACTCAGTAACGGAGTGCCGGTGCCGATTGTGCGGGCATGCCGACCGGCCGGACGCGGACGTGGTGGCGGGGCGCCACCGTGCTCGCCGTGCTCGTCGCCGTGGCCGGGATCGTCTTCGCGCTGGCGGTCGGCGGGATCGTCGCGGCGGGCCAGCGGGACGCGGCAGCGGAGCAGCTGCGGGAGCGGACGAACACGATCGCGACCCGGCTCGCGGCCGAGGCGCGCCGCTACACCGACGCGGTCTCCCTGGTGGCGGCGTCGCTCAGCAACCGGCCCGCGGTGACCGCACCGGAGTTCAGCACCGCGGTCGCGCCGGTCGAGCGCATGCTGCTGCCCGGCGCGACCACGATCGCGTTCCTCGCACCGGTCGCCCGCGGCGACGTTGCCGACGCGCAGCGGCGCTGGCGGGCGCGCGGCGCGACCGGTCTCAGCCTGCGGCCGGTCGACGTGGCCGCGCCGGAGCACTACTTCTACGTCTTCGACGCCCCGCTGGACGGCAGCGCCGATCGGATGGCCGGCGCGGACGTCTCCACCTCCACCGAGCCCGAGCCCGTGCACGCGCTGCGCGGCGCGCGCGACGGCCGCCGGCTGACCGTGTCCGACGCGTACTGGCTGTTGAGCGACGCCGACGTGTCGGTCGAGATGCGGCAGCTGTCGTTCGTGGTGACCGCGCCGGTCTTCTCCGCGCCCGAGCCGGGCGTGCGCGAGTTCGCCGGCTGGGTGCTGATGGGCCTGCGCGGCTCGGACTTCCTCACCGGCGCGCTGGACACCGGCGGGCCGGAGCCGGTCGACGTCACGCTGCGCGCCACCGTGCGCGGCGCCCGCGCGGACGTGGCCTCGCTGCGCGGCTCCGCGTCCGGCGACCGCGACCTGACCGGCAGTTCGCAGATCCGGGTCGGCAACCGCGCCTGGACGCTGCACTTCGCGGTGCCGGCCGGCGCGCTGCAGTCGGCGCGGGCGGGCGTGCCGATGGTGCTGGCCACGGCCGGCTCCGCCGTGTCGGTGTGCGCGGCCGCGCTGATCTGGGTGCTCGCCACCGGCCGGGCCCGGGCCCGCGCGCGGGTCGAGGCCGCGACCCGGGAGCTGCGCGCGTCCGCGCGGGCGGTCGAGGCGGAGCGCGCGTACCTGGTGCAGGTGCTCGATCTGCTGGATCTGACCGTGGTCACGTGCGACGCGGCCGGCCGGGTGGTGCACATGAACCGGACCGGCCGATCGCGGTTCGACGGCCCGGACAGGGTGCTGCACGTCCGGGACACGATCGAGCACCTGGGCCTGACCCGGGCCGACGGCACGCCGCTGACCGCGGCGGACGCGCCGCTGCTGCGCGCGCTGCGGGATGAACCGGTTCACGCGGAGGAGATCGTCCGGCAGCTGCCGGACGGTGCGGTGCGCCGGCTGCTCACCCACGCACGGGCGCTGCGCGACCCGGACGGTGTGATCGTCGGCGCGGTCTCCTGCGCCTACGACGTGACGTCGCTGCGCGAGCGGGAGGCGGAGCTGGCCGCGTTCGCCGGGATCGTCGCGCACGATCTGAAGAATCCACTGGCCATGGTCATCGGGTACGTGGACCTGCTGCTCGACGACCTGGCCCAGAACGCGGAGCTGACCGAGGAGCACCTGCGCACGCTGGGCCGGGTCCTCGCCACCGGCCGCCGCATGCGCGGCCTGATCGACGACCTGCTCGGCATGGCGCACGCCCGGGACGGCGCGCTGCGCCCGGCGGACGTGGACCTGCGCGCGCTGGCCGCCGAGGTGGTCACGGAGCGCCTGGCCACCACCGGCGCCCCGGTCCCGCAGGTGTACGTGGGCCCGCTCGCCCCGGTGCACGGTGACGCCGGGATGCTGCGCCAGGTCATCGACAACCTGATCGGCAACGCGATCAAGTACACGCCGCCGGGCCGCGCCGCCCGGGTGGACGTGACCACCACCCGGCTGCCGGACGGCCGGGTGCGGCTGGAGGTGGCGGACCGTGGCATCGGCATCCCGGCCGGTCACCACGGCCAGGTGTTCAACGACTTCCACCGCGCGCATCCGGCCGACGGCTACGCCGGCACCGGCCTGGGCCTGTCCATCTGCCGCCGCATCGTGGAACGCCACGGTGGATCGATTCATGTGGAGGACAATCCGGGCGGCGGCTCACGCTTCTGCGTGACGCTGCCGGCGGCGGCGGGCGAGACACCGGCGGCGGGCGGGACGTCTGCGGCGGCGGGCGGGACGTCTGCGGCGGCGGGCGGGACGTCTGCGGCGGCGGCGACGGGCGAGAGGCCCGTCGCCGCCGGTGCGAATCCGCCGGACGAGAGCGGTCAGCGCAGGGTGAACGCGCCCGCCATCGTCGCCTCGACCGA
This sequence comes from Catenuloplanes nepalensis, assembly GCF_030811575.1. Lineage (GTDB taxonomy): Bacteria > Actinomycetota > Actinomycetes > Mycobacteriales > Micromonosporaceae > Catenuloplanes > Catenuloplanes nepalensis. The sequence continues at coordinate 4,125,497 of NZ_JAUSRA010000001.1, read as the reverse complement.
GCCGCCGACCGTGATGCGGTAGCGGCCGGGCGCGGTCTCCCATCGGCCGGTGCGGGCGTCCCAGTGCTGGAGCAGGTGCAGGTCGGCCAGGTCCGCGCGCGGGATCCTGATCCGCACGGTCCGGGTCTCGCCGGGTGCGAGCGTGACCCGTTCCCAGCCGAGTAGCCGCTTGGACGGCTCCCGCGCGGAGGCCGGCAGTTCGACGTAGGCCTGCGCGGTCTCGGTCCCGGTCCGTGCGCCCGTGTTGGTGAGCCGGAACTCCGCCGTCACCCCGTCCCGGCCGCCGGTGACGCGCAGCCGGTCGTAGGCGAAGCGGGTGTAGGTGAGCCCGTGCCCGAACGGGAACAGCGGCGCGATGTCCTGGGCCTCGTACCAGCGGTAGCCGACCCGCAGACCTTCGGAGTAGGACACCTGCCTGATCGGCGACTCCGGCCCGAGGATCCCGGGGTAGCGCGCGGGGTCGCCGGCCGTGGGCAGGTCGGCCTCGGTGCGCGGGAACGAGTGCGTCAGCCGGCCGCTCGGCTCCGACTCGCCGAACAGCAGGGACGCGATCGCCGGTCCCATCTGCTCGCCCGCGTACCATGTCTCCAGGACCGCGCCGACGTCCGTCAGCCACGGCATGGTCACCGGGCCGCCGGTCTGCAGCACCACGATCGTGCGCGGGTTCGCCGCCGCGACCGCGGCGACGAGCGCGTCACCGCCGCCGTCCAGCGCGATGTCCGCCCGGTCCGCGAACTCGCCGGCCCGGTAGTGCCCGAACACGATCGCCACGTCCGCGGCGGCCGCGGTCGCGGCGGCGGAGGCGAGGTCACTGCCGTCGTCGTAGGTGACCTGCCCGGCGTACCCGCTGATGCTTTCCAGGGGTGTGACCGGCGTGCACGGGACCGAGGGTGCGGTGTGCAGGCACACGCTCGACGCGTCCACGTCGGTGGTGTCCGGTGTTACCGTGGCGGTCGGCCCGATTACCGCGACCCGCCCTGAGCCGCGGGTCAGCGGCAGCACGCCGTCGTTCTTCAGCAGCACGGATCCCCGCTCGGCGAGCGTGCGGGCGAGCGCGATGCTGTCCGGTGTGGACACATCCGGGTCCGGTGCGGCGATCCGGGGCGTGTCGAAGAGCCCGGACGCGATGTGCGCGCGCACGATCCGGTACGCCGCCTCGTCCACGTCGGACACCCGGAGCGCGCCGGAGGTGATGAGCTGCTTGATGGCCATCGGCGTCCAGTAGCGCCAGGCGTTGAGCTCCTGGTCGAGGCCGGCGCGCAGCGACGGGACGTGCCGGCCGGGCGCCGGCGGCACCGGATCGGTCAGGTAGTGCCGGGCGCCGAAGTCGGAGACCACCCAGCCGTCGAAGCCGATCTCGCCCTTCAGGATGGTGGCCAGCAGTTGCCGGCCGCCGCACGCCCAGTCGCTGTTGACCTGGTTGTACGAGCACATGACGGACCCGACGTCGCCGCGGTCGATCGCGATCTCGTACGGCAGCGTGTAGATCTCGCGCAGTGTGCGCGGGTCGACGTTCGACGAGCTGCTGTCCCGGTCGGTCTCCTGCTCGTTGGCGACGAAATGTTTCAACTGCGCCTGGACCGGTTCACCGTCGTCCGCGCCGACGCCGCGCGTGTAGGCGGCTGCCATCAGCCCGGACAGCACCGGGTCCTCGCCGAGATATTCGGAGGTGCGGCCGCTGCGCGGATCCCGGCCGCTCGCGATGCCCGGGCCGAGCAGGACGTTGCGCTGCTTGCGCCAGGCCTCGTGCGCGATCGCGTCGCCCTTCGCGTGTGCGAGCGCGGTGTCCCAGCTCGCGGAGAGCGAGACGTTGGCCGGAAAGACCGTGACGCCCGGGCCGGCCCCGGTGATCGCGGACGGCGCGTCCGTGTACTGGATGGTCGGCGTGCACCGCACCTGCACCGGCATGGTGAAGGTGACCGGCGTGAACTGCTCCGCCGGCACCTCCCGCGGCCGGGCCGTGGTGAACGTGGTCCGGTTCGGGTCGTTCGCCGAGTGCTCGTCCAGCCAGCGCAGCTTCTGATCCAGTGTGGACGCCGCGAGCAGCGCGCGGGCCCGCTGCTCCGGCGTCTTCGAGGCGTTCATCCAGGGCACGCGGCAATCCGCGCTGGCATACGCTCCCTGTGGCACGAAAACACCAAATGTCATGACAAGGGGTACGACGAACAGGGCACCTTTCCGCACAACGGCTCCTATCCCTTGACCGCGCCGGACGTCATGCCGGCCACGATCTGACGATTGAAGAACGCGAACATGATCAACGGTGGGATCGTGATGAGCAGGATGTTCATGAACAGCAGGTGGTAGTCCGTGCTGTACTGCCCGGCGAAGTTGTACAGCGTCAGCTGCACGGTCGCGTTCTGGTCGCCCGGCAGGAAGTACAGCGGGTTGACGAAGTCGTTGAACACGGTCACCGACTGGACCACGATCGCGGTCACGATCACGGACCGCAGCAGCGGGAAGACGACCCGGAAGAACAGCCGCAGCGGCCCGGCCCCGTCCAGGATCGCGGCCTCGTCCAGCTCGCGCGGGATCGTGGCGATGAACGCGCGGAACAGCAGCACGCAGAACGACAGCCCGAACGCGACCTCCACCAGGATTAGCCCCGGCATGGTCCGGAACAGCCCGAGCCGTTGCAGCACCCAGATCGTCGGCACCACGGCCGGCGGGATGATCAGCCCGGCCAGCACCAGGAGGTTGACCGGCCCGGTCCACCGCGACGGCCGCCGCTGGAGCACGAACGCCACCATCGCGGCCAGCACCACCATGATCGAGACGCTGGCCACGGTCAGGACCGTGCTGTTGATGTACGCGATGATCAGCATGTAGTCGCGCGCCTGCACCACCTCGACGAAGTTCGCGACGAACCGCAGCTGGGTGGGCCAGGAGAACTCCAGCCGGGACGCCTCCGCGCGCGTCTTCCCGGCCGTGAGCACGATGAACAGGAACGGTACGCCGAAGACCACGCCGGACAGCACGAGCGCCAGCAGGCCGAGCAGTTTCGACCTCACATCTCCACCTCCCGCCGGTTGAGCCACCGGGACAGCGGGAACACGATCGCGGTCACCAGCAGGAACAGCACCACGTTCCCGGCCGTGGACAGCCCGTAGAAGCCGGCTTGATACTGCTTGTAGATCACCGACGCGATCACGTCCGAGGTGAAGCCCGGCCCGCCGCGCGTCATCGCCCAGATCAGATCGAACGAGCGCAGTCCGCCGATCAGCGACAGGATGATCACGGTGGCGGTGGCCGGCCGGGCCAGCGGCAGGATGATGTTCCGGAACCGGGCCCACGCGCCCGCGCCGTCCACCTTCGCCGCCTCGAAATACTCCGCCGGGATGGACACGATCCCGGCGATGTAGATGATCGTGGCCAGCCCGACCCCCTTCCACACGTCCACCAGTGCCACGGACAGCAGCGCCCAGGACGGGTCGGTCAGCCACCCCGGCCCGTCGATCCCGAGCACCGCCAGTGATTGATTGATCAGTCCGCGCTCCGGGTTCATCAGCACGGTGAACGTCAGGCCGACGCCGATCGTGCTGACCAGCACCGGGAAGAACACCACGGACCGCAGCCAGCCACGCGCCGCGATCTGCGAGGTCAGCAGCAGCGCCAGGGCCATCCCGAGCACCACCTTCGCGCCCGAGGTGACCACGCCGTAGATCAGCGTGTTCGTGAGACCCTTCACCAGCGCGGGCTCGCGGAAGAACGTCACGAAGTTCTCCAGCCCCACGAACGTGGAGTCGAACACGCTCCACCGGGTCAGGCTGAACCAGAAGCTGGTCACGGTCGGCACGATGAACAGCACGCCGTAGATCGCCGCGGCCGGCAGATAGAACCAGTGGGGGTACGGGCTGCGCGCCCGTGCGGTGGACGGCGCGCCGGTGCCGGCCCTGCCACGCGCGTCGGTGAGCGTCACCATCCCGGCAGCCCGAGTTGCTGTGCCTGCTTCTTCACGTCCTGGTCGTAGAGCGCTGCCCCGCCCGTGGCCGGCCGGATGCCGGACCCGACCTCGACCGTGATCTGCTCCAGCGCCGGGCCCTTGACCGGCGACAGGAACTCCAGCGCCAGGCTGGCCGCGCCGGGCGTGTCGAAGTAGGCCTGCATGTCCAGGATGGCCTGCGGCGTGCCGGCCGGCAGCGTGCAGCCCTTCACCATGTACGGCCCGCTCGGCGGGCTCGCCTCGGCGAACGCGGCACACCCCTCGGGGCTGGCGATGAACGCGAGGAACTTCTTGGCCGCGTCCAGCTTCTCACCCTCGGTCGACTTCGGGATGTAGACGCCGGCGGACGCCCACACGGTCAGCCCGTTCTTCGCCGCGTCCTCGCCCGGCACCGCGAACAGCCCGATGTCGCCGATGTTCGCGGCGTGGTCGGTCGCGAGGCTGGTCACCACGGATGTGAGGATCGGGTAGTGCGCGCCCCTGCCCTCGGCCAACTGGGCGAGCCCGTCGACCATCTTCGCGGACGCGAAGTCACTGTTGAGATATCCGGCGTCGTGCACCTCCTGGAGATGCTGGAAGCCACGCAGCGCCGCCGGTGAGGTGGCGTACTTCGTCCTGTTCGCGGTGTAGTCGGCCGCGAACGTGGGCTCGGCCGCGGAGACGTTGTGGAAGTCGGCCAGCACGAACAGCTGCGACGTCCAGGTGTCCTGATAGGTCTGGATCACCGGTGCGACCCCACCGGCCGCCTTGATCCGCGCGTTGTTCGCCATGAACTCGGCCCACGTCTTCGGCACGCTCAGCCCGAGCCTCGCGTAGACCGCCTTGTTGTAGAGGACCGCGCCGCCCATCGACGCGTTGAACGGCACGCCGTAGAGCTGCCCGTCCGCGGTCACGGTCTGGGTGAAGTTCTCGTCGAGCTGCGCCGCGAACGGCTGGTCGGTGACCGGTGCGAGGTTCTGCGCCGGCGCGAGCGCCTGGAACAGCGACCCGGAGTTGTACTGGAAGATGTCGCTCATGTCGCCGGTCGACAGCCGGGTCTTCACCACGTTGTCGCCCTCGCTGCCCTGCGGCCGGGACTCCACGTCGATGGTGATGTCCGGGTTGAGCGCGGCGAAGCCCTTCGCCAGTGCCTCGGCCGGCTTCAGCGACTCGGCCGAGTTGTCGACCAGGAACGTGAGCGTGAGCTTCCCGTCGTCACTGTCGCCGAGACTGCCGGGGGAGCAGGCGGTCAGCGCGAGCAGCACGGCCGCGGCCGTGACCATCAGTCGGTTTCTCATGGGGTGCCTCCACGGAATCCTTGCGGGATCAATTGAGCAGCGCGTCCAGGCGGGCGCGCAGCAGGTCCGCGCCGGGTGCGAACCCGTACGCGGTGGCGGCGTCGGACAGCTCCGACACCGGCCGGTCGAGGTAGGGGGCGAGCAGCCGGGCCAGATGCGCGTCGTCGTCGGCGACGCCGGCCACGACCGCGGCCGTGACCACCTCCGTCCACAGCGGAACGTGGTCCATCAGCGCGCGGATCGTCTCCGGCGCGCGCGGCTCGACGACGGGATCCGGGACGGTCCACTCGTGGTGGCCCGGACCGGTGGTGAGCGGGCGCGCGACGCCGGGCACGTGCACGGTGGCGGTGGTGCCGGCCGGAACCTCGATCCGCAGCGTGAGCAGTCCGTCCTCGCGCTCCCAGCCGGCGTAGGCCAAGCCGTACGCCGTGTGGTGCCGCGCCCAGGCGAAGCTCAGCTCCGCGGTCGGGACCGGCCGGATCAGCAGCTCGCGGTAGCCGGGCGCGCCCGGTGCCAGCCCGGCCACGGTCCGGTGCAGCCAGTCCGCGACCGCGCCGAGCGCGTAGTGGTTGAACGACGTCATCTCGCCCGGGTTGATGCTGCCGTCCGGCAGCATGCTGTCCCACCGCTCCCAGACCGTGGTCGCGCCCATCGTCACCGGGTAGAGCCAGCTCGGGCAGCCGGTCTGCAGCAGCAGCCGATAGGCCAGCTCCGGCTCGCCCGCCTCGGTCAGCGCGTCCGCCATCAGCGGCGTGCCGACGAACCCGGTGCTGATCCGGAACCCGGACGTGCGCACCAGATCGGCCAGCCGGCGACCGGCCCGGCGGCGCTGCTCCTCGTCCGGCAGCAGCGCCCAGCGCAGCGCCAGCGCGTAGACCGTGGGCGCGTCGCTGAGCACGCGGCCGGACGGGGTGGTGTACTCGGCCGCGAACGCGGCCCGGACTCGCCCCGCCAGCGCGGCGTACTGCCGGGCCGTCTCCGGGTCGCCGGTCAGCGCGGCTGCCTGAGCGGTCAGTTCGGCGGAGCGGGCCAGGTGCGCGGTCGCGACCACGTCCGGGTCGGCCTTGGCCGCGGCCGGCTCGTCCGGCGGCGCGGACGGGTCGAGCCAGTCACCGAACTGGAAGCCTCCGGTCCACAGCAGATCGTCGCCGGCCAGCCCGGCCATCCGGTCCACCCAGCCGCGCATGCTGGGCAGCTGGCGGCGCAGCAGCTCCAGGTCGCCGGTGCGCTGGTGGACCACCCAGGGCACGATCACGGCGGCGTCGCCCCACGCGGCCGTGGCCGGGGCGGCATCGCGCAGCACGTCCGGGATCACGTACGGCACGGAACCGTCCTTGTGCTGCTCGGCGGCCAGGTCGGCGAGCCAGGAGGTGAGGAACCCGGCGCTGTCGAACAGGAAGTTCGCGGTGGGGGAGAAGACCTGGATGTCGCCGGTCCAGCCGAGCCGCTCGTTGCGCTGCGGGCAGTCGGTCGGCACGTCCAGGAAGTTGCCGCGCATGCTCCAGACCACGTTCTCGTGAAAACGGTTCAGCAGCTCGTGGGACGATCCGAACCAGCCGATCCGCATCAGGTCGGTACCGGCCACGACCGCCTGGACGTCGTCGATCCGCAGGCCGTCGACGCCGGTCACCTCCGCGTAGCGGAAGCCGTGAAACGTGAGCGACGGCGCGAGAATCGTTTCATCCGGTCCGGCCAGCACCCAGGTGTCCGTGGCCTTCGCGGTCCGCAGCGGCCGGACGCCCAGCTCGCCGTGCTCCAGCACCTCCGCGTGCCGCACCCGGATCTCGTGACCGGCCTCGTGACCGCGCACGGTGAGCCGGACCCAGCCGACCAGGTTCTGGCCGAAGTCGACGAGCGTGGCACCGCTCGGCGACGTGCTGATCTCCACGGCCCGGACGATCTCGGTGACGCGCACGGCCGGCCCGTCCGGCGCGACCAGCCGCCCCAGATCACCGTCGGCCAGATCAAGAGCGACAACCTCTCCGCGGGTACGGGTGAGGTCCGTGCGCTGGCCGTCGTAGAGATCATCGGTGACGATCGTGCCGGTCCGGGCGGTCCAGGACGCGTCCGTGACCAGCGTGCGCGTGCTGCCGTCCGCGTGCGTGATCTCCAGCTGGGCGAGCAGCGCGAGCCGGTCACCGTAGAGCGCGCGCTCGTGCCGGAACCCGAGGTGCCCGCGCCACCAGCCGTTGCCGAGCTGCACGTCGAGCCGGTTCTCGCCGTCGTGCAGCAGCGCGGTCACGTCGTAGGTCTGGTATCGCAGCCGGTGCCGGTAGGCGGTCCACCCCGGCGTGAGCAGCGCGTCCCCGACCCGGGCACCGTTGATCGACGCCTCGTAGAGCCCTTCGGCCGTGATGTAGAGCCGCGCCGAGACGATCCCACCCGCAGCGCTGAGACCCGCGTCGACGTCGCCGGCGGTGCCGCCCGTGCCGATCTCGCCCGTGGCGTTGCTGCCCGCGTCGGTTTCGTCGGCGGTGCTGCCCGTGTCGATCTCGCCTGTGGCGTTGCTGCCCGCGTCGGTTTCGTCGGCGGTGCTGCCCGTGCCGATCTCGCCCGTGGCGTTGCTGCCCGCGTCGGTTCCGTCGGCGGTGCTGCCCGTGCCGATCTCGCCTGTGGCGTTGCTGCCCGCGCCGGTCCGGCCGGCGGGGATGCCGATCGTGGCGGACAGGATCGGGGACGGGTCGTCCAGGCCGGTGCGTGGGCTGATGAACCGAGCCGACCAGTCGTCCGGCGTGAGCAGGCCGGCCTCGACCGTGTTCGGCGGGCTCCACGGACTCCAGTCGCCGGCGGCGTCCCGCACCCGGACCGCCACCTCGGCCCGCTCCCGGGATCGCAGCGGCGCGCCGGGCCACGGCACCAGCACGTGCCCGTCGTCGTCGCGGGCGAAGGTCTCGGTCCGGCCGCCGACGGTGACGCGCACCTCGTACCCCCGCTGCCGCTCCTGATCCTTGGGAAGTTGCCAGGAGAGCCGGGGCGTGGCGGTGCCGATGCCGAGGACGGGGCCGGCGTGGTGCTCGAAGCGGACGGCGGACGGGTCCATGACACTCCCCGGATCGTGTAACGATTCACGAGCGCTGAAACGCTGTTACGGCGAGGTTTCGCCTGCGTCGATCCTCCGGCCGGACGTGACCCACGACATAGCCCGCAATGCGCTGCCTCTAGCACGGAATGCGCATCGGGCCTATCGTCTGCCCATGTCGACGCCGCCCGTGGGCAACGCCCACGCGATGCTGCACTTCAACGACGGCTCGGTCGCCTACGCGGGCCACTACCTGCACGAAGGCGTGCACGAGACGCACACGCACAGCTTCGTGGAGATCGCGGTCGTGGTCGGTGGCTCCGGCGTCCACCACAGCCTGGCCGGGCGCCGGAAACTCGAGGTCGGCGACACGATCCTGCTCCGGCCCGGCGTCTGGCACGGCTACGAGGAGTGCCGTGGCCTGGACCTCTACAACTGCTGCTTCTCCACCGAGCTGCTGCGGCGGGAGCTGGCCTGGATGCGCGGCGACCCGATGCTCGGCTACCTGCTGTGGACCGGGCCGTACTCCGACCGGCGCCGCGGCATCCTCACCACCCGGCTGACCGGTGACGCGCTGACCGAGTCGCTGGCCCACCTGGACGCGCTCGACCGGCTCCGCGCGCGGCCGGTCGCGGTGCACCGCGGCGACATCATCGGCCGGCTCACACTGCTGCTCAGCCACCTGGCCCGGTCGATCTTCGACGTCGGTGCCGCGCCCGGCCGCACCCACCCGGCCGTCACCCGCGCGATGCACCTGCTGGAGGAGCGCCCGGCGTACGCGTGGAGTCTCACCGCGCTCGCGGACGAGCTGCACCTGACCCCCGGCCACCTGGTCCGGGTGTTCAAGACCGCGACCGGCCTGCCGCCGATGGCCTACCTGAACCGGCACCGGGTGGAGATCGCGGCCGACCGGCTGCTGCACTCCGACGCCGCGATCAGCCGGATCGGCGAGATGGTCGGCTGGCCCGACCCGAACTACTTCGCCCGCCGCTTCCGCGCCCACTACGGCATGAGCGCCTCCGCCTACCGCGCCCGCTTCACCCACCGGGTCGCCAAACTCCGCACGTTCACCGGTATCAACGCGTAGATCGTGCTAACCCGCAGGCCGGACCCCATATTCTGGCCCGCGGGCGCACGTCGGCTCGTATCAGCCGCTGGTTTTGATCGTTTCAGAAAGTGACGACGACCTTCTCGGCCGCGCCGGGCGTGGCGGCCAGCGTCAACGCCTCCCGCACCCGGCCGAACGGAACGGTGTCGCTGACGATCAGCGCGTACTTCTCCCAGTTCGCGATCAGGTCGTCGGTCACCTCGAAGATCTCGCTGGGGTAGCCCATGGACAGCACGATGGTCAGCTCCGTGGTCAGCAGGCGTCCGAAGTCGACACTCGCCGGCCGTTTGTGCACGGCGACGATGCCGAGCGTGGCGCCGTGCTTCGCACTCGCCAGCGCGGTCTCCAGCACGGCGGGCGCGCCGGCCGCGTCCAGGTAGATGTCGGTGCCGGGTTTGGCCCCGGAGACCAGGCCGGCCCGTGCGGTCCCGTGCAGCTCGGCCAGCCGTGCCGCCACGTCCTCCTCGGCAGAGTTGATCACCGCGTCCGCGCCGACCGCGAGCGCCTTCTCCAGCCGGTTCGGCACGAGGTCGACGGCCACGACGTGCGCGGCACCCGCGAGCTTCAGGCTGATCACCGCGCCGAGACCGATCGGCCCGGCTCCGAAGACCACCGCGGTGTCGCCTGGCTTCGGGCTCGTCCGGTTGACCGCGTGCCGGGCCACTGCCATCGGCTCGTTCAGCGCCGCGACCTCCCACGGCACGTGCGGCGGAATGACGCGCAGATGCACGCCGGCCCGCGCCTCCCTGATCACGATCAGGTCGGAGAGCGCGCCCTGCGCACCGCCGCTGCCGATGATGCCGTCGATCGCGGCCATCGGGTTGACCACCACGTGGTCACCCTCGCCGATGCCGGTGACGTTCCGGCCCACGGCGACGACCTCGCCGGCCGGCTCGTGCCCGAGCGGCGTGGCGCCCTGCCGTGGCGGAATGCCGCCGACCGCGGTGTACATCGCGTCGGACCCGCAGATGCCGCAGGCCTTGACCGCGATCAGGACGTCGTCGTCGCCGCACTCCGGCCGCGGCACCTCGCGGACCTCGGTCGTGCCCGGCCCGGTCACCAGAACGCTACGCATGACCCTCACCTCCACTAAATCGAATTAGTGACGAGAGGGTACGCTACATTTCCGCGAAACGATCGGGAGGGCGACTTTTGCCGAGGGTCACGCTCAAGGACGTCGCACGCGCCAGCGGCGTCTCGGCCGCGACGGTGAGCTTCGTGCTCAACGCGACACCGGGCCAGACCATCCCGGCGGAGACGCGCGCCCGCGTCCGGCAGGCCGCGACCGCGCTCGGCTACGTCCCGCACGGCATCGCCCGCGCGCTGCGCGAAGGCGCCTCCCGCATCGTCCTGCTCAACGCGGGCCGGCTGCGGCCGGGCGGAAGCCTGCAGAGCTTCATCACCGGCCTCGACGCCGAGTTGGCCGCGCACGGCCATACCCTGCTCGTCCGTTACGGCGCGGCGGCCGATGACGCGGAGGCCGATGACGCGGAGGCCGATGGCGTGGCGGCCGGTGGCGTGGCGGCCGGTGGCGTGGCGGCCGGTGGCGTGGCGGCCGGTGGCGCGGCGACCGACGGCGCGGCCCGGCCGGATGGCGGCGCGGCCGACGGCGCGCCGAGCACCGCCGGTGGCCACGGCGCCGCCGCGGTCGGTACGGCGGCTTGGACCACCGATGCGCCGGTCGGCAGGACGGTGCCGCCCGATGCGCCGGGGGCGGCGCTGCGGCGCGTCGTCGATGCCGCGAATCCGCGCGCCGTGATCGACTTGCAGCGCATCTACGCCGACGACGAGTCCGACCTGCGTGACGGCGGCTGGCACGACGGTATGGCGGCGCACGCCGACACCCAGATCGCCTACCTCGCCGACCGGGGTCACCGCCGCATCGTCTTCGCGTTGCCTCCGGATCCGGCCCTGGCCCGGTTCGCCGCACTGCGCCTCCGGCACGCGCGGGCCGCCGCCGGAGAGCGCGGCCTTCCACCACTGGAGACGCTGCAACTCGGCACCGATCGCGCGGACAACGGCATCCGTCTGCGAGCCCTGCTGTCCGCGGGCTCCGCGCCGACGACGCCCGCGGTGTCCGCGTCAGCCGGCCCGCCTACGCCAGCCGCGCCGCCCACCGAGCCTCCGGCGCCTGGATCACCGGGCGGCGGTTTGCCTGGATCATCGTTGGCCGACGGCTCGCCCCGACGCCGAAAGGTCAGTAAGCCGGCCGGTCTGCCTGCGCCGGCCGCGGTGGTGGAGTCGGCTGGGCCGGCGGCGGTGGTGGAGTCGGCTGGGCCGGCGGTGGTGGTGGAGCCGGCCGGGCCGACCGCGGTGGCCGCGTTCGACGACGACACGGCGCTTCGGGTGCTGGCCGCGCTTGCTGATCAGGGACTCCGCGCGCCGGAGGATCTCGCCGTCATCGGCTTCGATGACGCGCCACACGGCGAGTTGTGGACGCCGGCGCTGACCACCGTCCACATCGATGCCGCCGGTTACGGCCGCCGGGCCGGCCGAGCAGCGCTCGGACTGGACACCGGCGCCGTCCCACCGAATCCGTCCATCGTCATCCGGCGGGAGTCCACGTGACGGGCGCGCCCTCCGCTCCGTACCGGCGGATGGGTTGGATCGGCGGAAGGAGCCGATGACCGCAAGCCGGGCGGGCCCGCGCTCCACCCGGATTCCGGTGTCAGGGTCACCGGGCGGCGGTTCTCCGGTGATCCAGGCGTCATTGAAGTCGTCGGAACGACTTCAATGACGCCTGGGTCGTGATCGGCCGGCGGCTCACCCCGACGTCGAAAGGTCAGTGACCTACGGTTCGCACCTCGGCGGCCGGCAGGTCCTTCGCCCACCAGTGGCCGTACCGGCGGTAGACGAGCGGTTCGCGGCCGGCGAGGAAGGCGAGCAGGGACCGCGCCTCGGTCTCCAGGTCGTGCCAGGTCGCGTCGTCCAGCGGGTGGAACGCGGTGATCTCGACGCCCTCGCCGGTGGCCCGCCACACGCCGGCGACCTGCCCGTCGACCAGCACGGCGGGGAGGACGTCGCCGTTCCGGCGGAAGATCACCGGGCGGTACGCCGGTGGTACGACGCGGCTGCGGTCGGCGTAGGCGAGCAGGATGCTGTCCCACATCGGCAGCAGCCGGGGTGGCGCGATCGTGTCCTCGTCCGGGAGCACGCCGCCCGGCACGTCCAGCAGCCGGCCGTCCAGCCGGATCAGCCGGTCGCCGAGCCCGGCCACGGCGCGCCGGATCGCTGACTGAGTCATCAGGCTGAACTGCCCGATGTCCTGCATCGTGGCGGGCCCGAACCCCTGCAGATAGCGGAGTACGAGGTCCTGCACCGCCTCCTCGTGCGGCCGGGAGCCCGCGGCGGCGACGTAGGTGGCGGGCGGCGGACCGTACGCCCACGGGCCGCCGGTGGGCACGTGCCGTAGCGGGGCGAACGTGCGCAGCGCCCACCACACCCACCGGCCGGGCGCGCCGGACCGCTCCGCCAGCATCGCCTCGATGTCCGCACCGGTGCGCGGCGTCCCGGCGAACTCGGCCAGCGCGGGCAGCAGCGCGTCGCCGTCCGCATCGGACAGGCCGGTGCCCGTGTACCGGTTGTCGTGGAGTCGGCCGTCGCGCAACCGGGGCGCCATCGCGCCGTGCAGGATCGGCCAGTCCTCCGCGTGCACCGCGTGCAGTGTCATCCGGACCAGCGTGGCCCGCACCACGGTGCCGTCGGCGAACGCGGCGTCGAGCGCGGCCGGGTCGAAGCCGGACAGCCGGTTCCACAGTGCCAGGTACGGCGACGCGGGCGACTGGGCCTGCAGTGCGACGACACGGCGGACGCCGTCCGCCGTGGACAGCGGTTCGCGCGCGAGCAGCAGTTGGCGGGCGAGCGTGGCGCGATTGAGCCGCTTCATCGAGGTCACCGGTCACAGTGTTCCGAAACGCGGGGCCGCCCGGGTGAGAAATCGGTTTCGCCACGTCGTCGATCGTTCATCGTCGCTGGTGGTATCGGTGGCGATGCGTGGTGTGGCACACGCATGGTGATCAAGACCTTGCGGGACCGGGTGACCATGGTTAGCCTAGCCTAAGTTCCGGGGGAATCGACGGATGTGATCCGCCGTCGGGCATCTTCCTCCTCGTCTGCGAGGTGCTGGATCCACCAGTGGCAGCCGGTACGGGGCCTTACCGCCGCGTACGGGCCGATGACGTGTGCCCGCCGAACGCATCGATCGGCGTTCACGCGCCAATTCATCACGACAGGAGACGAAGTGCAGCGCATCGTGCTCAACGGAAAGATTCATCGCGCCACCGTCACCCAGGCCGACCTGCATTATGTGGGATCGCTGACCATCGACGCCGACCTGATGAAGGCGGCCGACATCGTCGAGGGCGAGCGCGTCCAGGTCGTCGACATCACCAACGGCGCACGCCTGGAGACCTACGCCATCACCGGCCCCGCGGGCAGCGGCGTGATCGGCGTCAACGGTGCCGCCGCGCACCTCGTGCACCCCGGTGACCTGGTCATCGTCATCACCTACGCGATGCTGTCCGAGGCCGAGCTGGCCGGTCACGCACCGCGGGTCGTGCACGTCGACGAGGGCAACCGGATCGTGGCGCTCGGCGCGTCACCGTCCGAGCCGGTGCCCGGCCGGCCCGAGCTGGCCGACGGCGCCGTCGCCGCCCGGTAAATCGTTCCTGCGAATTGGAGAAATCGCGATGACGAATCCGTTCGATGACGAGAACGGCGTATTCCTGGTGCTCGTGAACGACGAGGGACAACATTCCCTCTGGCCCGAGTTCGCCGAGGTCCCGGCCGGCTGGCAGACCGTTTTCGGCCCGTCCGGCCGGGACGAGAGCCTCGCCTACGTGGAGCGGCACTGGACCGACATGCGCCCCCGCAGCCTGCAGGAGGCGATGGACCGCGCCGACTGACCGAAACGGCAAAACGGACATCCCTCGAACAGAGAGCGGTTGCGGTGAGTAACGAGAACAACGGTTCGCGACTGCCCCTGACCGGTGCCCAGCTGGGCGTCTGGTATGCCCTTCAGCTCCACCCCGGCACCACCGCCTACGACATCGGCGGCTACGCCGAGATCCGCGGCCCGCTCGACCCCGACCTGCTCGAGGCCGCCGCCGTCACCGTCGTCGTCGAGGCCGAGTCGCTGCGCGCCCGCTTCGACGTCACGGACGGAGCCGTCAGTCAGTCCATCGTTCCCGGACTCAAGCCGCCGACCGCCCGGGTCGACCTCAGCGGCGCGCTCGACCCGGCCGCCGCGGCCCGCGCATGGCTCGCGGCGTCGTTCACCGAGCCGCGCGACCCGCTGCGCGACCCGCTGGCCGAGTTCACGCTGCTGCGGCTCGGCCCGGACCTGCACTGGTGGTGCCCGCGCGCCCATCACCTGGTGCTGGACGGCTACAGCATGCCGCTGGTCTGCGCCCGGATCGCGGACGTCTACCGCGCCCGATCGCGTGGACTCCCGGACGGCGACAGCCCGTTCCGGCCGTACCGGCTGCTCATCGAGGCAGACGCCGCCTACCGGGAGTCCGCCGGCCGGCGCGCCGACCAGGAGTTCTGGGCGGAGCGGGCCGGAGCCGGACGCGCTGTGCCGACGCTCAGCGGGCGGGGACCGCAACCGCCCGGGCCGTTCCACCGCAGCAGCATCGAGGTGCCGTTCGCGTCCGCCGGGACCGCGTCCTGGGGCGAGACCGCGCTGGCCGCGTTCGCCGCCTGGCTGTCCCGGCTGACCGGCTCGCCCGAGGTCAGCGTGGGCATCCCGTTCACGGCCAGGGCCGGTGCGCTGCTGCGCGTGCCCGGCGACGCCGCCAACGTGCTGCCGCTGCACGTGACCGTGCCGCGCGGCACCGACGCCGGTGCACTGACCGCTCAGACAGCCGCGGCGCTCGCGGCGGCCCGCCGGCACCAGCGCTATCGCGGTGAGGACCTGGCCCGCACCGGCCCGATCCACGGGCCCAGCGTGAACCTGAAGTACTTCGACTACCGCCTCGACTTCGGCACCGCGGTGGCGGAGCTGCACAGCATCGCGGCCGGCCCGGTCGACGACCTGACGCTCTCCGTCCGCCGCTCGGACACCGGGCTCCTGCTGGACCTGGACGCGAACGCCGGCGCCTACGGCCGCGCGGAGACCGACGGTCTCCTGCGGAGTCTCGGCGAGTTCCTCGCCGCGTTCGACGGGCCACTGGACAGCATCGACCTCGCGGGTACGGCGTCCGCGCGCGCCGCCGGGGGACAGTCCATCGGGCGCCCGCTCCCGGCGTCGCCGCGCCCATCGCTCACGGACGCGTTCGCCGCGCAGGCCGCGACGACGCCGGACGCGATCGCGCTGCACGACCGCGGGCGCACCTGGACGTTCGCGGCGCTGCACGCGGAGGTGGAGCGGCTCGCGGCCGCGCTGCGCACCGCGGGCGCCGGGCCGGAGAGCCTGATCGCGCTGGCCCTGCCACGGAGCGCCGACGTGGTGGTGGCCATGCTCGCGGTCGCCCGCGCGGGCGCGGCCTGGCTGCCGCTCGACCTGAGCCAGCCCGCTGACCGCCTCGACTTCATGCTGCGCGACGCGACACCGTTCGCAATGCTCGTCCCGGACTCGGCGTCTCGACCGATCGACCCGCCACCCGGCATCGCGGTTCTCCCCGTCTCCGCGCCGCCCGGCACCGCCGTTCCAGCAGATTTCGTGCCAGCTGGCACCGCACTTCCCGCGCCGCCCGGCACCGCCGATCCCGCCGACTTCGTGTCGTCCGGCAACGCAGTTGCCGCCGTCTCCGTGCCGTCCGGCACTGTCGATTCTGCGCTGCCATCCGGCGCGGCCGAGGACGCGCGGCTCGCGTATGCGATCTACACCTCCGGCTCGACCGGGCGGCCGAAGGCCGTGCAGGTCAGCCAGGGCGCGCTCGCCTCGCTCCTGGCCGGCCACCGCGACGGCGTGATGGCCCGCGTGCCGGCGGGGCGCCGACTGCGCATCGCGCACACCGCGCCGCTGTCGTTCGACGCCGCGCTCGACCCGCTGCTGTGGATGGTCGCCGGCCACGAGCTGGTGCTGGTGCCCGAGGACGTCTACCGCGACCCGGCCGCGCTGGTCCGGCTGGTCCGCGACCAGCGCATCGACTACGTCGACACCACGCCCGGCCACCTGACTCTCCTGCTCGACGCCGGACTGCTCGACCCGGGCGTACACCACCCGTCAGTGCTCGTCTTCGGTGGCGAGGCCGCGCCGGCCGCGCTCTGGTCCCGGTTGCGCGCGATGACCGATCCACCGGTGAGCATCAACGCCTACGGCCCGACCGAGTACACGGTCGACGCGCTGCACGCGTCCGTCGGGGACGCGGATCGGCCGGTGCTGGGCGCGCCGATCGCGGGTGCGCGGGCCCTCGTCCTGGACGACGCGCTGCGGCTCGTGCCCGAGGGCGGCGTCGGCGAGCTCTACGTGGGCGGTCCCGGCCTGGCCCGCGGGTACGCCGGTCAAGCCGGCCGGACCGCCGCCCGGTTCGTCGCCGACCCGTGTGGGCCGCCCGGCGCCCGGCTGTTCCGCACCGGCGACCGCGTCCGGCTCCGCGTCGGCGGTGCCGTCGAATACCTCGGTCGCGCGGACGACCAGGTCAAGATCCGGGGTTTCCGCGTGGAACCCGGCGAGACCGAGGCCGTGCTCGCCGCCCACCCGCTCGTCGCGCACGCGGTCGTCGTGCCGCGCGAATCCGCGGGCGGCACCGTGCTCGTCGCCTACGTGGTCCCGGTTGACGCCGTTCCTCGCGCCGCACTCGACGCCTACCTGCGGGAGCGCCTCCCCGACTACCTCGTGCCCACCGCGATCGTGCCGTTGGACGCGCTGCCGATGACCCTCAACGGCAAGCTCGACCTCCACGCGCTGCCCGCGCCGGAGACGACCGCCACCGGCCGTGCGCCTCGTGGGCCGGTCGAGGAGACGCTGGCCGGGATCATCGCGGAGCTGCTGGACGTGCGCGAGGTCGGCGTGGACGACGACTTCTTCGCGCTCGGCGGGCACTCGCTGACCGCGGCCCGCCTGCTGACACTGGTCCGGACACGGCTCGGCGTCGAACTCGACCTGCGTGCCGTGTTCGCCGGCCGGACCCTGGCCGCGCTCGCCCGTACCGTCGAGGAGTCCCGGCGCACCGCGCGGCCGGCACTGACCGGCGGATCAGCCGGCGAGCGGACGCCGCTGTCCCCGGCGCAGCGCCGCTTCTGGTTCGCCGACCGGCTGGACGACGGCAGCGCGGTCTACAACATCCCGCTCGTCGTCACGCTGGACGGCCGGGTGGACGCGGACACGCTGCGCGCCGCGCTGCGCGACGTGGCCGTCCGGCACGAGACGCTGCGCACCGTCGTCGCGGAGGACGCGGACGGGCCCTGGCAGCGCGTGCTCGACGAACCCGGCGACCTGCTCACCGTGCACGACGCGGGCGCGGCGACCGAGACGCTGATCGACCGGGCGGTCCGCGAGCCGTTCGACCTCGCGCACCGGCCGCCGCTGCGCGCGGTGCTGCTGCGCGGTCCCGATGCCGACACCCTCGTCGTGGTCCTGCACCACCTGGCCGGCGACCAGACCGCGACCGGCGTGCTCCGCAGCGACCTGGCCGCCTGCTACGAGGCCCGCACCGAGGGCCGCGCACCCGCGCTCGCGCCGCTCACCGTGCGATACCGCGACTACACCCGTTGGCACGCAACCCTTCTCGCGCAGGTGATTCACGTGCCACCCGCGGAGGACCGTCTTGCAGGTGACGGCCCGGCCGAGCATGGCCTGTCCTTCGGTGAGCGGCAGCTCGGCTTCTGGCGGCGGGTGCTTTCCGGGCTGCCCGCGGAGGTGCCGCTCGCCCGGGACCGAGCGCGGCCGGCCGAGCCCGCGAGCGCGGGCGCCGTCCACCGGGCCGTGCTCGACGCACGGTCGCACGCGAGGCTGCGCGAGTTCGCGCGGCACCGCGGGGTGACCACGTTCGCGGCGCTGCACACCGCGACCGTGATCGTGCTCGACGCCTTCGGCGCCGGACCGGACCTGCCCATGGGTACGCCGATCGCGGCGCGACCCGACCCCGCACTGGACGCGGTCGTCGGCTGTTTCCTGAACACGGTCGTGCTGCGCGCGGACCTGACCGGCGAGCCCACGGTGGCGGCGCTGCTCGACCGCGTACAGCGCGCCGACGCGGCCGCGTTCGCCCACGCCGACCTGCCGTTCGAGCGGGTCGTGGAGGCGCTCAACCCGCCGCGCGAGCCCGGCCGGCACCCGCTCTTCCAGCTCATGATCATTCACGAGTACGCGCAGGACGAGACGCTCCGGCTCGGCGACGTCTCCGGGCGGGCGCGGCTGGCGGACACCGGCACCGCGAAGTTCGACCTGACCGTCAAGTTCACCGAGCGCGCGGACGGCATCGACGTCCGGGTCGAGTACGCCACCGCGCTCTTCGACGCCGGCCGCATCGAAGCGCTGAGCCAGGCCCTGCTGACCGTCCTCTCCGGACTGCCTGAGCACTCGCACAGCCGGCTGTCCCGCCTGCCGGTGCTGCCCGGCACGGCGTGGGACGCGGGCCACGGGCCGGACGTCGAGGTTCCGGACACCACGCTGCCCGCGCTGTTCGCGGCCGCGGCCGGCCGCCACGCGGATCGCACCGCGCTCGTCGACGACGCCACCGGGCGCCGCCTCACCTACGCCGAGCTGGACGCCGAGGCCGCACGCGTCGCCGCGGGCCTGCGCGCCCGGGGCGCCGGACCCGGCACGATCGTCGCGGTCGAGGTCCCGCGCTCGGTCGAACTGATCGTCGCGCTCTACGCCGTCCACAAGGCCGGTGCCGCCTACCTGCCGCTCGACCCGGACCACCCGGCCGAGCGCACCGCCCTGATGCTCGATGACGCGCGGCCGGTCGTGCACCTGCACGCGGACACCGTCCGCGGCCTGGCCGCCGCGCCCACGCCCGGCCGGCCGGCCACGCCGGGCGACGCGGCCTACGTCATCTACACGTCCGGGTCGACCGGGCGGCCGAAGGGCGTGGTCGTCCCGCACCGGGCGATCGTCAACCGTCTGCTGTGGATGCAACACGCCTATCCGCTGGACGGCGGCGACGTGGTGCTCCAGAAGACGCCGGCGGGCTTCGACGTGTCGGTCTGGGAGTTCTTCTGGCCGCTGCTCACCGGGGCCACGCTGGTGCTCGCGGCGCCCGGCGGGCATCGCGACCCCGGCTACCTGGTCGACGTGATCGCGCGGCACCGGGTGACGACGCTCCACTTCGTACCCTCGATGCTCGGTGCCTTTCTGACCGATCCGCGTGCGGGCGAGTGCGAGGGCGTGCGCCGCGTGTTCTGCAGCGGTGAGGCGTTGCCGGGCGGGCTGGTCGCGCGGTTCCGGGCGACGCTCCCGGCGGAGCTGCACAACCTCTACGGTCCCACCGAGGCCGCGGTCGACGTCACCGCGTGGCGCACCGGCGACGCAGACACCCGCACGCCCGCGCCGATCGGCCGTCCGGTGTGGAACACCGGCGCGCACGTGCTCGACCACCGGCTCCGCCCCGCGCCCGCCGGCGTGCCCGGCGAGCTGTACCTGAGCGGCGTGCAGCTCGCCACCGGCTACCTCGGCCGGGCCGCGCTGACCGCCACCCGCTTCGTCGCCCACCCGCGGGTGCCCGGCGAACGCCTCTACCGCACCGGTGACCTGGCCCGCCGCCGGGTGGACGGCGCCGTCGACTATCTCGGCCGCGCCGACGACCAGGTCAAGGTCCGCGGGGTACGGATCGAGCTCGGCGAGGTGGAGGCCGCGCTGCAACGTCACCCCGGCGTCCGCGCGTCCGCGGCCACCACGCGCATCGACCGGGCCGGCAATGCCCGCCTGCTCGGCTTCGTCGTCCCCGCGCCCGGTGCCGTCCTCGCCCCGGACGCGGTCCGGACCTGGCTCGGGACGATCGTCCCGGACGCGCTCGTCCCGTCCACGATCCGCGTGCTGGACTCGTTGCCGCTCACGCCGAGCGGCAAGCTCGACCGCCGCGCGCTCCCGGTCACGCCACCGGATCAGGCGGTCAGCGTCCCGCCGCCGGTGGCCACGGCGCAGGCCGGTGCGGTCCGGGAGCCGGACGCGGTGGCCGTGGTGCGGCACGTCTTCGCGGAGGTGCTGGACCGGGCGGACGTGGACCCGGACACCGGGTTCTTCGCCGCCGGTGGGGACAGCATCCTCGCGATCCAGCTGGTCAACCGAGCTCGGGCGGCCGGGCTGCGGATCGGGGTCAAGGACGTGTTCGCGCACCAGAGCCCGGCCGCGCTCGCGGCCGTCGCCGAGCCGCTCGTCGCGACGGAGACCCGTCCACCGGCGGAGACCGGACCCGAGGCAGAGGGCCCGGTGGAGCTGACGCCGATCATGCACCGGCTGCGGGAACGCGGCGGGCTCGGCGACGCCGTGCAGTCCGCGACGGCGACGATGCCGCCCGGGACGGATCTGGCCGCGCTGACCGCCGCGGTCGAGACGCTGCTCGGCCGGCACCCCATGCTGCGGGTACGGCTGACGATCAGCGACCACGGCCACTGGTCACTGGCGGTCCCGCCGAGGGCCGAGACGCCGCCCGCCGGCGATCTCGTGCGAATCGGAGCCGACGACCGGGACGCCGCGATCCGCGCGCTGATCCGAGAGTCAGCTGCGACGCTCGATCCGCGGGCGGGCCGGAACTCGAGCTGGTGCCTGATACCGGCAGGGGACGGCGGCTCGCCGCTGGTCGTCGCGGTCGTCCACCACCTGGCGGTCGACACGGTCTCCTGGGGCATCCTCTGGGCCGACCTGCGCGCGGCCCTCGCCGGAACGCCGCTGCCGGCGACGCGACCGCTGGCGTTCCGCGCCTGGTCGGCACGCCTGCGCGAGCTTGCGTCGGCCCCCGCGATGCTCAGCCGATACGGCTACTGGCGCGACGTGGCGGACGCGGCCGCTCCGATCCTGCCGCCGGCGGGCGGATCCGTCCACGTCGGGCACGTCACGCTGTCGGTCGAGGCGGACGTGTTCGCGCCGCTGTGGGAATGGGCGGTCGATCAGTTCGGCTTCAGCGGCGAGGATCTGGTGCTGGCCGCGGTGGTCCAGGCCGCGGCGGCGCTGCATGCCGGTGACGCGCAGCGGGACGTCACGGTCGCGGTCGAGCGGCACGGGCGGGACGACGAGGCGACGTTCGGCACGGTCGGCTGGTTCACCAGCCTGTATCCGGTGCGCCTCGCGGCCGGCGCCGGGGTGGATCCGGTGGCGTCGCTCAAGGCGGTCAAGGAGACGCTGCGCGCGGTGCCGGACGGCGGGCTCGGCTACGGGCTGCTGCGCTACCTCAACCCGCAGACCGCGCCCGGACTCGCGGCGACGCCCGAGCCTGAGCTGTTGGTCAACTATCTCGGCAACCTGCCGGACGGCCTCGACCCGGACGTGCTCGGCGACGGCGGGCCGCACGAGCGCGGTGCGGAGCTGGTCGCCTGGACCGTCGACGGCCGGGCGTTGCGCGCGGTGCTGCTCGGCGCCGAGTCCTACGACCTGGCCCGGTTCCGGGACGCGCTCGGCGCCGCCTTCGCTGCGCTGAGTGAGGCGACAGCGTGGGCGGCCGGTGGCCGTACCCCGTCTGATCTGATGGTCAGGGGATTGTCCCAGGCCGATGTGGACGGTCTGGACGCGGATCACCCGGGTTGGCTGGACGTGGTTCCGGCCGGGCCGCTCCAGGAGGGCCTGGTCGCGTTGGCGCACACCGCGTTCGGCGACGCGGAGGAGCGTCCGGACGTGTACACGGTGCAGCTGCGCCTGCGGTTCCGCACGGTGCCGGACGCGGCCAGGATGCGGGCGGCGGTCGAGGCGCTGTTCGCGCGGCACGTGGGGCTGCGGCTCGGGCTGCGGCCGGTCGAGTCGGGGCGCGTGGTCGCGGTGCTGCATCCGCCGATGCCGGTGGAGCTGCGCGAGCATCGCGATCGTGACGTGGACGCGCTGGCCGGGGCACGGCGGCGGGAGCGGTTCGACCTGGCCCGGCCGCCGCTGTTCCGGTTCGATCTGGTGGCCGGTGCGGACGGCGCAGGCACGCTGATCATCACGGGTCACCATGCCGCTTGGGACGGCTGGTCCGCTCCGCTGCTGGTCAACGACCTGCTGGCACTCTACAGCGGCCGCCCGCCGGCCCCGGACGGCTCCGCGGCCCACCTCACCTACCTCCGCGACCTCGCCACCCGCGATGCTGCGGCGGTCCGTGATGCCGCGGTGACCCGTGATGCTGGGGCGGTCCGCGATGCCGCGGTGACCCGTGATGCTGGGGCGGTCTGCGATGCCGCGGCGGACGGCCCCGATGCCGTCAACGATCGAGGTTGGGGAGCCGGCCGGGGAGCGGTGGCCCGCGACGACGCGGGAACCGGCCACGGCGGCGCGGCCGGTCGCGAGGCCGAAGCCGGTACCGGACCGGAAGGCGACCGCGCGGCCTGGCGCACGCTGCTGGACGGGCTCGACGGGCCGACGCTGCTGGTCCCGGGCGCGGCCACGGCCGGGGACACGCTGCCCGCCGAGGTGCGGGTGCCCCTGCCGGAGGAGCTGGGCGACGCGTTGCGGCGCCGGGCCGGTGCGCGCGGCCTCACGCTCAACACGCTGCTGCAGGGCGCGTGGGGGCTGGTGCTGGCGCGCCGGACCGGCCGCACCGACACGACGTTCGGCATCACGGTCTCCGGACGGCCGCCGGAGATCGACGGGCTGGACCGGGCGATCGGCCTGTTCGTCAACACGGTCCCGGCACGGTGCGAGACGCGGGCCGGGGACACGTTCGGCGACGTGCTGGCCCGGCTGCAGCAACGGCAGGCCGCGACGGCCGCGCACCACCGGGTCGGGCTGGCGGCGATCCAGCGCGGGCTCGGCACGCTGTTCGACACGCTGCTGGTGTTCGAGAACTATCCGCTGGACGAGGCCGCGCTGCTCGGCCCGGCCGGTGGCGCGGACGCGGGCCTGGTCGCGATCGAGGCGGACGACGCCACCCACTACCCGGTGACGCTGACGGTCTTCCCGGGCGACGAGATCGGGCTCGCGCTCGGCTACCGCCCGGACCTGCTCGACGCGGACGCCGCGCACGCGTTCCTCGCGGAGCTGCGCGACGTGCTGGAACTGTTCGCGGCCGGGCTGTCGGAGCCGGTGACCCTGGCCGACGTGCACCCGATGCCTTCCGGTCCCACCGGGGTGGCAGCGAACCTCCGACCGAGCGCTCAGACAGCCACCGGCGTGACCACTCAGGCGGTTGACCGCGCGGACGATCAGGAGCCTGGCCGGTCAGACAGCCGGGCGGCGGACCCGGCCGCCGGCCAGCTCTCGGGTCACGTGGATGCCCGGGTCGCGGGCCACGCCGCCACCGCCACCACCGCCACCGCCACCGGCGTTGGCACGGCCAGCGTCGGCAAGGCCGCCGCCTCCGGCACCGCCGCCTCCGGCACCGCCACCGGCGTCGGCGTCGGCACGGCCAGCGTCGGCACGGCCGCCGCCTCCGGCGCTGTCGGCGCCGGTGAAACGGGCGGGGAGCAGGGTGGGACCGCTGCTGAGCGGCTGGCCGGGATCTTCGCCGACATCCTGGAGATTCCGCACGCCGCCCCGGACGACAGCTTCCTCGCGCTCGGCGGCGACAGCATCCTCGCCATCCAGCTCGTCGCCCGCGCCCGCGCCGCCGGCCTGCACTTCAGCGCCGCCGACGTCTTCACCCACCGCACCGCCGCCGCGCTCGCCACGGCCGCCGCCGCGCCCAACAGCACCACCCGGCCCCCGGCCAAGGACGCGTTCGCCACCTCGCACCTGACCCCGATCATGCACTGGCTGCGCGACCTCGGCGGACCGATCGGCTCCTACAGCCAGTCCATGCGGCTGCGCCTGCCCGCCGGAACCACCGAGCAGCGACTCGTCCAGGTGATCCAGCGGGTCCTCGACCGGCATCCGATGCTCCGCGCCCGATTCGACGCCGGCTGGCGGCTCACCGCCGCGTCCCCGGGCACGGTCCGGGCCGAGGACGTCCTCACCGTCACGACCGGCGACCCCGGAGACGCGACCGCCGAGGCCGCCGCCCGCCTCGACCCGCACGCCGGCGTCTGCACCCGGTGGGTGCTGCTCCGGGACAGCGGCACGTTGCTGGTCGTCGCGCACCACCTGGTGATCGACGGCGTCAGCTGGCGGGTGCTGATGGCCGACCTGGCCGGCGCCGCGCGGGACACCCCGCTGCCCGCGCCCGCGACCGGCTTCGACGACTGGACCGCGCTGCTGGCCACGGACGCCGGGACGTCCAAGCGCGCCCAGGAACTGCACCACTGGCAGCGCGCCCTGGACGCGCCCCCGCCGTTCCCCGGACTGAGTCTCGACGCAGCCCGGGACACCGCGGCCACCCGGCGCGAGCTGACGCTGAGTCTCGACTCCAGCGAGACCGAGGCCGTGCTCGCCCTCGGCGCGGAGGACGTGCTGCTCGCCGCGCTCGTCACCGCGCTCGGCGACCGGCCGGTCTCGGTGCTGCTGGAGGGCCATGGCCGCAACGACGACGTGCTCGACGTGGACGTCAGCCGCACGGTCGGCTGGTTCACCAGCATGTACCCGGTGCGCCTGGACGGCGGTGACCCGGCCCGGGTCGCGGCCGCGCGTAAGGCCGTCCCGGACCACGGCCTCGGCTACGGCCAGCTCCGGCAGCTGCGGCGCGCGCTGCACGCGCCGGAGCCGCAGGTCCGGTTCAACTATCTGGGACGTTTCAACACCGGCACGCACCGCGACTTCGCGCCGGTGGACGAGACCGAACCGATCGGCGGGTACGTCGACCCCGCGCTGCCGATCCCGTACCCACTGGACGTCACGGCCGCGGTGGCCGGCTCCACGCTGCACCTGCGGCTGGCCTGGCCCGGCCGCCACCTCGGCGAGCCGCGCATGCGCGAGTTCGCCGACAGCTACCTGAATGCCCTGCGACATCTGTCCGGCGGTCACGCGCCGGACCCCGACGACGCCGTCCTCGTCGACATCGGCGCGGACGAGCTCGACGACCTGTGGAGGAACGCATGACCGGCCTGGAGGACGTCCTGCCGCTGTCCCCGTTGCAGCAAGGCCTTCTAGTCTGGGCGTCCTATGGGGCCGCCGACGTCTACGCGGTACAGCGTGCGTTCGACATCGAGGGCGCGGTCGACGCGGACGCGCTGCGGGCCGCGGGGGAGACGCTGCTGCGCCGGCACCCGAACCTGCGGGCCGCGTTCCGTTTCCGGCGCAGCGGCGACCCGGTCGCGCTGGTCCCGCGCACGACCGAGCTGCCGTGGCGATTCGAGGACCTGACGCACCTGGACGCCGGCGCGCGCCGCGCCGAGCTGGACCGGATCGCGGCCGGTGAGCGCGCTCGCCCGTTCGACCTGGGCCGCCCGCCGCTGCTGCGCCTGGCGCTGATCCGCACCGATGACACGTGCTACACCGTGCTGCTCACGTTCCACCACATCCTGCTGGACGGCTGGTCCGTGCCGCGCCTGGTCACCGAACTGTTCACGCTCTACGGCAGCCGCGGTGACGAGGCCGTCCTGGGCGCGCCCGTGCCGTACCGCCGCTATCTGGCCTGGTTGTCGACGCAGGACGCGGAGGCGTCCGTCGCGGCGTGGCGCCGCTATCTCGACGGACTGGACGGTCCCACGCTGGTCGCGTCCGGCGCGGACCTGCACGGCCGCAGCACGCCGGCCGAGATCACGACATTCCTGACCGAGGGCGAGACCGAGGCGCTGCGCGGGCTGACCCGCCGGCACGAGGTCACCGCGAACACGGTGCTGCAGACCGCGTGGGCGCTCGTGCTCGGCGAACTGACCGGCAAGTCAGACGTGGTGTTCGGGCTGAGCGGCTCCGGGCGCTCGCCGGAGCTGCCCCGGGCGGACGAGATCATCGGCCTGCTCATCAACACGATCCCGGCCCGGGTCACGCCGCGCGCCGGCGAGACGATCGCGGAGCTGCTCACCCGCGTGCAGGCCGGCCAGGCCGGGCTGCTGGCGCACCAGCACGTGCGGCTCGCGGAGCTGTCCGCGGGCGGCGGCGAGCTGTTCGACACCTACGCGGTCTTCGAGAACTACCCGCTCGACCGCGGCGTGCTGGACGCGCTCGGCACCCGCGCCGGGCTGCGCATCCACGGCATCGACTCGGCCGAGGGCAGCCACTACCCGCTCGGCGTGATCGCCACGCCCGGCGACCGGCTGCGCCTCGACGTCCGCTACCGCGCCGAGGCGATCCCGCGTGCCACGGCCGAACGCGCCACCCGGCGGCTCACCGAGACGCTGCGGAGAATCATCAACGATCCGGGCCTGCGGTACGCGCGGCTGCCGCTGCTGTCCCCGGACGAGCGCGCCGACCTGCTCGAGGTCCGCAACCGCACCGAGCCCGCACCGCCGGACGCCACGTTCGCGGACCTCGTCGCCGGTCACGCCCCGGACGAGCCCGCGGTCGTCTACCGGGACACCACGCTCACCTACCGCGACCTGCACGCGCGCGCCGACGTGGTGGCCGGCCGGCTCGCCGCCCGCGGCATCGGCCCGGAGCGGTCCGTGGTGGTGGCGCTGCCGCGCTCCGCCGACCAGATCGTCGCGATGCTCGCGGTGCTGAAGGCCGGCGGCGTCTACGTCCCGGTCGACACCGACTATCCGGCCGAGCGTGTCGCCTACCTGCTCGACGACGCCGCCCCCGCGCTCGTCATCACCGCGCCCGCGCACACCGGCCTGCTGCCGCCGTCCGCTCCTGTCGCACTGCTCAGTCAGTTGGAGGCGGAGGGGCCGTCGCGGGAGCCGGACCGCGCCCGGCCGGACAACGCGGCCTACACCATCTACACGTCCGGCTCGACCGGCCGGCCGAAGGCGGTCGTGGTCACGCACGGCGGTCTGCCCGCACTGGTCCGCACGGTCGCGGACGCGTTCCGGCCCGGCCCCGGGGACAGGGTGCTGCAGTTCGCGTCGCAGAGCTTCGACACGTCCGTGTGGGAGCTGTGCATGGCGCTCGGCACCGGCGCGGCCGTCGTGGTCGCCCCTGCTGAGCGGCGGCTCGGCCCGGAGCTGGCCCGGCTGCTCACCGAGGAGCGCATCACCCACCTGACGCTGCCGCCGTCCGCGCTCGCGGAGCTGCCCACGGACGCGGTCGCGCCCGGCACGGTCGTCATCGTCGCGGGCGAGGCCTGCCCGCCGGAGCTGGCCCGCCGCTGGATCGACGCCGGGCACGTGTTCTTCAACTCCTACGGCCCGACCGAGACCACGGTGGACGCCACGCTGTGGCGGGCGGGGGAGCCGTCCGGCACCGCGCTGCCGATCGGCCGTCCGGTCGCCGGGACCACGGTCTACGTGCTGGACGCGCTGCTGCGCCCGGTCCCGGCCGGCATCCCCGGTGAGCTGTACGTCGGCGGCACCGGCCTGGCGCGCGGCTACCGGGGTGCGCCCGGCCTGACCGCGACCAGGTTCGTGGCGAACCCGTTCGGCGAGGGGCGGCTCTACCGCACCGGCGACCTGGTCCGCTGGCGGGAGGACGGCGAGCTGGAGTTTCTCGGCCGCGCCGACCACCAGATCAAGATCAGGGGCTTCCGGGTCGAGCCGGGCGAGGTCGAGGCCACGCTCGCCGCGCACCCCACGGTCGCGTCCGCGCTGGTCCTGGCCGTCGACGACGAGGTGGTCGGCCGTCGCCTGATCGCCTACGTGACACCGTCCGACGTGGACGGCGAGCCCGATCAGGTCACACTGCGCGCGTACGCCGGCCGGATCCTGCCCGAGCACATGGTGCCGTCCGCGGTCGTGGTGCTGGACGCGTTCCCGCTCACGCCGAACGGCAAGGTCGACCGGGCCGCGCTGCCCGGCGCCGCGCCCGCGGTCACCGCCGCGGCCCAGCCGTCCGGCGGCGCCCGCCCGCGCGAGGAGCTGATGTGCGGCGTGTTCGCGTCCGTGCTCGGCGCGCCCGAGGTCGGCCCGGACGACAGCTTCTTCGACCTCGGCGGCCACTCGCTGCTCTTCGCCCGCCTGGTCGCGCGCGTCGAGGCGGTGTTCGGCGCCACGCTGTCGATGAGCGACGTGTTCGAGGCGCCCACGCCCCGTGACCTGGCCCGGCTGCTCGACGCGGGCCGCCGCCGCCTGCCGCTGACCGCGCGCGACCGTTCCGGCCCGCAACCGCTGTCGTTCGCGCAGCGCCGCCTGTGGTTCCTGCACCGGCTCGACGGGCCGAGCGCCACCTACAACATCCCGGCCGTGCTGCGCATCCGTGGCGCGCTGGACGTGGACGCGCTGCGTGCCGCCCTGTCCGATGTGGTCGGCCGGCACGAGAGCCTGCGCACGGTGTTCCGTGACGGTGACGGCGAGGGCCTGCAGGAGGTGCTGTCCGAGTTCGCGCTGCCGTTCGAGGCGTCGGAGGCGACCGAGGAGAGCCTGGACGCGCGGCTGACCGACGCGGCCGGACACCGGTTCGCGCTCGACCGGGAGATCCCGGTCCGCGCGCACCTGTTCGCGCTCGGCGCGCAGGACCACGTGCTGCTCGTGCTACAGCACCACATCGCGGGCGACGAGTGGTCGGTCGGGCCGCTCTTCGCGGACCTGCGCCGTGCGTACGAAGCCCGCCGGCTCGGCCGTGCGCCCGCGTTCGCGCCGCTGCCGGTGCAGTACGCGGACTTCGCGGGCTGGCAGCGCGACCTGCTCGGCGCGGAGGACGACCCGGACAGCGTCGCGGCGGCCCAGGTCGCGTTCTGGCGGGAAGCCCTCGACGGCGCACCGGAGGAGCTGGCGCTGCCGTTCGACCGGCCCCGGCCCGCGGTCGCCGGATACGCCGGTGACTACCTGATGTACGAGATTCCGGCCGTGGTCCACCGTGGACTTCTCGCGCTCGCCCGCGCGCACGACGTGACGCCGTTCATGGCCGTGCAGGCCGCGGTCGCGGCGCTGCTCACCCGGCTCGGCGCGGGCGAGGACCTGCCGCTCGGCTCGCCGATCGCGGGCCGCACCCAGCAGGAGCTGGAGGACCTGGTCGGGTTCTTCGCGAACACGCTGGTGCTGCGCGTGGACACGTCCGGCGATCCGAGCTTCGCGGACCTGCTCGGCCGGGTCCGGCGCACCGACCTGGCCGCGTTCGACCACGCGGACGTGCCGTTCGAGCGTCTCGTCGAGGTGCTCCACCCGGCCCGCTCGCTGTCGCGGAACCCGCTGTTCCAGGTCATGGTCACCCACCAGCACCGGCTGGACATGGACCTCGGCGTGGCCGGGCTGCAGACCACCGCGATCCCGTTCGGCCTGGACACCGCGAAGTTCGACCTGACGTTCAGCTTCTTCGGCGACGACGCGGACGGGCCGCTCGGCGCCGGCATCGAGTTCGCCACCGAACTCTTCGACCGCGCCACCATCGCGGGTCTCGCGGACCGGCTGACCCGTCTGCTCACCGCCGTGGTCACCGCGCCGGACGCACCGATCGGCGCCGCGGACCTGCTCTCGCCGGGCGAACGGGTCGCGCTGACCGCCGCGCCTGAGTTCCCGGTCAACGTGCCGCTGGTGCCGGAGATGGTAGCGGCCGCGGCCGCCCGGTATCCGGAGCGCATCGCGCTGTCCGACGGGTCAGTCGAGGTCAGCTATGCCGAGTTGCGGCGGCGCGTCGTGGAGCTGGCCGGCCGGTTGCCGGCCGGACCGGAGGACGTGGTCGCGCTGGCCTGCCCGCCGTCGATCGGCCTGGTCGTGGCCCAGCTCGCCGTGCTGCACGCCGGTGCCGCCTACCTGCCGCTGGACACCGGTTACCCGGCCGGCCGCATCGCCCTGATGCTCGACGACGCCCACCCCGCGCTCCTGATCACCACCGCGGAAACCATCGAGAACCTCGCGCCGGTACGGGACTGGAGAGGCCCGCTGCTCTACGCCGACCCGGAGTCCGCGGTGACGACGCCGGTTCCACCGCCCGGCAGCCCGCCGGCCGTTGTGGTCCCGCCCGGCCACCTGCCGGCCGGCGCCGTCGAGACCGGCCGCCCGGCCGCCGATGCCGCCCCGGGCGAAGGGCCGATGCCCCGGCCCCGGCCGGAGAACCCCGCCTACGTCATCTTCACGTCCGGTTCGACCGGACGGCCGAAGGGCGTGGTCGGCACGCACGGCGGTCTCGCGGCCCGGCTCGCCTGGGGACAGGCCGCACTGCCGCTCGGCCCCGGTGACACGGTCGTGGCGAAGAGCTCGCCGAGCTTCATCGACGGCACCACCGAGCTTCTCGGCGCGCTGATCGCGGGCGCGACCGTGGTCATCGCGGACGCGGACACCCGGCGCGACACGCATGCGCTCGCCGCGCTCATCGAGACGGCCGGCGCGACCCGCATGACCATGGTCCCCAGCCAGCTGCGCACGCTGCTGTCCGAGGCGGGCCCGGACCGGCTCGCGTCCGTCACGCGCTGGGTCACCAGCGGCGAGGCGCTCACGCCGGACCTGGTGGCCGCGCTGCCCGGCATCACCGACCTCTACGGCTGCTCCGAGGCCAGCGGCGACAGCCTGGCCCGCCCGCACCCGGCGGACGCCACGTTCACCGACGTGGTCACCGGCACCGCGGCCTACGTGCTCGACGGCAGGCTCCGCCCGGTCCCGCCCGGCGCGACCGGCGAGCTGTACCTCGCCGGCGCCGGACTCGCCCGCGGCTACCGGGACGCGCCCGGCCTGACCGCCACCCGGTTCGTCGCGTCGCCGTTCACGCCCGGCGAACGCCTCTACCGCACCGGCGACCTGGCCCGGCGCACGTCCGGCGGCGGCGTCGCACTGCGCGGCCGCGCTGACTCCCAAATCAAGATTCGCGGGGTACGGGTCGAGCCGCGCGAGGTCGAGGCCGCGCTCGCGGGCCTGGACGGCGTCGCTGAGGCGGCCGTGCTGGCCCGCACCTCGCCCGCCGGGGAGACCGAGTTGCGCGCGTACGCCGTACCCGCGCCGGGTTTCGATCTGTCGTCCGTGCGCGCGGCGTTGCGGCGCACGCTCCCGGCACAGCTCGTGCCGGCCACGCTGATCCCGGTCGACCGCATGCCCCGGCTGCCCGGCGGCAAGACCGACCGGCGCGCGCTGGCCCGCCTCGACTCACCGATCAGTGCGCCGGACGAGACGGCCGAGGCCGGAGAGCGGGAGCGCCTGCTGGCGCAGATCTTCGCCGACGTGCTGAGCCTGCCGTCGGCCGGACTGGACCAGGACTTCTTCGACCTCGGCGGACACTCGCTCGCGGCGACCCGGCTCGTCTCCCGGATCCGCGCGGTGTTCGGCGCCGAGGTGCCGCTGCGCGCGGTCTTCGAGGCGCCGACCGTCCGCGAGCTGGCCGGCCGACTGACTGATCAGACCGCACGGCCGCCGATCACGGCGCGGGCCCGGCCGGACCGCATTCCGCTGTCGTTCGCGCAGCGCCGCCTGTGGTTCCTGGACCGCCTCGAGGGCCCCGGCACGGTCTACACGATCCCGCTGCTGTCCCGGCTGCGCGGCGACCTCGACGTGGACGCGCTGCGCGCCGCGGTCGCGGACGTGGTCGCCCGGCACGAGCCGCTGCGCACGCTCCTGGTCGAGCACGACGGCGAGCCCTGGCAGCACATCCTCGCCGAGGTACCGGACGTGTTCACCGTGCACGGCGACGACGCGGAACTCCCCGCCCGGCACCGGTTCGCGCTCGACGCTGAGCCGCCGATCAGGGTGGACCTGACCCGCACCGGTCCGCGGGAGTGGCTGCTGCTGATCCTGCTGCACCACACCGCGGCCGACGCGCTCTCCACCGGCCCGCTCGTCGACGATCTGGAGACCGCCTACGCCGCGCGCCTCGCCGGTTCTCCGCCCGCCTGGACGCCGCTGGCCGTGCAGTACGCGGACGTGACGCTGTGGCAGCGGGAGCAGCCGGACTACGTCGGCTACTGGCGGGACCGGCTCGCCGGCGCCCCGGCCGAGCTGGCGCTGCCCACCGACCGGCCGCGGCCCGCGCTGCCCGGCTACACCGGCGGCACGGTCAGCGAGGCGCGCCCGGACGGCCTGGACGCGCTCGCCCGCACGCTCGGCGTCACCCCGTTCATGCTGTTCCAGGCCGCGGTCGCGGCGCTGCTGTCCCGGCTCGGCGCGGGCGAGGACGTCCCGCTCGGCGCGCCGGTCGGCGGCCGTACCGATCCCGCGCTGGAACGCCTGGTCGGGTTCCTGGTCGACACCGTGGTGCTGCGCACGGACGTGTCCGGCGACCCGACGCTGGCCGAGCTGGCCGCGCGCGTCCGGGACGCGGACCTGGCCGACTTCGCGCACCAGGACATGCCGTTCGAGCGCCTGGTGGAGGCGCTGAAGCCGGAACGCGCGCGGGCCCGGCATCCGCTGTTCCAGGTGCTGGTCAACCAGCACCGCGCGGGCGAGCCCGGCGTGCGGCTGGCCGGGCTGGCGAGCGAGTCCGTGGCGCAGGCGCCGGACACGGCCAAGTTCGACCTCAGCTTCCTGCTGGAGGACGACGCGGTCTCGCTGAACTACGCCGCGGACCTGTTCGACCACGACAGCGCGGAGACGATGCTGCGCCGCCTGACCCGGCTGCTCCGGAAGGCACGGCCGGACACGCGGATGTCCGAACTGGACGTGCTGCTGCCGGAGGAGCGCGAGTCGCTGCGCGCGCGGAACGCCACCGGTCACGACGTGCCCGGCGGCACGGTCGTGGACCGGCTGATCGAGGCCGCGCGCACCCATCCGTACGCGATCGCGCTGCTTCCGGACGGCGGCGCACCGGTCACCTACGCGGAGCTGAACCGGTCCGCGGCCGCGCTGGCCCGCACACTGCGCAACCGCGGGGTGGCGCCCGGCGATGTGGTCGGCGTCCGTATCCCGCGCGGGCCGGAGCTGGTGACCGCGCTGTGGGGCGTGCTGCGCGCCGGCGCCGCCTACCTGCCGATCGACCCGGACCACCCGGACGAGCGCGCCGAGCTGCTGCGCACCGACGCCGGCGCCCGGCTGGTGCTGAGCGCGGACGACGTGCGCGCCTGGTCCGCCGGGCCGGCCGCGGACCTGCCGCCGCCCGCGCCGGACCTGCCCGCCTACGTCATCTACACCTCCGGCTCGACCGGGCGGCCCAAGGGCGTGCGGGTGCCGCACCGCGCGCTGACCAACCGCCTGGAGTGGATGCAGGCCGAGTTCCGGCTCGGCGACGCCGACGCGGTGCTGCAGAAGACGCCGGCCACGTTCGACGTGTCCGTGTGGGAGTTCTTCTGGCCCGCGCTCGCGGCCGCGCCGCTGGTCATCGCGAAGCCGGGCGGCCACCGCGACCCCGGCTATCTCGCCGCGCTGATCCGCCGTGCACGCGTGACGGTCGCGCACTTCGTACCCTCGATGCTCCGGGAGTTCGTCGCGACCCCGGCCACCGGCTCCTGCGCGAGCCTGCGACTGCTGGTCACCAGCGGCGAGGCGCTCCCGGCCGACCTGGCCGCCGCCACCCGCCGGCTGCTCCCGCATGCCGCGCTGCACAACCTCTACGGCCCGACCGAGGCCACGGTGGACGTCACCGCCTGGCACGTGACGCAGGACGACGTGCCCATCGGCCGGCCGATCTGGAACACCCGCGCGCACGTGCTCGACCGCTGGCTGCGGCCGGTGCCGGACGGCGTGCCCGGCGAGCTGTACCTCGCGGGCGTGCAGCTCGCGGACGGATACCTCGGGCGGGCCGCGCTGACCGCGGAACGGTTCGTCGCCGACCCGCACGACCACGGCCGGCGGCTCTACCGCACCGGCGACCTGGCCCGATGGCGGCCGGACGGCGCGCTGGACTTCCTCGGCCGCACCGACCACCAGGTCAAGGTGCGTGGCCTGCGGATCGAGCCGGGCGAGGTCGAGGCCGCGCTGACCGCGCTGCCCGAGGTCGCCGCGGCCGTGGTGGTCGCGCACGGCGATCGGCTCGCCGGATACGTCACGCCCGCGCCCGGCCACCGTCCCGAGCCGGGCGCGCTGCGGGCCGCGCTCGCCGGCACGCTGCCCGAGTACCTGATCCCGTCGATATTCGTGGTGCTGGCCGAGTTCCCGCTCACCACCAGCGGCAAGGTCGACCGGCGCGCGCTGCCCGACCCCGCGCCCGCGCCGGCCGGTGCCGAGGCGCCACGCGGGCTCGGAGAGGAGGTGCTGTCCGGCGTCTTCGCGGACCTGCTCGGCCTGGACCGGGTCGGCGCGGAGGACGACTTCTTCGCGCTCGGCGGGCACTCGCTGCTCGCGGTGCGGCTCGTCTCCCGGCTGCGCACGGTCTTCGGCGCGCAGCCGGCGCTGCACGACGTGTTCGAGGCGCCGACCGTGCGCGCGCTCGCGGAGCGGCTGCGGCGCGGCGGTGACCGGCCACCGCTGCGAGCCGGCGCGCGACCGGACCCGCTGCCGCTCTCGCCCGCGCAGCAGCGGCTCTGGTTCATCGACCGGATGGACGGGCCGTCCGACACGTACAACATCCCGTTCACGGCCCGGTTCCGCGGCGCGCTCGACCTGGCGGCCTTCGCGGCGGCCGCGTCCGACGTGGTGGCCCGGCACGAGATCCTGCGCACGGTCTACCCGGCGCCGTCCGGACGGGCTGAGCAGTCAGTCAGGCCACCGCGCGACGTGGCCGTGCACACCGAGGGCACGCTGGAGGAGGCGATCCACCGGCCGTTCCGGCTCGACGAGGAGATCCCGATCCGGTTCCACGCGCTGGCGGCCGGGCCGGACGAGCACGTGGTCGCGGTCGTCGTGCACCACATCGCGGCCGACGAGTGGTCCGCCCGGCCGCTCTTCACCGACCTCGCCACCGCCTACGCGGCCCGGGTGTCCGGCGCCGCGCCGCGGTGGGACGCTCCGCTGCCGGTGCAGTACGCCGACTACGCGCTCTGGCAGCACGAACTGCTCGGCACCGGCGACGACAAGACGCCGCTCGCCGCGGAACAGCTCGCGTTCTGGAGCGCGGAACTCGCCGGCCTGCCCGAGGAACTGGCGCTCCCGGTCTCCCGTCCGCGCCCGCCGGTCGCCACCTATCGCGGTGAGCTCGCCCGGCGTCCTCTCCCGGCCGACGTGGCGAGCGCGCTGCGGGCGGTGGCGGCGGCGCACGGCGTCACCGCGTTCATGGTGCTCCAGGCCGCGGTGGCGGTGCTGCTGCGCAAGCTCGGCGCCGGGACCGACCTGCCGCTCGGCACCCCGATCGCGGGCCGCGCCGACGCCGCGCTCGACGACCTGGTCGGCTGCTTCCTCAACACGCTCGTACTGCGCACCGACGTCTCCGGCGACCCCACGTTCGCCGCGCTGCTCGACAGGGTGCGCCGCACCGACCTGGCCGCGTTCGCCCACTCCGACCTGCCGTTCGAGCGCCTGGTCGAGCATCTCGCACCGGCCAGGTCGCTGTCCCGGCACCCGCTCTTCCAGGTCGTCACCACCCACCGGTACGCGGACCAGGACGGCTTCGGGCTCGCCGGCCTCGAGGTCGCGCCGGAACCGGCCGAGTTCACGATCGCGAAGTTCGACCTGACGTTCGTCATCGAGGAGGACGCGACCACCGGCGCCGTCGCGCTGGAGCTGACCTGCGCCCGCGACCTGTTCGACGACGGCAGCGCGAGCAGGCTACTGAACCGCCTCGACCGGGTCCTCCGCGCGGTCCTGTCCCACCCTGACCAACGGATCAGCACGGTACGGGTGCTGGACGACCGTGAACGCGACCTGGTCCTGCACCAGTGGAACGAGACCGCGCGCGACGTGCCGTTCACCGACCTGGCCGGGCTGTTCGAGACCCAGGCGACGGCGCGGCCGGACGCGGTCGCGCTGGTCGACGGCGCCCGCGAGCTGACCTACCGGCAGCTGGACGCGGCCGCGAACCGGCTGGCGCACGTGCTGCTCGGTCGCGGTGCCGGGCCGGAGCGGATCGTCGCGGTCGCGCTGCGCCGGTCCGCGGAGGCGGTGGCGGCGATCCTCGCGGTCGCGAAGACCGGCGCGGCCTACCTGCCGATCGACCCGGACCATCCGGCGTCGCGGGTGCGGCACGTGCTCGACGACGCCCGGCCCGTGCTGGCGGTCGCGGCGCGCGCGGACGACGTACCCGCTGAGGGCCTTGAGGTCGTCGACGTCGCCGTGGCCTGGGGTGACGGGCCGGCGCAGCGGCCGGACCGGGCGGCGCCGGAGCCGTCCCGGCTGGCCTACGTGATCTACACGTCCGGGTCGACCGGGCGGCCGAAGGGCGTGGCTGTCCCGCACGCCGGGCTACCCGACCTGGTCGCCACGATGGCCGGCGGGTCGCGGGGCGGGACGGGCGCGCGGATCGGGTCGTTCGCGTCGTTCTCGTTCGACGTCACGGTGGCGGAGCTGGCCATCTCGATCCTGAGCGGCGGCACGATCGTGCTGCTGCCGGAGCACGCGCGCGCCGGTGCGGCACTGGCCCGGTTCGCCACCGCGCAACGCCTGACCCACCTGGTCATCCCACCGTCCGTGCTGTCCTCGCTGCCCCGCCCCGGCACCCCCGAGCCGTCACTCGGCGTGGACGTGACGCTGCTGGTCGGGACGGAGGCGCTGCGGCGCGACCTGATCCGCGACTGGGCCGGCGGGCGGCGCTTCCTGAACTGCTACGGGCCGACCGAGGCGACCGTCAACTCCACACTGTGGACGGCCGAGCCGGGCTGGGCGAGCTCGGTGCTGCCGATCGGGCGGCCGGACGTGAACCGGCGCGCCTACGTGCTCGGGCCGGACCTCGCGCCGGTGCCGCCGGGCGTGACCGGTGAGCTGTACCTGGGCGGCGGCGGACTCGCGCGCGGCTACCTCGGCCGGGCCGCGCTGACGGCGGAACGGTTCGTCGCCGACCCGTTCGGCGCGCCGGGCGACCGGCTCTACCGCACCGGCGACCTGGCCCGGTGGAACGCCGGTGGGCTGCTGGAATACCTCGGCCGCGCGGACGACCAGCTCAAGGTGCGCGGTCTGCGCATCGAACCGGCCGAGATCGAGGCCGCGCTCCGCGACCTGCCCGGTGTGGCGGCCGCCGCGGTCGCGGCCCGGCCCGGCGCGGACGGCCGGGACCGGCTGGTCGGCTACCTGGTGCCCGCGCCCGGCCCGCAGACCGCCGGTTCTGTCTCCGGCCCGCACGCGCTCGCGGCCGTGCCCCGGGCGGCTTCCGGCGCGGCGACGGCCGCTGCCAGTGCAGCGACGGCCGCCGCCAGTGCGGTGAAGGCCGCTGCCGCGCACGCCGGGACCGGCGGCGATGCCGATCGGGCCGGCCGCGCCACGGCATTCGACGTCGCCGGGATCGCCCGCCGGGCCGCCGAGCTGCTGCCCGCCGGGATGGTGCCGTCCGCGTGGATGGTGCTCGACGCGCTGCCGCACACGGTCGCGGGCAAGCTCGACCGCGACCGGCTGCCGACGCCGCAGACGGCCGAGACGGAACGGGCGGACGCCACGACCGACGTCGAGCAGACGCTCGTGGAACTGTTCGCGGAGCTGCTCGGACGCGACGACCTCGGCGCCACGGACGGATTCTTCGCGCTCGGCGGCGACAGCATCCTCTCCATCCAGCTCGTCGCCCGCGCCCGCGACCACGGGCTGCTCTTCGCGCCCCGGGACGTCTTCGAGAACCCCACGCCGCGCGAACTGGCGGCGGTCGCGGCCGAGGCCGGCATCGCGGCACACGACCCCGGCACCGGCGACGTCCCGCTGACACCGATCATGCGCCGGTTCGTGGACGCGGACCCGGCCGTGGAGAAGTTCGGCCAGGCACTGCGGTTCAGCCTCCCGGCCGGGCTGACCGAGCGGACGGTCAGGGACGGGCTGCGCGCGATCCTCGGCCACCACGACGCGCTCCGCGCCCGGCTGGAACGGGATCGCCTGGTCGTGCCGGCGGATGCGCCCGAGCCCGCGCTGACCGTGGTGCCCGGCGACTCCGAACTGCCGCTGGAGGCCGCGCGGGCCGGCCTGGACCCGTGGCGCGGCGCGATGACGCACGCGCTCTGGCGCGACGCCGGGCCGAACCGGCGCTCCGAGCTGCTGCTCCTCATCCACCACCTGGTCGTCGACGGCGTCTCCTGGCGCATCCTCGCGGCCGACCTGGAGGCGGCCTGCACCGCGCTCCACCTTGGACGGACTCCCCGGCTGCGCCCGGTCGCGACGTCGCTGCGCACCTGGGCGCACGCGTTGTCCGAGGCCGCGCTGGCCCGGGAGCGCGAGGCCCGCTACTGGCGCGACGTGCTCGACGCCGTCACGCCGGCACCCGCCGGCATCCTCGCCGCTTCCGGCGACGGACCGTCCGCGCCCGGCAGCACGGCCTCCGAGGCCAACGGCGCGGCCGTCGCCGGTGCGAGTACCGCCGACGGCGTGGCGGTCTCCGGCGTGAGTACCGCCGACGGCGTGGCGGTCTCCGGCGTGAGTACCGCCGACGTCGTGCCCGGCACGCTCGGCACCGTCGCGCAGCTGACCCGGACGCTGCCGGCCGCGGACACCGCGCCGCTGCTCGGCGAGGTGCCGGAGCGACTGCGCGCGACCGTCAACGACGTGCTGCTGGCCGCGCTCGGACTCGCCCTGCGCGAGTGGACCGGCGGTGAGGCGGTCATCGACCTGGAGGGGCACGGCCGCGAGCAGCAGATCGTGCCGGGCGCGGACCTGACCCGGACGGTCGGCTGGTTCACCACGATCTACCCGGTCCGGCTGGCGACCGGCGGCGCCGGACTGGCCGCGGCCGAGACCGACCCCGGGCGAGCGGCGGAGGCGGTCAAGGCCACGGCCGCGGCGCTCGGAACGGTGCCGGACCACGGCATCGGCTACGGACTGCTGCGCGAGCTGGCCCGGCATCCGGCGCTCACCGCGGCGCCACGACCCTGGATCGCGTTCAACTACCTGGGCCGGATCGGCGGCGCGCCGGACCGCGGCGGCGACGGCTGGCGGATCGAGGGCGGCCTCGGCGGCACCGTGGACGGGCACCGCGCCGCTGACCACACGCTCAGTATCGACGTCACTGCCGTGCCCGGTGCGGACGGGACCGAGCTGCGGGCCGTCTTCGCCTACGTCTCCACCGCGATCGAGGAGGACACCGTGCACCGACTGGCCACGCTGTGGGAACGGGCGCTTCGTGCGGTCGCGGCCGCCGCGGTCACCACCCGGCTCACCCCGGCCGACGTGCCGCTGGCCGGGCTCGACCAGGGGCAGCTGGACCGGATCGCGGCGAAGTGGGCGACCCGATGAGCACGATCACGGACGTCCTGCCGCTGTCGCCGTTGCAGGAGGGGCTGCTCTTCCTCAGCGGGTACGCGGACGAAGGCCCCGATCCGTACACGGTGCAGCTCGTCCTCGATCTTCGAGGCCCGCTGGACGCGGGGCGTCTCCGGGCCGCGGCGAGCGCGCTGCTCGACCGGCACCCGCACCTGCGCGCCGCGTTCTGGACCGAGGACGTGGACCGCCCGGTCGCGCTCGTCCCGGACCACGTCGACGTCCCGTGGACCGAGACGGACCTGTCCGGCCCGTCCAGCCCGAGCGATCGGACGGGACTGGGGGATCAGACGGGACTGGGCGATCAGGCACGACTGATCGATCAGGCAGGACTGAGCGGGCCAACAGGGCTCGGAGGCCGGCCGGGAAGCGCGAGCGCCGGTCGCGCCGAGGCGATCGCGGCGGAGGAGCGAGGCCGGCGGCTTGACCTGTCGACGCCGCCGCTGTTCCGCTTTCACCTGCTGCGACTCGGCCCGGAACGGCACCGGCTGCTGGTGACCAGCCATCACCTGCTGCTCGACGGCTGGTCCACCGCGCCGCTGATCCGCGAACTGCTCACGCTCTACCGGGCCCCGGGCACACTGCCCGCACCGGCCCGATACCGGGACTACCTGGCCTGGCTCGCCGGGCGGGACCGTACCGCGGCCGTCGAGGCCTGGCGCGCCGACCTGGCCGGCGCGGTCTCCTGCACCCCGTTCAGCGGGCCCGGCCGGCCGGCCGCGGTCGTGCACCGGACCACGGCCGAGATCGACGGCGGCGGGCTCATCGCGCTCACCCGGGACCTGGGCGTCACGCTCAACACCGTCCTGCAGTGCGCGTGGCTGACCGTTCTCGCCGCGGTCGGCGGCGGGCCCGACGTGGTCACCGGCCAGGCCGTGTCCGGGCGCCCGGCGGAGCTGCCCGGCGCGGACGACATGATCGGGCTGTTCCTCAACACGGTCCCGGTGCGGGCGCGGCTGCGGCCCGCGGAACCGTTCGTCGGCCTTCTCCGGCGCCATCAGGCCGCCCAGGCCACGCTGCGCGAGCACGCATGGCTCGACCTGCCCGCCATCCTGAACGCCGCCGGGCAGGGCGAACTCTTCGACAGCCTTCTCGTGGTCCAGACGTTCCCGGGTGCCGGGCCGTCCGAGGAGCCGGCCGGTCAGCTGTCCGTCGAGTCGGTCGAGGGGCACGACGGCTCGCACTACCCGGTCATGCTCACGGCCGCACCCGGGGGCGGCCGGCTCCGGCTGGAACTCAAGTACCGCGACGGCACACCCGGCGCGGCCGCGTTGCTCGACCGCCTGCTGCGCGTCATGCACCAGATCATCGACGACCCGACGGTACGCACGAGCGCCGTCACCACCCTCGACGACCGCGACCGGCCGAGCACCGAAGCCGCGTCGCGTGCTGGAGCCGCGTCCGGGGCTGGGGCCGCACCCCGCGCGGAGGCCGCGTCAAGCGCCGCCGAGGTGTCGCGCGATGCCTCGATCCTTGCGGAGGCCGCATCGCGGACCGGGGACATCTCCGCGCTGCTGATGCCCGGCGACCCGTCCGCGACCGCGCTGATCTGCGACGGGACGACGCTCAGCGCGGGAGATCTGCAGGCTCGCGCCGAGCGGCTCGCCGCCGCGCTGCAGCACCGGGGGATCGGGCCGGAGTCCGTCGTCGGCATCGCCACCGGCTACCGGCCCGAGCTGGTCGTCGCGCTCCTCGCGGTGCTCCGGACCGGCGCGGCCTACCTGCCGCTCGACCTCGATCATCCGGCGGCCCGCCTTCGTCACATGATCGACACGGCCCGGCCCGGCCTGCTGCTGACGACCGGCGAGCTTCCGTACGAGGTTCCGCAGCTCGACGTCACCGCCCCGCTGCCGGATGCGGTGCCGAAGCCGGTGACCGCCGACCCGGCCCACCCCGCCTACGTGCTGTTCACCTCCGGGTCCACCGGCACGCCGAAGGCCGTGATCGGCACCCGCGGCGGTCTGGCGATTCGAATACTGTGGATGCTGACCGCCGAACCCACGACGTTCGCCGATGTCATCCTGGCCAAGAGCTCGATCGGCTTCGTCGACGGCTCGACCGAGCTGCTCGGCGCGCTCGCCGCGCACGTCCCGGTCGTGCTGGCCACCCGGGACGACCGCCGCGACCCGCTCGCGCTCATCGACCTGATCGAGAAGCACCGGATCACGCGGCTAACCGCCGTACCGACGCTGCTCCGGGCACTGGCGGAACACGGTCGCGGCCGGCTCGGCTCGGTCGACCTGTGGATCTCCAGCGGTGAGCCGCTCACGCCCGCGCACACCGCCGGCCTGACCGCGCGCGTGGTCAACCTGTACGGCTGCTCCGAGGCCAGCGGCGACAGCACCTACCTGGCCGACGCGCGCCGCGACCCGCACCTCGGCACGCCGATCACCGGCACCGGCGCGCACGTGCTCGACGCCTGGCTACGCCCGGTGCCGGTCGACGGCGTCGGCGAGCTGTACCTCTCCGGCGCCGGCCTGGCGCGCGGCTACCTGCGCGCGCCCGCGGCCACCGCCGATCGCTTCGTCGCGAACCCGTTCGTGCCCGGCGCCCGCCTCTACCGGACCGGCGACCTGGTGCGGCGCCGCGCCGACGGC
The DNA here is from genome assembly GCF_030811575.1 of Catenuloplanes nepalensis. Taxonomy (GTDB): domain Bacteria; phylum Actinomycetota; class Actinomycetes; order Mycobacteriales; family Micromonosporaceae; genus Catenuloplanes; species Catenuloplanes nepalensis. The sequence goes on along the minus strand of NZ_JAUSRA010000001.1, from coordinate 4,083,466 downwards.
GGCCTCGACCACCTCGGCCGCACCGACGAACAGGTCAAGGTCCGCGGCCACCGCATCGAACCGGCCGAGATCGAGTCCGTGCTCGCCTCCGCCCCCGGCGTCCGCGCCGCCGCGGTCACCGTCCACAACGGCCGCCTCATCGCCTACCTCGCCCCCACAACCCCCGGCCCGTCCGCCGGTTCCGGCCTGTCGGCTGGTTCCGGCGGGGTCGGTGGCTCTGGCGTCTCTGCTGGTTTCGGCGGGGTCGGTGGCTCTGGCGTCTCTGCTGGTTTCGGCGGGGCCGGTGGCTCTGGCGTCTCTGCTGGTTTGGGCGCGGCCGGTGGCTCTGGCATCTCTTCTGGTTCCGGCGTCGGCGTTGCTGGCGGTTCCACCGTCACCGCCGCTTCCGTCACCGCCGCGGTCGATGTGGGGGTCTCCAGCGCTGTGGCGAGCACAACCAGCGCCAGCAGCGCCGGTGCGGCTCATGCCGCCGCGACCGGCAGCGATGCTGCGACCGGCAGCGATGCGGGGGGTGAGTGCGGTGCCGGTGCCGGGATCGACCTGACCGTGGTGCGGGCCTTCGCGGCGGAGCGGCTCGCGGAGCATCAGATGCCGTCGATTCTGGTGCGGCTGGAGCGGCTGCCGATGACGCCGACCGGCAAGATCGCCCGCCGGGAGCTGCCGGAACCGGATCCGGCCGCGCTGACCGGCACTGACCGGCCGCGGACGCCGGACGAGCGTGCGCTGACCCGGATCTTCGCCGAGGTGCTCGGGCTGCCCGAGGTCGGCGTGCACGACGGCTTCACCGAGCTGGGTGGCGACAGCATCCTGTCGATCCGGCTGGTCAACCGGGCCCGCGAGGCCGGTCTTCCGCTGCGGCCCCGGGACGTCTTCGAGCATCGGACCGTGGCCGCGCTGGCCGCGATCGCGCGCCATCACGGCGAGGAGAGCGCGGGCGACGGCGAGGCGGCGCTGCGGGCGTTCCGGGACCGGCATGCCGCGCTGCGTGACGATCCCGAGGTCGAGGACGTGCTGCCGCTGACGCCGTTGCAGGCCGGCATGTTCTTCCTCTCCGGGTACGACCGGGAGGCCCCCGACGTCTACACGATGCGGCTGCGGCTGCTGCTGCGCGGGCCCGTGGACGAGGGCCGGCTGCGCGACGCGGCCCGTCGGGTGATCGCCCGGCATCCCGCACTGCGCGCCGGGTTCGTGCACCACGACGGTGAACCGGTGCAGATCGTCCGGCCGGCACCGGACGCCGGGGAGCCCGGCGCGGAGCCCGAGTGGAACGGCCCGGATCGCCGCTTCGACCTGGGCGCGCCGCCGCTGATCCGCTTCGCGCTGGAACGTGTCACGGACGGGGAACATCGTTTCACCATCACGAACCACCATCTGATCCTGGACGGCTGGTCCGTGCCGCTGCTGGCCCGGGAGTTGTTCGCCACCTACGCCGGGCTGGAGCCGGACACACCGGCCGGTGGGCACCGCGCCCACCTGCGCTGGCTCGCCACCCGTGACCGGGCCGCGGCCGCCCGCGCGTGGCGGGACGCGCTCGACGGGCTGCCCGGCCCGACGCTGCTGGCCGGCCCGGCGGCCGAGGCCCGCCCGGACAGCGGGGGCGCCGAGCTGCTCCCGCTGACGCTCTCCGCGGCGCGGGTGCAGGCGCTGACCGCGCTGGCCCGGGGCACCGGGGTCACGCTCAACACGATCCTGCAACTGGCCTGGGCGACCGTGCTGGCCCGCGCGACCGGGCGGGACGACGTGGTCTTCGGCGCCACCGTCTCGGGCCGGGACGCCGGATTCGCGGAGGCGGAGGCCACGCTCGGGCTGCTGATCAACACCGTGCCGGTCCGGGTACGCCTACCGCGCGCGGAAACGATTCAGAGCGCGTTGAAACGTGTGCAGTCCGAGGCGGCGGCGCTGCTCGAACACCGGCACGCCGGGCTCGCGGACGTGCTGCGCTGGTCCGGGCAGCGGGAGCTCTTCGACACGCTGCTGGTCTTCGAGAGTTTTCCGGTCGACGAGGACGCGCTGCACGCCGCCGAACGCGCGGCCGGCCTCGACGTCACCGCGCTGGCCGGCGAGTCGGTCACCCACTACCCGCTCACGCTGACCGTGCTACCTGGCACCACCTCCGGCACCGCGGGCAGCTCTGACGCCGCGGGCACCACCAGCACCGCGGGCACCGGCAGCACCGCAAGCACCACCAGCATCGGCAACGGGACAGGCGCCGGCACCGGAGCCGGCACCGAAATGGGCGCCGAAGCCGGCAGCGGGACCGCGGCCGGCCTGGATCTGGTGCTGGAGTACCGGCCGGACCTGTTCACACCGGGTGCGGCGGCCCGGCTCGGCGACCGGCTCCTGGCCGTGCTCGCCGCGATCGTCGCCGCCCCGGACGCACCCCTGGCCGCGCTGCCCGCGGCCGCCCCCGCCGAACGCGACCTGATCCTGACCACCTGGAACAACACGACCTGGAACGAATCAAGCCGAGCCGCCGCGCCCGGCCAGAGCGCGCCAGACTACGACATGCCCGGCCAGCACGTGCCCGGCCAGCACGTGCCCGGCCAGCGGGCGTCCGATCACGACGCGGCCGGGCAGAGCGTGGCCGGAGACGGGCTGGTGCGGAGTGGCCTGGCTCAAGGGCTCCCGGCTGCTGCCGGGGGTGAGGCGCTGCTGCCGGGGCTGTTCGCGGCGCGGGTGCGGACCCAGCCCGACGCGCCCGCGCTGGTGCTCGGCGACACCACCTGGACCTTCGCCCAGGCCGGCGCGGCCGTCGAGCGCATCGCCGGTGCGCTGCAGCAGCACGGCGTCCGCCCGGAGGATCGCGTCGCCGTTCTCGGCTCCCGCACCCCCGAGGCCATGATCGCCATGCTGGCCGTGCTCGCGTCCGGCGCCGCCTACCTGCCGATCGACCCGTCCTACCCGCCCGAGCGGATCCGGACGCTGCTGGCCGGCGCCCGCCCGGCCGCGCTCCTGCACACCCCGGACACGCCCGCACCGCCCTTCGACGGTCCGGCCCTGACCACCGACGCGGCCGGCCCGTTCACCGCTCCGTGGATCAGCGGGCACCATCCCGCCTACGTCGTCTACACCTCCGGCTCGACCGGTACGCCCAAGGGCGTCGTCATCCCGCACTCCGCGATCGCGAATCTCTATCGCAGCCACCGCCGCCACCTGCACGACCCCACGGTCCGGCTGGCCGGCCGTGAGCGGCTGCGTGTCGCGCACGCCTGGCCGTTCGCGTTCGACGCGGCCTGGCAGCCGCAGTTGTGGCTGTTCAGCGGCCACGCCGTGCATCTGGCGGGCGAGGACCAGCGCACCGATCCGGCCGCGCTCGCCGAGCTGATCGACCGGTCCGGCATCGACTTCATCGAGGTCGCCCCCGCGATGCTGGCCGCGCTCGACGACCTCGGCATGTTCGCGCCGGACCGCCACACGCTGTCGATGATCGGTTTCGGCGGCGACGCGGTGGGGGAGCGGCAGTGGCGCCGCCTCGCCGCCACCCCGGGCCTCGCCGCCGTCAACCTCTACGGCCCGACCGAGTGCACAGTGGACTCACTGGCCGCGTTCGCCACGGACGCGGAACGGCCGGTGATCGGCCGCCCGGTCGACAACGCCCGCGCCTACGTGCTGGACGCGAACCTGGGCATCCTGCCGCCCGGCGTGCCCGGTGAGCTGTACCTGGCCGGTGCCGGCCTGGCCCGCGGCTACCTGGACGCGCCCGCCACGACCGCGGCCCGGTTCGTCGCGGACCCGTTCAGGCCGGGCGGCCGTCTCTACCGCACCGGCGATCTGGTGCGCTGGACCGAGGCGGGCACGATCGACTACCTCGGGCGGACCGATGACCAGGTCAAGATCCGCGGGTACCGCGTGGAACTGGGCGAGGTGCAGGCCGCGCTCGCGGCGCACCCGGACGTGGCGCAGGCCGAGGCGGCCGCGCCCACGCTGGCGAACGGCCGCCGGATCCTGGCCGGTTACGTGGTGCCGCGCGCGGGGCAGCGTCTCGACACGGCGGCGCTGAAGGAGCACATGGCGGCCCGGCTGCCGGACTTCCTCGTACCCGCGGCGTTCGTGGTTCTGGATCGTCTGCCGCTCACCGCGAACGGCAAGGTCGACCGGGCCGGCCTGCCCCGCCCGGATCCGGACGCGCACACCTATCGTCCGCCGGCCACGGAGGCGGAGGCGGCGTTCTGCGTGGCCTTCGCGGAGGCGCTCGGCGCGGACCGGGTCGGCGCCGACGACGACTTCTTCGCGCTCGGCGGCGACAGCATCGCCACGCTGCGACTGGTCGCGCTCATGCCGTCGGTGAGTCCCCGGGACGTCTTCACGCACCGCACGCCCGGCGCGCTCGCCGCAGCCGGAACCCCCCACCCCAAGGAGTGAGCATGACCGAGATACCCGATCCGCACGTCACCCGGCGGCGGTTGCTCGCCGGCGGTGTCGCCACCGGTGTCGCGGGCGCGGCGCTGCTGACCAACGAGTCAGTGCGCGGCCTGCTCGCGGTGGACGGCACCGCCACGCTGCCCCGCACCGTGCCCGTCGCCGAGCAGCAGCGGCTGCCCGGCCGTACCCCCGGGAACAAGGCGGTGCGCCTGGTCTCGGCCCATCCGGAGCCGCTCACGCCGTACCGCGATGCGTTGCCCGTCCCGAAGGTTCTGAAGCCGGAGCGGCAGCGCGGCGGCCGGCCGGCCGAGCTGACCGTGCCGATGCGCGTGGCGAAGCACAGACTCCATTCCCAGCTGGGACAGACCACGATCTGGGGCTTCGACGGTACGGTGCCCGGGCCCACCATCGAGGTGCGCGCGGACGAGCCGGCCGTGATCCGGTGGGTCAACGCGCTGAACGGGAGGATCCCGCTGCGCGCGGCCGCGCCGATGATCGCCTGGGCCGACCCGCCGCTCTGGGACCGCCCCGGCACCGACGGCGCCCCACTGCTGACCGACGTGTCGAACCTTCCACCGTGGACGGTCGTGCACCTGCACGGCGCGGAGACCGGCATGGACAACGACGGCTGGCCCGAGGCCGGCTTCCCGCCGGGGCAGGCGCAGGTCGCCGAGTACGCGAACGACCAGCGCGCCACCGCGCTCTGGTACCACGACCACGCCATGCCGATCTCCCGCTGGAACACCATCGTCGGGCTCAGCGGCCTCTACCTGATCCGCGACTCCACAGAGGACCGCCTCGGACTGCCGTCAGGGAAGTATGAGATCCCGCTGCTGCTCTGCGACCGCAACTTCGACCTCGACGGCGCCGGGAAGCTCACGCCGTTCCAGCTGTACAAGACCGTGATGTACGCGACCGAGCCGGAACTGCTGGCCACCAGCTTCTCCGGGCCGTTCACCACGGTCAACGGCGTGATCTGGCCGCACCTGGACGTCGAGCCGCGCTGGTACCGGTTCCGGGTCGCGAACGTGTCCAACGTCCGCCCCTACCACCTGCAGCTCACGCTGGAGGACGGCACCGCGGTCCCTGAGTCGGCGATCAAGCTGATCGGCACGGACGGCGGCCTGCTGGCCGCGCCGGTCGACGCCGGAACCGTGAGCGTGCTCGCGGCCGAGCGCGCGGACATCCTGATCGACTTCTCCGCGTTCAGGGGCAGGAAGCTGATCCTGAAGAACGCGGACTACGACCCGGGCCCGTGGCCGCAGGTCATGCAGTTCCGGGTCGGCAACGGCCGGGCGGGTGGCTACACACCGCCGGCGAAGCTGGACACCAAGCTGCCGAAGCCCGGCACGGCCTCGGCCACCCGCATGATCATGTTCCCGCCGCTCGGCACCGGCCAGATCGAGCAGTGGGAGATGGAGGAGACCGAGGCGCCGGCCGGCCCGTTCCCGGTCGACGGGATCGTGCAGGTCAAGGGCCCGGACGGCGGCGTCAAGACGTACCGCAGGGTGGCCCGCGGCTTCCACGACCCGGCCCGGTTCATGGTGCGGACCGGCGACTGGGAGGACTGGACCTGGATCAACCTGGACGTCGGCGGCTGGCCACACCCGCAGCACGTCCACGCCACCCACTTCACGGTCAAGCACCGGCACCACTACGACGTGGCCGAGAAGTGGGAGTTCATCGTGGACGACGCGGGCCGGACCGTCGGCGGCGGTACGATCGCACCGATCGAGTACCGCGAGACGCTCCCGCCCGCCGCGTCCGACGCCGGCTGGAAGGACGTGGTCTCGGTCAACAACGGCGAGGCGGTCACGGTCACCGCGCACTTCGCGCACAGCGGCCGCTTCCTGCACCACTGTCACATGCGCGACCACGAGGACATGGGCATGATGCGCCCGTTCGTGGTGATGCCCGCCGAGGTCCTCAAGATTGAGCACCAGGCCGGACACCCCATGGAGAACCCCGGCCACTCCGGCCACTGACCCCCACCCGGCCGGGTCTGACCCCAGACCCGGCCGGGCGACATCGACCCGCTCTCCCGCGCCGCGATCGCTTCCTACCGGGAGTCTTGTGGTGCTCCTGACTACTCCTCGAGGTACGCGTCCCAGTTCGTGTCCTGCACCGATTCGGCGGCGTCACCGGCGGCGAGTCGTGACTGGATGTCATCGGACCAGTTCAGGGCCCACCGGCGGATCTCCAGGATCTGTTCCTCACCGAGTCCGTACGCCGCGAAGGTCACGTCATCGCGCAGGTCGATCGCGGAAAGCCTGTCGGCGAGATCGGCCAGTGACCAGTTGGGGGAGTGTCGTGCTCCCAGGTGCTCGAGGTCACGCCAGGTGTAACCAGCCTTGACCGCGGCGGCATGGACATCGATGAAGTCGCGATGCAGTGCGCGGTCGGCGAGCGGGCGGACCTTCAGCCCGACCGCGTCGTCGAGAGTGAGGACCGGGCCCAGGTCGAACAGAGCTGGAGGGCCCACCGCCTCCTTGAGCAGATCGACTTCGCAGATCTCGGTCCCGCGGGTGACCTGAAGCCGGGCCATCCGGGGATTCGACTCGATGTGCCGTACGTCGAATCCGTTCCGGCGGAACGCGTCGGCCAGGCGGTCGAGAATCGCCGGCAGGGCGAGCCCGGCTGAGGTGGCGAGGTCCAGGTCACCAGATGGGCGTTCGGTCAATCCGTGAGCGCGGATCGCATAGCCGCCGGCGAGCATCAGGCCGAGGTCGTCGCCAGCGGTGAACGCGATGCGGGCGAGTTCTCGATGCAGGTGCTCCATGGTGATGGGCTACGCGGCGGTGAGGTGGGGGAGGTGCTGTTCCCAGACGGCGATCAGCTCGCGGGACGTGAGTCGGCGCATGTTGGGCCAGTCCGTGGTGAGCAGGGAGCGGTTGATGTAGGCGGCGAGGTCGTCGCTCTGGCCGCAGTCGAGCAGGATCGAGTAGAGCGTCAGGCGCTGCCGCATGTCGCCGACGTCGTATGACGTCGGGCCGGACCAGGCGAGGTGGTGCGGCAGGTGGACGACGCCGTGGTCCGGCCCGCGGAACGCCTCCCAGGCCGGGATGCGTTCGCGAGCGCCGGCGTATCTCGATGGCAGCGCGTCGGTGGTCATGGACGCCACTGTAGCTGCCTGGCTCCGTGCCCGATTAGAGAGCTATTGCGAAAAATGTCAGAATCTGGCCGGACTGGCGTGGTGGTGCGGCGAGCCGAAGGCGTTCGAGGGCGCGATCAACGACGCGCTGCGCCTGCGGCTGCCCGCGCTGAGCGAGTCCGGCACCGCCGGGGTGGCCGGACGCGACCACCGGCGCCGGGTCCGCCTGAACCGGTCTCCGGGCCGGCGCGCCGGCCCGGAGACACCGGGCTCAGCCCACGCCGGCGATCAGCAGCTGCCACAGCGTCGGATCGACGGCGCCGTTCGGCGTTCGGTCGTGCGCTGACTGGAACGACGTCACGGCGGCCCGTGTCGCCGGGCCGAAGGAGCCGTCCACGGTCAGGCCCGCGCCGCTCTTGTTCAACGCGGTCTGCGCGGCCCGGACCGCGCTGCCCTGATCGCCCTGCTGCACCTGCCGCAGCAGCTTGGACCAGGTCACCATGCCGACGATCCCGTCCGAGACCGCGCCGTTCGCGGACTGGAACGACCGGACCGCGGTTTCGGTCGCCGGCCCGAACGAGCCGTCCGCGGTCAGGCTCTGCCCGGCCGCGTTCAGCAGGTGCTGCAGGATCTGGACGTTCGCGCCACTGGCGCCGTTCGCCAGCCGGGGCCACGCGGCCGGCTGGTCGGCCGCGGTCCACCACGTCGTCTGCTTCAGCGCACCGGCCCGGCTGAAGCTGAAGTGCACGTGGTCGGTGTGCGGATTGCTGCCGGTGTAGGTGCGCCAGCCGTCGCCGGCCTGGTAGGAGCCCCAGATGCGGCGGTCGAAGATGATGTACATGACGCCGAGCCGCCGCGCGTTCGCGTGCTGGTTGCCGTGGCTGTCCGTGGCGAGCAGCCACGCCAGCAGCTCGTCCGCGCGCGCGTGGTCCGTGGCGCTGGCCGCGTTGATCGTCCAGTCCCAGGCGCGGCCCTCCTTGTGCTCGGAGACGCCGCCGTCGGCGCAGGAGCGGACGATGCCGGAGTCACCGGTCGCCGGGTACTGGCGCAGCACCAGCTCGCGGAAGCCGAGCGCGCCCGGCTTGGCCACGGGGTCGCAGGTGCTCTGCGGGTCGGAGGCCGCGTAGCCGTCGATCGCGGCGCCGAAGACCGGCGTGCTGGGCGCCACCGCGGCGGCCGGCGCGGCGGACAGCAGCACGGCCACGGTCGCGGCGACGGCCGGGACCGCGCCACGGCGAAGGACTGCCGCGGATCGCATGAATCTTCTCCGGGTGGGATCGGGGGAACGGAAGACATCGACGTCCGTCATGCGGCGAACCATACACCCGGCCTGCGACGCGAGAAATCGCCGCGATTGATGCATTTCCTGCTATGTGCCGCACGCGGCAACAGGGATTGACGCCGCTGCATGCCGTCGCAAGGGTGGGGGCACGCGGCCCGCATCGTGGGCCACCGGATCCACAGGGGAGCATCCGGATGACGAGACAACGACTGTTACGCCTGTTCATGGCACTGTTCATGACGTTCACGGCCACGGCCGCGGTGAACGTGGCGCTGGCCGGTCCCGCCGCCGCGGACGGCTGCTACACCTGGAGCCGCACGCTGCGGTCGGGGATGAGCGGCGAGGACGTCAGGCAGCTCCAGATCCGCGTCGCCGGCTGGGTGGACTCCGGCGAGGTGCTCGCCATCGACGGCGATTACGGTGCCCGGACCGCGGCGGCCGTGGCCAAGTTCCAGGCCGGCTACGGCCTGTCCAACGACGGCGTCGCGGGCCCGCAGACCTTCAACCAGATCTACGCGCTCCAGGACGACGACTGCACCCCGATCCACTTCACGTTCGCCGAGGCGACCGCCTCGGCCACCTGCGGGAGCCAGGCCAGCCTCCAGGGCGGCGCGGTGTCCGCGACGCAGGTGCGCGCCAACCTGATCCGGTCCATGTGGCGAGCCGAGGCGTTGCGGCGCAAGCTCGGGAACGCGCCACTGGTCGTCTCGTCCGGATTCCGCAGCGTGGCGTGCAACGCGCAGGTCGGCGGCTCCAGCGGCAGCCGGCACACGTACGGCGACGCGCTCGACTTCACCGGCACGCCGAGCCTGTGCACGATCGCCCGGGAGGCCCGCTCCGCCGGATTCGCCGAGATCATCGGCCCGGGCGCGGCCGGTCACAGCGACCACACCCACCTGGCCGCCAAGCCGACCCGGACCTGGTCCGCGCCGCAGTGCTTCTGACGAGGAGATCACCGTCGTGCGAACTCTGACCCGGCTGGCCGCGGCGCTCACCGTCGCGATCGGCATCGTGCTCGTCGCCCCCGCGGCGCCCGCCAGTGCGTTCCCGGGCGCGTTCTTCCACACCCAGCGCCAGGGCAACCGCGGCGTCGACACCCAGGCCGTGCAGCACCTGCTGACCGCGCGCGGTCACGCGACCGGCGCGGACGGCGTCTTCGGCTCCGGTACGGCCACGTCCGTGCGCGCGTTCCAGACCGCGCGCGGGCTGACCTCCGACGGCATCGTCGGCCCGCAGACGTGGGGCGCGCTCATCGTCACGGTCCGCCAGGGCGACAACGGCGCGGCGGTCCGCGCGGTGCAGGTGCTGCTGAACAAGAAGCGGCGGCTCTCGCTCGCGGTCGACGGCGACTTCGGCTCCGGCACGCACGCGGCCGTGGTGGCGTTCCAGAACCACGCCGGCATCACCGCGGACGGGATCGTCGGGCCGACCACCTGGCAGAACCTGGTCTGGCACTACGCCTACCCGTCGTTCGCGAACATGTGCGACCAGAACCCGGACGGCAACGGCACCGCGAACTGGGGCACCGGCTCCGCGATCGGATCACTGGAAGCGGCGGCCGCGTCGTTCACCGGGAACGGTCAGGTGCCGCTGGGCGACGTCAGCTTCGAGCACGGCGGCGACATCCCCGGCCACAGCACCCACGAGACCGGGCTGGACGTCGACGTGTGGCCGATCCGCACGGACTCGGCGCAGTGCACGGCCGCCCGGATCACCTGGGAGTCGGCCGCCTACGACCGCGCCGCCACCCGGCTGCTGGCACAACGCATCCGTGCCACCGGCCGGGTGGAGAGCATCTACTTCAACGACCCGACGCTGATCAGTGAGGGGCTGACCACGAGCTACCCGAACCACGACAACCACCTGCACATCAACTATCTCTGACCCGCGTGGCGGAGGGCTCCGGCGGTGGTGCCGGAGCCCTGCGTTACAGGACAGGACATTTCGCCCACGCAAGACCACATTCGACGATCAGATCTTCCCGCTTCCGGCGTGGTGCGGCCCGTTTGCTCCCGACTCCGTTGCCCGTTCGGCGGCGGCCCGCCGCAAAGGATCATTGACCGACACGAAGGAGAGGTCGAATATCGAAGTTGACCTCTCTTTCGTGTCGGTCAATGATCCTTCACGCATGAGTGGTCGCGACAGCACGACCACCACGCCGGCTTCCGCTCGACGCTGTCCGAGCCATGGCGGAAATGATGCGAAATTTCGGGCTGATGCTTTCGGTCTCCGGGCAGGGCTCGCGGCTTCCGATGCCGAATGGGCAACGGAGTCGCTCCCGCGGGCAAACCCGCGGCGGCCTCCGCCGCCGCTCCGGTCGCCGCGTCGGAGCCGGTGACGTCGCTGGTCACCGGAAGAGCCGCGATATCCGCCGCGGCGCACGCCGGGTGCCGCGGCGCGGCTTGTCAGTCCGCTTCGGCCGGCTGGTCCACTGGCCGGCCGGCCCGCCGCGGTTTGGCGGTCCACCGTGGCCGGTCAGTTCGCGGCGGCGAGGAGCTTCGCCAGGGCGGTGGTGGAGGCGGGGCGGCCGGGGGCCGTGAACATGCCGTCCGGGTCGAGGTAGGCGTGGAACGCCGGGGTGCCGCGGGCGAACCGGCGGCTCTCCGCGAGCGGGCCGGCGTCGAGGGTGTCGAAGCCGGCCTCGTCGGCCAGTGTGGCGACCGTGCGTTTGGCCTCGGCGTCGTCGCCGGCGATCGGCAGCGTGCTGCGGTCCGGTGCGCCGGCCGGGCGGCCCATCGTGGCCAGGTGCTTGAAGAACATGTTGCTGAACGCCTTGACCACGAACGACTCCGGCAGATGCTCCTGCAGCACGCCGCTCGCGGTCTGCCGGCCCGCGGTGATCTCCGGGTAGTCGCCGTCCCGGGCCGGATCGAAGTTGATCGTGTCGATGACGACCTTGCCGCGCAGTGGTGCGACCGGCACCGACCGGTACGCCCGCAGCGGCGTCGACACCACCACGAGGTCGCCGCGCGCGGCCGCGTCCGCCACGGTGCCGGCGGACGCGCGCGGGCCGACCCGCGTGAGTCGCTCGCCCAGCGTCTCCGGGCCGCGGCTGTTGCTGAGCACGACGTCGTGGCCCGCGATGGCCACGAGCCGCGCGAGCGCGCTGCCGAGGTTGCCGCTGCCGATGAATCCGATGGTGGCCATGTCTCTCCCTAGCGCAGGCACCCCTGCACTTTACCGAAGGGATCCCTGCGCTTGTCAACCCGTACCCCCGTGGCCTGGTCCTCTGCCGTGTTCCGGCAATGCGGGGAGCGGGATCCGGCCGGGTTCACACCTGGAACACCGCGGGCGTGCACCGCCAGGATGAGGGCATGACGACCGACATCGCGATCCGCGCGGAGGGACTGACCAAGTTCTACGGCGGCGATCGCGGCATCGAGGACCTCGACCTCGAGGTCCGGGCCGGGGAGGTGATGGGCTTCCTCGGGCCGAACGGCGCCGGGAAGACCACCTCCATCCGGCTGCTGCTGGACTATCTGCGCCCGACCCGCGGGCGCGCCACCGTGCTCGGCCTCGACCCCCGCCGGGACCGGGCCGCGCTCTACCGCCGCGTCGGCTACCTTCCCGGCGAGCTGGCGTTCCCCGGCCGCGGGCGCGCCGACGAACTCCTACGGTTCTTCGCCGGCGCGCGCGGCGGCGTCGCCTGGACGCGGGTGACCGAGCTGGCCGACCGGCTCGAACTCGACGTGTCCAGGCCGGTGCACGCGATGAGCAAGGGCAACAAGCAGAAGGTCGGGCTGGTGCAGGCGTTCATGCACCGGCCCGCGCTGCTCGTGCTGGACGAGCCGACCAGCGGACTCGACCCGCTGATGCAGCAGGAGTTCCTGGCCATGGTGCGCGACGCGCGTACCGACGGGCAGACGGTGTTGATGTCCTCGCACGTGCTGGCCGAGGTGCAGCACGCGGCCGACCGGGTCGCGATCGTGCGCGACGGACGGCTCGCCGCGGTCGAGCGGGTCGAGTCGCTGGGGCGGCGCGCGATCCGTACCGTCGAGATCCATTTCGCGGATCCGGTCGACGCGGCCGAGTTCGCCGCGCTGCCCGGCGTCACCGGCGTGATGGTGTCCGGACCGGTCCTGACCTGCACGGTCGACGGCCGGCTCGACCCGCTGATCAAAGCCGCGGCCCGGCACGACGTCGTCGACCTGCTGTCGGCGGAACCGGACCTCGAGGAGACGTTCCTGTCGTTCTACTACCACTCCGAAGGAGCCGGCGATGCTGCCCGCACTGGTGCGTAAGACCTGGCGGGACGACCGCCGCGCGCTGCTCGGCTGGGCCGCCGGGGTCGCGGTGTTCACCGCGGTCTACTCCGGCTTCTACGCCAGCTTCCAGGGCGCGGCCGACCTGAAGCAGGACGCGCTGCCGCGGGAGGTGCTGGAGTTCCTCGGCGTCGCCGACCTGCTCTCCCCGGCCGGATACCTGCAGGCCAGCGTGTTCAGCCTGCTCGGGCCGCTGCTGGTGATCATGTGCGCGGTCACGCTGACCGTGCGGACGATCGCCGGGCCCGAGGAGGACGGCGGGATGGAGCTGCTGCTGGCGAACCCGGTGTCCCGCATCGCGTTCGCCGGCCAGCGCCTGGCCGCGGCCGGTACGTCCGCCACGCTGGTCGCGGCAGTGCCCGGACTGGTGCTGCTGGTCGTGGTGCCGGTCGTGGGCATGGACATCCCGCTGTCCAACGTGGCCGCCGCGGGCGCCGGGCTGGTCGCACTCGTTTGGTGCTTCACCGGGATCGCGTTCCTGGCCGGCGCGGCCACCGGGCGCCGTGGGCCGGTCCTGGCCATCACCGGCGCGATCGCGGTGGCGACCTACATGGCGCACGCGCTCAGCGGCGTGATCGACGGGACGGCGTGGATGCGCTGGCTGTCGCCGTTCCACTACTTCATCGGCACCGACCCGCTGCACACCGGCTGGCACCCGGCGGAGCTCCTCGGGCTGGTCGCGGTGGGCGCGGTCACGGCCGCGGCCGGCGTGCTGCTGTTCGACCGCCGTGACGTCGGTGTCTGACCCCGTCGCCCGCCCCGCCGTAGAGCCGCGGCTCCCACCCCAGGCGCGGCTCACGGGCGGGACGGCGGACGCGACGTCCGCTGCCGACTCGCCGCGGGCCGGGGAGCGAGCGGTCTCCGGGGAGCGGGCGGTCTCCGATGAGGTGCGGTCCGGTGACTGGCTTGCCGAAGGCTGCGCGGTGCTGCTGGCGGCAGCGGCCGGCGGGGAACGCGACCGTGGGGCCGCGCTGCTCGGGGCGCGTGCCGCCGACGACGGGCTGCGGCTGCCGCAACTCGTCGACGGCGTGCTCCGCGCCGCCACCGCGCACTGGCGGGCCTCTGCGGGTCCGGCTTCCGTGGGTCCGGCTTCCGTGGGTCACGGCTTCGCTCGCCCGGGTGGGGCGGTCGCCGATGAGCATGCGCGGGCGCTTGCGCTGCTGGACACCACCCGCGCGCTGATCGAGGCCGTCCTCGACGGCTACGCCGATCAGACCAGAGCCGAACTCAGCCGGTACGACCAGGCACGCACCGCGTTCGTCAACGACCTGCTCACCGGCCGTGCCGACCCGGGCGGGCTGGCCGAGCGAGCCGGCCGCTACGGCATCCGGCTCTCCGCGACGCACGTGGTGCTGATCGCCCGCGCGCCCGGCCTGAGCACCGACGTGGTGCACCGGATCGACGGCGCGCTCGCGGACCGCTACGGCGAGGGCAACACGCTGACCACGCTACGCGACGGCGACCTGGTCTGCATCAGCGCGGGCGGCCTGCGCGGCATCGCGGCCGAACTCGCCCACCAGCTGCGCGGCGCGCTCGGCACCGGCGGCTGGCAGGTCGCGGTCGGCCGGGCACACCGCGGCCTGGCCGGACTGGCCCGGTCGCTCGACGAGGCGCGCGGCACGCTCGACCACGCGGCCGCGCTCGGCTTCACCACACCCGTGCTGCACGCGGCCGACCTGCTCGTCTTCCCGGTGCTGCTGCGCGATCGGGACGCGATCACCGACCTGGTAAGCACGGTCCTCGGCCCGCTGGAGACCGCGCGCGGCGGCGCCCGGCCGTACCTGGAGACGCTCACCGTCCTCTTCGACAATCAGGGCAATCACGCGGCGACCGCGCGGCAGATGCACCTGTCCGTGCGCGCGGTCACCTATCGGCTGGACCGGATCCAGAGCATCACCGGCTACCACCCGGGCGAGCCCACCCAGCGCTTCACACTGCACGCCGCGGTCCTCGGCGCCCGCCTCCTCGGCTGGCCACCACCCGCAGCGGGCTGACCGCCACCATCCGAGGCGGGCTGACCGCCACCACTCGCAGCGGGCTGACCGGCCACTACCTGCGGTGGGCTGACCGGCCACCACCCGCGGCGGGGGGAACGGCTGCGGGCTCCCGGCCGTACCGGCGCGGGGTTTGGGTTCTGCGGTTGCTCTTCGGGCCCGAGATTTCGTCTCATGTCGCCCGCGGGCCGTGCGTCGCGCGCGTCCATGCTCGCCAGAGGATCATTGAGTGATACGTGAGGCCGGCCGAACGGCGACTTTGATCTACCCCACGTATCACTCAATGATCCATCGACGGCCAGCGACCCGCTATATACGGAAATTTCGGGCGCAGGGTGCCCGCCCATCCGCCCGCATGCTTCGTCACACGTCGATGCGAGAACCCATGATCACCGTACGGTGGCGGGGGAGGCTGAAGTATTCGGCGGCGTCCGCCGTGATGTGCGAGGTGGCGATGAACAGGCGTTTGCGCCACGTGGCCATGGTGCGGGCCGGGCCGCGGGTCAGCTCGATCTTCGACAGGAAGTAGGAGGCGTCGTCGATCTCGATCTCGCCCTCGGTCTGCTCCGCGGTGAGCAGGCGGAGCACCTCGGGCACGTTCGGCTTCTCGATGTAGCCGAAGCGCACGTTCACGTACGTGATGCCGTCGCCGGCGTTGCCCAGGTCGTCGACCTCGAGGCGTTCGCCGTCCGGCACCCATGGCACCGGCAGCGTCTGGATGGACAGGATCAGCACCTTCTCGTGCAGCACCTGGTTGTGCTCGACGTTCGCGCGGAACGCCAGCGGCGCGGTCTGCTTGCCGCGGTTGAGGAAGATCGCGGTGCCGGGCACCCGGGCCAGCCGGCAGCCGTGCAGCTCCGCCACGAACTCGCGTAGCGGCCCCTCGGCCCGGTCGCGCTCCGCCGTGACGATCTGCCGGCCGCGCTGCCACGTGGTCATCACCGTGAACGCGATCAGCCCGATGATCAGCGGCAGCCACGCGCCGTGCACCAGCTTGGTCAGGTTCGCGGCGACGAACAGCAGGTCGACCGCGACCAGCAGCGTCGCGCCGGTCGCGGCGATCCAGGCCGGTACGCCCCAGCGGGTGTGCGCGAGGTAGAAGAACAGCAGCGTGGTGATGGTGATCGTGGCGATCACGGCCATCCCGAACGCGTACGCCAGCGCGGCCGAGCTGCGGAACGTGAAGACCAGCGTCAACACCGAGACCATCAGGACCCAGTTGATCCACGGTACGTAGATCTGGCCGATCGTCGACTCCGACGTGTGCGCCACCCGCAGCCGGGGCAGGTAGCCGAGCTGCCCGGCCTGGTTCGCCACCGAGTACGCGCCGGTGATCACCGCCTGGGCCGCGATGACCGTCGCCGCGGTCGCCAGCAGCACCATCGGCAGCCGCCCCCACTCCGGCACGAGCAGGAAGAACGGGCTGGTGAACGCGGCCGGGTCGGCGAGCAGCAGCGCACCCTGCCCGAGGTAGCTGAGCGTGCACGCGGGCAGCACCAGCCCGATCCAGCCGTAGGCGATCGCGCGCCGCCCGAAGTGGCCCATGTCCGCGTAGAGCGCCTCCGCGCCGGTCACCGCGAGCACGATCGCGGCGAGCGCGAAGAACGCGATGTGGAAGTGCCCGGCCAGGAACCCGATCGCGTACGTGGGGGAGAGCGCCTTGAGGATGTCCGGCCGCTGCGTGATGCCGCCGATGCCGCAGACGCCGATCGCCAGGAACCAGGCGATCGTGATCGGCCCGAACATCCGCCCGACCGCGTTCGTGCCGAACCGCTGCACCGCGAACAGCACCACGATGATCACCGCGGTGATCGGGATGATCAGCTCTTCCAGCCCCGGCGAGACGACCTTGACTCCCTCGACCGCGGACAGCACCGAGATCGCCGGCGTGATCATGCTGTCGCCGAAGAACAGCGCCGCGCCGAAGATGCCGAGCACGGCCAGCGCTATCGCGGTCCGCCGCCCCCGGGCCGCCTCGCCGCGCCGCAACAGCGTGATCAGGGCCATGATGCCGCCCTCGCCGTCGTTGTTGATCCGCATCACGAGCGTGACGTAGGTCAGTGTCACGATCAGCATCACCGACCAGAAGATCGTCGACACGACGCCGAACAGGTTCGCCTCGGTCAGCGGCACCGGATGCGGATCCGCCGGATTGAACACTGTCTGCAGCGTATAGATGGGACTGGTCCCGATGTCCCCGAACACCACCCCGAGCGCCCCCACCACCGTAGCCACGCTCAACTTGTCATGCTTCGCCCCCATACGCCCGATCATCGCCCACTTTCGCTCTCTTGGCGGCATGAACAGGTGGCGCCACGGAGATTCATTTGACGCAATGTTTGCGTCAAACTATTGTCTGACGCGTGCTGTTTTCGACTCCGGTTCTGACTGCGGCCGACCAAGAGGTCCTTGCGGGCATCGAGCAGATGCGTGAGCGGCTCCGCCACCAGGTGCAGGCCCACCCGGCCAAGTGGACGTCAGGATTGCGTAAGTTTCTGACCGCCGATGCTGTGGCCGCCTCGAACTCTATTGAGGGATTCCGGGTCAGCACTCAGGACGTGCAGGATCTGATGGATGGCGAGCGCGACGTCGACGTGTCCGATGAGAACCGTGCGGAGACGCTCGCCTATCAGGCCATGATGACCTATGTGCAGTCGCTGCATGACGTGGCTGATTTCGAATACAGCAAAGGGTTGCTGAACGCGTTGCACTGGATGCTGCAGGGGCACCGTCACACGCGCCAGAAGGTGGCCGGGCAGTGGCGTAAAGGGCCGGTCTACGTCACCGATGCTGACGACCCGGCGGTCGCGGCGTATACCGCCCCCGACGCTGACGAAGTCCCTGGTCTGATGGCGGAACTCGTTGACTGGCTCAATGCGGCCGACGACTCGCATCCTCTGATTCGCGCGGCCATGGCCCACCTCCACCTGGTGTCCATCCACCCGTGGCCGGACGGCAATGGCCGCATGTCCCGTTCGCTGCAGACTCTTATGATCGCCCGTGAAGGCGTCCTTGCGCCCGAGTTCTCCTCGATCGAAGCGTGGCTCGGTCGGTCACGTCACACTCGCGATTACTACCAGCAGCTTGAGCGCACAGGTGCGACCTATCAGCCGGACCGGGACGTGTCGGGCTGGATTCGGTTCAACCTCACGGCCTATCACCAGCAGGCGCAGACGGTTCAGCACAGGGTTGATCGGTCCGCCGCGGTCTGGGAGTTGCTCGCCAGGTTCGTCGACCAGGCCGGAATGGATGAGCGTGTCATAACCGCGCTGCATGACGTGGCCGTAGTCGGCCGGATTCGTCGAGCGCGATATGAGCAGTCCGAAGGGCTCACCCTCCAGCAGGCGCAGCGCGACCTGCGGGATCTGGCCGCGGCCGGCCTGCTTGTCCCGGTCGGGCGCACACGGGCCCGCTTCTACACCGAAGGAACGCAGTTCCCCGAAGCGGCGCTGGAGCGGGCCCGCACGCCGTTCACCCTTGCCTCGCCGTACCCGAACGACTGACCGGGTCAGGCGGAGGTGCGGCGCCAGTAGCCGCAGAAGTAGACGCGGTCCTTGGGGATGGTGAGGTCGGTGCAGAGGTGGCGGCGCACGGTGGTGACCATGGTCGATTCGCCGGCGATGAAGGCGTAGGGGGTGCCGGCGGGGAGCGTCAGGGAGCGCAGCGTGTCGATGATGACGGTGCTGGTGCCGGGCTCGTCGCCGTTGCGGTGCAGCCAGTGGAGCGTGACGCCGGGCGGGGCGGCGATCGGGATCTCGCAGGGCGTGCCGCCGCACTCGATGAGGGCGAGGCCGACCGCGTCGTGCGGGAGTGACTCGATGGCGGCGGCGATCGCGGGGAGCGCGGTCTCGTCGCCGACGAAGAGTTGCCAGTCGGTGTCGGCCGGCGGTGCGTACTCGGCGCCGTCGCTGAGCACGCCGATGCGGTCACCGGGCGCGGCCGTGTGGGCCCAGGCGGAGGCGGGGCCGCCGTCGCCGTGCAGGACGAAGTCGATGTCGAGTTCGCGGCGGTCGGCGTCGAAGCGGCGGACCGTGTAGTTACGGACGACCGGGCGGACTTCCTCCGGCATCGCCTTGAGCGCGGGCCACCACCCGTCCGGTGAGTCCGGCAGCGTGAGCGGCACGTCCGGGCCGGGGGCGAGGAAGATGCGGACCAGGTGATCGGGGCCGTCGTAGCCGAAGCCGTGCAGGTCCGGCCCGGTGACGGTGATCCTGGTCAGGTGCGGGGTCAGCCGCCGGTTGGCGACCACCTCCGCGGTCAGCGCACGACTGGCGACGGCCATGCCAGGGCTCCTTTGTAGGGGGTCCTTCCGACCCGGTGGAGGTTAGGTTAGCCTGTCCTGAGTTTTGATCTCACTACTGAGGGGCGGGAAGTGACAGCGGTCGGTACGACCCGGGTCCGTCCCGCGGCACTTCTGCTGCCCGGCCTGCTCGGCGCGCTCGGGCTGCTCGCGCTGGTCACGGTGCTGAGCGTCGCGGTCGGCGCCAAGTCGATCTCACCGGCCGTGCTGGCCGACGCGCTGCTGCACTACCGTCCGGACGACGCCGACCACCTGGTTATCCACACGTTGCGGCTGCCGCGGACCGCGGTCGGGCTGCTCGTCGGCGCCGCGCTCGGCGTGGCCGGCGCGGTCATGCAGGGCCTCACCCGCAACGCGCTCGCCGACCCCGGCCTGCTCGGCATCAACGCCGGCGCCGCGCTGCTGCTGGTCATCGGCATCAGCGTCTTCGGGATCACGAGCCTCACCGGGTACGTGTGGTTCGGTTTCGCCGGCGCCGCGTTCACCGCCCTGATCGTCTACGGCATCGGCGCGCTCGGCCGGGACCGCGCCACGCCGGTCAAGCTCGCGCTCTCCGGCGCCGCGGTCAGCGCGGCGCTCGCGTCGATCACCACCGCGATCGTGCTCACCGACTCGGACGCGTTCGACCGCATGCGCCTCTGGCAGGTCGGCTCGCTCGCCGGCCGGGACGCCGCGCTGGCCGGCCAGGCGCTGCCGTTCCTGATCGTCGGCGCGATCATCGCGATCCCGTGCGGCCGGCTGCTGAACGCGCTCGCGCTCGGCGACGACGTGGCCCGCGCGCTCGGCCAGCGCGTCGGTGCGGCGCGGGCGATCGGCGCGCTGTGCGTGGTGGTGCTGTGCGGGACCGCGACCGCGCTGGCCGGGCCGGTCGCGTTCGTCGGGCTGACCGTGCCGCACGTCGCCCGCATGATCACCGGGCCGGACTACCGGTGGATCCTGCCCTACTCGGCCGTGCTCGCACCCGCGTTGCTGCTGGCCGCGGACGTGCTCGGCCGCGTCGTCGCGCGCCCGGGGGAGATCCAGGTCGGCATCGTCACCGCCGTGATCGGCGCGCCGGTCTTCGTCGCACTCGTCCGCCGCCGAGATCTGGCGGAGCTATGACCACCACAGTTCAACAGACCAGGGCCCAGATCATCCGGGTACGCCGTAGCGGCTCCATCCGTACCCTCGTGGTGTCCTTGGTCCTTGCGGCCGTGGCCGCTCTCTTGTTCTGTCTGGCTCTCTCCACGGGCGCGTTCCAGATCCCGATCTCCGGTGTGCTCGACACGCTCGCCGGGCAGGGCACCCGGCGGGACACGTTCGTGATCATGGATGTGCGCCTGCCGCGCGTGCTCGTCGCGCTGCTCGCCGGTGCCGCGTTCGGGCTGTCCGGCGCGCTGTTCCAGAGCCTGGTGCACAACCCGCTGGCCAGCCCGGACGTCATCGGCGTCACGATGGGCGCCAGCGCCGCCGCGGTCACCTGCACGGTGGTCCTCGGGGTGGTCGGCGCCGCGGTGTCGGCCAGTGCCTTTGCCGGGGCACTGGCCACCGCGGCGCTGATCTACGTGCTCGCGTGGCGGCGCGGCGTCAGCGGCTACCGCCTGGTGCTGGTCGGCATCGGCGTCGGCGCGGTGCTGAGCAGCTTCGTCTCCTACCTGATGTCGCGCGCGGACGTGACCAGCGCGCAGGCCGCGCTGGTGTGGCTGACCGGCAGCCTGAACGCCCGCTCCTACGAGCACGTGTGGCCGCTGCTGATCGGCGTCTCGATCCTGCTGCCGGCCGCGCTGCTGCTCGCCCGGGGGCTGCGGGTGCTGGGCTTCGGCGACGAGACCGCGCGAGGTCTCGGCGCACGGGTGGAGACGCTGCGGCTGTCGATCCTGGTCACCGGCGTGGCGCTGGCCGCGTTCGCGACCGCCGCCGCGGGCCCGGTGCCGTTCGTGGCGTTCGTGGCCGGCCCGATCGCGCGCCGGCTGGTGGGGGAGCGCACGCTCGCGCTGGTCCCGGCCGCGCTGGCCGGTGCGGTCGTGATGGTCGCGTCCGATCTCGTCGCGCAGCGCCTGCTCGGCGACCGCGCGCTGCCGGTCGGCGTGGTCACCGGCGCGGTCGGCGCGCCGTTCCTGCTCTGGCAGCTGGCCGGCGCGAACCGGGAGGGCCGGGGTGGCTGAAGGTCTGCATGCTCATGAGGTCACGCTCGGCTACGGCGACCGCGCGGTGGTGCGGAAACTGTCCGTGCACATCCCGCCGGCGAAGATCACGGTCATCGTGGGCCCGAACGCGTGCGGCAAGTCCACGCTGCTGCGCGGCCTGGCCCGGCTGCTGAACCCGTCGCACGGGCAGGTCGTGCTGGACGGTCAGGACGTGCACCGGATGTCCACCCGCGCGGTCGCGCTGCGCCTCGGCATCCTGCCGCAGCAGCCGGTCGCGCCGGACGGCATGCGCGTCGCCGACCTGGTCGGGCGCGGGCGGTACCCGCACCACGGGTTCTTCGACCGGTGGAGCGACTCCGACGACGACGCGGTCGCGGCCGCGCTGCTGGCCACCGGTACGTCGGAGCTGGCCGGCCGGTCGGTCGACGAGCTCTCCGGCGGGCAGCGGCAACGGGTCTGGATCGCGATGGCACTGGCCCAGCGCACCGGCATCCTGCTGCTGGACGAGCCGACCACGTTCCTCGACGTGACCCACCAGATCGAGGTGCTCGACCTGCTCACCGACCTCAACCGCCGGGAGGGGGTGACGCTCGTGCTGGTCCTGCACGACCTGAACCTCGCGGCACGGTACGCGCACCACCTGATCGTCATGAAGGGCGGCGACCTGGTCGCGCAGGGCGCACCGGCGGACGTGATCACGGAGGGCACGGTGGCCGCCGTCTTCGGCCTGGCCAACCGCGTCGTTCCCGACCCGGTCTCCGGCACACCGATGGTCGTGCCGATCGGCCGCTATCACGGCGGCCTGCCCCCGATCGATACATCCCACGCGCCGATGAGCGCGGAGAGAGGTTGAGCCATGATCAACAGGCGTCTTTTCCTGACCACCGGTGTCGGTCTCGCCGGTGGCGCGCTGCTCGCGGCGTGCGGCTCTTCATCAGAGGAACCCGCCGCCACTCCCTCCGCCACCGAACGTGAGGTCCAGACCGACAAGGGCCCGGTGAAGGTGCCGGCCTCGCCCGCGAAGGTGGTCTGCGCCGACTACTACGGCGCGTTCGCGGTCGTCGACCTCGGGCTGATCCCGGTCGGCGTGGGCGGCGGCGGGTACGAGGGCACCGGCGCGTTCTACGGCGACCGGCTCAAGGCCGTGCCGGTCACCGGCGACTACACCGAGCCGGACGTGGAGAAGATCGCGGCGGCCGGGCCGGACCTGATCCTGCGCACCATCGACACGCCGGACGCGCTCTACCAGCAGCTGTCCGCGATCGCGCCGACCGTGGTCATCTCGTTCCAGCAGCTGTCCCTGCTCGACGTGGCGAACCGGCTCGGCGACGTGCTCGGCCGCACCACGGAGGCGCAGGCGCTGCTCACCCAGTACGAGCAGAAGACCGCGGCCGTGAAGACCAAGCACGCGGCGACGCTGGCCGAGCACACGTTCTCGTTCGTGCAGGTCGCCACGGAGACCGCGTTCTGGACGCTCGGCCCGGCCTGGACCGACACCACCGTGCTGATCGCCTGCGGGGTCCAGCTCGCGGAGCCGTCGAAGTCGCAGACCGAGCAGACGCAGGAGTACTCGTTCGAGCAGATCGACATCCTGGAGCCGAGCGGCGCGCTGCTCATCCCGGCCGGTCCCGACGGCGTGACGGCCTCACCGGATAATGCGGCCATGACCGATCTTGACCTGTGGAAGAACCTGTCCGCCGTGAAGGCCGGCCGGGTCTACCCGATCGTCTCCGGGGCCTCCTCGCTCGGCACCGGCATCCAGCTCGCCGACCGCATGGACACGGTCCTGACCGAGCTCGCGGGCTCCTGATGACGGCCGGCGAGCTGACCGCCAGCGCGTTCCAGCGACGGCTGCTGAGCCGTCAACGGGTCCGGATCGGCGTGAGCGTGGCGTTCCTGTGCTCCCATCAGGCGGCCGAGGCGCTCGTACCCGTGATGATCGGCGTGGTCATCGACCGGGCCGTCGCCACCTCCGACACCCGCGCGCTGCTGCTCTCGCTCGCCGGCCTCGCCCTGCTCTTCACGGTGCTCACGTTCTCCTACTTCTTCGGCGCCCGCCTCGGGTACGCCGCGGTGGAGAACGAGTCGCACCACAACCGCGTCGAGATCGCCGGGCGCGCGCTCGACCCGCGCGGGCTCAGGTCCGGGCTGCGCGACGGCGAGCTGCTCTCCATCACCGCGTCCGACGCGGAGATCTCCTCGCTGGTCATCCGCGCGGCCGGGATCGCCGCGGCCGCGACCACCGCGCTGGTCGTCTCCGGCATCGCGCTGCTGGTCGTGGACGTGCCGCTCGGGCTGGGCGTGCTGCTCGGCGTGCCGCTGGTGGTCTTCGTCCTGCAACGCCTCGCACCGCTGCTAACCCGGCGCAGCGAGGCCCAGCAGGAGGCGCTCGCCGGTACCACCGCGCTCGCGGTCGACCTGGTCTCCGGCCTGCGCGTGCTGCGCGGCATCGGCGCCCAGGACCACGCGGCCCGCCGGTACGCCGCGTCCAGCGCGCACGCGCTCGGCGTCACGCTGCGCGCGGCGAACAGCAAGGGCCTGCACCTGGGCCTGACCACCGCGGTCAACGGCCTGTTCCTCGCGGCCGTGGCCGGCACGGCCGGCTGGATGGCGCTCGAAGGCCGGCTCACCGTCGGCGAACTGGTCGCGGTCGTCGGCCTCGCCCAGTTCATCGCGGAGCCGGTCGGGACGCTCGGCTGGTGCGTGCAGCTGTTCGCGACCGCGAAGGCGTCGGCCGGCCGGGTCGCGCGCGTGCTCGGCGCGGCACCGCTGGTCACCCCCGGCACCGCGGTGCTCGGGGACGCCACGGACACGCGGCTCGCGCTGGACGGCGTCGGCTACGGCAGCCTGGACGGCGTGTCGATGCGGGTCGGCGCCGGGGAGATCGTGGGCGTCGTCGCCTACGACCCGAGCGACGCGGACGCGCTGGTCACGCTGCTGTCCGGGCGGGTGCCGCGGGACGGCTACCGCGGCACGGTGCACATCGACGGCGTAGCCGCGGAGACACTGGACTGGGACGCGGCCCGGCGCGCGCTGCTCGTCGAACAGCACGACGTGGCCCTATTCGAGGGCACGCTCCGCACCAACCTCGCTCCCCACTCGTCCCCCATGTCGTCGGAGCGGCATGCGGGACGTCTCGATCACGATCTGCTGGCGGCGCTGCGGGCGGCCGGGGCCGAGGACGTGATCGAGGCGCACCCGGACGGACTCGACCGGGAACTCACCGAGCGCGGCGCGAACCTCTCCGGCGGGCAGCGGCAGCGCATCGGCCTGGCCCGCGCGCTCGCCGCCGTACCGCCGGTGCTGGTCCTGCACGACCCCACCACCTCGGTCGACGCGGTCACCGAGGGCCTGGTCGCGGACGGTCTCACCGCCGCGCGCGGCACCGCACCGCTCGGCACGCTGGTCATCACCAGTAGCCCCGCGCTGCTGCGGGCCGCGCACCGGATCACGGTGCTGGACGGCGGCCGCGTGGTCGCCGAGGGAACCCACGACGCGCTGGCCGCGGCCGACGCCCGATACCGCGAGGCCGTACTCCGATGAGCGCCGTACTGCTGCCCACCGCCACCGCCCGGCAGACCTGGGCGGAACTCGCGGCCGAGTTCAAGCGGCTGCCCGGCCTGAGCGCGGCCGCGATCGCGCTGCTCGTCGCCGCGTCCGCGTCCGGCCTGGTCGCGCCGTGGGTGCTCGGCCGGCTCGTGGACGACGTGATCGCCGACGCGGGCACCGGCCGGGTCGTGCGGTGGGCCGTCGTGATCGCGTCCGCGGCCGTGGTCGCCGGAGTGCTCACCGCGGCCGGAGCGGCGGTCGCGGCCCGGCTCGGCGAAACCGTGCTGGCCCGGCTGCGCGAACGCGTGCTCGACCGCGCGCTGCACCTGCCGTCCGCCACGCTGGAACGGGCCGGCACCGGCGACCTGGTCGCCCGCGCCGGGGACGACGTCGCCGTGGTCACCAACGCGATCACCGGCGTCGGGCCGCTGATGGTCGGCGCGCTGCTCACCATCGTGCTCACCGCGGGCGGCCTGTTCACGCTCGACTGGCGGCTCGGACTGGCCGGGCTGGTCGCCGCGCCCGCCTACGTGCTGGCGATGCGCTGGTACCTGCCGCGGTCCGTGCCCTACTACGCGCGGGAGCGCATCGTCACCGGTGAGCGCGCGCAGGCGATGGCCGGTGCGCTGCACGGCGCGGCCACGGTGCGCGCGTACGGCACCGAGGACACGCACGTCGCCCGGATCGCGGACCGGTCCGCGGCCGCGCGCGACCTGTCGCTGACCGTGTTCGGGGTGTTCACCCGGTTCGGGCTGCGGATCAACCGGTCCGAGTTCGTCGGCCTGAGCAGCGTGCTGATCGTCGGGTTCCTGCTGGTCCGGGCGGACGCGATCACGGTCGGCGCGGCCACCGCGGCCGCGCTCTACTTCCACCGGCTGTTCAACCCGATCGGCCTGATCCTGATGGAGTTCGACTCGGTCATGCAGGCCCGGGCCAGCCTCGCCCGCCTGGTCGGCGTCGCGTCACTGCCCGCGCTCCCGGTCCCCGCCGACGTGCACGCGCAGGATCATGAGGCCGCGCTGGTCGTCTCCGTGCGCGAGCACCGCTACCAGGACGGGCCGGCCGTACTGTCCGATGTGGAGCTGGCGCTGGCGCCGGGGGAGCGGGTCGCGCTGGTCGGGGCCAGCGGCGCCGGGAAGAGCACGCTCGCCGGTATCGCGGCCGGGATCATTCCCGCGTCGGACGGCGCGGCGCGCCTGCGCGGCGTACCCCTGGAAGATCTTGGTGAGGTCCGGGTACGTAAGGAGATCGCGCTGGTCAGCCAGGAGGTGCACGTCTTCGCCGGCCCGCTCGCGGACGACCTGCGGCTGGCCCGGCCGGACGCGGACGACGCCGACATCGAGAAGGCGCTCGACCGGGTCGGCGCGACCGGCTGGCTGCGCACGCTCCCGGACGGGCTCGCCACGCACGTCGGCGAGGGCGGCCACCGGCTGACCGCGGCCCAGGCCCAGCAGCTCGCGCTGGCCCGGCTGATCCTGGCCGACCCGGCCGTCGCGGTGCTCGACGAGGCGACCGCGGAGGCCGGCAGCGCGGGCGCCCGCGACCTGGACCGCGCCGCGGCCGCCGCCACCGAGGGCCGCACCACGCTGATCGTCGCGCACCGGCTGGTCCAGGCCGCGGACGCGGACCGGATCATCGTGCTCGACCACGGCCGGATCGTCGAGCAGGGCACGCACTCCGCGCTGCTCACGGCCGGCGGCCGGTACGCACACCTGTGGCAGTCCTGGCAGTCCCCTTATGGAGGTGGCGATGAGCTCTGAGACCGCGGAACGCCGGTACGCGGACTTCTACCGCTACCAGGCATCCAGCCCGACACTGCGCGAAATATACGTCGACGTCTACGGCGACGACTATCCGGACGAGCTGCAGCCGTTCGGCTTCGTCACCCGCACCGACCTCGCCCGGATCGCCGCGCTGGTCGGCCCGCTCGACGGCGGCCTGCTCGTCGACGTCGGCTGCGGGCGCGGCGGCCCCGGCGTCTCGGTCGCGCAAGCCTCCGGCGCCCGCCTGCTCGGCCTCGACGTGGTCCCGGCCGCGGTCGAGGGCGCACCCGCGCTCGCCGCCTCCCTCGGCCTGCCCACCGCCGAGTTCCGGCAGGGCAGCTTCACCGAGACCGGCGTCCCGGACGGCACCGCGGACGCGACGATGAGCATCGACGCGCTCTGGATGGTCTGGAACAAGCCCGCCGCGCTCACCGAGATCGCCCGCATCCTCCGCCCCGGCGGCCGCTTCGTCTTCACCACCTGGGAACCGTCCTACCTGGACCACACGAAACTGCTGTCCAAGGCCGGTTTCGAGGTCTCCGTGCGGGAGGAGACCCCGGACTGGCTCGAGCGCCAGGGCGCGGTCTACGCCCGCGTGCTCTCCTCCACCGAGGCGCTGGAGCGCGAGTTGGGCCCCGGCGCCGAGGTCATCTTCACCGAGGCCCGCGACACCCCGGCCGTCCTCGGCGGCACCCCACGCCTGCTGATCGCCGCGCACAGGCGATAGGAGGACCGGATCTTCCCGCCGAAGGGCCATTCGCTGAGCACCGGAACTCCCGCCCGTAGCGCGGGCAACACCAGCTCGCGGTGCCGGGGCACCTTGACCGCGACGACCACGAGATCCACGTTCTCGTCCTCCACGAGCTGCTCGACCGAGGCGTAGCCGGGCACCCCGAAAGCGGCGCCGGCAGCGGCGGCCGACGCGCGGGAACTCGTCGCGAGGGCGGTGAGCTCCATGCCGTCGACTGCTGACAACGCGGGCAGGTGGGCCCCGGCCGCCCATCCGCCAGACGCGCTCAGCCCCACGATCCCGACGCCGAGCGGGCGTCTCCCGCGTGATCGCTCGGTCGAGCTCCCGGCTTTTCCCATCTTGTGTCGCCTTTCGCGTGCTCGTGCCGTACGCCGGTGGAGAGCCCTTGCGCACTATTTCTTGGTCTGATCGGTACGGGGAATGTGGTGTGGCTCGATGAACGCTCGCGAGCGCAGCCGTCAAGCCGGTCGCGGAGTGGTCACGTCGGCCAGGCGAGCAGTGCCGTGTCGGCGATCTCGTCGAGCGTGTCGGACGCGAGGCCGTTCGCGGCCTGGACGGCGATGCCGAATGCGGTCGTCATGACGTATCGGGCGAGGCGTCCCGGGTCGGCGTCACGCGGGAGATCGCCCTCCTCGACGGCGCGCCGGAAGCGCGCCTCGAGCTGGTCACCCGCATCGACGCGCCAGCCGACCAGCACATCGTGCGCCGGCCGGCTCTGCTCGCTCAGTGCCAGTGCACCCTGGACGGACAGGCATCCCGTGGGGCGTCCGGGCGACGTCGTCGTCCGGACGGCTCCCCGGAGGAATGCCTCGGCCACCGCGCGGGCGGTGGGCTCTCGCAGGGCGCGTGTCGCGTAGGAGGCCGGCCCTTCGGCGTAGCGCTGCACGGCCTTGCGGAAGAGCTGCTCCTTGTTGCCGAAGGCGGCGTACATGCTCGACTTGGTGATCCCCATCGCGCCGGTCAGGTCCGTGAGGCTGGTGCCGTCGTAACCCCGCGCCCAGAACACCTGCATGGCCCGCTCCAGTGCCTCGTCGATGTCGAACTCCCGGGGGCGGCCGAACACTGTGCTCTGGGATCCACTCATGACGGCATCCTCCTCGGTTCGGGGTGGACGGGGGTGGGCGGGCCGCTATGGCCAGCTGTTTCCCTCCTCACAGGCAACTTTACTCCCGATCGGTCCATATGTGCTAACGTTCTGGACCGACCGGGACTTAAAGCGGTCACGCTCACCACAGGAAGAGGATCACCACGATGAGAATCACCTCGCTCGGCGGGCTGGAGACCTCCCGCATCGGCCTGGGCGCCATGGGCATGTCGGTCTACTACACCGGCGCAGGCCAGCGCGACGACCAGTCGATCCGCACCATCCAGCGGGCCCTGGACCTCGGAGTGACTCACATCGACACCGCCGAGGCGTACGGCCCCTACGTCAACGAGGAACTGGTCGGCCGCGCCATCAGGGGACGCCGGGACGAGGTCGTTCTCGCGACCAAGTTCGGTCACATCTCGCACACCGGCCGCTCGGGCAATGACAGCACCCCGGCCAACATCCGGCTCGCGGTGGAGGGATCACTGCGCCGCCTCGGCACCGATCACCTGGACCTCTACTACCAGCACCGGGGAGACCAGGACACGCCGATCGAGGAGACCGTCGCCGCGCTCGCGGAGCTGGTGGCTGAGGGCAAGGTCCGTCACATCGGACTGTCGGAGGCGGGGGCGACGACGATCCGGCGGGCTCATGCCGTTCATCCGATCGCCGCGGTGCAGTCCGAGTACTCGCTGTGGGTCCGCGACCCCGAGGCCGAGGTGCTGCCGGTCCTGCGCGAGCTGGGCGTGGGCCTCGTCCCGTACTCCCCGCTCGGCCGTGGATTCCTCACCGGCGGCATCCGCACGCTGGACGACCTCGACGCCGACGACTGGCGCCGCACCAACCCACGCTTCGCCGGCGGCAACCTCGAACGCAACATGAGCATCGTCGACGAGGTCCGCGCCGTCGCCGCCGAGGCCGGGGCCACGCCGGCGCAGGTCGCCCTCGCCTGGCTGCTCGCCCAGGGCGACGACATCACCCCCATCCCCGGCACCACGCGCATCGACCGGCTGGAGGAGAACGCCGCCGCCGACCGCATCAGCCTCACCGACGGCCAGATCGCCCGGCTGGACAACCTGATGCCGGCCACCGGCGATCGCTACGACGAAGCCAGCATGGCCGCCGTCGACCACTGACGTAACCGGCCGATTCCGTCGATCAGTAACTCCGGTGCACCCAAGAACCGTCGCCGCACACGATTCCGGTGTGCAGCCCGATCGAAAGTGATCGGCACAGGGCCGATCAGCGGCGCCGTGGGAACTCAGTGGCAGGGCTACGCCCCCGATGTCGAGACTCAGGTCATGGCCGACACCGGTCACTGGCTCACCGAGGAACGACCGCCGGAGCATGCCGAGGCGTGGGAGCGGGCGTATGACGCGGTGCAGGCGGCCGTGGTGCTCCGCTACCCGGGCGGCGGCGACGTGCCGGAGTTTCTGCTGCACGTCGACGGAGACGAGGCGTGGTGGCGGTGGAACGACGAGGTCTTCCACGACGACTGATCGGGTGGCGTGGTGACGTGGCTGTGTCCGGGTGGTCAGTGGTGGTGGGGTACGACGGCGTGGCCGCGGCCGTGGGCGATGAGCCAGCGGTTGATCGGGACGGTCAGGACGAACGCGACGGCCAGCGCGAACGCGAGCGACGCCCAGAAGACCAGGGTGACCGGGCCGGCGTCCATCGCACCGGGGACGACCAGCATCACGGCGTTGTCGATGACCTCCATGACGGCGATCGAGATGGTGTCCGCGGCCAGTGCGATGCTCAGCGCGGCGCGCAGGCCGAGGTGCTGGGCGAGCAGCGGGCGCATGGTCAGCGCGTAGCCGAAGACGAACGCCAGCGCGACGGAGAGCGCCACGGTGCCGCCGGCGTGCCAGCCGAGCGCGGTGCCGATCACCATGCCGAGGATCTCGCCGATGGCGCAGCCGGTGAGGCAGTGCAGTGTGGCCTGGACCGCCGCCCGCCAGGTCGCCGTGGGATGCTTCATGCGGACAACCATACCCCCAGGGGGTACGCGGTGATACCGCCGGCGAGCAGGCCGAGGCGAGCAGCGTGACCACCGTGGCACTGACGAGCGGGAGGTAGGCGGCCCAGCTGGCGTACCGGCTGATCGGGACGTGGGATCTCACCGGCTTGTTTCGCCCTGTAACCGCGGTTACTTTCGTCTCGTGGACGATGTAGGTACGTGGGCCGTACTCGTGTACCGGATACCGCGGGAACCGTCGCGTCCGCGGATCGCGGTGTGGCGCAAGTTGGCACGCCTCGGGGTCGCGCGGCTGGGTGACGGCGTGGTCGGGTTGCCGGCCGACGCCCGGACCCGGGAGCAGCTCGACTGGATCGCCGACGAGATCGTCGCCGCCGGTGGTAGCTGCACGGTGTGGCTGTCGCAGCCGGCGACCGCCGCGCAGGAGCGGGAGATCGCCGCCGGGATGCGCGCGGCCCGGGCCGCGGAGTACGCGGCGGTGACCGCGGAGGCCGAGGCCGCCGTCCGCTCCGATCCCGGCGAACGGGTGCGGGTGCTGCGCCGGCTGCGGGCGGAGCTGCGGCGGATCAACCGCCGGGACTTCTTCGCACCGCCGGAGCGCGACACGGCCCGCACCGCGGTGGAAGCCCTGGCCGAAACCGGCGATCGGGAGCCGGCATGAAGTGGGTGACGAGGCCGGGGGTGCACATCGACCGGGCGCCTGCGCCTGGCTGCTGGGTCTGGTAGCCGCCCTGACGGGCCTGGTGTCCAGCTGAGCGCGAGGGTGGCTATACGGGCGAGAGCCGGGCGAGGTCGGTGTCGAGCACCGGGTAGCCCTGAGTGCGCAGCCCGGCCAGGGCGAGGTCCAGGTAGCGGGATCCCGTACGGCATGATCTGGCACTCCCGCCTCGGCGCCGATCCGGTGCACATGTGGCCGCGCGACATGGTTCGCACCGCCGAGATGCCCGTCTCACCACGCTCGCGGCGACCTGGTAGAAACGCCGCGTGAGTGATCAACCCCCGTACCCGCCGTCGCAGCCCGGCCAGCCGGGCCAGTACCCGGCGCAGTCGCCGGGCCAGTACCCGGTGCAGCCGTCTCAACCGCTTTACCCGGCCTACCCGCCGGGCTTCGCCGAACCGGTTGCCCCGGACGGGCGGCCGCTGGCCGACGCGGGCCGTAGGCTCGCCGCACGGCTCGTGGACGGCGTGATCGTCGCCCTCGTCGCCGCGGTCGTGGCCGGCGCGATCGGCGGCGGCCTGACCGCCCTGGCGGTCGCGATCGGCGGCGACGAGTCACCGCTCGTCCCCGCCACCGGCATCACCTCGATCGTGCTCCTGATGCTCGCCACCCAGTACGTCTACGAGGTCGAGGTTCCGCTCCGGTGGCGCTTCCAGACCCCGGGCAAGCGCATGCTGAAGCTCGCCATCGCCTCGCTGGAACCGCACGCCCCGCTCACCCGCGGCCGCCTGACCAACCGCTGGCTGGTCTCGCTCGGCTTCAACCTCCTCTCCAACTGCTACGTCGGCGTGATCGACCCGCTCTGGTGCCTCTGGGACAAGCCCTACCGCCAGTGCCTCCACGACAAGCCCGCCAGAACCGTCGTGGTGCGCGTGCGGTAGCCGACCGGTATCCGCGCGCCGGTAAGGAGTGGGCGCGTGATTGGATGGCGGGGTGACGTACGCGGTGACTGACCTGCCTGACAAGGAGCGTTTCGAGGCGCGCGATGCGTCCGGGGCGCTCGCCGGCGTGCTCACCTATCAGGTCACCGGGCCGATCATCGCCTGCACCCACACCGACGTCGAGCCCGGCTTCGAGAACACCGGCGTGGATGCGGCGCTGGCCCGCGCGGTCATGGACGACGCACGCGCCCGCAACCGCACGGTCGTCCCGATCTGCCCGCTGCTGACGGCCTGGCTGGACAAGCACCGCGAGTACGAGAAGATCGTGGCCCGCTCCACTCGCCGCGTGAAGTAACGATCCCGCCCGAGCCGACCTCGGGCGCGGTCTGCCTGCTAATACAAACATCTGCTTGTGCAAGAGTGTGTTTGTGTTTAGGGTGATCGCATGACCTCGGTGCTTGAACTCGACGCGGCGTTCGCCGCCCTCGGTGATCCGGTTCGCCGCGCGCTGGTCGCCCGTCTCGCGCGTGGCGACGCGACGGTGACGGAGCTGGCGGAGCCGTTCGCGCTCACTCAGCAGGCGATCTCCCACCACGTCGGCGTGCTGCGGCGCTGTGGGCTGGTGGAGCAGCGGCGGGACGGTGCCAGCCGGCCGTGCCGGTTGCGGGCCGACCGGCTGACGCAGCTCAGCACGTGGATCGACGACCAGCGGCGGGTCTGGGAGGACCGGCTCGACGTGCTCGAACGGCACCTCGCGGACGACGGGACGACGCGGTGAGCGCGGAGCTGCACGGGGACGAGCTGATCGCGCGGCGGCGCCTGGCCGCGAGCGCGGAGCGGGTGTGGACCGCGTTCACCACGCCGGCCGGCATCGCGGCGTTCTGGGGCGGGTCGCACGCGACCGTACCGCCGGAGTCCGTGGAAGTCGATCTTCGGCCCGGCGGCGAGTTCGCGCTCGACACCCGCGCGCCCGGCGGTGCGACACGGCGGCTCCGGTTCGTCTACGTGAGCGTGGTTGCGCCACGTGAGCTCGTCTTCGACGAGCCGGTCACCGGGCTGCGGTCGACCGTCACGATCCGGCCGGACGGCGACGGCTCGGACCTCATCGTCCACCAGCGTCACCTGCCGCCGGAACTGCGCACCGCGCAGGCCGCGAGCGGCCTCACCTCCATCCTCGAGGCGCTCGACCTCCACCTGGGACGGACCCGGAACACCATGTGGTCCCGCTGACCTGACGACGTTGACAGGTAATCGACGACGGCTGAACATAGACGTTGCTGAATCCGGTTGAGCAGGGGGCCGCCATGACCGTTCGTCGACGACTGCCGGTCCTGCTCACGGCGGTGCTCGCGTTGCTCCCGCTGGCGGTCATGACGCCGGCGAGCGCGGGTAGGAAAGCGGGCGAGCTGCGCCACGACGACCCCGCGATCGAGTGGCGGGAGATCGTCGCGGACGGTGACGACGTCGAGCGCGGGCCGGACGGCATCGCGTACAACACGTTCGGTGGTTTCGGTTCGGTCTCCTGCAACAACACGTCCAAGCTGCTGCTGGACTACAGGGAGCGGCATCCGGAGGCGTACTGGCGGATCATGCGGTTGCTCTTCGACCCGGTCCGCGGCGCGGGCCTGAAGCACATCAAGGTCGAGCTGGGTTCGGACAGCAACAGCTCGTCCGGTGCCGAGCCGGCCACCAAGCGCACCGAGGACGAGCCGGCGAACGTGTTGCGCGGCGCAGGCTTCCACATGATCGCCGACGCGTTGCGGATCAACCCGGACGTCGAGGTGGAGGCGCTGCGCTGGGGTGAGCCGTCGTGGACCGGCAACGACTGGGTGAAGCGGTACCGGTGGTACAAGGAGACGATCGACGCCGCGTACGACACGTTCGGCGTCGAGTTCGACTGGATGAGCCCGGCGCAGAACGAGGTCCGGCACGCCGCCTACCAGGAGTCCGAGCTGGACTGGACGGTCCAGTTCGCGAAGTGGCTGGAACGCGACGCCGCGGCGCCGGACGCCCGCTACGACTACCGGAGGATCAGGATTGTCGCGCTGGACTCCTACCGGGACGGTGACGCGGTGGCCGGCCGGATTCTCGCCGATCCGGAGGCGCTGGCGCACGTCGACGCGCTCGGCTTCCACTACGACATCGTCGGCGGGCCGAACGTCACCCGGCTGAACAAGGAGTTCGGGATGCCGATCCTGTACTCCGAGGGCGTCGCCCCGATGATCGACCCGCAGTACCGGCTGGCCGCGGACCCGGCCCGGGGTGGCGTCGGCGGCACGGTCGGCGCGGCGGACATCGCGGACCGATTCATCAACGCGTACCGGTGGAGCGGTGCCGGGGCGGACCCGGCGCACATGACGACGTTCCTGTTCCAGCCCGCGGTCAGCGCGATGTACGAGGGGACGCAGTATTCGCCGAAGCACCTGATCCGCGCGTCCGACCCGTGGTCGGGCTACTGGGAGGGCGACGTCGGCCTGGTCACCGTGCGTCACTTCCACCAGTTCATCGGCGACGGCTGGGAGTACGTGGAGGGCGCGACCGGGGGCGACGGCACCAAGGGCGACGGCGGCACCACGGTGGACAGCTCGACCCGCACGGTGCTCACGGCGCGCGACGACTCCCAGTGGACGCAGGTGCACGCGAACAACACCGGCACCGACCGCTACTTCGAGGTGCGGGCCGCGGACCTGGGGGAGCGGGGCCGGCCGCTGCACGCCTGGCTGACGCGCGGCCCGGACGCCGGGCAGTCCTACGACGCGAACTACTTCCAGCGCATCGGGCACTACGCACCGGTGCGGTCCGGCGATCATGACGTCTACCGGGTGCGGGTCCCGGCGTACTCGATCCTGACGCTGTCCACGCTGCCGCGCGGCGTGCACGGCGCCACCGCGGAGTACCGGCCGGGCGACTTCGCGCCGCGGGCCCGGGACGAGATCATGCCGCTGCCGTACCGGGACGGCTTCGACCGGGCGGGCAACGCCCGGTTGACGGCGGACCAGGACGGCGCGTTCGAGGTGACCGGCCGGGTGCTCCAGCAGCAGATCCACGCCCACAACCGGGGGTACGTGTGGAACGTCTGGGGCGACGGCCGGCAGAACGTGCCGTCCACGGCCTCGCCGTCGACCGTGCTCGGCGACCACCGGTGGGCCGACTACACCGCGGCCGTCGACGTGCGCCTCGACCCGGTCGACCGCGACCCGTCACTGCCGAACTTCGCCGGTCTCGGCGTCCGGCAGGTCTACGCGCGCGGCGGTGACCAGGCCACCTACGCCGCGCGGCTGCACGAGGACGGCCGCTGGGAGCTGCGCAGGCTCGATGCCGTGGTCGCGTCCGGCACGGTCGCCGGGTGGGACGCCGCGGCCTGGCACCGGCTGTCCGTCACCGCGCGCGGCACCGAGATCACCGTGGCGCTCGACGGCGCCCGGCTCGGCTCGTACGCGGACACGTCGGCCGGTCCGGTGCTGACCGGCCGGATCGCGCTGGTCAGCGGCTACTACAACACCCGGTTCGACAACCTTGAGATCAACCCCATCGGGGGTACGCCGTGGGCGTCGGAGAAGATCGACGACGCCGATCCGCGCGTCTCCTATCCGGCCGGGTTCACGTTCGTCCAGGCCGGGTTCGCGCACTTCAACCGCACGCAGCACGTGCTCGGCCCGGGTCGGTCGGTGGCGCTGGACTTCACCGGCACCGGGTTCCACCTGTTCGGCGCGACCGGCGCGGCGACGCTGGAGGTGCGCGTCGACGGCGAGCCGCCGCGCACCGTGCAGGTCGGCCCGACCGGCACCCGGCAGGCGTCGTACTGGCTGCGTGACCTGCGGAAACGCCAGCACCACGTGACGGTGACGGTGCTCGACGGCACGTTCACCCTTGATGGCATCGACGTGGTGCCAAAGTGATGCCATAACGGCTTGCGCGTGGCACCGGGGCTGTGTCACCATGGTGCCATGGACTTGACCACGTATGTCGGCAACCTCGGACGTGAATTCGCCACGCTGGCCGAAGCGGGTGGCGAGGACGCGCGTGCGCTGGTCGAGCGCCTGAGCGGATCGCTGGAGTCGGCGATCCGGATGACGCTTCTGGAGGCGCTGTCCGCCGCGGCCGACGAGATCACCCGCGACCTGGCGCCGGGCTCGGTGGAACTGCGCCTGCGCGGCCGCGACCCGCAGTTCGTCGTCACCGTGCCGGCCGCCGAGCCGCGCCCGGCCGCGACCGCCGCCCCCGTGGCGGACCCGGAGCCACTGATCGCGGAGGACGGGCCGGTCGCGCGGATCAACGTACGGCTGCCGGAGCAGTTGAAGGCCGCGGTCGAGGAGGCCGCGGCGAAGGAGGGGCGTTCGGTCAACGCCTGGCTGGTCCGGGCCGCCGCGGCCGGACTGCGGCGCCCCGCGCGCACCGAGACCCACGGCGGCGGCCAGCGCGCATCGCAGCACTTCACCGGCTGGGTCCGCTGAAGCACTCGCTCGACCGCCATTCCACCTACCCGAGAAGTGGGGACCACCATGCCTGTTTTCGAGACCCCTGAATCGATCTCCGTCACGGTCGAGCTCGGCGCCGGCGACGTGCGCTTCATCGCCACGGACCGCACCGACACCGTCGTGGAGGTCCGCCCGGCCGACGACCACGACGAGTCCGACGTGCGCACCGCCGCACAGGTCCAGGCCGACTTCAGCGGCGGCGTGCTGCGCGTGACCGGGCCGAGGATCCGCCCGTTCGACATCTCCAGGGAGAGCCGCTCGGTCGACGTGTCCGTGGCCCTGCCCAGCGGCTCCAGCGTCACCGCCGACCTGCAGCTGGGCGACATCGGCGGCACCGGGCGGCTCGGCCGGTGCGCGCTGAGGACGGCGGCCGGCAACCTCCGGCTGGAGCAGACCGGGCCGCTGCGCCTGGAGACCGCGGCCGGGCACGTCACCGCGGACGCGGTCACCGGCGGCGCGGAGATCAGCACCGGGTCCGGGCGCGTCCACCTCGGCACGGTCGACGGCACCGTGGCGATCAAGAACTCCAACGGCGAGACCACGATCGACGCGGCCACCGGCGACGTCCGGGCGCGCTCGGCCAACGGCGACATCCGGGTCGCCCGGGCCGGCGCCGACGTCGACGCGAAGACCTCCAACGGCCGCATCGAGATCGGCGAGGCGGTGCGCGGCGCGATCACGCTGGAGACCGCGATGGGCGACCTCGAGGTCGGCATCGCCGCGGGCACGGCCGCATGGCTCGACGTCGACACCAGGTTCGGCAAGGTGCGCAACCTCCTGGACGGCACGAGCGGTCCCGGCGACGCGGCCGAGACCGTCGAGGTGCGCGGCCGCACCAGCTTCGGCGACGTCACCATCCAGCGTGCCTAGCTGACCCACGAACCGGTCGACCTGCTCTCGGATCCGACCGGCGAAGCCCTCCGCCATCGCCAGCCGGTCGCGCAGCGCCTGCAAGCGGCTCGGGGCGGCAACTCATCTCTGTCTGTGCAGGCCGCCGCGTGCGAGGCTCGCGCCCCCGGCGATGCCGGCGGCCCGCCACCGGGCTGGCGGCTGTCGGTAATGGACCGCACGCGGGGCGTCGCGAATGGATTGACGACGGTAAAGTCCGAGTCAGGCGAAGGGGGCGTGGTGGAGCTGGTCGAGACGTTGGGGGAGCCGACGCGGGAGAAGTCCGAGCAGGATCCGCCGGACTATGACTGACCTGCTCGGACGAGGCGTGCGCATTCTGGTGATCGGCACCGCCACCCACCGGGGCAGGCTGCTGACGTCCGTGCCGGCCGCGTCCCGCAGCGCGGCGGCCGTCGCGGAGGCGTTCATCGGCGCGGGCGGGGTCGACCCCCAGCAGGTGCGCCTGGTCATCGATCCGCCCGACGCGCAGTCGATGGCCGAGGAAGTGGCCGCGGCCGCGACCGCGGCAGCCACCGTGCTGATCGTCTACTACGTGGGCCATGGGTTGATCGACGCTGACCGGGAGCTCTACCTCGCCGCGTGCGCGACCGACGAGCTCACCCCGGGCCGGGCGAGTTACCAGGCGCTGCCGTTCCGCACCGTCGGCCAGGCGCTGGCCAGCAGCCGGGCGACGAGCCGGATCGTGATCCTCGACTGTTGTTTCTCCGGCCGGGCCGCCATGCCCGCGACGCTCCGCCCGGCCGAGCCGGGATTCGCCCTGTCCGCCGCCTCCGGCACCTACCTTCTCGCCTCCGCCGAGCAGTTGGCGCTGGCCACGCGATCCCCGGCACGCCCCGGCCGGTGGTCGGCAGCTCAGCCGCCCAAGGACGCGGAGTCCGGCGACCTGCCGGAGGACCGGGGACTCACCGCGTTCACCGGCCGGTTCGTCGATCTGCTGGAGAACGGCGACGGCCGGGCCGGGCCACATCTCACGCTTGATCTGGTGTACCGGCGAGTCGCCGCCGCGGCTCGGGACGCCGGTGAGCCGATTCCGCGACGGCAGGCCGGGGACGCCTCCGGCTCCCTGCGCCTCGCGGTCAACCGGGCGCATACCGCGGCCGTGACGGAGGTGCCGGACGACCCCGGCGACGGGGAGTGCCCCTACCCGGGACTGGCCGCGTTCGGCCCCGAGGACGCCGGCCGCTATTTCGGCCGCGACGCGGCGCTGACCGCGTTGCTGCACGGCGCCCGTGACGCGCTCGCGGCGAGCCAGCCGGTCGTACTGGTGGCACCATCCGGCGCGGGCAAGACCTCACTGCTCAACGCCGGGCTCGTCCCGGCCCTCGCCAGCGGCGGAAGCGCCGCCACCCGCACCGACCCGGCCGGCTCCATGGACGGGTCGGCGGAGTGGCCGGTCCTGTCGATCACCCCCGGCGAGCGTCCGCTGTCACGGCTCGTCACGCATCTCGGCAACGCGGCCGTGGTCCGGCACGGAATGCGCCTCGAGGACCGCGACGTGCAAGCGGCGTTGCCGGAGCCCGAGGAGCTGGTTCGCCTGGCCGGGCTGGCGTGTGCGGCCCGGGCGGGCGCACAGCGGATGGTGCTGATCGTCGACCAGCTGGAACAGCTCTTCACGCTCTGCGAGTCGGCGGCGGAGCGCGGCGCGTTCCTCGCGGCCGTGCGCGCGCTCGCCGGACGGCATCTGGTGGTGCTGGCGCTGCGGGCCGACTTCTACGGCGCGGCGGCGGAGCGGGCGGAACTCGCCGAGGCGCTGCGCGGCCACCAGGTGCTGATCACGGCGATGACCGCGGGCGAGACACGCGCCGCCATCGAGCTGCCCGCGGCCGGGGCCGGGCTCCGGCTGGACGACGGCCTCACCGATCTGATCCTGCGCGATCTCGGCGACGACATGGCGCGGCTGCCACTGCTGTCGCACGTACTCTGGGCCACCTGGCGCTACCGGGAGGGCCACCGGCTCACGCTCGGCGGTTACCAGCGGGCCGGCGGCATCGCCACGGCGATCGGGACCAGCGCCGAGCGGGCGTACGCGAGCCTCGGCGAACCGGAGGCCACGGCACTGCGCCGGATGCTGCCACGCCTGGTCCGCGTCGGCGACGACGGGCCGGAGACCGCGCGGCCGCTGCCACCCGCCGACCTGC
Organism: Catenuloplanes nepalensis; assembly: GCF_030811575.1. Taxonomy (GTDB): domain Bacteria; phylum Actinomycetota; class Actinomycetes; order Mycobacteriales; family Micromonosporaceae; genus Catenuloplanes; species Catenuloplanes nepalensis. The sequence continues at coordinate 4,043,797 of NZ_JAUSRA010000001.1, read as the reverse complement.
AACGCGGCCTGCCCGACGACGCCGCACGGCGTGCGCTGGAGCGCTTCACCGCCGACCGGTTGCTCACCCGGGACGCCACCGTGGTCCGGCTCGGCCACGAGGCGCTGCTGCGTTCCTGGCCGCGGTTACGTGACTGGATCGACGAGGACCGCGAGCAGCTGCGGGCCGCGCAACGGCTGGCCGTCGACGCCCGCGCGTGGCAGGAGTCGAACCGTGACCCGGCACTGCTCTACCGGGGCACGCGACTGGCCACAGCCGCGGAGAGCGCCGCGGACCTCGACGCGGAGGAGGCCGCCTTCCTGCACGCGTCACGGCAGGGCCGGCGGCGCGCGGAGCGGCGGCGCCGGGCGGTGACAGCGGTGCTCGCGGCGCTGCTGGTACTGGCCACGGGCGCGGCGATCACGGCGGTGGTCTTCCAGCGGGAAGCGGCCGCCCAGCGCGACACGGCACTGGCCGGTCTGCTCGCTGCCGAGGCCGACCAGCTGCGCGACACCCAGCCGGCCCTGGCCAAGCAGCTGAGCGTGCTCTCCTACCGGCTCGACGAGGACACCGGCACCGGGCCGGTGCTGGCGAGCATGGCCACCCGGGGTCTGCTCAACGCGGGCAGCCGCGCGTACGACCTCGCGCGATCCGATGACGGTTCGCTACTGGCGATCTCCACCGACGACGGCGTCGTGCTGCGCGACGCCCGCGGCTCCGAGCCGGTCGCGCGGCTCGGTGACGGACTGGTGCCCGGCCCGGTCGCTCTCCGCGCCGACGGACGGTTGCTGGCGGCCGGGGTCGTCGAGAGGCACGGTGGCGTCGCCAACACCACCCGCAGCACGATCGCCCGCGCACGGCCGACGCTGGCGCTGTGGGACCTCACCGATCCGGCAGAGCCGGGCCAGCAGCTGCTGGACTCCGGCGAGAAGAGCATCACGGCCGTGGCGATCAGTTCCGACGGCCGGCTGCTGGCCGTGGCGGGCGGTGAAGGGCGTATCCGGTTCTGGGACGTCGGCACACCGGGCACGCCGCGGGAGCTCTCGGCGGTCGGCGCGCACACCGGCATGGTCGACTCGCTGGCGTTCGCGCCGTCCGGAAGCCTGCTGGCCAGCTCCGGCGAGGACGGGAGGGCGCGGCTCTGGGATCTGCGCGACCCGAGCGCGCCGGTGCGGCGCAGCGAGGTCCCGGTCTCGCGCCGGTACGACTCCACGTCCAGCACTTTCATGCACCGGGTCGGGTTCGGTCCGGACACCCCTTTCCTGGTGACCGTGGCCGACTCGTCCGGCACCCAGATGTACCCACAGGTCTGGGACATCTCCGATCCCGGCCGTCCGCGGGTGCGCAGCGACGACTCGGAGCTGCACAGCAGACCCGGCACGGACGGCCGTGTGTCGATGATCAAAGCGGTGGCGCTGAGCCGGTCCGCCGGTGACGACGATCCCTACGTGGTCGGCTCGGCCGACTACCAGTTCTGCGTCTGGCGGCTTCTCGGCGACAAGCTGCACCTGGCGAGCAAGAACCACAGTGCCGACATCTTCGACCTCGGCAACCCGGTGGCCCTCGAGCCCGAGGCAGGGCGCCCGCCGACGGTCGCCACGCCGAGCGACCGGGGCGTGGTGCTGTGGGACGTGACCAACGCGTGGCATTCGGGTGCCGCCGGGTCGCTGCCGCTGTTGTCGGCGAGCCTCCTCAACCACGTGTCATTCAGCCCACGCGGGCCGAAGCTGGTGGCCGACACGAGCGCGGACTTCGGGACCCGGGTCTGGGACATCACCCGGCTGCCGGAGACCCGGCCGGTGGCTGCCTTCCCGACCAGCGGCAGCAACCTGTTCGAGGGTGAGGGGACCGACGGAAGCAGCAGTTTCAGCCCTGACGGCGCAGTCCTGGCAGTGTCGCGCACCGACGGGGAGGAGGCGATCGTCGACCTCGTGGCGACGGGTGAGCTGACTCCTGACACGAGCGATGAGGAGGTGCAACCGCTCGCCACCCTCCGAGACTTCGAGTCGGGCGCGCAGGGCGTGCAGTTCAGCCTGGACGGGCGGCTGCTGACCGTCGCGGACACCGGGCACCGCGACGAAGGGCCTTCGACGCTGCGGCTCTTCGACGTCAGCAGGCCGTCCGCACCCAGGCTGCTGGCCGGCCTGCCGCACATGATCTTCTCGGTGGCCTTCTCTCCCGCCGGACCGTACCTGTACGGCTTCGGCGACAACGAGATCTACCTGTTCGACATCGCCGATCCGGCTCGACCGCGAATGCTCGGGTCGTATCCGACGACCGCGGACAGTCTGTTGACGAGCGGCACACTCACCCCTGACGGCCGGACGCTCGTCGTCGGCGACGGCGGTCAGTTCGTCCGGATGTTCTCGGTGCTCAGCGACGGCACGCTCGGCGACCGGATCGACGTGCCGAGCCGGAGCCGTCTCGATAACAACGGCTTGGCGACGAGCCCGGACGGCAGGCTGCTGGCCCTGAAAGGCCCGGATGTGGAGACGCTCGGAGACACCGTCGATCTGTACGACATCAGTGATCCGTCGACCCCACGCCTGCGGGCGAACCTGAAGACCGGTACATCCGTGCAGGCGATCGCGTTCAGCCCGGACGGGAAGCTGCTGGCCGTCCGCGGGCAGGACGGCGTCGACCTGTGGCGCACGGACCCCGCGGAGGTGGTCCGGGACGTGTGTGCCACGGCCGGCGACGTCATCACCCGCGAGCAGTGGGCCACCTACGTACCGGATCTGCCCTACGACCCACCGTGCTGATCCGCACGGTCCAGCCCCAGCAGCTCCGCCGTGGCCTCCCACAGGCGGCGCTCGCGGGCGCGGTCGTGGGCGAACGGGCGGGGCTGGATGAGGTGGTCGCGGAGGACGAAGGCTCCGTCTCGCAGGTGGGACCAGCGGTCGTCGAGCGCGACCGAGGCCAGCGCCGGGCCGGAGCGTTCCGGGGTGGAGATGCCGGGGAGACGGCCCAACGCGCGGCCGACGGCCCGGGCGGCCGGCGGCGCGTCGCGGCCGAGTGCGGTGCCGGGCATCCAGCCGGGCTCGAAGACGGTCACGCCGATGCCGGGGGCGACGTGCCGCTGCAGCTCGTGGGCGTAGTAGAGGATGGCGAGCTTGGCGTTGGAGTAGGCGACGCCGGGCGGGTCGTCGCTGGGCCGGGCGAGGTCGGCCGGGTCGCGCCAGCGGGCCTCCGGCACGCGGAGGAGGCGGCGCCAGACGTTCTGGTAGTACGTGTTCGAGCTGAGCAGCACGATCCGGGCCGGCGCGGTCAGCGTGCCGTGCAGGCCGGCGATGAGCTGGGCGTGCGCCAGGTGGTTGACCGCGAACGTGGTCTCGTAGCCGTCCGCGGTGACGCGCCGGCTGTCGCCCGACATCAGGCCGGCGTTCGCGATCAGCGCGCGCAGCGGCCGTACCGTGCCGGTGTCCATCAGGTCTTTGGCGGCGGTGGCCGCGGCGCGCACGTCGGCGAGCCGGGACAGGTCGGCGGTGATCTCGTGCACCCGGGCGCCCCGTTCGCGGGCCTCGGCCGCGACCGGGGACAGGTTGCGGCCGACCAGCAGCAGGTCGGCGCCGCGGTCGGCGAGCGCGAGCGTGGTGGCCCGGCCGAGGTTGCGGGACGGGCCGGTGATCAGTACGGAGGTCATGTCCCGAGCATCGGTCCGCGGCGCGCCGGCAGGCAGCCGTCCCGTTGTCGTAGGACTCGGGGGGCCAGGACAACCGGGCGGCCCGCGCGCAGACTGGAGCGCATGGAGTCGTGGGAGTTCGGGTCGACGCTGCGGCGCTGGCGGGACCGGGTCGCACCGGAGGCGGCCGGCGTGCCGGTCGGGCGCCGGCGGCGGGCGGCCGGGCTGCGCCGGGAGGAGCTGGCCGCGCTGGCCGGGATCTCCGCGGACTACCTGACCCGGCTGGAGCAGGGCCGGGCGACCGCGCCGTCCGCGCAGGTGGTGGAGGCGCTGGCCCGCGCGCTGCGGATCGACGACGCCGAGCGGGACATGCTCTACCGGCTGGCCGGGCACGCGGCGCCGGGGCCGGACGTGGTGCCGTCCCGGGTGCCGCCGAGCGTGCAGCGGCTGCTGGACCGGTTCTCGCACACGCCGGTCGTGGTCTACGACGCGAGTTGGACGCTGGTGCTGGCGAACGCGCCCTACGACGCGCTGATGGGCGATACGACGGCGTGGCACGGCCTGGAGCGCAACGCGATCTGGCGCAACCTGACCGGCCGTAACACCCGGGTGGTGCACACCCCGCGGGAGCGGGCCGGCCTGGAGGCGGGGCTGGTCGCGGACCTGCGGTCGACCGTGTCGCGGTATCCGGCGGATCGCGCGCTGGCCCGGCTGGTGGAGCGACTGCGTGGCTGCCCCGGGTTCGCGGAGCTGTGGGAGGCGGACGCGCCCGCGCAGGCGCCGTCCCGGCGGAAGACCATCGACCATCCCGCGGCCGGCCGGATCACGCTGGACTGCGACACGCTGGTGGTGGCGCAGGACGACCTGCGGATCATGGTCTACACGGCCGAGCCGGGCACCGAGGACGCGGAGCGGCTCGCGCTCGCCATCGTCCTCGGCACCCAGAGCCTCGTCCACTGATCTCCGGCGTCAGGGTCACCACCGGCGGCCTTCTGGATCACGGATCGCCGGCGGGTTCACCCGGACGCCGAAAGGTCAGTGATCAGCGCAGCGGGGTGAGGCGGAGCCGCAGGTCGGTCGGGAACGCGGTGAACGCGAGTCTCTCGCCGACCGGGCCGCCGTCCGGGGTGAGTTGGAAGTCCCGGCAGAGCAGGCCGGCGACCAGCGCCGTCTCCAGCAGTGCCAGGTTGCGGCCGGGGCAGAAGCGCGGCCCGGCGCCGAACGGGTGCAGCGGCGCGGGCGCGGGCGGGTTGTCGCCGAGCCAGCGGTCCGGGCGGAACTCGTCCGGCGCGTCGACCGCGCGGGCGCCGTGCGAGAGCAGCAGCAGGATCGACTGGCCGGCGGGCAGCCGCAGGTCGTAGCCGCTGCCGGGGAGCACGGTGTCGCGCGTCGGCCGGAAGCCCATCACCGGCGCGACCGGCCGCAGCCGCATCGTCTCCTGGATGACCGCGTCGGTGAACGGCAGCGCGCGCAGCGCACCCGGGTCGGCGGGCGTGCCGTCCGGCCCGAACGCGGCCGTGGCCTCCTCGCGTACCCGCTGCTGGGCCTCGGGGTGTCGGGCGAGATGGTGCAGCGTCCACGCGGCGGCCGAGGAGGTGGTGTCCTGGCCGGCGAGCAGCATGGTGAGCACGTTGCCGAACAGTTCGCCGTGGCTGAACTCGGCCTCCCCGGCGAGCGGCGCGACCAGCGCCTCCAGGAACGTGCGTGGTTTCGCGCCGGTGGCCATCCGGTCCTTCGCCTGCCGGTAGGACGACCGGACCAGCGCGTCGACCTCGCGCATCACCCGCGCGCGGCGGCGGTCGCGGGGGAGCGTGATCCAGTTGTGCAGCGGAACGGGGGCGTAGAGGCGGCGGCCGATCTCCGGGAACAGTTCGGCCAGGCGGCGGTGCAGGCCGGTGTCGCCGGCGAACGCGTCGAGGTCGTGGCCGATCGCCAGCGCGGTGGTCACCTCGAGCGTGAAGCGCATCATGTCGTCGAGCACGTCGACCGGCCGGTTCTCGCCGGCCGCGTGCGCCCACCGGGCCCGCAGCCGGCCGCTGGATCGGGTGATCGTGGTGAAGTACTCCCGCAGGTAGGCCGCGTTCAGGCTCTGCGCGGCCATCTTCCGCAGCCGCCGCCATCGCGCGCCCTCGGCGCTGAACACGCCGTGCACACCCAGACCTTCGAGAACCGGGCCCACGCGGGTACGGGTGAAGCCGTCCGGCCGGTCGCGCAGCACCGCCTCGACGATCGGCCCGTCGCCGGTGACCACGATCGGCAGCTTCCCGAATCGCAGCAGGTACGTGGGGCCGTATTCGCGCGCCCACCGGTCGTACGCGCGATGCCCGTCACGGTCGGTGCGCATCTGCACCAGGTTCCCGACGATCGGCAGCGGCCGGGGCCCGGTCAGGTCATCGACGGTGCGCGTTGCGGTGGTCACAGGAGCTCCCTCATGAATCTTTCGCTTCCAGCTGAGAAGATCGCATCGGAGTTGACGGACTGATGACGTCGCGACGGTGTTTGCGCAGGCGGGAAGATCAGCACCGGACGACCGGTCACCGTGCGTATCGGTACCGCTCGTCGCGAGCGCAAGCCGGATAGGCGACAGAAATCGATATACCAGACCTTCGCTGGAGCCGGTCTCCAGTGAACCGACCTAGACTCGCCCGTTATGAGCACCACCCAGGCGGGACCAGCGCGGCGCAGCCGTCGCGCTGGGTATACGGCCGCCACCCACCGCTCGATCCTCGAGGCCGCCCGGCGCCTGTTCCGCGAGCGGGGCTACTTCGCGGTCAAGGTCGAGGAGGTGGCCCGCGCCGCCCGCGTCTCGCCCGCGACCGTCTACGCCGTGGCCGGTGGCAAGGCCGGGCTGCTGCGCTCGCTGATGCGCTTCTGCGCGGCCGCGCCCGCGGTCACCGCGAACCTGGAGCTGATCGACCGGGCCGACGACGCCGGCCTGATCCTCGACCTGGTCGCGGACACCACGCTCGACATGCGCCGCGAGTGGGGCGACGTGCTGCGCGTCATCATGGCCACCGCTCCGCACGAGCCGGACGCGGCCGCGTCGCTGGCCGAGGCGACCGAACGATACCGCTCCGGTCTGCTGCTGGCCGCGAAGCGCCTGTCCCGGCTCGGCGCGCTGCGCCCCGGCATGGACGTGCCGCACGCGGACGCGCTGCTCTGGTTCTACTTCGGGTACTCCTCGCTGTTCACGCTCGTCGACGACCTGCACTGGAGCGACGGCGACGCGGTGGCGTGGCTGCGCACCGCCGCCGCCGACGCGCTCCTTGCCACGGCCCCGGCGCCCGGTGCCTGAGACGGATACGCGGATGTGGTTGCAGGTGCTCGGCCCGGTGCGGGGCCGCCGGGACGACGTGGAGCTGGAGCTCGGCCCGCCACAGCAGCGCACGCTGCTCGCGGTGCTGCTGGCCGCGGCCGGCGAGCCGGTCGGCATGACCACGATCCTGGACGTGCTCTGGGGTGACGCGCCACCCACGGCCGCGGCCGCCACGGTCCAGCAGTACGTCAGCCGCCTCCGCAAGATCATCGAGCCGGCCCGGCCGGCCCGGGACAGCGGCGGGCTGCTGCGGCGCACCCCCGGCGGCTACCAGCTGGCCGCCGACGACGACCAGGTCGACCTGCTGCGCTGGCGCGCGCTGATCCGGGACGCCCGCGCGCTCTACGGCGCGGACAAGGCCGCGGCCGGCGCGATGTTCCGGGAGGCGTTCGCGCTCTGGACCGGCCCGTCCGCGGCGAACCTGCCGCCGGAGGCGCGCGGCCACCCGGTCTTCACCGGGCTCGACCGCGAGCACGTCACCACGCTGGTCGAGGCGGCCGACGACGCGCTGTCCTGCGGTTACGGCGCCGCCCTGGTGCCGGCGCTGGACCGGGCCGCGGTCTGGCACCCGTTCGACGAGGGCGTGCACGCCCAGCTGCTGCGCGCGCTGGCCGCGGCCGGCCGCCGCGCGGACGGGCTGCGCCGCTACCGCGAGGTCCGCGACCGGCTGGTCGGCGAGCTGGGCATCGAGCCCGGCCCGCTGCTGCAGTCCGCGCACCGGTCGCTGCTGGCCGAGGAGGCTCCGGCCCCCGGGCCCGTGGCCGAGAAGAAGCCCGAGGCGGTACGGCCGGCGCAACTGCCCGCGGACCTCGGCTCGTTCTCCGGCCGCGACGTCGAGCTGGACCGCCTCGACTCGCTCGCCGAGGGCGCGATGCCGCTGGTCGTGGTGGGCGGACTGGGCGGCGTCGGCAAGACCGCGCTCGCGCTGCGCTGGGCGCACCGGGTGATGTCCGACTACCCGGACGGCCAGCTCTACGTGGACCTGCGCGGTTTCGCGCCGCGCAACCCGCCGCTGTCCCCGGTCGAGGCGCTGCACGGCTTCCTGGAGGCGCTCGGCGTGCCCCGGTCCAACCAGCCGGCCACGCTCGACGGCCTGTCCGCGCTCTACCGCAGCGTGCTGGCCGGCCGGAAGATCCTGGTGGTGCTGGACAACGCACGCGACGACGAGCAGGTCCGGCCGCTGCTGCCCGGCACGGCCGGCTGCGCGGTCGTGGTGACCAGCCGCAGCTACCTCGGCGGGCTCGCGGTCGACGAGGGCGCGCGCTCGGTCGGCCTGGACGTGTTCAGCGACGCGGACGCCTACCGCTACCTGCGGTCCCGGCTCGGCAAGGAGCGGGTGGACGCGGAGCCGGAGGCGGCCGCCGAGATCATCGAGGTGTGCGGCGGGCTGCCGCTCGCGCTGGCGATCTGCGCCGCGTGGACCGAGCGCAGCCCGGCGTTCACGCTCGGCACGGTCGCGGCCGAGATCCGGCGGCGGGCCGGGCTGGACGCGTTCGCCGGCGTCGCCACCGGCCGGGACGTGCGCGCGGTCTTCTCCTGGTCCTACCGCCGGCTCACGGCCGGTGCCGCGGAGCTGTTCCGCCGGCTCGGCCTGCACCCGGGCGGCGACGTCGCGCTCGGCACCGTGGCCAGCATCGCCGGCCGGGGCACGCCGGAGACGCTGACACTGCTGGCCGAGCTGGCCGACGCGCACCTGATCTCCGAGCTGCGGCCCGGCCGGTACGGCGCGCACGACCTGGTCCGGGCGTACGCGGCCGAGCTGGGCGAGCCGGCCGAACGGCAGGAGACGCTGCGCCGCACGCTCGACCACTACCTGCACTCGCTGCTGGCCGGCGCGCAGCTGGTCAACCCGCTGCGCACGCCGATCGACACCGGCGGGACCGCCGAGGGCGTGCGCCCGTTCCGGCCGCGCGACACCGACGAGGCGCTCGCCTGGTTCGATGAGGAGCGGGAGAACATCTCGGCCGCGATGGACGCGGCCGAGCAGCACGGCCTCGACCCGTACCTGTGGTACTTCGCCTGGGGTCTGAACGGCTACCTGATGGATCAGCTCGGCCGGTGGGACGAGGTGATCCCGGCGGCCCGGCGCGCGCTGGCCGCGGCCGAGCGGCAGAACTCGCTGTGGTGGCGCGGCTACCTGCACAACGCGCTCGGCATCTGCCACCACCGGTTCGGCGACTACGCGGAGGCGTACCGGCAGTGGTCGCTCGCGGTGAAGGCCGGCCGGGAGGCGGACGACCCGGTCCGGACCGGGATCGGCCTGGCCGGCATGGCGAGCACGCTGACCGACAACGGGCGCTGGCCGACCGGCGAGGAGATCGAGCGGGCCGCCGCGTTCGCGGACGAGGCGGTGGCGCTGTGCGGGCACCTGGACCGGGAGGCGCCGCCCGGCGCGACCGACTCGTACACGATGCGCGCCCGTGAACTGCTCGGCATCTGCGCCGAGTTCTTCGCGCTGCGGATCCTGCACCGCACCGGCGACGTGGAGGCGGCCGCGGCCGAGCTGCGCCGCGGCATCGAGATGCACCGCGGCGTCGGCAACTGGGCGCGCGAGGGCTGGGGCTGGGAGCTGCTCGGCCGCGTCTACCAGCACGTCGGCCAGGACGCGGACGCGATCGAGGCGTACGAGCGGGGCCTGGCCCTGATGCAGCGCTGGCAGTGGAGCGGCACCGAGGTGCTGGTGTCGCTCGCGGCCTGCCACGCCCGGCTCGGCGATCGGGCGGCCGCGTCCCGGCTGCGCGCCCGCGCCCGGCGGCTCGCCGACGGCGTCTACCACGCCTACGCCGACCAGCTACGCGCGCGACTGGACGCCTACGAAGCGGCCGAGGGCTGAGTCCGCGTGCCGGTGTGGTTCGAGGTGCTCGGCCCGGTCCGCGGGCTGCGCGACGGCGCCGGCCTGGACCTGGGCTCGCCGCAGCAGCGGGTGCTGCTGGCCGTGCTGCTCGCGGCCGCGGGTGAGCCGGTGGCGACGAGCGTGATCTCCGACGTGCTCTGGTCCGGCGAGCCGCCGCAGGCCGCGGCCGCGACCGTGCAGCAGTACGTGAGCCGGCTGCGCCGGGTGGCCGGCCCGATCGCCCGGACCGCCGCCGGGTACCGCCTGGACGTCGACTCCGACCTGCGCCGCTACCGCACGTTCCTGAACCGGGCCCGCGAGCTGGCCGCGGCCGGGCGGGCCGAGGCCGCGGTCGACGCGTACGCGGCCGGGCTCGGGCTGTGGACCGCGCCGGCCGGAACCGGGCTGCCGGCCCATCCGGTCTTCGCCGAACTCAACCGCGAGCACGCGACCGTGCTGGCCGAGGCCGCGGACGCCGCGCTGGACGCCGGGCGCGGTGCCGTGCTCGCCCCGGTGCTGGACCGCGCGTCCGGCTGGCACCCGTACGACGAGGGCCTACAGGCCCGGCTGCTGCGCACGCTGGCCGCAGCCGGGCGCACCACCGACGCGCTCGACCACTACCGTGCCGCGCGCGAGCGGCTGGTCGGCGATCTGGGTGTGGAACCCGGCCCGCTGCTGCGCGACGCGCACCGCGACGTGACCGCTCCCTCGTTCACCAGACCCGCGCAGCTGCCCGCGCCCCCGGCCACGTTCACCGGCCGGACCGCGGAGCTGGCCCGGCTCGACGCGATCGCCGGGCCCCGCCCGCTGGTGCTGGTCGGCGGCCTCGGCGGCGTCGGCAAGACCAGCCTCGCGCTGCACTGGGCGCACCGGGCCGCGTCGCGTTTCCCGGACGGGCAGCTCTACGTGGACCTGCGCGGGTTCGCGCCGAGCGGCGTGCCGCTGGCGCCGGCCGAGGCGCTGCACGGCTTCCTGGAGGCGCTCGGCGTGCCACGCGCCAATCAGCCGTCCACGCTCGACAGCCTGGCCGCGCTCTACCGCAGCGTGCTGTCCGGCCGGCGGGTGCTGGTGCTGCTGGACAACGCGCGCGACGACGACCAGGTGCGGCCGCTGCTGCCGGGCACGGCCGGCTGCGCGGTGCTGGTCACCAGCCGCAGCTACCTCGGCGGGCTCTCCGTCGACGAGGACGCGCGGTCGGTCGGGCTGGACGTGTTCCGGGACGCGGACGCGCTCGGCTACCTGCGCTCCCGGCTCGGCGCCGCGCGGGTGGACGCGGAGCCGCGGGCGGCCTCGGAGATCATCCGGGTGTGCGGCGGTCTGCCGCTGGCGCTGGCGATCTGCGCGGCCTGGGCCGAGCGCAGCCCGGCGTACACCCTGGCCACGGTCGCGTCCGAGCTTCGCCGCCGGGACGGGCTGGACGCGTTCTCCGCCGTCAACGTCGGCCGGGACGTGCGTACCGTCTTCTCCTGGTCGTATCGGCGGCTCGGCGCGGACGCGGCCGAACTGTTCCGGCGGCTCGGCCGGCACCCCGGTCCGGACGTGGCGCTCGCGACCGCGATCAGCGCGGCCGGCCGCACCTCCTCGGAGACGCTCGGCCTGCTCGTCGAGCTGACCGACGCGCAACTGCTCAGCGAACCCCGCCCCGGCCGGTACACCGCACACGACCTGGTCCGGGCGTACGCGGCGGAGCTCTCACCCTCCGCTTCCGGGAACGACCCGCTGACCCGCATCCTCGACCACTACCTGCACTCGGTGATCGCGGGTGCGCGGCTGACCAACCCGTACCGGCGGCAGCTCGACCCGGGCACGCCCGCGGACGGCGTCGTACCGTTCACGCCGGCGGACGTGCCGGACGCGGTCGCGTGGTTCGACGCCGAGTGGGAGAACCTGCGCGCCGCAGTGGACGCGGCCGACCGGGCCCGGCTCGACGAGTACGTCTGGCTGCTCTGCTGGGGCATGAACGGCTTCCTGCTCGACCACCTCGGACGGTGGGACGAGGCGATCCCGTTCGCCCGGATCGCGCTGGCCGCGGCCCGCCGGCGCGGTGACGTGTGGTGGCGCGGCTACCTGCACAACGTGCTCGGCAACTGCTACCACCGGGCCGGCGACCACGACGCGGCGCACCGGGAGTGGTCGCTGACCGCGGACGTCGGCCGGGAGGCCGGCGACCCGATCCGGATCGCGATCGGGCTCGGCGGCATGGGCACCACGCTCACCGAACGCGACGCGTGGCCGGACGGCGACAGTATCGAGCGGGCCGCCGGGTACGCGGACGAGATGCGCGTACTGCTCGCCGAGATCGACCGGTACGGGCCGCCCGGGCGTTTCCGGCACGCCCGTGACCTGATCGGGTTCACCTACCGGCTGACCGCGCTGCGCGTGCTGCACCGCACCGGCGACGTGGAGGCGGCGGTCGCGGAACGGGCGGGCGGGATCGCGGTGCACGAGAGCATCGAGAACTGGTTGCAGGTGCAGAACGGCTGGCAGCAGATCGGCCGGATGCGCGAGCACGCCGGTGACCTCGACGGCGCGGTCGCGGCCTACGAGAAGGCACTGTCGCTCGGGCGCAACGACGAGTGGATCACGGTGGAGCTGCTGGCCCGGCTGGCCGGCTGCCACGGCCGCCTCGGACACGAGGGCGCGGCCGCGCACTGCCGCGCGCAGGCGCTGGCCCGGCTCGACGGCGTCTACCACCCGGCCGCGGACCGGCTCCGCGCGCTGCTGCCGCTCCCGCTCTCGTAGGACCGCTCCGGATCACCGGGCGGTGAGCCGGCCGACCAGGTAGAGGTATCCGTCCGCGTCCAGGTAGCCGCGGTCGCCGGTGCGCAGCCAGCCGTCCGGCGTCCGCACCGCCGCGGTCTCCTCCGGCTGCCGCCAGTACGACGTCATCGCGCGCGCCGTCGACACCTGCACCTCGCCGACCACGCCGTCCGGGATCCCGTCACCGGAGTCCGGGTCGCTGATCCGCAGCCGTACGCCCGGCAGCGGCCGGCCCGCGGACGCCACCCGCACGTCGTCCGCGTGATCGGCCGCGACCAGCACGGTCGTCGCACCGGCCGCCTCCGTGATGCCGTAGACCTGCAGCAGGTTCGCGTGCAGCACGGACCCGACCGCGCGGATCATCGACGGCGGCATCGGCGCGGCACCGTACGCCAGGTTCACCACGCTGGTCAGATCCCGGTCGGCCGCGCCCGGCTCCGCGGCCATCGCGGCCAGCAGCGTCGGCGGCACGAACGTGTGCGTCACCCGGCGCGACTCGATCGCGTCCAGCACCGCGGCCGCGGTCACCTCCGGCATGATCACGGTCTCCGCGCCGTGCCGGGCCGCCATCAGCGCCTGCGACAGCGCCGCCACCCGGAACATCGGCGTCACCACCAGGCTCACCCCGGACGGCGTCAGCCCGATCGCGTCCGCGAGCGCGTCACAGACCGAGGCCATCGCCGCGTGGGTGAGCACCGCGCCGCGCGGGAAACCGTCCCGGCCGGACGCGTAGAGCTGGCAGAACGGCGCCTCGCCGGTGACCTCGACCCGGCGGGTGACGGTCGGCGCGTCCGCGAGCAGCAGCTCGTAGCTGCGCTCCATGTCGACCAGCTCGCGCAGGTGCGGCATCAGCACCCGGACCCGGGACATCCGCTCCGCCCGCCCGTCACCGGCCAGCAGCACCGGCGCGGACGAGTCGTCCACGATGTACGCCGCCTGGCCCTCGGTGGCCCGGCCGTTGATCGGCACGTAGACCGCGCCGATCCAGGCGCACGCCAGCGCGATCTCCAGCGTGGCCGGGCCGTTGCCGGCCAGGTGCGCCACCCGGTCGCCGGGCAGCACGCCCAGCCCGTCGAGCATGCCGGCGGCGGCCCGGACCCGGGCCGTGAACGCGCGCCAGGTCCAGCTGCGATCGCCGTACCGCAACGCCACGGCGTGCGAGTCGTTGGCGAGGACTGCCGACAGGACGTCGGCGGGGCGGACCGGTGCGGCCGGGGTGGTCATGACCCTCAAACCACCACCGCCCGATCGACGATCGCATGACGACCCCATGATCAGGCCGCTGACCGGCGCGTTCAGTTTTTGCTCAGTGGTTGACCTGTACATCCCCCTACCGTTCATATCGTCCACCGGACTACCGGTGGACGACAGCTCTTGAAGAACGTTGTGGGGGGATTCGAAGACATGTCATCTGGGGGGATACGTTTCGCGCTGCTCGGGCCGGTCAGGGCCTGGGACGGTGCCACCGAGCTGCCGCTCGGCTCGCCGCAGCAGCGGACGGTGCTGGCCGCCCTGCTGCTGCGCGAGGGTTCCATGGTCACCGTCGACGAGCTCGTCGCGGCCGTCTGGGGGGACGAGCCGCCACGCAGCGCGATCAACACGGTGCGCACCTACCTGTCGCGGCTGCGCACGCTGCTGCGTGACGCCGCCACGATCGTCTCCATCGGCGGCGGGTACGCGCTTCCGGTCGATCGTTCGGTCACCGATGTAACCGTTTTCCACGACCACGTGGCGGACGCCCGCGAGGCCCGCCGCCACGGTGACGTGGCCGCGGCCGCCGAGTCGCTGCGCGCGGCCGTCGCGCTGCACCGGGGCCGCCCGCTCGCCGGCGCCGGCGGCCCGTACGCCGACGCCCAGCGCACCCGCCTCGAACAGCAGATGCTGGCCGCCCGCATCGACCTGCTCTCGGCCGACGTCGAACTCGGCCACGGCGACGAGGCGATCCCGGAGCTGATGACCCTCGCCGACGAGCACCCGCTCCGCGAACGCGTGCACGAGCTGCTCATGCTCGCGCTCTACCAGGCCGGCCGCCAGGCCGACGCACTCGCCGTCTACCAGGACGTACGCCTCCTGCTCGCGGACGAACTCGGCATCGACCCCGGCGCCGGCCTCCAGGCCGCCCACCGCCGCATCCTCGCGGCCGACCCCGACCTGGTCCTGCCCGCGGTCCTTCCGGCCGCCACACCGCGCATCCCGGCCCAGCGCACCGGCAGCCAGCGCCCCGGCGGCATCGCAGCCCCGCTGCGCCCCCGCCGCCACCGCCGCCGCTCCGGCCTGTAACCACAGGCCCTCCGAACGGTCCAGGCGTCCCGGTGCGGGCGGGACGCCTGGACCAGAACCGTCATCTACAGGGCCACGAGAAAACAGGACCACAAAGCCTTTCTTCCCACTTCCGGCGTGGCCGATTCCCAGTGCTCCCGCGGGCACCGGTCGTCGCCGGCGCTCCTGCCTGCACGTTTTCGCGGTCGTACCGCTCCGGAGCGGCGGACCAGGGCCGCCGAGCGCCCGCTGCGGCCGCGTACCCTCGGTGTATGCGTTTGATCGGTCTTATCGGCGGGATGAGCTGGCAGTCGACGGCCGAGTACTACCGGCTGATCAACGAGATGACGGCGGAGCGGCTCGGTGGGCTGCACTCGGCGCGGTGCCTGCTCTACTCGGTGGACTTCGCGACGATCGAGCGGATGCAGGCGGACGGCCGGTGGGACGACGCCGCGGCCGAGCTGGTCCTGGCCGCCCGGTCGCTGGAGGCCGGTGGCGCGGAGACGCTGGTGCTGTGCACGAACACCATGCACAAGGTCGCGGCGGAGATCCAGGCCCGGGTGGACATCCCACTGCTGCACATCGCGGATGCCACGGCCACGGCCGCGCTGGCCGCGGGCGTGACCACGGTCGGGCTGCTCGGCACCCGGTTCACCATGGCGGAGCCGTTCCTGGCCGACCGGCTGGCCGCGCACGGCCTGCGCGTGCTGGTGCCGAACGCGCAGGACCAGCGCCTGGTCAACGACATCATCTACGGCGAGCTGTGCCTCGGCGTGGTCCGCCCGGAGTCCCGCGCGGCCTACCGCGGGGTGATCCGCCGGCTGGTGTCCGCGGGCGCGGACGGCGTCATCTACGGCTGCACCGAGATCGAGCTGCTGGTCGACCAGTCCGACAGCGACGTGCCGGTCTTCGCCTCCACCCGCCTGCACGCCGCCGCCGCGGTCGACGCCGCCCTGAGCTCCTGACGTGCAGCGGATCGAGATCACCGGCGAGGGCGTCACGCCGACCTCCGTGACCGAGCCGCTGTAGTGGTACCGCGGTACCACCACAGCGGCCCGAGGAGTCGCCCGCGGTACCACGATCAGGGCCCGGACCGCTCCTAGCGTGAGATCCATGGGGAACACCACGCGAGGAGAGACGTCGTGATCGAGGTAGTGGGGGTCACGAAACGCTACGGCGCGAAGACGGCCGTGGACCGGTTGAGCTTCGCGGCGAAGCCGGGGCAGGTGACCGGGTTCCTGGGGCCGAACGGAGCCGGGAAGTCGACCACCATGCGCATGATCATCGGGCTGGACAGGCCGACCGAGGGCACGGTGACGGTCAACGGCCGCCGCTACCGGGAGCACGCCGCGCCGCTGCGGGAGATCGGCGCGCTGCTGGAGGCGCGGTCGGTGCACCCGGGGCGCAGCGCCCGCAGTCACCTGCTCGGCCTGGCCCGCACGCACGGCATCCCGCGTGCCCGGGTCGACGAGGTGCTGGAGCTGGCCGGGCTGACCGCGGTCGCGGGCAAGCGGGCCGGCGCGTTCTCGCTCGGCATGGGCCAGCGGCTCGGGATCGCGGCCGCGCTGCTCGGCGACCCGGCCGTGGTGATGCTGGACGAGCCGGTCAACGGCCTCGATCCGGAGGGCGTACTGTGGGTGCGCGGCCTGCTCGCCGGGCTCGCCGCCGAGGGCCGCACGGTACTGCTGTCCTCGCACCTGATGGCCGAGACCGCGCTGATCGCGGACCACCTGGTCGTGGTCGGCAAGGGCCGGCTGCTCGCCGACACGACCGTCCAAGATCTGATCAACAGCGCCGGCACCGGGGTACGGGTCGGCAGCGACGAATCGGACCGGCTGCGCGGCCTGCTGGCCCGGCCGGGCGTGAGCGTCGCCTCGTCCGCCGACGGCGAACTGGACGTGACCGGCATGGACGCGCGCGAGATCGGCCTGCTGGCCAGCGCGCACGGCGTCCCGCTGTACCAGCTCAGCACGCGTACCGCCTCGCTGGAGGACGCGTTCATGGACCTGACCCGAGACAGCGTCGAGTACGGGAGCGTGCCCGCATGACCACCCTGACCGCATCGCACCGGTTGACGTTCCGCGGCGTCGTCGCGGGGGAGTGGACCAAGTTCTGGTCGCTGCGCTCCTCGTGGATCACGCTCGGCGTGTCGCTGCTGCTGATCGGCGCGCTCGGCGCGATCGCCGCGTTCGCCTGGTCCCCGGACGCGGGCGGCGAGGTGGGCCCGCCCGGCCCGCTCGGACCGGACGGCGCGGACGCGGTGTCCATCGCGATCTCCGGCACCACGTTCGCGTCGCTGGCGCTGGGCGTGCTCGGCGTGCTGGTCGGCGCCGGCGAGTACACCACCGGCCTGATCCGGGCCACGCTCACGGCCGTACCCTCGCGTCTTCCGGTCCTCTGGGCGAAAGCCCTGGTCTATGGCCCGATCGCGTTGATCGCCGGCGTGGCCGGTGCGTTCGGAGCGTTCGCGGTCGGCGCGCCGGTTCTGGACGGCGAGTCCGTGTCGATGGTGCTGTCCGACGACAACGTGCTGCGCAGCCTGTTCGGCGCCGGCCTCTACCTGGGCCTGGTCGGCGTGCTCGGCGTGGCGCTCGGCATCCTGGTGCGCTCCAGCGCGGGCGGCATCGCGATCCTCGCCGGTGGCCTGCTGATCCTGCCCGGCCTGGCGATGCTGCTGCCGTCCGGCTGGTACGACGCGATCGACGGCTACCTGCCCTCGACCGCGGGCGCCCAGATCATGTCGACGACCTCGGACCGGCCGTGGACCGGACTGGCGATCTTCGCCGGCTGGGTGGCCGTGACGCTGGCCGCTGCCGCGTACCGCCTGGTGAAGACGGACGCATAGGTCAGAATGGGTGCGATGAGCGACACCTGGCTGCTGCGGGCGCAGCAGAGGATGGCCGCCGCCGGACGGCGGCGGCCATGGGTGCTGGACCTGCTCGTGACCGTCCCGGTGATCCTGTCCGGGCTGCGCGACGTCTTCGGCGGCGAGAAACCGGGCCACGGCGGGCCGTTCGGCGACCAGGAGTTCGGCACGCTGCCCCCGCTGGTCACGGCCGTGCTGGTCGCGGTCATGGTGGTCGCGCTCTGGTGGCGCCGCCGCGCACCGGCCGTGGTGCTCGCGGTGATCCTGGCGGTCGTGCTCGGGTCGTGGCTGGCCGGCGCGTGGATCCAGTCCGGCATGGCGATGCTGCTCGCGCTGTACGCGCTGGCCCGCTACGGCAACCTGCGCTCGCTCGCCTGGGCCTGCGCCGGCACCACCGCGCTGGTGCTGACCGGACTGTTCCTGCTGCTGTCCGTCGAACACCCGTGGACCAGCGCGTTCTTCATGATGGGCACCGGGACCGCCGCGGTCGCGCTCGCGCTCACGGTCCGCACCCGGGCCGCCTACCTGGCCGCGCTCGAGGACCGCGCCCACCGCCTGGAGGTCGAGCGTGACCAGCGGGAACGCCTCACCGCCGCGGCCGAGCGGTCCCGGGTCGCGCGGGAGATGCACGACATCGTCGGCCACAACCTGTCCGTGATGATCGGCCTCGCGGACGGCGGCGCGGTGCTGGCCGCCAGCCGCGGCGAGTCGACCGCGGAACCGCTGCGGTTGATCGGCGAGACCGGCCGGCAGGCGCTCGGCGAGCTGCGCCGCGTCCTTGGCGTGCTGCGCGACGGCACCACCGACGCCCGGCTCAGCCCGCAACCCGGCGTCGCCGACCTCGACGACCTGGTTCGCCGGGTCCGCGCGGCCGGGCTGACGGTCGAGTACCGCACGGACGGCGACGTGCGCACGCTCGGCGGCGGCCTGCAACTCACCGTCTACCGCATCGTGCAGGAGGCGCTGACCAACACGCTCAAACATGCCGGCGCCGGGTCGCGGGCCACGGTCACCGTCCGGTCGGACGACGACACGGTCCGGGTGACCGTCCGGGACACCGGCCCGGCCGCCGGGTTCACGCCGCCGGCCGGCGACGAGCCCGGCCACGGCCTGGCCGGCATCCGGGAGCGCGCCGGGCTCTACGGCGGCGAGGTGATCGCCGGGCGTGACGCGGCCGGCGGCTGGCAGGTGGAGGCGCTGCTCAACGACCGCCCGGTGACGGTGGCATGACCACGGTCCTGATCGTCGACGACCAGCCGTTGCAGCGCATGGGCTTCAGAATGCTCCTGGAGGGTACGACCGGGATGTCCTCGGTCGGCGAGGCCGTGCACGGCGCCGAGGCGGTGCGGATGGCCGCGGACCTGCGCCCGGACGTGGTGCTGATGGACGTGCGCATGCCCGGCATGGACGGCATCGAGGCGACCCGGCGGATCGTGGCCGGCGGTGGCCGCACCCGCGTGCTCATCCTGACCACGTTCGACCTCGACGAGTACGTCTACGCCGGCCTGCGCGCCGGCGCCAGCGGCTTCCTGCTCAAGGACGCCCGCCCGGAGGAGCTGATCGCCGGCATCCGCGCGGTCGACGCCGGCGACGCCGTGGTCGCGCCCCGCCTGACCCGGCGGCTGATGGAGGCGTACACCCGCGATCCGGGCCCTTCCGCGACCGGCGATCCGCGGCTGACCGCGCTCAGCGAGCGTGAGCACGAGGTCCTGATCGCGATCGGCCGCGGCTGGACCAACACCGAGATCGCCGAACGCCTGGTCCTCACGGAGTCCACGGTCAAGAAACACGTGGGCCGCGTCCTCGCCAAGCTCAACGCCCGCGACCGCGTCCAGGCCGTCATCATCGCCTACGACACCGGCCTGGTCCGCCCCGGCGAGTAGGCGTCACCCTGCGGGGCCGGGCCGGCCGTCATCGCCGAGCGCCTCCAGCAGGCGTTCGCGGGCGCGGTCCAGGCGTGCCCGACAGCCGTGCGCGAAGATCGCGACGAGTGAGGCGTCCAGGGTGCCCGATCCGCGGCGGCCACTGCCCGACCGGCGCGATGGCCGGCGCACCACCACGCGGCGCCTGGTTCCCGGCCGCGTTCGCCCAGCTGGTCCGCAACGCGTACCCGCCGATTGTCTGAAGGTTCTTGATCTGTCGCACCCGGGTTGCGTGACCTCCCCTCCGGCGCGCGAGAATGCAGTCATGACCGAGGATCTGCGATCTACATTGGACACGTCCGTCCCGCACTCGGCGCGGATCTGGAACTACTGGCTCGGCGGCAAGGACAACTTCGAGGTCGACCGCGCCGCCGGCGACGAGGTGATCGCCCACATCCCCGACATTCCCATCGGGGCGAAGTCCGAGCGCGCGTTCCTCAAGCGCGTGGTCAGCTTCCTCGTCGCCGAGGCCGGCATCCGCCAGTTCCTCGACGTCGGCACCGGCCTCCCGTCGGCGGACAACACCCACGAGATCGCGCAGTCCCTCGACCCGCGCAGCCGGGTGCTCTACATCGACAACGACCCGCTGGTCATGGCACACGCACGCGCGCTGCTGTCCAGCACGCCGGAAGGCGCCTGCGACTACGTCGAGGCCGACCTGCGCGAGCCGGAGACGATCCTCGCCGCCGCCCGCCAGACGCTCGACTTCTCCCAGCCCATCGGCCTGATGCTCCTCGGCGTCGTCAACCACCTCATGGACGACGACGTCGCCTACGGTGCGGTCGCCACGCTGGTGCAGGCCATGCCCGCCGGCAGTTACCTGGTCCTCAGCCACTCCACCGCCGAGATCCACGGCGAGCCGATGCTGCGCGTCATGCGCGAGACCACCGAGCGTGGCGGCACCCCGATCCGCGCCCGGACCAGGGCGGAGCTCGAACGCTTCTTCGACGGCCTGGACCTGCTGGACCCCGGCGTCGTGACCTGCTCCCGCTGGCGCCCCGCCCCGGACTCCACCGAGCCGGAGGTCTACCTCTTCGGCGGCGTCGCCCGGATCGGCTGAGCGCCACGGCGTCGCCCGGATCGGCTGAGCGCCACCGCGACGCCGATCGGCACGAGGGCACCTCGTTCAGCCCGTGAAAGAGGTGCCCGGCGCACTCATGCCGAATCGAGTGCATGTCTCTCCGAAGCAGAGCGGCGCCGACCACCGCTGCCTCGAACCCGCGCTCATGCCGAACGGGGTGCGCCAGATCGTGGCCGGGGGTCGCTGGTCGTTCGCCACAAACCGTCTTCCGGCCCGGTTCAGGGCGCCGGAGCGCGGGCCGCGAGGAAACACAGCACCGCGAGCGTGGCCGCGAACGGTCCCCACAGGTACCGCTCCCAGCCGCTCGGCGACGCCAGGTTCATGACCGTGCCGAGTACCAGCAGGCTCGCCACGATCCAGGTGCCCCACTGAGCCACGGTCAATGGCAGCAGCCACGTCAGGTAACCGGCCCGGCGCAGCAGCACCAGCCCTGCGAGGAGCCAGACCGCCGCGGCGACCAGGCTCGCTGCCCGCAGCTGCTGCGGCAACGTTCCGGTGTGGCCGCCGCCCCACGCGGCTCGGCCCAGCGGTGCTCCAGCCGCGAGCGCGACCTGGAACAGTACGATGATTCCGAATCCGATCGCTGCCAGCCGCGCCGTCATGCCTGCTCCATCTCGTCGAGCATCGCCAGGCAGGTGTCGGCCCACCCGATCGCCGCCTCGGCACTGTGCCGGCCGGCCAGGATCGTCATGCGGATGTACGGACTGTTCGGCTCGTCCTCGGCGTCGTTGTCCGCCAGCAGCCGGTCGAACCCGGCCAGCCGGTCGACCGCCTCGGCTCGAGCACCGGTGATGAGCTCACGGCATGCGGCCGAGCCGAGGGTGCGGCCGAAGAAGAGTCGCAGCAGCAGCCCGTTGCGCGGTGGCACCTCGCGGACGGGCTCGTTGAGCAGCTCGCGGAGCCGCTGCAGGCCGGTTTCCGTGACGGTGAACGCCGAGCCACCGGCGCGCGCGGCGCCTGCGCGCGCGACGAGACCCTCCTGTTCCAACGCCTTCAATGTCGGATAGATCTGGCCGAAGCTTTCGCTCCAGAAGTGCCCGAGCACCTCGCCGATCGCCTCCCGCACCGCATAGCCCGACATCGGCTGGATGCTGAGTGCACCCAGTACCGCCATGTCGGTCTGGCTCGACCGCGCCATCGCGAACCTCCCTTATATCTGCCAGATATATTGCGTCACGGAAGCGTGGCAGTCAAGCAGGCGAGGGCGGCCGTCCGGCGCGGTTGGACTACGCGGTGCGGCGTCATGCCGCCGCACCGCCATCGCCGTCATGGCCGCCACCGCAGTCCCGCCGGGTGCACTCATACTCGACGCAGGCCGCCGCACACGGCATTACCGTTGCGGCGGCCGACGCACATCGCCGGCGGCCGCCCGGACGCGCCGTCGCCTGAGGCGGCGGGTCCAGCCCGATCGCCCGAGCCGGTGCAGGCTGCGGCGCCGGCCGCCCTCGACACCCTCCGCACAGCGCACGGCCGTCGCGGTGCCGGTGGCCGCGCCACCCGTACGGACACCGCCGGTGCGTCGATGTCCATTCGATGGGAGAGTGGAGCCATGACGCGCGAACGTTCTGCCGCTGAGACCGACGACGCCGGACGGATCCCAGCCGTCTACCGAGCGGTCATGGCGGCGGCAGGACCGATCGTCCGCTGGTGGGGCCGCCTTGAGGTGGTCGGCTTACACCACCTCCCGACGCACGGCGCGACGATCGTCACAGCCAACCACGACAGCGCCTGGGACCCCGTCGTCATCGCCGTCGCCGCCCGCCGGCGCCGGCACATCCAGGCCCTCGCCAAGGCATCACTCTGGAAGAATCCGCTGCTCCGCCGCGTCCTCGACGGGATGGGACAGATCCCCGTCCGGCGCGGCCACGCCGACACCGACGCACTGGACTCCGCGGTGCAGTGCCTGTCCGACGGCGGCTGCCTCGGCATCTTCCCGGAGGGCACCCGCTCACAGGGCCGGCAGCTACGTGCCCGCAGCGGCGCCGGACGCCTCGCCCAGCGCGTCCCGGAGGCCCGCATCGTCTGCGCGGCGGTCTCCGGGACCGTGGACCTGGCCCGTTTCCCGCGACGCCCCCGGCTCAAGGTCACGTTCTTCGAGCCCACACCGTCCTCACCGTCGGAGTCCGCGCTGGAGTTGTCCGTGAGGCTGACCGCCGAACTCCGCACCGTCGCGCCGGTCCCGGCGGCGACACGACCCCGGTAGCCGTTCACCGTCGCGCACGCACGCCGGCGAGCGCGCACCCGATCATGGGCAAGCGAGGCGGGTGATCGCCGAGGCCGGTACCCGCATCGTGAACCGGTCGCCATATCAGGTCGTTCGCCGGCTGACGGTCCGGGCGGCGTCGGGTGCACATCCCACCCTTTGTTGATCCACAAGCGGTTAAGCTCGCAGCGAGCCCGTATCGGCCGGCAGCGGGAGAATGAGCATGGGTACGTGGGACGTCGGGCCGTTCGACAACGACACCGCGGCGGACTGGTGCGGTGATCTGAACGAGGCCGCCCCGGAACGGCGCGCAGCGCTCATCCGTGCGGTGCTGAGCCGCGTCGCCGCGCACGGCGACGGGTTCCTCGACAGCCGCGACGCGGAGCAGGCCATCGCCGCCGCGGCCATCGTCGCATCTCGGCTGCCAGGCGGGGCGGCGATCGACACCCCCTACGCCCCCGGCTTCCTGCTGGAGGGCGGCCCGGTGGAGGTGGCCGACGACGTTCCCGCGATCGCGGTACGCGCCTTGGAGCGAATCGTCGGAGACGACTCGGAGTGGCGCGAACTGTGGGCGGAGGCCGAAGGGTCGTATCCGCAGGCGCTCGCCTCGGTAAAGGCCATCCGCGACACCCTCCAGCAGGCGATCAGCGGCTGAGTCGATCGCCCGCCCGCCGAGCCGCCTACGAGCTGGAAGCAACATCCGCTTCTGCCGCATGCGCGATGCTGGATGAGCGGATGTCCGCCGGTGATGCTCCGCGTACGATTCGCCGGTGATCGACGGAGACCGGACGCTTCCGGCCGTGCTTGAACAGGCCCACCGGTACTGGTTGGCGGAGTTTCAGCACTGGCACGACTTCGAACCGGACGACATGTCGGGCGTGACGGTACCGGCGGGCTGGCCCGGGTTCTGGATCAGGCAGCCGGATGCCGGGGTCGAGGACCAACCGATCGTGTTTCTCGGCTCCGAGGGCGAGATAGCCGTCATCGCGCAGAATCTGGGCGACTACCTCTGGCTCCTGGCAGGCGGCGTCGGACCGCTGGAACCGATCCACGGCTCGGAAGGGGATCCCAAACCCATCCCCATCCTCATCACGCTCGCTCAGCAGTACACCGGAATCGCGGAAAGGCCCGTTGAGGCGGTGCTGGCCACGGCCCGCACCCGGGTGCCTGAGCTGACCGCGTTCATCGAGTCGGTCTGCCGGTATGCCGACTGAGGCACCGGTCCGGCCGCCTTCGTCCCCACGCTGATATACGCCGCCAACTTCAAGGTCAGACGCACTTTCATGCCGCAGGAAAGGCGGGGCCCGCGTCCAAGGCAGATGGGTTGCGCGGACACGCCGGTCGGCATAAGACCTGGCCCGGACCGGTGGCGGAGCCGGGTTACTACGGCGATCAGGATCGACGGCCTGGTGCGCAAGGCGGTCTGGCAGCGCGTGGGCACCGGCGTGCCGCCCCACCGGGGCTCAAGTCCCCCTCGGACACTAGCTTGGGCATCGATGCTCCTTACTCGCATTCGGTGTTCAAGTGCGCTTGAACACCGAATTTTGCTGCCGGCGTCAGGTCTCCTCGCAGATGGGAGCCGAACTACAAGCCTGTAACCCCGGCCGGAACTGGCTGTGGCCCGACGGGGCCGCCACAGTAGCGGCAGCTCTCGGCATCAGCGTCCGTCAGGTGCTCGGTCGATACCGAGCGCAGAACATCGCGGCATGAGCGGACATCTGATGGGTCAGCCAGCTCAAGGCGCTGCATCCTCATGATTTCAAGAGACACATGGGGCCAAGGCAAGCATGTCTGAGATGACACAGATCTGTGTTATCTCAGACAGTTGTGTATGCTGCGGTTGTGCCTACCGACGCTGAGATCACGTTCGCCGACCATGCAGGCCGGTTTTATGCCCGCCGCTTCGGGATGGCGCCCATGGTCGGCCGGTTGATCGGATACCTGTCGGTGTGCGACCCGCGGGAGCAGACCATCGGCGAGCTTGCCGAGGCACTGCTGGCGAGCCGCAGCGCGATCGCCGGCGCCGTCAACCAGCTCGAGATCCTCGGGTTGATCAGGCGCACCCGCGCCGCCGGAGAGCGGGCCGACCGGGTTCGGGCCGACCTGTCGTCGTCGCGCGCGCTGGGGTTCGATACGACCGAACAGCAGGAAGCCGCCTCGTTGGCCCGTGAGGGTTTGGCGCTGCTCGCCGACGCCCGGGTGGAGCGGCGGGCCGTTCTGCTGGAGTGGGCGGCCTTCGCCGAGTTCCTTGTCGAACGGATGCCGCAGCTGGAGCAGGAATGGATCGCCCGGCGTGCGGCGATGGTCGCTGCCGGCGAGCTTCCCGGCCCATCGGCACACACCACGTGACACCGAAGGAGAAGGCGATGGCACGCGCACGATCCACTTGGGCGGGCACGGTCCCGGTCGACGACACCGCACTGCACGTCCGCGACAGTGGCGGCGACAGCCTGCCGATCGTCTACCTCAACGGCGCCTACGCCGACATGTCGCACTGGCGGCGCGTCATCGGCGAGCTCGGCGACGACTTTCGCCACATCGCCTTCGACGAACGGGCCCGCGGCAGGTCGAAGCGCTCGGCTGACTACACTTTCGAAGCCTGCCTGCGCGACATCGACGCGGTCCTGGACGCCAGGGATGTGGGCCAGCCTGTGCTCCTGGCGGGCTGGTCCTACGGCGGCATCCTGTCGTGGCATTTCACTGATCGCCGCCCCGAAAGGGTTGTCGGCGTGGTGACCGTCGACGCCTTCCCCGTCGGGGTGACCGGCGAAGAAGGCCGTCAGGACATCCGCAAGCTGTTTCACAAGATGAGGTTCCTCCTCCCCTTCGGCGCGCTGCTGGGCATGGGCGCACGCATGAGCGCCGACCAACACGCCGACGTCAACATCGAGCTCAACGAGATCTCCGCAGCCAGCACACCGGTCCTGCAACGCCTGACACGCCCGGTCAGATTCGTCATGGCGACCGGTGACAGCCTCGGCAGCACGGACGGCCAGATGGATGAAGGGCGAGCCAGCCTCGATCCGATCCTCGCCATCAACCCCAACCTGACGGTGGCGGCGAAAGTCCCCAGCAACCACACCAGGATCCTGCGAGAAGACTCGCCCACCGTCGCTCAGGTCATCCGCGAACTCGCAGCCCACACACGACAGGCAACCGACTGACTCGCACGATGTGAAATCGACCTGGGACAGCCGGCGCGGCAGCCTGGACAGCGACACGACCGGATGCGCGCTCATCGGCATGACCGGAAGCCACCCGGCTGAAACGTGGAGATACGAAGCGTGACGACAGTTGCGGCTCGACCAACATGTTCGCGGGCGGCCTACGTGATCGAGTCGTCGCTGTCTCAGGTGTAATGCCGGTCCCGGCTGCCGGTGAGGGGGTCCGTTCCGGCCGGTGGTCAGACCGCTGATCTCGCGTGGTCGAGGTAAACCCGGCTGTCTGCCCTCGGGGCACGGTCGGACGGGCCGACTCGTATCGGCAACGGCCCTGGCAGCTCACGCCTACCCGCGGCCGGTCATTCTGTGCCGGTGGTGGCGTCTGCGCCGCCACCCGCACAATCCCGAGTAATCGCAAGCTGTCTCTCGAGTCACCTGTTAACCGGCAATGTACCGGCAACACGGCGTTCATCAGCCATTGACATTGATTGAGCTGTATGGTTAGCGTGAGAGCGCTCTCGCGCATTGATGTCTCGCATTGCTTGTCCAGGAAGAGCACTCTCGGTTGCCCCGGGTCGGGAGTGTCCGTCGTCCACTCGCCGTGCCCGGCCGCGGGTCGCCCCGGGCATGGCGTCGATCCGTAACCCCCGACGGAAAGACGAGGCTCCCGACATGAAGATCAGGAATGCAGGTTTCGCGGATCGAGCGCTGTCACGCGGCCGGCGCCTCATGGTCCTCCTCACCGCGGCCGTCACTGCACTGGCCGGCAGCGTGGTCATTCAGCAGCAGCCCGCACACGCCGCGTGGAACCTCGTGTGGGCCGACGAGTTCAACGGGTCCGGCGCGCCCAGCAGCGCCAACTGGAACTACAACGTCGGCAACGGCCTCAACCCCGGCCTCAATGCTTTCGACGGCTGGGGCAACGGCGAGTGGGAGTGGTACCGCCCCGAGAACTGCACGCAGTCCGGCGGCAACCTCTTGATGCGCGCCAACTGGCTCACGACGCCCATCACGGTCAACGGCCGCAACTTCTACCAGACGTCGTGCCGCATGACGACGGACACGAAGAGGTCCTTCCAGTACGGCCGCATCGAGGCGCGCATGGCGCTCCCGACCGCCACCGGCTCGTGGCCGGCTTTCTGGATGCTCGGTGACGCGTGCGACGAGACGTCCACGAGCGCCTATAACCCGGCGCAGACCTACTACGACCGCCTGCCCACCAACTGGGCCAGTTGCGGCGAGGTCGACATCATGGAACACGCGAACGCGAACGCCACCGTGACGAACAACATCTTCTGGGATCTCCGGACCGGCGTGTTCCCGTGGACAGCGGGTCAGAACGCCAACTACGCCGCGAACCCCGCCGTCAACAACGCCGCGGCCTTCCACGTCTATGCGATCGAGTGGACATCCGCGCAGATCCGCTGGTACATCGACGGCGTGCAAACGCACGTCATCGACACGACACCGGCGACCTTGGAGGAGTTCCGCAAGCCGTTCCACGTCATCTTCAACCTGGCGCTGGGCGGAACGTACCCCGGACAGAACCCCGTGCAGAGCCAGTTCCCGCTCACCGCATCGATCGACTACGTGCGCTACTACCAGGACAGATGAGGCACGACGCCGCCTTACACGGGCGGACCCGCGACGCAGATCAACGGGCCGGGCGGCAAGTGGGACGTGGGACTGTAACGGTTTGGCGTCCCGCCCAACCAGCACGTCCACGACCTTGCGGGTCTCGCAGTCAATCAGCACGGTGCCGTAGTTCTGGCCGCGCTTGATCGCGAAGTCATCGACGCCGAGCACCGTGATGTCACCGACGGGCGGTCGGGCAACGCCCGGACCAGCCGAAGGAGCCGATCGCGGCCGGTCGGCATACCCCGTGGGCGCACCCACCCCGCGGCGCCCCGACCATGATCGCTACCCTGGGTCACGTGATTTTGCCGGCGGACGGTCACGTACACACCGAATTCTCCTGGGATGCTCCTGAGGGCTCCATGGAACGGACCTGCGCCCGCGCGGTGCAGCTCGGTCTTCCGGCCGTCGCGTTCACCGAGCACGTCGACTACTCCCGGTGGACGGTCGACGAGGTGGTCCTGGAGCGCTCACCGCTGCGGCGTGAGCTGACCGGCCCCGACGGCGTGCTGGTCCCGCCCGAGTTGGACCAGGAGCGCTATCTCGCCTCGGTCCAGCGGTGCCGGGAGCTGTTCCCGTCGCTGCGCGTCATCAGCGGTGTCGAGCTGGGCGAACCGCACTGGAACGCCGTGCCGGTCGCGAAGCTGCTCGGGACCGGCCACTACGAACGGGTGCTCGGCTCACTGCACGCGCTGCCCGTCGGCGGCCAGCTCGTCGAGGCGAACGCGCTCTACCGGCAGCGTCCGGCCGCGGAGGTGATGCGGCTCTACCTGTCGGAGATCGCCGAGCTGATCGCACGTACGGATGCTTTCGCGGTCCTCGCCCACCTCGATTACGCGATCCGTGGCTGGCCCGCCGAGGCCGGGCCCTTCGACCTGCACGCCTTCGAGGACGAGTTCCGGCATGCGTTGCACACCCTCGCCGCCACGGACCGGACGCTGGAGGTCAACACCCGCATCCCGCTGGCCTCGGAGATCGTCCGCTGGTGGCGCGACGAGGGCGGCAAGGTGGTCACCTTCGGCAGCGACGCCCACGTCCCGGACGCCGTCGGCACCGGCCTGTCCGCAGCTGTCGACATGGTCGAGGCGCACGGTTTCCGGCCGGGCCGTCATCCGTACGACCGGTGGACCCTCCCGGGGTGACCGTCACAGCGGTCTACTCTCATGGCCGACAGTGCGCGTCGCCCCGTTAAGGCGGCCTTCACTGGGAGAGCATGACGAGCTGCGAGGCGACCCGCTGTGAAGCGGCTTGCTACTGCCAGGGCGTGAGCTGGCTGTCAGTTGGGCGGGGAGATCGTCCGGACGTGCCCGATGCCTGCCTGGTTGAGGCAGTCAAGTGCTAGGCCGTGTTTAAGAAGTGGGTTCATAGCCACCTGTTGATCCGGCCGTCAACGAACGAGCGGAGATCGTCTACAAGAACGATCGCCGTCGGCTTGCGATCAGTCATCGCACGATGATGCACGGTCCTCCACGACGTCTCGATCAGATATGCGGATCTGCCGCTGAGCGTGCGCGCCCGTCGCCGAGAGCGGTCACCCGGCGTGATCGCCCCCTGGCCCGTTGCGGGCGCGCGCTCGTGCCGATTTGGATGTGCTGATTCGCAGCCTATGATCGGCGTGCGCGGACCCGACACCGCCGTGAGTGTCGCCATCCGCGCGGTCAGCGTGACTGGCCCGAGGACGGTCGCCCGCGGTTGATGACGGGCTCTCCCGTAGCGGTGAAGGTAGCGAGGAGGCGACCCCGGCCGTGCTGAACCGGGGAGACCGGCGCCGTGACGTCGGCCGGAGTGTAGGTGCTGATTGTCGTCAGTAGTGGCCCGTCTAGAACGTCACGAGGGACGGCACCTCCCACGTGTTCGCTGATCGCGTGCAGAGCGGCGACGAGCCCGGATGTTTCGGGGTGGTCGCGCAGCACCCGCTTGACTGTAGCTAGTAGCACGGTGGGCTCGTTGCCGCGGTTTACGGACGCACTGCGTGGCTCGAACTCTTCTGTCTGCTGGCCGTCGACCACGCGGCGGGCGATGTTCATGCCGTCCCCGCCCTTGACGACCTGTACCACGTCCGAGCCCGCCGACAGCCGCTGAAACAGCGCCGGCTGGAATCCGATCGGTGCGCGGTCTTCGTAGCAGAATGCCCAACCGGGGATGGTGCCGCAGCGCAGGAGGGAGCCGGGCAGGGAGAGCGGGAAGACTCGGTCGGCTTCTTCGGCGGTGAGCAGTTCCAGGGGCCCGCCACCGAGCAGCTCGGCGACGGTGGCGGGATCCTGGTGCCGTACGAAGGTGAGACAGAAGCCGGGGTAGTAACTTTGCGCCGCCCATGCCCATCCGAGGTCCATGGAGGAAGCGTATCGAGCAGGCGGCGTAGGGGTCAGGGGTGAAGTTCCACCTGGCCGGGCTGCTGACCAAACTCGGCGCCCGGAACCGGGTCGAACTCGCGTTGTGGGCCTACCAGACCCGCCGGGTCACCTGACCGCCGGTCCCGCCACCGGCGGCGTTATGCTCGACGCGATTCGATCTCCGCGCAGGGCGCGATCCCGTCTGTGGCGGGGAAGGACCCGACTTCCGCGCATCCCGTGGCGGCCCGGACGTGGTAACCCCAGTGGCGGAGAACCTGCGCCATCTTCGCGGCGCCGACCGGATTCGCCGAGTGGATGACGATGACGCCGATGTCGAAGGGCCGCCCCTCGAAGGCGGCGTGCTCCAGGACCTCCACGACCGGCCAGACGGTGTCGTCCCCACCCAGATCATGATCGAGCCACAGCTCGTCCACCCGCTCGGTGCGGTAACGACCGAGCAGCTCGACCCCCGACGAGCTGGTGCGCGCCACCTCCGCTGCACGGCCGTCAACGAACGACCGAAGGTCGTCAACCAGAATGATCCTCGGACCGGCAGCCGTCATCAGACCAGAGTGCCCGGCGAGCCCACCTCGCCACCACCGGATATCCAGGCCGAGCTTGGGGTACGGCCGGGTTCACCTCGTGTGGTGTGGCCGGAGTATCAACGAGCGTGTCCATTCCGACTGTCTCTCCACCACGAGCGACACCTGGGCTCCGGGGGCGGGTGGTGAGCCCTCGTATTCGACGGTCGCGAAACAGTCGCCGAACCTGACGGTGTACTCCCGGTTGCCCGTGAACAGGTGCTCGACCGTAGCGTCGAGGACGGAACCTGCGGGCCAGCGCCGGGTGATCGCCGCCCATTCGCGAGGTCAGGCCGGCGTGATGTCCAGCGTCACCGGGGTGAGTGGGCAGCTCAGGCAGGCCAGAACGTACCCGGGGCGGGTGAGGTTGTTGGGGTCGGAGGTGGTGACCTCGCCGGCGCGGAGGCGGACCAGGCAGTCGCCGCAGTTGCCGATCGTGCAGGAGTAGGGCATCGGCAGTCCGGCGGCGAGGCCCGCGTCGAGCAGGGTCTGGCCGGGTTCGACCACGACCGTGCCGATGGAGTCGACGGTCATCTCCTGTGGCGTGGTCGTCGTGGCGGCGGCGTCCGTGCCGCTGCTGTAGCGCTCCTGGTGTACCTGCTGCGGTGGCACCCCGAGCCCGGTGAGGACACTGTGGACGGTGTCCATCAGCGCGTCCGGCCCGCACACGAAGTAGTGAGTGTCCGGTGAAACGGTCAAACCCGAGATCCAGCGGTGTACGCCGTGCGCGTCGAGCCGTCCGTCGCGGCGGGTCAGGACGTGCGTGACCGACAGCTGTCCCGATTCGGCGCGCCGGTTCAGCTCGTCACCGAAGATGATCTCGTCTTCGGTGCGGTTGCTGTAGAGCAGCGAGACCCGGCCACCGTACGCGCGGATCATGCTCATCATCGGAGTGACGCCACTGCCCGCCGCGATCAGCACGAGGTCACCCGGCGAGCCCGGCGGCTCCGGTAGATGAAACGTTCCGGACGGGCCGAGCACCGCGATCGTGTCCCCGGCCCGGAGCCCGCGGTGGACGTGGCCGGAGAACCGGCCGCCGTCGACGTGCTTGATCGTCACCTCCAGCCGGGACGAGCCGGGCGCCGACGACGCCGAGTAGGCCCGCCGGATCGGGTGCCCGCCGACGTCGGCGACGAGCGTGAAGTACTGGCCGGGGCGGAAGTCGAACCGGCCGCCGTCGGTGTCCTCCAGCACGAGCGTGACCGCGCTCAGCGTCTCCCGGCGGACCTCGGCGATCCGCACCGTCCGAAGCGGATCCGCGACCGGCGCGCCGGCGGCCGTGACCAGCGCGCTGGTGGCCGTGACCGGCCCGGTCGTGACGTCCTCGTAGCCCTCCTTGAGCAGCCCGGACCGGTAGGCGCGGTTCATCACCGGCCGCAGCAGCCGGCCGATGCCCGGGATCGCGCTGACGGCCCGCAGCAGGAACCCGCCCTTCGCCGTGTTCGCCGCGAGGTGCCGGCTGGCCAGCACTATCAGGTTCGGCGCGGTGTCCAGGCCGAGGTGCGTACCCGGGCTCCAGATCCGGGCGCGGGCGACCGCGTCGTTGCCGCGTACCTCCGCGTGCTCGACGTCGATCAGCAGCGCCGCGTGCGGGGCCTGGCCGCGCAGCGCCATGGTCGAAAGCAGCGCCGGATCGTCGGTGATCGTGCCGCGGCCGGTCACGTGCAGCACGCCGCTGCGGCCCGGCACGAGCGCGGCGAACGCGAGCCGGTCGTCGCGCAGCAGGTTGTGCAGCGTGTCCGCGCGCTTGTTGCCCCGGCGGTCCGGGATGGCCAGCGTGCGCCCGTCCAGGATCCGCGCCACCGCTTCCCGGTCCCCGCGCGGACTCGTGTCGCTCCCGCCGTCACCGTCCCACGTGGACAGCGCCAGGAACGGTGCTGCGGCGAGGAAGCCGGCCACGCCGGGCCCGTGCAGCGGACCCTCGCCCGAAATCGGCGCGGCCGGTGCGGCCGGCACCGGCGGCTGCCACAGCCGGGAGCGGAGGACGGCCTGCGCACAGTGGACGTACGCCTCCGTGACGCGCACGGCGCGGCCGGCCATCACGCCGTTGAGGCGCAGAACCTCGCCGACGCCCGGAAGCAGGAAGAAGAGCGACACCGGGCCGGCGGGTACGTCCGGGGCGGCGAACGACAGCCGCGTGGGGGAGTGCACGCGGGCGAATCCGGGCGTACCCCCGACGAATGTGGTTCTGCTGACGCCGTCGGCGTCGCGGTAGCCGAACGCCGCGATCGGGCTCCGGGCCAGGATCGTCCGGCAGCCCTCGTCGAGCGCGCTGATCTGTTTGAGCATGATGACCGCCGGGGGCCGGCCGACGACCGACTCGACCTCATCCACGGTGGACAGTAGACGGTAGTGCACGAGTGTCCCTCTCAGCCGGGTGCGGACCGGCCCAGACGCCAGTAGCCGAAGAACGAGGTGTCCTGCTTGGGTACGCCCACGCCCGGGCCGCCGAGCGTGACGCTCGCGAAGCTCGGCGAGAGGAACTCCCGGCGGCGCACCCCCAGCGTGATGATCGTGCGGGTCCCGGGCGGGTAGACCTTCGGTATCATGTCTTGTTTTCCCAGCTCACCCCACTATTGTGAACAATAGCTCAGGTCTCTGGCTACTCGCTTTTGCCGCCTCGGAAGGACACCCGGATGCCGCCGCCCGCCCGCCGTCTCCAGCCACGTCGCGAGCCCCGGCAGGTGCGCGCGGAGCTGACCCGCGAGCGCATCCTGACCGCGGCTGCTCACGTTTTCAGCGAGTACGGGTACGCCGCCGGCACCACGAACCGGATCGCCGACCGTGCCCGGATCTCGATCGGCTCGCTGTACCAGTATTTCCCGAACAAGGACGCGATCCTCGCCCAGCTGCTGGTCCGGCACATCGACCGCGGCACCTGGACCCAGGCCGGCCAGGTCGACCTGTCACCGGGCAGCCTGCGCGCGATGGTGCGTGCGATGGTCCGCGACGCGATCGACAACCACAGCGACGATCCGCAGCTGCTGCGCATCATGATCGAGCAGGCGCCGGTCTCGCCGGACCTGCTCGACGCGATCGACCGGCACGGCGAGACCCGCACCGCCCAGATCCGCGACCTGCTCGTCCGCCATCCGGACGTGCACGTCGAGAACCTGGACACCGCGGCCGACCTGATCCTGTTCACCATCGAGATGAACACGCACAAGCTGATGGCCGACCCGCGCACCACCTCGGTCGAGCCGTTCGAGACCGAGCTGGTCGACATGATCACCCGCTATCTCCAGGGGGACCGGCGGTCAGAGTAACCGCAGGTGGCGGGCGGCGACCGTGATCGTGATGCGCTGCCCCCAGGTGAGCTGGAGGGCGTCGGACTCCAGGCCGTCGGCGAACGCGACCAGGCGCTCGGACTCGGAGGCGACCTCCAGGTGCCCGCCGGGGCGCAGCAGGCCGGCGGACTCGCTGACGCCGGTGGCCGGGGAGGGCCAGGCCTCCCGCACGTACCAGCACAGGTGCGCCTCGTCCGGGCCGGGCATCGGCGGTGCGGTGGCGCGCTCGCGGGCGATCGAGGCGCACCAGCCGGTCGCGCCGGTGCCGGTGCCGACGATGACGCCGGACGAGGACTGGCGTTCGCGGCGACCGTCCGGTGTGGTCAGCACGTAGCGGGCGGACTGGTGGCCGGAGTGTCCGATGTAGATCTCGTTGAGGCCGTGGAGTTCCTGGCCGTCGTCGAGGCGGGCGGTCACCATGGTGCGGCGGGAGCCGCCGTCGCGATCGCGCAGCAGCGCGGGGACCGCGGCGGCGGTGTGCCGGACCAGGACGCCGGCGTTGCGGCCGGGTTCCGGGTCGACGCCGATGACGGGCTGGCCGTCCAGGTACTTCGCGACGTTCGCGACCAGGCCGTCCTGCCCGACCGCGACCACGACGTCCTCCGGGGCGAACAGGAAGCGCGGGAGGTCGGCGCGTTCGACGTGGCCGCGGCGCCAGTCGGCGGGGATGGCGGCGCTGACCGCGGTGAGCGCGGCGGTCAGCGCGTCGTGCCGGGCGGTCACGTCGTCGAGCGTGCGGCCGCGTTCGCGGAGGAAGAACGCGGCCGCGCCGCGGGTGCCGTGCCGGGCGAGCAGCTCATCGAGCTCACTGCGCCGCGACACGACCACCACACGCGGATTCAGGCTCACGGCGAGAAACCCTTCACGACGCGGGTACGGCTCACGAGAGCCGCCCGAGCACCTTGCTGAGCAGGTCGGGCGTCACGGTCAGCTCGTTGATCGCGGGCAGCTGGCCGGCCAGCTCCTTGACCGCGAGCGCCTGCAGCACGCCCGGGGGCAGGTCTCGGTAGGCGGCCAGGCGCGCCGCCTCCGCCTCCGCCTCGGCCAGGCCGACGAGCCGGGTGCCGGCCGCGCGCGCCTCGTCCCGTACCCGCGCGGCATCCGCTTCCGCGGTCGCGGATCGCCGCAGGCGGTCTGCCTGGGCCGCGCTGGCCACGTCGTCGCGTTCGGCTTCCAGTTCCGCCTCCCGGCGGGTGTTCGCGCCGCGCTGCTCGACCAGCTGCTGTTCCCGGCGGGCCAGCTCGATCCTGCTCTGCAGCTCGTTCTCCGCGATCGACTGCTCCTGCTGCACCGCGTGCGCGCGGCGGGCGTAGGTGGCCCGGTCCGCGTCCTGCTGCACCTGCTCGCGGGTCGGGGTCTGCAGCGCGCGTTCCATCTCCGGCTCCGGGCGCAGCGCCACCACGCGCGCGCTGACCACGGACACGCCGGTCTCGGTCAGGCGCGGGTCGTCGGCGAGCGCGTCCGCGACCGCGGTGCGGATGGTGGCGATGCCGGTGGTCAGCGCGGTGGCGAGCGGCATCCGGGCGAGCAGGTCGAGCGCGGGCTGCTGGGCCAGCTCGGCGAGCATGCCGGCGACCTGGTCGAGCGGCTGCCCGCGCCAGACCCCCTTGTACGGGTCGATGGAGAAGTCCAGGCGTTCCGCCGCGCGCAGCGGGTCGCTGACCCGGTAGGTGACGGTGGCCTGCACGGTCACGTCCGCGAAGTCCTCGGTGCGGGCGTGGAAGAGCAGCGGCAGCTCGCGGTCGTCGACCGGCACCTCGGACAGGGCGGCGGTGAGCGGCCGGTACCAGAACGACAGCCCGGTGCCGGTCCGCCGGACCCGGCCGCGCACGGTGTGGCTGACCCAGCTCGTCGGCGCGGACCGCAGGTGCCGCAGGTGGAAGCGGCGTGTCACGTCGGCCATGGTGCGTACCCTCCCGATGTTTTTTCGTCATCCTGACGATAAAGGATGCGAGCTATTATCGTCAACGTGACGATTACGGTCGACCTGGTGCTGCTCACCATCCGCGGCGGCCAGCTGCAGGTGCTGCTGATCCGGCGCGGCATCCCGCCGTTCGAGGGCGCGTGGGCGCTGCCCGGCGGGTTCGTGCTGGACGACGAGGACCTGGACGACGCGGCCGCCCGCGAGCTGCGCGAGGAGACCGGGCTGGAACCGCGGCATCTCGAACAGCTCGCCACCTACGGCACGCCGGGCCGGGACCCGCGCGGACGCGTGGTCACGGTCGCCTACCTGGCACTGCTGCCGGACCTGCCGTCCCCGGTCGCGGGCAGCGACGCGGCCGGCGCGGCGTGGCGGCCCTACGACGACGTGGCCGCCGGCGGTCTCGCGTTCGACCACGACCGGATCCTGCGCGACGGCATCGAACGCGCCCGGTCCAAACTGGAGTACACGCCGCTCGCCGCCGCGTTCTGCCCGCCGGAGTTCACGATCGCGGAGCTGCGCGGCGTGTACGAGACGGTCTGGCGCACCCGCATCGACGCCCGGAACTTCCACCGCAAGGTGACCGGCGCGGACGGCTTCGTCGAGGCCACCGGCGGCACCGCCATCCGCGACCGGGGCCGCCCGGCCGCGCTGTTCCGCCGCGGCCCGGCCACGCTGCTGCACCCGCCGCTGATGCGGCCCGCCGTCGGAAATCCGCTAGCCGGTGCGGACGACATCCGATAGACCATCAGCCATGGAATGGCAGCGGCGCCTGACGGCGATCCTGGACGACGAGGCCGGAGCCGGCCGGTTCAGCGGCACGGTCCTGGTCACCCGGCGCGACGAGACGCTGTTCTCCGCCGCCTACGGGCTGGCCGACCGGGAGCGGGGGACACCGGTCACGATGGACACCCGGTTCGCGATCGGCTCGGTCACCAAGGTGCTGACCGCCACCGCGATCGTGCGGCTGATCCAGGACGGCCGGCTGTCCGCGACCGACCCGGCCGGCCGTTGGCTGCCCGGCTATCCGAACGCGGAGCTGGCCGAGACGGTCACCGTGCACCACCTGCTCACCCACACCGGCGGCACGCTCGACATCTTCGTCGAGGGGCACTGGGACCGCCGCGACCAGCTGCGCACCCCGGACGACCACATCGCGTTCCTCGGCCACCGCGCCCCGTCGTTCGCGCCCGGCCGCTGGTTCGACTACAGCAACTACGGCTACGTGCTGCTCGGCGCGATCATCGAACGGGCCGGCGGTCCCGGCTACCTCGACGACGCCGTCCTCCGCCCGGCCGGCATGACCCGCTCCGGCAACGGCCTGGACGCGCCGGACGACCTGGCCGTCGGCTACACCGGCGAGGAACGCGCGCCGAACACGGACTTCCGGTTCCTGCTGGGCAATCCGGCCGGCGGCGCCTACGCCACCGCGGGCGACCTGCACCGGTTCGCGCGGGCGATCCTGCGTCACGAGCTGCTGGACGCCGTGCACACCGAGCTGCTGACCACCGGCAAGGTGAACATGGGCTTTCACGGACGGCAGGCGTACGGGTTCGCCGAGCACACCGTCCACGGCATCCGGACCATCGGCCACGGCGGCGGATTCCCGGGCGCGAACGCCGAGCTGACCATCCACCCGGAATCGGAGCACGTCATCGTGGTGCTGGCCAATGTGGACCCGACCGTCGCCTCCGACATCGCCCGTTTCGTCGACTTCTCGCTACCGGCCGCGGACCTGCTTCCCTACGGCATCCGGTAGCGGCGGCCGATCCGGGTCACGGCGGCACCGGTCAGCAGCAGCAGCAGGCCGGCGGCGACCAGCACGCCGATCCGGTCGCCGGTGACCGGCAGTGGAGGGGTGCCGCTGACCGGCAGCGGGACGTACCGGCGTGCGGCGCTCATCACCGAGACCTGGGTGACGTCGGAGGTGGCGCCGGAACGTGGGTCCCGTCCGCCGCACTCGTACGTGCCGTACGGCAACCGGCTCAGCGCGAAGCTCCCGGACCCGCCGGCGCCGACGGCCATCAGCACGTCGTCGGTGGTGCGCAGGGTGTCGTCGAGGCCGGCCCAGCGGCAGGTCACGTCCGCGCCGCCGATCGGGGCGCCGGTGGCGCTGTCGTAGATGGTGCCGTTGACCGCGCCGCGACCGATCCCGGCGAACTCGGCGACGGCGGTGCCCGACTCGCGGGTGCGGACGGTGACGGTCCAGTCCGCGAGGCCGTCGCTGTCCGAGGTGTACGCGAAGCCGGCGGCGTCGACGACCGCGGTCACCCGGTGGTCACCGGCGGGCAGATCGTCGAACCGGTAGCCGCCGTCCGGGCCGGTGGTGACGGACCGGACGCCGGTGGTGGTGGCCGGCGCGAGCGCGGCGTCGACCGGCGGTGCCGCGCTGAGCCGGACGGGGACGCCGGGCAGCGGCCACTCGCCGGCGTCCCGGTCGCCGTCCTGGTTGCGGTCGAACCAGATCACGCCGGTCACCGTGCCGACGCCGACGGCCGGTGGGACGTCGACCGGTGCGGGCACCGCGCTCGGTGACGTGCTCGGCGCGGCACTCAGGCTCGGCGACGCGGACGCGGGAGCGGACGGAGACGCAGACACGGACGGAGACGCAGACACGGACGGGGACGCAGACACGGACGGAGACACAGACGGAGACGGAGACGGAAGGGCGGACGGAGACGGAGGCGCGGGCGTGGCCGGAGGCGCGGAGGGAGACGGAGACGCCGGCGCGGATGCGGGTACGGACACGTCCGGTGACGGCACCGTCGTCGGAACGGGCGGGGTGGGCGTTGCCGACGGCAATGGCACCGTCACGCCCACCTGCTGGTTCCCCTGCGTCCCCGGGGCCGGCGGCACACCCGTCACCGTCCCGGTCGCGGCCCACGAGCCGCTTCCCACGTCACTCGCGGTGACCCCGCGCACCCCGGAGCACGTCGTGCCCGCCCCCGGCAGCAGCGTGGTCAGGGCGCAGGACAGCCCGCCACCCCGGTTCAGCGCGACCGCCACCTGGCCCATGGTCACGTTGCCCTCGTTGGTGACCGTGTACGTCACGCGCACCGCATCCACGGGCTCCGGCACCCCGGCCGCCGTCACCGTGAGCCGGGCGTCCTGGGCCAGCACCACCACGACCTCGTCGTCGTCCGTGACGGCGCTGCCCGCGTCCGGCGTGCCGGTCACGGTCAGCCGGGTCCGCGCCTCGCCCGCGTCGATCTGCGCCTGCGTGAACGTGCGCACCGCCGTGCACCGCATCCCGGCACCGACCGCCAGCACCGTCCCCGGGCAGCTGACCGCGCCCGCGTCGTCGGCGACCGCGGTGACGCCGCGCAGCACCTGATCGCCGCTGTTGGTCACGGTCCACGCCCGGGTGCCGCCGCCACCGGCTCTCGGCACCGCCGGCCCGGTCACCGCCTCGGCCGTGACGGTGATGCCCGGCGCGGCCGCCGGCACCGCGACGTCCAGCGTCGCCGTGGCCGTGACGGCCCGCCCCGACAGCCGATCGGTGATCCGGTACTCGAACGCGTCGGGGCCGGTGAACCCGGTCTCCGGCGTGTACGTGAACGTGCCGTTCCCGCCGTCCACGTCCCCGTGGTCCGGGCTGGTCAGCGCGGTCAGCACACAACCCGGGTAGTTCGGGGGCGGTACGGGTGTCACGGCCCCGGCCCGCCCGGCAGGGACCGTGATCGTCGCCGGGGCCGGTGCGACCAGGATCCGCACCGTGCTCGACACCGTGTGCGCGCCGCCCGAGGCGGTGTACCCGAACGTCGCCACGCCCGCGAAGCCCGCCGGTGGCTGCCAGCCGACCGTACCGCCCTGGAACGACGCCGTACCGGCCGACGCG
Source organism: Catenuloplanes nepalensis (assembly GCF_030811575.1). Classification (GTDB taxonomy): domain Bacteria; phylum Actinomycetota; class Actinomycetes; order Mycobacteriales; family Micromonosporaceae; genus Catenuloplanes; species Catenuloplanes nepalensis. The sequence goes on along the minus strand of NZ_JAUSRA010000001.1, from coordinate 4,004,200 downwards.
GGGCCGGCCGCCGTCACCTGGCAGCCCGGGCAGTGATCGTTGGCCAGCACGTCCAGGCCGGTGACGGACGTTCCGGGCGCGGCGGTCGCCGAGTCCGGCCGGGCGTCGCCGACCTCGACCGTGAGCGTCGCCGTGGTGCTCAGCGTGGTCACCGGGTCCGTCGCGGTGTAGGTGACCGTCGCGACGCCGGTCCACCCGGCGGCCGGCGTGACCGTGACCGTGCCACCCGCGGTGTGCGCCGTGATCTGCCCGGCCGTGACCGACGCGGTGACCGAGCAGCCCGTGCAGGCGTCGCCGGCCAGCACGTCCGCGCCGACCGGCACGCCGACGCGGGTCGCCGCGGTGTCGTCCCGGCCCTGCGGCGCGACGGTCACGGTGACGACGGCGGACGCGTACGCGCCGGTGCTCGCGTCCGTCGCGGTGTACCGGTAGGTGTCCACGCCGCTGAATCCGGGCGCGGCCGTGTACACGGTCCGGCCGTGCACGTCGACGGTCGCCGTGCCGTACCCCGGATCGCCGGTGATCGTGATCGTGCATCCGGTGCAGCCGTCGTTGGCGAGCACGGTCGTGGTCACGGGTGCCGCCCCGGTCGTGCTCGCGCTGTCCGGTTGCACGGCCGGTGCCGCGACCACGTGCACCGTGACGGTCCCGGTGGCGGTGCTGCCGTCGGCGTCCGTGATGCGGTAGCCGAACGTGACCGTGCCCGGGCCGCCCGGGGTGTAGGTGAGCACGTCGCCGTCGACGGCCGCGGGTGCCCCGGTGACCGTGATCGTGCAGCCGGAGCAGAGGTCGTTGGCGAGTGGCAGCACCTCCGCGGGTGTTCCGGCGATGGCGGTGACGACGTCGTCGACGGCCTGCGGCGTGACGGTCACGGCCGCGACCGCGGTCGTGGTGGCCGCGCCCTGGGTGAGCGTGTACGGTACCCGGGCCCGCCCGGTGAACCCGGCCATCGGTGTGAAGACGACCGCGCCGCCGCTGATGGCGGCTGTCCCGGACGACGGGGCGGTCGCGGCGGTGAGCACGCAGCCGGTGCACGGGTCGTTCGCGCGCACGTCGATGGTGACCGCCTGCCCGGGCGCGGTGGTGGCGGTGTCGTCGACCGCGCCGCGGACGGTCAGCGTGATGGTGCCGTCCGACGCGACCGGCCCGGAGACCGAGCTGGTGATCCGGTAGGTGGCGGTGAACGTGCCGATGGCGGCGCCCGGGGTGTAGTCGTAGGTGCCGTCCGCGCGCAGCGTCAGCGTGCCGGCGGACGGGCCGGTCAGCAGCGTCCGGGTGCAGGTGCCGGGACAGGCGTCGTTGGCGGACGTGTCGCCGGTGACGACGTCGCCGAGCAGGACGGACGCGGTGTCGTCGATGGCGCGCGGCCCGGCCGTGACCGTGACGGTGCCGGTGACGCGCAGGCCGGTGAGCGGGTCCCGGACCTGGTAGGTGTAGGAGTCGACGCCGGCGTGCCCGGCGGCCGGCCGGTAGGTGGACGCGCCGGTGGCGGCGTCGACCGTGACCGTGCCGTGCGCGGGCGCGGTCCCGGGCGCGTAGACGCAGCGCCCGCACGACCCGCCCGCGGGCAGCGCGGTGGTGACCTCGGTGCCGTACGTGGTCTGCCGGGTTACCGGCGGCGGCGCGATCAGGACGGTGACCGGGGTGGTGACACCGCCGCTGTTGCCGGTGACACCGTAGGAGAACGTGTCCAGGCCCCAGACGCCCGCGCCCGGCGTGTAGCTGACGACGCTGCCGCCGCCGGTCGGGTAGGCGACCGTGCCGAGCGTGGGTGCGCTGCCCGACTGCGGCCGGCAGGCGTTGCTGCAACCCGGGTCGTTGGCCTGCAGCGGGAGCGGGTTGATCGCGGTCTGGTACGCGGTGGTGGCGTAGTCCGGCGCGAGGTCGGCGACGTTGATCGTGACCTCGCCTTCGGTGGTGCGCCCGGCCGAGTCGGTGGCGCGGTAGGTGAACGTGACGGTGCCGGTGGCGTTCGAGGCCGGCACGTAGGTGAACGTCCCGTCGCCGGACATGGTCACCGTGCCGCTCGGCGCGCCGTTCAGGCGCGGGCCGGTGACCAGCGTCGCGCTGACCGTGCAGCCGGTGCAGGCGTCGTTGGCCAGCACGCCGGTGCCCGCGGCGAGCGTGGTGTTCTTGCCGGTGCTGTAGAGGTCGGCGGCGGCGGCCGGGCTGACGGTCACGGTGATGTTCGCGCTGCCGGTGCTGTGCCCGTCCGTGGCCGTGTAGGTGAACGTGACCGTGCCGGACGCGCCGGCCGCGGGGTTGTAGGTGACCGTTCCGTCGGCGCCGAGCACGGCCGCGCCGCTCGCCGGGGTGCCGAGCGCGGTGATCCGCAACGGCAGCCCGGACGGTGCGGTGACGCCGTCCAGCGGGGTCACGGTGACCGGGGTCCCGGCGGTCGTGGACGCGGACGCGGGCGGCAGGCTCAGCGCGGCGCCGTCGAGCACGGTCACGTCGGCGGTGGCGGGCGCGGATGTGGTCACGTCGGCGCTGCGGTCCAGCACGACGTCGCCGAAGTGCGCCACCGCCGCGTTGGTCCGCGTCCCGGAGGCCGGCCCGAGCCGCAGCGTGTACGACAGCGTGGTGCTGCCGCCGGCCGGCACGCCGATCGGTCCCTGCACGGTCAGCGTGCGCCCGTCGACGTCCGGCTCCGCGGCCGTGCGGCCGGCGATCCGCAGCGTGCCGGGCTCGTAGGCGGCGTCGGCGGGCAGTGTGTCGGAGACCCGGTCGGCCAGGCCGGCGGTGTCCGCGGTGTTGGTCAGCGTGAGCGCGTACGAGACGAGACCGCCACCGGCCGGCAGCAGCGCCCCGGACGGGGAGGTGACCTCCTTGGCGAGCGTGACCGGCGCGGTCGCGGAGACCGCGGGCAGCGCGCCGAGCGCCGTACCCCCGACGTCGGTGTGTTTGACCTGGGTGCCGCTGGCGATGTACTGGATCGGTTTGAGCGGCGCGGCGGAATTGCTGGGCCCGGTCGCGCGGAACACGTATCGGGCGGTGTACGGGCGGGCGGGCCCGCTGGCGCCGGTGAGGTAGAGCCGGTCGGCGTAGGTGACCGGCGGCGCGGTGCCGTCCGGGGAGATCTGGAGTTCGGTGCGTTCCAGCCGCCAGGCCCCGGCCGGGAAGCCGGCCAGTGCGTTCGGCGTGTAGGCCAGCACGCCGGGGTCGTTCGGCGGGCCCGCGCCGAGCGTGCCGGTGTTGCCCTGCACGGTCACCGTGACGACGTCGCCGATCCGCGCGGTGGCCGCGGGCGTGGACGCGGTGACGCTCTGCACCTTGTTCGCCAGCGCCTTGATCGTGTCGGCCACGTCCGCGTAGGTGAACGTGCGAGTGCACAGCGGCGCCCCGGACGAGGGCTCGCCGTCGTACACCGTGATCGTGTGGCTCTGCGGGACCGTGGTCGTGCCGGTCGCGGTCAGCAGCAGGTAACGCGCCGCACTGCCGCCGCCGGGCAGGTCGGGGAGCGCGGCCCGGTCCGGCTGACCGGCGGCGAGGCCGACCACGCCGCCGGTGAACCCGCCCAGGTGCAGCCAGAGGCGCGACCGCGCGGACGCGCCCGCCTCGACCCGGTAGCCGGCGTAGGCGGACATCAGCCGGGCGGTGCTGGCCGAGTCGACGTAGAGGTGCGGGTTGTGCAGCGCCACCACCGCGGGTGTGCCGCCGTCACCGCATCGGGGCAGCACGGACGCGGCCGCCGGCGAGGCCGGTCCCGCGGCCGGGGCCACCAGTGGCACGAGTGACAAGGTCAGCGCGATGGCGGTGACGCGGCGTGCCGAGCGTGGCATGCGGGGCTCCCGGTGAACGGCGACGGCTCTGTCGACGCCCCGATCGACTCGCGCGGCGGCGAGCTGAGGACTTCGCTATACCTCGGGATAGAGGCCGGTTTCCGCTTTCCGGCCGACGGAACGCCCCGGAGCCGCCCGTAGCGTGATCTTCAACGACGGCGACACGGGGTTGAGGAGCGGTGATGGTGGAGGAGTTCACGGTCGGGAAGCGGCTGACCAGCTCGCTGCACAGGGTGCGCGGCATGGCGAACGGCCCGATCGGCACGGGCGCGCTGCTGTGGTCGATCGCGGGCGACAAGGAGGTGGCGCCGCTGCTGAACGCGTTCGACATCTCCGCGCGGGTCGTGTTCGCGGTGATGCGCACGCCGGGCCGGGTGATGGCCGAGCCGGACACCGGCCCGATGTGGGACCCGGACGCGGAGCCGCGCAACGGTCCGTTCGAGGGCCTCCCGGCCGTCCGCGACGAGACCACCGACCACGTCATGTCCGTCTCCGAGGCCGCGGCCGCCGCGTTGCGCGCCGCCACCGGGGACTCGCGGGTGTCGCTGCTCGCCGCGATGCTGGACGACCCGGCGTCCGAGGCGTCCGCCGTGGTCCGCGACTGCGGTGAGGACCCGGCGCAGGTGCGCGCGGCCGCGCTGGCCGGGCGGGCGCCGGCGCGCCCGGACCGGTTGCCGCCCGAGCTGCGGCCGGCCCGGAACGCGCTGGTCGGCCGGACCCGCTACCGGGGCCGGGGACTGCGCGACAAGCTGCTGCTGTCCGTGCTGGCCCGGGAGGTCAACCACGCCGACGAGCCGACGTTCTGGATCCGGCTGGAGGCCGACGAGCGCGCCCGCGAGCAGGGCCGGGCCACCCGCACCGACGACCTGCTGCTGGCGCTGCTGGTCACGCACGAGGTCACGCTCGCCTACCCGCACATGGCGCACGCGGCCGCGGACCGGCGCGGCGGCGGGGAGACCCTGCTGGCGCAGGGCATCGACCACCAGCGGGTACGGGCGGCGCCGCTCGACGACCGGCCGGACGAGGTGCCGGCCGGTGACCTGGTCAAGGCAGGGCCGAACTTCCCGAAGGACACCGGCGAGCTGCTACGTCGGCTGGCCGCCCACCCGGGCAACCGGTCGGCCCGGATCCTCGCCGCGCTCGGTTACCGGTCATCCGGTTCCGGGTCGTCCGGTTCCGGGTCGTCCGGCTCCGCGTCATTCGGCGACAGGTCAGAGGTCTAGCACCAGCCGGGGGCCGGCCGCGCGCGAGACGCACAGCATCATGCAGGAGTTCGCGGCCTTCTCCCGGGCGGTCAGCACGTGGTCGCGGTGCTCGACCTCGCCGGCGAGCACCGTCGTCTCGCAGCTGCCGCAGACGCCCTCCTCGCAGTCGCGCAGCACGTCGACGCCGGCGTCCGTGACGACGTCGAGCGCGCTGCGGTCCGCGGGCACGATCAGCTCCAGGTTCGATCGTTCCAACCGCAGCGTGAACGCGCCCGCCTCGGCCGCGTCATCGCCGGCGGGAGCCTGGAAGTATTCGGCGCGCAGCCGGCCGGCTTCGCCGCGGGCGGCGAGCGCGTCCCGGACCGCCTCGATCAGCGTGGCCGGGCCGCAGACGTAGACCAGGGCGTCCGGGTGCTCGTCGAGGAGCGCGCCGATGGGCGGGCGGCCGGAGACGGCGGTCTCGTGGATCGTCGCGTGTGGACCGAGCGCGCCGATCCTGTGCAGGAACGGCATGCGGGCGGCCGAACGTCCTATGTAGGCCAGGCGCCACGGTGTGCCGGCGCGTGCGAGGTGCTCGGCCATCGGCAGTAGCGGGGTGATGCCGACGCCGCCGGCGATCAGGACGTGGCCGGGCGCGTCCTCCAGCGCGAAGTGGTTCCTCACGCCGCGGACCGTGACCCGGTCGCCCGGGCGCAGGCCGCGGTGCACCCAGTCGGAGCCGCCGCGGCCGGCGGGCTCGTGCCGCACCGCCACGGTCAGGGTCGTCGACGCCGGGTCCCCGCACAGTGAGTACTGCCGGACCGTGCCGTCGGCGACGATCAGGTCGACGTGCGCGCCGGGCGTCCAGGCCGGCAGTCCGGTCCCGGCCAGCTCGACCGTCAGCACGTTCTCGGCCTCGAGGACGAGACCGCGAACCATCAGCTCGTGCATGTGCGGCTCCCACGGATTGGATACAACTATTCTATATCTGGATCCCTTCCTTGACCAGGGCGACGTACTCGTACGCCTCGGACAGCGGCGGCACCCAGCCCGGACGGGCCGTGACCGGCACGCGCTCCTCGCCGACCACGATGCCGTCCAGGCGCAGACCGGTTAACCGGACGGCGGATCCCGGAAGGCGGTGCCGGTTCGGAACCGCGGACGACCGGCGCTGCCGGCGCGGAGGGCCGCGGGTGCGGAAGCGCCTCAGGCGCGGTAGTGGCTGGGTGGGAGGCCGAAGTGGCGGTGGAAGGCGCGGGAGAGGGCGAACGCGGTGGAGAAGCCGAGGCGGGCCGCGATCGTGGCGAGCGGGGCGGTGGTCTCGCGCAGCAGGCGGGCGGCGGTGGCCAGGCGGTGGGCGGTCAGGTAGGTGTGCGGGGACTGGCCGACCGCGGCGGTGAATCGTTTCGTGAACGCGGAGCGGGACAGGCCGGCGAGGGCGCTCAGGTCGCCGACCTGCCAGTGGCGATCCGGGGCGGCGTGGACCGCGTCGAACGCGGCGGCGATCGCGGGGTCGGTGACGTGCGGGCCGTGGTGCTCCGGCGACCACTGCCGGAGCAGCAGCGTCAGCGTCAGGTCGAGGATCGCCGGGAGGCTCACCCGCGCGCCCGGACCGGTGTCGGCGACGGCCTCGCGCAGCAGTCCGGTCAGCGTGCCGAGGCGTGGCTCGTGGGCGTGGTCCGGCGTCACCGCGAGCACGTCCGGGAGTGCGCGCAGGTAGCCGGGAACGCGGCCGCGGTCCAGCCAGTAGGCGCCGCAGAGCAGTTCGACGTCGGCCCGGCCGGGGTCCGCCGGATGGTCGGTGCCGGCGACCCGGGGAAGGCCGTCCAGCGTGACCGGGGCGTGGCCGATGCCGTGTTCGGCGCCGGAGGGCGTGAACACCACGTCGCCGGGGGACAGCGGTCTCGGGGGCTCGTTCGCGGTGATCAGCCAGGCGTGGCCGCGCAGGATCAGGTGGAAACCGCTGGTGGCGGCCGGGGGATAGCGCCAGCCCCATGCGCCCGCCTCGCGGACGCGGCACGCCTCGGCGCGACCCACCCGCAGGGCGCCGACCGCCGCGCCGAGCGGGTCCGGACGCGTATGGGAAGGCTGCATCGGGCCATGGTCCCGCACGGCCGGCCCGGCTGTACTCGTAGGTGTGCAGAACAACATCATGCGGCTGCTCTCCGGCCTCACCACCCCACTGCTCGCGCCGCTGGACGGGCTGCCGCCCGGCGCACACGTCGTGCAGCTCGCCTGCGGCACCGGGAGCCTCAGCATCGCGCTCGCCGGGCGGCGGCCGGACCTGCGGATAACCGCGATCGACATCAACCCGGCCGTGCTCGCCGCGGCCCGGTCCGACGCGGCCCGTGCGCGGGTGAGCGTCGACTTCCGGGAGATGTCGATGGCCGCGCTCGACCTCGCCGACGGCAGCGCCGACGCGGTCGTCTCGCGGATGGGGCTGTTCCTGCCCGGCACCGCCCCGTTCGGCGCGGCCGCGCGGGAGGCCGCCCGCGTGCTGCGCCCCGGCGGTGTGCTGAGCGCGGCGGCCTGGACCGGCGCGGACGACAGCCCGTACACCCGGTTCGGCCCGGCGGTGCTGCGCCGGATCCGGGTGGCCACGCCTGACTTCGACCCGCCGTTCGCGGAGGCGGGCCGGGCCGGTGCGCTCGAGGGGCATCTCGTGGACGCGGGTCTGCGGGACGTCGAGAGCCGCTGGTTCCACTGGGAGACCGACTATCCCGACTTCGAGTCGTGGTGGTCGTTCAATGCCGGCTTCGGGCCGCTGGGTGCGCTGTTCGGGGCGCTGACCGCCGAGCAGACCGGGGCCGCGCGCCAGGCGATGGCCGAGGCGCTGAGCCCGTACCGGACGTCCGCGGGAGGCTACCGGCTGCCGGCGACCGCGCGGCACCTGACGGCGCGCGCCGGTGAAACGAGTCAAGACATCGACTGACACGCATGTGGTGTCCGGCGTCATCCACCGGCCGTGCGTCCGCTCCCGTCCGTACCGGTGAAAGGATCGTCATGGTGGTGAATCGTGCCCTTCGGGTGGCCGTGCTGCTCGTGGGAGTCGCGACACCAACCACCTCGCAGCGGTACGGGGGTCGCCTTTCACAATTGTTTGCGCACATCGGCGACCGGGCGTCAAGTGGCGAATGAGCGCTCAGAGATGCGATCCGCGCGCGATTGGCAAGCCGGTGAGATGACCGTCTCCTCGCGGGCACATCGGCGATTCCGCGTCGTTAGTATTCGCGATCGGAAAGGGCCGGGCAGTCGGCCGTCGCCAATACGCTGACATGAGGTCCGCATGCCCGTCGACGATTCCGCGACCACGATCCGCGCCGCCATCGCGGCGGAGCAGGCGTTCCTGGACGCGGCGTCCGCGCGCCGGGACCGCCTGGTGGCGCACCTGGCGGACGAACTGCGGGTGCCGGCCGAGGACCCGACCGAGCGAGCCCGGCAGCGCGGCCTGCGGGCGCAGCACGCGGAGCTGACGCGCGCGACCGGCGGGCTGGTCTTCGGGCGGCTCGACGGCGTCGACGGGACCGTGCGGCACGTGGGGCGGATCGGGATCCGGGACGACGACGAGGCCGCGGACCCGATGGTGCTGGACTGGCGGGCGCCGGCCGCGCGGCCGTTCTACACCGCGACCGCGGTCGACCCGCAGGGGCAGGCCCGGCGCCGGCACGTGCGCACGGACGGGCCCACGGTGGTCGGCGTCGACGACGAACCGCTGGACGGGTCCGCCGGCGGCGACCTGGTCGGCGAGGGTGCGCTGCTGGCCGCGCTGAACGAGCGGCGCACGGGCAGAATGTCGACCGCGATCTCGACGTTGCAGCGCGAGCAGGACGACATCATCCGCGCCGAGGCGACCGGGCCGCTGATCGTCCAGGGTGGACCGGGCACCGGCAAGACCGTGGTCGCGCTGCACCGGGTCGCGTACCTGCTGTTCACGTACCGGCAGATGGCCGAGCGGGCGGTGCTGGTGCTCGGGCCCTCGACCCGCTTCCTGGACTACATCGCCCAGGTGCTGCCCGCGCTCGGCGAGACCGCGGTGGTCGCCGCGACCTGCGACACGCTCGTCCCCGGCGTGACCGTCGGACGGGCCGAGTCGCGGGAGCCGGCCGAGATCAAGGGGCGGGCGCTGTGGCAGGGCGCGCTGGAGCGGTACGTGCGGTCGCTGCTGCCCCGGCCGCGCGAGCTGAAGCTGCGCTGGGACGGCGAGTTCTACGTGATCGGGGCGGGCACGGTCGGGCAGCTGCTCGCGTCGGCGGTGCAGGGCCGGCCGTACCACCGGGCCCGGTCGGTCTTCGCGGAGCAGCTGCACCAGGTGCTGGCCGAGGCGGTCGCCGAGCAGCGGGCCACGCTCCTCGAGGAGATGGACGAGGGGTACGAGGACATCCTCGCCCGGTTCCGGGTGGAGCCTGGACACGACGGCCGGTCCTCCTCGGATGTCGACGGGCTGATGTCCGAGGAGGAGATCGAGGAGCTGCGCGACCGGATCGCGGCCGACGCCACGATCGCGCGGTTCGTCGAGAGCGTGTGGCCGACCCGCGACCCGCAGGCCACGCTGCGGACCCTGCTCGGCGACGCCACCCTGCTGGCCCGCTACGCCCCGGACCTGACGGCCGGCGAAGCCGCGCTCGTCGCGGCGGAGGTAACAGGCGGGGAGGCCGCGCTCGCCGGCGCGGAGGTGGCGAGCGGGGAGGCCGCGGTCGTCGGTGCGGGGCCGGCCGGGTGGGCGCCGAGTGACGTCCCGCTGCTCGACGCGGTCGCCGACCTTCTCGGCGACCTCGACGACGCGCCGCCGCCGGGCGGCTCCGTCGCCGATCACGCTCGGCGGCAGCGCGGCTGGGTCTACGGCCACGTCGTGATCGACGAGGCGCAGGAACTGTCCGAGATGCAGTGGCACATGGTGCTGCGCCGCTGCCCCACCCGGTCGATCACCGCGGTCGGCGACATCGACCAGGCCGAGGCCGCCCACCGGCACGCCGGCTGGTCCGAGGCGGTCCGGGCCACGCTCGGCGACCGGTGGACCGCGGCCGAGCTGACCATCTGCTACCGCACGCCGCGCGAGGTGATGGACCTGACCGCACCGGTCCTGCGCGCCGCCGGCAGTCGCAACACCCCGCCCCGCGCGGTCCGCTCCTCCGGCATCACCCCGTGGACGGTCGAGACCGGCGCCGACCGGCTGCCCGCCGCCGCGGCCGAGGCCGTCGCGGGCCTGCGCGGGCGGTGGGCCGGCGGCACGGTCGGGGTGGTCGCGCCGGCCGGCCGGATCGCCGTGCTGACCGCCGCGCTCGACGGCGTCCCGGTGCTGACCGCGACCCAGGCCAAGGGCCTGGAATGGGACGCCACCCTGGTCGTCGACCCGGCCGGGATCAGCGCGGAGCCGCGCGGCTTCAACGCGCTCTACGTCGCACTGACCCGCTGCACCCAGGAGCTGGGCCGGATCGTCGTCGCGTGACCGGTGCGCGGCTGGCAGGCGCCGGCCGGTAACGGCAGCGCACCGGCCGGGACACCTCGTGGCGGGCGGTGAACGCCGTGGTCGCCGGCCTGCACGCCCCGGGCGTCGGTCACCGGGCCGCCGCCCGCCGCAGCTTGGCGAACAGGTCCTCGAACATGAACCGGGAGTCGATGGTCTCGTAGACGCGGATCGGCCGGTGCGCGGTCCGGTCGTCGTAGCCGCCGTCCCAGGTGAACCCGTGCGCCGGCCGCACCCGATACTGCCCCGCGCCCGGGTTGAGCAGTACCGCGATCGCGGGGGAGCCGCCGAGACACCGGTACTCCATCGGCGCGGTGGCGTGGCGCTCGTTCCACTCGATGAGCTGGTCGACGAGGTAGCGGCCGAGCGCGCCGCACGGCGCGACCTTCTCCTCCAGCTCCGCGTAGCCGACCGCGCTCTGCGTGAACGTCGACCGCGGGATCTGCCAGACCGGCAGCGACGACCGGAAGACGACGTTCGCCGCGACCAGGTCGTTGGACAGGTTGAACTCCGGCCCGGCAGGCGCCGGGTCGAGACCGTCGTAGCCGGGCCCGCCGATCCACACCACCACGACGTCCCGCTCGGCGATGCGCGGCTCCAGGACCAGCGCGGACGCCATGTCGGTCAGCGGACCGAGGAACGCGAGGAACAGCGTGCCCGCGCCCTCCCGCATCGCCTCGGCGAGGATCAGCGCGGCACCGGCCGACGGCATCGGCGTCCGCGCGTCCGGCATCGCGTGCTCCGCACCGTCCTCGACCCGCACCGTGCCGGCCATGCCGAGGTGGCCGAGCAGCAGGTCGATCTCCGCGCGACTCTCGCGCATCCCGTCCGCGCCCCGCCCGGGCCGCCGCCCGAAGTGCGCCGCGACCACTCCACGGACGTCGAGGCTGGGGGAGAGCAGCGCGTGCACGATCGCGAACTGGTCATCGGCTTCGTTCTTCGCGTCCGTATCGATGATCACCCGGCGGCGGGTGACGGTCTGTGCACGCACGGGCACCTCCGTCGCACTATCGACGGACATCATCCTGTCATCCGGCGGCGCCGCTGTCAGGACCGTGCCGGCAGCGCGATGGGCCGGTCCGGATCCGGCGGGCGGCGCCGAGGGTGGGATCGGCCGTCCGTGGTACGTGCCGGGCGTGGCCCGCATCCTCGAAGACACCAGTAGCCGACGAGGGAGTGGCGCATGGCACGTATTCGACCGGAGTACGGCGTTCCGGACCTGACCGGGAGACGCGCGGTCGTCACCGGGGCCAGTGACGGGGTCGGCCGCGCGATCGCCACCCGGCTGGCCGCCGCCGGGGCCGAGGTGGTGATGCCGGTCCGTAACCGGGTCAAGGGTACGGCCGCGATCGCGCGGATCCGGCAGGAGTACCCGGAGGCCGTGCTGTCGCTGCGTGATCTGGATCTGTCGTCGCTGGCGTCCGTCGCGGCGCTAGGTGCCGTGCTGCGGGAGGAGGGCCGGCCGATCCACATCCTGATCAACAACGCCGGGGTGATGACGCCGCCACGGCGGGAGAGCACGGCGGACGGGTTCGAGCTGCAGCTCGGCAGCAACCATCTGGGGCATGTCGCGCTGGTCGGGCACCTGCTGCCGCTGCTGCGCGCGGGCCGGGCCAGGATCGTCTCCCAGCTCAGCGTGTCGACCATCAGGGGTCGCATCAACTGGGACGATCTGAACTGGGAACGTTCGTACCGGCCCATGGCCGCGTACGGCCAGTCGAAGATCGCGTTCGGCCTGTTCGCGCTGGAGCTGGACCGGCGCAGCCAGGCCGCCGGCTGGGGCGTCACCAGCAACGTGTCCCACCCGGGAATCAGCCCGACGAACCTGCAGCGGGTGCGTCCGGAGATCGGCCGGATGCGCGAAGCACCGCAGCAACGGGGCATCCGGGCGCTCTCCCGCCGCGGGATCCTGGTCGGCACGCCGGAGACGGCGGCGCTGCCCGCGCTGATGGCCGCCACCGGCCCGCACGCCCGGGGCGGCCGGTTCTACGGTCCGAGCGGCCCCGGCGGCCTGGGCGGAGCACCCGCCGAGCAGCAGCTCTACCGCCCGCTGCGCGCGGTGGACGACGCCGCGAAGATCTGGCAGGTCTCCCAGGACCTCACCCACGTCCCCTTCCCGGTCTGAGGAGCACCAGATGATCATTGCAGCGGTGGTTGCCGGGCTGGCGGCGCTGGCAGCGTGGTTCAGGAAGCGACGGAGCAGGAGCAAGGCGCCTGATCCGCCCTTGAACAGCGGAACCGGTGCCCGCGGGAGCACTGGGGACTGACCTCGCCGGAGCGGGAAATCGGTTTTAAGTGGTCTTGCGAGCGACCGCCCAGGCGGCGGGGTAGGAGCGGGCCAGCAGGTCGCCCGACTCCCGGTCGGCCGCGAAGTTGTCCTTGCCGCCCAGCCAGTAGTTGTATCGTCGCGCGGGGTGCACGACGCCGGTGTCGAACCCGTCGCTCATCCGCATATCCTAAGTGGATCTCAGCGGACGGCCACCGTCAGGGATTTTTCCGGCATTTCGGAGTACTGGCGCGGCCCTTTCGGGGTACAGAGGCGTCATGAGCGACATCAACCCGGAGCAGTACTCCGAATACACGACACAGGACGGCCCCGGCTCGGCCGACAGCGACCCGATGGCCGCGGTCCCGGACCCGGACGGCATCGGCGAGGACATCGACCCGCGCTCGGGCGACCACCGCAAGCCGGAACCGGATCGCGCCCAAGGCGCACACTGACCGGTCAGGTAGCGGAGGTCACGCACTGAACGGTCAGGCAGTGTGGACCGGTCAGTCAGGCAGGATCGGGGCGGCCGCGTGCAGATCCCGGCCGAGCCGGTCCGCGCGGGTGACCGAGCCCGCGCCGAACCGGTCCCGGATCGCGTCCAGCGCGGAGTCCAGGCCCTCGTCGTGCGGGTCGTCGAACGGCAGCTCCGGCTGCACCGCGCCGCCGCCGTCCAGGTTGCCGACCGCGACGCCGACCAGCGTGATGCCGCGCTCGGTGATCAACGGCCGGGCCGCGGACAGCAGCACGCGCGCGGTCTCCAGGATCGCGCGCGTGCTCATCGTCGCCTTCAGCAGGCTGCGGGACCGGGTGGCGCGCGTGTAGTCGCCGAACCGCAGCCGCAGCATCACGGTCCGGCCCGGGCGCCCGGCCGCGCGCATCCGCCGGGCGACCCGGTCGACCAGCGCGGCCAGCACCGCGTCGACCTCGGCGAACGCGTGCGGGCCGCGGCCGAGCGCGGACTGCGAGCCGACCGAGCCGCGGCGCACCCCGACCCGTACCCGCCGGGGGTCGTGGTTGTGGGCGAGCGCGTGCAGGTGGCGGCCGGCGCCCGCGCCGAGCATCGCGACCAGCGCCGCCTCGCCGATCCGGGCCACGTGCCCGACCGTGTGGATCTGCCGGGCGTGGAGTTTCGCCGCGGTGACCGGGCCGACGCCCCACAGCCGCTCCACCGGCAGCGGATGCAGAAAATCCAGTTCACCATCGGCGGGTACGACCAGGAGCCCGTCCGGTTTCCCGACGCCGCTGGCCACCTTGGCCAGGAACTTCGTGCGCGCCACGCCGACCGTGATCGGCAGCCCGGTCCGGGCACGGACGTCCGCGCGCAGCGTCGCCGCGATCTCCTCCGGCCCGCCACGGATCCTCCGCAGACCGCTCACGTCGAGGAATGCCTCGTCGATCGAGATGCCCTCGACCAGCGGTGTCGTGTCCCGGAAGATCTCGAACACGCGCTTGCTGGCCTCGGAGTAGGCGTGCATGCGCGGCGGCACCACGATCGCGTCCGGGCACAGCGCGCGCGCCTGTGCCAGGCCCATCGGGGTGCGCACGCCGCGCGCCTTCGCCTCGTAGCTCGCGGCCAGCACCACCCCGCCGCCGACCAGCACCGGACGCCCGCGCAGCCGCGGGTCGTCGCGCTGCTCCACGGACGCGTAGAACGAGTCCAGGTCGGCGTGCAGGATGGCCACCGCGCCAGTAGAACACATGTTCGAAACCAGGGGAACAGCAGCAGCTTGCCCGTGGTCGCGCGCGACTCGATGTCGGTGTGCGCCCGCGCCGCGTCCGCCAGTCGAGCGGGCCCGCCCGCCGCCTGAGGGGATCGCCCGCGATCGGCATGCGGGAGTCGCTCAGGCGGCTTGGCGGCGGTCGTCGTGCAGCAGCGGTCGGTGTGCCGCGCGGAGGTGGTCGACCGCGGCGTCGCGGCCGGGCGGGGAGCGGCGGTCCAGCTCGGCCCAGACCTCGGCCAGCGCCCGGACCAGCTCGTCCGTCTCGGCCGCGTGCCGCGCCAGCAGCTGCGCCCGCAGCTTCTCCAGGCGCGCGGACCAGCCCGCCGCGCTCTTCTCGGCACGGCGGGAGGCCGCGGCGGCCTCGGCGGCGGTCTGTGCGGCCTGGACCGGGACGAGCGCGGCGAGCGGCCGGTCCCCGTCCGCGATCACGGTGACGATGTCGGCGGGCCCGGTGCGGGCGAGAAGATGGGCGAGACGCGTGCGTGCGTCACGCTGGGAGACAACCTGCCGGGGGCGGGGCGAGTCGGCAGGGATCGCATTCAGATGTGCCATGCGCCGGACAATGCCACGGGGGTACGACATTTTTCTGCGCGCCGCCCATTCCTTCACCACGGTGGCTCGGGAACTCGGCTTTCCCCCGGTCAGGAACTCCATCACCTCCGGATCCGAGTGCAGCCCCACCACCAGCTCTACGTCATCAGCCGTGAACTGCCGCATGGCCAGCCGCTCGGTCTCCAGAAACGTCTCCACGGCCCGATCCTCACCATCCCCGCCGCACCCGGCCAGCGAATTGCCAGGGGCGCGTCTGCTCAGGGGCGCAGGCCGGCGATGAGCAGCAGGACCAGGCGGCGGGCGTCGTAGCGGGAGGATCTGCCGGCGCCGGCGCAGATGCCGCCGACGGCCCACATCAACTCGGCCGCGTCCTGGCCGGGGCGGATCTCGCCGGAGGTGGCGGCGGCGGTGAGCAGCTGGGTGCAGACCGGTTCGAGGCGGTCCAGGAAGTAGGAGTGCAGCGGGTCGTAGCAGGGGTCGTCGGACTGCAGGGCGGCGGCCAGGCCGAGCTTGGTGATGACGAAGTCGGCGAAGGTCTCGAACCACTGGCGCAGTGCCGCGTACGGGCTGGTGGCCGAGGACAGCAGCTCGGGGCCGGCGGCGGCGAGCGCCTCGACCTGGTGGCGGTAGACCGCGATGATCAGGTCGGCGCGGGTGGGGAAGTGCCGGTAGATCGTGGCGGTGCCGACGCCGGCCTCGGCCGCGATGTCGCGGATCGGCGCCTCCACGCCGGACCGGACGAAGATCGCGGCGGCCGCGTCGAGCAGCGCCTTCTGGTTGCGCCGCGCGTCCGCCCGCTTCGGCCGCCCGGCCACACCGTCCGCCACCGCCGACAGGTCCGTCACCGCGCCGCCCGTCGCCGGCGGGTCCGTCAGCGTGCCGTCCGATGTCGTGTCGTACATCGCTTCCGCCCCCGATTCCTTAAACGGGACACCGTCCCGTATCTTGAAGCGGGACGCCGTCCCGCTTCAGTTCTGGATCCTATCCCGGAGGCTGTAACCCTGATGAGCACATACCTGCTGGTCCACGGCGCCTGGCACAGCGGCGAGGCCTGGGACCGGGTCGTCCCGCTGCTCACCACGGCCGGGCACCGCGTCCTGGCCCCCTCGCTGACCGGCCACGGCGACACCGCGCACCTGCTCACCCCGGAGGTCGGCCTGGAGACCTACGTCGACGACGTCGCCGGGCTGATCGAGGCCGAGGACCTCACCGACGTGATCCTGGTCGGGCACAGCTTCGCCGGCCTGGTCGTCTCGTCGGTGGCGAACCGGCTGCCGGACCGGATCGGCCACCTGGTCTACCTCGACGCGATGGTCCCGGCCGACGGCGAGACCGCGGTCGACGTCATGCCGATCACCGCGACGCTGATCGAGGCCGCGGCCGCCTCCGGCACGCCGTGGCGGGTCCCGCCGATGCCGGAGCTGCCGGACCCGCACGGACTGTTCGGCATCACCGACCCGGACGACAAGGCGTGGGTGCGCGGCATGCTGTGCGACGAGCCGGTCCTCGCCTATCGGCAGCCGGTCCGGCTGGATCATCCGGCCGTCGCCGCGATCCCGCGCACGCACATCCACTGCGTCGGCCAGGAGATCGACGGCATCACCCGCCGCCCGGTGCCGGCGACCGCGCAGGTCTTCGAGCTGCGCAGCGGCCACGACTGCATGGTGATCGTGCCGGACGAGCTGGCCGCGTTGCTGCTCAAGCTCGCCTGAACAATATTCTCGTCCGATGAGGACGATCGAGACCATGCTCGCCGACAGTTTCGCCCGGGTCGTCGGTGAGCCGCTGCTGCCGGACGGGCTGCACGGCGCCGCGGCGGCCTCCTGGCTGTACGAGGCGCCGTTCGGCCTGCTGGCCCAGGACGACGCGGCCGACCCGCTCTTCGTCTACGCGAACCGCACCGCGCAACGCCTGTTCGGCTACGGGCGGGACGAGTTCGTCGGCCTGCCGTCCCGGCTGTCCGCGGCCGCGCAGGACCGGGACGCGCGCGCCGCGTTCATGGCGGCGGTGCGCAGCCGGGGCTTCGTGCGCGGATACCGTGGGCTGCGCGTCACCGGCACAGGCCGTCCATTCTGGATAGAGGACGTCACGGTGTGGAACCACGAGGCCGGGCAGGCCGCGCTGATCCCGCGCTGGGCGGCCGTTGACACCGGGGTGGGCGCGCTTCCAGAATCGACCCGGGAGGAAGCGCATTGACGAATGTCTCCGTTCATCCGGCCTGGTTGCCGGCCGGGGCGTGGCGCCCGATCGGCTCGCGCCGGGTCCGCGTCGACGTCTCCGGCACGGTCCGCGACGAGATCGAGGCCGCCTGCGCGGCGCACGGCGGCGAGCTGACCGATGCCGGCGCCGACCTGACCCTGCGCCTGTCCGAGACCGGCCACGACGGCTACGCCATCACCCGCGCGGAACACGGGACGACGGTCACGGCCGCGACGCACGCCGGCCTGCTGCACGGACTCTTCGCCGTGGTACGGATGGGGGAGTCCGCCTTCACCCCCGGCCCGCGCGTCGACAGCGCCCCCGCGTTCCCGCGCCGCATGCTCGACCACTGGGACAACATCGACGTCCACCCGGTGATGGGCCAGGTCGAGCGCGGATATGCCGGCGGCTCGCTGTTCTGGTCGGCCGGCACGCTGCGGGCCGCGGACCTGCCGCGGATCGGCGACTACGCCCGGCTGCTGGCCGGCGTCGGGATCAACGCGGTCGCGCTGAACAACGTCAACGTGCACGCGACCGAGGCGCGCCTGCTCACCGACCGGCTCCCCGAGATGGTCCTGCTCGCGCAGGTCTTCCGGCGGTACGGCATCCGCGTCCACCTCGCGGTCACGTTCGCCGCGCCGATGCTGCTCGGCGGCCTGGACACCGCGGACCCGCTGGACCCGGCCGTGCGCGCCTGGTGGGCGATGACGCTCGCCGGTGTCTGCGAGCTGATCCCGGACTTCGGCGGCGTGCTGGTCAAGGCAGACTCGGAGGGGCGGCCGGGCCCGTTCGCGTACGGCCGCACGCACGCGGACGGCGCGAACATGCTGGCCGAGGCGCTCGCCCCGCACGGCGGCACGGTGCACTGGCGGGCGTTCGTCTACGACCACCGGCAGGACTGGCGGGACCGGTCCACCGACCGGGCCCGGGCCGCGCACGACCACTTCACGCCGCTCGACGGCGCGTTCGCGGACAACGTGATCGTGCAGGTCAAGCACGGTCCGATGGACTTCCAGCCGCGCGAGCCGGTCTCGCCGGTGCTGGCCGCGATGCCGCGGACCCGGCTGGCGCTGGAGTTGCAGGCCACCCAGGAGTACACCGGGCAGCAGCGACACGTCTGCTACCTGGCGCCGATGTGGTCGGAGATCCTCGCGTTCCGCCCGCGCGGCGACGACGGGCCGCCGATCGCGGGGACGGTGGCGGAGATGGTCGCGGTCGCGAACACCGGCGACGACCCGTTCTGGACCGGGCACCCGCTCGCCCAGGCGAACCTCTACGCGTTCGGGCGCCTGGCCTGGGATCCGACGCTGGCGCCGGGCGAGATCCTGGACGAGTGGATCACGCTGACGTTCGAGCCGGACGACGGTACGCGCGAGGCGCTGCACGCGATCATGGACGGCTCCTGGCGCACGTACGAGAGCTACACCGCGCCGCTCGGCGTCGGGTTCATGGTCCGGCCCGGCCACCACTACGGCCCGGACGTGGACGGGTACGAGTACACGCCCTGGGGCACCTACCACTTCGCGGACCGGGACGGCGTCGGCGTGGATCGCACGGTGGCGAGCGGTACCGGGTTCGCGGGCCTCTACCCGTACCCCTGGGATCGGGTTTTCGAGTCCTTGACGGACTGTCCGGACGAGCTGCTGCTGTTCATGCACCACGTGCCGTACACGCATGTGCTGCGCTCCGGCCGGACCGTGATCCAGCACATCTACGACACACACTTCGACGGCGTGGCGGCGGTGGAGGCGATGCGGGAGCGGTGGCGGCGGCTGAGGATCGCGCCGGACGTGCATGCGCGGGTGGCCGCGCTGCTGGACGAGCAGGTGCGGTCCGCGATCGAGTGGCGCGATCAGATCAACACCTATTTCTTCCGCAAGTCCGGGATCGGGGACGCGCACGGGCGGATGATCTATTAGGATCGGTCAATGCGCAGTCGTGTGCTGACGATCCTCGTTCTCGTGCTGGCCCTGATCGCCCCGGCCGTTCCGGCGTCCGCGGCCGACGATCTGGCCGACCGGCTGTCCGCGATCCCGGGCCTGACCATCGTGTCGGAGAGCGCGCCGGCCGGTTACCGGTTCTTCGTGCTCACCTACCGGCAGCCGGCCGACCACCGGCATCCCGAGCGCGGCACCTACGAGCAGCGGCTCACGCTGCTGCACCGCTCGCTCGACGCGCCGGTCGTGCTCGCCACCAGCGGTTACGGGCTGCCCGCCACGCCGACCGCGTCACGCACCGAGCCGGCGCGGCTGCTCGACGCGAACCAGGTGTCGGTCGAGCACCGGTTCTTCATGCCGTCCCGCCCGTCCCCGGCCGACTGGTCCGACCTGACCATCTGGCAGGAGGCGACGGACGAGCACCGCATCGTCACCGCGCTGAAGTCGGTCTATTCCGGCAAATGGATCCAGACCGGCGCGAGCAAGGGCGGCATGACCTCGGTCTACCACCGCCGGTTCTACCCCGGCGACGTCGACGGCGTGGTGGCCTACGTCGCGCCGAACGACGTGCTCAACGACCTCGACGGCGCCTACGACCGGTTCTTCGCCACCGTGGGCGACGCGGCCTGCCGGCGCGCGCTCGACGACATGCAGCGCGAGGCGCTGAAACGGCGCGACCGGCTGGTGCCCCGGCTGGAGGCGGACGCGGCCACGAACGGCTGGACGTTCACCCGCACGCTCGGCACCGCGGACCGCTCGTTCGAGATGACCGTGCTGGACACGGTGTGGGCGTTCTGGCAGTACCGCACGGCCGCGGACTGCGCGAGCGTGCCGCCGGCGACCGCGACCGACGACGAGGTCTACGCGTGGTTCGACGCGGTCGCGGGCTGGTCGTTCTACACCGACCAGACCCTCGAGTACTACTGGCCGTACTACTATCAGGCCGCGACCCAGCTCGGCTGGCCCAGCCTGCGCTTCGACCACCTGCGCGGGCTGCGCGACTACCCGGGCCTCTACAGCGCGCTCTCCGCGCTGCCCCGTGAGCTGCGCAAACCACACAATCCGTTCCCGATGATCGACGTCGACCTGTGGGTGCGCGCGTCCGCGCCACGGATGCTGTTCGTCTACGGCCAGAACGACCCGTGGGGCGCGGAGGCGTTCACGCCCAGTCACCGCGACTCGTACCGGTATGTGGCGCCCGGCGCGAACCACGGCGCGAACATCTCCCGCCTGGCCCCGGCGGATGCCGAGGCGGCCACGGCCACGCTGCGCCGCTGGGCGAACGTGACCGTGACCTCGGACGACTCGGCCCGGGTGGCGCCGCTGCCGTTCGACGACATGCTGCCGCCGGCGCGCGGGGTCAGCGGGGCGCGAGCCGCCGGATGACCAGGTACGTCTGGCAGCCGAGGCAGAAACCGAACGCCGCGTTGAGGAACGCGGCGAACAGCGCGAACCCGGTGAAGATCATGCCCACCAGCGGTGCGCCGGAGAGGTAGCCGATCGTCGCGACGACCGTGAAGATCATGCCGACCAACTGTGCGAACCGCGGCGGCTCCGGCGCCTCCAGCTCGGTGGGTGGGGCCAGCCGCGGTGCGACCAGCTTTCGGTAAATCAGGCCGTACGGGCCGTGTGCCAGGCTGAGCGCTCCGATCGCGAAGATCACGGTCTGTGCCAGCGAGAGCCAGCCGGAGCCGGTGACCAGCACGATCGCCAGGACGACGGACGTGATCGCGGCGCCGAAACGCGGGCCGCGCGGATCTATGCCGTTGCTCATGAGTTCTCTTCCTCGATCGCGGCGATCGCCGCGAGCACCTGAGGGCGGGTCGGCACGCCGCCGGCCCGGCCGACGATCCGGGACTCCCGGTCGATGACGAGCGTGGTCGGCGTCGACCACACGTTCAGCGCGCGCACCGCGTCCAGATGGCTCTCCGCGTCCACCTCGACGTGCCGGACGCCCTCGGTGTCCCGGCCGACGCCGGCCAGCACCGCGCGGGTGGCCCGGCACGGCTGGCAGAACGCGGTGGAGAACTGCAGCAGAGTGATCTCGCCCGGCGTCACGCCGAGCGCGTCGCGCAACGACGGGTCGAGACGGTGCTCGTCCACCGCGGCCCCCGCTCTGATCCGGCCGCTCCGGGCGCGGTGCCACAGGCCGAACACCGTGGCCGTGAGCAGCACGACACTGAGCGCGACCGCTCCTTCGTACACGCGCAAATCTTGACATCCTCGGTAGGGAATAGCCACGTAACGGCCGTCACCCAGTCGCTTGTGGACCGGTCAGGCGGGGGCGCTATCGTGACGGGCGTGGACGACACGAGCGCGGCCGCCGCCGCCCCAGGAATCGACCCGTCCGTGGCGCACCCCGCCCGGCGCTACAACTACTGGCTGGGCGGCAAGGACCACTTCGCCGCGGACCGTGCCTCTGGCGATGAGCTGGAGAAACACTTCCCGAAGGTGCGGGCCGGCGCGATCGCCAACCGGGCGCTGCTGCAGCGCGCCACCCGGTTCCTCGCGGCCGAGGCCGGCATCCGGCAGTTCCTCGACATCGGCACCGGCCTGCCGACCGCGGACAACACGCACGAGGTCGCGCAGCGGCACGCACCGACCAGCCGCATCGTCTACGTCGACAACGACCCGCTGGTGATGGTGCACGCCCGCGCGCTGCTCAACAGCAGCCCCGAGGGCCGCACGTCGTACATCGAGGCGGACCTGAACTACCCGGAGTCGATCCTCGCCGACCCGATCCTGGCCGAAACGCTCGACCTGAGCCAGCCGGTCGGCCTGATGCTGATCGCGGTCGTGCACTTCATCCACGGCGACGGCGCCGCGAAGCCGATCGTGGGCCGGCTGCTCGACGCGCTCCCGTCCGGCAGCTACCTGGTCGTCACGCACGCCACCTCCGACTTCGGCACGCCCGAGCAGCAGGCGCTCTACCGCCGGCTGGTCGAGGAGGGCCGCTCCGACGTGTGGACCCGGCCGCGCGACGAGTTCGCCGCGCTCTTCGACGGCCTGGAGCTGGTCGAGCCCGGCGTGGTCCCGGCGAGCGAGTGGCGCCCGGACCCGGGCACGGAGATCCCGGCCCGCTCGGACATCAACGTGTGGGCCGCGGTCGGCCGCAAGCCCTGACCGCAACCATCAGGGAGTGCGCGCGGACGACGAACGGCACGGCTGCTGCGCACCTCGCTGGACGGGCTGGGGCCGGAGACGTTCGCGACCGCGGACGGCCGGGACGCGCTGATCGTGCGCGGTCACGACCGGTGCGAAAGGCAAATTCTTCTTCCCGCTTCCGGCGGGGGCGCGTTGGGCGAGCTCCCGCGGGCACCGGTCGTCGCTGGCGCTCCTCCCTGCCGGACCCGGCCTGGTCACCCCTGAGACCTCACCGCTGTCACCGTCCGGGTACTCGGCGGGCGTCGGGGTGCTCAGTGGGCGTCGGGGTGCTCGGCGGGCGTTCGCGTGTTCAGCGGGCGCTCGCGGCGATGGCCGCGTACCGACGATCCGGGCGGTCCGGGAACTGCTGCCGGAGGCGCCGGAGCTCGCGGAAACCGGCCTTCGCCAGGCGCGCGGAGAACTCGTCGACCGGCCAGCGGTACGCCGTGAGGACCGCGTGATCGAACGCGGTCACCGTGTCGTCGCTGTCGAAGAAACCGATCACCAGCTTCCCGTCCTGGACGAGCATCCGGTGGAAATCGGCGAGCACCCGGTCCAGTTCCTCCGGCGGCAGGTGGATCGTCGAGTACCAGGAGAGGATGCCGGCCACCGAACGATCCGCCACGTCCAGCTCGGTCATCGAGCCGAGCCGGAACTCCGGCCCGGGAAACGTCGCCCGGGCGTGGTCGACGAACTCGGGCACCAGATCGACGCCGGTCACGTCGGCACCCCGCGCGTGCAGGTAGGCGGTCCAGTGCCCCGGGCCGCACCCGAGATCGAGCACCCTGCCCTCCACGCCGACGAGGTGCTCCCGGACCAGGGCCGTCTCGTCGGCGAAGGTCCGCCAGTCCCCGTCGAACAGGGCGATGTACTGCTCCGACTTCGACGAATAGGCATCACGTACCGGCTGCGTGGTCACCGCGACACTGTAGACCCGGCACCGGACGCGACTGAGTACCGCGACTCACGCGGCCGGCCGTGCCCCGGCCATAGGTTGATGCCCATGACATCGAACAGCGAGCTCGAACGCCTCGTCCGGATGTCCGACCTGCACGGCCGCCGAGGCAGCTCTACCGCCGGAGGCCTGGGCGCTGTGGCGGCGGATCGACCATTCGTCGTCACTCGCCGCGAAGGACCGGCGCCGGTCATCGGTGGTGCTCCGACGCCGGGGATCCGCGACGAGGGGTCAGCCGGCGATGAGGCTCAGCACCATGCCGAGGACGGCGGTGTTGTAGACGAAGGCGAGTAGGCCGTGGCACAGCACCACGCCGCGCATCCGGCTGGTCTGCACCGTCACGTCCGACGTGCCGAACGTGGAGCCGACCGTGAACGCGAAGTAGGCGTACTCCAGCAGGGACGGGTGCGGCGTCGCCGGGAAGTCCAGGTGCGCGGGACCGGTGTTCTCCAGCTCCATCCGCGCGTACCGCTCGGCGTAGGCGAGCTGCAGGATCGTCCAGGCCACCAGCACCATCGTGATGCCGATGACCCGGCTCATGTACGAGTTCAGATCGCTGCCCTTGAACGCGATGATGTTGGTGCCGTTGGAGAGCACGATGAGCGCGGTGCCGAGCGTGATCAGGTAGATCGTGCGCCGTCCGGCCAGCCAGCCGGGCCAGCGCGTGTCGCCCCGCCGGGCCCGCCGGATCCGGCGGATCCGGACCGTCGCGTAGATCAGGCCGAGCACGATCCAGATCATCGACGTCAGTACGAAGACCCGGGTCGCCAAGCCGACCGTCGTGCCGGTGTTCGGCCCCCAGACCGCGACGGCCGCGGATGTCACCGTCGCCACCAGGAGCAGCACGTCGAGCAGCCGGCTCGGCCACGGCGCGCGCCCGGCCGGCGCCCGGTCCCGCACGGGTTCGTCCGGTACCTGGGCGAGTTGTTCCTGGAGCACGTCTCTCCGATCGTCAGCAGCGCACCCTCCCCACCGCGGGGAGGAATATCCGCTCGTCGACGTATCCCACCGTCGAAGGCGCGACGGAAGGTATCGGACGCCGCCGCGCGCCACCAAATCCGCCTCCGGCGGCGGGCCTGCGGGCCTGCGGGCCCGGAATGTGCCCGGAGGCGGCCGGATTCACCCACCGGACACGGTGGAGGGCGCTTCACAGTTGAGGGTGTAGGGGTCTCACGCGGGACATCGCCCGGTTCACACGGGGCCTGGCAGGTCGATGAGCGCGAGTCTGGCTGGGTCGATCACAGCGGTGATCTCGGTGATGCGGCCGTCGGTGACGGTGAAGGTGAGCAGGGACAGTGGGGTGCCGTCCTGGTTCCAGGAGACCCGCAGAAGGCGATCGCCGCTGGGGGCGTCTTGATGCGTCGGTTCCGGGCTCTCGACAGGCGGTGCCGGTTCTGGTCGCCGGAGGACGCGTCGATGGGGGCGGTGCCGTTCCAGGAAGCGAAGTGGCCGCGGCTGGTGAATCGGCTGACGTCAGCGATGTCGCCGACCAGGCGTGCGGCACCGGACGGGCCGATGCCGTGCAGCTCTTGCAGCCGGCTGCCGGTGGGGGGCGACAGTTCGGTCAGTTCGGCGTTGCGCGAGGCTCATATCCGAAAAATCACTACAAAGGAGGCGGCAGGAAGCCGCTCTTAGCGATCACGTGTCGCAAATCGTTGTTAAGAGCGCCGGATAACAACGATTTGCGACACGTGATCGACTGGCGACCTTGATCTTCCTGTCGATGGTGACGAGCTCGTGGATCAGTTCGGAGGCCAGCCAGCGACGGGTCCTGCCGACGAGGTCGCGCGGCCGGACGGTGCCGAGGACGCGTTCGTGCGGGTCTACGCCGATGATGGCCTGGCCCATGGACCGCCTCTCCCTTGATCCGACGACCGTGCGCAGCTCGTCGTGGAGGGCCGGGAGGAACCGGTACGGGCGCTGGCGGCGCGCCGGTTCGACGCGCCCTGACCGTGCGGGCCCGCCGCCGGGTTCGCGCCCGGCGGCGGACCCGCGCCGCGGCGGTCAGCCGGCCGGGTTCCGGTGGTCGGGGAGCGGCAAGGGCCGGGTCTATCGTGCTCGGCCGCCCCGGCGGGTGGCGCCGACTCGGCTTCCGGCGGAGAAGGCGGCGGCGCCGGTCGCCTGCTGGGCGGCGGGCTGGCCTTCGCGCGTGGCAGCGGGCCGGCCTTCGCGCGTGGCAGCGGCGCGGCCTTCCCGCGTGGCGGCGCGGCCTTCGCGCCCGGCGGTGGCGCGGCCTTCACGCCCGGCGGTGGCGCGGCCTTCACGCCCGGCGGCGGCCCGGCCCTCACGCCCGGCGGCGGCGCGGCCCTCGCGCCCGGCGGCGGCCCGGCCTTCACGGCCGGCAGCGGTCGCGGCGGGCCGGTCTTCGTGTGTGCTGCCGGTCGCCCGGGAACGGGACTTGCGGCGCGGGCTGGTCGCCTCCGCGGTGGCCGCGGATGAGCGGGGGCGGCCTCGGCCGCCGTTCCGGGCGGGCTCGGCGGCTTCGGCGGCCGGCGGGGTGACCAGCGTGCGGGGGCCGGGGACGATCTGCTGAAGGAACGGGTCGCCGGGGCGCAGGCGCGTGGTGGTGGCGGTGATGCCGGCCTGACGGGCGAGGTGGCGGACGTCGTCGACCTGGTCGTCGGTCATGAGCGTGATGACCGTGCCGGTGGCACCGGCTCGGGCGGTCCGGCCGGAGCGGTGCAGGTATGCCTTGAACTCGGCCGGTGGGTCGGCGTGCACGACGAGCGCGACGTCGTCGACGTGGATGCCGCGGGCCGCGATGTCGGTCGCCACCAGGGTGGTGGCGGTGCCGGCGGCGAACGCGGTCAGGTTGCGGCTGCGCGCGTTCTGGCCCAGGTTGCCGTGCAGCTCGATGGCGGACACGCCGGCCGCGACGAGCTGGCGGGTGAGCGTCTTCGCCCGCCGCTTGGTGCGGGTGAAGACCAGCGTGCGGCCCGGGGCCGCGGCGAGGTCGACCAGCACGGTCAGCATGTCCCGCTGGCCGATGTGCAGCATGTGGTGCGGCACGGCGACCGGTGCCGCCACGACGTCGACGCTGTGCGTGATCGGGTCGGTGAGGTACCGCCGGACCAGGACGTCGACGCCGGCGTCGAGCGTGGCGGAGAACAGCAGCCGTTGGGCGCGACGCGGAGTCTGGTCGAGCAGTCGCCGGACGGACGGAAGGAAGCCGAGGTCGGCCATGTGGTCGGCCTCGTCGAGCACGGTGATCTCCACCGCGTCGAGGTTGGCGTGGCCGCCTTCGACGAGCTCGAGGAGGCGGCCGGGGCAGGCGACGAGGACGTCGGTGCCGGCCCGGAGCCTGGCGATCTGCCGGTTGGCGCTCACCCCGCCGAACACCGTGAGTGTACGCAACGACACGGCCTCTGCCAGGGGCGCGATCGACGCCTCGATCTGGGTGGCGAGCTCGCGGGTCGGCGCCAGGATCAGGGCTCGGGGCCGTCCCGGGCGGCGCGGCGCGGGCTGTGCCATCAGGCGGGCCAGCAGCGGCACCGAGAAGGCGTAGGTCTTACCCGAGCCGGTGCGTCCGCGGCCGAGGACGTCACGTCCGGCGAGCGCGTCCGGCAGCGTCGCGGCCTGGATCGGGAACGGGGTGGTGATGCCGTTTCCGGC
Source organism: Catenuloplanes nepalensis (assembly GCF_030811575.1). Lineage (GTDB taxonomy): Bacteria > Actinomycetota > Actinomycetes > Mycobacteriales > Micromonosporaceae > Catenuloplanes > Catenuloplanes nepalensis. The sequence goes on along the minus strand of NZ_JAUSRA010000001.1, from coordinate 3,977,381 downwards.
CAGCGCCTCGACGATCGGAGCGGGCACGCCCAGCGCGCTGAACGTGGTGGGGGAGGTAGTAGAACGAGGGCGGCGTGCCGCCATGAAGTCTCCGAACGTGGAAGGGGTGAGCTGCCCGGCACCGGCCGGCGGCCGGGTGCGCAGGAGCCGCGGTCGGGCGCGGCGGGGCAGAACAGTGAAACCGTACGCTCAAATGTACCCGAGCCGCGCCGGGGTGTGCCGGGACCGGGGATCTCCACGGCGCGCCCGGTAACCCGATCGGCGTCAGGGGAACGGGGGTACAGCGCGGCCGCCGCGCGCGAGTCCGTCTCGGCGGCGCATCCGAGCCTCCCGAATCGGCGGGCCGAACGAGGGCCGGCCGATCATCGGGAACCGCTCGAGACGGGCACCTGGTAGCTGGAGGGGGTGAGCGTCCCGTCCAGCTCGACGGGAGCGCCGAGCTGGACGGGTCCGGCAGGTCAGGCCACGAAGCGGGAACGGCGGCGGCGTCCGATCAGGTAGCCGAGGCCGCCGAGGAGCAGAAGCGCACCGCCGATGGCGGCCACGGTCCCGGTGTCGGCACCGGTGACGGGCAGCCCGCCGCCCTCGCCACCGGGAGCCGCGGTGGTGGGGGTGGTGGGGGCGGTGGGGGTGGAGGTGGGCGTGGCGGACGTCGTGGCGCTGGGCGTGACGGTCGGCGTCGCGGTGGGCCGGGTCTTGCAGTCGAGCGCACGAGCGGAGTAGAGGCCGTCGTTCAGGTACGTCAGGTAGGCGTCGATGCCCTCCCCGCGGAGCGTCTCCTGCGCGACCGCCTCGACGTTGGTGCCGGCGTCCGTCAACGTCCGGGTCACCGAGACCCGCAGATCCACCGACCAGGCCTTCTGTGCGTCTTCCTTGAGGAAGGCCCGCAGTTCATCCTCGGTTCCGTCCAGCCGCTCCTGTACCGCGCCGGTCAGGATGGGCAGCGTCTCGGCCTTCGCCGCGGACATGATCTGGTTGGCCAGCACACGCACCTCTACATCGGTGGCGGTGTCCAGATCAATGGTGACGAGCTTGCGGATGTCCGTGTACGCCTTGCGTTCGACGGTCTGGCAGGCCGCGTCGAGCCCCGGCTGTGCCGCCTGAGCCGCCGCCGGTGCCGCCGGTATCAGAAAGGCCAGCGCCACCAGGACGCCCGCCGACATCTTCCATCGCATGTGGAACACCCTCCCCGTTACAGACAAAACGTGAGGATGTTACCGGCACCCCGCGGGAGGGCGAGAAGCGGATCGATGTCAGCCGGTGATGGATTCCGCGAGGGTCCGGTGGGCGCCGGTCAGGCCGCGGGTGTCGTGCAGGCCGGTGTCGCCGGGGCTGACCAGGTCGCCGCGCCGGACCCAGACGTCGGTGGGGCGGAACAGGTAGTTCGTGGTCAGGATGGTGGCGCCGTGGGCCAGCAGGTATTCGAGGATGCCGTGCAGGCGCCGGCTGTCGCGGGACCAGCGGCCGAGCGCGGGTACGTGCAGCACCGCACCGCCGGTGGCGGCCCGGCGCAACCGGATGAGCAGGTCGTCGTCGGTGAGCGGGGGCAGCCCGGGGACCGGTGACGCCGGCAGGGTCAGGTCCCGTGGCCCGCCCTCGGCGAAGCCGTCCGTCAGCGCCTCCAGGCACGCCCACGCGCGCGGGAAGCGGCCGGCCAGGCCCATGAACGGGTGGGTGCCGGCCAGCCCGACCGGTTCCCGTAGGCGCGCGCCGAGCAGGTGGGACAGGGGCGCGGCCGCGTAGCGGAGCACGGCCGCGACGCCGTAGGTGGGTGCGCCCGCGCGGATCGCGTCGTCGAGCAGGCCGTTGCGGACGACCAGCGCGACCTTGGCCTTCAGGTCGAGCGGCGCGTCGATCGGTTCCTGTTCGAAGGCCTCCTCGACGAACGGGGCGATGAGCACGTCCTGTTCGCGGGTGGGGAGGCTGGCGAGTGCCTCGGCCCGGCGGAGCACGTCGACGGCGATGCGGTGCGCGAGTTCCGCGGGGACCTCGCACACGTCGGTCAGCATGCCGGGCAGCGTCTGCTCGCAGTACGCGATCATGAACCCGGGATCGGGAACCGTCATCGTTGACGAGAATATGGGCGGCAACGCGCGTAACGCCGGAAAATCCCCAGATCAGGCGCCGGCCAGGGGGTGACCGCGGGGACGTACGGCGCCGCGCGTCCAGGCGACCACCACGGCGCTCACGACGCGCCCCGGGGACCGGCGTCACCAGCGTGCCGTCGGCGAGGAACCGGTCGAGGTCGGCCAGGACCAGGTCGGCCATGGCCTGCCGGGTCTCGGCGGTGCCGCTGCCGAGGTGCGGGGTCAGCACCACACGATCAAGATCGAACAGCGCCGGGGGTACGTGTGGTTCGTCCGCGAACGTGTCCAGTTGCCGGGCGTCGTACCGGGAGCGCAACGAAGCGGATAATCCGGGCATAAGCGGCCCGACCTGCAACACGGTCATGGAAGAGTCTCCAGAACTCAGCGGACCAGCGCGGGCCGCTTCGGGTCGAACGTCCAGCCGGGGATCAGGTACTGCATGGCGATCGCGTCGTTTCGGCCGCCGAGCCCGTGGTACAGGTACAGCTCGTGTGCCGCCCGCAGCCGGTCCTCGTCCAGGTCGACGCCGAGTCCGGGTGTGGCCGGCACCGACACGTACCCCTGCTGGATCTGGAAGGGGTTGGTGGTGAGGCGCTGGCCGTCCTGCCAGATCCAGTGCGTGTCGATCGCGGTGATGTCGCCCGGCGCCGCGGCCGCGACGTGGGTGAACATGGCCAGGGAGACGTCGAAGTGGTTGTTGGAGTGTGAGCCCCAGGTCAGCCCCCACGCCGCGCAGAGCTGGGCGACGCGCACGGACGCGGCCATGCCCCAGAAGTGCGGGTCGGCGAGCGGGATGTCGACCGCGCCGGCCCGGATCGCGTGGCCGAGTTGCCGCCAGTCGGTGGCGATCATGTTGGTGGCGGTCGGCAGTCCGGTCGCGCGCCTGAACTCGGCCATCACCTCACGCCCGGAGTAGCCGCCCTCGGCGCCGCACGGGTCCTCGGCGTAGGCGACGACGTCGCGCATCGCGTGGCCGAACCGGATCGCGTCGGCGAGCGGCCAGCCGCCGTTCGGGTCGAGCGTGATCCGTGCGTCCGGGAAGCGTGCCTTCAGCGCGGTGACGGCCGCGATCTCGTCGTCACCGGGCAGCACGCCGCCCTTGAGCTTGAAGTCGGCGAACCCGTACCGCTCGTGGGCGGCCTCGGCGAGGGCCACGATCGCGTCCGGGGTGAGCGCCGGTTCGTCGCGCAGCCGGGTCCAGGCGTCGGTGTGGTCGCCGGAGCGGTAGGCAAGATCCGTGCGGGCGCGGTCACCGACGAAGAACAGATAGCCGAGGGTACGGACCCGGTCGCGCTGCCGCCCGTCGCCGAGCAGGTCGCAGACGGGGACGCCGAGGTGCTTGCCGAGTAGGTCGAGCAGCGCGGCCTCGAGCGCGGTCGCCACGTGCACGGTGATCCGCAGGTCGAACGTCTGCGCGCCGCGCCCGCCGGAGTCGCGCCCGGCGAATCGGGCCCGGACCGCGCCGAGCACGGACAGCCAGGACCCGATCGACTGCCCGACGACCAGGTCCCGGGACTCCTCGAGGGTGCGCACGATCGCGTCGCCGCCGGGCACCTCGCCGACGCCGACGCTGCCGTCGGAGGCGGTCAGCACGACCACGGTGCGGGTGAACCAGGGTGCGTGCGCGCCGCTGAGGTTGAGCAGCATGCTGTCCTGCCCGGCGACCGGCACCACCCGCATCGTTGTCACGGTCGGGGTACTACCGGCCATCGATCCTCCTCGGCAGGCCCAGCGTGTTGGCGTCGTCGAGCCCGGCGGGCAGCAGTTCGGCGGGCAGGTTCTGGTAGGCGACCGGGCGCAGGAACCGCTCGATCGCGGCCGTGCCGACCGACGTGGTCCGCGCGTCGGAGGTGGCCGGGAACGGCCCGCCGTGCACCATCGCGCGCCCGACCTCGACGCCGGTCGGCCACCCGTTGACGATTATCCGCCCGGCCTTGCGCTCCAGCAGCGGCAGCAGTGCCCCGGGCCAGATCCAGGTCCTCGAAGTCCGCGTGCACGGTGACGGTGAGCTGCCCCTCCAGGTTGCGGACGAGGTCGTGAGGCCACCCGCTCGATCGACGGGGTGGCGGCGATCAGCGCGCTCAGCTCGGCCAGTTCGGCGGCGGTCAGGTCGGACAGCGGCGGGCGGACCGGCCCGGCCGAGCGCCCGACCGCGGTCATGCCGGCCTTGACGATCGAGACCGAGTATCCCGCGCGCCGGTTCCGGATGGCCAGGTACGGCAGCCCGAGTGTGTCGCGCAGGGCGGTGGCGAGAACGAGGTCATGGAGGCTCCCGAGCGGAGGCGATGGGTACGCCGACGGTAGGCGGATCTCGCGATACCTGTCCAAGACGGAAGATGCATGGTGTGATACCCGAAAGGTATCGGAGGGGAGACCGTGTTCAGTCTCGATCAGCTGCGAGGTTTCGTCGCCGTTGCGGAGGAGGGCAACTTCGGCCGGGCGGCCGAGCGCCTGCGGATGACCCAGCCGCCGCTGAGCCGGCAGGTGCAGAAGCTGGAGCGCGCGGTCGGCGTGGACCTGCTGGTCCGCACGCCCCGCCTGGTCGAGCTGACGCCGGCGGGCCGGGTGTTCCTGGACGAGGCCCGGCGCCTGCTCAGCCTGGCCGCTGCCGCGCCGCTGCTGGCCCAGCGCGCGGCGCACGGCTCGCGCGGCACGCTGCGCGTCGGGTTCACCGCCACGGCCGCGCTGAGCGTGCTCGGCGAGTGGGTGAAGTTCCTCGACGACCGGCTGCCCGAGGTGCACCGGGTGCTGCGCGAGATGATCACCGACCGGCAGATCGAGGCGCTGTCGGCCGAGGAGATCGACATCGGGCTGCTGCGCGGCGTGCCCCGCGGCGCCGAGTTGCAGCAGCTGCTCGTGCACGCGGAGTCGCTGGTCCTCGCGGTGCCGCGCGGGCACCCGCTGACCCGGCTCGGCCGGCCGCCGTCGCTGGCCGACGTGGCCGAGTCGAGCGTGGTCACCTACTCGCCGGTGGAGGCGCGGTACTTCCACGATCTGGTCGTCTCCACGTTCCGCTCGGCCGGGGTGCAGCCGTCCTACGGCCAGCACGTGACCCAGGTCAACAGCGTGCTCGCGCTGGTCGACGCGGGCCTGGGCGTGGCGCTGGTGCCGGCCTCCGCATCCGTGATCACGCTTCGCAACCTGCGGTTCCTGCGGGTGGAGGAGGTTCCGGACGACTGTGTCGAGGTCTACGCGGCGTGGCGCGCGGACAACGACAGCCCGACGCTCGCGGTGCTGCTGGAGCATGTCCACGCGTTACGGCGAGATGTCCTGAGGCCTTGACGGGGGCTTGCGAGCGAAATCACGGTGGCGTTCACCAACGAGGCGCGTCTTCATATGTAGACAGCACTTGAAGATGACTCGAGACACTCGGGGTGGTCGGCGAGTCAGGCTGCACTCACCTTTCCGGCTACAGTCTGCCGACATGATCGATCCCGAGATCCTTGCATATTACGAGCACGGGCTGGAACAAGAGCGATTGAGTGCCGAGCAGCGGCGGATCGAGTTCCTGCGGATCTGGGACCTGCTGGAGCGTTACCTGCCCACAGCGCCTGCACGAGTACTGGATGTAGGCGGCGGAGCCGGCGTCTACGCGCTCCCGCTCGCCGCGGCCGGATACGAGGTGCACCTGATCGATCCGGTGCCGCTGCACGTGGAACAGGCTGAGGCCGCTTCCCGCGCTGCGTCCGCTCCGTTGGCCAGCACGACTGTCGGAGACGCGCGGGCGTTGGACGCCGAAGAGGCCTCTGCGGATGCCGTCCTGCTCCTCGGGCCGCTTTACCACCTGACAGGCAGGGACGACCGGATCAAGGCGCTGCGAGAGGCCCGGCGGGTTCTTCGGCCGGGCGGTGTGGTCCTGGCGAAGGCGCTGTCCCGGTTCTACCCACTCTTCGAGGGCATCGCCCTTGGCACACCGGTCGAGCAGGACGAATTCGACAAGAACATCACGTTCCTCGCCGACGGGCAGTACCGCAACCCTGGTGGCGACCCGACTCAGTTCACCACGTCCTACTTCCACCGGCCTGAGGATCTCGCTGAGGAAGTGCAGGAGGCCGGCCTGGAGGTGCGCGCGCTCGTCGGCGCCAGCGGCAGCGTCAAGCTGCTGCCGCAACTCCCCGAGCGGCTGAAAGAACCCGAGCAGCGCAAGCGGGTTCTCGATCTGCTGCGACTACTCGAGAGCGAACCATCGATCCTCGGAATGAGCCAGAACTTCGTCGCAATCGGTCAGGCACCCAGCGCACCCTGAACCCGACCTCGCTTTGTCAGTCCCGCAGCGATCTGGCTTACCGGAGCGACCTCGCCCACCGGAGTCCGTACAGGCGTCATGGGGGACCAGCTCCACAGACCGAAAACGCTCATTCGAGATTGACGCCTCCCATTCCAGACCGTGTTCCGTGCACACGGTCGAGCCGCCGGCCGCGCAGCCCGGTCAGCTGCCGCGGAGGTAAGGCGTTCACAGCGGGAAGGACGTCCTCCGGCTTGACCGCGGATCCCGTGCACACTCGTCAACCCGGTGTGCAGGCGGGCGGTGGCTAATGGGGCAATGAGCCTCTCTCTACCGGACATCGACCCGGACGACCCGCGCTATCACCGCCAGGGATCGATGTACGTCCCGGCCGGTGAAGGCGTCACCAAGTGGGTGTCGGGCGACGTCTACACCGTGAAGGCCGCGCGGTTCCGCCGGCGGTGTGCGCATCATATGTGTGTGCGTCGATCGATGTGCCTATGCTGCGGTGCGGGGAGGTCGGACATGGCGGTCGGTGACGAGCAGAGGACGGCGTCCGGTGCGGGGTTGATGCGGGCGCTGGAGCAGCGGGCCGAGCGGCCGTTGTTCGACGACCCGCTCGCCGGGCGGCTGCTGGGCGGGTGGCAGGCGGTGATGGTGGGCAACCGGGTGCTGCGGTGGGCGTTCCTGCGGTTCATGGAGCGGATCGGGCCCGGTTTCTACGGCGCGGTCGTGTGCCGTACCCGGGTGATCGACGACGCGTGCCGGGACGCGCTCGCCGGCGGGATCCGGCAGGTCGTCATCGTCGGCGCGGGGATGGACACCCGGGCGTACCGGATGCCGGAGATGTCCCGGGCCCGCGTGTGGGAGCTCGACCTGACCGTGGTGCAGGCCGGCAAGCGGGCGGCGCTGGCGCGGGTGCTCCCCGAGCCGCCGGGCCACGTGCGGTACGCGCCGTTCGATCTCGCCACGCAGCCGGTGGGCGAGGTGCTGGCCACCGCGGGCGGCGACCTCGGCGCGCCGACGCTGGTGCTGTGCGAGGCCGTCCTGATGTATCTGCCGGCCGGCGCGTTCGACGGACTCCTGGCGTACGCCGGGAGTCTGGCACCGGGCAGCCGGCTCGTGCTGACCTACCTGCCGCGCGGCGTCCACGACGACCCGCGGCACGCCGGCTGGGCGCGGCGGCTGAGCTGGCAGGCCGCGTTCGACGCGCCGGAGATGGCCGCGCGGCTGGCCGGGTGCGGGCTGCGGGTCCGCGCCGACCTGGGCGCCGAGGAGCACCGGGAGCTGCTGTTGCGGCCGCTCGGCCGGAGCCTGGACGTGTTCGCGGGGGAGCGCGTCGTGATCGCGGACGCCTGACGGCCCGGCGGGCGGCGGCCGGTGCTCATATAATGATGCCGGCCGATGCTGGAGGGGTGTGTGGCGGTAGAGGCGGCACCGTGGTGGAGACGGGTCGACGACACGGCGCAGCTGATCACCTCGATGGTGAACGCCGCCGCCGCGAGAGCCGGGCGGGACGGCGTCTACCTGCCGCCCCGGGGCTCGCCGGCACCGCGGCGCCGGCGCCGGGCGGCCTCGCTGCGGCACCTGGCCGAGGTGATCCGCACGCATCGGATGGCGCCCGGCACGGCGCTCGACAAGGATGACGTCGCCGGTGTGCTCGCCGGTGGCCTGCGGCACCTCAGCGATCCGGCGGCGGTCGTCGCGGTCGCGCGCGCCGCACACCACATCGCGGGTACGCCGTTCGGCGACGACGACGCCCGGCGCCTGGCCATCGCCGTCGCCTACCTCAACGTGCTGCTCGACGACGCACGCGAGGCCGACCGGCGCGCCCCGGGCCTGCTGCCGGTGCCACGCCCGCCGTCCGCGCTGATCGGGCGGCGACGGCGTACCGCGGAGGTCTCCGGCCCGGCCCGGTCCGCGTCCGCGCCGTCCACGCGGACCGGAGGGTGGTGGCGCGGGCCCGTACCGTGGCTGGTCGTGCTCGTGGTCTTCGCCTCCGGCGTGCTCGTGGGCGTCGCCGGTTCCCGGTCCACCGGTCTGCGGCCCGGCGCCGATGCGGTGCCGCCCGCCGCGACCCCGGAGTGCGTGCGGCCCGGCGATCCTCGCCCGTCCGGATCGGTGCTGTTAGGATCGCCCGGCACGCCGGGGCCGTCCACGTGGTGGCCCAGCCCTCTCTACTGGAAACTGACCGCCACGCCCGGCGGGTTCGTGGCCGACGTGCCCGCCGGATCGGTGGTGCCGTCGGCCTACATGGCGGTCCGGGGCGGTCTCACGTGGACCGCCGGCCGTCGCTACCGGATCGACTTCACCGTGACCAGCGACCGGCCGGTGCACGTCCTGCTGCGCATCCAGGACAGCGGCGCGCCGGAGTACCGGGAGGTGTTCTCGCGCAGCGTGCCGGCCGGCCCGGCATCCTGCCGGCACAGCTTCACCTTCGAGGCCGGCACGACCAGCGTGACGACCGGGGAGGTCACCTTCCAGCTCGGCGGTCAGGGCGCCTGCACGGTCACGGTCGACGACGCGGTCCTGGTGGACCTCGGCGCGTAGGCGCGGGCTGCGGCACGGTGGTCGGATCGCCCATCCCGTACCAGTGACGGCGGCGCCGCGGTCGCGGCCGGCGGCGATCATCTCGCGATAGTCGGTGATCCCGTCCTGCATGACGCGCAGGTCGTCGTGCAGCCGGGCGAGCCGGCTGGTCGGCACGGCCTCGTGACGCTGAAGAACCGCCGGCCGGCGTGTGTCAGAGGACCTGTTTCGATGGCGTTTGCTCGCTGGAGACCACGGCCGGTTCGCCGCCGGTCAGCGTGAGCAGTTCGGTGAACGAGGTGCGGAAAACGGAGTGATGCATTCCGGCACCGGCCCAGACGTGTTCGTAGTCGCTCAGCGTGACGTCGACCAGCGCGCGGATGGGCAGGGGATGCCCGACCGGCGCCACCCCGCCGACCTCCTGGCCGGTCGCCGCGAGAACGAACTCGGGCGCGGCACGCCGGATCCTGTTCCGGCTGACGCCCAGGAACGGGGCGAGAAGCCTGGTGTCCACGCGGTGCGCGCCGCTGGTCAGCACCAGGAGCGGCGCACCGTCGACGGCGAAGACCAGGCTGTTGGCGATCGCCCCGACGGGACACCCGAGCTGCTCCGCCGCTGCCGCCGCGGTCGGCGCCGGAGAGGGCAGTTCGACGATCTCCGTGGCGGCACCGTGCTCGTCCAGCGCGGCCCGCACCCGGCGCACTCTCTCGTGCAAGAAGATCTCCCCCAGTCGGCGTCCCGCTCATTATGCCTGTCCGGCGCTGCGGATCGGTGGCGTCTACGCTGTGCCGCGCGGCCGTCGCATGATCCGCAGATCTGCCCACAATCGACAGATGTGCACACATCCGGTGGTCGCCCCGCACCCGCTGCCGTACCGAGGAGAATGCCGTGCCGGAAGCCGAGCGCGCGACCGTCATCCGCGCCATCGAGGCCATGGAGAAGCACACCGCGACCGTCCCCGGATACCGGCGGGCGCATCCGCGTGGCGTCCTCTTCCACGCCACGTTCACCCCGGCGCCGGACATCGCGAAGCTGACCACGGCGGAGCACCTGGCCGGGCCGCCGGTCACCGCGCTGGTCCGGCTGTCCACCGCGCCGGGCAACCCCCACGCGCCGGATCGTAAGCCGGACGGCCGGGGCACGACGCTCGGACTGGGCATCCGGTTCGACCTGCCGGCCGGCGGCCACGCGACGTGGGCCGCGGCCAGCATCCCCGCGTTCCCTGCCCGTACCCCGAAGGAATTCGTCCAGGTCACGAAGCTGCAGAACCCGGCGACCGGCAAGCCGAGCCCGTGGATCCTCGCGCACGCCGCCACCCACCGGCACATCCTGCCCGGGCTCAGGGCGATCGCGACCATTCCCGTCCGGGCCAGCTTCGCGACCACCCGCTACAACGGCCTCCACGCGTACTTCCTGGTCGCCCCGGACGGGACACGGCGCGCGTTCCGCTACCACTGGCTCCCCGACGCGGGCGAGGAGACGCTCACCGACGAGCCACGCCCGCCGCACTACCTGATCGACGAGATCCTGCAACGGGGTACGGCGTCCTGGTCGCTGGTGTTCACCCTGGCCGAGCCCGGCGATCCCACCGACGACGTGACCGCCCAGTGGCCGGACTCCCGCCAGACGGTCCAGGCCGGCACCCTGCGCCTCGACGCCACGGTCGAGGACCAGGCCGCGCTCGACGCGACCGTCTTCGACCCCACCGGCGTCGTCCCCGGCATCGAGCTGTCCGACGACCCGATCCTGCACTTCCGATCCCAGGTGTACGGCGAGTCCTTCACCCGCCGTACCCACGAGGAACGCCCCGAAGGCTACTGACCATTCGGAGTCGAGGTTCGAGCGGCGGTGGCCGTCCGGGCGCCGCGCACCCGAAATCTCACGCTAGAGGTTCGCCGCTGCGGAGCGCCGCTCACTTCGACATCCAAGGCTCGGTATGGCCGGGCCGGGAGTTGATCACGTGTCGCAAATCGTTGTTACCCGGCGCTTTCAACAACGATTTGCGACACGTGATCGCTTTCAAGAGTCGCCGTCGCCGCCTTTGTGGTGATATTTCGGACAGGGCTTCAGTGGCGGAGGCGGACCAGGTGGACGAAGAGCACGTCCAGCAGGGCGGGCAGGACCAGATCCGTCCCGTACGCGTCGCCGGCGATCTCGGCGCGTACCAGATCGATCGATGTTTGCAGGCCGGGGTAGCGGTCCGGGTGGGCGGGGAGGCTGACGATCTCCGGAAGGCTCTGGAACATGGCGGATTGTGTCCCACCCGTTTCAGGCGACCGGCGGCAGCGCCCGGTCGGTGATCGAGAAGGCGCCGGTGACACGGAGCGTGCCCGCCCCGCCGAGGTGCGCCGGGAGCACCAAGCTGTTCGTCGCGGCCGTGATCGGGGGACGTCGCTGCGGGCGCCGCGGCCATAGGCTTTCATGCATGTCTACGTTGAGCGGTGCTGACGGTGCGATGGTGACCTGTGACGCCCTGGACTGGAGTCCGGTCGGCTCGGCCGCGTCGCATTCCCAGCTCGGCGGCGTCGTTGCCGGCCTGGTGTTCGCGGCCATCATCGTGATCGTGGAGCGGCCGAGCTCGGCCAGCCGCCCGACCGAGGCGCTGACCATGTTCCTCGCCGGCTTCTTCACGTTCGCGCTGGACAGTTTCCTGTTCGCCGTCGTCGCGGGCGACCACACGTGCCCGCGTGCCTGGACCGAGACGATGCTCGGTGCGGGCCTGCTCGGATACGGCGCGGTGAGCCTGTTCGTCGGCATCGCGTGGCTGCTCTACGAACGCGGCCTGCACGATACGGTGCCGTTCCAGGTCACCCGGGTGATCGTGTACGCACTCGTGCTGATCGAGATCGCCCAGCTCAACGTCACGGCGCGTGACTATCTGCAGGACATCAGAGGTTCCGGGAGCAGCGGATGGCTCGGCGCGCTGCTGTCCGTGGGCCTGGTGATCGGCGTGGCCCTTCTCGCCGTCCACGCCCTGCTGGCGGGGCGGCTGTGCCGGTGGAGCCGGGCCGCCGTGGGCGTGTCGGCCTACGTCGCGATCGGTTACGCGTTGGCGTCCGCTCTCGCCTTCGGCCTGGCCACCGCGGTCACGCCGGGATACTGGTCGGATGTGAGACCGGCGGCCTACGTCACGGTCACGCTCGGTTCGGTCGTCCTGCCGACACTGGTGGTGATCATCCAGTTGCTCGCCCTGCCGCACCGCAACACCGGCCCGGGCACTGCCGCTCCCGGCGGCGCGTGTGTTCCGTGATCCGCTTGGCAGCGGATCAGACGCTCAGGTCGTCACCGGCCTGCCGACCGGCGTCGCCGAGTGCGAAGGTTGTGGGCTGACACCGCGCCTCGGGCGTGGGTACGCTCTCCGATGTGGATTCTGTCGCGCTGGTCAGCCTGTCCGAGCCATCCGAGGAGCTGCGTGACCTGCTGGGCTGGCTGGGGGAGGAGCCCGAGCTGCGCGGCCGGGTGACGCCGGTCGAGCATGCGCCGTTGCCGGGGACGCTGGGGCCGTGGCTGGAGGCGGTCGCGATCGCGGTCGCACCCGGCGGGGTCGCGGCGGTGCTGGCCTCCGCGGTGATCACGTGGCTGCGTAACCGGCACTCCGACGTGACCGTGCGGATCGAGACGCCGGACGGCGCGGTCATCGAGGTCGACGCGAAGCGGATCGATGCGCTCAAGTCCGGCGAGCTGATCGCCGAGGTGCAGCGGATCACGCGGTCGCTGGAACTGCCGGCCGGCGGTGGTCAGCAGGGCGGGTCATAGGGCAGGTCCGGCACGTGCTGAGCCCACTGCTCAGCGCTGACCGGCTCGCCCATGCCGGCGCACAGGTTTCCGGCGACCTGCTCCGGGTCCAGCGACCAGATGTCCGTTCCCTGCTCGGTCCGGACCGCCAGCAGGCGGCTGTCGTGGCTGAAGCCGATGTGCATCGGGCTGATGCCCACGTCGAGCGTCGAGATCCGGCGCGGGCTTCCCGGGTCGGCGATCGACCACAGGTCGACCTCGGGGTCGGTGGCGGCGCCGGGCGCGGCCAGCAGCCGGCCGTCCGGGCTGACGGCGAGACCGACGTTGCCCTGCCCCGACCGGGTCAGCACGGTGGTGGGCGGGCCCAGCCCGCCGCGTTCGTCGACCGGGATGAGCTGGACGAAAGGGCTTCTGTCACCCAGCACCAGGGTGCGGCCGTCCGGTGTGAACACTCCGGCGGACGACGGGGCCGCTCCCGGCTGCAGGGCCTGGCGGGAGACAACGAGGGGCCGGTCCGGGGTGGTGATGTCCCACAGCTCAACCCGGGCGTCGCCGAAGACGGCCAGCAGTCGCCCGTTCGGGGAGAACGCCAGCCCGGCCGCATTCACCGGCAGGGCCGGCACCTCCCGGGGTGTGCTGGCCGTGGAGACGTCGAAGATGCGCAGCCGCGGTTCGGCGGGCTGCGGCGCATTCTGTGGCCGGTCGCCGAGGGCCCGGTCGATCACGGCAAGCAGCCGCCCGTCCGGGCTGAACTGCGCCCCGGCCACTCCGGACGACAGGCTCAGCGTGCCGGCGGGAGCGCCGCCCGGGTCGGCGGTCGGGATCAGGTCGATCCGCGGCGGGCTGCTCCGTGCGCGCGGCACCGCGATCAGTGATCCGTCCGGCCGGAACGCGGTGTGCAGGTAGTCCTCGGGCGCCGGACCCCGGCCGAGCGGACCGATCTCGCCGGCGAGTACAGGACGGGTGAGGTCGTCGAGCCGCCAGAGCCGGGTGCCGGAGATCGTCGCGTCGGCCAGCAGCCGTGTCGTGGGCGAGAACCGTGCCGTGCCGACGAGCACACCGGCGCCTGGCAGGGTGGTCGCCGCCCCGGGCTGCCAGGCGTCGGTCAGGTCCCAGTGGACGACACCGCGCTCGCCGGGGGCGGCGACCACCGGACGCCCGGCGGTCGCCGCCCGAGGCAGGATGATCGCGGCGCCGAGCGCGTCCTGGGGCGCGATGTCATCGTCGTCCCGGCCGACCAGAAGCAGGCGGGCGTCGCCGGTCTGCGCCGGGTCGTGCCGCCAGGTGGCCAGCCGCGCGGCGTCGCACCCGGCCAGCACGAAGTTCAGGTTCTGGCTCGGCGTCAGCGACATGATCGTGCCGCACGGCGGCGGACCTGCCCGCTCGAAGCCGTCGGTGATCGCCTTCGGCCGGGCCGGGTCGGTCAGCCGCCAGATCCTCGGGAACTGCGCGCCCTCCTGTCCGGCCACCGTGACCAGGTGCGCGCCGGTGGTGTCGAAGGCCACCCGGTGCCGGACGACCATGACGATGCCGTCCGTCGACGGCGGCGCCGGGATCACGGCCGGCCCGGTCGCGCCGCCGCGGTCTCGCGAATCCCACAGCCGGACCGGGCCGTCGGCCGACGCCGCGGCGATCAGCCGCCCGTCCGGCGAGATCGCGACCGACACGACCGGGCCGGCCGCCGGGCCGAGCGACGGCAGTTCCCGCGGCTTCGCCGGATCCCCCAGGTCCCAGCGCCGGACCAGGCCGTCGGTCCCGGCCGCGACCAGCAGCTTTCCGTCGCCGCTGAGCGCGACCGCACTGACCGTCGGCCCGGCCGGCAGGGTCACTCCCGGGCGCGGGTGACGCGGGTCGGTGAGATCCCAGAGCCGCACCTGCGGCCGGGGTACGTCGTCGAGCCGCACCGTCCCGGGCGGGATCTCGTTCCCGATCCCGGCCGCCAGCAGCCGCCCGTCCCCGCTGACCGCCACCGGGACCGCGAAGAGCCCGGTCAGCTCCGCGAGCCGTACCCGCGCGAACGGATCCCACAGCACGAGCCGCGCACCGGCGGTGTACGCCATCACCCGCCCGTCCGTGGACGCGGCCAGGTCGTAGACCGGGCCGTCCGCGTGCAACTGTCCCGGGTTCGTCTGCCGGGCCAGGACCGCCCCGGCCCCGATCTCCGGATCCAGCCGGTACGCGACCATGGCCAGCTGCGCCGCCAGGCCGGGAGTCCGTTCGGCGAGCCGGCCGGACTCCTCCGCCAGCAGGCGCGCCACCGCCGATCGCTGCCGTTCCACCGCCCGCTGCTGGAACACCACGGCGGCCGACGCGGCGACCACGGCCAGCACCAGCAGCGCAGACAGCACCGCGATCAGCGTGGTCCGGATCCGGGCCCCGCGCCGCTGCTGCCGGTGCGACAGCGCGACGAACTCCGCCTCCAGGCCGGCGAGCCCGCGCCCGTCACCGGTGTCCGGGACCGCGGCCAGCCGGCTGCCCCGGTACAGCAGTGCGACGTCGCGCCCGGAGTCCCGCCAGGCCCGCGCGTCGGCGCCGAGCCGCTGCCGGACCCGCAGCCAGTCCCGGTCGCCGTCCAGCCATCCGCGCAGCCGTGGCCACGCGGTCAGCAGCGCCTCGTGGCTCAGCCGCACCGTGTCCCGGTCCGTGGTGACCAGCCGCGCGGCGGTGAACACCTCCAGCGCCCGTTCCGCCGCCGCCCGGTCCGGCAGGCCCGCGAGCAGGTCCTCCCGGGTTGCCGGGCGGGTGGTGTCGGGCCCGTCGTCGGCGATGACGACCAGCCGGGGCAGCATCCGGCGCAACGCCTCCCGCTCAGCGGCGGCCAGCCCGTCGTACGCCTCGTCGGCACTGTTCTTGATCGCCACCGTGATGCCGCCGCGTGCCCGGTATCCGGCCAGCGTCAGCCGGTCACCGCGGCGGCCCAGCCAGGTCGCCCACAGCGCGTGCGACAGCAGTGGCAGCCGCGCGGTCCCGCCCGTGCCCGCCTCCAGCATCCCCATCTCGGTCAGCATCGTCTCGGCGAGCCCGTCGTCGAGCCGCAGGCCGGTGTCCGCGGCCGGCCCTTCGATCGCCTCGCGCAGTTCCGCGGTGGTCATCGCCGGCAGCAGCACCTGGTGGTCGGCGAGGGCCGCGGCCAGCGTGGGCTGCTCGACGGCCGCGGCGAAGAAGTCGGCCCGCAGCGCGGCCACGACCAGGTCCCCGGCGGCGGCGATCGCGGTCACCGCGGTGAGGAACGCGGCCCGTTCCGCCGGGTCGTGGCAGAGCGTGAACAGTTGCTCCAGCTGGTCCACGACCAGCACCATCCGCTCCGCGCCCAGACCCGCCCGCGCCTGCGCGGCGAGCCGGACCGCGGCCTCCGGCTCGGCCCGTACCCCCTCGGCGGAGTCTTCCGGCTCGTTCGCGGCGGTGCGGAGACGGGTGACGAGCAGGTCCACCGGGTGCTCGCCGGGCGTCAGCACCAGGTGCGGCCACCCGGCGGCGCCGATCAGCGGCCCACGGCCCGCACCCCGGTGCAGCGCCGGCAGCAGGCCCGCGAGCAGCAGCGACGTCTTCCCGGTCCCGGACGCCGCGACCACCACCAGCGGCGCACCGGCCGTCAGCGCCAGGCCGCACCGCTCCAACAGCAACGCCACCGCCCGTTCCCTGCCGCGGAACAGCGCCGCGTCACCCGGACCGAAAGACCGCAATCCGGGGTACGGGCTCGGCCGGTCGTCCCGCGTCGGCTCGTCGTCGTCCACGGCCGGGGCCGGGTGGGCGGCGTTGAGCGCGATGGTCAGCGTGCCGGCGTCGTCGCGGACCTCCCGGCGCGGCGACGGCGCACCGTCCGCCCGCAGCCGCTCGGCCAGCCGGGCGAAGATCCGATCGAGCGTCAGCCGGCGCGGGGAGAGCGGGTCGCCGCGCCGCAGCAGGTCCACGAACGCGCCGGAGAACGCGGTCAGCTCCGCCTTCTCCGGTGCCAGCGCCAGCCGTTCCGCCGAGGCGACCAGGTACGCACCGTCGGCGACCGGGGGACTGAACCCCGCGGCGGCCAGCCGCACCCCGCCGGGCAGCTTGGCCCGGCCCGAATAGCAGCAGTCCAGCACGATCACCGCGGGCCCGCGGAAATGCCGCACCGCGTCCTGCACCGCCGAGAACGGCAGCGCGTCGGTCGCGGCCGTCCCGGGCCGCAGCCGATCGGTGCCGGCGGCGGCCAGGTAGAGCTCGTCGCGCGGCCCGAGCAGACCGTGCCCGACGAAGTAGACGACCAGCGCGGTCGTCGCCGACGTCACCGCCTCCGCGATCGCGGCCGCCAGCACCGGGCCGGTCGCCGGGTCGATCAGCAGTGTCACCCGCTCCGGCGGAACGCGCCCGGCCTCGATGAGCGCCGCCGCGACCGCCTCGGCGCTGCGCGCGGCGGCCGGCACGGAGGTGAGCGTCGGCCCGGTGTGCGTGGCGGTGCCGATGACCAGCACACGTACACCGTCATTCGAAAGATCGGTCGACTCCACCACTCGCCCCCCCCGCCGCGGCCTCCGAGCGTACCGAAGGAAGTCGATCTTTTGGGGCCGAGACCTGATCATGAGCGGCGCGAGCCAGGAACACGGCACACTCGCCCTGCGCCCCGGCAGCACCGGTGTCCTTCCGGATCTGCCGGTCGGCACCCGCGTGCGCATCCTGCCCAACCATGCCTGCGCCACCGCCGCCCAGCACCGGCAGTACCGCGTCATCGACGGCGACACGGCGACCGGCGCGCCCGTCATCGAGACGAGCTGGGCCCGTCACGACGGATGGTGACCCGGATCCACGTGACGACTCGCCACGACAGAGTCCTACCGGGGCGCTTATCCAGTGCTCATCCGCCGCTTATCGGGTCGCCGCACCCTGTAGGGACCGACGCCGGGGTTACGAGGAGAAGAGTCACGTGGACCTGCAACTGAGCGGCAAGACCGCGTTCATCAGCGGATCGAGCCGGGGCATCGGCTACGCCGTCGCGAAGGCCCTGGCGGCCGAGGGTGTCGACGTGGTGCTCAACGGCCGCGATCCGGTGAGGCTGGCCGAACGGGTCGACGCGCTGCGTCGTGAGGTGCCCGGCGTATCCGTGACCGGCGTGCCCGCGGACTTCACGCTCGCGGAGGACGTGGACCGGCTCTGCGACCGCATACCCGACGTCGACATCCTCATCAACAATGTCGGGCTCTTCGAGCTCAAGCAGTTCGGGGAGATCTCCGACGAGGACTGGCGGCGCTACTTCGAGGTCAACGTGCTGGGCGGCGTCCGGCTCGCCCGGCGGCTGCTGCCGGCGATGCTGGATCGCGGCTGGGGGCGCATCGTCTTCGTCAGCAGCGAGTCGGGCGTCAACATCCCCGCCGACATGATCCACTACGGCACGTCGAAGACGGCGATGCTGTCGGTCGGCAACGGTCTGGCGAAGCTCACGAAGGGGACCGCGGTGACCGTCAACTCGGTACTCGGCGGCCCGACCTACTCCGACGGCGTCGCCGACACGGTCAGGACCATAGCCGCCGCACAGTCACTGCCGGAGGAGCAGATGAAGGCGGCGATCATCGGCGCCAACCAGACCTCGCTGCTCGGGCGCTTCATCGAACCCGGGGAGATCGCGAACGCGGTGACCTTCCTCGCCAGTCCCGCCGCATCCGCGATCAACGGCGCCGCCGTGCGGGTCGACGGAGGCGTGCTGACCACGCTGCTGTGATCTCGTGTCGAAGTGCGGCCGGCGTGCGCGTCGGCCGCACTTCACGTGGAAGCCCGCCGAACACCGGACAGCCCGGCACGGCCGTACCCGCTGTGCTTCACCAAACGTGAAGGACCGGCCTCGCGACATCGCTCTCGAGGAACGTGCGGGGGACGAGCCGCGTGAGCAAGCGTACGTTATTGACCATATGGACAAAAACCTGCTAGCGTCGTCCGGGCGCACATCGGTGAGACCACGTCGGTGGCGTCGCCACCCGACTCCTGCCGGGGCGGCAGCAACCTATTCCCCGTGGCGACACCAAGGATCAAGGAAGAGCACAGATGAAGAGCAACGAAGCGGTTGTACGTGAGGCATACCGGCTGGCGGAAGGGAACGTCCTCGACGGACATGGCTTCCGCTCCTTGTTCACCGAGGAGGGAACGTTCAACGACATGCCGAATTCCCTAACCCTCCGCGGCGACCAGATTCCTCAGGCGCTGACGGGTCTCGCCAGCGTTTTCCCCGACATCCACCGTGAACTGCTCGAAGTGCACGCCATCGGTGATGTCGTCGCCGTCGAACTGCGCATTCAGGGAACGCACCTCGGCGGGTTCCCGACCCCGGCCGGCGAAATCCCGCCGACCGGTAACCGTATCGACGTGCCGACGGCTGACCTCTGGTACCTCCGTGAGGGAAAGATCGAACGGTTCAACTGCTACAACGCGGCGAATGTGCTGCTCGCCCAGGTCGGCGCCACCCCCGACTTCAAGTCGGCGATCGAGGCCGCCACAGCAGTCGCCACCGGGGCGTAAGCTCCACCGCCCCACACCCCGAACGGAATTCGATCACGTGTCAGGTGAGCCCGACTCGATCGCCTCCGCCTGCCGCGGACGAAAGGACTCGGGCCACACACCCGCGAGACGCGAGGGATCCTCCACGGCGACGGAAACTGGTGCATCAGGGATCAGCGTGGTTGACGGCGCCGCCCACCTTCGGCCTGTTCGGGAGGAAGACGTCGGCGGGCCTGTTGCCACAGCCACTCGAACCTCTCCGCCGAGATCCGCTCGATAGACGGCTCGCTGCCGGCCGTGGACATGGGGAAGGGTGCTTCGGGAACGACGCCGTACCGATGCTCATAGACCTGGACCGCCCGTGGGTCGCCCGAATTCCGTGCTTCGAGAACCTCCGTGAGTGACGCGGCGGCGCGGAACGTCCCATCGTGAGCGCGCACCTCGACGTGTCGTGTCGACCATCGCGCATCGTCGAGTTCGTCGTAGCACCAGAGACCGTCATCCGGCCAGAACCACTGGATATGCGTCGCCACGCCGCAAGTATCGATCAAGCAGGCCGATCCGGCCCCGCCGAAGGCGGCACCAACCCCATCAAGACGATCAAGCAACGGGTGTACGCCCGAGCCGCCGTCGAATCCGCGCGGCCACGGCCCGTTCGTGGTCGCCGACCCGCGCTGACGCGGCACAGTCCCGGGTCCGGGGGTTGTCCCTACCCCCGGCCCGGGTGCCTGCTCCATCGATCTTCCTCGCCACGCCCCATAGCGTCGACGACGGAAGAGACGACGAGGGGCGGCGGCTGTGACCATCGAGGGCCTGTGGCAGACGGACCTGATCGGCCTGATCAGCCCGGTGATGACCGGACCACTGCTGTACCCGGTGCTGATCGCGCTCGGCGCCCTGGACGGCATCGTGCCGATCATCCCGTCCGAGGCCGTGCTGATCACGGCCGGCCTCTTCTCCCGCACCGGCACCCCGTTGCTGCTGCTGGTCGTCCTGGCGTCCGCGGCCGGCGTGATGCTCGGCGACCACCTCGTCTACGCGCTGAGCCGCAGCACGTTCGGCCCCCGGCTGCTCGGCCGGTTCCCGCGGGTCAGCGCCGCGGTCGACGCCGGCGGACGGCAGCTCGAGCGCCGGGCCGGCCGGGTCATCGTGATCTCCCGTTTCGTGCCCGGCGGCCGGGTGACGACGAACATCGCCTGCGGCACCACGAGGCTGCCACTGTCCCGCTTCACCCCGGCCTCGGCGATCGCGGCTCTCGCCTGGGCGGCGTACCACGGCGGCCTCGGCGTGCTCGGCGGCGCCGCCTTCATCCAGAACCCGCTGTTCGGCCTGCTCCTCTGCCTGGCCGTGTCCTGCCTGGCCGGCGGCGCCGTGCCCCTGGCCCGACGCCTGCTCACCCGCCGTGCCACCCGTCCCGGCCCACGGGCCGGAAGCGAAGCGCCGGTCGTGGTCAGGACCGGTGGAGCGCCGATCCGTCAGTCGACCCTGGTGGACGGGCGAGCCCGATCGGTGAACGGCATCTGGCGTGCCACGGCCGCGAACGAACGGCAAGACGCTCGGCGCCTGACCGGCGCGTCCGAAAACGTCCGGCTGCCGGCCCGGCTCCGCGCATCGCCGTCGCTGCCACCGCACGACCGAGAACACGGAACTGCGAACAAGGCACACCCCCGCGCGGGTACGACCCCGCAGCGCACCCGCGTCGCCCGGCGCGGCATGTTGTGGGCTCAGGTGCCGCGGTCGAGGCCGGCAGCGGGCGCGTCGGAGGCCGGAAAGCGTAACCGATTGGTTACGCTTTCCGGGTGGACGAGGTGGCGGCCGCGATCGCCGATCCGGTGCGGCGGGAGATCCTGCTGATGCTCCGGGACGAGTCGCTGTCGGCCGGGCAGGTCGCGGAGCGGTTCGAGATCAGCCGGCCCGCGGTGAGCCGGCACCTGCGGGTGCTGCGCGAGGCGGGGCTGGTGCGCGATGCCGCCGACGGTCGCCGCCGCGTCTACACACTGGTCACCGCGCCGCTGGAAGGGCTGAGCGAGTGGCTGGGGCGGTTGACAGCGCCGCGTGGCTGGGAGCACCGGCTCGACGCGCTGGAGACCGAGGTGCACCGCGCGCGCCGCGACCGGCGGCGCCCGTCCGAGGAGGGGAAGACCGCATGAGCGAGCTTGCGAGCGAATCTGACAGCGCAGGGCCCGGCGAACGTCGTCGGGGGAGCGCAACGGAGGAGACGGCATGAGCCCGATTCCGACCGGCCGGCTGTTCGGCGACGACCTGGTGCTCACCCGCACGTTCAAGGCGCCGGTGGATGACGTGTGGGCAAGTCTGACCGAGTCCGACCGTACGGCGCGATGGTTCGGTCCCTGGCGCGGTGAAGCCGGGTCGGGGCGGCGGATCGAGGTGCGGATGGTGCAGGAGGAGGGCGGGCCCTGGACGACGATGACGATCGAGGCGTGTGAGCCGCCGACACGGCTGGCGGTGTCGTCGGTGGACGACAGCGGCAGCTGGCACCTGGAGATGGTGCTCAGCGAGCGGGCCGGGGTGACGGAGCTGCGGTTCACCCAGCATCTGACCGGCACCGAGAGCGTGGGGGAGGTCGGCGCGGGCTGGGAGTTCTACCTCGATGCGCTGGTCGCGTCGCGCGACGGCGGCCCGGCACCGGTGTTCGACGACTACTACCCGGCGATGAGGGAGCACTTCGAGTCACAGCGGCCCTGATCGACCGGGCACTCCACCCGGCGGCGGACGGAGCAGGGCGGCCCGGCCGCACGTCTCACCCGATTCCGCGGCCGTAGACGCGTACTCGCTGCCCGGCGCCGTACACCGTGTGCCGCTCGAAGCGCAGCCCGATCCGCTCGGCCACGCGCTGCCGTCCGTACCCGCGAATGGGTCTGTGGATTCGGCGATCCGTCGCCCGGCATCGTAAAGGCCCGGCCGGGCTCAGGTCGCGGGCGTGCAGGCGGTCGACCGCACGTTCCAGAAATACCCCGCGGGTACGGACGGGCCGAAAACGGCTGTCCGCGGCCTTGCCACAGTTATCTTAGTCATTAAGATAAACGTATGGCTATATCGACTGACTTCTCGGTGGCGATATCCGGCGCCGGACTGTCCGGCCTCTGCCTCGCCCAGTACCTCACGCGCGCCGGCATCGACGTGCACGTCTACGAGCGCGACCCCGGACCCTTCGTCCGCCGGCAGGGCTACCGGATCATCCTCGACCGGCACGGCCTCGCCGCACTGCGCGAGAGCCTGCCCCGCCCGCTGTACCGACTCGCACTGACCACCGGCGACGAACCCGGCGGGCACCTGCGTTTCACCGACCGCCGACTGCGGGACGCGTTCACCATCACCTTCAAGGACGAACCGCACGCCACCCGCCAGGTCGACCGGCTCACCCTGCGATCGATCCTGCTGTCCGGCCTGGATGCGCGCATCCACTACGGCAAGGCCGCGGTCGCGGTCGAGGACGGCGGCCCGGCCGGGCTGCGACTGCGGTTCGCCGACGGCGGGACCGCGACCGCGACCGTCGTCGTCGGCGCGGACGGCGTCGGCTCGGCGCTGCGTGCGCAGATCATGCCGGACGCGGAACCGGCGAACACCCCGATGGCCGGCGTCTACGGCCGGTCGCCCCTGCACGGTGACGTCATCCCGGACGCGCTGCGCACCAGCGGGGTCCTGGCCCTCGCCGACCGGCCGGGCCGCGCCTTCTTCTTCACCTCCATGCGGTTCGGCGAGAGCCCGCGGGAGGCGTTCGCCCGCCTGGCCCCGGGCAGCTACGCGCCCACCGGCGGCGACTACGTCATGTGGGGCCTGCTGCTGCGGCAGGAGGAGGTGCCCGTCAGCGCTCGCGGCGACCTGCTGGCACTGCGCGACCTGGCCGCCCTCGGGAGCGCGGACTTCCACCCGCTCATCCGGCGGCTGGTCGACACCGCCGAACTGGACGCCACCGTGCTCAACCTCTTCGCCGCCGGCCGCCGCCCGGGCCGGTGGGCGGTGCCGCGGGCGACGATGATGGGCGACGCCGTGCACGTCATGCCCCCGTTCGGCGCGCACGGCGGCAACACCGCGCTCCGCGACGCCGCCCTGCTCGGCCAGCGCCTGGCCGACGCCCGGGCGACCGGCGCGCCGGTGGAGGAGGCGATCGCCGGCTACCAGGACGAGATGGTGCGCTACGCGTTCGGCGCGGTCGACCGCGCGGCCGGGCTGATGCGCCGCCTCACCGGGAGCGCGCCCGCACCCCACTGGGTGCTGACCCGCCTGCTACCGCGGCTGCACCCGGTCACCGTCCCGGAGGCATGATTGGCGGCATGCCCCTCGAGCGCACGTCCGCGGTCGCCGGCCTGATGCGCGCCGGACGGGAGACCTCGCGGCTGTCCACGGTGTTCCGGTCCGCCATCGCGGAACAGCTCGGCCTCACCGTCAGCGACCTGGAGTGCCTGGACTTCCTCGCGGACGCCGGATCCGCCACCGCCGGTCAGATCGCCGCGCGGACCAACCTCACCACCGGCGCGGTGACCAGCATGCTCCGCCGCCTCCAGCAGGCCGGCTGGGTGACGGCCGACCGCGATCCGGCCGACCGGCGGCGGGTGATCGTCACGTTGCGGCCGGAGCGGAGCGAGGAGCTGGAGCGACCGTACGAACGGTTCGCCGCGCGGGCGGAGCGGCTCGTCGAGGGCTACAGCGACGAGGAGGTCACGCTGCTGGTCCGGCACTACGACCGCATGCGGGCGATGTACCTCGCCGAGCTGGACGACCTCCGGCCCCCCACTACCTACCATCGGTAACTCCACGCCCGCCAGCACGAAACGCTCGCCGCCGCCCTCGAGAAGGCCGACCGCGACCTGCCCGCGGGGTCGCGAGCGCGTACATCGACTGCTGCATCGCGGAAGGCCAGGAGATGGCCGACGTCATCGCCGCGCTCGCGGGCTCATCCACCCTCAGCCGGGTCCGCCAGGAGGCGGAGGACGCCTACGTCGCCCTGTGCCGCACAGCGCTGGAACCCCTCTGCGGCCCGCTCGACGCGGCGGGACTCACGCGTTCATCGGCGCCGCCGACGCACTGTCCCGCACCGTGCTCGCCGGCCGGATCGGCGCCGCCCGAGCCCGAGCCGTCCTCACCCGCGTCCTCACCGCCATCGCTCTCGACACCACCGAGGTGACCTCATGACGATCGCGCACCCGCCGAAGCCGGGCACCGCCCACTGGATCTACGCCCACCCGCGCCGCGGATCCCTCAACGACCACCTCTTCCACGAGGGCATCACCACGCTCTCCACCCGGTACGACGTGGTGACGTCCGACCTGAACGCGCAGCGCTTCGACCCGGTGCTCGGCGAACGCGACCTCGGAGACCTCGCCACGAAGCCCGGAAACATCAGCGAACTCGCCGGCGAGGCGTACGCCACCGGGCAACTGCCCGCCGACATACGCGAGGAACAGACCAAGATCGCCGCAGCCGAGCTGGTCGTGGTGCAGTTCCCACTGTGGTGATACGGCCCGCCCGCGATCCTGAAAGGCTGGTTCGACCGGGTCCTGACCAGCGGCTTCGCCTACGGCGACACGGACACCGACCTGGGCGTGCCACGGCGCTACGGCAACGGCGGCCTCGCCGGACGCCGCGCCCTGATCGTGGTGACCGCGGGCGACGACGCCGGCTCACTCGGCCCACGCGGCATCAGCGGTGACCTGGACTCCCTGCTGTTCCCCCTCACCCACGGCATCCTCTGGTACGTGGGCATCGAGCCACTGGACCTCCACGTCATCCACGACGCCGACGCACTGGACGCCACCGCCGCCGACCGCGAGACCGACCGCCTGCGGCAACGCCTGAAGACCATCCACACCGAGCCACCGGTACGCTTCCGGCGGCGGCTGATCGCCTACCTGATGCAGTCCTTCGAGGCCTCCCGCAACGACTCGGTCCGACGCGACACCGCTCCGGGCACGACACGTTCCTTCAACAAGACCCTGCGGCACTGTTCGGTCGATCCGACGGCCGGCAGTCGCCCGTCCCGCGGGGGACGCCGACCGGGACGCCCGGCGCGATCATGTCTCCGACGTGGGCGGCGGTGAGCAGCGGCGAATCGGTCACCGGCCGGAACGTACCACCGGAATCTCTTTTGACGTCTGTCGACCATCTCCCTATGGTTGACAAACCTCAACTGTTGCACGATGAAACGAGTTCCCGTGTCCGACGCGCCGCCCGCCCCCATGACGCACCGCCAGATACTCGAGGCCCTGTCCGGCCTGCTGCTGGCGATGTTCGTCGCGATGATCTCCAGCACGGTGGTGACGAACGCGCTGCCGCGGATCGTCACCGACCTCGAGGGCAGCCAGACCGGATATACGTGGGTGGTCGTGGCCACGCTGCTCGCGATGACCGCCACCACGCCGGTCTGGGGCAAGCTCGCCGACCTGTTCAGCAAGAAACTGCTGGTCCAGCTCGCCCTCCTGATCTACCTGGCCGGTTCCCTGGTCGCCGCGCTCGCGCCGAACATGGAGACGCTGATCGGCGCGCGCGTGCTGCAGGGCCTCGGCGTCGGCGGCCTCACCGCGCTGGTCCAGATCGTCATCGCCAGCATGGTCAGCCCGCGCGACCTCGGCCGCTACTCCGGTTACATGGGCGCGGTCTTCGCCGCGGCCACGGTCACCGGCCCGCTGATCGGCGGCGTGGTCGCGGACAGCCCGCTCGGCTGGCGCGGCTGCTTCTTCATCGGCCTGCCGTTCGGTATCGTCGCGTTCGTCCTGCTCCAGAAGACCCTCCACCTGCCGGTGGTCAAGCGCGAGGTGCACATCGACTACCTCGGCGCGACCCTGATCATGGCGGGCGTGTCGCTGCTGCTCATCTGGGTCTCCCTCGCCGGCGACACCTACGCCTGGGCGTCGCTCACCAGCGCGCTCCTGCTCGGCGGCGGCCTGCTGCTGCTCGCCGCCGCGGTCTTCGTCGAGGCCCGGATCGCGCGCGAACCCGTCGTACCGCTGCGGCTCTTCAAGGACCGCACGATCACGCTCGCCACGCTCGCGTCCGTGTTCGTCGGCGTCTCCATGTTCGCCTCCACCGTCTACCTCAGCCAGTACTTCCAGCTCGCCCGCGGCATGTCACCGACCGAGGCCGGCCTGATGTCGATCGCGATGGTCGGCGGCCTGCTCGTCTCCAGCATCGTCAGCGGACGCGCGATCAGCGCCACCGGCCGGTGGAAGACCTGGCTGATCGTCAGCATGGCGCTGGTCCTGGCCGGCTGCGTACTGCTCGGCACGATCGACGAGCGCACCAACCTCATCCTGGTCGGCGTCTACATGGCCGTGCTCGGCACCGGCCTCGGCGCCGCCATGCAGAACCTCGTCCTGCCCGTGCAGAACGTCGCCGCCCCCGCCGACCTCGGCGCCGCCAGCTCCGTCGTCGCGTTCTTCCGCTCCCTCGGCGGCACCATCGGCGTCTCCGCACTCGGCGCGCTGCTCACCCCGCAGGTCGCGGACAAGGTCACCGACGGCCTGACCGCGCTCGGCATCCCCGCCACCGGCGCGCAGGGCTCCGGCATCCCCGACCTGACCGCGCTCCCGGCGCCGGTCCGCGCGGTCTTCGAGCACGCGTTCGGCGCCTCGATCGCGGAACTGTTCCTGGTCTCCGCGCCGTTCGCCGCGCTCGGCCTGCTCTGCGTGGTGTTCATCAAGGAGATCCCGCTGCGTACGGCCGTCCACACGATCGACGAGGTCCCGGCCGGCGCCAAGGTGGCGAGCTGACCGTGGAGCCGGGCCGGGCCGACGCGCTGCGCCGCCTCGAGGGCGAGCTGGGCGTGCTGTCCCGCCGGCTCAAGTGCGTCTTCGACGCCCAGGCCCGGGTGGTCCACCCGGGCCTGCAGCCCAACGCGTACCTCGTCCTGATCTGGATCGGTGAGCACGGCCCGGCCCGGCCCAGCGCGATCGTCGACGAGTTCGCCCTGGACAAGGGCGCGGTCAGCCGCCTACTCACCCACCTCGACGACCTCGGCCTGATCACCCGCGTCCCCGACCCCACCGACCGCCGCGCCACGCTCATCTCCGCCACCGCGGCGGCCGTCGAGCGGATGACCACCGCCACCGAATCCGTCCGCCGCCACCGTGGCGACCGCCTCACCGACTGGTCCGACACCCGACTCGCCGACTTCGTCGCCGCACTGACCCACTACAACCACACCCTCGGCCGTACGCCGGGGGAGTAGCCGCGCTGCTCCCGTTCGCCCCGGCGGACTCGATGGAGAATGACGGAATGGACGTGCGGCCGCGGGGTGTCCTCCTCTTCGGGAACGAGACGAACGCCGTGGCAGAGGCGTTGGTGGAGCTCGATCGGGATAGTTCGTGCCCTGGTGACCAGGCCATGCGTACGATCGTACGCATGGCCGATCAGTTCCATGGGGAGCGCACGCTCGCGGGCGCGGTGGTGACCCGTGGTCTGCCGCCGAGCGTGGTCGCGGCCGGCAGTCCGGCTCGCGTGGTCGGGAGCCTCAGCGCCGAGTGATCCGTGCGATCGCGTCGGCCACGTCGCTCGCGTCCGCCGGTTCGGTGTCCAGCGCGCGGTGAATCGTCAAACCCTCGATGAGCGCGTCCACCAGCCGGGCGGTGACCGGATCGAAGTGTCGTTCCAGCGCCGCCCGGCTGCGCCGCATCCACCGGTTCGTCAGCGTCCGGTACGCCGGCTCGCGCGCCGCGAGGGTGTAGAGCTCGTGCGTGAGCACCAGCTCGCGGCGGCTGGCGAACAGGTCCAGGGTGATCAGGCTGGCCACCGCGGCCCGCGCCGAGTCGATGTCGGTCGCGGTCGCCATCCGGCGCTCGAAGACCTCGCTGAAGCCGCTGGTGAAACGGTCGAACGCCGCGTGTAGCAATTCGTCCATGCCGGTGAAGTGGTAGGTCATCGAGCCCAGCGGCACCCCGGCCGCGGCCGCGACCTTGCGGTGTGACGCCCCGGCCACGCCCGATTCCGCGATGACGTCGAGGCAGGCGTCGATGATCCGGTCCCGGCGATCCGGGTCGTACCGCCGGGTGGTCGTGGTCTTTCGCACATCCTCCGCCATGCGTACGATCGTACCTTGCCGTTGTGTACGATCGTACGCATGAATGCCGTAGACCGCCGCGCACGGATAGCCGTCGCCGCCCTGTTCTTCACCAACGGGGCACTCTTCGCGAACCTCATCCCGCGCTACCCGGAGATCAAGGCCGAACTCGGCCTCGGCAACGCGCTCTACGGCCTCTCCGTCGCCGCGTTCCCGACCGGCGCGATCGTCGCCGGCCTCGCCGCCGGACTCCTCGTCCGCCGCTTCGGCTCCGCCACCGTCGCCGCCGCCGGCACGCTGCTCACCGCCGCCGGAGTCCTCGCCGCCGGCCTCGCCCCCGCGGTCGCGGTCTTCGCCGGCGTCCTCTTCCTCGCCGGCGCCATGGACGCCATCACCGACGTCGCCCAGAACGCGCACGGCCTGCGCGTCCAGCGCCGCTACGGCCGCTCGATCATCAACTCCCTGCACGCCATCTGGTCGATCGGCGCGGTCACCGGCGGCGCCATGGCCGCGGGCGCGATCGCGCTCGGCCTCTCCCGCGGCGTCCACCTCGGCATCTCCGGCACGCTGTTCACCCTGGTCGCGCTGATCGCCTGGCGCTTCCGCCTCCCCGGCCCGGACACCGAGACCGAGACCCGGACCAAGACGACGCCGGGGTACGGGACGAGGCCCGGCCCACGCATCTGGCTGATCGTCGGCGCGCTCGTGCTGATCGCGATCGGCGGCACCATCGTCGAGGACGCCGGCAACTCGTGGGCCGCCGTCTACCTCTCCGGCTCACTGCACGCCGCCGCCGAGATCGCCGCCTGGGGCTACATCGCGCTGGTCGGCGCCCAGTTCATCGGCCGCATGCTCGGCGACCGCCTCGTCGACCGCTTCGGCCAGCGCACCGTCGCCCGCGCCGGCGGCCTGATCGTCGCCGCCGGCATGGGCCTCGCCCTCGCCGTCCCGACGGTCCCCGGCACCATCCTCGGCTTCGCCGCCGCCGGCTTCGGCGTCGCCACGCTGGTCCCCGCCGCCATGCACGAGGCAGACGAACTGCCCGGCCTCGCCCCCGGCACCGGCCTCACCGTCGTCTCCTGGCTGATGCGCCTCGGTTTCCTGCTCTCCCCACCGGTCGTCGGCGCCGTCGCCGACGCCACCACGCTGCGGGCCGGCCTCCTGATCGTCCCGATCGCCGGCATCCTCGTCGTCCTGCTCGCCGGCGTCCTCGCACCCCGCCGCCGGGCCCACCGCGACCACCCCGCCGAGCCGGTTGCCGCAGCGGCGAGCTGACCGGCACTCGGGACGCTCGCGCATCGGATGAGTGGCGGCCCGGGGCCGGGGAAGCACGAACATCCGCCCGGCACGCGGTCGCCCGCGGAAACGCCGAGGAGGCACGGCCCCGCTGCTACGGTGTGAGGCGAGCGAACCGTACGGGCCGAAACGGTACACAGCATGAGCCACATCCACTGGAGTGCCGCCGGCGAGCCGGATCGCGATCCTGCGGAACAGCCAGCGGCATCACCGCTGCGGCCGGTGTGCGAGGGGCTCGTCCGCGTCCCCGGTCCTCGGGACGCACATGGTTGAGCTGGTGACGCGGATCATCATCGGCCTGTGGTTGTTCCTGCTTGCCGTGGCCGCGGCGGTCGTTCTGGTGCGGTTGATCCGGTTGCGCCGGGCTCGGCGCGGGGCACGGCTCGCGGCCGGGCCGCGACGTGAACTGCTCGCGTTCGTGGCTGACGGCGCTCCGGCCGACCAGATCGACGTGCTGGCCGGTCTACCGCAGGACCTCTGGGCGGCGGCCGAGCCGGCCGCCGTGGCGATGCTGGCGAAGGTGCGGGGCGAGGCCCATGCCGGGCTGGTGCAGGTCTTCCGGCGTCGTGGTGTGGTGGACCGTGCGCTACGCGAGCTCACCAGGCGCAGCGCGGTGCGCCGGGCGCGCGCCGCCGAGCTGCTCGGCAATCTGCAGGCGTCCGAGGCGGTGCCACATCTGTGTCGCCTGCTTGACGACAGCAACCCCGAGGTGCGTCTCGTCGCGGTCCGGGCACTGGGCCGCATCGGCGACCCGCGTGCCGCGTGGCGGCTACTGGCCAGTCTGGCCCGCGCACATCCGTTGTCGGCGCAGATGGTGGCGATGGCGTTGGCTCAGTGCGGTAGCGGAACCGAGGGCGCGCTGCGCGCCGCACTCGGTCATCCCGTGTTGCTGGTGCGGCTCACCACGCTGGATGCGCTCGGGCTGCTGAAGGCCCCGTCCAGATCACTGATCATGCTCGTCGCCGGCGTGCTGCGCGTCGATCAGTCACCGGAGGTGCGTCTGGCAGCGGCACGTACTCTGGGCAGTCTCGGTGCCCGAGACGGGGTGGTGCCACTGCTGGAGGTTCTCGACTCCGACGCCGCATCACCGATCCGTGCCGCTGCGGCGAAGGCCCTCGGCAACATCGGATCTCCGATCGCGACCGAGAAACTCGCCGAACACGTCGCGGACGTGGAGTACCGCATCGCACACGAGAGTGCCCATGCGCTGCGGCGATGTGGCCCCGCCGGACTTACCTACCTGCAGACGCTCAGCATGGAATCGGCGGGCGTCGCCGGCGCTCACGCACGTGAGGCGCTCGCCGTCGCCGGCCTCAGCACGGCCGCCCCGCACGAGTAGGCGTCCGGCGACTGCCTCGAAGCGGGCGGTGAGCGCTCGGCGGGTGGCGTCGACCAGCCCGGAACGTGCTCGGAGACGACGGCTGACACGGCCGAACCACATCTCACCGCCTCGATGACACTCACGTAGCTGACGAATCACGGAAGGGCCGGCGCGGTCCGGTTCCCCGGCCCGGTGCTGAATCGCCCTCGAGCCCTGCCGCGCTGCCCCGCGACGCGAGCCACGGCGCAGGAACGCGCCACGCCGGCCCCCGCACGTCGCATCAGCCGCTTCCACGCGCTTGCGGCCCACCCCGCTGCCGTCGCGGTGCCGCGCGGAACGGGTGTCGCCGGGTTGCTCCCGGTTGCGGCCCACGCCGCTGCCGTCGCGATGCCGCGCGGAACGGGTGCCGCCAGGTTGCTCCCGGTTGCGGAATCGCACTGATCCGCAGCGATGGCGGGCATTCCCGTTGTGCATCGGTTGCCGTTCGGTGCTGCCCTCAGGGCATCGCTCGAAGCCCCGATAGGACCGGTGCCGCTGCCGAAAGATTTCTCCTATCGAAGGTGCCCATACTTGCTGCTTTCCTCGCTGGCCTCGACGCGACGCAACCTGCGGACCGCTGCTGCCCGGTACATCGCCGTGACCACCACGCTGACGGCCGTCGCCACGCTCGCCCTCGCGGGCACGTCGCACGCCCAGGCTGTCTCTGGCACCGCGGCCTCGGGCGTCATCGACGGCTCGGCCGCCAACGCCGGCCACGGCTGGACCGCGGGTTCCGCCGCCGGTCCGGTTACGCTGCGCCGGGTAACCGGGGTCACCGGGCCCTTCGCCGCGAAGACGGCCATGGAGATCACGCGCGTCGGCGGCACCGGCAGCTGGGCGATGGCGCTGGCGCCGCTGCGAAACCCGACCACCCTCTTCACCGTCGGCAAGACCTACCGGATGCAGGCCTGGGTCCGCGACCTCAACGCCAGCAACAGCGCGATCGGCATGCTGCTGGCCAACGGCAACTACGGGCACCGGCCCGCCGACGCCGCCGTCTACGGCAAGTTCACGGACACCAACTGGCACCAGATCACGCGGACCTTCGTCGCCACCGCGGCCGGGCACGCCGACACCTCCGCCTACCTGAGCCTGCCGGCCTCGGGAGCCTTCCGGTTCCAGGCCACCGGCCTCACCGTCGACGAGTACGTCGCGGTCATGCCCGCCAAGGCCGAGACCAAGCCCACTCGCGTGGTCTCCTTCGCCGGCAAGGCCGGGACCGCCCTCTCCGCCGCGACCTGGAACCACGAGACCGGTGGCAACGGCTGGGGCAACCGGGAGCTGCAGACCTACACCAGCAGCACCGCGAACTCCTACCTCGACGGCGCCGGCCGGCTGGCGATCACCGCCCACCGCCAGACCGTCAAGGGCACCGACGGGATCACCCGGGACTTCACCAGCGCGCGCCTCACCACGCAGGGCAAGGTGACCGTCAAACCGGGCTCCTACGTCGAGAGCTCGATCATCGCTCCGGTCGGTACCGGCGTGTGGCCCGCCTTCTGGCTGGTCGGCGCCGACATCAAGAAGGTGGGCTGGCCCGCCGCCGGCGAGCTCGACATCCTGGAGGGCAAGGGCGCCACCCCGACCGTCGCCCACCACGCCATGCACATGTCCAAGATCGGCGAGCCGGACACCGACATGCCCTACGGCTGGGGCGACGCCGGTGGCACCACCGACCTCGGCGTCTCGATCGACTCCAAGGCCCACCGCTACGGCGTGTACTTCGACAAGAACGTGGTCCGCTTCTACATCGACCGCAAGCCGACGATGACGTTCTGGGCCTCCGACGCCGCCGCGTCCGGCCGGACCTGGCCGTTCGGCAAGGAGACCTTCATCGTTCTCAACCTGGCGATGGCCTCCAGCGCCGACCCGGCCCGCTCCGCACCGTCACGGACCATGACCGTCGGCGACATCGGCATCTACGAGGGCGGCACTCCGTTCTGATGTCTTGCTTCCCTACCTCGTTCCGGTGGGTACGGTCGGGCTGTGCCTCACCGGCAGCAGCGCCTCTCGTGCCCACCGACGACGAGCGTGAGCAGCTTCGAGATCGGTCACGCACGCCAGCCCAGAGCGCCTGCACCAGATGACCGGCATCCTGGCCAGGGTCGATGCCGTGGCGCAGCAGTGCGCGGCCTACTCCGGCATCGCCATCCATCACTACGGCTCCTGGCGGGCGCTGCGGCCCTGAGGGCCACGCGGACGAGCTGACCGCCTGGATGGTGGACCTGATGACCGTACCCGCGGACCTGCCTTTCCTGTCCTTGCACGGGTTTCCGGTCGATGCCGGCCATGCCGCCTGGCTGCGCGCCCGATTCCCGGTGCGCGTGGAGACCGCGCCGACGGCCACGCACTAGCCGCACCTGGCCGACCCGGACCGGCGGCTGTTGTCCGTGCCGCCGTGCGGCGCATAGGGTACGACTAGTCATCGATCTGCGTCGTTGGAGGCTTTCGTGCGCGTGCTGCTGACCGCTGCCCTCGTCCTCTCGCTGACCCCTGGCGCCCCGGCCGGCCGTGACGGT
This sequence comes from Catenuloplanes nepalensis, assembly GCF_030811575.1. Lineage (GTDB taxonomy): Bacteria > Actinomycetota > Actinomycetes > Mycobacteriales > Micromonosporaceae > Catenuloplanes > Catenuloplanes nepalensis. The sequence goes on along the minus strand of NZ_JAUSRA010000001.1, from coordinate 3,944,158 downwards.
CTGGAGTGGACGGTGGCGGCCGGGCCGGTGGCCGCGCGGATCGCGCTGGATCAGGGGCGGCTGGCGTTCGGTGTCGACGGGGTGCTGCCCGCAGCGCCGATCGGCGTGCGGACGACGGCGGCGGACCTCACCGGCGGGCTCTCGTTCGTGTCCCGCAGCGACCGCACGGTCCGTGAGCGCTACACGATGACGACCGGCAAGCGGCTCGCCCGGGACACCACGCTGCGCGAGTCGACGTTCTCGTTCACCGGCGACGGCGGGGCCCGGCTCGACCTGGTCGTGCGGGTCTCCGCCGAGGGCGCCGCCTACCGCTACGTCCTGCCGGACGCCGGGCCGGTCACCGTCACCGGCGAGACGTCGTCCTACGCGATCCCCGCGGACGCCCCCGCCTGGCTGCTGCCGTACTCGCCGAACTACGAGGAACCCTGGACCCGGACCACCGCCGGTGCCGCGCCCGCGGGGGACTACGGCTTTCCGGCGCTGTTCCGGATCGGCGACACCTACGCCATGCTCGCCGAGTCCGACGTGGACGGTCGCTACGCCGGCAGCCGCCTCACCCATGCCGGCGGGGGCACCTACGCGATCGAACTGGCTGATCCCTCAGTCAGCGCAACCGGGCCGCTGAGCACGCCGTGGCGGGTCGCCGTCGTCGGTGACCTCGCCACCGTCACGGAGAGCACGCTCACCGACGACCTGGCACCCCCATCGAAGATCAAGGACACCTCGTGGGTACGGCCCGGCCTCGTCGCCTGGTCGTGGCTGTCCGAGCACGCCAGCCCGGCCGACCCGGTGCGCCAGCGGCAGTACATCTACTTCGCCGCGCGCAACGGCTGGCCGTACGTGCTGATCGACGAGGGCTGGAACGCGTCCTGGGTGCCGGAGACGGTCCGCTACGCGCGGGCTCGCGGCGTCGACGTGCTGCTGTGGCTGCACTGGACCGCGCTGGACACCCCGCAGGAGCGCGAGACGATGCTGCCGCTGCTGAAATCGTGGGGCGTCGCCGGCCTGAAGATCGATTTCATGGACTCGGACAGTCAAGAGCGATTCCGCTGGTACGACGAGATCCTGCCGGCCACGGCGGCGCTGCGACTGATGGTCAACTTCCACGGTGCCACCACGCCGCGCGGCATGCAGCGCACCTGGCCGCACGTGCTGACCCAGGAGGCGGTGCGCGGCGCCGAGCAGTTCCGGACCCGGGCCGCGACGAACACGATCTTCCCGTTCACCCGCAACGTCACCGGCGGCATGGACTACACGCCGGTCACCTGGGTCGTCGCCGACCGGGACACCACGGACGCGCACGAGGTGGCGCTGTCCGTGGTCTACGAGTCCGGCTGGCAGCATCTCGCGGACCGGTTCGAGAACTACGAGACGCGGCCGGAGGCGTTGCGCACGCTCAATCAGATCCCGGTCGTCTGGGACGACACGCGGCTGCTGTCCGGCGAACCGGGACGGTCCACGGTGCTCGCCCGGCGTTCCGGCGACCGCTGGTGGGTGGCGGGCATCAGCGCCACGCCCGCCGAGGACGCCACCGCCGGGCTCGGGTTCCTGCCCGGCGGGCGGTGGCTGGCCGAGACGTTGCGCGACGGCGATCACGGCCTGGTCCGGGAGAGCCGGATCGTCCGCCGCGGCGACACGCTGACCGTGCCGATGGCCGCGAACGGCGGATTCGTGACCGCGCTGTGCCCGTACACCGGCTCGGCGACCTGCGACCGCCCGGTCGTACCCGTGCCGGCAACGACTTTGACTGTGGATCCGCCGGCCGCGGAGGCGCAGCCGGGCGCGACCGTCGACGTCGAGGCGACCTTCACGCTGCCGGCCGGCGGGCCGATCACGGACGTGCGGCTGGCCCCGGCCGCCGGCGGCACCCCGGTCACCGCGGCGCGGCTGCGCGGCGGCGAGTCGCTGTCCGGCTCGTGGCGGCTGACCGTGCCGGCCGGCGCGATCGGCGACGTCGACCTGCCGATCGTGGCGACCTACCGCTGGCGGGGCGAGACCGTGCACGTCGAGCGGGCGGTCCGCGTGTTCGTGCCACCGCCCGCCCCGGCCACTGACGCGTGGGTCAGCGACCTGCCGTTCCTGGGCGAGTCCAACGGCTACGGTCCGGTCGAACGCGACCGTTCCAACGGCGAGGCGGCCGCGGGCGACGGCAACCCGCTCACGCTGCGCGGCACGGCCCACCCGAAGGGCCTCGGCATGCACGCGCCCGCCGAGGTGACGGTGTGGCTCGGCGCGGCCTGCACGTCGTTCACCGCGCTGACGGGCGTCGACGACGAGGTGACCTCGTCCGGCTCGGTCACGTTCGAGGTCCTCGGCGACGGCCGCCCGCTGGCCGCGACCGGCGTGCTGCGCAGCACCGACCCGGCCCACCCGCTCACCGCGGACGTGACCGGCGTCCGCCGTCTCACGCTGCGCGTCACCGACGCCGGCGACGGCAAGAACTTCGACCACGCGGACTGGGCCGCGGCCCGCGTCATCTGCGGCTGAGCGCAGCCGTTCCGGCAGGGCGTGGGAACCGCCCGGATCGCCACGTCACTACGCTCCTGGCCGAACCTGGAACGAGGAGACGAGGACCGCAATGGCGACACTCCCTGGCCCGGAGCGGGGCGGCCGTGCAGGCCGCGGCCGCCCGCTCCAGCCGGCCGGCACTCACGCCCCTGGGCACGCGATGGCGTGCTCCCGCCACGGCGACACAGAATCGTTTCTGTACATCATCCGGTGCCCTTCGATCGCGGCGGTTGCGATAGTGGACGGGTGATCGACAGATTCAATCCCCCGGCCGTCCACCCGCCGGACGGCTACCACCACGTGACGATCTCGCAGGTGGGCCGGCTGGCGCACCTCGCCGGGCAGTGCCCGGTCGACCTGTCCGGTGCGGTGGTCGGCGAGCCCGGCGACTACGCCGCCCAGACCGCGCAGACGGTGACGAACTGCCTGGCGATCCTCGCCGCTGCCGGCGCCGGCCCGGCGGACGTCGTCCGGTCGGTCGTCTACGTGGTCAGCCCGGACAGCGCGGTGCTCTCCGCGGTGTGGCGGCAACTCCACGCATCACCGCTGGCCGAAGCGTTCACCACGGCCAGCACGCTGCTGGGCGTGGCGTCGCTCGGCTACTCGGGACAACTCGTCGAGGTGGACCTCACCGCCGCGCTCCCGGACTGACAGCGCATCGGGCCGGGTCACTGCGAGCGCGGCAGCCGTCATTCCCGCGCCGGTGATCGCATACCCTCGTGCGCATGATCGAGTCCTCCCGGATCTGCCGCTGCGTCATCTGCCACGACTACGGCGATCGCGGAGCCTACGACGACGCCGACCGTGGCGTGATCGACAACGTGGAGAAGTTCGGGTGGAGCGTCACCGGTGTCCCGGCGGACGAGACGGGCCCCGGCTGGGCGTACACGATCGGCCGCTGGCACAGCCGTGGTGAGCCGGAACTGGCCATGTTCGGGCTCGACCTGCGCGTCATGCAGTCCTGCCTGAACATCCTCGGCGAGCGCGACGGCCTCGCCGACGGCCAGGACCACGACGACGTCGTCAACGGCTATCCGCTGCGGCTGCGGTCCGTCGACCCGGAATGGTTCCGGGCCTTCTTCGGCCAGGGCATGTGGTTCTACCGCCACCCGCCGATCCCGTTCCTCGAGGTCGTCTGGCCGGACCGCACCGGCACGTTCCCCTGGGACACCGGCAGCCTCACCCAGCCCCACCTCTGGCTGACCCCCGCCGACCACCCCAAGGGCACCTGGACCCAGGACGTCTGACCGGCCCACGCCTCGCCGGCGCTCACGCGGGCCGCCGCGGCTGCCGGATGGTTCGAGTCGACCGCGCCGGGCGGCATCTCGTTCAGGAACTCGACGCCTCCGCCAGCATCGTTTCGATCCTGTTCAGGCTCTGCACCGAGTAGTCCAGCTCCGGCATCGACTCCGCCGGCGCCGCCGCGACCCGTCTCACCTCTTGGTCAAGCTCATCCGTCACCCGCCAGAGGATGCCACGGCCGATCCACCCCCGGCCTCGTTCGGCGGAGCCGCCGATTCGCTTGACGAAGCGGAACCGAGTTCCGTATGTTTGCGGAACAGGGTTCCATTTCTTGCGGGAGGTCTCGCGTCATGAGTGTTCTGGTCACCGGCGGGCTGGGTTTCATCGGGTCGCACACCGTGCGGGCGCTGCGCGAGCTGGGGGAGGAGTGCGTGTTGGTGCAGCGGCGGGCCGCCACCGGCGCCGTCGAGGACGGGGTCACGGTCGAGCAGGGCGACATCCGGGATCTTGCGTCGCTGCGGGCGATCGGGGAGCGGCACCGGATCGGCGGGATCGTGCACCTCGCGGGCTCGATGCCGTGGCCGCCCAGCGCGGACGCGCCGGTCGAGGACGCGCGCCGGGCGCTCGGCAGCCTGTTCAACATCATGCAGGTCGCGCAGGACTGGGGCGTGCGGCGGGTGGGCGTGGCCAGCACCATCGGCGTCTACCTGTCGAGCGGCCTGAACGAGGGCGCGCTGACCGAGGACATGCCGCTCTCGGTCGGCGCCGCGCACCTGATCCCGACCTTCAAGAAGGTCGGTGAGCTGCTCGGCGGCTATCTCGCGGACGCCACCGGCATCGAGGTCGTCAACTACCGCATCTCCGGCACCTGGGGGCCGCGCGGCCACAGTGACCCGTTCTTCGCCGCGCCCGCGCTGATCCACGCGGCCGCCCGGGGTGTCGCGCCGGACTTCTCCGCGCTGGTGGCCGCGCCGTGCGCGGAGGACGCGCTCGACCTGTGCTACGTCAAGGACACCGGCCGTGCGATCGCGCTGCTGCAACTGGCCGGCAAGCTCGACCACGCCACCTACAACGTCGCCTCCGGCCGGGCCACCTCCAACGCCGAGATCATCGCCGCGATCCGGGCCACCGTCCCGGACGCCGACGTCGACCTGCCCACCGGCGCCGCCACCGCGCCGCGGGCCTGGCTCGACATCACCCGCCTGCGCGAGGACACCGGCTTCACCCCGGAGTACGACACCGCACGCGCGGCCGCCGACTACATCGCCTGGCTGCGCGCCGGCAACGTCAGCTGAGCAGACCCCGCCGGTACGCGACCGCGACCGCGGACGCCCGGTCGCGCGCGCCGAGGCGGTCGTAGATGCGCGGCAGGGCACGCTACAGCTGAAGCCGGCCGCGATCGGGCCGGTCGACGTGGTCGACGCTGCGCGTTCCGGCGCGCACTCGGCTGAGCTACCGTGCCTTCATGAGGCGCGCGATGATCCCCGGGTTGGCGGCGGCCCCTCTGACGTACGAGGAGGCCGGCGCCACCCGGGCCGAGCCGATGCCCGGCGGCTATCACCACGTGCACCGCGACGTCAGCATCGGCCGCGGCCCCGAGGACTTCGCGCGGGCGGCCACCGCGCTGCTCACCTGGCGCATGCACGAGGCCGCCGGCCTGTCCGTCATCCATGCCGACGGCCCGGCCGCACCGGGCGCCGTCGTCGTGTTGCAGCTTCCCCCGCGCTTCCTCATCCCGTGCCGCGTCGTCTACACCGTCGACGAACCCGGCCGGCGCGGTTTCGCCTACGGCACGCTGCCGGGCCACCCGGAGAGCGGCGAGGAGGCCTTCATCGTCATCCTGACCGACGCCGGCGACGTGCGAATCCACATCCGCGCGTTCAGCCGCCCCGCGACGCTCATGACGCGGGCCGCCGGCCCGATCAACCGGCTGGTCCAGCGGTACGCCACGGACCGCTACGTCTCCGCGCTCCAGCGCCTGGCTCGTACCGGATGAGATCGGGCCCGCGCGGCACAGCGGATCACCCGGGCGCGCCGGCGGTGTGACGCCCGCGCGCGGCCCCGGGTCAGCCGGCCAGCAGCCGCCAGCGGTTGTCGGCGCTGCCGTTGTCCGGGCGCTGGACGGCCTGGGTGCCCCAGGTCGAGGAGCCGCCGAGGACGCCGAGCAGTTTGCCGCTGTGGGCGTTGCGGATGCGTACCGTGCCGTCGCCGTTGTCGATCAGGGTCCAGCGGTGGTCCGCGGTGCCGGTGTCGGACCACTGCAGCACGCGCGCGTCGTCGGCGGTGGACATGTTCTCCACACCCAGCACCTTGCCGCTGTTGACGTTGCGGAACCGGACGTGGGCGCCGTCGGCGATGCGTTCCCAGCGGTGGTCGGCGGTGCCGGTGTCGCCCCAGACGACCGCCGGCCCGCCGTCGGCCGTCGACATGTCCTGGACGCCGAGGACCAGCCCGGACACGGCGTTGACCAGCTTGTACGTCGTCGTGGCCGCGGTGTTCCAGTAGACGGTGTAGTTGATGCCGTGCGCGTCGTGGAACGGCCGGAGGTTGACGGGCTGGCCGTTCGCGGTCGCGGTGAACGCGAGGCCGCCGGTGCGGGTGATCGACGCGACGGTCAGCGACGGCAGCGCGTTCAGCGTGGTGTCGCCGTAGTCGCCGCACAGCACGGCCGGCCCGTACGTGACGGCCTGCACCGCCGCGTTGTCGTTGGCCGCCTTCATGATCACCCGCATCGGCAGGCGTACCGTGACCGTGTCCCCGGCCGCCCACGCGCGCGTGACCACGGCGTAGCTGCCCGGGGTGACGGCGACGTTCTGCGCGGTGCCGTTGACGGCGATCGTCGCGCCGGCCGTCCACGCCGGGATCCGCACGCGCAGGCTCCACGAGCCGCTCATCGTGCCGGACAGCGTCAGCGTGCTGGTGTCGCTGACCGGGTAGGTGGTGGTCTGGGTGACCGTGATGCCGCGCTGCGCCCAGGTGAGCACGGACGGCACGAACAGGTTCACGGTCAGCGTGGTGCCGTTGTGGAAGTAGATCGAGTCCATCAGCTTGGTGTTCGTCTCCAGGCCGGTGCCCTGGCAGCACCAGAAGCTGTCGTAGTCGGTGCTCCACGTCCCGCCGCCCCAGGCCGGCCCGACCCCGCGCCGCCCGCCCGGCCGCAGCGGCGTGAAGTAGGTGACGTGCCCGTGCGCGCTGGCCGGGTTCTGCGCCCCGATCAGATGGTTGAGCAGCGCGGACTCGTAGTAGTCGAAGTACGCGGCCCGGTCCGGTTCGAGCAGCCACAACTCCCGCGTCAGATCCAGCATGTTGTACGTGTTGCACTGCTCGCAGGTGTCGTCGGTCAGGTAGCCGGCGATCGCGTGCGGCGGCCGGAAGTGCTCGGCCTGGCTGTTGCCGCCGATCGCGTACGTGTGCGCGCCGACCGTGATGTTCCAGGCGTTGGCGGCGATGTCGCGGTAGCGGGTGGTGCCGGTGGCCTTGAACTCCCGCGCCGCGCCGATCCACTTCGGCACCTGCGTGTTCGCGTGCAGCCCGTTGAGCTGGTCCTGCCCGGACGCGAGCGGGGTGAACACGGCCTGGTGGTCGAAGCGCTGGGCGACGGTGAGCCACCGCTGGTCCCCGGTCTGCTGGTAGAGGTCGGCCAGCACCGCGTTCATCCCGCCGAACTCGGTGCCGAGCATCGCCTGCATCTGGGCGGTGCTCAGCCGCGCGGTGCGGGTGTCGACCCAGGCGGCCAGCGCGAGCAGCACGGTGCGGGCCTGGTCGGTGCCGATGTGACGCCACACGTCGAGCAGGCCGGCCATCGTCTTGTGGATGCAGTAGTAGGGCACGTTGCCGTTGGTGAGCGTGCGGTTCTCGACCGCGGTGATGTCCGACTCCGGGAACCCGGACAGGTAACCGGCGGTGAACCCGGCCGCAGCGTTGTTCGCCTGGCACTTCGCCAGCTCGGCCACTATGTGGTTCGCCTTGTCCCGGCAGGTGGTGTCGCCGAGCACCGCCCAGGCCTGCGCCCACGCGGTGAGGAAGTGGCCCTGCGTGTGCGACCGGAACGGGAACGTGGGCGCGTCCCAGCCGCCGTTCGCCGCGGCACCGCCGGTGGAGAGCCGGTGGTTGGCGCGGAAGACGTAGAGCAGCCGGCCGGTGTCGACCGCGCGCAGGTAGGTCAGCGTCCGGTTCTGGTTGTCCAGGAACCGGCCGGCGGTCAGCCGGACCTGGCCGAGCGGGAACGGGTGCGCGCCGACGCCGAGGTCCGGGCGGACCGGCGGGATCTCGGCGGCGGAGGCGGGCGTGGCACCGGTGAGGCTCGCGGTGGCCGAGACGATCGCGCCGGCACCGGCGAGGCGCAGGACGTGGCGGCGGGGCAGCGGTGCGAATGGCATGGGACGCTCCGATGTAGGGGTCATTCTCGCATTTCCCGGGCAGGACGATTCACGGCCTCGGCCGCATTCGATGTTAGCGCTCACATGCGTTGCGGCGGCCTGACTCCCGCGCGATTGACATTCAGATCTGGCTATGTTGCCACAGTATTTCGCCGAGTTCAAGAGGTGGCCGAAGGGGGACGGTTTCAGCAGTTCAGAGCGTCGTGAATTAATCTCCACGACGATGCGACACCCCGCACAAGGCGTGAACAACACATTCTCAATGCCAATTCAGCGGTACGCCGAGAGCGCGGGATACCGCCGAAAGTAATGTTGTGGCGATATTCGAATGGGTGTGTACCGTACCGGCGCGAAGATGCAGCTCCGGGGCTGCGACGGCGGCACCGTCCGGCGCTGGAGCGCTCCCTGTCCGGCGGCGGCGCCCCGCTCCGGACGGCCCGGTAGCCGGGCGAGTGTGCTCAGCTTCCCCCGTTCCCGGCCGATGCTGCCGGTGGAGACCGTGCACGGTGCTGACCGTGCACGGTGCTGCCGGTGGAGGAGGCGGTGGTGCGATACCCGACGTCGTGGATGACGCGCTGGCTGAGTGGTACCGATACGATGCTCGGCCAGGTCCGTACCCTCTTCTTCGGCTTCCTGCTCCTATGGCCGCTCTTCGGCCTGTGGGGCGTCGATCCGCACGGTGACGCGCGACGGGTCGTGCTGGCCGTGGCGCTGACCCTGGTGTTGCAGGCCTGGTCCTACCTGGGCTATCAGCGCCAGCGGTTCCCGGCGTGGAGCTGGGTGCCCGAGGGCGCCTGCGTGTTCCTGGTGGCCGGCACGTCGGACTTCGACGCCACCATCGGGCTGTGCTTCATGTGGGTGAACTTCCGCGCGCTGTACGGCCGGCTGTGGGAGAAGGGCCTCGCCGCGGTGGTCCTCGTCGCCGGCATGGTCGGCGGTGCCGTCCTGACCGACGTGAGCCTCGGCGCCTCGTTCTCGTTGCTGGTCACCGCGCTGCTCGCGCTGATGGTCCAGCACGTGCTGGCGCGCGGCAGCGGTGCCCGGGACCGCGCGGCCGCCCGGGAGAGCGCCATGGCGTCGGCCGGTGCCGGGCTGGCGGCGTCGACGACCCGGGAGGACGCGATGGACGTCGCGCTCGGCGCCGCGCTCGCGCTGGACCGGCAGGTGAGCGCCGCCCTGATCTTCACGGTCGCGGGTCCGGCCCTGCACGTGGTCGCGGCGGCCGGACGGGTCGGTGACGAGGCCACCGGCTGGGTGACCGAGCTGGACCGGCTGCCCCGCGAGGTACGGGACCTGCTGCGCGACGGCGGCTACCTGGTGGTCGTGGACGGCGACGCGGAGGCGCTCACCGAGACCCTGCGGCTGCCGAAACACCGCGCGGTCGCGCTCGCCCCGCTGGTGGCGCACGAGCACGCGTTCGGGATGCTGGTCCTCGCGCTGGACCGGCGCCCGATCGGCGAGCTGGCCGCGCCGGTGACCACGCTGGCCGGCGAGACCGCGCTCACCCTCGACCAGCTGCTGATCCGCTCCCGGCTCAGCGTCGTCGTCGAGCACCTGCCGGACGCGCTGCTGCTGGCCGGGGAGGCCGGCACGATCCGGTTCGCGAATCCGGCGGCGCGCGCGATGCTGGGGTGCACCGGGACCGAGCTCGTCGGGCGGGCCCTCTGGAGCCTGCTGCATCCGGACGATCTTCCCTCGGTGCTGGAGGCGGCCGGGGCGTCGGCGCGGCTGTGCCGGATCCGTGGCGCGGCGGACGCGCCATGGGTCGAGGTGGAGGCGCTGCTGGAGTACGCCAGCGAGCACGACGGCTCCCGCAGCATCGTGTTCACCGGGCGGGACGTCTCCGAGCGGCAGCGGCTGGAGCTGGAGCTGCGGCACGCGCAGAAGCTGGAGTCCATCGGCCGTCTCGCCGCCGGCATCGCGCACGAGATCAACACACCGATCCAGTTCATCGGCGACAACGTGCGGTTCATGCAGGACTCCTTCGCCGACCTGGTGCGGCTGTGGTCGACCTACCGGGAGGTCGCGGCGGCGGCCGGGAACCCGCCGGAGCTGCACGCCGTCGACGAGACGGCCGAGGACATCGAGATGGACTACCTCATGGAGGAGGTGCCGAAGGCGATCTCGCAGACGCTCAACGGCGTTCAGCGAGTAGCCGGCATCGTCCGGGCGATGAAGGCGTTCGGGCACCCCGGCGGCGAGGAGAAGGCGCCGGCGAACCTCACCGAGGCCATCCTGAACACGCTGGTGGTGGCCAACAACGAGATCAAGTACGTCGCCGACGTGCAGACGGACCTGGCCGACCTCCCACCGGTCTACTGCCATCTGGGCGACATCAACCAGGTCGTGCTCAACCTGCTGGTCAACGCGGCCCACGCGATCGCGGCCGCGGACCGGGGCCGGGGCACCATCCGGGTCGCCACCCGGATGGACGGCGAGCACGTGCTGATCGAGGTCGCCGATACCGGCACCGGCGTGCCCCCGGAGATCGCCGACAAGCTGTTCGAGCCGTTCTTCACCACGAAAGAGGTCGGCACCGGCACCGGTCAGGGCCTTCCGCTGGTACGGACGCTGGTCACCGACCGGCACGGCGGCACGATCGACTTCACCAGCGAGGTCGGCGCCGGCACGGTCTTCACCGTCCGGCTCCCGGCTCTCTCTCCCGGGTTGTCGAGCCCGCCCGGCGTGCTCTCCGAGGCGGCTCCGTGACGTACCGTCCGCACATCCTCTTCGTCGACGACGAGCCGATGGTCATCGAAGGGCTCGGCCGCATGCTCCGGCCCTGCCGGAAGCGGTGGGACATGTCCTTCGCCGGCGGCGGCGAGGCCGCGCTGGACGTGCTGCGGGCACGCTCCTGCGACGTGGTCGTGACCGACTACCGCATGCCCGGGATGGACGGCGCCGCGCTGCTGGAGCGGGTCCGCACGGACCATCCCGGCACGGCCCGGGTGATCCTGTCCGGGCAGACCAACGAGGACAACCTGCTCCGGATCATGGTGCTGGCGCACGAGATGCTGACCAAGCCCGCCACCCCGGAGGAACTGATCGCCACGATCGACCGGCTGCTGGCGGCCCGGCTCGCCGCCTACGGGGAGCGGGAGCGCGTGGTGGCGTTCGTGGAGTCGCTGCCCAGCCCGCCGCGCACGCTCGTCGGCCTGATCGCCGCGCTGGAGTCCGAGGACACCTCCGCCGACGTGGTGGGCGCCATGATCGAGGAGGACCCGGCCGTCACCGCACAGGTGCTGCACCTGGTGAACTCGTCGGCGTACACCGCGGGCCGGCGGATCAGCGACGTCGGGCAGGCCGTCGCGCTGCTCGGGCTGCACACCGTCCGCGGGCTGGTCCTGATGCACGACCTGGTCCGCGTCTTCGACGCCGGTGACGCGCTGCCGGCCTCGTGGATCGACGGGCTCACCCGGCACGCCATCGAGACGTCCCGGCTGGCCCGCCGGCTCGGCGCCGGCACGGAGTGGCAGAGCCAGGCGTTCAGCGCCGGCCTGCTGCACGAGGTGGGCCAGCTCGTCCTGGCCTCGGCCCGGCCCGCGGACTTCCGGACGGCGCTGGACAGCTGGACGGCCGCCGACACCGCGCTCGAGGACTCCGAGCGGCGGGTCCTGGAGGTCTCGCACGTCCAGGTCGGCACCAGCCTGCTCGGGCTCTGGGGACTGCCGGCCACGGTCATCGCGGCGGTCGCGGGCCACACCACGCCACCGCCGGCCGGCCCGGTCACCTGCCCGGCCGAGGCCGTGGCGCTGGCCCATCTGATCGTGGAGACGGACCTCGAACCGGTCTGCGGATCGGCCGCCGCGCTCGACGAGACCACGCTGGACGACGCCGCGCGGGAGGCGATCAGCCGGTGGCGCCGGGATCGGGCGGGCTGACCTGCTGCGGGTCCAGCACCATCAGCGGCTCGGCCACGCCGTCCTCCAACTCGGCGAAGTTCCGCAGCCGGGTCAGCAGGCCTGGCGTGACCTCCGGCCCCGCGTTGACCAGCAGCACGCCGGACAGGCTCGTCACCGGCGCGGCCAGCACCATCCCGCACTGCAGCTCGGCCAGCGCGACCCCGCGCACCCCACCGGCCGCGGCGGCGACCGTGGCCAGCGCCTCCAGCAGCACCGGGTCGTAGCGGCCGGCCTGGGAACGCAGCGTCGCGATCGCCACGGCCGGGACGGCGCCGCCGGACAGCAGCTCGTCGTGCGCCTCGACCAGGTGCAGCAGCCGGCCACCGAACGGGATCGACTCCCCGGCCGTGCCGTCCTGCGGCGGCCCCGAGCCGTCGAAGCCCTTCCGGGAGTAGCGGATCGCCTCCGCGACCACGCCCAGCCGCGGAATCGGCGAGATCAACTGCTCCGCGACCTCGGTCATCCGGTCGGTCATCGCCTGCTCGGCCTCGCTGAGCTCGGCGCCCGCGGCCAGCCGGTCGGCCACCGCCGGCGGCAGCGACACCACGCCGAGCTGCGACATCTGCACGGCCAGCTCGGCCGCCCACCGGTCCTCGACCTCGACGACGTCCAGGATCGCGGACGCCACGCGGCGCATCCGCGTACCCCGGCCGAAACCGGCGGGGCTGACCAGCGACAGCACCTCGGTCAGCGCCTGCACGCTGCCCCGCAGGGTCTGCTCCAGCAGCTCACGCTCCGCGACGACCAGCCGGTGCTGTGCCACGCAGTCACGCAGCGCCGCGCTCATCGTCTCCGGGTCGACCGGCTTGAGCAGCATCCGGAACACGCCGCCCTGATTGACCGTGAGCGCCGCGTCCGCGAGGTTCGTGTGCCCGGTCAGCAGCATCCGGGTCGCGGACGGCACCGCCTTCTTCGCCGCGGCCAGGAACTGGGCGCCGTTGATGCCGGGCATCATGAAGTCGGAGACGATGACCTCGAACGGCGCGCCCTTGCCGAGCGTGAACAACCCGTTCGCGGCGCCGACCGCGGTCTCGACGTCGAACTCCCGCCGCAGCTGCCGGCGCAGGCCGTCGAGCAGGTCCGGTTCGTCGTCCACCAGCAGGATGCGCGGCGAGCCACCCGATCCAGCCATCACTGTCCTCGCGCCTGACTCTCGCCGGTACGTACCGATGACCGGATTTTGGTGGTTGAAGGGTTGAGGATGAGTCTGGCATATCGGGATCTGCCGGACAGGAGAATCGGAGCGATGCCCGGTCGCTCTCAGGTGGTGGCCGTCACCGCCGATGGAGGTGGGGAGGTGTCGTCGTGGACGGCTTGGAGTTGCGGAGCGGCGGGTGACCCCGGTCCGGTCGTTGCTGCGCACCGCGGGCTTCGCCGGCCTGTACGTTATCGCCGCCTATGCCGGGCGGCTGACCGTCATGGACGGCACGAACCTGAGTCTGGTGTGGCCCGCCGCGGGGGTCTCGGCGGTGTGGTTCCTCGCCCAGCGCACGTCGCGCTACCGCTGGGCCGACGTCCTCGCGCTGTCCGCGGTGACGATGGCCGTGAACATGGCCACCGGCGCGTCCGCGACGCTGTCCCTCTTCTTCGTCGCGGCGAACCTGGCGCAGGCCTTCGTGTTCGTCCTGCTGTTCCGCCGCTGGCTGGGTCACCTGTGGGGTGGTGGCGGCGACCGGCCCCTGGCGCGGCTGCACGAACTGTGGCGCCTGGTCGCGGCGTCGCTGCTGAGCACCGCGTCAGGTGCGTTGATCGGCCCCACCGGCGTGTGGGTGATCAACGGCGTCTACTCCTGGTCGGCGACCGCGGTCTGGATGACCCGCAACACCGTGAGCATCCTGCTCATCGGCACCGCCGGCATCCGCCTCGGGCACCTGCTGCACCAGCATTTCGCCGTCCACCGTCGCTCTACGGGCGGACTGCGGACGGCCTGGACGGTGATGCCGTTCTCGCGCAAGGGCGAGTACCTCGCCGTCGTGGTGCTGTCCGCCGCCGGCTACTACGCGGTCTTCGGCGCCGACCACGGGCTGCCGCTGGCGTTCGTGGTCCTCGTGATGACGGTGTGGGCCGGCCTGCGCCTGCACACCGCGTTCGTCATCGTGCACGACGTGACCTTCGGCTCGGCCGCGGTGCTGTTCACCCTGCACCACTCCGGCGTGTTCGCGTCCATCGCCGAGCACGCCACCCGCGCGCTGGTCGCACAGCTGTTCGTGGGCATCATCGCCGTGGTCGGCCTGGCCCTCGCGCTGGGCCGCGACGAACGCACCGCGCTCATCGACGACCTCAGGGCGGAACGCCACGCGGCCGCCGGCCAGGCCGAGCTGATGACCGCGATCATCGACGCGATGAGCGAAGGACTCACCGTCATCGACGAGCGCGGCCGGTTCCTGCTGCGCAACTCCGCCTCCCGGCGCCTGCTGGGCGGCGTCGTCAGCGCCACGGAAACGCTCGCCAAGCCGGACTTCTACGGGCTGTTCCACCCCGACGGCACCCCGATGAGCGTCGCCGAGATGCCCCACCGCCGCGCCCTCGCCGGTGAGGACGTCGCCGGCGTCGACATCCTGGTCCGTAACGCCGGCATCCCGGAGGGGCGGATCGTGAGCGTGAGCTCCGTGGCGCTCACCGGCCGGCGGGAAGGCCACCGCTGCGCCGTCACCGTGTTCCACGACGTCACCGCCGAACGCCGCCACCGCGACGAGCTCAGCGCGTTCGCGGGTGTCGTCGCCCACGACCTGCTCAATCCGCTGGCCACGATCGACGGCTGGACCGGGCTGCTCACCGGGACCTTCGACGACGCCCCCGACGACCCGATCGCCGTCGAGGCGGCCGACGGAATGCATCGCATCCAGCGCGCCGCCGACCGGATGCGGCACATGATCAACGACTTGCTCGCCTACACCACCGCCCGCGACGCCACGATCCGCGCGACCGACGTCGACCTCGGCGCCGTCGTCACCGACATCGCGTCCGCCCGCATCGACCAGGCCCGGAGCAACCGTGCCGTCGTGCCGTTGTTCCGCCTCGCCGACATGCACCACGTGCACGCCGACCGGGCTCTGGTGCGCCAGCTGCTCGACAACCTGATCAGCAACGGGATCAAGTACGTCGCCGACGGCGTCGTCCCGGAGCTCACCATCGGCACCGCGATCGTCGACGGCATGGTCGCCGTGACCGTGGCCGACAACGGCATCGGCATCCCGGCCGGGGAACACGAGAACATCTTCGACAACTTCCACCGCGCCCACCGCACCGCCGAATACGCCGGCACCGGCCTCGGCCTGGGCATCTGCAAGCGGATCGTCGAACGGCACGGCGGCGCCATCACCGTCACCGGCAACCCGGACGGGCCCGGCTCCCGCTTCACGTTCACGCTGCCCGCCGACGACTCCACGACGGCCCCGCCGGCTCCGCAGCACCGGCGCACGACCGACGGGGACGCCCGGCCGGCCCGGGAACGGCGCGAGCCGGTGATCGCACCGGCGCCCGACGGTCCCGCCGAGCCGCCCGGCGAGGGCTTCCAGCAGACCGCCCGTCTCGTGTTGGACTACCTGCACGACGAGATGCCGCTGGCGTTCTGGGCCATCACCCGCGTGGAGGACGGCCGGCAGAGCTACCTCTACCTCGACGCCGACAACGGCTACGGCCTGCGCCAGGGCGACAGCCATCCCTGGGAGGACAGCTACTGTAGCCACATGGCCGCCGGACGTGCCCCGGCCGTGGCCGCCGACGCACGGGCCGTGCCCGCGTACGCGAAGGCGGCGATCAACGACGTCATCGACATCGGCACCTACGCCGGCGCGGTGATCACCGAACCCGACGGCACCCTGTTCGGCGCCATCTGCGGGCTCGATCCGCAGACCCAGGCCGCCGACTCCCGCATCGCCCGCGCAGAACCGCTCCTCGCGCTGCTCGGCCACCTGCTCACCACCGCCCTGGCCGCCGACCGCGCCCAGGACCGCGCCACCCATGCCATGCTGCGCGAACACCTGAGCGCCGAGACCGATGCGCTGACCGGCCTGCCCAATCGGCGGGCGTGGCACCGCCTGCTCGACGAGGCCCGGTCACGATACGAACGTCTCGCCGATCCCACCGCCGTGGCAATGCTCGACCTGGACAACCTCAAGGCCATCAACGACGGCCAGGGACACGCCGCGGGCGACGCCTACATCGCCGCGGCCGCGACCGCCGTGCGTGCCGCACTGCGCGACACCGACATCGTCGCCCGGCTCGGCGGCGACGAGTTCGGGCTGCTCCTGCCCCGATGCACCACCACCGACGCCGACCTCATCATCGCCCGCGTCTACGCCGCCCTGGACGCCGCCGGTGTCTCCGCCTCGATCGGCTGGGCGCCCGTGACGATGCAGGCCGGCTTCGACACCGCGCTCGCCCAGGCCGACGCCGCGATGTACGCCACGAAACACCAGCGCCAGAGATCGCTGCCCACCGACCGCGGCGCACCGTGAAACCGGCCGCGGCGCACCGTGAAAATGCCGCCGGACACGGACGTACCGCCAAGGAAGTAGTGGGTGTTGGCCAGCGCGATGAACAGCAGTGCGGCCCGCGCTCGACGCGGAGCTGGAACGCACCCGCAAGCGCGGCTACGCGATCGACGAGCAGGAGAACAGCATCGGTCTGCGGTGTTACGCCGTGGCCCTGCCCTATGTGGACCCACCGGTCGACGCGATCAGCGTCTCGATCACGCTGGCCCGCCTGTCCACCCAGCGTGAGCTGGAGGTCGTCGACCTGTTGCGGCAGATGCGCGGCCGGATCACGCGCGTGGTCAACCCGATGGGCCTCGGCGCCTACTGATTGAACAGCAGCTGAACGTCCGCATCGGACGATCTGCCGGGCATACAAGATCTGCTATGAATGATCTCCGTGAGATTACTTTTACGTGCGGTAACCGCCGCGCTCCTGGTCAGCGGATTCGTGATAGCGACCGAGAACCAGGCCCTGGCCGCGGTCACCCCCGCCGCCCGGCTCCTGGGCAACCCCGGTTTCGAGTCCGGCCTCTCCAACTGGACCACCGACAACGCGGGCGCGACCGCGGTCGTCACCTCCCCGGTGCACGGCGGCAGCGGCGCGGTCCGCATCACCGACACCTCCACCACCAGCGGCGTCAGCGTGCGCAGCGCGCACCTGGCCGTCCTGCCCGGTGAGGAGATCACCGCCTCGATCTGGGCGCAGCAGACGGCCGCGGGGGCCGGCGGCTCGCTCTACCTGGAGTTCTGGAACGCGGCCGGCAGCCGCACCACGCCGGTCGTCGCGGCCGACGCGGCCACCTCCACCGCCTGGCAGAAGCTGACCGCGGTCGGCACCGTCCCGGAGGACGCGGTCACCGCGACCGTCCTCGCCTACACGTCCTGGGCCGACAACGGCGTCACCTACTGGGACGACGCCGCCGTCGCCGCGCTGCCGCCGCCGCTGCGCAAGGTGCCGAACGCGTCCTTCGAGGAGCGGCGCAACACCGAGGTCCCGACCCAGTGGACCTCCACCGGGCAGAGCTGCGCCGGCCCGTCCTGCCCGGTCCAGCTGCTGCGCGGCACGGTCGCGCACGGCGGCACCGGCTACGTCCTGATCAACGACACGTCCGCCGACGAAGCGATCTCCGTGCTCAGCGACGCGGTCCCGGTCAGCGTCGGCGAGACGATCACCGCGTCCGCGTTCGCGCACCGGCTCAGCGGCGACGGCGCCCGGATCTACCTGGAGTTCCGCGACTCGGCCGGCACCCGGATCGGCGTGCACGACACGGTCGTCCCGGCCGGCTCCGGCTGGCAGAAGGTCAAGGTCAGCGGCACCGCGCCGTCCGGGACCACCACGCTCACCGTCCGGCTCTACGGCGACCTGGCCGGCGTCGGCCAGGCCCGCTGGGACGACGTCGAGCTGCGCTCCAGCGCGGACACGGCCGACAGCGCCACGCTCGCGGCCGGCGCCCCGGTGCTGTTCGTCGGAGACCAGCGCGTCGAGTCGTACACCGGCGTCGAAAGGGTCGTTCACCCCGGCACCAAGGGCGCGAACGACGGCAGGGTGCTGACCGGCACCGGCGCCGGCACCTGGGACGCCAACCCGCGGATGGGCGGCACCGTGCTGCCCGGGATCTTCCCCGGCGAGCCCGCGTTCACCATGTGGTACCAGACCAGCACCGGCACCGGCCGGGCGATCAGCAACGACGGCATCACCTGGAGCCGCGACGGCCGCACCTCGACCGTCTATTCCGGCGGCCCGCAGGGCGTCGTCCGCAACCCGGCCTGGGTTCCCGGCGCCACCGTGCCGAAGTTCTTCATGATGGCCGCCGAGAACATGACCTACATCGGCAAGCAGTCCAACGACGGGATCACCTGGTCGGCCGTCCCCGGCGCCCGCGGCATCCCCGGCTTCGACGTGGCGACGGCCACCTACGACCCGGCGACCCGGCGATTCGTCGCGATGATCAAAAACCAGCTGAACGCGCCGTACGGGCCGCGCACCACCTGGGTGTCGTACAGCACCGACTTCAAGACGTGGACGACGCCGTCGCCCTCGTTCGCGGCCGACCTGGTCGACGACGCGCGCATCCCGGCCGGTGCCGGCCGGCTCGGCACCACGGCGTGGAGCGAGGTCTACGGCATGCCGGCGATCCGCTACGGCGACCAGTACCTCGGCGTGCCGTGGATCTTCGACATCGTCTACAGCCCGAACCCGTTCGGCAACCCCGGGACGGACAAGGGCCGCAGCCACCTCGGGGTCGCCGCCTCCCGCGACCTGGTCAACTGGAGCCGCCCGGACCGGGGCGACCTGGTCGCGCCGGGCCCGGCGGGCAGCTGGGACTACGGCTTCAACCTGTCCAGCAACGGGTTCGTCACCGTCACGCTGCCGGACGGCACGTCGCAGACCCGCCTCTACTACGGCGCGTTCAGCGGCGAGCACCTGTGCGACAGCGCCGCGATCAACGCCGGTCAGTGCACCACCCCCTACGGCCCGTCCAACGTCGGGATGGTCTCCTGGCCCACCGACCGGTTCGCCTCGTTCCACGCGGACGGCGCCGGCGTGGTCACCACCCGTCCGCTGACCGCGGCCGGGAACGCGCTCACCGTCAACTACAAGCCGGCCGCGGCCGGTGACTCCCTGCGGGCCGAGGTCCTCGACGTCAACGGCAACCCCATCCCGGGGTACGCCGCGGCCGACTCGATCCCGGTGACCACCGACGCGCTCGCCCCCGGCGTGCGCGTGGCCTGGACCGGCGGTAACACGCTCCCGGCCGGCGCCGTACGGCTCCGGTTCCACCTCGACGGCGGCGACCTGTACTCCTTCGCCGCCAACTGATTCCCGGTGGCCCTCTCCCGCTCCGGGAGGGGGCCACTTTCCGCCTCAGCATCGTAGACGGACAAAACGGCGGTCAGACCGCGCGCCCGCGTTGCTAACGTCCCGCCCTGATGACGCAGCGCCTCGACTTCGTCGGCAGATCGGCCGAGACCGAAATCCTCCGCCGAGCGTGGCAGTCGGCCCGGGACGGCGGCGGGGCCCGGCTGGCCGCGGTGCACGGGCCGGCCGGCATCGGCAAGACCGCGCTGGTCCGGCAGGTGCTGGCCACGACGGACGGCGCACCGACGATCATCCGGGTCAGCGCGGACCGGGCCGGTTTCGTGCAACCCTGGGCCGTGCTCGGCGCGATCCTGCGCGAGTTCGCCGCGCACGGCGAGACGGCCGGCCCGCCGGCCGAGACCGCGGACCCGTTCCTGGTCGCCACGACCGTGGCCGGGCTGCTCACACGTGCCGGCGGCCTGATCCTGTTCCTCGACGACGCGCACCGCATCGACGTGCCCTCGCTGACCGCGCTGCGGCACGCGGCCGGCCGGGTCACCCGGCACCCGCTGCTGATCCTGCTGGCCTACCAGGCCGGCACCGACCCGGCCTGGCGGCTGACCGGCCCGGACGCCGACCCGGACCGCCCGCAGACCTGGGTCGACGAGTTCGACCCCGCCCGGACCGACGAGATCACGCTCGGCGGGCTGAGCGTCGAGGACCTGATGCGCGTCGCGCACGCGCGCGAACGGCCGCTGCCCACCGCGGCCGCGGTCCGGCTGCACGAGATCACCGGCGGCCACCCGGTGCACGCGGCCCACCTGATCGACCGCTACGACCCGGCCACGCTCACCGCCGCGATCGGCCCGCTGGACGCGCCGCCGGACGTGGCCCGCGCGGTCGCGGCCGGCCTCGCCGACCTGCCGCCCGACGTCCGCGACGTGATCATGACGGCGGCCGTGCTGGGCCGCCGGTTCAGCGTCGCGGACCTGCGCGAACTGTCCGGCACGGACGTCCGGGCCGCGCTCGCGACCGGGATCGAGGCCGGGCTGCTCGACGAGGAACCCGGCAGCGCCGGCCGCCGACTGCGGTTCGTCACCACGCTGGTCCGCGACGCCGCCTACGCCCGGCTGCCCGCCGACCGGCGCGGCGCACTGCACCGCGCCGCCGCCAGGCTCGGCGACCGGGACACGGTCTGGCACCGCGTCGCCGCCAGCGACGGCCCGGACGAGAACCTCGCCGAGGCGGTCGCCCGGGTGGCCGGCGTCGCGCTGCGCGAGGGCCGCCCGCAGCGCGCCGCGCAGTTCCTCACCCAGGCGCTGGAACTGACCCCGCGCGACAGCCCGCACCGCGCGGCCCGGCTGCTGGAAGCGGTTGAGCTGCTGCTCGTCTCCGGCGAGATCGCCACCGCGGTCCGCTACCTGGACGCGCTCGACGAGCTGCCGGCCACGCCGTGGCGCGCGTACGTGCGCAGCTACCTGCTGATGATCTCCGGTGACCTGGCCGCGGTCCGCTCCGGCTTCCAGACCGCGCTGGCCGAGATGGACGATGAGGCCCCAGCTGACCTGGAGGCGCGCATCTGCGGGCAGATCGCCATCCTCGGCATCGTCGAACTGCGGCACGACGAGACCGTGTCGTACGCCGACCGGGCGCTCGCGCTGCACCCGCGCGACCCGTCCGTGCTCACGTTCGCCTGGTTCGCCCGCAGCGTCGGCCTCGCCATGACCGGCCGCGGCCCGGAGGCCCTCGCGGCGCTGGCCAGCTCGACCGCGCTGGTGCGCGCGTCCGGCCTGGACGCGCTCGTCGCCCGCGGCATGATCCACCTCTGGACCGACGACCTGGACGCGGCCCGCCGCGACCTGACCGACGCGGTGCAGCGCGCCACCCGCGGCGAGTCGCTGCGGATCGGGCAGGCGCTGGCCTACCTGGCCGAGACCGAGTTCCGGCGCGGTGACCTGGACGCGGCCGTGCACCTGGCGCAGTGGGCCGCGGACGACGCCGAGGCCAACGGCCGGTTCTGGGACTTCGCGCTGGTCCGGGCGCTGCGGGCGTACCCGCACGCGGCCCGCGGCGACTGGCGGATCGCGGAGGAGCTGGTCCGCTCGTCCGGGAACACCGCGGTCACCCGGATCG
This sequence comes from Catenuloplanes nepalensis, assembly GCF_030811575.1. Taxonomy (GTDB): domain Bacteria; phylum Actinomycetota; class Actinomycetes; order Mycobacteriales; family Micromonosporaceae; genus Catenuloplanes; species Catenuloplanes nepalensis. The sequence continues at coordinate 3,922,716 of NZ_JAUSRA010000001.1, read as the reverse complement.
GCCGCGCCTACTTCGCCGGCGGCCTGGCCGCGCTCGCCCAGGCCCGCGACGACCCGGGCGCGCTGCTCACCGCGGCCGACGACCTCGCCGCCGTGCTCGACGTCGGCGAACCCGGCACCCACCTCTACGGGCCCCTGCGCGCGGACGCGCTCAGCCGCCTCGGCCGGCTCGACGAGGCCACGGCCGAACTGGCCGCGTTCCGGGCCCGCTACGACCACCTGGGCCGCACGTCCGCGCTGATGGCCGCGGACCGGGTCGAGGCGCAGATCGCGCTCGCGGCCGGCCGGCCGGAACGCGCGCGGGACCTGATCTTCGACGCGCTGCGGGCCGCCGAACGGGTCGGCCTGCCGATCGAGGCCGGCCGGATCCGGGTGGTCGCGGCGCGCATCCTGGACGTGCTCGGCCGCCGCCGGGCCGCGGAACGCTTCCTCGGCCGGGCGCTGTACGCGTTCCGCGGCGCCGGTGCGTACGAGGCGCAGGCACGGGCACTCGCCGCCGCGGTGAACCTGCCGGTCGGGCGCCCGGCCGGGCACGGGCTCGGCGCGCACGAACGCCGCGCGATCCGGCTGCACCTGGACGGCGCGACGCACGCGGCGATCGGCGCCGCCATGCACTACAAACCGAAGAGCATCGAGAACATGATGCGCGCGATCCGCCACGTCAAACTCGAGATCCAGCCGGTCGAGGACGTGGACGCGGTGCTGGCCGAGGCGATCGCCGAGGGGGTCGCGGACGCGGATCGAGGGGATGTGCCCGGCCGCCGGCACCGGTAGACCTCTATGGCATGCGACGTTCCCTCCCCACCGCGGTCTTCCTGGGGAGACGCGGCGCCGGCAAGAGCTCGACCCTGAACCGGCTGTTCGCGCTCGGCCTGGACACCGACCCGCTGCACGAGTGCACCACCGGGCCGTCCGCGCACCGGAGGCGGCCCGGCGGCGGCCGCCCCTGGCTGATCGTCGACCTGCCCGCCGCCGACCCCGGCGAGCGCGCACACCACCGCCGCTGGCTGCCGCACGCGGACGTGATCGTCTGGATCACCCGGGCGAACACCCGCGCCTACCAGCAGGACCAGCGGTTCTGGCGCGACCACGCCCGGTTCGTGGCCACGGGCACCCGGCTGGTGCTCGCGGTCGGCGCGTTCGACACCCGGCTGCCCGGCCTGCCGGACACGGCCGACGACCCGCGCGCCGCCGACCTGGTCGGCCGGTGCCTGGCCGACGCCGGCGCCGGCATCATCCCGTTCACCTGGACCACCGTGGACCGCACCCGGGTCGTCCCGTACTCCGTCGAGGCCGGCTGGAACCTCGACCGGCTGCACCGCGAGATCTTCGAGGAGAGATGATGGAGCTGCCCGCCCCGCCCGCGATCTGCCTGTTCCGCGCCCGCCCGCGCCGCCGGACGCCCGGCCTGCCCGTCCCGCTGGCCCGCGCCGGCTGCTGCCGCGAGCCCGACCTGGTGCTGCTGATCAGCCGCGCCCGCCGCGCAGGCCACCGATGAGGGAGGCGGACGACCGGACCTGGCCGGGTGCTGCTGATCAGCCGCGGCCGGTGAGCGGTGCGGACGATCAGGCCCGGCCCGGTCCTGCTGATCATCTGCGCCCGCCTGGCCGGTCACCGATGAGCGATGTCGACGACCAGGACCGCCGGGACATCATCAACGCGCTCGACCGCGAGAATCCCGCCGCCCGGACCCGCATCCTGGCCACCCCGGACGCGTTCAGCGACTGGCTGCGCAGCACCCTCTACCTGATCTTTCTCAAGGCCCGCGACGACCTCGAACCCCTCTGGGCCTGGCTCCGCCTCGCCTACGCCTGACCATCCGGCCCGATCCGGCCGGGCGGACGGGAGCTGTCCGCGCCATCCGGCCGGGTGGGCCGGGACCGCCCGGCTTCAACCGGCACGCTGCTCGCCGGCCTGCGCACCCCGGCCTGATGGGCGGGGTTCAGACCGTGGCCGGCCAGTCGTCGCGGTCCACCGCGCTCTCCGGCACGGCGAAGTGGGCGGCGCCGGGGCCGGCCAGGTACTCCGCCACCGAGGCCGGGACCACGTCGGGGTAGTCGGCGTTGCGGACGTCGGTCAGCGAGGCGGAGCCGCCGTACATGCCGGTCTGGTATTGCAGCGCCACGTAGGCGAACGGGTTGGTCGCGGCGAACTGGCGGCGGACGATCTCGGTCTGCAGGTCGTCCAGCGAGCCCTTGCGAACCAGCGCCCACCGGCGCCCGGTCGCGGCCTCGACCTCGTTGCGCAGCTCCAGCAGGGACAGCTGCCGGCCGACCACGTGCACGTCCCGGCCTGCGGTCATCGGGTCGAGCGCGATCGCGGCGGTGAAGGCGGCGGCGTCCGGGATCGTGGTGATGTCGATCTTTCGGGTGCCGTCGCCCCAGATCGAGAACGTACCGGCCGCCGGGTCGAGCACTTCGTGGAACGGACCGAGGAAGTACTCCGGGAACGCGCCGATCGCCACCGAGGTACGCGCCACCGGGCTGGTCCGGAACGCCTCGGCGAACGTCCGGCGCAGGTCGGACAGGATGTTGACGCCGTAGCCGTACCCCCAGAGGTTGATCGAGAAGTCGGACGGGATCATGCGGTGTACGCCGGCCCGCTCGGCGGCCCTGAGCAGCTCGGTCTGGCCGTCGATGATCACCTCGGGGCCGCCCTGGACCGCGGAGACCACCACCTCCACGCTCTCGAGGTGTGGCGCCAGCGCGGCCGCGCCGTCGGTGAGGTCGCCGACCCGCAGTGACAGGCGCGGGTGCCCGGCCACGTCCCGCAACCGTGTGCCACCGTCCGCGGAGGACGGCCGCACCAGGGCGCGCACGGTCGCGCCGCGCTCCAGCAGGTTCTTCACGATCAGGCTGCCGAGGCTGCCGGTCGCACCCGCCACCAGAACAACAGTCATGACTGTTTCACTCTCCGTACCTGTAGTTGCCTGCGCAGGCAACTATATGTGGTCCGGGCGGCGTCGCCAAGGCGACCTGGACCACAGCGATGCGACCGTTAGAGTGCAGCCATGACCGACGAGCGCCTCTCCGACCTGGAAGAGGCGGCCTGGGGTGGCTTTCTCAACACGCACACGCGACTCTGGCGGACGCTGGAGTCGAGGCTCGCGCCGACCGGCGTCACGATGGCGGAGTACGACGTGCTGGCCGCGCTGGAGGCCGCCGGCGACGAGGGCGTGCGCATGTCCGACCTCGCCGCCCGTCGGCTGATGTCCACCGGCGGCTTCACCCGGATGGCCGACCGCCTGGAGAAACAGGGCCTGATCGTCCGGCAGCGGTCCGCCATGGACGGGCGCGGACTCAACGCGGTGATCACGCCCGCGGGCCGGGAACGGCTCGGGCGCGCGCGCCGCAGCCACCTCGAGGACGTGCGGGCGCTCTTCCTCGCCCGCCTCGAACCCGCCGAGCTGGAACAGCTGCACGCGATCTGGAAGCGCCTGGCCGACGAGGGGCCCGACGCGCGCTGCTGAGGCGCCGGTGCGCACCGCCGGGGACGGTCTCCGCACGGCGATCGCCACCGGCAGCGGCGGCTTCGGTCCCACGCGGTCGCCGCGGGCCGGCCTCGGCACCGCGCAGGGCTGGAACACCACCGTACCGTGGCCGACCTGATCGCCTTCGGCGGCGCGGGCGTCCGCACCGCCGTCTCCATGGCGCCGCACGCTACTGTGCCGGTAGGACAGAACGCACGGACATCACCGGCAGTGACCGACGATGACGACGAATCCGCCTGTCCACGCGCGACCGTCAGCGAGTAGATTGACGGGCGTGCCGCCGCTTGAGCTGAACACGGATGTTGCCCACTCCGCCCGCATCTACGACTTCCTGCTGGGCGGGAAGGACAACTTCGAGGCCGACCGCAAGGCGGCCGAGGCGATCCTGCAGAAGTCGCCGAGCCTGCCGATCTCCATGCGGGCCAACCGGGACTACATGGTCCGCATCGCCCGGCACCTGGCCCGGGAGCACGGCATCCGCCAGTTCCTGGACATCGGGACCGGGCTGCCGACCTCGCCGAACCTGCATGAGGTGGTGCAGGAGATCGCGCCGGAGTCCCGGATCGTCTACGTGGACAACGACCCGCTGGTGCTCGCGCACGCCCGCGCGCTGCTGACCTCGCACGACGCCGGGGCCACGGCTTATATCGACGCGGACCTGCGGGACGTGCCGGCGATTCTCGGGTCGGCGCGGCTGCGGGACACGCTGGACCTCGGCGAGCCGGTCGCGATCAGCCTGATAGCGGTGCTGCAGTTCGTCACGGACGAGGCGGAGGCGCACGCGATCATCGACGAGCTGGTCGCCGCGGTCCCGGCCGGCAGCGCACTCGCGATCTCCACGGTCACGGCCAACAGCCTCCAGGCGGTGGGCGCGGCCGCGAGTTACAGGGCGCGCGGCATCCCGGCGAAGCCCCGCACGGACGACGAGGTGCGCGGCCTGTTCCGCGGGCTGGAGCTGCTGGAGCCGGGCGTCGTGCCGGTGCACCGCTGGCGGCCGGAGCCGGGCGTCGACCCGGCCACCGACGACGTCCACGTCCAGATGACCGGCGGCCTCGCCATCAAGCGCTGACCCGGCGAGCGCCACGCACCAACCCGCGACCGAGGCGTCGCCTCGATCTCTCAGGCTTGTTCAGCGGGGCCGAGCCGACACCGTGTCGCCGCAGGCCGGCGCCGTCGGCGCGCAACGCGCTGAACAACCCTCTCCGTGCAGCGATCAGCGCAGGATCAGCACGTCGCGCGGGGCGAGCCGGATCGTTGCGCCGTGTGCGACCGGCGTGCCGGTGAGCAGATCCGTGGCGTCCCGGTCCGCGATGATCTCCACCGGTGCGTCGCGGTGATTCAGAAGGAACATCAGCGGTACGCCGCCCGCGGTCACCCGCACGGCCGTCTCGACCTCCGGCACGTCCGCGTACGGACCGGTCAGGCCGTGCCGGTCGAGCACGCGCCGCACCACCCGGTCCACGCCCACCTGCTCCAGCACGGTGCCGACGTACCAGGCCTCGCCGCCGCCGTACTCGTTGCGGGTCACCGCGGGCGTCCCGGCGTAGAAGTCCACGCCGTAGGTCCCCTCCACGGCCGCGGTCAACGGCGTGACCAGGTCGAAGTGCAGTCGCGCGGCCACGGTCGTGCCGTCCGCCAGCGTCACCGGGTTGACGACCGCGGGCTCGCGCGAGTCCCACTCGTCCACCCGCACGCCCAGCAGCGAGGTCAACGGCGGATCACCGAGGTACGCCCGGGCGTGCGCGTCGCACAGCCCGGCCAGGAACGTGGTGATCACGGTCCCGCCGCGCGCCGCCACCTCGGCCAGCCGCTCCGCCGTCCCGTCCTTGAGCACGTGCAGCGCGGGCGCGAGCACCACGTCGTAGCCGCCGAGGTCCGCGGTCACCGGCAGCACGTCCAGGTCCGCGCCCGCCTCCCAGACCGCCCGGTGATAGGCGAGCACGATCTCCTGGTAGCGCAGGTGCCGGTTCAGCCCGTCCGTCATCTCCAGCGTCCACCAGCTGTCCCAGTCGAACAGCAGCGCGACCCGGGCCGGCGTGCGCGCCCCGATCGTCAGGTCACCGAGGTCGCGCAGCTCAGCGCCGAGCGCCGCGACCTCCCGGAACACGCGCGTGTCGTCCCGCCCGGAGTGCCCGATGACCGCGCCGTGGTACTTCTCGCACGCGCCCCGCCCGGCCCGCATCTGGAAGAACAGCACCGCGTCCGCGCCGTGCGCGACCGCCTGCCAGCTCCACGACCGCATCACGCCGGGCCGCTTGACCGGGTTGACCGCCCGGGACGCGGTGATCGACGGCGTCTGCTCCATCAGCCAGAACGGCTCGCCGTTCTTCAGCCCGCGCATCAGGTCGTGCGTGAACGCCATCCGCGCGTGCGAGGCATCGTCCGGCGGATAGTTGTCCCAGCTGGCGAAGTCCAGGTCGGCGGCCCACCGGTGGTAGTCGACCGGCTTGTACATCCCCATCAGGTTCGTGGTCACCGGCGCGCCGGAGTGCCGCCGGATCGCGGTCTTCTCGTCGCGGAAGTTCGCCAGCATCGCGTCCGACATGAACCGCAGGTAGTCCAGCGTGATGCCCTGGAACGCGGTGTGATCCGGCCCGCGCCAGTGCTCGGTCAGCGCGCTCGGCGGCTCGATCTCGTCCCAGTCGCCGAACGTGTGCGACCAGAACCGGGTGTACCAGGCGTCGTTGAGCGCGCCCAGGCTGCCGTAGCGTGCGCGCAGCCAGCCCCGGAACTCAGCAGCGCACAGCGGGCAGTAGCAGGCGCCGCCGTACTCGTTGCCGACGTGCCAGGCGGTGACCACGTCTGCGTAGCGCTCCGCGATCCGGCCGGCGACCTCGGCGGAGAACCGGCGGAACGCGGGGGAGGACGGGCAGGAGTTGTGCCGGGCGCCGAACGCGTGCTTGCGCCCCTCGAAGTCGACCCGCGTCACCTCGGGATAGGCGCGGGCCATCCAGGCCGGGTGCGCGCCGGTGCCGGTGGCGAGGCAGACCGTGCGGTCCTCCGCGACCGCGCGCGCCACCACGGCGTCGAGCACGGTGAAGTCGTAGACGTCCTCGGCCGGCTGGGTCAGGCCCCAGGTGAACACGCCCAGCGTGACCGTGTTGATCTCCGCGAGGTCGAAGAGCCGGTAGTCGTCCTTCCACACCTCCTCCGGCCACTGCTCCGGGTTGTAGTCGCCACCGAACAGGATCCTCATCACTCTCCCCACCGCAGCTGTCAGCGAACGTTGTGGCCGCGCCGGACGATCTCCAGTAATGCGAACAGCAGCAGCGGTGCCGCGATCAGCAGCGCGGCCTCGGACCAGGCGAGCGTGACGCCCGCGGCCACGACCAGCAGCCACGCCACCGCGAGCGTCACACCGGGCCGGGCCATCAGCAGGCGCGCGGCCCGCCGCGCGATCACGGACGCGGGCTCGGCCGCACCGGCGGGCACGGGCTCGGCCGCGTCGGCGGGCACGGGCTCGGCCGCGTCGGCGGGCACGGGCCCGGGGGACAGCGCGACGAGTGTCAGCGCGACCGCGACCCACAGGCACGCGGTCACGCCGATCAGCGCGAGCGGCACCGCCCACCAGCCCGGCACGCCGGCCACGTCCAGGTGCGTCAGGTTGATCGCCACAATCGTGAGCAGTGCCAGGAACGGGGCCCAGAGCCGCACCGCCCGGCCGAACACGAGCCGGTACCCGCGCCGGAAGTCCGCGGCCGGGTGCAGATCGGCCAGGTCCGGCCGGTGCGCGGCGAGCGCGGACAGCGCGGCCGCGACCGCCGGGCCGACCGGCAGCGCGGCCACGCCCAGCAGCGGAACGTTGGTCACGTCGCCGCCGAGCGCGAGCCCGGCGGCGACGGTGGGGGAGCAGGCCACGAGCGTCCACGCCCCGACCGCCAGCAACCGGTGCACGAGTGCGGCGGCGCGGGCGAGTGCCGAGTCGAGGATCGGCGCCGGCGAACGTACCCGCATGGTGCTATTTGTTCTGATCCGCGTAGCGGGTCCTGGCCTTGTTCGTCAGGTCGACCAGCGCCGGCCCGTTCTTCGCGTTGAGCTCCGCGACGTAGGCGTCCCATTCGCCCAGGTCGCGCTGGCCCAGGATGAACTGCAGCGTCTGCTGGGTGACGAAGTCCTTCAGCGGCGTGTCCCAGAGCGTGGCCTGCTCCCGCTCCTCATCGGTCAGCGGCGCGGGCGGCGGCACCGGGATCGGCGTCTTGTGCGCGATCGCGGCCTGGAACGCCTGCTCCTCCGTGGTGAACATGGAGTGCAGCAGCTCCGTGCTGCCGCCGTAGGAGAAGTTGCCGCCCTGGAAGCCGAAGTCCTTCTGCAGGTGCTTGGGCGCACCCGGGTTCAGGCCGACGAAGTCGACGTCCGGTGCCAGCGTGCGCTTGCCGGCCGCGTCCTTGGTGAACGTGACGCCCTCGACACCCCACTTCGCGAACTCCTGGCCGGCGTCGGAGTAGAACAGCCAGTCGATGAACTGCATCAGCGCGACGAAGTTCTCGCTCTCCCGCGCCTTCGACGAGATCATCAGGCCGCTCTCCAGGCGGGTGTAGCCGGTGACCTCGCCGGCCGGTCCGGCCAGGAACGGGATCTTCGCCATCGTGGCGCCGTCCTTGAGCAGCGGCCGGTAGTCGTTGACCAGGTTCTGTGCGTTGCTGCTGATCACCAGCGTCTTGCCGGCGGCGAGCTTCTGCTTGGCCTGGTCGTCGTTCTGCGTGAAGCTCTCCGGGTCGAGCAGCCCTTCCGCGACCAGCGTGTGCAGGTAGGTGACCATCGCCTTGTACTCCGGCATCGCGCCGGTCAGCACGAACTGCTGCGTGTCCGCGTCCCAGGTGGTGTTGAAGTAGCCCCAGCCGCCGGTCGTCCCGTACGCCGTGGAGATCATGTTGAGCAGGTTGCCGCCCGGGTTCGGGACGGCGAACCGGTCGGAGAACGGGTACGCGTCCGGGTACCGCGCCTTCATCGCCTTGAGCGTGGTGTGCAGCTCGTCCCAGGTCTTCGGCGTCGGCAGGTTCAGCTCCTGCATCACGTCGGTGCGGACCGCGAGCGAGTAGTCCTGCCAGACCTTCTCGTGCATGCCGGGCAGGATGTAGAACTTGCCGTCCTCCTGCCGCTGCCGGTCCAGCTGAGGCCACATGTCCCATTTATCGGCCTTCTGCTTGAAGTGCGGCATCAGGTCGAGGTAGTCGCTGACCGGCAGCACCGCCCCGGACGCGACGAACGGCGCCTCATGCCCGGCGTAGACCTTCGGGATGATGAACGGCGGGTCGCCCGCACTGACCACCAGGCCACGCTTCTGGTTGTAGTCGCTGGCCGGCACGACCGACGGCGTGATCGTGACGTTGGTGCGCTTCGTCAGTTCCTGCCAGAACAGCCAGTCGTTCTTGATCGGGTAGTTCGTGTGGTCGCTGTAGAGCATGTCGAACGTGATCGGCTCGGTGGCCTTGAACTGGGCGCCGATGGCGTAGTCCGCCATCGCGCCGGCCCGGTTCCGGTCGAGGTTCGCGTCCTGCTCCGACGATCCGCAGGCGGGGAGAAGGGTTATGGCCAGAGCGGCCGCGACACAACGTTTGCTTGTAGGACCGTGTTTTTTCATGGATGAGACCTCTCAGCCTTTGACGGCGCCGAGCATGACCCCGGAGACGAAGTAGCGCTGGACGAAGGGGTAGACCGCCAGGATCGGCACGACCGTCAGCACCATGGTCACGGCCTTGATGTTGGCCGCGACCTGCGCCACGTCCGTGTCGACGCTGCCGGTGGAGGTGGCGTCCGTCGCGCCCGCGATCAGGTTCCGCAGGTAGACGGTGACCGGGAACAGTTCGGCCCGGTCCAGGTAGAGGAACGCGGTGAACCACGAGTTCCAGTAGGCGACCGCGTAGAACAGCACCATCGTGGCGACGATCGCCTTCGACAGCGGCAGCACGATCCGTAGCAGGATGCCGTAGGTGCCGAGCCCGTCGACCGCGGCCTGCTCCTCCAGCTCGACCGGCAGGCTCTCGAAGAACGCCTTCATCACCAGCAGGTTGAACACGTTGATCGCGTTCGGCAGCACCACGGCCCACAGCGTGTTCCGCAGGCCCAGCCCGCTGATCAGCACGTAGTTCGGGATCAGCCCGCCGGAGAAGAACATGGTGAAGACCGCGATCCCGACCAGCACCCCGCGCCCGCGCAGCTGGTGTTTGGACAGCACATACGCGTAGCAGGTGGTCAGCACGATCGAGATGATCGTGGCGACCACGGTGTAGATCACCGTATTGCGATAGTTGGTCCAGAACAGATCATCGGACATCACCAGGCGGTACGTGGTGAGGTCGAACCCGCGCGGCAGCAGCATCACCCGCCCGGCGAGGATCTCGTCCTCGCTGGACAGCGACCGCGCCACGATGTTCAGGAACGGGTAGAGCGTGATCACCACGACGCCGGTCAGGACGACCGCGTTGATCACGTTGAAGACCCTGCGCCCGGTCGAGGTCACCGGCCTGCTCCGTCCGTGCGGCGGGGGTGTCGACCGGCCGGTTACCACAGGCTTGTTCCGTCCGTGCGGCGGGGGTGTCGACCGGCCGGTCACCACAGGCTTGTTCCGTCCGTGCGGCGGGGGTGTCGACCGGCCGGTCACCACAGGCTTGTTCCGACCGTGCGGCGGGGGTGTCGACCGGCCGGTTACCACAGGCTTGTTCCGACCGTGCGGCGGGAGATGGTGTTGGCCGAGAAGACCAGGATCAGCCCGATGACCGCCTCGAACAGCCCGATCGCGGCGCCGTAGGAGAAGTTTCCGCTGACCACGCCGAGCCGGTAGAGATAGGTGGCTATGACGTCCGCGGTCGGGTAGGTCAGCGGGTTGTAGAGCAGCAGGATCTTCTCGAAGCCGACCGCCATGAACGTGCCGATGTTCAGGATCAGCAGCGTGATCATCGTCGGGCGGATGCCGGGCAGCGTCACGTGCCAGGTCTGCCGCAACCGCCCGGCGCCGTCGATCTTCGCGGCGTCGTAGAGATCCTCGTCCAGCGTGGTCAGCGCCGCCAGGTAGAGGATCGTGCCCCAGCCGACGGTCTGCCACGCCTCCGAGGAGACGTAGATCGTCCGGAACCACTCCGGGCGCTGCAGGAACGGGATCTCCGTCCCGGCGAGCGCGTTGATCGTGCCGTCCACCGAGAGCAGCTGGCCGACCATGCCCGCGACGATCACCACCGACAGGAAGTGGGGCAGGTACGACACCGACTGCACGAACCGCTTGAGGTGCTTGATCCGCACCTCGTTGATCAGCAGCGCCAGCACGATCGGCAGCGGGAAGCAGACGATCAGCGTGAGCACGCCGATGACCAGCGTGTTCGTGAAGACCTGCCAGAACGTCGGGTCGGCCAGGAACATCCGCACGTAGCGCAGGCCCACCCAGTCGTCGCCGAACACGTTGCCGCCCGGCCGGAACCGCCGGAACGCGATCACGTTGCCGATCATCGGCGCGTACCGGAAGACCGCGAAGAACAGCAGCGGGAGTACGGCGAGCGAGTACAACTGCCAGTCCCGGCGCAGCGGCCGTCTCGCTCGCCTCGGTGGCACGGCCGGGGCCGTGGGCGGCGCCTTCGTCAGCGTGACCATCCGCCCCTCCGAAACTTTCGGTATCGACACCGGTATATCAGCCCGGAATTTAGGCGCGGCATCGAACTATGTCAAGGTCTCGATATCCGGGCGTTCCGGGTGTAGACAGGCTTTACCCGTACCGTCGATGGCTCTTGGGGTTGATCATGGCTTTGGATCGTCGCCGAAACTTCCGGTGCGGGTTTCAATGACCCCACCGACCATCGCGTTCATCGCGGAGGAGGTCGGCGTCTCCATCACCACCGTCTCCAAGGTGCTCAACGGCCACGCCGACGTCGCCGCGGCCACCCGCGAACGCGTCGAGGACAGCCTGCGCCGCCACCAATATCAGCGCCGCACCGCCCGCCGCGCCGCCGGCCACATCGACCTGGTCTTCCACGAACTCGACTCGGTCTGGGCGATGGAGATCCTGCGCGGCGTCAGCGCGGTCGCCGGCCCGGACGGCACCCCGGTCGTCGTCTCCCACCTCGACGGCCACCACCGCCCCGACCGTGCCCGCATCGACCGGCTGCTGTCCCGCCGCCCACTCGGCATCATCATGGTGCTCTGCGCGGTCGCCGACGCACAGCACCGCCAGCTCGCCCGCCGCGGCATCCCACTGGTCATCGTGGACAACGACAGCGCCACCTCGGCCCGCGTCCCCACGGTCGGCGCGAACAACTGGAACGGCGGCCTGCTCGCCACCCGCCACCTCATCGAGCTCGGCCACCGCCGGATCGCGGTCGTCACCGGCCCCCGCGACGTGCTCTGCAGCCAGGCCCGCGTCGCCGGCTACCGCTTCGCCCACGAATCCGCCGAGCTGCCGGTCGACCCCGACCTGGTCCGCTACGGCGACTTCACCGCCGACGCCGGGCTGGCCGTCGGCCTGCGGCTCCTCGATCGCGCGGACCGCCCCACCGCGATCTTCGCCGGCTCCGACATGCAGGCGATGGGCGTGCTCCGCGCCGCCGGCCGCCTCGGCCTCAGCGTCCCACGCGACCTGTCCGTGATCGGCTACGACGACCTGCCGATGGCCGCGTGGACCGGGCCCGCGCTCACCACCGTCAACCAGCCGCTCCGGGAGATGGCCGGCGCCGCCACCCGCATGCTGCTCGACCTGGCCCGCGGCGTCCCGGTCCCGGCCGACCGCATCGACTTCGTCACCGGCCTGGTGCTGCGCGAGACCACGGCACCACCCCCGTGAACATCGAGAACTACTCGCCGGACGTCCCGGTCCCGCCGGACTTCGACCTGTTCTGGGCCTCGTCGCTGCGCCGCCCCGGCCCGGTCCTGCTCTCCGTCGAACCGGTACCGACCCGGCTGCGCCTGATCTCCACGTTCGACGTGTCGTTCGCCGGCTTCGGCGGCCACCCGGTCCGCGCCTGGTACTCCCGGCCGTCATTCGTCGAGGACGTGGTGCTTCCCGCCGTCGTCGAATTCCCCGGCTACGGCCGCGGGCGCGGCTTCCCGCACGAGCGGCTGACCTGGGTCAACGCCGGCTATGCCCATCTGCTCATGGACGTGCGCGGCGCGGGTGGCCGCTACGGCAACGGCGGTGACACGCCGGACCCGGGCGCGGTCCCGGACGCGCCATGGCCGGTCACCTGGGGGATCGGCTCACCGGACACCTACTACTACCGGCGCCTGATCACCGACGCGGTGCGGGCCGTGCTCGCGGTGCGCGCGCTGCCCGGCGTGGACCCGGCCCGGGTGGCCGCGCTCGGCAACAGTCAGGGCGGCGGGCTCGCGCTGGCCGTGGCCGGCCTGCTCCCGGACCTGGCCGCGCTGCTGGTCACCGCGCCGTTCCTGTGCGACATCCACAACTGCCTGTCCTCCGTGGATACGTCGCCGTACGCGGAGATATCCGCTTATCTCGCCGTGCGGCGTGACCTGACGCCCGCCGCCTACGACACGCTGTCCTACATGGACGGCGTCACGTTCGCCGCCCAGGCCACCGCGCAGGCCTGCTTCGGCACCGGCCTGCGCGACAACGTCTGCCCACCCACCAGCACGTACGCGGCCTTCAACGCCTACGGCGGCCCGCGCACCGACAAGGAGATCCACGCCTACCCGTTCAACGGCCACGAGGGCGGCGACGCCTTCCACGTCGCCCACCAACTGGAGTGGCTCACCACCCGCATGCCCCCGGAACCGGCGGGCTGACCGGCCCGGCCGCTCAGCAGGTGGAGTGGATCAGCGCGCCGACCGGCCGGTGCGGTGACAGCTCGTTGTAGAGCGCCACGGCCGCGCGGGTCTCCAGTACGTGCACGTCCACGCCCTGCTCGTCCAGGTGCTCGATCGTGGCGTCCGGCACCTGAAGCGCCTCGTCCATGCCGGTCGACAGGATGATCGTGGTGGCGCCGTGATCCAGCAGCTCCTCGACGTCCTCCGGCTGCACGCCGGGCCGGTGCCGGGTGCCGGTCTCGGACCAGTCCCACTCCCGCACACCACCCGGGAAGATCTTGGCGTCCTTGAACTCGCCGTGCCCGTCCACGCGCACGACCCCCCACTCGACCGACACCAGCATCAGCCCCGCCCACCCCCACCGTCCCGACCCGTTCCGTACAGTCGGAGAGGATATCGTCCGCTCTGGCGGCAGGCCGGGGACGACCTCTGGCACGCCGGGCCCGGCATCGTGTTCCCGCCCTCGCGCGGGCCGTACGACACCGACCCCGACGGCACCGCGATGCTCGAGATCCTCCGCGCCGACATCATCGACCGGTACGCGGAGTTCGCCGCCGACTACTACGACCGGAACGTCGACCGGTCCGCCGTCGAACTTTGGGTTTCTAGGAGCTCTGTGGCGTGGTGAGGCGGCGGACCGCGGTCTCGATCGCGGCGCGGTGGGTGCCGGGCGCGTCGAGGCCGGTGCGGCTGAGTTCGAGGATCATCGTGAGCAGCGTGGCGGCCTGGAGCGCGTCGTCGACGAGGCCGTGGCGCTGGGCGGTCGCGATCGCCTCGGTCTTGTCCGCGGTGGCCTTGCGCACGACGTCGGCGGTCATGCCGGCCGCGTCGCGTTCGAGGCGGTCCCAGTGGGCGACGCGGAGCAGCTCGGGGCGGCGGCGATGCCAGTCCCACATGCGGGCGGCGTAGCCGGGCAGGTCGTCGCCGGTGATCGGGACGTCGTCCATGGTCTGCACCACGATGGTGTCGAAGACCGCGTCGAAGAGCTGGTCCTTGTTACCGAAGTACTTGTAGATCATCGCCTTGTTGGCGCCGGACGCGGCCGCGATGCGGTCGACGCGGGCGCCGGCGATCCCGAACGCGGCGAACTCGGCCGTCGCGGCGTCGAGGATCCGGCGTCGGGTGCTGGCGGCGTCTCCGGGCATGGCCGCAAGTGTAGTAGGTAACTAGTTAGTTGCCACAGACGGGCTGTCGCGCCTAAGGTAGCCAACCAGTTGGTTACCAAGGAGGCAGAACCATGTCCACCACCGTCAACGCCTTCGCGGCGCTGGAGCGCGGCGCGAAGATCACGCCATGGAGCTACCAGCAGCGCGACGTGCGCCCGCACGACGTGCGCATCGACGTGCTCTACTGCGGCGTCTGCCACACCGACCTGCACCACATCGGGCCGTGGGGGCGGCACTTCCCGGTCGTTCCCGGCCACGAACTGGTCGGCCGGGTGACCGAGATCGGGCCGGAGGTCACCACCCACGCGCGCGGTGACCTGGTCGCGGTCGGCCCGATCGTCGACTCATGCCGCACCTGCCCGCCCTGCCTGGCCGGCGATGAAACGTTGTGCCTGACCATCGCGACCGCCACCTACGGCGCCGAGGACCGGCACGGCGACGGCGTCACCCGGGGCGGCTGGGCGGACCGGGTCGTCACGGACGAGCGCTACGTCTACCGGCTGCCGGACGGCCTCGACCCGGCCTCGGCCGCACCGCTGCTCTGCGCGGGCAGCACGGTCTTCGCGCCGCTGCGGCACTGGGGCGCCGGCCCCGGCACGACCGTCGGGATCGTCGGCATCGGCGGTCTCGGCCACCTCGGGCTGAAGTTCGCGCGGGCGATGGGCGCGCACGTGACCGCGTTCACCACCTCCGCCGCGAAGGCCGCGGACGCACGCCGGCTGGGCGCGCACGACGTGGTCCTCGCCGGCGACCCGGAGCAGCCGCGGAACCGCTTCGACCTGATCATCGACACCGTGCCCGCGGTGCACCCGATGACGCCGCTGGTGCAGGCCCTGAAGACGGACGGCACGCTGGTCACGGTCGGCCTGCCGGGCACGCTCGACGTCGCGCCGTTCGCGATGGCGGTCGGCCGCAAGTCGATCGCCGGCGCGGGTGCGGGCGGCACCCGGGACACGCGCGAGATGCTCGAGTTCGCCGCCACGCACGGCATCACGGCCGACATCGAGCTGATCGGCACCGCCGACATCGACCGCGCGCTGGAACGCCTCGCGGCGAACGACATCAAGTACCGCTTCGTGATCGACCTCAAGCGCTGATCACCCGACCCGGCCGAACCCGGAAAATCCCGCCACGGTACGCGGGTGAGCCCTCACGCGGCTCGCCCGCTCCGGCCGCGGCCCGCGGTGTGTGCGTTCTTCGGCGTCGGTGGGTGGGGACTGCGCCCGTAGGGGGTGGTCTTGGATCACCCGTTTGAGTGCGCATTTTCCGTGATCCTCCACGGTGTGGTGATCGCCGGTGACAGGCTGTCCGCGAACCGCCGGTCGAGCAGACGACCGGCCCGACATGGGGGAAATTCATGCGCATCAAGGCACGTAACGCCGTGGTCATCGCCGGGGCTCTCGCGGCGATGGTCCTGCCCGGAACGGCCGCCCACGCGTCCGGCATGGGCGGCGACGCCGATCCGGTCCACATCAAGAACGTCGGGCTCAACGACATCGGGCCGGATGGCGGCTGCCTCACGGCCGTCTACGACCACGACAACGGTGGGACCGTGATCCGCGTCCGGCCCTGCGGCACCTCGTGGGGTCAGACCTGGCACGTCGAGGAGCTCTCCGAGGACTGGGCCGGCCGCCTGTACTTCAAGGTGCGGGACGCCAAGGACGACTGTCTGGAACTGATCGGCGAGGACGCGCCGGAGAACGCCCGGCTGGGGCTCCGACCGTGCACGGACGAGGCCGGGTTCCAGGTGTTCCGGGGAACCAAGGCCGACTGGGAGAGCCCGACCTGGCGCGTCAGCGGCCAGGGCGGCGACGCGTGGCTGCGGGCCTACGACGAGTACTCGGCGCCGTACACCACGCAGACCGCGGACTGGCCGGGCGCGTCCGCCGAGTGGCAGACCGAGCCGCTCCGGGGATAGTTCGCACGCGGCCCGGAGCGCTGTGGGTCAGGCCGTGGCGGCTCCGGTCATGATGGCCACGCCGTCGGCCATCGAGTGCGAGGACGGCGTGACCACGGCGGCGCGGCGGGCGAGGCGCTGGATGTGGATGCGGTCGGCCACCTGCCACACGTGCGGCATGTTGTGGCTGATCAAAACCACGGCCAGGCCTCGCTCGCGCAGCCGTTCGACCAGCGCGAGCACCTGGTTCGACTCCTTCACGCCGAGCGCGGCGGTCGGCTGGCCTCGGAACGCGCCGCTGAATAGGCGTCGGCTCGCGTCGGTGAACAGGCCTCAGTGAAGGGACGCGCGCGCCGCCTCCAGCACGACCGGATCGGCGCAGCCCCGCGCGTACCCTCGGATGCGTTTGTTGATGTCCCTGGTCAGCAGCCAGATGCCGATCCGGTCCGCGATCGGGCGAAGCCAGACCGGGCGGCAGCGGAAGCTGTAGCGCCAGGTCGCCACCGTGTGTCCCGGCTCCCCGGGCGCCGGCGCGAACCGCCAGCCGCCCGCGAACATCTCGAAGAACCACGGCCCGCGCACCATCTTCATGCCCACGTTCGTCGGCGGTGCGAACGACACGTACTCGCTGACCATGCTCAGCCCGTGCCGGGACCGGGTGAACGTGCGCACGCCCCTGCCCGGCCGGGTCGCGCCGCCGAGCAAGTGCTGCCGGCGCACGAACGGATCCCAGCGATTGCGCACCGGCGCGACCGTCTGCGAAACCGCGAAGGCGACGTCCGGCGGTACGGGTACGGAGATACTGGCCTCCACCACGGGCATCGGTCCATTATCCGGTTCATCCGACCGACTTCCCGCGCTAACGGCGCGACGCCGGCTGTTCAGGTGAACGCTGGCTGAGAGTCGCCCGGCGCTGCGAGACTTCCGCTCGTGAGCTGGCGCGCGAGAATCGCGATCGTCCCCGCCTCCGTGCTTCCCGCGCTGTCGGTGCTGGTGGTGGCCGCGGTGGCGGACGATCTGACGTTCGGGTCGGCATGGGCGTGGCTCGCGGCCGCGCTGGTCGTCGGCTTCGTCAACAGCGGCGTCGAGGCCGCCTACAACCTGTCCCTGCGCATCCTGCCGTGGCCGTCCCCGGCCCAGTTCGTGATGCGGCAGTCGCTGTGGGGCCTGTGCGCCGCGGTCGTCAACACCGTCGTGCTGCTGGTCCTGCCGCTGCTGCTCAACATCGTCGGCAACGACGCCTCCGCCACGCTCGGCGCCGCGCTGATCGGCGGCCTGATCGGCGGCCTCTGCTTCGCGGTCGGCTCCGCCGTCGCCGACATCGAGATGTCCGTGGGCAGCGACTGACCGCCCGCTATCGTCGCCCCATGCCGGAGCTGATCGCACCCACGACCGCGCTGCACGCCGCGTGGCTGGCCGCGCATCGCGAGTGGGGGCCGGGGGCGCACGAGGACGGCTTCGGGCTGCTGCCGACCGACCGCCCGGCGACCGTCGCCGGGTTCGCCGCCTTCGTCGCACGGCTGGAGGCCGGGGCGGACCGCTGTACGTACCGGTGGATCGTCGACGGCTCCGATGTGCTGGGCGGCATCGCGCTGCGTCATTCGCTCAGCGGCTCCGCCGCCGCCATGGGCCACATCGGGTACGGGATCCGGCCGTCCGCGCGCCGGCGCGGCGTCGGAGGCTGGGCGCTGGACGAGATGCTGGCGCACGCGCGCGAGGTCGGCCTCGACCGGGTGCTGATGGTCTGCCTCGTCGACAACGAGGCCTCTGCACGGCTGATCGAACGCCACGGCGGCGTCCTCGAGGGCGTCCCGGACGTGGTCCGGCGCTACTGGATTACGGTGTCGGCATGATCGTCAGGTGGGAGACCGTCGAGGAGATCGGCGCGGCGCGGCGGCGGTTCGAGGAGGCGATCGACGGTTACGCGCCGCCGATGGCGCACGCGATCCTGCTGCCCGGCGGCGACTTCGCACGTATCAACGTCGGCGACGGCCTGCTGCCCGCGGTCATCCTCGCCACCCTGCTCGGCCACGCCTCCGGCAACGCGTCCTACCCGCTGGACTCCGCCACACTCGACCGGGCGCTGGAGTTGCTGGCTCCGGCCGAGGCGTGTACCGCGGTGCCGCACCCGAACCTCGGCGCCTGGCGCTGGCTGCGCGGCTCCGACGAACTGATCGCCGTCTTCGTCTCGTCTCTCGAACCGTCGGCTGACCCCGCGGTCAGCGCGCTGGCCGGCCGGCTGCTCGGCGGCCGCACCGAGAACCCGGACGGCACCACCACGCTCTGGCGCCCGGTCGGCCCGGCCGAACTCGACCTGATCGCTCAGTCGGGTTACGCGGCCTTCCCGCCCCGCCTCCCGGACCAGCCGATCTTCTACCCGGTGCTCAACGAGGCCTACGCGGCCCGGATCGCCGCCGAGTGGAACGTGGCCGCCTCCGGCTCCGGCCACGTCACCCGCTTCCGGGTGGCCACGGACGTCGCCCGCCGCTACCCGAGCCGCCAGGCCGGCGGCCGGGAGATCGCCGAGCTGTGGATCCCCGCGGCCGACCTGCCCGAGTTCAACACCCACATCGTGGGCCCGATCGAGGTGGTGTCGTCGTTCTGACTCCGTTCTGGGACACCGGCCACACCGCCGGCGTGTTCCCGCCGCTCACCGACGCGATGATCGCCGACGCGGAGTCGCGTCTCGGCGTGACGCTGCCGGCTGCCCTGCTCGACCTGCTGCGGGTGCAGAACGGCGGCGTCGTGGTCGACGAGCGGAGTGCCTGCCCGGCGGCGCCGAACTCGTGGTCGCCGGACGAGGTGCCGTTCGACCATCTGATGGGGATCGGCGCCGACGGCGACGGCCTGAGCATCCTGGACACCGCCTACCTGATCGACGAGTGGGAGTTGCCGCGGGGCCTGGTTCTGCTCTCGCGGTCGCCGGTTGACTGCCCTCGCCTGGACAGCCTTGTGCCGGCCTGCCTTCGATGCCGTTTTGCAGCCGTGGTGGCGGTGGCGCGGTGGGTGGACGGCATGACAGGCTCGGGCGGGAGACGCGGGCTGGTGATCTGGCCGTAACCGGACCTTGACGCGTCTGACCCACGTGAGCAGACTGCGGAATACGTTTTCCAAGGGTCGCGGACCGGAGGGCACCCCGGCCCGCGACCCGCGGGCGAAGGAGGCAGCCCGATGCTCGCGGCATCCGTCGGAGAAGTCCGGAATGGGCACGCGCTTTCCCGCTGTTCGGAGCGCCCGCCGTACCCGTTGAATGGTTTAAAGAACAACATCGATCGCCGGCGAGCCTGACGCGGCCACGTGCCTCTGAAACGATCCATTGTCATCCCCGCGAAACACTTGACGCGCGTCACAGCATCGATGCAGACTGCGGAAAGCGCTTTCCCCCTTTGATGCTTTCGACCCGAAAGATCCCCCTTGCCGGAGGCACCCCGGTTCGGGGGGACTGCGCGTTACCAGTGACTGCTCATGTGAAGGAGGGTCGTGTGAGTGCTCTCGGCGAGCTCCAACGGCTCGGCGCCTCCAAGGGCGGCCCGCCGCGAAAGCGGGACGACAAGGCCGCCTTCCTGTTCCTGCTGCCGTGGTTCGCGGGGCTTCTGCTGATCACGGCCGGCCCGATCGTGGCCTCGCTGGGGCTCAGCTTCACCGACTACAACCTGATCCAGCCGCCGGAGTTCAACGGCGTCGAGAACATCTCCCGCATGTTCACCGACGAGCGCCTGCACAGGTCGCTCGGCGTGACCTTCATCTATGTGTTCGTCTCCGTGCCGCTGCAACTGCTGGCCGCGCTCGCGCTGGCCATCCTGCTCGACCGAGGGTTGCGCGGCCTGCCGTTCTACCGCTCCGCGTTTTACCTGCCGTCGCTGCTCGGCTCCAGCGTCGCGATCGCGGTGTTGTGGAAGCAGATCTTCGGTGCTGAGGGACTGCTCAATCAGCTGCTCGGCGTCTTCGGCATCACCGGCCGGGGCTGGATCTCCGACCCGGACACGGCGCTGTCGACGCTGATCGTCCTGAACGTCTGGACGTTCGGCGCACCGATGGTGATCTTCCTGGCCGGCCTGCGTCAGATCCCGGTGATGTACTACGAGGCCGCGTCCGTGGACGGCGCGAGCAAGTGGACGCAGTTCAAGAAGATCACCGTGCCGCTGCTGTCGCCGATCATCTTCTTCAACCTGGTCCTGCAGATCATCCACGCGTTCCAGTCGTTCACCCAGGCGTTCGTCGTCTCGGGCGGCACCGGCGGACCGTCGGACTCGACGCTGTTCTACACGCTCTTCCTCTACGAGCGCGGCTTCGCCAGATTCGACATGGGGTACGCCTCGGCGCTCGCCTGGCTGCTCCTGCTGATCATCGCCGGGTTCACCGCGATCAACTTCTGGGCCGCCAAGCGATGGGTGTTCTACGATGACTGACCTCAAGGCGCGCCCGATCCCGGTCGCCACCCAGGACGACCCGCCGCCGCCGAGGTTCGTGCTGCCGGGCTGGCTCAAGTCCACGCTCAAGCACGCCACGCTGATCGCGTTCGCGATCGTGATGCTCTATCCGGTCATCTGGATGGTGGTCAGCTCACTGCGGCCGAACAACGAGATCTTCCGCTCGCCCGGCCTGGTGCTGGACAGCTTCGAGGTCTCCAACTACACCGACGGGTGGAACGCGCTCGCCTCGCCGTTCGGCCACTACATGCTGAACTCCGCGATCGTGGTGCTCGGCTGCATCATCGGCAACCTGGTCTCCTGCTCGATGGCGGCGTACGCGTTCGCCCGCTTGGAGTTCACCGGCAAGAAGTGGTGGTTCGCCATCATGCTGGTGACGATCATGCTGCCGATCCACGTGCTGATCGTCCCGCAGTACATCATCTTCTCGAACCTCGGCTGGGTGAACACGTTCCTGCCGCTGGTCGTGCCGAAACTGCTGGCCACGGACGCGTTCTTCGTGTTCCTGATGGTCCAGTTCATCCGCGGCCTGCCGCGCGAGCTGGACGAGGCGGCCCGCATCGACGGCGCCGGCCACCCGCGCATCTTCCTGCAGGTCATCCTGCCGCTGATGCTGCCGGCGCTGGCCACCACCACGATCTTCACGTTCATCTGGACGTGGAACGACTTCTTCTCGCAGCTGATCTACCTGACCGACCCGGAGATGTACACGGTGCCGGTCGCGCTGCGCTCGTTCGTGGACGCCACGGTCGCCACGTCGTGGGGCTCCATGTTCGCGATGAGCGTGGTCTCCCTCCTGCCGATCTTCCTCGCCTTCCTGATCGGCCAGCGATACCTGATCAAGGGCATCGCCACCACCGGTATCAAGTAACCACCATCGAAAGGGCACATTCGATGACCAACGGCATATCCCGGCGTACGGTTCTCTCGATCGCCGGTGCGGTCGGCGCATCCACGGCGCTCGCCGCCTGCGGTGGCGGCGGCGGTGACGCGGGCGGGGAACTCTCCACGGACCCGGTCACGCTCCGCTTCACCTGGTGGGGCTCGGACGCGCGGCACAAGCGTACCCAGCAGGCGATCGACCTGTTCAAGGCCAAGTACCCGAACATCACCATCAAGGGCGAGTTCAAGGACTGGAACGGCTACTGGGACAGCCTCGCCACCACGGTCGCGGCGAACGACGCACCGGACATCATCCAGATGGACGAGCTCTACCTCGCCTCGTACGCCGAGCGTGGCGCGCTGCTCGACCTGGGCACCGCGTCCGCCCACCTGAAGACCGCGGACATCGAGGCGACCGCGCTGGACACCGGCAAGGTCGACGGCAAGCAGTACGCGATCCCGACCGGCCTCACCGCGTACTCGTTCATCGTCAACGACGACCTGCTCAAGCAGTACAACGTCACGCTGCCGGACACCGCGACCTGGTCCTGGGAGGACCTGCGCACGGTCGGCGACAAGATCTCCAAGGCCAGCGGCGGCAAGGTCAACGGCGTCCAGCTCTGGGGCTTCGACACCGGCTCGGTCAACATCTGGCTCCGCCAGCAGGGCGCGTCGCTGTACGACGAGTCCGGCAAGGTCTCCGCGCCGCCGGCCGTGCTCGCCCAGTACTGGCAGTACCTGCTGGACCTGTCGAAGACCGGCATCGGCCCGGCCGCGTCGGTCACGATCGAGCGCGCCGGTGCCGCGCTGGACCAGTCCGGCATGGCTACGAACGCCACCGCGATCGGCACGTCGTGGAACACCCAGCTGACGTCGTTCGCGGCGGCCAGCGGCCAGAACCTGCGGCTGGTGCAGATCCCGGGCGAGTCCCAGGTGGGTACGCCGGGCGCCTACTACAAGCCGTCCATGTACTGGGCGATCTCCGCCCGGTCGAAGCAGCCGGCCGAGGCCGCCGCGTTCGTCGACTTCCTGCTCAACACGCAGGAGGCCGCGGACGTGCTGCTCACCGACCGCGGCGTGCCCGGCAACACGACGATCCGGGCCGCGCTCGCGCCGAAGCTCACCGCCACCGACAAGGCCGCCGCGGACTACCTCGACACGGTCAAGGTCGGCCCGGCGCCCCGGGTCACGCCGAACGGCGCCAGCGGCATCGAGGCGATCCTGAAGCGGCACACCGAGGAGGTCCTGTTCGAGCGCAAGACGCCGCAGGCCGCCGCGGAGTCGTTCATCAAGGAGCTGCAGACCGAGATCGACGCCGCCTGATCCACCAGCGCAGCGGGCCGGTGCCGCTCGGCACCGGCCCGTGTCCCAAGGAGCGTGGCATGACCAAGACCCCGTACCGCGCGGCGATCATCGGCACCGGAGGCATCGCCACCGCCCACGCCCGGGCGCTGCGCGCCCACCCGGACCGGGTGGAGTTGGCCGCGGTCGTCGACGTCGACGCGGACCGGGCCCGCACGTTCGCGGCGACGTGGGACGTGCCCACGGTCGCGCCGAGCCTGACCGAGCTGCTCGCCTCCGGCGACGTCGACCTCGTCCACCTGTGCACGCCGCCGTCCACGCACGCGCCGCTCGCGATCGAGGCGCTGCGGGCCGGCGCGCACGTGCTCGTCGAGAAGCCGCCGACGCTGTCACTGTCCGAACTGGACGACATCGCGGCCGTCTCCGCGGAGACCGGCAGGCACGTCGCCACCGTCTTCCAGCATCGCTTCGGCGCGGGCGCGGCCCGGCTGCGCGCGCTCGCCGCGGCCGGGCACCTCGGCCGGTCGCTGCTGGCCACCTGCGACACGCTGTGGTACCGCGACGACGCCTACTTCGCCGCTCCGTGGCGCGGGAAGTGGGAGACCGAGGGCGGCGGCCCGACCATGGGCCACGGCATCCACCAGTTCGACCTGCTGCTGTCGATCCTCGGCCCGTGGGCGCAGGTCACCGCGGTCGCCGGCCGGCAGGCACGGCACCAGGTGCACACCGAGGACGTGTCGATGGCGCTGGTCACGTTCGCCGACGGCACGCTCGCGTCCGTCGTCAACTCCGTGGTCTCGCCGCGCCAGACGTCCGCGCTGCGCTTCGACTTCGAGCGCGCCACGGTCGAGCTGACCCACCTCTACGGATACACCGACGACCACTGGACGGTCACGCCCGCGCCGGGCAACGGTGAGATCAAGAAGCGCTGGTACGCGGACTGGGACGACGTCGAGTCCAGCCACGCCGGGCAGCTCGCGGCCGTGCTTGACGCGCTGGACGCCGGGACCGCGCTGCCGGTCACGCTCGCGGACACGCGCCGGACCATGGAGTTCGTCGCCGCGCTCTACCGGTCCGCGTTCACCGGCGCGCCGGTCCGCGCCGGCGAGATCGGCCCGGACGACCCGTTCGCACTGCGCATGAACGGCGTCGGCGCCCCCTGGACAGAGCCGGCCTCAACAGAAGGAGTCCGCACCGCATGACTCTGCACGTCGATCACAAGCTCGGCAAGGAGGTCACGGTCTCGGCCGGGGACGTCCCGATCGCCACCTACGTCTACGTGCCGGACACCGTGCGGCTGGAGTCGCCGAAGCCGTACCTGCACCCGCTGCGCACGCTCGCCGGTGACCTGGTCTCGCTGTTCCGCCCGCACGACCACGTCTGGCACAAGGGCATCGCCTGGTCGCTGCCGCACCTGGGGGAGCACAACTTCTGGGGCGGGCCGACCTATGTGCACGGTCAGTTCTACGTGCAGAAGGAGAACAACGGCAGCGCGCTGCACCGGGACATGACGTCGCTGACCGTGGACGGCGACACCGCCGCGCTCACCCACACGCTCGACTGGCGCTCCCAGCAGGGCGCGCCGGTCGTCGACGAGACCCGGTCGCTGACGTTCACGCTGATCGACGAGACGAGCTGGGCGCTGCGCTTCGAGACCCGGATGACGAACGTCTCCGGCGCGACGCTGCACATCGGATCGCCGACCACCAAGGGCCGGGAGAACGCGGGGTACGGCGGGCTGTTCTGGCGCGGCCCGCGCAGCTTCACCAACGGCACCGCGCAGTCCCCGGACGGCGTCGGCGCGGACAACCTGCGCGGCACCCGCGCGGAGTGGTTCGCCTACCGAGGCAAGCACGACGAGACCGGCCGCGCCTCCACCATCGTGATGGTCGACGACCGGCGCAACCCGCAGCACCCGCCGCAGTGGTTCACCCGCAGCGCGGAGTTCGCCTGCCTCTGCCCGGCGCCGTTCTTCAGCGAGGAACTGCCGTTCGAGGCCGGCGGCACGCTCACGTTCCGCTACGCGGTGGTCATCGCCACCGGCGACCACGGCGACGAGGGTACGCACGAGCTGGCCGACCGGGGCCGGAACGTGTTGGCGTCATGACCTTCCCCGGTGGCACCTCGATCAGCCGGCTGACCGTCTACACAGGGCGGTGCGTGGACGGGCTGGCCGGCGGCACCCCGCACCTGCACACCGCGTCCACCGAGGCGTACGTGGTCACCGGCGGCACCGGCGCGCTGCAGACGCTCGACGCGTCGGGCTTTCGCGAGATCCCACTCGAACACGGCTCGCTGATCTGGTTCACGCCCGGCGTCATCCACCGCGCGGTCAACCACGGCGACCTCCGGGTGCTGGTCGTCATGTCCAACGCCGGGCTGCCCGAGGCCGGCGACGCGGTCATGACGTTCCCGCCGGACGTCCTCGCCACGCCCGAGTCCTACGCCGCGGCCGCGGTGCTTCCGGCGAAGGACGACGACGCCGTGGCGCGCCGCCGGGACCTCGCGGTCGGGGAGTTCCTGCGGCTCAGGGACGCGGCGATCAGGGGCGACCTCGCGCCGCTGCACGCGTTCTACGACGCCGCGGCACGGCTGGTGCGCGGCCGGATCCCGCAGTGGCGCGAGATCTGGCAGGCCACGGTCGCGGCGCAGACCGCACGGACCGCCGAGATGTTGAACAACCTCGACGCCGGTGACGGCTCGCACCTCCGCGAGGGCGGCGTGCTGGGCGCGCCGCGCAGCGAGACCGACGGCTGGGGCATGTGCGGCCGGCTCGGCACCCACGACGTTCGCAATCCCGACACCCCCGGAGGCTCGCAATGACCCGCCGCTACGCCATCGCCGGACTCGGGCACCGCGCCCAGATGTACGTGGACGCGCTGCTCGGCGACTGGAGCGACACCGGCACGATCGTCGCGTTCCTCGACACGAACAAGACCCGGATGGACTACCACAACGGGCGGCTCCCCTCACCCGTACCCACGTATGGGCCTGAGGGTCTGCACGAGGTTCTGGGCCTGTCCGATGTGCTCGTCGTGACGAGTGTGGACGCCACCCACGCGGACTACGTGGTCGCCGCGCTCGACGCCGGGCTGGACGTGGTGTGCGAGAAGCCGCTGACCGTCGACGAGGAGGGCTGCGCGCGCATCGCGGACGCGGCCGAACGCTCCAGCGGGAACCTGATCGTCACGTTCAACTACCGCTACTCGCCGCGGAACTCCGCCGTGCGTGAGCTGATCGCGTCCGGCCGGATCGGTGACATCACGGCCGTGCACTTCGAGTGGGCGCTGGACACCGCGCACGGCGCCGACTACTTCCGCCGCTGGCACCGCGACCGCGGAAGCTCCGGCGGCCTGCTGGTGCACAAGTCCACGCACCACTTCGACCTGATCAACTGGTGGCTGGCCAGCAATCCCGAGCTGGTCTTCGCGCAGACCGCGCTGCGCTTCTACGGCTCGTCCGGTGCGGGCGGCGGGGCGGACAGGCCGGCGCGGGCCAAGGGCGCGCCCGGGCTCGGCACCGACCCGTTCCTGCTGGACGCCTCCGCCGACCCGCGGCTCAAGGCGCTCTACCTGGACGCGGAGCACGAGGACGGCTACGTCCGCGACCAGGACGTGTTCGCGCCCGGCGTGACCATCGACGACACCATGTCCGTGCTCATCCGGTACGCCAACCGTGCGCTGGTCACCTACTCGCTCACCGCGTACAGCCCGTTCGAGGGGTACCGGGTCGCGTTCACCGGCACCCGCGGCCGGATCGAGTTGGAGGTCGGCGAGCGCGCCTGGACGCCGGTGAACGCGGCCATCGACCCGAGCGCCGGCCTGCACTCGACCGACTCCTCCTGGGAGCGGCTCACCGTGCAGGAGCAGTGGGGCAAGCCGGAGGAGGTGCCGATCATCCGCGGCGAGGGCGGCCACGGCGGCGGCGACAGGCTACTGCTCGACGACGTGTTCCGCGGACCGTCCGGCGACCCGCTCGCGCGGCAGGCCGGCTACCGCGACGGCATCCGCAGCGTGCTCACCGGCGTCGCCGCGAACAAGTCGGCCGCGTCCGGCGCGCCGGTGACCCTCACGGACGAGGGGACTCGCCTAGCCTGAGCGCGCGAACGGCGTACAACTTCTGCTCATCGCCGGCGCCGGGATCGCGGTCGCCCGCCGGGTCAGCCGCGGGCGACGACGGAGCCGTTGACGACCGCGAGGAACGACGTGGGACGGATCGTCATGATGATGCGCTCGGGGGCGTCCGGGATCGGGTAGACGTTGTCGTACCGGTGCTGCAGGGAGGCGTAGAACGAGGCCTCGGCGTCGTCGTCCTCGACCTTCTCGACGATGCCGCGGACCTCGAGGAACCGGTACGGGTCGTCGGGGTCGGCGATGGACAGAGCGATCCGCGGTTCCTTCGTCACGTTGCGGAACTTCTGCCGGGTCTTCTTGTGGGTCATCCGGAGGACCTCGCCGTCCCAGGCGAACCACATGACGCTCGACTGCGGCGAGCCGTCCGGCCGGATCGTGGCCATGTGCGCGAAGACCGGGCGCTCCAGCAGGTCGGCGTGACTCTCGGGAACTGTACTCATGCGGCCGATCCTGCCACAGACTAGTTGCACGCGCACCATATCCGCGCACGCGGAAGGGTCGTGGTGACCACACCGGAACATGGAGGAGCCCAGCCGCCCACCCCTGCGCGGAGTGAGCGCTCTGCCCATGCGCCGGCCGTTGCCCGCGGGAGCACGCCCCTGCTGAGCTTTCAGAGTCGAGGATCGATCGGCGCCGGCCGTCCGGGCGCTGCGCGCCCGAAATTCACGCCATAGGGGTCGCTGCCGCGGAGTGCCGCTCACCCTGACGCCGAAGGCCCAGCAGAACGGAGTGAACGCCGATTCGCCGCCGGAAGCGGGAACAGCGAATTCTGGATGTCGTACGGTGGTGGATCCACGCGTGGGATCGTCACGGAACTGACACATGTTGGCCGGGGGTCCGTCAAAAGTCCCCGGCAGCCTGATCGAAGTGGAGTCGTGGCGACCGGGAGGCCGGGATGCAGGTGGGACAGGCCGCCCTGATCGAGCTGGCGATCACGCACGAGTTGGTGCGCCACCGCCTCCCCGCGGTGCGGCTACTGTTGGACCAGGCTCTCGCCCGGCGTCCGGCGCGGCTCGTCCTGGATCTCACCGAGTGCCCGACGATCGACGCCGCGGGAATCGAACTGCTGCTCAGCACGCACCGACGCCTCTGGGGCGGCGAGGGGCGGCTGGCGCTGCGCCGGCCCACGGCGCGAGTGCTGCGCCTGCTGGAGATCGCACACGCGACGAAGGTGCTCCAGATCGACGTCGGCTGACGATGGGTGGTGTGTCATGACCGCGGTGCCCGGGCAGGTGGCCAACATGATCGACTTGATCTGCGACCGCTGCGGAGTCGTGCTCAGGTGCCGCGCCGATCACCTGCGCGACCTCGAGGTGGTCTGGCCGCTGCTCACCGACCAGGGCTGGGCCGGCTCGCCGTTCGCCACCGGCCAGCACACCTGTCCCGGGTGTGTGGTCGGGCAGCTGCGCGAGCCGAGCGCGGCCGCGGCCGCGACCTGGCCGGTTCGCAAGCACATTCCGCGCGACGTCGCGCTGCGGCACGACCCGCACGCCGCGATCGTCGAGGTCACCGGCGACATCGATCGGCTGCTGGTGTCGACGATGCAGGCCGCGCTCGGCAGGGCGGCGGCGCTGCACCGCAACGTCGTGCTCGACCTGTCCGCGGTCGAGCTGGTCGACCCGATCGGGCTGAGCGTGCTGGTGCGCGGGCACATGCGGGCCCGCAAGCGCGGCGGTCACCTGTGTCTCGCCGCGCCCAGCCGGTTCGTGCTGACCGTGCTGCACACCATGCGCCTGGACGACGCGCTGCCGGTCTTCGCCGACCTGCCGTCCGCGCTGACCTGGCTGGCCGCGCACCCGCCGCTGCCCGCGCAGCGATCGTCGTGAAAGCGCAGTGGTCGCCGTGAGGGGTGCGGTGGTCGCCGTGAGGGCGCGGCGATCGCCGAGAAGGCACAACGATCATCGTGAAGGCACAGCGGTCGTCATGAAACCGTCACACGTCCGGGAAGCCGTTGCCATGAACTCCCCAAAAGATGATCATTCCGCCGGTGTCACGGCTCGACTCCTCCCCCCAGACGGGAGTCGTGTCACCGGTGGGCCGGCCGCACCCGCGTGCGGGAGTCCTGGTTCAGGTCCCGTGCGCGGGTGTCTCCCGGGCGGCCCTGCTGGGGCCCGGGCATGATGGGAAGCATGCCGGGCGTGCTGGTGATCGAGGACGACGACCGGATCCGGTTGTCGCTGGTGATGGCGCTGGAGGACGAGGGTTACACGGCTCGCGGCGCCGCGACCGCGGAGGAGGGCCTCGCCGCGCAGCGCGCCCAGGCCGCCGACACGGTCCTGGTCGACCTGATGCTCCCGGGGATCGACGGTTTCGAGTGCATCCGCCAGCTGCGGCGCGTCGACGACGTGCCGATCGTGGTGGTCAGCGCGCGCGACGACACGCACGACATCGTGGCCGCGCTGGAGGCGGGCGCGGACGACTACGTGGTGAAGCCGGTCGCGATCAAGGAGCTGTCCGCGCGGCTGCGCGCGCTGCGGCGGCGGGCCCGGCCGGTCGCGGTGGATCCCGTACCCGTGCTGTCGTTCGGTGATCTTCAGATTCTGCCGGAGGCGGGGGAGGTGCGGGTCGGCGGCGAGACCGTGGCCGTGACGCGCACCGAGTTCCAGCTGCTCTGCGAGCTGGCCGAGCACGCGGGCCGGGTGCTGTCCCGGCAACAGCTGCTGCAGCGCGTCTGGGGTTACGACGGCGGCGACGAGCGGCTGGTCGACGTGCACATCGGCCGGTTGCGCGCCAAGATCGAGAAAGACTCGGGGGCGCCGCGCCATCTGGTCACCGTGCGTGGCCTCGGATACAAGCTGCTCGTGTCATGAACGTGATCGGGCGGGCCGGGTTGCGGGCACGGGTCACCACCGGGTTCGCGGCGGGCGCGCTCGTGCTGTCGCTGGCGATGGCGTCGATCTCGTACCAGCTGGTGCGCCAGTCGCTGATCGCGGAACGGGAGAACGCGGCGGTGCGCGCGGCCTACTACGACGCCGCGATCGTGGAGGCGGGCATCAACAACAATCCCACCCCCGACATCGGTACGGTGCTGCGCTCCCTCGACACCGGCGACAGCCGCCAGGCGGTGCTGCACCTCGACGAGTGGCACGCCCGCAGCGCCGACGTCGGGCTCACCGACGCGATCCCCACCCGACTGCAGGAGCACGCTGCCACCGGCCGGGTCGGCGTGCAGATGGTCGACGCCGGCGGCACCCCCGCGCTGGTCGTGGCCGTGCCCCTGGCCGACGGCGCGGTCTTCTACGAGATCGACTCGATGGCCGAACTCGACCACACACTGCGGGTGCTCGCGCTGGTCCTGACGCTGGTCGCGCTCGGCACCGCCGGTGCGGGCGCGCTCGTCGGCTGGAACGCCACCCGCTACGTGCTGCGCCCGCTCACCAGCGTCGCGAACGCGGCGAAGGAGATCACCGCCGGCCGGCAGATGGCCCGCCTCGACCCGGCCACCGAGCCCGACCTGGCCCGGCTCACCACCTCGTTCAACCACATGGTCGACCAGCTCTCCGCGCGGATGGAACGCGACCGCCGGTTCGCCGCGGACGTCAGCCACGAGTTGCGCTCCCCGCTGCAGACGCTCGCGGCCGCGGCCAGCGTGCTCGACCGGCGCCGGGACACGCTCGACGAACGCACCGCGCTCGCGGCCGGCCTGATCGTCGACGAGGTCGACCGGTTCCAGCGACTCGTCAACGACCTGCTCGAACTCGCCCGCACCGACCAGCCCGCGGACCGGCAGGAGGTCGACGTGGCGGAACTGGCCCGGCAGACCTGCCGCGACCATGGCCTCGACCCCGGCATCGTCACCGTGGTCGGCGGCCCGGTGGCCTGGTCCGTCGACCGGCGCCGGATCCGCCAGCTCTTCGACAACCTGCTCGACAACGCGGCCGGTTACGGTGGCGGCGCCACCGAGGTCCGGCTCACCGCGGACGCGGAACGCTGCCGGATCGAGGTCGACGACGAGGGCCCCGGCGTCAGCCCGGAGGACAAGCCGCTGATCTGGAGCCGGTTCGTCCGTGGCCGGTCGCAGAGCTCGTCGCGCGCGGACGGCGGCGGCACCGGCCTCGGCCTCGCGCTCGTCGCCCAGCACGCGGCGGCGCACGACGGCACCGCCGAGGTGCTGGACCGTCCCGGCGGCGGCGCGCGCTTCCGCATCGACCTGCCAGACTGCTTGTGAAAGGCAGTGCCTGTGAGACGCGTCCTTCCGTTGCTGCTGCCGTTGCTGCTCGCCGGGTGCGGCATCCCGCTGGACGACGCGCCGCGCGAGCCGGACAACCCGCGGCCGTACCGGTTCGGCACCGCCACCGCGCCCGGCGGCGGCTCCGCCGTCGAACGCCTCTGCCTGGTCAAGGACGACCGGATCGCGCGCATCCAGCGGCGGCTGCCGACCGCCCGCAACGCCGCCGAGCAACTCGCCGACCTGTTCGGCGGCCCGAACGCGGAGGAGCAGGCGGACGGCTACACCAGTGCGCTCACCGGCACGCTGATCACGCCGCGGCTCACGCTGGACGGTGCGGCCGCGGTCGTCGAGATCGGTGACTGGACCGCGCACGGCAACCGCAGCGACGAGGTGCTCGCGTTCGGCCAGATCGTCTGCACGCTGACCAGCCGCCCGGAGATCGGCACGGTCGAGTTCACCAGCGCCGGCGAGCCGCTCAGCGTGCCGCGCGCGGACCTGTCACTGTCGGACCGGCCGCTGACGCTCGTCGACTACGACGAACTGATCACCTGACCGCGCGACGAGATCTGCTGCACGGCCCAGGAGTTGCCGTCCGGGTCGTCGAAGAAGACGAAGCCGACGTTGTCCAGCGGGTCCGGGACCGGGTGCGGGTTCTCGCCGACGACCTGGACGTCGCCGCACTCCAGGCCGCGCGCGCGTAGCTCGGCGTGGGCCGCGCGGATGTCCGGCACGACCAGTTGGAGGCCCTTCAGCGAGCCGGGCGGCATCTCCGGCACCGCACCCCGCCCGATGACGATCGAGCAGCCGGAGCCGGGCGGCGTCAGCTGGATGATTCGCCCGACGCCGAAGTCGGTGTCGTGATCGACGTGGAAGCCGAGCGTGCCGGCGTAGAACTCCTTGGCCCGGTCCAGATCGGACACGGGCACGATGACGACTTCCAGGGTCCAGTTCACGGTGTGCTCTCCTCGGCCGGTGCTGCGGGAATCGCGACTGCTGCGGGAATCGCGTCTTCGGTGGAATCGTGACCAGGACAGCCGAGCCGGGACCGGGTGTCAACGCGGCACGCCGACACCCAATTATCTCATGCCGTCTATGTGTGCCGTCGGGCGGTGGTGGATCTGCGCAGCTCAGGGGCGCGTTAGCGTCTGCGGTCATGCAGACCGACATTCGACTGTGGAGTGCCGAGCGCGGTGCGGGCGCTCCGACGTTGCTCATCATGGGTACGGCGGCGCAGTCCGTCGGCTGGCCGGAACCGCTGGTGGACCGGCTGGTCGAGGGCGGGCGCCGGGTGATCCTGTTCGACCACCGGGACACCGGGCTCTCCGAGTGCCGGGACTTCGCCGCGCACCCGTACAGCATCGACGATCTGGCCCTCGACTGCCTCGCGGTGCTGGACGCGCACGGCGTCGGCGCCGCCCACCTGGCCGGCGCGTCGCTCGGCGGCGCGATCGGGCAGTGGCTGGCCGTCCACCGGCCGGACCGCGTGCTGTCGCTGACCGCCATCATGACCTCGCCGATGGGCAACGACCCCGGGCCGGCGTGGGCCCGCGCGTTCGCCGGCGCGCCTCCGCTCGACGGTGAGCTGCCGGCGCCGAGCCCGCAGTTCCTGCGGTACGTCACGTCGCCGGAGCGGGATCCCCTCGGCACCCAGCGGGTGCTGCACGGGGACGGGCTGCCGTTCGACGAGGAGGCCGCGCGCGACTACGTGCGCCGCTCGGCGGAACGCGCCGTGCATCCGGAGGCGGCCGCGAACCATGACCTGGCCGGCCGCCGGTGGACGGCCGCGCGCCGCGCCCCGCTCGGCACGATCACCGCACCCACGCTGGTGATCCACGGCAGCGCGGATCCGCTGTTCCCGCCCGCGCACGGTGAGGCGCTGGCCGCGGCCGTCCCGGGCGCGCGGCTGACCGTCATCGACGGGATGGGCCACGGCTTCTTCTCACCCGGCCTGCCGGAACGCGTCGCTGACCTGATCCTGGGTTAGCTCGTTAGCCGTTGCCGGAGGTGTAGCCGCCGGCGGGCAGCTCCCGGCCGGCGGAGTCGAGGGCGCGCAGGCCGGTGACCTGTTCCCCGCCGGTGGTCGCGGGATCGAACCAGAACACCACGATCCGGTCCGCGCCGATCCCGGCCTCGGCCAGGGTCGCCGCCACGGTCGTGCCGTCCGGGGTGCTGCCGGTGATCTCCGTGGCCGGGCCGGCGTAGTAGCCGAACTGCGGCACCGGCACGCCCTCGTCCACGGCCGGGCCGTACACGGCGTGGAAGCCGAGCGCCACGTCCGAGCCCCGCGTCTCGTTCGTGATGAGCAGGTTCCCGATCGTGCCCGACGCGTCGCGCACCGCGCAGGCGAGCCCGAAGCGGATCTGCGGCAGTTCGTCGAGGTGAATGGCCTGGATGCGGAACACGATCTCGCCCTCCGGGACCTGCACCCCCGTCGGCAGCGTGTCCTCGCCATCCTCGCCCGGCGTCGCCGAAGGGGGCACGGGGAGCCTGGACGGCGCGACGCTGGGCGGCGGTGGCGCGGCCGGGGCGACCGGTGCGCCGCGGCCGGGTCCGAGCGCGCCGAACGCGACCACCACGCCGGTCACGGTGACCAGCACCAGGCCGGCCGTGGCGCCGGCGATCGCGCGCCGGTGGCGGATGCGGCGCCCGGTCGCCATCACCGCGTCCAGGTCGGGCGGGCCGAACGGCACGTCCGGGCCGGCCTGCAGGTCCTGACGGAGTCGGTCGAGCTCGTTCATCCGTTCGCTCCCGGGGTCACGCGGTCGGTCTGGAGGCGCAGCCGGGCCAGGCCGCGGGCGCCCATGCTCTTCACCGAGCCGATCGAGATGCCCAGCTCGGCGGCCACGTCGGCCTCGGAGAGATCGAAGTAGTAACGCAGCACCACCACCGCGCGCTCCCGCGGCGCCAGCGTGCGCAGCGCGTCGACCAGCCACTGGCGGCGGGAGACGTCGTCGGCGACGTCGGCCGGCGCGGGCCGGTCCGGGACCGCCGCGTGCGGCTGCTCGCGGATCGGCCGCCGCCAGCCGTCGGTGATGTGATTGATCAGGACCCGCCGGGTGTACGCGTACGCGTCCTGGCGGCGCACCCGTGACCAGGACGCGTAGGTGCGGGCCAGCGCGGTCTGCGCCGCGTCCTCCGCCCGGTGGTGGTCGCCGACGATCAGGTACGCCGCGTGCACCAGCCGTCTCCAGGCGACCTGGGCGAACTCCACGAATTCGTCGTCGCCGCGGGCCGGCGGGGAGGTCCTCACGCGGCTGATACGGATGGGCGGCCCGAAAGGTTGCCGGGGATCGCCGGCAACTTTCGGCGCGCACCGCCCGTATTCCGCACGGGCGCGCGGCACAACCGGACAGCCGGTCCCAAACCGTACCGCGGCAGATGCCTTTGCTTGGTATTCGGCTTCCCGCGGATAAAGCGGCATTTAGCCTGAATCGGTGTACGGACTGTCGCTGATCTTCCGCGCGGGCACGGTGCTGTGCGCGCTGCCGCTCGGCGACATCGTGGAACTCATGCGACCGCTGCCGATCCAGTCCTTGGCGGGCAGCGCGCACTACGTGCGTGGGGTGAGCGTGGTGCGCGGGGTGGCCGTGCCGGTGCTCGACCTCGGCCGGCTGCTCGGCGACTTCGACACCGCGCCGGAACGTTTCATCACCACGAAATCCGGCGGCGTACTGGCGATCGGCCCGGTGCTCGGCGTGCGCGACGTGAACCCGGAGCCCGGCCGGGAGGCACCGTCGATGGGCGGCGTGGTGGCGGCGGTCGGCGTGCTGGACGCGGAGCCGCTGATGTTCCTCGACCCGGACGGCGTGACCCGGATGGTGGCGGCGTATGCGGCCTGACCTGAACCGGTTGCGCGCGCTGCTGGCCGAGCGGCTGGGCATGACGTTCGACGAGAAGCGGGACGACCTGCTGACCGAGGTGCTGCGCACGCGCGCGGACCGGCACCGGATGAGCGAGGGCGACTACCTCGACCGGCTGACCGCGGACCCGGAACGTGCGGAGCTGCGCGCGCTCGCCGAGGCCGTCACGATCAATGAAACGTACTTCTTCCGCAACATCGAGCAGTTCCACGCGCTGGCCGAGGTGGCGATCCCGGACCGGCGCAGGGCGCGCGCGTCGGTGCGGGCGCTACGGCTGCTGAGTGTGGGCTGCTCGTCCGGCGAGGAGCCCTACACGCTCGCGGCCGTGACCGCGGAACGCGTCCCGCCGGACTGGCACGTCTCCATCGTCGGCCTGGACATCAACCGGGCGGTGCTGCGCCGCGCGGCGACCGGGCATTACAGCACCTGGTCGCTGCGCGAGACACCGGCCAGCATCCGGCAACGCTGGTTCCATCCGCGCGACGACGGCGTCGAGGTCGACGAGCGGCTGCGCGCCCGCGTGCAGTTCGTCGAGCACAACGTGGTCAACGACGACCCGGTGCTGTGGGCCAGCCAGAGCTACGACGTGATCTTCTGCCGGAACATGCTGATGTACCTCACCGACGAGGTCCGGCGCGGCACGATCGCACGGATCACCCGCGCGCTCGCCCCCGGCGGATACCTCTTCCTGGGCCACACCGACTCGCTCGGCAGCCGCCCGGAGGGCCTCGAGGTCCGGCACACGCACGGCACGGTCTACTACTGCCGGACCACGCGGACCGCCGCGCCGCAGCCGGTCGCCACCGCACCCGCGCCCTTCACGCGTCCGCAACCGGCACCACAGATCAAGACCCAGCCCATGCGCGGGTACGAACAGGCGCTGCTCCTGCTTCGGGATGAACGCTTTCAAGAGGCGCTCGCGGCCGTCGAGTCGATGACCGAGCCGGAGTCCCGCCTGCCCCGGGTCCGGGTGCTGCGCGGCGCGCTGCTCGCCCACGTCGGCGACACCGGCAGGGCCGCGGACCTGTGCGAGCGGCTGGTCGCGGAGGACGGCCTGAACGCGGACGCGCACTACGTGATCGGTGTCTGCCACGAGGGCGACGCGTCCCCGGCCGCGGCGGGCCGCAACCACCAGCTCGCCGCGTACCTCGACCCCGGCTTCGCCATGCCCCGCATGCGGCTCGGCCTGCTGGCCAAGCAGGCCGGCGACCGGCAGACCGCGGCCCGCGAGTTGGACCGGGCCGTGACGTTGCTGCGCGGCGAGTCCGACGAGCGGATCCTGCTGTTCGGCGGCGGGTTCGGCCGGCGGTCGCTGATCGCGCTCTGCCGCAGCGAACTCCAGGCGGTCGGAGCCGTGTCGTGACCGGGGCCTGGACGCCACCGGCCGACACCTGGGGCACCTCGCCGGAATCGCCACCGGGCGACTGGGGCGCCTCGCTCACGGACGAGATGACGGACCTGGCCGCACGGAACCGCACCATCGAGGACGCCCGCGCGGGCGACGGCACCGGCGCGTTCGGCGACACCGCTGACGGCGCCCGCGAAATCGGCAGTGCCCGTGCGATCGGCGGCATCGGAACCTCCGTGGCGGAGAGCGCGGCCGCGCGGGAGATGTGGGAGCGACTCGGCGAACTGCGGTCCTCGTTCGACCGGTCGTTCGCGGACCCGCCCCGGGAGCAGGTCGTCCAGTTCCACGACCTGCTCGCCGTCTCGGTCGCCGGCCGCCGGTACGCGCTGCGGCTGTCCCAGTCCGCCGGCCTCTTCCCGAACCGGCGGGTCACCCCGCTGCCCGGCCCGATCTCCGCGCTGCTCGGCGTCGCCGGGTTCCGCGGCTCGATCGTGCCTGTCTACAGCCTCGCCGCCGTGCTCGGCCAGCCACCGCGACCGGAGTCGCGCTGGCTGGTGCTGGCCGCGGGCGACCCCGCGGTCGCGCTCGCGTTCGAGGAGCTCGACGGCCACCTGCGCATCCCCGCCGGCGAGATCATCGAGGAGCAGGTCGGGCACGGCCCGCGCGGCTGCCTGCGCGGCATCGTGCAACGGCCGGAGGGCGCCCGGCCGATCGTCGACGTCGCCGCGGTCCGTGCCGCCATCCAAGCCCTGACGCAGCACACCTGAGGAGATGCCGATGAGGAAAGACTGGACGTTCGGCCAGAAGCTCGGCGCCGGGTTCGCGGTCACGATCGTGCTG
Source organism: Catenuloplanes nepalensis (assembly GCF_030811575.1). GTDB lineage: Bacteria > Actinomycetota > Actinomycetes > Mycobacteriales > Micromonosporaceae > Catenuloplanes > Catenuloplanes nepalensis. The sequence continues at coordinate 3,885,454 of NZ_JAUSRA010000001.1, read as the reverse complement.
ACACTGCTCACCGGCCTGGTCGGCATCGGAGCGCTGCAGTCCGTGGTCACCGAGAAGGACAACGTGATCTCGAGCGGGGTCACCGGCCTGGTCGAGGCGCAGTCGCTGCGGGCGGCCGCCGAGGCCAAGGCCAGCGCGTCCCGCGGCTACCTGCTCGCGAACGACAAGCGCTTCCTGACCCAGCTCGACGAGGCCCGCGCGCAGTTCACGGCCGGCGTGGCGGAACTGCGCGCCAACACCAGCACCGAGCAAGAACGGTCGCTGCTGACCGCGGTGGCCGCGGCCGAACAGGACCACCAGACCGTGCTGGAGGCGGTCATGGACGCCCGCGAGTCCGGCACGCCCATCGAGCGGGTGACCGCGGCCTGGGAGGAGACCGTGGCGCCCAAGCGCGAGCAGCTCGACACGGAGATCTTCACGCTCACCGAGATGCTGCGCACCGACCTGGCGGACCGCCAGAAGGACGCTACCGACCAGGCCGATGCCGCGGTGCTCGTGGTCATCGTGATCGCGCTCGCCGCCATGGTCTTCGGCGTGGTCACCGCGATGGTCCTCAACCGCGCGCTGAAGCGGCAGGTGGCCGGCGCGGTCGGGCACATCCAGAGCTCGTCCGCGCAGCTGGAGGCCGCGGCCGCGCAGCAGGCGTCCGGCAGCCGGGACCAGGCGACCGCGATGAACGAGATCACCACCACGATCGAGGAGCTGCTGATCACGTCGCGGCAGATCTCCGAGGGCGCGCAGCGGGTCTCGAAGATCGCCGAGGACACCGCGAACGCGGCCGCGTCCGGCGACTCCACGATCGAGCAGGCCCGGTCGTCGATCACGGCGATCCGGCAGCAGGTGGACCTGATCGTGCAGCACATGCTGGAGCTGGGCCAGCGCTCGCAGCAGATCGGCGGCGTCGTCGACCTGGTGTCGGAGCTCGCCGAGCAGACCAACATCCTGGCCATCAACGCGACCATCGAGGCGTCCGGCGCGGGGGAGTGGGGACGGCGGTTCGCGGTCGTCGCGGACGAGATCCGCAAGCTGGCCGACCGGACCGCGGCGTCGGCGAAGGAGATCCGCGCGCTGATCGACGACGTGCGCGGCGCCGTGAACACCACGGTCATGGCGACCGAGACCGGCGCGAAGGCGGTGGACGCGGGCACCCGGCAGTTCGGCGAGGTGACCGCGTCGTTCCAGCAGATCGTGTCGCTGGTCGGCAACACCACGGAGTCGGCCCGCGAGATCGAGCTGTCCACGAAGCAGCAGACGACCGCGGTGGAGCAGGTCAACGCGGCGGTCGCGGACACCGCACGGGTCACCCGGGAGACGGAGACGAGCGCGTCCCAGACCCGGCAGACCGCGGCGCACCTGAGCACTCTGTCCGGGTCGCTGCTGAAGATGGTGACGGCTGGGGCCGAGAAGTGAGCCGTCTCCGGCATGGCGCGCCCGGGCCGTCGGCCGCCGCCATGCCGTCCGGCCACATGGAACGCCCGGTGAGCGGGTCGGGGCGGTGAGCTCCAAGGACCCGCTGCGGTACTTCCGGGTCGAGGCCCGGGAACTGACCGACGCGCTCAGCCAGGGCGTGCTCGACCTGACGCAGGCCGGTGGCGCGGAGGCGGTGGCGCGGCTGCTGCGGGCCGCGCACACGCTCAAGGGCGCGGCACGGGTGGTGCGGCAGCCGGAGATCGCGAACGACGCGCACGCGCTCGAAGAGATCCTGATGCCCTACCGCGACGGTACGACGCCGGTGCCGCCCGGCGAGATCTCGCAACTGCTCGCGCTGTCGGACTCGATGACCGCCCGGGTCGACGGACTGAGCGGTCAGACAGCATCGGAGGCACCGCCGGCATCAGTGGGTCCGCCGGCATCAGTGGGTCCGCCGGCATCAGCGGGTCCGCCGGCATCAGCGGGGCCGCCGGCATCAGCGGGGCCACCGGTATCAGCAGGATCGGCGGCATCGGTGGGTCCGCCGGTATCAGCGGGTCCGCCGGTATCAGCGGGTCCGCCGGTATCAGCGGGTCCGCCGGTATCAGCGGGTCCGCCGGTATCAGCGGGAGTGCCGGCTCCGGCCACACCGGCGGCGGCCATAGCGGCCGTGACCGCTTCGGGGCCGGCATCGGCGGCACATGCGGCGGCGCCGACGGCAGCGCCGTCGCCTGCCGGCGTGCCGCACCCGGCCCACGCCGCGACGCCGGAGTCCTGGCGCACGGACGAGGACCCGGCGCCCGCGGCGAGTCTCCCCGTACCCCCGGACGGCTCTGGAATGTCGGCTCCGGCGCAGCCGGTGCGCAGTGAGACGTCCGATGTGGACGAGCTGCTCGAGGCCGTCGACGAGGCGCACGCCCGCTTCGGCCCGATCCGCCGGCAGCTCGGCATCGTGCAACGCGCGCACCGGGCCGCCGCCGCGCTCGCCGACCAGCTGCGCGTGGGCCGGACCGGCGCGGTCACGCACATCGACCCGGTGACCGGCCTCGGCCAGGGCGGCGGCGAGCCGCGCCACAGCGACCAGGCCGGTGCGATGGCGTCCCGGCTGGCCGCTGAGCTGGGCGTCCTCGGCCGGCAGCTGACCGAGACCGTCGAACAGGTCGAACGCGAGCTGGACGACGTGCGCGGCCGGGCCGAACGCCTGCGCCTGGTGCCGGTCGCGTCCGTGCTCACCACGCTGCACCGGGCCGTGCACGACGCCTCCACCGTCCACAACAGACGCGTGGTGTTCGAGGGCTGCGGCGGCGAGCTCCGCCTCGACCCGCACGTGCTGAGCCAGACCTCGGGAGCGCTGCAGCACGTGGTCCGCAACGCGGTCGCGCACGGCATCGAGCCGGCGGAGGAGCGGCTCGCGGCCGGCAAGCCCGCGGACGGGCACGTGACCGTGACCGTCACGCACCGCGGCAAGTTCGCGGCGTTCGAGTGCCGCGACGACGGGCGCGGCTTCGACCTGGCGGCGGTCCGCCGCACCGCGGAGGCGCAAGGGCTGCTGTCCCCGGGCGAGCCGGCCGACTCGCGCGCGCTGATGGCGATGCTGATGCGCGGCGGGATCAGCACCGCCGCGTCCGTCACCGCCGTCTCCGGGCGCGGCATCGGCCTGGACGCGGTCCGGGACATGGCCGAGCAGCTCGGCGGCGACGTCAGCATCGACACCACGCCCGGCGCCGGCACCCGCCTGGAGCTGGTGGTGCCGCTGTCGCTGGTGTCGCTGCACGGCCTGATCGTGGAGGCGGGCGGCTCGCTGGCGTCGGTGCCGCTGGACGCGGTGGAGACCTGCCTGCGGATGACCGGCGAGGAGGTGGCCGCCGCGGCCTCGGCCGAGGTGATCACGCACGACGGCCGGGTCATCCCGTTCCTGCCGCTGGCCCGCGCGCTCGGCGGGCCGGCACCGGCGGTGAAGGCCGCGGCCGTCGCCGTGGTGGTCAAGGCCGGCCCGGACATCGTCGCGATCTGCGTGGACCGGCTGCTCGGCACGTCCGTGCTGATCGTGCGCCCGCTGCCCGAGCTGGCACCGGCCGGGCCGGTGATCAGCGGACTGTCGATGGACGCGGAGGGCAACCCGCGCCTGGTGCTCGATCCGCATGGGCTGGTCGCCGCCGGCGGGCGCGTGACCGTGGCGCGGACCGGCGACCCGGCCGCGCTGATTTCCGCCGAGGATACGACGAAGGAGCGCCGGCCGATCCTGGTCGTCGACGACTCGCTGACCACCCGCATGCTGGAGCAGTCCATCCTGGAGTCGGCCGGTTACCAGGTGGATCTCGCGGCCTCCGGCGAGGAGGGCCTCGAGCGCGCGCGATACCGCTCCTACGCGCTGTTCCTGGTCGACGTGGACATGCCCGGCATCGACGGGTTCACCTTCGTCGAGCAGACCCGCGCCGACCCGGTGCTGCGCGAGACTCCGGCGATCCTGGTCACCTCGCGGTCGTCGGCGGAGGACCGGCGGCGCGGCTCCGACGTCGGCGCCAGCGCGTACGTGGTGAAGAGCGAGTTCGACCAGGAGCAGCTGCTCGACTACATCAAGGGCCTGGTGGGCGCCGCATGATCCGGGTGCTGGTGGTGGAGGACTCGCTGACCGTGCGCGCGGCGCTGCGCGAGGCGCTGACCATCGACCCCGGCGTGCAGATCGTCGGCGAGGCGGTGACCGGCGCGGAGGCGGTGGAACAGTGCCGACTGCTGCGCCCCGACGTGATAACCATGGACGTGATGCTGCCGGTGATGAGCGGGCTGGAGGCCACCGAGCAGATCATGCAGAGCTGCCCGACGCCGATCCTGGTGGTCTCGTCCACGGCGCGCCGGGAGGCGCTCGGCACCTACGACGTGCTCGCGGCCGGTGCGGTCGACGTGCTGGAGAAGCCCCGCGGCGACGCCTCCGACGCGACGTGGGGCGCGCGGCTGCGTACCGCGGTCAGGGTGGTCTCCCGGATCAAGGTGGTCACCCGCCGCCGGGTCGCCCCGCCCTCCCCCGGACCCTTTCCGGCCGCCGCACCGGCGCACCGTCCACGGGGGACGCAGCTGGTCGTGATCGGCGCGTCCACCGGCGGGCCCGGTGCGATCACGCGGATTCTCAGCCGGCTGCCCGCGAGTTTCCCGCTGCCGATCCTCTACGTCCAGCACCTCTCCGCGAACGAGGTCTTCGCGACCGCGTTCACCGACTGGCTGGCGGGTCAGGTGCACCGGCCGGTCGCGTACGCCACCGGCGGCGTCCCGGTCGCGGACGGCGCGGGCCGGGTGATCGTCGCGCCGCCCGACCGGCACCTGCTCGTCCGCGGCGGCATGCTGCTGCTCAGCAACGGCCCGGAACGCCACTCCTGCCGGCCGAGCGTCGACACGCTGTTCGAGAGCGTCGCGGACGCGTACGGCCCGTCCGCCGCCGGCGTGCTGCTCACCGGCATGGGCCGGGACGGCGCCGCCGGGCTGCTGGCGATGCGTCGCGCCGGATCCCGCACGTACGCGCAGGACGAGGCGACCAGCGTCGTCTACGGCATGCCGCGCGAGGCCGTGCTGCTCGGCGCCGCCTCCGAGTCGCTGCCGCTGCCCGCGATCGCCGAGCGGCTGGCGGCGCTGGCATGACCGACTCCGTTCTGACCGACGCCGTGCTGATCGTCGACGACAGCCTCACCGTGCGGATGGACCTCAACGAGGTCTTCGAGGAGGCCGGGTTCCGCACCGTGCTGGCCGCGACCGGTGCCGAGGCGCGCGCTGCCTTCCACCGCGAGCGCTTCGACGTGATCATCCTGGACGTGCTGCTGCCCGACGCGGACGGCGTCGACCTGCTGCGCGACGCCGGCGAGGTCCCGCTGCAGGCCGGCGCGGTGCGCATCCTGCTGTCCAGCGAGGCCGAGGTCAAGGACCGGGTCCGCGGGCTCGCCACCGGCGCGGACGAGTACGTCGGCAAGCCCTACGACGGCCACTTCGTGGTCGCGCGCAGCCGGGAACTGCTGCGCGCCCGTGGATCCCCGGCCTCGCACGCGCGGACCGTGCTCGTCATCGACGACAGCCCCACCTTCCGCGGGGTCGTCACGGACGCGCTGGAGGAGGCCGGGTACGCCGTGCTGACCGCCGGAACAGGGGAGGAGGGCCTGCGCGTCGCCGCGGACCGCCGGCCCAGCGCGGTCATCGTCGACGGCATGCTGCCCGGCATCGACGGCGCCACCGTCATCCGCCGCATCCGGCTGGACGCGGCGCTGCGCAACCTGCCCTGCCTACTGCTCACCGCGTCCGACGACTACGCCACCGAGCTGCAGATCCTGGACGCGGGCGCGGACGCGTTCGTGCGCAAGCAGGAAGACTTCGCGGTGCTGCTGGCCAAGCTCGCGGCCGTGCTCCGGCAGACCGCGGCCGCGCTGCCGATCGACGAGCCGCGCGGCATGCACGGCCCGAAGAAGGTCCTCATGATCGGCGCCGACCCGGGTTACCTCGCACAGGCCCAGGTCGCGCTGCGCGAGGACGGCTACGAGGTGGTCCTCGCCCGGCACGCCGACGACGCGATGGCCGTGCTCGCCGTCCAGCCCGCGGACTGCGTGGTGCTCGGCGCCGTACCCGCGTTCGGCATCCAGGCGTCGGAGCAGGCGATAGCGGAGGCCCGGCAGGCCTGCGAACGGATCAAGGACGTGCCCGGCCTCCGCGACATCCCGCTGATCATGGTGGGCGTGGAGGACGGTGACCTCATGCTCAGCTCGCTGTCGTCCGGCGCGGACGACTACGTCCGCACCGTCGACGGGCCCGGCACGCTGCGCGCGCACGTCCGCGCCCACCTGCGCCGCAAACACCTCCAGGACGAGTCCCGCCGGATCCGCGAGGAGCTGCTCACCCGCGAGATCGTCGCGGCCGAGGAGCGCGCGGCCCGGGACACGGCCGAGGCCCGCGCCCGGATGGTCGACGAGCTGGAGTGGCGCAACCGGGAACTGGAGGCGTTCAGCGGCAGCGTCTCGCACGACCTCCGCGCGCCGCTGCAGACCATCCTCGGCTTCACCGAACAGCTCCTCGACGACCCGGACACCACGGCCCACGTCCGCGAGGACCTCACCCGCGTCCACGGCGCGGCCTGGCGGATGGCCGCGCTGATCGAGTCGCTGCTGCTGCTCGCCCGCGCCAGCCGCGGCGACATCAGCCGGGACACCGTGGACGTCACCGCGATCGCGACCGAGGTCGTCGACGACTTCCGGCAGCGCTTCCCGGACCGCTCCGTCACCACGGTCGTCACGCCGGGCATGACCGCGTCCGGCGACGTGGAACTGGTCCGGGTGGTGCTGGTCAACCTGTTCGGCAACGCCTGGAAGTTCACCGGGCGCACGCCGGGCGCGCGGATCGAGATCGGCTGCGAGGACGGCGTCTTCCACGTCCGCGACAACGGTGCCGGCTTCCCCGCGGACAAGGCCGACCAGCTGTTCCGCCCGTTCGGCCGGCTGCACACCAACGACGACTTCCCCGGCACCGGCATCGGCCTGACCACGGTCTGGCGGATCATCGACCGCCACGGCGGCCGCATCTGGGCCGCCGGCAACCCCGGCGAGGGCGCGTCGTTCCACTTCACCCTGCCGCCGGCGTAGCCCTGTGCCGCCCACGGAAGCAGAATCAAGCCCATTTCCCGCTTCCGGCGTGGCTGAGTTCCGAGTGCTCCCGCGGGCAACGGTCGTCGCTGGCGCTCCTCCCTAATGCACGTTCCGTGGCCGGTTGCGACGAACCCACCGCGCTGGCCGCTCTCTCCGGGCCGTGTGACCGTCTTCCGCCGGTGCTCGACCCTGCTGGTGAACCGGAGGGGTAGGTTCGCCGCGGTCCTGTCGGCGGAGTGGGAACGGCCCTCGCCCCGACCGCCCGCCAGGTCGGGCTGCCTCGCACCGTGCGGAATCGGGTTGCGGGCGGCGCGATACTTCGGTACGTGACGAACCGCTATGAGGAGTTGCTGGCCCGCGCGGCGGCGGACGAGACGGTGCTGGGAGTGATCTTGTCCGGCTCGCGGGCGCGCGGCGCGGCGACCGAGCACTCGGACTTCGACGTCTACGTGGTCGTGGGCGAGCGCGACGGCGCGTGGCGCACGTCGCGGACGCCGGAGCTGGACACGATCGTCATGTCGCCGGCCGACATCGCGGACGTCTCCGACGAGTGGCAGCGCTACTCGTACCGGGGTGCGCGGGTGCTGCTCGACCGGCTGGACGGGCACATCGCGGAGCTGGTGCGGCGGCAGGCGACGCTCAGCCCGGCGGAGACGGACGCGTGGGTGCGGGAGTACCTCGACGGCTACCTCAACTTCGCCTACCGGGCTGCCAAGAGCCGGCGGGACGGCCGGCCCGAGGCTGCGGACCTCGACGAGCGGGAGTCCGTGGCCTGGTTCCTGTGGACGCTGTTCGCGTTGTACGGGCGGGTGCGGCCGTACAACAAGTTCCTTCGGTGGGAACTGGATACGCACCCGCTACCGGCGCCGTGGACGGCCGACCACCTGATCGCGACGCTGACCGAGCGGCCGTCGGCGCTGCTCCCCGAGCTGGAGCGGGCCGTCCGCGCGAAGGGTTTCAGCGACGTGATCGACGAATGGGATCTGAGCCTTCTCCGCTGACCGCTGACCGCTGACCGCTGACCGCTGACGGCCGGGCGGTAGGCCGCTGGGCGTGGGTGGTCAGGCCGGCAGGCCGTGTCGCGTGCGGCCGGGGGCCGGGTGCGGTCGGCCGCGCCGGGCCGGCTCGGCCAGCAGCAGTGCGAGCGCGGCCGCGGTGACCACCGCGCCGGCCAGGAACGCGATCCGCACGCCCGCGCCGGGCAGCAGTGCGCCGCCGAGCAGCGCGCCGGAGGCGATGCCGACGTTGAACGCGCCCGAGTTGGCCGCGAAACCGATCTCCGTGCGGCCGGGGGAGAACTGCAGCATCCGCGCCTGCGTGGCCATGAAGACCGGCGGGCCGGACGCGCCGAGCAACGCCAGCGCGCAGACCACCACGACGATCTGCCAGGGGTACGCGTACAGCGCCGTCATCGCGACCGCCTGCAGCCCCACCGCGGTCAGCAGCACGCCGCGGGGCCGGCCGTCGAGCAGCTGCCCGGCCAGCGTGACACCACCGAGCCCGGCCAGGCCGTAGACGAACAGCATCACGCCGACCGAGTCCGGCGCGATCCCGGCCGCGTTGTGCAGGTACTCCGTCACGTACGTGTAGCCGGTGAACAGCCCGGTCACGGTCAGCGTCGTGGTGGCGAGCGCGATCGCGAAGCGCCGCCGGTCCGGCGTGGTGCCGTACGCGGCGTGGCTGTCCTCCGGCCGGGACGTCGGCAGCAGCGCGGCGATCAGCCCGGCCACCACCAGCGCCACGGCCCCGGCCAGCGCGAACGGTACCCGCCAGCCGGTCTGCTGGCCGAGCCAGGTGCCGGCCGGCACGCCGAGCACGATGGCCAGCGTCGCGAACGTGGACAGCACACCCATCACCCGGCCGCGCGACGACGGCGGGAACAGGCCGGCCGCGGTCGTGGTCATCACGGCCCAGAACAGCGCCTGCGCGGCCGCGATCACCAGCCGGGAGCCGAACAGCACCGGATAGGAGACGGCCGCGACCGACGTCGCGCTCGCCACGGCCAGCGCACCCAGCACGCCGGTCAGCACCCATCGGCGCGGCCAGGCCCGGATCCAGTGCGCGAGCGGCAGCGACAGCACGGCGACGGCCACGCCGTACGCGCTGACCAGCAGGCCGATCGCGGTCAGCGACGTGCCGAGGTCCGCCGCCATCGGCTGCAGCAGCCCGATCGGCAGGCTCTCCGTGACGTTGAAGACGAATGCGGACATCGCGATTGCGACCAGCAGGCCGGCCCGCCGTCCGAAAGGGAGCGTCATAGTGATCGATTATCGCCCTGGGTCGTCCGGTGACCGCCGCGAACGTGCGGGGAGGCCGCCCGGCGCCGAACGCCAGTCAGCCTGACCGACCTTGACGTAGGTATGGTGCGGCCGCACGTTTCCCGCTGGCTGAACGCTTTCAGCCGAGTCCGGGCCTCGTTGCCCTTTGCCGTCGATGCGCGAATCGCGCACCGGTGCCCAGTGCCGGAGCGCCGCCGGCGGCGGCTGACGTGGATCGCGCACCGGTTTCGGGGTCTCGGTACGCCGCCGGTGGCGGTCGAGGTGGATCGCGCACCGGTTCGGGGTGTCGGTACGCGGCCGGTGTCGGTCGAGGTGGATCGCGCACCGGTTCGCGGTGCCGGAAACGCTGGCGGCGAGTTGAGTCGCACCACTCCGGTGTGAACGGGAACGTCGTGCCTGAGATCTCCAGATAAGGAGGCCTATTCAGCGCCGCCCTCGTCAGACCGCGCGGCCTGCGGCAACGCGGTGCCGGTTCGCTGCGCTGAATAAGCCTCAAGGTAGCCGGCCACGCAGCCTGGCGGTGCCAGGAATTCGTGACGACCCCGGGTCTGGCGCCTGAGTGATCAATCAGTGGAGCGAAAAAGCGATCAACTTCGATTTTTGATCTACTTTTTGCTCCACTGATTGATCACTCAGGCTTCGGCGGCGGCGTTTCGCGGTCCGGTGAACCGCGCCGAGGGCGTTATATCGTAATATTTCGGGCGGCGAGCGCCCGGCGGCGTGGTGGCTGCGGGCTTGGGCGCGGTCGACTCCTGGAGTCCGAGGACGATTGGGCTGTGTTCGCGACCGGCCGGGAGATGATCTTTCGCGGCTCGCAACGGGCGGCTCGCAACGGGCGGCTCGCGGCGCGCGGCTCGCGGCTCGCGACGTGCGGCTCGCGACGCGCGGGCCGAGGTTATGGGCAACGATGCCGGTCCGGCCGGCGTCGCACGGACGTCGGCGGGCCGCTGCGCAGAGCGCAGGTCAGAGTTGATGATCGGCTTACTGGCCTTTCGAAGTCGAGGTTCGGGCGGCGGTGGCCGTCCGGGCGCGGCGCGCCCGAAATGTCGCGATATAGAGGTTTGTCGCTGCGGGGCGCCGCTCACTCTGACGCCGAAGGCTCAGTATGGCCGAGGCCGGCAGTTGATCACGTGTCGCAAATCGTTGTTATCCAGCGCTTTCAACAACGATTTGCGACACGTGGCCGCTTCCAAGGAGGGTTATTCAGCACGTTACGCACCAATGAGGGTTATTCAGCGCGCTGCGCCCCGACGGCACCGGCCTGCGGCAACGCGGCGTGAGGTCGCCGCGCTGAATAAGCCTCAATAGCGCTGGCCTGCGGCGACGCGGTGTCGGCTCGCCCCGCTGAATAAGCCTCAAGAGTCACTCTCGCCGTCTTTATAGTGATATTTCGGGCAAGGCCCTGCGGAGCGCCATTCGCCCTGATGCCGAGGCCTCAGTAGGCCGAGTGGCATCGAACCGGTGCCCGCGGGAGCACTGGGAAGGTGACCACGCCGGAAGCGGGAAAATCGCCCTTGAAAGGTCCTGGATCGTCTTTTGGCGGCCTTGGTCTATGGTCGGGTTGTGCGGATGCGGGTGACCAGTGCTGAGGATTATCTGGAGGCGCTTGCGGCGAGGGACCTGCCGCCGCTGCGCGGAGGGCGGCACGCGAGCGGTGACTTCCGGGCCGGCGTGGTGAGCCGTGATCTGGGACCGCTGCGGCTGACCGAGCTGGTCACGCCGCCGGGGGAGTGCTTCCGGGACGCGCGGATCGTCCGTGACTCCGATGTCGCGATGTGGCAGATCGACGTGATGGCGCGCGGGCGGGTGCGGGTCGAGCACGGCGGCGCCGACACCGTGCTCGGACCGGCCGATCTGATGCTGATCGACCCGGTGCGCCCGGTCCGGTTCGCCAGCTCGGAGAGCCGGCACGTGACCATGATGGTGCCGCGCAGCGCGCTGCGGCTCGGCGCCGGTGCCGCCGACCGGCTGACCGGCGTGCGCATTCCCGGCGACAGCGGCCCGGGCGCGCTGGTGTCCGCGCTCGCCCGGGACATGACGCGCACGCTCGGCGGCGGCCTCCGCGCGGACGAGGAGGTCCGGTCCGCGGCCGCGGTGATCGAGCTGATCTCGGTGGCGCTGTCCGCGCGGCTCGGCGACGTGCGCCCGGCACCGGACGACGAGCTGCGCGGCCGGATCACCGGTTACATCGAGGCGCGGCTGGCCGACCCGCGGCTCACGCCCGCGATGGTGGCGGCCGCGCACCACCTGTCGGTGCGGCGGCTGCACCGGCTGTTCGAGGACGAGCCGCTGACCGTGGCCGCGCTGATCCGCACGCGCCGGCTGCGGCGCTGCCACGCGGACCTGGCCGGCTCCGGCCGGACCGTCGCGGCCGTGGCCTTCCGCTGGGGCTTCGCGGATCCGGCGCACTTCAGCCGGCTGTTCAAGGCCACCTACGGCTACAACGCGGCGACGCTCCTGTCCAGCAACCGGGCACGGATGAGCAAGGCGGTCGCGGCCGGTGGCGGAGAGGATGGTGGCGCAGGCACAGAGAGGTGATATGTCATGGAACAGTCCGTCGAGGCGCTGAGCGCCATCCCGGCGCGGATGTGCGCGGCGTGGGGCCGCGGCGACGCCGCCGGGTTCTACGCGGATTTCGCGGAGGACGCCGAGCTCGTCGAGTTCGAGGGTTCGATCCTCAGGGGGCGCGCGACGATGGTCGCGGCCAACCAGCAGGTCTTCGACACCGTGATGAAGGGCTCGCAGCTGGTACGCAGCGAGGTGCCGTTCGCCAGGGTGGTCGCGCCGGGCTACGGCGTGGTGCACCACCGCGCGGGCATCCTTCTGCCCGGCGAGGAGGAGCCGCTGTCCAGCCGGTATGTGATGCAGCTGCTCGCGGTCGTGTGGCAGAACGACCGCTGGGAGGTCGCCACGCTGCAGAACGCCCGCATCGTGTCGTTCGAGGCGACGATGGCCCTGGACAGGCTGGCCGCGGGCGCATAACCGGCCGGGCCGTGCCGGGCGGGCCGTTCACGAAGCGACCCGGCCGGCTCTGTCCCGGTCGCCGGAGGACGCGAGTCCGGGGCGGGCCGCCTGCCGGGCGAGTTCGGCGCGGTGGAACAGCGCCCAGCATCCCGCGAGCGCCGTCGCGAACAGCGGCAGCCACACCAGCCGCGCCGCGAGCCAGCCCGGCGTCGCGGGCACCGTGTGCAGGCCGGGCAGCGGGCCGGCGGTCAGCAGCGTCAGGCCGGTGACCGTCAGCATCGCGGTCTGGTGCCACAGGAACACGGTCATCGCGAACAGGTTCACCACCGCCACCGTCGTCCACGCGCGCGGCGACCGCCGCAGCAGCCGGTCGAACGGCCCGTGCAGCAGCAGCGCCGCGCCGCACTGGGCCAGGCCGAACGTGACCGCGGCCAGCGTCGGCGGGTTCAGATTGGAGAACTCGCCCGGCACGCCGACCATCGACGCCGGATATCCGCCCCACCGCACCAGCGCGACCGTGGCCACCGCGCCGCCGGCGAGCAGCGCCCACCCGTACCGCCGATGGAAGAATCGTGCGCCCAGCGTGAACGGGACGAGCCAGCCGGCCGCGATGTTGACCCAGACGAGCGCCGCGGGCCCGTCGAACCCGAGCCGGATCGCGTCGACGGCCACCACGACCAGCAGCGGCCACGCCGGATGCAGGCGCGTGGCGAGCGGCGTCAGCGCGGTCAGGCCCGCGAAGACGAGCAGGAACCACAGCGGCGACAGCACCAGCGTGAGTACGGTGTGGACGGTCCGCCCACCGGCCCCGGCCAGCAGCAGCCCCGCGGTGAGCACCCCCCACGCCGCGAGCAGGACCACCACCGGCCGGAACAGCCGCCGGAGCCGCCCGGCCAGCCACGTCCGGTAGGGCCGCCGGTATCCGAGCGCCGCGGCCCGGCCGCCGACCAGGAAGAACACGGCGAGCGTCTGGAAGACCCAGGAGACCCAGGTCATCCCGCCGAGGTACGTCAGCGGGCTCGCCACGGACACGCCGTCCCCGGTCGCCACCATCGCGGTCACCAGCCAGTGCCCCAGCACCACGCCGAGGATCGCGACCGCCCGCAGCCCGTCCACCGCCCGGTCCCGCCCCGCCGCCGTCCCGGTCTCCACCCTCCGCACCAGCCCCGTGTCCACCATGCCGGCACGCTAGGCCGGTGTCTTTGCGTGCCACGTCACCCCACGGTGCTCACCCCGGCGTACCCCCTCGGTGCTACGCCGGCCCGTCTCGCCCCGCCCGGCTGGGCGGAGGTCCTGTACATCGTCCTGCCCGGGTGGTTGCATATTCAGTGATCTCTATCGGCGACATGTCGGGTGGTGGTGTGCGTGCGGCTGTTGCGGGTCGGGGCGGCCGGGGCGGAGCGGCCGGCGATGCTGGACGGCGACGGGGTCCTGCGTGATCTGTCCGGTGTGATCGCGGACGTCGATCCGGCGTTCCTGGCCGGTGGCGGGCCGGCGGAGATCCCGGCCGGGCTGCCGGTGCTGGACGCGGACGGGCTGCGGATCGGGCCGCCGGTCGCGCGGATCGGCAAGATCGTGTGTATCGGGCTGAACTACCACGATCACGCGGCGGAGACTGGCGCGGCGGCACCGGCCGAGCCGGTGGTCTTCATGAAGGCGCCGGACACCGTGGTCGGGGCATATGACGACGTGCTCATCCCACGCGGCAGCGTCAAGACCGACTGGGAGGTCGAGCTGGCCGTGATCATCGGCCGGACCGCCGCCTACCTGGACTCCGCCGAGCAGGCCAAGGAGCACATCGCGGGTTACGCCGTGGTGCACGACGTCTCGGAACGCGCGTTCCAGCTGGAGCGTGGCGGGCAGTGGGACAAGGGCAAGAACTGCGCCACGTTCAACCCGCTCGGGCCGTGGCTGGTCACCGCGGACGAGGTGCCCGACCCGCAGAACCTGGGCCTGCGCCTTCGCGTCAACGGCGAGGTGCGGCAGACCGGCTCCACCAAAGACATGATCTTCGGGGTGTACGAGGTGGTCCGTTACCTGTCGCAGTTCATGACGCTGCACCCGGGCGACGTGATCAACACGGGCACACCGGCCGGCGTCGCGCTCGGGCAGCCGGAGCCGAAGCCGTACCTGCGGCCCGGCGACGTCGTCGAGCTGGAGATCGACGGGCTCGGGCGGCAGCGGCAGACGTTCCGGGCGGCCTGACATGGACGAGTTCTCCGGCCTGTCCGCGCTGGTCACCGGCGGCGCCTCCGGCATCGGCCTGGCCACGGCCCGCTGGCTGTCCGCACGCGGCGCGCACGTCGCCGTGCTCGACCGCGACACCGAAGGGCTGCCGGACCCGCTGGCCGGATTCGTCGCGGACGTGACGGACGACGCGGCCGTGCGCACCGCGGTCGAGGCCGCGGCGGACCGGCTGAGCGGGCTGGACATCCTGGTCAACAACGCGGGCGTGGGCGCGGTCGGCACGGTCGAGGACAACGACGACGCGGAGTGGGCGCACGTCTTCGACGTGAACGTGACCGGCATGGTCCGGGTCAGCCGCGCCGCGCTCCCGCACCTGCGCGAGTCCGCGAACGCGGCGATCGTGAACACCTGCTCGATGGCCGCGCACGTGGGCCTCCCGCAGCGTGCGCTCTACAGCGCCACGAAGGGCGCGGTGCAGGCGCTGACGCTGGCGATGGCCGCGGACCACGTGCATGAGCGCATCCGCGTCAACTGCGTCAACCCGGGCACCGCGGACACGCCGTGGGTGCGGCGCCTGCTGGCCCGCACGGACGACCCGGACGCGGCGCTCGCCGCGCTGGAGGCCCGCCAGCCGCACGGCCGGCTCGTCACCGCGGACGAGGTCGCGGCCGCGATCGCCTACCTGGCCGGCCCGAACTCCGGCTCGACCACGGGCACGGTGCTCTCGGTCGACGGTGGCGTGCACGGACTCCGGCTGCCGCCGCGCGGATAACGAGGCATTTTTCGGTTTTCGCCCGCCGGGCGTACCCCCGGAATGGTCTTCTAGATCTCATGATCCGGAGATGGGCGGCGGGCCTGGTGCTCGTGCTGGGACTGACCGGGTGCGGCGGCGGCACGGCCGAGGTCGCGGCGCCGGACCGCGGGCTGGTCGGGATCGCGATGCCGACCAAGGAGTCGCAGCGCTGGATCGGTGACGGCGAGAACATGGTGTCGCAGTTCTCGCTCCTCGGATACGACACGTCGCTGCAGTACGCGGACGACGACACGGCGCTTCAGGTGTCCCAGATCCAGCAGATGATCGACGACGGCGCGAAGGCGCTGGTGATCGGCGCGATCGACGGCACGAAGCTCAAGGACGTGCTCGGCGCGGCCGCGGCCGCGAAGGTGCCGGTGATCTCCTACGACCGGCTGATCCGCGGCACGAACGACATCGACTACTACGCCACGTTCGACAACTTCAAGGTCGGCGTGCAGCAGGCCGGCTACATCGTGCAGGCGTTGCGGCTGTCCCGCGGCGGCGGACCCTACAATCTTGAGCTGTTCGCGGGGTCGTCGGACGACAACAACGCCACGTTCTTCTTCAACGGTGCGATGAGCGTGCTGCAGCCGTACATCAACGACGGCATCCTGACCGTGCCGAGCGGTGAGACCGCGTTCGCGACCGTGGCCACCCAGCGGTGGGACGGCAAGGTCGCGAAGGAACGGATGACCCGGCTGTTGGGCAGCGTCTACGCGGACGAGCGCGTCGACGCGGTGCTCTCGCCGTACGACGGGATCACGCGCGGCATCATCGAGGCGCTGACCGAGGGCGGGTACGCACCGACCGCGCTGCCCGTGCTGACCGGGCAGGACGCGGAGCTCGAGTCGGTCAAGCTGATCGCGGCCGGCCAGCAGGGGCAGACCGTCTACAAGGACACCCGCGAGCTGGCGAAGGTGGCGGTGCAGATGGTGAACGCGCTGGTCACCGGCGGTGAGCCGATGGTCAACGACGTCAAGCAGTACAACAACGGCGTCAAGGACGTGCGCACGTTCCTGCTCCAGCCGGTGACCGTGACCAAGGACAACTACCAGCGGGTCCTGGTCGACGGCGGCTACTACACCGCCGCCGAGATCGGAGTCTGAGGTGAGCGGATTCCTGAACCTCTCCGTGCGTACCAAGCTCGCGCTGCTCGTCGCCGCGTCGCTGGTCGCGCTCGCCACCTGCATGACCGTGACGATCATCAGCAATCGTCAGGCCGGCGAGGCCAGTGACCGGCTGAAGCACGTCAACGAGGCCAGCGCGCTGGTGCTGCGCCTCGACCAGCTGGCCAGCGAGATGAAGGTCAACGGCCTCCAGTCGGTCATCCGCGCCACCCCGGCCGAGCAGACCGACCTGCTCGCCGCGAGCGTCGCCGAGGCCGAGGACCTCCTGACCCAGCTCGACGCGATCGCGCTGTCGCCCGGCCTGGAATCCGCGGTCGAGCGGATCAGGACGGTGTACGCGGACTACATCCAGGTGATCACGCGGTTCGTGGCCAGCGCGGTCGCGGAGCAGTCGCAGGCCCGGCTCTCCTGGGAGCAGAACGACGTCGACAACTACCTGACCAGCGCCGTGATGGACAACGAGCGCGCGCTGTTCTCGGCCACCGTCGAGCGCGAGGACGCGGCCCGCGCCGCCGCCAGCAACCGCGCACTGATCATCATGTGGGTCACCGTGGTCGTCGCGGCCGTGGTGCTCGCCGCGTTCGCGTACCTGGTCGTGCAGTCCGTGGTCCCGCCGCTGTCCCGGGTCCGCGCCGCGCTCGCCGCGATGGCCGCCGGGGACCTGACCGTGGCCGCGAACGTGCGCTCCCGCGACGAGGTCGGCCAGATGGCGCAGGCCCTCGAGGAGGCGCAGAAGGACATCCGGACCGTGGTCGCGGCCGTCACCGAGGCCGCGCACTCGGTCGCCGCGTCCGCCGACCGGATCTCCACCACGTCGAGCACCATGTCCCAGTCCGCGTCCGACGCCTCCGACCAGGCACACGGCGTCGCCGAGGCGGCCGCGCGAGTGTCCAGCAACGTCGACGCGGTCGCGAACGGCACCCAGGAGATGGGCACCGCGATCCGCGAGATCGCGCACAACGCCACCGAGGCCGCCCGCTTCGCCGGCCAGGCCGTGCAGGTCGCGGAGACCACCACCGCCCAGGTCGGCAAGCTGGGCGAGTCGTCCGAGCAGATCGCCAACGTGATCAAGGTGATCACCGCGATCGCCAGCCAGACGAACCTGCTCGCGCTGAACGCCACGATCGAGGCCGCCCGGGCCGGCGAGTCCGGCAAGGGCTTCGCCGTGGTCGCCGGCGAGGTCAAGGAACTCGCGCAGGAGACCGCGCGCGCCACCGAGGACATCGCCCGCCAGGTCGAGGCGATCCAGAGCGACACGTCCGGCGCGGTCGCCGCGATCGAGGAGATCAGCCACGTGATCGCGCAGATCAGCGCGTTCCAGACCACGATCGCGGGCGCGGTCGAGGAGCAGACCGCGACCACCACGGAAATGAACCGCAGCATCGCGGCGGCCGCCGAGGGCGCGGCCGGCATCGCCGCCAACATCTCCGGCCTGGCCACCGCGACCGAGGTGACCACGTCCGGCGTGGACCAGTCGCAGGGCGCGGTCACCGACCTCGGCACCATGGCCCGCCGCCTGGAGAACCTGGTCTCGCACTTCCGCTACTGAGACTGTCGTACCCGTGTGGCGGGGGTGCTGCGGTGATCAGGACGGCGTGGCCGGGAGGGGCAGGGGCGACTCGGCCGGCATCAGCAGCAGGTCGCCGTGAGCCAGCGGCACGGACGAGCGGGCCACGCCGGCGGCCGGGTCGAGTCCGTCCCGCAGTGCCGAGCTCACCGCGGCCACCGCGCCGGCCGGGCCGAGCAGGCGGACCACGTCGGATGCGGAGATGTAGGGAATCATCGCAGCACGAACCCGGGCGTCATCGGGTCGTCCGGATCGATCACGAACTCGTGCGTACCCGTCGGATAGGCGATGCCGGTGATCACCGGCAGCACCGCGTCACCCTGCGTGGTGTAGCGCGCGGTGAACCGTGATCCCACGATCGACTCGTGCAGCAGCTCCTCGCCCGGCGCGAGCAGTCCGGACGCGGCCAGCGTCGCCACCCGCGCCGCGGTCCCGGACCCGCACGGCGACCGATCGACCTCACCGTCCGCGAAGATCGTCACGTTGCGCTGATGCCGCGGCCCGGCGACCTCCTCGTGGAAGATCACGCCGTAGATCCCGCTCAGCCGCGCGTCCGAGGGGTGGCGTGCCGCCGGATGATCTGTCAGCCCGGCCTTGATCTCCCGCCCGATTGCGATCAGCGCGGTCAGGTCCTCCGGCCGCACCCCCTGCCCGACCGAAGCGGCCGGGAGCTGCGCATACAGCGCCCCGCCGTAACTCACCGTCGCCTCGACCGGCCCGCGCGACGTGATCACCGTGACCGCCGGCGCCACCACGAACGACGGCACGCTGACGAAGTCGACCGCGGTGACCCTGCCGGACGCCGTGTGCACGCGCGCGGTCACCCGCCCTGACGGCACGTCGATCACCACGTCGGTAGCGCCGTCCGCCGGGGCCTCGACCCGCCCGGTCCGCACCGCCCACGCACCCAGCGCGATCGTGCCGTGCCCGCACGCGGTCGAGAACCCGTCCTTGTGCCAGAACAGCACGCCCAGCCGCGCGCCCGGATCGTCCGGCGGCACGATGAAACCGCCGTACATGTCCGCATGTCCGCGCGGTTCGTGGCACAGCACCTGCCGCAGCCGGTCCACCGCCGGGTCGTTCATCGCGAGGACGCGCCGCTCCGCCACGGTCCCGCCGTCGATCCGCACCGGCGGATCCGCCACGATCCGGAACGGCTCACCGCCCGTGTGGTAATCCTCCGTCATCACGCGATCACCGATCATCGGCCCATCCGATCACGGCCCGAAGATCAATTTAAAACCATCCCATGGTACGTCCGGCGACCGTCCCCACCCCCGCGCAAGTGCTCATGCACAGGATCCCGTGTCATGGCACGCCCCGTGATCGCCCTGCCGCCGGGCAGCTGGTGGGACTGGGACCTGTTGTCGCGCTACGACCCGCCTCCCGGGTGGCACGTCGCGACTCGGGCTCATGAAGTGTCGTGACTCTGCGTGGGATCGCGGGCACGCGCAGCGCGCGATAGGTCCCGTACCTGAGAGTAGTTTCGATACAAGATCACGATCGGGTGACGAGTTCGTGAAGACCGGGACGGTACCAGGCCGGTACAACCGCCTCTGACCTGCGCGTTTACCTGCCAGGGTCCGCTGTGGACCAATTGCGGGGCGACCTTACGCTGCGCAGCATGTTCAACGGGGACACCCTTGTCAGCTGGCGGCGCCGTGTAACGGCGGGTGCGCTCAGCTTCGCGGCGGCAGGACTGCTGGCCGCTGGTTGCACGCCGGTCGGCGAGCCCGCGACGGCCGCCTCGGGTGCGTCCGGTGCACCGGTCGCGGCGCCGGTGTTCGACGGTGATCCGCTGCCGTTCGGCCCGGACGGCTTCGGCCGGATAACCGTCGGCATGAAGGAGGAGGACGCCCTGCTCACCGGCGACCTCGAGGCCGCGCCGATCTCCACGGTGCTGCACCGGAACGTGTACTCGTTCGTCGGCGGCCCGAAGCCGGACCCGAGCCGGATGGCCGCGGACGTGGAGCTGGAGGCCAAGGTCGCGAAGGCGGACGACCCGTCCACCGCGTCCGCGAAGGACGCGGGCAACGTGGCTCAGCTCTACGCGGACTCCACCAAGCGCACGCTGGAACGCATGCACGCCTACCTGGAGGCGGGCGGCGCGTCGTTCCGCGGCGGCTACCTAGACAACATCGCCGCCCCGAAGGACGCGGTCACGGCCGAGGGCATCAAGCGCGGCTCGTCCCGCGCCGACCTGGAGGCGGCCTACGAGAACCTCGGCCTGGCCAAGGGCGGCGACGGCAACTACAAGATGCCGGCCGGCCGCGACTGGCAGCTGATCTTCGAGATGGACCGCGACAAGGTCAAGTACATGTCCCTGGCCCGCCGCGTCTGACCCCGGGTCCGTCTTTGATCACGCCGCAGGCGGCTCGCGGCGTGGCCTCACGATTGAGTAGGGCGTCTTTCATGTCGTTCCAGCGACATGAGAGACGCCCTGTTCATGGGTCGCACTCCGGGTCACGCGTCGGCGAGCGCGGGCTCCGGCGTGCCGGTCGTGACGGGGGTGGTGTGCTGCGGGCGCACCACCGGGACCAGCAGGGACAGCGCGACCGCGGTGGCCGCGAGCGCGGTCATCAACCAGAACGCGCTGGTGTGCGACGCGCTGCTGGCCGCGGCGCGCGAGGTCTTCGCGGAGAAGGGGACCGAGGCGTCGCTGGAGGAGGTCGCGCGCCGGGCCGGGGTCGGCATCGGCACGCTCTACCGCAACTTCCCGGCCCGCCAGGACCTGTTCGACGCCGTCGACGTCGGCGAGGTGGAGCGGCTCTGTGACGTCGCCGACCAGGTCGGCGGGCTGTCGCCGTGGGACGCGCTGGAGACGTTCCTGCGCCGGTTCGTCGAGTATGCCGCGACCAAGCGCGCGATCAAGGAGGCGCTGAACGCGGAGTCGTCGATGTTCCGCACCTGCCGCGCGGACATGTACGCGGCCGGCGGCCCGCTGTTCACCCGCGCCCAGGACACCGGCGCGGCGCGCGCGGACGTGACGTTCGACGACGTGCTGCGCATGGTCAGCGGCATCACGGCCGGCGCCTACGTCGACGACGCCCAGCGCGAGCGCGTGCTGGCGATGGCGCTGGACGGCGTGCGAAAGGTGGCGTGAGCCTTCCCGGCGTCCGGGTTCTGGTTCAGAATCCAGGCATGGTGGTCGATGCGCACGTGCACTTCTGGAATCCGGAGACGCTGCACTACGCATGGCTGGACGGCACTCCGCTGGATCGGCCGTACCGGCCGGCCGACCTCGCCGCCGAGCTCGGTGAGCTGCCCGACCTGGTGATGGTCCAGGCCGACTGCGCGCCGCACCAGGCCCGGGCCGAGGTGGAGTGGATGCGCGCGGCCGCGAACGCGTACCCGCGGATTCGGGGCATGGTCGCCTATGCCCCGCTGGAGACCGGCCCGGCCGCGGCCGGCCTGATCGAGGAGTTCGCGGCCGACCCGTTCGTCGTCGGCGTCCGCCGGAACATCCAGGACGAACCGCCCGGCTTCGCCGTGACCGAGCATTTTCGGTACGGCGTGCGCGCGCTCGGCGCCGCCGGCCTGACCTTCGACGCGTGCGTTCGGCACCACCAGCTCCCCGAACTCGTCACGCTGGCCCGGGAGTGCCCGGGCACCACCATCGTGCTCGACCACCTCGGCAAGCCGCCGGTCGCCACCGGCGAGGGCCGCGACGCCTGGCGGGACGCGCTGGCCGGCCTGGCCGCGCTCCCGCACGTGCACTGCAAGCTCTCCGGCCTGGTCACCGAGGCCGTGCACGACACCTGGGCGCCCCACGACCTGCGCCCCTATCTCGACGCCGCGCTGGAGCTTTTCGGCCCGTCCCGCTGTCTGTTCGGCAGCGACTGGCCGGTGCTGACGCTCGCCTCCGACTACCGGCACTGGTACGGCACGGTCCGCGATTTCCTCGCCACCGAGGACCGCGACGCGGTGCTGGCCGGGAACGCACTGGAGGTCTACGGCCTTTCGCGCTGACCCTCCCCTTTCGACGATTCCCGGGAGTCTGTCGCACTTATTGCTGCCTGACCGTTTCCGCAGCCCGGCGAGCTTTCCGATCTGTCTGATCGACCGCTCAGTCGGCCGGTTCGTGGTGTTAAATCAACGTTGAGGTGGGTGCTGGCTATGAGTGTCAAGGGAGGCCACTCTTCGTAGTCGCTACCAACTCGGAGTCCGATGCGCAACCACCCGTTCCGCTCTGCTCCGGGTCATTCGGGCGATCTTCGCCTTGCCTGGTCAGGCATAACTTGAATCGCGTTTTCGATTCAGACTGGATCCATGCAAAGCTTCACTGGTCGCTGATGATCCAACCACCATCCGTATTCGCCGGTCGGCGAGTCGGACCGTCGCAACTACCGGAGGAAAAGTGGCGAACATCGATACCGCGCTGAAGGATGCGATGTCGATCGACGGAGCCATCGCTGTCGCGCTCGTCGACTACACCAGCGGGCTGACGCTCGGCGTGATGGGTGGCGGACCTGGCATGGACGTGACGATCGCGGCCGCCGGCAACACCGACGTGGTCCGCGCCAAGCTGCGCACCCTGGAGATGCTGGGCCTGCCGGACGGCATCGAGGACATCCTGATCACCCTGGACACCCAGTACCACCTGATCCGTCTGCTCCAGCCGCGCCGTCAGGGCGAGGCGCTGTTCATGTACCTGGCGCTCAGCAAGAGCCGTGCCAACCTCGGCATGGCCCGCCACCAGCTCAAGCGCATCGAGGCCGAGCTCGAGGTCTGAGCCGTGCCCGACGGCCAGGCCGTGATCGGTAGATCGCGGGGGTGACGCCGCGGTGGCACACCGTGGTGCGGAGAAAAGGAAAGCAGTGGCAGAACGAAGCCTGTCCCAGATCGTCACCGACACGGTCCGGGACTTCCGGAACCAGGTACCCGAGTGCATCGCCTCGGGCTGGGTCGACATGTCGACCGGCATGCTACTGGTGGCGGACACGCTCGACGACCACCCGACGGAGGTCCTCGACCTCCTCGCGGCCGCGACGTTCGACCTCTTCCAGGGCCGCAACGTCACGATGATCGAGGACATCTGGAAGCAGCAGCGCGGCACGCTCGGCGACGACCGTCACTACTTCCAGGAAATCCTGATCAACAGCGACAACCTCGTTCACCTGTTCATGCGCAGCGCGTCGAACCAGGACCTGGTCGCGGTCATCGTCTGCCGCCGTCAGGTCAACATCGGCATGCTCTTCGCGCAGGCCCGCATGGTGATGAAGCAGGTCGAAACCGGCTTCGCCGCCGTCTGACCCGGTTCCGGCCGGCCCGCGGGCCGGCCGGTGCGGGGACTCACTTCTCACACCCGGGGTTCGCGACGGTACGCGGGCCCCGGTACTCGGCTGTGCACCGGGTCGCAATGCGGGGGAACGACGTGCCGGTCACGGCGATGACAATCTGTTTCACGGACGCGGGACGGCGATGGCGATGATGGACCCGGCGGACGTGGGCGGGGCGGGCGACCACCCGATACGCGCGCTCGCCGACGCGCTGCACATTCCCGGAGCCCGTCGCGTCACGCTCGTCGCGGAGGGCGCGAGCGCGCCGGCCTGGTCGTCCACGCCCGGCGGGCCGGACGAGCCGATCGAGGGCGCGGCGACGGTCGCGGTCGTGATGGTGCAGGCGGCGCGCGAACTGCTCCGGCTGACCGCCGGCGGCGACGTCGACGACCTGCTGCTGACCAGCGGCGACTACTTCCACGTGCTGCGCCTGATCGAGCGGCCCGGCCGGGGCGCGGAGATCGTGCACCTCACGCTGCAGCGCTCCGCCGCGAACCTGGCGATGGCCCGTCACGAGTTCCGCCGCGCCGCCGCGGTCTACCGCGACGGCCCCTACGCGATCGGCTCCACCGTCGGCCCGGCCGGCCTTCCCATGCCCCCGGCCACGCCACCTGCGCCGGTCCCGGCACCGGTCGACGCCGAGGTGGCGCCGCAGGTCATCGACGCTGAGCCGATCGATCTGGCCTTCGAGCCGGGCCCGTCGGCTGAGATCGTGGCCGGCGAGCCGTTCGAGGACGTCGTCGAGCGCGGTCAGGCCATCGGCGTCGCGACGGTGGTGCCGATGGCGGACGCCGAGCTGGAGCCGCCGCCGGCACCGCCCGCGCACGTCTTCCCGGACTTCGCGCCGCCACCGCCCGCCGACGTCCCGCTGCTGCCCCCGGCGGAGGCGCCGGACTTCGCGTACCCGCCGGATCTCGGTGTTGATCCGTTCGGGACGGACCCGTTCCCGCCCGCGCCGCCCGGCTTCGAGCCGCTGCGGCCACGCCCGGACCCGGAATCGTCTCCCTACGGCCAACGGCGCCGCCCCGGCGCGTTCCTCGAGGCTCAGGCCGCGGAGGACGCCGCGGTCGAGGCCACCCAGGAGGCTGCCGCCTACGCCGCCGAGGACGCGGCCGCGCGCGCCGTGCTGGAGGCTGGCTACGCCGCCGGCTACCAGGAACCGGACGCGGCCTGGCCCGGTTATGTGCCGCCGGGCGTGGACTTCCCGGTCAGCGGGCCGCCGCCCTATCCGCAGCCCGCGGAGGTCCCGCCGGAGGCGCCCTGGCCAGGGGAGACGATGCCCACGTCCGCCCCCACGGGCCCGCCGCCCGGGGATACCCTCGAGTTCGCCGACACGGTCGGCCCCGATGACGCGGTGGAGCTGCTGCCGCGCCGCACCGCCCGGGAGGCGCCGGTGCCGGAGCCCGACCCGGGCCCGGAGCTGCTGGCCGAGACCCTGGAGGGTGAGGCGCCGTCGCTGTTCAGCCTGCTGAATCAGCCGTTCTTCAACGACTCGCCGACCCTGGACCGGATCATGTCAGCGCTGCGGAATCTGTAGAGCGCGTAGATCCCCCGTTCGACGCCCACCTGCCGCCCGGAGAGAGACCGTGACGACCATGACCGCACCGCACGACCCGTACCACGCCGCTCGATCGGAGCTCGCCTCGCTGCGCACGCAGGTGACCGGCGTGAAGGGGAGCATCATCTCCGGCGTGGACGGGCTGCTGGTGCTGCACGACCTGCTGACCCAGGCGGAGCCGCACGACCTGGCCGCGCTGGCCGCCGCCGCGTACGGCATCGGCCGCACCTGCGGCGCCGCGCTCAACCAGGGCAACTTCAGCGAGTGCACGGTCCGCAGCCAGGGCGGGTACTTCGCGGTCTACGCGATCGGGGACCTGGCGCTGCTGGCCGTGCTCGGCGACGACGGCCTGAACGTGGCACGCCTGCACATCGAGGCCCGCGCGGTCGCGGCCCGGCTGGCGATGCAGCTCACCGCCCAGGCGATGCAGCAGAACCACCTCTGAGCCGCCCAGCGTTTTCATGCGCTTGTGCGCATAACGTAACGAACTCTTGACGTAGCGTGTCTAGCCCGATTGCATCGAGGTGGCTCCGTGCGAAGCGGCACGGGACCGTCGGGAGGTGCGACGTGGTCAACCTGATTCTGGGGAACTGTCCAGGTTCGTGGGGAGTGCGGTGGGCCGGGGCGGGACCGCGCCCGCCGTGGCGCCGTTTCCTCGACGAACTGGCCGGCGCCGGCTACGGCTGGCTGGAGCTGGGCCCGTACGGCTATCTGCCCACCGACCCGGCCCGTCTCAACGACGAGCTGGCCCGCCGTAGCCTGCGGGTCTGCGCCGGCACGGTGCACGGCTGCGGCGGTCTCTACCGGCCGGACGATTTCGGCGAGATCCTGGCCCGCACCCGGCGCGTGGCCGAGCTGGCCGCCGCGACCGGCGCGTACCACCTGGTGTTCGTGCCGGTCCCCGGCTACCGGGACGAGTTCACCGGCGCCTGGGCCGAGCCGGACAAACTGGACGACGACGGCTGGCGGGTGCTGGTCCGCACCGCCAGCGAGCTCGGCAAACACGTGCTGGGGGAGTACGGGCTGACGCTGTGCTTCCAGCCGCACGCGGACTCCCATGTGGAGACCGGCGCGCAGATCGGCCGGTTCCTGGCCGAGACGGATCCGGCGTACGTGTCGCTCTGCCTGGACACCGGCCACCACGCCTACGCCGGCGGCGACCCGGCCGGGCTGATCGCCGAGCACCCGGACCGGATCGGCTGCGTGCACGTCAAGCAGGTCGACGCCCGGGTGGCCATCCGGGCACGGCGGGAGTCCCTCTCCTACGGCCAGGCGGTCACGCTCGGCGCGGCCTGCGAGCCCCCGTACGGCCTGCCCGACCTGCCCCCGGTGATGACCGCACTGCGCGAGCGTGGCCGGGACGCGTTCGTGGTGGTCGCGCACGAGCCGCCGCCCGGCGTCGAGGACCCGGCCGACATCGCCGCCCGCACCCGCGAATATCTGCTGTCCTGCTGACCGAAGCCGCGGTGATCCGGGCGTCCCCGAGGCCGTCCGAACGACCCGGGGGCGTCCAGGTCACAGGAGGCCGGGCAGCGACACGAACTGGCCTTCCTCCGGCACCTTGATCCGTTCGCGGACCCGGGTGCCGGTCACGACCAGCTGGGCGGTCAGGCCGGGCATCCGCACGTCGAGCCGTGCGGGCCGGCCGGCCGCGGTCAGCGTCAGGTCGAACGCGGTGTGCGGCGAGTCGGCGACCAGTTCGGCCCGCCGCAGCGCCGCGGTCAGGTCCGGGCCGGGCGTCCAGCCGGCCAGCCGGTACCGGACACCGCCGTCCATGGTCCGCGCGACGACCGCCGTCCGTGCGCCGGTCACGTCCAGCCAGACGAAGGGATCGACCTCCGGCAGGGGTACGGCCGCGCCCGACCGCCAGTAGTAGGTGTTGCGGTCGTCGCCGTGCAGCGCCACCCATTCGAACCCGCGGAAGGTCTCGGTCATCGAGTCGAGGTAGCGGACGCCGCCCGCGTCGACCACGCTGACCGCGTCGATGATCCGGCCCTCGTCGCTGGCGGTGCCGTCCACCGACCAGATCGCGTCGACGCCGCCGAGCGTGCGCATCACGCCGGTCCAGCGCACGGTCCGCTCCGGCAGCCGCACGTCGAACGTCGCCCGGTACGACCCGTCGCGCAGCAGCCCGGCCGTGCTGTGGAACTCCGCGACCACCTGCGCGACGGTCGGGCCGGGTGCCCGCGGCGCGGCACACCCGGTGAGCAGGAGTGCGCTCAGGAGAAGCGCCGGGAGTCGCACGCGCCGAGCCTAACGGCGCGGACCGCCGATGCCGAGGAGGCGGGTGACCGGCCGCGCGTCACCCGAGGGGGCGATTGTCCCGGTTTTACGGGCGCCTGACCTGCCAAAACTCCGCAGAGTGCCGCACACTCGACCCGTGGTGAACTCTCGCCGCCCAGCCGTACGAGCGGGCGTGCTCTTCATGATCAGTATGGGCCTCTGGGCCTGCGCGGGCTGCGCCTCGACCGGCCCGGCCGACAGGAGCGAGGCCGAGCTTCCGGCGCGCTCGCACTGCACGCCGCTCTCCGGCGACCCGCTGCCGTCCATGTGCTCCCCGCACGGCTACACCACGTCCACCGCCTCCGGCCGCGCCCATCCGCCCGATCACGCGCCCGGCCACCCGCCCGCGGCGCCGCGCGACACCCGGGTGAACCGCGATTCCCCAGCGGCCGCGCCCCCGGCGGACCGGCAGGTGACCGGCGGGACCGTGCCGGCCACGACCGACGAGCCGGTGTCGCCGGAGCTGATGCCGGAGGCACCGTTCTCCGCCTGGGGCGTGCCCGTCCCGTGGCTGCCGGAGACCACCGCGCCGGCCGACACCCCGCCGGTCGTGCTGGAGCACGCCACGGATCCCGGCGCGCCGGCCGCACCGCCGGTCGCCGAGGAGCCGATCACGCGGTACGAGCAGGCGGTGCCGGCCGAGCCGGAGCCCACGCCGTCCGGCACTCCGGTGGAGGCTGCCCTGGATGCCTGATCCCGTCCTGCCGGCCCAGCCCTCCCGGCCCGCCGGGCCGGTCTCCGAGCCCACTGCCGCGCCGGTCCCGGCGAGTGCCACGCCGGCCGGGGCGAGTGCCGGGCCGGATCCGGCGGGGGAGAGCGTGCGGGCCGGCCTGGTCTGGGGCGGCGCGATGTGGCGGGTGGCCGGCACCGTCGCCACCCAGACGGCGCTGATCAGCGCGATCCTCTACTACTTCGGCACGATCCGGCTGCGGGCCACGTTCGACTACTTCGGCGTGGACGCGTCCGCGCTCGGCTTCTCCGTCGCCGACTACCTGATCCACAGCGTGAACGCCGCGTTCCAGCCGCTGATCTTCGCGGGGCTGGCCGTGCTGCCCGCGCTCACGCTGCACCGCCGGATCGTGGTCCCGGTGCTGCGCGGCACCGCCACGGCCCGGCGAGTCCGCTGGGTCCGGCGGGTCGCCCGGGGCTGCCGTACCGCCGGGATCGGGGGTGGTCTGCTCGTCGCGGCCGGCCTGCTGGACCGCGGCGACATCGGCCAGCCGCTCGGCATCGGCCTGCCGCTGATCCTGGCCGCGTCGGTCGCGCTGCTCGCCTACGGGCACGTGCTGCGCGACCGCCCGGACCAGCCCGAGGAGGCCGCCATCCCGGCCCAGCTGCGCAGCCTGGCCCTGACCGTGCTCGCGGTCGCCGGGCTGCTCTGGGCCACCGGCCTGTACGCGCAGCGGATCGGCCGCGACTACGCCCGCTACCTCGCGGCGAACCTGGACGCGCGCCCGCAGGTGGTGCTCTACGCGCCGGAGCGGCTCGCGATCGCGGGGGACGGCGTCGCGTCGCAGGACCTGGGGGAGCAGGCCGGGCGCTACCGGATCCGCTACTGGAACCTGCGGCTGCTCGCCCAGCGCAACGACCTGCTCCTTCTGCTGCCGGACTCGTGGCGCCCCGGGAACGGCCCGGTCTACGTCGTGCCGGCCGCCGACACCCGCCTCGACCTCACGGTGCCGCCTCGATCTACACTTCCCGACTCGTGACCCCTCGTAGCAGTCTGCGGCTCGCCGCCGTTCTCCTCGCCCTCGTCCCGGCCGTGGCCGCCTGCGCCGCCGGCCCCGAGGAGGCGGGCCCCGCCCCCTCCGGTTCCTCCTCCGCATCATCGGCCGCGGTGCCCGGCGTGGCCGAGGCCGCCCGGGTCGGTGCCGCGGACAGCGGGTGCGCGCTGCCCGTGTCGTTCGGTATCGCGGCGTCCTGGACGCCGAAGGCGGTCGACCTCTCCGGCCTGGACGCGGAGACTGCCGCGGCGCTCGGCAAGGGCGGCATGGTCCCGGCCTGCGAGATCGACGCCAAGCCGGCCGGAAACATCGGCTTCATCCGCGTCTACACCGGCGAGCACGGCGACCTGCGGGCCACGCTGACCTCCTTCGCCGGTGCGGACGCGCAGGCGCCGGCGTTCACCGAACTGCAGATCGGTGGCGTGCCGGCGGCGGAGATCACCTACACGTCGAAGAGCGCGCTCGACGGTACGGTCGAGCAGGAGGCCGCGTTCGCGGTGGACACCCCGAAGGGCGTCGTCGTGGTCGCGCTGGACTCGTTCGACGACGAAGAGCACGCGGCCATGCTCCCGGCGTACGAGCTGGCGAAGTCGAGCCTGACCGTCAACTGATCAGCAGCGCGCCGCTCCCCGGGCCACGCACGCGTCGCGCGCCTGGGAGCGGTTGCGCAGCTCCGCCGTACCCCCGCGGCTGCTCATGATCTTTCCGCCCTTGTCCCAGTGCCGGGAGAGCCCGTCGGTGTGCGGTGGTTCGGGTGTGAGCCGGTGTGCCGCCGATAAGCTCAAGATCGTTTCTGTTCTCAGCTTTGAGGAGCACAGCCCATGGCCCGCGCGCGGCTCACCCTCGACCCGGCGTTCACGATCGGTGCCGTCCGGCGTCGGCTGTTCGGCGGCTTCGTCGAACACCTCGGCCGGCACATCTACGACGGCATCCACGAGCCGGGCCACCCGAGCGCCGGCCCGGACGGGTTCCGCCGCGACGTGGTCGAGCTGGTCAAGGAGCTGGGCGTCTCCGCGATCCGCTACCCCGGCGGCAACTTCGTCTCCGGCTACAACTGGGAGGACGGCGTCGGCCCGGCCGCGGACCGCCCTCGCCGCCTCGACCTCGCCTGGCACTCCACCGAGACGAACCAGGTCGGCCTGCACGAGTTCCAGACCTGGCTCGACCTGGTCGGTTCCGAACTCGTGCTCGCGGTCAACCTCGGCACCCGCGGCGTCGCCTCCGCCATCGAACTGCTGGAATACACGAACATCCGCACGGGTACGGCACGCACCGCACTGCGCGCGGCCAACGGCCGGACGGAACCGTTCGACGTGCGGATGTGGTGCCTCGGCAACGAGATGGACGGTCCCTGGCAGCTCGGCCGCCGCGACGCCGAGGACTACGGCAGGCTCGCCGCGATGACCGCGAACGCGATGCGCCAGATCGACCCGGGCCTCGAACTGGTGGTCTGCGGCTCGTCCGCCCGCACCATGCCCACGTTCGGCTCCTGGGAGCGGACCGTTCTCGAGCACACCTACGACGAGGTCGACTACATCTCCTGCCACGCCTACTACGAACCGGTCGACGGTGACTACGCCAGCTTCCTCGCGTCCGGCACCGACATGGACGCGTTCATCGACGCGGTCGTGGCCACGGCCGACCACGTGCGCGCGGTCAAGCGCACCGACAAGCGCATCGACGTCTCGTTCGACGAGTGGAACGTGTGGTACGCCTCCCGCTGGAACGCGATCGAGGACGACCTGCCGATCGACCACTGGCCGGTCGCGCCGCGCCTGCTGGAGGACGTCTACTCCGTCGTCGACGCGGTCACGTTCGGCGGGCTGCTCATCTCCCTGCTCAACCACGCGGACCGGGTCACCTCGGCCAGCCTGGCCCAGCTCGTCAACGTGATCGGCCCGATCATGACCGAGCCCGGCGGCCCGGCCTGGCGTCAGTCCACGTTCTTCCCGTTCTCGCTGACATCCCGCCTGGCCCAGGGCGACGCGCTCCGGGTCCTGGTCGACGCGGACACCGTCCCGACCGCCAAGTACGGCGACGTACCGGTGGTGTCCGCGGCGGCCACGTCGTCCGGCACCGGCGTCTCCCTCTTCCTGCAGAACCGGCACCTCACCGAGCCCACGACGGTCACGGCCGACCTGCGCGGCTCCTCGATCGCCACGGTCACCGCGCAGGGCATCTGGGACGACGACATGCACGCGGTCAACACGCGGGCCGATCAGGACCGGGTCGGCCCGCGCACCAACGACTCGGCGCAGCTCTCGGACGGCACGCTCACCATCACGCTGCCACCGGTCTCCTGGACGGCGGTCTCACTGACCTGAACCCTGCGCGCCACCGGTGTGCGCCTGAGTTCCGGCGGGCCACCGGTGTGCGCCGGTGGCGCGGAGCGGGCTACACCCCGTCACGCAGCGGGTTGTCGGAGCGGCAGCGCCCTGACGACGAAGCCGGGTGGGCGTCGGGTTTGACCGGGCGTCAGGCGGGGAGGGGGACCGCGCTGCCGGTGACCGGGATACCGGCGGAGGGGCTGGTGGGGATGCCGACGGTCAGGACGCTGGGGCGGCCCATGTCGTACCCCTGGTGGATCGTGATGGTTGCCGGGGCCGGTCCGAGGGAGCGCAGGTAGCCGCCGAACGCCGCGGCGGCCGCGCCGGTGGCCGGGTCCTCGACGATGCCGCCGGGCGGGAACGGGTTGCGGGCGTGGAAGACGGTGTCCGACTCGCGGTGGACCAGCATGATCGTGGTCCAGTCGCGGCCGGCCATCAGCGCGGCGAGCGTGTCCAGGTCGTAGTCGAGCTTCGCCAGCCGGGCCCGGGTGCGGGCGGCGAGCACGGGGTGCCACGCCCCGGCGAACGCGGCCCGTGGCGGCAGCACCGGGTCGAGGTCGTCCCGGGACCAGCCGAGGATTTCGAGCAGCGGGTCCAGATCCTCGAGATCTGCGGTACGCGGTGCGACGCTGACCAGCGTCGCGGTACGGCCGGTGGTGGAGACCGCGACCAGCCCGGCGCGGGTGTGCAGGCGCAGCTGCCCGGGGCCGTGCCGGTCCGCGTGCGCGACCGCGGTGGCGATCGTGGCGTGGCCGCAGAACGGCACCTCGGCGAGCGGGCTGAAGTAGCGGACGTCGTGCTCGCCGTCCGGGCGGGGGATCAGGAACGCGGTCTCGGAGTAGCCGATCTCCGCGGCCACGGCCAGCATCTCGGGCTCGGTCGCCCCGGTGGCGTCGAGGACCACACCGGCCGGGTTGCCGCCGTTCGGGTCGTCGCTGAACGCGGTGTAACGCAGGATCTCCATGCCGCCGACGCTATGGCCGCCGGGAATCCGGGGTCGAGGTCCAATCCGCGACCCGCGGCCCTGGTGACGCTGGTGACGCTGGTCTTCTGCCGGGCGCCTCGACCCGGTGTTCTCTTTTCGCGTTTTTCGGCTCAGAGCACGTCCTCGCAACGCACCGTCTCGTCAAGCCAGACCCAACTCAACCCCGAAATCCGATTCAAGCGGTACGAATCAGGCGCCGCCCACGCCGAAAGGCGCGATAGATTTCCGACAATGGCGCATGTCGAGTATTTACCAGCTTGACGACCTGGATATCACAAAATTCGGGCACGGAGTGCCCGACATCTCGCGCCGGGCCGGGGGTTTCGCGCCGCGCTGGGGGTCTCGCGCCGCGCCGCGGATTTGTGCCGCGTCGCGGGTCTCGGGCTATGCCGGGGGTCTTGCGCCGCGCTGCGGGTCTTGCGCCGCGCGGGGTCTTGCGTCGCGCCGCGGGTCTTGCGCCGTGCCGCGGATTGTGCCGCGCCGCAGGTCTCGTGGTGCGATGGTGATCGCGTGGTCTTCTCCGGCACCGCGGAGAACCGGCTCCGAAGCCGGCCGGCAAGCGGAGCGCAGCGGAGTCTTGCCGACCGGCGAGGTTGGCCCGCGGGAGCAAACGGGCCGGACCACGCCGGAAGTGGGCAAATGACCTTGCCCTTCGTCTATTTTGCCCTTGGTCTGTCTTGTCCTTGGTTCATGAAGTCGGCCGCGCCGGTGGGGGAGCCGTGCTGGAGCGTTCGACCAGCCGCGTCGGCACCAGCGTGGTGCCCGGTGTCGTGCCCTCGTGCCGGATCTGGCGCAGGACCATCTGCACGCACCTCCGTCCCATCTCCGCGAAGTCCTGGTGCACCGTCGTCAGCGGCGGCAGGAAGTTGCGGGATTCCGGGATGTCGTCGAAGCCGACCACGCTGATCTCGCCTGGCACCGATCGCCCGCGCTCGTGGAACGCCCGCAGCAGGCCCAGCGCCATCTGGTCGTTGGACGCGAACACCGCCGTGCAGGACGGGTCGTCCGCCAGTCGCAGGCCGGCCGCGTAGCCGGAGTCCGCCGACCAGTCGCCGATCAGCGGTGCCGGTACCGGCGCGCCCGCCTCGGTCAGCACGGACCGCCAGGCCGCGGCCCGGCGTTCGCTGGAGAAGGACGCGGCCGGGCCGGTCACGTGGTGGACCGTGGTGTGCCCGAGTGAGAGCAGGTGTTTCACGGCCGCGCGGGCGCCGTCGGCCTGGTCGGTGTCGACCACCGTGTAGGTGTCGCCCGCGTCGGAGTCGACCACCACGACCTGTACGCCCGGCGGGAGCGTGATCCGAGTGGTGTCGAGCAGGTGGACCTCCATGATGACGATCGCGCCGTCGACCGCCAGCTCGCCGAGCCGGGTGAACGCGCCGAGCACGCCGTCCTGGGTGGGCGCGGCCACCGGGATGATGGTGATCGCGTACCCCTCGCGGGCCGCGTGGTTGGCGATCGCCTCGACCGTGCGGCTGTTGCCGGTGGTGGCCAGCGTGAACAGGATGACGCCGATGGTGCGGAACTCGCCGCGCTTCAGGGCCCGGGCCGCGCTGTTCGGGCGGTAGCCGAGCTCCTTCATGGCCGCGAGCACCTGCGCGCGGGTGGAGCCGACCACGCCGGGGTGCCCGGTGGAGACGCGCGAGACGGTCTGGGCCGAGACGCCCGCCAGCCGGGCCACGTCGGCCATCGAGACACCTCGCGTGCGCCGCCGGGGCGCGGTGCTCTCGGGATTCTCCGGGGTGAACAACCCTCACGCCTTCTCTTGACGAGCCGTAGACGTGGTGAAACTATCACCGCACGATGTTTACGTAAACATTGCGCTCCAGTGAAGCTCGTTATCGGATCGAAACACCTGACCCCCGGTTGAACGAGCTCGTTTGAGCTGTATGTTTGCGCAAACATAGCAGTGTTGCTAGGGGGTACATGGGATGACTACGGCGCAAGCGGCGCTTCCGAAGCCGCGCCGGCGGCGATCGTGGACCGGATGGCAGTTCGTGGGGCCGTTCATGGCCGTCTTCGCGCTGGTCTTCCTCGCTCCGATCGCATATTCGATCTACATCAGCCTGTTCAAGACGCGGCTGATCGGTGGCACCTCGTTCGTCGGGCTGGAGAACTACCAGCAGGCGCTGAGCGACCCGAACTTCTGGGACGGTCTGGGCCGGGTGGCGCTCTTCCTGGCGATCCAGGTGCCGATCATGCTGGGTCTCGCGCTGCTGGCCGCGCTCGCCATCGACAGTGGGCGGCTGCACGGCGCGGGCTTCTTCCGCATCACGATCTTCCTGCCCTACGCGGTGCCGGCCGTGGTCGCCGCGATCATGTGGGGCTTCATGTACGGCAACCAGTTCGGCCTGGTCGGCAACATCAACGAGGCCTTCGGGGTCGACATCCCGGCGCCGTTGGGTCCGGACTGGATCCTGGCCAGCATCGGCAACATCGTGACCTGGGAGTTCGTGGGTTACAACATGCTGATCTTCTACTCCGCACTGCGGGTCATTCCGGCCTCGCTCTACGAGGCCGCGGAGATCGACGGTGCCGGCCAGTTCCGGATCATCCGCTCGATCAAGCTGCCGGCCATCCGGGGCGCGCTCGTCATCGCCACGATCTTCTCGATCATCGGCAGCTTCCAGCTGTTCACCGAGCCGTCGATCCTGCAGAAGCTGGCGCCGAACGCGATCACCACGTTCTTCACGCCGAACTACTACGCGTACTCGCTGTCGTTCAACGGCCAGCAGTACAACTACTCGGCGACCATCGCGATCATCATGGGCCTGGTCACCATGATCATCGCCTATGTGATCCAGCTGCGCGGCATGCGGAAGGGGAGCTGAGCGATGACGACGCTCCAGGACGCGCCTGCCCAGAAGAAGCAGGCGCCGGGGAAGGTGCGGAAGTACAGCACCAGGCCGCGCAAGAGCATCACGCTGACGCTGGCCACCGGCATCATCCTGCTCTACAGCGTGGTGCCGCTGATCTGGCTGGTCATCAACGCGACCAAGAGCCGTGAGGGCCTGACCGACTCGTTCGGCCTGTGGTTCGCCGACGGCGAGTTCCTGCTCTGGGACAACATCGTCAGCACGCTGACGTACAACGACGGGATCTTCGGCCGTTGGTTCCTGAACACGCTGCTCTACGTGGTGGTCGGCGCGGGCGGTGCCACGTTCCTGGCCGTCCTCGGCGGCTACGGCCTGGCGAAGTTCAACTTCCCCGGCCGCGGCGCGGTCTTCGCGGTCGTGATCGGCGCGGTCGCGGTGCCCGGCACCGCGCTCGCGGTCCCCACGTTCCTCATGTTCAGCCAGATGGGCCTGACGGACACCCCCTGGGCGATCATCATCCCGTCACTGATCTCGCCGTTCGGCCTGTACCTGATGTGGACGTTCGCGAACGACGCGATCCCCACCGAGCTGCTGGAGGCGGCGCGAGTGGACGGATCGGGCGAGTTCCGCACGTTCTTCCAGGTCGGCATCCCGCTGCTGGCCCCCGGCATCGTCACGGTCCTGCTCTTCACCACGGTCGCGACCTGGAACAACTACTTCCTGCCGCTGATCATGCTGAAGGACCCGGACTGGTACCCGCTGACGCTCGGCCTGAACGCCTGGAACGCACAGGCGACGACGAACGGCGGCGAGGTCATCTTCCACCTGGTGATCACCGGATCCCTCCTCATGATCATTCCGCTGATCGCCGCATTCCTTCTCCTCCAGCGCTACTGGCAGTCGGGCCTGGCCGCCGGAAGCGTCAAAGAGTAATCCACGCAAGGGCACCGTTTCACCAGATCGGAAGGAACATCCAGCATGATGTACACCTCTCGGCGCAACCTCCTGCGCCTGGCCGGCGCGGTCGGTGTGGCCTCCGTGCTCGCGGCCTGCGGTGGCGGCGGCGACGACTCCGGCACCGGTGGCGAGACCGTCTCGGCGGACGACGTCACCAAGGCGCTCGAGGAAGGCGGCGAGCTGCTGATCTGGTCGTGGGACACCACGATCAAGCCGACCGCCGACGCGTTCATGGCCAAGTACCCCAAGGTCAAGATCGAAGTCGTCAACGCGGGTACGAACGCCGACCAGTACGTGGCGCTGCAGAACGCGCTGCAGGCCGGCAAGGGCGTCCCGGACCTCGCGCACATCGAGTACTACGCGCTGTCCCAGTTCGCGCTGCAGAAGCAGGTCGCGGACCTGACCGGCTTCGGCGCCCCGGCGTTGAAGGACAAGTTCGCCCCCGGACCGTGGAACGGCGTCACCCCCAACGGCGGCGTCTTCGGCCTGCCGCTCGACTCCGGCCCGATGGTGCTGTACTACAACGAGGAAGTCTTCAAGAAGCACAACATCGCGGTGCCGGCCACCTGGGACGAGTACTACGAGGCCGCGAAGAAGCTGCGCGCCGCGGACCCGAAGGTCTACATCGCCTCGGACTCCGGCGACGCCGGCACCACCACCTCGATGATCTGGCAGGCCGGCGGCAAGCCGTACACGGTCGAGGGCAACAACGTCACGATCAACTTCGCGGACGCCGGCGCGCAGAAGTACGCCGCGCTCTGGCAGAAGATGATCGACGAGAAGCTGCTGTCGAACATCTCCGGCTGGACCGACGAGTGGTTCCAGGCGCTGGGCAACGGCACGCTCGCCACCCTGGTCGTCGGCGCCTGGATGCCGAGCAACCTGGTCTCCGGCGCGCCGAACGGCGCCGGCAAGTGGCGCGTCGCCCCGATGCCGCAGTGGGAGGCGGGCGGCACCGCCACCGCCGAGAACGGCGGCTCCGCGATGTCGGTCATGGAGGCCTCGACCCGCAAGGCGCTCGGCTACGGCTTCCTGGAGTACCTGACCAACGGCGAGGGCGTGAAGACCCGCCTGGACAACGGCGCGTTCCCGGCCACCACGGCCGACCTGAACTCGCCGGAGTTCCAGGCCAAGGAGTTCGAGTACTTCGGCGGTCAGAAGATCAACGAGCTGTTCGCCCAGTCCTCCGCCAACGTGGTGCCGGGCTGGCAGTACCTGCCGTTCCAGGTCTACGCGAACTCCATCTTCAAGGACACGGCCGGCCAGGCGTACATCACGCCCACCAAGCTGGCCGACGGCCTGAAGGCGTGGCAGGACGCGTCCATCAAGTACGGCAACGAGCAGGGCTTCACCGTCAAGTAGGTCCCCTCGTGACACCCGCGCCGGGTCCTCGACGGGCCCGGCGCGGCCATGAACACCACCCACCACAAGGGAGCAACACACGTGGAACACCGGTGGCTTCGCTGGCCCTCTCCGGAGGCCGGGCCGCGGATGGCGTTCGGCGCCGACTACAACCCCGACCAGTGGCCGCGCGAGGTCTGGGATGACGACGTCGCCGCCATGCGCGAGGCCGGCGTCAACATCGTCTCGATCGCGATCTTCTCCTGGGCCCGGATCCAGCCGCACGCGGAGGCGTACGACTGGGCCTGGCTGGACGACGCGATGGACCTGCTGCACGCCAACGGCATCGCGGTCGACCTCGCCACCGCGACCGCGTCCCCGCCGCCGTGGCTGACCACGTCGCACCCGGAGATCCTGCCGGTCGACAACGCCGGTAACACGGTCTGGCCGGGTGCCCGCCAGCACTGGCGGCCCACCTCGCCGATCTTCCGCGAGTACGCGCTGAAGCTGGTCCGCGAGCTGGCCAAGCGCTACGCGAACCACCCGGCGCTGACCGCCTGGCACGTCAGCAACGAGCTGGGCTGCCACAACGTCTACGACTTCTCCGACGACGCGGCGCGCGCGTTCCGCACGTGGCTCAAGGCCCGGTACGGCACGATCGAGGCGCTCAACGACGCCTGGGCCACCGCGTTCTGGTCGCAGCGGTACAGCGCGTGGGGCCAGATCCTGCCGCCGCGCCAGGCCGCCAGCTACCCGAACCCGACGCAGCAGCTGGACTTCAAGCGGTTCAGCTCGGACGCGCTCAAGGAATACCTGGTCGCCGAGCGGGAGATCCTCCGCAGGATCACCCCGGACGTGCCGGTCACCACGAACTTCATGGTGATGGGCGAGACCAAGGGCATGGACTACGCCGACTGGGCGTCCGAAGTGGACTTCGTCTCCAACGACCACTACTTCTGGCCGGGTCCGCAGGGCCTGGACGAGCTGTCCTTCTCCGCGAACCTGACCGGCCACATCGCGGCAGGCCGCCCGTGGTTCCTGATGGAGCACTCCACCAGCGCGGTCAACTGGCAGCCGATCAACCTGGCCAAGCGGCCGGGCGAGCTGGGCCGGGACTCGCTGATCCACGTGGCGCACGGCGCGGACGCGGTCTGCTTCTTCCAGTGGCGCCAGTCCAGGGGCGGCGCGGAGAAGTACCACTCGGCGATGCTGCCGCACGCGGGCACGGACAGCGCGGTCTTCCGCGCGGTCGCCCAGCTGGGCAAGGACCTCAGGACCATTCAACCCGTCGCGGGTACGGATCAGGCGCCGTCGCGCGCGGCCATCCTCTTCGACTGGGACTCGTGGTGGGCCAGCGAGCTGGACTCGCACCCGACCGAGAAGCTGCGCTACCGGGCCGAGGCGCTGAACTGGTACACCGCGTTCCTCGCCAACGGCGTGCCTGTCGACGTGCTCCCGGCCGCGGCCGACCTGACCGGTTACGACCTGGTCGTGGCGCCGATCCTGCACGTGGTCCCGGGCGCGCTCGCGGCGCGCCTGGAGGCCTACGTGGCCGGCGGCGGTCACCTGGTCACCACGTACTTCTCCGGCATCGTGGACGAGAACGACCACATCTACCTGGGCGGCTACCCGGGCGCGCTGCGCGAGCTGCTCGGCATCCGGATCGAGGAGTTCGGCCCGCTGTACGAGGGTGACAGCGTCACGCTCGACGACGGCTCCGAGGGCACGCTCTGGACCGACCGGATCGACGTGGTGTCGTCCGACGTCGAGGTGCTGGCCTGGTACAAGACCGGTGAGCAGGCCGGCCGTGCCGCGATCACCCGGCGCACCGTGTCGGCCGGCGCGTCGGACGGCGCTCCCGGCGGCGGCGCGGACGGCACGGCGACCTACGTCTCCACCCGGCTCGGCCCGGAGGGGCTCACGCCGCTGCTGGCCGACCTGCTGCGCGCCGCGGGCATCACCAGCCCGCTGCCGGAGGAGGCCCGCGGGCAGGTGGAGCTGGCCATCCGTACCGGTGGGAACGAGGACTTCTGGTTCCTGATCAACCGGACCGACGTGCCGGTCGAGCTGCCCGGCGTCGAGGGCGAGGCGCTGCTCGGCAGCATCACGCCGTTGGCCCCCCGCGCGGTCGCGATCCTGCGCCGCGCTCGCTAGGTCGCCGACCCGCCGGCGACCTCCCGCCCTGGACCACGAGCCCTTGAGGGTGCCGCGGGGGCGGTGCGTGTGGACCCCGTGCGGGTGGGACCGGTTACAGCCCGGATCCGCCCGCGCGGACTGATGTCACGGCTCGGTCACCTTCCCTGCACGGGCGGTGGCCGGGCCGTGAGTGGTTTCCCCGCATCTAGCGCACCGACTTGTGAGAGCGCTCTCTGGCGTCCTAGAGTTCCGACCGGAACATCCGCGCGGGGACCCCGGTCCGCGCCGCGCGACGCCCACACCTTATACGGCCCGGGAGGCCATCCACCATGCAGACCGACCCCTCGGCTGTGCCGGATAAGACCGGAAAAAACAGTAAAAAAAGGTGGTTCCTGCTCGCGATTCCGGTGGCCGTCGCGGTCGTCGGCAGCGGCGTGCTCGTCGCCAGCGCGAACGCGGGAAGCAACCAGACGCCGATCCCCGGCGTGATCGAGGCCGAGTCCTACGCGGCCCACCACGGCGCGCAGACGGAGGGCACCAGCGACGCCGGCGGCGGCCGCAACGTCGGCTGGCTCAGCAACGGCGACTGGATGCGCTACGACAACGTCGACCTCGGTACGGCCGGTGGCGGCCTGACCGTCGAGGCGCGCGTGGCCTCGGCGAACACCGACGGCGGCAGCGTCGAGGTGCGCGCGGGCAGCCAGACCGGCGAGCTGCTGGCCGCGTTCCCGATCACCAGGACCGGCAACTGGCAGGACTGGGTGACCGGCACCGCGAACAGCCCGACCACGCTCAGCGGCAAGCAGACCGTCTTCGTCACCATGGCCAGCAAGAGCCGCAGCGACTTCGTGAACGTCAACTGGCTGCGGTTCACCCGGGTCAACGGCGGCGGCACCGCCACGCCCGGCACGACCGCGTCCGCCACGCCGTCCGCGACCGCGTCGGCCTCCGCCGGCCCGTCCCCGTCGGCGAGCGCGTCCGTGAGCGCGTCGCCCACCCCGACCGGCACCACGCCGCAGACCGGCACCGGCTGGGTCGTGATGGACCAGGCGAAGTGGGCGCAGGAGCTGGCCGCGTTCCGCGCGATCACGCCGAAGACGCCCAAGGAGCGGATGGTCCCGGAGTTCCACGCCTCCTGCAAGATCAGCCACACCAGGCCGGACGACCCGATCGTCTTCCCCGGCATGGCCGGCGCGTCGCACGACCACACGTTCTGGGGCAACAAGAGCACCGGCGCGGCCTCGACCGCGGAGTCGCTGTTCGCGAACAAGGCCACCACGTGCGAGCCGTCCACCCAGGACTTCTCCGCCTACTGGGTGCCCACGCTGCTCAAGGACAACAAGCCGGTCATGCCGAAGGAGGTCACGGTCTACTACGGCTCGCGCCTGAAGGACTACGCCGCGA
Organism: Catenuloplanes nepalensis; assembly: GCF_030811575.1. Lineage (GTDB taxonomy): Bacteria > Actinomycetota > Actinomycetes > Mycobacteriales > Micromonosporaceae > Catenuloplanes > Catenuloplanes nepalensis. Next base: position 3,844,705 of record NZ_JAUSRA010000001.1, on the reverse strand, counting down.
CCGTGCCGTTCCCGTCCGGCTTCCGCATGATCGCCGGTGACGCCAAGCAGCAGACCAGCACCGGCCAGAACAACCAGTTCTGGTGCGCCGGCAACGGCGGCGAGACCGGCCGCACCGCAGACGGCGAGTGGCCGGTCTGCGCGCCGACCGCGGAGCTGATCCGCCAGCTGACCTTCCCGGACTGCTGGGACGGCGTGCACCTGGACAGCCCGGACCACAAGTCGCACGTCGGCCCGGCCGACAACACCGGAAAGTGCTCCGGCAAGTACCCGGTCGCGATCCCGTCGATCTCGTTCATGCTGCCGTACCCGCTGAACACCGACACCGAGGGCGTCAAGCTCTCGTCCGGCACCGGGTACTCCATGCACGGCGACTTCTTCAACGCGTGGGTGCCGGAAGCGCTGGCCGAGCGCGTGCGCAACTGCATCAACCAGCACGCGAAGTGCAACGCCCAGGGCAACTTCTGATCCGACGGTACGACGGGCGGGCCCCCTTTCCGGGGCCCGCCCTCGTATGTCAGGCGGCCAGCGCCATCGGGGCGCGAGCGGCCCGGTCCCCGCCGATCGCGTAGAGCTGCTCGAACGCGGCCACGGTGCGCTCCTCGTCGTGCTGCTCGGCCACGGCGCGGGCCCGGCGTCCCATCGCGGCCGCCAGGTCCGGGTCCTCCAGGAGCGTGACCAGGTGACCGGCGAGCGCGCGGGCGTCGCCCGGCGCGAACAGGAACCCGGTCTCGTCGTTGATCACCAGGTGTGGCAGCGCGGCCGCGTCCGCACCCAGCACCGGCCGGCCGCACGCCATCGCCTCCAGCGTCACCAGGCTCTGCAGCTCCGCGGTGCCGGGGTTGACGAACACCGTCGACGCCGCATACGCCGACGGCAGCTCCTCGTCGGGGACGAACCCGGCGAACCGCACCGAGTCCGCGATCCCCAGCTCAGCGGCGAGCGTGCGCAGCGCCCGGTCCTCCGCCCCGGTGCCGACCAGCAGCAGCTGCGAGCGGACCCGCCGGCGGACCGTGGCGAACGCGCGGACCAGCACGTCCAGGTTCTTCTCCGAGTCGAGCCGGCCGACGAACGCGACCGTGGGCACGTCCGCCAAGCCGTAGCGCAGGCGGAACCCGGCCGCGTCGCCGCCGGACCGGAACCGGGACAGGTCGATCCCGCACGAGATCGGCAGCACCGGGCCCGGGATGCCGGCCACCGTGGCCAGCGCGGCCGCGTACGGCGTCGGCGCGGTCACCACGTCCGCCCGGGCGAACACGCGCGCGGCGTCCCGCCAGCCCCACGCGTGCACCTGCTCCCGGCCGAACGGCAGGTAGTGGGTCAGGTTCTCCGGCATGAAGTGGTTCGTGGCGACCACGAAGATCCCGCGCTCGTGCGCGGCCGCGACCAGCGCCCGGCAGATCGGGAAGTGGCTCTGCACGTGCACCACGTCCGGGCGCACCTCGTCCAGGATCCGCCCGGCCACCCGGCGCAGCGCGACCGGCAGCGAGAACCGGAACTCCCGGCGCTGCCAGATCGGCAGCGACCGCACCCGGTGCTCGACTATCCCGGCGCCGTCGACCCGTCTGGAGCTGCTGTACCCGGTCGCGGGACTGACCACGTGCACCTCGTGACGCTCGTTCAGCGCGGCGGCCAGCCGTTGGGCGAAGTAGGAGGCGCCGTTGACGTGCGGGGCGTAGGTGTCGGCGCCGATGAGGATGCGCATGGGGTCTTCTCCCTGTTCGTGGTGAGGTCGCGATCGGAGGTCTGGCCGAGTTCGCGGTTCTGGCCGAGCTAGCGGGTCTCCGCGAACTCACGGGTCTCGGTGAGCTCGCGCGTCTCGGTGGGTTCGCCGGTTGCGGTGAGCTCGCGCGTCTCGGTGGGTTCGCCGGTTGCGGTGAGGTCGCGGGTCTCGGTGGGTTCGCCGGCCTCGGTGAGGTCGCGGCGCTTGGCGAGGTGGCGGAAGAGCCGGTTGAGGAGCAGGTGGGTGAGCAGGACCGGGCCGGCGACGGCCGCGGTGAGCAGCAGGAACCCGCCCGGCAGGTCCAGCAGGCCGGTGAGCCGCGTGCCGAGCAGCGCGCCCGCGCCGATCAGCACGGCGGCGCGCACCGCGGACCCGGCCGTCACCCAGGCCGCGAACCGGCGGTACGGGATGCGCGCGACGCCGGCCGCGACGAACGCGGGCATGGCCAGCACGTCGACGAGCTTCGCGGTGATGACCAGGCGCGGCAGCGAGCGGGTGACCCCGGCCGCGCGCCGCGACGTGAACCCGATCCGGGCCAGCAGCGCCGACACCCGCGGGTGCCGCGACCACCGGCCGGCCAGATAGAGCAGGCTGTCACCGGCCACGTCCGCGAGCACGACGATCCCCCAGACCGGCAGGAACCGGGCAGCGCCGGCCCCGACCAGCGAGCCGGCGGCCACGGTCGCCGCCGGCCCTTCGACCAGCACCAGCGGGCCGATCCAGGTGTACGTATCCATGGCGTCCACTCTCGGACCCGAGGGCCCTCGGGTGCGTCCGCCCGGGGAGCCACGACTCCCGTAGGGGTTCGGATGGGCCTGCGGGGTGATGCTCGGGGTGATTCCGCTAGGTAGCGTTCCGACTGTGAACGGGGTGTCGCGACAGTGGTGGCTGGTCGTCGGGTCGTTGGCCGGCATGCTGCTGGTCGGGACCGCGACCGTGATGACCGACGTCTACGACGTGCCGCTGCTGGTCTCGTGGGGCGCCGCGACCGCGCAGTGCGCCGCGCTCGCGCTCACCCTGGCCCGGCCGCGCGTCGCCACCGTGCTGCAGCTCGTGGCCGTGGCCGTGTTCGCGTTCGCGCAGGAGGGCTCGGCCGGCATCTGGCCGTTCCAGCCGCCGGTGATGCTCACGATGGTCGCGCACGTCGCGCTGATCGGGCTGCGCTGGCCGTGGCGCGAGGCCGTGGTGATCTGGTGGATCAGCGCGCTCTTCGGCATCGTGCTGGCCACGGTCGACCCGCGCGGCCGGACGATCGAGGTCGGCGACACCGCGCTGATCACCTATGCGACGAACTCGGTGATGGTGCTGTTCGGCACGATCGCCTGGCGGCAACGCGGCGCGGTCCGCCGGGAGCTGGCCCAGGCCCGCCGGGACGTGGAGCTGGAGCAGGCGCAGCGGGCGCTGGTCGAGGAGCGCAACCGGATCGCGCGCGAGCTGCACGACGTGGTCGCGCACAGCATGTCGGTGATCCACATGCAGGCCACGTCCGCGGTGTACCGGTGGCCGGACATCGACCCGGAGCCGCGCGCGGAGTTCGGCCGGATCGCGGCCGGCACCCGGGCCACGCTGCGCGAGATGCGCGCGCTGCTGGCGCTGCTGCGCGACGAGAGCGCGGACAGCGAGCAGCGGCCGATGCCGGACCTGCGCGACCTCGGCGAGCTGGCCGAGTCCGCGCGCCGCGGCGGCGTGCCGGTGACGCTGGACGTGGCCGGTGAGCCCGGGGACGGGACCGTGGGCCTGGTGGCGTACCGGATCGTGCAGGAATCGCTGAGCAACGTGATCCGGCATGCGCCGGGCGCGCAGACCCGGGTCCGGGTCGCGGTCGACGGCGCCGACCTGCTGGTCGACGTGGTCAACGGGCCACCGGCCGCGCTGCCCCGGATGATCGAGGAGCCGGCCCGCGCCGGGCACGGCCTGGTCGGCATGCGCGAGCGCGCCCGGCTGGCCGGTGGGTGCGTGCGGACCGGCGCCCGGCCGGACGGCGGTTACCAGGTCACCGCGCGGCTTCCACTCTCCGAGGACCCGGCCGGATCGGCCACCGGTCCGGCGGGCAAGGCGGGCTCGGCAGGTCCGGCGGGTCCGGCGGGCAAGGCGGGCTCGGCGGGTTTGGCGGGTCTGGCGGGCAAGGCGGGTTCGGCAGGCCCGGCGGGCAAGGCGGGTTCGGCAGGTCTGGCGGGCGCGGCCGGGACGGTCGTCGAGGAAGGCAGCGCATGATCCGGATCCTGATCGCGGACGACCAGCCGATGATCCGCTCCGGCGTCCGGGTGATCCTGGAGTCCCAGCCGGACCTGACCGTGGTCGGCGTCGCGGCGAACGGCCGGGAGGCGATCGAGCGCTGCCGCGCGCTGCGCCCGGACGTGGTGCTGATGGACGTGCGCATGCCGGAGCTGGACGGGCTCGCCGCGACCCGGGAACTGCTCGGCGCGGGCGAGCCGGCGCCGCGGGTGCTGATGCTGACCACGTTCGACATCGACGACTACGTGTACGAGGCGCTGCGCGCGGGCGCGAGCGGCTTTCTGCTCAAGGACAGCGAGCCGGAGGAGCTGATGCGCGCGGTCCGGGTGGTGGCGCGCAGCGAGTCGCTGCTGGCCCCCACGATCACCCGCCGCCTGATCGAGAACTTCCTCGACTCCCGCCCGCCGGAGCCCGCGTCGAGCCCGGCGCTGGACTCGCTGACCGACCGGGAGCGTGAGGTGCTGCGGCACATGGCCATGGGCATGTCGAACGCGGAGATCGCGAAGGCGCTGTTCATCGCGGAGCAGACCACGAAGACCCACGTCAGCCGGATCCTGAACAAGCTCGGCCTGCGCGACCGGGTGCACGCCGTGGTCTTCGGCTACGAGAACGGCCTGGTTACTCCGGGTCGCCGTTGATCTTTTCGCAACCACCCACCACACATGCAGGGAGGAGCGCCAGCGACGACCGGTGCCCGCGGGAGCACTCGGAAAGTGCCCACGCCGGAAGCGGGAAATCTGCCTTTTGGTGTTTGCACCGGTCGTGCGCTAGGAAGATCAGATGGAGAAACTCCTGCTCTTCCCGGGTCGCCACCATCTGCTGACGCGCTTTCAGGCGGAGTTTCTGCGGCGGACCGCCGGCGACGCGACCGTGGTGTGGGCGGTGACGTCGGCGAACCACGAGAACACGAAGCGTAACCCGGTCCCGTATCACCGGCGCGAGGCCGCGATCGAGCGGCTCAGCGCGCTGGAAGGGCTGCGGTCGCTGGTGGTGCCGGTGTTCGACACCGCGCCGACCGACCGCTTCGCCGAGGTGACCGTGAAGAACGTCGAGGTCGCGACCGGTCTGGTGGTGACGCCGGCGAACACGGTGGTGGCCTGCTCGACGCCCGCGGTGGTCGCGCTCTACGAACGGCTCGGATTCACCGTGCTGCCGGTGGAGGACGACCCGGCGCTGGTGGAGGAGTCGTCGGAGCGGCCGTGGGACGTGCTGATGCGGCTGGCCGCGGGCGACGAACGCTGGCGGGACCTGGCGCATCCGGCGTCGGTGGACGTCTTCGCGCGCTACCGGCTGGTGGACGCGGTGCGCGCGGTGGTCAACGACCCGGTGGTGGGCGACGAGGGCGGGCTGACCGCGACGCGCGACTACCGCACCTACGTGGAGGCGTTCGCGGCCGGCGCGGAACGCAAGTGGGACCTGGTCCGCGAGCACGTGCGGCCTGGGCGGATCGTGGACATCGGCTGCGGCGCGGGTGCGGTGCTGGAGATGGCCGACCGGGAACCGGCGCTGCGCGAGAGCGACCTGATCGGCGTCGAGGTGGCGCGGCACCTGTTCGAGGAGTGCGTGCACAAGAAGGCGCAGGGCGCGTTCGGGAACCCGAACGTGTTCTTCTACCACCGCAACGTGCTGGGCGGTGCGGTGTTCGCGCCACGGTCGATCGACACCACGATGACGTTCGCGCTGACCCACGAGATCTGGTCGTACGGCGCGCGGATGGAGTCGCTGCGGCGGTTCGTGGCCGCGATCTACGAGCACACCGTGCCGGGCGGGGTGTGGATCAACAGCGACGTGTGCGGGCCGGACGGCAAGGACCAGCTCGTGCACCTGCGACTGTCCACGGCGGACGGTGCGAACCCGGCCGCGCCCGCCGCGCTCACCGGGGACGTCGCCGCCTACGTCACCGGGCTGTCCACGCGGGCGCGCCTCGATCAGTTCGCGGCCGACTTCCGGTTCCCGTTCGCCTTCCGGCCGGTGTCGGACGACGTGGTCGAGCTGACGCTGGGCGACGCCATGGACTTCCTCACCCGGAAGGACTACACGGACAACTGGCTGTCCGAGACGCAGGAGCAGTTCTGCGGGCTGGAGATGGCGGACTGGAAGGGGCTGCTGACCGACGTCGGGTTCGAGGTCGACGCCGCCTCGCACACCAGCCGCAACGACTGGATCGTCGCCAACCGCCTGGCTCCGGTCGCGTCGCTGCACCGGCCGGACGGCACTGGGCTGGACTGGCCGGTCACCCACACCCTGCTGATCGCCAGGCGCCCGTTGAACACCTGAAACGGTGTGAAAGGCCGGGATTGACGGTACGTGCACAAAGGAACACACGCCGTGGAGGATCGCGCCTGGCAGGATCCTCACCGTGTTGATGTTCGGACCGTCGCGATGATCAGCAGAGTCGCCGCCTGGACCGCGCTCGCCGGCGGCACCGTGGCCCTCTTCTGGGGGCTGCTGTCGGTGTTCGGCACGCCCACGCCCCGCTGCGGCGGCTGGCGCATGCAGCCCGGCGACGTCTGCGGCGGGCGCGGCTACGAGGAACAGCTCGCCTACGAGACCACCCGCATGCAGGTCGAGGCGGGCATCGCGCTCGGCGGCGGCCTGCTGCTCGTGATCGCCGGCCTGCTCCTGCTGGCGCGCGCCACCCGGGCGCTGTCCGAGGACGCCGGGCCGGACACCGGGCGCCGCAAGCTCCTCGCCCAGCAGCAGGGCTGGCGGTACCGCGCGGTCGACCCGGACGTCGCCGCCCGCTACCCGAACGTGGGGCTGAGCCGGAACGCGGCGGACAACGACTACTCCCGGGTGCTCAGCGGCGACCTCGACGGCACGGCGTTCGACGTGTTCAACCACTCGTACACGTTCGGCGTCGGCGTCGGCGCGATCCGCCACGAGGAGACCGTGTTCCTGCTCCGGCTGCCACCGTGCGCGGCCAGCTTCAGTGTCGAGGACGCCGGCCAGGTGATGCCGCCCGAGCTGCGCCCGATGGTGCTCACCGAGCCGCTGCGCCGCGCGTGCACGCGGGCGCGGGTGCGCGACTGGGCCGTGGTCGACTCCACGCTGATCTACGCCGAGCCGGTCATCCCGGACTCCCGGGTGAAGCGGATCCCGGCGCGCCTGGCCGACCTCCGGACGGTCGCGGCCGCGATCCCGTCCATTGTGTTCAGCGGACCGCGCATCGATTGACGTCATGCTAGGTTCGGCGGCATGAGGCGTTTGTGTGCCGTCTTCCTCGCTTTCGTCGTGGTGCTGGCCCCGTCCGCCGCGATCGCGGCGCCGGGCTTGTCCTGGCGGCTGTCCGACGCCGGCAGCACCGCCCGGCTGCGCGGGCTATCCGTGGTGTCGTCGCAGGTGGTGTGGGCCAGCGGCAGCGGTGGCACGGTGCTGCGCACCGTGGACGGCGGCCGGCACTGGTCCCCCGTGGGGCCGTCCGGCACGGAGGCACTGCAGTTCCGCGACATCGAGGCGTTCGACGCCCGGCGCGCGGTCACGCTGTCGATCGGCGAGGGCGAGGACTCGCGCGTCTACCGCACCGGCGACGGCGGCCGCACCTGGACCGAGGCGTTCCGCAACCCCGACCCGGCCGCGTTCTACGACTGCCTGGCCTTCACCGACGCACGACGCGGCCTGGCCCTGTCCGACCCGGTCGGCGGCGCGTTCCGGATCCTCTCGACCTCGGACGGCGGGCGCAGCTGGGCCGTGCGCGCCGACGTGCGGATGCCGGCCGCGCTGCCGGGCGAGTTCGCGTTCGCGGCCAGCGGCACGTGCCTGGTCGCGGGCGAGAGCGGGCGATACTGGTTCGCCACCGGCGGCGGCGCGACCGCCCGGGTCTTCTCCAGTGCGGACCACGGCCGCAGCTGGCGGGTCACGTCCACGCCGATCCCGTCCGGCCCGTCGGCCGGCATCTACTCCCTCGCGTTCCGATCCCCGGGCAGCGCGGTCGCGGTCGGCGGCGACTACGCGGTCCCGGCGTCCGCCCCGTCCGGCGCGGCCGTGCTGCGCGACGGCCGCTGGACCCCGGCCGCGGTGCCACCGGGGGAGTACCGGTCCGGCGCGGCCTGGGTCCCGGGCCGCGGCGCGTCCGTGCTCGCGGTCGGCCCCACCGGCAGTTCGATCAGCCACGACGGCGGCCGGACCTGGTCCGAGCTCGACGGCGGCAGCTTCGACACGGTCGACTGCGTGGCCGGGCGGCGCGGCCCGGTGTGCTGGGCGTCCGGAGAGGCGGGCCGGCTCGCGCTACTCGGTGGTGCCGGGCGGGGTGGCGACGCTGCATGAGCTGGCGCCGGTCATGGTGACCGGGACGTGCGGGGCGATGGCGGACGGGCCGGACCAGCGGCGGCAGCGGGCGCAGGTGCGGACCGCGCCGCGCCGCCGGCGACCGTTCGGGCGGGACAGGCCCGCCACCGAGCAACCGCACGTCATGCTGTACTCCCTGCATAGTCCCGCACGAGCGCGAGTGTCACCCGGCGTGATGTTCATCCGGTAGTTCACCCGATGCTCACGCGGTCCGCCGTGTCGTGCATAAGACGTCGGACGGCATCACGGGGTTGTATGACCATGAGTTCTTTCACTGACCGGCCGAAGACGGCGGTGGTCGTCATCGACGTGCAGCGCGACGTGGTGGCGACCGCGTGAGAGCGGTGCGCCGCCGCCGGAGCAGGTGATCGCCGCACACGAACCTCTACTGGCGGTTCCACAGCGCGCCGGGCCGCAGCGCGGGCACGGTCACCACGGCCGAGGCGACGTTCACGCCGCTGGCACCGTGACCACCGTGCCGGTGTGCCGGGCCTGCTCGGCGGCGAAGACGGCGAGGTGAGCGGCGAGTGACTCGGCCGGCCCGGAGCGGATGTGTGCCGGGTCGCCGGCGTCCTCGACCGCGGCGACGATCCGGCGGCACTCGTCCGCGGTCGGCGCGAGCGGCTTCTCCAGCAGCACGTGGTAGCCGGCGAGCGCGAAGGCCTCGGCCGGTCCGAGGTGATCCCGGTCCTGCGTCGCGATGATCACCGCGTCCGCGACACGGCCCTTCTCGATCAACTGCTCCCAACCGGGGTACGGGGTGCCGCCCGCCCTCTCGCGGCGCTGCGGGAGCGGGTCCGCGACCGCGACCAGGCGCGCCCGGTCCGGGTTCCCGGCGATCCACTCGGCGTACTTCTGGCCGCGGTGGCCCGCACCGACCAGCGCGATCGTCACCGGACTCATGCTTTCGGCTCCTCTCGATCACCATCATGCCTACAGTGGTGTCACGGGTGTTACCGATCGGGGGAATCATGGACACCGCCACCGTGGTCGTCTCACGGGCCGACCTGTCCCACCTGCATCTTCCGCCCCGCTCGATCTTCGACGGTGAGTATGCCGGGGAGACCGCCGAGGTGTCCTGCCTGCCGCTGTGGCGGCGCACCACCGCGAGCGCGGTGCTGCAGCTGCCGGTGACCGAGTCGGAGGCGCAGATCCTGCAGCGCGGCTACGCGCTCGAACGGTTCCGCAGCCGCCTGGTCGTCCCCGCGATGATCGTGATCGGGGTCAGCGCGGCCGGCTGGATCGCCTACTCGCTGCTCGCCCACTCCGGCCGGACCGACCTGTTCGGCACCGGCGCGCTGCTCGTCGTGGTCTTCCTGCTGATGGTCAACCTGCTGATCGGCGAATATCTGATCCCCAAGCAGTACCCCCGGATCGTGCGCGGCGACCGCATCCGCATCGCCTCGGTGCCGAACGAGGTGCTCCGCGAGTGGGAGCACCTGAACCCGGGCGTCACGCTCCGCGAGCGGCTGTGATCATCGTGCTCACGCGGCGGCTGAGCTGCCCCGCGGCCTCGACGTGGGCGAGATGTCCCTGCCCGGCCAGCACGTGCGTGCGCGCCTGCGGCAGCAGCCGGGCGATCGCGGCGAACGACGTGCCGTAGGGCTCCCGGCCCTGGTTGTCCTCGCCGACGATCAGGTCGACCGGGATGCCGAGCGCGGCCCACCTGCCCGGGCCGGGCGCGAACGCGTTGAATGCCGGCGGTTGACGACGAGGATCGGCTCCGGGCGCTCGATCGCGGCGGCGACGTGCCGCCAGCCGCGCGCGTCGGTCATCACGCCGGGCACGATGACCAGCGCGAAGATCCACCCGGCGGACGCGGGCCCGCAGCTACTCGCGGGTGCTGTCGCCGGTCGCGGCGTGCTCGTCGCCCGTCTCGCCCTCACCGACCCCAAGGGCGGCCCGGTCTGCGCCACCGTCCGCCCGCCGCTGGTCCGCTGGGAGCTGGTCCCGGACTGACCGGGCGCGCACCACGAAGTCGGGTCGCTCCGTCGCGTACCGGCCGATGATCAGGTCCAGCAGCCGGGGAGTGGACGGGTGCGGGATCAGTGACAGCTCGCAGGCGCGCAGGAACGCGTGCACCCGCCCGGGGGTCAGCGTGTCGGCCCGGGTGTCGATCATCGGTTCGAGCATCAGGGACAGCGCGTCGTCGGCCTCCGGATGCCGGCCGAGATGCGCCGCGATGCACCGGGCGTAGCTCTCCGGTGAGCCGCCGGACAGGCTCTTCAGGACGCCGACCACGGTCACCGGGAAGACGTGCGGGTCGGTCGCCAGCGTGGTGAGTAGCAGGTCCGACGACCGGTCGGTCGCCGGCATGGCCGCCCAGTACCGATATGCGTCCGCCCGTTGCGGCACCGGCAGGTCCGCCGTGAAGAGCAGCCGGAACACCGCGCCGAGCGGTGTCGTCGTCTCCTCGCCCAGGGGGAGGAGCGCGCCGCTGGCCGTGCCGAGGCGGGCTTCGATCAGCGGGTCGTTCAGGTGCTGCTGCAGATCGTCGTCGTCGTGGCAGGTGAAGTGCGCCTCTCGCCGCAGGTGGAGTGTGGACTCCGGCCGGGGGAGCGCGTCGTGGAAGGCCCAGGTCAGGTCCACCTCGGCCGGGGGCTGCGGCGGTGTGTCGGTGAGGCGCAGCGCGATCTCGCGCCGGCCGTCCTCGGCCCAGACCCGGTCCAGTGCCACCAGGTCGAGCAGGCCGCCGAAGCCGCTCGCCGCCGGCTGGGACCGCCACAGCCGGCTGTCCTGCCGCCACGCCCGGACCACGGAGTCGCGCCCGCGGGCCGCCTCGCCACCGACCAGACGGGAGGCGGTGACCGGCCCGAGGCTCAGCACGAGCAGGAGCAGATTCGCCGTGTACGCCGCGACGCGTGCGGGGACGGTGAGCAGCTCCGGTCCGTACCCGTCGAAGGCTCTTGGTGGTCTTGGCAACTGCGCGGCACGGTACACGCCGGTCAGGACGTCGAGCCACTCCGCTCGGGTCTCGTCGTCCAGCGTGGACGTCAGGTCGCGGAAGAACAGCACCACCTGTCGGCGCGCGCCGAGCGGGGCGAAGGACAGCAGCGCGTGCAGCAGATCGTCGTCGATGCCGGTGCGGAACGTGCTCACCTGCTCGCGGCTGACCAGTTCGGCCACGATGACGTGGATCAGGCGGGCCGCCAGGTACTCGCCGAACGTGGCGTGCAGGAACTCGTACGTCTCCAGTTCCGCCCGGTCCCGGTTGGCGCGGGCGCGGTGCACGAAGAAGAACGACCCGAGCGCGAGTTCGGCCGCGCGCAGCGGCGCACGGAGATCGGTCGCCGCGGTGGTCGTCTGCGCGGCGCCGCTGAGCGCGGGCAGCGCCAGCAGATCGGCCTGCAGCTGCTCCTCGGTGACCCACTGCGCGCCGCGGTTGAGCATGGCGAACGCGACCACGCTCAGCCGCCGCATCTCGCCCTCCACCCGCCGGCGCACCTCGCGCGCGGGCAGGCCGGTGCCGAGCTTCTCCACCTCGCGCAACGCGAAGCGGGTGAGCAGCCGTTCGTAGAGTTCGTCCGGGCGCAGCGCGCCGGCCGAGCGCAGCGCGTTGCCCTCCGCGTCGTAGAGCGCGAGCATCAGCAGCAGCAAGGGCTGTGAGGCGAGGTCCGGGTAGCGGAGGACCGTGTCCAGCGAGATCGGGTGCACCGCGCCGCCGGCGAAGCGGCCGGCGTTCGCGCGGTTCCAGACGTCCAGCCACGCCTTGACGCGCGGCACGTCGAACGGCTCCAGCCGCAGCGCGACCGTGTCCTCCGGCGCGGCGGCTCGGTCGGCCACGCTGGTCCTGCTGGTCACGATGACCGCGACCGGGCGTCCCTGGCCGGCCTCGCGCTGCTGGAACCGGGCGACCTTCTGCAGGTAGTCGGTCTGGCTCACGCCGGTCGCCTGCAGCAGCTCGTCGAAGCCGTCCAGGATGATCAGCGGCAGCGCGCCGCCGGCGGAGCGGGACAGCGCGGGCCAGTCGACGCGGTCGCCGGTCGCGTCCCGGATCGCGGCCTCGATCTGATCCTGCAGGTCCGCGTTGGCCGGTACCGCGCGCAGCACGACCAGCACCGGCAGGAAGTCGGCCGCCGGCAGTTGTGCGGCCAGCACGCGGGTCAGCACCGACTTGCCGGAGCCGGGCTGGCCGAGGATCAGCAGCGGCCCGGCGGTCGCGCCGGCCGAGTGCAGGTGCCAGGTCAGGAACGCCAGCAGGTCGTCCCGGACCGGTCGCGTCTCCCACCAGTCCTCGCTGCTGAGCGCGGCCTGCCCGGTGACGGCCGCGGCGCGGTAGAGCTGTGGCAGAAAGGCCTCGGCAAGCGTGGGTACGCGAAGACCCGCGGGAACCTCGCCGGACGGCGCGATCGGCAGGCTCAACGCGGACTCGTAGGAGCGGGCCAGATCGCGGCGCCGGTCGTCCGGGGTGCGGCCGCTGGTGAGCGTGTTCAGCGTCGCGTGCAGCGCGTCCAGGCCGGTGGCGACGTCGCGCAGCCGCTCATGGGTGGCGGCGTGCTCGCGCAGCCCGGCCCAGAACGCCACCTCGGGGAAGTCGGCGGCGAGCCGGCCGAGCAGGCTCCGGTACCGGTCGAGGGCCGGCCCGGGCACGGCCGCGATCGCGTCCAGCGCGTGCGACCGGGCGGTGTCGTCGAGCCGCTCGAACGCGGCGAGCCCGCTCACGAACCGCGCGACCGCCGCCGCGCGCTCCGCGTAGTAGCCGGCCAGCCCGGCGAGGAAGTCCGTGTGCGGCTGCGCCGGCCCGGGCAGCGGCGCCGGCCAGCCGTGCGCTTCGGCGGCGCCGGCCAGGGACCGCCGTTCGTCACGGGTCAGCTCGAGGTCGCGGTGCGCGAGCGGGCCCCCGGCCTCCGCGAGCGCCTCGAAGAACGCGGTGACGACCAGCACCGCGTGCGCCGCCTCCAGACGCCGGGTCCGCTCGTACCGGGACAGTCCGGATCGATGCTCCGCCAGCCGGCCGACCAGATCGGTGGTGACCCGGCTCAGCTCGGCCTTGGCATCGAACCAGCCGAGCACGTCGGGAAACGGCCCGACCAGCGCGAGCATCCCCGCGCCGAGCAGTGTGTCCAGCAGTTTCGCGATCCTGGCGTGGTCGCCACCGAGGATCCGCACGGCGTCGTCATAGCTCAAGTCCCTGGCCACGCCCGCAGTATCGCGTATGGACACCACCCACCCGCGCGGTACGCGGCGCGGGCGGAACGTGGCGTATCGGACGCGGGAATGCGCGGAGGGCGCGAAGTCGCGGTGCGGCGGGACCGATGTTCGACCGATCGCCGGATCTGTGGCCGGCGCTGATATGACCAACGAACCGCGAAGTGTCCGGCGCGGCAACGACTGATCAGGGGGCGAGCCTCGTCAATCGATGAGGCCGAGCGCTTTCATGCCCGGCCGGCAGGCCGCTTCGAGGGCGGCCAGTTCGGCTGGCGGGAGCGTGCGGGACCGGCCGGTGGTGGCCGGGGTGATCAGTGCGCGGGAGCGGGCCAGCCAGTCGCCGTCGACCGGGGCGCCGAGCGTGGCGGCGAGCCGGGTCAGCGTGGCCTCGGGAGAGTGGAGCAGGTCCTCGTAGCGCAGTGTGGAAGTCGCGGTCGCGGGCAGCATGTCGAGGGCGGCGACGCCGTCGACGATCATCGAGGACCAGAGCGCGCCGAAGACCGGGAGCGGAATCGGATAGGACATGAAGGCGGCGGCGTCCATCGGCGGGATCAGCAGGGACAGCGCGTCCGGCGGGATGGCCTCGAGGTGGGCGGAGGTCAGCTTCGGGGTGAGCGTGACGTCGCCGAGCTGCATGGCGCGCTGGGCGAGCGCGATCATGCGGAAGCCGGCGTGCCGGCTCATCGAGAGCGCGCAGTCCGGGCCGTCGCGGTGCATGTGCACGATGCGGGCGTCCGGGAAGGCCGCGTGCAGCGTGGGCACCAGGTGCAGCGACGCGGCCGAGCGTTCGACGATCGTGTCCCGGCCGAACAGCGCGGCCAGGTGTTCCAGCAGCGCGCGGTAGTGCGCGGCGGCCGGGCGGGTGGGCCAGGCGCGGACGACCGGGGCGAGCGAGTCGAGGAGTGCGTCGGGGTCGTCGGTCAGGGACGGCAGGACCGCGTGGGCGATGACCGGGACGCCGGTCTCGGGGCGGTGGCGGCCGGTGCGGTACGGGTAGGCCATCTCCGGTGGGGCGAGACCGGCGGCGGCCAGCGCGTCCATCGCCGGGTTGGGTGTGGTGAGCAGCGACCAGACCGCCTCGCCGTCCATCTCGCCGAGCGGCAGGTCCTGCTGGTGGGCGGTGAGCACGGTGAACAGCTCGCCGACGCTGAGCACGTCGGGGTGGTCGCGGAGGAGCCGGGAGAGCAGGGTGGAGCCGCAGCGGCCGCTGCCGACGACGAGCGTCAGGTTCATGCGTACCTTCCGCGGTAAGGGAGAAACCGGGGGTGCAGCGTTGATCCGCGGCGCGCCCGGCTTTCGTATGACGGGTTGCGGACCGCCGCGGCCGGATCACGATCATCATCCGGCGGCGACCGGGACCGTGCGGCCCCGGTCGCCTGTTTTCGCACGTCGCTGAAAGGATAGCCTTGCCCGCTGGACATGCTCTCGTCCGTTTGCTGGTCCTGACGCTCGCCGGAGCCGGGCTCGCGGCCTGCACCGCCACGCCCCAGGACCGTACCGGCGAGGTGATCTCGATCGATCCGAAGGTCTGCGTCAACGCGACCACGGGGGCGGACTACTGCTTCGAGCAGAACCCGGTGGAGCGGAAGGTGCCGGGGCTGGAGGTGGGCGACTGCGTCGAGTTCGCGCACACGCCGCCGAAGAAGCCCGGCGGCCTGTTCCACCTGGAGCGGATGAACCGCTGCGGCGAGGAACCCGCGGACGACGCCGGCGAGGAACCCGCGGGAGACGCCGATCAGGGCGGCGCGGCGGAGGGCGAGCAGGACGCGGTGAACCAATAGCCTGGGGTTCATGAGCGACTTCGACGAGGCGCAGGTGGCGGTCGAGGCGGCGCTGGCCGCCGGTGCCCGCTATGCGGACGCGCGGGTGATGCATCGGCGGTACGAGTCGATGCACGCCCGCAACGGTGAGATCGAGGAACTGGCCCAGCGCGAGGACGCCGGCCTCGGCGTGCGCGCGCTGGTCGGCGACGCCTGGGGCTTCTTCGCCATATCCGACCTGACCGACATAGCCGCCCGGAAGGCCGGCCGTTCCGCCGCCGAGATCGCCGAGGCGTCCGCGACCGTCGCCGGGCGTCCGGTCGAGTTCACCCCGGCCGCGGCCTCGATCGACTCCTGGGCCAGCGGCTGCGAGATCGACCCGCTCGCCGTGCCGCTCTCCGACAAGGGCGACCTGCTCGCCGGCGCCACCAAGACCGCGCACGCGGCCGGCGCCGACCTGGCCGAGGGCCTCTACCAGGTCTGGGACACCCGCAAGTGGTTCGTCTCGTCCGAGGGTCACCGCATCGACCAGCACATCCGCGAGTGCGGCGGTGGCATCTGGGCCACCGCGATCGGCGACGGCGAGACCCAGCGGCGGTCCTACCCGTCGCACCGCGGGCAGTACGGCACCCGCGGCTGGGAGCTGGTGAACGAGCTGGACCTGGCCGCGCACGCGGAACGGATCGCGGACGAGTCCCGCGCGCTGCTGTCCGCGCCGCTCTGCCCGGCCGGTGAGACCACGCTGATCCTCGGCGGCGAGCAGCTCGCGCTGCAGATCCACGAGTCGATCGGGCACGCGATCGAGCTGGACCGGATCCTCGGCTGGGAGGCCGCGTTCGCCGGCACCAGCTGGCTCGACCTGTCCAAGCTCGGCGCGCTCCGCTACGGCTCCGGCCTGCTCAACGTGGTGATCGACCCGACCATCCCGGGCGCGCTCGGCTCGTTCGGCTACGACGACGAGGGCTCGCCCGCGGTCGCCCGGGACGCGGTCCGGGACGGCGTGTGGGTCGGGGTGCTGGCCGGCCGGGACTCCGCCGCCGTGGCCGGGCTGCCCTACGGCGGGAGCGTCCGCGCGGACGGCTGGCAGTCGCTGCCGATGGTCCGGATGACGAACGTCGGCCTGGAACCCGGCCCGCACACGCTCGACGAGATCATCGAGGCGACCGACGACGGCATCCTGATGGAGACCAACCGGTCCTGGTCGATCGACGACAAGCGGCTCAACTTCCAGTTCGGCACGGAGGTCGGCTACGAGGTCAAACGCGGCAGGCGCGGCCGGCTGCTGCGCAACCCCACGTACACCGGGATCGGTCCGGTCTTCTGGGGTTCGATGGACATGCTCTCCTCCGAGATCATCGCGTACGGCACGCCGAACTGCGGCAAGGGCCAACCGGCCCAGATCGGGCACACCGGGCATCCGGCCGCACCGGCCCGGTTCCAGAACGTGCGTGTGGGGGTACGCGGATGATCAGCGCAGCCGAGCTCGTGCTGCGGGCGGGGCGGGCGCTGCCCGGCGCCGAGGCCGAGGTCTTCGTCCAGCACGTCACCCGGGGCCTGACTCGTTTCGCCGGTTCCGCGATTCACCAGAACATCACCACCGAGACCAGGACGGTACGACTCCGGGTGCACCGCGACGGCCGGACCGTGGCGCTGTCCGGCCAGGACCCCGAGGCGCTGATCGCCCGCGCCCGCGCCGCACTGGACGCGGCGCCCGCCGACCGTGCCTGGCCCGGCCTGACCCCGGCGACGCCGTTGCCGTCCGAGGGCAACCACGACGAGGAGACCGCCGCCGCCACGCCCGCGGACCGGGCGGCCAGGGTCCGTGACTTCGTGCGCGCCGCCGGTGGCCTGGAGACCGCCGGGTACGTCGCCACCACCCTGCACGAGGCCGCGTACGCGAACACGATCGGCCAGGTCGCCGGCGGCCGCACCACCGAGGCCGCGCTGGACGGCATCGCCCGCACGCCCACCTCGGACGGTGTGGCCCGGCTCGCCTCGATCCGCCTCGCGGACCTGGACGGTGCCCGGCTCGGCGCCCGCGCCGCGACGAAGGCCCGCGCGTCCGCGCACCCGGAGGCGCTGCCGACCGGCCGGTACGAGGTGGTGCTCGAACCGACCGCGGTCGCGGACGTGCTGCTCTGCCTGGGCATCTACGGCTTCAACGGCCGGACGGTCGTCGACGGGATGTCGTTCGTGACGCTCGGCGCCGGTCAGCTCGACCCGGCGATCACGCTGCTCGACGACCCGGCCGGCCCGGGCGGCATCGGCCTGCCGATCGACGCGGAGGGTACGGTCCGGTCCGCGGTGCCGCTGGTGGAGAAGGGCACGGTCCGGGCGGTCCTGCACGACCGGCAGACCGCCGCGCTGTCCGGGACCGTCTCCACCGGCCACTACAGCGACGCCGGGTTCGGCGTGCTCGCCTCGTGCCTGCACCTGCTCGGGTCCGGAGCCGGGCCGGCCGACGAGGTGGACGGGCCGGAGGCGGACTCGCACGTGTCCGCACTGGTCCGGGACGTCGAGCGTGGGCTGCTGGTGACGGACAACTGGTACACGCGGGTGCTCGACCCGAAGACGCTGGTGATGACCGGCCTGACCCGCAACGGGCTGTGGCTGATCGAGAACGGGCAGGTCACCCGGCCGGTGCAGAACCTGCGCTTCACCCAGTCGTACCCGCTGGCGCTCGCGCCCGGCGCGGTGCTCGGCGTGGGCGCGTCCGCGGCCGGTCAGCCCGCCACCCGCCTCGACCTGGGCTTCCGCGCCCCGGCGCTGCGCCTGGCCTCCTGGAACTACACCGGCAACGCGGCCGGCTGATCAGCGAGGGCGTCCCGCACATCGCTGAACGGCATGCGGGACGCCCCGATCACCGGCACGTCGTGGCCGTCGGAGAGCCGCTGGATATATTCGGGCCGTGGACACTCTCCGGGACTTCCTCCGCTCCGCGTTCGAGGCCGAGATCGCGCTCAGCCCGCAGGCCGCGGCCACGCTCGGGCTGCCGCACGACCGGACCCGGCTCGACGACCACACCGACGCGGCCTGGCTGCGCCGCGCCGAGCTGCTCGAAACCCAGCTCGCACAGCTCCGCGAACGCTTCCCGGCGGAGACGCTCAGCCCGGCCGAACGGCTGGACGCGGAGCTGTTCGCCGCCCGCGTCGACCGGCTGCGCGACCTCACGCCGTGGCGGTACCACATCTCGCCGTCCTCACCGGTCGACGGCGGCCCGGACACGGCCGCCGGGTTCATGATGAGCCGGCACCCGGTCGTCTCCGCCGAGGACGCGGAGAGCTACGTCGCCCGGCTGCGCGAGGTCGGGCGCGTGCTGGAGGAACTGGCGGTCCGCCTGGACACCCAGCGGCGACTCGGGATCGTGCCGACCGCGCGGGAGATCGTCCACCTCCGCAACACGCTCAAGCCGTACGAGGACGGCCCGCTGCTCACCCACCTGACCGCCGAGGTCGAGGCGCTCGGCCTGGACACCGCCGTGCTGACCGCCGCGCAGTCGGTGCTGGAGAAGGAGGTGCGCGCCGGCCGGGACCGCTACAGCGCCGCGATCGACGAGGTCGCGGCCCGCCCGCGCACCGACGACGGTGCCTGGAGCCTGCCCGACGGCGACGCCTACTACGCCGCCTCGCTGCGCCGCTGGACCACGACCGGCCTCACCGCCGACGAGATCCACCGGATCGGGCTGGACGCGGTCGCGCGCATCGAGGACGAGATGCACGAGGTGGCCCGCGCCGCCGGCTTCACCGGCACCGCGCGGGAGTTCGGCGAGTCGATCCGCGCGGACGCCCGCTTCCGCTACCCCGACGACGAGGCGGGCCGCGCGCGGTACCTGGCCGACATGGAGGCGGACATCGCCGCCGCGACCGCGGCCGCACCGCGCGCGTTCCGTACCCTCCCCGCATTGCCCGTCGAGGTGCGCGCGGTGGAGGAGTGGCGGGCCGCGACCGCGCCGATCGCGTTCTACGAGCCCGGTTCCGCCGCCGCCGGCCGTCCCGCGCGCTTCTACACGAACCTCGCGAACCTCGCGGAGGCGCAGAAGAACCAGATGGCCGCGATCGTCTACCACGAGGCCGTCCCCGGCCACCACCTACAGGTCGCGCTCGCCCAGGAGCTGCCGGACGTGCCCGCGTTCCGGCGCCACGACTACAGCCTCGGCGCGTACGTGGAGGGCTGGGGCCTCTACGCCGAACGGCTCGCGGACGAACTCGGCCTGTACGGCGACGACCCGTACACCCGCTTCGGCATGCTCTCCATGCAGATGTGGCGCGCCTGCCGCCTCGTCCTGGACACCGGCCTCCACGCGAAGCGCTGGACCCGCGACCGCGCCGTCGAGTTCTTCGCCGCGCACACCGCGCTGCCCCGCGCCGACATCGGCAAGGAGACCGACCGCTACATCGCGATCCCCGGCCAGGCCACCTCCTACATGATCGGTCAGCTGCGCATCCAGGCGCTCCGCGACCGCGCCGAGACCACGCTCGGACCGCGCTTCGACCTCCGCGACTTCCACGACGCGGTCCTGCGCGACGGAGCCCTCCCGCTGGACGTCCTCGACACCCGGGTCGGCCACTGGATCGACACCGCCGGCCGCTGATCGGGGATCTCGGCTTCCCGGACTCGCTCAGTCCGAGATGTCCAGGCCGGTCAGCGGCACCCCGCGGAACTCGGCCAGCCGCTCGGCCTGCTCCTCGACCGCCCTCCGCTGATCGGGCGGCACCGGCGCCCACAGGTCCACCTCCAGCCGGAACCGCTTGCCCTGCTTGCGGGGACGCCAGGTGCCGAGCAGGTCGCCGTCGAGCAGCACCACGCCGGGCCGGCCGAGCACCGGCCAGATCGCCTTGACCCGCGCCGGGTCGTCCACCAGCAGCTCCCGGTCCTTGGCCTGGACGAAAAGGTCGTACGGCCCGAGCAGCCGGGTCACGCCGGGGGCCGGGCCGGCGGTCAGCGCGTCCACGTCCGCGGTCAGGATCGAGCGCTTCCGGCCGGCGACCAGCACCTCGGTGACGTCGGCCGGCCAGCGCTCGGCCACCGTCTTGACCGGCGCGTCCAGGAACGCGGCCACCTGTTGCGGCACGGCCGGCCCGAGCAACCGCAGGTAGGCCCGGATCACGTCGAACTCCGGCTTGACCGTCCTGCGCGCCCTGAACCCGGGGATGCGTTGCAGGACCGGCGGTGACGTGCCCGGCCGCAGCTCCAGGCCGGCCCGGATCGCGGCCAGCCGGAACGGCATCTCCCACGCGTGCGTCACACCGCACGGCTTGCAGAACCGCAGGTGCGGCGGGTCCAGCACCGCGCTCAACCGGCCGGAGACGTCGCCCTTCACGGTCGGCTTCGACACGATCTTCCGCATCTGCGCGGCCACCGTGTCGAGCGCCTCCAGATTGCCGATCCCGGCCCGGCGCAGCGGCTTCGACGCGTCGTAGATGCGCTTGCCCGCGTCCTCGTCGTCGAACGGCGCGACCGCGGCCGCGATGTCCGGCAGGTCGGCGCGCCGGTAGAGGTGCGGGCCGCCGCGCAGCGTCCACAGCATGCTCACCGCGTCGTCCGGGACGGCCGCGGTGTCCACCCCGCGGATCCGCAGCGCCCAGAGCGCGCCGTCCGGCCCGGTGTCCTGCGCGCCGTAATCCAGCAGCGCGGTGTCCTCCACCGAGCCGGTGCCCGCGGCCCGGTCCAGCTGCTGCGCCCGGATCCGGAACCCCAGCACCTGCTCCCGCGTGACCTCCACAGTGTCCACTCCTCCGCTGTCGACGGGCATTATCGTCGGGCGATGAAGAAAGCGCGTCTCGCCACCGCCCTCCTCTTTCTGCTCTACGGCACGCTGATCGGGGTCTGGACCGCCCGCATCCCTGCGATCAAGGAGCACCTCGGCCTCACCGACGGCCTGCTCAGCCTCGCACTCCTCGCGCTGGCCGCGGGCGCGATCACCGGCATGCAGGTGTCCGGCGCGCTGGTCGACCGGTTCGGCACACGCCGGGTGCTGGCGCCGGTCGCGCTGGTCGACGGCGTCCTGCTGGTCCCGGTCGCGCTCGCACCGGACCTGGGCACGCTCGTGGTCGCGCTCTTCGCCTTCGGCGTGGTGCACGGCACGCTGAACGTGGCCATGAACGCGCGCGGAGTCGAGATCGAACGGTCCTGGGGCTCGCCGATCATGTCCTCCTTCCACGCCGCCTACAGCGTCGGCGGCTTCCTGGGCGCGGCGGCCGGTGGCGCGTTCGCCGCGGCCGAGGTGGGGCCGGCCGTCACGTTCGCCTCGGTCGCGGTGATCCTGGCCGCGGTCGCGCTCTGGGCGGTGTCGGTGCGCACCCGGCAACACCCTGCCACAGGGGTACGACAGGATGCCGGCCGGCTGCACGGCGTACTCCTGCTGGGTGGTCTGGCCTTCTGCGCCCTGATCGGCGAGGGCGCGGCCGCGGACTGGAGCACCGTCTACGTCAGCGACAGCCTCGGCGGCTCCCCGGCGCTCGCGGCCGGCGCCTACGCCGCGTTCTTCGCCGCGATGACCGCCGGCCGGCTCGCCGGTGACCCGCTCACCGCCCGCTACGGCCCGGTCGCGGTGGTCCGCGCCGGCGGCCTGCTCGCGGCCGGCGGGCTCGGCACGGCGCTGATCATCGGCCACCCGGTCGCCGGCGTGGTCGGCTTCGGCCTGCTCGGCGCCGGACTGTCCACGATCGCGCCGCAGGTCTTCTCCGCCGCCGGCGCGCGCAACCCGGACCGGCCCGCCCGCGCGATCGCCCGCGCCGCCAGCATCGGCTGGCTCGGCTTCTTCGCCGGCCCGGTGCTGATCGGCGGCGGCGCCACGCTCGCCGGGCTGCCGGCCGCGCTCGCGATCCCGGTCGTGCTGGCCGCCGTGATCGTGCTCGCCGCCCGCGCGGTCGCGGTGAAACCGGTTGCTTCGCCGACCGCCGCATCGTGATGATCGGCGGCTGGCGCTGTGGAAGGCGCTGCTTGTCCTCACCGGCGCGATCGGCGCCGAGGCCCGCGAGCAGTAGCGGATCATCGACGACATTCTCCAAAACTTCCGGACGCTTCCGAACCGCTACGACCCGGGTATTCACGCGCCGATAACACATTTACACTCTTGGATGTTACGGAAAAGTTTCGTAACCTTGAGGCGCCGCCGGTGCACCCACCCCCGTCCCGCCCGGCGCAGAAGGGAAGGACCACGTGACTGTCTCGACACCACGGCGCGCGGTGCTCATCGCCGCGGTCGGCGCGCTCGCCGCGAGCCTCGCGGTCGGCGTCAGCACCGCGGCCCAGGCCGGCACCACACTGGGCGCGTCCGCCGCCGAGAAGGGCCGCTACTTCGGCACCGCGGTCGCGGCGAGCCGATTGAGCGACTCGGCCTACACGACCATCCTGAACCGCGAGTTCAACCAGGTCACGCCCGAGAACGAGATGAAGATCGACGCGACCGAGCCGCAGCAGAACCAGTTCAGCTACGGCAACGCGGACCGGATCGTCGCGCACGCCCGCGCCAACGGCATGCAGGTCCGCGGCCACACCCTGGCCTGGCACGCGCAGCAGCCCGGCTGGATGCAGAACATGTCCGGCACCGCGCTGCGCAACGCCATGCTCAACCACATCACCCAGGTCGCCACCCACTTCCGCGGCCAGGTCGCCTGGTGGGACGTGGTCAACGAGGCGTTCGCCGACGGCGGCAGCGGCGGCCGGCGCGACTCCAACCTGCAGCGCACCGGCAACGACTGGATCGAGGCCGCGTTCCGGGCCGCGGACGCCGCCGACCCGAACGCGCAGCTCTGCTACAACGACTACAACACCGACAACTGGACCGACGCGAAGACCCAGGGCGTCTACCGCATGGTGCAGGACTTCAAGCAGCGCGGCGTCCCGATCGACTGCGTGGGCTTCCAGTCGCACTTCACCGGCGGGTCGAACTACCCGCCGAACTACCGCACCACGCTGTCCAGCTTCGCCGCGCTCGGCGTCGACGTGCACATCACCGAGCTGGACATCCGCAACGCCCCGGCGGACGCGTACCGCAACGTGACCAACGACTGCCTCGCGGTCCCGCGCTGCAAGGGCATCACCGTGTGGGGCATCCGCGACTCCGACTCGTGGCGATCCGGCGAGAGCCCGCTGCTGTTCAACGGCAGCGGCCAGAAGAAGGCGGCCTACGACGCGGTGCTCGCCGCCCTCAACAGCGGCACCGGCACCCCGACCACGCCACCGCCGGCCACCACCACCACACCACCGCCGGCCGGCACCTGCACCACGTCGGTCACGCCCGGCCAGGTGTGGGGCGACCGCTACAACACCTCGGTCACGGTCAGCGGCGCATCCAGCTGGTCGGTGGTCGTCACGCTTACCTCGCCGCAGCGGGTCTCCACCACCTGGAGCGGCAGCCCGGCCGTGGACGCGAGCGGCACCGTGCTGACCATGCGGTCCAACGGCAGCGGCAACACGTTCGGCTTCACCACCATGATGAACGGCAACAGCTCCGCCCGCCCGCAGATCACCTCCTGCACCGCTGGCTGACCTCCTTTCAGGACCACGCCGGAGGCGTTCAAGAACGTCATTTCCCGCTTCCGGCGTGGGCACCTTCCCAGTGCTCCCGCGGGCACCGGTCGGCCGCGGGCGGCCTCCCTGCCGGACCCGGGGTGGAGACGAAGACCCAGGGTTGAAGGTATGACGATGGCCGCGCGTCCGGATCGTGGACAAAGCCTCAAACGGCCGTTCAACGATACGGTTGACGGGGTGGCTGACGAGAACCCGACCGTCGAACTCGGCACGGACGAGCTGCGCGCGGTCGCCGCGTTCGCCGTGGCCTGCGCGGAAGCCGCGCTGCCGATCTTCGAACGCGCCCGCCCCGGCGATCCGCGCCCGCGCGCGGCGATCGAGGCGGCGCGGGCGTTCGCGGACGGTGGCCGGCGCACCAGGGCGATCCGGGACGCGGCCTGGGCGGCGCAGCGGGCCTACCAGGAGGCCCGCGACGGCGGCGCGCCCGCCGCGGCCGAGGCGGCCCGCGCCGCGCTGGCGGCCGCGAGCGCGCCGTTCCTGCACCCGCTGGCCAAGGCTACCCAGGTCCTGCACATCCTCGGCGCGGCCGGGCACGCCGCCCACGCCCGCGAACTCGACGGTGGCGCCGCCTCCATCGACCAAGCCCGCGTGCTGGCCGGCCCGATCGTGGCGCGCGTCCTGGCCCGCTACCCACCCGCCCCGCCCGGCCGCGGCCGGGCAGGCGAACTGATCCGGACCCTCGACGCGGCACTGAGCCCACCACGCGGCGCCCGCTGACCAGCGCGGCGTCGCGCACGCCTCCGATGGAGGCGTCAACCCCGCGGAATCAGCGGCTGTACGCCCGGCACGGCTTCACCCACCACGGCCCGCGGCTGGCCCTGCCCGAGGACGGCCCGGCGCTCCAGCCGATGTGGCACGCCGGCTCACGTCGCGGCTGAGCCGTCGAGCGTCGCGCCGATGAAGTCGAACGCGGGCGCCAGGATCGTGCTCCAGTAGCCGAAGTTGTGCCGGCCGGGGCCGTAGCCGCCGGCCGCGGGCTCGGCGGGCAGCGCGTCGTGCAGGGTGCGGACAGGCGGATACAGCGGATCGTCGGTGCCGCACCAGAGGCCGACCGGAGTCGCACCCAGGCGGGTGATGCCACGGAAGACCGGGTCGCCGGGACCGACGGCGGGGGAGAACGCGGCGACCGCGCGGAGCAGGCCGGGCCGGGACTCGGCCAGCAGCAGCGCGCCGTAGCCGCCCATCGACCAGCCCCAGGCCGCGAGCCGCCCGGAGTCGAGGCCGCGCCGGGCACACCAGGCGGGAATCTCCTCCGCGACCATCCGCTGTGGGTCGTCGGCGCCGGCCGGCTGCCAGGCCAGGCGGTCACCGGTGGCACCGGCGAGGACGAACGGCGGGGCGCCCCGGCGCACCGCGTCGGTGAGGAAGCCGCCCAGGCCGAGCGCGGGGAAGTCCGGCGGGCGCTTCGAGCTGCCGTGCAGTACCAGGCACACCGGCAGGTCCGCCCCGTCCCCGTGCCCGTGCGGCACCGCGGTCCAGAAGTCGACGACCCGGCCGCGCGCCACGGAGTACATCCGTTCCAGCCGCTCCATCCCGGCCGGTGCCGGCGGCAGCAGCGGCGCCGGCCCACCCCGGCGGCTCCAGACCCCGGCTCCGGCAACGGCCGCCGAGGCGGTGGTCAGACACGCCACCAGCACAGTTCGTCGTCGCATAATGGATCAACGACGGACCACGGCAGTCGGCGACGCACACCGCCCGCCACGCGTTATCGCCGACCACTGGCGGGCGGCCGCTCAACGACAGACCATGGCGGTCGCGACGCACCGCCCCGTCCGCGCCGGAACCGGAGTCGCACCCGGGAACGCCACCGCCCGCGAACGCGCGGCTCCTCCGTGACCAGCGACGTCACCGGCTCCGACGCGGCGACCGGAGCGCCGGCGGAGGCCGCCGCGAGGTTTGCCCGCGGGAGCAAACGGGCCGCACCACGCCGGAAGCGGGAAGATCCAGACTTTGATCTGCCCGGCCCTGGCCTGGCCCGACGCTCGCGGCTGTGGGTTGAGCGGCCGGTGGTCAGCGGGAACACTGCCTGGCCCCGGCCTGGCCCGAAGCTCGCGGCTGTGGGATGACCACGCTGGAATCAGCGGAGGCGCAGTGACAGGTATTACCGCCCATCCAGGACGGGCAGGCCGTAACGTGAGCTTCGGGGTCTTCGGGGGAAAGGGAGAGCCATGAGTGAGCAACACAAAGTTGTCGTCGTGGGCGCCGGGTTCGGCGGACTCTTCGCCACGAAGGCGCTGAAACGCGCGGACGTGCACGTCACCATGATCAACGGCACGACCCATCACCTGTTCCAGCCACTGCTCTATCAGGTGGCGACCGGCATCCTCTCCGAGGGCGAGATCGCGCCGCCGGTGCGCGAGATCCTGCGGCGGCAGGACAACGTCGATGTGCTGCTCGGCTGGGCCACCGAGGTGGACGTCGAGAAGAGGATAGTGACGGCGAACGCGCCGACCGGCATCGAATACCAGGTCCCCTACGACACGCTGATCGTGGCCGCGGGCGCCTCCCAGTCGTACTTCGGCAATGATCATTTCGCGGAGAACGCGCCCGGCATGAAGAGCATCGACGACGCGCTGGAGCTGCGCGGGCGGATCTTCGGGGCGTTCGAGATGGCCGAGCTGGAGACCGACCAGGAGGCGATCGACCGCTGGCTCACGTTCGTGGTCGTCGGCGCCGGACCGACCGGTGTGGAGATGGCCGGCCAGATCGCCGAGCTCGCGCACCGCACGCTCCCCGGGCAGTACAGGCGGATCGACCCGAAGCGCGCGCGGGTGATACTGGTCGACGCGGTCGACGCGGTGCTGCCCAGCTTCGGCGACCACCTGTCCACCCAGGCCCTCCGCCAGCTGCACAGGATCGGCGTCGAGGTCGAGCTGGGCACGAAGGTCGTCGGCGTCGACGAGGGCGGCATCGACGTGGAGACCGCCCGCGGCGCACAGCGCATCGAGGCGGCCACCAAGATCTGGGCCGCCGGCGTGGCCGCGCCACCGCTCGCCCGCAAGATCGCGGCCGCCGCCGGCGCCGAGACCGACCGTGCCGGCCGCATCCTCGTCAACCCGGACTGCACGGTCCCCGGCCACCCGGAGATCTTCGCGGTCGGCGACATGATGTCGCTCAACCGGCTCCCCGGCGTCGCTCAGGTCGCCATCCAGAGCGGCCGGTACGCCGCCGACACGATCAAGCGGCGCCTGGCCGGCAAGCCCGCGCCGGAGCCGTTCAAGTACCACGACAAGGGCAGCATGGCCACGATCTCCCGCTTCTCCGCCGTGGCCAGCACCGGCAAACTGCACTTCACCGGCATCATCGGCTGGTTCATGTGGCTCGCCGTCCACCTGCTCTACCTGGTCGGCTTCAAGAACCGCCTCTCCACCATCGGCCACTGGTTCGTCTCGTTCGTCGGCACCGGCCGCTCCGAACGCGTCACCACCACCCAGCAGGTCGTCGCCCGCGGCGCCATCCGCCGCCTCGGCCTGCTCGACACGACCGTCCCGGCCCACGACGGCGTGCCCGCCCCGGTCGCCGTCTCCAAGCTCGGATCCCCGGTGCCAAGGCCCTGACCACGGTACGGGTGGGCGGACCGTCCGGTCCGCCCACTACCGTGGTGGGCATGGCGGACGATCTTCACGTCTCCGACCGGCTGGTGATCCCGGCGGCGGAGCTCAGCTGGCGGTTCTCCCGCGCGGGCGGCCCCGGCGGGCAGGGCGTGAACACGACGGACAGCCGCGTCGAGCTGAGCTGGTCGGTGACGGCGTCGACCGTGCTCCCGCCGGTCCTGCGGGACCGAGCGCTGGAGCGTCTCGGGAGCCGGCTGGTCGACGGTGTGCTCACGATCGTGGCATCGGAGTTCCGCTCCCAGCTCCGCAATCGCGACGCGGCCCGGGCCCGGCTGGCGGCGGTCATCGCCCGCGCCGTGGCGGCCCCGCCACGTCAGCGCCGGGCAACAAAGCCGTCCCGCGGCGCCGTGGAGCGGCGACTCGTGGCGAAGAAGCAGCGCGGGGCCGTCAAGCGGGGCCGGCGCGGCGGAGACCTGGACTAGCGTCTTCCTGGCCGGTCATCGCGGGGGTGTACCGACTCCTCGGCGTCGCGTCGAGAAGCGCTCAGCGAGCGACACGCTGAATGCCGAAATTTCGGGCACGACGTGCCCGGTCGCCTCGTGGTCGCCGATCTCGATGCCGAGACCTCGAGTCCGCCGGCTTCGAGTCGGTCGGCTTCGAGTCGGTCGGCTTCGAGTCGGTCGGCTTCGAGTCGGTCGGCTTCGAGTCGCGTGCTCAACACGCGGCCCTTGACCGATATTTCACAATAAAGGCGGATGGCGATCAGAGGTTGGAGTGATCTCGTGTCGCAAATCGTTGTTAAGACGGCCGGATACCAACGATTTGCGACACGAGATCACCTTCCACCCGGCCGCGAGGCCGATTTTGCCTCTTCTTCGTGCGCACCGCGCAGACCGCCGCCGCCTGGATGCTCCGTCTGCCGTCGACCACCCTTGGGGTGCAGATCTTCGGCAGGGCCGCCACACACAGCGCAACCGCCGCCCAGGCAAGGAAGGCGCGCCAGCGCCTACCCTGCCGACCCCCACCCAGGCTGGCGGCCCTGCCGAAGATCTGCTCGGCTTCGCCTGGACGACGGCGGACGGGGCAGCCAGGCACACGACACCCAGCCTTGCCATCGCGCTAACGAGACCGGGCCGACGCAACGGGCACCACCACGGGAAGCAGGCCCTCCCCGGAGCCCGAGATCCGCCGGAGGCAGCCTTTTGCCCTCCGCCGGAGGCGCCATGATGCGCGCCCGAACAACCCGACGACCCCGGAGCTGTCGACAACGCCAGCCGCTACGCTGCGAACATGACTTTCACGGGTTTCTCCGTCAGTCTCCCGATCACCGACCGGCAGGCATCGCACGATTTCTACTCCGACGGTTTCGGACTCCCCGCCGTCGGTGAGATCGCGTCGGACGGGTTACCGGAGCCCTTGCAGTTCGACGTCGGCAACGGCGTGCTGATCATTCTGGTCCCGACCGGTGGCTTCGACTGGGCGATCGGCGAGCGCCGGATGGCCGACGATCAGGCGGTGAGTACCGTGCTGGAGCTCGCAGTGGAGGATTCAACGCAGGTCACCGCCGCCTTCGACCGTGCCGTGGCGGCGGGCGGCACACCGGTTGCGTCCCCGGCCGCACAGCCGTGGGGCATGACGAGCGCGACCGTCGCGGACCCGGACGGCCACCTCTGGCTGATCACGTCCCCGGCCTGATCGCGATCACGTTCCCGGCCTGATCGCGATCACGTTCCCGGCCTGATCGCGATCACGTCCCCGGCCTGATCGCGATCACGTTCCCGGCCTGACGGCGATCACGTCGCCGTTCTGATCGCTATGGCGTCGCCGTTCTGACCGCGTTCAGTGCACCGGGCGCCCGTCCGCCTCGGAGTCGGGATTGCCGGTGGCCGGTGCGGGCTGAGCGGTGGCGTAGACGACGATGTTGTCGACGAACGTCTGGGCCACCGGGTCGTAGACACCGCCGCACGTGACCAGGCGCAGGGTGGGGGCGTCGGTCGGGCCGTAGACGTGCTCGGTCGGGAACGCCGACTTCGCGTACCGCTGCATGCTCGTCACCGTGAAGACCGCGGTGGTCCCGTCGCGGCGGGTGACCCGGATCTCGGCGCCGCGGTCCAGGTCGGTCAGCCGGTAGAAGACGCCCTTGCCGGTCTGTGCGGAGTCCACGTGTCCGAGCAGGACGGCCGGTCCGGCCTCGCCGGGTGTGACGGAATGCCGGTACCAACCCGGGGGTGCGCTGCCGGTCAGCGGCGGCACCTCGACCGTGCCGTCCGGTCTGAGCCCGAGCGGGATCAGCGCCGACCGGACCCCGATCGACGGAATCTCCACCGCCTCCGGCACGCTGCGCGGCAGCACCGTCCACCGTGGGTCTCCGCCCAGCCGCCGGCTCGCGGGCGGCGCCGGGATCGACGGCCCGGCCGACGACGTCGGCGCCGGGATCACCGTGTCGATTCCCTCGGCCGCCCCCGCCTCGGCGGGAGGCGCGGACGACTCCGACGGGACCGCCGACGGCTCCTCCGGGAAGCCGGTCGCGTGCGCGCGGGCCGCCTCGGCGGCGTCGGCCGCGGCTTCCTGCCGGGCACCCTGGACGGTCAGCACCGTGCCGGCGAGTGCGAGCACGGCCGCGGCCACCGCGACGCGGGGCCGAAGCCGTGCCCGAACCTCGTCGATCATGGGTCAGCGGGACGGGCGGCGCCGGACCGCGGCGACCGTGGCGGCGCAGGCCGCGGCCAGCAGTGCCAGGCCGGCGAGCAGCGTCCCGTTCATGCCACTCTCGCCGCCACCGACACCGGTGTCCGGCCCGCCGCTCGGGTACGGCGGACCCGTGGTGCCCCCGCCCGGCCCGGGAGTGGTCGGCTCAGCCGTCGGCCCGCCGGTGGTCGGGTAGGCCGTCGGGCCGCCGGTGGTCGGGCCGGCCGTGGTCGGGTAGGCCGTCGGCGTGAGCGACGGGTCTGCGGACGTGGTCGGGTAGGCACCCGGCACCGTCGACGACGGATTGGGACTGCCGGTCGTCGGCGGCGCGGACGTCGGAGGGGCCGGTGTCGTGACGCTGGTGCCCGGGCTCGGTGAGCCGGACGGGTAGGCCGCCGGATCCTCGTCGCCGCCGCGGCAGAACGCCAGCAGGAGCAGCAGCAACAGGAGCAGCAGAAGCACGCCCGCCACGGTGATCCACGTGGTCCTGCCACGGCCGCCGCCGGCACCGCCACCGGCCCCGTAGGCCGGGGGCGGGTTGCTCGGTGGTGGTGGGTCGGACGGCGGCGGCGGGTTCGACGGCGGAGGTGTCTGCGGTGGTCTGTAGTCGGACATGCCCGATGCCTCTTCGCAAAGTCGGCGGTGAGGGACAGATCTCTTGTGGAACCGCGTAATGGTGCCAGCAGTCCGTCACGCATGGTGTCCCGGAACCGACACGGATCCCATCGGACACGAATTCACCGAATTCTACGTCCTCAGCTCGGGGGCCGCTCTGCCGAAGGGGTCCGGTGTGAACGAGGAGCACGAGCGGCTGGCGATGCTGCACGAGTACGGCCTGCTCGACGCCCCCGCCGACGCCGAACTGGAGGCGGTCGTCCGGGTCGCCGCGCTGGTCGCGGGCGTACCCACGGCGACCTTGAATCTGATCGACGAGAACCGGCAGTGTCAGCTGACCACGACCGGGTTCGAGGGCGGCGATTCCGCGCGCGATGACTCGATGTGCGCGGCCCGGCTCCCCGAGAAGCGCACGATCGTGGTGCCGGACGCGCGCCAGGACCCGGTCTACCGGGACAACCCGTGGGTGACCGGCCGGCTGGCCGGCGTGCGCTTCTACGCCTCGGTCCCGCTGGTCACGCCGTCCGGGTACGCGCTCGGCACGCTCTGCGTCTTCGACGACGTGCCGGGCGACCTGGACGAGCGGCAGGTCGCACGCCTGGAGGACCTCGCCCGGGTGATCATGGCGCTGTTCGAACGCCGCCGCGAGACACGGCACCGCGCGGACCTGGCCGCGGAGGCGGACAAGCAGGCCGGGGAGGCGGACAAGCAGGCGACGGAGGCGGAGAAGCAGCGCGCGGTGGCGCAGCGGGCGCTGCGCGAGGCCGAGATCCGCCAGCAGCTGCTGGACGCGGTGCTGGACAGCGTGGACGTGGCGATCGTGGCGGCGGACCCGGTCGGGCGGCTGTCGCTGTTCAACCGCGCGGCCGCGGAGTGGCACGGCCTGGACGCGGACGGCACGATCGACCCGGACGACTTCTCGGACGCGTACGCGCTGTTCGAGACGGACGGCGTGACGCCGCTGGCGCTGGACCACATCCCGCTGCTGCGCGCGCTGCGGGACGGCGCGGTCGATCACGCGGAGATCCTGATCCGGCCGCCGGCCCGCGCGCCTCGCTGGGTGACCGCGACCGGCCGCCGGATGACGGGCGCGGACGGCATCCCGCTCGGCGCGGTGGTCGCGATGACCGACGTCTCCGCGGACCGGGCGCACCGGGCGGAGATGGAGGCCGCGCACGCCGCGCTGAACGCCACGGTCGCGGAGCTGGAGCGGTCCAACGCGGAGCTGACCAACTTCGCCGCGGTCGCCGGGCACGATCTGGCGTCGCCGCTGGCCGTGGTCTCCGGCTACCTGGAGCTGCTCACCGATCTGCGCGGCGCGGACCTGGACGAGCAGGCGCTCGGCTGGGTCAACACGGCGGCGCGGGCGGTGGCCCGGATGCAGGGGCTGATCCAGGCGCTGCTCACCTACGCGCGCGCCGGTAACGCTCCCACGGCTTGCCTGCCCACGGACCTGTCCGAGGTGCTCGGCCACGCCATGGTGGACCTGCGCACGCCGATCAAGGACAACCACGCCACGGTACGGACGCCGGCCCCGCTGCCGTCCGCGAGCTGCGACCCGACGCTGATCCGCCAGCTGCTGCAGAATCTGGTCGGCAACTCGATCAAGTACCGGCACCCGGACCGGTCGCCGACGATCACGGTCACCGGCGAGGTCACGGACGACGGCGTGCTGGTCCGGGTAGCGGACAACGGCATCGGCATCCCGCCGGAGCACCGGGAACGCGCCTTCGACATGTTCGCCATGGTCGAGCCGGCGAAGCGGACCGGCCACGGCATCGGGCTCTCCACCTGCCTGCGGATCGTGCAGCGGCACGGCGGCGCGATCCGGGCGGAGGAGACGCCGGGCGGCGGTACGACGATCGTGTTCACGCTTCCGCGTACCCCCCGATGAGTTTTTCGGTCATGTTCGTGAGAACGGCGCCGATGGGGGAGAGGTGCTGACAGCTTGGCTGCGGGCCGCCCGGTCCGTGCTGCCGCAGGGGCGCCCGCTGCCCGGCGAGGCCTGGGCGCGGCGGCACCGTGCGATTCTCTGGGTGCTCGCCCTGCACGCGGCCGGGCTCTACGCGTTCGCGCTGTTCCGCGGCCACGCCCCGGCGAACGCGCTCGTCACCGTGTTCCCGCTGGCGGTGGCGGTGGCGCTGGGCGGCTATCGGGGCCTGTCCCGGCGCTGGCGCGCGTCGATCACCACGCTCGGCCTGATGGGCTCGTCCGCGGTGATGGTCAGGCTGGCGGACGGGCAGACCGAGGCGCACTTCCACTTCTTCGTCATGCTCTTCGTGATCGTGCTCTACCAGGAGTGGGTCACGTTCCTGCTCGCGACCGTGTTCGTACTGGCCGAGCACGCGATCGTCGGCGTCTTCGCACCGCACGACGTCTACGCGCACAGCGCGGCCACGGGCGAGCCGGTCAAGTGGGCCGCGATCCACGCCGCGTTCATCGGCGGCGCCGCGGTCGCCGCGATCGCGAACTGGCGGATGACCGAGACCGCGCAGGACCAGGGCCAGGCGGCCGCGGACGAGCTCGCGCACCAGACCACCCACGACACGCTCACCGGGCTGCTGAACCGGACCGGCTTCGACCGGCGGCTGCTGGACGCGATCGTCGCGTCCGCGACCGCCCCGCACACGCTGTGCCTGGTCAACCTGGACCGGTTCCGGCTGATCAGCGAGGCAGGCCGGCATGCCCAGGGCGACGAGATCCTCCGCCGGGTCGCCGAGCTGATCGGCGAGCTGGCCGGCGACGCGGTGGTCGCGCGCGCCCGCGGCGACCGGTTCGCTCTGCTGCTGCCGGTCGCGGCCGCGGACGGCGTCGCGGTCGCGGAGCGCGTACGGGCCGGCGTCGCGAACCTCGCGTTCCAGATCGAGGGCCAGGCGGTCGGCCTGACCGCGAGCATCGGCGTGGTGCCGGTGACGCCGCTGGCCGTCGGACCCGAAGAACTGATCATCGCGGCCGAGGCGGCCTGCTACACCGCGAAGGAACGCGGCCGGGACCGGGTCGAGCTGTACCGCGCGGACAACGAGGCGCTGGCCAAGCACCAGCAGGAGATGGACTGGGCCGGCCGGCTCGTCACCGCGCTGCGCGACGACCGGTTCGAGCTGTTCTACCAGCCGATCGCGCGGGTGCCGGGCGCGCGCGTGGACGACGGCGACCACCAGTTCGGCGAACTGCTGCTGCGTATGCGCACGGAGGACGGCAAGGTCATCCCACCGGGACTGTTCCTGCCCGCGGCCGAACGCTACGACCTGCTGCCCGCGGTCGACCGGTGGGTGGTCGCGCACGCCTTCCAGGTGCTCGCCGCGCACTACCACGGCTACGGCGCGACCGGGCCGGACCGCAAGATCGGCGACCACTGGGCGATCAACCTGTCCGGGCCGTCGATCGGCGACGCCGAGTTCATCGACTACGTACAGGTGCAGCTGGCGCAGTCCGGCATCCCGGCCGAGCTGATCTGCTTCGAGATCACCGAGTCGGTCGCGATCAACGACCTGAAGAAGGCCGCGGAGTTCATCTCCGAGCTGCGCGACCTCGGCTTCCGGTTCGCGCTGGACGACTTCGGGACCGGGCTGTCGTCGTTCACCTACCTCAAGCACCTGCCGGTCGACTTTCTCAAGATCGACGGCGCGTTCATCCGGAACCTGGAGCGCGACGAGCTCGACCGGGTGATGACCCGCGCGATCAACGACCTCGGCCACCGGATGGGCCTGCGCACGGTCGCGGAGTTCGTCGAGGACGCGGCCACCATCGTCCGCCTCCAGGAGATCGGCGTCGACTACGCCCAGGGCTACGGCATCGCCATGCCCGGCCCGCTCTCCGACTGGCTGCGCACCCACCCGGCCGGGTCCGGCGCCGACCTCGGGCTGGCCACCGCCTGACTACAGTGACCACGTGATCTCTCTGACCGTCGCCGGTGTGGTCCTGCGGGACCCGCACGACCGAGTCCTGCTGCAGCTGCGCGACGGCAACACGCCGGTCGCGCCGCACCGCTGGTGCCTGCCCGGCGGCGCGGTCGAACCCGGCGAGACGCTGATCGAGGCCGCCGCGCGGGAGCTCGAGGAGGAGACCGGGCTGCGCGCGGACGGCCCGCTCACACCGATCTGGCACGGCATCGCGCCGTCCGTCCGCGACCCCGGCACGCTCACCGAGTACGGCCTGTTCCTCGGCCACACCACCGCCACCCAGGATCAGGTGCGGTGCCTCGAGGGCGCGGCCATGGTCTTCACCCCGATCGCGGACCTGCCCGCGGTCGACTGGGCCGACCACTACGATCCGGTCCTCGCCCAGGTCTTCCCGCGCCTCGGCCTGCCCTGGCATCCACACACGTCCTTCACACCATGACGGCGCGGGCTGCGGCACTATGGGAATCATGGGGGTAACTCGCGGCACACCGGCGGCACGGCAGCGGACCACGGCCGTCCTCACCGCCGTGGTCGCGGCCGCAATCGTGATCGGGATCCTGGTGGTGGCGTCGCGCGCGCCCGGCCCGGGGCGGGACTCCCGCGCCTACCCGGCCGACCGGGGCACCATCACGCTGGCCGGGGCGCTCGGGCGGGCACACGTGCGGATTCCGGACTGCCTGGCCGGCACGCTTCGCTACGCCGTACCGGGGCCGTCGCACGACCTCTACCTGATGCTGAACGGCTCCCGCCCCTGCCTCGACCAGTTCACCACGATCAACGCGCTGACCAGCGAGGGTGCGACCGCGGAACTGCCCGCCTGGGCGGTCGACGGCCGCGGCGAGACACTCGGCTGGCGCCTCGACGCAAGCCGCGGCTACACGCTCTACACGGCCCGCCCGGCACCGGACCACACGATCGAAGCCCTGATCCGCGAACTCAGCGACGCCTCCGCCTACCAGGCCTTCGTCCGCGCCACCTGACGTCCGATCCGCCCGATTCGCTTGACTTGTGCGACCCGTGGAAGCAAAGGCAGGGCGGCTTGTTCAGCGGGGCCGGCTCACGCCGCGTCGCCGCAGGCCAGCGCTTGTCGGCGCGCAACGCTACGACGGCCTGGTCCGGGACGTCGTCACCGGGGGCGCGCAGCCGGTTTACCCACGGCGTGCCGTCCGCGTCCGCGCCGGTCAGCTGAACAACCCTCAAGACCTTGAAATCGCTCTTCCCGCTTCCGGCGTGGTCACTTCGGGCATGCTCCCGCGGGCACCGGTCGTCGCTAGCGCTCCTTCCTGCAAGATCCGCGGGCGGCCGGCAAGCCCCGACCCCGCGCTGCGGCTCGCGGCTGCGGGAGGGTGAGGACCCGGTCCGTGAGCTGCGCGGCTCGTGCGTTGGCGGCGGGCGGCAGGGTTGGAGCGAGTGGGCTGAGCGGCACTGGGGCGGAGATCGTGGCGTTGGGGGTGGGCCGATGGGGGCTCAGGTGACTTTCAGGGGGTCGCGTTACGGTCCGGGGGGTGGATGAAGACAGAGCACGGTGGGTGGTCGATCGGCTCAGGGCGCGCGGCGTGCCGGCGCATCTGCAGCTCGCGCGGGCCGGGCAGACGCAGGCCGGGATCCGGGTGAGCCTGCCGGACGGCCGGGAGGCGATCTGGGACACTGACGGGACCGCGGGCCTCGAGGCGCAGGTGCTGCGCAACGGCGTGCTGGTCGGCTTCGTGCCGGTGATCGAGGGCTCGGACCGGTTCACGCCGGACGAGACCGTGGACGCGATCGCGCACATCGACTATGACCAGCCGATCGCGCGGCGGGCGACGACTCCGCCGTCGCACGGGCCGGCGTTGCCGCCGGAGGGCGGGTTCTTCCGCCGGTTGATGGGCGGGTTCCGGTGACATCTTCTCCGTCCTGAAGGATAGGTGGGTCGAGGGCTTGGGGCGTCGGCCGGCGTTCCGGTTGATGGCCGGGTTCCGGTGACGTGGTGACGTCTTCTCCGTCCTGAGGGATGGGTGGATCGAGAGCCGGGGCGTCGGCCGGCGTCCGGTTGATGGGCGGGTCCGGTGATGTCCTCTCCGTCCTGAAGGACAGGTGGGTCGCGGGTCGGCATTCCGGTGGCGGACGTGCGGAAGCCCGCACGTCGGCGACGTGCGGGCCTCTCGATTCCGGGCCCCGCCCTCCTGACCCGAGGGGCGGGGCCCGTCGATCCGGCCGGGCGGTGTGACTCCCGTGCCGGTCGTCCGGGCGCCGCCGCCCATCGTTCCTCGGGCGGCAGGGAAGCCAGGCGCCGGTCAGCGCTGGCCGTGGGTGCGGCGGCGGGAGCGCGGCTCGGTCGCCGCGAGCACTGCCGCCAGCAGCCCGGCCGCGGCCGCGCCGGCCAGCAGCCAGGGCATCCGGCCGTCGGTGCCGGCAGCGGCCAGCCCGAGCGTGACCACGGCGCCGAGGCCGAGCACGGCGGCCAGCACTCGGCGGACCGTGTTCACCGCGCGACCCAGCGCCCGTCGCCCGGCCGCGCCGGACGACCAGACGAACTGGATCACCATCAGCGCGACCGTGGCCAGCGCGATCGCGGCCGCCAGGTGCGCGGTCTCGGTCAGGTTCAGGACCAGGCACGCGTACGTGACGCCGGCGCCGAGCGCGGTGGTCACGCCGACCCGTGCCATCGGCCACCGGGCGTCCGCCGCGCCGTACGAGACGACCGGGACCGTGCCGGTGCCCTGCTGCCAGGACCGGGTGCCGGCCAGCGCCGACCAGTCCGGGCCGCCCGGCCGCATGGTGCCGGTCATCGACGCCGGTCCGCCACGCTGCCACGGCTTGTCGCCCGGGTCCTCGGTCACCAGCTTCGGCATCGGGCGCGGTGGCCGGTACGCCGTCCTGCCCTCGTTCGGGACCGTCTCGCCCTCCAGCACGGTGACGCCGTCGTGGCCCGGCATCACCGGCACGTCCGACTTCAGCGACTCGACGAAGTCGACGAGTTGCTCGCCGCCCGCGGGGGCCTCCGGCTTCGCGGCGGACGGGCCGGCCGGGAGTGCGAGCGCCCGGCCGGTGCCACGACCCCAGGCCCAGCGACGGGCCGGCGCCTTCTCGTCCTCGCCGGCGTCCGCCTTCGCGGCCGACGGGTTCGCACCGGCCGTGCGGAACGGGACCAGCGCGGTCTCCGTCGACACCTCCGGCTCCGCACTGCCCCGCCCGCGGCGGTGCCGCGAGCCCTGGGTCAGCACGGCCGTGGCCTGGAACGCGGGCTCGTCCGGCATCGCCGCGACCGCGGCGCGTGCCAGCTTGTCCGCCTCGGCCCGGTCCTCACCGGCCTCGACCAGCCGCGTCGCGACCAGGTGCTGCCAGTGCGGGTTGCCCGGTTCGGCCTCCAGCGCGGCACGCGCGTTCGCGATCGCCTCCGCGTGCCGGCCGGTCGCGGCCAGCGCGTCGCTGATCACGGCCGAGATCGCGGGGGCGCCCGGCTTCAGCGCGGTTGCGGTCTCGGTCGCCTTCAGCGCGCCGGGGATGTCGTCCAGCGCGATTCGGATCCGGGCCATCAGCAGCCACACGTCCGCGTCGGACGAGAGCCGGGCCATGGCCGGGCTCGCCTCGGCGAGCGCGGAGTGCGCGTCGCCCTGCGCCAGCCGGATCTCGGCGCGGCGCAGCGCGAGCCGGTCCAGCCGGCGACGCTCCTCCAGCTCTGACTCCTCACTCGAGTCCTCGTCGTCGGGGGCCGTCACCTCCTTTTTCACCTCGGCGACCGGCTCCGGCACGGGGGCCTGCCGGATCGGGGGCAGCGGCTTCCGCGTCCGGGCCGGGCCCTCGGGGTCTCCGGCGGCCGTGGCCTTCGCGGGCGTGGCCGGCACGGTGGGCGTCGCGGATGCTGCGAGCACGGTGGCGTCTCCAGCGGCCGTGGAAGCGGCACCCGTGGAGGCGGTATCTGTGGGAGCGGTACCCGTGAAGGCGGTACCTGTGGAGGCGGTACCCGTGGAAGCGGCACCGGTGGAGGCCGCCGCCGTGGCGGGTGCGGCGGCGGCCGGAATGGGAACACCGGCCGTGGTGGGGATGCCCGACGCCGTCGTGGTGATGCCGGCGGGCCCGTCGATGGGCTCGGCGAAGGCGGACCTCACGCCGTCGCCACCGGCCGTGTCCGGCCCGGACGCGTCCGGGCCGGGGCTGGGTACGGTGCGGGCCGGCCCGGTGGGCCTGGCCGCGTCGCCGGCCGGCGTGGCCGGCTCGGCGCCGGGCCGGACCTGGGCGAACGCCCCACCGGCCGGACGGAAGGCCGGCGACGCGCCCGAGCGTCCGGACGGCGTGGCCGGCTCGGTCTCGCTGGGGGACGCCGGACCATGCCCGCCGACACCGTGCCGTGGTGCGGCACCGCCGGCGTCGGGACGGCGCAGCGCGGGCCCG
Organism: Catenuloplanes nepalensis; assembly: GCF_030811575.1. Taxonomy (GTDB): domain Bacteria; phylum Actinomycetota; class Actinomycetes; order Mycobacteriales; family Micromonosporaceae; genus Catenuloplanes; species Catenuloplanes nepalensis. The sequence continues at coordinate 3,805,891 of NZ_JAUSRA010000001.1, read as the reverse complement.
GCCGGGCGGAAAGCGGGCGTGCCGTCGGACGACGGCTGCCATGCCGGCGCGGTCTCCGCGGCGGTCGTGACGTCCGTACCGGACGACGTGGTGACCGCGTCGCGGGTCGTGGCGGCGCGGTGGGTCGAGGGTTTGGTCTCCTCGGCGGTGGCGGACGTGTCCGAGGACGAGCGCCCCCGCTTCGGCGGCCGGTATCCCGTGGCGCCGCCGGTCGTGCCCGTACCGCCGGCCGGCTTCGCCGCGTCCCGTGACCGGTCGCCGCTGGTCGCGGCGCCGCCGCCCGGCCCGGCCGCTCCCGTGCCGGTCGCGGACGGCGTGGCCGTGCGGCCCGCGTCGGTCGCGGACGGCGTGGCCGCCAGTCCCGCGTCGGCGGTGGTGCCGGTCGTGGACGGCGTGGCCACCCACTCCGCACCGGTCGTGGACTGCGTGGCCGCATGTCCGGTGGTGGACGGCGTGGCCGTGTGTCCCGCACCGGTGGTGGACGGCGTGGTCGCATGTCCGGTGGCGGGCGGCGTGGCCGTGCCTTCCGCGCCGGCGGTGGCGCCGGTCGTGGTCGTGCGTCCCGCGTCCGCGGTGGGGCCGGCCGCCGGTGCGGCGTCGCGGCTCGCGAACGGCCTGACCGCGTCCGGTGGCCGGAATCCGGCCGTCGGCAGCTCCCGGCCGGAGAACTCCGGCTCGGAGTCCGCCTCGCCGGCCGTGTCCGCGGCGGGTGCCGCGCCCGTGCCCGGCATGCCGAAGCCCGAGATCAGCGCGTTCGCCGCGTCCATCGCCGACCGGGACGTCAGCGGCATCGCCGGGCTCGCCGGCTGCTGCGCGGCCGTGGGGCCGGCCGGCCCGCCGGTACCGGAGATCAGCGCGTTCGCCGCGTCGATCGAGGCCGGGTCGGGCTTCGGCGCGAACGCCTGCCAGCTGCCGGTCGGCAGCTGGGCACCCTTCTCGCGGCGCGGCAGCGGGTACGAGCCGGACGCGTCCGGGGTCGCCGGACGCGAGGCCTCGTCGACGGCCGCGAGCGGGCCGTTGGCGGGGTGGGGGATGGATGGACCGGGCGGCGGCGGGACCAGACCGGCCGCGCTGACCAGGTCTGCCTCCGCGGATGACGCCGCACCCGGCTGCCCCTGGGGCGGCGGGTCGGGGTCCTGCCGCGCGGGGGTGAAGGATTCCGTGGACATCGGTACGCCTTCCGCGGGTGTGGTCACCGGACGCGCTTACGCCCGGTTGAGGGTTCGAAGCCACGGTCGGCAGGAAGAGGGCGTGTCTGAGCGTTCTGGCAAACCCTCACAGCGCTACGGTCCGCTTCATGGGCGGATCTCGTGGTACGGACCGATCGTGGCCGAGTGCGTGGGCGGGACGGCGTCTTCAAGGGTATTCCGTTCGCCGCGCCACCCGCCGGTGACCTGCGATTTCAGCCTCCGGAACCGGTCGTGTCGTGGGAGGGTGTGCGGGACGCGCTGGAGTTCGGCCCGGCCGTCCCGCAGCCGTCACCGGCGCCCGGCGTGCCGTCGTGCTTCGATCCGGCGCGCGGCGACGATGCTGACGCTGTACGTCTGGTCGCCGGATGGGCCCGTCCGTACGGCTGCCGGCGATGGTCTGGATTCACGGCGGCGGGCGGAGGAGCGGCTGGCCGGGGATGCCGCAGTACGACGGCGCCACGCTCGCGGCGCACGGCGTGGTGGTGGTGACGGTCGCGTACCGGCTGGGGCCCGAGGGTTTCGGGGGGTCCGACAACGGGCTGCGTGACCGGTTCGCGGCGCTTGCGTGGGTGCACCGCAACATCGCGGCGTTCGGCGGGGATCCGGGCGCGGTGACCGTGTTCGGGCAGTCGGCCGGCGCGGCGTCCGCGGTGTGGCTCGCCGCCTACCCTGGTGCGAAGGGTCGTTCGTGTTCGGCAACGGCGACAACCGGTTCGCGGCCCGGCACCTCGGCGCGCCGCCGCCGGAGTCCACGCCGCTGTCGGCCGCGATCCGCGCGTCCTGGACCGGCTTCGCCGCCACCGGTGACCCCGGCTGGCCGCGCTACGAGAAAGCGTCGGCCGGCCCGGTCCGCAGGTGGGACGTCGAGCCGGCCGACATGACCAATCCGTTCGTCAGCTGGTGAACAGCCTGGCCGCGGTGATCCCGGTCTGGATCACGCCGTAGCCGAGCAGCGCCCCGACCAGCAGCCAGGAGATGATCAGCCGGGCGCTCTGGCCGGCCGGCTTCGTCGTACCCTCAGACATCCTTGCCTCCCTCGGTGCCGGCGCCGGCCAGGACCGGGTCGGCCGGCCTGCTCGGCTCGTGATACTTCTCGGACACCGGCCGGACCAGCAGGTTCGCGATGAAGCCGACCGCCAGCACGCCCACCATGGTGAACAGCGCCGGGCGGTAGGCGTCCGCGGTCAGCGTGCCCGGCTTACCCTGCGCGTCCAGGAAGCCGTTGATGATCAGCGGTCCGGCCACGCCCGCGGCCGACCACGCGGTCAGCAGCCGGCCGTGGATCGCACCGACCTGGAACGTGCCGAAGATGTCCCGCAGGTACGCCGGGATGGTCGCGAAGCCGCCGCCGTAGAACGACAGGATCACGCCGGCGAGCAGCACGAACAGCGCGGTGTGCAGGTTGCCGAACGCGGCCAGCGTCGCGTAGAGCACCATGCCCAGGCCGAGGTACAGCATGTAGATCGGCTTGCGGCCGATGATGTCGGACGTGCTCGACCAGAGGAACCGGCCACCCATGTTGAACAGCGACAGGAGTCCGACGAAGCCGCCGGCCGCCGCGACCGCCACCGTGGAGGTGCCGTTCTCCCGGAAGAAGTCCTGGATCATCGGCGAGGCCTGTTCCAGGATGCCGATGCCGGCCGTGACGTTGCAGAACAGCACGATCCAGAGCAGCCAGAACGTCGGCGTCTTGATCGCGTTGGCGGCGGACACGCTCGCGGTGGTGACCAGCGGCTTCGCGGCCACGGTCGACGGGTCCCAGCCCTCCGGCTTCCATCCCTCGCGCGGCACCCGCACGTTGAACACGCCGAACATCATGATCAGGAAGTAGCCGATGCCGAGCGTCAGGAACAGCGAGACCAGCGCGCCGCCGGACGCCACGGACGCGGCGTTGCCCGGGTCGTAGTTCGGGTCGTAGAACGACAGCAGTTGGCGGGACAGCGGGCTGGCGACGAGCGCGCCACCGCCGAAGCCCATGATCGCCATGCCGGTGGCCAGGCCCGGGCGGTCCGGGAACCACTTGATCAGCGTCGACACCGGCGAGATGTAGCCGATGCCCAGGCCGATGCCGCCGATCACGCCGTAGCCGAGGTAGACCAGCCACAGCTGCGTGGTCGCGATGCCGAGCGCGCCGACCAGGAAGCCGGTCGCCCAGAAGCAGGCGGAGACGAACATGGCCTTACGCGGCCCGTTGCGCTCCACCCAGGTGCCGCCGATGGCGGCGGACAGTCCCAGCATCACGATCGCGATGCTGAAGATGACGCCGATCGCGGTCTGCGAGGCGCCGAAGTGGCTGATCAGGGACGTTTTGTACACACTTGTGGCGTACGCCTGCCCGATGCACAGATGCACCGCGAGCGCCGCCGGCGGAATGAGCCACCTGGAATAACCGGGTGGCGCGATGGTGTGCTGGCGGTCGAGTGCGGACAGCAGCGCCATGTTGGTAAAACCTCCCCACATCGGGCGGTATCTCCACGGGAAAGTAGCCCTCTGTCACGGTGTTCGATGTTGAGTGATCGCCGAGCGGTCCCCGGTCTGAGCCGAACGGTAAAAGATCAAAAACTGATAACGGCCTCGGCGGTACGAGGTCAACTTTGAGGCTCCGGCCGGGCTCAGGTGCCTGGCCTCGGCCGGCGGGCCATCGCGGCGAAGTAGGCGTCCTGCGCCGCCCGGAACGCGGTGTTCGCGGCCTCGACCGCGGTGATGTCCGCGACCAGCGCGGCGAGCGCCAGCTCCTGCGCCGGCGTCACCTCACGGACCACGTCCCGGTGCACCGCGTCGGCCGCGAAGTACGCCTCCTCGGCCTGGTCCGCCGCGGCTGCCAGCGCCGGGTTGAGCGCCGGCAGCGCCCGCGCCGCGTCCCACGCCGCACCGGCCTGCTCCACCGCGGCCGCGGCCTCCGCCAGCCGCCGGTAACCGGACGTCACGGTCGCCACCCGCGCCTCCGCCTCCGCCGCGGCCTCGGTGACCAGCTGGCGGTGGACGGCGAACAGCCGTGCGGCCTCATCCTTGAGCTGGTCGTCGTCCACCGGCACCTCCACGGATCGGTCGTTGGCACACGACTGCCCGCCCGCGCCGCCGCCGAAACGATCAGACCGGCACCTGTCCCAGCGCGACCAGCAACGACATCACCCGGTACGCCTCCGCCATGTCGCGTGCGGTGAACGTGACCGTGCGCGCGCCGGGCGCCCGTTCCACGCCCGGGACCAGCGTGGCCAGGTCGACGACGGCTGGCCCATGCAGGTCCATCTCCAGCGCGATCGGCCCGTCGATCCGGAACGGCGCGATCCGCGGCAGCGCGCGGATCGCCTCGGCTGCCGCGGCCCGCAGCCGCTCCCGGGCCACCGCGGGGTGCAGCGTCAGGGCCGCGAGCTGACCGATCGCCTCCTTCACCGGCACGGTCACCGAGCTCGGCGACAGGTCGTGCAGCTCGGCGCAGGCCATCCCGTCCCCGGCGATCAGCGCGACCGGCGCACCGTGCTGCCCGGCCAGCGCCGCGTTCATGCCGATCTCGCCGACCGACCGGCCGTTCAGCCGCACGTCCAGCACGGCACCGCTCATCGTGTGCGCCAGCACCGCGGGCCCGTCCCCGGATCGAGCGTGATAACCCACGAACATCACCGCGGCGGTACGGTCGTCCAGCCCTTCCATCATGCCGAGCGGCCGCGGCCGGCCCCGCACCAGCCGCCCCCGCCGATCCAGCTCCTCCGGCAGAATGCTCCGGAACGGCCCGTGCGCGTCCGCGACCAGCACGTCCGCCTCCGGATCCGCGTCGAACACCCCGTCGATCACCGCGTTCACCTCCGCGGTCATCAGCGCCCGGCCACGCTCGTAGTCGTACTGCCCGGGCAGCAGCTCCGCCTGGTGGACGATCCCGGAGATGCCTTCCATATCGACTGAGATCAAGATCCGCATGTGGTCACCCTATGCCCGCCGCGCCCGGGCGTCCGGGTGCGGCGGGCGGGTCAGGTCAGGTCAGCAGCAGCGCCACCGCCTCCGCCGTGTCCGGGTGCGTGGTGAGCAGCGAGGGCGGCGGGGCGCCGTCCGGGCCGGCCGGTGGCGGTGCCCACTCGCCGTCGCAACCGAGGAGCGAGGCGACCGCGTCGGCCGTGTCCGGCTGGGCCGCGAGCAGCAGACCGGCCGGGCCGCGGCTGGCGCCGGTGCTGACGGCCGCGGCCGTGCGCGGCTTGCGGGGTGGCGCGTTCCACGGGGCGACCCAGGAGTCGACCGCGGGGAGCGTGCCGGGGAAGGTGCGGCCGGCCTCGCGGGTGAGCAGCGGCACCAGCTCGGCGGCCTGGTCCTTGAGCGTCATGATGAGCGTGGGGAGCCAGGGGAGCAGGACCGGGTCAGGGAGGCGGGCGAACGCCTTCGATAGGGTCTCGACCACGAACGGGGCCAGCCGCGGCACCGACTCCAGCGACTGGATGAAACCGGCCACGTACTGCGGGAACGCGGGCACCACCAGCGGGTTGCCGAGCAGGTCGTCGACCCGGGACCGCAGGTCGGCCATGGTCAGCACGCCGAGCTGGTGCAGCGCGGCCCAGAGCAGCGCGATCTTCGCCGGCGCCTCCGGGTGGGACTGGCGGACGGCCAGTTCCAGCTGGGCCCGGTCGCAGCCGAGCGACAGCGCGAGGCTCTCCATGCTGAACAGGAAGCCCAGCATGGCGCCGACCTGCCGGACGCCGGTGTCGTCCGCGACGAACGCGGTCGGCAGCAGCGTGCAGTAGTGCGCGTAGCCGGTTCGGACGAACGACTCCGACCAGGCCGGCAGCGTCGGCGTGGTGGCCCGGTAGTGCGCGAGCAGCCGCCGGATGCGGCGCAGCACGGCCGGTGCCTCGTCGACCGTGCGTTCCGCGGCCAGCAGCTCGACCGCGCGCTGCCCCAGCTCGTCGGTGAGGCGCGGGCTGTCCAGGAACAGCAGCGAGTCCTCGACGGCCTTGAGCGCGGTGGCGGCGGTCGCCTTCGGGTCCCAGGCGGCGCGGCGCAGGCGCTGTTCCAGGACCTGTTCGACGGTGACGCCCTCGTAGCCGAGCTCGATGATGGTTCGCTGGTGGCGGCCCAGGTCGAGGTCCCAGCTCTCCTGGATGTGCTTCTCGCCGAGCTTGCGCGAGCCCATGATCGGGCGGACCGCGTGGTCGGGGAGCAGGTAGCGCAGCATCCACAGCAACTGGGAGGCGGCGGCCAGCTCGGGCCTGGCGGCCAGATCGAGCAGCGCGCGCTGGATGCTGCGCTGCTCGAGGTTGAGGCCGAGCGGGGCCAGCCGGTCGTAGACGTCGCGGGCCAGCGGTGGCAGCGCGTCGTAGCCGACCTGGCCGATCCGGTCCCCGCCGAGCAGGATCTCGCAGAGCCGCCGCACGTCGCGGCGGCCCGGCACGGTGTCCTTCTCGATGCAGGTGACCGCGGCGTCCTGGAAGTCGTACGGCGTCGGCCGCGCCCGCCCGCGCATGCCCGCGAGCAGGATCGACGTCTCGAAGACCGCGATCGCGTCCGCGGTGCTGGCGAGGTAGCCGTTGCGGCGGGCCAGCCGGACGATGTCCACGCACCAGCTGCGCAGCTCCTCCTCGTCCAACCCGTCGAGCGCGGGCGGGCCGGAGAGGTAGCCGGTGAGCTGGTCCTCGACCGGCCCGTCGTCCGAGATCGGCACGGGCAGTTTCGCGGGCTTCCTGCCCTTCTGCCCGGCGAGCTGGAACGGCTTGAGACGCGACCGGCCGAGGTTCTTCTGCCAGGTCGCGGCCGCGATCGAGACGGAGCCGGGCGCGAGCCCGAACTGCGCCTCGATCGCGGAGTGGCTGCTCGGGATCAGACCGTAGAGCCACTTCGTCGCGGTCCGCGGCGTGATGTCGAAGTCGGGCGTGCCCGGCTCCGACCCCACCTCGGCGAGCCGGCTGGCCGCGTGGAACGCGCCGCAGACGTAGAGCCCGTCGGCCCGGTCGATCCCGGAGGCCGCCAGATGCTCGCGGATCCGCGTCCACATGAAGCGCTCGCGGTCCTCGTCGGAGGCGAACCGCCGGGTGCCGGCCGGGGCCAGCCGCCGGAACAAAGAGCCGATCAAGACCATGACCTGCCGGTACGTGTCGTAGTCCGCGCCCGCGAGGGGCTGCTCGACATACTGGTCCCACCATTCCGACCAGTGCCGCACCCGGCCGTGATGCAGCAGGTGCTCCTCCAGCTCCGCGAACCGGGGCCGCAGATCGCCGATTTCCACGCCGACCGCGTCGCCGTGCAGGTCGTCCTCCGCCTCCTGCGGCTGCTCGTGGTCCCCCGAAGCGTCCGGCTGCCACTGGAACACGTGGTCGGTGGAGCGGTCGACCAGCACCAGCTCCACGCCGGGCGTCTCCAGCGCGTACGAGATCGCCTGGTACTCCGCCGACGCCTCGGTGATCGGCGCGATCACCGAGAGCGGCGCGGACTCCTTCGGGAACCCGTCCAACTCGGACGCGAACGACTGCAGCGCCACCGGCAGCCGGCAGTTGCGCAGCTCGGTCAGCAACGGCGCCATGTCCTCGCACAGCTCCAGGTAGATCACCTTCGGCTGTTTCTCCCGGAGGCGGCGCACCATCGCCAGCGCGGAGGCCGGGGAGTGGTGACAGACCGGGAAGATCTCGAGCGGCTCACGGAGAGCGTGATCCACGTCGTCGACGATTCCGCTGAGGATGTCCGGCAGCGTGGCCGGGCCGTCCGAGAGGGTTTCGGCGGCGCCGAGCAGCTGCGTCCGGAGGGCATCGAACGGCCCGCTCACGACAGGGTGGCGATCGCCTGACGACCGCCCTCCAGGAAGCCGGTCCACTCGCCGCCCGCGTCCTTGCTGCGCGGCTCGATCACGCCGTGCCAGTACTTGTTCAGGATCGCCAGGTCCTCCGGGCTGCGCCGGGCGAGGGAGCCGACCAGCGAGGACGCGAGCGTCGCCGAGGTCAGCGACGCGGCGCCGAAGAAGTTGCTGTGCAGGATCGCGTCCTCCAGCACGCCGATCTGCTCGGCCGTGGACAGCGCGGACTCCAGGCGCTCGTCGTCGCTGGTCGCGGACGACGCGGCGGCGCGCAGGTCGGCGAACGACTGCAGCAGCACGTCCAGCAGCGTCGGCGGGACCTCCAGCTCGATGTTGTGCCGGCGCAGCAGTTCCTCGGTGCGGAACCGGACGATCTCCGCCTCGCTCTTCTTGTTCGTCACCACCGGGATGCGCACGAAGTTGAAGCGCCGCTTGAGCGCGGACGACAGGTCGTTGACGCCCCGGTCCCGGCTGTTCGCGGTCGCGATGATGGAGAAGCCGGGCTTGGCGAAGACGATGTTGTCCTCGTCCAGCTCCGGAATCGACACGTACTTCTCGGACAGGATCGAGATCAGCGCGTCCTGCACGTCGCTGGTCGAGCGGGTCAGCTCCTCGAACCGGCCGATCACGCCGCCCTCCATCGCGGTCATGATCGGCGACGGGATCATCGACTGCCGGGACTGGCCCTTCGCGATCACCATCGAGACGTTCCACGAATATTTGATGTGGTCCTCGGTGGTGCCCGCGGTGCCCTGCACGACCAGCGTCGAGTTGCGGCTGATCGCGGCGGAGAGCAGCTCGGCCAGCCAGCTCTTGCCGGTGCCCGGGTCGCCGATCAGCAGCAGCCCGCGGTCGGACGCGAGCGTGACGATCGCGCGCTCGACGAAGCTGCGGTCGCCGAACCACTTCTGCGCGATCTCCCGGTCCAGGCCGTCGGCGCGCTCGGATCCGAGGATGAACAGGCGCACCATCTTAGGGCTCAGCCGCCAGGAGAACGGCTTCGGGCCGTCGTCGATCGACTCCAGCCAGTCCAGCTCGTCGGCGTACTTCGCCTCGGCCGGGGCGCGCAGCAGCTCGTTGCTCATGTCTATCTGCTCCTTGAGGTCTTAAACGAGGAAGTTCTTGAGCTCGTGGACGAGCTTCTTGATCCGGCCGGAGAGCACCGGGGTGCCCTGATCCTTGAACCGCTGCCGGAACCACGGGTTGACGGACTGCTGGCCGCCGCTGCTCACCGACCCGACCGGGATGAACCGGGCGCCGGACCGGTGGATCGCGGAGAACCCGTCCCAGCACTCCTGCTCGCGCCACTCGTAGAAGTCGGAGATCCAGACGACCACGGTGTTGCGCGGGTCGACGATCTTCGGGCGGGTCAGCTCCAGCGCGGCCGTGCCGTCCGTGCCGCCGCCGAGCTGGGTGCGCAGCAGCACCTCGAACGGGTCGTGCACCCACGTGGTCAGGTCCAGCGCGCGCGTGTCGTACGCGATGAGATGCACGTCGACCTTGGGCAGGCCCGCGAAGATCGAGGCGAGGATGGTGCAGTTGACCATCGCGTCGACCATCGAGCCGGACTGGTCGACCACCACGACCAGCCGGGCCGGCTCGACGCGCTTGGCGGTCTGCTTGTAGTAGAGCCGGTCGACGTAGAGACGCTCGTCCTCCGGGCTCCAGTTCGGCAGGTTCTTCCAGATCGTCCGGTCGATGTCCAGGTTGCGGAACACCCGCTTCGGCGGGATCGACCGGTCGATCGTGCCCGTGCTGGCCTGCGCGACCTGCGTGCGCAACACCTGCGCGACCTCGTCGACGAACCGCTTGATCAGCGCCTTCGCGTTCGCCAGCGCCACGCCGTCGAGGTTGTCCTTGTCGCGCAGCAGTTGCTCGATCAGCGACATGCTCGGCGTGAGCTTCTTCGCCAGCCGCGGGTCGGCGAGCACCTCGCGCAGCCGCATCCGCTTGATCAGGTCAGCTTCGATGGCGGCCAGCGCCGGGCCGAGGTTGACGTTAAAGCCGCTGCCGGGCGTGTTTCCGGCCGCCGTGCCGCCGGGGAAGCCGCTGCCGGGCCCGCCGTCGCCGCCCGCCCCGGTCGCCGCGGCCCGGCCGCGCAGCGCGCCCGGCTCGCAGCCGAGTGCCCGCTCGAACCAGCCAGCGTCGGACTGCCAGCGGGCCAGCTGCTCCGCCGTGACGTTGCCGCCGCCGGTCGCGAACACGTTGAGCAGCAGCTTCGACACCAGCGCGGCGCGGCGGACCTCGCGGTCGCGGCCGTCGTCGTCCGGCGTCATCAGTCCGTCGATCTCGGCCTCCAGGTGCGGGTAGCGCTGCACCACGTTGTCGATCGAGACGGACGGTTCGAGCAGCAGCGCGGGCAGGCCGAGGTCGTCGACGATCGCCACGCTCGCGGACTCGAGGGTGGCCTGCTCCTCCGGGTCGAACAGCCGGGCGAGGAGGCGCCAGTAGAGGACCTGACGCCGGTTCTCGGACGCCGAGGGCGGCCCTGGCACGGCCGCGCCGGCCGGATCGGGCTGGGTGGGGACGCTCATTTGCGCAGCAGCCTTCCCGCACGCTCGCGCAGCACGTCGACCGCGGTGCCGGCCGTCGCCTCCGCCTTCGCGGCCTTCGCCTCGGTCGGGCCGAGCGCCCACTCGCCGGAATGCACGGTGACCTGCTTCTTCTTCACGGTCGCCTGCACCGCGAGCGGCTGCACCGACCAGCGGCCGTCCCACCGGAGCAGGCCCAGGCACGCGGTCGAGCCGTCGACCAGTGCGGGCGTCAGCGGACCGGCTGCGGGCAGCCGGTCGTAGTCGACCGCGACCATGACCCCACCACCCAGATCGAAACCCTCCAGCAGTACGGGCGTGGTGAGCATCGCCGGGTGCCGGTCCAGCGGCGGCACCGCGGGCAGCGTCGCGGCTCCCAGCCGTACCCTCGCGGTGGTGATCGGGTCTGCGGCGTCGCCGGACGTGGCCCTCGCCTCGTCCCAGATCAGGTCGCCGGCCGGGGTCAGCGCCATGCCGTCGATCTCGGCTGAGGTGCCCCCGGTGACCATGGCGCGGAAGACCGGGAAGCCGGCCAGCATGCGCCACACGGACGGCCCGGTGATCGTGTCGACCTTCGCGGCCGCGACACCGGTCCGGACCACCCGCACCTCGCCGCCGGTCTCCAGCAGCGCGTGCACCTGCGCCTGGAACACGGTCGGGTGCTCGTGCAGGTCGACGCCGAGGTAGAGCAGCCGGCCGCTGACCGGGGCGGCCTCGAACGCGGGGTAGTCGTCCTGGCTGAGCAGCAGCGCGCGGGTCCACAGATCGGCCCAGCGGCGCACCGGAATCCGGTCGAGCGTGGCGACCGGCGCGGCCGCGCGCAGCTCACCGGCGAACCCGTCGAGCAGCACCGCGAGCCGCCGCTGCGCCGGGTCGGCCAGGAGTGCCGCGACGGCCTGCCCACCGGCCGCGGCCAGCTCGTGGTCGACGCCATGCCAGCCGGCGATGGCCAGCTCACGCAGCCAGGAGCGGCCGCCGGCGAGCAGGCCTGGCGTCGTTTCCGGTGTGGTCGCCGCCCACGGCTGGCGGGTGCGGCCCAGCGCGGTGTCGACCGAGGTCAGCAGCGCGTCGTGGACCGCGCCGAGCAGCGCGGTGCGGGCACCGGCCAGCGCGATCAGGTGCTCGTCCGTCACCGAACCCGCGATGATCTTTCCGACGGAGTCGGCGACCCGGTCCGCGAGCGGCGACCCGGCGAACGCGGCCGCGAGATCCTCGAGCGCGGCCGTGCGGTCCTCGTCGAGCCGGGCGAGACCGTGCACGAGCGCGTCGTCCAGGCCGTCGACCAGCGCGAGCGTCTCGCCGACACCGGCCGGCGTCGTGCGCAGCGCATCCGCCAGCATCAGCGCACCGCCCCGGCCGCCGGAAACCACTGCAGCTCCGGCAGCGGATCGGTGCTCGCCGGCACCTCCAGGTAGCTCAGGTGGCGCAGGAAGCTGGCGAACACCTCGGCCGCCCGGTTCGGCGCGGTCGTCGTGGTCAGCGCGGACATCACGCTCGCGCCCTCGGCCACCTCGACCCGCAGATAGCGGGCGACGCGCTCGACACCGTATTGCAGCTCGGCCTCCGCGACCAGCGCCTGAATGTGCTTGCAGGCCCACGACCCGCCGGACAGCCCGCCGCACGGCCGGTTGTTGTTGGTGTTGCAGCTCAGCCCGTGCTCAACCGCGGTCACCGACGACACGTAGACGCGCTCGATGTCCGACCCGCTGGACACCACCCCCTGCAGCCGCCCCTCCGCCAGCTCCACGAACGGCACCTTCGCCAGCTTCCGCGGCCGTGCCGGCGCGACGACGGGCGCTGCGCTGCGCCGCTCGTAGGCGACGCCATCGCTTGTCACAACCAGTCCTCCTCACGAACAAGTGCCCGTAGTTGTATAGGACCCGTGCGACAAAAACCGGTGAGCAGGCGTTCTGGCATGATTCCCGGTCATGTGGGAGAGGACTGACACCGGCTTCTGGCGGCATGCCCCGTCCGGCGTGCTGTTCCGCGAGGTGCCGGCCGGCACGTTCCGGATGGGCCTGTCCGAGGCGGAGGAGGCGACACTGGCCGGCCTCGAGTTCGAAGAGGGCGGCCTGACGGCCGAAGATCTGAGGCAGATGCGGCCGGTACGCGAGGTGCGCGTCGACGCTTTCCTGATGGCGTGGCACCCGCTCACGGTCGCGCAGGTGCGGCACTGGCTGCCGGATTACGACGATGAGTACGCGGGCGACGACGACCACCGGGTCGCGCGCCTGGAGTGGCCGGACGAGCTGCTGGAGGCGCTGCCGTTCCGGCTGCCGACCGAGGCCGAGTGGGAGTATGCGGCGCGCGCCGGCACCACCACGCTGTGGCATCGCGGCGACATGCGGCCCGGCGAGGACGCGGTGCTGGACTCCTTCGGCGACCCGGCGGTGACCACCGCGTCGGAGAATCCGTTCGGCCTGGCCGCGATGGGCGCGACGGGGGACCTGTGCGCCGATGTGTATGTCGACGGTTACGCGGACGCCCCCACCGACGCCCGCCCACGCCACGCCGAGGACGCGGAGCGCGTGGTCCGCGGCGGCGCGGCGGACCTGTACCCGTGGCAGGGCGTCGACGAGTGGCTGATGCTGCTGCCGACGACCCGCTACGAGTTCGGCGAGTTCGCCTCCATCAGGCCCGTCGCACCCCTGCCGTAGGGTGCTCGCCATGACGGTGGTGGAGATCTTTACCGACGGCGCCTGCCGCGGGAACCCCGGGCCGGGCGGCTGGGGTGCGCTGCTGCGGTACGGCGCTCACGAGCGTGAGCTGTGCGGCGGCGAGGCGGGGGAGACCACCAACAACCGGATGGAGCTGATGGCGCCGATCTCCGCTCTGGAGACGCTGACCCGCCCGGCCGAGGTGCACATCCACACGGACAGCACCTACGTCCGCAACGGCATCACCAGCTGGATCAAGGGCTGGAAACGCAACGGCTGGCAGACGAAGGACAAGAAGCCGGTCAAGAACGCGGACCTGTGGCAGCGCCTCGACGAGGCCTGCAAACGCCACACGATCGAGTGGCACTGGGTCAAGGGCCACGCCGGCCACGTGGAGAACGAGCGCGCCGACCGCCTCGCGGCCAAGGGCCTGGAGGAGGCGGTCGCCAACGACCACCGGGCCGACCCGGCTCCCGCGCGGGCCGGGGCCGAGCTGTTCTAGGCGTCCATCGAGGCGCCGCGGTCGCGCGCAGCGTGGCGAGCCGGTCGCGGGCCACGGTGAGTTCGCCGATGGTGCGCTGGATGCGGTCGTGCTCACCCCGGCCTGCCGTGCGACCTCACCGATGCGCATCTGAAATCCGGGCTTGAATGTGACACCAATGTGAGGTTCTCGCGTAGGCGTCATGCAGATCAAGGGAGCCACCGCGCTCGTCACCGGAGCCAACCGCGGCATCGGCCGCCACCTCGCCGCCCAGCTCGTCGGGCGCGGCGCGAAGGTCTATGCGGCGGCCCGCCGGCCCGAGACCGTCGACTTCGACGGAGTCGTGCCGATCGCGCTCGACATCACGGACACCGCTGCGGTCGAGACCGCCGCCCGTACCGCCGGCGATGTTGATTTGTTGGTCAACAACACCGGGATCAACACCTTCACGCCGCTGCTCGGCGACCTCGACCGCATCCATGCGGACATGAACACGAACTTGTGGGGGACGCTCTCGATGGTGCGGGGCTTCGCGCCCGTCCTGGCCGCCAACGGCGGCGGGGCGGTCGTCACCATCGCCTCCGGGACATCCTGGATGGCGATGCCCGACGCGGGCACGGACGCCGTCAGCAAGGCGGCGGTCTGGAACATGAGCAACGGCCTGCGCTGGGAACTCGCCGGCCAGGGCACGTCGGTCATCTCGGTCCATCTGGGCTGCGCCGACACCGGCATGGGCGACGGCCCGCTGGAGAAGGGCGACCCGCCCGACGTGGCTCGCGCAACGCTCGACGGCATCGAACGCGACGACTGGGAGGTCATCGTCGACGACCAGGCGGCGCTGGTCAAGGAGTGGCTCTCCAAGGACCCGAAGGCCGTCTACGCCCTGGTGTCTCAGCTCATCGGCGCTTGAACCCCCGCGCTTCGTCCGCTGTCAGAAGATGCGGGAGTGGGCGCGACCGCCGAGCTCGACGGAGTAGGCCGTGTCGATGATTCATCGACCGGGCCTACTCCGGTGCCTAGTTCTCCTTCGCGGCCTGGACCGGTGACTCCGCCTCTTCCAGGACTCTCGCCGCTCGCAGAAAGTATTCGGCCTCATCGCGGAAGAGGGATCCCGCGGGAATTCCTCTGATTTTCAACGTCGCTAGGAGGTGGGCCGCGAGAATATAACGGGACGCCGCAGCGTCGGTGTCGCCGATCGTATACAGGGCGTTGGCCGCAAAGGCCCAGAAGTTCGCGTTCGAGACATCCTTCGAAGGTGGAAGGTGGTCGTCTGCGTCCGCGATTATGCGTCTGATCTCCTCTGCGGCGGCCCCGCTCCTGTCCACGGAGAATCGGGACATGGCGAGCTCCAGCCGCGCCCCGAACGTCTTGTGGTGCCATTCACCGTGTGCCTGTCTCCTCTCGGCGACGATCTCGGCAAGACCGTCGAGGGCCCACGTGGTTCGGCGATGAACGGCACGCATATAGATCAGACTGCGCAGATCCCCGTCTTCGACTCGGCGAGCGGGCAGATCGGACAGCGCCGATGCCGCACAGTGCTCGAGAAGCAGATGGTGCCGGAATACATAGGCGTCCCCGTCCTGCCGCAGAACACCGACGCGGTCCGCATCCCGCCAGAACGTGAACAGCCGGGGCGGTATGTCGCCTCGCACCGTCAGGAACAGGCGGGCGGTGATCCACCGACCCCACGTAGTCTGCTGCCAGACCACGAACATCGACGTGAACACCAGGGCTGCGTTGCCAGCTACCTGACGTCTGTCGCCCGTATCCGCTCCGGCCAGGGAAAACGCGGCGACGGGTATCGCGACCGTGAGCGTGAATATCAGCGTCTCCGTCACGGACACGCGTCTCATCCGCCGTATCGAGGGCCGAAAGCCGCCGGCCGGGCCGCGTTGGACGGCCAGGCCGGACCGGAGGGTGGCTGCCGACGCGACCAGCACGGCAAGAAGCGTCATCTGCGCCCACGTGACCGCGAGTGACAGGAGCGCCTTGGGGCCGGATATTGACAGGAAGAGCGCGGCAGCGACTACGAAGCCAATGCTCAGGCCCAGCGCGACGCTGCGATACAGTCGATTCCTGGTCTGGCGTCCGGGGTCCGGAACACGTGGAGGGCGGTCTCGCCGGAAGAGTGCCCTCAGAGAGATGTCACCCCCGTCGTTCCTCGACGTATAGAACACTCCGAAGACAAGCGCCGCGAAACCGACGAAGAGCGGGGTGGCATCCACGCCACCCGTGATGACGACCGGCGTCATCACCGCGGCGATGATCGGCGCGCCGGACACAAACTGGGGCGAGTCGTGGTGCACGGACAGGTGCCACGGTGAGATGGTCTCCCGTCTGCCGGTCACGAGCAGCACGGCGAGCCGCTCGTGCCAGTATCGGCCCTCCGCCGCAGTCCAGCGGCTGACCCATCCCGGATCCCGCCGCGATCTCCGGCTACCGTGCGGAAGGTACCCGCGCTCAAGCAACGCGCCCAGCAGGTATTCTTCGACCGCTTCGGTAGTCGGGAATCGATCGCGGTCCTTGAGTTCGGCAGGTTTGCGGTCCGGGGCGTTGTAGACCACGTCGGCCATCGCCACGATCAATGGAGTTCGCAACATTCCGCCGGTGTTCGGGAAATCGTCCCACGCGGTCCGCACCTCACCGTTACCGGTGGCGCGACGGCGGGCCCGCGAACGCAGGAACGCGACCGCCTCGGGCGGTTCGAGGTCGTGCAGCGTAATGGCGGCGCTCGACGGCAGGACACCGTGCTCGCGGCAGGCTTCGCGGTACTCGTCCTCCCGGCTCACCAGAACCAGGCATGTCGCGCTCGTCAGGCCGGCGAGGATATCCGCTTGATGTCTGCGCGCCATCTCGTCGAACCCGTCGAGGATGAGCACCAGATTCCGTGAGGCAGCGAGCGCGCGCGCCCAGGCCGGATCGGAGGCGTGCGTCCGTCTCAGCAACTCCTGCGTCAGCCAGCCGCGCAGGTCGGTTCCCTCGGGCCAGTGCTGCGCACGAAGTAGAATCGGAACGATGCTCGGACCGCGTCGGCTCTCGAGCAATGATCGCGCCAACCGCATCGCGACCACGGACTTGCCCGACCCGGCTCTCCCGAGGATGACCAGTCGACGCGACGGGACCTTCAGGTATGTCCGTGCAATGTCGTCGAAGCGGCCGTCCAGGCGGATGACGCGGACCCTGTTACCCGGTCCACAGATCTCCCTCCAGTCGCTGTGCAGATCCGGCATGGAGTTGCTCCACCGGACGCTGAGCGGCACGCCATTGCCGAGCCCGACAGCGGCTTCGGCACGGGTCAGTTCGTCCAGCAGGTTCCGCCGCACCTCCGCCAGCAGCTCATCGTGTCCCGGATGGAGGGTGCTAGGCCGGTGAGCACCCGCAAGATCCAGAGAAACTCCGACGGCGGCCGCAGCGGCGGTCAGGCCGAGCACACTCATCGCGAGCAGCGTGGTGTGCCTGGCGATCCAACTGTCCGGCACCACGGAGGACAAAAGGTTCTGTGCCAGGCCGACTGCGGTGGCGAGCACAACGCCTGCGGCCACCAGGATCACTCGCGATCTGCGCATGATATCTCCCACCTGCGGCAGAGCTCGACGGACACGCAGAGTACCGGGCTTGTCGTTGCGGGATGGCCACGCCACGCATTATGACGACGGCGCGGCAGGTGGCGCTGGCCGTGGCCGTGCGCGGAGGTGGAGGGATCAGCCGACGTGGCTGCGGAGAGGGCGTCGGTATTGCCGTCGTTGTTGCTGAGGCGACGCCGGTGGTCTTCCAGTCGTCGGGGTGCGGTGCGCAGCGCGTCGCGTCTGCGCTTTGCTCACCAAAGCTGAGATGCCGACGCCATCCGAGGTCAGCGGCCTGGAGGGCGAGTGGAGCGGGTAGCGTTCGGCGGATGAGGGTGGGGCGGTTCGAGTATCGGGTGCTCGGGGCGCTTGAGGTGTGGTGGGATGGCGCGCCGGTGCGGGTGGGTGGGCCGCGGCATCGGGTGTTGCCGGCCGCGTTGTTGGTGCGGGCCGGGACGGTCGTGTCCGCTGCCAGGCTGGCCGAGATGCTGTGGGAGTCGCCGGAACCGCGGGCGACGGAGTTGCTCTATGTCCGTGTGGCGGAGCTGCGGCGGGCGATGCGGGACATCAGCGGGCGGCCGGTGACCGAGCTGGAGACGCACGACCAGGGCTATCTGCTGAGAGTGCCGGAGGATGCGATCGACCGGTGGCGGTTCGAGCGAGGCGTGGCTGACGGGCTGGAGAGTGCCCGGTCAGTTGTGCGGATCGGGGCATGAGCGGGCGCTGTCCGGTCGATAGGGTTGGGCGGTGTTTCTCGAGTCTGGTGATCTGCCGTGGGTCGGGGCTGCCCGTCGGCGGCTCGGGGCGGGCGACGGCATAACCGAGGTCTTTCTCGGCCTGCTGCGGGACGGCGTGGCGCCGGACGACGCTGCGGTCGCCGTGTGCGTCGCCGCCGGTTCCACTCCGGGGAGGCGGTCGCGCGGCTACGGCAGTTCGCCGGCCTGTGGGGCGTCCTCGAGCCCGGTGAGGAGGCGGACGGGCTCGATCTGCTCGTCGCGCATGGGTACTTCAAGCCGAACGCGGTTCTGGACGAGCGGCAGCAGGAAGCTCTGGCGAGCCTGAAGGCAGCACTGGCAACGGTGTCCAGGATGCCCAGCGGAGCCGCGGTCTCCTTGGAAGACGTGCCTGCGCACCGGCCGCCTCACCGAGGCGTTCGCGCAGCTGAGACGACTCGGCGTTGGGCGGTGGCCGGACAACACGCGGTTTTGGACCGCGATGCACCGAGCCGGCGAGATCCTCCAGTCGAACCCGAGCCGGCCCGATTCTCGGAGTGACATGTGCCCCGTAGTCTTTTGGATGTCCGGATACAACCTTCTGGACTGCGTGTTGCGTTGTCCGCACTGCGACGCGCTGAGGTCGGTGCAGGCTGATTTCAGGTTTGGGATGTTCGAGTCACTAGCGCGATGAGCGTGGGTGGACGGGTGATCTTATGCTCGTGCGGTGACTGTCCGGATGCGAGTGGTTCTCGCGGTGGTGCTGGTGGCTGTCGTGGCGGTGGCCGTCGCTGTGGTCGTCGTGGTGCGGCCGTTCGAGGTCGAACTGCCGTTGCGGGTCGCCTTCGCGGGCAGCGGCCGGGTTGATCCGCACGGCACCGGAGGCAGGGGCGTGCGCCCGTCGGTCGACGTCGCCCTGTCCAATGACGGCACGGAGCCGATCCGGGTCCACCGCATCTCCCTGAAGGACTCCGCCATGCTGGCCGACTCGCTGTACATCGAGACGCGGCACGGCGGCTTCACGGTGCAGCCCGGCAAGACGTTGACGGTCTGGGTACGGGCGAGCGGCGACTGCCCGTTCGATCCGCCGGCCTCGTTCTATCTTGAGCTGGAGGCCGGCTTCGAGGACGGCGAGCCCGTCGTGCGTGACGTCCGGGTCGGGCCGATCCCGAACGCCCTCCAGCGCATCGCGAACCGGGCCTGTGACCTGCCCGCCGGCGCGGATCTACCGGGCAAGGGCGAGGTCACCGCCCCGACTCCGAACTAGCCCAGCGGCACAGTGACACACCAGTGGCGGACGAGGAGCGTGCGATGGCGCTGTTTCGGCAGGCGGCCGAGCTCGGGCTGTCCGCGGGCGCGGCGGCCGTCGCCAAGGGCATGACCGCCGAGGGGCGGCACGCGGAGGCGCGGGAGTGGAATCGTCAGGCGGCCGAACTCGGGAACGCTCCCGGTATGCACGCCCTCGCGCAGCAGCCAGACGACCGCCTGTGGGCGGTCGACCTCGCCTCCGACGCCATCCCGCATGCTCCGGGTGGGGGACCGGAAGCGGCGTCGAGGAGGCGATGCGGATATGTGCGTCGCTGTCGGACGACGAGATCATTCAGGCCACCCGGGAGGCGGGACGCCCCGGCGATGCCCACCACATCATCGGGCGAGTCCGATCCGGTGACCGGTAGCCTCTGGCGATGGCGATCGAGCACGGGTACCGGCAGGAGCTGACGCGGGACTGGATCGAAGGCGTGCTCGGCCGGGCCGGGCTCGATGATCGGCTGGCCGAGGCCGGGGAACTCGGCGGCGGCACGTTCAACACGGTCTTCCGGCTGCGGCTGGAGGATGGCGCGCGGCTGATTCTGAAGGTGGCGCCGCCGGCCGGGGCGCCGGTCATGCGCTACGAGCGCGGGCTGCTGGCGGCGGAGGCGCTCTACTACGAGCGGGCCGCCGGACGAGCGCCGGTGCCGGAGGTCGTGCACGCGGAGCCCGGCCTGCTGATGATGACCGAGCTGCCGGGCACGACGGTGGCCGAGGACATGCGGCACTACTCGGCGGAGGCGCGGGCCCGCCTGCGTCATGCGCTCGGCGGCTACCTGGCGAACCTGCACACGATCACCGGGGACGCCGGGTTCGGATATCCGGCGGACCCGCTCCGGCCCACCTGGCCGGAAGCCTTCCACGGCATGGTGGACGCGCTGCTCGCGGATGCGGCCGATCACCGCGTCGAGCTGCCGAAACCGGCCGCGCAACTTCGGTCGCTGATCGACAAGGCCGGGCTCGGCGACGTCACGACGCCGGTTCTGGTCCACTTCGACCTCTGGGACGGCAACATTCTCATGTCGCGCGGCCGGGTCACCGGGCTGATCGACGCGGAGCGGGCCTTCTGGGGTGACCCCATCGCGGACTTTCCCTCGCTGTCGCTCTTCGGGGAGATCGACGACGACTTCCTGGCCGGCTACCGGGCGGCCGGCGGCACCTTCGGCGAGGCCGAGGCGCGCCGGCTCAAGGCCTATCAGGCCTACCTCTACCTCATCATGTGGATCGAGGGCGGTCCGCGGCGCTTCACCCCGGATCACCTGGAACGACGCAAGCGCGAACTCCGCCCCATCTTCGATGGATTCGACGTTTACTGTTAATTAGGTTTTCAGTAGACTGACGAGCACGTCAGGCGCCTGGTGGAGGGCGTTCCGGCGGTTGGGCCGCAGCGCTGTGCAGGTCAGACAGCGCGCAGGCATCGGCCGCGGCCCGTGAACCCCCCACCCGAAGGAGCCCGTCACATGCGGAGAAATCTCCTCACCCTGGCCCTGCTCACGCCGCTCTCGATCGTCGCGACCACGCTGGTCGTGGCGTCGCCGGCCAGCGCGCACGGCTACATCTCCTCGCCGCCGAGCCGGCAGGCGCTCTGCGCGAGCGGGGCGATCAGCAACTGCGGCGACGTGCAGTGGGAGCCGCAGTCCGTCGAAGCGCCGAAGGGGCGCACGCAGTGCAGCGGCGGCGTCGGCCGGTTCGCGCAGCTGGACGACGAGTCGAAGGGCTGGCCGGCCACGTCGGTCGGGTCCAGCGTCACGTTCAACTGGGTGCTCACGGCCCGGCACGCGACCAGCACCTGGCAGTATTTCATCGGCTCGGCCAAGGTCGCGGAGTTCAACGACGGCGGGGCGCAGCCGGGTGCGACCGTGCGGCACACGGTCAACTTCGGCGGCTACGGCGGGCGGCAGAAGGTGCTCGCGGTCTGGAACGTCGCGGACACGACGAACGCGTTCTACGCCTGCGTCGACCTGCAGTTCGGCGGTAGCGGCAATCCGGGGCCGTCGCCGACCCCGACGCCCCGGCCGACCGCGACGCCGGCACAGCCGCCGGCCACGCCTCCGCCGGCCGGTGGGACCTGGGCGGCCGGGGCGAGCTACCCGGCCGGTGCGACCGTGACCTACGGCGGGCTGAGCTACCGCTGCAAGCAGGCGCACACCGCGATCGCGGGCTGGGAACCGCCGAACGTCCCGGCGCTCTGGGACCGCGCCTGACGTGACCGTCCGGGCATCGTGGCGCGGTGCCCGGACGCAAAATCACAATCAAGCCCTTTCGGGGGTACGCCGGGGGCGCGCATCGCCGACGGCGGAGTGCCGCGGACACGGGTGCGCCGTCGCGCGCGGCCGCCCGTACCGTCAAGGGAATTTGATCTTTGTTAACCCGCTCGTCGCCGGGAGCTTCGCCGTGCCGTGCAGCAATGGTGATCGTGAGGAATGCACTGATCAGGGATGGTCTGCGGACGAGCGGCGGATTCGCCCTGCTGTTCGTGATGATCGCGGCGACCGCGTTGTTGATGTCGGGTGGGACCGCGTTGTTCTTCCTCGGCTACGGGATCATGGGCGTGCTCTACTGCGCCGGCGTGGCGCTGGTCGCGATGAAGTACGACCGGCGGCCGGGCGTGCCGATCCCGCGCGGCGCGGTGCTGGTCGCGTCCGGGATGTTTCTGCCGATGCTGGTCTGGCCGGTGCTGGGCTCGGTCTGGTACCAGGCGATCGCGGGCGATCGGGTCGAGGCGGTCGTGGAGAGTTCGACGGCGGCGTGGGACCGGGGGTCGACCACGAACGTGCTGGAGGTGCGGGTGGCCGGGGTCGGCCTCGTCCAGCCCTGGTGCGGCGAGGCGCCGGACGAGGGCGACCGGGTCGTGGTCTGGTCCGACCCGGGCGGCTGGGCGAAACCCGCGTCCCCCACCTGCGCCGGATACGCGCTCACGTCCGGCACCGCGGCCGCCATCTACGTGCTGATGGCCGGTGTGGCGGTGCGGCTGCGACTGTCCACGCTGGCCAGGGGTGACGCACCGCAGGGGCTGCTGCGGCTCGGATCGACGATCGGGCCGCTCGCGCACTGGGCTCGGAGAAGATCATAAAGAAGATTTAGGGAAGGCATGATCTTACTTTAGGTGACCTTCTTCTAGCGTGAGTTCCACGCTGAGTGATCCCCTCCCGCCGGGGATCGCGCAGCGGGTCCGTCCTACGAAGGAGCACCGTTCGTCATGCGTAGAACCCTCACCACCTCCCTGCTCGCGCTGGGCACCGTCGCCGGTTCCCTGGTGGTCGCGTCGCCGGCGAGCGCGCACGGCTACATATCGTCCCCGCCCAGCCGGCAGGCGAACTGCGCGAGCGGTGCGGCCAAGGACTGCGGCAACATCCAGTACGAGCCGCAGTCGGTCGAGGGCACGAAGGGCCTGACCAGCTGTGACGGCGGGCTGTCGCAGTTCTCGGTGCTGAAGGACGACTCGCGCGCCTGGCCGGTGACGAACGTGGGCACGTCCGCGTCGTTCAACTGGGTGCTGACCGCGCGGCACAAGACGTCGACCTGGCAGTACTTCGTCGGCGGCAAGAAGATCGCGGAGTTCGACGACAAGGGCGCGCAGCCGTCGGCGACGGTGCGGCACCAGGTGAACCTGAGCGGCTACTCCGGCAGGATCAAGGTGCTGGCGGTGTGGAACATCGCGGACACGCCGATGGCGTTCTACAACTGCGTCGACCTGAACGTGGGCGGCAACGGCGGCGGGAACGCTCCGGCCAACCCGGCGCCCGCTCCGGAGCAGCCGGCTCCCGCGCAGCCCGCACAGCCCGCCAACCCGGCGCCCGCGTCGCCGTCCGCGTCGGCCACGACGTCCGCCCCGGCGACCGGCGGAGGCAACACCGGCAGTGGCGACACGGGCGGCGGCAACTCCGGTTCCGTCACGGACTGGAAGAGCTGGACCGCCTACAAGACCGGCGACAAGGTCACGTTCGACGGCGTCACCTACGAGTGCCGCCAGGGCCACACCACGCTCCCCGGCTGGGAGCCGCCGATCGTCCTCGCGCTCTGGCTGCCGGTCAGCTGATTCTCCGTGCGGGGCCCGTTCCGACCGGCGGGCCTCGCACGGCTCTCTCGCCCACTGTCTTCGCATCCCGCTAGGAAGCCCACGATGACACGCCGCCTCGCCGCCGCCCTGCTCACCGCCGCCGCCCTGACCGCGGTCCTGACCGCCTGTGGCACCGCCCCCGCCGCGCCTTCCGCGTCATCGGACACCCCGCCGGCCGCCGCGAACGCCGCCCCGAACACCGGCGGGCGCAACGACCACGACGTGATGTTCCTGCAGATGATGGTCAACCACCACGAGCAGGGCGTCGCGATGGCCGAGATCGCCACCGAGAAGGCCACCAGCGACGAACTGAAGACGCTGGCCTCCGCGGTCGTCGCCACCCAGAAGGACGAGCTGACCACCATGAAGGGCTGGCTGACCGCCTGGGGTGAGGCCGACCGCGCCACCACCGACGTCAACCTGCACGCCGACCACGGCGGTCTGCCCGCCACCACGCCCGAGGAGATCGAGTCGCTGCGCAACACGCCCGCGGCCGACTTCGACGGCACGTTCCTCGCGCTGTTCACCGGCCACCAGCACAACGCGGTCGAGATGGCCAAGACCGAGTCCACCGAGGGCTCGAATCCCGACGCCAAGGCGCTCGCCAAGAGCATCGACGACTCCCGCACCGCCCAGATCCAGCTGATGCTGAAGATCAGCGCAGGCACGATCTAGCTTGGGTTTCAACCCGTGCTGAACCATCCGGGGGTACGGCGTGAGCCGTGCCCCCGTTTCGTCAGTCCGCGAGGACGTCGGCCTCGGTCATCGGCATGCGGGCCGCGGCGGTCCAGCGGCTGGTCCACTCCGGGGCCTCGGTGATCCGGGACTGCGGCACGCTGGCCATGATCTCCTCGCGCGAGACCGGGCCGCCGCCGCGGCGGACCAGGCGGATCGCGGCGATCACCCGGGCGACGACCTCGCCGTCGCGGACGAAACGGTGCTCGAAGACGACGTTCGGGCCGTCCAGTCCGAGGAAGCGAGTCTCGATCGTGAAGCGCTGCCACAGGCGCAGGCCGCGGCGGTAGCGGACCACCTGGCCGGCGATCACGCCGTACCAGCCGAGCTTCTGGAAGATCTCGCCGTAGCCGCTGCGGATCACGAACTCCCACCGGGAGAACGTGGCGAGGGTCAGGTAGGCGCCGTTGTTCATGTGGGCGAGCGTGTCCAGGTGGTGCGGCCACACCCGCATCGGCGAGTGCAGCGTGCCGAACGGCTCGACGGGGGACCGGAATCGGGATCTGATCAGGTGGTACGCGTCGGTGAGAGCGAGGAACATGCCGCCATGCTCGGTGATGGGCCTTCACGCGACCTTCAGATCCGCGCAGACCTCGTCGACCAGGCCGGTGACCGGGCGGGTGCGGCCGAATTCCCACCGCGCGTCGAATTCCTCGTCACCCAGCGTCTTCCGCAGGTGGGCGAGTCGCTGTTGCTGGAGGTCGGCGAGCCAGAAGAAGAAACCGCCGCCGGTGGTACGACGGAGCTCGTGACCGGCGGCGAGCAGTGTCACCTCCTGGCGGGGGCGGTCCAGGTCGCCGTAGACCAGCGCGGTGTAGAACAGCGCCAGCGACATGCCCCAGAGCAGGCGCTCCCCTGCCAACGCGCGAAGTGCCTGGCAGAGGCCGTCCGCGCCCGCGAGCGGGCCATCGATGTTGCGGGCGGCCTCGGCGTGCAGCAGGCGGGCGTAGGCGAGCGCCTCGGGGTCGCCGGCGTCGCGCAGGTGCGTCTCCGCCTCGGCGCTCAGTCCGGCGGCGCGTGGCCAGTCGCCGCGGGCGCTCGCGGACAGGCCCTGCTGGGTGAGCGTCCAGCCGAGCAGCCACGGCCAGTCCGCGGTCACGGCCACGGCGTGTGACTCGGCGGACAGGGCGTCGGCCCGGTCGATGGAACCGCCGAAACCCTCCGCGGTGGCGAGGCGTCGGAGCGCCAGCCCGTACCCCCGAAGGTCGTTGATCTGTTTGAAGATCGTCGCGGCCTCCTGGCCGGTGGTGCGGGAGACGGCGAGGTCGCCCTGCATCGAGGTGAGCAGACTCAGGCCGCTGAGCGCGCGGGCGTGGACCGCGGGTGGCGCTGTTCCCTTCGCGGTGAGCGCGAGCGTGGTCCAGCGGCGGCCGACCACGTACTGGCCGCGGCTGTGCCAGAACGTGCAGAGCGCGGCGGCGATCCGCATCGCGGTGGCGGCGTCGTCGCGGGCGACCGCCCACTCCATGGCGGCCCGGAACTGCTCCATCGTGGTGTCGAGCAGGTGCATCCAACGGTTCCGGGCGTTGCCGACCCGCTCGTTCCAGAGGGTGTCCGCGAGCCCGGCGACCAGGGCGGCGTGACGGTCGCGAGCGGCGGCCAGGGTCTTCTGCGCTGCGAGTTGCTCGAGGCCGTATGCGCGGAGGGTCTCCAGCATCCGGTAACGGCCGGACTCGCGCAGCAGCAGGGATTTGTCGACCAGTGCCGCGATCAGGCGGGCGGTCGTGGCGGGCGGGAAGAGGTCGGCGGCGAGCTGCTCGGCCCAGTCCAGGCCGAACCTTCCGGCGAACACGCTGAGCAGGGTGAAGAGGCGGCGCTCGTCGTCGGCGAGTAGCCGGTAGCTCCAGTCGACCACGGCGTGCAGGGTGCGGTGCCGGGGCGCGGCGGTCCGGTCGCCGCGGTCGAGCAGGACGAACCGGTCGTCCAGGCGGGCGGCGAGTTCATCGGGCGCGAACGCGTTCATCCGGGCGGCGGCCAGCTCGATCGCGAGCGGGAGGCCGTCCAGCTTCCGGCAGCTCGCGACGATCGCCGCCGCGGTCTCGTCGGTCAGGGCGAAGCCGGGATCGACGGCGGCGGCCCGCTCGACGAACAGGCGCACGGCCGGGGCGAGGCCCGCCTTCCTGGCGTCGTGGACCTCAAGGCCGTGCAGCGGCAGCAGGGCCTCGCCGGTGATGGCGAGGCGCTCGCGGCTGGTGGCGAGGACACGCACGCCGGGGCAGGCGGACAGCAGCGTGGCGGCGAAGGCGGCGGCCGCGTCCATCAGGTGCTCGCAGTTGTCCAGGATGAGGAGTCCGTCGACGTTCCGCAGGTGGCCGGTGATCAGGTCGGCGCGGGGGCGAGCGCGGTGCGATGGCAGGCCGAGGGCGTCACCGACGACGTCGGGGAGCAGATCGGGTTGTTCGAGCGCGGCCAGCTCGACGAGCCAGGCGTTCGGGGAGCGGGCGGCGATCTCGGCGGCGAGCCGGGTCTTGCCGACGCCACCGACGCCGGTGACGGTGACGAGGCGGTGGGTGGCGAGCAGCCGATCGACGGTGGCCAGTTCGCGCTCGCGGCCGACGAAGCTGGTCAGCTGCCTCGCCTTCGCGGGTCTCCTCGCGTCGGCGGTGCCGCGGGTTCCGGCGGAGCGCCGCGTTTCAGCGGCGGCCGGAGTTTCGCTGGTGTGCCGTGTTTCGCCGGTGGCCGGTGTCGGTTCGGCGGTGGGTGCTGTGTCGGCGGCGCGATCTGCTTCGAAGGCGGGTGCTGGCTCGCCGGTGCGCCGCGCTCCGGTGGTGGCCGGTGTTCCGGCGGTGTCCGAGTTCAAGATCGTGAGGTGCAGTTTCCGCAGCTCCGGGCCGGGTTCGACGCCGAGCCGCTCGGCCAGCTCCCGCCGGGCCTCGCCGAACGTGGCCACCGCCTCACCCACCCGCCCGGCCCGGAAACGGGCACGCATGAGCTGCTCCCAGAACCGCTCGTTGAGCGGATGCTCCGCCACGAGCGCGACCAGCCCCGCGATCATGTCCTCGTCCCGCCCCATGGCGAGATCGGTCTCCCCGAGCGCCTCGATCGCCCGGATCCTCAGCTCCGCAAGCCGCGCCGCCTCCGCCTCCACCCAGGACCGGTCCGCCACGTCCGCGAACGCCACCCCACGCCACAGCGCGAGCGCCTCCCGCTGCCGCCCGGCCGCTGCCTGATGATCGCCCCGGCGCGCCGCATCCAGCCCTTCAGCAACGCTCCGCTCGAACCGCCACCGGTCGATCGCATCCTCCGGCACCCGAAGCAGATAGCCCTGATCGTGCGTCTCCAGCTCGGTCACCGCCCGGCCGCTGATGCCCCGCATCGCCCGCCGAAGCTCGGCCACGCGCACGTAGACCAGCTCCGTCGCCCGCGGCCCCGGCGACTCCCACAGCATCTCGGCGAGCGCGGCCGCGGACACGACCGTCCCGGCCCGCGCCAGCAACGCGGCCAGCAGCGCCCGATGCCGCGGCCCACCCACCCGCACCGGCGCCCCGTCCCACCACACCTCAAGCGCCCCGAGCACCCGATACTCGAACCGCCCCGCGCTCATCCGCCGAACGCTACCCGCTCCACTCGGTCACCGGGCTAGCGATCGTGGCGGCGCCGTCAGCGGTCCGCCCCGGTGGCCAAGGCGCAGACGCCGTACGCGACGCACTGCAGCGCGTTCCGTACCGGCTTCACCCAGAACTCCCGCTCTCCGCACGCCCGGTCATGCCGATGAGAGTGCGTCTTGAAAGGGGCTATTTCAGACGAGGAAACTGTGTAGCTGTCGACCTTGGTCCGCCCCTGGAGAGCTAGGACCAGCATCCAGCCACCTCAAATCAGCAGCCCGAACAGGCATCATGTTGGGAAATTTGGTCAATTTGGGATCGTCTTCTTCGGGAAATCCACGGTCACGTATTCGGTGTGGGTCAGGCGTTCGATACTGACGTTCTCGGAGTCGTACCACAATGCTTCGACGCGCAGCCCATAGCGGTGCGGCGTCCTGGACACCAGCTTCACCAGGAAGGCGGCCGTCTCACCCTTGTCGAAGTTGAGGGGCTGCAATTGCTTGCCGAAGTTTCGCTTCCGGATGTCGACCAGATCTACGCCAGGGGCGAGTTCGGCCCGGTGCTGATACACCGTGATTGGAGCGGCCGTTCTGGTCGGTTGGCTGTTCGAGCTCGGTTCGCAAGTATTCACCCGCAGCCGGAGCGACCGCAGGATCGCCGGGCGTCCGCCGGAGTTGGTAACCGTGAATCGCAAATCGCACGAGTTGGCCCAGCTGACGACCTCAGCGACCTCGGGCACCGCGATCTGCAGCCAGGCGCGGTCGCGGCGGCTGTCGCGCCGGTCAATGAGATACGGTCGGATAACGCCGTGGAGCAGCGCGGCGAGAGCGAGGACAGCGATTAGTGCGGCGAAGGCACCCGTCTTACTGGTCAGGAATGCCGTTATCGAGTCCATTAATTTCCCGCTAGTTCGTCATCGACGTCTATTCCCAGTTCGGCCTCGACCGCCTTGACTATCTCTTGAACAATCTGTTCGGTCTTGTCCGGATCGAGTGCCGCCATCTGCCTCCTGATGTGCTCCTGCGTCGCCGGGTCGACATCTCGATATTCGTCGGACTGTAGCTCGCGCATGAAAAGCTTCGTGGAGTCCAGCAGGATGCGCTCACACTCATTCTTTGACTGCACCACAATGGCGACGTGATCCTCCGGTATTACATCCCCCATGTGGACCGCATAGAGCCACTCACGCCAGCCGTGCGCCACCACCTCCACCGCTTGCTCGAACGCCTCACGATCGACGCCGGAAAGCCGGTTTAAATATTTCCCCCGCAGCTGCTCGATTCCGGGACGGCAGAGCTCCATGGTCTCGTCCTTACCGAGCGACATGAACGGGAGACGGTACACCAGCAGGTTACGAGCCTGCCAATACAGAAATCCCGGCACTTCCATGTAGGATTCCAGGCCGCAGAACATGCATTTTGCGCGATTCAAGTCCCGCTTTAAGAAGATCATCTCGTCGCCGGCATTGACGGTGGGACACCGCTGATCCAGTACCAACGGAGTGACCGATGCGAAGATCATGCTGCATCTGGCGCAATGCGCCAGGCTCCCGTCCCACTCACCATCGAAACCTGACTCTTCGCAACATTCGATCGCAGCGTTCATTAGTGAAAGCAGAGTAGCGAGTGGTCCGAGCCCGGCGCCCTCCGTTGCACGACGCTGCTCGCTCAGCCACGCCGACACCGCACCCGGCCGTTCCGCTTCAACGGTGAAGCCCGCCTCCCCCAGCTGGCGGCGGGCAAAGATAAAGGCGAGCGCGTCCAAACGCGTGGCGGGAGCATCAAGCAGCAAGTGGGTGGCGTTCTCAACGGCTGCCACGACAGTGGCGGCCAGCTTGCTTCCGGATGTGCAGCCCGCGACGTCGTGCAGGACGCTAGCGGTGAAATGGGCCCATCGGTCGTCGCAGCTCGGCGCCGAGGTCAGGGCCACTGACTGGAAGCGGCGAGCCGCTTCGAGATGTTCCGTGAGGGTGAGCTGGGTGCCACCCACGGCTGCCAGGTAGTCGTTGAACGCCGCAATGAGTTCTGCCTGGTCTGCGTACGGATGCGGCAGTCTTGCCTGGGCGTTCTGTTGGAGGGTGAACAGGTAGACCATCAACGCCTGATGCGCGATGGCCTGCCATGGCTCATTGGACATAAACCGGACACGATAGTCGCACTCGGCGAGGAAGCTCGGATGGAAGTTGCGCTGCGCGTCGGCCACGGCGTGCTGTTGCTCGGTGGCATCGCGGGCGCACAGGAGTCGCCCCAGCAGATCCAGATTGCTTCGCCGATCGCGTGGCGTGAACAAGGTTGCGTCCTCGAGAGTCACCATTGCGGACCTCGGGGGTGGCGGCGGCGTCCAAGCGGCGTCATCTTCCCGAGAGTAGTGGGCCATGCACAGTCCGGTGAAGAGTGAAACCGCGCGAGACCGCTCCACGACGCATGTGTTTGTTCCCGCACCTCAGGCACGGGCTGCTACGGCCACCGGTACCGGCAATGAGAACCGTGAAAACGGATGCACGGATCTGCCGCCGACTGCGCGCTGCGTCCGTCTCTGCTCCGCACCCGTGTTCAGTCGTGTGGCAGCAGCATGCCGTTCTTTTCAGGCTGACCGGGGAAGCCGCCGTACACGCGGTTGGGGCCGGTGATGAGCGGGCCCACGCTGGCCTTGGTCAATTCGCGGACGGTCGCCCCGTCGTCGAAGCCGTTCTGGACGCAGCCGGCGTACCGCATGGTGACTTCCGCGGTTCCGGTCGCGGACCGGACCAGGAGCACGAGGACCTGGTCGCCGTGTGCTACCTCTGGTGCGCAGTCCGCCGGGGTGTCCAGGCTGCGCCCGACCGGTGCGGCAGCGATCTGCCGGATCTCGTCCGCTGCCGCCGCGCCGTCCAGGCGCAGGCTGGACAACAGACGCGGCGAGGACATCCGGGCGGAGCTCTCGTCCGGTAGTGGGTACTTGCAGACCGATACCGAGGTCACGTCGCGCAGGGTCCCGACGTTCACCGGCGGGGTGGGGCGCAGGTCCGGTCCGGTACTGATCCGGTGGCTGGTCGGGCAGCCGGCGTCGTCGACTCGCACCTGATGGATGGTGGCAGCGATCCGGTCGCGCCACTGCGTCGGCGCTTGAATGATCACCTCGGCACCGTCCCGCCGCACAGTCGTACGGTCGCCCTCGACCTCGGTGCCGTCGCCTTTGTCCGTACGGTCGAAGCCGACCGTCCACCCGGTGTTCGCGATCAGGAACTCGGCGGGCGGGCCTTCCTGGTCGATGTCGCAGAGAACGGCCGGGACCGGAGCGCCGGGCCGGGCGACCGCGGGCGGATGGTTGCCCGGTTTGATGCACCACGCGTCCAGCCGGAGCGCCTGACTGTCCCATCCCCAGTCGCTGGGCACGCCGACCTGGACGCCACCGAACGACTCCCACCGCCAGCCGGCCGGCAGCTCCGGCTGGTCACCGACCGGTTCCGCCAGCGATGGCAGGGGCACCGGTGCCGATGCCACCGGAGCAGGTCCCGCCGGGCGGGCACACGCAGCCACCAGGCCCACTGCCGTCACGATCGTGACCAGCCTGATCACGCTGTTGTGCATTACCCCTCCCACGGGGTCGAGCTGACGCTTCAGGCGATCGGACGCAGGCGGGGCATCACCGGTCCCGTTCGGATACCGCACGGTCAGGAACAAAAGCGACGTAGCGCCGCCTGCCGGTACGGCACGGCTGCCCGAGGGGCTTGATGATGATATCTGCGGCCGGATATCGGGCGTGCTCTTATAGCCGCGACCCTCGTGTGAGGCATGCCCCTGGTAGAGGTTCGTGTGCCGACCTGACGGCCGCCCCTCTGCCTATAGGTTGCCTCGGATCCGCTCGGCAAGGTCGGCCTGGGTGGTCGAGTCAACAGGCAGAACACCGTCCTCGGCCATGACGGCGTGGAACTGCTGCTGCTCGTGAGGAACTCGGTAGTGGGGCCAGGTGCCAGTGCAGATGCGGCAGGCGGCCGCCTCCACCCTGCTCGACCACAGCAGCCGTATGTGACCCAACGCGCTGATCAGTCGTTGCGTCAGGTTCTGGAAGGCAGGGCGAAGGGGAGGGGGAGGACCCGGCAGCGTTGCGCGAGCGGAAAGCGGGGCAGCACGTCGGCGATGAGGTCGGCCATACGTGCGGCGGACGGCCCGTAGAAGTACAGCGCGGTCTCTTTCGGACCCTGCCGGTACGACTGCATTCTGCCTTCCGCGCCGACGCTGTCGAGGAGCGCCGCGACGAGGTCGTTGATGTCGTTGGTCGCATCCTCGTCCGGCAGGTCGGTGCCGTTGAGGTGGATTGCCAGCCCTTCGGTCAGGCCGAATGTCACCGGCTCCCGGTCGTCGAGCCGGGCCGTCGATCCCTTCGGGGCGTGATGAACAGTCGGCCTGGCACGTCGTCACCATATCGGCAAAGATCCTCGGAATTCACCGGCGGGGAGTCAGGTGCGGGACCGCACTGCGTACTGGGCGGGAGTTTCTCCGTAGCGGGAGCGGAACGCGCGGATGAAGTGGCTGCTGTCCGCGAAGCGGAAGCGGGCGGCCGCTTCGGAGACGGTGTGGCCGGTGGAGAGCGCGGTACGGGCCTCCTCGAGGCGCCGCCGGCGGATGTAGGCGGTGAACGGCTCACCCGTTGAGGCGAAGGCGCGGCTCAGCGTCCGGACCGAGACGTGCAGGGCGCGGGCGACCGACGACGGGGTCAGGTCGGCCTGGGTGAGCCGACGATCGGCCAGGTCGCGCGCGGCGCGGGCCAGCGCGGGCGCCAGCACCGGCTCGGTCGCGTCGACCGCGTGCAGCAGCACGCCGCGGGTCAGCTCGATCAACGCGTTGCGGGCCGCGGAGACGCCCGCGTCGCTGAGCGAGTCGATCGTGTCGTGCAGCAGCCCCGTGTGGGCCAGCAGCAGGCGAACCTCGGGCGCGGCGGTGGAGCCCGTGATCGGTGCGCCGCCGGTGAGGTCGCCGAGGATGTCGAGCGGGACCGCGACCGTGTGCCCGACTGTCTGCGGAACCGTGCCGAAGCCGGTCAACCCGGTCGACCGGGACGCCAGGAACGCACCCGGCCGGACCGGAAACGTGCCCCGCTCGTAGTCGAGCGTCCACACCCCGCGCCGGACCAGATAGAACCGCAGCTCGTCCGGCTGGTACGGCGCCACCGGCGCGCGTACCGCGGTGGTGGTGTGGAAGTCGGTGACCAGCACGTCGCCGGCGCGGGAATCGCGGCTGCGCACGCGGGTGCCGGGCGCGGCCACGGCGGGTAGCGGCGCACAGCGGCTGATGTGCGGGAAGTCGCCGGGCAGCTCGGGGTGGGCAGCGGTGTCGACAAGGACCGTGCCCCGCGCTGTGCTCATGCGATCCATCGAACCACGCTGTCCGGCACGTTCCATTCGCTGGCCGCCGCGTTCAAGCCGGACATCCGCGCCCCTGTCTAGCTTTGCGAGCACAAGCAGCACAGGAAGTGAGACAGAACGATGAGTGACATCACCATCCCGCGCGTGGTCCTGGTGACCGGTGCGGCGAGCGGTTTCGGCCGGCTGACCGTGGAGGCGCTGGCCGGGCGCGGCCACACCGTGTTCGCCGGGATCCGCAACATCGAGGGGAAGAACCGGGTGGCGGCGGAGGAGCTCGACGCCACGAGGAACGTGACCGTCGTCGAGCTGGACGTGACGGACCAGGACGCCGCGACGCGGGCGATCGACACGATCGTCGCGACCGAGGGCCGGATCGACGTGGTGGTCAACAACGCCGGGCGGGTGTTCGCCGGGCCGGTCGAGGCGTTCACGGCGGAGGAGGCGCTCCAGCAGTACGACCTGAACGTGCTCGGTGCGCTGCGGGTGAACCGGGCCGCCCTCCCGCACCTGCGCCGGCGGGGCCGGGGCGTGATGATCCAGGTCAGCTCGACCGGGGCTCGGTTCACGGTGCCGTACACCGGGCTCTACACGTCGAGCAAGGCCGCGCTGTCCAGCCTCACCGAGACCTGGCGGCAGGAGCTGGCCTCGTTCGGCATCGAGTCGGTCAGTGTGGAGCCCGCACCGTACGAGACCAATCTCGGCGTGAACGGCGTGATGCCCGCGGACGCGGCACGGATGGAGCCGTATCTCCCGGCGCTCGGCGCGTTCATGACCGAGCTGGCCGCGCGGCAGGCCGAGGACGACCGCGACCCGCGGCCGGTCGCCGACGCGCTCGTCCGGCTCGTCGAGGCCGCGGACGGCACCCGCCCGTACCGGACCGTGGTCGCCCCGCCCGCGCAGGCCGCCGCGGTGGAGGAGCTGTACCGGGCCGGGGACGAGGCCGTCCGGCTCATCGCCGCGGACATGGGCATCACCGCCCACATGCGCTAGGCGACCATTCGTTCGGAGCGTTCCCACAGCTCACGGGCACGCACCGGGTCGACGGCGAGCCGGACCGGCCGGCGTTTCTCGTAGTAGCCGCCGGACACCCAATCGCGCGTCGTGGCCAGCCAGACCAGCTGCGCCGCGCTCCTCTCCGGCGTGGTCATCACGGCCCGGCCGAGCCGGCTGGCGTAGAGGCGGCGCACGAAACCGCGGCTGTCCCCGGCGAAACTCGTCGCGACCGTGCCCGGGTGGAACGCGACCGCGGCCAGCCCACGCCGGTGCAGCTCCGCCGTGAAGTACACGTTCTGCAGCTTCGCGTTCGCGTACGCGCGGACCGGCGAGTAGGAGCGCTCGCTCTGCAGGTCGTCGAGGTCGATCCGGCCGAGCAGCCGGCCGCCGTCGCTGGAGGTCTGCACGACGGCGGCCCGGCTCTCCGCCAGCCGGTCCAGCAGCAGCGTGGTCAGCAGGAACGGCGCCAAATGATTGACCTGGAACGTCCGCTCGAACCCGTCCTCGGTCACCGTCCGGTCGCCGAAGACGCCACCGGCGTTATTAGCCAGAACATCGATCCGGGGGTACGAAAGGAGCAGCGCCTCGGCGAGCGCGCGCACCTCGCCGAGACGGGTGAAGTCGGCGACGAAGCTGTCCGCGCCGATCTCGCGCGCGACCGCACCGGTCTTCTCCGGGGACCGGCCGACGATGACGACGCGGTGCCCGTCCCGGTGCAGCTGCCGCGCGGCCGCGGCCCCGATTCCGTCGGACGCGCCCGTGATCACGATTGTCTTGTGCATGGGAGCCAGGCTGCCCGCGGCGGCCGCCCGCCGGCTTGGAGAAAACGGACGTAGGTTTGCCCGGTGAGCGACATGTGCGACTGGGCCGACAGCGTGGAGATCCTGACCGGCACCGGCCCGGTCCCGGTGCTCACGCTGCTGCCGGACGTGTCCGCGTCGCTGATCTTCGGCGCGCTCGGCGACGGCGACGGCATCCTGGTCGCGACCGGTCCACGCAGCCGGGCTCAATTCCACTTCGCCAAGCCGCTGCGGTACGGCGTGCGCGTCCGCATCCGCCCGGGCCACGCGCGCGAGGTCCTCGGCGTGCCGGTCGCGGACCTGACCGACCGGATGGTGCCCGCGGCCGCGCTGTGGGGCGCGACCGGCCGTCCGCACGCCGAGCACCTGGCCGCGCTGGTCGCCGGGGAGCCACCGGCGCTGCCCGGTGCGGACGCTCTGTCGCTCTTCCCCGGCCGCTCGGTCGCGTTGCCGTCGCCGCTGCCGATGGCCGGCCGGGCCGTGTGGCTGTCCGCGGCCCTCGCGGAGCTGGGCGCGGGTGCGCCGATGCGGGCGGCGGCCGCGCGAATCGGCGTCGGGGAGCGCCGGCTGCGCACCGTCTTCGCCCAGGAGATCGGCGTGTCGCCGAAACACGCCGCCCGCATCCTGCGCCTGCGCCGCGTTCTTGCCGCTCAGGGCACCGTCGAACACGGCTGGGCCCGGGTCGCGGGCGAGCACGGTTTCTTCGACCAGGCGCATCTGATCGGTGACTTCCGCGCGCTGATGGGCGTCTCACCGGGCGCCTACGCGGCCGGGCGGCTCCCGGAGTCCGGGCCATGCCTCAAAGCACGATCATCAGCGGGTACGACGTGAGCCGCACCCGCTGACCGTCCGCGTCTACCAGCGCCGGTCGTCCGGTGCTTCATCCGCCGGCGGCTGATACGGCCGTCCGTAGCCGGGCTCCTGCCGGTAGGGGTCATGCGGGGGAGCCGGCTCTGTCTCGGCGGGCAGCTGATACCCGCCCTGCCCGGCAGGCGGCTGCTGATAGACGGCACCCCCGGCCGGCTGCTGGTAGGTCGCGCTCCCGGCGGGCTGCTGGTATGTCGCGTTCCCGGCCGGCGGCTGGTAAGGCGGGCTCCCGGCGGCGGGCTGGTAAGGCGCGCTCCCGGCGTGCTGCTGGTAGGGCGCGCCCCCGGCCGGCGGCTGGGAGGAGGTGCCACCGGCGGGTGGCTGATAGGACGGGCTACCGGCGGGTGGCTGATAGGGCGAGCCGCCGGTGGGCTGCCGGTAAGGGTCGCCGACGGACGGGTAGGCGGTGCCGCCGAACTGCGGCTGAGCCTGCGTTGCCGGCTGGGCTTGCGGTGCCGGCTGGGCTTGCGGTGCCGGCTGGGCTTGCGATGTCCGCTGAGCCTGCGGCGCCGACTGCGGGTAGTGCGCCCCGCCCGTCGGTTGCTGCGGATAGGCCGGGCCGGCGGGCGGGTAACCGCCGCCGAACTGAGGCTCCGGCGGGGCCGCCGGCTGCGCCGGGGACGGGGGTGTCGGCTGGGGCACCCGGACCACGCCGACCGCCCGGTCCTTCTCCGCCTTGCCCGCGGATATGGCCGCCTCCTCGTCCGGCTTACCGCCGCGCTCGCCGCGCGGTGTGACCAGCCCGAACCGCGCCGCCAGCTTCGTCAGCCCCCGCTTCAGCGCCTTCGCGCCGGGACGCTCGACATACCGGTGGATCAGCCATGCGATCCCGCACATGACCAACGGCACGACCAGTAGCAGTATCCAGCGGTTGACGTAGTCGTCGAGCCGGTTCCAGAGCACCACGCCGACCCGGTCGTGGATGAGATAGAGCGGGTAGGTGAGGCTGCCGGCGATCGCGAACCACGGCCGGCCCAGGCCGCGGGTGACGCGCAGCGCGATCAACGTCATCAGCACGAAGACCAGCAGCACCACGGTGACCACGACCGCGGTGTTGAAGTTCACCTCGTACCGTTCGCCGACCGCGGTCTTGAATTCGATCGCGCGGGCCACCGCGATCGCGGCCGACACCGTGAGCAGGGTGTACGGCTGCCACGACGTCCCGAACCTGTAGAGCAGGCTGAGCGCCATGCCGGCGATGAAGTACTGCGACCACTCCGGCTGGAAGACGAGCGTGGCGATCGTCTGGATCGGGCCGGGGAGCACGTTCGCGGCGAGGAGCAGGGAGACGGCGGTCCAGCCCCAGAGGAAGACCAGCACCCGGTTCTTCGTGATGCCGATCATCGTGAAGATGAGGATCATCACGTAGAAGCGCATCTCGGCCCAGAGCGTCCAGTAGACGACGTCCACGTTCGGGATGTTGACCAGCGAGTTGAACATGGTCAGGTTCGCCGCGTACTGCACGATGCTGATCGGGAACTGCCCGGCGCCGATCGTGGCGAGCACGATCGCGGTGAAGGTCAGCGCCACCCAGTACGCCGGGTAGAGGCGGGTCACCCGGGAGATGACGAACTCGGCCGGGCGGCGGCCCATCGCGCTGAGCAGGATGACGAAGCCGCTGATCGTGAAGAACAGGTCGACGCCGAGGTAGCCGTACTGGAACAGGCCGCCGAGCTCGGGGTAGCCGGTGCTGGTGTGCGGCTCGGGCCCGGCCGCGTTCGCCCACGCGTAGTGGTAGAACATGACGGCGACCGCGGCGAAGATGCGCAGCCCGTCCAGCTCGTACAAGCGGTCGCGCTCCGCGGACTGCTCTGTCACGGCGACTCCCCTTAGACTTCGTCGGACGGAGGGGCAGCGTACCGGAACGCGCCGGGAAGCTGAGAAAGCGCCGTACTCCCGACGATCGGTGTCAGCGGCCGAAACGTGCGCCGAACGCGGCCCGGATCGGTGCGTCCCCGCGGTCGAGCACGGCGAAGACCACCTGGTCGAATGAGCCGGGCAGCCCGTCGAGCGCGGTCGCGAAGGCGTCCGCCACCGCGGCCGGTTCGTTGCGGAACACGCCGCACCCCCACGCACCGAGCACGAGCCGTCGCTCACCGTGCCCGGCCGCGACGACCAGCACACGGTAGGCGCGTGCCGCCAGCACCTCATCGACGCGAGAGAGAGAATCGGGCTGGTTGCGCTCGATCGCGCCGCGATTCGGTGCGGCCGCGGTCAGCATCGACACCGCGTGCGGCGCGTCGAGGAAGCGGCCCTTGTCGTCGCGGAACACCGGCACGCCGGGGGAGTAGATCACTCGGTCGCTGTAGAGCAGGTCACCCTGGGCGCGGTGGAAGTCGTAGAACTCCGGGACCGCGGTCAGGCAGGGGTAGAGCGCGCTCGCCCGGGCCACGCTCTCCTCCTGGGCCTGCGCGCCGGTGCGGAAACCGCCGCCGGGGTTCTTCGCGGACGCGAACACCAGCGCCGCGACCGGCCCGTCCTGCGCGAGCCGCCGCGCGGCCCAGAGCGTGCTTTCCCCGGTGACCTCGATCGCGGGCGCGCCGCCGGAGGAGCCAGTAGCGCCGAAGGGGCCGGACGAGGACGGCGGCAGGTGCAGGATGGTGCCCGCGACCGCCTTCTCGACCAGCGGGGTCAACGGCACGGAAGCGCCGGACGGGGAGATGTAGGAGCCCGCCTCGATGACGTCGAGCGTCTCGCGGGCGATGGCGCGGAGTCGTGTACTCACGGGCCCCGATTCTCCGTCGCCGTGACGATCTTGAACAGCGAATATCCTCTCCGCTGCCGCCGGCGTTAACCCTCGTGAAACGGATTTTCGGGGACGAAAAGGGAGATACCATATGATTCGCCGGATTCTCGGGGTGCTGGCCGCCGCGTTCGTGGCCGTGGCGCTCGTGCCCGCGGCCGCGCAGGCCGCACCGAACCCGTACAGCCCGGGCAAGATCTGCGGCGCCGGTTACACGGTGAAGCGGCAGGCCAAGGTCGCGGACGCGGTGGTCTACCAGCTGTCCAGCGGCACGTGGCAGTGCGTGGTGACGATCAAGACCGCGAAGATCGGCAAGCCGTCGTACGTGGGTGCGGGCCTCCTCGTGCGCGGCGGCCGCGGGTGGGCGCTGGACGACGGCACCTACCGTTACTACGCCGGCCCGGTGAAGCAGAAGGGCGCGTGTGCGAGCGTGCGCGGGGCGAGCGGCACCTCCGCCGTGTCGTTCACCTGCTGACCCTCGACCGTGGAACCGCGGCCGCCTCGCACGATGAGCGAGGCGGCCGTATCCGTACCAAATGATCGGATTTTTTGTTAAGGCGCCTTTACAGATCAGTGTCCGGCGATCGAAGATGGCGGGCGGGTCATCATCGTCGATGGAGGTCTCATGCGTCGTCTGCCCGTCGCCGCCACAATGGCGTTAGTCCTGGTCGGAGGGTCGGTGATGGTTCCGGGAACGGCATCGGCGGCACCGGCGCCCAGATTCTCCAGCTCGTTCGAGAGCGGGGATCCGCCGCTCACCTGGGTCGACACGGCGGAGCGCGCGTCGGGCGTGGACGGACGACTGAATCCAGGACTGCCGGGCTCGGTCGCGGGCCGGGTCACCGCGATCACGGCGTCGGGGGAGAACACCGGGGGCGGCGAGGTCAAGGAGAACCTGAACGACGCGGACCCGGACACGAAGTGGCTGGTGTTCACGGCGACCGGCTGGGCGGCTTACCGGCTGGACGCGCCGGTGCGGGTCGTCAGATATGCGCTGACCGCGGCGAACGACGCGCCGGAGCGGGACCCGAAGGACTGGCGTCTGGAGGGTTCCAACGACGGCAGCGCGTGGACCACTGTGGACACCCGGTCCGGGCAGGTGCTCGGGGAGCGTGGGAACACGACCACGTTCGACGTGGCGACGCCGGGGGAGTGGAGTCACTACCGGCTGAGCGTGACCGCGAACGGCGGGGTCAACCTGATCCAGCTGGCGGACCTGCAGCTGTCGGACGGCGACGAGACGCCGCAGCCGCCGGCACCGGTGCGCAGCGCGATCGGGGACGGGCCGAGCAACGCACCGGCCGCGAAGGCGCGCGTCGGCTTCAGCGGCCTCAAGGCGCTGGAGTTCGCCGGGCGGCACGCGGTGGACGGGCGCGCCTACACCTACAACAAGATCTATGACGTGAACCTGCGGGTGAACCGGGACACCGAGCTGTCCTACCTGGTGT
This sequence comes from Catenuloplanes nepalensis, assembly GCF_030811575.1. Taxonomy (GTDB): domain Bacteria; phylum Actinomycetota; class Actinomycetes; order Mycobacteriales; family Micromonosporaceae; genus Catenuloplanes; species Catenuloplanes nepalensis. Next base: position 3,766,147 of record NZ_JAUSRA010000001.1, on the reverse strand, counting down.
TCCCGGAGTTCACCCGCGGTGACATGAGCTACCCGGCCACGTACACCTCGGTGGATCTGGCCTTCACGGACGGCACGTTCCTGAGCGGGCTGAAGGCGAAGGACCAGCACGGGACCGTGGTCAGCCCGGCGGCGCAGGGGGCGGCGAAGACGCTCTCCGCGAACCAGTGGAACAAGATCGTCACCCGGGTCGGGGACGTGGCGCGCGGCAAGACCATCGACCGGATCCTGGTCGCCTACGACAAGCCCGCTGGTCCGCCCAGCCCGTGGCGCGCCTGGTTCGACGACATCACGCTCGCGGACACGCCGGTGGAACCGCCATCCAAGAGCCTCGCGGGGTACGTGGAGACGCGCCGCGGAACGCACTCGAGCGGCTCGTTCTCCCGCGGTAACAACATCCCCGCGGTCGCGGTGCCGCACGGGTTCAACTTCTGGACGCCGGTCACCAACGCGGGCACGCTGAGCTGGCTGTACGAGTATCACAAGGGCAACAACACGCAGAACCTGCCGGCGCTGCAGGCGCTGTCGGTCAGCCACGAGCCGAGCCCGTGGATGGCGGACCGGCAGACGTTCCAGTTCATGCCGCAGGACGGGACCGGCGTGCCGAACGCGGACCGGGCCGGCCGGGCGCTGGCGTTCCACCACGAGAACGAGGTGGCGAAGCCGCACTACTACGGGGTCACGTTCGACAGCGGACTGAAGGCGGAGGTCGCGCCGACGGATCACGCGGCGGTGCTGCGGTTCACGTTCACCGGGGACGGCGGCAACATCGTCTTCGACAACGTGGACGCGAACTCGGGGCTGACGATCGACGCGGCGTCCGGCACGGTCTCCGGGTGGTCGGATGTGCGCAGCGGCCTGTCGAACGGTGCGACGCGGATGTTCCTCTACGGCAAGGTGGACGCTCCGGTGACCGGGAGCGGGATGCTGCCGAACGGCAACCGGCCGTCGACGGGGTATGTGACGGTCGGCGCCAAGACCGTGAACCTGCGGGTGGCGACCTCCCTCCTCAGCGTGGCGCAGGCGCAGCACAACCTCGCGCTGGAGATCGCCTCCAAGGACACGGTCGAGTCGGTCCGGGCACGGGCCGAGGCGGCGTGGAATGCAAAATTGAGGACCGTCGAGGTGGAGGGGGCGAGCCGGGACCAACTGGTCACGCTCTACTCGAACCTGTACCGGCTGTTCCTCTACCCGAACTCGGCCTTCGAGAACACCGGGACGAACGCGGCGCCGGTCTACCGGCACGCGGTGCAGTCGTCGGTGTCGACGCCGCCGAGCACGCCGACCGAGACCGGGGCCGAGGTCAAACCCGGCAAGGTGTACGTCAACAACGGCTTCTGGGACACGTATCGCACTACGTGGCCGGCGTATTCGCTGCTCACGCCCACGATGGCGGGGGAGATGGCGGACGGGTTCGTGCAGCAGTACCGGGATGGCGGCTGGATCTCCCGCTGGTCGTCGCCGGGCTACGCGAACCTGATGGTCGGCACCAGCTCGGACGTGGCGTTCGCGGATGCGTACCTCAAGGGGGTCAAGGGTTTTGATCTTGAAGAGGCCTATGCGGCGGCTGTGCGCAACGCCTCCGTCACCCCGCCGAACGACAACGTCGGGCGCAAGGGCATGCGGACGTCGATCTTCAAGGGGTATACGCCGTCGGACGTGACCGGCGAGGCGTTCTCCTGGGCGATGGACGGCTACATCAACGACTTCGGCATCGCGAACATGGCCGCGGCGCTGGCTGCCCGCGGGGGTCCTGATGCCGCGCGTTACAAGGAGGAGGCCACCTACTACCGGGAGCGGGCGCTGGGGTACGTCAACCTGTTCGACCCGTCGGTGGACTTCTTCCAGGGGAAGAACTCGGCCGGGCAGTGGCGGTGGAGCCCCGCGCAGTATGACCCGGAGGTGTGGGGCTACGACTACACCGAGACGAACGGGTGGAACATGGCGTTCCACGTGCCGCAGGACGGGCAGGGCCTGGCCAACCTCTACGGCGGGCGTGACGGGCTGGCGTCCAAGCTGGACACGTTCTTCGCGGACCCGGAGGAAGGGCTCAAGGGCGGCTCGTACGGCGGGGTCATCCACGAGATGACCGAGGCGCGGGACGTGCGGATGGGGCAGTACGGGCACTCCAACCAGCCATCGCACCACATTCCGTGGATGTACACGTTCACCGGGCAGCCGTACAAGACGCAGGCGCTCACCCGTGAGGTGCTGGACCGGCTCTACCTGGGCAGCGAGATCGGGCAGGGCTACCCGGGCGACGAGGACAACGGCGAGATGTCCGCGTGGTACGTGTTCGCGGCGCTCGGCTTCTACCCGCTGCAGATGGGCAGCGCGTCGTACGTGATCGGCTCGCCGCTCTTCACCAAGGCGACGATCAACCTGGAGAACGGGAAGAAGGTCGTGATCCGGGCGCCGGGCAACTCCGCGTCCAATGTGTATGTGCAGTCGCTCACGGTGAACGGCAAGTCCTGGAACCAGACGAGCCTGCCGCACTCGGTGCTGGCGAACGGTGCCACGCTCGACTTCACCATGGGGGCGAAGCCGTCCCGGTGGGCGACCGGCGCGAACGCGGTGCCGCCGTCGCTGACCCAGGGACCGGAGATCGCTTCGCCGCAGCGTGACGTGGCGGGGACGGTGACCACGGCGGCGCTCGCGGACGACTCGTCGGTGACGTCGGCGCCGGTGACGGCGCAGCAGTGGTCCCTGCCCTCCGCGGCGACGGTGAAGCAGTACACGATCACGTCGGCCGCGGCTCCGGGCGCGGATCCGGCGTCGTGGAAGCTGCTCGGCTCGGCGGACGGGGAGACCTGGACGACGCTGTCCGAGCGGTCCGGGGAGGCGTTCACCTGGCGGCAGCAGACGCGGCCGTTCACGGTGACCACGCCCGGCTCCTATCAGCACTACCGCCTGGAGTTCACCGGCCCGGCCACGGTCGCCGAACTGGAACTGCTGGCCTGACCTCTTATCGGGCCGGCGTCTCGCTTGCGGGGCGCCGGCCCGGTTCCGTTGCCACCGGTTGATCACGAGTCGCTATCGTGTCCCGGTGGCGCACCTCAGCATCGACTTCGGCACATCCAGCACGGTCGCGGTGATCGACGGCCGCCCGGTGCTCTTCGACGGCGCGCCGTCACTGCCGTCCGGGGTCTGTGCGGACCCGGCCGGGCGGCTGCTCGTCGGGCCGGACGCGGCGCACGCGGCCCGGACCACGCCGGAGAGCTACGAGCCGTACCCGAAACAGCGCGTCGACGAGCAGTCGGTGCTGCTCGGCGAGGTCGAAGTCGACGTGCCGGACCTGTTCGCGGCCGTGCTCCGCCGGGTGCTGGGCCAGCTGACCGCGGCGCCGCGGTCAGTGACGATCACGCACCCGGCCGCGTGGGGCAGCCGGCGCCGGGAGGTGCTGCGCGAGGCCGCGAACCGCGCCGGGATGCGCGACGTGCGCCTGGTCAGCGAGCCGATCGCGGCGGCGGCCCACTTCGCGTTCACGGCCGGTACGTCGATCCCGTCCGGTCGCAGCGTGGTCGTCTACGACCTCGGCGCCGGCACCTTCGACGCGTCGGTGATCCGGCGTACCGGGGACGGCTTCGAGGTGCTGGCCACGTCCGGGCTGTCCGACGGTGGCGGGCTGGACCTGGACGCCGCGATCGTGGCGCACCTCGGCGCGGTCTATGCGCCGAAGGATCCGGCGGCGTGGGAGCGCCTGATGCTGCCGGTGTCGGCGGCGGACCGGCGGGTCTCGCGGGCATTCTGGGCGGACGTGCGCACCGGCAAGGAGATGCTGTCCCGGTCGGCGTCCACGCACATCCACGTGCCGCTGGTGGAGACGGAGGCGCCGCTCGGGCGGGAGCGGTTCGAGGCGCTGGCCCGGCCGGTGATCGACCGGACCGTGGCGACGACGCGGGCGGTGCTGCGTGAGGCCGGCGTGGCGGAGTCCGTGCTGGCCGGGGTGCTGCTGGTGGGTGGGGCTAGCAGGGTGCCGCTGGTCGCGTCGACGCTGCACCGGGCGCTGGGCGTGGCGCCGACCGTGATCGAGCAGCCGGAGCTGGCGGTGGCGCACGGGGCGCTGCGGGCAGGGGAGATCAGCGGAACCTCTGCGGAGGCGACGGTGCGGGTCGCGCGAGATCAGGTGCAGGCGGGGGCGGGCCTCGCGGCGGTCCTCAATGGACCGCAGGTGCCGTTCGTGCCGTTGACGGCGCTCGCGGCGGCGAAGCGGGCCGGTGATGCGGCGGCGCGGCCGGGTGGGGCGCCTTCCGTGCCGTCTCCGCGGCCGGGTGGGGTGCCTTCCGTGTCCTCTCCGCGGCCGGTGGAGCCGTCGGTGTGGTCCGCTTCGCCTGCGGCTGCGCATTCACCTGCGCCTGCGCCTTCGCTGGATTCGGTCGGGGCCAACGACGGGGAGACGCGGCCGTATGCGCGGCCGGGTGCACCCTCCGGCGTCGCTGCCGTGCCCACCGACCTGCCGCCCCGGAAGCGCCGCTGGCCGATGGTGCTGGTCGCCGTCGTGGTGCTGGCCGGCGCGGGTACCGGCTACGCCGTGTACCGGAGCGATCGCGGGGTGGAGCAGTCCCAGGACCCCGGCACCGCCGGTCCCACCGTTACCGTGACCACCCAGGCCGCCGCACTGCGCAACGACGCGGGCGAGCCCCTGGAGGATCTGGTCGTGCAGGCGGTCCGCGAGGCGAACCCGGACTCGCCCGACATCTACCGCTCCCTGCCCGGCACCGACTACGCCGGGCGCGGACCGCACGCCATGGTGATCGAATCGTCGAGCACGTCCGGCGACGACCTGCGACTCCGGATCCGGGAGGCCGCGGCGGAAAGCGGCGGGCCGGGGCCGTGGTGGCTCGCGACCGCCGTCGACGCGGAGTACCTCACCGTCGACGGCGACCCCGCGCCGCTGGCGGACTTCGTGACCGCGCTGCCCGGCGCGCCCCGGGACAAGCGGTACGGCATCACGTTCGACGCCGACCTGCGGATCACCGAGATCAGGGAGTTCTGATCAGTAGTCCTCGATGGTGAGCGCGGTCGCGTTGCGGTCGATCCGGGAGGACAGCCGGGACAGGAACGGGGCCGCCCGCAGCCCCTGGTTGCGCAGCCACAGGCCGTGCCGGGTGCGCGGGAACAGGAACGACGCGCCGACCGCCATGTCCTGGTTGCGCCGCACGTACTCGCGCATCTTCTCCTCGTACCGTCGGAATGCCTTTCCGGGTGATCGGCGCAGCTCGCCGGCCAGCACGTAGGCACCGCCGACACCCTGCCGGCCGATGTGGCGGACCGGGTGCGGCGGTTCCTCGCGATGCGGCGCCTGCGTTTCGCGGCGCTCGACTTCATCGTTACGCCGGACGGGGACCATGTGTTCTTGGAGGCGAACCCGAACGGTCAGTGGGCGTGGATCGAGGACGAGACCGGGCTGCCGATCGCCGCCGCCGTAGCCGACGCCCTGGAAGGAACACAGCATGGCTGATGCGTACGCGTCGCGCGTCGCGCGATTCGTGGCCGAGCTGGAGGCGGTCGGGGCGCTGGGGGATCCGGCGTGGCGGGCGGCGTTCGCGGGCGTACCCCGGCATGTGTTTCTGCCCCGGTTCTTCGTCGATCTGCCGGACGGGCGCTGGCGGGCAGTCGATGAGCGGGACGCGGAATATGCCGGGCTGGTGTATGCGGACAGCACGCTGACCACGCAGCTCGACGGCGTGGCCGGCCCGGTGCCGGGCGCTGAGCCGGTGGCGGGGATCGGCACGTCCAGCTCGACGCAGCCGACGCTGATGGCGTGGATGCTGGACGCGCTGGGGCTGCGCGGCGGCGAGCGGGTGCTGGAGATCGGGACCGGGACCGGCTACAACGCGGCGCTGCTGGCGCACCGGCTCGGTGGTGAGCGGGTCACGTCCGTGGAAGTCGATCCGGTCGTGGCGCGGATGGCCCGTGAGCGGCTGGAGATTGCCGGGTACCGGCCGGTCACGGTGGTCGGCGACGGTGAGCGGGGGTGGGCGGCGCGGGCGCCGTACGACGCGGTACTCGCGACCGTGGCGGTGCCGGAGGTGCCGGCCGCGTGGATCGAGCAGGCCAGGGACGGGGGCGTGATCGTGACCAGCCTGTGGCGGGATCTCGGGGGCGGCCCGCTGGTCCGGCTGGTCGTCGACGGGGACGTGGCGCAGGGGCGGTTCCTGGCCGTGCCGGGCGGATTCATGCCGGTACGGTCGGCGCCGCGTGCGGCGGCCGTGCTCGCCTCGGCCCGCTATCAGACCGGTGAGCGACGCGAGACTCCGCTCGATCCGAGCATTCTGCGCACGTCCGACGCGGGTCTGTGGATCGCGCTGTTCGTGCCGGGCGCGACCTGGCTCGGGTTCACGCCGGACGGGGGTGCACCGCAGATGTGGCTCTTCGCCGTGGACGGATCCTGGGCGGTGATCGAGGGCAGCACGGTGGAGCAGTACGGTCCGCGCCGCCTCTGGGACGAGGCCGAGACCGTGCATGCGCGCTGGTCCGAGGCCGGCGGGCCGACCCGCGAGCGGCTCGGGCTGACGGTGTGCGCCGACGGCGATCACCGGTTCTGGCTCGACGACCCGGGCGTCGCCGCGATCTAGATCATCGCCTGTCAGGGACCGCTCGGCCGATCCGGAGCCGGGGTTAGAGTCGCCTGGTGATCAACTCTGGGGTGGAGCTGTATCTGGGGAATGCGGCCGCGATGTGGCGGGCGGTGGGGGAGGAGGTGCGTGCGCACGGCGATCATCAGCGGGCGGAGACGCCGGTGGTGTCGCGGATCCTGATGACGCGGGACGCCGGGCGGGAGCGAGTGGCGGAGCTGCTCGGGAGCCGGCTGCCGGGGAAGGCGCTGGTGATCGAGGATCTGTTCGCCGGCGGCGAGGTCGCGGAGCTGCCGGAGGACGCGCGGGTGTGGCAGATCCCGGTGATGGTGCGGCCGGCCGGTCCGGTGGCGGTGCCGGACGGGGTGCGAGTCGTCCGGGTGGCCGGGGAGGACGAGCTCGCCGCGGCGGAGCGGGTGATCGTGGACGGGTTTCCGATGGCGGTCTACCAGCCGCTGTTGCGCGGGCAGGCGTTGCCGCCGCGGGTGCTCGGGCTGCCGGGGTGGAGCGTGTGGCTGGCCTACCGGGACGGGGTTCCGGCCGCGGCCGGATACACCTTCGACGACGGTACGTCGGCCGGCCTCTACTGGCTGGCGACGCCGCCGGAGCATCGCGGGCACGGCCTCGGGCGCGCATTGTTGAGCACCGCGATCACGGCCCACCCGGACCGGCCGTTCACGCTCGTCGCGACGGACGCGGGGCTGCCGCTCTACGAGTCGACGGGCTTCGCCTCGGTCGGCGGGACCGCCTGGTACACCCGCCGCAGCCAGGCCGCCCCACACCCGTGATCGAGGCATCCCGAAGTCGTTCCAACGGGATGGGGCGCCCCGATCATGGTTTTGAACTGCCGCACCACCCTCGGACCATTAGGGAGGCCGCCCGCGGCCGACCGTTGCCCGCGGGAGCATGCCCCCTGCTGCCGCCCCCAACCCCACCCCCAGGCCGGAGTGAACGCTGAGCCTCGCCGGAAGCGGGCAGATCATGGTCTGGAATGGATGCCGCATAGTGGTGGGATGCCACGGGGACTGACCTATGCGGACGCCGTCAAGATCTTGGGTGGGGCCGGGCCGCTGGTGACGATCGCGGACAACGTGGCCGGTGGCGCGCTCAGCCTGGTCACGTTCGGCGGCAGCGACGTGGCGCTCAGCCTTTTCGACGCGAAGAACGAGGTGGTCCGGCTCGGGCACCTGGTGTCCGGGAAGATCGGCGAGGTGCTCGGCGGGCTCGGGCGATACGACCGCAATGAGCGGTTGCAGGCGGCGCACAGCGTGCTCGTGGTGTCGGCCGCATTCGCGGCGCTCGACGACTGCCTGGCCGAGGGCGGTGCGGAGCGGGCGGAGTTCGGGCGCGACGAGCAGGTCACGCTGGCGCTGCGCACGCCGGGTGACGGTGACTGGCCGGCGCGGCTGCTGGCGGCGGAGATCCCGGCGCCGAGCGCGGACCGCGGCCAGGAGCGGCTGCTGCGCGACCTCGAGGCTTGGAGCGCAGGCCTGGCGGCACGGCTGGCGGCACACCTTTCGGGCCTCGCGGTCTGGGACGCCGCCGACGACCGCACGCGCCGCACGGTTCTGCGCCTCCTTGAAGATCAACTACCGGGCGCAACCATCCGGCGGTACGAGGAGAGCCTGCGCCGCCTCGCGGCCGGCGTACCCGAGTTCGATCTGTGGTTGCGCGGCCTCGAGTTCCGGGCCGCGGCGCGCGGGCTGGAGGCGCTCGAGGCGGCGCTGCTGCGGGCCACCTCGCACCGCGATCCGCGCCGGCAGCGGGCCCAGCTCGCCGCCGCGTACCGTGCGGGGCTCGCGCGCCCGATCCTCGGCGGCGACGCCAGCGACCTGGTCCTGCCGTCGCTCGCCGCCGCCTACGTCAACCCGCGGTTCCGGGTCCGTGCCGCCGGCCCGGGCGCGCGACCGGCGGACGAGTCATGGTGGGACGCGGCGCCGCGCGACGACCTGGCCACGTTCCTCGCCACGCACCTGACCTCGCCGCAGGCCGCGGATGCCCCGCTGCTGCTGCTCGGCCAGCCGGGCGCGGGCAAGTCGTCGCTCACCCGCATCCTGGCCGCGCGGCTTCCGGCAGCGGACTTCCTGGTCGTCCGGGTCGCGCTCCGCGAGGTCCCCGCGGACGCGGAGATCCAGGACCAGATCGAGGCGGCGGTACGGTCCGAGATCGGCGAATCCGTATCGTGGCCCACGCTGGCGGCCGACGCGGACGGCGCGATGCCGGTGGTACTGCTCGACGGTCTCGACGAGCTGCTCCAGGCCACCGGCGTGCAGCGCTCCGACTATCTGGCGCGGGTGGCCGCGTTCCAGCAGCGTGAGGCGGTGCTCGGGCGGCCGGTCGCGGTGGTGGTGACGAGCAGGGTGGCGGTCGCGGACCGGGCGCGCGTGCCGGCCGGGAGCCTGGCGGTGCGGCTGGAACCGTTCGACGAGGCGCAGGTGGAACGGTGGCTGGAGATCTGGAACGCGGCCAACGCCGGGCGGCTTCGCGTGCCGCTCACGCCCGAGGTGGCCGGCCGGTTTCCAGATCTCGCCGGACAGCCGTTGCTGTTGCTAATGCTGGCGCTCTACGACGCGACCGCCTCCGGTGCGGGTCTCCGGCGCGACGACGCCGGGTTCGACACAGGGCATCTCTACGAGCAGTTGCTGCGTGAGTTCGCAGCGCGCGAGGTCGGGCGGCTCCACCGGATGCCGCCGCGGGACGTGCCGGGCGACCTTGTCGAGGCGGAACTGCTACGGCTGTCCGTGGTGGCGTTCGCGATGTTCCACCGGCTGCGCCTGTGGGTGACCGCTGCGGAACTCGACGAGGACCTCGCCGGTCTGGGCCTCGGGCCGATCGTCGCCGGTGCGGCGGAGGCGTTCCACCGGCCGGTGACCGCCGGCCAGGAGATGGTCGGACGGTTTTTCTTCATCCAGCGGGCGCAGGCCGTCCAGGACGATCAACGACTGCAGACCTACGAGTTCCTGCACGCGACGTTCGGCGAGTACCTGGTGGCGCGGCTGGTCGTGGCCGCGGTCCGGGACGCGGCCGCGCGGTCCCGGGCCAGGACATTGCGACTCGGCCCTACGGACGACGACGATCTGCTGCAGTCGCTGCTCGGATACACGGCGTTGGTCGCCCGCGCGAATGTGATCCCGTTCGTCACGGCGCTGGTCGCCCGGCACGATATTGAAGATCTGCGATCGTGGCTGATCGAGCAGCTGCGTTCCGCGGTGACCCGTCCCCGTTACGCGGAACGCCGCTACGCGCCGGTCGACAAGCGCGCCGACTACTGGATGTCGACCTACTCGTTCAACCTGCTGCTGCTCACGCTCGCCTGCGGTGCTCCGGTCCGCGCGTCGGAGCTGTTCCGGCACGCGGCGGACCCGGCTGCATGGCTGCGCGACATGGCCCGGCAGTGGAGCGCGGCCGTGCCGGACGGCATGTGGCTGGACACGTTCGCGACGGTAACGGTCACCCGGGATTGGGCGGCGGACGAGCGCCGGGACATCGTGCTCACGCCGGAGTCCGAGAAGGAAACGGTGGACTGGCCGCGGGTGGATCCTCGCTGGTCGCATCGGCACGCGCCGTCCCGGCAACCGGTCATGTTCACGAACCACTTCCCGCTCGCCCCGGCGCTGGAGTCGATGACCCTCACGGACGCGCTGAGCGACGACGCGCTGCGGCACGCGCTCGAGCCCCTGCTGACCCGCATGCCGCACCTCGTCAGCCGATTCGTCCAGCACCAGGACGGCACCTCCGAGTCGGTCGCCCACAGCGTGCTGCGGCTCCTCGTCTCGTCCGCCTCCGGCGACGAGGAGACAAGGCTGCTGACAGCATACGAACGGGCGGTCTTCGCGGTCACCGTGCGCTGGGGTGACCTGGCACCGGATCCCCGGGTGCTCAGCGAGACCCTGGCCGAGTTGATCCAGCGCCTCCTCGACCGAGATCGCGGCCGCCTGCCCGACGAGGCCGTGCGGAGCATGTCGGACCGGCTTTCCGCGGCCGGCGGTTAGCTAACGCGTTCGGCCGCATCGTCGAGGCCGGCCGGGCGGATGCGGTGGGCGAGCAGGTCCATCTCGCCCTCGGTACCGGTGATCTCGCCCGCCAGCACCCGGCTGGCCAGATCCTTGACCTCGGCGAGCGGCGTGTCCTCGCCGCGCAGTGCCCGCAGCAGCCGCATCCGTGACCAGCCAGGCCGCGGCGTCACCCGCAGGCGGTGTTCTCCGTGGCGTTCCAGCAGCTCGCCGCGGATGTCCGGCGGTGTCTCGTCCCAGCCGCAGGACTCCCACGCGGAGTGCTCCGGATCGGCCGGGCAGCGGCCCGACACGCCCCACGCCAGCCGGCCGCCGACCACCTGATCCCAGACGTCCCGGCTCTCCTCCGCGCCGCACTCCGGGCAGACCGTCACCACGGCGACTCCAGCTCCCCGGCCGCGATCCGCAGCCGGGCCTCGCCGTCGTTGCGGTAGCGCAGCGGGATGACGCTCAGCGGCAGGTCACGCCCGGTGTCCCGGTCCTTCGCCGCGACCGGCCGGACCAACGGCCGCCCGCCCGGCCCGCGCGCCATCCACTCCGCCAGCGTCACCTTGACCGCCCCGAACGGATGATCGAGCCGCACCAGCACGCGCTCCGGATCCACGGCCGGTCCTTCCATCGGCTCAGGGCAGCTCACGAAGGAATTCTCGCGACCGCTCGGTCACGGCGCCACCCTCGACGATCCAGAGCAGTGACTCGGACAGCTCGTCGTCGTCGATCAGGAACAGCCCGGTCACCTCGTCCAGCGCCGCGATCTCGTCGAGCTGCGCACGGACCAGCTCCCGGCCGGACCACCGCATGGTCGCCCCGAAGAAGACGTAACTCGTCCAGTTGATCGTCCGCTCCGGAAACCGCCACCCACCCGTATAGAGCCGCGCCTGCTCCGCCGGCAGCATCACCCCGACGCGCTCCGCCGCCACCCGATCCACGATCCCCCGCATCTCGGCGACCTGATCCTCATCACAGCCGACGTGCCCACGCACGTCCCAGTACCGTCCCACGCCTACGTTCCTACAGAGCGAACGGCTCGTACCGTCGCGCGTGGGTGACGACCTCGTCGTCGGTCAGCTCCGGGTCGTGGTAGAAGATCAGGTCGCTGACGTGCGGATTGACCAGCAACCGTTCCAGCTCGGTGAGCAGCGGATCGGTCTCCTCATCCGGCAGCCGCGGATCCCGCAACCGCCGAACCAGATCCAGCGCCCGCGCCCGCCCCGCGTCATCCAGCTCCATCGCCGTCCCCTTCGTCGGGCACCCATCCCGCCGCCCGAAGGCGGCCAGACATCGCGGCCACCCGTTCCCGGCTGATCGTGCGGTCCGACATCACGCGCGGGATATCGTTCCAGACCGCGAGCCGCTCCCGCCTGCTGAACCGAGCGACCGCCTTCGACAGCTGCTCATCCGACATGTCTTCGTACAGCGCCGCGAACAGCACCGGATAGTCCTCGTCGCCCAGCCCACCCGGAAACGCCCGGCGAAGCAGCTCGGTCATCTCGATTATCGGATCCACGGCACCTCCATGCGTCCGGCCGGCGGGAAATGTCGATCAGCGCGAGTTGGCCACGCGCGAGCCGGGCCACGAGACCGTCGCGGGTGCCGGACCGGAGCGGTCCGGCACCCGTCAGGTTCAGTCGGCGTAGTGGACGACTCCGCCGACCGGTGGATGGGCGGCCCGGTAGTCCTTGTCCTCCGACACCAGCGGACTCTCCGCCCGGGCGTCAATGTCGAACTCCGCCCAATAGACACGGTCGGCTACGACGTGGGTCTCGACCGTGTCCGACTGGAGCAGGTAGATGGTGTCATCCACCTGAAGAGGGCCGATACGTCTCAACAATTCCGCCTGTTCCTCGGCTGTGGGCCTTCGGATCTCGAAGTAGGAGAAGTCTCTCCAGCACGAGATCCGGCGTGCCCCGGCAAAGAGGAAGTCGATGACCCGGGGGACGGCCTCAGGATCTTCGTCGTACTCGTGCGGCCCGGGCATGCCACGCAGGAGGGCGTAGCCGTGCCCGTGTCGCCACCCGATCAGGTGGAAGACCCGTCCGTCGGTGAAGCCGAGCTCGCCGATGCGTTGAGTCAGCGTTTCACCCATGCATCCGCCCCCTTGCTGAACTTGTAGAACTCGACCTTATCCAGGACGCCTTCCTCGCCGATGCGGAACAACTCCCACTCCGTGGCGCTCAGGTTCTTTTTCGGATCGTCGCCGGCTTTCGCGTTGATGCGACTGAGGACCGTGCCGGCGCCGCTGTTCGCCCCATCCAGGTGATCGAGCATGAACGATATGCGACCTTCGCCGCTGGCGAGCTTGCTGATCGCCAGATCGGCTTCGTCCCGCCAGGTGGTCGTTGGGGCGCCCATGAGGTGCCGGGCGCCGACCTGCTGCGCGAAATTCTTGATGTTGACCTTGGACTTATCGGACTTGCCGAAGGCCACGTGGTCCTTGCCCTCGTCGGCGCTGCTTCCCTTCTTGGTGGCGGTGGCGGTGCCCCCGGACGACTTGGCGGCACCTCCACCTCCGCCGGCTGCCTTCGCGCTGGAGCCGGCTCCAGCGCCGCCCGAGGACCTCGCGGAGGCTTTCGCAGGTGCGGCGCCGCCGGCGGACTTCGCCGGTGCGGCGCTGCCGCCGCCGCCCGAAGCCTTCGCACCCGCGGTCGGGCCGCCACCACCGGAGGCGGCCTTGGGAGCGGCCGGTGCGGCCCGGCCACCACCCTGCGCCGCGTTGGCCGCCTTGGCGCCGGACCGGGCCGTGTCTGCGCTCTTGGCCGCGCCCTGGGCCGCGTCCACGCCCTTCGCCACGTACTTCGCGCCCTTGACCGCGCTGGCCGCGTAGCCGGCGAACGGGACCGCGGACGCGGCGGACAGCGCCGCGTTCGCGTAGTCGCCCTCGGCCGCGTACCAGGCCGCGTTCGCCAGGTCCGCGACCTCGCCGACGCCCGGGACCAGGCCGACCACATCGAGTGCCGCGTGGCCGATGTCGCTGAGCGAGAAGTGGCCGTCGATCTCGACCTGGCTGACCGGGTTGCCGCCACCGAACGCGTACCGGTTGTTGGTGAACGGGTCGGTGGCCAGGTTCATGTCGGACAGCGCGCCGTTGTACTGGTCCTGCGTCAGGAACCGGTTCAGGCCCGGGTCGTAGTCGCGGAACCCCATGTCGTAGTCGCCGCTGGACTGGTCGAAGCGCTTGCCGTTGAACCGGTACGCGCTGTACGGCTCCTTGTTCGGGTCCTCCGGCACACTCGCGTCGGGCTTGTCGGCGCCGGTGAACTGGGCGTCGTCGTTGTCGCCGTACGCCGTGTAGCCGTAGGTGGCCTCGGACTCGCCCTGCTCGTCGGTGAGCTGCTCGACGTCGGTGTGCGGGTTGTAGCTCTGGTAGGACTCGTCGAAGCTGCCGTCGTCCTTGAAAGTGGACTGGGACAGCAGGTTGCCGTCCGGCCCGTAGTTGTAGGACTTCTTGAGCTTGCCGTTCTGCTCCTCCGCGATGACCTGCTCGGAGAGGCCGAGGTAGAACAGCTCGGTCGTCTTGTCGCCCTGCTTGCGGCTGATCTGGCGGTCCAGCGGGTCGTACTTGTACTCCGTGTCTCCGCCGGGCGTCCTGGTGTGCTTGGTGACCCGGTCGAATCCGTCGTACTCGTACTTCTCGGTCTCCTTGCCGGCGGTGGTGGTGCTGGACTGCCGGCCGAAGTCGTCGTACTTGAAGGTGCTGGAGACGCCCGCGGCAGACGAGGACAGCAGGCGGTTGCGGTCGTAGTCGAACGTCGTCTTCGTCCCGAGCGTGGTCTGCTCGATGACGTTGCCGTTCGCGTCGTGGACGTACGTCTCGGTGTCCGCGCCGTGCCCGGTCTTCTTCTGCTCGCGGATCCGGTCCCGCGGGTCGTAGGTGTAGGTCGTGGTGGTGTCCAGCAGCCGCGCCCGGTTGTCCGCGTCCTGCTTCTTCGCCACGTCCTTCGACCGGTGGCCGTTCGCGTCGTAGTCGATGGTGTGCTCGTTGACGACCGCGCCGGAGGACTTCTTCTCCACCTGGTAACGAAGCTTCTTGTCCAGGTAGTACTCGTACGAGACGGTGTTGCCGTTGCCCTTCTTCTCCGTCTCCACCTGCTGGCGCTTGGTGTACGTGTACGTGGTGCTCTTCGCACCGCTGTCCGACGACGTCTTGCCGGTGGTGACCTTCGAGACCAGGTCCCGGACGTCGTACTCGTACTTGCTGAAGATGCGGTCGTGGGTGCGCTCGCGGACGGTGTCGTTCGAGTTGTAGACGAACGTGGTGGTGTTCTTGACCGTGCCGTCGAGCCGCTCCTCGACCTTCTCCGGGCGGTTCAGCTCGTCGTAGACCAGCGAGTAGACATCGATCTTGGCGTCCGCGCTGTCGTCGCGCATCTCGGTGAGGTTCGCGTTCGGGTCGTAGGAGAACGCGAAGGTCTTCTTCGGTGCGCTGCCGCCCTGGCCGTCGTCCCGCTGGGTCTTCTGCTTGCCGTCCGGGAAGTAGGTCCACGACATGGTCCGGACCTTGTTGTTCTCGCCGGTCAGTGTGCGCGTGGTCTGGCTGCCGTCGTTGTCGTAGTCGTACTCGGTCTTGATGTCGAACGGGTCGGTGCTGGTCCGGTTCCAGCCGTTGTCCCAGTACGTGTAGCGGGTGACGGCCCGGTCGGTCTCACCCTCGGCCGGCGGTGCGCTCACCGACTTCTGGTTGCCGACCTCGTCGTACTCGTAGATCGTCTTGTCCGGTGTGGTGTACCGCGAGTCGTTCCGGTCGAACGGCTCGAACTGCTCCTTCATCCGGTTGAGCGGGTCGTAGGTCCACCGCGTCGCGAAGTCGTCCGGGTCGTTAGTGGTCGCCACGCCGCGTGGCGTGATGACCCGGGTGCGGTTGCCGACCTCGTCGTACTCGTACCGCGTGGTGGGCGGGTTTGTCTCACCGGCCTTGTGCGGCACCTTCTGCTCGACCAGCATGGAACGCTCGTCGTAGGACAGGGTGGTCCGGCGATCCTCCTGGTCGACGATCGCGACCATGTTGCCGTCCCGGTCGTACTCGGTGCGGGCGACGTTCCCGGCCGCGTCGGTGACCGAGGTGATCCGGGTGTTGAGGTCGTAGGTGTACTTCTCGTTGAACGCGTTCGGGCCGCTCTCGTTCTTGCGCGGGTCCGCGACCGTGAGCACGTTGCCGACCGCGTCGAACGTCGACGTGAACCTGCCCCCGTTCGGGTCGGTCGCCAGGACCAGCCGGTTGAGTTCGTCGTAGGTGTAGAACGTCGTGTAGTCGTCCCGGTCGGCGGTGAGCGTGCCCTTCGGCTCGGTCTCCCGGATCAGGTTGCCGACCGCGTCATGCTCGTAGGTGGTGATCCGCTGCGGTGACGACGGGGAGTCGGGGGGTTCGCTCAGGTAGACGAGCCGGTCGGCCGGGTCGTGCCCCATCTCGATGACCCCGCCGGTCGCCGACTCGTCGCGGACCACGTTGTCGTTGCGGTCGTAGGTGCGTCCCGGCGTGAAGATGTAGACGTCGTTGGCCGCGTCCTTAGGCTGGGTCGCGCTGCGTGGCCGGCCGAACGTGTCGTACGTGTACGACGACGTGTGGCCCTTCGCGTTCGTGGCCGAGACGACGTTGCCGATCGCGTCGTAGACGTAGGTCTCGGCGAGGTTGAGCGCGTCGGTGATCTTCTTGGGGTAGCCGACCGGGTCGTACTCCGCGTAGCGAGTGGTGTTGTCGTTCGCGTCCGTGGAGGTGAGCTGCTGGCCCCACGTGTCGTACGTGTAGACCGAGGTGTAGTCGCCGGCCAGCGGTGTGGACGTGCCCTTCGGGTCGGTGACCGAGGTGAGGTTGCCGTACTGGTCGTAGGCGAACGTGTGCTCGCGGCCCTCCGGGGACTTCTTGGACGTCATCTCCGCGACGTGGCCGTTGAGGCCGAAGCGGTAGCCGAACGTCTGCGGGGCCGTGTTGTTCTTGTTCGCCTCCGGGTCCTTGATCTCCAGCGGCAGCCCGGTCTTCTCGTCGTAGGCGTAGGTGGTGACCGCGCCGTTCGGCTCGGCCAGGCGCCGCACGTTGTTGTCCGCGTCCCAGGTGAGTTCCGTGGTCTGGTTCCTGGCGTCGGTCAGCAGCGTGGGCCGGCCGTACCCGTCGAGCAGGTATTTCGAGGCGTGCCCGTTCGCGTCGGTCACGGTCGACTCGATGAACGACGCGGTGCTGCCGTCCGGGTCGGCGTAGGTGAACGCGGTCGCCTTGTCGGCCCGGTCGGTGACCGTGCGGACGCGCCACTTGAGCGGGTCGGCCGCGCTGCCGTCGTGGTAGGCGAGCTTGGTGCCGTGGCCGCGCGGGTCGTCGACCCGGGCGAGGTTGCCGAGCGTGTCGTAGTAGAAGCCGAACGGTTTCTCGTCCGCGGTGCCCTCGCCGTCGATCACCTGCCGGAGCTGTCCGGTGTCGCTGTACGTGAACGTGATCCGCCGCCCGCTGATGTCCGTGATCGACCGCAGCTGCGTGAGGATCTGCGCGTTCGTCAGGTTCGTGCCGCTGCGCTTCGTCGGATCGGTGGACCCGTTGTAGAACGGGAAGTTCTCGCCGGGCGCGAAGTACTCGAGGGTGAGCGTGCGCCGGCCGGTGGCGTCCGTGACGTACTTCAGCACGCCGGTGTTGCGTCCGCCGATCGACGTGCGCTCGTAGGTGAAGCGCAGGTCGTTGCCGTTCTTGTCGACGACCGAGGTCTGGTAGCCGTCGGTGTCGAAGTAGAAGCGGCTGCGGTCCGGCCGGGTCATCACCCAGGTGCGCGCGGCATCGGTGTCGCTGTTGCGCTGCAGGTAGAGGTGTACGCCGGCGGGGGAGTCGTAGTCCCACTCGGTCTGGTCGTCGGTGCCGTGCCGGTTCAGGTCGAACCAGTGCGAGGTGCCGTCGCCGTCGGTGAGCGTGACCTTCTCCGGCCAGCGCGGGTCCGCGCCGATGAACTGCAGCGGCGAGCCGAGCCGGGTGACGCTGGTGGTGGACAGCGACCATCCGTGCCCGATGTAGGAGTTGGAACTGTCCCTGCTGTTGTAGGACAGCCGCAGGAACGTGGACAGGCCCCGGCTCGGGTTGCTGAACGCGTTGTAGCTGAACACCGCGTTGCCGGAGAACTGGTTGACCATGACGGTGGAGCCCGCGCCGGCGTTCTCGCCGGTGTACTGGTAGAACTTCTCCAGGCCGAGCTGGTCGGACGTCGGGTCCTCGACCGTGATCCGCTGCGCGAGCGGCGGGACCTGGTAGACCTGGGACGCCCACTGCCCGGTGGTCCGGTTCCGCAGGTCCCACTTGAGCACGAACGCCTGGCGGGTGTTGCCCTGGTCGGTCCGGACCGGCGTCATGATCTTCGCGTTTACCGTGGTCACGGCGCCGGGCGCGAGGTCGGCCGCGAGCGGGGTGTCGCGCCGGTTGTCCGCGGTGGTGACGTCGGTGCCGTCCGGCAGTTCCCAGCGGTAGGACAGCCCCCAGTCCGCGGCGGGCCACGTGGTGGAGGACGCGTTGCTGAGCGTGACCGGCGAGGTGTACTCGTCGCCCGGGATCATCCGGGACGGCACGGTCGGCGCGTAGTAGGTCAGCTCCGGCGCGGTGTAGACCACCTCGAGGCGCGGCCGCATCTTCGGCTCCGGCACCTCGCCGGAGTTGAAGAGCACGCGCTGCTCGGGTACGGACGCGGCCGTACCCTCGTCGGCGATCTTGAACAGCAGGCCCTTGTTGCTGCTCGGCGTGTTCACCCAGCCCTGCACGAGCCCGGTCGCATCCCAGTACTGCCAGCGCGGGTCCGCGCCGATGTTCGTCACGCTGGACGCGGCCGCGGCCGTGAAGTCACCGCCCGGCGTGCCCCACGCGGTGGCCGTGCTCGCCCGGTTCCAGGACGCGGTGGCCTGGTCGAAGTCGGTGGTCAGGCCGTGCATGCGGAACGTGCCGTTGCCGCCGCCCTCGGTGTAGACGCCCCACAGGCCGGCCTTCGCGCTGACCACCTTGGTGCCGGCGGGCAGCCCGGACATGCTCGGGAACTTGACCACGGCGCGGCTGGTGCCGTAGACCGAGCCCTTGTTGCCGACCTGGATCAGGCCGCCGCCGTCCAGCACGTTGTGCCCGGTGCCCGGCTGTGCGCTGGTCAGCGTGGTGTCGGTGGTGCCACTCTGGAGGATCCGGACCACGTGCCCGGCCTTGGGCAGCTGCACCTGCTCGGCCGGGGACGGGATCAGCTCGCCGCTCTTCGTCTTGACGACGATCATGTAGTAGAACGGCGCCCCGAACTCGGTCGGGTGGTTCGCGGGCGTGGGCGTGCCGCCGGTGTCGCTGTAACTACGGCGACCGGCCTGGACCGGCGAGACCAGCGTGCGCTCGGACGGGATGAAGCTCTGCGCCGTGCTCCGGTGCACCTGGTACTCGAGCAGGTCGTCACCGGTGTAGGCGCTCCAGGCCAGGTCCGCGCCGGTGGCCCGGATCGTGGTCGGCGGCTGCAGCGTCACGCCGGGCTTGCCCCAGGTCAGCACCAGTGTCGGGAACGTGTCGACCTCGCCGCCGTACGCGTTCTCCGCGCCCTCGTAGCGCGGGCCGCCGCGGGCCGGGCCCTCGTCCGCGGCCTTGACCATGAAGCCGTTGTTCGTGGTCCGGCCGGCGATCCAGTCCTGCACGATCGAGCGGACGCTGAAGTCGTGCCAGGCGTGGTTCTGGTCCACGCCCTTGGTGACGGACGCGTTCTTGACCAGCCGGACGCCGTCCGCGACCACGGTCTTGTTCGCCACGTCGCCGAGCACGACCTTGTGCGTGGTGCCGGCGTCGAACGTGAACGCGCCGATCGACTTCCAGGCGCCGCCGCCGGAGCCGGTGGTCTGGTTGACCGCGACCGCGGTGGTGCCGTTCTTGTGGTGCACCGTGTACGGCGCGTTCGTGGCCCGGTCCGCGCCGGGCACGTAGTGGACCTGCACGTCGTAGGTGCCGGCCTCGGTCACGCGCGGCATCCAGGTCATCGTGTCGCCGGTGACCGCGCCGCTGTTCGTGCGGTACCCGCCGCCGACCGCGTTCGTGGCCGCGACCGTGGGCCAGGAGCCGGACGCCGCGGCCCTGCCCGCGTCCGCGTCGTCGATCTGCTCCGTGTTCGTGCCGACCTCGCCGAGCGCCGTGTTGATCGAGTTCCAGGTGACGGTCTGCTCGGTCCACGGCGCGGTGACCCGGTGCGCGTTGATCGGCAGCGCGTACGTGTCCGACTCCGCGCTGGTGGTCTGGTCGAAGTAGAGGCGCAGCGTGGCGGCGTCCAGCTGGGTGCCGGCCGGCACCTCGGTCAGCGGGAACTGCACCAGGCTGCGGAACGTCGACGGCGTGGTGCTCAGCACCGGTGTGGTGCCGACCGTCATCCGCCAGAGCGTGTCGTAGTTCTGCGCCGGCGCGTACCGGCTGATCTGCCCGTCCTGGGCCGCCCCGACCTGCGGCTGCACCTTGATCGTCGGGTCGATGACCACCGGGTACTTCCGGTCCGGGCTGGCCAGCCACGCGCGGTCGGCCGTGATGGTCAGCGTGTCGCCGGCGAGCGTCTGGGTGACCGCGGGGCTGAACGCCTTGCCGTCCGGGCCGGCCGGGTCGTCGCGGTCGTCGAACATGAACGGTTTCGGCAGGTAGAACAGCGGGCGTCCGTCGCCGTCCGCGGCCCGGAACGCGATCGAGCCGTCCGGGTTCGCGGCCGCGCGGACGCCGTCCAGGCCGAGCGTGAACGTGAAGGACGCGTCGCCGGCCGGCGGCCGGTCCAGCACGATCTGCTCCTTGAGCGCGCCGCCGGTCACGTCGTAGCGCAGCGTGGCGCCGGGGAACGCGCCCGGGATCGTGACCGTGGCGCCCTTCGCGGACGGCGTCAGCGGGCGCGGCGTGCCGGGCAGCCCGAGCGTGACGGACCGGCCGTCCAGCTCGTACCGCGCGATCCGGTCGGTGCGGTCGCCGAAGCGGCTGGTGAACGTGTTCGCCGTGGCCGCGAGCGGGTAGCCGGCCGTGTTGCCGCGGCCGACCGTGGGGTCGATGTCCTGCCAGCGGCCCTGCGCGTCGCGGTAGTGCACCGGCTGCGCCGCGACCTCGGCCTGCACCCGGCCGTCCGCGAGCGTGAAGTACTTCGTGGTGGCGGTGCGGTCCTCGACGTTCTCCCGGACCCGCTTCGCGGCCGGGATCGTCGTCCCGGCGCCCGCGAGCCGCTCCTGTTCCGGCAGCGTCCCCTCGGGAGCAGGGGCGTTCGCGGGTACGTCCCGGCCGCGCGCCTCGGTGCGGTCGCCGTTCACGCTGCGCGGGCGGTCGTCGCCGAAGCGGGGCCAGAAGCCGTCCAGACCGGACGGCACCGCGCCGGGACCGGTCAGCACGAGCAGGCCCGCGAGCACGAGCGCGAGCATCGCGACTCTGCGGGGAATGTGTTTTCTCATCGCCTCGGTCCCTTCGGCGGAATCGCCGGAAACGCGCAGCACGAAATGCCCGCGGGACCTCGCGGGGCAGCGTCGAGCATGCCCGGAGAAACTGCGGGAAACTGGAGTGTGCTGAGTCGTGGTGACAATCAGTCGTGCGACGTGCGCCGGTCGATGATGTGACCGTTTGCGCATGTCGGACCGAGCGAGCCCGGCCCCCCGTGAGTATCGAACTGCCGTACTACCGCCGGGCGAAGGTATCAGGGTGATTGCTGGTCGGCAAGCGTCAAAAATCGGCACCAGCAGTGCGTTATGTCCGTTGCGCCGATTGGCGTTCATCAAAGACGTTTGCACTGCGTGAATATGGCGGCCGTGGATAGGTTCCGCCCGCTATCACTCAACGGGGGAGGAAACGCAGGTGAGAAGATCCATTGTGCCCGCCGCGCTGGTGGCCGTGCTGATCTCGCTGTTCGCCGTGCCCGGCACCGCGCACGCGGCGGCCGGCATACCGCTCGGGCTGCCCGGGTTCGGCGACATGATCGTCGACGAGGAGCACGGGCAGATCTACTTGAGCGGCGGCCCGAGCGGCAACGGCGTCGTCGTCACGTCGCTCAGCGGCGTCCACATCACCACGATCACCGGGCAGTACGGCGCGACCGGGCTCGCGCAGGACGCGGACACCGAGGTGCTCTACATCGCGCAGGCGGCCGGCGACGCGATCACGGTCATCGACGTGCACAACTTCCAGCAGGTCGCGCGTTACAGCACCGGTGCGCAGACCTGCCCGACGCACCTCGCGAGGACCGAGAACGTGCTCTGGTTCGGTTACGGGTGCGACTCCGGCACGTTCAACGGCGGCATCGGGCGGATCGACCTCGGCGCGTCCGTTCCGGCGGCCGAGACCGGCAAGCAACCGGACAACGTCCGCTTCCAGCGCGCCCCGATGATCACCGCGCGCGACGACGTGGCCGGGCCGCTCGTCGCCGGGCAGCCGCAGCTGAGCCTGTCCACGGTCTACGTCTACGACATCGACGCCTCGACCCGGGAACTGTCCCGGCGCACGTCCGGCACCGCGCCCGGCAGCAACCTCAACGACATCGCGCTCGACGGGTACGGGGAGACGCTGTTCACCGGCGCCGGTTCGCGCAACGCCGTGCCGGCCTACGCCACGGCCGACCTGTCCGGCCGCGGCTCGTACCACACCGGCTACCACCCGGTCGCGGTCGCGCCGTCGCCGGACGACGCCTACCTCGCCACCGGGGTGCGCTCGACCAGCGACGACATCTACGTCTACGAGATCGGCGGCGTCCAGCCGGAGCGCCGCATCGACCTCGGCAACGACGTCGTGCTCGCCGCCCGCGGCCTGGCCTGGCGTCCGGCCGAGTCCTGGCTCTACGCCGTCACCGTGCCACCTGCCGGCGGCGCCCCCAGCCTGCACGTCCTTCCCAGCCTGTAGCGCACCCCCTCGTCGTGACCCAGGCGTCCCCGATGTCGCTCTGACGACGTGGGGACGCCTCGATCACGAGTGCGCGGCACCACGGTGCGCGACAGCGGTGAGCGCGTGGGTGGGTGGGTGCGGCGGCGGCGCGCGTGGCGGGGTGCTTGCGGTGCGGCGGGGAACGCGGGACAAAGGATCATGCGAATCGCCATGCTGTGCGTGGGGAGCCGGGGCGACGTGCAGCCGATGGTGGCGCTCGGCGTGGAGCTGCGCCGGCGCGGGCACGAGGTGCTGCTCGCCGTACCGTCGGATCTGGTGGGTTTCGCGGCAGGCGCGGGGCTGGAAGCGGTCTCGGCCGGCGTGGACGCGCGCGAGTTCCTGCACTCGGCCGAGGGGCAGCGGCTGCTGGCCGCGGGTGACTCCCGGCGATACCTGACCGCGCTGGCCCGCAAGCGCGCCACCGTCATCGGCGATGTGCAGGACGCGCTGATCGGCGCGGCCCGGGGCGCCGACGTGATCGTGGCCAGCCGGCTCGTCGAGGACGACGCGGCCGTGCTCGCCGAGCACGCCGGGATCCCGCTGGTCTGCCTGCACTACGCGCCGTCCCGGCCGAACCGGGTGATCGCGCCCTACTTCGTGACGGTCCGCCGGCTGCCTGCGGCGCTGACCGCGCTCACGCACGAGCTGGCCGCCCGCGTGCACTGGCGGGCCATCGCAGGCAGCGTCAACGGCCTGCGCGCCCGGCTCGGCCTGCGGCCGGTCCGGGATCCGACCGGGCACCGGCTGGCCCGCGCCGGTACGACCGAGATCCAGGCGTACAGCCGCGTGCTCGTGCCGCCGATCGAGGGCTGGGACACGTACCGGCCGGTGGTGGGTTTCCTGGGCCTGGACGCGGCGACCCGGGAACGGATCGGCGAGCACGGCACCGGCCCGGAGCTGGACCGGTGGCTGGACGACGGCGACCCTCCGGTCTACATCGGATTCGGCAGCATGCCGGCCACCGATCCGGGCCGGCTGCTCGGCATGATCCGCGATCTGCCGGTCCGGGTGCTGGCCGGCGCGTCCTGGGACGTGCCGCCGAGCCGGAACCTGTTCGTGACCGGCGCGCTCGACCACGACACGGTCCTGCCACGCTGCCGCGCGGCCGTGCACCACGGCGGCGCGGGTACGACCGGGGCCGCGCTCCGCGCCGGGTTGCCGAGCCTGGTCTGCGCGGTCCTCGGCGACCAGCCGTTCTGGGGCTCGCGGCTGCGCGCGCTCGGCGCCGGCGACTGGGTGCGCTTCGCCGATCTCGACGAACGCCGCCTCCGCGACGGCATCGACCGGCTGCTCGACCCGGCGGCCCGGGACGCGGCGGCCGGGCTGGCCGCGCGACTCGCGGCGGAGGGGGACGGCGCGGAACGAGCCGCCGGCATCGTGGTGGAGGCGGCGCGGAGGACGTGCTGAGCTTCCGGCGTCAGCGATGGTGATCCAGGCGTCAGTCACGTCGTTCCAACGCTCGGACGTGCGGAATGCCGGGGATGCCGGACTCGCGAGGCGGGACGGACTACCGTGAGGGGGACCGTCGGATCCACAGGCGGGACACAGCTTCCGCTCAGGTCGCGCATGGCGGCGGCCAGCAGGCTGGTCCTCATCACAGCGGCGAGCGGAGGACGATGATGAGGCGCACCTACGAGGGCCGGACACTCCCCAAGCAGGACGAGGAGGTCGTCGACCAGGGGCTCGGGTTCGACCTGGAGACGCTGCTCGGCCGGCGGCGGGTGCTGCGGGCGCTCGGGCTGGGCGCGGTCGGGCTCGGGCTCGCGGCCTGCGGCAACGGCGCGGACACGCCGAGCGCGACCGCCACCACCGGCGGGACCGGGACCAGCACCGGGGAGATCCCGGACGAGACGGCCGGGCCGTATCCCGGCGACGGCTCGAACGGGCCGGACGTGCTGGAGCAGAGCGGCGTGGTCCGCTCCGACATCCGGACCAGCTTCGGCGGCACCGGCGGCGCGACGGCCGAGGGCGTGCCGATGACGCTCGAACTGACGATCCTGGACATGGCCAACGGCGACGCGCCGTTCGCGAACACCGCGGTGTACGTGTGGCACTGCGACCGGGGCGGCGGCTACTCGCTCTACTCGGAGAACCTGACCGGCGAGAACTACCTGCGCGGCGTGCAGATCGCGGACGCGTCCGGGAAGGTGACGTTCACGAGCATCGTGCCGGCCTGCTACACCGGGCGGTGGCCGCACATCCACTTCGAGGTCTATCCGGACCAGGCGTCGATCACGGACTCGACGAACGCGATCTCCACCTCGCAGGTCGCGCTGCCCAAGGACATGTGCGACACGGTGTTCGCGCAGACCGGGTACGAGACCTCGGTGTCGAACCTGGCGCAGCTCACGCTCGAATCGGACAACGTCTTCGGCGACGACGGCGGCGCTTCCCAGCTCGCGACCGTGACCGGCGATGTTACCGGCGGATACACGGTGGCGCTGACGGTCCGGGTGGACACCCGGACGGAGCCGACCGGGGGAGCGGCGCCGGAGGGCGGCGCACCCGGCGGTGGCGCACCCGGTGGCGCCCCGCCCTCGGGGATGCCGGGCGGGCCGGGTGGCGCGCCTCCGTCGGGGATGCCGGGCGGTGCCCCGCCCTCGGGTGCCCCGGCCGCGTAGCCGATCCGGTCCGCTGCCGCGGGTGGCCGATCCGATCGGCTGCCGCGGGTGGCCGATCCGATCGGCTGCCGCGGGTGGCCGATCCGACCCGCCGCGCGGGTGGCCGCGCCGGTCCGTCGGGGGTATGGCCGCGCCGCGCCGGTCCGCCGCGCGGGTGGTCGGGGTGATCCGGTCCGCCGGGAGCGCAAAGGGTGCCCGGGGGACCATCGCGACGAAACGCCCACGCAGCGAGCAGCATCGATGGCATCGATTTATCGTGCTGCGTCATGGGCATGTCGAGACGCACGTTGCTGTCCGGGTCGGCCGCCGCCGGTCTGCTGTGGACCCCACTGGGCCGGCTGGGTGACCCCGGTCCTGAGCCACCCGGCTTCCCGGCCGGGATACCGCACGAACGCCGCACCTATCTGAACTGGTCCGGCGAGACCGTCGCGGACGACGTGTGGACCGCGTCGCCGCGTACCCCCGATGATCTGGTCACGCTCGCGAACTGGGCGCACGGCCAGGGCTGGCGGCTGCGGCCGCACGGCTTCCGGCACGGCTGGTCGCCGCTCACGCTCGCACCCGGCGACGACGCCGACGTGGTGCTGCTGGACACGACCGCGCACCTGACGGGCATGTCGATGGCCGCGCCGGACGAGGTGCGGGTGCAGTCCGGCGCGTCGATGGAGTCGCTGCTGACGTTCCTGGAGCAGAACGGCCGCGGCCTCGCGCACTGCCCGGCCCCGGGCGACCTGTCCGTCGGCGGCGTGCTCGCGATCGGCGGGCACGGCACCGCGGTCCCCGCGACCGGGGAGACGCGCGCGCCCGGCACCACCTACGGCTCGCTCAGCAACCTGGTCACCTCGGTCACCGCGGTCGTCTGGGACGGAACGTCCTATGTGCTGCGCACCGTCGGCCGGTCGAGCCCGGACGCGGCCGCGCTGCTCACCGACCTGGGCGTGATCTGCCTGGCCGAGGTCACGATGCGGGTCGGCGTGAACACGAACCTGCGCTGCGTGAGCCGCGTCGACATCCCGGCCACGGCACTCTTCGCCGCACCCGGCAGCACCGGGGACACGGTGGAGTCGTTCCTGGACGAGGCCGGGCGGATGGAGGTGATCTGGTTCGCGTTCACCACGCACCCGTGGCTGAAGGTGTGGAGCGTCGCGCCGGAGAAGCCGGCGACCAGCCGGCCCGCGCTCACGCCGTACAACTACCCGTTCTCGGACAACTTCCCGCGGCCGGTGGCCGAGGTCGCCGGCGCCATCATCAGCGGCCAGTACTACCTGGCGCCGGTGCTCGGGCAGTTGCAGTACACCACGTCCACGGCCGGGCTGACCGCGTCGCTCGCGCTGGACCTGTGGGGGCCGTCGAAGAACCTGCTGCTCTACATCAAGCCGACCACGCTGCGCGTGCACCCGAACGGGTACGCCGTGCTGACCCGCCGCGCGGACGTGCAGTGGGTCCTGCACGAGTTCGCCACCGAGTACGAGCGGCTGCTGCACGCCTACGCCGCGCAGGGCCGCTTCCCGGTCAACGGCGCGGTCGAGATCCGGGTGACCGGCCTCGACGACCCGGCCGACGCGGAGGTGCCGGGCGCGGAGCCGCCGCTGCTCTCCGCCGTGACCCCGGCGCCGGACGCACCGGAGTTCGACACCGCGGTCTGGCTCGACGTGCTCACGCTGCCCGGCACCGCGCACGCGAACGCGTTCCTCGCCGACCTCGAGGCGTTCTGCTACGCGACGTTCAGCGGCGACCGCGCACTCACCCGGGTGGAGTGGTCCAAGGGCTGGGCCTACACCCCGGCCGCCCCGTGGACGAACCAGACGCTGCTGGACCAGACCATCCCGGCGTCGTTCGGCCCGTCCTGGCAGCGCGCGGCGGACGAGCTGCACGCGCTCGACCCGCACGGCGTGTTCCGCAACGGGTTCACGGACGCGCTGTTCACGTGACTCGCAGCGACCTCGCGTACGCCGCGAAGTCGACGTGGACCGTGCTGTACGGGTCCGCGCCGTACTGTGCGGCGATGCCGGTGAGGTAGGTGGCGATCTCACGGCGCATGGTGGTCGGTGACGGTAGCCGCACCTCACCGGTGATCACGCCGGTGATCCAGCGGGACTGGAGCTCGACGATGCGGGTGATCGCGCCGACCGGGCGGACCATGCCGGCGAACATCAGGCCGGGCTGGTTCACCGAGACGATCCGCTGGTAGAGGCGCATGCGCCCGGCCTGGTCCCGGGCGCTGTGCGCCTTCAGGAACGGGAACCGGGGCGCGTAACCGGTGCACCAGATGACCGCGTCGACCTCGTCCGTGCCGCCGTCGGTGAACGTCACCCGCCGGCCTTCGAAGCCGGCGATGCCCGGTCTCGGCGTGACCAGGCCGTGGCTGATCTGGCTCAGGATGGTGTCCGAGATGGTCAGCCCGGCGGAGAACAGCTCGTGGTCCGGCTCCGGCAGGCCGTAGTCGGTCAGGTTGCCGTGCATCGTCCACAGTGTGCGCTGGATGAAGGCGCGGGCGCCGGCCAGGCCGAGTTCGGCGTACCACGGCTGGTCCGCTATCTCGTCGATCGGCACGCCGTAGAGCCGCTTCGGGGTCACGTGCATGCCGCGCCGGACGGACAGCAGCGTGGCCGCGGCGACCCGGCTCAGGTCGCCGGCCACGTCGACCGCGGACGAGCCGAAGCCGACCACCAGCACGCGCTTGCCGGCGAACCGGGCGCTGTCGTGGTAGTCGATCGAGTGCAGCACCTCGCCGGTGAAGCCGTCGTGACCGGCCGGCACGCGCGGGTCCTGGTGCAGGCCGGACGCGACGACCACGTGGCTGAAGCGGCGGGCCCGGCCGTCGCCGGTGACGACGGTCCACCGGCCGTCCGCGTCCCGGTGCGCGGAGTCCACGCCGGTGCCGGTCTCGACGTGGTCGAGCAGGCCGTGCTCCTTCGCGTAGTCGCGCAGGTACTGCGTGAACCGTGCGTGGCTCGGATGGGTCGGGTAGTCGTCCGGCATGGGGGTGTCCGAGTAGCCGGTCAGCCGCTTCGACGTGTTCAGGTGCAGGCTGGCGTAGCCGGGACCGCGCCGGCCGCTGCCCGCCAGGCCCCACATGCCGCCGACCTCGTCCTCCCTCTCGACGCAGACGAACGGCACGCCCGCCCGGTGCAGCGCCCGGGTGACCGCGAGTCCGGAGAGCCCGGCGCCGATGACACAGACTGAGTGATCAGTCACTTTCACTCCCTGACGAATCCGTTCCGAGCGGCCGTGTTCGGAGAGTATCGTCCAGGGTGGACTTGCGTAACCACTGAGCGCACGATCAGGTACTGATTGTGCAAAGTCTCACGCGGAGGGTGACCGCGGTCGATCCACTCCGGCAGAATGTGCCGCTATGCCTGATAAGTCCGGCCGTACGGTCGCCGTGCGGCACCAGCAGCTGTTCAGCGCTTCATCGGACACCACGCACGCCGCCCTGCTCACCTCGATCTGGGACCGGATCCGCACCGCCGCGTGGGCGGGCGGAGAGCGCGAGGACACCCGCGCGCACCTGGCCGACATGCTGCACCCGTGGGCGCACCGTCCGATAGAGACAGTGCCGCGATATCCGTCGTTCGTGTCGGGGGACGGCTTCCCGGCCGAGCTGTCGGTCAGCTGGCGCAAGGGCGTCGCGGAGGTGCGCATCCTGTTCGAGCCGGTCGGTGCGGACCCGGCCGCGCGCGCGGTGCAGGACGCGGGCCGGGCCATGGTCCGCGCGCTGGCCGGCCGGGACGGCGTGTCGATCCGCGCCTACGAGGTGGTCGAGGACCTGTTCACCGTGGACGACCCGCCGGCGTACCGCTCGGGTGTGTGGCTGTCGCTGGCCTGCGGTCCGGACACGCCGCCGCACTTCAAGGTCTACCTCAATCCGTACGTCAACGGCGCCGGCCGCGAATGGGATACCGTGACCCGCGCGATGGAGCGTCTCGGGCTCGCCGCCGCGTGGGCCCCGATCGCGGCGGACCGGGACGCGCTCGCCGCGACCGGCACCGGCCTCGACTACGTCGCGCTCGATCTGTCCGCCGGTGCGCACGCACGCGCGAAGATCTACTTCCGGCATCGCGGCGCCGGACTCGACGGCATCCACCGGCTCGGCGCGTTCGCCCGCAGCTACGACCCGGAGCGCACCCAGCACGCGGCCGCGGTCCTGTACGGCACCGATCCCGCCGTCGTAGCGGGCGCCGATCCCACCGCGGCGGCGGGCGCCGATCCCGCCGCCGCGGCGGGCGCCGATCCCGCCGTCGTAGCGGGCGCCGATCCCGGTGGCGCGGCCGGTGCCGGGCTCGCCGGGAGACTGGACAACGAGCCGATGACCGGGCTGGCGTTCCGGAGCGGCCGGGACGGTGCCGACGAGGCCAACGTCTACTTCCGGCTGCCGGGGGCGGTGCGCAGCGACGCCGAGGCCGCCGCCCGGATCACCACGCTGATGGAGCGCGAGGGCGCGCCGGCCGACGTCTACCGCCGGATCGCGGACGCCATCGCGCCCGCGCCGACGGACACCACGAGCGGCGTGCACGAGTTGGTCAGCTACCGCACTCGGGACGCCGGCCCGGCCGACATCGGCGTCTACTTCCGGCTGCCGGTGCACGCGAGCGCGCCGGACGACGTGCCCCGGCCCGGCCACGGCTGGCCCCGCGTCCCGGCACCGTAGCGTTCAGCCTGGGACGGCTCCCGGCGCGGCTGGAGGTCCGCGTGCCGGGCCGTGCACCGGTCGCGGTCAGGTGCCGTGGCCGGTCAGGACGTGGTCGCTGATCATGCGGGTGGCGCCGAGGTAGGCCGCGTCCGGGCCCAGTTCGGAGAGGACGACCGGCATGTCGCCGGTGGCCAGCGGCAGCGACGATCGGTAGACCACGCCGCGGATCTCCGCGAGCAGCGCGTGGCCCATGCCGGACAGGCCGCCGCCGATCACGATCATGCCGGGGTTGAAGAAGCTGACCAGGCTCGCGAGGACCTGGCCGACCCGCCGGCCGCCGTCGCGGACCAGCGTGGTGGCGAACGGGTCGCCCGCGGCCATCGCGTCGGTGACGTCACGCGCGGTGAGCAGGCCGGCGTCGGCGAGCCGCATCGCGAGGATGTCGGAGCGGCCCGACGCGGCCGCCGCGGTGGCGTCGCGGGCGAGCGCGGCGCCACCGAAGTGCGCTTCCAGGCAGCCGGTGTTCCCGCACACGCAGAGCGGCGGCGGCCCGTCGGACATGACCGCGGTGTGCCCGATGTCGCCGGCGCAGCCGTTCGCGCCGCGGTAGACCGTGCCGCCGACCACGATGCCGGCGCCGATCCCCGCGCCGATCTTGACGAACAGGAAGTCGTCGAACGGTTTCGCGATGCCGGCGTGCTTCTCGCCGAGCGCCATCAGGTTCACGTCGTTGTCGACCAGCACCGGGCAGTCCAGCTCGGCCGCGAGGTGGTCGCGCACGGGATGCCGGTCCCAGCCGGGCAGGAACGGCGGCGACACCGGCACGCCCTCGGCGTAGCTGACCGGCCCGGGGATGCCGACGCCGGCGCCGCACAGGAAGCCGCCGGCCTCCGCGCGCAACTTGACCGCCAGCTCGACCGCGCGGCCGAGCACCGCGGCCGGCCCGCGCCGCAGGTCGACCTGCTCGGTGACGCGTGCGACCGGGCGCAGCGTGCCGTCGGTCAGCGTCACCTCCAGCGAGGTCGCGCCGAGCGCGATGCTCAGGAACCGCATGCCGGCCGCCAGCCGCACGATGGACGAGCGCCGGCCGCCCCGGGACGCGGCAGGCTCGCCGCCCTCGATGAGCCCGCGGTCCGCGAGGCGGGTGACCTCGACCGCGGCCTTGGAGCGGGACAGGCCGACCGCGTCGCCGAGCTCGGCCCGGGACCGTTCGCCGTCGTCGCGGAGCAGCCGGAGGAGTCGCGCCTGATGCGTGTTCTCCGGACCGTCCATGTTCCCCACTTTCGCTTGGGCGGAGACAAAGATACCGCTAAGTCAACGGAAAGTTGTGTTGGTGAGGGTCTTTCTTTTCCTGTGACGGCGCGCTAACTTTCCGGGCAGGACGTAACACGGATGACACATGGGAGCCCCGGACCTGCGCCGGAGCCCGCACCACCCCTGGGTCCACAGTCGGCGTTCGGCGGCGCTCGACCCGCACACCCATCCCTTCACGACAGCGCGTTCAAACCCGACCTCGGCTCGGGCGATGCCCCCTGCCGTTCTCGAGAGGTGAAGAAGCATGGACGAGGTGCAGCAGAGCCGTTCGAACCTGACCCGGCGCCGGATTCTCGGTGCCTCCGCGGCCGCGGCGGCGGTCATCGGTGGCGCCGGCGGGACCGTCGTGGCCACCGGCCCGGCACTCGCCGGCGGCAACGGGCACGGCCACGGCAACGGGCGGCTGCGGGCCGAGCCGCTGATCCCGGCGCGCAACCGCGGCATCATCCTCTACAGCGTGCGCGACCGGATCACGGCCGCGCCGGACACGAGTGGCGTGCCGTACGGCTTCGAGCGCGTGCTCGCCCACCTGGCCGAGCTCGGCTACAAGGAGATCGAGTTCGCCGGCTACAACCAGCACGAGTCGATCCTCGGCCGGCAGATCACGCCGCAGGAGATCCGCAAGATTCTCGACGACAACGGGCTGGTCGCGAACGGCGCGCACACGCAGATCAACGCGGCCACGTTCAGCCAGCAGCTGGACATCGCGCAGACGCTCGGCATGAAGAACATCGGCACCGGTTCGGACCCGACGAACAGCTCCTTCACCAAGGACTGGGACGCGGCGGCCGACCTGTGGAACGAGCTGGGCCGCCAGGCCGCGCGCCGCGGGCTGCGTCTCTACACCCACAACCACGACGCGGCGTACGGGTTCCTGCTGGACGCGGGCCCGAAGGACGCGAACGGCAACCCGACCCGGTCGTCCGGCACCCGGAAGCTGGAGTACTTCTTCGGCAAGACCGACCCGCGCTACGTCTTCTTCGAGATGGACATCTTCTGGGGCTACGTCGCCCGCTACAAGCACACGACGTTCGTCGACGCGCGCGGCCGCGAGCAGACCGACCTCTTCGACCCGATCATCACGGTCGCGGAGCGCACCAAGCGGTTCCCGCTCTTCCACGCGAAGGACGGCAACAAGAACACCGCCGTGCCCAACGGGTACGACATGGTGCCGCTCGGCGAGGGCGACATCAACTTCCAGCAGTTCTTCCAGACGATCGGCGAGCAGGACTTCCACCACGCCAACTGGGAGCAGGACACTGCACCCGGGGGCGCCGCGAACCCCGGCCAGTCGCTGTCGTTCGCGGAGTTGAGCTACCGGAACATGGCCGAGCTGACGATCTACAAGCGTTAGCCGGCCCGACGAGAGGTGGAGTTGAACGTGCGACCCGACGAGGCCCTGCACCTGCGGCTGCTGCGGCTGCTGCGCGACCACGGCGCGATCTCCCGCGCCGAGCTCGCCGACCGGCTGCAGATCCCGCGTCCCCGGCTGCTCACGGAGCTGGACCGGCTCGCCGCCGCCGGTTTCGTCAGCGAGGCCGGCATGGCCGCGTCCCGGGGCGGGCGTCGCTCCACCCTCGTCGAGCTTCACCCGAGGCTGCGGTTCGCCGCGGTCGACCTGGGCGCCAGCTCGATCGACATCGAGGTGGTCAACGGCCGGCTGGAACCGGTCGCGGCGTACGCCGAGGCCTCCGACATCCGCTCCGGCCCGAAGGCGATCCTGCACCGGGTCAGCGAGCTGCTGGCCAAGGCCAAGGCCGACGGCGTGTACGAACGGCTGGACGGCATCGGCATCGGCGTCCCCGGACCGGTCAGCTACCGCGACGGCGTGCCGGTCTCCCCGCCGATCATGCCGGGCTGGGACCGCTACCCGGTGCGTGAGCTGCTGGCCCGCGAGCACGGCTGCCCGGCCGTGGTGGACAACGACGTGAACATCATGGCGCTCGGCGAGCGGCACGGCGGCGTCGCGCACAGCATCGACGACTTCCTGTACGTGAAGATCGGCACCGGCATCGGCTGCGGCATCTTCCTCTCCGGCCACGTCTACCGGGGTACGGACGGGTGCGCCGGCGACATCGGGCACATCATGGCCGAGCCGCACGGCCCGGTCTGCTCCTGCGGCAACTCCGGCTGCCTGGAGGCGCTGTTCAGCGGCGCCGCGCTGGCCCGGGACGCGACCGCGGCCGGCCGCTCCGGCGCCTCACCCGCGCTGGCCGAGCGGTTCACCGCCGCCGGCACGCTCTCCGCGCGGGACGTGGGCCTGGCCGCGGCCGAGGGCGACATCACCAGCATCGGCCTGATCCGCGACGGCGGTCGCCGGGTCGGATCCGTCCTGGCCGGCCTGGTCAGCTTCGCGAATCCCTCCATGATCGTGATCGGCGGCGGGCTGGCCCAGCTCGGGCACGTGCTGCTCGCCGAGATCCGCAGCGTGGTGTACCGCCGGTCGCTGCCGCTGGCCACCGGCAACCTCCCGGTGGTCCTGTCCGAGCTGGCCTCCCGCGCGGGCGTCACCGGTGCCGCCGTGCTGGCCAGCGACGTCGCGTTCGAACAGGCCAGCGAATGAGCGACGCGCGCCTCAGTGCCGACTACGACGACACCGCAGCTCGAAGGGGGCCGGCATGGACGAGAACGTGATCCAGGAATCGGGTGACGGCGTGATCCTGCGCCTCACCGATGTCGTCAAGACGTTCCCCGGCGTGCGCGCGCTCGACGGCGTGCAGCTGGAGGTGCGCGCGGGCGAGGTGCACTGCCTGCTCGGCCAGAACGGCGCCGGCAAGTCCACCCTGATCAAGGTGCTGGCCGGCGTGCACCGCCCGGACAGCGGCCGGGTCGAGTGGCGGGGTCGGCCGGTGGAGTTCGCGAATCCGCAGGCCGCGATGCGCGCCGGGATCGCCACCATCTACCAGGAGCTGGACCTGGTCGACGATCTGTCGGTGGCGGAGAACGCGTTCCTCGGCCACGAGCCGCGCCGCCTCGGCTTCGTCCGGCGGGGTGAGACCGCCCGGCGTACCCGCGCGATCCTGGAAAGGCTCGGTCACGGAGAGATCCCGGCGCGCCGGCCGGTGCATCGGCTGCCGTCGGCCGGCAAGCAGATCGTGAGCATGGCCCGGGCGCTCTCGCACGACGCCAAGCTGATCATCATGGACGAGCCGAGCGCGGTGCTCGCGCACGACGAGGTCGGCAACCTGTTCCGGATCATCCGCGAGCTGACCGCGGCCGGCATCGCGGTCGTCTACATCTCGCACCGGATGGAGGAGATCCGCGAGATCGGCGACCGGGTGACCGTGCTCAAGGACGGCCGCACCACCGCGGCCGGGCTGTCCGCCCGCGAGACGCCCACGCGCGACCTGGTCACCAGAATGACCGGCCGCACCATCGAGTACGTGTTCCCGGACCGGGTCACGCACGCCACGGACGCGGCTCCGCTGCTGGAGGTGCGCGGCCTCACCCGGCACGGTGAGTTCGCGGACGTGTCGCTGACCGTGCGTCCCGGCGAGATCGTCGGCATCGCCGGCCTGGTCGGCTCCGGCCGCTCCGAACTCCTGGAAACGATTTTCGGTGCGCGCCGTGCGGAGGCCGGCACGGTGGTCATGGACGGCCGGCGGCTGCGCGCGGGCAGCGTGGGCGCGGCGGTCCGGGCCGGCCTCGGCATGGCCCCGGAGGAGCGCAAGAGCCAGGCGCTGCTGCTCGACGAGCCGATCTACCGCAACGTCACGCTGGCCGGGTTCAGCCGGTTCGCGGCGGGCGGCTTCACCCGCACCGCGCGTGAGGCCGCGTCGGCCCGCGCGGTCGCGGCGCGCCTCGACCTGCGCCCGCCGGACGTGCACCGCCCGGTGCGGCAACTGTCCGGCGGCAACCAGCAGAAGGTCGTGGTCGGCCGCTGGCTGGTCGGCACCGGCCCGCGCAACGGCGGCCCGCACGACGCCGGCGCCACGCCGACCCGGCTGCTGCTGCTCGACGAGCCCACCCGCGGCGTGGACGTCGGCGCGCGGGCCGAGCTGTACCAGGTCGTCCGCGACCTGGCCGCGGCCGGGCTGGGCGTGCTGCTGGTCTCCAGCGAGGTGCCCGAGGTGCTCGGCCTGGCCGACCGGGTGCTGATCATGCGCGAGGGCAGCGTGATCCACGAGGCGCCCGGCGGCGAACTGGACGAGGAAGCGGTACTGGACATGATCATGGCGGGCTCGCTGACCACCGGCGCGCTCGCGGCCGAGACGGACACCACCGAGGGGGAAGCGGCATGAAGGCCACGACGGCCGATCCGGGCACCCGCCCGGCCATATCGAAGGACGGCGACGGCCTGCGTCGCTGGTGGAGCAGTGAGGGCAACGAGTTCGCCGGGCGCAACCTCGCGCTGATCGGCGTGCTGGTGGTGCTGGTCGTGCTCGGGGTGCTGACCCGGCCGGACCTGTACAGCGACCCGGAGTGGGTGCGCAACAACATCTTCACGATCCTGCAGCAGGCGTCCGCGATCGGCGTGGTCACGGTCGGCATGACGTTCGTGATCATCGGCGGCGGCATCGACCTGTCGGTCGGCGCGATCATGGCGCTGGCCGGCGTCTGGGCCACCACGGTCGCCACCCAGAGCTTCGGCGCGGGCGGCATGATCTTCACGGCGATCGCGGTCGGCGTCGGCACCGGGCTGGTCAACGGCCTGCTCATCTCGTACGGCCGGCTGGTGCCGTTCATCGCGACGCTGGCCATGATGGTGGCGGCGCGCGGACTGGCCGCCTCGATCTCCGGCAAGCAGACGCAGATCTCGGGCGACGCCACGATCAACGGCATCGCGTCGACGGAGATCCTCGGCGTACCGCTGCTGGTGATCATTCTGGTGTTGGTCGTCGCGGCCGGCTGGGTGCTGCTCAACCGGACCACGTTCGGCCGGCGCACGGTCGCGGTCGGCGGCAACCCGGAGGCGGCCCGGCTCGCCGGCATCAACGTCAAACGGCACACGCTGCTGCTCTACGCGCTCTCCGGCCTCTGCTGCGGCATCGGCGCGCTGATGCTGACCGCGCAGGCGAACTCCGCGCAGGCCGCGATGGCGAACCTCTACGAGCTGGACGCGATCGCGGCGGCGATCATCGGTGGCACGCTGCTCTCCGGCGGCCGCGGCACCATCGTCGGCGCCCTCTTCGGGGTGCTGGTCTTCTCCACGATCACGAACCTGTTCGCGATCAACAACCTCACCACCGAGTCACAGAACATGATCAAGGGCGGCATCATCGTCGCCGCCGTGCTGATCCAGCAGTTCCGGTTCGGCTCACTCACCAAGCTCTTCTCCCGTAGACCATAGCCGCGCGCTCCGCGGTGATCCGGGCGTCATGCACGGCGTTCGCACGACATGAACGACGCCCGGATCACCAGGGGTGCAGCACAGCACAGCACATGGGCGGCCGTCGGCACCGACGGTGGCCGGGCACCGTACATCCTCCAGCACGATCCGAGAGCGAGGACTTCATGATCCAGGACTCTTCCCGCCGCCGCCTGCTGTTCGGCGGGGCCATGGTCGGCGCGGGCGCGCTGCTCGCGGCCTGCACCAGCAACGAACAGGGCCCGAGCACCGCGCAGACCAAGGGACCGGAGGGCGACAACGCGAACGCGGCGCCCGGAAAGGCCGTCACGATCGGCTTCTCCGCGCCGGCCGCGGACCACGGCTGGATGGCCGCGATCACGAACAACGCGAAGGCGCAGGCCGCCGCGTACTCCGACGTGACGTTCAACAGCGTGGAGGCGGGCGCGGACGCGGCTGCCCAGCGCGCGGCGCTGGACACGCTCATCTCGCAGAAGCCGGACGCGATCGTCATGCTCCCGCACGACGGCAAGGAGCTGACCGCGTCCGGGCTCAAGGCCATGCAGGCCGGCATCCCGGTGATCAACCTGGACCGGGCGTTCACCCAGGCGCTCGCGTACCGCGTGATGATCAAGGGTGACAACTACGGCATGGGCGTCTCGGCCGGCAACTTCGTGGTCGCCCAGATGAAGGCGAAGGGCATCACCAACCCGGTGATCGGCGAGATCGCCGGCATCGACTCGCTCGAACTGACCCAGCAGCGCTCGCAGGGCTTCAAGGACGCGCTGGCCACGGCCGGATTCACGGTCGCGAACCGGCGGGCCGCGGAGTTCACCATCGACACCGGCCAGCGCGAGGCGACGAACCTGCTACAGGCGCTGCCGAAGATCGACGCGCTCTGGAACCACGACGACGACCAGGGCGTGGGCGTGCTCGCCGCGGTCCAGCAGGCGAACCGCAGCGAGTTCATCATGGTCGGCGGCGCAGGCTCCAAGGCGGCGATCGAGGCGATCCAGGCGGACAACAGCGTGCTGAAGGCCACGGTCACCTACAGCCCGTCGATGGCCTCGTCCGCGATATCCCTGGCCCGGCTGGTCGCGCAGGGCCGCGGCCTGGCCGACCTGGTGGAGCTGTCCGTGCCGAAGGACATCACGCTCGCCTCCGAAACGATCACCAAGGAGAACGCGGCGAACTACCTTCAGCTTGGGTTCTGACACACACTTTCTTCACAGACAGGGAGTTCATCCGTGGGTGAGCTGCGCATCGGCATGGTGGGGTACGCGTTCATGGGCGAGGCACACTCGCAGGCGTGGCGCACCGTCAACCGCGTCTACGATCTGCCCGTACGCGCCCGCATGTCGCTGATCGCGGGCCGGGACAAGGCGAACGTGGCCGCCGCCGCGGACCGGCTCGGCTGGGACGCGCACACCACCGACTGGCGTGACCTGGTCACCCGCGACGACATCGACCTGGTCGACATCTGCACGCCGGGTGACTCGCACGCGGAGATCGCGTGCGCCGCGCTCGCCGCGGGCAAGCACGTACTCTGCGAGAAGCCCCTGGCCAACACGGTCTCCGAGGCCCGGGCGATGGTCGCGGCGGCGGACACCGCGCGGGCACAGGGCGTCCGCGCGATGTGCGGCTTCACCTACCGCCGGGTCCCGGCCGTCACGTTCATGCGGCAGCTGATCGCGGACGGCCGGCTCGGCGACCTGCGGCACGTCCGGGCCGTCTACCTCCAGGACTGGATCACCGATCCGGAGTTCCCGCTGGTCTGGCGGTTGCAGAAGGACAAGGCCGGGTCGGGCGCGCTGGGCGACATCGGCGCGCACATCATCGACATGACGCAGTTCGTGACCGGGCAGGCCATCACCGGCGTGTCCGGCCTGACCGAGACGTTCGTCCGCGAGCGCCCGCTGCCGTCGGACGACGGTGCGGCGCTCGGGGCCGCGAAGGCCACTGAAACGAGCAGAGGCCGGGTCACGGTGGACGACGCGGCGCTGTTCGTGGCGCGGCTGTCCGGCGGCGCGATCGCCACGTTCGAGGCGACGCGGATGGCGACCGGCCGCAAGAACGGGCTGCGCATCGAGGTGAACGGCACCAAGGGCTCGCTGGCGTTCGACCTGGAACGACTCAACGAGCTCGAGTTCTACGACGCCACGCTGCCGGGCACGGAGCTGGGATTCCGGCGGATCCTGGTCACCGAGCCCGAGCACCCGTACCTGTCCGCGTGGTGGCCGACCGGTCACCTCATCGGGTACGAGCACGGCTTCACGCACCAGGCCCGCGACCTCCTCGAGGCGATCGGCGACGGCACCGACCCGGCACCGTCGTTCGCGGACGCGCTCGGCGTGCAACTGGTGCTGGACGCGGTGGAGAAGTCCGCCGAGTCCCAGTCCTGGGTCCAGCTCTAACCAGACTCCTCGGGCCGCGCCGGCGAGGGACCGGCACGCGGTTGCGCCCCGCGTGACGGTGCGTGGGCGCGGCCCGAGGCTTGCACGACCTTGGCGGATGTGGCACCGCGCCAGGGGTGAGGCACAACCCCCGTGCCCGTGGCGGGGCGTGACGGACCGGCACCGGCCCGACGCGCCTCTCTGACCCCGGAGGAACACCATGAGAAGATCCGTCCGTCGATGGCTGGCATCCGTGGCAGGCCTGGTCATCGCACTACCGATCCTGGCCGTGGCACCGCCCTCGGCCGTCGCCGCGGAACCGGAGAACCCCGACACCCTGACCACCACCGAGAACGGCCCCGAAGCGCTCCGCTCGGACGCGCGCAAGCCCGGGTCGTACCGGGTGCTGGTCTTCACGAAGACGGCCGGTGAGCGCCGGGCGTCCATCCCGGTCGCGTCCGCCGCGATCAAGTTGATGGGCGTGGCGAACGGCTTCCGCGTGGACGAGACCGCGAACGCGGGCGCGTTCACCGCGGCCAACCTGGCGAAGTACCGCGCGGTGGTCTTCCTGAACACCACCGGTGACGTGCTGAACGACTCGCAGCAGTCCGCGTTCGAGCAGTACTTCACGAACGGCGGCGGCTACCTCGGCGTGCACGCGGCCGCGGAGACCGAGCCGGACTGGGACTTCTACCGCGACCTGGTCGGCAGCTCCGTGGCCGGCAGGCTCCCGGTCGAGGACGCCACGATCGACGTGGCGGACCGGGCGCACCCGTCCACCGAGCGGATCGCGCGCAAGCTGACGCTGTCCGAGGAGTGGTACAACTTCGCCACCAACGTGCGCGGCACCGCGCACGTGCTGGCGACGCTGGACGAGTCCACGGTCACCGGCGGGACCGTGGGATACGACCACCCGGTCTCCTGGTGCCGCGACTACCAGGGCGGGCGCACGTTCTACACCGGACTCGGCCACTCCACCCGGTCCTATCTGGACTCGTCGTTCCGCCGGCACCTGCTCGGCGGGCTGCAGTGGGCGGCAGGCGTGGTCGAGGGCGACTGCGGCGCGACCGTGACCGGCAACTACGAGAAGGTCGTGCTCAACGACGAACCCGGCGAGCCGATGTCGCTGGCCGTGCTGCCGGACGGCCGCGTGCTGCACAACACGCGCGGCGGGCAGATCCGGCTGTACGACCCGGCCAGCGGCGCCAGCCCGGTGATCAACACGATCGAGGTCTACCAGCACGACGAGGACGGGTTGCAGTCGGTCGCGCTCGACCCCCAGTTCGCCACCAACAGATGGGTGTACATCTACTACGCGCCCAGGCTGAACACGCCGACCACGGACGCGCCGGCCACCAGTGACGATCCGTCCGTGTGGGACGCGTACAAGGGCTACAACCAGCTGTCCCGGGTCAAGTTCACCGAGACCCCCACGCCGCACCTGGACATGAGCACGGAACAGCAGATCATGCGGGTGGACGTGGACCGCGGCGTCTGCTGCCACGTGGCCGGCGAGATCAAGTTCGACGGCAACGGGCTGCTCTACCTGGTCACCGGCGACGACACGAACGCGGGCGGCTCCGACGGCTACACGCCGATCAACGAGTCGCCGACCCAGGGGCCGGGCTACGACGCGCAGCGCTCCTCGGGCAACACCAACGACCTGCGCGGCAAGGTGCTGCGGATCCGGGTCGGCGCGGACGGGACCTACACCGTCCCGTCCGGGAACCTCTTCGACGAGCGGCGGGACACCGCCGGCAAGACCCGGCCGGAGATCTTCCTGATGGGGTTGCGCAACCCGTTCCGGTTCGACGTGGACAAGCGGGGCTACGTGTACATCGGCGACTACTCGCCGGACTCGCAGGTGCCGTCCGCCACGCGCGGGCCGGAGGGGACCGGGCGCTGGCTCGCCACGAACCGGGCCGGCAACTACGGCTGGCCGTACTGCTACTCGCCCACGCTGCCGTACATCGACTACGACTTCGCCACCAAGCAGTCGAAGGGCGCGTTCAACTGCGACGCGGTCACGAACGACTCGCCGCGCAACACCGGCCTGACCACGCTGCCGCCGGTCGCGCAGCCGGACTTCTGGTACACGTTCCAGGCCCGTACCCCGTGCCCGGGCTCGTACCTGTCCACGCCGCCGACCACGTGTGACTTCAAGTGGCCGGTGATCGGCACCGGTGGTGTCGGCCCGATGGGCGGGCCGATCTACCGGTACGACTCCCGCTCGACGTCCGCGTCGAAGTTCCCGGAGTACTACGACAACTCCGTGGTCTTCGGCGAGTTCACCCGCGACAAGATCTTCATGATGCGGACCGACGGCAACGGGAACCTGACCGGCGTCGAGCAGTTCCTGCCCGGGGTGGTCTTCGACAACCCGATGGACATGGAGTACGGGCCGGACGGCAGCCTCTACGTCCTGGAGTACGGCGACGGCTTCTTCCGGGCGAACCCGGACGCGGCGCTGTCCGTCATCCGCTACGCCAAGGGCACGCGAGCCCCGGTGGCCGCGCTCGAGGCCACGCCGGACAACGGGCCGGCACCGCTGACCGTGCAGTTCTCCTCCGACGGCACCTACGACCCGGACCCGGGCGAATCCATCTCGTACGCCTGGGACTTCACCTCGGACGGCACGATCGACTCCGCCGACCCGAACCCCACGTTCACCTACACCGCGAACGGCGTCTACACCGCGCGCCTCACGGTGACCGACTCCAGCGGCAAGACCGCGGTGCTCACCCACCAGATCGTGGTCGGCAACACCCGGCCCACGGTCACGGTCACCTCGCCGATCTCCGGGACGTTCTTCAACTGGGGCGACACGGTCCCGTGGACCGTCACCGTCACCGACCCGGAGGACGGCCCGATCGACTGCTCGCGCGTCACGGTCTCGTTCGTGCTCGGCCACGACACGCACGGGCACGGCATGAGCGACGCCAACGGCTGCTCCGGATCGTTCGTCTCACCGGCGGACGGCGCGGACCACGCCGGCGGCTACCTCTACGGCGCGGTCAGCGCGAAATACACCGACCTGGGCGCGAACGGCCAGCCGGCGCTGGAGGACGTCGACCAGGCGGTCCTGCAGACCTGGCGCCAGCAGGCCGAATTCGCCCAGCAGCAGCTCGGCGTCACCTCCGCCACCACGAACGACACCGGCGGGGGCAACCACCTGACCGGCTTCGACCCGAACGAGTACATCGCGTTCGACCCGATCAACCTGGGCGGCGTCGGCACGGTCACGCTCCGGTACGCGGGCGGCACCGCCGCCACCGCCGGGCAGCCCCGCGCCACCGTGACGCTACGGC
Source organism: Catenuloplanes nepalensis (assembly GCF_030811575.1). GTDB lineage: Bacteria > Actinomycetota > Actinomycetes > Mycobacteriales > Micromonosporaceae > Catenuloplanes > Catenuloplanes nepalensis. The sequence continues at coordinate 3,724,165 of NZ_JAUSRA010000001.1, read as the reverse complement.
TCGACGCACCCGACGGCCCGATCGTCGGCAGCGCCACGCTCGCCGCCACCGCCTCGAACACCACCTGGGCGTCGCAGACCGTCGCGGTCTCCGCGGCACCCGGATCGCACCGGCTCTACCTGGTCGCCGGCGGTGTCGAGGGCGGGCCGGCCACCAGCCTGTTCAACCTGAACTGGGTGGAGTTCGCACCGCAGTAACCGCAGTAAGCGGGCCGTACCCGCTGCCCGCCACGAACCCCCGTCCGTCGCGCCGCCCCGGGTCCCCGGGGCGGTCGCCCGACGACCGCCGACTGACGGCGCCACCCCGGGTGGTGCCACCCCGGAAGGCGCGGCGGGCGGGGCCACATCACCACCGGAGGTCGGTCCCAGTGTCCTTCGTCTCCCCCCGCACCGGCGTCTGGCTCATCGGCGCCAGAGGCTCCGTCGCCACCACCGCGATCACCGGCGCGCTCGCCATCCGGGCCGGCCTGGCCGGCACCGACGGCTGCGTCACCGAGCTGCCCGCGCTCGCCCGCCCCTGGCTCCCGCCCATCCCGTCGCTGGTCTTCGGCGGCCACGACATCACCGACACGCCGCTGCCGAAGAAGGCGGAGGAACTCGGCGCGGCCGGTGTGCTGCCCGCGCACCTGGCCGCCGCGCTGTGTGCCGAGCTGTCCGCGGTGGACGGTTCCGTGCTTCCGCTACCGGAGTCGGTGGACGGCATCGCGCGCGACATCGTGCACTTCCGTGAGTCCAACGGCCTCGACCGGGTGGTCGTCATCAACGTGGCGAGCACGGAACCCGTACCCTCGCAAGATCTTGAAACGGCGGATCTGGACGCGCTGCCACCCAGCTCGCGTGCGGCATATGCCGCGTTTCTCGCCGGCGCGTCCTTCGTGGACTTCACGCCGTCGACCGGAGCGCGGCTGTCCATGCTGGACGCGATGGCGCGCTCGCGGGGCGTGCCCTACGGCGGCAACGACGGCAAGACCGGTGAGACGCTGGTCAAGTCCGTGCTCGCGCCGATGTTCGCCAGCCGGAACCTGCGCGTGCGCAGCTGGTCCGGCCTCAACCTGCTCGGCGGCGGCGACGGCGCCCGGCTCGCCGACCCGGCCGCGAACGCCGCCAAGACCGCCAGTAAGCAGCGCGTCCTCGCCGACACGCTCGGCTACGAGCCGCAGGGCACCACCCGCATCGACTACGTGGAGACGCTCGGCGACTTCAAGGCCGCCTGGGACCTGATCAGCTTCACCGGCTTCCTCGGCACCGGCATGCGGATGGAGTTCACCTGGCACGGGTGCGACTCGGCCCTGGCCGCGCCGCTGATCCTGGACCTGGCCCGCCTCACCGCCGCCGCGCACGCCGCCGGTCGCACCGGCGCGCTGCCGGAGCTCGCCTTCTTCTTCAAGGACCCGATCGGCGACGCCCCCGGTGCGCTCGCCGACCAATGGTCCCGCCTCGTCACCTTCGTCGAGGACCTTTCCACATCCCTCCCGGGTACGGCCGGCACCCCACCCGCCGCATCCGCGCTTCCACCGGCCTCGGCCGCCGGCTTCGGTGGCTCGGCGGCCTCACCCGCCGGCGCGTCCCCGGCCGTCGGTCCCACCTCGCCCGTTCCCGCGCCGGACACCGCGGATCCCGCCGCGCCGGATCATGGCGATACCACCCGTCATGTTGACGCCGCTCGTGTTGACGCCGCTCATGTTGACGGCGCTCATGTTGACGGCGCTCATGTTGACGGCGGTCGTGTTGACGGCGCTCGTGTTGACGGCGGTCGTGTTGACGGCGCTCGTGTTGACGGCGCTCGTCTCGACGCTGCTCGTGTTGACGGCGGTCATGTTGACGGCGGTCGTGTTGATGGTGGTCGTGTTGATGCTGCTGGTGTTGACGGCGGTCAACATGTTGATGCATCGCGTCATGGAGGCGATGACGCCGGCGGCGGCCGGCATGCTGGGGGAGTGGCCTGATGGCCGGGCTCGCGGACCTGGCCGAACTCGTGCGCGCGCCCGCGGCGCTGTCCGTGCCCGGTGACCTGGTCGCCGGTGCCAGCGCGGCCGGGGTGCTCACGCCCGCCACCGGGGCGCTCTCCGCCGCATCGGTCTGCCTCTACTGGGCCGGTATGGCCGCGAACGACTGGGCCGACCGCCACCTCGATGCGACCGAGCGGCCCGAACGGCCCATCCCCTCCGGCCGGGTCCGCCCCGGCGCCGCATTCGGCCTGGCCGCCGGGCTGACGGCGGCCGGACTGGGGGTCGCCGCCGCGGTCGGTGGCCGGCGCTCGCTCGCGGTCGCGCTGCCACTGGCCGCCACCATCTGGGCCTATGACCTGCGCGCCAAGAACACACCGGCCGGCCCCGCCGTGATGGCGGCCTGCCGCGCGCTCGACGTCCTCCTCGGCGCGACCACGACGCCACGTTCCGGCCCCCTCGACGCTTCCGGCGCCGTCGGTAGAGCCCTGTGGCGGGCACTTCCCGCAGCCGCCGTGATCGCCGCGCACACCTACACGGTCACCGAACTCTCCCGTCGCGAGGTCTCCGGCGCCACCCCGGCCCTGCCCGCCACGACCCTCACCGCGACCGCCGCCCTCAGCGCCGCCATCGCCACCTCCACACCACACCGCGCCGGCCCGGGGCTTAAACTCGGCGACCCTTCGACCGGCGGCGCCACGCCCACGCCTCGCGCCGCCGGCTTGGGATCTCGTGCCGTCGGCTTCGGATCTCGCGTCGCCGGCTTGGGACGTCGCGCCGACGGCGTCGGATCTCGCGCCGCTAGTTTGGGATCTCGCGCCGCTGGCGCCGGATCTCGCGATGACGGGTCCGCATCTCGTGCTGCTGGGACCGGTTCCCGTGCCGCCGGGTTCGGATCTCGCGATGCCGGGTCTGGAGCGCGTGCTGCCGGGTCCGGGTTCGGCGGTGCGGGCTTCGGGCGTCGTGCCGCCGGCCATGCGTTCCGCGGTGCCGGCGTCGCCGTCCCAGCCGGCGCGGGCCGCTGGTCGGCGGGCCGGGCGGCCGTGGTCGGTGCGCTGGTCGGGCAGTACCTGGCCGGTTACGGAGCGGCGCAGGTGCGGGCGATTCTGAGTCCGGGTCCCGGCACGATCCGGGCGGCGGTCGGCGCCGGGATCACGGCGCTGCCCGCGTTGCAGGGGGCGCTCACCGCCCGCGCCGGATCGTCACCGGCCGGGATCGCGGTCGCGGCGGCGGCACCGCTGGCCCGCCTGCTCGCGCGGAAGGTGTCCCCGACATGAGGCCGCACCCGAACGAGGCGGCTGGACCCTCACCTCACGCGCACGATGCGACCGCGGCGGATCCGGGCGGTGTGCCGGGACTGCGGTTCGGCTACGGGACGAACGGGTTCGCGAACCACCGGCTGGCGGACGCGCTGCGGGTGATCGCGGACCTCGGCTACCAGGGCGTGGCGCTGACGCTCGACCACGATCACCTCGATCCGTTCGCGCCGGACGTGGCGCGCCGGACGGCCGAGGCCGCGGACCTGCTGCGGGAGTTGGGCCTGGCGGTCGTGATCGAGACCGGGGCCCGCTATCTGCTGGATCCGCGCCGCAAGCACGCGCCGACGCTGCTGCACGACGATCGCGCGCTGCGGCTGGACTTCCTGCGCCGGGCGATCGCGATCGGCGCGGACCTCGGCGCCGAGGCGATCTCGTTCTGGGCCGGGGTGCGGCCGGACGGCGTACCCCCGGATCTGGCCTGGGAACGGCTCGTCGACGGGTGCGCGGAGGCCGGTGCGGTCGCCGCGGACGCCGGGATCCCGCTCGGTTTCGAGCCGGAGCCGGGCATGCTGGTCGAGGACATCGCCGGCTGGCACCGGCTGCGCGCCGAGCTGGGCGCGCCGCCGTGGTTCGGGTTGACGCTCGACATCGGACACTGCCGCTGCCTGGAGCCGATCGGCGTCGCCGACTGCGTCACCGCGGTCGCGCAGCACCTGGTCAACGTGCAGATCGACGACATGCGGCGGGGCGTGCACGAGCACCTGGAGTTCGGCACCGGCGAGATCGACTTCCCGCCGGTGCTGCGTGCGCTCGCGGACGGAGGCTACCGCGGCCTCGTCGCGGTCGAACTGCCCCGCCACTCGCACGCCGCGCCGACGGTCGCCGCCTCCTCCCTGGCTTTTCTCCGCGCCGCAGCAAATGCACCTAGCTTCCTAGGAAACGTAAGGCGGAGTGCGGCCGACCACGTCGGTGCGCCGGCGGACGAGCAAGCGGCCGATCCCGCCCGCTCGTCGGCCGCCGGGAGAGCAGGCGAGCCTGCCGACTCGCCGACCGATGGGGGAGCGGCCGAGCCTGCCAGCTCGCGGGCCGGCGGGGAAGCAAGCGAGCCTGCCGCCGGGAGAGCAGGCGAGCCTGCCGACTCGCCGACCGACGGGGGAGCGGCCGAGCCTGTCGGCTCGCGGCCGGGCGGGGAAGCAGGCCAGCCTGCCGACTCGCCGGCCGGCTGGGGAGCGACCGCAGGGAGGGTGTCATGACGATCGAGGTGTTGCGGGTCGCGCTCCGCGACGTGTCAGGGCGGGCCTGGCTGGACGACGCGGAGGCCGCGGTGCGCCGGGATCCCGCGGCGATCGGGCGGCTCTTCCCCGCCGTGGGGCGGCACACCGGCCGGGACGGGCTGCCCGGTGTGCCGGGCTGGACCGTGGATGCCGCCGCCCGCGCCACATTGCTCGCCACGCTCCTCGAAACGCCCGGCGGCCCCGGTGAGATCGCGGAGCTGTACCGCTACGGCGACTCGCGGGAGAAGCTGGCGATCATCGCCGCGTGCGCGATCCTGCCGGACGCGCCGGACGAGCACGTGCTTCCGCTGCTGCGCGACGCGCTGCGCACGAACGACACCCGCCTGGTCGCGGCCGCGCTCGGCCCGGTCGCGGACCGGCTGGACGACGACACCTGGCGGCAGGGCGTGCTGAAGTGCGTATTCATGGGCGTCCCGCTGACCGCGGTGCACGCCCTGCGCGACCGCGCCGACGACGGGCTCGCCGACATGCTGGCCGCTCTGGCCGAGGAGCGCGCGGCGGCCGGCCGCGACTTCCCGGCGGACGCATCAGCACTACTTACTGACCTCCGCCGCCGCGGCCCGGTGCCGCAGTGACCGAGCGGTCGCGGCTCGGTGCCGCGCCGATCGAACGACCGCGGCTCGGTGCCGCGCCGATCGAACGACCGCGGGCCGGTGTTGCGGTGCCGGAACAGCCGCGGGCTTGCATCGCCGTGGCCGAACGGCCGCGGGCCCGTGCCGCGGTCCCCGACGGGCGTGGACCGGACGGCGCGGCGCCGGCGATCGATGCGGACGGCTGGGTGACGGCCGGTGAATCAGCCGGTTCCGCGTGCGACGGCGGTGCGACGGGGACGACGCGCCGCGACGGGATCGGGCGTGAGGCGAAGTGAACCAGGGAGAGGAGACGGGGATGCGGATCTTCGACCCGCACATTCACATGACGTCGCGGACGACGGACGACTACGCGGCGATGGCGGCGGCCGGGATCGTGGCGGTGGTGGAGCCGGCCTTCTGGCTGGGGCAGCCGCGGACCGGGCCGGGCTCGTTCGCCGACTACTTCGACTCGCTGGTCGGCTGGGAGCCGTACCGTGCCTCGCAGTTCGGGGTGCGGCACCACGCGACGATCGCGCTGAACCCGAAGGAGGCCAACGATCCGCGGTGCCGCCCGGTGCTCGACCTGGTGCCACGCTATCTGGCCAAGGACGGTGTGGTCGCGGTCGGCGAGATCGGCTACGACTCGATGACCGCGGACGAGGACGACGCGTTCACCCGGCAGCTGGCGATGGCGGTCGAGGCCGGCCTGCCCGCGCTGGTGCACACGCCGCACCGGGACAAGGCCCGCGGCACCGCACGCAGCCTGGACGTGGTCGCCGAGTCCGGCATCCGGCCCGAGTTCGTGGTGATCGACCACCTGAACGAGGTCACGGTCGAGGCGGTCAAGGACGCGGGCTGCTGGGCCGGCTTCTCCATCTACCCGGACACGAAGATGTCGCCGCCGCGGATGGTGGAGATCCTCAAGGAGTACGGCTTGGACCGCACGCTGGTGAACTCGGCCGCGGACTGGGGTAGGTCCGACCCGCTGCTGACCGTCCGCACCGCGGAGGCGATGCGCGCGGCCGGGTTCACGTACGACGACGTGGACCGCGTGCTGTGGCGCAACCCGGCCGAGTTCTACGGCCAGTCCGGGCGCCTTGACCTGACAGACCTGAAACCTGCCGAGGGTACGTACGAGGGCAGCTCGATCCTGCGGGGAGGCTCCTGAAGATGCGACTGCGGCACCCGGACGGCTCGACCGTCCACCTCGGATACTGCACGAACGTCCACCCGGCCGAGGATCTGCCCGGCATCGTGGCCCAGTTCGACACCTACGCGGTCCCGGTCCGGGAGCGCCTCGGCGTACCCGTGCTGGGTCTCGGATTGTGGCTCGCGGCACCGGTCGCGGCGGGCCTGGCCGCGGACCGGATGGCCGTGCACCGGCTGCGCGCGGAGCTGAGCGCTCGCGGCCTCGAGGTGGTGACGCTGAACGGCTTCCCGTACCAGGCGTTCCAGGCCCCGGTGGTGAAGCACGCGGTCTACTACCCGGACTGGTCCGAGCCGGAGCGCCTGCGGTACACACTGGACCTGGCCGAGGTGCTGGCGCAGCTGTTGCCGGAGGACGCGGCCCGGGGCTCGATCTCCACGCTGCCGCTGGCCTGGCGCACGCCGTGGGACGCGCCGACACGGCAGCGGTGCCACAACAGTCTGGGTGCGCTCGCCGACGGGCTGGCCGCGCTGGAACGGCGCTCCGGCCGTACCGTGCGGGTGGCTTTCGAACCTGAACCGGGCTGTGCCATCGAGTCGACCGCGCAGGCGGCCGACCTACTAAGCACTGTGGACACGTCGCGCCTGGGCGTATGCCTGGACCTGGCACACCTCGCGTGTGCCTGGGAGGACCCGCGCGAAGCCCTGGGCAGGCTGGACGCGGCGGGCGTGCCGGTGGTGAAGGTGCAGGTGTCGGCCGCGCTGGAGAGCACCGACCCGGTCGCGGACGCGCAGGTGCTGCAGGGGTATGTCGAGCCGCGTTTCCTGCACCAGACGCGGTCACCGTCAGGCCTCGCCACCGACGACCTCGACGAGGCGCTGTCCACGATGGATGATGGTCCGTGGCGGGTGCACTACCACGTGCCGCTGCACGCCGAGCCGATCCCGCCGCTGCGGGCGACCACCGGCGTGCTGACCGACGCGTTGCGAGAGATCGTGTCCGGGCCGGCCGCGCGCTGCGACCACCTGGACGTGGAGACCTACACCTGGGGCGTGCTGCCGCCCACGCGACGACCGTCCACACCGGACGAGCTGGCCGGTGGGATCGCGGCCGAGCTGGCGTACGCGCGGGATCTGCTGACGACGCTCGGACTGACGCACACCGTGGAGGCGACCCGATGACCACCCCGCTGCTCGTGCTCGACGTGGTCGGGCTGACCCCGCGCCTGCTCGCCCACATGCCCCGGCTGTCCGCGATCGGCTTCCAGGCCGAGCTGGGCACCGTGCTGCCGGCCGTGACCTGCTCGGCGCAGTCGACGTTCCTGACCGGCCTGATGCCGTCCGAGCACGGGATCGTCGGCAACGGCTGGTACTTCCGTGACCTCGGCGAGGTCTTCCTGTGGCGGCAGCACAACCGACTCGTCCAGGGCGAGAAGCTGTGGGACGCGGCGCGCGCGGCCCGGCCCGGCTACACGGTCGCGAACGTGTGCTGGTGGTACGCGATGGGCGCGGACGTGGACTGGACGGTCACGCCCCGCCCGATCTACTACTCCGACGGCCGCAAGGAACCGGACTGCTACACGTCTCCGCCGGACCTGCACGACGAGCTGACCGCGAGACTCGGCGAGTTCCCGCTGTTCACCTACTGGGGCCCGAACGCCGGGATCGCGTCGTCCACCTGGATCTGCCGTGCCGCCGAGCAGATCATGGCAGACCACGATCCGGACCTGACGCTGGTCTACGTGCCGCACCTAGACTACGACCTGCAACGATTCGGCCCGTCCTCACCGGAGGCGGCCGCGGCTGCCCGCGCGGTGGACGAGATCCTGGCCCCGCTGCTCGATGCGGCCGCGGCCCGAAACGCCACCGTGGTCGCGCTGTCCGAGTACGGGATCACCGACGCGCACCGCCCGGTCGACATCAACCGTCTGCTGCGCACCGAGGGACTTCTCCACGTTTACACGCAGGACGGCATGGAATACCTCGATCCGTGGACCTCCGCCGCGTTCGCCGTCGCCGACCATCAGATCGCGCACGTCTACGTCCGGGACCCGGCTTCGGTGGAGCGCGTGCGCGCGCTGTGCGAGAAGCTGCCCGGCGTCGACGCGGTCCTGGACAAGGCCGGGAAGCAGGCGCACGGCCTCGACCACGAGCGGGCCGGTGACCTCGTGCTGATCGCGGACCCGGACGCCTGGTTCACCTACTACTACTGGCTCGACGACGCCCGTGCCCCCGACTTCGCCCGGGCCGTCGAGATCCACCGTAAGCCCGGCTACGACCCGGCCGAGCTGTTCTTCGACCCGGCGAATCCCGGCGCCGCGAAGATGCGGGCCGCGGCGGCCCTGCTGCGCAAGAAGACCGGCTTCCGCTACCTGATGAACCCGGTCGGCCTGGACGCCGGCGCTCGCGCGGTCCGCGGCTCGCACGGCCGGCTCCCGGCCGGCCCGCAGGACGGCCCGGTGCTGATCTGCTCCGATCCGGCGCTCGCCCGGGAGCGCTTCGAAGCCGTACAGGTGAAGGATCTGCTGTTGCGCGCGGCCGGGCTCACCCATGACGCTGTCTCCATCGACTAGGGAGGGCCGCCGATGACGGCCGACGTCGTCGCGAACGCCGGCGCGCTGCGGGAACGCTGCGAGACCGCGCTGGCGGACTGGCTGGACCGGCAGCGCCCGGACTGGCCGGACCCGGCCGTGTTCGACATGATGCGCCGGTTCGTGCTGCACGGCGGCAAGCGGCTGCGCCCGATGTTCTGCTACTGGGGCTGGCGCGGTGCGGGCGGCGACGACGGCCCGGAGATCGTGTCCGCCGCGGCCGCGCTGGAACTGTTCCACGCGTTCGCGCTGATCCACGACGACATCATGGACGGCAGTGACCTGCGCCGCGGCGAGCCGTCCGTGCACCGCCGGCTCGCCGACGAGCATCACCGGCGCGGCTGGCGCGGCTCCTCCGGTGCCTATGGCGCCGGTGCCGCGCTGCTCGTCGGCGACCTGCTGGCCGCATGGGCCGACGAACTGTTCGCCGTGGCCGACCGGGACCGGCGCGGCGCCGCGCTGTTCGCCCGCATGCGCACCGAGGTGATCGCCGGGCAGTACCTCGACCTGCGCGCCGGCGCCGGCGCCGGCACGGTCGCGGACGCGCTCACCGTGGTCCGGATGAAGGCCGCCCGCTACACCGTCACCCGCCCGTTGCAGATCGGCGCCGCGCTGGCCGGTGCCGGCGATGACCTGCTCGCCGCCTACCGTGCGTTCGGCGACCCACTCGGCGACGCGTTCCAGCTCCGCGACGACATCCTGGGCGTGTTCGGCGACCCCGCGATCACCGGCAAACCCGCGCTCGACGACCTCCGCGAGGGCAAGCAGACGGTGATGCTCGCGCTCGCCCGCGACCACGCCACCCCGGCCCAGGCCGCACAACTCGACCGCCTGGTCGGCGACCCGCTCCTCGACGAGCCCGCCGCCGCCACGCTCCGCCAGATCCTCATCGACACCGGCGCCCTCACCCGCACCGAACGCATGATCCACATCCGCGCCGAGGCCGCCCACGCCGCCCTCGCCGCCGCCCCCATCACCCCCGAGTCCGCCGCCGCCCTCACCGAACTCGCCACCCGCACCATCCACCGCCTTTCATAACCCAAAACCCCTTCCCGGGTACGCACCAGCGCGTCCTCTCCCCGGCGGCGCTCCGCGATCCGGCCGCCGGCCGCCTCCGTGGCCCACTCCCGCACCACCCCCGTCCCGCACCCCACCGCCGGGCTGACCCGGCGGTCACCACGCTGCCGCGCCGCGCCGTCACATTGCGACGCCGCGCCATCACATGGCACTGCCGTGCTGCGCGCCGCGTTGCCGTGCCGCGTTGCCGTGCCGCGCTGCCGTGCCGCGTTGCCGCGCCGTGCCGCGTTGCCGCGCCGTGCCGCGTTGCCGCGCCGTGCCGCGTTGCCGCGCCGTGCCGCGTTGCCGCGCCGTGCCGCGTTGCCGCGCCGTGCCGCGTTGCCGCGCCGTGCCGCGTTGCCGCGCCGTGCCGCGTTGCCGCGCCGTGCCGCGTTGCCGCGCCGTGCCGCGTTGCCGCGCCGTGCCGCGTTGCCGCGCCGTGCCGCGTTGCCGCGCCGTGCCGCGTTGCCGCGCCGTGCCGCGTTGCCGCGCCGTGCCGCGTTGCCGCGCCGTGCCGCGTTGCCGCGCCGTGCCGCGTTGCCGTGCCGCGTTGCCGTGCCGCGTTGCCGTGCCGCGTTGCCGTGCCGCGTTGCCGTGCCGCGTTGCCGTGCCGCGTTGCCGTGCCGCGTTGCCGTGCCGCGTTGCCGTGCCGCGTTGCCGTGCCGCGTTGCCGTGCCGCGTTGCCGTGCCGCGTTGCCGTGCCGCGTTGCCGTGCCGCGTTGCCGTGCCGCGTTGCCGTGCCGCGTTGCCGTGCCGCGTTGCCGTGCCGCGTTGCCGTGCCGCGTTGCCGTGCCGCGTTGCCGTGCCGCGTTGCCGTGCCGCGTTGCCGTGCCGCGTTGCCGTGCCGCGTTGCCGTGCCGCGTTGCCGTGCCGCGTTGCCGTGCCGCGTTGCCGTGCCGCGTTGCCGTGCCGCGTTGCCGTGCCGCGTTGCCGTGCCGCGTTGCCGTGCCGCGTTGCCGTGCCGCGTTGCCGTGCCGCGTTGCCGTGCCGCGTTGCGTTGCCGCGCGAATGTGTACCGAGCGCATGCCGGATCCAGGGAGCGCGAGTTGCTGGGCTCTCGTTTCCGACGCTCGATCGTGAACAGGCCGATCGGGCGCTTCGCACCCGAAATTTCGTGACAAAGTCGCTCTGCGGAGCAGAGATCATCCGTCGTATGAACGAAATCCACGTTATGTGGCCCTTATAACGTGGATTTCGTTCATACGACCGTGGATCTTGCGGCGTTGGCGGAGTGTCGGAGGGGCACGGCAGGATGCGGGAGTGGTTCGACGAGCATCCATACCGGAGGAGCTTCGGTTTCTGCCGTTTCGCGGCAGCCGGGCGGTCACGGCCGGCCTGCTGTCCCGGCGGCAGCTGGAGTCGCCCGCGTGGCGACGGCTGTTTCACGGTGTCTATGTAGCCGCGGCGGAGTTCGACACAGATGATCATCGAATGTGGTGTGATGCCGCGGCCCTGATACTGCCGGCGGGCGCGGCGATCAGTGGTGCGAGCGCGGCGTACCTGTTCGGGGCCCGGATCCTGGCGCGCGGTGCGGCGGTGACGGTGACCGTTCCGCCACCGCGGCGGCTGCGGGAACAGGAACGGCTCCGGGCAGTGCATCAGCAGCTGCCGCATGGTGACGTGGTCAGCTTCGGTGGGTTGCCGGTGACGTCTCCCGCACGGACGGCGTTCGACCTGGGACGGCAGGTGGGCCGGCGGGCCGCGATCGTGGCGTTGGACGCGTTGCTGCACCGGAGGCTGGTCAGGGCCGATCGGCTGGCGGCATATGCGATGCGCCGGTCCGGCTGGCCGGGCGTGGCGCTCTTCACGGCACGGCTGGCGGAGGCGGAGCCGTTGGCCGAGTCGCCGATGGAGACGCTACTCCGCCTCCTGATCACGGATGCCGGCCTACCGCGCCCGGCCGCCCAGTACGACGTGACGACAGCGGACGGGCGGTGGCTGGCCCGGGTCGATCTGGCCTATCCCGATCTGCGAATCGCCATCGAGTACGACGGTGATCACCATCGGGCCCGGGACACCCATCGGCACGACATCGTGCGGGAGCGGCGGCTGAAGGGGGACGGCTGGTTGGTCCTGCGCTTCATGGCCGACGACGTCCACCGGACCCCGGACCAGACCGCACAGATCATCGCCGCCGCCCGCCGCCGGTCGACGGCTCAGGGTGTCTCGGCGGTGCGGGTGAGTTCGACGCCGTAGAAGGTGCCGTAGATGACGAGGGTGTCGTCGTCACATTCGTAGGAGGAGGGATCGTCGCTGGTGGTGAGGTTGCGGGAGTTGTCGAGTTTGCCGTTGAGGAGGAGTTTGGACGTGCCGGAGGCGGTGGCGTCGGTGGCGGTGAGCTCGCCGCCGGTGGTGGTGTAGCGGCCGGTGATGGAACCGGTGACGATGTGCTCCCAGTTGTCGCCGCGGACCGTGGCCTTGAACGGGGAGCCGCTGTAGACGACCTCGTAGGTACCGTCGGCGCGGTAGGTGTCGGTGCCGGTGTCGTAGCCGGTGAAGTCGGTCGGCTCGCCGTCGATGGTGTTCTCGATGACGTACTTCTGCTGCTTCCAGACGCCGACCACGCACGGGTCCAGGCCGGGGCTGACCGACGGGGCCGGGGACGGGCCGTCCGCGAACGGCCAGCTGCCGGTCGCGGCTGCGCGGACCGTGAGTGAGGTGGCCAGGGCCAGGGTGAGGACGCTGACAACGGCGATGGCGATGACCAGTCCGCGGCGGGCGGACGAGGCGGGGATGCCGGTGGCCGGTGCCATGCCGCCGGAGACGGGTGCGTCGGCCCCGGAGACCGGTGCGACCGGCGGATACCCGGGCGGGGAGGCGGCCTGATATCCGGAGGCAGCCGGGCGCCCGGGAGGCGTCCCACTGGACTGCGCGGCCGGATGCCCGGGTGGAGGTGCAGCCGGATGTTCGGGCGGGGGAGACGGCGGATACCCGGCCGCGGGCGGGTATCCCGGCGACTGAGCGGGCGCGTGCATCACCCGTGGGTACCCGCCCTGCGGCGAGACCGGCGAGTGCCCGCCCTGCGACGGAACCGGCGGATGCCCGCCCTGCGGCGAGACCGGCGAGTGCCCGCCCTGCGACGGAACCGGCGGATGCCCGCCCTGCGGCGAGACCGGCGAGTGCCCGCCCTGCGACGGAACCGGCGGATGCCCGCCCTGCGGCGAGACCGGCGAGTGCCCGCCCTGCGACGGAACCGGCGGATGCCCGCCCTGCGGCGAGACCGGCGGGTACCCGCCCTGCGACGGAACCGGCGGATGCCCGCCCTGCGGCGGGATCGGGGCCGACCGTGCCGGGTGCGCGACCGGCGGGTGCCCGCCTGCCTGCGGCCCGCCCGCCTGCTGTCCCCCCGGCTGGTGTCCGGTGGGCCAGGGCCCGGCCGGGGGCTGGCGGACTCCGGGCGCGGGCACGGCGGGCGGCGGGCTCGCTGTCGGGGTGGTCGCGTAGAGCGCGCCCTCCGCGACCACGAGTTCCGGCTGGTCGAGCAGGGTTGGGCGTACCCCCAGGGCCTGATAGAGCAGTGAGGCGGTCAGCGGCATGCGGCTCGCGCCGCCGACCAGGAAGATGGCGGCCGGGGTGCCGCCGGCGCCGGCCACCACGCGGCGGGTCGCGACCAGTGTGCGTTCCAGGATCGGGCGGGCGGCCTGGTCGAGTTGCTCGCGGCCGAGCGGGGCCTCCTCGTCGAAGATCGGCACGTGCAGCACGGTGGAGGTGGCCCGGGACAACACCTCCTTGGCGGTACGCGCGCCGTCCCACAGCGTGCGGGCGGCGCGCCGGTCCGCGCGGCCGGCCGGTGCGGCGAGGCGCTGCCAGGTGGCCGGGTCGCGGGCCGCGTACGTGCGAGCGAGCAGTTCCACGACCGCGGCGTCGACGTCCGTGCCGCCGGTGTCGTCCAGGCCCTCGGAGGCGACCACCCGCAGGCCGTGCGGCTCCGCGCGGACCACGGAGACGTCGAACGTGCCGGCGCCGAAGTCGTAGACGACGACCTGGCCGCCGGGCGGGATGCGGCCCGCGGCGCGCCGCACCACGTAACTGGCCGCGGCGACCGGCTCGGGCACCAGCGTGACCTCGGGGAAGACGGTGCGGGCCGCGGCCTCGAGGCGTTGCCGGCGCTGCGTGGCCCAGGCGGCGGGGTGGGTGAGCACGACGGTGCCGACCGGGCGGCCGGCGACCCGGCCGGCCTCCGCGGCCACGTGGCCGAGCACGGTGCCGATCACCGACTCGACGGACGGCTGCGCGGTGCCGAGCAGCATCGTCTCCTCGTCGATGTGCCGTTTCGGGTGCGGCTCGTAGCCGGCCGGGTCGGTCTGCGCGGCGTGCTGGGCGTCGCGGCCGACGATGAGGCGGCCGGACGGGTCGGCCCAGACCGCGGACGGCAGCAGCGGTGAGCCGTCGAACAGCAGCGGCGTGGGCGGGCGGCCGTCGACCGCGAGCATCCCCACGGTGTGGGAGGTGCCGAAGTCGATGCCGAGCCGCGCACCCGCGTTCACACCGGACACGGTACGGCGTCCACGCCACCCTCGAAGGCCCCGGAAAACCGGAAACACGAACCGATTTCCCGCTTCCGGCGTGGTCGCTCTCCGAGTGCTCCCGCGGGCACCGGTCGGCCCCGAGGGGGCCTCCCTGCCGGCCGGGTGGGTGGCTGAGCCGGAAGACCTCAGCAGGGGCCCTGCGGGTTGATCGTGCGCATGACCCGGGTGGCGATGTCGCCGAGCTGCCGGACCTGCGCCTTGGTGGTCGGGTCGAAGACGAGCCGGCGGACCTCCGCGACGTGGCCGGGCGCGGTCGCGACGACCTTGTCCCAGCCGTCGTCGGTGAGGGTCGCGAGCGTGTAGCGCCCGTCGGCCGGGTCGGGACTACGTCGTACCCACGCGCGTTTCTCCAGGCGGGAGACCGCCTGCGAGAGGCGCGGCAGGGAACCCTCGCACAGCGCGGCGAGCGTGCTCATCCGCATGGTGCGCTCGGGCGCCTCGGACAGGCCGGCGAGGATCAGGTATTCGAAGTGGCTGATCCCGGCGTCGCGTTGCAGCTGGGCGTCGAGCGCCGCGGGGAGTGCCATGAGCAGCCCGGCCGTCGTCTTCCAAGCCTCCAGCTCGTCGGCTTCGAGCCAGCGGGGTTCGTCGGTCACGGACCCAGTATAACTTCAGCGCTGAAGTCAGGATGACTTGCGCGTTTAAGGCAGTGCCACTAGGTTTCACTTCACCGTTTAACTGATGTGAAGTCTTGGGGAGTTATGAACATCGTTCTTTGGGTCGCCGCCGGGCTGCTCGCCGCCGCCTTCCTGTTCTCCGGCGCGTTCAAGCTGGCCCTGTCGCACGAGAAGTACGTCGCGTCGCAGCCGTGGGCCGCGGACGTGCCGGCCTGGGTGCCCAGGGTGATCGGCGTGCTGGAACTGCTCGGCGCGGCCGGGCTGATCCTGCCGGCCGTGCTCAGCGTCGCCCCGATCCTGGTGCCGCTGGCCGCGACCGGGTTGGGCGTGATCATGGCCGGGGCGATGGTGGTGCACGTGCGGCGCGCGGAGTTCGCGGCACTGGCGCCGAACGTGGTGCTGCTGATCCTGGCCGCGTTCGTGGCCTGGGGCCGGTTCGGTCCGTACGCGTTCTGACCGGGGGTGGTCACGGTGCACGACAGCGTGACCACTTTTCCACGCAGTCGACTATGGGCATGCCTCGATCGCTTTTCGGCGCTAGTGTCCCCTGCGGGGCACAAGCGGAATCGACGAGCATGGGGGCTTGGATGCTGCGAAGGACGACCCTGATCGGCACCGTCATCCTGGCGATGCTGCTGACCGGCGCGCAGGGCGCGGCGGCACACGGCGGCGGGTTCACGCCCGGCGCACCCGGAGTGGGCGACCCGTATTTCCCGCTCGACGGCAACGGCGGTTACGACGTCCGCCACTACGACCTCGACGTGCGCTACACGCCGGCCACCGACGTGCTGGCCGGCGCCGCGACGATCAGCGCGCGCGCCACGCAGAACCTCTCCGCGTTCAACCTCGACTTCGACGGGCTGACCATCCGGTCGCTGACCGTCGACGGCGCGCCCGCCCGGTGGACCCGCGACGGCGCGGAGCTGACCGTGACGCCGCGCCGCGGGCTGCCGAAGAACCGGTCGTTCACCGTGGTGGTGCGCTACGACGGCGTGCCGCAGACGATCGACGACCCCAACCTCGGGCGGACCGGCGTGTTCCACACCGACGACGGCATGCTCATCGCCGGCCAGCCGGACGTGGCCGCCACCTGGTTCCCGGTCAACGACCACCCGACCGACAGGGCGTCCTACACGATCAAGCTGACCGTGCCGCAGGGCCTCGAGGCGGTCGCGAACGGCGCGCTCACCGGCACCCGCACCCGCGGCGGCTGGACCACCTGGACCTGGGACGCGCCCGAGCCGATGGCGTCGTACCTGGTCACCGCCAACGTCGGCGAGTTCCGGCTGAACGCGTACCGGTCCGGTGGCATCCGCTACTGGGACGCGGTCGACCCGGACCTCTACGCGCCACCGGCCGCGCCCAGCACCGGCGAGCGGTTCGCGCTCAGCGGCGTCGGCGAGCCCGGCTACCGGCGGCTGACCCGCACGCTCGACGTGCCGGCCGGCGGTGCCACGCTCGGCTTCGACGCCACGCTCGCGGTCGAGGGCGACTGGGACTTCTTCCTGGTCGAGGCGCGCACGCCCGGCCAGGACGACTGGACCACGCTGCCGGACACGAACGGCCACACCACCACCGCGACCGGCGCGGTCTGTGCGTACGCGGAGGCGCTGCACCCGTTCCTGCTGCACTACGTGACGCCCGGCGCCGACGGTGCCTGCGCGTCCGCGACCGGCACGACCGGTGAGTGGAACGCCGCGACCGGCGCCAGCGACGGCGTGCAGGAGTGGTCGGTCGACCTGGGCGACTGGGCCGGCGGACAGGTCGAGGTCTCGCTGACCTACGTCAACGACGACGTGGTGACCCCGGCCGGCGTGTTCATCGACGACGTGGTCGTCTCCACCGGGCAGGGCGACACCTCCTTCGAGGAGGACGGTGACGCGTTCGACGGCTGGACGCCGGGCGGCCCGCCGGAGGGCTCCGCGCCGAACCCGGCACAGTGGAGCGTCGGTGACGCCGACGACATCGTCACCACCGGCGACATCATCGACGCCACCTTCGCCCGGCAGCCGGAGATCATCGACTTCCTGTCGGACACGTTCGGGCCGTACCCGTTCCGCACCTCCGGCGGCATCGTCGACGACATCGACGGGCTCGGCTTCGCGCTGGAGACGCAGACCCGGCCGATCTACACGAAGGCGTTCTTCAGCAGCGCGGCGAGCGGCGCCGGCGTGGTCGTGCACGAGCTGGCCCACCAGTGGTACGGGGACAGTCTCGCGCTCGCCCGCTGGCAGGACATCTGGCTCAACGAGGGCTTCGCGTCGTACGCGGAGTGGCTGTGGGCGGAGCACGAGGGCGGCCCCACCCCGCAGCAGATCTTCGAGGGGAACTACGCGGCCATCGCGGCGGATTCCTCCTTCTGGCAGGTCGAGATCGGCGACCCGGGTCCGGAGGCGCTGTTCGCCGGCCCGGTCTACACGCGCGGTGCGATGACACTGCAGGTGCTGCGCAACCGGGTCGGCGATGCCGCGTTCTTCAAGATCTTGAGGGGTTGGGCGTCGTCGCGGGCCGGTGGCACCGTCACCACACCGCAGTTCATCGCGTTCGCGGAGCGGGTCTCCGGGCAGCAGCTCGACGACCTGTTCCAGGAGTGGCTGTTCACGACCACGAAGCCGACGATCACCACGGCGGCGTCCGCCGCGAAGGCGGCACCGGGCCTGATCGGGCCGGTGCAGCCCAAGCTGCGCCGCTGACGGCAAGCGGCCGGGCTCCGGTGCGGAGCCCGGCCGGTGCGGCGGAGCCCGGCCGGTGCGGCGGAGCCCGGCCCGTGCGGCGGAGCCCGGCCCGTGCCGCGGCGGACGGTCAGCGGTCGGCGGAGGAGAAGGCGGCGTCGAAGGCCGCGTCGGGCGCGTCGAACGCGAGGTTCCGGACGAACTTCAGCGCCTCGGGCGCGCCGACCAGGCGGTCCATGCCGGCGTCCTCCCACTCGATCGAGAGCGGCCCGGTGTAGCCGATCGCGTTCAGCGCGCGGAAGCAGTCCTCCCACGGCACGTCGCCGTGGCCGGTGGAGACGAAGTCCCAGCCGCGCCGCAGGTCGGCCCACGGCAGGTGCGAGGAGAGCCGGCCGCGCCGCCCGTCGCCGGTGCGGACCTTCGCGTCCTTGCAGTCCACGTGGTAGATGCGGTCGGCGAAGTCCAGGATGAAGTTCACCGGGTCCAGCTCCTGCCACACGAAGTGCGACGGGTCCCAGTTCAGGCCGAACGCGGGGCGGTTGCCGATCGCCGCGAGCGCCCGCTTCGTCGTCCAGTAGTCGTAGGCGATCTCCGACGGGTGCACCTCGTGCGCGAACCGCACGCCGACCTCGTCGAAAACGTCCAGGATCGGGTTCCACCGGTCCGCGAAGTCCTGATAGCCGCGCTCGATCATCGCGGGCGGCACCGGCGGGAACATCGCCAGCGTGTGCCAGATGGACGAGCCGGTGAACCCGACCACGGTCTTCACGCCCAGCTTCGCCGCGGCCCGCGCGGTGTCCGCGATCTCCGCGGCGGCGCGCTGCCGCACGCCCTCCGGCTCGCCGTCACCCCAGATCCTGGCCGGCAGGATGTCCTGGTGCCGCTCGTCGATCGGGTGGTCGCAGACGGCCTGCCCGACCAGATGGTTGGAGATCGCGAAGACCTGCAGGTTGTGCTTGGCGAGCTGCTCGCGCTTGCGGTCCACGTACGACTCGTCGGCCAGCGCCTTGTCCACCTCGAAGTGATCGCCCCAGCAGGCGATCTCCAGGCCGTCGTAGCCCCACTCCGAGGCGAGCCGGCACACCTCCTCGAACGGCAGGTCCGCCCACTGGCCGGTGAACAGCGTGATCGGTCGCGCCATGTGTCTGTCTCCCTCGGTGCCCTCGGGTGCCGCAGCGCGCCTGAGCGTGCCGCGGCGGTTCTGTTGCCGTGACGGTGCGCGGCGACCGCCGGGTGCCCACGGCAGGAGAGCCGGGCGGCGGTCAGCCGATCGGGGCGAGGGAGCCGGAACCGGATCCGCCGCGGCACACCGCGCTCCGGGCCGACGGTGACCAGCACACTGTGCTCAACCCCGGGCGGGTTGCGCCTCCCGCCCGAGCCGTCGGCCCGCGGGAGCACCCGCGGATCCGGAACCCACGCTAGACCACCCGATCGCCGCTTTCCAGTGCCGTGGCGACCCGCGCCGGGTTCTTGTAGACGTACTGCGTTTGTAGCTCCGCGTAGCCGTCGACGCCGGCCGTCCCGCACTCACGCCCGATGCCGGAGTCCTTCACGCCGCCGAACGGGATGTGCGGCGCGACCTCCGCGTGCGTGTTCACGTACGCGGTGCCGCACTCCAGCCGCGCGGCGAGCCGCTCACCGGCCGCGATGTCCGAGGTCCAGACCGAGCCGCACAGCCCGTACGGCGTGTCGTTCGCGGCCGCGATCGCCTCGTCCACGTCGCGGAAGCTCAGCACCGGCAGCAGCGGCCCGAACTGCTCCTCGTCCACGACGCGCATGCCCGGCCGCACCCCGGTCAGGATCATCGGCGCCTGGAAGTAGCCGGCGCCGTCCGCCCGCGCGCCCGCGTTGGCCGGCTTCGCGCCGTGCGTGAGCGCGTCGTCGAGCAGCAGGCGCACCCGCTCGTACTGCGGACGGGTCGAGATCGGGCCGAACGAGCCGCCCGCGGACTCCGGCACCGGCGTGGCCGCGTCGGCCAGCCGGGCCAGCGCCTCCACCATCCGCGGGTAGATCGACTCGTGCACGTAGAGGCGCTTGACCGCGGCGCACACCTGCCCACTCATGATCATGGAGGAGGTGAACAGCTGCGCCGCGACCAGGTCGACGTCCACGTCCGGCAGCACGATCGCGGCGTCGTTGCCGCCGAGCTCCAGCACCACCCGCTTCAGCGCGGGCGCCGCGACGGCCGCGATGTGCCGGCCGGCCTCGACCGAGCCGGTGAACGAGATCAGTGCGGTGTGCGGGTGCGAGACCAGCGCCTTCCCGGTGTCGTCGCCGCCGGCCACGACATTCACCACGCCGGGCGGCACGACGTCCTTCCAGACCTCGCCGAGCAGCAGCGTGGCGAACGGCGTGAACGGCGACGGCTTCAGCACCACCGTGTTCCCGGCCAGCAGCGCGCCGGCCACCTTCACGCACGCGATCAGGATCGGCGAGTTCCACGGCGTGATCGCGGCGACCACGCCGACCGGCTTGCGGACCACCCGCACCAGCCTCTCGTCGTTGTCCTCGATGACGTCGACCGGCAGCGGCGCCGCCGCGTGATGACCGAGGAACGCCGGCCCGCCGTAGGCCTCGATCGCGCCGCCCATCGCCCCCTTCTCCAGCGCGGACACCGCGACCACGGCCTCCAGGCGCTCGGTCAGCGCCTCCGCCATCGCGCCGATCACCCGGCGCCGTTCCCGGTCGCCGGCCGCGTACCAGCCAGGCTGCGCCCGCCGGGCCGCCGCGATCGCCGCGTCGACCAGGTCGTCGGTCGCCTCCGGGCAGTCGCCGATCGGCGACCGGGTGGCCGGGTTCTCGACCGGAAACGTCGCGTCGTTCCGGACGATCCGGCCGTCGATGAGGTGTCCCAGGCCGGCGATCGTGGCTTCGATGTCCATGTCCGGCGTCCTCCCGCAAAGTCTCGTCACTGGGTGTGCTGTCGCCGTTTCGAAGTCATGCTAATCAATGCATGCGCCGATCGGGCCGGACGATCACCAGGACGTGGGGCGGACGGTCAGGCCGGGTCCCGGCCGGTCTCGCGGTCCTGCGCGCGCACCACCGGCATGTCCAGCCCTCGGTCCGCGCCGAGCTGTGCGATCTGGCGCAGGAGCCGGCGCCGGACCGGCCCGGTGATGTCCGCGGTGCCGGCGGACATCACCTCGAACTCGGCGCGGCCGGCCCGCATCCGGCGGCTGACCGAGGTGAAGCCCATCGAGCGGTACGTCGGGATCAGGCTTGCGCGGCTCATCATCACGATCCGCCGCCCGCCGCGGCGATCCTCCCACCGTTGCGATCCTCAATGGACCGATCGGCGGCACGAATTCGACGATCGAAAGCAATCGGGTGTACGTGACGGGGGCGCTCCCGGTCGTACCGTCGGCTGGTCTGGATTCTTCGAGAGGACCACAGGGCATGACCGGGTACGACGTGTCCGCGCGATCGGCAGCGACGGCGGACGTCATCTTCGAGCTTCTGATCACGCCGGCCACCTGGCCCGCATGGTCACCGATCGACGCGGCCGAGGCGGAGGACGGCGACCCGGCGGCACCGCAGCGGGCCGGCGACGTGCGCATCTTCCGGACCGGGCGCACGATCAGCCGCGAGCGGATCACCGCGCTGACGCCGGGCCGGCGGATGGAGTACGGCGGCGGCACGCTCCGCGACTACCGGGCCAGCGTGGACCTGCGGCCGAGACCGGACGGCGGCACCGACATCCGCTGGACCGGCACGTTCGGCAACGGTCCACTGTGGGGGCCGTTCATGACCTGGTACATGCGGCGGATGGCGCGCGGCCTCGCCGCCTACGCCGAGCGGTAACGGGACGGGCGCACGCCGACCTCGCGCAGGAACGCGGCCGACAGGTGCGCCGGGCTGGAGAACCCGCAGCGGTCCGCGGTCTCGGCCACGCTCACGCCGCGATCCAGCAGCCGGCGCGCCTCGCCGATGCGCAGCCGCATCAGGTAGCGGTGCGGCGTCAGCCCGGTCGCGCGCGTGAAGACCCGCAGGAAGTGGTACGGGCTGAGCCCCGCCGCCGCGGCCAGCTCCGCCACGGCCGGCGGCCGGTCCAGGCGCTCCCGCATCAGCGCGACGGCCCGGCGCACGCGCGCGTCCGTGGCCACCCGCGGGACGCGACCGGCGGCCGTGACCAGGTGCGCGGCCAGGAACTCCGCGGCCGAGTCGGCGTAGAACGGATCGGCACCGCGGTCCGCGGCCGCGGCCAGCGACGGCAGCAGCGTGCCGAGCAGCGCCGGATCCACGGACGTCACGGCCGGCGCGTCCAGCTCCGCCGCGACCCGGCCGACCAGGCCCGCCGGCAGGTGGACGTGCACGCTGCTCATCGGCGCGGTGGCGGCCCAGCGCACCCGGGTCGCCACGCCCGGCCGCGCGCGGCCCACGGTCCCGGGCGCGATCACGGTCTCCCGCCAGCCGTCGCCGGTGTCCACGTGCATGCGGCCGGCGCCCGCGGTGAGCACCCAGAGGTGGTGGTCGGTGGAGGCCGGCAGGACCAGGTGACCGGCCGCGTCCGGGTGGGTGAAGCGCTGGACGAGCAGCGCGCGCCAGCCGGGCCCGGCCCAGCTGTTCAGCGTGTGCGCGGCGAACGGCCGCTGGTCGAACCCGGCGTAACCACCCATGTCGAACCGGGCCTGACGCTCCACGCCGCCACTGTATCCGCTGTCCGGGATCGGCCCGCGCGGAGGCGGCGCGAGCGGGGAAAATACAGAGATCGGCCGCGCGCACGAGAATTTCACCCCGATGGGCAGTCGTTGTACGCGCCGGGGAATCGATCCCTCCCTCGGAACATGGAGAATCTCTTCCGCCTCGCGCTGGTGCGTCCGGCCGTGGCACAGGACCCGGATGCGCCGAGCATCCAGTTGACCCAGGAGACCACCTACCAGACGGCGCTGCGCGACGCCGTGACCGGTGGCACCGGCCGGCAGGGGATCGAGCAGGCCTCGCGGACGTTCGCCGCGTCCGCGGACTTCGCGGCCGAGCCCGGCTCGACGCCGTTCGGCCGGCAGCTCGACACGCTCTCCGCCCGCCTCGACACGCTGCTCGGCGGCGACGGTGACGTCTCGTTGCGGTCGGTCACCGACGCGATCCGCAACGCGCTCGGCGCGGACGCGGCCGCGGTCATCCGGGACACCCGGTACACCGACACGGTCCGGCGGCTGCGCGACAGCCTCCTCGCGATCAAGACGCTGCAGGACCAGCACGCCCGGCCGCTCGAACACCTGACCCGCCAGCTGCGCACCGCGGTGCTGGTCGCGGACGCGGCCGCGGGCACGATCCGCACCGAGGGCGGCGGCCCGAACCCGGACGTGGACGTGCCCGCGCTGCGCCGCCGGCGCCGCCGCTCGATCGCGCTGCCGCTCGCCCTCGGCCTCGGCTCCCGGCTGTCCACCCGCGAGGCCGAGCGGGAGCTGCGCGAGCAGCGGGCCGCCGCGATCGCGGCCCGGAACGAGGAGATCGCCGCGCTGCTGGCCGAGCACGAGGCGCTGCGCACGTCCGTCGCGGAGCTGTCCGGACTGGAGTCCACGCACTACCGCGTCTCCGAGCGCGCCGGCAGCACGGCCACGCCGGCGCCGCCGGACGTCCGGTTCGGCAACGTGATCCGCGCGGCCGGCAACTACGCGGCCGGCCTGCGCGAACGGCACCTGCACCAGCTCCCCGGGATCCCGCCGGGCCCGGCCGTCGCGGCGGGAGCCGCGGGAGCTGCGGGAGCTGCGGGAGCTGCGGGAGCCGCGGGAGCCGCGGGAGCCGCGCGCTCCGAGGGATCGGACGCCGCGGCGGAGGGTGAGGTGCCCACGCCGCCGCCCGGGGTGGACACGCCCTACGCCGCGCTCGCGCAGACGCTGGTCGGCGTGCCGGACGTGGTGATACCGGGCCGGGGCGCGTTCGTCCCGCCGGACCTGCCCGAGGTCGGCTTCGTGCTGAAGCAGTCCGCGGCCGGTGCGCTGTCCGAGCCGACCCGGGCGCTGCTCGCCGACCGCGGCCTGGACGTCGGCGCGGTCCCGCTGGACCGGCTCACCCACCGCCTCGAGGCCGACCTGGCGAGCACGGTGCACCGGCTGGAGACCGTGGCCGGCCGTCCGGAGCGCCGGTCGCTGGTGCGGTTCGGCGACGCGTTGATCTCCATCCGTACCCCCGTGACGACCGGCTGGGGTGAACTCGGCACCGGCGGCGTGGTGGAGTTCCCGGCCCCGGTGCCGATGCCCGGCAGCGTGCCGGAGACGAAGGGCGCCGTCGCACCGGCCGGCATCGCGGACCTGCTCCTGGTCCGGCAGCAGCTCACCGGGTACGAGGGGGCCGACGTCGCGCACATCGAGAATGTGCTGCGCGGCGAGCGGAAGGTGCGCGAGCACTCCCGCCGGGAGGAGAGCGAGCTGATCACGTTCGCCGAGACCGAGACGTCGACGACGGAGGAGCACGAGCTGGCGACCAGCGACCGGTTCGAGATGGCCCGGGAGACGAGCGCGACGATCCGGGAGGACGTCGAGCTGAAGGCCGGGCTCAGCATCTCCGGCAGCTACGGGCCGACCGTGGAGTTCGCGGCCAGCGCGGAGGGCTCGGTCTCGCGCGGCAAGGAGGAGGCGACCCGGGCCGCGGCCTCGTTCTCCCAGGACGTGACGGAACGCAGCTCCCGCAAGATCGCCGAGCGGGTACTGCAGCGGGCCACCACGCGGACCACCACGGAGACGATCGAGAAGAACACGCACGAGCTGAACAACACGGCGCAGAACGCGCAGCACATCTCCGGCGTCTATCAGTGGGTCAACAAGCGCTACCAGGCGCAGATGTTCAACTACGGGCTGCGCGCGATGTTCGACTTCATGGTGCCGGAGCCGGCCGCGTTCCTGATCGCCGCGATGGACCGGGCGCACACCAGCGCGCTCACACTGACCAAACCGCCCGCGTTCACGCTGCTGCCGGCGCAGCTCAACGAGGGCAACTACGGCTACTGGGCCACCCAGTGCGGCGCCACCGACGTCACGCCGCCGCCGGAGCTCTACCGGACCAAGTCGGCGGACTTCAAGGCCGGCGGCGGCGACCACAAGACGAACTACAACCACTCCGCGCAGATCGCGATCGACGACGGCTACCGCGCGGTCTACGGCACGGTCGGCGCGGTCCGCAACGTCTGGGACGTCGACGAGAACACCATCGACGTGGTGCTCGGGCGGCGCACCCAGCGGATGGGCGACGGGTTCTGGTTGTGGACCACCACGCTCGACGACGAACTCGGCTCGATCCCGCTGGCGATCGACACGTTCCGCTGCTCCCAGGTCGCGGTCGCGATCGAGGTCAAGTGCCAGCGGACGGACACCGCGCTGGAGAGGTGGCGGCTGGAGACGCACGCGAAGCTGGCCACCGCGCACAAGGCCCAGGTCGCGGACTACGAGGAGAAGCTCGCCGCGATCAAGCTGCAGGCCGGCGTGGCGATCCGCGGCCGGAACCCGTTCGCGAACCAGCTGACGATCCGCCGCGAGTTGCAGAAGAACTGCGTGAGCATCCTGACCGACCAGCACTTCGACCTGTTCGACGCGGTCGTCGACGCGCCGTCCAACGGGTTGCCGCAGATCGACGTGACCGAGGCGGCGCGCGAGGGAGCCTACGTGCGGTTCTTCGAGCAGGCCTTCGAGTGGGAGAACATGTCCTGGATCAGCTACCCCTACTTCTGGGGCAGCAAGGACCAGTGGGACGAGCGGCTGGGCTACGACGACCCGGACCCGGCGTTCACCGACTTCCTCCAGGCGGGGTACGCGCGTGTCACCGTACCTGCGCGCCCGGGTTTCGAAGGGGCGATCGACCACTTCCTGACGTTCGGCGAGATCTGGAACGGCGGCCCGCTGCCGTCCATCTCCAGCCCGCTCTACCTGCCGATCGCGGACGAGATCGCGGAGCGGCTGGACCGCCCCGGCGCCGAGGTCCCGCAGGGCGACCCGTGGCCGGTGCTGATCCCGACGAACCTGGTCCGCCTGCGCACCGACGGCGGGCTGCCCCGCTGGGTGCAGAACGCCGGCGGCCAGTGGGTCGAGGGCTGACCCGGTGGGCGACGTCTCCCGGCACCGCGACATCTTCCTGTTCACCCGGGACTCGATGCCGGACCAGCTGCTTACGCAGTCCCGGCTCACCCGGGACGACCTCAGCTTCCTGGAGATCGGCAACTACCTGACGGACGTGTCCCAGTTCCGTGACCCGGTCACGTTCATCTTCGCCAAGCAGCGTGTCTGGCGGGACCAGGTGATCCCGAAGGTCGCCCGAAGGGTGAACGGCGCGCGGGCCGGCGTCGGCATCGCGGCGGCGCTGGTCGCGGTCGGTGGTGCGGTGGCGCTGCTCGCCGGCGAGAAGGCGCTGGGCACCGCGGCCGCGGCGACCGGCCTGGGTGTCGGGCTGGCCGACCTGCTGTTGTCGCCGGAGAACATCGCGGACCTGCGCGACGCCGACGGCTGGCTCGACCGGATGCTCGGTGTCCCGCCCGAGCAGGTGCCACCCGGCGCGCGCAACCGGGACGAGCTGCACTACGGCCTGGTCGGCGAGTTCTTCCGGTACGGCATCGAGGGCGTCACGCACCTGCTCTTCGCCCGGAACGTGACGACCCGCGTGCGCGGCGGCTGGGGCAGCGTCACACCGGTCGCGCAGTCCCGGCTGACCGAGGTCTTCACGGAGTTCTTCACCCAGTACTGGCCGCACGAGCACACCGACCAGCCACCGTACGTGTGGGACGCCAGCAGACGACCCGCGGCGACCGGCATGTACGGTCCCGGCCGCCGCGGGCGCAGCCTCACCGAGCCGGACGCCGGCGTGATGAACGCGGTCGACACGCACTACGTCGGCTACCTCGGCGAGGAGCTCGCGCTGCTCGAGGCGGACTGGCGGGCACTGCGGCCGGACGACGCGGCCGGCCGGCAGCGCGCGCTGGTCCGGATGGGCAAGCTCCTGCACGGCGTCGAGGACTGGTACTTCCACTCCAACGCGATCGAGCTGCTGCACGCCCGCGCGCACACGCCCCGGCAGGGCGAGGCGGAGAACGACGAGGCGTTCCTGGAGCGCTTCGTCCGGGACGTCACCGGGCCGGACTTCGGGCCCGGGCCCACCGGTGTCCGGATGCGGCGCAAGCTCTTCCGGCGGCTGCGGTTCCCGGTGTACGAGCGGGGTGACCGCATCCAGAGCGGCGGGAAGCTGAGCCGGACCGCGCCGTCCACGCCGGTGCTGCGGTTCGCCTACCCCGCGTTCCCGTCCTCGCAGGACACCGCCACCACGCTGCTGCATCCGCTGGAGAATCTGGAGGCCAAGATCCTGCACCCGGGCGGAGGCGGCGGAGGAGGAAACTCGTTCGATCGATGGGCGCCCTGCCTGCTGCAGCGGCTCGCGACCGCCCCGGACGGCGCGGCCACGGACCTGCGGGAACGGATCCGGCGCACCGGTGCACTCACCGACGCGGCGCTGACCGCTGCCTCGCGCGCCGGCGGACCCGCGCAGCAGGCCCAGGCCGCGTCCGCGAACGCGTTGCGCGAGTGGGTGCCGCTGGTGGTCACGCTGCTCGACGAGAGCGAACGGCGGCGGCTGCTGGCGAACGTGCCGCCGCACCAGTGGCCGCCCGCGGACCCGGCATCGGTGCCGCCGCACACCGGCGACGAGAACCCGGAGGTCGACGCGCAGCTGCGGCGGCACGCCGACGCGCTCAAGCCACGGGAGACCGAGGGCGGCCGGAGGGAGAACAACTACCAGAGGGCGGCCCGCTACCTGGCCGAGTGCGGCTACATCAACGCGCACGGCCGGGACGCACTGATCCGGGCGTTCGACATCGATGCGCGATCGCAGGCGCTGCTGGCGGACGCACCCGGTGCGGGCGGCTTCCTGATGACGTTCGCGCTGGAGCTGCAACAGTCGCGCGACGACGGCGAGAGGGCGGCCGCGCGGCTGGACCAGGACCCGGAATCGGTGAAGGGCCGGCTGTCGGACAACACGTCCTTCGCCGAACACGTCGGCTCGCACTCGCTGATGTCCAAGGACACGACGACGTCGGCACCGTTCTTCCAGGACACCGTGGTGCTGGCGAGCGTGGCGTCCAGCTGTGTCATGACGGTCATGCTGGAGCAGGTGAGCGGCCCGGTCACGACCGGCCGGCGGCTGGTCTGGGAGGACCTCCTGCACCACCTGATCCGGCTGCCACCGGAGAACGGCTGGGAACGGCAGTCGCTCACCTTCCATGGCGCCAACAACCGCATCCCGACCCTCGCCGACCTGCCGGAACTCGCGCGGGTCGCCGCGGCGGCGAGACGCCCGGCGCCGCCGGTGCAGCCGGGTAAGCAGAGCAAACGCACTCAGCTGGAACTGCTCTACCGCCGGCTGGAGACGACGCTGTCCGGCTACCGGCATCCGTGAGGCCCGCGGCGCCCGGCCGGCGGGCGCCGCGGGTATCCGTACCGTCGCGGTGGGGTTTTGTCGGTATTTGCGGTTGGCGTATGAGAGTCCGCAGGTTCGTAAATGCCGCTCCAGCAACCCGGCCCGGGCACTCAGCCGGAGGTTCGTATATGCGCATCCGTCGCTCTTGACGGACCGGCAGGTCATGGCCAAGCTTCGCGGTTATCAGTAAATGAACTACTAACGAACCTGGTTCGTGGACAGGGGCTTCTGATGACCATGCGCAGGTACGTCGCCATACTGCTCGCCGTCGCGCTGACCGCCGGCTGCGGCGGGGGAGCGGCGGACGACGACGGCGGCGGGGAGCTGGTCTTCGCCAACTGGCAGTGGCTGGAGCCCGGCCGCGGCGAGGCGCTCTGGACCGCGGTGAACGGCTACACCACGGCCGACCCGGCGGTCACGCTGAAGCAGCAGGCGATCGCGCGCAAGGACTACGAGAGCACGCTCAAGACCCAGATCGGCGCGCGCGGCGGCCCGGACCTGCTGATCATCCCGGACACGTTCCTGCCCGAGCTGGCCGAGGCCGGCGCGCTCGAACCGCTCGACGACGTGCTCGACGACGCCGGGAAGGCCGCGCTCAACGCCACCAATGACGCCGGCGTGCTCGACGGCGAGCAGGTCGGCTACGCCTGGGAGATCGTCAACTACGCGCTCTTCTGGAACACGAAGGTGCTCGACCAGGCCGGCGTGCAGCCGCCGACCGACTTCCCCGGCCTGGTCACGGCCGCCAAGACGATCAAGGACAAGACCGGAAACCCCGGCTTCGCGGTACGCCACCAGATCAACGAGGAGGCGCCCTGGTGGATCGACTTCTCCAACTGGTCGTACGGCTTCGGCGGCGCCTGGTCGAAGGACGGCGCGCTCACCATCGACGCGCCGGGGAACGTCGCCGCGGTCACCGCGTTCCGTGACATGTACACCAGTGGTGCGATGGCGGTCGGCGACGACGCGTCCACGTTCCGCTCGAAGTTCAAGGCCGGCACGGTCGGCATGATGATCGACAACAGCTCCGCGCTGGCCACCATGGTCGCCGGCAACACGGTCGTGCCCAGCACCGGCGTCGGCGCGAGCCCGCTGCCGTTCCCGGCGAAGGCCAGCGGCCAGGCCGGCTTCTTCATCGGCATCAACGCGTTCTCGAAGAACAAGACGGCCGCGAAGAAGTGGCTGCGCTGGTTCTACGGCGCCGGCCCGCAGAAGCAGGCCGCGGCCGCGCTCGGCGCCAGCGTGCTCGGCACCGACACCACCCCGCCGGCCGAGTTCGTCACCGCGAACCCGTGGGTGCCGACGTTCCAGGCCCAGGCCGCGCTGTCCGCGGACGCGGTGATCGACGGGTTCGAGACCGAGACGCCGCAGATCCGGCACATCGTGCTGACCGAGGTGGAGAAGGTGCTGGTCGACGGCGAGGACCCGGCCGTCGCACTGGCCCGGGCGCAGGAGGCGGCGGAGAAGCTGCGGTGAGGCGCACACCCTACATCTTCGCCTCGGCCGCGGCCCTCTACCTGCTCGTCTTCACCGCCTGGCCGCTGCTCGACGGGATCCGGCTCTCCTTCACCGACACCCGGCTGCTCAACCCGGCGGCCGGCGAGTGGATCGGCACGGACAACTACGCGGCGCTGCTCGCGGACCCGGGGTTCGCGGCCACGCTCGGCGTCACGCTGCTCTACAGCGCCGCGACCGTCGCCGGCGCGCTGCTGCTCGGCACGGCCGCCGCGGTGCTGCTGGACCGGTCGTTCCGCGGCCGGACCGCGCTGCGCACGCTGCTCACGCTGCCCTGGGCCGCACCGACGGTCGCGGTCGCGCTGATCTTCGTCTGGATCTTCAACGTCGACGACGGCGTACTCAACGCCGCGACCGGGGCCGCCGGGCTGGGCCGGCACGGCTGGCTCACCGCGTACGCGCTGGCCACCGTGACCGCGGTGTCCGTGTGGAAGGTCTTCCCGTTCGTGATGCTGGTCGTGCTCGCCGCGCTCCAGGCCGTACCCCGGGAGCTGCTCGAGTCAGCGGTCGTCGACGGCGCCGGCCCGGCCACCGTCTTCCGCCGGGTCACCTGGCCGTTCCTGGTGCCCACGCTGCGCGTCGTCGCACTGCTGATGACGATCTGGTCGTTCCGCCGCTTCGAGATCATCTGGCTGCTCACCCAGGGCGGTCCGGTCGACCGCACCACCACGCTGGTGATCGACGTCTACCGCACCGCGTTCCTCGAATCCGACCTCGGCCGGTCCGCCGCCATCGGCACGGTCGGGCTGCTGCTGTCCGCGCTCGCCACCGTCGCCTACGCCCTCGCCGAACGGCGCTCCACCGCAAAGGACCTGACATGAGGGTACGGTTCATCGCGCTCGTCCCGCTCGTCCTCGTCGCGGGCTTCCCGCTCTACTGGATGGTGGTCACCGCCACCCGGCGCCAGGAGGAACTGTTCGGCGGCGGCGTGCACTGGCTGCCCGACGTGACCCGGCTCGGCACCGCGTTCACCGCCGCGGCCGAGGGCGCGCCGATGCTGCGCTGGCTCACCAACAGCGCGTTCGTCGCGGCCGGCACCACCGTGCTCAGCCTGGCGCTCGCCGTCCTCGCCGCGTACGCGCTGTCCCGCTTCTCGTTCCGCGGGCGCGGCGTGTTCGGCTTCGCGCTGTTCGCCACGCAGATGCTGCCCGAGGCGCTGATCGTCGTACCCCTCTATGCGTTGTTCCTGACGCTCGGCCTGCTCAACAACCTGTGGGGCCTGGTGCTCGGCAACACCGCGTTCGCGATGCCGGTCGCGGTCTGGATCCTCAAGACCGCGATGGACGGCGTGCCCCGGGAGATCGAGGAGGCGGCCGAGCTGGACGGCTGCTCCCGCTACGCCATGCTGCGCCGCATCGTGTTGCCGCTGATCACCCCGTCGCTGGCGGCCGCGGCCGTGCTCGCGTTCTTCGACAGCTGGAACGAGTTCCTGCTCGCCAACACGTTCATGGTCGACGAGGAGAAATGGCCCGCCTCCAAGGGCCTGGCCTCGTTCGTCGGCGAGTTCGTCACCCCGATGCCCACCGTCATGTCCGCCGCACTCCTCTTCACCCTCCCGGCCGTCGTCTTCTTCCTCCTCGTCCAGCGCCACATCGTGGCCGGCCTCACCGCGGGCGCTGTCAAGGGCTGACGGCTCCCTCCTCGTTCAGCGCTCATCGTGGCCGGCCGCACCGCGGGCGCGATCAGGGGCTGACGGCTCCCGCCCGCCCCCGGTCACCACGAGGAGCGGCTCCCGGTCCGGGACGCGCGGGCGAGATCGTGGTCTCGGACGAGACCGGCGCGGAGCTGCGGATCGCGTCGTGCGGGGCGGGCGCCGGGATGGCACCCGCCCCGCACGCATCAGGGGATCACCACCAGGCCGTGCAGGTGGAGGCGTAGCCGACGATGTTGCCGCAGGCGCGGAACCGCCAGGCCGTGCTCGAGCTGGTGTTCTTCGCGGCGCTGGTCTTCGGAGTGGCAGCCTGGGTGACCGTGAACGGGCCGCACTGGAGGATGTTCGCGCCGCCGTTCCACGTCCACTCCAGCCACACCCGGTCGCCGGGGCGGGTGTCGCCGCCGATCCGGGCCCAGCCACGCTGCGCTCCGGCGACCGTGCCGTAGTTCAGCGTGATCTGCGCACCGGTCACGAAGTTGATGATGTAGTTGCTGGCCGGCGAGGGCTGCGCGCCCCACAGGTTGTCCGGGATGTCCACGAAGCCGTTCGCGCCACGCTCGCACTCCGCTGCGGTCGCCGACGCCGGGGACGGCGCCACCAGCAGCGTCCCCAGCACCAGCGCCAGCAGCGCAACCCCCGTCTGGAGCGTTCTCAACACTGTCCACCTCCCGTGACGCCGGGCCGCCCGGCCCGGCACCACCAGGCTCACGGCCGCGCGGGTACGGGCGCGAGTCGTTTCGCTCAGGGGCGAAGCATCTGCCGGCCGAGCACGGTGATCGTGTGCAGCGACCGCCGCCCCTCCCGGCGGGTGCTCGCCAGGCCGGCACGGCGCAGCACGGTCATGTGCTCGCTGACGCTCGGCAGCGACGCACCCAGGCGCTGCGCCAGGTCGGTGGTGCTCTGGCCGTGGCCGGCGGTGGCCAGGCAGCGCAGCACCCCGGCGCGGGTGGCGCCGACCAGGTCGTCCAGCGCGCGCGTGCCCGCACCGGCCGGAAGAGCCGCCGTGTGGGTGATCGGGTAGACGAGCACCGGCGGCAGCGCCGGGTCGAGCAGCGAGATGGGCAGGCCCTGGCAGAAATAGGACGGCACGAGCAACAGCCCACGACCGTCCAGGAGCAGATCCCGATCCGCGGGGTACGGCATGAGCAGCACCGGCGACTCCCAGCGCGCACCGGGGTAGATGGTGCGCAGCAGCCGCTCCACGCCACCGTCCAGCAGCGCACGCCCGCGTATCGCCCGGTCCGCCGCGACGTCGTCCTCGACCGAGCGCCAGATCGGCGCGAGCGTGGCCTCGAAGTAGCCGTGCAGCGACGAGCCGAGCCGGGCCAGCGACGACGCCTCCCCGCCGGCGAGCAGCCGCACGGCCTCGGCGGACCCGGGCCGGCCGGCCAACTGCGCCAGGTCGGTGCGGAGCCGGCGGCGGGGCGTGCCGAGCACGGTCTCGATGCCGTCCTCCAGGCGGGTGCTGCCGCCGGCCGGGGTGAGGAAGTCCGCGGAGTATCCGCGCGGCGGTGCCAGCTGGAACAGCAGCCGGGCGTCCGCGCGGAGCCGGGGCCGGGCCCAGCGGGCCCAGTCGCCGAGCGCGCCGCCGGCCGGCCCGGTGCCCAGCGTGTGCGCGCTCAGCAGCATCTCCCAGAGGGGATCCGCGGCCGGGGCCAGCCGGACACGTGCCAGGTCCTCCGCCGTGAAGTGAATCCGCAGCACCGTCGACCCCTCCGTGAGCCTGGAGCCTGTGTCGACGTGGGATGCCGGGCAGCGGCGAGGCCCCGGCGCCGCACGTCGCAAGTCGCACACGCAACATCGGTATGAGGACTTCCACGCCGCACACCCAGCCGGCAGCTGGACCGCGCCTCGTTCCGGCCCCCACGTCGACACAGGCTCCAGGGCACCCTATGTGCTTTGTGGACGGTTGTCGGTCAGGATCAGGACACCGCCCGGACACGCTGGGAGGGGGGTCGATTTGGGGTCGCGAACCGGGTCGGGTAGATTCTTCTGGTCGGCGGGTGCCGGGCGAGACGAACCGAGGGATCGGGGCGTCGGCCGGTCCGCAGGACTCCTCTAGTAGAAGAAGCGCCAGGCAATGGCGCTGATTTTGCATGGGGAAATTCGGGTGTTGCATTCGGATAATCCGATCGCTCCGGTAAACGGGGGCGGATTTGACGGGGCGAAAACGACCGGATAAAGTAATCGAAGCGCCGGGGGAAACGCCGGAGCTAAACGAACGAAATGCCCCACACCGGGGTGCGGCTGAGGCCGGTCACGGTGAGGTGTGTGGTTGTTCTTTGAGAACTCAACAGGGTGCTTTAAAAGCCAGTGCCAATTGATTTATACCCCGGCCAGGCTGCGGTCTTCGGATTCGTGTGTCTGGTGGGAATTCCTTTGGCAGTTTGATTACTGCCGGGACGGATTTTCTCTAGATTTCGTTGGAGAGTTTGATCCTGGCTCAGGACGAACGCTGGCGGCGTGCTTAACACATGCAAGTCGAGCGGAAAGGCCCTTCGGGGTACTCGAGCGGCGAACGGGTGAGTAACACGTGAGTAACCTGCCCCAGACTTTGGGATAACCCTCGGAAACGGGGGCTAATACCGGATACTCCTTCTGTTCCGCATGGGACGGTCGGGAAAGTTTTTCGGTCTGGGATGGACTCGCGGCCTATCAGCTTGTTGGTGGGGTAATGGCCTACCAAGGCGAGGACGGGTAGCCGGCCTGAGAGGGCGACCGGCCACACTGGGACTGAGACACGGCCCAGACTCCTACGGGAGGCAGCAGTGGGGAATATTGCACAATGGGCGGAAGCCTGATGCAGCGACGCCGCGTGAGGGATGACGGCCTTCGGGTTGTAAACCTCTTTCAGCAGGGACGAAGCGCAAGTGACGGTACCTGCAGAAGAAGCACCGGCCAACTACGTGCCAGCAGCCGCGGTAAGACGTAGGGTGCGAGCGTTGTCCGGATTTATTGGGCGTAAAGAGCTCGTAGGCGGCTTGTCGCGTCGAATGTGAAATCCCGTGGCTCAACTGCGGGTCTGCATTCGATACGGGCAGGCTAGAGTTCGGTAGGGGAGACTGGAATTCCTGGTGTAGCGGTGAAATGCGCAGATATCAGGAGGAACACCGGTGGCGAAGGCGGGTCTCTGGGCCGATACTGACGCTGAGGAGCGAAAGCGTGGGGAGCGAACAGGATTAGATACCCTGGTAGTCCACGCTGTAAACGTTGGGCGCTAGGTGTGGGGGACCTCTCCGGTTCTCTGTACCGCAGCTAACGCATTAAGCGCCCCGCCTGGGGAGTACGGTCGCAAGACTAAAACTCAAAGGAATTGACGGGGGCCCGCACAAGCGGCGGAGCATGCGGATTAATTCGATGCAACGCGAAGAACCTTACCTGGGTTTGACATAGCCGGAAATCTCGCAGAGATGCGGGGTCCTTCGGGGCCGGTTACAGGTGGTGCATGGCTGTCGTCAGCTCGTGTCGTGAGATGTTGGGTTAAGTCCCGCAACGAGCGCAACCCTCATCCTATGTTGCCAGCGCGTCATGGCGGGGACTCATGGGAGACTGCCGGGGTCAACTCGGAGGAAGGTGGGGATGACGTCAAGTCATCATGCCCCTTATGTCCAGGGCTTCACGCATGCTACAATGGCCGGTACAATGGGCTGCGATACCGTGAGGTGGAGCGAATCCCAAAAAGCCGGTCTCAGTTCGGATCGGGGTCTGCAACTCGACCCCGTGAAGTCGGAGTCGCTAGTAATCGCAGATCAGCAACGCTGCGGTGAATACGTTCCCGGGCCTTGTACACACCGCCCGTCACGTCACGAAAGTCGGCAACACCCGAAGCCGGTGGCCCAACCCCTTGTGGGAGGGAGCCGTCGAAGGTGGGGCTGGCGATTGGGACGAAGTCGTAACAAGGTAGCCGTACCGGAAGGTGCGGCTGGATCACCTCCTTTCTAAGGAGCACCATCCCGCGAAAGTGGGCATGGAGCCCGCACCGTCCAGATGTGATGGTGGGGTGCTCATAGGCGGAGACACTGGCAAGTCAGCTCCTGGCAACGGCCGGCGATCTGAGTACACCGTCGTAAGACGGAAGGAAAAGATATCGCTGGTGCGGCTGGGAAAAGGCGTTAAGCACCCTGTTGAGTCCTGAAGGAACAACCCACGGGTTGGTTCTTCGAGGAACGAAACGCCAGGCATGGCCTTGCGACACATACCGCAGAAGATTCTGGCTGGTGTGTTGTGTGGTGGTTGTGGGTTGGTTGTTTGTTGAGAATTGCACAGTGGACGCGAGCATCTTTGTTTTTTGTAGGTCAAGTTGTTAAGGGCGAACGGTGGATGCCTTGGCATCAGGAGCCGATGAAGGACGTGGGAGGCGACGATACGCCTGGGGGAGCTGTCAACCAAGCTGTGATCCCAGGATTTCCGAATGGGGGAACCCGGCACCAGTCATGTGGTGTCACCTGCATCTGAATTCATAGGGTGTATGGAGGGAACGCGGGGAAGTGAAACATCTCAGTACCCGCAGGAAGAGAAAACAACATGTGATTCCGCGAGTAGTGGCGAGCGAAAGCGGATCTAGCCTAAACCAGTCATGCGTGATACCTGTCAGGGGTTGCATGATCGGGGTTGTGGGATTTCCCGTGGACTGCTGACACAGTCTGAGAGAGTTACAAAGCATATTGTTAGTGGAATGGTCTGGAATGGCCGGCCGTAGACGGTGAAAGCCCGGTACGCAAAAATGGTATGCCTCTCTGTGGAGACACCCGAGTAGCAGCGGACTCCTGAAATCTGCTGTGAATCTGCCAGGACCACCTGGTAAGGCTGAATACTTCCTGGTGACCGATAGCGGACGAGTACCGTGAGGGAATGGTGAAAAGTACCCCGGGAGGGGAGTGAAATAGTACCTGAAACCGTTCGCCTACAATCCGTCGGAGCCTTTTGGGGTGACGGCGTGCCTTTTGAAGAATGAGCCTGCGAGTTAGTGGCATGTGGCGAGGTTAACCCGGGTGGGGTAGCCGTAGCGAAAGCGAGTCTGAATAGGGCGTCGTAGTCGCATGTTCTAGACCCGAAGCGGAGTGATCTAGCCATGGGCAGGCTGAAGCGGGGGTAAGACCTCGTGGAGGGCCGAACCCACCAACGTTGAAAAGTTGGGGGATGACCTGTGGTTAGGGGTGAAAGGCCAATCAAACTCCGTGATAGCTGGTTCTCCCCGAAATGCATTTAGGTGCAGCGTCACGTGTTTCTTGCCGGAGGTAGAGCACTGGATGGCCTAGGGGCCCTACAAGGTTACTGAAGTCAGCCAAACTCCGAATGCCGGTAAGTGAGAGCGTGGCAGTGAGACTGCGGGGGATAAGCTTCGTAGTCGAGAGGGAAACAGCCCAGATCGCCAGCTAAGGCCCCTAAGCGTGTGCTAAGTGGAAAAGGATGTGGGATCGCATTGACAACCAGGAGGTTGGCTTAGAAGCAGCCACCCTTTAAAGAGTGCGTAATAGCTCACTGGTCAAGTGGTTCCGCGCCGACAATGTAGCGGGGCTCAAGTACACCGCCGAAGCTGTGGCATTCACGAGTGATCGTGGATGGGTAGGGGAGCGTCGTTCAGCGGGTGAAGCTGCAGGGTGACCTAGTGGTGGACGCTGGACGAGTGAGAATGCAGGCATGAGTAGCGAATGAAGGGTGAGAATCCCTTCCGCCGGATGACCAAGGGTTCCAGGGCCAGGCTAATCCGCCCTGGGTGAGTCGGGACCTAAGGCGAGGCCGAGAGGCGTAGTCGATGGACAACGGGTTGATATTCCCGTACCCGCGAAAGAGCGTCCCTGCCGAACCCATCTGTGCTAACCACGCGAACTGATCAAGGTCTTCGGACTGAGTGAGGGGAGTCTGGGATCCTGGGTGGTAGTAGGCAAGCGATGGGGTGACGCAGGAAGGTAGCTGAGCCCGGTGAGTGGTAGTGCCGGGGTAAGCGTGTAGGCCGTGTCATAGGCAAATCCGTGACACATGAGGCTGAGACGTGATGCCGAGCCGATTCAGGTGAAGTCAGTGATCCTATGCTGCCGAGAAAAGCCTCTAGCGAGTTCTGAGCGGCCCGTACCCTAAACCGACACAGGTGGTCAGGTAGAGAATACCGAGGCGACGGGTGAACTGTGGTTAAGGAACTCGGCAAATTGCCCCCGTAACTTAGGGAGAAGGGGGGCCGGACGCGTGAAGCCACTTGCTGGTGGAGCGTGGTATGGCCGCAGAGAGCAGGGGGAAGCGACTGTTTACTAAAAACACAGGTCCATGCGAAGTCGTAAGACGATGTATATGGACTGACGCCTGCCCGGTGCTGGAACGTTAAGGGGACCGGTTAGCCAGCAATGGCGAGGCTGAGAACTTAAGCGCCAGTAAACGGCGGTGGTAACTATAACCATCCTAAGGTAGCGAAATTCTTTGTCGGGTAAGTTCCGACCTGCACGAATGGCGTAACGACTTCCCCACTGTCTCAACCACAGGCCCGGCGAAATTGCAGTACGAGTAAAGATGCTCGTTACGCGCGGCAGGACGGAAAGACCCCGGGACCTTTACTATAGCTTGACATTGGTATTTGGGTTGGCTTGTGTAGGATAGGTGGGAGCCGGTGAAGCTCGGACGCCAGTTCGGGTGGAGGCAATCTTGAAATACCACTCTGGTTGATCTGGGTATCTAACTTCGGGCCCTTATCGGGTTCAGGGACAGTGTCTGGTGGGTAGTTTAACTGGGGCGGTTGCCTCCTAAAGGGTAACGGAGGCGCCCAAAGGTTCCCTCAGCCTGGTTGGCAATCAGGTGTTGAGTGTAAGTGCACAAGGGAGCTTGACTGTGAGACTGACGGGTCGAGCAGGGACGAAAGTCGGGACTAGTGATCCGGCACTTGCGTGTGGAAGCGGTGTCGCTCAACGGATAAAAGGTACCCCGGGGATAACAGGCTGATCTTCCCCAAGAGTCCATATCGACGGGATGGTTTGGCACCTCGATGTCGGCTCGTCGCATCCTGGGGCTGTAGCAGGTCCCAAGGGTTGGGCTGTTCGCCCATTAAAGCGGTACGCGAGCTGGGTTTAGAACGTCGTGAGACAGTTCGGTCCCTATCCGCCGCGCGCGTAGGATACTTGAGAAGGGCTGTCCCTAGTACGAGAGGACCGGGACGGACGAACCTCTGGTGTGCCAGTTGTCCTGCCATGGGCATGGCTGGTTGGCTACGTTCGGAAGGGATAACCGCTGAAAGCATCTAAGCGGGAAGCTCGCTTCAAGATGAGGTATCCCACCCCAGTGATGGGGGTAAGGCTCCCAGTAGATGACTGGGTTGATAGGCCGGAGATGTAAGCACGGTAACGTGTTGAGTTGACCGGTACTAATAGGCCGAGGACTTGACTACACAAACTTTGATGAGATTGCTCGCGTCCACTGTGTGATATCTGAACAAACAACCGTGAAGAACCCGGTTAAGTTCATAGTGTTACGGCGGTTATAGCGGCAGGGAAACGCCCGGTCACATTCCGAACCCGGAAGCTAAGCCTGCCAGCGCCGATGGTACTGCACTCGGGAGGGTGTGGGAGAGTAGGACGCCGCCGGACTTCTTTTGATCAGGGCCACCCCTCGCGGGGTGGCCCTGATTGTATTTCCCGGAAACCCGTGATCGGGGCGTGTCCCCCATGCCGTGAGAACAACAGGGGGGACGCCCCGATGACGGAGTCGCGGAGAACCTATCTGCTGAAGCCGGCCGTGAGGCCGCTCAGCAGCTGGCGACGGCCGACCGCGTACGCGATCAGGATCGGGACCGTGGTCAGCGTGACCGAGGCCGCGATCGCGGGCGTGTTGATGCCGAACTCGCCCTGGTACGTCCACAGCGCCAGCGGCATGGTGCGCTGCTGCGGGCTCTGCGTCAGCACCAGCGGCAGGATGAAGCCGTTCCAGATGCTCAGCGCGTTGTAGATCACCACGGTCACCAGCGCGGGGCGGGTCAGCGGGAACGCCAGCCGCCACAGCGTGCCCCACTCGCTCGCGCCGTCCACCCGCATCGACTCGAACAGCTCGCGCGGCACGTCCCGGATGAAGTTCGCCAGGACCAGCACGGAGAGCGGGATGGCGAACGCGATCGAGGGCAGGATGATCGCGGCGAGCGTGTCGTACATCTGCATCCGGATGATGATCAGGTAGACCGGGATGACGACCGCCTGCAGCGGGATGGCCAGGCCGAGCAGGAACAGCGAGTTGATCGAGCGGAGCCAGCGGTTGCCGGCGCCGCGGACGATCGCGTACGACGCCATGAACGCGACCGCGACCGCCGGGATCACCGCTCCGGCCGTGACGATCACGCTGTTCAGGAAGTACTGGACGAAGCCGTTCTCGATCACGGTCCGGTAGTTGTCCAGCGTCGGCGAGGCCGGCGGCGCGAACGTGTTGGTGATGAAGTAGTTCGCCTGCGTCTTGAAGCTGGTGATGACGACCCAGTAGATCGGCAGCATCACCACGAGAAGCCACAGCCAGCCGAGCGTGCCGCCGAACCAGTTCAGCCGAAGAATCCGGTGCATCTCAGACGCCCTCCTGCTGGCTCTCGTCGCCGCGGCCGCCGCCGAGCCTTCGCAGGATCTGCGACAGGGTCAGCCCGACCAGCACCAGGATGACCGCGATCGCGCTGGCCGGTCCCATCAGATTCGCCTGGAAACCGGTCTTGTACATCGCCACCGCCAGCGCCTCGGTCGCCCGGCCGGGGCCGCCCGCGGTCAGCACCCAGATCAGGTCGAACAGCGTCAGCGAGCCGACCACCATCAGCGTGGAGGACGTGACGATCGTGTACCGCAGCTGCGGCAGCGTGATGCTGAAGAACTGCCGGATCCGGCCGGCGCCGTCGATCAGCGACGCCTCGTACATGCTCTGCGGAATGGCCCGGACCGCGCCCTGGTAGATCAGCGTGTGGAACGGGATGTACTGCCAGGACACGATGAAGACCAGCAGGCCGACCGCGAGGACGGGATCGCCGAGCCAGTCCTGGTTGAGGAAGGGCACGCCGAGTTGGGCACCGGCACCGAAGTTCGGGTCGAGCAGCGCCTTGTACGTGATCGCGATCGCGGACGAGCTGAGCAGCAACGGCACGAAGTAGAGCACCGCGAGCAGGCCACGGTACCGGAAGTGCGCGGCCAGGAACACGCCGAGCAGCACCGACATCGGGGTCTGCACCAGCCAGGACAGTCCCATGATCAGGAAAGTGACCCAGAGCGAGTTCAGCAGGTCCGGGTCGCGCAGCGCGGC
This sequence comes from Catenuloplanes nepalensis, assembly GCF_030811575.1. Taxonomy (GTDB): domain Bacteria; phylum Actinomycetota; class Actinomycetes; order Mycobacteriales; family Micromonosporaceae; genus Catenuloplanes; species Catenuloplanes nepalensis. The sequence continues at coordinate 3,683,679 of NZ_JAUSRA010000001.1, read as the reverse complement.
GGTCCAGCTGTCCAGGCCGGACGGCTGGATCGGGCCGATGTTGTCCCACGTGGTGAAGCTCAGCGCGAGCACGCCGAGCAGCGGCACGATGCCGAACGCGGTGAAGATCAGCAGGGCGGGCACGGTGAACCAGATCAGGGAGCCACCCCGCCCGCCGCCGGGCGCCGCGGTGGACTTCGACACCCGCACGGCGGGCGGAGCGAGCGTGGTCATTTCCCGATGACCGCGTTCATGTTGTCGACCCACTGCTGCGGGCTCACCTGGCCCTGGAACAGCTTCGCGATGTTGTCCAGCAGCGTCTCCGCCGCGGTCGGGCTCAGCGCCTGGTCCCAGGACTGGGCGAAGACCTTCGCGTTGACCGACGCGTCGTAGACGAACTTGAGGAACTCGCCGTTCGGCGCGCTGCCGTACAGGCTGTCACTGCCCTTGATGATCGGGGTGTTGCCGGACTCGATCCAGTGCTTCGGCTCCTCCGCGTCGATCAGCGTGGTGGAGAAGAACTTCTTCGCCACCTCCTTCGCCTCCGGCGACGCCTTCGAGGAGATCGACAGGTAGTGGCCCGGGTTGCCGACCTGGTTGGACGGGTCGCCCTTGCCGCCCTCGACCGGCGGGAAGTTCATCCAGCCGAGCCCGCCGCTGGAGACGAAGTCGCCGCCCTGGGCCTCCTGGATGCCGTACGACCAGGAGCCGTGCAGCATCATCGCGGCCTTGCCGGTGTAGAGCAGCGCCTGGTCCGCGTTCGAGTCCGCGGTGATCGACGAGTAGCCGTTGACGAACCCCTTCGCGTCGATGAGCTGCTTGACCTTGTTGAGCATGTCCAGCACGGCCGGGTCGGACCAGGCGTTCGCCTCGCCGGCGAAGACCCGGTCGAAGACCTCGGTCCCGGCGATCCGGTCGAGCAGCAGCTCCAGCCACATCATGTTCGTCCAGCGGGACTGGCCGCCGAGCGAGAACGGCGCGATGTTCTTCTCGTTGAACCGCGGCACCAGCGCCATGATGTCGTCCCACGACTGCGGCGGCTCCACGCCGACGTCGTCGAAGACCTTTTTGTTCCAGTAGAGCAGGATCGGCTGGACCGTCTCGTGCGGCATCGCGTAGATCCTGCCGTTCACCGTGGCCGCGCCGAACGAGGACGGGAACAGCTTGTCCTTCACCGCGGCGTTCTGGGTGAACCAGTCGGTCAGGTCGTCGACCTGACCGGCCTCCACGTAGGACTTGAGCGTGCCGCCGCCCCAGCCCCAGATCATCGTGGGTCCCGTACCCGCGCCGATGGAGGTCTTGATCTTCTGCTTGAACGCGTCGTTCTGGAAGAAGAGCGACGAGATCTTCGTGTCCGGGTTGGCCGCGTTGAACCGCTCCAGGGCCGCCTTGCGGGCGGGCTCACCGGGCGGGCCGCTCAGCGACCAGTAACTGGCGACGCCGTCACCGCCGCCGCCGGGTGAACTGCTGGGCCCGGAACTGCCGCAGGCGGCCAGCGCCGCGGCCGCACCGGCACCCGCGCCGAGACCCAGAAGATGGCGCCGGGACATGGCTCTACTGATCATGTGTGAACTCCGTACTCGAGACGCTGGATTGCGCTTGCCGGGTTCTGCTCGCGAACAGCCCTGGCACGGTCTCGAGAGAAGTGGGAGGCCGCGCCGAGGACGAGGTGGCGCAACCGTAAAATCGCTGAAACCTTATGTCAAGACCCCGAAACTTTCGGCTGGAAAGTCCGGTACAGGTGTAACTCTGTTACATCCCGCATCGACGCATGTCAGGACCGTACGGCGACGATGTGCGGAGACCGCCGTCCAACCGACGCGACCTCGCGATGCCGAGGGTTCCGAGAATTTCCGGAAACCTCCGGCGGCGGATTCGGCGACCGATCGACCGGAACGGACGTGGCCTGGCGACGACGATCCGACGTACCGGCCATCGCCACCCGGCCACCGTCCGCCGGATGTTCCGCGGACCGAACGGCACCGGAGCGTTCGTGAGCGGGCTGTCCAGTAGAGTTCGCCGGTGCTGATCGGACGGGATGCGTAGCGGGCCCGGCTCGCGGAGCTGACCACCGGCGGCGGCACGGCGCTGCTGGTGCGGGGCGAGACCGGCGTCGGCAAGACCGCGCTGCTGGACGATCTGATCGCGCACGCGGACGGTTATCGCGTGGTGCGGTGCGCCGGCGCGGAGGCGGAGCGCGACCTGACGTTCGCCGCGCTGCACGCGCTGGTCTTCCCGCTGCTGCCGGACTCCGCCGGTCTCGACCCCCAGGCCAGAGACACGATCAACACAGCCTTCACGGGTACGGCCGGAGCCGCGCCGCACGCGATGGCGCTCGGCATCGCCGTCCTCGACCTGCTCACGCTGGTCTCCGCGGCCACCCCGCTGCTGCTGGCCGTCGACGACGGCCAGTGGCTGGACGCGCCGAGCGCGCAGGTGCTCGCGTTCACCGCCCGGCGGCTGTCCGGCACGGCCGTGCGGGTGGCGATCGCGGCGCGGGCCGAGGTGCCGTCCCCGCTCGACGGCGCCGGTCTGCCGGAGCTGGTCCTGCCGCCGCTGGCCGAGGAGCCGGCGGCCCGGCTGCTGGACGCGCAGCGGGCCGGGCTCAACCCGTACCGCCGGAATCTGATCCTGAAGGCCGCGGCCGGGAATCCGCTGGCGCTGATCGAACTCGCCCGGTCCGGGACACCCGGTGACGGCACGGTGGCGCTGCCCCGGCGGCTGGAGCAGGTCTACGGCGCCCGACTGCGAACGGGTCCTGCGGTGAGTCAGGCCCGCACCGGCCGGGTCACCGCCCAGACGTGGAACGCCAGGCCGAGGCCCCAGGCGACGAGCGACCAGATCGGCCAGAAGTGCTGCTCCGGCGTGAAGAACCACCACACCAGCACCTGCACCACATTGAGCACGGCGTAACAGAGAACGTGAATGCGCAGGCCCAGGATCCGGGCCGCGTGACTCTTCGGCGATGTCATGCCGCACAGGCTGGCCCGGCGCACTGAAGCGTCGCTGAACCGCGACTTCAGTGTTCGTGCAGTCACGGCTCGTACGGTGAGTGCTGTCTATTCTCCGAAAGGACCCACTCATCATGGATACCACCCGCCGTACGCTCCTCGCCGGATCCGCGGCCGCCGCCACCGGTGCGCTGCTCGGCGCGCCCGCGTCCGCGGCACCCGGCACGGCCAAGCCCAAGCCCACGGTCGTGCTGGTGCACGGCTCGTTCGCGGACGCGTCCAGCTGGAACGGCGTCGCCGCCCGGCTGATCAGGGACGGCTACCCGGTGCTCGCGCCGGCGAACCCGCTGCGCGGCGTCTCCGCCGACTCCGCCTACCTGGCCAGCGTGCTCGCCACGCTCACCGGCCCGCTGGTGGTCGTCGGCCACTCGTACGGCGGGATCGTCGCCACGAACGCGGCGACCGGCAACCCGAACGTCAAGGCGCTGGTCTACGTGGCCGCGTTCGTCCCGGACGAGGGCGACACGCTGCTCGCCCTGCAGACCCGGTTCCCGGGCAGCCGGCTCGACGAGGCCGCGCTGGACTTCCGGCCGTACGGGGAGGGGCTCGTCGACGGCTACGTCAAGAAGGACGTGTTCCGCAGCGTCTTCGCGGCCGACGTGCCGAAGGAGACCGCCGCGCTGATGTGGGCCGGCCAGCGCCCGACGGACGCGCGCACGCTGGGCGAACCGTCCGGCGTGCCCGCCTGGAAGACCATCCCGTCCTACTACCTGGTCGCCGCCGAGGACCAGGTGCTGCCCCCGGCCGCGCAGCGGTTCATGGCGGAGCGCGCCGGCGCGACCACCCGCGAGGTCGACGCCTCGCACGTCGCGATGATCTCCCAGCCGGGCGCGATGGCCGATCTGATCAAGCGGGCGGCGCGCTGACCGGAGCGCCTTGCTAGCGTGCCCGCATGACACAGGGGCGCGCGACGCGTTCGAGAGCCGCCGGCCTCGCCGTCGCCGCGGTCGCGGGGGCGCTCGCCGGTGCCGCGCTCACCGGCCGTCGCGGCCCTCGCGCCGCGGCGGCCGGCGGGCTGGCCGGTGCGGCGGTGCTCGCCGCGGCCGAGGCGGTCGCCCGCGCCCGCCAGCGGCCCGGTGAGATCCCGGCGTGGTGGTCCCGGGTGCTGATGAGCGGCGCGCTCACGGCGTCGGCCGGCTGGCTCGGCGGCCGGGTCACCGGTGCCGGGCCGGTCGCGGTGGGCACGGCCGCCGGTGCCGTCGCCGGCGCGCTCGGGCTGCGCCCGCAGAAGGTCGCGCTCGGCCCGGTCGCCGGCGCCGCCGCCGGGGCCGCGTGGCGGCTCGCGGGCGGCCGGGACGTGCCACCTGCCCTGGTCGCGGCGAGCGCGGTGGCCGGCTACCGGGCGCTGGCCGCGCTGCTGTTCCGCGACCCGCAGGTCGGCCTGCTGGCCGAGCGGGCGCGAGCCGAGGACCTGCCGTTCGTGGTGCCGCTGGAGGCACGCACCGCCTACGTCGGCACCGGTTACGTGCGCGAGCTGGCCGAGGTGATCGGCGGCAGCTACCGCGCGGACGCGGAGGACGCCGGGATCGTCGCGTCGCTCGACGACCTGGCCGGCCCGGACTTCGACCCGGCCGGTGTGCACCCGCTGGTGCGCGAGTTCTACGAGCGGACCACCCGGTTCCGGCTCGACATCGTGCCCGAGTGGCGGCACTGGGTGCGGCCCGGCTACCTGCTCTACCGTACGCTGGTGGCCCGGCCGCTGGGCCAGGCGAACGTGCCGATGAACCAGCGCGAGACGCTGCGCGGCGTCCGCAGCCGGATCGACACGATCACGCCGGACGGCACCGACGTGATCGGCGTGCGCGGCTGGATCCGCTCGTTCGCCGACACCGACGAGCCGATCTACGTCGGCATCTACACCACCTACCGGCACGACGGCCGCGGGTACGTCAGCGTCGGCTTCCCGGTGCCGCAGGGCAACTTCACGGCCACACTGCTGCCGCTGCCCCGCCCCGGCGGTGGGCTGGTGCTCACCAGCAGCAGCGCGCTCGCCCACCCCGGCCACTACCTGACCCATGTGGACGGCGCGACCCGGGAGCTGACCACGCTGGCCGTGCACGGCTTCACCGAGCGGCTCGACGTCCTCGTCGAGGACGGACAGCTGCGGGCCGCGCACGCGTTCTCGCTCTACGGCCTGCCGTTCCTGACACTGCACTACCGCATCCACCGCAAACGGCCGGACCGCGACTAGAATGATCAATCGTGTCTGACCTGGACGCCCCGGTCACGCCGCGCCGGCGGGACGCGGCACGCACCCGCCGGCTGCTACTCGACGCGGCCCGGCTGCGCTTCATCCGCGACGGGTACGCGGCCACGACCGTGCGCGACATCGCGGACGACGCCGGCGTCAACGTGTCGCTGATCAGCCGCTACTTCGCGTCCAAGGAAGGCCTGTTCGAGGCCTGCCTGGGCGCGGCCGTCACCGACCTGGGCAACGACACCGACGGCCTGTCCCGGGACGAGATCATCGCGCGGGTCGCCGGCCGGGTCGCGGGCGGCGACCGGCTCGACAACTCCTACGTGATGCTGATGCGCTCGTCCGGCGACGAGCGCATCGACGAGATGCGGCGGGCCGTCCTGGTCGCGCACGCGCGCAAGCTGGCGGCGACCGGCGCCGCGGACGAGCACGCGCTGCTGCGCGCGGAGGTGGTGATCGCGGCCGCGTTCGGCATCGCCATGATCCGGTCCTCGCTGCGCCCGGAGCCGCTCGCCTCCGCCGACGACGCCGTGCTCCGCACCCTGCTCACCGACTTGATCGACGCGGTCCTGCCCCGCTGACCAACCACCGCGAAGATCAAGACCATGGATCCTGCTTTCCCGCTTCCGGCGTGGCGCAGCCCGCATGCTCCCGCGGGCCCCGGTCGTCGCCCAGGGGCTCCTCCCCGCACGTTCCCGGGCGGCTGAGCCACAACCCGGGCCACCACCCGGGCGGCTCGCGCGGCGCCACTACCCGGGCGGCTCGCGCGGCGCCACTGCCCGGGCGGCTCGCGCGGCGCCACTGCCCGGGCGGCTCGCGCGGCGCCACTACCCGGGCGGCTCGCGCGGCGCCACCACCCGGGCGGCTCGCGCGGCGCCACCACCCGGGCGGCTCGCGCGCAGCGCGTCCGCGATGGCGAGGCCGGCGGCGCCGCCGACGATGACGACCGGGCCGGTCATCTCAAGCCCTCCACGATCGCGATGACGACCGGGCCGGTCATCTCAGTCCTCCACGATCGCGATGGCGGCGGCCGGGCAGACCGTGGCCGCGGTGCGCGCCGCGGTCTGCTCCAGCGCGGCCGGCTCGGCGGCCAGCAGGATCACCACGCCGTCCTCATCTCGCTGGTCGAACGTGTGCGGCGCGGTGAGCACGCACTGACCAGCGCCGATGCATTTGTCCTCGTCGACCGAGATCTTCACGGCACCTCCAATATCGAGTTCAGCCGATTGATTCCGGGTGGTCCTCGCCGTACGGTACCAAGTAATCAGACGTTTAACTTAAGGGGAAGACGTGCCGAAGACGGAGAAAGTCCTCGACTACCCCTTCACCCCGCCGACCGCGGTGGACCCGCCCGCCGAGTGGGCCGAGCTGCGCGCCCAGTGCCCGGTCGCGCACGTGCGCACCAGCACCGGCACCGACGCGCTGCTGGTCACGCGCTACGACGCGGTCCGCACCATGCTCAGCGACCCGCGCTGCCTGCGGAACACGCCCGCGGGCGACAACATGGCCGGTGGCGGCGCCGCCTTCATGAACGACGAGGCCGAGCACATGCGCTGGCGCCGCCTGCTGAGCCGGTCGTTCACCGCGAAACGGATGACCGCGATGGAGCCGGGCATCGCCCGGATCGCGCACGAACTCATCGACGACATGGTGGACCGCGGCGCGCCCGCGGACCTGCGTTCCGCACTGGGCTTCCCGCTGCCGGTCTTCGTCATCTGCGACCTGCTCGGCGTACCCGCGAAGGATCGGGAAAGGTTTGCGCACTGGTCCGACCGGTTCCTCAACCTGACCCGCTTCACGCCCGAGGAGGTGCGGCGGTCCGGCGAGGAGCTGTGGGCCTACATGCGCGACCACGTCGCGGCGAAGCGCGAGGAGCCCGGCGACGACCTGCTCTCCGAACTGGTCACGGTCGTCGACTCGGCCGACGGCCGTCTCTCCGAGGAGGAGCTGATCTTCACGGGCCAGGGCCTGCTCATCGCGGGCCACGAGACCACCGCCAACATGATCGGCAAGATGGCCGCGATGCTGCTGGCCCGCCGCGAGCGCTGGGAGCAGCTGCTGGCGAACCTCGGCCTGATCGGGCCGGCCGTCGAGGAGGTGCTGCGCTTCGACGCGAACCTCGGCTTCGGCACCCACCGCCTGATCACCGAGGACATGGAGATCGACGGCACGCTGATCACGGCCGGCACCCAGGTCCTCGCGTCCATGCCGTCCGCGAACCGCGACGAGCGCGTCTTCGACGACCCCGACGACATGGACCTCACGCGCACGCCGAACCCGCACCTGACCTTCGGCGCCGGCTCCCGCTCCTGCCTCGGCCAGTCCCTGGCCCGCGTCGAGCTGCAGACCACGCTGCGCGTCCTGCTGGAACGCCTGCCCGGCCTCGAACTGGCCGTCCCGGTCGAGGACCTGCGCCGCCGCGAGGGCCTGCTGGTCGGCGGCCTCGAGGAGGTCCCGGTCCGCTGGTGACGACCGGGCCCACGCCCGGATCCCGACGTCCGTAGAGACGATCCGGGCGGGCCCGTCGCCGCCGAAGTAGAACACGCCGAGCGTGACCGTGCCGACGGCCGGCCGCGGGTCGTCTCGCCAGGACAAACCGCCGCCGCAGCGGCAAGACCTCTCCACCCCACGGGGGTACGCGGGGGAGCGCCCCGCCACGGCCACGCTCGCCGGGGTGCGGTGCGCGGCCGGGCTGCGGCCTTGCTTCTGGACGACCCGGACGCTCTTCTCGATGCGGGCCTCATCCCTCGAACGCGCGAGGTCACCGAAACAGCTTCACGTGACCGATGTCGACTGTGTGCGGTGCCGAACGCCTGTTGTTCGCCGTCGACGGGGATTCAGCCGAACCTGAAGAGGGCGTGCCGGTCTGGCAGCGAGGCTCATGCAGCGCGGCGAGTGCATCTCACCCCGACGATCGCGCCGAAAGTCTCACCAGCCCGGTGGTCGAGACGGAACTCGACTCGTCCTCTCAGCCCTGCCCGACATATTGCGATAAAAGACCGCGGCGGCGGCCCGCTAAGTCGATCACGTGTCGCAAATCGTTGTCATCCGGCGCTCTTAACAACGATTTGCGACACGTGATCGACTTTCTTCGGGCGTGGGCCGGTTTTGATCTTCTGATCGTGCGCACCGCGCAGGAAGTCATCGGGGCCGACGAACCCCGACCCGGCTGGGACCCATGCCCTTCCCCGGAATCCGAGACCCGCCGGAGACGAAAAGCAACCATGACACCCAAGGCCACCAATAGGGCGAAATATCGGGCGCGTAGCGCCCGATCAAGACCGCGCGGGTGGCGGTCGGCCTCGCCGGGACCGCGCGGCCGGCGGTCGGCCTCGCCGGGACCGCGCGGGCGGCGGTCGGCCTCGCCGGGACCGCGCGGGCGGCGGTCGGCCTCGCCGGGACTCACGCGGCCGGCAGTCGGCCCTGCCGGGACTCGCGCGGGCGGCAGTCGGCCCTGCCGGGACCCATGCGGCCAGTCGGCCCTGCCGGGACCGCGCGGGTGGCAGTCGGCCTCGCCGGAACCCACGCGGGCGGCAGTCGGCCTCGCCGGGACCGCGCGGGCCGGGGTCGGCCTGCCGGAATTGAGCGGCGCCTCGCGGTCACCCGCCCGCAGCGACCGGCAACCGAGTCCGATGCTCAGGCCATTGCCCGTCGCAGACGCTGGCGGAAGCGCAGTGGGCTCTCGCCGATCTCGCGCTTGAAAGCGGTGCTGAACGCGCTCTCCGACGCATACCCCAGATGGCTGGCCAGCGTCCCCACGCCCACGTCGCTGTCCCGCAACGCACGCTGTGCGTGCAGCATCCGCCAGCGGCTCATGTAGGCGATCGGTGGCATCCCGGCGACCGCCCGGAACCGTTCCGCGAACGACGTGCGGGACATCGACGCCGCCCGGGCCAGTTCGTCGACGCTCGGCCGGCGGGCCGGCTCGCCGTGCATCAGCGCCAGCGTCGGCCGCAGCTGTTCGTCGATGGAGACGCGCAGCCAGCCGGGCGGCAGTTCGGCCTGGTGCATGTAGGCGCGCATCAGCTCCAGGACGAACAACTGCCCGTACTGCCGCATCGCGAACGTCGAACCGGCCCGGTCCGCGAGCAGCTCTTCGAAGAGCCGGTCGAGGATGCGCCGCACGCCGGTGGCGGCGGCCGCGGACGCGCGCACGTGCGCGACCGGGGGCAGCACGGGTGCCAGCAGCGCGTGCCCGGCCGGGTTGAGGTCGACGTGCCCGCCGACCATTATGTCGTCGGCGTCCTGTGCCGATCCGAACAGCGCGACCACGTCGTCGTCGACGTCGACCTCGTGGATGGTGCGGCGCGGCAGGCTGTCCGGCGTGACGCTCTCCAGCCGCACGCGGTCGCGGTGGTTGAGGACGGCGACGTCGCCCGCGGCCAGTTCGATCGGGGTGTCCAGGCCGCCGGCGTAGACGCGCATGCCGCCGCGGACGACGGCCATGAACTTCAGCGCCGAGCTCATGTCGAGCTCAGGGGACACCCAGGCGCCGCTGACCGCGGCCCCGCCGGACACGACGCCGCGCACGTCGACGAGGTCGAGCACCTCGGAGAGCGGGTCTCCCGGACGCACGCGAAGAAAATCTGAACTCACAGGCATTCACGGTACGCCGAGCGGTTTCTACCGTGAAGACATGGAGCACATCACGATCAACGGTACGGACGTGGCGGCGCCGGAAGACGCGCGTGTCTCCCTTCTCGATCTACTACGTGACCAGCTACACCTGACCGGCACCAAGGTCGGCTGCAACCAGGGTGCGTGCGGCGCGTGCACGGTGCTGGTCGACGGCGACCGGGTGCTCTCCTGCCTGACGCTGGCGGCGCAGGCGGCCGGGCGGTCGGTCACCACGATCGAGGGCCTGGAGTCGCACCCGTTGCAGGACGCGTTCGTGGAGCGCGACGGCCTGCAGTGCGGCTACTGCACGCCGGGCCAGATCTGCGCGGCCGCGGCCATGCTCGACGAGGTGCGCTCCGGCGCGCCGAGCTACGTCACGCCGGATCTCGGTGCGGAGCACGTGGCGCTGTCCCGGGTCGAGGTGCGTGAGCGGATGAGCGGAAACCTGTGCCGGTGCGGCGCGCACAACGGCATCATCGACGCGATCATGCACGTCGCGGAGAGCGAAAAGCAGGAGGCGGCGTGAACCCCGTGACGTATCGCAGGCCCTCGTCCATCGCGGACGCGGTCGCGGCGGCCGGCTCGGACGGCTGGCGGCTGCTGGGCGGCGGCACCAACCTGGTCGACCTGATGCGCAAGGGCGTGGAGTCCCCGGCCGGGCTGCTGGACGTGACCGGGCTGCTGCCGGACACGGTGACCCCGACGGCGGACGGCGGACTGGTGATCGGCGCGGCCGCCCGGAACAGCGCGATCGCGGCGCATCCGCTGGTCCGGCGCGATTTCCCGATGCTGTCCCGGGCGATCCTGGCCGGCGCGTCCGCGCAGATCCGGAACATGGCCACGGCCGGCGGGAACCTGATGCAGCGCACTCGCTGCGCGTACTTCGCGGACGCGGCCGGCTCCCGCTGCAACAAGCGCGAGCCGGGCAGCGGATGCGACGCGATCGGCGGTTTCAACCGGTACCACTCGATCTTCGGCGCATCGCCGGAGTGCATCGCGTCGCACCCGTCGGACATGGCCGTGGCGCTCGCGGCGCTGGACGCGCGGATCTTTGTGACCGGCGCGAACGGCGACCGGACGATCCCGATCCGGGAGTTCTACCGCCTGCCGGGCGACCGGCCGGACTCCGAGACCGTGCTGTCGCCGGACGAGGTGATCATGTCGATCGCGCTGCCGCCGTCGCCGTTCGCGGCCACGTCGGCCTACCGCAAGGTCCGCGACCGGGCCAGTTACGCGTTCGCGCTGGTGTCGGTGGCGGCCGCGGTGGAGATCCGGGACGGGACCGTGCACGACGTGCGGATCGCGCTCGGCGGCGTGGCACCGCGCCCGTGGCGCGCGCATCTGGCCGAGGACGCGCTGCGCGGCGCCCGTCCCACGGACGAGGCGATCGCGGCCGCGATCGACGCGGAGCTGGCGCACGCCACGCCGCTGCCCGGCAACGCCTTCAAGGTCGAGCTGGTACGCCGGACCGTGTCCGCGGTCCTCGCCGAGCTTCGTGGAGAGATCGCATGAGCGAGCGTACGAGCGAATGTGTCGGCTGTCCTCGGGGCAGCACAGCGGAGGAGACGGCATGAGCAGAGTGCAGAACGCCGTGATCGGGTCGGCCCGGCGGGTGCTGGGCTGGATGCCGGACCGCATGCTGCCCGGCGGCGGGATCCCGGACCCGCTGATCGCGCGGCAGACCGAGGTCGGGCGGCCGACGTCCCGGCTGGACGGCCCGCTGAAGGTCACCGGCCGGGCGCCGTTCGTGACCGAGACCGTGCTGGACGGCCAGCTCAGCGCCGCGCTCGTGCACAGCACGATCACCCGCGGCCGGATCAGCCGGCTGGACACGCGCGCGGCCGAGGCCGCACCCGGCGTGGTCCTGGTGCTGACCTATCGCACCATGCCGCGGCTGCGGATCGTGCCGATGCCCGGCGGTGCCAACCTGTTCGCGCCCGGCAGCAGCGGGCTGCCGATCATGCAGGATCCGGAGGTGCGTTACAACGGGCAGGTCGTCGCGGCCGTGCTCGCGGAGACGCAGGAGCAGGCGGACCACGCGGCGTCGCTGGTCGAGATCGGCTACGATGTGCGGCCGGCCGCGACGCGCTTCGAGGACGCGAAGGCGACCGCGCGTACCCCCGCATCGATTCTGATCGAGAAGAACCACGTGTCGATCGGTGGCGCCGAGCGGCGGCTGAGCACCGCGGCACACCGCGTGGACAACGTCTACCGGACGCCGGGCCACAACCACAACGCGATCGAGCTGCACGGCGTGACCGCGGCCTGGGACGGCGACTCGCTGCTGGTGCACGACACCACGCAGGGGGTCATGGCGGAGGCGGCGGCGCTCGCCACGATCTTCGGCGTGAAGAATGAGCAGGTGCGGGTGGTGTCGCCGTTCGTCGGCGGCGGGTTCGGCGGTAAGGGACTGTGGGACCACCAGATCATCGCGGTCGCGGCGGCGCGGGTGGCCGGGCGGCCGGTGCGGTTGCGGCTGAGCCGGGAGGGCGTCTACCGGATCATCGGCGGCCGGAGCCCGTCGGAGCAGCGGGTGGCGGTCGGCGCGGACGCGGACGGCCGGTTCACCGCGATCGTCCACACCGGATACACCGTCATGCCGGTCTACGGCGCGTGCCCGGAGCAGTTCACCATGGGGACGCGCACGGCGTACCGCGCGGACGGTTTCGAACTGCTGCACCGGCATCTGGACCTGGACATCGTGCCGAACACGTTCATGCGGACGCCGGGCGAGACGATCGGCACGTTCGCGGTGGAGAGCGCGATCGACGAGCTGGCGCACGAGATGGACGCGGACCCGGTCGAGCTGCGCCTGCGCAACCTGCCGGACCGGCACCCGATCTCCGGCGCGCCGTTCTCCCAGCATGCGCTGCACCAGGCGTTCGTCGACGGTGCCGCGCGGTTCGGGTGGGACGAGCGGACCACGAAACCGGGCGAGCGGCGCGACGGCGAGTGGCTGGTCGGCATGGGTTGCGCGTCCGGCGGCTTCCCCTACGCGCGGATGCCCGGCGCGAAGGTCCGCCTCACGCTGCGCCGGGACGGCTCGGTCGCGATCTCGTGCTCCGCGCAGGACATGGGGATGGGTACGTCGACGGTGCAGTCCCAGCACGCGGCGGACCGGCTCGGCCTGCCGCTGGACCGGATCACGTTCACGCTCGGCGACTCCACGCTGGCCGCGAGCCCGATGGCGGGCGGGTCCGCGCAGACCGCCACGATCATGGGCGCGGTCATGTCCGCCGCGGACAGGCTGCGCGACGAGTTGCTCAAGCTCGCCGGCGCGGACAGCCCGATCGCCGGTCTGCGCCCGTCCGCGGTGCGGCTCGTCGACGAGGGCGTCGGAGCGGATGCCGCGCGGCACGACACCTACCGGGCGATCCTGGCGCGGGCCGGCCGCGACGAGGTGACCGTGACCGGCACCGGGGCGCCGCCGCTGGAGTTTCTCAAGTACACGATGCACAGCTCGTCCGCGATCTTCTGCGAGGTGCGGGTCAGCGAGGTCACCGGCGAGGTGCGCGTCGACCGGCTGCTCGGCTCGTTCGACTGCGGCACCGTGCTGAACCCGAAGACCGCGGCCAGCCAGCTGCGCGGCGGCATGATCATGGGGTTGGGCGTGGCGCTGACCGAGGAGACGCTGTTCGACGAGCGCACCGGCCGGATCATGAACGCGTCGCTGGCCGATTACCACATTCCGGCGCACCTGGACGTACCGGACATCGACGTGATCTGGACCGGCATCCCCGACCCGCACTCGCCGCTCGGCGCGCGCGGCCTCGGCGAGCTCGGCACCAGCGGCGTCGCGGCCGCGGTCGCGAACGCGGTCTTCAACGCGACCGGGCGCCGCGTCCGCGACCTGCCGATCACGCTGGACAAGCTGCTGTGAGGGACATCGCCGCCGGGCTGGCGGAGTGGCGGGCCGCCGGCCTGCGGTTCGCGATCGCGACCGTGGTGTCGACGTGGCGGTCCGCGCCCCGCCCGCCCGGCGCCGCGATGGCCGTCGCCGAGACCGGCGAGGTGATCGGCAGCGTCTCCGGCGGCTGCGTCGAGGCCGCGGTCTACGAGCTCGCCCGCACGGTGCTGGAGAACGGTTCGCCGGTCCTCGCGACCTACGGCGTCGCGGACGACGACGCGTTCGCGGTCGGGCTGACCTGCGGCGGCACCATCGAGGTGCTGGTCCAGCCGGACACCGGCCTGCCGGACCACGTGCTCTCCGCGGTGTGCCAGGGGCGCGCCGTCGCGACCGCGTCCATGCTGGAGCGCGGGGAGGGGCTGGGACGGCGCATCCACGTACCCGCTGAAGCTGATCTTGATGGTTTTGATCGGGTGGTGGCGGATCAGGCCGCGGGAATGCTGGCGGCCGGTGCCACCGGGGTGGTCGCGCTCGGGGCACAGGGCCGGCGCGTGTTCGTGCAGTCGTTCGCGCCGCCACCGCGCATGATCGTCTTCGGTGCGGTCGACTTCGCGGCCGCGGTGGCGAGGATCGGGAAGTTCCTCGGCTACCACGTGACGGTCTGCGACGCCCGGCCGGTCTTCACCACGCGGCGGCGCTTCCCGGACGCGGACGAGATCGTGGTGCGGTGGCCGCACGACTACCTGGCGTCCACCACGATCGACGCGCGCACCGTGCTCTGCGTGCTCACCCACGACCCGAAGTTCGACGTTCCGCTGCTGGTCGCGGCACTGCGCTCGCCGGCCCGCTACATCGGCGCCATGGGCAGCCGCGCCACCCACGACGACCGGGCGGCACGCCTGCGCGACGCGGGCCTGTCCGACGCGGAACTGGCCCGGCTGTCCTCCCCGATCGGTCTCGATCTCGGCGCGCGCACGCCGGAGGAGACCGCGGTCTCGATCGCGGCCGAGATCATCGCGGCCACCTGGGGCGGCTCCGGCCGGCCACTGGGCGACCTCGAGGTGCCGATCCACCGGTAGCGCGCGGATATCGAAGGCGGCGTCGAACCTGATCACGGAGGGTGACCGGTATCCGTCAGAAGTGGGACGGTGAGCGAGGGGCGGGTCTGTACTGCGAGTAATCACGCCTCGCCTACCGGAGGCATCATGAGGACTCGATTGATCCGCGGCGTCGTGCTGCTCGTTCTCCTGCCGGCTCTGGCCGTCTCCTGCGGTAGCGACACCGACCCACCCGGCGCCGCGCCCGACGTGACGATGGAACCGTCGGCGACGCCGGCCCCGGAGGAGACCGGGACCGGAGCGCCGGCGCCCGAGGGCACCGGTCCCGAGGCGCCGGCGCCCGGTGGCGGCGGACGTCCCTACATCGACACGGCCGGTGCGCCGGTCGGCGACGACGGCGAGAACCCGGTCGGTGACGGCGTCGTCTGCCAGGGCGTCGCCTGGCTCGGCGGCCAGGACGGCGCCAACCTGGGCGTCGGCATCGCGTTCCAGGTGACCCGCGTCGACGTGACCGGCGCCGCGCTGGCCACCGCGTCCTGTGACGGGCCGCCGTGCGTGGGCTTCACGTTCACCGACGACGGAGACCGGTGCCAGCAGGCGGTGCGCCAAGGACCGAGCGAGGGCGCGATCGCGGTGTACGGGCAGGTGCGGTGCGACGCGCCGAAACAGGCCTGCGACGACTTCCGGTCCCGGCTGACCCGCCAGCCGATCGAGATCAGCGCGGCCGAGCCGATCGAGACCCCCGGCGAGACCCTCAGCGAGACCCCCGGCACGACGGAGACGAGCGAGGGCACGGAGTGAGGTGATGCCGGGCGACGGCGACGACCGGAGTCGGATGCCGGAGTGGATCGGCACCTGGGCCGGCGTGATCGCGCCGGTCAGCGTGCTGAGCGCGCTGCTGTTCTACTTCGGATACGTCTCCGCCCGCGCGCAGTACGACTACTTCGGCGTCGACGTGGACGCGGTCGGGCTGGACACCCAGCACTACGTGATGCGCAGCCCGCAGCCGCTGCTCGTCCCGCTGATCGTGCTCACGCTGCTCGGCGCCGGCCTGCTGATCGGCCACGCCGCGATCCGGGACCGGATCGGCACCGCCGGGTCCCGGGCGGTCACGGCCGCGTCCGCCGCCGGGCTGGTGGTGCTCGCCGCCGGCACGCTGCTGCTGGCCGGCTATCCGGTGGCCGGCCGGTGGTCCTACTACCCGCTGGTCACGCCGCTGCTGCTGGCCGCGGGCGGCGGGCTGACCGGATACACCGGATACCTGCGGAGGCTGTCCGCGCCCGAGGCGCGCACGATCGCGCGGCGGGCCGCGTCCGTGCTGATCTACGTGCTGGTCGCGGCGAGCGTGTTCTGGGCCACGGCCACGGTCGCGCAGTTCTCCGGGCGCGGCCTGGCCATGAACCAGGCCCGCAACCTCGGCGACCTGCCCCGGGTCATCCTGGACACCAAGGAGCGGCTGCACCTGCGCGACCCGACCGTGCAGGAGACCGCGCTGCCGGCCGAGGAGGGCCAGACGTTCCGGTACCGCTACCGCCGCCTGCGCCTGCTCATCGTCGGCGGTGACCGGCTGTTCCTGGTGCCGGAGATCTGGTCACCGAGCAACTCGACGCTGGTGGTGCCGCTGGACGGTTCGGTCCGCGTGCAGTTCCAGTTCCAGCCGGACCCGCCGTGACCCTCCCGGTCAGCTCGTCCGCCGCGCGGTCGCGCGCGGGCGCAGCAGCACCGCGAGGCCCGCGCCGGCCGCGGCGAGGAGCGCGCCCGCGTACCCGTTGACGGGGTATCCCAGGCCCGCCGCGAGCAGGGCGCCGCCGGCCGAGGTGCCGATGACGTTGGCCAGGTTGACCGCGGACTGGTTGAGCGCGGCCGCGACCGCGGGCGCGTGCGGTGCCGCGTCCATCAGGCGCAGCTGCAGCGACGGGAACATGATCAGCTGCACCAGGCCGATCGCGAACGCACCGGCGAACGGAGCCCACGGCGCGCTCATCACGGCCGCGAAACCGGCGAGCACCAGGCAGGCGGCGACACCACCCAGCGGCACGGCCCGGGACACGTCCCAGTCCGCGGCCCGGCCGCCGGCGATCGCGCCCACGGTCATGCCGGCGCCGTAGAGCATCATCACGATCGGGGTCGCGCCCGCGGACAGCCCGGCCACGTCGGTGGTGATCGGCG
Organism: Catenuloplanes nepalensis; assembly: GCF_030811575.1. Lineage (GTDB taxonomy): Bacteria > Actinomycetota > Actinomycetes > Mycobacteriales > Micromonosporaceae > Catenuloplanes > Catenuloplanes nepalensis. Next base: position 3,666,801 of record NZ_JAUSRA010000001.1, on the reverse strand, counting down.
CGATGAAGCTGAGCACGCAGTAGAGGCCGGCGAACGCGCTGGCCGCGACCGCGAATCCGGCCCACAGGCCGGGGGAGCGCAGTGCCTGCTGGATCGCCCGCATCCCGGCGTGTGGTGTGGCGCCGGCGACCAGCGTTCCGGTGCCGCCGGGGGAGGGCGCGGCGCCGGGGGCGAGCGTTCCGGTGCCGGCGCCGCGCCTGCCGGTGGGGCTGGTGACAGACGCGGCGCCGGCGGCGGGCGCGCCGGTCACCGGGGCGTCGGACTCGTGCGGGACGAACGTCAGGACCGCGGCGAACGCGGCCACGAAGACCAGCACCGCGAGCGCCAGCGCGGCCCGCCAGCTGACCGCCTGACCGAGGAAGATCGCCAGGGGTACGCCGAGGATGCTCGCGATCGTCTGCCCGATGCCGACCATGGCGGTCGCCCGGCCCCGGCGCTCCCGGGCGACGAGTGACGCCGCAGTGGCGGCCGCGAGCGCCAGGTAGGCGCCGTGCGGCAGGCCCGCGACGAATCGCGCCGCGCTGAACAGCAGCAGGGTCGGCGCGAGCAACGCCGCGGTGTTCCCGGCGATGAACAGCACCAGCGTGAGCAGCAGCAGCCGGTGCCGCGGCACCCGGGCACCGGCGATCGTGATCAGCGGCGCGCCGATGACGACGCCGAGCGCGTACAGCGAGATCGCGCTGCCGACCGCGGCGGTGCTCGCGTGCAGGTCACCGGCGACGCGGCCGAGCAGGCCGGTCACGGTCATCTCGGCGATGCCGATGCCGAACGCACCGAGCGCGAGCGCGGCGAGCGCGGCCGGAACGCCGCGCCGACCGGGCACCGGACGGGCGGACCACATCGGCGTTGCGGTCGTCTCAGACATGGCGGTCATCTCCATCGCCGTCAGCGGCGCTGCCGTGGTCACCGGCGCTGCCGTGGTCGCTTGCACCGTGATCCCTGGCGGCTCCGCGACCGCCGGCGGCATCGTGGTCACCGGTGGCATCGTGGTCACCGGTGGTGGCACGGTGACCTGCGGCGCCGCGATCGTTCGCGCCGCGATCGCCGGCGGTGCCGCGCCCGTGGGTGTCGTCGTCCAGGCGGACGACGGACGCGCCGGGAACGAAGACCGGGTCGACCGTGACCGTCACCGGCTCGAGGTCCGGCTCCGGGTTCGCGAGCCGGGCCAGCAGCCGTTCCGCCGCGCGGGCCGCGATCTCGTGGGTGGGCTGCTCGAACAGCGTCAGCCGGGGCAGCGTGGCCAGTGCGAGCTCCCGGCTGTCGAAGCCGACCAGCGACAGGTCGCGCCCGAGCCGCAGCCCGGAGTCGTTCAGCGCGATCAGTGCGCCCAGCGTGAGGTCGTGGCTGGCGCAGAAGACCGCGGTCGGCCGGGGTCGCACGGCCAGCAGGCGGCGCATCGCGTCGGTGCCGCCCACCACCGTGTACGCCCCGGAGGGCACCAGCGGCTCTGCGCCGGCGTCGCGCACCTCGTCCCGGAATCCGGCGGCCCGGTCGCGCAGCGTGGAGACGGCCGGGTCGCCGCAGATCGCGCCGACGCGCCGGTGCCCGTGGTCGAGCAGCAGGCGCGCCGCGGCCGCACCGGCGCCGCGGTTGTCCAGGACCACCCGGTCGGCGGTCAGACCCTCCACGTCCCAGTCGACCGTGACCACCGGGATCTCCCGCGCGGTCTCGGTGAGCGCGGCGGCGTCGTGCGGCGGCGGCACCGTGATGATGCCCTCGATCATGCGGCCGCGCAGCAGGCCGACCGCGTCGTCGCCGGGGCCCGGGCTGGTGGCCACGAGCAGGCTGAGTCCGGCTTCGCGCAGCGCGGACTCCACGCCCGCGACGATCGTCAGGTGGAAGGCGTTGGTGAGCGCGGGCAGCAGCACGCCGACCGTGCGGGACCGGCCGGTTCGCAGGTTCCGCGCCATGTCGTTGGGCCGGAACCCGAGCTGCTCCGCGGCCTCCTCGATCGCGCGCCGGTTCTCCGCCAGCACCGTCCGCCCGTTGAAGTGCTTCGAGATGGTCGCGAGCGACAGCCCGGTCAGCCGCTGAATGTCCTTGTAGGTCGTCACCCGGCCTCCCTTAGAGCGAAACGTTTCGCCCAACGATACCGCGCCCCGGCCAAGGCGCAAGGTGATCAGGGTGAAACGATTTGCCGCCAGGTCCTCGTCCAGCTCGACCCCGATGCCCGGCGTCTCGCCGGCGTGCGGCGGGGGATGCTTGGACGCCGGCTCACGAGACCGTGCTCAGCGCGCGGACGGCGCGCGAGACCGAGGCCACCAGCTCGTCCGGCGGCCCCGGGAAGGTCAGCTGGTGCAGGATCAGGCCGTCCAGGAAGTCCATGATCGCGGCGCACTCCCGCTCCGGGTCGGCCGAGCCGATCGCGCGCAGCCAGCCGGCGGCCCAGGTGCGCAGCTCGCGCGCGGACACGGCCAGCGGTTCCCGCAGCTCCGGGCGAAGCGCGGCCTCGACGAACAGCGCGTACCGGGCGGTCGTCACCGCGCGCTCCGGGCCGAGCGCACGCCGCACGTACGCGGTCAGTGCCGCGGCCAGCGCGTCCGCGTCCGTGGGCCGGACGAAGCCGGCGATCGCCTCCCAGGCGGCGCGGTCCCGCTCGGCGAATCGCGCGGCGACCGCGCCGACCAGCGCGTCCCGGGTCTTGAAGTAGTTGGCGGCGGACCCGGCCGGCAATGCGGCGGCCGCGTCCACCGCGCGGTGCGTCAGCGCGCGCGTCCCCTGGGTGCCGAGGACGTCGATGGCGGCGTCGAGCAGCTGTTCCTGACGGGTCGGCACGCCGACACTCTAACGGACCACAACACGTGTTGTTAAATGACAACGTCTGTTGTAGTGTCCGTGGCATGGCGACAGACGTGGTGATAGCCGGCGGGGGCATCGGCGGGCTGACCGCCGCGATCGCGCTGCGGCGCGCGGGCCTGCGGGTGACCGTGCGCGAGCGGGACCCGGCGCTGCCCGCCACCGGCACCGCGCTCGGCATCTGGCCGGCCGCGCTGCGCGCACTGGACGCGATCGGCGTCGGCGACCAGGTGCGCCGGGCCGGGGTGCGGCAGCGCTCCGGCGCGTTCCTCCGGCCGGACGGGTCCCGCATCGCCGCGATCGACCTGGACAGGCTGCACCGCCGCACCGGCGATCACGTGTTCCTGCTGTCCCGGCCCGCGCTCCTGGGCATCCTGCACCGGGCCGCCGCCGATGCGGGCGCGAGCCTGCGGGCCGGCGACCCGGTGACGGACGAGGTGGACGCGGACCTGGTCGTCGCCGCCGACGGCGTGTTCAGCCGCACCCGGGAGCGGCTGTTCGGCCCGGCCCACCGCGCTCGCTTCTCCGGCACCACCGCGTGGCGCGGCACGCTGTCCGGGCGGCCCACGGACGCGTTCGCCGAGGTGTGGGGCCGGGGTGTGAAGTTCGGCGTGACGCCGCACGAGGGCGGCCGGACCAACTGGTTCGCGTCCGCCGCCGGGCGGTTCACCCACGGTGACGACATCGCCCGCCTGCGCGAGATGTTCGCCGGCTGGGCGCCCCCGGTCCGTACCGTGCTGGACGCCTTGGAGGGGTGCGAGGTGCTGCGGCACGAGGTGCACGTGACGCCCGCGCTGCCGTCGTTCATCCGCGGGCACGTCGCGCTGATCGGCGACGCCGCGCACGCGATGACCCCCGACCTGGGCCGCGGCGCCTGCGAGGCGATCATCGACGCGGTTACGCTGGCCGGTCACGTGCGGTCACGAACCACGATCGAAGAAGCCCTGCGCGGGTACGACCGGGAGCGCCGCCCCACCACCCAACGGCTGGCCCGGATGGCCGGCCTGGCCTCCCGGATGACCCGCGTCCGCCACGCGCTGCCGGTCCGCGACCAGATCCTGCGCGCAACCCTGCTGGCCGGCCCACCCGCCTGACCCCCGGGCGTGCGAGCACCCCGGCCGGGTTGCCGGTCTGATCTTGCGGCGTGTAAGCGTGCTGGCCGGCCTGCCCTGTCCTGCGGCGCGCGGTGGGCCGGTCGGTTGCCGGTCTGATCGTGTGGCGTGTGAGCGTGTCGGCCGGGTTGTCGGTCTGATCTTGCGGCGTGTGAGCGTGCTGGCCGGCCTGCCCTGTCCTGCGGCGCGCGGTGTGCCGGTCGGTTGCCGGTCTGATCTTGTGGCGTGTGAGCGTGCCGCCCAGGCCGGCGATCTGATCCTGCGGCGTGCGTTGCTAAAGTGCAGGGGTGACTTCGGATTCGCGCTCCGTGGTGAGCCGCCCGCAGCGCGCCGATGCCCGCCGCAACTTCGACGCGCTGCTCGCCGCGGCCCGCGAGGCCTTCGCCACCGATGGCGCCGGCGCCTCCCTCGAGGGCATCGCGCGTCGCGCCGGCGTCAACATCGCCACGCTCTACCGCAACTTCCCGACCCGCCAGCACCTGTTCGAGACCACCTACCTCGACGACGTGTCCGCCATGGCCCGCCTCGCCGACGAGCTGGCCGACCGCGACCCGTGGGACGCGCTGGAGACCTGGCTGCGCCACTTCGTCGGCTACGCGGCCACCAAACGCGCGGTCTACGACGCGATCGCCCACCGCGAGGCCATGTTCGTCACCGGCCGCGACATCATCCACGCGGCCGGCCGCCCCCTGCTCGCGCGCGCCCAGGCCGCCGGCGCCGCCCGCAGCGACGTCACCTTCGACGACGTCCTCTTCCTGATCAACGGCGTCAGCGGCGCCAACTTCGTCGAGAACGCCCAGCGCGACCGGGTCCTCCAGATGGCTCTCGACGGCATCCGCCCCCGTTGCTGACCCTCCGGGGCCGAGGTCACCCGCCCGGCGGCTTTCCCGTGATCCTCGGCGCGTTGATCCTGACGCTGAAAGGTCAGTAGCGTCCAGTTCGAGAGCGCTCCTGGCTCGGGTGCGGAAAGGCCGGAGCGTCCCGGGTGGGGAGCGTCCCTCACCCGGTGCCGGAGGGTCAACAGCGCTTCCCGATCATGCAAAACGACTAGTGATACATGGCGCACCGTATGAGGCCCTCATACGGTACGCCATGTATCACTAGTCAGATTCGAGGGCGACGGCCGGGTGTCTTTAAGGCGATATTTCGGGCGTCGTGCCGGCAGTGCGCCCGGTGTTTCCACATGCCGGTGGCGATGTCCCGTCATGTGGAAGATTGGCCGGCCATCGGGATCGATCTTCCGCGATGCGGGATCGATCTTTGCGCCAGAAGCAGGCGGAAGGCGAGGTGCGGGGTGAGCCGTCATGACCTCCGGGTCGCGAGGTTGCTTTCGATCTTCTCGGATGCAGCCAACGTCCGGGGAAGCGATGAGGCCATTCAGCGCGGCGAGCTCGTACCGCGTTGACGCAGGTCAGTGCGTTTGGCGAACGATGCGCTCAATAACCCTCGAACACTTGCGCGATCGGGCCTCATCTCTTCAGATTGGCTGCTGAATAAGCCTTTTTCTTTACGTGTCTGTCGATGATCCTTTGGCGGTTCGGTACGCGGTGCCTCATCGCCGCGCTCCCCTTCGGCGTCTCCGGTCACGATGGCCTGCCGGTCACGATGCCTGCCGGTCACGATGGCCTGCCGGTCACGATGGCCGCCGGATCGTTGCGCGGGTAGCAGGGAATGTCGCGTATGAGATGCGGGTGCCCTCGTTTCGTTCCGGTGCCTCATAGGCGGGTCGCCCCGCGCCGGAAGCGGAAACCACCGGTGTGCGTAGCCGGCCTGGCGTCACCGGACTCCGTCGATGGCGGCCGGGGCGTCCTGGCGGCGCAGGCCCGCCAGGATCAGCGGGAACACCTCGCGGTGCACGTCGCGGCCGAGGAACACGTCGAGGTGGCCGTAGTCGGGGAGGATGTGCAGCGTGTGGCGGCCGGGGGCGTGGCGGTCGAGGAACGCATGCGTGCGGCGCTGGCTGTCCGGCAGGAAGCAGCGGTTGTGGGCGCCGGCCAGCAGCGTGATCCGTGCGTCCGTGCGCGGCGGCCCAGCCGCGTGGTCGCGGGGCAGGCCGTCCAGGTTCGAGATCAGCCGGCCCGCGCGGACGGACGCGCCCATCTGGCGGAAGAAGCTGATCGGGACCGGGCCGAACTCGTGCGGGATGAAGTCGTCGTGCATCTCCGGCGTCAGATTCTCATGCCGCCACAGCGCCGGAAAGCCGCTGCCGTACGTGCAGCTGACCAGCTTGCACACCGTGTTGTCGCATTCGTGGTGCAGCGCGCGCACCAGCGCGGTGATCACCCGGGGTGTGAGTTCCGGCGGCGGGCGCCGGCCCCAGGACGGGTCGAGGTGGGTGAGCAGCCGGGACATCAGCGGCACGCCGGCTCGCAACTTGACCCGGGACCAGGCCGGCACCACCGGGTGCAGCGACACCGCGTTGCTGACCACGGTGTCCACCTCCGGGAGCAGGCCCGCGGCGAGCGCCATCATGAACGTGACCGAGCCCTGGCAGTGGACGACCGCGGCGAGCCGGTCCGCGCCGGTCTCGGCCAGCACCGTGCGCACGGCGGCCGGGTGGTCGAAGAGTGCGGCCTCGGAAAGCGTCCACGAGCGCGGCGGCAGGTCGATGCTGGCGCGCCAGTCGAGCAGCCACACGTCCCAGCCGGCCTCGGTCAGCGGACCGCAGAGCTGGTGGAAGATGGTGCTGCGCACGCCGGCGCCGTGCGCGAGCAGCACCGGGCCGAGCGTCGGCTCCCGGTCGCCGCGGACATTGGTCAGTTTCAACGGTGTGCCGTCGTCGGCACGGAACTGTACGACACGTGACATGGTGAATCCCCCGTAATCCCGTTCGCAGGGTAGCGACGCCGTGCAACGATGCATGCACATCAGTCGATCGGCACTCATTACGGGGGTTGTGATGCCGAGCGCGCACGAGCATGTGGACGTCGTCGTGGTCGGGTCCGGTTTCGGGGGATCCGTGGCCGCCTACCGGTTCGCCGAGGCCGGCCTCGGCACCGTGCTGCTGGAGCGGGGGAGGGCGTATGCGCCGGGCGAGTTCCCGCGCACGCCGGCCGAGATGGCCCGCAACCTGTGGGATCCGGGCGCGGGCCTGCACGGGCTGTTCGACGTCTGGTCGTTCACCGGCATCGACGCGATCGTGTCCAGCGGGCTCGGCGGCGGTTCGCTGATCTACGCGAACGTGCTGCTGCGCAAGGACGAGGCCTGGTTCGTCCGCGATCAGGCGCTGCCCGGCGGCGGCGTCGAGGACTGGCCGCTGACCCGCGCCGACCTGGACCCGCACTACGACCGGGTGGAGCGGATGATCGGCCCGGTGCCGTACCCGCTGGATCGGAAGCCTTTCGACCGGACCGCGAAGACGCGGGCGATGGCGGAGGCGGCCGACCGGCTCGGGCTCGATCTGCGCCTGCCGCCGCTGGCGGTCAGCTTCGCGTCCCGGCCCGGCGGCGTGCCCGGCCCGGGCCTGGCGATCGAGGATCCGGCCTACGGCAACCTGCACGGCGTACCGCGGCTGACCTGCCGTTTGTGCGGTGAATGCGACATCGGCTGCAACGACGGCGCGAAGAACTCGCTCGACCACACCTACCTGTCCGCGGCGAAAGATCAAGGAGCGGATCTGCGGGTACGCCATGAGGTGCGCACCATCGCGGCCCGTGACCACGGCGGCTACGAGGTGCGGTACGTGATCCACGACGACTCGCCGCCGGACCGCCTGCCGGTGCACGTGATCACCTGTGACCGGCTGGTGCTCGCCGCCGGCACGCTCGGCACGTCCTGGCTGCTGCTGCGCGACCGCGACCGGCTGCCCGGGATCAGCCCCACGCTCGGCACCCGGTTCAGCGGCAACGGCGACCTGCTCGGCTTCGTCCTGCGCGCGGTCACGCCGGACGGCCGCCCTCGCCCGCTGCGCGGCTCGCACGGCCCGGTGATCACCAGCGCGATCCGGGTGCCGGACGAGGCCGACGGCGGCACCGGGCGCGGCCACTACGTGGAGGACGCGGGCTACCCCGGATTCCTGGACTGGCTGGTCGAGGCGACGCAGTGGCACGGCCTGAGCCGGCGCGCACTGCTGTTCGCGCTGTCCCGCGCGCAGAACCGGCTCACCGGCGGAGGCCGGACCGCGATCGCCGCGGAGCTGGCTGCCCTGTTCGGCGACGTCGAGCTGTCCGAGTCGTCGCTGCCGCTGCTCGGGATGGGCCGGGACATCCCGGACGGCCGGCTGAGCGTGCGCCGCGGCCGGCTCGCCGCGGACTGGACCACGCAGACGTCCCGGCGCTACTTCGAGGAGGTGCGGGCCACCATGCGCGCGGTCGCGACCGTGCTCGGCGGCGAGTTCCAGGGCAACCCGCTCGGCGCGATGCAGCAGGTCGTCACGGTGCACCCGCTCGGCGGCGCGCCGATGGCCGACCGGCCGGAGCGGGGCGTCACCGACGCGTACGGCGAGGTCTTCGGTCTGCCGGGCCTCTATGTCGCGGACGGCGCCGCGCTGCCCGGCCCGGTCGGCCCGAATCCGGCGCTGACCATCGCGGCGCACGCGGACCGGCTCGCCGACCGCGCGCTGTGCACGCCGCCGCGCCGGCCGGCGTTCGTCTTCGCGCCGCCGACGCGGCTGTCGTTCACGGAGGAGATGACCGGTTTCTGCACCGTCCGGCTCACGATCGAGGTCGACGACGTGTTCCGGTTCGTCGCGGATCCGGATCACGAGGCACGCGCCACCGGCACGATCGACCACCCGCTGCTCGGCCGGCACGCCATCACCGGCGGCACGTTCCGGCTGTTCCCGGACGAGGGCGGCGTCACGCGGCACATGCGCTACCGGCTCCCGTTCGGCACGCTGTGCCTGATCGGGCACAAGGACGTGCGCGACGATCCCGGGCTCGACCTGTGGCCGGACACGACCACGCTGCACGCGCGGATCGTGGGCCTGCCGGACGGCGAGCCGATCGACGAGGGCGAGATCAGCATCGGCCGGGCCGCGTTTCTGGAGCAGCTGACCACGGTACGGGTGACGGGCCCCCGGCGGGCCGCCGCGCTGGCCGCGTTCGGCCGTCTCTTCGCGGGCACGCTGTGGGACGTCTACGCCGGCCAGAGCGCGTGACGGCGAGCTGAGCGGGGGGACGAACCGGGCGCGAGGCGGGAGATCGGGCTCGGCCGCCCCGCGCCCGGAGCAACGGCGTGCCGTCCGGCACCTCAGCCGTATCGGCCGCGTGCCGCCGGGGTTGAGGCTTCCGGCCGAGGCGCCTATCACAGGGCGGCCGGCGACGTTCGTTTTCCGGCCATCCGCGCGCAATGCGACTGTGGGCCGGTCGAGCGTGCCGCTGCGGTGGGTCGGTCGAGCGTGCCGCTGCGGCGGGTCAGTCGAGCGTGCCGCTGCGGTGGGTCGGTCGAGCGTGCCGCTGGTGGGTCGGCCGAGCGTGCCGCTGCGGCAGGTCAGTCGAGCGTGCCGCTGCGGTGGTGGCGGCGGCAGAGGACCTGGTAGCGAACCTCAGCGTGTGATGCGGTGTCGCCGATCACGACCTGTTCGCCGGCGCGGGCGATCTGGCCGTCGACGATGCGGGCGTTGAGGTGGCCGCGGCGCCCGCACCAGCAGAGCACCTCGACCTGGAGCCGGTGCACCTCGTCGGCCAGCTCGAACAGCCGCTGCGACGCCGGGAACAGCCGCGACCGGAAGTCGCTGGCCAGGCCGAACGCGAACACGTCCACGCCGGCCCGGTCGACCAGGTCGGCGAGCTGCTCGACGTGGTCGACCGTGTAGAAGCAGGCCTCGTCGCAGATCAGGTAGTCGACCTTGCCGTACGCGAGGTCCCACAGGTTCAGGTCGTCGGTCACCTCGATCGCGTCCTGCGCGAGACCGATGCGCGTGGTCACCTTCGGGCCGAGCGAGCGGTCGTTGCGGGTGAGCACCAGGCCGCGCCGGCCCTGGCGGCCGTGGTTGTGGTGCATCTGCAACGCCAGCGTCGACTTGCCGCAGTCCATCGGCCCCCAGTAGAACGTCAGCCGGGCGCCGGGCCCGTTGCCGCCGAGCCCCGGCAGAGGGGAGTGGGTGGTCGCGAGCGCGGAGTCGTTCTTCACGGCCGGTGAGCATAGCCGGTGACCGGACACGCTCCTGACCTGGCTGTGCGGCGTGGCCCGCCGCGTCCTCGCCAACCGCCGCCGCACGTCCGTGCCGGTTCCGGTGGCTGACCTGCCGGGGCCGCGCGGTCACCGGCGGAGCCCGCGGACATCCTCGACCTGGGCGCCGCGGGCGGGCAGACCTGGTGAGCGGGTCCCCGGCGCGCCGGGGACCCGCTCCACCACCGTCAGGCGACCGGCGCGGTCACCTCGGCCCGGTGGTTGCGGATGATCTCCGCGTACCGGTGGCCGCTGTTCTTGATCGTCCGGACCTGGGTGTCGTAGTCGACGTGGACCAGGCCGAACCGCTTGTCGTAGCCGTACGCCCACTCGAAGTTGTCCAGCAGCGACCAGGCGAAGTAGCCGGCCAGCGGCGCGCCCTGGGCGACCGCGGACGCGCACGCGGCCAGGTGGTCCTCGAGGTAGGCGGTGCGCTGCTTGTCCTCGAACGTGCCGTCCGCGCCCGGCGTGTCCGCCCAGGCCGAACCGTTCTCGGTCACGTAGATCTTCGGCACGCCGTACTCGTTCGTGACGCGCAGCAGCAGCTGCTCCAGGCCGTCCGCGTAGACCTCCCAGCCCATCGCGGTCTCCAGCGCGCCCTCCACCGGCACCTGGCGGCCGTGCGGCGCCGGCGCCTCCGGCGCGTCCGCGATCAGCTGCCGGAAGTAGTAGTTGAGCCCGAAGAACTCGGTCGGCGCCGCGATCGCCTCGAGGTCGCCGTCCTCGACCGGTGGCGCGATCCCGTAGGTGGAGATCATGTCGGCCGGGTAGCCGCGTCCGAAGACCGGGTCGAGCCACCAGCGGTTCGTGTGCCCGTCCGCGCGGTGCGCCGCGGCCACGTCCTCCGGGCGGTCGCTGGCCGGCTCGATCGGGCTGAGGTTGAGCACGATGCCGACCTCGGGCTTCGTGGCCGCGTTGGCCCGGACCGCGGCCATCCCGAGCCCGTGCGCCAGCAGCAGGTGGTGGCTGGCCGGGATCGCGCGGGCCAGCGACGTCTCGCCGGGCGCCATCTTCCCGTCGAGGTGCCCGATCCACGCGCTGCACAGCGGCTCGTTCATGGTCATCCAGTCGGTGACCCGGTCCCCGAGCCGGGCCGCGACCACGGCGGCGTAGTCGGCGAACGCGTACGCGGTGTCCCGCGCGGGCCAGCCGCCGAGGTCCTGCAGCGCCTGCGGCAGGTCCCAGTGGTAGAGCGTGGCGAACGGCGTTACGCCGGCCGCGAGCAGCTGGTCGACGAGCCGGTCGTAGAAGTCGAGGCCGGCCGCGTTGACCTGCCCGCGACCGTCCGGCATCACGCGCGGCCAGGCGATCGAGAAGCGGTAGGCGCCCAGCCCGAGGCGCTTCATCAGCGCGACGTCCTCCGGGACGCGGTGGTAGTGGTCCGCGGCGACGTCGCCGGTGTCGCCGTTGTCGATCGCGCCGGGCACGCGGCAGAACGTGTCCCAGATCGACGGCTTGCGGCCGTCGGCGGACACGGCCCCCTCGATCTGGTAGGCCGACGTTGCGGCTCCCCAGACGAAGGCCGGGGGAAGGGCGGCGAACTCGCGCACTGAGGCTCCTCCGATGATGATCTTTCAACACTTAATTTACGACGTCATTAAACCAGGAGTGCGGGCAGACTCAAGAGCCTTCACGGCTTGGTTCATGCTTTACTCGGCGCGCATGCGGCATGCTGGACGCGCCCCCTCACGACGAAAGAGATGCCCCGGCCATGGATCCGAAACGGACGACGGTGCGCGACGTCCGCCGCGCGAACCGCTCCGTGCTGCTGAGCAACCTCTACCGCAGCGGCCCGGTCTCCCGGCACGAGCTGGCCCAGACCACCGCGCTCAGCCAGGCCAGCGTCAGCAACCTGATCGGCGAGATGGTCGCGGAGGGCCTGGTCGAGGAGGCCGGCTCGGTCGACTCCGACGGCGGCCGCCCGCGCATCCTGCTGCGCGTCGCGCCCGGCTTCGGCCACGTCATCGGCGCGGACGTCGGCGAGACCCGCGTCCAGGTGGAGTTGTTCGACCTCGCGATGACGCCGCTGGCCAAGGCCGAGTTCCCGATCCTGGTGACGCGCCCCGCGCCGGAGGACGTGCTCACCTGCCTGCACGACGGCCTCACCTCGGTCATCACCCAGGCCGGCGTCGACCCGGCCACCGTGCTCGGCTTCGGCGTCGCGGTCTCCGGCGTGGTCGATTCCGACCCGGCCGGTTCCGGCGCGGTCGTGCACGCGCAGACGCTCGGCTGGGACGGCGTGCCGCTCGGCGCGATGCTCCGCGGGGTCACCGACATCCCGGTGCTGGTCGACAACGGCGCCAAGACGCTCGGCCAGGCCGAGATGTGGTTCGGCGCGGGCCGCGGCGCCCGGCACGCCGTGGTCGCGCTGGTCGGCTCCGGCGTCGGCGCCGCGGTCATCGCGGACGGCGCGTCCTACCGCGGCGCACACTCCAGCGCCGGGGAGTGGGGACACACACCGATCGTGTACGGCGGGCGGCCGTGCCGCTGCGGCGCGCACGGCTGCCTCGAGGCGTACGTCGGCGCCGAGTCCGTGCTCGACCGCTACCGGGCCGCCAACCGGCACCGGTCCGCGCCCGGCGCGGACGAGGAGTCCGCGCTCGCGGCCGTGCTCGCCGCGTCCGGCACGAAGGCCGGCGCGCAGGTGCTCGCGGACACCGCCGGCTATCTCGGCGCCGGCCTGGCCACGCTGGTCAACCTGTTCAACCCGGAGCGCATCGTGCTCGGCGGCTGGGCCGGGCTCGCGCTCGGCCAGGCGCTGCTGCCGCAGATCCGCGAGGCGACCGCCCGGCACGCGCTGCGTCGCCCGTTTGAGCAGGTCAGCATCGAGCTGTGCCAGCTCGGCCCGGACGCGGTCGCGATGGGCGCGGCCACGCTCCCGGTCGCCCGCCTGATCGCCGACGGCGGCGCCCGCCCGGGCACCCCGGCCACCACCGTGCGGCCGGCCGCCGCGCGCCGACCGGTCCCGCGCCGGCGCCGCTGAAGCAGACCCGGTCCGCCCGTCCTGCCCGCGGACCCGGGACAGAACGGACGCCGGGCTACCGCATGTCCGCGGCGTGCACGAGCGGTGGGTCCTCGGGCTCGCCGGGCACCTGCCGGAGGGACGGCAAGGTGCGCGCGATCGGCGCCTCGCACACGCCGGTCTCCGGCATCGTCGAGGCCCAGTGGGTGGCGGAGCGCCGCGGCCTGGCCCGCTTCCACACCGAACAGCCGGCCTACTCGATCCTCAACCGCGGCATCGAGCGCGAGCTGCTGCCGGTCACCCAGCGCTTCGGCATGGGCACGCTGGTCTGGGGCCCGCTCCTCACCGGTCACGGCAAGCCGGTCGACGCGCTCGCGTTCACGCCGGACGGCCGCACGCTCGCCACCGGCGGCGAGGACCGGACCACCGTGCTGTGGGACCTGGACGTCGAGCGGACCGCCGCCCGGATCTGCGCCCGCACCGACCCGGCACTGCTCGCGGCGGACTGGGCGACGTACTTCCCGGACCGCCCGTTCCGCTCACCCTGCCCGGGGCCAGGGTCCCTGATCAGGACAGGCCGATAGCCGGACGCGGTTCGCGGATCAGCAGCTTGGCGGCCTGGCCGACCACGAGTCGGCGTACCCCGTGGTTGAAGGGGTTGGAAGGCACGAAGCCCTCGCCCTTGACGTGCGCGATCAACTGGTGCGCCCGGATCGTCGGGCGCATCGTGCGTTCCCACGCGCCCAGTGCGCGGGGCAGCGGCAGGCCGGAGGTGAGCGCGTCGCCGAGCGCGGCCGCGCCCATCATGCCGGTGCTGGCGCCCATGCCGGAGTAGAGCGTGAGGCACCAGGCGGCGTCGCCGAGCAGCAGCACGCGGCCGCGGTGCCAGCGCGGCATGCGGACCTGGCGCACGGAGTCGAAGAGCCGCTCGGGCGCGTGCGCCAGCCGGTCCAGCACCCACGGCACCGGCTCGCCCATGTCGGCGTAGCGTGCGGCCAGCGCCTCGGCCGGGTCCTTGCGAAGCTCGACGTCGACGTCGGCGGCCCGGTAGGCGAAGAGCGCGGTCGGCGGCCGGTCCCGGTAGGGGAAGACCCACAGCGCGCGGCCCGGCTCGACCAGGGCGAGCTGGTCCGAGCCGGAGTAGCCGGGCACCGGCGCGTCCAGCGAGAACGTGCAGATCATCGAGCGGGCCGGCCGGAGGAACCGCTCGTCCGGTCCGAACGCGAGCCGGCGCACGGTGGAGCGCAGCCCGTCCGCGCCGATCACCAGATCGAAGCGCTCGTCGCCGGCGCCGAGGTCGACGTAGGCCGCGTCCGCGGTCTGCCGGAGCGCGCGCGGCCCGGTGCCGAACCGGATCTCGATGTCCGGGGAGAGACCGTCCCAGAGCGCGGCCTCCACGTCGCCGCGCATGGTGCCCTCGGGCTGGCCGGGCTGGTCGAGGAAGCCTATGCTGCGCCTCCGCTCGCCGCCGGCGTCGACCGCCCAGGTGCGGTGGTCGGCGGGCGTGCGCAGGTGCATGCGGTCGAGGACGCCCAGCTGTGACGCGGCCTTCTTGCCCGCGGGGAACAGGCCGACGAAGTATCCGCCGGTGCGCCGCGCGGACGCGCGCTCCACGATCACCGGCGTCCAGCCGGCCCCGGACAGGGCGATCGCCGCGGCCATTCCGGAGACGCCGAGACCCACCACAAGTGCTCTCACGGTCGCCAGTCAAGCGGAGCATTCGGCCAGATCCAAATCATAACGTTTCGATCGCGACGGTCAGTGACCGCGGGCGATGCGTGGCGGAACGTCCCAATTCCGAGAGAGCGTTCTCTCAGACTTTCTACAAGCCTTGAAGTTAGCCGTGGTTCGTTACCCTGCCGTTATTGACGTGGCCCAGGTCACTCCGGTTGACTCCCCCCACGGAACCGCTTCCGCAACCGGTTCCGAACGTGTCGTTAACCGTGCCGACACAGCTGGGAGGTGAGTGGATTGACGATCACCATCGCGGACGTGGCCGCGGCGGCGGGCGTCAGCAAGACCACCGTCTCCCGGGTGCTCAACGGCAAGGACGACCTCGACGCGCAGACCGCGGACCGGGTGCGGCGGGTGATCGCCGACCTCGGTTACGTGCCCAGCGCCCGCGCGGTCGGCCTGGCCCGCGGCCGGACCAGGATCGTCGGCATGCTCGTGCCGTCGCTGACCTGGCCCTGGATGGGCGAGGTGCTCCAGGGTGCGGTCGACGCGATGGAGGCGGCGGGTTACGGCCTGCTGCTGTTCACGGTCAACCGCGGCGAGGACTCGATGCGCCAGTTCGCGCAGCAGGTCTCCGCCCGCGCGTTCGACGGCCTGCTGGTCGTCGAGCCGGACGGCCAGACCGGTTACATCGCGGAGCTCTACGAGGGCGGGCTGCCGGTCGTGCTCATCGACGACCGGGCCGCACGCCGGCCGAGGTTCCCGTCCGTCGGCACCACCAACCGGCGCGGCGCCCGCTCGGCCGGTGAGCACCTGATCGCGCTCGGCCGCCATCGGCCGCTCGTGATCACCGGAAAGGTCAAGTTCGGCTGCACGCAGGAGCGGGTGGCCGGATTCGCCGACGCCTACGCGGAGGCCGGGCTGACCATCGACCCGGCACTGATCTTCGAGGGCGACTTCTCCTACGGGTGCGGCCGGGAGGCCGTGCTGCGCAGCGCCGGCACCGGGTTCGACGCCGTGTTCGCGCACAACGATCTGTCCGCCACCGGCGCGATGCAGGCCGTCATCGAGTCCGGCCGGACCGTACCCGGTGATGTGGCGGTCGTCGGTTTCGATGATCTGCCGCTCGCCGCGAACGCACAGCCGCCGCTGAGCACCGTGCACCAGCCGCTGCGGGAGATGGGCGACGCCGCCGCCCGCCTGCTGCTGGCGCACTTCGCGGGCGAACCGCTGCCCGCGAACCCCGTGACCATCCCGACCACCTTCGTCACTCGCGAGTCCACCACCGGCCGATAAATCACCAAAAGATCAGCCGCGGCGGTACGTCGTCGTGGCGCGATACCGCACGCCCCGGCACCGGGCGTCACACCTCATCAGACAGGGAGCCGCACCGAATGAGTCCCACCAGAAGAAGCGTCGCCATGGCGCTCGCCGGCGTGCTGGCCGCCACCGCGCTCGCGGCCTGCGGCGAGAGCCCGAACGCGAACAGCGCGAACGGCGACGCCGCGACCGTGCTCAACGTCGGCATGCCGAACGGCCCGCAGACCGAGAACCACAACCCGTTCCTGGAGTCGTCGTCCGCGTCGATCCTCGGTTACCGCTGGCAGATCTACGAGCCGCTGGCGCTGGCGAACGTGATCCGCCCGTCGGACAAGCCGAAGCCGTGGCTCGCCCAGGAGTACAGCTGGAGCGCGGACCTGAAGACGCTGACCGTCACCGCGCGTGAGGGCGCGAAGTGGTCGGACGGCACCGCGTTCTCGGCCGAGGACATCGCGTTCACCTACGACCTGATCGGTAAGACGCCCGCGATCAACCGGTTCGCGCTGCCGATCGTCTCCGCGACCGCGACCGGTGACCAGGCCTCGATCGTGTTCGAGCGCCCGCAGTTCGTCAACGAAGCCCGGATCCTGCGGGACATCGCGATCGTGCCGAAGCACCTGTGGTCGCAGATCGCGGACCCGGCCACGGACACCATCAAGAACCCGGTCGGCACCGGGCCGTACACGCTGAAGACGTTCACGCCGCAGACCACCACGCTGTCCGTGCGCACCGAGGGCTACTGGCAGACGCTGCCGCAGGTCAAGGAGCTGCGCTACACGTCGTACAACGACAACAACGCGCAGACCACCGCGCTGGCCAACGGCGAGTCGGAGTGGAGCTTCGTCTTCATCCCGAACTACGAGACGGTCTTCATCTCGAAGGACCCGAAGAACAACAAGATGTTCCCGGCGCCGGTCATCGGCGTGCACGGCCTCTACATCAACACCACGGTCGCGCCGTTCGACGACGCGGTGCTGCGCCGCGCCATGGGCATGGTGATCAACCGCAACGACATCTTCGTGCAGGCCTCGGCCGGCTACTTCCACCCGGAGGTCACCTCGGTCACCGGCATCCCGACGCCGGCCGGCGAGTCCTACATCGCGCCGGAGTACAAGGGCCAGACGCACAAGGTCGACGTGGAGGGCGCGAAGGCGCTGCTCACCGGCGCGGGCTACAAGCTGGACGGCACCACGCTGAAGGACAAGTCGGGCAAGCCGGTCAAGATCAAGCTGACCGACCCGGCACCGTGGTCCGACTACATCACCAGCCTGGAGATCGTGAAGGACAACCTGGCCCAGATCGGCATCGAGGCCACGCTGGACAAGGCCACCCAGGACGCCTGGCAGAAGTCGGTGGAGGAGGGCACGTTCGAGGCCACGTTCCGCTGGACCAACGGCGGCGCGACCCCGTACGACATGTACCAGACCGTGATGGACGGCAAGCTGCTCAAGCCGGTCGGTGAGGCCGCGCAGAACGGTAACTTCGGCCGGTTCGACAACAAGGACGCCACGGCGGCGCTGGAGGCGTACGCGAACGCCACCGACGACGCGGCCCGGACCACGGCGATGAACAGTCTCCAGAAGATCTTCGTCGAGCAGGCGCCGATGATCCCGGTCGGCGCGGACAACGCGGGCGGCGCCTACAACATCAAGAACTGGATCGGCTGGCCGTCCGCCGAGGACCCCTACGCCCCGGCCCAGCCCACGCAGCCCAACGCGGTCGACGTCATCCTGCACCTCAAGCCCGCCAACTCCTGATTCCCGGCCACCGCCCCTGAAGCGGGCCTGACGGCCAGCCCCATCCCGCAGGTCCTCCCCGGGTGTGCCACCGCCACCCGGGGAGGACCGCACCACATGTTTCTCGAGGAGCCCGGCATGGCGCCGAGTGACGACAATGCGGCGGCAGCGGTGCTGTCGGCCCAAGGACTGACCAAACACTTCCCGGTCCGACGCGGCCTCGCCGACCTGCTCGCCCGCAGGGCACGCGTGGTGCACGCGGTGGACGACGTGACACTCACGCTGCGCCGCGGCCGGGTGACCGCGCTCGTCGGCGAGTCCGGGTCCGGCAAATCGACCGTGGCCCGGCTGCTGTCCCAGCTCTACCCGCGCACGTCCGGCGACATCGTGCTGCACGGCGCGGTCACCACCGTGCGCGGCGGGCGGGCGTTCCGCGCCTACGCCCGGAAGGTCCAGATGATCTTCCAGGACCCGTTCGCGTCGCTGAACCCGGTGCACACGATCCGGTACCACCTGACCCGGTCGCTGCGCATCCACGGCAACGGCGGGCGCACCACGGCGGAACTGGAGGACGCGCTGCACGCGCTGCTGAACCGGGTCCACCTCACGCCGCCGGAACGCTACCTGGACAAGTTCCCGCACGAACTCTCCGGCGGGCAGCGGCAGCGTGTCGCGATCGCCCGCGCGCTCGGCGCGAACCCGGAGGTGCTGCTCGCGGACGAGCCGGTGTCGATGCTGGACGTGTCGATCCGGCTCGGCGTGCTGAACCTGCTGCGGGACCTCAAGGAACGCCTGCACCTGGCGATCCTCTACATCACGCACGACATCGCGTCGGCCCGCTACTTCGCGGACGAGACGCTGGTCATGTACGCGGGCCGGATGGTCGAGGGCGGCGACAGCGAGACCGTCACGCAGCGGCCGGCTCATCCGTACACCCGGCTGCTGATCGCGTCGGCGCCGGACCCGGACACGATCCAGGGCTCCGCGCACGAGGCCGTCGCGCACACTCCGGAGGATCGGGCCGGCGGCGAGCCGCCGAGCCTGATCGCGCCGCCGTCCGGCTGCCGCTTCCACCCGCGCTGCCCGGCCGCGATGGCCCGGTGCACGACCGAGCTGCCGCCCCGGCTGCCCGTGGGCGACGCGGACGGGCACTGGGCGGCGTGCTGGCTGTACGACCCGGCCACGGTCGCGGCGCCCCGCCCCGCCCCGTCTCGTCCGGCGGTGACGGCATGAAGCACATCCTGCAGCGCATCGCGTTCTACCTCTTCACCGCGTGGGCCGCGATCACGCTCAACTTCTTCATCCCGCGGATGATCCCGGGCGACCCGGTCCGCTCGATGATCTCCCGTTACCAGGGGCAGCTGAACGCGGACTCGATCCAGTCGCTCTACATCCTGTTCGGCCTGGACGAGCAGAAATCGCTCTGGGGACAGTACGTCGACTACTGGGGGCAGCTGTTCCGCGGCGACCTCGGCCTGTCGTTCACGTTCTTCCCCGCGCCGGTCTCCCAGGTGATCGGCGAGAGCATCGGCTGGACCGTGATCCTGGTCGGTATCACCACGATCATCAGCTTCGCGATCGGCACGCTGCTCGGTGTGCTGGCCGGCTGGCGGCGCGGCTCCTGGGTCGACGGACTGCTGCCCGCCACCACGTTCCTCTCCTCCATCCCGTACTTCTGGCTCGGCCTGATCGCGATCACGTTGCTCGCCGGGCCGGGCAGCTTCTTCCCGTCGTCCGGCGGGTATGAGCCCGGGCTCATACCCGCGTGGGACCAGTGGTTCATCGGCAGCGCGCTGCAGCACAGCATCCTGCCCGCGTTCACCATCCTGATCTCGTCGGTCTCCGGCTGGATCCTGTCGATGCGGAACATGATGGTCACGGTCGCGGCCGAGGACTACATCACCGTGGCGCACGCGAAGGGCCTGCCGGAACGCCGGGTCGCGCTCGCCTACGCGGCCCGCAACGCGCTGCTGCCGAACGTCTCCGGCTTCGCGCTCTCGCTCGGCTTCATCGTCGGCGGCACGCTGCTCGTCGAGATCGTCTTCTCGTACCCCGGCCTGGGTTTCCAGCTCTTCCAGGCGGTCGGCGCGAAGGACTATCCACTGATGCAGGGCGTGTTCCTGGTGATCACACTGTCCGTCCTCGCCGCGAACCTGCTGGCCGACCTGGCCTACCTCGCGCTCGACCCGCGTACCCGAAGGGAGGGCTGACGCATGAGCACCCCGTCTGCCGTGGAGGTCACGCCGGCCGCGCTGCCGGTCAGGCGCCAGCGATTCCGGTTCATCGCGAACGGCAAGGCCGCCACCGGCGTCGCCATCGTCGGCTTCTTCGTGCTGCTGGCGATCGTCGGGCCGTGGATCGCGCCCTACGACGCGTCCGCGCGCTCCTCCGACCTGCTGCAACCGCCGTCCGGCGCGCACTGGTTCGGCACCACCCACCTCGGGCAGGACGTGTTCAGCCAGATCCTGGTCGGCACGCGCGGCGTCGTCTTCGTCGGCTTCCTGGCCGGCGCGCTCGCCACCGTGCTGTCCGTCGTGGTCGGCGTGACCGCGGGCTACCTCGGTGGCACCGCGGACGACTCGCTCTCCGCGCTGTCCAACGTCTTCCTGGTCATCCCGGCGCTGCCCCTGATCATCATCATCACGTCGCTGCTGGAGCGCAGCACCGACCTGATGATCGCGCTGGTCATCGGACTGACCTCGTGGGCCTGGAACGCCCGTGTCCTGCGCGCCCAGACGCTCTCGCTGCGCCGCCGCGACTACGTGGAGGCCGCGCGCGCCACCGGCGAGTCGACCTGGCGGGTCATCTTCTTCGAGATCCTGCCGAACCTCACCGCGATCATCGCGTCCGGCTTCGTCGGCACGGTCATCTTCGCGGTCATGTCCGAGATCACGCTCGCGTTCATCGGCATCACCACGGTCTCCGAGTGGAACTGGGGCACCATCCTGTTCTGGGCGCAGGGTCAGCAAGCGCTCGCCTCCGGCGCCTGGTGGTGGTTCGTCCCGGCCGGCCTCGCCATCGCGATCCTGGGCACCGCGCTCTCGCTGGTCAACTTCGGCATCGACGAGTTCGTCAGCCCACGCCTCCGCTCGGCCGGCAAAACCAAGATCAAAACAGCCTCCGGCGCCACGGTACGCATGCGCGTCGGCTTCACCCCGGTCCTGCGCACCACACCGCTCGGCGAGACACCGGTGTCACCGCACGCCCCGGCCGTACCGCTGAAACGCCATTTCCCCGCGGCCTCCGCCGGTTCTGCTGCCTCCGCCGGTTCTGCTGCCTCCGCCGGTTCTGCTGCCTCCGCCGGTTCTGCTGCGTCGGCCGGTTCTGCAACGCCTGCTAGTGCGGGGCCTGCTGGTTCTGCAACGCCTGCCAGTGCGGGGCCTGCTGGTTCTGTGGCGTCTGCCGGTTCTGTGGCGTCTGCCGGTTCTGTGGCGTCTGCCGGTTCTGTGGCGTCTGCCGGTTCTGTGGCGTCTGATGGTTCTTCGGTGCGGGCCGGTGTCGGCGCGACTGTGGATTCGGTGTCCGCTGCCGATTCCGTGGGACCGGCTGAGGCGGCGGGATCAGCCGATTCGGGGGAATCCGCCGCACCGGCGGGAGCCGCGGGATCCTCGGGAACGGCCGGGCCGGCCGCGTCCGCGGGAACGGCCACTGGGAAGTCGCTCGGAAACAGGGAGTCGGCATGATCGAGTCGGTGAACAGCGTCAGCGTGGTGCCGGCGGCCGGGCGTGATCAACCGCGCCGGCGGGAGCCGGTGCTGGAGATCCGGAACCTCAACGTGGACTACGGTCTCGGCGACGACGCCGTGCACGCGGTGCGCGAGGTGCACCTGACGCTGCACCGCGGCGAGGTGCTCGGGCTGGCGGGGGAGAGCGGCAGCGGCAAGTCCACACTCGCCTACGGCGCGACCCGGCTGCTGCCACCACCCGGCGTGATCGCGGGCGGCCAGGTCGTCTACCATCCGCGCGACGGCGAGCCGTTCGACGTGCTCGCGCTCACCCCGAGGCAGCTGCGCGCGTTCCGCTGGGCGGAGACGTCCATCGTGTTCCAGGGCGCGATGAACTCGCTCAACCCGGTCCACAAGATCTCGGCGCAGCTCACCGACGTGATCCGCGCGCACACGCCCGGCATGTCCCGGCCCGCGCAGGTCGCCCGCGCCCGTGAACTGCTCGGCCTGGTCGGGATCGCGGCGGACCGGCTCGAGGCCTACCCGCACCAGCTCTCGGGCGGCATGCGTCAACGCGTCATGATCGCGATGGCGCTGGCGCTGGAACCGCAGGTCGTGATCATGGATGAGCCGACCACCGCGCTGGACGTGGTGATGCAGCGGCAGATCCTCCGGCAGATCGTCCAGCTGCGCGAACGGCTCGGCTTCTCGGTCCTGTTCATCACGCACGACCTGTCGCTGCTGGTGGAGTTCTCCGACCGGATCGCCATCATGTACGGCGGGCGGATCGTGGAGGAGGCGCCGGCGGCCGCGCTCTATCGCGACTCGCTGCATCCGTACAGCCATGGGCTCTTGAACTCCTTTCCTGCTCTTCGTGGTGCGAAGCGTGAACTCAGCGGCATCCCGGGATCGCCGCCGGACCTGCGTGCCATGCCGCGTGGCTGCTCCTTCCACCCGCGCTGTCCCAAGGCGTTCGAACCGTGCGGCACGCATGTGCCACCGCTCGGGCCGCCGCCCGCCGCCGACGGTGCGGGGAACCGCACGGTCGCCTGCTGGCTTCACCCGACGACCGCCCCGGTCGGGTGATCCCGCCGGGCCCGCGTGTTCCCGCACGGCACGCGGGCCCGGCCT
Organism: Catenuloplanes nepalensis; assembly: GCF_030811575.1. Taxonomy (GTDB): domain Bacteria; phylum Actinomycetota; class Actinomycetes; order Mycobacteriales; family Micromonosporaceae; genus Catenuloplanes; species Catenuloplanes nepalensis. The sequence continues at coordinate 3,644,295 of NZ_JAUSRA010000001.1, read as the reverse complement.
ACGTCTATACCATCCATCGACAACTGTCAGCGAAGTTACTCCTCGCGGCGCCGCGCGTTCGCTCGCTTGTGGATAACTTTCGGGCCTGTGGATATCGATGAGACGTTCAGCCCCCGCTGGCATGATGGATCGCGGCCGATGGTCGGCCAGGGGGTGGGGTTCCGATGTTCGGGCACATGAGACAGGTAATACGGTCGGTGGCGGCGGTCGTCACCACGGCGGCGCTGGTGATGACCGCGGTTCCGGCCTCCGCGGCACCGGGCGGCGCGACACTGCGGCGCACCGAGTTCGGCGTCCCGCACGTGCTCGCGCCGAATTACCGCGCGGCCGGCGTCGGCGCGGGCTTCGCCTTCGCGGAGGACAACCTGTGCCTGCTCGCGCCGCAGATCGTCGCGCTCGACGGCGAGAAGTCCCGGTGGTTCGGGCCGGCCGGCGGAAACCTCGAGGCCGACCTCTACCACCGCTGGCTCAACCAGAACCGCGTCGTCGAGCGCGCGCTCGCCGGCCCCGGCGCTCCGTCCCGTGACGCGCGCGACCTGGCACGTGGCTACGCCGAGGGTTACAACCGATACCTGTCCTCGGTCGGCGTGGACAACCTGCCCGAGTCGATCTGCAAGGGCGCCGACTGGGTCCGGCCGATCACCGAGCTGGACGTGTGGCGTCGCGTGCTGCAGATCTCGGACATGGGCGGTGCCGAAGGGGTCACCGACCTGGTCGCGGCCGCGCAGCCGCCCGGCACCCCGGCCGTCGCGTCCCGCACCGCCCCGACCGGGCTGCCCGACCTGTTCGGGGGCGGCATCGGCAGCAACGCGGTCGGCCTCGGTGCGGACGCCACCACCGGCCGCACCGGCATGCTGCTGGCCAACCCGCACTTCCCGTGGCAGGGCGACCGCCGCTTCCACCAGATCCACCTGACCATCCCCGGCGAGCTGAACGTCTCCGGCGTCTCGCTGCCCGGCCTCCCCGGCGTGGCGATCGGCCACACCGACCGGGTCGCCTGGTCGCACACCGTCTCCACCGCGGTGACCCTCACGCTGCACCGGCTCGCCCTCACCCCCGGCAACCCCACGGCTTACGTCGTGGACGGCCAGACCCACGCGCTGCGCAACGACCCGGTCACGGTGACCGTGCGACAGGACGACGGCACGCTCACCTCCGTCACCCAGTCGGTGTGGAGCACGCCCGACGGCCCGATCGTGTCTATTCCGGGCGTGCTGCCCTGGGACGCCACCCAGGCCTTCCAGCTGCGCAGCGCGAACGCGACCAATCTGCGCACGGTCGACCAGTGGCTCGGCATGGCCAAGGCCCGTGACGTGCGGCAGCTCCGCGACGTCCAGGCCCGGCTGCTCGCCTCACCCTGGGTGAACACGACCGCGGCCGACGTGACCGGCACCGCGTTCTACGGCGACCTGCAGTCCGTCCCGCACGTGACGAACGAGCAGGAGGAGCGCTGCGGGCTCGGCGACCTCGACGGCATCCCGCTGCTCGACGGCTCGCGCGGCGACTGCGCCTGGGGCACCGACGCGGACGCGCCCGTGCCCGGCCTGTTCGGCGCCGGCAACCTGCCCACGCTGTTCCGCCGCGACTTCGTCAGCAACATGAACGACAGCCCGTGGCTGGCCAACCCGGCCGCGCCGCTCGTCGACTACCCGGCCATCGTCGGCGACACCGGGACCCCGCGGTCGTACCGTACGCGGCTGGGCCTCGACATGATCTCCGAGGGCGTCGCGGACTCCGGCTTCACGCTGGCCGAGCTGCAGGACATGCAGCTGAACAACCGCAACTTCACCGCCGAGCGCGGCCTGCCGTCGGTGCTGTCCTGGTGCAGGTCCGGCGCGCCCGCCCCGTCCGCCACCGCCACGGACGGCCGCACCGTCGACCTGACCGCCGCCTGCGCCGCACTCGCCGGCTGGAACACCCGCGGCGACCTCGAGGCCCGCGGCGCCGCACTCTGGCGCGCCTTCATCCTGCGCCTGCGCACCAGCCCGTGGACCGTCCCGTTCGACCCGGCCGACCCGGTCCGCACCCCGCGTGACTTCGACGCGACCCGTCCGGGCGTGACCACCGCGCTCGCCGACGCCGTCCAGGCCTTCACCGCGGCCGGTCTCCCGGCCGACGTCCCGCTCGCCGACGTCCAGCGCTACGAGGGCATCGGCGTTCACGGCTGCGACGGCCGCGAGGGCTGCTTCAACGTCATCACCGCCGACGTCACCCGGCCGGCCGCCGGCGTCCAGCACGGCTCCAGCTTCATCATGGCCACCGAACTCACCCGCTCCGGCCCGCGCACCCGCACCCTCCTCACCTACGGCCAGTCCGCCAACCCCACCAGCCCGCACCACACCGACCAGACCCACGTCTACAACGACAAGCAGTGGGTCACCGACCGCTTCACCGAGCGCGAAATCGCCTCCGACCCCCACCTGACCATCCGCCACCTGCGATAGGCACCACCCCTCACCACCCGGCGTCGGACGCACGGCTACTCCAACCCCGATCGTCCGGCGCCGGTTGTCCGGGGCTGCCGGTGCCCGCTGGTCGTGCGGTGCCCGCTGGTTGTCCGGTGCCCGCTGGTCGTGCGGTGCCCGCTGGTTGTCCGGTGCCCGCTGGTTGTCCGGTGCCCGCTGGTTGTCCGGTGCCCGCTGGTTGTCCGGTGCCGCTGGTTGTCCGGAGCTGCCGGTTGCCCGGGGGCGCTGGTTGTCCGGTGCCGCTGGCTGCCCCCGCGCCGCCGGTTGTGGCGGTGGCTCGGCGGTTCCAGTCGGCGGCCGGCGGGCGTGTGCGTTGGGGGCCGGGGAACCGCGGGCCGCGGCGGGCCGTCGAAGCGTGCGGGTGAACGGCGATGGGAGGCGTTGTGCGACAGCGGATTGCGGCCGTGGTGGTAGGGGCGGCGATGTCGGTCGGAGCGTGTGCGGCGCAGGGGGAACGACCCGGTGGCGACGCGGAAGCGGGGCCGGTGGCCTCGGTCGCGGCGGGCTGGGAGTCGTGTGCGGCGGCGGGAGCGCCGGTGCCGAAGGCGACGCCGCCGGACGAGGGGGCGCGCATGGTCCCGCCGATCGGCTCGGACCAGGGCGACGGCGCGCGGCTGCCGGCGGACTTCGTGGCGGTCGCGGTCACCACGTGTGGTGCGGAGTTCGCGGCGCGGCCGGACGGCGGTCAGGACATCGTGATGGCGGAGAAGCGCACGGAGGATCCGGCCGCGGTGGCGGCGCTCGCGGCGGCGCTGCTGCTGCCGGACCTGCCGGGCACGGCGCCCGCGTGCACGGCCGACGCGGTCGTGCTGCCGTGGTTCGTGCTGCACGACGCGAACGGCGGCTGGGTGCGGCCCGGCGTCCCGCACGACGACTGCCGCAAACCACGACGTGAGGTGCTGGCCGCGCTGTCCGCGTTGCGCGGCTCGTCCGTGTCGCAGACGCCGATCGGCGAGGCGACGTCGGCGCTGTCCGCGCGGACCGGGTGTGCGGACACGCACGCGGACATGATCGCGGTGTCGGCCGGCTTCGGCACAGAGGCGGCGCCGGCCACCGCGCCGCCGGCCGAGGCCGCGCAGCTGCGCCTGTGCCTCTACCACGTGCCGGAGTCCCAGCTGGGCGGCGGCAAGCCGGCGGGCACGCTGCGGTCCGGCACCGTACTGACCGCGGAGGCGTGGTCGGCGTTGCGGGCCGTGTTCCCGCCCGCCGCGAAGGCCGCGCCGTGCGCCGAGGCGTCCGACTCGTTCGCGCTGCTACAGCCGGTGACGTCCGGTCCCGCCACCTACGTCGAGTTGTCCGGCTGCGGCCGCACCATGCAGGACGGCGCCGGCCTCGCCGCCGGCGACCCGAAGCTCACCGCCGCGATCCTGACGGCCGCGTCCTGAGATCCAACGCTGGGCCGGCGGATAGGGTACGCCGGCCCGGTCAGGACGTTCGCGTTCCGGCGTGGAGGGCCGTGGCCTTGACCATGGCCCTCCGTACGTCCGCGACGATCTTCTGTGGTCGTTTGAAGACGTCGTCGGCCGTGAACCGCAGCGCCGTCCACCCGGCGGCCTGGAAGCGGTTGAACCGCGCGATGTCATTCCGATACGTCGCCGGGTCGCGGTGGTGATCACCCTCGTACTCCAGCACGATCCGCAGCTCCGGGTAGGCGAGGTCGACACGCCCGATGAACCGTCCCTCGGGCGTCCGGACCTCGTGCTGCGCCACCGGCCGCGGCAGCCCGCCGTCCACGATGATCAGCCGCAGCCGGGTCTCCATCGGTGACGCCGAACCCGGCTCCGCGATCGCCAGCACCTCACGCATCCTTGAGACGCCGGGCCAGCCGGGGTGGCGGCTCGCCAGGGCGGCCACCCCCTCGACGGTGACCAGCCGCCGATGCAGCATCGCATCGACGGCGACGACCGCCGCGACCCGATCCGGACCCCGGCCCAGGTCGAAAGCGGTCCGATCGGGCGTGGTCAGCCGCACTCCGCCGAGCACCTCCACCTGACCCGGGGGCAGCTCCGCCCGCACGACCGACAGCCTCGGCTGCTCGCGTGGACGACGGTTGGCCGGCACGACGACAGTGACCGGGCTGCCGGATCGCAGTAGATCGACACCCCATAGATAGGCTGCGCTCAGCGCGCCGATCGCGGAGGCGGGCGGCGCGGCCAGCAGCGCGGCTTCGCACCACATGTGGTGATCGTCGGACCGGTAGACGGCGGCATCCACGTAGACGCCCTGGTAGAGCCGTTGCCAAGCGGGACCGCTGAGCTGTGCCGGCGTGACGAGGCCGGCAGCGACGGCATCCCGGCGCCGGAACGGAGCAGGTGGTAGCCGTCGGTGCGTCTCCGATCGTGTCACGCGACCAGGGTGCCCCATGCCGACCCCCACCCGCAGCCCGCAGGCGCCACCACGCCCGATCAGCCCTGAGTGATCAATCAGTGGAGCAAAAGATAGGTCAACTTCGCTAGTTGACCTATCTTTTGCTCCACTGATTGATCACTCAGGCGTTGCGGGGGTCGGTACTTGCACTGGCGTGCCCGACTTAAGGCGAAATTTCGGGCGTGGAGTACCCGGTAGGCCTGACTGGCTTCCTTGCCTGTCGGCGTGCCACGGTCCCAGTGGTCAGGCAGGGAAAGGCCGATGCCCCTGTCCATGATGACCACGTCCGGGAGCGCGGCCACCTGGTAAAAATATACCGAAATTTCGTGCTCTGGCGGCTGCCTGCCACTTCGGATAGGTCCGCGACCAGCGCGGGCTCGATGACGCCGATGCCGCCGGCGTGACGGCCAGTCATCTGTCGATCTGGCTGTCGCTGCGGTCGCGCTCGTTGCGGCTGTGGCCGTGGGGGTGTTGTGTGGACGCGCAGTTTCGGGTTGGCGGTGTCAGGTGATCTGGCGCATCAGGGTGGGGATGTCGGGGGCTACCCATTCCTCGGCGATCAGGTGGCCCTCGATGCGGTAGATCTCGATGCTGGTGAACTCGATTCGGCGCTGGTGGGAGGGCTTGCTGGCGGGACCGGCGGTTCAGCCCGGCGGCGGTGTGCGGGAGGGATGTGGGCTGGGACGGGAACGCCGGGCCGTCCAGCGCCCGGACCGCGAAGCGCCCCGGGGCGGTGGACGCGCCCGGCGCGTACCGCTGAATGGTGGTTTATCGCTCGATTCTCTGGTTTTTGCCGATCACCACGATGCCGTTGTCGGAGACCGTGAAGCGCTGCCGGTCGCGTTCGATGTCGACGCCGATCTCGGCGCCCTCGGGGATGCGGACGTTCTTGTCGATGATGGCGTTGCGGACCACGGCGTGCCGGCCGACGTCGACGCCGTCGAGCAGGACCGAACCGCTGACGTTGGCCCAGGAGTGGACGCGGACGCCGGGGGAGAGGATCGAGTTCTCGACCATCGAGCCGGAGACGACGACGCCGGGGGAGATCATCGAGCCGACGGCACGGCCGATGCGTTCCTCCCAGCCGTGCACGAACTTCGCCGGCGGGTAGGGCGCGTGGTCGGTCAGGATCGGCCACTTCATGTTGTACAGGTTGAAGATCGGGTGGATCGCGATGAGGTCCATGTTGGCCTCGTAGTACGAGTCGAGCGTGCCCACGTCCCGCCAGTACGCACGGTCGCGCTCGGTCGATCCGGGGATCACGTTGTCGCGGAAGTCGTAGACGTTCGCGGTGCCGCGCGCGACGAAACTCGGGATGATGTTGCCGCCCATGTCGTGCTTGCTGGACAGGTCCATCCCGTCCGCGGTCACGGCCTCGCAGAGCGCCTTCGTGGTGAACACGTAGTTGCCCATCGACGCGTAGATCTCGTCGGGGGCGTCCGGCAGGCCGATCGCGTCCGTGGGCTTCTCCCGGAACGCGGAGATGCGCCGGCCGCTCTCGTCGACCTCGATCACACCGAACTGGTCCGCCATCGACAGCGGCTGGCGGATGCCGGCCACGGTCACGTCCGCGCCGGAGTCGATGTGGTCCTGCATCATCTGCTGCGGATCCATCCGGTAGATGTGGTCCGCACCGAAGACGATGACGTAGTCGGGGTTCTCGTCGTTGATCAGGTTCAGGCTCTGGTAGATCGCGTCGGCCGATCCGGCGAACCAGCGGGGGCCCAGCCGCTGCTGCGCCGGCACCGGCGTGACGTAGTTGCCCAGCAGGTTGGACATCCGCCAGGTCTGGGTGATGTGCCGGTCCAGCGAGTGCGACTTGTACTGGGTCAGCACGACGATCTTGAGGAAACCGGCGTTGGCGAGGTTCGACAGGACGAAGTCGATCAGCCGGTAGATGCCCCCGAAGGGGACGCCGGGTTTGGCACGGTCGGCGGTGAGCGGCATGAGCCGCTTGCCCTCACCTCCGGCCAGGACGATGGCGAGAACTTTGGGCGTCATGAAAGGACGTTATCCAGGCCAGGGCCGCTCCGCCAGCCGAGAACTGAATCTTTGATTAGGGTGCGATGGTGGGCACAGACAGGTTTAGAATCGACCTTCTCACGCGGGAGTTCCCGCCTGCCGTCTACGGCGGCGCCGGCGTGCACGTGGAATACCTCGCGGAGGCGCTGCGCGCGCTGACGCCGGTCCAGGTGCACTGCTTCGGCGCTCCCCGGGACACCGCAACCGCTTATGCCGATATCTCCGAACTGAAGGACGCGAATTCGGCACTCCAGGTGCTGGGCGTCGACCTCGCGATCGCGGCCGGCGTCGCCGGCACAGATCTCGTGCACAGCCACACATGGTACGCGAATATGGCCGGTCACCTGGCCAAACTCCTGCACGGCGTGCCGCACGTGGCGACCACGCACAGCCTGGAGCCGTTGCGCCCGTGGAAGGCCGAGCAGCTCGGCGGCGGTTACGCGCTGTCCTCCTGGGCGGAGCGCACCGCGCTGGAGGCGGCCGACGCGATCATCGCGGTCTCCGACGGCATGCGGCGCGACGTGCTGTCCGCCTATCCGGCGATCGACCCCGCGCGGGTACGGGTGGTGCACAACGGCATCGACACCGCGCAGTACGCGCCGGACCCCGCGACCGGCGTGCTGGAGCGGTTCGGCATCGCCACCGGCGTCCCGACGCTCACGTTCGTCGGCCGGATCACCCGGCAGAAGGGCCTGCCCTACCTGCTGCGCGCGGCCCGGCAGGTGGATCCGGCCGCGCAGCTGGTCTTCCTGGCCGGCGCGCCGGACACGCCGGAGATCGCGGCCGAGGTGTCCGCGCTCGTCGACGAGCTGCGCGCCACCCGGGACAACGTCGTCTGGATCCCGGAGATGGTCACCAAGCCGGAGGTCATCCAGGTCCTCACGCACACCACGGTCTTCGTCTGCCCGTCGATCTACGAGCCGATGGGCATCGTCAACCTGGAGGCGATGGCCTGCGAGACCGCGGTGGTCGCCACCGCGACCGGCGGCATCCCGGAGGTCGTCGAGGACGGCGTGACCGGCGTGCTGGTGCCGATCGAGCAGGTCACCGACGGCAGCGGCACGCCGGTCGACCCGGACCGGTTCGTCGGCGACCTGGCCACCGCGATCGACTCGCTGATCGCCGACCCGGACCGGGCGCGGCGGATGGGCGTGGCGGGCCGGCAGCGCGCGGTCGACCACTTCTCCTGGCCGGCGATCGCGGAGGCGACGATGGAGGTGTACCGCTCGGTCCTCTGATGTCGATCAATGAATCGGCCTAGGATCGGGGCATGACCACGCTACGGGGGACGTTGCGCAAGCTCATGGTGGTCGCGGTGGCGCTGGTCGTCACCGCGACCACGGCAGCCGCCGGCACCACCGGCCGCCAGCTGCTGTTCTACAACCACGCCTGGGGCACGATCGACGCGGCCACGGCCGACGCGATCGAGGACTCGGCCTACATTCGGGAGTTCGCCAACTTCCAGATCCGCACCGCGACCGGTGCCGGGGGGCAGACCTGGACCGGCCGCTACCTTCTCGGCCGGGAGACCTACCTCGAGTTGTTCGGCGAGGGCGACCTGCCGGGCCAGGACGGGCAGCTCGGCGCGGCCGGGCTCGGCGTCTCCACCGAGCGCGACGGCGACCTGGCCACGGTGGCGGGCCGGCTGACCGCGCCGATCGAGTTCACGCAGACCCGCGACTTCGGCGACGGCGTGCCGGTGCCGTGGTTCGACGCGATCTTCACCACGACGACGTACGACGCGTTCGGCGCCTGGGGCATGGAGTACCGGCCGGAGTACCTCGCGGACCCGCGCGCGAACGTGGAGCCGGCGTCGTTCCCGGGCGACGTGGGCCGCGAGCGCTACCTCTCCGACGACTACCGCACCCGGCTGGCCCGGGACATCACCGAGGTCCACCTCGGCGTCACGGCCGGTGATCTCGCCTCGACGCTGCCGCTGCTGCGGGCCGGCGGTTTCGTGGTGCGCGAGCTGCCCGGCGGCGCGGTCGTCAACCGCGGCGGCACCACGCTGCGCTTCGACGCGGTGCCCCGGGCGGACGCGGGCCTGCGCGGCGTGGAGTTCGTGCTCAACCGGCCGGCGGCGCGGCACGTGGAGCAGATCGGCGCGTCGACGCTGACGGTGGGGGGCACGCGCGCGGTCTGGACGTTCTGACGGCCGGTCGAAAGCGAGATCAATCGCCGGATCGACACCATGTTCCCGCTTCCGGCGGGGTGCGGCCCGCATGCTCGGGGCGGGCACCGGTCGTCGCCGGCGCTCCTCCCTGCCGGAGAGTGGGCGGCCGAGCAGACCCCGCGTCAGCGGGACGGCGCGGACCCGGCCCACTTGATCATGTGCGGTAACGGGCCGCCGCCGCGTGGAGTTCGGCGGCGATCCGGTCCCGCAGGCTCGGCGGGCCGAGCACCTCGACGGTGGCGCCGAGGCCGAGCAGCGCGGTGAACGCCCACTCCGTGCTCTCGAACGGGACCGTCACCTCGAGCGGGTCCGATTCCGGGAGAACCGTGGGCAGCCGGTCGTGGCCGTGGACCGGGAGCGTCTCGCGGAGGCGGGGGAGCGCGTGCGCGTCGATCCGCAGCGTGACCTCGACCGCCGTCCGCTCCCGTTCCAGCTCTGACCGCGCGTCCGACCAGCACGCGGCGAGATCGAAGCCGGTCGGCCGGCGTACCGACGCGGGCAGCTCTTCCACGGACCGGATTCGGGACACCCGATACGTGCGCCGCGCGCCGTCCCGGAGCGCGACCAGATACCAGACGCCGGCCGCGAGCACGAGCCCGAGCGGGTCGACCTCCCGGGTCGCGGTGTCGCCGGACCGGACCGTGTAGACGATCCGGGCGCGCCGGTCGGACCAGACCGCGGCCGCCACCGCGGACAGGCACGGCACCGGCTCCGCCCGGCCGAAGAACCGCACCGGGTCGAGGTGGAACCGGGCCGCGGTCGCGATCGCACGATGACGGGCCTCGCCGGTCAGCCCGGCCCACACCTTCATCCGGGCGCCTTCGAGCAGGTCGCCGAGCCCGAGCTGTGCGGCCGGCCCGGCCAGGCCGAGGAATGCGAGCGCACCCGCCTCGTCCAGCCCCAGCCCGGTCAGCCGGGTGCGGTAGCCGCCGTCCAGCCGGTAGCCGCCGGCCGGGCCGCGCGTGGACCGGATCGGCACGCCGGACGCGACCAGCGCCTCCGCGTCGCGCTGCACCGTACGCTCGCTGACCTCCAGCACCCGGGCCAGTTCCGCGCCGGTGGCCTGGCCGCGGACCTGGAGGTGCAGCAGGAGTGACATCATCCGGGACGCGCGCACGCGAAACGCTATCCCGACATGCGTTGTCGGGAAAAGCGTGCAGGATGGTCCGCATGACTGAGATCGTGCTGTTCCACCATGTTCTGGGCCTGACCGACGGCGTGCGGGCGCTGGCCGCCCGCTTCGAGCAAGCCGGTCACACCGTGCACACGCCCGACCTGTTCGAGGGCCGTACGTTCGGCACCCTTGAGGAAGGGCTGGCGCACGCGCAGGAGATCGGCTTCTCCCGGGTCGTCGAGCGCGGCCGTGCCGCCGCGGACGCGTTGCCCGAGGACGTGGTCTACGCCGGCATCTCGCTCGGCGTGATGAGCGCACAGATGCTGGCACAGACCCGGCCGGGTGCCCGCGGCGCGCTGCTGCTGGAGGCCGCGGTCCCGCCCGGCGAGTTCGGCTCGTGGCCGGCGTCCGTGCCGGTGCAGGTCCACGGCATGGACAACGACCCGTCGTTCGCCGGGGAGGGCGACCTCGACGCGGCCCGCGACCTGGTCAAGGAGGCCGCGGACGGCGAGCTGTTCCTCTACCCCGGCAACGTGCACCTGTTCACCGACTCCAGCCTCCCGTCCTACGACGCAGCCGCGACCGCGCAGGTCGTCGAACGGGCATTGACGCTGCTCACCCGTTGAGGTTCGTCCAGCTCTCGACGGTGCCGGCCAGGTGGAAGCGCCACAGGTTCCCGGCGTCGTCGAGCTGGAACGCATCGAGGTCGGTGTCCGTCGTCGTCACCGCGCCCTCCTGGCCGAATCCGGGGACGAACGGCACCGGCCCGTAACCGGTCCAGACCCAGTCCTCGCTGGCGCTCCGCTGATTCGTCCACATCGTGTTGTCCGAGGCGCGGGCGAAGAGGACCTGGTGTCCGGACCGTTGGTACACGGCACCCAGCAGGCCGTTGGCCGGCCAGATCCCGGCCGGCATCGAGTCGGCCCGTTCCCAGGAGTGACCGGCGAAGACCCAGACGGTGCTGCCGTCCATCGCGAAGGCGTACGCATGCCCGCGCACGCCGGCCTCGGTAACGAGGCGGGCACCGGCACCCAGGTTGCCGTCGTTCAGGTAGGCGCCGGCCGGGACGCCGATGTCCGTCCAGGCCGGTCCGGTCGTGCTGAACGGCACGGTCCACAGCCGGCCGTCCACCACGACGTAGGCCTGAGCCCAGCTGGTGCCCTTCGTGGGTCCGAACATCTCGACCGCACCGACGACCGAGACGCCGCGGACCGTGGCACCGGCCGGCGCGCCGAGGCTGGTCCACGCCCAGGACGCGCCGCCCGGGGCGTTGACCCAGAGTGCACCGTCCTCGCCCCCGACGAAGAGGTAGGGGCTGTTGCCTCCGATCGTGACAGCGCAGGCCCGGGCCCAGTCGGTGGCGACACCGGGCGGCGGCGCGCCCAGACTGTTCCACTGCCATCCGCCACCCAGGACGCGCCAGAACATCCAGACGTCGCCGTCGGTGCCGAGCGCGTACGCGTACGGGCGGTGGTTCGCGTCCACGGCCGTGACGCCGAGCCCGGTGGTGAGCGACACGCCGGGCGGTGTGCCGGCGTCGCCCCAGCGCCGGTAGTCGTAGTCCTGCTGCCAGTTCAACCAGAGGTGACCGTCGGTGCCGATCGCGAAGATGAACGGGTAACGGTCGTCGACCGGCACCGCGCCGACGATCTGCCGGACCACCGGCGGGATCGGCGGGCTCGCCACCGAGGCTGCGGCGGGTGCGCCGGGCAGGGCCGCGAGCGAGGCGGTCGCGGCGCCGCCGAGCAGAAGCGTCCGCCGGGACAGGTTCGTGGGGGGCATGGGTTCCTCTCATGACCGAAGGACAACCCGCCCCATTAGTGGGTGTCGATCGTGGAAGTGGTGTCCGGCAACGGACCGCTATCGGAAGGTCGACGCTGATCTTCTCGGCGCGCGGAAAGGGCGCTCCTGGTCTAGGTTTGGGGGGTGACCGGACGGTTCTCCATCGAAGAGGTCGCCCCCACCGTGGACGGGGGACGCTATCCGGCGAAGGCGGTCGTCGGTGAGCTGATGCCGGTGACGGTGACGGCGTACCGGGAGGGCCACCACGCGCTCGGCGTGAACATCGTGTGGCAGGGCCCGGACGGCGCCGACCGCCCCTTCACGAGGATGCGGCCGCTCGGCGCCGGGCTGGACCGGTGGGAGGCGTTCGTCCGCCCGGACGCGCCGGGCGAGTGGTCGTTCCGGGTCGAGGCGTTCGACGATCCGTACCTCACCTGGCACAACGCGGTCACCAAGAAGCTCGAGGCCGGGCAGGGCCTCGCCGACCTCGCCAACGACCTGGCCGAGGGCGCGTCGCTGCTGTCCGAGGCCGCGCGGAGCCTGCCGCTGAACGCGGCCAGCCGCGCGGGCATCCAGCTCACCGACCGGGGCTACGCGTACGGCCAGGGCTCGGTGATCACCGAGGCCGGCGAGATCCCCGAGGCCGCGATGCCCACGCCCCGGGCCGAGCGGGCCCGGATCTTCGCGGCGGCCGAGGCGCTGCGCGACGAGGAGCTGACGCTCGAGGAGCGCACCACCCCGGCGCTGCAGCTGGAGGAACTGCTGTGGGACAAGCCGATCCGCCGCCTCACGACCACCTCCGAGGCGTACCGTGTCTGGGTCGATCGCCGTAAGGCGCTCTTCAGCTCGTGGTACGAGTTCTTCCCCCGGTCCGAGGGCGCGGTCCTGCCGAGCCGGTCGGGCACGTTCCAGACCGCGGCGAAGCGCCTGCCCGCGGTCGCGGAGATGGGCTTCGACGTGCTGTACCTGCCGCCGATCCACCCGATCGGCCGCACCTGGCGCAAGGGCCGCAACAACTCGCTGCTGGCGCGCGCGGAGGACGTCGGCTCGCCGTGGGCGATCGGCGCGGAGGAGGGCGGCCACGACGCCATCCACCCCGACCTGGGCACCGCGTCGGATTTCCGGGAGTTCGTCCAGGCCGCGAACGAGCTGGGTGTCGAGGTCGCGATGGACCTGGCGCTGCAGTGCTCGCCGGACCACCCGTGGGTCACCGAGCACCCGGAGTGGTTCACCCGCCGCGCGGACGGCACCATCGCGTACGCGGAGAACCCGCCGAAGAAGTACCAGGACATCTACCCGCTCAACTTCGACAACGACCCGGAGGGGATCCGCGCGGAGATGCTGCGGATCGTCCGGCACTGGATGGGCGAGGGGATCCGCGCGTTCCGGGTGGACAACCCGCACACGAAGCCGCTCGACTTCTGGCACTGGCTGATCGGCGAGGTCAAGAAGACCGATCCGGACGTGATCTTCCTGGCCGAGGCGTTCACCCGGCCGGCGATCATGCACGGGCTCGGCAAGATCGGCTTCACCCAGTCGTACACGTACTTCACCTGGCGGACCAGCGCCGAGGAGATGCGGGAGTACTGCGAGGAGCTGGTCGCGTCCGCGCACTACATGACGCCGAACTTCTGGCCGAACACGCCGGACATCCTGCACGAGTCGCTGCAACACGGCGGGCCGCCGATGTTCAAGATCCGAGCGGTGCTCGCGAGCATGCTGTCGCCGAGCTGGGGCCTCTACAGCGGCTTCGAGCTGTTCGAGCACGAGCCGCGGCCGGGCGCGGAGGAGTACCTCGACAACGAGAAGTTCGAGCTGCGGCCACGCGACTGGGAGCGGGCGGAGATCGAGGGCCGGTCGCTGAACGCGTTCCTGACCCGGCTGAACGAGATCCGGAAGCAGAACCCGGCGCTGCACTGGCTGCGGAACCTGCGATTCCATCACTCGGACAATCCGGACATTCTAGTCTGGTCCAAGAAGGATCCGGACTCGGCGAACACGATCCTGGTGGCCTGTTCGTTCGACTCGACCACCGTGCAGTGGGCGACCGTCGACCTGGACCTGCCGTCGCTGGGGCTGGACTGGGGAGACCGGATCAGGGTGCACGATCTGCTCAGCGGCGCCAACTACGTGTGGGGCGCGTCCGGCAACGCGGTCCGGCTGGACCCGATCTTCAACCCGGCCCACATCTTCACCGTCGAGCGGATCGGAGCGTGAGCGCCATGGACCGGGTGATCACCGGTAACGCCCACGACCCGCACGCGGTGCTGGGCGCGCACCCCGGCGCGGACGGAAGCACGGTGGTGCGCGTCCTCCGGCGGCACGCGACCGACATTTCGGTCATCACGCCCGATGGCACGAAATATCCGGCGAAGAAGGTGCACGCCGACGGCATCTTCGAGGCGATCATCACCGAGCCGATAGAGGACTACCGCCTCGACGTGGACGGCGAGGAGCAGGACGACCCCTACCGCTACCCGCCCACGCTCGGCGAACTCGACCTGCACCTGATCGCGGAGGGCCGCCACGAGCGCCTCTGGACCGTCCTCGGCGCGCAGTCCGGCGAGCACGGCACCGCGTTCGCGGTCTGGGCCCCGAACGCGCAGGGCGTGCGGATCGCCGGCGACTTCACCGGCTGGGACGCGCACGACGGCTGGCCGATGCGCTCGATGGGCAGCACCGGCGTCTGGGAGATCTTCGTCCCCGGCGTCCCCGAGGGCGCCCGCTACAAGTTCCGGATCCTCGGCGCGGACGGCCACTGGCGCGAGAAGGCCGACCCGCTGGCCCGGCACACGGAAATCCCCCCACGTACCGGCTCAGTGGTTTTTCAAAGCTCTTATGAGTGGAACGACGCGGAGTGGCTTTCTAAAAGAGCGCTCGCACAGCCGCACCGCGAACCCATGTCGGTCTACGAGGTGCACCTCGGCTCCTGGCGCCCCGGCCTCGGCTACCGCGAACTCGCGGACGAGCTGGTGGGCTACCTCGTCGAGACGGGCTTCACGCACGTCGAGTTCATGCCGGTCGCGGAGCACCCGTTCGGCGGCTCCTGGGGCTACCAGGTGACCGGCTACTACGCGCCCACCTCCCGCTTCGGCGACCCGGACGACCTGCGGCTGCTCATCGACGAGCTGCACCAGGCCGGCATCGGCGTGCTCGTCGACTGGGTGCCCGCGCACTTCCCGCGCGACGAGTGGGCGCTCGCCCGGTTCGACGGCACGCCGCTCTACGAGCACGGCGACTGGCGGCGCGGCGAGCACCCCGACTGGGGAACGTACGTCTTCGACTACGGCCGCCGCGAGGTCCGCAACTTCCTGGTCGCGAACGCGCTCTACTGGTTCGAGGAGTTCCACGTCGACGGCCTGCGCGTGGACGCGGTCGCCAGCATGCTCTACCTCGACTATTCGCGGAACCCCGGCGAGTGGCTGCCCAACGAGTACGGCGGCAACCAGAACCTGGACGCGATCGGCTTCCTCCAGGAGGTCAACGCGACGGTCGGCAAGCAGTACCCCGGCACGCTCATGATCGCGGAGGAGTCGACCGCGTTCCCCGGCGTCACCGCACCCACCGACCAGGGCGGCCTCGGCTTCGGCTTCAAGTGGAACATGGGCTGGATGCACGACACGCTCACGTACATCGGCAAGGACCCGGTCCACCGGCAATATCACCACCACCAGCTCACGTTCTCGCTGGTCTACGCGTGGTCGGAGAACTACGTGCTGCCGATCAGCCACGACGAGGTCGTGCACGGCAAAGGTTCGCTCGCGGGCAAGATGCCCGGCGACGACTGGCAGCGGATGGCGAACGCCCGCGCGCTGATGGCCTACATGTACGCGCACCCCGGCAAGAACCTGCTCTTCATGGGCGCGGAACTGGGCGACGACCGGGAATGGTCCGAGGAACGCGGCCTCGACTGGTTCCTGCTCCACGACCCGCGCCGGGCCGGCCTCAAACGCCTGCTCACCGACCTCAACAAGGTCTACCGCGGGCAGGCCGCGCTCTGGTCGCAGGACACCACGCCGGACGGGTTCCGCTGGATCGTCAACGACGACGTGCAGAACAACGCGGTGGCGTTCCTGCGGATCGCGCCGGACGGGACCACGCTCGCCTGCGTCGCCAACTTCTCCGGCGGCCCGCTCGACGACTACCGCATCGGCCTGCCCTACGCCGGCCGCTGGACCGAACTCGTCAACACGGACGCACACGTCTACGGCGGCTCCGGCGTCGGCAACCTCGGCGGCATCTACACCGACGACGTCCCCTGGCACGGCTACCCGGTCTCGGCCGCGCTCCGCGTCCCCCCGCTCGGCGTCCTCTGGCTGACACCCGCCTAAAGATCAAACCCATCCGCGGGTACGCGCGTCCCGCGTCCTCTCCCCGGGGGCGCTTCGCGGTCCGGGCGCTGGACGGCCCAGGGGCCGCGGCTTCTCGCCGTGGTCCCGCCCCAGCGCGCGCCCCGTTCCGCTGCCCCGCGCCGTTTTTCGCGGTGGTTTCGCCCTCGGCGTGCGGCTCGTCCCGCTGCTTGGTGCCGTTTTTGCGGTGGTTTCGCCCCCAGCGCGCATCCCGTTCCGCTGCTTCGTGCCGTTTTTCGCCGTGGGCCTGCCCTCGGCGTGCGTCTCGTCCCGCTGACCGGTCCGCACCCGCCGGGGGTCCAGCGGGCTCGGGGCGCGCGAGGGCGGGATCGAGGCCCGTGGTGGCTGCCGGGCGCGCCGCACCGAAATTTCGTGACATAGGGTGTGTCGCGTCGTGCGAATCGCGCAGACGCCAGGGACATCCGGCCTACCCGGGCCGTTCGTGCGTGGGTGCCGGGCGAAGGATCTATGAGTGATACGTGGGGGTAGATCGAACCGCCAGTGATCTACCCCCACGTATCACTCATAGATCGTCTCTGGCGAAGCGCCTCGATCATGTGGGCCTGCGGCCGCGCGTCGTCCCTGCTTACCCGCGATGTGTCATGGGTGGGGCGGGATCGACCGTATCGAGGACGGTCCGCGCACCGGAATCTTGTCGTACCTGTGTTCTAAGGTCTGCGGCCATGGGACTCTTTGGAGAGTGGATGCGGGCCGCGCCGGCCGACCTGAAACCGCTGCGCGGCGACCTCACCGCGGTCCGCAAGTTCATCGCCGACGGCGACGGGCCGCGCTCCGGCACCGAGGCCGACTGGGCCGGCATCGATTTCCTGCTGCGCCGCCGGGACTTCCCGGTCGACATCATCTTCGGCGAGGAGCCGTTCGCGGCACCGTCCGCCGAGGACAAGGAGTGGGACTCCGATCCACCCTGCTACCTCACGCCCGCGCAGGTGCGCACGGCCGCGGCCGTGCTGCGCGACCTGACCGCGGAGGAGTTCGTCCACGGCGTCACCGCGGCCGAGCTGCGCCGCGCCGGCCTGTACCACCTCTACACCCCGGCCGCGCTGCCCGCGCTCGCCGCCCGCCTCCCGGCGGTCCGCGACTACTTCACCCGCGCCGCCGCCTGCGGGGACGCCATCATCTGCTGGCTCTCATGACCGCCCTCCGCAACCTCGACCGTCTCATGCGTCCAGACACCCGCGTTCCCGCCGGCCCACGCCTCACCACGGGCCCGCCGCCCCTCCGGCGACTCCTCGGCGGCGGGTCGGTGCCTGTCCGGCGGCGTGTCGGCGGTGGCCTGCCGCTCGGTGGGCGACGCGTCGGCGGCGGGTCGCTGACTGTCTGGGGACGCCTCACCGCCGGCCCTCTGGCGCGCCGGCGACGCCGGGTCGCCGGCGCGGTTCGGTGACGGAATCGCGCTGGACGGCGCGACGTCTCTTCGCTGTGGCGCGGAAATCTGGCCCGGCGGTGCGGTGCCGGCCCGGCTCTGGGACGGAACCGCGCTGGTCGCCGTGCGGTCCGGCGACGCGATCTCGCCGGCCGGCGCGGAACCGGCCGGACTGGCGGAAGTCGGGTGCCCTGCGCGATCCGATGACGGCTCAACACCCCACGCGGCGGTGGCGGAGCCGGCGGGGGTTGACTCGGTGGTGGAGCCGGTGGTGGTGGAGTCGGCGGACGCCTGGCGGGCCGGTGGTCGGCCGAACATGGAGTCGTGCAGCCAGGTGAGGTCGTCGTGGTCCGGGAAGCGCTCGTGGGCGGCCTTGAGCAGCGCGCGGACCTTGCCGGCGCGGCGGGCACGTGTGAGGAGGCGCTGCAGGAGGTCGCCGCCCCGCATGTCGATCATGTTGATCCGAACGGCGGCGGCCAGGTCGAGGATGTCCTGCGCGGTCCGGCAGGCGTCCGCGAGGCAGTCGTCGAGCACCACGACCCGCAGTTCCGGCGGCAGGTCGGCGCGCTCGTCCGGGCGGTCCCGGCGTGGCTGCCGGCCGGAAACGTCTGGTGAGGGGATCATCGGTGCTGGTCCTTCCGGGCGTCACCCGACGCGTGTGCCGTCGATGGACGGCCAACGAGCGACACGCGGCACGGTATAGGCCGTCCCCACGCCGCCCGCCGCGCGGGTGGCGCGATCCCGCCGCGGGTGACTTCCGCGCAGGTCACGCCCCCGGTCGGCCGCCGGTGATCCGAAGGCGCCGCGCTCTCGCCGGAATCCATGTGCCGCGGCCGGAGCCGGGCCACGCGCGTGGCTGGCACGGCCCGGACGGGACGCGGGAGACGCCGGTGCCCGGCCACCTGCGGTGATGCGGTGGCGCGGGCGAGGCGTGGGACGTGGTCGTGCGCGGCCGCGTGCGGTGGCGCGGTGGCGCACGTGGTGCGTGAAGCTCGTGGCACTGAGCGGCCCCCCGGTCGTACCCCCGATTCCGGTCTATCGTGCGCGCAAGCACGGGTGGTGACTGCGTAAAAGACGGATTGTGAACAGGTCGGTCCGGCGAGCGTGGGTCAGGCGCGGTCGTCGATGTCGACGATCTCCTGGCCGAGCGGCCAGAACGCGGCCGGAACCAGCTTGAAGTTCGCGATGCCGAACGGGATGCCGATGATCGTGACGCACTGTGCGATGCCGGCCGTGATGTGCGAGAGCGCGAGCCACCAGCCGGCCAGCACCACCCAGAGCACGTTGGCCAGGCCGGACGCGACGCCCGCGCTCGGCTTCGGGACGATCGTGCGGCCGAACGGCCAGAGGGAGTAGACGGCGAGCCGGAGCGAGGCCACGCCGAACGGGATCGTCACGATCAGCGCGAAGCAGATCAGTGCGGCGATGCCGTAGCCGATGGCGAGCAGGATGCCGCTGCCGAAGATCAACCACAGGACGTTGAGCAGAAAGCGGATCATGCGGTCGATTGTGGTACCCCACGTCCACCGGGCAAGGACTCGGCGAGTCCGGTGTGGCGCAGGGCGCCGTCAGTACTCGTCGCCGCAGAGTTCCGAGTCGGCGGCCTTCTCCAGCAGCCGTTCGAGCTGCGACCGCTCCTCGGTGGAGAGCGCCGCGAAGAGGTCGTCCGGCCTCGTGCTACTTCGCCGGTGCGGTGATCGCGCACCTTCGTGCCAAGGACGTCCAGGGCGTGCTGATGCCCGCCGCGCTCGCGTCCTTCGCCGCGGTCACGCTCGCGCTCGCCATCGCCTCGGCCTGAACCCGCCGATCGCCGCGCGATGATGCCATCGCCGCGCGATGATGCCATCGCCGCGCGGTGATGCCATCGCCACCGGTGGAGGCGTCGGGGACCCGGCCGCCGCGGGGGTGCCGCCGCCGGGGTCAGGAGCGGTAGCGGCCGCTGAGCACGCCCAGGACGTCGGCATAGCGGCCCTCGGCCACGGCGTTGCGCTGCCACTTGACGCGCTCGACCAGGATCTGCTCGGCGTTCGGGTCGGTCTCCAGCAGGCTCATCACCTCGTCGAGGAGATCCTCGAGGGGCATCGCCACGTCGGAGTTCTGCTGGTTCATCAGCGTGGTCCGGGTGGCCGGCGGGACCAGCTCGATCACCTGGACGTCGCTCTTGTGCAACTGCACCCGCAGGCTCTCGGTGAAGGAGTGGATCGCGGCCTTCGTGGCGTTGTAGGCCGGCGTGGCCGGCAGCGGCACGTAGGCCAGGCCGGAGCTGACGGTCATCACGGTGGCGGCCGGCTGGGCG
Organism: Catenuloplanes nepalensis; assembly: GCF_030811575.1. Lineage (GTDB taxonomy): Bacteria > Actinomycetota > Actinomycetes > Mycobacteriales > Micromonosporaceae > Catenuloplanes > Catenuloplanes nepalensis. The sequence goes on along the minus strand of NZ_JAUSRA010000001.1, from coordinate 3,624,343 downwards.
AGCAGCCCGGGCAGGAACGCGTGGATCAGCCGGATCGGGCCGAGCAGGTTGACCTCGACGGTGCGCTCGGCGACGTCCAGCGACGCCGGGTCGCGAAGGTCCTCCGGCTCCATGATGCCGGCCATGGTGATCAGGGTGTCCAGGCCCGGGTAGCGGGTGGCGAGCGCGTCGCGGGCCGCGGCTATCGACGCCGGGTCGGTGGTGTCGATCGCGATCGTGTCCAGGCCGGGGTGCTCGGCGGCGATCTGCTCCAGCAGTGCGGTGCGACGGCCGCCGACGATGACGGTGTTGCCCCTGTCCCGCAGGCGCAGGGCCAGGCCGAGACCGATGCCGGAGGTCGCGCCGGGGATGAAGACGGTGTTTCCGCTGATGTTCACGGGGTTCCTTCGTTCTGATGCCGGGCACGCGGAAGCGTCCGCGGTTCCGCGGCGATGAATGAGAGAGGTGGGACTCAGGCGAACTTCTGATTCCCGAGTACGTCGAGGAATGCGATCTGCTCGTGGGCGTGCGATCCGGGACGCGGCCGGAAGAGAATGAGACGATGGCCGGTGGCCGGACTCAGCACCACGTCGCATTGCAGGTCGAGTTCGCCGACCAGTGGGTGCCGGATGAGTTTCGGCGCCGACGTCAGCGTCGCCACCTGCTGCCCCGCCCACAGCTCACGGAACTCCGCGCTGCGGTCGAGCAGATCGGCGACCAGCCCCTGAGCGAACCGGTCGCCCGCCGAGCGCTGGGCGACACCGGCGCGCAGGTCGGCCGCGTAGGCCGCGCCGATGCGCCCGTGCTCGGCCGGGTCGTTGCCGTCCCGCGACGCCGGGTCGGCGAACCAGCGCCACGTGACGTTGGATTCGTAACCGGGCAGTCCGGTCCAGACGCCCAGCAGGTTCCGCGCCGCGCGGTTCTGGGCGACGACCGTGAGCAGGTCGTCGGACACCTGGGCCGGCGTGTGCTCGAGCGCGTCCAGCAGGTACAACATCGCCGGATCGACGTGGGCCAGGTGCGAGCGGGGCTCCGGCGGCTGCTGCCCGGCGAGGCGGAACAGGTAGTCCTGCTCGTCGCCGGTGAGCCGGATGGCGCGGGCCAGGCTGGCCAGCGCCGCGGAGGAGGGGGTGCGCACCCTGCCCTGCTCCAGCCGGGAGTAGTAGTCCGGCGAGAGCGCCGCCAGGTTCGCGACCTCCTCGCGGCGCAGGCCGGGAGTGCGGCGCCGGCCGCCACCGGGCAGGCCCACGTCCTCGGGTCGTAAGCGTTCCCGCCGGTGGCGGAGAAATTCGCCGAGCGCTCTGTCGTCCATGCCGGCCTCCCTTCTCTCTGGCGTGAACTCAGCATCGCCGGAAGGAAGCGGGATATGAAGGCCACGTTCAGCCTAGGTGTCCCGCACCCTGGCTATCGCCCATTCCGTGGCGGGACCTCCTCTCGGCGCCGCGAAGCCGGGGGAGGACCGGCAGAAAGCGGGAGAGGACCGGCAGACAGAACTTCTCCCGGCTTCGCGGCGCGCCTCACTTCGGCACGCCGGCCCCGAACGCCATCACCACGCCGACGACTCGGTCCGGCACAGGCCGCACCGGCCCGAGCACGGCGCCGACGAGAAGCGCGAACCCGCCGACGAAGCCCCAGAACGCCGCTTCCAGCATCGGCTTATCGGACGGCGAAGATCGCCTGGTCGTCGCCCGGCGTCAGGTCCGGGACGGGGGCGCCGCCGAGCGCGCGGCGGTAGGCGACGGCCGTGCCCTGCGGTGCGGACTCACCGTCGCGGCGGACGACGAGCAGGAGGCTCAGCTCGTCGCCGGTCTCGAGGTCACCGAGCCGGCACTGCACCGCGAACTCGCCGGCCGACGCCGTCCCGGTGGTCGTTCCGGGAGTCGTTTCGGGCACCGGTGTGGAGAGCGGGACCGAGCGGCCGGCCGTGGTGGGGACCGCCCACGGGGGAGCCGAGCGAATCTCCAGGCAGGCGTCCCAGCCCTGCACCTGCGCGCTCAACGGCCCGCCCGGGTCGAGCGTCAGCCAGACGTCGTCCGCGAGGACTCCGCCGCGGTTGCCGACCGTCAGCGAGATCGTGCCCTCGCCGTGCGCGTCGTAGGTGAGGTTTCCACTCCGTACCCACAGATCGGCTCTTGCCCTCGACGACGGGTTCGCCAGCGGCGTGAACGACGGCAGGGAGCCGGTGAACTGGCCGTTCCCGATGTACCAGAAGTCCGCATCCTGGTAGCGGGTCCACTCCACGGGCTGATCCGCGTACGGCTGGAGGTCACCGGCCGTCACCGTGACCGCGCCGCCCTCCGCCACCCGGATCGCGGTCAGCCACTGCACGGTCGTCCCGGTCGTCGCGGTCACCACGCCGATCGGCACCACGTCCGCCCCGAGCCGGGTGAACGCGACCGCCGCCTCCGGCCCCGCCGACTCCTTCAGCACGCAGCGCAGCACCACGACCGCATCCGCCGCCCCGTCACCGTCCACGTCGCCGTGCGAGATCGCGGTGGCCAGGACCGCGCCGGCAGCGACCGCATCCGCGTCCGTGGCCGTGATCCCGCTGGTCGGACAGGTCCAGCCCGCCGGCACCTGCGGGAGCGCGAAGTCTCGCAGCTCGTCCACGGCGATCGGCCCGGACTTCGGCGGTGTGGGCGTGGGCGTGGGTGTGGGCGTCGGTTCCGGCGCCTCCACGCCCGCGGGCACCACGCCGGGCGGCCCCTCCCGCGGCGCGTCCGGCAGCATCCCCGCGTAGACGATCGCCGGCGACGCTATCAGCGCGGCCGTGAGCAGCACCGCCGCGACCATCCCGGTCTGCCGCCCCGCCCGCCGCCGACGGAGCCGACGGACCTTGCGCGGCCGCCGGCCGACGGCCAGGACCTGGGTGTCCAGATTGTGGAACACCACACCCAGCCCGCTGTCCCGCTCGTCCTCCCGCTGCGCCATCCCCCGATGCTGCCAGCCACAGGTTGCGCCCCGGCCACACCACCCCCGGAATGTCATGAGAACTACACCGCACCACCCTTCGGTGAGCACGGCATTCCACCACCCAGCACGGCAAGACCGGACAAAAACGCCTATTCCCGGACGGGTGAGTTCCGTGGTGGGGCGTCAGCGACCGCGACCGGATCCCGGCGTGACGTCTCCGGGCGCCGGATCGGTTCGCCGTCCCGGCCCGCCGCCGGTGGAGAGCAGCACGGCTGTGATCGTCAGGTGAGCGGCCCAGGCGGCCGTCAGGGACCAGGCGGTGCCGAGCGGGGTGGCCAGGTGGAACGTGGCGAGGAACGCGACCAGGGCCAGGGAGGCGCGGGCGAACTGGTGGGTGAAGGCGGGGAGGGCGCGGCGGGTCTCGATGACCACGAGGACGCCGGAGTACGGGAACGTCACCACGAAGGCCTGCAGCACGCCGGCGAGCTGTGAGATCAGCAGTGCGGCGCCGACCACGATCGCCACCTGTGCTGGGCTCGGGCGTCGCGGCGGCTCGGCCGGTGCCGGCGCGGGTGGCGCGGGTGGCGCGGGCGGCGCGGGCGGCGCGGGCGGCACGAGTGGCGCGGGTGGCACGGGCGGCACGAGTGGCGCGGGTGGCGCGGGTGGCTGGCGGCGCAGGGCGGCGACCGCCCACAGTGCGCAGACCGCGGCCAGCACCGGCAGGAACGGCAGGCCGCCGAGGGCGGTCAACGGCCAGGCGACCAGGAGGTACGCGATGATGGCGCCCGCGTCGGCGAGCAGGATGTGCAGGCCGGCCCGGTGGTGCAGCAGGCTCGCGGCCACGAAGAACAGGACCAGCAGGACCACGCCGATCAGGTGCCGGGCGTCGACCGGGGCGCCGGAGGCGAGCAGCGCCAGGCTCATCGGCAGCGGAAGGCTGTAGACGACGGCCTTCCATCGCAGCGACGGGACCAGGCGGACCGCGACCACGACGGCCGCGATCAGCAGCGCGGACGCGACGGTCACGGGCGGGCTCGCTCGACGCAGGCGTCGGCCAGGTCGCGCAGTCGCCGTACCGTGCCGGGGTCGTGGTGGAAGATGTTGCCGCTGATGCCGCCGAACGGGTTCATCTCGGCCTGCCAGGCGTGGCTGTCGTCCCAGATGACCATGTTGACCAGCAGGTCGCGGGGTGCGTCCGCGTGATCGAGCACGAGCGTGCGGACGCCGGCGGCGGACTGTTCGGCGAGCAGCGCGGCGAACGCGGGTTCGGTCCGGTCGGCGACGATGAAGACCCGGGTGATCTGGACGCCGCGGGCGATCGCGGCGGTGTTCGCCCGCCAGTAGTCGCGCCCGAGCGTGGCGGTCCACCAGTCCGGGCCGACCGCGGTGATGTTGGTGACGGCCTGCATGCGGCGCCGGCACTGCTGGGTGCGCTCGACGAGCTGGGCCGCGTCCCAGGACGCGGTGCGCAGCTGGCCGCGGGACAGTCCTTCCAGCTCCTCCACGAAGTGCCGGCAGCGGCGGCGCAGTTCGTCGCGCGCGTTCCGGTCCGGGTACTGCGCGGAGATCCGGCCGGTCAGCTCCAGGATCCGGGTGAGTTCGGGGCGCAGTGCCGGGACCGCGTCCACCTGGTCGCGGATCTCGGCCCGCCGTTCGGCGCGCAGCCCGGCACCGACCACGAACGCCAGCGTCGACCCGGCCAGCGCGACCAGGATCGCCTCGCCGGGCCCGGCCCAGTCGACGAGGTTGAGCGCCACGCCGAGCGCGGCCGAGGCGGCCACCCCGGCCGCGGCCAGCCGCTCATCGAACGATCTTCGGAGCAGCCCCACGGGTCCGTCAGCCATGCCGCCACCCTAGGCACCACCAGCAACAGTGTCACCACGCAGGGTGTGCGGGCTGCGGCGTCAGCGGCTGACGGGCCGTCACCCAGGCCGGTGACGGCCGCTGTGTAAGCCGGTGACGCGTCACCGCACGAGCCGGTGACGCCACCGCGGGCGGGGGTCAGGCGAAGACCGGGCCGGTGCCCTTGTTGCGCTTCGCGCCGTACATGGCGCCGTCGGCGAGTTTGAGGACCTCGTCGGCCTCGTACTCCTGGCCGTCCGGCGGGGCGCCGGCGTCGTCGACCATGGCGACGCCGATGCTGGGGATGACGCGGGCGGGCTCGTCGCCGCCGACCGGGATCGGGGCGGCGCAGTTGTCGATCATGCGTTGGGCGACGGAGCGGGCGGACTCGCGGTCGCCGATCGCGTGGCAGACGACCACGAACTCGTCGCCACCCAGCCGGGCGACGACGTCACCGGCGCGCAGGACCTCGGTCAGCCGGGCCGCGGTGACGCGCAGGACCTCGTCGCCCGCGTCGTGGCCCATGGTGTCGTTGACCTTCTTGAAGCCGTCCAGGTCCAGGAAGAACACGCCCATCGGCGGCGTGCCCGGCCGCCACCGCTTCAGCGTCTGGGTCAGGTGGTGGATGAGGAAGCGCCGGTTCGGCAGCCCGGTCAGCGCGTCGTTGAGCGCCAGCCGTTCCTTGCGGCGCTGCTCGGTCACGTCGTGGTTGACCATGATCGCGGCGAACGAGCTGCCGGACTGCTCCGGCAGGCCGGTCAGCGAGCACTTGATCTCGACCTCTTCGCCGTCCGCGCGGCGCTGCCGCAGCTCGCCGTTCCACACGCCGGTCTCCCGGATGTACGGAATGACGTCCTCGAACGTGAGCGGCTCACCGTCCTCGTCGAGGAATCGCGTGTCGAGCAGCGCATGCGCGTCGCAGCCGACCGCATCCGCGAGGCTGTAGAGGTAGACGCCCTCGGCCGCGGTGTTCCAGGTGACGACGCGGCCGTCGCCGTCCCAGGAGACGATCACGTCGGAGACCTGGTTGACGATCTCGGCCTGGGCGCGCATCTCCTCGAACGCGACCGCGGACCCGTTGAGCAGGTCGACGGTGGACAGGCTGGTCGCGGCCATCTCCGCGACGGCCTGCAGGTAGGCGAGCTCGTCCTCGGTGAACGCGTCGCCGCCGGTGTCCCGGGTGACGACCAGGATGCCGGTCGGGTGGCCCTCGGCGCGCAGCGGCTGGATCGAGGCGGCCGCGATGCCGCGCGCGGTCAGGCCGGCGACCAGCGCCGGGTCGAGCGCGTCGAGGTTGGTGCGGATCTCGGCCGGGTCGAGCACGGCGCCGACGCCGCTGATCGTGACCGCGGTGACGAAGCCGTCGTAGTCGCCGACCGTGATGGTGCCCGGCGCCTGCCTGAGCACCTGCTCGGCGGCCGGATCGCGGTGCGTGGCGCCGATCCGGGTCAGCATGCGGTGCGTGCCGGACTGGGTCCACAGGGTCGCGCTGTCCGCGATGATCGTGGCGGCCTGGACGACGACCGCCGCCAGCCGCGCCGGGTCGGCGAGCGCGCTGTTCCCGGCGCGCGCGATCCCGACGAGCGCCCGCAGGCGTGCCGTGTCGTTCATCGTTGCAGCCACCATGGCCATCCTCCTCCCCGCACACGCGCTTCGGGCAGCTCTGTGTGACTTCGCGGGTACGAATCGCCTTTTCGGCGTGCGCGCCGCCTGTCTGAGGAAAGGGAACGTGAACCGGGTCTCAGCGGGCCGGGGACATGCCACCGGGTGACCGGCGGCGCGGCTGCGCCCAGGTGATCATCCCGGCCGGGATGATCAGCGCGCGGGAGAAGAGGCGGTACCCGGGCACGGCCGCGGCCGGCGGTGCCCGGCCGGCACCCGCGGAGACGAGCGCGGCGAGCGGGCCGGCCTCGATGCCGGCGGGCCTGACCGGCATCTGCCGCACCGGCGGCAGCCGTCTCCAGCGCCGTAGGAACACCACGTCCCTGATGCTCCCCGGGCTGAGGCTTTCCCGGATCGGTACAACCGGATCGCAACTTTCGCCCAACCGCCGGTGCACCCCACGCACCGGAGAGTTCTCCCTGGCCAGCGACGTGCTGACTTCCACGGGGGGAACCGCAGATGAGCTCTTTCACCACCACGCTGAGTGACCGCGAGCGCGAGGACATGATCCGCGCCAACATGGCTCTGGTCGGTCACCTGGTCCGGGACATGCTCGGCCGCGTCCCGGCGCACGTCAACCGCGACGATCTGACCTCCGCCGGCCTGGCCGCGCTGGTCACCGCGGCGCGCGGCTTCGACCCGGACCGGGGCATCCCGTTCCACCGGTTCGCCGTGACCCGCATCCGCGGCGCGCTGCTGGACGAGCTGCGCGGCCTGGACTGGGCGTCCCGGTCGGTGCGCAGCCGCGCCCGGCAGGCCGACACCGGCCGGCAGGCGCTGACCGCGACGCTGGGCCGCACGCCCACGCCGCAGGAGCTGGCCGAGTACCTCGGCGTCCCGGTGTCGGAGATCAACTCGACCGCGGACGACGTGCAGCGGGCCGTGGTGCTGTCGCTGCAGGGCTTCACCACCGGCAGCGCGGACGACATGGTCACCGAGTCGACGCTCGGCCCCGAGGACATGCTGGTGCACCGGGAGCGGATCGGCTACCTGCACAACGCGATCGAGGCGCTGCCGGAGCGGCTGCGGATCGTGATCACCCGGTACTTCCTGAACGAGGAACCGATGGCGGTCATCGCGGCCGAGCTGAACGTCACCGAGTCGCGGATCTCGCAGCTGCGCGCGGAGGCGCTGACGCTGCTCAAGGACGGCCTGAACACGCACCTGGACCCGGGGCAGGTCGAGCCGTCCGGCCGCCCGGACGGCTGCGTGGCCCGCCGCCGCGCCACCTACTTCGCGCAGATCGGCGACAAGGGCACGCTGAACAGCCGGCTCTCGTTCACCAACCACCAGGGGCTGCCCACGCACCTGGCCGCGTAACGCATACCCGGCAAGGCCCGCCACCCTCCCGTTGAGGTGGCGGGCCCTGCCGGCTCGTTACAGCGCGATCGCGATCTCGACGACGTCCAGCGGGAAGTCGTCCACCCGCGTGGCGAAGCCGGAGGTCAGATCGATCTGGTACTCCGTGGAGATCAGGCTGATCGGGTCGACGAACACGGCGAACGCGGTGTTGCCGACCGCGCGCTTGTCGGTGTTGAGCGTGGTGTTGATGTCGAAGCCGGTGTTCAGTGACGGGTCCACGCCGAACTGCCCGATCGGGAACAGCGTGCCGTTGGCCGGCGGGTTCTGCAGCGACAGCTGGTTCTTGACCGTGTCGATGTCGAACAGCAGCGTGGCCGTGGTGTTCGACAGGTCGTTGTTGGTGTACGCGACGCCGGTGATGCCGGTGGCGGTCGCGCCGGTGGCCCCGTCGGTCAGCCCGGTCTGCGCCGTGGTGGTGTTGGTGTTGAGGTCGTAGCTGAGGTTCTGGCCGTGGTTGCTGACGATCCGCAGCCGGTCCGCGGCCGGATTGAAGTCCACGCCGAACGACTGGCCGTTCAGCGCGACGCCGAGCTGGCCGACCTTCGTCAGGACCGGCGGGTTGGACGTGCCCGGCGGCGGCAGCGTGATCCGGTAGATGCCGCCGTAGTTGCCGGCGCCGTAGAGCTGGCCGTCCTGCACCCGGAAGTCCAGGCCGATCAGCGAGGTGTCGGTCATCAGCCCGCTGACCCGCCGCACCCAGTCGTTCTGGCCCGGGTTGTCCGTCTTCCAGGCCAGCATGCGCTGGCCGTCGGTCAGCAGCCCGATGGCCTGCAGGCTGGGCGTGGCCGCCTGGCTCGCGGCCGGCTGGGACACGACGATCCCGATCGTCGCCGCCACGACCACCACGGTGGCCGCGAGAATCCTCGTGAGACGCGCTTTCATGGTTCCTCCCCCAGTTCGAATGACGAACAGAAGCTATGCGGGGGTACGGGATGCGCGCTGGACGCGGACTGGACGCCACCCACGGGCGGCGTCCAGTCGGCGTCCCGGCGGCCGGCGACGGCCGGTCCGGCAAAGCCTGTATCGACGTGGGAGACGGGCTGCGGCGAGACCCAGGCGCCGCCTGGCCGCGCGCCTCGCTCCGGCCCTCACGTCGATACAGGCTTCAGAAGCGGTCGAACTTGGCCTCGATCTCCGGCGCGAAGGCGTCCTGGTCGCGGCGGGAGTAGGACGGGCCGCCGGCGACCGACGCGCCCTGTGCGGAGTAGTAGCCGGTGCCGTTGCCGCCCATCCGGCCCGCGTGCTCCCGACCGGAGTAGTCGGCGCCGGCGTAGTCCGGGCGAGTGCGCCGGACCGGGCCGCCGACCTGGAAGAAGTCCATCATCGTCTGCAGCTGCGTGGTCTGCGCGGACATCTCCTCCGCGGTCGCGGCCAGCTCCTCGCTGCTCGACGCGGTCTGCTCGGTGACCTTGCCGATCTGGTTCATCGCGATGTTGATCTGGCGGACGCCGGTGGACTGCTCGCCGCTGGCCGCCGCGATCTCCTGCACCAGGTCGGAGGTGCGGATGATGCTCGGGATGATCGTGTTGAGCAGGCTGCCGGCCCGTTCCGCGGTCTCCACGCTGCCGGACGCGAGTTCGCTGATCTCCTGCGCCGCCACCTGGCTGCGCTCCGCGAGCTTGCCGACCTCGGTGGCGACCACGGCGAAGCCCTTGCCGTGCTCGCCGGCGCGCGCGGCCTCGATGGTGGCGTTCAGCGCGAGCATGTTCGTCTGGAACGCGATGTCGTCGATGATCCCGATCTTGCTGGTGATCTCCTTCATCGCGTCCACGGTCTTCTGCACCGCCTCGCCGCCTTCCAGTGCCTCCGCGCGCGCCTGCGCGGCCATCTCCTCGGTCGCGCGCGCGTTGTCGCTGTTCTGCGCGATGCCGGCGGTCATCTGTTCGAGGCTGGACGTGGTCTCCTCGATGCTGGACGCCTGTTCGGTCGCGGCCTGGGAGAGGCTCTGCGACGCGCCGCTGATCTGGCTGGCCGCGTTGTTGATCTGCGCGGACGAGTCGATCACGGTGCTGACCGTCTCGGAGAGCCGGTCGAGCGCGCTGTTGAGCGCCACGCCCATCCGGCCGACCTCGTCCCGGCTGTCGACCTCGAGGCGCTGGTCGAGACGGCCGGCCGCGAGCCCGGTGAGCACCCGGACGGTGCGTTCCAGCGGACGGGAGATCGACCGGGTGATCACCTGCACCATGGCGAACGTGAAGACCAGCGCGAACACGATGAGGCCGATCAGCACGGTCCGCCCGGTGGCGTGAGCGGTGGCGGAGGTGTCGATGGAGCTCTTGGCGGCGGCGTCCTCGGCGTCGAGGAGCTTCGTCATCGTCTCGTCGATCGAGGCGGAGATCGGCGACACCTGCTCCGCCACGATCTGGTTGAACAGCGTGATGTCGTCGGACTCCGCGGCCGGGACCAGCTTGTCCTGCACGATCGCGCGATAGTCGGCGAAATGCTGGTCGGCGCTGCTGCGGTCCGCGTCGGCACCGGCGATGTCCAGACCCAGCACGACAGCCCAGGCCGCGCTCAGGCCGGCCTGGGTCTCCTCGACGCGGGCCGTCCCCGTGTCGTTCTCCGCCTCGGTCTGCGCCATGCCGAGCGCCCGGGTCGCGATGCGGGAGTCGCGGTAGACGATCGCGACGTCGTCGAGCGACTTCGTGTTGTGCAGATGCACGGTGTACATCTTCTCCAGGCGCTCCTGGGTGCTGTCGGCCTGGACGATGCCGACCACCCCGACCACCCCGAGCAGGATGCAGGTGGTCAGGGCCATCCAGCGCAGTTTCCAGGCGACCGACAGGTTCTTGAACGAGAATCCCGACGACGGGGGCCGGGCATGCGTCGTGTCCGCCATGGCTGCGAGACTCCTCGGTTGATCGTCTGTATTGCCAGCTCAGCCTAGGTCGGACCCACTCCGCCCAAACGACAAAAACTCATATTTCATCTTTTGTCGTGCCTCGCGGTGATCAAATGGTGCGAGCCGACGGGAGAGTGATCAGTGTGAGCGACGTGTCCACCGCGACGAAGACCAAGACCGGTTCCGGCCGGTTCCTCACCTTCACGCTGAACGACGAGGCGTACGCGCTCGACATCTTCCACGTGCTGGAGATCCTCGAGTACCGGAACCTCACGGTGGTGCCGATGATGCCGCCGTTCATCCGCGGCGTGATCAACCTGCGGGGTCGCGCGGTGCCCGTGATCGACCTGGCCATCCGGTTCGACCGCGGCACCACCGAGGTCCGGCGCCGGACCAGCATCATCATCGTGCACATCGACGAGACCGGCCTCGAGCCCGGGCCCGGCGGCACCGACGGCGACGGCGGCCAGGACATCGGCATCCTGGTCGACTCCGTCAACAAGGTGGTCGCGCTCGGTGCGGAGGACGTCGAGCCGGCGCCCAGCTTCGGCTCCGGGATCCGGGCCGACTACATCAGCGGGATGGCCCGCCGCGACGGAGACTTCCTGATTCTGCTGGATGTCGGCAACGTTCTGTCGATCAGTGACATGGTCACCCTGGGCGAAGCCGCCCGGGCGCGCGGCCGTGCCACCGACTCCGACTCCGATGATCCCGCCGACGAAGGAATCTGATGCAGCAGTCGCTCACCAGCCGGCCCATCGGCCCGGACGAGTTCGCCTACATCACCGGCGTGCTCTACTCAGAGACCGGCATCCGGATGACGCCGGGCAAGGAGGCGCTGGTCACCGGCCGGCTCGACAAGCGGCTGCGCGCGCTCGGCCTCCGCGGCTACGGCGAGTACGTGCGCTACCTGAAGGGACAGCCGGCCGGCGGCCCGGAGCTGCGCCAGCTGATCAACCTGCTCACCACGAACGAGACGTTCTTCTTCCGCGAGCAGCAGCACTTCGACTTCATCCGGGACTCGGTCGTGCCGCAGCACGAGCCCACCCGGCCGTTCCGGCTGTGGAGTGCGGCCAGCTCCACCGGCGAGGAGGCGTACACCGCCGCGATGGTGCTCTCCGAGGCGATCCCGGGCCGGCGCTGGGAGATCGTCGGCACGGACATCTCCACCCGCGTGGTCGAGGGAGCGCAGCTCGGCATCTACCCGCTCGCGGCGGCCGACAAGATCCCGCGGCAGATGCTGCGGAAGTACTGCCTGCGGGGCCGGGACGAGTACGACGGCAGCATGGCGGTCGGCCGTGACCTGCGCTCCCGGGTCGCGTTCCACCGGCACAACCTGATGGAGAACCTCGGGCACCTCGGCCTGTTCGACGTCATCATGCTCCGCAACGTCATGATCTACTTCGACCCGGAGACGAAGCAGCAGCTGGTCACGCGGTTGCAGGAGATGCTCCAGCCGGGCGGGCACCTGATCGTCGGCCGGTCCGAGTCACTGAACGCGATCCCGTCGCGGCTGGTCATGGTCGAACCGTCGATCTACCGGATCCCGGGGCAGCAGCGTGGCTAGTCTCGTGGAGGTGGTGCTGAACCCGGGCGAGTTCTGCTTCGGCGGTGCCGACACCCGCATCCACACGCTGCTGGGGTCGTGCGTGTCGATCACGCTCTGGCACCCGCGCAAGCGGGTCGGTGGGATGTGTCACTACATGCTGCCCACGCGTCGGCTGCCCGGCCCGGCCCGGCACCTCGACGGGCGATACGCCGATCACGCGCTACGGATGTTCCTGCACGAGATCGGCCGGCACGGCACCCGCCCCTCGGAGTACGTGGCGCGGATGTTCGGCGGCGGCAACCAGTTCCCGCCGGCGCAGCGCCGCGGCCGCGCGCCGGACGTGGCCCGGGACAACATCGACGCCGGGCTCGCGCTGCTCGACCGGCACGGCTTCCACCTGGCCGAGACGCACCTCGGCGGGCGCGGCGCGCGCCGGCTCTCGTTCGACGTCGCCACCGGCGACGTGGTGCTGCAGGCGGCGGTCCGGGCGGCGTCCACGGACGAGCCCGTGTGGTCGCGGGGACAGCGTGCCCGCGGCGGGAACGGGACTCCGGCATGACCCCGGGCGGCGGCCGGTCCATCGGCGTGCTCATCGTGGACGACTCCGCGGTGGTGCGGCAGGTGCTGACCGCGCGGCTCGCCGCCAGCCCCGGGATCGAGGTGATCGGCGCGGTCGCGGACCCGGTCTTCGCGATGGCCCACATGAACCGGGTCTGGCCGGACGTGGTGGTGCTCGACCTGGGGATGCCCCGGATGGACGGCCTGACGTTCCTCAAGAAGATCATGGCGGTACGGCCGACGCCGGTCGTCGTGTGCTCCGCGCTCACGGCACGCGGTGCCGAGACCGGTGTGGAGGCGCTCGCGGCCGGCGCGGTGGCGGTGATCCCGCGGCCGGTCACCGGACTCAAGCAGTTCGTGGAGGCACAGTCGGAGGACATCGTGGCGGCGGTGCGGGCCGCGGCAGCGCCGGGGCGCCGGGCGTACGTACCCGTGTCGCTCGATGATTCTGATCTGGCTCTCGCACCGTCAGGCGCGGCTCCTGCGCCGCCGTCGGCCCGGCCGGCTACCCGAACCACTCCGCGCCCGTCCGCCCCCGGCGTACCGTCTCACGCGCGGCCCGTGTCGCCGCGCACTCTGACCCGTGCGCAGCCCGCGGCGCCGTGGAACCCGCCTCCCGCCCAGCCCGTGACGCCATGGGACTCGCCTGCGGGGCAGCCCGCGGCGCCCTGGAACGCGCCGGTCCTGCCCGATCCGCCGGCAGACAAGCCGAACAAGGCGGTCGTGAGCGCGGAGCGGGTCGTGGCGATCGGGACGTCGACCGGGGGGACGAAGGCGCTCGAGGTGGTGCTGCCGGCACTGCCGCGGTCGACGCCCGGCGTGGTGATCGTGCAGCACATGCCGGAGCGGTTCACGGCCGCGTTCGCGCAGCGGCTCGACACGATGTGCCGCGTACGGGTGCGCGAGGCCGCGGACGGCGACGAGGTGCTGCCCGGAAACGTGCTGGTCGCGCCGGGTGGACGGCACATGGAGCTGATCCGGATGGGTCACACCTATCGGGTGCGCGTCTTCGACGGGCCGCCGGTCAACCGGCACCGGCCCTCGGTCGACGTGCTGTTCCGGTCCGTCGCGCGGGCCGCCGGCAACGCGGCGCTCGGTGTGATCATGACGGGCATGGGCGACGACGGCGCCCGTGGCCTGCTGGAGATGCGCAGGGCCGGCGCGTTCACGGTCGCGCAGGACGAGGCGACGTGCGTGGTGCACGGCATGCCGCACGAGGCCGTCACACTCGGCGCCGTCGACCGGGAGGCGCCGCTCGGATCCATCGCGGAGGTGATCCACCGGTATGGCTGAGGTGCTCTGGATTCTGCTGGGTGTGTGCGTGGGCGGGGTCGCCGGGTTCGGTGCGGGACGGCGGCGGGCCCCCTCCGCGGCGGTCGAGAGCGTGCGGGACGATCCGCATCTGCGCAGCGTGAGCCGGCTCACCGGGTCGCTGGCGCCGGTCTGGTCCGCGCAGCTCATCTCGTCGCGCGCACAGATGGAGACCGCGGTCGGCACGCTCACCGAACGCTTCGCCGAGATCGTCGAGAACCTGGACACCGTCCTCGAGTCGTCCACCGGCGTGCTCGACGAGGGACAGGGCGGCACGTTCGACCGCAGCCGGGAACGGCTCGGCGGCGTGGTCGGCACGCTCGACGACGCGCTCTCCTCCAAGCGCGCGACCGTCGCCGAGCTGCGCACGCTGCTCGCCTTCAACGACGAGCTGCGCCAGATGTCCGGCGAGGTCACCGCGATCGCGGCGCAGACGAACCTGCTCGCGCTGAACGCGTCGATCGAGGCCGCCCGGATCGGCCGGGCCGGCGCCGCGTTCGGCGTGGTCGCGGACGAGGTGCGGCAACTCGCGGACCGGTCCGCCGGCACCAGCGAGCGGATGGCCACCAAGGTCGGCCGGGTCGAGTCGACCATCCGGACGCTGCTCAGCCACGCGGAGGAGACCGCGGAACGCGAGGACGAGGCGGTTGCCGGCGCGAACGCGGAGGTCCAGGCCGTGCTCGACGACCTGCAGGGCGTGGTCGCCGGGTTCCGCGACTCGTCCGCGTCCCTGGAGCGGGCCGCGGTCGGCATCCGCGGCGACATCAGCGACTCGCTGGTCAACCTGCAGTTCCAGGACCGGGTCTGCCAGGTCCTGGAACACCTGCAGGCCAGCATCGACCGGCTGCCCGCGGTGGTCGAGGAGGCGGGCGAACGCGCGCGCACGGACGCGCCGCCGATCGACCCGGACGCTGTCCTCGGCGAGATGGAGGCCAGCTACACCATGGCCGAGGAGGTGGACGCGCACCGGTCGGGATCCGGCGCGCGGGTCCGCGATTCGGAGATCACGTTCTTCTAGGGGGATGACATGGGCAAGACCGTTCTCGTGGTCGACGACTCCGCGTCGGTGCGGCAGGTGGTCAGCATCGCGCTCAAGGGCGCGGGCTACGACGTGCTGGTCGGCACGGACGGCAAGGACGCGCTGGCCAAGCTGGACGGGCGCCGCATCCATCTGATCATCTCCGACGTGAACATGCCCAACATGGACGGCATCACGTTCGTGACCGAGGCGAAGAAGCTGCCGGCGTACAAGTTCACGCCGATCATCATGCTGACCACGGAGTCACAGGAGGACAAGAAACGCCAGGCCCAGGCGGCCGGCGCGAAGGCGTGGGTGACGAAGCCGTTCCAGCCGGAGCAGATGCTCGCGGCCGTCAGCAAGCTGATCGCGCCGTGAGCGGGGTTGCGAGCGCATCATCGGCTCGGCGGACCCGCGGCGTAGCGGGGAGCCCGGCATGAGCGGCGTGGAGCTCTCCGGCGAGCTGACCATCCACGCCGCGGCCGAACAGGCGCCGCGACTGCTCGCCGCGCTGGAGGAGAAGAGCGTTCTGCGGGTACGCCTGGCGGACGTCACCGAGATCGACACGGCCGGACTGCAGATCCTGCTGCTGGCGCGGCGGGAGGCGGCCCGGATCGGATCCACGGTCGAGTTCCGGGACGCGAGCCCGGCCGTGCGGGAGGCGCTGGCGATCGCGCACCTTTCACTGGAGGCACTGTCGTGAGTTTCTCGGACGACGACACGACGGAAGCGCTGGACATCTTCATCACCGAGGCCCGGGAGCTGCTCGAAGCCCTGGAGGAGGGGCTGCTCGGGCTGGAGTCGGACCCGGACGCGGCGGAGACCGTGAACGCGGTGTTCCGGTCCGCGCACACGCTGAAGGGGTCGGCCGGGCTGTTCGGGCTGACGCACCTGGTGGGCTTCACGCACGTGGTGGAGACGCTGCTCGGGCACGTGCGCGAGGGCGAGGTGCGGGTCACGCCGGAGCTGATCAGCGTGCTGCTGCCGTGTGCGGACCACATCGCCGGGGTGATCGAGGGGGTGGCCGCGGGGCGGTTGTCGGCCACGGAACCCCAGGAGGCGGCCGGGGCCGCACTGCTGGCGCGGTTGACGCCCTTCCTGCCCGGCGTGTTCGCGGTGGCTCCACTTCCCCATGACATTCCGGACCCGTCGCCTCCGGCGGAAGTGACGCGGGGATGGCGGCTGACCCTGCGGTTCGGGCCGGACTGCTTGCGTAACGGCATGGACCCGCTGTCATTCGTGCGTTATCTCGGGACGTTGGGGACGATCGACCGGGTCGCGGTCGACGACTCCGCGCTGCCGGACGCGGCCGACATGGACCCGGAGACCAGCTATCTCGCGTTCGAGGTCGACCTGATCACGGACGCGCCGAAGCCGGAGATCGAGTCGGTCTTCGAGTTCGTCCGCGACGAGAGCGACATCCGGATCGCGCCGCTCGCCGCCGCGTCCTACGTGGACTTCATCGAGGCGATGCCGCAGCGGGACCGGCTCGGCGACGTGCTGCTGGAGAGCGGCGCGGTCACCCCGACCGAGATCGACACCGCGCTGCGGATCCAGCGGGAGCGCTCGCTGTCCGTACCCATCGGCCAGGTTCTGATCGAAGAGGGTCTGGCCGACCCGGCGGTGGTCGAGGCCGCGCTCACCCGCCAGCGCAAGGTCGCCGACAGCCGCTCCGGCGACACCCAGACGATCAGGATCGACGCCACCCGCCTCGACCGGCTCATCGACCTCGTCGGCGAACTCGTCATCGCCCAGGCCAGCACCACCGTGCTCGCCGCCGGCGCCGAGGCCCAGGGCGAGGTCACCCGCCTCATCGACGAGGTCCGGCACAGCGCGCTCTCGCTCCGCATGGTCCCGATCGGCATGACGCTGCGCCGCTTCGAACGCGTGGTCCGCGACGTCTGCGTCGACCTCGGCAAGGAGGTCGCGCTGACCATCAGCGGCGGCGACGCCGAGATGGACAAGGCCCTGGTCGAACGGATCAGCGACCCGTTGCTGCACCTGGTGCGCAACTCCCTGGACCACGGCATCGAGCCGCCGCCGGAACGCGTCCGCGCGGGCAAGCCGGCCCAGGGCACGCTGCGGCTGCACGCCTACCACGACGCCGGCAACATCGTCATCGAGGTCGCGGACGACGGCCGCGGCCTGGACCGCGACCGGATCCTCGCCAAGGCCGTGGACCGCGGCCTGATCCCCGCGTCCGCCACGCTGTCCGACGCCGAGGTCTACGACCTGATCTTCGAGCCCGGCTTCTCCACCGCGGAGACGGTCTCCAACCTGTCCGGGCGCGGCGTCGGCATGGACGTGGTGCGGCGCAACGTGGCCGCGCTGCGCGGCAGCATCGAGGTCGAGTCCGTGCGCGGCCACGGCGCCACGATCCGCATCCGCCTGCCGCTGACGCTGGCCATCATCGACGGCTTCCTGGTCGGCGTCGGCCCGTCCTCGTTCATCGTGCCGCTGGACCGGGTCACCGAGTGCGTCGAACTGCCGCCGGGCCCGCGCGGCCGGGACTGCATGAACCTGCGCGGCGAGGTGCTGCCGTTCATCCGGCTGCGGCACATCTTCGGCATCCCCGGAACACCGGCCCGCCGCCAGAACGTGGTGGTCGTGGAGCAGTCCGGGCAGCGCACCGGCCTGGTCGTGGACGCGCTGATGGGCGAGTTCCAGACCGTCATCAAGCCGCTGGGCCCGCTCTTCGCCAACCTGAAGGGCGTCAGCGGCTCCACCATCCTCGGCAACGGCGACGTCGCCCTGATCCTCGACGTCGGCCCCCTCGTCTCCGAACACACCGACCACGAACGCGCCCGCCAGGCCCCGGCCATGATCCCGGCGTAGGCGACAAGGAGACCAAGACCCGGCGACGCCGCGACGTGGAACGCACCGCGTTCCCGGGGCCGGTGAAGGGCCGGCCCCGGAAACGCGGTCAGACGCGGGACAGCGCCCGGTCGCTGACCACGCACTGCATGCCGAACTGGCGGGCCCGGCGGACGGCGAAGTCCGTGAGGCCCTGGGTGTCGGCGTAGTCCAGCGCTATCAGGTCCAGCTCCAGCTGGAGGAGCTGTTCGGCGATCTGGGCGTGGAACTCCAGGGTGTCGGCGGGCCAGGGGGCGTAGCCCTCCTCGGTCCAGCGGGCCGAGAAGGACTCGAAGACGACGCCGTCGACGATCTCGGCGAGGCGGGGGAGCATGCCGAAGCCACGGTTGGCCAGCAGGTAGGCGGGCTGGGCCTCCTCGCGGATCGCGCCGACCAGCGTGAGCAGGTGCGGCACGTCCTCGGGGTAGGTCAGCTCGACGTTCAGCGTGTCCAGGAACAGACCGTGGAAGCCCTGTGCCATCGCGGACTTCGCCTGGCCGACCACGTGCTCCACCCACAGTGGGTGCCCGACGTGGACGAACGCGCCGCCCCAGTCGGGGTTGCGTTCCTGGCGCTGCCACGGGGCCGGGGGACCGGTGTCCTCCGACAGTGACAGGTAGCCGAGCGTCTGCACGCCCTGCTCCGCCAGGTAGGTCAGCTCGGCGGGCTTGTAGAAGTCGGGCTGCAGCACCACGCGCGGGTACTCGGCCAGCTCGATCAGCTTGCCGTTGCCGTAGTAGAAGCAGATCGGGTCCTTGGCGCTCACCGCGGCCGCCCGTGCTCGGAGTACCACGCGAACGTGGTCCTGACGCCTTCCTCCAGCGGTACGGTCGGCTCGTACCCGGTCAGGGATCGCAGCAGTGTCAGGTCGGGGCAGCGGCGCCGGACCGAGCCGGGCGGCGCGTCGGACGGGGCCAGCGTGGCGGACGTGCCGGCGACGCGCAGGACCAGCTTGGCGAGGTCGCCGATGTTGGTCTCCTCGCGGTCGTTGCCGATGTGCACGATCTGCCCCGGCGCGCCCGGGGACGCCATCAGCAGCAGGATCGCCGAGACCGCGTCGTCCACGTGGCAGAACGCGCGGAACTGGTCCGCGCCCGGCACCGCGAACGGCTCCTCGTGGGAGAGCGCGCGCAGTGACATCTCCGGGATGACGTGGTCCGCGCCCATCCGCGGCCCGTACACGTTGTGGAACCGGCCGACCACGGCGTCGAAGCCGCGCGCCCGCGAGGTGTGGATGAACGCGGCCTCGCCGAGGAGCTTGCTGACCGCGTACGCGAAGCGCGGCGCGGTCACGTCGGAGATCTGCGCCGGGATGTTCTCCGGCGTCGGGACCGGCACGATCCCGGCGTCGACGCCACCGGCGTAGACCTCGCTGGTGGACGCGAAGAACACGCGTGAGCCGGGCGCGACCCAGTCGAGCAGGTGCATGGCCGACAGCGTGTTGACCCGCACCACCCGGGCCGGGTCCTTCTCCACGTTGCGCACGCCGACCACGGCCGCGAGCAGGTAGATCTGGTCCCAGCCCTCGGCGGGCAGCGCGGCCCACACGGCCGGGTCGGTCAGGTCGCCCGACACGACGTCGACGAGCGGAGACGAGCGCACGTCGGACAGGAACGCGTCCTCACGGCCCCGCGAGAAGTCGTCCACGATGGTCACTTCGTGACCGGACGCGACGAGCCGGCGGGCCAGGTGCAGGCCGATGAAGCCGGCACCTCCGAGCAGAAGAGCCTTCACGCCGAGACCGCCTCAGAGACCGAAGGAGCAGGAAGGTAACCCAGACCCGCGTACCGGATGCCCGCGTCGCGGACCGCGGCCTCGTCCAGCACCCGCCACGAGTCGTAGATGAACGCGGGCTTCGCGCCGGCCAGGATGTCCGGGATCCGGATCGCCCGGTAGTCCGGGTGGTCGTTGATGATCAGCACGGCGTCCGCGTCCGTGAACGCCTTGTCCAGCGAGACCGGCTCGCCGCCGTACTGCCGGATGACGTCGTCGCTGACCAGCGGGTCGTGCCCGATCACGGTCACGCCCGCGGCCGAGAAGACGCGCATCATGGTGGCGATCGGCGTGCCGCGCATGTCGTCCGTGGCCGGCCAGCCCTTGTAGGCCCAGCCGAGCACCGCGAGCCGCGCGCCGAGGCTGCGCCCGCGCGCCTCCTTGAGCATCTTCACGATCGTCTCGCCGACGTGGATCGGCAGGTACTCGTTGAGCTCGCGCGCCTTGCCGACCAGGAACGGCGGCCGATCGCCGGCGGAGTCGATCAGGATGTACGGGTCCTTGGACAGGCAGCCGCCGCCGACGTAACCCGGCTTGGCGATGTCCGGCCGCGGGTAGTCCACGTTCGTGGCCCGGATGACCTCCAGCGGGTCCAGCCCGTGCCGCTCCGCGATCAGCGCGATCTCGTTGCCGAACGAGTAGATCAGGTCGGTGTGGCAGTTGTTGGTCAGCTTGACCAGCTCCGCCGTCTCCAGACCCGACACGGTCTGGACGGTCTGCGCCAGGCCGGAGAAGAACTCCACACCAGCGTCCAGAGAGGCGGCGTCGAGACCGCCGATCACCTGCGGCAGCTCGACCAGCTCGCGCAGCGCCTGGCCCTGGATGGTGCGCTCCGGCGCCATCACCAGCTTGACGTCGTCGCCCCACGCGGCCCGCAGCTCCGGCAGCACCACGTTGCGCGACGTGCCGACCGGCACGGTGCTGCGCACCACGACCAGCGTCCCCGGGCGGCAGGACGCGGCGACACCACGCGCGGCCGCGGCCAGGTTCGCCAGGTTCGGGCGGCGGGTGATGTCGTCGACCGGCGTCGACACGCTGATCACGGCGACCTCGACGTCGGCGGGCAGCTCCGTGGAGACGAAGATGTCCTTGCCGACCCGGTTGGCGAAGATCTCCTCGATGCCGGGCTCGAAGATGTGCGGGCGGCCGCGGGACAGCGAGTCCAGGATCGCCGGCGACACGTCCGCGCCGTACACGGTGAAGCCCTTCTCGGCGAGGGCGGCGGTGAGCGTGAGGCCCACGTAGCCGAGGCCCACGACCCCGATCTTGCTTGGCATTGCGTTGTGCTCCTCTCGGAAGTGAGCGGTCAGCCGCAGATCGCGGCGGGCCGGTCGAGATCGCGTACGGTGACCGTGCCGGCGAAGCGCTCGGCCCGATAGCGGCCGCAGGCGGACGACACCGCGTCCCTGCGGACCGCGTAGTCGACGGCGAGCACGAACTTGCCCGCGTCGCGCAGTGCCCGGGTGTTCGCCAGGTTCTCCGTGCACCAGTCCTCGGTGCACGGTTCGTCGGTGGCCAGGTAGAACAGCTCCTCCATCGCGATCCCGTCGATGGCGGCCGTGTAGCCGGGGTGCTCGCGCAGCTCCGGCGAGTTCTGCGGAACGATGAGGAAGCCGGGCTTGCGCTCCTTCGCGTACTTGCTGATTTTGACGATCAGGTCGGTCATCTCCCGGCCGAGCGCGTCCCGGTCCCTTCCCTGCGCCGCGCCGAGGTCGATCTCCTCGTAGGCGAGCGGCGTGTCCAGGTAGACGCCGTCGAACCCGGACGCGATGGCCTGGTCGACGCGCGCCTTGATCACCCGGTCCCACCAGCGCGGATCCCAGTAGCGCACGAAGTACTCGCCCGGCCAGTCGCCCCACTCGTTGGCGAAGATCTCCGGTGCGTCCCTGCGCAGGCCTGGGTACTCCGGCCGGAAGTCCTCGAGGCTGCCGATCTCGAAGTAGGACAGCACCCGCTTGCCGGTCTTCTGGACCGCGCCGATCTCGTCCCTGCGGAAGAAGTCGCTGTGCGCGTCCCGAGCAAGATCAATGACCACCATCTGGTACGGCCCGGCCGCCAGCTGCTGCAATCCCCCCGACGGATAGTCCTGCAGCTGGTACGCCCAGGTGGTGATCTTCCCTGGAGCCGGCGCCGGAGGAGCCGGGGCCGAGGCTGACGGCGATCCGGGCGGCGCCGATCCGACACCCGAGTCGGAAGAAGGACCAGAAGGACCAGGCGACGAGGGTACGACGGAGGAGGACGCCGGAGAGGGTGACTCCCCGGCGCGTGGAGGCGGGGTGGTGCGGGGACCCTCGGCAACGAGTCCCCACACCCCGGCTGCCAGCAGCACCAGGACCACGGCCGTGACCGGGATCCACCAGCGCCGCCGCCACCGAGCCTGGTTCACCGGCGCTCCCCGGCGTTCCAGACGTCCTTGATCGTCGTCTCCAGCTCGCGCACCGGCGTCCAGCCCAGCTCGTCCCGGGCCCGGGTCACGTCCGCCCGGATCCAGGTCACCGCGGCCGACCGGGACGGACCCGCCCCGGCCTCGCGGATCGTCCCGGTCCAGCCGGCCTCGGCAGCGAGCAGCCCGACCGCCTCGCGCGCGGTCACCGCCCGCCCGCTGCCCGCGTTGTAGACCCGGCTCGGCACGTCCCGGGCCAGGACCACGGTGGTGACCAGCGCGGCCAGGTCCCGCACGTCCACGAAGTCGCGGTGTGCGCCGAGCGGCCCGAGCTGGATCTCCCCGGCGCCGTCGGCCACCGCGGCCCGGATCCGCGCGGCGGCCCGGCCGAGCAGCGTCTCCTCGCCCATCCCAGGCCCGATCGGGTTGAACACGCGCAGCGAGACCGCGTCCAGCCCGTCCGCGATCGAGAACAGCCGGGTGCCGGCGACGTGGCTGACGCCGTACGCGCCGACCGGCATCAGCGCGTCGTCCTCGCGCACGGACCGGCCGGGCTCGACCACGCCGTACTCACCGGCCGAGCCCATCCGCACCAGGCGCGCCCGGGGTGTCGCCGCCGCGGCCGCCTCCAGGAGCTTCGACGCGACCAGCGTGTTCGCGGCGAGCAGGTCGGTGGCGGTGCCGCCGAGCGCGCCCACGCAGCTGACGATCGCGTCCGGTGCGGACGCGCGCAGCAGCGCGGTCAGCCCGTCCACGTCGCCCGCGATCAGGTCGTGCTGGGCGCGGCCGGGCGTGAGCACCTCGGCGACGCGCGGATCCGCCGCGAGCGCGGACCGCACGTGCGCGCCGATGAACCCGGACGCGCCGAACAGGAGGATCCGCGTCACACCGGCTCCCCGGTCACGGCCTCGGGGGTGGGCAGCGGCGGCGGCGCCAGAATCGCCTCCGGTGTGGGCGGCACGATGATCCGCTCGCGGAGCAGGATCGGCTTGAGCTCCGCGAAGTTCCGGTTCGCCTCGTCGTAGTCCTCGGGCCGGCCGATGTCCAGCCAGAACCCCTCGAACGGGTAGATCGCCGCGTGCTCGTTCTTCGCCAGCAGGTCCAGGACCAGCTGGTCGAAGCCGAACGGCTCACCGGCCGGGTACGGCGCGATCGTCTTCCGGGACATGCCGTAGACACCCATGCTGACCGAGTACGTCAGCGACGGCTTCTCCCGGAACCCGGTGATCCGCCCGTCCGCGTTGTCCAGCACACCGAAGTCGATCCGGTGCACCCGCTCGGACGTGGCCACGGTGACGGCCGCGCCGGAGTCCGCGTGCGTGCGCAGCAGGTGACCGTAGTCCAGGTCGGTGAGCACGTCGCCGTTCATCACCAGGAACTCGTCCGGCAGGCTGTCCTTCAGCCCGAACAGCGGTCCCACCGTGTTGAGCGGTTTCTCCTCCTCCACGTAGTCGATCGTCAGTCCCCACTCGCTGCCGTCACCGACGAAGGCGCGGATCAGCGGGCCGAGATGGTTGATCGCGAGGGTCACCGAGGTGAACCCGCACGACGCGAGCTGCTCCAGCACGATCTGCAGGATCGAGTGGCTGTCCCCGATGGGCATCAGGGGTTTCGGCAGGGCCGTCGTGTACGGACGGAGCCGTACACCCTTGCCCCCGGCGAGGATCACCGCGTGCATCCAGACCTCCCCACGGTCGGTTGAGCTCGTGTCTTACCGGTAGTGCCGGGCCTGCCCGATGACCGGGACGAGACCTGCGGCGAAGAGCCCGAGCAGCGCGAGGACGCTGCCCAGGTAGAGCGAGGTGTCCAGGACCGGCCCGGCCCGCAGCACCGCGGCGGGCACCAGGTGGAGCGCGATGGCGACGGTCATGGTCATGCAGAGCCAGCCGAAGCGCGCGCGCCCGGCCAGCAGGAACGCCAGGTAGTACGCGCCGGCCAGCGCCACGTGCGCGGCCGTCATCAGCACGCCGGCCGTGGTGAGCAGCCCGGCGACGTGCAGGCCGATCAGCAGCAGCAGCGCGGCGACCGCCGGTGCGGCGAGGCAGGCGAGCACCTCGCGGGCGATCGACCGCCAGACGCCGGCGACGAACGCGGCCGGCCGGTGCACGCGGCGGGTCAGCGCCACGGTCTCGGCCCAGAACCGGTTGGCCCGCCACTCCACGAAGCCCATGCACAGGATCAGCGGGACGGCCGCGATCGCGATGTCCAGCCGGCCGAGCAGGTACGGCGCCTCCGCGTGGAACAGCAGCGCGGCCGAGGCCAGGCCGTAGCCGGTGACGCCGATCAGCGCGCGGCGCTCCGGGCGCAGCGACGCGAGCAGCGGCGGTTCCTTCGTCTCCTCCTCGCCGTGCCGGCGGGTGGTCGCCATCAGGGCGAACGCGTACGCGGCCGCGACGCCGAGCACGGTCACGCCGACCGACGCCAGCCGCAGCCCGGCACCGCCGAGGATCAGGTAGAGCGCGCCGAGCACGAACGCGGGCACCATGGACAGCGCCAGCCACAGCTCGCGGCGGTAGAAGACCACCAGCGTGGAGGCCATCTGGTAGGCGAGCTGGCCGGTCATCATCGCGACCAGCTCCGGCCCGCCGCCCCAGCCGAGCGCGACGATCACGCCGAGCAGCAGGCCCAGCGGTGGCCCGGCGACCGCGGACCAGAACAGGATCCGCGCGGCGGAGCGTTCCCGGCCGAGACCCAGCATGCGGTACGCCGCGTGCGCGGCCGTGCCGGACAGCACCCAGCCGAGCGTGCCGGCCGCGACCAGGCCGATGACCAGCGCGCGCATCCCGACCATGGCCAGCACGGCCGGGAACGCGGCGGACGGCAGCACGTAGAGCGGCCCGTGCGCGAGCGTGCGCAGCGCGTCCCGGCGGCCCTGGGTGAGCACGACCGGGTTCGGCTCGTCCGGCAGCACCGGCGACGGCGGGCCCATCCGCTTGTAGACCTCGAGCGCGAGCGCGAAGACGTCGGTGTAGCCGTACTCCACGCGGGCCGCGCGGTCGGTGTGGCCGTCCGACTCCAGCAGCGCCGCGACCTGTAGCGCGTCCACGGCCTTGCCGAGCTTCGGCCGCACCTTCTCGACCAGGTCGTCGATCGGGTCGGTGGAGATCTTCGGCAGCAGCACCGTGATGTCGGTGGCCGGCCCCTCGTGTTCGCTGGCCGCGCGGGCCGCGGCCATGATGCCGCCGCCGGCCCGGGACCGCCGGTTCCTGCTCGGGACCTCGTCGCCGACGTCGCTGGAGAGCGTCATCGTGCCTCACCGTCCAGCTTCGTGGTGTCGTCGGAGTCGAGCGTGAGCCGGGGCAGCAGCGTGGTCTCGTCGGAGCCGGGGCCGCGCGGTACGGGGAGTGTGCGGGGCAGCACCGTGGTCTCGTCCGTGCCGGTCGTCTCCACGGTCTCGTCGACGACCGCGGAGACCGGGACCGGCGGCAGCGGGGGCCACGCCGGGCGTACCCCCGGGTCTCTGCGCGGCACCGCCGCCATGCCCTTGCGGGAGCGCTGCTTCGGCACCGGCGCGACGCCCGGACGGGTGCGCTTCTCCGGCACCGGGACCCGGCCCTTGGTCTGGCCGCGCAGGTGACGCGGGGCAGCGGTCTGCTCGGCCGGCTTGGCCAGGCCCTCGTAGACGTTCCGGTACGCCTCCAGCGAGCGCCGCAGCGTGAAGTGCTCCAGCACCCGGGCACGGGCCGCCGCGCCCAGCCGCAGCCGGCGCTCCCGGTCCTTGAGCAGCGTGATCGCGGCCTCGGCGACGGCCTCGAAGTCGCGCGGCGCGACCACGATGCCGGTGTCCGCGACCGCCTCGGCCACACCGCCGACGTTCGTGCAGACCGTGGGCCGGCCGCACGCCATCGCCTCCACCACGGTGTACGGGAAGCCCTCGGAGATGCTGGTCAGCGCCACGATGTTGCCGGCGTGGTAGGCCTCGACCGCGTTGCCGACCCGGCCCTCCAGGGTGGCGCAGTCGGTCAGCCCCAGCTCGTCGATCAGCTCCTGGCAGGAGGCGTGGTAGACCCGGTTCGCCACCGGGGTGCCGCCGAAGATCCGAAGTCTCGCGTCCGGTATCTCCCTGCGGACGATCGCGAACGCGCGGATCAGCGTGTGCAGGTCCTTGAGCGGGTCGACCCGGCCCATGAACGAGATGGTCGGCGCGTCCGGCTCACCGGTCGCGGCCGGGAACTCGTCCGGCTCGACGCCGTTGTACATCGTCCACATGCGGTCCGGGTCCGCGCCGTTGTGCAGCTGCCAGCGCCGGTTGTAGGCCGAGTGCGGCGCGAGCACGTCGGAGATCAGGTAGGCCGCGCCGGCCAGCGACCGGAAGAAGCTGAGCACCAGCACCCGGACCGCGTGCGGCGCGCCGTCGTGCAGGTAGGCGATGTACCGCTCGCGCAGGTAGATGCCGTGCTCGGACATGACGATCGGCGTGCCGTACGCCCACTTCGACGCCATCCCGGTCAGCGTGGCCAGGCCGTTCATCGAGGCGTGCACGATGTCGGCCTTGACCGGGGGAGCGGACAGCGGGCGCATCATGTGCGAGATGAGCCAGGCCGCCTCCAGCGCGTCCGCGACCGTGGGCGTGGGTGCGGTCTCGTCCACGCGCAGGGTGTGCCACGCCTCGAGCATCATGTCCAGCGCCTCGTTGGAGACCAGCGCGGCGCTCAGGTCGCCGCCGTCGTTGGCGTACTCGAACAGGCCGCGCAGCGCCAGCAGGAACATGCTGCGGTTGACCGCGCCCTCCTCGGAACGGGTCGACTCCAGCGGGGTGACCAGCGCGCGCAGGAACACCTCGTACGACTCGACGAATCCGGCCCCGGGGCGGCGGACCGGCGCGAGCGCCCGGCCGAGGGGGCGGCGGCGCTCCGGCCGCGCCCCCCACAGCGGGATGTTGTGCACCCGGTCCAGGTTCTCCGGGTAGGCGAACGCCGGCTTCTCGGTGCCGTCGACCGTCAGGGCGACGACCTCCCACCGGTAGTCGGGCATGCCACGGATGAGTTGCTCGCACCAGACGCTGACGCCACCCATCGCATAGGGGTAGGTGCCTTCCGACACCAGCGCGACTCTCATCCGCGGCCCCCGATTCCTCTCGCCTTGGTTCCGTTGTTCTGTCGTGGTGCTGCTGTTAGAGGCGCGGCGCCGCCGCGACAACGACCGGCGGGCCGGCGCTGACCACGGTGACCGGCGCGGTGACCGCGGTGCCGTAGGTGGTGGCGTTCGTGACCGTGGTGGCCACGCCGCCGACCTGGACGGTGCCGCCGTTCGGGACCGACACCGTGATGGTTCCGGCGACCCGGTCGTAGACCGCGTTCGCGTTGGCGTTCAGCGCCGCGAAGTGCGCGTTCCGGGCGTCGGTGTAGGACGCGATCCCGGTCCACGGCGAGTTGATCAGCGGCACGTTGAACGTGGCCTCGAACCGGTCCATGACGTTGTCGACCCAGTCGGTGACCAGCGTGTTGCCGCTGCCGTAGTCACGCACGTTCGCGATGTGGAACGTGTGCGAGTAGATCGAGCCGGTGGCGACGTGCTGGAACCCGATCACGCCGGCCTCGTAGTCCAGGATCTGCTGGTACGTCCGGTCGGTCGGCCAGTACGGGAACAGGCCGTTCGGGCCGTAGAAGGAGTTGTAGAAGTGCGTCTCCTCCGGCGGCGTGGTGGTGTGGTAAGCGATGTTCGTCGGCCAGTCCGGCACCAGCTTGATGCTGTTCTTCAGCGGGTGCACGATGCTGGTGTTGAAGTTCGCCGGCTTGTGGCTGTTGAACGACATGTTGCCGTGCACGTGCGTGACGCCGGCGAACGCGGCCGCGTCCAGGAACGCCTGGTTCGAGCCGGCCAGGCCGTAGTCGGTGGGCGGGCCGGTGTCGTCGTCCGGGTTCGGGTTGTAGACGCCCAGACCGGAGTACTCCGGGGTCTTCAGGACCGTGGCCGGCACGTTGAGCCCGATGTTCGCACCCCGGGTGGCGTTGTCCTGGATCTCGAACAGCGAGTCCGCGTAGTTCGTGTGGTTCAGCTCCGGGTGGTTCGTGGTGTGGTTGAGCCAGCGGAAGCTGTCCTTCAGGCACTTCGTGGTCGAGGTGAGCGTGGTCTCGTCACCGTTCGGGTAGCAGGTGTCGCCCGCGAACGTGTCGATGTCCGCGCCGTTGTAGGCCAGGTTGAACTTGAACTCCCCGGCCTTCGGGTGCGCGGTGCTCAGCGCGGTCTGCTGCGCGGCCAGGTTGACCGTGTCGTGGCCGCTGACCCGGAAGCCCGGGTCGTACTCGATCGTCCCGTCCTCCTTGTAGTGGTCCGCGCTGTTGAACCAGTCGTCGATGTCGACGTTCAGGTGGTGCTTGCGCTCGCCGAGGAACAGGCCCTTGGTCGCCCACTCGAACAGGCCGTAGACCAGCAGGTCCGACTGGATCAGGTTGACGTTCGAGGTGAACGTCAGCGCGATCTTCTCCCGGCCGCTGGTGGTGGCCTTGACCGCGAGCACGTTGCCGTTCGCGTCGTTGAGCAGCGCCTGGCCGTTGCAGCCGGAGACCAGCGAGGTCCGGTAGACCCACGACTCCTGGACCGGGATCTGCGCCGACGGGTTCAGGTAGTCGAACACGCCCGCGCCCGCCGTGGTCAGCGACGCCGGCAGCACCGTGTCACCGGTGACGCCGCCCTCGGAGACGCCGTTCAGGCAGTACGTCTCCGGCCAGGTGCCGTAGCTGGTGTAGAGCGCGGCCTGGCGGACACCGAAGTTCAGCTCGTAGTTCCAGAGCAGGTTCCACTCGGTGGGGTCGAGCGCCGACGAGAAGTTCGGCAGCAGCAGCATGCTGTTGGTCAGCAGGATCGCGTTGTAGTTGCCGACCGAGCCGGTGGTCAGCGTGGCGGTGGTGATGTTCGTGGTCGCCGCGTCGAGCACGTCGTACTTGGCGCCGACCCGGTCCAGCGTGGCCTTCCAGGTCGCGACGCCGAAGTCGTCGGTGCCGACGCCGATGATCAGCGCCTTCAGCATGACCTGGTCGTTGACCAGCGCGGCGCGGGCGGCGGCGGAGCCGGCCTTCGGCGCCACCTGCGGGACGCTGCCCGACCGCTTCGGCAGCGGGCCCGGCACCTCGAACGCCGGCGTGTCGACCTGGCCGAGACCGGGGACGGACGGCGGCTGGGCGCTGGGCGCGGCCGGGAGCTGTGCGCTGCCCGGCGTCTGGCCGCCGAGCACGACCGCGAGCGCGGTCAGCCCGGCGAGTGCGATGCGCGCCGCGGCACGGCGGCGCGTGGGTCCGGTGAGGACCATGTGGTGAACCTCCGATGAGGAGCCGAGTGAGTTGTCCATCCAGGACTGTCCGGCCTGGCCGGGGCCCGGGACGGCGGTGCCCGGCGAAAACAATGGAGAACGCTGGCAATGATCGCAAGGGGCCCTCTGCCCGCGATTTGCGCATTGACGCCGCGGTGCGCGAGTGGTAGCGGAAAACCACCGGAAAATCGTTTGCAGCCATCGAGATCAATCCAGGTCTCTATGGATGCGAGTCCTGTTCATGGTCTTGACGTGGGCTTTCCGGGTGCGTGTGTAACGGCCGGCTAACGCCGTGGACATGGGTGCGGTGCAAATTCCGGTGCGGCCGGACCGCCGGAGCGCATCGGTCGAACGTCGCTAGATCGCTACGCAGAGCGTTCGCTATGCCCGCAAGGAGTGACGAAAACGACCGGACGGGTCGGCAACCTCGGCCGTACGGGGGAGGTGTGGGTCATCCGGACGGCCGACCGGGATCGGGCGTGCGTGAATCGGGCACAACCGGTCCTGATCATCCCATGTAGAGCAATCAGGGCGTGCCGTCCAAAGCGAGCGGCGTGTTACCCGCGATAGCGCGTTGACCTCGGTAATCGCGGGAAAGCGCGATCCGGTCTCGCTCGAAATTGAAACGGCTGTGCTGTCGGGAATTCACCGCACAGCCGCCCAATGACGAGCGATCGCGAATCCGGGCGTCATTTCCGGAGAAAGGTGCCGTCAGATATCCGGCACTACTGGCCGGACGGGCCGGAGGGGTCTATTGTGCTTCCCTCACGGTCAGCGACGTCCACGCTCCAACGTAGACACGGTCGCCCGGCCGCAGCGGGAACGGGTTTTCCGCCGGGATGGGGGCACTCGCCGGATCGTTGACGTATGTCCCGTTAGCGGAGCCCAGGTCCACGATGGACCACTTTCCGCCCTCGTTGAGCAGCAGCGCGTGCGTGTGCGAGACGCCGGGGTCCTCCGGCGGGCTCGCCAGGTCGATGTCCGGATGCACGCCCCGGGACCGGCTGCGGCGGCCGATCAGCAGCCGCTCGCCGGTCAGCGGGAAGCGGCGCTGCGCGGCGAACCGCGGGAACACCATGCCGCCGGCGTCCTCCCCGCCCTGCGCGACGACACCGTCGAAGTAGGCCCGGTCCGCACCCACCACGACCTCCAGCCGGCCCGCGGGCTGTGCGGCCGTCCCAGCGGCTCCGGGGCCCGTCCGCGGGGCCGACCCGGCAGCCGGGCCGGCAGCCGGGCCGGGCGGCGGGATCGGTGCGGTGGGCGTCTCCGGCAGCGGCGGCGCCAGCAGGAAGTCGTATCCGTCGACCTCGCAGAACCGCCCGTCCTGCGGGGTCCCGCACCGCGGGCATCCGGGAGACACCGGTTGCGTCACGTCCGGATCCGGAGCACCGGATCCGGTGACGGCATCCGGAACCCGGGCGCCGTCCATCGGCGCGCCGCAGGTGTCGCAGTAGTCGAGCGTCGCGGAGTCGTGCCCCTTCGGGCAGGTCGCCGTCGTCATGGCCGTCCTCAGCCCTCCTGCTGCCGTTGCACCCGGACCGTCTTCGTGGACCGGACGTTGATGATCTCGACGTTCTCGTCCGCGGCGCGCCGCTTCAGCCGGACCGTGCCGGTCCTCGCGTCCTCGACCTCGACCACCCGGGCGAGCAGCTTCGCGGTGTCCGTGTGCCCGGTCTCCTCGGCCAGCTGCACGGCGCGGCCCAGCTTCGCGGTGGCGGTGTCCTCGTCGCCCGCGTCGCGCGCCTTCAGGCCCTCCTGGATCGCCACGGCCAGCTCCGCCTGCCCGGTGTAGTGCGCCACCCGCTTGTTGATCCGGGTCGAGCGCGCGGTGTCGTCCGTCCACGTCGCCAGGATCAGCCTCTCGGTGAGCACCTGCCCGCCGGCGACCAGGCTGACCCGGCCGGCCAGGATCTCCTCGCCGACCGCGTCCGGCTCCACGTCGACCGTGATGTGATAGTCCCGGCTCTCCGCGCCCCACGCGCCGGTCGGATACTCGCCGATCCGCGCGCTCACCTCCGTGCGCCGCGCGGTCAGGTCCTCCACCTGCGGGAACACCTGCTTGACCGACTTGATCACCGAGTTCGCCGGGGTCCACAGCCGCAGTGCCACGTCCGCCGTCGACTTGCCCTGCGCGGCCCTGGTCATCGCCGTGAACGACGCGGCCAGCCCGGACGGGGACTCCAGGCCGTCCGCGGTGCCGAGCAGCGCCGAGGAGATCAGCCGCAACTCCTCCGCGACCCAGCCGTGCCCGACGCCGCGCGCGTCGCAGATGAACTTCCCCTCGCACGCGGCCAGGACCCGCTCCAGCTGCTCACGTGACTCGTGCTGGTTCTCGCCGTCGGTGAGCAGGATCGCGTGCTTGATGTCCGCGTGCGTACCCGCGAAGACGAAGTTCGCCAGGTCCAGCCAGCGGCCGATCGCGGTGCCACCGTTCGCCCACAGCCGGCCGATCGCGGCGCGGGCCTCGCTGCGGGTCCGCGCGTCCGCCACGACCGTGCCCGGCTCGCGTGGGTAGACCATGGTCGCGGCGCCGTTCCCGGCGATCACCGCGAACGGCGTACCGTCGGGCAGCGTGTCGACCGCGGTGGCGGTCGCCTTCTTCGCCTCGGTCATCTTCGTGGCCGGCGCGGCCATCGACCCGGACACGTCCACGATGATGATCTGCGCGGTCCGCGCACCGGCCGCCTGGCCGCCGCCGCTCCCGCCGGTCGCGGTCACGGTGAGGATCGCGTCCACCGTGCGCCCGCCCTCCGGCAGGAACTCGTTCTGATCCACCTCCGCCTCGAACCGCGGCCCGTTACTCTCCTCCGCCATCACACTCTCCTCGATCCCGTGTTCGCCTCGGCGACGGCGACGGGCAGGACCGCCACCGCGATGTTGTCGTCGCCACCCGCGTCGATCGCCAGCGAGGTCAGCGTGCGGGCC
The DNA here is from genome assembly GCF_030811575.1 of Catenuloplanes nepalensis. Taxonomy (GTDB): domain Bacteria; phylum Actinomycetota; class Actinomycetes; order Mycobacteriales; family Micromonosporaceae; genus Catenuloplanes; species Catenuloplanes nepalensis. The sequence continues at coordinate 3,592,124 of NZ_JAUSRA010000001.1, read as the reverse complement.
AGCTCCACCGGCGGCGCGCCGGAGGTGAACGCCGCGGTCAGCGTCGCGGGGGAGGGCAGGTAGCGGGAGAGCCCGTCCGTGCACGCGACCACGTGCCCGGGCCGCGCCGGCCGGAAGTGCCGGACCCGCGCCGTCACCTCGCCCGCGTCCGCGCCGAGCCAGCGCACCAGCGCCCGCGAGTCCGGATCCACGTCCGCCAGACCGGGCGGCACCGGCAGCCCGGCCTCCCGCAGCGCGGCGATCGAGTCGTCCACGGTCAGCTGCTGCGCGTCACCGTCCGCGCCCACCCAGTAGGCGCGGCTGTCACCCACCCAGCCCACGGTCACGCCGTCCACCGCCACCACCACGGACACGTAGGTGCAGCCCGGCGGCGCGTCCCCGTCCTCGGCCCGCCCGGTCGCCGCCGCCGCGCGCGCCGCGACCGTGGCCGCGTGCCGGGTCGCGGCCAGCCCGCCCGCGCCGCCCGCGAGCGCCTCCAGCAGCGCGGACACGCCCGCCTCGGCCGCGTCGGTGGCCGCCTCGTCCGCGCGCCGGGCCGTGGAGATCCCGTCACAGACCACGGCCGCGACCGCGTCACCCGCGCGCCCGACCGCGACCGCGTCCTCGTTGTGCCGCCGCCGCGCCCCCCGATCGGTCACGGCCGCGACGCCGTCCATCGCCGGTGCGGCCCGGTCCCGTGCCGAGCTGACCCGCCGCCCGCACTCACCGCACCACCCGCCCGCCGCCTTCGCGGCAGCGCCGCACGCGGCACAGACCCCCCGAGTCTCGCGCCCCGACCGCCACGCGTAACCGTCACCTTCCCCGGCATCCCGCAAATCCCGCGAGGGTACGGTGGCCACGCTCGCGCCGCTCCAGCCGGTCCCCCGGGCGGCCCCGTCAGCCGACGGGGCGGACATCCCCGCACCGCGCGTCGCGGCGCCCTCCGGGCGCGTCCCCCGCGCCCGATCGTCTCCCGCCGCCGTGCCCGCGGGAGCCACCTGTCCGGCCGGTCGTGCGCTGGCCGGTCGTGCGCTGGCCGGTCGTGCGCTGGCCGGTCGTGCGCTGGCCGGTCGTGCGCTGGCCGGCTGGGCGTCGGCCGGCTGGGCGCTGGCCGGCTGGGCGCTGGCCGGCTGGGCGCTGGCCGGCTGGGCGCTGGCCGGCTGGGCGTCGGCCGGCTGGGCGTCGGCCGGCTGGGCGTCGGCTGTGTGCGCGCCGGTCTGGGGGAGGGCTCCGTTGCGGGCCTGCGGCCGGGGGTAGGGCCGTGGGCGCGGGCGGGGTGCCGGGAGCGCGCCGGTGTGCAGGTTGCGGCCGCAGACCTCGCAGAACGTGGCGTCCTCGTCGGCGGGTCCGTGCTCCGGGCAGGCCGGGTGCGCGCTCACACCAGCGTCCTCGGGCGCACCGCGTTCGCGCGGTCGACCAGCGCATATCGTTCCTCGCGGGTTCGGGCGTGCTGGGCCAGCACGCGGTAGGTGCGCTCCAGCCCGAACCGCACGCCGCGCTCGGTCAGCGTGTTGCCGAGGATCCGCTCCGGCACCTCGGACGCCGCGCCGTTGTCGCCGAGCCACTCCAGCGCGGCCTCCAGCAGTTCCGCCGCGAGCCACGACTGCCGTTCCGTGTCCAGCGCCAGCCGCTCCAGCCGCCGGGCCGCACCGAGCAGGTCATCGACCGCGCTCGCGCCTGTGCCGCTGGTGCTCGCGCCTGTGCCGCTGGTGCTCGCGCCTGTGCCGCTGGCGCCGGCGCCTGTGCCGCTGGCGCCGGCGCCTGTGCCGCTGGTGCTCGCGTCTGTGCCGCTGGCGCCGGCGCCTGTGCCGCTGGCGCTCGCGCCTGTGCCGCTGATGCCAGCGCCACTCGCGTGCGCGCTGCCGACTGCGCCGTTGCCACCCGCGCCGCTCGTGCCGGTGCTGCTCATGTGCGCGTCGCCGGTGCTGCCCGTGCCGGTACTGCCCGTGCCGGTGCTACCGGCGACCGTGCGGATCGAGCCACCGGCGATGCCGGCGCGGGTGGCGGCCACCTGGGCGGTCAGGTAGTGCGCGGAGCTCTCCGGCACCTGGTCCAGCACCGTCAGCGCGCCGGCCCGGTCGCCGGCCGCGAGGCGCAGCCGGGCCAGCCCGAACGCGGCGCTGAGGAATCCGCGATCGGCCGCCCAGACCCGCGCGTAGTGGCCGGCCGCCGCCTCGAGGTCGCCCGCGCACTCGCAGGCGGCCGCGAGCGCGAGCCGGGCCGCCCGTTCACCGGGCAACGCGTGGTATACCGCCTCGAACGCGTCCCGGGCCGCCACGGCGTCACCGGCGGCGAGCGCGGCCAGGCCCCGGTGCCAGTCGACCCGCCAGTCCAGTGGGTCCTCCGCGGCCAGCTCGTCCAGCTCCGTGCCGGCCCGGTCCAGCGCGCCGGCCTCGATGTGCGCCCGGACCAGCCGGAACGAGACCTCGGGGCTGTCCACCGGCGCGGCGGTCAGAGCGGCCACCACCTCGGCCGGCGTGCCGGTCCCGATCGACGCGAGGAAGCCCGCTCCCGGATCCAGCACGTCCACCAGCGGCGTCGGCAGCGCCGCCGCCACCTCGCGCAGGTCCGGGCCGGGATCGCCGGACGCCTGTCGTGCGGCGCCGCCCACGGAACCGGTCCGGGCCGCGCCGGCGCCGGCCGGCCGGTCCATGCCGGGCCCGCCCGCCGCGGTTGCGGCCCCGGTCCCGGATGCCCGGTGGCCCGCGCCGGTTCCGGCCGCGAACCGGCTTGTTCCGGCCGCGAACCGGCTTGTTCCGGCCGCGAACCGGCTTGTTCCGGCCGTGAACCGGCTCGCACCGGTTCCGGCTGACCGGCTCGTGCCCGGGCCGGCGGACGCGACCGTGGCGGTTCCGGGCGCCGGGCCGCCCGTGGCGGCCGGTGAGCGACCCTGCGCGGCGGTGAGTGCGGCGGTGAGCGCGGTGCCCGGGCGGAACGCGGCCGTGGTGTCGCCGGCCGCGGTGCCGAACGGGCGGCGTTCCGGGGTGAAGCGCAGCGACGTGCTCGGGCGTGGGGTGCCGTCGGTGACGGACAGGACCTCGCGGAGCACGCCGAGCAGCTGCTCGCTGAACTCGGCCGCGGTCGCGAACCGGCGTTCCGCGCGCGGGTGGGTGGCCCGCCGCAGCACCCGGTGGAACGCGTCGTGCTCGGCCAGCAGCGGCGCCTCGGCCGGTGTCGGCAGCCGGTGCGCGTAGGTGCTCGTCCAGCCGCGGGTGCCGAGCGCGAGGACGGCCAGCGTGCGGCCGACCGTGTAGAGGTCGGACGCGACCGACGGGCCGTCCTCGGCGATCTCCGGCGCCTGGTAGCCGGGCGTGCCGTAGATCGCGGAGTCCGCGTCGGACAGGTGCCGGACCGCACCCAGGTCGATGAGTTTCAGCTGCTCCTCGGCCTGGATCACGTTGTCCGGCTTGAAGTCGCAGAACAGCAGGTCCCGGCCGTGCAGGTAGTCGAGCGCGGGCAGGATCTCCACGCCGTAGGCGATCACCTCGGGCAGTGGCATGCCGGCCGCGCCGGTCTGCTCGCGCCGCGCGACCAGCAGGTCCTTCAGCGACTCGCCGCCGACGTACTCCATCACGATGTAACCGGCCGGCTCGCCCGTCTTCGGGTCCGGGTGCTGCACGAAGTCGTGGATCTTGACGATGTCGGGGTGGTCGATCTCGACCAGGTAGCGGCGCTCGGTCACCGCGGCCGCGGCCGCATCCGGGTCGGACGTGTCGATCAGCCCCTTGAGCACCACCCAGCGGTCCGACACGGAGTCGGACACGTGCCGGTCCCGGGCCAGGTAGATCCAGCCCAGGCCGCCGTACGCGAGCGCGCCGAGCACCTCGTACCGGTCGTGGACCAGGTCGCCGGTGCCGAGCCGGGGCACGAACGAGAACGCGGTGCCGCAGTGTGGGCAGAAACCCTCGGTGCGGCCTGGCCTCCCGTCCCGCGCGCGCCCGACCGGCTTGTCGCAGCCGGTGCAGTACCGCTTCGTCTCGGCCACGACCGGCTCGGCCATCACCGCGGCGGCCGGGTCGCGCATCGGTACCCGGGTCATCTCGACCAGCCCGGCGCCGAGCCGTCCGCGCCCGCCGGCCGTGCGTGCCGAGCGGGAGCCGCGGGTACGGCCGGTGCCGGTCCGCGCGGACCCCCGCGTACCCGCTGCGGTGGCTTGTGATCGAAGGTCGTCCGGGGCCCGGTGGCCGCACTCGTCGCAGTAGCCGTCCGGGCTGTACCGCCCGGGGCAGCCCGGTCGCCGGCAGTCGGCACTCATCTGGGTCGCTCCCCTCGCGGAGGTTCGGTGTTCCAGGCCGGGATGACGGTCGGCTCCGGGCCGGCGCCGGCCAGCGCGCGCTGGTAGGCGACCACGGCCACGGTCGCGGCCGGCAGGTCGCACGGCGACGTGTAGAGCAGCGTCTCGGCCGCCTCGTGCAGCGTGGCCGCGTGCCCGTCCTCGATCAGGCCGAGCCGCGCCGCCTTCGCCCGATATGCCGACAGCCGCCCGCGCAGCTCGGTGCGGCGGCGCAGCAGCCCGTCCGCGGCCTCGAACAGGTGCCCGGCCCGTTCCAGCGCGGCGGCCGCGCCCCGCTCCGCCGCGTCCAGCTCGTCGCCGAGCCGCGCCCAGCGCCGCTCCCGCTGGATCTCCGCGATCTGCCGCAGGTGGGCGCGCAGCGACCCGGCCGCGGCCGGCGGCTCCGGCAGCCCGGGCGCGAGGATCTTCTCGTGCACGGTGCGGAACACCTCGGCGGTGCGGTGCTCCGCGGCCGCGACCGCGTCCACGTCCCGGGTCAGCCGGTCCAGCCGCGCGGGCGCGGCGTCGCGCAGCCGGGCCAGCCCGGCCAGGTTCGCCGCGACGCGGTTGACCTCCTCGGCCAGGCCACGCAACCGCGCCACCGCCCGCCGGTCCGCACCCGCGCCGACCGCGCCGAGCGGGTCGGCGAGCGCGGCGAGGTGCTCGACTGCCAGCCGTGCGTCGATGTCCGCGAGCGCGGCCTCGGGTCCGCCGTCCCGCGGGGTAGAGCTGCTCGCGGTGTCGCCGAGCCCGGCCGCGGTGGTGCGGGCGCGGTCGAGCGCGGTGGTCAGCGGCGTCATCCGTTCGGTGATCGCGGCCAGCGCGGTCCGTACCCGCGCGCACTCGGCCTGCACCTCCGCGGCCTGCCGTTCCAGGTCGTCCGCGAGCGCGGGCAGCGTCAGCGACGGCGGCCCGGCCTCGACGACCATGCCGTCCGGGTCGATCGCCACGGACGGGCCGCGCAGCAGCGCGGTCAGCCCGTGCAGGTCGGCCGCGCCCGGCCGGGCTCCGGCGGCGGCGCGGGCCGCGCGCGCCTGGTCGAGCCGGGCGCCGAGCGCGGCGAACCGGGACCACAGCACGCCGGTCCGGTGCAGCGTCTCGGTCGCCACCCGCGCGGTCCGGCCGGTCAGCCCGGTGCGGCGCAGCGCGGCCAGGCCCGGGTGGTCGTCCAGCCAGTACATGGCGGCGGAGATCCGGTCGTGCGCCGCGGTGAGGCCGACCAGCGCGGCGTCGGCCTCGTCCCGGCTCATCGGCGGCGTCACCGGTACCTCGCGGCCGGCGGCGCCGGGGTGTCGCCGCTCAGCGCGGACAGCCAGGTGCCGTAGGTGCGCGCCCAGGTGCCGTCCGCGCGGAGCGTCTCCAGCAGGCCGTTGACGAACCGGACCAGGTCGTCGCTGCCCTGCCTGATCGCGATCCCGTACGGCTCGTCGCTGAACGCCGGGCCGACCACCTCGAGGTTCGGGTCCTGCGCGGCCATCCCGGCCAGGATGCTGTCGTCGGTGGAGACCGCGTCGACCTGGTTCTGCTGGAGCATCACCAGGCAGTCGGTCCAGCCGGACACCGCGACCGCGACCGGGCGGGCCGGGTGCGCCGCGATGTTGCGGATCGAGGTGCTGCCCGCGGCCGCGCAGACCTTCCGGCCGCCGAGGTCGTCCATGCCGGTGATCCCGGAACCACGGCCGGCCAGCACGCGCTGGCCGGCCGTGAAGTATTCCGTGGAGAAGCTGACCTGCTGCCAGCGCTCGCAGTTCATCGTCATGGTCGCGATCACCAGGTCGACCTCGCCGTTGCGGATCGCGTCGATCCGGGTGGCGGACGTGACGGTCCGGAACTGGATCCTGTTCGGATCGCCGAGGATCGCCCGGGCGACCTGCCGGGCGATGTCGATGTCGAAGCCGGACAGTTGCCCGGTCAGCGGATCCCGGAAGCCGAACCGGTAGCTGTTCTGGTCCACGCCCGCGATCAGCGTGCCACGCCGCTGGATCGCCGCCATCGTGCTGCCGGCCGGCATGCTGCCCGGCAGCGGGAGCGGACCGGCCGGGCGGAGGCTGGCCCGCGGGTCACAGCCCGGCGCGCCCGCGTCCGGCGCGGACGGGGACGGCGCCGGGTCCTGCGCGCCGACCGGCATCGGCACGCCCGCGCCGGTCTCCACGCGGGGCAGCCCGGAGCCTCCGGTCGCGCAGCCGGCGAGCACCGCGGCGGTCAGCAGCGCCGCGGCGAGCCCGGCGGCTCGGCGTCCCCGCGCGGCGCGGCGGCCGGTGACGCGGACCCGCCGGCCCGAACCGGCCGCCCCGCGCCGCGTGGTGCCGGAACTCGGTGTGGTGCCGGAACTCGGTGTGGTGCCGGAAGCCGGTGTGGTGCCGGAACTCGGTGTGGTGCCGGAACTCGGTGTGGTGCCGGAACTCGGTGTGGTGGCACGGGGGAGGGTCATCGGTACTCCGCCCTTCTGCGCTGCACGCCGATCGCGATGCCGGCGATCATGGTCAGGGTGAGCGCGCCCGCGGCCAGGTCGGCGAAGCGCAGTGCGGCGCCGGCCCGGCGGGCCTCGGCGGCGAAGACGTCGCCGTCGGCCGCGATGGCGGCGCCGAGCGCGTCGTCGAGCGCGGCCGAGTGGGTGGCCGCGTCGCCGAGCGTGGCCGTCACCGCCCCCGGGTAGTCGCCGCCGTCGTCCCTGGCCCGCACGTCGCGGTGCGTGGCCACCCACGCGTCCGCGGCCTGCACGGCCCGGTCCAGGTGCGGGGCGTCCGCGTCGGTGGCCGGGCGGCGGAGCGCGTCGAGCGTGCCGCCGTCGCGGGTGATCGGCTCCATCGTCTCCGTCCAGTGCTTCTCGAACGCGCCGCCGGAGCCGCGCGCCACCAGCGTCAACGCCTCGTCCGTGCGGGCCTGTAGCGCGGCGATCCGCACCGCGGCCAGCAGCTCCATCCGGTCGGAGCCGTCGTCCCGGCCGCCCGCGAGGTAGATGCCGGACGCGGCCGCGGAGACGACCAGCCAGAGCGTCAGCAGTACGGCCGCGCCGGTCGCGACCAGCAGGCCCGGGTTGAGCACGCGCCGGGTCAGCCGGGCCAGCCGGCGCTGCACCACGACCAGCCCGCCGATCGTGAGCAGGCAGAGGAGCACGGCCGCCCATGGCACCGCGCCACCGCCGCTGCGGGACTCCCGCAGGTCGTGGGCCGCGTCTTGGTAGGCGCGCTGGGCGGCCGGGAGCAGCTCCGCGCGCATCAGCCCGTTCGCCTCGCGCAGGTAGGCGGCGCCGACCGGCAGGCCCTGACGGTTCAGGGTGCGCGCGGTCTCGATCAGCCCGGTGTAGATCGGCAGCCGCGAGTTGAGCACGGCCAGGTGCGCCGCGCCGGCGTCGTCCGCGCCGGTCAGGCCCGCGCCGAGCACGGTCAGCGCGCGGCCGGCCTCGGCGACGTCGGCGAGGTAGCGGTCGCGCAGCGCGGGCGGTTCCAGGCCGCCGGAGAGGAACGCGGACGCGGCGGTGGCGTCCGCGTCGGAGAGCGCGCGGTAGAGGTCGAGCGCGGCGATGGTGAGCGGGCCGTGCCGCACCGCGAGCGTGTCGACGTGCGCGGCGCGCTGCCGGACGTCGGTGACCGCGGCGAGGCCGGCCAGCAGCGCGAGCGCGATCAGCACGGTCATCCAGAGCGCGAGCCGGCCGGGCGTGTGCCGCAGACCGGCGGTCAGGCGCTCCCGTGCCGGACTCTCCGTGATCACCATGGCCTCAGCCCTTTCCGCTCGTCGAATTCACGGTAGAAGTCGTGTTCAACGCTGAGCGGAGCGTGACCGAGGTCGTGAGTGCGGATGGCGTCGTGTTCAACGCTGAGCGGAGCGTGACCGAGGTCGTGAGTGCGGATGGCGTCGTGTTCAACGCTGAGCGGAGCGTGACCGAGGTCGTGAGTGCGGATGGCGTCGTGTTCAACGCTGAGCGGAGCGTGACCGAGGTCGTGAGTGCGGATGGCGTCGTGTTCAACGCTGAGCGGAGCGTGACCGAGATCGTGAGGGGCGATGAAGCCCGGTTGGCGTGTGCGTGACCGGACCAGGCATGATCGGTGACACCATGACCACGCTGACCGACCGGCTGCCCGGCACCGCGGACCCCGACTCGCTCTACGAGATCTTCAGTCTCTGGGCGCAGGAGCGGGGCCTGAGCCTCTATCCGCATCAGGAGGAGGCGCTGATCGAGATCGTCTCCGGCGCGAACCTCATCCTGAACACGCCGACCGGGTCGGGCAAGAGCCTGGTCGCGACGGCCGCGCACTTCGCGGCGCTGGCGCGCAACGGCACCACGTTCTACACCGCGCCGATCAAGGCGCTGGTCTCGGAGAAGTTCTTCTCGCTGGTGGAGATCTTCGGGCCGGAGAACGTGGGCATGCTGACCGGCGACGCCTCCGTCAACGAGGACGCGCCGATCATCTGCTGCACGGCCGAGATCCTGGCGAACATCGCGCTGCGCGAGGGCGCGGACGCGGACGTCGGCCAGGTCGTGATGGACGAGTTCCACTTCTACGCGGAACCGGATCGCGGCTGGGCGTGGCAGGTGCCGCTGCTGGAGCTGACCCAGGCGCAGTTCATCATCATGTCCGCGACGCTCGGCGACGTGTCCCGGTTCGAGAAGGACCTGACCCGGCGGACCGGGCGGCCGACGTCCGTGGTGCGCTCGGTCGAGCGGCCGGTGCCGCTGCTGTTCAGTTACGTGATCACGCCGATGCACGAGACGATCGAGGAGCTGCTGACCACCCATCAGGCTCCGGTGTACGTCGTGCACTTCACCCAGGCGGCCGCGCTCGAACGCGCGCAGTCGCTCATGTCGGTGAACGTGTCGACGCGGGCCGAGAAGGACGCCATCGCGGAGATGATCGGCAACTTCCGGTTCGCGGCCGGCTTCGGGCGGACGCTGTCCCGGCTGGTCCGGCACGGCATCGGCGTGCACCACGCGGGAATGCTGCCGAAGTACCGCCGGCTGGTGGAGACGCTCGCCCAGGCCGGCCTCTTGAAGGTCATCTGCGGTACGGACACGCTCGGCGTCGGCATCAACGTGCCGATCCGCACCGTGCTCTTCACCGGCCTGTCCAAGTACGACGGCATCCGCACCCGGCTGCTGCGCGCCCGCGAGTTCCACCAGATCGCGGGCCGGGCCGGCCGGGCCGGGTTCGACACGATCGGCCGGGTCGTGGTGCAGGCGCCGGAGCATGTGATCGACAACGAGCGCGCGCTGGCCAAGGCCGGTGACGACCCGAAGAAGCGCCGCAAGGTGGTGAAGAAGAAGCCGCCGGAGGGCACGATCGGCTGGGGCAAGCCCACGTTCGACCGTCTGGTCGAGGCCGATCCGGAGCCGCTCACGTCGTCGTTCCAGGTGTCGCACGCGATGCTGCTGAACGTCCTCGCCCGGCGCGGTGACCTGTTCACGCACATGCGCCGGCTGCTGACCGAGAACGACGAGGACCGCGCGTCGCAGCGCCGCCTGGTGCACCGCGGGATTCTCATCTACCGCGCGCTGCTGGCCGGTGGCGTGATCGAGCGCCTCGACACTCCGGACGAGGACGGGCGCACCGTCCGGCTCACCATGGATCTGCAGCTGGACTTCGCGCTGAACCAGCCGCTGTCACCGTTCGCGGTCGCGTCGCTGGAACTGCTCGACCGGGAGGCGCCCTCCTATGCGCTGGACGTCGTCTCGGTCATCGAGTCCACGCTGGAGAACCCGCGGCAGATCCTGTCCGCGCAGCAGTTCAAGGCGCGCGGCGAGGCCGTCAACGCGATGAAGGCCGAGGGCATCGAGTACGACCAGCGCATGGAGCTGCTCGAACAGGTCACCCACCCGCGCCCGCTCGCGGAGCTGCTCGAGGCCGCGTACGAGACCTACCGGCAGGGTCACCCGTACGTCGCCGACTACGAGCTCGCGCCGAAGTCCGTCGTCCGCGACCTCTACGAGCGCGCGATGACGTTCGGCGAGTTCGTCTCTTTCTACAGCCTGTCCCGCTCCGAGGGGCTGGTGCTGCGTTACCTCGCGGACGCGTTCCGCGCGCTGCGCCAGACCGTCCCCGAGGACGCGAAGACCGAGGAACTCGTCGACCTGATCGAGTGGCTCGGCGAACTGGTCCGCCAGGTCGACTCGTCGCTGCTCGACGAGTGGGAGCGGCTGCGCAACCCGGGCGCCCTGATCACGGCCCAGCCGCTGGACGACAAGCCGCCGGCCGTCACCCGGAACCTGCGCGCGTTCAAGGTCCTGGTCCGCAACGCCATGTTCCGCCGGGTCGAGCTGGCCGCCCTGCACCAGTGGGCCGCGCTCGGCGAGCTGGACGCCGAGGCCGGCTGGGACGCGGCCGCCTGGGCCGACGCGCTGGCGCCGTACTACGACGAGCACGAGGACATCGGCATCGGCCCGGACGCGCGCGGCCCGGCCCTACTCCAGATCACCCAGGACCGCACCGAGTGGACGGTCCGCCAGGTCCTCGACGACCCCGCCGAGGACCACGACTGGGCCATCACCGCGGTCGTCGACCTGGTCGCCTCCGACGAGACCGGCGTCGCCGTGCTGAAGGTGACCGACGTCAGCCGGATGTGACCGGCGTCCCGATCACCGGCGCAGGTGGTGGAGGTTGCGGCGCGGGTGCCGCTGCTGGTCGAGGTGGGGCGGCGGGATGAAGTCGGGATGGCCGTCAGAGCCGGTGCGGATGTGCCAGCCTGACTGCGGGTCGTGAATCCGCCGGTGATGATGGCGGCACAGCAGGACGAGATTGCTCAGGTCGGTGGTGCCGCCGGCGGTCCATGGGGTGATGTGGTGGGCGTCGGTCCAGCGTGGTGGCCGGTCGCAGTCGGGGAAGGCGCAGCCGCGGTCGCGGACGGCGAGTGCGCGCCGAAGTGAACCGGTGGCCAGCCGGCGGGTCCGGCCGACGTCGAGCACCTGGCCGGCGGTGCCCAGGACGACGGGCAGGACGCGGGCGTCGCAGGCGATCCGCCGCACGGTCTCGGCGGACAGTCGCTGGCCGGTGTCGGTGCCGGCGGCGCCCAGGGCCCGGGTGAGCGGCTGATATGCGACGGTGACGGCGAGCTGGGGCGGTTCGCCGCCGTCCGCGGGCAGCTCGCCGGTGCGCAGCGCGAGCCGGCACACCTCGGTCAGCGCGTCGGCCCGGCGCTGCGCCGGGGTGCGATCGTCTCCCGGTGCCGGGGAGCACAGTGGCTGGATGGCGGCCTGGACGGTGGCCGCGTCCTCGGTGCCGAGCAGGCCGCTCAATCGGACCAGGCCGTCGACGGGCAGGGACAGCGTCAGGCCGCGGTGCGCATGGGCGCGAGCCTCCTGCTGTGCCAGCGCGCGTTCGTCCGCGCGTTCGGCGATCTCTGGGGCGACGAACGCCAGAATGCGTTCGCCGACGCGGCGGAGCTGGTAGGCCGGAAGCCGGCCGGCCATGTCGATCTGGGTGGACTCGGCGCGGGCGACGATGTCGTCGATGTCGCCGGGGCCGATCTCGTCGAGGCCGGCGAGGTCGGTGGGAATCGCGTCGCAGGTGGCGGCGACGGCAACCGCCTGCCGCAGGTCCAGCCGCCCGTCGAGGACCGCCTGCTGCACGGTCGGCCGTGCCATCGCCGAGGCGGACTCGCACAGCTGCCGGGCCGGTTGCGGATCGAGGAGAAGGGTCGCGCGCAGCCACCCGGCGATGTTGCGGTGCCCCTGGGCCTGGGGCAGCCGGCGAGCGGTGGCCTGCTGCACCAGCCGGGCCTGCAGGGCCGCGGCGGCCTGCTCGAGCCGGTGCGCCGCACGCAGCGCGTCGACGATCTCGTCGTCGGTGAGCGGCCACAGCGGGGCCGAGGCGAGTTTCGCCGCGTCCTCGCCGAGCTGCCGCGCCTGAACCAACATGGAGCGATCCTCGGACACGGGTACGACACTTCCGGCCGTACGACGCCGCCACAGAGATTGATGTTCGCCATCTGCAAACACTCCGGGACTGGCCGATACGCGTGCTCTCCATCCGTACCCTCGCGGCTTGATTTCGATCTTGATCGTTGTGGGAAGCGGAACGCAGCCGTTCGTCAATCGGCTGTCGATGCCGGCCGTGTACAACCTCGCGGCAACGCCATGGACTAGTAGGGAGAAACTCACGATGGCACGGTTTCTGTTCGCGGCGACGCCCGCGACCGGGCACGTCACGCCGGCGTTGCCGCTGGTCCGAGCGCTGATCGAGGCCGGGCACGAGGTGCGGTTCACGACCGGGCGGGAGTTCGAGGGGGCCGTGGGCCGGGCCGGTGCGGTGTTCACGCCGGTGCCGGAGGAGGTCGACTGGAGCGGCATGACGCCGGATGAGCGGTGGCCGGAGCGGGCCGCGCTGACCGGGCTGAAGAAGCTGCAGTGGGACATCGCGAACTACTTCATCGCGCCGATCGCCACGCACGTGCGGCACGTGCAGCGGATGCTGGCCGAGGAGCCGGCGGACGCGGTCGTCTGCGACCCGCCGTTCGGCGCGGCCGCGGCGCTGCGCGAGCTGGGCGGGCCGCCGGTCATCCACTACGGGATCAGTACGCTCGGGCTGCCCAGCCGCGATCTTCCGCCGTACGGGCTGGGGCTGCTCCCGATGGGCGGACCGCTCGGCCGGGTGCGCGACCGGGCGCTGGACGCGATCCTGCGCCGGACCGTGTTCGCACCCAGCGTCGGCCAGGTCGACGCGCAGCGCGCCGCGATCGGCCTGCCGCCGGGCCGCCGCACCGCGCTGGAGACCGGCGGGGACGTCGCGCTCTACCTGCAGCTGTCCACGCCCGGGTTCGAGTATCCGCGGACCGACCTGCCGGACTGGGTGCACTTCGTCGGGCATCCGGCCGCGCCGCCGGCGTCGTCGGCCTTCATGCCGCCGCCGTGGTGGCCGGAGGTCACGGCCGGTGACCGCCCGGTGGTCGTCGTCTCCCAGGGCACGATCTCGACCGACCCGGCCGAGTTGCTGCGGCCCGCGCTGACCGGCCTCGCGCCGGCCGATGACCTGCTGGTGGTCGCGGTAACCGGCGGCGCCGACCCGGCCGTGCTCGGCCCGCTGCCGGCGAACGCGCGGGCAGCCGCGTTCGTCCCGTTCGCCGAGCTGTTCCCGCACGCGTCCGCGGTCGTCACGAACGGCGGCTACGGCACGATCCAGCTCGCGCTCGCGCACGGGCTGCCGATGGTGGTCGCCGGCCGCACCGAGGACAAGCCGGAGACGACCGCGCGGGTGGCCTGGTCCGGCGTGGGCGTCAACCTGCGCACCCAGCGGCCGTCCGCGGACCGGATCCGGGCCGGCGTCCGCCGGGTGCTGGCCGACCCGTCGTTCGCGGCCCGCGCCCGCGCGCTGCGCGACGAGATGGAGGACGGCTCCACACCGGAGCGGCGCGCGGTGGCGCTGATGGAGACGGTCGTCAGGCCTGCGGCTGGGTGAGGCTGCCGCTGACCGGGTCGGTGAAGGTCTGCGGCAGGTGCGGCACGTCCACGATCCGGTCCGCGTCCGCGAGCCAGTCGCGCAGCCACGCGGCGGCCTGCGGGTCGCGGGCCGAGAGCGCGGCCAGCGCGTCCGCGAACCCGGCGACCCGGGCCGGGTCGCCGGGCGCGTCCTCGACCGCGTCCAGCTCCGGCCCGGCCACGTCGTGCCGGTCGGCGAACTCGGTCAGCGCGGCCCACGCGGCCGTGCCGGGCTCACCTGCGGCACCGGTCGCGAGCGGGACGACGGTGGCGGCCAGAGCGGCGGCGGTGACGGGTTCCACGCGAGTACGGTACCGCGAGGTCCGGCCGTCCGGGCGGCACGCCGCATCGGACCACGGAAGCCTGCCCGGAAGCGAGGCCGCGGAAGCCTGCTCAGGAGCGAGGCTCCGGGCGGGCCCCGTGGCCGGTTTCAGAAGTCGGTGAGTGCCCGGACGACGGCCGGCCCGATGGCCCGGTCCGCGTAGAGCAGCCGGATCGCGCCCGGGTCCGGGTTGCCGGCGTCCGGGCCGCGCCAGACCCGGTGCAGCCCGGCGCGCTCGACCGTGCGCTGCGACCGGTCATTGCCCTCGAGGAGGTAGGCGGTGACCGGCAGATCGGGCCGGCTCGCCGCGGCGGCGTCGCGCGCCGCCCCGCTGATCCGCTGCGCATAACCGCGCCCCCAGAAGCGGGGAAGGAGCCGGAACCCGAGGTTCCACGCCACGTCGTAGCGCACGAACGCGCCGCCGATGCCGACGAACGTGCCGTCGGCGTGCCGCACCACCCACATGCCGTGCCCGTCCCGTGCCCAGCCGCCGCGCCAGATGTCGATCGCCCGAGCGGTCTGCGCGGGGGAGTCGTGCCGGCTCAGCGGGTCCGGCCCCCAGACGAGCGGGTCACTGTAGAGCCCGAACACCTCGGCCAGATCGTTCGGCGCGGGCTCGTGGAACAGCAGCTGCGACGTCACGGCGCCGATTCTGCACCACGGCCGGGGCGATCCTCCGGCCATTTCAGTCCCCGTCGTCATCGTCGTCGTCATCGTCGTCTCCGCCGGTCGCCGGGGCCGGTGGAGTGCCGTCGGGATCGTCGCCCGTGCGCGTGCCGGGGTGGACGCCGCCGTCGGCGCGGGAGCCGATGTGGACGTCGAGCGCGGCGGACGGCGAGGCGGACGGCGGGTGGGAACCACGATGGATCCGGGCCATGGCACGCCAGACCTGGAACCGCCCCCAGACGGCGGCCACCAGGCTGACCGTGAGTGCCAGGCCGAAGAAGACCACCACACCGATCAGAGACTCGAACACGCTTTCGCACGGTAGCGAACCGGATTGACCCCGGGCTCTTGACGGCGCTCATGTGAGCGCTAACACTGCACTCACGAAACATCGATGAAACGCGCTCCCTCCACGGAAAGGTCCCGCATGAGACGTACCGCCCTCGCGACCGTCGCCGTCCTGGTGGCCGCGGGTCTCGCGGTGCTCGGCCCGGCCGTGCCGGCCGGTGCCGCGCCCGCCGTGTCCTACACCAACCCGATCGCGGCCCAGCGTGCCGACCCGCACGTCTGGAAGCACACCGACGGCTACTACTACCTCACCGCGACCGTCCCCGCGTACGACCGGATCGTCCTGCGCCGCGCCACCACGCTGCAAGGGCTCTCCACGGCGGCGGAGACGACGATCTGGACCCGGCACTCCAGTGGCCCGATGAGCGCGCACATCTGGGCGCCGGAGATCCACTACATCAACGGCAAGTGGTACGTGTACTTCGCGGCCGGCGGCGACGACGTCTGGGCGATCCGGCCGTACGTGCTGGAGGGCACCGGCGCGAACCCGCTCACCGCGTCCTGGGTGGAGAAGGGGCAGATCCAGACCGGCTGGCAGAGCTTCTCGCTGGACGCCACCACGTTCGTCAGCAACGGCACCCGCTACCTGCTCTGGGCGCAGCACGACAACAGCCTGCCGTCCAGCAACACCAGCCTCTACATCGCCACCATGTCGAACCCGTGGACGCTGTCGTCCGCCGCGGTCAGCATCTCCGCGCCCACGCTGGCCTGGGAGAAGATCGGCTACGCGGTGAACGAGGGGCCGGCCGTCATCGTGCGCAACGGCAAGATCTTCCTGACCTACTCGGCGAGCGCCACGGACAGCAACTACTGCATCGGCCTGCTCACCGCGAACGCGGGCGCGAACCTGCTCAGCGCGGCCAGCTGGACCAAGACCCAGACGCCGGTCTTCACCAGCAACACCAACACCAGCCAGTACGGGCCGGGGCACAACTCGTTCACGGTGTCCGAGGACGGGCAGAGCGACATCATGGTCTACCACGACCGCAGCTACAAGAACATCAGTGGTGACCCGCTCGACGACCCGAACCGCCGGACCAGGGTCCAGAAGATCTACTGGAACGCCGACGGTACGCCGAACTTCGGCATCCCGATCCCGGACGGCAGGCACCCGGTGCGGCTGCGCTCGTACAACCTGCCGAACCAGTACATCCGGCACTGGGAGTACCGGGCGAAGGTCGAGGCGAACGTGACCAACCTGGCCGACTCGCAGTTCCGCGTGGTCACCGGCCTGGCCGGCGCCGGCACCGTGAGTCTGGAGTCGACCAACTTTCCCGGCTACTACCTTCGGCACCGCAACTTCGAGGTGTACGTGGAGAAGGCCGACGGCACCGCCCTGTTCAACGGCGACGCCAGCTTCCACCAGCGCGCCGGGCTCGCCGACCCGGCAGCGGTCTCGTTCGAGTCGTCCAACGCCGCCGGCCGATACCTCCGGCACGCGAACAACCTGCTCTACGTCCAGGCCGTCTCCGGCACCACCGCGCAGGCCGACGCCACGTTCCACACGGAGTGAACGCACGCGCCCCGGGCGGTGGCCGGGGCGCGTGCACTCTTCGTAAAGACACCGTTCCTAGGCTCCGCCGGTGCGCATCGTGCGGATCTATCATGTCCGGGTGACCTCGTTCGGTGATCGTCTGCGCCAGGTACGCCGGGATGCCGGGCTGACGCTGGAGCAGCTGGCGGAGGCGTCCGGCGTCAGCGACCGGACGATCAGCGACATGGAGCGCGGCCACAGCCGGGCACCGCAGGCCCGCACGCTCACCGCGCTCGCCGACGGCCTGGGCCTCACCGGCGACGCACGTGCCGTCCTCATCGCGGCCGCGAAGGAGGCCCGGTCCGCCAGTGCCGCCGGACGGCCCCGGGTGGGCGACCTGCCGCGCGGCGTCACCGACTTCGTCGGCCGGGCCGCGGAGCTGGCGATCGCGCGGGACGCCGCGCAACGAGCCGGCCACGACGCGGGACCGCCGCCGGTGCTCGTGGTGCACGGCACGGCTGGGCTGGGCAAGACCGCGTTCGCGGTGCGGGTCGCCGACGACCTGCGCGACGACTTCCCGGACGGCCGCGTCTACCTCGACCTGCGCGGCACCGACCCGGAGCCGGTCGCGGCCGGTGAGGCGCTGCAACGGCTGCTGCGCGCGCTGGACGTGCCGGCGGCCCGGATCGCCGCCGCGGACGACGACCGCTCCGCGCAGCTGCGGGCGCTCCTGGAGGACCGGCGGTGCCTGCTCGTGCTCGACAACGCCGGGTCCGAGGCGCAGGTGCGGCCGCTGCTGCCCGCGACCGGACCGTGCCTGGTCGTGGTGACGAGCCGGCGCATGCTCGGCGGCCTGGAGGGTGTGCTGCGCATCCCGCTGCCACCGCTCACCCCGTCCGAGTCCGCCGGACTGCTGGGCGCGATCGCCTCGCAGGCCGCCGATCCCGAGGCGGCCGCGCAGGTCGAGACGGTGTCCCGGCTGTGCGGGCACCTGCCGCTGGCACTCCGGATCGCCGGTACGCGGCTGGCCAGCCGTCCGCAGTGGACGGTGGCGGGCCTGGCCGGCCGCCTCGCCGGGGCGGACCGCCGGCTCGCGGTCCTGTCGGCCGGGGACGCCCGGGTCGCGGCGGCGTTCGGCCTGTCCTACGCGCAGCTGTCCGGCCCGGCCGCGACGCTGTTCCGCCGGCTGGCCCACGTGCCGGGCGCCGACTTCGCGGCACCGCTCGCGGCCGTGCTCACCGAGGCGCCGCTGCCCGACGCGGAGGACCACCTCGACGAGCTGGTCGAGATCGGGCTGCTGCAGCCGCAGGGCGTCGACCGGTACCGGTTCCACGACCTGATCCGTCTCTACGCCGAGGAGCGGCTGCGGGCCGAGGAGACGGCGGAGGACCGGGCGGCGGCCGTCCGGCGGATGACCGACTGGCTGCTGGACACCGCGAGGGTCGCCGGCCTGTGGTATCACTCCGGCGACGGGGAACCGCCGGACGGCTGGGACGGCCTGGCGCCGCTGGCCACCCTCCAGGAGGCCGGTGCGTGGCTCCGCGCCGAGACCGACAACTGGCGGGTCGCGCTGCGTCTCGCCGCCGCCGGCGAACGGCACCAGCTCGTCGTCGACGTCGTGTTCGCGCTGGGCTACTACGCCGACTCGGCCGCGCACTGGCCCGGCTGGGTGGAGACGCACGGGCTGGCGATGCGGGCCGCGAAGGCGCTGCCCGACCGGAAACAGCGGACGGAGCAGCTGACCAACTACGCCTGGGCGCTGCTCTACAGCGGCGGCCGTGCCGAGGAGGCCGCGGAGGTCGCCATGGAGGCGTACCGGCTGGGCGAGGAGACCGGCGACCTCGAGGACCAGCGGCTGGCCATCGGGTACGCCGGTGCGGCGTGGCGGCACCTGGGCCGGTTGGACGATGCGTTGCGGGCGTTCGGTCAGGCCGTCGATCTGGCCCGGCGGACCGGCGATGACGGCACCGGCGTGCGCGCGCTGGTCGCCTACGCGCTGACCCTGCAGACGGCCGGCCGCTACCGGGAGGCCGTCGGCACCTACCGGGAGGTGCTGGCCGGGCTGGACCGGTTCGAGGCGCCGCCGATCGAGGTCCGCACCACCCGGATGGGCGCGCTGGCCGGTCTCACCACCGCGCACTGCGCGCTGGAGCAGTGGAGCGAGTGCCTGGGCGCGGGCGGCCTCGTCCTGCCGCTCGCGACCGAGCTGGGCAACGCCCGGCAGCTCGGCCGCGTGCTCATCGCCACCGGCCGGGCCCACGCGGCGCTCGGCGACGCCGCACGGGCCCGGGCCGACCTGATCCGCGGCATGGAGACGCTCGAGGGCAACTTCATCGCCGGAAGCACGCTCGACCTGGACTACCTCGCGCGGGCCGCCGAGACCCTCCGCGGCCTCGCTTCTTCGTAATTATCTGCGTGGTCCCGGCGTACCCCCGCTGGTTGCATGGTTGTCATGTCCTCTGAGCTGAATCTGCGGCTTCTCGGGCCGCTGCGGGTGTGGCGTGGTGACGTCGAGCTGGACCCCGGGCCGCGGCAGCAGGCCTACCTGCTCGCGCTGCTGGTGGCCCGCGCGGGCGCGCCGGTCAGCGTGTCCGAGCTGATCGGCCTGATCTGGGACGACGACGCGCCGGCCTCCGCGGTGAACATCGTGCAGAAGTACCTGGGTGCGCTGCGGCGGGTGCTGGAGCCGGGGCTGCCGTCCCGAGCCGCCGGGTCCTACCTGGTGCGGCACGGCGCCGGCTACCGGTTCACCGCGCCGCCCGGCACACTGGACGTCGCCACGTTCCGCGAGCTGGTGGCGACGGCCCGGGCGAGCGCGCCGGACCTGGCGCTGGACCGCTACGCGCGGGCGCTGGAGCTGTGGCGTGGGCCCGCGGCGGACGGGCTGGCGCCGGGCCCGAGAGCGATGCCGGTCTTCGCGGCGCTGGACGACGAGTTCCTCGACGCGTGCGTGACCGCGGCGCGGCTGGCGGTGGCGGCGGACCGGCCCGAGCGCGTGCTGCGGCCGCTGCGCCTGGCCGCGTCGCTGGCGCCGCTGCACGAGCGCGTGCAGGCCGGTCTCGTCGCCGTGCTGGGTGCGGCCGGGCGGCGGGCCGAGGCGGTGTCCGTGTACCGCGAGGTGCGCGCCCGGCTCGACGACGAGCTCGGCGTGGAGCCCGGGCCGGTGCTGCGGGACACGTACCGCGTCCTCGTCCGACATTAGTCGGCACTCCTGAAGCAGGTCCTGAGTGCTCACTCAGAAATCCACCGTCTCTACGCTATGCCGGCCTGGATGGCCATCGCGTCCGTGAGGAGGGGCCAGACGTGGGGCGGCAGGGTGTGGCCCATCCGGGGGTGGACGACGGCGCGTGCGCCGGGGATGCGGCGGGCGAGGGCGGCGCCGGCCGACGGGCGGATGAGCGGATCGTCGGCGCCGTTCACGATCAGCACCGGAGCGGTGATCTCGTGGAAGCGGCGCGCGACCGGGCCGAGCCGGAGTCCGGCCGCGGTCTGCCGCTGGGTGGTGCCGGGGTCGCGCGGCGAACGGCTGTGGCTCAGCGTGGCGACGGACCGGGCCCACCGCTCGTCGAACGGTGCGCGCGGTGACGAGATCAGCCGGATCAGGTCGACCAGCGTGTCGATCGCGCCCGCGTCCGTGGCCGGGTGCCTGATCCGGGCGATCCGCGGGAAGACGCCGAAGTTGACGTAGCGCACCAGGTCCCGGCGCCGGCCGAGCGGTCCGGCCATGATCGAGGTGACGCCGCGTACGCGATCCGGGTGCAGGACGGCCGTGGCCAGCGCGAGACCGCCGCCGAGAGAGGTGCCGCAGACGTGGGCGGACCGCCAGCCGAGCGCGTCCATCACGGCTACGCCGTCCGAGACCATGTCGAGCCCGGTGTACGCGGGGGCGGCGCTGCCTCGGAACAGCATCCGGAACGGGTTCTCCGCCGCCGGCGAGGCGAAGTGGGTGGACAGGCCGGTGTCGCGGTTGTCGAAGCGGGCGACGTGGAAGCCGCGGCGGGCGAGCATGCGGCAGAAGCCGTCCGGCCAGAGCACCATCTGGAAGTCCAAACCCATGATCAGCAGCAGCGGTACGCCGCCGGGGTCACCGAACGTCTCGTAGGCGAGCCGGACGTCGCCGTGGTGTGCGGTCTGCATGACGCCTCCCCGTTTTGGCAATGCGATCGCATTGTAATACGGTCGGACCATGCCACGAAAGGTCGACCACGAGGCCCGCCGCCGTCACATCGTCGAGTCGCTGCTGAGGATCACCGCGGAGCAGGGCCTGGAGGCGGTGTCGCTGCGCGAGGTCGCGGCCGCCGCCGGCGTCTCCATGGGCCAGGTGCAGCACTACTTCGCCACCAAGGACGACATGCTGCTGTACGCGCTGCGCCACTGGCTGAGCCTCACCACGCACGACGGCTTCGCGGCCCGTGTCGCCCGCCGCGCGGCCATCGGGCCGGTCGGCGGCGTGTTGGGGGCGATCGCGGCCGAATACCTTCCCTACGACGAGATCAGCCGGGACGAGGCGCGCATCGCGGCCGCGTTCCTGTCCCGCGCCGCGGTCCGGCCGGAACTCGCGGCCGCGCTCGCACCCGCGTTCGCCGGGTTCGCCGACGTGCTGCGCGGGGCGCTCGACGGGATGGGCGTGCCGGACGCGCCCGCCGAGGCCGGCCGGCTGGCGGCGCTGCTCGACGGCCTGCGCCCGCCGGTCCTGATCGGCGCGCTGTCGTACGCGGACGCACTGGCGGTCGTGGACCGGCATCTGGGGAGACTTTAGTTGTGCTTTTGCCGCCGTTGGATACCTTGTGACATGTCGATTCCGGACAGTGCGCGAGCGCGGGTCGACAATTCGCCAACGGCAGGTTAACGAACGGGGTACGACGTGCCGACTCTGGCCCTGGAATGGTTGCTCGACGGCCCGTACGGGCTGGTGGTCGCCCTTGTCATCATCGGTGGCGGCACCGTGCTGAATTACCTCCGGACGCGCCGGGAAAAGATGCTGTCGTTTCGCGTGCGGTTCAACTCCCGGCTCGGATTCGACCCGCCGGACGCCGGTAACGTGGTGCGTCTCATCGGGCCGGACCACTCCGAGATCCCGGACCCGGGCATGGTCGTCGCCCGCATCAAGAACGTGGGCCGCAGCTCGATCACCGAGCAGGACTACGTGCACCGGCTCGGCCTGACGTTCCCCGGCGCCGACCGCCGGCTGGTCACCGTGGACGTCACCGAGGCGCGCCCGCCGGACCTCCAGGACCTGCTCACCGGCGAGGGCTTCGAGGTGCACGACAACCGGATCATCCTGCCGAAGGTGCACCTCAACCCGGGCAGCGAGTTCAAGCTGGTGGCGCTGCTCGAGCACACCAGCGGCACCGGCAAGCCGGAGGTGCAGACGAACGGCATCCTCCGCAACGGCCGCGTCTTCCTGGACAGCGACGGCCGCCGCCTGCGCCGCAGCACCCTGATCGGCGCCGCGCTCACCACGCTGCTGGCCGGCGCCCTGGTCGCGGTGCTGCTGGTCGGCCTGCCCGGCGGCCGGCAGGAGGACTGCGCCGAGGGCGAGCTCACCGTCAGCGGTTCCAGCGCGTTCGCGGACGCGGTCCGCACCCTCGCCGATCAGTACATGGCGGCGTGCCGCGGCTCGAAGATCACGGTCGAGGCGACCGGCAGCGTCGAGGGCCTCAACAACCTCAGCTCCGCACCCGAGGACGACCGCCTGAACCGGCTCGCGCTGGCGGACGGCCGGTTCGACGTCAACGGGGAGTTCCCGGGCGTGGAGATCGCCGGCACGCTGGCCGTCGTACCGTACAGCTTCGTGGCTCACCCGGCGCTGCCGATCGAGGACATCCCGCGGGGCGAACTCGCCAGGGTCTTCAAGGGCGACGTCGCCAACTGGAACCAGGTCACGCTCGCCGACGGCACCCGCGGCCCCGACCTCGAGGTGCGCGTGGTCGGCCGCGACACCCGGTCCGGCAGCCGCCTGGTGATCCAGCGGATCCTGCTCGACGGCACGCCCCCGGCCGGCATCACCGCCAACAGCTGCGCGGCCGCGCGGACCGAGGCCGCCGTCAACGCCCCGATCATCTGCGAGGTCGGCAGCACCGGCGCGGTCATCGACGCGGTCGCCAAGTACGAGGGCGCCATCGGCTACGTCGACATGCCGAACGCGATCGACGCCGGCGCCGCGGTCAAGCAGGTGAAGATCGATAAGCTGGGCGCCACGCTCGACGACCTCAACCGCGGCTACCCGATCTGGACCGTCGAGTACCTCTACAGCTTCGGCCCGCTCGCCAAGACCGGCGAACTGACCCGCTCGTTCGCCGGCTTCATGGTCGACGCGGAACAGGCCGACGAGATCCAGAAAGAGGGCTACCCGCCGTGCGTCCAGCCCGGTAGCGTGCCACAGGGCCTGTGCAGCAAGGGAAACTGAGTCCGCGCTCACCTCACCCCGGAGAACCCGGACTCGTCACACGCGATCTCGACCACCGCGCCGGTCAGCGCGCCCGGAGCCAGCAGCCCACCCTGCAGCGGCGACCTCACCCCACCATGGTCGCCCGGGCGTCAACCCGATTCGGGGTACCCTCGGCCGATGTTCTCGCCACACGGACCGTCGCTGCGTGAGCTGGCCGTGCAGGCGCTGACGTCGGTCGAGCGCGGCTACGACCTGCTGGCGCCGAAGTTCGACCACACCCCGTTCCGTACGCCGGACGTCCTGCTCGACGCCACCGCGGACGCGTTACGGACGCGCGGCCCGTTCCGCACCGGCCTGGACGTCTGCTGCGGCACCGGCGCCGGCCTGGGCGTGCTCCGGCCGCTCTGCCCGGACCGGGTGACCGGCACCGACTTCAGCACCGGCATGCTCGCGCAGGCCCGCGTGGCCCACCCGGACGCCACGTTCGTCCAGGCCGACGCGCGCGACCTGCCGTTCGACGCGGAGTTCGACCTCGCGGTCACGTTCGGCGCGCTCGGCCACTTCCTGCCGTCCGAGCGCCCCGCCCTCTTCGCGGGCGTCCACCGCGCGCTGCGGCCCGGCGGCCTGTTCGCGGTCCCGGTCGGCACCCCGCCGCCGCTGACCTCGCCCGCGCACTGGGTCACGCTCGGCTTCGACACGGCCATGCGGGTGCGCAACGCGGTCTGGCGCCCCCCGTTCGTCATGTACTACCGCATCATGACCCAGCCCGCGATCCAGTCCGCGCTGACCGCCGCCGGTTTCACGGTCGACGCCGTCGACCTTCCCACCCTCGGCCACCGCCACGACGGCACCCCACGCTGCCGCCTCCTGCTCGCCCACCGCCCGGCCTGACCCCGGATGGCCCGAGTTCGGGCTGCACCGCGCGGCGCGGCGGAGCAACCCGGTCGGATGTGTTCTCTCCTGGCCGTGCTCGCCGCCGGCCCGGCACCGCTGACCCACGCCGTGAGCGCCGGCGGGGTGCCGTTCGGCAGCGCTGTGGATCAGGACTCGGCGGCGGCACTCCACTCTTACCGGCAGCTCGCTGAACGAGCCTCCTTCTCTCAGAGCATTCCGGCGTCGGTGCAGGCGGTGTAGAGCAGGCCGAAGTCGGTCAGGTCGACCGGGATCGAGGGGAGGGCGCCGAGGGTGATCCGGGCGGCGTCACGGTGAAAGCGGTCCTGGGAACCGGCGTCCTGGAGCGCCTCCTCGTCGGACCGTTCGAAGTCCTTTCCGATCTGCACGCGCTCGGCCAGGCCCGGAGCGGTGCCGGCGAGCGCGTGCGCCTTGATGCGTGCGCAGGCGGCAATGCCGGGATCGTCGGGCCAGGGCGCGAGCCAGTAGACCGCTGCGCCGATCGCGGCGATCACCGCGACACCGCGGGCGAACGCGATGGCCGTCGCTCTGTCGACGGTCACGGTCCACGGATCATTCGGAGTATCGGGGTACGTCACGAGCGAAGATCATCCGCTACGCGCGGCCGCGTCGCATCCTCCTTTCTGGTCGATCGCCGGGCGCGCCGATGAACTCGGCGCACCGGCGCTCATGCGGCGCCGCGTGGCTTGGGTGGCCACGCCGGGACCGGCTCCGACGCGGCGACCGGCGCGGCGGCAGAGGCCGCCGCGAGTTTGCCCAGGCGAACTCGCCGAGAGTGGGCGGGCCGGTAGTGGGGATGTCGGGGTCCGGGGTCGTTCCCGGGGTGGGTAGGCCGGTAGCGGGAATATGGGTTGCCCCGGGATTTGGATCTTGGGGGTGTCGCGGGCGGGCGGCGCGGGTGGCGATTAGGGTCTAGGTGACGTCCTCATGCGCCAACCCGAGGAGACCGCCGTGTCTGTTCACCCCCGTGCCGGCCAGCCCGCGGAGCCGGGCGATCTGATCGATGTGGCGGAGTTGCTCGCCGCCTATCGGGATCGGCGCCCGGACGTGAGCGTGCCCGCGCAGCAGGTGGCGTTCGGGACGTCCGGGCATCGCGGGTCGTCGCTGAAGTCGGCGTTCAACGAGGACCACATCGTGGCGATCAGCCAGGCGATCTGTGAGTACCGGGAGGGGCAGGGCGTCGACGGGCCGCTGTTCATCGGGCGGGACACGCACGCGCTGTCCGAGCCGGCCACGATGAGCGCGGTCGAGGTGTTCGCGGCGAACGGCGTGACCGTGCTGCTGGACAGCCGGGACGGGTTCACGCCCACGCCGGCGCTGTCGCACGCGATCCTGACCGCGAACCGGGGCAGGCACACCGGGCTCGCGGACGGCGTGGTGGTCACGCCGTCACACAATCCGCCGGCGGACGGCGGCTTCAAGTACAACCCGCCGAACGGCGGCCCGGCCGACACGGACGCCACGAAGTGGATCCAGGACCGGGCGAACGCGCTGATCGCGGACGGCCTGACCGGCGTGCGCCGCATGCCGTACACGCGCGCGGTCAACGCGGACACCACCGGCCGCTACGACTTCCTGGCGTCCTACGTGGACGATCTGCCGTCCGTGCTGAACCTGGACGCGGTGCGGGACGCGGGCGTGCGGATCGGCGCGGACCCGCTCGGCGGCGCCAGCGTGGCGTACTGGGGGGAGATCGCGTCCCGGCACCGCCTGGACCTGACCGTGGTCAACCCGGAGACCGACCCGGCCTGGCCGTTCATGACGCTGGACTGGGACGGCAAGATCCGGATGGACTGCTCCTCGCCGTACGCGATGGCCTCGCTGATCGGCAAGCGCGACGCCTACCAGATCGCCACCGGCAACGACGCGGACGCGGACCGGCACGGCATCGTCACGCCGGACGGCGGCCTGATGAACCCGAACCACTACCTCGCGGTCGCGATCCACTATCTCTACGGATCCCGCGACGGCTGGTCCGCGGACGCCGCGGTCGGCAAGACGCTCGTCTCCTCCTCGATGATCGACCGGGTGGCCGCGTCGCTCGGCCGCCGCCTGATCGAGGTGCCGGTCGGCTTCAAGTGGTTCGTCCCCGGCCTGCTCGACGGCTCGGTCGCGTTCGGCGGCGAGGAGAGCGCCGGCGCGTCGTTCCTGCGCCGCGACGGTTCCGTCTGGACCACCGACAAGGACGGCATCCTGCTCTGCCTGCTCGCCTCCGAGATCCAGGCCGTGACCGGCGAGTCCCCGTCGCAGCACTACGCCGCGCTGGTCGACCGCTTCGGTGCCCCGTCCTACGCCCGCATCGACGCGCCCGCCACCCGCGAGGAGAAGGCGGTCCTCGGCAAGCTCTCCCCGTCCCAGGTCACCGCGACGTCGCTGGCCGGCGAGCCGATCACGGCCACGCTCACGTCCGCCCCGGGCAACGGCGCCGCGCTCGGCGGCCTCAAGGTCACCACGGAGAACGGCTGGTTCGCCGCGCGGCCGTCCGGCACCGAGGACGTCTACAAGATCTACGCGGAGTCCTTCAAGGGCGACGACCACCTGGCACAGATCCAGGAGGAGGCGCGCGACCTGGTCTCGGAGGCGCTGAAGGCCTGAAATCCAACATCCGGAGCGGGTTCGGCGTGCCCGCTCTGGGCTTGCTCCTGCGGGCGCTGGGCGACCCCGGGCCCCGGTTTTCCCGCTTCCGGCGTGCCCGCTCTGGGCATGCTTGGTGGCAGCTGCTCTGCACGGCCGGCGATCCAGCACGCCGGCGATCCAGCACGCCGGCGATCCAGCACGCCGGCGATCCAGCACGCCGGCGATCCAGCACGCCGGCGATCCAGCACGCCG
The DNA here is from genome assembly GCF_030811575.1 of Catenuloplanes nepalensis. Taxonomy (GTDB): domain Bacteria; phylum Actinomycetota; class Actinomycetes; order Mycobacteriales; family Micromonosporaceae; genus Catenuloplanes; species Catenuloplanes nepalensis. The sequence continues at coordinate 3,565,524 of NZ_JAUSRA010000001.1, read as the reverse complement.
GCGATCCGGCACGGCGGCGACCCCGGGCGCCGGCGCCTTCGCGGGCCGGCGAATCCACCGGTGATGACCGCGGTCGCCGGTGGAGCGAAGGGCGGGCTCACGCGCGGATGCGTACCGCTGCGGGGGTTGGGTCCGTGGTGTGGTTCGTGGGGTCGGCCGGTAGGGTGCGGGGCGGCACGAACTGTTGCGAGGTGCCCGGCCGGGGACGGCCGGGAGAATCGGGAAGCCGGTGGGAATCCGGCACGGGCCCGCCGCGGTGACCGGGGAGCTGCCGCCCATGCGCGTACGCGCGGCCACTGGCCTGGACAGGCTGGGAAGGCGGGCGGTGAGGTGACGATCCGGGAGTCCGAAGACCGGCCTCGCGCCTGGTGACCCCGGCACGCCCGGGGCCGGACCGCAGCGGGAGCCTGCCGTGAGCCATGACCTGTACGAGATCATTCACCGTCGCCGTGACGTGCGCGGCGAGTTCACCGGGGAGCCCGTCCCGGACGCGGTGCTGGACCGCGTCCTCGGCGCCGCGCACGCGGCACCCAGCGTCGGACTGTCCCAGCCGTGGGATTTCGTGATCGTCCGCAGCCGGGCGCTGCGGGAGGAGTTCCACTCGCACGTACGCCGGGAGCGCGAGGTCTTCGCGGCCACGCTGGACGGTGAGGCGGCCACGCGGTTCGCCCGCATCAAGATCGACGGGGTGCTGGAGTCGACGTTGTCGATCGTGGTCACCTATGACGCGGAGCGTGGCGGTCCGGCGGTGCTGGGGCGGCACGCGATCGCGGACGCCGGGCTCTACTCCGCGTGCCTCGCGGTCCAGAACCTGTGGCTGGCCGCGACCGCGGAACGGCTCGGCGTGGGCTGGGTGTCGTTCTACCGCGAGGAGTTCGTGCGCGAGTTGCTCGGCATCCCGGCCGCGATCCGCCCGATCGCCTGGCTGTGCGTCGGCCCGGTCACCCACCTGGAACGCACGCCGGACCTGGAACGCCACGGCTGGCGCCGCCGCCGTCCGTTGCACCTGGCCCGGCACGACGACCGATGGGGCGGGGAGGATAGTTCCCGCACCTACTCGATCAGCTGATCAAACCACCGCCGTGATGCAGAACCGGCTCTCCGAGCTGAACACCTGGATCCTCACCCAACCCGACGACGTGCACGCGAACGGTTACGTCGCCTCGGTGAACGACGCGCGGACAGGTTCCACGATCCTGCTCTGGCACGGTGAGGCGAACCAGACACAGAAGGCCATCACGGAGAAGGCAGCCCAGCTCGGCATCACCGTGACCATCCAGCGACGCAAGCACAGCCTGGCCGACATCACCCGCGGGCAGGAAGCTCTCCACGGCCTCAGCGGCCGCGGGCTGTTCGCCAACTTCACGATCAACTCGACCGCGGGCATCACGGCCGACTTCGACGGCATCGTCGTCTACGGCGAGTACGTCAACCCGCCTGCCCGAGGCCGCACCGAGGCAGATGCGGCGCTCGCCACGGCCGCATCCGAGGAGATCGGCGTCACGGTATCCATCAAGCCCGGCGGGGTCGTCACCCCGGCATAGCCATGCCCGAACACCACGCGGGTTCGTGCTCAGCGGGCGTCGCCGACGATCCGCACCGTCCGGCGTTTCCGGTGTCCTGCGCTCAGCCCGCGTCGCGGGCCCGATCGAGTCGCGCCGCGCGGGTCATCGCCGCGTGCAGCGCGGTGGCGGCCAGCAGGGACAGTGCGAACACGCCGATCAGCCGCGCCCCCGTGGTGTGCACGAGGGCCGCGCCCGGCAGCCGCGAGATGATCGCCGCGCCGGCCACGGCCACCAGCGCCGCAACACCCCAGAACCGGCCCGGCCGCACCGCCACGACCGGCGGCTCGCCGTGCCAGGCACGCAGCATGCGCCGCCGTCCGATGTGGACGGCGAGCGGCAGCGCGGCGATCGCGCCGCCCACCGTCGAGGCCAGATCGGCGATCGGTGCGTGATCGGTGATCGCGTCCCACACCTGGTGGGACGCCGCACCGAGCAGGGCCGAGACGACCGTGACCGGCAACGTCGGCCGCGCCGCACCGAGCACGCCGTAGTCGCGCGGCGCCAGCCACGCCGGCCACGGGGGCAGATGTGCCGCGACGACCGGCGCGGCCCGGCGCACCAGGACCGCGCACACCAGCGTGACCGGCAGGCAGAACAGCGGCAGCCCGAGCGGCCCGTGCGCCACCTGGTAGAGCGCGACGCCGCCGGCCGCCTGGAGGACGGTGCCGTCCAGCGCGTACGCCAGGTCCGGCGACGCCGACCCGACGACCAGCGCGACGCCGTCGAACCAGCGTGGCCGCCACAACTTCAGCGGCAACGGCAGCGCGGCGTGCGAGGGGAAGGTCAGCGGCATGCGGGCACTGTAGCGATCTTCGGTCAGCGCGCCCGCGCCGCGAGCGGCGACACCGCCCGCGCCGCGAGCGGCGACACCGCCCGCGCCGCGAGCGGCGACACCGCCCGCGCCGCGAGCGGCGACACCGCACGCGGCGCGAGCGGCGACACCGCACCTCGTCGACCAGGCGTTCCCGCGCGCGGCGTGATCGCCACGGTCTGACGGCGCCGATCGGCCGGTGTGCGGTCGGCGCCATGGCGATCGCGCTGGCCGCCACCCGCGCCGTGCCCTGCGGCCTCGCGGTCCGAAAGCGCGGCAAGGCAATCGGACCAGCCCCCTAGGATGACTTAGGGGTTGGTCCGCCTCACAACGCAAGCGTCGCCGTGTCGCAGCCCCGTCGCTTCGTCAGAGCGCCGGGACGGGCAGGGACGCGGCCACGTCGTGGGCCACGCGGGTGAGGGCGGCCACCGCGGGGGAGCGGGACACGGCCGGCCAGACCACCGAGAGCGGCACCGGATCCAAATCCTCCACCGGCCGGTACGCGATGCCCGGCCGGGGGAATCGCCCGGCCACCCAGTCCGGCAGGAACCAGACCGCGCTGCCGACCTCGACCAGGTTGAAGATCTGGGAGAGGTCGCGCAGCCGGGACGCGGGCGGCGGTGCGACCCGGCCCCGCTCGGCCGGTGAGCCGTAGGGCAGGTGGCGCCCGGCCAGGTCGGCGAGCCGGACGGTCGCGCGGGCCGTGAGCGGATCCGCCGCGGGCAGCGCCACTACGGTCGGCCCGGACAGCAGGGGTTCGGCGTCCAGGCCGTGCGGGTCGTACGGTCCCGGCAGCAGGGCTACGTCGGCCCGGCCCTCGCGCAGCGCGCGCTCCTGGTCGCCGGGGCCGCCGAGCAGCAGGTCGACCGGCCCGCCGTAGGCGTCCAGGATCGCGGGCAGCAGACCGCCGTCGAAGTCGGCCTTGAGTGCGAGCCGCAGCCCGGACCGCCCCGCGCGCCGGGCCCGGTGTTCCGCGGCCGCGACCGCGTCGAGTGCCACGCGCGCGTCGTCCAGCAGCGTCTCACCGGCCGGGGTGAGTGTGACCTGGCGGGTGGTGCGCGTCAGCAGCGCCACGCCGAGCTGTCGTTCGAGGTCGCGGATCGCGCGGGACAGTGGCGGCTGTGCCATGCCCAGCCGCTCGGCCGCGCGGCCGAAGTGCCGCTCCTCGGCCACCGCGACGAAGTACCGCAGCTGCCGCGTCTCCAGACCACTCATATCCGCACGGTATCAATCAAGACGGAGACGGTCTTTCCGTACTGCGGGGGTCCGGCGGTTGACTGAGCGGGTCGATGTAGCACGGAGGAAGAGACAGATGATCGTCATCACCGCACCCACCGGTCAGATCGGCGCGCACGTGGTGCGCGCGCTCCTCGAGGCGGACGTGCCGTTCCGGGTGATCGCCCGTGATCCGGCCCGGCTCCCGGCCGGCATTCCCGAGGTGGTCACCGGCTCGCACGGCGACCCGGACGTCGTGGCCGCGGCGTTCGACGGCGCGGACACGGTCTTCTGGCTGGTGCCGCCGAACCCGGCCGCGAGCGGCGTGGACGAGGCGTTCGCCGGATTCGCGCGGCCTGTGCTGGACGCGTTCGCGGGCCGGCGGGTGGTGGCGGTCTCCGCGCTCGGCCGCGGCACGCCGGTCGCCGGCCGGGCCGGGCGTGTCACCGCCACGCACGCGATGGACGACTTGATCGCCGGGACCGCCGCGGCGTACCGTGCGCTGGTCATGTCGTCGTTCATGGACAATCTGCTGCGGCACGTCGAGCCGATCACCACGCAGGGCGTGTTCTACGGCCCGCACCGGCCCGGCCTGGCGATGCCGCACGTCGCCACGCGGGACATCGCGGCGGCCGCGGTCCGGCTGCTGCGGGACGACACGTGGTCCGGGCGCGCGGAGGTGCCGGTGCTCGGCCCGGAGGATCTCACGTTCGACGAGATCGCCACGACCATCGGCGACGAGATCGGGCGGCCGGTTCGCTATCGGCAGGTGCCGGGCGACGCGTTCGTGGCGACGATGATGCGCAACGGCAACACCGAGCCCATGGCGCGCAGCCTGCTCGACATGGCGCTCGCCAAGAATGACGGCCTGGACGCCGGCGTGGCCCGGACGCCGGCGACGACCGGGCCGACCACGTTCCGCCGGTGGTGTGCCGAGGTGTTCAAGCCGGCCGCGGAGCGTAGTGGCGCGAACACAGGGGAAGATAGCCGACAGCGCGGCTGACCGAACGGCCACTGAACAGGGGTTTTGCGGCGTGCGAGGGTTCGCTCGTGTCTGCACAGGAGAACCCCATGGACAAAGCCCTGACCGCGTACGCCGACGGCCACACCGACGGTCTGAACGGCACCCGCGACGAGACCCGCGCCGGCGACCCGGACTACCGCACGGGCCTGCACGACGGCCAGGTGGCCGCGTTCGAGCGCGACCTCCTCGCCGCCGTGCGCCGGGTGCTCGGTAAGTCCTAGACCTGTACTTCGCACATGCTTTGGAGTGAATGCCCGTCACTCTGATCAAGATCGATGTGTTGGACGGGTATGGGTGTGCCTCGTCGTAGTGCTGTGCGTCCTCGTGCCGAGTTGGTCGAGGGTGTGGTGCTGGAGAAACGTCTCGGTTCGTTGCCGGTGATCGCGGATTTCTGCCGCCGGATCGACATCGCCGGGATCATCGACGGGCTGTGCCCGATCCGTGATATCGCTCTTGCGACGCATGGTCAGGTCATCGAGGTCCTGATCGCGAACCGGCTGACGAACCCGTCCGCGATGGCCGGGATCGCTGACTGGGCGCGGGCGTGGGCGGTCCCGGAGGTGTACGGGATCGCCGCGTCCGCGTTCGGCGACGACCGGCTCGGCCGGGCGCTGGACGCGGTCGCCGAGCACACGGACACCATCGTCGGCACGGTCGGCGCGGCGGCGATCGACAGGTTCGGTATCGACGTGACCCGGCTGCACTGGGACATGACCTCGATCTCGCTCTGCGGCGCCTACGATCACAGCGATCCCGAATACCCGCAGCCGGGCTGGGGACACCCGAAAGACCGGCGCCCGGACCTGAAACAGATCCAAGCCGGGATCGCGGTCAGCGCTGACGGGGCGGTCCCGGTGTTTCATCAGGTCTACGACGGCGGCGCCGGTGAGGTCGCTCAGGTCGTCGAGGCCATGCACGCCCTGCAGAAACTGGCCGCCACGCCCGAATTCCTGATGGTCGGCGACTCGAAACTGATCTCTTACGGCAACGTCACCGCGATGACCGACGCCCGGGTCAGGTTCCTCGCCCCGCTGGCCGCGTCCCGGGTCCCGGCCGGTTTGTTCGCCGGTATCGACCCGGCGAGCACCACAACAGTGGACTACATCGCCCAGCGAGACACCCACAAGCCAGCCGGCCGGCGCTGCGCCTACCGGGTCACCGAAGACGTCATGGACCTGCCCGGCCCCCGCAGAACCGACCCGGTGCACCAGATCCGCCGGATCCTGGTCCACTCCACCGCGAACCAGAACGCCGCCGAGGCCGCCCGGCAACTGAAACTCGGCAAAGCCCGCACCGAACTCGACACCCTGACCCGCACCGCCGGCACACGGCACCACCCCGACACCACCGCCGTCACCGCAAAAGCCGTCCAGATCAGCAAGAAACGCCGTGTCAGCGCCTACCTGCGCACCACCATCACCACCGACCCGAACACCGACAAACCCACCTTCGCCTGGCACTTCGACCAGACCGCAATCGACGCCGAAGCCGCCACCGACGGCTGGTACGCACTCCTGACCAACCTCGACCCCACCGACGCCGACCCCACCGAAATCCTGCACCGCTACAAAGGCCAGAACACCGTCGAACAGCGCTACTCCACGATCAAAGGACCCCTCGCCGTCGCACCCCTATTCCTGCAAACCAACCGCAGGATCACCGCCCTGATCACCATCATCTGCCTGGCCCTGCTCATCTTCAGCCTCATCGAACGCGAAGTCCGCCTCCGCCTCGCCGAACAAGACCGCCACCACATGACCGGCTTCTACGCCTACGACAACCGCGCCGTCAGACCCACCGCACGACTCATCCTCCACGCCCTGCACGACCTACGACTCATCCCCGCCCACAACCGGCAACCACCCAAAATCCCCCAACCCGGCTGGCTCCAAGCCCAACTCCTCGCCCTACTCAACGTCGACCCCACCCGACCACGCTGGCTATAACGGCAGTCCACAACCATGTGCGAAGTCCAGGCCTAGAGAATCCTGACCGCGTCCCCGGTCGATGTTGGCCAGCAGTTCGGCGGACTGCCACCGCTCCAGCGGGCGGAGGACCGCGTCGCCGGAGCCGAGCGGTACGTCGAAGATCAGCGGTCGACCGCGTACTTCTCGATCTCGGCGAGCTCGTCGTCGGAGAACGCGAGGTTGCCGAGCGCGGCGATGTTCGTCTCCAGCTGGGTGGTGCTGGACGCGCCGATGATCAGGCTGGTCATCCGCGGGTCGCGCAGCGCCCAGGCGAGCGCGAGCTGTGCCAGCGACTGGCCGCGGGACGACGCGATCTCGTTGAGCGCGCGGACCTTGTCCATGGTGTCGTCGGACAGGTCGCTCTCGTTCAGGAAGTGGCTGGTCGCGACGCGGGAGTCGGACGGCACCCCGCGGAGGTAGCGGTCGGTGAGCAGGCCCTGCTGGAGCGGGCTGAACGCGATGCAGCCGGCGCCCGCGGTCTCCAGCGCGTCGAGCAGGCCGTCGCGCTCGATCCAGCGGTTGAGCATCGAGTACGACGGCTGGTGGATCAGCAGCGGCGTGCCGAGCGCGCGCAGGATCTCGGCCGCGCGGGTGGTCTGCTCGGCCGAGTAGTTGGAGATGCCGACGTAGAGCGCCTTGCCGGAGCGGACGATCGCGTCCAGCGCCGACATGCTCTCCTCGAGCGGCGTCTCCGGGTCGGGGCGGTGGTGGTAGAAGACGTCGACGTAGTCCACGCCGAGCCGGGTCAGCGACTGGTCCAGCGACGAGACCAGCTGCTTGCGCGAGCCCCACTCGCCGTAGGGGCCGTCCCACATGTGGTAGCCGGCCTTGGAGGAGATGACGATCTCGTCCCGGTACGGCTTGAGGTCGGTGGCCAGCAGCCGGCCGAAGTTGCTCTCCGCCGAGCCCGCCGGCGGCCCGTAGTTGTTGGCCAGGTCGAAGTGGGTGACGCCGAGGTCGAACGCCCGCCGCACGATCTCGCGCTGCGTCTCGAGCGGCCGGGTGTCGCCGAAGTTGTGCCAGAGGCCGAGCGAGATCGCGGGCAGCTTCAGCCCACTGCGACCCGAACGCCGGTACGTCATGGTCTGGTAGCGGTCACTTGCGGGGTTGTACGTCGTCACGCGGGGAAGCGTATCCCTGCTGCCCCGCGGCCTGTCCGGAGGCGGCCGACAACGCCGGGTCCGGCACCGCGCGGTCGTACTGGAGGCAGGCCGTCATCGTGGTGCCGCCGCTGCCGACCGTGACCAGATCAAGAGCCGGATCAAGATCGTCACAGATCCCCATCCGGTACGCGCAGCGCGTGCGATAGGGGCAGCCGGGCGCGTCCGCGGGCCGTCCTTCGCCGGGTGACCCGCCGGCGAACAGGTCGATCGTGTGCGGGTGGTGCGGGCCCGCGTAGACGTCCTCGGCCCGCCCGTGCTCGACGATCCGCCCGCCGTAGAGCACCGCCACCTCGTCCGCGACGCCGCGCAGCGCGGCCGGGTCGGTGCAGGTGACCACGATCGCGCAGCCGTGCCGGTCGCGCAGCCGGGCCAGCGCGGTCAGCGACGCGGCCGGGGCGTCGTCGATGACCAGCACGTCCGCGTGCCGCTGCCGGGGCGTGAGCACCGGATCGGTGGCGTCCAGCACGCGCGGGGACGCGGCGGCGAGCCGTTCCGCGCGGCTGGGCCGGGGCGTGCCCGCCCGCAGCGTGATCTCCGGGCCGCCGTCGCGGGGCCGGAGCGTGAGCCGGCCGGTGAAGTCGTCCACGTCGCCGGTGAGCACGCGGGCGAGCGTGGTGCGGCCGCTGCCCGGTTCGCCGGCCACGCCGAGGATCGCGCCGGCCGGCAGGTCGAACGAGACCTCGCACAGCACGGGCCGGTCGCCGCCGAACGTGGCCGTGACCTGCCGCACGCTCAGCACCAGCCCACTTCGTGCATCCACGATGCTCAAACGCGCCCCCGAGCGTGTGATTTTCCGCCTGTTTGCGCCCGTTTCAGCTGCGATAACGCCAAACGCGAGAAAATGGAAACATCCTGCCGTTACGGCGTCAACGGGCAATCGTCGAGCAGTCGTCCGCGAGCGCCGAAGGGCCGGGCTCGCCGCCGAGATCGGCCCGAAACATGATCACTGCTACCGTTGCGGGTGCCGGCATCATCCGTACGGGAGAGACTCGACTTTCTCGGGCGCCGAAGGGGCAAATCCTCCCCGGAACCTCTCAGGCAAAAGGACCGTACGGGCAGGCGACTCTGAAGCAGGGTTTCACGCTGTGCGACAGAGGGGGAGGTTGATTCCGTCGACCTCATCGCCCGAGGAGCCGCATGACCGCCTTCTTCGACCCCGATCTCTTCGCCACCCGCCACATCGGCCCGAGCGCGGCCGACCAGCGCCGCATGGTGGAGACCATCGGCTACGGCTCCGTCGAGGAGCTGATGGACGTCGCGATCCCCGAGGTCATCCGCTGGCACGGCACGCTCGACCTGCCCGCCGCGGTCACCGAGGCGGAGGCGCTGGCCGAACTGCGCGCGCTCGCCTCGCGCAACACCGTCGCCACCTCGATGATCGGCCTCGGCTACCACGGCACGCACACGCCCGGCGTCATCCTGCGCAACGTGCTGGAGAACCCCGCCTGGTACACGGCGTACACCCCGTACCAGCCGGAGATCTCCCAGGGCCGCCTCGAGGCGCTGCTCAACTTCCAGACCATGGTCGCCGACCTCACCGGCCTGACCACCGCGAACGCGTCGATGCTGGACGAGGGCACCGCGGTCGCCGAGGCCATGACGCTCGCCCGGCGCGCCTCCAGGAGCAAGTCCAGCGTGTACGTGGTGGACGCCGAGACGCTGCCGCAGTCACTGAACGTGATCCTCACCCGGGCCGAGCCGCTCGGCCTGGACGTGCGCGTGCTCGACCTGACCACGGAGGCGCTCCCGGACGAGTTCTTCGGGCTGCACCTGCAGTACCCCGGCGCGTCCGGCGTGGTCCGCGACGACGCGGCCCTGATCGAGGCCGCGCACGCCAAGGGTGCGCTGGTCACGGTGGCGGCCGACCTGCTCGCGCTGACGCTGCTGCGCGCGCCCGGCGAGATCGGCGCGGACATCGCGGCCGGCACCACGCAGCGCTTCGGCGTGCCGATGGGCTTCGGCGGGCCGCACGCGGGCTACCTCGCGGTCCGGGCCGGGCTGGAGCGCTCGCTGCCCGGCCGGCTGGTCGGCGTGTCCAAGGACGCGGACGGCGCGCCCGCGTACCGGCTGGCACTTCAGACGCGTGAGCAGCACATCCGCCGGGAGAAGGCGACCAGCAACATCTGCACCGCGCAGGTGCTGCTGGCCGTGATGGCCAGCATGTACGCGGTCTACCACGGCCCGGCCGGGCTGCAGTCGATCGCGCGCCGCGTGCACCTGCGGGCGTCACAGCTGGCCTCCTCCCTGCAGCGGATCGACGGCGTGGAGGTCGTGCACGAGCACTTCTTCGACACGCTGCTGGTACGCGTACCCGGGAAGGCTTCTGAGGTTCTCGAGGCCGCGGAGCGGGCGGGCATCAACCTGCGCCGGGTGGACGCGGATCACCTCGGCGTCTCGTGTGACGAGACCACGACCGTGGCGCACCTGACCGCGGTCGTCGAGGCGTTCGGCGGGACCGGGATCCCGGACGGGGCCGCCGCCGCGTTCCCGGACGCGCTGGTCCGCACGTCCGAGTACCTCACGCACCCGGTGTTCGCCAGCCACCACTCCGAGACCGCGATGCTGCGCTACCTGCGCCGCCTGTCGGACATGGACTACGCGCTGGACCGCGGCATGATCCCGCTCGGCTCCTGCACGATGAAGCTGAACGCGACCGCGGAGATGGAGGCCATCACCTGGCCCGAGTTCTCCCAGCTGCACCCGTTCGCCCCGGCCTCCCAGGCGGCCGGCTACGAGCAGCTGATCGGCCAGCTGGAGGGCTGGCTCGCCGAGGTCACCGGGTACGACAGGGTGAGCGTCCAGCCGAACGCCGGCTCACAGGGTGAGCTGGCCGGCCTGCTCGCGATCCGCGGCTACCACCTGGCCAACGGCGACGCGCAGCGCACGGTCTGCCTGATCCCGTCGTCCGCGCACGGCACCAACGCGGCCTCCGCGGTGATGGCCGGCATGAAGGTCGTCGTGGTCGCGTCGCAGGAGGACGGGACGGTCGACCTGGACGACCTGGACCGCAAGATCGAGGCGCACCGGGACGCGCTCGCCGCGATCATGGTGACCTACCCGTCCACGCACGGCGTCTACGAGACCGGCATCGCCGCGCTCTGCGCCAAGGTGCACGAGGCCGGCGGCCAGGTGTACGTGGACGGCGCGAACCTGAACGCGCTGGTCGGTTTCGCCAAGCCGGGCAAGTTCGGCGCGGACGTGTCGCACCTGAACCTGCACAAGACGTTCTGCATCCCGCACGGCGGCGGCGGTCCCGGCGTCGGCCCGGTCGCGGTCCGGTCGCACCTGGCTGACTTCCTGCCGGGTGACCCGCTGGTGCCGGGGGCGAACCCGGTGTCCGCCGCGGACCACGGCTCCGCCGGGATCCTGCCGATCCCGTGGGCGTACCTGCGGATGATGGGCCCGGACGGGCTGGTCGCCGCGACCGGTGCGGCCGTGCTCGCGGCGAACTACGTGGCGGCCCGGCTGCGCAACCACTACCCGGTGCTCTACGCGGGCAACAAGGGCCTGGTCGCGCACGAGTGCATCCTGGACCTGCGCCCGCTGACCAAGGCGACCGGCGTGACCGTGGACGACGTGGCCAAGCGCCTGATCGACTACGGCTTCCACGCGCCGACCATGTCGTTCCCGGTCGCGGGCACGCTGATGGTCGAGCCGACCGAGTCCGAGGACCTGGCCGAGCTGGACCGGTTCTGCGACGCGATGATCGCCATCCGGGAGGAGATCGCCCGGGTCGAGGCGGGCGAGTGGCCGCTCGCGGACAGCCCGCTGTCCAACGCGCCGCACACGGCCGCGTCCGTCTCGGCGGACTCATGGGAGCACGCGTACCCGCGCTCGGTCGCGGCGTTCCCGCCCGGCGTGGACCGCGCCGCGAAGTACTGGCCCCCGGTCCGCCGCATCGACGGCGCGTTCGGCGACCGCAACCTGGTCTGCTCCTGCCCGTCCCCGGAAGCCTTCGAGGACTGACCGGCGCCGGCAACCATGGTCGAGGCGTCCCCCATGCTGCTCGCACAGCATGGGGGACGCCTCGACCATGAGACGGCGCGTCGCCGAGCGCGGTGCTCTCCGGCGCGGGCCGGCACAGCCGGGCCGTCCTGCCGGTCGGGCTGTCCTGCGGTCGGGCTGTCCTGCGGTCGGGCTGTCTTGCGGTCGGGCTGTCCTGCGGTCGGGCGCGGGCCCCGGCACAGCCGGGCCGTCCTGCGATCGGGCTGTCCTACGGTCCTGTGGTCGGGCCGTCCTGTGGTCGGCTGTCCTACGGTCCTGTGGTCGGCTGTCGGGTGGTCGGGCCGTTCTGCGGTCGGGCTGTCCTGTGGCCGTGTGGGCGGATCTCCTGCGGCTGGTTCGCGTGCGGGCTCTCGATCCAGGTCGTGGCGGACCGCGGCCTGTTCCCTGACCGGCTGGTGCGGGTTCGCGGCCAGGTCATCTGCGGCATACCGGTCCGGCTCCCGGCCTTCGAAGCCGCGACGGCACTCCCCGGCGGCGGTCACCCACCTGCCGGCGACCGGCGCTACCGTGGTGATCCGCAGCCGGTCCGGCGGCCGGCCCGCATGGCTGGGGTTCGTGTGTCGCTTGGGTTCGCGCGGCACCTGATCGTCCCCGGCTCGGAAAGAGTCGTGAACCGCTCGACGAGCCAGGCGTTGGCGGTAGCGGCCGGTTCGTGGGGCGCGGCCGGTCGGGGACAGCTGCGATCCCGTCCACAGGAGGTCATCGCCGCAGGTCCGAAATGTCATAGTATTCCACCTCGCGCTCGCTGGTCACCTTTGCAGAACGGCGCTACCCAGGCCTGAGTGATCAATCAGTGGAGCAAAAGATAGGTCAACATCGCTAGTTGACCTATCTTTTGCTCCACTGATTGATCACTTAGTTCCGCGGCCTGGCGCGGCTGCGGCTGTACGCCATGTCGACCGGTGACGCAGTCGGCTTTATGTGCAAATTTCGGGCGCGAAGCTCCCACCTCCTGCCGTGCCGCAGGCGGGATCAAGGCGAGCTGCAATCGGCGACATCGAAGAACTCACGCTCCCCACCGCGACTCCGGCCGCTCGCGTCTCGCGAGCGGCCGGAGTGGCGGGGCCGGAGTGGCGGGGCCGGAGTGGCGGGGCCGGAGTGGCGGGGCCGGAGTGGCGGGGCCGGAGTGGCGGGGCCGGAGTGGCGGGGCCGAGGTCGCGTGGGTGGGGATCTGGGTTTGCCGGAGGCCTGCGGAACATGCAGCGAGGAGCGCCGGCGACGACCGTTGCCCGCGGGAGCACGCGGACAGTGGCCGCGCCGGGAGCGGGAGGAGAAGCCTTTGAGGCTTGATCGCGCTGCTGGCGCTGGTGTTCGTGTTCCCGGCCCGGCGGATGGGCGGCCGCTCTTCGGGTTCTGAGCGTTCCCGCAGGTGGGCGCGGCGGCGTGGGGCCGTGCGCACGCCGCCGCGTGCCACCGGCGTCGGTGGTCTCCGGCGTGGGGCCGGTCCGGAGGCCTCCTGGAGGAGGCGCGACTCGACGGACCGGATGTCGGAAGACGGCCGTTCGGTTACGGAGAGGTAGCTCGACGCTGAGCCGCACCATTACGGTGGGTTACAAGAAGTGACCCAGGTGGGGGTCGCCGCCGGAGTGGCGTCGTTGACGTCCGGCTGATGAGGGTCAGGCCGCCAGTGCGTGCCGCGCGGGGCCGCGGTGGGGCTCGATGCAGCTGCCGTCCGGCAGCAACTCGCCCGTGTCCTCGAAGACGATGACACCGTTGCAGAGCAGGCTCCAGCCCTGCTCCGGGAAGGACGCGATCACCTTCGCGGCCTCCCGATCGGTGGCATCAGAGGTCGGACAGGGGCATTGGTGCTGGCACATCAGGGTCTCCGGTCAGTTTACTGTGGCATGTTTCACATGCCCGGTGATGCACATTACCAAGGCGCTAGCGCGCCTCCGAGCGCGTGGCACACGAATGAACATGAATCCTCCGTTCGGCTGATCTACATCCGCCCGGATGGCTGGGATCGCTCCCACCGGCGGTGATCACAGCGTTACGGAGATCGTCATCGTTGTCACTTTCCGAGTGTGACTCTCCCGCGCCATACCTGCCACACCGATTGTCCGCCATCGGACGTGTCACGCTGTGTCGCGCGTCGCAGCGGGTAAGGACTCCGTTAGCCTGTCGGTCATGACGATGCGGCCCATCCGAGTGCTCGGCGACGCGGTTCTGCGCAGCCCCGCCGACACCGTGACCACGTTCGACGCCGGTCTCCGTGACCTGGTGACCGACCTGATGGACACGCTGCTCGGCAAGCCCGGCCGGGCCGGAGTCGCGGCGCCGCAGATCGGCGTCGGCGCGGCCGTGTTCGTCTACGACGACGACGCGGGGCACCGCGGCCATGTCGTGAACCCGACCATCGAGATCGGCGTGGAGACCGAGGAGGACGACGAGGGCTGCCTGTCCGTCCCGGGGCTGTACTTCCCGACCGTGCGCGCGCTCACCGCCACCGTGCGCGGCGTCGACCAGCACGGCGAGCCGCTGACCATCGAGGGCGAGGGCTACCTGGCCCGGATCCTGCAGCACGAGACCGACCACCTCGCCGGCCGCCTCTACGTCGACACGCTGCGCGGCGACTCCCGCCGCGCCGCGCTCCGCGAGATCCGCGCGGCCGCCTGGTCCCGCTCGTAGCGGTCGCTCGCGTCGTTCACGACGGTCCGGCTCGAGTCGTTCACGACGAACCGGGACGCGTTCACGACGGTCCGGGACGCCGGCTGATCCATCGAGCCGTTTCCACCTGGTCGCGTGGGTTTCGGTGACCAGGTGGACACCGGCTCCCGCCGCGGCGGCCGGAGCGGAGCGCTGCTGGTGTCGTTCCCGCCGTTCGGGCAGTGGTGGCTCGCACCCGCCGGTGTCGTACCCCGCCCGAAGATCCGGTCGACGCCGCGGCATGGCGGCAGCCGACGGTCGTGGTGCGCCAGGCCGGAGACAGGTCACTGCGGTAGCGTCGGCGGCGACGTCCAGTCAGGAGGCCGCGACATGACCGAGGCGCAACCCGACACGACCACGGTGAGCAGCGCACGGGTGTGGAACTACCTGCTCGGCGGCACCGACAACTTCGCGATCGACCAGCTGGTCGGCGACCGGATCCGCGACTCCTTCCCGGACATCGTGGTGCTCGCGCGCGAGCAGCGGAAGTTCCTGGTCCGGGTGGTGACGCACCTGGTCGCCGAGGCCGGTGTGCGCCAGTTTCTGGACATCGGCGCGGGCCTGCCGGCCGCGAACAACACGCACGAGGTCGCCCGCCGGATCGCCCCGGAGACCCGCGTCGTCTATGTGGACAGGGACCCGATGGTCCGCGCGCACGCCCGCGCGCTGCTGGCCGGCGGCCCGCCGGGCGGCACCGACTACGTGCACTGCGCGGCCGAGGACCCGGAGGCGATCCTCCGCGAGTCCGCCCGCACGCTCGACCTGACCGCGCCGGTCGCCGTGATCATGTGCGGGCTGCTCGGCAACGTGCCGGACTACGACGATGCACGCGCCATCGTCACCCGGCTGTTCGACGGCCTGCCCAGCGGCAGTTATCTGGCGGTCTCCGACGGCTGCGACACCAGCCCGGGCATCATCGCGGCGGTCCAGGGCGCGAATCAGGCCGGCCACCCGTACAACCTGCGCAGTCCCGCCCAGATCGCCGGCTACCTGGACGGCCTCGACATCGTGCCGCCCGGCGTGGTCCCGATCCCGCAGTGGCGCCCCGAGCCCGGCGCGAACCCGCCCCCGATGGACGGCCGCAGCGGCCTGGCCCGCAAGCCCTAGGCGTCGTTCGCCAGGTGGCTCGTCGGTGAGCGGGGCCGTCGGAGCGGTGTCGGGGACGCCTCATCACCGGGTCCGTCCTGGCGAACGTTCGTGGACGGCCCTCAGACGATCAGGCCGCCGGTGGCGCGGATGTTCTGGCCGGTGATCCAGGCGGCGTCCGGGCCGGCGAGCCAGGCGACGACGGCGGCGACGTCGTCGGGGGTGCCGACGCGGCCGAGCGCGCCGAACGAGGCCGCGGCCGACTCGATGTCGGGCCACGGTGCGGTGGCGCGGAGCATGTCGGTGTCGGTCTGGCCGGGGGAGACCGTGTTGACGGTGATGCCGCGCGGGCCCAGCTCGCGCGCGGCGACCGCGGTGATCTGCTCCAGCGCGGCCTTGCTGGCGCAGTAGAGGGCCAGCCCCGGGCCGGCGACCACGGTGTTCAGCGTGGACAGGTTGACGATCCGGCCGTGGTCGCGCATCAGCGTGGCCGCCTCGCGGATCGCCAGCAGCGGGAACCGGGTGTTGATCGCCATCACCCGGTCGAAGTCCTCGCCGGTCAGCTTTGCGAGCGGGATGCGGGGCGCGATCGCGGCGTTGTTGACCAGGATGTCCAGGCCGGACGCGCGGACCGGCGCGAACATCGCCGCGAGCGCGCCCGGGTCGGCCTGGTCGGCGCGGACCGCGGTGACGTCGGGGAGATCGAAATCAAAGGCGTCGCGGCGGTACGTGTAGACGACGCGCGCGCCGAGCGAGGCGAGACGGCGCACGATCGCCCGTCCGATGCCGCGCGAGCCGCCGGTGACCAGCGCTCTCCACGTCGACGATGATCGCGGTGGCGGCCAGCGCGAGGAGCCGGTGCGCGATCGGCCGGGCGCCGGGCCGCCGAACCCGGCATAACCGGCGACCAGCCCGCGCAGGGCCGGGTGCGCGGCCGCGACGCGAGGTGCGCATGCGCTCGCGTCACCGTGCACCGGGACCGAGTGGACCCGCACGTCCGCGAGTGTGGCAGATCCCGCCGTCCCGCCGCATCCGTCACAGGCGTGCCCGATTCGGCGGCGCGAGTCCGCCGTCGAGAAATGGCGGTCGGCGTCGGCTCCCGATCGGTCAGATCCAGCCGTCCATCGCGGACAGGAAGTCGGCGAGGCGGCCGTACCAGACGGTGTGGCCCGCGCCGGGGACCGTGCGGACCGTGATGCCGGCGGCGGTGAGCCGGGCGACCGCGGCGTCGTCCGGGACGTACTCGCTGGGGTCCGCCCTGATCAACAGCGACGGCACGGACGCGACCGGCGCCAGGTCCCGGCCGACCGCGGACGCGAGCAGCTTCGCCGTGGCCGTGGTGTCCCAGCGCAGCGCCGCCTCGATCTCGTTGCGCACGTCCTGCTCCGGCCACCACGGCCGGTCCCGCAGCAGCGTCTCGCGATTCCGGGCCGCCCGGCGCTTGTTCAGGAACGCGATCGCGGCCTCGAGGCCGTGCCCGCCGTCGTCCAGCCGCTGCGGCGGATCGACGTAGACCGCGCGGGCCGGCCGCAGCCGTTCGACCGCCGCGGCCAGGACCACGCCGCCGAGTGAGTGGCCGACCGCCAGCTCCGGTTCCGCCGGGACGGTGTCCAGCAGCAGCCGCACGGCGTCGCGCAGCGTCAGGTCGCCGGCCGGCGCGGGGGAGCGGCCGTGGCCGGGCAGGTCCGGCGCGATCACCCGGTAACCCTTGTCCGCCAGCGCCGGCCCGACCTCGTGCCAGCAGCTCGAATCGGTGATCATGCCGTGGATCAGCACCGCGATCCGGTCACCCGATCCCCATTCCCTGGTCTCAAGGATCATCTTCACGCCGGAAGATTACCGGCGAGTACCGTCACGTCGCGCGGGCGTGGATCACATCGGCGATGATCAGCGGGTGTTGTGGACGCCGAACTTCACCCGGTACTTCGTGGCCCGGTCCGTCTCGGTCTTCGGCGACGCCATGCTGCTGGTCGCGTCCGCGCTGGCCATCGGTGCGCTGCACGGCGCCACCGGGATCGGCGTGGTGCTGGCCGCGTGGATGGTCCCGTTCCTCGGCTTCATCCTGTTCGGCGGCGTGTTCGCCGACCGGATCGGCGCGCGCCCGCTGATGCTCGGCGCGGACCTGGTCCGGCTGGCCGCGCAGGGCACGGTCGCGGTCGGGTTCCTCACCGGCGTACCCTCGCTGTGGCTGTTGATCGTCTGTTCCGCCGTGAGCGGCGGCGCGACCGCGATGTACCAGCCCGGTGTGAACGGCATCATCCCGCTGGTCACCACGGACCCGCAGCGCGCCAACGCCACCATCCGGGTCGCGAACGCGATCGCGGAACTGCTCGGCCCGGCCGTCGCGGGCA
This sequence comes from Catenuloplanes nepalensis, assembly GCF_030811575.1. Classification (GTDB taxonomy): domain Bacteria; phylum Actinomycetota; class Actinomycetes; order Mycobacteriales; family Micromonosporaceae; genus Catenuloplanes; species Catenuloplanes nepalensis. The sequence continues at coordinate 3,547,691 of NZ_JAUSRA010000001.1, read as the reverse complement.
TCCTGTTCGGCTTCGCCGGCGCGGGCGTCGTCTACAGCGTCGACGCCGCCACGTTCGCGATCAGCGCGCTGTGCCTGGCGTTCGTCCGGGCCGGCCCGGTCCTGCGGACCGCGCGCACGTCGATGGCCGCGGACCTGGTCGCGGGCTGGCACGAGTTCCGCTCCCGGACGTGGCTGTGGAGCGTGATCCTGGTGTGGGTCGCGTTCGGCGTCTTTCTGTTCGGCCCGCTGCTGCCGCTCGGCGCGGTCCTGGTCAGCGGCTCCCTCGGCCCGGCCGCCTACGGCTGGATGCAGTCCGCCGTCGGCGCCGGCACGATCATCGGCGGCCTCGCCGCGCTGCGCCTCAGACCCGCGCTGCCGCTGACCGCGGGCGCGTCCGCGATGTTCGCCTACGTATTGTTGCCGCTGGCGATCGCGGTGCACGCCACGCTGCCGGTGCTGCTGGCCGCCGCCGCGGCGAACGGCGCGGCCTGGGCGTTCTGGTCGGTCATGTGGCAGACCAGCGTCCAGACCCAGGTCCCTGCGGCCGTGCTGAACCGCCTCACCGCCTACGAGGTCCTCGGCTCCGACGGCAGCCTCCCCGTCGGCCAGTCCCTGGCCGGCCCGGTCGCGCTGCTCATCGGCGCGGAACGGGTCCTGGGCGTCTCCGTCGCCGTCGGCCTCCTCGGCTGCGCCACGCTCCTCCTGATCCCCGCGGTCCGCACTCTCCGCCGCGCGCCGGAGCCGCTGCGGGTGTAGACGGCGCCGCGATGCCGGGCGTCTATTCTGCGGCGATGGATCTCAGTGAGCGGCCGGTGCCGGTGGAGTTGCCGGTGTTGCGGTGGGGTGCGGCGGACGCGCCGGTGCGGGTGTTGCTGGTGCACGGGCTGACGTCGTCCGGGGCCGTGTGGTGGGAGGTGGCGGACGAGCTGGCGCGGGCCGGCTGCCGGGTGACCGCGGTGGACCTGCGTGGGCACGGCGCCGCGCCGGCGACGGTGGGTTACCGGCTCGCGGAGCTCGCGGCGGACCTGGCCGAGGTCGGTGACGGCGGGTGGGACGTCGTGGCCGGGCATTCGCTGGGCGGGGCAGCCGTGGTCACCGCGGCCGCGGCCGGATGGCTGGCCTCCCGGGCGTACCTGCTGGTGGATCCGGTCCTGGAGGTGTCCGAGGCGGAGGCCGAGCGGTACGTCACCGGGATCACCGCGGAGCTGACCACGCCGGCGGAGGTCTTCGCGCGGGAGAATCCGCGCTGGCATCCGGAGACCGTCCGGCTGAAGGTGGCGGCCGCGGCGGCCTGTTCGCCCTATGTGGTGGAGCGGTGCCTGCGCGACAACACGCCGTGGGAACTGCTGCCGCTGGTGGAGCGGATGGGTGCGCCGGTGACCGTGCTGGGTGCGGATCCGGCGGTCGAGGGGCCGAGCTTCACGGCCGCGCACGCCGCCGCGCTGCCGCCGCACGCGAGTTTCCGGGTGGTGCCGGGGTGCGGGCACTCCGTGTACCGCGACGATCCGGCATCCGTGATCGCGGCGGTGCGTGCGGCGGCGGGCGTCTGAGGGTCAGCTCTGCTCCTGCTGGAGCGTGAAGCAGTCGTCGCCGTCGTTGCCGCCGCCGGTGTCCGGCTCCCAGCGCAGCGCCGAGGTGGCCGCGGCCATCTGGGCGTAGGCCTCGCCGTCCTCCAGGCAGTCGTCGTGGTCGCGGCCGACCTGGGCGCCCTCCGGGTCGACCCGCCACAGGCCGTCGCGGGTCAGCTCGACCTTGACGTCGAAGCCCTTGCCCTTGGCCTGCCGGAAGTGCGCCTGCAGCGGCACCACCCACAGGCCGGACGGCTTCTGCTCGATCTGGGCCTGGTCACCGCGGTCGCCGTTCTCGTCCCAGGCGTCGATGTAGACGGCGGAGCCCGGCTTGATCTGCCGGAGCTCGGAGTTGTCGGTACCACTACAGGCGCCGAGCACCGGCGCCGCGACGGCGAGCACCAGTAGTGCGGCGAGCGAGCGGTTCATGGAAAGCCCTTCGACGTGACGACCGTGACGCCTGAGACGGTAAGGGATCATCGCAATACGGCGGCCCGATCCGGATCTCCGAGATGGTGCGCCGCGAGCAGGCCGGCCGGGGCCTCCCGGAGCGACCGGCCTTCACGGACCGGACGGCGTCGCTCCGGGAGGCGGCGGGAGCGAAGACTGAGCCCACGTTCGGCGGCGTCGCGTCCCGGCTGAGCACGCCGCGTTGTGCCGTGCCGCACAACAATCAGGCCAGCCTCCTAGGATGGACTAGCGGTGGTGACGCCATCACGCCGGGACACGAACGAACCCTCACACCACGATGATCTGCGGGTACGGGTGGCGCAGGAAGTCGTGATGGGAGATGTCCCAGCCGTAGGCGCCGGTGCGCGCGAAGACCAGCACGTCACCGACCCGCAGCCGGGACACCTGCACCCCCCGGGCCAGCACGTCGCGCGGCGTGCACAGCTCGCCCACCGCGTCCACCGCCACGTCCTCGACCGAAGGCCGCGCGAACGGCCACTCCCACCCGTCGTCGCGGGCCAGCACCGTGAACGGATGGCTGTACCCCCAGGCGGCGGGCAGCCGGAAATGGTGCGTCCCGCCGCGGAGCACCGCGAACCACCGCCCGTGCGTCAGCTTGAGGTCGATCACCTCGGCCGCGTACCACCCCGCGTCCGCCGCCAGCAGACGGCCGGGTTCGAAGACCAGATCGACCCCCGCGGGTACGGCGAGCGCCGCGAGCCGTTCACCCAGCACCCCGAGGTCGATCGTCGACGCGTCGGTATAGGACACGCCCAGCCCACCGCCGACGTTGACGTACCGCAGGTCCAGCCCGTATCGCCCGGCCGCCGCCACCGACCACTCCACCGCGCCCGCCACGAACGTCGCGTAGGCGTCCGCGTCCAGCGAGTTCGAGACCGCGTGCAGATGGAACCCGCGCAGGTCGACCGCGGTCAACGGCACCGCGAACGCCGCGGGAAGCGTGGCCTCGTCGATCCCGAACGGCGTCGGCGTCCCGGTCATCCGATGGCTGCCGTCCGGCCCGGCGACGGCCCGGTTGACCCGCAGCGCCGCCGTCACCCGCGCGCCGAGCCCGGCCGCGATCGCGTCCAGGCGGCGCAGCTCGAGGACGCTCTCCACGTGGATGAGCGCGCCCGCGCGTACCCCCGCGTGCAGCTCCTGATCCGTCTTCGCGGGCCCGCCGAAGGCGATCCGGGTGGCGCCGGCCGCGACCGCGAGCGCGAGTTCCCCGCCGGAGGCGACCTCGAGGCCGTCCGTGGCCGCCGCGAGCGTGGCGACCACGTCCGGGTGCCCGTTGGCCTTCACCGCGTAGAGCAGCGTGGCCCCGGCCGGCAGCGCGGCCCGGACCCGGTCCGCGGCCCGGACCAGCGCGGAACGGGAGTAGACGTAGGCGCTGACCGGCCGCTGCGCGCGCTGCAACAGAGCCTCAGGGAACATGGAGCGGGTTCCGCACCGGGTGGTGGACGTCGCCTGCGCCGGCCAGCCGCATGCGCACCAGCGCCTTGTGCGGCACCAGCGGCGCGGTCAGGGCCGCGTGATCGGCGGCCGCGGCCGGCAGCGCCCGCGGACCGCTGAGCAGCCCGTCGTAGACCTCGTCGACCACACCCCGCACCCGCCGCCAGGCCGCGGCCTCGTCCAGCGCGTGCGACCGGGTGAGCTGCACGACGATCTCGCCGAGGTGGGCCTGCAACGCGGTGTAGCCGATCTTCGCCCGCATCGTGTCCTCGTCGTCGGTCGCGGTGACCGAACCGGGCCAGAGCGGCAGGTCGATGCCGGACGCGGCCAGCCGGGGCCGGTGCAGGCGCAGGCCGGCGAAGTCGCGCAGCACGAGCCGGTGCGGCCGTCCGCCGAGGAACGTCGGCAGGCAGTTCTGCAGGTGCGCCTCGAGCGCGATGCCGTGCCGGGTCGCGAGCCGCAGCAGCGGCGGGAGCAGCAGACGCGCGTAGTCCTCGACGAAATCGAGCGCGTCCTGCGGGTACGCGTCCACGAGCCCGGCGAGCACGGTCCGGCCGGTGGCCGGGTCGGTCGCGGCGAGCGCGCTACCCGGGATCACGGTCTCGCCGTCGGCCAGCCGGTGGTCGATGCCGCGGCGCAGGATCGCGGCGAGGTCGCGCCCGGCCGCCGGCACGGCCGCGCCGGCGGTCTCGGCGAGCAGCAGCAGCCGGTGCCCGTCCGGGTCGTCGCCGGCGAGCCGGTGCAGCAGTTCGGACAGGATCGGCCCGTTCTGGGTGCTGGCCACGGAGATGCTGCGCCGGGTGGAGGTGACCTGGATGTCCAGCGACACCTTCACATAGTGGCGGGCGCCGTCCGGGCCGGGCGGCAGCAGCACGGTGCGCAGCGCCGCGGTGGGGTGGACCGGCATCTCGCCGTCGAGCGGGCGGAGCGCGCCGTCGTCGAGCAGCCCGGCGTACCGGTGGCGGACGATCGCGTCCCACTGCCAGGCGTGGACCGGCTGCACGGCGTACCCGCGGGGGGCTTCCGGAAAGCCGGGGTGGTGCAGCTCGCCGGTGAGCAGGTCACGGCGGACCGCGACGAACCGGAGCGTGGTGCCGGGCGTCTCCAGGTCGTGGGCGAGCAGGTCGGGGACGTCCCAGCCGAGCCGGGTGCGGCCGCACGGGTGCAGGTTGTGCCCGGTGATCGCGAGCCGTTCGTAGGCGAGCGCGGTCTCGTCCGCGTCCGTGGGTCGGCCGGCCGGCCGGGGCCGCGCGAACGCTACGGCCAGGTTCGCGGTCGCGTCGACGATCTCGGCGGCGAGCCCCCACGCGCCGGGGTCGCCGTCGAGCAGCGTCACCGGGTCGTCGGGCACCTCCTCCGGGTCCGGTTCGACGCGGTCGAACGCGTGCCGGGTGCCGCGCCCGGTGTAGCGGGCGCGCGCGTCGCCGATGTCCTCGCGGATCAGCGCGCCGAGCAGCCGGGTGCCGACCGTGCGCGCGGCCTCGGGTATCGCGTCCCGGAACGCGGGCAGCAGTTCGGGCGCGACCGCGCCGAGCCCGGCCGTGGTGTGCGCGACCGCGTCCCGGAGCGTGGCCGGGGCGAGTTCGCAGAGGTGGTGGCCGCGCTGGGCGGTGGTCATCGCAGTCCTGTCATCGGGTTGTCGAGGTGGGTCCACGCGTCGTCGAGCGGGTCCGTGGCGAGGCGCATCGCGGTGGTCGCCTTGAGCGGCAGTGTCGCGTGGAACAGCCCGGCGTCGTCGCCGGTCCCGAGCCGGTCGTAGGTGTCCCGGGCGACCGCGGCGACCACACCCCAGAGCGGATCAGGAGCCACGTCGTGGGTACGGGTGAGCACCGCGATCTGCTCGGCGATGGTGCCGGAGACGGCGGAGGCGAGGAGTTTGGTGCGCAGCGCGTCCGGGTCGTCGGTGCCGAGGTCGCCGTGCAGGCTCGGCACGCCGAGCGTGAACCCGTGGTGGCGCAGCCGGGCCGGGCTGATCCGGATGCCGCCGAGATCGCGGTAGAGCACGCGGGTGGGGACCCCGTCGCGGAGCGCGACCAGCGTGTTCTGGCCGTGCGCCTCGAGGGCGACGCCGCGGTGCAGCATGACGAGCAGCGGGGGGAGGATTCGCGTTACGAGTGCCTGCAGGAACGCTGCCGGGTCGCCGCCGAAGCCGGTGTCGACCGCGTCCTTCTGCAGGGCCGGCTGGGCGAGCGCGGCCAGCGGCAGGATCACCTCGCCGGGCGCCTGGCGGGGTGCCTCGCGGGCGAGGTAGGCGAGGCTGCGGCTGGGTTCGCCGTCGACCAGGACCGCGCCGGCGAACGTCTCGCGCAGGATGGTGAGGCCGGGCAGGTCGGTGGCCAGGGTGTGCAGGAGCACGGAGACGACCGGGCCGTTGCGGACCGCGGCGGGGGAGACGGTGCGGACCGCGGAGGTCATCTGCACGTCGACCGCGGTCTTGACGTGCTGGCTGCGACGGCCCACCGGCGCGAGCGTGCGCAGCGACATCAGCGGCCGGGCCGGCCGGGTGCGTCCGGTGGGGCGCAGCGCGGGGTGCGCGTCGAGGACGTGGTCGCGCTGCCAGGGGTGGACCATCAGGATCGGCGGGCCCTCGCCGTACCAGCGGTCCTCGGGCACGCGGACCTCGGCGAGCTCGACGATGGTGCGGTGCTCCGGCGCGTAGGCGAGGATCTCCTCGGTGGACAGGCCCGCGCGGGTACGGCAGCAGGGGTGGATCGGGTGTCCGTCCACCACCGACTGCTCGGCCGTGGCGAGGCCCTCCGGGTCGTCGGCGAGCTGCTTGAGGGTGGGGGTCGGGAACGCGTTCGCCCTGGCCAGGGTGAGGTTGGCGACGGAGTTGGCCAGCTCGTCCCGGAAGCGCTCCGGCATGCCGGTGAGCCGGGCGAGGTGGACGGGGTCGGTGACGGCGCCGTCCGGGCTGTGGATCTCCAGCCGTGGTCCGGGTACCGGCCCGGCCGCGTCGGCGAAGGGTGCGGTGGCCGCGGCCGGGCCGGTCAGCGTGCCGCCGTCGTCCATGGTCACGGTGAGCCGGTCGCCGGTCCAGGCGCGGCGGCCGAGGCCGGGGAGGGTCTCGCGGCCGATCGCGCCCCACAGCCGGGTGAGCACGGCCGCGCGCGCCCCCGGCAGTGCGGTGTCGTAGCCGGCGACCAGGTCCGGTCGCAGCCGTGCGAGGTCGTCGCGTGTCCGTGCCGCGTCCGGCACGTCCGCTGCGGTTGTCATCGCCGTTCGCCCCCTTCGAAACCCGTACCGTCGGCCATTTTCGACCCGTCTCCGGTGCACCGGCCGCGCGCCCCCGCCCGATGTCCCCCGTTCCATCCAAACCTAGCGTCCTAGGACGCGCTACACGGTGTGCGTCTGGCCACGTTCGTTCATCAAGGACGGCGCTGCGCGCCGGCCGCCGCCGAAAATCGCGCAGCTTCGCGGGCCAGGACGGCAGAATGGCGGGATGCTCGCCGATCTGTGGCCCCTGTACCGGCTCGCGCTCGTGACGCCGCGCCTGGAGTTGCGCCTGCCCCGGGAGGACGAGCTGGCCGCGCTCGCCGTCCTGGCCGGCCGCGGCGTGCACCCGCCGGGCGAGCGGCCGTTCCTGACGCCGTGGACCGACGGCGGCCCGGAGGATCGGGCGCGGTCGGTGCTGCGCGGCCACTGGCAGCGGCTCGCCGCCTGGGACGAGGCCGCGTGGGCTCTCGGCCTGGGCGTGTTCCGCCGGGGGAGCGGGGAGCCGATCGGCCTGGTCGCGGCGTGGGCGAGCGACTTCGCCGTGGTCCGGGAGGTGGCGACGTGGTCGTGGCTGGGTCTGGAGTTCCACAGCCGGGGCTATGGGACGGAGGCGCGGGCCGCGCTGCTGACGCTCGCGTTCGACCATCTCGGCGCGTCGGCCGCGCTCAGCGCCGTGTTCCGGGACAACCACGCGTCGCAGGCGGTGTCCCGGAAGCTCGGCTATGCGCACGACGGCATCACGGTCGACGCCCGCGACGGCGAGGCCCTGGTCTCCGACCGCCTGCGCCTGACGGCCGACCGCTGGCGCACCGTCGACCACCCCGCCGTGACGGTCACCGGCCTGGCCGCGTGCCGTTCCTGGTTCGGCCTCTGACCTATCGTCCTAGGATGCTCTACGCGGTGTGCGCCACGCCGCACCGCTCACTCGACCGGAAAGACCCGATGAGGACGGCGCAAGCGCCGACAGACCGCGGATTCGTCTGTGGCCACGCCGTGCTTCCTGGCTCTCCGGGATCGAGATCACCCAACCGGCGGCTCGTCGGCACGCTCACCTTCGACGCCGACAGGTCCGGACCGGCCTCGTCCGCCTGGCGGAGGTGAGACGGAGCCGGCGTGAGCGACGCGACCGGCCGCGGTGAGGGCGAAGCCGATGCCGGGCAGGTCGGCGTCGTGCCAGGGGCGGGTGAGCAGGAGGACGCCGAGTGCGGCGATCGGTGGCCAGAGCCAGCGGGTGCGGCCGGTGCCCTGGATGACGGCGACGGTGAGCGGGCCGAGGAATTCCAGGGCGCTGGCGGTGCCGAGGGGGAGGCGTGCGGCGGCGGCCATGAAGGTGAGCAGCATGGTGCAAGGCCTTCGCGGGGTACGAGTGGATCGTCAATTCCCGGAACGCGATGGACGAGCGGGTGGTGCGCACGCTCGGGTCGATGGCGGGTTTCGCGCCGCGGGTGACGCACCGGTCGGACAGTCTGGAGCTGCTGCAGGACCTGATCGTGGCCGGTGCGGGGCGGTGTGCGGGTGGTGGCGTTGCGCGGCCCGGAGGTGGTGATGCGCGCGTACGCGATCACCCGGCCGGGCCGGGACGTGTGGCCACCGTTGGCGCTGGTGCTGGGCCTATTGGCCGGGTGAGGCGAATCGGATGACGAGTGGCCGGTGGTCGGAGACGGGCACGTCGGGTGTGTCGACGGCGATGACGTCGCCGATGCCGGCGCGGTCGCGTGGGTCGAGGAGCACGTGGTCGAGTTGGAGTGTCGGTGCCGGGCTGGGGAACGTGGGGGTGCGGGCCAGGGTCGTCCAGCGGGACATGCGGGTGGCGACGGTGGCGGGGAGGTTGAGGTCGCCGGTGAGCAGCCGGGGTCCGGGCATGCCGCGCAGTGCGCGGATGGCGGCGCGGAGCTGGATGAGGTTCCAGCCGGGTACGAAGGACAGGTGGGTGGTGGCGACGGTGATGGTGCCGCCCCAGGGTGGTTCGACGACGGCGGCGAGCAGGACGCGGGGTTCGTCGCGGATCAGGATGGGTTTCGGGGTGAAGACGGGTGCGCGGACGGGTGCGGCGGGGAGGCGGACGATGCGCCATTGCCGGACGGGCCAGCGGGAGACGAGTCCGATGCCGTAGTTGGGCTGGTCTGCGCCGTCGTCGTCGTGGGTGAGTGGCCGGAAGCCTTCGCCGGGGGTGCCGACGACCGCGGCCGCGAATCGGTGGTGGCCGGCGCCGAGGGCGTCGGCGGCGAGGACGGTGAGGTCGAGGTGGTGGCTGCGGGCTTGGGCGCGGTCGACTTCCTGGAGTCCGAGGATGTCGGCGTCGAGGGTTTTGATGGCGTCGGTGAGCCGGTCGGCGTCGACGGTGCCGTCGCGCAGGGAGCGGCCGTGGAGGATGTTGAAGGTGGCGAGGCGCACTCCTGTCACGGTAAGGGGTGTGGGGTGCCGGGGCGCTCCGGTCCGTGCGGCCAGGCCGGGTACGGTGGCGTCCGTGCTGGTTAAAGCCCTATTCTGTCTCGGTGTGGTGTTCGTCGCCGGTGCGGTCGCCGGTTGGTGGCTGCGGAGTTCGCGGCGGGGTCTGTAGGTGGACGCGGGTCAGATCGCGGTTCTGCTGGTGGCGGCCGCGGCTGCGGGCTGGGTCGATGCGGTGGTCGGTGGTGGCGGGTTGTTGTTGCTGCCGGCGTTGATGATCGCGGCGCCGGGTGTGCCGCTGGCGACGGCGTTGGGGACGAACAAGCTGGCGGCGATCGCGGGGACGGCGACGGCCGCGGTGACGTACGCACGCCGGACGAAGATCGACTGGTGGGTGGCGGGCCCGGCCGCGGGTGGTGCGGTGGTGCTGTCCGGTGTCGGTGCGGTGCTGGCCGGGAGTGTGCCGGCGTCGGCGTACCGGCCGGTGGTGCTTGGTGTTCTGGCGGGTGTGGCGTTGTTCGTGACGTTCCGGCCGCGGATGGGTGTGACGTCGGTGCCGGAGAAGCGGACGCGGTCGCGGGCGGCGCTGGTCGTGGCGATCGCGGGTGGGCTGATCGCGTTCTATGACGGGATGATCGGTCCGGGGACGGGCACGTTCCTGGTGCTGGCGTTCACGACGGTGATCGGCGCGGATTTCGTGCACGCGTCCGCGATGGCGAAGATGGTGAACGCGGGTACGAACCTGGGCGCGTTGATCGTGTTCGGTCTGGGTGGGCACATCTTCTGGGCGCTGGGTCTGGCGATGGCGGTGTGCAACGTCGTGGGTGCGGCGTTCGGGGCGCGGATGGCGTTGCGGCGCGGTTCCGGTTTCGTGCGGGTCGTGCTGCTGGTCGTGGTGCTGGCGTTGCTGGTGAAACTATCGTGGGACCAGTGGATGGCCTGAGACCGCTGCTGATCGACTGTGACCCCGGCATCGACGACATGGTCGCGCTGCTGCTGGCGTGCGCGAGCCCGGAGGTGGAGCTGCTGGGGGTGTCCACGGTCGCGGGGAACGTCGGTGGTGAGCTGACCGCCCGGAATGCCCTGGATGTGCTGGCGCTGGCCGGCCGGTCGGATGTGCCGGTGGCGGTGGGCGCGGACCGGCCGTTGGTCGTGGAGGGGTTGCGTGGTCATCGGGGTGCGCATGGCGACACGGGTCTCGGCGGTGCCCGGCTGCCGCGATCGCCGTCGCGGCCGGTGGGCGGGCATGCGGTGCCGTTCCTCGCGGAGATGATCGAGAGCAGCGAGCGCCCGGTGACGCTGGTGGCGGTGGGGCCGCTGACGAATGTGGCGTTGCTGTTCGCGTTGTTCCCGGATGTTGCCGCGCGCCTGGATCGTCTGGTCGTGATGGGTGGTGCGGTCGGCCGGGGGAACATCACGCCGGCTGCGGAGTTCAACGTGTGGGCTGATCCGGAGGCGGCGTACCGGGTGTTGTCCGCGCCGGGTCTGCCGCGGCGGGTGCCGACGACGATGGTGGGCCTGGACGTGACGTTGCGGACGCTGATCGGCCCGGCCGACGCGGACGGGTTGCGGGCGGCCGGGGGTGCGGGCGCGCTGGTGGCGGATGCGATCGCCGAATATGTGCACGGTGCACCGGACGGCGGTGGGGTGCCGATGCACGACGCGGTGGCGGTGGCGGAGGCGGTTCGGCCGGGAATCCTGGACTGCCGTCCGGCTCGGATCGACGTCGACCACGGTTTCGGCCCGGAGCGCGGCCGGACGGTCGTGGATCTCGATGGTGCGGAGGTGTCGGTGGCGGTCGGCGCGGACTGTCCGGCGGTGGTCCGTTTCGTCCTGGACCGGATCGTGCGCTGATCCGGGCGCTGCGGCTGCCGCGGCGCGATGTGCTGGCGCGCCACCGGGCGAGCGCGGCATATGCTCGCGGGCATGACGGCGGTGTGGCGGGCTGCGGATATTCCGGATCTGAGCGGAAGGACCGCGGTCGTCACCGGCACGTCCAGCGGTCTGGGTGCGGTGATCGCGGCGGAGTTGGCCCGGCACGGCGCGCACGTGATCCACGGCGTGCGTGACCTGGCTTCGGCGCCGGCCGGTGCGGATGCGCGCCGGCTCGATCTGGCGGACCTGGACGTGGTGGCCGGTTTTGCCGCGTCGGTGGACGGTTTCGATGTGCTGGTCAACAACGCGGGCGTGATGTGGACGCCGCTGCGGCGTACCCGGCAGGGTTTCGAATGGCAGTTCGGGGTGAATCATCTCGGGCATTTCGCGTTGACCGCGCTGTTGTGGCCGCGGCGGCGTCCGGGTGCGAGGGTGGTGACGATGTCGTCGATCCTGCACCGGACCGGCCGGCTGGACCTGGCCGATCCGAACTGGCTGTCGCGGCGGTATTCGCCGGAGGCCGCGTATGCGCAGTCGAAGTATGCGAACGTGACGTTCGCGGTGGAGTTGCATCGTCGTGGTGGTGCGAGCTTGGCCGCGCATCCGGGTTATGCGCGGACGCGGTTGCAGACGAGCGGGCCGACCGGGGTGCGGGCCGCGGTCGGTGCGGTGCTGAACCCGGTGTTCGGTCAGCCGGCCGGGATGGGTGCGCTGCCGGCGCTGTTCGCGGCGACGTCGCCGGACGCGGTGCCGGGCAGTTTCGTCGGCCCGTCGTTCCTGGAGGTGTGGGGCGGTCCGGTGGTGGTCGCGCCGGCGCGGGGTGTGGGGTCGCCGGAGTTGGGGGAGCGGTTGTGGGCGGTGTCGGAGGAGCTGACCGGGGTCCCGTTCGCCGTATAGTTTTCATCTTCCGGCAAGATCGCTGTTGTGACTGACGACGCGACCGACGCGGTCCGCGGGCATCTGCGCCGCGTGCTGCTGCACAACAGGGATCTCAAACAGCGCCGGCTGGACCGGATCGCGGCCGAGGAGGCCGCCGGTCACCGGATCGTGTCCGGTGGCCGGGCGCACGGCGCGCAGTGGAGCCTGCAGGACTGGCGTACCGGGGAGACGATCGCCTCCGGCCAGCAGGGCATCGACGAGTTCGACGAGGTCCGGGAGCGCCTCGACCCGGACGACACGTGGCTGCACATCGACGAGATCTCGTTCGACCCGGAGCCGTACCGCCCGATTCCCGCGGACGGCCTTCCCGGCGACCTCGGCATCGTGCTGCAGCAGTGGATCAGCGGCACCGGCACCAGCTCGGCGGCGCTCGCCGCGTTCATCGGCTGGACCGAGGAGCAGGTCGACGAGGCCCGCTGAAAGACCTCGAAGCGCATTTTCCCGCTTCCGGCGTGGGCACGTTCCGCATGCTCCCGCGGGCACCGGTCGGCCGCAGGCGGCCTCCCTGCCGGACCCGGCGTGGCCACCCCACCCACACCGGACCGCCCTCGCTGGCTGACGTCAGCCACCCCTCGCCACATCCAGACGGCGCCACCGGGTCTGATCTCGCCGTGGCGAGATCAGACCCGGTGGCCGCCGGGCGTGGCCGCCGGGCGTGGCCGCCGGGCGTGGCCGCCGGGCGTGGCCGCCGGGCGTGGCCGCCGGGCGTGGCCGCCGGGCGTGGCCGCCGGGCGTGGCCGCCGGGCGTGGCCGCCGGGCGTGGCCGCCGGGCGTGGCCGCCGGGCGTGGCCGCCGGGCGTGGCCGCCGGGCGTGGCCGCCGGGCGTGGCCGCCGGGCGTGGCCGCCGGGCGTGGCCGCCGGCGGCGCGGATCTCGTGATCCGCGTGCCGCTCTGGCGCTCGCGTGCCGGGTTCGTGCCAGGTTCGTTCATAACTCGCGTATCGTTCCGGCACCGTGCAGGCTTGGCGGGCACTTCGTGCCCAAAATTTCAACATAAAGTCGGTGCCTAATCCGTCTCGCCGCCCTCGCGCGATCTTCGCGGGGCGGCGCTAGCGCCTGAGTGATCAATCAGTGGAGCAAAAGATAGGTCAACTAGCGAAGTTGACCTATCTTTTGCTCCACTGATTGATCACTCAGCGCCAGGAGGGGCAGGCCCGGCGGAGGTGGGCGCTGCGGCTGGGACAAGATATGGGGAAATTTCGGGCGCTTCGCGCCCGAAGCGCGCTGGTGGCCATGCTTCCGGACCCGGCATGGTCGCGAACCCTCGCGGGCGTGAGCTGAACGCCACGCGAACTCGCCGCCGGCTTGGTCACCGAACCTTCGCCCGCGCGGGTTACTGCCTCCTGCGCGGACTCCTCGATGATCGCCCTTGCTCCGCCTATCCGGAGGTGCACCGCGCGCCAGCTCGGCCTTCGGTTCGTGTCGTAGTAAGCAGAGACCCCGCAGGCCGCGATCAAGAGGTGACCAGCATCGGCGGTCGTGCGGTTCCGCGCATGATCAGGTGGCAACCACAGGAGCCGCGTGGGTCAGAGCACCTTCGGTGGGGTGTTGCCGGCGGCGATGATGGCGCGGCGGACGGGGACGAACAGCAGCAGGGCGAAGCCGGCGACGAAGAAGATCAGGAGGCTGATCAGGCCGGTGCGGTAGCTGTTGGTGAGCTGGAAGACCAGGCCGAACAGCAGTGGGCCGAGCCAGGACGTGCCCTTGTCGCTGATCTCGTAGAAGCCGTAGTACTCGCCTTCCTTGCCGGCCGGGATGAGCTGGGAGAACAGGGAGCGGGACAGGGCCTGGCTGCCGCCGAGGACCAGGCCGATGCACGCGCCGAGGATCATGAACGGGATCGGGGCCTCGGCGGGGAGCCAGAACGCGCCGAGGATGACGAACGTCCAGAGGACGAGGCTGGCCAGGATGGTCTTCCAGGCGCCGACGGCGGCGGCGACGCGGCCGAGGAGCAGTGCGCCGCCGAACGCGAGGAACTGCACGATCAGGATCGTGATGATGAGCGTGGACTGCGGCAGGCGCAGTTCCTCGGTGCCGTACTGGCTGGCGAGGTTGATCACGGTCTGGATGCCGTCGTTGTAGACGAGGAACGCGACCAGGAAGAACAACGTCAGCGGGTACGCGCGCATCTGCCTGATCGTGTGGCCGAGCTGGACGAATCCGTCGGTGAGCACGTTGCGGCCGCCGCGGTCGGCGACGGACGGGCGCTCTCGCAGCCAGATCAGCGGGACGAGGGTGAACAGGGCCCACCAGACGCCGGCGGAGACGATGCACCAGCGGGCGATGTCGAGCGTCGACCGCGGGTCGTCCGGGTTCTCGAACATGGTGAGCGCGACGAGGTTGAGGGCGAGGAGCAGGCCGCCGCCGAGGTAGCCGAGCGCCCAGCCGCGGCTGGAGATCCTGTCGCGTTCGTCGGGTCCGCCGAGCTGCGGCAGGAACGAGTTGTAGACGACGACGGAGGCGCCGAGTGCGACGTTGCCGAGGACGAACAGGGCGCCGCCGAGCAGGTAGCGGTCGCCGGTGACGAACGCCATCGCGATGGTCGCGCCGGAGCCGAGGAACGCGGTCGCGGCGAGCATCGTCTTCTTGTGCCGGGACCGGTCGGCGATCGCGCCGGTGACCGGGAGGACGAACACGGTCAGCAGCACCGACAGTGACACGAGGTACGGGTAGTACGAGCCGGGTGCGATGGTGATGCCGAGCGGGGAGACGGTCGCGTCGCAGGTGTCCGCGCCGAGTTCGCAGCCGGCCGCGACCTTGGTGATGCTGGTCAGGAACGGGCCGAGGAACACGGTGATGACCGTGGTCGAGAACGCGGACATGGCCCAGTCGTAGAAGTACCAGCCGGTGCGTTCACGCCGCGTGGTCATAACGGCAGTTGTCATGAAATATCCAAATATGTCAGGCGGGCCAGGCGCCGCGCTGGGTGTAGACGTCGCGGAGCACGTCGAGGCGGTCGGTCATGATGCCGTCCACGCCGAGGTCGAGCAGCGCGTGCATCTGTGCGGGATCATCGACGGTCCACACGTGGACCTGCAAGCCCTGCGCGTGCGCGGCGCGGACGAAACGCGCGTCGACGACGGGCAGCCGGCCGTAGCGGACCGGGACCTGCGCGGCCACCACCGATTCCGGCAGCTTGACGGGCCGCCCGGCCAGCGACGCGACCCGCAGCTTCGCGACCGCCCGCATGCCCATGGACGTGGCGATCCGCGGCCCGGCGATCGCCCGGATCCGGTCCAGGCGCGCGTCGGAGAAGCTGGCCAGCAGCACCCGGTCCTGGGCGACGACGGACTCGATCACCCGGATGGTGGGTTCCTCGCCGCCGTCGGCCTTCACGTCGATGTTGAACCGCACCTGCGGCCACGCGTCCAGGATCTCGTCGAGCCGGGGTACGGCCGCCGCGCCCGCGACCCGCACGCTCGCCAGGTCCGCCCAGGTCAGCTGCGAGACGCGCTCCGGACGGCCGGTGAGCCGGCGCAGGTCCGGGTCGTGGAAGACGACCGGGACGCCGTCGGCGGTGGCGTGCACGTCGGTCTCCACGTACCGGTAGCCGAGCCGGATCGCGTTGCCGAACGCCTCCGCCGTGTTCTCGACGCCGTCCGCGGCACCGCCTCGGTGCGCGAACGCGATCGGCACGGGCGCGTCCAGGTACGGGTACGGGTGATCCACTCGCGCAGTATGCCGGGTGCCCGCCGTCGCGCAGGCGTCCGGACGGTGAACATGTTTTGCGTCGGGAAGCCGACCGTTACGGCGCGCTGTCCCCGCGTGCCCTCATGATCGGCGGTGCCTTAGGGTGTCCCGATGCGCGTCCTGGCGATCGATTTCGGCACCTCCAACACCGTGGCCGTGGTGCGGTCGAACAACGGCCCGGCACGCGCGCTGGTCTTCGACTCCTCGCCGCTGTTGCCGTCGTGCGTCTACCTGGACAGTAACGGACAGATCCGCACCGGCCGGGACGCGGAACGGTCGGCGTTGCACGACCCGTCGCGGTTCGAGCCGAACCCGAAGCGCCGCATCGACGACGGCGCGGTCCTGCTCGGCGGCGTCGAGATCCCGGTCGCGCAGCTCATCGCCGCGGTGCTGCGCCGCGTCGGTGAGGAGGCGGCCCGGCACCTGGGCGGCGCACCGGACGAGCTGCGGATGACACATCCGGCGCAGTGGGGCGAGCGGCGGCGGGCCGCGCTGTTCGAGGCCGCGCGGCTGGCCGGGCTGCCGCAGCCGCGCCTGATAGCCGAACCCGTCGCGGCCGCGTCGTACTACACGTCCGTGCTCGGCGCGCACCTCGCACCCGGCCGCGCCCTGGCGATCTACGACCTGGGCGGTGGCACGTTCGACGCGGCCGTGGTCCGGCACGCCGGCCCGGCCGGGTTCGAGGTCCTCGCCCAGCGCGGCCTGCACGACCTCGGCGGCCTCGACTTCGACCAGCTGCTCGTCGACCACCTCGGCCGCGCCTACGGTGCCGGGGCGAACCCGCTCTGGCAGGGCCTGATCGCACCCCGGGACGCGACGCAGCGCCGGCAGCGCACGCTGCTCTACGACGACGTGCGCGGCGCGAAGGAGTCGCTGTCGCGGGCCAACAGCGCGGACGTGCACGTGCCGTCGATGGACATCTCCGCGCACGTGACCCGGGAGGAGTTCGACGGGCTGCTGCGCCCGCACCTGGCCCGCACCGTCGACACGCTCCTGGAGACGGTCGCCGCCGCCCGGCTCGCCCCCACCCACCTGGCCGGCGTGTTCCTGGTCGGCGGGTCGTCGCGGATCCCGCTGGTCGCGAGCCTGCTGCACAACCGGATCGGGGTCGCGCCGACCACCCTCGAACAGCCGGAGACGGTCGTCGCCGAGGGCGCCGCCTACCACGGCGGGCCGGCACCGACGCCCGCGCAGCGGCCCGCACCGGTGTCGGTGCCGCCGTACCGGCCGGTCGCCACGTCCGGCGGGCCGGCCTACCCGACGTCCGGGCCGCCGCAGATGCAGCCGCCCCCGCCGGTCATGCACCAGGCCCCGCCGCAGATGCACCAGCAGCCGGTGATGCACCCGCCGATGGTCGCGAAGGGCCCGGTCGCGCCGCCGCGCCCGCCGGTGATGACCGGCCCGAAACGCGCCTGGTACAAGGACCCGCGCTGGATCTGGGCGATCGCGCTGCTCAACATCATCTGGATCCTGTGCTGCGTGTGTATCAACGTGCTGCCGGACACCGAGACCGGCGGCGAGCCCGGCTCCACGCCGACGCCGTACACCACGTACTGATGCGCTTCTGACCGCTTCGCACCCGTCCGGGCCGCAATCGCCTGAGATGATGGGACGCATGCGGGTGGTGATCACCGGGGCCGCGGGGCTGGTCGGCACGGCGGCGGCGGAAGCACTGGACAAGGCCGGCTGGGCGGTGCGCGGCACCGACCGGGCGCCCGGACCGTGGGTCGAGGTGACCGGTGACCTGCGCGACCCGCGGGTCCGCGCGGACGCGGTCCGGGACACCGACGCGCTCGTGCACGTCGCCGCGCTGCACGCACCGCACGTCGGGACCGTCGCCGACGACGAGTTCTGGGCCGTGAACGTCGACGCGACCGCCGCGCTCCTCGGCGACGCGGCCCGCGCCGGCGTGCGCCGCCTCGTCTACATCAGCTCGACCAGCGTCTACGGGCACGCGCTCGTCGCGCAGGGCACCGCGGTCTGGGTCGACGAGGAACTCACCCCGAAACCCCGCGACGTGTACGACGACACGAAACTCGCGGCGGAACGGCTCGTCGCGGCCGGGCCGATCCCGGCGATCGTGCTGCGGATCGCCCGCTGCTTCCCGGAACGCCCGCACATCCTCGCCGGGCACCTGCTGCACCGCGCGGTCGGCGTCGGCGACGTCGCCGACGCGATCGTGCTCGCCGCCACCCAGACCGCGGTCACCGGCGCCTACAACATCGCCGGCCCGTACCCGTTCACCCCCGGCGACTGCCGTGACCTCTACCGCGACGCCCCCGCGCTGATCACCGCACGGGTGCCCCGGGTCGCGGCCGCGTTCCGGGAACGCGGCTGGCGGCTGCCGGCCGGCATCGACCGCGTCTACGACTCCCGCGCCGCCGCCCGCGCCCTCGGCTACCGCCCCCGCTTCACCGCCCTCGACTTCCTCAGCTGATTCATGGCACAGGACACGATCGCCGACCGGGAGATCGACGCGCCGCGGGAGCTGGTGTTCGAGGCGTTCACCGAGGTCCGGCACCTGGCCGCGTGGCGGGGAGTCGCCACGCACCACCCACCTCACCTACCCGGTGCGCCGCCGGGGTTAAGGTGCCAGCGTGCGCATCGTCATCTCACCGGACGCGGACGAGCCGCCCTACGCGCAGATCCGCGACGCGGTCGCCGCGCAGGCCCGCGACGGTGTCCTGCCGGCCGGCACCCGGCTGCCGGCCGTCCGGGCCCTCGCGGACCAACTCGGGCTCGCTGTGAACACGGTCGCGCGGGCCTACCGCGAGCTGGAACAGGCCGGGCTCGTCGAGACCCGCGGCCGGCACGGCACCGTGATCACCGCGCGTGCCACCGGCGCGTCCACCGAGGCGCTGCGGCTCGCCGGGCAGTACGCGACCGCGACGCGCGCGCTCGGCGTACCCCCGGCACAGGCCCTTGATCTCGCGCGGGCGGCGCTGGGTCTCTAGCCGAACCAGCGGGTCAGGGACGCGGCCAGGTCGCCGCCCGGTTCCCAGGCGACGTAACCGTCCGGGCGGATCAGCATGCTGGTCTCGGCGTCGCCGGTGACGATCGTGACGCGGTCGCTCCACGGGGCCGCGAGCGTGGCGTGCCGCTGGTCCGTGGTGGCGTCGATCAGCAGCGGGCGGGCGTCGGCGGTGAACGCGGACAGCGGGCGGCCGTCGACGGTCAGGTCCGGCGCCCAGCGCGTGGTGTGCGGGTGGACGACGTCCGCGCCGGAGATCAGCGCGGCGATCCGGGCGAGCGCGGGCGGGTCCTGCAACAGCTCGCCGATCAGCGTGCGCAGCGCGGTGATCTCCGGGCCCGGCCCGACCAGGACGCCCTGCGCGGTCGTCTGCATGGTGACCCGGGCGCCCGCCGGGCGGCGCTCCGACTCGTAGGTGTCGAGCAGGCCGGGTGGGGCCCAGCCGTGGATCTCGGCGGCCAGCTTCCAGGACAGGTTGATCGCGTCCTGCAGGCCCAGGTTCAGGCCGTTCCCGCCGATCGCGGAGTGCACGTGCGCGGCGTCACCGACCAGGAGGATCCGGCCCTCGCGGTAGCGGTCGGCCAGCCGGGTGTTGCCGCCGGCCAGCCGGCGCAGCGGGGTGACCTCCGGGAACGGGGCGGGAACGCCGGTGACCCGGGCGAACGCGGCCCGGAACTCCTCCGGCGTCATCGGCGGCTCGCCGCCGGATTCGGACACCGGCGTCGTCGTCGGGCTGGTGCCGATGTCGGCCACCGACG
Source organism: Catenuloplanes nepalensis (assembly GCF_030811575.1). Lineage (GTDB taxonomy): Bacteria > Actinomycetota > Actinomycetes > Mycobacteriales > Micromonosporaceae > Catenuloplanes > Catenuloplanes nepalensis. The sequence continues at coordinate 3,528,401 of NZ_JAUSRA010000001.1, read as the reverse complement.
TGCCGCCGGCGCCCGGGCCGGCCTCCTGGGCGGCGTGCTCGGAGACGTTGACCATGACGCGGCCGTCCGGGAACGGGGCGAACGAGAGCATGCCGCGCTCCAGGCGGGTGTGCATGAACGGCGGTATCTCGCCGAAACCGGGAACCCGCAGCGCGTGCGTCTCCGGGTCGAGCGCGTCCGCCGCCAGCCGCACGTGCGCGGCACGGCTGACCGTGCGGTCGTGGGTGACGCCGGGAAAGCCGATCCCGGCCAGCTTCCGGACCGTGCTGCGGCCCCCGTCCGCGCCGATCAGCCACGCGGCGCGGCGGACCGTACCGTCGGCGGTGGTGATCGTGACCGCGTCGCCGTCCTGGGACACGCCCGTCACCGCGCACCCGCGGACGATCTGGACACCCAGCTCGGCCGCCCGCGCGGCGAGCACCTCCTCGACCCGGCGCTGCGGCACCAGCACCGTGTAGACCGGATTGCCGGGCAGCAGGTGGAACGGCATCGGGTAGGCGGCGAACATGAAATGGTCCGCCGGGCGCGGCGCGGCGGTGTCACCGGTCAGCCGGGACAGCAGGCCACGGCGGTCGAGCATGCGCACGATCTGGCCGACCATGCCGTTCGCCCGCTGCTCCTCGCGCGGGGCCGGATCGCGCTCCAGCACCAGCGGCCGGACCCCGGCCAGGGCCAGCTCACACGCGGCCATCAGCCCGTTCGGCCCGGCCCCGGCCACCACGACATCATAGTTTTTCATGACAAAACCCCCAAAATGTGGGTACGAGAGATCGCCCGGCGACGCCGGTGCGCGCCAGGGACGTACGGCCGATGCGTCTATGCAGTCGGGTCCGGGAGGCCGGACGCGAGCAGGGACAGGGCCTCGCGCAGCAGCTCCGCCATCGACACGGATGCGTCGCGGGCGATGAACTGCTGCTGGGCCGCGTTGGTCGCCGCGGTGACCGCACCCGCGACCAGGTTCGGATAGAGGTCACGGGCCGGGTCTGTGCCGGTGCGCGCGGCGACCGCGGCCGCGATCGCCGCCTCCGCCCGGATGCCCGCGCGCAGCATCTCCGCCTGCAGGCCGGGCGAGTCCATCATCGCCCGGATGCCCGCCGCCCACTGCACATGATCGGGCTGCGGGTGCGCGATCACCTCCGGGCCCGGCTCGGTCTGCGCCAGCGCCGCCGCCGTGATCGCCGCCCACAGCGGCTCACCGGCCGGACGCTCCCGCAGATCCGCCGCGAGCTGGAGACTGCGGTCCAGGTGCCGGGCCGCGGCCGCCTCACCCTTGCTGGAGAAGTAGTTGTTGAACGTGCGCGGCGACACCCCGGCCGCGGCCGCGATGTCCTCGACCAGCACGTTCTCCGCGCCACGTTCCACGATCAGCCGGACCGCGGCCCAGCTCAGCGCGGCCCGCGTCTCCCGCTTCTTCTGCTCCCGCAGCCCCATGCCACCACCGTACACAAAAGTGCGTGCTCCGCAAAGATGCGTGGCACGCAAAAATCAGCGGGGTTGCCGCACCGGGACCTCGTCGAACCGCCCGAGCCGATCCAGATCCAGCCGCGCCGCCACGGCCCGCACCTCCGCCGGCGCACCCACATCACCGTCGCCCCCACATCACCGTCCACCGCCGGCCGCAACACCCACCTCCACCATGATCGGCACGCTATCCCGCGCCGAGAGTGGTGCCGAAAGATAATCGATTAGGTGTACAGACTGCGTAAGCACGGAGCGGTAATCTGTGGTCATGACCGAGCCTCTCGACCACGGCCCGGCGTCCGCCGGCAACAAGCCGCTACCCAACGCGCCGAATGCCACCCAAGAGCAGCGTGCCCGCGCCCGCGCCTGGGCCAAGCAGGTGCTTTCTCACCACCCAGACCCGGACGAGAACGAGGCTCTCTGCGTCCGGCTCGGTCTTCGCTCCCGCCGCCCAGCCGCATGAGCGACGACTCGCGCCCGGTGCGCGTCGTCCTGGACACCTCCGCGATCCTTGCCTACTGCCGTGAGTCCGTGGGTGTCGGGGAACTGATAGGCGAGATCGCTGACGAGAACGGCACGGTCGGCCTCCCGATGCTGTGCCTCGCCGAGGCCAGAACCCGCCTTGCCGACGCCGACCTGCTCGACGTGCTCGCCACGCACGATGCCGCAGAGGTGCTGACGCTGGGGCCAAGGGAGTGGCAGGGACTAGCCGCCCTGGACGGAGATGTCGGGCGGCGGGACGCGTCTGCTGCAATGCTTGAGGCAATCGTCCACGGTGTGGACATCCTGACCGCCCAGCCGAGTCTGTATGTCGGAGCGATCGCCAACAGCCGGATTCTCGAACTTCCGCCCGACTGACGTCGAGGCCGGCACACGACCGGCCTCGACGACGGATCAGGTCAGGCCGGAGGCGCCCACCAGCGGGCCAGGGCCGCGGTGGCCGGGTCGTCGGAGGACTGCAGGGCGGTCCACGGGTCGCCGGCCGGGTCGGCGGCGCCGGCGTAGTCGAGCAGGTCGGCCGGGTCGACCGTGGGGTCGGCGGCGGAGAGCGGGTTGGACCAGGCGGCCAGGTCGGCCGGGGACAGACCGGCGGCGAGATCCGCGGGGGACAGGTCGCCGAGCAGGTCGGGGTCGATCCACGGCGGGCCGTCGATCGGGTCCGGGGTCTCCAGCGCCAGGTCCGGCGGGAACGTGTCCCAGACCGCGCCCTCACCGTGATCGGCGAGATCCGGGTCGGCCCCGACCGGCGGCGCCGCGCCGTAGTCGGCCTCGGACAGCGGGGCATCCTCAGGATCGAAATCATCCGCGGGTACGCCGTAGTCGTCCGCCGCGACCGGACCGCCGTCGGCGTCCACGTCGGGCACGAACGACGGCACCACGACCGGCTCACCGGCGTCCGCCGCCGGGCCGGCGACGTCACCGTCACCGGACGCGCCGCCGGTGTAGGCGTCGCCGAAACCCTCCTCCGTGGCGGGCTCGCCGCCGCCGCTCCCGGCGCTCAGGTCGCTCCCGGCGCTCAGGTCGCTCCCGGCCTCGAAGCCCGGCGACGCCGCAGCGCCGGACGGGACGGACACGTCGTCGCCGTAGTCGGATGCACTGCCGGTGTAGGCGTCGCCGAAGCCCTCCTCGGCGGCCGGCTCACCGCCGCCCGATCCGGAGGAGTCGCCGGCGGCATCCGGGGAGACCGCGCCCGGGTCGGTGCCGTCTGCCGGCGATGCGGAGGCCGAGGGCTCCTCCGCGGCGGGAAGCTCCTCGCCGGACGCCGAGTCGGCACCGGAGGCGGGGTCCGGGGACGCGTCGCCGGCGTCGAACGACGGATCCGACGGCGGCGTGGCATCCGGAGTGCCGGCGCTGCTGCCGGGTGCCGCGGAATGCGGCAGGGTCGCGGTCTCGTCGGTGCCGGCGGAAGGACCGACGACGTCGCCCAGCGACGGGCTCACCGGCTCCGGCGTCGTGGCCTCCGGGTCCGGGCCGGACGACTGGCCGGGGTCGACGGTCTCGCCGGCATCGGCGCCCGGGCCAGTGGTCTCGTCAGCGCCTGCGGCCGGGTCGGGGTCGGCGGCCGAGTCGGGGTCGGCGACCTTCTCCGGGCCGTCGGCGGGGATCGAACCGGACGCCGGGGACTCCGCGTCTCCGAGGCCTTCGACCGCCGGTGGCTCAGCACCGGCCGGCGTCTCCGCCGCGCCCGACCCGCCAGAGCCGTCACCGGCCTCGGCGCCTGAAGCAGACGTCGCGCCGGAATCCGAGGCGGCATCGGACCCGGGGTCCGAGGACGGGCCGGAGCCGGAGTCCGCCGGGTCCGCCTCGTCGGCGCCGCCGAAGCCCTCCGTGTACTCGTACGACTCGCCGCCGCCGGAGCCCGCGGAGGCCGCGAACGGGTCGTCCTCGCTGTACGACGGTGCCGCGCCGAAACCCTCCGACGCCGGCACGTCCGGCGCGGACGGCGACGTGGACGGGTCGGCCGGGACCGCCGGCTCCTCCGGGAAGCCCGGTACGTCGTAGGAGGACGAGGGCTCGTCGAAGGGCGGGAGGTCGTCGCCGAACGGTGAGTGGGAGAAGAGCGGTGCGCCGGAGCCCGTGACGTCGCCGGTGGTGTCGTCGTCCGGCGGTTCGCCGCCGGGCCAGTCCTGGTCGGTCACGGTGCTCCTCCAGCGGTCGATGCGGGGGCGGCGGGGGCGGCCGGCTTCGCGGCGGGTTTGACGGCGGCGCTGGCCGAGGCGGGGGCCAGGCCGCGGGTCTTGACCAGGACCTCGTCGACCTGCTTGACGCGGGCACGCAACGCGTCGCGTTCCGCGGTCAGCGCGGCCTTCTTCTTCGCGCGCGTGGCCTTGTCCGTCGCGAGCGCCTGGTCGATCTTGCCGATGTGCTCGTCGAGTTCCTTCAGGCGGCGCTCGATCGCGTCGTCGAGCGCGAGCGTCAGCGCGTACTGCAGGTCGGTGAAGCGGTGCGCGACCTCGTCGGTGAGCGCGGCCCGGGACTCGCCGATCACCTCGCGCAGCCACACCTTGGCCTGCTGCCGGTCGCCGGCGACGCGCCGCTTGTAGAGGATGAACGCGCCCGCGGCCAGGCCGATGCCGACGCCGACGACCGGCAGCAGCAGGCCACCGCCGACGATCGCGGTCGCGCCGAGCGCGGACGCGCCGGCCATCGCGCCCCGGCCGGCCATCATCGCGATGCCACCGGCGGACAGCGCGACCATGACGTTGTCCGTACCCGCGTCGCGCTGGGGTTTGGTGTTGAGGGCGTGGCCGAGCTGGGCGTTGAGCCGGCCGAGGACGTGCTGCAGCTCGGCGGGCGGGAACGCGTGGGAGAGCACCTCCTCGCCGACCTGCCGGAACCGGCGTTCCAGGTCCGCGGAGAGTTTCAGCGACACCGCGTGCAGCGCCGCGTCGACGTTCTGCGGCAGCGCCTCCAACTCGTTGCGCTTGAACTTGTCGAGCTTGCCGAGGTAGTCCTCCTGCAGCTCGGACAGCGCGGTCCGCAGGCCACCGGTCGACTCGACCCGGGCCCGCTGCACGTGCGTGTTCAGCGCCAGCGACCACTGCCGGGAGTCGGTGCGCTTGCGCGCCGCGAGCTGCTGCCGCTGCTCCTTCGCGCGCGCGGCGTCGGCCGGGTCCGGGTCGGTCGCGGTCATCTGCTCGCCGAGCGCGAGGTCGCGGCGGACCATCTCCGAGCGCAGGGCGCGCAGCATGTTGGCCCGGTCGAGCAGCCCGCGCCGGCCGGCGACCTGGCGCAGCGCCTTGGCCAGCTCGTCGATCCGGGCCTCCTTGGCAAGCTCGGCCGCGACCTCCGGCGGCATCTGCGCGGCCGTCTCCGCGAGCCGGGCCGAGACCGGGAACCAGGGGGCGCTGCCGAACCGGGGCGCGTGCGTCTTCAGGTGCGCCTTGTCGTCGGCGAGGATGGTGCGCCAGCCCGGGTACGCGTCCGTCTTGGTCAGCGCGAACATGACCAGGTTGACGCGCTTCGACGCCTGGATGAGGAAGTCCAGCTCCGGCTTGGACAGCGGCGAGGACGCGTCGACGACGAACAGCAGCGCGGTCGCCTGCTCCGCCGCCGCGAGCGCGACCTCGGCGTGCGCCGGGTCGAGGCCGCCGGTCCCGGGCGTGTCGATCAGCGTGAGGTGTGCCAGCAGCGGCGACGGGTAGCCGATCTGGATCCGGCGCGGCGGGCGCGCACCCTCGGGCAGGCGGCCACCGGCCGTACCCCACGTGGTCAGGCCTTCGATGCCGATCTCGATCGGGTGTTCCTGGCCGGGCTGCCACGCGCGGGCCTGCGGCGTCGGCGCCTCGGTCATCTCCAGGTAGGCGGAGGTGGAGACCGCGACGTCGACCGGGGACAGGCCGGGCGCGCCGATCAGCGCGTTGACCAGCGACGACTTGCCGCGTTTGGTCTCGCCGACGATGACGATCGCGGGCTTGTCCGACTCGCGGCGGGCCAGCTCGTCGAGGTCCGCGGCCGCGTCCGGCTCGACCGACCGCAGGTAGGCCAGGGCGCCGTCCGCGGTCGCGGCGAGCTGCCGGGCGAGCGCCTGCACCGCCTCGGCGCCGCCGGGTTTCGCTGCGGCGGGTGCGGTCATCGGTAACCTCCGTGGCCTGGGCGGTACTGGTGGGGCGGGCCTGGCTGAGGCGCACCGGGGTAACCGGGTGCCCGCCCGTACCCCGGTGGCGGTGGCGGTTGGTGTTGCCACGGTGCGGCGTGGGGGGCTGCGCCGGAGACCGGGTGCGCGGAGTTCTGGCCGCGGACCTGCTGGGCGAGGAGGAAGAAGCCGCGGTGCGCGACCTGGGCGACGCGGGCCTGGGCGGGGCTGGCGCCGGCGACCGCGAAGACCCGCCACCGGTTCGCGGCGGCGAGCGCGGCCTGGGCCAGCGCCTCCACGTGGGCCTGCGGCATCTCCAGGATCCAGGCCGCGTCCGTGGTCAGCGCCAGCCGGGTCAGCTCGCGTTCCATCTGCTCGGGCAGCGCGACCGCGCCGGAGGTGACGGACTGGGCGGCCTCCAGCAGCCGCAGCCGGTGATATTCGGGCTGTTGCAGGACGCGCTCGATGGCGTCGCGGAGCAGTTCCCGGTCCTGCTGGGCGGCGGCGTGCCCGGCGAGGCGCTCCAGGCTGGACAGCGCCCAGGCCGCCTTGATCGCGTCGGTGCGCCAGCGGAACGCCTGGTCGAGGGTGTTGCGGAGCCGGGCGAAACCGGACGCCTGCAGCAGCAGCCGGACCAGCTCGCCGGAGCCGAGCTCGGGCTTGGCCGCGAACTGCGCGAGCGCGAAACCGATGCCGTAGAGGTCGAGCAGGCTCAGCAGCCGCTCCCGCTGCGCCTTCGACACCGGGCAGTCGCGGTTGATGAACAGGTCGACCGACGCCATCAGCACCATGCGCTCGGTCTGTGACAACCCGGCGAGGGTACGCAGTGCCTCGCAGTCGGCCGCGGTCAGCCGCCCGGCCTCGGTGGTCTCCGCGAGCAGGCCCGCGATCGGCACGACCTCGGAGACGACCCGGCGCAGCACGCCGGCCTGGTCGGAGGCGAGCGGCCCGGCGACCGGCCACGGGTCCGCGCCGCCCGCGACCAGCTTGTCGACCTTGTTGAACAGGCCGATCGAGTTGATCGGGTTGCCGGACAGCCGCGCGGAGACGGACTGGAACGTCGACAGCGCCGCGATGTCGTCCGCGCGGACCGCCTGGGTGAACACGTAGAGGACCGCCTCGGCGCCGGAGACCGCGGCGACCGAGTCGTCGTCGAGGTCGTCGTCGAGCGGTGCGTCCGGCGTCGCCTGATCAGGTGTCAGGTAGTTCGACGACGCGGCCGAGATCGACTGGTTCGTCGACGACAGACCGGGCGTGTCGACCACGGTCAGGTCACGCAGCCGGTCGCTGGTCAGCGTCACGTCGACGAACGCGATGTCCTCGCGCGGCACGCCGAGCTGCATCGGGATCATGCCCGACTCCTCCAGCGGCCGGGACACCCGCGACCCGTCCCGGCGGACCACGTCGAGGCGGTCCGCCGTGCCGTACCGGAACTGGGTGACGACGCGCGTGCACTCGCCGACCGCGGTCGGCGCGACCCGGCGGCCGACGAGCGCGTTCACCAGCGTCGACTTTCCGGCCTTGAGCCGGCCGGCGACCGCGACCCGCAGCGCCTCGTCCAGGCGGCGGCGGACCGCGAGCACCTGCTGCGCGCTCGCCGGTGACAGCCGCGGGCCCACCTCGTCACACAGCGCGGCGACCCGGTTGGTCAGGGGACCTTGCACCACGATTGGTCAGCCGCCCATCTTCTCAGCCACAATGGCACTGTTGCGGCGGTCGTCCACCATCGCTTGGTCGATCCCTCCCGGTGAAGCGGTGAGAGCGTCTGTGACACCCTCTACGTGCGTGGCCCAAGACTATTAGGCCCTACGGTACGAATATCCTGCCGGCGCAGGATCCCATGTTCGTGCCACCGTGCAACCGGCAGCATGGGCGGTGGCAGCGAGCTGGTGGGGGAGGACCCTTGCACGAGACAGAGTCAGGCACGCACGTGATGCTGCCACCGGAGGGCCGGGACACGGCCACGGGCACGCCCGATGTGCTGGCCGGCGCACAGCAGGCCCTGGCCGAGCCCGGGTTGGTGGTGCTCACCGGTGGCCCCGGTGCCGGGCGCACCCGGCTGCTGGCGCAGCTCGGCGACGCGTTCTCCGGGCCGGTGTTCGCCGGTGGTGGCCTCGCCACGCTGCGCGACGTGCCCACGTTCGCGCTGACCCGGGCCGTGCGCGTGCGGCTGCCCGGCCACGACGCGCCGCTGCTGGCCGAGGCCGTGCGCGCCCGCGTCCGCAACGGCCTGCTCGTCCTCGACGACCTGCAGTGGGCCGACCCGCTCACGCTCGCCGCGCTGCCGCTGATCGCGGCGCACACCCGGGTCGTGGTCGCGCTGCGCACCCCGCACCGGCTGCCCGGCGCCACCCTCGCCGCGCTCCGCGCCGCCGCCGCCGCGTGGCTGCCCGTGCCGCCGCTGACCGGCGCGGACGCGTCCGCGCTCGTCTCGCAGGTGGCGCCCGGGCTGGCACCGGACGCGGTCGCGGCCGTGGTCCGGCAGGCCGGCGGGTCGCCCCTGGCGTGCCAGGCGCTCGCCCGGCACGCGCAGCAGACCGGCGCGGTCGACGACGCCGTCGACCTGCGGTACGCGATCGCCGGCGCGATCGCCGACCTGACCCGCCCGGCCCGGACCGCGATGGCCGCGCTCGGCCTGCTCGGACGGCCCGCCCCGGCCCGGCTGCTCGGCTCCGGCGCGGCCGAACTCGCCGACAACGGCCTGATCGTGTCGCTGCCGTCGCACATCCCGGCCGGCGACCCGGTCGAGTCGATCACCGGAACTCTTTCTGTCGTATCCGCGACAACACCGCCGACCCGGGCCGACCTCGGCATGGTCGCGGCCGTCTCGCCGTACGTGGCCGAGGTCGCCGCCGGCATGCTCGACGCGGACGCCCGCACCGGCCTGCATCGCCGCCTCGCCCGCCTGACCCCGCCGCGCGAGGCCGTCCGGCACCTGACCGCGGCCGGCGACACCCACGAGGCGTACCGGCTGGCGGTCTCCGCGTCCCGGACCACCGGCAGGGCAGGCGAACGCGCGGAACTGCTGCTGCTCGCCTGCCGGCTGCCCGGCGTGCTCCCGGACGCGGGCGTGCGCGTCGCCGCCGCCCGCGCCGCGCTCGCCACCGGCCGGCCCGTCGCGGCCGCGTCCGTCCTCGCACCCCTGGAACACACGGTCGCGTCGGACGCGACCGTGGTCGAGGCGATGGTGCTGCGCGCCGAGGCGCTGCTGCAGGCCGGCGACTTCGACGGCGCCCGGCACAGCGCGGCCGCGGTCCCGGCCGGGCTCGCCCCCGAACTGCTCGCCGCCCGCGACCGGGTGCTGCTGCTCACCGACCTCGCCGACGACCCCGCGCTCGCGGTCGGCACGGCCGCGGCCGTGATCGCCCGGCACGGCGAGACCCCGGCACACACCGGGCTGCGCGCCGCGGTCGCCGCGGTCGCCGCGGCCCGCCGTGCGTACGGCTGGGAGAACGCCCTCGCCTCCGCGACCGCCGCGGCCGGCGACGCCGGGGACGCGCTCACCGCCCGCTGGTCCGCGTGGGTGCTGGTCGAGACGCTCGCGGCGGACGGGCGGCTGCCCGAGGCCGCGCACCTCGCCCAGGTCGCGGCGCAGGCCTGCCAGGCCGATCTCGCCTACAGCTGGCAGACCCGGTTCATCGCGGCCGGGCTGTGGGCGTCCGCGCTGCGCGGCCACGCGGTCGCCGGCATCCCCGCACCGGCCACGGCCCGGGCCGAACCGGCAATCCCGGCGTTCGGGGCGGGCCTGCCGTCACCCGGGGTGCAGCCGCCACGGGGCGTCGCGACCGTCCAGGCCACCCCGTCCGTCGTCGAACCCGTCCTCGCCGACCTGGTCGTGCACCGGGCCGCGGACCTGATGGACCGGTCGCTGCCCGCGCTCGCCCGCGCCTACGCCGCCGCCGCGGCCGGGCTGGTCGAGGCGGACGCCGGGCTGCTCGGCGCGGCCCGCGCCCGCCTGGACGCGGCACCGCGCACGCCGGTCGCCGGGTGGGTCGCCGCGGAGATCGCCTGGCTCGACGGGCAGCCGGACCGGGCCGCGGCCTGGGACCCGGACACCGACCGGATCCCGCTGCTGTCCGGACTGCACCGGATCACCGCCCGCTGGGCCGCCCGGGACGGCGCACCGATCGACGTGACCGGCCTGGAGTCCGCGGCCGGTGGGCCGACCGCGATCCACCAGACGCTCTCCGCGTTCGCCGCGTCGCCGTCCGCGGCACCGTCCGCGTTCGCCGCGTCCGCGGCCGCCTGGTCCAGCGTGGTGCTCCGCGAACAGGTCCGCTGCCTGATCGCGCAGGGGTTGCACGAGGACGAGCCGGACCTGGCCGTCCGCGCGCTGCTCAACGCGGAGGACCTCGCCGAACGCGCCGGCCTGGTGGTGCTGCGCGGCCGGGCCCAGCGGGCGCTGCGCCAGCACTCGGTGCGCCGCGACATCCGCGGGCCGCGCGCCGGCGACGACCTCACCGCCCGCGAGCAGCAGGTGATGCGGCTGGTCGCGGCCGGCGACCCGACCCGCCGGATCGCCGGGCAACTCGGCGTGTCCGCGGAGACCGTCGAGACGCACATCCGCTCCGCGATGCGCAAACTCGGCGCCCGCACCCGGACAGAAGCGGCGGTCCGCGTCCGAGAGGCGCTGATGTCGTGACATTTCCGGAGACGCCCCGGTACGTGCTGCCGAGCACCACCGACGCCACGGTGGTGCTGCGGCGGCTCGCCCGCGACGGCTGGACCACCCGCGAGGGCTTCGCGCTGCCCGAAGCCGGCTGGGACGTCACCGGAAACAACCTCGTGCTCTTCGGCCGCGTCCCCGACCTGGACACCGTCCAGCTCGTCGTGCTCGCGGCCGCGCGCGGCGCCGGCGTCATCGCGATCGCGGACGCGACCGGCGACATCGGGCGCGCGCTCATCGGCGACCTGTCCCGCCTCGGCCCGGTCCGCCGCGACACCGACACCCCGGTCGTGCCCGAGACCGGCACGGTCGAACAACTCGCGCCCGAGCAGCGCGCACTGCTGGACCGGCTCGCCGACGGCGAGACCATCGCGGCGGCGGCCGCGGCCGAGTTCATGTCGCTGCGCACCGCGAACCGGCGGATCGCCGAGGCCCGCAAGCTCCTCGGCGTCCGCAGCACCCGCGAGGCCGTCATGGCCTACCTGGAGAGCAAGAACTGACCTTCCACGCGGCGGGACTGCCAGAGGACCGCGGCGGCGTAGAGCGTCACCATCACCATGTCGACGACCACGACCAGCGCGTCCGCGTCCGTGGCGGTCTCGTCGCTGCCCAGCCCGCCGATCGCGGCCGCGACCAGCAGCCCGGCCACGTTGCCGGCCGCGTGCAGCACGATCGCGGCCTCCAGCCCGCCGGTGCGGATCGTCAGCACGGCCGCGACCACGCCGAAGAAGATCAGGTCGGCCATCCCCCACGGCGTGCCGTAGCCGTGCAGCAGCCCGAACGCGACCGACGACACCACGATCCCCGGCCACGGCGACCGGAACCACGCGCCGAACGCCTGGATCAGCCAGCCACGGAACACGTACTCCTCGCCCGCGGCCTGGAACGGCGTCAACAGCACCACCACGGCGGCGCCGAGCGCGAACCTCTCCCAGCCGACCCAGGTGACGGCCTCGTCCTCCCCGGGCAGCAGGAACAACAACCCATACATCAACACCACCGCGGGTACGGCCAGCAGCGCGCAGCGGCCCAGCCAGCGCCACCGCAGCAGGCCCGCCACCGACGACACCGTCCCGGCCGGCCGCCGCTGCACCCAGCGCGCCGCCAGCAGCACCACCGGGATCACCAGGCCCAGCCCGGCCAGGCCCGCTGCCAGGTCGGCCTCGTCCGGCAGCACCGGCAACCCATCGCCGTCCACCGGCAGGCCCGGCAGCGCGGCCAGTGCCACCAGGTACGGGCCGAGCGCGACCACCAGCGCACCGACGGCCACCAGCAGCGTCCCGGCCAGCGGCCGCCACCAGCGGTGGTGTTCCGTACGCGCGAGCCGGTCGTAGGAGACCGCGGTCCGCGGTGCGTCGAGCGTCGTCGTCATGCCGTTCAGCATCCCGGCCCGCACCCGCGGTCTCATCCGCCGCGAAAACGAACCCGGCCTCTATCGCTGGGTAGAGCCGGAGCCAGCCCGGGGACATCCGGGACCGCGTGCTCCCCCTACGATGTCCGGCGATGCCTCCGAAGCGCACCGACTGGCTGCTGCCGCTGGCGCTCGGCGCGGTGCAGTTCGGCCTGTGGCCAGGGCCCGCGCTGTTCCGCCAGCCGCCCGCCGTGATCGCGCTGGTCCTGACCGCGACCGCGATCGTCGTCGGCGCGCTCGGCCTGCGCCGGGTCCGGCCGGTCACCGCGGCGGTCACCGTGCACGCGGCGTTCCTGACCGCGCAGGTGGCCGCGGACCCGCTCGGCGCGGACGGCACCTCGCTCGTCGACGCGCTCACCGCCGCGTCGCTGATCTCGCTGTTCTCCGTCGGGGCCTGGACGAGCGTGCGGACCACGCTGACCGTCACCGTCGCGCTCACCGCGGCCACGGTCGCCGCGAACGCGCTCACACCCGCGTACTACGCCGGCGAGAGCGGGCTCGGGCTGGTCCTGCTCGTCGCCGCGGACGTGCTGCTCGTCGCGCTGGTCGCGCTGTTCGGGCACCGGCGGCAGGTGTGGCGTCAGGGCCGGGAGACCGCCCGCCGCCGTCTCGCCGAGGCGGAGGCGGCCCGGGCCGAGGCCGCGCGCGAGGAACGGCACCGGCTCGCCCGGGAACTGCACGACGTCAGCGCGCACCACCTGACCGCGATCGTGGTCACCGTGACCGCGGCCCGCCGGCTCGCCGCGAAACGCCCGGAGCTGGCCGCGGAGGCGCTCACGTTCTCGGCGCAGGCGGCCCGCCGTACCCTCGACACGCTTTTCGATCTTGTCGCGGTGCTGCGGTCCACGGACGCGGGCGGCGACCTCCCGGCGCGGCTGGCCGGGCTGGCGGCCGAGTTCCGGCGGCTCGGCCAGCCGGTCACGCTCGACCCCGGCACACCAGGCGACGTGCCGGCCGACGTCGCGGACGCGGCCTTCGCCATCGTGCGGGAAGCCCTGACCAACACGCTGCGGTACGCCCCCGGCGGCGCGGTCACCATCACGGTCACCGCGGCCGCGGGTGAGGCCGGGGTGAGCGTGGCGAACGCGGCGGCGACGCGCGCGTCCGACGCGGACGGCGTCGGCTCCGGCAGCGGCCTGGCCGGCGCCCGGGCCCGCGCGGAGCGGCTCGGCGGCACGCTCACGGCCGGGCCGGACGGGCACGGCTGGCGGGTCGCGGCCCGGCTGCCGATGGCCGCGGCACCGTCCCGGCTGCGGCGCGCCTGGCAGGGGCGAGGCGCGTCGGTGCGCGGATATCTCACGGACGGGCTGGTCGCGGTCATCCTCGCGATGGGTAGCGTCGCGGTCCTGCTCATCGACCCGGGCCTGACCACCGGCGGCGACCCCGGCATCGCGCTCGCGGCCGGCGCGCTGCTCACCGGGCACGCGGCACCGCTGCTGTGGGCGCACCGCGCACCGTGGCGGACGCTCGGCGCGGTCGTCGCGGTGCTGATCGGCTGGACGGTGCTGGCCGCGACCGGGGTGCTGCCGGCCGGGTCGCTGAGCGTGCTGGTGTTCGGCGGGTTCGTCGAGGCGTACGCGGTCTACGCCGTCGCGGCACACGGCCGCGGGCGGGCCGCGTACACGTGGCTGGTCGCGCCGGTGACCGGGGCCGTCGCCGGGTTCGCGATCACGGCCGGCGCGATCGCGGAGATCGCCGCGTACGACCCGGCCGACTACGACGGCACCGCGGAACGCGCGGTCATCACGGTGATGATGACGGTGTTCTTCGGCGGGCTGCTGACCGTGCCGCTGCTGGCGGGCTGGATCGCCGGCGCGAGCTGGCGGCGCCGCCGCACCCGCCTGCAGGACCGCGAACGCGACGTGGTCCTCGCCGCGACCGTCTCCGCGGCCGGCGAGGCCCTCGCCGAACGCTGGCGCATCGCCGCCGAACTCCGCGCCACCGTCCTCGCCCGCGCCACCGACGTCCTCACCGCGGCCTCCCCGCCCGTTACCGGCCCGCCGGCCCAGGACCCGTCCGGCACACGGCCGGTCGTCGACGGGCGCGGGAGCGCGCCGGATCCGGTGGTCGCCCCGGCCGGAGAGCCGGGGGAGACCGCGGCGCGCCTGGATGCGGTGCTGACGGCGGCGCGGGCGACGCTGGCCGCGATGCGGGAGCTGCTCGGCAGCCTGCGCGGCGGGGCGCGGGGCGACGACGCCGGGACGGAGGCGGAGACCGCGCCGCAGCCGACCGCCGCGCAGATCGGCGCGCTCTGCGAGGCGCAGCGGGCGGCGGGACGACCGGTGATGCTGCGGTACGCCACACCGATGCCGGAACTGCCGCCGGGCGTGGACGTGTCCGCGTACCGCCTGATCGAGGCGGCGCTGGCGCTACCCGGCCCCGGACCCCTGGAGATCGTCATCGGCGTCACCGGCGGCCTGCGGATCTTCCTGAACCGGATCCCGGTCCTGGCCGACCCGCGCGCCGCCGCCGGCCTGCGCGGCCGCGTCGACGCGGTCGGCGGCACGATGACCGTGCACCCGGCGGGCGAGACCGACATCCTGTTGCCCCTGGCCGTTCCGGCGCCGATTCCCGCCCCGGCGGAGACGCCGGTCCGAGGCGAGCCCGCCGCCGTGTCGTCGTCCGGCGCGGCATCAACCGCAGGCACTCCAGTCTCAGGCGAGATCGCGCCAGCGGCGCCGGCTTCCGCCGTGGCGTCGACGACGGGGCCGCAGGCGGCGGCTGGATCGGCATCGACGCCGGCCGAGACCGGGTCGTCGACGGCGGCCGGGAACGGCAATCGACCGCCGCGGGCGGTCGCCAGTGAGGAGGTGCGGCCATCGCCGTTCGAGTGATCGTGGTCGACGACCAGCCGATGCTGCTGGCCGGGTTCGTCGCCATCATCGACGCCGAGGACGACCTGGAGGTCGTCGGTACCGCCGCGGACGGTGCCGCCGCGGTCGAGCTGGCCGCGGCAGCCCGCCCGGACGTGGTCATCATGGACATCCGCATGCCCGGCATGGACGGCCTGGCCGCGACCCGCCTGGTTACCGCGGCCGACGACCCGCCGAAGGTGCTGGTCCTGACCACGTTCGACCTGGACGCGTACGTGTTCGAGGCGCTGCGCGCGGGCGCGTCCGGATTCCTGCTCAAGGACGCGGACCCGGACGAGCTGCTGGCCGCGATCCGCGTCATCGCCGGCGGCGAGGCCCTGCTCGACCCGGCCGTCACCGGCCGCCTCATCGAGGCCTTCGCCACCGGCGTGACACCGTCGGCGGCCCCGGAACGCCCGGAACTGGCCGCGCTCACCCCGCGCGAACGCGAGGTGCTGACGCTGATCGCCGAGGGACTCTCCAACGCCGAGATCGCCGCCCGCCTCGGCGTCGGCGTCGGCACCGTGAAAACCCACGTCAACGCGCTCCTCACCAAGATCGGCGTGCGCGACCGGGTGCAGGCGACCATCCTCGCCTACGATGTCGGCCTGGTCCGCCCGCGCTCGGCGTAGCGCGCCCCGGCGCCCGACGAACGACCCGGCCACACCGGCTGCCCCGTATGACAGCAGGCATACCGTGCCCGGCGACTTGCCGGTGTGCGAATCGCGCGCCGGTCTCCGGGCGCGGCGGGTCGAGTCACTTCGCTCCGTCTTGTGCCCGGGCACCTCGTGCCCGAATCTCCTGACTACTGGGCTTTCGGGGTCGAGGTGCGAAGTACGCCGGCGATCCGGGCGCTGCGCGCCCGATATTCGGTACATAGAGGCCCATCGCTGGGAGGCGCTTCTTGTCCTGACGCCGAAGGTCGGTAAGCCGCCGAGCGCACAGCCTGGGGCGCCCGTAGCTTCCAGCGAAAAAACAACGCCACCGATACGCACGGCGCAACAATGGCGAGCTTCGCCCTGTTCGACCTGGTCGGCAAGCAGCTGTCCCCGCGGATCCGCGACCTCGGGAAGATCACCCTCGACCGCACCGGCGGCAAGGCCGACTTCACCGGCCGCTATCCGCTGGTCGGGCCGCTGCGGACCCGGCGGCTGAACACCGAGCTGATCACGGGTATGTGGGTTCTGTCTGCACTGACTCGCCGGGAGGCTCGTCAGCTCGCGGGAAGCAGTCCAACGAGGGTATCGAGGATGTCGTCGGCGTCGGTCTTCCACTTGTCTCGGGTGAGCTGACCGCTGGCTTCCATGCCGATGGCCCCGTGTACGCCGCTGAGCAGCACAGCTCCGAAACGGTGGGCTTGTGCTTCACCGACCAGGTCGCTCAAGGCCGCGACGAACGGGCCCTGGCTGCGCCCGGCGGCCTGCAGCACTTCGGGTCCGGCCGGTGGTCGGTGCATCAACCGGTACAGGTGTGGTCGTTGCCTGCCGGTGGCGAGCATCCCGGCGAGCATCGCCCGCACCTTGCTCCGGGTGGATAGGTCCGGGTCCGCGCCCAGCGTGACTGCCTCATCGGCCAGTGAGTTCCAGGCCTGTGCCGCGATCGCGGTCAGGAGGTCGTCCTTGTCGGCGAAGTGCCGGTAGGGCGCACCGCGACTGACGCCCGCCCGTGCGCCCACCTCCCGCAGGGTCACCGCTTCCGGTCCGCCTTCGTCGAGCAGCCCGGCTGCGGCGTCGAGGAGGGCACGGCGGGTGGCGGCGGCGGACTCAACGCGGGTGATCACCGAACCATCCTACAGAGTTGACAACGTCACCTGAAGGCTTCAGTGTAGTTCAGGTGACAGCGTCAACCGGGCGCGTCGAAACTCTGGGGGTTCCCATGAAAGTCTTTCTCACCGGGGGCTCCGGCTCCGCCGGCGGCGCGATCATCCGCCGCCTTATCGGCGAGGGGCACACGGTGCACGCACTCGCCAGGTCCACCGAGGCCGCGCAGGCGGTCAAGGCCGCCGGAGCACTGCCGGTGCGCGGCGACCTGGCGGAGATCGCCGCCACGCCTGCCTGGCTCGACGTCCTCAGCCGGGTCGACGCTGTGGTGCACGCGGCGGCGTTCATGGAATTCTGGGGTCCGGATCAGTTGTTCGTCGACCGCAACCTACGGCCGGCCATCGCGCTCTACCAGGCCGCGGTGGCCGCACGGGTCAAGCACTTCGTGCTGATCTCGGCAGCCAGCGTGTCCACCGGCAGCAACCGGGCGGACCGCGTCAACGAGAGCTCCGACCCGGGACGGCCGAACATCGCGTACAGCCGGGTCAAACTTCGCACCGAACAGGAACTGCTCGCGCTGCCGCACGGCGACACCGCCCTGGTGATCATCCGGCCGCCCTTCCTCTGGGGCAGCCGCAGCGCCCACAACCTGGAGGGATTCGTCGAGTCGGTCGAGGCCGGCCGGTTCTCCTGGATCGACGGAGGCCGTCATCTGGTCGACTACTGCCACTTCGACAACCTCGCCCACGCTGTCACGCTGGCGATGACACGCGGTGAACACGGCCTCATCTGCTACATCACCGACGGCGACCCCCGGCCGGCCCGGCAGTTCTTCACCTCGCTGCTCGCCACCCGCGGGATCGACGTGAGCGGCGCCGGCAGTTTCCCCCGGGCGATGGCCTCACCCGTCGCCACCCTGATGGAGACCGCCGCCAAGGCCCGGCGCAGCACTACTCCGCCGCCCCTCACCCACTGGATCGTCACCTTCATGGGCCGCGACCGGGTCTACGACATCACCCGCGCCCGCACCAGCCTGGGTTACCAGCCGACGATCTCCGTGGACGAGGGCCTGCGTCGCATGGCCCGATCCTGAATCCCCCCCGCACCGGAAGGAAGCCCATGAGGCAATTCACGATCACTGAGGTTTCTCCGTACGTCCGTCGAGTCACCTTCGCCAACCCGCCCGTGAACCTCGTCGGTGCGGACACTCTTGCCGAACTGTCCGAAGCGGTTGAGATCCTCGGCCACGACGAACACGCCCGCGTCGTCGTCTTCGACAGTTCCGTGCCCGGCTTCTTCCTCAACCACGCCGACTCGGAGGACTTCGTACGACTGCTCGCGATGACCGGCCAGGACGCGGCAACCCCCGTCTTCGTCGACCTGACGACCCGGCTGGCCACCGCACCATTCGTCAGCATCGCCGCGATCCGGGGGCGTGCCCGGGGAGGCGGCGCGGAACTCATGCTCGCCTTTGACCTGCGCTACGCCAGCCGGGAGGAAGCAATCTTCAGCCAGCCCGAGGTCGCCTTGGCGCTGATCCCCGGTGGGGGCGCCGGCGAGCGATTGCCCCGGCTTATCGGCCGCGACCGCGCACTCGAAGTGTTCCTGAGCTGCCACGACTACGACGCCGACCAGGCCGAACACTACGGCTGGGTAACCAGAACAGTCCCGGACGCCGAACTGGACGGCTTCGTGAACGCCACTGCCACGCGCATCGCCGCCTTTGACAAGACGGCCCTCGCCGCGGTCAAGAAACAGGTCAACCGGGCCACCCTGCCACCGAGGGAAGACCTGCTGGCCTCTTCCACCGAATTCGTCGCCGCCGCCGCCGGACCCGGCTTTCAGGGCCGCGTACAAGCCCTGGACAGACTACTCGCCGAGGTCGGAGCCGAAGAGGTTGAGCGCAACATGGGCCACTACCTCGGCATGGCAGCGCTCCCACAACGGTAGGCCTTACGGTGGGCGGCCTGGGCTTCTACCAGGCCGCCTCAGCGGCGGATCTGGTCGGTCACACCGAGTTGGGCGTGGCGGGGCCGGCGGCCGGAGACACGGTGGCGGTGTCCTCCAGCCGGCAGCCGTGCTCGGCGCAGCTGGCCCTCAGCGGGAGGCGGTCGAACAGTGCCCGGCCCCGGCCGGACAGGCCCGCGCAGACCGGGCACGTCGGTGCCGCGGTAGCCACGGGCCCCACCACAACCGGTACCGATTCATCCCGCACGACGTCCTCTCATTCGGACCGGATAGGTGACGGTGCCGACCCTCTACTCCCACATGCCGGGATTCCGGGAAACGGCGAATCGGCTCTCCCGCAAGACCACCGTCTTGAGGCAGCGCCCCAGGTGCAAGCCTAGATCAACTTGTTGGCGTTGTTTTTCGCTGGAAGCTACGGCCGGCCCGAGGCTGGCAGCGCCAGCAACTTCTGGCAGTCCTGGGCCTGGTGCCTGAGCGATCAATCAGTGGAGCAAAAGAGCGATCAACTTCGATTTTCGATCTACCTTTTGCTCCACTGATTGATCACTCAGGGCTCGGCGGCGGCGTATCGCGAGCCGGTAGTCCGCGCGGAGGGTGGGATGTCACGACATTTCGGGCGTGGAGCGCCCGGCTGCCGTGAGCGGCCGGGTTGGCTCGCGCTCTCGGGTGAAGGGATTGGACAACGGGGCCGGTCCGGCGGACGTCAGCGAGTCGCTTCAGGTTGTGACTCAGCCCCCGCGGAACGGAAGGGAGGAGCGCCAGCGACGACCGGGGCCCGCGGGAGCATGCGGGCCGCACCGCGCCGGAAGCGGGAAGCGGGAAGCGGGAAGCGGGAAGATGAGTTTTCCGCTCTGGACCTCGCGTTGGTGAGGCGTGAACGGCGGGATGGGTGGCCGGAACCCGTCGGTGAGTGACCAGGGCCGTCCGGGGAGGCGACCGGCCTTAGACTGCCGTCTGACATGTCGTACACGCGTTCGGAGGTGCCGTGAAGCTGCTGCTCACGTCCGGTGGGGTCACGAACCCGAGCATCCGCGCCGCGCTCGTCGGCCTGCTCGGCAAGCCGATCGGGGAGTGCCGCGCGCTCTGCATCCCGACCGCGCAGTGGGGTCACCCGATGTGCGGGCCGGCATCGGTGCGGGGTTTCCTGGCCGCCGACCCCGCGTCGGACTGGCGGTTCCTGTCCGGGCTCGGCTGGGCGTCCCTCGGCGTCCTCGAACTCACCGCGCTGCCCTCGATCGGCGCGGAGCGGTGGGTGCCCTGGGTCCGCGAGGCCGACGTGCTGCTGGCCGACGGCGGCGACGCCACCTATCTCTGCCACTGGATGCGGGAGTCCGGCCTGGCCGGCCTGCTGCCCTCGCTGCCCGCCACGGTGTGGGTGGGTGTGAGCGCCGGCAGCATGGTGATGACCCCCCGGATCGGCGACTACTTCGTCGAGTGGCCGGGCGCGCCGGACGACCGCACCCTCGGCCTCGTCGACTTCTCGATCTTCCCGCACCTGGACCTGTTCCCGTCCAACACGCTCGCCCACGCCCGGCGGTGGGCCGCCGGCCTGGACACCCCGGCCTACGCCATCGACGAGCAGACCGCCATCTCCGTCGTCGACGGCGTGACCGAGGTGATCTCCGAAGGGCAGTGGACGAAACTCCGACCGTGATCAGCCCTGGGCGGCGTGGGAGACGTGCTCCCAGTCGGCCCAGGTCTGCAGACGCTGTGCGTAGAGGTGCTTGACGAGTCCCACCGGCTGGCTGCCGAACAGCACACGCAGCGGCGGGTGATCCGCGTCGACGATCTGCAGCAGGGCCGGGCCCGCAGCGGCCGGGTCGCCGTACTGCGCCCCGCCGGCCCGGGAGGCCATGGCGTCGCGAAGCGGCTGGTAGGCGGGGTGCGGGTCGGCGTGGACGGCGGAGGAGCCGGCCCAGTCGGTGGCGAACCCGCCGGGCTCGACCAGCGTCACCGTGATCCCGAAGCCGGCGACCTCCTGGGCGAGGGCCTCGGAGAAACCTTCCAGCGCCCACTTCGAGGCGTGGTAGCCGCCCAGATTCGGGAACGCGCCGACACCGCCGATGGTGGAGATCTGGACGATGTGACCGCTACCCTGCGCGCGCAGGATCGGCAGCGTCGCTCGGGTGACCGAGAACGCGCCGAACAGGTTGGTTTCCAGCTGGTCGCGCAGCTGCTGCTCGCTGATCTCCTCGATCGCGCCGAAGAGGCCGTAGCCGGCGTTGTTGACCACCACGTCGAGCCGGCCGAACCGCTCGTGGGCGGCGTTCACCGCGGCGGTGACGGCGGCGGAGTCGGTTACGTCCAGGGCCAGCGGCAGGACGTCGTCGCCATACGTGGCGACCAGATCGTCGAGGGTGGCGGTGTCGCGGGCGGTCGCGGCGACCTGATCGCCCCGTCCGAGCGCGGACTCGGCGAAGGAGCGGCCGAAGCCGCGGGACGTACCGGTGATGAACCAGACCTTGCTCATGGGGAGGCCCTTTCCTGATCCGAGCGCACGGCGGCCCAAGGCGCCGGTCGGACGACCGTCCGACCGGCTGCGCTTCCATGACCGTACACGAAGATTAGACGCAGTCTAAAAATGGACGGCGTCTATCACAGTTATGATCGCCCGGGGAGGGTGAGACGATGAACCTGCGGGAACAGAAGAAGCTGGCGGCGTGGCGGACGATCCGGGCCGCCGCGTTACGGCTTTTCGACAGGCACGGCTACGAAGCCGTCACCGTCGAGCAGATCGCCGCCGCCGCGAACGTCTCCCGCGCGACGTTCTTCAACTACTTCCCCAGCAAGGAAGCCGTCGTCTTCGACCAGGACCCCGAGGAACGCGACAACTGGCGCGCACTGATGAGCGCCCGCCCGGCCGGCGAACCGCTGTGGGACTCCCTGACCGCGATCATGATCGGCTTCAACGAACGCCTCGCGGACCGCATGCCACTGCAACGCAGCCTCAAAGCACGATCACCCGCGCTCGCCCAGTCGACTCAGGAGCTCGGTCAGCAGTTCCGCGCCGACCTGCACGACTGGATCGCCATCCGGGCCGCCGGCACCGACACGATGACGGCCACGCTGCAGTTCAACCTCGCCTTCGCCGCGACCTCCACCGCCTACCAGACCTGGCAGGCGGACGAGACCTTCGACGAGTACCTCGTACGGCTCCGGCGCTGCCTCGACCAGGCCGGCGCCGGCCCCGCCACCACGCGGAGCTGATGGGCGGATCGGTGTGGGGCCGGTGGGCGGTGAATTACAGTGGCGCGGATGGAGGCGGACGGGGATCTGGCGCGTGCCGCGCGGGACGGTGACGTGGCGGCGTTCGCGGCGCTGGCCGAGCGGCACCGGGCGGCGATGCGGGTCACCGCGATCGGGGAACTCGGCTACACCGACGAGGTCGACGACGCGGTCCAGGACGCGATGATCAGCGCGTTCCGGCAGGTCGCGAGCTTGCGGGAGCCGGAGGCGGCGGGTGCGTGGCTGCGGGCGATCACGCGGAACGTGTGCCGGATGCGGGTGCGCACCCGCATCCCGGCGCCGGTCGCGGATCCGGAGCCGTGGATGTCACCGGCGGAGGGCCCGGACGAGCTGCTGGACCGGGCCGGCACGCGGGACTGGGTGTGGCACGCGATCGCGCGGCTGTCCGACCCGATCCGCGAGGTGATGCTGCTGCGCTACTTCACCGGCATGTCGTCGTACGCGCAGATCTCCCAGCTGTGCGGGATCGGCGTGGACACGGTCGGCAGCCGGCTGCGCGACGGCCGCCGGATCCTGGCCCTGACCCTGCGCGAGACGGCCGGTGCCGCGTTCGAGGCCGCGGACGCGGAGGCGGCGGCGCTGCGCCGGGAGGCCGAGCAGCACTTCGCGGTGATCCACACCGGCGGGTACGACCGGATCATCGACGACTGGTTCCGGCCGGACTTCTCCGTGGTCTTCATGGGCTGGCTGCACGGCGACCGGGCGGCCGCGCGAGAGATGATCGACCGAACGATGGGCGCGGGCGTCACCGCGACGCTGCACGACGCGGTCGGCAGCCGCAACGTGGTGCTGTGGGAGGGCGACTTCCACAACCCGTCGTCCGACCCGGACCACTGCCCGCCGCGTTTCGCCTGGCTGCTGCGCATGCGGGAGGGCCGCGTCGCGCGCCTGGGCGTCGCCTACGGCCAGACACCCCGGGTGTGAGGCGCGAGTCACACCGGGCGGCAGCGCAGTTTTCGGCCCCGGGGTGCATCTCGTCCGTGGAGGGCCTGAACGTCGGGCCCGCACGGAAGGACGAGACATCGTGTCGATTCAGGAACTGCCCGAGCTGCTGCGCCCGGCGATCGAGAAGTACCGCGACGCCGCCGAAGCCGACGGCCGCATCGCACCGGAGCTGCTGGGCGAGCTGCGCGAGCGGGGCGCGTTCCGGCTGTTCACCCCGGCCGAGCTGGGCGGATACGAGGCGACCGTAGCGGACGCGCTCGACGTCTACGCCCGCATCGCGCGCATCGACGGCCCGACCGCCTGGGTGCTGTGGAACCTGAACGTCGGCTTCGGCACCGGCTGGCTCCCGGAGGAGGGCGTCGCCCGGATCTGGGGCGGCGACCGGGATCCGCTGATCGCCCACTCCGGCCAGCCGGGCATGCTCACCCCGGCCGACGGCGGATTCCGGATCACCGGCCGCTGGAAGATCGTCAGCGGCGCGCACCTGGCCGAGTGGTTCCTGCTGGCCGGCGCGGACCCGGAGGTCGGGCTGCGCTTCTGCGTGCTGCCCGCGGCCGACGTGACCGTGCTCGACACCTGGGACGCGGTCGGCATGCGCGCCTCGGACAGCAACTCGGTGCTGGCCGAGGACGTGTTCGTCCCGGCGCACATGACGCAGGCGCTGTTCGCGTCGCCGTGGGTCGACCGCCCGGCGTACCGGCTGCCCGCCGTGAACCTGCTGATGCCCGGCTGCGCGGCCGTGCTGATCGGCATGGCGCAGGCCGCGATCGACGAGGTCATCTCGATCGCGCAGGTCAAGCGCGGCATGGACGGCGTCCTGCTGGCCGAGAAGGACCACCTGACGTCCGCGGTCGGCCGCGCGCTGTCCCAGGTCGCCGCGGCCCGCGGCCTGCTGCTGTCGACACAGCGCGACCTGGACCGCACCGTGATCGCCGGGCAGGTGACGAGCGACGAGCAGCGCGCGGCGGTACGCGGTGCGATGTGCCTGGTCACGGAGGTCTCCCGGGCCGTGCTCGTCGCCATGTACGAGCTGGGCAGCTCCGAGCCGCTCTACCGCCAGAACCGCCTCGGCCGCGTCTTCCGCGACGGCATGGCCGCAGCCCAGGCCGCGAACCTGTCCACCGCGCAGTGGACGATCCCCGGCCGTCTCGCGGTCGGCCGGCCCTCCGGCTGGCCGTTCGTCTGACCCGGCACGGCGGCGCGGCCGTTGTGCCGGCGCCGCCACGCCGTACCCCCGCGGGAGTTGTTGCTGTTGCGGCCGTCAGGCCGTCGGCTGGGTGAGGCGGGTGGCCGGGAGGCGGGTCAGGAAGGCGGCGAACTCGGCGCGCTGGGCGTCGGTCATCTCGGCCTTCGGGATGGCGATCGCCTGGACCCTGCCGAACATGGCGTACCAGGTCTCGGGCGTCTCGATCACGGTGTCCAGGCCGGCCCAGCGGTAGCGGGACTCGGCCAGCGGGTAGGTGACCGTCAGCCACTCGTCGTCCAGCGTGATGTGCCGGCCGTCGCGGATCGCCCGGGCCTGCATGCGCATCGACCGGGACACGTTGAACGGCTCCACCCCGAAGATCATGAACAAACCGATGATCACCGTGAGGTACGGCAGCGGGAGCGCCGGGTCCAGGAGGATCAGGAGCGTGCCCAGGACCAGCGCGAACAGGCCCCCGATCCGGGCTGCGCGCACCTGTGGGCGGAGGGCGAACGTGAGGGTCTGCCGCAGCCGCCGCTCGTCGTAGGGCACCGCTATCGAGATCTGCACGGTCGCATCGTAGTGGCACAGCGGCTACGGTGTACGGCGAGAATCCCCTGTGGACATCGAGGAGTGTCGGTGACCGACGACCTGCCCGCTGCGAAGATCGACGAGAACGTGCCGCACTCGGCGCGGATCTGGAACTACTGGATGGGCGGCAAGGACAACTACGCGGTCGACCGGGAGGCCGGCGACGCCTACGTCGCCGCGTTCCCCGGCATCGTCGACCTGGCCAAGGAGTCCCGGAAGTTCCTGATGCGGGCGGTGCGCCACGTCGCGGCCGAGGGCGGCATCCGGCAGTTCCTGGACATCGGCACCGGGCTGCCGACCATGGAGAACACGCACGAGGTGGCGCAGCGGGCGGTGCCGGACGCGCGGATCGTCTACGTCGACAACGATCCGCTGGTGCTGGCGCACGCCCGCGCGCTGCTGACCAACACCACGCCCGAGGGCGTCACCGCGTACATCGACGCGGACTTCCACGACCCGGATCTGATCCTGTCGGACGCGGCGAACGTGCTGAACTTCCAGAAGCCGGTCGCGGTCATGTTCATGGGTGTGCTCGGGCACGTCGCCGACGACGACGAGGTCGTCTCGATCGTCTCCCGGGTGATGGCCGGAGTCCCGTCCGGCAGCTACCTGATCCTGTGGGACAGCACGAACACCAGCGACGGCTTCGACGAGGCCCAGCAGGGCTACGACGACACCGGCGCCGTGCCGTACACGTTGCGCAGCCCGGAGCAGGTCGCCCGCTGCTTCGCCGGCCTGGACATGCTCGAACCCGGCCTGGTCTCCATCTCCCGCTGGCGATCGGACACACCGGACGCGCCCGTCGTCGACGGCTACGGCGCGGTGGCCCGCAAACCGTAGCGAAACTCGCTGCGCGCCTTCCTCCGTGCGACGGTCGCGTTTCGCCTCCGGCGGGCCTCGGGCACCGGGGGAGGGCGTGGTCTGCGGCGAGGTCGGGGTTCGCTGGCCCGGCAGCCTTTTCGTGGGTGGCGGCCCTTGCACTCCAGGGTGGTCGACGGCCTACGCGGTAGCCGGGCGGCGGCGGTCTGCGCGGGACGCACGAGAGAAGATCAAGCGGTCCGGCGGCGGCCGAGAGTCGATCACGTGTGCCAAATTGTTGTTTTCCGGCCGCCTTAACAACGATTCGGCACACGTGATCGTTTTGGCGGTCAGTCGCGACCCGCCTTTATCATGATATTTCGGACGGGGCTTACGCGCTGAAGACATCTTCGGCTCTTGAGGTCACATGATGCGCCACCCGGGCAGCGACGGCCGGTCAGCGCGCCCGATGGCTGAGCATTCGCTGTGGGTATCCGCCGCGGGTGCGGTGGGCCGGCCACCGGCGAACGCGCAGGGAGGAGCCCTTCGGCGACGACCGGTGCCCGCTCCGGGCATGCGGACCGGACCGCGCCGGAAGCGGGAAACAGCCTTGTGTGTTCGTCTTCACGAGGGATGTCGGACAGGCCCTAGTTGCTCCAGCCGCGGGTGCTGAGGACGAGGCGGTAGCCGTCCGGGTCGGTGAAGGTGACGCCCCAGCGGTCCCAGTAGTCGCCCTGTGGGGTACGGCGGCCGCCGGCGGCGGTCAGGCGGGTGCTGAGGGCGTCGTCGACCGGGCCGTCGAGGTAGAGGACGAGCAGGTCCTCCGCGGTCGGGGCCGGCGCGACATCGGAGGCGACGAGTTCGAGGTGCCAGGCGGCGCCGGGGGCGCCGACCATCAGCAGGTCGTCCTTGCGGAACAGCACGTCGAGGCCGAGGCCGGCGGTCCAGAAGCGTTCCGCGGCGGCCAGGGAGAGCGTGGGGCGGGCGATGCGCAGGTGGGCGGCGGCAATCATGGGAGTCAGTGTGCAGGGGGTCAACGGCGGTACAGCGTCTGCGTCGGGGTGCAGCCGTACGTGTCGTGGTAGCGGTCGGTGAACCGGTCGATGCCGGCGAAGCCCCAGCGGGCCGCGACCGCGTCCACCGTGATCGTGCCGGGGGCGGAGGCGTGCAGGTCGCGGTGTGCCTGGGCGAGGCGGACCCGGCGCAGGTAGGCGACCGGTGTGGTGCCGAGGTGGCGGCGGAACGCGAGCTGCACCGCGCGCATGGACACGTGCGCGGCCCCGGCGATGTCGGCGAGGCTGATCTCGCGGTGCGGGCCGGATTCGATGTAGGCGATCGCCCGGCGTACGGCGGCGGGGTGGGCGTCGTGCCGATCCTCGATGGTCGGGTCGCGCAGCATGGTGTTCGGGAACGTGGAGAGCGCGGTCGCGGCGAGCAGCCGGCTGATCGTGTCCGCGAGCAGCGGTGCGGCGGCCGCGGTCTCGGCGTCGTGCCGGGCGAAGCCGTACGTGATCCGCCAGCGTTCCGCCGCGGCCAGGCTGATCGGGTGGTAGCCGGTGAACCGGACCGGCGTGCCGGTGGCCGCGTCCGCGATCTGGTTGATCAGGCGGAGGTCGATCCGGGCGAACTCCGCGTCGACCGTGTGCACGGCCGTGTCGTACTCCTGGCCGGGCGTGCCGAGCAGGTAGACGTCACCGGCGGCGTAGTGGTCGCAGCGGTGCCGGTCCCGGTAGGTGATCGCGCCGTCCCGGACCCGGCCGGCGACGAGCCAGCCGAGCGGCGGGGAGGTGGCGTCGAAGCGCATCGGGAACACCACCCGGTGCAGTTCCGCCGGGCCGATCACGTCGCGGGATATCCGGATCCGGTGGTGCTGCCCGACCGCGGAGATCCGCATGGTGCCGTATGCCGCTCTGATCGCCTCGTACGCTTCTTCGGGGTCGCCGAAGTCGACGGTCATGCGCGCCTCCCAACGGTTGCGGCACACGAACCAACGGCGGCACGGGCACCGGTGTTACGGCCCGATGGAATTCTCATGCATGGCGACGGTGCATGCGCGAGATGTCCGCCGGACGGGTCGGGTCGCGGTGCCGCGGGCGGTCCGGTTCGTCCGTCCGCAGCGGCGTGAGCGTGGCCGTGATCGCGTCGATGATCCGGTCGGTGGCGCGTTGCGCGTCGCCGGGCGTCGCCTCGGTCAGCCCGGACAGGTCGACCGGCGGCCCGAAACCGACCCGGACGACCGGCCGTCGCCGCAGGTCGCGCAGGACCGCGCGGGCGTTCGCGCCGAGTCGCGCGGTGTCGTAGGGGATCAGTTCGTGGCCGCCCCACTGCGCGACCGGGATGACCGGTGCGCCGGTGGCCAGCGCGAGCCGGGCCGCGCCGGTCTTGCCGCGCTCCGGCCACATGCCCGGGTCCAGCCCGATCCGGCCCTCCGGGTAGATCAGCACTACCGAGCCCTGGCGGAGCGCGGCCGTGGCGTCGTCGAGCGCGCGGGCCACGGTGGCGCTGCGCCGGTCCACCCGGATCTGCCCGGACGCGCGCATCACGGCGCCGAGCACGGGGGTCCGGAACACGCCGCCGGTCGCCATGATCCGCGGGGCGATCCCGGCGGTGCGGCAGGCGGCCATCATGACGACCGGGTCGGCCGGGCTGATGTGGTTGGCGGCGAGGATGAGCGGGCCGCGGCGCAGCGGCGCGGGGACGTCGCCGGTGACGCGCAGCCGGGCGGTCGCGCCGACCACGCCGCGGGCGGCGAGCAGCAGGCCGCGCCAGACGCCGGGCGCGGTCCACGGGGTGGTGTCGGTCACGCCGAAGATCCTGCCAGGCGCGCTGCCGTTTCCGTGAACTTCCGGCGTGGCCCGTCGCCGGTGGGAACGAGGGCCCGCCGGCCCGGGACTTCCGGCCCTGATCGTCGGCGCCGGGGCCACGTATCATCTACTACGGCTCGTAGTATGATTCTGTGTAGTAGATAACCGTAGGGTGGGGGAGCTTTGGACGCGTTGGATGTCGCGCGGTGGCAGTTCGGTGTCACCACCGTCTATCACTTCCTCTTCGTCCCGATGACGATCGGCATGTCGCTGCTCGTCGCGATCATGCAGACGATCTGGTACCGGACGCGCGACGAGAAGTGGCTGCGCCTGACCAAGTTCTTCGGGAAGCTCTTCCTGATCAACTTCGCCATGGGCATCGTCACCGGCATCGTGCAGGAGTTCCAGTTCGGCATGAACTGGTCGGACTACTCCCGGTTCGTCGGTGACGTCTTCGGCTCGCTGCTGGCCATCGAGGCGCTGGTCGCGTTCTTCCTCGAGTCGACCTTCCTCGGCCTGTGGATCTTCGGGTGGGAGCGGCTGCCGAAGCCGATCCACCTGGCCACGATCTGGGCCGCGTCGATCGGCACGATCCTGAGCATGTACTTCATCCTCGCGGCGAACTCCTGGATGCAGAACCCGGTCGGCTTCCACATCAACCCGGACACCGGCCGCGCGGAGCTGAACTCGATCGGCGCGCTGCTGACCAACAAGGTCACCCTGGCCACGTTCCCGCACACGTTCTTCGGCGCGCTGATGGTCGCGGGCGGCATGGTCGTCGCGGTCGCGCTCTGGCACCTCTACCGCGGCCGGGACGACCAGAAGCCGGCGTTCCGCACGGCGGTGACGTTCGGCGGCTGGGTCACCATCCTGGCCACGGCCGGCACGCTGATCTCCGGCGACTTCCAGGGCAAGATCATGACCGAGGTGCAGCCGATGAAGATGGCCGCAGCCGAGGGGCTCTACGAGACGACCAGCTCCGCGCCGTTCTCGCTGCTCACGATCGGCAGCCTGGACGGCAGCCGGGAGGTCTTCGCGATCACCGTCCCGGACCTGCTGTCCTGGCTCGGCAAGGGTGACATCCACGCGGAGATCGAGGGCATCGACAACCTTCAGGAGCAATACACCGCGCAGTACGGCGCGGGCGTCAACTACGCGCCGATCATCCCGGTCACGTACTGGTCGTTCCGCATGATGATCTTCTTCGGTCTGGCCGCCGGCGCGCTCGCGCTGCTCACGCTCTGGATGACCCGCAAGGGCCGCACCCCGGCCAGCAGGCTGCTGCTGATGGCCGCGCTCACGCTGCCGATCCTGCCGCTGATCGCGAACTCGTTCGGCTGGATCTTCACGGAGATGGGCCGCCAGCCGTGGCTCGTCTTCGGCGAGATGCTCACCCGCGACGGCGTGTCCCGCAGCGTCTCGATGGCCGAGGTGATCACGTCGTTCACCACGTTCACGCTGCTCTACGCCGCGCTCGCGGTCGTCGAGGTGAAGCTGCTGCTCAAGTACGCCAAGGGCGGCCTGCCGGAGATCCACCCCGAACCCGACAGCGACGAGAAGGACGACGAGAACCGTCCGCTCGCGTTCGCGTACTGATCGCGCTAGGAGACACGATCGTGGATCTCGCAACCTTCTGGTTCATCCTCATCGGCGTGCTGTTCGTCGGCTACTTCGTCCTGGAGGGCTTCGACTTCGGCGTCGGCATGCTGCTGCCCGTGCTCGGCCGCGACGACAGGGAACGCCGCGTCGTCATCAACACCATCGGCCCGGTCTGGGACGGCAACGAGGTCTGGCTGATCACCGCGGGCGGCGCCATGTTCGCCGCGTTCCCGGAGTGGTACGCCACGCTGTTCTCCGGCTTCTACCTGCCGCTGCTGCTGATCCTCGTCGCGCTGATCGTCCGCGCGGTCGGTTTCGACTACCGCGGCAAGCGTGCCGACGCCGCGTGGAAGCGCAACTGGGACATCGCGATCATCTTCGGGTCGTACACGCCGGCGCTGCTCTGGGGTGTGGCCTTCGCGAACATCGTCCGGGGCGTGCCGATCGACGCGAACTTCGACTACACCGGCGGATTCTTCAACCTGCTCAACCCGTACGCACTGCTCGGCGGCATCACCATGGTCGCGCTGTGCCTCACGCACGGCGCGGTGTTCCTGGCGCTGAAGACCGAGGGCGACATCCGGGTCCGGGCCAACCGGATCGGCGGCCGGGCCGGGCTGATCGCTGCGGTCCTGGCGGTCACGTTCCTGGCCTGGACGGTCTCCGCGCACGGCGGAAACGCCGCTTCCGTGGCGATCTCGGCCGTCGCGGCGCTCGCGCTGGCCGGCGCGTTGCTGGCGAACCGGGCCGGCCGGGAGGGCTGGGCGTTCGTCGGCACCGCGATCACCATCGGGCTCGCGGTGGTCACGCTGTTCACCGTGCTGTTCCCGAACGTGATGCCGTCCTCGACCGACCCGGCCAACACGCTGACCATCGCGAACGCGTCGTCCAGCGCGTACACGCTGAAGATCATGACGTGGGTCGCGCTGGTGTTCACCCCGATCGTGCTGCTCTACCAGGGCTGGACGTACTGGGTGTTCCGCAAGCGCATCGGCGTGCACCACATCCCCGACGACGGTGCGGTCTCCTCCCCGGCCGGCTCCGCCGTCGGCGGTGCGTGACCGGCGTCCCGCACGCTGCTGCACCGGCGTGCGGGACGCCCCGATCGCGGTGTCGTCAGCGCACGTCGAG
The DNA here is from genome assembly GCF_030811575.1 of Catenuloplanes nepalensis. Taxonomy (GTDB): domain Bacteria; phylum Actinomycetota; class Actinomycetes; order Mycobacteriales; family Micromonosporaceae; genus Catenuloplanes; species Catenuloplanes nepalensis. The sequence continues at coordinate 3,497,407 of NZ_JAUSRA010000001.1, read as the reverse complement.
GCCCAGGGCGCCGGCGATCTGCACCGCTCCGGCGGTGTCGATCACGGCGCCCTTCAGCGTCGCGGTGAGCGGGTCGAGCGCCTCCAGGTTGCTGCCCCGCAGGTCGGCCCCGCTGAGGTCGGCACCCCGGAACGACGCGCTCGCCAGGTCGACGCCGAGGAACTTCGCGTGCGCCGCCTTGACGCCGGACAGGTCGGCCTCGCGCATCCGTACCCCCGTGATCGTGGCCTTCTTCAGATCCGCGCCGGCGAGCGAGACGAACGACCAGTCCCCGCCGGCCGCCCTGAACAGCCCGAACGTGCAGTCCTCGAAGACGCTCCCGACCAGCTTGCACTCCTCCAGGTTCACCTCGAAGAACGAACACCCCACAAAGACACAGTTCACCATCGCGGTACGGACGTGAGTCCCCGCGTTGAACCGGCACCGCGTGAACACGCAGTCGCTGAAGCTCGCGCCCGTGCTCGTCGCCTCCGTCAGATCCACCCCGGAGAACGCCACCCGCTCGTGCACCTGCCCCGACAGGTCGTCCAGCGCCCAGTCGGCGTCACGGATCACGGTGTCGGTCCTCGGAAGCCGAGTCGGGTCGATCGCCATGCCCGGCAGCGTATCGCCGTGCCCGTCCCGGGACCGGCGTCGGCACGCCGGGCCGGGCAGCCGCGCTGACCGGCCGGGACCGGCGTCGGCACGCCGGGCCGGGCAGCCGCGCTGACCGGCGTATCGTCGCCCGGTGACTACACCGATGATCACCCAGGCGGTGCCGGGTGACCGGGAACGGGTCGTCGCCACGTTCGTCGCGGCGTTCGAGGCCGATCCCGTGCTGCGGCACCTGTTTCCCGGTGACTCCTACACGGCGCTGGCGCCCGCGTTCGCCGGGCACCTGTTCGACCGGCGGGTCGCCTCCGGGACGGTGTGGCTCGCCGAGGGCGGGGCCGCGGTCGCGATGTGGGACCCGCCCGGTCCCGGAGGCGCGTGGCCGCCGGCCGCGTCCTACCTGCCCGCGGAGGCGGCGGCCCGGGTCGACGCCTACGACGCGGTGATCCACCCGCACCTGCCGGCCGGGCCGCACTGGTATCTGGGCGTGCTCGCCCGCGACCCGGCGCACGCCGGGCGGCGACTCGGGCGCGCGGTGATGGAGCCGGGACTGCGCCGTGCCGCCGCGGACGGGCTGCCCGCCTACCTGGAGACCGCCACGCCGGTCAACGTGGCCCTCTACCAGCGCTCCGGCTGGACGGTCGCACACCAGCTGACCGCGTCCGGCCTCGACGCCTGGATCCTGCGGCACCCCGGACTGCCGTCCTAAGTGGTCGATTACGATCGCCGTGGGCCGTGACGGATCGCGCTGACGGGGGCGTCGAGTGGGCAGACTGTGGCCGGACGGCGGACCGTGGGTCGTGGTGCCCACGTCCGCGGGCGTGGACTGGGAGGCCGCGGTCGCGGCGCTGGCGGCGGCGTCGTCGGTGCGGGTCGCGGTGGTGGCGATCGGCGGGCCCGTCGGCCGGGCTCGCCCGGCCGTGGCCACCCGGGCCGAGCTGCGCGACACCGGCGCGGATCCGCTGACGCTGACGGAGACGTTCGACCTCGTCTCCACGCTGGCGCTCACGCACGGGCTGGTGCTGGTCGCGGGCGTGCCGGGCCTGCTCGTCCCGGTCGGCGAGGCCGGCTGGACCATGACGGACCTGGCCGCCCGGCTGGGCGCCCCGGTCGTGGTCGTCACCGGCGAGGACCCGGACGCGGCCAACCACACGACGCTCGCGCTCGGCGCGCTGACCGGCCGGGGCCTCGCCGGCACGGTCGTCACGGTCGGCGGGCCGGCCACGCCGGAGCGGCTCGCGCCGATGGATAGGACAGCCGCAGGCCCGGCCGGCGGTCCGCCACCGATGCCGGAACGCGCCGAGGACGGCGTGACGGCCGCGACGGATGGCGGCACGCCCGCCGCGGCGCCGGCAGACCGGGAGGCGCGAGCCGGCAGCGGTACGGATCCGGGCGCGGCAGCTCAGGGCGCCACGGACGCGGAGGCCCCGGCACCTGGTGATCTTGCGGATCGGTTACCCGTCACGCCGGCCGGGCGGATTCCCGCCGGCGTGGATGTGTCGGACCGGGAGGCCGCGCGTGGCTACCTCAACCCGATGCTGCACGCCTCCAGCGGCCGCGACCCGGAATCCGCGCCGGCGGCGCGCCCCGCCGTCCCTGCTGCGCCGCCGGTGACCAGCGGGGTCCGGGTGGCGCTCGCGCTGATCGCGCTGTTCGTGACGATGTCGCTGGCCGCGGTCGGGCTGGCGTTCTGCGACCGGCCGGAGTCGCGGGAGGTCACCGCCGGGTGGACGGCCGCGCCGAGCCCGCGCGTTCCCGCACCGACGCCGTCGCCGTCGCTCACTGGCGTGCCGGTGGCGCAGGTCTGCCCGGTGGACCAGCTCGACGGTGAGCCGGCCCGGCCGGGTGCGGACGTGACGAGCCGGGTCGACGGCGCATGGGAGCGGATCGAGACGTGGCTGGCCGCGAAGGCGCCGGCCAGCCACGCGTCGCTGCGGCCCGGCGCCCGCGCGGCCGACATCGACGCGGCGCAGGAGCGCATGTCGGTGGCGTTCCCACCGGACCTGGTCGCGTCGCTGCTGCGGCACGACGGCGCCGAGGGCGGCGACTTCCCGTTGCCGTTCATGCACGAGCCGGTGAGCGTGGCCCGGATCGTCCAGGACCGGCAGATGCTCTGCAGGGTCCTCGCCGACTCGTTCCCCGACCTGGACTGGTGGTGGAACGAGGGATACATCCCGTTCGCGAATTCCGGCGCCGGGGCACGCCTGTTCATCGACCAGCGCCGGGACAGCCCGGTGCCCGGCCGGATCGGCCTGTTCCACGACGAGGACGGCGGGCATTTCGACGACGACTGGCCCACCTCGGTCGCCGAGCTTCTGGAGCAGACCGCCACGTCACTGGAGACCGGTCAGCCGTTCGCCGGCCACTACCGCCCCGCACTCACCGGCGACCGCCTGGAGTGGATCATGCTCTGAGCGTCTCGTCGCGTCCCGGCGAACGCTGCGGACAGCCCGCTCAGAGGGTGTGGTGGACCGCCTCGACGTTGTGGCCGTCCGGGTCGCGGAGGAAGACCGCGTAGTAACCCGGGTGGTATTCCGGCCAGATGCGGGGTGGGTGCAGCACCCGGGCGCCGGCCGCGACCGCGGCCTTGTGGACCGCGTCGACCGCGGCCCGGTCGGGGGCCGGGAACGCGATGTGCAGCTCGCGCGTCTCCGGGCCGCCGGACGGGCTGAGCCAGAAGCCGGGCTCGCCGCCGAGGCCGAGGCCGACCACGATCGACGGTGGCACCGGGAAGCGTTTCACCTCGCGCATCCCGATCGGGGCGAAGACGCCCAGGTAGAACGCGAGGGACCTCTCGACGTCCGCGACCTGGACGCCCACGTGATCGAACATGCCGGTCACGCTAGCAACCGGGTCCGACAAATTCGGTTGCGCCGGGCCAGGACCCACGGCAGTCTTGTGCGGAGTCGACCGGAGGAGGGTGAGCGCGGAACATGTGATTCCCACGGGTTCGTGCCGTGCCGCCAGCAGCAGAAGGGCTGCCGCGGCGTGATCGTCACGCGTACCGCTGGGGTGTCTCATGTTGAAAGCCGTCTCCCTGTCCGTCTCGTTCGTCGCCGAGCCGCTGTTCACCGACGTCGACCTGACGCTCGGCCCCGGTGACCGGGTCGGGCTGGTCGGGCCGAACGGTGCCGGCAAGTCCACGCTGCTGAAGGTCCTCACCGGACAGCTACGGCCGGACACCGGGCACGTCACGCGCGCGCCCGGCACCACGATCGGCTACTTCGCGCAGCAGGTCCCGGACCCGGACCAGACCGTCGGCGACTACCTCGCGGCCGGGCTCGGCGAGGTGCACCACCTCGCGGCCCGCATGCACGACCTGGAGCGCCGCCTGGCCACGACGCCGCAGGTCCTCGACGAGTACGGGCGGGTTCAGGAGCGCTGGACCGACCTGCGCGGCTGGGAGGCCGGCAACCGGCTCGCCGAGGTCCGGCAACGCCTCGACGTCGCACACCTCGACGACGACGCCCCGCTGTGGCGGATCTCCGGCGGCGAGCAGGCCCGGCTCACGCTCGCCCGGGTGCTGCTGGCCACGCCGGAGACCGGCGAGCAGATCCTGGTCCTGGACGAGCCGACGAACCACCTGGACGCGGACGGCATCGACTGGCTGGGCCGGTGGCTGGCCGCGTTCCCGGGCGGCCTGCTCGTCGTCAGCCACGACCGGGCGTTCCTGGACCGGACCGTGACCCGCATCGTCGAGCTCGACGGCATCCACACCGAGCCGCAACGGTACGAGGGGGGCTACACCGCGTACCGCGAGGAGAAGACCCGCCGCTGGCAGGCACTCCTGCTCGACTACGAGGCACAGCAGAAGGACCTGCGCCGCTGGGAGGACGACATCGCGCGCACCCGGCAGCACGCGCTCGGCGTCGAGACGACCATGCGCAGAGGCCTGGGCACAGACCAACTCCGGCGGTACGCCAAGAAGGTCGCGAAGAAGGCGAAGGCGCGCGAGCGGCGGCTGCGCCGGCAGATGGAGTCGGCACGGTGGATCGCGCAGCCGCAGACCCGCCCGCCGCTGACGCTCGCGTTCGGCGAGGCGGAGACGTCCGGGCTGGCCGCCCACGGGATCTCCGTCCGTACCCTGCTGCAAGATTTCGATCTTGATGTGGCGGGCGGGGAACGGGTGCGGATCACCGGGCCGAACGGGTCCGGGAAGACCACGCTGCTGCGCGTGCTGGCCGGGCAGCTGACCCCGGACGCGGGCGAGGTGACCGGCGCGCCGGTGTCGCTGCTCCCGCAGACCCACGACACGCTGCGCACCAAGGCCACGGTGCTGGAGCACTTCCGGGCGCACGTGCCGGTCTACGCCGACGAGGCCGAGGCGCTGCTGGACGCGCACCTGTTCGGGCCGGAGACCTGGGACGCGCCGCTGGCCACGCTGTCCGCGGGGGAGCTGCGCCGGCTGCTGCTCGCCATCATGGTCAACTCGTCCGCGCGGGTGCTGCTGCTGGACGAGCCGACGAACTACCTGGACTTCGACGCACTCGACGTGATCGAGGAGGCGCTGCGCGCGTACCAGGGGACGCTGATCGTGGTGACCCACGACGCGTACTTCGCGCAGGCCATCGGACTGAATCGGGAGGTGGCGCTGTGAGCAGGCATATCGCGCTGGTGACGGGCGCGAACCAGGGGATCGGCGCGGCCGTCGCGGAGGCGCTCGCGGCGCGCGGCGACGCGGTGCTGCTGACCGGGCTGGCGATGCCGCCGTCCGCGCACCGGCCGGACCCGACGATGCCGGCCGCGTACGCCGCGGACCGGGCGACGCCGGTGTCGGCGGTCGCGGACCGGATCAACGCAGCCGGCGGCACGGCGGCCGCGGTCGAGGCGGACCTGTCCGGCCCCGACGTGGCCGGGCCGCTGTTCGACGCGGCCGAGGAGCACTTCGGACCGGTCGACATCCTGGTCAACAACGCCAGCGGCTGGCTCGCCGACACGTTCTCCCCGGACGCCACCGACACGTTCGGCCGGCCGCTCACACCGGTGACCGTGGCCGGATTCGACCGCCAGTTCGCGGTGGACACCCGCGCGCCCGCGCTGCTGATCGCCGAGTTCGCCCGCCGGCACGCTCTTCGCGGTGCCCGCTGGGGGCGGATCGTGGGCCTGACCTCCGGGTCCGCGCACGGATTCCCCGGCGAGGCGTCCTACGGCGCGGCGAAGGCGGCGCACGAGAACTACACGATGACCGCGGCGACCGAGCTGGCACCGCTGGGCATCACCGCGAACATGGTGCACCCGCCGGTCACCGACACCGGGTGGATCACGGACGCGGTCGCCTCCTCGGTCGAGGCCGACCCGCACTGGCTCGGCGTCGCCGCACCGTCCGAAGTCGCCGAGGTCATCGCGTGGCTGACCTCGGACGCCGCCCGCCGGATCACCGGTCACCGCATCTCCATGCGGTGACCGGTGATCTCCTCACACGTCCCGTAACTCGGCCAGGCGCGCCTCGACCTCGGCCAGCTCGGCGCGCAGCTTCTCCGCCTGCTGCTCGGCCTCGGCCCGCTCCGACGACAGGATCGCCTCGACCGCCTCGTGCACACCCGGCACGTCCACCAGGGCCACGATCTTCAGGGCCTCGGCGGGCTTCACCACGTACGGCTTGGCGAGGGCCTTGGTGCCCTGCTGCGCCGCGACCGTCCACTCGCCGTTGTCGTAGGCCAGCGTCACGGTCAGCCCGGCCGGGCCCTTCGGCTTGACCGCCTTCGCCGCCGCCTTCTTCACCGGCGGTTTCGCCGCCTCCGGCGTCTCCGTCACTGTGCTCTGCTCCTCGGTCTTCTTCTCCGGGACCGGCCGCTCCCGGACCACCATGAACTCCGGCTCCGGCGCGGCCGGCTCGGGCACGACCTCCGGCTCCGGCTCGGGGGCCTTGCGGCCGGTCGCGCCCTTCGGCGGGATGGTCAGGTCGGCGGGGGAGAACGGCAGCTCATCACGCCCGAACCGGACCACGACATATTCTTCCGACGTCTCCGGGTCCTGCAGCTCGATCACCTGCCCGATCTGACCCGCGATCTGGCCGGCGGACTCGGTGAACATCACCTTCGGCTTCCGGCCGCCCGCCAGGGTCTGCTTGATCTGGTGCAACTCGTCCGGCGTCAGTCCGCGTATCGCGGCTCCTGCGGCAGCCATCAGACTCCTCTTTCCGTACACACGTCCAGTGGCCGCATTCTTACCAGGCCCCGCCGACACTTTCGCGGCTGCCCCTGCGCCACAAGGGATCCAAGGCAAGGATCAAGAACCGAGCTGCCCGCTTCCGGCGTGGTCACGTTCCGAGTGCTCCCGCGGGCACCGGTCCCGTCGTGGCCGGGCGGGCACCGGGCCCGCCGTGGCGGGGAGAAGCCGCGCGGCTACAGGCCGAGCACGTCCCGGGCGCCCTGACGCAGTAGCGCCGCCGCGACGGACGTGCCCAACGTGATCGGGTCGGACGCCCACTCGTGCACGTCCAGGACGGTCTTGCCGTCCAGGCTGATCACGCGGGCGCGGAGGCTGAGACGGCCATCCGGCTCGGTGCGCGCGAGCGCCCCGATCGGGCTGTGGCAGTTGCCCTGCAGGATGTGCAGCATCGTCCGCTCCGCCGTGGTCTCCCGGACCGCCCGCGGATCGTCCAGGCACGCCACCAGGTCCCGCAGGTCGGTGTCGTCCTGACGGACCTGCACCACCAGCGTCCCGGCGCCGACCGCGGGCACGATCGTGTCCGTGCCGATCGGGTGCGTGACCCGCTCCGGCAGGCCGATCCGCTCCAGCCCGGACACGGCCAGCAGCAGCGCGTCGTACTCACCGGCGTCCAGCTTCGCCAGCCGCGAGTTCGCGTTACCACGGATCGGCACCGGCGTCAGGTGCGGCCAGTGCAACGCCATCTGCGCCACCCGGCGCACCGCGGACGTGCCGATCCGGGTCCCGGCCGGCAGCTCACCGATCGACAGCCCACCCGGATGCACCAGGCAGTCCCGCACGTCGTCACGCGCCATGAACGCGGCCATCAGGGTCCCGGCCGGCGCGGGCCGGTCACCCGGCACATCCTTGACACAGTGCACGGCCAGATCGACCCGGCCGTCCAGCAGCGCGGCGTCGACCTCCTTGGTGAACGCGCCCTTCCCGCCGAGCGCGGCGAGACTGCCCTGCCAGCGGTCCCCGCTGGTCGTCATGGACACGACCTCGACGCTGACATCCGGATGCGCCGCCGTCAGCAGCGCCTTGACCCGCTCCACCTGGGCGAGCGCCATCGGCGAGTTCCGCGTCCCGACCCGCACCACACGCGACACAGCCATGACCGCAGGCTAGTCCTCTCCGCGGAGTCACCGACAGCCAGTCCACAACCCAAGGCAACAATCAATGCTTCATCGGTACGGCCGGGAGCTCGCACCCGGAATCAACGGTCCGTCCGGTTGCCCCACCGGTCAATACCTGAAACGGTCACGTTGAAGCGCTACTGAGGCCGCGTTACGTGCGTCCGTAGGGGAAGCTGTGGACGTGACGACCGCGATCTCGGACGAACGCCGACCGCCGCACCCCGCGCTGCGCCTCACCGTCGCGGGCGCGACCTGCGTCGGGAACCGCTACCCGGCGAACTTCGACGTCCTGCACCTCGGGAGCCTCGTCGCCGTGGCGGACGGGATGGGGGCGGGTGAGGGGAGTGCCGCGGCCGGGCGGACCGCGATGGCCACCTTCACCGCTGCACCGACGGGATCGCCGAACAGGTCAGCTTCGGCCGCCTCGACGAGCAGCTGCGCAAGCCGCTCACCGAGGCGGCCCGGGGACTGATCGAGGACTCGCTCGCGGCGGGCGGCCACGACAACGCCACGGCCGCCCTCCTGCGCGTCGCTTAGACGCCGGTCTGGGCCGCGAACGACTCGATTCCGGCCGCAGCCCGCAACTCCTCCATCCGCTCCGGCTCCTCCAGCGGCCACGGGACCGGCCTGCCGTCCCGTACCCCCGCGATCTGGGTGCCGTAGATCTGCCGGCGCCCCTCGTTGATCCGGACCCGATCGGTCAGGAACGCCAGGTCACGGACGGCGGCCCGGCCCTCGGCCACCGCCTCCGACAGCATCGTCAACGCCAGCCGCTGCACGTCGAGGCGATGGTCGGCGTGCTGGGCCACCTTCCACGCGGCCTGCGAGGCCTCCCGGCCGACCAGGTCGTCGCCCGGCCAGCCGTGCACATCCAGGATCTCGGCGAGCCGCTCCGCGTGCGCCGCGGTCACCCGCCGCCACGCCAGCTGCGCCTCATGATCGTCCTGATCGAGCGCGGCCCTGGTCACCTCCAGGTCGACGCGGCCCATCTCGGTCAACTCCGACTGCAATGCGGTGTCCGTCACCAGGCCACCCTAGGCACCACCCGGCGGCGAGAAATCGGCCCGGGGCAGGACCGGAACCGGCTGTAGCGCCCGATAGAGTTGGGGACAGGCCACCGCGCGTGGCATCGTGTCCGACGTGGAGATCGGCACCGTCATCCCAGCTGCCCACCGCGCACTCGACACCGCCGGCGGCGCGGCCGACTTCACCGACGCGTGGCTGGCCAACCGCCGACTGTCCGCACACACCCGCGCCGCCTACAAGCGCGACATCACCGGCTGGCTCACCTGGTGCGACGACCGCGGACTCTCCCCGCTCGCCGCCACGTTCCTGCACGTCAACGCCTACGCGCGCCAGCTGGAGACCAGCCTCGCCGCGACCACGGTCGCCCGCAAACTCTCCGCCATGTCCAGCTGGTACGACTTCCTGCACCGCCTCGACGCTGTCCCCGGCAACCCCGTCTCCGGCGCCGACCGGCCGCACGTCGACCGCGACCACTCCGGCACCGTCGGCCTCACCCCGGCCGAGGTCGACGCGCTCCTCGCGGCCGCCGACGCCGCCACCGGACCGACCGCCGACCGCACCCGCGCGGTCATCGCGCTCCTCGCCGACCTCGGCCTGCGCGTCGGCGAACTCTGCGGACTCGACGTCGGCGACATCGGCTACGAGCGCGGCCACCGCGCGGTCCGCTTCACCGGCAAGGGCGGAAAAGCCAGACGACGAGCCCTCACCCCGGGTACGTCCGCGGCCGTCGACGCCTACCTGCACGCCCGCGCGACCGCGGCCGGCGTCGCGGTCGCCGACCTGAACGGCCCGCTGCTGGTCACCGCCCGCGGCGGCCGACTCGACCGGCACGCCGTGTTCCGCCTCGTCCGGCAGCTCGCCCGGGAGGCCGGCATCCCCGCCTGGGAACAGCTGTCCCCGCACTCGCTGCGACACGCGTTCGCGACCACGGCCCGCGCGGAGGGTGTACCGCTGGAGGACGTGCAGGACGCGATGGGCCACGCGGACCCGCGCACCACCCGCCGCTACGACCGCGACCGCCACAACCTCGACCGCGACCCGGCCTACGCCATCTGGGCCGCCCGCGCCCGCCGCCGCGGCTGATCAGTAGGCGTTGTGCTGGTCGACCGCGCGGGCCGCCAGCACCGGCGACAAGATCATGTAGAAGAGCCAGGTCAGCGGGCCGGTGAACAGGCCGATCAGCACGAACGCCAACGCCACGTTCACCCAGAACAGCACCCAGTAGCTCACCATCAGCGTCACACCGAGACCGGTCTTCCCGGCATACAGCGCACCCACGCCGAACAACCCGAACAGACCAAGGAACAGCTCCAGCATCACCGCCGCCCCGGTCGACCTCAACGGCCGCGACGGCGGCGCGTAGGCCGGATGATACGGCTGGACCTGCGCGAACACCGGCGGCAACGGCGCCGGCACCGGCGCCACCGGACTCAACGGCGTCACATCGTGCTTCGTCGGATCAGGCTCCCGCCACGGCGTCGTCGGCGAACCGGGGGAGAGGCGCGCCGTGTCCCCATACGGATCATGCGGCTCCGGGTCATAAGTCACACCGCCAGTGTGCACTGCCCGTCTATATGCCGTCACTCGCGGCCAGACGGGCCAGCGCCCGATTCGTACGGTTGGCCTTGATGGCGGCGCGCTGCTGGCCGGCGGTCACGTCGATGTAGTTCTGGCTCGTCGTCAGCGTCGCGTGGCCGAGCAGGCGCATGATCTCGGAGGCGCTCGCACCGTCCTCCGCCAGCCGGGTCGCGAACGTGTGGCGCAGCGCGTGCAACTGGGCGCCGGCCGGGACCCGGTCGGCGATGCCGGCCCGGCGGTAGCAGGACTCCACCAGATACTGCAGGCCGCCTCGGCGCAGGGGAGCGGAGAAACGGTCCACCAGCAGCGCCGACTCGCGCGTCACCGTGCGTGCGCCGAAACGCCGGCGCCGAGACTCCAGATAGCGCTCGACCAGCGCGGACAGCTCCGGCTCGATCGGCACCGAACGCGGGCGGCCGCCCTTGCCGAGCACCTCCACCCGGCGCTCACCGTCGCGGCCGACGATCGAGCCGACCCGCAGGTCCAGCAACTCGGCCAGGCGCAGCCCCGCGCACAACGCCAGCGCCAGCACCACCAGGTCCCGCTCCGGCCACGGGTGCCGCTGGCGGCCGTCCGGCGCCTCCGCCACCGCTTCGAGGAGGCGCTCCGGGGTCTCCTCGCCACGCAGCGGTTTCGGTGTGAGGGCCGGGACGCGCGGCTTGCCGACCGCGGACATCGGGTTGCCGGGCACCCGGCCGTCGGCGACCAGGAACGCGAAGAAACTGTTCCACGTCGACCAGGCGCGATAGACCGAGGCGGCCGCGCGCGGGGCCGCGAAGTGCGCGAACGCGGCCCGCAGCGCACGAGCGGTCACCGCGGAGATCGGCAGCGTGGCCAGGGGGAGGGGAGCGGTGCCGTCGGGCTGCACCTCGCCGTCGGCCAGCAGCCGGGCGATCGCGGTCAGATCACGCCGGTAGGCCGCGAGCGTGTGCGCCGACGGCTTCCGGATCGCCCGCGCCGCCAGGAACTCGTCGACCAGCACGATCAGCTTCTCGTCGCGTTCGCCCGTTACGTCCGGTATGTGCTGCATAAGGAATATTATGCAGCAAAAACCCTCAAAAGCCAGAAGATCCTTCGAGGGTACGGTCGGCGCCGGCTCGCCGGCCGCTCTGGCACTTCACCGGCGTCTCGGTCCGATTGGCACCCGCCTCGGCCCGCCACGAGACGCGTGACGCACATCGGCCACCGGGCGTCGTGCGCACCCGGCGGGGCAGGGGCGGGGCGGGTGTGCCCTTGATCAGGCGTCGCTCAAGCAGCCGGAGCGACATGAGCGACGCCCTGATCACGGGAAGCGGCGACACGGCGGCGATGGCCGCGCGTTCGTCGCCGGCGTGTAACGCGTGTCGTCGCTCATGTGCCTCCGTGGCCTGCCGCTTTCCGTCGCGCGCGTCTCGTGGCCGGCCCGGGTGCCGGCATCTCGGCCGCGACGCCGGTGAAGTGCCAGAGCGGCCGGTGAGGTGTTGTCGGCCGTACCCTCGAATGATCTTCTGGCATTGGGTCTTGCGGGTTTCCGGCCGCTTTCGGGAGAGCGTCCGCCGGGCCGTCCAGGTGCTTGGTTGACATAATGTACATTATCGAACAACGCATCACGGCCCGGGATCGTCGGCTGGCGCGGATCAGGCGGCTTGCCGAGTCCCTTCCGCGGAACGACTGGCGAGCGCGCGGATGTCCGCCGCCAGCGTGCCCCACAGGTGTCTGGGCAGGTCGTGGCCCATGTCGGGGTAGAACCTGATCGGCGCGCGCAGGCGGCGGGCCAGGTCGAGGCCGCCGGTGGCGCGGATCATCGGGTCGTCGAGGCCGTTGATGACCTGGATGGGTACGCCGGGCAGCCTGTCGAACGGCCAGGGGTCTCCGGTGCGGCCGGCCGCGATCTGGCGGCGGTCGGCGGCCGGGTCGTGCGGGTGGCGGGCGTGGCTGCGGCGGCCGATGTCTCGGGCGAGTTCGTCGTCGAAGCGGTCGAGCGCGTGCGGGGAGGCGAGCATGCGCATGACCGCGACGGTCATCTCGGCCTCACCGTCGGCCCCGGGCGGGAAGCGGCGGCCGACGATGCCGCGGAGGACCTGGAAGCGGGTGTAGCGCAGGATGCGGTGTTTGTGCATGTAGCCGCCGGTGAGCAGGGTCATGCTGCGGACGCGTTCGGGTGCGCGGGAGGCGAGCAGCAGCGCGATGCCGACGCCCATGGAGCCGCCGGCGAGGTGTGCGGACGGCCAGTCGTTGGCGTCGAGGACCGCGGCCGCGTCGTCGGCGAACGCGGTGACCGGGTACGGCGGGCGGCGGGTGGGTCGCAGGATCGCGCTGACGTATCCGGCCGCGGTGTGCTGGTCGAAGTGGGTGGAGAGTCCGCTGTCGCGGTTGTCGAACCGGACGACGGTGAATCCGGCGTCGACGAGTGCGTGGCAGAACCCGTCCGGGATCCAGGTGGAGGGCCGTCCGTGCCCGCCGAGGAGCAGCAGCGGCTCCCCGTCGTGGCCGAACCTCTCGTATGCGATGCGGACGTCGCCGTGGTGGGCGTACTGAACGGTGGTCATCGCGCCTCTCCCCCTGTGGCCATCGTGCGATACACCTGTATCGTATGGGACGTGTCAATACGCTTGTATCGGATAGGGTGACCCGGTGCCGAGAACCGTGGATCTGGACGCCCGCCGTGCCGGGATCGCCGACGCGCTGCTGCGGCTGGTCGAGGAGCGTGGCCTGGCCGCCGCGACCATGCGGGAGACCGCGGCGGCCGCGGGCGTGTCGCTGGGCGCGGTGCAGCGCTGTTTCGCCACCCGGGAGGAGATGGTGCTGTTCGCGCTGACCCGGATCAACGAGCGCTTCAAGGCCCGGGTCCTGGCCGCGGTCTCCCCCACGGCCGCGCCACGCGAGGCGGCCCGCACGCTGATCACGGAGATGCTGCCGTTCTCCGACCCGGGCCGCGCCGACGCCCGGGTCGCGCTGGCCTTCCTGGGCGTGGCCGCCGGCGACCCGCAGGTCGCCGCCGCGCTCCGCGTCGCCGACCGCGGCGCCCGCGAATTCTTCACCCGCCACCTGGCCGGCTTCGGTCACCCCCCGGTCGCCGCCACCCGACTGCTGGCCCTGATCGACGGCCTGCGCGCCCCGCTGTTGCTCGGCCACCTCGGGTCCGCCGACGCCCGGTCCGCGATCGACGCTCACCTGTCCGAGCTGTTCGAGGACCCGCCGGGTTGATCCCCCGGCGGCGGCTCGCGGCTCGCTCGCGGCGTGCGCGGCGATATTGTCGCTTCTTCGCAGGTCCGGGCGGGGGTTACCATGACCGCATGGCGACCACCACTGTTCTGCGCTCCCCCGGCCGTTCCCGGCCGGGTCGTGACGCGCTCGTGGTGGACGCGCTCGACGAGCTGGCCGGGCCGGAGGGCGGTGTGGTGGAACTGCCGCACCGGATGGTGTGGCAGGCCGTCGACCAGCGACGTTTCGACCTGGACGACCCGTGGTCACGCGGCCGGGCCTACGAGATCGTGCTGCGTGAGGCGGTCCGGCACGAGGAGCTGCGGTCGCTGCTGAGCGCGCGGCTGCTGCGTGCGGTCTGGACCGATCTGCATCTGCCGCGCGGCGTGCGCACGGCGTGGCAGGAGCGTTTCCCGCAGCTGGCCGCGGTCCGTGACCTGGCCTGGCCCGCCGCGGCCTGACCCGCTGATGCGGCTCCACCCGGCGCATGCGCGCATCGCCCGGATCGCGCTGGCGGTCGCGAACCGGCACGGGTTCGCGCTCGGCGGTGGTCTCGCGCTGATCGCGCACGGCGTGGTGCACCGGCCGACCGAGGACGTGGACCTGTTCAGCGACGTGGCGGGTGCGGTGCCGGCCGCGACGCGCCTGGTCGCGGCGGCGTTGCGGGCGGACGGGTTCGCGGTGGAGGAGATCGAGGACGAGACCGGCTACCTGGGTGACCACCTGGCCGAGCTGGAGATCACCGATCCGGGGCGGTCCGGGGTCGCGATCCGGGTGAGCCTGGGTGAGCTGCACCGGGAGCGGTCGCCGGTGGTGCTGGACCTGATCGGCCCGGTGATGGATCTGGCGGACCTGCGGGCGTGGAAGGTGTCGGCGCTGGTGTCGCGGGCGGAGCCGCGAGACTACATCGACGTGGCCGCGTTCCTGGCGGACGCGGACGCGGGCACGCTGATCGGCCTGGCCCGTGCGGTCGACCCGGAGATCGAGGCGGAGGACATCGCCCGGATCCGGCCGCGCCTGGACCGGATGCCGGACCGGGAGTTCCACGCTTACGGATTGACCGAGGATCAGGTCGCCGAGCTGCGGAAGCGGTTCACCGGGTGGCCGTGACCTCCCAGGATGCCAGAATCGGCAGCATGCGGGCGGTCGCGGAGTCCGGCTGGCAGGTGTAGACGATCAGGCGCTGCCCCGGCTCGTGCGGCGCGACCACCACCTCGATGTCGAAGTGCAGGTCGCCGGCGACCGGGTGGCGCAGGTGCTTGGCGACCGAGGCGTAGTCGCGCACGCCGTGATCGTCCCACCAGCCGGCGACCATCGGATCGGTGCGGCGCAGCTCGTCGATGAGGTCGTGCAGGAACCGGTCCTGCGGGCGGCGGCTCGATTCGCGGCGCAGCGCCGCGACCATGAACCGCGCGAACGACTCCCAGTTGACGATCCGGTCGCGGGCGCCGGGATCCTGCTCGCCCCGGCGATGGCCGCCCGCGGCTCCGGCGTGATCGTCAACATCGGTTCGTGGATGGCGCACGTGGGCGTGCCGTTCGGCGCGATGTACACCGCGTCGAAGGCCGCATTGGAGCAGATGACCCGCACCTGGTCGGCCGAGTTCGGCCCGCGCGGCGTCCGGGTCGTCACGGTCGCACCCGGCATCACCCTGACCGAGGGCAACATGGCCCACGCCGAGCTGATCGCCCACCAGACCGCCGGCATCCCCGCGGGCACGCATGTGCGCCCGGACCAGGTCGCGGCCGCGGTCCGCTTCGTCACCTCCCCGGACGGCGCGATGATCCAGGGCTCGGTCCTCGCGGTCGACGGTGGCCTGCTGGGCGCGCGGCTGGGCTGAGTCCAGAGTGCCGCGTGTCATGAGCGCCTCCTCGCGTTCCCGACGATGGCGGCCGTTGGTCAGGCGGAAGGGCCGGCGCTGAACGCGCTGCATCGGTCATGGCCGGGCGACAGCTCAGGCCGGCCGGGCGCGGCCGTGGATCAGCGGCAACAGGATCTCGTCCACGATCTCCACCAGCACCTGGTCGGGGACCTCGGGGTGGCCGCGGACGGCGTATTCGCCGCGGAGCAGGGTGGTGGGGAGGGCGGCGACGCGGGGGTGGACGGCCTCCGGGGGTGCGTCGCCGCGGGCGACGGCGCGGCTGAGGACGGTGAACCAGGCGGCGTCCATCGCGGTGCCGCCGGCCTGGTCGCGGAGCAGGCCGAGCAGGGCCGGGTCGTCGGCGGCGGCGGTGAGCAGGTCGCGCAGGATCGCGCCGTACGGCGAGGACCAGGTGGCGTTGGCCGCGCGGAGCAGGTTCAGGGCGTCGTCGCGGAGGTTGCCGGTGTCCGGCGCGGGGGTGCGGGTCACGGCGAGGTGCCGGTAGGCGGCGATGCCGAGGGCGGCGCGGTGCGGCCAGCGGCGGTAGATGGCGTTCTTGTTGGTGCCGGCGCGGCGGGCGACCCGGTCCATGGTCATCCCGGCGTAGCCGGACGTGGTCAGCTCGTCGGCGGCCGCGCGCAGGATCGCGGTCTCGAGTTCCGTGCCGCGCCGCCGCCCTTCCGCCACGGCGCCCATCGTACTACGGTACGGTCCGTACCCTATGAGGAGGTCTTCGATGCGCGCCTGGGGCGTCACCTACGACACCGGTTTCACCAACCTCGGCACCACCACTCACGAACCGTTCGACGCGGGCGTCGTGGCGGCCGAGATGCGGATCATCCGCGACGTGCTGCACGCCGACGCGGTCCGGATCACCGGCGGCGTCGCGGACCGGCTGGAGATCGCGGCACGGGCGGCGGCCGCGGCCGGCCTGGAGGTGTGGTACTGCCCGTTCACCAACGACCTCACCACGGCGGAACTGCTGGAGTTTCTGCTGGACGCGGCCGGGCGTGCCGAGTCGATCCGGGCGACGGGGGCGGCCGTGCGGTTCCTGACCGGGTCGGAGATCAGCCTGATGACGATCGGGCTGATGCCCGGGGCGACGCTGACCGAGCGGGCCGCCGCCTACGCCGATCCGGCCCGGCTGCGCGCGCTGCTGCCGGGCGTGCAACGGGACGTCAACGCGCTGCTGGCCGCCGCGGCCGCGGGCGCCCGCGAGCGGTTCAACGGTCCGATAGGGTACGCGTCGCTCCCTATGGAGGCGGTGGACTGGACACCGTTCGACTTCATCGCCACCGACGCCGGCTACCGCGACGCGAGCAACGCGGCGGCGCTGCCCGCGAGCCTGGCCGCTATGACGGCACAGGGGAAGCCGGTCGCGGTCACCGAGTTCGGCTGCGCGGCGTACACCGGTGCGGCGGACCGGGGCAGCCGCTCCGCCGACATCGTCGAGTTCGACCCGCGCACCGCGCGGGCGCTCCGGCTCACCGAGACTGTCGTGCGCGACGAACCGGAGCAGGCCCGCTACCTGCGCGAGCTGCTGGACGTCTACGACGCCGGCGGCGTGGACACCGCGTTCGTCCAGACGTTCGCCACCCGGTACCTGCCCACCGCCGACGATCCGGAGCGGGATCTGGACCTCGGCGGCTTCGGCATCGTCAAGGTCCTGCCGGACGGGCGGACCGGCACGGCGTACCCCGGCATGCCCTGGGAGCCGAAGGCGGCCTTCCACGCCCTGGCCGAGTTCGGCCGTGCCCGGCGGACCGCCATTTCCTGACCCCGCCGGAGAAACTCCGTGTACGTATGTGGCGGTGCGTTTGACTCTCCACCCACTGGAAGCCGCAGGCTGATCGACGTGACCGACGAGCTGTACACGATCGGGCAGCTGGCCCGGCGGGCCGGGCTGCCGGTGCGGACCATCCGGTTCTGGTCGGACAGCGGCCTGCTGCCGCCGACCGGGCGGTCCGCGGGCGGCTACCGGCTCTACGACGCGGCCGCGGTGGCCCGGCTGGAGCTGGTCCGGACGCTGCGCGAGCTGGGCATCGGCCTGGACGTGGTCGGGCAGGTCCTGGCCCGGCAGCGGACCGTCGCGGATGTGGCGGCCGCGCACGTGCGGGCGCTGGACGCGGAGATCCGGCTGCTGCGGGTGCGGCGGGCGGTGCTGGCGTCGGTCGCGGCCAGGAACAGTACGACGGAGGAGATGAGTCTCATGCACAAGCTGGCACAGCTGTCCGCGCGGGAGCGGCAGGAACTGATCGACGAGTACGTGGACGCCACCTTCGGCGGGGTGAACCCGGAGAGCCCGGGGTACGGGATCGCGGCCGGCATGCGGCAGCTGAAACTCCCGGACGATCCGACGCCGGCGCAGGTCGACGCGTGGGTGGAGCTGGCCGAGCTGGTCACCGACGCGGACTTCCGGGCCCGCACCCGGCAGATGGCGCTGGCCGGCGAGTCGTCGCAGGCGCGCCTGACCGAGGCCTACGACTTCAACGCGGTGCAGGAGACCGCGGGCCGCGCGCTCGCGGACGGCGTGGCGCCGGACTCCGCGCGCGGGCAGGAACTCGCCCGGGAGCTGGTCGGTGACCTCGGCCCGGAGGGGCGCCGGGAACTCGCGGACGAGATGGCGATCTTCACGGACGTGCGGGTGGAGCGCTACTGGGCGCTGCTCGGCACGATCAACGGCTGGGAGCCGTTCACCCCCAAGGTGCCCGCGTTCCTGTGGCTGATCGAGGCCCTGCGCGCCTGAGCGATCGCCGGCCCCGAAAGGGCACGACGGCGGGCCGGCAGTTGCAAGATCACCACCGCGGTCAGGATCGCGGCGCCGCCCACCAGCTGCGCCGCGGTCAGCCGCTCGCCGAAGACCAGCGCGGTCGACACCACCGTGATCGCCGGTTCCAGCCCGCACAGGATCGCGGCCGTGGACGCGCCCACCAGGCGTACCCCGGCGAACATCGCGGTGATCGGCAGCACCGTGCCGATCACCGCGATGATCCCCACCCACAGCCAGGCCGACGCGGCGGCGGGGCCGTGCAGTCCCCCGGTCGCCGCGCCGCCGAGCGCGAGGCTGACCGCGGCGGACGAGCACACGATCGCGGTCAGCAGGTACACGTCCAGGTTCGCCGGCAGCGTCTCGGACACGGTCAGGTACACCGCGTACGTGCCGGCCGCGGTGAGCGCGAGCAGCACGCCCAGGCCGCCGTCGAACCCGGCGCCGAGCAGCATGATCAGTCCGCCGCCGGAGACGGCCAGCGCGAGGACCCTGCGCCGGTCCGCGCGGGCCCGGCGCAGTGCCACACCCAGGATCAAGGTCAGCGCCGGGTACGTGTAGAGCAGCAGCGCGGCCAGCGACGCGTCGATCATCGACACCGCGCCGAAGTACGCCGCGCCCTGCAACGCGTAGCCGACCGCGCCGAGCCCGACGCAGACCGCGAGCGTGCGGGCCGGCATGCGGATCGGGCGGCGGCGGAGCGCCACGATCGCCCACAGCAGCAGCGCGGCCAGCGCGAACCGGACGGTCAGCATCGTCGTCACGGAGAACCCACCGGCGTACGCCTGCTTCGCGAACAGCGGCGCCAGCCCGAAACCGGACGCCGCGACCAGGCACAACACGAATCCCACCCGATGACGGTAAGCAGCGGCGATCTAGAGCGGTAGCCTTGGTTTCCTTGACCGTCCGAAGGAAAAACCTTGGTCACTCTGCATCAGCTCCGGTGTTTCCTGGCCACCGTCGAGCACGGCTCGTTCACCGCCGCCGCCGCGGCGCTCGGCTACGCCCAGCCGTCGCTGTCCGAGCAGGTCCGACTACTGGAGCAGGGCATCGACGCGCGTCTGTTCCGGCGGGCCGGGCGCGGCCTGACCCCGACCGAGGCCGCGCACGCGCTGATCCCGCACGCCACGGCCGCGCTCGCCGCGGTCGACGCCGGCACCCGCGCGGTCGCCGGCGTCCGCGAGGTCCTCACCGGCACGGTGAGGTTCGGCGTCTTCGGCACCGCCCGCCTGTACCTCGGTGCCGGCCTGGTCGAGGCCGTCCTGGCCCGGCATCCCGGCATCCGGCTCGAACTCGCCGGCCTCAACTCCGCGCAGATCGCCGCCCAGTTGCGGCGCGGCACCCTGGAGGCGGCCGTGATCGCGCTGTCCGGGTCGTCGACGCAGGGGCTCGCGGTCACGCCGGTGATGCGCGACGAACTCGTCTACGTCAGCGCCGACCCGGAACGCCTCACCCAGGCCGTCACGCCCGCCCGGCTCGCGACCGCGCCGCTGGTCCTGCCGGACGTCAGTTTCCGCGACGACGACTCCACCCGCCGGCTGATCGCCCGCGACCTGCAGGCGCACGGGCATCAGCTGACCACGCGGGTCGAGGTCGAGGACCCGGAGACCGCGCTGGAGATCGCCGCCCGGGGCATCGCCGACACCGTCACCTGGCGTGGCGTGCTGCGCGCGCACCGGCTCCCGGACGGGCTCGGCTGGACGTCGCTGCGTCCCCGCCGCTACGAGACGTTCGCGATCGCGCACCGCCCCGACGCCGTGCTGTCCCCGGCCGTGCGCGCGGTCGCGGAACTGGTCACCGCGCGCATGCGGGACCTGGACGCGCAGGTGCGATCCTGAGGTGGCAGCGACCGTCCGTACGCCGGTAGGTTTCTGTCAATGAGCACGGAGTTGGGCCTGGACTACGCCGGACACCTGTCCGCCCTGCGCGGCGCCGTCGGCCGCCTCGTCGACCTGGTCGCGGACGCCGACCCGGCCACGCCAGTGCCCGCCTGCCCCGGCTGGGACCTCGGCGCGCTCTCCGGCCACATCGGCGCCACCCACCGCTGGGCCGAGGCCATGGTCGCCTCCGGCATGCCGCGCCGGCTGCCGTTCGACGCGTTCGAGGCCGAGGTCCCGCACGACGCCGGTGAGCTGACCGTGTGGCTGCTGGTCGGCGCTCAGCGCCTGCTCGCCACGCTCGAGTCGACCGACCCGGACCGGCCGGTCTGGACGTTCGGTCACGACCGGCGCGCCGCCGGCTGGCCCCGCCGCATGCTGCACGAGGCGATCGTGCACGGCCTGGACGCGGCCGAGGCGCTGCGCCGGCCCACCCAGGTCGACGCGGCCGTCGCGCGGGACGGCATCGAGGAGTTCCTCGGCGCGATGCTGCACCACCCGGCCATCCAGCGCCGCCTCAGCCCGGAGGGCGGCACCCCGCTGACCGGCACGCTGATCCTCGCCGCCGCGGACACCGGCGAGATCTGGCGCGTCGACCTCGGCACGACCGGCCCGCGCTGGCGCCGCGTCACCAGCACCGCGGACGGCGACGCGGTCGTGCTGGGCGGCATCGCCGATCTCTACCTCTACCTCTGGCACCGCATCCCGGCCCCGACCGTGATGGGCTCCCCCGACCTCGTCGCCCAGTGGTCGAGAGCCACAACCCTTTAGGAGCTTGTCTTCCCGCTTCCGGCGTGGGCACCTTCCCAGTGCTCCCGCGGGCACCGGTCCCGCCGTGGTTTCATGCGCCTCCGCGCATTCCGATCACGTACGTGTCGCCGGGACGGCTCGGCTTGCGTGGCGGGCCGGGCGGTGTCTCTTGCCGATCCCTCGCTGCGAGATCGAGGCGCCGGTTCATCGGGACGGCATCGGACGGGCGCTCGGCGGCGGAGGGGGACGGGGTTCTGGTGACCACGGCGTCGCCGGAAGGGAGGAGCGCCAGCGACGACCGGGGCCCGCGGGAGCATGCGGGCCGCACCACGCCGGAAGCGGGAGAACGGGGTGAAAGGTCTTCCTGGATTGGCGTGGGTGTGTGCTCATGGTGCATATTGGGACGCGACAGCGACTGGCGGCACGGGGATGGCAGCGACCATCGGGGAGCTCGTCGTGGGACGTCGACCGCCTGGGCGCCCACGGGTGCAGGAGTTCTCATGTCTGCCCGACTTCTCCCCGGCAAGCCCGTCGCCGACGCGGTGCTCGAAGACGTCACCGCGCGCGTCGCAGCACTGAAGGCGAAGGGCGTCACGCCCGCGCTGGCCACGATCCTGGTCGGCGACGACGACGCGAGCGCCGGATATATCCGCATCAAGCAGAAGCAGGCCGACGAGCTCGGGTTCGTGTCGCCGCACGCGCACCTGCCCGGCGACGTCACGCAGGACGAGCTGGAGCGGGTCATCCGCGGCTTCAACGACGACCCGGACGTGCACGCGCTGCTCGTGCAGTACCCGATCCCGGGGCACCTCGACTACGACCGGGCGCTGCAGGTGATGAACCCGGACATGGACGTCGACGGGCTGCACCCGCTCAACATGGGCCGGCTCGCGCTCGGCCTGCCCGGACCGCTGCCGTGCACGCCGGCCGGCATCGAGGCGCTGCTCGCCCACTACGACATCCCGGTCGCCGGCCGCGAGGTCGTCATCCTCGGCCGCGGCGCCACGCTCGGCCGGCCCCTCGCGATGCTGCTCGCGCAGAAGCGTCCCACCGCGAACGCGGCCGTCACCGTCGTGCACACCGGCGTGCCGGACTGGGCCCGCTACACCCAGCGCGCCGACGTGCTGATCGCGGCCGCGGGCGTGCCCGGGATCATCCAGCCCGAGCACGTCAAGCCGGGCGCGGTCGTGGTCGGCGGCGGCGTCCGCTACGAGGGCCGCCGCATCCTGCCGGACGTCGACGAGAGCTGCGCCGAGGTCGCCGGCGCGATCACCCCCCGGGTCGGCGGCGTCGGCCCGACCACGGTCGCCATGCTGTTCCGCAACGCGGTCGCGGCCGCGGAACGCGCCACCGCCTGACATTCCATGATCGAGGCGTTCCCATGTTCGGGGGACGCCTCGATCATGTGCGGATGGACTACCGTCGCGCTGTGAGCCTGACCGAGTTGCACGAGGCGGCCGGCTGTGAGCCGGTGTCGTGGGGGCCGGAGCGGACGCGGGACTGGTGGCGGGCGTGGACCGCGTCGTCGCGTGTGTCCGGGGCGGAGTTCCGGGTGCTGGCCCGGGACGCGGCCGGCGGATGTGTGGCGCTGTGGCTGATCGACGCGAACCCGCCGGTCGTCTACCTCGGCGCGGACGGTGAGGCCGCGGTGATCGCGTCCGACGTGGACGACTACGCGGCGCTGCTGGCCGCCGGGGTGCCGCCGGCTGCCGGGGTTCCGGCGCCGTTGCCGTCGGTGCGGGCCGCGCAGGAGACCTATCCGGAGTTCCCGGCGCACGCGCGGCGGCTGCGGCCCGGCCCCGCGATCCGGCTCGCGACCGTGGACGACGACCTTTCAGAACAGATCACAGCCATGGGGTACGACGTGCCCGCGCCCGACGTCGCCGCGCGGCTGCGCGCGCTGCCGGAGAACGGGCACGTCGTCTACGTCGCGGTCACCGACCGGGTCGCCGGCTGGATCCATGTCCTGATCACGCACAGCCTGATCGCCGGTGTGCGCGCGGAACTCGGCGGGCTCGCGGTCACCGCCCAGGGGTCCGGTGCCGGGACCGCGCTGCTCGCCACCGCGGAACGGTGGGCGGCCCGGCACGGCGCCACCAGCGTGTACGTCCGGTCCGGGGCGCACCGCACGGAGGCACACGGGTTCTACGAGCGGCGCGGCTACACGATCGTCAAGACCCAGCTCGCGCTCACCAAGCCGCTGGCCTGAGCACCGTCACGGGTGCGCGGCGGCCGGTCGCGGGAGCGGGGTGCGCAGGCCGGCCGCGACCAGCACGGTCACCGAGATGGAGAGGACCGCCATCACCGTGATGCCGCTCGCGGCGGAACCGGTCAGCTCGGCCGCGCCACCGGCGATCGCGGCGCCGACCGCCTGCATGCCGATCATCAGCGACGAGTGCAGGCCGAGCGCCTGGCCGCGCAGGTCGTCCGGGGTCAGCGCGATCAGCCGCTCCTGCAACACCAGCGTGCCGGAGTAGCCGACCGACGCGACCGCGATCAGCACGGCCGCGAGCCACAGCGGCAGACCCAGAGCGAACAGCAGATACGGTACGGCGAGCAGCAGCCGCAGGAACCCGCCGGCGCGCGCCCGCCACTCGCGCGGCAGCACCCGCCCGGCGAGGACGTCACCGGCGAGCATGCCGACCGCGGCCGCGGCGAGCAGGACGCCCGCGTGCGCCGGCGCGTAGGGCACGAACAGCGCCTCGCAGCCGACGATCAGGCCGTTCGGCACGCACAGCGCGACCAGCACGTAGCGGCGGGGGACGGACGACCACAGCCGCGCGTTCGCCCGCCACGTCGCGGCCACGGACGGCCGCCCGGACGCGCGGGGCGGCCGGGACCGCAGGCCGAACGCGGCGATCATGGCACCGAGCAGCTGACAGCCGGCCGCGATCAGCAGCACGCCGTGCGCCGGGACCACGGACAGCAGCACGCCGCCGATCGAGAAGCCGAGGATCTGCACGGAACCGACGGACATGTTGAGCACGGACCGGCCGAGCAGGTAGCCGTCCGCGGGCAGCACCTCGGTGAGCAGGCCGAGCCGGACACCGCCGCCGACGGACGCGACCAGGCCCATCACGCCGAGCACCGCGAACACGGCGGCGAGCGGCAGGCCCGGGATCGCGAGGACGGCGAGGCAGAGCGCGGACAGTGCGGCGACGGAGGCGAGCGCGGCGCGCGGCGGCACCCGGTCGGCCGTGGACAGCAGCAGCGTGGCGCCGAGCAGCTGGGCCGCGGCCGGGCCGAACATGCTCAGCGCGCTGAGCAGCGGCGAGCCGGTGCCGGCGTAGACCACGGTGGCGAGCGCGAGCCCGCCGATCGTGGACGCGGACGCGCCCGCGCAGGCGACCGCGAACAGCGGCGGGAACTCGGGGGTGCGGAACAACGCACCGTACGTCTGCATGATCGGCAGTCTGCGTACGCGGGCGCGGTGGCCGTTAATCTTTCGCGGGGAGGCGAAACATACGCGATGAGCTGGTGGCAGATCGACACCGAGACGCTCGCCGGTGCCCGGTTCGTGATCTCCGCGCGGGCCGAGACGACCGGCGCGCTGCTGCGCCTGCACAAGGGCGCCGTGGCCGGGCCCGTCGACCGGGAGTTCCTGGACCGGCACGCGAACGCGTACCGGCGGAAGATCGCGCACCGGCCGGACCTGCGGCTGCTGCTCGCCACCGCGTTCCGGCCGGGGTGGCTGGCAGACTTCGTGGCGCCGCCGCAGGCCGAGACGGAACGGCCGATCGCGGAGGAACTGGACCTGATCCGGTACTACCCGGACGACCGGGCCCGCGCCGACCTCGCCACCGCGCTGCGGGTCACCGGCGGGCCCGCGCTGCCGTCCGCGATCGGTGCACTCGCGCCCGGGCCGCTCCTCGCGGAACTGCTGGAATGGGTGTGGGAGACGATGATCGCGCCGGACTGGGGGCGCCGCCGGCGGATCCTGGAGGCGGACGTGGTCGCCCGCACCCGGCAGCTCACCCAGGGCGGCTGGGTCGCGGCGTTCGCCGACCTGAGGGCGGACATGCGCTGGCTCGGCAACGGGCGGCTGCAGGTCAACGCGTCGAAGTATCCGCCGCGGGACGTGTTCGGCACCCGGCTGCTGTTCGTGCCGGTCACGGTCGGACGCGGCTGGGTGTCCTGGGACGAGCACGACCACAGCCGGCATGCGATCGCCTATCCGGCGTCCGCGCCGCTGGCCGAGACCGGACCGGCCCGCCCTGCGCCGGACGCGCTCGCACGGCTGCTCGGGCCGGTCCGGGCGCGGCTGCTGGTGCTGCTCGACCCGCCGAAGTCGACGACGCAGCTGGTCGCGCTGACCGGGCTCGCGCTCGGCAGCGTCGGACGGC
This sequence comes from Catenuloplanes nepalensis, assembly GCF_030811575.1. Taxonomy (GTDB): domain Bacteria; phylum Actinomycetota; class Actinomycetes; order Mycobacteriales; family Micromonosporaceae; genus Catenuloplanes; species Catenuloplanes nepalensis. The sequence continues at coordinate 3,472,145 of NZ_JAUSRA010000001.1, read as the reverse complement.
ACCTCGGCATCCTGCTCGACGCCGGCCTCGTCCTGCGCCGCCGCGCCGGCCGCTCCGTCCTCTACTCCCCGACCGACGCCGGCCGCACCGTCGTCGACGCCGCCACCGCGGCCGGCACCCGCTTACCTCGCACCCAGCCGGCGGGCGCGGCCCGTCGGGCGTAAAACGCCTCGGAACGTCGCCGGCGGCGGACCGGGTCGTACCCCCTCCGCTGTGGGTCCGGGCGCCTCTTGACCGAAATATCCTGACAAAGCGGCCAGCGGCCCCATCTGGCGACGCGAGGAGTTCTTGACGGCCTCGGGCCTGGCGCCTGAGTGATCAATCAGTGGAGCAAAAGATAGATCAAAAATCGAAGTTGATCGCTCTTTCGCTCCACTGATTGATCACTCAGGCCTCGGTGGTGGCGTCGCGCGGGCTGGCGGTCCGTGCGGGAGGGTGGGATGTCGCGATGTTTCGGGCGCGGAGCGCCCGATCGCCGCGAGCGGGCCGGGTTGCCCTTGCTCTCGGTCGAGGGGCTGGGCAACGGAGGGGGTCCGGTGAGGATGCGTGGACAACGGCGGGCGCTTCGCGAAGCGGAGGTCGGAGTCCGTGAGGCTTGTTCAGCGCGTGGCGCCGACGCCGTTGAACTGCGGCAACGCGGCGCCAGCTCGCTGCGCTGAATGAGCCTCCGTGATCGACTTAGGCTGAGTGGCGTTGGACCGGTGCCCGCGGGAGCACTCGGAAGGTACCCGCGCCGGAAGCGGGAAGGAAGGTCTCCGCTTCTCGCCTCCGGCGGGATTGTCGCGTCAGAGGAGCGGGACGAGCATCTCCTCCTCGTAGCGTAGGTGCGCCTCCAACTCGTCGATCAGGCGCTCGACCTGGGGCAGCGGGTTCTCGGTGCGGACCGCGGCCTCCAGCTCCTCGATCAGCGCGGCGATCGCCTTGTGCTCCGTGCTGAGCCGGTCGATGACCGGGGCCAGTTCGGGCGACCGGGCCAGCACGGCAGGGAAGATGCCGCCGTCCTCGCCGCGGTGGTGAATGTGCAGGCCGCCGCAGACGGACAGGCAGTTGACGCGCAGTTGCGCGCCGAGCGCCGGGCCGGCGGCGGCGACCTCGGACCGGACCAGCGCCAGCTCACGCCGGAACGAGTCGTGGATCGCCATGAGCGTCTCGCCGAACGAGTTGCCCGCGCGCGGCGGGCCCTGCGAGGCGTTGCGCAACGCGACCACGGGCAGCACCCGCTTCGTGTTCCGCTGGTAGTCGCCGTATCCCGGCTGCGCCTCGACGATCCGGGCGAAGAGCCGGTCCCGCTCCTCGCCGGTGAGCACTTCGGCGACGGCCGGGTACGTGAAGATGCCGTCCTCGACCGTGACCTGCGGGTTCGCCCGGACGTTGTGGTACCACGCCGGGTGCCGGTCACCGCCGCCGGCGGAGCCGATCACGAGCAGGCGGAGGGTCTCGTCCGGCACGTAGCCGAGCGGGACGGTGTGCGGGCGCCCGGTGCGGGCACCCGTCGTGGTGAGCAGCAGCATCCGGGCGTCGCCGAAGAACGCGATCCGGCCCCGGTTGGCCCGGAACTCCTCGATGTTGCGGCTGTTGAAGTCGTTTGACACGCGCGCTGTATCCCCTGTCTGTTTTCGCGGCGCTCGGAAGGAGGCGTGAAGGTGCAGACAGGGAGGAGGCGGGCCACGGGCCCGCCGCAGGATCACGCGCCGGCCGGGCGCCCGATCCGGTAATGGCCAAAGGCCGACCCGGCAGTCACGGGTGGTGACTTTAGCGGCGTGCCGGTGGGCTCAGCAACCCTGTTCCGAAGGTGACCAGAGGCGGTCAGTGTGCCGGTCAGCTCAGCGACCCCTCTTCCCGAAGATGGTCCAAGATGATCTGGTCGACCGGGGACGTGCGGTCGCGGTCCGCGTAGGTCAGCCAGACCACCTCGGCGATCTCCGCGGCCGGTGTCAGCTCACCGGTGTAGTCCGCTGTGTAGCAGGTCATCCGGACCAGCACGTCCTCCGCGTGACCGTGCGCCCGCGCCTCGAACACGCCGGCCGGGGCCGCGGTCGCCGGATCGACGGCCACGGTCAGCTCCTCCGCGATCTCCCGGGTCAGCGTGTCCAGATCGGACTCGCCCGGCTCCCGTTTGCCGCCGGGGAAGTAGAGGACGTCCTTGCCGTGCGAGCGGGTGGAGAGGATACGGCCGTCCTCGATCCGCAGCCAGGCGACCTTGTCGATGATGCGCATGCGGGACATCCTGCCCGGAGAACCCGAAAGGGTGTGGCGCGGCGTGCGGTCCACCGAAGGGTGCGCAGCTCACCGCGTTGTAGTCTGGCGCCCGCCCCGCCCCCGTGCGGGACACGGCACCTGACCCGATTTCTCCCGAGGACACGATGACCCTCCCGATCACCCCGGACGCGCAAGGCCTGCTCATCCGCACCGACTTCACGGACGACGCGGCCTGGGACACGTTCCGCAAGACGCTGCAGCGTCACCTGGACGACTATCGCGCGGCGATGACGTTCCTCGACGACCGCGCCCACGAGGGCCTCACGCCCGGCGGCCTGGTCCGGCTCGCCGAGGGCGACGAGGACCTGGCGATCGCGTTCCTGGTCGACGGCGACGCGCTGCGCGACCCGGAGTACCCGGTGGTCGCGGTCGACCTGTCCGACGAGCCCGGGCGCGCGTTCCGGGTGATCGCGGACGAGGTCTTCAGCGTGCAGACGAACCTCGACCTGGCCACCACGGACTTCGCCGGCTTCGCCCGGATGGCCGGCCGCGGCGGCGTCTACCGCGGCGGCGCCTGACAGCGCAGGAACGCCGACACCGCGGCCTGCCACGGCCCCGGGCTGGCCAGGTGGACGTCGTGGCCCGCGCCCGGGATGCGCACCGGCCGTACGGCCGGGTGACGGCCGATCAGGGCGGTCTCGTCAGCGGGGAGCACGCCGTGCTCTCCGCTGACGAGCAGCGTCGGGCAGGAGATCGCGGCGAACTCGTCCCAGCGCGGGCCGATCGTGGCGATCGTGGCGGTGAGTGTGGCCCACGGTGGCGGACCGCTCAATCGAATTGGCCGGGCATACTCCTGCACGTGACGAGCTACGGCCTACGGGCGGTCCTGGAGGTCCAGACGCTGGAGACCACGCCGGCGTGGCCGGTCGCCGCGTGCGAGCCGTACACGTTCGTGCCGCTCGGCGAAGACGCCGGCGACGCGGAGATCGGGCTGTTCATGGCCATGGTCAGCGAGTACGCGGACGTGCCGGCGGACCTGCTCGCCGAGCAGGAGGCGCTGACCGTCTCCGGCGGGCTGCGGCTGACCGGCGGCGGCACCACGATCGTGCCCGGCTGCTGCGCCGGGCTGGAGAGCTGGCGGGACTGGGCGCTGGTGCTGCGCGGCGAGACACCGTGGCTCGGGCACGATCCGCACGTGGCCGCGACGCTGGGCGAGGACGGGATCATCCGGGTGCGGCAGGACGCCGGCGAGCCGGATTCCGTGCACGTCGACGTACCCGCGGCGGTGTTCCTTGATCTTCTGGAGGGTGTGCGGGCGGACCTGACCGGGTTCCTCGGCGCGGTCCGGGCCTGGGCCGGGCGGCACGGGATCGCGGCGGATCCGCTCGCCGCGATCCTGGACAGCAGTTTCCAGATGACGGCGCCGTTGTAGCGGTCCGGGGCGTGCAGGACATGTGAGTGATGTGAACCCATCCACCCCCGATCCAGCGGGCGCGTTCCGGGACCTGTTCCGGGACACGTACGACGATCTGCTGCTCTTCGTGGAGCGCCGGACCCATCCGGCGGTCGCGGAGGACGTGGTCGCGGACGTGTTCCTGGTGGCCTGGCGGCGCTTCGCGGACGTACCCGTCCCCCGCGACGAGGCGCGCGCCTGGCTGTTCACGGTCGCCTACCACACGATGCGCAACACGCGTCGCAGCGACCACCGGCAGCAGAGCCTCGCGCTACGCATCCTCCGCGAACCGGACACCGTCGCCCGCGCCGAGTCCGACCAGGTCGCGGCCCGGCTCGACCTGGTCCAGGCCTGGAAGCACCTGAGCCCGGACGACCAGCAGGTCCTCACGCTCACCGTCTTCGAGGACCTGACCGGGCCGCAGGCGGCGAAGGTGCTCGGCGTCACGCGCGCCACGTTCAGCGTCCGGCTGATGCGCGCCCGCCGCCGCCTGCGCCGCCACCTCGGCCGCCCGGCCCAGATCCCGTCCACCACCTCCGCTGCCGCCCGCATCGCCGAGACTGGAGTTTCCGCATGAGCCACAACGACCTCTCCGACCTGCTCCGGGACGCCGCCGAGCCGGTGCCGGCGCGGGTGCACACCGCGTCCGCGCAGGACCTGGCCGACCGGATCGTCGCCAGCACACCGCCTTCCACGGCCGCGGTGCGGGTGCCGGCGCGGCGCCGGACCCGGTTCGCGCTCGCCGCCGGTGTGGTCGCGATGGCCGCGGTCGGCGCCACGATCGCGGTGCCGCACCTCGGCGCCGAGCCCGCGTTCGCGTCCTGGACGCCGGCGCCCGCCCCGCTGCCCGCGGCCGACGCCACCGCGATCGTCGACGAGTGCGTCCCCGCGGCCGGCTACTCCCTTGACGAGGCGCGCGCCGGCCGCGTCGTCGGCGAGACCCGCGGCGACTACGCCTACCTCAGCGTGATCACCGACGGCTGGACCGTCACCTGCTTCCGCGCCGCGGACGGCGAGATCCTCTCACCGAGCCTGTTCGAGGCGCCGGTCACCGCGGCCGAGCTGGGCCGCACCGGCGTCGAGATGCAGGCCTGGCCGCAGTCGCGGACCGAGGAGGGCTACGCGCGGCTGATGACCGGCCGGGTCGGCAGCGACGTCACCGCGGTCACCGTCACCATCACCGGCTCGGCGGAGCCCCGGACCGTCCAGGCGTCGCTGCAGGACGGCTACTTCCTCGTCTGGTACCCCGAGGGCCTCGACGAGTCCTCCACCAACACCACCACGCTCACGCTCACCCTCACCGACGGCACCACCGTCCCGAGCATCTCCGCCCGCGACCTGCACGACGCCCCCCGCCTGGGCTGATCTTCTCGTCTTTCTCGCGCGACGTGGCCGGGTCCCGCACGGGTCCGGCCACGCCGTCGCACTGCCGTTCCGGCCGGGTCGCACTGCCGTTCCGGCCGGGTCGCACTGCCGTTCCGGCCGGGTCAGAAGCAGATCAAGATCTTGCTTTCCCGCTTCCGGCGTGGCCCGGACCGTTCGCTCCCGCGGGCACCGGTCGGCCGCGGGCGGCCTCCCTGTCAGCCGAGCGGTCGGTCACCTTCCCAAACCCCCGTGCCACCTCCACACACCGCCGCTCCCGGATTCCGCAGGCGGCATGTGCCGCTCAGGGTCACTCGGGGCCGGGCCTGGCGGGAGTCGGGGGTGGTCAGAAGTGCCAGCCGGGGACGTCGGAGGGGTCGCGGTCGGCGGGGCCGATGTAGGCGGCGGACGGGCGAATGATCTTGTTGAGGGTCTTCTGTTCCAGGATGTGGGCGCTCCAGCCGGCCGTGCGGGCGCAGGTGAACAGCGGGGTGAACAGGCCGGCGGGGACGCCGGCGAAGTCGAGGACGATGGCGGCCCAGAACTCGACGTTGGTCTCCAGGACGCGGTCGGGCTTGCGCTCGCGCAGCTCGGCCAGCGCGGCCTCCTCCAGCGCGAGCGCGACCTCGTAACGCGGCGCGCCCAGCTCACGGGCGGCGGCGCGGAGGATGCGGGCGCGCGGGTCCTCGGCGCGGTAGATGGCGTGGCCGAAGCCCATCAGGCGGCGGCCGGAGTCGAGGACCTGCCGCACGTACCCGCGGGGGTCTCCGGAGTGTTCGACCGCGTCGACCATGTCGAGCGCGCGGGACGGGGCGCCGCCGTGCAGCGGGCCGGACATCGAGGCGACCGCGCCGGAGAGTGCGGCGGCGACGTCGGTGCCGGTGCTGGCGATGACGCGGGCGGTGAACGTGGACGCGTTCATGCCGTGCTCGGCCGCGCAGATCCAGTAGCGGTCGACGGCCTCGACGTGGCGCGGGTCCGGGTCGCCCTGCCAGCGGATCATGAAGCGTTCCGTGATGCCGCGGCCCTCGTCGATGCGGCGCTGCGGTACGGCGGGCAGGCCGACGCCGCGCGCGGCCTGTGCGACGAACGACAGCATCATGCCGGACGTGCGGGCGAGGTCGGAGCGGGCCTGCGCGGCGTCGATGTCGATCAGCGGGCGCAACCCCCAGTACGGCGCCATCATCGCGGTCGCGGCCTGGATGTCGGCGCGGATGTCGCCGGAGTGGACCGGCAGCGCGAACGGCTCGGCCGGCGGCAGCGGGCTGGTGAAGTCGCCGTCCGCGAGCAGGCCCCACACGTCCGCGAAGCCGGCCCGGCCGATCAGCTTCTCGACGTCGATGCCGCGGTAGCGCAGCGCGCCACCGTCACGGTCCGGCTCGGCGATGCGGGTGTCGAACGCGACGACGCCGGCCAGGCCCGGGTTCACGGTAGTCATATGTTGACTGTCGAGCAGTACAATCAACCTGTCAATGTTGATCCAGTCAACATGAGAAGATAGCCACATGCAGATGCTGACCACCGATGAGGTCGCCCGGCGGCTGGGCGTCAAACGCGCGACCGTCTACGCCTACGTCAGTCGTGGACTGCTGGCCGGGCGCCGCAACGCGCAGGGCAAGGAGACACTGTTCGCGGAGGCGGACGTGCACGCGTTCGAGGCCACCCGAGGCCGCGCCACCGATCGCCCGGGCTCCCCCGCCGTGCACACCGGCATCACGCTGATCACCGCGGACGCGCTCTTCTACCGGGGTTACGACGCGAGCGAACTCGCCCGGGACGAGCCCTTCGAGACCGTCGCCCGGCTGCTGTGGACCGGGGAGCTCGGCGACACGACGCCGTTCCCGCCGGTGCCGAACGGCCTGCGCCGGCTCGCCGAGGCGGTCACGAAGCCGCTGCCCGCGACCGCGCGCCTGACCGACCGGCTCCGGATCATCGTCGCGGCGCTCGGTGCCGCCGATCCGCTGCGCCTGGACACCACGCCGGCCGCGGTCGTCGCCACCGCGCGCACGCTGATCCACACCATGGTCACCGCGCTGCCCGAGCACGACGATCCCGCCGACGCCGGCCTGGCCGCGCTGCTGTGGAGCCGGCTCACCGCGAAGCCCGCGTCCGATGACGACGTGTTCGCACTGAACGCCGCGTTGGTGCTGCTCGCCGACCACGATCTCGCCGCGTCCACGTTCGCGGCACGCGTCGCGGCGTCCACCCGGGCCCACCCCTACGCGGTCGTCGGCGCCGGGCTGGCCGCGATGGACGGCCCGCTGCACGGCGCGGCCAGCGGGCTCGCGACCGAGATGCTGCGCACCGCGATCAGCAGCGGCGACCCGCTCGGCGCGATCTCCGACCGGCTGCGGACCGGCGGCGGCGTGCCCGGCTTCGGCCATCCGCTCTACCCGGTCGGCGACCCGCGCGCCACCACCCTGCTCGGTCTGCTGCCCGCGGACTCGGTCGAGGCCGCCGCGGTCACCGCGATCGCGGCCGCGATGCGGAAGCGGGCCGGCGTCGCGCCGAACATCGACCTGGCGCTGGCCGCGTTCGCGCTGCGCCACGACATGCCGGCCGACGCGGGCGAGGCGATCTTCGCGGTCGCGCGCACGGCCGGCTGGATCGCGCACGCCATCGAGGAGTACGCGGACCAGCCCAGCCGCTTCCGCCCCAGCGGCCGCTACGCCGGCCTTCCCCCGCTCAACGGCGGCACCCTTCATCCATAGCCTGCCGGGCTTGCGGCCGGCGCATAACATCGATCGGCATGGTGCGAGTGCCGTGGCGGCGTGGGCCGTCCCCCGAGGAGGCGGACCGGCTCGTTGCGGTCGCCGAGGAACTGACCATGCTCAACGGCCCGGGTCCGGGCGCGAACCAGGCCGCGGTCCGCGCGGTCGACGCCGCCCGCCGGCTGGCCGTCCAGGGTGATCGAGCCGACCGGGGGCGGCTGCTGCGCGCGCTCGGCCGGCTCGGCGTCAATCTCGCGATGGGCCGGACGCCGGAGGACGCCCGGCCCATCGTGGACGAGGTCGTCACGCTGGCCCGTGAGCTGATCGCGGAGACCGGGCCGGACGATCCGGTGCGCGCCGAGGCGGTCATCCGGCTCGTGCAGTCCGCGCAGATCGTCGAGAGCGCCGGCGGTCGGGCCCGCGGGCGGGACATGGTGGCGGAGGCGCTGGCCGCGGCGCCGCCCGCGGGCCGGGGCCGGGCCGCCGTGCTTGCCGCACTGGTCCAGAACCGGCTCGTCGACCAGGAAGAACGCATCGCGCAGGGGCAGCCGGTGGACGGCACCGAGACGATGCGGCTCGCGGTCGAGCTGGTCGACGCCGCGCGGGCGGTCGCGCGTGAGGAGGAGGGCTCCGCGGTCTACGACCTGGCCGAGGCGCTGAGCTTCCTCGGCCGGGCCGCGGTCGTGGTCGGCCGGCCGGACCTGACCGGCGCGGCGTGGGCGGAGCAGGTGTCGATCCTGATGAGCTTCGACGGCGGGGGCGCGCAGGCCCGGTTCGCACAGGCCACCGAGGCGATCGCGGCGCTCGGCAAGGCGTACCCGCAGGTCGAGGTCGTCATTCCGGGGCCGGACGCGTGGCGGCGCACACCGTCGTTCGCGGGCCGGTGGGACGAGGCGGATGCCGTACCCGTGGATGGTCTTGCAGATCTTGACGGACGCCTCGACCGGGCGATCGCGATGTCGCGCGGCGGTGCGCGGCTGTCCGAGGCGGAGGCGCTGCTCGACCGGTTGGTCGCGGACGCGACCGTGGCGGAGACGGCGGCGCGGGGCACGCCGGAGCACGCCGAGTTCCAGCGGGTGCTGGCTCGGGCGCTGTGGCGGCTCGGCCAGGTCCGGCACGCCGCCGGCCGCCCGTCCGCCGCGCTGCAGCCGGCCCGCCTGTCGGTCGCGTTCGCCACGGCTCGCCTGGACCGGCTGACCGCCGGCACGAACCAGGAAGAACCCGGCGGCGGTACGCCCGTGCGGCACCCGGGCGTGGACGGCGGGACGGCCGGCGGCGGACCGGCCGAGATCGTGGCCGGAGACGAGGCGGGCGGCACGGTCGCTGGTGGTGCAGCCCCGAAGCGGCCCGGCGGCCGGGAGACCGACGGCGTGGCCGCGTCACGGCGCGGTGCCGAGGCCACCGGCGCGGCGCGGGCGCAGGCGCTGGAGCACCTGATCGTCTATCTGTGCGACGCCGGGGAGATCGCGGTCGCGGCCGGGCACCCGGACGAGCGGGTCACGCTGCTCACCGAGGCGATCCGCCGCGGCGAGCACGCCGGAGAGGAGCCGGTCCGGCGCGCGGTCGGCACCGCGCTGCACAACCTGGCGAACGCGCACGCCGCCACGCTGTCCCGCGGCACCCGCCCGCCGCCGCTGATGGCCGAGACGACCGCGCTCGCCGACCGGGCCCGCACGCTGCGCGCCGCGCTGGCCACCGAGGCGGATCCGCTGACCGTCTGGGAGTACGCGAACACGCTGGTCATGTGCGTCGGCGTGGCCGCGCTCGATCAGCGGTGGGCGGACGGCGTGGCCCACCTGTCCGAGGTCGCGCCGCTGCTGGCCCGGCTCGGCCCGGCAGCCGCGGAGATGACCGAACGCGCCGGGATGCACGCGCAGCTGATGCGGATGGCGGCGCCGCAGACCGTGGAGCAGGCGCGGGCCGCCGGTCGCTGGCCGTACTGAACCCTTGCCTTTTCGATCGATAGTTCTCTATCCTGAGCGCTCGGAAAGCGCTTTCCAGAAGCGCAGCAGGCGTGCCCGCCGCCTCGCCCAGGGCGCCGGGGTGCACGCCGTCGGCATCAGGCGAAGGAGATCAACACGTGAAACCACGAGCGGCTCTCGGGATCGGGACGGCCGTCGCCGTCACCGCGATCGGAGGTGTGCTGGCCGTCGCGCTGCCCATGCAGGCGAACGCGGCGACCGGCGGCGTCACCGGATTTGCCACGCAGAACGGCGGCACCACCGGCGGCGCGGGCGGAGCGACCGTGACCGCCAGCACCGGCACCGCGATCCACGCGGCGCTGTGCAACCGGGCCAGCAGCAGCACGCCGATCATCATCCAGGTCTCCGGCACGATCAACCACGGCAACACGACCAAGGTGTCCGGCGACAGCTGCAACACCGCGGCCGGCGTGATCGAGCTGAAGCAGATCAGCAACGTCACCATCATCGGGGTCGGTTCCGGCGCGGTCTTCGACCAGCTCGGCATTCACATCCGTGACTCCAGTAACATCATCATCCAGAACGTGACCGTGCGGAACGTGAAGAAGTCCGGCTCGCCCACGTCGAACGGCGGCGACGCGATCGGCATGGAGAGCACGGTCCGCAACGTGTGGGTCGACCACGTCACGCTGGAGGCGTCCGGCGGCGAGTCCGAGGGCTTCGACGGGCTGTTCGACCTGAAGGACGACGTCGAGTACGTCACACTCAGCTACAGCATCCTGCGCAACTCCGGGCGCGGCGGGCTGATCGGCTCCAGCGAGAGCGACACCGGGAACAACTACATCACGTTCCACCACAACGCGTACTCGAACATCGACTCGCGCACGCCGCTGCTGCGCGGCGGGACCGCGCACATCTACAACAACTCGTACACCAGCCTGATCGAGTCCGGGATCAACTCCCGGGCCGGTGCCAAGGCGAAAGTGGACAACAACCACTTCAAGAACTCCAAGGACGTCCTGGGTACGTTCTACACGACCGAGGCCGGGTACTGGCAGGTCAGCGGCAACATCTTCGACAACGTGACCTGGTCGGCCGCGAGCAGCGACCACAAGCCGGCCGGGCCGAACGTCACGTCGACCACGACCGTGAGCATCCCGTACTCGTACACGCTGGACGGCGCGAGCTGCGTGCCGAACATCGTGGCCCAGACCGCGGGCGCGAACAAGGGCCTGCAGGTCTCCAACGGCAACTGCGTGCCCACGTCCCCGACCGGCGGGCCGGTCACGCCGCCGCCGACCACCGGTGGCCCGACGACCCCGCCGCCGACCACGGGCGGGCCCACCACGCCGCCGCCGTCCGGCACGAACCTCAGCCTCGCCGGCGGGGCGGACGGGTCCAGCAAGGCCAGTGGCACCAGCTACGGCAACGTCATGGACGGTGACCTGGCCACGTACTGGTCGCCGAGCGGCAGCACCGGCTCGATCTCGGTCAAGTGGTCGTCGGCCACGTCGGTCTCCCGGATCGTCATCCGCGAGGCGTCCGGCGCGACCGGCCTGATCGGGGCGTACCGCGTGCTCAACGGCGACACCGGCGCGGTGCTCACGACCGGGTCCGGCGCCGGCGCGATCACGTTCGGCGCCACGTCGGCCAAGAAGATCACATTCGAGATCACGGGCGCATCGGGTACGCCGAGAGTGGCGGAGTTCGAGACCTACGCCTCCTGATCGTTACGCCTCCTGATCGTTACGCCTCCTGATCGTCCGGCACCGAGGACGGGGGCCGCCACCCTGCGGCCCCCGTTCCGCGCGGGATGTCGCATGCCTCGTTCGCGGCCCGCGCGATCGCCGCGCCCGCGAGCACGCTCGTGACGGGCCTCGGCATCGCCGCGCCGACGGCCTGCTGGCGTGCCAGCAGCAACGTCACGGCCATGAGTGCGATCACGACAGCGACGACCGCGGTGGTGCCGGGCGAGCGGGCGCCCGTGCGATAGTGGGACGGTGCCGGTGCCAGCACGCCGTGGGTGGTGGTGCCGGTGGCGGCGGGCGTCCAGAACTCCAGCTGCGCGATCTCGCCGGACCGCACGCGGACGGTGCGTGCGGACGAGACCACACCGAGGTAGCGAACCTCGGCGCGGTGCTCGCCCGGGCCGACGAACGCGACCATCCGCCCGATGCCCCAGAACACCGGCCGGTCGCTGATGCCGACCACGTGTTTGTGTCCCCAGTAGAGCGGATCGCCGGCCCGGTTGCGGACCCACACGGAGATGCCGGCCGCGCCGTCCGGCGGTCGCGGTGCGGGTTCGCCGCGGGGCCACGGCACCACCGGCGCACCCGGGAACGCGGCCACCTCCTCGGGCGAACCCATGCGATGCCCCCTTCCACATCCGGTACGGCCGGCCGGATCGTCATGCGGAGCGGTCCAGGATGGTGTCGATCTCCTCGGCGGTTTTGATCGGTTCGTGTGCGCGGTGACGGTAGGCGAGGCGCGCCCGCCCTGACCTGCGCGTTCGGGCGCGGCGGGGGACGAAACGGACGTCAGGCGGCCGGGTCCGAGAGCGGGATCACGAGGATCGGCGGTAGGAGCCGAGCGTCAGCCCGAGCACGGTCCGGAACTCGTTGGCCAGGTGCGCGTGGTCGCTGTAGCCGAGGTCGGCGGCCATGTCGGCGAGGGTCACGGACGGGTCGGCGCGCAGTCTCGCCGCGGCCTCCTGCAGTCGCCGGCGCCGGATCATCGCCAGCGGCGGCAATCCCACGTACCGCGCGGCGAGCCGTTGCAGCGTGCGCACGGACACGCCGAGCCGGCCGGCGGCGTCCTCGACCGTCCGGATCTCGTGGTCGGCGTCGATCAGGCCGGCCATCTCGTTGGCCAGCAGCGCCTCACGGGACGGCGGCGGGACCGTCGCCGCGAGCCACTCGGCGAACGCGTCCGGCGCGGCCTCCGGTCCGGCTTCCCGCACCACGGCGACCAGGTCCGGTGCGTCGACGACGGTGGAGCGGTCGCGCAGCGCGCCGGGGTCGGCGGTGAAGTGCGGGACCGCGGCCGGGCGCAGCAGCGCGCCCACGGCCCACCCGGTCCCGCGCAGATCCCGGTACGAGGCCAGCGTCGACGGGCCGGCCAGCTCCACCGCCGCGCCCTCGACGACCAGGTTGCAGGCGGGGAACGGGATCACGTGCTGGCGTGAGCTGCGGCCCGGCTGGATCTCCCACTGCGGGACCCAGAACCAGCGCACCAGCTGCGCGATCGCGGGCGGGGCGGCCACCCGGGCGAGGGTGGGCAGCCGCGCCGGGTACAACACACCTCGCAGGGTGTGCTGTCGCGAATCTTCAAGCCCGTCCGGCATCGGCATCCCTAGCATCGTGTCTCATGACGGAAACCACGAAAGCAGCGGACGGCGCATACACCACGAACGGCACGCCGCACGGCGCCACCAGCCTCACCCCGTTCCTCGCGATCCCGGGCGCGAAGGGCGCGATCGAGTTCTACCGGGACATCTTCGGCGCGCGCGTCGTCGACGTGACCGAGATGGGCGGCGTGGTCGCCCACGCCGTGCTGGACTTCGGCGCAGGCCTGCTGCAGCTCGGCGAGCCGATGCCGGACTACGGCCTGGTGCCCGCGCCCGAGGGCGACCAGGACTGCTACTCGATCGGTCTGTACTGCCCGGACGTGGACGCGGTCGTCGAGAAGGCGGTCGCGGCCGGCGCCACCGTCCGGGAGGCACCGACGACGTTCGTCTCCGGTGACCGGTTCGCCAGCATCCGCGACCCGTTCGGGGTGCGCTGGTCGGTGATGACCCGGGTGGAGGACCTGTCCGAGGAGGAGAGCGCGCGCCGCGTCGCGGAGTGGGCCGCGCAGCAGTCCGCGTGATGAACGCCGTCCGGCATGCGATACGCATCCAGCGAGGAGGTGAGACCCATCAGCGCGTCGATGATCCGGGAACCAGGCGCGGATCGGACGGGTGGCGCGGGCTGGCGCTGTTCGACGCGCTCGGTCCGCCGAGAAATCGTTGCACGCGAATCCCGGTCCGCACGCCGTGATCCCGGCGCATGAACTGGACGCCAACCTGCGCTTCTTCCTCCGTCACCTGTAGCGCTACGCCGCGGGGCGCTTCCGCACTAAATAGATCATATTTGACATCCATGGATATGGATGTAACCCTGCTGGAAGCGCTCCCAACGCGACATCTGCGCCAAAGAATGGAGGATGCGCCATGCGTACCCCTAAGTCCGGACAGTCCGGCAAGCGCCCCGCCGCCCGGGCGTTGGTCCTGCTGCTCACCGTGATGGCCGGCCTGCTGCCGTGGGCGGCCCCCGCGCAGGCACACGGCACGATCGTCGACCCGGCGTCCCGGGCCTACCAGTGCTGGAAGACCTGGGGTTCCGACCACATGAACCCGGCCATGCAGCAGCAGGATCCGATGTGCTGGCAGGCGTGGCAGGCCAACTCGGACACCATGTGGAACTGGATGAGCGCGCTGCGGGACGGCCTCGGTGGCCAGTTCCAGGCGCGCACGCCCGACGGGCAACTGTGCAGTAACGGGCTGACCCGCAACGACAGCCTCAACCGCCCGGGCGCGTGGAAGACCACCAGGGTCTCGAACAACTTCACCGTCCACCTGTACGACCAGGCGAGTCACGGCGCCGACTACTTCCGCGTCTACGTGAGCAAGAACAGCTACAACCCGGCCACGCAGGCACTCGGCTGGGGACACCTGGACTTCATCACGCAGACCGGACGGTACGCCCCGGCCACGGACATCACGTTCAACGTCAACACGTCCGGCTACACGGGCAACCACATCCTGTTCGTCATCTGGCAGGCCTCGCACACCGACCAGGCCTACATGTGGTGCAGCGACATCACGTTCGGCTGAGTCCCGCGACGCCGGCCCTTTGACAGGGCCGGCGTCGTCATGTCAGCCGCAGCCGGTCGTCGCCGCGTACACGTCGTCGTTGTCGTTGGTGTCGTTCGGGTCGAGCGCGCCGGTCTGCGAGTCGAACGAGGTGTGCCGGCCGTCCCGGCTGACGGCGGCGCCGTAGCTGGGCCGGTCGGTGTCGGCCGAGTAGGGGGCACTGATCCGGACGACGGTGCCGGCGACCATGTCGCGCACGAAGACGTCCGTCGCCCCGCCGGTGTCGCCGGGCGCCAGGTCGGACGCATCGGACGTGAAGACCACGCACCGGCCGCCGTCGCCGACCTGCGGCGCGTGACTTCCCGCGTTGCCGGGTCCGCCGCCGGACGACACGCTGACCAGCTCGGTCGTGCCGCGCCAGCGGTCCCGGACGAACGCGTCCATCCGGTTGTTCGTGTCGCCGGGCACCACGTCGTCGAAGCCGGAGTCGAAGCCGACGAACCGGCCGTCCCGGCTGAACGAGTACTCGTACGGGTAACCTGCCGGCGCTCCGGTCCAGGTCAGGCTGTCCCGGGTGGTGACGCCGGTCCACATGTCCCGGACGAACACGCTGAGCTCGCTGCTGCCGTCCGCGACCAGGTTCGTGGCCGCGGACATGAACGCCACGTACCGGCCGTCCGCGCTGACCTTCGCGTCCCGGGCCAGCCGGTCAGCGCCCGCGCCGCCGCCGGTCAGCGCCTCGCTGACCAGCCGCGTGCTGCCGAACAGCCGGTCGTGCAGGTAGACGTCGGACTTGGTCGCCCCGTTCAGGTCCGTGGTGAGGAGGTTGGTCGCGGTCGACTGGAAGGTCACGAACCGGCCGTCCGGGCTGATGTCGGCCGTGTGGCTGTGATTGTTCGGCTCCGCGCCGGAGCTGGTCACGCTGACACGGGTGATCGCACCGGTGCCCAGGTCCTCGACGAACACGTCGATCTTGTTGTTGGAGTCACCGGACACCAGTGTGGCCGCGTCCGCGTCGTAGACCACCCACCGGCCGTCGCCGCTGACGACCGCGGAACTGACCCCCTCCGCGGTCTGGCTGCCGTCCGGGTTGAGGCCGAGCAGCCGGGTGACGCCGGCCTGCCGGTCGCGCACGAACGAGTCGTACCCGCCGTTGATGTCTCGCGGCACCAGGTCGGTCGAGTACGACTGGAAGACCACGAGCCGCCCGTCGTCGCTGATCGACGAGCCGTTGCTGAACCAGTCGCTGTCCCCGCCGGTGACGGAGACGCTGATCCGTTCCGGTCCCGGCAGGGCCGCGGCCGCGGGCTGCGGCATGGTCAGTACCAGCAACCCGGCGGCCACGGCCGCGCCACATCGAGATATATCAATCATGTGTCCACGGTAGAGCGACCGCGTCAGTACGTGTTGCCCGCCGTGATCAAACGGGTCTCACCGGTCGGAATCGCCGGGCAACCGGACGGGCCGGGCCAGGTCGCGCCCTCCGGGCTCAGATACCAGACCGGCAGGTTCGCGGTGCTGCCGGTCAGGTACGTGCCGAGGTTGTTGTTGGCGAACCGGTTATGGTACGACGAGCACTCCGACGCGCCGACTTCCTCCAGGTAGTGCACGCCCGGCGTGGTGCTGCGCGGCCAGGAGTTCGCGCCGAACACATTGCCCTCGAACGTGTTGAAGTTGCTGGCGTCGCGCACCTTGACCGGATCACTGCTCACCCCGGTCACGTTGTTCGCCGCGAACCGGTTCGACGAGCTCTTGTGCGTGACGTAGACCGCGTGAACGTAGCTCGCCTCCGTGTTGCGAAGGTCCACGAAGTGACTGTTCTCGATCCGGTTGCCGGACGACTCGGTCAGCACGATGCCGCCGTACCCACACCGCGGGAAGTCCTCGTCGGCGCAGCCACCACCGGTGTACGCGTTGCCGAGATCGGTGAACACCATCCCGAACACGGTGTTGCCGTCCAGTCCGCGCGCGGACGGCTGACCGAGGCCGGACGACGGCACGTAGCCACCGCCGCACGCACCCGCGGAGCCGTCCAGCGAGAGGCCGCCGCTGGCGTACCGCTGGGCCTGAAGGTAGTAGAACCGCAGCCCCGCGACGCCGCCGTCGGTCAGCGGCCGGCCGGCCGACGGCAGGCACGCGTAGAACCAGTAGCCGGGCAGGTAGCGCCCGGACGAGGAGCGCGCGTTCTCGAAGACCGGCAGCGCGGCGATCCCGTCCCGGCCCTCGCCCACGGTGTAGTCGTCCGGCATGAACGAGATCGTCCGCCCCGGCCGGTAGGTGTCCCAGGTGACGCCGCCGGTCACGTACGTCCCGGCGTGGATGCGCACTTCCACGTCCTGGTCCGCCGGGCCGGCCGCGACCAGCTCCTCCACCCGGGCCAGCGTCCGGACCGCGGTCGCCGGCGTCGCACCGGAGCCCGCGTCCGACCCGGATGCGTTCATGTAGACGGTCTGCACGGCCACCGCGGCCTGTGCGACACCCGGTGCGGCCAGGCCCGCCGCGACGACCGTCGCCAGCAGTGCGCACGCCAGTAGGCGCCTGTTGCTCATCAGCTTCCCCCGTCGATGAGATGGCAAGTGCTGCATATCTATCACGATCACTGACCGGCCGCATGACGCCCGATCGGCTGGCACGCGATGGACGCCCCGGGACTCTTCTGTCAGAACGATCCTCCTGCGATTTCGCCGCGAAGCCGCCGGTGTCGTCCCCAGTGCACCCGCGGGCATCGGTCCTGAGAACTGGGGCGATGTTCTGCCAGCGGGATCCTCCCGCGATTTCGGAGACGGCCGGAGCCCTCGTCGGCGCCATCGGCTACGCCCGCGGTGACGTGTCCGGTGTCTCCGGTGCGCGCCAGGCTACGCCACCCCGCCGTGGCTGTGGGGCCCGCGAAATCTCGGCACCGCTCCCCCGGCTCGCTCCCGCCGAAGCCGTACACCACATAACTGTCATTATGGTGTATCAGCCTGGCGTGACGTTTTGTCCGTTTCGTACCCTCGGAATGCATTATTGGATTACCGTTAACGACAATACGACAATGCGGCCGTACGACTGGAGGAAGCCTTCTGTGTTGCCGTACTGGTCAGGCGAGGCGGGCGGGGGGACCGACTCGCCGAACGGGAGCATGTCGGCGTGGTAGTTCGGGAACATCAGCATCAGGCCGTCCGACTCGGCGACCGTCATGATGTGCTCGATGTCTTCGGCCACACCGGCACCCGGCCTCGGCGCATCTCCGACACCACCTGCGACGATGGGTCCAGCGGCGAGGCCGCCGGCGCGTCGCAGCCGTCATTCCGACCAGAATCGAGCCCCACGAATGTCGATCCCTGCTGACTCGCCCCCGACCGACCCGACCTCGCCGGCGGCTGCGCTGCGGGATCCGGCCCGGGTAGCGGCCGTGCGCCGCTACGAGATCCTCGACGCCCCGACCGATGGGGCGTACGACGAGTTCGCCGCAGCCGCGGCCGCGGCGTGCGGCACTCCGATCGCCACGGTCAGCATCGTCGACACCGACCGGGTGTGGTTCGCCGCCGCGCACGGCCTCGACGGGGTGGCGCAGGTCGGCACCGAACCGGGCCTGTGCGCCTCAGCGTTCTGCGCCGAGGACCTCTACGTGGTCAACGACGCCGCCGTGGACCCGCGCACCCTGGAGCACCCTCTGGTGCGCGGTGAGCTGGGCCTGCGGTTCTACGCCGCCGCACCGATCATCACCGCCGACGGCCACCACCTGGGAACGATCACCGCGATCGACTCGGCCCCGCGGGAGCTCACCGAAGCCCAGACCGCTGTGCTGGGGCACCTCGCCACGCTGGTCGCCCGGCAGCTGGAGTTGCGGCTGGCGGCGTTGACCGCGGTACGCGCCGAGCGGCAGCTGCGCGACGAGGCCGAGCAGCGCGCCGCCGCCGCAGCCGAACTCGCTGCCCGGATGCGCGCCGCAGCCGCCGCGCACGCCACCGCTCCGCACCCCGAACACTGCCAGCTCGGCGGCGGCGCCGGGTGCACCGCGCCGGCCGAGCTGAAGATCGCCGACTCGTGGGGCGACTCCGCCTGGGGCTGCACCGCCCACGTCGAGGAAGCCATCCTCAACGTGCGGTCGGTGTTCATCGCCAGCGAGGAACTCGGCGGGCTGACCGACTACGTCAACCGCTGAACCGGCCCCCGCCACCTGCGGTCGTCGTGGTCACCGACGGCGGCACCAGGGAACCCTGGCCGGATCCGACGGGTTCGTGTGGCAGCCGATCCCCGCGGGCGAACGCATGCGGCGCTGACTGATCGGGACGACTCGTAGGCGAACCCGAACCCGAACGCGGTCGTGCTGAGGGACGAACGCACCGAGGGCTCGCCCGGATTCTCGCCGGCTCGTCCACCGCGCACCACGCCGGCGGCCGGGCGACGCTGGTGCGCCGGCTGACCGTCGCCTCACCGCACTCCTATGAGCGGGCCAGCTGTCTGCGCAGCCTGCTGCTGCTCGACCCGGAGTGCACCACGGCCCTGCTGCTCATCCACCTGCTCGACTGCGAGCCCGAGGTGCGGCTGCTGGCGGACCGGTACGCGCCGCTCACGCACGCCGGCAGTGATGGGTCCCCCCTCCCGTACCGCATATGGGCTTGTGCGGTTTGTGAAGACCGGCTCATGTCGACGTGTGCGGCTGATCGGTCGGCAAGCTGACAGGAGTGGCCGGGTGCCGCGCTCTACCGTGTAGCCATCGATCGACAGTGGACGATGGAGGTATGCGGTGGGAGTTCGGTGGATCGCGCTCGCCTGTGCGGTGCTGGTCGTCGCCGTGCCGGGTGTGGCGGTGGCGTCGACGGGCAGGACGGAGCTGGTCAGCGTGTCCAGCGGCGGCGGACCGGGCGGCGGGCTCAGTCAGGCGCCGTCGATGAGCGCGGACGGGCGGTACGTGGCGTTCGAGTCGCAGGCGCCGGACCTCGTGCCGGGGGACGTCAACGGGCTGTCGGACGTGTTCGTCCACGACCGGCTGCTCGGCACCACGGTGCGGCCGGTGACCAGTGCCGCGACCGGGTTCGTCACGGACGGGCTGTTCGATCCGGAGATCAGCGCGGACGGGCGGTTCCTCGCGTTCACGTCGTGGGCGCCGGATCTCGTGCCCGGCGACACGAACGGGTACGCGGACGTGTTCCTGATGGACCTGACCACCGGCGCGATCGAGCGGATCAACGTGACCAGCGCGGGTGCGGAGGCGACCGGGTCGATCAGCTGGGGCGCGGACATCAGCGCGGACGGGCGGTTCGTGTCGTTCACGTCGCGGGCGCAGAACCTGCTACCGGGCCGGGACGCGAACCACAGGCGCGGCGCGGACGCGTTCGTCCGGGACCGGCTGCTCGGCACGACCACGCTGGTCAGCGTGGCGACGACCGGGTTGAACGGGCACTGGCCGAGTTACAGCCGGGGGATCAGCGCGGACGGCCGGTACGTCGCGTTCACCTCCTCCGCCACCGACATCATGCCGGACGGGCTGCAGGTCATCGGCGTGTACGTGCGGGATCTGCAGACCGGCGTCACCACGCGGGAGAGCCTCACCGCGACCGGTGAGCCGGCCGACGGCAACCGCGCCTACGAGCTGCACACGGCGTCGCTGAGCCGGGACGGGCGGTACGTGACGTTCGAGTCGGCGATGAACCAGGTGGTGCCGGGTGACACGAACGACGCGATGGACGTCTTCGTGCGCGACCGGATGACCGGCGAGGTCGAGCTGGTCAGCGTCGCCTCCGACGGCACGCAGGCAGACGGGGACAGCTGGGGGCAGCGCGTCAGCGACGGCGGGCGGTGCGTGGTGTTCGCCTCGGACGCGTCGACGCTGGTCCCGGGCGACACCAACGGCCGGTCCGACCTGTTCGTCCGGGACCGGCTGACCGGCATGACCACGCGGCTGACCGGCGACGCCGACGGTGACACCGACGCCGGGGGGCGTGGGGGTGGCGGCGAGAGCTCGGTGTCGCTGCGGCCGGACGGGACGGAGGTCGCGTTCACCTCGGAGGCGTCGAACCTGACCGTGTCCGACGTCAACGGCGCCGCGGACGTCTTCGTCACCGGCACCGCCTGCGGCTGACCGCAGCGTCGCGGCCGAAAGAAGGCGGCATGTTCGGCATCGCGGCAAGCTTCGCGGCGCCGGATGTCGTATTCGGACAGGACGTCGAGCCTCCAGAGCAGCACCTCACGGACCCTCTGGAGACGGCCCTGCAGAAAAGTCCTTCGATCATGGCGACGAGCTTGCCACGCGGCAACAACACGAGCCGCTACGGAGTTTGGTGTCTCCAGACCTGGCTGATCGAGGACACATACCTTGAACAGGATGGTCGGCGTCATCACGATCACCGTGTTTCGTTCGAGCGAAATCGTTCAATACGGGGGACGTCATGGCAGAACAATCACGCGGCCCTGTCACGCGCCCAGTTGCGGAACTGCTGGGACAGCCGACCGGCTACGGCGTGGTGGGTGACGGAATCAATACGGCAATAGGCAACTACTGTCGGATCGACGTCGATGTGGCCGAGGCGCCGGGCTGGGCCCGCGCCTACAACTCGCGCGACGAGGCAGGCTGGACCCACACGTGGGCTGCTGCCTTGCTGATCCGGGACAACGGTGATGTGGCATTACGCGGTGGCGACGGGCGCGTCCTGACGTTCGTGCGGGCCGGGGACGGATTCCAGCGGCCACTCGATCTGGCGGCGGACCTCATCGTCGTGGACGGAGGCCATCGGCTGGAGTATGCCGACGGAGGAACGTCCACGTTCGACCGCCGAGGGCGGTACGTGCGCCACGTCGAGGTGGGCGATCGCACCGACCTGACCTATGACGAGCGGGACCGGCTTTCCTCGGTCACCCATTCGAGCGGCCGTCGCATCGACGTCGCCTATGACGCGCAGGGGCGGATCTCCGGGTTACGCACGGCGGACGGCCGTGCGGTGGCGTACGGCTACGCCGCCGACGGCGCCCTGGTGCGGACCGCATCGTTCGACGGCGCGGTGACCTCGTACGAGTACGAGGACGGGCGGCTGGTGCGGGTGGCCGACCCGGACGGGCGGACCCTGTTGGCCAACGCCTACGACGACACCGGCCGGGTGGTCCGTCAGACCAGTGCGGACGGCGAGACGATCGACGTGTCATACGACGAGGCCGGGACCACCACCGTGGCCGTGACCGGCGGGCCGGCGGACACGCGCATGGTGTTCCGGCACGACGCCGCGGGCCACGTCGTCGGTGTCACCGATCCGACCGGTGCGAACTCCTCGGCCGAGTTCGACGAGCAGGGCCGGATCATCGGCGGCACGACGGCTGGCGGCATCCGCGTGACGGTGGGTTACGACGATCGAGGCAACGTCGCGGACGTGTCCTGGGGGCAGGCCACCACCCGCTACGCGTACGACGATCGGAACAGGCTGGCCGCGGAGACTGATCCGTTGGGCGGCCGGACCACGTTCGAGTACGGCACCGCCAGCCGCCGCCCGACCGCCGTCACCGACCCGCTCGGCAACCGCACCGTCTTCGACGTGTCCGACGGCCTGATCACCCGGGTGGTCGACCCGACCGGCAGCAGTACCGAGTACGCCTACGATCAGCGACGCAACCTCACTGCGGTGACCGACCCCGACGGCCACGTATGGCGGCACCGGTACGACGACGCGGGCCGACGGGTCGAGACGGTCACGCCGGCTGGCGACCGGACCCGGTACGAGTACGACCCGGGCGGGAGGGTCGTGGCCGTCACCGACCCGGGCGAGCGCACCCGCCGGTTCCGGTACTCCGCGTCCGGGCTGCTGCTGGAACGCACCACCGCCGGTGGGGCGGTGACGAGCTACGAGTACACCGCGTCCGGGCGGCTGGCCCGGGTCACGAGCCCGGTCGGCGAGGAGACCACGCAGGAGTACGACGGCGCCGGCAACCTTACGTCGATGACCGTGGCCGGGGACGCCACATCGACCATGGCCTACGACCCGCGTGGCCGGTTGACCACCCTGACCGCGCCGGACGGCCGGACCACCAGCCTCACCTACGACCCCGACGGCCGGGTCGTCCGTGAGGAGGACGAGTCCGGCGCCACCACCATCGTCTGGGACGAACAGGGGAACGCGACCGAGGTCACCGACGCGACCGGCGCGGTGTGGCGCTACGAGTACGACCTCGCCGGCCGGGAGATCTCCCGTACCGATCCGGTGGGAGGCGTCTGGCGCACCAGCTATGACGCGGCCGGCCGGATCCTGACCGAGACCGACCCGGCCGGCGCCATCACCCAGCGCACGTGGACCGCCCTCGGCCAGCCGGCCACGGTGGTCGACCCGCTGGGCCGCACCACCACCTACCGGTACGACGCGGCCGGGCGGGTGGTGAAGGTGACCGACCCGATGGGCGGTGTCACCCGGCATGTGTACGACGCCGACGGCCGGCGCCTGTCCACCACCACGCCGGCCGGTCTGACCACCGGCTTCCGGTATGCCGACGGCCGGCTGGCCGCCTCGATCGACCCGCGCGGGTGGATCACCCGGTATCAGTACACCCCGGACGGTGACCGGTCGGCGACCATCTCGCCGACCGGGTCCGTGCAGCGCTTCGAGTACGACCGGGCGCACCGGCTCACCGCGTCGATCGACCCCCGTGGCGGAGTGACCCGCTACACCTACGACACGGCCGGTAACCTGATCACAGTCACCGACGCCAAGGGCGCGGTCACCCGGTTCACGTACGACGTCAACCGGCGGGAGACGTCGATGACCGACCCGCTCGGCCGGGTTACCCGTCGTGAGTACGATCTGGCCGGGAACCTGGCCGCGGTGCTCGACCCGTCCGGTCGCACGATGCGCCGCACCTACGACGCGGCCGAACGCCTGACCGGGATGACATCCGGCGACGATGCGATTTCATTCGTGTACGACGCCGCGGGACGGCGCACGTCGATGACCGACGTGACCGGTACGACCACGTACACCTACGACCGGGTGGGCAGGCTGACGACCGTCACCGCAGCGGACGGTGCGGTGCTGTCGGCGGGCTTCGACGCAGCCGGGCAGCGCACCCGGCTGACCTATCCGGACGGCAGCACCGTCCGCTTCCAGTACGACCTCTGCGGCCGGCTGATCAACGTGCACGATTCCGAGGCGGGCGAGGTGGTGTACGCCCTGGACCCCGACGGGCGGCTGCTGACCGAACAGCTACCGCGCCGGTGGGCCCGGCGATACCGCTACGAGGGCGGGTTGCTGACCGCATACCGGGAGCTGCGCGAGGGGGCACCGGCGATCGAGGCCCGGATGCGGTACGACGCGGACGGCCGGCTGGTCGAGCGGACCGGCGGCGACACCACCGAGACGTTCGGGTACGACCCGGCCGGACAGCTAGTCCGATTCACGCGCGGTGGCCACGACACCGACGCGGTCACGCTCGCCTACGACGCGGTAGGCAACCGGACCTCAGTGACCCGTGGCCGGGAGCAGACGCAGTACCGCTACGACGCCGCGGACCAGCTGAACCGTATCGACGCCGGTCGCGCCGACGTGCGCTTCCGGCACGACGGTGCCGGCCGGCTGATCGAGGAGACCGGGGACGATCTGCGACGCACCGTCGACTACGACGGGTTCGGCCGGCCGGTCGTGGTGACCGTGCGCAGGGATCGGGACACCGAGCGGTTCCGGTACACCTATGACGGCAACGGCCTCCTGGCCGCCGTCTCCACCGGTTCGGACGCCCGTGCCGACAGCGACCACCCGCGGGATGTCGGGGCCCGCTATCTGTGGGACGTCGACACCGCCGTGCCGCAGATCCTCCGGCAGGACGTCACCGGCCCCGGTCGCACCGGATCACCGGCGCCCGCCGACGCCCGGTTCGTCTACGGCCACGGCCGGATCTTCGCGGTCACCGGCAGCAGCGCCGAGATCTTCGCCCGGGCCGCCGACGGCTCGGCGGTGCCGACGCCGCCGACCGCCCCCTGGGTGAACGCCGGTGGCGACGACCCGTTCGGCGATCCGCGCGACGTGCACGCCGACGATCGTCACGACCTGCCCCGGTTCGGCTACCGCGGCGAACTGGAGCACGACGGAGCGGTCTACCTGCGGGCCCGGTACTACCGGCCCGACCTCGGCCGGTTCACCACCCGCGACCCGATCTCCGTGCTCGGCGGGGCCGGCCACACCGCGAATCCCTACGTCTACGCGGGCAACGATCCGCTGAACGTCATCGATCCGCTCGGCACGATCGGGATCGGCATCGGCACCGCCATCGGGAACCTGGTGGCGAACCTGCTGGCGAAGCTGCTTGCGTGCGCGGGATGCCCAGCCGACCCGGGAAACTCGCACGTCTCGCACCGCAAGTGCTTCCAGGGTACGGCGTGCCTGTTCACCCGCGGCTCGCTGTCGTTGAAGGCACTGGACGCCGACTCCGCCGAGCTGAACCACTACTGGAACACCAAGCGACCGGAGGCGGCCGCGCAGGCGTTCACCATCGAGCACCTGAACTGGCGACGGCAGAACTTCGGCTGGAAAGCCTGGCGGTTCTTCGGCGGCGCGACCAGGATCAGCAAGGACGTCGACTGGGAGACCGGGCAGAAGGGCCAGATGCCGGACGAGTCGGATCCTCGTACGAAGAACTTCCGCTTCGACATCCTGACCGAAGAGCGCTTCTTGTTCGAGGTGAAACGATGGACCGGACCGGGCACCGTCGCCCGTGTCCAGCGGCAGATCAACAACTACATCTCCCATGCCGGTGGTGTCTGGGGCCTGGATATCGAGGCCAGCACCGAGCTGCAGGACTGGGCCAACGGCTTCGGCGTCGTCACCAGCCTCCTCAACCGGGTGACCGGCGGCAGCGTCGTCTATGTCTGGGGGCTCAACAACCAGGCCGGGCACATCTACTTCGCCAAGGACGAGAAGGCACCGGCACACGTGCGCGTCAAGGTACCGAAACACGACATCAAGCCGCCGCCGATCCAGATCCCGATACCGATTCCCGCCCCGCGCGACCCGGCGGAGCAGCAGGCGTGAGCGTGCCGGATCCGGATAGGTTCGAACGATGCCCGTGACCGTTGCTCCGGCCCTGATGCGACTGCTCCGATCGCAGGAGACGGTCGTGATGCTGGTGCGCTCACCCGAGCCTGAGCGGCTGGCTGCGGCGCTGCCCGCCGCAGCCGCCCAGCTCGACGTACCCGTGTTCGGGCCGGACGCCACCCCGGGCGGCTGGCTGCTGATGGTGGACTTCGGCGACGGCACGCCCGCCGCCCGCCACGACGCCCTCGTAGGCTTCGCCGCACAGCTGAAGGTCGACGGCGAGATCCTGCCCGCGCCCGAAATCGGCGACCGCTACCTGACACTGGACGGATTTCCGGTGATGGCCCGGGCGATGCTGCGATCGCCCGGGCAGACGGTCGGCATGCCGCCCACGGCCGAGGTGGTCTCGGCGGCGCTGGACTGGCTGCAGTCCTGCCGGCGGCCCGGCGACGAGCTGCTGGGCCTGATCGTGTCGATGGAGTCGCCGCTCTCCTGGCCGAGGGTGCGCCCCATGCTCGACATGGTGCTGCAGGGTGAGGCCGGCGCGAGCGTACTCACCACCGATTTCGCGACCGCGGCGGCTGCGGTGTCGTTCCCGTCATCGCACCTCAGCGGTCCGACCCTCACCGCGGCCGGTGCCGGTTGGGGCCCCGCAGAGGTAGCCGATCGGATGCGCGCGCAGCGTGACCACATCCGACGGCACGCAGGTGTGCTCGGGTGGGCGGGCGTGACCGCTCAGGGGACGCGCACGGGCAGCGTATGGCTGTCCGACAACGGGCGGTACGAAGCCGCACAGCCCCGCCCACTGTGGTACCAAATGCTGACAGCCGAGCAGGTCCGGCACCTCGGCGATCCGCCGAAAGGTGCGACACCGCTGCCCGGCGGCCGTGCGGAAGTGACCATCGGCGAGCCGGAGCAGTGGGTGCCCGGACACCGGGACAATCGGACAGTGGAGCGGCTGGCCCGACGCATCTTGAAGACCTGACGGACGCGATGTCTTAAGCGATCACCGGTCCCAGAGGATCGCCCGGCGGGCGGAGGATGCATGATCGACGGCTATGGCGGTGGAGGAACGGGCGTGGCGTGAGTTTTTTGAGGGCGGCTCAGCGGAGGCGGAGGAGCGATCATTCCAGGCGTACGCGCGGAGGATGCGCGACGTGCAGAGCGCGCATGCCCGGGCGTCCGGCTCGGCCGTCGCGCACCGGACGCTGCACGCCAAGACCGTGGTCGGGGTGATCTGTGCGGAGCTGGCATTCGCCGCGGATCTGCCGGACGAACTCAACGTCGGCGCGTTCGTGGCCGGGGCGCGGCTGAATGTGGCGGTACGGCTGTCGAATGCGGCGGGAGTTCCACGTGCGGACACCGAACCGGATCTGCGTGGGGCGGCGCTGAAGGTGGCGCTGCCGGGTGGTGGGGTGCATGACCTGCTCATGACCAGCTATCCGGTGTCGCATGTGCGGGACGCGAAGCAGTTCGTGGCGGTGGCGGAGATCGGGGCGGGGCTGCGGGCGCTGGCACTGCCGCGGATGGTGGCGGCGGTCGGGTTGCGGGAGACGCTGCGGATCGTGGGGAACCTCCGGCGGGCCAGCAGGCGCAGTGAGAGCCTGGCGCTGGAGTCGTACTGGAGCCGGGGCGCGATCCTGTGGGGTGACGCCGGGCCGGTCCGGTTTCGGCTGAGTCCGGTCGACCCGGCGCCCGCCGTACCCGCTGAAGGGTTTGATGGGTTGAAGGTGGAGTTCCGGGAGCGGCTGGCGCGAGGACCGGTGCGGTTCACGCTGAGTGTGCAGCGGTTCGTGTCGGAGGAGCGCACACCGATCGAGGACGGTGCGGTGGAGTGGGACGCGCCGTGGACGCCGGTGGCGACGCTGACCGTTCCGGGGCCGGAAGTGCTCGACGACGAGCGCGTGCACGGAATGGCGTTCAGCCCGTGGAACCGTCCGGCCGGGTTCCGGCCGCTGGGGAATCTGAACCGGGCGCGGCGGGCGGTGTATGCGGCGAGTGCGGCCGGCTGGCAGAAGTAGGGTGTCCGGTATGCCGCTCCGTCTGGTTCAGGTGAACGTCAAGGCCCGCGATGATGCGGCGCTCGGCCGGTTCTGGGCGGATGCGCTCGGCTGGGGTGTCTCCAGCGAAGGGCCGGGCGTGACCAACGTCGAGCCGGCCGGGTTCACCTATCCGGATCCGGCGGTGCTCTACATCGACGTCGTCTCGGTGCCGGATCCGGAGACCGTGCGCTATCGCGTGCACCTCGATCTGGCCACCACCTCCCTGGCACATCAGGAGCAGCTGGTGGCGCGGCTGAAAGAGCTGGGGGCGACGCCGGCGGACATCGGGCAGGGTGACGTGCCGTGGGCGGTGCTGGCCGACCCGGAGGGCAACCTGTTCTGCGTGCTGGAGCCGCGCGAGGTCTACCGGGACACCGGGCCGATCGCGGCGGTGGTGGTCGGCTGCGCGGATCCGCGGGCGATGGCCGGTTTCTGGGGTGCGGCGACGGACTGGACCGCCCACGAGGTGAACGACGAGTTCGCGTCGCTGCGGTCGGCGACGGGCGCCGGACCGTTCCTGGAGTTCATTCGCGGTGCCGGGCCGGAGGGCAACCGGGTGCATCTCGATCTGCGGCCGTACCCGGGCGACGATCAGACCGTCGAGGTGGACCGGCTGCGGGCGCTCGGCGCCACCCCGATCGACGTGGGTCAGGGCGACGACGTGCCGTGGCGGTGCCTGGCCGATCCGGAGGGCAACGAGTTCTGCGTGCTCAGCGCGGGATGACACGGCGGCGCTGGTGGACGCGCCGCGCGAGGCCGGGCCGAACCGGGAGTGCTTCTGGCCGGAGAGCCCGCGGGCGAGCGCGGCCTGCCATTCGCTGTGCCGAAGCCGCCGGCCCGTCCCCAGGACAGCGCGGTGGCGCTGAACGGGCAGACCCGAAGACAGAGAGGGCCGAGATCGTTTCGAACGATCTCGGCCCTCCTTCGTCCGGCTAGAAGCCCTGTGCGATGTAGGCCCCGAAGTTGACCGGGGGCGGCGGGACGGTCTTGTCGGGGCACGTGGGTTCGGGGTCGCCGTTGCTCGGCGGCGCTTGCCGTGGCCATTGCAAGAGGTAGTACACGGTCCGGCCGGTGCTGTTGATGGCCTGCCGCAGCGAGCTGGCCGCAAGCGCGTCGTTGTTGAACACCTCGCCGATCGTCCAGCCCTGCTTGGTGTAGCCGTACTGGTTCATCATGTCGTGTGCGATGGTGAACAAGGCGCCCTCGTCGAGCCCGTCGTCACGACGGTAGAAATGGAAGTCGAACAGGTACGGCGGGTTGTTCCCGTACACCTTGGGGATGTTCTGGATCCGGCCGGCGTAGCCGATGGCGGAGAACCCGACCGTGTCCTTCTTGTCGAAGGCGTTGGTGTAGTCGTTCCACAGCCGCTGTGTGTAGGCGAGCAGGACCGGCTGGAGGTTCGTCGGTATCGCCTCGTTGCACAGGTCGATCCGGTAATGGAGACCGGAGCCGGCGATGATCGGGCGCAGGTTGGAGATCAGGTTCCAGTTCTCCTGGTACATGTCCTCGTTCCAACTCGGCCAGTTGTACGCGGCGTTCTCGCCGATCGGCATGAACGCCACCTGGATCTCGACGAAGCCGGCGTCGTCGATCGCGCGCAGCAGATCGGCCAGGTTCTGCCGGTTCTGGGCGGAGATGTTGCCGCCGGTGGAGTCCATGGAGGTGCCGGTGTCCGCGCGGTGCCGGTGGATGATGTGCACCCGCAGTCGTGCCTGGCCGGCCGCGCGCATCGCGGCGAGCTGGCTGCGGATCACGTCCGGGGCTTTGTGGAACGAGTTGACGATGCCGTACGGTTCCCGGTTGCAGTCGTCGATCTGGTACCAGCCGTAGTTGGACCCGCCTCGGGAGGTCGCCTCGGCCGGCGCTGCCAGGGAAGAGCCTGGCCGCCAGCCAACGAGCCCGGCCGCGCCGACCGCCGCCGACCCCAACAACACTCTGCGACGCATCGCGCCACCCCTTCCGCTCGTCGCCCCGAACCCAATCGGTCGCGACCCAGGCGAGTAGACCGGCTGACCCTGCCCTCCGGTCGTCAGCTGACGCGGAGAAGGGTTGGCCGCCGTGGTTTCCCGATCAAGGTACAGCGAAGCGCCCGCTGTTGTCCGACCCGTGCCTGGCGCTCAGGCCTTCTCTGCCGGCCGGCCGGGATCTCGATCCCTGCTCGCGTAGCTGGTCCGCCCAGTTCCCCGGCATCTACGTCCGGCCCGGCGAAGAGGCCTCCGCCCGCATCGCACCGGTCACCAGAACGTCCATCGTGTCCGGCGTTCCCCTGCTCGCGTGCACGACGGCCCCGCACGGTTCACCCGTGTCGGGACGGGCCCGCGGCACGTTCTCCACTCCGGCACGGCAGGATGGTCTGCACAGGATCGGGAGAACAGGTGCACCTCGGCAACACCACGCCCCGCATCGTGCGGGACGACGACCTCGGCGGCTTCCCGGCCGGGCGGATGCTCGACGTGATGCGCGCGCTGACCGCGGTGCTGAGCCTGCCGCAGGCCGAGGCGGAACGGGCGGACGCGCTGATCGTGCCGAGCGGCCAGGGCGAGGTGTGGCGGATCACGCACGCGATCCGGCTCTGGGAGACCCGCCCGTCGCTGCGGCTGCTGCTCATCGCGAACGGCAACCCGGCCGAGACCACCTACGACGAGCTGAGCCTCGCCTACCTGCGCGGTCTCGGCCTGCGTCGCCTGGACGGCGTGCACGTCCAGGCCGAACCGGCACCGAACACCGCGCTGCAGGCCGGCTGGATCGCCGCGCAGGTGTCGGACCTGCGGATCCGCAGCTTCGGCCTGGTCGTCTCCCCCTACCACCTGCTCCGCGCCTACCTCACCGCCCTCAAGGCCCTCGACCGCCACGGCCTCCGCGTCCCGATCTGGCCGGCTCCGGTCGCGATCTCCCCCGACACCCGCGTCCCCGAGACCGGCGCCACCGCCTACGACCTGCTGCCGGGCGAGATCCACCGCATCCTCACCTACGCCGACCGCGGCTGGATCTCCACCCCGACCGAACTCCGCACCTACCTCGGCTGGCTCTGGGCGGCCCCCATGAACGATGCGGCCCTTGCGGAGAAGTCCGCATATTTTTGGCCAAACAGTCAATAATATATTCTGGGCGCATGCCGCGCCCCCGTAAGTTCGTCGAACGCGACGTCGTCAGCAGCGCCAGCGAGGTGTTCGTCGCCAACGGCCTCGCGGCCACGACCCTGGACGACCTGGTGCAGGCGACCGGCCTGGGGAAGCAGAGCCTCTACAACGCGTTCGGCGGAAAGAGGGAGCTGTTCCTGCGGGCCCTCTCGGAGGACCGCGAGGAGGCGGCGCGGGCCGTCTCGGAAGCGCTCCAGCACGGCGACGCGTCCCCGCTGGAGCGGATCCGGGGGCACATGCTTCGCATGGCGATCGAGTTCAGCCGCAGCGACGGCCGGGTGTCACTCACCACGCGAGCTCTCGTCGAATCGACCGGCGAGCAGGATCAGCTCTCGACGGTCACCAGGACCGGCATCGAGCAGCTTGCCGGGGTCTACGCCCACTGCCTCGAGGACGCCCAGCGGAACGGGGATCTCCCGCCGGACGCGAACCTGTCGTCACTGGCGATGTACTTCGTCGCCATCACCCGCGGAATGGAGTTGCTCGGCCGAGCCGGGGTCGGGCGTGCCGCACTCACCGCGGTCGCACTCGACGCGCTTCACGTGCTCCCCGGGCAGGCGGGGGCGGGCCCCGCGCGGGCCTAGCCGTTCCGGATTCCGGGCCGCACCCCTCGGCCACCCATGGCGCGCGCCACACCTCCCCCTGAGTTATTGCCTTCATGGTCAAAAACTCGGTTTATTGACCGTGAAGACAATAACTGAGGTCGCGGTGGTGAACGGCGGAAACGCGGGGATCGGCCGGGCCATCGCACGGGCGTACCACGCCGAGGGTGCGCGGGTCTTCGCCCTCCCCGGTGGTACCTGCGTCCGGGCACGTCGTAAATCCGGTGCGGGTGGCCGGTGGGCCGGGCTAGGGTCGGCGCGGAGTCCACCACACGGAGAAGGAGATCGATGATGAGAGATACCGGCGGTACTTCCGGTCCTCCGTTCGATCTCACCGCCGGAAAGGCACTCCGTGCTAGGACTCTTCGAGAACCCGACTGATCCCTTCCCGCACGACGACCGGCCGCTCCCGCGGAGCGCACGCCGGTTCCTGATCCACGAACTCCGGCCGCTGCGCGCGGTCGTCATCGCCGCGGTGACCGTCACGATCCTGTGCGCGGCGCTGGAGGTCTGGCTGATCTCCTACGCCGGGCGGCTCGTCGACTCGCTCGCGGCCGGCAGCCCGGACACGTTCTGGGCGGCGCACGGCGCCGAGCTGATCGCGGTCGCGGTGCTGACGCTGCTGATCCGGCCGCTTCTCAACACGGCCGGTGAGGCGCTGGACGACATCGCGTTCCGGGCCAACGCGCGGCCGATCGCCCGCTGGCGGATGCACCGGCACGTGTCGCGGCAGTCGGTCGGCTGGTTCCGGGACGACTTCGCCGGCCGGATCGCCAGCTGGGTGCGCGACGGCGGCGACGCGGCCGCCACCGCGGCGTATTCGATCATTCACACGCTGGCGTACGTGCTCGCCTACGTCGTCGGCTCGGTGTGGGTGATGGCCGCGATCGACGTGCGGCTGCTTCTTCCGCTGGGCGCCTGGATCGTGGCGTACGCGCTGCTCATGCGCCTGATGGTGCCGCGCTACCGGCGGGCCTCGGAGCGGCTGCAGGAGGCGGAGTCGGCGCTGACCGGGCTGCTCGTCGACGCGTATGCCAACGTCGCCACGCTCGCGCTGCTCGGCGACCCGGCCGCGCGGTCGGACGGCGACCGGGCCGTGTTCGCCCGGGCGCGGCGGGCGCACCTGGACCTGCAGCGGGTGGAGGTGACGATCAACGGCTCGATGATGGCGCTCGGTGGCGCGCTGCTCGCCGGGCTGGTCGGTTACGGGATCGCGCTCTGGCGTACCGATGCGGCGCCGTTGGGTCTGGTCGCGGCCGCACTCGCGCTCAGCTTCCGCATCACGTCGATGGCCGAATGGTTGCTGGACGCGGTGTCGTCGCTGTTCGGCGCCGTGGGCGCGCTCCGGCGTGCGCTGCGGACCGTCGCGCAGCCGCTCGCGGTCGAGGACGATCCAGATGCCACCCCGCTGCGGGTACGCGGCGGAGCCGTCACGTTCACGCAGGTCAGCCACCACTACGGGCGTGGGGCCCGCGGGCTCGACCGGCTGGACCTGCACGTGCGCGCGGGCGAGCGGGTGGGGGTGGTGGGCCGGTCCGGCGCGGGCAAGTCCACGCTGGCCGGGCTGCTGCTGCGGTTCCACGACGCGGAGTCCGGCACGATCACGATCGACGGCACCGACATCACGGCCGTCACCCAGGAGAGCCTGCGGGCCAGGATCGCCATGGTCGCGCAGGAGGCCACACTGTTGCACCGCTCGATCCGGGAGAACGTCGCCGGGTTCGGCGCGGTCGACGACGAGCGGGTCACCGAGGCGCTGCACCGGGCGTCCGCCGGGTTCGTCGCGGATCTGCCCGGCGGGCTGGACGCGCTCGTCGGCGAGCGCGGCGTGAAACTCTCCGGCGGGCAGCGGCAGCGGATCGCGCTGGCCCGGGCGTTCTACCGGGACGCACCGATCCTGGTGCTGGACGAGGCCACGTCCGCGCTCGACTCCGAGGCGGAGGCCGCGATCCACGACACGCTCGACGAGGTGCTGCACGGCCGGACCGTGATCGCGATCGCGCACCGGCTCTCCACGATCGCGCGGATGGACCGGATCGTCGTGCTCGACGCCGGCCGGATCGTCGAGGCGGGCACGCACGCCGAGCTGATCGGCCGCGGCGGGCTCTACGCGGACCTGTGGGCGCGGCAGTCCGGCGGGTTCCTGGGCGACGATGACGATCGTGCGCGCGTAGCGGCTGTTACTGCCGGCGCAGGGGATACGGACCGCCGCGCAGATCGCCGCTGAGCTGGGCGTCTGTAGAACGCACCGGGTACCGGGACGTGACCGCGCTCAGCGGCGCGGGCGTCCCGGTACTACGCGGATCAGGGGCGGGACGGCGGATGCCGCCTGGTCGACGGCACCCGCGCCCACCCGCCTGTCGAGTCGATCGACGTCGCCCACACGCCGATGCCGCGCCTCGGCCCGCTCGCCGAGATCCTCACGCCGGCCGCGCTCCGCGACCGGATGCGGCCGGCCGCGACGCTCACGGCCGCGCTCTACCGCTGAGCGCGAGCGCCTCCTCGAACGCGTCCGCGCCGTCCGCGACCGGCCGCGCCGCCGCGTAGATTCCCATCTCCCGCCCCCGCGCCGCCGATCCGGCCATGAACTCCCTGGTCACGGCCGCGACGGCCGGGTCGCAGGCGTACGGCTGGCCGGTCGCCTGCGCCAGATCCCAGCCGTGGATCGCCAGGTCGCTGACCAGCATCGACACGGTCATCCGGGCGGGCATCGCCATCCCACCGAGGTTGATCGTCCCGTCCCACGCGGACGGCTCCGACCACGCCTCCAGCGCGGACCGCCGGTCGTCGTCGAACCGGTCCCCGGGCCCGTCCGCGGTCATCAGGTCCTGCCCCCACAGCTCCGCCGGCACCGGCAGCCGCTGCCCCGCCCGGCTGAGCGCGGCCGCGACCTGCAGCAGATGATTCGTCAGCGCCCGCACATCCCAGTCCGCACACGGCGTCGGCAGGCCGAGTTGCTCCGGCGCGACCCCGTGCACCACCGCCGCCGTGTCCGTGAACGCCCTGCGAAGTACCTCGTGAAGTTGCATACGTGCAGGCTAGACACGAGCACGGCCCGCATTCTTGAACAAACGCGACTTGCTAGCCTGCGCGGGTGCCCGCGATCCTGCACCCGGGCGCGGGCGAGCGCGCGTTCCGTTTCCGCGCGGTCGACGTCGCGCCCGCGCTGCGCCCGTACGTCGACCACTACTGGATCGTCACCTGGGAGCTGCGGGAGCCGTACCACCAGCAGGTGCTGCCGTACCCCGCGGTGAACATGACCTTCAAGCCCGGCCGCTGCCGGATCGCCGGTGTGCCGAAGGGCCGCTTCCACGAGACGCTGGAGGGCACCGGCCGGGTCTTCGGTGTCCGTTTCCGGCCCGGCGGCTTCCGGCCGTTCTTCGACGCGCCGATCGCCACGATCACCGACAGGTTCGTACCTATATCAACGGTTTTTCCGGCGGATCTTCCGTCCCGGGTGCTGGCCGCCGACGACGAGGCCGCGGCCGCGATCCTGGACGAGGCACTGACCGCGGCCGCACCCGCCACGCCGGATCCGGTGGTCGAGCTGGCCGCGGCCGCGGTTGCCCGGACCGGCGCTGTCGCTCGCGTCGATGAGCTGGCCGCGGAGTTCTCGCTCGGCGTCCGCCAACTGCAGCGGATCTTCGCCGACTACGTGGGTGTCAGCCCGAAGTGGGTCATCCGCCGTCACCGCCTCCACGAGGCCGCCGCCCGCGCCGCCGACGGCACGCCGCTCGACCTGGGCGCGCTCGCGGCCGACCTCGGCTACAGCGACCAGGCGCACCTGACCCGCGACTTCACCGCGATCACCGGCCTACCGCCGGCCACGTACATCCGCGAGCAGTAGGAGCCAGATCAAGATCTGGATCTCCCGGCGAGGGCGCGGGAGACTCGGCGTTTACTCGGATCAGGGCGGGTGATCGGGGCGGTAGCGGGTCCTGTGGGCACAGTACGGCCGCGGCGGCCTCCCTGCCGGTTGCGCGGTAGTCCGGGCAAACCCGCCCTTGAGGACCGATGGCAGTGGATCCGGCGTAAGCCATCTGGCCTGTCGACGTTCGTGGATGTGCCGTACGTTGATCGGTCGTGCCGACCAGATCTTGACGTGATCCGACGAGTAGGGCGAGGGCGACCCCGATGCCATCGAAGAATAAGCCCAGCCGGAGCGCCCGGCGTCAGACAGCGCGGAGGGCAGTGCGGTGTGGGCGCTCGCGTAGGTGATCTAGCGCCGTAGCGGTCGCGTCATCAGCGGGTAGGAGGAGGATCAGTTGCTGGGCGTCCGAGGCAGGAAGTTCAAGGACCTCCCGATTCCATCGCAGTTGATGCGCGCGCGGGTGAGTCATCCTCAGCGGGACTCGGGTAGGAGGGATGTGGCGGTGCAGCCGCCGTGTGAACTCGGCGCCGGCGACGGTAGCGAAGTCTGCCGTAAACCATTCGAACGTCTCGGTCGAGGGCCCGAGCCACAGGTTGAAAACCTGTTCGTCGGCGATCTGGTCCCAGTCGACGAAGGTGGTTCTGGCCTGCGGATGGGTGAAGACGTACCTGGTGAGGTTGGGCTCCTCGGCGTCCAGCAGGCCGGTGTCGCGCATGACCGTGCCGAAACCGTCGGTATGGGCGAGCACGTCACCGAGTCGGTTGGTGACGAAGGCGATGCCCGGCTCCAGGAGGGCGAGTATCCGCCGTACGGCGGGCCGCACAGTGCGCTCGGGCGGCCTCGGCGGGACCCGCCCGGCGCACGCCCCACCGGTGATCTTGGCGAGGTAGCCCAAATGGGTGCGTTCGGCGGTGTCAAGGTTGAGCGCGTCGGCGAGGGCGTTGACGACCGAACGGGACGGATTGCGGTCGCGGCCCTGCTCGATTCGGGTGAGGTACTCGACGCTGACCCCGGCCCGCGAGGCCAACTCCGAACGTCGTAGCCCGGGAGCACGTCGTCGCTGGTGTGCCGGAAAACCCAAGTCCTCTGGCCGAATGCTGTCGCGCTTGGCCCGGACGAACTCTCCTAGCGGCGTACCCATGAGGCGAGCCTACGTCCCGGCGCAGCCGGTCGGCGGGGTGCAGGGTGACCCTGCGGGGGCCAGCCTGTACCCGGCCTGGCTGCGCGGCCGGAAACGACAGATCGTCGACGGCATGAGCGACAAGAGCAGACTCGTGGTCATCATCGGTAGCGTGCGTGAGGGCCGGTTCGGGCCGGTCGTCGCGTCCTGGGTAGCGGATCAGATTCAGGCACACGGCGGTTTCGACGTCGACCTCGTCGATCTAGCCAGGGTGGACATCCCGCTGGCGCTGCCGGCCGCTCCGCCGAAGTTCGCCGGTGACGACTACCCCCGGCCCGAAGGCATGAAGAACCTCACCAGGAAGCTGTCGGAGGCCGACGCTTTCATCCTCGTCACTCCGGAGTACAACCACAGCTACCCGGCGTCGCTGAAGGCACTCATCGACTGGCACTTCACCCAGTGGACCGCCAAACCGGTGGCGTTCGTCAGCTACGGCGGTGCGGCCGGTGGTCGGCACGCGGTGCTTCACCTGGAGAACGTGCTTACCGAACTACACGCGGTGACCATCCGCGACGGACTGGCCTTCCCCAATTACTTCACCGCCTGGCAAGACGGCGCCCCGCTGGACGCCGCGGCAGCCGGCTACGCCAAGACGCTTCTGGAACAGCTTTCCTGGTGGGCGCAGGCATTGCGTGCTGCCCGTACCGCCGCCCCGTACCCGGGTGGGGCGTGACGATTGATGGACCACACCAGCCTGGGCTCGTCAGACCTGCAGGTGAGCCGGATCGCGCTCGGCTGCATGGGTCTCGCCCAACCTACCGGCAGGCACCCATGGACGCTCGACGAGGACACCGCACAGCCGATCTTCCGGCGAGCGGTCGAACTCGGCATCACACTATGGGACACCGCGAACGTCTACGGGCACGGCACCTCCGAGGAAATCCTCGGCCGGGCTGCGCGCCGTTACACCCGGCGTGAGGAGGTAGTCATCGCCACGAAAGTCGGCCTACCGATGCACGATGGGCCGACCGGCTCCGGCTTGTCCCGCCAGGCGATCATGGAGCAGATTGACGCCTCGCTGCGCAGGCTCGGCACCGACTACGTCGACGTGTACCAGGTCCACCGCTTCGACCCGAAGACCCCCGTCGAGGAGACGATGGAGGCCCTGCACGAGGTGGTCGCCGCGGGCAAGGCGCGTTTTCTCGGTGCCTCGTCGATGGCTGCCTGGCGGTTCGCCAAAATGCAACACGCTGCCCAACTACATTCCTGGACCGCGTTCGTCTCGATGCAAAACCAATACAGCCTCGTGCAACGCGAGGAGGAACGGGAGATGTTCGGACTACTCGCCGATCAGGCCGTATCAAGTCTGACCTGGTGCCCACTCGCCTCCGGCCGCCTTGCCCGCCCCTACGGCCAGCAGACGTCACGCTCGACCAACGACCAGATCGGCAAGCAGTTCTTCGACGACGCCGACCACGCCATCATCGACGGGGTACAGACCGTCGCGAACGCCCATGACGTCACCATGGCGCAGGTCGCGCTCGCGTGGATCCTGAGCAACCCGGTCGTTGCCGCACCCATCGTGGGTGCCACCGCACCACACCACCTCGACGAGGCCGCCGCAGCTCTGACGGTCACCCTCAGTGGGCAGGAGCACGTCATGCTCACCGCTCCCTACACTCCACGGCAGCCGACCGGCTACTGAAGCGCCGGTGGCCGGAGTCCCCGAATTCGAATGTGTCTCGCAAGTAAGGCCGAAGGTGCCGCGGCCGAAGGCTGCCTCAAGGTCTACAAGGACGTGGCCATCGGCACCAAAGCCGACCGCCCACAGTGGCAGGCGTGTCTGGACGATCTGCGACCCGGCGACACCTTGATCATCTGGAGGATCGACCGGCTCGGCCGAAGCCTCCGCGATCTGGTCGACACCACCACCGCCCACGGAAACCTCGTCTTCGGCAGGTTCGCCCTCATGGCCGAATACGAAGCCGCCTCATCAAAGAACGCACCCTTGCCGGCCTCGCCGCCGCACGCGCCCGAGGCCGCACCGGCGGCCGCAAACCGAAGATGACCTCCGCCCTGATCAACAAGGCGCAACGCATGTACGACAGCCGCCAGTTCACGACGGCCGACATGGCAACCTCCTGCGGCGTCACCCCCATGACGATCTACCGCACCATCCGCACCATCCGCACCATCCGCACCGACCGCTCGACCGCGAAGGAGCCGCCGCCGCGAGGCTGACCATGCACGCTATGGCTTAGCGCCGGATCCACTGCCGTTGGTCCCCATGGGCCAAACCGTGGTGTCGCATATCCGCAGGCCGTATCAGGTCCGCGGCCGAGGGCTCATATCCAGTGAGAACCCGCGTCGCCCTGCTTCGCGATGCCGGTCCTGGACGATCATGAAGGGAGGGCACCGTGCTCGACGATCAGGACTACTGGTACCCGGACAAGCTCACGGGCCGGCCGGTGCGGCTGCGCGCCAAACCCGGCGAGGCCGTGGTCACCGTGGCCGCCGGAGACCTCGACCAGCTCACCGGCAACGCGGCCGTGCGGTCCCTCAGCCGCGGTGCCAACCTGCGCCGCGGGTTCGCCGCGGTGTTCGTCGCACCGGGCCGGGCAGCCGCGGACCTGTCCGGCGCGGACGGGATCGCGAACTCCATCCCGGTGCTGGTCGACGGCGACGGACTCGACCGGTACTTCCTGCCGGACGAGCTCACCGTGCAGTTCAGGGACGGCGTGAGCGAGACCGCCGCGCAGGACGTCATCACGAGCCTGGGCAGCCGGGTGCTCGTCCGGCAGCGCACCCCGGGCTACTACACCCTCGCCGTGCCGGACTCCCAGGCGCTGTTCGCCACCATCCGCGCGTTCGCCGAGCGGCCCGAGGTGGCGTTCGCCGAACCCAGCGAGGCCGGCTTCGACGACGCGCTCGCACACGTACCCACGGATCCGGATTTCGGTCTGTTGTGGGGGATGCGCAACACCGGGCAGACCGTGAACGGCGTCGCCGGCACCGCCGGGATCGACATCGGCGCGACCGTGGCCTGGGACGTGCTGCGCGGTGACCCCGACGTCATCGTGACCGTGATCGACACCGGTGCCGACCTGGACCATCCCGACCTGGCGGCGAACCTGCTGCCCCGGGGCAACGAGGACTGGGACTTCGCGGACGCGGCCGACCCGAGCCCGGACGACACCGACGTGCACGGCACCCACGTGGCCGGCACCGCGGCCGGTGCGGAGAACACCAGCGGCGTGGTCGGCGTCGCACCGCGGTGCCGGATCATGCCGCTGCGCATCGACCTCACCGCCGGCATGAACCAGAACCGGGCCGACGCGATCAACTACGTGGTCGCGCAGGCGGGCGCGTTCCCGGACCGCCGCTACGTGATCAACTGCAGCTGGCGGACCAGCGGAGACCACGCCGGCATCCGCACCGCGATCCAGAACGCCGCCGCGAACGACGTGGTGGTGGTCTTCGCGGCCGGCAACGCCAACACCAACACCGACGTCACCCCGCAGTACCCGGGCGTCTACCCCGAGGTGATCTCGGTGGCCGCGCTGGACCAGGACGGCGTCCGGGCCACGTTCTCCAACTTCGGCTCCACCGTCGACGTGGCCGCGCCCGGCGTCAACATCTGGTCCAGCATGCCCGACGACACGCACGGTTTCCTGGACGGCACGTCGATGGCCTCGCCGCACGTCGCCGGCCTGGCCGCGCTGGTCTGGTCCGCCGCGCCGGAGCTGTCCGGCGCCGAGGTCCGCGCGGTCGTGGAGGACGCCTGCGACAACGTCGACGCGCTCAACCCCGGCTTCGCCGGCCAACTCGGCCGCGGCCGGATCAACGCTGGCCGCGCGGTCGAACTGGCCCAGTTCATGGCCGGATACGTCCCGTCCCTTCCCGCCATGTCGTAGTCCCGTCTCGTCGTCGTTCTGAGTGAGGTGTGATGAGCGCACTGGAACAGATACGCAAATCCCCGTCCATGGCCGAGTTCTGTGACCCGCTGCCGCGCCTGATCGACGCGGGCGCGGCCGACCTGTCCCGCAGCTTCCACCGGTTCGGCGAGATCGTGGGGACCGGTCAGAGGGAGCCGGTCACACTCGGCTTCCACATCGCCGGCGACACCGCGCGGTACTGGCGGCTGCGGCTCGGCCCGGACGGCCCGAAGGTGTCCGAGGAGACCCCGGACGACGTCACGGCGCCCCGGCCGGAGATCGAGGTGATCACGGACGAGCGGACCTGGCGGGACATCGCCGAGGGCACGCTCGCCCCGATGGCCGCGGTCGTCGCCGGCCGCATGCGCTTCCGCGGTGACGTGGGCCGCGCCCGGCTCGTCGTGCGCCAGCTGCGGCGCTGATC
Source organism: Catenuloplanes nepalensis (assembly GCF_030811575.1). Lineage (GTDB taxonomy): Bacteria > Actinomycetota > Actinomycetes > Mycobacteriales > Micromonosporaceae > Catenuloplanes > Catenuloplanes nepalensis. The sequence goes on along the minus strand of NZ_JAUSRA010000001.1, from coordinate 3,431,524 downwards.
GATTCCGCCAGCTGCGGCGCTGTTGCTTTTGTTGATCGCGGCGCTGTTCGCTTCCGCCAGCTGCGGCGCTGTTGCTTCTGCCGGTTGCGGCGCTGATTGGTTCAGAAGGAGAGACATGGCATCCCAGACAGGAAAAGTCGGCTGCATCCAGATTTTCTCGGACGACGTCGCCTGGACGCAGATCATCGACTCCGCCGGGGTCGGCGAGGTCTTCGTCCTGTGGTCGGACATCACGAACCCCAACCCGCCGATCCACGACCGGGTCACCCGCAGCAACTGGGTCTCCCTGCTGCGCCAGGCGCTGGCCGACGACCTCGACGTGACGGTCGTCGGCGACAACGCCACGTCGGCGCTGACCACCAGCGTCCAGCTCGGCACGTTCACGCTGTGACCCGCGACCGCACCTGTTATCGCACCCACTACCGCACCCCGGCCGCGCGCCGGGGTGCGGAGACGGTCAGCGGTAGCCGGTGACGTCCGCCGGCCTGCCCGGATCCTGAACCTCGGTGATGTAGCGCCATGCGTCGGGCCGGCTGCCGTCCAGGTCGGTGAACCCGTACACCTGGGCCAGGCCACCGCTGGACAGCGATTCGCCGTTCCAGCGGGCCCGGTCCGGGTCGGCCGCGAGTGCGGCCACGGCACGGCCGGTGAAACGCGGCGTCTCCGAGATCGCGAAGTGCGGCTCCCGCGCCACCGCGTCCCGCCAGGTGTCCTCCGTCGTCGAGAAGTGCTCCAGCATGATCTCGGAGCGCATCCAGCCCGGCGTGAGCGCGACCGCGGTCGCACCGAGCGGCCCGACCTCCTTCGCCTGCGCGTACGCCATCCGCAGCACCGACGTCTTGGCCAGGTCGTAGAAGAACGAGACGCGATAGTTCTCCCGGTTGTAGTCCGCGGTCCCGTCCGTCACCTCCACGACCAGCCCGCCGGGTTCACGCAGCAGCACCGGCAGCGCCGCGTGGCTGGTGATGATGTGCGTGTCGATGGCGAGCCGGAGAATCCGCAGGCCGTCGTCGAGCGAGTGCTCCCACAGCCGGTCCGTCCAGCTGAACAGCTGCTCCCCGCCCCAGATGTCGTTGACCAGCACATCCAGCCGCCCCTGCTCCGCCTCGATCCGGCCGATGAGCGCACGCACCTCCTGCGGCACCAGATGATCGACGCGCACCGCGATCCCGGTGCCCCCGGCCGCCGTGACCAGCTCGGCGGTCTCCTCGATCGTCTCCGGTCGATCCATCTCCGACCGCGCCTTCCGCGTGCTGCGCCCGGTCACGTAGACCGTCGCCCCCGCCGCCCCCAGCTCGACCGCGATCCCGCGCCCGGCCCCACGCGTCGCCCCGGCAACCAGCGCGACCTTGCCTTCCAATGTCCGTTCCATGCCCCCACCGTCCCAGCACAACCTGACAACCTATGACAGTGAAAGGCATCCGGCAGGCGACTGCCATGCTGTGGGCGTGGAGTACGTGTCCAGAGTGCCGCGACCGCCGCTGGACGGATGGCGGCCGGGCGTGGGCGGGGATTATTCGGTCCGGAGGCCGCCGGGCTTGGTGAGGCGCCAGAGCATGGGGAGGCTGGCGGCGGTGGTCAGGAGGATGACGGCGATGGCGGCGGTGGTGGTGAGGGCGATGCCGGACCAGTCGAAGCTGAGCGGGGTGGCGGCGGCGGTCTGGAGGATGGCGCCGAGGCCGACGCCGGTGACGACGGCGAGGAGCATGCCGAGCAGGACCGGGATGGCGACCTGGTAGAAGATCGAGGCGGTGAGGGTGGCGCGCCGGGTGCCGAACGCGATCAGGACCGCGAGCGGTCGGCGGCGGGCGGTGAGCTGTTCGCCGATGTTGACGACCATGCTGGCGCCGATCAGGAGCAGGAGCGCGGTGGCGAGCACGAGCATGGACTGGCGGACGCCGGCCAGGATCGGCGTGATCGCGCTCTCGCTGATCAGGCTGACGCGGGCGGTCGGGTCGACCGTGGCGGCGGCGTTGCGCAGGTGCTCGATCGCGGCCGGGTCGGCCGGGTCGAGCGCGGCGTAGTACTCCAGCCGATACGGCTCGTAGCGCAGGCCGGCGAGCACGGCCGGGGTGATCAGGACCTCTGGTTCGATGCCGAGCAGCTCGTTGCCGATCGGCGGGACGGTGACCGCGCCGGCCGGCAGCGTCCACGGCGTGTCGGCGCCGTCGAGCAGGTAGGCGGCGCCGGGGGTGGCGGGCGCGCCGGCGGCGACGAACACGTCGCCGTCGGCGCAGGTGTCGATGGTGGCGTACTGCCGGAGCATGGTGCAGTCGCCGATCTGGAACCGGACGACCTGGTCGTCGGTGACGTCGGTGCCGGCCACGGTGGTCTCGGTGGTGACGGCCCGGACGCCGGGGGCGGCGCGAAGCGCGGGCAGCCAGCGGGCGGTGTCGAGGTCGCTGGGCCAGACCGTGGCCTGGAAGTCCTCGGTGCTGCGGCCGAAGTCGAGCGTGTTCTGCTCCTCGACCGCGACCATCAGGCCCTGCAGCGCGATCGCGCCGGCGACCGAGACCGCGATGCCGGAGACCGCGCGGACCGCGGTGCCGCTGTCGAGTTGCAGCCGGCGGACGGCCAGCTCCCAGGCGACGCTGCCGCCGCCGAGCCGGCGCACGGTCGCCTCGACCCACCAGGGCAGCAGCAGCGCGACGCCGATCAGAAGCGCGATCAGGCCGCCGAAGACCGGAAGCTCGAAGCCGACGTCCTCCTCGCCGAGACCGTCGTAGATCGGCCAGAGCAGGGCGAGCCCCGCGGCCGGGAGGATGAGCCGCCACCACAGGCGCCGCCGCCGTTCGGCGCTGAGCCGGACCACGCCGAGCGGCTCGACCACGACGCGGCGCAGCGTGGCGAGCGTGACCAGCACGGCCGCGGACGGCACGAGCAGCACGGTGAGGATGGCGAGCGCGGGGACCGGGCGGGCGTCGGCGGCGTAGAAGCTGATGCCGGCGGGCACCAGGCCGCCCGCGGTGAACGCCACGCCGAGGTAGACCACGGTGCCGGTGAGCAGGCCGAGCAGCGCGCCGGCCAGCGTCTCCCCGGCGGCGATCCGGCGGGTGGTGTCCGCGTCCGCGCCGACCAGCCGGATGGCGGCGAGCCGCCGGTCGCGGGTCTCGCCGCCGAACCGGACCGCGGTCGCGATGAACACCGCGACCGGGACCAGCAGCACGGCCAGCGCGACCGCGCCGAGCAGCACGAGCGTGGGGTCGTTGCCCTCGTCCAGCTCCGGGCGGCCGAACCGGTCGGTGCGGCGTGAGTCGTCGCCGCTGAGCCGGTCGGTGCCGAGGTAGACCGCGAGCTCGCCGGGGCCGGCCAGCCCGGCCGGGCCGATCTCGCCGATCGTGCGGGCGTCCCACCGGTCGCGCAGCAGCGCGGCGTCGCCGGAGCGCAGCAGCGCGGCGAGCGCCGGGGAGACGACCATCTCGCCGGGCTTCGGCATGACGGTCACGCCGGGTGGGAGCACCGGGGTGGCGCCGTCGGCCTGCAGCACGCGGCCGTGGATCGACCGGCCGAGGTAGTCGGTGTCGGCGGCCTTGACCAGCACGGTGCTGTCGCCGCGCGGCACCACCCGCTCGTAGTAGATCGCCTCGGCGCGCTCGGCGAGCCGGGCGCTGCGCGCGGCGACCAGCGTCGGGACGCTCGCCGTGGTCAGCAACATGGCGACGCCGAGCCCGACGCCGGCCGCGATCAGGGCCAGCCGGGTCCAGCCGGCCCGCCCGCCGGCCACGGACAGCCGCACGCCGAGCGCGACGTCGGCGGCGCGGCGGCGCGGCGTAGTCGGTCGGCCCGGCGTCATCGGGCGAACTCCTGCTCGCGGACCCGGCCGTCGCGGACGATCGCCTCCCGGTCGGAGTAGGCCGCGACACGCGCCTCGTGCGTCACCAGCACCACGGCCGCGCCGGTGTCCCGGGCGGCGGTGGTGAGCAACTGCATGACGCGCTCGCCGTTGAGTGAGTCGAGCGCGCCGGTCGGCTCGTCCGCGAAGACCACGCGCGGGCGGGTGACCAGCGCCCGGGCGACCGCGACGCGCTGCCCCTGGCCGCCGGAGACCTGGCCGGGCCGTTTCTCCGCGACGTCGGCGACCTCCAGCCGCTCCAGCCAGGTCGCGGCCTCGGCGCGCGCGGCCCTGCGGCGGGTGCCGGACAGCCGCAGCGGCAGTGCGACGTTCTCCAGGCAGGTGAGCTCGGGCACGAGCTGGCCGAACTGGAACACGAACCCGAACGCGGTGCGCCGCAGCTCGCTGCGCTCGGCGTCGGTCATCGTGGCCAGGTCGCGGCCGTCGAACGCGACGTGACCGGACTCGGCGCGGAGGATGCCGGCGAGGCAGTGCAGCAGCGTGGACTTGCCGGACCCGGACGGTCCCATCAGCGCGAGGATCTCCCCGGGGTGCACGGTCAGCGACGCGCCGTCCAGCGCCTTGGTCGGCCCGAAACTCAGCCGCAGGTCGTCCGCGGTCAGCAGTGTCATCGGGCGACCCGCTCGGCGAGCTGGTCGAGGCGCGCGGTGGTGAGCTCCAGCCAGCGCAGGTCGGCCTCCAGGTGGAACAGCGCGTGGTCGCAGATCAGCGCGTCGGCGAGGTCGCCGTTCATCTTGCGCTGGGTCAGCTCGCGCATCAGGCGCAGGTGCTCGTGCCGCTGCGTGTCCAGCAGATCGTTGGCGTTCCGGCCGGTCATCAGCGCGAGCACGATCTTGGTGAAGAGCGTGGACTGCAGGTAGGGCTCGGGTTTCTCGGGGCGGCCGAGCCACTCCGTCACGTCGGTGATGCCGGCGTCGGTGATCGCGTAACGCTTGCGGTCGGGTCCGTCGCCCGGCTCGGACTCGACCTCGACCAGGCCGTGCTTGAGCAGCCGCGCGAGCGTGGAGTAGACCTGACCGTAGTGCAGCGGCGCGCGCCCGGCCCCGAACCGCTCGTCATAGGTGCGCTTCAGGTCGTAACCGTGCGCGGGCCCCGCTTCGAGCAGCCCCAGCAGAGCGAATCCCACCGACATGCCCGCCACTCTACACCGGCTTTATACACGCGGTGTCTACGCAGCTGGGTGACGTTTTGGCGAATACCGCACGAAGTGCCAAGCGACTCCGTCAGCCGAGAGCGAGCCAGCGGATCTCGTTACGGGAGATCGCCGCCCGCTCCTCCCCCGTCATCGGCTCCCGTCCGGTCGCCTTGCGGACGAACGTGAGCCGGTCCCAGCCGAGCGGCACCGGCGCGTCGCCGAGCAGCAGCGCGCTCACCGCGTCCACGGCGGCCGGTGTGGTCCAGGGGTCACGGCCGAGCGCGGCCGCGAGGTCGAGACCGTGCACGGCCACCTCGACCACGCGGGTCAGCATGAAGTCGGTGAGCAGCATGTCGTCACCGTGCCGGGTGCGCACGACCCGTCCGGCCGGCTCCCGGCGGCAGCGCTCCACCACGTACCCGCTGATGGTCCTGAACTCCGTGACCAGCGACGTGCCCGGCAGCGCCGCACGGTCGGCACCGGCCGCGATCCGGTCGGCGTTCGCCGTCGGCGAGAACCGCTCGTCCGGCCGGTAGTAGCCGGCCGCGTCGACCGTGGCGGCCGCCGGTACCGGCCCGGCGATCATCCCCGGGGTCCGGCCGACGGTCACGATGACGTGCCCGAGCAGCCCCGCCACCGTCCACGGAGGACACGGCGACGGCAGATCAAAGGCCTTCGCGGGTACGCCGGACAGGGCGGCGGACAGCGCCGAGGACTCCGCGGCGAAGGCGTCGAGGACACGATCATGCATGGCCGACGAGCATAATGCCGTCATGCGCACGCGCGTGCCACCCACCCTCGCCCTGCTTCTCCTGACCTGCACCGCCTGCACCGGCACGTTCGGCACGAACCCGCCTCGCGCCACCGCGTCCGCGCAGCCCGGCGCGATGGTCCTGGACCGCACGCTGCCCGGCTGGACCGTGGAGGCCTGGCTGAAGGACGACTCCGGTTTCTGCGTCCGCGCGATCGATCCGGAGTTCCACGACCACGGTGGACAGTGTCTCGGCCTCGGTGACCTGGCCGAGCCAGGCCCGCCGGCGCTCGGCACGAAGCCGGTGCCTCAGTTGCCGATCCACGACTACGCGCGCGATCGGGCGTTGCTGATCGGCACGGTGCGCGGGAAGATCGCGGAGGTGACGGTGACGATGGCCGGCCACGCCGCGACCGGCGCGGTCACGGCTATGAGCGACTCGATCGGCGCGTATGCGGTGTGGCTGCCCGCGGGTGACGGCGTGGGCTGGGAGCACATCACCGGCGTGGTCGGCTACGACGCCGGTGGCGATGCCGTGACCTGGATCAGTGACTGATCCAGGTCACGGCGAAACGGGTCAGTACGCCAGGTTCGGGCGCAGCCACTTCTCGACCTCGTCGAGAGGCATGCCGCGGCGGCGGGCGTAGTCCTCGACCTGGTCTCGGCCGAGGCGGCCGACCGTGAAGTAGTGGGACTCCGGGTGGGCGAAGATCAGGCCGGAGACCGCGGCGGCCGGTGTCATCGCGAACGACTCGGTCAGCCCGATCCCGATCGACTGCGCGTCGATCAGGTCGAACAGCTCGTGCTTCTCGCTGTGGTCGGGGCTGGCCGGGTAGCCGAGCGCGGGCCGGATGCCCCGGAACCGCTCCGCGTGCAGGTCGGCCAGTTCCGGCTGTGCGTCCGGCTCGAACCACTCGCGGCGCACCTGCAGGTGCAGGTACTCCGCGAACGCCTCGGCGAGCCGGTCCGCGACCGCCTTAACCATGATCGACTTGTAGTCGTCCTGCTCGGCCTCGTACCGCCCGGCCAGTGCCTCGGCCCCGTGGATCGCGACCGCGAACCCGCCCAGGTGATCGCCGGCGCCGGCCGGCGCGACGTAGTCGGCCAGGCACCGGTTCGCCCGCCCGTCCGGCTTCTGCGTCTGCTGACGCAGCATCGGGAACGTCACGCCCGCGTCCGGGAGCACGATGTCGTCGCCGTCCGCGTGCGCGGGCCAGATCGCGTACGCGCCGGTGGCCCGGAGCGTACCCTCGGCGATGATCTGGTCCAGCATCGCGTTGGCGTCGTCGAAGAGCTCGCGCGCGACCGGCTGGTCCAGGATCGCCGGGTACTTGCCCTTCAGTTCCCAGGCCAGGAACAGGAACTGCCAGTCGATCATCTCGCGCAGCGCGGCGATGGACGGCTCGACCCGGCGCAGCCCGGTGAACGCGGGCACCGGGATCTCGTCGAACGACACCCGCTCCCGGTTCTCCCGGGCGGCGGCGAGCGTCAGCAGCGGCTGGGAGCGCCGGTTCTCGTGCGCGATCCGCAGCCGTTCCTGCTCGGCCAGGTTCGCGGTCCGCAGCGTGACCTTGCGGTTCGCGTCGAGCAGGTCGGAGACGACGCCGACGACCCGGGACGCGTCGAGCACGTGCACGGTGTCGCCGGTGTAGGCGGGCGCGATCCGGACCGCGGTGTGCTGCTTGGAGGTGGTGGCGCCGCCGATCAGCAGCGGCAGCGTCATGCCGCGCTTCTGCATCTCCTCGCCGACCGCGACCATCTCGTCCAGCGACGGCGTGATCAGCCCGGACAGGCCGATCGCGTCCGCGCCCTCGGCCAGCGCGGTCTCCAGGATCTTGGCGGTCGGCACCATCACGCCGAGGTCGATGACCTCGTAGTTGTTGCAGCCGAGGACGACGCCGACGATGTTCTTGCCGATGTCGTGCACGTCGCCCTTGACGGTGGCGAGCACGACCTTGCCCTGCCCGCGCCCGGCGGCCTTCTCCTTCTCCATGTACGGCTCCAGGTAGGCCACGGAGCGTTTCATCACGCGCGCGCTCTTGACGACCTGGGGCAGGAACATCTTGCCGGCGCCGAACAGGTCGCCGACGACCTTCATGCCGTCCATCAGCGGGCCTTCGATCACGTCGAGCGGCCGGGGCAGTTGCTGCCGGGCCTCCTCGGTGTCCGCCTCGACGAAGTCGACGATGCCGTGGACGAGCGCGTAGGACAGGCGCTCGGAGACGGTGCCCTCGCGCCAGGACAGGTCGATCTCGCGCTTGGTGCCGGAGCCGGTGACCGTGGACGCGAACGTCACGAGCCGGTCGGTGGCGTCCGGCCGCCGGTCGAAGATCACGTCTTCGACGAGTTCGAGCAGGTCGGCGGGGATGTCGGCGTAGACGGCGAGCTGACCGGCGTTGACGATGCCCATGTCCAGGCCGGCGCGGACGGCGTGCAGCAGGAACGCGGAGTGCATGGCCTCGCGGACCACGTCGTTGCCGCGGAACGCGAACGACAGGTTGGAGATGCCGCCGGAGGTGCGCGCGCCCGGGCACCGCTGCTTGATCAGCGGCAGCGCGTCGAGGAACGCCTTCGCATATCCGTTGTGTTCCGAGATGCCGGTCGCGACCGCGAGCACGTTCGGGTCGAAGATGATGTCGTCCGGCGCGAATCCGGCTTCCTGCACCAGCAGGTCGTAGGCCCGCCCGCAGATGTCGACTTTGCGCGCCGTCGTATCGGCTTGCCCCTGCTCGTCGAACGCCATGACGACCGCGCCGAGCCCATAGGACTTGATCACACGAGCCTGCTCGAGGAACGCCGCCGGCCCTTCCTTGAGCGAGATCGAGTTGACGACGCCCTTGCCCTGCACGCACTTCATGCCCGCTTCGAGCACGGAGAACTTCGAGCTGTCGATCATGACCGGGATCCGGGCGACCTCCGGCTCGGTCGCGATCAGGTTGAGGAACGTGGTCATGGCCTTCTCGCTGTCGAGCAGGTCCGCGTCCATGTTCACGTCGAGCAGGTTCGCGCCGCCGCGCACCTGCTCCAGGGCCACGTCGACCGCGGCCTGGTAGTCCTCGGCCTCGATCAGCCGCCGGAACTTCGCCGACCCGGTGACGTTGGTCCGCTCACCGATCATGACGAAGCCGGTGTCCGGCCCGATCGCGAACGGCTCCAGCCCGGAGAACCGGGTGGTCGGTGCGGGCGGGTTGATCACCCGGGGCGGGACGCCGCGCACGGCCTCGGCGATCTTGGCGATGTGCGCCGGCGAGGTGCCGCAGCAGCCTCCGACGATGTTGACGAACCCGGACTGGGCGAACTCGCCGACCAGCGCGCTGGTCTGCTCCGGCGTCTGGTCGTAGCCGCCGAACGCGTTCGGCAGGCCCGCGTTCGGGTGCGACGACACGTACACGTTGGCGAGCTTGGCCAGCTCCGCGACGTGCGGCCGCATCTCGGCCGCGCCGAGCGAGCAGTTCACGCCGACGGCCAGGGGCTCGGCGCGCTCGACGGACCGCCAGAACGCCTCGACGGTCTGCCCGGACAGCGTGCGCCCGGACAGGTCGACGATGGTGACGGAGAGCCAGATCGGGATCTGCGGCGCGACCTCGCGGGCGGCGGAGATCGCGGCCTTGAGGTTGAGCGTGTCGAAGACGGTCTCGATCAGGAAGATGTCGACGCCGCCCTCGACCAGGGCCGACATCTGCTCCATGTAGGTCGCCTTGACCTGGTCGAACGTGACCGCGCGGTAGGCGGGGTCGTCGACGCGCGGTGACAGCGACAGCGTCACGTTGAGCGGGCCGACGCTTCCGGCGACCCACTTGCCGCCGGCCTCGTCCGCGGCCTGCCGGGCGAGCCGCGCGGCCTGCACGTTCATGTCCCGGACCAGGTGCTCCAGGCCGTAGTCGGCCTGCCCGATGCCGGTCGCGGTGAACGTGTTCGTGGTGGTGATGTCCGCGCCCGCGGCCAGGTATTGCCGGTGGACGTCGAGGATGAGGTCGGGGCGGGTGAGGATGAGCAGGTCCGGGTCGCCGACGACGTCCTTGGGGTGGTCGGCCGGGATCATCGGCCCGCTGTAGTCCTCGGGGGCGAGCTTGGCGTTCTGCAGCATGGTGCCCCAGGCGCCGTCGAGGACCACGATCCGCTCGCTCAGCAGTTGCTTCAATGCGTCGATGCGCGTGGTGTCACTCACTGTCGACCCCCTCCGAAGTCTGTCTCGGAGGCGCCCTTGACATGTCGATCACGAGCCGATCGATCCAGGTCGAGCGTGGCGGGGACGGGCCCCGTCGCAGCGCCTCTCGGCCCGGCCGCCAAGACTACCCGATTACCGATGATGTCAGGCTCACCGGCTCAGTCCGTGGACCCCTCCCAAAATCCCGCAAACCATGACCAAGGGGGTACGGCCGAGAGCGCGCCCATCACGCTGCGCCAACCGGCCGGCGGGTGCGGGATCGGGGCGCTCCGACGCTGGAGACGCCCCGATCGTGCGTCAGTGGCGCAGGTCGCGGCGGGTGAGGCCGGCCGCGCCGACGAGCAGGCCGCCGGCGGCGAGGACGAGGCAGGCGGTCACGCCGGTGAGGTCCCAGTCGCCGGCCATCGGCCGGCCGAGGTGCGCGGTGAGCGCGAACTCGTGCACCCAGGCCGGCATCTTCAGCGCGGGCGCGACCAGGTCGATCAGGTAGGTGATCACGACGGCGATGCCGGCGACGGTCCCGGCCGCGGACATCCGGGCGAGCCCGCCCGCGGCGACGCCGACGCCGATGACCGCGACCGCGAAGAGGCCGAGCACACCCGTACCCGCGGCGGGCTGGAGGATCTCCGCGTTGCCGGAGGCGAACGCGCCGGCCGCGACGCCGGCGGCGGCGAGCGCGGTGACGACCGCGACCGCGCCGAGCAGGCCGAGGCCGCCGCGCAGGATCAGGCCGGCGCGGGTGACCGGCGTGGCCAGCAGCATCTCCATCCGGCCGGTGTCCTCGTCCGCGCCCCAGCCGCCGAGCAGGTTGACGGCGGCGAACCCGGCGAGCACGAACAGCAGTTGCATGACCAGTTGCAGGAACCCGCCGGGGCTGCTGACGTCGAAGTCCGGGAAGATCGCGCCGAACGACTCGGTGAGTCCGGGTGACGCGGCGAACTGCTCGGCCATGGTGCCGGTGGACGCGGCGAGCACGAAGCCGAGCACGGCCAGCCCGCTCCCCCAGCCGAGCGCGACCGGCAGCCGGTCCGCGAAGACCCGCCCGGTGACGCCGTGCAGGCCGAACGCGGGCAGGCTGATGCGGGGCGGCGAGAACACCGCGCCGAGGTCCCGCCGGGCGAACGTCTCCACGCCCGCGCCGAGCAGGAGCACGCCGGTCAGCAGCGGCCAGATCAGCGACGCCCAGTCGAGGCGCCCGGCGAGCGGCAGATGATCGTAGGTCCAGTCCCAGGGCGTGAACGGTGCGATCGCCTCCAGTGCCGGGCTGACGCTGCGGTAGCCGACCGCGACGAGCCCGCCGACCAGGGCGACGCCGGAGATCCAGGCGGCGGCGCCGCGGCCGAGCCATTGGGCGGCCGCGAACGCGAGCCCGCCGAACGCGACCGCCATCACCCACAGCCAGGCGCCGAGCCCGGCCGCGTCCGCGAACGGCACGGCGTCGCCGGGCAGCCGCGCGAACGCCTGCCCGCCGGCCCAGGCGCCGGCGGTGGCGACCGCGCAGGCGATGGTGAGCACGGTCAGCAGCGCGCCGATCGTGGCGAGCGCGAGGCGGCGGCGGGAGACCGGGGTGGCGGCGAGCAGGTCGAGGTGCCGGCCGGTGAGGCCGCGGGTCAGGGCCAGGATCGCCCAGATCCCGGCGATCATGACGAGGATCGTGCCGTACTTCCACTGCACGTAGCCGCCCATGGTGCCGACGTCGACCGCGGGCCCGGTGAGCCCGGTGGAGGCGACGCCGAGCGACGACGCGATCGCGGCGATCTCCGTGCGTGCCTCCGCGGTCGGGTAGGCGGACGCGACGCCGCCGAGGACCGCGAAGACCAGCCCGCCGAGCAGGATCAGCAGCGTGATCAGCCCGCGCCGGGCGTCGGTGAGGGCCCGCATCCAGACGATGGTCATGACGCCGCCTGGTACGCGCGCAGGAACGTCTCCTCCAGCCCCGGTTCCCGGGACTCGAAGTCGAGCAGTTCGTAGGCGGCGGCCGCGCGGATCACGGGTGTCATCGGCCCGCTGACCCGCATCCGCAGCGTGTGGTCGGTGACCTGCACGTCGGAGACGCCGGGCAGGCCCGCGAACGCGGCGACCGGCACGTCCTCGGCGAAGCGCAGCAGCACCTGGTGGTGGGCGAGGTCGCGCAGCGACTCGACGCTGCCGGTGCGCACGATCCGCCCGTCGCGGATCAGCGCGACGCGGTCACAGGCGGCCTCGACCTCGGACAGCACGTGGCTGGACAGGAACACGGTGCGGCCCTCCTCGCGGGCCTCGCGGATCAGCGTGTGGAACTCCTGCTGCACGAGCGGGTCCAGCCCGGACGTGGGCTCGTCCAGGATGAGCAGGTCGGGCCGGTGCTGGAACGCGACGACCAGGCCGATCTTCTGCTTGTTGCCCTTGGACAGTTCCCGGAACCGGCGCCCCGGGTCGACGCCGAGCCGTTCCATCAGCCGGTCGCGGTAGGCACGGTCGACGCCGCCGTGGAGCCGGCCGAAGTAGTCCGCGGTCTGCGCGCCGGTGAGCTTGTCGTAGAGGCCGAACTCGCCGGGCAGGTAGCCCAGCCGCCGGTGGATCGCGACCTGCCCGGTGGTGACGTCGAGGCCGAAGATCCGGGCCCGCCCGGCGGTGGGGCGCAGGTGGCCGAGGAGGGTGCGGATGGTGGTGGTCTTGCCGGCGCCGTTCGGCCCGAGGAACCCGAAGATCTCCCCCTGGCCGATGCCGAGCGTGACGTCGTCGATGCCGCGGCGGCGTCCGTACCGTTTGCCGAGCCCTTCCGTTTCGATGATCATTTTTGCCTTCTCCCGAGGTCAGGCGATCGCGTCGAACCATTCCCGGACGGTGTCGAGCCGCCGGTCGAATCGCAGTGCTCCGGGTGCGGTGCCGAGCACCCGCTCGAACGCCTCCCCGAACGCGCCGAGCCGGTCGATGACCAGCTCATAGGTGGCGTGCCGGCCGATCAGCGCGGTCGCGGCCTCGTTGGCGCCGAGGACCATGGCCGCGAACACGCCGGCGGTCGACTCCGGGTCGGTCACGGCGAACACGCCCTCGTCCGCGCCCTGCCGGATGATGTCGGCCAGCGGTGGGGTGAGCGCGGTGATCGCGCGGCGCCGGAAGTGCTCGCGCATGACCGCGTTCTCGTCCGACATCCAGACCCGGACCATGGCGACGATCAGGTCCTTCTGCCCGGCCTTGAAGGTGGCGAGCCCGGCGAACACGCCGTCGAGCCGGTCCAGCGCGGTGCCGCCGGCGGGTGCGAGCCGGGCGGCGGCGGTGTCGACCATGCGGGCCACGATCGCGTCGAGCAGCGCGGCCTTGCCACCGAAGTAGTGGTAGAACGCGCCCTTCGAGGTGCCGGTCGCGTCCAGCACCTCCTGGATGCTCAGCGCCTCGTAGCCCTTGGTCTGGATGATCCGCTGGGCCGCGTCCAGGTACGCCTCGCGGCGCTCCGAGTGCGCCACCGGATCCACCGTCCGCGCCATGCCCTCCCCTTATCCCAAACCGACCGTCGGTCTGACAATAAACCCTTTAAAAGATCAACGGGGGTACGCGCGTCCCGCGCGCTTCGGCACGGGAGAGACGCCCACGGTCCCCGGCTCGGTGGTGTGTGGTGGTCACCCGTCCGCGGTGGCGATCGTCAGGTCGCGGATCACCTCGGAGACCAGCAGCGGGTTCAGCTCGCCGAGCCGCGCGACCGGCCCGTACAGCTCGACGCGGCGCAGCGTCTGGTGCCCGCCCGGCTCGTAGTACGACATGCCCGGGTCGAGTTCCGCGCTGATCTGCCCGCCGCCGGGCAGTGCCCGCCCGATCGCGTTGATGATCCCGGCGTCCTGCGGGGCGTCGCGCAGCCAGCCGCGTCTCTCCAGCGCGATCAGCCGCCCGTCGGGTGCGCCGCGCCCGGCCATCCGGGCAAGCGCGCGCCCGCCGGCCTCGGCGTCGGTGAGCCGGTACACCTCGCGGGCCAGTTGCGGGAACGGCTGCAGGATCTCGTAGTCGGCGAACACCTCCCCGAACCCGGCCGCGAGCTTCTCGTCCAGGTGGATCGGGTGCGCGACCCCGACCCGGGCGTCGTCGTCGAGCGTGACGGTCTCGTCGGCCGCGCCCGCGATGGACCCGTCCTCCGCGATGCGGATCGCGCCGGTGAGCCGCCCGTCCTCGTAGACGCCCCAGACCAGCCGCCCGGCGAGGTGCCGGACGAGCGGATGCGTGACGTAGTGCGCCCTCAGTTCCGCCCCGCTGATCCGCCGTTCGTTGATCATGTCGCGTTCGAGGCGGGCGACGAGGTCCCCGGCGATGCCCCGGACCTCCTTCTTCAGCTCCGTGAACCGTTTCTGCGCGGCCGGTGCGGCGACCGGATCGTCCTTGGCCCCGGGTTTCGGCAGCGCCTTGAGGCGTTTCCCGGCCGCGTCCGTCACGTACGGCGTGAGGGTCTCGTCGAACCCGACCGTGAACGTGCGCGGCCCGTAGTCGAGGGCGAGTCGTCCGGCCGGGTCGAGCCCGACGTCGGGGACGAGCCGGTCGGCGAGCTGGTCGCCGTCGAGGCCGAGCCCGGCGGCGACGGCGTCCATCTTCTGCCGGGCCGCGTTCTTCAGCCCCTTGAACGTCGAGCGTTGCGCGATCCGGTTGAGCGCCATCAGCGCGGTCTCGGTTCCGATCGTGGCGAGGACGTCGAGTCCGGCGACCGCGCGGGCGTGCCCGGCCTCGCCGGGCCAGGCGAGGATCGTCGGGGTGAGCCGCCGGATCGTGTCGTCGTCGCCGAGCGCGGCGAGCATGCCGAGCGTCCAGTTCTCCTTGGCGGTGCCGCCGAGGTAGTACCAGCGGAAGAACACGTCCCACGCGTACCGGGTGAAGTCGGCGGGGTCGAACGCGGCGGCGACCTCGGCGGTCCGGCCGAGCGCGCACGCGGTCAGCAGCGCGGGCACGTGCGCGTCCGGGAGCGCGCCGGCGCCGTCGCGCAGCAGTGGCGGGAGGACGCCGTCGTGCATCCAGTCCGGGATGACCGGTGGCTTGTCCGGCAGGTCGCCGGTCAGATCGGGGACGGTCGTGGCGTCGGTGCGGGTGCCGATCTCGTCCAGGAGCGCGGTGACGCGGGTGGCGGCGTCGCCGGTCAGCGTGGGTGCGACGGCCGCGGCCGCGTCCGGGTGCAGGGTGACGTGCCAGCGCAGCAGGTCCTCGCCGAGCCGTCGCCCGGCGCCCTCGGCGAACAGCCGGACCGCGCGTTCCGGGCGCAGGTCGGCGGCGAGGCGCAGTGGTTCGCGCAGCTCGCGCTCGGCGGCCCGGTTGCGCAGCGCGACGAACGCGGCGTCGTCGGGCAGGTAGGCCAGCAGCACGAGGAACGCGGGGGCGTCGGTGTCCCGCAGCCGCGTGATGATCTCGGGTGCGCCGCCCCGGGCGATGATCGTCGGCAGCAGCCGCCGCCCGGGATCCAGCAGGTACGCCCGCAGGTTGATCTTCAGGTCGGCGAGCCGGTCGACGCCCCCGGGGCAGGCGGCGAGCAGCGCGCCGAGCGTGTGGTCGGGGTAGACCGCGGTCGTCTGCTGGTCGATGACGGGCGCGGCCCAGTCCGGTTCGCCGGGGTGCATGAGCGTGGCCGCGACCCGCACCTGCACGGACCGGTCCAGCATGCCGGCCAGCACGGTGGTCGCCTCGTCGTACGCCTCCGCGGGGGCGACCGCGAGCGCCTCCCGGACCCGGTACAGCGTGGCCAGGCGCAGCTGCAACGCATACCGGTCGGCCAGCCCGTGCTCGTCGCGCCAGGCGACCGCGGCGGGTGCGCCCTGCGGGGTGCGGTGGTCGAAGACGTCGCGCAGGCCGAACAGCGCGGCGGCGGCCTCGGCCGCGAAGACCGGCCCGTGCGCGGCCAGCCACGCGTCGGCGAGGACGGCGAGCAGCTGGGCGCTGAACCGGTGGTCGCCGGCCTCGTGCTGGATGTGCGCGGTGACGGCCGCGCCGAGCGGGCTGTCCGGGTCGGCCGCGGCCAGCTCCGGGTCGGTGCCGGCGATCGCCAGGCACTCCGTGCGCCGCCCGGGGTGCTCGGCGTGGAGCGCGGCCAGGGCGCCCGGCGCGTCCGGGTCCGGTGGCGTGAAGCCGGTGCCGTCGCCGCGGCGTGGCAGCGGCGACGACCACATGCCCGGGAGCGGGATGTCCGGCCGGGGTGCGGGTGCGGTAGAGCTCATGGGTCCGCCTCATCCAGCGAGTCCGATGTGAACGGAACGCAGGATAGGGGTGGCCCCCGACAGTTTCGGCGCGGGCGGCCGGGACCGGCGTCAGCGCGGGTCGGGGGTGACCATCCGGGCGCGGCCGGCGTCGAGCTGGTAGGACATGCCGACGATCGCGCAGGTGCCGGCGTAGACCGCGGCCGCGAGCGTGGCGGAGTTCGCGCGGAGCTGGTCGACGGTGCTCTGGATGTGCACGTCCACTATTCCGTCGACGTCGGTGACGCCGCGGGCGGCGGACAGTTCGACGCTGGGGACGAGCGCGTCGACGACCGCGCGCAGGTGCCCGGTCGGGTAGGTGCCGGTCGCGTCGGCCTCCCGCGCGGCCTGGACCGCGCCGCACGAGTTGTGGCCGAGCACGATGATCAGTGGGGTGCGCAGGACGGACACCGCGTACTCGATGCTGCCGAGGACCTCGCGGCCGACGACGTGCCCGGCGGTGCGGACGACGAACAGGTCACCGAGCCCCTGGTCGAAGATGATCTCGGCGGCGAGGCGGGAGTCGGAGCAGCCGAACAGCACGGCCTTGGGTGCCTGCGCGTCGACCAGGGTGGCGCGGCGGGCCGCGTCCTGGTTCGGGTGGACGCTGACGCCGGCGACGAAGCGCTCGTTGCCGGCGATCAGGTCGTCCAAAGCCTGTGCGGGGGTCCGCGTGGTCTCGGGTGCCGTCACGTCGCTCACGTCCGCCTCCACCAGGTACGTCGGGTCTGCCCGAGAGTGGCAGACCGCGCACATACTGTCGCGCATACGCACCGGTAAGGGCAGATAACGTGACGCTGACCACCCTGGTCACGCGGGGACGGCGGCCACCTCCGGCGTGTCACCGGCGGCGAACTGGGTCCGGTACAGCTCCGCGTACCGCCCGCCGGTGGCGAGCAGTTCCTCGTGCCGGCCGCGTTCGACGATGTTCCCCGCCTCGACGACGAGGATCTGGTCGGCGGCGCGGACCGTCGACAGCCGGTGCGCGATGACGACCGCGGTCCGGCCCGCGAGGGCCTCGCCGAGCGCGGCCTGCACGGCGGCCTCGGAGGTGTTGTCCAGGTGGGCGGTGGCCTCGTCGAGGACGACGACGCGGGGCCGGGCCAGCAGCAGCCGGGCGATGGTGAGCCGTTGCCGTTCGCCGCCGGACAGCCGGTAGCCGCGTTCACCGACGATCGTGTCGAGCCCGTCGGGAAGGGACGTGACGAGGGCGTCGAGGCGGGCGCGGCGCAGCACGTCCCACAGCTCGTCCTCGGCCGCGTCGGGCCGGGCCAGCAGCAGGTTCGCCCGGACGGACTCGTGGAACAGGTGCCCGTCCTGGGTGACCAGCCCGAGCGTGTCGCGCAGGTCGGCGAAGGCGAGGTCGCGCACGTCGACGCCGCCGATCCGGACCGCGCCGGAGTCGACGTCGTAGAGCCGGGGCAGCAGCTGCGCGATGGTGGACTTCCCGGCGCCGGACGACCCGACGAGCGCGATCATCTGGCCGGCCGTGGCGGTGAACGACACCTCGTGCAGGACCTCGGTCCCGCCGCGGCTGTCGAGGACCGCGACCTCCTCCAGCGAGGCCAGGGACACCTTGTCCGCGGACGGGTAGGCGAAGCGGACCCTGTCGAACTCGACGGACAGCGGCCCGTCCGGCACCGGCGTGGTCTCCGCGCGCTCCTCGATGAGCGGCCGCAGGTCGAGGATCTCGAAGACCCGGTCGAAGCTGACCAGCGCGCTCATCACCTCGACCCGGGCGGACGCGAGCGCGGTCAACGGCGCGTACAGCCGGGTGATCAGCAGGGCCATGGAGACGACCGCGCCGGCGTCGAGCTGGCCGCGCAGCGAGTAGAACCCGCCGACGCCGTAGACGACCGCGAGCGCGAGCGTGGACACCAGCGTCAGCGCGGTGATGAACACCCACTGGACCATGGCGGTGCGCACGCCGATGTCGCGGACCCGGCGGGCCCGGGCGGCGAACTCGGCGCTCTCGGTGGCCGGCCGGCCGAACAGTTTGATCAGGGTGGCGCCGGGTGCGGAGAACCGCTCGGTCATCTGGGTGCTCATCGCGGAGTTGTGCGCGGCGGCCTCGCGTTCGAGGCGGGCGATCCGGCCGCCCATCCGCCGGGCCGGGAACACGAACACCGGCAGCAGCACCAGCGCCAGCAGCGTGATCTGCCACGAGATGCCGACCATGACGACCAGCGTGAGCAGCAGCGTGACGGTGTTGCCGACGACACCGGACAGCGTGTCACTGAACGCGCGTTGCGCGCCGATGACGTCGTTGTTGAGCCGGCTGACGAGCGCGCCGGTGCGGGTGCGGGTGAAGAACGCGACCGGCTGGCGTTGCACGTGGTCGAACACGGCGGTGCGCAGGTCGAGGATGAGCCCTTCGCCGATGCCGGCCGACAGCCACCGGTTGACCAGGCCGAGGCCGGCCTCGGCGAGCGCGATCGCGCCGATGAGCAGCGCGAGGACTGCGACGGTGTCGAACGGTGCGCCGTCGACGATCGCGTTGACGACCCGGCCGGCGAGGACCGGCGCGGCGACCGCGAGCAGCGCGGTGAGCACGCCGACCGCGAGGAACGCGGTGAGCCGGCGCCGGTGCGGGCGGGCGAACGCGAGGATGCGCCGCAGCGTGGCCTTGCTGAACGGCCGTTGGCCCTGTTGGGCGTTCATCGCGTGGTAGAGCGAGTTCCACGCGGTCATCTCCATGCTCATGACGCCGGTGCCCCCTCGATCCTGCGGTGCCGAGCTGTCAGCTCGCTCATGTGTTCCCCCCAAGGAAAGGCGATCGGTCGACCGTAGAACCTCATGCGGGCTACAGGTCAAGCGCGATTCCCGGTGAGCCTCCCACGGGGGTGTGACACTCTGCCGCTAGACTCCGGCCGCGATGGAGACGCAGGCGGAAGAGACGACGCGTCCGTGTGCGCACTGTGGCCGGCCGGTGCCGCAGAAGGCGAGCGCGGGACGCCCGTTCCGCTACTGCCGGGACAACGACGGCGAGTGCCAGCGGGCCTCGCGGGCGTCGCGGATGCGGCAGCGGGCCGCACCGGGCCTGGCCGGGCAGGTGGCCCGCACGTGGGAGACGGTCGACCGCCTCGATCAGCTGGTGGAGACGCTCAGCGACGCGCTGCACGCCGAGCTGTCCCCGGCCGGGGTGGAGCGGCAGCTGGCCGAGGTCCGCGCGGAGACGGCGGCGCAGATCGCGGCCGCGCACTCGGCCCGGGACGAGGCCCGCGAGGACGCGGACGCGGCCCGGTCCGCCGCGACCCTGGCCGGGCATGCGGCCGCGGCCGCGCAGGAGCAGGCCGCGGAGTCCGGGCGGCGCGCGGAGGCGTCGGCGGCGCGGGCGGCCGCGGCCGAGTCCGCCGCGCGTGAGGCGACGGCGGCGCGGGTCGCGGCGGAGCAGGCCGCGACGGGTGCGGAGGCGTTGCGCCGGCAGGCCGCCGACGACCGGGACACCGCGCGTGCCGAGGTGACCGCGCTGCGCCGTGAGCTGGAGGCGGAGCGCCGCTACCAGGACGAGCTGTCCCGGGACCTGGAGACGACGAGGGCGGCGCGGTCCGCGCTGACCGTGGAGCTGTCCCGGGCCACCGACGCGCTCACCGCGGTGAAGGCGGAGCTGCGGGAGTCGGTGACCGCGCTCGCGGCCGCGCACGGCGACCTGGCCACCTCCCGCGAGGAGACCGCGCGGGCCCGCCGGGACACCGCCGCCGAGACCCGGAAGACCAAAGATCAAGAGGCCGTCACGGTACGTGTCCGCGCGGAACTGGCCGCCGAGTCCGCCCGGGTGGCGCAACTCACCACCGACCTCGACGCCGCTCGCGCGCTGGCCGGCACGGTCGCGGCCCGGGACGCGGAGATCGTGCGCCTGAACGAGCAGCTCACCGCGGTGCGTGCGGAGCGTGACGCCGCGGTGGCGCAGGCCGGTCAGCTGGCCGGCCAGGTGTCGAACCTAGCGTCCGCGCTGGCGAACCTGGGCTCGCGGCCGGGGCTTGGCGGGTCCGATTCGGGGTAGTCATGTCCGCAAGTGCCTGACCGGGCGGTTTGCCCTAGATCGACGAACCGTCTACCGGCCGGTTACCCTGAATACTGTTAACACCACCGACACAACGGCCGATCCACACCCTCGGTGGCAACCGGGGGAATCGTCGGCGCGGCCGGATCGTTGCACACCCTGGGCACGGGTGGCGCGTCATCGATACCTTGTGATACCAAGCAAGATCAGCACCGAGCGAGGGGAAGCTTCATGGGCGAGCGCATGTTGCGCGGCAGCCGTCTGGGCGCAGTCAGCTACGAGTCCGACCGCAACACGGAGCTGGCGCCCCGGCAGACGCGCGAGTACCTGTGCGCGAAGGGCCACCGCTTCGAGGTGCCGTTCGCGGTCGACGCCGAGGTCCCGATCACCTGGGAGTGCAAGTTCGACGGCAGCGTCGCACGCCTGGTCGACGGCACCGAGCCGGAGCAGAAGAAGGTCAAGCCCCCGCGCACCCACTGGGACATGCTGCTGGAGCGCCGCTCCATCGCGGAGCTGGAGGACATCCTCCAGGAGCGTCTGCAGGAGGTCCGGGCCCGCCGCGGCCAGGTCGCCTGACCCGCACCACACAGAAGCCCTCCACCCGCACGGGTGGAGGGCTTTTCGCTGCCCGGTTGAGCGCGGACGAAGCCGCCCGGGCTGCCGCCGCGTTCGAGGCCGCTACCGACCGTGCGGCAGCGCTGTAGGGGCCGCACTACTGGCCTTCCGGCGCCAGGCCACCGGCCTACCGGTGATCCAGGGGTAGGTCACGTCATCAGAGAAGGTCAGTAAGCCGGCACCCGTGCCCCGGCTCGGCAGGACGTGGGGACGGATCAGACGATCTCGCCCTCGATGACCTCGTCGGCCGCGGGCGCGCCCCCGGCCGTACCCCCGGTGGTCGTGGTCGTGGTGTCGGCGTGGGCGTGGGCGTTGGCGGGGCGGACGCGGCGCGGGCCGAACAGGTCACCGGCCTGCGCGGACGTCATGCGCCGTTCGGCGCGCCGGACGAGTCCGCGGCGGGCCAGCGACCGGATCGGCGGGACGATCAGCAGCAGGCCGATGAGGTCGGTGAGGAAACCCGGGACGGACAGCAGCAGCCCGGCGAGAATGCCGATGACACCGTCGGCGCCCTCGTTGCCGGGGTGCCGGCCGCCGCGGGCCGCGTCCCGGAAGCGGCGCCAGCCGCGGATGCCCTCGCGGCGCAGCACGAGCCCGCCGACCGCGGACAGCAGCAGCCCGGCCAGGATCGTGGTGAGATATCCGACCTGGTGCGCGACGAGGATGAAGACGGCGATCTCGGCGACCGCGAACCCGGCGAGGCCGAGCGGCGCCCAGGTGAGCAGGCGGCCGCGCCGCGGGCTGGTCACCGGGGTGGCTTGCATGCTGTGTCTCTCCCTGCGTGTGGTGGCCCTTGACAGGATGCCACGCAATCCTGGACCCCTGCTGTGAGCGTCCTACGCGTCCGCGGCGCCGTGCGGGACCGGCCGCCGGCGGATCCGGACGACCGCGGCCCCGGCCAGCAATGTCAGGCCGAGCACGGTCAGGGCCAGCTCCGGCCAGTGCCCGAGGCGGGTCGCGACGGTCAGTTCGGTGCTCTCGGTCATGTCCCGGACGACGACCGCGACCGTGTTGAACACGGTCTGGTCCTGCACGTGCCCGTCCGCGCCGACGAACGCGGACACCCCGACCGTGGAGGCCATCAGCGCGTCCCGGCCGTGCTCGACCGCGCGCAGCTGCACCATGGCCAGCTGCTGTTCGGCCTCGGCGGTGTTGAACGTGGCGTTGTTCGTCTGCACCGCGAGGATCTGCGCGCCCCCGGTGACGACGTCCCGGACCAGGCCGTCGTAGGCGATCTCGAAGCAGATGACGTCGCCGATCACGGTGGCGCCGCTGTCGATGACGCCGGGCCGGTCGCCGGGTTCGAAGTCGCGGCTGACCCGGTCGACCTCCTTGCTCACCATCCGCGCGATCGACCGTAGCGGGATGTACTCGGCGAACGGGACCGGGTGCCGTTTGATGTACAGCTGGTCGAGGTCGGCGCCGGCCTTGCCGCCGGTCGTGCCGGCCGGCCACCAGAGCACGCCGATGTTGCGCACGGTCCGGTCGGTGGAGCCGTCGGTGACGCCGCCGACCAGGATCGGTGCGCCGATCGCGTTCGCGGCGCGGGAGATCTGCGCGGCCGCGACCTGGCTGTCGAGCGGGTCGACGTCGCTGGCGTTCTCCGGCCACACGACCAGCGCCGGCCGCTTCTCCTGGCCGGCGGCGACCCGTGCGGCGAGGTCGAGCGTGCCCCGGACGTGATTGTCGAGGACGGCGAGCCGTTGCGCGTTGAAGTCGAAGCCGAGCCGGGGCACGTTGCCCTGCACGAACGCGACCGTGACCGGATCACCGGCCGGTTTCGCGACCGGCACCAGCGCACCGGCGAGCGCCGCCACGACCGCACCGGCGACCCAGGCGGCAGGAACGAAGACCTTCGCGGGTACGGCCGGCGCCCGCCGGACGCGCTCCCCCTCGGCCCCGGCGGTGCCCGCGGAACGGCCGGCGGCATCGGCGTCGCGGGAGTCCGCGGCGGTGGCGGCGGGGCGCAGGAGGGTGAGGGCGGCGGTGGCGAGGAGGCCGCCGGTGACCGCGACCATGAACGTGACCAGGGGTGCGCCGCCGAGGACGGCCCAGTGCAGCAGCGGCACCTCGCCCTGCCCGAACGCGAGCT
Source organism: Catenuloplanes nepalensis (assembly GCF_030811575.1). Classification (GTDB taxonomy): domain Bacteria; phylum Actinomycetota; class Actinomycetes; order Mycobacteriales; family Micromonosporaceae; genus Catenuloplanes; species Catenuloplanes nepalensis. The sequence continues at coordinate 3,408,728 of NZ_JAUSRA010000001.1, read as the reverse complement.
TGCCCCACGGGAACCCGCCGAACGGGGTCCGGGACCGGGCCGCCTCCTGCGCCACCCACAGCGTGCCGGTCAGCAGCGGGGTCAGCCAGCGGCGCCGGTCCGTCAGCGGTGCCGCGAACGCGTACGCCGCGCCCATCGCCGCGACGTACGCGGCTTCGAGGACGGACAGCAGCGTCCACGGCAGGTTACCGACGTGGATGTTCGTCCAGCTGATCATCGGCATGAACATGACCAGGCCGGCGATGAACCCGAGCCCTGCCCCGGCCCGCACCCGCCGCCCGTGCAGCGTGACCGCGAGCAGCCCGGCGCCGGCGGGTGCGAGCCACCACTGCCCGAACGGCGGGAACGACACCAGCAGCGCGAGCCCGGCGACGGCGGCGGCGATGATCGACGCCCACAGCGGGCGGATCACCGGCCGGTGGGTGGCGGGGCTGGTGCCGGTCGCGGGCGTCTCGCCCGGCGCGCCGGCTGTGTCGACCATAGTCACCCGTGCCTCACCCATGTCTCGTCGTCGCGGCGACCAAGGGTACCGCCGGATGGTTCGCACGGGTGAGCCGCAACGAGGCGGGCCGGTTCCCGTCCGTGCCCCGCGATCGTCGGTGGGGACGAGAAAGCGGGGCCCGGCCGTGGTCGGCCGCGCCCCGCTGCTCCCTGGCCCAGAGCGGTCCGGCGCGTCGGACGAGGTGACGAGACCTTCGGACCGACCTCACGACGGCTGGATGCCCCCGTATGGCCGTTGTCTACTGGCCGCGCGTTCCTCGCCGTTCGTTCCGCCGGCGACGGCCCCGGTTCGCGCCGCCCCGCCGACCCCCGCCTGCGTGGCCTGGTCGGCCAGCGGACGAAGAGGCTGGAGCGAACGTGGTGTCGTCTGCCCGCGTATGGACTCAAGAACTTTACGCGCTGAGGTCGGTTCCACGTCAACCGGGGTTTGCTTTCTCTTTGGTTGCGTTTCTGTCCGCGCCCGCTTCCGTGGGACCGTGCGGGCGTCCCCTCCGGACGTCGCCGGGTGCGCCGAGCCGCCGGGGCCACGTGCGGCTCGGCGGCCGTCCTGACCGGCCTCGGCGTGCCGATCCCCGGCCGGCGGCGCCGTTGCGGCGGCATCGGGGACGCCCCGAATCACGGGGTCGGCGGCGGGACGACGACCGTGCCGGTGGCGGTGACGGCGAGCAGCGGCGGGTCGAGGACCTCGGCGGCGGACGCGCGCAGGTCGCGCCGGGCCCGGCAGAGCACGGTCAGCCGCAGGTCGAGACGCCGGGAGCGGGTGCCGGCCGCGACCACGACCGCGGTCGCCTCGACCACGTCCCCGGCCCGGACCGGGGCGAGGAACCGCACGTCGGCGTACCCGGCGAACAGGCCTTCGTCGCCGTCGGTGCGGATGCACACCTCGGTCGCGACGTCCCCGAACAGGCCGAGCGCGTACGCGCCGTCGACGAGCCCGCCGCCGTAGTGCGCGCCCGCCACGTACCGCCGGTGGGAGACGGTCAGCCCGATCATGACGCGAGCCGGTGCACGAGGTACGACGCGACCTCACGCGGTGTCGTGCCCCGCCCGAAGATCCGGTCGACGCCGAGGCCGGCGGCCATGGTCTCGTCGAAACGCGGCCCGCCGACGATCAGCAGCGGCCGCCGCCCCGCCCGCGTGAACGCGGCCGCCATCTCCCGCACGTTGTGCAGGTGCGCGTCGCGCTGCGTGACGACCTGGGAGACCAGGACCGCGTCCGCGCCGGCGGCGGCCGCGACCAGGTCGGGCACGGACACCTGCGCGCCCAGGTTCGTCACGGCCAGCTCCCGGTAGTACTCCAGGCCCTTCTCCCCCGCCACGCCCTTGAGGTTGAGGATCGCGTCGATGCCGACCGTGTGCGCGTCCGTGCCGATGCAGGCGCCGACGACCGCGAGTTTGCGACGCAGCCGCCGCCGGACCGCGGTGTTGACCGCGGCCGCGGACAGCAGCGGATAGTCGCGTTCCGGCACCCGCACGGCGTCGAGGTCGACGAGGTGCCGGACCCGGCCGTAGACGACGAAGAACGTGTGCCCGTCACCGACCGGCCGGGCGTGCACGAGCATGGCCGGGTCGAGCCCCATCGCGGCCGCGAGGTGCAGCGCGGCACCCTCGGCGCGTTTCCCGGCGGGTACGGGCAGCGTGAACGACGTCTGCACCATCCCGTCCCCGGTCGTGTCCCCGTAGGGCCGGATCAGCGCCGTCATGCCGGACCCCGGCGACGGTGAGCCGACGATTCGCTCATGGCAGCAGCCCTTCGAACGGATTGTGGTAACTGTCCGATATCGCGGCGACGCCGGACAGGCCGCGCCCCCGGTCCGGCGGCCGTTTCATGATCCCGAACGTGCCGCGGCCGATCGCGGTCAGCAGCGACTCGTCCACGATCCGTTCCAGCAGCGTCACCGCCTCGCCCAGCACCGTGTGCGCGCGCCGCTGCACGAACCCGCCGGGCGCGGGCACGAGATCCTCGGCCATGTCCCCGGCCGCGGACAACACGTAGCGGACGTTGCGCAACGCGGTGTCCCGGTCGGACAGCCACGGCGTCACCACCGCCTCCGTCATCATCCCGACCAGCAGGATGCCCTGCCCGGTGAGCGCGCCGACCAGGTTGAACATGCCGTCGAGGAGGTTCCCGCGGAACACGTCACCGGTCATGTGCTTCGTCGGCGGCATCCACTTCAGCGGCGCGTCCGGGAACAGCTCCCGCGCCAGCAGCGCATGCGCGGTCTCCAGGCGCAGCGAGTCCGGCAGGTCCGGGTCGATCTCGAACGCGTGCCCGAGCCCCAACTGCGCGTCGCCCAGCCCGGCCTCGTGCGCGAAGTACTCGTTGAGCAGCTGCGACACCGTGACCGTGTGCGCCTCGTCGACCGCGTCCGCGGTGGTCAGGTAGTTGTCCTCACCGGTGTTAATGATGATCCCGGCGCGGGCGTGGATCTGCCGGGAGAACCGCTGGTCGACGAACGTCCGGACCGGGTTGATGTCCCGGAACAGGATCCCGTACATGCTGTCGTTGAGCATCATGTCCAGCCGTTCCAGACCGGCCAGCGCGGCGATCTCCGGCATGCACAGCCCGCTGGCGTAGTTCGTCAACCGCACGTACCGGCCCAGATCCTTCGACACGCCGTCCAGGGCCGCGCGCATCAGCCGGAAGTTCTCCTGCGTCGCATACGTGCCGGCGAACCCCTCCCGGGTAGCGCCCTCCGGCACGTAGTCCAGCAGCGACTGCCCGGTCGACCGGATCACCGCGATCACGTCCGCGCCGGCCCGGGCCGCCGCGACCGCCTGCGGGATGTCCTCGTGGATGTCACCGGTCGCGACGATCAGGTAGATCCACGGCCGGCGCGGCGCGTCCCCGTACCGCCGGATCAGCTTCTCCCTGGTCGCACGCGCGGCGTCGAGCCGCTTGACCGCGTGCCGGGCGACCCGGCCGGCCGCGTTCCGCGCGGTGACGAGGTCCCGGCCGGCCGGGAACGTGAAGTCGATCGAGGCCGCCTTCTCCGCCACCACCCGCAACCCGCCACCGAAACCGGCCGCGGGCGCGGACAGCGGCTGGAACCGGCGCAGCGCGTGCAGCACGGGCAGGACGACGCCGTGCGCCAGGCCGGTCTGCGCGGTCACCTCGTCGGTGAGCCGGTTCACCCACGGCGTGCCGTCCGCGTCCGCGCCGGTCAGGCCGAACAGCCGCAGCATCGCCCGCTCCACCGACACGGTCGTGTGGGTGCGGGCCAGGTCGACGACCGGCCGCCCGGCCTCCGCCGCCAGCGCCCGCGCCCGGGCCACCAGCTCCGGGTCGAGATCGAGTTTCCCGGCCATCGCACCCTCCAGATCGTCAGGCCTCGTGGATCGTGTCCCCGTGCACCACCGTCCGCCGGCACACCGGCGTCGCCGCCACGGCCGCGGCCAGGTCGGCGACCCCGTCCCAGACCGCGAACGTCGCCGGCGCGCCCGGCTCGACCGCACCGCCCGCGACCACGCCGGGCAGCGCACGCCAGCCACCCCGGGTGTGCGCGGCGAACGCGGCCCGCACGCTCATCCTGCTGTGCGGCGTGTGATGCCGGACCGCGGCGCGGACCGCACCCCACGGATCCAGCGGCGTCACCGGCGCATCCGACCCGAACGCCAGCGGCACGCCCACATTGAGCATCGCCGCCAGCGGGTTCGCGGTCAGTGCGCGGGCGGCGCCGAGCCGGGCCGCGTACATCCGGCCCTCACCGCCCCACAGCCGGTCGAACGCCGGCTGGACGGACGCGACCACGCCGTGCTCGACCATGCGCGCGATCAGCGTCCGGTCGAGCAGCTCCGCGTGCTCGATCCGGTGCCGTGCCGCGCGCACCGCCTCGTTGCCGATCCGCTCCGCGACCTCGCCGATCCCGGCCAGGACCGCACCGATCGCGGCGTCACCGATCGCGTGGAAGCCGCCCTGCACACCGTGCGTGTGACAGTCGAGCAGGTGATCGCGAACCTCTTCCGCGGTGAGATAGCCGTGGCCGCGGTTGCCGGGCTCGTCCGCGTACGCCCGCGCAAGGAACGCGGTCCGGGACCCGAGCGCACCGTCGGCGAACAGGTCACCACCGGCACCGACCGCGCCCAGGTCCCGTGCCTTGGCCGCCGCGCTCAGCTCACCCCAGTAACCGAACACCTCCGGATGCCCGTGCGCCGGGCCGCCGGCCGCGAGGACGTCGGTGAAGTCGTCCTCGCTGGAGATCCGCGGGCCGCCGCACTCGTGCACCGCACCGATCCCCAGCGACGCCGCGTGCCGCAACGCGACCCGCTGCGCCCGCCGGCGCTGCTCCGGCGTGACCGACGCCAGCGCCAGATCCCGGACTACGTGGTGGGCGTCGACGCGCAGCCAGCCGGACGAGTCGAACCCGGCCGCGGCCGACACCGCCGGATCCGCCGCCAGCAGCGCGGACGACACCAGCGCGGAGTGCACGGAGATCTGCGACAGGTAGACGCGCCGCCCACCGGCCGCGACCCCGATCTCGTGCGCGGACGGCAACCGCGGCGACTCCCAGACCGACTCGTCCCAGCCGTGCCCGAGCAGCACCCCGCCGGCCGGCAGGTCCCGCGCCGCCCGCTCGACCGCCGCGAGCACCTCGCCAGCCGACCGGACACCGGTCAGGTCCAGGCCGGACAGGTTCAGGCCGGTCGACGTCGCGTGCACATGCGCGTCCACGAACGCGGCCGTGACCAGACCACCGTCCAGATCGACCACCCGGTCCGCGGCCGGCGCGTCCCCGCCGTCGCCGAGCCAGGTGATCCGGCCGCCGGAAACCCGCAACGCGGTCGCCCGCGGGGCCGCGGCGGAGTGGACGGTCCCGCCCCGGTAGAGGACGCTCATGCCGGATTCCCCGCGCCGCCGCGGTTTCGCCGTGGCCGGCGCTGAGCCGATGATTCGCTCGCGAGCTCGCTCATGACACTCAGTCTGCCCGCACGCGCGCGTCGAACAGCCGGCGCAGGCCCGGCGTGGCGCGCACCAGGTCCAGCGCCATCCGCGCATGGCCGGGCACATAACCGTTCCCGATCAGCAGCGTCACGTCCGCGGCCAGCCCCTCGGCGCCGAGCGCGGCCGCCGGGAAGCTCGTCGCCATCGAGAAGAACACGACCGTGCCGCCGTCCGCCGTGGCCAGGATCGCGGCGTGCTCACAGCCGGGCACGTCCACGCACACCACGGTCACATCCGCCTTCCCGGCACCGGCCATGGCCAGTGGGTCCCGGGCGTCCGCGACCACCACCTCGTCGGCCAGGTCCACGATGCGGGCCGCCTCGATCCCGTCGGGACAGACACCGATCGTGCGGGCCGCGCCCGCGCCTTTCGCGGCGGCCAGCGACAGCGACCCGGACTTCCCGGACGCACCGATCACCGCCACCGTCGGCCGCGTGTAGCCGCCGACCACCCTGGCCGTCAGCGCCGGGGCGCCGCACACGTCCAGCACGGCCAACGCCACCCGAGAATCAAGATCTTCAGGCAGGACCGCCGCGATGGTACGGCCGTGCAGGATCGCATGACCGGCACACGGCACCTGCTCCGACCGGCCGTCCCAGCCCGCCAGCCCGTCCGTGATCGACAGCGGCGTGAGCGTCAGGCTGACCAGCGTCGCGATCCTGTCCCCCGGCGCGACGTCCACGGTCGCGTCCGGGCCGACCTCCTCGACCACGCCGATCAGCATGCCGCCGGAACCGGTCACCGGGTTGTGCATCTTCCCGCGCTCCGCCACGATCCGCAGCACCTCGTCACGCACCCGGTCACCGTGCGCGTCCCGCAACTGCCGGAAACTCGCCGCGTCCAGGTTCAGGCGCTCCACCCGTACCCTCGTCTCGTCGGGCTTGATCTCCGGGCTCGGATCGAGGCGCCAGGCCGCCTGGGGCAGCACACCGGCAGGCTCCACCACGCGGCCCAGACCCGGGATCATCACACACCTCCAGCAGTAAAACTTACGGCAGACTATTCGTTACGCCGGAGGATTTCCAGTAGCCTGCGGTCGACGGAAGAAAATCCAACGCTGGAGGCCGTCATGACCGCAACAATCACCGAACAGCGGCAGCCCTACACCTACACCCGCCGCACCCTCCACGAACCCGACTGGACCCGCCTCCCCGGCTGGCGACACGTCACCCGCGACCAATGGGAATCCGCCCAATGGCAACGCGCCCACTGCATCAAGAACATCCGCCAGCTCCAGCACGTCCTCGGACCACTCGCCGACGACACCCTCTACGACGACCTCACCGCCGACCAAACCGGCCGCGCCACCATGTCCATGCTGCTCCCACCCCAGATGCTCAACACCATGGACACAACCGACCTGCGCACCGACCCGATCCGCCGCTACATGCTCCCCCTCGCCAGCGAACGACTCCCCGACCACCCGCACACCACCCGCGACTCACTCCACGAACACGACATGTGGGTCGCCGACGGACTCACCCACCGCTACCCCACCAAAGTCCTCGCCGAACTCGTCCCCACCTGCCCGCAATACTGCGGCCACTGCACCCGCATGGACCTCGTCGGCAACGACACCCCCACCGTCACCAAACTCAAACTCGCGCTCAAACCCGCCGACCGGCACGACACCCACATCAACTACCTGCGCACCCACCCCGCCGTGCGCGACGTCGTCGTCTCCGGCGGCGACGTCGCCAACGTCCCCTGGCGACAACTCGAGACCTACCTCATGCGACTCCTCGACCTCGACAGCGTCCGCGACATCCGGCTCGCCACCAAAGCCCTCGCCGGACTCCCCCAGCACTGGCTCCAACCACACATCGTCGAAGGACTCGAACGCGTCGCCCGCACCGCCGCCCGCCGCGGCGTCAACCTCGCACTCCACACCCACATCAACCACACGCACAGCCTCACGCCACTCGTCGCCCGCGCCACACAGACCATCCTCGACATCGGCGTCCGCGACGTCCGCAACCAGGGCGTCCTCCTCCACGGCGTCAACGACACCCCAGAAGACCTACTCGACCTCTGCTTCGCACTCCACGGCGAAGCCGGCATCCTGCCCTACTACTTCTACCTCTGCGACATGATCCCCGGCGCCGAACACTGGCGGCTCCCCGTCCACCACGCACAGACCCTCCAACACGACATCATGGGCTACCTCCCCGGATACGCCACCCCACGCATCGTCTGCGACGTCCCCTACGCCGGAAAACGCTGGGTCCACATGGCCGTCGACTACGACCGCGACCTCGGCATCACACAGTGGACCAAGAACTACCGCACCACACTCACCGGCGACACCATCGACACCCGGCACCGCTACTACGACCCGATCCACACACTCCCGCAAAAAGGCCGCGACCACTGGGCAGCCGCCTGCTAGCGTCCCCGCGCATGCCGATCATCGCCAGCGCCGTCACCCACTGGGCCGACGACCCCTGGACCCGCGGCTCCTGGAGCCTCATCGGACGCCACGGCACCCCAGCCGACCGCGTCACACTCGGCACCCCCATCGAAAACCGGCTCCGACTCGCCGGCGAAGCAACCCACCCGACCCGGGCCGGGATGACACACGGCGCCTACGAACAAGGAATCGCGGCCGCCACCTGGGCCGCCGATCAAGGGCACCGCAACGTCATCGTCGTCGGCGCCGGCATGGCCGGGCTCGCAGCCGCACAGGAACTCACCGGCCGCGGCATCACCACACGCATCCTCGAAGCACGAAACCGGATCGGCGGGCGCACCACCGGAACGGACGTCGGCGGATTCACGTTCGACCTCGGCGCGAACTGGCTCCAGCAGTACGACGACAACCCCCTCGCGCGCCTCGCGGAAAAACTCGCACTCCCGGTCGTACCCACGGAATTCAGCTCCGGATCCGAAGACCTCGAAAGAGAACTGCGCGAACGGCTCGCCGCAGCACCGCCCGGATAACGGTCACGGGACACGGCGCGGGCTGGACATGGCGCCGAGGATACGACGATCCGGACATGATGAGGGCCCGGATTCACCTGTCCGGGCCCCTGTCTCCCATGCGGTTGTCGCGGCACGGGAACGCGGTCGTCAGTGGGGTCAGCGGTGACCGCGGAACGCGTCGCCGACGTGGCGGGCGGCGTCCTTCACGTGCTCGCCGGCCTGGCGGCCCCGGGCGGCGGTCGCCTCGGCGGCGCCCTCGGCCCGCAGACGCGGGTTGTCGGTCGCGTCGCCGGCCTTCTCCTTGGTCTCGCCCTTCAGCTCATCGACCTTGCTCCGGATCTTGTCGGTGAAGCTCATGTCGTACCTCCGGGATCCTCTTTGACCTGCACTTCTGGAGGTCTCCAGTCGTGGTGGTCGCCAAACAAAGTCGGTTTGGGCTGTCGGTGCCGAAGGCACGTTTCGGCTTTCAGAGTCTTGTGGTGCGGAGCACCACGTGTAGGACGTCCTAGGAAGCTAGTTCAATGAGAACGCCCGGGGGCGACGCGGAGGCGGGATCACCCTCGCGGGGCCCGGACACCCGGGGCCCGGACACCCGGGGCCGCGAGGGTGATCCCGCCTCCGCGGGCCGCATTGCAGGGCCTGGGATGCCGGACCGCGTGCGGCCGGAATGCTGGGCCCTGCAACGAAATATCGGGCGCCTTGCGCCCGATATTTCGACTTCTTGGCGCCTTTGGGTGGGCCGGTTACGTTTTCGCCTCCGGCGGGTCTCGGGCTCCGGGGGAGGCGTGGCTTCCGGGGTAGTCAGGCTTCGTTGGCCCGGTTCTTTCGCGTGGTGGGCTGGGTTGGGTTTCGTGTGCCTGGCTGCCCCGTATGCCGTCTTCCAGGACAAGCCGAGCAGATCATCGGCAGGGCCGCCGGCTTTGGTCTGGGTCGGCATGGTCGGCGCCGGGGGCGCCGTCCTTGCCTGGGCTGCGGATCGTTGTGGGTGGCGGCCCTGCCGATGATCTGCATCCCGAGGGGTGGTCGACGGCATACGGGGCAGCAGGCGCCGGCGGCCTGCGCGGCGCGCACGATCAGAGCCGCCCGGCGGCATACGGGGCAGCCAGGCAGTCGTGGTCTGCGCGGCGCGCACGATCGGAAGGTCAACCCGGTCCGGCCGCATACGGGCCAGCCAGGCGCCGGCGGTCCGTGCGGTGCGCACGATCGGAAGACCAAAAGCGGTCCGGCGGCGCCGAAAGTCGATCACGTGTGCCAAATCGTTGTTATCCGGCGCTGTTAACAACGATTTGGCACACGTGATCAGCATCGAGGACCTTCACCACCACCTTTATGGCTATATTTCGGACAGGCCTGCGTAGCGCCGGAAACTTGAGGCTGATTCAGCGCGGGCCACGCTGCGCCCAATGGCGCCTCCTCAGCGGCCACTCACCGGCCCCGTGATCTTCATTGCCGCAGCTCAGCATGAATCTGGGCATCCAGGAAACGCCCTTGTTGTGTCCTGAACGCGAAAGGGTGGAGATATGTAGGAATTTCCTTCTTGTAGCGATGCTGTACGGAAGATGAAGGTTTGGCCCTTCGGAGTCGCCCTGCTGGGGGAGGCTTCAAACCACCTCATGCTGCATTAGCTGAAGACTGTTGTGGTGAACGATGAGGAAAAGGCATCCATTCGAGATTGTCAGGTGGGGGTCGGGAAGGCGAGCGAAAGCGAATCGCTGATGACGTGTCGAAAATTCTAGATGACATCGAAACCGGGGTGTCAATGGAATCCCGGGATGAGTCTGGCGGGGACCAGTTTACTGGCCAGGCGGTGTCCGGCATACAGGCGACGCGAGCCCGGCCTGCGGCTTTCGTACGGAACAGGAGAAGGCGCGTGAGGAAACTACCCGCCGCTCTTTGGCGAGTGAGAGGGAGCGTTCCGGGCGGCCCGAAGCCGTGAGGAACTGAGTACCGTTGCCGATCGCGCTGGCGGACCGACTCGTAGTAGCGACGAAGCCTTTGTAATGAAGGTGGAGCAAAGGGGTCGGGTCGTTCGTGACTGGTTTACTCGATCAACCAGCCTTGGCTGGGAGGAGTCGCGTGGATGAGTTGAAAGCACCGGGCAAGCCGTTCGTGATATCGAAGCGGGCTGTCTGGGAGGCGTACGAGAAGGTGAAAGCGAAAAAGGGTGCGCCGGGAGTGGACGCGGTGTCGCTGAAGGCATTCGACAAGGATCTGAAGAACAACCTTTACAAGATCTGGAATCGACTGTCGTCAGGGACCTATTTTCCACCGCCGGTGCGGGCCGTGGAGATCCCGAAGACCGGGGGAGGCGTCCGAGTTTTAGGCGTGCCCACGGTCGGCGACAGGATCGCTCAAACGGTGGCAGCGCGGGTCATCGAGGCGGAGGTCGAACCGATCTTCCACCCCGACTCGTACGGTTACCGGCCGGGGCGGTCCCCGGTCGACGCGGCAGCGGTGTGCCGTTCACGGTGCTGGAAGAACGACTGGGTGATCGATCTGGACATTCGGAAGTTCTTCGACACGGTCCCGTGGGATCGGCAGATTCAGGCAGTGGAAGCATTCGACTCGACGAGTTCGGCGAAAATCTCGGAGGGCTTCTTCCAATTATGGATCTTACGCGGTCGGTCATTGACTTCGGAAGCGACCATCGCCAAATAGTTCGGATCCGAGGTGATCGGGACGCCTTTCGGGAAGTATTCGCGCAGGATCCGGTTCGCGTTCTCGTTGCTGCCGCGCTGCCAGGGTGAGTGCGGGCGGGCGAAGTAGACCGGCAGCCCGGCGGCGGTGATCCGGGCGTGCTGCGCCATCTCTGAGCCGCAGTCCCAGGTCAACGACCTGGCGATCTGTGGCGGCAGGGTGCCGGCGGCGGCGATGACCGCGTCGCCGACGGTGAGGGAGTCCCGGCCGGTCAGCGGGACCAGGATCACGAACCGCGACGTGCGCTCGACCAGCGTCGCGACCGCCGTCTTCCCGGCCTTGCCGATGACGAGATCGCCCTCCCAGTGGCCCGGGACCTGCCGGTCCTCGGCTTCGGCGGGGCGTTCGTCGAGGTAGCGGGGCTCGCGGATCCGCGGCGCCGGCGCGGGGCGGGGGCCGGAGCGGCGGGCGGTCCGGCCGGTGCGCAGGGCGAGTAGTTCCCGGGCCAGGGTGGAGACCGGCTGGGCGTAGACCCACTGGTAGATCGCCTCGTGTGACACCCGTACAGCCTGATCGTCGCGGTAGTCAGCAGGCAACCGGCCCGCGATCGACGCCGGTGACCAGCCGATCCTCAGCAGCTCCGTCACCACCGTGCGCAGCCGGGGTGACCGGTCGACCGCGTACGCCTTCGGGCGTGACCGGCCGGCCGCCGCCACCTCATCGGCGGTCACGGCCCTGTACTGGGCGCGGCCGCCGTGCCGGGCCACGTCCCGGGAGACCACTGACGGGTTCCGGCTGATCAGCCGGGCGATCTCCTTGTATTGCAGGCCTTCGGCCAGTCCACGGGATATCTCTTCACGATCGGTCAAGGTCAGCATTGCGCGCACAGCGGGCATCCTGTCCCACCGACTCGCCAAGATCAAATGCTACGACCGTCTGAATCTGCCATCTACTGTTGAAAGCGGTCGCCGCGCACACTGATAAGCTGTGGGTCCTGTTGTATGTGGAGCGTTGGTGGCTCTTCGAGGTTAAGCGGGGTTGAGGTGGCCGCGGGATTTTCGGGTGGTGGCGGCGCGGGTGCGTAGGCGTTGGTTTTCGGGGTTGCGGAAGCCGTAGGCGTTGCGGGCGACGGTTTTGATGACGCGGTTGGTGCCCTCGGAGCCGGCGTTGGTGATGCCGGTGTGGAGGAACGCGAGGATCTGCGGCCACCAGGTCTCGATCGTGCGGGCGAGGCGGGTGAGTTCGGGCTGGCCGGAGTCGGCGCAGCGGGTGTAGAAGCGGTGCAGGTGCCGGGTGATGGTTTCGCGGTTCGGGTGGGTGCGGGCCAGGGCGAGGAGGTCGAGGAGGTCTTCCTTGGCGTTCCATGCGGCCAGGATCGGTGTGCTGATCTTGGCTGGCAGGGTGGTGAGGTCGTCGCAGAGTTTGTCGACGCGTTCGGCGCGGAGCCGGCGTGCGGAGCGGGTCAGGCGGTTGCGTAGGTCCCATTCGAGGTCTCCGGCCCGGCCCCGGCGGCCGCGGTGCTGGACGGTGATCCGGCGGCGGACGTCGTTGAGGGCCTGGTGGGCGAGTTGCACGACGTGGAAGTGATCGACGACCAGGATCGCGTGTGGTAGCGCGGTGGTGATCGCGGATTTGAAGATCGTGCACATGTCGATCGCCACGTATCGGACCTGGTCACGCCAATCCTGGCTGCGGGCGGTAAGCCAGTCGATCACGGTCTGGGCGGTCCGGCCCTCGACCTGGCCGAGGAGCCCTTGGCCGCCGGTCAGGTCACACATGCCGACGTGCCACCGGTCCACGCTCGTCTGCCACGCCTGGGTGACCGGGTCGAACTCCCATTTCGGCCGGCCCCGGCGGGTCTCGTCGATCCCCAGCACCTCGACCGGATCGGGCTCGGCGGGCAGCACCGCTGCGGCGTGAGCGGTGAACGCCGCCGCGACGACCGGCCACGACAGTCCGTGATCACGGGCCGATTGCACGACCGTCCGCCCGCCGTCAGCGACTGCGGCCCCGGCCGCGGCGCGGAGCCTGCCGGTCAGTCTCGCCCGGGCCGGGACCTGCCCGACCTGCTCGGTGAACGACACACGCGGACAACTATCGGTCGGGCAGTGCCAGCGGCGTTTACGCCACCGCAACCGCACCGTCCGGCCGGCGACCGGCAGATCCCGCGGCCGGGTCGTGACCCACGCCTTCACCCGCACCGCCTCCTGACCGCAGTCCGGGCAGCAACGCGCCTGCTCACACCCAGTGGACAAGACCACCACCGGCACACCAGCGGCATCCAGCTCGACCCGATCGACGACCAGGCCGTCAAGGCCCAGCAGCCGGGTCGTATCGTTGACCATGCTCGCAGCTCTTCACTTGTGACTATCCGATCTAGACACTCAGATGATCACCGACGAGCTGCGAGCCCGCTACGTCCGGGTCGCCGTCAACACCGCACCCCGCTCAACTTCGAAGAGCCGCGTTGGTTGAAAGCGCCACTGCAACTACCCGACGGCACTCTGCAGGAACGAGATCGCGGAACCCCACAAGGATCCGCAGTTTCACCTGTTCTGGCTAATCTGTTTCTCCACTATGCGTTCGACATGTGGATGGCCCGCATGTTTCCGGCGGTTCGGTTCGAGCGCTATGTGGATGACGTGGTGGTGCATTGCGTCAGTGAACGCCAGGCTCGGTATGTGCTGGCGGAGATCACGAAACGGATGACCCAGGTAGGGCTGGAGTTGCATCCGGAGAAGACCCGGATAGTTTACTGCCAGGACGACAACCGGCGTGGCTCGTACGAACACACCGAATTTGTCTTCCTCGGCTACGGCTTCCGGCGACGCTCGGCGCGGTCAAGGGAAGGGGCGATGTTCTTGTCGTTCCTGCCGGCGATCAGTAAACAAGCCCTGAAGAGGATCAGTGCCGAGGTGCGGTCGTGGCGGCTGCACCATCGCACAAGCCTGACCGAGAAGGACCTCGCCGATTGGATAAACCCGATCGTCCGGGGTTGGATGAACCATTACGGGGCGTTCTATCGATCTGCCCTATATCCCCTCCTGGAACGCATCAACGCCTACCTGCTGCGGTGGGTCCGCCGGAAGTACAAACGGTTGCGGGGTAGCAGGAAAGCCCGGACGTCCTGGAACAATGCCGTCCGGAAACGACCGCGTGCCTTCGCCCACTGGGCGTGGGTCACGCACGCCCCTACGGTCTGGTGACCAGAGCGACAAGAGCCGTATAACGGGAGACTGTTACGTACGGTTCTGTGAGGGCCCGGGGGTGAGATTCCCCCGGGCTACTCGGCGCGCTGCGCCTCCCGCGCTACGCGACCTCCCCAGAATGCTTTCCTCCTCTGCACCGCGTGGCGGAGGTCAGTGAGCGCGACGGGCCGCACACCCCCTAGGGCGTCCTAGGAGGCTAGTTGGAAGCTGGATCTGGTTGACTTGGGGGCATGGCGGAGATCGTTCTCGTACGGCACGGGCAGACCGAGTGGAGCGTGTCCGGGCGGCACACCGGGCGCACCGACATCCCCCTCACGGCCGAGGGCGAGGAGCAGGCGCGCGCGATCGGTGAGAAGCTCAAGGGGCGGGAGTTCGCGGCGGTGCTGTCCAGCCCGCGGGTGCGGGCGCTGCGGACCGCGGAGCTGGCCGGCCTCGAGGTGACCGAGGTCGACGAGGACCTGTCCGAGTGGGACTACGGCGACTACGAGGGGATCACCACGCCGGAGATCCGCAAGACGGACCCGGACTGGTACCTCTGGGACGACGGCGTGCCCGGCGGCGAGTCACCGGAGCAGATCGGCGCCCGCATCGACCGGGTGCTGGCCAGGGCGCGCGAGCACCTGGCGCGGGACCGCGACGTGGCGCTGGTGGCGCACGGTCACGCGCTGCGCGTGGTGGGCGCGCGGTGGATCGAGGAGCCGGTGCGGGTGGGTGGGCGGCTGCGGCTGGACACCGCGACGCTGTGCCGGCTCGGGTTCGAGCACGCCCGGCCGGTCATTCTGGAGTGGAACTCGCGCTGACCGTCGGCGGACGTCCCTCGTACGGCGTGGAGAGCACGACCGTGGTGCGGGTGGTCACGTTGGCGGCGGTGCGGATCTGCTGCAGCAGCCGCTCCAGCTCGCCGGGGCTGGCCACCCGGACCAGCAGCATGTAGAAGTCCTCCCCCGCCACCGAGTAGCACGACTCGATCTCGGGCAGGTGGGCGAGCTTCTCCGGTGCGTCGTCCGGCTGGGACGGATCGAACGGCCGGATCGCCACGAACGCGGTGAGCTTCAGGTCGATCGCCTCGTAGGAGACCCGCGCGGTGTAGCCCCTGATCACGCCGCGCTGCTCCAGCCGGCGCACCCGCTGGTGCACGGCCGACAC
Source organism: Catenuloplanes nepalensis (assembly GCF_030811575.1). Lineage (GTDB taxonomy): Bacteria > Actinomycetota > Actinomycetes > Mycobacteriales > Micromonosporaceae > Catenuloplanes > Catenuloplanes nepalensis. Next base: position 3,393,371 of record NZ_JAUSRA010000001.1, on the reverse strand, counting down.
CGACAGGCCGACGCGTTCCGCGAGGTCCGTGTACGACAGCCGCCCGTCCGCGGTCAGCGCCGTCACGATCGCCCGGTCGATCTCCTCCACGCGAAGAACCTACCGCGCTAACCCACGGTGCCGTCATTCGGGGATGTCGTCACGGACGGTGCCGGCGACGAGGACGGTGCGGGCAGCGCACCGGCGCCCGTCTCAAGAAGCGCGGCCCGCAGCATCTCCGCGCCGGCCTTCAGCCGTTCGGTGTAGTAGACGCGGTTCCACGGCTCCCAGGCGACCTCGTCGAGCGGTTCGAGCTTGCCGTCCGCGGCCAGGCGGACGCGTACCCCCGTCGTGGTCCTGGTGGTCGCCACGTTCCCGTCCGGGACCAGGACCTGAAGCGAGGACGGGTCGGCGAAGCCGGCGAACGCCCACGGGATGCGCATGGTCAGCGTGCCGTCGTCGGTGAGCCGCCACAGGTTGCGCTGGTCCGCGTTCGGCGCGGCCGGGTCCCACACGCCGTGGTCGAGGCGGCCCACGTCGAAGATCTCGGCCGGCAGCTTCCGGCCGCTGGACGGCACGGTCAGGTCCCGGTTGATGACCAGCTGGTAGCGCTGCCAGCCGTTGACCGGCGCGGCGCGCAGACCGGGCGGCACCTGGTAGTCCAGCGGCATCGGGTCGAGCTGCTCACGCACCCACACCTGTCCGGTCAGCTTCACCAGGTCGAGCTGGATCGCCAGGTCGGCGCCGGAGTCGGTGGAGCCGGGCGGCGGGCTGCCGGCGATCTCCGGGATCACGTCCAGGCCCAGCGTGAGCGCCTTCGGCGCGGGCTTCGCCAGACCGAGACCCAGCGAGAGGTACGACTCGTCGACCGCCGCCACCGCGCGCGTCGCGATCGGCGAGTCCGGCGCGTCCAGCACCTGCTGCGGCCAGCCCTCCGGCGCCCCGGTCGGATCGGTCGCGATGATCCCGAAGTACTGCTCGTTGGTGAGCGGGTCGTGCCACAGCTGCCGCCGGTCCGCGGGCAGCTGGTGCGCGATCGTGTTCCAGGTGAACTTGAACCACTCGTCGGTCCAGCCGAACAGGAAGCCGCCGGCCATCCCGGTGCCGCGGATGACGCGCAACAGGTCCGCGTTGATCGCCATCGCCTCGCGCTCGCCGTGGTCGCCCTGACCGCGGCCGAGCGGTCCCGCGTGCGCGGTGCCGAGGCTCGACGGTACGCCGAACTCGGTCACCATCACCGGCATGCCCGCGTGGTGCCGGCGCAGCGCGGTCAGGTACCCGGCGTACGAGTCCGGCCGCCCGTTGTAGATCGCCCGCTGCAGCGCCGGCTCGTGGCGCTGGAAGTCCGGGTAGTACGGGTACGCGTGGTAGCTGGCGAACGTGCCGCCGGGCCAGTTCTCCGTGGCCCGCACGTGGTTCGCGTCCACGCCGGCCAGGTCCTCCTGCGGCAGCGGCTCCTCCGGGTGGCGCAGCGGGTCGGTGGTCGGCCAGTTCACGAACGCGATCGGCGCGCTGCGCCCGCGCGCGGCCTCGGCGGAGGCGAGGTCGTCCATCCGGGTCGCCAGCCACCGTTCGGTCGGGGACGCGTCCGCCGTGGCCTCGAAGTACCGGCCCCGGAAGACCGGGCGTCGCGCGTTCTTGCGGTCCGACTCGTGCACGCCGTTCGGGTCCCACTCCACGCCGATGATCCACGTGGACAGCCACGGGCTGACGTCGGCGGTCCAGGTGCCGGACGAGCGCCCGCGCTGCGGATCCCGGACGAGCGTGCCGGAGACGGCCGCGGAGGCGTCCTTCAGCTCCCGGACGAACGCCGTGGCGACCTCGGTGTCGTACAGGTCGAGCTTCTCCACGTAGCTCTCGTCCGGCAGGTAGACGCCCTGGCTCAGGTAGAGCGGCCGGTCCGGGTACTTCCGGTTGTGCGCGGCCAGCTCCTGGTAGAACGTGGGCGGGTGGATCGTGTAGATCCGGACGACGCGGATGCCCATCCGGTCCATCGCGGCGAACCACGCCCGGTAGTCCTCCACGGTGACCGCCAGCTCACCGGGCTGGTGGCCGGGCGTGGTCGAGCCGAGGTTCACACCGGGCAGGAACGTCTTGCCGCCGGACTTCGTGTGCAGCAGGAACTGCTCGCCCATCGACTGGGCCGCGACCTTCAGCCCGTTCGGGGCGATCATGCGGTTCGTGGCCCAGCTCGGCGCGTCCGCGTCCGGCGCGGGCAGGCCGGTCACGCCGTCGATCCGGCTGGTGAACTCCGCGGCCGGTGCGGCCGGCGGGGTCTCGTCCGCGAGCACCTGGTGCACGCCGAACGCGCCGAGCGCGATCACCGCGCCCATGCCGACGAGCCACCGCCAGCGCTTGTTGCCCGCGGGCTGGATCGGGTGGTGTCGGCCCGGCGCACGATGGGATCCCGTCACCCGCTCATCTTGTCGCCGTATTCGCTTTTGTCCGGGCGTTTCCGGGAAGTTGGTTAATGGTCCGTCACCGCGTGCGGCACGTAGGGCGCCTCGAGGGCCGCGATCTCCGCCGGCGTGAGCGAGACGCCGAGCGCCGCCACCGCGTCCTCGATGTGCGCGGTGCGGGACGCGCCCACGATCGGCGCGGTCACCACCGGATTGCTGAGCACCCACGCCAGCGCGACCTGTGCCGGCGGCAGGTTGCGCGCGTCCGCGATCCGACGCAGTTCCTCCGCCACGACCAGGTCCGCGTCCGTGTAGAGGCTGCGGGCGATCGCGTCCGTGCGGGCCCGGGTGGTGTGCGCGCCCTCGCGGGTGCGCGAGCCGGCCAGCAGCCCGCGGGCCAGCGGGCTCCACGGGATCACGCCGACGCCCTGGTCCGCGCAGAGCGGCAGCATCTCCCGCTCCTCCTCGCGGTAGACCAGGTTGTACTGCGGCTGCATCGAGACGAACCGGGTCCAGCCGTTGACGTCCGCGACGTGCTGGGCCTTGGCGAACTGCCAGGCGAACATGGACGACGCGCCGATGTAGCGGGCCTTGCCGGCGCGCACCACGTCGTGCAGCGCCTCCATGGTCTCCTCGATCGGGGTCTCGGCGTCCCACCGGTGGATCTGGTAGAGGTCGACGTGGTCGGTGCCGAGCCGGCGCAGCGAGTCGTCGATCGAGGAGAGGATGTGCTTGCGGGACAGGCCCCGGTCGTTCGGGCCGTCGCCCATCGGGTGGTAGACCTTGGTCGCCACCACGTAGTCGTCGCGGCGGTGGAAGAACGCGCGCAGCAGCCGGCCGGTGACCTCCTCGCTGCCACCCACCGAGTACATGTCCGCGGTGTCGAAGAACGTGACGCCGAGTTCGACCGCGCGCCGCACGATCGGCTTGCCGGCCTCGGCGTCCAGCACCCACTCGCGCCAGGACGGCGAGCCGTAGGTCATCATGCCGAGACAGATCCGGGACACCTTCAGGCCGGTGCTGCCGAGCCGCACATACTCCATGATCTGGAGGTTACTCGACCGTACGCCCTAACGACCGTTAACCTTGGCCGATGTGGATCCCACCCTCCGACGAGGCCCGCGACCTGCTCGGTCTCGTCGAAGAGATCGCCGACGGTGAGCTGACGCCGCAGACCGCGGCCGCGCACGAGGCGCGCGGCGAGTTCCCCCGCGAGATCGTCCGCACGCTCGGCCGCGCCGGGCTGCTCGGACTCCCCTACCCGGCCGAGCTCGGCGGCGCGGACCAGCCGTACGAGGTGTACCTGCGCGTGCTGGAGCGGCTCGCGTACCGGTGGCTGACCGTGGCCGAGGCGGTCAGCGTGCACACGCTCTCCTGCTACCCGGCCGCGCTCCACGGCGACGACCGGCTGCGCAAGCTCGTCCCGGACATGGTCGGCGGCGAGTTGCTCGGTGCGTACTGCCTGTCCGAACCGGCCGGCGGCTCCGACGCGGCCGCGCTCACCACTCGCGCCGTCCGCGACGGCGACCACTACGTCGTCGACGGCACCAAGGCCTGGATCACGCACGCGGGCAGCGCCGACTTCTACAACGTCTTCGCCCGGACCGGCGAGCCCGGCGCCCGCGGCATCTCCTGCCTGCTGCTCGACGCCACCACCCCCGGCCTGGAGCCGCAGCCCCGGGAACGCCTGATGGGGCTGCACGCCGGCGCGCCCGCCCAGGTCGTGCTCAGCGGCGCCCGGGTCCCCACGGAACGCCTCGTCGGCGCGGAGGGCCAGGGCTTCCGGATCGCGATGTCCGCGCTCGACGCCGGCCGCCTCGGCATCGCCGCATGCGCGATCGGACTCGCCCAGGCCGCGCTCGACCACGCGGTCTCCTACGCGCGCGAACGCACCCAGTTCGGCTCGCGGATCATCGACTTCCAGGGCCTCGGCTTCATGCTCGCGGACGCGGCCACCGGCATCAGCGCGGCCCGGGCACTGCTCTACACCGCGGCCCGCCTCCGCGACGCCGGCCTGCCGTTCAGCATCGAGGCCGCGCAGGCCAAGCTCTTCGCCACCGACACCGCCATGCGCGTCACCACGGACGCGGTCCAGATCCTCGGCGGCGCCGGCTACGTGACGGACCACCCGGTCGAGCGCTGGTTCCGCGAGGCGAAACTCCTCCAGATCGTCGAGGGCACCAACCAGATCCAACGCATGGTCATCGCCCGTTCCCTGGCAAAGCCCGCATAGCAGATCGAGCGCGTCGTCACACCCGCTTACTCGCAAAGCCCGCATAGCAGATCGAGCCCGTCGTCATCACCCGCTTACTGGCAAAGCCCGCATAACAGATCAAGATCTAGATCTTCCCGCTTCCGGCGTGGTGCAGCCCGCATGCTCCCGCGGGCCAACCGCGCCGAGGGCTCCGACTCCGCTAGCGCTCCGCTCCGCCCGCGGCGGCGGAGCCGGTTGGGCGGTTGGCCAGGAGAAACTCACGCGATGCCCGCCGCTGCTCACGTCGCGCCTCGCGCCTCGCGGTCCCGGCGCCCATCCATGGAGGCTTATTCAGCGCCGCCCTCGTCAGACCGCGCGGCCTGCGGCAACGCGCTGCCGGTTCGCTGCTCTGAATAACCCTCATGAAGGGTTATTCAGCGTGTAGCGCGCCGACAGCGCTGGCCTGCGGCGACGCGGCGGCGGCTCAGCCCTGCTGCATACGCCTCATGATCGAGGCGTCATTCGCATCGTTAGAAACGACGTGGATGACGCCTCGATCATGAGGGTGGTACCCGCCGCAATCCGGGGGCCACTTTCTCAGCGGGTCACGTTTCCAGCGGGGCTGGACTCCCGTCCGTGATCGGGGCGTCCCCGGAGTCGTTCCAGCGACCTCGGGGACGTCCCGATCATGGGGTTGGGGCCTTGTGGTGGGAACTTGGCCACCCACGGAACTGGCAGGGAGGAGCGCCAGCGACGACCGGTGCCCGCGGGAGCACTCGGAAGGCGCCCACGCCGGAAGCGGGAAGATCAAGAATTTGATCTTCGGTTGGATCCGCCGGAAGGACCGCACCGGGAGGTCGGCGCGGCGCGGCTCAGGCCAGCAGCGCGATGAAGCGAGTGACGTCGATGTTGCCGCCGGACAGGATGATGCCGGTGCGGCGCGTGGGCGGGACCCGGGAGTGCAGGAGCGCGGCGAGGCCGGTGGCGCCGTTCGGTTCGAGGACCAGCTTCAGCCGGTCGAAGGCGAAGCGCATGGCGTCGCGGATCTCGTCGTCGGTGACCAGCACGACGTCGTCGACCAGCCGGCGGTTGATCTCAAAGGTGAGCGCGCCGGGCGTGTCCGCGGCCATCCCGTCCGCGATCGTGCGCGGCACCGGGATCCGGACCCGCTCACCGGCCCGCAGCGAGCGCAGCGTGTCGTCGCCCGCGGCCGGCTCGACGCCGACCACCCGGACGTCCGGCAGCATCGCCTTCGCGATCGTGGCGCAGCCGGCGATCAGGCCACCGCCGCCGATCGGGACCAGCAGCGTGTCGATCGGCCCGGCGTCCTCGATCAGCTCCAGCGCCGCCGTGCCCTGCCCGGCCATCACGTGCGGGTGGTCGTAGGGCGGGATCAGCGTCAACCCCCGGTCGGCCGCGAGCGCCTCGCCGAGCGCGACCCGATCCTGCGTATAGCGATCGTAGGTGTGGATCTCGGCGCCGTAACCGAGGACCGCGTCACGCTTGGACGCGGGCGTGTCCGCCGGCATCAGCACCACCGCGCGGGCGCCCAGCTCGCGTGCGGCCAGCGCGACCGCCTGCGCGTGGTTCCCGGACGAGTACGCCGCGATGCCGCGGGACAGCTCCTCCGGCGTGCGGCGGGAGATCGCGTTGAACGCGCCGCGGAACTTGAACGCGCCGACCCGCTGCGCGTTCTCGCACTTCAGGAACGCTTCCGTCCCGGTGCGCGCGTTCAGGGTCCTGGAGACCACCACGGGGGTACGGTGGGCGACTCCGGCGAGACGGCCCGCCGCGTCGCGGACATCGGCGGCATTCACTGCGCCATTCTGTCACGGAACGCCTGCTTCCGGCGCTCCCGTTCCTCCCGGTCGCGGCGCCGCCACTCGTCCATGCCCGCCTCGGAGCGGGCCCGGACCTCACCGGCCGGATCCCAGTCCAGCCCGGCCGCCGCGGCCGCGGCCACCACCTGGTCCAGCGCCACGCCCATCCGCCGCAGCCGGGCGATCATCTCCAGCGAGTCGTCCGGCATCGGCACCCGGGCCGGGCGGCCGCTGTCGTCGTCGACCGCGGCCCACAGCCGGTCCCCGACCCGCTCGAAGCGCAGCCCGGACGCGCGCCGCGGCGGCCCGGCCGTAGCCAGCAGGACCAGCCCGTCCGCGTCGTCGTCGGCCGGGTCGACGCGGAAGCCGGCCTCGGTCAGCACCGTCGAGTACCAGACGTCGGAGCGCAGCCGGACCTCCCGGTCGAAGCGCAGCTCCGTGCCGTCCGCGAGCCGGTAACCGGCCCGGTAGCGGATCCGGTCGCCGTCCACCCGGGCATCCTCACGCCACGCGGCCGCACCGTCCGCCAGCCGCCGGTACGACGCCGCGCGCGTCCACCCGGTCCAGTCCCGCGCCCGGTACCGCCGGGCGTCGAACGCGAGCCGCCCGCCCGGCCGCAGCGCACGCCGGGCCGCCGCGAACGTGGCGATCAGCTCCCGGTCGTCGGTGATCTCCGAGACCACGCCGCCGGCCAGCACGACCAGGTCGAACGCGGTCTCCGGCAGCGCGCGGGCATCCCCGTGCAGCCAGCTGACCAGCGCGCCGATCGGCCGGCGCCGGGCCAGGTCGAGCATCGCCCGGGACGGATCGGCCGCGGTGACCCGATGCCCGCGCCGGGCCAGCTCCGCCGCGAGCCGCCCGGTGCCGCAGCCGACGTCCGCCACCGACACCGCCGGCAGCTGCGCCGCCAGGTCGACGTAGAAGGGGTGTTCGGGCGGGTTCGGGTGCAGCGCGTCCTGCAGCGCCACGATCCGGGGATCCGTGTGCTCCTCGGACGTGGCGCTCATCGGCCCAGTCTAGGTTCGCGGTCCGGCGACGTACTCCGGCGGTACGGCGTCGGTCAGCCAGACCCCGTTCGCGCTGCGGAAGAAGGAGTGCCCGTCGGCCGCCATCCGCGCCGCCTCGACCGTCAGCACGACCGGCCGGCCGTGCCGGGTGCCGACCCTGTGCGCGGTGTCCGGGTCGGCCGAGAGGTGCACGTGGTGCCGGCGGCCCTTGATGAGACCCTGCTCGCGGATCGCCGCGAGGTTGCGGTCGGCGGTTCCGTGATAGAGCGTCTCCGGCGGCTCCTGGGCCTCGTAGCCGAGGTCGACGGTGACAGAGTGGCCCTGGTTGGCGCGGATCCGGTCCCCCTCGATCGTGAACCGCCTCTTGTCGTTCTCGTCGACGACGCGGGTGAGCTGGTCGCGGGTGAGAGGGAGCCCGTGGCGGGCGAGGGCGTCCAGGAGCGTGGGGACGGCGACCCAGCCGTCCGCGGTGAGCGTGATGCCGACACTCTCCGGCCGGTGCCGGAGAACGAGGGAAAGTCGTTTGCTGATGCGTCTCATGTCCATTACCCGCTCAGGATATCGGCGTCGGCCAGCGAATATCTCCGGCCGTTCAGCGGGGTCGCGGCGGTGTCCTTCCGGTGCCGATGCCTGACGCGTTTCCCCGGCAGGGAGGCGCGGCGCCGGGGCCGGCCGCGCTTCTCCGGCCGGATGCGGCGGTCAGCTCCAGCGGTCGTCTCGCCATCGGCGGGCGCGCACGGCCGCGCGGAGTGCCGGCCACAGGCGCAGCCGCCGGCCGTGGTCCACGGCCGCGAGCACCTCGGCCAGTTCGCGCCGCTCCCCCGGCGGCACCAGCGTGACCACGATCAGCAGCGGAAGGGTCGCCGCGGCCAGCTCGACCACGAGGAAGAACACGACCACCACCGCCACCACGATGAACGCCACGAACGTCGCCATCGGTCAGCCCCCGGATCTCGCTCGATCAGCCGCTGATCGCCGCGGCGAGCACGAGGATCAGCGCGAGGCCCATCGCGAACGCGACCACGATCGTCGCCCTCATCACCTCGACGACCACCCCCACGGGCTCCAGCGCCCGCCGCAGCGACCTCATGGCCACGACCAGACAGAGTGCCGCGAATACCAAGTACAACGCCGGGTGCTCGGGAATCGCTAAAGAACTGCCGATCATCACTCCCCCACTCCCTCGGATCTACTCAATGACTCCGAGTGTGTATTCACCGGCGGTGAATAGACAACGCCGATGCAGATTACGAAACTTCTCGCATGCATAAGCGCAGCTCAGCCGGTCCACTGTTAGCCAGATGGCATGCAGCCAGGTCGCTGAAGGGCAGTTACCGTTATGGAATTTGCATAACACGCCGAACATTCCGGCATTGTTGATTCACGTCACGTGAATGATGATTGAATAGCTCTCGTGACGAACACGACTGACAGGGCCATCGACGCTCTCGTTCCGGCAGCGACGCAGCCGCACACTCAACTCCGCGTCCTGGCTGCCACGGCGTGCGGGTCGAGCAGCTGCCCGACGGTTTACGAGAGTGGTCCCGGCACGGTGGTGGTGCAGGGTTACATCGTCCCGGCCGCCAGCGCCGGGATCGACGTGCCTGAAGGCGAGATGCTTGTGGAGATTCCCACTCACCTGATGATCGAAGCTCTTGAGAAGATGTCCTGACCGACCTCTATAGATCGCGGCACGGAGGGAGCATCGTTGACCACCAACCACGATGCCCCTGCGGGCCGCGACGAGCCGGTGGGCGCCGTGCTGGCGAGATTGCGTCGCGAGCGGAGGCTCTCCGGCGCGACACTCGCGGCTCAGGTAGGCATGAGCCAGCCGAAGATCTCCCGCCTCGAGCGAGGCGTGGGCTCACCGGATCCCCGCGACGTGGAAGTGGTGGCGCGTGCACTCGGCGCGGACGAAGAGCTAGTCCGGGAGCTGGTTCAGCGGACCGTCTATACCCAGAATCGGATCATGGACTGGCGACTGGCGCCCGACAACCTCGCCAGCCGCCAGGAGATCGTCGCCGATTGGGAGACCGCCTCTGAAATCAAGCGCGAGCTGGCGGTGACCGTGCTTCCTGGGCTGTTGCAGACCAGCGAATACGCCAGGGCCGTCCTGATCGCGCTCGACCCCCTCATTCGCAGCGGCGAGCACCCGAATGCCGAACGCACCATCCTGGCCGCGGTTGCCGCCCGGCTCAAGCGGCAGGAGATTTTGGCGGATCCGGCGAGACGGCTGCACGCGGTGATCGCGGAGATCGCGTTGCGGGGGCCGATGTGCACGCCGACGGAGATGCTGGCACAGCTCGCGCATCTACGGGAGATGGCCGCGCTGTCGAACGTGACCGTCGAGATCATCCCGGATGACGCGGACATGCCGGTGCCGTTCCTGCACGGCTTCATGATCTTCGACGATCAACTGCTTCTGATCGACGTCTACAACACCGGGCTCGTCTCCCGGGGCGAGAAGGACATCGCCTTCTACCGGCGGGTCTTCGACGCGGTCGCGGCCTACGCCACGGACGACATCACGCCGATCCTGGACCGGCACACCCGCCGCTGCCTCGAGCGCATCCACCGCGAGCTGGACTGAACCGTCCGCCTGCCTCATCGGCCGAACAGGCCGGTGAGGGCGTCCGGGAAGAGGCGGCGCCAGTTGACGTAGTCGTGGCCGCCCAGGTATTCGCGGTAGTCGAGGGGGTAGCCCTTGGCCAGCAGGACGTCTCGCAGGCGCCGGTTGACGTCCACCTGGGGTGCCGCGCCGGCCGGGCCCGGCCCGGTCTCCCGGTCGCCGACGTCGAGGTAGAGGCGCAGGTCGGCGCGGGGCCGGGTGGCGTACTGCCGGGTCAGCCACTCCGGCTCGCCGGCCGGGCCGGCCCGCCAGAAGCTGCCGGAGTGTGACAGCGCGCGGCCGAACACGTCCGGTGCGGCCAGCGCGATGTGCGCGGCGGTCAGCCCGCCGAGCGACGCACCGGCCAGCCCGGCCCGCGCCGGGTCCGTGGTCACGCCGTACTCCGTGCGCGCCCACGGGATCAGCTCGCGCGCGACGAACTCGGTGTACTCCGGCGTGCTGCCGAGTTCCCGGTCCCGGCGCGCGTCCTCGATGTGCACGTAGAGCACCACGGCCGGCGGGATCCGCCCGGCCGCGACGAGCCGGTCGACCAGCTCGGGGACGCACAGCACGGCCTGCGCGAGGTGCCCGTCGAAGACCACCAGCACGTTCGCGCCCCGGATGGGCTCGTGCGCGGGACGGTGCACCGTGACGCGACGGACTCCGCCGAGCGCGGCACTGGGCACCTCGACCTGCTCGCGCGGGCCGGCCGGGACCGGCGGGCCGGACAGCCAGGGCTCGGGCGGCGCGTCCGGCAGCTCCAGCAGCGAGGCGAACCCGTCCCGGTCGGTCGGGTCGCCCGGGTCGCGCGGGAACGCGACCGTGCGCGGGTTGAGCGGGTCGATGTGGGTCACGCCGGTGCCGGACGCGGTCTGCGGCGAGCCGGCGGCACCGTGGCCGAGGTAGTAGAGCGTGCGCAGGCGGGACGGGAGTGCCACGGTCGCGTGCCACAGGTCGGTGCCGGGCACCCGCGCCAGCGTGGCCTCGACGCCCCAGCAGACCGTGGCGGCCGCGGCCTCGCCGCGCCAGACGAACGTCACCAGCGACGTGCCGTCCGGGCCGGCCGAGATCAACGGCCCGCCCGCGGCCCGTGCCGCGTGCCAGAGGCGTTCCGCCGCCTCGGGCGCACCCTCTCGCACCTGTGCCAGCAGCGCGCCGATCCGTTCGTCGATCATGAAGCCACTCCCCGGGTCGCTCCTCACGGATCACTGTGGTAGATCCGACCGCTGGGAGTCACGGGGTGGACACGCTTTGTTGCGGGGTTGTCATCGACGCGAACCGTGTGTGACCGATCGTCGTGACCGCTTCTCCCCCGGGCCGCCCAGGTGGCGCCCGCGATTCGGCGCATCGAGGCATTGACATGGGTGTTGACGGCGGTGCCGGCGACGGCCGACACTTCCGGCGTGGTCGCCATCAATCGCGCGCTCGTGCCGCTGCTGTCCCTGCTACTGCTCGCCGTCCCTGTCCCGGCCTCCGCCGCGCCCGGCTCCGGGCCACTGCTGCACTACCGGCTGACCGAGACCACGTCCGGCACCGTGGCGGTGGACTCGTCCGGCCACGGCCGGCACGGCACCGTGGCCGGCGCCGCGGGCTGGACCGGCGCGCAGGGGCTGACGTTCGACGGCACCAGCACGTTCGTGTCGGCGCCCGCGAACCTGATGGCCGGGCTGGACGCGATCACCGTCTCGTTCGACGTGAAGGTCGACCCGGCCCAGGCCACGCCCTACTTTCTGTACGGTTTCGGCAACACCAGCGGCGCGAACGGCAACGGTTACCTCTTCGCGACCGGTGACCACCTGCGCACCGCGATCACGACCGGCAACTGGTCCGGCGAGCAGAACACCCAGCGGTCCACCAGGCTGGCCCGCGGCGTGTGGAAGCACCTGACCTACACGCAGGCGGACGGCGTCGGCGTGCTCTACGAGGACGGTGCCGAGATCGGGCGGAACACCGCGGTCACGGTCACGCCGGGCGCGATCGGCGGCGGCAGCACCTCGGCGAACCATCTGGGTCGCTCGCTCTACGCCGCGGACAAGCTGCTCCGGGGCGCGATGCGGGACTTCCGCGTCTACGATCGGGCGCTGGAACCGGCGGAGGTGGCGGAGCTGGCACGGCCGTTCAACGAGGAGTTGGTCGCGGGCGCGCTCACGCTCGGCGACACCACCGGCCTCACCGCGGATCTGGCGCTGCCGGCCACGAACGCGCTCGGCGCGACCGTGGCCTGGACCAGCGGCGACCCGTCCGTGATCAGCGACCGCGGCGTGATCACCCGGCCGGCGCCCGGCGCACCGCCCGGGCGCGCGGTGCTGACCGCGGTGATCGGCGCGGGCCCGGTGTCGCGCACGGCCAGGTTCCGGGTGAGCGTGAAGCCGCTGCCGCGTGACCGGGCCGCCGTGGCCGAGGCGACCGCCGCGATCACGCTGCACGACCTGGACGCGGTGCGCGGCGACCTGACACTGCCGCAGGCCGGGCTCTACGGCACCACGATCTCCTGGCGGTCGTCCGACCCGAGGGTGATCACGCCGTCCGGTGAGGTGCACCGCGGCCGGCACACCGCACGCGTGAGGCTGACCGCCACGGTCACCCGCGGCGAGGCGCGGGCCCGGCGCACGTTCACCGCGACCGTGCTGCCCCGGCCGCGGCCGGAGCCGTTCGCCGGTTATCTGTTCAGCTACTTCACCGGCGAGGGTACGGCCGACGGCGAGCAGGTCCACTTCGCACTCAGCCGGGGCGACGACCCGCTGCACTGGGACGAACTGAACGGCGGCGCGCCCGTGCTCACCTCCACGCTGGGTGAGAAGGGCCTGCGCGACCCGTTCATCATCCGCTCGCCGGAGGGCGACAAGTTCTATCAGATCGCCACCGACCTGCGGATCTACGGCAACGGCGACTGGGACGCGGCGCAGCGCCACGGCAGCCGTTCGATCATGGTGTGGGAGTCGGTGGATCTGGTGCACTGGACCGACCAGCGCCTGGTCCAGGTGTCGCCGGAGACCGCGGGCAACACCTGGGCGCCGGAGGCCTACTACGACACCACACTCGGGGCGTACGTGGTGTTCTGGGCGTCGAAGCTCTACGCGCCCGGCGATCCGCAGCACACCGGCGACTCGTACAACCGGATGATGTTCGCGACCACCCGCGACTTCCACACGTTCAGCGAGCCGCGGGTGTGGAAGGACCCCGGCTACTCCGTCATCGACTCGACCGTGATCAAGGACGGGGACACGTACTACCGGTTCACCAAGGACGAGCGGAACCCCGGCTCGTCCAACCCGTGCAGCAAGTTCATCATCGCGGAGCGCTCGGCCACGCTGCTGGACACGGAGTGGGACTTCATCGCCGAGTGCATCGGCAGCGGCGCGCTGGCCCGCGGCGAGGGCCCGCTGGTGTTCAAGTCCAACACCGAGCGGAAGTGGTACCTGTTCGTCGACGAGTTCGGCGGGCGCGGCTACGTGCCGTTCGAGACCACCGATCTGGCCTCCGGCGTGTGGACCGTGTCGCCGGACTACGCGCTGCCGTCCCGGCCCCGGCACGGCACGGTGCTGCCGGTGACCGCGGCGGAGCACGCGGCGCTGCGTGCCGCGTACTCTCCCGGATCATGAGCGATCCCGTGCTGCCCGGATTCACCGCCGACCCGCACCTCGTCGTCTACGGCGACACGTACTGGCTGTACCCGACCACGGACGGCTTCGACGACTGGTCCGGCACCCGGTTCCGCGCCTACTCCTCCACCGACCTGACCCGGTGGACCGACCACGGCGTGATCCTCGACCTGGCCACGGACATCAGCTGGGGCGACGCGTACGCGTGGGCGCCGGCCGCGATCGAGAAGAACGGGCGCTACTACCTGTACTTCTGCGCGGAGAAGGCGATCGGCGTCGCGGTCGCGGACTCCCCGGCCGGGCCGTTCCGGGACGCGCTCGGCAAGCCGCTGATCGCGGCGGACGCGTACCCGCATCAGATGATCGACCCGATGGTGCTCACCGACGGCGACGGCCGGTCGTACCTCTACTGGGGACAGGGGGCGAGCTATCAGGTGCCGCTGCACGACGACATGGTCTCGTTCGACCCGGACCAGGTGCGCGTCTACACGCCGGAGGGCTACAACGAGGCGTCGTTCGTGATCGAGCGGGACGGCGTCTACTACCTGATGTGGTCGGAGAACGACACGCGCAGCGCGGACTACCGGGTCGCCTACGCCGTCTCCGGTCACCCGCTCGGCCCGTGGAGCGACCGGCGCGGCGTCATCCTCGCCAAGGACGAGGCGCGCGGCATCCTCGGCACCGGCCATCACTCGGTGGCCCGCGCGCCCGGCACCGACGACTGGTACATCGCCTACCACCGGTTCGCGATCCCGGGCGGCGACGGCACCCACCGCGAGACCGCCATCGACCGCCTGCACTTCACCGACGACGGCGCGATCGTTCCGGTGTTCTAGAGCCTGTATCGACGTGGCAGACGGGCTGCGGCGCGGCCCTCACGTCGATACAGGCTCTAACCGACGATCATCCAGGCGGTGAGCCCGGCCGCCACGGCCAGCAGGACACCGCCCACGATCAGAACCTTCCGGCGGTACGCCGCGTACCGCCCACGGACCTCACGCGGATCGCCCTCCGCCGTGCCGTCCGCCCAGCCGCCCCGGATCAGGCGCCGCGTCCCGTCCGGCTCGACCAGCAGGGTGCCGGTCACGATCATCGCGGTGGCCGGCCGCACGATGTGCTCGGCCACCGCGAACGGCCGCCGGTCGCCGTCGCGCTCGCGGCCGTTGTCCTGATAGGACCGTTCGATCATCGGTGCCCGCAGCGCGAACAGCCCCTGCCGGGCCAGCTCCGCCGACACCTCGACCCGCGCCCCGCCGTGGAGGATCCCGAGGTCGCCCTCGCCGCGCTCGACATCGGTGCGCCAGTCGACGTAACCACCGCCGGGCTCGCGGTGCCCGCGGCGCACGGTCTCCTCGTGCCACGCGGCCGGCAGCCGCGACCACGGCGCCACCCGCCCGTTGTCCGCCGCCGTGGTCCCGCCCACGGTCACCGGGCTGCCGTCCTTCACCCCGGACAGCTGGTCGGCCTGCAGCACCGGCCGGCGCCGCAGCCGCAGCCACCGCAGCCACGACCGGCCCCACAGCAGCGCGGCCACCCCCACCCCGACCCACGCCACCACGACAAGCCCGATCACCCTGACAGCATGCCGCGTCCGCGCGGTCCGCGCGCGCCCGGTCCCGCCGCGCGGGCACACGCCACAGCCCGCGCACCAGTCGGCCGGTTCCCGCTTCGCCCGCGATACGCTGCCGCACTGACTTCCGCCGCTCCGATCACGACGAAGTCGTGGCGCGGTGCAGGCGGGCCGCCACGCCGTCCAGCAGCAGCTCCAGGGCGGCCGGGAACGCGCTCGACACCATCTGCGTGGCCAGCAGGGGCGCGGCCTCCGCGATGCGCGGGTGGGTGGCGGACGGCAGCCGGGCATAGGTGGACCGCCACACCTCCTCCTCGGCCAGCAGCGCCGCGTTCGGCAGCGCGAGCGAGGCCGCGTCGAGCGCGGCGAACGCGAGCGTCTGGTCGATGAACGCGTGATAGACCGCGACCGCCTCGCGCACCGGCAGGCCGGAGGCGCGCAGCACCGCGAGCACGGCCTCGTCCGCCGCGAGCTCGTTCGTCTTGCCGGTGACCCGGCTGGTGGTCAGCACCGCCGCCTGCGGATGCGCCACGTAGGCCGCGTGGATCCGCAGGCCCAGCGCGCGCAGGTCGTCGCGCCACGCGCCGGCCGGCGTCCAGCCGTGCAGCGCCTGGCCGATGAGTGTGTCGCCGATCGCAAGCGTCAGCTCGTCCATGCCGCGGAAGTAGCGGTAGAGCGTGCTCGGGTCGCAGTCCAGCGCCAGGGCCAGGCGCCGCGCGCTGAGGCCCGCGCTGCCGTGCTCCCTGAGCAGCCGCAACGCGGTGTCCACGATCAGCGTCTCGGACAGCACCGTGCCGCCGCGCGTGGGCCGCCGCCGGCGCCGCTTCTCCTCCGGAACCACCGTCTTCGGCACGGGCCCTCCCCGGAATTCTTATGCCAACACAGTTGACCTTACGTGGCGGGGGCGCGTTTGATCAGCTACGGGGCCCCACAACGTTGCCTGGAATTCGATTGGAGTCTCTCCCCCATGCGAGTCCTGCTGTTGGGTGCAGGCGGTGTCGGCACGGCGATCACCCGGATCGCCGCCCGGCGAGCGTTCTTCGACGAGATGGTGGTGGCCGACTACGACCTGGGCCGCGCTCAGGCCGCCGTCACCGCGGTCCGCGACGCCCGGTTCCGCGCAGAGCAGGTGAACGCCGCCGACCCCGCGGAGATCACCGCGCTGATCCGGCGTACCGGCGCCGACGTGGTGCTGAACGCGGTCGACCCGCGCTTCGTCATGCCGATCTTCGACGCCGCCCACGCGGCCGGCGTCACCTACCTGGACATGGCGATGTCGCTGTCCCGCCCGCACCCGGACACGCCCTACGCCCGGTGCGGCGTCAAGCTCGGCGACGACCAGTTCGCCCGCGACGGCGCGTGGGCCCGCGACGGCCGGCTCGCGCTGGTCGGCATGGGCGTCGAGCCCGGCCTGTCCGACGTGTTCGCCCGGCACGCGGCCGACGCACTCTTCGACGACATCGACGAGATCGGCGTACGCGACGGCGCGAACCTGACCGTCGACGGCCACGAGTTCGCGCCCTCGTTCAACATCTGGACGACCATCGAGGAGTGCCTGAACCCGCCCGTCGTCTGGGAGGCCGGCCGGGGCTGGTTCACCACCGCGCCGTTCAGCGAGCCCGAGGTCTTCGACTTCCCCGAGGGCATCGGCCCGGTCCAGTGCGTCAACGTCGAGCACGAGGAGGTGCTGCTGATCCCCCGCTGGGTCCCGGCCCGCCGCGTCACGTTCAAGTACGGCCTCGGCGAGGAGTTCATCCGCACGCTGCGCATGCTGCACCAGATCGGCCTCGACCGTACCGACAAGATCATTGTTCCTGGTCCTTCCGGCCCGGTCACCGTCTCGCCGCGCGACGTCGTCGCCGCCACCCTGCCCGACCCCGCCACGCTCGGCGCCCGTATGCGCGGCAAGACCTGCGCCGGCACCTGGGTCCGCGGCACGTTCCGCGGCGCACCGCGCGAGGTCTACCTCTACCACGTCGTCGACAACGAGTGGTCGATGTCCGAATACGGCTGCCAGGCCGTCGTCTGGCAGACCGCCATCAACCCGGTCATCGCCCTCGAACTCCTCGCCTCCGGCACCTGGACCGGCATCGGCGTCCTCGGCCCCGAAGCCTTCCCGGCCCGCCCGTTCCTCGACCTCCTCACCGCCTACGGCAGCCCGTGGGGCCTCCAGGAACTCACCCCCGCCCCCGTCCCGGCCGGCCTCCAGGCCGCGTGACCCGGAATTCCGGCACCGTCGAGGACGTCTCGACGGTGCCGCGACTCTCATGGGCACAAACCGGTGCGGGAAGCGCTGCCCGGTCGTCCGGCGGGCCGGGACGGGATGCGCCGAGGGCGGCTGATCGGCCAGCATGGTCGGGTGATCGTAGAGGTGCCGTGTGCCGTGGAGGTCGGATGTCCTATCGCCTGAACGCGGCCATCGGTCCGTTCGGGGTTGCCGGACGTTCCCGCGCCCCTGGACGGCTCGGAGGTCATGCGGATCCTCGGCATCCCCGCCGGACGGCAGGTCGGCGCGGCCATCCGGTTCCTCCAGGACCTTCACCTCGCGCACGCGGACCTCTCCCGCGACGACGCGATCGCCGCCCTGCACGCCTGGTACGACGAGCGCCGCTCCCAGAACCGGTGATGACGCCTGTCCGGCGGTTCCCACCGACGCCGCCACGGCACGCCGTCCGAACCCGGGACAGGTACACCCCAGGCACAGATGGACCCATCATCCGGACTCGATCTTCCAATATACGGAAGTGACCACCCGGACGTCGAAGCCGTGGACGTGCCGCTGTCGTGATCAGCCGGCCGCGCGGGTCAGGCGGGCCGGGTCGAAGATGCGGGACATCATGGTGGCGGTCCGGCGGCGGGTCATGAAGCGGGTCAGCGTGAGCGTGAGGCGGTTGGCGGCGCCGTCGACGACGGCCGGGCCGGGGTCGCGGCGGTCGAGATGGCGCAGGGCGGTGGTGACGACGTCGTCCGGGGTGCGGAGCCGGCCGGAGGTGAGCACGGCCGCGTCCGTACCCATGCCGGTGGTGAACTCGGTGCGGGTGCCGCCGGGGGCGACGGCGAAGACGGTGAGGCCGGTGCCGCGCAGCTCGGTCCAGAGCGATTCGGTGAAGCTGAGCATGAACGCCTTGGCCGCGCTGTAGACGGCCATCCGGGGCGACGGGAGATAGCCGGTGACGCCGGCCACGTTGATGATGAAGCCGTTCAGCTGCGGCAGGAACGCGGCCGTGAGCTGCACCGGCGCCACCACGTCCACGGCGATCTCGGTGGCGAGCCACCCGGGCGCCGCGTCGGCGAAGAGCGCGAACGAACCGACGCCCGCATTGTTGATCAGGCTGGTGACGCGGATGTCGCGGTCGGCGGTGGCCCGGAGGAGCTCGCTCGCCGCGTCCGGGGCGGACAGGTCAAGGGCGAAGACCTCGACCCTGACGGTACGCCGCAGCTCGTCCGCGAGCGCGGTCAGCCGGTCTGCCCGGCGCGCGACGAGCACCAGGTTCGCGCCACGGGCGGCCAGCGCGCGGGCGAAGGCGGCGCCGATGCCGGAGCCGGCGCCGGTGAGCAGAACGGTCTGTGCGTGGTAGTCGACGGTCATGTGCCCAGCCAACCTGGCCCGCGGCGGTTCCGTCCAAGGCCCGTTCCGCAACCCGTCATGCGGCGGGTGCATCACCGGTCAGCAGCCGGGCGGCGGAACGGACGAACTCGGCGACCAGCGGGTCGGTCTCGCCCGCGCGGGTGGCGACGACGACCTGGCACGGCCCGGCCCCGGTGATCGGGACGGTGACCAGGCCGGGGCGCAGCGTGAAGCGGCGGTCGCCGGCCGGGAGCACCGCGACCGCGGTGCCGTCCGCGATCGCCTCCAGCTTGTCGTCGTAGCTGTCTGCCGTGCCCGGGCCGAGCGGGGCCGGTGCGCCGCCCGCGCGCGGTTCGAGGCGCCAGAAGCCGATCCAGTCCGCGCCCATGCCGACGCAGCCGGCCAGCGGTTCCGCGGCGACGTCGGCCGCGCCGACCGACTCCTTGCCGGCCAGGCGGTGGGTGGCGGGTACGACCAGGACCAGCGGCTCGTCGTGGAGGACGGTCACGTCGAGGTCGCCGGCCGGCAGCGGCGTGCGGGTGACCAGCGCGTCGACCCGCCGGTCGGCCAGCGCGCCGGTGTCCTGCGCGCCGAGGTGCCGGGTGCGGACCCGCGCGCCCGGGAACCGGTGACGCAGGTCGCGGACCGCGGGCGTGACGAGGAGGTCCTCCGCGTACCCGATGGTGATCGTGGTGGTGGCCGCGCGTGCGGTGCGCACGGCCTGTCCGGCGTCGTGCAGCAGCCGCTGCGCCTCCGGGAGGAACGCGGCGCCGGCCGCGGTGAGCCGGCTGCCCTGGGTGGTGCGTTCCAGCAGGCGCACGCCGAGTGCGGCCTCGAGGCGCTGGATCTGCCGGCTCAGCGACGGCTGCGCCACCCGCAGCTCCTCGGCCGCACGCGCGAAGTTCAGGTGTTCCGCGACCACGGTGAAGTACCGCACCAGCCGCAGATCCAGATCGGGGACCATGATGCGAATTCTGCATGACGGCGGATGTCGAGATCGTGGTGGCGGCTCCGTCTCCGGGGTGAAGGTGGCGACAATGGGTCGCACCGGATGACCGAGGAGACCGATCATGGCGAAGTATCTGCTGCTCAAGCACTACCGTGGCGCGCCGGCGGCGGTGAACGACGTGCCGATGCCCCAGTGGGCGCCGGAGGAGGTCACCGCGCACGTGGCGTACATGAACGACTTCGCGGACCGGCTGCGGGAGAGCGGCGAGTTCGTGGACGGGCAGGCGCTGGCGCCGGTGGGCGAGTGGGTCCGGTACGACGGGGAGGGCCGGCCGCCGGTGACGGACGGGCCGTTCGCGGAGACGAAGGACCTGATCGCCGGCTGGATGGTGATCGACGTGGACAGCCACGAGCGCGCGGTGGAGCTGGCCGGCGAGTTGTCGGCCGCGCCCGGGGCCGGTGGGAAGCCGATCCACGAGTGGCTGGAGCTGCGGCCGTTCCTGACCACGTCGCACACGATCACCGAGTGAAGGAGCTCGTCCCGGCCGTGCTCGGGGTCCTCGTCCGCCGCGGAGCAGACTTCGCGGCGGCCGAGGACGCCGTGCAGGACGCGCTGGTCGAGGCGCTGCGGGTGTGGCCCGGCGACCCGCCGCGGGATCCGAAGGCGTGGCTGATCACCGTGGCCTGGCGCCGGTTCGTGGACGCGACCCGGGCGGACGCGGCCCGCCGCCGGCGCGAGGAACTGGCCGACCGGGAGCCGCCGCCCGGCCCGGCGCGGGAGCGGGACGACACGCTCCGGCTGTACTTCCTGTGCGCGCACCCGTCGCTGACGCCGTCGTCCGCGGTCGCGCTGACGCTGCGCGCGGTCGGCGGGCTGACCACCCGGCAGATCGCGGCCGCGTACCTGGTGCCGGAGGCGACGATGGCGCAGCGGATCAGCCGGGCCAAGCGCACCGTGTCCGGCGTGCACCTCGACCGGCCGGGCGACGTCGCCACCGTGCTGCGCGTGCTCTACCTGGTCTTCAACGAGGGCTACTCCGGCGACGTGGATCTGTCGGCGGAGGCGATCCGGCTGACCCGGCAGCTCGCGTCCGCGATCGACCATCCGGAGGTGGCCGGGCTGCTCGCGCTGATGCTGCTGCACCACGCGCGGCGGGCGTCCCGGACCGGGCCGCGCGGCGAGCTGGTACCCCTGGCCGAGCAGGATCGGGGCCGCTGGGACACCGCGATGATCGCGGAGGGCGTGGCGATCCTGCAGGCCGCGCTGGCCCGGGACCGGCTCGGCGAGTTCCAGGCGCAGGCCGCGATCGCGGCGCTGCACGCGGACGCGCGGGTCGCGGCGGAGACCGACTGGGTCCAGATCCTCGAGTGGTACGACGAGCTGGCCGCGCTGACGGACAGCCCGATCGTGCGGCTCAACCGCGCGGTCGCGGTCGGCGAGGCGGACGGGCCGCGGGCCGGGCTGGCCGCGCTCGCGGCGCTCGACGACACGCTGCCCCGCTATCGCGCGGTCGCGGCCCACCTGCACGAGCGGGCCGGGGAGCCGGCGGTGGCCGCGCGGCTCTACGCCGAGGCCGCGGCGCGGTCTCTCGACCTGGCCGAACGTGACCACCTGACCCGGCAGGCGGCCCGGTTGAACGCCCGTCCCACCTAGACATGTGCGCGCTAACAAGACCAAGGCGAGCGGCATTGACATAGTCAGGGTGAGCGCTAACATCACCTCACGTCGATTTATAACCGGCATGTTTCCGGTATGCGACGATCCCTCGTGACGTGAAAGGACAGTCCGCCATGCCTCTGTCCCGCCGATCCTTCCACCGTCTCGCGGCGCTGAGCGCGGCCGCCGGGGCCGGGGCACTCGCCGCCCCGCGGGCCGCGCTGGCCGCGAACACCGCGTACGTCTTCGCCTACTTCACCGAGACGCCGAACATGAGCGGCGCGAACTACGGGCTGCACCTCGCGGTCTCCACGGACGGGCTGAACTGGGCGCCGCTGAACCAGAACAACCCGGTGGTCACGCCGACCGCGGGCACGCTGGGGCTGCGCGACCCGTTCGTGTTCCGCAAGCAGGACGGCACGTTCGTCGTGCTCGCCACCGACCTCAACGGCACCGACTTCGGGCAGAACAACCAGTACCTGCACGTGTGGGACTCAACGAATCTGACGAGTTTCACGGGTTACCGCCGGGTGCGCATGCACACGCTGAACACCCACACGTGGGCGCCGACCGCGTTCTGGGACGCGGCCCGCGGGCAGTACGGCATCGTCTACTCCGCGAACAACGGCACGGACGTGTTCATGGTCAACTACACGTCGGACTTCCGGACGGTCAGCGCGAACCAGGTCTACTTCAGCCCGGGGTTCCCGGTGCTGGACGGTGACGTCGTGGTCGACGGGTCCACGTTCTACCTCTACTACAAGAACCTCACCACCGGTCTGCTGTACGGTGCGCGCTCCTCCACCGGCGCGGCGAACAGCTACACGACGTACACCGGCGGGCTCCGGCAGGGCGACGCGATGGAGGCGCCGCTGCTGGTCAGGAACAACGAGGGCAACGGCTGGCGGCTGTGGGGCGACTCGTTCAGCCCGGTCAACAACGACTTCTACGCCTGGTCGCAGTCGAACGTCGGCGCGAACTCGTGGACCGCGCTCAACCAGCGCGACTACACGCCGCCGCTGAACGCGAAGCACGGCTCGATCGCCGGGATCAGCGCGGCGGAGTACAGCGCGCTGGTCAGCCGCTGGGGCCTGCCGAACTGGGTGCGTCTGAAGAGCTCGAACCTCCCCGACCGGTACGTACGGCACGCGAACAACCTGGGCCGGATCGACGCGTACCCGTTCGACCCGCATCAGGACCAGCTGTGGCGGATGGTGGCCGGGCTGGCGGACTCGTCCGGCGTGTCGTTCGAGTCGGTCAACTACCCGGGCCGGTTCCTGCGGCACCTCAACTATGAGATCAGGCTGGACGCGAACGACAACACGGCGACGTTCCGCGCGGACGCCACGTTCACCCGGGTGGCCGGGCTGGCGGACGGCGCCTGGTCGTCGTTCCGGTCGTACAACGTGCCGGACCGCTACCTGCGGCACCTGAACTACGCGCTGCGCATCGACCCGGTCACCGATGCCACCGCCCGCGCCGACGCCACCTTCCGCGTGACGTCCTAGCCACCCCTACGCTCCGCGCGGGCAGCTCCTGGCCGAGGGGTCTCCCATGTCGTTCTAACGACATGGGAGACCCCTCGATCAGGTTTTGGGGTTCGGGTTCGCGGTGTGGAGCGGGACCACCCACTCAACAGACAGGGAGGCCGCCTGCGGCCGACCGGTGCCCGCGGGAGCACTCGCAACTCGGCCACGCCGGGAGCGGGAAGATCGGTTGTCGCCTCTCGCCTTCGATGATGTCGATCCGTGCCTTCACCCATGTCGTGGCGGATCGATCACCTCGTAGGCGGTGATCAGGCCGAGCAGGTTGCCGAGCGCGCCGGTGCCGTCCGTGAGCGCGTCGGTGATCTCCGCGTTGAGCGACAGGCGCGGGGCCAGCTCCGCCGTGGGCGTGCCGAGCGCCTCCGCGGCCGTGGAGACCAGGCCGACCACGAACGCCTCGTCGGCCGGCAGGTTGAGGCGGCGGGCCAGGTTCTGGGCCATCCGGGCACGGCCGAGACCTGCCGGGGTCTGGCGCAGCACCTCCTCGTCACCGACGGTGTCGCCGGCCAGCATCAGCGTGGTCCAGTCGCGCAGCCGGTCCTCGCCGAGCAGCAGGATCGCCTCCTGCACGGACTTGACCGGCACCGGGAGACCGAGCGGGTCCGCGTTCGCGGCCGCGAGCATGCGCACGGACAGCGTGGCGTCCGAGGTGATCAGCGAATCGACCTGGGAGTGCGGCAACTTGTTGTCGACCAGCATGCCGAGCAGTTCGATGCCGCGCAGGCGCGGGGCGGGGAGCGCGGGCGCGGAGACCACCTCCGGGCGGGAGATCGCATAGCCCTGGAAGCCGTCGAAGCCCGCGGCCAGCGCGAACTCCATGTGCTCCGCGTTCTCGACACGCTCCGCGATCACCGTGATGTGCGGGTACGTGCGGCACAGCGCGAGCGTGGCGAGGATGTCGTCGCGGGTCGACTCCAGCACGTCGACCTTGACGTAGGCGGCCAGCGGCAGCAGCCGGTCCGCGCCGGTGCCGGGCACGAAATCGTCCAGCGCCACCTCGTAGCCCTCGTTGACCAGCCGGCGCACGCCGTCGACGACCGCGTCGTCCACGTCGATCGTCTCCAGGATCTCCAGGACGACCTTGTCCGGCCCGAACGGCAGCGGCAGCTCCCCGGTCACGAACTCGCGGGTCAGGTTGAGGAAGCACCGGCCGCCCGCGCCGAGCGACTCCAGCCCGATGTCCGTGATCGACGTGACGATCACCTGACTGGTCGCGCCGGAGTCCCGATGGGTCGCTTCCAGCGACGCCGAGTCGCGGCGGAACAGCAGCTCGTGACCGATGACCGCCCGCTTGCGATCGAGAACCGCCTGGCGGCCCACGTGTACGGTCCGCGCGGCGCGCGCACCTTCGGGGGAGTTGGACATGGCCGCTGTATCGGCGTCGCGGGTGCGGAGCTGAACCTTTCCCGCAACGCGGCCGTCACCCGGCTTCCGCGGTGAACCGGTCGATCGCGTCCAGGTCCGCCGGTTGCAGGCCACGGCGCGAGTCCGGCGCGATCAGCAGCGCGCGGCCGCCCGCGGTGAGCGCGTCCCGGTCCGGGCCCGGCCGCGGCAGCGCCTCGTCGTCGGTCCAGATCAGCCGCCGGCCCTCGACGTCCAGCACGTCCCGCGCGGCCCGGTACTTCAGCGGCCAGCACTCCGCCCCGCGCGGCAGTGGCCGCTGGGTGAGCGCGACGGCCAGCGGCGGCAGCGACCATGCCCGTTCCAGCAGGTGCGCCTCCGGGCACCAGGTCGTGCACCAGCGCACCTCCACCCGCTCCGCCTCGATCAGCTCCCGCAGGCGAACGATCAGCGCGGGCGCGAACCGCAGCGGATAGGTGTAGTCGTCACCCGGCGAGTACACGTCGCGGCGCAGCGGCGGCCCGCCCCAGCCGGGCTTCTTCGCATTGATCACCCCGTCGACGTCCAGCAGCCACACCGGCGGGATCAAGGGGACGCCAGGCATGCGGCGACTCTAATGCGCCACGACTGCCGAACCCCAGCGGATTTTCCCGCTTGCTACGTCGCCGGCCCCGGCCTGACCGCGCGCGTCAGGGGTGATCGGCGCGCCGCGATTCGTACCAGGCCGCGCCCACCGGCTCGCCAGCCATGTTCCAGCTCCACGAGACCCACGGCACGATCCGCAGGAAATGCCCGGGCCCGATCATGCCGATCCGCTCCACCGGCCCGTCCACGTCGCCGTAGATCCGGATCCCGCGCACGACGAACGGATCGAACGACACCATGTCGTCCACCACCAGCGCCACCCGCCGATTCCCGGCCGCGACGTTCAGGAACTTCCGGGTCCGCAACACGGACTCCCCGGAGCCCCCGACCCAGAACACGCCATCCTCGAACTCGAACGCCACCGGCACGACGTCCGGCTGCCCGTCCTCGCCGACCGTCGCCAGCCGCCCCACCGGCTGCGACCGCAGATAGGCGATCTCCTCATCCGTGAACGACATCCCGCCCGCCTCCCGTGCCACCGGTGCAGCCGCACTGTATCAATCCACCGGGCGAGAGCCCGCACAATCCATGCGGCACCAGATCCGTGCCCCCGCCCGAGCCAGAGGATTCGAGGGCGGCGGCCGTTCGCCGCCTCGATCAACTACGGTGATCGCGTGATCGAGGCGCTCGCGATCCTGGCCGCCGGCTTCTGGGCCGGGATGATCAATGTGGTGGTCGGTTCGGGCACCCTGGTCACGTTTCCCACGCTGTTGTTCTTCGGCTATCCGCCACTGGTCGCGAACATCTCCAACAACATCGGGCTGGTCGGCGGCGGCATCACCGGCACGCTCGGGTACCGCCGCGAACTCGCCGAGCACGCACCCGCGCTGCGCCGCCTGCTGCCCGCCTCGCTGGCAGGCGGCCTGACCGGCGCGCTCCTGCTGCTGGTCCTCCCGGACGAGGCGTTCCGCATGATCGTTCCGGCGCTCATCGGCCTCGGCCTGGTCATGGTCGTCTGGGGTCCCCGCCTGCAGCGGACACTGCAACAACACAAGCCCTCCGCGGGTACGTCGCATGCCGCGCTGCTGACGGCCGGCGTCTACGTGCTGGGCATCTACGGCGGCTACTTCGGCGCCGCGCAGGGCGTACTCCTCGTCGGCTGGATGAGCGTGCTCACCGTGACCTCACTGCAGTCGATCACCGCCCTGAAGAACCTGCTCACCACGGGCGTCAACGCGATCGCCGCGGTCACGTTCGTGATCGTCGCCCGGGACTCGGTGGACTGGACCGCGGTCGCGCTGATCGCGGCCGGCGCCACGCTCGGCGGCGTGGCCGGCGCACGCTTCGGCCGCATGCTGCCGCCGATCGTGATGCGCACGCTGATCGTGGTGATCGGCCTGATCGCGATCGGCAAGCTGGCCCTATTTCCATAGACGCCCTTGCATGCACGTGGTCGAATGGCACGGTACGCCGACGACCACGCTGGGGGGATGTGGTGACGGTGCTCAACAATCATCGGGAGGGCCGGGGCGAGGCGCTGGGCGGGCTGGTCACGGTGACCGCGAGCCCGGACGGCCGGATCACCGGCGTCCGGCTCGACCCCGGGCTGCGCTTCGTGCACGTCGACCAGATGGCCGCCGCGGTGCTCACCGCCGCGAACGCCGCACTCGACGACGCGCTGCCGGACCCGCACGCGGACGAGATGGCCCGGTTCACCGGCGCGCTCACCGAGGCGCTCAACCACCTCGGGAGGCCGTGACACCGATCTCGCCCGCGCGGGTCGACTTGACCTGAAGCAAGGTTCAAGTCTTAGCGTTCTCCGGAGCACAACCCGGCGAGCGAGGACCCACGTGACCACCAGCAGCATCGACACCGACCTCTCCGCACGCTTCAAGGACGCGTTCCGCGCCTACCCGACGGGCGTAGCGCTGATCTGCGCCACCGGCCCGGCCGGCCCGGCCGGCCTGACCGCGTCCAGCGTCGCGTCCGTGTCCGTGGACCCGCCCGCGCTGTCGTTCTCCGTGATGGGCTCACCGTCCGCGCAGGTCATCACGGCCGCACCGTCGTTCGTGGTGCACCTGCTCGGCCCCGCGCACGCGCCCGTCGCACGCTCCTTCGCACAGCCCGGCGCCCCGCGCTTCACACCCGGCCAGGGCTGGGACACGCTCCCGACCGGCGAGCCGCTGCTGCGCGACGCCCAGGCCGCGCTCCGCTGCCGCCCGCTGCACCTGCTGCCGGTCGGCACCTCCACCGTCGTGGTCGCCGAGGTCGTCGAGGTCCTTCTCGGCACCCCCGGCGATCGCCTGATCCACCACGACCGTACGTTCAGCACGGTCACCGCCCCGAAAGGACACTGAGTTGCGTCTCCCGCGTTTCCTCACGCCGTCGACCGTCGCCAGCGCGCACTGCGACCTTCCCTGCGGCGTCTACGATCCCGCTCAGGCCCGGATCGAGGCCGAGTCGGTCAAGGCGATCTCCGAGAAGTACCAGGCCAGCTCCGACCCCGAGTTCCGCACCCGCGCCCTGATCATCAAGGAACAGCGCGCCGAACTGGTCAAGCACCACCTCTGGGTCCTCTGGACCGACTACTTCAAGCCCCCGCACTTCGCCACCTACCCCCAGCTGCACGCCCTCTTCAACGAGGCCACCAAGCTGGCCGGCGCCGGCGGTTCCAAGGGCTCCGCCGACCCCGCCGTCGCCGACCAGCTCCTCCAGAAGATCGAGGAGATCTCGAAGATCTTCTGGGAAACCAAGCAGGCCTGACCCCTTTTTTGCTCTGCTTACCGCTACTCCGGTGCCGCCGTCGGCGTTGAGCAGGACCACATCCCGGAATTGGGACAGAAGGGTTATTCAGCGCGTTGCGCGCCGACACGCCCATGGAGCCGCCGGCGAGGTGTGCAGCACTGACCCGCGGCGACGCGGCCTCGGCTCGCCCCGCCGAATAAGCCTCAAGGCGTCCGGCACTTCCGCTGCCCTGCCAGTCCCTGATTCCACTCTCAGTCGCGCAGCGCGCATGAACGAGTTGGACGATCCATCCGTGCGGCTTTACGATGATATTTCAGACATCGATGCCGGTTCAGCGCCGAAGCGTAGCGATCACGTGTGCCAAATCGTTGTTATTCGCCGCTGTTAACAACGATTTGGCACACGTGATCGACTCTCGGCGCCGTCGGACCGCTTTTGATCTTCCGATCGTGCGCACCGCACGGACCGCCGTTGCCCGGCTGCCCCGGAAGCCGCCGGACCGTTGCGACCTTCCGATCGAGCGCACCGCGCAGACCACCGCTGCCCGGCTACCCCGGAAGCCGTGGACCACCCCTTGGGGTGCAGATCATCGGCAGGGCCGCCACCCACGACGAATCCCCAGCTCAGGCAAGGACCGCGCCCCAGGCGCCGACCATGCCGACCCCCACCCCAGCTGGCGGCCCTGCCGATGATCTGCTCGGCTTGACCTGCAAGACGGCATACGGGTCAAGTCAGGCATACGAACCCCACCCACGAAAAGACAGCCGGGCCGGCGAAACCGGAGCCCGCCGGGACCCACGCCCTCCCCCGGAGCCCAAGCCCTGCCGGAGGCGGAACGCCACCACCGGACGCAACGCCGCCAACAGCCCAGCATCAGGCGCGAGGAGCCCGGCTGAAGGCCCACAGCCTCAACGTTGACCCCCGTAAGCAGAGCAAAGCCAGATGAGACGCCCGCCCGGACCTCGGTAAGCAGAGCAAAAAGAACCGAAGGCGGTCACATCATCAGGGCGGCGCGAGCGGCCATGCCCGAACCGACGAGCATGACCAGGACGGCGGTGCCGCGGGGTACGAGCACGGACAGCCGGCGGATCGGCTGCGGGAGGCCGGGCAGGCGGCCGAGGCGGCGGCGGAGCGCGGAGAGCGCCAGGCCGACGAACGTGAGCGTGGCCGCCATCCCGATGCCGTAGGCGATGACGAGCAGAACGCCGAACGCGGTACGTCCGAGGCCGATCGCGCCGAGCAGGACCACGACCGCGCTGGGGCTGGGCACCAAGCCACCGGCGAGCCCGATCCCGGCCAGGCCGAGCCCTCGCCGTTCCACTCCATGGCCATGACCATGCGGCACGTCCGGGGCCGATTCCGTCGCTGCCGGTCTGGTCAGCACGGCAACGGCCCCCTCCGCACGCCCGTGATCGTGACCGGCGTCCTCACTCGCGTGTTCACGTTGATCGCCGGAGTTGCGCACGCGGCCGCCCGGCCCGTGATGGTGAACGTGACCGGCCGAGCCGTGCGTGTGGCCGCCGGGACCATGATCGTGGCCGGGCCGGCGGCGGAACATGCTGATGCCGACCGCCAGCACCAGCAGGCCGCTCGCCGTGCCCAGTGCCGCCAGCACCCGCTCTCCCACCAGCGAGGTCGCCGTCAGCAGCAGTCCGGCCACGAGCACGCCGCCGGTGTGTGACGCGGTCACCGTCCCCACCACCACCGCGGCATCCCGTACCCGCCGCGCACGCCCGAGAGCGCCGGCGAAGGACTCCGAGCTGAGGGCGTATCCGGCCATGACCAGTTTCCCGTGGCCGGGCAGGGCGGCGTGGCCGGCGCCCAGCGCCAGCGCGAGCAGCACGGCCAGCACGCCGACCAGCGGCGTCAGCCGGCCCGCCGCGAGCCGTTGAAACGAGGCCTCCGCGGACGCGAACCACTCCCCGAGCACTGCGGCGCCGGTGGTGGCCGGGACGACGCCCGGGGCCGGGACGGACGTGCCGGGCGCGACCCGCAGCGCGGCCGATCGCACGGACGGCGACGCCGCCAGCGGGTCGGCCGGGTAGGTGCGGAGCACGTCGCTCACGCTGGCGGCCGGGATCGGCGGGTCGAGGAGCCGCATCCCGTCCACGGCCGTCGCGGTCATCTCGTGCCATCCGGCGCGCTCCGGTGCGTACCCATTGATGATCTCAAGGGTTGAGGACGGTCCCTGGTCGACGCTCAACGCGCAGGTCAGGCGGCTGGTCCGCAGCCCACCGTCGCCGAGCGGATGTTCCAGCCCGAGCGGCGAGACCCGCCACGGCACCGGCCGGCCGTCGACCCGCAGCGTGATGGCGGACGCGAACTCGGTGCAGTCCGGCGCGGTTCCCTGCAGCGTCGGCAGTTCCGCGAGGTCGAGCACGGCCAGCGCCTCGATCCGGTCCGGGCGGACGGTCACGCCGACGTACTGGTTGGTCGACAGGTTGCCGAGCGGATGCGCGGATGCCGGCGCGGCCGGCCAGAGCGCGACCGCGACCACGCCCGCCACCAGCATGAGGCTTCTCATGCCGGCACCGCCAGCAGCCGGCGCGCGTCCGCGGCGTCCGTCGGCGAGAAGGCCGGGTTGCGGGCCAGCGCCGCCTCGAGGTGACCGCGCCACGACGGGTCGCCGAGCGTGTGCGCGATGACGCCGAGGTGGTAGAGGTAGGACGCGGGTCGCGCGCCGCCGGCCAGCGCCTCCCGGGCCGGCGGCAGCGCTTCGGCGTCGCGGCCGGCCGCGTGCAGCGCCCAGGCGTAGGCGTCGGCCACGTCCGGGTGCCGCCGCCGGTCGTATTCGGCCCGGGCCGCGGTCACGGCCGCGTCCGGGTCGCCGAGCGCGATCGCCAGGTGCGCGCCGGTGATCCCGTCCACGCCGCCGTTCGCGGTGAACAGCGCGTGCTGCGCCTCGGCCAGTGCCAGCTGTGCCCGCGCCTCGCCGGGACGGCCGAGCGCGCGCAGCAGATCCGCGTACTCCATCAGGTTTCCGGCCTCAGGCGGCAGCGCCGCCCAGATCTCCAGAGCCTCGGCGGTACGCCCCTGCGCTGCCAGCACCCGGGCCTGCCCCCGCCGCAGCGCCGTGCTGTGCGGGCCGGCCGGCAGCCCGGCCGCGTAGGCCGCGGACGCACCGGCCAGGTCACCGCGATTCCAGGCCAGGTCGCCGAGGTGCGCGCGGCAGAAGGCGAGGTCGGTGGCCGAGGTGGCGGCGGTCAGCGCGCGTCTCATCAGGTCGGCCGCGCCCGCGTCGTCGCCGCGAAGTTCAAGATCATAGGAGCCGCGCGCGTACGCGGAGAGGCCCGGCCGCAGATCGAGCAGCCGCTGGACCGCGGCCGTGGCGGTGCCGGGCGCGCCGAGCTGGGTGAGCGCGTCCGCGAGCACGGCCTGGGCGGTCGCGTCGTGGTCGTTCAGCGCGAGCGCCTCGGTCGCCAGGTCGCGCCCGGCCGCGAAGTCGTGCCGCGCGTTGGCCAGCATCCCGTCCGCGACCAGCGCGTCCGCGTTCCGGTCGGCGCGCAGGGCATAGGAGCGCCGCACCGCCTCCTCGGCCCGCGCGTAGTCGCCGGGGTCCCCGGTGCCGCGTGCCCGCTCCACGTAGAGCACGCCGAGCCCGGCCCACGACCGCCAGTCCCCCGGCACCAGCCGCAGCCGTTCCTGGGTGACCGCGATCGCGTCCACCGAGGCCGGCGCCGCGACCGGGGCCGGCACCGGGCCCGGCCGGTACAGCACCGCCGCCCCGATCGTGACCGCCACGGCCGCCGCGACCGTCACCAGCACGCGTCTCGTCCTGCTTCTCATCGCCCCTTCTCCCCTGCACCGTGTCCGCGTTCGCTCCGGCTCGCCCCGATGGACGGGCCGGGGGTGGATGATCAGTCCTT
The DNA here is from genome assembly GCF_030811575.1 of Catenuloplanes nepalensis. GTDB lineage: Bacteria > Actinomycetota > Actinomycetes > Mycobacteriales > Micromonosporaceae > Catenuloplanes > Catenuloplanes nepalensis. Next base: position 3,361,938 of record NZ_JAUSRA010000001.1, on the reverse strand, counting down.
CGTGGTGAACGGGTCGCTCGGCGGGCGGAGCGTGGGATCGTCCGTGACGCGGGCCGTGCCCATCACGCGACCGGGCGCGAACGAGACGCGCGGCGCGTCCGGTGCCGGCGTCGCCGTGGCGGCCGCGACCTGGCGGCGCCGCCACAGCAGCCCGAAGACGACCAGCGCGGCCCCGGCCGCTCCGGCGAGCCCGGCCGCGAGCGTGGTCAGCATCATCTGGTTCAGCGGGCCGGTCTGCGCCGCGAGCTGCGGCACCATGCCGGTTCCCTGCTGGTCCGCGGCCGGCGCGGCGGCACCGTTCCCGGCGGGGCCGGGCCGGGCGGTGTTCGGCAGCGCCAGGTACGGGAACGTACCGGAGAAGCCCTGGTCGTTGCCGTCGACCCGGTCGCCGGTGCCGAGCGCGTCGACCAGTTTCCCGGTCTGTGCCGCGCCGGCCAACGCCTGCAGCGAGATGTCGACGACGTCGTCGGTGAGCCGGCGGCCGTTCGGGAAGCCCTGAAGGTCGCCGCCGAGCACGCCGAGCCGGGACGGGTTGGCGGTGACGGGCGTGGCCAGGTTGAGGCGCAGCTGCTCGGACGGCCGGAATCGGTTCGGGTCCGTGTCCGCGTTCGCCAGCTGCGAGTTCAGGTCCGCCTTGATCGGTCCGCCGGCCTTCGTCGTGAGCCCGGTCAGGTAGATCTCGGCCAGGTCCGCGCGGGGCGTCGCGGGCGCGGGGATGTTGTAGATCTGCTCGATCAGCTTCGGCACCTCGGGCTCGTTGACCCGGGCGACCAGCGCCGGGTTGTCCGCGTCCCGGTCCGGCGTGGACGCGTTGAACGTGTCCTTCAGCCCGGCCGGCACGACCACCTCGTTGACCAGCGGGTTGCCGAGCCGGGACACCTGCACGGTCTCGCCGGTGACGCCGCGGTTCTCGCCGGTGATCCGCACCTGCGGGCGTTCCGTGGTGGTCCAGACGCCGACGACCGGGTTGCGGGTCGCGTCGTGGCCGAGCGCGACATCCTTGTAGGGCACCTCCAGCGCGATCGTGTTCACGTTGAAGCCGGCGAGCGAGTCGTTGCCGGTCTCGCTCAGGTCACCGCCGTAGAGCAGGTCGAAGACGCGCAGGTCCAGGAAGAACGGGTCGTCGGCCTGCCCCGCGAAGATTCGCCAGCCGCCGTCGAGCGTGATCGTGGCCGCGTCCCGCAGCTTCTGGTAGTCCGGCATGGACGCGGTGCCGACCCGGGACGGTGCGACCGGCGCGCTCGGCACCGCCGGCTCGAACGGCGCGCCGCCGAACGACGCCTCCAGCTTGTACGACTGCCGGACCAGCAGGTTCTCGTCGTCGAGCGCGGTGACCGGCCCGTCGTTGTAGAGGAACGTGCGGTTGCCGCGCCGGTCGTCCGTGCTGAACGTCCACCGGAAGATCACGTCCGCCTTCGCGTCGCCGTCGTTGTCGACGTTGACGTTGTAGGTGGCGTCCGTGGCGAACGGGAAGAAGTTCGGGCCGCCGTCCGGCGCCTCGAACGGCATCACGTTCAGGATGAAGGTCACGAACCCGGGGCGGTCCGGGCTGGTGAACGCGTACAGGTCGGTGTTGTCGACCGCCGGGTCCGACGCGATCGCCGGTGCCTCCCGGTGGCTGGACGCGGTCGCGGCCGGCGGTACGAGCACGTACGCGCCGGCGCCGGCTATCAGCGCGGCTGCCGTGGCGGCGAGCGTCTTGCGCGCTATCGTGGACATGGATCTTCCCCCTGCACTGCGAGAAACATGGCTGGTTTCCACGGGCAGGTTCGGTCCCCGGTTCACCGCGGATGGCGCGGTGTGCACTTGCCGACAACCTCCCATCCGGTTCGGTCCGTTGCTCCGAATCCCGGGGTTGACGATCGCCGGTGGCCCCGCACCTCAGCCGTGCACGGTCAGCGCGCCCGCCGTGGCCAGCGCATCGGCCGGAGTTCCCCGACACAGCGCGCGGGCCAGGGTGACCGCTCCGTCCAGCGGCGCACCGGCCGCCGCCCTCGGGGTCATCCCGTGTGCCCGGAGGGTGTTTCCCAGCGACTCGGCGAGTGGGCCGCCGGGCCGGACCAGGTTTCCGACCACGGCGACGTCCCCGGAGTCCGTGGCCGCGTGTGCGGTGTCCGCGAGATGCACGGCGGCTTCCGCGAGGATGCCGGTGGCGATCGGATCGCGGGCCGCGGCCTCGATCACGGAGGGTGCGAACGCGGCCATGGCGCCCGCGCGGTCCGGCCGGCCGGTCAGGTCCGCGATCACCTCGGAGGGCTCGCCGAGGCGGGCGCGCATCAGGTCCAGCAGCGTCGCCGACCCGCCCGGGCGGCCGTCGACGGCGCGGAGCGCGGCCCGGAGACCGGCGCGGCCGATCCAGGCGCCGCCGCCGTCGTCACCGAGCAGGTGGCCCCAGCCGTCCACGCGTCGCCAGCCGGTGACGGGCGCACCGCCGAACGCGACGGCGCCGGTCCCGGCCGCGAGGACCACGCCGGATCCGCCGTCGGTGAGCAGCGTGGCGGCGGAGAGCCCGAGGCCGCCCACGTAGGCGGTCAGCAGATCGGAACACACCGCGACGCGGGTCCCCGGAACGGCCGCGACCAGCGGGTCCCGCAGCGCGGCGCCGAACGTGGCCACACCCGCGCAACCGATCACCACGGCGTCGACCGGCCCGGCCGGAGACGTCAGCGTCCGCACCAGGGCGGCGACCACCGGGGCCAGGTCGGTGCCGGTCATTCGTACCGGGCCGGGGATCGAGGCTTCTGAAAGGACGTGGCCGTCGCGCTCCGCCCGGCCGCGCACCCCGGAGCCGCCGACGTCGATCCCGACGACCAGGACCATGCGGTCAGGCCCGGCCGAGGTGGGTCAGCGCGGCCCGGACCACGCCGTCGCACGCCCGCAGCGCGCGGCGGGCCGCCGGTGGGTCCACGCCGGCCAGCACCGACGTGATCGCCACCTTCAGGTCGCCGTCCGCGGCGGAGAGCGCGGCCCGGCACTCCTGCTCGCCCGCGCCGGTCGCCTCCGCGAGCGTGGCCAGCATCCGGCCGCGCAGCTTCGCGTTCGTGGCGCGGACGTCCACCATCAGGTTCGAGAACGTCCGGCCCATCCGGATCATCACGGCGGTGGAGAACGTGTGCAGCAGCATCTTCTGCGCGGTCCCGGCCTTCATCCGGGTCGACCCGGCGATCGCCTCCGGGCCGGTCTCCGCGCAGACCAGCACGTCCGGCGCAAGCGTCGCGGCCGGGTTCGCGGTGATCAGCACGGTCGGCGCGCCCACCGACCGCGCCGCCTCGAACGCCCCGGCCACATAGGGGGTACGACCGGACGCGGCCAGGCCCACGACCAGGTCCGACGACGTCACGCCGGCGAGGTCGTCCCGGCCCAGCGCGACGGAGTCCTCGACCTCCTCCACCGCCGCGGTCATCGCGGCCGGGCCGCCGGCCAGGCGCGCCACGAACCGGTCCGGCGGATACCCGTACGTCGGGGGGATCTCGGCCGCGTCCATCACGCCGAGCCGCCCGGACGAGCCCGCGCCCGCGTAGTGCACGCGCCCGCCGCCACGCAGCGCCGCCACGCCGAGGTCCACCGCCTCGGCCAGCGCCGGCAGCGCGGCCGAAACCGCGGCCGCGACCAGCGCGTCCTGCGCGTTGATCAGGCGCAGCACGCCGAGCGTGTCGCGCCGGTCGATCTCGGCGGTGGCCGGGTTCCGCTGCTCGGTGGGCGAGTGCACGCGCACGACCGGCCGGTTCATCGGGCACCCCCAGACGGGATCTCACGCGGTGACAACCGGGAGACCCCTACGACAACATCGCACATCGCCGGCGAACGTACCAACGTGTCCGGGATACCGTGGGGGTGAGCTTCTCTCAACCTGGCACACCCGGGTCGTCGACCACTGCCATGCCGTCCAGCCACACGGGCCAGGTTGAGAATGGCCAGTGGATCACCCGGCAGACACCCGACGGAGACACGCATCGTGGCCATCTCGGTCTTTGACCTATTCTCGGTCGGCATCGGCCCGTCCAGCTCGCACACGGTCGGCCCGATGCGGGCCGCCCGGATGTTCGTGCACCGGCTCAAGGATGAGGGCCTGCTGGCGCACACCGTGACCGTGCGTGCGGAGCTGTTCGGGTCGCTCGGCGCGACCGGGCACGGGCACGGCACCCCCAAGGCGGTGCTGCTCGGCCTGGAGGGTGACGCGCCGGACACGGTCGACATCACCACGGCGGACGAGCGGGTGCAGCGCGTGCACGCCACCGGCACGCTGGCGCTGCTCGGCGCGCACGAGATCCGCTTCGACCCGGGCACCGACCTGGTCCTGCACCGGCGGCGGTCGCTGCCGTACCACGCGAACGGCATGACACTGCACGCGTACGACGAGACCGGCGCCACGCTGCTGGAGAAGACGTACTACTCGGTCGGTGGCGGTTTCGTCGTGGACGAGGAGGCGGCCGGCGCCGACCGCGTCAAGCTCGACGACACCGTGTTGCGGCACCCGTTCCGTACCGGCGATGAGCTCTTGCGGTCGACCCGGGACACCGGGTTGTCGATCTCGGCGCTGATGTTGCGCAACGAGACCTCGTGGCGCACCGAGTCGGAGATCCGCAGCGGGCTGCTGGACATCTGGCACGTGATGCGCGACTGCGTGGCAAACGGCACCGCGAACGAAGGGCTGCTGCCCGGCGGGCTGAAGGTGCGCCGCCGCGCCGCGACCACGGCCCGGCAACTGCGCGCGGCCGGCTCGCCGCTGGAGCACGCGATGGAGTGGCTGACCGTCTACGCGATGGCGGTGAACGAGGAGAACGCCGCGGGCGGCCGGGTGGTGACCGCGCCGACGAACGGCGCGGCCGGCATCATCCCGGCGGTGCTGCACTACTACGTGAACTTCGTGCCCGGCGCGGACGACGACGGCGTGGTCCGGTTCCTGCTGGCCGCGGGCGCGATCGGGCTGCTGTTCAAGGAGAACGCCTCGATCTCCGGCGCCGAGGTCGGCTGCCAGGGCGAGGTCGGCTCCGCGTGCGCGATGGCCGCGGGCGGCCTGACCGAGGTGCTCGGCGGCTCGCCGGAGCAGGTGGAGAACGCGGCCGAGATCGGCATGGAGCACAACCTGGGCCTGACCTGCGATCCGGTCGGCGGGCTGGTGCAGATCCCGTGCATCGAGCGCAACGGCATGGCCGCGGTCAAGGCGGTCACCGCGGCGAAGATGGCGATGCGCGGCGACGGCCGGCACCACGTCTCCCTCGACAAGGTCATCAAGACCATGAAGGAGACCGGCGCGGACATGAAGGTCAAGTACAAGGAGACCGCGCGCGGCGGCCTCGCCGTCAACGTCATCGAGTGCTAGCTTTCGCGCGTGGCTGACTCGACGAAGGTCTGCGTGGTCGGTGCCGGTGCCGTCGGCGGCGTGCTCGGCGGCCGGCTCGCCGCGGCCGGGGTCCCGGTCTCCGCGCTCGCCCGCGGCGCCACGCGCGACGCGCTGCGCACCCACGGCTGGCGCGTCGACGCCTCGTCGTCACCGGTCGCCGCGGTCAGTGACGACGCGGCCGACCTCGGCCCGCAGGACGTGGTGATCATCGCGGTCAAGTCGCACCACCTGCCCGCGCTCGCCCCGTCGCTGACCCCGCTGATCACGCCGTCGACCGTCGTGGTCCCGGCGCTCAACGGCGTGCCGTGGTGGTTCTTCCACGACTTCGGCGGCGCGCTCGAGGGCACCGTCCTCGACGCCACCGACCCGGACCGCACCGTCACCGCCGCGCTCCCGCCGTCCCAGGTGCTGGGCTGCGTGGTCCACCTGGCGGCGGACCAGGCCGAGCCCGGCCACGCGCTGCTCACCGCGGGCGACGAGCTGATCATCGGCGAGCCGTCCGGCGCACTCTCGGACCGCGCCGGGCAGACCGCCGCACTGCTGCGCACCGGCGGCTTCCGGGTCACCGTGAGCGACGCGATCCAGCGTGACGTCTGGTTCAAGCTCTGGGGCAACATGACCATGAACCCGATCTCCGCGCTCACCGGTGCCACCGCCGACCTGGTCCTCGACGACCCGCTGGTCAACGCGTTCATCCAGCGCGTGATGACCGAGGCGGCCGCGCTCGGCGCCCTCATCGGCGCCCCGATCGCGCAGAGCGCCGAGGACCGCATCGCCGTCACCCGCCGCCTCGGCGCCTTCAAGACCTCCATGCTCCAGGACGCCGAATCCGGCCGTCCGATCGAGCTCGACGCCCTGGTCACCGCCGTCAGCGAAATCGGCGCCCGCCTCGCCATCCCCACCCCGAACATCGACGCGCTCCTCGGCCTCACCCGCCTGGCCGCACGCCGGCGGGGCCTGTATTCAGGGGCATAGACGGTGCGGCCACGACAACCGCGTCGCCACGGAAGCCCTCGCCACGGAAGACCTCGCCGCGGGCGCTTCGGCGACGCGATGCCGGCTGGCCGCGTCGAACGAGCCGGTTCCGGCGTGCTCGCAGCGGCTCAGCGGTCGCCGGCCAGTCGGTATCCAGGGTGAATAGTCCTCCTTCTGGCTGCATGAGGGCCATCAATAAGCCTCACTGAGAGCTATTCAGCGCTACCCACCGACTCCGTCGGTCCGCGACAACGTGGCGTCGGCCCACCGCGCCGAATAGGCCTCACTGGCATTCATTCCGCTGGGCGGCCGCGGCCGCCAACGATCTCGTCCTCAGGTGGCCGGCAAGCCGTTGCTCCGGATGCCCGGCTGCGCCCCGCCATCCTGCCGACGGACGGTGGCGCGCGGCCACATCCGGCATTGGTTCGGTAAAAGCATATTTCCGAATTCCTGACCAAGGAACAGCCGATCGGCGTAAGGCGCCGCGGTTCGAATCGATCGACACAGCGCCGACGCCACGTAAGGCGTACGCGAGATGATAACCACTCGGTTCCGTCCCGAGCGTCGATGGTGTCCCGCACACCTGGCGGCTCCGGCACGTCCTCCGGGTCGCACGCGCTCAGCGCATGCGGCTTGCCCGGTGCGTCGCGGCCATCCGGTCCGTCCGGCCTGTGAGGTGCGTTAGAAGAGTCTGGCACGTCGCGGGCGCTCCGCAGGCCCGGCGTGCCCGGAACGTCGGGAACCCTTCGCTCGCCCGGCTTTCCCGGAACGTCGCGAACCCTTCGCTCGCCCGGCTTTCCCGGAACGTCGCCGGCGCTTCGCACGTCAGGCGCGTCGGGTGCGGCCTGCGCGCTCGGCGGACCCGGCGCAGGCGGCGGGGCAACGTGCGGCGGGACCGCAGGCGGCGGCTGCGGCGGCATGGCGTGCCGAACACCGTCGACAACTGCTGCCGCTTCGGCGTAGGAACAGCCGCGCACCTGGCGCAGACGCTCGATGTGACCGCGGCGCTTTCCCCAGTCACGATGCCGCCGGTGCACCCGACGGAACTCCTCGGCCGCCGCAGAGTAACGGCGAGACGCGCTCCGATCCCGCATCCCGGCCAACTCCATCGTGGTGAAAAACTGCATCTGCCGCACGGAGAAAACATTCCACAAGCCGTGGGTAACTGGGGTCCCGAAACAGCAGTCGATCTCCTCTCAATAATTCGCCATCCGCAACATTGGACCTCCCGCCCAACCGTTCCCATACCGCAGGCGGCGTAATCATGTTCTTTATTATCTGCATGCGGATTAGCACGCGGGTGAGTATTGAGGCTTATTCAGCGCCGCTCTCGTCAGGCCGCCCGGACTGGGCAACGCGGTGCCGGCTCGCCGCGCTGAATAAGCCTCATCACACAATACGTGAATAGAATCGCCCGACGAATCGGTCACGAAAGCGAGCAGGCCGCCTTCGGCCGGCTCAGCCAGGTCTGCAGCGCGATCGCCAGGGCGTCACGCTCCGGCTCGTCGATCACCTGCGAGGGCGGTCCGGTCAGGTAGCGGAAGATCGCCGGGCCCCGGTGGTCGGCGGGGAGGTCGGGCATGCGGGGCACGACGTGGAAGTGGACGTGCCCGAACCCCTCCCGCTCGGCGAACTGCGCCACGTAGGTCCTCGCGCACCCGGTCACCTCCCCCAGCGCCCGGGACAGGCGCACCTGCCAGACACCCAGCGCCGCGGCCTCGGCGTCGGTCAGCGCGGCGACGGTGGTGACGTGGCGGCGGGGCACCAGCACCAGCCAGCCCGGCAGCGAGGAGTTGAAGGCGTGGGCGACCCGCCAGTGCCGGTCCACCGCGATCCGCTCCCGGGGCGGCAGTTCGTCGACGCGGCCGTTGCGTTCACACACGTAGCAGTCCATGGCCGCAAGATATGCGCCCTACACTCCTCCCGTGGCCACGAGCACGCCCGACGGGGCCCGGACCAGCCGGGACGACGTGCTGGCCGTGCTCCGGCTCGCCGATGAGTCCGGTGCGCGACTGTGGATCGACGGCGGCTGGGGCGTCGACGCGCTGCTGGGGACGCAGACCCGCGAGCACGGCGATCTGGACGTGGCGATCGAGTCCCGGCACCTTCCCGCGTTCCTTGCGGCGCTGGAGGCGGCCGGGTTCCACAAGGCCGGTGAGACGGGCGCGACGGCCTGGAACTTCCTGGTCGCGCGACCCGGCGGTCCCGTCGTCGACCTGCACGTCGTCGTCCTGGACGCGGACGGCAACGGCGTGCTCGGCCCGCCCGAGCACGGCAGCGCCTATCCGGCCGGTTCGCTGACCGGCCGCGGCACGATCGGCGACCGCCCGGTGGACTGCATCGCACCCGCGTTCGTCGTCCGCTTCCACGACGCCTACACCGGCGACGCCGTCGACCGCGCCGACGTACACGCGATCTGCACGCGCTACGACCTCCCGATCCCCGGCCAGTACCGCTGATCCCACATCGGATCGTGCGGCGCCGTCGACGGTCACCAGCGTCCGGCGGCCTCCGCAGCCCTGAGCACCACGGCATCCAGTGCCTCCCCTGGCCCGACCGGATCGCCGTAGACCTCGAGGCGGTAGCGGCCCGGCCCGGCCGGGTGGAAGATCAGGCCGTAGCGAACCGGCGCGCCGATCCGGTCCCGGTGATGGTGGAGATACAGGTTGCCGTGGCCGACCCACGGCAACAGCGTGCGCAGCACCGGGTTCGTGTGGACCGCGGCGACGACCCGCCCCGGATGCTCCGCGCCGTGCGCGGTCATTATGTGCCGGAGTTCGCCGGCCGCGGTCTCATGATCCTTCGGGACGGGGTATCCGAACCCGTCGGTCGGCAGGTCCGCCTGCGTCGGCAGCATCGTGCCGAGGATGTCCGCTCCATCCCCGGTCCGCCCGGCCGCGACCAGACAGGCACCTTCCCAGGTCTGCACGTCGTAGCCGGGTCCGCAGCCGCTCCGGACGGTGATGTGACGGCGCACGTAGAGCTGCATCGCATCCACCGGCCCGTAGCGATCGGCCCCTGCGACGAGGCGCAGGCGGGTCCCAGAGGCGACGGCGGCCCGGTTCAGCTCATCGACCAGCGGCACTCGCTCACGGTAGCCGCCTGCGGCCACCGGACGCCGCTGCCGAGTTCGCCGGCGGCAGCCGGCGCAAGGGCCGGATGGGGTACGGTTGGCGACAGAGCCTCCGGATCACTCGAACGGGTGACCGGAATTGCTCAAGATTGATTTACCGTCGAGGTGCCCCCACGATGGTGGCCGTGCGCCCCGCCCGAATCATGATCGTGGTTGCCGCCGTGCTGTTCACCGGCGCGTGCGGGCAGCCGGTCGCCTCCGTCGCCCCGCCCGCCGACCAGCTCAGCGGTGAGGACCTCTTCATCTCGTGCGCGGAGGTCTTCGTGCCGGGGAAGACCATCGACGAGAAGAAGGCCACGGTCGCCTGCCACGACGTCGACGGCAGGGCGCGCACCCCGCAGTACATCCGGTGCACGGACGGGCGGCACCTGTGGCGGATCGGCCCGGAGCTGAGCGAGGCCCCCGGCTGGGGCTTCACCGGCCTCAAGTTCACCGCCTCCGACGACCTGGAGAACGACCCGGCGGTCGCGGCCGCCCTGGTCGAGTGCCGCCGCTGACGCGAAACCAGCGCACGACGTCAGCGCACGACGTCAGCGCACGAACGTGAAGTAGCGGCCCGCGGTGAGCGCGCGCGGCGTGACAGTCAGCCGGTGCACACCGACGGAGAAGGTCGCCTCCGGTGGCGCCTCGAACGCGAGCTCCTCGAACCCCTCCTCGGCCAGCCATCCGCGTACCGCCGGGGTCAGGTCCGGGGGCTGGCGGGTCCGGGTCCAGATCACGGTGCCGCGGGCGGCGCACAGCGACGGGAACGCGGTCACACAGGCGCGGGCGTCGGCGTCGGTGACGTTGCCGAGGACGCCGGCGAAGAGCAGCAGGTCGGCCGGGATCGCGCCGGCGTAGTTGGCCAGGTCGCCGGCGTCGGCGCGGAGCACCTCGACGCCGGTCAGCCCGGCCCGGGCTATGTGCGCCTCGGCCACGGCCACGTTCCGCTCGTCGAACTCGATCAGCCGGGCGCGGACCCGCCGGGCGTCGTCCCGGCGCTCCAGCACGCCGAGCAGGTCGCGGCCCTGGCCGGCGCAGACGCTCACGCAGGTGAGCAGCTCGCCGGGGCGGCTGTCCAGCCAGTCGATGATGTGCCGCTGCACCACGGCGAGCCGGGCCGCGAGCGGCGAGCCGGGCTCGTCGTACGGCCGGTGCCATTCGTACCAGTCCTCATTCGCGCCCATGGATCTCACCATGGCGAATGAGTGACCCAAGGTCAATGAGCCGTTCTCCACCCGGCCGGGTAGCCGGGCGTCCTGGCGTCGCGCGACGGTCCGGGTGCGCCAGGTGGAAGCGTCAGGCGTGTGCCTCGAGGCGCTTGAACTCGTCCTCTGTCACGGTTACGACACCGCCGCGGCGGGCGCCCGCGGGCATGCCGTCCGGGCTGGCCGGCTGCCAGGCGCCGGTGCCGATCACGCGGGTGACGTACGGCCGCAGGCCGCTGCCGGTGTCGGCCAGCAGGTACCAGGTGCGGCCGCCGAGCCCGGCGAAGACCACCGCGGCCTCGCCGTCGCCGATGCCGCGCGCGACCTCGGTGAAGGTGTCGCCGTCGCGCCGTCCCTGCACGAGCGTGCCGCCGTCGGTGTGGAAGCAGTGCTCCGCGCCGTTCGCGTGCAGCAGCGCCACGTCCTCGCCGGCCCGGTCGAGCAACGGCGCCGGTGCGGTGGCGGTGACGAAGTCGGTGGTGTGCGCGCTGTGTGCCCGGCCGCCCGCGGTGAATATCACGCGGTGCCGGTCGCCGTCCGGGTACGCCTTCGGCGCGCGCACGCCGGCCACGCCGACCGGCAGCGTCGCCGGGCCGGACCAGGTCTCCAGGTCGCCCGTGGTCCAGACCAGGATGCCGTCGTCGCCGGCGGCCAGGCAGCGGATCGTGCCGCCGGGCTCGCGGACCAGGAACGGGCCGGACGCGCCGCGGAGCACTCCCGCGCTCTCCCGCAGCACCCGCCAGCGCAGCGCGTCGGCGCCCTCGGAGAGGGCGAACCGGATGCCACCGGTGTCGGCGCCACTGAAGGCGAGGAGAAGTCCGAACGGCTCTGTCACCGCCCGATCATAACGACCGTCGAACCAAGTTGATCAAGACCTGTCGGGGGTACGACGGATGATCCGGATAACGGCCTGCATGCTCGACAATCCGGTGTGGCGTCGCTCGTCCACGGCCGGCACGCACACCTCGGCCGCCGCTCCGGCACCGCCGTCCGCTTCCTCCCGGAGGTCGGCCCGTTCCACGGTCTCGCCGACCCCGGTGACCCGTCCGCCCGGTCCGGGCGGTCGCGGCCGGCACCGTGGCGCGCGGCGAGCCGCCGTTCCCGCACGCGGCCGAGACCGACACCGGCGCGATCCGGCTGTACGAGGCGATGGGCTTCACGGTCCGCAGCCGCCCGGACCGCATCGGCCTCCGAACTCCGGCCGGGCAGGGCGTGGTTGGTGGACCTTCGCGGCAGGCCGGCGAAGATCCGCCGAACACGCCCTTGGCCCCTCAGCCGCGCTTCATCAGGCGCCCCACGGCCGCCATCATCTCGGTCGCCATCTCGTCACCGCGGCCCTCGGCCGCGCCCTCGTGCATGCAGTGACGGGCGTGTCCGTCCAGCAGGCCCAGCGCCACCTTGTCCAGCGCCGCCTGGATCGCCGATATCTGGGTGAGCACGTCGATGCAGTAGCGGTCCTCGTCGACCATGCGCTCGATGCCGCGCACCTGCCCCTCGATGCGGCGCAGACGTGCCTGCAGATCGCCCTTGCTAGCCGTGTAGCCCCTGGTCGGCGCGGTTTTGCTCATGGCACGGATGATACAACCCCCCGGGGGTATGTGGCGCGCGCAACGGAACATGCGGCCGTCCGTCCTTGGTACCCCCCTGGGGTATGTGTATCGTCGGGGCCGGAGAAAACGAAGGACACGACGGCGGAGGGACCCACGGTGAACACACCCACACGGCTCGGCGCGTTCGGGCTGGGCCTGGTCGCGGTGTTCGGCGCCGCGCTCGGCCTCGGCCGCACGATCGGCCCGGACGCCGGCCCGCCCCGGCCCGCCGCGCACGCCGGTGATCATGAGGCCGCCGACGAGCACGGCACGGCCGCTGACGACCACACCCCGGGCGGCCTGCAGATCGCGCAGGACGGCTACCGGCTGGCGCCGCTCACCGACACGCTCAGCACCGGCGCTCCGCAGCCGTTCCGGTTCCGGATCATCGGGCCGGACGCCGCGACCGTCACCGCGTTCACGCCCACCCACGAGCGCGACCTGCACCTGGTCGTGGTCCGCCGCGACCTGACCGGCTACCGGCACCTGCATCCGGCGCGCGCGGCCGACGGCACCTGGGAGGTCCCGCTGTCCGTGCCGGCGCCCGGCGACTACCGGGTCTTCGCCGACTTCCACCCGGCCGGCCGCGACGAACCGCTGACGCTCGGCGCGGACGTGCCGGCCGCCGGCGACTACCGCCCGCAGCCGCTGCCCGACCCCGGGTTCGCGGACACCGTGGACGGCTACACGGTCACGATCGACGGCGAGATCGTGGCGGGCGAGGCGTCCACGCTCACCGCGACCGTCAGCAGGGACGGCGCGCCGGTCACCGACCTGGAGCGCTACCTGGGCGCCGACGGGCACCTGGTCGCGCTGCGCGACGGTGACCTCGCCTACCTGCACGTCCATCCGGACGCCGACGGGCTGCGGTTCACCGTCGAGGTCCCCTCCCCCGGCACGTACCGGCTGTTCCTGGATTTTCAGCACCGGGGCACGGTGCGGACCGCGGAGTTCACGATGACCACCGAGCACGGGGAGCCGGGGCACACCCATGGCTGAGACGCAGCGGATCGAGCTCGCGATCGGTGGCATGACCTGCGCCGCCTGCGCGAACCGGATCGAGAGGAAGCTCAACCGGATGGACGGCGTGACCGCGACCGTCAACTACGCCACCGAGAAGGCGACCGCCACGGTCGACGGAGGCATCAGCGCGGACGACCTGATCGCCACGGTGGAGAAGACCGGCTACACGGCGACCCGGCACGCCGAACCCGGCAGGACCGAGACCACCGACCCCCTGAGGACCCGGCTGATCGTGTCGGCCGCGCTGTCCGTACCCGTGATTCTCCTGGCCATGGTTCCGGTCTGGCAGTTCACCTACTGGCAGTGGGCGTCGCTGGTGCTGGCCGCGCCGGTCGTGGTCTACGGCGGTGCGCCCTTCCACCGGGCCGCCGCGATCAACCTCCGGCACGGCGCCGCCACCATGGACACGCTGGTCTCGCTGGGCACGATCGCGGCGTTCGGCTGGTCGCTGTGGGCGCTGTTCCTCGGCACCGCGGGCGAGCCCGGCATGACGCACCCGTTCCGGCTGGACATCGGCCCGTCCGACGGCGCCGGCAACATCTACCTGGAGGCGGCCGCGGGCGTCACCACGTTCCTGCTGGCAGGGCGGTACTTCGAGTCCCGGTCGAAGAAGCTGGCCGGGGCGGCGCTGCGCGCGCTGATGGACCTGGGCGCGAAGGACGTGGCCGTGCTGCGCGACGGCGCGGAGGTGCGGATCCCCGTCAAGGACCTCACGATCAACACCCTTTTCGTGGTACGACCGGGCGAGAAGATCGCCACGGACGGCATCGTCGAGGAGGGCACGTCCGCGGTGGACGCCAGCATGCTGACCGGTGAGTCCGTGCCGGTCGAGGTGCGGCCCGGCGACGCGGTGACCGGCGCGACCGTCAACGCGGGCGGCCGGCTGGTGGTGCGCGCCACCCGGGTCGGCGCGGACACTCGCCTGGCGCAGATGGCCCGGCTGGTCGAGGAGGCGCAGGCCGGCAAGGCCGGCGTGCAGCGGCTCGCGGACCGGATCTCCGGCGTGTTCGTGCCCGTGGTGATCGCGCTCGCGGCCGGCACGCTCGGCTGGTGGGTGGGGACCGGCGCGGGCTGGAACGCCGCGTTCACCGCCGCGGTCGCCGTGCTGATCATCGCGTGCCCGTGCGCGCTCGGCCTGGCCACGCCGACCGCGCTGCTGGTCGGCACCGGTCGCGGCGCCCAGCTCGGCATCCTGATCAAGGGCGCGGAGGTGCTGGAACGGACGCGCCGGGTGGACACGATCGTGCTGGACAAGACCGGCACGGTCACCGAGGGCCGGATGACGCTGGCCGCGACCGTACCCGCGCATGGTCAGGATGTTGAGGAGCTGCGGCGGCTCGCGGCAGCGGTCGAGTCCGCGTCCGAGCACCCGATCGCGGCCGCCATCGCCGCCGGCAACGCCGATCTGCCACCCGTGACCAACTTCAAGAATCTTGAGGGCCTGGGGGTACGCGGTGAGGTCGACGGCCGGGAGATCCTCATCGGCCGGCCCGGCCTGCTCCGGGAGCGCGGCTACGACGTACCCGCGGACGTGCTCGAAGCCTGTGACACCGAGGAATCGCGGGGCCGCACCGCGGTCGTGGCCGGCTGGGACGGCGCCGCCCGCGGCGTGTTCGCGGTCGCCGACCGGATCAGGCCGACCAGCGCGGACGCGATCGCCCGGCTCAAGCGGCTCGGCCTGCACCCGGTGCTGCTGACCGGCGACAACGAGACGGTCGCGCGCGCGGTCGCGACAGAGGCCGGGATCGACGAGGTCGTCGCGGGCGTGCTGCCGGCCGGCAAGGTCGACGCGGTCAAGGAGCTGCAGGCGCGCGGCCGGGTGGTGGCGATGGCCGGCGACGGCGTCAACGACGCGGCCGCGCTCGCCCAGGCCGACCTCGGGCTGGCCATGGGCACCGGCACCGACGCGGCGATCGAGGCCGCGGACCTGACGCTGGTCCGCGGCGACCTGACCGCGGCCGCGGACGCCATCCGGCTGTCCCGGCGCACCCTCACGATCATCCGCGGCAACCTGTTCTGGGCCTTCGCCTACAACCTGGCCGGCCTGCCACTGGCCGCCGCCGGCATGCTCAACCCGATGATCGCGGGCGGCGCGATGGCGTTCTCGTCCGTCTTCGTGGTCGCGAACAGCCTCCGCCTCCGACGGTTTTCGTAGGAGTTTCGGCAGCTCACGGCGCTTATGTGAACACGGTGTTCGCGTTCTACGTGTGGTTTCATCTATTGCCATGCCCATTCTCGTCACCGGCGCGACCGGCACGGTCGGCGGCGCGCTCGTCCGGCACCTCGTCCACGACGGCCACGAGGTGCGCGCGCTGACCCGGGACCCGTCCTCGCCCGCGGCCCGCGCGCTGCCGCCGTCCGTCGAGGTCGTCGACGGCGACTTCGACGACCCGCCGTCCCTGGTCCCCGCGCTGCGGGGCGTGACACGGATGCACCTGGTCGCGATGGGCGGCGTGCTCGGCCCGGCCGGCGCGGAGGTGATCGCGCTGGCCGAGGAGGCCGGTGTGCGCCGCCTGGTCCACCTCGGGCACGACGACTTCAGCCGCGACGACGACGATCCGCTGGAGACGTCGCACCGGTCGCTGCGGCGGGTGATCGAGGGCTCGACGCTTGAATGGACGCACCTGTTCCCCGGCGAGTTCGCGGCCAACACCTGGGAGTGGGCCGCGTCGATCCGCTCGTCCGGCGTGGTCCGGGCGCCGTTCCCGGACTGGAACTCGTCGCTGGTCCACGAGGCCGACGTGGCCGCGGTGGCGGCCGCGGCGCTGCTCGGCGACGGCCACGCCGGCCGCGTCTACATGCCCACCGGGCCGGTGGCGATCCGCCGCACCGACGCGGTGCGCGCGATCGGCGCCGCGATCGGCCGGGAGATCGCGTTCGTGCCGCTCACCCCGGACGAGGCCCGCGCCGAATGGGCCCCCACCCTCCCGCCGATCGTGATCGACTGGTTCCTGGAGATGGGCCGCGACCCGGACAACAACGCCTGGGTCTCCCCCGACGTGGAAACCGTCACCGGCCACCCCGGCCGCCCGTTCCCCACCTGGGCCCACGACCACGCCGCCGACTTCCGCCTCCGGTGAGGACTCTCCCCATGACCTCCGTGCACGACGCCGCCGGCGGCCACGACGGCCTCCCCATCCCACTGGTCCTGGAACCGCCTCCGCAATGGTGACAGGGAACGGTGGCGTTCCCTGTCACATAGACTGCGCGTCGTATGGGTGAGGCACGACGCACCCACGGAGGAGAACGAACCATGCGCTACCTGATGACGAGCGTCTCGACCGAGACCACGCCCGCGCCGGACGAGAAGCTGTACGCGGCGATGGCCGCGTTCGTGGAGGAGCTCACCGCGACGGGGCAGCTGCTGGCGACCGGTGGGCTCGCGCCGGCCGGGATCACGATGACCTCGCGGGACGGGGAGATCACCACGGTGGACGGGCCGTTCGCCGAGGCGAAGGAGGTCGCGGCCGGGTTCGCGCTGGTCGAGGTGGCGACCGAGGCGGAGGCGATCGAGCTGACCCGGCGGTTCCGGCTGCTGGTCGGTGACGGGATCAGCGTGGTCCAGCAGGTGTTCGGCTGAGCGGTGGAGGCCTGGCGGTGGAGACCGTCGAAGCGGTCTGGCGCCTCGAATCGGCCCGCATCGTCGCCGCGCTCACCCGCGTGGTGCACGATGTGGGCCTGGCCGAGGAGCTTGCCCAGGACGCGCTGGTCACCGCGCTGGAGCGGTGGCCGGCCGACGGCGTGCCGGACAATCCGGGCGCCTGGCTGATGACGGTCGCGAAACGCCGGGCCCTCGACCATCTCCGGCGCACGCACGCGGAGGACCGCGCCTACGCGAACAGCACGCGCCTGACGAGCGACACCGCCGGAGCGTTCCCGACGAGCGACACCGCCGGCACGCTCCCGACGAGCGACACCGCCGGCACGCTCCCGACGGGCGGCTCCGCGGCGGACGAGCGCGATGACGTACTCCGGCTGATGTTCGTGACCTGTCACCCGGTGCTGCCGGCGGCGGCCCGGGTCGCGCTCACGCTCAAGCTGGTCGGCGGGCTCGGCACCGGCGAGATCGCGCGCGGCTACCTGGTCACCGAGCAGACGATCGCGCGGCGCATCTCGTCCGCGAAGCGCACGCTCGCGGCCGCCGGTGTCGCGTTCGCGCTGCCGGACGGTGCGGAGCTGGCCGAACGGCTGGACGCGGTCCTCGAGGTCGTCTACCTGATCTTCAACGAGGGCTACACCGCCACGGCCGGCGACGACCTGCTCCGCTCCGACCTGTGCCAGCAGGCGCTGCGTCTCGGGCGGCTGCTGGCCGTGCTCGCGCCCGGCGAGGCCGAGGTGCACGGCCTGGTCGCGCTGATGGAGATCCAGGCCTCGCGCGAGGCCGCGCGCACCGCGCCGGACGGCACGCCGATCCCGCTGCGCGAGCAGAACCGCGGGCGCTGGGACCGGCTACTCATCCAGCGCGGCTTCGCGGCCATGCTCCGCGCCCGGGACGCGGGCGGGCCACCCGGGCCGTACCTGTTGCAGGGCGCGATCGCGGCCTGTCACGCGCAGGCCCGGACCGCGGAGGAGACGGACTGGGCGCGGATCGCCTCGCTCTACGCGACCCTGGAGACGCTGCGGCCGACGCCGGTGGTGCGGCTCAACCGCGCGGTCGCGGTCGGTGCGGCGGACGGTCCGGCGGCCGGGCTCGCGCTCGCGGACGCGCTGCTCGACGATCCTCGGCTGCGCGACTACCACCTGCTGCCGGCCGTCCGCGGCGACCTGCTGGCCCGGCTCGGCCGGCACGCGGAGGCGCGCACGGAGCTGCGCCGGGCCGCCGCGCTGACCAGGAACCGGGCCGAGGCCGCCTACCTGCGCGGACGAGCCGACGGCCTGCCGGCCGACGATCAAGACCTGCGCGGGGGTACGGTCGGCGAGCGCGCCGCCGAGTTCCTCGCGCGGCACGACGCGAGCACCCGCCGGTCGTACGCGCAGACGCTCGGCCGCCTCCGCCGCGCACTCGGCGACGACACGCCGATGGCCGAGCTCACCACGGACGCGATCGCGCGCGCCTGCGCCACCGCCTGGGGCACGGCCGCGCCGGCCACCTGGAACCGGCACCGGGCCACGATCCGGTCGTTCGCGGCGTGGGCGGGCGCGCCCGGGCTCGCGGCGGGACTGGAACGGCGCGCGGACACCCGTACCCCGGCGGAGGTCCTGAAACCCGACGCGGTGGCGGCGCTGTGTGCGGACGGTGACCACCCACTGCGCGAACGCGCGCTCTGGCTGCTGCTGCACGAGTCCGGCGCGACCGTCGCCGCGGCGCTCGGGCTCGACGTCCAGGATCTCGACCTCGACGACCGCCGCGCACCCGGAAAGGGCGTGACCTGGCGGTCCGGGACCGCGCGGCTGCTGCCGGAGCTGATCGGCGGGCGCACCCGCGGCCCGCTGTTCCTCGCCGGCCGGCGCCCTGGGCCGGCCCGCACGCCGGCCGACGCGGCGGACCTGTGCCCGGAGACCGGCCGGCGGCGACTGTCCTACGAGCGGGCCGAATACCTGTGCAAACGCGCGACCGGGGCCACGCTGCGCCGGTTCAGCCCCGGGACCGCTGGACGTCGTCGGTGATCGCGATCCCGGCCGCGAACTCGGCGATCGTGGCCGTGTCCCAGCGCAGGTTGCTCCACATCTGGATGGTGAGGTAGGCGCCGTCGCCCTGCTCGACGAACAGCGTGCGGACGCCCTCCTCGCCGGCCCACATCACGGCGTCCTTCCCGCCGACCGTGAGCCGCTCGCCAGGTGTCTCGCCGCCCGGAGCCTCGTACTGGAACGAGATCGCGATCTTGTCGACGAACGTGTTCGGGTCCTGGTCGGGCAGGCCGATCGGGGCGAGGAGCAGCGTGGTCGGGACCGAGCTCTGGATCTCCCAGCCTTCGGGGACGACGTCGATCGTGAACCCTTCGGGCTGCTCCCCGGCGAACGCGACGAGGCGTACCCCGGCGGGATCTTCGGCCTTGCGGGTTTGCTCGGGGCTCTCGAGGGTCGTCGGCGCGCCGGTCGTCGCGGCCCGGGGCCGGTCGTCGCCGGGGCCCTCGACGGTGACGGCCGCGACGCCGAGCGCGCCCACCGCGACCAGGGCCAGCGCGCCGCCCATCAGACCGTGCACCTGCCGTCTCCGGCGCAGCGCCACCCGGCCGCGCGCCACGTCCGCGTCCACCGCGTCCGTGGACGGGTCCCGCTCCGGCCCGGCGATCCGGTCCAGGTACTGCCGCAGATCACTCATCGCGCTCGTCCCCAGGCTTCGCGTTGTCTCTTCAGATGACGGCACCGGTCACCGACCGGTCGAGTGCCGCGCGCAGCCGGTCCAGCCCGCGCGCCGTCTGGCTCTTCACCGTGCCCGTGCTGCAGCCGAGCGCGTCCGCGGTCTCCGCGATGTCCAGCTCGTAGAAGTAACGGAAGACGACGGCGGCCCGCATCCGCGGCGGCAGCTCCCGCAGCGCCCGGCGTACCTCACCGGCCGCCTCCGGCTCGTCACCGGCCGCCGGCGCCTCGACGTCCGGCGTCACCGCGGTGCTCCGCTCCACCCGCCGCCACGGCCGCCGATGCTCGTCGACCAGGCAGTTGACCAGCGCGCGCCGCAGGTAGCCGTCCGGGTTCCGGGCCGCCCGGAACGACGGCCACGCCACGTACAGCCGGGTCAGCGTGGTCTGCACCAGATCCTCGGCCGTGTGCGCGTCCCCACCGGTCAGCAGCGTGGCGGTCCGCACCAGCCCCGCCCGCCGCGCCGACACGAAGTCATGAAACTCCTGGTCGCGCGCGTCGCCTCTCCCGACCTTCATGATCCCCTGACGGAACCACACGGGCTGGGGTTGCATCCCCGAGTGTCGGCTGCACGACACTCCCGGCCGCGATCCACGCGGGGCACGACGCCATGCGGGTGGCGGGAACCGCGCCTACCGCGTTCGGTCGCCGCCGCCCGGCAGCGGGCCGGGCAGCGGCACATCGGATCCGCCGTTCGTCGTCTCTGCAGGCAGTGAGCCGTATGGGGTGGACACTGGCCACGCCGGGAGCGGAAGGGAGGAGCGCCAGCGACGACCGGTGCCCGCGGGAGCACGCCCGGCGCGACCACGCCGGAAGCGGGAAAATCGGTCTTCTGGGCGTTCGCCGGAGGCGGCGGGGTCAGTCCGGGGTGACCAGACCCTGGAGACCGACCACGATGGCGATGATGCCGAAGATCGCCAGGATCAGGCCCACGCCGACGGCGCCCTCGGTGCGGGCGGGCGTGCCGTCGGTGGCCGGGGTGCCGGTGCGGGCGAGCGGGCGGCGGCCGGTGAGGCGGTCCCAGAGGAGGAGGACGCCGACGATGATGCCGACCACCTCGAAGTGGAAGACGCGCGGGCCGGAGGTCAGGTGGACGATGAGGAAGTAGCCGCCGGTGACCAGCGCGACGATGCCGACGATCCAGCCGAACGCGCCCAGGCGGGCGGCGAAGCGGGCGAGGTCGTCGCCGACGCGGGGCAGGCGGCTCAGCAGGGCGATGGCGAGCAGGAAGCCGCCGAGGATGTTGGCGAGATCCAGCAGCAGAGACATGATCATGGGGTTGCCGTCCTCCGCACGGCCGACGACGTGGGTTGAGCGACGTCGATCGAGAGCCTAGCGGCGGTGCGGCCGGTTCGCACTGGGAGCGGTTCCAGTGCAGGTCAGCCGCGTGAGACGAGCCGGTCGAGCATGCCTCCGGCGAAGAGCAGCGCGGGGCAGATCCAGACCTCGGCCGGCAGCGAGGTCATCAGGTCGACGAACCCGGTCGTCCAGATGGAGATCGTGTCGACGATCACGGCGGGATCCATGGGGAACCTCCGGCGCAGGGGGATGTGACCCGCACCGATCGGTAAACCCGCTGCTCACCTGACGGAAACCGGCACCTTGTGACGCTCTGACAGGATGCCATCATGATCGATAGGGCGGCTGTGCACGAGTGGCGGGTGATCGGCGCGGCGCGGCCCGCGCTGCCGCTGCTGCTGACGGCGGGCCGGCTGGCCACGCCGCTGCGGAAGATCCCGAAGCTCGGCTGGGTGGTCGCCGATCCGGTCACCGCGCGCGCGATCCTGAACGATCCGGCGCACTTCAACCTGCTCGGCGAGGGCGGCGTCGGCCACATGTGGTCCCAGCTGCTCGGCGACTGGGTCAACGAGGTCTTCGACGGGCCGGGCCACCACAGCCTGCGGGCACGGACGCGCGACCTGTTCACCGAGGAGAGCGCGACCCGGCTCGCGGAGCGCGTGGTCGGGCCGCGGCTGGCCGAGGCGGGCGCGGACCTCGAGGCCGGGCGAACCGTGGACGTGGCCGACCTGGCCCGGGTGCTGGTCGGCCGGATCGTGGCGGACCTGCTGCACCTGCGCACGCCGGGCACGGACGCGGCGTACCGGGAGATCTTCGCGACCGGCGAGGAACTGGCCACGCTCGCGATGGACGCGTCGACGACCACGCACCTGGCGCCCGCGACCCTGGCCCGCGGCCGGGAGATCGTGGCCCGGCTGACCGTGAACGTGCCGGAGGCGTTCCGCACCGCGCCGCCGACGACCGTGCTCGGCCGGTGCCGTGAGCTTGGCGTGGAGCAGCTGCACGCGGAAGGGCTGTCCACGCTGCTGATGGTGGCGGGCACCGAGACGGCCGCGAGCGCGATGGCCCGGATCGTCGCGCTGCTGCACGACTCCGGCGCCCAGCACCGGGTGCTGGAAGATCAAGATCTGATTCCCGACGCGGTACGGGAAGGGCTGCGCGTCACCACGCCCGCTGCCGCGATCGGCCGGTCGGTGACCGCGGACGTGACCGTGGCCGGGCGGCGATTGCGCGCCGGCGAGCGGGTGCTGATCCTCACGCACGCGGCGAACAACCGGGCCGGCGGGTTCTCGCTCGATCGCGGATACCTGCCGGACCAGCGGCAACTCTGGTTCGGCGCGGGACGGCACCTGTGCCTGGGCGCGCCGCTGGCCCGGGCCGAGATCGGCGGCATGCTGCGGATGCTGACCGGGCCGGGGCGGCCGTGGACGATCCGGGGGCGGCGCTACCGGCGGCGGGTGCTGATCCCGTCGTACGAGTCGCTGCCGGTGACGCTCGCACCGGCCCGGGTACCGGCCGTGGCCGGCACATGACCGTCTCGTCCGGGGGCGTGTCCGGCCCGGCCGACAACGCGTCCGGCCCGGCCGGCAGCGTGTCCAGCCCGGCCGGCAGCGTGTCCAGCCAGGCCGGCAGCGTGCCCGGGCGGCGTGCGGGCGGCATGGCCGGGCGGCTACGGCGGCGTGGTGCGGGTCTGCCCAGGCCACGCCGTGGACGTGACGTTGACGACGGTGAGGTTTCCGGAGGTGCCGCCGTTTGCGAGGATCATGCAATGTCGTCGACCGCGCACACTCCGTCGTCTTCGGACAACATTCCGGATATTCCGGATTTATCCGTGATGCCGGAAAAGCGAGCTAGCTGGCGAGGGCGGTGGGTTCGCCTGGCCATGGTCGCGGTCTCGGTCGTGGCGCTCGCGATCATCGGTCTGCGCGGCCGGCTGCCGGACCCGCGCGAGTTCACCGACGCGCTCGGCGGCGCGCACTGGGGCTGGATCACGGGCGCCGTCGTGCTGCAGATCATCTCGCTGTCCTGCTTCGCGTTCCAGGAGCGGCACCTGCTGACCGCGCTCGGCGCGTCCATCCGGCGGCGCCGGCTCTTCGCGATCATCCTCGCCCGTACCGCCATATCGATCTCGGTCCCGGCCGGTCCGGCCGTCTCCACCGGGTACGCGATCAACGAGTACAGCCGGGCCGGCGTGGCCCGCGAGATCGGCGCGGTCTGCGCGATCGTCTCCGGTCTCGCCTCGATCGGCGGCCTCACCGTCCTCTACGCCGGCGGCGGCGCGGTCGTGCTCACCCACAGCTCCGCGACCTCGCTGAACTGGCAGCCACTCGCGATCGTCGCCGCCATCGCCGCGCTCACCGCGACCGTGATCGCGATCGGCCGGCGCCTGCCGTCCCGCCCGTTCGACGTCGGCAGCGTCCCGGAACACCGCATCGGCCGGTACGCCCACGGCCTCCTCCTCTCCGCGCGCGCCGCCTGGCACGCCGGCGCCGGACTGCGCGTCCGCGACTGGTGCGCGGTCGTCGGCTACTCCGCGGTCAACCGCCTCACCGACCTGCTGTGCCTGGTCGCCTGCACGCGCGCGCTCGGCCTGCAGATCAGCCTGATCACGCTGGCCACCATCTACCTCGGCGTCCAGATCGTCCGCCAGGTCCCGCTCACCCCCGGCGGCATCGGCGTGATCGAGACCGCGCTGGTCGCGGGCCTGACCACGGCCGGCTCCACCGCGGTCACCGCGACCGCCGCGGTCCTGGTCTACCGGGTGATCTCCTGCTGGCTGCTCATCCCGGCCGGCGGCGTCGCGGGCCTGCTGATCCGCCGCCGCTGACCGGCCGCGCCGGCCACCCCCGTCGCCCGATCTCGCCCGCTGCCTGATCTCCGCCGGCCCTCGGGCCCATCGGCCAGCCCGGTGGATCCGCCACCGATGGGACAACATCGATCGCCGCCATCGTCTAGTGTCGTTCGGACATCGACGAACATACGGGGGCGCGATGGCCGACAGGATCGATCCGTCCGGACTGCACCGGATGTTGTCCGAGACCCTGAACGCGCTGTCCGCGCCCGGTGCCACCGGGGCCGCCGGGGCCGCGTTCGGGGCCGCCGGGGCCGCCGGGGCCGCGTTCGGGGCCGCCGGGGCCGCGTTCGGTGATCGAGGGCCGGGCACGGCCGGTGATCCGGAGCCGGTCGAGGGCGTCGGGCACGGCGCGGACGGGCTGATCGAGGTGCGGGTCGGGCCGCCGGGGCGGGTCACCGGGCTCGATCTCCGCCCCGAGGCGCTGCGGCTGGGGCCGGACCGGCTCGCCGCGGAACTGACCGTGGCGATCGACGCGGCCCTCGCGGGACTGCGCGAGCGGCTCGCCGACGGCGCACCGGACCTCGGCGCGCTGGCCGGGCAGCTGCGCGACGTGCAGCAGGAGACCGGGCGGCAGCTCACCGCGTTCACGGACTCGCTCTTCGCCGCGCAGCAGATGCTGATCCGGCGCGCGGACGGCGAGCGATGACCGGCCTCCGGATCGACCCGGACGCTCTGGCCGAGTCCGGAACGGCGCTGGCGGCGGCCGCGGAACGGCTCGGCGATGCGGTCGCCGGGTTCCGGGCACGGCTGACCGGTTACGGCGCGCCGTGGGGCACCGACGACATCGGCTCGCTGATCGGCGCCGCGCACGACGAGGTGTCCGCGTACGCCTTCGAGTGCTACCAGGACGGCCTCGACGAGATCGGCGCGGCCGGCCAGGACGTCTCCCTGATGGGCGAGACCTACCGCGCGGCCGAGTCCACGATCGAGGCGGACCTCGACGCCGTGCGCCGCAGCCTCGGCGGGTGAGCCCGGTGACGACGACACCCGGCACACCGGAAAAAAGGGCGGGGACGCGTGGGACTGCAGCTGCCCGGTGAGCTGATCTCGTTGCTCGGCGTGCTCGGCTACAACTGGCCGGAGGCGGACGAGACCGCGCTGCTGGAGATGGGGCAGGCCTGGACCGAGTTCTCCGGCACGCTCGACGGGCTGGTCGCGGAGGCCGGCGCGGCCGCGGCCACGGTGTGGGAACGGCAGACCGGCGGTGACATCGCGGCGTTCCAGGCCTGGTGGAGTGCGGAGGAGAGCCCGGTCGCGGCGCTGCGGGACGGGGCCACCGCGGCCACGCTCGCCGGGACCGGCCTGATGCTCTGCGGCATGATCGTGCTCGGCCTGAAGATCGCGGTGATCGTCCAGCTGACCATCCTGGCGATCCAGATCGCGCAGGCGATCGCCACCGCAACGGTCACGGCCGGCGCGACGCTGCTGGAGATACCGGTCTTCCAGGCGCTGGCGCGGACGATCATCGGCGGGATGATCGACGAGGTCGTCTCCCGGTTGCTCGAGGCGTGACCCGGTGGCCCGGCGGCGAGGGAGCAACGCCGGGCTGATCTCCGCCGCGCTCAGCTTCCTGCGGAAGGCCAACAAACGAAACCGCCCCGGCCGCCTGCCGGCGGAACAGCGGGATCACCTGTTCCGGGGCAAGGTCGCGCCGACCGGGCATCCGCGGGTCGTCGGATACCACTACCGGCCCGGTGGTCGTGACTTTCCCGACCGCCGGGTGGTGCCCGGCTCGATCAACCGGCCGACCGCCGGCGGTCCCTACGAGGCCAAGCCGCAGATCCTCGATCGATCGGTCAATCCGCCGGTCTGGCGTAACAAGACCTCGAACGGGGGCTACAGCACGTTCTTCCCTGATCACTGGACCCCGGCCCAGGTGGACGCGGCGATACCCGGCGCGTTCGCCCGGTCCACGCCGGTCCCGGCGGGAACGCCGGGAGGAACACCCGCGCTATGGCGTGGCGAATATCGTGGTGTGCAGATCGAAGGCTGGTATCTCAAGGACGCGAACGGACACTTCGTCACAGACAGCGCCGGCAACAAGGTTCCCGGGAACGGCTGGCCTCTCCTCTGAACCATGGAGAAAGCACATGAGCGACCTGCGATTCGAACTGGACCCGCACTACAACGCCGTCAACTTCACCACGAGCGACGAACGCTACGGACCGCTCGGAGTCTTCCTGATCAGCGAGATCTCGACGCGTCAGGGGCCCGCGCTGGACGCACTCGCAGTCCTGGACGATGCGACACGCGGCGAGGAGACCGAGCCCTGGGACAGCGAGAGTTACGAGGTCACCTTCGACGAGGGCGGTCTGCGATTCCAGAACCGCTTCGCGCTGGATCAGCGCGCCGAGTACACGCTGGACGAGATCCGGCCGGTGATCGAGAGCTATTGGCGCTTCGTCAGCGCGGTACCGGAGCGTCCCGGCGCGTACCGCGAGTACTGGCCTGACCTTCCCCGCCCCGAGGCGGAGGTGCTGCTCTGGGAGAAGACCTGGGGCCGGGCTCACCCGTACCGTGGGCGGCTCTTCTGAGGGAAGAACCGCCCGCGGCACGCGAGGGATCAGGGTTGCCTGGGTGAGGTGATGGTGAGGATGGTGAACGGGGCGATCAGCGACCACTCCGTCAGCACCTGGATCTTGACGCCGAGGCCGGCGACCTGGACCGAGCCCTGCGGGTTCGCCGCCGAGTAGTACCGGTTCGGGTCGGAGTCGTCGAACGTCGTCACCGGGGGCCGCGCCGGCACCGTGACCGGAACGCCGTTGCGGTGGAACGTGACCGCGTCCGTGCGCTGCACGCCGAACGTGGCGTCGAACGGCTGCCGCCGGTTACCCAGCCGCACCCCGTCCGGGAACACGATCGGTTCCGGCCGCGCGTCGACCGGCAGGACCGCGCCGCCGCCCGGGTGGTTGATCGTGTCGTTGTCCGTGAACGCGTCGTTGACATACCAGACCAGCAGCCCGTCCTGGTACGGGAACTTCTCCACCCAGTCCGGCCGCGTGTTCGCCCAGCCGTAGTTGTACGGCCCGGTCTTGAGCACCTTGTCGTACCCGGTGTAGGTGCGCCACTCCGCGATGTAGTACCGCGGCGCGACCCGGGTCAGCGTGCCGGTGAACCGGGTGAACCCGCGCGCGGTCCACGCCGTGGTCGCCGACTCCACGTCGTCCGTCCACACCGGAGCGCCGTTGACGACCAGCGTGATGTCGTCGAGGAACGCGCCGGCGAAGTGCACGCCGCCGTCGGTCTGGTAACGGAACCGGAACTGCACGGCCTGCCCCGCGAACGCGCTCAGGTCGTAGGTCAGGTCGACCCACTCCCCCTCGCTGGACCCGGTCAGCGGCGTGCCGAGCCTGGTCCACCGGTTGCCGCCGTCCGCGGACACCTCCGCGTAGAGGTAGTCGTAGCCGGCCTCGATCTCATACCACGCCTTGGTGGTGAGCGAGGCCGTGGTCGCGGCGGTCAGGTCGAGCGTCCGGGTGAGCATGGTGTTCAGGTCGTTCGCGTCGCCGCCCCACCACTCGTACTCACCGGAGTAGGGGGTGTTGTACTCGCGGACGACGGTCTGGTCCGGCAGCGGGACGATCACGGCCTGCGGGAGCGGGCCCTTCGCGTCCGCGGCCTGGCCGAGCACGACCGTCTTCTTCTGCCCCGGTTTGACCGTGGTGTAGTCGAGCCAGCCGAGGAACAGCTTCTCCCACGCGCCCATGTAACCGGGCGTGGAGCCGATGTTCTGCGGGTCGTGGGACAGCCACGAACCGGCCGACATCAGCGACCAGAAGCCGGTGCTGTTGTCGCCGCCCTGCGTGTCGTAGAGGTCGGGCAGGCCGAGGTCGTGCCCGTACTCGTGGGCGAAGACGCCGAGGCCGCCGTTCTCCGGCTCGGTGGTGTAGTCGCCGATCCACAGTCCGCTGTCGCCGATCGGGACGCCGCCGAGGCGGTTGTGTTCCGGGCCGGTCTGGCCGTAGTCGCCCTGGTAGGTGTAGCCGCGGTGGGACCAGATCGCGTCCGCGCCCTGTGCGCCGCCGCCGGCCTCCTCGCCCTCACCGGCGTGGATGGCCTGGAAGTGGTCGATGTAGCCGTCCGGCTCGTTGAAGTCGCCGTCGGTGTCGAAGTCGTAGCGGTCCCACACGTCGTACTTCGCCAGCGACGCGGTGATCTGGGCCGGGGTCTGCCCGGCGGCGACCTGAGCCTGGTACCACGCGGTGGCGCTGTCCTTGACGAAGTCCTGGTAGCCGGTGCCGCCCTCCCAGGTGTTGCTCCCGTACCGCGCCTCGTTGTAGGGCACCTGCACCCAGTCGCCGACCTCGCCGGTGACCGTGTACCGCCCGCCGGACTGCGCGGTGTAGAACGTGGTCATCGACTCCTTCTTCGTGCTGAAGAGGAGCTCCTGGTAGTACGCCGGGCTGAAGTCCGGCACCCACAGCGTGGTGTTGTCGTTGGCCCGGTCCGGCGCCGGGAGCTGGTTGTGCAGCGGGCCGGGCGTGCCGCCGGTCTGCGGCAGCGTCTGCGTGCCGAACTCGACGAGGAACGTCAGGACGGGGTCGGTCTTGGTCTTCTGCCGCACCTCGACCCAGCGATCGCCGCCGAGCCGGACGACCTCGGACCCGTTGCGCTGCTGGCTGGTTACCTCACCGTTGAGCAGTTTGGTGAGCGCCTCCTCGCGGGCCGCCTCGCGGGACTCGCCGAGCGGGTGTTCCAGATTGTCCGCCTTGACCGGCGTGCGGGGCTCGCTGTCCATGGCCGGGGGCGCCGCGATGGCGGGGCTGCCCGGTACGACGAGGACGAAAGCGGCCGCGGTGACGCCCACCAGGACGGTTCTGATGTGACCGTGCAAGAGGGGGACTCCTTCCCCATGTGACGAGATGGAAGCACGCTACCCCCTTGATTCACACATGCAAAGACGTGCATTTTCAGCCGGTCGTGACCCGCGTCATTCCGGGCTCCACGGGACGATTCACCCGGCATACTTCGACCGTGACACGAACGCCGAGGCTTGAGATCGAGTACTGCACGCAGTGTCGCTGGCTGCTGCGCGCCGCCTGGACCGCGCAGGAGCTCCTCACCACGTTCGGCCTGCGGCTGGGCGAGGTGGCGCTGGTGCCGGGCACCGGCGGCGTCTTCGACGTGCGGCTCGACGGCGACCTCGTCTGGTCGCGAAAGGAGTCGGGTCACCCCGAGATCACCGAACTAAAACGATTGGTACGGGACCGTATCGCGCCGGACATGAGCCTGGGCCATTCCGATAAGCGCTGAGCCGGCCTCGAGGTCGTGCACGGCGGCGCGCGCGGTGTCGGCGAACCCGTCCGGCACGCCCGGCAGCGCCGCGGCGGACTCGACCATGCCCTTCTCGTTGATCAGCCACCGCCCGGCGTACCCGTGCAGCGCCTGGCAGACCACGCCGACCAGCCGGAACATGCAGCCGGCGCGGTAGACCGGGTCCGGCGTGTTGGACGCGATCCCGATCATGAAGTCGGCCTCCCAGAGTCCTTCGCGGAGCGCGGTGCCGAGCGCGGGCGGGTACGGTTTCGCCGTCAGCGTGTCGAACGTGGCGCCGGTCACCGCGAGCGGGCGGCAGAGCGCGACCTCCCCGGCGTACACATGGGAGTAGAAGCCGAGCGGATGGCCCGGCTGGAAACCGATCTCGAACCGGCCGGCCTCGCAGTCGGCCCGGATGCGCTCGACGCGGGCCAGGTCGCGGTAGATCCAGTCGACGCGCTCGCCGTCCACGGTCAGCCAGCCGCCGCCGTCGACCCACGGCCCCCAGCCGCCGCGCGGAGTGACCTCGGTGTCCGTGCCGGTCACGTCCGCGGCGAGCCGGCGCAGCGCCGGGACGTCGAGGTCGTCGCGGTAGTAGAGGCCCAGGTCGTAGTCGGAGTCGGGCCGGTGCGTCCCGCGCGCGCGGCTGCCGCCGAGCACCACGGCCTCGACGCCACCGATCGTGGCGAGCCGTCGCGCGATCTCGATCAGGCGTGCGTCGTCCACCCCACAGATCCAATCACGGGGGTACGCCGTACGCGCGCGAATTTCGGGTCATTGACGTTTGTCACTGCATGCCTCTACCGTCGGCGGAGGGAAAGCGCTTTCCGGCAGGTCGCCGCGCTCGGCCGGCCGGTTCTCCGCGCGCGCCCGTCCACCGGCTTTCGAAGGGATCCGCGCCATGACCACGTCTCGCCGCACCCTGCTGACCGGCGTCGCCGCGGCCGCGACGCTCGGCGGCCTCGCCCGCCCGGCCGCCGCGCTCGCCGCACCGTCCACTGCGTCGGCCCCGTCCACTGCGTCGGCCCCGTCCACTGCGTCGGCTCTGAACACTGTGTCGGCTCCGTCCGCCGCGTCCGCTCCGGACGGGTTCGCGGCCGTGTCCGCGCTCGGCCTGCCCGGAACCACCGGCGGGGTCGCCGGGCCGACCGTGACCGTCACGAACGCGACCGACCTGGCCTACTACGCGGGGCGGAACACGCCGTACACGATCCTGGTCAGCGGGCGGATCACGTTCGGCGACATGATCACGGTGGTGGCCGACAAGACCATCCTCGGTGTCGGCACGACCGCGGTGATCGACGGGGGCGGGCTGCAGCTCGGGTCGACCACCCGGCCCGGCAACAACGTGATCATCCGCAATCTGACGTTCGTCAACGCGTCGGACGACTCGATCAGCGTGACCAACGCGGCCCATCACGTGTGGATCGACCACAACGACCTGTCCCGGGGTTACGACGGGCTGCTCGACGTCAAGCGCGCGTCCGACTTCGTGACGATCTCCTGGAACCACTTCCACGACCACAGCAAGACCACGCTGGTCGGGCACTCGGACACGTACACCGCGGACCGCGGCCACCTGCGCGTCACCTACCACCACAACTTCTTCCAGGGCACCGCGCAGCGCCACCCGCGCGTCCGGTTCGGCGACCCGGTGCACGTCTACAACAACTACTTCCTGAACAACGAGCTGTACGCGGTCGCGTCCACGGAGGACGCGGGTGTCCTGGTCGAGGCGAACTACTTCGAGAACGTCGCCCATCCGGCCTACGTCGGCTACGACGAGAGCGGCCCCGGGCGGCTGGTGGAACGCGCCAACGTCTACGTCAACTCCGGCACCCCGCAGACCGCCGGCACCGTCACCGAACCCCGCACCTACTACGCCTACACGCCGGACCCGGCCGGCTCGGTCCCGTCGCTGGTCCGGGCCGGTGCGGGCGTCGGGCGGATCTGATTCTGACTCGCGTCCGCGGTGGGATTCGCTGGACTTTCTGCGACGTCGGCCGGGCCGATATCCGGCGCACCGCGCCGGATATCCCGGGACATCGGTGGCGTTGCGACTGGTGGTGGCGTTCTCGCCTCGGCGGGCCCCGGGCTCCGGGGGAAGGGCAGGGCTTGCGGCGGGGTCGAGGTTCGTCGGCCCCGCCGTCCTTCCGTGGGGGGCCGGGGTGGGTTTCGCTTGCCTGACGGTCCGCGCCGGGCGCGCGATCAGAAAATCAAGACGACACCGCTGACGCGGCCGCGCGCCGCCACTCCGCGGTGCGCACGATCCGAAGAATCTCGGGGGCATGCTCGATCGACGTCGTGGGCCGACGGGCCTGGGCGCCGGGAAGGGGTTCTACTTCGCGCCGTCGCGGAGGAGGTAGAGGCCGGAGCCGGCGCTGCGCGCGGCGGTGAACCAGGCGGGGAACTTCTCGTCGAGGAGCCACTCGACCTCCTCGACGGCATCGTCGTCGCCGCCGGGCAGCAGGTGGTGGGAGTCGTGGATCCGGTCCAGGTCGAAGGCGGACAGCTCCGTGGCGATCCGGGCGACCTGGGCCGGCGTGGCGTACATCGGGAACGGCCACGGGTCGCCGGTGGCGTGCCAGGGCGTGGACCACAGGTCGGCGAGCGCGGTCAGACCCCAGGCGCGGAACGCCGCGGTCAGCTCGTGCCAGTGGCGGCCGGGCAGCGTGGCCTCGTCGACCGGGTCGCCGAGATCCGCCGGGCGGCCGGAGCCGTCCGGCACCGAGGCGGCGTCGACGACGAACGCGGAGAGGTACTGCTCGGCCACGCCGGTCATTCTGGCACGCCGTACCGCCACGGGGTGCTCAGGTCGGGAACCGGACGCGACCGCCGGGTAGTGCGCTGTCCCGCAACGTTCGCCGGGCGTCTGTCTCATCCGTGATCGGGGCGTTCCCCACGGTGTCGGAACGGCATCGGGCCGCCTCGATCACGGGTTCGGTACCGGCGGACGTTCGTGACGGCTCAGGTAGGCCGATTCGCGGTGAAGGCGCGCACGTCGTCCAGGACATCCTAGGAGGCTGCCCTGATTCGTTCTCGCGGTCGGGCCTCCGGCCCGCGTCCGCGAGCGGTCAGCGGCCGGGTCCGCGACTGATCAGCGGTGCCCGCGGTTCCAGGCCCGCGCCGGAGTGCGGCGAGCCCTGCGCCCGCGGCTCAGGAGTGGCCGGTGAGCGCGGTGGCCGCGTCGTGCAGGAGCGTGAGGACGGTGGTGGCGAGCGGGGTCAGGCGGGTGTCGGCGAACGTCGCGGCGAAGAGCGTGCGGTGCGGGGCCGGCGGGGTGAGATCGCGGTGGACGGTGCCGGGCGCCCCGGTCAGGGCGAGCCGCGGGGTCAGCGTGAGGCCGGCACCGGCGCCGGCGAAGGCCTGAGCCGCGGCGTAGGACGCGGCCTGGAAGCGGACGTCCGGAACGAACCCGGCCAGGCCGGTGGCCCGGTCGAGCTGCTCGCGGGCGTCGGTGCCGGCGGGCAGCGCGGCCCACGGCTCGGCGCGCAGCGCGTCGAGCGACAGCGTCCGGCCGTCGGCCGCGAGCGGGTGGCCGTCCGGCAGCACCACCACGAGCGGGTCGGTGACCAGCGGGTAGAGCGTGATCTGCTCGGAGACCTTGGGCGCGTCGTCCCAGCCGGCGAAGGCGACCAGGTCCAGTTCGCCGTCCTCGACCATCGCCAGACCCCGGTCCGGGCGCACGTCGGAGACGTAGAGGTCCGCGTCCGGATGCTGGCCGCGCAGCGCGGCCAGCACGGGCGGGAGCAGGTGCAGCGCCGCGGTCTCGCAGGCGCCCAGCCGCAGCCGCAGCGACATCCGGCCGAGCAGTTCGCCGAGGCCCGCGGAGGCCTGCGCGGTGAGCCGGTCGATGTCGGCGCCGTGCCGGGCGAGCAGGTGCCCGGCCGCGGTCAGCGAGTCACCGCGCGGCGCGCGCCGCAGCAGCGGCACCCCGCACTCCCGCTCCGCGTGGGCCAGCTGCTGCGCCGCCTCGGCCGGCGAGATGCCCAGCTCACCGGCGGCCGCCGCGGTGGAGCTGTGTCGGCTGATCAGGGCGAGCAGGCGAAGGTGTCCGGGCTCTAAGGGCATCGAGAGATCCTAGTCGGTACGCCGGCGGCGGCGGCCGGAGCGTGAATCGTTCCCAAGGGGACGGTGAACGCCCTGGCGTGTCCCGATTGCGCTCGGTAAGGCTCATCCGGTCGGGTCGACCGGGCGGCACCCGGCTTCCGGGCCACCGACCGTGAGGGCGTCGGCATCCTGGAGCTGCCGAAGGTCATGCTCGACCCGCGCGCACTACAGGGAGCTGGTGGTGCTCGAGCGTATCGCCGGCAGACCGGGCGAGAAGATCGCGCCGCCGGAGTTCCTCGCCCACCAGCCGGGCAGCGCCCCAGGCATCGAAGACCCCGGGCTCCGCGATCACCGTGACCGTCGTCATCGTGGAACCGTAGGCCGAGGTCGTGCGTGTCCGGCGTACCCGGGAAGCGGTTTTGATCTCATGGGCGTGTGGCGGCCCAGGAGACCGGGTCGCGCTCGTACCAGTACCAGCCGTCGCCGAGGGGCCAGCGGAAGTGGCATCGGGAGCCGTAGCAGTCGTACGTGCCGGCGGGTGCGGTGGCGGTGAGGTGGATGAAGGCGCCGGGGACGTCGGGGTAGTCGGCCCAGACGGGGAGGATCAGGATCGTCCCGCCGCCGGTCGGGGCGGCCGTCGCGTCGACCTTCATCCACCGTACGGCGGGCGGGAGGAAGTCGGCGGGCTCGGCGTCGGCGATGAAGCCGCCGTCCGGCCGGACGTAGGACGCGACGGTCGCGAAATCCGCGTGATGGAACCGGTAGTAGGCCTGCACGGACACGCGTGTCCAGTCGACCGTCAGCACCGGCGTCGCGACGACGGCGGAGACGACGAGCACGGTGACCGACCACGCCGGACGTCCGCGGCGCCACTGGCCGACCGCCGCCGCGACGGTGAAGAGGACGGCCACCGAGCCGGCGGCCTCGGGGAGCATCGAGGTCACGGTCCGGGCCTGGGCGAGCCAGACGGCGAAGAGCTCGGCGGCAGCCGTCACCAGCCAGGCCGCGCAGACGATCAGCAGCGTCGCCGCGGCCGCTCGGCGGTGGGAGACGACGGTCGCGGGCGCTTCACTCGCACTGTCCACATCGGTATTAGATCAACAGGGTGCCACCGGCGTCGACACTGCAGCCAGTACCAGCCGTCGCCGAGGGACCAGTGTGCCTCGCACCAGTCGCCGAAGCAGTCGTAGCGCAGGCCGGGTGGGGTGTCGCCGAGGTAGGCGTAGCCGACGGCGCCGTCGGGGATGCCCGCCCACGCCGGCAGGAACAGCACCGATGTGCCGGGGCTCAGCGCGTCGACGCGGGCGGCCCTGCCGAGGACCGACAGGTGGGCGAGGCCCGGCGGGAGGGGTGCGCCGTAGTAGTCGCCGGACTCCAGGCGGCCGGTCTCGGACAGGGTCGCGACCGCGGTGAAACCGGCGCGGTTCAGGTGGTAGGTGCCGTACACGTACGTCCGGGGCCAGTCGACCGTGAGGACGACCGCCGCGGCCGCCGCGGACGCCGCGAGCGCGATCGCCGTTCACGCCGGGCCGCGACGCCGCCAGGCGCCGATCGCGGTCACGAGGGTCACGAGGACGGCGACGGCGTACACCCCGGCGTAGATCGCCGGGGCGAAGACCCAGAGCATGGCGATCTGGAAGCGGAAGAACTCGACGGCCGCCACCAGCGCCCACGCGGTGCCGATCGGTCCCAGCACATGCAACGCACGCCGCCCGGCGCTCTCCCCTGCCGTTGCTCGCATGCCGCCATGATCGAAGCTGTCGCGCGGCGCCGCCAGAGCACGGTGGGACGCTGCACCGAACCTTCACAGGAGTCCGGCCAGCCGGTAGAGGACGAGGGATCCGGCGACGGCCACGTTGAGGCTGGAGCCGGTGCCGATCATCGGGATCTCCACTGCGCCGTCCAGGAGGTCGAGCGCGTCCGGCGGGATGCCGGTGGCCTCGTGGCCGAGGACCATGACGGTGCGGCGGCGGGCCGCGGGCAGGTCGGCGAGGCGGACCGCCTCGTCGGCCAGCTCGACGCCGAGGACGGCCGTGCCGGCGCGGCGCTCCTCCGCCAGCCACCGAAGCGGGTCGCCGACGCGGTGCACGCAGGCGGGCTGGCGCAGCGTGTTGCCGCGGGCGAGCGCCTCGTCCACCCAGCCGAACGGCGGCACCGCGAGACATGCGCCGACCGCGTCGCAGGTGCGCAGCAGCGTGCCGAGGTTGGCGCCGTGCATCGGCCAGAGGGGCGCGGCGACGAGATGGCCCCAGCAGCGGTGCCGGCGGGGACGGCGGGTGGATCGGATCTCCCGGGGCGTCCTGACCCGGATCGCGGGCTTCACCGCACGGGAGCGGAGACGCTCCGGCATTCGACAGTCATGATTGGCGTGCTTCGCGGCGCACGCGGGCCATCGACGGTGATCTCGCCGGTCATTCTAGCGCGGGCCGCCGCGAAGGTCCTCGTCGGGAACGATGTCGATGACGGCCACGGCATCCACCGCGGGGAAGTCCTCGGGACC
This sequence comes from Catenuloplanes nepalensis, assembly GCF_030811575.1. Classification (GTDB taxonomy): domain Bacteria; phylum Actinomycetota; class Actinomycetes; order Mycobacteriales; family Micromonosporaceae; genus Catenuloplanes; species Catenuloplanes nepalensis. The sequence continues at coordinate 3,326,428 of NZ_JAUSRA010000001.1, read as the reverse complement.
GGTTCCCGGTAGCAGCACGAACGCGTCGTTACGCTGCGGGGATGGTGCGGGACGAGCTGCTGCGGCTGCGGGCGGGCATGGTGGCCGAGAAGGCGCGGCTGGCGGCGGATCTGGAGGCGTTGTTCGCCGCGTCGCGGGATTCGAACGCGGACGACGAGCACGATCCGGAGGGCGCCACGATCGGGTTCGAGCGCGCCCAGCTGACCGCGTTGCTGGCCGCGACGCGGGAGCGGATCGCCGAGGTCGACGACGCGCTGCGGCGGGTGGCGGGCGGGACCTACGGCGTGTGCGAGCGATGCGGGCGGCCGATCGCGCCGGAACGGCTCGAGGCCCGCCCGTTCGCCCGCTGGTGCATAACCTGCGCGTGACCGCAGAAGCGTCAAATGCCGCAGAAGCCGCAGAGTCCGCGGCCGTACCGGAAGCTGCGGGCGGCGTCGAACCAGCCGCGGGATCCTCGCGACCGCGTCGACCAGATGCGGCGCCGCGCGCAGGAGGTGGCCGCCGCGCACGATCCGGTCCGGGTTGACCACCAGCGCGGCCGCCGCGATCACGCCGCCGACCAGCTCGGCCGCGTCGTCCAGCACGGCCAGCGCGATCGGGCGGCAGTCGCGGACCGCGGCGGCCAGCGCGATCGGGCGGCAGTCGCGGACCGCGGCGGCCAGCGCGATCGGGCGGCAGTCGCGGACCGCGGCGGCCAGCGCGTCCGCGTCCGGCAGCACGAGTCCGCGCCGGGTACACTCCCGCAGTACCGCGGGCAGCGACGCGACCGTCTCCAGGCAGCCGCGCTTGCCGCACCGGCACGGCTCGCCGTCCCGGGCCACTACGACGTGGCCGAACTCGCCCGTGACGCCGTGCCCGTCGGCCACCAGCCGGCCGCCGACGATCAGCCCGCCGCCGATGCCGTCGAAGAGCCGCACGTACATGACGTTCTGCGCCGCCGGACCGTCCGCGAGCGCCTCGGCCAGCGCGGCGTACCGCGTGTTGTTGTCCACCAGCACCGGCGCTTCCCAGCCGCGCGGCGAACAATTCCGCCGCGGCCTTCCGCGCGTTCCCGTCGTCGATCGGCACGCCCCCGAGCAGCCCGCCAACCGGCGAACCCGCTGCCGGCCGCGCACCCGTTCCCGATCCGGCAGCCCCCGATCCGGCCCATTATTCCTAGTATTTAGATAGGAGACACCGGGATCGATCAAGAATCCCGGCGTTTCGGGCACGCTCCGTCGCGGTCCCGCCCTACCGTGGCACCATGACCGACGACACCCCATGGGAACCACCCCTGGCCGGCGACGAACTCGGCCACCTGACCGGCATGCTCGACCGGCTCCGCACCACGTTCCGCTGGAAGGCCGACGGCCTCGACGCCACCCAGCTCGCCACCGGTCTCGGCGCGTCCACGCTCACGCTCGGCAGCCTGCTCAAACACCTCGCCGCGGTCGAGGCCATGACGTTCACCTGGAAGCTGCACGGCACCTCCCCCGGCTCCCCGTGGGCCGACAGCTCACACGACTGGACCTTCACCTCCGCAGCCGGCGACACACCCGAGCAGCTCTACGCCCACTGGGACGACGAGGTCCGCAGGTCACGCGGCCGACTCGCGTCCGCGCTGGCCACCGGCGGACTCGACCAGTCCGCCCACATCGCGTCCGACGACGGCGAGCACGCCTCCCTGCGCCGGCTGATCTGCGACCTGATCGAGGAGTACGGCCGGCACACCGGCCACGCCGACCTCCTGCGCGAATCCGTCGACGGCCGCACCGGCGAGGACCCACCCCCGGGCTGGCGGGCGACCTCCGGCGACTCCCCGGTGGGCTGCGAACCCTGAGATCAGCCTCGGAGAGCGTAGTCATGGCCTGATCAATTTCAGTTGAGTCACAATCGACGCTATCCGCGCCGGATAACGTCGTTGCTACTCCACCCGCCACTGTGGATGAACGACCGATGGGCATATGTGGTGATTTCGGGCATTACTGGCGTGATGCGACCTCGCTGATTTTCTATCGGGTCGCCTTGGGCCCGACATTTCGAGATATTGGCTGCTTCGCGGTCCGGTTGCGTCTTCGCCTCCGGAGGGCCTCGGTCTCCGGGGAAGGACGTAGGGACCGGCAGCACCGCGGACCGGCAGCACCGCGGACCGCTGACTGGCCGCCTTTCGTGAGCGGCACGGATGGGGTTTCGCTGGCCTGACCGCCTGCGGTCTGCGCGACGCGCACGCAGAAGAAGCACAATTGGTTTCACGGACCGTGAGGCTTACTCAGCGGGGCGAGCAGACGCCGCGTCGCCGCGGGCCAGCGTTGTCGGCGCGCAACGCGCTGATAACCCTCCGCGACCGAAAGTCGATCACGTGTCGCAAATCGTTGTTGTCCGGCCCTTTCAACAACGATTTGCGACACGTGATCATCTTGGGGAGCCACGGCCGGTGTCTTTATGGCGATATTTCGGACGGGGTTTGGGTCGTTAAGGCGATTCCCGTTGTTGATCACCGGATTAACGGGACCTCGCCGATTAGCGAGATCTCGGCACGTCGCTCGGACGAATCGCCTGCTGCCGTCCCGGAACGCGATTCCTTTTCGGTCGAAGATGCCCGGCGGAACGACGGAAAGGCCGCGACCGGCGGCTCTCGCCGGTGATTTCAGGAGATGTCGGGCACGGAGCGCCCGACTGCTTCGCCGACACCCCGAGGAACATCGGCCGGCCTTCCGGCCACGTCCCGCACCGGCGGCGGTCGGTGTGCACACACGCAGCCCGCACAGCCCGCGGCGCAACGGCACGCGGTGTAAACACCGCATCAGCCGGCCAGACCACGACCGGCCAGACCACGACCGGCCAGACCACGACCGGCCAGACCAGACCGCGGCAGGCCAGACCACGGCAGGCCAGACCACGACGGACCAGACCACGACCGGCCAGACCACGGCAGGCCAGACCACGGCAGGCCAGACCACGGCGGGCCAGACCACGACAGGCCGGACCGCGGCGGGCCAGGTCAGGTCGGGCGGTGGGACAGCGCGCGGCGTGTACGGCGCGGCGCCGGGAGGAGGGTGGGCGGTGTCAGGAGTGGGGTGGGCGTCGGGGGCGGGGTGCGTACCGGCGAGGGTGGGGGTTGGGTCTTGGGGGTGGGAGGGGTGGAGGCATAACAGCTTGGCCATACCGCGGGGCGGGAGAACGGGCTGGGCTGCGGTGATGCGGAGTGGGGGGTGTGAGCGGGATCGACCGGGCCTTGTGCGGCGGGCGGGGATCGCGTATCCACGCATCTAGATCGCGCAATCGGAGTGTGGCCCGCGGTGGCGCGGGTGAGAGGGGACGATCGTGCGCAGACGCTCAGACCACAGGGGACGGAGGGTGACGGCGGGAGCGGTCGCCCTCATGCTCGGCACCAGCATGTTCGCGGTGCTGGAGAGTGATCCCGCGCCGGCTCGCGCGGGGACGTCGATGCGGGACTCGGCGCCGCAGGGCGACACCGAGCACGTGCACCTCAGCCTGGACCTGGACAATCGCGGTGGCGTGGTGACGCCGGACGCACGGCAGCGCGGGGCCGCGCCGGACGCGCGGTTCAACGCGCTCGGCACGCCGCGCGCGGAGGGGCCGGGCACGCTCGCGTCCGGTCTGCCGGCCGACCCGGTCGCGGCCGCGCGGGCATACCTGAAGGACAACGGGTACGGGCTGGACCCGGCCTCGGTCGACGCGATGGACGTGATGCTGACCCGCGCGCTCGGCGACGCCACCGTCGTCACGCTGCGGCAGCGCTACGGCACGCTGCCGGCGGGCTTCGACGGCCTGGCGACGCTGCTGGTCAAGGACGGCACGATACTGCGGGTGACCGGCTCGCTGGCGCGTGACACGTCCGCGCCGGAGCCGGCCACGATCGCTGCCGAGGCCGCGGTCGCGACCGCGCTCGCGGACGTCGCGCTGCCGGCCGGCACGGAGACGAGCGTGCGGACCGTGGCGGTGCCGACGCCGGCGGACGGGCCGCGGACCGCGTTCGAGGTGACCGCGACGTCGACCGCGGGCACGCCGGTCGCGGTGACGACCTATGTGGACGCGCGCACCGGCGGGATTCTGGTGCGCGAGGATCTGGTCGACGCGGACTCGGACAACCCGACGTGGGCGGTGTTCCCGTCCACGCCGAACCAGCGTAACCAGCGTGCGCTGTGGTGCTTCGAGCCGAAGCCGGGCTGTTCGAGGACGGTGGCGACCGCGGACACCGGCGCGCCGTGGGACGTCGACCCGACGACCGGCGCGCCGACGTTCACCACGCGCGGCAACTCCGCGACGAACACGGTCAACTGGGGTGGCGGGATCGCGCCGTTCCCGGCCACGCCGCGCGAGGACCGCAACTACACGTACCCGTTCACCGATCAGTGGAACGACGCGCGGTGCGACCCGGCGGTCTACACCTCGCCGGAGCGCAACGACGCGGACGCGGCCGTGACGAACCTGTTCGCGATGCACAACCGGATGCACGACTGGTCGTACCACCTGGGCTTCACCGAGTCGGCGTGGAACATGCAGCTGGTCAACACGTCCGGGGCCGGGCTCGGCGGCGACCCGGAGAACGGGCGGGCGCAGTCCGGCGCGCTGAGCGGCTCGCGGAACAACGCGAACCAGTCGACGGGGCGGGACGGGTTGCCGCCGGTCACGAACATGTACCTGTGGCAGCCGATCGCGGGCTCGGCGTACCCGCCGTGCGTGGACGGCGACTACGACATGACCGTGATCGGGCACGAGTACGGGCACGCGATCACGAACCGGATGATCGCCGGGCCGGACACCGGGATCGGCTCGGTGCAGGGCGGCTCGATGGGTGAGTCGTGGAGCGACCTTCTCGCGATGGAATACCTGTACGAGAACGGGCTGCGCGCGGCCGGCGACACGCCGTTCGTGACCGGGGCGTACGTGACCGGCAACAACACCAACGGCATCCGCAACTACGACGCCAGCCGCAGCCCGCTGAACTACTCCGACGTCGCCTACGACATGGTCGGCCAGCAGGTGCACGCGGACGGCGAGATCTGGAGCGCGACCCAGGTGCGGCTGCGCAAGGCGTTCCTGCACCGGTACGGCGACGGCACGCCGGACCTGCAGAAGCGCTGTGCGGACGGCAAGGTCGACGCGTCCCGCTGCCCGGGCAACCGGCGCTGGATGCAGCTGATGTTCGACTCGTTCCTGCTCCAGGCCGGCAGCCAGTTCAGCATGCTGGACATGCGCGACAACATGCTCGCGGCGGACCTGGCCCGGTTCGGCGGCGCGAACCAGAAGCTGATGTGGGACGTGTTCGCGGAGTCCGGCATGGGGCGCGACGCGACCAGCGGCCCCTCGGACGCGCAGCCGGTGCCGAGCTTCGCCTCGCCGCACTCCCGGAGCGCGACCGTGACCGTGAAGGCGTCCGCGCCGGTGCAGGTGTTCGTCGGCCAGTACGAGGCGCGGGTCACGCCGATCGCGGACACCGACCCGGCCACGCCGCTCGGCGACACGTTCGAGATCGTGCCGGGCGTCAAGTTCGACTTCGTGGCGACCGGCGCGGGCTACGGGCACCAGCGGCTCTCCGCCTCGTTCCGCCCGGGCCGGGCCGACACGCTGCGGGTGGATCTCAAGCCGAACCTGGCCTCGGCCGCGTCCGGCGCGACGATCACCGGGCCGGGCGTCAACCTGGACAGGCTGATCGACGACACCGAGGCCACGAACTGGGCGTCGCTGACCGGCGTGACCGGGCAGGCGCTCACGGTCGACCTCGCGGGCGACCAGCGCCGCGTGATCACGTCGGTGAACGTGAGCGCGCTGCTGCGCCCGGCGATCACCACGGACGCGGACCCGGCGAACCCGCAGAACCGGTTCTCCGCGCTGCGCTCGTTCGCGGTCTGGGCGTGCGACGCGACCCGGGGCGCGGACTGCAGCACGGACGCCGGGTTCCGCAAGGTCTACATCAGCCCGCCGGACGCGTTCCCGGCCCCGAACTTCCGGCCGAACGCCCCGTCACTCAACCTTCGCACGTTCCGCATCCCGCCGACGCAGGCCACGCACCTGCGCCTCGAGGTGCGCGACAGTCAGTGCACGGGCAACCCCCGCTACGCGGGCGAACAGGACAACGACCCCGCCGCGGGTACGGACTGCGCCACCAACAGCGCGTTCCGTGACCAGGTTCGGGTGGCGGAGTTCCAGGCCTACGGACGGTGACTCGTACCCCCTCTCCCGGTCATGATTTTGATCTTTGCCGGGAGAGGGGGCGGCCTGCGACGCACTCCTCGACAGGGGCGGGCCCCTCGCCGAACCGAAGAAACCGCGGGAGTAGCGGGCACGGTCCGTAGCTGGGAGAACACTCCACACAAGAAGGACGGGCGGCAACAAAACGTCATTGGGTGGGCGCTAGGCTCGCAGCCCCCGGCTGTCGCCGGAGGGCGGGGCGTGGCGAAGGAGCGGGATGTGATCGAGCGCGGAGCGCCGCTGCGGCCGGGGGATCCGGAACGCATCGGGCCGTATCAGGTGCTCGCGCGGCTCGGGGCCGGGGGCATGGGCGTCGTCTTCCTGGCGAACGACGGTGGTGGGCGGCCGGTCGCGATCAAGGTCGTGCACGCGGAGATGGCGACGGACGACGAGTTCCGCAACCGGTTCCGGTCCGAGGTGGCGCGGGTCCGGCAGGTGCCGCCGTTCTGCACGGCCGAGGTGCTCGACGCGGATCCGGACGCGACCCGGCCCTATCTCGTCACCGAGTTCGTGGACGGGCCGACGCTCGCGGCCGAGGTGGCCCAGCGCGGGCCGCTGAGCACGTCGAACCTGCACGCCGTGGCGATCGGGGTGGCGACCGCGCTGACCGCGATCCACGAGGCCGGCGTGATCCACCGTGACCTGAAGCCGCACAACGTGCTGCTCGCGCCGGGCACACCCAAGGTGATCGACTTCGGTATCGCGCGGGCCTGGGAGTCGACCACGCAGCACACCCGCACCGGGCAGATCGTCGGCACCGCGAACTACATGGCGCCGGAACGGTTCGACGAGTCCGGCGGGCAGACCGGGCCGGCCGCGGACGTGTTCGCCTGGGGGTGCGTGGTCACGTTCGCCGGGACCGGGCGGGCGCCGTTCCACGCGGACTCGCCGCTGGCCACGTTCGGGCGGATCCTGACCCAGGAGCCGGAGCTGGGCGCTCTCGACGGGCCGCTGCGGCAGCTGGTGCAGCGGTCACTGCGCCGGGATCCGCGGGAGCGGCCGACCGCGCGGGAACTGTTGGACCTGCTGCTGCGCGGCGGGCCGGCCCGGACGCCGCAGCCGGTGGAGGCGCTGGACGAGATGCCGGCGCTGCGCACCGCGGCGATCGAGGTGCAGGCCACGCCGGGGCCGGTGTCACCGCCGGTCTTCACGCTGCCGACGGAGACGCCACCGGAGTCCGCGTTCGGGCCGGCCGGCCCGCCGCCGGTCTTCGCACCGCTCTCGGCGGCACCGGCCGGCCCGGCGTTCGGCCCGGCCTCGGGACCGCCTTACCCTCCCGCGTCGGGACCGCCTTACGGGCCCGCGTCGGGACCGCCGTTCGACCCGGCGACCGGGCAGCCCTACGGCCCGACCTCGGCGCCACCATACAGCCCGACCTCCGGGCCGCCGTATGACCCGGCATCGGGGCCGCCGTTCAACCCCGCCACCGGACAGGCCTACGATCCGGCCGCCGGCCAGGCCTTCGCGCCGGGCTCGCCGCCGCCGTTCCGTCCCGTCTCCGGCGCACCGTTCGCGCCGGGCCCCCCACCGCCGTTCGACGCGGTGCCGGGACACCCGTCCGACGCGGAGGACCGCACGCTGCACCTGCGGACCGGCCCCGGCACCGCGCCCCCGGCCGGCCCCTGGCCACCATCACCGGGATCGCCGCAGTCCCCCGGCACGCCGCTCGGTCACGGCGCGCCGCTCGGGCACGGCGCGGAAGCGATGTCCTGGGGTACTCCCCCGCCCGCCGGCCCCGCACCGCGCAAGAACCGGGGTGGCCGGGTCCTCGCCGGTGTGCTCGTCGCCGTCCTGCTGCTGGCCTGCGTCGCCGGTGGCGGCCTGCTCGCCGCGCACTCCAACGGCGCGTTCAGCGGCGCCGGGGACGACCTCGCCGAGGCCCCGGCCACGTTCGACGCCGTACCCCCGTTCACACTGCCGAAGGGCAAGCCGCTCATCGCGGACGCGCTGACCAGCGCCGGGCAGTGGAACGGCACGTACATCGTGGACGAGGAGGACTCGAACTGCGACGTGCGGGACGGCGCGCTGCGCGTGCAGCGGGTGACGCCCGGGTCGTACATCTGCGCCGGACCGGAGAAGACCGTCGAGGGCGACCACACGATCGCGGTCACCGGCACGATCGAGAAGCCCGGATCCTGCCTCGGCATCTGGCTGTTCTGGGAGGTCCCGCGCAGCTACCGGCTGACCGCCTGCGAGACCGCGTTCCGGTTCGAGGTCGACCGCGAGGACGGCACCGGCTACGCGATCCGCGAGTTCCCGCTGGACGAGCCGCTGCCGCTGAACGAGCCGCTGCGGCTGCAGGTCGCGGTCGAGGACGGCACGGTCCGCTTCGGCCACGACGACATCCTGATCGGCGAGGCCGACATGCCGGAGGACGACATCACCGAGGGCGCCGCCGCCGCGATCGGCATGATAAGCGCCCCCGGCGACGACAACCCACCGTACGGCGCCTACTTCAACGACGTCGAGGTCCGCACCCTGGACGACTGAGCGCCGACCGCGCTCCCCGCCGGCAGCAGGAGGTGCTGCCACCCGGCCTCCGGCTCACCGTCGTACGCGGCAGCGCTGGGTGACGGTCACGTCCGGGTCGCTCTCGGAGGTGGCGGTCAGAACCACCTCGGCGGTACGGGCGGCGCCGCGCGCCGCGTCGACCGCGACCGTCACGGTGGCCGGGGCGCCGGAGCGGGCGGCCGTGACGGCGTTCGGCAGTTCGGCGCGCCAGCCGCGGCCGTCGACGGAGGCGGAGAGCCGGTAGACGTCGGAGCCCAGATACGCGGAGGCGTCCTCGGGATGGGTGCCGCCCGGCACGTACCGCCCGGTGCTGGTCAGGGTGAAACCGCACGTGGCGGGCGTGGTCTGCCGGCCGGGGGACAGCGTGGCGCCGTGCGTGGACGCGCCGGGGCCGTCGAGCGAGCGGACCGCCACCGTGTACGACAAGACCCGCCCGGCCGTCCGCGCGATGTCGAGCACGTAGAAGTGCAGCCGGTTGGCTTCGTCGACGTACTCGTAGGAGCTGCCGGACCGCGTACCCGCGTGGAAGAGGGCGTCGGACAGCTGCCGGTAGTCACCCATCGTGATCATCTGCGGGGTGCCGTCCGGGCGGATGAAGTCGACCATGCCGATGTCGGCCGGGTGCGCGTCGACCACCCACTGGAACGGCGCCCGGTCCTGGTCCTTGGTCTTGCTGATCAGCACGCCGTGGTCGGGCGTGAACGAGTCCGCGCCCATCCGGTCGACCACCTCGACCGTGTAGTTGTCGTAGCCGCCGCCGTCGCAGGAGAGGTCCACGGTCACGGAGCAGGCCGGCGACCGATCATCGTCCAGCGCGATGGTGAGGCCGTTCAGTCCCGGCGTGGCCACGGCGCGGGCCGTCACCCGCGCCACGACGAGACCGGAGAGGGCCAGCTCCTCGCGGGACAGCCGGAGCACCTGGTCCTCGCCGATCAACTCGATCTTCAGCTTGTCGCGGATCGTGTGCAGCGAGCCCATCGAGCCGCCGTTGACCGGGGGGATCTGCCAGCGCGTGTGCGGACCGCCCGGCCCGTTGAACGAGCCGCGCGACATCATGCTCCACGGTCCCGTGTAGGAACGGCGCAGCGGCGTACCGTATGGATTGTTGTAGTTGTCGCCGATGTTCAGCAGGTGGCTCAGCTCGTGGGCGTAGACGGCCTGTCCCGAGCTCTCCGCCTGGGTCGACGATCCGCCGCCCGCGTTCGGCCAGATCGTGGCGGCCGACGCCCAGGACGTCCACGGCACGTAGCGGGTCGCGGCCGAGTTCGGTAGCGCGGGGCCGGGCGGGCCGAAGTCCTCGGTGACCGCCTCCGGCCCGGGGAACCGCATCTGGCCGAACTCCTGCCACGTGGACGACTCGTCCTGACCGGCGGAGAGGATGAACACCAGCTCGAAGTCGTCGGCGACGGAGCCCACGTCCGCGCGCCACGCGCCGAGCCCGTCCGTGCGCAGGTTCCGGTCGCAGGTCTCGCCGTCCGGGCACGCGCCCGGGTTCATGTCGTTCGTGATCCCGTACTGGTGGGCCGGGTGCGGCATCTCGTACACACCGAACGCGGTCAGGTCGACGCCGTACCGGCCGTACGAGTCCTCCATCCAGTACTCGTGCAGCGTGTGCCCGTGGTTGAGCGTCCCGGGCGTGTTCAGGAAGTCACGGTAGAACGCGGGCACGTCCGCGCGGGCGATGCCGGACGCGCTCGGCTGCGGGTTGCCGAAGACCGTGGAGTGCGGCGCCTGGGTGACCACGAACGGCTGGTCCGGATAGTCCAGCGTGACCAGCGCGATCCGGAAGTTGCGCTCCGAGCCGGTCGCCGGCCAGTCCGCGCCCGGGATGGGGACGTAGTCGCCCCACGTCATCGTGTCCGGGTTCTCCCAGCGCTGCGGGTCGAGGAACGTGGAACGGATCGGCGGGCGCGGCCCGGACGGCGGTGGCGGGCGCCACGATCAGGGACAGGGCGAGGGCCGCGACGATCGCACCGGCCGTCCGGGAACGCTTCATCCGCTTCTCCAGGGCTCGCGGGGTCTTTCCGTGACTAACTGATCAGTCAGGCGGCAGGTTGCAGTGCCGGTGCGGCGGCCTGACCCCGGCGGGCGAGCAGCGCGTCGAGCGAGAACGGGCCCGGGCCGAGCACCGCGATGAGCAGGAACGCCCAGCAGAACAGCGCGGCCGACTCGCCACCGTTCGCCACCGGCGCGAGCGCGTCCGGCTGGTGCACCACGAAGTAGGCGTAGGCCATCGAGCCGGAGCAGAGCAGCGCGGCGACGCGGGTGCCGAGGCCGACGACGACCAGCGTGCCGGCGATCAGCTGAATCAGCCCGGCATACCAGCCCGGCCAGGTGCCGGCCGCGATCGCCGCACCGGTCCCGCGGCTGCCGCCGAACAGCCCCAGCACGGTCGCGGAGCCGTGCACCGCGAAGATCAGCCCGACGACGACCCGAAACAAAATGGTAACGGGCACGGACAGTCGCTCGAACATCATTTCTCCTTAGCATCAGATCGGTTACCCACCGCGATCTCCACAGGGTGCCATAAACATAGATGCAAGTCGATATCATGAACCCATCAGCGCATGCGAAAGAGCAGATCAAGAGCTTGATCTTCCCGCCCCCGGCGCGGCCCAGCCCCGCATGCTCCCGCCGGCACTGAGCCGACCCCGGGGACGACCCCGGACCCCGATCTTCCCGCCCCCGGCGCGGCCCAGCCCGCATGCTCCCGACTCCGTTGCCCATTCGGCATCGGAAGCCGCGAGCCCTGCCCGGAGACCGGAAGCATCAGCCCGAAATTTCGCATTATTTCCGCCATAGCTCGGACAGCGTCGAGCGGAAGCCGGCGCCGTTGGTTCCGGGCAGGTGCCGCGGCAGCGGCCCGCGGGCGGGGGCGCACGACCCGTACCCGCGGAAATGGTTTGTGGGTCAGGTCGTGGGTGTCGATGATGCGGGGATGGCGAAGACGCGACGGGCCGACATGTTCACCGCGGACGGGCGGCCGTCGGACGATGATCCGCGGGAGCACGGGCCGACGGCGGCGGACGAGCGCACCACGCTGGCGGAGTCGCTGCGCGTGGCCCGGCTGACCGTGGAGATGAAGTGCGCCGGGCTGGACGCGGCCGCGATGGCGCGGCGCAGCGTGGAGCCGTCGACGATGTCGCTGCTCGGGCTGATCCGGCACCTCGCGGATGTCGAGCGGGCCACGTTCCGGGTGCTGCTGGCGGGCGAGGACGCGCCGCGGCTGTTCGGCACGGACGACGACCGGGACGGCGACTTCGACGGCGCGGTGGCGGACCCGGCCGTGGTCGCGGAGGCGTGGGCGGCCTGGCGGGCGGAGGTCGCGTTCGCGGAGGAGTTCGTGGCGCGGGCGCCGAGCCTGGACGTCACCGCCGACGACCCGGACAACCGGCACGGCAGCGGCGGCGGGTCACTGTCCCTGCGGGACGTGCTGATCGGCATGATCTACGAGTACGCCCGGCACGCCGGCCACGCCGACCTGCTGCGCGAGCGCATCGACGGCCGCATCGGGCAGTGACTATGGTGTCCGGCATGTCATCCGACGAGATCGTGCTGCGGCTGGACCGCGCGACCGCCGAGACCCTGTGGACCTCGCTGTACTCCTCGGGCGAGCACATCGCGGCCGGGGCGCTCATCCCCCGCCCGACCCGCGACGAGTCCGAGCGCCTCGGCGCGGTGCTGCGCGACCTCGACCACGGGCTCGGCCGCCGCTGCTCCCCGTACTGCGACCACCTTCCGGCGGCGTAGCCTTCTCCGGCATGCGACTCAGCGTGCTCGGTGCGTGCGGGGCGTGGCCGCGCGCGGGTGACGCGTGCAGCGGTTTCCTCGTCGAGCAGGACGGGTTCCGGCTGCTGCTCGACGCCGGTTACGCCACGCTGCCGCGGCTGCTGGAGCGGATCTCCGCCGAGGAGGTCGACGCCGCCTTCATCAGCCACGGCCACCCGGACCACTGCGCCGACCTGAACCCGCTGCTGCGCGCCCGCGCGCTCGGCGGCCACGATCCGGCGCCGCTGCCGGTCTTCGCCCCGCCCGGCGCGCTGGACGCGGTCCTGGCGCTGGACCGCCCGGGCATGCTGGACGACGCCTACGTGCTGCACGAGCTGGAGCCCGGCGCATGCTTCGAGATCGGCCCGTTCCGCGCCGAGACGCGGCTGCTGCCGCACTGGGTGCCGAACGCCGGTGTGCGCCTCTCCGCCGCCGGCCGCACGCTCGCCTACACCGGCGACTCCGGCCCGTCCGAGGAGATCGCCGCGCTCGCCCGCGACGCGGACGTGCTGCTCGCCGAGGCCTCCTATGTGGACGACGTGCCCGAGGACTCGCGCCACCACCTGTCGAGCGCCCGAACCGCGGCCCGCCAGGCCGCCCGGGCCGGCGTCGCCCGCCTGCTCCTCACCCACCTGATGCCCGGCACCAGCCCCACCGCGGCTCTCGCCGCCGCCTCCACCGAGTTCACCGGCCCCGTCGACCTGGCCGCCGCCGGCCTGACGCTCGACCTCCGCTGACCGCCCGACCGCCGCCGACCGCCCGACCGCCGCTGACCGCCCGACCGCCGCCGACGCTCGACCGGCCCTGACCGGTCACTCTCCGGCAGCGGACAGGTGACGGTGGCGGACAGGTGACGGTGGCGGCCGCCGGTTCCAGGGGCGCCGGTTCCGGGACGGGCGGCTGGCACCGGCCCGGCTCGGCGGCGACGCCACCCGCCTCACGCTCCCGGACGGCACGCCGGTGACGACCGTGTCCGTGCCGCTCGGCGAGCTGATCGCGGCGCAACGGGCCAGCGGCGCGCCGGACGTGACCGCGTCCTCCAGCGAGATGGCCGCGCTGCGGCACGTGCTACCGGCCGCTTCGATGCTGCTGGAGTGGCCCGCGCTGCGCCGGTTCGCGGTCCGGCGGCTGGCGCGCGTCCGCTTCCCGGCGCAGCCGCAGCCGCGCGCGCACTCGTGGGGCCACGCACGGATCCGCTGGGCGGACGGGACGGTGCGCGAGGGCTGGCTGCGGGTGGGCGAGGCGCAGGGCTACACCGGCGCGATGCCGGCCGAGATCGCGCGCCGCCTGCCGGCCGGCGAGGGACGCCCGGGCGCGCGCACCCCGGCGGCCCTGTTCGGCCCGTCCCTGGCCGAGTCCTGCGGCGGCGAATACCTGCTCCCGGAGCCGGCCGGGCCGATCGGCCGTCCACATTAGAGCCGATGCGGTGTAGGGTCGCGGGGACGTCGGCTCAGGGAGGCTCTCGATGGAGCGTCGTGGTGAGGATCTGCGAACGGATCGGGCGCACGGGGCGCGGATCTACGACTACATCCTGGGCGGCGAGGACAACTTCCCGGTCGACCGGGAGGCCGGGGAGAACTCGCTGCGCATCTGGCCCGCGCTGAGGCCGCACATGCGGGCCAACCGGGACTTCATGCACCGGGTGGCCCGCTACCTGGCGGCGGAGTGCGGGATCCGGCAGTTCCTGGACATCGGCACGGGGCTGCCGACGTCGCCGAACCTGCACGAGATCGTGCAGGAGATCGACCCGACCGCGCAGGTGGTCTACACGGACAACGATCCGCTGGTGCTGGCGCACGCGCGGTCGCTGACGCTGGAGGGCCGCACGGCCTACATCGATGCGGACATGCGCGATCCCCGCTCGATCCTGGACGCGCCGGAGTTCCGGGCCACGCTGGACCTGGACCAGCCGGTCGGGCTGCTGCTGATCGCGATCGTGCACTTCATCGAGGACGACGCGGAGGCGCTGCGGGTGGTCCGGCAGGTGCTGGACGTGCTGCCGTCCGGCAGCTACCTGGCGATGTCGATCGCGACCGACGAGTTCGACCCGGTGCCGCTGGCCGAGGTCCAGCGGGAGTACAACCGGCTCGGCGAGAAACTGATCTTCCGCGACCGGCCGGCCGCGCTGCGCTTCTTCGACGGCCTCGAACTGTGCGAGCCGGGCCTGGTCCAGGTGCACAGGTGGCGGCCGGACGGCTCCGGCGACCGGAACATCCAGGACCGGGACATCGCGATGTACGGCGCGGTCGCGCGCAAGCCCTGACCGCTCACTCGCGCGGGTTCTCCCGCAGCGGGCGGACCGCGGCCGGGACCGGCGCGTCGTCGTCGACGTACCGCGTGGTGAAGCTGCCGGAGTAGCCGAAGATCGGGCCGAACCGGCGGTTCTCCACGTTGACCTCGATCCGGAAGCGGCCGGCGTCCTCGTCGTACCACTCGTGCAGTCTGGCCTCGCCGCTGATCAGGCGCGGGCAGCGGACGCCGCCGCGGAAACGCTGCAGGCCGCTGCGGACGTGCAGGCCGCCGGACTCGTCCACGGTGAGGTGCAGGTCGACCGCGATGTGCTGGTGCGTGCCGAGGTAGTCGACGAGCACCTGCCGCTTCTCGCTGAAGACCATGGTGGCGTCGAAGCGGCGCCGGCGGGCGGCCGCGACCTCGAACGTGCGCACGAACGTGAGCGTGGGCCGGCCGAACGAGTCGGTGTACACGTAGTTCTCGACGGTGAACGGGATCTCGGTGCCGGTCTCCGGGAAGAGCACGTGCCGGGCCGTACCCAGGTGCAGGAAGGGTGTGACGAACGCGGGGCCGCGCCAGATGCGGTCCATCACGCCGGTGCCGACGCAGCCACGGGCCGCGCCGAAGCGCTCGCGCATGCGCGGGTGCAGGCGGGCGAAGTCGGCGCCGAGCGCGCGTTCGAAGATGGCGGTCACAGTGTCTCCAGGAGGGCGGGCGCCGTGGCGGCGCGACGGTCGGACGGGCGGCGAAGGGTGCGGCGGGCGGCCGGGGTGTCACGGCCGGGCGGCAGCAGGATCACGGCGAGCGCGGTCAGCGCGATGATCACGGGGTGGGCACCGAGGACGGCGGCGAGGGCCACGACCGCGGTCCGCACGATGACCTCCAGCCAGGCGTTGCGCAGCGCGCGCTCGGGCGGGACGCCGCGCTCGAGCCACAGTCGCAGCCGGTCGAACGACCAGGCGGTGGCCCAGCCGAAGACCGGCCGGAAGGCCAGATCGAAGATCAAACCCAGCGGACCCCAGCGCGGCGTGTACGTGTATCCGGTCAGAAACCGCACGCCACCCTCGACCGGCACGTACCGCCAGTAGCCGCGCCCGTCCGCGATCGGCGAGCGCCAGTCGGCGGAGCCGAAGCGGAGCGCGGACGTGCGGGTGCCGTCCGGCCGGTCGCGCTGCCCGGCGTGCACGCCGTAGCCGCCGACCTCGACGCCCGGGAGCACCGCGGTCGCGTACCGGAACTCGGCCGGCGCGGTGCCCGGGATCGGGTCGATGCGGCCGAAGCGCGCATCCCACCGGCAGTGCCGCACCGGATCCTGGGTCGCCGCCCAGACCTCCTCCAGCGGTGCCGCGATCATGGCCTCTACGTAGATCGAACGCACGTCCACCTCCCCGTTTGAGCGGTTGCTCAACGGAGGGTACGAGATTTTGAGCAAATGCTCAACAGGCTGTTCAGAGCAGGGCGCGCAGGATTCGGTCGAGGGCGGCGCGGTCGGTGTCCGGGAGCGCGCCGAAGAGGCGGTCGGCCTCGGCGCGGCGGGCCGCTTTGATCGATTCACCGGCCGCGGTGCCGGCGTCGGTGAGCGAGACCAGCGTGGCGCGCCGGTCGTCCGGGTCGGGGTGGCGGGCCGCGTAACCCAGGGTCTCCAGGCCGTCGATCACCTCGGTCGCGGACCGGGGCGCGATGTGCAGGTGCTCCGCGACCGCGCTGAGCCGCAGCGGGCCGTGGTGGGCGAGCACGCCGAGCGCGCGGGACTGGCTCGGCGTGATCGAGAACGGCGCGAGCGTCTCCCGGCTGGCGTGCCGCAGCCGGCGGGCGACGGCCCAGAACAGCTCGGGCAGCGAGTCAGGAGACGGTTCGGGCACGGGAACAGCTTGCCATCCCCGTGCCCTCCCGCGGAAAACGCGCTCAGAAACGGAACGCGCCCATGATCGCCTGCTCGGGGAGGTCGACGCCGCCGGTGGCGCGGGTGCCGCCGGACACCATCACGGGTAGATCGCCGCGGGCGAGGCCCTGGCGCCGCCTCGCCGGGAATAGCGGTGGCCGGAGATGAGGTTGTAGCCTCATGATGAGGTTACCTCAGCAATAAGGGAGAACGCCTTGCCACGAGATCGACAGAAACCCTCCGAGGCCGAGAGAGCCCAGGCGCGCGCCGTGTCGCTGCGCCGCATCGCCGCGCTGTTCGCCCCGCACCGCGGGCCGCTCACGGTCGTCACCGCGATCATCGTGGTCTCCGCCGCGGTCGGGATGGCGTCGCCGTTCCTGCTCCGCGAGGTCATCGACGCCGCGCTACCCCGGCAGGACCTGACGCTGCTGTCCTGGCTGGTCGCCGGCATGATCGCGGTCGCGGCCGTGACCGCGGCGCTCGGCGTGGTGCAGACCTGGATCTCCACCCGGGTCGGCCAGGAGGTGATGCACCGGCTGCGCGTCGACGTCTTCACCCACCTGCAGCGGCAGTCCGTCGGGTTCTTCACGCGCACGCGTACCGGCGAGGTCCAGTCCCGGATCACCAACGACATCGGCGGCATGGAGACCGTGGTGACCAACACCGCGGCCGGCGTCGCGGCGAACCTGACCACCGCGGTCGCCACGGTCGTCGCCATGGTCGCGCTGTCCTGGCAACTGTCGCTGGCGTCGCTCATCGTGCTGCCGCCCGCGATCTACTTCACGCGCAAGGTCGCCGGCATGCGCCGCGAGATCGTCGCCGAGCGCCAGCGCGAGCTCGCCGACCTGAACGTCACGATCGAGGAGGGCCTCTCGGTCAGCGGCGTCCGGCTCAGCAAGACCATGGGCGCGGGCGCGCACCAGATCGCCCGGTTCACCGGCTCGTCCGCCCGCCTGATCGACCTGGAGCTGCGCTCCGAGTTGGCCGGCCGCTGGCGGATGGCCACGATGAGCATAATCTTCGCCGCGATCCCCGCGCTCATCTACCTCTCCGCCGGCCTGCCCGGCTCGGCCGGCGCGATCAGCATCGGCACGCTGGTCGCGTTCACCGCGTTGCAGAACGGCCTGTTCCGCCCGCTGATGGGCCTGCTCAGCGTGGGCGTGCAGATCACCGCGTCGCTGGCGCTGTTCGCCCGCATCTTCGAGTACCTGGACCTGCCGATCGAGGTGGCGGATCCCGCGGCGCCTACAACGTTGAGCAAGCCGCGCGGCCATCTGCGCCTGGAGGACGTCACCTACGCGTACCCCGGCAGCGACACCGCGGCCATCGCCGGCGTGACCCTGGACGTGCCCGCGGGCAGCAGCCTCGCGCTGGTCGGCGAGACCGGATCCGGCAAGAGCACGCTCGCCGCCCTCATCTCACGCCTGCACGACCCCGACTCCGGCCGCGTCACCATCGACGGCGTCGACGTGCGCGACCTGCGCCTCGACGACCTGGCCGGCATCATCGGCGTGGTCAGCCAGGAGACCTACCTGCTGCACACCACGATCCGCGAGAACCTGCGCTACGCGAAACCGGACGCCACCGACGCCGAGATCGAGTCCGCCGCGCGCGCCGCCCAGATCCACGACCACATCCAGACCCTCCCCGACGGGTACGACACGGTAGTCGGCTCCCGCGGCTACCGCTTCTCCGGCGGCGAACAGCAGCGCATCGCGATCGCCCGCACCCTCCTGCGCGACCCCCGCATCCTGGTCCTCGACGAGGCCACCTCCGCCCTCGACACCTCCACCGAACGCGCCGTCCAGCGCGCCTTCGACACCCTCGCGGCCGGCCGCACCACCATCACCATCGCCCACCGTCTCTCCACGATCCGCGACGCCGACCAGATCGCCGTCATAGACCACGGCCGCGTCATCGAATCCGGCACCCACGCCTCCCTGCTGGCCTCCAACGGCCGCTACGCCACCCTGGCCGGGTGAGGATTCCCGGCTCGCCGGGACGGCCGCGAACTCGTCAGCGGACCTTCGTTCAGGTACCGCAGCCGTGGCGCCTTGTGCGCCATCTCGTGAACGGAGATCCGGCGATGGGTGCGGTATCGGCGAACCACGCGTTTCCGAGCCGGGAGGCGACGTCAGCCGCGGGTGCAGGACGGTCCCCGCGATCCGATGTGGGCGTGGCGCCACGCGGTAACACGCCTGAAACTCCTGGTGGAACGGCGTTTCGGACAAAAACCATGTACAGCCGCACAACCTATCGAGAGTGGACGTTATAGTGCATCGGTGATCGATTACGGAGCCGCATCCGGAGGCATGGGCCGCAGCACGCGAGCCGTCCATCCGGCGAATGTCAGCCGGGCGCCGGCCGGTGCTCCCGGAAACCATCCCCGGCCGGACGCCGAGGCCATGCAGATCGTGCAGAGGACGGCCGCGTCGGTCGCGGACCGGCCGGTCGCGCTGGCGGAGGCGTTCTACCGGCATCTTTTCGCGCTGGCGCCGGGCGTGCGGGCGATGTTCCCCGACGACATGACGGCGCAGAACGAGAAGCTGTGCCGCGCGCTGCTGGACGGCATCCGCGCGCTGACGGAGCCGGACCGCTACGCGGTGCAGATGGAGCGATCGCTGCACCGGCTCGGCGCGCATCATGCCGACCGCCTCGGCGTCCTGCCCGAACACTATCCGTACGTGGGGCATGCGCTGGTCCGGGCGGTCGGCGACGTCTCGGACGACTGGACCTCGTCGACCAGCGCGGCGTGGATCTGGGTCTACGACTGGATGGCCGCGCACATGCTGAGCCAGGCCGGGCACCGGCGGTCATGAACGTGGCGGCGTGCTCGCCCGGACGTGTCCGTACCGGGCGAGCAGCCGCGCGTCCTCGTCGAGGTAGAAGTTGGGGCGCTGATCGGCCTCGTGGTAGTAGCGGTGGAAGACCGGCGTGGCCGCGCCGGACATGGGCGGCACGATCCAGCTCCAGTCGGCCGGCACCTCGCGGCCGGCCCGCTCCTCGCGGCGCACGTGCTCGAGGAACCGGGCGGCCTCGGTGTGATGGTCGCTGATCTTCACACCGGCTCGCTCGTAGGAGTGCAGCACGGCCCGGTTGAGCTCCACCAGCGCCCGGTCGCGCCACAGCGTGGCCTCCGAGCTCATGTCCAGGCCGAGCCGCTGCGCGACCACCGGCAGCAGGTCGTACCTGTCCGTGTCGGCCAGGTTGCGAGCGCCTATCTCGGTGCCCATGTACCAGCCGTTGAACGGGGCCAGCGGGTAGTCGACGCCACCGATCCGCAGCCGCTGGTTGGCGATGGCGGGCACCGCGTACCAGCGCAGGCCCAGCTCGGCGAACCAGCCGTGGTCCGGGTGGACGAGCGGGACCTCCAGCACCACGTTGTCCGGCAGGTCGTACATGTGCAGGCCGTGCTCCGGGGTGTCGATCACCAGCGGGAGCACGTCGAACGGCGTCTGCTCGCCCTTCCAGCCGAGCAACTCCATCGACTCGGTGAAGTCGGCCTGCGCCGGGTCGCCGAGCGTCGTCCCGTCCGGCATGCGGTAGCCGGCGTACCGGATGAGCTGGTCGTTCCAGACCCGGGCGTACGGCCGGCCGGGCCGCGCCGGGGCGAACACGCTGAGCACCGGGCGGATCGCGCCCTGCCGGACCGCCCGGGCGCCCGGGCGCACGTCCGTGCCGCTGGCTATCTCCAGGTGCCGCACCAGCCCGGCGTAGATCTCGTGCGGCGTGCGGGCCGAGCGCCGGTCCAGCACGTGCAGGCTGCGCCAGTAGAGGCGGCCGATGCAGCGGCTGGCGTTGCGCCAGGCCAGCTTCGCGCCGTAGGTGACCTCTTCCAGCGTGTGCTCGTACGTGCCGGTCGCCGCGATCTCGGCACGGACCCCGTCCAGCCGGTCCGTCACGTCGCCCGAGCCGGGGTTCTCGGCGTGGTACTGCCGGAGGAACTCCTCGGCCTCCCCCACGTCCGTCGGCGCGTCCGGATCCCAGTCAGGAACGGGATGGTCCCGATAGCCGGGTGTACCCACGTTTGTCCCACCGTCTCGCACTAGATCGTGTTAAGAGCGATGAGGATCGTAAATTTCCGACACATTACCGTCAAGCGGACGGGGTCACACCAGACCGCCCGAACCACGTGCGACGTGGGCGAAAGGCCATTTCGGAGACGTTACGCACTCCCGCGCAGATTCTGCACCAGCAGCGCGCCGGTCGCCCGCAGGTGGGCGTGCATAGCGGTGAACGCGGCGTCGCCGTCCCGGGCCAGTACCGCGGTCACCACGGGCTCGTGCTCGGCGTGGATCTGCGCGAGCGTGCGCCCGCTGGCCGTGGTGGGCGGGCCGAGCAGCGCGGTCGTGGAGCGCAGCCCGTCGATGATCGCGGCGGTGCGCGGTTTGCCGGCCGCGCGCAGCAGCAGATCGTGCAGTACCCGGTCGGCGGCCCAAAACCCGGCCTCGTCGCGGCTCGCGGCCGCGCGGGCCATGTCGCCCAGCGCGGACCGGACCGCCGCGTGCTGCTCGTCGGTGCCGTCGACCGCGGCCCGGCGCGCCGCGTCCGGCTCCAGCGCCAGCCGGATGCCGATGATCTCCTCCACGTCGGCCACCCGGGGCGGAAGGACGCGGAAACCGCGGTTGCGGCGGATCTCGATCAGGCCGGCCTCGGCGAGGCGGAGCAGGCCCTCGCGGACCGGGCTGCGGGAGACGCCGAGCAGGTCGGCGAGCTGGTAGACGGAGTAGGTGGTGTCCGGCACGAGCTGGCCGGCGGCGACGCCGTCGCGGACCGCGCGGGCGACGGCGTCGGCGAGGGTGGGGGCCTCTGGCGGCAGGCTGAGCTGGGGCACGAGTAACATGTTACTTATGACTGATGTAGTGGCGGCGCTGAAGCGGGCCGGGCTCGAGGTGCGTGCCGACGCCGGCACGCTCGGCATGTACGCGTCCGACGCCTCGCTCTACCGCATTCCGCCGCTGGCCGTGGTCCGCCCGCGGCACGTCGACGAGGTCGCGGCCGCGCTCGCGGTGGCCAGGGAGACCGGCACGCCGCTGACCAGCCGCGGCGCCGGCACATCCGTCGCGGGCAACGCGGTCGGGCGCGGCATCGTGCTCGACTTCTCCCGGCACCTCAACCGCGTGCTCAGCGTCGATCCGGAGGCACGGACCGCGGTCGTCGAGCCCGGCACCGTGCACGCGGTCCTGCAGAAGGCGGCCATGCCGCACGGCGTGCGCTTCGGCCCGGACCCGTCGACCCACCCGCGCTGCACGATCGGCGGCATGATCGGCAACAACGCGTGCGGCTCGCGGTCGCTCGCCTACGGCCGCACGTCCGACAACGTGGCCGGCCTCGAACTTCTCACGGTCTCAGGTCAAGAACTGATCACGGGGTACGACGGGAGTGGCGCGTTCACCCGCGGCGCCGACCCGGTCATCGCCGACGTCAGAAGCACCGTGAACCGGCACCTCGCCACCGCGCGCACCGAGTTCGACCGGTTCGGCCGGCAGGTCTCCGGCTACGCCGTGCAGCACCTGCTGCCGGAGCGCTTCGACCTGACCCGCGCGCTGGTCGGTTCCGAGGGCACCCTGGCCGTGATCACCCAGGCGACCGTGAAACTGGTCGTCGACGCGCCGGTCCGGATGGTGGTCGTGCTCGGCTTCCCGGACATCGTGGCGGCCGGCGAGGCCTCCCCCGCCGTGGTCGCGCACGGCCCGACCTCGTGCGAGGGCCTCGACTCCCGGCTGCTCGACGTGCTGCGCGCCCGTCGCGGCCCGGACGCGGTGCCGCCGCTGCCGTCCGGTGCCGCCTGGCTGTTCGTGGAGCTGGCCGGTGACGACGCCGGCGAGGTCGAGTCGCGCGCCCGCCGGCTCGCGGCCGACGGGATCGGAGCGTCCAGCCTGGTCCTCACGGACCCGGCCACCCAGGCCCGGCTGTGGCGCATCCGCGAGGACGGCGCCGGCCTGGCAGGGCGCGCCCCCTCGGACCGGCCGGCCTGGCCCGGCTGGGAGGACGCGGCCGTGCCGCCTGCGAAGCTGGGCGCCTACCTGGCCCGGTTCGACGAGCTGGTCGCGTCGTACGACATGACGTCCGCGCCGTTCGGGCACTTCGGCGACGGCTGCATGCACGTGCGCCTCGACCTTCCGCTCGACCAGCCCGGCGGCACGAAGATCATGCGGGAGTTCCTGACCGACGCGGCGAAGCTCGTCGGCGAGTTCGGCGGGTCGCTGTCCGGCGAGCACGGCGACGGGCGGGCCCGGTCCGAGCTGCTGCCGCACATGTACTCCGCGGACGCGATCGCGCTGTTCGCCGGCGTCAAGGCCGCGTTCGACCCGGACAACCTGCTCAACCCGGGCGTGCTGGTCGACCCGGACCCGATCGACGCGGACGTGCGCCCGGCCGGCCGGTTCCCGCTGAAGAAGCTCGCCATGGCGTACCCGCACGACGACGGCGACCTCGGCCAGGCCGTGCACCGGTGCACCGGCGTCGGTAAGTGTCGCGCCGACAACTCCGCGGCCGGTGGCGTCATGTGCCCGTCATACCTCGCGACCCGGGAGGAGAAGGACTCGACGCGCGGGCGGGCCCGGGTGCTGCAGGAGGTGGTGCGCGGCGAGCTGGACTGGGCGCACCCGTCCGTGCACGACGCGATGGACCTGTGCCTGTCCTGCAAGGGGTGCGCGTCGGACTGCCCGACCGGCATCGACATGGCGACGTACAAGTCCGAGGTGCTGCACCAGACCTATCAGGGCCGCCTGCGGCCACGCTCGCACTACACGCTGGGCAAGCTGCCGTTCTGGGCGCGGCTGGCCGGATGGGTGCCGCGGCTGGCGAACCTCGGCGTGCGCCTGCCCGGCGTCGGGAAGCTCGCGCTGTGGCTGGCCGGGGTGGACGGCCGGCGGTCCGTGCCCGCGTTCGCCCGAAAGCCGTTCCGGCGCACGTTCAAGCCCGAGGTGACGGCGAAGAAGCCGGTCATCCTGTTCGCTGACTCGTTCTCGGACGCGTTCTCGCCCGAGGTCGCGGACGCCACGGTCCGGGTGCTGCGCGCCGCCGGTTACGAGCCGCGGCTGCCGTCCGGGTCGGTGTGCTGCGGCCTGACCTGGATCACCACCGGCCAGCTGGACTCGGCGAAGAAGATCCTCACGCGTACCGTGGCGGCATTGGCTCTTGATGCCCGGGCCGGCGTGCCGATCGTGGGCATCGAGCCGTCGTGCACCGCGGTCCTCCGCTCCGACGTGCGCGAACTGCTGCCCGGCGACGCGGACGCGGAGGCCGTCGCGGGCTCCGTGCGCACGCTCGCGGAACTGTTGTCGCAGACACCCGGCTGGACGCCCCCCGACCTGTCCGATGTGGAGGTCGTCGCGCAGCCGCACTGCCACCACCACGCGGTGATCGGCTGGAAGACCGACGCGGACCTGCTCGCCGCGACCGGCGCCCGGGTGCGGCGGCTGGCCGGCTGCTGCGGACTGGCCGGCAACTTCGGCGTGGAGATCGGCCACTACGAGGTCTCGGTCGCGGTCGCGGAGCAGAACCTGCTGCCCGCGCTGGACGCCGCCCCGCACGCGGTGGTCCTCGCGGACGGCTTCTCCTGCCGCACCCAGGTCGCCGACCTGCGCGACCGCCCGGCCGTCCACCTGGCCCAGCTGCTGGACCGCTGAGGCACGAAACCTAGGGATTTCATCGGGGCGCTCCGGTCGGCGACTCCTCTAGCGTGGACGGGCGAGGAACATCGTGCGGGCGTGAGGAGACCCATGCCACCCCGGGTCAAGGCACGTCGACAGCCCGCCGATCCGGGCGCGGCTCGCCACCCTGGACGCGGCGGTCGCCGAGGCCATCGAGCTGGCCACGCGTAATCCGGATCCCGCGATGCGCGACACCAGCCCGAACGTCGCCAGGACGATCGAGGCGGCCGGCCGGGTGACCCGGGAGATGATCCGCACGATGACCGGCGACGAGTTGCGCCGCGAGTGGATCGCGCTGAAGCGACTGCTCGATGACATCATGCGGGATCCTCCGCCGAGCCGGGGTGGCCCGCGATGAACGACGAGGAGGCCGCCCGGCTGCGGGCCGGCGTGTCCCGCGGCGACTATTCCGCGATGGCGGATCTGGCCCGGAGGCTCTACGCGGCCGGGCTGGGGACGCGGGAGGTCGTGCGCGGCTGCTACGGGGTCGAGTTCCCGGAGGAGTTCCACGCGGTGTTCGAGGTTCCGGCGGACGTCGGCCTCGTCGTGAACTACACGTATCTGCCGTGGCAGCTTCTCGTGCCGCCGAGCCGGGGTGGTCCGGCCCTTTCGGCCAGCCTCATCCTCGGGGACGCGGAGCGGCGGCTCTTCGCCCGGGACCCGGACCTCGTACCGCTGATGAGTCTGATGGCGGCCGGGACCACGCTGAAGAGCGACATCATCGGCTACCGGCTCTCGTGGCTGCGGGAACGCCGCACGGACGTGTGGGGCGTCGCGGACACCGCGGAACCGGAGGATCCGATCGTGCACGTCGGTGGTTCGCTGGTGGAGGTGCTGCGCCGCTATCACGCGGAGCACCTGGAGTTCTACGCGGAGATCTACGCCCGGCCGGACAACCGTGGTTTCGGTGCGGTGCGGGAGAGCATGGTGGACGAGGCGCGGCGCGCGCTCGCCCGGGTCGAGGCGATCGGGCGGCGAGCCGCCGGGCGCTGAGCCTTGACCGTCGTGGGGTACGCGCGGACGCGTACCCCCACGAAGGGTCACGGGCAGCTGTCGATGAGTTCGCCGGTGGTGCAGGCGTCGGTGCCCGCGCCGCCGGCCAGGCGGTCCGTGCCGGTGCCGCCGTCGAGCGTGTCGTCGCCGTCGTCGCCGAACAGGCGGTCGTCGCCGGCCGCGCCGGTGAGGACGTCGTTGCCGAGGCGGCCGAGGAGCAGGTCGTCGCCCTCGGCGCCGCGCAGCGCGTCGAAGCCGGCGCCGCCGTCCGCGCGGTCGTCGCCGAGCTGGCCGTCGAGTTCGTCGTCGCCGTCGTTGCCGATCAGGCTGTCATCGCCGTCGCCGCCGTAGAGCGCGTCGTGGCCGGCGCCGCCGAGGATCAGGTCGTTGCCGGTGTCGCCGGCCGTGCGGTCCTGGCCGGGACCGGCGTCGATCCGGTCGTCGCCGCTCGCGCCGTCGATGCCGTCGTCGCCGTCGCCGCCGGAGATGATGTCGCCGCCGTCGCCGCTGAACGCGCCACCGTAGATGCGGTCGGCGCCCGGGCCGCCGTCGAGCCAGTCGACGCCGAGACCACCGTCGATCACGTAGTCGTCGCCGGGACCGCCGTTGAGCACGTCGGCGCCGGTCTCGCCGTAGAGGCCGTCGGCGCCGTCGCCGCCGTCCGCGAGGTCGTCGCCGGACTGCGCGGCCAGGAGGTCGTCACCGGGGCCACCGGCCAGCTCGTCGTCGCCGCCGTCACCGTAGATCGTGTCGTCGCCGGGCCCGCCGGAGAGACGGTCGTGGCCGAGGTAGCCGCTCAGGTAGTCGTCTCCGCCGTCGCCGTCGATCACGTCCGCGCCGGTCCCGCCGGAGACCTGGTCGTCACCGGCACCTCCGGTGATCCGGTTGTCGCCGTCCAGGCCGAGCAGCACGTCGGCGAGCGGCCCGCCGCGCAGCGTGTCCGCGTACGGCGTGCCGCGGACCACCTCGACGCCGGAGATCGTGTCGGTGCCGTCGCCCTGGACGATGCCGGTGGCCAGGTCCGCGACGATGCCGAACGGCGCGCCGGCGTAGTCGGCGACGTCGTACTCGCCCGGCGTGCCGATCAGCGCGTCGTCGCCGCCCGCACCGGTCAGCCGGTCCGCGCCGGCGCCGCCGTCGGCCCGGTCGTCGCCGGCTCCACCGTCGAGCGTGTCGTCGCCGGCGTCGCCGTGGAGCCGGTCGTGGCCGTCGCCGGCGCAGATGACGTCGTTGCCGTCGCCGCCCAGCACGATGTCGTCGCCGCCGAGCGCGTCGATGATGTCGTCGCCCGCGGTGCCGGTGACGACCTCGCCGTTCTGGGTGCCGACGACGGTCGGGGTGAGCCCGGCGCACGCCGACGCCGGCACGGCCACGGGCAGCGGCAGGAGCAGGGTGAACGCCGCGATCGCGGCCGCGGCGTTCATCGCCCGATCCAGGTGGGGGCGGCCTCGGCGGCCGCGAGGAAGATCGCCACGACCACGGTGATGACGAAGCCGACGACGACGGTGAGGCCGCGCAGGCCGGTGTCCTCGAGCCACGCGGAGAGGCCGAGCAGCGCCGCGACCAGCAGCAGCCCGCCGCCGAACACGATCAGAACGGTCCAGAACATCTCTCTCCTCCTCATTGGAGGCGCCGGTGCCCGTCGAGGGCACCGGCGCGGCGGGGTCAGGCCTGGACGACCGTCTCCTGACTGCTCGCGGTGGAGAAGTCGCGGAAGACACCGGCCGTGACCTTGTAGGTGGCGATGGCGCGCAGGACGTCGCCCTCCTCGGCCTTCCAGGTGTCGATGCGGGCGCGCAGCTCGCCCACGTACGGCGTGTTGCCGTCCTGGGCGGTGAGCGGCAGGTCGAGGCGCACCTGCGGCACGAGGACGGACTGCTGGGTGACGTTGTGGATGGTCACGAACAGCTCGTGCTTGGTGACGACCCGCATCAGGTCCTTGCCGATCTCGATCTGGGCCGACACCTCGAACGGCAGCCCGTTCGTGAGGGTGTCCGCGCTGAACTGGGTGCCGTCGTCCACGATCGTCAGCAGCTTGATGTCGGCGTCCTGGTTTCCGGACATGGTGTGTCGCCTCCCGATGGCGATGGGGATGTGCCGGACCTCCCGGCACATCCCCATGCTGTGCGGCGGGGCGGGATGGCGTCGTCGGCTGCCGGTCGGACCGGGGCGCCTACACCGCTGGGAGTAGGCGCGCGTCCGGATGGTCCGGGCCGAGCTCGGCGAGCGCCTCCCGCCGGGCCGCCTCGGCGTCCCGGCCGGCCGCGCGCAGCGCCAGCGTGAGCTGCACCAGCGTCCGGCCGAGGTCCGGGTCGGGCCGGCGGTGCACCGTCGCGCGGTGGTCGGCCGCGACCGTCAGCAGCGCGTCCGCCGCGGCCTGCACGTCGCCCGCGATCCGCGACGCCACCGCGTGCCGGGTACGCGCGATGAGCGTGCTGGAGTGCCGCGCGCCGTACGCGGCGGCGAACACGGCCACCGCCCGCGCCTGGGTCCGCAGCGCGGCCCCGACGTCACCGCAGTCGAGTTCGTCGAGCCCGCGGTTGGTCAGCGCCATCGCCACCCGGGGGTCGTCCGCGCCGAAGAGCTGTTCCAGCGCGCGGACCGCCCGCCGGTGACAGTCGAGCGCGCCCGGCCGGTCACCGGCGAGTCGCAGCAGGTAGCCGAGCTTGTCCAGCGTCTGCGCGATCTCCGGATGCGCGTCGCCGGCGTCCGGGTGCGCGGCCCGCAGTGCGCCGACCGCGCGGACCAGCTGGTCGCGCGCGCCGGTCAGGTCGCCGAGGTCCTGGAGCACGGTGCCGAGCCCGGAGCGGGCCACGGCCACGTCCGGCGCGGCCGGCCCGTGCGCGGCCTCCAGCACCGCGATCGCTTCGGTGAACGCGCGCCGGGACCGCTCCAGGTCCCGGGTCCACCAGAGTGTGGTGCCGAACGAGGCGAGCGCGTGCCCGTAGTCGGCGGAGTCCGGTACGGCCCGCAGCAGCCGCAGCGCCCGCTCGTGACAGTCGTACGCCTCGCGGGTCAGGTCCGCGCAGTGCAGCGCGTGCGCGAGCCGGCTCAGCGTGCGGCCGGTCGCGACCGTGGTGTCGCCGGGCATCGACTCCAGGATGGACAGTGCCTCGCGAAGCACCGGCTGCGCGCCCTGCAGATCGCAGCCGGCCTGGTCGAGGACCTCGCCGAGCTCGCTGAGCAGCGCGGCCCGGCCGGCCGGGTCGTCCTGCCCGGCCCGCTCCAGCAGCCGCAGCGCCTGGTTGGTCAGCCGGCCGGCGGCGGCGTAGGCGCCGCGGTCGCCGAGCTGCCGGGCCGCGCGGCAGACCTCGTCCGCGAGTCCGTCCGGCCACAGCCCGGCCGCGTCCAGGTGCCCGAGCAGCGCGGCCAGGTGCGGTGCGGTGAGCCGGCCGGCGCCGGCCAGCCGGGTCAGCGTGTCGCGCCGCACCGGCTCGCGGACGCCGGCCCGGATCAGCTCCTGCACCAGCCGGTGCACGGACACGGTGTCACCGCGGCGCTCGACCAGCGAGTACCGCTTGAGCGTGCCGACCGCCTCGCTGATCCGCAGCGGGTCGTCCGGTCCGCGGGCCGCGGCGGCGAGCACCCGGATCGGGATGTTGTCGGCGGCCAGGAACGTGCAGGCGCGCAGCAGGTCCGCGGCGCGCGGGTCGTCGCCGGCGAGACGCGCGAACGCGATCCGCAGCGTGCTCGCCACCGTGCCGTCGTAGTCGCCGGTCCGGCCGCGGGACAGCATGTCCTGGCCGGGGCGGCCGAGGAAGCCGAGGTAGCTGCCGAGGCTGTCGCCGGTGCGCCGGCAGAACGCGGCGGCCTGCTCCAGCGCGAGCGGCAGGTTGCCGAGCCGGTCGGCGAGCGCGTCCGCGCTGCCGGCGTCGCCGTCCGCGTGCCGCAGCAGGAAGCCGCGCGACTCGTCCGGCGCGAAGACCGGCACGGCGAGCGGTGTCGCGTAGCCCTCCCAGTCCGGGTTCCGCGAGGTGATCAGCACCCGGCCGGTCTCCGCGGTGGCCGGCAGCCAGTGCCGCAGGTGTCCCAGCTCCTCCGCGTTGTCGAAGACCAGGAGCCAGCGGGTACGCCCGGCGAGCGCCTGCCGCAGCGCCGCGCGGGTCCGGTCGAGGTCGCCGGCCACCGCGACGCCCAGCTCGGCTGCGAGCGCGGCCAGCGACGCGTCCAGCAGGTCCGGGGTCTCGGCCGGGCACCACCACACCGCCGGCAGACCGGCGGCGTGCGCGTAGCGGAGTGCCAGTTGCGACTTGCCGATGCCGGGCATCCCGTGCAGCACCACGGTCCCGGTCGGTTCGATCAGCTCGGTCAGCTCGGCGAGGACGCGGTCACGGCCGCAGAACTTCGGGTTGGCCGGCGGCAGGTTCCACACCCGGTGCTCGCGGCGCCCGGCCCAGCCCAGCGCGCCGTCCCTGGCCCAGCCCAGCGCGCCGTCCCCAGCCCAGCCCAGCGCGCCGTCCCCGGCCCAGCCCAGCGCGCCGTCCTGCCCGAGCAGGCGGGCGTAGAGCGCGACCAGGTCCGGCCCGGGGTCCTGGCCGAGGTCGTCCGCGAGCCGCCGCCGGAGCCGGTGATAGGCGTCCATCGCCTCGGCCTGCCGTCCCGAGCGGTAGAGCGCGAGGATCAGCTGGCCGGCCAGCGCCTCGTGCAGGGGGTGCCGGTGGGTGAGTTCCTCCAGCTCGGACACCAGCTCGCGGTGATGGCCGAGCGCCAGGCGGGCCTCGCCGAGCTCGACGCGGGCGACGAGGCGCTGCTCGTCGAGGCGGCGCCGGGCACCGTCGAACGGGTCGCCGGCCAGGTCGGCGAAGGCGGGGCCGCGCCACAGCGCGAGCGCGTCGCCGAGCAGCGTGGCCGCGCGGGCCGGGTCGCCGTCGTGCAGCGCGCGCCGCCCGTCCGCGGCCAGCGTCTCGAACCGGCACAGGTCCACCAGGCCGGGCGGGGCGGTGAGCGTGTAGCAACCGGACGCGTAGCGCACGATCGCGCCGGCCGGTGCCAGCAGCCGTCGCAGCCGGGAGACCTCGGGCTGGATCGCGGCGGCCGGGTCCCGGGGCGGCCGGCCGGGCCAGAGCACACGGGCCAGCGACCCGACCGGGACCGGCCGGCCGGCCGACGCGAGAAGCGCCGCGAACAGCCGTTCCTGGTGCCCGCGGGGCGGTGCCGTCTCGCGGCCGCCCCCGATGATCACCAGTGGGCCGAGCACCCGCAGGTCACTGTCGTCGCTCATCACGCGGTCCTTCCCCCGCCCCGATTGTCACTCGTCCCGAGGTGTCCGGGCGAGCGCATTGTGCGAATGACGCGATGGCAATCATGAATGCGACTGACTCACACTGTCGAAGGACCGTGGAGGTGGATCGTGTATCAGAATCTCGGCGCGTCGGCCGAGGGCGACACCGTGACGTTCCGGGTGTTCATTCCGGACGCCGGAAGAGATCCCTCGCAGTACGACGGGGACGCCTTCTCCTTCATTCGTGACATTCGCGTGGTGGGGAGCTTCCAGCGCGCCGGGGGCGGCTGGGCGTGGGACGCCGCGTCCGCGCCCCGGCTGGAACGGACCGATCATCCCTCCGGCCACCTCTACGTTCTTGCGATCTCCGGTCTTCCGGAGGGGTGGTACGAGTACAAGTACCTGGTCACGTTCGAGGGTGGGGCGCAGCGCTGGGTGACCGATCCGTGCACGAAGTACGTGGGCCGCAACGACGAGAATTCGGGATTCGTGATCGGCGGCCCGCCACTGCGCGTTCGCGATCTCCGCACCCGGCTCCCGCTGTCCGACATCGTCATGTACGAGATCAATCCGCTGGACGCCACCTCGTCGTATCGCGGCGACCGATCGCCGGCCGACGCGCTGCGCGACAAGCTCGACCACATCGCGGATCTCGGCGCCAATGCGATCCAGTTCATGCCGTGGACCGGGCGGCCCGGCGGGTCCGCGTTCGGCTGGGGGTACGACACCCGGCACTTCTTCGCGGTCGACGAGCAGCTCGTGGCGGACCCGCGGCAGCCGGCGAACCGGCTGCACCAGTTGGGCGCGCTGATCGACGCGGCGCACGAGCGGGACATCGCGGTCTACCTGGACGCGGTCGTCAACCACGTCTCCGCGGGCGGCGATCCGGGCAGCGGCTTCGGCTACCGGTGGCTCTACCGCGATCCGGGCGACTCGCCGTACCTCGGGCCGTACCAGGGCGGACTGTTCTTCGACGACCTGCAGTACCGCAACGGGTGCACGCAGAAGTTCGCCGCCGACGTGTGCCGCTACTGGCTCGACCGGTTCCGGTTCGACGGGGTCCGGCTCGACTACACCCGCGGGTTCATGCGCGCAGGCGACGTGACCACCGGCGCGGGCCGGCTCGTCCGCGACCTGCGCGACGAACTCGACGCCAGCGGCCGGGAACGGGTCCCGGTCTTCCTCGAGCACCTGACCGACGACCGGTACGCGGCGATCGACGACGTGAACCGCGTCGGCGCGGACGGCATGTGGCTCGACCAGAAGATGTACCAGTTGCAGGACGCGGTGCGCGACGAACGGCCACCGACCCGGCTGGTCCGCGCGCTCGACTCCGATCGGGGGTTCGCCGGCGGCGCGTGCGCGATCACGTTCCTGTCCACGCACGACGAGAGCACGATACTGGCCGGCGGCGGCGAGCGCGCGCAGTGGTGGCGGATGCAGCCGGCGCTGGTCGCGCTCTTCACCACGGCCGGTGCGGTGCTGATCCGCAACGGCGAGGAGTTCGGCCAGCAGTTCCACCTGCCCCGGACCGGCGACGGGCGGGTGGTACCGCGGCCACTGGACTGGTCATTGGCGGACGACGCGATCGGCCGGAGCCTGCGGGCGCTGCACCGGCGGCTCGCGGACCTCCGGGCCGCGCACCCTGCGCTGCGGCGTGGCGCGTTCCGGCCGTTCCCGTACGACCTGCGGGCCGACGCGTTCGACGAGAACGGCCAGGGCGTGCACACCGCGCGCGGGCTCGTCGTCTTCGCCCGCACCGGGGCGCGACCGCCGGGCAGCCCGCTCGCCGGCGACGAGCACGTGGTGGTCGCGCTGAACTTCTCCGGCAGCGCGCAGCGGCTCACGCTGCGGTTCCCGCACGACGGCAGCTGGGAGGAACTGCTCGACGACGCGGACGTGAAGGTGACCGACTTCCGCGCGGGCGTCACCGTACCCTCGCACTGGGCTCGTGTCTTCGTCTGTGCGGACTGAGGCGAAGCCGATGGACGTCATCACCCCGTTCCTGTGCACCTCCTGGCCGGATGCGACCGCGCCGGGCCTCCCGCCCTACCACGCGGTGATCATCGGGGCCGGCAGCTTCGGCGCCTACTGCGCCGCGAAGGCCGCCCGCGCGGGCCGCCGGGTGCTGCTGCTCGACGCCGGCCCGGTGATCCTGCCCGAGCACGTGCAGAACGTCGGCGACATCGGCCTGCGGGTGCCGCGCGACGGCACGCCGGACCCGGCCGGCGTCTGGCGGCGGCCGTGGCGAAGCAACGTCGAGTCGCCCGGCCAGGCGTTCTGCGTCGGCGGGCGGTCGCTCTACTCCGGCGGCTGGCTGACCCGGCTCACCGACGGCGACCTGCTCGACTGGCCGAAGGAGACCGCACTCGCGATCCAGGAGGGGTACGCGTTCACCGAGCGCGAGACCGGCGTCGAACCGGCCTGGGACTTCGTCTCCGGCGGCATGCACGCGCTGCTGCTGCCGCTGCTCCGGGACGCCGCCGCGCGGGTGGCCGCGCTCGGTGCGGTGACCGACGCGCCGCTCGCGGTGCAGGCCGCGCCGCCGGAGTCCGGGCTGTTCAGCTTCGACAAGTTCAGCAGCGTGCCGGTGCTGGTGGACGCGGTCCGCGCCGACCGGGAGCGCGCGGCACGGCGGCTGCACGTGGTGCCGGCGGCGACCGTGACCCGGCTGCGGCACGGCGGCGGGCGGGTCACCGCGATCGAGGTGGTGCGGCCGGCCCGGCGGGAGGTGCTGCGGATCCCGCCGTCCTGCGCGGTCGTGCTCGCGCTCGGCGCGGTGGAGAGCACCCGGCTGGCGCTGCACTCGTTCCCGACCCCGCTGATGGGCCGGAACCTGATGGTGCCGCTGCGCAGCGACCTCGAGGTGCGGATCCACCGGTCCGCGCTGCCGGACGCGCCGACGCACGGCATCGCCACCGTCCTGGTCCGCGGTGTCACGGGCTTCCATCTGCAGATCACCGCGTTCGCCGGCGCGACCGAGAAGGAACGGCTGTTCCGGATGGTGCCGGACCTGGACGAACTGGACCGGCTGCGCGCGGAGACCGACCCGGAGTGGGTGTCGGCCTGGGTGCGGGTGGTCGGCGAGACGCGCGGCGACCGGGACACCCGGGCCGGGACGCCGGGCGGCTCGTGGATCACGCTCGACCATGACTCGGCGGACGGCGAGCCGCGGGCGTACGTCAGCCTGCACGCCGGTCCCGCGGAGACCGCGGCCTGGCGGGCGATGGACGCGGCCGCGGTGGCACTGCTGCGCGCGCTGGTCCCGGATCCGGAGAAGATCCGCTACCGGTACGACGGGCGGTGGCACCGCACGCCGTTCCCGGTTCACCGCCCGGGCATCGCCGAGTGGCGCAACGGGCTCGGCGTCAGCCACCGGGAGTCCGGCACGCTGTGGATGGGCGACGACCCGGCGACGTCCGTGACGAACCCGGACGGCCGGTTCCACCACCTGACCAACGCGTACGCGTGCGACACCTCCATCTTCCCGGCGATCGGTTCGGCCGGCCCGATGCTGACCGGCCTCACCCTGGCCCGCCGCCTGGCCGGACGACTGTGACCGCGGCGCGCCGGGCCGGCGGCCGGACGGACGGGCTGTGACCGCGTACGCCGGGCCGGCGGCCTGGGTCGCGGGTGTGTGCGGGGTGTGCAAGCGGGCCGCAAGGTCGTCCCAAGCGGCGTGCGGACAGTGGAGTGCGGCGGCGCCGGCCGGTGCCGCCGCACCCGTCCGCGGAGCCTCACCATGACATCCGACGTGAACGAACCGGTCCGCGTGCTGGTCGCGAGCGAGCGACCGCTGCTGCGGGCCGGCCTGACCGCACTGCTCGGCCGGCAGCCCGGCATCGACGTGGTCGCCGAGGCGTGCGACGGCACCGAGGCGATCGGCGCGGCCGGCCGGCACCGGCCCGGCGTGGCGGTCCTCGATCTACCCGCGCCGGAACCGGCCACCGCGACGCTGGCCGGGCAGGGCATCCGCGTGCTGATCCTGACTCCGGTCCTCAATCGGCCGGTCGCGCACCGGGTCCTGCGCGCCGGCGCGTCCGGCTTCCTGCTGAGCGACACCGACCCGGCCGTGCTGCTCGGCGCGGTCCGCGCGGTCGCCCGCGGCGGCGCCTGGCTCGACGCGGACCTGCTCGGCGACCTGCTGCGCGAGTTCGTCACCCGGCCGGTCGCGGTGGCGGCCTCCGGCGCGGACCTGGACCGGCTGACGCCGCGCGAGCGGGAGGTGCTGGCCCTGATCGCGCAAGGCCTGGACAACGCGGGCGTGGCCCGCCGCCTCTACGTGGCGGAATGCACGGTCAAGACTCACCTCGGCCGGGTGCTGGCCAAGCTCGGCCTGCACGACCGCGCGCAGGCGGTGTCGGCCGCGTACCGCTGCGGGCTGGTGCGGTCCGGTGCGGCGGCCTGACGCCCTTCCGAACTCTGATATCCCCCCTTGTCCTGATGTTCGCGCGTTTGGGCGTCGCTCTCAGCGAGGACCGGCCCGCATGCCGTCAACTGCCGCGCATACGCCGGTGAGGTCGGCCTCGGTCACGATGACGCTGACGGCAGACGGCGGTCAGCGGAGTTGGGCGGGTTCCTCGTCCGGGGTCAGGCGTGCGAGGCGCCGGGAGTCGTCCCAGAGTTTGGCCGCGCGGCGCTCGTCGTAAGAGAGCTTGGCCGAGCGTACGGCCGACAGTTTCCCCTGCTTGGCCTGGAAATACTTGCCGGAGGCGTCGGCGTATTCCGGGTCGGCGGCAAGCGTTGCCAGGGATGCGCCGGAGAAGGCGACGTCGGAGACGGTGACGCCGAGGCGCCGGGAGAGCCAGTTCATCGCCCGGGTGGTCGAGAAGAGCTGCACGGGGCGGGGCATGCCGCGCAGGAAGCCGGTCCCTGGGACGGAGCCGGGATCGTAGGCGATGGACGACACCGTGCTGCCTGCCTTGCGCAGGCGTCGGTGCAGTTCGTAGGCGTACATGACCGTGCACAGTTTCGACGTGGAGTAGCGCTTTCCGGCGGACAGAGCGGTGGCGTTGGTGGCCAGAGCTTCCGCGTCGGGTTCGGCCGCGGCGCCGACCATGCGCCCGTCCGTCGTGTCGCGGTCGTGGGTACCGCTCGCGGTGTAGATCACCCGTGCGTTCTCGGCGAGCTGAGGAAGCAGGAGTTCGACCAGCAGGAAGTGGCCGAGGCAGTTGGCGGCAAAGGTCGTCTCGTACCCGTCGGGGCTGAACGTGACGTCGCCCTCGAAGCGGCCACCCGCGTTGCAGAGCAGCGCGTCGAGCTGGGTAGCCGGCACTCGCGTGGCCGCTTCCCGGACGGAGGCCAGGCTGCACAGGTCCAATGCCACAGTAGTGACGGAGACACCGTGCGCGGCGCGCAAGTCGTCGGCGACGGCCCGCATGCGGTCGGGGCTGCGCCCGGCCAATATCAGATCGACCTTACGGGCGGCGAGCTCGGTCGCGGCGGCGAGGCCGATTCCCGAGTGGCCGCCGGTGATCAGGACTGTGGTCATCGTCGTCTCCTTAAGACTGGGCCGGTGGCCGGCAGCAGTCGAGTCGTACAGGGGTTGAGTTCGATCGATACCGGCGTGCAAGACCAGCCTGAACCGCCGTATTGCGAACAGCCAGCACCCAGGGGCCCACGCGAAGTAGTCCGGCGGGCCCCAGAGCCGCTGGTTCAGGTGACGAAGACCTATTCGCTGCCGCTCTCAGCGGCGTAGACGAACTTGGTGAAGCCGAGAAACTCGATTGCCGAATGTAGGGCGTGCCCGGCGACCATCTCTGCGGGCGCCGCCGCCGGGAAAGCGCATCCCGCCTTGATCACCAGTCCATCGTCGAGCGGCTTGAACTGATGGAAGGCAGGAGCATTCGCGTTTGTGCCATCAGGCAACGCTGCCACCCCCTTGAAGAACAACGGATAGGTCTCGTCGCGCTCGATCGGCACCGACACATCGGGGTCGGGGGTCAGCTGCACTTCGGTCGGTCCGCCGTACATGCCGAAGATCTCGACACCACGAAGCGACCCCTCATCCGGGTAAACGAAGAAGTGATCAGGGTTGCACTGCGCGTATTCCAGGAGGAACGGCGCCATGTTCCCGACGTACTTCTGGAACTGGTCAAAGGAAACGCCCGTAATCGTGAGTTCGGCAACGCACGGCTGCAGCGGCTGCCCCTCTGACGCTGCATTCATTTCTCGCCAGAACTGTTCGGATGCAGCGAGTTGCCCCTTGAAGAGATGCCTGATGCCGTCAGGGTCGTACGAGGTGCGCGTTGTCACCGACACCGAGGAGGCATCCTCGGCCACGAGGCGGTTGATGTCATCGTGTGAGAGAACGTCGCCGCGAAGTGCGATGGGCGCGCCCACCCTTTTGAGCTCATGGAGGACGTGCAGGTCACGCGAATACTGCAGCCTGGCCAACTGGTGGCGAGGGTAGTTCTGACCGTCGATCACGCATTCGAAGGTGAAACCTTCACTGGCCTCAGCGTGTTCCGTTGCATCCATGACTCGTCATTCCTTCCGATGATCGGCAGTCGCGCCGCGCAGGGGTTGAGTTCGATCGGTTCGCCTCGTTATCGGCGTACCAGACCAGCCTGCACCGCCGTATCACGAACAGCCAGGACCAGGTTGTCCCTGGAACCGCGACCAGATTCTTAGCGAATGGTGTGGAAATCCTGGGTGCCGAGCACTCGGAGCAGGTCCAGTTTTTCGCGCGTATCGGTTCCC
This sequence comes from Catenuloplanes nepalensis, assembly GCF_030811575.1. Classification (GTDB taxonomy): domain Bacteria; phylum Actinomycetota; class Actinomycetes; order Mycobacteriales; family Micromonosporaceae; genus Catenuloplanes; species Catenuloplanes nepalensis. The sequence continues at coordinate 3,289,266 of NZ_JAUSRA010000001.1, read as the reverse complement.
TCGACCGGGAAGAACGCCAGGACCCGGGTGTCCGTCTCGGGCGTTAGAAGGACTTCGCAGTTCAGGTGCAGGACCCCTACGGTGGGATGCAGGAGCCGTTTATGGTCGAAACTGTGGTTGGCGACCTCATGGCGCTCCCACAGCCCCCGGAATTCCTCGCTGGCTCTCAGTAGCGCGTTGACCAATTGTGTGACATCGGCGTCATCGGAGCGCCGCGAATAGGTCGCCCGCAGATCTCTGACATGCGCGAGTGAATGCCGCGGCCAGTCCTCCTCTGGGAAAAAGACGCGCAGCGACGGCTCGGTGAACCACTTCCACACGACGTTGCGGCCTCGCCCCGGGCGCTGCTCCGTCGTCCCCATTGCGAGATCGGCGAGCGCGTTCTGCCGCAGCACCTCGCCCAGATCATTCAGCACACAGACCGGTACATCGGTGAGCCGGTCCATGAGACTCAACAACCCCGGCCGGATGTGCCCGCCGTGCCGTCGCGGCGGGGCCGGAAAGCCGGCCAGGTGATACAGGTGGTCACGCTGATCGAGGTCGCAGCGCAGGGCCCGCGCCAGCGCCGCCACAATGGCCTCGGACGGATTGGCGCCACGACACTGCTCCAGCCGGGCGTAGTAGTCGGTGGAGATGTTCGCCAGCCGAGCCACCTCGTCCCGCCGCAAACCGGGCGTCCGCCGCCGGACAGTGTCGGTGAGACCGATATCGGCCGGTCGCAGCAGCTCCCGGCGTCGGCGTAGAAAGTCAGCAAACCCGGCCCGGTCAATCATGGTTCAAGTACACCCCTCGAGCCTTCCGGCCTGCCACGGTTTTGCCAGGGACAGCCTGTCCCTGGAACAACCCGTGGGCGGGTCGGCACCGCGTCAGGCCGGATAATCGGCCGTATGACAGACAATCTGCACGGCTTCGTCGTCGTCCAGCACGGACAAACCCTGATCGAGCGGTACGGCGAGGGCGACGACTTCGCCTGGGACCGGCCGCTCGGGCACGTCGTCTTCGACGCGGGCACGCTGCACGACGTGCGGTCGGTGACGAAGAGCGTGGTCGCGCTGCTGTACGGGATCGCGCTCGCCGACGGGCACGTGCCGGAGCCGTCCGCGCCGCTGCTGGCGAGCTTCCCCGAATATCCGGACCTGGCCGCGGACCCGGCGCGGGCGCGGCTGACCGTGGCGCACGCGCTGACCATGTCGCTCGGACTGGAGTGGCGGGAGGAGATCCCCTACTCCGACCCGGCCAACGGCGAGATCGCGATGGACATGGCGCCGGACCGCAACCGCTACGTCCTGGAGCGACCGGTGGCCGGCCCGCCGGGCGAGCGGTGGGCCTACTCCGGCGGCGCGTCCGCGCTGCTCGGCCACCTGATCACGGCCGGGACCGGGCGGCCGCTGCGGGACTACGCGCGGGAGCGGCTGTTCACGCCGCTCGGCATCGGGACGTTCGAGTGGATGGCGGCGGAGGACGGCGTCTTCTCGGCCGCGTCCGGGCTCCGGCTCACCGCGCGCGACCTGGCCCGGGTCGGCGAACTGGTGCTGGCCGGCGGCGAGGGCGTGGTGCCGTCGTCGTGGCTGACGGAGATGCTGACGCCGCGGCTCACGGTGGAGTGGGGCGACGGCTACGGCTACCAGTGGTACCTCGGGTCGGTCGGCGGCCGCGCCGCGCCGTCCGCACTCGGCAACGGCGGCCAGCGGCTGGTCGTGCTGCCGTCGCTGTCCGCGGTCGTCGCCATCACGGCCGGCAACTACGACGACCCGGAGCAGTGGCGCCTCCCGGACCACCTCCTGAACGACGTCGCCCTGCCCGCCCTCACCTCGGCCACCCACCTGCCCTGACCCCCGTCGCCCCGTCGTCCCGTCGCCCCGGTCGTCAGAACGACATGGGGACGCCCCGATCTTGGAGGGGTGCGGCGTTGTCAGGCGATCGGGGCCGGGACCGGGACGAGGGTCTCGTCCACGACGGATGCCGGCTCCGCGGCGGGCGTCGTGCGGCGGCCGGGGAGGAAGAGGGCGATGATCGTGCCGGCTGCGACCACGAGGCCGCCGACCGTGATGGCCGGCACCAGGCCGTCGACGAAACCGGCGGCGCTGGCGTAGTCGCCCTGGGAGGAGAAGACCGAGGCGAGGACCGCGACGCCGACCGCTACGCCCAGCTCGCGGATCGTGTTGTTGGTGCCGGAGGCGACGCCGTGCTGGGACTCGTCGACGCTGGCCAGGACGAGCGTGGACATCGGGGCGAAGGTCAGGCCCATGCCGATGCCGGCCATCGCGAACGCGCCGACCAGCTCGCCGTAGGAGACGGTGGCGGTGGAGGCGGCGGCGATCCAGAGGATGGCGGCGGCGAGCAGGGCCTGGCCGAGGACGATCAGCGTGCGGGCGCCGACCCGGTTGACGAGCAGGCCGGCGATCGGGGCGACGACCATCGGGGCCATCGTCCAGGGCAGCGTGCGGAGGCCGGCGGCGAACGGGTCGAGGCCCTGGACGATCTGGAAGAACTGGGCGAGCAGGAAGACCGAGCCGAAGACGCCGACCGAGAACGCGAACGCGACCGCGCTGACCACGCCGAAGCCGCGGTTGCGGAACAGGCTCAGCGGCAGCATCGGGACCGGGTTGAGGCGCTGCCAGACCAGGAAACCGATCAGCAGGGCCGCGCCGCCGCCGAGCATGGTGAGCACGCGGGCCGAGGTCCAGCCGTGATCCGGGCCGTCGACGACACCCCAGACCAGGGCGAGCACGGCGGCGGAGGAGAGGATCAGGCCGAGCAGGTCGAGACGGCGCGCGCCACCGCGGGACTCGCGGAGCACGGTCGCGGCCAGGACCAGCGCGAGCACGCCGACCGGCACGTTCAGCCAGAAGATCCAGTTCCAGTCGAGGCCCTCGACGACCGCGCCGCCGACCACCGGGCCGACCGCGACGCCGAGACCGCTGATGCCGCCCCAGATGCCGACCGCGGCGTTGCGCATCCTCGACGGTACGGCCGCGGCCAGCAGCGTCAGCGACAGCGGCATCACGGCGGCGCCGGCGGTGCCCTGGATCGCGCGGGCGGTGGTGAGCATCCACGGCTCGGTCGCCGTCGCGCAGGCCGCGGAGGCGAGCGTGAACAGCGCGATGCCGGCGAGGAAGAGGCGCTTGCGGCCGATCCGGTCGCCGAGCGCGGACGCGGTGAGGAGCAGCGCGGCGAACGGCAGCGTGTACGCGTTGACGAACCACTGCAGGTCGGTCAGGGACGCGCCGAGCTCGTCCTTGATCACCGGCAGCGCGGTGGTCACGACCAGGTTGTCCAGCGTGACCATGAACATCGGTATGCCGACCGCGGCGAGGACCGCCGCGAGCGGGCGTGTCGTGGCGCTCATGTCCGTACCCCCGGGAAGTTGTTATTGACTGATAACTAGCCTCGAGGGGAATGTAGTTATCGACTGATAACATGTCAACCATGACTGTCAGGACCCGGCTCACCGCCGCCGAGCGGGGCGAGCAACTGATCGCCGCCGCGGTCACCGCGTTCGCCTCCGGCGGTTACGGGGGCACCACCACCGACCAGATCGCCCGGCTCGCCGGCGTCACCCAGCCCTACGTGATCCGGCTCTTCGGCTCGAAGCAGCGGCTGTTCATCGCGGTGATGGACCATGTCTGCGACCGCATCGAGGCCACCTTCCGGCAGGCCGCCGCACACGGCACGGGCATCGCCGCGCACGAGAACACCACGTTGCTCGGTGAACCCGCCACGCATGGGACGATCGCCGCGCACGCGACCACCGCCGCGCAGGCAGAACCCGCCCCGCACAGAACGAGCGCCACGCGCGCGAACACCGCACCGCATGGGAAACCCGGCGCGCGCGAGACGAGCGCGGCACACGGGGCCATCGCGGCGCACGGGAAGTCCGCCGTGGGCGAGACGAACGCCGCGGCGGGAGGCGCGGACACGCCGGCGCGCCGGGCGGACACCGCGACGCTCGGCGGTGCCTACATCGAGTTGCTGGCCGAGCGGGACCTGCTGGCGGTGCTGCTGCACGGGTTCAGCGCGTCGGCGGATCCCGAGATCGGTGACGCGGTGCGGGCCGGGTTCGGCCGGATCTACGACACCGTGCGCGAGCTGACCGGCGGATCAGCGGAGGACCTGCACGCGTTCATGGCCAAGGGCATGCTGTGCACCGTGCTCAGCGCGATGCAGCTGGCCGGGCCGGGTGCGGTCCCGGCACCGCCGTGGGCGGCCGAGCTGATGGCCGGGTTCCGTCCTCAGTAGACCCAGATCGGCGTGCCGACCGGCATCTCGCCACTCTTCCACACCCAGTCCATCGCGGCGATCGACAGGCGCGCGCAACCGTGCGACGCCGGGTATGGCGGGATGCTGGTCGCGCCGTGCACCGCGACCCCGCCGTTGAAGTACTTCGGCCGGTAGAGCGGGCCGAGCGGCCCGTACCGCCAGTCGTCGATCTGCCGTCCGACCCGGAACTTCCCCGCCGGTGTGTCCGCGAGGTAGCGCCGCCCCTGGTAGTGGTAGTGCTCGTTGGACCCGGTCGAGGTGTTGAGGATCCGGGTGACCGCGCCGTCGTCGACCATCATCAACAGTTGCCTGTCCAGGTCGATCTCGACCCTGTGCCCCTTGCGGCTCCGCGCGGCCGGTCGCACGCCGCCGGCCAGCGCGGCCAGGGTCTCGTCGTCGGCCCGGCCGGTGCGCTCGATCCCGGCCGCCTTCTGGACCGCGTAGACCGCCTGCAGCGTGAGCGCGCCGAACCGTCCGTCGGCCGGCCCGTTCCAGTAGCCGAGCGCGTCCAGCCGTCGCTGCAGCGCCACGACCTCCGGCCCGCTCTCGCCCCGCTTCAGCACCCCGTCCTTGCCCGCGGTGGGAATGCCGCTCGGCGTCACCCCGGGCGCCGGCACCACCGTCTGACCGGGCGCGGGAATCCCGGACGGCGCGATAGTTCCGGTAGGCGCAGGAATCGCGGACGACGCGAGAGTGCCGGACGGCGCAGGAATCCCGGACGGCGCGGCGGTGCCGCCCGGCATCGACGTCGAAGCCGGAGTGGACGGACCGGCGGAACCGGCCGGCGGCGCGGCCGGCGTCGGCGCGCCGGTGAACCGTGGCGTGACACTCGGCAGCGCCGGTGTGCCGGTCGCGGCACCCGGCTGCGCGACCGGTGTCTCCGGCCCGCCGCCGCATCCCGCGGCCATCGCGACCGCGATGCCGAGCACCGCCACCCGCCGCATCCCCCGCTGCCCCGTCATCCCGCCATTCTCGCTGATCAGGGCGCTTTCAACCCCCGAACACCCCGAAAGCCATCAACGGTACGGCAAACCCGCCCGCCACCCCGCCCGCACTCCCCCGGCCCGGCGGCCGGCGTGCGCACTCATGATCATGACGTAGGGGTGGCCGGACACACGGGAGGGTGGGGCGCACGGGTTCAGACGGCATCGGCGGACGATCACGATCGAGGTGGCCGGCGCCGAACCCGGCGAGGTCGTCGCCGCTTCGCCCGAGCCGTCCGCGCTCATCGGGACCGCGGCCGGCGACGCCGGAGTGACGTCCGGCGCACCGTCGCGTCCGGGCCCGAACGGCGGCACGGCGGCACGGCGGCACGGCGGCACGGCGGCACGGCGGCGCAGACACGGCGGCGCACCGCCGTGCGGTTCGACGGCGGCGCGGCCGGTGGCGACCGTGTATAGGGTGGCCGGACGATCGAGGAGGCGACCAGGGTGGGCTTCAGGCGAATGCGGCGGACCGTCGAGATCCCGGTGGGCGGCGCGACGCCCACCGAGATGATCGCCACCGTGCGGGAGCGCTCCGCCCGGCTGCGGGAGAGCAGGGGGCTGTCGTTCCGGGTCTCCGACTCCGGCCGGGTCCGCGCCCGGATGCCGGCTTTCCCGTCGACCCACCCTTCGCCGTACCTGGCCGCGCGGATCGGCCCGCGCGGCCAGGGCACGGTCGTGACCGGCCGCATCGTCGAGTCCTGGATCGTGCTGTTCTGGGTGTCCATGTACTACGGCGCGGCCGCTATGGTCGGGCTGCCGATGCTCCCGCTGCTCGCCTTCGTCACCGGCTTCGACAATCCGGTCCCCTACGGGTTGCTGGTGTTGGCGGCGGTGCTCGGCTGGTGCGGGTTCGGGGAGAACCGGCAGCGTCACCTGTCGTTCGCGGTCGAGGCCGACCAGCTGGATCGGGCGCTCCGCCCGTTGTTCGCCCCGCCGAAGCACCGCCCGCGCGACGACCCGTCCCGCCACCGGCCCCGCCGCGGCACCGCGCGGTGATCGAGGCCGACCTGGACGACGCCCGATCGCGGAAGCGGACGTCGCGCTAGCCGGCCGCGGCGGCCGCGAGTTCGTCGCGTAACGGGAGGCGGTGCTTGCGGCGGATCTCGGCGAGGTGGAAGGCGTGGCGTTCCTCGTCGGTGGTCAGTTCCAGCGGCGGGATCGGGCGGGGCTTGCCCTGCTCGTCGACCGCGATCATGACCAGGTGCGCGGTCGCGACCACGGTGGGCGGCACCGCGCGGTCCCAGCGGTCGGCCGTGCAGCGCACCGCGACCTCCATTCCAGGGCCGAGCGACATGATCAAAATACCGGCTCTGGATCTCGTCTCGGCGTGTCGGCAACACCACGGTGAAGCTCAGACCGTGTCCTTCGCCGGGAACAGCGGGTGGCCGGTGGTCACGTCGACGTGGGTGGGCACCGGATCGTGCCGCTCCCCCACGGTCGACGTCCCGGACGGCTCGAACATCAGGATCGCGGCACCGTCCGGTGCGGACGGCCGGTGCTCGGTCCCGGCCGGCACCACGAAGATCTCGCCGCGGCGCAGCACCACCTCCCGTTCCGGCGCGTCGCCGGTCTCGCGCAGCGCGATGTGGAAGACGCCGTCGAGGACCAGGAAGAACTCGTCGGTACGGGCATGCGCGTGCCAGACGTGCTCGCCCGCCACCTTGGCGACGCGCACGTCGTAGTCGTTCACGCGGGCGGCGATCCGCGGGCTCCACAGCTCGTCGAAGCCGGCCAGCGCGGTCATCAGGTCGATCGGTTGTTCGGTCACCCGATGATCCTCGCGGGCCGCACGGCTCGCCGAGAAGTGCTATGAATCGCACATGCCGAAAGGATCCTCGCACCGAGTCGCCATGATCGTGGATGACGGTTCCAACCCGTTCGAGCTCGGCGTCGCCACCGAGCTCTTCGGCCTGCGCCGCCCCGAACTGGACCGGCCCTGGTACGACTTCGGCCTGTGCGCGGCCACCCCCGCGGTCCGCATGCACGACGGGCTGTTCACGCTCAGCGACGTGGCCGGCCTGGACGCGCTCGACGACGCGGACACCGTCATCGTGCCGAACCACCCCGACCCGCGCACACCGCCGGCCGACGCGGTCGTGGCCGCGATCGGCCGGGCCGCGCGCCGCGGCGCCCGCATGGTCAGCTTCTGCACCGGCGCGTTCGCGCTGGCCGCGGCCGGGGTCCTGGACGGCCGCCCGGCCACCACGCACTGGCGCTGGGCCGGCCTGTTCACCACCCGATACCCGCGGGTCAGCCTCACACCCGACGTACTGTTCGTCGACGACGGCGACGTGCTCACCTCCGCGGGCAGCGCCGCCGCACTCGACCTCGGCCTGCACCTGATCCGCCGCGACCACGGCGCCGAGATCGCGGCCGCGGTCAGCCGCCGGCTGGTCTTCGCCGTGCACCGGGACGGCGGCCAGCGCCAGTTCATCGACCGGCCGGTGCCGGCCGTCCCGGACACCTCGCTCGCGCCGCTCATCGAGTGGGCGCAGCAGCACCTGGACGAGCCGCTGACCGTCGCCTCGATGGCGGCCCACGCCGCGGTCAGCCCGGCCACGCTGCACCGCCGGTTCCGCGCGGAGCTGGGCACCACGCCGCTGGCCTGGCTGACCGCCGAGCGCGTGTCGCTGGCGTGCCGCCTGATCGAACGCGGCGAGCAGCGCCTCGACGTCGTGGCGCGCACGGCCGGGCTCGGCACCGCCACGAACCTGCGCCTGCTGCTGCGCCGGCACACCGGCCTGAGCCCGAGCGCCTACCGCCTCCGGTTCGGCGCGGGCGTCACGACCAGATCAGGTGCTGCTGACCGAAGCGGCTGACCCGGGCCTCGAGGACGCCGCGACGCCGGGATCGAGAAGTCGCTGGCCACGTTGACCGACTCCGCCGCGGACGTCCCCCGGTACCTGCCGCTGGCCGGCGCCGCCTCCGCCGCGCCGGGACCTGAGCCCACGCGTCGGCGGAGGTGGTCGCGGCCCGCCGGTCACAGCGGGCCGCGACCACCCGGTCAGACACCCGACCGATCAGAAGTACTGGAGGAACCAGCCCTGAGGGTCCTTGAAGCACGGTGTGGTCTCGTATCCGCGAGCGTCGTACAAATCCCGGACGATGTTGCACTGCTCCCACGTCTTGTACGGCCCGAGGAGCGCCAGGAGGTGCACGGTGCCGTCCCGCTCGGCTCCGCCGTGCTCACCGGCAGAAGCCGAGGCCGGGGAGAGTGCGCCGCCCACCAGCGCGAGACCAGCGGCGAGCGCGACGGTGGAGAGTGCGAGCGCGGCGCGCCGCACGATCCGCCGGTAGGGCCGAAGCCGTGTCGTTGCGGTAGCCATGGTGCCTCCTAAGGGTTGAAGAGGTGGCTCGGGCACGATCTCAGACTCGGCTGTCCTATCCCCGTCGGCCCACCGACCGTGACATGAATATCTGTCGATGCAAAGGCTGCGGTAGGGGGCTGAACGACCACCACCGTGCATGCTCCGCCGTCGATACCCTTCGGGAAATCCGCTTCCCGGGGAGGGTGTGTGCACATGGGACGGTTTCCGCGCCGCGCCATGGTGATCTCGTTGCTGTTGCCGGTGATCGGCACGCTGGTGCTCGGCGGGATCGGCGTCGCGATCCTGGCGGGCTGGTTCGGGCACGAGGGCCGGGCCACCACGGTGGTGACCGGGCGCGGTGACGCGATGCGCAACGGCGGCGAGATCACCGAGCGGATGGACGTGTGGTGGGAGGACGCGGACGGGGAGGGGCACGAGGCGCGGTTCCGGGTGCCGGGCGGCAGCACGCTGGAGTCCGGGCCGTTCGACGTCCGCTACGACCCCGCCGATCCGGAGGGGATCGCGTTCCCGGCCGGTGCCGAAGCCGAGCTGGTGCACGCGCCGTCGCCGCCGTGGTGGGTGCTGCTGTTCGCGGCACCGTTCGCGCTGCTGGCCGGTGGTGTCGCGTGGGCGTGGCGGCGCCGGGTGGAGGCGGCGCGGCTCGCCGCCGGGCGGCCGGGTGTGCCGTACCGGGTGGTGCCGATCGTGTTCGAGACCGCCGCCGGCATCGGGCGGTCCCGGACGGTCGATTCGGGCCTTGGCACGCTGCTCGTCCCGCCGGACGTGCCGTTCGACCCGGACGCCTGCCGGGTCGCCGGGCCGGTGCCCGAGCTGCCCGGCGCGCGCTGGCAGCATACGATGTGGAGCCCCGGCTTCGGCTGCCTGCGGCCGGGGCAGGAGGTCACCGCGCACGTCGGCGAGGGCAAGGGCGGCCGGGCCGTGCTGGTCACCGGCGACGGGACGGTCTGGCCGGTGAGCCGGCTGCGCGAGGGCCCGGTGCCGGGGCTGGCCCGGGTGTCCGGGACCAGCGCGATCAACAGCCGGGTCAGCCCGGGCAAGGACTACCTGCTGGCACCGCTGGCCGGCATCTTCGTGGCGCCGGTCGCGTTGGCCACCCCGGGCTTCGTGCTGCTGCTCCCGCTGGTGATCCTGTTCGGCTTCAGCATGACGATCGCGGTCTGGGCCTTCCGCGGCGGCATCCCCGCCGACCACTGACGCGCCCGCCGCAGGATCGCTGTCTCCTGAAATTGCCAGCGCGGAGCGCCCGGCTGCTTGATCGACTCCACCGCACGTCGATCTCCGAGGCTCAGCGATCAGCCCGACCTCACGCCGCCGCAGGCGACGGACCTGAGCCCACGGCTCCCGCGACACGTGCCTGACCCGCCGCGGGACTCACGCGCCCGCAGGCCCCGCGCCTACCCCAGGCCGCGTAGCCGCTGAGTCTCCTGACCTCTTTTGGCTGACGCCGCGCAGGCGTGGAACTCCTGTGATTCCTGGAGGCTTGTTCAGCGCCGCCCTCGACAGACCGCGCGGCCTGCGGCAACGCGGTGCCGGTTCGCTGCGCCGAATAAGCCTCCAGGGTGTCGAGGCACTTTCTCCGGTCAGCCTTCGGCGTTCAGGAGAGCTGCGGCCCGCGCTGTGGCCGCTACTGAGCGGCTCGGCGCCAGGTCTCGACGCGTCCTGGCCGGGCGCTCTCCGCCCGAAATATCATCACTTACTGACCTTCCTAGAGGCTTATTCAGCGCGGCGACCTCACGCCGCGTCGCCGCAGGCCAGCACCGTCGGGGCGCAGCGCGCTGAATAACCCTCCTAAGTCGAGGTTCGAGCGGCGGTAGCCGTCCGGGCGCTACGCGCCCGAAATTTCACGCTATAGGCATTCGCCGCTGCGGAGCGCCGCTCACTCTGACGCCGAAGGCTCAGTATGGCCGGGGCCGGGAGGCTTATTCAGCGCGGCGAGCCGGCACCGCGTTGCCGCAGTCCGGGCGGCCCGACGAGGGCGGCGCTGAATAAACCCCCCGGGGAGTTGATCACGTGTCGCAAATCGTTGTTATCCGCCGCTTCAAACAACGATTTGCGACACGTGATCGCTTTCAAGAGTCACCGCCGCCGCCTTTGGAGTGATATTTCGGACAAAGAGGCTTATTCAGCGCAGCGAACCAACGCCGCGTTGCCGCAGGCCGGGCCGCCTGACGAGGGCGACGCTGAATAAGCCTCAAGGAGGCCTATTCAGCACAGCGAACCGGCACCGCGTTGGCGCAGGTCAGCGAAGTCGATGCGCATCGCGCTGAATAGCCCTCAAGGCTTCAGTGGCAACAGCCCGACCGAGCCACCAATAATACGAAATATCCGGGCGCAGCGCCCGGATTGTCTTTGCGGTCGCCGGGACCTCGATGCCGACGCCAGTAAATCTCGACATTTCGGCACCGGCCCAACCGCGCCGCCGAACCAGCGGAAGTAGAGATGAGCGCCCGGCTGGTCAGCGCGCCGAAACCCTGAAGCCGAACGCTCAGTAAGCGGTGCGGCTCCCCGTGATCAGGTCGTCCCCGATGCCGTCTGGCGGCATCGGGGACGACCTGATCACGAAGTGGAGATCAGCGGGTGAAGCGCTCACGGCGGACGGACGGGCGGCGGCCGCGGATCAAGCTGTGCTGGAGCGCGTCGATGATCATGTCGGCGGCGGATTCCGGAACCTCGACCAGGGAGAACCGGTCGGTGATCTGGATGGCGCCGATCTCGCGGGAGCTGATGCCGGACTCGCCGGCGATCGCGCCGACCAGGTCCTGCGGGCGCAGTCCGGCGCGCCGGCCGAGGCCGACGAACAGGCGAGCCACGCCGGAGTCCGACGAATGGTTCCGCGCGGGCCGCTCCCGGCCGCGGTCGCCCGGCCGGCCGTCCCGGTCCCCACGGCCGTCCCGGTCCCCTGGACGGCTGTCGCGGCTGTCCCGGCCGCCCGGGCGGCCGTCGCGGTCTCGGGGGGTGCGCTCGCGCGGCGGCGCCGGCGTCGGGATCTCCTCCTCGTCCTCGTCGCCTCCGGCCGCCTCGTGCAGCAGTTTGATCGCGGCGAGGGCGACGTCCTCGACGTCGTGCTCGCCGGTCAGCGATTCGAGCACGACCCGGAACCGCTCGAAGTCGTCGGCCTCCAGGCCGGCCTCCAGCGACGCGCGGGTCAGCTCCAGGCGCCTGGCCCGCAGGTCGGTGACGGTCGGCAGCTTCTCCAGCGTTATCCGCTGGCCGGTGAGCCGCTCGATGGCCTTGAGCATGCGCTGCTCGCGCGGTTCCGCGAGGGTGATCGCGCAGCCCTCGCGGCCGGCCCGGCCGACTCGGCCGATGCGGTGCACGTACGCCTCCGGCGCGACCGGCACGTTGAAGTTGATCACATGGGTGAGCTGCTCCACGTCCAGGCCGCGGGCGGCCACGTCGGTGGCGACGAGCAGCTCGGTGGTGCCGGCCCGCAGCCGGCTCATCACCCGGTCGCGCTGGTCCTGGCTCATCCCGCCGTGCAGCGCCTCCGCGCGGTAGCCCCGGCCGTTGAGCGTCTCGGTGACCTGGTCGACCTCCTCGCGGGTGCGGCAGAAGACGATCGCCGCGGTCGGCGCCTCCACGTCCAGGATCCGGCCGAGCGCGGCCGCCCGGTACGGCCGGGCCACGATGTAGGCGCTCTGCCGGACCAGCGGCATCTCGCCCGGCTCGACCGTCTTGCGGCCCATCGTGATCCGCACCGGTTCGCGCAGGTGGCGGCGGGCGATCGCGTCGATCCGCGGCGGCATGGTGGCGGAGAACAGCACGGTCTGCCGCTCGGCCGGCGTCTCCGCCAGGATCGCCTCGATGTCCTCGGCGAAGCCCATGTCCAGCATCTCGTCGGCCTCGTCGAGCACGACCGTGCGCACGTCGCCGAGCTGCAACGTGCCCCGGTCGATGTGGTCGAGGACCCGGCCGGGCGTGCCGACGACCACGTCGACGCCGCGGGCCAGCGCCGCCAGCTGCCGGCCGATCGGCTGCCCGCCGTACACCGGGAGGACGCGGACGCCCAGCTCCTTGCCGTACCGGTGGACGGCCTGGGAGACCTGCTCGGCCAGCTCGCGGGTGGGGACCAGGACCAGCGCGCACGGTACGGTGTCTCGCCGGTTCGCGTCCAGGCCCTGCAGCAGCGGCAGCGAGAACGCGGCGGTCTTGCCGGTGCCGGTCGCGGCCTGGCCGACCAGGTCGTTGCCGGCGATGATCGGCGGGATGGCCTCGCGCTGGATCGGGGTCGGCTCCTCGTAGCCGAGGGTGGTCAGCGCGCGGAGCAGTTCCACGCGCAGACCCAGCCCGGTGAAGCCTGCCTCGGTGTCCAACGGTTCGTGTTCCATGAGGTCAACGATATGAGACCTGCCGCGGCGTACCCGCGATGGGGTGTTTGTTTGTCAGTTGTTGAAGGTGTTGAGGAACGTGAGCAGATCGCTGTTGAGCCGGTCCTTGTGCGTGTCCGTGATGCCGTGCGGCGCTCCGGGGTAGACGATCAGTTCCGCGTCCCTGATCAGCGCGGCGGAGGCCTTGCCGCCGACCTCGAACGGGACGACCTGGTCGTCGTCGCCGTGCACGACCAGCGTGGGCACGTCGAACGCGGCCAGGTCGGGGCGGAAGTCGGTGGCGGAGAACGCGGCGATGCACTCGTACGCGTTGCGGTGCCCGGACGCCATGCCCTGCAGCCAGAACGAGTCGCGCATGCCCTGCGAGACGTCCGCGCCGGGCCGGTTGTTGCCGAAGAAGGGGCCGTCCGCGAGATCGCGGTAGAGCTGCGACCGGTCGGCCAGCGAGCCGGCCCGCAGACCCTCGAAGACCTCCAGGGGTACGCCGCCCGGGTTGTCGTCCGTGCGAAGCATCAGCGGCGGAACCGCGGAGACGAGCACGGCCTGCGCGACCCGGGCGGTGCCGTGCCGGCCGATGTAGCGGGCGACCTCGCCGCCGCCGGTGGAGAAGCCGATCAGCGTCGCGTCGCGCAGGTCGTACGCCTCGATCACGGCGGCGAGGTCGTCCGCGTACGTGTTCATCTCGTTGCCGTGCCAGGTCTGGGTGGACCGGCCGTGTCCGCGACGGTCGTGCGCGATCACCCGGTAGCCGTTCGCGGCGAGGTGCAGCGCCTGCGACTCCCAGCTGTCGGAGTTCAGCGGCCAGCCGTGGCTGAGCACGACCGGCCGGCCGGCGCCCCAGTCCTTGACGTAGATCTGGGTGCCGTCGGGCGTGGTCACGAACGTCATGGTGCTCCCTGTGTGCGTGGTGCGACTGCATCAATGCAATCAGCGGTACGCGTGGGAGACCACGCAGGAACTTACGCAGAAAGCTCCGCGCGCGCCTCGGCCTCGTACTTGTGGTAGCCGGAGATCTCCATGTGTTCGAGCGCGCGGATGAGGTCGTCGCGGCCGTCCGCGCCGAGCGCGTTACGGGCCCGGCCGCGCACCAGGTGGGCGAGGCTGAGAAGGCTGTTCCCGCCGAACTCGGTGGCCAGCGGCAGCGCCCGCTCCGCCTCGCGCAGCGCGTCCGGCCAGCGGCCGGCCCTGGCGAGCGCGAGCGCGGCGAACGTGTGCGCGCCGGTCCGGGCGCCGAGCGCGGGCTCGGGTGCGACCGGACGGCGGCCGAGTTCGCGCAGCGTGGTCCGGAACGACTCCAGCGCCTCGTCGTAGCGACCGAGGTCGATCAGGACCACGCCGATGCGCTGGAAGAGCTGCACGTACGAATCGTGGTCGCCGGCCGCGTCAGCCAGCGGCACGGCGCGGCGGACCGCGTCCAGCGAGCGTTCCGGCGCGCCGGCGCGCCGCCAGGACTCGGCCGCGTACTGCAGGGCCCACGCCTGCTCGCGCAGGTCGCCGAGCGTGACCGCGACGTCGTGCGCCTCCATCGCCAGCCGGGCGCCCTCGTCGGTGCGGTGCACGCAGGTGGCGGCGGCCCAGGCGAGATAATTGAGGTGGGTCACCTCCTGCCGGCGGTCGGGCAGCCGAGCGGCCGCGGCCCTGGACAGGCCGAACACCTCGTACCAGCCGGTCCAGTAGTGGGTGCGGTCCGAGTACCAGTGCATCGCCTCGGCCGTGTCGACGACGAGCTGATCGTCGCCCGCGGCGGCCAGCACGCGCAGCGCGCCGAGCCAGTTCTCCGCCTCCAGCTGCAGCCAGGCGGCCGCGTCGTCCTGGGACGGCAGCGGGACCAGGCCGGTCCAGCCGTCCGGCGGTGCGCCGTAGCCGGGCTCGAACCAGCGGCCGGCGACGATCGCGGTCTCCAGGATCCGCCGGGACATGGCCTGCTCGGTCGCGGCCCGGGCGCCGGCCGACTCCTCGCGGCGCAGCCGGTCGCGGGCGAAGAGGCGGATCAGGTCGTGGAACCGGTAGCGGTCCGGGCCGGCGGGTTCGAGGAGGCCGAGCTCCTCCAGCTCGTCGAGCGCGTTCAGCAGGTCGTCGCCGCGCTCGGTGCCGCCGTCGTGATCGGCGTTGCGGCCGGTGCCGCCACCGGGACCGGCGTCGCGGCCGGGACCGCGGCCAGGGCCGGAGTCGCGGTCGAGAGCGTGGCCAGAGCCGGAATCGCGGTCGGGGCCGGGATCGCCCGTGAGTAGCGCGGCGATCGGGAGGCCGAAGTCCGGGCCGGGGACGTGACCGAGCCGGCGAAACAGCGCCCGTCCGGCGTGGGAGACCTGCGCGTGCGAGAGCGCGAACGCGGCCTCGACGGACGTGTCGCCCGCGGTCAGCGCCGCGAGCCGCCGGTCCTCGTCGGCGAGCCGGGCGACCAGGTGGCCGACGGTCCAGGCCGGGCGGCTGGCCAGCCGGGTCCCGGCGATCCGCAGCGCGAGCGGCAGGTGGCCGCACAGCCCGGCGACCGTGCCGACGTCGGCCGCGGAGGCCGGGTCGGCGGCCTGCCCGGCGATCCGGGCGAGCAGCGCGGCCGACTCGTGCGGTGCCAGCGGCGCGAGCGGGAGGCGTAGCACGCCCTCCAGGCCTGCCAGCGCGCGCCGGCTGGTGATCAGCGTCAGGCTCCGGCCGTCCCCCGGAAGTAGCGGGCGGACCTGGGCCTCGTCGGCCGCGTCGTCCAGCACCAGCAGGCAGCGGCGGTCGCGGAGCGCGTCGCGGAGCTGGCCGGCGCGTTCGTCGTCGTCGCCGGCGATCCGGCGCGGCGCGACGTCGAGCGCGCGCAGCAGCCGCATCAGCGCCTCGCCCGGCGGCAGCGGCCCGGATTCGGCGCCGCGCAGGTCGACGTGGAACCGACCGTCCGGGTACGCCTCGGCCAGCTCCCCGGCGGCGCGCAACGCGAGCGCGGTCTTGCCGAGCCCGCCCTGCCCGTGCACGACCACGACCGGCGCGGGGCCGGTCCCGTCGGTGGCGGCGTGGGCGCGTACCCGCCGGATCTCGTCGTTCCTTCCGACGAAGTCGGTGATCGCGCGAGGCAGGTCGTGTGTGCGGGGGCGCCCGTCGGTACGGGCTGGGACATCGCCGGCCAGCGCGTCCGCACCGGCGCCGAGCGCGGCCGCGAGCGCGGCGCGGGTGCGGGCCTGCGGTGCCCGGCTGTGCCCGCGCTCCATGTCGCTGATCGCCCGCGCGCTCACGCCGGACGCCTCGGCCAGCTGCTCCATGGTGAGCCCGGCGGCCTGCCGCAGCGCGCGCAGCCGGGCCCCGAACGATTGATCCGGCACGGTCATGTTCTAACAGACGCCTCCGCCGGGCCGGCCGGGCGCGCGGACCGGGCGACGTCGGTCACGGCGACCCGCGCCGTCGCCGGCCGGCCTTCCGGTGATCGAGGCCTCCCTCACGTCGTTCCGACGACGGGAGGGAGGCCTCGATCATGGGTCACCGGCGCGTTCGCCCGGCCACCGAGAGCTTGAGAGAGGCCCGGCCCGGGGAACCCACGGTCAGGCGCCGAGCATGGCGCGGCCGGGGAACGCGTCGTCGTGCGGTAGCGCGAGGAAGTAGCCGCCGCCGAACGGCAGCGTGTAGCGCTCCAGCGCCTCGCCGGCCAGCCGACGCTGCACGGTGGCGAAGCCGTGCTCCGGGTCGCGCTGGTAACTGATGAAGATCTGCCCGGCGTCGGACTCCCGGTGGTACGAGTAGCCGCGCCGCAGCATGCGCGGTGGCTCACCCGGGTTCGCGCGGCGGATGTGCGCGTCCAGCCCGATCACCCGTCCGTCCGGGTCGGCGGCGTGGTCCGGCCGGTCGGTCTCGTGCACCCGGCCGAGCGGCGCGCCGGTGCTCTTGGACCGGCCGAACACCCGCTCGTGCTCCTGATCGGTCTCCCGGTCCCAGGTCGGCATGGCCAGGGCGATCAACCGCACCACCTGGTACGTGCCGCCCACGCACCAGCCCGGCTCGCCGTCGTCCGGGCCGATCCAGACGACCCTGTCCATCAGCGCGGCGTCGCCCGTGTCCGGGTTGCCCGAGCCCTCCCGGAACCCGAACAGGTTGCGCACGGCTCCGTCCGGCGACGGCGGGTGGTGCCCGGCGATCCGCCACCGTTCGTGCGTGCCGGGTACCGGCGGGGACAGCGGCGCCGCGACCGCGTCGGCCGATTCGCCGGAGACCTGCACGAGCAGGTCGCCGTGGCACCAGGCCGGGTCGAGCACGTCGGCCCGGAACGCGGGCATCGGGGCCAGCCGGCGCGGCGCGGACAGGCCGAACCGCCCGTCGAAGAGCGCCGCACCGACCGCGACGGTGGCGGTGGCGCGCGGCAGCCGGTCGCCCAGCTCCCGAAGCACGCTCTCCAGGCCGGGCCGGCCGGGCGCGGTGACGTCCAGCGCGAGCAGCACGGTGGCCGGGCCGACCGGCGCGAGCACCGCCTCCAGCCGCGGCTGCGCGGCCTGCTTCCGGGCCGGGGGCGCCGCGGCCGGCGGGGCGGAGCAGGCGCTCGCCAGGCCCGCCGCACCGATCGCGGTGAGGAGGGCCCGGCGGCTGAGGTCACCCGTCACGGTGCCGGGATGATCTCGGGGGTGAACAGCAGACGGTTCGGCGAGCTGCGCAGCGTGTCGGCGCGCAGCGCGTTCGGCGTGGAGTTGTTGATCAGCAGCGTGGTGATCTGTGCCGGTGTCGCGGACGGATACACCGACAGGATCAGCGCGACCGCACCCGCCACGTGCGGCGACGCCATCGAGGTGCCACGCAGCGCGCGGGTGGCCCGGTCGGTGGCGTTGTGCGCGGACTTGATGCTCTCGCCGGGCGCGAACAGGTCCAGGCAGGTGCCGTAGTTCGACCCCGGGTCCGGCGACCCCCAGCCGGTCGCGCGCTCGCCGATCGTGTTCATCGCACCGACCGTGATCGCGGAGGCGAGCCCGGCCGGGCTGTACGCGCACGCGTCCAGGTCGGAGTTGCCGGCCGCGACCACGTACGTGATGCCGGCGTTGATCGACGCGGCGATCGCGTTCTCCTCCAGCAGCGACTCACCGCCACCGAGGCTCATGTTGACCACGGCCGGCCGCACCGCGTTCTGGGTGATCCACTCGACGCCCGCGATGATCTGGCTGACCGTGCCGGTGTTGTTGCAGCCCAGCACGCGCACGGAGACCAGCTTCGCCTTCGGCGCCAGGCCGTAGGTGGTGCCGCCGACCGTGCCGGCCACGTGCGTACCGTGGCCCTGCTCGTTGCAGTCCTGGCCGTTCCAGCCGTCGCCGATCGCGTCGAAGCCGACGCTGGCCCGTGTGCCGAACTGGGTGTGCGTGGTGCGCACGCCGGTGTCCATGATGTACGCGGTGACGCCCTCACCGGCCTGCGCCGGGTAGCTGTAGGCGTCGTCGAGCACGGTGGAGCGCTGGTCGACCCGGTCCAGGTTCCAGATCGGGTACCACTGGGTGTCCGCGCCGCGCACGATCGCGTCCGCCTCCACCCGCGCCACCCGCGGGTCAGCGGCGAGCCGGGCCGCCTGCTCCTCGGTCGCGGTGACGACGAAGCCGGTCATCGTACGGGCGAACGTCCGGCGGACCGTGCCGCCGTACGCCTTCGCGACCGACGAGGCGGCCGACGCCACGGACGCCGTCCCCACCGTGGCCTTCAGCGCCACGATGTACTGCCCCTCGACCACCTCGGCCCCGGCCGGCGCGAACACCGGCCCAGTCGCGGCCGGCGCGGCCTGCGCGGCACCGCCCGTCGCGGCGACCAGCAGCGCCGCCGCGACCACACTCACCATCGATCTCACGTACGTCCTCCCCCGTGTCGGCGGTGTCCGGCCGCCGCGGCCGGACACCGTGCGTGTTACGTCGTCAGGTCGCCGTCACGGTGAGCCGGAACGGCACGCCCTGGTCCTCGTGCATCAGGTTGAGACCGGCCGAGCCCGCGCCGAGGTGCCAGCGCGCCGCCTCGACGGCTTCCGCCTCCTCGTCCGGGAAACCGTCGTCGCCGTACATCCCGCGGAAGTCGGTCGGGCCGAGCAGCTCTTCGGCTGAGGCCAGCATCCGCGCGAAGCGGATCGCGAACTCCTCGTAGAGGAAGTCCTCGTCGTCGGTGTCCGGCTCGACCAGGTCGACGGTGGTCTCGATGATCGCCGTCCCACCGCCGTGGTAGGTCGTCTCGATCTCGCCGAATGTCCAGCGCTGCAGTCCCGCGCTGCCGAACTCGGCCTCGGTCCAGCCGGCCGCGGCCAGCCGCTCCGGCAGCTTCGCCGGTGCCGGCAGGCGCGCCACGTCGGCGAGGGCGCACAGCACCGCGCGGGCCTCGGCTGTCACCGCTGTCCCCTTCCCGTGTGACGTCGTCCGCCGGTCTGTCGCGCGGAACCGGTCATGGCATCCGCTCGATCGTGGTCAGCGCCAGTGAACTGTCGCCGTCGTCCGCCGGAAGCCAGTACCCGGACGCGACCCGGTACCGGTCGGCGACGAGGTTCACGGGCAGTCCGTCCGCGTCGTGCACCTCCGGGCCGTACCGGGCCGAGTCGAAGAGCAGACCTGGCCCGCCGCACTGCCACTCGGTGACGCGTTTCCGCTCCAGCCGGGGCAGCACCTCGCGCGCCCGGTCGACCGGCGAGGTGCGGGTGCCGTGCGCGAGCACCTGGACCAGCAGCCCGAGGTCGGGCAGGAAGGTGGTGGGCGCCTTGCCGTTGGCCAGCACGAGCGCCTCCACCCCGGCCACGTCGACCGGTTCCGCGTAGTCCTGCACCAGCTCGCTGACCCGCCAGTACTCCGTCTCCTCCTCGTCCACCTCGTCGTCGCCGCCGGGCCCATAGGACCCGGTCCACGACGGCACCGCGTCGTACGGCAGCAGGATCAGCGGCCCGCCGAAGGACTGCACACTGCGCATGGTCGTCATCAGCTGATGCTCACCTCGGCTCTCGGTGCCAGACTGCGCAGCTCTGCGAGGTCCCGCTCGTCGAAGGAGCACCCGATGAGCCGGACCTCGCTGAGTGACGGGATCGCGCCGAGCGTCGCCAGCGACGTCAGCCGGACAGCATGTGAGATCCAGACGCGCTCGATCCGGCTCGACGCGAGTGCCGCCAGGTCGAGACCGCCGTGCGGGCGGTCCTTCGACGTCATCAGCCGCACCTCACGCAGACGGCTGAGGCCGGTGAGCGGATCGATTCCGTTCACCGACACCCGCTGCGTCTCCAACGTCTCCAGATCCGCGCAGTCCTCGATGCCGTGCAGCGTGGCCTGCTGACCACGGCCGTCGAGCCGGATGCCGGTGAGCGACTTCGCGCCCGCCAGCCGCTGGCAGTCCGGCGCCCGCCACTGCCCGAGCTGCAGGTCCCGCAGCCGTGGCCACCGGATGGCGACGTCGATGCCGTCGCGGTCAGTGAGAGTGAGGCGGGTCAGGTGCGGCTGAACGACCTCCGGCACCGGTGCCCGTGCGCCGGTCACCAGCGAGAGCTCCTCCAGTGTGTCGATCGTGAACGCCTCCGTGTCCCGGCGCAGCCGCTGCTCGAGCGCGAACATCCGCAGTCCGGGCAGGCCGTGCAGCAGCGTCAGGTCGTCCGGCGTCCAGGACCGGCCGGGTACCAGGACCAGCCCGTCGTACCCGCCGCGCCGGAAACGCTCCGGCGCGGCGACCGACCACGGGCCGTCCATGTCCCCGTACCACCTCAGGATCCGAAAGTCGGCATCCGGCATCGTCGCGTCTCCTCGAGCTCCGACGGAACAGGCCTGAGAAGCCTACGGCTTGGGCGCATTGATCTTGTTGATCAGTTTGCCGCCACGGATGCCGCCGTAGTAGTCGATGAGTCCCTGTTCAGCCGCGTGGATGTCGGCGGCAGAGAGGCCCTCCATCTCGATCCAGTCCAGCTCCTGGACGTCCTTCTGCTTGTAGCCGGCGCCCTTGACGGCGTGTTTGTCGTCGGAGAACGCGCGGTGGATGCGCCGGTGAATGGTGTTCTTCTCGGTGGCCGATCCGACGTAGATTCGGCCGTCCTTCATCTTGATGATGTAGAGGCCCTGAGTCTCCGGGATATCCATTCGGCCGTTCGGCGAGTGGTTGCCGAACGAGCGGCAGGCGGAGTTGTGGACCAGGACCGAGCGCTCGCCGGCCACCACGAAGTACGTGTGCGGGCCGTCGACGGTAAGGTTGTGAACCCGAGCGTTCTCGGTCCGCTGGGCGACCGCGGTGACCTGTGCGTACGTCCCGGCGGCGGTGCGCAGCAGGTCTGTCGGCCGGAGGTCCTTCGCGTCCCGCCACTCCCCCGGATCGGCGACCCAGAAGGGGTGCCCGTCGGTCGCGGTCACCACCGAGTCGGCCGTCCCGTCACCGTCGGAGTCGATCGACACGTCGACCAGCGCCTTCTCACCGTCGCCGGTGATCGTGCCGGTCACCGTCCGGCCAGTGGCCGTGCCGGTCGTGGCGTCGGCGGCGAGCACCCGGTCGCCGACCTTGACGTCCGCGATCCGCCGGGCCGTGCCGTCGGCCATCCGCACCAGTGTGTCCGGTGTGAAGCTGTTCGTCAGGCTGCTGCCGTAGCAGTCGCCCGAGCCTCCCGGCCGGGACGTGGTCGGCTTGGTGCCCATCGTGTCGGTCAGTGCGGTCGGGTGGTTGAAGACGTATGCGTACGGGTTCGTATCCCCGGACGCGAGCCCGATCGGGTCCTCGCTGATGAACCGTTGCAGGACCGGGCTGTAGTACCGCGACCGGTAGTAGTAGAGCCCGGTGCCGTCGTCCTCCCGTCCGGTGAACCGGTACGGGTTCCCGCCGTCGTCACCGGTGACCGTGGTGTCGCCGAACGGCTCGTAGGCGTACGACGCACCGGTGCCGCCGCCGTCGACCAGGCCCAGTGTGCTGCCCAGCGCGTCGGTGAGGTACCGCCGGGTGACTCCGCCGGACTCGCGGGTGAGGAACCCGTCCACGCCGGAACTGGTCATCGTCGCGGTGACGGCGCCACCGGCCTTCTCCTGGAGCGGGTTCTGCCCGTCGTAGAGATACCCGGTGGTGGCGCCGTTGACGGTGCGGCTCTGCCGGCGGCCGTCCGGCGTATAGCCGAACTGCGCCGTCAGGCCCGCGCGGGACAGACCGGACAGCTCGCCCCGGGCGTTCCACGTATACGTCGTGGTGCCGTCCGAGGTCAGGTTGCCGTCGGCGTCGTAGGTGACCGCCGTACCACCGATCGTTTCGATCCGGTCGGCCTCGTCGTACGTGGCCGGCCCGAATGCCTCCGGCAGCTGGGTGCGCGAGTACATGCCGGTGGTCCGGACCGATTGCCCGGATGCGTCGTAGTCGTAGGCCAGATCGCCCAGGACTGTGCTCCCGTTGCGGTAGGTGATCGTCTTGACCAGCCCGGCCGCGTCGTAGGTGTACGTCTGGCCGATGCCCGTCCCCGGCGCCCCGACCCGCTCGGCCCGGCCGACCGTGTCGCGGGTGACCGTGGTGACGGTGGTGCCGTTGCGCTGCACCTCGGCCAGTTCGCCGTTCGCGTCGTAGACGTGCCGGATCGTCGGCGAGCCCGCCACAGTGGTGGTCCGGTCCCGCACGGTGGCGCCGTAGGCGTAGGCGACCGTGCCCTGCGGCCCGGTCTCTCCGGTGACCCGGTCGAAGTCGTCGTAGTCCACCGTGGTGACGCCGGAGACCGAGTCCTCGGTCCGCCGGAGCCGGTCACCCGCGTCGTAGGTGTACCCGATGGTGGACTCGCTACCGACCCGGGTGGTGATCCGCCGGTCCAGATCGTCGTAGTCGTGCCCGGTCACGATGCCGCGCCGGCTGGTGTGCGTGCTCAGGTTCCCGTTGAGGTCGTAGTCGAACCGTTCGACCGCGCCGGCCGGGTCGGTGACGGTCTCCACCAGATCCATCGAGTCGTATCCGAAGGTGGTGGTGTGCTGACGGGCGTCCGTCACCGTCTTCTGGTTGCCGTTCGGGTCGTAGTCGAACGAGATCGTCCGGCCGAGCGCGTCGGTGAGGGTCCGTACCTGGTTCCCGGCGTCGTAAGTGGTCTCCGTGCGTGCACCGCGCCCGTCGGTGACCGTGATCTGCCGGCCGAGCGAGTCGAACGCGCTGGTCCGGACCCGGCCCGCCTCGTCGGTCACCGTGATCGGGTCAGCGCCGCTGAAGGCGGTGATCCGCTTCTTCCCGGCCGGGTCGGTCACCTCGGTGATCTGGCCCGCGCCGTTGACGGTGAACGACGTCTTGCGGTTCGCCGGGTCGGTGATGCTCTTGACCGCGCCGCGCGGGTCGAGCTCGTAGACGGTCGGCTTGCCGTAGACGTCGGTGTACTTCGTCAGCTCGGCGTGCGGCCCGGTGAACTCGTACAGCTCGGTGCGCGCCTGTGTGGTCCCGTCCAGCAGCTTGATGTGGCTGATCTGGCCGGCCGCGTTGTACGTGTACCCGGTGCGCCGGTTGAGCGAGTCGATGACCGCGGACGCCCGGACGCCGTCGGCGCCGTACTCCTTCGTGGTGGTCTGGGCGAGCGCGGTGCCGTACCCGATGGTGTCGGTGAGCACTGAGCCCTTGTCGTTGAACGTGAAGCGCCGGACCTTCCCGCGGGCGTTCGTCATCCGCGTCTCGGTGATCACGCCGTTGACGTCGACGTAGTCGAACGTGGTCAGGCCCCCGTCGGCCGCCTTCTGCGTCTTCACCCGGCCTGCGGCGTCAAACGTGTTCACCAGGAACGTCGTGCCGCGTGGGTCCTTGATCGACTCCAGCAGCCCGGCGGTGGTCCAGGTGTACTCGGTGACGCCGCCGGTGACGCCGGTGACCGTCCGCAGATGGTTCGTGGTGTCGTAGGCGTAGCGGACCGTGCGGCCGGCGTTGTCCTCGATCGAGGTGACCTTGGGGGGATTGCCCTGGTCGTAGCCGAACTTGACCCACCGTCCGTTCGGCGACGTGATCTGGGTGATCGCGCCGTTCTGCCGGACCTTGCCGTCGGTGCCCGGCGCGGACGTGGCACGGGTGATGGTGGTGGTGTTGCCGAACTTGTCGCGGATCTCCTGGATGGGCGCCTCGTCGCCGAGCACGTAGACGGTGCCGTCGCGCAGCTCCACATCCCAGCCGTCGCCGTTCCACCGGACCACGGACCCGGCGTACCGCGTCGGCGTCGGATCCGCGGCGAACACGGCGCCGGCGTAGTCGTTGCCGGGCGAGGTGCGGGTGTAGTGCACCTTGCTGCCGTCCGGCTGGACCAGGTCGAACTGCTGGAAGTCGAAGCTGCCGATCTGGCCCGGTGACCAGGGGAACATGCCGTAGTCGAAGTTCGTGCCGACGCCGAATGTCCGGGTGTCCGTGTCGCCCTGCTGGTACGTGCGCTTGATCTCGATCGGCACGACGTCGTTGATCGTCAGGTCGACCGTCTCGTCGACCAGCAGGCCGGTGGCCGGGTCGACCGGGTCAGCGACGCGGGTGCCGTTCGGTTTCGGCGCGAGGCGGGCCGGGTTGAGGCCGGGGACCGCGGTCATGGCGCCGGTCAGGCGGTAGAAGCGGACGTCGTCGTCCGGGATGATCTGCTTGCCGTCCGGGGAGACGCGGCCCAGGCCGTAGATGTGCCAGCCCTGGCCGTCCGGGTCGTAGTTCCAGAAGTGGGTGCGGGTGCCGGGCGGCTCGTGCGTGTAGTTCGGGTAGATGATCTTCGCGCCCTCGGGGAACAGGACTCCCCCGCCGGGCTGGACCGTGAAGTAGACCGGGACCTTCGTCGGCGGCAGCGGGAACGGTGAGCGGTCGACCGGGATCGGCGTGAGGCTGACCTGGTCGGTGACGTTGCCGTCCGCGTCGCGGATGACGGTGCCGGCCGGGATGCGCACCTCGAGGCCGGGGATCGCCTTCGTGGTGAGCACGACCTCCTTCGCGGTCGGGCTCTTCACCGTGACCGTGTTCGCCGCGTCCAGCTTCGGCAGGAACACGGTGTACGGCAGAACGAGCACCTCGCCGCGCGCGACCTCCACGCCGATGTCGAACACGCCGTGCTGGCCGGTGCCGCGGCCGTCCACGCGCATCGACAGGTGGCCGCCGGGCACGCCGGTGAGCGCGAAGAAGCCGTCGGCGTCCGTGGTGACCTTCCGGCCGGCCGCGCCGACCGTGACGCCCTTGAGCGGGCGGTCGTTGACGTCGAGCACGCGGCCGGCGACGCCGGTGACGCCGACCGGGAACTGCAGCGCGCGCTCCCGGGTCGGTGCCGCCTCACGCCCGGTGGACCAGTCCTCGCCGCCGAGGTTGCGCGCGCCCGGCGTCCAGCCCGGGCTCTCGCAGCCGGGCAGCGGCGCGGTCTCACCCTGCCGCGGATCCTCGCCGCGCACGCCACCCTGCTCGGGTGCGGGCGCGGAGAGTCCGGTTATCGTCTCGGCCGGGGTGGCACAGGCCGGTGCGGCCGCGGGTGTCTCGGAAGCGTTCCGGGACTGCGACTGCGCCGCGGCCGCGGACGCTCGGCGGCGCAGCGTGATCTGCCCGTCGCCCGGCAGCCCGCCCGGCGTGTTGGTCGCGAAGTCGAACACGAACGTGTGCGTGCCGGTGGCCCGGATGGTGGGCAGTGAGGTGATCCGGCGGGTGATCGCGGTGCGCGTCAGCAGCGCGGTGCCGGCCGGCTCGTAGATCGACTGGTAGCTCAGGTAAGTCCAGAGCGATCCGGCGACCTCCAGCTCCAGCAGGTCACCCGCGGTCGCGTCGAACGTGACCCGGCCGTTCTGCGCCGGCTTCGGGAACGAGATCGTCTTCGCCGGCGCGCCGATCGTGATCGCGCCGTTGTCGTGCTCGCCGTAGAGCTGCATGCCGACGCTGCCGCTGGCCTGCTGGTACGGCGTCAGCTCGATGGTGTAGACGCCGGCGACGTTCAGTGCGGGGATGTCCCGGCCGTTGCGGAAGTCCAGCGCGAACTGGCTGTCCAGCACGGTCTTGTCCGGCCGGAGGATGCGGCTGTTCATCCACTGGACGTCGCCCTGGGTGGAGAACGCCAGCCGCTGGCCGACCGCGCCGGTGAACGTGGCGGTCACCTTCTGGCCGGGCAGCAGCGCGCCGGGCGCCAGCGCGGGACCGTCGATCGTGAGCGTGCCCAGGTTGCGTGGCTCGGCCGCGATCACCCCGACCGTACCCGTGCCGGGGCTCTCCGGGTCGACCTGGATGCGGTAGCGCCCGGTGTCCGGCAGCGACGCGATGTCGAAGTTGCGGCCGAGGTTGAGCAGGCTGCCGTTCGGCCGGTAGATGCGCAGGTAGACCTCGCCCGGCAGGTTCCTGTCCGCGGTCGTCATCCACAGCGGGCGGCCGGCGACGCCGTCGTAGTCGAGCCAGGCGTCGCGGCCCGGCCGGTCGATCGTGACCGTCTTCTTCGTGCTCGGCGCGATCAGGCCGGCCTCGTTCGGCGAGGAGAGCCAGGCCTTGACCGAGCCGACCGCGAGCCAGCCGGTGACGAAGATGGAGTGCTCGCCGGTCTGGGTAAGCACCGGGATGTCACGCGTCTCGGCATATCCGGCGCGCAGCTCGACCTGGGTGCCGTTCGGCTGCGTCATGATCGTGGACGGGTACTGCGGGCGGTCGTTGGCCTGCAGTGTGTTCTCCGAGAAGCCGAGCTGCAGCCGCTGCCCGGTGGTGCCGGTGAACGGCAGCCGCACGGACTGGCCGGGCCGGGTGATGTTCGCGGTGGCGGTGGCGCCGTTGATGCCGAGCGTGCCGCCGTCGACCACCTTGGACAGCCACACCCGGCCGAAGCCGAGCTGGTTCGCGCCCCAGGTCAGCGACAGTTTCCAGGTGCCGGAGACGGTGGGCTTGAAGATCATGGTCGGCGTGTACTGGGTGAGCGGCGACGACCAGGAGTAGTACGTCCCGTCCGGCGCGGTCGCGCGCACCACGAGCGTGTTCGCCGGCTCGCTGATGTCGGTCATGCCGAGGCTGAGCCACTGGTTCGCGGTCGCCTGGAACGGCAGCTCCACGGCCTGCTGCGCGACCGTGACCTGGAACGGGACGCCGGATCCGTCCGCGGTGAGCGCGTTGCCGGTCAGCGTGTTCGACGCGGTGATCCGCACCTGGCCTGCCGCGTCGTCGTTCGGCTTGATCACCATCGCGTACGTACCGGTGGCGGTCAGCTTCGGCAGGTCCTGGCTGAGCGTGTTGCCGGCCCACAGGTCCAGCGGGTCGCCGAGCGTGCCGCGGGCGAAGTTGCCGCCGTGCGGCGTGAACAGCCACAGAGCCGACCGCACGGGTACGGTGTTGCCCTCGAACCGCAGGTTCAGCGACTCACCGGCGACGCCGTCGATCAGGACCAAGGACTGCTTTCCCGCGGGTACGGTGACCGTGATCGCGGGCTGGCCCGCCTTGAGCCGCCCGCCGTAGACCAGGTTGTTCATCACGAAGCCGCGCGGGGCGACCAGGAAGTCGGCCGCGCTGGTCGCGGTGCCGCCCGGCGTGCGCACGGTGACCCGCCCGGAGGACGCGGCCGCCGGGACGCGCACGGTCAGGCTCGTCGCGGACGCGGTCTGCACCTGCGCGACCGTGCGGTGGAACATCACCACGTTGCGCGTGGCGGCGGGGTCGAAACCCGTACCCGTGATGGTGATCAGGTCGTTGCGGTTGCCACGGTCCGTGGAGAGCGCGGTGATCGTGGGCGCGGGTGTGCCGGTCTCGACCTTGAAGGGGCGCTCGGCCCGCGCGGTCTTGCCGTTCGCCGTGACCTGGACGACGCCGGCGGTCGCGCCGGCCGGGATCGTGACGGTCAGCCGGTTGGCAGTGGCGGCCGTGACCGTGGCCGCGACCCCGTCCACGGTGACCTGGTTGCCGGCCGCGGTGGACGCGAAGCCGACGCCGCTGACCTCGACCGGGGTGCCGGTCGGGCCGCGCGCCGGGACCAGCGCGAACACGCTGAGGTCGCCGGCCGCGAGACGCGTGGTCTCCAGCAGGTTGCCGGCGTCGTCGTAGCGGTACGCCGCGGCGCCAGTGGCCGGGTCGGACACGCCGGCGAGTTGGCCGGCGGCGTCGTAGAAGTAGTCGCGGGGGCCGGCCGGCTCAGCCTGCGCCGCGGCGGGGCGCTCGACCGGCGGGTCGTCCGGGATGGCCGAGGCGGGTGCGCCGGCCGGCAGGAACGTGACCGCGAGGACGGCCGTGACGGCCGCCGCGAG
Source organism: Catenuloplanes nepalensis (assembly GCF_030811575.1). Lineage (GTDB taxonomy): Bacteria > Actinomycetota > Actinomycetes > Mycobacteriales > Micromonosporaceae > Catenuloplanes > Catenuloplanes nepalensis. Next base: position 3,261,277 of record NZ_JAUSRA010000001.1, on the reverse strand, counting down.
CAGGCGTGAGGGCGCGCGGAAGCGCCGCGGTATGAGCATGTGATCCCCCGTAGATCAGACGCATAGGCGTCAATGCCAACCGCTTCCCGGCATCGACCGCAGTCACCGTACACGGTTCTCGGCGCGTGATGTGCGGGCTTTCATCACACCATGCTCAAAGTGGAGCGTGGACCGCTGCGCAGCTGCCGAAACGCCTGTCGTGTCGGGTTCAAGACGCAACATTGCAGCCATGGTTTCCGGTCTATGCTTCGCCCATGCTCTCCACCACCACTCGCCGGATCGGCGTGGCGGCCGCCGCGCTGTTGCTCGTCGCCGCGCTCGGTATCGGCTGGTTCATGTCCACAGGGGACGGTGGCGCGGCCGAGCGGGATCGCGTCGTCGAGCGGATCCGGTCGGATCAGCGCATGGCGACCGCGCCGGACCCGGTCGTCGACTGCGTGGCCGACTGGTACATGACGTCCGCGACGCCGGAGCAGCGCCGGGCCTTCGTCGACGGCGGCACCCCGGTCACCGACCCGGCCGCCGAGGCCGACCCAGCCCTGCTCGCCTGCCTGAAACTGGCCACCTGACGCGGAAGGCGGGCCGGGGAGTCCCGGCCCGCCTTCGTCGCGATCGGCTCATCGCCGCGTGCCGGCCGGAAGTGTCCACAGTGACCACCGCGCCGCAACAACCGCTGACAGCGGCCTACCGGTGGCGGAGGGGCAGCACCGGGCCGAGCGCGGCCCGGGCGGTGTGGTGCAGGCGCCCGCCGGTCCGCTCGTACACGGAGGGCAGGTGGATCGTCTCATCGCCGACGAACACGGCGCCGTCGGTGCTCAGCATCGCAACGGGCTCGCCGGCCCGCAGCAGCGCCCAGCAGCGCTGCGCCGGATGACGCAGGCCGGCCACCGGCGCGGCGTCGCGCACGTGGCGGGCGGCCGCGGGGAACGCGTCGACGAACCCGCGGAGCCGGACGCCGCTCCCGGCCGTGTCCAGCGCCTCGTTCCGCACGTCCCACTCGCCGCTGTCGAGCCGGAAGTGCGCCACGGTCACCGCCAGCACCCTGTAGGTCAGGGAGTTCGCCACGACCGGCGGCGCCTTCGGCGGGTATTGCAGGCCCGCGGCGCTGCGCAGGCCGGCGAGGAGCGCCATCGCGTCGTCGCCGCCGAACAGCCGGTCGAGCGGGAACGGCCGGAACGGCGCCCCGTCCGGCACCCGCACGTCGCCGAGCCGGTCGACCTCCACGACGTCCACGCCGTCCCGCGAGAGCGTGAGGCAGTCGTGGACCCCACTGCCGGGGTGCGTCTCCGTCACGAGGAGTCCGGGATTCTGCCCGACCAGGCCGCTCACCATGATCCACGAGTCCACTGTGTTCGAACGTTTCTCTTGCACCGCGCCATGATAGGCGGGACCGGCCGCCCACGTGCTCCCCGCAGCACGTGGGCGGAGTGCTGTCAGAGGCCCAGGTTCGTCCAGGCGACCGGGTTGGCGTACTCGTCGATCGCGGCGATCCGGCCGTCGCGGAACGTGAGGCGGTAGACGTACCTGTTGCGGTACGGCGCGCCGGTCCTCGCCACCATGTCACCGTCCGCGTGCAGGTGGACGAAGCGGGCGTCGTCGGAGACCGACCACTGCTGGTTCACGAACTTGATCTGCGGCAGGTTCGCCATCGCGCCCTGCATGTATGCGAGGACGCCGTCGGCGCCGGTGAAGGTGTAGAACGGCTCCGGTGAGCCGTCGGCCGACAGCGGCAGGACGAGCGTCGCGTCGTCGGTGAGCAGCTCGCGCAGCCCGGCCGCGTCCCCGGCCGACCAGCGCTCGAAGAGCAGCTTCGCGGTGTCCAGTACGGTCATGATGATCAGCCTTTCGGTAGGTCGCCGGCGAACAGGCCGGACGGGTCGATGTCATGCCGCACCCGGTCGACCTGGACCGACGCGTCGATGATCGGGCGCAGCAGCAGTGATCCGGTCAGCCGCGCGGCCCGGCCGAGCGCGTGACCGGTGGTGTGCACGCGCAGCGGCCGGCCGGCCCGGCGGGCGGCGGTGACCGCGTCGATCACGTCGCCGGCCGTGCGGGCGGTGAACGCGCCGGCCGGGTCGACCGGCGCCGCGAGCTGGAACGCGGCGCCGGCCTCGGCGTACTCCAGGGTGCCGGGAGCGTGGAACGGGGTCATGACCGTGTGGTCAGGTCGTCGCGGTGGGCCGCCAGGAAGTCGGCCAGGGTGTGCCAGCCCGGGTGCATCGCCCGGACGGTGGCGGGGTCGCGGCGGCCGAGGTAGGACTCCGGGAACTCGGCGTAGTACTGGAACATGTTGCCGAGTTCGTCCGCGCCCGGGAAGCCGAAGCCGCGCAGCTGGTCGTGGGTCGGCGGCCGGTAGGCGACCGGCTCGCCGAGCACGGTGCCGAACGCGTCCGCGATCTCCTCGCCGGTCAGGTGCTCGGTGGCCACGGGGACGGTCGTGCCGATCGTCTCGGCCGGCTGCTGGAGCACGCGGACCACGATCGCGCCGAGGTCGTCCATGGAGACGCCGGCGACCGCGGTGTCGCCCATCGCCAGGTGCAGCGCGAGCGTGCCGTCCGGGTCGCGCTGCGGCGCGAGGTCGCCGAGCAGGTTCTCCCAGTAGAAGGACATCAGCAGGTACGTGACGGGGAGGCCGGACTTCGCGAACAGCGCGTCGGCCGTGCCGCCCTTCACGTCGAAGTGCGGCACCCGGTATCCGCCGTCGAGCATCGGCATGCGGTCGTCGCCGGCCGGGATGGCCTCGCGGGTGTCCTCGAGCGTCGACCACAGCACGTGCTGCAGGCCGGCCGCCTGGGCGGCGGCGATCAGGTTCGCCACCTCGGCGAGTTCACGCTCGGGCGAGCGGTGCTCCCAGTACGGGGTGACCAGGAACGCGCCGTACGCCCCGTCGAACGCGGCGCGCAGCGTGGCCTCGTCGTCGAGCGTCGCCTCGGTCACCTCGGCGCCGAGCGCGGCAAGCGCCCGGGCTTTCGGCGAGGTGGCGTCGCGGGTGACGGCGCGCACCGCGAACCCGCCGTCGGCGAGCAGCGCGCGGGCGACGCCGCCGCCCTGCGCACCGGTCGCGCCGAGCACCGTGATCAGTTTCTTGCCGGACATGGTGGTCTCCTGTCGTACCGTGCGGATGCTTTGGATTTGAAGCACGTAGGATGTGTGGGTGAGTGACGCGACGCCCGGCCTGACCCCGGAGGAGCTCGGCGCGTACTTCGCGCTGGTGGAGGTCAGCAACGTCCTGCAGTACGCGGTGGACGCCCACCTGCGCGCCGAGGGCGACCTCAGCTACCTGCAGTTCCAGATCCTGGCGCGACTGACGGACACGACCGGCGGCCGGCTGCGGATGACCGACCTGGCCGACGGGCTGGTGCACAGCCGCAGCGGCCTGACCTACCAGGCCGGGCTGCTGGACGCGCGCGGCCTGATCACCCGCTCACCGTCGCCGGACGACGAGCGCAGCGTGCTGGTGACCGTCACCGACGCGGGCCGGGCACTGGTCGCCCGCGTACTGCCCGGTCACGTCGCCGACGTCCGGCGCCTGCTCTTCGACCCGATGGCCGAGGGCGACCTGGCAGCGCTCAGCGAGGTGCTCGGCCGGGTGCGGCAGCACATGCGGGCCACGCCGCCCCGGTCCGCCAAGCCCCGCGCCAAGGGCCGCCGCAAGAGCTGATCAGCGCCCGGTGATCGGGGCGCCCCCATGTCGCCGGAGCGGCATCGGGGACGCCTGGATCACGGATTCCGGGCCGGCGAACGCCCGTGGGCGACGCGTCAGGAGACGACGATGACGGTCTTGCCGGAGACCGCGCCGGGCTCCGCGTGCACCGAGGGCAGCTCGGACAGCGGCACCCGGCGGGCCACCTCGACGCGCAGCTCACCGGCGTCGACCCGGGTGGCCAGGCCGGCCAGCTGCGCCGCGTCGCCGGTGACGAAGAGGTTGATGCCGCGGACGCCGCGGGCCTCGTCGGACGGGGCCGGCATCCAGACCGTGGTGTTGACCAGCACGCCGCCGTCGCGGATCAGCGGGACCAGCGCGGCCAGCGCCTCGGGCGCGACCGGCGCGAGGTTGAGCACGACGTCGACCGGCTCGGTCACGCCGCTCGCGTCCTGGTCGAGCACCTCGTCCGCACCGGCGGCCTCGACCCGGGCGGCGCTGCGCGGGCCGGCGACGCCGATCACGTACGCACCGGCGCTCTTGGCCAGCTGTACCGCGTAGTCGCCGACCGCGCCGCCCGCGCCGTTGATCAGCACGCGCTGGCCGGCGGTCAGCTTCGCGTGCTCGAAGAGCGCCTGCCACGCGGTGAGGGCGACGACCGGCAGCGCGGCCGCGTCGGCGAGCGGGATGCTGGTGGGCGCGGCGGCCAGGATGCCGGCCGGGGCGAGCACGTACTCCGCGGACGCGCCGACGGCGGCCAGCCCGAGGAAGCCGAACACCCGGTCGCCGACCGCGAGGCCGTCCACGCCGGCGCCGAGCGCGTCGACCGTGCCGGCGACGTCCGAGCCCGGCGTGTGCGGCAGCGCCACCGGGATCGGGCCCTGCATGTAGCCGGCGCGGATGTTGGCGTCGACGCCGTTGAACGACGTCCCGGCGACCTTGATCCGGACCTCGCCGGCGCCGGGGACCGGCTGCTCGACGTCCTCGTACCGCAGGACGGTCGCGTCGCCGTACTCGTGGAATCGCATCGCCTTCATGGTCTTGACCTGCTCTCATGTTTTTGCTTCGATTTCGAAGCTGTTTGGAACCGTAGCATGCTTCAGATTCGAAGCGGTATGGATGCGAGTGTGACGCCCGCGACGTCTACTCGCCGACGGCGGCCAGCAGCCGCAGCTTCTCCTGGCTCGGTGAGCCGGGCACGGCCGTGAAGACCAGCAACCGGTGCGACTGGACCGGATCGAGGATGCGGGTGCAGTACAGCTCCAGCTCGCCGAGCTGGGGGTGCAGCAGCCGCCGGAGGCCGTGGTGCCGCACCACGTCCGCCTCGTGCCGCCGCCAGATCTCCGCGAACTCCGGGCTGTCCGCCAGCAGCGCCGCGACGATCTCACCGGCCGGGCCGCCCGGGTCGGTGCCGTGCACCGCACGCAGCCGCGCGGTGAGGTCCCTCCCGTGCGGCGGGCGGTCCTCGGCCGGATGCAGGTCCCGAACCACCGGGTCGGTGAACCAGCGGTAGACCAGGTAGCGCGACAGGCCGGTGAACCGCGTCCAGTCACCGATCAGCGCCACCGCCGGCCGGGTCTGCAGCAGCACCACGCCCAGCCGGGTGAAGAGCACCGCGGGCACGTCCGACAGATCGTCCACGATGCGCATCATCACCGGGCTGGGGTGGTCGTCGCGGATCCGCTGCGGGAACCCGGCCAGACGGTAGAGGTGGTCCCGCTCGCTCAGGCTGAGCCGCAGCGCGCGGGCGAGCCCGCCGAGGACCGGCTCCGACGGCACCGACCCGCGCTGCTGCTCGATGCGGTTGTAGTAGTCCACGGAGATCCCGGCGAGCGCCGCGACCTCCTCCCGGCGCAGCCCGCCGGTCCGCCGCCGCGACCCGCGGGGCAGCCCGACCTCCTCCGGCCGCAACGCCTCCCGGCGCGCCCGGAGAAACCCGGCCAGCCGTGCCCGATCCGTCATCGTCCACCTCCCCGTCCTCGACGAGATCAATGGTGGCCGGGCGCGATCACCGGTTGAAGGCCGACATCATCCAGGGAGAGGTCATCCCCGGATAGCGCTCATGTCGATCAGCCGCTGCAGCTTCTCCTGGCTGGGCGAGCCGGGCACGGCCGTGAAGACCATCAGGTACTGGTCCTTGTCCAGATCCACCAGCGGCTGGGCGTACAGCTCCAGCTCGCCCAGCTCGGCGTGCCGGTACCGCTTGAGGTCGTGATGGTGGGTCACGTCCACCTCGTGCCGCCCCCACACCTCGGCGAACTCCTCGCTGACCGCGAGCAGCGCCTCGACGATCTCACCGGGCACGCCGTCCGGGTCCTTCCGGTACTCCACCCGCAGATCCGCGGTGAACACCCGGCCGCGCTTGTCGCGGTCCTCGGGCGGGTAGAGCTCGCGCGGGGCCGGATCGGTGAAGTAGCGGTACACCAGGTAGCGGGACAGGCCGGTGAACCGGGTGTAGTCGCCGAGCAGCGCGACCGCGGGCGGGGTCTGCACCAGCACCTCGCCGAGGTTCGTCCACACCATCGCGGGCACGTCGGACAGGCTGTCGACGATCCGCGCCATGATCGGGCTGATCCGGTCGTCCCGGGTCCGGGACGGCGCCGGGTGCCCGCCGAGGCCGAAGAGGTGGTCGCGCTCGCTCAGGCTGAGCCGCAGCGCCTGGGCGAGCGCGGCGAGCATCTGCTCCGACGGCAACGAGCCGCGCTGCTGCTCGATCCGGTTGTAGTAGTCGGCCGACATCCCGGCGAGCGCGGCGACCTCCTCCCGGCGCAGGCCGCCGGCCCGGCGCCGGGGTCCGCGAGGCAGCCCGACGTCCTCCGGTTGCAGCGCCTCCCGGCGCGTCCGGAGGAAGTCGGCGAGCTGTGCCCGGTTCATCTGTGCGGCCTCCCGTGGTGCGACCGTTCCAGCCTGACCCGGAACGATCAACGGGTAAAGACCGTACCCGGGGTGGATTACGCGACCGGCATGAGCGGCGCCGCCCCGAACGAGACGGAGAAGCGGACGCACCAGATGGTGACGCTGTCCAGGGCGTCCAGGTCGGTGCCGGCCGGGATCGGGTAGGTCTGGTCGCCCCGGTTGCCCTTCAGCGAGCCGAGTTCGGCGTGGTCGCCGTCGTCGAAGACGTACCAGCCGGCGGTGCCGGGCTTCACCACCTGATCGGAGAGCCAGACCCGCAGGTCGGGGCCGTCGGAGGTGTCCAGGCCGGCGATCTCCAGCGTGTGCGAGCCGTCCGGGTGCCGCACGACGCGCGCGCTGCCCTCGGTGGCGTGCTCGTGGCTGATGAACGTGCCCTCGCGAACGACGACGGGCCCGGGCCCTCTCGATGACGCGGCCGGTCCCGGCGACGCGGCCAGTCCCGGTGTCATCACGACCGCGAGCTGATCGTCGACCTCGCGGTCGGTGACGATCTTCCACGGCTGGAACCAGTAGAGGCCGGCCGCGACGACGAGCGCCAGGCTCAGTGCCACGGCCCAGGCGAACGGTGCGCGGAGAAGTCGCTTCAGCATGTCCGTCAGTAGACCGCGGACCGGCCCGCACAGACCCTTACCGTTCGGTGACGGCGGCCGGCAGGCGCACCTCGAACCGGCAGCCGCCACCGGCGTTACGCACGCCGACCCGCCCGCCGTGCGCCTCGACCAGGCCTCGGACGATCGCCAGCCCGAGACCGCCACCCGCGTGCTCCGGGTCCGGCGTGCGCGCCCGTTCGCCGCGGAACGCCACGTCGAAGACGCGGGTCAGGTCCGGCTCCGGGATGCCGCCGCAGGTGTCGGAGACCGCGAGCCACACGTCCGCGTCGTCCAGGCCCGCCTCGACGCGGACCGTACCGTCGGCCGGCGTGTACCGCACCGAGTTGATCAACAGGTTGCTGATCACGCGCGCCAGCTCGCGCTCCGAGGCGCGCACCACCGGCCAGCCCGCCTCCGGCGCGTCCAGCGTGATCCCGCGGCTCGCGGCCAGCGGCGCCACCCCGGCGAGCGCGTCCGAGACCACATCCCGCAGCGGTACGGACGTGACCGCCAGCCGCAGCGCGCCCGCGTTGATCCGGGACAGCTCGAACAGGTCGTCGACCAGCCGCGTCATCCGGTCGGCCTCGACCCGGATCCGGCGGTGGTACTCCGCGGCCGTGGCCGGATCGCCGACCACGCCGTCCTCCAGCGCCTCGGCCATCGCGCGCAGCCCGGCCAGCGGCGTGCGCAGGTCGTGCGAGACCCACGCGACCAGCTCCCGGCGGCCGGCCTCCAGGCGACGTTCGCGGTCGCGGGCCGCGCGCGCCCAGACCGCGGCCGCGGCCAGACGGCGCCCGAACAGGCCGCCGACGAGCAGGCTGACCAGAGCGGACGCGCCGACCGTGACCAGCACGACGCGCAGGTCGTGGCCGGAGAGGAACATCGCGTACGCGACCGTGACCACGCCGGCGACCACGGCGAGCACGGTGACGGCCAGCAGCAGCACGATGTGCACCAGGATCGACCGGCCGCGCAGCAGGCGCAGGGCCAGCGCTCCCCCGGCGCCGACGACGCCGCCGGCCAGCAACGCGTACCCCCCGATGAGCAGCAGGTCGGTCATCCGCTGGCCGTCTCGTAGCGGTAGCCGACGCCCCAGACCGTCTGGATCCGGCGCGGCTCGGCCGGATCGTCCTCGATCTTCTCCCGCAGCCGGCGCACGTGCACGGTCACGGTCGACTGGTCGCCGAACTGCCAGCCCCACACCCGGCTCAGCAGATCGGTCCGGGACCAGGCCCGGCCCGGGCTGCCCAGCAGGAACGCCAGCAGGTCGAACTCGCGCACGGTCAGCGCCAGCGGCGCCCCGCCGCGGGTCACGATCCGGCGCGCGGTGTCGACGACGAGGTCACCGTCGGCGAGCACGGCCGGCCCGCTCACCGCGCCGGCCGAGCCGCCGGTCCGGCGCAGCACCGACCGGATGCGCAGCACCAGCTCGCGCGGCGAGAACGGCTTGGTCACGTAGTCGTCCGCGCCGACCTCCAGGCCGAGCACCCGGTCGGCCTCCTCGCCGAGCGCGGTCAGCATCACGACCGGCAGGTCCGGCAGCTCCCGCCGCAGCCGCCGGCAGACCTCGAGACCGTCGACCCCCGGCATCATCAGGTCGAGCACCACGAGATCGGGCCGCTCCGCCGCGACCGCGGCCAGCCCGGCCGCGCCGTCACCGGCGAGGCGCACCTCGCACCCGTCCTGCTCCAGGTAGCGCCGCACGACGTCGCTGACGATCGGATCGTCGTCGACGACCAGCACCCGATATCCCATCCGGCCCACGCTACCCAGCCCGGCCCGCGCCGGACCTTTCGGATTCCTTACGCCCTCGCAGCCGATGTGGCCGGTCGCCGCGTCCGCCGTTGTGCGGCCGGGTGATGTTCGGCCGATAGCGGTCACTCGATGTCCGCTACCCGGGGCAACCTGGCATGCATGAACCTCGACCGCTCGGGATCTCGCATCGACCACCTCAACGTCGCCGTGCCGGACCTCACCGCCGCCGTGGCCTTCTACGAGCCGGTGCTGGCCGCCATCGGGATCACCAGGATGCTCCAGATCCCGCCGAACGCCACGCCGAACCAGCCGACCGCGATGACCGGCTTCGGGCTGGCCGGCGTGAAGCCGTACTTCTGGCTGATCGACGGCGGCACCGTCGGCACGAACATGCACCTGGCCTTCACCGTCGACACCCGGGAGGCCGTGGACGTCTTCCACCGCGCCGCGCTCGAGGCCGGCGCCACCCCGCTGCTGGAGCCCGCGATCCACCCCGAGTACCACGACGACTACTACGGCGCGTTCGTCCTGGACCCGCACGGCATCAACCTCGAAGCGGTCTGCCACCGCGCCTGAGGCACCGGCCGCACGTGGGCGGTGCCGCCGCCGGATCTCCGGCGCCGGCACCGCTCAGGTCAGCGGGACGGATGTTGCCGGGGCGTATGCGATTCCGCGATATCCGCTGGACGCGGCGGCGTCCGGGCTTGTAGCGTGCGGCTGATCGTGACACTGCCCGAGGAGGTGAGACCCATGAACGCCGTATCGATCTGGGTGCTCCCCCTTCCCGTCACGGCCGAGCGACAGTCGTAGGTGTCGCCGGGAGCGCCGACTCCCGAAGGGCACCATCTTGTTCGACGTGATCATCGCCGGGTGCGGGCCGACCGGCGCCATGCTCGCCGCCGAGCTGCGGCTGCACGACGTGCGCGTGCTCGTGCTGGAGCGGGACACCGAGCCCGCGTCCGCTGTCCGGATCGTCGGGCTGCACGTACGCAGCCTGGAACTGATGGCGATGCGCGGGCTGCTGGACCGTCTGGTCGCGCGCGGCCGGAAGCGCCCGGCGCGCGGCTTCTTCGCCGCCATCGACGCGCCGGTGCCGGACGGATTCGACTCGCCGAACTCCTATCTGCTGGGCATTCGGCAGCCGGCCGTGGTCGAGGTGCTCGAGGAGCACGCGATCGGGCTGGGTGCGGAGGTCCGGCGCGGGTGCGCGGTGACCGGTCTGGCGCAGGACGACGACGGCGTGACCGTGCGGCTGGCCGGCGGGGAACGGCTGCGAACGCGTTACCTGGTGGGGTGCGACGGTGCACGCAGCGCGGTGCGCGGGCTGCTCGGCGTGGGATTTCCCGGCGAACCCTCGCGCAACGACACGCTGATGGGCGAGATGTCGGCGGGTGTACCGGTGGAGGCCGTCACCGCCCGGGTCGCCGAGGTGCGCGCGACCGACCGGCGGCTCGACCTCCGGCCATCCGGCGACGGCGTCTATCGCGTGGTGGTCCCCGCCCCTGGAACCGCTGCCCCTGGAACCGCTGCCCCTGGAACCGCTGCTCCTGGAACCGCTGCTTCTTCAGCCGATGGTGCCTCCGGCCGATCGGAGCCACCCACGATCGAGGACTTCCGGCGGGCCCTGCACGCGATCGCGGGCACCGACTTCGGCGTGCACTCGCCGCGCTGGCTGTCCCGGTTCGGCGACGCCACCCGGCTGGCCGACACCTACCGGGCCGGGCGCGTGCTGCTGGCCGGCGACGCGGCCCACATCCACCCGCCGATCGGCGGGCAGGGCCTCAACCTGGGCATCCAGGACGCGGTCAACCTCGGCTGGAAGCTCGCCGGCCAGGTCCGCGGCTGGGCACCGCCGGAGCTGCTCGACAGCTATCAGGCCGAGCGCCGCCCGGTCGCGGCGGACGTCCTGGACAACACACGTGCGCAGACCGCTCTGGCACCCGACGGCCCGCTGCGTCGCCTGCTCACCGAGCTGATCGGCATCCCGGAGGTGAACCGGCACCTGATGGAGAAGATCACCGCGATCGGCGTCCGGTACGACCTCGGTCCCGGCCCGGACCTGCTCGGCCGCCGCATGCCCGACGTCGACGTGCGCACCGGCCGCCTCTACGACCTGCTGCGCCACGGCCGCGGCCTCCTGCTGGACCGCACCGGGCACCTCAGCACCGGCGGCCGGCACGACCGCGTCGGCCTGCTCAGGGACCCGGACGCGGCGCTCGACGTCCCGGCCGTGCTGCTCCGCCCGGACGGCCACGTGGCCTGGATCGGCGACGAGCAGCGCGACCTCGACGACCACCTCGCCCGCTGGTTCTCTTGACAGAACGCCGATATCGACCGACGTTGTAACACCACCGACCCCTGTGGAGACACCATGCGTCTTACCGCTCTCCGGCGCGGCGCCATCGTCGCCGCCCTCGCGCTCGCCGCGGGCCTGCTCACGGCCGCACCCGCGTCCGCGGCCGTGTCCGGCCCGGTCATCGACCAGAACTTCGCCGACCCGGACGTGATGAAATTCGGCCGCACCTACTACGCCTACGCCACCAACAGCGACGGCCGCAACATCAAGTGGGCCACCTCCACCGACCTGGTCACCTGGACCGTGCAGCCCGGCGACGCGCTGCCGACGCTCGGTGCCTGGGTCGACCCGGACTGGTCGTTCCCGCCCGGCGGGTCCGGCGACCGCGGCGTCTGGGCGCCGGAGGTGTTCCAGGCCGGGCCACGCAGCTTCGTCATGTGGTACACGGCGCACGACCGCGCGTCCGGCAAGCAGTGCATCGGCGCGGCCACCGCGACCGCACCGGGCGGGCCGTTCGTGCCGCAGGCCACCGCGCTGGTCTGCACGCCGGAGATCGGCGGCGCGATCGACGCGTCCTCGTTCACCGAGAACGGGCGCCGCTACATCCTGTGGAAGAACGACGGCAACTGCTGCGCGCAGGACACCTGGCTGCGCCTGCAGCAGGTCAGCGCGGACGGGCTGCGCCGCACCGGCACCGAGACCCCACTGATCAAACAGAACAAACCGTTCGAGGGTACGTTGGTCGAGGCGCCCACGCTGTGGAAGCGCGACGGGACGTACGTGCTGTTCTACTCCGCGAACTTCTTCGGCAACGGCAGCTACGTGAGCTCCTACGCGACCTCGGCCGGCCTGCGCGGGCCGTACACCAAGGCGGCCGTACCGCTGATGACCACGGACGCGTTCGCCGGTGCGGTGCGCGGGCCCGGCGGGCAGGACGTGGTGACCGGGCCGGACGGCAGGGACCGGATCGTCTTCCACGGCTGGAACGCGGACTTCAGCTACCGGGCGATGTACTCGCAGCGGCTCGACTGGCAGGGCAGCCGGCCGATCGTCGACGACGCGAAGGTGCGCTACGAGGCCGAGGACGCCGACTTCGCCCGCGCCAACGCGCGGTACGCGGCCGGCGGCGCCAGCAACGGCGTCGTGGTCGGCGGGATCGACTTCGCGGACAGCCGGGTCACGTTCACCGTGCACGTGCCCCGCGCGGGGACGTACCGGCTGTACACCCGGTTCGCGAACGGGTCCGACGCGGGTGCGGCGAGCCACAGCCTGGCCGTGAACGGCGTCGCGGCTCAGACCGTCGACTATCCGTTCACCGGCTGGGACAACTGGCAGGTCAGCGAGCGGGACGTGACGCTGCGGGCGGGTGACAACACCATCTCGTACGGCAAGGGCGCCAACTTCGCGGAGATCGACGCGATCGACGTCGCCTGACCCTCTCGTCGGCGCCGGGCCTCACCGCGGCCGGGATTCGTCCCGGCCGCGGCTCAGCCCGGAGCCGCCGCCCGGCGCGGGGCCGCCACTCAGCGCGGGGCCGCCACTCAGCGCGGGGCCGCCACTCAGCGCGGGGCCGCCACTCAGCGCGGGGCCGCCACTCAGCGCGGGGCCGCCACTCGGTGCGGGAGGTTCCGGTCGCGCAGCAGGTTGCGCAGACCCAGCATCAGCAGTGGGTAGACGAAGTAGCCGTAGCGGGTCGACGGGGCGAGCGTGAAGATCAGCGACCAGATCACGGTCATCTGCAGCACGGCCGTGGGCAGGTCCCGCGCGGGACGCCGCCACAGGTAGGCGCAGACCGCCGCCATCACCACGGCCAGCAGGCCGATCATCAGCAGCTTGCCGGCGGAGCCGTCCGCCGCGACCACCTGGCCGGGCATCGGGCTGGCCGCGGTGGTCTGCTGCGACGTCAGCCGCAGCGGGAACATCACCATGTTGTGCACCAGATCCCGGGAATCGGCCGGCATCGCCGGCGCGGTCAGCACGGCGGAGCCCAGCGCGGCCAGCACGCCTGACCCGGTGAACATGAGCACCGGCCGCCACCCACCACGCACCAGCAACAGCGGGATCAGCACGAGCACGGCCGGCAACGCGGTCGCCTTCATCGCACACGCCACCCCCAGCGCCACGCCGGCCGGCACCAGATCCCTGCCATCAAGGCTTCCGGAGCGCGCACCCGCGCCCCTCGGGTATGCGCCCGAGCCCTCCGGACGCGCGCCCGCGGCCTGCGGCTCCGCATCCGTGCTCTCCGGGTGCGTGCCGCGGACCAGCAGCGCGACGCCCAGCACCAGCAGGCCCAGCACGGGCAGGTCGGTGCTGCCCATGACCACGGGGAGCGCCAGCACGGGCGAGGCGAAGGCCGCCGCCAGCGTCCACACCGGCCGGTCCGCCCGCACGAGCCGCAGCGCCGCATACCCCAGCAGTACCGCGCTGAGCACCAGCCAGGTGCGCGGGTTGCCCGCCCAGCCGTCCAGACCCAGCGCGTGCGGCAGGCCGAAGATCGTCAGCGGCGGGCCGTAGGGATTCAGCGACTCCGGCCCGGTCAGCTGATCCATCGGCAGGTACGGGCTGCCGTGCTCGACCAGCAGCCGCCCGGCCCGGCTGATGACCCGCAGCGGCCCCAGCCCGGCCGGCGACATGTCCCGGCCGCCGGTCACCATCCACACCAGCGGCGCCACGACCGCACCGGCCAGCGCGACGCCCGTGGCCACGGTCCGCGCCGCCGGTCGCCGCCACAGCACCGTGACCAGCGCGGCCAGCACATAGGCTCCGGCGGCCCACCGCCCCCACGCCGCCTGCACCTCCTGCCCGGCAAACACACCGATCCCACCGGCGAACACGGCCGCGGCCACATATCCAGCCGTCCGCCACGCCACCGGCCGGTCGCGCCGGAACCCGTCCAAACCGCGCAACGGTCGGAGGATGGCGACCGGCCGCACCGCCGCCGGCGGTCGAGTAGCCGCCTCCGTCCGGGTGGCCGCCGCCGTCCGCGTCGTCTCCGGCCCGGCCCCGGCGGAGGACGGCCGCGGCGCGCCTGATGGCCGACCCGCGTGCCGGCTCGGAGAAGGATTCACGTCGAGATCATGGCGGCCCGGCCACGACCGGCGCATCGGCCAGGAGCCATATCCCCGCGCCGGCCCCGCTACGACTTTCGGCTGAGGCCCGCGCCCCGGCCGCCACCGATCCATGCGTCCCCGACGCCGTCAGAACGACTTCGGGGGCGCATGGATCACCGGAGAGCCGCCGGTCGGTGACCCGGCCAGGTCTCCGCCAGCGGGGCGGATCGTCGCATCAGCGGGCCTGGGCCGGCCTCAGCGTGTGTTTCAGCGTCCGCTTGCTCTGGGCGATCTTCGGCGGCTGCGGGCGGTCCCGGCCCGGCGTGGCGGCGTGGCGCCCGCCGATCATCTCCAGGTCGCGGACGGTCCACTCGAACGCCTCGACGTCGCCGATCAGTGCGGACGCGCGGGCCCGCTCGATCAGCTCCTCGATCCGCGCCCACGTGTCGTCACCGGCCGTCCACGCGTCGGTGCCGTCGAGCGCGCCGAGGAACCGGTCGACGAGGTCTGCCGGGAGAGCACCCGGCCCGAACGCTTCGGACATGCCGCGATCCTAACCGGCACCGGCACCGCTGCCGACCCGCCGGCCTACCCGAGCTCGGCCGACATGTCCTGGGTGCCGATGACCCGCAACAGTTCCAGGGCGCGGTAGACCGGTGAGCCGGGCTCCGCGGTGAACAGGACGACCTGCTGGTCGCGGTCGGGCATGGTGAGGATCTCGAAGTCCAGTTCCAGCCGGCCGACCTCCGGGTGCTCGACGATCTGCCGGCTGCGGTGCTCGATGCGCAGTTCCTGGTCGTGCCACAGCCGGGCGAACTCGGGGCTGCCGGCCAGCAGGTCGCGGATCAGCTCGTGGATCTCGGCGTGCCGCGGGTAGCGGGCCGCGGCGATGCGCAGGTAGCTGACCGCGGTCCCGGCGAACCGGGGTGTGTCGTCCATGCCGTACCCGCGGCGGGCCGGGTCCGGGTGCAGGAAGTAGCGGCGCACGAAGTTGCGGTTGCCGGCGCCGAGCGCGGAGAAGTCCTCGAACAGCGCGGCCGCGAGCGGGTTCCAGGCGAGGACCTGGCAGGCGCCGTTCATCACCACGACGCCGGCGTCGCCCATCCGGTCGATCAGGCGCAGCGTGCCCGCGGGCACGTCCTCGTCCGGCCCGTCGACGGTCTCGGTCTCGGCCTGACCGCCGAGCCGGAACAGGTGGGTGCGTTCCTGGCCGGTCAGCCGCAGCGCGCGGGCGATGCCGTTGAGCACGGCCCGGGACGGGTGCCGGCCGCGACCCTGTTCGAGGCGGCTGTAGTGGTCGACGGAGATCTACGCCAGCTGGGCGACCTCCTCCCGCCGCAGGCCGGGTGTGCGCCGCCGGGTGTGCACCGGCAGGCCGACATCCCGCGGTGTGATCCGCTCCCGGCGACTGCGCAGAAACGTCGCCAACCCCTGCCTGTCCATGATCCGAGGGTACGGCCGCCAGGCGCGCCCACCCACGTACCACCGGTCCCTGGCTGTGGTTCCGTGGCGGGCGAACAGTGGCGGCATGAGCGAATCAGTGCTGGTCACCGGCGGGTCCGGGTTCATGGCGGGATACATCGTGCGGGAGTTGCTGGGGCGGGGCTTCCGGGTCCGGGCCACGGTCCGGAGTCTGGCCCGCGCCGACACGGTGCGGGAGAGGGTCGCGACGCCGGGTGAGCTGACGTTCGCCGCCGCCGACCTGCTGCACGACGACGGCTGGGACGCCGCGGCCGACGGCATGGACTACGTCGTGCACACCGCGGCGCCGATGCCGGTCGGCGAGTTCCGCGGCCAGGACCTGCTGGCCCCGGCCCGGGACGGCACCCGCCGGGTGCTGCGGGCGGCGCACCGCGCGGGCGTCCGGCGGGTGGTCATGACGTCCTCCACCGCCACCGCGATCCCGGCCGACCCGGGCGCGCCCGCGGACGAGAGCACCTGGAGCGACCTGCCGGACCTGCCGCGGTACGCCTACCCACGCGCGAAGACCCTGGCCGAGCGGGACGCGTGGAATCTGGTCCGGTCCTGGACCGGCGGGCCCGAGTTCGTCGCCGTGCTGCCCGCGAACATCCAGGGCCCGGCGCTCGACGACGACCTGTCCCCGTCCACCTCGCTGATCCGGATGATGCTCACCGGGCGGATGCCGATGCTGCCGCGGACGGGCTACTCCATCGTCGACGTGCGCGACCTCGCGGTGCTGCACGCCGAGGCGATGACCTCGCCCGACGCGGCCGGGCAGCGGTTCATCGCGGCCGGGGAGTTCCTGTGGTTCCGGGAGATGGCCGCGCTGCTGCGCGACCGGTTCGGCGACCGCGCCGCGAAGGTGCCCCGGCGGGAGCTGCCGGACTGGGTGGTCCGGGCCGGTGCGCGGTTCAACGCGGAGATGGATCAGCTGGCGCCCAGCCTCGGCGTGCGCACCCGGCTCAGCGCCGCACACGCGGAACGGGTGCTCGGCTGGAAGGCCCGGCCGGCCGCCGACTCCCTGACCGACGCCGCAGCCAGCCTGTTCGACCTCGGACTCGCCTGACCGGGATGGAAGTTGCATGTCCCGGACCGACCGTTCGTACCCGATGGGCGGCTTTGTGGTTGTGGATGTCCGCCGTCCGGATGACCGCAGCGTTCCCACCTGGGCGATGACCCGGAACGCCTGACTTGTCGGCGGATGTCGATGCCGGAAGACTGTCGCGGTGCGCGAGTACCAGGTTCTCGGAGGCCGATACCGGCTCGACGGCGAGGTGGGCCGCGGCGGCATGGCCGTCGTCTGGCGCGCCTACGACGAGGTCCTCGGCCGGGCCGTCGCCGTGAAGGTGCTGGACGGGCAGTACGTGACCGATCCGGACGCCCGCGTGCGGATCCGCGAGGAGGCGCGCGCGGCCGCCCGGCTCTCCCACCCGAACATCGCGCAGGTGCACGACTTCGGCGAGGTGCCGGACGGCGGCGACGTCCTGCCGTACGTGGTGATGGAGCTGGTCTCCGGCGTCACGCTGGCCCGCCGGTTACGCACCGAGCCGCTGCACCTGGAGGCGGCGCTGCGCTGCTGCGCGGAGGTGGCGGCGGCGCTCACCGCGGCGCACGAGGAGGGGCTGGTCCACCGCGACATCAAGCCGGCGAACGTGATGCTGACCCGGCAGGGCGCGAAGGTCGTCGACTTCGGCATCGCCGCGGTCGCCACGCCCGGCAGCGGTGGCGCGCCGGCCGAGGTGCCGATGGGCACGCCCGGCTACATCGCGCCGGAGCGGCTGACCGGCGACGGTGTGCTGCCCGCGACCGACGTGTACGCGCTGGGCGTGCTGCTCTACCTGCTGATCTCGGGCCGGGCCCCGTGGACGGCGGAGAGCATCACCGAGATGCTGGACGCACACGTCTACACCGAGCCGGACCCGCTGCCGCCGCTGCCGCACGTGCCCGCGGCCGTGGTCGACCTGTGCCACCGCTGCCTGCACAAGGACCCGGCGGCGCGGCCGAGCGCCCGGGAGGCGGCGGTGGTGCTGGCGAGGGCCGCGGGGGTACGGGTGGTGACCGGCGGCGCGGGTGAGGCGGAGGAGCCGTCGATCGCGCTGACGCCGCGCCCGGCCGCGACCGGCTACGGCTCCGCGGAAGGCTTCGAGCCCGGCGCCGGCTCTCCGGCCGGATCCGTGCCCGCCGCGGCTTCGGCGGGCGAGACGACCGTGCCGCCACCACACGCGAGGTCACAACCAGCCCCGACGCCGCCGGAACAGGGTGCGGCTGCCACGCCGCAGCGGGACGGGTCCGCCGCGCCGGCTCGCGGTGCGGCCACCCCGACGGCGTCCGGGGATGCGGGCCCTCGACCGGCGGATGGCGAGCGGGCCCGGCGCCGCAGGATCGCCGTGGTCGCCGGGACGCTCGCGCTGCTGGCCGCCGGCGGGCTGACCACAGCCCTGCTGCTCGGCACCGCCGACCCGGACACCGCCGCCAGGCCCGGTCTGGCGTCCGGTGCCCCGGACGCGCCGCTCACCACCACGCCCCCGGCCGCGACCGGCACCGGCATCCCCGGCTCGGTCCCCGGCCTGGTCACCGGCACCGCGCCGGCCGGCCCCGGCGGCACCGTGCGATCGTCCGCGGGCGTGACGCGCACCGGCACCGCCGCCCCCCAGGTTCCCGAGGTCCCAGGCCAGGACCCGGCGCCGGCCGCCACGTCCGGTCCCCCGCCGCCGGTCGGGACCCCGCCCCCGGATCCGCAGCCCCAGCAGCGCACGCTCGCGTCCGGCGCCGGCACCGTGGAGGCCACCTGCACCGGCTCCGGCCAGGCGCAGTTGCTGTCCTACACGCCGATCAAGCCGTACAAGACGCAGTCCGTGGCCGCTGGTCCCGCCGACGCCGCGGAGATCGTCTTCCGGCACGGCAACCGGTACGTGACGATGACCGTCACCTGCGCCGGCGGCGTCCCGTCCGCGGTCACGACCGGGGAGTGACCGGTCGGTTCCGCGGTCAGCGTCGCAGCGGGACCGCGATGCGGCCCGCGTGCGCCGGGTTCTCGGCCTCGTCGAGTATGGCGGCGGCCACGGTGGCGCGGCTGATCCGGGACGGGAACAGGCGCCTCGGGGTGCCGTCGACTGTGGTGGTCCGGTGGGACGGTGCGATCGGGCCGTGGGAGAGCGGTCCGGAGTGGAAGACGGTGCCGCCCGCCTCCAGGATGATCGCGTCCGCGGTGACCTTGTCGTCGAGGTCGCCGAGCATGGTCAGGATCGTGCGCAGCAGCGGGCCGGCGCGGCGGGCGGACGGGCCGGTGCCGTAGGCGCCGAGCCACACCACGTGGTCCGGCCCGGCCGCGGCGACGGCCCGGGCGCCGGCGGTCAGCCGCACCGCGTCGGTCACGGTCGTCAGCAACTGCTGTTCTGTGCTCATGGGACCAGCCTCGGCCCGGCCGACTGTTAAGTCCAGTGCAACGTTGTTAGGCTACGATTTACCGCCATGCACTTGGATTTGAACCTGCTCACGGCGCTGGACGCGCTCTTGGAGGAGGGCAGCGTGGCCGGGGCCGCCCAGCGGCTGCGGCTGTCGTCGCCCGCGGTCAGCCGCAACCTCGGCCGGCTGCGGCGGCTCACCGGCGACGACATCCTGGTCCGCACCGGCCGCACGATGACCCCCACGCCGTACGCGCTGGCGATCCGTGAGCAGGTCGGCGAGCTGCTCCGGGGCGCGCACGCGGTGCTGTCCCCGGCCCGCGACCTCGACCTGGCCGCGCTCGACCGGGTCTTCACGCTGCAGTGCCACGACGCGCTGACCACCGCGCTCGCTCCCCCGCTGCTGGCCGGCGTGGCCGCGGCGGCACCGGGCGTGCGGCTGCGGTTCCTGGCCGAGGCGGCCGTGGACACCGACGAGCTGCGGCACGGCCGGGTCGACCTGGAGATCGGCGCGGCCGTGCCGGCGCTGCCCGAGATCCGGCACGAGACGCTGGGGCGGGACAGGTTCGTCGTGGCGATGCGCCGCGATCATCCGTACCGTGGCGGGCTGGATCTGGCCTCTTATGCGGCGCAGCCGCACGTGCTCGTCTCCCGCCGCGGCCGGCTCACCGACCCGGTCGACGACGCGCTCGACGCGCACGGCCTGTCCCGCCGCGTGCTCGCCTCGGTCGGCACCACCGCGGCCGCCGCCCTCGTCGTCGCCCGCGGTGACGCGCTGCTGACCGCGCCGGAACTCGCCTGCCGCCCGCTCGCCGACGCGTTCGGCCTGGTCACCACCGCACTGCCGGTGCCACTCCCGGCGCCGCCGATCGTCTGCGGCTGGCACCAGCGCTACGACACCGACCCGGCCCATGCCTGGCTCCGCGCCCGCGTCCGCACCGCTTTGGCCGCGATACTGTCCATCGAGGACCGGCCAGGCGATCGGCCCACTGGGGACTGATCGCTGGCTCAGCACCACAGGTGACGCGGCGCTGGACGAGCCGGTCACGGACGAGGTGGCGACGTCGGTGCTGCGGCTGGTGCAGGAGTCGGTCACGAACGCGCGGCGGCACGCGGCCGGGGCCCGGGAGATCGCGGCCACGGTACGCACGGACGCCGGTACGGTGCGGATCGAGGTCCGCGACGACGGTCCGGGTGCGGCCGCGAACGGCGGGCGGCCGGCGGCCGGGACCGGCGGGCGTGCCGGCGGTTTCGGGCTGGTCGGCATGCGGGAGCGGGTGCATCTGCTCGGCGGCCGGTTCACGGCCGGGCCCGCGACCGGCGGTGGCTGGCGGGTCACCGCGGAGCTGCCCCTGCACCGGCCGGACACCTGAGCTTCCGGCATCAGCGGCGATCTTCCGGTGATCCGGGCGTCGTTCACGTCGTTCTGACCACGTCGATGACGCCTGGATCACGATCGGCCGGCGACAGTGGTGAACGTGGCCCGGTAGTCCGGCCATCCGTCGCGCAGGTAGAGCGCGAACGGCACCCACCAGATCAGGTCGTTCGTGATGATCATGACGACCGTGGCGGGCGGCCACGCACCGGTCGCGATCAGCCAGGCCAGGCCGACCGGCCCGAGGATCTTGCCGGTCAGCCCGACCGCCGCGATCGGCCAGCCCGCCTCGGGCCGCCGGGCGACCTCCAGGTAGAGCAGGCCGTAGAGGCCGAGCACCATGCCGAGGCAGGCGAAGATCTGCGGCGAGTTGGACAGCGGCAGCCCGCTCACCCGGAAGAACCACTGCGGATCCAGAACCGCATAGCAACCCCAGGCGATGTTGTACGCCCCGGCGGCCGCGAACACGGCCCGGTGCATCCGTCGACGTCTCACTCCGACCTCCTGACCTGTGCGTTCTCGACCCGGCGTCCCCGGTCCCTTCGGCGGGCGCCGTGCCGGCCGGTGTCATGCCGGCCGGTGTCATGCCGGCCGGGTGGATGTGGGTCAGTAGGCGATGCCGATGTTCTGGCCGATCGTCTCCGGCCGGTCCAGCACGTCGAGCATGTGCCGGGCCACGTCCGCGCGGGCGATGAACGCGCCGCCGCGCACGTTGCGCCCGACCGCGGTCCGGTAGTGCCGCCGCAGCCGCACCTCGAGCAGCCGGGGCGGCCTGGACACGGTCCAGTCGAGCCCGCTGTCGCGCAGCACGTCCTCCATCAGCGCCAGATCCGCGTAGTGCCGGCGGAACGCGGCCTTGGCCAGCGGCGCGGCCACGTGCCGCATCAGGAACCCGTCCCCCGGATTGTGCCGCGGCGGTTGCGGCCGGCCGGGCGACGCCACGGTCCCGACCGAGGCGGCGCTGACCACGACGATTCGCCGCACCCCGGTCGCGTGCATCGCCGCCACCACGGCCCGGGTGCCGCGCGACGCGACGCCGGCCTCCGCGCCCGACCGGGCACCGAGACCGGAGAGGACCGCGTCCGCGCCGTCGACCGCGGCCCGCAGGTCCACGCCGGATGCGAGGTCGGCGGTGACGACGTGCGCGGGCGCGATCGCCAGCCGGGCCGGGTCGCGCACCACGGCCGTCACCTCGTGCCCGGCCGCGACGGCCTGACGCAGCAGGTGCCCGCCGACGCCGCCGGTGGCGGCCAGGATGGTCAGTCTCATGCCGACGATCATGCAGGGTGCGTGCCACCCGCGCCTCGGCCCGTGGGCTGACCCGGGGTCGTCCCGGGGCCGAGGAGCGCGGGCTCGTGCGGCGCGGAGACGTGCGGCACCTGGTACAGCTCGCCGTCGCTCGGGTCGGGCCGGCCGGCGTGCAGCGCGAACGTCATCGACTCCCAGGTGCGCGGGTCGACGGCCCAGGCGATCGAGTGCAGGCCCGGCTCGGCGAGCCGGTCCCGCACGGCCGCGCCGACCACCGTGGCGGTCTCGGCCGGGTCGGCGTCGGCCGGGATCGGCGCGACCCGCCGTACCGCGTGGGTGATGGGTTGGGTGAATGCCGCCGCGCGGTGGTAGCCGCCGCCGATCCAGGTCTGCACGACCGGGCGGCCGAACGAGGCGACGACCCTGGCGAATCCGCCGCCGTCCCACAGGAACGTGGCGGCCGCGGCGGAGTCGGCCCACAGGTAGAACGGCGCGTACTGGTGCAGCGGGGAGCCGTCGACGCCCTTCTCGCGCAGCATGAACGCCTTGAGGCCGAGCCCCGGCGTGTGGTCGAAGAGCGGCCCGGCCGACGCGATCCGCTGCCGGATGATGTCGATGTCGTAGTCGGCCGGCAGGTTCAGCCGGTACTGCATGGCGATCACGGGTGCTCCTCCTCGGCCCGCAACGCGGACAGCAGCGCGACCGCACCGGCGATCGCGTCGTCGAACGGTTCCGCGGTCCGCGCGCATCGAGCGCTACTCGATCCACGGGGCATCGGGGCTGCGGGCGAAGACCTCGACCGCGACCCCGGCATGACCTCTTCGCGAGGCTTCACCCGGCGCGGCCGTCCCATCGACGCTACTCTAAACCGGACACGCCATCTCCGGGGTCCGCCGGGCACTCCACACCGGGACGCGCCGGCCGACGACACGTTGCGGAAGCCCTGTGTTCCCGCGCGGCTGCGACCTCGCCGACCAGAAGTGGGTGTTGCCATGATCGGGCGAATTCTCGCGGCCGCGCTGCTGTTGCCGGCGCCGGCGCCGCTGCCGGACGATCCCTTCGACGTGCTGGTCTTCTCCAAGACCGCCGGCTTCCGGCACGACTCCATCCCGGCCGGGGTGCAGGCGATCCGGGACCTGGGCGCGGCCGGCGGGTTCACCGTCACCGCGACCGAGGACGCGGGCACGTTCACCGCCGACGGCCTCGCGGGCTACGAGGCCGTGGTCTTCCTCAGCACCACCGGTGACGTGCTCGACGAGGGCCAGCAGGCCGCGTTCGAGTCCTACATCCGGGCGGGGCACGGCTACGTGGGCGTGCACGCGGCCGCGGACACCGAGTACGACTGGCCGTTCTACGGCGAGCTGGTCGGCGCGTACTTCGCCTCGCACCCGGCGGTCCAGCCGGCCGTGGTCCGCACCGAGGATCGCGCGCATCCGGCCACCGCGCACCTGCCCCAGGCCTGGAACCGCACCGACGAGTGGTACGACTACCGCACCAACCCGCGCGCCACCGCACACGTGCTGTCCACGCTGGACGAGTCGACGTACACCGGTGGCACGATGGGTCCGGACCACCCGATCGCCTGGTGCAAGACGCTGGACGGTGGCCGGTCGTTCTACACCGGCGGCGGGCACACCCCGGAGTCGTTCGCGGACGCGGACTTCCGGGCGCACCTGCTCGGCGGCCTCCGCTATGCGGCCGGCGAGGCGCAGGCCGACTGCCGCCCGGAGACCGGCTACACCACGCTCTACGGCGGCGACACCACGGGCTGGTCGCAGGCCGGGCCGGGCTCGTTCACGAACACCGACGGCACGCTCACCTCGACCGGCGGCATGGGCCTGTTCTGGTACGAGGCGAAGCAGTTCACCCACTACTCGCTGAAGCTGGACTGGCGGATGACCGGCGACGACAACAGCGGCGTGTTCATCGGCTTCCCGCCCTCGGACGACCCGTGGTCGGCCGTCGGCAACGGCTACGAGATCCAGATCGACGCGACCGACGCCGCCGACCGCACCACCGGTTCCGTCTACACGTTCCGGGCCGCCGACCAGGCCGCCCGCGACGCCGCGCTCAACCCACCCGGCGAGTGGAACACCTTCGAGCTGCTGGTCGAGGGCGAGCACCTGCAGATCTTCCTCAACGGCACAAAGATCAACGACTTCACCAACCCCGACACGGTACGGTCCCTCGCCGGCCACATCGGCATCCAGAACCACGGTACCGACGACACGGTCTCGTTCCGCCACATCCGCATCAAGGAACTGCCCGGCCCCGGCGACTGCGCCTCCTGACACGCGACGCCGGCCGCGTGGCACCACGGTCGCGGCGACGCGCATCGCGGCTCGCCCCGGCACCACCGCGCCACGCCGGCCGCGTGGCGCCACGGCCGGTGCGACGCGCATCGCGGCTCGCCCCGGCCACGGCGGAACCGGCTCCGCCGCCGCGGGCGGAGCGGAGCGCCAGCGGAGCCGGAGCCCTCGGCGCGGTTGGCCCGCGGGAGCATGCGGGCCGTACCACGCCGGAAGCGGGAAGATCCAGAACTTGACTCTGGATCTTCAGACGACCCGGGTCCCGGCGATCCAGACGTGGCGGATGCGGGTCGTGGCGTGGATGTCCGTGGCCGGGTCGCCGTCGACGAGGAGCAGATCGGTGCGCAGGCCGGGGGTGACCGCGCCGCGGTCGTGCAGCCCGAAGACCCGCGCCGGTGCGATCGTGGCCGCGTGCAGCGCCTCGGCCGGGGTGAGGCCGGCCTCGGTGAGCAGCGCCAGCTCCTCGTGCATGGACCGCCTGGTCCCGGACCTCGGCACGGTCCGCGCCGCCCTGGCCTCCTACGTCGGCACCCACGCGGACGGCCCCACCCCGATCCGCCCGGTCTGGTGATGGCTTCGTTCGGCCTGTCGCCGGAAAGGCGGGCCGGGGCGCCGACAGCGAAGGTCGGTAAGGTCACCGGCGTGACCGCGCCGCAGACCACCCATGTCCGCAGCCTGCGCGGCTCACTCCCGACGGCCTTCGCCGGCGGCGCCGCCGTCGGGGTGCTCGGCGGCATGATCGGCCTCGGCGGTGCCGAGTTCCGCCTGCCCCTACTCATCATGCTGTTCGGGTTCGCCGCGTTGCAGGCCGTCATCGTCAACAAGGCGCTGAGCCTGATCGTGGTGCTCACCGCCCTGCCCGCCCGGCTCGCGGCCGTGCCGGCCGCCGCGCTCACGCCACACTGGGACGTGGTCGTCAACCTGCTCGCCGGCAGCCTCGCCGGCGCCTGGGCCGGCGCGACCTGGGCCACCCGGATGCGTTCGGCCACCCTCTACCGGATCCTCGCCGCCATGCTCGTGCTCATCGCCGCAGCACTGATCGCCAACCACTCCGGCACCCTGCACCACGTCGCGCTCGCCCCGGCCACGGTCATCGTCTCCGGCGTGGTGGCCGGGTTCGTCATCGGCGTGGTCGCCGCCATCATGGGCGTCGCCGGCGGCGAACTGCTGATCCCGACGATCGTGCTGCTGTTCGGCACCGACATCAAGACCGCCGGCAGCCTGTCACTCGCGGTGTCACTGCCCACCATGCTCGTCGCGTTCGCCCGCTACAGCCGCGACGGCAGCTTCACCGTCCTACGTCAGCACGCCCGCCTCGTCACGGCCCTGGCGCTGGGCTCGGTCACCGGCACCATCGCCGGCGGCATGCTGCTCGGCGTGGTCCCCGAAGCGATCCTGGTCCCCGGCCTGGCCGCCCTGCTCCTGCTGTCATCGATCAAGGTCTGGAAACACGCCACCACCGAATGATCAACCAGCACGGCCCGCCACGACGCCAACGCTCTCCGTCGCCGAACCGGGCTCCAGCCGCCGGCCCAGGCGGGACCAGATCAAGCCGTCACACCCGAGGACCATCGCTCCCGCGGGGTATTCACATTGATCGAGACGCCAGCGATCATCGGCCGAACCTCCCGATGACGATCCCGGCCCACGCGCCATCTGCGGCAGATGAGGTGCGCCACGAGGCGCCTTGGTGTATCCCCGGCGCAGCCGGGAAGAACTCGGAGGGAGGTTCTCGGGTCCGATGGCTTACCTGGATCCGGCGCCCAGCCGGCCCCTCCTATGCCATGCCCGAAATATCAGCACAAAGGTGGCGACGGGGACTCCTGGAAGCAACGACGTGTCGCAAATCGTTGTTGAAAGCGCCGGATGACAACGATGTGCGACACGTGATCAGCTCCCGGTCCCGGAGCCGCGTTGTCACGGACTGGCCGGGTCGCAGAAGTAGACCGGAGTGTTCGTGGCGGCGGTGAACTCGGCATGTCGGCCCATCTCGATACCCTGATCCCGCGCCGACGTGTGCGAGTCAGGCCGCCGCGATCGGGCCGGTACACCGGAGCCGGACCCACCGACAGCATCGGTCAGGAACGGGCCGTGAGGTCGGCGCAGGTGTGCTCGTCCGGCAGGAGCGGGCGCAGGTGGACGGTCCACTTCTTGCCGGCCGAGGTCCACGGCGTGATGGCGGTCGCGGTCGCGGCCGCGGTGAGGACGTCGGCCGCGGCCTGGCCGGTCGCGGTCACGCAGCCGAGGTCGAGGCCGTCGCCGAGCGAGGTGCCGGGCAGCTCCGGGCCGGGCCAGGCGATCTCCGGCGCGTCGCGGACGGTCTCGTCGGGCTGCCAGGGGCCGGCGACCGCGGCGATCTCGGCCGGCCGGTACGCGACCTCGTCCCCGGCCCGGTCGGCACCGAGCGTGGCGGGCAGGTCCTGCAACGCGGTGATCAGCTCGGTCAGCAGGAGCCGGTCGCGGACCTGACCCTCGGTCAGGCCGGTATCGGCGCCGGCGGCCTCGGACAGCGCGTACGCCTCGGTGGTCTGCAGACCCTCCTCGGTCAGCAGCGTGAAGCGGGTGGTCGGCACGTCCGTGATGCCGGGCCGCCCCAGATCGGCGCCGTTGCGCACACCGGCCGAGCGGGCCCGCTCGACGAGCTGCTCGACCGCGGCCGGCTCGATCTGCCGCAGCAGCACGTTCGGCAGCGCGTTCCCCGGGTACTGCAGCGTGACCGGCCCTTCGGTGATCACGCGGCCGTCCGCGTACACACTGATCATCGGCAGCCGGGTGGCGACCGTCGCCGGCGCGACGAACCCGCCGGTGTAGTCGACGCGCAGCACCAGCGCGCCGGGCGGCACGGAGGCGCCGGGAGCGGCCGGCTGCGCGGCATCGTCGGTGTTCGCGCAGGCGGAGGTGAGCAGCAGCGCCGCGGTCAGCAGCAGCACGGCGGGACGGGCGAAGGTCGGCATGCCGGGTAGGACGTGCCGGACCCGGCGCCGGTTCCACGGCGCCGACGTCACCGCCCGCGACCTGCCGGACGCCCGCACACCCCGCGCGCCACGCTCCCGGAACCGGGCGTCCGAACGCGGCGGCACGCGCCTGAGGCATCATGGGCGGGTGTCGACACTCATCGTCGAGGTTCACGTGCCACTGCTGCCTGCGCCGGACGTCGCGGAGGACGACTACCCGTTCCCCTGGATCGAGGATGCCGAGGAGTTCCTCTTCGGCCTCGACGCGGAGACCGACGGTGCGGCGGAGTACGACGACGGTGAGCAGTTCGGCCCGGCCTACGTCTTCTTTCTCACCGGAACCGACGAGCAGGCCGTGCTGCGGGCGGCCTCGCGGCTCGCGTCGCTGGACCGGATGCCGCCGGGCGCGTTCGCGATGGTCACCGACGACGAGGCCGCCGAGTTCGGCCTCGGCCGCCGCGTCGGCCTGCCGGTGCGGTGATGGTGCCGGGCGTTGCCTGACATCGCCGACCCGGCTGCCACGGTCGAGGGCTCGCCGCGAATCCGGCGCTGCCCGAGGCATACCTCCGGCGGCTCGTCGCGGGGCGGATCCGGCACGTGGCCGCGCGACCCCGGCCTCCCGCCGCACCTGGCCGTGAAAGAACCACCCACTGCGGGGGGTACGCGGAATCTATGCGCGGGCCAGGAGGATGGTCTCCAGGCGGCTGTGGTCGTCGGCCCGTTGTTGCAGGAGGGTGATGCCGGCGGCGAGCTGCCGGAAGCCGGTTGCGGCCTCGGGGAGGTCGAGGTGGTTCGCTTCGGCCGCCAGCACGAGGGCCGGCAGCCGGAGTGCCGCCCACCGGATGCCGACCGAGGCGGATCGCCGGTCGAGCACGGGTGTCATCGCCTCGGCGAACCGCTGGGCGACCGGAGTCGGAAGCTGCGCACAGGCGTCCCGCGCGGTCTTCGACAGCACGTCCAGGTCGACGTCGAACCGGGCCGTCCCGGGAAGACCTGCCTGTTCCAGCAGTGATCGGGCGAAGTGGTCGGTCCCACTCGGGGTGCCGTCGGGGGCGATGGCCGCCTTCGCCAGCACGTGCCACGTCGCCAGGCCGTCACCGCCGGCCCCGGCGTCGAGCCCGAGCGCGTAGCCGAGGGTGCGTTCGTGGTCGTGGGCGATGCCGTGCGTACGGGCGAGGCGAAGTGACGCGGCGAGGTCGAGTGCCAGGTTCGCGTCCAGGACGTGGACGTGTGGCAGGACGGGTCCGAGCGTGCGTTCCAGGTCCCGGACGTGATCGACGAAGAGGCCGCCGGAGTGCGCCAGGACGCGATCGAGGTCGCGAATCAGCGCGAGAGTGTCGTCGCCGAGGCAGCCGCGGGTCAGGGCGATGGCGAGGGTCCGGATCCGGGTCCAGCGCAACTGCGTGAGGACGTCCGTGGCCTGCGCGTCGGCCGCGACCGCGCGGTGCAGCTCGGCGCCGGTGACGGTGTGGACGGGTGACCGGTCGTCGGAGTGCCACACCGCCGGCGGGTGATCCGGTTCCCGCATGGTCCACACGGCCCGCGGCGGGCCGGCGGACCCGGATTTCGCGGAGACGAAGCGGGCCTCCTCCTCGGTGGGGAGGCGGTAGACGATCGGGCCCGGATTCAGCGAGTTGAGCCATGCGGTGAACGCGCGGGCGTCGCCGGCCCAGGCGCTGATGACGATCTCGGCCCGGGCCGGCGGTGCCGCCGGCGGAACCTCGAGCGGTGGATTGCCGGTGTCCCGGAGGAACAGCGTGTACAGGTGGGTGGTGACCGGTTGTGGGCAGACGTGGCTGCCGGTCGGGGTGGCGATCCACTGGGACAGCGATTCGGTGGCCAGCACACCGGCGATCAGCCGCCGGTGGGCCGGGTCCGCGTCGGGCCGGAACGCCAGCAGGTGGGTGTCGTCGAGCTGCTGCCGGAGGTCGGGCGCGAGCGGGCGGCCGGCCGCGGCGGCGAACGCGAGGGCGAGCGCGGGGTGACTGCCGGCCCGCAGGCAGGCGCGGACGATCGGGTCGGCGTCCACGCCGGGCAGCGCCAGGTAGAGCAGCGTCGTCTCCCGCCACCAGGTGTCGTCGACGTTGCGGATGAGCGTCCGGGCGTGGTTGCCGGTGACGATGTGCCGGGCCGCGAGGTACTCGCCGAACGTGTGGTGGGCGAACGCGTAGACCTGGTGCTCACGCTCCACGAGCAGCCCGTTGTTGGCGACGTCGGTGAGGAAGTCCTCGCCGGCGACGTCGCCGGGCAGCCGGGCCAGCCGCGGTTGCAGCGCGGCGAGGAGTGCCTCGCGGGGCAGGTCCCGGACCCGGCGGGACATCATCGTGTACGCCAGATGGGCCAGCAGCGTCTCCTTGTCCGCACCGGGGATGTCGACCGTCGGCTGGAGCTTCTTCGCCTCCTGGCGGCGGTACAGCATGACCTGGCAGATCTCGCCGTACAGCTCGGCCCGGCTGCCGGGCAGCGCCCCTCGATACCGGTGCACATTGGCGATCATGGTCAGCAGCAGCGGGTTGACCGTGAGGTCGTAGAGGGCCGGCGCGGCCGCGAGTCGTTCCAGCAGGTCCGCCGCGTGCTGCTCGGCGCGCAGTGTGACGTCCGGTCCGGTGCCGCCGGTGGCCCGGCGCTCGGTGGCCAGGTACCAGTTGCGCAGGAACAGCGTGACCTGGCCGTCGTTGAACGGCCGGACCCACAGCACGTCGGCGCCGGTGATCCGCGCGGTCTCGTAGCCCAGCGGCCGGGAGGTCACCACGTAGTCGTTGCGCGGATACACGCTGATCTGCTGTTCGATCCAGCAGCTGACCGCGGTACGGTCCTCGGCCCGGGCGATCTCGTCCAGTCCGTCCAGCAGGATCAGGCAGTCACCGTCCCGGAGCTTCCTGGCCCACCAGCCGGCCGGTTCGGCGACCTCCCGGTCCGGCATCGCCGTGCGCAGCAGCGTCGGCAACGTCAGGGCCGGATCCTCGATGATCGCAGGGGCGTGGTCGCGCAGCGCCAGCATCACCGGGGTGCTCCGGCGCCGGCCGCGCCGCACGGCCGCGGCCTGGTAGGCCATCCGCCGCAGCACCGTGGTCTTCCCCGAGCCCGGCCCGCCGAGCAGGGCCAGCACGACCGGCCGCTCCCGGTCGACGAAGTCCGACAGCGCCCTCCGGGGCGGCAGGTGCGCCGGATCCTCGGTGAGCGCGCCGGTGGGTACCTCGCCCGGCGCCCGCGGTGTCAGCCCGACGTCGACGTACACCTCGCCCAGCTCCGGCGAGAACGGCCCGATCGTGGCCAGCCCCTTGGAGTCGAGCTGCCGGAGGGAGGCGCGCACGTAGGCACGGTAGCGACGGCGATAGCGCGCGGCCTGCCGGCTCAGCGCGGCGTCGAAGGCGTCACCGAGCTGGTCCAGGCGCCGATCCATCGGCTTGCTCATCGCACGGACCAGCAACGTCCCGATCCCGAGCAGCGTCTCGTACGCGACGACGAGCGCCACCGCGGCGACGGGGTGCGCGATGGCGAACTCCTTCAGCCTGACCGCGGCGAGCGCGGGGATGCCCACCATCGCGAGCACTCCGGCCAGCGCTCGGCCCGACGGGGGCAGTCCCATCAGGGCCACGTGATCGGGTCGAGCGGCCACGACACGCTCGGCCTGCCCTGTGACCTGGGCGGGCATGTCCTGTAGACATATGCCGGGCTTCCGGGCACGGAGACGTCGATATCGCGGAGGACCACGGAGAAACGGCCGTCCGATACATCACACGCGGCGTTCAGGCCGGCCTGCTGATATTCGACGTCGATCAGGTCGTCGCCGTAGATCGCCTCGTAGTCCGCACACTCGTCATAGCGTCCGCACTCCTCGACGATCGCGAAACGGGCGCCGGCCTCCTTGACGCGCTTCCCGAGGCCGAGGGCGTTCGTCTGCGCGACCGCGAGGTCGACCTCGCCGGCCCGCGCGATCAGCAGTTCCAGGTAGGCGACGACCGAGTCGGCGCTCAGCTGACCGTCCGACCGCTCGTACGAGTCCATGTTGTCGATCTCGACCGCTTGGAAGCCGTTGCCGGCGCATCGGTCGATCCACTCACCCACGATGCCGACGAGGGCGCGGCGCTTCTCCTCCGTGGAGACGTCGAGCATGGGCATCCCCCATGGCCGGTCCACGAGGTATCTGCTGCCGGATCGGTCCCGGAGCAGAAGGTCGTCATGGCGCTCCTGCCACCAGTCGTTCTCCGCGCGCCGCACCTGAAAGGCGTCGATGTAGCAGATGTTGTAGAGCCCGATGACGGCCCCGTCCGCGCGGTCCCGGCTGACCACCTCGATCCCGGGTCCGGGCGGGTAGCCACCCCCGATCTGATAGTCGAACATCGCGCCGGGCACGGGCCGGGGAGGCCTGCCGCGCGGATCCCGGGAGGCGTCGTCCGGCTGTGGGCCGCCGGTCACCGCGACCGTCGGGATGACCGGCACGGTCGTGGCCGGCGCCGGCCCGCCGGGCGGGGCCGGCGTCCTGGGTCTGGCCGTCACGTCGCCGGCCGCGTTCGCGCTCGGGCCCGGCGTCGGCGGTGAGCCGCCGGGCGACGGCCGTGCCCACGCCGGTGACGCCGTGGGCGCGGGAGCGGACGGCGTCACCGGGATCGGCGATGGCGCGGTGGTACTGCCCGGTGCGGCCGGCGGTGGTGGGGCGTACTTCCGGATGCTGCGCACCGTGCCGTCGGGCCGGATCACGCCGGCCCGGTCGCTCATCGGGTCGTTGAAGAACACCAGCCCGTCCTTGGCGATCAGCGTGAGTCTCGCCGCTCCGCCGGGGATCTTCGTCCGGGCGACGACGGCGGTCCGGTCCTCCGGGTCGACGACGAAGACGTCGCCGCCGGTGTAGTCGGGTACGAACAGCCGCCCGGCCGCCTCCACCGGGGCGCCCAGCGACGGACCGGCCCCGTCCAGCGTGATCGGCGTCGTGCAGCTGGACCGGTCCAGGTCACAGACGCTGACCTTGCCGTCGGTGGCCACGAGCAGACGCGTGGCGGTGGAGGAGCCACCGATCGCCGCACGGGCACCGGCGGCACGAGGATCGAGGGGTACCCACCTGTCCACCCGGCCGCTCTCGTGATCGAAAATCGTCACCTTTCTGGCGAATCCGTCCGCCACCACGAGCCGATCGCCGGCCGGCACCAGCGTTCCCGTGCCGGAGCGGGCCGCCTCCCGGTGCTCCGAGGTCTCGCCGGAGGGGGTGACGACGGACAGGTTGCCGGTGGCGGCGTCGAACAGCCAGAGCCGTCCGTCCCGGTCCAGGGCGGCGCCGGTCGACGCGCCGGCCGCGGACGTCCACGGCGCACGACGCGTGGCCAGACTCGACGGGTCGAGCAGGGCGACGCGCCCGGAGACCATGTCGATCGCGTAGACCACGGTGGACGTGGCGAGGACCCGTAAGCCCTTCCGCGCGCCGGGGAGCGGGGCGATGGCGGGACCGACCCTCATGGTCGCGCCGTCGACATGCCGGACCGTGCCGGTGACGGCGTCCACCACATAGGCGTCGTGGTCGTGCTGCACCATGCTGGTCACCCGTACGTGCACGTGCGCGGCCACCCGGGCGGTCGAGCCGTCGAGCAGGGTGAGGCCGCCGGTGGCCGAGGTCGGCAGCCACGCCGCGCCGGACGACAGCCGGGGTGCGCTGATCGGATAGCCGTTGCCGGACCCGGCCACGACGGCCCAGCCGACGCAGGCCGCGCCGGTCACGGCCCAGGCCACCGCGCGTACCACGGACGTTTCCATCTCTCACCCGCTCCGATGCCACAGTGATGCCGGGCTCAGCCAGGCCCCGGCCGTGCGCGCGAGTCCCCGCTCGCGTCGCAGCGCCGCGCGCAGCGCCCGGTCGGCCCGCCATGCCTCGTCGGCCGGTTCCGGGCCGGGCGGCCGGGTGCCGTAGCAGGCTTCGGCGAACAGCCGGGCAAGCGTGGCGACCGGCGACGCCGCCTCGCCGAACCGGGCGCGGGCCGCCTCGGCCGTCTCGTACGCGGTCCACGACCGGTGGATCGGCAGTCCCGCCGCACGGAGCCGGCCGGTGCTCTGCATCCAGGCCCCGGCGATCCGTTGCGCCGGTGTGCCACGGCGGCGGTCCCGCCTGCGACGCCACTTCTCCGCCAGCACCACGGCCTGCAGACCGGCGGTGAGGATCGCCAGGATCACCAGGACCAGAGGCAGCCGTTCCACGGCGGCCAGCTCGTCGGCGAGGGGTTGCCGCGGGCGGGCCTGCACGCCCGGATCCTCCGGAGCCGATGGCGCGGTGCCGCTTCCGGCCGGGGACGACGTGTGGTCGACCGGCGGCGGTTGACGGCGGTTGTGCGGGTCGGCCGGGTCGAACGCCACCCAGCCATAGCCGGCGATCTTCACCTCCGCCCAGGCCCACGCGTCGCGGGTCCGGACCGTGTGGACACCGGCGGTCAGCGATTCCGGTCTGAGCCGGTAGCCGGTCACCACCCGGGCCGGGAAGTCCAGTGAGCGGGCCAGCACGGCGAACGTCGCGGCGTACTGCTCGGCGTAGCCCGTGGTCCGGTCCGGGCCGTCCGCGAACAGACTGCCGAGCCGTTCGAGTGTGTGCCCGGGACGGGCCGTCGCCGTGTACGGCATGGCGCGCAGGCCGCGTTCCAGCGCTTCGAGCTTCGCGAACGAGGTCGGCGCATCCTCGGTGAGCTGATCGGCGGCCGTGATCAGTGCATCCGGCAGCGCTGCCGGGAGCGCCCGGTAGCGTGCCCCGGCGGCGAGGTCGGGGCCCGCGGACCGCATCGCGTCATCGCGGGGTCGCACACCCGCGACGAGGTCGTAGCTCAGCCCCGGGCGGTCCGCCTTCTCGGCGGCGAGCACTCCGGATCGGGCGCAGAACCCGACCCGTCCCGCCGTGACCTGCCGTGGCCACCCGGCGGCCGGCAGGTGCGGCCCGGCCAGGCCGGTGATGCCCACCGCGAGACGGACCTCGGTCGACGGCGCCGGGCCGGAATCCGCGGGCAGTGTCCGTCCGGCGGTCAGGAAGCGGTCGGCGGAGGTCCAGAGCGTCCCGTCGTAGTCGTCGAGTGCGGCGGTCCGGACCCGGTCGAGCACCGCGCCCGTCACCCGGACCGTGAACAGCTCGCGGGGCGGGGTCTCCTCCAGCTGGCTGCGGACCGAGGCCAGCGGGGTCACCGTGTCCTCGATCGTCAGTTCCGCGCGGATCAACGCCCGCGGGTCGAACCGGCCCTTCTCACCGATCGGCACCGCGTGCGCCGCGGCGATTCCGGCCACGGCGACCAGCGCCACCATGGGCAGCCCGAAGCGCGCCCGGTCGGCGAGGTACGCGCGGCCGGTGACGCCGCCGCGGCGGACGGCCCGGATCAGCACCAGAACGGCCAGCGGCGCCAGTACCGCCACGGCGACCGGGAACGCGCCCTCGGTGTGCCCGGCGGTCAGTAACAGCGCGGCGAGCAACGACAGCAGCGGGAAGGGCACCGGCGCGAGTACGGCCCGGGTGCGCAGCGCCACGGTCACCGCGCCGAACCCGGCGGCGTACACCAGCAGCGCCGGGAGGATCAGCAGTTCGGCCGTGGGGTCGGCGGGCAGTCCGGTGGTGAGCATGCGCATCCAGCCGTTCGCGATCCCGGTGCCGATCGACGTCAGCTCCCGGCCTCTCAGGATCACCGCACCCGTGACCGTCAGGAAGCCGGCGATTCCGGTCACGATCGTGGCGGACGTGCCCCACCGCAGCGTCGCGGCGCGCAGTGCCCCCAGCGCACCCGCACAGGCCGCGGCCGTCAGCGGCACCAGGTAGCCGCCGGAGCCGAAGAAGTCCCGGTACGCCGGGACTGTCGCCACCACGGCGGCGGCGGCGAGCGCCACCTCGGCACCGCGCATCGCGATCACCGTTCTGGTCACGGCGACACCAACTCGTTCCAGGCGGCGGCGAACTCCGCCGGACCGCGCGCCGGCAGCACCGTCACCCCGGGCAGCCGGGCGGGCTCCCCGGCGCCCCGGACGAACTGCACGAGGCTGGCCGTGCGGACGCGGGACCGTACCCGCGGGATCATGCCCAGCATCGCGGGGCCGGGCACGCCGGTGACCACCCCGAGCGAAACGGCGCCCTCGTCCGGCACGAGCGACGGCAGCACGGCCAGACCGGGGTCGGCGACGTCACGGCGGACGGCGGCGAGCAGATCGAGGACCGCGGTGCGCTCGTGACCGCCCTCGCCGGCGTTCATCGCCTCACCCGCCGTGGTGCACAGTCGCAGCGGGAACCCGCCGCCGAGTGCCGCGGCGCACAGTGAGGCCGCGGCGCGCACCGCGCTCTCGAAGGACTCGCCGTCCGCGTACGCCGCGGCGCTGGTGTCGAGCACGACCAGTATGCGGGGCTCGTTCGGGATCGTGTGGTGCCGGACCATCAGCCGTCCGGTGCGGGCGCTCGACCGCCAGTGCACGAGCCGCCGGTCGTCGCCGTGCACGTACTCGCGCAGGCTGTGGAACGCGATGCCGCCCTGCGGGGCCCGGCTCGAGGTGGCGCCGTCCTGGTCGTGGCTCTCGCCGGTCGGCAGCGGCCGGACCGGGTCGACCACCGGATGTACGTAGAGCGTGGACGCGGCGGAGTAGCGCTTCGGCATCGCCATCAGGCGCAGCGGATCGGTGTGCTCGACGGTCAGCGGTCCGACCGGGTAGATCCCCCGGCGCCGGGCGGGCAGTGGATAGCCGGTCCGGTGCGTGTCGCGCGCGGCCAGGCTCGGCACCGGGACCCGGACCGCGCTGCCGTCGACCGAGTCCTTCGCGATGATCGGCGGGCAGCGCCGGCCCGTCTCGTTGGTGACGGTCAGGATCGCGGCCGCGGACTCACCGGCGGTGACCCGCATCGGCCGGATCTCCCGCTGCACCGCCAGCCGGGGCCGGGCCAGCATCCACGCGCCGGCCACCAGCAGCGCGGCGAGCGAGGCGAAGCCGAACACCGCCAGCTCCGGGTAGCCGAGCAGGAACGCGGCCGCCAGGAGCACGACCGTCGCGGCCGCCACCGACCAGCCGTTTCGGGTCGGCACGGCTCAGCGGTCCGCGATCGCGTGCGGCACGGGTACCGAGGCGAGGATGTCGTCGACCACGGAGGCGGCGGTCACGCCCCGGATGGCCGTGACCGGCGCGAGCACCAGGCGATGGCAGAGGACCGCGGGGGCCACCGCCTTCACGTCGTCGGGCAGGACGTACTCGCGGCCCTCGGTGACCGCGCGCGCCTGGGCCACCACCGCCAGCGCGTTGCTGGCGCGAGGGCTGGCGCCGAGCCGTACCGTGTCGGGTTGGGTGCGGGTGCCGCCGACGATCGCGACGATGTAGGCGCGGAGTGCCTCGGAGACGTGGACGGCGCGGGCCACCTCGGTCATGCGCAGCAGTTCACCGATGGTGGTGACCGGTTCGAGCTGCTCCGGGAGCCGTCGCTCGATGGCGTCGCCGATCACCCGGACCTCCTGTTCCGGGGCCGGGTAGCCGAGGCGCACCTGCAGCATGAACCGGTCCAGCTGGGCCTCGGGCAGCGCGTAGGTGCCGTGATGGTCGTTCGGGTTCTGGGTCGCGATCACGAAGTGCGGCGCGTCCAGCTCGTGGGTGTGCCCGTCGACGGTCACCTGGCGTTCGCCCATCGCCTCCAGCAGCGCGGACTGTGTCTTCGGCGACGCCCGGTTGATCTCGTCGGCGAGCACGACGTTCGCGAAGACCGGGCCCGGATGAAACGCGAACGCCCGGCTGGCGGTGTCGAAGATGTTGACCCCGACGACGTCCGAGGGCAGCAGGTCGGGGGTGAACTGGATCCGGTTCACCTGCGCGCCGATCGAGTGCGCGATCGCCTTCGCGAGGGTCGTCTTGGCGACGCCGGGCACGCCCTCGATCAGGAGGTGTCCCTCGGCCAGCAGGCAGATCACCGCGTTCCGGACGACCGCGGTGCAGCCGTGCACGACGCGCTCCACGTTGGCGACGAGATCCCGCACCCGCTCCTGAGCCCAGGAGGCGTCCATCGTCGTTGCCATCAGATCCCCGCGTTCTGCCTGATCAGGTGCATATCGCGGTGAGTCTCGCACCCCTTCCGGACCGGGCCGGCAGGGACGCGGCGGGCACGAACGCCGCGGCGGGCGAATTCCCCCGAACGGGGTCGGCCGGCCGGGCGGGACCGTGACGATCCCGCCCGGCCGGTGAGTCAGGAGGCGTAGGTCTCCAGTTCGGCCACGGACGGCGTACCCGTGGAGCCGGTGATGTTGAAGGTGATCTTCTTGAGCGGGGTGGCGGGGAACGTGATCGTGCCGGGGCCGGTGCCGGACCTGAGGATCGCGCCGGTGTCGCCGTTGATCAGTTGCCAGGTGCCGATCGTGCCGGCCGGGCCCGGGACGACGGTGACGCGGGAGACCGTGGTGGCGGTGCTCCACTTGACCGAGACGTTGCCGGTGGCGCCGTTCGGGGACCAGTGGGTGCCGGCGTCGCCGTCGCGGACGTTGCCGTAGCTGTTGTTGTAGATGTGCGCCACGCCCCCGCGCAGCAGCGGCACCCGGGAGTCGATGTTCGAGTACAGGTTGTGGTGGAACGTGATGAAGCTGTTGCCGGTGTCGGTCTCGCTGGAGCCGATCAGGCCGCCGCGGCCGGAGTTGCTCAGCGTGCTGTAGGACAGCGTGACGAACTGGGTGTCGTCCTTCATGTCGAACAGCCCGTCGTAGCCGTCCGACTCGCCGCCGGACGCCACCAGGCTCAGGTGGTCGGCCCAGACGTTGCGGACGCGTCGGGTGACGGCAGGCCGGTCAGGAGCGCGGCGGCGATGCCCGCCACTCCGGTGACGGCCAGTGCCGCGTGGAGCCGTTTCATGTGAAGCCTCATTCTGGCGGGTCGTGGGCGCGACCGCTCGGGACGGCGCCGGGTGGCGCCGTCCCGACGATAGGAACGGGTTGATCATGGAGCAAGGCGCTTCACCCATTCCTAAAGATCCCCAAAGCATCCCCACGGGTACGGATGGGAGCCGCGTCATTCCGGCGGG
The DNA here is from genome assembly GCF_030811575.1 of Catenuloplanes nepalensis. Lineage (GTDB taxonomy): Bacteria > Actinomycetota > Actinomycetes > Mycobacteriales > Micromonosporaceae > Catenuloplanes > Catenuloplanes nepalensis. The sequence goes on along the minus strand of NZ_JAUSRA010000001.1, from coordinate 3,223,292 downwards.
GTCGGCAGCACCTCCTCGGCGACCGCGAGGACCGCACGCAGCGCCGCCGACGGGTTGTCCGGCCGCCAGGCGAGCGCGGCCCGCATGGGTACGGACGGGCCGGCCAGCGGCAGGTAGACCAGCCCGCCGCGGCACACGTGCTCGACCGAGGTGAGCGTGATGGTGACGCCCACGCCGGCGGAGACCAGGGCCAGCACGGTGTTCGAGTCCGGCGCCTCCTGCACGACCCGGGGCGTGAACCCGCCGCGCTCCTCGCAGACGCCGACCATCGCGTCGCGCAGCGTCGACCCGGCGTGCGCGGGAAGGCTGACGAACGGCTCGAACGCCAGGTCGGCGAGGTCGATCGCGGTCTCGCCGGCCAGCGGATGGTCCTCGGCGAGCGCGCAGACCAGCTCGTCGTTGTCGATGACCCGGGTGCGCACGCCGGGCCGGTCCGCGGGCAGCCGCACGAAGCTCAGGTCGAGCGTGCCGTCCGCGACGCCGTCCAGGGCCACGCTCGCGTACGTCTGCACCTTCATCACCAGGTCGATGCCGGGGTGCGCGGCCCGGACCGCGCGGGCCAGCCGGGGCAGCGCGGCGTGGCTGGACGCGCCGGCGAAGCCGACCACGACCCGGCCGTACTCCCCGGTCGCGGCCGCCTTGACCGCCAGCTTCGCCAGGTCCACGTCGTCGAGGACCCGGCGCGCCGGCTCGAGGAACGACTCACCCGCGCTGGTCAGCCGCACGCTGCGAGTGCTGCGCTCGAACAGTTGCACGCCGAGTTCGCGTTCCAGCTGGCGGATCAGCTGGCTGAGCGGCGGCTGGGCCATGTGCAGGCGCCGCGCGGCGCGGCCGAAGTGCAGCTCCTCGGCCACGGCCACGAACGCCGCCAGGTACCGCAGTTCCATGAATACTCCCGACGGGTTCGTGACCAGGGCTTCAGCGTATCCGCGCGCCCCTTCAGACGACGTCGAGGACGTCCGCGACCGGGCGGCGGGCCTTCTGCGGCCAGTTGCCCGGCGCGGGGTGGCCGATCGCCAGCAGCATCACCGGGAACTCGTCCGGCGCCAGCCCGAACTCCGCGGACACGGCATCCTGGTCGAACCCGCTCATCGGGCCGGCGCCCAGGCCCATCGCGTGCGCCGCGAAGATCATCGTGGCCGCCGCGAACGTGGCCGAGCGGACCGCCTCGTCGCGCTGCCGCCACGGCTGCTCGTGGTAGAGGCTCTTCGCACCGGCCGCCCAGTCCGCGGCGACCCGCTCCGGCATGATGCCGGCGTCCACGGTCGGCCGGAGCCGGGTGAGCGTCTCCTCGTGGTCGGTCATCCGCCCGACGACGACGAAGGTGACGCCCGCGTCGGTGACCTTCGCCTGGTTCCAGGCGATCCGCCGCAGGCGCAGCCTGGCCTCGGGCGTGTGCGCCGCGATGAACCGGTAGTTCTGCAGGTTGAACGAGCTCGGCGCGCGGGTCGCGAAGCCGGCCAGCTCGGCGACCTGCTCCTCGCTCAGCGTGCGGGCCGGGTCGAACAGGTTGATCGTGCGGCGCTCGTCGATCGCGGTGAGGATCGGGTGGTTCATGGTGTTTCCTTTCCGAGGCCCGTTCACCGGGCGGTTGAGCTGGTCAGACGATGCTGTCGACGACGCCGCCGTCCACGCGCAGGGCCGCGCCGGTGGTGCCGGACGCCTGCGCGGAGGCCACGTAGAGGATCATGTTGGCGACCTCGGCGGAGGTGGTCGCGCGGCGCAGGATCGAGGACCCGCGCTCGGTGGCGACGAAGTCCGTCAGCACCCGGTCGAAGCCGCCGCCGGTGCGGTCCATATCCGGCCGGAGCATCGCCTCGGTGCCCTCGGTCGCGGTCGGGCCGGGCAGCACCGCGTTGACGGTCACCCCGGTACCCGCGAGGCGTTTGGCAAGGCCCCGTGAGACGGACAGCTGCGCCGTCTTGGTGAAGCCGTAGTGGATCATGTCCGGCGGGACGTTCAGCGCCGACTCGGACGAGACGAACACGATCCGGCCCCAGCCGCGGGCCACCATGCCCGGCGCGTACGCCCGGGACAGCCGGACACCGGACATCACGTTGGTCCGGAAGAACCGGTCCCACTCGCTGTCCGGCGTCTCGAAGAAGTCCCCCGGCCCGTACACGCCGAGGTTGTTGACGACGATGTCGAACTCCGGATGCTCCGCCACCAGCCGCGCGCACGCGGACTCGGTGCCGAGATCCCCGGCGAACCCCGCGACCGAGCCGGGCAGGCGCGCCAGCGCGGCCTCGACACCCGCCGCGCCGCGCCCGTTGATGACGACGTGCGCGCCGCCCGCCGCGAACCCTTCCGCCGCTGCGAAGCCGATCCCGGAGGTCGAGGCGGTCACCAGCACCCGCCGCCCGGCGAAGTCGATCCTCATGCCGCGCACCGCCGGCCGGCCGCCCGCTGTCGTTGATTTGCTGTCACCCCAGAAGGCTGACATCCATGATCTTCACTGTCCAATACCGAAAACCTCTGGCATTGAGACGGGGTACGTCATGGTCGGTCCGGACGCACGCACTCGTACCAGACCGTGGCGGTGTAGCCACCCGGCCAGACGACACTGCCGGTCTCCCGGCACTCCGCCGCCGCGTACCCGGCCCAGGAAGCCTGGTTGAGCGCGTCGGCCTGCGCGTAGACGTAGGCGAGCCCGAAGCTGCTGGACCCTTCGCCCACGAACGTCCGTGGTTCACCGGCCACGACACCGGAGAGGCCGAGCGCGGCCGCCAGCGCGGCACCGGCCAGAGAATGAACAGCCATGCCCGCCACCGTAAAACCGATCGACGATGATCGCTTGTCGGGACTCCGGTGCCGCCGTTCACCGCTCCTCAGGAGACGACGTGGCCCCTGAGCGCGGCGGCGCCGTGGACGCGCTCCGCACCCCGGTGATCAGTAGGCTCGGGGCAGGACCGCACAGCGCAGAGGAGACCCGGTGGACAAGCCCGCGCCCCGGCGCGTCACCATCGTCGACGTCGCACGCCACGCCCGGGTCTCCACCACCGCGGTCTCCAAGGTGCCGCGTAACGGCCCGATCTCGCTGACCAGCGTCGACCAGGACGGCCGCCAGATGGGCGCGAACGCGGCCCGCCTCCTCGTCGACCGCATCACCGACCGCACCCGCCGCACCGCCCAGGTCACCCTCTCCCCCGGCCTGGTCGTCCGCCGCACCACCGGAGGTACCGCACCGTGAAGTACACGCGACTGGGCCGCACCGGGCTGACGGTGAGCCGGATCGGGCTGGGCTGCATGAGCTACGGCGACGCCGCGGCCGGCATGCACCGGTGGACCCTGGACGAGGAGGCCGCCGCGCCGTTCTTCCGGCAGGCCGCCGAGCTGGGCGTGACGTTCTGGGACACCGCGAACGTCTACCAGGGCGGCACCTCGGAGGAGTTCGTCGGCCGGGCGATCACGCGGTTCGCCCGGCGCGAGGAGATCGTGCTGGCGACCAAGGTCAGCGGGCGCATGCACGACGGCCCGGGCGGCAGCGGCCTGTCCCGCGGCGCGGTCCTGGAACAGGCCGACGCGTCGCTGCGCCGGCTGGGCACGGACTACATCGACGTCTACTACATCCACCGCTTCGACCCGGAGACGCCGGTCGAGGAGACCGTGCAGGCGCTCGACGACCTGGTCCGGGCCGGCAAGGTGCGCTACCTCGGCGCGTCGTCGATGTGGGCGTGGCAGTTCGCGAAGGCTCAGCACGCCGCCGCGCTGAACGGGTGGACGAGGTTCTCCGCGATGCAGGACCAGTACAACGTGCTCAAGCGCGAGGAGGAGCGGGACATGATCCCGATGTGCCTCGACCAGGGCATCGGCCTGACACCGTACTCACCGCTGGCGAAGGGCCGGGCGACCCGGCCCTGGGGCCGGGCCACGGCCAGATCGTCGTCGGACGACGTCGCCAGGGCCTTCGACCGCGACGCCGACGAACCGGTGGTGAACGCGCTGCAGCGGATCGCCGAGGGCCGCGGCGTCGCGATGGCCCAGGTGGCGCTGGCCTGGGTGCTGAGCAAGCCGGCCGTCTCCTGCCCCATCGTCGGCGCGACGAAGCCGCACCACCTGCGGGACGCCGTCGCCGCCCTCGATATCGACCTCACCGAGGCCGAGATCACCGCCCTCGAGTCGCCGTACCTGCCGCAGGACAACTACTGGTGGTGACCCCGGCCCGGGGATCCACGCCCGGACGAGCCGCGGCGCCGCCGATCCGCCCGCCGTCGCGCGGGTCGTGGGGCACTGAACTCGGACCGGCGGCGCCGTCATCGATTGCCGGCCCGCCGGTAGGTGTCGTCGGTGACGGGCTCAGTACACGGCAGGCGCTCAGCCGTCGCCTGAGACCCCCACCGGATGCCACTACTCGGCACTACCGCATAGCGGTATTCGGTGGTACGTTATAGCGGTACCCGGTGCCACCGGATACCGGGGCGGGAGGAGTCGCGATGGAAGACCTGACGGAGATGCTGAAGGGCACGCTCGAAGGCTGCGTGCTGGAGATCATCGGCGGTGAGGAGACCTACGGTTACGCGATCACTCGCCGCCTGAACGAGCTCGGCTTCACCGACGTCATCGACGGGACGGTCTACACGATCCTGCTGCGACTGGAGCGCAACGGGCTCGTCCAGGTGACGAAGCGCCCGTCCGAGGTGGGCCCGCCGCGCAAGTTCTACGCGCTCAACGACGCCGGGCGCGCGGAGCTGGCGACGTTCTGGGCGAAGTGGCAGTACGTGTCCTCGCGCATCGACAAGCTGAAGGAGGGCGGGAGATGAGTTTCTGGGAGACCATCACCGGCAACGATCTGACCAGGGACTGGCACGCGTTCGAGACCCGGGCTGCGGCCCTGCCCGCCGGCCACCGGGCGGCGTGGGAGCAGATCAGGCAGCACCTGTTCCCGTTCGGTGACTTCACCGGCCGCAACCTGACGCCGATCGCCGACGCCGCGCTGGGCCTGCTCGAGGAGGCCGCGGCGGACGGCCGCGACGTCCCGGAGGTGCTCGGCGACGACATCCCCGGATTCTGCGCCGCGCTGGCCGGCGGCGAGGGCGCCCGGACCTTCCGCGACCGCTGGCGCGACCAGCTGAACCGCGACGTCGCACGCAAACTGGCCCGGCTGGGAGGCTGACATGGGCATCCAGGACATCATCGAGGGCAAGCGGCAGTGGCGGGCCCACATGGCCCGGGTCAAGGCACTCCCGCCGGACTACCGGATCGTCTACCACGAGATGCAGCGCTATCTGTTCAAGGTCGGCCCGATCGGCCTGACCGAGGGCCCCCTGCTGCCCGGCATCGTCGACTTCTTCGAGGAGGGCGTCGCCGCCGGCAGGGGCGTCCTCGAACTCACCGGCACCGACGTCGCCGCCTTCACGGACGGCCTGATCGACGGCTCCCCCACCCACGCCGATGCCCTACAGCGGACGCTCGGCGGGAGGCCGGCCACGTAGGACCCGGTCGGCGAAGGCCGCCACCACGCGGGCGACCTCGGCCGGGGCGCGGAGGTGTGGCCGGCCGGCCCGGGACCGATGAGGATCAGATCGCCGAGCGATTACATGTCAGGCGGCCGGGAGCAGGTCGGCGAGGAGCACCTCGATGCGGGCCCTGATCTCGTCGCGGATCGGGCGGACCGATTCGACGCCCTTGCCCGCGGGGTCGTCGAGTTTCCAGTCCTCGTAGCGCTTGCCGGGGAATATCGGGCAGGCGTCGCCGCAGCCCATGGTGACGATGACGTCGGAGGACTGCGCGGTCTCCCACTCCAGCAGCCTGGGGGTCTGGCCGGTGATGTCGATGCCGACCTCCCGCATCGCCTCGACCGCGGCCGGGTTGATCGTCTCGGCGGGCGCGGAGCCTGCGGAGCGGACCTCGACGCGGTCGCCGGCGAGGTGGCGCAGCCAGCCGGCGGCCATCTGGGAGCGGCCGGCGTTGTGGACGCAGACGAACAGTACGCTGGGCTTGGTGTCACTCATGAGCGGTGGCTTCCTTGAGGGTTGGTGACGGCCTGGGCCGCCTCGACGTCGTGCGGGACCACGACGGCGTCGTCGTCGTCGCCGGGGTGCGGATACAGCGCCAGCACCAGGCCCACCCCGAGCAGCAGGCCGATGAGCTGTGCGACGACGAAGCCGGGCACCGAGCCCGGGGCGATGCCGGCGAAGGTGTCGGTGAACGCGCGGCCGATGGTGACCGACGGGTTCGCGAAGCTGGTGGAGGAGGTGAACCAGTAGGCGGCGCCGATGTAGGCGCCGACCGCGGCCGGGGCGGCCGAGGCGCGGCCGGACCGGACCAGCGCGAAGATCAGCAGCAGCAGGCCGGCGACGGCGACGATCTCCCCGAGCCACAGGTGGGCGGCGGCGCGTTCCCTGGTGGACATCGTGACCGGGGCCAGGTCGAACATCAGGTTGGCCAGGACCGAGCCGGCGATCGCTCCCAGGGTCTGCGCCACGGCGTACCCGAGAAGGTCTTTGATCGTCAGGCCGGTGCCGTGGCGGCGGCCGAGGAACCAGTCGGCGGCCGACACCACCGGGTTGAAGTGGGCGCCGGAGACCGGGCCGAAGGTGAGGATCAGCGCGCCGAGGGCGAACGCGGTCGCGACCGAGTTCTCGAGCAGCTGAAGGCCGACGTCGTTGGGGGACAGCTCAACCGCCATGATGCCGGAGCCGACGACGGCGGTGACCAGCAGCGCGGTGCCGAGGAACTCGGCGAGCAACCGCCGCCACAGGGTGATCTCGCCGCGCCGGTCCGAGTGGGCCGGGTCAGCCATGGCCGGCTCCGGTGGTGAGGGTGGGCGCGATCCGGTCGATGCGGTCGGCGAGGTCGGTGTAGGCGGCCTCGAACGCCTCGTCGGTGTCGACGCGGACGGGGTCGGGCACGGACCAGTGCAGCCGCGGCCGGGCCGGCCCGGTGAGGTCTTCGTGGGCGTTGTCGCAGACGGCGATGACCAGATCGCCGTCGTGCACGACGGCGTCGACGTGGTGGGTGCCGGCCGGGTCGAGGGCGAGGCCGTGCGCGTGGGCGACGCGGACCGCGCGGGGGTGCACCCGCTGGGCCGGGATCGTGCCGGCGGAGGCGACCTCGCCGCCCACTCGGTCACGCCACAGGGCCGCGGCGAGCTGCGAGCGGGCGGAGTTGTGGGTGCACACGAACACCACCCGCTCGGAGCGGTCCAGCCGCGGTGCGGTGAGCGAGGACAGCACGCCGGGCACCAGCCGCAGGTAGGTGCGGCGGCGGTCGCCCTCCGACCGGGTCCGCACGAGCAGACCCGCCTCGTGCAGGACCTTGACGTGGTGGGCGACGAGGTTGGTGGGCATGCCGAGGTCGGCGGCGATCTCGCCGGGCGAGGCGTCGCCCAGGGTGAGTGCGTCGACGATGGCCAGGCGTGCGGGGTCGCCGAGAGCGGCGTGCACCCGGGCCCGCCCCGCCAGCGACAGAGTCTCAGCGTTCATTGACTCAATGATGACTGACCTTTACCGTCGACGCAAGCGGTTCCGCCGGCGAACGACGAGCCCGCTCCCGTTCCCGTTCCACGGCAGCAGACATACGCCGTGGCCGTCAGCCGACGGGCCACTCGCCACCGAGTGTTCATGTCACTTCCGCACCACCGGTGAGCTGCTTCATCACGCTTTACCCGCCGTCACATCCGCCCGCGGGCAGCGCCCAGGCCGGGAAGCGGCCGCCACGGAGCGCCGACGGCCCGGCGCCGATCCACTCGTCGACCGTCCGCATCGGTGAGCGCCCGTCCGCGAGATGCCGTTCCCGGCGGGCCGCCTTGGCTCCACCGCAGTCGTTGAAGGCGGATCATTCGACGCCTCGAGCCCGCTATCCGGCCGCCGGGGAGTCGGCGGCCAGCAGGCCGGCGAGCTGCCGGATCATGGCGAGGCGGGGCCGGTAGTAGACCCAGGTCCCGCGGCGCTCGGCGTCGACCAGGCCGGCTTCGCGCAGGGTGCGCAGGTGGTGGGAGATCGTCGGCCCGGACAGCGCGAAGGCCGGGGTGAGGTCGCAGACGCAGATCTCGCCTTCCGGTGCCGAGGCGATCATCGACATCAACTGCAGCCGCACCGGGTCACCCAAGGCCTTGAACGCCGGCGCCAGCACCGCGGCGGCCTCCGCGGGTATGCGCTGCAGGGCGATCGGCGGGCAGCACCCGCCCTCGACGGCACCGGGGCCAGAGCCAGCGGGTGATACCGCCACGGACTGATTCGACATGCGTCTAGGTTGACAGGCCTCGAATCAACGTGCAACCTTTGATTCGAGCAACGTCAAGACAAGACGGTGCCATATCGCGCCGTTCCGCCCGGAAGGAGCACCTGCGATGGTCGCGCACACTCGCGTCAGCGGCTCCACCGGAGGCTTACCAGGCGCCGACGCCGTGTGCTGCGATACCTCGGCGCCTGCCGATGTCATGCCACCGGTTCCCGCGGCACCGTGCTGCGCCATGGAGGCGAAGGCCGGCGCAGTGCGGGCCGGGGGCGGGTTGCTGCTGATGGGCAACGTCATCCGCCCGATGGCGGCAGCCGACGCCGCCGAAGTCCTGGCGATCTACCAGGAGGGCCTGGACGGCGGCCACGCCAGTTTCGAGACCACCGCCCCGGACTGGGAGGCGTTCGACGCCGGCCGGCTGCCCGATCACCGGCACGTCGCCGTCGACGCCGGCGGCGCGCTGCTGGGCTGGGCGGCGACCTCCGCCGTATCAGCCCGGCCGGTCTACCGGGGCGTCGTGGAACACTCCGTCTACGTTGCCGCGGCCGCCCGGGGTCAGGGCGTCGGCCGGACGCTGCTCAACGCGCTGATCGCCTCCACCGAGACCGCCGGGATCTGGACCATCCAGTCCGGGATCTTCCCGGAGAACGCCGCGAGCCTCGCCCTGCACGCCGCCGCCGGGTTCCGTCGGATCGGGGTCCGGGAGCGCATCGGCCGCCACCACGGCGTCTGGCGCGATGTCGTCCTCATCGAGCGCCGCAGTCCCGCCGTCATCTGACCCCTCCCGAAACCACGGACCACGGACCACGGGGCATCGTTCGCCCTCTTGATTCGACAAACATCGAGACAAAGGAGATCCGTTGTGAGTACCAGCCCGCAGGGCCTGCCCGTCGTCGTGATCGGCGCCGGGCCGGTCGGCCTCGCCGCCGCCGCGCACCTGCACGAGCGTGACCTGCCGTTCCTCGTCCTGGAGTCGGGCGACGGCCCGGCCGCCGCCGTGCGGCAGTGGGCGCACGTGCGGCTGTTCTCCCCGTGGCGGTTCAACATCGACGCCGCCGCGAAGCGGCTGCTCGACGGGACCGGCTGGATCGCACCGGACCCGGAGAAGCTGCCCACCGGCGGGCAGCTCGCCGCCGGCTACCTCCAGCCGCTCGCCGACCTGCCCGCGCTCAAGCCGCACGTGCGCTACGACGCCCGGGTGACCGCCGTGACCCGACTCGGCATGGACCGTGTCCGCACCGACGGCCGTGACTCGGTGCCGTTCCTGGTCCGGCTCGCCACCGGCGAGGACGTCCTCGCGTCCGCGGTCATCGACGCGACCGGCACCTGGCGGACCTCGAACCACCTCGGCGCGTCCGGCATCCCCGCCCACGGCGAGACGCAGGCGACCGCCTTCATCGACCACGCGCTGCCCGACGTCCTCGGCGCCGACCGCGCCCGGTTCGCCGGCAAGCGCACGCTGGTCGTCGGCGCGGGTCACTCTGCCGCCAACACGCTGCTGTCCCTCGCCGAACTCGCCGGGCAGGCCGCGGGCACGCGCATCACCTGGGCGATCCGCGCGAACAGCCCGGCCCGCACCTACGGTGGCGAGGACGCCGACGCGCTGCCCGCCCGTGGCGCGCTCGGCTCCCGGCTGCGCGAGCACGTCGAGTCCGGCGCCATCACGCTGCTGACCGGCTTCTCCGTCCAGTCCGTCAGCGCGGCGGGTGACGAGGTCACCGTCTCCGACGGCGCCCGGACCGTGACCGTGGACCGGATCGTCGGTGCGACCGGGTTCCGCCCGGACCACTCGTTCGTCTCCGAGCTGCGCCTCGACCTCGACCCGATCATGGGGTCCACTCGGGCGCTGGCGCCGCTGATCGACCCGAACGAGCACTCCTGCGGCACCGTCCCGCCGCACGGCGTCGACGAACTCACCCACCCCGAGGTCAACTACCTCGCCATCGGCGTGAAGAGCTACGGGCGGGCGCCGACGTTCCTGCTCGCCACCGGCTACGAGCAGGCCCGCTCCGTCGTCGCCGCCCTGGCGGGAGACTGGGACGCGGCGCGTGACGTGCAGCTGGATCTGCCCGAGACCGGCGTGTGCAACAGCAACCCGGTCGTCGGTGACACCATCGCCTCCGGCGGCGGGTGCTGCGGGGCACCCGCCGCCGAGCCGGCGCCGACCGCGGCCGGCCGGGGCCTTGCCACCGGGATCGGCGGCGGGCTGCTGTCCGCGCCACTGACCCTGATCACCGTCGGCGCCGAGACCGGCGAGCAGGCCGGCGGCTGCTGCTCCTGATGCCGTCCGCTCCGCGGTGACCGCCGGCGAACAGGCCGGCGTGACCGGCTCGGTGATACCGGCCGCGTGCAGCAGGCGTGCCGGTGCCGGGTCTGCCGCAGCGGGGTGTCCCGCACGCGCGGGCCACGCCGGATCACGAGGAGCATCCGGCCGGGATCACCGAGCTGCCGCTCACCCTCCTGGAGGGACGATCCGGTCCACATCGGGGGTACGGCCGGGGCGCGCTCCCGGCCGTACCCCCGGTGATCGTGGTTCTTGATTCTGTGGAACTCGCCGGGAACCGGACGGGGGCGCGGTCCGACTACAGCGGCGGAGACCGCCATGTGATGCGGGGCTCCGCCGACGCCGAGACGAGGAAGCGCCGATGTCCGTCACCCCTGAAGTCGCCACGCCCACGCCGGCCGCGACGACCGCACCCCGCCGCGTCAACGGCTCCGGATCCGTGTTCGGCGCGCTGGTGCTGCGCCTGCACTTCTACGCCGGGATCCTGATCGCGCCGTTCCTGGTCGTCTCGGCCGTCACCGGCCTGCTGTTCGTGTCGACGCCGACGCTCGACCGGATCATCTACGGCCAGGAGCTGCTCGTCGATCAGGCCGCTGACACCACCGTCCCGGTCTCACAACAGGTCGCGGCCGCGCGCGCGACACACCCCGAGGGCACGATCACGGGGGTACGGGTCAAGGGCGGCGAGTGGACGACGCACGTCGACTTCTCGGTGCCGGATCTGGTCGCGGCCGAGAAGGTGCACACGGTCTACGTCGACCCGTACACCGGCGAGGTCACCGGGCAGCTGACCACCCAGTTCGGCTGGACGCCGCTGCAGGCGTGGCTGGACGTGCTGCACCGCGACCTGCACCTCGGCGCGATCGGCGGCCTCTACTCCGAACTGGCCGCGAGCTGGCTGTGGGTGATCGCGCTCGGCGGGATCGTGCTCTGGTGGCGCCGCCGCCGCGCGGTCCGCAAGCTCTTCGCCCCGGAACTGTCGGCGAAGAAGGGCGTGCGGCGCACCCGGGGCTGGCACGGCGCGGTCGGCGCCTGGCTGCTCGTCGGCCTGCTCGGCCTGTCCGCGACCGGGCTGACCTGGTCGAACTACGCCGGCGCGAACTTCGGGCTGGTCATCGACCAGATCAAGGGCGGCACACCGTACGTCTCCACCGCGCTCACCGGCGCCCCGGCCGCTTCTCCCGGCGCGCATCACGGTGGCGGCGCGGCCCCGGTCACCACCGGCGACCCGGACGGCATCGACACCGCGGTCACGGTCGCCCGGGACAGCGGCCTGGACGGGCCGGTCTCGATCGTCCCGCCGGCCGACGCGGAGACCGCGTGGAAGGTCTCCCAGATCGACAACCAGTTCCCGGAGCGGCTGGACAGCGTCGCCGTGGACGTCTCCACCGGCACGGTCACCGACCGGGTGAACCTCGCCGACTGGCCGTTCACGGCCAAGCTCACCAACTGGGGCATCAACGCCCACATGGGACTGCTGTTCGGCGTCGTCAACCAGATCCTCCTGGCCGCGCTCGCGCTCGGGCTGCTCTGCGTGATCTTCTGGGGCTACCGGATGTGGTGGCAGCGCCGTCCCACCCGCGCCGACCGCCGCGCCCCGGTCGGCACGCTCCCGCCCCGCGTCGACTGGCGCACCGTCCCCGCCTGGGCGATCATCGCCGGCATCCTGGTCATCTTCGCGATCGGCTGGGCGCTTCCGCTGTTCGGCATCCCCCTCGCGGCGTTCATCGCCATCGACGCGATCCTGGGCACGGTCCGCCGCGACCGCCCGGAAACCCCGGTCTCCCCGGCACCGGCGGGTAGCTGAGCCGCACGTCCGGCAGGGTCCGCACGGGCCCGCACGTCCGGCAGGGTCCGCACGGGCCCGCCGGACGCCCTCACCGGCCGGTGAGGGCGCGCCACCGCGGCTGCTCGGTGACGACCACGACCAGGCACAGCGCGGTCACCACGGCGGCGATCCACACCGGCCACAGCACCCACGCCGACACGGTCGCGGCGACGAGCTGCACCAGCAGCAGGAGAATGGTGACGATCCCCGGCACCGCCACCGGCGTGTCACCTCCCGGGCGGTCACCGGGGGTGCTGAAGATCGCGGACGGCACGATCAGCAACACCAGCGCACCGATCGCCAGCACGGCCGAGTGCGGCCACAGCGCCCAGGGCACCGCCACCCAGGCGACGATCTCGGCCAGGAATCGCAGGCCACCCCTGACCAGGTCATGCCCCGGCGGCCTGCCACCGGCACTTCGACGTTCACTCACTATATAGGCCCCGCCGTCTTCTTAGCTAATCGATGTAGCCAAAAGGCTAATCGGATTAGCGTTTATCGTCAAGCGATCGGCCCCACACAGCCTCCGAGGCCGTGATGGCGATCGGCGCCGGCTCGACCGCGCTGATCGGCTTCGGCCTCGACTCGGTGATCGAGGCGATCCCGGCCGCCGCGGTCGGTCGCCTGGCAGTCCGCCGTCGCCGCCGACGACCGCTGCGGCCACGGGCCGGGCGAGATCCGCCGCGATCGACCGGTCCGCCATGCAGGCGGTCACCTGCGCAGACCTACCATCGCGCCATGAGAATCGTCGTGGACGAGTTGTCCGGGCCGGAGATCAAGGCGTTCCTGGAGGAGCACCTGGACGAGATGCGCGCGGTCAGCCCGCCGGAGAGCAAACACGCGCTCGATCTCGACGGTCTGCGCCGGCCCGAGGTGACGTTCTGGTCGGTCTACGACGGGGACGAACTCGTCGGGTGCGGCGCGCTCAAGCGGCTGGACGACACGAGCGGTGAACTCAAGTCGATGCGCACGGCCCGGACCGCGAAGCGGCGCGGCGTGGCGTCGGCCCTCCTCCGGCACGTCCTCGCGGAGGCCGGCCGGCACGGACTCACCCGGCTCTACCTGGAGACCGGCGCGGACGACCATTTCGCGCCGGCCCGCGCGCTCTACACGAAGCACGGGTTCACCCGCTGCACGCCGTTCGCCGACTACCCGGAGGATCCAAACAGCGTACACATGGTGAAGGTCCTGTAGCCGAAGCATGGGCGTCTGCGGCGGTTGATGGTGTGCGGACGCAGGCGACTCCGTTGCCCATTCGGCGGTGGCTCGCGGCGAAGGATCATTGACCGACACGAAAGAGAGGTCGAATATCGAAGTTGACCTCTCTTTCGTGTCGGTCAATGATCCTTCGGGCATGAGTGGTCGCGACAGCACGACCACTCATGCCGGCTTCCGTTCGACGCTGTCCGAGCTATGGCGGAAATAATACGAAATTTCGGGCTGATGCTTCCGGTCTCCGGGCAGGGCTCGCGGCTTCCGATGCCGAATGGGCAACGGAGTCGCAGGCGACCGAAACGACCGGCACGGCGCCGCGTCCGGGCGCAGATGGCCACTTGCGGACCTCCGCGTCGTTCCCTGGCACCGGCCGGTCGCGCGACGGCACCGTGCGCGGCGGCATCGCGTGCGACGGCATCGCGTGCGACGGCATCGCGTGCGACGGCATCGCGTGCGACGGCATCGCGTGCGACGGCATCGCGTGCGACGGCATCGCGTGCGACGGCATCGCGTGCGACGGCCGGAGCCGGAAGATTCGGGACGGGAATGGATGGACGGGCACACTCGGCGCACACCGGCGGGCCCGTGGGACCGATCCGGTTCCGGGGCCGCTGCTCGTCTTCTACCGTTCTACTGTGAGGCGCTTGCGGGAGATCATCGCCCCGTCGTGGCCGCGGTTGTCGATCGGGCGGCGTGCGCCGGCGGTGCTGGCGCTGGTGGTGCTGCTGGGCGGGACCGGGACCGGGCTGGCCGTGTGGGCGCTGCGCAGCATCGAGCAGGACCGTGCCGCGCAGGCGCTGGACGAGCACACCAGGGGTGTCACCGGCGCGGTCGAGGGATATCTGCGGCAGTACACGCTGGCGTTGCAGGATCTGGCCGCGGCCGCCGCCGCGCAGCAGGATCTGCGGGCGGAGGACTTCGCCACGATCACCGCCCCGCTGGACGGCACCCGGCTGCCCGGTGCCAGCGGCGTCGCGTTCGTCGTCCCGGCCGGCGCCGCGCAGGTCGCGCCGTTGCAGGAGCAGTGGCGCGCCCGCACCGGCCCGGGCCTGACCCTGCAGCCGACCGCCGGCCGGAGCGAGCACCTGTTCGTGGTGCTGTCGCGGACGCTGGACGGCACCCGGCCACACCTGGGCCGGGACCTCACCGGCAGCGCCCAGGCCGCCGGCGCGATCGCGCTGGCCCGGCAGAGCCGCGAGATCACCGTCAGCAGCAGCTACGTCCTGCTCAAGGACCGGGATCTGCCGGTGCGGCTGCAGCAGCAGGCGTTCGTCTTCGCCGCCGGCGTGTGGGCGCCCGCGGGCAGCGCGGACGCCGGCCGGCTGCGCGGGTTCCTCATCCTCGCCATGCGGGCCGGGGATTTCCTCACCGACACCATCGGTGACGTCGCCGGGCGGGCCGCCGCGGTCACGCTCACCGACACCTCGGTCAGCCCGCCCGCCCCGGTCGCGTCGTGGGATTCCGGCCGGCCGCACCGGCCCGCGGCCCGGACCGTGGACGTCGACGTCCCGGCGCGTACCTGGCGGCTGATGGTCACGGCCACGGACCGGCTGCTCGACAGCACCCAGACCCGCCTGGACGACGCCGCGATCGCGGTCGGCACGGTGGTGACGGCGCTGCTCACCGCGCTGGTCGGCCTGGTCCTGGCCTCCCGGGCCCGGATCCTGCGCAAGGTCGACGAGGCCACCGCCGCCCTGCAGGAGGACATCATCCGCCGCGAGCGGGTCGAGGCCGAGCTACGGCAGCGGACCGGCGAACTACGCGGGTTCGCCGGCGTGGTCGCACACGACCTGCGCAGCCCGCTGTCGACGATCACCGCGTACGCGGACGTCCTCGCGGACGAGACCGCCGACGTGCTCGACGCCGACCAGCGGGGACTGCTCGGCCGGATCCGCACCGGCGCGGCCCGGATGCGGGTCCTCATCGACGACCTGCTCTCCTACGCCACCGCCGACAGCAGCACGGTCCACCGCAGCCCGGTCGACCTCGGCGCGCTGGTCGCCGACATCGTCACCGAACGCCTCGCCCCCATCGCCGGTGACCGCCCCTACATCGAGATCGGGCCGCTGCCCACCGTCCACGGCGATCCCGGCATGCTCCGCCAGCTTCTGGACAATCTAATCGGAAACGCCATCAAATACACACGGTACGGGCGCGCCGCGCACATCGAGATCAGCTCCCGGCAGCTCGGCGACGGCTCCTGGCGCATCGACGTCGCCGACCACGGCATCGGCATCCCGGACAGCCAGCACGAGAGCGTCTTCGCCGCGTTCACCCGGGCCAGCGGCAGCGAGGGCTACCCCGGCACCGGGCTCGGCCTGGCCATCTGCCACCGCATCGTCACCCGCCACGGCGGCACCATCGCCGTCACCCCCAACACCGGAGGCGGCAGCCGCTTCCACTTCACCCTCCCCGCCCTGCCACCCACCGGCACCGCCCCGGCCGCCGACACCGCCCGCTCCCCCGCCGACATCTGCTGACCCGCCGGATCCAGCCGGACCTCCGCCTCCGGCGACCGGGACGGCGCGGGTCGCCGGTGCGGCCGATGTCCGGGCGCGGACGGGGGCGTGCTAGTGTCCGGCGCGAGTCGACCGCATCCTATGGATGCCAGGGAACTCCGGTGGGAATCCGGGACTGGCGCGCAGCGGTAAGGGCGACGGCGGCACGAACACGCCACTGGGAGATTCTTCCTGGGAAGGCCGAGCCGCCGGTGGAACCCGAGTCCGAAGACCTGTCGGCTCACGTGCTGTCCGTGGGCTCTCGCGATCAGGGTCTCAAGACCCGAGAGGCCCCCCGCTGTGGACCCGCTGCCGACCGTCGTCCGTGATCGTCGCGTCAGCGCCGGACGCGGAGCGACCGCGTGAAGCGCCGGCTGCCGTTCTGGCCGCTCGTGCTCGCGCTGGCCGTCGTGGCGGTGCTCAGCGTGGTCGGCTCGCTGGCGTTCGGGTCGGAGAGCATCCCGGTGGCCGAGGTCGTCGCGGCGGTCACCGACCGGCTCGGTGGTGTGGCGCCGGGCCGCTGGGACGTCATCGTGTGGGAGCTGCGCCTTCCGCGGGCGCTCATGGCGGTGGTGGTGGGAGCGGGGCTGGCGATCGCCGGTGCCGGGATGCAGACGCTGGTCCGCAACCCGCTGGCCGATCCGTATCTGCTCGGCATCAGCTCGGGCGCGTCGGTCGGTGCCACGGCCGCGATCACCACCGGTGCGCTCGCCGGGTTCGGCGTCCACGCCGTGTCGGCCGGGGCGCTGCTGGGCGCGGTCGGCTCGGCCGTGCTGATCTTCGCGATCGCCACGGCGCAGGGCGGCCTGACGCCGTTGCGGCTGGTGCTGTCCGGCGTGGTGCTCTCCTCCGGGCTGTCCGCGATCGCCTCGCTGCTGGTGTTCCTCAGCGACGACGCGCGCGCGGCGAACTCGGTGATGTTCTGGATGCTGGGCAGCGTCGGCGGGGCCACCTGGGAGAAGCTCTGGATCCCCGCGGCGCTCGTCGGAGTCGCCGCGGCCGGGATGCTGGCCGTGCACCGCTGGCTGGACGCGCTCGCGGCCGGGCCGGAGACCGCGGCCGCGCTCGGCGTCGACGTGGCCGGCCTGCGCACCACGCTGTTCGTGGGGCTGTCCGTGCTCGTCGGCGTGCTGGTCGCGGTCAGCGGCGGTGTCGGCTTCGTCGGGCTGATCATCCCGCACGCGGCCCGGCTGGTCGTCGGCGCCCGGCACCGGGTCGTCCTGCCGGTCGCGGCCGTGGCCGGTGCGGTCTTCCTGGTCTGGGTGGACGTGCTCGCCCGGGTGGCGGTGCGCCCGCAGGAGATCCCGCTGGGCGTGGTCACCGGTGTGCTCGGCGCTCCCCTGTTCCTGCTGCTGATGGGCCGGGTGCAGTACCGGTTCGGCGGTGAGCGATGACCGCGCTGCGCCTGGACGGCGTCTCCGCCCGGCTGGGCGGCCGGACCGTGCTCCGCGACGTCGACCTCGAGGTGCCGGACGGCGCGCGCCTGGGGATCGTCGGGGTGAACGGCGCCGGCAAGACGACGCTGCTGCGGGTGCTGGCCGGCGTGCTGCGGCCCAGCGAAGGGACGGCGCTGATCGCGGACGGCCGTGGCGGGCTCGCCGACCTGCGCCGGCTCCCCGCCCGCGAGCGCGCCCGGCGGCTGGCGTTCGTGCCCCAGGAGGACGTGGTCACCGCGGAGCTGCGGGTCGGCGAGATGGTCGCGCTCGGCCGGGTGCCGCAGACCCGGCCGTGGGCGCGCGGTGGCCGCGCCGAGTACGAGCTGGTGCGCGGCGCGCTGGACGCGGTCGGGCTGGCCGGCCGGATCGACACCGCCTGCGATCAGCTGTCCGGTGGCGAACGGCGCCGGGCCGTACTCGCGCGTGGGTTGGTGCAGCGGTGCCCGGTGATGCTGCTCGACGAGCCGACGAACCACCTCGACGTCGCCTGGCAGCTCAACCTCCTGGAGGTCTTCGCCGCACAGGCTCAGACC
Organism: Catenuloplanes nepalensis; assembly: GCF_030811575.1. Classification (GTDB taxonomy): domain Bacteria; phylum Actinomycetota; class Actinomycetes; order Mycobacteriales; family Micromonosporaceae; genus Catenuloplanes; species Catenuloplanes nepalensis. The sequence goes on along the minus strand of NZ_JAUSRA010000001.1, from coordinate 3,205,320 downwards.
CTGGTGGCGACGGTGCACGACCTCGATCTGGCGCTGCGCTTCTTCGACCTGCTGGCGGTCGTCGGCTGGCGGGACGACAACACCGGACCGGCCGGGATCGTCGCGTTCGGGCCCCCCGGCGAGGTGCTCAGCGCCGCGCACGTGGAGTCGCACTTCGGCGTCGGATCCGTGCAGGTGCCCCACCCGCAGCGGCCGCAGCTTCACCTGCTCATCCATCCCCGAGAGGACCGATCACCGGCATGACCACACGTACCCGCGTCGCCTTGGGTGTCGCCCTTGTCCTCGGTCTGTCCGCGTGTGCCGCCGAGAACGCGGCCACCGATGCCGCCGGCGCGATCACGGTGCGGAACTGCGGGCAGGACGTCAGCGTCGACGGCCCGGTCACCCGGCTGTACGCGTACGACGGCGGGATCATCTCGATCGTGCTGGCCGCCGGCGCCCGCGACCAGCTGGTCGCCGTGACCGGCGTGGACCGCGACCGGGACGTGCTGCGGCTCGCCTACCCGGACGCGCGGGTCGACGAGTTGACCGTGGTCGGTGACCAGTACCCGACGCTGGAGAACGTGCTGGCGGTCGACCCGGAGATGATGTTCGCCGGGTACGGCTACGGGTTCAGCGAGTCGCGCAACCTGATGCCCGAGGACCTGACGACGCACGGCATCAAGACGTACCTGCTGAGCGAGACCTGCAAGCAGGACGACGGCGCGCGCGGCACGATGGACGCCTGGACCGCGCTCACCACCGACCTGCGCAACATCGGCGAGCTGACCGGTCACCGGCCGGCCGCGGACGCGGTCGTCACCGACATCGAGACGCGTCGCGCGGCGCTGGCCGCGGCCCCGAAGGCCGCGGAGACGCCGACCGCGTTCCTGTTCGACTCCGGCACCGACGCGATCTTCACCTCCGGATCGTTCGGCGGCCCGCAGGCCGTCTTCGACGCGGCCGGCGTCACCAACGCCACCGCGGACGTCGAGGACACCTGGACCGAGGTCGGCTGGGAGCGCCTCGCCGCATCCGACCCGGACGTCATCTTCTTCGTCGACTACTCCGGGCAGACCTACCAGCAGAAGGTGGACGTGCTGAAGGCCAACCCGGCGTCGAGGAACCTGCGCGCGGTCAAGGAGGAACGGTTCGTCAACCTGCCGTACGCGCTGTGGGTCTCCGGCCCGATGAACATCGACTCCGCGGAATGGGTACGGAAGTCCGTCGAGCACTTCGGCCTCGCCCCCGCATCGGACATCACGCCGACGCTCGACCTGACGAAGCTGCGCGACCTGCCCGGCAACGCCTGGCTGCGCTGACCCGGGTCACGGCCGGGACGCAGCCGAGACCGTCCGGCTGTCCTCGGCCGCACCATCCGGCACCGTGCGCCGGGGGCACGTGCAAGCCCGCGGCCACGTCAGGAGCGCTCGAGCGCGTCCGCCTGGGCGGCGAACATCCGGGCCCGGAAGTTCTTGCCCTGCTCGGCGTAGCGGGTGGCGACGTCGCGGAGGCTGAAGATCACGTCCTGCCGGTACGCGCCGCGGGTCTGGACGTTCAGCGCCTGGTACAGCTGGAGTGACTCCTTGGCCGACTCAAGCGCCTCCTTCGGGCGGCCGGCCCGCGCCAGGGTCGCGGACGCGTCGGCCAGCGCCGCGCCGAGCAGCCCCGGATCGTCGCGGACCTCGTGCCGGGACAGCAGGACCGAACGGCCGGACGCGGCGATCGCCTCGGCGGGGCGGTCGAGGTGGGCGAGCGCGGTCGCCAGCGTGCTCAGCGACAGGGCCAGATCCGCCCGTCCGAGATGCTCGCGCAGCGACACCGACTCCTGGGCCGGGGGCAGCGCCTCCGCGTACCGTGCCAGGCCGTTGAAGGTCTGGGCGAGGCGGGCCAGCGCGTCGGCGAGCGCCGCTTCGGTGCCCGTGGTGGTGCGCAGCCAGGCGATCGTCTCCTCCCACAGCGCCACCGTGGCCGCCCGATCGCGTGCCCCGGCGATCCGCGCGACGGAGAAGACGATGTCCTCCGCGTGTGCCGGGTCGGCGAGCAGTGGGCGGCCCACGGCCAGGACCAGGCCGAACCCGACCTCGGCCGCCTCGCCCGAGCCCGCCTGCGCCAGCGCCAGGCTGACGACCCGCAGGTTCCGGACGAAACCGGCCCGATCCTCGGCGCTCTCCAGCGGGCCGGAGGCCTGCTCACCGAGCAGCACGTGGGCCTGCACCCGGTCATGGTCCAGGCCGGACTGCCCGGCCCGCAGGACGTCCAGCGCCATCAGCGCCTTCGCGACGCCGCCCGGGTCCGAGTCGCCGGACTCCCGGAGGAGCACCAGACCCTCGTGGTACGCGGATCCGTGCGGGTCGGCGGCCGCGAAGCCGAACAGCGAGCGTGCCAGCGCCGCCCGGTACCGGTCCGGGTCGGCCGCCACGAGTCGCCGCCGGATCTCCACCGCCTCGACGAGCGCGGTGCTGGCCTCGGCCGGCCTCCGGGACCGGGTCAGCCGGAACGCGAGGTTGTCCAGCGCGGTGGCCAGGCCCGGCTCGTCACCGAGTTCGCGGTGCAGGGCCACCGACTCCTCGGCCGGCGGCAGCGCCTCGGTCTCCCGGCCCACGCTGCCCAGGTGCCGTGAGGCGGTGGTCAGCAGCCCGGCCAGATCCGGCCGGTAGGCGGGATCGCCGGCGGCGAGGACCCGGTACCTGTCCACCAGGGACACGGCGGACACGGGCGCGTCCGGAATCCACTGCTCGTACCGCATGAGATTGTCCATCTGCACACGCAGCGCCGCCACGAGCTGCGCCTCCACTGCCCGCGCCGGGTCGAACTCCGCAGATCCCATGATCCCGGTGTATCAGGGCGGCACCACCCCGCACCCGGCGTCTCCCCGACGGATTCACAGCCCTTCCGGCGTCACCGTCATCGGGCGGAGCTTTTCTGGCAATCCAGGCTAAGATCGGCCAAAAGGATCATTGAGTGGTACGTGGGGTAGATCAACTCCGCTCGTTGATCTACCCCACGTCGGGTTCATGGGCCGCACCATGCTGCCCCGCGCCTACCGGGAACTACTCGGCATGACCGGCCTCATCACGGCGGCCGGCCTGGACTGGACCATCGTCCGCTTCAGCGCTCCCACGGACGGCCCGAAGAAGGGCGTCAAACGGTACGGCTTCTTCGGCACCGACCGGATCGGCATGGCCGTCACCCGCGCCGACATCGCCGCCTTCACCGCCGCGCAACTGACCGACGACCGGTTCCACCACGCCGCACCCGCGATCAGCAACTGACCGTCACGGCAGCGCCGCACGACTCCGGTGTCAGAGGCCCGCCTCGGGCTCGGTGTCCGCGGTGCGGGCACAGACAACGTGCGTGCGCACGCTCACGGGCAGCAGATTCAGCAGCGAGTTGATCGCGGGCAGCACCGAGGCGTCGCCCGGCCGGGGACCCGCCCGAGTTGAAGTCCGAGAGCCTCGGTTCCATCCATGCGATCGCGGTGCGCGACCCGGCCGCCAGGGTGCTGGTGGTCGCCGGCACCAGCGCGCGGAGCTGTGGACGGTCGAGTGAATGGCACAGGGCGTGCTGATTCTCGTGGAGCACCGCCACGGCGTACCCCCGCGTTTGTCATTGAACGGATTTCCGCTCGTCACGCGACCCGTTCCCGGCCGGGCGGGGACCGCGGAGGAGAACGCGCGCCGTTCGGCTCGGCCCGCGCGCGTCGGGCGGTCGTCCACTGTGTGCGGCCGTTCGCCGGAACCGGTGCGTGCCGCCCGAGCCGAGGGCGAAGAGGACACCGCCGAGTGCCGCCGTCACGCCGCAGAGCAGCAGCGTGGTGCGGTATCCGAACTGCTCGACCGTCACGCCGGCCAGGACGCCGGAGACCAGCAGGCCGGCCGCGGTCGCGTTGGAGAACAGGGTGGTGGCGCGCCCGGTGGCCGGTGCGAGGAGGTCCTGGAAGTAGCGGATGCCGGCCGCGCCGACGACGGCGATGCCGACGCCGCGGAGGACCTGCCCGGCGATCAGCATCGGCATGCCGGTGGACACCACGGTCACCGCGAAGTAGCAGGTGAACGCGCCGAACCCGCCGAGGATCAGCAGTCGCTGGCTGAACCGTTCGGGGATGGCGGTCAGGCCGAGCGTGGCGACCACCTCGACGGCGGCGCACACGCTGAACAGCACGCCGACCGAGGCCGGGCCCTGGTCCAGCGCGCGGGTGACGAACAGCGGCAGTGCCAGACTGCCGGCGAACATCGCGGTGAAGAACAGCGTGACGGCCGCGGTGACCAGGACCGGCGTGCCGCCCGGGGACGCGCCCGTCACCGTGACCGGCCCGGGCGGCGGCACGGTGAGCACGATCAGCGCGCTGGCGAGGAACACCGCGGCGGCCGTCCACATCAGAGCGCGGTAGCCGCCCCAGGACAGCATCAGCGCGCCGAGCAGAGGCCCGCCGGCCCAGGCGAGAGACCAGGCGGTGCGCAGCAGTGGCGCGGAGCGCTGCCCGGCCGCGCCCTCGCCGAGAACGGCGCGGGCGAGCGCGAACAGCTGCGGGAACGCCGCGCCCATCGCGCCGAGCACGGTCGCGGCCATCACCAGCAGTACCGGGAAGCTCGACACCCGGGGCAGCAGCACGTATCCGGCGGCGCCGATCAGGATCACCGTGATCGCGTAGACGCGGGCCGGCCGATGATCGAACCGCCGGCCCAGCCACCAGCTGACGGCCATGCCGGCGACGGCGAACACCGACGACCACACGCCGATCTGCAACGGTGTCAGGCCGACCTCGTCCGCACCGAACAGCACGATATAGGAGTTGATCATCGAGTCCGCGACGCCGAGCAGCAGAACGGCGGCGAACAACGCGAGAAAGGACATCGATCAGTCGTACCGTCCGGAAGCATTCGGCGACACCGGTTTATCCGCCGTCGTCGGGAGCGGACCGGGCCGGGTGGAGATGCCGCGCTCATGCCGACGTGTCGATGCCCGAGAGCGGCTGTTGCCGCATGCCGGACGGGCAGGCCGGTATCAAACGCCGGCCGGCCCACGTCCTGTTCCGTGCCGCGTCCGACGGAGGCGCGGCCGAGCGAGGGAGACGGCGGATGACCACAACGGCGACCGAGAAGACGATGAACGTGATAGCCCTCGGCAAGTGGAAGGATGCGACCCGCACGAAGCTGCGGGAGGACCTGACCCTCACCAGCCGGGCACGGCAGGCCGCCATGACCGTGGTCGAGGAGGCCGAGGCCGGCAGCACCATGTCGGCGCTGATGGACCGGATCGCCGCGGCCGTCGAGGGCGCCACACCGAAACCGGTGGAGGTCGCGAAGCCGGGCGCGTCCCAGCCCGAGGGCGACGCCGTCATCGCGCAGTTCGGCAGGACGTCCGCGGAGCGCCACGGGGGCGGCCTGCTCCTGCGGGCCGTCGCCCGGCAGGAGAGCGGCGCCGACCCGCTCGCGCAGTTCGCGGAGCTGAAGAGCTACATCGATCCCGAGATCCCGGCCGTGGGCACGCCCCGCGCCACGCTGAAGGCACGGCAGTACAACTCGGAGAAGTACTCCTACATTCGGTCCGACACGTCACTGATGCCGTTCAGCGGCCGCCAGTTCGGCTTCCTGCTCGACTGGACCAAGATCCACGGCCACGTGCTGCACGAACTCGACGGCAAGGCCCGCAAGCTGGCGATCTACGGGGAGGACGGGCAGACCGGGACCGCCGGCCCGAACCCGACCGTCGCCGCGGACAGCGACCTGACGCAGGCGGAGGTCGGCGCCGCGCTCGACCAGATGGTGCTGCTGCAGAACACCGCCAAGAGCGCCAATGCCCTGGTCACCGGCCACAACGAGGTGATCGGGCTGACCGCGACCCGCGACGCCTACCTGGGCGTGTTCTACGCCTGGCCCGGCGCGCTGCGCTACGACGAGTCGCTGCCGCCGGCGTCGAAGGTGCCGCTGGCCCGGCTGTGGCGTGACCGCACCGGCCAGCCGACCCTCAAGATCTACCGCTACGTCTACCAGACCGCGAACACCCCGGAGACCCACCGGCTGTTCGAGACCGGGGCGGGCGTATCGGAACTGGCCCTCATCGAGGAGATCGCGGCTGGGTAGTGGGTTCGCCGGGGGTCATTCGGGTTTGGTGTCGGTGGCGCCCCAGCGGAGTTGGACGGTGAGGTGGCCCTCGACCGTGGTCTTGGCGATCACGGCGCCGGCCTCGGCGTTGAGGCGGACGCCGAAGGTGATCGTCACCTCGTCGGGGTTGAGGCGGCCGTCGCGGAAGACGTCGAGCGCGCTGGCGGCCGCGTCACGGACCTCGGCCAGCGCGTCCTCGAAGCGGCGGCCGACGTCGGTGACCGTGCCGGAGGTGCGGCCCGCCGGGCGTACCCCCGGTTCGGTCTCGGAGACCTCGACCACCACCTGGCCGTCGGCGGTGGGGAAACGCAGCAGCTGGGTCATGCGGACCTCTCAGTCGGTGCAGGTCAGGCGCAGCCGGTCGGCGGCGACGGCGTCGGTGGCGGACAGCGTGTCGAGTTCGCGCAGCAGCGGTTCGGGCTCGCGGGCCGGGTCGGCGACCTGTTCCAGGACGGCCTGGTGGAACGCGCCGGACAGCGCGGCCGGCATGGCGTCGGAGGCGTCGAGGCAGAGGCGGCCGCCGTCGCGGAGTTCGGTGGCGACGGCGCGGCCGACCGCGTCGTAGCGTGCGTGCGCGGGGTCGACGTCCGGCCCGAAGATCGCGCCGCTGCTCTCGGTGACCCACAGGTCGCGGGCATGGGAGCTGTGCAGGTAGCGCAGCAGCGACGCCGCGGCGGGGCTGTCGGTGAGCAGCGCGGCGAAGTCGGCGCTGACCTCGCTGGCGTCCTTCCCGGTTCCGGTCGTGGCCGCCGGTGTCGGGAAGAACGCGTAGTCGGCTCCGGGTCGGGCGGTGTCGTCGCCGGCCGGGAATCGGTCGTAGGTGCCGGCGATGAACGAGCCCTGGTGGAACAGTGCGCATTCGCCGCGCATGAGCGCGTCGCCGGCGTCACCGAAGCCGGTGAGCAGCGCGCGGCGGGGCTGTGAGGCCGCCACCGGTCTGCTGCGCAGCAGGTCGGTCCAGGTGTTCCAGGCCGCGGCCACCTCGCCCGTCGCCCACGGCAGTTCGCCGGACACCCACCGCTGGTAGACGTCCGGGCCGGCCTGGTGCAGCAGCAGGTCCTCGACCCAGTCGGTGCCCGGCCAGCCCGGGGCGGACGGCGCGCTCATGCCGAGGCAGAGCGGTGCGCGGCCGGGCGTGGCCAGCGTGGCGGTGAGCGCGAGGAAGTCGGGCCAGGTCCGCGGGATGTCCTGGCCGGCGAGGTCGGCGGGCCGGTACCAGACGGCGCTCTTCAGGTCGGTCTTGAGCATCACCGCGTACGCCCGGGTGTCGCCGTCGGCGGAGCGGTGCCACAGGGCGCGGTTGTCGATCGCGAGCCCGCCGGGCGTGAGCGCGGGCGCGTTCGCGCCGTCCGGCGTGCCGAGCGGTTCCGAGATGCCCTCGCGTGCGTAGTAGGCCAGGTCACCGACGTTCGGCATGATCACGATGTCCGGCGGTGTGCCGTTCTGCACGGCCGAGCGCACGGCCTGGCCGATGGCCCGCGTACCCTCGTAATCGATCGTGACGTCGTGGTCCTCCTCGTAGCGGTCGAGCAGTCGCCGGAACGGGTCCCGTTCGTCGTCCTCGCCCGGCGCGCCGTTGTCGAGCCACGGTCCGAGCACGACGATGGCCCGGTCGGCGTCCCGCGGTCCGGCACAGCCGGCCGGCACGGCCGAGACACAGATCAAGACCGCCGCGAGGGTACGGGTGAGCGCTTGTCTTCTCATCGTGGGCGATACCTGTATTCCTCGATCCGGTGGCGCATCCCAGTCATGATCATCAAAATCGTGAGCGCGCCGAGCAGCACGATGAGCTCGATGCTGCCGGTCCGCTCGGCCGCGACCGTGGCGGTCTCCACCCGGGAAGCGGCGGCGGTGAGCGACGCCGCGTCGGGTGCGTCCGCGGCCGTCGCCGGGCAGCCGCTCACCTGCGGGTCCCCGGCCGCGAGCCGGGTGCTGAACTCGGCGATCGCCGCGCAGCCGTCGCTCTGCCGGGCGTCGTCGGTGGCGTGCCGGCCGGCGACCAGCGTGCCGAGCGCGCGGTGCGCCTCGTCGATGCTGCCGTCGGCACGCAGCGACAGGCCGGCGGACACTCCGATCGCGACGGCCAGCCCGGTCGCCAGCAGCAGCGGCAGGCTCAGCGTCCGCCGGAACCGGCGGGAGATCAGTACCTGGGTGTACGCGAGCAGCCCGAACAGCAGCAGGACGCTCAGCACCCAGAACGCGTGCACGGCCACCCACCGCGGGTCCGCGCCACCGGCCGGGCCGTCCGGCCCGATCGGGTCGTCGGCCAGGCGCTCGACCGTGGCGAGGCCCTGCATCCGCTCCCACTCCGCGACCGCGAGCGCGTCCAGCTGGACCAGGATCTCGCCGTGCAGCAGGTTGCCGGCGTATTGGCAGTAGGCGACCGCGAGCGGGTCGCGCGGGTTCGCGTTCACGTACACGTGCGCCTGCTCGATCATCCCCATGTAGGTGACGACCAGGCCCTGCACGATCTGCACGGCCTCACCGCCGGCGCTGGTCTCGGCCACGTCGCCGAGCTGCCGGCTGGCCACCGCTATCTCGTTCTGGTAGGTCACGCCGGGCCCGGCGATCGCGGCCGCGCCGCTGGCGAAGCTGCGCAGCGCGGCCGTGTGCGCCGCGATCAGCGAGGTCCGGGCCGCCGCCACGCCGCGGACCGCCGCGCCGGTGCCGGCCCGGACCGCGGCGGCGTCGGTGTGCGCCACCGCCAGCGCGGTGACCGAGGCGGCGACCGCGAGCACGGTCGCGGCCACCAGCGCCCACCGCAGCAGGACGAGGCGCCGGAAGGCCCGGGATCGCGCCGGCGCGGGCGGGTTCGTCATGCGGCCACGTCCGGCAGCGGGGTGCCGCAGTCGGCGCAGAAGTCGTCCTCCGGCGTGGGCCGGTAGCCGCAGGCCGGGCAGGTGCGGTCCCCGTGCGCGCGCTCGACCGGTGCGCCGGGCTCGCCGGGCTCGCCGGGCGTCTGCAGCTGGGACGACAGGTGCGGCTGGGACGCGGGCCTGACCTGGTAGATCTCCAGCGCCAGCAGGTCGTAGGGGCGCGGTGGCCGCAGCACCCGGACCGGCCCGCCGTCGCCCGCGGGTGCGACGATCCGGCCGAGCCGCTTGACCGCCTCGTCGTTGCCGGCCAGCCGGGCCAGCTCGTCGGCCTCGGCCCACGCGCGCCCCGCCTCGTCGTAGCGTTCCGCGTGGCACAGCTCGACGACGGCCTGGATCGCCCGGCCGGTCTCCGCCTGCAGCTGGTAGTACCCCAGGCTGGCGTCCACCTGGGAGGAGATCGCCGTGTCCTCGGTGCGGTGCACGACGATCGCCTCGGCCCGGCCCTGGCGCACGCCGTCGGTCCCGGTGAGCACCTCCGCCGTGCCGGCCCGGAAGTCCTCGCCCAGCTCACCGGCCGTGCCGATGGCCAGCCGGACGGAGTATTCCCGGATCTCCGTGCCGCCCCACGCGCCGAGCTCGGCCTCGACCGTGCGCCCGTCGACGCGGCGCAGGTGCTCGGTCAGGTCCGCGCTGGCCGGGAAGACCTGCTTGAGCTCGGCGACCGAGACGCCGTGCGCGGTCCGGATCCGCAGCCGTGCCTGCGCCACCCGCTTGGCGCCGGTGCCGCCGGCCAGCGCCGTGAAGTCCTCGACCAGCTCCGCCTCGCCGCGGATCGCCTCGGCGCCGCCGCCCAGCACGGACGCGATCCGGATCAGCTCGGCCGGGCTCCAGTCGTCGCCGATCCCGCGCGCGTCGCAGGAGAACGTGCCCTGGCAGGCGTCCAGGACCGCGTTCAGCGCCGCGCGGGTCTCGTGCTCGTTGCGCCCGTCGGTGAGCAGGATCGCGTGCCGGACCGCGCCGTGGTGCGGCGCCAGCAGCGTGCGCGCCTCGGTCAGCCAGGTGCCCATCGCGGTCCCGCCGCCCGGGATGATGTGCCGTATCGCGGCCTTGGCCTCGGCCCGGGTGCGCGGGTCCGCGATCGCGGTGCCGCCGCGCGGGTAGATCGGCCGGGCCTCGTGGTTGCCGGTCACCACGGCGAAGCGCATGCCGTCGCGCAACGCGTCGATCGCGGCGGCGGCCGCGTGCCGGGCCGCGGTCATCTTGGCCGGCGGCTGCTCCATCGAACCGGAGGAGTCGACGAGGATCACCTCGGCCGCCTCGGGCAGCGCCCCGGCGCCGCCGTCGGCGTGTGACTCCACGGCCAGGATCGCGTACAGGTCGGAGGCATCGATCGGGACGAACGTGTTCTGCCCGATCGAGAGCGAGAACAGCGACGGGTCGTTCACGCGCGGGGTCCTTTCATCAGTGCCGCCAGCCGGTGAGGAGGGTGCGGGTCCGCACGCGGTTGGCCAGGTCGACGAGCGCGTCCGACTCGTCCGGCCCGGCGGCCTGCCGGGCCAGGTCGCGCAGCGAGCGTTCGAGCAGGTCACGAAGCCCGTTGCGGGTGCACGGCGAGCCGAGGACGACCGGGTCGGCCGCGGCGGCGGTGACGCCGGTGTCCAGCGCGATCTGCCGGACCAGCGCGGTGAGTCGTTGCCGGGCCTTGCCGTCCGGCTCACCGTGGTCGAGACGCAACCGGTCCGGGCGGGTCAGCGTGGCGGCGCGCAGCACGTCGGCGGGCTGCGCGGCGTGGCCCACGACCGGTTCGACGAGCGCGCGGACCGCGGCGATCCGGGCGGCGTCGCGGTGCAGGGAGATCGCCGGGACCTCGTCCAGCACCGCGACCGCGCCGTCGCGGTCCTGCCGGGCCAGGCGGGTCCGGGCGAGGCCGAAGGCGGCGCTGACCATCGAGCGGTCGCGCCGCCAGACCGCGGTGTGGAGGCGTTCGGCCCGGTCGCTCTGTTGCAGCGACTCGGCGCACAGTGCCATCGCGAGTTTCGGTTCCGCCTCGCCGGGCAGCATGTCGCAGACGCCGGCGAACTGGTCGAGCGCGGCCTTGGTGCGGTGCTGGGCGAGCGCGGCCAGCCCGCGGAACCAGCCGAGGCGCCAGCGGTGACCGGGCTCGGGCAGCAGGGCCGCGGCGCGGTCCAGGATCTCCCAGGCCGCGTCCGGGTCGCCGAGTTCGAGGTGGGCGCGCGCACCGCGCAGCAGCAGCTCGGCCGAGTCGCCGGCGGAGTCCGCGGCGAGCAGGCCGAGCAGTTCCCGGGGGCCGGGGTCGTCGCCGCCGGCCAGGTAGCGCGCGGCAGGGTCGGCCGGGTCGACGCGGGGCAGCGGCAGCCCCGCCATGATCTCCTCCGGCTCCGGTGGCCGCTCCGCCCCGGCCGGGTCCGCCGGCGCGGTCCACCGGGTCAGCGGCGGCACCGATCCGAGGCCCGCGTCGATGAGCCGGGAGGTGGGCGCGAACCGGGCGGACGGCGCCCGCGACTCGATGCCGTGCCGAAGCCCGTTCAGCTCGTGCACCACGCCGGTGAGCTGCTCGGCGAACTCGGCCGCGCCGGCGAACCGGTCCTCGAGGTCGTCGGCGGTGGCGCGCCGGATCGCACGGCGGAACGACTCGGCCGCGACCGAGATCCCGCCCGGGTCCGCGCGGCCCAGCTCCGGTGACCTGTCGACTCCGGCGCGCAGCAAATATTCCAGGGTCTTGCCGAGGCTGAAGACGTCGGAGCGCACGGTGGCGCCGTGCTCCTTCAGTTCCTCCTTCGACGGCGCGAACGGTGGCGTGAACGCGCCGCCGCGGCCGGGTGGCTCGGTCACGCCGCCGAGGTCGATCAGGACGATCCGGTCGGCGCCGCGCATCACGTTGTCCGGCTTCAGATCGCAGTAGACGAGGCCCTGATCGTGCAGGTATTCGAGGGCTGCGAGGATCTGCAGGCCGTACCCGAGGACGTGGTCGAGCGGCATCGCGGCGCAGTCGACGTCGCGCCGCCCGCACCGGGCCCCGGCGCGCAGCGCGGTCAGCCGGGACTGCTGTAGCGAGTCACCGTCGATGTAGTCCATCACGATGTAGCCGAGGTGCTCGTCCATCTCCGCGTCGTAGTGGGTGACCGCGTTGTAGATCCGGACGATGTTCGGGTGGTCGAGCCGGGTGAGGTACTGCCGCTCCCGGACCGCCATCTCGGCGGCGCGTGCGTCGTTCGCGTTGACCAGGCCCTTGAGCACCACGTACCGGTTGTCGAGGTGCTCGTCGCGGGCCAGGAACACCCAGCCGAACCCGGAGCGGGCCAGCGGGCCCTCGATCCGGTACTGATCGGCGACCAGGTCGCCCGGTTTCAGCCTCGGCTCCAGCGAGAACGACTTGCCGCACTTCGGGCAGAAGCCCCGGACCCGGGGCGCGCCGGAGGCGGTGACCGGGTTCAGCCGGCCGTCGCAGCCGTCCCGGCCGCACCGGCGGACCGCGTCGAACGCGGTCGACTGTGCCATGATCCGGCTGGTGGGGTCGCGGGACGGCCAGGTCGGCATCGTGACGATGCCGTTGACCGACCACTGCCGGCCCGTCGTGCCGCAGCCGGGTGCGCCGCAGCCGCCGGGTGATGCGTCCGGTGCGGCCTGTGGCAGTGGACGGTGGTTGCACTCGCCGCAGAAACCGGTCTCGTCGATCTCTCCGGTGCATCCCGGCCGGTTGCATCTCATCGCCGCGGTCCCCTTACACCCTTGTCTCTGATCGCCTCCGCGTACCGCCGCACGGCCGCGTCCGCGCCGGGCAGATCGCACGGGTTCCGGTGGAGCAGCCGGTACGCGGCCCGGTGCAGCTCGTCGAGGTCGCGGTCCTCGACGTGGCCGGCCCGGATCGCCCGGTCCCGGTAGGCGCCGAGCAGTTGCCGCAGCTCGGCGCGCCGGGCGAGCAGCGCGTCGAGCGCCGTCACGGTCGCGGCCGCCCGGGACCGGGCCTCGTCGATCCGGTCCCGGAAGGACGGATGCCTCGACCGCTGCCCCGCCTGCGCCCGCAGCAGGTCCGCCGTGCGCCCGGGCCGGGGCACGTCGGCGACCCGGCGGGCCGTCTCCACGTACCGCTCCCACATGGCCTGTTCCTGGGCCGCGAGCTCGTCGAGGCGCGCGTCGATCCACGGGTCGGGCGGGGCCGACTGGTAGCCGCTGGCGGCCTTCTCCGCCGTCCGGTGGGCGACCGAGCCACCGCGCCGGAAGACCAGGACGACCCGGACCCGCTCCTCCCTCGACTCGATCAGGTCCCGCAGCTCGTGGACCAGCCGCTCCGGCTCGTGCGCCTCGTCCACGCCGGACACCACGACGGTCATCGGCGGCGCGCCGCCCGGATCGTGCAGGGCCGGCGGGGACACCCCGGCCCGGCGCGCGATCAGCTCGATCAGGTCGTCGGCGCCGAGGCCGGCCGCGTCCACGGCCAGGTCGACGCTGCCCGGCGGCACGTCCGGCCCGCCGATCCCGGCGGCCCGCAGCGCCGGGGCCTCCGTGCGGTCCGCGGTGAGCACCACGCGGTGCACGTCCACCGAGGCCGCGGACCCGGCGTCGCCGGCGACGACGACCAGCAGCGCCGGTGCGTCGTCCTCCTCGGCCAGCCAGCGCGCCAGGCGGTCGCCGGCGTCCGGCTGGCCGGGCAGCACGTCCGTGTTCCCGGTCGAGACCGCGATGCTCTGGAAACTGCCGTCGAGCGCGGGCGGGCCCTCGGCGAACCGGCGGATCATCGGCAGGTAACCGATGATCGTGTCGACCGGGATCATCCAGGAGATCGCGATCCCCTCGTCCTTGAACTCGCTGACCACCATGCCGATCACCCGCTCGGTCACCGGGTCGACGACGCCGGTGCCGCTGAAGCCGCGCTGCACCGGAACGCCTCGCCCGGCCGGTTCCAGCTGCATCCATTCGCCGCACGGGCCGCCGCGCGCGACCGGCCGCACGGTCGCCCACACACCCGAGTCGATCGAGGCGGGAAAGCCGTACGCCCGCAGTTCCGCACCGTCCGGCAGCGGGGCCGAGAGAAGCGTCGCGGCGCGCCGGTGGCACGGCTCGGCAACCCGCAGCAGGGCCAGGTCACCGCCGGTGCACTCGTCGCGCGGCACCCAGGCGTCCGGCACCACCTCGGCCGGCACCCCGCGGTCGTCGACCGGCAGGTCGGCGAAGGTCACCCGGACCGGCGGCGGCATGCGGCCGGCCACCGGAAAAGGATCAACGACATGCGCACAGGTCAATACGAACTCGCCGGGGAGAAGAATTCCCGCGCCGATCGTGGCACCGTCGTCACCGCAGACGCGGACCACCCACGGCGGCAGTGAGAACGCGTCGGTGGGCACGTCGCGACTCTATTCCGCGCGCACAAGGTCCGCAGGAACACGCACGTCAGGGCGCTGTCGCACAAAAGACATATCGAAGGGACATATTGTCTTCACGCGGTGATGATCGTCAAAGCGTCACGCCGCCGAGAACACCCGGAGCGAAACGGAGAAGATCAGGCCGGGGAGGACAAACGGTCGCGCAGGAGGGCGGTCAGGGCCGCGGTGTGCCGGGCCGGGAAGAAGTGGTCCCCGGGGAAGGTGTGCAGCTCGAACGCGCCGGTGGTGTGGCCGGACCAGGCCTGGGCCTCGTCCGGGGTGACCACCGGATCGTCGTCGCCGGTGAGCACGACTATCGGGCAGGTCAACGGCGGGCCGGGCGGCAGGCGGTAGGTCTCGGCGGCCTGGTAGTCGGCGCGGAGCACGGGCAGGATCATGGCGAGCAGGCCGGGCTCACCGAGGATGCGCGGGTCGGTGCCGCCGAGCGCCGCCAGCTCCGCGACGAGGCCCACGTCGTCGAGGCGGTACGTGCGCTCCTCGCGGTGCCGGGAGGGCGCGCGGCGACCGGAGGCGAACAGCGTCACCGGCTCGGCATCCAGCTCGGCGCGCATGCGCCGGGCCACCTCGAAGGCGACGGTGGCACCCAGGCTGTGGCCGAGGAAGGCCACCGGCCGGGTCAGCAGCGGGCGCAGCGCCGCGAAGGACTCGTCGGCCAGCTCGGCGATCGTGGTGCGGGGGCGTTCCGCATGGCGGTCCTGCCGGCCGGGGTACTGCAGCGCGACCACCTGGAGCGAGGACCGCAGGGCAGCGGAGAGCGGGTGGAACCAGGACGCGGAGCCGCCCGCGTACGGGAAACAGACGAGGGTGACGCGGCTGTCCGCGTCGTGGTGGAACCGGCGGATCCACGGGTCGCCGTCGAGGATGGCCATCCGGTCACCCCAGCCTGTCGATGAGGCTCTGCGGGCGCATGTCGGTCCAGGACCGGTCGACGTAGGCGAGGCAGTCGCCGTGGGCGGCCGGGCCGAAGACCGTCGACCAGCCCTCCGGCACGCCGACGGGCGCGGGCCACAGGGCGTGCTGGTTCTCCTGGTTCACCACCACGACGTACGCCCGCGTTTCGTCGTCGAACGGGTTTCCGCTCATCACGCGACCCACTCCAACCGTGCCGGCGAACGGGGAACAACGAATGAGAATGCGCGCCATCAGGCTCGACCCGGTCACCATTTGATCATCCCGATGCATGCCTGTCAAGGAAACCAATGGTGACCAGCGCGTCTTTGGCATCCGTTCACATTAGAGTTCGTAATGGTTCAGGTCTCGGTACTGTGCGTTTTTCTTGACACGGTCTGAGCCGGTCCGGCCTACTTGGACCGCAATGGACCCAGCCAATGGAGTGCCCGACGTGACATTCTCTAATGGACCGTTGCGACTATATCCGGTGTCGTTCCCGCAGGAGCAGGCCTGGTTCCTGCACCGGTTCTCGCCGGACGACACGGCCCATCAGGCGCTGGTCACGGTCCGGGTGCGCGGCCCGCTGGACCTGGACCGGGTCGACCGGGCCGTCACCGCGCTCCATCGGCGGCACGAGATCCTCCGCTCCACCTATGTGGAGTCGGACGGGCGGCCGTGGCAGACGGTGCATCCGCCGGAGCCGATTCCGGTCAAGCGACTCGACATCGGCGACGTGCGCGACGAACAACAGAGGATGCTGGCCGGGATCGTCTCCCGGGAATTGCACGAGCCGTTCGACCTGACGCGTCTGCCACTCATTCGCTGGACCGTTGTGCGGCTGTCGGACGAGGAATACGACATCATCATCGTGCAGAATCACCTGCTGTACGACGGATGGTCCTCCGCGCTGCTGATGCGCGAATTCGAGGCGTTGTACAACGCGGTCACCGAGCAGGCCGGCCCGCCGGTGCGGTACCGGGACTTCGCGCGCGCCCAGCGGGAGGCCCTGCCTGGCGCGCTGCTCGCCCGCGTGCGCGGCCGGCTCGGCGAGCTTCCGCCCCGGCTGGAGCTGCAGACGGACCACCCGAGGCCGGGCACGCCGCGGTTCCGCGGGGAGACGCTGCGGGCGGACCTGCCGGACGTGCTGACCGCGGCGCTGCGCGCGCACGGAACGCCGTTGTTCAGCACCATGCTCGCGGCGTTCTACACGTTCCTGTACCGCTGCACCGGGCAGCGCGACATCTGCGTCGGATCGTCGTTCGCCGGCCGGCCGGCCGGCACCGAGGATCTGATCGGGCCGCTCGTCAACACGGTGCTGCTGCGGCACGAGGTCGATGCCACGCTCGGCTTCGCGGAGCTGACCGGCGCGGTGGACCGCATGGTGCGCGACGCCCGCCAGGACGAGCTGCTGCCGTTCGCGGAGCTGGTCCGGGCGCTCAATCCCGCCCGGGAGCCGGGCCGGAACCCGCTGACCGACGTCCTGTTCAGCATGGACGACGCCCCGATTCCGCCGCTTCGCCTCGGCGGTGCGGCCGGGACGGTCGTCGAGCACGGGAACGGCGCGGCGCGGACGGACCTGAACGTCGTGGTGCTCGCGCGCGACGAGCGGACGATCACCATGCTCTGGGAGTACGACGCCGACCTGTTCGACGGCGCGACGATGGGCCGGATGGCCGACGGATACCTGCGCCTGCTGACCGACGCGCTCGCCCGGCCCGGTGCGCCACTGTTCGCCCTGGACGTGCTCGGCGACGAGGAGCGCGTTCGGCTGCTGGAGGAGTGGAACCCGGAGCGCCACCGGCCCGGCTTCCCCCCGGTCCACCGGGCGGTCCGGGAGCAGGCCCGGAACACACCGGACGCGCCGGCCATCCGCGACGGGGACCGCACGGTCAGCTACGCCGAGCTGGTCGCCGCAGCGGACGCGCTGGCCGCCGTGCTGCGCGCCCACGGCGTGCTGCCCCGCACGGTGGTGGGCATGTGCCTGCCGCGCGGCGCGGACCTGGTGATCGCCGAGCTGGCCGTGCTGTGCGCCGGCGCCGCCTACCTGCCGCTGGACCCGGACAATCCGCCGGCGCGCCTGGCCGGGCAGTTCGATGCGGCCGGCGCGGTCCTGATCGTCACGGACAGCGCGCGCCGGCACCGCCTGCCGGACCACGTCGCGCGCCTGCTGATGGACCGGCTGCCGCGCGAAGAACGAACACCCCAGGAACACAGAATCCACCAAGGCGGTACGGACTCCGGCGGCGCGCCGCAAGCCGGCAGCGCGCCGGACACGGCCGCGCCCGAGGATCTCGCCTATCTGATCGCGACGTCCGGGTCGACCGGGGCGCCGAAGATCGTGATGGTCGAGCACCGGTCGCTGGCCAACGTGGTCGCCTGGCGCCGCCGGCGCTGCGATCTCGGGCCGGCCGACCACGTCGCCCAGATCGCCTCCCCCGGATTCGACCCGTCCGTGACGGACATCTGGCCCACGCTGACCGCCGGCGCGGTCCTGCACGTGCCCGACCAGGACACCAAGCTCGACCCGGAGCGGCTGCGCTCCTGGATGGCCGATGCGGGGATCACCGTCACGGAGCTGCCCACCGCGCTGGCCGAGCGGGTGCTGGCACTGCCCTGGCCGGCCGCGGCGGCGCTGCGGACGCTGATCATCGGTGGTGACCGGCTCCGGGTCCGGCCGCCCGCGGGCCTGCCGTTCCGGGTGCTCAACGAGTACGGCCCGACCGAGGCGGCCGCGACCACCACGGCCGGGCAGATCGAGCCGGCCGCACACATCGAGCCGGCTTGGGCCTCGGCCGGACCACCCGACATCGGCCGGCCGATCGACGGCGTGAGCGTCTACATTCTGGACGCGTGGCGGCAGCTGGTGCCGCCGGGTGCGCCGGGCGAGCTGTGGATCGGCGGGGCGGGCGTGGCGCGCGGCTATCACGGCGCGCCCGGGCTGACCGCGGACCGTTTCGTGCCGGACCCGTTCTCCGGCGTACCGGGTAGCCGGATGTACCGCACCGGCGACCTGGCCCGGCACCTGCCGAGCGGGCTGATCGACTTCATCGGGCGCCGGGACCGCCAGATCAAGCTGCGTGGCTACCGGATCGAGCCGGTGGAGATCGTCGAGGCGCTGCGCGCGCACCCGGCGGTCGCCGACGCGGTGGTGCTGGCCAGGACCGGCCCGGACGGGGGCGAGAAGCGGCTGGTCGCCTACCTCGAGGCGGCGGACCGGCCGGGACTGCGGCAGCAGATCCGGGAGCACCTCGCCGACCGGGTGCCGCGATACATGATCCCGTCCGACGTGGTGGTGCTGGACTCGCTGCCGATCAACCGGAACGGCAAGGTGGACGAGCGGGCGCTGCCGCCGCTCGGACCGGCCGAGCCCGCTCCCGGCTTCCGGGCGCCGCGCACCGAGACCGAGCGGTGGCTGGCCGAGGCCTGGTGTGCCGTGCTGCGGCTGGACCGGGTCGGGCTGGACGACAACTTCTTCGAGATCGGCGGGCACTCGCTGCTGCTGTTCGAGGTGCAGCGGGCGGTCGCGGCGCGGGGCCACGACGTGTCCATCGTGACGTTCTTCGAGTACGCGACGATCGAGCACCTGGCGGCGCATCTGGACGGGGGCGGGCCCGGCCGGACGGTGTTGCGCGGCGCCGGGCGCACCCGGCTGGCCGCACGCCGGGAAACCCTGCGCGCGGCCAATCGAAATGCGTCGTGAATGGTCCTACAGCAGCGCACCGGCTTCGTGAGGAGCGACCTCACGAAGCCGGGGAATGCGGGAGAACAACGGCGGCAGAAATGACAACGCATTGAGGGCGGCGGCCATCCAGAAGACGCCCGGAAGCCCGATGTGGCCGACCAGTAGCCCGCCGCCGGCCGCACCGATCGGAATGACACCCCAGGTGGCGAAACGGAACACCGAATTCATCCGTCCCAGCATGTGCGGGGGCGTCACGGCCTGGCACAGGCTGACCTGGAGGACGTTGAAGACGAATGCGCCGAGATAGGCGACGAACATTCCGGTCGCGAACGTGACCGCGCCGGTGGAGAGCGGCAGGATCGCCGATCCGGCGGTGAACGCCACGATCGACACCATGAACGTCGGGCCGGTGCCGAACCGGCGGGCGAGCGGCTCCGCGATCAGCGCGCCGACCACGCCGCCGCCGTTGCCGACCGCGAGCGCGACGCCGATCGCGGCCGGGCTCAGCGCCAGCTGCTCGGTCGCGAACACCACCTGAAGTGCGAGGATGATCGCGGAGGCGAGCTCGGCGAGCGTGGCGCACAGCAGCAGCGGGCGCATCAGCGGGTGCCGGAAGACGAAGCGCAGGCCCTCGCCGATGTCGCCGCGCAGGGTGTTCCGCACGGCCGGCACCTCGACCGGCGGGGGCTTGCGGATGCGCAGCACGAAGTACGCCGAGGCCAGGTAGGTGACCACGTCGGCGAGCACCGCCAGCGGGGCGGTGAGCCACTGCACCATCACGCCGCCGATGGCCGGGCTGCCGATCTGCGAGACGGAGCGGGACAGCTCCAGCTTGCCGTTCGCGTCGACCAGGCGATCCTGGGCGACCAGCGTGGGCAGGACGGACAGCTGCGCGACGTCGTAGAACAGGGTGCCGAGACCGATCAGGAAGGTCACCACGTAGAGCAGCGGCATGCTCAGCATGCCGAGGGCAAGCGCGATCGGCACGGCGAGCAGCGCCACCGCCCGGACCAGGTCGGACGCGATCATCACGGCGCGCAGTGGCAGCCGCTCCACCCAGACGCCGGCGGGCAGGCCGATGAGCAGGATGGGCAGGTACTCCACGGCCCAGAGCAGGCCGATCTCGAACGGGGTGGCGTCCAGCAGCAGCAGTGCCACCAGCGGCATGGCCAGCAACGTGATGCCGGTGCCGAACAGGCTGGTGGTCTGCGACGTCCACAGGTTGCGGTAGTCCGCGACGGCCCACAGGCTCCGGCGCCAGGCGGTCGTCTTGAGCATGGGTGTCCTTCGAGGTGGGGTGGCAATGGAGTGCGAATCAGACCGCCGATGTCGAATTCCCTGTTTACAGGTCTGAATTGGATTGGCGCGTCATTCGCCCGAGAAATTCTGCCAAGCATCGGTGGTGAAAGGCCGAACGGTCAATGTGCGCGGCATGAATGAATGCATCACGGAATGTCTGCCTGTTGTTCACCAGTTCATTTCCTGGGATCGCCGGATCGGGTGACTAGGCTCCAACCGGCACTGCGCCACACCTCTACGAGTGTGATTGCCTGTTCGGCGTTTCTCTCCGTCGTGCCGGCGTCCCGATCGATTCCGACCGGAGACCACCAATGAACACTGAGGATGTTGACGACAGCGGCTTCATCGCTGTCATTGCCATGGCCGGCCGCTTCCCGGGAGCGCCGGACGTCGAGACCTTCTGGGACAACCTGCGCGCGGGCCGGGAGTCGGTGCCGGACGGGGACGTGCCGTCCTTCGCCCTGCTGGACGGCCCGGAGCTGTTCGACGCCGGCTTCTTCGGCTACTCCCCCGAGGACGCCCTGATCACCGACCCGCAGCACCGGCTGCTGCTGGAGTGCGCGCACGAGGCCCTGGAGCGGGCCGGGCACGGCGGCCCGGAACGGCTGCCGACCGGTGTCTTCGTCGGCGGGTCCATCACCGACCATGCCGCGCTGGTCCGCACCTGGTCGCGCACCAGCGGTGTCCCGGTCTCCGAGTCCCGCGTCCAGCAGGGCAACGACGTCGACTTCCTCGCCAACCGGGTCTCGTACCGGCTGGGCCTGACCGGGCCCGCCATGGCCGTGCAGTCGGCCTGCTCGTCCTCGCTGGTGGCGGTGCACGTGGCGATCGGCGCGCTGCTCGCCGGCGACTGCGCGATGGCGATCGCCGGCGGTGCCTCGGTGCCGGCCGAGGTCCCGCCGCTGCATCACGACCCGGACGACATCTTCGCCGACGACGGGCGGTGCCGCCCGTTCGACGCGAAGGGCCGCGGCACCGTGCGGGCGAGCGCGGTCGGCCTGGTGGTGCTCCGCCCGCTCGCGGAGGCGCTGGCGGACGGCGACCACGTGCATGCGGTCATCCGCGGCACCGCGGTGAACAACGACGGCCGGCGCACGATGGGCTTCCACGTGCCCGGCGTGGCCGGTCCGGCCGAGGCGGTCCGGACCGCGCACCTGGTGGCCGGCGTCGGCGCGGACGAGATCGGCTACGTGGAGGCGCACGGCACCGGCACCGCGCTCGGCGACCCGATCGAGGTCGCGGGGCTGACCAGGGCGTTCCGCGAGAGCACGGACCGGGCGGGGTTCTGCCGGATCGGCTCGGTCAAGGGCAACGTCGGGCACGCCGACGCGGCGGCCGGGATCGTCGGCCTGATCAAGACGGTGCTCTGCGTGGAACACGGGGTGCTGCCCGCCAGCCTCAACTTCGACGCGCCGAACCCGGCGATCGACTTCGCGTCCTCCCCGTTCGTCGTCAACGACCGGACCGTGCCGTGGGAGTCCGGCGGACGGCCGCGGATCGCCGGCACGAACGTGCTCGCGGTCGGCGGCACCAACGCGCACGCGGTCGTGGCCGAGGCGCCGGCCGCGCTTCCGGGCACTCCCGGGCGGCCGGAGCAGTTGCTGGTGCTGTCCGCGCGGACCGCGCCGGCGCTGGACGAGGCGGCCCGCAGGCTGGCCGATCACCTCGAACGGCACCCGGACATCGACCTCGCCGACGTCGCCTGGACGCTGCAGACCGGCCGCGCGACGCACGCCGAGCGCCGGTTCGTGGTCGCGCCGGATGTGCCCGCGGCGATCACGGCTCTGCGCACCGGCACGAGCGGCGAGCACGCGGACGGCAGGCGCTGGGCCGCCGGAGAGAGCGTCGACTTCGCCGCCCTGCACACCGGTGAGCGGCGCCGCCGCGTGCCCCTGCCCACCTACCCGTTCGAACGGCTTCCCTACCTGATCACCTCCCCCGGCATCACCTCCCCCGACCAAGGAGAGCACCGTCCATGAGTGACAACGACATCGAGCGCACCATCCGGAACATGCTGGTCAACGACCTGTTCGTCGAGGTCCCGGCCGACCGGATGAACGCCGACGACCGGCTGCGCACCGACTACGGCCTGGACTCCCTCGGCTTCGTCGAGCTGCGCGTGCAGTGCGAGGACACGTTCGGCATCACCATCTCCGACGCCGACTTCACCCCGGAGAACTTCACCAGCGTGAAGTCGGTCGCCGACCTCGTCCGCTCGCTGCAGAGCGCGAAAGCCGCCTGAGCACCGCACGCACCGCCGAGAGGAACAGCCATGCCCTGGTTCGACCGTGACGTCCAGTTCAACCACTACGGCCCGGACCGCCTGCCCTTCGGCTGCACCGGGGCCAGCGGTCTCGTCCAGCGCTTCGTCGAGCTGTCCGGCGACGACGCCGGCCGCGCGTTCGACGTGCTGGACGCCAGCGGCGGCTACGGCTCCGCCTGCCTCGGCGCCGGACCGGAGGTGATCGCCACGGCGATGGCGGACGCGGTCCGCACGGCCGGCTACGTCACCGACGAGATCGCCTCGGCCGAGCGCGCGCTGCTGCTGGAGCGGCTGTTCGCGCCCGGCGGGCTGTTCGCCGACCGGTTCCCGGCCGCGGACTACCGAGTCAGCGGCCGCAACTCCGGCTCGGAGGGGATGGAGCTTGCCCTGCGCCTGGTGCTGGAGTCGCGTTTCGACCACCGCCGGCTGCGGGCCGTGCCCGGCGCCGAGGAGCGCGACGTCGTGCTCGGCTTCGAGGGCGCCTGGCACGGCTGGTCCGGCGGCCTGCTGCCGCTGATGAACCGCCGCCACTACCGGATCGGCCTGCCCTCGGTCGACCCGGAGCGGTTCGGGTTCCGCACCGAGCACATCCCGTTCGGTGACCCGGACGCGGCCCGGGAGTGGTTCGCGTCCAACGGCGGCCGGGTGCTCGCGGTCGTGGTCGAGCCGATCCAGGGCGACGCCGGGATCCTCACCCCTCCCGAGGGCTACCTACGCGAGCTGGCCGCGCTGGCGAAGGAGAGCGGCGCGCTGCTGGTCGCGGACGAGGTGCTGACGTTCGCCAAGACCGGCCGGTTCTTCGCGATGACCGACGAGCGGGGCGCGATCCCGACCGACGTCACCGTGATCGGCAAGAGCCTCGGCATGGGCGCGGTCTCCACCTCGATGGTCATCGCGCGCCGCGAGCTCGGCGTGCGCCCGACCGGCACCGTGTCCACCTCGGACCTGCGGCCGCTGACCTGCGCGGTGATCCGCGCCGGGCTGGAGCACATCGTCGCCGAAGGGCTGCTGGAGCGCTCCGCGACGGTCGGCGGCCGGCTGGGCGAGCTGCTGCGCGACCGGCTGGTCGCCGACTTCCCCGACCTCTACCGGGAGGCGCGCGGCACCGGCCTGATCCACGGCGTCGAGCTGACCGACCACGCCGCCGCGAACCTCGGCGAGCTGCGCTCGACCATGATCCGCAACGGGGTGTACGTGGAGTTCATGTCCGGGGCCGGGCGGCGCTCGCACGGCCTGCGGTACCTCAACGCGACCATGCGGGTGGCGCCGCCGCTGGTGTCCACCGTTGACGACGTCGAGGCGATCGCCGCCCGGCTGACCGACGGCTCGCACGCGGTCCGGAAGACCACGTCATGACCGGCGCGCGGATGTTGCCGGTCCGCCGCCGGGTCGAGCACGCCGACACCGACGCGTCCGGCGTCGTGCACTTCGCCCGCTACCCGGCACTGCAGGAGACCGCGCTGCTGGCGAACCTCGAACGGCTCGGCGTCGGCCTCGGCGTGCTCGCCGCCGCCGGGTTCGACCTGGTCGTCACGGAGGCGACCACGCGGTACCGCTCCCCCGCCCGCTACCCCGACGAGCTGCGCCTGGTGCCGGCCGTCGGGCACCTCGGCGCCGCACGCGCCCGGATCGACGTGGCGATCCGGCGCGACGCCGACGACGCCGAGCTGGCCACCGGCTCGCTCGTCGTCGCGCTCACCGACCGCACCACCGGCGCGCCCAGCGTGCTGCTCCCCGCCCTGCGCGCCGTCCTCGAGGAGACCCGCTCCGATGTCTGACGACCCCAGCCGCCTGTCCGACGACCACAGCCGCTCGATGGGCTTCACCGAGATCAAGACGTGGCTGCGCCACCGGCACCCGATGCTCTACCTGGACCGGGTGCTCGACTACGTGCCGGGCGTGCGGCTGGTCAGCCGGCTCACCGTCTCCGCGCAGATCGACGCGGTCGCCGGGCACTTCCCGGAGCGCGCGATCTACCCGGCCAGCCACCTCAGCCAGGCCTTCGCCCAGTCCGGGATCATCCTGTTCCAGGTCAGCACGTCGAAGCTGGCCGACGACGAGCTGACCCTGGTCGGCGCGATGAACTCCCGGTTCTTCCGGATCGTCACGCCCGGCGACACCGTGACCATCACGATCACCGTCGACCGGTTGCTCGACGACGCGTTCTTCTTCTCCGGCCGGGCCGTCGTCGACTCGACGCCGGTCGCGGCGTTCCGCGCCAACCTGGTGCGCCGCAAGGCCGCGGACATGGGACACCAGTGGTGGTGAGCGTGCTGATCACCGGGATGGCGTGGAACACCGCGCTCGGCGCGGACACCGACGGCGTGTGGCGGGCGCTGCTTGCCGGGCAGAGTGGGGTCGCGCCGGTGGCGTCCGCCTATCCGCTGCGCAACGACCGGGCGGCTGCGCTGCCGGGCCTGCCGGCGGACCTGGATCCGGTGCGGCGCCAGTTCGAGGCCGGGGCGAAGCCGCTGCGGGCCGCGCTGGCCGAGGCCGGGCTGGAGCCCGCCGACCCGCGGCTGCGGCTGGTGCTCGGCACCAGCTACGGCGCGCACCTGGACGTACCCCCGGACGGTCTTGATCTGTGGGGTGCGACGCTCGCGTCGGAGCTCGGCCTGGCCCGGCGCCCGCTCATGGTCAGCACCGCGTGCTCGGCCGGCTCGGACGCGATCGCGGTCGGGGCCGCACTGATCGACGCGGGCGAGGAGGAGATCTGCGTCGTCGGCGGCGTCGACGTGCTCACCCCGGCCAAGCGGCTCGGGCACTCCGCGCTCGGCACCATGTCACCGACCGCGCTGCGAAGTTTCGACGCGGCCCACGACGGCACGATCCTCGGCGAGGGCGCGGCGTTCCTGGTGCTGGAGAAAGACCTTGACCGGAGGGTACGCCCGCTGGGCCGGCTGATCGGCGTCGGCGCGGCGAACGACGCCGCGGGACCCACCGCGCCGGACCCGAGCGGCGACACGGTCGTCCGGGCGGTCCGAGCCGCGCTGGCCGCGGCCGGCCGGAACACCGGCGACGTCGCGGTGATCAACGCGCACGGGTCGGGCACACCGGTCAACGACGACATCGAATCCCTCGCGTTCACCACCGCGTTCGGTGAGGCCGCGGCGCCGGTGGTGTTCGCGACCAAGGGCGCGTTCGGGCACACGCTCGGCGCCACCGGGGCGCTGGAGGCCGTCGCGGTGCTGCTGGCGCTGCGCGACGGGCGGGTGCCGCCGATCGCCGGGCTGGAGACCGTGATGCCCGGCTTCCCGCTGCCGCTGCCCACCGGTGCGCCGCTACCGATCACGGCTGGCCTCGGGCTGAGCGTCACCATCGGGTTCGGCGGGTTCACCACCTGCCTGGCGCTGGAGGCGGCCGCATGACGCCCGAGACGTTCGCCGCCGCCGGGCTGGTGTCCCTGGCCACGGCCCGGACTCACGACTCCACGCCGAGCCGGCGCATTCCGTCGCTGTACGCGGACGCGGCCTCGTGGACGGTGCTGCGCGCGGTCGACGAGCTGTGGGCCGGCGCGCCGGAATCGGTGCGGGCGACCGCGGACGGCACCGCCATGGTGCTGGTCAGCACGCACAGCACGCTCGACACCATGCGGGCGCTGGCGCGTGCCGTGCCGAGCGGGCGGCTGTCGCCGTTGCGGTTCGCCGGGGCCAGCGCCGGGAGCCCGGTGAGTCTGGTGGCGCAGGTACACGGCTTCCGCGGGCCGACGCTGGTGATCACCACCGGGCCGGAGGACGGAGCACCGGCAGCGCTGATCATGGCGCGGCAGTGGCTGCGGACCGGCGCGGCGGCACAGGTCGTCGTGGCCACGCACGAGCACGCGCCGGAGCGCGAACATCCGCCGGAGAACGGACACTCCCCGGAACGCGGACACTCCCCGGAACGCGGGCACGACGTGCGCTGCGACGTGGTCACGGAGACGCCGCGATGACCACGGCCGGGATCATCACCGCGGGGGTGCCCGAGCGAGCCGCGGTGCTGTCCTTCCTGGGCTCGGCCGTGGACGCCGACCCGGCCGCCGCCGCACGCGGGGGGACAGCGGCCGCCGGTGCGCCCGCGGACGTCGTGGACGCGATCGCCGGCCTGGGCCTGCCGCCCGGCGCGCTGGTCCTGATCGCGATGCCGAACGGCCGGCTCACGCTCGCCGCCTTCTTCGGCACGTTGCTGGCCGGGGCGGTCCCGGTGCTGGTGCCGCCGGGCGCCGGCGCGGCCCGGATCACCGAGATCAGCCGCGCGTTCGGCGGCGCCGCGCTGATCGCACCCCGGATCGACCCGGCCCGCTACGGCGCGACCACGGTCCACCCGCTCGGCGACCGCTGCGAGGCCGTCCTCCTCGGCGACGCGGGCGAGCCCCGCTACCGCTATCAGCCGGGCGAGGTGGTCATGATGACCTCCGGCACCTCCGGGATCACCAGCGGCTGCCTGCACGGCATCGACGCGATGCTGCGCAACGCCGGCCGGCACGCCACCTCGATCGGCCAGCGCGCCGGCGACACCGTGCTGGTGTCACTGCCGCTGTACTACTCCTACGGCCTGGTCGCGCAGGCACTGGCCGCGTTCGTGCGCGGGTCGCGGCTGGTCGTCTCCGGCCCGCCTTTCACCCCGGCCTCGTTCGCCGGCACGGTCCGCGCGCACGACGTCACGGTCTCCTCGCTGACGCCCAGCGGCGCGGCCCGGCTTGCCGCGGAACCACCCGCCGACCCCGCCGGCCTGCGGGTGCTCACCGTCGGCGGTGACGCGCTCGACCGGGCGCACGTCCGCACGCTGCTGACCGCCGGCCCGCAGCGCGAGCTGTACCTGACCTACGGCCTCACCGAGGCCGGCCCGCGGGTGACCACGCTCGCCGCGCACCGCGAGCCGGAGCACCGCTGGACCTCGGTCGGCACGCCCCTGCCCGGCGTGCGCACCCACCTGCGCGAGCCCATCGGCGACGGGCCCGGCGCCGAGCTGGTCGTCGAGTCGGACACGGTGATGCGCCGGCGGCTGCCCGGCTCCGCACCGGCCGTTCCGGGCACGGTCGCCACCGGCGACCGGTTCGACATCGACGACGACGGCTACCACTTCTTCCGCGGCCGGACCGCCGACTCGGTCATCGTCGGCGGCGAGAAGGTGTGGCTGCCGTCGGTACGCCGGCTCGCCGGCGAGGTGCCGGGCGTCCGGCACGCGCGCACCACCGTTTACCGCGACGACCGGGACGAGCTGCGCTACAGCCTCGACGTCACGGTGGACGACCCCGGGCCGCGGACCGCGGCCGAGATCGAGCGCGCGCTCAACCGAGTGCTGCTCCGCGCTGAACGACCACATCGGATCACCCTGTGCCAGGCACCGACGGAGGAATGGCGTAAATGAACTTCGACCTGGATGTCCCGTCGCTGCGCGCGGTCGCCGAGCGTGTGCGGCTGCACCCGGAGGCCGAGGCGGTCCGCTCGGCCCGCGAGTCCGTCGACTACCGCACGCTGTGGGACCGGTCGGCGGACGTGGCGGCGCGGGTGGCGGCGCTCGGCGCGGTGCCCGGCACGGCCGTGGGCGTGCACCTGGAGCGGTCGGTGGAGCTGGTCGTGACGCTGGTCGGGCTGCTGCGCTCCGGCTGCGTGGCGGTGCCGCTGGACGTGACCTACCCGGCCGAGCGGCTCACCTTCATGTGCGCGGACGCGGGCGTGCAGCTGATCGTCGGCCATCAGGGGCCGCTGGACCGGCTGGGCGGCTTCACCACGGTGGAGACGGACGGCGCGGTGCACTACGCCACCGCGGGCGAAGCTCGGCCGAACCCGGACCCCGAGCCCGTATCGACGTGGGAGACGGGCTACGGCGAGGCCCAGGTGTCGACACAGGCTCTCGACGGCGTCGCGTACGTGGTCTACACCTCCGGGTCGACCGGGCGGCCGAAGGGCGTGCGCTACGGCCACGACAACCTCGCGAACCTGGTGGCCTGGCAGGCGGAGGCCAGCACGTCCGGTGCGGGCGACCGTACCCTCCAGTTCTCCCCCGCGTCGTTCGACGTGATCTACCAGGAGGTGCTGCCCACGCTCAGCACCGGCGGGACCGTGATCTGCTGCGTCGACGACGAGCGGCTGGACCCGCAGCTGCTCTGGGACCTCATCGAGCGGGAGCGGATCAACCGGATCTTCGTGCCGTTCGTGATGATCCAGTCGCTGGCGCTGTTCGCCGACGACACCACCCCGGCCACGCACCCGCTGCGCGAGATCCTCACCTCGGGCGAGCAGGTGCAGGCCACGGCCGCGATCCGGGCGATGTTCACCCGGCTGCCGGACTGCCGGCTGGTCAACCAGTGGGGCACCACCGAGACGCACGTCGCCACCGCGTACCGGCTGCCCGCGGACGTGTCCACCTGGCCGGACCTGCCGTCGATCGGCACCCCGATCACCGGCACCGGCATCCGGGTCTGCGATCCGGACGGCCGGCCGGTGCCGGACGGCGAGACCGGCGAGCTGTGGATCACCGGGATCGCGGTCGGGCCCGGCTACCTCGGGCTGCCCGAGCGCACCGCGAAGACCTACGTCACGGACCCGCTCGATCAGGCCGTGCCCGCCTACCGCACCGGGGACCTGGGCCGGGTCCTCCCGGACGGGCTGCTGGAGTTCCTCGGCCGGCAGGACACCCAGGTCAAGGTGCGCGGCTTCCGGATCGAGCTCGGCGAGATCGAGAGCGTGCTGGCCTCGGACCCGACCGTCGGGCAGGCCGTGGTGGTGGTCGCCGGCACCGCGGCCGAGGAGCGCAGCCTGCGCGCGTTCGTCGTGCCGAAGTCGGTGCCCGAGGACCCCGCCACCTGGGCGGCGGGCCTGCTGACGATGCTGCGCGAGCGGCTGCCGGCCTACATGGTGCCGGTCCGGGCCGAGGCCGTGGAGTCGCTGCCGCGCACCCCGAGCGGCAAGATCGACCGGCTCACGCTCGCCGGGCGGGCCACGTGATCGAGCGGGTCACCGCGCCGGACGACATCCCGGCCCTGGGCGCCGACGAGGGGCCGCTGTCCGGCGCGCAGCGGGCGG
Organism: Catenuloplanes nepalensis; assembly: GCF_030811575.1. Lineage (GTDB taxonomy): Bacteria > Actinomycetota > Actinomycetes > Mycobacteriales > Micromonosporaceae > Catenuloplanes > Catenuloplanes nepalensis. Next base: position 3,175,874 of record NZ_JAUSRA010000001.1, on the reverse strand, counting down.
TGTACCTGGTCGAGCTGCTGTATCCGGGCACACCGATGTACAACATCACGGTCGCGGTGCGCCTCGAAGGGCCGCTCGACGTGCCCCGGCTGCGGGACGCGCTCGCCGCCGTCGTAGCCGGGCACCCGTCGCTGCGCACCACGTTCGTGCCCGGCACCGTGCCGCCGTTCGAGCCGGTGCAGCGGGTCGGCGAGGTCACCGTGGACCTTCCGGTGATCGACGCGGGCTCCGACGCGCCGCGGCTGGCGCAGGAGTGGGCGGACGAGCCGTTCGACCTGCGGCGCGGACCGCTGCTGCGCACCCGGCTGATCCGGACCGCGCCGGAGGAGCACCTGTTCGTCGTCTCGATGCACCAGCTGATCTCCGACGGCGCGTCGCTGCAGGTGTTCTTCGACGCGCTCGCCGACTCCACCCCGCCCGCGCTGCGGTACACCGACTACGCGGCCTGGGAGCGGGCCCGCCCGGTGGACGACGAGCAGTTGGACTGGTGGAAGGAGCGCCTGGCCGGGGTGCCGATGACGCTGCGGCTGCCGGCCGACCGGCCGCGCCCGCCGGTCGCCGGCACGCACGGCGGCAACCACCGGCACCCGCTGCCCGCCGCGGTGATGGCGCCGGCGCTGCGGCTGGCCCGGGAGCTGCGGATCACGCCGTTCACGCTGATGCTGACCGCGTACGGCACGCTGCTGTCCCGGCTGGCCGGCACCCGGGACGTGCTGGTCGGCGTGCCGGTGAGCGCCCGCGACCGGCCCGAGCTGGAGCACATGATCGGGTTCTTCGCCACCACGCTGCCGGTGCTGGTCGAGGCGCACGCCGACGCGGGGTTCGCCGAGCTGTGCCGGTCCGTGCAGGCGGAGCTGCTCGACGTGCTCACCCACCGCGAGGTGACGATGGAGCAGCTGGTGCGGGAGCTCGCGCCGGACCGCGATCCCGGGCATGCGCCGCTGGTCCAGGCGTTCTTCTCGTTCGAGCCGGAGCCGATCGTCAGCCCGCGCCTGGCCGGGCTGCGCGCCACCCCGATCGACCTGCCGCCGTCCGGTGCCAAGGTCGACCTCGACATGCTGCTGTTCCGGGCGGCCGCGGGCCGGGACGACTTCGACCTGACGCTCACCTACCGGACCGACCTGTTCGAGGCGGAGACGGTCGCGGGGATGGCGGCGTCGTTCGAGCGGCTGCTGGTCGCCGCGGTCGCGGATCCGGCCGCGCCGATCCGCACGCTGCCCGCTCCCACGCTTCCGGCCGTGCGGCCGGCCACGGCACCCGATACGACGAGGGCAGTGAGCGCGCCCGCGCCGTACCCCGGTGATCTGGAAATGGATCTGGAGCGGATCTGGTCCGAGGTCCTCGGGCGCGACGACGTCGGCCGCGACGACAACTTCTTCGACCTCGGGGGTACGTCGTTCGCGCTCGCCACCGTGCACGTGTTGATCGGCGAGCGCACCGGGATCAGGACGCCGCTGGTGACCCTGCTGGAGTTCCCGACGATCGCCGCGCTCGCCCGGCACCTGGCGTCCCCGGCCTCCCCCGCCGCACCGGCCGCACCGGTGCGCGCCGCCGCCGGGCTGCGCGAACGCCGGAACCGGCTCATGCAACGACGGACCGCACGAGGAGCAGGCGAATGACGACGGACACGGCCACGGTGGTCGCCAAGGTCTGGTGCGAGCTGTTCGGGGTGCCGGACGTCGGCGCCGACGACGACTTCTACGCGCTCGGCGGGCACTCGATGATCGCGGTCCAGATGGCGTCCCGGTTGCGGGCCGAGCTGGGCCTGCGGGTGCCGGTGCGCACGATCCTGGAGAACCCGACGGTCGGCGGCCTCTCCCGGCTGCTGGACGAGGCCCGCGGCTGACCATGGACGACGACGACCTGCAGACCGCCGTGGCCGTCATCGGGGTGGCCGCCCGGCTCCCCGGCGCCGCGGACCTCGGCGAGTTCTGGGCCGCGCTCGCCGCGGGCCTCGACCTGACCACGCTCACCGGCTCCGGGCGCCGGCACGGCACGGTGTCCGGCGCCGACCTCTTCGACGCCGGCTTCTTCGGGATGAGCGCCGTCGAGGCGCGGCTGCTCGACCCGCAGGACCGGGTGTTCCTGGAGTGCGCCTGGGAGGCGCTGGAGCACGCCGGGTACGACCCGGGCGCGTACCCGGGCGTCGTCGGCGTCTACGCGGGCGGCAGCGACACCGACCATCTCGCCGTGCTGCGCGCGCACCGGGACCGGTTCCCGGAGGTCACCCGCGAGCAGCTGCGGCTCGCCGCCGGGCGGGACTTCCTGACCGGCCGGGTGGCGTACAGGCTGGACCTGCGCGGCCCGGCCGTCACGGTGAGCACGGCCTGCTCCACCTCGGCCGTCGCGGTGCACCTGGCCGGCCAGGCGCTGCTGGCCGGCGAGTGCGACCTGGCGCTGGCCGGCGGCGTCTCGCTGCGCGGCGCCGGCGAGGACGACGACGGCGAGCTGCTCTCCTCGGACGGGTACTGCCGGCCGTTCGACGCGGACGCGGACGGCATGGTCGACGCGGACGGCGCCGGGATCGTCGTGCTCAAGCGGCTCTCCGACGCGCTCGCGGACGGTGACCACGTCGAGGCGGTGCTGCTCGGGTCCGCGCTGAGCAACGACGGCGCCGGGAAGGTCGGCTTCACCGCGCCGGGCGTGGCCGGGCAGGTGGCCGCGATCCGGGGCGCGTACCAGGTCGCGGACGTCGCACCGGCCACAGTCGGATACGTGGAGGCGCACGGCACCGGCACGCCGATCGGCGACACGATCGAGGTGCGCGCGCTGTCCGAGGCGTTCGGGCCGGGTGGGCGGACCGTGCTCGGCTCGGTCAAGTCGAACATCGGCCACACGGACGCGGCCGCGGGCGTGCTCGGCCTGATCAAGGTGATCCTGTCGCTGCGGCACGGCCTGATCCCGGGTACGGCGCACTTCCGCCGTGCGAACCCGCTGCTCGACCTCGGGCCGTTCACGGTGACCGGCGCGGCGACGCCGTGGCCGCCGGGTGCGCGACCGCGCCGCGCCGGGGTCAACTCGATCGGGATCGGCGGCACTAACGCGCACCTCGTCGTCGAGGAGGCGCCGGTGGCTCCCGCGTCGCCGGGCGACGGGCGGCCGCACCTGCTGCCGCTGTCCGCGCGGACACCGGCGGCGCTAGCGGAGTCGGCGGCGCGGCTGCGGGACGTGCTCGCGCGGGACCGGCCGGCGGTCGGCGACGTGGCGTGGACGCTGCAGACCGGGCGGGTCGCGTTCGCGCACCGGGCGTTCGTGGTCGGCCGCGACCTCGACGAGGTGATCGCGGGCCTGGCGGACCTTGCGGCGGACTCCACCGCGGAGGACGGCCGGCCTTCGGAAGGCGGCTTCGCCGAACCCCACGACCTCGCGGGTACGGCACACGAGCGGTTTGCACGGGAGCCGGCCTTCCGCGCGGTCGTCGACGAGTGCGCGGCCCGGACCGGGCTGGACCCGCGGCAGGTGCTGTCCTCGCTGGCGACCGGCCCCGACGGGTCGGACTCTTCGCTGCACGCCATCGGCCTGCTGTGGCGGGCCGGGGTGCCGGTCCGCTGGGCCACGCTGCACGAGGGCCGCGCGCCACGCCGGGTCGCGCTGCCCACCTACCCGTTCCAGCGTGAGCGCTACACGGTCGACTTCTCTCCGGTGCCGGAGACCACCGCGCCGGGGACCGCGCCGTCCACCCCGGCCGAGCTGGCGATCGCGGAGGTGTGGCGGGACGTGCTGCACCTGGACGCGGTGGGCGTGGACGACGACTTCTTCGACCTCGGCGGCCACTCGCTGCACGCAACCCGCGTGCTGACCCGGCTCAACTCGGTGCTCGGCCCGGACGCACCCCGTCTCACGGTCATGGATCTCTTCGACAACGCCACGATCCGCGAGCTCGCCGCGCTGGTGAGCGGCGCGCCCCGATGACCTCCGGAGAACGCTGATGAGCGACCTGACCACCACGATCCCGGTCCTGCCCGACGACGGCGAACCCGTGATGTCGTACGCCCAGGAACGCCTCTGGTTCATGGACGCGTACGCGCCGGGTTCGACCGCGTACACGATCCCGGAGGTGTGGCGGCTGCACGGCGCGGTCGACCCGGAGGCGCTGCGGGCGGCGCTGGACCGGGTCGCGGCCCGGCACGAACCGCTGCGGACCCGCTTCCCCGCGACCGTGGACGGCCGGCCGGTCGTGCACATCGACGCCGACGGCACGATCCCGCTCGACGTCGTGGACGGCGGCGACGTACCCACGCTGCTCGATGATTTTCTGGCCGTCCCGTTCGACCTGGCGACCGGCCCGGTGGCGCGCGCGCTGCTGATCTCGGTGTCGCCGGCCGAGCACGTGTTCGCGCTGGCGATCCACCACATCGCGGCCGACGGGTGGGCCACCGAGCTGCTGCTCGGCGAGGTGCTCGCCGATCTGGCCGGGGAGCCGCTGCCGGAGCTGCCGGTGCGCTACCGCGACTTCGCCGCCTGGCAGCGCGCCCTGCCCGGCGCCGAGGAGGACGTGGCGTACTGGCGGGAGCAGCTGGCCGGGGTGGCGCCGCTGGAGCTGCCGACCGACCGGCCGCGGCCGCCGGTGCCGAGTCACGCCGGGGCCGCGCACGACTTCTCGGTCCCGCCGGAGGTGATGGACGCGCTGTTCCGGATCGGGCGCAAGCAGCGGGCCACGCCGTACATGGTGCTGCTCGCGGCCTGGGCGGTGCTGCTGGGGCGGCGGGCCCGGCAGGACGACGTGACGATCGGGTCGCCGACCGCGGGCCGGCCGCTGCCGGAGCTGGACGACCTGGTCGGCTGCTTCATCAACATGGTGCCGATGCGCGTCGACGCGTCCGGCGACCCGACCTTCGCGGAGCTGTTGCAGCGGGTGCGTGTCACGGCCGGGAACGCGTTCGCCCACCAGGAGCTGCCGTTCGAGCGGCTGGTCACGGAGCTGAACGTGCCGCGGGAGGTGTCGCGGTCGCCGCTGTTCCAGGTGGTCTTCGCGATGCAGAGTTACGAGGCGGCCGAGCACGACCGCCCGGGGCTGACCGTCACCACGGACGTCGACATCTCGTACCGGGTCACGCGTTTCGATCTCGAACTGCACACCGCCGGCGACGGCGACTTCCTGATGGTCTACAACACCGCGCTGTTCACGGCGGACTCGATCGCGCGCCTGGCCGCACACTTCCGGATGCTGCTGGCGGGGATCGCGGCCGGCCCGCACGCGCCGATCTCGCGCTACGAGCTGCTCACCGATCCTGAGCGGGCCGAGCGCGTGCGGTGGAACGACACCGGCGCCGACCTCGGTCCCGACGAGTGCCTGCACGCGCCGGTCGCGGCCCGGGCCGCTGCCACGCCCGGCCGTCCCGCGGTGATGCACCCCGGGGGCACTCTCTCGCACGCGGAGGTCGACCGGCGGGCCGATCACCTCGCGGCGCGGCTGGCCGGGGCCGGGGTGTGCCGGGGCGACCTGGTGGCCGTGGTGATGGCGCGCGGCTGGGAGCAGGTCGTCGCGGTGCTGGCGATCAACAAGGCCGGCGGCGCCTACCTGCCGGTCGACGCGGACCTGCCCGATCGACGCCGGCACGAGCTGATCGCCCGGGGCGGCTGCACGGTGGCGGTCACCCAGCCGGCCCGGCACGCGCGCCTGACCTGGCCGGACGGCCTGACCGTGCTGGACGTGACCGACTCGCCGGGCGATCCGGCAACGGCGGGGACCGACTCCTCGGGCGACCCGGCGTCGGCCCCGAGCGCCGATCCCGGCGATCTCGCCTACGTGATCTTCACGTCCGGGTCGACCGGCACGCCGAAGGGCGTCATGATCACGCACCGGGCCGCGCTGAACACGGTCCGGGACATCACCGCCCGGTTCCGGGTCGGGCCGGACGACCGGGTGTTCGCGCTGTCCGCGCTCAGCTTCGACCTGTCCGTCTACGACGTCTACGGCACCCTCGCGGCCGGCGCCACGCTGGTCATGGGCCGGCCCGAGGAGGACAAGGACCCGGCCGCGTGGGCGCGGATCGTCACCGGCCGGCGGATCACGGTCTGGAACTCCGTGCCCGCGCTGATGGAGCTGCTGGTCGAACACGCCGAGCGGGAGGGCACGGACCTGACCTCGCTGCGGCTGGTGATGATGTCCGGCGACTGGATCCCGCCGTCGCTGCCCGGCCGGATTCGCGCGCTCGCCCCGGACGCCGAGATCATCAGCCTGGGCGGCGCGACCGAGGGCTCGATCTGGTCGATCTTCCACCCGATCGGCGAGGTCGACCCGGCGTGGCCGTCCATCCCGTACGGCCGGCCGCTGGCCAACCAGCAGTTCCACATCCTCGACCGCGGCATGTGCGACGTGCCGGTGGGCGTGCCCGGCGACCTCTACATCGGCGGTGACGGCGTGGCGGCCGGCTACTGGCGGGATCCGGAACGGACCGCGGCCGCGTTCGTCACCCACCCCCGCACCGGTACCGCGCTCTACCGGACCGGTGACCTCGGCCGGTACCACTCGGACGGTGTGATCGAGTTCCTCGGCCGGGCCGACGCCCAGGTCAAGATCCGCGGCTACCGGATCGAGCTGGGCGAGATCGAGGCGCACCTGATCCGCCACCCCGGCGTCGACGAGTGCGTGGTGACCACGCACGGGACCGGCACCGCCGCGCAGCTCGTCGCCTACGTGGCCGGTGCCGCGGCCGGTGCGGCGCTGCGGTCCCACCTCACCGCGGCGCTGCCGGCCTACATGGTCCCGACCGTGTTCGTGCCGCTGGACCGGCTGCCGCTGACCGCGAACGGCAAGGTCGACCGGGGCCGGCTGCCCGCGCCCTCGGCGCCCGCCGCCGGTGCGGACCGGGCCGCGCCGGAGACCGACTCGGAGCGGCTGATCCACGCGGTGTGGGCGGGGGCGCTGGACCGCGACGACATCGGCATCGACGACGACTTCTTCTCCGCGGGCGGCCACTCACTGATGGCGATCAAGGTGGTGGAGCGGATGCGGCGCGCGGCCGGTGACGACTCCGCGTTCGCCGTGATGGATCTGTTCACCCACCCGACGATCCGCCGGCTCGCGGCCCGGCTCGACAGTGCCACGACGGCCCCGGACGGGCTGCTGCACCGGCTGACGACCGAGCGTTCTACGACGCTCAGCTACATCGCCGTTCCGTTCGGCGGGGGCACCGCGATGGCGTACAAGCCGCTGGCCGACGCGCTGCCGGACACGCACGCGCTGTGGTCCGTCGCGCTACCCCGCACCGGCGAGCCGCTCGAGGAGATCGCCGCCCGCTGCGTGCGGGAGATCCAGGACAGGGTCACCGGCCCGATCGCGCTCTACGGGCACTGCGGGGTCGGCTCCGCGCTCATCGTGGAGATCGCCCGGCTGCTGGAGGCCGCCGGGCGCATACCGGAGGCGGTCTACCTCGGCGCGATCTTCCCGTTCGCCCGGCCGGGCGGCGCGCTGGACCGGTTCGTCAACCCGGACACCGCGCGCAGCGACCGCTCCTACGCGGACGGGCTGACCGGGATCGGCCTCGAGACGAGCGACCTCGACCCGGAGCAGGCCCGGCGGATCGTGCACGACACCCGCCGCGACACCGAGGCCGCGGAGGACTACTACACCCGCCTGTTCGCCGGCCCGGCCGGCCGGCTGCGGGCACCGGTGATCAGCGTGGCCGGGGAGCTCGACTCCGCGTCGGACTTCCACGGCGAGCGGTTCCGCGAGTGGCACCATCTCGCGGACACCACCGCCGTGGTGCTGCTCGACGAGGCCGGCCACTACTTCCAGAAGCACCGCGCGGCCGAACTCGCCGAGATCGTCACGACCGTCCACCCGGCGGTCGCGGCGGGCACGCCGGCCGGCGGGGACGCGTGGCGGCTGCGCGACGTCTCGCACGGGGACGCACCCGACGGGCCGTCCTGGCGCGGATTCCTCGCCGTGACGGCCGCGCAGCTCGTCTCGCTCGGCGGCACGGCCACGGCCATGGTGGCGCTGTCGATCTGGGTCCTGCTGGCCGGCGGCTCGCCCGTGGAGTTCGCGCTGTCGGCCGTGGCCGGGGTGATCCCCGGGCTGCTCGTCGCACCGTGGGCGGGCCGGATGATCGACGGTGCGGACCGCCGGGCGGTGCTGCTCGCCGCCGGTGCCGGTGCGGGCGGGACCGCGCTGCTGCTCGCCCTGACCGAGAACCCGCAGACCTGGCACGCCTATCCGGCGCTCGCACTGCTGTCGGTGGCGCTCACGTTCCAGCGACTCGCCCACGACTCCGCCGTGCCGCAACTCGTCCCCAAGCGCTACCTCGGTCACGCCACCGGGACCGTCCGGCTCGCCATGACCACCGGCCGGCTGATCGTGCCGGTCGCGGCCGTCGCCCTGCTGGCGCTCGCGGGCCTGCCGGCCGTGCTCGCCGTGGCCGTGCTCGGTTCCGCGGTCGCGGTCGTGGTCACGCTCCTGACCCGGTTCCCGAAGACCATGCCAGGATCGACAACCATCACGATCGGGCTCGGGTACGTGTGGGGCGATGCCCGGCTCCGCCGGATGCTGATCTTCCTGGTGGCGCTGCACCTGCTGCTGTCCCCGCTGTTCCTGCTGATCCCGCCGCTGGTCGTCGCGACCGGCGGGCTCACCGGCGCGGCCTGGGTGCTGCTCGGCGCCGCCGCGGGCGGAGTGCTCGGCGGTCTCGTCATCCGGTTCTGGGGCGGCCCGGCCCGGCACCGGATGCGCGCGCTGGTGCTCTGCACGCTGCCACCGGCCGCGTTCGCCCTGCTCATCGGACTGCACCCGAGCCTGGCCACGATCGGCCTCGGCGCGTTCGGAACTGTCCTGGCGCTGACCGTCCTCGACGGCATCCGCGCCGCGGTCGTGGAGGTCAAGGTCCCGGAGCACGTCCACGGCCCGGTGTCCGCACTCCACGCGATCATCACCTGGCCGGCGTACCCGCTGGTCTTCGGTCTGCTGGCCGCCGCCGCTCTCCCGCTGCTCGGCCCGGGACGGGAGATCGGGACGCCCTACCTCCTGCTCGGCCCGGCGATCGCCCTGCTGGCCGCGGTCGCGCTGGCCGTCCGGCTTCCCGGCCTGGTCGACGACAGTCCCGACGCCACCCCCGCCGACCTGGTCGGCCTCCGGGCGCTGGGCCGCACCTCGCCGCACACCGGCACCGCCGACCACGGCTGATCCGCGCGAGGCCGTCCCGCACGTCGCCGAAAACACGTGCGGGACGGCGGCACGCCTCTGGCCCGCCGGCGGAACGCGGTCAGAACGAGACACCGCCCTCGTAGGTCCGCGGTTCCCGACTTCTCGCGGCCCGCCGGAGAACCGGCGGGGAGCCCAGCCACCCGCCCCTCACCCGGAGTGAGCGCTCTGCCCCTGCGACGACCGGTGCCCGCGGACGCACGCGGACCGCACCACGCCGGAAGCGGGAGAGCGAATTCATGATTGCCGGCGCGGCGCGTCCGTCCTGTTGGACTGGCCGGCACGCTGCCGCGAATGGTCTCAGATCGCGATCAGCTCCAGCGCCGAGTAGCCGCCGCCGACCGGGAGCACGGCGGTGCGGCGCCAGCCGGAGGCGGCGAACAGCGTGTCGTACTCGTCGAGGTCGCGTTCCATGCCCTGGGTGATGTTGAGCATGTTCATGTCGACGCGGGTGGCGAAGTCCGGTGCGCCGAGTTCGCCGACGACCATCTCGATCACGAGTGCCCGCGCTCCCTCGGCCGCGGAGGCCCGGCAGTTGCGCAGGATCGCCACGCACTGCTCGTCGTCCCAGTCGTGCATGATCATCTTCAGGAGGTAGAGGTCCGCCGCCGGCACCGCCTCGAAGAAGTCACCCGGCACGGCGGTGAAGCGCCCGTCCGGGATGCCCAGCTCGGCCGCGCGGCGCCGCGCGCCCTCGACCGCGTGCGGCAGCTCCAGCACCGCGCCGCGCAGCCCGGCGTTGCCGGCCATCAGGCCGAGGACGAGGTCACCGTCCGCGCCGCCGACGTCGACGGCGGACGTCACGCCGGTGGTGTCGACGGTCGCGACCGCACCCTGCGTGACCAGCCCGGACAGGTCGCCCATGGCGCGGGCGAAGAGCGCGGCCTCCGCGGCGTTCCCGGGCAGCGCGAAGTAGTCGAAGAGGTCGGCGCCGAGCGCCTTGCGGGCCTGGCTGCCGCCGCTGCGGACCGCCTCGGGGAACAGCGCCCAGGTCCGCCAGTGCGCGCCGGAGTTCTGGATGAGAGCCAGGGACCGCATCGACCCGGGTACGCCGGACCGCAGTGCCGCGCCCCGGCCGTTCAGGGTGAATCGCCGTTCGCCGAGGTAGCCGAGCAGGCCGAGCGACGCCGCGGCCCGCATCAGCCGGTAGGTGGCGCGCGGGTCGCTGCCCTCCCGCGCGGCCACCTCGTCCGCGGTCCCGGCGCCCGCGGCGACGTGGTCGGCGACGTTCAGCTCGGCGAAAGCGCGTACCGTCTGGGCCACCCAGCCACCGGTGATCAGATCCATGACGGTGGCGGCGTCCGCGGGCGTTGCAGTGGTCATCTCGTTCCTTCCAACGATCCTGGTCAGGAAGCTATCCGTGCCGCCCGGTCCGGGTATTGGACGTGACCGCCGCATCCGTGGGACGCGGGCGCCACGGTGCTACCGTTGCGCCGCGATGAGCCAGGACAAACGGACGTACGCGGTGGACGTCACGGTCCCGGGCGGCCGGCGTGACGCCATGGACCTGCTCCGGCACGACTGGGCGGCGCAGGTCGGCGACGCGATCCCGATCCCGCCGTCGCAGCCGGTGGGCGACGACGCGTACCGCATCCGCATCCGGCACGTGAAACTGGCCGGTGTCGTCGTGGAGGACATCTACAGCGAGACGATCCTCGGCGGGACCGGCGGCACGTTCAACCACCTCAACGACCGGCTGGTGCTGCACATGGTGCACCGCGGGCGCTGGTTCTTCGCCCGCGCGAACGGCCGCGGCGAGACCGCCCACGCGCCGGCCGGGCGGTTCGTCGCCCGGTACAACGACCCGTCGTGGAACTTCGGGATAGCCGCCCGCACCTCGTCTAGGGTGCTGATCCTGCCGGCCACCGGCCTCCGCCCGCTGATCGGCGACGACGCCGTCGCCGGCCCGATCGCCGCCGGCCCGGTGCGGCTGCTCAACGCGTACGTCGACGCGGCCCGGCAGGTCCTGGACGACCTGCCCGGCGAGGGCGTGACCGCCGCTCGCGACGCGCTGGTCGAACTGGTCCGCGGCACGCTCACCGGCCGCCCGGACCCGGACGAGCCGCTGCTCACGCCGGCGCTGGCCGCGGCCGCCCGCGCGGTCGCGGAGGACCTGCTGGCCGAGCCCGGCCTGAACCCCGCGCTCATCGCCCGGCAGCTGCACGTCTCGCCACGCACGCTGCACCGGGCGTTCGCGGACGGCGAGCCCCTGATGGCGTACGTGCGGCGCCGCCGGGTCGAGCGCGCCCTGGCCGACCTCGTCACCTTCGGCGCGACGCTCACCGTCACCGAGGCCGGGGTGCGCTGGGGTTTCACCGACGGCAGCCACTTCGTTCGCGCCTGCCGAGCGCTCCACGGCAAACCACCCCGCCGCTACCTGCGCGAGGGCTGAGACCGGCGGACGACTACGGCGGCGACCGCCCGTCCGGAGAACCCGAAGCGGCCCTGGCCACCCGCAGCCACCTCGCCTACCGGCGGGGTGCGGCCGGAGACTCGGCCGGCGCCGGCACCGCGTCGAGCAGCTGCTCACCGACCGGCTGCGGGTCCTGGGCCCCGCCCACCCCACACCCTGGCCACCTGGAGCGCGAGACCGTGCAGCCGGACATCGGCCGCCGGGAGCGCGTCTACGCGATGGACCGGCGCCTCCCGGGGGACGAAGCCGATCCGAAGCCGATCTGAAAGGGGTCGCTGCTTGCCTGTAGGCCACGACGGGCAACGAGCTGACAGGCAGGAGAACTGATGCGAACTCACAGCAGGCTGGGCCCCGGGCGTGCACGCAGGGCACTCGTGGTGCTCGTCGGGTTGGTACTGGCGCGACCGCGGTACGGCGGCTGGTCGCGGCACGGGACGCTTTGGCCGGCGACCGGCTCACCATCTCGGAGGCCGCCGCCCGCTGGCAGTTCTCCGACGCCAGCCACTTCACCCGCCAGTTCCGCCACCGGTACGGCACCACCCCGCGCGAGTTCGCCCGGCAGCGCCGGCCCTGATCGACGGGGACGCCGGTGAAGTGCCAGAGCGGCCGACCCTCCACGGGCCGTCCGGCACGACACGGCGACCGGCCGACGGCCGCGGCCAGCACGGCGGCCGGACGGCGGCTCGGTGGACCACCGGGGCGTACGTCGGCGCATCGGCGACGACCGCGGACTCGAGCGCGGAGCCGGACCGCGTCGACCGGGTCGGTGCGGCGCTGTGGGAATCGCACACCAGGTGGGCGGCGGGCGGTTCAGGTACCGGCGTGAGTCGTCGCCGGCTCGGTCTCGTCTGGTTTCCGGCTTGCTCGGCCGGACATGGCGTTGGCCTGGCCGAGGGTGGGTGTGGTGGTCATCGCCAGGAGGAGGCCGGCGATGTCGTCGATGGGTGCCACGTAGTCGGTGGCGTCGTCGCGGCCGATGGTGATCGTACGTGTCATCGCACGGTGTGCGGGCCGTCCGTGGTGGCGTGCAGGACGAGCAGGGCGATGTCGTCGCGTAGCTGGGTGGTGAAGGCGGTGACGCCGGACAGGACGTGGTCGGCGAGGGCTTCGGCGTGCAGGTCGGGTGCCTGCCGAAGGTGGTCGATGAGCCGCTGCTCGCCGTACTGGCCGGCGGGGCTCTGGGCTTCGATGATGCCGTCGGTGTAGAGCAGCAGCGCCGCGCCGGGCGGGAACGGCACGGTCTGTTCGCGGAGCGTGATGTCGGCGAAGGCGCCGAGCAGCGTGCCGGGCGCGTCGATGGGCTGGACGGTGCGGTCCGGCAGGATGAGCAGCGGTGCGGGATGCCCGCCGCAGGCGACGGTGAGCGACATCGGCGGTGTCAGGGTGACCCGTACGCATGTGCAGGTGAGGAACCGGCCGAGGGGCATGTCCGGCCGCAGGACGTCGTTGAGGTGCCGCAGGGCCGTGGCGGGGCCGTCGGCCGTGGCGGCGAGGGCGCGGAGGCTGTGCCGGGCCTGGGCGACCTGCGCGGCGGCGGTGAGGCCTTTCTGGCAGACATCGCCGATCGCGGCGGTCACGGTGTCCGGGCCGGTGGGGAACAGGTCGTAGAAGTCGCCGCCGACGTCGGCGGTGTTGCTCGCGGCGTGGTAGCGGCTGGCGGCCTGCAGGCCCGGCACGGCAGGCAGCCGCTCGGGCAGCAGCGCGCGCTGGAGGGTGTCGGCGATCGAGTGTTCGCGATGGTGCGCGAGGGCGCGTTGCAGTCCCTGCGAGGTGAGGATCGCGACCGATTCCAGGTACTGGCGGTCTTCGGCGGCGAACGTGCGCGGGGCGGGGAAGGCGACGGTGAGCACGCCGATCGCGGTCCCGGTGGCGTCCGACAGCGGCAGCGCGGCCCAGGACCGGTCGCCGGTCAGCTGTTGCAGACCGGCCAGGTGAGGCCACCGGTCGAGCATGGCGGCCGGATCGGGTAGGTACAGCGCGCGGCCGCCGGCCAGGACCGCGGCGAGGGGCACGTCGTCGCGGCTGTTCATGGGTGTCCACCGGCCGTCGCGGCCGGCGGCGGCATGCCCGGCGAAGGTCAGCAGTCCTTCGCCGTCGCGCAGGGCCAGGCCGCAGCTGGTCGCGGACAGCGCGGTCCCGGCGAGTTCGTGGACGGCGTCGGCGATGTCGTCGATCGACACGGCCGCGGCGATCGCGGCGGCCAGGACCGCGAACCGTTCGGTGCGGTACAGCTGCAGGCTCCGGGCCTGCTGGGCTTCCGCGCGCTCGGTGACGTCGACGGCGAACACCGCCAGGTCGTCGTTGTCCAGCGGCACGTAGGAGACCCGCCAGCGACGCGGCCGACCCGGCTGCCCCGCCGTCGGCCCGGTGTCCACCTCCACGTCCCGGACCGGCGTCCCCGTCCGGATCACGTGTTCCAGCATCGGTAGCACGTCATCGGCGATGTCCGGCAGGACCTGCGCGACCGTACGGCCGAGGTGTGCTTCCACGGAGACGCCGTTGAAGTCGGCCATGATCTCGTTCAGCCAGCGGTAGCGCCGCTGGGCGTCGAGGACCGCGACGCCCAGCGGCGCCTTGATCCACAGCGCCTCGTGCAGTCGCGCCGGAAATCCGCCGCTGTCCGCCCCCACGAGCCCGATCGCCCCCTTCGCTCTCGCCACCACCCCGCGGGCAGCTGACCCACCTGCCCGCCGAAGAACCGTCTCCGTGACGATGAGCGCACGGCCCGGGGTTGCCGGATGGCAAGTATCTCGCCTGCGGTCACGCCCCGGTCGACCGGCCCTGCCGAGCCGGTCCGCTGGGCGCCGACCCGGGGCGCCCCCGCCTGTGACCGCGTCTGTGCAGGTGCGCAGGCGTGCGGGCAGAAGGGGTACGTGGTGGGCCGGCGCCACGGAGAGGTTCGGTACGATCTTCGCGCCGGGACACCACCATGGGCGTACGTGCCGGCGCGAAGTTCGTCGAGTGGCGGGTGGCCGGGAGGCGGCACATGCAGCAGCCGGCATGGCAGCTCACGGTCGACCGCGCCGGCGGCACCAGCGTGGTGACCCTGCGCGGGGAGTTCGACATGGCCTGCGACCAGCAGGTCCGACAGGCGCTGCTGGACGAGCTGCGCACCGCCGGCCCCGGCGGTCTGGTACTGGACATGTCCGCGGTCAGTTTCGCCGACTCCTCCGCCCTGGCCACGCTCGTCGCGGTCCGTCACGCCGCGGCCGAGCACGGCCGGTCGTTCATCCTCCGCCGCCCCAGTCCGCTCGTCGTGCGCCTGTTGCAGCTGACCGGCATGACGGACTTCCTCGCCGCGCGATGACGCGACCGCCCGGCCGTACAGTCTCCGCCGCCAGGCCCTCCGCCGCGGCGGAGGAATCCGGGCACGGCACACCAGGGTCGTATTCGGGGCGAGAATCCGGCTCCGCCGTGCGCCGCAGCGGCGCGGCAGGTACAAACACAGGCATGGACCTGCTTCGAGTGCGGTTCGCCCACAGCGACGACTGCGCGGTCCTGCGTCACCGCGCCCGGCAGGCGCTCGGCCCGTGGCAGGCACCGGACCTCGTCGCCGACTCCCTGCTGGTGATCACCGAACTGGTGGAGAACGTCATCCAGCACACCACCGACGGCGGCGAACTCGTCCTGCGCCGTAACGGCGACGCTCTGCGTATCGAGGTCACCGACTCCAGCCGGCGCCTCCCGCACGTGCTCGGACCCGACCCGCGCCGGCTCGGCGGCCGCGGACTGCTGCTGGTCGCCGCCATGACGCACGCCTGGGGATGTCATCCCGTCAGCGACGGCAAAGTGGTCTGGGCCGACATCGCGATCCCGCGCTGACCTCGAACCGGGGCGCCGGGATGGCCGGTCCGGGATGAGCATGCGCGCGCGGAGGGTCACGGCCGGGCAGGTGTCACCCGGACGGGGCGGTTGACCGGTTCTCGGACGGGTACCGCTTTCACCGCCTGGCGCGCGTGGCGACCCTGCGAGTCGTACCGATCCGGCCAGCCACCGTTCGTCAGCCATCGTCGATAGGCGGATGTCATGGCCATAGTGCCCGCACGGCATACCGCGTCGGAATTCGCCGTGGCGTTCACCGCGGCGGACTTACCGCGCCTGCGTTCTCTGGTCACCGAGGTCGCCGGCTCTGGCGGCCTGGGCCCCGAGGCGGTGACCGACTGGGTATCGGCGGTCAACGAACTGTTGATCAACGCGATCCGGCACGGCGGTGGCACCGGGCGGCTTCGTCTCTGGGCCGGGCCACCTGTGGCCTGCGAGGTCAGTGACCGTGGATGCGGCTTCGATGCGGTCCGCTACGAGCGTCGCACGGAGCGCCCGGCGTTGTCCGCGTCCGGCGGCCTGGGACTGTGGCTGGCACGGCAGCTCACGCACGACATGCGGATCCGCAGCGGCCGGGACGGCACGACCGTCCGCGTCGTCGCCCACGATCGGGCGCATCCGAGCCGTCAGCGCACCGACGCAGGGTAGGTCGGCACCTCACCGAGCCCGCTCACTCCCCGGGGACGGGCCAGGGTTGCGAACAGGTGTGAAACCGGCTGCTGTCGCGGTTCGTCACGCACCGGACCTTCAGCCCGCCACATCACGACCGATTCTTCCTCCGTGAACGGATGGAAGCGGTTGGGGATCTGGCGGTCGGCGACGATTCTCACCGGCGTCGTCGGCGTGTTCGGGATGTCGGTGGCGGTCGGGGTGGCGGGTGTGGTCGCCGCCGAGCAGCGGCAGTCCGCGCAGGAACAGCTGCAGCGGCGCGCCTCGGTCGTGACGGCCCGGGTCGCAGCCGAGGCCCGCCGGTACACCGACTCGGTGTCGATGGCCGCGGCCGCGCTCGGCTGGCGAGAGACACTCACGGCGAAGTCGTTCGCCGAGGTCGCCGAGCCGATCGCGCGCATGCGGCTGCCCGGTGCCAGCTCCGTGGTGTTCCTGGCCGCCGCGGACAGCGACGGGGTGAACGCGGCGCAGCGGCTGTGGCGCTCCCGCGGCGCGACCGATCTGGTCCTCACACCGGCTGCCACCGGCGGCGAGCACCTGTTCTCGATCTTCAGCCAGCCGCTGGACGACGCGCCACCCGCGCGGACCGGCGTCGACCTCGCCCAGGCCCCTGCCCCGTCCCACGCCCTGCGCGAGGCCCGCGACGGGCGGCGGATCATCGTCTCCGACGCTTACCACCTGCTGCGCGACCGATCTGTGCCGGCCGCGGCACGGCAGCTGTCGTTCGTCGTCACCGCACCCGTCCTCGCCCCGGCCGGCGCCGACGGCCGGCGCGCGTTCCGCGGCTGGGTGCTCATGGGCCTGCGCGGGCAGGACTTCATCGGCGTCGCCCTGCGCGAAGCCTCGCAAGACCTCGTCGACGTCACCCTCCGGGCGCACACCACCACGGGCACCGCCGACATCGCGGCCCTGCGCGCCGCCGTCGACGGCCGCCGCGACCTGGCCTGGCAGGCGAACGTGCGGATCGCCAACCGCAGCTGGACGCTGCGCTTCGCCGCGGCCGGGCTGGCGCTGCCGGGCGGGCGCACCGGCCTGCCCACCTCCCTGGCCGCCGGCGGCGCCCTCACCAGTCTCCTGCTCGCCGGCCTCGTCTGGGTGCTGGCCACCGGGCGCGCCCGCGCCCAGGCACAGGTCACCTCGGCCACCGCGCGGCTGCAGAGCACCGCGGACGAGCTCGCCGGGCAGAAGGACTACCTGGCCCAGATCCTCGACGCCGTCCACGTCACCATCCTGACCTGCGACACCGACGGCCGGCTCGTGCACACCAACTCCGAGGGCCGTACCCGCATCGGCGACATCGACCGAAGGCTCGTCACCGACCTGCTCACCGACCTGCACCTCGTCCACCCGGACGGAACCGCGTACGTGCCCGGCCAGTCCCCGCTGCTGCGCGCCCTGGGCGGCGAAGACGTCCACGGCGAGGAGGTCATCCGGATCCTGCCGGACGGCTCCCGCCGGCACCTGATCACCCACAGCCGCGCCCTGCACACCCCCTCCGGCCAGCGGGCCGGAGCGGTGTCCTCGTCGTTCGACGTCACCACGCTGCGTGAACGCGAGGCCGAGCTCGCCGCGTTCGCCGGGATCGTCGCCCACGATCTGAAGAACCCGCTGACCTCGCTGACCGGCTACACCGAGATCGTCGCGGACGACCTCGCCGGCCTGCCAGGCATGGGAGGGCAGGTGAGGATGCTCGGCCGGGTCCTGGCCACCGGCGCCCGGATGCGCCGGCTCATCGACGACCTGCTCGCCTTCGCCGCCGCCCGCGACGGCGCCGTCCGGCCCGCCGATGTCGACCTGAGCACGCTGGTCGACCAGGTCGTCGAGGAACGCCTGGCCACCTCCCGGGAGGCCGTTCCGCAGATCTTCATCGGAGCGCTCGACGGCGTGTACGCCGATGCGGCGATGGTGCGGCAACTCGTCGACAACCTGATCGGCAACGCGATCAAGTACACACCGCCGGGCCAGCCCGCCCGCGTCGACGTCACCACCGCTGACGCCGGTGACGGCTGGATCCGGGTCGAGGTCGCCGACCGGGGTATCGGTATCCCGGCCGGGCAGCACCAGGCGGTGTTCAACGACTTCCACCGCGCACACCCGGCCGCCGGATACACCGGCACCGGACTCGGCCTGGCCATCTGCCGTCGCATCGTGACCCGCCACGGTGGTGCCATCGGCGTCACCGACAATCCCGGCGGCGGCGCCCGATTCTGGTTCACCCTGCCTGCCGCGGCCTGGACCGCCCCGGAAGACGTCGCCCAGGTCCAGCGGGCAGCGGCCGCGGGCCTCGTTCGCGGACACCTTCCAGGCACTCCCGGAAAGCGCCGCGCACCGGCAGGCTGAACCCGGCACCGACGGGCGTTCACCGGCCGCACGCCACGCGGCCGGCCGACGGCCGCGAACGCGTCGCGCCCCGTCACGTCACGGTGGCGGGGCGCGGTGATCGCGGTGGTCAGAAGCGGGCGACGATGGTGACTCGCCGGTTGCGTTTCTGCTTCCTCTTGTCGACCGGATTCACCGGCCCGGCGCCGACGGTCACGATGGTGACGTTGACGCCGAGGGAGCGCAGGTACTTACGGACCGCGTTGGCGCGCTGCTTGCCGAGCTTCTTGTTCGCGCGGATGGCGGCCTTGGACTTCTTGTCGGTCTGGGTGTAACCGGTGATCGTGACGACCTTCGCGCCCTTGAGCGATCCGGCGAGACCGCGCAGGGTCTTCTTGGCGTCGGGTCGTAGCTTCGCCGACTGGTACGGGAAGATGAACGACCGCATCGTGACGGTGTTCCCGACCGGTTTCGTGGTGTGGATGCTGGTCGCGGTGCAGGTGTCGTTGAGCGTGATCCAGTTGGTGTCGCTGATCCTGGTGCCGTTCGGGGCGGTGCCGCTGAGGATCAGCTGGTGCAGGCCGGCCGACACGCACGCCTTGCCGGGCATGGTGATGATCGCGGTGAAGTCGCCGTTGCCGTCGGTTTCGCCGGTCGCGACCACGATCGGCGTGGACTGCATGGTCAGCACGTAGTCGGAGGCGGGTTGCAGGCCGCCGCCGGTCAGTTGTGCTTTGGCGCCGACGAGCGGGGTGTCGACGTCGAGCCGCAGGTCCAGGTTGAGCCGGACCGGCGCGTCCGGGGTCGGGTCCGTCGGTGCGGGTGACGGGTTCGGGCTGCTGGTCGGGCCTGGCGTCGGTGAGGTCGTCGGCCCGGCGGAGGGCGTGCCGGTCGGTGTGGGCGTGGCCGTGGGTGACGGCGTGGGCGCCGGTGTCTGCGTGGGCGTGGGCGTGGTGGTCGGCGCGTCCGGCGGGACGACCACCGGCGGCGTGACCGTCGGGCTCGGCGACGGCGACGGCGACGGTTCGATCGGGGCCGGTGGTTCCGGGACGACCACGGCCGGGAGCGCGACGTAGCTGAACGTGCTGGTGGCCTCGGCGGCGCCGGTGAGCAGCGTGATCGGCACGGTCTTCGCGGTCGCCGACGGCGGGGCGGTGAAGGTCAGTTCGGTGCCTTCGTCGTTGACGGAGAAGTCGGGTGCCTTGATGGTCACCTCGCCGAAGCGGACGGTCCGTACCGCGCCGAGCAGGGTGCCGGTGACGGTGACCTGCGTGCCGCCGGGCACGTAGGTCACCGTCGGTGAGATTCGGGTGATCGTCGGCGGGGTCGGGGTGATCACGAGCGTGCCGGTCACGTAGGCGAAGTTCCCGGCGTTGCCGTACCGGCTGGTGTCCGCCCCGTCCTGCAGGCTGCCGCCCTTCGGCACCACCGTGTACGTGCCGGGCTCGATCGGCGCGCCGCCGAGGGGGCTGGTGCCGTCGTAGTAGTCGAACTCGACGCCGCCGACGCTGTCACCGTCGAACAGGCCGCCGATCTGCGCGGTCGGCGCCGGTGTCTCGCCCTGGGCGATGGTCAGGTCGTCGGCGACCACCGAGATCGACTGTGCGGCGGCGAAGACCGGCAGCTCGATCTTCTCGATCGCCGACTCCGGGTCGCCGGCGGCGACCGCGGCCCGGTAGTTGGCCGACTCGGCCTGGCTGGCGTGGATGATGCATCGCCCGGCCGTCTTACCGGTGATCGTGGTCCCGGTCACGGTGCAGATCGCCGGTGTGGCGGAGGTGAGCACGACATCGGCGAGGCCGGCGCCGTCGAACGGGGCGCCGCCGCGGGTGTCGGAGACCGTGACGGTGGCGGTGGCGTCCGGGTTCGCGCTGATTAGGATCGCGGTCGGATTGACCGACCCGGTCAGCACCGCGCCGGCTTTGGTGATGGTGCCCTTGAGCGTCGGGCGCGGGTTGGCCAGCGTGTAGTTGCGGGCGGCGTTGCCGGTCAGGGCCAGGTCCCCGGTCAGCGTGACCGTCTTACCGGTGCCCGGTGCCGGGCTGGCGTAGGTGGCGCCGGCGCCGCCGCTGTCGAGGGCGACCTCGTCGTCGCCGATCCGGCCGGTGAACACCGGGTCGGAGAAGGCGGCGGTGGTGGTGCCGTCGTAGACCTTGTCCGCGCGTACCGCCGTGACGGTGAGGGTACGCGGGTTGATGGTGATGCGGGTCGTCGGCCGGGTGGCGGCGTAGTAGATCGCCCGGTCCGTGCCGCTGGTCTTCATCTCGAACGACGCGACGCGCACGTCCCAGGCGGCCTGCTGGGTGTGGTCGGCGCCGCATTCACCCCAGGCGACGTTCTTCGGCAGTCCGGACTGCCACGCCCAGTCCTCGCTGCCGCAAGTGGAGTTGCGGTGCTCCCAGGTCACCGCGGTGATCGGGTCGGTGGTCACGGACGGGGTGTAGAGGAAGTCGCCGCCGGTCAGCTGACCCTTGTAGGTGAAGCTCGGGCCGTTCTTGCCGGACGGGGTGATGGTGATCGGTGTGCCGGTGATGGTGACCCGGACCGGGGACGGGTTCTGCGTCCACACGTACCGCTCTCTGGCGTAGGTGGCGGCGTTGCGGTTGACCCGCACCCACCAGTCACCGGCGGCCGCCGGGACACCCGCACGCACGTCGGAGTCGAAGTTCTCGCTCGGCGAGTACTCGTATCCCGCGGGCGTGGTGACGGTGAACGCATTGGTGCCGACGAACCCGGTGTGGGTGTAGCCGGGCGTGAAGGCGGTGCCGGCCGGGACGGTCACGTGCGCGGTGCCGCCGTTGACCGTGGTCGTCACGGTCGGGCTGACCGCGCACGTGAACGAGATCATCTGGTTGTCCAGGCCGTTGTCGGCCGGGTCGACGACGATGGTCTTGGCGCCCCACGGGTCGGTCAGGGAGGTGGTGAGGTCGGCCATCCCGAACGTGATGGCGGTGGCGGTCCACGACGTCGGTGTCACCGCGGTCCCGCCGACGGTGACCGTGCCGGTGGCCGATCCGAACGCCGCAGCGTCGTTGGACACCGTCACCGTCGCCGGGTTCCAGGTCGCGTTCCCGGATCCGGCCTGTGCGGTCTTCTCGCACGAGCCGTAGGTCGGTGACACGGCCAGGGTCACGCCCGGGGTGGCCAGGTACTCCAGGCCCTGCGCCTCGTACGCGGAGCCGCCCGGCGTGATCACCTCGACGCGTTTCCAGCCGGGGTCGGAGATCGAGCGGGGCGCCGCGAACGTCAGCGAGCCGGCGGTGACCGCGGTCGGGGTCACGGTGACCGGGTTGTCGGTGCCGGTGCCGGCGTAGACCTTGACCGCGGTCGCGCCGGTGAGGTCGGAACCGGTGAGGGTGAACGTGTCCGTCGGGTCGGTGCCCGGGCTGAACTGGTCGCCGTGGTCGTGACCCAGCGCCGGGTTCGCGGTGATCCGGGTGATCGACGGCCGGGCCAGCGCGCCGATGTAGCGCAGCCCGACCGCGCGGGTGGCGGTGAGCGAGGAACCGGTCGGCGTGATCGTCACGGTCTCGGCCCCGGCCACGGTCGCCGGCGGCGCGGCGAACGTGATCGCGGTGTCGGACCAGCTGGTCGTGGCGACGGTCGCACCGTCGACCTTCAGCACGCCGGTGGCGCCGAAGCCGGCGCCCTGCACCCGCACCCGGGTGCCGCCGGCCAGCGGCACGGTGAGGACCCCGCCGGAGCGTTCCCGGTTCGGGTCGGCGTTGATGTACACCTCGTCGTACGGGTCGGCGCCGAGGTAGGCGATCGACGGGCCGATGACCCGCACCGTGCTCTTGTACGGCGTCGTCGCACCGGCCGGGGTGACGGTCACGGTCAGCGCGCCCGCGGTGGTGGTCGGCACCGTGATCCCGGCGATCGTGGTGCCGCCGTTGGTGCTGGTGTACGAGACCGGACTCGCGGAGCCGACCTTGACGGTGCCGGTGGCCCCGAACCCGCCACCGGTGATGGTGATCCGGGCGGCGTTGCCGGTCGCACCGGAACCGATGGCCGACGGGGTGACCGACGCGATCCCGTTGTCCGGCGACACGGTCACGGCGCCCGCCGAGGTGGTGGCCCCGGTGATCGCGCCGACGCGCACGTCCTTGGCGCCGGTGGTGTCCACGGCGGGGATCTGCACCGTCAGCGAGGTCGCCGACGAGGCGGTGACCTTCGCGTACACGCCGCCGACGCTGACTCCGGCCGTGCCCTGCGGGCCGAACCCGGAGCCGCTGATCGTCACGCTGTCGCCCGGAGCGCCGGAGGCCGGCGACACCGACGAGATGACCGGCAGTGTGCCCGGCGCGGTCAGGGTGAGCGTCACCGGCGCGGAGATCCCGCCGCCCTGCGAGGAGGAGACCTGCACGTCCGCCGGCCCGGTCCCGGAGAGCACCGGCACGATCGCGGTCACCTGCGTGTCGCTGACCCGGGTCACCGACGGTGACTTGACGCCGCCGATGATCACCGTCGGGGTGCCGGTGGTGCCGAAGTTGCTGCCGGTCAGTGTGATCACCGATCCGCCGCTGTGGGCGACCGTGGCCGGAGCGACCGAGGTGATCGCCGGTTTCGCGACGTAGGTGAACGACGCACCCGCCGTGGCCTTACCGACCGAGTTGTACACCGTGACCTTGACCGGGCCGGGCTTCGCGCTCGGCGGCGCGTTGAACTGGAGGGTCTCCAGCCCTTGGAAGTAGGTCCGCGCGTCCTTGGACTCGAGGTGGCTGGTGTTCGGCCACTCGTAGATCTTCTGATCACCGAAGTCGATCTCGGTATAGCAGTCTCCGCAGACCATGTTCCGGCCGCGCAGGGTGATCCGGGTGCCACCGGCCATCGGCCCGGCCTGCGGGCTGATCGTCAGATCCGACGGCACCGGCGCGGTCCAGGTGACCTGCTTCGACCGCAGCACCGTGCACACGTCACGGCTGCCGCCGCCCTGCGCCGAGACGTCCTGGCTCGAATACTGCCCGTCGGGGCAGAAACCCACGTTGATCGTACGGGGGCCGTCGCCGTCCCACGGCTCGCGCCGCCACAGCGGCAGGTCCGCGTACACGGTGGCCTGGTTCTCGCCGTCGTAGGTCCAGGTGCGCAGCTCCATCGACCGGCCGCGCGCGTCGCTGAGCCAGTACCGCAGCGCGCCGCCGGCCATCACGCCCTGCCCGCGCACGGTGATCGGCGTACCGGAGGTGATCGTCGCCGGCGCCTCGATGCTGTCCACGCTGTAGGCCGGTGTGTACGTGATCGCGTCCCTGGACGTCGACCCGCCCTGGTACTGGTCGGCGTAGTAGGAACAGAACGTGTAGACGCTCAGGTCCGCCGTGCCGGGCTTGAGGTCCACCGCGGCGGGCAGGTCGACCAGCATCCGGTACACGCCGGTGTCCGGGTCGGGCGTGTTGTCGACCACGTAGGCGCTCTGCCCGCCGACCGCCACCCACGCCGGCCAGCAGTGCTCCAGTGAAGGGGCGTTCTTCACCGTGATCGTCGACCGGCCGCCGCCGATCACCGACGTGCTGGTGCGGCTGATGTCGATGATCTGCGGGCTCGGGGCCGCATCCTGCCAGATCGTCAGCTGGTACGTACGCGTCGTCGTCGTGTCCGGCGCCGTCACGGTCAGCACCACCGTGTTAGCGCCCCGCGCCAGCTGCAACGCCACCTCGTCGTTGCTGACCGCCACCGGGGCGCCGTTGAGCGACGCGTCCACCGACGCACCGGCCGCGGACGGCGGCACCTGCAGCGTCGCCGTGTCATCCACCGTGAACACCTGGTAGAAGCGGGCCTCGGGGCGGTAGCCGGGGCTCATCGGCCAGGTCTGGGATCCGTTGAGCGCCAACGACGCCAATGTGGCGTCCGTGGCCGGAATCGACTGCAACAACACGGCCGCGTCGCTCTGGGGCGGGTCCGGTGTCGCGGCCGCGCTCGCGCTACCGCGCAGCCCGCTCAACGGTTTACCGCCGGGCCATCCGTCAGGCCGATCCGGGATCCGTTCCCGTGCCTTGAACGCCTCGTCGTCCGGGTCGACCGGTGCGGTCGGCGCGGGCACGTCCGGCTCGTCCGGGGCGGCCGCCCGCGCGGTCGCGGGCACCGTCAGCAATCCGGCTACCAGAACAGCGATGGCGGTACCCGACCACGCCCCACCGACGACGATCATGCGTGTGCCCCCGTGAAGAACCGACCCAGACCTCCGCATCCTGCCCGGACCGCGTACCCATTCGGGAGCATTTGCCGTTTTTCGTGTAGACGGCGGCTACGACGGCATGGACCCCTCCGCATCCGGTGGCACCATCCACCGCGACGCGCGGTCAGCCCTCGACACCGGTGGCGGCGTGTGGGGCACCGACGGGCCTGGACTCCGGAGAGCCGCGCTCGCGCGGGTAGATGGACAGCACCGCCATGGACAGCACGGCCAGCAGCTCGGACTGCCAGTTCTGGAAGGTCCGGTTCCAGAACTCGGCGCTGGCCACGTACTTCGCCCAGGTGAGCGGATCCTCGCGTTGCTGCAGTTGCCGGGCGGACCACCGCACCATCGACGCGAACCCTCGATCAACCGACACACAGCGGATGCTCCCACTCAGGCGATCTTCACACCGCACTCCCGCGTCGTCGCCGGGCAGGTCGTGGACCACAGGCGGGCCGGACCTGACCTGAGCCGACGTACGCCGCCGCCGCGGCCGAGCCCGCGCGATCGTCCCGGTCTGCGACCATGTCTCGCGGGCGATGGGGAGGCTGGGTCATGGATGAGTTGCAGCCCGGCGATCCACGGAGGCACCGGCGCAGTTCCCCGCGCACAGCGACACCGGCATCGTGCCGGCAGACCCGGCCCAGACCCCGGCCCCAGCCGCGGCACGGGCCCGCCCGCGCGGCAGGATCGTCGTCGAGATGGTCGCGGCCGCGATCGCCGTCATCGTCGCGGCCGGCGCCGCCACCACGCATGAGGAGAATCTCCACGCCCGGCACCTTCGCCCAGTTCCGGCGGGCGATCCCGGCAGTCCGGGCCCGATCCGGTTGCGGCGATCGCGCCAGACCGTAGCCGGCCGGTCAGGCGGCGGCGAGGACGTCGACGACGAAGCGGAGGGCGCCGCCCGGGCGGCCGCCGCCCGGGTTCTCGCCGTAGGCCAGGTCGGCCGGGATGTCGAGCTGGACGCGGCTGCCCACCGTGACGCCGGCCAGTCCCTGGTCCCAGCCCTGGATGACGTTGCCGGCGCCGACCTGGAAGCTGAACGGCTGCGACTGGTTCCAGGACGCGTCGAACTCGGCGCCGTCGGCGTAGGTGACGCCCACGTAGTTCACGGTGACCGTCTGGCCGGTTTGGACCGCCGCACCCGTACCCTCGATGAGGGTTGTCGTCTTCAGCTCGGTGACCTCGCCGGAGCCGGCGGTGACGGCCGGTTTCTGGCCGAGGGCCGGGTCGGCGCCCGCGGGCAGCGGCGGGAACGCGGCCGTGGCGGGAGCGGTCGGGGCGGGGGCGGTGGGGGCGTCCGGGGTCGCGCTCGTGGTCTCGGGACCGTTGTTCAGCGCGGTGCCGATCCACACGGCCAGGCCGACGACGAGTGCCAGCACGAGCACGGCCGCGCCGGCGACGGTCAGCATCTGGCGGCGTCTGCGCAGCACCCGGGCGCGGGCCTTGGCGGCCTTGGCCTCGGCGCGCTTCTCGGCCTTCGTCTTGATCGGGCCGCCCGCGTCGTCACGCGACGGACCGGCGGCACGGGGGGTGGCCGCG
This sequence comes from Catenuloplanes nepalensis, assembly GCF_030811575.1. Taxonomy (GTDB): domain Bacteria; phylum Actinomycetota; class Actinomycetes; order Mycobacteriales; family Micromonosporaceae; genus Catenuloplanes; species Catenuloplanes nepalensis. The sequence continues at coordinate 3,149,795 of NZ_JAUSRA010000001.1, read as the reverse complement.
CTGCGGCGGCTCGTCACGGGATCGGACACCGCCCGACGATACGACATGCGGTACAGGGCCGGCACCCGTCCGTACCCCGGTGATGTGGTTCTTGATGGCCTGAGATCCTGGGCGCATGGCACGTCACGTCGAGATCCATGTTCCGCTGCGGCCGGGCGCGTCGGGTGAGCCGCCCGCGTGGATCGATCGGATCGAGGAATTCCTGTACGAGCTGGACGAGCAGGGCGTGATCGAGGTGTTCGACGACGGCGAGGAGTGGGGCGAGGTCTACATCTTCTTCATCGCCGGCGCCGCCGAGGGCCGGCTGATCGACGTCGCCACCCGGGTCGCCACGCTCGACGGCGTGCCCGCGGGCGTCTTCGCGCGGGTCACCGACGACAGGGCGGCGGACTTCGGCATGGGGCGGCGGGTCGAGCTGCGGCGCTGACACCCGCCCGCCGGTCCCCGGTCAGCCGTAGATCGCGTCACCGGTGGCGGCCGGTGCCGCGGATGTGCCCGAGCCACTGGATCAGTCCGTACGCGTGAACCGCGTCCTCGACGGCCTGATGGCCCGCCTGGCTCAGGATTCGGGCGCGGCATGACGCCGCATCGGGCCCTGACCACCCGGCGGGACTGACCGCCCTCGGCTGGCAGCCGGGGATCGACAGGCCCCGGCCGGCCTTCGGCGGCAGATCCGGACAATGGCCGACGACCGGCTCCGGGTGCGCCGCGTCGCGTCGGCCGTTCGGTGAGCGGACGCCCGTGTGCAATCGGCGCCCGGCGCACCTCGCTCGCTTTGTAAATAGCTGTCGGTCGATATGATGCACGTCATGAAAGCGCTCGCGATCCTCGCCGCCCTCGCCCTCCTCTCCCCCGCGACCAGCACGGCCGGGGCCGACGCGCACGGCACCGGTTCCTGCGCACCCGGCCGGACGCTGCTGTTCTGCGAGGACTTCGAGCACCTGCCGACCGGCGGCGCGAGCAGCATGGAATGGGGCATCGACACCCGCAACGGCACGCTCACCGTCGAGCGCCAGCCGCGCGGGGACAAGGTGCTGCACGCGCGGACGCGGGACAACGGCCGCGCGTTCCTGACCGTCCACGATCTCGCCGTGCCCGGCGACCGGCTCTACGGCCGCATGCGTGTCCGGGTGGCGGCGTTCCCCACCGCGCCGGACTGGGCGCACTTCACGCTCGTCGAGGCGACCGGGACGGGCAGCGCCGAGATGGTGCGGCCGCTCGGCGGGCAGTGGGTGCCGCCGGCCGGCCGGGCGCTGTGGGGAATCGGCGCGGACGGCGGGCCCACCGGCGACTGGACCGCCTGGCAGGAGTCCGCGCCCGCGGAAGCGGGCCGCTGGCAGTGCGTCGAGTGGCTGCTCGACCGCGACGGAAACCGCGTGCTGGTCTGGCTCGGCGATCCGGGCGCTCCGACGCTGTCGGCCTCCGAGCGAAGTCACGGCGGCGCCGACGTGCCGTTCGTGCTGCCGGACGTCACCACCGTCAAGGTCGGCTGGCAGCTCTATCAGAGCGGCACCACCCCGGCCGGCTTCGACGTGTGGATCGACGACATCGCGCTCGCCCCGCACCGCCTCGGGTGCGCGCCACAGACACCGTAGTTCCGGCGTCGACGCCGGTCCGGTCCGGTGCGGATGGAGGATTCGGGATTCCGGAGAGGGCGGCGCCCGCCTGATGCGGCCGTGGAGTCAACCGAACCACGCGCGGCACGTCGATACCGCCTGATCGAGGACCAGGCTCGCCGCAGGGTTCGCATCGAGGCGAACGTGCCGCAGCGCAAGCGGCGTGTTCGTGATCGCTGTCTCCGCCGCCCGGCTCGTCGTCCGGACGAACTGCATGCGGTCGTCTTCGCAGGATCCGTCCCGTCGGGTGAGGCGCTGGCGGATGTTGTCCTCGCTCGCGGTGAGGTACAGCGTCAGATGAGGGCGCGGCATCAATCCCAGGCTCGCGTCGAGCAAAGTTCGAGCGCGCTCCTCCCCATGCTCCTCGGTCAGGGTCACCAGCTGGTACGCGTACTTCGACAGCCAGCCACGGTCGGAGACCACTGTCCGCCCGGCCCGGAGCGACGTGCTGACCTGTGTCGCGTACACCTCGAAGAAGTCTCCGATGAAGGCGAGTGACTGCGCCGTCCGGCTGACGGTGACGTAGTTCGGCGCCCGCGTCACGGCTTCCCGTAACGCGGCGCCCAGGAAGCCGTCGGAGAATTCCGAGCTGAGGTCGGCGTGGAGTTCGCCGGCCAGTGCGGATGCGAGTGTCGTCTTTCCCACGCCGTCGACACCGTCGACGCTGATCCACAGCGGTTGGTCCCGACGGTTACTCATCCCGGCAGGCAGCGGCGTACATCGCCTGCAGCTCCCGGAGCAGGTCGCCGTCGATTCCGGAGGATTCCCACAGGTCGCGCACCGACGTCTCGGCGACCGCGGCGTCCGTGCCGGTGATGGCGTCCTCGCGCCAGATCGCGTATTCGTACAGGGTGTAGAGGTCGAGGAAGCGCCGTGTCGATGCCACTTTCAGCCGGTACGACTCGCTGCTCATCAGGGCGATCGACCGTTCCCGGGTGCGTCCCCACGGCCTTCTCCGGTCGGAGTCGACGTAGGGCGGATCATCGCGCCGGTCGAGGTCGCCGTAGTAGTACATGAGGTAGCCGCGGTTCCACGCCCGCCACTGCGCGGACGCCCGGGACCGCTTGACGAAGTGGTCGAGTGCCTGGACGTCGCCGACGTGGCAGAGTCCCCACAGCAGTGACTGCTGCAGGAACATGTCGTCTTCGTCGGTGGCCAGGCGGCGCAGCGGAGTCTGGGCGTCCGGCACCACCCGGGACAGCAGGTAGGCGATGATGTTGCCCACCGTCCGTACCCGTGGTGATGCTTTCGCCCTGAGGCTGTTGTGCCGGAACGCGGCCTCCAGTGCCGGCCCGAGTTCGGGCGGACCAGACAGTCGCAGCTCGTCGACCAGGAAATGCCGGATCTCCGGCGTGAGGTCGAGGGCGAGCGTGGCCACCAGCTTCTCGCTGGACTTCTCCCGAACCGCGCGGGTGACCTCGTCGAGCAGATGGCAGGCGACCAGGTACTCGAAGAACGAGTAGTGCACGAACCGGCCCCAGACGCGCCCGGCGACCCGCCATTCGTCGCAGATCTGCGCCAGCGCACGAGCCACGCACCGCGGATGGCCGCCGGTCTCCGTCGCGACGAGATCGTGCACGGCGCCGGCGCTGAACCGTTCCTCGTTGAGCAGCGCCTTCGAGAAGATCACCCAGGCTGCGCCGCTCCACACCTGCTTCGCGCCGGCCGGCAGCACGCAGTTCACCCCCGCCAGTGCGGTGTCCGCGGCGGCGCTGAGCTTGTCGATGTACTCGGCGTAGAGCGTGGACACGTCGGACACCGCCCCGGCCGCGGTCTGGCCGAGGAAGGTCAGCATGCGCGCGAACAGCGGCCGGCTGACCATGCGCGCCAGCGTCGCCGAGCCGCGAACGGTCTGCATGACACCGTCGTCGTCGAGGAAGTGTGCGGCGATGAGCCGGTCGACGAAGTCGGCGAACTGCCGCTCCAGCGACCACTCCGTCATCATCACGATCGCATCGAACAGATCTCCGCCGTACGATCGGGCCAGGTTGTCCTCGAACTCCCGCCGCCGGCAGGTGACCACCAGCGTGCAGGTCTCGCGGAGTCGCCGCAGTAGCACCAGCAGATCGGCGGAGGAGTCGAATTCGGCGAGGGTCTCGTCGAGGCCGTCGATGATGAGGATGGGCCGCAGCGCGCCGTCCAGCGCCCGCCGCAGCGCGAGGGCCAGGTCGGTGCGCCCCGGCACGTCGTCGAGTGCCTCCGGCAGCTCCGACACCCGCATCACCAGCGCCGGAGCGCCCACCGTATGCATCGCCGTGAGCAGGGCGTAGGCGGCGACGCTCTTGCCGCTGCCCGGCTCACCCAGAACCAGCACCGACTGACCCGCGATCACCTGCGCCGCGAGATCCACGGCCCCGATCCCGCCTCCTCCACCGACGTACCGGTGGAACATGGCCGGCACGTACACGCCCTTGGCATGCAGTTCCGCGATGCTCAAGTCCAGCGGGTACGCCGTGCGCCGGGCCCCCAGCCGCCGCGCCGACCGCGCCGACGCGCGCTCCAGCAGCCGGTCCATCTCACCGTTCCGGTCCTCGGCACGCCGGTCGGTCACCTCCGCCCACCGCCCGATGTCATGGTCGACGTACTCGGCGCCGGCGGGCACCGCACGCACGTCCACGTGGAAGCCGGCGTGCCGTGGACTCCAGACTCGCGGCCACACCCTCAACCCGAAATCACCTTCCCGAGTACGGAACAGCGAGCCGATCGAGTAGCCAATGCCTTCCGGCCCACTCCGTTCGCGATCGTGGGTGACGCCGGTGTTCACCCCGCTGATCCGGACGCGCACGTCGTCCCTGGCGTCGATCATGGTCGTCCAGTAGCCGAGGCCCACGTCGCCGCTCGTCACGCTCTGTCCGAAGCCCAGCGCGAACGCCAGATATCGGCGCATCCGGACGCTCAACCGCAGCCGGTCCCGATCACCGGCGATCGCCTCGTCCAGTGGCCGGCCCCGGGTACGCAGCTCGTCCACCCACCGCCGCACATCGTCGTCGCCGACGGCGATCGTGCGATCGACATCGTGGTTCCCCGGCACCATCAACACCGAGTCGGTGCCAAGACCAAGAGCCTTGCAAAGGGTACGGAGGAACGCATCCGCCCGCTGATACTCGGCCGCGTCGTGGGCACCGCCGGAGAACGCCACATCACCGCTGACGATGACCTGATCGATGGGCGGCACTCCGGCCGGCAACCGGCGGACGTCATCGGCCAGCGCGGCGAGCATCTCGGTGCGGTCGTGCCCGCTGTCCACTCCGACATGCAGATCCGCCAGATGCAGCCAGGTCAGCGTGAAGTCGGAACGAGCCGGCTTCGGGTCACTCATCGTAGGTGAACTCCTCGAGCTTGCGGCGCACGTCCGCGCTGAAGAACAGTTGGGAGAACAGGTCACGGTCCCCCAACCACCGGTTCGGGACCCAGATCCGGTCCGCGTCGGAGGCGACGACGCCCGCGCCGGTCAGTGCCGCGAGCTCGTCCGGGAACTCCTCGAACGGGTCGGTGCCGAACATCTCCCGGAATCGCGTGCGATCGAGTGACTGGATGTTGAGTGCCACCATCTTGCGGCGACGCTCATCGTCGGTCATCAGGAAGCCGCTGTCAGCCGGGAGACGCCCGGCCTCCATCTGCCGGCCGTACGACTCGAGGACGGCCTGGCGGTGCCGTACCGAATAGCCGTTCCGGAAGTCCAGATCCCACAGATAGCTGCGGGCTCCGGCGCCGAACCCGAGAATGTTCTGCAGCGCCCAGTGGTTCGCCTTCTGCCGATAGCCGCCGCCGTCGCGTACCCACCGGACATGGGTTTCCTGCCGGTATCCGGAATCGGTGAGGATCTCGTGCGCCATCGCGTACCGGGCTCGCAGCATCGCGCCGTTGACGTGGTCGTAACCGCGTCGCCCGTACCCGGTATGTGGTCGTAGTGTCAGCGGGTAGGCGCAGATGGTCTCCGGCCCGATCCGCGCGACCTCCCGGACGGACGTCCGCCAACTCTCGTCGGTCTGATGCTCGAGTCCGTAGATGAGGTCGACGCAGACGTTCGCGAACCCCACCGACAGAGCCTCCTCGAGCAGCCGCGTTCCGGATCTCTCGGCGCGTACCCGGCCGAGAGTGGCGACTTCTGTGGGGATGAACGACTGATAGCCGAGGTTGATGCGGTTGACACCCGCGTCACAGATCTTTCTGAGCTTCGCCACGTCGACCGAGGCCGGGTCGACCTCGAGAGCCGTCTCAGCCGGCACCTCACCCGGGGCGACGGAGAACAGCGCCAGCAGTTCGCTCACCAGGCGCTCCAGCTGGGACGGAGCGAGAATCGACGGCGTACCACCACCGAGGTAGAGGCTCGCTACCTGCTTCCGGTCGGTCAACGCGGCATACCAGCGCGCCTCCCGAAGCACCAGATCGACGTAGCGATCGAGGTCCGCTCTGCCGTCGCGCACCGTGTAGAGATTGCAGAAGCTGCAGATCTGGCGGCAGAACGGCACGTGGACGTACAGGTTGAGAATGTCGCTGTGGTCGAGGGAATGCCGCACCAGCTGGGGCAGGCGTTGTAGCACCTCCGGCGAGAACGGCCGATACGCCTGCCGCGGCGGATACATGTACACGTAGTCCGCGTGGGACTCGCTGTCGATCAGATGGCGGACGGTGCGGGCTTCCGCTGGGCTGCTGAGCACTCTCACCGGATCCGCCTCCGATCGAAGACCCTAGATTGAAATCTTCCCCGATTTCAGCTCGGTGAGGAAGTTGCGGGTGTTCGGCGACAGCTCGTGCGCCATGCCGTCCAGCTCAGCCGGGCTGAAGAACCGACAGTCGTCATGCGTGTCCGGCTCCCGCACCATCGGGGAACCGCTGACCACCTCCGCCAGATACCAGGAGTACACCATCGTGTAGACGTCCTCCTCGAACGCCTTCTCGCCCAGGTGGCGAACGATGGCAACCTCGGCGCCGGTCTCCTCGAGCACCTCGCGGGCGGCAGTGGCGCTGGGATCCTCATCTTGGTCAATTTTGCCCCCAGGAATTTCCCACTGCACACGCCTGGGAGTGTTGCGATGCAGCAGCAGGATGCCTCCGTCCTCGTTCCTGATCACACAACCGGCCAGCTTGAGCTGATTCATGAAGCCCCTTCGTCCGAAATCAGCGGTCACGTCAGATAGGTGTGCACAGTGCCACTGTGCATGCCGCCACCGCAGTCCGGAGTCAGACACTCCGAAATACCAGCCTTCAGTGCTTCATGGACGACCAGAGTCGCCCGTCGTACGGAGCCCATCGCGTCCTGGTGAAACAGGTTCGATCCGTCGACCGTCACATCGAAGACGCTCCGGTCAGAGCCGAATCCGGCACCGAGCAATGTTCGATGCCGACGCGCGGTGTCGGCATCCTTCGCCGAAAGCACCCGGCGGCAGTCCTCAAGGGCGGGTCGTGGCCCGTACGGCTCCTGCGCAGCCCGCCACCAACCCGCGCGGGAGTCCAGCGTGGATTCGATCCACACCCGGATGCACGGCACACTCGCCGGAAGCCATGGCGCCGCCCACGAATCGAACACGGTCCGGTCACGCGTGCGCAGCGCATCCACCAACGTATTGATCACCACTTCAACGGACGAATCACCGTCAGTCTTGGCCCCATGCCGCTCCACACCGACGCCCTGAACGAATCTCATGCGGCCCGGCCAGCTCTCATCGGCCGAGACATAGTCGAAATCAAGCCATCGTGCGAGCAGTCGCGCATGCGTGGTCTTGCCAGCCGCAGCAAGCCCGGAGACGGCAATGTTCATCCACAGCCACCCAACCCCACCACTACCAGCAATCAGAGAATCACTGTCCGCAACCCAGTATCACGCCGCTCGTCAATACGATCAACGCGACTGCAAACCCCCGAGCCCTCCGTCCGTGGGCGCACATGATCCGCGCCGATCTGGCGGACCCACCGACCCTCGCCGTTGACCGGCGGCTGCAGATCACCGCGTCTCTCGGCATCTGACGCGGGCCGTACTTCTGCGCGAGCCTGCCGCAGCCGTGACATCAGCCGTTCGATCGCGTTGCTGCCGCGTGCCTCGCCCCAGACCTGCCAGGCCAGCTGGTCCTTGGACAGCACGCGGCCGGCGTTGTGCAGCAGGTAGCGCAGCAGCCGGTACTCCGCCGCGGTCACGTCCAGCGGCCGGTCACCGCGCCACGCCTGGCAGGTGACCTCGTCGAGCAGCAGGTCGCCGTGGCGCAGCACCGGGTCGCGGGCGGCGTCGCGGGCCCGGAGCAGCACCTCGACGCGGGCCAGCAGCTCGGCGGCCTGGTAGGGCTTGGTGACGTAGTCGGCGACCTCCGCGCCGATCTCCGGCACCAGATCGACGAGCGACTCGCACCAGGTCACGCACAGGATCGGCGGCTTGTCGGCCAGCGCGGGTCGGTGGTCGGCGGCGCTATGCCACGTCCGTGGCGGTCGTCGAGGCTCGCGCCGCGTGCACAATGGCGGCCATGACGATGATCGAGGTTGATGGTGGCCGGGTGCTGGACGTGGCCGTGAGCGGGCCCTCGGACGGCGTGCCGCTGGTCTTCCACCACGGCACGCCCGGCGGTGTGCCGCCGTTCCGGTCCATCCAGCGCGCCGCGCACGAGCGGGGACTGCGGTTCGTGACCTTCTCCCGCGCCGGCTACGGATCGTCGACGCGCGCCGCCGGGCGTGAGGTCGTGGACGTGGTGGCGGACGTGCGAGCCGTGCTCGACCACCTCGGCGCCGAGCGGTGCCTGGTGAGCGGCTGGTCCGGTGGCGGGCCGCACGCGCTGGCCACGGCCGCGCGGCTGGCCGGCCGGGTGGCCGGGGTGCTGGTCATCGCCGGGGTCGCGCCGCACGGCTTGGCGGACCTGGACTTCATGGCCGGCATGGGTGAGGAGAACATCGTCGAGTTCGGGCACGCCCGGCGCGGCGAGGCCGCGCTGCGCCCCTACCTCGAGCAGGAGGCCGCCGGGCTGCGCGACACCGACGCGGCCGGCCTGGTGGCGAGCCTGGCGAGCATCCTGCCGCCGGTCGACCGGGCGGTCCTGACCGACGAGCTGGGCGACGACATGCTCGCGAGCTTCGCCGAAGGGCTGCGGTCCGGCGTCGACGGGTGGGTGGATGACGACCTCGCGTTCGTCAGGCCGTGGGGCTTCTCGCTGGACGAGATCACCGTGCCCACCTTCGTCTGGCAGGGCAGCGAGGACCTGATGGTCCCGTTCACCCACGGCCGGTGGCTCGCCGCGCACATCCCGGGCGTCGTCGCGCACCTCGAACAGGGCGAGGGCCACCTCTCGATCGCCGTGGGCGCCGCTGACCGGATGCTGGACGAGCTGGTGCGGGTGCCATGACGAGCCGACGCCGATCCTAAGTTCGATGTTCATCGATTGACACACCGGCGTGACGTGGTGAGACTTCTGGGCAGGCGCGGATCGGAGACCCACCCTCCGGTCCGGCACTTCGAGCCCGTAGGAGAGGGGAAACATTCATGAGATCGAGAGCACGGAGGGTGGGGCTGGCGTTCGTCGCCGCCTCCGTGGCCTTCGCCGGTGCCGTGTACGGCGTGACGAGGCCTGCCGCGGCCGAGGTCGTGGCCGAGGCGAGCGCCTCGGCGCTGGTCGCGGACATGGGGGCCGGCTGGAATCTGGGCAACGCGCTGGAGGCCAACAACAACGGGATTCCCAGCGAGACCGCCTGGGGGAACCCGGTGGTGACGCAGGCGCTGATCAACCGGGTGAAGGCCTCGGGGTTCAGGACGATCCGCATCCCGGTCTCCTACCTCGGGCACATCGGGGCGGGCCCGAGCTACACGGTCGACGCCGCATGGCTGACCAGGATCGCCGAGGTCGTGAACTACGCCCACAGCCAGGGCCTGTACGTGCTGATCAACATGCACGGGGACGGGTACAAGACCGTGACCGGCTCCTGGCTGATCTGCGACGCGGCGGACCAGACGACGATCAGGGACAAGTACCAGAAGGTGTGGCAGCAGATCGCGACGAAGTTCCAGGGCTACAACGAGCGCCTGATCTTCGAGTCGATGAACGAGAACTTCGACGGGCAGTACGGCGCGCCCACCCAGCCGTGCTATTCCAACATCAACGCCTACAACCAGACATTCGTCGACACGGTACGGCGTACCGGTGGCACCAACGCCTCCCGGTGGCTGCTGGTGCCGGGCTGGAACACGAACATCGACTACACCGTGGGCAACTACGGCTTCGTCATCCCCACCGACCAGTACCGGTCGTCCACCATTCCCGCCGGTGAGCAGCGGCTCATGATCTCCGTTCACTACTACGACCCGTGGGACTTCACCGGGCAGGAGGACGGCGCCATCACCCAGTGGGGGCCGAACGCGACCGACCCGGCCAGGACGTCGACCTGGGGCCAGGAGGACCATCTGGACGCCCAGCTGAAGAAGACGCACGACGCGTTCGTCACCCGCGGCTACCCGGTGTTCGTCGGGGAGTACGGCTCGATCGACAAGACGACCTACGACCCGTCGAACAACACCTACCGTGCGGACTTCGCGCGCGCCCTGGTGGCGGCCGCGAAGAAGTACGGCGCGGCCACCGCCTACTGGGACAACGGCTGGAACGGGCAGCACGGGTTCGCCCTGTTCGACCGAAGCTCCGCCACGGTCACCCAGCAGGGCATCATCAACGCGATCATGAGCGCCGTCGGCGGCGGGACGAGCCCCACGCCCACCGCATCACCGACCCGCACCGCGTCGCCGACCCCCACCGCGTCGCCGACGGCCGCACCCGGCGCCTGCCGGGCCGTCAGCACGGTCAGCGCGTGGAACACCGGCCTGACCAACAGCATCGCCATCACCAACACCGGTGCCACCGCAGTCAACGGATGGAACCTGACCTTCACGCTCCCCGCCGGGCAGAGCATCGTCTCCGGCTGGAGCGCCGGTTACGCCCCGGCCAGCGGCACGGTGACCGCGACCAACGCGAGCTACAACGGCACGCTCGCGCCGGGAGGCTCGACCACGATCGGCTACCAGGCCAGCCACACCGGCAACGCCGCCGCTCCCACCGGTTTCACGCTCAACGGCGCCACCTGTAGCTGATCACGGCGGCGTGGCCGGCCGGACCCGCGTCCGGCCGGCCACGCCGTTCCGGTCTCAGCGGTGCGTCTGCTTCGCGTGCAGGTGCGGCAGGTGCAGTTCGGCCGGCTCCGGCGGAAGGTCGTCGACGCGGTGCGCGACGGCCTCCTCGTGGCGGCGGTGCGCGGACGGGACCGCCAGCGCGGCCGCGATCGCGAGGACGGCGACACCGGCGCAGGCCCAGAAGCCGGTGGTGAACGCGGCGTCGGTGGGCAGGCCCTGCGGGGTGCTGTGCGAGGAGATGATCGCGGCGATGACGGCGGTGCCGACGCTGCTGCCGATCGTCCGGGCGATCGCGTTGACGCCGCTGGCCTCGCCGGTCTGGGCGGCCCCGACCCGCGGGCGGACCGCTGCGCCTCGACCGGCTGCGCATCATCGTCGAACGCATGGCGGCCGCCGTCGGCTGGGACCCCGCCCACCCCGACGGCGACCGCCTGCTGCTCGGCGCCGAGATCGCGCTCACGACCGTGCTGGGCCTGGCCATGCTGCGCGTCTCCACACCCCTGGAACCGCTCGCCTCGGCCGGCCAGAACGACCTCGCGACCCCGTTCCACGCCCTCCTGCACGCGGTCATGACCCGCGACAACGGCTGAGCCCGCCGAAAGGCGGATCAGGCCGGTCGGGCTCTCCGCCGCACGCGGCACCGTCCGGCGTGGACCCGGGCGGCCCGCCGGACCGGGCCGATCGGCCCTGGCCGGGGACGCCGCGCCAGCGGCAGGCTACGGCGCAGACTCGGAGGTGCGTCATGCGACGTTGGATTATCGACCGGCTGTACGCGGCGAAACGCCGGATGTACCCGGACGACCGGCCCGGCCGGCTCGCCCGGCTGATGAACCGGATCGACGCGGCACAGTACGCCGCCGGCCTGCTGTCGCCCCGGCGGGCCGTGACGCTGGAGGTGATCGGGCGGCGCAGCGGACGGCCGATCGCGGTGCCGGTGGTCGTCGCGACCGTCGACGGCGAGCGGTACCTGGTGTCGATGCTCGGCGAGCGGGCCAACTGGGTGCACAACGTGCGCGCGGCCGGCGGGCGTGCGGTGCTGCGCCGGGGCCGCCGGGAGCCGGTGCTGCTGTCCGAGGTGCCGGTGGCTCAGCGCCCGCCGATCCTGCGCCGCTACCTGCGGCTGGCGCCCGGAGCCCGGCCGCACGTGCCGGTCACGGCCGCGACGTCGGAGCAGGAGTTGCGTACCCTCGCCGCGGGCTTCCCGGTCTTCCGGGTCGGCCCGGACCACTGACGGCCGCACGCCGGATCCACCGCGGGCGCGCTGGAACGCCGCCCCGGAGAGCCCGGCGCCTCGCTTCTCGAATCCGGCACATCCCGGAGGACGGCATGACCTCCGCTCGACGGCCGTTCGGTGAGGTCCTCGGCCCGCGCGACCGTCGAGCGGACCCTTCCCGGCCGTCGTGCCACAGGACACATTGGAGTTCAATCATTTGACTTAAAATGCTCGGTTCGATTGGCTGAGGAGACCGGACCAACGACGCGAAAGGTCTCGAATGTCGCCTGAAGCCCTCACCTTCGACCCGGATGCCCTGCGTGAGAAGTACCGGCGAGAGCGTGACCGCCGGATCCGCCCGGACGGCAACGCCCAGTACCGAAAAGCCACCGGCGAGTTCGGCTACTACGCCACCGACCCGTACACGCCCCGCACCGACCGGGAACCGGTGCACGACCGGGTGGAGGCGGTGGTCGTGGGCGGCGGGTTCGGCGGGCTGCTGACCGGCGCGGAGCTGCGCCGGGCCGGCATCGAGGACATCCGGATGATCGACGAGGCGGGTGACTTCGGCGGCACCTGGTACTGGAACCGCTACCCCGGCATCCACTGCGACATCGAGTCCTCGGTCTACCTGCCGCTGCTGGAGGAGGTCGGCACCGTACCGACCTGGCGGTACTCCCCCGGCGACGAGATCCGCCGGCACGCGGTCGCGATCGCGGAGCACTTCGGCCTCTATCGCGACACCATGTTCCACACCCGGGTGACCGAGCTGCGCTGGGACTCGGACGCGGCGGATTGGCAGGTCCGCACGGACCGCGGCGACGACTTCCGCGCCCGCTACGTGATCGTCTCGTCCGGCACGCTGACCCAGCCGAAGCTGCCCGGCATCCCCGGCATCGACACGTTCCGCGGGCACACGTTCCACACCAGCCGGTGGGACTACGACTACACCGGCGGGACCGCGGACGGCGGCCTGCACGGGCTCGCGGACAAGCGCGTGGCCGTGGTCGGCACCGGTGCCACCGGCATCCAGGTCGTCCCGCACCTCGGCCGGGACGCCGGACACCTCTACGTCTTCCAGCGCACCCCGTCCTCGATCGACGTGCGCGACAACCGGCCGCTGGCCCCGGACTGGACCGCCGCGCTGGAGCCGGGCTGGCAACGGGAGCGGATGGACAACTTCCTCACCATCGTCAGCGGCGGCCGTACCCACGTCGACCTGGTCGGCGACGGCTGGACCGGCACCGGGCACCTGCAGACCACCTACCTCACCGGCACCCGCGCCGCCATGAGCGACGAGGAGCTGGAGCTGGCCGACTTCGCGAAGATGAACGACATCCGCGCCCGCGTCGACGACATCGTCACCGACCCGGCCGTCGCGGAGAAGCTCAAGCCCTGGTACCGGTACATGTGCAAGCGGCCCGGGTTCAGCGACACCTACCTGCCGACGTTCAACCGGCCGAACGTCACGCTCGTCGACACCGCGGACACCGGCGGGATCACCCGGATGACGGAGAACGCGGTCGTCGTCGGCGACGACGAGTACGAGGTCGACTGCGTCGTCTTCGCCACCGGCTTCGAGACCGGCGTCTCCGGCGTCGTCTCCGGGACCATGCCGGTGTACGGCCGCGACGGCGTACCGCTGCTGCACGCCTGGGCTCGGGGGCCACGCACCCTGCACGGCTTCTACAGCCACGGCTTCCCCAACCTGTTCCACCTCGGCGCGCTGCAGAGCGCGAACTCGGTCAACTTCGTCCACCTGCTCCAGCAGCAGGCGATCCACATCGGCGCCGTGGTCGCGGAGGCCCGCAAGCGCGGCGCCCGCTGGATCGAGCCGACCGCGGCGGCGGAGGAGGACTGGGTCGCCACCATCCGCCAGGTCGCGCCGGACACACTGACGTTCCAGGCCGAGTGCACGCCGGGCTACTACAACAACGAAGGCAGGCCACGGCCGGTCAACAACTCCTACGGCCCGGGCCCGGTCGCGTTCCACGACCTGCTCCGGGACTGGCGCGCCCGGGACCGCTTCGACGAGATCCTGGCCGGCGCGTGAGCGGGGCACGGATGCACCGGCTGAACCGGCTGAACCGGCTCACGCCGCTGCGCGGATCCAACGGCGCCGCGTTCGGCCCGGACGGCCGCCTCTACGTGGCCCAGTTCCTCGCCGGGCAGATCAGCGCCGTGGACGTCCGGACCGGCGACGTCGAGGTGGTCGTGCCGCCCGGCGGCCCGGTCCAGTCACCGGACGACCTCGCGTTCGCCCCGGACGGCACCATGTACATCATCGACACGGTGCCCGGCCGGGTCTGGCGGCGCACCGCCGACGGCACGATCACGCTGGTCACCGACCAGGTGCGGCTGCCGAACGGTATCGCGTTCGCCGGCGAGCGGCTGTTCGTCAACGAGATGACCCGCGACGGCCGCCTGCTGGAGCTGCGCGCCGGCGACGAGCCGGCGGTGCTGACCGGCGGGCTGGCCGTCGGCAACGCGATGCAGCTCGGCCCGGACGGCCACCTGTACTACCCGCACATGCTCACCGGCGAGGTGCACCGCGTCTCGCCGGACGGCGGCGCACCGGAACTCGTCGCGGCCGGCGTCCACCAGCCGGTCGCGGTCCGCTTCGACCTCGCCGGCACGCTGCTGGTCCTCTCCCGCGGCGCCGAGGGCATCGTCACCCGCATCGACCTGCACGGCAGCGGTGACCGCACGATCGTCACCAGCGGGATCACCGGCCTGGACAACGCCGCGTTCGACGCCGAGAACCGCATGTTCGTCACCAGCTTCGCCAGCGGCGGCCTGAGCGAACTGCACCCGGACGGGCGCACCCGTGAGATCGCGCCGCGCGGGCTCACCGGCCCGTACGGGATCACGGTCGACCTCGGCGGCACCGTGCACGCCGCCGACCACTACCGCCTCGCCCGCGCCCAGGGCCCGGACGCGGACGTGGCCACCACCGCGCTGCTCCACTTCGTGCACGGCGTCGCCGCCGACGGCGACCTGCTGCACCTGACCTCCCAATACGGGCAGGTCAACACCTACCACCAGACCACCGGCACGGTACGGATGAGAGCCACCGGCCTCGACGCGCCACTCGGCATAGTGGCCGGCCCGGACGGCACCCTGATCGTGGCCGAGTCCGGCGCCGGCCGCGTGCTGACCATCGACGCCGACGACACCGTCACCGTGCTCGCCGACGGGCTCGGCCGCCCGGCCGGCGTCGCCGTGCACGACGGCCACGTCTACGTCAGCGACGAGCGGCACGGCACGGTGTCCCGCCTCGACGACGGCGTACCGGTGCCACTGATCGAGGATCTCGACACCCCGCAGGGCCTCGCGATCAGCGACGGCCGCC
Organism: Catenuloplanes nepalensis; assembly: GCF_030811575.1. Lineage (GTDB taxonomy): Bacteria > Actinomycetota > Actinomycetes > Mycobacteriales > Micromonosporaceae > Catenuloplanes > Catenuloplanes nepalensis. The sequence continues at coordinate 3,134,520 of NZ_JAUSRA010000001.1, read as the reverse complement.
TGTTCGCAGCGGAGGCCGGCCGGCATCGGCTCGTCTCCGTGGACCTGCTCACCGGCGGGCACCCGCAGACCACCGACGTGCCCTCGGCCGGCGGGGCACACCGCGACCTCCCGGCACTGTCCGCGCACGGCCTGCCCGGCGTGCCCCGCCCGTTCGCCGGGCTGGCCGCCGCACCGGACGGCTCGCTCTACCTCGCCGCCGACGGCGAGGGCGGCATCCTGCACCTCACCCCCGCGGAGCATCCGTGACCACCGGCCGCCGGCACATCATGCCGGCCCTCACCGCGCTGCTGCTCGCCCTGTTCGTGTCCACGCTGAGCAGCACGGTGGTGTCGACCGCGCTGCCACGGATGCTGCTGGACCTGCACGGCACGCCCACCCAGTACACGTGGGTGGTCACCGCCACGCTGCTGGCCGCGACCGCCACCACCCCGATCTGGGGCAAGCTCGCCGACCTGTTCAGCAAGAAGGCACTGCTCCAGGCCGCCGCCGCGGTGTTCATCGCCGGCTCGGTCGCCGCCGGCCTGGCCCAGGACGGCGGCCAGCTCATCGCCGCCCGCGCGCTGCAGGGCGCCGGCGTCGGCGGCCTCCAGGCCCTGGTCCAGATCGCGATCGGCGCGATGATCCCGCCCCGGGAACGCGGCCGCTACGCCGGGTACCAGAGCAGCGCCACCGCACTGTCCACCATCGGCGGGCCACTGGTCGGCGGGCTCATCGTCGACACCTCGTGGCTCGGCTGGCGCTGGTGCTTCCTCATCGGCGTCCCGTTCGCGGTCCTCGCCATGATCCTCCTGCAGATCACCCTGCGTCTGCCGGTGGTACGCCGGGACCACGTCCGCATCGACTACGCCGGCGCGACCCTGATCACCGCGGGCGTCAGCGCACTGCTGATCTGGATCTCGTTCGTCGGCGACGCCTTCGCCTGGCTGTCCTGGCAGACCGCGGCCCTGACCGGCGGTGCCCTGCTGCTGCTCGCGGCCGCCGCGTGGGTGGAGACCCGCGCGGCCGAGCCGGTCGTCCCGCCAGGCGTGCTGCGGCAGCGCACCACCGCCCTGGCCATCCTCGGCAGCCTCGCCGCCGGCACCGCCATGTTCGGCGCCGCCGTGTTCCTCACGCAGTACTTCCAGGTCAGCCGCGGCCACACACCCACCCAGGCCGGTCTGCTCACCATCCCGATGATGGCCGGCATCCTGCTCGCCTCGATCGTCGCCGGAAACCTGATCAGCCGTACCGGCCGGGTCAAGCCCTTCCTCGTCACCGGCGCGATCAGCCTCACCGCCGGATTCGCGATCCTCGGCCTGATCGACCGGCACACCCCGCTACTGCTGATCGGCGCCGCCATGGTCCTCATCGGCGCCGGTGTCGGCCTCACCCTGCAGAACTTCGTCCTCGTCGTCCAGAACGCCGTCCCGCTCGCCGACATCGGCGCCGCCAGCGCTACCGTCTCGTTCTTCCGCTCGCTCGGCGGCACCATCGGCGTCACCGTCCTCGGCGCCGTCCTCGCCCGCCAGGTCTCCACCGACACCGCCACCGGAACACCGCCCGCGGACGCCTACGGCGACGCCACCGGCCTCGTCTTCACCATCTCGGCCGGCGTCGCCCTCCTCGGCGTACTCGCCGCGGTCCTGCTCAGACCGGCACCGCTGCGCACCAGCCTCGACATCACCGACCCCCACAAAGCCACCGCCGACGCCGCACCACCCGTCGACCTGGCAGCCACCACACCACCATCGCCCGCGAACGGGCCGCCCGCGCACCGCTGAGGACCACCCCGGCGACGCCTGTGCCGGCGGGGAACGGAGGACCAGCGGTGCACCGGTCCCCCGGCCCCGCCGGGATCAGCCTGCCACGAGGGCCCAGGACTGCTGGTCGTTGGCGAAGGACGCCGCGGTGCCGGCGACGTGGAGGGAGTCAGCCCGTCCCTGGTGCGGCCCTTCCGCGCGGCCACCGGTCTTCCGCCGATCGCCTATCTGTCCCGGCACCGGAACCGGGCCGAGAGCCGGCGGTGGGTGCCGTTCCGTTCGACCCGTGCGGTTCGCGGCGTTCTAGCGCTGTTCAGCACGCCGGGAAAGAGGTTAAATCAGGAACCCTCTGGACAGGTTTACGTGGCCGGAGTCGTACATCGGAACGCCGACGTCGCCATTCGGAGAATAGCGGCATCGGATGGCGGCATAAAGTCTCGTCGACACGTCACGGCCAGCTGGATGCGCCCCGGACCCGCCGGCATCGGGTCTCAGCATCTGGCCGTACTCGTTGCTGGGTGCCGGTTCCTTGCCCTGTTCCACCCGGCGGCCGGCATCCTCAGAGCGGGGTCACGGCCACCGAGGCGCGCAGGTAACGCAGCAGGTCGTCTACGAGGCCGTCGGCGTCGGCGTTGCCCTTGCCATCGGTCGCCAGGTGCCCGCTCAGGGTCAGGTCGACGGCCCCGTGCGTGACCGCCTGCAGCAGCGACATCATCCGCTCGGTGTCGCCCGGCGGGAGTTGACCGGCCCGCTGGGCGTCCCCGACGATGGCCAGCAGGGTGTTCCGGGCGGATTCCACGGCCAGGACCAGATCGTCGAAGGGGGCCGACCAGACGCCGAAGACGAGCCGGAAACGGGCCGGACCGGCCACCGCCCAGGCGACGTAGTCCCGCAGGGCCGCGCGCAGCACCCCGCCCTCCGGCATTGAGCCGGCGCGCAGGGCCGCGAGCTCCCCGCCCATCCTGGTCAGCTCCGCCGCGGCGACACCGGCGAGCAGAGCCTCCTTACTGGCGAAGTGCTTGTACGGCGCGTTGTGCGACACACCGGCGCGGCGGCCGACCTCGCGCAGGGTGACGGCCTCCGGCCCGCCCGCGTCCAGCAGGTCCACCGCCGCGTCGATCAGCAGTTCACGGGTACGGGGAGCCACGTGCAGACCCTATCGCCCCGTGCAGGGTTGACGTCGTCAACCCTGCACGGCTAGGTTGACGACGTCAACCAGCCAGCTATAGGAGTGGATGCCATGCCACCGGCAACGCGCGCCGTAGTCACCGGTGCCACCTCCGGCATCGGCGAGGCCATCGCCCGCCGGCTCGCCGCCGACGGAGTGCACGTCACCCTCGTCGGCCGCGACGATGCCCGGCTCGACCAGACCCGGCGGCGGATCCTCGCCGGCGTCCCGGATGCCGGGCTTCACCCGGAGCGGGCGGACCTGTCACTGCTCGGCGAGGTCCGCGACCTCGCCGGGCGACTGGCCGACTCGCCACCGGACATCGTGATCTGCAACGCCGCCGTCGTCGCCGACGCCGCCGACCGCACCCCGGAGGGACACCAGCGCGCCCTGGCCACCAACCATCTCGCGCCCTACCTGCTGCTGCGCTCGCTGGTGAAGCCGATCGGCAGCCGGACGGCACGGTTCGTGGTGGTCGGCGGCTCGCCCGGCGGGCTGGCCCGCATGCCGATCGACGTCGACGACCTCGACCGGAACACCAGCCATGATCTCGGCCCGGCGCCCAGCCTCCGCGCGTTCGTCGGCTACGCGCGCACCAAGAACATGAACGCGATGTTCGTCTACGCCCTCGCCCGCCGCCTGCACGGCACCCGGATCACCGTCAACGGCGCCCATCCCGGCATCATCCGCGGCACCCGGCTCGGCCTCGCCCATCAGCGCGGCCTGAACCGAGCCTTCGGAACGATCTCGCAACTGCTCTTCTCTCCGGGCGGCCCAGACGCGGGCGCCGACACACCGGCCTGGCTCGCGAGCGCGCCCGAGGTCGACGGCATCACCGGACGGTTCTTCGTCAAACGGCGACCGGTCACCACCGCACCGCACACCACCGACGCCGCGCGCTGTGACCGGCTCTGGGCGGAGAGCGCCCGGCTGGTCGGCGAACCGGTCACGCTGTGACCCGTCAGCGCAGACCGATGCGAGACGACCAGTCCTGCACGGTGGCGAGACCGCCAATGGCCTCCTCGCCACGAATGGCGAGGGCCTCGCCGAACTCCGCGCCACGGCACGTGTCCCGATAGACCTCCTCGGTCCGGCCGAGTCGACTGACGGCGTAGGTGACCAGCGGAAAGACCGTCCTGCCGGTGAAGTCGAGCGCCTCCGTGAACGTCGTCATGATCATCGGCGGCCGCACGTTCCAGATCGGACTGCCGATGATCACCGTGTCGTAGCCGTCGAGCGCGGGCAGCGGCGCGGTGATGCGCGGCCGGGCGTCGTCGTCCTGCTCGCGCACGTTGCGGGCCACCGTCTCGTCGTAGCTGTCCGAGTACGGTTCGGCGCCGTCGATGCGGTAGACGTCGCAGCCGATCGTGCCCCGGATCATGCCGGCGACGACCTCGGTGTTGCCGATCTCGAGCGTGCGGCGTCCGCCGTCGTAGTAGTTCTCGCCGGCGCGGGAGAAGTACGCCAGCAGCACGCGCCCGCCGGGACCCGGCGCGCCGGACGAGACAGGCGAAGGCGACGTACCGGTCACCGGAGGTGCGCCCTCGGTCACCGACGACGGCGGGTCGCACGCGGCGACGAGGCTAAGCCCGGACAGGCCCACCAGCACTAAACGGGCGCGCGCATGTCCGGCCGGCGACACGGGGTGCGACCGGCTTCCCACGCTGATCAGTACGCCTCGCCGACCCCGAGTCGCAGAGGAGACCTGATGGACAAGCCCGCGTCCCGGCGCGTCACCAACGTCGACGTCGCGCGCCACGCCCTGGTGTCCACCACCGCGGTGTCCAAGGTGCTGCGCGATGCCTACGGCGCGAGCCCGGCCATGCGCACCAGGGCGCGGCAGGCCATCGCCGACCTCGGGTACCGGCCGTCCACCGCCGCCCGCGGGCTACGTGGGCAGACGTGAGGTGGCCGCAGCGTACCGACCGTGGTCGTCGGCCGGCACTCGTGCCGAGACCGAGCGAGTCACCGTACCCTCGGCTCGGTCTCGGCAGCGTGGTCAGCACGCGCCACTGCGCACGGATGGCCGGATCGGCCGCCCGCCGCTGCGCAGCGCCTTCTCGCGCTCAGGCGGAAGGCCCCGGCGCCCACCAGGGACTGCGTGCCCGGATCGCGGCCTGCGACCGGGCGACCAGGCCGGGGTAGCTCCGACCCGGATACCACGGCGCCCGGCTCACCTCGTGGAAGCCGGGGACGGTGGCCATGTACTCGGACATCCGGTCCCGCGTCGCGGCGTCGGGTAGCGGCCCACGCATGGCGGCGAGGTTGTCGGTGACATGCTCCGGCCGGGACGTGGCCGGCAGAACACAGGTCACCGCCGGGTGCCCCAGCACCCACTTGAGGAAGAACTGCGCCCACGAGGTGATGCCCAGGCCGGCGGCGAAGCCGGGCAGCGGCCGCCCGGCCACCAGCTGATGCAGGCGTCCCTTCTCCAACGCCATGTTGACCAGAACGGCCGTCCCCTCGCCCGCGGCCGCCGGCAGCAGCTCCCGCTCCGGGCCGCGGAACGCCATGGAGTAGTGCACCTGCACGAAGTCGAGTTCGCCCCGGCGTATCCAGGACGTCAACGCCGGCAGATAGGCGGCCTCGTGATGGGTGACGCCGAGGTGCCCGATCCGGCCCTCCTGCTTCCACGCGTGCAGCAGCGGCACCATGACGTCGACGTTCACCAGGCTGTGCACCTGGAGCAGGTCCAGCGGCCGCTGCCGGGCCAGCCGGCGGCGGGAGCGGGCGAGACTGTGCTCGGCGTGGCTGTCGTCCCAGAGGTGCTCGCCGGTGGCCCACACCTTGTTGGCGACGAAGAGCCGCTCGGTGATGCCGAGCTGCCGCGCGGCGGCTCCGAGATTCGCCTCCGACGCGCCGTACAGCGCCGAGGTGTCGACCACCCGCCCACCACCGGCCCAGTGCCGGCGCAGCACCTCACGCACATGGTCACGGCCGGCGCCCGGCAGGGTATCGAAGGTCATGAAGGTACCCAGGCCGACGGCGGGCAGCCGCTGCCCGGTACGCGGGACGGGCCGGGTGATCAGATCCGAAGCGGCCGGGCCTCCCGCAACCGCACCGGCCGCCGCGGACTCGGTCAGCGCGCCGCCTGCTCCCAGGCTCGCCGCGAACGCGACTCCTCCCGCCTTGAATACGGACCGGCGGCGGACCGGCGTGTCCTCCTGCGTCATGTCGGCTCCTGCTCATGTCGTGAACGGCACCCGGCGCACCGGGTCGACGAAGATCGTGACGGCCATCACTGCACGCCAGTGTCACGCGGCCGTCGGCATCGCGCCCACACCCGTTCGATCCATCGACATACCCTGCAGGCATGTCGGTAGATCTGAGGCTCATGCGGTACGTCGTCGCGGTGGCCGACGCGGGCAGCTTCCAAGCGGCCGCCGATCGTCTGCGCATGAGCCAGCCTCCGCTCAGCCGCCAGATCCGCGAGCTGGAGCGGCAGATCGGCGTTGATCTGTTCAGCCGTCGCCCGACGCGGCTCACCGAGGCCGGCCGGGTCTTCGTCGAGGCCGCCCGCCAGGTCCTCGCGGACGCCGACCAGGTGGTCGAGCGCGCTCGCCGGGTCGGTCTGGGCCTGGTGCGCGTCGGCTACACCGTGACCACGTCGTTCGACGAGATGCCCGCGCTGTTCGCCGCCATGCGCGACCAGCACCCGCACGTCCGGATCGAAGCACGGGAGGCCTGGGACGACGAGCTGACCGCCGGGCTGGCCGACGGAACACTGGACGCGGCCCTCGGCCGGTTCGTGACCGCACCGCGCGGCACCCGTTCCGTCGCGCTGCGACAGGATCACCTGGTGGCGGTGGTGCATCCCGAGCATCATCTCGCCGCACGCAGGGCGATCACGATGTCCGCACTGCACGGGGAGACGATGCAGTTCTTTCCGCGCCGACTCGCCCCGCGCTACTACGACGCCATCCTGACCGCGGTCCGCGGCACGGGCCGTCATGTCGAGGTCTGGGAGAATCCGCTGCCCGGCCTGCGCGCCGCCGCGGAGAACCTCCGAGGAGGCGGCTTCATGGTGCTGCCCGCCTCGGTCGCACGCCGGCTACCCGGCGTTCGCTGCCTGCCGCTGACCGACGCGCTGCCCAGCATCGGCCTACGACTCACCTGGCGCGCCCCACCGTCCGACGGCACCGGCCTGCTCGTCGCCACCGCCCGCCGCCTCGCGCGCCAAGCCGCCTGGCGCGACGGCTGAGGTCGGGCCGGCCACCGATCACGACGTTCCCCACCCTGTCGTACTCGGTCTGCCGGCCCGGCTGGCCACCGCGCATCCCCGCTCGCGGGCCGGGGCACGTCCCTGGCGATGACCGGGGCTCAGTTCCTCCCGGATCGAGATGCGGTCGCCGGTCAGCCGGCGGCGGGCGGCGGGACGTGCTCGAACCACACCCTGTTCAGCCAGCCCGGCAGGTCGCTCAGGGAGTACAGCTCGCCGTGCACGTCGGTGGCGATGGCGGTGGGCTGGGTGGGGAGGTTGCCGATGACGGCGGAGTCGTAGCCGCCGCCGGACCGGGGGCGCACCGCGAACACGCGGGTCGAGCAGTAGTCGCTCGCGATGTACGTACCCCGGGCCTCGGGGGTACGGGATCCCCGGTAGACCACGCCGCCGGTGACCGAGCAGTTGTCGTTGAGGTGGTCGTACTCGAAGACCGGATCGGTGTACCGCACGCCCGGCCGGCACTGCTCCGGGTCGAAGATCGGGGTGCCCTCCCGGCAGGACCAGCCGAGGTTCGCCCCGCCCTGCCACGGGCGGATGTGGTTGATCTCCTCGACCAGGCCCTGGCCGACGTCACCGATCCAGAGCGAGCCGTCGGCCGGGTCGACGGAGAAGCGCCACGGGTTGCGCAGTCCGTAGAGCCAGATCTCCGGCCGCGCCCCCGGCGTACGCACGAACGGGTTACCGGCGGGAACGCAGTAGGCCGTCGCACCGCAGGCGCGGTTGACGTCGATCCGCACGATCTTGCCGAGCAGAGTGCCGAGGTCCTGACCCGCCTTGTACGGGTCGTTCGCGTGACCGCCGTCGCCGGTGGACCAGTAGAGGTAGCCGTCGCGGCCGAACGCGACCTGCCCACCGTTGTGGTTGCCGTACTCGGCGTGCTCCTGGGTGAGCAGCACCTGCAACCGGTCGGGGGCGCCGAGCGGCACGCGCGCCAGGGTCAGCGCGCCGGCCGGCAGGCTCGTGTAGGCCACGTAGAGGATCCCGGTGCGCGCGAAGTCCGGCGCGGGGGTGATGCCGAGGAGGCCGCGCTCGTTGTTCGACGTGTCGACCCGGGCGGTCAGGTCGAGCACCGGGTCGGCCGCCAGGCCGGCGTCCGGGTGGTAGGCGCGGACGGTGCCGTTCTTCTCCGCGATCAGCATCCGGCCGTCCGGCAGCCCGGTGATCGCGATCGGCCGCCGCAGGCCGGAAGCCACCCGTTCGGAAGCCACGGTCAGCTCCGTGAGCGGCACCGCGGGGGTTCGCGAGGCGTCGGCGACGCCGGCCGCGGACGCCGAGGGCACCACCGACGCGGTCAGGACCAGAACGAGCAGGCCGGCCAGCATGGTGGCCGGGCGACGACTCCGTCGCGACATGGTCGGCTCCTCGATGAGTGTGGAGGGCGCATTGCGGGAGCGCTCCCACATTACATCAACGTTCGCCTATATGAATAGCCGAGCGATATCCGGCGATCAGCAGAACCGCGCCGCCTCCGCCCGGCCCACGGGAGGAGGCGGCGCGGCCGTCACCCGGCTACGGCCGCGGATCGTCGAGCGGCTGCCTCAGAGCCCTGGCGGCCGCCCGGATGGCGTCGACGTAGTGCTGGTCCTTGGCCTGTGTCTCCGGGCTCAGCTCATCGAAGGGCACGACCGAGCGGTGGTCGCCGAACCTCTCCCGGTCCCAGGTCTCATCGACGCTGACGGCCCACGCATCGTGCACATCCGCGAGGGTCGTCTCCTCGCCCTTCACCAGGACCAGCACGGTGTAGACACGCATCAGGCCCTTGCCGACCTTGATGCGCTTCGACAGTTCCAGTCGTGCTCTGCCGACGTAGTTCATCATTCTCCCCAGGAATCGCAGCCGCTGTTCCGCTCGCTCCACCGGCCACCGCGTCAGTGGCCGGCGGGTAGTGCGATGATCTCACCGGTGGCGACCGGGACCACGTGCCCGGCGACGGTGGTGCCGACCGGTACGCCACCGGACGCGCTGACCGTGCACTCCAGCACGGACGGGCGGCCCAGTTCCGCGCCCCGCCGGACGACGTAGGCGCTGTCGCCGTCACCGGGCAGCAGACCGGCGGCGACCAGCCAGGCGCCGAGTCCGAGCGCGGCCGCAGCCCCGCCTCGCACTCCATCACCACCTCACCGGCCGGCACCCGCCCACGCCGCAGAAGCGCCACCGCGGCGCCGATGCTGGGGTGGCCGGCGAGGTGGCGCGCCGAGCGAACCCCGGGTCGCGGGCTCCCTCGCCGCGGGCGTTCGGCACAACGCCGGGTTTCATCAGCACCGACTCCGGCGGACTGACCTGCGCCCGCGTCCTCCGGGCGTTCGGCGAGCGGCGTTGTGGATCGGGCCGCGGCCGGCCTGGTTAGGATTCGGGCAGCGGAGGGAGGGCGTCATGGTGCTGCCCCGGTCGGCGGCCCGTGGCGGCCCGACGATCTACGATGTCGCACGGCACGCCGGCGTCTCACATCAGACGGTCTCCCGCATGCTCAAGGGCGAAAGGGTCAAACCCCCCACGAGGGTACGGGTCGAGACCGCCATCGCGGAACTGGGTTACAAGCCGAACCCGACCGCCCGCGCGCTGGCCACGAACACCTCGAAGCGGATCGGCGCGTTCGTCTACGAGCTGCACGAGATGGGCCCCAGCCAGATCGTGCAGGGCGCGGCCGACGAGGCACGCCGGGCCGGCTACGTGCTGGACACGGTGGCGCTCGATCCGCGGGACGACGCCGCGATCACGCACGCGATCGAGCTGCTCGGCCAGCAGCAACTGGCAGGCGTGCTGGCACTGGCCCCGACGCTGCGGATGGCCGCGGCGCTGGACGCCACGGACTTCCAGATCCCGATCGTGGTCGACACCGAGCCGCTCTACGACGGCACGCCCGCCACCGAGTCGCTCAACGTCGTCGGCGCCCGGCTGGCGCTGGATCACCTGCACGGCCTGGGCCACCGCCGGATCGCGCACATCGCCGGCCCGGCCGAGTGGATCTCGGCATTCAACCGGTCCGCGGCCTACGACCGGTTCGTCGTGGAGCACGGCCTGCCCCGGATCACGACCGTGTCCGACGGCTGGTCCCCGGCCGACGGCTACCAGGCGGCGCTGCGGCTGCCGCCGGACTCGGGCGTGACCGCGCTGTTCGTAGCGAACGACCAGATGGCGCTCGGCGTGCTGCGCGCACTGTGGGAGCGGGGCGTGCGGGTGCCGGACGACATCAGCGTCGTCGGGTTCGACGACATCGCCGAGGCGGGTTACACGATCCCGCCGCTGAGCACGGTCCGACTCCTCTTTCCCGCACAGGGCCGGCACCTCGTCGATCGCCTGCTGGAGCAGATCGAAGGCCGGACGCCGAGCGGCGTCGACACGGACATGGGCGTGTCGTTCGTGGCGCGCGCGTCGTCGCGCTGACTCAGCGCCCGTGTCGAAGTAGGGGCCGACCTCGCCGCGGCCCGTCTCCCACGTCGATACGGGGTCCAGGGTCTTGCGTTCGCGTCATCCGCCACTTACCGTTACGCAACATTGAAATGTTACCGGTAACTTTTTGCCGGTGAGCAGCTCGGAGGGCACCGAGCCGCAGCTGGGACGCCTGACCACGGGCTGCATGCCCACCCGAGGACCTGCGCCCGTTTGACCTTGAATGCACGTTAATCGTTGAGCGACTTGTCCGACCGGCACCGCTCCCCCGGCACCGGGGAACCGACGAAAGAGAACGACATGCACGCATTCCACCGCAGGCCCGCCGCCGCGCTCGGCGCCGGCGCGGTAGCCCTGGCCCTGATGCTGACCGGTTGCTCCGGCGACTCCGGGGACGATTCACCGGCCGCCGCGGCGCCGGTCTCCCAGGAGGAGATCGACAAGGCGATGGCCACCCCCACGACGCTCACGTTCTGGGAGGCCAACAAGCTGCAGCCGGAGATCGACCTGTTCCAGGCGAAGTACCCGGCGATCAAGGTCAACCTGGTCGACGCGGGCTCCGGGCCCGACTATTACACGAAGCTGCGCAGCGCCATCAAGGCCGGCGAGGGCGCTCCGGACGTGGCCCAGATCGAGTACCACCACATGCCCTCGTTCATCCTGGAAGACTCGCTCGCCGATCTGACGCCGTACGGCGCGGCCGCGAGCAAGGACCTGTTCGCGCCGTTCGCCTGGAGCCAGGTCGCCACGGACAACGGCATCTACGGCATCCCGCAGGACACCGGCCCGCTCGGGCTGCTCTACCGCACGGACATCTTCGACAAGGCCAAGGTCACCCCGCCCGCGACCTGGGCGGACTTCGCCGCCGCGGCGGCCGCCGTCCACCAGGCCGACGCCGGTCAGTACATCACCAACATCTCGCCCAGCAACGCCAGCGCCACGCTCGGCCTGTTCTGGCAGGCCGGCGCGCGGCCGTTCTCCTACGACGGCAAGGAGACCGTCTCGGTCAAGCTCAACAGCCCGGAGATGAAGCAGGTCGCCCAGTACTGGCAGGACCTGGTCACCAAGGACCTGGTCTCCACCGACCCGGACTTCACCGACCAGTGGTTCCAGGGTCTGGCGAACGGCAAGTACGCCTCCTGGACGTCGGCAGCCTGGGGCCCGGTGTTTCTGCAGGGCACCGCCGCCGACACGGCCGGCAAATGGCGCGCCGCCGAGCTGCCGCAGTGGACCGCCGGCGTCAAGGCGTCCGGCAACGTGGGCGGCTCCGCCAACGCGGTGCTGAAGTCGTCGAAGAACCCGATCGCGGCCGCGAAGTTCGCCGAGTTCCTCAACGGCGACCACGCCTCGGCCGTGAAGCTCGGCACCGATGTCCCGCTGTTCCCGGCCGCCGTCTCCGCGCTGAGCGACCCGGCGCTGACCGGTAACAAGAACGAGTTCTTCGGTGGCCAGGAGGTCACCAAGCTGTTCACCGAGATCTCGCCGACGGTGGGCACCGACTTCCAGTGGCTGCCGTTCATGGACCCGGTGTTCGAGAGCTACAACCAGACGTTCGGCAAGGCGCTGACCGAGAAGGGCAGCCTGACCGGCGCGCTCGACGCGTGGCAGGACGAGGTCGTGGCGTACGCCAAGAGCCAGGGCTTCACCGTCTCCTAAGCACGTGGGCGCCGCTCTCCGGGGCGGCGCCCGCCCGTTCCTCCAGAAGAGATGATCATGACCACCACCGCCGAGAAGGCATCGGCGCCGACCTGGCGCCGCCGGCAACGCATCGCGGCGTACCTCTTCGTCGCCCCGTTCTTCGTCTTTTTCGTTCTGATGCTGCTGGTTCCGCTCTTCTACGCCGGCTACCTCAGCTTCTTCCGCGAGCAGCTCATCGGCGGCAACGCCTTCGTCGGGCTGGACAACTACGTGCGCGCGCTCCAGGACGAGCGGTTCCTGCGGGGCGTCCTGCGCGTCACGCTCTTCCTGCTGGTGCAGGTGCCGGTCATGCTGGGGCTGGCGCTGCTGTTCGCGCTGGTGCTCGACAGCGGCCGGCTGCGGTTCGCGTCGCTGGTGCGGCTCGGCATCTTCCTGCCGTACGCGATCCCGGGCGTGATCGCGGCGCTGATGTGGGGCTACCTCTACGGTCAGGACTTCGGGCCGTTCGCCCAGGCCGGCCGGGCGCTCGGCCTGCCGGTGCCGGAGTTCCTGTCGTCCGGGTGGATGCTCGCCTCGATCGGCAACATCGTCACCTGGTCGTTCGTCGGCTACAACATGATCATCATGTACGCGGCGCTGCGCGCCATCCCGGCCGAGATCTACGAGGCCGCACGGATGGACGGGGCCGGCGAGTTCCGGCTGGCCTGGAGCATCAAGATCCCGTCGATCCGGCCGTCGCTGCTGCTCACCCTGATCTTCTCGGTGATCGGCTCGTTCCAGCTCTTCACCGAGCCCCAGCTGCTGAAGTCGATCTCCCCGGTGGTGGTGACCGGCGAGTACACACCGAACCTGTACGCCTTCACGCTGGCCTTCAGCCGCAGCGAGCTCAACTACGCCGCCGCCGTGTCCTTCCTCCTGGGAATCCTCATCATGATCGTTTCGTACGTGGTCCAGCTCAGCACGCAGCGCCGGGAGCGTCAGCGATGAGCGCGCCCCGCCGCAGCAACCTGCTCACCGTGCTCATGCTGGGCGTCCTCGCGTACTTCCTGCTGCCCGTGGTGTGGCTGGTGGTCGCGTCCACGAAGTCGAACAGCGGCCTGTTCCGCTCGTTCGGCCTGTGGTTCGACCGGGACTTCGCGCTCGGGGACAACCTGCGGTCGGTGTTCACCCGCGACGACGGCGTGTTCGTCCGCTGGCTGGTCAACACGTTCGCCTACGCGGGGCTCAGCGCGGTCGGCGCCACCGTGCTGGCCACCATGGCCGGGTACGCGTTCGCGAAGTACACCTTCCCCGGCGGCAGGCTGCTGTTCAACATCGTGCTCGGGGCCGTGATGATCCCGACCACCGCGCTGGCCATCCCGACCTATCTGCTGTTCAGTAACGCCGGCCTGACCAACACGCCGTGGGCGATCATCCTGCCGTCGATCGTCAACCCGTTCGGCCTGTACCTGATGACCGTCTACGCGCAGAGCGCGATCGACGACAGCCTGCTGGAGAGCGCGCGCATCGACGGCGCAGGCGAGTTCCGCATCTTCTGGCAGGTGTGCGCGCGCATCCTCGCGCCCGGCATGGTCACCGTGCTGCTGTTCACGCTCGTCGCGACGTGGAACAACTACTTCCTGCCGCTGATCATGCTGCAGGACACCGACAAACTCCCGCTGACCGTCGGGCTGGCGCAGTGGCAGTCGGCCGCGACCCGCGGCAACGGCGGCGAGGCGCTCTACTCCAGCGTCATCACCGGCGCCATGGTCTCCACGCTGCCGCTGATCGCCATGTTCCTGTTCCTGCAACGGTACTGGCAGTCCGGGCTGGCCGACGGCGGAGTGAAGGGCTGACATGACCATCTACTACGGCGGGGACTACAACCCCGAGCAGTGGCCCGAGCAGACCTGGGCCGAGGACGTGCGGCTGATGACCGAGGCCGGCGTCAACCTGGTCACGGTCGGCGTCTTCTCCTGGGCGATGCTCGAACCGGCCGACGGGCAGTGGGACTTCGGCTGGCTGGACCGGATCCTGGACCTGCTGCACGCCAACGGCATCCGCGTCGACCTGGCCACCGCCACCGCGTCGCCACCGCCCTGGCTGACCGCCGCGCACCCGGAGATGCTGCCCGCCGACGAGGCCGGGCAGCCGCTGTGGCCCGGTTCCCGCCAGCACTACGCCCCGTCCTCCCCGGTCTACCGCCGCCACGCGCTCCGGCTGGTACGGGCGATGGCCGAGCGGTACGGCAACCACCCGGCGCTGGAGATGTGGCACATCAACAACGAGTACGGCTGCCACACCAACCTCGACTACTCCGCGCCCGCCGCCGTCGCGTTCCGGGACTGGCTGCGTGACCGCTACACCGGCATCGACGCGCTCAACCAGGCCTGGGCCACTGCGTTCTGGTCCCAGCGGTACGCCGGCTTCGACGAGATCCTGCCGCCACGGCAGGCGCCGTCGTTCCGCAATCCGACGCAGCTGCTCGACTTCCATCGCTTCTCCTCCGACATGCTCCTGGAGTGCTTCCTGGCGGAGAAGGACGTGCTCCGCGAGATCACCCCGGACGTGCCGGTCACGACGAACTTCATCGGCGCGTTCAAGCCGGTCGACTACTGGCGCTGGGCCCCGCACGTCGACATCGTCTCGGACGACAACTACTACGACCCGGCCGACGCGCGGGCGCCGATGCGCGCCGCGTTCAGCCGCGACCTGATGCGCGGCCTCGCCGGCGCCAAGTCGTGGATGCTGATGGAACAGGCCACCGGCCACGTCCAGTGGCGGCCCACCAACCTGCGCAAACCCACCGGGCAGATGCGCGCGGTGTCGCTGCAGGCGGTCGCACGCGGCGCGGACGGCATCAACTTCTTCCAGTGGCGGCAGTCCCGCGGCGGCGCCGAGAAGTTCCACTCCGCGATGCTCCCGCACATCGGCACCGAGTCCCGGGTCTGGCGCAGCGTCGTCGGCCTGGGCGCGGATCTTGTTTCTTTGAAGAGCGTCGCGGGCATTCGTGAGATCGGCCGGGTCGCGGTCGTGTTCGACTGGGACAGCTGGTGGGGCCTGGAGGGCGAGGCGCTGCCGCGGACGTTCGACTACGTCGCCGGCGTCGAGGACTGGTACGAGGCGCTCTACGCCCTCAACCTCCAGGTCGACGTGGTCAGTACGGCCCATGACCTGAGCCCGTACGCCGCGGTGTTCGCCCCGCATCTGTACGTGCTCCCGGACACCGCCGCGGAGAACCTCGCCGGCTACGTCGCCCGCGGCGGCTCGCTGCTGCTCACCTACGGCTCCGGCCTCGTCGACCAGCACGACCAGGCCCACCTCGGCGGCTATCTCGGCGGCCTGCGGGACACGGCCGGGCTGCTCGTCGAGGAGTTCGGGCCGCTGGCCGGCAGCACCGTCGTCGAGGCCTCCGGCGACCGGCTCGGCACGGTCACCGGCACGCTCTGGACCGAATTCCTGCAGCTGCGCACGGCCAAGGCGGTCGCCCGGTTCCACGGCGGCGACCTCGACGGCGAACCCGCGGTCACCCGCAACACCACGGGCAACGGCCTCTGCTGGTACGTGGCCACCCGCCCGGACCCGGCCGCGATCGCACGTATCACCGCCGCCGTGCTCGCCGACGCCGCCGTCGCCACGCCGCTCGCCGACCTCCCGGCCGGTGTGGAGGCGCAGACCCGCGGCGACCTGCTCTTCCTGATCAACCACAACCCCCACCCGATCTCCACCCCGCACACCGGCCGCGACGTGCTCACCGGCACGACGCACGACCCGGCAACCCTCCCCGGGTACGGCGCGGTCGCGCTCGACCGCGGCTCCGCACGTCTCTGACCAGGAGGTGATCCCGAGTCCCTGGTCACCGGGCTTCAGCGCGGCGGCGGCGACGGCGGAACCGGCCAGGCCGAGCGCGCCACCGCCGGTGAACGACACGGATTCCGGCGGCTTCGCCACGCCGACCGCGACCGGGACGGTCACGAACGTCCACCGGCCGACGTGCCCGCGGAATCCTTGAATCTCTCCGTGTCGCGCCGATGGGCACAGACGTGGCCCACGAGACGGGAACGGCCGAGGCCGAGCGCGACACGGTGCTCGCCGCGGCGCTGGCCGGGCATCCCGACGGCCACTTCTTCGCGTTCGGGGCGAACGGGCTGTTCGTGCCGATGCCCGCGTCGGTCGAGCTGGGCGGGCACCGGGTGGTCGAGGGCGCCCGCTCGGCGCTCGACCTGGTGGTGCCCGGCGAGCAGCAGACCGTCACGGCCGCCTGGTACCGGATGCTGGCCGAAGGCGCGGCGAGCTGCCAGGTCCATCCGCTCAGCTCCCCCGACCAGCAGGTCACCCTGACCTTCGTCAACGTGACCCACCGCCACGGGGTCTATCTCGGGTTCGTCACCGGCATACGCGGCGACATCGGCTCGGCCGTGCTCGCCCACGAGCCGATCAAACCAAGAATGATCACGGTACGGAAGGACGCGACGGCCCGGTTCGTGGCGGCCGACCCCGGCATCGAGCAGCTGTTGGGCTGGGCGCCCGCGGACCTGCTGGAGACCCGGTCGCTGGATCTGGTCCACCCGGACGACCGGGACCGGGCGATCGCGAGCTGGCTCGACCTGATGTCCGCTCCACCGGGCGCGGCACGGCGCGTACGGCTGCGGCATCTGCACCGCGACGGCTCGGTGGTGTGGTTCGACGTCACCAACTACCGCCACCTCGACGACCCGGACCAGCCGCACGTCGTCGCCGAGATGCTGGACATCTCCGACGAGATGGCCATGCACGAGGCGCTGCGTGCCAACGAACAACTGCTGCGCCGGCTGACCGAGAGCCTGCCGCTGAGCGTCCTGCAGATCGACGCCGAACGACGGGTGGTCTACCAGAATCAGCGGCTCACGAATGCGATCGGCGCCCGGATCGGCCAACAGCTCGACGACAGCCACCTCGCCTCCACCCTGCCCGCGGACCGGCCTACCGTCGACGACGCGATCACCGCCGTGCTGACCGGCGCCGACGACCGGGACATCGAGTACAGCTACCGGCATGCGACGGCCGGAGTGCGGCGGATCAGCGCGAGCCTGCGCGCGCTCACCTCGGACACCGGCGTCGTCACCGGCGCCATCATCTGCCTCAGCGACATCACCGAGGACTCCCGCCTGCGCGAGGAGCTCAAGCACCAGGCGACCTACGACCCGCTGACCGCCTGCCTCAACCGCGCGTCGACGCTCGCGGCGCTGCAGGAGTCACTGCACCGGCACGCCGGAGCCGGCGTGGCCGTGATGTTCATCGACCTCAACGCGTTCAAGGACGTCAACGACCGCCTCGGCCACGCCGCCGGCGACCACCTGCTCGCATTCGTGGCCGGGCGGCTACGCCGGGCCGTCCGGGACACCGACGTCGTCGGCCGGTTCGGCGGCGACGAGTTCGTGGTCGTCTGCGCCCCCGTCGCCGGCCCGGACCGCGCCCGCCTGATCGCCGAGAACCTGGTCGCCGCGCTCGACGACGCCACGCTGGAGACCGGCGGCGACGTGCTGCGCCCGGCCGCCAGCATCGGCGTCGCCTGGGCGCCCACCGGCGCGACGACGGCGGAGGCGCTGATCGCCCGCGCCGACGCCGCCATGTACGAGGCGAAGAGGGCCCGGACCGGCCGCACCACGATGGCCCTCGCCGCCACCGAGCGGTGACAGGTCAGGCCGCGCCGCCGGCGCAGACGGCGCGCGGCCTCACGTCCCGGCGGGTCAGCGCGTGACCAGGAGCCGCTTATCCAGCGGCCGCACTCGCGCCGGGCGGTGAGGCTGCGCAGGCGTGGGCGGCAAGACGCCAGGCCGCCACGGCCCGCGGAACTGCTCGTTGCGCGCGCTGGAGCGGCGGCGGATCATCGTGACCAGCAACGCCGACAACGGCACGACCAGCAGAAACAGGGGTACGAACTGGGGTACCCGGATCGCGGTCAGCGTCAGCGCGCCGATCAGCGTGCGGATCGCCGAGGTGCCGGCCTGCGCGGCCTGCGCGGCCTGCGCGGCCTGCTGGAGCATCATCTCGACGTTCTCCACGTCCCGCACGACCTTCGTCTGCAACAGCGCGGCGCCGGTGCGGGTGTGGAAGCCGATGGACAGCTGTTGCAGCCGGCGGGCGAGGGTGGAACGCAGGTCCACGCCGATCCGCCGGTGATCCGGCTCATCAGCCGGGTCCAGACGATCGCGACCGGCAGGTTCTGGATCAGGACCAGGGCCAGCACCGCCGCGTTGACCCACAGCAACTGGATCGGGCGGTGCTCGACCACGATGTCGATGATGTTCGCGGTGAGCAGCGGCAACAGCCAGACCGGGCAGTCCTTGACGGCGAAGGCGAGCAGGGCCAGCAGCACCCGGCCGCGGCTGGGCCGGAGCAGGCGGAGGACGGTGACGACCGGCCGGCGGCCGTCGAAGTCGAGGTCGCGGTAGGCGGCGCTGTGCACGGTTGTCAGGGCTCCGGTCGATGGTGCGGCGGGGTCGTCACACCCGCGGTTGGAGCCGTGCGGCGGCCGGCGGGGTGGCGCCCGCGAGGTGAGCCCATTCCAGTGACCGGGACGTCGTGCACGCCGTCCGCGGACCAGCCCGGGGCGGGCCGGCCCGCGGACGGCGATGGTCAGCTCGCGGTGCGGAAGACGGTCGCCTCGCGTGCCGTGGACCGGATGCCGTTGGCGCCGTTGAAGATCCGCTCGCCCCAGGAGGTGAGCGTGGTGCCGAAGCCGCTCACCATGTCGAGGTACTCCACGCCGCCGCCGTTGCCGCTCCAGGACCAGCCGATGTAGCCGACACCGCGCTGCTGCGCGTACGACATGATGGTGTTCTCGTCGGGGTTGCCGTCGGAGTGGTTGTCGCCGAACTCGCCGATGATCAGCGGCAGGCCCTTGTTCCGGAAGGCGTCGATGTACGCCGTGACCTCGGACGCGGTGTCGAAGACGCCGTACATGTGCACGGAGAAGACCGTGTTGCGCTGCGGATCGGCGGCGGCGACGGTCTGCGCGTTGTCGCGCATCGTGAAGGACCAGTCCTGGCCCCAGTTCGGCGCGTCGACCACGAGCAGGTGCTGGAAGCCGTTGCTGCGCAGCTTGCTGACCGCGTTCGCCGTGCTGGAGGTCCAGCCGGAGTAGTTGTTGTTGCCGTACGGCTCGTTACCGATATTGATCATGACGTACGACTCCTGACCGGTCAGCGCGCTCTTGATGCTGATCCAGTAGTTCGCCGCCTCGTCCAGCGTGGCCGCGGCACCCTCCTCTCCGTAGCCGGTGGTGTCGTGCACCTCGAGCATGCAGATCAGCCGGTTGGCCTTGCAGAGGCTGACGACGTTGGCGACGTCGTTGACGTCGTTGCGGGTCCAGCGCTTGCCGCTGGAGAGCACGACCCGGACGAGGTTCGCACCCTTGGCCTTGATGTTCGCGAACGAGCCGGTCTGGCTCGGGTACCAGGTGTGCGCATGGCTGACGCCCCGGATCAGGAAGGTGCTGCCGTTCGCCTCCTGAATTCCGGTCCCGCTGACGCGCAGGCCGGTGGCGGCGCTGGCGGGCGACACGAAGACCACGAGGGAGGCGAGCAGCGCGGCCAGGGTGAGCAGTGGGAGGGAGTGCCTGATTCTCATGCTTTGCCCCTTTCATGCGTCGGTGTAGGCATCAGCGTATGTCGATGCGACGACTCTCACAACCGGTTAAGTAAAGTCAACTTCGAAGCGACGATGGAGCCCGAGCGGAGTTGATCGTGGCGGCTCAGCGGCATGCGGTTGAAACTTAATCCGTTAAGTGCTCTAGTCACATTTACAACAATCGATGGTCGAGCACGCGGCTCCTCGCCTCGGGCACCGCCCCGTCCGAGGGCGCTGCGGCTCCGGTGGAAACGAGGTTCACATGAAACGTCTCGCCGGCCTGATCGCCGCCGTCGGCACCGTCGCGGCCGCCGCCGTCATGGCCGTGGTCACCGCGGCGTCACCCGCCAGCGCCGCAGCCTGCCCGAGCGGCACCACCTGCGGTTCCTACTCCGTCAGCGGTCTCGGCGCGCGCAAGCAGGCCGTGCTCGACCACGGCGGAGACACCCTCGACCTGGCGATCGCCATGCTCGAGACCGAGAACATGCGGACCGACTACACCTACGGCGACGGCAAGACCTACGACGCCGCCAACTTCGGCATCTTCAAACAGAACTGGGGCATGATCCGCCAGTGCACCCCGCAGTACCAGGGATACGGGCAGAACGAGTGGAACGCCGGCGCGGCCCTGAACAGCAACCTGAGCTGGGACGTGCAGGTGCTCAACCTGTGCCAGGGCCACTTCGGCACGGACCGGTTCTTCGGCGGGCACCGCAACGGCAGCACCGGGCTGGCGAACCCGTACACCCAGGACATCACCAACTACAAGACGGCGATCTACTGGATCCGCGACCAGATCAACTCCAACTCCGCGTACCGCACGGACGGCACCCGGTTCTGGGTGTACGTGCAGCCGATCTGACCGGCGGCCGCCCGGCGTTCCCGTCGTGTGCGGGAACGCCGGCCGCGCCGGGTCAGCGGCGCCGGGCGGGCCGGGACGGCACCGGGCCGGTGCTGCCACGCGGCACCAGGTGCGCGGTCGTGTCCTGGTAGCTGTCGACCGTCCCCTCCTCGAGCAGCGTCAGCAGCCGGCGGGCGGCGTTCGCGCCGTACCCGGCCACGTCGCGGGTGAGCGCGGTCAGCGGCGGATGCACCATGCCGCAGAGCAGCGACCCGCCCCAGGCGACCAGCGACAGCTCCCCCGGCACGGAGACGCCCATCTCCTGGGCGACGGCGAGGCCTGCGACAGCCATGACGTCGTTGTCGTAGATGATCGCGGTCGGCCGGTCGGCGGAGATCAGCAGGCGGCGGGTGACCCGGTCACCCTCCTCGCCGGTGTAGTCGGACAGAACCGTCTCGGCCCTCGTGAAGCCGAGCCGCGCGCAGACTTCCTGGAAGGCGGCCGTCCGCACCGCCGTGTGCAGCAGGTCGGGCAGGCCACCCACCCGGGCGATGCGCCGATGACCGAGCGCGTACAGATACTCGACGGCCTCCGTGATCGCGGCGCCGTCGTCCGACCACACCGACGGCAGTCCGTCGAAGTCCGCCGGCCCGGCTATCACCACCGCGGGCAGGCGCAGCCGCCGTACCGCGTCCAGCCGGGCGTCGGCCGTGCGCACGTCGACGACCAGCACCCCGTCGACACGGCGCTCGGCCCACCACCGGTGGTAGACCGCGATCTCCGCCTCATGGTCCTTGACGACCTGCAGCGACAGGGCGATCGACCGCGCGGAGAGCTCTCCCTCGATGCCGCTGATCAGCTCCATGAAGAAGGGCTCGACGCCGAGGGTACGGGCGGGCCGGCACAGCACGAGGCCGATAGCCCCGGCGGGTGACCCGGTGAGCGCGCGCGCCGCCGAGTTCGGCGTGAAGCCGTGCCGCTCGGCGATGTCCAGGATGCGGCGCCGGGTCTTGTCCGAGACGCCGGGCAGTCCGTTGAGCGCGTAGGACACCGCCCCCTTGGACACGCCCGCCTCCCGGGCGATGTCCGCCATGGTCAGACGTTTCACCAGGACTCTCCGTTGCTGTGGGTTGCGCGTGATCTTACTCGGTTCAGGGCCCGGCGTGCCGCGCGCGGCCACGCCCGACCACCGTCGAGACTCGGTGCGAAACGCCGGAGAAACAAGCCATTGACATCCCGGCGGGCTGCTCCTACGGTGTGGAACTTATTCGGTTCAGTAATCTACGTCACGCAATCGACGATTGGCGAGTCCGTGGAAGGCCGACGAGAGATGCCCGGTTACGGCTTCAACTTCCAATGGCTGTACAGCACCCGGACCGCGCCGGCCGGGCCGGACGAGCGTGCCCTGGACGCGATCGCCTCCTGGGGCTTCGACTTCGTCCGCCTGCCCACCGACTATCGGCTGTGGAGCGTCGGCGGCGATCCGATGCGACCGGACGAGACGGTGCTACAGCTCATCGACGACGTGCTGCACGCCTGCCGTACCCGCGGGCTGCATCTGTCCTTGAACCTGCACCGCGCTCCCGGCTACATCATCACCGGGTGGGAGACGGAACCCTACAACCTCTGGGCCGACGAGCCGGCGCAGGACGCGTTCGTGGCGGTCTGGACGCGGTTCGCCGAGCGGTACCGGGGCGTGCCGGGCACCGCGCTGAGTTTCGACCTCGTCAACGAGCCACCGGCGCTGGGGCTGCGCGGTTTCACGCGGGCGGCGCACGAGGCCGTCATCCGCCGTACCGTCGCCGCGGTCCAGGCCGTCCACCCGGACCGGCCGATCGTCATCGACGGACTGGACGGTGGCAACCTCGCCATGCCGGAGCTCGCCGACCTTCCCGTCACCCAGAGCGTCCGCGGTTACCAGCCGATGAGCGTCTCGCACTATCGGGCGCCGTGGTGGCCCGGCCATACCGGCCTGCCCGCGCCGTCCTACCCGGTCCGCTACGAAGGGCGCTGGTGGGACCGCGACGGGCTGCGCGAGTTCTACACGCCGTGGCGGAGCCTGGAGGCGGCCGGCGTGCCCGTGCACGTCGGCGAGTTCGGCTGCTACGAGCTGACGCCCGACGATGTCGCCCGCGCCTGGTTCGCCGATCTGCTGGCGGTCTTCGCCGAGTTCGGCTGGGGCTGTGCGCTGTGGGAGTTCGAGGGGCCGTTCGGCCTGATCGGTCACCGGCGGCCCGGCGCGACGTTCGAGAAACGCGACGGATACCTGGTCGACGTCGCCCTGCTGGAGCTGCTGCGCGGCGCCCGCACCTGAGCCTGTCATCCCCGAGGCACGACACATGAGAGGTGCATTCTTATGAGATTCACAGGCGTGAGAAGAGCCGGACTGGTGGCCTTGGCGCTCGTGCTGGCCGGTTGCGGCAACAGCGGCGGCACGGACAGCGGCACCGACGGCGAGGTCACCGGCGAGATCACCGTGCTGACCCAGCGCACCGACATCGTCGACACGGTCTTCGCGGAGTACAAGAAGGCGTTCGAGGCGAAGTATCCCGGCACCACCGTGAAGTTCGAGGCGATCACGGACTACGAGGGTGAGGTCCGGATCCGGATGAACACCCAGGACTACGGCGATGTGCTGCCGATCCCGAACTCGGTGACCGCAGACCAGCTGGCCACGTTCTTCGAGCCGCTCGGCAGCGTCGACGAGCTCAAGGACAGGTACCGGTTCGTGCGGACCGAGCAGACCTTCGAGGACAAGGTCTACGGTGTCGCGATCACCGGCAACGCGCAGGGCTTCGTCTACAACAAGACGGTGTGGCAGGCGGCCGGCGCCACGGTCCCGCCGAAGACGCCGGACGAGTTCCTGGCCGGCCTCCAGGCGATCAAGGACAGGACCGAGGCGATCCCGCTCTACACCAACTACAAGGACAAGTGGCCGCTCGGCCAGTGGGAGAACCTGCGCGGCGGAGTCACCGGCGATCCGGACGCGGTGATCAAGCTCGGCGAGGACACCGCGCCGTGGGCTGCCGGCAAGGAGCACTACGTGTTCGACTCGCTGCTGTTCGACGCCGTGCAGCGCGGGCTCGTCGAGCCGGACCCGAGCACCACGAACTGGGAGCAGTCCAAGGTCCTGCTGGGCACCGGCAAGGTCGCCACGATGATGCTCGGCTCCTGGTCGATCGTGCAGATGCAGCAGGCCGCGCCGAACAAGACCGACATCGGGTACATGCCGTTCCCGGCGCAGACCGGCGGCGCGTTCCACACGGTCGTCTCCGGCGACTACAAGAACGGCATCAACGTCAACTCGAAGAACAAGGCGACCGCGAAAGCGTGGATCGACTGGTTCGCCACCGAGTCCGGATACGCGGTCGACCAGGGCGGCATCTCACCGGTGATCAGCGACCAGCTGCCGGACACGCTGGCCGATCTGACCGCGGCCGGCACCCGGTTCATCGAGCTGAACCCGGCGCCGAAGGGCAAGGAGGGACTCGCCGACAAGATCGGCAACGAGGCGGAGATCGCGCTCTTCGACGGTGACTACCGGCAGAAGATCGTCGACGCGGCCCGGGGCGCGTCGAAGCAGAGCAAGGACGAGCTCTTCAACGACCTGAACACCCGTTGGGCCGAGGCTCAGTCGTCACTGAAGTAGACGCCGTCGCACTGCGGGCCGGGGCCACCCCTCCGGCCCGCACGCACGGTTCCCGGTTCCCTGGTTGAAGGTGACATCCGCACATGGCCACATCCACCCACCCAGTCGCCCCGCCGGTCGCGCAGCACACCGGGACGGCACGCCGCCGGCCGCGAGGGCGCGCGCTCACCCCGTACCTCTTCCTGATCCTGCCCTTGCTGTTGCTGTTGACGTTCACCTATTTCCCGGTGGTGAACATGATCTTCTACAGCCTCACGTCGTGGCGTGGTCTGGGGCCGGTCGGCGAGTTCGTCGGCGCGGACAACTACGTCGAGATCGCGACGCGGCCGGAGCTGTTCGGCGTCTTCACCGTCAGCGTCTACTACATCGCCGCGTCGGTCGTGCAGATCCTGCTGGCGCTGTACTTCGCGACGATCCTGAGTTTCGACACCCGGTTCCGGAACCTGTTCAAGGGGATCCTGTTCTTTCCCTACCTGATCAACGGCGTCGCGATCGGCATGGTGTTCCTCTTCTTCTTCCAGCCCGGCGGCACGCTCGACTCGGTGCTGTCCGCGGCCGGGCTGGGCTCGCTGTCGCAGCAGTGGCTCGGCGATCCGGACGTCGTCAACTACTCGCTGGCCGGCACGTCGATCTGGCGCTACCTGGGCCTGAACTTCGTGTTGTTCCTCGGCGCGATCCAGTCGATCCCCCCGCACCTGTACGAGGCCGCCGACATCGACGGAGCGACGAAGTGGGAGCAGTTCCGCCACATCGTCCTGCCGGGCATCCGGCCGATCGTGGGGCTGTCGTTCATCCTGGCGATCTCCGGCTCGCTGTCCGTCTTCGAGATCCCCTACATCATGACCGGCGGGGCGAACGGCAGCGAGACCTTCGTCATCCAGACCGTGGACATGGCCTTCAAATATCACAAGGTGGGCCTGGCCTCCGCCATGGCCGTCGTGCTGCTGCTCATCATCCTGCTGGTGACCTGGGTGCAGCGGCGGATCGTCCCGGACGAGAAGGTGGACCTGACATGAGCCGCACCGCCACGGCGTTGAAGTACCTGTCGTTGATCGCCGCCTCGGTCGTGGTGCTCCTGCCGCTGCTCGCCCTGGTGCTGGGCTCGCTGAAGACCGGCCCGGAATATCTGGAGAGCGGCCCGTTCGACCCGCCGGAGAACTGGCTCCACCTCGGCAACTACGCCACCGCGTTCACCGACGGCGGGATGCTGCGCGGCTTCCTCAACACCACGATCATCCTGGTCATCTCGCTCACCGGCACGGTGCTGATCGGGTCGATGGCCGCCTACGCCATCGACCGCTTCGACTTCCGGGGCAAGAAGCTGGTGGTGGCGCTGTTCCTGGTCGCCACGCTGGTGCCCGCCGTCACCACCCAGGTCGCGACGTTCCAGGTCGTCAACAACCTCGGCCTGTTCAACACCCGATGGTCGGCGATCGCGCTGTTCCTCGGCACCGACATCATCTCCATCTACATCTTCCAGCAGTTCCTCCGCGGGGTGCCGCGCGAGCTCGACGAGGCCGCCGCCATCGAGGGCGCCGGGCCGGTGCGGATCTACTGGCGGATCATCCTGCCGCTGCTCAAACCGGCCATCGCGACCGTGGTCATCATCAAGGGCATCGCCGTCTACAACGAGTTCTACATCCCGTTCCTGTACATGCCGTCCCGGGAGCTCGGCGTCATCTCCACGTCCCTGTTCCGGTTCAAGGGCCCGTTCGGCGCGCACTGGGAGGTCATCTCGGCCGGCGTGATCCTGGTGATCATCCCGACGCTGGTGATCTTCCTGCTGCTGCAACGCTTCATCTACAACGGATTCGCCTCCGGCTCCGTGAAGTAGCCGGCACAGCGCGAGAGCCGCCGGGGATCCTGCCGGCGGCCCTCGCGCTGTGCCGAGGTCTCAGCCGGGGAGCAGGTCGTTGGCGAACCGGAGCACCGGACGCCGCGTCAGGCGCTCGTCGTCCAGCGGCGCCGCCGCCCTCACCCGCAGCGTCGCCGACTCCCCCGGCAGCAGCGTCACCAGCGCGTCGTCCGCGCTCGCCGACGCGTCCACCCGGTCCGGGAAGAGGGTCAGATCACGCAGCAGCGTCCGCGCCGTCACCGTGATCGAAGCCCCGTCCGGCTCCGGCCGCACCACGGCGTCGAACGCCGGCCGGGGGTACGCGATCGCCACGTCCTCGGCGAAGAAGCGCGTCGCCCGGCCGGCACCGTCGGCGTCCACCACGATCAGCTCGGCGGCGGGATCGTCCGCGGCCGCGACCTCCGGCGGCAACGGCACCGTGACCACGCCGCCCGGCGGCACCTCGATCGCGGTGTGCAGCTTGCCCCGCGGTGAGCCGTCCAGCGTCACCCGGCGGATGCGCAGCTCGTCCCGCCACACCTCGGCGCCGTCGTTGACCGCGACCACGGCCGGCGCGCCGTCGCGCGGCTGGACGGTGAGCAGCCGGTCGGCGTACGCGGCCCGCAGCGCGTACCACAGCGGCTTTCGGCGGCCGTCGCCGTCGATCGCGGCCCACGAGGTGACCGGCCAGTTGTCGTTGAGCTGCCACAGGATCGTGCCGGTGCACAGCGGCCGCAGCGACCGGAAGTGCTCGACACCGAACCGGATCGCCCGCGCCTGGTTCAGCTGCGTCGCCCAGTGCCAGTCGTCGAAGCCGTGCGGCTCCGGGAGATGGCCGGCCAGGCCGCGCAGCAGCTTGCCGTTGCCGTCGTCGGCCTTCTGGTGGTGCAGCACGCCCGGGGAGTCCGGGGTCAGCGGCTCGTCGCTCACGGCGCGGCGCAGCGTCGCGTACGCCGGCGGTCCCTGGAAACCGAACTCGGCGACGAACCGCGGCCGGTAGTCGCCGTAGTGCGTGTAGTCGTCGGTGTTCCACACGGTCCAGATGTGCATGGTCCCGCGTGCGGGGTCGTTCGGGTGGTGCTCCTCGTCGCCGGAGTACGGGCTGCCCGGCCAGTAGGGGCGGGCCGGATCCAGAGCTGCGACGGTACGCGGAAGCAGGTCCAGGTAGAAGCCGCGTCCCCAGGTGCGGCCGGCCAGCTTCTCCTGCCACTGCCAGTCGTGCCAGCCCCAGATGTTCTCGTTGTTGCCGACCCACATCACCAGGCTCGGATGCGACATCAGGCGCACGACCTGCTCGGCCGCCTCCGCCTCGACCTCCGCCCCGATCGGATCCTCCTCCGGATAGGCGGCGCAGGCGAACAGGAAGTCCTGCCCGACCAGCAGGCCGAGCTCGTCGGCCAGGTCGTAGAAGTCGTCGCTCTCGTACCGGCCGCCGCCCCACACCCGCAGGTAGTTGACCCCGGCGTCGCAGGCCTGCTCCAGCCGGTGCGCGTAGTCCGTCCGGGACACCCGGGTCACGAAAGCGTCCTCGGGAATCCAGTTCACCCCGCGCACGAAGATGTCGCGGTCGTTGACCCGCAGCACGAAACGGCGGCCGTCCGCGTCCTCGGCGGTGTCCAGCTCCACGGTGCGGAAGCCGATCGCGCGCTCGTACCGGTCGAGCGGTTCCCCGCCGGGGCCGGTCAGCGTGACCTCGAGGTCGTACCGGTGCTGCTCGCCGTGGCCGCGCGGCCACCACCGCCGCACGTCGGGAACCTCGACGGAGACGTCGCCGGCGCTCTCCCCGGCACGGATCGACACGGACCGGCGGTGTGGTCCGATCGCCGCGGTGAGGGTCAGCGGCGCGTCGCCGTCGCGGGCGACGGTGGCGTGGACGGTGACCCTGCCGGTGCCGTCATCGACCGTGACGAGCGGGCGCACCACGTCCAGGCGGGCCGTCGACCAGGTCGAGAGCCGGATCGGCTGCCAGATGCCGGCGGTGACGACCGTGGGCCCCCAGTCCCAGCCGAAGTTGCACGCCATCTTCCGGATGTACTGGAACGGCTCGTCGTAGGCGTTGGGGCGCTCGCCCACCAGGTCGCGGACGCTCTCCGCGTAGGCGTAGGCGTCGTGGAAGCGGATGGTCAGTACGTTGCCCGATGCGCGGAGCACGTCGTCGATCCCGATCCGGTAGGACCGGTGCATGTTCGCGGTGCGGCCGATCTCGGCACCGTTGAGCAGCACGGTCGCGACGGTGTCGAGCCCTTCGGCGACCAGATCCACGTGGGCCGCGCCGTCGGGCGGCGCGTCGAAGAAGGTCTCGTAGACCCACTCCGTACGCCCGATCCAGGACAGGCCCTGTTCGTTGTCGTCCAGGAGCGGATCGGGGATCAGGCCCGCCGCCAGCAGGTCGGTGTGCACGCACCCCGGCACCCGCGCCGGCACTGCCGGCACGAGCTGCTCATCGGCCGCCCGGACCGTCCATCCCTGATGAAGATCGCGCGACAGATACATGCGGCACTCCCCGGTCAGCTTAACCGTTTAAGTTTCCAGCACGCTACTTGCCGACCCGGAGGAGTGTCAATCCAGGTCGCCCCCACTCAACCGATGTCAGCACACGTGTCCAGGCGCGTCACCGCGCGGTGCTCCGGGCGCGCGGAACCACCCACCGTACGAGTCCCACGGCGACGCCTCCCACCGGCGGCCCGGCCACGCCGGCCGGGCCCGTCGCCACCTGCCAGCGCGATCCCTATCCCACGCGCAATGCGTCGAGATACACATCGCCGCCACCGTTCAGGAAGACCCAGACCCCGCGAACGCGGTCACGATCCAGCGTGACGCCGGCCGGGCAGCTGATCTCGTCGAGGGCACGGGTGATCGTCCGGCTGCCGCCGGCGCCGGTCCACGTCCACTGGCCGCCCTGGCACCAGGAGAGATCGTCCCCGACCTGAACGGCGATCTCGCCGGAGGAGCCCGCCCCGGTGGTCCTCAGGTCCACTTTGAGCACCTGTCCGTCGCCGAGGTCGAGCGGCTCCGAGAGGGTGCGGCCGAACCAGTTCCCGTTCACCGGCGCACGAGCCAGCAGCGCCTGACCTCCATCGGTGTGAAAGAGGCTGGTCGACGCAACGCTGCCCCCACCGTCGGCGTTCGCGATGGTCCACTCGTCCGTACCGTCCTCGAAGGAGAACAACACTCGCTCCACCGGTTGCACCGGATCGGCCGGCCCGGCCTCGCCGCAGGTCAGCACCGGAACGGCCCAGTCGCCGTGCACGGCCTCGCCGCCCGGCTCGCCGGTCATCACAAGCCGCAGCCACGCCGCGCCGGTCACGTCCGCGTCGAGCGCCACCGGCGCGCCGGGCGCGGCGGTGACCGTGGCGACCGCGGTGTCGTCCGCGTACACCACGAATCTCGCGCTCGCGCCCGTGCCGTCCTCGACGTCGATCCCCACGTCCGCGGTCAGCCGGGTGCAGCGGCCACCCAGGTAGTAGCGGATCTCGGACGGAGCACTCACGCCGAGCCCACGGGTGTAGACGGCGTCACCTATCGTGATCAGATTGCCGTCCTCCGCGGCCGGCCCGCCGTTACTCCGGTCGTTCTCCACCGGGCCCTGGCCGTTGACGGATCCGAACGGCGTGATCGTGCTCAGGTGCCGCCGTCCATCGACGGGCGCGGTCACCAGGGTCGCCGCCAGCTCGGTGGAGGTGGCCGAAACGCGTCCGTCGCCCCATCGGTAGGTGGCCGTGACGGTGAACGGATAGCGGCCGGCGGTGGCACCTTCGGGCACGCCGATGTCCCACGCGGTGGCCAATGACGCGTCCGTGACCAACGAGCGGGTCCTGGCGGGGCTCGTGGCCGTGACGGTCCAGCCCGGCGGTGCCGCGATGTCGACGCGGACGTCGCGGAGCGTTCCGGGCCCGCGGTGGGTGGCCACGGTGGCGAGCGTGCCGGCGCCGGCCGGCGCGGGTATCAGCGTGGAGGCGGTCCCGCCCACGGTGACCGCGGGCGCGGTTCTGGCGTGCGGCGTGGACGGGCGGACCTTGAAGACGACCGTGCCGTGCGCCGGAACGGCCGCCTCGATGGTGGTCCGGGCCTGCGTCACCGCTCCGGTCCACAGGTCCTGCAGCCGGTAGGCCGGTGCGCGGCGCAGGCCGGTCTCCGTGGCCGGGACGGACACCGTGGCGACCGTGTCGGTGGAGTTGTACAGCGCGATCGCGCGCTGCCCGTCCGCCAGCGGCTTGTCCAGGACCATCAGCCCGCCGCTGTCGCTGACCACCGTGGCCTGCACGCCCAGCGGGTCCTGGTCGACGGCGATGATCTCGCTGTTGGTGAGGATGTCCATCGTCTCGGCCGAGGCGCCGCGCAGGTCGGTACCGATGATCAGTGGTGCGGCCATCATCGCCCACATGCTCATGTGGGTCCGGTACTCGGTGGCCGTCATGCCGCCGTTGCCGACCTCGAGCATGTCGGGGTCGTTCCAGTGCCCGGGGCCGGCGTACGGATACAGCGGCGCGTTGGTGGCGATGATGGACCGCACGCTGGACCAGTTGTCACTGATGTCCCCGGTGGTACGCCAGAGGTTGCCGACGTCGGCCGCCCAGGTCCAGGGCTGCGAGGTCCCCCACTCACAGATGGAGTAGACGATCGGCCGCCCGGTCCTCGTCAGCGCCTGCCCCATCGCGGTGTAGCGGCGGAGGTAGTCGGCCTGCGATCCGTCCGACTCGTTGTAGCAGTTGTCGTACTTGAGATAGTCGATCTGCCACTCCGCGAACGTCCGCGCATCCAGGTCCTCATGGCCGAGGCTGCCGGGATATCCGGCGCACGTGCGGGTGCCGGCGTCCGCGTACAGGCCGAGCTTCAAGCCCTTCGCGTGGACGTATCCGGCGACGCCCGCGATGCCACTGGGAAACTTCACGGGATCCGGCACCAGCCGGCCGGTCTCCGGGTCGCGTTCCTTCAGCGCCCAGCAGTCGTCGATGTTGACGTACTCGTAGCCCACCGCTTGCAGGCCGGAGGAGACGAACAGGTCGGCGACGTCCTTGATGAGCTGCTCGGTCACGTCGCAGCCGAACGCGTTCCAGTTGTTGAATCCCATCGGCGGTGTGCGCGCCAGCCCGTTCTCCACGGCGGCGGCGGGAGCCGCCGGGCCGGCCACGACAGCGGCGGCCCCGGTGCACAGCAGGGTCAGTGTCGCGGCGGCCGCGGCGATGAGTCGGCGCATGGATGCTCCCGGATCGTAGAAAGGCGGTGACGTGCGGCCCGCCACCTCGACGTTCTCGTACGGTTCGACCGGCTCGGGCCGTGGCTGCGCCTGCCCGGGAACGGGTCGGCGGCGAAGCATCCCTGGCGCGGTCACCAACGATGCCGACGCTGCGCCTACGTGCCACTCTTCCGGCAGGTGCCGCAGCCCACGCCTCAGGAGAGGAATCGCGTAAGTAGTCGCCCCGCCCCAAAACAGCACGTCAACAGTTGCCAGTAATTTACGTCTCCCTATATCTACAGGTATCACTTAACGGGTTAAGTTGCAACGCCGTCCCAGGCGGCATCGGCGGGCCAGCCTCGGCCACCCGGGCGTGCGGACGCGCCTCGTGCCGCCGTGGCCCGGGCGGTCAGCCGATGTCGGGCCGTCACGATCGCCGCATCGCCCGCGGTCGGGCCGGCCGGGCGGCGGTGCCGCACCGGCCGGCCCGGTCGGTCGCTCAGTTACGCCAGGTGTCGTTGACGGCCGCCTGGCCACCGGCGGGCGCGGTCACCGTGCGGTTGCCGCCGCTTTCCCAGGTGACCGCGCCGTTGGCGTCCTTGCGGACGTACTTGTAGCTGACGGTCGTACCGGCGGGAAGTGTGATCGTAAGACGCCAGATCGGATAGGTGGCGGCGGAGAGCAGCGGTGCGGCCGCCGGGTCCCATCCGCCGAGGGCGGGGTGATCGCCGGCCACGTAGATGTTCTGGCCGGGGGTGGTCGTGGCGTTCACCCCGAATGCCACCCCGCTGCTCGCGGGGGGAGACGTGGTGGTCGGCGTGGCGCCCGATCCACCGACGTGCAGGGCGACGGCGTCGTTGGGACCGATGGCGGCGGTGAACTGACCGGCGCCGTTGACGGTGTAGACCGGCCCGGTGCAGCCGCCACCGGTGAGATCCCCGTGCTGCACGTCGCAGTAGGTACCGGCCGGCAGAGACGTCTGGAACGTGCGGTTCAGTGTGCCGCCGGTGCGGTTGATGGCGACGTAGGCCCTGTTGCCGCGGCCGAAGGCGATCTGGTCGTCGCCGTCGGTCCACCAGTTGGTGACGGCGGTACCGGCCGCGGCGTTGCGGAACGCGACCATGTTGGACAGTTGACGCCAGGCGTGCTGGCATTTCCAGCCGTCGGCGTAGCAGGCGTTGACGGTGCCGCCGTTGGGCGGGCCGGCATCACGGTCGCTGAACTCGTAGCCGGAGTGCACGTGCGGCGCACCGTACGGCCAGGCCAGCATGAAGACCCCGGCGAGCGTGTACTCGGCGCCGTTCTTGTAGGAGAGGGTGTCGCCGCCGCGTTCGGTGTCGTGGTTGTCCACGAAGACTCCGGCCTTGGCGCTGGGCAGATAGCCCCAGCCCTCCCCGAAGTCGCTGAGGTAGGCGAGTCTCTCGGTCTGGAACACCCGCTTGAGGTCGCGGGCGTACCGGAACTCCTGCACGTCGCCGGTCCCCTGGTACTCGGAGGGCTGCACGGCCTCGCCGGCGCCGTAGATCGCCTCCTGGACCCAGTAGGCGTTCGGGTTGCTCAGCCGTGACTTGATCGCGGAGAGGTCGCCGGCCGCGATGTGCTTGGCCGCGTCGATGCGGAACCCGTCCACCCCGAGGGAGAGCAGGTCGTTGAGGTAACCCGCGATCCGGCCGCGCACGTAGTCGCTGGAGGTGTTGAGGTCGGACAGCGCGACGAGTTCGCACTCCTGCACGTCGCGCCGGTCGGCGTAGTTCGCGATCGAGGTGCGGCAGGAGTGGAAGTCCTGCACCTGGTAGACGCCGGGATAGTTGTACTTGCTGTAGTTCGTCCCGCCGGTGCCCGTACCCGAACCGGCGCTCATGTGGTTGATGACCGTGTCGGCGATGACCTTGACGCCCGCGGCGTGGCAGGCGGACACCATGCCGGCGAACGAGTTCCGGTCGCCGAGGCGCCCGGCGATCGCGTAGCTGACGGGCTGGTAGGACGTCCACCACTGGCCGCCCTGGATGTGCTCCTGGGGCGGCGAGACCTGGACGAAGCCGTATCCCTCGGGCCCGAGGGTGTCCCGGCACTCCCGGGCGACGGAGTCGAAGCGCCACTCGAACAGCACGGCGGTGACGTCCTTGCCGCCCGGAGGGCTCGCCGTGGCCGGCGGGGACAGGGCGGTGGTGGCGTAGGCGACGGCGGCGGTCAGCGCGAGCGAGCAGGTGACGAGCGCACCGGCGGCGCGAGCGCGCCGTCCGTGGCGGATGGCTGTGGACACGGTTCCCTCCCTGAAGACGAACTCACAGGTGGTGAGGGTCGCCCTTCAGCTCACGGCCGGCACACCGTGCAAGTTTCTTGCCGATCATGACTGAAACTTTCTGGAAACCCTTGCAGCACAAGCTAGAATCAATCCACTCCTTTCGTCAAGCACGAACATCGATCCTCTGTCGCCGCCCGGAGGCCCGTCGGCGCCGGCCGTTCGCCGCGTTGATGGCCGGTATCACCGATTGCGTCTCCCTGATGGTTCACGCCTCCGGCGACAGTGTCCGTGGTCACGGCAACCCGCACCGGGAGCAGGATCGCGCGCTGACGGTCCATCGCCGGCGGTGACGGTCGTTCGATCACTCGGAATCGACACCATCCCGGCCCGGCCGGCGACCAGGTGCGCGCCGGCTGAACGTGGCTATGACCGGTGCCAGGTCACCGGCAGCGCGTGCACGCCGTAGATGAGCATGTCGGTGCGCATCGCGACGTCGGTGGCCGGGACTGCGAGACGGAGGGACGGGAAGCGGGTGACGAGCGCGGGCAGCGCGACCTGAAGCTCGACGCGGGCGAGCTGCTGCCCCAGGCACTGGTGGATCCCATGGCCGAACGCGACGTGCGAGCCCGCCTCGCGCAGCAGGTCCAGCGTGTCGGGGTCGGCGAAACGGGCCGGGTCGCGGTTGGCGGCGGGAATCGAGACGGTGACGGTCTGCCCGGCCTCGATCCGCTCACCTTGAAGATCAACATCTTCCAGCGCGGTACGCACGGTGAACGGAATGATGCTCAGATAGCGCAGCAACTCATCGACCGCCTGGGCCGCGATGCCCGGATCGGCGCGGAGCAGGGCGAGTTGCGCAGGATGATCCAGCAGGGCGAACGCGCCGAGCGCGAGCATGTTGGCGGTGGTGTCGAGGCCGGCGCCGAGCAGCACGAACCCGATGTTGATCAGCTCTTCGTCGGTGAGATCGGAGCGAGTCAGGTCGCCGAGCAGGTCGTCGGTGGGCGCGGCGCGCTTGGCCGCGACCAGCCCCGCCAGGTACCCGTAGATCGCGCCGTAGGCAGCGGCCTGCTGTGCCGGATCCGCTCCCAGCCGTACCAGCGCCAGGGCCTGATCCTGGAATTGGGCTTTGTCCTCGTAGGGTACGCCGAGCAACTCGCAGATGACCTGTGCGGGAATCGGCAGGGCCAGGGCGGTGACGAGGTCGGCGGTGTCGCCGCCCCGCTCCATGGCCTCGAGGTGAGCTGCGGTGATCTCCTCGACGCGGCCGGCCAGCGCACGCATGCGGCGGACGGTGAACTGGCCGGTCAGCAGCCGCCGGTACCGGGTGTGCTCCGGCGCGTCCATGGCGGTGAAGACCCCCGGGGGAACCGGGCCGGCGCCGCCGGGCGCGCCGAGGATCGGCAGGTGGCGCAGCTCCGGGCGGACGCTGAACCGCGGATCGGCCAGCACCTCGCGGACGAGCGCGTGGCTCGTCACCAGCCAGCCCTCGTGCCCGTCGGGGTAGGTCAGCCGGCTCAGCGGTGGCCGGGTGAACAGGTCCTCGGGCGGGTCGAACGGACGACCGGCGGTACGAACGGTCGGCAGTGCGGCTGTCATGCTGACTCCTCTGGTAGGCGCCGGTGAAGGTAGGCGGTACTTCCGGCCGCCCGCAATGCCGGAGATCGAGAACCGCAGGCAGCGCGTCTACAGTGGTTGCGATGGCATTGCAGGTGAACGCAACGCGCCTGACCTATCAGGAACGCCGGCAGATCGCCGAAGGACTGGCGGCCGGGCGCGGCTATGCGGCGATCGCCGCCGCCCTGGGACGGCCGCGGTCGACCGTGAGCCGCGAGGTCGCCCGTAATGGCGGGATCCGCGGATATCAGGCGGCGCGCGCGGAGCAGGCGACCCGGTGGCGAGCTCGCCGCCGCAGGACTCCCCCGGCCACGCCGCCGTCCCCCGACGAGCGGCTGCCGGCCGATCGCGCCGAGTTCGTGGACGGGTTCGCCGCGATGATGGTGCAGTCCGGCATGCCCCACATGATGGCCCTGGTGCTGGTCTGCCTGTTCACCAGCGACACCGGCGCCGCCACCACCGCCGAGCTGGTCGCCCGGCTACGGGTCAGCCCGGCCTCGATCTCCAAGGCGGTGCGCTGGCTGGACGAACGCGGCCTGGCGCGCCGCGAGCGCGACGGACGGCGGCAGCGATACGTGATCGACGAGCACGCCTGGTACTACGCGTGGCAGGCGAGCATCGCGTCGATGACCCGGTGGGCGGCGTTCGCCACCCGGGGCGCCGAACTGTTCGGCGCGGACACGCCACCCGGCGCGCGACTGCACACCACCAGCCGCTTCTTCCACCACCTCGGCGAGGACATGACGCGGGCGGCCGAGCACTGGCGGCAGATCGTCGGCGATCCGCCGTGACCGCGTGTCGCCGGCCGATGGTGGCGGGCCGTCTCGGCTGGGCCGCGTCGCGCGCGACGATCTGTTCCATTCGGCGCCGGTCCGGCTGCCCGTCGAGATCGGCGACGGCGTGGCCCGGCTGACGCGGCGGGACCGCTGGACGCTCGACCCGATCACCGGCACGATCTCCTGACCGGAAGGCCACCCCGGCGCCGATCCACCCGGCGTCGACGGCCGCGTTCTCGCTGATCAAAGGCGGGCGGGACCGGCCGGCCGTCGCTTCGGCCGGCGCCGGCCGCGGATACCGTGGCAGCGGGATCAGGGACGCCTGCTCGCGGGTGTCGACCGCGGTCGACACCGGACGGTCAGGTCGCCCAGCGGCGTTCGATGGTGACCAGGGTGCCGGTGGGCGACGGCAGGACGCGCACGTTGCCGAACGCGTTCATCAGGACCGCACCGCGTCCCCGATCGCGGGCCGGCGGGCGGGCCCGCCAGGTACCGAAGTCCTGGACCTCGATCCGGATCAGCCCCGCCTGGACCCGCAGGCGGACCTCGACGTGCGGGCGGGTGGGCTCCTGCGCGTGTTCGACCGCGTTGTTCACCGCCTCGGAGGTGGCGATCTGCAGGTCGTAGAGAAGATCGTGATCGATCTTGTCCTCGGGCAGCACCGCACGCAGGTCGTTGCGGACCGCCGCGGCGGCGCCCAGCGTCAGCGGGTAGGTCCAGACGACGTCGACCTCCGGGACATCGCTGCCGGGTACGGCGATCGGCGTGACCGCGCCGGGCAGGGGTTCGGCCGCTTCGGGCAGGGGTTCGGCCGCTTCGGGCCCGGCCGACATCGGGCTCCGCCCCGTTCGCGTCACGGTATCGCCCGCCGTGGGCACGGTATCGGCCGGTGCGGGCACGCTGTCGACCGCCGTGGGCACGGTATCGGCCGGTGCGGGCGCGGCATCGGCCGCCATGAGCGGCGCGTTCGACGAGGGCGTCCCGCCGGTGGTCCGGGGCCGGGCGGTGGACCGGATGCGGGCCAGGCGCAGGCTGTTGCGGAGCCGGGCGATCAGGTCCGCGGCGGCGAACGGTTTGGCGATGTAGTCGTCCGCTCCCGCGTCGAAGCCTTCCACGCCGGACTCTCCGCCGGCCCGCGCCGACAGCATCACGATCGGCAGGCCTTCGGTGACCTCCTCCCGGCGCAGCGCCCTGACCAGGGAGAATCCGTCGGAGCGGGGCATCATCACGTCGGTGATCAACAGGTCGGGCGGGTCGGCCAGGATCGCTCGCAGCGCGGCCTCGCCGTCGCCGGCGGTCTGGACCACCCATCCCTGCGCGGTCAGCAGGCGGGCCAGGTAGGCGCGCATGTCGGCGTTGTCGTCCGCGATCATGATCCGCGCGGCGGGTTCCCCTGGTCCGCTCGCATCCCGGCCGGCCGGTGCGCTCGGTGCCGCGGGCACCTCAGGCGCGGCCGGACCGCCGGGGGATCGGACGGCCGGATCGCCGGGCCCGGCAGGGTCCGCAGGCCGGGCTGTGTCCGCAGGCCGGGCAGCGTCCGCAGACCCGGCAGCGTCCGCAGACCGGACAGCGTCCGCGGGCCGGGCGGCCTCCGCGGGCATGGTGCTGTGTGCCTCGAGCCAGCCGGTGGCCTCGCGGGCCGCGGCCCGCGCCGCCACCAGAGCGCTCGGAGCCACCGTGCGCGACCGATCCGACGCGTCGACCGCTGCCCACGGGAGTGTCGCGGTGAAGGTGGTGCCCTCGCCGGGGGTGCTGTCCACGGTCACGTCCCCGCCCTGGAGCCGGGTCAGTTCCCGGACCAGTGCCAGGCCGATCCCGGTGCCCTCGTGGCTGCGCGAGCGTGCCCCGCGTACCCGGTGGAAGCGGTCGAACAGGTGCGGGAGTTCGGCCGGGTCGACGCCGATGCCGGTGTCGGCGACCGAGAGACGGACCGCGTCGGCGTCGGCGCGCAGCGTCACCCGGATCTCGCCGACGAAGGTGAACTTGAGGGCGTTGGAGAGCAGGTTGGTGACGATCCGTTCCCAGTGCTCCGGGTCGACCGCCACCGGCCGGGGCAGCGGCGGGCAGTCGACCACCAGTCGCAGTCCGGCGCGCTCGACCGCGGCGCGGAAGACGGCGGACAGGTCGCGCGTGTACGCGGACAGGTCCACCACGGTCGCGGTCGCGGTCGCGCGGCCGGCCTCGACGCTTGCGAAGGTGAGCAGATCGTTGACCAGGCCGAGCAGCCGGCCGGCGTTGCGCCAGGCCAGTTCGACGCGCTCGCGCTGGGCCGGGCCGAGCGGCGCGCTCTCGTCGGCGAGCGCGTCGGCCAGCGGGCCGAGCATCAGGGTCAGCGGAGTCCGGAACTCGTGGCTGACGTTGGTGAAGAAGTCAGTCTTGGCCCGGTCGAGCTCGGCCAGCGCCGCCGCCCGGGCCCGCTCCTCCTGGTAGGCGCGCGCGGTGCGGACCGCGACCGCGACCTGCTGACCGAGCAGCGCGAAGAACGACCGGTAGGTGGCGTCCAGGGCGCGGCTGGGACTGACCCCCGCCAGCAGCACGCCGATCGGATCTCCGGTCCCGCCCGACGGCAGCGGCTGCGCCAGCGTGAGCCGGACCGGATCGCCCCACGGCCCGGCCCGTACGGAGATCCGATCGTCGGCCTCGGTCACCTCGGCCGTGCCGGTCGCGGCTGCCGCCCGTACCCCCCAATGATCTTGATCGTGGATCTCGGCCGGCAGCGACGCGGCGGCCGGGCCGGTGGTCGCGACCCGGCGCAGGACCGCGCCGTCGCGCAGGTAGACGGCCGCGAACGGCACGTCGAGCGGGTGCGCGCCGATCACCTCGCACAGGCGGGCGCAGGTCTGGCCGACGTCGTCCGGTGCGGCGCCGGCCGGCAGCGAGACCTCGCGCAGCAGCCGCAGCCGGCGCTCGCCGACGATCTGTTCGGTGACCTCGCTGCACACGGTCAGGACGCCGACCGTGACGCCGTCGTCGTCGCGGGCCGGGGCGTGCGAGACGCTGAAGTACGCCTCCTCGCGGTAGCCGGACCGGTTGAGCAGCAGTTGCAACGCCGGCACCCAGCTGGCGACGCCGGTCGCCATCGCCTCGCTGATCAGCGGTGCGAGCACGTCCCAGCCCTCGGCGAGGGTGATCCGCACGTCCAGGCCGAGCGCGGCCGGGTGCCGGTCGCCGATCAGCGCGGAGTAGGCGTCGTTGTAGAGCTGGGTGAGATCCGGGCCCCAGAGCAACAGCATCGGGTACCGGGAGGAGAGCACGATCCGCACGGCCGCCCGCAGGCTCTGCGGCCAGCCGGTCACCGGACCGAGGCCGGTACGCGCCCAGTCCAGGCTCGTCATCAGCCGTCCGGTCTCACCGCCCGAGGCGAAGAGATCGTCCGTCACCGAGCACCCCCTGTTCACCGCCGGTGTTGTCATACCCGGCCGAACGACTTTCGCACATCTGGCGGCCGATGCGACGGCGAGGCTGTCCGGAGAGGCACACAGCCCGGCGGGAACGCCTCTCGCGAGGCGTCACGCGGTCATCGCCGCTCAGCGCTCTCGTCGGGGCGCGCTTCCGGTGAGTGTCTCCGCCGGACTGGCCACCCGGAGGCGTGTCACTATCCTCGCGGATATTGGCATTACCGCCACTGGAGGGTACGGATCGTGCGCGCGACGCTGAGAGAGAACCGCCCGTCACGCACCCGAACCACGATGAGGAACACCGCTATGACCGCTTCGATGAAGGCCGTCGTGCTCACCCGTTTCGGCGGGGCCGATGCATTCGCGCTGCGCGACGTCTCCGTACCACGCGTCGAACCCCGGCAGGTACGGGTACGCGTCCATGCGACCGCCGTCAACCCGCTCGACTATCAGATCCGTCGCGGGGACTACGCGGACGACGTGCCACTCCCGGCGATCATCGGGCACGACATCTCCGGCGTGATCGAGGAGGTCGGATCCCACGTGACCGAGTTCCGCGCCGGCGACGCGGTGTACTACACGCCCCGAATCTTCGGCGGCCCCGGCTCCTACGCCGAGCAGCACGTCGCCGACGTCGACCTCGTCGGCCGGAAGCCGGAGAACCTCAGTCACCTGGAGGCGGCGAGCCTGACTCTCGTCGGCGGAACGGTCTGGGAGGCCCTGGTGACGCGCGCTGCGCTCACCGTGGGAGAGACGATCCTCATCCATGGCGGCGCGGGCGGTGTCGGCACGATCGCGATCCAGATCGCGAGGGTGATCGGCGCCCGAGTGATCACCACCGCGAAAGCCGGCGATCATGAGTTCGTGCGCTCTCTCGGAGCGGATGCGGCGATCGACTTCACGTCGACGGACTACGTCGATGCCGTGGCCGAGATGACGCGAGGCACGGGGGTCGATGTCGTCCTCGACACGATCGGTGGCGACACCCTCACCCGAAGCCCGTTGGCGCTCGCCGACCTCGGACGCGTGGTCAGCATCGTCGACATCGCGCAGCCACAGAACCTCATCGAGGCGTGGGGCCGGAACGCCGCCTACCACTTCGTCTTCACGCGGCAGAACCGGGGGAAGCTGGACGCGCTCACCACGCTGGTCGAGCGCGGTCTCGTGAAGCCGGTCATCGGCGCGACCCTTCCGCTCGCGCGCATGGGCGAGGCTCATGAACTCCTGGAGAACAGGCGGTCGTACGCGCTCCGCGGCAAGGTCGCGATCGATGTGGCGGGCGAGACCGTCGCGCTTCCCGCTCGCATCTCGTAGCGGAGCCCGGTCAGCTCCGCCCGGAGAAGGTGGCGCGGTACTCCGAGGGGGACACGTCCAGAAGCCGGCGGAAATGCAGCCGGAGGTTCGATCCGGTTCCCAGGCCGACCTGGTCCGCGATGTGGTCGACCGACAGCCTCGTGCTCTCCAGGAGTTCGCGGGCGGTGTCGACCCGCACCCGGAGGATCCACTGCAGCGGGGTGCTGCCGGTCTCCTCGGCGAACCGGCGCAGGAACGTGCGGGGCGACATCCGCGCGTGTGCGGCGAGTTCGGCGATCGTGAGCTGCTGGCCGAGCCGCGTCATGGCCCATTCGCGCGTCGCGGCGAGGGTTTCGCCACGGGCTGCCGAGCCGGTCCTCGGCAGATACTGGGCCTGGCCACCGGCCCGGTAGGGCGCGGTGACGAGTCCCCGTGCGATCTCGTTCGCCGCGCTCACGCCGAGGTCGCGCCGCACGATGTGCAGGCACAGGTCGAGGCCGGCGGCGGCCCCCGCCGAGGTGAGGATGGATCCCTCGTCGACGAAGAGAACGTTCGGCTCGATCGTGATCCGCGGATGCCGCTCCGCGAGCTTCTCCGCCGCGTCCCAGTGCGTCGTCGCCCGCAGGCCGTCGAGCAGGCCGGCATCCGCGAGGGCGAATGCGCCGTAGCAGATCGACGCGATGCGTGCCCCGCGGGAGACGGCGCTCCGCAGCGCTTCGCGCACCTCCACCGGTATCGGCCGGCCCGCCGGGGCGTACCCCGGGATGACGATCGTGTCCGCGTCGGCCAGGGCGTCCAGGCCCCGCGGGACCGTGTAGCCGAAGTCCCCGTGGGCCGGCACCGTTCCGGCGGTGACCCCGCAGGTGGACACCTCGTAGGGAAAACCCGTCTCCGGATGGAACACCTCCGCCGGGATCCCCACGTCCAGCGGGAGCGCCCCGTCGAGGACGAGCACCACCACCTGATGCGATCGCTGCACCACCCGGCTCCGATCCGGTCGACGCGTGCCGGCCGCGTCATCATCCTCGCACGTGTGCGACGTGCGGCCAGGCGGCGACCGGGCCTCGCCGCGGCCCCGTCTCAGCCGTCGACACAGGCTCTAATCCCACCAGAAGCGCCAGATCGTGGTGCCGGGCAGCGTGGCGGCGTAGGCCGGGAACGAGGTCTCGGCCGTGATGTCCGGGCAGAAGGCCAGGTGTTCGGCGGCGACCCGGCGGGCCTGTTCGGCGTCGCCGGCGGGGACCGGGCGGGCAACGGTGACCGCGAGCCAGTCGTGGCCGAGCGCACACAGCCGCACGCCGAACGGCCGATCGGACCTCCATCCGATCTGCCACGCCGACCCGGCCCGGCGCGGATCAGAAGTCCATCGCGTCGAGGGACTTCTTCATCTCGGCCATGTCGTCCGGACCGGCGATCTCGCCGTCCCCCGGGCGCTGCGGGGCGCGGGCCGTGCCGTACTCGCTCAGCAGCAGGCTCATCTCGTCCGGCCCGTATCTCGGCAGCTCAGGCAGGTCGAACGTGAATATCTTCAGCCGCCCCCGCACGTCGGTCTCCGCGTGGAACGGCAGCGACCGCGCCCGGTCGCCGAGCGCACGCAGATACGGCTCGTCCGGGATGAGTTCCATCTCGCCGGCCGTCACCCGAGTCAGGTCGAACGTGCCGGCATAGCGCGACGAACCGGTGCGCGTGACTGTGCGGACACTGCCGACCAGGCTCCGCGCGCCGGTGATGTCGTCACCGGGCCGTGCGAACGGCATCCCGCCCAGGCGATCGGTGCCGGGCAGCGGCGTCGCCCACAGCTCGCCGTCCAGCGTGTCCGGCACCTCACCGGTCATCTGCGGCCACCGGGAGAAATCCATGCGCAGCCAGATCTCATCGCCGATCCGCCGGTACTCGACCTCGGAGCCACCCTCGCCGGAGACGAACGCACCGAGCTCGATCGCGTCGCTCGGCGCATGCACGATCCCGGTCCGCAACCCGTAATAGTACGAATCGTGCCGGAACTCGTAATTCCCGTCGTCCAGCGCCGCGACGGACGCGATCAGCTCAGCCCGCGCGTCCACCGCCTTCGTCACGGAGGGCGACGGGCCGGCGGAGGCCTCCGGCGCGCATCCGGACAACAGAACAACGGCCACAACACCCAAAGCAGCGAGGGTACGGTGCAATCCGGTCATTCGTTCCAGCCCCTGATCAGCAATTTCGCGTTGGCGGAGGCTACACCCTCGCCAACGCCCCGCCCGCACCGGCGGCAGCTCCCGGGAATGCGACCGGAACGGCGACGAGCTGACCGACAGTGACGAATCGGCCGATGCTCCGGATCTCCGCTGCCGATCCGGAGCGTCGATGCGGGCGTCCCTGAACTCGGGTCATGACGGCTCGCGCGAGCCTCAATAGCGTGGCCGAAGCCGCTGTCGACGGATCGCGGCACACCGAGCCCAGCACCGCAGGGAAAGGCACCAACCATGATCCGTACCCGCACCGCGCTCATCGTGGCCCTGCTCACCACCACCCTGTCGGCCGTGGCCGCACCGGCCCAGGCCGCAGCCGCTCCGGCAGCCGACATGACCGTTCTCGAGGCCGACTGCCCGCGCGGCCCGGAAAGCTACACCGTCGGCCCGGGCAGCACCGGCACCGCCGTAAGGGAGGTGCAGTGCCTGCTGAACTGGGCGCTCTCCGGCGCGGCCAGTCCGTCCATCTCGATCGACGGCATCTACGGAAACAAGACCACGACGGCGGTACGCACATTCCAGCAATGCGCGAACAACCGCGGCCTCGGCCTCACCGTCGACGGCTGGGTCGGCCCGGCCACACTCCCTCACCTGCGCTGGTGGGCGCAGTTCTCCTACGACACCTTCGGCGGGCAACGCATCTGCTGACCACGCGCGCCCACCGGCAGTCTCGTCTCGGCGTCGACGCCGAGACCGATGTGATCCGCGCGGTGGCGAACGCGAAGTTCTGTCCCCCGAGCGCCGT
The DNA here is from genome assembly GCF_030811575.1 of Catenuloplanes nepalensis. Taxonomy (GTDB): domain Bacteria; phylum Actinomycetota; class Actinomycetes; order Mycobacteriales; family Micromonosporaceae; genus Catenuloplanes; species Catenuloplanes nepalensis. The sequence goes on along the minus strand of NZ_JAUSRA010000001.1, from coordinate 3,090,969 downwards.
GGCCGCACGCTCGATGTCGTCGACCCAACCCTCACAATCCAGATCCCCCGAGGGTACGGACACCAGCGGCGCACCCGTACGCGCGGCGAGAGCCATGGTGAACCTCGCGCGCGTGTCGTCATCGCAGCGGGCGAGCGCCACATCGAGCACTTCCTGCGAGATGCCGCGCGGGTGGGTGTGCGCGCCGAGCCGTTCCCACTTCGAGACGGTACGCACGGCGACGCCGAGATAGGCGGCGTAGGCGCACGCTCATCCGCAACGCGTACCGCAGCGCCTGCGCGTGGGCTCCGGTCCAGCGGTCCACCGCGATCATCGTGGCCAGCCCTCTCATCCGACCACACCCACACGAACGAGAGGCCGCACTCAACGCGCTGCTTCCCACCGGGAGAGTCCCGCGGCTGCGTTGGGCGATCGCATCAGACGGCTGGCTGCTGCACGGATACGACCGTGTCCCCGGGCAGCACGCCAACCTCAGCCCCGGCTCCCCCGACATCCCCTCGGTCCTCGCAGCCCTCGACGAACTCACCCACACCCTCACACCGGCTCCGGCCGAAGCGCTCGCCTTCTCACGTCGATGGGCCGACCGCATCCCACCGGAAGCGGTCGCCGGCAACACCCTGATCCACACTGACCTGACCCCGCGAAACGTCCTCATCGACCACGATCACGCCTGGATCGTCGACTGGACCGAACCTTGCACCGGCGCCGCCTGGATCCCCTACGCGTTCCTCACCATCAGACTCATCCATGCAGGCCACACCCCGAAAGCGGCGGAACACGCCGTCCAGCGAGCCGACGCCTGGCAACGCGCCGCACCGGCCGCACTGACCCTCTTCGCCGCGGCGGCAGCCGACCTCTGGCACGGCTGGCACCGCACGATCGGCGCCAGCCACCACCTCCCACTCGCACGAGCAGCCGAGTTCTGGTCAAGGCATCGAACCGGTTCCGTCTAACGAGGCCGGACACGCGAACCACTGCTATACAGATACGTTCCCGCGCTGCGACCGCGGCATTGTGGTGGCGTTCCGCACCCGACGCTCTCCTCGCGGGCCCTTCCATCACCGAACGCATCCTGCCGCCGCCGCGTTCTTCAACCGTCACCCAGACGTGCCGGCCGCTACGAGCTTGGCCGGGAATCCACTACCGTCCTGCCGATGAGCACCTGGTATGAGCCAGACGTGTTCTATGCCCAGCTGGCCACGTTCCACGTCACGACCGCGGCGTTGATCACCGAGCCCGGTACGGGCAGGATCCTGCTCGTCAAGCCCGTCTACAAGGAAGCGTGGGCGTGGCCCGGCCCGAACGGCGATCTATCGGGATGCGGCAGCAGACCCGCTCACGAGCTGCGGCCATACATTCCCGAGCCCGCCCCACCCTGATGTTCGCCCGAACTGCTGCGAGCGAAGTGCGGGAACGATCACCGCTCCGCTGGGGAGCCGGGAAGGTAGACGGTCGAGTTGTTCCGGCGCGCGTGCAGCGCCGCCGTGACGCGGTAGCGTTCCATGGCAGGCAGCCGATCGGCGGCTTCGTCCGCGGTGAAGAACGCCCACACGCTGAGCTCGCTCTCCTGCAGGTGAATCGTCGTGTCCGGCGGTAGCTCGCCGCAGTCGAAGAGCATGCTGATCAACGCGCGCCGGCGGTGTGCGGTGGGAGGTGCGAAGTCGACCAGGAGCAGCCGGCCGGGAGCGATCGTGAGTCCGAGCGCTTCGGTGAGCTCACGGGCGCATCCGTCATGCGGGTACTCGCCGGCGTCGAGGTAGCCGCCGGGCCACGTCCACGCGTCCTTGTAGGCGGGCTTGACGAGCAGGACCCTGCCGGTGCCGGGCTCGGTGATCAGCGCCGCGGTCATCGCGTGGAAGGTCGCCAGTTGCGCGTAGAACACGTCCGGCTCGGACCAAGTGCTCATCGGCAGGACGGTAGCCGATCCGCCGCGGATCATGGAGCAGCGAGTCCGTCGATCCAATTGCTGTCACTCCGGAGTGAGCGCCCAGAGCAGGCCCGCGCCGTGCTGTGGACGCTGGTCGGCGAGAAGGTTCCGGAACGCGGCCAGGTCAGATTGCCCGAGCGCTTCGGCCAGGCGCCGGTAGGTCACGAAGTCGACGCGCCTGCTGAGGGCGGCTTCCTCCCAAATCGACAGCGCGTGGAGTAGGTCGCTGGAGGGCACCGTCCGCGCCAACCGCAGAGCGCTTCGACCGGGGAGGGCCTCTCATCTCCCTCAAAGGTGACAGTTACCGGCTACGCAACCGCGGCGACCTGGGCCGTGTCCCCGCCGCCAAACACGACACCTGACCCGGCGGCTCACATCAGAACGGGTGCACCGCGGCGGTCAACACCACCGGCACCCCGTTGCTGCGCCGGACCGCCCGCAACCGGGTCACACCGTCATCACCGAGCACCGGCACCGGATCACATCCCTCCGACGCCGGCAACGCATCCGCCCACGCCGCGAACACCTGCCGAACCCGGCCCTGATCCACCTCGCACAGCTCCGCATGACCAATCAACGCCCGCGGCGTGACCGTCCAGGCCAGCACCGGCAACCCACGATGCGCGTCCAGCACCCGGACCAACTCACCCGCCGACCACCGCAGCAACCGCCGCTGCACCGCCTCATCGACCACCACCGACACACCACCCTCCTGACCAGCACCAACACCGCCGGTCAAGACCAACACCCACCCACCACCACCAGCAAGCCGCGACCACACAGGGGGGCAGTTCTCAACCGTCGAAAAGGGGTCAGTTTTCGGGCGTCCTTGACAGTGGACGAACTCTGCCTCTCTTCCCCGCGCACGCTGGGGTGGTCCCCAGGCGGGCGGGCTGAAGCGGAGGGTGGGGCCCTCTTCCCCGCGCACGCGGGGGTGGTCCCTCGCGCTGATGCGCCCCGTCAGCGACCTGACGCCCGTACAGACAGAGGGTTCAGCTCTTCCTTGATCGCCTGTAGTCCCCAGCGGAGGATGGGCCACATGCTGGTGATGCGATCGGCGTATTTCCAGATCGGGCCGTCAGGGTGTCTGAAGGGAAGGACGACGATGGAAACCTTCTGGAACGGGGCCGGGTCGAGGTATCGCATGCCGCCGGTGCCGCACAGGTAGGTCGTCGCGCCGACCTGCGCGGCGAGGTCGGCGAGTCGCTGCGATCGACCGCTGCGGGCGGGAAGCTGGCAGCTGCGGATCACGGTGCCGTTCCATCCGAGCAGGCGCAGCATGTCGAGGGTGGAAGCTTCGGTGATCTCGGTGAGCAGGTCGGTGCTGTCGAACAGCGAGTCGAGACCATTGATCAAATGCTGCATGACGTCCCACGCTGGGCTCGTCCGGTAGTAGTCGTGCGTCATCTGCCGGAGCCTGCGCCGGCAGCGCCCCGGATCGGCCAGCCGCGCGTGGCGGATCACGGTGGCGCGGCCGATCGGCAGGGTAGTGGCGAGTGACAGCCACTGCTGCCGGCCGGGGTCGTGTAGTCGGGCGAGTCGGGTGCGGTGCTGGTAGTCGCGGCGGTTGAATTGCACGTCGTCGAGCACGATCCAGCAGTCAGCGGCGTAGATCTTGGCGAGTGTGGTCAGCCGCGGCAGCAGGTTGGGCTGGTGTATCGCGCAGATCCCGGGCGGCTCGGCTGGTTCAGGTGGTGAGGAGGCGGGTGGTGAAGCCGGCGTGGACCAGACGTTGGTAAGCGGCGTGGACATCGTCGGGGACCTCCTGCGGTTCGGCGTAACCGTGCCCGGGGTAGACGATGATGCGCTGGAGGTCTCCGACCAGCATGTCGGTGACCATGCGCTCGTCGCCGATCTCGGTGACGTAGTCGGCGAACGCGAGCGGCTGGGAGGCGCAGACGATGTCGACCTCGGGCCAGAGCTTGCGGCAGGTGGCGTAAGCGCGGCGCTGCATGTAGGGCATCGCGACGAGCATCACCGACCGCACGGTGATGTCGTGCTCCTGCAGCAGTTGGCGGGCGAAGGTGATGTTCTGGCCGGTGTTCGTGGCGTGCGGCTCGACCAGAATCACTCGGTCGGGGACGCCGAGGGCGATTGCGTGTTCCTGGAAGTGGACGGCTTCGCCGCGGGGGAACTGGTCCGCGCGGATCGGGTTCACGGCGCCGGTGAACAGCATCCGGGGGAACCAGCCCTCGTGCCAGAGTTTCGCGGTGTAGGCGGGGACGCCGAGGTCGTGGCTGCCCAGGCCGATCGCGATGTCGCAGTGGCGCAGCGGGTGTCCGAGCTGGTGGTAGTGCCAGATCGTGAGGGCGTCGGCGCGCTGGGCGTCGGTGAGTCGGGTTGCCCTGTCCGTCACTGTGGATCTCCCGGGTCGGTCGCCTGCTGAAGGCGGGCGATGCTGCGCAGCTGGTGGCTCATACCGTACGCAGCGGCGACCTTCTCGGCGCGGGCGAGCAGCCGGTGTCCCTCGTCGGCGGTGGCCGGGTCGGTGAGCAGGACGTGGCCGTGCGCGGTGTCGAGCCGGACCCGCTGCAGCGGCGCGGCCAGGATCGCGGTGTCGCGGGCGATGCTGAGGTGGCGCAGCGCTGCGGTGAGATCCCCGGCGCCCCGCGCGGCGAGAGCGAGCTTCTGCTGTGTCACGGACCAGTCGTCGGCCTCACCGAGCCGGTCGAACTCGCGCGCCGCGGCGCCCATGACCCGCATGGAGTAGACATGATCACCGTTCTTGCTCAGCGACGTGCCGACCCACAGCAGCGCGCGGGCACGGTCGCGATCGGTGAGCCGCTCATCGCCGGCGAGGTGCTCGTAGCGGCGCGCGGCGGTGTCGAGCAGCCCGCTCATCTCCATGGTCACGGTGAGCGCGAGATCGAGCTGGGCGACGCGGCGGGCGAGACCGAGCTGCGCGTAGATCGATCTGGCGATCGTGTAGGTATGTGCGGCTGACAACGGGCCGCTTACCAGGCCCTGATCACGACGGAGGTCGCCGAGCAACGTCGTGCTGCGTGCATACAGGTAGAGGCCACGCTCGTCGAGCCGGTGCGGATCCGAAAGAGCTATCCAGCGCTGCAGCAGCGCGGCGGCGAACGCGAAGTTCTGTCCACCGAGCGCCGTGGCCGCACGCTCGATGTCGTCGACCCACCCTTCATGATCCAGATCCCCGGAGGGTACGGGTATCAGCGGCGCACCCGTGCGTGCGGCGAGAGCGACGGCGAACCGCGCCCGCGTGTCGTCATCACAGCGGGCGAGCGCCACATCGAGGACCTCCTGCGAGACGCCCCGCGGATAGGTGTTCGCGCCGAACCGCTCCCACTTTGAGACGGTGCGCACGGCTACGCCGAGATAGGCGGCATAGGCGCGCACGCTCATCCGCAGTGCGAATCGCAGCGCCTGCGCGTGGGCGCCGGTCCAGCGGTCCACCGCGACCATCGTTGCCCCCTTCTCCGAACCGCTCTCATCGGATCACGCATCGACGGGTGCGGCATCGAAGGTGCCACGGAGGTGCTACATCGGTCCGTTCCCGCCTGGGGCCGGCCGCCGGATGCTGAGAGCAACCACATCGGAAAACGGAGGACACCGTGAAATCGACGACCGCACGCAACGACCACCGCACCGCCCCCGAGCCGTCCGCCACCGTCGGCGCCGGCTGCTGGCCGGAGGAGGCACCCGCCCCGGCCGCGCGCCCCGGCAGCAGTCTGATCGACCCGGCGCTGTTCGCGATGCTCACGACGCGGATCGCGGCGGACCATCCCGACCTCAGCGACGACATGCCGGCCAGGATCCTCGACCAGGCCCTCGCGTTCCTCGGCGCCTGCGCCGTGACGACCACCCCGATCGGCCCATCCGACCTCGTCGACATCGGCTGGCACACCCTCATCCTCCACACCGAGATCTACACCGACCTCTGCAACCGCATCGCCGGCCGCTTTATCCACCACATCCCCGACGACCCGGCCGACACCGGCACCAGCGCGCCGCTCACCACGACGACCGCCGCGATCGCCGCTGCCGGGTACCGCATCGATCTGCCGCTGTGGACCAGCAGCGGCACCGCCAAGTGCACCCAATGCCACGCCGGATGCACCGACAGCCCCACCCGCTGACCGGGCGCCGGAGCGGTAGCCCGTAGCAGGCTCCACCGACGCCTAAGCTCGGCGAGACCTGTCCCGCAGGAAGCAGGAGAACGAAGGATGCCCCGCCGCCAGTGGTCCGACCTCACCCCGCACACCCGCGCGATCGTTGCGCGTGAGACCGGGGACATCATCGAGGCGGAAGACCTTGCGGCGGGCTCCGTAACCGACATCGCCACGGTCCTGACCACCGCCCATGGACAGATTTTCGTCAAAGGCGTCGACACACGAACCGCCTCGCCACGCGCTGTTCGTGGCCATTGCCGGGAGGCCACGCTCAACGCAGTGCTCCCCGCCGACAGAGTCCCGCGGCTGTACTGGACGATCGAATCAGACGGCTGGCTTCTGCACGGATACGACCGCGTCCCCGGCCGGCACGCCGACCTCAGACCCGGCTCACCCGACATCACCTCGGTCCTGGTGGCCCTCGACGACCTCACCCACGCTCTGACGCCTGCTCCTGCCGAGGCGCTGGCTTTCTCACGTCGATGGGCCGACCGCATCGCACCGGAAGCGGTCGCCGGCGACACACTGATCCACACCGACCTGACCCCACGCAACCTCTTGGTCCACCGTGAGCACACCTGGTTCGTCGACTGGACCGAACCCTGCACCGGCGCCGCCTGGATCCCGTACGCGTTCCTCATCATCAGACTCATCCGCTCAGGGCACACCCCGGAAGCGGCGGAGCGCGCCGTCGCCCGAGCCGAGGCCTGGCAGCGCGCTTCACCGGCGGCGCTAACCCTCTTCGCGGCGGCTGCAGCCGACCTCTGGCATGGCTGGCACCGCACCATCGGAGCCAGCCATCACCTCCCGCTCGCACGGGCTGCGGACTCGTGGTCGGAGTATCGAGCCGACTCTGGCTGATGGCTCCGCCGCGCTCTGCAGATCGATGACAGCGGCGTCGTGGTTGGGCGCCGAATTGCCAATGCGCCGATTGCTGTGGCGTCCTTGTGCCGGTCACCGACCCGACCCGGCTTCTCACCACCAAAGCGACAGTGCCTCAGAGCCGAACTCAGCCTCCACCTGGCACTCACCCACGACTGACCGTCTCGTAGCGGGCCGGCCGGAGCCAACCTGCTAACCCGGCTGGGTGAGCGTGACCGGACCACAGGGTTCGGTGCCTCACGGAGTCGGAGATCGGTCGATGGCTGCACGCACGCGGATCACTGGCCCAGCGGACGCAAGCGCTCCACCACCTGATACCCGGACTCTGCGGCGGGTGTCGCGGGCCGAGCAGCAGCGGATCACCGGTCGTGGCGGAGGTGTGTCGACCGTCGTGCAGGGCGATCACGGGGACGCCCGCCTCCTTGCAGGCCTTCTCCCACTTCTGGGTGAAGTAGCTCGGGTAGTACAGCAGGCCGTCCTCGCGGCAGAAGACGTAGCCACCGTCGTTGTAGAGCACGCCGAAGTCGGCCTTCTCGATCTCCTGGCGTTCCTGGTGCAGGAGCAGTTCCTTGGCGAGCGCCGGTCCGATCGCGATGGTGCGCTTGCTCTTGCCCTTCGGAGTCTTCTCGATGACGCCGGAGCTGCTGGTGGCGATGCGCTGCCAGTGGATCTGCACGATCCCGCGGTCGAGGTGCACGCGGGGCCACTTGAGCCCGGCTATCTCGCCGCGCCGCAGCCCAAGGACGACTGCCAGCGCCCAGGCCGCACGGAGCCGGCTGTCCGCGTGGTGCCGGAGGAACCGCGCCGCCTCCTCCGGGGTCCAGATGCCCTTGCGGCCCATCTCCTCGCGCTCCGCCGGCCGCGGCTGGCGGACGCCGTCGAGCGCGAACCCGAGGTCCGACAGCGCCTTCCCCAGCACCCGGTGCAGGGTCCGGACGGTAGTCGGCGACAGTGGCTCCCCGCTCTTCTTCCCGCTGGCGAGCAGCCTCTTGTACAACCCGTGCAGCGTGTTCTTGTCGATCGTGTAGATCTGCCGGTCGCCGAGGTACGGGATGACGTAGCTGCGGAACAGGTAGCGGTAGTTGTCGTACGTCTCGACCTCGACGTCGAGCATCCGATCCGACAGCCACTCCTCCAGCTCCGCGGCGAGGGTGCCGTCCGCGTGCCGCTCGACCTTGCCGTAGGTGCTGAGGAACTGCGTTTCGGCGTCGGTCGCGTCGGTCTCGGTGGCGAAGCCGCCCCGCTTGATCTGCCGTCGCTTGCCGTCCTCGCCCTTGGGGACGTCGACGATGAAGAACCAGCGGAAGCCGCCGCCGACCAGGTTGTAGGGGTACACGGGCATCGCAGACCTCGCGGTGAAGACCGGGGATGGGGATGCCGCTAACGCTAGAGGATCCCCGTTACCGCAGCGGTTACCTGAAGATCCGAATACATTGAAAAACCCCGATACAATATCGGGGTTGAGCTGCAAAGATTAAAAGTCGGGACGGCCGGATTTGAACCGACGACCCCCTGACCCCCAGTCAGGTGCGCTACCAAACTGCGCCACGTCCCGCCCGCCGCTGGAATCGCTCCCCGCGGCAGTGGACATAGCCTAGCGCAACCCCCTCCCACCCCACACGCGCCCCCTCCACCCCAGCTATGACCCCAAGGGGATTACCCATGGGTAGCCTTCGCGGGCCACGATGACGACGCCCATCCAACGTCGTCCTTCGATGTAAGGAGTCCGCCGTGGCCCACACGCACCGGCGTCTGGTGGCCGCCGCCGTCCTGGCGACCGCCCTCACCCTGACCGGCCAGACCGTCGCCACTCCGGCGCAGGCCGCCAACCCCTACGAGCGTGGTCCCGCGCCGACCACCGCCAGCATCGAGGCTGCGACCGGGCCGTTCGCGACGGCGCGGGTCACCGTCGCGCGGTCGAGCGTGTCCGGGTTCGGTGGTGGGACGATCTACTATCCGACCAGCACAGCCGAGGGGACCTTCGGCGCGGTGGCGATCTCGCCCGGGTTCACGGCCAGCCAGTCCGCGGTCGCCTGGCTCGGGCCGCGGCTCGCCTCGCAGGGCTTCGTGGTGATCACGATCGACACGCTGTCGACGATCGACCAGCCGGCCGCCCGGGGCACGCAGCTGCTCGCGGCACTCGACTACCTGACCCGTACCAGCACGGTCCGTACCAGGATCGACGCCACCCGGCTCGGCGTCATGGGACATTCGATGGGCGGCGGTGGCAGCCTGTCCGCGTCGGTGGCCCGGCCGGCGCTGCAGGCCGCGATCCCGCTGACCCCCTGGCACGGCACGAAGTCGTGGTCGTCGGACCGCGTACCCACGCTGATCATCGGGGCCGAGAGTGACACGGTCGCGCCGGTGGCGTCACACTCCGAGCCGTTCTACACGAGCCTGCCGTCGACGCTGGACAAGGCGTACCTGGAGCTCAACAACGCCTCGCACTCGGCGCCGACCTCGACGAACGTGACGGTCGCGAAGTACAGCATCTCGTGGCTCAAGCGCTTCGTCGACAATGACACCCGCTACGAGCAGTTCCTGTGCCCGGCCCCGTCCGGCCCGGCGATCCAGGAGTACCGCGACACCTGCCCGCACTCGTAGACGAAAGACAGCGGCGCCTCCCACCAGAAGGTGGGAGGCGCCGCTAGGTCAGATCAGGCGGATGCTGGTCAGAGCGCCCGCCGGCCGCGACGGCCGCCGACACCGGCGACGATCGCGACACCGATCGCGGCGAACGCGACCTGGAAGATGATCTCCCACCAGTCGATGCCACGCGTCTCAGCGAGGCCGCTGAAGCGGGCCAGGGCCGTGCCGAGCAGGGCCGCGACGACGCCGATGACCAGCGTCAGCCACAGGGGGATGTTCTGCTTGCCGGGGACGACGAGGCGCCCCAGCGCACCGATGATGAGACCCACGATCAGCGCGGTGATGATGCCGGTGACGGTCACGTTGCTCTCCTTTGACCATCCAGTGGTCCCGGGGCGACTCGGGGGGTCGAGTCGCACTCTCCTGCCGGTAACCGGCCCTAGCCGGTCGACAGATTGATTCCCGCCTCCGCCGGATTTCAATCCACCCTGATGCCCAACTTCCTACATCGTTTAGGTGACGGGTCCCACACCGTCCGAAAGGCATACATCGCGTTCCCGTCGTTGGCCGGGTACAGCCCGCATGCTCGCGCGGGCACTGAGCCAACCCGGGACCGAGCCCCGGACCCCACGCCCCGGCAAGCCGCCAACCACAGGCCTCCTTTCCCGCGTGACATTCGTGATCAGATTCGGCGGTGCGACCATGCCGGGAACATCGCGGCCGGTGTCCGGGGTCTGGGGTGGCGTCGCAGGTTTCGCTGATGTGGAGTTTGCAGCCGGCCGTCGCTCCCTCACCGAACTGGCCGACCTCGTCGAACATTTGCTGACCATGTCTCGCTGACCGCCGCCCGCAGCACATGCGCCCCTGCGCCAGAGCCGGAACCGGAGGCGCATCGCGGCCGATATCCGGCGGGCGGGCCCGCACAAGATCCTTCCAGCCCAGGTTGCTGTTTCAGCCCGCACGAAACAGCAACCCGGGCTGGAAGGATCTAGGATTCCGCATCGCGGAAGATCCATCCCGCGAGGTGGACGCAATCGACAGCCGCTACGTGACGGCGGGTGGCCACGGGCACTGCCCGCCGGAAGTTCCCGGGGGAACGCGGGCCGTCGCCGCGCTCCTTCCTTCGGACCCGCCGTGGTCCGAGAATCCCCGCGCGAACGCCAACGGAAGGACGCTGCCGAGGGCGCGGCCGGGCCCGCGGCATCGTGGAACCCGCGGGCTTTTGGTGACCGCGTCGGCACCGGCTCCGACGCGGCGACCGGAGCGGCGACGGAGGCCGCCGCGAGCGTTCGCCCGCGGGAGCGGCTCCGTTGCCCATTCGGCATCGGAAGCCGCGAGCCCCGCCCGGAGACCGGAAGCACCAGCCCGAAATTTCGCATTATTTCCGCCATGGCTCGGACAGCGTCGAGCAGAAGCCGGCGTGGTGGTCGAGCTGTCGCGACCACTCATGCCCGAAGGATCATTGACCGACACGAAAGAGAGGTCGAATATCGAAGTCGACCTCTCTTTCGTGTCGGTCAATGATCCTTCGCGGCGAGCCACCGCCGAACGGGCAACAGAGTCGCTCCCCGCGGGCAAACCTCGCGGCGGCCTCCGCCGCCGCTCCGGTCGCCGCGTCGGAGCCGGTGCCGATGCTGGTCACCGAAGAACAACGCGGCCCGCGGCCACCCGGCCCCCGGCCACCCGGCCCCCGGTCACCCGGCCCCCGGCCGCGTCGCCCGGCAGCGGGCCGGTCGCCGAAGATCACACGCCCGGTGTCCGGCCGGGGGCCGGTCAGCGGACCGTGTTGGCGTGACGATGGCTCCCGATCTCCATGCGCGGCGCTCCGACGACCTGATCAAGGTGTGGTTCAGGTTCGTGCCGTGGGAGGGCTGGCTGCCGTAGGACACCGAGGGTCTGTGGGCGGCCCGGCTGACCGAGGACAGGCGGGAAGACGGTCTCGGTGTGACGCTGATGGCCGGGTGCGGGCGTCCGGGCACTGTGTCGTCCGGGTTTTGCCGGTGCCGGCCGGCGCGCTGGGCCCGAACGCGCCGGCCGTCCGCGCCGCTTTCGCTCGTTGCGGCCTGCTCGGCGAGGTGTTCAGCGCCGAGTTGCCGTTCGTGGCGTTCGACATACCGGCCGACGCCGACTTCGCCGGGATCGAGCAGGTCCTTGGGACGGGCAGGCCCAGGGCTGGTGGCATTTCGAGGTCGGTAGCGGAACCGATCGCCGGTGGAACGCAGTGGCCGGTCGGACGTCCACGCGGCAGCCGGCACCGGGCAGAGGAGACGCCGGCGCGTGACCGAGATAGCCGTATCGTGGGGTTGGACGCTCATCCGTGCCATTCGGGACCGAATTGCCGGACGGGTGCATATCGCGTTCCGAGCCGTACGGAAACAGATTTGATCATGGGTTTGGTTTGTCGCATACGATCCGGCGCCGTGAAGAACATTCGCCTGATGGCGTCTACCGTTTTCTGTGCCTCCGCTCTCGCCCTGTCCGCCTGCGGTGGCGGCGACGACTCGAACACCGGCGCCTCCGCCCCGGCGACGTCGGGCGCTCCGGTCGCCACGACCGGCGCGCCGGCCACGTCGGAGGCTCGGGCCGCGGCTGCCGCGGCTGCCGCGTCGGACAAGGAGATCTGCGACGCGGCTGTCAGGGCCACGACCGCGTTCACGAAGAAGCTGACCGAGACGCTGCAGGCCGGCAAGGAGTTCAGCAACGCGGACGTCCAGGCCGCCTGGACCGCCATGGCCACCGAGCTGGCCGTCGCAGAGGGTGGCGACAGCGCCGTGGCCAAGGCCGCGCAGACCCTGACCGCTGAGCTCAAGACGGCCGCCGCGGCGCCCGACCCGACCGTGGCCGAGGAGTCGCCCGCCTACCAGAAGGCCGGCGCCGACCTCGACGCCGCCTGCAAGGCCGTGGGCGTCGACATCAACTTCAGCTGACCGCGCCGGCGTTCCCGGGCCGCCGGTCCGGGAACGCCCCGGCAGCCGCGGGCAGTCGGCGACGCGACCCGGCGCGTCGCCCGGAGCTGCGGTGCGGCATCGTCAGAATCTCATTTGATCATGGGATCGGTTGTCGCATACGATTCGGCGCCGTGAAGAACATTCGCCTGATGGCGTCTACCGTTTTCTGTGTCTCCGTTCTGGCGCTGTCCGCGTGTGGCGGCGACGACTCGACCACCGAGACCGACGCGGCCGCTCCAGCGCCGTCGGCGGCTGCCGCGACCACCGGTGCGCCGGCCGCGTCCGAGGCGCCGGCCGCCGCCGGGGCCTCGGACAAGGAGATCTGCGAGGCCGCCGTGGCCAGCACCAACGCGTTCAAGAAGGAGATGCTCGACGCGGTGGCGGCGGGCAAGGAGGTCGACACGAAGAAGGCCTGGTCGGACCTGGCCGGCACGCTCGCCGTGGCCGAGGGTGGGACCAGCGACGTCGCGGAGGCGGCGCAGGTCTACGCGACCGAGTTGAAGACGGCCGCCGCGGCCGCCGACCCGGTGGCGGCCGGTGAGTCGCCGTCGTTCGGCAAGGCCGGCACGGACTTCGACGCCGCCTGCACCGCCGTCGGCGTCCCGACGATCGGCTAGTCACCCGGCGGGCCCGCGGGAGCGGGCCTTCCGTCCGGAAGCCGCCCGGCACCGCGAAGCCGGGCGGCTTCGCCGTCCTGTGGGGTGCGTCGGCGCACCGGCGCGGGCACCGAGACCGTCGCGGGTCGCGACCGTGAAGAGGGCCGCCGGTGGCACCGATCATCGGTTTACCGGGCCTTCGGCATCAGGGGTGAACGGCGAACCTCTACAGCGAGATGTCGGGCGTGCAGCGCCCGGACGGCCGGCACCGCTCGAACGTCGACTCGGCGGCTCGGTAGGACGCGCCGCGTGGATGTCGCCAACAGCGCTGGATCTGGCCGCAGGGCCGGAACTCCTCAGGCGGCGGGCCGAGCCTGCCGAAGCGTGAGCACCATCATGTGCACGGTGCGCGGGCCGGCAACGCCGTCGGTGGGCAGCCCCACGGCGGCCTGGAAGCGGCGCACCGCGCGGGTCATCGCGTCCGGCGAGCCGTCGCCGGTACCGACCCGGAGGGCCTCGAGCAGCCGCCGGACCGTGCGGTCGTCGGCCGGTGGGTTGGCCGTGGCGTCCACGATTCCGGACAGCGCCCTGGCCAGCGCGTTGATCGTCTTCGTCACCGTCATCGGGTCCTCCCTGGAAGCCGGGTTCCCTTCCAGGATGCCGACGCGCAGCTGTGCGTACCTCCGGCAAAGGACCTGAACCGGCTATGGATCCGCTACGACTTTCGGCCTATCCGGACCCGTAAGGAACCGTTCGGGGGTACGCGTAAGGCGTACCCCCGAATCGGGTTAATCGGTCACGGTGCCGGTCAGCGGCGGTCGCTCGTCGAAGATCGACTGTAGTTCGACGGTCTCCGCGGGCTCGGCCGCGCCGTCCCGGATCGTGGGGATGGTGAACTCCGCGGTCAGCTCGCCCGCGGGGATGTACGGCCACCAGTAGACGACCTCGGACAGCGGCCTGGCCGGTTCCGCCGGCACGCCGAACGTGTCCATCAGCCACCCCGGGTCGACGTCGGCGGTGGACAGTTCCCGGCCGCCGGCCGGCGGGAACGCGACGAACAGCACCTCGTCGTAGTCGGACTCCGACGGCGCGGAGAGCGTGAGCCGCCAGGTGAGCGTGCCGCCCTCGGTGACGGCGCCGGTGACCGCCGCTACGGTGACGGTGCCGGCCGGGTCGTCGTCGCGGATGTCGACCGTGCCGACGTGGTCGCCGACGACCACGCCGGCCTCCGCCTTGGCCAGCACCTCGACGATCTCGCGGTCATGGTTCCAGACGTCGTCACCGCGTACCGTGACCGGCACGTCGATCCTGGTCTGTCCCGGCCGGATCGTGGCGGTCCAGGTCACGCTGGAGGCACCGTTCGGCTGCACGATGGACAGGCGGACGCGGCCGGAGCCGCTGCCGGTGATCGAGACCGGGATCTGGTAGGTCCGCTCGTCGCCGGGACCGCCCTCGGTGACCACGCGGCCGGCGACGTCGACGCGCGGCAGCACGGTGGTGCGCGGGTCGGGCGTGCCGGGTGACCAGCCCCAGGCGTCGATCAGCCAGGCGGTGCCGGTCGCGGCGCGGGGCGTGAGCACGAGGCTCGCCACGTCCCGGACGCCCTTGCGCGGCACCCGGACCTCCTGCGCCCAGACCGGCGTGCCGGTGACTCCGGCCGGCAGCCCGGCCGGCGTCACGTCGCCGAGCGCGGTGGTCCGCCCGGCCGAATCGGTCACGGACACGCCGAACGTGGTCGCCGGCGCGTTCTCCGGCACGGCGAGGCGCAACGCCAGGTGCGAGGCGCTGCCGAGCCGGGCGGCGGTGGGCGGGGTGACCGTCATCGGGGTGCCGGCGGTCGACCAGTCGTAGCGGATCGCGTGCCGGCCTGGCTCGTCGAACAGCCACCGGAACGCGGCGAAGTGCGGCGAGGCGTAGATCGGGAACGGCAGGCACGCGACGTCGGCGTCCAGGCTGGCCTGGTCGCAGAGGCGCGCGCCGCCGGAGGTGCGGTAGCCGCCGGCGGGCAGGACCGCGGGAGTGCGGTTGCCGCCGACCGCGTGGCTGAGCACCCGGGCCGGGTCGGCCGACGGCGCCCGGCGTCCGGTGCCGTCCAGCAGCGGCCGGACCCGGTCGTCGCCGGCGACGAAGAGCCGGGCCGCGGCCGCGAGGTAGGTGGCGCCCATCGTCTGCTGCACGGCCGCGGGCAGCCGGACCGGCGAGTCCGGCCCGCACACCCGGTCCTCCGGGATCCTCCAGTCGTCCGACGCGGGCGCGACGGCCTGGCCGGGCGTCCACTCGGTGTTGAAGAAGTTGTGGTTCGCGCCGATCGCGTAGAGCACGCTGTGCAGCGCGCGGCCCTTACTGACGCCGCGGGTGGCGTCCGCGAACAGCTGACCCTGGAGGTCGATGACGTCGCCGTCACAACCGGGCAGAATCGTCACCGAGGGTACGTCCGGCGCCGGATTCTGCCCGAAGATCGTCGGCCCGAGCAGCACCAGGCCGCGGATCGTCCACGGGGCCGGCCGGCCCGGGGTGAGCGAGTCGATCGCGGCCCGGTTGACGCCCTCGCCGCCGCGCGAGTGACCCATCAGCAGCACCCGGGACATGTCCGCGGCCGGGACGGACCGCACGATCGCGGGTGCGGCGGCCGGGTCGGCCCACAGCGCGAGGTGCCGGCGGACCAGCGCGGAGCGGGCGTCCGCACCGGCCTCGTCGAGCTCGGCGTCCTGGCCGTTGATGCCGTTCGCCGCGATCGACACCGTGATGTAGCCCTGCGAGGCCAGCAGCTCCTGGGACTGCAGGTAGCCGAGGTGGCTGGGGACGGGCACGCTGCCGGGCGCGCACGGCCAGTCGAGGACGAAGTCGGAGCCGCCGTCCGGCGCGTAGCACCACAGGTGCCGGCCGTGCAGGAACAGCGCGAGCGGCCGGGCGCCGGGGGCGTCGCGCGGCGCGACGACCTCGGCGAGCATCTCCACCGGCGCGGGCAGGCCGGGCAGCGTCACGGCGGGAAGTTCGTAGCCTCCCCGTACCGTCGGATATGGGCCTTTGATGCCTGGATCGACCGGGTTCGGTGGCAGGGGCGCCGGGATGACGGGGTCGGTGGCCGGTGCCCGGGACGCGATCGGTGCGTCGAGCGCGCGACCGCCGACCTTCACGGTGAGACCGTCCGGCAACGGCGCGGCGCCCACGCGGAGGCGGAGCGTGCGCTGGTCGGCGTCGGGCGTGGGGCGGCCGAGCAGCCGGTCGCCGGCCCAGAACTCGACCATGGCGTCGCCGATCGGCACCACCGTGTCGGAGCGCCAGGTCAGCCGGCCGTCCTCCACGGACCAGCCGGGGGCGTCACCGGGCGGGGTGGCCGACACCGGAACGCCGGTGCCGGCCACCAGGACCGCGGCGAGCGCGGCCGTTACCAGGGTTCTTCGCATGAACACTGTCTAGTGCATGCACATCGATATTTCGATCCCTATGGGCGCAGCAGGGTCTTGATCGCGCGGCGCTCGTCCATCGCCGCGTAGCCCTCGGCCGCCTCCTCCAGCGGCAGGTCCAGATCGAAGACCCGGCCGGGGTTGATCGTACGGTCGCCGATCAGGCCCATCAGCTCGGGCAGGAACCGGCGCACCGGTGCCGGGCCGCCGTGCAGGCGCACCAGCGACCAGAACATCTCCATGCCGTCGATGCTCACGTCGTGGGTGACGCCGACGAAGCCGACGTCGCCGCCGGGACGGGCGGAGCGGATCGCCTGCGTCATCGACTCCTGCGTGCCGACCGCCTCGATGACCGAGTGCGCGCCGAGCCCGCCGGTCAGGTCCTTGATCCGGGCGATGCCGTCGTCGCCGCGCTCGGTGACGACGTCGGTCGCGCCGAACTCGCGGGCCAGCCGCTGGCGGGACTCGTGCCGGCTCATCGCGATGATCCGTTCCGCGCCGAGCTGCTTCGCGGCCAGGACCGCGAGCAGGCCGACGGCGCCGTCGCCGACGACCGCGACCGTCCTCCCCGGCCCGGCCTGGGCGGCGACCGCGGCGAACCAGCCGGTGCCGAGCACGTCGGAGGCGGCCAGGTAGTCCGGCACCAGGTCGGCCGGCGGCACCTCGGGCGTCGCGACCAGCGTGCCGTCCGCGAGCGGCACGCGCAGGTACTGCGCCTGCGAACCCAGCGCCCCCATCGGGACGCGGTGCACGCACGCGCTCTGGTAGCCGGCCCGGCACAGCTCACAGGTGTTGTCCGACGCCCAGAACGAGCCGACCACGAACTGGCCGGGCCGCAGCGTGCTCACCTCGGCGCCGACCTCCTCGACGATCCCGGCGTACTCGTGGCCCATCCGGGCCGGCCCGTCGACCTTGTCGGTCCCGCGGTACGGCCACAGGTCCGAACCGCAGACACAGGTCGCGGAGACGCGGATGACCGCGTCCGTGGCCGCCTCGATCCGCGGATCGGGCAGGTCCTCCACCCGGACGTCGCCGGGTGCGTGCATGACGACGCCACGCATGATGTGTTCTCCCTCGTCCAGGACGTGTACGTCCTCCAGGAAACGCCATCCGCGGGCGCCGTGGGAGTCACTGACGAAACACGTACCGCCAGGGCACCTCTGTCTCGTTTCCGCGCCGCTCTCGACCGCGCGGGCGGCGACTGCTCGGATGACGTCAGTCGCAAATGGACACCTGGAGGTGAGCGACGATGCAACGCACAGCGGCCGTCGCGGCTGCGATCACGATCATCATCATCGGTACGCCGGGCCCGGCGCACGCCGCACCCGGCGCGCTGGACCCGGCGTTCGGCACCGGCGGGATCGTCGTCCGTGACACGCCCACCGACGACAAGCTCAACGCACTGGCCGCGCTGCCGGGCGGTGCCACGCTCGCGGCCGGCGCGCAGGGCCCCGACACACTGCTGGTGCGGCACCTGCCGGACGGCACGCCCGACCCGGCGTTCGGCACCGGCGGCAGCGTGGTCATCGACGTCGGCGGGCTCGGCCTGACCGACGTCGGCCGTGGCGTGGCCGTGCAGCCGGACGGCCGGCTGCTCGTCGCGGGCTCGGCCGGCACTCGGTTCGCCGTCTCCCGGTTCATGGCCGACGGCACCCCGGACACGTCGTTCGGCACCGCCGGCACCACGCTCGCCCCGGCGGGCAGCGCGTACGGCTCCGCCAGCGCGGTCGCCGTGGCACCGGACGGAACTGTCGTCGTCGTCAGCGGCGGCACCGGGTTCACGGTCGCCCGGTTCCTCGCCGACGGCACCCCGGACACCTCGTTCGGCACCGCCGGCGTGGTCAGCGGCACGGTCGCCGGCCCCTCCCCGAACGGCGGCGGCAGCCCGATCGAGGGCCCGAGCGCGGTGGTGGTGCAGCCGGACGGCGGCATCGTGGTCGGCGGGACCTCCGGCTGGAACTACGGTCGGCACCTGATCGCGGTCGAGCTCACGCTGGTCCGCTACCTGCCGTCCGGCGCCCGCGACCCGTCGTTCGGCAACGGCGGCGTGGTCCGTCCCGCGCTCACGCCGGGTGGCTCGTCGGCCCACCAGGTGCTGCTGCGCCCGGACGGCCGGATCGTGGCGGTCGGCGCGGCCGGCTCCCAGCCGGTCGGCGGCCTCCCGGACGACGTGGTCGTCGCCCAGTACCTGCCGGACGGCACGCCCGACCCGGCGTTCGGCACCGGCGGCGTCACCTACACCGACGTCACCGGCGCGGGCGGTGACGACGCCGGCACCGACGCGGCGCTGCTGCCCGACGGGAGCCTTGTCGTCGGCGGCTACGCGTTGCGCGACTCGGGCCCGTCCTCGTTCCTGGCCGCCCGCTACACCCCCACCGGCACCCTCGACCCGTCCTTCGGCACCGGCGGCGTCGTCGCCGACGTGCTGCTGCCCGGCCGCATCTTCGAGCAGGGCCTGGCCGTCGCCGTGCACCCGTCCGGCCCGCTCGTCATCGGCGGCAAGTCCTACACCCCGGCCACGCTCTACGACCTGACCCTCGCCGCCTACCAACTGTGACAGCGCACCCCGCCGGGCGGTCACCGGCTACGTCCCGGGCGGATCCGGTGACCGCCGTGTCACATGGCGGTGAGCAGCTCGCGGATGTCCTGGCCCGCGCCGGCGGCGTACTCGGCGTCGAAGTCGGCGCCGAGCCGCTCGCGCAGCGTCGTGCGCAGCGCGGCCTGGTCGGCGGCGTAGCCCGCGACGAGGACCTCGCCGGTGGCGGCGAGCACGGACTCCACCGCCGCCAGCCGGCGAGTGGCCAGGCGGGTGTCGCCCTGGGCCTCGGCCAGGATCGCGCCCGCGAACGCGTGGTGGGTCAGCATCGCGGCGTCGGTGTCGTGCGCGTCGAGCGCGTGCCGCCGGCTCGCGAAGAGCAGCTCGGTGGCGCGGGCGGCGTCGCCGAGTTTGAGTGCGATGGTGGCGAGGTTGAACTGCTCACGCGCGACCGTCCTGGCGTCGCCCCACCGCTCGTTGAGCGCGAGACTGCGCGTGAACGCGTCGCGAGCCTTCTCCAGGTCACCGGCGACGAGTTCCACCGCGGCCGCCACGTGCACGGGAACCAGTTCCAGTGCCGGGTCCCCGCCGGCGCCCGCACGATCGGCGGCCTCGCCCGCCAGCCGCCGTGCCGTGCCGTAGTCGCCGCGGAACATGGCGGTGCGGGCCAGCATGGATATCGCCTCCACCTCGCCGGCAAGATCTCCGGCGTCCCGCGCCCGGACGAGTTCCACATCGCTCAGCCGCTGCATGGTGTCGGTATCGCCACGGCGCAACGCGGCCCGGGCCTCGCTGAGGTACGTCATTGATCAAGGATCACACCGTCGTCGCGGTGCCACGCATCGGGGCATCGATCAGCAGCCGGCCGGCTGTGCCGGGCAGCGGCCGGTAGCTGCTCATGGCGCGAAGCCGTCTCCGGACAGTGCGTAGGTGACGACGACCGCCTGCTCGGCCGTCTCATGCGCCGGGACGTGACTCGCCGGGCCGGCGAGCGTCTGGAGTCGTCGTGGCACGTGTCCCGGTGCGTGGCGTTCACCGGCCGGCCGCATCAGCAGACCGGTCACTCCGGCCAGGGTGGTGGCCGGGACGGCAGTGGGGCACCCTGCACGTGCCGCGGGTGGTCCCGGAAACCGCAGCGGGCTCGCCGCATGGAGACAGCCGAGGAGAGCGCGGGTGCTGGTGCGCCAGACTCCGCTCGCGCGGAGTCACCGAATTGAACGGTGTAGGAGGAAGCGCCCGCATGGCCTCGGCTGTCAGCGCCGATGCTACCCGGGGATCAGCTCGGTGAGCCGGTCCAGGGGGTAGATGTCGGAGCCGTCCGGCAGGTCCGCCGGTGCCTCCAGGCCGATGAACGTGACCGGCTCGTCCGGCGCGCGGCCGTCCCACACGCGCACGTCGGCGCGGGCCCGCCACAGGTCGGCCAGATCGCCGACGGTCAGGTAGCGGCGCTCGACCAGCGCGCGAACCCGGTCGGCGATGGTGAACGTGTTGCCCTCCACCCGGTTGAACGACGGCGTGCCCCGCAGGTAGAGGTGCAGCCAGATGGCCTGCCAGCCGTGCGCGCCCTCGGCGAACACGATCGGCAGCGCGACCCGGCCGTCGCCGCGCAGCTCGGAGCGGGCGCGGACGGTGCGCGCGTCGAACGGCATGCCGCGCTGGCGCTTCGCCCGCGTCTGGTAGCCGAACATCGACTCGGCGACCTCGTCGAACGACTCCCCCGCGTAGATGTTGACCTGCGGCACCACGTAGCGCTCGCCCTTGGCGCGCGGCACGTCGATGAACTCGGTCGCGCCGGCGGGTGCCTCGGTCAGGTCGCCGGAGTGCACGATGCTGGTGTGGCGCAGGTTCGTCCACGAGACCTGGCCCGCGGTGTGGAAGTCGCGGTCGAGCAGCAGCACGGACAGGTCGTAGTCGGTGCGCCGCCCGGCCTGCCGCCAGTACGTGAAGAAGCGCAGCAGGTCGCCGGTGACCGTGGCCCGCGAGCCGCGCGGCAGCACCGCGAAACCGCCGGCCGAGGCCTTGCCGGACAGTGGCAGCGCCACGTCCCGCACGGCCGGGTCGACCAGCAGCGGCCGGTCGAGCGCGGGCAGCCGCGCGGCGATCTCCGCGTCGAGCAGCGCGGACAGCTCCGCGACCAGGTCGTCCGGCAGCGGCGCCCGGGTGTCCGGGCCGACCCAGGCCCGCCGGGAGCGGCCCACGAACATGCGGGCGGACGCGGGTACGCGCCGGTTGGCGACGTGCTCGCGCAGTGAGCACAGCACCCGGCCGGACGCGCTTCCGAGCGCGCCGGCGACCGCGCCGACGACCGTGGCCCGCGAGTCCGCGGGCGCGGACCGCAGCAGCCGGTCCGCGGAGCGCAGCAGCAGACCGGGCGCGGTGGACAGCGCGGACGCGGCCGCGCCGACGTCACCGGTGCGGAACGCGGCCTCGGCGCGACCGGCCGGCGACGGCACCCGGCGCTCGCCGCGGGCGACCGCGAACACGTCCCGTGCGTGCGGCCACTGCGGGAACTCGTGCGGGTGCAGGCGCTCACCGAGCCGCTTCCAGCGCTCCGCGTACCGCGCGACGTCGCCGAGCTTGGCCGGGCTGGCCGTGACCACGTCGTGCAGCGCGGCCAGCAGCACCCGGCGCTCCCGGCGCGGGAACGCCCGGAACCGGGTCGGCCCGGCCAGCGTCGCGTCGCCGCCGGAGACGTGGCAGGCCAGGCGCAGCACGTCGGTCGTGGTGTCGACCGCGACCAGCGGGCGGCCGAGGACGAGCCGGACGCCGTTGAGCACGGCCCGGTTCTCCCGGACCGGGATCGCGGCCGGCTGCGGGCCGTCCACGCAGGCGAGCGCGAGCTGGCTCAGCGCCGCCAGGCCGGCCTCGCCGAGCGGTGTGGCACCGCCGGCCATCGCCAGGTAGAGCCGCTCCGCCTCGGCCTCGGCGGTGTCTCCGAGGCGCAGCAGCGTGAGGCGGTCACCGGCCGACGCGATCAGCGCGTCGTGGGCGGCCAGCAGATCCGCGTACGTGTGCTGATAGGTGCCGTAACCGGGCAGGTCGAGCAGGTTCACCGGCCCGGGCGGGCCCCCGCCGGCGTGCACGGCCGCGCCCATCCGCTCCGCCCAGAACTCCAGCGTGTCCGGCACACCGTCCGGGAACCGCAGAAAGTACGCGTTGTGCCGCACGTGGTCGCCGACCAGCTCCCGGACCGCGCCCACGGCCGTGACCGCGAGGTCCATCGCCGGCCCCGGGGCCAGCCGGCCCACGTGCTCCAGCAGCTCGCGCGACGCGGCGAACCCGGCGTCGAGCAGCACCGCGTCCAGCTGGCGGGCCACGGCCCCGCCGTCGCCGGCCGCACCGGTGCTGGCCGGCACGCGCAGCGTCCTCGCAATGATCAGCTTCTCCAGCATGCGCGCCTCCCCTCATCGACAGTGGGCCGCCGGGGACTCGAACCCCGCACCTCCGGGTCCAGAAAGGAGAAGGAAGCACCCCCATGACCGTACGAGGACGGAGAGCGGACGCACTACCAAGCCCGGTGCTCTAGCCGGCTGAGCTAGCGACCCACACGCGATCTTCACACGCCCGCACGACCCGGGCAATCGACTTACCTCCGGCGGGCTACGCCGGACGAGGTGGCCACGCTGCCGTGTTCCTCGCGGTGGCCGTGTTCACGCGAGCGCGCGCTCCGACGCGTCCCAGAGCCGGGCGGCGATCTCCGGGGTGAAGATCCGCCGGGTGAGCCGGGGCAGCCGCCCGCCCGCGTAGAAGCCGCCGTTGCGCAGGTCGCCCGCCGGCGACGTGATCAGGGGCAGCATGGCCGCGGCGGACCGCTCCGGGCTGATCAGGAACGGCGCGTACCGGAAGAAGTACCGCAACGCCGTGTCGTCGCCGATGTTCGTGCGCACCAGGCCGGGGTGAAAGCTCATGCTGAGGACGTCCGGCCAGCGCCGGGCCGCCTCCATGGCGAAGAGGATGTTCGCGGCCTTGGTCATCTGGTACGCCGGAACGCTGCGATACCGCTCGGCCGGGATGTTCAGCTCGTCCGGATCGATCCGGACGTTGGCCGCCGGCCGCACCGCGGTGTTGATGATCCGGCCGCCGCGCAGCCGATCCCGCAGCAGCCCACTGAGCAGGAAATGTCCCAGGTGGTTGGCCTGCACCGTCGC
Organism: Catenuloplanes nepalensis; assembly: GCF_030811575.1. Taxonomy (GTDB): domain Bacteria; phylum Actinomycetota; class Actinomycetes; order Mycobacteriales; family Micromonosporaceae; genus Catenuloplanes; species Catenuloplanes nepalensis. The sequence goes on along the minus strand of NZ_JAUSRA010000001.1, from coordinate 3,067,803 downwards.
CTCGTTGCCGTCCTCGGTGAGCCGGTGGGACAGCACCCGCCGGCCCGCGTTGTTGACCAGGACATCGATGTGCGGGTACGTGTCCAGCAGGTAACCGGCCAGCGCGCGGACCTCGGTCAGCCGCTCGAAGTCGGCCCGGAACCAGCCCGGCTCACGGCCCTGCCCGGCCGCCCGGACCCGGTCGACGGCCGCGTTCAGCCGCCGCTCGGTGCGGCCGACCAGCACGACCCGGAAGCCGCGCGCCGCGAGCTGCTCCGCGGCGGCGAGCCCGATGCCGGAGCTGGCTCCGGTGATGACGACAGTCGCATGATCTTGCATGCCGGCAATCCAACCCCGGGGACGGCCCCGGCGGTAATGCCGATCGGGCAGGGCCGCTCATGCCCGCCAGGCAGTCCACCGCAGGATGTGCTCCACGAACCGGCGGGCGGCCGGGCCGGCGTCCCGCGCCGACGTGCCGACCTCGAGGCGGCTCGCGGACAGGTCCTCGACCGGCCGCACCTGCATGCCGGGCAGCAGCTCCGGCAGCGTCGAGCCGTGCGCGTAGACGACGGCCCGTCCCAGCGCGACCGCGGCGAGCACGTCGGTCACCGAGCCGATCCGCACGCTCTGCCGGCGCGGGCGCCCGTCGACGTCCGAGCCGGTCCAGTGCGCCGCCTCCGCACCGGACATCCCGGACCAGTAGGTGAACGTCTCGTCCCGCAGGTCGGCGACGGTCAGCCGCTCCCGCGCGCCGAGCGGGTGACCGGCGCCGAGCAGGACCATCCGCGGTTCGTCCATGATCGGCTCGACGGCCAGGCCGCGCCGGTCGAAGGAGTCCCGCAGGATCGCCACGTCCGCCGCGCCGGCGCGCAGCGCCTCCGTCGACAGCCAGTCGCGCGGCACCACGTTCACCGCGACGCCGGGATGCCGCGCCTCGAAGTCCCGGCCCGCCGCGGCCACGGCGACGACGTCGCAGGCGGGTGCGGTGACGGTCACCGTCTCCGTCCCGCGGGCCCGGGCGAGCGCCACCCTGGACCGGTCCAGCAGGTCGTAGGCGTCCTTCAGCAGTTCCGATCCGGCCGGCGTGAGTTCGGTGGCGCGCGAACCACGCACCAGCAGCGGCACGCCGACCGTACGCTCCAGCGCACGCAACGCCCGCGACAGCGCCGGCTGCGTCAGCATGAGCCGCCGCGCGGCCCGGGTGATGCTCCCGGTCTCCGCCACGGCGACCAGATATTCGAGGTGTCGCAGTTCCAGGTCGGCCACCCACCGAGAATGCCAGACCGCCACGGTACGCCCTGATCCGCAGATCAGCGGACGATACCGGTACCCGGCCTTGATCCGTGATCGGCTGCGGTCAGTGCCGATCCTGCTCGCCTCCACGCACGGGTTCGTGTCGGGTCCGGAAGGGGCGCTGAGCCGGCTGACCGCGAAGTCGTGCTGATCAGGCCGGCGTGCCGGTGATCGAGGTGCCGGACCTCGTCAGCAGGTAGGTGGTGCGCTCGCCGCTCCAGAAGTGGAACGTGAGCGTGACCGGGCCGTCGGCGACCTCGGCGAAGAACTCCGGCTTGAGCAGGACGGTGCCGACCGCGTAGTCGGGCTGGAAGTGCTGCCAGAACTCCTTGTAGGACGTCCAGTTCGCCGGTCCGGCCGGGGTGCCGTCGGCGTAACGGGCTTCCATGGTGGCGAGCTGGTCGCCGCGGAACAGTGTCGGGATCGCGAACGATGTGGTGGTGCCGGTCGCGGCGGAGTGCACCGGCGGGTCGGAGGTGACGATGTCGACGCGCCACGGCACGCCCGCGGAGAAACGCGCCTCGATGCTCGCGTTGACGCCGTAGGCGCGGTTGCCGGCCAGGCGGGTCAGCGCGGCCGGCGTGAGCGTCAGCGTGCTGCCGGACACCGTGTAGTCCGCGCCCGCCCGCAGCCCGGTCAGGCCCCTGAACGTCAGGCCGTTCAGGTTCAGGGTCAAGGACCGAGCCGAGATCGCGCCGGTACGGGGAAGGTGGATCCGGTCCGCGGACGCGGTTCCGGAGCGGGTGGTCCAGCTCGCCCGGATCATGTCGTGGACGCCCCGATCGCGCCAGGTCAGCGTGGCCCGGTCGAGGAACTGCCCGGCGTCCCACAGCATCGTGGTCAGTCCGCGCACGCGGGCGTGATAGCCGACCGCCTCGAGGAACTTGAGGAACTCGCCGCGCTCGATCACGCCGGGCCGGTTGTGGTCCCAGTTGAGCAGCGCCCACTCGCCGACGATGACCGGGATGCCGCGGGCGGTGAACGTGTTGTGGACGCGGTCGAACGTACCCACGAGGTCCTGTTCGACGGTGGCGTCGTAGCGGATGCCGCCGGCGATGTTGACGCTGAACGGCCAGTAGCCGTAGAAGTGCACGGTCGCGGCCAGGTGTGGATCGTCGAGCGCGTCGAACTCGGCGGCCAGCGCGTCGAGCCGCTCCTGGTCCGCGTTGGTGTGCAGCGTGGGCAGGACGAGCAGGCGGGTGGCGTTGCCGCCGCCGGTCGCCCGGACGAGATCCACGAACGTGGCGTTGAGCGTGGCGAGGGTGCGGTAGTCCTCCGCCGTACCCGCGAATTGGGGTTCGTTGATGCTCTCGAACACCAGTTTCTGGGAGTGGCCGCGGAACTCGGCCGCGATCTGGCCCCACAGCGCGGTGTATCGCTCGGTGTCGGGCGGGGTCGCGTTGAGCCACTGCCACGAGTCGTGATGCAGGTTGATCATCACGTGCAGGCCCTCGGCGAGCGACCAGTCGACGATCTGGCGGACGCGGGCCAGCCACGCCGCGTCGATCGCGTAGGCCGGGGCCGGGCCGTGGTGGTTGCTCCAGGTGATCGGCAGCCGGATCGACTTGTAGCCCTGGGAGCGCACGTGCCGGAGCAGCTCACGGGTGGTGAGCGGGTTTCCCCAGGCGGTCTCGTCCGGGATCGCGTCGAGCGTGTTGCCGAGGTTCCAGCCGGGCTGCATGGCCGCGACGATGGCGACCGGATCCGCGGCGGCGGGTCGTGGGACGCCCGCGCCGGTGGTGAGCAGCGCGGCGATCATGCCGATGATGACGGCGAGTCTTCTCATGAGGATCTCCAGAACGGAGTGGATGACGGTTGCCCTCCGTCGTGTCGTCTCGCTCCCGGCGCCGCGAAAGTCTCGTCCCGGACGCTACGCGCCTCCAACGACGAACGTCAATTTCTCCGACTGACGGTCATGCATGCCCGTCGCTACGCTGCGGCCTGCCGGAAAGCGCTGCGCCTACCGGAAAGTGCTGCGGCCTGCCGGGACGTTTCGCGACGGGGGGGGGTACGCATCCCGGCCGACCTGAGCGTGGTCGGCTTCGACGACCTGCCGGTCGCGGCGCCGGTCGAGCCGCCGCCGACCACGACGCACCAGCCGCTCGCCGAGATGGCCGCGACCGCGACCGAGTTGGCGCTCGCGCTCGGCCGCGGCGAGGCGGACACCCGGGCCGGGCTGGAGCCGGCCACCACGCTCACGGCGCGGGGCAGCACCGGGGTTCCCTCATAGGGCATCCCACCGGGCGTCCGCAGGTCGTACCGTCGGAGGGGTGGACAACCGAGCCGAGGTGCGCGACTTCCTGACCACCCGCCGCGCGAAGATCACACCGGAGCGGGCCGGGATCCCGGCGGCCGGCCAGCGGCGGGTGCCGGGGCTGCGCCGGGCCGAGGTCGCGGCGCTCGCCGGGATGAGCGTGGAGTACTACGCGAAGCTCGAACGCGGCGCGCTGGCCGGTGTCTCCGCGGGCGTGCTCGACGCGATCGCCAGGGCACTACAGCTCGACGAGGCCGAGCGCGGGCACCTGCTGCACCTGGCGCAGGAGGCCAACGGCAGCAACGCGCTGATGCGCACGCCGCGCCGGCCGAAGCAGTGGACGGTCCGGCCCAGCCTGCAGTGGACGCTGGACGGGATCACCAGCCCGGCGATCGTGGTCAACAGCCGGTCAGATCTGGTCGCCGCGAACCTGCTCGGCCGGGCCATGCACAGCGACCTGCTCCTCGACGGGACACGGCCGCCGAACTTCGCCCGGTTCACGTTCCTGGACTCGGCGGCACGCCGGTTCTACCCGGACTGGGACCTGTTCGCGGACATGACCGTGGCGAACCTGCGCACCGCGGCCGGCGTCGACCCGCACGACAAGGGGCTGCACGACCTGGTCGGCGAGCTCTCCACGCGCAGCGACGACTTTCGCCGGCGGTGGGGCGCGCACAACGTGCGCATCCACGGGACCGGCGTCAAGAATTTCCGGCACCACGTGGTCGGCGATCTCTCCCTGGCCTACGAGACGATGGGCTTGCGCGCGGAGCAGCACCTCAGCATGACGATCTACGCGGCCGAGCCGGGGTCGCCGTCCGCGCACGCGCTCGCGCTGCTCGCGTCCTGGGCCGCGACGGAACAGGTCGCGGAGTCCACAGTGTGATCACACTTCGCCGTCAGATCTTTACGAACAGCGATCTTGTTTCATAGAGTGCGGCCACTGAGCTTTTCGATCTGGCGTACCCGGGCCGGCGGCTGCCGCCATGCCGTCAGCCGCACAGGCCAGGTTGAAAAGGCGAATTGCCCGTCCGACATGGGGGTTCACGTGGCTTCACCGTCATTGCGCGCGCTCGGCGCCGTCTCGCTCGCCGCCGCGCTCGTGCTGCTCGCCGGGGCACCGGCGGCCGCGGCGTCTCCGGCGTCGCCTCTCGAGGCTGCCAGCGCGCGAGCGGAAGCGACCGGGCAGCGGGTCGAGGTCGTGTCCGAACGCACCGAATCCAGCCGGGTCTACGCGGAGCCGTCCGGGCTGCTGACCCTGGAGGCGAGCGTCAACTGGTACACCGGATCGTCGGGCTGGGCGTACGCGTCGAGCGACAACTCGGCGTATGCCTCGACGTCCGCACCCGTCGGGTACAACGAATCGAACGGGCTGATCTACCGCTCGTTCTTCACGTTCCCGGCCGGCGCGCTCGCCGGCGCGACCGTGCAGAACGCCTACGTGCAGATGCTGCTGGAGCACTCCTGGTCGTGCACGCCCACGCCGGCCACCATGTGGTCGGCCGGCGCGCTGACCGGCACGCCCCGCACCGCGTGGGCGACCCCGCTGCAGAACCGGCTCGCCACCGTCTCGGCGAACGCGAACAGCAGCGGCGCGTGTGGCAGTCCGCAGCCCCGCACCACCGTGAACTTCGCCGGCAGCCCCGTCCTCGGATGGATCCAGACCGCCGCGACCGCCGGCGCCACGGACGTCACGGCCGGATTCTCCGCCGCGGCCGCGGACGGCACCGGTGAGAACACGGTCAACCGGTGGAAGAGGTTCTCCACGGGTGACGCGCGGCTGATCGTGTCCTACGAGCCCCCGGTCACGCGGTAGCCCGGTACGACTCGATGATCGGGCGTCCCGCATGCCGCTCTGCCGGCGCGCGGGACGCCCCGCTCACCGAGAGAGGCCGAGCAGCCGTTCCAGGACCCGGTAGCGGTAGGCGAGGCTGAGCGCGGCGAACCACGGCACCAGCGACAGCAGCACCACCTCGAACACCGGGCCGGCCGGGCCGGTCAGGCCGAAGTACGACCACAGCGCCGGCACCAGCAGCACCGCGCTGAACGCGACCATCAGCGCCACCACCAGGATCGCGGGGCGCCGGTCACCGGTCGGCGCGGTCCAGGCCGCGAAGAATCGGGCGGGCGGCGCGAGGAACAGGATCAGCAGGAACGACGCGTAGCAGAAGAACGTGGACAGGCCGGTCTGCGCGCCGATCGTGGCGGCCGCGACCGCGAAGCCGGTGTCCGTGCCGTACGTCAGACCGGTGTAGCGCTCGAACTCGTGGATCACCTCGGCCGGTGTGCGCCCGGAGCTGAAACCCCGGCTGATCCCCTGGTACAGCGCGGTGTAGATGGCGGTGCCGAATCCGGCGGTGACGATCGCGGCCGGCAGCACGAACCGGCCGAGATTGCGCAGCAGGTGCGGGTCGGGCCGGGCCGGCGCGGCCCAGAACGTCAGGAACGCGGTCGGGATGCCCACGGTGAACAGCGTCAGGCCCACCTGCGTGGGCGTGTACGGGAAGCCCAGCCCGAGCATGGTCACCGCGAGGATGACCAGGCCCTGGCTGCCGACCCGGGCCAGGAACACGTACAGCGAGATGCCGATCCCGCCGATGATCCGCCGGCCCTCCTCGCGCGCCGGCGGCAGCACCGCGAACGAGTCGCCGGTCAGCACGATGTCGGCCACGTCGCGGGTCACCGCGCTGCCGCTGCGCATGGCCACGCCGACCTGCGCCTGCTTGAGCGCGCGGGCGTCGTTCACGCCGTCGCCGATCATCGCGACGTAGCGGCCCTGCCGGCGCAGCGACCGCACGATCCGCTCCTTGTGCTCCGGCGCGACGCGGCCGAACACGGTGGTCCGGTCGACGAGGTCGTCCAGGCGCGCGTCGTCCAGGTCGTCGAGGTCCGCGCCCCGCACCGGCTCGCCCACGTCCAGCCCGGCGCGGGCCGCGATCGCCGCGACCGTGCGCGGATCGTCACCGGAGAGCACCTTGAGCGTCACGCCGTCCTCCCGGAACCGCGCGACCGTCTCCACCACGTCGCCGCGCAGCTCGTCCGCGAGCGCGACCAGCGCGACCGGTTCCACGCCGGTGAGCCGCGGTCTCCCGTCCACGTCCCGCAGACCGGCCGCTCTCGCGAGGATCAACACACGCAACCCCTCGCGGGTACGGTCGGCGACCGCCTCCGGCACCTCCGGCAGCAGCGCGGCGGGCGCGCCGAGCACCCAGGTCCCGCCGTCGGTGCGTAGTCCGGACCAGCGCAGCGACGACGTGAACGGCACCTCGTCACGGACCGTCCACGCCTCGCCGGGCAGCGCGGCCGCGATCGCCGCGCTGGTCAGGTTCGGTGCGGTGACGCTGCGGGCGAACCCGCCGAGCGCGGCCGCGGCCCGGTCTCCGTTCTCTCCGCTCGTCTCGCCGCTGAGCGGAACCACCTCGGTCAGGGTCAGGTTGCCGGTGGTCAGCGTGCCGGTCTTGTCGGTGCAGACCACGTCCACGTTGCTGACCGACTCGACCGCGTTGACCTGCTGCACCAGCGCGCCACGCCGGGCGATGCGCACCGCGCCGGTCGTGTAGGCGAGCGCGATCAGGAAGAACAGACCGTACGGGATCAGACCGGACAGCACCGCGGTGATCTGCACGACGCGCAGCAGCGTGAAGCCCTCCAGCGCGGCCTGCGCGATGATCGCGCCGCTCATCAGCGTGGTCAGCAGCATCACCAGCCGCACCACGAACTCGATCCGGCGCTGCAGCGGCGTCACGTCCGTGCTGGTCCGGCGCGCCTGCGCGGTCAGCCGCCCGGCGTGGCTGTGCGCGCCGACGTCCCGGGCGAGCTGGTGGCCGTCACCGGCGACGCAGTGGCTGCCGGAGAGCAGCACGTCGCCGGGCTCCTTGACCACCGGATCGGCCTCGCCGGTCAGCAGCGACTCGTCCGCCTCGACCCGGCCACCGGCCAGCAGCGGGCCGTCCACCACGATCTGATCGCCGGACCGCACGCGCAGCATGTCGCCGCGGACCACCCGGTCCGGGCCGATCGTCCGCTCCACGCCGTCCCGGACGACCACGACGGTCGTGCGTTCCAGCAGCTGGAGCTGGTCGAGCTTCCGTTTGGCGCGGACCTCCTGCACCGTGCTGATCACCGCGTTGATCAGGCCGAGCCCGACGCTGATCAGGGCGTCGCTGTAGCGTCCGAGCGCGAGCAGCGTCGCGCCGATCACGAACAGCACCAGGTTGAAGAACGAGAACACGTTCGTCCGCAGGATCTCGCCGTAGCCGCGCGACCCACCGCGTACCGCCGTGTTGGCCTCACCCCTGCGCCGCCGCGCCTCCGCCTCGGCCTCGGTCAGGCCGAACGCGTCCGCCAGGACGGCCGTCGCCCCCTCGGCCCCCGCCGCCGTCTCGGTGTGCAGCTTCATGCGCTCGTCAGCCTTCCGGATCGGCCACTCCCCCAACCGATCATGCCGGGCATCCGGGCGCGCTCCCGGCGAAACGCGCGTACCCGCTCCGATTTCCGCCGATCGAGGCCCGCCTCGATGAGCCTGCGCTCGGTGACGCAGGCGTTCTGAACCCACGGCTCGTCCCGCTCGTCCTACTGCCGGGATCGCACACGCGGTCCCGGAAGCGTGCGCGAACGCGCCGGGTGAAATGAAGGTCAACTGTGCCGGGAACAGCCGAACGGGTCAGGGTCGTCGTCGCGGGGCTCGGTGACACCGGGCTCATCGCCGCGATCAAACTGGCCCGGCATCATCGCCTTCTCGACCTGGTGGGGATCACCACGAAGGCGGCGTGGCTGAGCGGCCGGGACGTCGGTCTGCAGCTGGCCCGCCCCGAACGATGGGCGGACCAGTACAACATCGCGTTCTCCCGCTTCCCGGCCATGGACCGGGTCCGGCAGGTGCACGGCACGGTCACCGGCCTCGACGAGGGCGCCCGGGAGGTCACCGTGCAGACGGCCGACGGCGCCACCACCCGCGAACCGTACGACGTGCTGCTGATCGCCACCGGCGTGCGCAACGGCGTCTGGCGCAGCCCGGACCTGCAGGATCAGGCCGGCATCGACGAGACCCTGCACGCGAGGCACGCCCAGGTCGCGTCCGCCGAGTCGATCGCCGTCGTGGGCGGCGGCCCGGCCGCGATGAGCTACGCCGCTCAGCTCGCCGAGACGTTCCCGGGCAAGCCGGTGTCGGTCTACTTCCCCGGCGACCGCGGCCTGACCCGGCACCACCCCCGGGTCTGGGACACGGTACGGCCCCAGCTCGAAAGGCTCGGCGTGCACCTGCACCCGCACCACCGCGCGGAGACGCCACCCGACCTGGCACCGTCCCCGGGACCGGTCCGCTTCACCACCGGCCAGCCACCGGCCGAGGCCGCGCTCGTTCTGTGGGCGACCGGCCGGGTCCGCCCCAACACGGAGTGGCTGCCGTCCGGCCTACTCGACGCGGACGGATTCGTCCGGGTCGGCCCCGACCTGAGCGTGCCCGGCCATGACGGGATCTGGGCCGTGGGTGACGTGGCGGCCACCGACCCGCTGCGCGCCACCGCCCGCAACTTCGGCGCGCAGCTGGTCGCCCGCAACATCCTGCGGTCGGTGCGCGGCCGGAGCACCCGTGCCTGGCGCCCGCCGTCGCACGCGCAGGGAACGGTGCTCGGCCCGCTCCACGACGGCCTGCAGGTCTTTCACGAATCCGGCAGCTACTTCCGCTACTCCGTGCGGGTCTACGACGCGGTCGAACGGCACATCGTCAGCCGTCTGTACTACAGCAAGACCCGCCCGAAGTAGGGCGCCGGCAGCACCCGTCGTGCGCGGTACGCTGCCGGTCGGCGACGTACGTCTCAGGAGGAACGCGCATGTGCCGCAGCATCCACCCGTTGCACAACTTCGCACCGCCCGCCACCCCCGACGAGGTGCACGCCGCGGCCCTGCAGTACGTCCGGAAGATCGCCGGGACCACCAAGCCGTCCCAGGCCAACCAGGAGGTCTTCGACGCGGCGGTGGCGGCGGTCGTGGCGGCCACCCAGGCGCTCCTGGACGGCCTGGTCACCGCCGCCCCGCCGAAGGACCGCGACGTCGAGGCCGCGAAAGCCCGCGCCCGCGCGGAACGCCGCTACGCCTCCTGACCCCGGCCGGCCAAACCCGGCCGGTCCGACCCGGCCGGTCCGACCCGGCCGGCCAGACCCGGCCGGCCAGACCCGGCCGGCCAGACCCGGCCGGCCAGACCCGGCCGGCCAGACCCGGCCGGCCAGACCCGGCCGGCCAGACCCGGCCGGCCAGACCCGGCCGGGACGGCAAGGCGGCCGACGCTTCACACCCGAAATATCGCCATTACCGACCTGTCGAAGTCGAGGTTCGAGCGGCGGTGGCCGTCCGGGCGCTGCGCGCCCGAAATTTCGCGATATAGGGGTTCGTCGCTGCGGAGCGCCGCTCACTCTGACGCCGAAGGCTCAGTATGGCCGAGGCCGGGAGTTGATCACGTGTCGCACATCGTTGTCATCCAGCGCTTTCAACAACGATTTGCGACACGTGGCCGCTTCCAAGCGACTTATTCAGCGCCGCCCTCGTCAGACCGCGGCCTGCGGCAACGCGGTGCCGGTTCGCTGCGCTGAACAAGACTCCTTGAGGCTTGTTCAGCGGGCGAGCCGAAGCCGCGTCGCCGCAGGCCAGGGCTGTCAGCGCGTAGCGTGCTGAATAACCCTCCTTGAGGCTTATTCAGCGCGGCGCGCCAACGCCGCGTTGCCGCAGGCCGGGCCGCCTGACGAGGGCGACGCTGAATAAGCCTCCTTGTTCATGGTTTTCGGTGCACCGCGAGCATGGCGATGTCGTCCGCGGGCTGCTCCAGACCGAGCAGGGTCATGATCTTGGCGCAGGTCTCCTCGGCCGAGCCGGGGTGGATGGCCGCGGCCAGGCGCTGGATGCCCTCGTCGATGATCTCGGTGCGGCGTTCGACCAGGCCGTCGGTGTAGCAGATGAGCAGGCCGCCCGGGGGCAACGGGATCGGCGTGGTGCGGCGTGCCGGGTGGCTGGGGCGCAGGCCGAGCGGCGCGTCGACCGGGATCGCGACCGGAGCGGCCGGGCAGCCGGGGACGGCCAGGACCGGCGGCAGGTGGCCGGCCAGGGAGAGGCGGACCTCGGTGCGGTCCGGGCTGATAACGGCATAGGCGACGGTGGTGAGGCTGCCGGCCTCGAAGTGGTGAACCTTGTGATCGAGGTGGGTGAGGACCGCGGCCGGATCGGCGGAGGTCAGCGCGTAGGCGCGCAGCGCGCTGCGCAACCGTCCCATCACGACGGCCGCGGCCAGACCGTGGCCGGAGACGTCGCCGATCACCAGTCCGAGACGGTCGCCCGGCAGCGGAAACACGTCGTACCAGTCGCCGCCGACACCGGCGTCGTGACCGGGCACGTAGCGCGCGGCCAGTTCCAGGCCGGCCACGTCCGGCAGCCGGGTCGGCAGCAGGCTGCGCTGCAACGCGAGCGCGGCCGTGTGATCCAGACCCCGGGACACGGCCACGGTGGCCGTACCGATCCGGTCCGCGCACAGTTCGAGCAGCTCGACGTCCTCGGCGGTGAAGCGACGCGGCGTGCGGGTGCCGACGTGCAGCACGCCGGCCACCTCGCCGTCGGCGAACATCGGCACGCCCAGCAGCGACCGCACGCCCGCGTCGATCAGGATCGGGCTGGCGACGTCGGCCGCGGTGACCTCGGCGATCGTCACGGGCACGCCGGTCGATGCGATCCGCCCGGCGAAGCCGGCACCGAGCGGGATCCGGATGCGCCGGCGGACCTCCTCCTCCAGGCCCTTCGCCGCGGTCACGGCCAGCTGGCGCGCGTGCGGGTCGAGCAGCAGCACCACGGCGGTGTCGGCGCCGAGCACGGTGCGGACACGCTCAAGCAGCACGTCGGTCAGCTCCGTACCGCGCAGCCGGGACAGTCCGCTGTCGGTCAGGGCCCGCAAGCGGCGCAGACGCTGCTCCACATCGACATCCTCGGGCGCCGGCACGTGCCTGATCCTACGGCCGTTCCCCCGCGGCGCGGGGGAACGGCACGGCGCTCAGAGCGCGGCGGTCACCTCCGCGCGGCGCGCGGTCAGCCGGTCCTCCAGCGGCTGCGGACGCGGATTGACCGTCCGGATCAGATCGAGGTCGCGATTGCCCACATAGGCGCTGCCGTCAGTCGCCGAAGCCACCCCGTGCGCCGGCACCGGCCGCTTCAGCCGAGACGGGATGTGAGTCGCGAACCGCACGGTGCCATCAGCCCGGCATCGACGGCGGATTGACGCTGCCGCCGAGAGCGACGATCGGCGCGATCGGATCGAAATGTTCCTTCATGTACGACAGCTTTCCGTCGGTCACGGAAAAGAGCGAGATGTAGCTATTCCGATATTGCGTGCCGGTCGAGGCATAAACCGTTTCTGATCTGTAAGTGGCAACAAGGCGACCCTCGTCGCCGCCGATGACATCCACCTTCAGGTCCTTGAAGTTTGCCCTATCCCACCAGGCATCCATCGACTTGAAGAAGGCGATGGATTTCTCGCGACCGACATGCAGACGCGGAAGAAGGTCGGGTGCGAAAGGCATCTCGAAGTAGAAATCATCATGAATCATTCCATCCATCGTCTCGGTGTCCGAAACATCGAGAGCGGCGATGAATCTTTCTACCAGTTCGACATTTCCGTCACTGTTGTCGCTCATAAGTCGCCTTCCCCTACTGAAGTGCAAGCCGAACTCTGATGGCAATTCCCAAAAAACACCCGGTAGCACTACAAGCCCATCGCGCGAATCGTGCGATTCGGTCGGTGGGTCCGGGTTCTGTCGGTGGTCCGGGCCGAGAGAAGTCGATCAGTTGACGATGTCGCCGCCTGTTGCCTCAACGGAACCGCAGGCGCGACCGACTTCTGTCGATTCAACATCGAGACCGTGTCATCGCCCGACTGCCGGCCCCAGGCCGAGCGCCTTCATCAGCACGAGCGGATTCATGAAGTCCTTGAAGTGAGTGAACCTGCCGTTCCTGGTCTCAACCACGTTGATGTACGTCTGGTTGTAGGGACGACCGGAGGCGAGATGAATGTTTTGACCGCGGGCCTCGGCCACCACGAGCGACGGATCGACCGTCTCGTGGAATCGCAGATCGACGAACTCTATCCGGAAGGTCTTCGGGAAGTCGGACATGTAGTTCTTCAACTCCACCTTCCCGGTCAGCCGCGAGGGCTCACCGTCGAGAGCATAAGGGAGTTCATAGACCGCGTCCTCGGCGAACAGATCGACCCACTCATCGATACGCCCGCTGGAGAGGAGTTCGAGATGACTTCTGTACGTCCGCTGGGCAACGATTCGGACATCATCCGGCAGTCCTTCGGTGGCGTTTGTCATTGTCTTGGCATTGCCTTTCCTCTTCTACGGATGAAGCAGGTCGGGGGCGCTTCGCACCGCCGATCGCCCGCGCTCACTCGTCGATCTCACCGAAGAGATCGAGAAGCAACCGAGCCAGGAGATCGGGTGCTCCCACCGAGCGATATGAGCCACTCTGCACCGCCGGAGCCGGACGCTCCATGGTCAAGAATCCTCAATCTTTGTCCGTGCGTCCATTATCCTGGGGGCGTGGACCTCCTGGATGACGTTGTCGGCGCACTTCGCCTCGGTCGTGTGCACACCGCCCTGTGGGTCGTCGAAGACAACGGGACGGCAGACTGGCCCGACACCGCTCATGTCGCCGGGTTCCGCCTCGCCGTGGCAGGGCAGGCCCAGATCGACCTGAGTGGCGGTCCCGTCCTCACCCTCGCGCCCGGGGACCTTGCGTTCTTCCCCCGCGGCAGCGCGCATCGGGTGAGCGTTCCCCCGGGTTCCGGCGGCGCATCGCTGATCTGCGGCGCTTACGACATCGAGGACACGTGGCGCCACCCGCTGTTGGCCGACCTGCCTGATGTATACGTCGTGCGCAGTCAGGCCACGAGCGGACGCCGCCACGAGGCACAGGCTCCTCCGCTCGGCGGGAGTCCGTCAGTCGGTACGGATCCTGACGTCCACCACGAACACCGCGAAGGCGGGGCCTCCACGCGGGCCCTCACCCAGGTCGTCGTTGATGAGATCACTCGATCGCGACCCGGCCGAGACACCATGCTCGGCAGCCTGCTCGACCTGTTGATGCTCTCAGTGCTGCGCGCGTGGCTCAGTTCTTCGGACGCGACCGGCTGGGCGTCGGCGCTGCGCGATCCCGTCTTGGCGCCCGTGCTCAGGGCCATGCACGAACGGCCTGAACAGGTATGGACCGTCGCCGGCTTGGCCACTGAGGCCGCGATGTCGCGATCCGGGTTCGCGCGGCGCTTCACCGATATCGTCGGCGTCCCACCGTTGGAGTACCTCACTCGCTGGCGCATGCAGCTTGCCGCACAACGCCTTCGATCGGATGACGCTCCGGTCCGCAGCATCGCCGCTCAAGTCGGCTACACCTCGGAGTTCGCCTTCTCACGCGCGTTCGCCCGTAACCAAGGCGTCCCCCCGGCCACCTATCGTCGACGATACCGAGACGGCGTCACAACCAAGGCCGCGACGACATTCACCGTGACCTGACGGTGAACAGGAAACCCTGCATGCGTCAGAACGGACAATTGCCCTGGACAGCAGCGAAGGTAGTGGTACTCCGCGCCACACGGAATCGTGACCACATTTCGCCGGCCCCGGCTTCCTACAGCTGCCGGCGGACCTCGGCGAGCAGGTCGGTCTGGGCGCGCCAGTCCGGGCCGGAGACGCCGGCGACCAGGTGGGTGGCGCCGTTCGCGGCGTACTCCGCGATGCGCTCGGCGGCCTCGGCCGGGGTGCCGGTGAGCGGGATGGCCGCGGCGTCGCGGGCGATGTGCCGGTAGGCGGCGGCGATTCGGGTGGCCAGGTCGTCCCGCGTGGGTGTGCCCGGTGCGCCACCGAGCGCGGCGACCGCGCCGATCGTGATGGCCGGTTCGGGCCGGCCGGACGCCGAAGCCGCCGCGACCAGCCGTTCCCGGCCCGCGGCCAGCGCCGCTGGAGTGATCAGCGACGGGAACCAGCCGTCGCCGAGCCGGGCCGCGCGGTCGATCGCGACCGGCGAGGCGTTGCCGACCCACAGCGGCGGCACGGCCACGCCAGGCGCGAGCGTCACCTCGGCCACACCCGGCGCCGTCCCCGCATCGCCGGCCCGCGGCATCGCCGGGCCACAGGCCCGCGGCATGGCTGGATCGCCGGCAGGCGGCATCGCCGGGCCACAGGCCCGCGGCATCGCCGGGCCGCCGGCAGGCGGCGTGACTGGATCGCCGCCGGGCAGCGTCACCGGGTCGCCGGTGAGCAGGGCGGGCAGCAGACGCAGGGCGGTGTCGGTGCGCGGGCCGCGGTCGGGGAAGGGGATGCCGGCGGCGGCCCACTGGGCTGGGCCGCCGCCGGAGCCGATGCCGAGCAGCAGGCGGTCGCCGGAGATCAGCTGAAGGCTCGCGATCGCCTTCGCGGCCCAGGCCAGCGGGCGGATCGCCGGTACGAACACGCTCGCCCCGATGCTGATCCGGCAGGTCGCGGTCGCGGCGACCGCGAGCGCGATCGTGCACTCCACCGTCGGTGTCCCGGTCGCGAGGTGGTCGCCGTGCCAGACGCTGTCCAGGCCGGCGTCCTCCGCGTGCCGGGCCGCCGTGGCCAGGTCCAGATCGTCGCGGCGCTGGACCTCGACCGAGGGCAGGATGACGCCGATCCTCATGCGACCAGGACGACCTTGCCGCGGCCGTGGCCGGTCTCGACCTCGCGGTGCGCGGCCGCGGCCTCGGACATCGGGTAGGTGCGGCGGATCGGGAAGCGCAGCTCGCCGGCGGCGTAGAGCGCGGCCAGCTCGGCGAGCCGGCCGGCGGAGCGCAGGTTCCGCGTGGTGCGGACGCCCAGCTCGGCGGCGCGGCCGTGGTCGGCCAGCGTGAGGATGCGGGTGCGGTCGGCGCACAGCTCCAGGGACACGTCGAGGGCCTCGCCACCGGCGCCGTCCAGCACCACGTCGGCACCGGAAGGGAGCAGCGGGCGGAGGCGGTCGGCCAGGCCGGGGCCGTAGACGACCGGTTCCACGCCGAGCGAGCGCAGATATTCCCGGTTGGCGGCGCTCGCCGTACCCACGACGCGGGTCTTTGATCTTGAGGCTAACTGGACGGCGACTCCGCCGACGGCTCCGGCCGCGCCGTGCACCAGCATCGTCTCGCCGGACGCCGGGTGCAGCAGCTCGTGTGCGATGTGGGCGGTCTGGGCGGCGCCGCTGAAACCGCCGGCGACCTCCCACGGCATCGCGGCCGGTTTCCGGGTCAGCTGGGCGGCGGGGACCACGACGTACTCCGCGGCCGCGCGCATGAAGCCGAAGCCGAGCACCTCGTCGCCCTCCTCGAAGCCTGCTCCGGCCTGGTCGACGACGCCGGCGAACTCGTTGCCGGGGATTCCGGGCAGGTCCGGTTTCAGCCACGCCGGGGTGAACCCGGAGCGGACCGCGCAGTCGATCGGCTGGACGCCGGCCGCGCGCACCCGCACGCGCACCTCCCCCGGCCCGGCCCGCGGTGTCTCGATGTCGTCCCACTCCAGCACCTCGGGCCCGCCGGTCCGCCGGTACAGCGCCGCCTTCATGATGTCCCCCGCCCTCGCCCGTCGACGGGCTCAGTCTCGAACCTCAACCGCGCGTGAGGTCAAGGGGCGCGGAACAGCTCGTGCGGGCCGAGGAACGCGGCCACGAACCGGGGGTCGAGGTGGCTCCAGCCGGGTTCGCCGGTCAGGTTCGTGGTCTGGCTCGCATACGCGGCGATCGCCTGCCGTTTCGCGTCCAGGAACGGGCCGCACGTCACGCGCAGCCAGCCGGACCGGGATGCCGCCCACGCCCACAGCCGGGCCCGCTCGCCCGCCGCCGCGGCGGGAAAGACCGGACCTTCGAACCATGCCCAGACGGGGTACGCGAGCGCGCGCGCCGGCCCGGCCGCCAGCCCCGCGTGGTGCAGCGCGCGGTGGTCGGGGTGCGCGTCCTCGCGGCACGGCAGCAGCACGTGGCCGGGGCGGCGGTCCTCGACGAGCGCGCGGAGCCGGGCCGTGAGCGCGTCGTGGTTCGCGGTCAGCGCACCGTCCGGGAAGCCGAGCTGGACCACGTCGGTGACGCCCAGCTCCGCGCAGGCCGCGTGCAGCTCACCGGCGCGTAGCCGGGCCAGGCCGGCGGCGCTGAGCCGGGCCGACGTGGTGCTGCGCGCGCCGTCCGTGGCCACCACCACGGTGACCGGGGTGCCGTTCGCGCGGGCGCGGGCGATCAGCGCGCCGCAGCCGAACGTCTCGTCGTCCGGGTGCGGGGCCAGCACCATCAGGGGGTGCCGGGTGAGCGTGTCGGTGGCGTCGGTCGCACGCGCGGCGACCCGCCGCCGCCAGCGCGTGCCGGCGGCCCGCACCACACGGGTGGCGACGCCCACGACCGAAGATCCGAAACGGTCGCCGATCGCCGGGTGTGCCGGTTCCCGGCTCATGGCCGGCCGTCCCCGGACGCGATCCGCTCCCGGCCGGCCCCGGACGCGCCTTGCTCCCGGCCGTCCCCGGACGCGATTTGCTCCCGGCCGTCCCCGGACGCGATTCCCTCCCGGCCGGCCTCAGGCGCGATTTCCTTCCGGCCGGCCCGGATCGCCGTGCTGATCACCCAGGCGTAGCCGATCGCGAGCACGATCTCGCCGGCCAGCAGCGCGCCGCCGATCCACAGCAGGCCGAGCGGGGCGACCAGCCAGCCGCCGACCACGGCGATGCCGTAGGCCGCGCCGGAGAGCAGGCACAGCAGCCGGATCCGGCCGGAGACCAGCAGCAGCGTGGAGCCCACGTAGCCGACCGAGTTCAGCGCGTTCGCGATCGCGAGCAGGACCAGCAGCGGGTACGCGTCCGCGTACACCGCTCCGAACACGCGCAGCAGCGGCCAGCCGGCCACGATCAGCAGCACCAGCAGCGGCAGCTGTGTCATCGCGGTCAGCCGCAGCACGCGGGGCAGGTGGCCACCGGCCCGCCCGCCGTCCGCCTGCGCCTCCGCGAACAGCCCCCGGCCGACCGCCTGCGGCACGAACAGCAGCACGCTCGCGACCAGCGCCGCGATGTAGAACCGTGCGGCGGCCTCCGGTCCGGCGCGCGCGGTGACCAGCGCGGGCATCAGCAGCGTGGGCAGCATCAGGATGATCGATGACAGGTGCGTGCCGATCGAGTACCGCCACATGTCGCGCAGCCGCGCGATGCTGCCGGGCGCGTGCAGCCGGAACGTGCGGCCGAGCACCACCAGGTTCGGCACCAGCGCGACCGCGAACGCCAGCCAGTACGCGCCGAACACGCCGAACGCGCCCAGCCCGGCCAGCAGCCCCGGCAGGACCAGCCGCAACGCCACGACCAGCACGTTCCGGGACAGGATGTGGCCGCTGCGCCGCAACGCGACGAACACGTTGTCGTAGAGCATGCCGAGCGCGGCCGCCACGGTCAGCGCCACGAACGCGGCCGACCGGGCCGGGGTCAGGTGGGCCGCGACGCCGGGCAGCAGCAGCGGCGCGGCCAGCACGAACCCGGTCGCGCCCACGGTCGCGGCGGCCGCGACCAGGAGCACGCCGGTGTTGACCGTGCGGGCCGGGTCCGGCCACCGGTCCAGGTAGCGGATCAGCGAGTTGTTCATGCCGAGCAGCGCGACGTTGGCCAGCAGCGTGGAGACGGAGATCAGCGCGCTCGCCTCGCCGACCGCGGCCGGCGCGAACAGCCGCGCCACCACCTGCCAGAACACGAACCCGCCGCCGGCCAGCGCGACGGTGGCGGCGAGCAGCATCGCGGAGTTCCGCAGCAGGCTGTCCTCCCGCAGCCGGGCGGCGATGCGGTGCCGGGCGGGTTCCCGTGGCGGGCCGGCCTCTGCGGGTTGGGCGGCCCGGCGCAGCCGCGCGGTTCCGCGGGGGTGTGTCATCGCGGCCGTGTAGGCGGTGAGGACCGCGGCGTGGTGGGTGTCCATGTCGAAGTCGCGGCTACGCGCCTGCCCTGCCCCTCCGAGCCGCTCGCGCAGCGGCGCGTTGCCGAGCAGCAGGCCGGCCGCGCCGGCGAGCGCGTCCGGGTCGCCGGGCGG
The DNA here is from genome assembly GCF_030811575.1 of Catenuloplanes nepalensis. GTDB lineage: Bacteria > Actinomycetota > Actinomycetes > Mycobacteriales > Micromonosporaceae > Catenuloplanes > Catenuloplanes nepalensis. The sequence goes on along the minus strand of NZ_JAUSRA010000001.1, from coordinate 3,049,214 downwards.
GACCAGCAGGCCGGTACGGCCCGGCGTGATCAACTCACCGAGCGCGCCGACGTCGGACGCGACCACGGCACGGCCGGCGGCGAGCGCCTCCAGGCAGGTCAGGCCGAACCCCTCGGGCCAGACGGACGGGACCACGACCACGTCCGCGGCGGCGATCCGCGCGGCGACCTGCGCGGGGTCCAGCCAGCCGGTCAGCTCGACCGCGTGGCCGATGCCCAGCTCCTCGATCCGGCGGCGCAGCAGCGGCAGCAGCGGCCCGTCGCCGCAGACGGTGACGCGCGCCCCCGGCACGATCTCCAGCAGCCGCGGCACCGCCTCGATCAAGACCTGAGGACCCTTCGAGGGTACGAGCCGGCCCGCGAACACCACGCACACGCCCGGCTCCGATCGCGGGCCCGGAGCCGTGCTCGTCGGCGCGCCCTGCGCCGAGCCGGTGCGCGCGTCCCGCACCGAGCCCGTGAGCGCATCCCGCGCCGAGCCGGTGCGCGCATCCGGTGTTGAGCTGGTGGGCGCGTCCCGTGTCGAGCCCGTGGGCGCATCCCGTGTTGAGCCGGTGCGCGCATCCCGCGTTGAGCCGGTGCGCGCATCCCGCGTTGAGCCCGTGAGCGCATCCCGCGTTGAGCCGGTGCGCGCATCCCGCGTTGAGCCCGTGAGCGCATCCCGCGTTGAGCCCGTGAGCGCATCCCGTGTTGAGCCGGTGAGCGCATCCCGCGTCGAGCCCGTGAGCGCATCCCGCGTCGAGCCGGTGGGCGCGTCCTGGGCCGGGCCTGTCGGTGCGGGGCGGCGGCTGGCCGGTGGCGAAGCGGTGGCACCGATCGGTGCGGCGGCCGGGCCGGCCGGCGCCGGGATCTGTGGCGCGGTGGTGAGGCCGTTCGGCACGATCACGGTGGTGCCGCCGGCCAGCGCCGCGATGTAGCGGCTCGGGGCGATCCGCAGGTCGACCACGCGCAGCGCGCGGCGCCAGAGCGGGCCGAGCAGCACCGCGGTCAGCAGCAGCCAGAGCCGGCCGCGCCAGGTGAGCCGGGCCGGAAAACCGGGCCGCTGGTACGAGGCCGGCATGCAGTACCGGGCGGTGCGGCGCAGGAACAGTTCCGGCCCGTGCAACGTGTGCACGGTCGGCACGCCGGCCAGTGCCCGCAGAGCGCTCGGCGAGAGCAGTCCGACCGTGTGCAGGTGCACCACGTCCGGCCGCCACTGCCGGATCTCGGCGACGAGCGCGGCGGACGCGGCCGGGTTACGGATCAGCCCGGCGAGGCGGCGCCACCAGGGCCCGCCGGTCCGCTGCGGCCAGGTGACGTCACTGAACCGGACCCCGTCGCCGTCCCGGTCGCTGGACAGCACCCGCACCTGGTGGCCCTGCGCGCGCTGCACGGCGGCGAGCGCGGCGGCGAGACGTTCGGCGCCGCCGCACGTGGTGCCCAGGTTGATCACGTGCAGGACGCGGACCTCGGTCATGCGCGGCTCCACACCTGAAGGCTGCCCGCGGTGGCGACCAGCGTGCGCCCGGCGGTCAGGCAGCCCGGCGGATGGGTGTAGCGCACCACCCGCTCGCCGATCACCGCGGTGGCGACGCCGTCCGCGCGGACCACGACGAAGGCGTCGGCCCAGAGCACGCCGGGCGCGATGCCCTCGACCGGTTCCAGCTCGGTGTAGGTGCGCAGCAGCGCGGACACCCAGCTGTCGGCGAGCAGTGGTGCGCCGGGCGGGAGCGCGCGCTCCACGGCGGCGGCGTCGCGGGCGTGCGCGTCCGTGGCGTACCACGCGTGGTAGTAGGGTCCGGCGTCCGCAAGGTTGAGCTGCGGCGGGTAGCCGCCGGTCAGGCGCGGGACCAGGCCGCTGGTCGAGGCGAGCACCACGACGACCAGTGCGGTCGTCGCCAGGCCCGGCGTGGCCGTCGCCCGGCGCGGCCACGCCCACAGCGCCAGCAGTACGGCCGGGCCGAGCAGCGGCAGCATCTGCTGGTAGAGGCGCAGCAGCCCGTAGGAGTCGGTGATCTGCGGTGCGATCACGGCGATGCCGAGCAGCACCAGCGCGGCCGTGCCCAACTCGGCGAAGATCCGGACGGCAGGCCGCGTGGAGCGACGCGCCCCGCTCCAGAGAGGCCGTGCGTAACGTCTCCGGCCGGCGAAGCGCCCGGCCCGGTGCGTCGGTATCCCGCCCGGGTCCGCGCCGCCCGCCAACGACCCGGCGCCCTCCACACGGCCCGCCAACGACCCGGCGCCCTCCACGCGGGCCGCGACCGGCCGTGCCCCGGCACCGCTCGCGGTGAGCCCGCCGCTACCCGCGCCGTCGGCAGCGAATCCAGCGCGATCCACCCGGCCAGGGCCGAGACCAGCGCCATCCGCGTGGTCAGAGCCGGACCTGGCTCGGCCCGCGAGGCCGGGTGTGAGTCCGGCGCGACGCGATCGCCACCACAGCACGGCGCAGCCGGCCACGGCGCCGCCGAGGAACAGCAGCATGGCCGCCTGCCGCAGCAGCGTGTTCGCGGTGCCGGGCGCGCGGATCGCGTCGCCCAGCGCGGTCGGCGGCAGCTCGTCGGCCGGCAGCACCGCGGGCGGGCAGGACGGCAGTGCCGACAGCGACCGCTCCGCCCCCAGACCGTCCACGTAGGACGTCAGCGCCGCCCGGTCGTCCGGCGCGTCCTCACCCGGCCGCAGGTACCGGGTGGAGTCGGAGAGCACGGCCGCACGGGCGCCGATCGCCCGCCCGGTCTCCGCCAGCCCGGTCGCGAACGCGGTCGCGCTGCCGGTGCAGACCGCCCAGCCGACCAGCATCGCGGCCAGCAGCCCGGCCGGCCATGCCAGCGCGGGCGGCCGCCGCGTTCCGTCCACCATGGACGGCACCCGCCGCCGGGCCAGACGCAGCAGCGCCGCGACCGCGAGCAGCGCGACCGCGACCGCGGTGCTGGAGTAGTGCGAGACGGTCAGGCCCGCGGCCGCGATCAGCACCAGCGCGATCCGGGGCCCGCGGGGACCACGCACGTCGACGAGGCCGAGCAGCAGCACCAGGAAGAACAGCAGCGCCAGCTCCTGCCGGTTGAGCATCGGCATGTCGTTGACGAACGTCGGGAACGCGATGAACAGCCCGGCCGCGAGCACCGCGGCGACCGGTGGCAGCAGGCGCCGGGCCAGCAGGAACGCGCCGACCGGGGCGAGCGCGAAGACCACCTGGTAGGCGACCCGGTACACGTCCAGCGGCGCCAGCCCGAGCAGCCGGGCGAGGAACGCGGGCAGCGTCGTCAGGCTGAGGCACGAGTTGTATCCGGGGTAGACCCCGCCCGGCCGCCAGCGTCCGGCGTCCAGCACGTCCACCAGCACGTGGTACTCGATCTTGATGTCGTGGCCGGTCACCCCGGTCCCGCGCAGCGACGTGGCGAGCAGCACCGCCAGCCCGGCCAGGTAGAGCGCGCCCGCCGCGACGCCGGGCCGGTGCCGGCCCGCCGCGTACGCCGCCCCGGCCACGGCGGCCAGCACGGCCGTGAGCGCGACGAGCGACAGCAGCGGGCCGCCACCGGCGTTGAGCCTCGCCGCGCCGAGCACGGCGAGCGGCACGGCCACGGCGCCGGCAAACACCGTGGCCGTGTTGACGAGGACGGCCGGGGCCGGGATCCGGCCCACCGGCACCCGGCCGTCCTCGCCGGCACGGGCGTGATGGCGGCCGCGCACCGCAGCCGCCACGGCCAGCACCACCAGGGTGAGGTCCAATCCGATCAGGCAGTCGCGCGGGCTCAGCCGGCCCGCGAGCGCCAGCCCGGTCGCGGTCGCCAGCAGCACGGCCAGCGACGCCACGACCGCGTGGAAGATCAGTTCCGGGCCGTGCCGGCGGACGCCGATCGCACGCAGCAACAGCGCGCCGGGCAACAGCATGACCAGCGGCAGCCCGATCGCGGTGCGCAGCACGGCCGGCGCGTCCGCCAGCACCAGCGCGTGCAGCGCGGCCAGCGCGAGCATGACCGCGACCGGCGCGGCCCGGACGGTGCGCCGGGGCGGCGCCGCGACCGGCCGGTGCAGCGTGAGCGTCATCCGCGTACCCGCCGATAGACGCGTTCGACCGCCTCGGTGGTGGCGGCCCAGGTGAAGTCCGCGGCCCGGCGGGCGGCCGCATGGGACAGCACGGCCCGCCGGCCGGGATCGTCGAGCAGCGCGCGGATCGCGGCGCCGAAAGCGGGGCGGCGGACCGCGAGGACCGCGTCGCCGCCGGCCTCGACCAGCTCCGGCAGCGCGGTGCACACGACCGGCGCACCGGTGCTCATCGCCTCCAGCAGCACCAGCGGCAGCCCCTCGTGGGTGGACGGCATGAGTACGACGGTGGCCCGCCGGTACTCCTCGGCGAGCGCGGGCGCATCCAGCCGGCCGAGCAGCGTGACCGTGCGCAGGCCCAGCTCGGCCACCCGGCGGACGACCGCGTCGCGCAGCGGCCCGTCGCCGGCGATGCGCAGCGACACGTCCGGCGGCATGAACCGCATCGCCTCGACCGCGGCGAGCGGGTCCTTCTGCGCGGTGAGCCGGCCGGCGAACAGCAGCGTCCGCTCCGACCGGCCGGCGAACGGGCCGGGAGCGAACCGGTCCCGGTCGACCCCGTTGCGTACCACCGCGACCCGGTTGTCGTCCACGCCGAACGCGTCGGCCAGCTCCGCGCGCATCGCGCCGGTCAGGCAGATGACCGCGTCCGCCGCGCGCAGGAACCGGGCGTAGAACTGCCGCAGGTACGGCCCGAGCAGCACCTGCCCGGCCGCCGAGGACGGGCGCACCATGAGGTGGACGTGCACCACGTACGGGATGCGCCGGCGGCGGGCCGCGTAGCGCACCATCTCCGGCAGCACGGCCAGGCCGCCGTGCACGTGCAGCACGTCCGGGACCGGCGTGTGCCGCCGCAGCCGGCCGGGCAGCGTGGGGATGACCGGCGTGTTCCCGACCGGCAGCGCGCGGTCCCGGACCACGCGCAGGTTCCCGTGCCGTTCCTCCGGTGGCGCGTCGCCGGTCCGGGACGTGTAGACGGTGACCCGGTGCCGGTCGGACTGCAACTCGGCGAGCCGCTGCGCGACCAGTTCCTCGCCGCCGAGGTGGGGTGGGTAGTGGCCGGCGACGTGCACGATCTCCACGTCAGACCGCCGGGCGGGTGTGACCGGCCAGCATGCCGAGGCCCCAGGCCGCGTTCTTGACCGTCCAGCCGAGGAACATCAGCGGCAGCAGCCACGGCGCGGGCCGGCGGAACGCGGCGACCACGGCCGTCTCCGCCGCGCAGAACGCCGGGTAGGCCAGCAGCCAGACCGGGCCGAGCAGGAGCGCCAGGCCGGCCGTGCCGACCAGCGCGACGCTGGCGGAGTAGTCGACCAGCCGCACGTGCCCGGTGTGCCGGGTGTAGCGGGCCTTCCACATCCCGTACCGGTACATCTGGCGCAGGTAGCGGCGCGGCGTGGCCCGGCTGGCGTGCCGTACCCGGGCCTCCGGGACGATCACCCAGCGGCGGACGCGGTGCGCGAACTCGATGTCCTCCGCGTACACCCACCGCTCGTCGAAGCCCGCGCCGCCCGCCCGGTCGCGGTGCACGGCCAGGTTCGCGCCGCAGACCAGCAGCGAGCCGGTGGTGGCGGCGGACCGGACCGCGCCGTCGTTGACCGCGATCGCGCGCGCGAACCGGGTGGCGTAGGCGGTCTCGACGCCGCCGCCGACGACCGCGGCGTCCGGGTGCGCGGCGAACGCGGCCTCGATGCCGGCGAGCCAACCTGGCTCCGCGTACGCGTCCGAGTCGAGGAACGCCACGATCGGCGTGGTCGCGGCCGCGAGCCCGAGGTTGCGGCCGCGGGAGATGTTGCGGGCGCCGTTGCGCAGCACCCGCACCGGCACCGGGCTCTGCGCCGCGAACGCGGCCGTGGTCTCGAGGGTGCGGTCGGCCGAGTCGTCGTCCACGACGATGATCTCCACCGGCCGCGGCTCCTGCTCCGCGACCGACCGCAGGCACGCGTCGATCGTCTCGGCGCTGTCGTAGGTGAGCACCACCACGGTGAGCGTCATCGGACCCCTCCGGCCGGCACCACCGGCACGTCGTCGTAGAGCCGCAGCAGCGCGTCGTCGGCCGTCGCCGCGTCGAAGAGCCGGAGCGCGAGCGCCCGGGAGTACGCGCCCATCCGCCGGCGCAGCGCGTCGTCCGCGAGGATCTCGTCGATCGCGGCCCGGACCGGCGCGGGCTCCGGCGCGATCAGGCGCAGCAGCGCGCGGTCCACCCCGTACTCGTCGTAGCGCGGGCTGTCGGTGAGCACCACGGGCAGGCCGGCGGCCATCGCCTCGCGTGCCACGATCGGGAAGACCTCGCCGCGCGACGGCAGCGCGAACACGTCCGCCAGCCGGTAGAGGCCGGGCAGCCGGTCCGCGGGCACCGGGCCGAGGAACGTGGCGCCGGGCGGCACCGGCCCGGCCGGGGAGCCGGATCCGGCCAGCACCACGTGGCGTCCCGGGCCGGCGGCGGCGAGCACGCTCGCGTACCCCTTGTTGGTGATCATGCGGCCGACGAAGAGCACGATCGGCACGCCGGCCGGCAGGCCCCATTCCCGGCGCAGTGCCGCGTCCGGCGGTCCGGGCGCGAACACGTCCGTGTCCACGCCGATCTCCGCGCGCGCGATCCGGTCCGCGGCGACGCCGCCGGCGCGCAGGTGCGCGACGACCCGGGGGTTGTAGGCCACCACGGTCCGGCAGCGCGGCCAGATCAGCCGGCCGGCGACCGTGCCGACCGTGTGCTCGACGCCGCGGACCAGCGGGTGCGGGTGGGTGGCCGGCCCGACGTGCTGGGTCGCGTAGAGCGGACGCCGGGCGCGCACCGCGAGCAGCGCGGCGGCCTGCGGCGGCTGATACAGCACGTCGTGCACGTGCACCACCTCCGACCAGGCCACCAGCTGGCGCAGCCCACGCCAGAAACCCACACCCATCAGCGGGTACGGCACACCGTTCCGCCGTTCGACCGGGTTCGTCGCGGGCAGCCGCCACAACGCGTAGCCGTGCTCCCGCGCGTACTCCGGAAGGGCGGGGTCGAACCGGCCGGTCGCGACCGCGACGTCGTGGCCGGCCGCGGCCAGCACCCGGGCCTGCCGGTGCGCGACGGCCTCGACCCCGCCGATGTGCGGCGGGAAGTAACTGGAGACGATCAGGATGCGCACGTCAGTCCCGCGCGTGCCGGTCGGCGTGCGCGGTGGCGCCGGTCGCGGACACGGTCGCGGCCAGCAGCGGCCGGCCCGGGCTCGCGTGCGCGGGCGCCCGCCGGCCGTTGCGCATGCGGGCCGCGATCAGCTGGCTGAGGTTGCCGATGCCGTCGATCACGGTGCGGTTCTTCGTCTCGCCGCCGCGCGGGTAGTAGGCGATCGGGATCTCCGCGCACCGGAAGCCGCTGCGGTACGCCTCCACCTTCAGCTCCTGGGAGAACGCCATGCCGCCGGAGCGCAGCCGCATCCGGTCCAGCAGGTGCCGCCGGAAGATCCACATGCCGGACTGGGAGTCGCGGAACGGGACCGCGAACAGCCGCCGGGTGACGAAGCTGAGCGCGTGGTTGCCCCAGATGTGCGAGCGGGTCATCGACTGCGGGTCGAGCCGGGCCAGCCGGTCCGTGGTGAGGAAGTCCAGCCGGTCCGTCTCCAGCCGGTGCACCGCCTCCGGCAGGATCTCGAACGGGTAGGTCAGGTCCGCGTCGCCGGTCGCGATCACGTCGCCGACGCAGTTGGCGAAACCGGCCCGGTACGCGTTGCCGTAGCCGCGGACCGGCTGCACCAGCACGCGCGCGCCGTGCTCGCGGGCCAGCCGCCCGGTGCCGTCGGTGGACGCGTTGTCGACGACCAGGATCTCCACGTCGTATCCGGCCGCGCGCAGCCGGGCCGCGGGAATGGCCGCGATGGTCTGCGGGATGTTCTGCTGCTCGTTGTACGCGGGGATGATGACCGATATGGTCGCCATGATTCTCCGTTTCAAGGCAGTCAGCATCGAGAAACAACAATGTAATGTTCGCGTTACGCCATTCCAGGCGCATCCGTGATCGCGCGCAGGGGTGCGAGGATGCAAATTTGACGGACCGCTCGCCCGAATGCCTGGTGGAACTCCGCCCCCGTGCGGAAATGGTGTTGGGGTCCCCCTTGCCCGTGCGGGAATCGACAGCGAGTAACGCAGCGATACCGTAGTGCACATCGGACACGTGAAACAAGGAACATCAATGTTAATTTCCCCGTCCACACCACCCCGCACGTGAAATCGGTTCACGAATAGAGGATTCCCATGATTCGTTCCGGACGCCGGGCCCGCGTCCGGTGGGCGGTGGCCGCGGCCGTCGTGCTGGTGCTACCCGCGGCGCTGCTCATCGCAGCCGGCGGCGTCCCCGCCCGGCGCGCGGCCCCGATCCCGCCCGCCCCGCCGTCGCCCGTTCCGTCGCGGCCCGTTCCGTCGCCGCCCGTACCCGCGCCGTGGTCCTCCGCTCTGTTCGGCACGGCCCCCTCGCCGTCACCGTCATCCACGCCGGTGAGCCTGGACGCGCGCGCCGGGGTGGCGATCCCCGGCCACCGCCTGCTCTACGGCGACCCCGGGCCGGACCTGGATCGGGTCGCCGCGCTCGGCGCCGGCTGGGTGCGCTTCGACGCGGCCTGGTCGGAGATCGAGGTCGCGCGCGGCACGTTCGACTGGTCCCGGCTGGACCGCGGCGTCGACGCGGCCCGGGCCCGCGGGCTGTCCGTGCTGCTCATCCTGGGCAGCACCGCGATCTGGGCGCGCCCGGCCGACTCCGCGTGGAACCACGGACCGGCGACGGCGGAACAGCGGGACGGGTTCGCCGCGTTCGCGGGCCGGGCCGTGGAACGCTACCGGGGGCGCGTCGGCCACTGGGAGATCTGGAACGAGCCGAACCTGCCGGTCGCGTGGAGCCCGGCACCGGACCCGCAGGCGTACGCCGCGCTGCTCACGGTCGCGTACCGGGCGATCCACGCGGCCGACCCGGACGCGGTCGTGCTCTCCGGCGGCACCGGCGGCGGCGCGACCGGCGTGGCCACGCTCGACTGGTACCGCGCGCTCTACGACCTCGGGCTCCGGGACGTCTGCGACGCCGTGGCCGTGCATCCGTACCCGGACGCACCGGAACCGGACAGCGGCGAGATGGCGGGCGCGCGCGAGGTGCGCGCGCTGATGGACGCGCGCGGCGACGGCGGCACCCCGCTCTGGGGCACCGAGACCGGCGCGCCCACCGGCGGCCGGCCGTCGATCGGCGAACGCGACCAGGCCGCGCTGCTGCACCGGCTCTACGCACTGTGGACAGGCGAAATCCCGGACACCGGCCCGCTGATCTACTACACGCTGCGCGACTTCGGCGGTGCGGACCGCGAGGGCCACTTCGGACTCCTACGCGCCGACGGTGCCCCGAAACCCGCCTACGACGCGTTCCGCACCCGCCCGTCCTGACCCCGCCCTACCCTGCCCTCCACGATGGAGAGCTCGGGTGCTGGTGATGCAGGCGTCGTTGAAGTCGTTGGAACGACGTGAACGACACCTGGAGGGTTATTCAGCGCGTTGCGCACCGACGGCGCTGGGCTGCGGCGATGCGGCGTCGGCTCGCGCCGCTGAATAAGCCTGCTGGATCGCGGATCGTCGGCGGGTTGCGCACCGACGCCGAACGTCGATCATGGGGCCGACTACGTCGAGTGGAGGAGGCCCTCGCCGATCGCGAGGCGGGTCAGCTCGGAGCGACGGCGGCGGCCGGTCTTCTCGCGGATCCGGTCGAGGTGCGACCGTACCGTGCGGACGCTGATCGTCAATGCCCTTGCGATGTCCACATCGCGGTCGCCGTGTGCGAGCAGCGCCAGCACCTGACGTTCCCGGTCGGTCAGCACGGTCCGCGCCACCGGGGCCGGCGCGGGCGTGTGCAGCAGGCGCGCGGCCAGCGTCGGCGAGACGTAGTTGCCGCCGGCCGCGACCGCGCGCATCGCGGCCGCGATCTCCGGCACGTCCGCGGACTTGGTCAGGAAGCCGCGCGCACCCGCGGCCAGCGCGGCCCGCACGTCCGCGTGGGTCGCCGCCGTGGACAGCACCAGCGGCCGGTGACCGGCCTCCGCGACCGCCAGCACCGCACCGGCGCCGTTGCGGCCGGGCAGCTGGGTGTCCAGCACCACCACGCCGGGCGCCGCACGGTGCGCGAGGAACTCGTCGACGGACGCGGTCAGCGGGCCCCGGACCAGCTCCGGCACCCCGTCGATGACGCCCGCGAGGGCCTGCCGGAACAGCGGGTGCTGCTCGATGACCGAGACGGTGGTCGGGTTCATCCGCGGGACTCCTGCCGTGCGGCCTGGACGGACAGCTCCGGCCCGGCGGGCAGCAGCGTCAACAGTTCCTTCGACACCCCGGACACGGGTACGCCGTCGTAGCCGAGCGGGCCCGCCGCGTCCTCGCCGAGCGGATGCCGGACGCCCCGGTCACCGACCAGGAACGACGGCTCCCCGGGCCCGGCCGTGACCAGTAGGCCTGAGCCGGGCGGCAGCCAAACCTCGTCCGCGGCGGACGCCTGGCCGTCCGGCACCGGGAGCGCACGGGCGTCCGGCGGCAGCGGCGGGCCGGGCGCGGTCCACGCGGTGCTGGTGCTGGTGCTGGTGCTGGTGCTGGTGCTGGTGCTGGTGCTGGTGCAGAGCATGTCCGCGAGTTGGTCCGGCGGCACCGGGCCGGGCAGCCGCTCGGGGTAGCCGGGCGTCTCCGCGCGCCGCTCCACCAGGCCGGACGCGGCGATGTCGGCGGCCGGGACCGGCAGCGCGCGCGGTTCCCCGTCCGGGTAGGCGGCGCGGTTGGCCGGGTTCCCGACCAGCAGCGCGGCCTCGATCTCGGTGATCGGGCGCAGCGCGGTCGTGGTGACCAGGTAGAAACGGGCCGCGCCGCCGACGTCCTCGGTCCGCAGCACCTGGCCTGCGCGGCTGCGCCGGTCGCCGAGGCGCGGGCCGTCGCCGCCCGGTGCGTCCGCGGCGAGCAGTGCCAGCGGCGGGCCCTCCGGGATCGCGTCCAGCCAGGCCTGGGTGACCGGGCGAGGGCGGACCGCGTCGTAGCCGAGCGCGACCGCGGCACCGGACCGCAGCGGCAGCCGCCGCCCGCCGGTGATCACATGCCGGCCGTCGTCCGGGCCGGCCACCACGACCGCCCGGTCGTCGAGGCGATCCGGCGGTGGTTCCTGCCCGCCGACCACCAGCACGGTCCGCGGCTGCCCGGCCGGGTCACGGCCGGCGGCCGTACCCCCGCGGTCGTCGGTCTCCTGGTCTTCGGCGTTCTGGTCTTCGGCATTTTGGTCTTCGGTTTGCTGGTCGTCGGCCTGCTGGTCGTCGGCCTGCTGGTCGTCGGCCTGCTGCTGGTCATCGGCCTGGTCGGCCGGGCCGGTGCAGACCGACCACGGGCCGGTGATCAGGCGGTCGCGGGCCGGCAGCGAGGAGGGCGCGCCCGGGATGCCGAGCGGGAGGCCGCGCGGCGCGGCGGCGAGCTTCGCGGCCGGGATCGTGACGGTGCGGGCGGCACCGACCAGCAGTCGCGCCGAGGTGTGGTTGAGGACCGGGTGCAGCAGGCCGTCCGCGCCGAGCACGAACCCGGCGCCGGACTCCTTCTCGATGACGATCTGGCCGGTCTGCCGCCAGTCCGCGCCACTACCCGGCCGCAGCACCGCGTAGACCAGCACGCCGACCGCGACGAGCAGCGCGGCACCGGTCCCGGACGCCGTGGCGACCACGGTGCGCCGGCCCGGTGCGACCGGATGGTTCGCGTCTCCGAACTGCAGCGCGGAGACGATCCGGCGCCGCAGAAAACGATAGGCCTGAAGCTGGTCCCGCTGCGTCCACATCCCGCTCTCCCGTGACCGATCCGCGTTCTACGGCTACTCCGTACAGATCGCGAGAACGGTTCACGGGATTTTCCGCGGGGTGCGGTCAGCGCTTCGATCACGTCCCGTTCCGCACATGTCCGGCAGCCGTCCGCCCGCCCCCGCGCAGATCCCGCAAACGATCATTGAGTGATACCTGAGGTAGATCAACGAGCGGAGTCGATCGACCTCAGGTATCACTCAATGATCCTTCCGGCGGAGGGCCCTCACGCGCTCAGGCGACAGGACATGAGATTTCGGACAGGGAAGGCCGCGCGGTACGCAACGGAAGAGACCGCGGGCCGTCCAGGAGTCAAGCGAGTGGGCTGCACGGTGGGCGATGGCCCTGATGCTGAAAGGTCAGTGAGTGCCGGGCCGGGATCGTGGCCGGGTGAGCCGGTGGCATGTCAGCCGACCATTGTGGCGGCGAGGCGGTAGAGGTCGAGGACGGCGGCGGCGAGCGGGACCAGGGCGAGGACCGCGGTGAAGTCGGCGGCGTCCAGCGCGCGGGCCCAGTAGGGGGAGGCCGGGCGGTGGGCGGCCCGAGCGGCGAACCAGGCGCAGCCGGCGCCGGTCAGCACGGTCGCGGTGCCGACCAGCGCGGGGACCAGGTCGCCGCCGGCCGTGACGGTGCGTACGGCCGCACCGGTCAGGATCGCCGCGCCGCCCAGCAGCAGCGCCGCGTGCTGGGCCACCGATCGGAAGCCGCGGCTGCGCAACAGCAGTGCCAGGCCGGCCACGGCCGTGAGCGGGGTGGCGAACCGGGCGTCCGCGACGAGCAACACCAGCGCGGCCGTACCGGCGACGATCGCCTGCGCGGTCAGCAGCGCGGTCAGCGCGGACTCGGCGGACCGGGCCGGACCGGCCGTCTCCGCGACCGTGCGTGGCTGCTCGACGGCGCGGAACGCCTCCATGTCGGCCGGTACTTCCGGTGCCGGCACGCCGCCGAGCCGCAGCGCGAACGCGGGGAACGCGGGTCCGAGCACGATGGCCAGCACGAGCGTCACCGCGGCCACGGCGGCCGGGGTGACGCCGTCGGCCAGCACCGATCCGGCGGCGACGGTGCCGGCCGCGCAGGTGCCGGCGGCCACGGCGAACCACGGCCGGTGCCGGGGCAGCAGCACCGCGGCCAGTGCTGCGGCACCGGCGGCCGCGGCCAGCCCGGCGGCGAGCGCGGGAACCTGGCCGCCGGGCAGCACCAGCCGGTAGGGCAGCGCGACCACGGCGGCCAACAACACCGGTGGTCCGGCCGCGGCCAGCGCGGCGCCGACGCCGGGCACGTGCCGGCGGGCCAGCAGGTGACCGGACAGCGGCAGCACCACGCCGAGGAGCACGGCGGCGAACGGGCCGAACGGCGGGAGCGCGGCCACCGCGATCCCGGCCGCGACGAACGTGACGGCCGCGGCCACGGCGGCGACCTGGCCGGCGAGCGCGCGATTCCAGCGGCCGGGCGCGCCGTCCACCGCGCTCGCGATCGCCTCGACCGGGTCATCGAAGACCACCGGGGGTACGGCCGGGTCGTCCGGGACCAGGTGCAGCAGATCGCCGTCGCGGATGCCGGCCGAGGCCACGGTCGCCTCCGCGGGCAGTGGCGGGCCGCCGAAACGGCACAGCACCCAGGCGTAGGCGTCGCCGTCGGTGCCGGTGAGGCCGCGCAGGATCGGGATGAGTTCCGCGACCGTGCACTCGCCGGGCAGCGCCAGGTCCACCCGGCACCGCTCCCCCGCCACCGTCACCCGCCGTGGCAGCCCCACCGGCGGCGCCGCGGGCCGCGCGGTCAGGTCCACGGCCGGCCGCCGGCCGTCACCGCGCCGCACGGCCACCGGCCGGCCGGCACCCGTCTGCCCACCACCGGCTCGCCCGGCACCGGGTTGGTGCGGTGCGGCGGGATGCCGGGGCGGCGCGACGATCGGCGGATACCCGGCACCGCCGGACGCCACCGCCGGGAATGCGGGCGCCGCGCGGGAGGCGGGCGCTGCCGTGGATCCGGCCGCCGTCACAGGCGGATATCCACCACCGCCGGCAGCCGTCACAGGGAAAGCGGGCGCCGCAGGGAAACCGGGCGCTGCCGCGGACCCGGCCACCGCCGCGGACCCGGCCACCGCCACAGGCGCATAGCCGGCACCGCCGGCAGCCGCCGCGGGGAAGTCGTGCGTCGACGGGAAGCCGGACGCTGCCGCCGGAAAGGCCGGTGTGGCCGCCGGGCCGGCCGCGGTCGCGGGAGGAATCGGCGCCGGCGGCAGCGCCACGCCCTCCTGCCAGGCCGGTCTGTTCATGCCGTTCACGCCGTCTCCTCCAGCAGCGGTGCGAACGTGGAGGCGCTGGTGGCCGCGAGGCGGCGGAGGCCGTCGTTGACCGCGGCCGTGACCAGGGTGCCGATCGTGGCGGCGTCGTAGCGGCGCAGCAGGTCCGGGTCGATGCGCACCTCGGTGAACTCGCCGGCGCCGGTGAGCAGCGCGACGACCTCGCCGTTCGGTGCGTACCCGCTGATTCTCGTGGTTTCGAGCTCGCGTTGCAGCGCGGTGACGCGGGCGTTGTTCTCCCGCACCCGGGCGAGCGCGCCGTCGAGCTCGGCGCGCAGCCGCTCCATCTCGATCTCCATGGTGGGACTCCTCAGTCCGGCTTGGTCAGCAGCGTGCGGAGCTGGTCCGCGATCGTGGCCAGCTGGGCGACCACGGCCGCGATCCGGACCAGCCCGATCGTGTCGAGTCGTGCCCGGCTCGCCTGCACCGCTCCGGTCAGCGAACCCGTCGCGGAGACCGCGAGCGCGCGGGCGGCCGCGTGGCCGTGCGGCTGGGCGAGCAGGCTCGCCACCGTGGGGTTGGTCGCGCCGACGACCGCGCGGTAGGTCTGCTGCGCCATCGTGATCGCGGTCGCCGCGTTCTGCGTCTCGGTCTGCAACGTGGTGACCAGCGCCGAGATCGACTGGAACGCGTCCAGCACGGCCTTGAGCTTCTGCGCCGCGCCGTCCGACGCCGCGCCGGCCGGCCAGGCCTGCCGGAGCGCGTCGCGCGTGCCGGAGACCTTACGCATCAGCTCGGTGATCTTCTGGACGTGGCCGATCAGCTGGGTCAGGTGCGCCACGATCTGCTGTGGCTCGCCGCCGATCAGCAGCGGCAGCACGGCCGTGCCCGGCCCGCGCCCGCCCGCGGCCGCGTCCATCGCGCCGGACGAGGGAATGCCCCGCATCGCCGTCACCGCCCCATCACGGGCAGGTCGCCGACGGTCCGGGCGAGGTCCTCGGCGATCTCTCTGTCGCCGTCCGCGTACGCGGTCGCGCTCTTCGTGACCCGCTCGTTGAGCAGCTTCAGCGTGGCCTCCAGCGCCGCGAGCGCGGCCGCCAGACCGGCCTGCGCCTGCCCGGCCCGGGCGCCGGCGGTCGCGCCGATCACCCCGTACCCGGCGATCGGCGCGGCCAGTCCGGCCAGTTGTGCGGTGGTGGTGCCGATGTCCGACGTCAGCCCGCCGAGCTGTGCCACGACGCGCAGCACCTCAGGGACCGACACCTCGTATCGATCGCTCATGACAGCAGGCTAGGCACCCGGATATGCCCTGGTGAACGGCGCTATTACCCACGGCGTACCGGTGGAAGTGCCCATGGAAACGCGCCCGGCGGTGCCGCACCGTGGAGTCATGCGGGCCACGGAGTCGGAGATCGTGCTGCAGGCCCCGCCGGAGCTGCCCCGGGCGGGCGGCGGTGGCGGGACACAGCAGCTGCTGTTCATGCTGCCGATGACGATCGGCATGGGCGTCATGGCGTTCGTCTACATCGGCCGGTCCAGTGGCGGCGGGCTGATCGTCTTCGGCGTGCTGTTCGCGATCGTGATCGTCGGCGTGCTGGTGATGGGACTGTCCCGGCACGGCGCCGCGAAGCGCGCGCAGATCAACGACGAGCGCCGCGACTACCTGCGCTACCTGCACGGCCTGCGGGACCGGGTGCGCGCCGCGGCCGGCCGGCAGCGCGCGGAGAGCACGGCGGCGCTGCCCGCGCCGGAGACACTGCCACACCTCGCGGGTACGCCGTTGATGTGGTCGCGCCGGCCCGGCGACGCCACGTTCGGCCGGGTCCGGGCCGGGCTCGGCCCGCAGCGCGCGGCCGCGGCGTTGCGCGCACCGCAGACCGCGCCGCTGACCGACCTCGACCCGGTCTCCTCGACGTCGTTACGGCACTTCATCCGCGCGTACGCCACGGTGGACGGCCTGCCGGTGGCGGTGTCGCTGCGCGCGTTCACCCGGGTCACCGTGTCCGGCGACCCGGCCGTGGCGCGGGACCTGGTGCGGGCGATGGTCGCGCATCTGGCCGTGCTGCACGGCCCGGACGACCTGCGGATCGCGGTCTGCGTGGCGCCGGACCGGGCCGGGGAGTGGGCGTGGGCGAAGTGGCTGCCGCACGCGGGGCACCCGTCCCGGTCCGACGCGGCCGGCCCGTCCCGGATGTTCGCGGTGGACGCGGCCGCGCTCGGCGAACTGCTGGACGCGGACCTGGCCGGCCGGCCGCCGTTCCAGCGCGGCGCGGGTGCACCTGCCGGGCGCGCGCACGTGGTGATCGTGGCGGACACGACGGCGTACCCGCTGCCGGGTGAGGGTGCGGCCGGAGTGACCGTGTTCGACGTGACCGGCACGATGTCGCGCGATCCGCTGGCGCTGGAGCTGGTGGTGGCCGCGAGCGGGCGGCTCGGCCTCGGTGGGGAGCGCACCACGCTGGTCGGTGTGCCGGACCGGCTCGGCCCGGCCTGCGCGGAGGCGATCGCGCGCGGACTCGCGCCCTGGCACCACGCAGCACCGGCGGGGCAGAGCGCGCGCACGCTCGCGGCCACGTTGCCGGATCTTCTGGGCCTGGCCGAGCCGTGGCCGCGCGCGCTGCCGGCGCGCACCGGCCGGGACCGGCTGCGGGTGCCGATCGGGTTGGCCCCGGACGGCACGCCGGTGGAGCTGGATCTGAAGGAGTCGGCCGAGGGCGGCATGGGCCCGCACGGCCTGGTCATCGGCGCGACCGGGTCGGGCAAGAGCGAGCTGCTGCGCACGCTGGTCACCGGCCTGGTCGCCACGCACTCGTCGGAGACGCTGAACCTGGCGCTGGTCGACTTCAAGGGCGGCGCCACGTTCACCGGGATGACCGGGCTGCCACACGTCTGCGCGGTGATCACGAACCTGTCCGCGGAGCTGAGCCTGGTCGACCGGATGGGCGACGCGCTGCGCGGCGAGCTGGTCCGGCGGCAGGAACTGCTGCGGGCCGCGGGCAACTACGCGTCCGTGCGCGACTACGAGGCGGCGCGCGCGGCCGGTGCGGACCTGCGCCCGCTGCCGTCGCTGCTGGTCATCATCGACGAGTTCTCCGAGCTGCTGTCCAGCCGGCCGGAGTTCACCGAGCTGTTCGTGATGATCGGGCGGCTCGGGCGCAGCCTCGGCATCCACCTGCTGCTGGCCTCGCAGCGCCTCGAGGAGGGGCGACTGCGCGGGCTGGACAGCCACCTCAGCTACCGGGTCGGGCTGCGCACGTTCTCGGCCGCGGAGAGCCGCACCGTGCTCGGCGTGCCGGACGCGTACGAGTTGCCCGGCGAGCCCGGCGGCGGCTACCTGCGCGCGGACACCACGTCGCTGCACCGGTTCAAGGCCGCGTACGTCTCCGGCCCGCTGATCGGCCGCTCAACCGGCGCCGTGGCGGCGGCCCGGCCGGTGCGGTTCGGGCTCGATCCGGTCGCCGCGGCCGCACCACCGGTGCGCACCGTCACCCATGACGTGTCCACGATGGACGCACTGCTGGGCCGGCTGGCCGCGCACGGGCCGGCCGCGCACCGCATCTGGCTGCCGCCGCTGGACGAGTCACCGTCGCTGGGTGAGCTGCTGTCCTTCGCGGACGGACGTGCGCCGGGTGATCCGGTGTCCTTTGCGGACGGAGGCACGCTGGACGTGCCGGTGGCCATCGTGGACAAGCCGTTCGAACAGCGGCGGGACGCGCTGCGCGTGGACCTGTCCGGTGGCGCCGGGCACTGCGTGGTGGTGGGCGCGCCGCAGAGCGGGAAGAGTACGCTGCTGCGTACCCTCGTGTCGGCTCTTGCCCTGACCCACACCCCGCGCCAGGTGCAGTTCTTCGTGCTGGACCTCGGCGGTGGCGCGCTCGCCGCGCTGGACGGCCTGCCGCACGTCAGCGGCGTCGGCACCCGCCAGGACCCGGAGCGCTGCCGCCGGGTGGTCGCGGAGGTGACCGGGCTGCTCGCCGAGCGCGAGACGCTGTTCCGGGCGCACGGCATCGACTCCGCCGCCACGTTCCGGAGCGATCCGCCGCCCGCCCCGGACGGCCGCGACTTCGGCGACGTGTTCCTGGTCGTCGACGGCTGGGCCGCGCTGCGCCAGGAGTTCGAGCCGCTCGAGGAGGCGGTGCAGACGATCGCGGCGCGCGGACTCGGCTTCGGCATCCACGTCGTGCTCTCCGCGAACCGCTGGATGGAGCTGCGCCCGGCCATCCGCGACATGCTCGGCACCCAACTCGAACTGCGCCTCGGTGACCCGTCCGACTCCACCGTGGACCGTCGCGCGGCCGCCGCGGTGCCGGAGCAGCCCGGCCGCGGCCTCACCCGGGACGGCCTGCACTACCTGGTCGCGCTCCCCCGCCTGGACGGCGACCCGGCCGCGCTGGTCAGGCACGTCGCCGGCGCGTGGAACGGCCCGCCGGCGCCACCGGTCCGGCTGCTGCCCCGGCTGGTGCCCGCGGACACGCTGCCCGCCGACGGAGGCCGGCCGATCCCGATCGGCCTGGCCGAGCAGGACCTCGCGCCGGTACGGCTGGACTTCGACGCCGACCCGCACCTGATCGTGTTCGGCGACAACGAGTCCGGCAAGACCGGGCTGCTGCGCCTGATCTGCCACGGCATCATGGCCCGCTACGCCGAGGACGAGGCCGCGATCCTGGTCGCGGACTACCGGCGCGGGCTCCTCGAGGCGGTCTCCGGCCGGCACCTGCTCGCCTACGCCGGCACCGAACCGGCGCTGCGCTCCGCGATCGCGGAGACCGACCGGGCGATGCGCGGCCGGCTGCCCGGCCCGGACGTGACCGCGGAGCAGCTGCGCCGCCGGGACTGGTGGCGCGGACCCGAACTGTTCGTGGTGGTCGACGACTACGACCTGATCGCCACGCAACAGAGCAACCCGCTGGCCGCGCTCACCGGGCTGCTGCCGCAGTCCCGGGACATCGGCCTGCACCTGATCGTGGCCCGCCGCACCGGCGGCGCCTCCCGGGCGATGTTCGAACCGGTCCTGCAACGGCTGCGGGACCTCGGCACACCCGGCGTACTGCTGTCCGGCTCGCGCGACGAGGGCGCGCTGCTCGGCGGCGTCAAGACCGTGCCCCGGCCCCCGGGGCAGGGCGTCCACGTGAGCAGGAGGGGCGGCGCGTCCGTCATCCAGGTCGCGTGGCACTCCGGCAACGACGAAGGGAACTGACATGTCCGGCAACGGTTTTCAGAGCGACGCGGCGGCGATGGCCAGGGGCGTCGCCGGATTCCAGGACTCCGCCACGGAGGTCCGCAACGCGATGAACGCGCTGGAGCAGGAGCTCCGTGAGCAGCTCAGCCGGTATCAGGGTGAGCAGGCGCGCGCGTTCTGGCAGGTGCACAACCGGGTGCAGGAGAGCATGACCGCGGCCGGGCGGGAGCTGGACACGATGTCCGGCCTCGTCCGCACCAGCGCAACGAACTACACCGCGGGCGACGACGAGGCCGCTTCCGACATCGGTGGTCTCGAGGGCGAGGCCGCCAGCCCCATCTTCAACCGTCTCAACGGCAACTGACCCTTCGTTCTGAGGAGTACGTGATCATGGCTGCAGACGTCATCAATGTGGAGTTCGGCGCGCTCGACAGCGCCGCACAGTCCCTCCAGACCAAGGCCGCGGCGCTGAACGCCGCGATGGAGCAGCTCCAGGCCTCGCTGGCCCCGATCAAGGAGACCTGGTACGCGTCCGGCAGCACCGCCGGCGCGGCCGCGAACGAGTCCGAGACCCGGCTGCGGGCCGCGATCGGCGACGTCGTGGGAGTCATCACCCGCTTCTCCACCAAGGTCAGCAACGCCAGCGTGCTCCAGCAGGACCTGGAGCGGAAGAACGCCGAACTGTTCGCCTGACCCGTACCCAGGGGGAGATCGTGAGCACGCACGGATACCGCGTCGACCCGGGCGCACTGGAGTCTTATGCGGCCCTTCTCGCCGCCGCGCGCGACGCGGTCCGGCACCCGGCCGAGCGGCTGGCCGCACTCGACGCCGAGCCGATCGTGCCCGGCGCGTTCGCGGAGGCGCAGGCGCTCGCGGAGCAGCACGCCGCGATGGTGACGGCCCTGGCGGGACTGACCACCGCGGTCGCGGCCGCGCTCGGGTTCGCCGGCGAGGTGACCGGCACGATCGCGGCCGGATACCGGGAGACTGACCGGGCGGTCGCGGACACCTACCTCGGGGCGGTCTGAGCCGTGCGCGCGCCACTGTGGACCGACTTCTCGCGCTGGACGCACGAGGAGCTGATCCGGGCGCTGGCGGCGGCGAACCCGTACGTGATGCGCGCGGCCGCGGACACCTGGGCGGTGATCGCGGCCGCGCTGCACGAGCTGGCGCAGGACATCACGCCGGTGGACACGGCCTGGACCGGCCCGGCCGCCGACCGGCACCGGCAGATGACCACCGAACTGACCGGTGGCACCGGCACGGTCGCGGCCGCGGCGGCCGAGGTCCGGGACCTGATGTACGCGGCGTCGGAGGCGCTGCACACCGCGTGGGCCACGATGCCGCCGGTCGGCGGCGCGGCGGCGCACCGGCAGGCGGTGCTGGTCATGGCCGGGCTGGCGGAGCGCTACCTGACGGTCGCGGGTGCGCTGCACGCGGCGCTGTCCCGGCTGCCGGCCGACCCGGCCGTACCGGATGCGCCCGGCCTGGATCCGGTCACCGGTGCGCCGGTGACCGGGCGGGCGCCGCTGTTCGGCGGGCTGATGCCGGCCGGGCTCGCCGCCACGGCCGCGGCGGCGGCCCGTATCGTGCCGCCGCTGACCGCCGCCCGGCCGGGTGCGTCCGTGCCCGCGTCTCCCCGGGCGGTGGGCGGTGCCGGCGGCGTGGCCGGGTTGCGCTTCGGTGGTGGGGTTCCGGTGCTGCCGGCGCTGGCCGCGTCGCCCGCCACCGGGGTCGTCTCCACGGCGGCGGCCTCGGCACCCGGGGTGGCCGCCGCCACCGGTGGCGGCGGTGCCGGTGGGATGCGCGGCGGGGTGCCACCGATGATCCCGCCGATGATGGGCGGCGCGCCGGACGCCGGCGGCATGGGGCGCCGGGTGCCGCCGTGGCTGGTCGACACGCAGGACGTGTGGGGCGAGACGTCCGTGGTCACCGCGGCCGTGATCGGCGAGGAACCCCACTGATCTTCGCTGGGCGGCGGGTGCCGCCGTGCTGGTCGACACGCAGGACGTGCGGGGCGAGACGTCCGTGGTCACCGCGGCCGTGATCGGCGAGGAACCCCACTGATCTTCGCTCTCAGGAACGGCTGTGATACTTGCGCGTTGCCGCCCGTGCCCGCTGATCGGGGGCCGGACGGCTGGACCTGGGGAGACGCGCAGCATGACGGTGGAACTCACGGCGCCCGCACCGGCGCGGACGCGGCCGCGACCGGCGGGGTGGCGCCGCGTTGCCGGGTGGCGGTCCACGTCCCGGTGGCGCCGGGGGCTGTGGCGCGCGGTCGTGGCCGTGCTCGGCGGGGTCGTGATGGACCTCGGCTTTCCCGGGCTTTCCTGGTGGCCGCTGACGCTGGTGGGCGTGGGCCTGGTGCTCGCGGCCGTCGACGGGCTGCGCTTCCGCGCCGGTGCCGGGATCGGGCTGCTGGCCGGGCTGGCCTTCTACCTGGTGCACGTGTCGTGGAGCGGGCTGTATCTCGGGCCGGTGCCGTGGTTCGCGCTCTCCGCGTCGCAGGCGGCGAGCTTCGCGGTCGGGTGCGGCCTGATCGCGGTCGCGTCCCGGCTGGCCGGCGCCGGGGCACGCGGGGCGTTCCTGCTGTACCCGCTGCTGGCCGCGGGGCTGTGGATGACCCGCGAGGAGGTCGCGTCCCGCTGGCCGTACAACGGCTTCTCCTGGGGGCGGGTCGGGTTCTCGCACAGCGAGGGGCCGCTCGCGCCGCTGCTCTCCTGGGTAGGCACGTCCGGCCTGTCGTTCGTCCTGGTGGCGATCGCCGCGGCCGCCTTCCGGCTCACCCTCGTGACCCTCCGCTCCTGGCGCGCACGCGCCGCCGCGGGCCACGCCCCGGACGATGCGGACGGGCCGGTGGACGACCGCCCGAACACACCGGCCGCACACGCACCGATCCCGGCCGCACACCCGCCGGTCTCGACCGCACACGCGCCGCACATGGTGACGGCGCAGGTCCCGGACGCTCCCACCGCAGGAACCCTGGGCGCACGGACGTCGGACGCGCACGCACCGCGCGCGGTCACGGCACAGGCGTCAGGACCGGTGGCCGCACGAATGCCGGACACGATGACGGCTCATGGCCCAGACCCGTTGACGGCACGTGTTGACATGTTGACTGCACATGACGACGACATGTTGACTGAACGCGACGCGCCGACTCCGTCGACACGTTCGGCGGGCGCATCGGGCCCGCGCGGCGCGGGCTTCGTGCATCGTGGGCGCCTGGCCGCCGGCGTGCGCGCGCTGCCGCTGCCCGCGCTGGCCGGCTGGGCGTTCGCGGTGCTCGCGCTCGCGCTGGTGCCGATCGCGCACGTGCCGGCGACCGGGGAGATCACCGTGGCCGCGGTGCAGGGCAACGGGCCGGCCGGGTACTTCACGAAGAAGTCGCGCGGTGACCTACTGGCCGCACAGGAGCTCGCCACGGCGCCGCTGCTCGGCCGGGACATCGACGTGGTGGTCTGGCCGGAGGACGGCGCGGACATCGACCCGCTGCGCTACGCGGAGGGACAGATTCGGATCCAGCAGCTCACCGAGGCACTGGACGCGCCGCTGATCTTCGGCACCATCACCAAGCGTGACGATCAGTACTACAACAGCAGCCTCGCCTGGGAGCCGGGCGCGTCCGCGCCGTCGGACTACTACGACAAGAAGCGACCGGTGCCGTTCGGGGAGTACGTGCCGAACCGCGCGTTCTACGCCGCGATCGTGCCGGACCTGATCGGACTCATCGCCCGCGACTACATACCCGGCACCCGCGAGGGCGTGCTCGATGTCTCCGGGATGCGGCTCGGCTCCGCGATCTGCTTCGACATCACCGCCGACGACGTGATCTCCGACCTGCCGGTACGCGGCGCGCAGGTGATCCTGGCCCAGTCCAACAACGGAGACTTCGGCACCACGGACGAGAGCGTGCAGCAGCTCGCGATCGCCCGGATCCGCGCGATCGAGACCGGCCGCGACGTCGTCAACGTCTCCACGGTCGGCACCAGCGCGATCATCGCGGCGGACGGCAGCACGATCGACCGGCTGCCCACGTTCCAGGCCGGCGCCATGGTCCAGACCGTGACGCTGCGCGACGGCCTCACCCCCGCGACCCGGCTCCGCGTGGCGCTGCCGCTCACCGTGGCCGCCGCCTCGCTGCTCACGCTGGCCGCGCTCGCCGCGCTCGCCGCGCTCCGCGCCCGCCGCGCCTCCTGAGCCGCGGCCACCACGGTCGCGCCTCCACGATCCCGGCACCACCACGATCCCGGCACCAGCACGATCCCGGCTCCACGGCGTTCGCCGATGCTGTCGGGCTTCCTGAGCGTGGTGATCCTGGCACCACAGCGTTCGTCGGCCCTGTAAGAGTTCCTGGATGTTGCCGGGAGATTTCTTGCACGATAGGTTTGCGGGCATCGACGCACCTCGCTTCGATCGAGGGAGTTCCGCATGTCCGCGATCAGCCGTCGTCTCGTCCTGACCGCCGGAGCGGGCGCCGCCGCCGGCCTGACACTGCCCGGTGCCGCCACCGCCGGTGGGCACGACACCCGGGTGCGGTTCCGGCTCGACGCGCGGACGCTCGACGGCGGCGAGCAGGTCGTCTCCGTCACGCTCGGCACCGGCCGGTTCGGGCCGATCGACCCGGCGAGCCTCACGACCGGCACGTTCGGCGTGCACGCGACCGCGACCAGCCCGCTGCCGAACACGGCCGGGCTCTACGACCTGGACCGCACCGTCACCGAGGTCCGGCTCGACCGGCACGGCGACATCGTGCTCACCCTCGCGCACGGCGAGGGCCTGCCCGGCGGCAACACGCTCGGCTACGTGCTCGACCGCGGGCGGAACGTCCGGCTCAACCTGACGTACACGATCACGCAGCTCGCGCCGGTCCGGCTGCGGCGCGGCCGGCCGGTCACGTTCACGGGCTTCACGCAGGGCCGGCTCGCCGACCCGGAGGTGGACGCGTTCACCCACCACGAGTCCGGGTCCGGCATGAAGTACCGGCTCTACTCCCCCGGCCGCCCCGGGCCCCGGCCGCTGATCGTGTGGCTGCACGGCGGCGGCGAGGGCGCGTCCCTGCCGGACGGCTACTACGACAACGAGACCCAGCTGCGCGCGAACCGCGGCGCGCTCGGCTTCGCCACGCCCGAAGCCCAGAAGATCTTCTCCGGCGCGTACGTGGTGGCGCCGCAGAGCACATCGTTCTGGATGGAGGACGGCGACCGGTTCGCGCCGCTGATCCGCGAGATCGTTGACGAGGTCGCCCGCCTGCACCCGGTCGACCGCTCCCGCCTCCACGTCGTCGGCGCCAGCAACGGCGGCTACATGAGCCTCAAGATGACCACGGTCTATCGCGACCTCTTCGCCTCCTCCGTCCCGATCTGCGGTGTGGTCATGCCCCTCGGCGGCACCGGCGCGCCGCCACTGATCCCGGACGCGGAGCTGACCGCGATCACCACCCCCACGTGGCTGGTCACCTCGATGGACGACCCCACGGTCCCGCCGGTGCCGAACACCGTGCACGCCGCCGACCTGATCCCCGGCTCCCGGCGCACCCTCTACGACCAGGTCGTCTGGAACGGCTACCGCTTCAACGGCCACTGGTCCTGGATCTACGTCGCCCGCAACGACCCGAGCATCGACGGCACCCGCATCTGGCAGTGGATGTCCCACCAGCGCCGCCGCCCCTGACACGCCGCTGGGATGCCCACCTGATCACCCGGCGGCACTGCCCCTGACACGCCGCCGGTTCCCACGCACGTCTGCGTCGGCATGATCGACAACCACCTCCGGCCACCCGGCAACGCCGCTACGACCGACATACCGCCGACCGATCACCCGCCCCGACGGCGATACGACCGATATTTCCCCCACCGAGCGCCCGGCGGCACCGACACGGCTGACAAAACGTTATGCGGAGCATCTGCCGGCACGCCGCTGACTGCTCGCCGACGCCGCAACCAGTGGACTATCTGCTTTACTGAGCCTTCGCCGTCAGGGTGAGCGTCGCTCCGCGGCGACGAACCCCGATAACCCGAAATTTCGGGCGTGCAGCGCCCGGACGGCCAGCGCCGCTCGAACCTCGACTCTGAAAGCTCAGTGGATAGCGTGGACAGCGCCGCTGACTGATCACCCACGCTCGGAGACGCCGCAACCAGTGGACTATCTGCTCAGTCCACGTGGTCGGCGTGCTGGTCCGTGGTCATGGGCGCCAGCCGGTCGCCCAGAGGGCGGCGGCCGGGGCGAACAGCGGTGACGGCAGGTGGTCGAGGTCGGGCCACCAGCGCCACTCGTCGGCCTTGTCCGGCTCGCGGACCTCGGGCTCGCCGGCCGCCTCGACCAGGTGGTGCAGCGTCACGTAGTGCAGGCCGCTCTCCGGGAAAAGGTCGCTGGTCCAGGCGATCTCGGCGATCCGGCCGGCCCGCAGGCCGGTCTCCTCGTGCAGCTCCCGCGCGACGGTTGCGGCCGGGTCCTCGCCGGCATCGACCTTCCCACCGGGGAACGCCCAGGTCCCGGGCCCGTGTGCGCCCCGCCGCCGGCCGAGCAGGATCGCACCGCCGCGCACCACGACGGCGCTGACTCCGACGAACGGCCCTCGATACGATGTGGACATCCTGCGATCATGACGCGATGAGACGATGGACGCGGATAGCGGGGGTCGTGGCGACCGGGAAAGTCATGCCGATGGCGTTGGTCGGCTTCGGCACGGCGATGCTGACCTTCATCACGGTCAGGCTGGTCACCGGCCCCACCTTCAGCCCGGCCGCGCTGATCGTCTACCCCTTCATGGGCCTGTGGCTCACGATCGCCGGACGGCTGGCCGCCATCGGCCTCTATGTGAGCCCGTCCGGCGTGCGCATCCGGCGACTGCTGAGGACGCACACCGTCGAGTGGTCCCGCATCGGCATGTTCATCAGCGCCCCCGGCGTGGTGCTCGGTGGCGAGGGCGCCCGGCACGCCATCTGGCTCCATCTGACCGACGGCTCCCGCCTCCAGACCCCGATCCACCACAACACCCCGGGCCTGGCCGTCGCCGTCTACCGCCACGACATCATGCTGCCGCCAACCCGTTACGACGCGATCCTCGCCGACCTCCGCCAGCGCCTCCAGGCACGGGCCTGAGCCCCGCTGGACACCCTTTCCGAATTCTGTCGAGCGGTTGAGGAGAATACGACACTACGAGGCCTATTCAGCGCAGCGAACCGGCACCGCGTTGCCGCAGGCCGCGCGGACTGAAGAGGGCGGCACTGAATAAGCCTCGTAACTGGATAGGTAGTCCGGGCGGCAGCGAGGTCCGATGTAGAGGCTGGTAGGTTCATGGGTCGTGTCTGACCTGCCGTCGCCGTCGTATGACGATCTCCTTGCGGAGAACGTGGTGTTGCGGGCGATGGTGGCGGACGTGACGGCTCGGCTGGAGCAGGCGATGGGCCGGATCGCGGAGCTTGAGGCTCGGTTGAAGCAGTCGTCGTCGAACTCGTCGAAGCCTCCCTCGTCGGACGGGTTGGCGAAGCCGTCGCCGAAGTCGTTGCGGCCGCGGTCGGGTCAGGGTCCGGGACGGCCGAAAGGCCAAGACGGGGTCACTTTGCAACGCTTCGCGGATGCGGATGTGGTCCGGCACGTGCCCGCGGTGTGCGGCGGGTGCGGGGATAGCCTGGCCGGCGCGGACGAGGTCGATATGTTCTGGCGGCAGGTGGTCGATGTGCCACCGGTGACACCGCAGGTGACCGAGCATCAGATGATCACCGTCAAATGCCGGTGTGGGCACCACACCACCGCGCCCGCACCACCGGAAGCGACGGCACCGATGGTGTACGGGCCTCGGCTGGCCGGGATCGGGGTGTATCTGCTGCACGGGCAGTTCCTGTCGGTGTCGCGGACCGCCGCCGCGCTCAAGGACCTGTTCGGGGCGCCGGTCGCCGCCGGCACGGTGGCCGGCTGGGTGAAACGCACCGCGCTGGGCATCATCGACACGGTGTTACCGGTGATCGCTGGGCGGATCATCAACGCACCGGTCGCGAATTTCGACGAGACCGGGATGCGGGTCGCCGGCCGCCTGGCGTGGCTGCACTCGGCGTCCACTCCCACGGATGTGCTCCTCGCGGTGCACACCACACGCGGCACGAAAGCGATGGACGCGATCGGGGTGCTGCCGACGTTCACCGGGGTCGCGGTGCACGACGCGTGGGCGCCGTACGACACCTACACGCACATGAGCCACGCCCTGTGCAACGCGCACGCGTTGCGTGAGCTGATCTACGTCACCGACACCGCTACCGGTCCGGTCGCCGAGCACGCCGAGCAGGCGGCCACCGCGCTGCGCCGGCTGAACCGGCTCACCGCCGACGCCACCGAGCGGATCCCCGACCCGGAGAAGCTCGCCTTCTACCAGCACGTCCTGCACAGCGCAGTCGTCCTCGGCGTCGCGGCCACCGCCACGCGGGCCAGCAAACTCGAACGCAAATACCACGCCCTGTTCGTCCGGCTCCGCAACCGCCGCGACGACTACCTGCGCTTCGTCACCGACCCCGCCGTCCCGTTTGACAACAACCGGGCGGAGCAGACGATCCGTATGCCGAAACTACGTGTCAAGGTCTCCGGCAGCATGCGCACCACGACCGGCGCCGAACACTTCGCCGCGATCCGCAGCTACACCGCCACCGCCGCCCGGCAAGGCATCGACACCCTCGACGCCCTCATCCAGGCCACCACCGGCAACCCCTGGATCCCCACCCCGGCCTGACCGGCAACCACCACCGGCCCGTCACGTGGCCCGGGGCCGCCGCGTGCCCAAATCAGCCACCTATCCAGTCACTAAGCCTCTACGTTGCAGTGATCGCCTTTCGTGACCGATTTTTCAGCTCACCGGGTCCTTCCGTATTCCGTTTCTCCAGCCCATGAGGCTTATTCAGCGCAGCGAACCGGTACCGTGTTGCCGCAGGCCGCGCGGGCTGACGAGGGCGGCGCTGAATAGGCCTCCATGGTGCCGACTTCCCGGCCATCGTCCACATGGGCGCAGGTGACACGCCGATGGAATCGCACCAGATGACGCAGAGGCCCTATGTTGCAAATAGCGCATCTCTTCAGGGAAATTACCGCGCTTCGGGGCAGCGATGACGGTCGCCTTATGAAATGCTGTTCTCGTGCGACAGTTGCAGTTGTTCACGAGGACGGAATTGGCCGGGATGCGGGACCGGACCGCGTCTCGTCACTATTCTGCCGCTGGTGAAGAGTTCCGCCGGGAGCATCAACGGCACCGCGCCTGGGGAAAGCGTCACGGCCACATCCATCGCCTGCGCGAGCTGCGCGGCTGTTCATACGCCGAAGCGGCCGCAGTGGTGGACGGCGTTCACCGCGCGATCCCGCCACAAGCTCCACAGCCCACCCCGCGATCCGGGACACAGCCCACCCCGCCGCCAGAAACACAGCCCGCCTCGCCGCCCGAAACGCAGCCCGCCTCGCCGCTCGGAACAGGGCCCGGAACACAGCCCGGAATGTGCGCCGTGCCGCCGCACGTCACACCACCATCGGCGCCATACGCGTCGGACACGCAGGACACGCCTGACTTCTTCCCCGCGCAGGACACGCCAGCAGTGCCCGGCGCTCAGGACGTGAGCCCCGCTTCCGACCGACGAGGATTGCTCGACACGCAGCAGACGCGGGCACCGGCGGCCACACATGAACTTCTGGACGCTCAGGCAACTGCGGCCACGCAGGACACTCTGGACGCTCAGGAAGACCCGGCGTCGTCGCCGCGCCGCGCGGCTTGCTCGCGGCGCCGTCGTCCGCGAACCGCGTCCCCACCGCTGCCGGCCCGGCACGGCTCACGTGCGATTCGAACGGGCCCGCAGCTCCGTCGTGCAGCCGCCGCATCGGGAGAAGTCCCGCTGCGCGGTCCGCCTGCCGGACCGTAACGCCTGTCGTCAGGTCTGCGGCGCGCCGACCTGCCACTCGCCGGCGCCACGCCGCGCCCCAAGGGAAAGGCCTGGCTCGCCGTCCTTGGACGGCTCACTTCCGCTTCTCCGGGGCGACGTCACCCGGCAGATACCCGCGCGAGGGGCACACCGCGCAAGGGCGCTTCCTTAGCGGCAAATCCAGCCAAGATGATCTACATTCCCGCAGGTCGGCGAGGCATCGGGCGCCCACAGGAAGCGCCATTGGGCACACCGCGCGCTGCGAAGAAGCATTTCGCGATCAATGAGGGTGTCCGACCAGGAATTGACGACTGACGGTGGTTATGTGGTGCGTCCGTGCTCTGTGTGGAGGATGACCAGTGCGGCGGCGACGATTTTCCCGATCCGCCATGGGTTGAGGCGATGTTGCGAGGGTTGTTCAGCACGTTACGCGCTGACGGCCCTGGCCTGCGGCGATGCGGCTTCGGCTTGCCCGCTGAATAAGCCTCTGCGTAGGGCTCGGAAGGTTATCTTGAGCAGGGCGTTTCCGCGTTCACCGACGGCGCGCAGGCTGTTGTGGCCTTGTTGAACTGCTGCTGGACCAGCAGCAGTCCGCCGTTCTTCGGTCTCTTGAACGCGACCGTGACCGTGTCGGCCAGGCCTTCGTAGCCGAGGTCTCCGAGGGTGCGCAGGTCATCGCCGGCCTCGGTGAGGGCGGGGGCGTGCGCACCGACCGCCTTACCTGCGGTAACGCGGCGTCACTTCGCCGCGCTGAATAGGCCTCATCGGCCGCGATTCCGCACGGCCGGACTGCGAATTCGCTGGGCGGATCCTGCCAACCGCGGTTCGCGAGAGGTCCTCTCCCGACGAATGACCCGGCGCGACGATCAGCCGGCCGGGTTGCGGTCGAATGTGGCGGATGCCGCGGTCGCGGTTTCAGAGGCGTGCGGTTTCCGGGTGACGGCGCCGGGTTTCTGTAATTGAGTGCCAGGGAACCGCGGCCCGCGGGAGCACTCGGAAAGCGGCCAAGCCGGAAGCGGGAAAATCGGGACAGGGAGGCTTATTCAGGGCGGCGAGCCAACGCCGCGTTGCCGCAGGCCGGGCCGCCTGACGAGGGCGACCCTGAATAAGCCTCATGGAGGCTTATTCAGCGGCGCGAGCCGACGCCGCATCGCCGCAGCCCAGCGCTGTCGGCGCGCAACGCGCTGAATACCCCCGGAGGCTTATTCAGCGCGGCGACCTCACGCCGCGTTGCCGCAGGCCAGCGCCGTCGGGGGGCAGCGCGCTGAATAACTCTCATGGAGGCTTATTCAGCGCGGCGACCTCACGCCGCGTTGCCGCAGGCCAGCGCAATGGCGCTTCCTTTGGGCGCCCGATGCCTCGCCGACCTGCGGGAATGTAGATCATCTTGGCTGGATCTTGCCGCTAAGGAAGCGCCCTTGGCAGGCCAGCGCCGTCGGGGGCAGCGCGCTGAATAACCTTCATGGAGGCTTATTCAGCGCGGCGACCTCACGCCGCGTTGCCGCAGGCCAGCGCCGTCGGGGGCAGCGCGCTGAATAACCCTCATGGGAAGGGCCCCGGCGGCAGATGCCGCCGGGGCCCCGTGGAAAGCACTTACAGGACCGGTTCGATCCAGATGTTGCGGTACTGGACCTTGTTGCCGTGGTCCTGGAGGCGGATGGCGCCGGTGGACGGGCCCTCCGGGATGTTGCCGCCGGTGCCGGCCGGGATGGCCACGTTGTCGTGGACCTTCTTGCCGTTCCAGACGAGGGTGACCCGGGCGTTCTCGGTCTTGACGCCGGCCGCGTCGTAGCGGGCCGCGCGGAACGTGATGTCGTAGGTCTGCCACGTCTCCGGGGCGGTGGCCGCGTTCACGTCCGGCGCCTTGTGCAGGTAGATCGAGCCGGCCTCGTTGTTGTTCAGCGTGGGGTCGCCGAACGAGTCGAGGATCTGGATCTCGTAGCGTTCCTGCTGGTAGACGCCGCTGTTGCCGCGGTTCTGGCCGGTGACGTCCGGCGGGAGCAGCGGCACCTTGAACTCGACGTGCAGCTTGTAGTCGCCGTAGGCGTCCTTTGTCCGCAGGTCACCGCAGCACACCTCGGTCGCCTTGTCCCCCACCAGAGGCCACTGCGCACGTCGCCCGTCGGTGTGCAGCCAGTCGTCCAGCGAACCGCCGTCGAAGAGCGTGATGCGCTTGCCCCACTCGCGGACGCTGATCAGGTCGAGGTTGACGTGGCCGGTGTCCAGTGCGTCCACCCGGTACTGGATGGTGTTCGCGCCCTTGCGCAGGTTGAGTTTCTCGGTGACGGTCGCCCATTCCTCCCACGTGACCGTGGACGGAAGCGACACCTGCTTCACCTTGCGCCCGTTGACGTGGACGCTGACCGTCTTGGTGCCGCTGAACGGGTCGGGCCCGTTGGAGTAGCGCAGCCCGACCGCGTAGTCGCCGGCCCTGTCCACGTTGACGTGCATGGTGGTGGACGCGTTGAGCTTGCCGAAGCCCGCCGCGAAACCGACGCCGGAGTATCCACGATGGTCGGTCGCCAGCGACGCGCCGCCCTCGCGGTTGCCCTCCTCGGCCTCGTAGAAGACCTGCTGCGCCTTCTTTCCGGGCAGCTCGTTCATCGTGTACCACGCCTCGGTGCTCCACAGCGTCTCGCCGTCGCGGGCCGCGAAGGGACGCGGCGAGCGCAGGTGGACGACGCGGTCGCGGCGCAGGCCGGGCACGGTCAGCGTGACGGTCTTCCGGTCGGAGGAGACCTTCGCCGCGGTCACGGGCAGCGTCTCCGTGTCGACCTCGGGCCCGCCGTACTGCTCGGTCGGCACGTAGCGCCACTGCTCCAGCTGGTACGCCGTGGGCAGCTTCGCGATCGTGGCGTCGGACAGCGGCTCGGTGTACTCGATCTTGAAGCCGCCCTCGACCGCCTTCATCGTCTTCATGTCGAAGACCGACACGTTGTTCGGCGTGAGCTTCTGCAGGCCGAAGCGGAGCTTGCCCTCCTGGCCCCAGTTGCCGTCCGCGCCCAGCCCGCCGACGTAGATCGCGCCGTCCGGGCCGACCGACACGCGGTTGATGCCGGCCTCGAGGCCCTGCGTGTGCCGGAAGATCGCGCCCTGCTCCACGCCGTTGACCGTCTCCAGCGCGGCCCGCTGCAGTCCACCGTAGGTGACATCACCGATCAAGAGCTGGCCACGGTACGTCCCGGAGTCCAGCAGCACCGGCGTGCTCGGCGAGTTGCCGATCTGGTTCTGCGGTATCCACAGCACCGGGCGGGTCGGCGCCTTCGCGTCGAACGGGCCGTCCGGGTTCGTGTAGTGGTTGTAGAACGCGCCGTTCTGAATCTTGATCAGCTTCGACGACGGCAGCCAGCCACCCTGGTTGTCGGTCACGTAGATGGAGTTGTTCGGCCCCCAGCCGATGCCGTTCGGCGTGCGCAGCCCGCCGGCCACAGTGGTGACCTCGCCGCTCCTGCGGTCGACCACGATGTGCGTGCCGCGCCCGCCGACCGGCTGCGGGTCCGTGGTCGCGCCGCCGTAGTTGATCGACACGGAGAGGTTGAGGTAGAACTTCCCGTTCCGGTACAGCAGGCCGAACGCGAACTCGTGGAAGTTCCCGCCGAACGGCCACGTGGCCACGGTCCGCCGGGTGTCCAGGATGTCGTCCTTATTCGTGTCGCGCAGCTCGGTCAGCTCGTGCTTCTGCGACACGTAGACCATGCCGTCGACCACGGCCACGCCCATCGGCTCCTTGAGCCCGTCGGCGATCTTCTTGTACTTCACGCTGCCCGGGCCGGTCTTGCCGGTCACGTTCTCGACCAGGTAGACCTCGCCCGCGACCTTGTCCGAGTCACCCCAGGTGGTGATCACCATCTTCTTGTCCGGTCGCCACGCGATGCCGCTGACCTGCGGCTCGAAGCCCGGCGGGCGCAGGTCGGTGAGCGTGTAACCGGGGTTGACCCCGGCCAGCGGCAGGCCGTCACCGGGCGTGTCCGTGCCGGAGACGCACTCCTTGCGGCCCGGCGCGGTCACCCGCACCACGCCCGCGTCCGTGGTCAGCGCGCTGTTCGGCACGGGCGCGAAGTCACCGGCGCCGGGGGTCCGCCAGGCGAGCCGCAGCTCCTGCCCGCCGTCCCGCTCGAAGTGCTCGATCCGGAGCGCGTGCACGCCCGCCGTCAGGTCGACCGTGCCCTCCTTCGGCGGATCGACGCCGTGCAGCCCGTCGTGGTCGATGACGAGCTTGTCGTCGATGAACAGCTTCGAGCCGTCGTCGCTGATCAACCGGAACGTGTAGGCGCCGGCCGAGGGCGCGGTCAGGTTCGCGATCGCGTGCGTGACGAAGTTGGACGCGAGCCCGAAGTCGGCGTCGGTGGACCAGTCGATCGTGGGCATCAGTTTGTCCACGTTGGGCGTCTGCCCGGGCTTGAGCTCGCAGACCTTGCTGAGCGGCACCCCGATGTCATAGGTCCGGAGCGTCACCCCCGGCTCCTGCGGCGGCGGGTCGACGGCGAACGCCGGTGTCGGCGTCGCCACCAGTGCGGTAGCGATCAGGGCGGCCACGGACAGACGTCTCATCTGCGCTCCCCGGTTACGGGTGTGAGTCAGGGCTGTGAACATCCTGAAGTACTTCCGTCAGTACGTCTATATCTTTCGATCCACGGGATTCAACTTTTTCCCGGCACGTGCGAAAGTGTGGCCAAACAGGACGGAAAGCGGCGCGTCAGGTGCTCTCGTCTGGGATTTCGGCGATTCAGACCCGGGGGCTCACGAGTCACCCCCGGGACTCCGCTCTGATCAGCCCGCCCGCTCGGACATGACGGGCGCGGACCGGCGGCGGGGTGTCCACCAGTTCGCGTCGCCGAGCAGCGTCATCACGGCCGGTACCAGCAGGCCGCGGATCACGGTCGCGTCGACCGCGATCGCCACGGCCAGGCCGAGGCCCATCATCTTGATCACCGGTTCGTCGCTGAGCACGAAGCTGGCGAAGACGCACACCATGATGAGCGCGGCCGACGTGATCACCACGCCGGTCTCGGCCAGCCCGTCCCGGACCGCGCGGCGGTTGTCCCGGGTCCGGTCCCAGGACTCGCGGACCGCGGTGAGCAGGAAGACCTCGTAGTCCATGGACAGGCCGAAGAGCAGGGCGAACAGCATCATCGGTACGTACGCCTCGATCGGCACCGGGCCGTCCAGCCCGATCAGCCGCGCGCCCCACCCCCACTGGAACACCGCGGTCAGCGCGCCGTAGGCCGCGGCCACCGAGAGCAGGTTCATCAGCGCCGCCTTCGCCGCGACCACCGGCGCCCGGAACGCGACCAGCACCAGTAGGCCGCTGAGCAGCACCACGACCACGATCACCAGCGGCATCCGGTCGCCGACCCGGGTGGCCAGCTCGCCGCGGACCGCGGTCTGCCCGGTGACCGACACCTCCGCGCCGGTCACGTCGAGCGCGGCGAGCCGGCCGGCGGTGTCCAGGGTGTCCGGGTCGGACGGTGCGGTGTCCGGGATGACGCGCACGGACGCGACCGCGCCGTCCGGGGCGAGACGGGCGGGGTGTGCCCGGGCCACGCCGGGCACCTTCGCGGCTGCGCCGGTCAACGCCGCGAGCCGGGGATCGCCTGGGCCGGTGGCCGCGGGGCGCAGCTCGGCGACCAGGGTGAGCGGGCCGTTGATGCCGGGGCCGAACGCCGCCGCCATCGCGTCGTACCCGGCGCGCTCGGCCGAGTCGGCGGACCGGTCACCGGCATCGGTCTGGCCGAGCGTCATCGCCAGCGTCGGCGCGGCCAACACGAGCAGCAGCAGGCCGCTGGACAGCGCGTACCGCCAGGGGCGGCGGATCACCCGGTCGGCCAGCCGGCCCCACGCGGACGGGCGGCCAGGCCGGGCCGAGCGCACCGGCAGCGCGTCGATGCGGGGGCCGAGCAGCGTGAGCAGCGCAGGCAGCAGCGTGGTGGCGGACGCGACAGCGACCAGCACGACCAGACCGGACGTCCAGCCGAGCGTGGTCAGGATGGGTACGCCGGCCACGCCCAGCCCGCACAGCGCCACCACCACGGTCGCGCCGGCGAAGACGACCGCACTACCGGACGACGCCACCGTCCCCACCACCGCGTGCCGGACGTCGTGGCCGCGGGCCAGCAGCGATCGGTACCGGGTGATCAGGAACAGCGCGTAGTCGATGCCGACGCCGAGCCCGATCATCGTGCCGAGCGTCGTCGCCACCGACGGTATGCCGGTCAGGTGGCCGGCCAGGCCGATCGCGCCGATCCCGATGACCAGCACGATGACGGCGGTGACCAGCGGCAGCGTGGCCGCGACCAGGCCGCCGAACGCGACCACGAGCACGGCCAGCGCGACCACCACGCCGATCGCCTCGCTGTGCCCGGTGCCGTTCCCCGCCCGGGACAGCGCGCCGCCGGGCAGCGTCTCCAGGCCGGGCGTCTCGGCCGCGTCCAGCACCTCGTCGGTCATCTCCCGGGTCAGCTCCTGCGGGCCGACGTCCAGCGTCACGTCGACGTAGCCGGTGCGGCCGTCCGTGCCGAGCACCGGCTCGCCGACCGAGGCGACGTGCGTGACGTCGCCGATCCGGGCCGTGGTCCGCGCGATCTCGGCGGCGGTGGCCGGCTCGTCCAGGCGCGGGCCGGACGAGCGCAGGATGACCTGGCCGTTCGCGTTCCCGGCGCCGTCGAAGTGCGCCTCCAGCAGGTCGCGGCCGTGCTGGCCGGCGCTACCGGGCAGCGTGGCGTCCTCGTCGACCGGCCGCCCGAACGCCAGCACGAGCGCGGCGACGGTCACGGCGAGCAGCAGCCACGCGGCGATCACCGGCCACGGGTGGCGGGTGGTGAAGCGCCCGCACCGGGTCATCACCCGGTGCATCGCGCCGCTCTCGATCGTGCTCATCCGTCCGTACCCCCACAGGTGTCGTTTGTGATCTTCTGGTCGGCGCCGGGGCCGAGATCGATGCCGGTGCCGGCGACCACGAGACGCAGGCCGCCGACGGTCGCGGAGATCCGCAGATAGGTGAAGCCGACCGGGAGCGCGGGCAGCGGGACCGTGCGCGCCCCGGCCAGGCCGTCCGGCAACCGGGACGCGGGCACGCGCAGGCCGAGACCGGTCAGCTCGACCTCGCCCGGCGTGATCGTCAGCTGGTTCCCGTCGACGGCCAGGTCCGCGTACACGGTGACGGGCATGGTGACGCCCCGGACCGGCACCGACGTGGTGATCGTGAGCCGGTCGCTGTCTCCGCCGAGCCGCGCACCGGCGAAAGCGGCACCGGCCGTCCCGGGCAGGCCCGCGTAGGGCAGCACCGCGCTCGCGGTCAGCGTGTCCGCGGACGTGCCGCGCAGCCCGCGCGCCCGCACGTCGACGTCGCTCAGCGTCACGTCACGCACGGTCACGGTCTGCGCGTGCAGGCGGACGTCGCCTACCGTGCCACGCGCCAGCTGGGTCAGGAACGGGAAGCCGTGGATCGTCACGTCCACGTCACCGGTGATCCCGGCCGCGCAGCTCAGCCGCGCGGCCAGCCGGTTCTCGGCCAGCGCGACCGCGGCTCGGTCGGCCGCGACCGGCACGGCCAGCGCCGCCACGCCCACGACCGCGAGCACGGTCCGCAAAGGTTTTCCAGGCACCGCGACATGCCACCAGCCGGGCATGCCGGACCGATGCGAAAAGGATGAGAGTCGGTTAGGAGATCAGCGCGGCAGCGTGAACCAGACGGTGGCGCCGTCGACGCCGATGTCGCCGCCGTGCGCGCGCACCACCTCGGCCACGATCGCCAGCCCCAGCCCGGCGCCGTCGCCCGCGGAACGCGCGGTGCCGCCTCGCCAGAACCGGTCGAACGCGTGCGCGGCCGCGTCCGCGTCCAGGCCCGGCCCGTCGTCGGTGACCGCGACCCGCACCCGGGCCGCCTCGTCCGTGACCGTGACCCGCGCGGCCGTGCCCGGTGGCGTGTGCACGCGCACGTTCCCGAGCAGGTTCGCCAGCACCCGGCGCAGCGGATCCTCGTCGCCGCTGACCACGCAGCGCTCCGGCGCGTCCACGGTCAGCGGCCGGTCCTGGTCCAGCGCGCCCGCGTCCGCGACCGCGTCCCGGGCCAGCGCGGCCACGTCGACCGGGCCGCGCCGAACGGGCGGCTCCGCGTCCAGCCGGGCCAGGTAGAGCAGCGACGAGACCATCGCGCTCATCCGGTTCGCCTCCTGCTCCAGCCGGTGCAGCACGTCCGGCCGGTCGTTCAGATCGACCACGCCGGTACGGATCAGCTGCAGATAGCCGCGGACCGCGGTCACCGGCGTGCGCAGCTCGTGTGACGCGTCCGCGACGAAGTCCCGCACCCGCCGCTCCGAACGCTCCCGCGCGGCCAGCGCCGCCTGGATCCGGGACAGCATGCCGTTGACCGCGCCGGTCAACCGCCCCACCTCGGTCAGCGGCCCGTGCGGCGGCTCCGGGACGCGCCGGTCGAGGTGACCGTCGGCCAGCGCGGTGGCGGCCGCGGCGATCTCGTTCAGCGGGCGCAGCCGACGGATCAGCAGCCACCGGGCGAACGCGGTCAGCACGGCCAGCGCCACCAGCGACGTGACCGCCGCGATCGCGACCAGCCGCCCCACGGTGTCACCGGCCCGGTCCAGCGGCAGCGCGACCAGGATCGTCAGCCCCCGGTCCCGCACCACCACCGCCCGGAACCCGTCGACGTTCTGCGGGCCGGTCGCGTCCAGGTCGGCGCGGTCGAGCAGCGGGCGAGTCGGCAGCGGGACCGTCCCCACCATCCGCAGCGTGCCGATCCGGTCGCCGCGGACCTCGATCAGATATTCCGTGACCGAGACGATCTCCTGGACGGTCCGCGGGCGCTGCTCCGGCGGGAGCACGTCCAGCCGGTAGCGATGCCGGGCCAGCTCCACCGCGGCCAGCAGCTGGTCGTCGGTGCGGTCGATCAGGTAGGAGCGCAGCATCACCGCGGCCGTGCCGGTCACGATCAGCAGGCCGAGCGCGGTCAGCCCGGTCATCGCCAGCAGCAGCGACCGGCGCAGCGTCACGGCCGGGCCGCCCGTAACGCGTAGCCGAATCCGCGGTGCGTGACCAGCAGCGGCGGCCCGAGCGGATCCAGCTTGCGCCGCAGATAGCCGACGTAGGTGTCGACCACGTTCGAGCCTGCGCCCAGGTCGTACTCCCAGACCGCGCGATAGATCTGCGCCCGGGACAGCACCCGGCCCGGATTCTCCAGGAAGAAGCGCAGCAGCCGCAGCTCGGTCGGGGACAGCGCCACGGCCCGCCCGGCGCGGCGCACCTCGAGCGTGTCCCGGTTCAGCTCCAGATCGGCGTAGCGCAGCGCCCGGTCCGGCTCCGGTGGCGCGGTCCGGGTGCGGCGCAGCACCGCGCGGACCCGGGCCAGCAGCACGTCCATGTCGAACGGCTTCGTGATCCAGTCGTCGCCGCCGTAGGCCAGACCGGCGACCTCGTCCGCCCGGGCGTCCCGCGCGGTCAGGAACACGATCGCGGCGTCCGACCCGGCCGCGCGCAGCCGCCGGCACACGTCCATGCCGTCGCCGTCCGGCAGCATCACGTCCAGCAGGATCAGGTCGGGCCGGTGCGTCGTGGCCGCGTCGACCGCGCCGGCCGCGGTCGTCGCCGCGTGCACGGCGAAACCGTGGAACTCCAGCACGGTACGCAGCAGGTCCACCAGGTTCGGCGCGTCGTCGACGACGAGGATGCGGGCGGTCATGGTGCCCGCATGACATCACGTTCGCATGTGAACCGGATGAGAGATCGGCCCATTGCCGTCGATGTCCCCACATTCTTCAATGTCACATGCGGACGAGGACGCCGCCGACCGGGCACGGCAGGGGCTGCGCGCCTGGGTGCGCAACGTCGGCCGCTCGATCCGTCCGCCGCCCTCGGCGCGGTCTACCGGATCCTGGTCCCCGCGGAGGCCGCCGCCGGCCACGAGCCCCCGGCCGGTTGCCCGTGACCGGGCTGACCGGCTACGGCGCCGGTGTGGGCTCGGCGGGGTGGCTGGAGGCGTTGTAGGCCTCCTTCGCGGCGAGGACGGCCGGCTGGAGGTGCTCGGGGCTGACGCCGTGCACGTTCAGCGGTGGGTGCAGGCGCCAGACCAGCTCGGCCTCGACCGGCTCCGGATCCGGATCCTCGGCCCAGGTCAGGCGCAGGTGCGTGTGCATCCACGCGGTCAGCCGCACCTCGTGCTCCGGCACCAGGACGACGCGGTCGGTCCACATCGTGCGGTAGCCGTCGGCCAGGAGCAGCCCGGCCAGCGTGCGGCGCAGCGTCGAGCTGCCGGAACGCCGCAGGTGGTTGCGCAGGATCCGGCCGCGCAGGTTGCCGGCCCGGCCGACGTACAGCAGCCGCAGCGACGGGTCCTTCTCGTTCGCCGGACCCGGCAGATCGGGCAGAACCGAGGGCGCCGCCCACCAGGCGTAGACGCCGCTGCCCCGGCTGAGCTGCTTGCCCGCGACATCGAGCCGGAGCGGCGGGCCGGACAGCAGCCGCAGCGCGTCCTCCGTCCGTTCCTCGTCGGTCAGGAAATCATCGTCGTGCGTACCGGGAGTAGTCATCGAGACCATGCTAGGGCGTGCCCTGCGGTCCTCGCCGGGCGCCGACCCGGGTGACACATCTGCTTAACTTCGATCATGACTGTCCTACGCACCGACCGCCTCACCCTGCACCCGGTGGACACCGGCGAGGGGGAGCGGATCGCGGCCCGAGCCCCGGCCGACACCGACAGCTGGGCCGCGGACTTCCCGTTCGACGGTGACGTCTTCGCGGTCACGGCCTTCCTCAGGGCGACCGCCGAGCACGGCGAGCAGCGGCCCTTCGGGTACTACCGGATCACGCGAACCTCTGACGGGCTCGCGATCGGCGGCATCGGGTTCAAGGGACGGCCCCGGGACGGGCGCGCCGAGGTGGGCTACGGGCTCGCGCCGGCGGCGCGCGGACACGGCTACGCCGCCGAGGCCCTCGCCGCCCTGGTCACCGTGGCCGCCGACCACGGCCTCACCCACGTCGCCGCCGACACCGACGCCGGCAACATCGCGTCCCGGCGCACCCTCGAACGCGCGGGCTTCACCCGGGTCGGACCGGATCACCGGTACGAGCTCGCCCTCGCGTAGACATGTCGCCTCAGGGCTGGAAGGACCATTCGACCGTGACGGTCGCGGACAGCTGCTGGCGGCCCGGCTCGATCGGGACGGCCGAGTCCGCGGCCAGGCCGTAGTTCGGGGCCGAGCCGTGGAGGACCGGGCTGTCCTCACTCACCCGGACCACGCGGCCGAGCGAACGGCCGGCCTGCCGGGCATACAGCTCGGCCTTGCCGCGGGCGTCCGTGAAGGCCTTCTCCCGCGCCCGGTCGAGCAGCGGCGCCGGATCCGCGATCGAGAACGACACGCCGTTCAGCCGCGCCGCGTCGCCGCCGGCCGCGACGGCCGCGGACATGAGCACCCCGGCGCCCGGCAGGTCCCGGATCGTCGCGGTGAGCCCCTGACCCGCGGTGTAGCCGGTCACGTCCTTGCCCTCGCCGACCTTCGCGGCCACCGTGACGTCCGAGGTCTGCAGGTCGGCTTTTGCCACGCCGCCGCGCACGAGCGCGTCCCGCACCCTGGTCGCCGCCGCGTTCGCGCCGTCCAGCGCCGCCGCGACCGTGGCCGCGCTCGTCTCCACCGCGAGGTTCGCGGTGAGCACATCGGGCTCTCCGAACACCGCACCGGTCCCGGTCACCACCACGCCCTCCCGCACGTGCCCGACGGCATCGGGCGCCGCAGACGCCGGACCACCGGCGAACAACAAAGACGAGAACACGACAAGCATCGCCGGTACGGCCCGAAAGCTACGTGAGTTAGTCACTTTTACACCCTTGTAGGTAGATTTACCCTATCTAACGTCACCATTCGCGTCCGAGCGTGGATTTCACCGCATCCGATCGCGAGCCGGGCGTTCGTCACGGCACACCGGCACTGACCACGCCCCGCTCACTCGGCCGCGTCGTCGGCCGGGTGCAGCGTGCCGGGCAACCGGTGGAGAGGTGTCCGTCATCGTGGCCCGGGACAGATGCGCGCGGGTCACCAGTCGTGCATCGAGCCGTCGAGGCGTCGCGCGACCGGCAGATACTTCGCGTCGTACGGGAAGCGCGCGGCCACCTCGTCGTCGTACTCCATGCCCAGACCGGGCTCGTCCGACGGGTGCAGCATGCCGCTCTCCAGACGGGGGGTGCCGCGGAACACCTCGTACGTCTCCGCGGTGTGGCCCATGTGCTCCTGGATGCCGAAGTTCGGCACGGAGATGTCCACGTGAACGGCCGCGGCCACGGTCACCGGCGACAGATCGGTGGCGCCGTGCGAGCCGGTCCGCACACCGTAGAGCGCGGCCAGGTCGAAGATGCGGCGCAGGTGCGTGATGCCGCCCGCGTGCACGACCGTGGTCCGCACGTAGTCGATGAGCTGCTCGGTGATCAGCCCCTGCACGTCCCAGATCGAGTTGAGCACCTCGCCGGTCGCGATCGGCGTGGTGGTGTGCTGCCGGATCAGCCGGAACGCCTCCTGATTCTCGGCCGGCGTCGGGTCCTCCATCCAGAACAGCCGCAGCTCCTCCACGCTCTTCCCGAAGCGCGCCGCCTCGATCGGGGTGAGCCGGTGGTGCACGTCGTGCAGCAGATGGAAGCCGAACCCGAACCGCTCGCGCACCTCGGCCAGGTAGCCGGGCGCGAAGTCGAGGTACGCCTCGGTGCTCCAGGCCTGCTCGTCCGGCAGGTGCGTGGCCGCGGGCTCGTAGAGCTGCCCCTTGCGCACGCCGTAACTGCCGCTCAGCCCGGGCACCGCGGCCTGCGCGCGGATGGCGTGGAAGCCCTGCTCCTGATAGCGGGCCACGTCGTCGAGCAGCTCCTCGACGTCGGTGCCGCTGGCGTGGCCGTAGACCAGCACGCCGTCCCGGGAGCGCCCGCCGAGCAGCTGGTAGACCGGCAGCCCGGCGACCTTGCCCTTGATGTCCCAGAGCGCCACGTCCACGGCCGCGATCGCGGTCATCGTGACCGGGCCACGCCGCCAATAGGCACCCTTGTAGAGGTATTGCCAGGTGTCCTCGATGCGCGCGGGGTCGCGGCCGATCAGCAGTGGCGCGAGGTGATCCTCCAGGTAGGAGGCGACGGCCAGCTCACGCCCGTTGAGCGTGGCGTCGCCGAGACCGGTCACGCCGTCCGAGGTGGTGATGCGCAGCGTGACGAAGTTGCGGCCCGGCGAGGTGACCAGAACCTCGGCCCGTTCGATCGTCGCCACCGGATCACTCCCCCGTCACGCACTTGTAATCAGGTACTTGTATACAAGTGCCGGTCGACCGGAAAGTCAAGAGGCCGGTCCACCTATGCTGGGGTTCGTGGCGAGCGACGGGCGCAAACGGACGAACCGGCAGACGGTCTACGCGACGCTGCGCCGGAAGGTCCTCACCATGGAGCTGCCGCCCGGCGCCGCGCTCAGCGAGAACGAGCTCGCCGCCGCGCTCGGCGTCAGCCGCACGCCGGTCCGGGAGAGCCTGATCCTCCTCGCCGAGGAAGGCCTGGTGCAGGTGTTCCCGCAGATCGGCTCGTTCGTCTCGCGCGTCGACCCGGTCCGCGTGGCGGATGCCCAGTTCATCCGCGAGGCGGTCGAACTGACCGCGCTCGACGACCTGCCCGCCGTATTGGACGCCGCTGTGCTCGCGGACCTGGAGGACAACCTGCGCCGCCAGGACCACCCCGGCATCACGGTCGAGGACTTCTTCACGCTCGACGAGGAATTCCACCACGGGCTGCTGCGGCTGAGCGGGCACGGCGCCGCGTGGGCCACGGTCAGCGCGGCCAAGGGCCACCTCGACCGGGCCCGCCGCCTCGGCCTGCACGACGCCACCCCGCCCGCGGTCAACGCCACGCAGCACCACGCCATCCTCGACGCGGTCCGCCGCCGCGACCTGACCGCCGCGCGCGACGCCATGCGCCTCCACCTGCGCGCGGTCTTCGCCGACGTCGAACGCATCCGCGACCGCTCCCCCGAACTCTTCGCCTCCAACGGCACCGGCACCCCGGTCCGCCGCAACATCGTCGTCTGGGACTGAGTCGGACTGAGTCGGCCGGCGGCGTGACGCGGCTCTCCGCCGACGATGCTCACACCGACGGCTCCGCGGCCGATCAACCGCGCACGAGTCCATCGCGATCAGCTCGGCGGTGCTGTTCCTACTGGTCGTGTGCCGAATGGGCGGCCTGGTCGCGGGTCCAGGGCCAGGCGGCGCAGCTACGCGCGCTCGCTCACAACGACCAGCTGACCGGCCTGCCCAACCGGCGGGCCTGGGGACCTCGAGCTGAGCCGGGAGATGGCCAAGGCGGTGCGCAGCGGCGCACCCGTGGCGGTCGCGCTGCTCGACCTCGACCACGTCAAGCGGTACAACGACACGTACGGGCACCCGGCCGGCGACCGCCTGCTCAAGGAGGCCGCGGCGGCCTGGCGCGAGCGGCTGCGGCCCGGCGACCTGCTGGCCCGGTACGGCGGCGAGGAGTTCGGCGTGCTGCTGCCGGGCGTCACGGCGGACGAGGCGGCGGTCCTGCTCGACCGGATGCGCACGGTCACTCGGTCAGGCCGGCCGGCGCACGGCGGCGCAGCCGCGGGACGGTCGGCGGCGGACGGCCTTGGTCGCCCGGCAGGGGCGATCTGCCTTCTTGTTGGTACTGGACTCAGCCACCCACTGACGTGCAGGGAGGAGCCCCTGGCGACGACCGGTGCCCGCGGGAGCATGCGGACAGGGCCACGCCGGAAGCGGGAAATCGCCTCTATGGTCTTGATCCTGAGCGGCCGGGATCGTCATTCGTCGAATGGTGCGGCCATCAGCACGTCCTCCACGGTAGGCAGCGCGAAGCCGGGCACGTGCCGGCGGCCGACCTCGGCGAAATAGTGCATCATCACGCCGGCCGGCTTTCCGGCACACAGCGCCGTCATCGTGTCCAGCGCGTCCCTCTTGAAGCCGAGCCGAGGAAAGGCCGAGATGATGTCGCCGAGCGCGCCGTCCGGCAGGCGCTCCAGGCCGACGCCGGCGAAGTCGAGCCCGGAACCGAGCGCCACGATCGCGATCTCCGGACGCTTGCGCACTGCGATGCCGATCGACGTGTGCAGCGCGATCGCGTCCCACACCACGTCGACGATCTCGGCCGGCGCACCCCGCCCGGCGAGGAAGTCGCGGGCCGCGTCCGCACCGTCGACCTCGAACCATTCCGCCGGCGACCAGAACGACTCCAGCAGGCCGAGATCGTGCAGCAAACAGCCGGCGAACGCGATCTCCTCGTCGAATGCGGTGCCGGCCTGCCGCAGTTGCATCGCGCCGAACAGATATGTGCGCATCACGTGATTGACCATCACCGCCGGCATGGTCTCGCGTGCGAACGCCATTACCTCACGGGCCATCCGTGTCCGCGGAATGCGAATACCGGCCACCTCACCGATCTGATCCATGCCGGAAACCCTAGGCCGATCGGCTTCCCCGGAACGCCGGGAATCCGGACAGAAAACGACGGTTTCCCGCCCGGAACGCTTTCGACCGCGTTCTCTGACGCTGCGGCCGGAGACCCTGCCCGCGAGAAGGTCGCGGGCCCGGTCCGCACGCTAATCCGGGGTGGCCCGGAACCGGGCGTCGAGGACGAGCGGGGCCAAGCGGCGCCGGGGTGGGTAGCGGGTGAGGAGCACCGCGGCGGTGACGGTGAGCATCCAGATCGGCGTGTGGGTGCCGGGCACCGCCATGACGGCCATCAGCGGGCCGCAGACGCCGGCGCAGGCCAGGCCGTGCCGGGTGCCGAAG
Source organism: Catenuloplanes nepalensis (assembly GCF_030811575.1). Taxonomy (GTDB): domain Bacteria; phylum Actinomycetota; class Actinomycetes; order Mycobacteriales; family Micromonosporaceae; genus Catenuloplanes; species Catenuloplanes nepalensis. The sequence continues at coordinate 3,004,269 of NZ_JAUSRA010000001.1, read as the reverse complement.
TGGAGGGCTCCGCGGGCCGCGCGCCAGCCGGCCGGCGGCAGCGGGATCGTCCGGTGGCAGGCGCGCAGGCAGGCCCGGCGGGCCGGGAGCAGCTGCCACAACGCGGCCAGCGCGATCAGCGTGACCAGCAGCGGCAGGCGGGGGAGCCGGGCGAAGACCGGGATGAGGAGCGCGCCGAGAAGAGCCCAGACCGTGACGTACCCGGTCAGGAAGAAGGTCATCGCGCGGAAGCGGCGGCGGCGCAGGCTGTTGACCGCGACGTGCCGGACGGCCGGCAGCACGACCGGGACCATCATGGCCACGCACATCAGGACCCAGGCGAGCAGCGGCGGCGGCGTCGCATGGTGGGCGGCGGCGGGCTGGGACAGCAGGACCGCCCAGGCGAGAAGCGAGAGCAGCATCGCCGGCCAGTGGGGATGGCGCCGGGCCACGCGCGCGGCCCGGAGCCGAACATCGGTCATCGGTAGAAGATGCTGACGCGGCCGATGGTGACCGGGGCGGACCGGGCCTCGATCGTGGCGTTCGCGATCGCGGCGTCCGCGGACGCGCGCACGTCCGGCGGAACCTCGACCGTGACCGGCCGGAACGAGACCGCGGCGCCCTGGTCGCTCCACTCCCCCCGGTCGCGCAGGCCGGCGACCCAGTCGGAGATGTCGAACGTGCGCCGGAAGCCGTGCGGGCCCTCGCCGGACCGGCCGGTGAAGTGCTCGATGCCGAAGAACGACACGTTGCCCACGTGGTACGGCACCGCGTCGGGCGTGCCGATCGGCCGCACGTACACCTCGTAGACGGTCGCGGGTGAACGCTCGGCCTCGACGTCCTCCAGGTTCAGCAGCACCTGGGCCGGGGTCGCCGCGCGGCGGGTGGCGACGGTCGGCTCGTCGATCGGGACCTCGACGCGAGCCGGGTCGCCGGTCAGCGTGATCGGGCGGTCGGACGCGCCGACGAACTCGGGCTCACCGTCGGATCGAGCACTCATGATCGGCTCCTGCGTCGGGCGTGCGCCGGGTGCGACGCCGTCCTGATAGACGTACCCCAGGTTCGGCGCGGTGTCGACCACCCGCGCGTTCGAGATGGTCACCGGGTTGCCGTCCGTGTCGGAGGGCCGCCACGACTGGTTGCGCCAGCCGGCGTCGGCCGGGTCGGTGCGGCCGACGCCGAACGCCGGCCACGACGACCGACGACGTCGGCCACCCCGCCCCCGGTGAGATCCGCGTTGCATCTGCCCCCCGCACTCGTGGACGAACTCGCCTTCAGCATCTGCCGGTGCGAAGTCGTTGGTGCGTGTCGAGTCCCTGATCGGACATGATTCCGTTGGCCTCACATCCGGGCCGGCACGACCGAACAGGTCGGCATGAGGGCACGCCTGCTGACCGCGGCCGCGCTCGGCGCGGGGCTGCAGGTGGCGCTGATCGTCACCGGCTTCGCGCAGCCGCTGCTGATCACGGTCAACGCGCTGGCGGTCGTGGTCGCCACGGCCGCGCTGTGGACGCTGGGCCGGCGTGCGGTCCGGGCGCGTGGGCGGGAACGCCTCGCCTGGGGCATCGTGGCGGTCGCGATGCTGCTGTGGCTGCCCGCGACCGAGCTGAACCTGCGGGTCGCGCTGACCGGCGTGTCCGAGGAGCCCGGCCCGCACCTGCTGCTCGGCACCGGCGGAGCCGGGCTGGTGCTGCTCTGCCTGCTCGTCGGCCCGGGCACGTCGCCGGCCCGGCAGGACCGGCTGCGTCTGACGCTGGACAGCGCGATGGCCGCGGCCGCGCTGTTCGTACCGGCGTGGGCCTTCCTGCTGCGCCCCGCCTCCGAGCAGCTGGGCCGGTCCGTCACCACGATGATCTCGGTCGTGGTCTGCACACAGATCGCCGCGCTCGCGTTCGCGCTGATGCTGCTCTCCCGGCACCGTGGCACGAACGCGTTCACGCTGCTCGCGGCCGCGTCCGCGGTGTCCGGCGCGGCCTCGGTCACGTACTGCGCGCTGATCGTGCACGACCGCACGTCCGGGCTGGCCGCGGTGGCCGCGCTGAGCACGCTCGCCGCGTTCATGCTGATCGCGATGACCTGGTACCCGATGCCGGGAACCGCACCGCGGACCGGCGCCGCGACCGGCCTGTCCGCGACGCTGCCGTACCTGCCGGTCCTGGGCGCGTTCACGGTCATGGTGGCGCTGCGCCGCTACGGCGGCTTCGACAACGTGGTCTTCGCCGCGATGTGCGTGGTGTTCGGCCTGGTACTGCTGCGCCAGGCGGTGGCGCTGCACAGCATCACGCTGCTGCTGGCCGAGGTCGAGGAGAAACGCGCCGAACTGCAGCACCAGACCACTCACGACCAACTCACCGGCCTCACCAACCGCTCCTACCTCTACGAGCGCGCGGCCGGCTGGGGACGCGCCCCGGTCTCGCTGCTGCTGCTCGACCTGGACGGCTTCAAGGAGATCAACGACCGGTTCGGCCACGCCGCCGGCGACGACGTGATGGTCGAGGTCGCGGGCGTGCTCACCGCGCTCGTCCCACCGCACCACACGGTCGCCCGCCTCGGCGGCGACGAGTTCGCTGTCATCCTGGAGCCGTCCCCGCCCCCGGCCGAGGCCGCCGCGTTCGGCGAACGCCTGATCGCCGCGATCACCGCCAAGGGCCGCGTCGGCGCCAGCCTCGGCCTCGCCTACGAACCCACCGGCCGCACCACGCTCGGCATGCTCCTCAGCGACGCCGACGCCGCCCTCCACAAGGCCAAAGCCGCCGGAAAGGGCCGGGTCGCCCTCAACCCCCGCGCACTCCCCTGAAGACCAAATTCGATCTTCCCACTTCCGGCGCGGCTGAGTCCCGAGTGCTCCCGCGGGCACCGGTCGTCGCTGGCGCTCCTCCCTGCCATTCCCGCGGCCGGTCACCACAACCCCCACCGCCCCCAAAGCGACAGGCAGCGCCTCCGGCCCCCCGTGCAGCCCATGCCACACCCGCCGCTCACTCCGACAGCTTCCCTCCGCCGAAATCGGCCGGACCAGCCCAGGCACTTCGTCATGCCGCGCCCGCCACTCCCTCCGACTGCTTCGCTCCGCTGAGGGCGGGCGGCAACTCCGCTGAGGGCGGCAACTCCGCTGACAGCGGGCGGCAACTCCGCTGACAGCGGGCGCCAGCTCCGCTGAGGGCGGCACCTCCGCTGACAGCGGGCGCCAGCTCCGCTGAGGGCGGCAACTCCGCTGCGGGCGGCAACTCCGCTGACAGCGGGGGATCTGGTCGGGCACGCTGTGCCCGAAATTTGCCGATAAAAGCGGTAGCCGCTCCGATCCGCCGCGCCAGAAGACACCACCACGCCAGTCTTGGCGCCTGAGTGATCAATCAGTGGAGCAAAAGATAGGTCAACTAGCGAAGTTGACCTATCTTTTGCTCCACTGATTGATCACTCAGGGCTGAGGCGCCCCAGGATGCGGTGACATTTCGGACGCGGCCCCCGGAAGCAACCCCGGGACGGCGGACATCACCGCCACAGACCCCGGAAGGACCATTGAGTGATGCGTGGGGTAGATCAACTTCGCGCGTCGATCTACCCCACGCATCACTCAATGAACTTTCCCAGCCGCCAAGCACTGGGCAGGCGATCGCCACGGCGACGTAGCGCAAAAAGATTCGGGCGGCGTGGTCTCGCGCTACGGACAGCCGGCCAGCACAAGGGACCGAGCAAAAGGCGACATAGCATGAAATTTCGGGTGACGTGGTTTCGCTGCGGACACGCGAGCCAGACACGCGAGCCAGACGCGAGCCAGACGCGCGGGCCGGACACGGCGGGCCGGACACGGCGGGCCGGACACGGCGGGCCGGACACGGCGGGCCAGACGCGCGGGCCGGACACGGCGGGCCGGACACGGCGGGCCGGACACGGCGGGCCGGACACGGCGGGGCGGGCCGGGCGGGTGTGGGTGGGGGTTGGGCTTGCGGCGGCGGACTGGCAGGGAGGAGCGCCAGCGACGACCGGTGCCCGCGGGAGCAAGCCCGGAGTGGGCACGCCGGAAGCGGGAAAAGCGGTTTGGTCCTGGTCTGTGGCTCTTGGGTCTGGGGTGTGGTGGGGGTGTCGGCCCAGCCGTCAGGGGGCCTTGTGGGGGAGGTCGGTGACGGTGCGGGTCGCGGGGTCGTAGCTGCGGGCGGTGACTGCGTGGCCGGTCAAAGACAGAGAAGGGCCGAGCAGGGAATCGGAGCCCGGGGTGGCCCTGAGGGCGAGCGTCACGTGCGGGGTCCAGCGGGCCGGGTCGTGCAGGGGGTTCGTGGAGCCGACGGCGGACCAGACGCGGGTGTGCAGCGAGTGCAGGCCGGTGGCGGGGAGGACCAGGGCGCGGCCGAGCATGCGTGGAGGGCCGAGCGTGACCGGGAGTGGCAGGCCGAGGGGCGGCAGAAGATCGAGGGACGGGGTGATCACGAGCGTCACGTGCGGGCGGTTGGTGGGATGCGTGTGGGTGGCGAGGCTGCGGGCACCGGCGGCGTGCAGGCGGGCCCAGAGCGACCGGACGGCGTGGTCGAGGCCCGGGTCGAGCAGCAGTTCCACGGTACGCATCGCAGACACGATAAACCGGCCACCCGACGCTACCACCCCCGTACTGGCATCGTCCGGTGACCGGCTCACCTGACAGCATCGACGACCGTATCGGGTGACGGGTGAAGTCCGGACGATTCCGGACGGGCGCGTCCTCCACTAGCCTCACAGGCGTGGATCCGGCGGCCGCTTTCGCAGAGCTGCCCGATCCGGCACGTGCGGCCGGGCTGGACGAGCTGGTCGAGCAGCTGCGGCTGCTGAAGATCTGGGCCGGCGACCCGTCGTACGAGACGATCAAGGATCGCGTGAACGCGTCGTGGACCGCGGCCGGCCGCCCGGCCGGTGAGCTGGCGCGCCGGTCCACCGTGGCCGACTGCTTCCGGACCGGCCGCCGCCGGTTCAACACCGACCTGGTGATCGAGGTGGTCCGCGCGCTGCACCCGGACACCGGATACGTCGCGCAGTGGCGGCAGGCGTTGCGCGTGCTCGGCGGCGAGTCGGAGGCGGCGTCGCAGGTGCGGGTGCAGGACCGGCTGCCGCCGGACCCGGCCGGGTTCACCGGGCGGGTCGCGGAGCTGGACCGGCTGCGGCGGGCCGCGCGGGACGGTGACAGCGTGGTGATCTCCGCGATCGAGGGGATGCCGGGCGTCGGCAAGACCCAGCTGGCGCTGCACGCCGGGCACGTGCTGCTGCGCGAGGAGCCGTTCGACCGGGTGCTGTTCGTGAACCTGCGCGGCTTCCACCCGGACCCGGCGCTGCCGCCGGCCGATCCGGCCGCGGTGCTGGACGGGTTCCTGCGCCTGCTCGGCGTGCCGGGCCGGCAACTGCCGCACGGGCTGGCCGCGCGGACCGCGGCGTACCGGGAGCGGCTGGCCGGCACGCGCACGCTGGTGGTGCTGGACGACGTGGCGACCGCGGCACAGGTACGCCCGCTGCTGCCGGCCACGCCCGGCTGTCTCGCGCTGATCACCAGCCGGCGGCGGCTCGGCGCGCTCCGGCCGGCCGCGCGGCTGACCGTGGAGGTGTTCACGCCGGGCGAGGCGGTCGCCTATCTGCGGGAGGCGGCGCCGGGCACGCCGGTCGGCGCGGATCCGAGCGCAGCGGCCCGGATCGCGCGGCGCTGCGGGCATCTGCCGCTCGCGTTGAGCCTGGTCGCGGGCCACATCCGGGCTACGCCGGGCTGGACGCTGACCGATCACGCGGACCGGCTCGACCAGCGGCACCGGGAGCGGCGGCTGGACTCCGGCGTCGAGTTGGCGCTCGCGCTGTCGTACCAGGAGCTGCCTTCGGATCTTCGCTCGTTGCTGCGGATGGCGGCGCTGCACCCGGGGCAGGACCTCGACGCGTACGCCGCGGCCGCGCTGACCGGCACGGACCTGGGGAGCGCGCGGGCCGGGCTGGAGCGGCTGCGCGATGATCACCTGCTGCAGCAGCCCGCGCCCGGCCGGTACGCGTTTCACGACCTGGTGCGTGCGCACGCAACGACCCGCGCGCAGGACGAGGACCGCCCGCCGGACCGCCGCGCGGCGCTGACCCGGCTGTCCGACTACTACCTGGCGGCGACGGCCGCGGCGATGGACACGCTGCACCCGGCCGAGGCGCACCTGCGGCCGCGGGTCACGCCGATCGCCGGCCCGCTGCCGGACCTGACCGACCCGGACACGGCGCTGGACTGGCTGAACTCGGAGCGGCCCACGCTGGTCGCGATCGCCGCACGAGGACCGGACACCCACACGGTACGGCTGTCCCGCACGCTGTTCCGCTACCTGACCGGCGGGCACCTCGCGGACGCGCTGGCCGTGCACGGGCACGCGCTCGAGGCGGCCCGGCGCGGCGGCGACACGCTCGGCCAGGCGCACGCGCTCACCGATCTCGGCGGCGTGCACTGGCGGCTCGGCCGGCCCGAGGACGCGGCCCGGCACTTCGAGGAGTCGCTCGCGCTGTTCGCCCGCGCCGGCGACGCGGACGGCGAGGCCCGCGCGCTGACCAGCCTCGGCATCGTCGCGGACCGGGGCGGCCGGCCCGGCGAGGCGACCGGCCTGTTCGAGCGGGCGCTCGCGCTGTTCGGCGCGGCCGGCAACCGCACCGGCGAGGCGCGCACGCTCAACAACCTGGCGAACGTCGAGGCGAGGCTGGGCCGCGACGCGTCCGCGACCGAGCACTGGGAGCGGGCGATGCGCCTGTTCTACGAGGCCGGCGACCGGGCCGGCGAGGCGAACGCGCTGAACGGGCTCGGCGACCTCGAGGTGCAGGCGGGCCGGTACGGGTCGGCGGCCGACCGTTTCCAGCGGGCGCTGACGCTCTACCGCCAGATCGGCAACCGGGCCGGCGAGGCGAACATCCTGGACAGCCTCGGCATGCTGCACACCCGGCTGGGCCGGCCGGACCAGGCCACGGACCTGCACCGGCTGGCGCTGACCATGTACCGGGAGACCGGCGACCGGTACAGCGAGGCCCGCGCGCACAACGGCCTGGCCGAGGCGGCGCGGGCCGCGGGCCGGTTCGCGGACGCACTCGCGCACCATGAGGAGGCGCTGGTGATCGCGGACGGCATCGGCTCCGGCGACGAGCAGGCCCGCGCCCGGGCCGGCATCGCCGCGGTGCGGCCTGGTCCCTGACGCGTCGTCCGGCTCGCCCGTGATCGATGCGTCCCCCCATGTCGTCGGAGCAGCATGGGGGACGCCCCGATCACGGGGTTGCTTCCGGCTCAGGTCAGGGTCACGACCAGCAGCTGGCTGACCAGGTTGTTGACCACGTGGGCCAGCACGCCGGGCCAGACCGAGCCGCTGCGCCGGCGCAGTTCCGCGGTGATCAGGCCGACGACCAGCGCGGTGACGAAGATGATGTTCAGGCCGTGCGCCAGCGCGAAGATCAGCGAGCTGCCGACGACGCCGATCAGCGCGCCGTATCGCAGCAGCACCGTGGTGACCACGCCGCGGAACAGGAACTCCTCGCCGATCGGGGTGAGCACCGCCAGGAACAGCACCGACAGCACGACCGAGAGCACGCCGCCCTCGGCCGCGTCGCGGTACGGCGCCTGAACGTTCTCGGCCGGGCCGGTGAAGGAGAGGACGGCGAGGGCGATGAGCTGGGCCAGCACCAGGGCGAGCACGCCGCCGGCGACGCCGAGCAGCAGCCAGCGCGCGGAGGTGCTCCGCACGCCGAACGCGGCCCGGTCGCGGACGCGGATCCGGTCCGCGGCGACGAATCCGGCGAGGCCGGCAAGGCCGGAGAGCGCGGCCAGGAGCAGGCCGGTGATCAGCGGCGAGAGCCGATCGCTGATCCCGGTGCGGGTGAGCAGCGTCGGCAGTCCGTACGCGACGGTCGCGAACACGGCCAGGCCGATCAGTAACTCCGGCCAGCCCGGACCGGTGGATCGGCGGGTGTCGGCGCCCGTCGTGACGGCGGGTGTGGTCATGGCACGGCCTCCATGAGGGGTACGTTTTGGCCTACATGAAGGTGCCAGTTAACCACCCGTGGACTATGCCAAACCGGTCGGTGGGCGATTGCGGCGTTCAGGGCCTCCAGAGCTCCGGACGCCGTGGTTCGCTCTCCCCGGAACCACGGTTCAGTCGCCGAGGCGGGCGAGCGTGGCCGCGTCCCAGGAGAGCGAGACCGTGCCGTCGGTGACCCGGACGCCGCCGCCGGCCCAGTCGACGGTCAGCGTGTCGCCGTCGCCGAACGGGTTCTTCGCGGAGTAGAACCGGGCACCGTCGTGCATGCTGACCCAGATCTCGTCGCGGGGCGCGAGGAACAGCCGCTCACCGCGGTGCACGCGCTCCACACAGAACCCGCCCTGGCAGCCCAGCTGCTCGGCCTTGGTGGCGAACAGCAGGTTCGGCGACAGCCAGCGACCGGCCAGCACGGACAGGGCCAGCAGCACGAGGACGACGGTGAGCGCGACCCGCCCGGCCCGAGACTTCCGCGACACGGCCTCAGAGGAATCCATGCGCCACACCATACGAATCAGGAACGGGCGTCGAGTCCCGGAATCGTGCCGTGGCGGCGGATCCACGGCACCGGCTGCAGCACGCCGACCGTCACCTCCAGCAGCGCGGCGGCACTCCCGGCACGCCTGCCAGGCCGCGAAGAGTGGCCCCTAGGGGCAGTTCGCGCTGGTGTGGTTGACGGCGTATTCCTCGTTGTCGTGGGTGATGCCGGAGCGTTCTCCGGCGAAGAAGGACTCGACCTTCTCGCCGTCGCGGAGTTGTTCGAAGTGCAGGTGGGGGGCGCTGGACTCGCCGGTGCTGCCGAGCTTGCCGAGCTGGTCGCCCATCTCGACGCGCTGGCCCTCGGTGACCGTCGGCGGTTCGAGCAGGTGCAGGTAGAGCGTGGACCACTTGCCGCCGTGGTCGATGCGCACCCAGTAGCCGCCGCCACGGCCGATCGGGCCCTTCGGGTTGTCCGGCGTGCGCTCGCCGAGCCGGCCGTTGACGCCGGCCCGGACCACGGTGCCGGCGTATGCGGCCAGGACCGGCCGGCCCCACGTCTCGCCGCTGGTCGGGTAGAGGTCGACGTCGTAGTCGCCGTGCCCGGGATATGTGCTGAGCCGCCACGTCTCGCCGCACGCCACGGGCAGCTGGAACGCGGGCCGCGGGCCGGGCGGGCGCAGTGCCCGTTCGACGAACCACACCGCCACCCCGGCCAGTATCAGGACCACGACGACGGAGACGACGGTGCGGACACGAGTGGCAGTCACCGTCCGATGGTGCCAGGCCGAGACCAGGAGCGGCGAACGTGGAAAGCTGGGTGAAACGATCGAAGGAGCGCCCGTGAGCAGTCCGATTCGTGTCACCGTCTGGGGCGAGAACGTCCATGAGCAGCACGAACCCGAGGTCGCGGCGCGTTATCCGGACGGCATGCACGGCGCGATCGCGCAGGGGATCACGCAGCATCTCGGCGATCGGGTGGCCGTGCGCACGGCCGTGCTGCAGGACCCGGAGCACGGGCTTACCGAGGACGTGCTCCGCGAGACGGACGTGCTGACCTGGTGGGGGCACGCGGCGCACGCGGACGTGGCCGACGACGTGGTCGAGCGCGTGCACCGTCATGTGCTGGCCGGCATGGGCCTGATCGTGCTGCACTCCGGCCACTGGTCCAAGATCTTCACCAAGCTCATGGGTACGTCGTGCACGCTGCGCTGGCGGTCCGCGCACGACCGCGAGCTGGTCTGGACCGTGGACCCGACGCACCCGATCGCGCGCGGCGTCCCACACCCGATGATCATCGAAGAGGACGAGATGTACGGGGAGTTCTTCGACATCCCCGCGCCGGACGAACTGGTCTTCATCTCCTCGTTCTCCGGAGGCGAGGTGTTCCGGTCCGGGTGCACGTTCAAGCGCGGCCACGGCAAGATCTTCTACTTCCGGCCCGGCGACCAGGACTACCCGACATACCACCACGAGGGGGTACGGAAGGTCATCGCGAACGCGGTGGAGTGGGCGGTGACGGTGCGCCCGGAGCGGGCCGAGCCGACGCTGCTGCGCTACGAGACCGAGGACTTCTACAACGGCCACGGGTACGGTGGGCCGCTGTGACGCTGCGAGTCGTCGTCATCGGCGCGGGGGCGATGGGCCGCGCCTGGATCCGTACCGTGGCGGACGATCCTGATGTTGATCTTGCGGGTGTCGCCGACCTGAACCTGGACGCCGCCACGGAGGCCGCCGGCGAGGGCGTGCCGGCCGCGCGGGACGGCGTCGCGCTCGCGAAGGAGACCGGCGCCGACGCCGTCATCGACGTGACCGTTCCGGCCGCGCACCACCCGATCACCACCGAGGCGCTCTTCGCCGGCCTGCCGGTGCTCGGCGAGAAACCGGTCGCGGAGACCGTCACGCAGGCGCTGTCCCTGGTCGCGGCCGCGGAGGTGACCGGCGAGCTGTTCATGGTCAGCCAGTCCCGCCGCTACAACCCGCACCTGTGGGCGTTGCGTGCGCACGCACGCGTTTTCGGCCGGCCGGGCCTGCTCACCACGGAGTTCTTCAAAGCGCCCCGGTTCGGCGGCTTCCGCGACGCGATGGAGCACCCACTGCTGCTGGACATGGCGATCCACCCGTTCGACACCGCGCGGTTCGTGCTGGAGGCCGAGCCGGTCTCGGTCTACTGCGAGGAGCACAACCCGCCGTGGAGCTGGTACGCCGGTGATGCGGCCGCGACCGCCACGTTCGAGATGACCGGCGGCGTGCGCTACGTCTACACCGGCAGCTGGTGCTCCCCCGGCCTGGAGACGTCCTGGAACGGCGCCTGGCGGCTCTCCGCCGAGCACGGCACCGCGGTCTGGAACGGCGACGACCCGCCGGTCTCGTCGCGCGCGGGCGAGGTGGAGACGGCCGACCCCGGCTTCGAGATCGCGGGCGCGCTGCGCGCGTTCACGCACGCGCTGCGCACCGGCGACGTGCCGATGGGCGAGGTGCACGGCAACGTGATGAGCCTGGTCATGGTCGAGGCCGCGGTGCAGTCCGCGTCCACCGGCGCCCGGGTGCGGGTCGACGACGTGCTCGAACACGCCTACGAGCTCGCGATAGCGGCCGAGCCACGCGCCGAGGTCCGCGACGCGCTGCACTCGTGGACGTCGGTGCGCGAGGCCCTGAAGGCGTGAGCCGAGGGCTGTGCGGGCGGGAGTTCCGCTCGCACAGCCGTCTCACGGCAACCGGATCATGTCGCCGACCTCCAGCGGCGGGCCCAGGACGGTCTGGCCGGTCGCCTCGGACGCCCTGCCCATCAGCTCGTAGTCGATCTCCCAGCCGTCCGGCCGGGGCTCGCGCACGTCGCGGCCCACGGTCCGGAAGAACGCCTCCAGACCGCCCGGCGTGGTCAGCGCCAGGATCTCCGCGTCCGCGGTGATCCGGTGCGCCATCGGCACACCGCGCGGCACCAGCACCAGCCCGCCCGCGGTCAGCTCGAAGCGGTGCTCACCGACCCAGTAGACACCGCTGCCGCTGAGCATCAGGATGATCTCGTGCTCGCGGGCGTGCGTGTACACCGGTGACGCCGCACCGGCCGGCGCACTGGACCGGAACATCGCCAGCTGCGCGCCGGTGTGCTCCGCGGCGAGCAGGATCCGCATCAGACCGCCACCGATCCACTCCACCGTCTCGTGCTCACCCGCGCCCGCCACGTACGGAACGCCGGTCGCACCCGTGCCGATGCGCGGCAGCACGCCGTCCACCGCGAGCGGCGGGCCGAGGATGGTCTGCCCGTTCGCGGCCGCGGCCGCGGCCATCGTGGCCGGCGTGACCGTGAACCCCTCCGGTCGCGGCAGGCTCAGGTCGTGCCCGGCACCGCGGAAGAAGTTCTCCAGCCCGGCCGGCGTGCTGACCGCGAACAGGTCCGCGTCCTCGGTGATCCGGTAGGCGTGCGGGACACCGCGCGGCAGGAACGCCACGCTACCCTCCCCCGCCTCGAACCGCCGGTCACCGATCCAGAAGACGGCGCTGCCGCTCAACAGCACGAAGATCTCGTCCTCGCGCGAGTGCACGTGCGCCGGCGACGCCGCCCCGGCCGGTGCCTGCGACCGGAACACGGCCAGCTGCCCGCCGGTCCGCTCCCCGTCGAGGAGGACCTCCATGACGCCGCCGCCGAGCCACTCCAGCTTCTGGTGATCGTCGGCCTGCGCCGCGTAGGGATGTGTCATGGTGCTTCCGTCTCGTGAGGTGTTCGCCGTCGTCGGAAAACTAGGACCCCGGACGGGAACGCCGTCATCCCGGGAATCAGGGGTTGTGCGCATACCGGCGATGCTCTAGTTTTTGGAGATTTCATGGCACGCATGTCGGTCCGGGAGCGCGACTCGCTGCAGGGTGTGGAACGCGCGTGCGCGCTCGGCCTGGACTCCCGGCCGCTGCGCCGGGAGTTGGCCGCACGGCTGTCCCGGGTGGTCGGCTACGACGCCTACTGCTTCGCCACCGTCGACCCGTGGACGCTGCTGCTCACCGACGAGGTCTCCGAGGGCATGCCGCCGGACGGCGGAACGGCCGCGACCCACAACGAGTACCTGGTCGACGACGTGGACAAGTTCGCCGAGATGGCCCGGACCAACCGCGCGGTCGGCATCCTCGGCCACAGCACCGGCGGCGAACCGGGCCGCAGCCACCGCTTCCGCACGATTCTGCCGATGATCGACGCCCGTGACGAGATGCGAGTCGTGTTCCTCGCCGACGGCCGCTGTTGGGGTGCGATCTCGCTGTTCCGCGGCTTCGACCGGCCCGCGTTCACGCCGCACGAGGGCACACTGCTGCGGTCCGTCGCGCGCCCCATCGCGGTCGCGCTGCGCCGCGCGGCCGGCCGCCCCGGCACGCACACGTCCATCACCGAGCCGTCCGCGCCCGGCGTGCTGGTGCTGGACGCGCACGGTGAGACCGTGACGTCCAACGAGTCCGCCCGCCGCTGGCTGGACGAGCTGTCGCCGCTGCGGATGGGCCTGCACGAGGTGGCGGCGTCGTCCCGGGCGGGCGGGGAGTCCGGGCTGCGGGTCCGCTCCCGAACCGGGCGGTGGCTGTCGCTGTGGGGCTCCGCGATGGACGGTGGCGAGGGAGGCGCGGTCTCGATCGTCATCCAGCCCGCGCCGACCTCGGACATCGCCCGCATGCTCGCGCTCGCACACGCACTCAGCCCACGCGAGCAGGAGGTCCTGCGATTCGTCATCGCCGGCGTCCCGTCCGCCGCGATCGCCGCCGGCCTGCGCGTCTCCGCCCACACCGTGGAGAGCCACCTGAGGTCGCTGTTCGCCAAGTTCGGAGTCGGCAGTCGCGGGCAGCTGGTCGGCCAGGTGGTCGGCGAGATCTACAACATCTAGAAGCGGATCTACCGCTTCCGGCGCGGTTCCTTCGGGCGTACTCCCGCGGGCACCGGCCGGCCACGGCGCGTCCCGGCGGATCATCCGCTCCCGGCGTGGCTTCTTCGGGCGTGCTCCCGCGGGCACCGGCCGGCCGCAGCGCGTCCCGTCCGATCATCCGAAGTGCACGACCGCGGTCAGGGCGAGCACCAGGAAGGCGGCGGGGAAGGCGACGTTGTGGAACACCCTGGCCCGGACGTGCGCGGCCACCGCGCCGACGAAGAACGCGACCAGCCCGGCCGCCGCGGCCAGTCCGACGAGACGCGCGCCCAGCAGCCCGGCCACCAGCCCGGCGACGCCGGCCGCCTCGATCGCCGCCAGGTAAGGGATCCACCGTGCGGGCACCCCCACCTCGGCGGAGTTCCTCAGCACGAACTCCGCCCCGGCGAGCTTCGCCGCGACCTCGAAGCCGTTGGCGAGGATGCAGAGGATGGTGCCGGTCAGGGTCATCAGTACACTCATGAGCGCTCCACCTGTGCGTGTCGTCGGGGTCTGATCACTCGTCCGTCCCGACGCCCGGCACGCACGAAAGGTGACCCGTCCCGTGCGACTCGATGAGATCTTCGAAGCGGCCCGGCCACGGCTGCTGTCGCTCGCCCACCGCCTGGTCGGCTCGCATCACGACGCCGAGGATGCGGTGCAGGCCGCCTGGGTGCGCGCCGCGACGGCGGACCCGGCCGAGCTGATCAACCCGGAGGCCTGGCTCACGACCGTGACCACCCGGCTGTGCCTCTACCAGCTGCGCGCCCGGCGGCGCCGCGGCGAACTCCCGCTGCGGGCCGACGACGTCCCGGGCGATCAGACCGCGGCCGACGAGGCGTTCCTGCGGCGGGAGGAGGTCTCCCGCGCGTTCATGGTCGTCCTGGCGGAGCTGTCGCCCGCACAACGGGTGGCGTACGTGCTGCACGACCTGTTCGCCGTACCGTTCGAGCAGGTCTCGGTCGTGCTCGGCACGACCACCGGCTCCGCGAAGAAGCTCGCCAGCCGCGCCCGGGCACGGTTACGCGACGCCGGCCCGGCCGAGTCACCGCGGCACGAGCGGCAGGTGCACGTCGTCGAGGCGTTCCTCGCCGCCGCGCGAGGCGGCGACATCGGCCGGCTCGTAGCCCTCCTGTCACCCGACGTCGTGCGCGACGCGGACCCCGCGCTGCTCCGGGGCGGCGCGCAGGCGACCGTCTCCGGCGCCACCGCGGTCGCCGAGGAGACCAGGACCTTCCTCGACCGCATCGCCGTCGCGGCCGTCGTCCTGATCGACGGCCGGCCCGGCGCGGTGATCGCCCCGGGCGGCCGGCCCTCCGCGCTGCTGCGGTTCCGGTTCCAGGACACCGCCATCACCCACATCGACATCACACGGTACGCACGCGGCTCCGCGTCCATCTCGGCGCTGCCTCCGTCCTGGCCGGAATCGGCGTGGCGAGGAGGTCGACAACGGGGCGGGTCGCCGCGAGGATGATCGGCGCGGCAGCCGCGCATCATCGAGACCATCAGGAGTCGATCGTGGAACGACCGGGGAATGACGCCGTCGCGGTGTGGCGGGCGGCCGGGGAGGCGGGGGATGCCGCGGCGGCGGTTGCGGCGCTTCACCCCGAGGTGACGCTGGTGTCGCCGATCACCGAGCGGTTCGTGTTCCGCGGTCACCGGCAGGTGTGCACGCTGCTCGAGGTGGCGCTGTCCGTGATCGACGACCTCACCTACACCGACCAGGTCGCCGAGGGCCGGACCGTGGCGCTCTTCTACGAGGCGCGGATCGGCACGACGCGGATCTTCGAGGCACAACGGCTCCGGCTGGACGACGACGGGCTGATCACCGAGATCACGCTGTACGTACGGCCGCTGCCCGCGCTCACGCTGCTGATGAAGCGCCTCGGCCCGGAGCTGGCCCGCCGCAACGGACAGCCCGGCCTGGCCCGCATGATCCCACTGGCCGCCGGCGCCCTGCACACCATGGCCGACTCCGGCGAGCGCACCATCATGCCGAAGGCCGCGCCCCGATAGGTCCGGCATCTCCGACTCGCGAGGCAGTTCGCCGGGGTCTCGGCTGCCGTAAGGCACTGGGCGCTTCGAGCCCGAAATCTCGGCGTTTACTGAGCTTTCGGGGTTGAGGTGCGAGCAGTGCTGGTCATCCGGGCGCTGCGCGCCCGAAATTTTGGGATATAGGGAGGGTTATTCAGCGCGCTGCGGCCGACGGCGCTGGCCTGCGGCAACGCGGCGTGAGGTCGCCGCGCTGAATAAGCCTCAGGGGCCCTCGCTGGGAGGCGCTTCTCACCCTGACGCTGAAGGGGCAGTAACATCCGGTTTCGAGAGCGCTCCTGGCTCCGATGCTGAAACGCCAGAGCGTCCCGGGCAGGGAGCGTCCCTCACCCGGTGCCGGAAGGTCTACAGCGCTCCCGACTGCGGGATTGACCATGCAAATCCGATTAGTGATACGTGGCGCACCGTATGAGGCCGGTGGATTCATACGGTGCGCCACGTATCACTAATCGGATTCGAGGGCGACGGCCGGGTGTCTTTAACGCGATATTTCGGGCGTCGTGCCCGCGGCGTTTCCACATGCCGGCGGCGACGTCCCGTCATGCGGAAGATCGGCCGGCTATCGGGGCCGGTCTTCCGCGATGCGGGGTCGATCTTTGCACCAGAAGCAGGCGGAAGGCGAGGTGCGAGGTGAGCCGTCATGATTTCCGGGTCGTCGCGCTGGGTGCCGGCAGGCTGGCCAAGGGCGCTTCCTTAGCGGCAAGATCCAGCCAAGATGATCTACATTCCCGCAGGTCCGCGAGGTATCGGGCGCCCAAAGGAAGCGCCATTGGGCAGGCTGGCCGCCTCGGTCGCCAGGTTGCTTTCGATCTTCTCGGATGCAGCCACCGTTCGGGGGAAGCGATGAGGCTATTCAGCGCGGCGAGCGGGCGCCGCGTTGATGCAGGTCAGTGCGGTTGGCGAACGAGGCGCCCAATGATCCTCGGTCGCTTGCGCGATTTGGAGGCTTGTTCAGCGCCGCCCTCATCTGGCCTCCCGGCCTGCGGCGACGCGGTGTCGGCTCGCCGCGCTGAATAAGCCTCTTGGCCTCATCTCTTCAGAGTGGCTGCTGAACAAGCCCCGGGTGAGCGCGCAACGATCCGTGATCCAGGCGTCGCCGAAGTCGATAGAACGACCTCGGGGACGTCCTGGATCACGAGAAAGCCCCCGGGCGGTGACCCTGACGCGGAGGGCTCGGGAAAGCAGTCCTGCTGGCCGGCGGAGTGCGGCCGTGCCGCACACCTACTTCAAGGTCGAAATAGGGTGAGTGGCATCGGACCGGAGCCCGCGGGAGCATGCCCAGGGTGGCCACGCCGGAAGCGGGAAGCGAGATCTGCCCCGGAGTTCGCCGCCGTGGGACGGCCCGGAACGCGGACCCGCGGCTCTGCTCAGTTCTTGATGGTGGTTACGTCGTCGAGGCCGGCGATGGCGAGGACCGGGGCCAGGAGTGGGGCGGCGACCAGGGTGGCGTGGTCGACGTGCTGAAAGAGGACGGCGAGGCCGGCGCTGTCGAGGTATTCGACGTGGGTCAGGTCGATGACGAAGGAGTCGGTGCCGGCCTCGTCGTGGGCGGACGCCAGCGCGGTCGCGAACGCCGCGGCGTTGCTCATGTCGATCTCGCCGGCGACGGCCAGGACCAGGGCGCCGTCCGGGCGTTCGGTCGTGGCGAAGCTCAGGTCGGTGCTCATGCCGGGCCGCCGTTCGCGTCGAGGCGGGTGGACGTCATTGCGGGGATCCTCGCTCGCATGCCGACGACGGTGCCGGTCAGGCCGGTGGTGATGGTGACCTCGTGCATCAGGGCGCGGATCAGGACCAGGCCGCGGC
Source organism: Catenuloplanes nepalensis (assembly GCF_030811575.1). Taxonomy (GTDB): domain Bacteria; phylum Actinomycetota; class Actinomycetes; order Mycobacteriales; family Micromonosporaceae; genus Catenuloplanes; species Catenuloplanes nepalensis. The sequence goes on along the minus strand of NZ_JAUSRA010000001.1, from coordinate 2,987,093 downwards.
CGCGGTGCGGGTTGACCTCCGGGCGCGGCGGGCGCCACCTGCCGGTGTCCGTGATGACGAGGTGCAGGTCGTCGGCGGTGACGGCGGCGGAGAGGTGGATCCTGCCGCCGGTGAGCTGGCGGTGGCCGTGCTCGACCGCGTTGGCGCAGGCCTCGCCGGCCGCGACCAGGACGTTCTGGGCGGTGCCGGTGTCGATGCCGCAGCGTTCCAGCCAGCGGCGCAGCGAGGAGCGGACCGGGGCGAGGCGGGTGGCCTCGGCGGGGAACTCCAGGTCGAGCGGGCCGGGGTGGCGGTAGAGCAGGAGCGCGACGTCGTCCTCGTAGCCGGTGTCCGGGGCCATCCGGTCCATCACCTCGGTCGCGAGGTCGTCCAGCGGGGTGGAGCGGCCACGCTGGACCACCGTGCTGACCCGGCCGATGCCGCTGGTCAGCGGCGCACGGCGGCGTTCTATCAGGCCGTCGGTGTAGAGCAGGAGCGTGGCGCGGGCCGGTACGGTGTATTCCGCCTCGGGGCGGTCGGCCGCGCCGCGGACGCCGAGCGGGCGGGAACGGCCCTGGTCGAGCAGGTCGGTGGTGCCGTCCGCGTGGGTGACGATCGCGGGTGGGTGGCCGGCGCTGGAGTAGCGCAGCCGGCCGGTGACCGTGTCGAGCGTGCCGCAGAAGACGGTGGCGCACATGGCGCCGGGGAGCTGGGCGGCGAACCGGTCGAGCGCCATCAGCGTGGCGGCCGGGTCCAGGTTCTGCAGCAGCAGCGCACGGCAGGCGCTGCGCAGCTGACCCATCACGGTCGCGGCATGGAGGCCGTGGCCGACGCAGTCGCCGACCACGATGCCGATCCGGTCGTCCGGGAGCGTGATCGTGTCGTACCAGTCGCCGCCGACCTTGAGCGGGCGGGTGGCGGGCGCGTACCGGACCTCGAAACCGGCCGGGAGCTGGGCCGGGCCGAGGATCGCGTGTTGCAAAGCGAGCGCGGTCTCCCGCTGCTGGTCGATCTGGTGGATGCGGTGCAGTCCCTGGCCGAGATGCCCGGCGAGCAGTGCCAGCAGGGTCTGATCCTCCTGGGCGAACTGCCGCTTCTCGACCGGCTCGACCCAGAGCACCATGGTCCCGTCCGGGTGTTCCAGCGTGATGCCGGCGCCGGTGAGTGGGTCCGCGACCGGCGTGAGCAGCGGCTTGTCGCGCAGCGTGGTGAGCGTGGCGCGCAGCGACTCGGGCAGCGTGTCCCAGCGGCGGTGCGGGTCGGTGGAGAACACGGTGGGGGTGCTGCCCGCGCCGAAGACGACCGCGTGGACCGCAGTGGCCCGCCACAGGTCGACGAGGACCGGCAGCACGCCGAGGAGCGCGCCGCCGACCGTGTCGGCCTGGGTGAGTCGCAGGCCGAGCGCGGCGAGCGCGCTGTCCCGCTGGACCGCGTAGTGCTCCGCGGTGACGTCGCGGAACGTGCCGACGATGACGCGCCGCCCGGTGTCCGGGTCCTCGACCTGGTTGAACGCGGCGGCGACCCAGAGCCGGTGGCCGTCGCGGTGGTTGACCGGGATCGTGTAGGTGCCGCGGGAGCTCTCCATCAGCAGCGCGAACGCGTCCTCGACCAGCCGGTGACCCTCCGGGTCGGTGTCCGCGTCCGGCCACCACGGGTGCACCGGCGGGTACGGCAGGCCCTCCGGCCCGTACCCCAGGATGGTCTTGAAGGTGTGGTTGATCTCGATGACCGCGCCGTCGTCGTCGCAGACGAAGAACGCCTCCTGGAGCGAGTCGATCAGCGCGGTGCGCCACCGGGCGTGGTGGTTGCGCAGCCGGGACAGCTCCAGGTTGGCCCGGACCCGGGCCAGCAGCTCCGCCGAGGAGAACGGCTTGACCAGGTAGTCGTCGGCGCCGGCCTCCAGGCCCTCGATGGACGCCTCCTGGCCGGCCCGGGCGGACAGCAGCAGCACCGGCGTGCCGGCCGTCCGCGGGTCCGCGCGCAGCGCCGCGACCAGCTGCAGGCCGTTCAGCAGCGGCATCATCACGTCGCTGACGATCATGTCGGGGCGGCGGAGCCGGGCGGCGTCCAGCGCGGCCTGCCCGTCCCCTACCGACTCGACGCGGTGGCCGGCCGAGCGCAGCAGCCGGGCCAGGTAGTCGCGCATGTCCGCGTTGTCGTCGGCGACCAGCACGATCGGCTGCGTACCGGTGTCCGCCGACGGTGCCGCGGGCACCCAGCGGGACACCTCCTCGACGTACGGGCCGGACATCGACGGTGCGGTGTCGCCGGCCGGGATCAGCGCGTCCGCGGGCAGATGCTCGGTGCCGAACGGCAGCCGGATGGTGAACTCGGTGCCCTCGCCGAGCACGCTGGTCGCGGTGATCGTGCCGCCGTGCAGCTCGACCAGCTCCTTGACCAGCGCCAGGCCGATGCCGCTGCCCTCGTTGGACCGGGACCGGGTGTGCTCGATGCGGTGGAACCGCTCGAACAGCCGGGGGATCTCGTCCGGTGGCACGCCCACGCCGGTGTCCGCGACGGTCACGGCCGCGCGGTCACCGTCGGCCCGGACCGTGACCCGCACGCCGCCGCTGAACGTGAACTTGAGCGCGTTGCTGAGCAGGTTGAGGACGACCTTCTCCCACATGCCGCGGTCGAGGTGGACCGGGTGCGGCAGCGGCGGGCAGTCGACGTCCAGCCGCAGGCCGGCGCGCTCGATCGCGGACCGGAAGACGCTGGCCAGCTCCGCGGTGGCGGCGGCCAGGTCGGCCGGCTCGTAGCGGGCCTGCATGCGCCCGGCTTCGATGCGGGAGAAGTCGAGCAGCGTGTTGACCAGCTTGCCGAGCCGCAGCGCGTTGCGGTGGATGACCTCCAGGTTCGGGTCGGTCGCACCGATCCGGGCGCGAAGATCCTCGACCGGACCCATGATCAAGGTCAGCGGGGTACGGAATTCGTGGCTGATGTTGGAGAAGAACGTGGTCTTCGCGCGGTCCAGCTCGGCCAGTTCCTCGGCCCGGCGCTGCTGCGCCTGGTAGCTGCGCGCGCTGGCGATGCCGGACGCGACGTGCCCGGCGGCCAGCTCGATGAAGCCGCGGTAGCCCTCGTCCAGTTCCCGGAACCGGTTCAGGCCGGCGACCATGAACCCGTACGGCGTACCGCCCTGCTGGAGCAGCGGCACGACCAGCGCCTCGGTGGGCGGCGCGTCCCAGTCCCCGGTCGGCAGCCCGCCGACGCCGTCCAGGCTGATCAGGCCCTCGGTGCGCTCGCCGAGCACCGCGGGCACGTCGCCCGCGAAGCCGGTGGATCCGGCCAGCCGCGCCTCCCCGTCGACGAAGAGGTAGGTGAGCGTGAACGGCAGGTCGCGCCGGTTCCGGCCCAGCTGGATGGCCGTGAACGCGAGCACCTGCTCCTCGCTGCGGATCGCGCTCGGGTCGGAGCCGAGGTCGCGCAGCGTCGCCATCCGCCGCTCGCCGATCACCCGGTCGGTGTCCTCGCTGACCACGCACAGCATGCCGACCAGCGCGCCGTCGTCGTCGCGCAGCGGGCTGTAGGAGAACGTGTGGTAGGTCTCCTCCGGGTAGCCGGACCGCTCCAGGAACAGCAGCAGGCCCTCGTCCCAGGTCGCCTCGCCGGTGGAGAGGACGGTGCTGATCCGCGGGCCGATGTCGCCCCAGATCTCCGCCCACACCTCGCTGGCCGGCCGGCCGAGCGCCCACGGGTACTTCCGGCCGAGCGTGTCCCGCCGGTAGGCGTCGTTGCAGAAGAACGTCAGCTCCGGGCCCCAGGCCATCCACATCGGGAACCGGGACGACAGCATCAGGCTGACCGCGGTCCGCAGGCTCTGCGGCCACTCCTCCGCGGGGCCGAGCGGCGTCGCCCGCCAGTCCACCGCGGCGAGGTCGCGGCCGACGGGCCCGACGAACACACGTCCAGTCATTCTTGAGCGCTCTCCCGGTCCGGAATCCTCAGTAGGATACGCAGTCGGGCCGGACCGGGAGAGATCGTACGCCGAACGGTCGACCACGCTGCTACGGCTTCAGGACGACCTTGATGCAGCCGTCCTCCTTCTTCTTGAAGATCTCATACGCCTGCGGCGCGGACTCCAGCGGGAGCCGGTGGGTGACCAGGTCGCCGACGCCGAGCGGGTCGCCGTCGCCGGTGAGCAGCGGCAGCACCTCGTCGGACCAGCGGCGCACGTGCGCCTGGCCCATCCGCATCGTGACGCCCTTGTCGAACAGGTCGAACATCGGGATCGGGTCGGCCTGCCCGCCGTAGACGCCCACGATCGAGATCGTGCCGGCCCGGCGGACCGAGGCGAACGCGGTGCGCAGCGCACCCATCCGGTCGACCCCCATCGTGTCGATCGCCTTGCGGGCGAGCGGGTCCGGGAGCATGCCGGCCGCGGTCATCGCGGCGGCCTGGAACGGCGTGCCGTGCGCCTCCATGCCGACCGCCTCGATCACGCCGTCCGCGCCGCGCCCGTGCGTCAGCTCGATCACGGCCGCGGGGATGTCGTCGATCTTGTTGGTGTCCAGCACCTCGATGCCGTTGCGCTCGGCCATGGCGAGCCGCTCCGGCACGGAGTCGACCGCGATGACCCGCTCGGCGCCGAGGTGGCGGGCGATCCGCGCGGACATCTGGCCGATCGGGCCGAGGCCGGTGACCAGCACGGTGCTGCCCGGCTCGATGTCCGCCCACTTCGCGGCCTGCCAGGACGTGGTCAGCACGTCGGAGAGGAACAGGTACCGCTCGTCCGGGTGACCCTCCGGCACCTTGATCGGCCCGAAGTGCGCCTGCGGGACGCGCAGGTACTCGGCCTGGCCGCCCGGGACCTGACCGTACAGCTTGGTGTAGCCGAACAGCGACGCACCCTTGCCGTGCTCCTTGACCTGCGTGGTCTCGCACTGGGCGTAGTAGCCGCGGCTGCACATCCAGCAGAAGCCGCAGGAGATGTTGAACGGGATCACCACGCGGTCACCCGGCTTGATGTGGGTGACGTCCGCGCCGACCTCCTCGACGACGCCCATCGGCTCGTGGCCCAGGATGTCGCCCTTGTCGATGTACATGCCGAGCACGTCGTAGAGGTGCAGGTCGGAGCCGCAGATCGCGGTCGACGTCACCCGGATGATCGCATCCGTCGGCTCCTGAATAGTCGGGTCGGGGACGGTCTCGACGGACACCTTCGAGGTGCCCTGCCAGGTCAGTGCTCGCATGAGTGAACGTGTGCCCCGGACAACATGGGATTAACCACCGGTTTCACGGGCATCCGGCAAGCATGGCTAATCAGTTTGCAGTGGTCACCGGCGCGTCAAGCGGAATCGGGTATGAGATCGCCCGGGATCTGGCGTCGCGCGGCTATGACCTGTTGATCACGGCGTCGAGTGACGAGATCTCGCAGGCTGCCGCAAATTTGCGGCGTGACGATGGCCAGATCGACGTGTCCATCGTTCAGGCCGATCTCGCCACCGCCGAGGGTGTGGAGAAGGTGTGGGCCGCGATCAACGCGACCGCCCGCGATGTCGACGTGCTCGCACTCAACGCGGGCCGGGGCATCGGCGGTGAGTTCGTCGGCGGCACCGACCTGCGCGAAGAGCTCAACGTGATCGACGTCAACGTCACCTCCACCGTGCACCTGGCCAAGCGCGCGCTGCCCTCGATGGTCGCGCGGGACGCCGGCGGGGTGCTGTTCACCTCGTCGATCGCGTCCACCATGCCGGGCACGTACCAGGCGGTCTACAACGCGTCGAAGTCGTTCGTGCAGTCGTTCGCGGAGGCGCTGCGCGAGGAGCTGAAGGACACCGGCGTGACGATCACCGCGCTCATGCCCGGCCCGACCGACACGAACTTCTTCCACCGCGCGGACATGGACGACACCCGGGTCGGCGCCTCTTCGAAGGATGACCCGGCCGTCGTGGCCAAGCAGGGCATCGAGGCGCTGCTCAAGGGCAAGGAGAAGGTCGTCGCCGGCTCGGTGAAGACCAAGGTCCAGGGCGCGGCCAGCAAGGTCATGCCGGACAGCGCGAAGGCCACGATGCACGCCAAGATGGCGGAGCCGGGCTCGGCATGATGCTCCTCGAGGGTTACTCCTGGCTCCCCGGCCTCGGGCGCACCCCCGCGCCGACCCGGCTGTTCGGCAAGCGCGCCACCGCGCTGCGCGGCCCGGACGCGGTCCGGTTCTTCTACGACGAACGCCACGTCGAGCGGCACGGCGCGCTCCCCGAGCCGGTGCGCGGCACGCTGACGGGCAAGGGCGCGGTGCACACGCTGGACGGCGACGCGCACCGCGCCCGCAAGGCGATGTTCCTCGCGCTGCTCAGGGAGCCGGCGCAGATCAAGCGGCTGGCCGACGAGGTGGACGAGGCCTGGGACGCCGCCGCGGCCCGCTGGCCCGGCCGCCGCGTGATCCTCTTCGAGGAGTCCGGCCGCATCCTCACCGACGCGGTCTGCCGCTGGGCCGGCGTTCCGATCGAGCCCGGCACGCTGCCCGCGGTCGCGGCGGACCTGCAGGCGATGGTGGACGGCTTCGCCACCGGCGGGCCACGGCACTGGCGGGCCCGGCGAGCGCGCGGCCGTCAGGAGCGATACTTCCAACACCTGATCACGGGGGTACGGGACGGGAGCGTGACCGTGCCGCTCGGCTCCGCGTGCGAGGTGGTGGCCCGGCAGCCGTCGCTGTCGCCGCGCACCGCCGCGGTGGAGCTGCTGAACATCATCCGGCCGACCGTGGCGATCTCGTGGTTCGTGGCGTTCACCGGTCACGCGCTGTGGCGGCACCCGACCCACCGGGAGGCGCTGCGCGACGGGGGCGAGGACTACGCGCGGGCGTTCGCGCACGAGGTGCGGCGGTTCTATCCGTTCGCGCCGTTCGTCGGTGGCCGGGCCGTGCGCGACCTGTCGTACGGCGGCATGGAGATCCCGGCGGGCTCGATGGTGCTGCTCGACATCTACGGGCAACACCATGATCGGCTTTTGTGGCCGGACCCGTACCGGTTCGCGCCACAACGGTTCCTGGAGCGGGAGCCGGGCCGGGACGACCTGATCCCGCAGGGCGGCGGCGACCCGGAGCTGCACCGGTGCCCGGGCGAGGACATCACGGTCACGCTGTTGTCCCGGATCGCCACGCGCCTGGCCGCGCTGGACTTCGACGTGCCGGATCAGGATCTCGACATCTCGCTGCGGCGCATCCCGGCGCTCCCGCGCAGCGGCGTGATCATCCGGGTCCGCTGATCCGGGGCGGCCCGGGTCCGTAGATCCGGGGCGGCCCGGGTCCGTAGATCCGGGGCGGCCCGGGTCCGTAGATCCGGGGCGGCCCGGGTGCGCTGATCCGGGGCGGCGGCCGCGTACCAGGCACGGCAGAAGAGCACGATCAGCACCAGGTCGATCAGCTCCCCGCCGTAGTACATGAGGTGCGCGGCCGCCTCCGCGTCGGCCGGCCCGACGCCCTGCGGCGGATGGGCGTACAACCACTTCGCGAGTACGGCGTGCGCGCCCAGGAAACCGGCGAGCGCGGCCGCGCGCGTGGGGAACGACGGTCGGTGCGGTGCCGGGTCGGTGCCGATCAGCGCGGCGGTGAAGAGGTAGCCGGCGGCGAGCACATGGGCGTGGACGGCCGCGTGGACCCAGGGTGTGGCCTGGGTCAGCGGATAGAGCGGCGTGAGGTAGAGCAGCCACAGTCCGCCGGCGTTGAGGACGGCGGCGGTGACCGGGTGGGTCAGCGTGCGGGCCGGGGCGGAGCGCAGGATCCGGGAGAGCGTGCGGGCACGTGGCGCGGGGAGCGCGCGGAGCAGCAGCGTGACGGGGGCGCCGGCGACGAGCAGCAGCGGGGCGAGCATGCCGAGGAGCAGGTGATCGGTCATGTGCGCGGTGAACGTACCGCCGCCGGGGTTGATCGCGCTCGTGTTGACTGCGCTCGTGTTGACTGCGCTCGTGTTGACTGCGCTCGTGTTGACTGCGGTCATGTTGACTGCGGTCATGTTGACTGCGGTGAGCAGCGCGCCGGCGGACCAGCTGAGAGTGCGGATGAGCGGCCAGGGGCGGCCACGGCGGCCGGAGGCGGAGACCGCCCACAGGTAACCGGCGATCAGCGCCACCGCCGGGAGGTACTCAAACACCCGCGTCTCCGGCGCGAGACCGCCGGGAGCCGGTTGCCCAGGGGCCGGCGTCTCCGGCGCGAGACTGCCCGGGACCGGCTTCCCGAGGGCCGGCATCCCGGTCACCGGCGTTCCGTGGGCTGCGCAGCAGCATGGCGAGGCCGGCGGCGAGCAGCATGATCGCCACGATGTTCCACACCCAGTCGTAGGGTGCGATCTCCACGTCGTAGCGGATCTGGTGCAGCCGGAACAGCTTGTGCTGCACCGTGCCGTCGTAGAGCTGGAACGCGCCCGCGCCGGCCAGCACCGCACCCCACCAGCGCCGGGCCACGAACTCACCGCGCCGGCGCAGGTCCGCCAGCATGAACAGCGCGGCCACGGTCGCGAACCAGCTGATGCCGTGCAGCACCCCGTCCGAGACCAGGCCCGCGGTGCTGCCCGCCCGGTCGTAGAAGTGATGCCAGTGCAGCAGCTGGTGGAAGATCGTCTCGTCGACGAACGTGGCGATGCCGAGCCCGAGCAGGGCACCGGACACCACGGTACGGGTCGCAGCCTTCATGATCACCGATCCGTTCGGGGGATGGCTGCGCGTACCCCGCGGTGATCCCGGCAAACGTCAGTCGAGCACCTCGACGTATCCGTCCGTGCCGTGCACCCGGATCCGCTGCCCGTCGCGGATCAGCCGGGTCGCGTCCACCACGCCGACCACGGCCGGGAGCCCGTACTCGCGGGCGATCACGGCGCCGTGCGTCATCAGGCCGCCCACCTCGGTGACCAGGCCGGTGACCGCGACGAACGCGGGCGTCCAGCTCGGATCGGTGTAGGCGGTGACCAGGATGTCGCCGGGCGCGAGGTCCGCGTCGGCCAGGTCCAGCACGACGCGCGCCCGGCCCTCGACCGTCCCGGCCGAGACCGGCAGCCCGGCCAGCGCACCGGCGGGAACGTCGCCCCGGTCGTAGGAGCCGGCGACCGCCTCCCCCTCGGAGGTGAGCACCCGGGGTGGGGTCAGGGCCGCATAGGACCGGAACTCGTCCCGGCGGCGGCGGATCAGGTCGTGATCGGCCACGTTCGTGCGGGCGACCTCGTGCAGCTCGTCGAACCGCAGGTAGAAGATGTCCTCCGGCTCGTGCAGCACGCCCGCGGCCGTCAGGCGCGCGGCCTCCGCCAGCAGTGCCCGCTTGTAGACGAGGTAGCGGGAGACCATGCCGTACTTCGGGAACTCGCGGTAGCCGCTGAACGTGCGCAGTCGGTCGATCGCCCGCTTCGTCTCCGCGGCCTTCGCCTCCCCGTCCGGCAGCGCGCGCAACCGTTCCAGGACGTCGCGCTCTTTGGCCCGCGCCTGCTCCGCCTTCTCCGCGAAACGCCGGCCGCCGGCACCGTCGCCGAAGTTGCGGACGTTGCCGAGCAGCAGCGGGATCAGCATGGCCGGGCGCTCGCTCCACCGCGGCCGGGTGATGTCGATCTCGCCGGGGCAGCGCATGCCGTGCGTCTTCAGGAACGATCCGATGGCTTCTCGCGTCTGCGGGCCACCGTCGATCGTCTCGAGGCCGTCCAGGAAGTCGTCGCCGGCCCGCTCGAGGTAGGCGACCACGGCCGGATGGGGGCGGATCACGTCCGCGACGTCCAGCAGCGCCAGGCCCATCTCCGCCGTGACGTTACCGTGCACGGACTGCGCGAGCGTATCCGCCACGTTCCGCTCCCCGAGCCACGCGAAGAGCCGCCCGTTCAGCCAGATCGTGGCCTCCTGCGCCGACACGATCACCGGCAGGCTCTGCGGATCGAACAGGACCCGCCGCAGCTCCTCGACGTCGCCCAGGATGAAGTCCAGCAGCCGTGTTCCGGTCCTGCCGTCGATGTCCCGTTCCGCCGCGGCGACGGACGTGCGGACGCGCTCGATCAGCGTGGCCACCAGCGCCGGATCCGCCTCGATCGGCGCGGCCGTGCCGCCCGGCGGCGCCCAGGGCCGGTCGCCGTCCGGGACCGTCCGGAGGAAACCGTCGCGGGCCACGATCGTGCGCAGCGCGCTCCCCAGCAGCGGATCGGACGTCCCGAGCGCCGCGACCAGGTTGTCCCGGCTCGCGGGCGACGACAGCGGCCCGGTGACGTCGACGAACAGCCGGCCGCCCGCCTCCGCCATCGGCCGCGGCGTGGTCATCTGCCAGAACGAGAGACCGAGCGGCGTCATCGGGTCGGTCATCATCTGCTGGTGCCCGACGGACACGTAGACGTGGTTCTCGCCGTCGTCCGTCTCCGGAACCGGGAACACCGTGGTGATCGGCCGGCTCTGCACGATGTGGAACTCGTCCCCGGCCAGGCACCACTCGATGTCCTGCGGGCCGCCGAGGTGCGCCTCGATCCGCCGGCCGAGCGCCACCAGCCGGACGACCTGCGCGTCCGTGAGCGCCGGGCGTGCCGGGTCGCCGACCGCCACGTCGCGCACGCCGCCGCCCGGCGCGGCCTCGACCGCGGTCGCCTTGACCGCGATCGTCCGCGCCACGATCTCGCCGTCGCGCACGGAGAAGACGTCCGCGCCCGCCCGGCCGGAGACCAGCGCCTCACCGAGCCCGACCGTCGCCTCCACCGCGGCGACCCGCCGGTTCGAGGTGACCGGGTCCGCGGTGAACAGCACACCGGCGGCGCTCGGCACGATCATGCGCTGCACGACCACCGCCATCCGCACGCCGCGATGATCAAACCCGTTCCGCCGCCGGTACGCGACCGCCCGCTCGGTGAACAGCGACGCCCAGACCCGGCGAACGTGCGCGAGCACCGCGGCCGGCCCGGCCACGTTCAGGAACGAGTCCTGCTGCCCGGCGAACGACGCGTGCGGCAGATCCTCCGCGGTCGCGCTCGACCGCACCGCGAACGCGGCCGGCTCCTCCAGTGCGTCCACCGCGTCGGTGATCTCCGCGGCCAGATCGCCCGGGATCGTGACCGCCTCGATCGCGTCCCGGATCTCCGCGCTGACCGCCCGGATCTCGGCGTCGCCCGCCGCGTCCAGCCGCGCGAACAGCTCACCGGGAACGTCCGCCAGGATTCGCTCGAACGCGCCGGTGGTCACGCAGAAGCCGGGCGGCACCCGCACCCCGCCGATCCGCGTCAGCGCCGCCAGCCCCGCCGCCTTACCCCCGGCCTCCGGCCCACCGGCCTCGCCCAGCCCGACCACATACCGCCCGCGCACCACGCCACCCCCGAGATCGTTCATACCGTTCAACCCCACAGAACCCTCGCGGGTACGCGTCGAGGCCGCCTCCGGCCGACGATTCTGCGCCCCGAGCGGGCCCTTGCCGCAAGCCCCACCCTCCGCTGTACGGTGAAGGTGGCGACGGCAGCGGACCTCACCCCAGCGCCGCCGGTTGTGTCTCCGATCGGCGGTCCGCCGACAGCCGGGGCCATCGGTGCCGGAATTTCCCGGAGAACAGTTCCCGGGCGATGTCGAACCGGTGCGCGGTGTCCTGCGGAAGGTCACTCACGAGGGGCGGAAACGTCCCGCGGCCCTGCCGGCTCCGGTGCACCGGCGGGGATCAGTCGAGGCAGAACTCGTTGCCCTCGATGTCCTGCATGGGGATGCAGGACTCGTTCTCGCCGTCCGCGAGGAGAACCTGAACGACCGTCGCACCGAGCGCCTGGAGGCGGGTGCTCTCCGCCTGCAGAGCCGCGAGGCGTTCCGCACCCACCAGCCCGGTGGCCACCCGCACGTCGAGATGCACGCGGTTCTTGACCACCCGGCCCTCCGGGACACGCTGGAAGAACAGCCGCGGCCCGGCCCCGGCCGGATCGACACACGCGAACCACGCACCCTGCCGCTCCGCGGGAAGCGACCGGTCGAATTCGGACCACGAGTCGAAGCCCTTCGGCGGCTGTGCCACCACGTATCCCAGGACCTCACACCAGAAGCGCGCGACCCGCTCCGGCTCCGCACAGTCGAACGTGACCTGGAACTCCCTGACCGACGCCATCCGCCCACCCTAGAACCGCTTCCACCCGCCGTCACGGCATATTCGGCCGGCCGGCTCGGTACGCGACGCCGGCCCGCTGCCGGGCAGATGCTCAGCGGCGGTGGGAGATCGCCGCGGCGAGGGCGATCACCACGGCGTCCTCGAGGAGGGCGGCGGCGAGTGGCGGCCAGCCGCGGCGGTCGGCGTAGGAGCGCCAGCGGGCGCCGGCGACGCTGCCCAGGATCGCGCCGGCCGCACCCGGGATCGCGTGCAGCGCGGGGGCCGCGTGCGCGCGTGCGGCCAGTGCGGCGGCCGCGGCCGCACCGGTGGCCGCGCGGACCGCCAGGGCCGGTGGCTGGAGGCGGCTTGGGGCGTTCGGGAGTTTGTCGCCCGCGAGTTCGCCGAGCGCGCCCGCCGCCGTCAACGCACGGGTCCACGGTCGAGCGAGCGGGCCGGAGCGGGAGGTGAGCGCGACCGCGGCGAGACCGGACATGCTGCGGCCGCCGGAGACCACGCCGAGCAGGAAGGAGCGCACGAGAAGCATGCCGGCCGGATACCCGGACCTTTCGCCGCGAAACGACAACATGCGATTGCCCGGTGCGTTCGGTGGGTAGACGCGGCGTCATGCGTATCGGAAACGTGGAGATCCGGCCGTTGGGCGGCGGGCTGGGCTGTCTCGGGATGATCCTGGTGTCGATCCTGCTCTCGGTGCTGTGCACGGTCGGCGCGAACCTGATGATCCGGTGAGGAACACGGGGATCCGGTGCCGGGCCACGGCGCCGACGCCGGCGAGCTGATGCGCCGCCTCAGGTCCGCAACCCCTGCGTGACCGGCCGCAGCAGGGTGATCCGGTTCGCGCCGAGTTCGGTGACGTACAGGTTGCCGAGGTGCTCGGTGACGTCGAGCGGCTGGCTGAACCCGGTCAGCCCGGTGAGCCCGGTGGTGCGGCTGCTCAGCGTGCCGTTCGGGGCCACGTCGAACGTCTGGATGTCCTGCCCGGACGAGTAGCGGACCACGAGCAGCTTCCCGCGCAGCGCACCGCCGAACGCACCCCCGGTGTACTCGATCACGCCGTTCGCGGACGCGTGCAGCCCCGCGTCGTACATGCCGGGCAGGTCCAGGTCGGCGTCCGGCAGCGTCCCCACCGGATATCCCGGCACCTGGAACGGGTCGGTGCCGCCGGTCGGGTTGCCGCCGGCCAGCACCCACTCGCAGCGTTCCGGGTTCGGGTGCCCGTAGTACCGTCCCGGCCGTACGTCGAAGACGTAGTCGGTCTCCGCGGTGCCGACGCCGGTCAGCGCGGGCACGGCCGGGCCGGTGTATCCGCGACGCGCGCAGGACGCGGGCAGCGGTGACGGCGTCGCGGGCGTGTTGCCGCCGGCCGCCGAACCGTTCGTGGGCGTGTAGAGGTGCCCGTTCGAGTGCCACACCAGGTCGTAGGCGTTGCGCACGCCGGTCGCGAAGATCGTCAGAGGCGCTCCCGGCGCGTACGGATCGTACGTCCCGCCCTCGGAGGTCTTCGCGTCGATCGGCAGCGCCGGCGGCAGCGCGGTCACGTCGAGCCGGAGCACGGCCGCGGACAGCAGCCGCTCCGGCCTGTTTCCCCAGGTCGAGTCCGGCGCGCCCATCGCGTTGTTCGCGCCCTGCGTGGTGTAGAGCGCGCCGTCCGGCCCGAACGCCAGCGAGTTCGTCTCGTGGTCCTTGACCGACCGCGGCAGGTTCGTCACCACGTCCGTGTAGACGCTCAGGTCCGGCCCGCTGAGCCGCGCGATGTGGCTGGACCAGTCCGGCACGTTGAGCGGCCCGGTGTACTCGTAGTTGTCCGTGATCCACAAAACCGGCGCGGCCGCGGTCGAGGCAGGATCAAAGGCCAATCCGATGACGGTACGGTTCGGAGCGCCCGCCAGCCCGGCCGCCACCGCGTGGTCCCGCACCGTGTTGATCACCGTGGCCGTCCCGAGCGTGCCGTCCGCGTTGATCGGGAACCGGAGGATGCGCCCGTCGAGCGTGCCCGCGTAGAGCCGCCCGTCCGGCCCGGTGACCACGCTGGTGAACGGCGCCCCGGTGGCCACACCGACCGTCTTGCTGAACGCGATCGGCCCGCCGTTCCCACCAGCGACCCCGGTCCGGAACACGATCGAGTACGGCGCGAACGCCCGCCCTGCCACGTCCCGCACCTGTGCGGTGACGGAGAACCGGTACAGCGTGGATGCGGCCAGCGGCGCGGCCGGTGACAGGTTGATGACGTCACCACCGCCGCTGGTGATCGGGTTCGCCGCCACCGCCGCACCGTCGGAGACGCGGACGAGCGTCACGGTCGCGGACGTGAGCGTGGCCGGGTCGACACCGCCGCCGGGCAGCCGCAGATCCTCCACCACGCTGGCGGTGACCGGCACGTCCACCGCCAGGTTCGGCGGCGTGCTGGCCCGCACGGCCGGGACCGTGGCGGACGCCGGCACGCTGGCCACGTCCACATAGTTGAGCTTCGTGTTCGTGCCGCCGGCCGGGCTGACCGTGAGCCGCCCGTCCGTGACCGTCACGGTCCGCGTCGCGGTCGCGTGCTTGACGGACGCGGACGGCACGAACGCCGCCACCGCGTTCTGGTCCTCAATGTTGACCCAGTGCGCGCTGTCCACCGCCGTGCCCGCGTCCCCGGCCGCGACCGTGACCGTGTAGGCGCCGTTCGGCACGGCCGCCTCCCAGCTGCCCGGCGCGGTCACGCCGGTCGACCCGGCCGGCAGCTGCGCGTGGATGAGCGTGGCCAGGCGCACGTCCGGCTGCCCGCTCCCCCGGTTGCGTCCGTTGCCGACCAGCGACAGCGGCGTGCTCGTGCCGAGCGCCACCCACCCGTACCCCCGGGTGGTGGTGAAGGACTCGCCGACGTCGCGGACGTAACCGGCCGGCGGCACGGTCGCCGCATCGGAGAAGTTGACCTTCAGCGCGAATGCCGCGGGCGTGGCCGTGACCGCGGCGGACGCCGGGGACTCGTTGCCGTGCCGGTCGACCGCGCGCACGGTCCACGACGACGCGGTCCCGTTGGTCACGGCGGTGTCCGTGAAGCTCGCCGTCAGCACCAGACCCGGGCCGGAGACCAGCGCCCCGCCGCGGTAGACCCGATATCCGCCCAGGTCGGCCGCGGTGCTCGCGGTCCAGCCGACGGTCGCCTGCCGATCACCGGGGACCACCGCGACGCCCGAGACGACGCCGGGTGCCACCGTGTCGGAGGTGTCACGACTGATCGAGACGTGGGTCAGCTTGGTGTTCGTGCCGCCGATCGCGTCGAGCGTCAGCCGCCCGTCCAGCACCGGCACCGTCACCGTGCCGGTCGTGAACTCCGCCGCCGCGCTGCCCTGGAACGCGGACACCACGGTCACGCCCTCCGCGCGCACGGTGTGCCGGCTGTCGTAGGACGGCTGGTCCCCCACGCCCACGATCACCTGATAGGTACCCGGCGGCACCGCGTACTCCCAGGCCCCGGCCGTGGCCACGCCGTTCGTCCCGCCGACGTGCCCGTACTGCATGTGAATGATCGTGTTCAGCAGCCCCGCAACCCCGGCCCGCGCCCGGTCCCGCGTGTTCGCGCTCAGATCAAGCGGCGTGCCCGGCGCATCCTCGCGCACCCATCCATAGCCACGCCCCGCGTCGAACGCCGCACCGCTGTCCACTGTGTGACCGGATGCCGGCGCGCCGGAAGGCCGGAAGTCGATCGCCGCGACCGGCACGACCGCGGCCATCGCCGGCACCGCGAGGAACACCGAAAAACAGGACAGGACAAGGGCAACAGCGACGCGACGGTACGTGGACACGGGCGCTCCTGAGGGCCGGGGAGGCCCACGCTCGCACACCCGGAAAGATCACAGAGCCCCGTCGCGCCGCTTCGACCGGGCTCGCGCCGATTGGGTGTTCGCCCACGACGGCGGCATAGCGGCAATCGGCGCCGAGCAGCAGTTTTGCCGGTAAGAGCGATTCGTCAGGGCAGGTGCGGAAGAACCTTGTCCATCCGGGCCGGAAGGTCACGGATGCGGACACCCGTGGCATGCCAGATCGCGTTGAGGATGGCCGCGGGTGAGCCGACGATGCCGATCTCGCCGACGCCCTAGCCTCCGGGCGCGCGCATCCACCGCGGCGTCGGCATGTCCAGGTCGATCAGCGGGTACGGCCCGGGGTCCCTTTCCGGCGATGGCCACGATCAGCCGCGCGAGGCAGCCGGCCATCTCCGAAAGTTTCGGTCGCTTATCGGCGGAATTTACGGATGACGGGCACTATGTATTGACGAGTTTCGCTGCGTTGCCTAGCGTGCGAGGCGATTGACGTCGGAGCGAGTTCCGGAAATTCGGTAGGGAGGATCTCGATGAGGGGTAAACGGGTCGCCGTCGGGGTGGTGGCGGTGGTGGCACTTCTCGGGGGCGTGACAACGCCGGTCCAGGCGGGTGGGCGGGAGGAGACGTTGCGGCGGGCGGCGCCGCACGGGCTGAAGGTGGGGACGGCGGTGGCCGGGGGTGGCCACCATCTGGAGCAGGAGTATCCGGATCCGTTCACCTCCGATCGGCCGTATCGGCGGGTGCTGGCGCGGGAGTTCAGCTCGGCCAGCCCGGAGAACCAGATGAAGTGGGAGTTCATCCATCCCGGACGCCACGAGTACCGGTTCGGGCCGGCGGACGCGATCGTGCGGTTCGCGCGGGAGAACGGGCAGGCGGTGCGCGGGCACACGCTGCTCTGGCACAGCCAGAATCCGGCGTGGCTGACCGAGGGACAGTTCAGCAAGGCGGAGCTGCGGGCGATCCTGAAGGACCACATCCTCACGGTGGCCGGCCGCTACCGGGGGAAGATCCATCAGTGGGACGTCGCGAACGAGATCTTCGATGACAGCGGGGCGTACCGGCAGGAGAACATCTTCATCCGGGAGCTCGGGCCGGGGATCGTCGCGGACGCGTTCCGGTGGGCGCATCGGGCGGATCCGCACGCGCAACTGTTCCTGAACGACTACGGCGTGGACTGGCCGGGGGCCAAGGTGGACGCCTACGAGGCTCTGGCCCGGCAGTTGCTCGCCGACGGCGTACCGCTGCATGGTTTCGCCTCTCAGGCGCATCTGAGTATGCGGTATCCCGCGCCGGACCAGCTCCGGACCGTGCTGCGGCGCTTCGACGCGCTCGGGCTGCACACCGCGATCACCGAGCTGGACGTGCGGATGGACCTGCCCGAGGGCGGGGTGCCGACGGCGGAGCAGCTGGCGACGCAGGCGACGTACTACACGACCGTGCTGGACGCGTGCCTGGCGGTGGACGGCTGCAACTCGTTCACGATCTGGGGCTTCACGGATAAGTACTCGTGGGTGCCGCACTTCTTCCCGGCCGAGGGCGCCGCGACCGTGATGTGGGACGACTTCCGGCGCAAGCCCGCCTACTACGCGTTGCGCGACACGCTGTCGGCCGCGTGAGACTCCGGTGCCGGGCCGCGAGGGGCGGTCCGGCACCGGACTGGACACGCTTCCCGCAGGACCATTGCCCCCGCTGCTCGTCCTCTTCACGCTCCCTACGTCCGCCACCGGCCTGATCCTGCTGTGGAGACCGGCGACCCGGGAATATCTCGAGTCCCTCCGCCGACAAGCCCGGTCAGGTCAGCGGGCGTCCAGCCGGATGACGCGGCGCTTGCCGGCGGTCTGCCGATAGCTCGCGTCGAGCAGCTCCGCGATCTCCGCCCAGTCGGTGTCGTCGTCCAGGTCGACGCCGATCCAGCCGGACGGGCCCAGGTAGGCCGGGACGAAGCAGCGGTCACTGTCGAGCAGCGCGTCGCGGTCGTCCGGGTCCGCGAGGATCAGCAGCGCCCGCCCGTGCTGCTCCCACTCGCCGTCGACCTTGCGGGAGCCGCCGTAGTAGGCGAAGACCTTGGTCGTGTAGAACGCGGGATGGCCGTGCGAGATCTTCTCGGCCGCGTCCGGGAACGCGAGCGCGAGATCCCGCACCCGCCCCAACAGCGGATCGTCGTCGTCGAACATGATCGGATGCGTCACATCCCTCAGTGTGCCGGGCCGCGATGTCGCTTTGGGCGGGACTCGCCACAATCGACGGTTCCGTAACGGGCCCCCGCGCGCGAAACATGGCGGTAACAGCGGCGTAAGGGAGGCGACGATGCCAGCCAATCGCGCGGTGATCTACCAGGGGCCGGGGCAGGTCGGGATCCGGGAGATCGACTATCCGGTGTACGAACTCAGGGACGGGCCCGGCGTCAACAGTGCGAACGTGGGGCGGCGCACGCCGCACGGCGTGATCCTGCGGACCGTGGCCAGCAACATCTGCGGCAGTGACCAGCACATGGTGCGCGGGCGGACCACCGCGCCGGAAGGGCTGGTGCTCGGGCACGAGATCACCGGCGAGGTGGTCGACGTGGGGCCGGACGTGGAGTTCGTCAAGGTCGGCGACATCTGCTCGGTGCCGTTCAACATCGCATGCGGGCCCTGCCGGAACTGCAAGGAGGGCAAGACCGGCGTGTGCCTGAGCGTCAACCCGGACCGGCCCGGCTCGGCGTACGGGTACGTCGACATGGGCGGCTGGGTCGGCGGGCAGGCGGAGTACGTGCTGGTCCCGTACGCGGACTGGAACCTGCTGCGTTTCCCGGACCGGGAGCAGGCGCTGGAGAAGATCCTGGACCTGGCGATGCTGGCCGACATCTTCCCGACCGGCTACCACGGCTGCGTCAGCGCGGGCGTGACCACCGGCTCCACGGTCTACATCGCGGGCGCCGGCCCGGTCGGCCTGGCCGCGGCCACGTCCGCGTGGCTGCTCGGCGCGGCCGTGGTGATCGTCGGCGACCTGAACAAGGAGAGGCTGGAGCAGGCGCGCAGCTTCGGATGCGAGACCGTGAACGTCTCCGACGGCGACCCGGCCGAGCAGGTGCAGCAGATCCTCGGCCGGTCCGCGCCCGCGATCGGGCAGCCGCTGGTCGACGCGGCCGTGGACGCGGTCGGCTTCGAGGCGCGCGGGCACGGCGCGAACGCGGCGACCGAGATGCCGGCGACCGTGCTGAACTCGCTGATGGACCTCACCCGCGCGGGCGGCGCGATCGGCGTGCCCGGCCTCTACGTGACCGGCGATCCGGGTGGCGTGGACGAGGCGGCGCGGGCCGGGTCGTTGTCGCTGCGGCTCGGGCTGGGCTGGGCGAAGTCGCACTCGTTCGTGACCGGCCAGTGCCCGGTGATGCGGTACAACCGGGGCCTGATGATGGCGATCCTGCACGACCGGGTGCAGATCGCGAGGAACGTCAACGCGACCCCGATCGCGCTCGACCAGGCCGCCCGCGGCTACCAGGACTTCGACCAGGGCGCGGCCCGCAAGTACGTGCTCGACCCGCACGGCATGTGCGGCGCCTGAGCGCACCAGGGCGGCCGCGGCTCATCGCGGCCGCCCGCAAGGCTACCGAAAGTTCCGGAAACCAGCAGTCGCACGACCGCCGTCACCACCGGGGACGTCTCCGCCACGCCCGCGGTCGCGAACGGCGCCGTCTACATCCCGGACTGGGGCGGCACGCTGCGGAAAATGCTGGACGCGGCGACCGGCGCGGTGCTGTGGGAGTTCCAGGGCGCGGGCGCCTCGAACGCGGGACCGGCCATCGTGGACGGACGGCTCTACTGGGGCAACGGATACGCCCGGCTCGGCGCCACCAGCACCACGTTCTACGCCTTCGCGCTGCCCTGAGCGATCACCGGCGGGCCGCACCGCGGCCCGCCGGACGCGCCCGCGAACGGTGCCGGACAACGAACTACAGGCGGCTGGCGCGCAGGCCGCGGAGCGTGAAGTCGAGGCGGCGACGGTAGTCGTCGCGGGTCTGGCGGGTGCAGGCGCGGACGATCGCGCCGCGTTCCAGGATCAGCTGGACCAGGTCCTCCGGCGTGATGTCCGCGCGCACCGCGCCGGCCGCCTGCGCCTCGGCCAGCAGCCGCCGGCCGAACGCGCAGGACCGGTCGAACAGCGTGGTCAGCGGCGCCGAGTCGGGCAGCACCCGCATCAGCACGTCGTTCGCGGCCGGTTCGTCGAACTGCAGCAGCCAGGTGCGCAGCAGGTACTCCTCGAACCGTTCCAGCGGCCCGTCGAGCGCCTCGACCGCGTCGATGATCTCGCCGATCCGCGCGGCCACGAGGTCGTCCACGACCGCGTCGATCAGCCCGCGCCGGCTGCCGAACCGGTGGTAGATCGTGCCCTTGCTGACGCCGGCCGCGCGCGCCACGTCGTCCAGCGGAACGGTCAGGCCCCTGGTGCGGAACGCGTCGATCGCGGCCCGGCGGATGCCTTCGACGTTCCGCCGGGCGTCAGAGCGCAGTGACGTCATGCGGGCGTGGCGGCGCGGTCCTGCCAGCTCACGTCCAGCGCGTGGCGGAACGTCTCCAACGGCTGCGCTCCGGAGACCGCCCGCTTGCTGTCGAAGACGAAGAACGGCACGCCGGTGATCCCGTACTGCCGGGCCTGCATCAGGTCGGCCTGGATCTGCTTCTCGTACCCCTTGGTCTCCAGGGTCCTGATCGCCTCGTCACGGTCCAGGCCCAGCTCGACCGCGAGGTCGGCCAGCACGGTGCGGTCGGAGACGTCGAGCCCGTCGGTGAACTCGGCCTTGAACATCCGCTTGACCGCGTCGATCTGCCGGCCGTGCGCGTCCGCGAGGTGGATGATCCGGTGCGCGTCCATGGTGTCGGCCATCAGCGCCCTGTCCCACTGGTACTCCAGGCCGACCTCGGCGCCGCGCGCGGCGATCTGCGCGTGCGACGCGTCCAGCTGCGCCTTGGGCAGACCGAGCTTGGCGACCACGTAGCTGTCCGCGAGGACCGGCTTCTTGATGCCCGGGTGGAGCTGGAAGCTGC
Organism: Catenuloplanes nepalensis; assembly: GCF_030811575.1. Taxonomy (GTDB): domain Bacteria; phylum Actinomycetota; class Actinomycetes; order Mycobacteriales; family Micromonosporaceae; genus Catenuloplanes; species Catenuloplanes nepalensis. The sequence goes on along the minus strand of NZ_JAUSRA010000001.1, from coordinate 2,966,259 downwards.
GGTACCGGATCTGCACGGACGAGCCGTGCGGGAACTGCTCCACGGCCTGCTCCAGGATGCCGTGCCCGAGGTAGCAGAACGGGCAGACGACGTCACTCCAGACGTCGATCACGATCGGCTCCGCGGCCGCGCCGAACACGCTCGCGCTCATCAGGCACACACTCCGTCCACGTCACAGACCGCGGCGTCGTCCGCGGGCTCCAGCATGATCAGCGCCGGCGGCGGCGTGACCGTCTCCGGAGCCTCCGTGACGTCGTCGAGAACGTCCGTCTCTGTACTTGACTGCATAGTCAAGAAGACTGCACCCATCTTGACCCCGTCGTCAAGATTCTGTGACCCGAATCCGGACCGCGGCCGTCGACCAATCGTGATCCAGGCGTCACACGCTCCGCTCCTCGGCCGGCCGGCGCCCGCGGGAGCACGCCCCACCACGCCGCCGGAAGCGGGAACCTGGGTTCAACGCACGTGAATCGCGCCCGAAGGGCAGCGGTCGACCGCCTGCTCGACCAGCACTCGGGCATCGTCCGGTGGCGTCTCGTCCAGCAGCACGACCACGGCCTCGTCCTGATCCTGGTCGAAGACGGCCGGCGCAGTGAGCGCGCACATGCCGGCGCCGATACAGCGGTCGCGGTCCGCGGTCACCTTCACGACCAGGCCACCGGCAGTTCGGCCGGGCCACGCACGGCCGAGTCCGACTTCCAGTCGACCTCGGAGAGCGGAACCGCAAGACGCAGCGAGGGTACGCGGGTGGCGAGCGCGCCGAGCACCGTGGTCAGCTCCATCCGCGCGATGTGCTGCCCGACGCACGCGTGCGCACCGTGCCCGAAGCCGAGGTGCGGTCCGGGCTTGCGCGCCAGGTCGAACGTGTCCGCGTCCGGCAGGAACGAGGGGTCGCGGTTGCCGGCCTGCACCGCGACGACCACGAAGTCACCGGCCGCGATCCTCCGGCCGTGCAGCTCGGTCTCCTCGGTGGCCTGGCGCAGCAGCCCGACGCCGACCGCGAGGTACCGAATCAGCTCCTCGCCGGTGGTGGCGGACAGCGACGGATCCTTGCACAGCGTCTCCCACCGCGCGCGGTCGCCGAGCAGCAGCACCAGGCCGTAGGTGATCATCGAGGCCGTGGTGTCGAAGCCCGCGACGAGCAGCGCCGCGTTCATCCGCACCAGCTCCTCGTCGGTCAGCGGCCGGTCACTGTCCGCGCTGTGCAGGATCATGCGGCTGATGATGTCGTCGCCCGGCGCTGCGCGGCGCAGCGCGATCTGCTCCATCAGGTAACCGAACAGCGGCGCGAGCGCGGCCTGGAGCTTCGCCGGCGTGGTGGTCGTGTCGAACAGCGTGTATGCCGCGTCCTGAAGCAGGTGGTACTTCTCCGGCGGCACGCCGATCAGCTCCGCGATCACGCCGGTGGTGATCGCGGAGGAGAACTCGCGATGCAGCGGGTACGGCTCGGGCGAGGCGAGCATGCGGTCGATCGCCTCGTCGGTGATCCGCGCGACCATCGGCGTCAGCTCCATGAGCCGGCGCGCATGGGTCACCTGCGGTGCGAAGTTCCGGCGGATCCGGACGTGCTCCGGCCCGTCCATCTGCGAGAAACCCCCGATCGGGGCATTCGGATCGAAGCCGCCCAGGACGTGCGCCGCCATCCCGGCGCGGGTGGTGAAGCGGCGACCGTCCCCGAGCACCTCCCGGATCGTGCGATAGTCCGAGACCAGCCACGCGTCCAGCCCGGTCGGCGTCGTCACCCGGCTGATCCGATCCCCGTCGCGCAGGCCGGCATAGGCCGGCGGCGGATCGAACGGAAAGGTGCGCTCCTGCGGCAGCGGCATCATCGGCAGCGTCGTCATCACAACCCCCGAACTCGTTACGGCGCGTAATCACCCCGAACCTACGCCGCTTCGACCAAGGTCGATATGCCATGTTCAGCCGCCACCTCATCCCCCGACCTCGCCGGAGAACGCTGGCTGGCGGAGAACGCGGGCGCGACGCTCGGGCCGGGATTCGCGCGGGCGACCTCCTGCCACTCCGGACGATCCAGCACCTCCACGTAGCGCGCGACGAGCGCGGCCCGCCGCGCCGGTCGCGCCTTCCCGGCGACGTAGCCGTTGATGCGCGGGATGCTGCCAGCCGCGCCGGGCGCGGGCGAGCGGAATTCGGGGTTGTCCCGCGTCGATACGGTGGCGGGATGGGGCAGGGGAAGCCGGACGTGCCCGGGGCGGTGGCGCGGGCGGCGGGCGCTGGCGGGTTCGGTGACCTGCGGGAGGTGCACGCGCCGGGCGGGCCGGTGGCCGGGATCGGGGCGATGGTCGTCAGCCTGCTGTTCTGGGGAGTGTTCTTCGCGCTCGGCGTGGTGCTGAACGACGGCTCGGCATCCTGGTTCTGGTTCGTCCTGATCGGCGTCGCGCTCATGGTCCCGGTCGTGGTGCACGAGGTGTCCGCCGGACGGCGGCGCGACCGCCCGCACTACTACGTGTTCGCGGGCGGCCTGGTGCGCCACCGCCGCGGCGAGGCCACCGCCTGGGCCTGGGACGATGTGGAGTACGTGGAGCGCGCCTCCTACACGGGCGGTGCTCAGGGCGGCGGCGGATGGTCGTACTCGTATCTGCTGCGCTCCCACCACGGCCTGGTGGAGATCCCGCTCCCCGGCCACCTCGAGGGCGTCGCGACCGGCATCGCCGGCGCCGTGCTGGCACGGGCACGGGCGGCCCTGCACCGCGGCGGGACGGTGCGGTTCGGCGCGGTCGAGGCCGGCCCCGACGGCCTGACCGTCGACGGCGAGACCATGCCCTGGCGCACGTGCGACGGCGCCGCCACCGGACGCGAGTTCGTGGAGATCTACCAGCGTGACCCGCGCCGGCCCTGGAAGCGGCTGCCGGTCGGAGCGGTGCCGGACGCACGTGCGCTGGTGTCCCTGGCCGGAGAGCGCGTGCGCGGACCCTCCGTTCCCTGACCGACTTCTGAACCCGCGTCGAGGCCTCGCGACGGCGGTGCGGCACGGCGCGCGGCCCAGGGCGCTTCAGGACCAGGGCGCTTCAGGACCAGGGAGCTTCATGTGGCGACGAGACCGGGTGCGTGGCCGGGGCGGCCTCGGGCTGGTTCGTGGTGACCAGCGGCGGGACCGGCAGGGAGGCCGCCCGCGGCCGAGCGGTGCCCGCGGGAGCACTCGGAACTCGGCCACGCCGGAAGTGGGAAGATCAGGTCTTGATCTTTCAAGCCGGAGGCGCTGGTGGAGCTGACCGCGTTCGACTGGGTCGTGCTCGCCGGGGCGGCGTGCCTGATCGGGTTCGCGAAGACGGGCGTGGGCGGGGTCGCCGGGGTGGCGGTGGCCGCGTTCGCGATGGTGCTGCCGGCGAAGGAGTCGACGGCGGCGATCCTGGTACTGCTGATCGTGGGCGACGTGCTCGCGGTCGCGCTCTATCGCAAGCACGCGGACTGGCGGCTCCTGGCGCGGCTGCTGCCCGCGGTGGTGCCAGGGCTGGTGTTCGGCGCGTGGTTCGTGCACGTGGTCGACCAGGCGGTGATGCGGCGGTCGATCGCGGTGATCCTGCTGGTGATGGTGGCGCTGCAGCTCTGGACCCGCCGTCGGCGCGGGGCAGCGGCGCGGGCGCGTGAAGCCGAGGCAACAGCCACGGGCGGAACCGAGGCGGCGGCCGGGGCCGGGCGCGGCATCACGCTGCCGTACACCGCCGCAGCCGAGCGGGCGGACGTGAGCCGGGCCGAGCCGACCGGCGGATTCGCGTCCGAGCCGGTGGAAGCGCGTCGCCGCGAAGCGGGGTGGCGGCAGCGCGTGGAGGCCTATGTGGTCGGGACGGTGGCCGGGTTCGCGACCATGACGGCGAACGCGGCCGGCCCGGTGATGACGCTGTACCTTCTGTTGTCCGGTCGGACCGTGATGCAGCTGCTCGGGACCGGCGCCTGGTATTTCCTGCTGGTCAACGTGGCGAAGGTGCCGTTCAGCGCGGGTCTGCGGCTGTTCAGCGCGGATGCGCTGCTGATGGATCTGCTGCTGGTCCCGGCGCTGCTGGCGGGCGCGGCGGCCGGCACGCTGGTCGCGCGCCGGATCTCGCTGACAGTCTTCGGCGACGTGACGCTCGTGCTGACCTCCGTCGCCGCCGCCCTTCTCCTGCTGTAGCGCGCGGCAGGCCGCGGCGCGGCCACGGCAACAGCGGCAGCGGTCGGCGCGCCTGTGACCGTCCCGGGCGATGATGACAACAGACCGGAGTAATACCGCGTCAACAACGCAACAGGTTTCTTTTCGGACGATCAACCGGCGACCGTGCACTCCGCGATCGTGGCGAACGCCACCGCGAACGTGGTCACGAACCCGGGCAGCGGCTCCCCCAACCGCCTGCTCTACGTGGGCTGATTTATCACCGCATAGTGCGCCGCGCCCGGTCTCACCAGGGGCCGGGCGCGTGCATTGATCTACCCGCATTCACCTATCGGTCGCCGAGATCACCTAGAGTCCACAGTCGATCGCCGGCTGCCACCCCGCCACACATCCTGGTTGGAGTGGACGCTGATCTCGGGTGGCACTCCCGTGCGGAGTGGCCATCCTCGACTGGAGGCTCCTGAATGCACCCACCCCGAACCCTCACCGGGCTCACCGTCGCCGCGTCCGCCGCGGCCATCCTGGTCGCGGTCGCGCCGGCCACTCCCGCGGCCGCCGCGCCCTCGAACGACCCCAGCTGCAACACGATCGTCAACGGCACCCCGGCCGGGCCGGCCGGGCAGTCCGCGACCGGCTACGTGCTCAACGTGGGCGGCGCCAGCGAACTCGCGAACATCCACACGCCGGCCGGCCAGACCCAGGCCTCGTTCCCGTACATGATCGGCGCGGACACGGTGGCCGCCGACGGCACCCCGATCCGCCGCCAGACCGCGAACTTCAGCCTCACCCCGGACGACGCCAACGCCACGCCGCGCGCGGGCCAGGTCACGTCCGTCGACGGCGCGCAGACGTTCCCGGCGAGTACGTACACGGAGGACGTACTCGCCACGCCCGCGCTCGGCGGCGTCGTGCGGCTGCGCAGCGGCGTGCTGCTCGGCTACAGCTTCAAGGCGCAGGCCGGCAAGCACACCGGCACGCAGGTCACCTACACCGCGTTCCGGTCCACGGACGACGGTGCGACCTGGGCGTCCGAGGACGCGGTCTTCAACATGGTGTCGAACTCGCTCGGCACCCGCGTCGCCGGTCAGCCGCTGGAGCTGACCGACGGCACCATCCTGGTCACGATCTACGGCACGTTCAGCGACGGCGTCAGCGACCGGGTGCAGCTGCTGGCCAGCACGGACGGCGGGCGCACGTTCACCCGGCGGGCGATCATCGCGAACGGCAACGCCAGCAACGGTTACAACGAGACCGGCATCGCGCAGCTGCCGAACGGCAAGCTGATCGCGGTGATGCGCCACCACGTGCCGCAGAGCGACGGTACGGTACGCGGGCTGGGCACGCCGGTCTTCACCACGTCGGCGAACAACGGCACGACGTGGGCCGCGCTCGCGAACCTGAGCGTGTCGTTCCCGTACGGCTTCGACCCGATCAACGACACGACCGGCGCGTTCACGGCCGTCCAGCCGGATCTGAAGCTCATGCCGAACGGTGTGCTGGTGCTGCGCGGCGGCCGCCCGGACAACTGGGTGGCGATCTCCACGAACGGCGAGGGCACCGGCTGGGTCGGCCAGCTGACCTACCGCAACTGCCCGAGCGACGGCAACCGGGTGCACGGCTCGACCGGCTACGGCGGCATCGACTACGTCGCCGCGAACCGGGGCGTGGTGATCGGCGACAACTGCGAGCTGACCTGGGCGTGCGTCACCGCGGCCGAGACCGACTTCACGGTCGACAAGCGCACGAAGGTGTGGCGCCGCTGGTTCGACGTGCTCACCCCGGACGTCGGCCGGATCGACCTGGCCACGAAGTACCGGCAGGGCCACATCTCGGTCAGCACGAACATGACCGACAGCATCACCGGGCACCCGCGCGCGCGTGTCGACGGCGCGTTCGACGGCAGCACGGAATACTGGTCGAGCGCGGTCAAGGCGGACGGCAGCGGCGAGTTCACGATCAATCTGGACCGGCAGTACCCGCTGACCAAGGTCGGCCTGGCGCTGCGCAACGGCCGTCAGGCGACCGGCCACGTCTCCGTCTCGTCCGATCTGACGAACTGGACGCCGGTCGCGACCGCCACCGACCGTACGCACCTGGCGATGGAGTACTTCACGATCCCGGCCGGGACCAACGCCCGGTTCGTCCGGGTGGAGCTTCCCGAGACCGCCGGCTGCGACACCGGCCTCGGCGCCACCTGCGCGTTCCTGAACGAGATCGAGCTCTACTCGGCGATCAACTCGTTCGAGAACGACCCGGTGAACAACCGGCCGCGCGGCTTCACCGAGATCGTGCAGAGCTGGCAGACGCAGCGCACGCCGGAGCTGGCCGACAACAGCAGTGCCTCGGCGCTGCGCATCATCGACACGAACCCGGAGGCGCACTCCCAGGTCAACTTCAACGGCCCCGCGGGTACGACGAAGCGCCTGGAGTTCCGGATCAAGCCGATCGAGCTGCACGGTCACCTGTTCGACGTGGTCGGCCGCAACTCCGCCGGCACGTCCGTGGCCACGCACCACTTCGCGGTGCAGGCGAACGGCTCGCTGGCCCGCTACAACGGCACCGCGTGGGTGACGCTGACGCCGGCCGGCACGATCGGAGTCGGCTCGTGGTCCACGATCGTGGTCACCGCGAACGTGAACACCGCGTCGATCGAGGTCAACGGCGAGACCGTGGCGTCCAACCTGCCGAAGTGGAACACCTCCACCACGCTGTACGGCTACAGGTTCGCAAGTTCCGGCACCGCGCCGGTCGGCGACAACTTCCTGATCGACGACGTGCTCTTCACGTCCTGACCGGCACCGCCTGAGAGCACCTCCTGAGGGCCCCTCAGGAGGGCCGCTCCTGGTGATCGAGGCGTCAGCCACGTCGTGAGAACGACGTGACTGACGCCTCGATCACGGATCGCCGGCACGTTCGCCCTGCCGCCGAACGGTCACCGGGCCGCCGGCGCCTCGGACGCGACCGGTGTCGGGCCGCCCCGGATCGCGTAGGCGGCCAGGCCCGCGAGCAGCAGCACCGCGGCCGTGACCGCGGCCGGCCGGTTCCCGGCCGGCTGCATCATCCAGTACGCCACCTGCCGCCACACCTGCTCGCCCGGCGCACCGAGGGCCTGCACCGCCGCCAGCGCGACCGGCGCCGGCCAGGCGAAGCCGGTGCCGAGCAGTCCCGCCGCCAGCCCGGCCACGCCGACCAGCCCGGCGACGTTCCGCACGATCTGCCCGGCCGGCCCGAAGTCCGCGCCGCCCAGCCGCGCCGCGTAGAGCAGCCCGGCGACGACCGCGCCGCAGGCGACCAGGTGCGCGAGCCGGCGCGGCGGCCACGGCAGCGCGGCGGTCGCCTCCAGCGCCGCGTCGTTGCCGGCCAGCGTCGGCACCAGCGGCGCCAGGCCCAGCGCGACGGCGAGCACGGCCAGCACCGGGAACACCGGCCCGTCCTCGGCGAACAGCCACCACACGGCCACCACCAGCACGATCGCGCCGGACGAGCCGAGCAGCGCGGCCGGGACCCGCCGCGCGCGCAGGTAGCGGACGGTCACGACGGCGTCCCGGCGGTGAGCGGCGTCATCAGGTCCGGCTCGCACCGCTGTGCCGCGTCCCGCACCGCGATCACCCGCGCCAGTTGTTCCGCCTCGGGCAGCGCGCGCAGCGCCCGCAGCCGTTCCCGGATCTCCGGCTGCGACTCGTCCGAACCCCAGTAACCGGAGCTCGGCGACCAGACGCGGAAGTCCTCGGTGCCGAGCAGCCAGGCGCCGGTGACCGACATCGGCACGTCCACGTCGCCGCGCGGCCCGCAGTGCGAGAGGTACGTGCCGCCACCCATCACGATCCGCTGCGCCACGCCGGGATCCCGGCCGATGCCGGTGTCCGGGCTGAGCGCGACATAGACGGTGCCGGGCTCGTCGTTCGGCGTGAACCGTTGCCACTGCGCGTCGGTGTTGTCGCCGGCCGTGTCGAGCCGGACCTCGGCCACCCGGGTCGGCGCGCCGGGCAGCACCGCGAGCGCGTCGAGCGCGCGGCGGGCCTCCGACGCCACATCGGACAGCAGGTACTCGTGCGCCTCGGTCACGCACACCTGCGGCGGGCCGTCCGCGCAGACCAGGCGCTGCGCGGCGGGATCGATCCGCCACTTCGCGGCCGCGCCGGGCGGCACGATCAGCGCCATTCCGGCCAGGCCCGCGGCCAGCGCGGCCACGGCACCGGCCCGCGCGAACCAGGAACGGCCCGCGATCAGCAGCAGCCCGGCCGTCGCCAGTCCGGCCGCGAGCGCCAGCCGGGCGAGCAGTGCCGCGGCGGTCGGGGTCTCCCACGGGGTGGCGGCGCCGGGCGTGATCGCGATCGTCATGTTGGACCACCGGGTGAACCGGCCGTCGAGCGGGAGCGGCGGCGAGGCGAACAGCAGTACCAGCGTCCCGGCCGCGAGCAGCGGCGGCAGGATCGGCGACGACCAGAGCCGGCCGGCACCGATCCCGATCCACGTCGCGCCGGCCAGGATCAGCGCGCCGATCAGCGGCATCGCGACGTCGTGGAGGCCGAGGTAGCCGTCGCCGGCCACGACCGCCACCAGCGCGGCCACCACGACGAGCAGGAACGTGGCCGCGACCGCGCCGCCCAGGGCCACGGTCGACGGCAGGAATCGCTGCCAGCGCGGCCGGCCGGTGCTCGCCATCAGGTCCACGGCCCGGGTGCGCGCCTCCCGGCGCCCGAGGATCGCGCCGCAGGCCAGCACGAGTGGCACGCCCAGGGTCAGGGTCACCATCAGTTCCTGGCCGGCCAGCCCGGAGGACACCCGCCAGTACGGATAGGAGTTGGCGATCAACAGCGACGTCGCGGCCAGGACCAGCAGCGCGGTCACCCGCGCGTTGGAGCGGCGCAGCTCGGTGCGGATCGGGGCGATCATCGGCCCTCCCGGTGCCGCGCGAGCAGCCGCGAGTAGCCGCGCTCGGCCGGGCTGTCGCCGGTGCCGCCGGACTCGCCGAGCCGGGTGAGATCGGCCGGTGTCCCCTGGAACACGTGCGTACCCTCGTTGATCATGACGACGTCGGTGCAGGCCGCGACCACGTCCTCGACCAGGTGCGTGGAGACCAGCACGCACGCGCCGGTGCCGAGGTCGCGCAGCAGCTCGCGGAACTCGACGCGCTGCTCCGGGTCCAGGCCGACGGTCGGCTCGTCGAGCAGCAGCAGCGCCGGGTCGTTGACGATCGCCTGGGCGATGCCGGCCCGGCGGAGCATGCCGCCGGACAGCGTCCTCAGCCGCGCGCCGGCCCTGCCGGTCAGCCCGACCCGGTCGATCGCGCGCTGCGCCGCATCCGGGGTCTCCGCGCGCGGCACCTCCCGCATCCAGGCCATGTACTCGACGTACTCGCGCACGGTGAACTTCGGGTAGTAGCCGAACTGCTGGGGCAGGTAGCCGAGCCGGCGGCGCATGCCGCGCAGCGCCCCGGCGCCCGCGGTCGCGTCCGTGCCGAGCAGCGACAGCGTGCCGCCGGCCGGTGCCACCACGGTGGCGAGCGCGCGCATCAGCGTGGTCTTGCCGGCCCCGTTCGGGCCGAGCAGACCGTGCACGCCGGTGCCGAGCCGCAGGTCGAGGCCGTTCACGGCGAGGTGCCGGCCCGCTCTCACGCGCAGGCCCACGGCCTCCACGTCCCAGGCGTGCAGCCTGGGTCGCACTTCCTCCGCGCTGATCGCGCGCATGGTCGTCTCCTGTGTCGAGTGACGGGTGGGTCAGCGCCAGCTGTGCAGGCGCAGGAAACCGTCGGCGCGCAGCAGCGCCAGCACGGTGCAGATCACGGCGGCCGCGGCCCAGCCGGGCACGCCTTCGGCGCGGATCATCGGGGGTACGTCCATGGTCAGGACGGCCGGCACGATCACCGCGGCGATCCAGGCGGTGGCCAGCGCGGCGGCGGCCCGGGTCACGCCGATCCGGCCGCCGAGCCACAGCGTGGCGGACGTGCCGGTGATCGCGGGCAGCAGCCACAGCGCCGGTGACTCGCCGAGCAGCAGCCCGGCCACGGTCAGCGCGGGCAGCGTGGCCGCGAGGACCACGAGGGTGCGCCGCAGCACCAGTTCCAGCCCGGCGCGTGGCATCCCGGCGAGCGTCTCCCACGCCGGGTCGGTGCGCCGGGACCAGGCCACGGCGAGGCCGCTGATCGGCGCGAGCGGCGCCAGCAGCAGCACCACGGACGGGAACTGCGGGTAGGCGCGGTCCAGTAGGAACGCGGCCAGCACCGCGGTCAGCGCGGTGACCGCCCAGCCGAGCGGCGACCAGCCGGTCCACCGCCGCCACCGGCTGCGGGCCGGTGCGGGCTGCGGGCCGGTGCGCGCCTCGTGCAGCAGCGCGGTGCGGGCGGTGCCGAGCAGATCGCGCACCGGTGGCGCGGCGTGGTCGGCGAGCCGGGCCCGGCACCGCGCGCAGGTGTCCAGGTGCGCCTCCACGCCCCAGGCCGCGACGTCGTCCAGACCGGGGTCACCGGTCGCGTACGCGGCCAGCGCGGCGGACGGCACGTGCGTACCCACGCGGTCGTCGTCCTTGCTCATGACAGCCCTTCCCGGCGCGTGCGGCTCATGACAGCCATTCCGGGAGCGCGGCTCATGACAGCGCCTCCCGGAGCGCGGCCCTGGCCCGGCGTGCACGGCTCTTGACCGTGCCCTCCGGCAGGCCGAGCAGCACCGACGTCTCCCGGACGGTGAGCCCGTCGAGCACCATGGCGCGCAGCACCGCGCGCAGCTCGGGCGCGAGATCCGCCAGCGCGGCGCCGATCTCGTCGCCGACCGCACCGGCCAGCGCGACCTCGTCCGCGCCCGGCGCGGCGCGCACCGGCAGCGTCTCCGCGGGTGTCTCCCGGCGACGGGCCTGCCGGCGCAGCGCGTCGACGAGACGCCGGGCCGCGATCGTCCACAGCCAACCGGTCGCGCCGCCGTTGACCGCCGCGAACGAGCCCGCGGCCCGCCACACCGTCAGGTACGTGTCCTGTAGCACCTCGGCGACCAGCTGCTCGTCCGGGCAGCGCCGCCGCAGCCGCAGGAACAGCCACGGCGACGTCCGCCGGTACAGCTCGTCGAACGCGGCCAGGTCCGCCCGCGCGATCCGCCGCAGCAGACCCGCCTCGTCGTCCTCGCTCGCTCTCACACCCTGTAGATCGCAGCGGACCCGGCGGCCGGATCACCCCGACGCGTGACGGCGGTCACATCGCGGCCTGGCGGTCCGCCTCCTCACGCAGGATCGCGGCGTTCAGCCACACGTCCGGGACACCGAAGCCGCCGACCAGCGTGGTCATGTGCGGCCGCAGCTCGTCGAGCAGGTCGTTCACGGCGCCGGTGACGGCCTTCGCGCGGGCCGGGGTGAGCCGCTCGTGCTCCAGGAACCAGCCCTTGTCCGCCTCGATCGTGCTCAGCGCGTACAGGTCGCACACCTTTCCGAGCAGCGCTTTCGCCTCGGCGTCGGTGGTCTCCTCGATGCCGGCCGTGAACGCCTCCAGCACGATCCGGTGCACGTGCGCCTGGGCCGCCTCCAGCACGTGGTCCTGGACGTCGTTGAAGATGTCGAACGGCCGGTCCCGCTTCGTCTCCGCGCCCCGGCGCAGCCGCCGGACCGCGCCCTCGAGCAGGTGCTTCTCCCGCTCCTCGAACATGCTCAGGTGCCAGCCGCGCTCGGTCAGCCCGACGCTCGCGTCGCCGCGCTTCGGCACCGCGTCGACCAGCCGGGCGATCAGCGTCCGGGCCGCGGTGCGCTCCAGGACCATCTCGCGGACCTGCTCCGCCGCGAACGCGGCCCTGCCCCACCCGTCCAGCGACCCGAACGCGTCCCGGTAGCCGGTGAGCAGGCCCTTTCCGACCAGTTGCAGTAGCACGGTGTTGTCGCCCTCGAACGTGGTGAACACGTCCGTGTCGGCCTTCAGACCCGGCAGCCGGTTCTCCGCGAGGTAGCCGGCGCCGCCGCACGCCTCCCGGCACATCTGGATCGTCCGGGTCGCGTTCTGAGTCTGCAGCGCCTTGAGCCCGGCCGCGCGCGTCTCCAGCTCCCGCTGCCGCCGGTCCTCCGCCTCGCCGCCGGTCAGCGCGCCGGCCAGATCACGGACCAGAAGTTCCTGGGCGAAGGTGTACGCGTAGGAGCGTGCCACGGCGGTGAGCAGCTTGCGGCGGTGCGCGAGGTAGTCGTTGAGCACGACCTCCCGGTCCGAGTCCGGCGCGGTGAACTGCCGGCGGGTCTCGCCGTACCGTACCGCGATGGTCAGTGCGTTCTTCGCCGCCGCGGAGGCGGCCCCGCCCACGCTGACCCGCCCGCGGACCAGCGTGCCGAGCATGGTGAAGAACCGGCGCGTGTCGTTCTCGATCGAGCTGGTGTAGGTCCCGTCCGGCGCCACCTGGCCGTAGCGGTCGAGCAGCATGTCGCGGTCCACGCGAACGTGGTCGAACGAGATGCGCCCGTTGTCCACGCCGAGCAGCCCGGCCTTCGCGCCGGCGTCCCCGATCGTCACGCCCGGCAGCGGCCGCCCGCCGTCGTCGCGGATCGGGACCAGGAACGCGTGCACGCCGTGCCGCCGCTCCCCCACGATCAGCTGCGCGAAGACGACCGCCATCCGCCCGTCCCGGGCCGCGTTGCCGATGTAGTCCTTGCGCGCGGCCTCGTACGGCGTGTGCAGGTCGAAGCTCTGGGTCCCGGGGTCGTAGACCGCGGTGGTGCGCAGCCGCTGCACGTCCGAGCCGTGGCCGGTCTCGGTCATCGCGAAGCAGCCCATGACGTCTCCTGCGACGATCCCGGGCAGCCACGCCTCGTGGTGCCGGCGGGTGCCGAGCGAGAAGACCGCGCCGCCGAACAGCCCCCACTGCACACCGGCCTTGACCATCAGGGACAGGTCGACCTGCGCCAGGGTCTCGGTCGCCACGATCGACCCGCCCGGGTCGCCCGCGCCGCCGAACTCCGCCGGGAACCCGGACGTCACGCCGACCTCGGCCGGGATCTGGCGGACCAGCCGGCTGATCCGCTCCCGGGCCTGCTCACCGGTCTCCCCGGGCACGGTCACGAACCGGTCGTCCAGCTTGTCCCGCGCGGCCTGGCGCAACGGCGCCCAGCGTCCGTCCAGGACCTCACGCAGGCGGTTCGGCAGATCATCCGTCATACGTTCGATAGTGCCCCACGATCTTGTGGTCCACGCCCGCTACCGCTCAGATCACGGTGCCCGGCGGCCACGTGCGGCCCGCCGCCGGAGCGCGCGCCTGGACGTCCCCGGGCTCGGCCCGGGAGCCGCCCGGTCCGACGTACTCAGCGACGTCGCCGCGCTGAGGGCCGCGTCCGAGGAGCTGAGCGCCCGCGCACACGCCCCTGACCTCGCTGTCCACATCGCGCCATGTCAACTTTGATCCAGGACGACGAAACACGGCGGTAAACATCGGGCGACGATCATGCGTGCAGCGAATAACGCATGAAGGAGCCACCATGCTCGGTCGTCTGCTCGCCTCGGTCCTGATCGGGACCACCGCGATACCCATAGTGGCCGCGCCCGCGGCCGCATCCGCACCGGTCACCGCCACCGCCGTGCCGGCCGGCGCGCCCGCCCACGCGCTCACGCTGGTCACCGGCGACACGGTCACGCTGACCGAGGCGGCGGCGGGGCGGTACGCGGCGACCGTCACGCCCGCGCCCGGCCGGGAGACGCTCAGCTTCCACACGTACGAGGTGGACGGCAGTGTGCGGGTCGTGCCGGAGGACGCGATCGCGCTGATCGCCGCCGGGCGCGTCGACGCGGACCTGTTCAACGTGCAGCGGCTGATCGCGGAGGGCTACGGCGACGCGGACTCGGACACGCTGCCGCTGATCGTGCGCGGCGGCGACCCCGGCCTGCGCACCGCGGGCACCGGGCTGGACAGCATCGGCGCCACCGCGATCGCGCCCGCGAAGTCCGCGCTGGCCGGCTTCTGGAAGCGCACCTCCACCGCGCGCACGGCCGGGGAGACCACCGTCTACCTGGACGGCCGGGCCGAGGCCGCGCTGGACCGCAGCACCGCGCAGATCGGCGCGCCGGCGGCCTGGGCGAAGGGTCTGGACGGCACCGGCGTCACCGTCGCGGTGCTGGACACCGGCGTCGACGCGACCCACCCCGACCTGGCCGGGAAGATCGTCGAGGCGCGGAACTTCAGCGACAGCCCGGACGCGGTCGACCGGCACGGGCACGGCACGCACGTGGCCTCAACGGTCGCCGGCTCCGGCGCCGCGTCCGGCGGCAGCCGCAGGGGCGTGGCGCCCGGCGCGAGCCTGCTGATCGGCAAGGTGCTCGGCGACGACGGCTACGGCATGGAGTCGGACATCATCGCGGCCATGGAGTGGGCGGCCGGCGCCGGCGCCACGGTCGTCAACATGAGCCTGGGCGGCGAGCCGACCGACGGCCTGGACCCGATGAGCCTGGCCGTCGACGAGATCACCGCGGACACCGGCACGCTGTTCGTGATCGCGGCCGGCAACGCCGGCGAGAACGGCGACTCCACCGTGGGCACGCCGGGCAGCGCCACGGCCGCGCTCACGGTCGGCGCCGTGGGCCGCGACGAGAAGGTCGCGAGCTTCTCCAGCCGCGGCCCGCGCGCCGGTGACCTCGGCCTGAAGCCGGAGATCACCGCGCCGGGCGTGGCTATCGTGGCCGCCCGCGCGGCCGGGACCGCGATGGACTCGCCGGTCGACGCGCACTACACGGCCGCGTCCGGCACGTCGATGGCGACGCCGCACGTGGCCGGCGCGGCCGCGATCCTGGCGCAGCGGCACACCGGCTGGTCCGCCGCACAGCTCAAGGCCGCGCTGGTCAGCACCGCGAAGCCGGCGGCCGGCGAGACCGTGTGGACGCAGGGCGCGGGCCGGGTCGACCTGGACCGCGCCACCACGCAGACGGTGACCGGCAGCCCGGTCGCGGACTTCGCGCGGCAGACCGTGGACAGCCCGGCCGCGACGCGCTCCGTGACGTATTCCAACGCGGGCACGGCCGCGGTCACGCTGACGCTGACGCCACCCGCGTTCGCGACCGCGCCGAAGACCGTGACCGTCCCGGCAGGTGGGAGCGCCACGATCACGGTCGGGGCCTCGTTCACGGCGATCGGCCGGCTCAGCGGCGCGCTGACCGCGACCGCGCCCGGCGGAGTCGTGGTCACCACCGCGGTCGGCGCGGTCGTCGACGGGCCGGTCCACCGGGTCACGTTCAAGCCGGTGGACCGGACCGGCAAGCCCGCGTTCGTGACCGGCATGACCGTGTTCGGCGAGGACAGCCGGTTCGACATCGTGCGCCCGGTCCAGGCCGGCGGCGAGACGTTCGCGTTGCAGGAGGGCTCGTACGCGCTCACCGCGCAGGTGGCCCAGGACCAGGGCTCGGACAACTTCGTGGTGATCCCGGAGCTGACGGTCACCGGCGACATGACGGTGCTGCTGGACGCGCGCAAGGGCACGCCGATCCGGATCGAGACGCCGCGCACGGCCGTACCCACGTCGACGCTCAGCTTCTACGCCCACCGGGTCACCGCGGGCGGGCGGGAGATCACGAACGGCGTGATGCACTTCGCCGGCACCTCGACCGTCTACGTGACGCCGACGCCGGCCGTGCGGACCGGTGAGTTCGAGTTCTACTCGCGCTGGCAGCTGGTCGCACCGCAGGCGCAGGCGTCCGTGCCGGGCCTCGGCGCGATCGAGGCCTACCTGGCGAACACGTCACCGGCCTACGACGGGCGGCGGGTCTTCCCGCTCGCGGCCGCGAACGCGAAGAATTTGCGCGGCACGGCGGTGCTGGCCGCCGACGACTACACCGGCGACCTCTCGCGGTACGTCAAGGCCGGTGCCGCCGCGGTCGTGCTGATCCAGGAACCGGGCGTCGACCCGCGCACCGGCTGGAACCCGACCGCGGTGGAACGGTTGCCGCTGCCCGCGATCGCGGTGTCCTATGAGGACGGCCAGCGCATGCTGCGCAGGCCCGGAACACTCGAGCTCACGCTGACCACGTCCAGCCCGTACCTCTACGACGTCGTCCAGATCTCGAAGGACCGCATCCCGGAGAGGATCACGCACAGGGTCACCACCGCGAACACCCAACGAATCACCACGCGGTACGCGTACAACGGCGGCGCGGAATGGATCAAGGAGCAGCGGTTCGCGTGGCGGCCGTGGCAGACGTTCGCCTGGAACGACACGTCCCGGGCCGCGCGGACGCCGTCGGTGCGCGAGGAGTGGGTCTCGGCCGGCGACTCGCAGTGGCTGCACCGCGTCCACCACGCCTATCCGTGGGACTCGTTCGGCCCGCTGCAGACCGGCTTCGAGGGACCGGTGATTTCCTACCGGCCCGGGACCAGCGCGGAGACCTGGGCCGCGCCGGTGGTCCGCCCGGCCGACGTGGGCTCGTCCCGCGACGGTGACGTGCTGCGGCTGCGGGTGGCCGAGTTCGTCGACGGCGACGGCCACTACACGAGCGCCTACCCGGGCGAGTCCACGGCCGCGCTCTGGCGCGACGGCGTCAAGGTCGCCGACCTGGGGAACGGCCTCCAGAACGTGACCACGACCGCGGCGAAGGCCACCTACAAACTGAAGATCACCACGGCGCGGTACGACGAGGACTGGCAGTTCGGCACGCACACGGACACGGAGTGGGGCTTCACGTCCGCGACCGGGAGCGGCGACCTGCCGCTGCTCGGCGTCGACTACGACCCGAGCCTGCTCGGCGTGCACCTGGACTTCTCGGCCACGCTGTCGTCGCTGAGGGTCGAGTTCTCCACGGACGAGGGCCGCACCTGGCTGAAGACCGTGACGCTCGGCGACCTGGCACTGGTCCCTCGCGGCGGCGACAAGCCGGTCTCGCTGCGCGTCACCGCCCGCGACACCGCGGGAAACACGCTCACCCAGACCGTGATCCGCGCCTTCTGACCCTCCTCCACCCCTCGCGAGAGCCGGGCCCCGCACCCAGCGGGCCGCCCGGCTCTCGCCCCGTCCGGGCCCGTCCACGCGCCTCGACGACGCGCTCGCGCACGTCCCCGCGGCCACGGGCTCCGGCCGGACCCGGGCTCCGGCCGGCTCGTCAGGTGGCGAACCGGTCGAGCGCATCCGTCACCCGGCCCGGCGCCTCCGCGGACCCGGGTTTCGGCAACCCCGTCAGGCGGCGAACCGGTCGAGCGCGTCCATCACCCGGCCGCGTGCCTCCGCGGATCCGACGTGGCCGGCGTTCTCCACGATCTGCAGTTCGACGCCGGGCCAGGCCTTGTGCAGCTCCCAGGCGGTGTGCAGCGGCCCGCCCAGATCCAGCCGCCCGTGGATCAGCACGCCGGGAATCCCGGCCAGCCGCCCCGCGTCCCGGATCAGCTGCCCCTCCTCCAGCCAGGCACCGTGCGCGAAGTAGTGCGCGCAGATCCGCACGAACGCGATCCGGTCAGCAGGCGGCCGCTCACTGTAGATGTTCTTCGCGTCCCCCGGCTCCCCGGACAGCACCGCGTCCTCCCAGGCACACCAGTCGAGCGTGGCCCTCTCCCGCACCCCGGCATCCGGATGCTCCATCAGCCGCGCATACGCGCCCACCACATCGTCGCCACCGGCCACGCCACCGCCGGCCACCACGTCGGCGCCGGCCACCACGTCGCCACCGGTCACCACGTCGCCGTCGCCGGCCGCGTCCCGGAAGCGTTCCCACTGCTCCGGGTAGAACCGGCCGACGCCTCGGTACAGCCAGTCGATCTCCGACCGGCGGGTCGTGGTGACCGCGGCGATCACGATCTCCGACACCCGCTCCGGATGTGCCTGCGCGTAGGCCAGCGCCAGCGTCGATCCCCACGATCCGCCGTGCAGCAGCCAGCGTTCGATCCCGAGGTGCTCGCGCAGCCGCTCCATGTCCGCGACCAGGTGCGCGGTCGTGTTGTGCCGCATGTCCGTCCCCGGATCCGCCGCGTGCGGCGTGCTCCGCCCGCATCCACGCTGATCGAACAGGACCACCCGGTAGCGCTCCGGATCGAACGGCCGCCGCCACCCCTCCCCGGCCCCGGAGCCCGGCCCGCCGTGCACGACCAGCGCCGGCTTCCCCTCCGGATTCCCGCAGGCCTCCCAGTAGACGTGGTTCCCGTCGCCGACGTCGAGCATCCCGCTCGCATACGGCTCGATCGGCGGATAAAGATCTCTAGTCACCCCCGGATCCTCTCAACACCCGCCCCCAGAAGCGTTTGATTTTCCCGCTTCCGGCGTGGCCACGCTCCCGGCGCTGTCGCCCGATCGACTGCTCGGGCCGGTGTCGGCACGAGACTCCGCTCCGGCCGTCACCGGCGATCACCGGGCGCGCCGCATCCACCCCGTCCCACCCGCCCCGCGGACCCGCCCACCGATGACCGCGGCCGGCGACCCACCACCGGCCACCGAAGCGGCGGAGGCTCAGCCGCAGACGCCGTCGCGGGCGTACGCGTCCGTGTTCCAGTTCGCGTCGTTCGGGGCCACGTTCTCGGACGAGGAGACGAACGCGACCGTGGCGCCGTCCGCGGTGAGGTCGCTGCCGTAGGAGTTGGAGTCCAGGTCGCCGCCGGCGTACGACGTGCTCACCCGAACGGTCGTCCCGGCCAACCGGTCCCGGACGAACACGTCGAAGTCGGGAAAGCCCTGCTCGCCCGGGACGAGGTCCGCGGATTGCGAGGTGAACAGCACGCACCGGCCGTCCACGCTGAGGTCGTCCGGCAGTGCCCAGCCGCCGCCCGGCGCACCGGACGGCGTGACGCTGATCAGCTCGGTCGTGCCGGCGGCCAGGTCCCGCAGGAACACGTCCGGGTCGTCGTTGGTGTCGCCCGGCACGACGCCGTTCGAGGTGCTGGCGAACGTGACGGACCGCCCGTCCGCGCTCAGACTCGGGGCCATCACGTCGATCACCGGCGCGCCCGCGGAGTCGAGCGAGGCCCGGACCGTGGTGCCGTTGTGCCGGTCGCGGATGAAATATCCGGCGCCGCCGCCGTCCGCAACCAGGTCGGTGGCGAACGACTGGAAGCCCACGAACCGCCCGTCGTCGCTGACCTGCGGCTCGACGCTGCTGCTGTTGCCGGTCTCGCCGCTCGGCGCCACGCTGATCAGCTCGGTCGTGCCGGTCTGCCGGTCGTGCAGGTAGACGTCCGGGTACTGCGGGCCGTTGCGGTCCACGACGCCCATGTTGGTGGCCGACGACCGGTACGCCACGAACCGCCCGTCCGCGCTGATCGCGGGCTCGAACGCGTGAGCGTTCGGCTGGGCGCCGGCCGGCGTCACGGTGACCCGGCCGGTCGCGCCGGTCAGCCGGTCCCGCACGAAGAGGTCTCTCCTCCGGTTCGTGTCCCCGGGCACGATCTCCGCGTCGATGGAGCGGAACAGCAGGTGCCGCCCGTCGCCGCTGATCAGCGGCGCGTCGGAGTCCTCGGCCGACTGGGTGCCGTCCGCCCGGAACGCGAACCGCTCGGTGGTGCCGAGCAGCCGGTCGCGGAGGAAGACGTCGGCGACCTCGTTCGTGTCGCCGGGCACCAGGTCCGGCGCGTAACTGTGAAACACCGCGAATCGGCCGTCGTCGCTGATCGAGGGTGACTCGCCGGGGTCCAGCGTGCCGGCGCCGGCATTCGTCACGTTGAGTCGTTCGCTGGCGCCGAGGGCCGCATGGGCCGGGCCCGGCACCATCACCGCCATCGGCACCATCACCGCCATCGGCAGCATCACCGCCATCGGCACCATCGCACGTGCGGCCACGATCCAGCGGACCCTCATCGTATCTCCGATCGCCAGGCGTCGATTGCGTGCTCCACAGTAGAACGATCAGCAGTCACAGTCTGTCGGGTTGCCGATTCCAGAGCGTGATCGTTTAGTCGGCGTGGACCGGGGAATTCGACGCGCGACCTGCGCAAACGTTCCTTACCACAAGGGAGTAGCGATGAAGCTGCCGATCCCCCGCGGCCCGCTCAGCGAGCACCTCGTCGACGCGCTCGCCCGCGACCCGCAT
The DNA here is from genome assembly GCF_030811575.1 of Catenuloplanes nepalensis. Classification (GTDB taxonomy): domain Bacteria; phylum Actinomycetota; class Actinomycetes; order Mycobacteriales; family Micromonosporaceae; genus Catenuloplanes; species Catenuloplanes nepalensis. The sequence goes on along the minus strand of NZ_JAUSRA010000001.1, from coordinate 2,946,211 downwards.
GACCTGGGCATGCCGCCGGTTCCGGAGACGGTCGCATTCACCGACGAGGACGCCCAGCTGGCCCTGTTCATCGCGTACGAGTTGCACTTCCGCGGTTGGGACGGAGTGGACGAACGCTGGGAGTGGGACCCGTCGCTGCTGCGGCTGCGGGGCGCGCTGGAGGCGCCGTTCGAGCGCGCGCTCCGCGACCTCGCCGGGCCGCTGCCGGAGACGGCGCCGGCCGACGTGGCGCACGCGCTGACCGACGTGGTGAACGCGGATGACGGCCCGTCGCTGGCCAAGCACCTGCAGAAGGGGTCGAGCCCGGCCGAGTTCCGCGAGTTCGTGGCACATCGCGCGGTCTACCACCTGCGCGAGGCCGACCCGCACAGCTTCGCGATCCCGCGGCTGGGCGGCCGGGCCAAGGCCGCGCTGATCGAGATCCAGGCCGACGAGTACGGGCAGGGCCGCGAGGAGCGCATGCACGCCACGCTGTTCGCGAACACGATGACCGCGCTCGGCCTGGACACCACCTACGGCGCGTACGTCGACGCCGTCCCCGCGGTCACACTCGCCACGAACAACACGATGTCGCTGTTCGGCCTGCACCGGCGGTTGCGCGGCGCGGTGGTCGGCCACCTGGCCGCGTTCGAGATGACCTCGTCACTACCCAACCGGCGGTACGGGAACGGACTGCGGCGCCTCGGCTACGGCACGGAGGCCACGTTCTTCTACGACGAGCACGTGGAGGCGGACGCGGTGCACGAGCAGATCGCGGCGACCGACCTGGCCGGCGGCTTCTGCGCGGCCGAGCCGCAGCTGACCGGCGACGTGTTGTTCGGCGCGGCGGCCTGCCTCGCGGTGGACGCGCTCTGGGCCGGCCACCTGCTGGACGCGTGGGCGGAGGGCCGAAGCTCGCTCCGCCCCGGCGTGCTCAGTGCTCCCGGCCTGTTCCTGCCGTGAAGCCGACCACCTTGTGCGTACCGTCGCAGAAGGGTTTGATCGCGGACCGGCCACAGCGGCACAGTGCCACCGTGGTCCGGCCCGCGTCGATCGGCTCCCCATCCGGCGTCCGTAGTTCGAAGTCGCCGCGCACCAGCAGCGGCCCGTCCTCGTAGGGCGTGATCCGCGCCTTGTGATCGTCCATGACCGCCCGGTTTCCCCGGCATGACCGGCGCAAACGTCACACGCGGAGACCCTCGCGAACGAACGCGCCGCTGATCGGCGCACGACTCAGGCCGCCTGGAGGGAGCGCTTGGCCAGGCCGATGCTGTAGCCGTCGATGACCGAGACCGGCGGCGCGGACGGGTCGGTGGCGGCACCCAGCGTGACGAACAGCGGAGTGAAGTGCTCGACCGTGGGATGCGCGTACGGCATACCCGGCGCGCGGTCGCGGAACGCCGCGAGCGTGTCGACGTCGCCGCGGCCGAGCGCCTCGGTGGCCCACGCGTCGAAGTCCGACGACCAGCCCGGCACCGCGTCCGGCCGGCTCCAGTCGACGAACGGCAGGCCGTGCGTCATGTAGCCGGAGCCGATCACCAGCACGCCCGACTCGCGCAGCGTGCGCAGCCGCCGGCCGAGGTCCATCAGCCGGTCCGGATCGTGCGTGGGCATGCTCAGTTGCAGCACCGGGATGTCCGCCTCCGGGTACATGATCTTCAGCGGCACCCAGGCGCCGTGGTCCAGCCCGCGGCCGCGGTGCTCGTGCACCGGCTCGCTGTCCGGCATCAGCCCGGCGATCTCCTGCGCCAGACGGCCGGCGGACGGGGTGTCGTAGCGCATCCGGTAATACATCGGGTGGAAGCCGCCGAAGTCGTAGACCAGCTCGGTGGCCTGCGTGCTGCTCACGCTGAGCGGTGCGGACTCCCAGTGCGCGGAGACGATCACGACGCCCTTCGGCCGGGGCAACGCGCGCGCCCAGTCGTGCAGCTGCGTCATCCACTCGGTCATCTCGAACAGCATCGGCGCGCCGTGGCTGATGTAGAGGCTGGGCAGCGGTCCGTCGGCCTCGGTCCACGACGCGTGCGCGGCGTCGCGGGCGAGCGAGGCGGCGCGGCGCAGGTGCGCGGCGAACGGGTGCCCCGCGGGAATGCGGGCGTCGGCTGCCGCGGTGGTGCTGAGCGGGGTCATGCGAACTCCTTAGTTGTATCTACAACCTGCACGGTAGCCGAGGTGAGGTTGTAGCGTCAACTAAATGATCGGCACTCTCCGAAGTCTCGCCGAAGACTCTTGGGCAATGAGCCGGATCCACCGCCCGCCGGCGGCCCGCACCGCTCAACCCGTGATGTCCGCACATCGGGCGTCAAGGCCGGTGACACGTCGCCGTCGCCCACCGGCCGCACCGAGGACGGTGCCTGGTTCACCGGCCCCGGGCACACCAGCCCGGGGCCGGTTCGCGTCAGGCGGCCAGCAGCGGGATGCGCTCGTGCCAGGCCTCGCGGACGGCGGCGGGCAGGTGCAGGTGCGGCCACATCCGGCCGAGCAGGTCCCTGTTCACCAGGTCGCACAGCTCCCGCGTACCCGCGGCGTGGGTGAGTATGTGCTGGTAGGCGCTTCGCGCCTGGGCCGGGTCGGCCAGGTCGTAGCGGCGGGCGCTGCGGTGGCCCGGCGCCATGTGATGCGGCAGTTCGAGCACGCCGAGCCGCTGTCCGTGCAGGTCGCCGAGGCAGGAGGGAACCGGGGCCGGGCGGCCGGCGCCCCTGCCCCGGCCGTCGCGCGTGACGAGAAGCTGAGTCATGCCCCTCACCGTAGGAGCTTCCGGGTGCGGCGTCCCCGATACCGCTCAGCGCGGCCCGTGGATCTCCCGGTGCAGGCGCTCCATGCGCTCGTCCAGCCGGGCCGCGTCGTGGGCGGCCGCGACCAGCTCCTCGCGCAGCGGCGCCGGGATGTCCGGGTCGTACTTGTAATAGATCTTGTGCTCCAGACTGGCCCAGAAGTCCATCGCGACCGTGCGCAGCTGCACCTCGACCGGGACCGCCACCACCCGGTCGGACAGGAACACCGGAATCTCCACGATCAGGTGCAGGCTGCGGTAGCCGTTCGGCTTGGGCGCGGCGATGTAGTCCTTGGTGAGCAGCAGGTTGATGTCCGGCTGCCGGGTGAGCATGTCCGCGACCGTGTAGACGTCGGAGACGAAGCTGCACACGATCCGGATGCCGGCGATGTCCCGGATGTTCGCGCGGACCTCGTCGACCGTCATCGCGCAGCCGATCCGGGTCGCCTTCGCCGTGATGCTGGCCGGCGTCTTCAGGCGCGGGCTGACGTGCTCGATCGGGTTGCCCCGGCCCTTGTGCGCCAGTTCCTCCGCGAGGATCTTCACCTTCGTCTCGACCTCGGCCAGCCCGAACTTGTAGTGCAGCATGAACTGCGAGAAGTCGTCGGCCAGATCCCGCAGCTTCTCGACCGTGGGCGTCACACCCGACGCCGGCACCAGCTCGTTGCTCGCCCGGGACTTCCTGCGCTGAGGCATTCTTCCTAACCCTCCGTCACCTGCGCCATGAGGGTACGTCCCCGCCTCGACCCGTGGGTGAGGCGGAGACGTAGACGTGACGCGTGGCGAAGTTCGGTGCACCGCAACCCCGGCGCCGACCGGCACGGTACGGTCCGGCGTCCACCAGCGCGGCAGCCGCACGTTCAGCCGCGTCGCGATGATCATGCCGACCGTCCGTCACAGAGTCCGCTGCGACCCTCTGCACACTTCGTAGTGCTTCCTAGGAGGCTAGCTCAAATCCTTGGGCTAGCTGCGGACTGCCACGCGTCGGCCAGGGCGCGTCTGGTGGATCTCGTCGAGCCGAGGCGAGTGCCCGAGCCCCGCCACCGGCAGCGGAAACATCAACGTGATCGCCGTTACAGTTGGCCCGGAGCGGAAGATCCTCGACCGGCGGGTGCTTGTCGAGGTCGTGGCTCAGACTCATACCGTGACCCCACCCGCAGACGGACTCTCGCCCGGAGAGCGCCTTCCGCTAGGTCGTCGCTTCCGCATCGTTCTCGTACTCGGCTTCCTCACCGCGCTCGGGCCACTCACGATCGACATGTACCTACCGGCACTGCCGGCGATCACCACCGACCTGCACACCAACGCCGCCGCCATCCAGCTCACCCTGACCGGCACACTCCTCGGCCTGGCCCTCGGCCAGCTCCTGATCGGGCCGCTCTCCGACGCGGTCGGACGACGCCGGCCGCTGCTCGCCGGCATCACGGTCCACGTCCTCGCCTCGGCCCTGTGCGTCATCGCCCCGAACCTGGCCACGCTCGGCACGCTCCGCGTACTCCAGGGTTTGGGTGCCGCGGCAGCAGCCGTCGTCGCGATGGCCATCGTGCGTGACCTGTTCGACGGGCTGGCCGCGGCCCGCCTCTTCTCCCGTCTCATGCTCGTCGTCGGAGTGGCACCGATTCTCGCCCCCACCGTCGGTGGCCTCGTCCTCAACTGGACCTCATGGCGCGGCGTGTTCGTCGCACTCACCGCGATCGGCGTCGCGATGACCGCGGCGGCAGCGCTGACGCTCCCCGAAACCCTGCAGACTCACCGGCGCCGCAACGGCGGCGTTCTCGGCACGGTGCGCGACTACGGCAGGCTTTTCACCGATCGGGTGTACGTCGGTCTGATCCTCGTGACCGGGCTCGCGATGGCGGCACTGTTCGCCTACGTCAGCGGATCGTCCTACGTCCTGCAAGACGGGTACGGCATGAACGAACAGCAGTTCGCGCTGATCTTCGCCGGCGGCGCGGTCGGCCTGATCGGCGCCACCCAGTTCAACGTGCGACTACTGCACCGCTGGACACCCCAGCAGATCATGACCACCTCCCTGCTGGCCGGGCTCATCTTCGGTCTCGCCCTCCTGGTCCTGGCCGCCACCCGCACCGGCGGCCTGGCCGGCATCCTCGTCCCGCTGTGGCTCGTACTCACCACCGTCGGCCTCGCCCTGCCCAACGCCACCGCCCTGGCCCTCTCCCGCCACGGCGAGGCAGCCGGCACCGCTGCCGCGCTCCTGGGCGCGGTCCAGTTCGGCGTGGGAGCCCTGGCCGCGCCCCTGGTCGGAATACTCGGCGTCACCGCCACCGCCATGGCCATCGTTGTCTTCGGCGGCATGCTCGCCGCCACCGCGGTCTGCTTCCTGGTCGTTCAGCCGCACCGCCTCCCGGTCGAGCAGATGAAGCCCACCGCCGCCTTCGTTCACTAATCAGACCTGGGCAGAACTGTGGCACGGCAGCTGATCGACTTCGGTCGGCTACCGTGCCACACCTCATGGGCCGCCGAGGCGGGGACGGGTCGTTGTGGTCTGATCCGTGCTGCCGGGCCCTCGGTGTGCGGCTACGAGAACGGCTTGGTCACGCGGTCGCCGGAAGCCTGAGTAGCTCCGCGGAGCTATCTCGTATCCCTCGCCGTGGTGACGCCGGTGGCGCCATGTAGTTCATAGGTTCCGGTCATGAAAGCAGTAACCGGGATGTTTGGGCTCCTCTCCGCGGCACTGCTCGTGGTGCTGGGTGTCGCCGCTCCCGCGTTCGCCGACGGAGCGATGTCCGGAGCCGACGTGACGGTGGCGCAGAGCTTGGGCGACCGGGAGCTCACCGTGACGCTGCGACGAGTGACGAGCGTGCCCGGCCCGCTGCACGTCGATGTGATCACTCATGCGGGCTCGGCCGCCGGAGAACTGCGGCTGGAGGCAGCATCGGTCACCGGGCGCGGCGGCGCCGGGGCTTCGCTGACCTTGCCGGCCACGCCGGGCCCGGTGTCGGCCACCCTGCACGTGGACAGCCCGGGGCCGTGGGAACTGATGCTCAGCGACGGGGTGCAGGTGGCCCGCATCCCGTTCGTGGTGCACGCCGTCGCCATGAGCCCGGTGGAGCGGACCGTCTACGGCGGTTTCATCGCGGCCGGCGTCTTCTTGGCGGTGGCGCTGATTGTGGCGCTGGCCGCCCGCCACATCTGGTGGGCGGTCATACCGGGCGGTGCCGCGGTCGGGGGCGTCGCGGTCGCAGTCGTGGCCGCACTGCTCTCCGCCGCACTGCCTTCCCCTCCGACGGCGGGGGACGATCTGGACCCGACCGTCGCCAACGCCACCGATCCGTACGCACAGCTGCCACGCATGCCGGTTTTCTCGCGACCACCACTGATGTTGACGTTGCGGCAACAGACGGTGGCGGTGGGCGTACCGGTGATGATGGATCTTGATCTGTCGGACGCGGCGACCGGGCTGCCGGCCGACGACTTGGTGGTGCACGACAGTGCGCTCATGCACCTGATGATCGTGTCGCCCTCGGGGCGCCTGGAGCATGCGCACCCGATCCGGACGGGTCCGGGCCGTTTCCAGCTGATCGTCACGCCGGACAGCCCGGGAAGGTACGCGGTGACCGCCGAACTGGCCCGCCGCGGTGGCGGGGTGCAGATGCTCCGCGCGCTCACCGGTTTCACCGCGACAGGTTCCGGCGGCAGTAGTCTCCCGTCCCTGCCGCTACGGGGAGGCGGCACGGTCGACGGCGTCGACGTACAGCTGGCGATGGCTGATCCGGTCGCGGGCAGCCCCGTGACGCTGCGCGCCCGGATCGGTGCCGAGGCGGACCTGCAGCCCTGGCTGGGCATGCTCGGACACCTCATCGTGGTCGGCCCGCTGGGTGAGGACGGTGCGCCCGGCGCTCCGGTGTGGATGCACTCGCACGCCATGGACGACGGCAGCGTGATGGCGCCCATGGAGGGCATGGACGGCATGGACGGCATGGACGGCACGACTGGCATGGGGATGGTCCCTATGGCGGGCGCGCTCGGCCGCACGTTGCCGGACGAGACGGTCGCCGCGTACGGGCCCGGCATCGGTTTCACCCTCACCTTTCCCGTGCCCGGCCGGTACCGGATGTGGCTGCAGGCCGAGAAGAACTACCGCATCATCACCGTGCCACTCACCGCCGACGTCAAGCCCGCGGCGGGCGATCCCACCCCGCGCCCCGCTGCCGAGCGGACTGCCCAGGTAACGCCGGACTCGGCGAGGGTCGGCATGCGGGACCTGACCGTGAACGTCACGAACCGCGACGGCACAGCCGATTCGTCTTCCTTCCTCCAGGTCCAGGCGGTGCTGCCCACGATGGGCTACGCCAGCCCGATGCTCACCGGCGTACCACAGGGCCCCGGCCGCTTCCTGCTGCGCGGAGCGCCGCTGATGGCGGCGGGCGGCTGGCAGCTCCGGATCAGCTCGCCCGGGGCCGAACCGTTGACCGTTCCGATCACCGTCACCGAATGAAGGGAACCACCATGCCCCGTCCATCCGCCGGAGCTCTCGGCGCGTCAGGCGTGCTCCTGGGCACGATGACGTCGCTGTTCGGCATCACCTGGGACGTGCAGTGGCACGACGACGTCGGTCCCGACACGTTCTTCACCCTGTCGCACCTGATGCTCTACTCAGGCAGCGCCATCGCCGGTGTGGTCGCGCTGACGATGGTGCTGCGCGCCACCGTCGCCCAGCGCGCCGGTCGCCCCGTCGATCCCAAGGAGGGCGGCCGGACCGTCCGGGTGCTCGCCTTCGACGCGCCGGTGGGGTACCTCGTCGTCGGCACGGGAGCCGCGATGTTCCTGCTCTACGGGACCATGGACCTGTGGTGGCACGGCGTGTACGGCTTCGACGCCATCTTGGGTTCCCCGCCGCACATGGCGCTGTTCAGCTCGATCACCACCACCATGGTGGGTTCGATCATCGTCTTCGGCTACGCCCACGCCGAGCGCTGGGGCCGGATCGGGCTCGCCCTTTCGCTGCCGAGTCTGATGACCTTCAGCCCGCTGATGTTCGAGGCATTCGAGGACGCACCGCTGCCCTTCAAGGGCAACATCATCATGAACGCCGCGGTCTGCGCCCTCTGCCTGGTGCTCGCAGTGGGCATCGTCGGCCGACCCGTATTCGCCGTGGTGGTCGCGGGCGCGCTCGCCGCCGTGCACGTCGTGCTCTGGTTCTGGGCGCCCTGGGCCGCGCACGCCTATGCCGAGCTGAGCGGCTTGCCGGTGCGCGACGGCGTGGGGAGCGAGCCGCCGTCCCTACCGGCCAGAATCCCGATGCTCCTGCTGATCGTCGCACTGCTGGTCGCGGGTGTGCTGTCCCGGGTGCGGCGCTGGGCCCCGCCGATCGCCGGGGCTGCCACCGGCGTCGTCACGGCCGTCATGTTGGACCTGCAGGCTCCCCTGATCAATGACGGGCCGATGGTCCCACCAGGCATCCTGATCGGCGACGGTCTCACCGGGCTGCTCCTCGGCGCAGCGGCCGGGTATGTAGCCTGGCGATTCGCCGCAATGGTGCGCGGCGAACGCCGCGAACCGAATCCCATCGGCCGCACCGCCGTCGGCCCCACTGTGCTGGGAGGGACGGCGTGATGCCGATCCGCCGGAAGATCGCCGCCGCCGTAGCCGCCGGTGCGCTGGTGCTGCTGCCCGCGGCTCCCGCGCTGGCGTACGAACCGGTGAACGTCGTGCACACCGAACACGTGCAGGCAGGCCCGTACGAGGTGACCGTCGGGTTCTCGGAATGGCCGCTGCGCGCGATGCAGTCGATGGACGTCTCCTTCATCCCGGACGGTGGCATCGGCGGGAAATCGGGCACGCTCCACGTGACCGGCCCCACCCGTCTTCACCCCAATCTCGCCAACAGCACCCTGGCCCGGCACCCGCGCAAGCTCGACGTGTGGGGCCTCGACGTGATTGCCCTGGACCGACAGGGCGAGTACACCTTCGAATTCCGGATCGACGGCCCGCAAGGCCTGGGTGAGGGCCAGACCCGGCCTGTCGAGGTTCTGTCGCAACCAGGACCGCCGCTGGCGCTGAGCTGGGCGGTCTGCGCGATTCCGCTCGTGGGACTGCTGGCGTTCCTGGTCATCGCCTGGCGCAGGCACAGCGTCGGCCGGACACCGCTGCACCCGCCCGTCTGACCTCTGCCCGCTCTCGCCGGCAGGCTCTGAGCGTGAAGCAACCCCTTCGACAATGTTCCGTGACAACGCGAGGTGGCTCCCATGCCAAGACCACGAAGACTGATCCAGATCGCCACCGCGGTAACGATGGCCGCCGCCTGCCTGGCCGCACCGCGAGCCATCGACGCACTGGCCGACGCTACGCCGACCGACACGATCGCCTGGGACACCGCCGGCCGGCAGTTCGTCACGACCGGCGCCTACGCCCGAGTCAAGCGGATCGACAGCGGCGATCTGCTGATGGCCTACAGCAGCGGGCCGGCTGTCCAACTCCGGCGCAGCCAGGACAACGGGGCTACCTGGAGTGGCGCCACAGTCGTCGCCCAGCGGAGTGGCTACAACTACACCAACGCCGAGCTGACGCAGCTGGCCAACGGGTGGCTGCTCTACCTCTGGAACGGCCGGCCGGTCTCCGACGGCGGCACCGAGCGCTACGTCATCATGTCGAAACTCAGCCGGGACGGTGGTGCGACCTGGTCGGATGAGCGCACGGCGTACACCGGGGACAACGTTTTCGGCAACGGAGTCTGGGAACCAGTCGCCATGCAACTGCCTACCGGCGAGATCCAGCTGTTCTTCGCCGACGAGAGCCCGTACAGGTCTTCCACGGAGCAACAGATCACGCTCATTCGCTCCTTCGACAACGGCTTGAGCTGGGTCAGTCCGAGTGCCGTCTCGTTCCGGGCGGGCCACCGCGACGGCATGCCGGTACCGGTAAAGCTCGCGAACGACGCCGGCCTGGCCTTCGCGATCGAGGACAACGGGCTCAACGGCGAATTCAAGCCGTCGATCGTCTGGTCCTCCACGACCGGCAACTGGGACCGGGGGACCGCGGGTGACCGCTGGTCCGCCCTCCGCCCCGACCAGCAGCTCCCCTCCACGGTCTATGCCGGGGCGCCGTACCTGGTGCAGATGCCGACCGGCGAGACGGTGCTGTCCGTTCAGTCCACCGAGGGCCGAGCGCAGAACGACCTCAAGGTCGCCAACATGCAGGTCTATGTAGGCGACGGCGACGCGCGGAACTTCGCCAACCGATCCACGCCGTTCCCGGACCTACCGGCCGGTGCCAGCGCGCTGTGGAATTCGCTGTCCGTGCTGGACGCGGACAACGTGCTCGCGGTCAGCTCGGTCACCGGCCTCGGCCGCGACGGGATCTGGATCGTGCGCGGCCGTATCGTCCGGGGCGGACAGGCGGCAGCGGACATGATCGTGGGTGCGGGGTCGAACCGTTGTATCGACGTCGCGGGCGGCGCCTCGGCAGACGGCACCAGGGTCCAGTTGTACGACTGCCATGGCGGCCCTGAGGTGCGCTGGACGTGGCAGGGCGCGAGTCTCGTCAACGCCAAGACCGGCAAATGCCTGGACGTGTCCGGTGCCGGCACGGCAGCAGGCACGGCGGTGCAGCTGTGGACGTGCAACGGCGGCGGCGCTCAGCAGTGGCAGTTCGTCGACGGCAACCTCCGCAACCCCGACGCGGGCAGGTGCCTGGACGCCGACGGCTGGGGCACGGCGAACGGCACCCGCCTCATCCTCTGGGACTGCGGGACAGGCCAGTCCAACCAGACCTGGCGATACCAGCGATGACCTGGCGATCCTGACGACCCGCGTACGGCCGAGCTGGCCGGCGGGCTGTCGATGCTTCAGCGAGCACTTCCGGCGCTGGTGGCCGCGCAGGCAGGCGGCGAAACACTGAGCATTCCGGGAACCGCAGCGCCTGTTCCGGCGACCACCAAGCTGCGGCGTTGTGCGCCGGAGGGCGTGGCGCACAACGCGCACATGATGACCTGCGGCCACATTCCCACCGGCCCCGGCCCCGGCCCCGGCGCCAGGAGAACTGGTGTCGCCTCTCGACGTCTGGAGTTCCGCATGCAACGCCGATCCATTCTCAACGCCACCGTTGCCGCCGGTGCAGCAGTGCTCGCCTCGACGACTGCGGCCGCCCCGGCAGCCGCAGCCGCAGCCGGAAGGTGGTCACCGAAGCGGCCGCTGCGAGTGCAGATGGTGCTCTTCGACGGGGTTGCCGAGCAGGACTTCATCGGACCCAACGAAGCCTTCACGATCGCCGGTTTCGCCAGCTCTGGAGCCGTGGCGGTCAGCTATGTGAGCGTGACCGGGCCGCGGACGATCAGGGCGGTCGGCGGCACCAAGATCGTGGTGGAGAACGGGTGGTCGCCGCGGGACGCCGACCTGCTGCTGGTGCCGGGTGGCGGGCCGACCGGACCGGAGGAGCCCGGGGTGGCGTACGAAATCGCAAAGGGTCATCTGCCGCGTAGCATCGCGGCAGCTGCCCGCGATCGGCTCGTGATCAGCTCGGTCTGCAACGGAGCGCTGATCCTGGCGGCTGCCGGTCTCACCCGGGGCCGTCCTTGCAACACCCATCAAACGGCACGGGCCCAGCTCGCCCAGTCCGGCGCCGTGCTGAAGGACGCCCGGGTCGTCGACGACGGTGACCTGATCACCTGCGCCGGCGCCACTTCCGGCATCGACCTGGCGCTGCACGTGCTCGACCGTGAGTTCGGCCCGGACTTCGCCGTGATGATCGCCGGAGTCCTCGAGTTCGAGGCCCGCGGCACCGTGTGGACGGCCCGTGGCCGATAGGCCCCACAGCGTCGCGGGCCTGGCACGGGACGGCGCGGTCGGGTTCGACCGCGCCGTCCCGTGCCAGGTCTTCGGCGGCACCCGGCTGCTCGACGGACACCGCGCCACCACTCACTGGTGGCTTGCTGACTCCGAGCCGGGCCTGCGGTGGAAGCTCGAATATCCAAGTGCCCGCCGAGCCCGCCGGTGAGTGGGAGCGGCCGGCCTGGTGGTCCGAGCTGTTGGGTTCCGGCGGTACTGCGGGTGGCAGGCGGTACGGCGTTGGTGGTGACAATCAGGCCGAACGTGTCCGGCGGGACGGGTACAGGCCGAGAAGAGCTGGTCAGCGGGCGTAGGTGACGGGCAGGTTCTGAAGGCCGTGGATCAGCAGGCTCGGACGCCAGCGGGGCGCGGGGGCTCCGGGGTCGGGGGTCAGGACGCTGAAGCGGTCCAGCAGCTTACGCAGCGCGATCTCGCCCTCCAAACGGGCCGAGGTCAACCTCTTGCTCAGGCGGGGATCGTCCAGCAGCGTCTTCGCCTCGTCGTAGCCGGTGACGAGCCGGCCCTCCTTGCCGTCGGTCATCGTCACCGGCTGGACTGGCCCGTCACGCCCGACTCGACGGTAGGTCGCCCAGATGTCCGAGGTGAAGGTGCTGTCGAGGACAGCCGTTTCGGTGGTCACCATCCTTCCGACGGATGCGGAGTGACGAACGTTCAGTCGCCCGATTCCTTCTTCGAAAGTGTCTGGACCAGCCGGAGCTGGGCCAGCGGCACGTGGTGCTGACCGGCGTGCGACACCCGCGCCGGGCGTTCTCCATCTGCCTGGCCGGCCGCGACGCCGGCGCGCAGCACCGCTCACGCGTCCCGGCGCCGCAGGAACGCCGCGGCGACCACGCCGGCGGCCAGCGTCCAGACCGGCAGCGCGGTGCCGAGCTGCCCGGGATCGCCGGGCAGCCAGGCGCGGAGATCCTCGTGGGCGCGCAGCAGCGGGCCGGCGATGAAGTAGACGCCGAGCAGCAGCAGGACCGCGGGAACGGCCTGGCGTAGGACGATCGTGACGGCGGCGGACAGCAGCGTGGTGAGCGTCAGGTAGCCGATGGTGGCCGCGTCGGTGCCGCAGATCAGGGAGGCGATCGCGGCGATCGGGAGCGTGGCGGCGGCCAGCGTGACGGCCTTCGCGGTGAGCAGGGGCAGGCGGCGGGGCATGGCCAGCAGGGTGGTGCGGAACTGGCCGCCGGCCTCGTGCTCCGCGGAGACGGCGAGCACCCCGAGGACCAGGAAACCCGCCCGCGTGTACGTCAGGGGCAGCGCGCCGGGCTCGCCCGCGGCCCAGCGCAGCAGGGCGGTCGAGGCCAGCGTGAGCAGGGCGGTCAGCCGCAGGGACGGGAGCGTCCAGAGTTTGAGCAGTTCGGCGCGCAGGTAGCTCATGCGTCCCGCCGCTGGAACAGCCAGGCGCCGAGCGCGAGCAGCGCGACCACCCAGGCGGTCATGGTGAGGCCGGCGACGAGCGGGGACATCGCGTAGTCGAAGTTGTCGCCGCGGATGAACATCCGGGCACCGGCGATGTCGGGCAGGTAGTAAGCCAGGTCGGTGACCTTGGTGAGCAGGTAGGAGACGGAGACGAAGAAGCTGTTCACGATCAGCAGCGTCAGCGGCACGATGCCGTTGCGGACGATCAGCGTGATCGCGTAGGAGAAGAGCGCCAGCAGCACCCAGTAGATCAGCACGGTGCCCAGCCGGATCGGGTCGACCGGCGGCATCGCGTCGCCGTGCAGGACGCGGGTCAGCGTGAGCACCGCGGCGGAGACCACGATGGACTGCAGCAGTACCACCGCGATCAGCACGGTCGTCTTCGCGGCCAGCAGCCGCATCCGGTGCGGCATCGCGGTCAGCGTGGCGTGCAGCTGCGTGACGCCGGGCGAGTGCTCGCCGGTCGGCGTGTACTCACTACTGACGATCACGACGCCGAGCACCAGCGGGCCCAGCAGACCGATGCCGAGATCGTTCATGCCCAGGTCGGCGAGGTTCGGGTAGCTGCCGTCCTCGATCGCCCGGCGCGTCGAGGGCGCGTTGATCAGCACGGTGAGCGGCGGCAGCAGCATGCCGAGGATCAGACCGGCCCAGGCGGTCGGGATCCCGAGTAGTTTGCGCAGCTCCGCGATCACCACGAGGCACCGCCGCTCTGCGCGGTCAGGGCGAAGAACGCGTCCTCGAGGGTACGGTGATCGCCCGTCACCTCGGCCACCGAGCCGGACACCACGATCCTGCCCTTGTCGATCACCACCACGTCGTCCGCGGTCTCGGCCAGCTCGCCCATCAGGTGGCTGGAGAGCAGGACCGTGTGCCCCTGTGCCGCACGCTCCCGCAGGAAGGTCCGCATCCACCGGATGCCGGACGGATCCAGGCCGTTGACCGGCTCGTCCAGGATCAGCACCTCCGGGTCGCCGAGCAGCGCGGTGGCGAGCCCGAGCCGGCGGCTCATGCCGAGCGAGAAGCGTCCCGCGCGCTTGCCGGCGTCGCCGGTCAGGCCGACCACCTCGAGGACCTCGTCGGCCCGGGAGCCGGGCAGCCCGTTCGACGCGGCGACCCAGCGCAGGTGGGCGCGGGCGGTGCGGGCCCGGTGCGCGCCGGAGCCGTCCAGCAGCGCGCCGACCCGGGTGAGCGGGCGGGACAGCTCGCGGTAGCGGTGACCGCAGACGAGCGCGGTGCCGCCGTCGGCGCGGTCGAGGCCGAGCAGGACGCGCAGCGTCGAGGTCTTGCCGGCGCCGTTCGGGCCGAGGAAGCCGGTGACCCGGCCGGGCCGGGCCTCGAAGCTCACGTCGTACAGAATGCGGGTCCTGCCCTTGGTCTTGCTGACCCGATCGATGGTGATCATGCCGTTCAGTCAACCGGCGGGCGACGGCGCGCACATCGGACCGGGATCCGATCCCGGCGCGGGTCTCGGACCTGGGTCCGAGAACTACAGTCGATGCGGTGAAGCCCCGCCGCACGCTCTCCCCCGCGCTGATCGTCGCGGCCGTCACGTGCGCCGTGCTCGCGACCGCGATGTGCACGGTCGGCGTGTCCGGCCCGCTGGCGCGCGTGCTCCCGGCCGTGATCGTCGGCGGTGCGGTCGGCGCCGCGGTCTGGACGGTGCGGCGCGCGCGTGCCGACCGGGCCGACTACGAGGCGCGGCTGACCGCGTGGGCCGCGTCCGAGGCGGTGCTGGCCGAGCGGCTGCACATCGCGCGCGACCTGCACGACATCGTCTCGCACGGGCTGGGCCTGATCACGGTCCGGGCCGCGGCCACCCGGCACCTGCCGAAGCCGCCGGAGGTCGCGGAGGCACTGACCGACATCGAGGAGGCCGGCCGGCAGGCCACGGCCGAGCTGCGCCGGATGCTGGGCGTCCTCCGGTCGGCGGCCCCGCTGACGCCGGTGGACAGCCTCGACGACCTGGCCTCGATCGCCGCCGACGCCGAGCGCACCGGGCTGCGCGTGGACCTGGACGTCGGCGAGGTGGCGACGGTGTCGCGGGGCGTGCAGGTCGCGGTGGCGCGCACGGTCCGCGAAGGGCTGGCCAACGCGGCCCGGCACGCGGGACCGTCCGACGTGCGGGTCCGGGTGCACCGGGACGGCGCGCACGTGGTGGTGACGGTCGCGGACGCCGGTCCCGCGCCCGGCTGGCGGGCCACGCCGGGCGCCGGTCACGGGCTGGCCGGGCTGCGCGAACGGGTGGGCAACCTCGGCGGCGCGCTCAGCGCGACGGAGGTCGACGGCGGGTTCCGGTTGACCGCCCGCATCCCGGACCCGGCCGCCTCGGACCGGGCCGGACGTTCTGACTCGACGGACATTCCGGACGCTGCGGTATGACCCGGGTGCTCCTCGTCGACGATCAGCCACTGCTGCGGCGCAGCCTCGCCATGATCATCGACAGTGATCCGGCGCTGGAGGTGGTCGGCGAGGCCGGGGACGGCACCCAGGCCGTCGTCCGCGCCCGCGCCACCCGGCCGGACGTGGTGCTGATGGACGTGCGCATGCCGCACCTGGACGGCCTGGAGGCGACCCGGCGGATCTGCGCCGACCCCGCGCTGACCGGGACGCGCGTGCTGGTGCTGAGCATGTTCGAACTCGACGAGTACGTCTGGCGGGCGCTGCACGCGGGCGCGTCCGGTTTCCTGCTCAAGGACGCGCGGCCGGAGGACCTGATAGACGCCATCCACCGTACCGCCGAGGGGGTCTCGCTCTTCGCCCCGTCCATCCTGACCCGGCTGGTCACGCACTACGTCGGCACTCCCGGGCCCGGCCGTCCGGCGGCGGCGCCGCGCGGTCTGACCGCGCGCGAGGTCGAGGTGCTGACACTGATCGGCGGCGGCCTGTCCAACGACGAGATCGCCACCGCGCTGGTCATCTCGATCAAGACGGTCAAGACGCACATCACCCACCTGCTGGCCAAGCTCGCCGCCCGCGACCGCGCCCAGCTGGTCATCGCCGCCTTCGACACCGGCCTGGTACGCCCGCGCGGCTAGCCCGGTGGCCCGCCATCCACGAACCGCGATCCGGGCGTCCTTCACGTCGTTCTGACGACCTGAATGGCGTCTGGATCACCTGAAGGGCCGGACGGCTGGCGCGTGTGTCGCAACCGGATCGCAACCGGGATGCACCGGGGCTGCCACCGGCGGGCCGCACCGTGTCGGTTCGGAGAAGACCACGCGAAGCTCGCCTCGCGAGGCGCTGGCTCGGGTGTTGGACGACCACACCTGACCCGGCGGGCCGGTTGATCTAGGGTGGGAACGTGACCACTGACGCCTCGCGCCCGCGCATCGGTTTCATGTTCGATCGGGATCGGCGGCCGGAGGAGCTGGCCGGGTTCGCCGCCACGGTGGAGGAGCTGGGCGCCGATGATCTGTGGGTGGTGGAGGATCTCGGCTGGACCGGTGCGATCAGCGCGGCCACCGTGGCGCTCGCCGCGACCCGCACGCTGCGCGTCGGGATCGGGATCGCGCCGGTGGCGCTGCGGAATCCCGCGGTGCTGGCGATGGAGCTGGCCACGGTCGCCCGGATCTACCCGGAGCGGCTGGTCGCCGGGCTCGGTCACGGCGTGACCGCGTGGATGCGCCAGGTCGGTGCCGCGCCGGCGTCGCCGCTGTCCCGCCTCGGGGAGTCGATCGTCGCGACCCGTGGGCTGCTGGCCGGCGAGACGGTCACGCTGCACGGCCGCGAGGTGACGATCGACGGCGTGAAGCTGGTCCACCCGCCGGCCGTGGTCCCGCCGATCGTCACCGGCGTCGTACGGCCGAAGTCCCTTGAACTGTCCGGCCGGGTGGCGGACGGGACCATCGTCGCGGAGGGCAACGGCCCGGACGAGCTGCGGGCCGCGACCGCGCACATCGCGCGCGGCCGGGCCACCGGTGACCGCCCGGCGCACGAGTTGATCGTCTTCGCCTACCTGCACGTCGGCGACGACCCGGCGAAGGCCGCGGCCGAGACCGGCGAGATGGTGGCCGGTCAGGCCGAGTGGCTCGGCGTGCCGCAGGAGGAGCTGTTCACGCTGATCGGCCCGGCCGCGGACATCCCGGCCAAGGTGGCGGCCCTGCACGCGGCCGGCGCCGCCACGGTCGTCCTCCGCCCGCTCGGCGCCGACCCGGACACCCAGGCCCGCACCGCCCTGGAAGCCCTCCGCATCGCCTGACGACCCAACCCGAAGGGCGTCAGCGGCCCACTCCTCGGCGAGCAGTTCCTAGGAGCGGATCCGGTCGGCGGGGTCGTGGGTGATCACCGTTGACCGAATCATACTTGGCCGGTGGGGTTGAGCGGCATTGTGCGCCGGGGCTGCCCCACCCCGGTTGCCCCCGCCCTCTAGGGTGTGACCAGCCCGGGGAGATCCTGCCCGGGCCGGAGGGAACGGGGCCATGGATCAGATGGACATCGCGGCACGCATGCGTCAGGTGCAGGAGGTCGTCGCGAACGCGAGCGCGGAGCTGACCAGCGAGGACCACGAGGTGACCGTGGTGGCCGGGCCACGCGGCGCGGTGCGGTCGGTGGAGCTGAGCCCGCGCGCGTTCCGGCTCACCGGCGCCGAGCTCGGCGAGCTGCTGGTGCGCACGATCCGCGCGGCGAACGCGCAGGTGGACGCGGAGATCCGCACCGCACTGACCGGCACCTCGTCGCTGGGCCCGCCGGCGCCGTCACTGAGCGAGCTGCGGGCACGGCTGCGGCAGGCGCCGCGATGAGGGCCTTCGAGAACCAGGAGGAGGTGCTCGCGCTCATCGAGCGCGTGCGCGAGCAGAACCAGCGCGACATGGCCCGGGTGGAGGCATATCTCGCCGAGGCCGACGGGCTGACCGGCGAGGGGTTCTCCGAGGACGGCAGCGTGCGCGCGGAGGTCGACGAGGACGGGCTGGTGTCCCGGCTGGACATCCCGGACTCGGCACTGCGGCGCGGCTCCCACCTCTCCGAGATGATCATGGTGGCGATCCGGGAGGCACAGGCCGACCGGGCACTGAAGGTGGCCGAGCTGGGCCAGGGAATCAACGGCGCGCAGACCGCGGAGCGGGTGCGTGACGTGATCCCGGAGCACATCCGGGACCGGATCGCGGAACGCAGGAGAGGAGACGGCCGTGGCTGACGGCGTCATCGTCCCGACCGACAAACTGACCAGCACGGCGCAGGTGCTCAAGGGCCTGAGCACGAGCGCGAGCGAGATCCAGACCGCGATGGCCGCGGCGGATCCGCCGGGCGTGCTGTGGGGCGGGCTCGGGCTGCTGTTCGTGAACTACTACAACGGCAAGGCCGACGAGGTACGGGAGCACGTCGGCATGATCGCCGAGGCGTTCGACTCGCAGCACGGCGCGATCACGGCGAACGCGGACGCGTACACGGAGCTGGACCAGGCGCTGACCGACGCGTTCAACCGCTTCCAGCAGAAGCTGTCCGGCGGCGGTGGCAAATGACGCAGCCCGATCCCGCACCGCAGGCGCCGCCGACACCGCCGGCACCGAAGCCCCCGGACACCACCGGGACCGACGCCTACATCAGCAACGACGACAAGCCGGACAGTCAGTACGCGGGCGGCGTGTTCGACACCGATCCGGCCTCGGTCCTGCCGTTCGGCGAGGCGGTCAAGAACACGGTCAGCGGCATCCCGGCCGGCATCAACGAGGGCGACTGGTCCGACCTGTACTCCGCGGCCGCGGACCTCGGCGGCAACGCGCTCTCGTTCTACCTCGACCCGCTGAACTGGCTGATCTCGGCCGGCCTGACGTTCCTGATCGACTTCGTGCAGCCGCTGGAGGACCTGCTCAGCCTGTTCACCGGCAACGCCGAGCGGATCGAGCCGTACGCGAAGAAGTGGGAGGAACTCGGCACCGCGCTCGTCCCGCTGGCCGCCGCGGCCCGGCAGGCCGCGGACGACGACCTGATCGAGTGGCAGGGCAGGGACGCGGACGCCGCCAAGGCACGGCTGCACCAGTTCGCGGACGCGGTCGAGGCGACCGGCGGCGAGGCCTCGTCGATCAACGGCATCCTCACGCTCTTCTCCAAGATCATGGGCGCGGCGCAGCAGATCATCATCGGCATCATCGCCACGCTGATCGAGTGGATGATCATCGAGTGGGGCCTCGCGATGGCCGCCGCGGTCCCCACCGCCGGCGCGTCCGTCGCGGCCGCGGGTGTCGCGACCGGCGTGCAGGCCACGGTCGCGACCAGCCGCGCGGTCCGGATCGTCGACAAGGTCGTCTCGCTGCTGCACAAGATGGGCGCGGTGCTGCAGAAGGTGCTGCCCGCGGTACTCAAGGCCAGGGTGGGCGAGAGCGTCCTGGAGTTCACCCGCAGGGGGATCGGCGCGGCCGCGCCCGCCACGCTCTCCACCGTCGCCCGGATCGCCGGTGACGTGCTCGGCGACCCGGCCAGCTACGGTGGCCCGGTCGTCAACAACACCGCTACCGGCGTCTGGAAGAACGCGGCGGCCGACAAGCCGGACATGTCCGAAGAGGAGATCGAGGCGGCGCTGGACGTGAACAAGTGAACCCGTTCGAGGCACCGAAGCCGTTCCCCGGCACGCCCGTCCTGCCGTGGCCGCAGGGCTCGCCACCGCCGCCGCTGCCGCCGGGCAAGGCCGGTATAGCGATCCGGGTCCGGCGAGCACGGTTCGACACCCCGAACTTCCACCGGGCGCGCGTGGTCGGTGTCGACGACCAGCCGCTGTGGCACGGCCTCGACCGCGCGGTCGCCGTGACCGACCCCGGCTCGCACCTGGTCGAGG
This sequence comes from Catenuloplanes nepalensis, assembly GCF_030811575.1. Lineage (GTDB taxonomy): Bacteria > Actinomycetota > Actinomycetes > Mycobacteriales > Micromonosporaceae > Catenuloplanes > Catenuloplanes nepalensis. The sequence continues at coordinate 2,926,473 of NZ_JAUSRA010000001.1, read as the reverse complement.
TCCGCAACGACACCGGCGCCGAGTCCGTGCGCCTGGTGCGGGCGACGGCCGGCGAGATCACCGAGTGGCACATGTGGAGCCCGGCGAGCGCCGGCCGGGTGCCCGGCGTCCTGGTACCCGCCGGCAGCCCGCGCCGCCGCCCCGGCGCCGGGCTGTGGGGCTTCTTCGCCGGCATGGCAGCGCTGGCCGCCGGCCCGCTGCTGCTGGCGCCGGAGACCCGCGCCGGCCGGATCGCGATGGTCTTCTACATGCTTCTCATCGTGCCGGTCACGATCGTCGTGTGGAGCCGGGCGAAGGCCGCGATCGACCACCGCTACCGGGTGGCCGCCTCCACCGAGGCTCAGGCGCCGCCGGCCGACGCCGCGTTCCTGGCACACGGCGACGTCCCGCCCGGCCTGGCCGGCACCGGCCACGGCGTCCTGCTGCTCACCGGCGACCTGCGGGTGAGCTACACCCAGGACGGGCGCGACGTGCTGGTCCGCCCGGTCACCGACCCGAACGCGTGGGTACCGTGGCCCACGCTGACCATCGACGGCACCGCCCGGCCGTTCGCCTGGCACAACTGGGCCTACCGCCTGCCGCCGGGTCCGCACGAACTCCTCGTCACGCCCAAGCCCCCGGCACACACCGGCGCAAACCCCACGATCACCACCACGCCGGTACGCGTGCGCGTCGACATCCGCCCCGGCGAGACCACCCACCTGCGCCTCACGGTGCACGCGACCGTCGCCGTCGTATCCGACCCGCCGGCCCCGGTCCACACCACGTCCCTCACCGCGTTCACCGCCACCGTCGAGTCGGCCCCACAGCACTGACCCACCCCGCACCCGCCGCATGATCCAGGCGTCCCCCGTGCCGCTAGAACGACCTGGGGGACGCCCCGATCACGGGGGCGGTAGACCAGCGGTGCTGGGCGCGGCGGGGGACGCGCGGGGTCGCGGCTCTTTGGGGACCAGCGACGTCACCGGCTCCGCCGCGGCGGCCGGAGCGGAGCGCTGGCGGAGTCGCAGGCCTCAGCGCGGTTGGCCGGCTGCACCACGCCGGAAGCGGGAAAGCACCCTTTGAGGGCTTCTTCTGGGTCGGCCTTACCGCCGGATGGTTCTGGGTTTCAGCGGGTGACGATGTCGAGGGTACGGGCGCGGTCGCCGAACGGCATCAGCACGACGTCGGTGGCGCCCGCGTCGCGGAGGCGGTCCAGCGCGCGGGCGATGACGGTCTCGTCGCCGGCGACCACCGTGTCCGCGAGACCCGTGAGGCCCGCGCGGCTCAGCGACGCCCGGTAGGCCGGAAGCGCGTCCGCCGCCGCGAAGTCGCGGGCGATCCGGTCGCGGGCCGCGTCCGGATCGGTGGTCAGCGCGACGACCAGGCCGACCACGATGCGGGCGCCGTCCGGCTGGCTCGGCGCCAGACGCTCGGCGACGATCTCCGGCGTGACCCAGGTGGCGACCACGCCGTCCGCCAGCTCGGCGGCCAGCGCGAGCATCCTCGGGCCGAGCGCGGCCAGCAGCAGGTCCGGCGGCGGCGCGGTGATCGTGAGTCCGTCCCGCTCGCCGCGCAGCAGCGGGCGCAGCGTCTCCAGGTAGTCGCGGGTGTGGCCGAGCGGCGACGCGTAGGAGTAGCCGAGCTGCTCGATGTACCAGGCGTGGCCCGGGCCAACGCCGAGCGCGAGCCCGCCGGCGGCCGCGGACAGCGTCATCGCCTCGGCCGCGATGGTGGTCGGGTGACGTGGATAGGTGAGCACGACCGCGGTGCCGACCTCGGCCGGGCGTTCCCGGAGCAGGGCCAGCAGCGTGAGCGGATCCCACCCGCCCGGCATCTGGCCGGTCCAGAAACTGTCCAGACCGCGGCGGGCGGCGTCGGCCGCGGCGGCCACCACGTCCGCGGGAGAGTCGGCGAGGAGCAGGCTGGTTCCGATGCGCATGAGCCCATCCCAGCCGTTGTGCGCGGCGTGATCGATGGCCAAGGTCGCTCGGCAGCGATCACTTTCCGTGATAGATGAGGAGGGTGGAACTGAAAGCGCTGCGCTACTTCGTGACCGTCGCCGAGGAGCTGCACTTCGGGCGCGCGGCGGAGCGGCTGCACATCGTCCAGCCCGCGGTCAGCCAGCAGGTGGCCCGGCTGGAGCGCGAGCTCGGCGTGCAACTGCTGGAAAGGACATCCCGGCGGGTACGACTGACGCCGGCCGGCCTGCGCGTGCTGGCCGCGGCCCGGGAGACGCTGGCCGCCGCGGCACGGGTGCGGGTGGTGGCCGGCGCGGGCGCGGCCCGGCTGCGCGTCGGCGTCGAGTCATGCGTGACCGACCGGCTCGACCGCGCGGTGAAGCGGCTGCGCGAGGGCGACCGGCCGACCGAACCGGTGCTGATCGACCTGCCGATGCCGGCCCGGCTGGACGCGGTCCGCGGCGGTGACCTCGACGTCGCGCTGGTCCGCGGCACCGTGACCGCGCCGGGCCTGACCGTGGCGCGCGCCTGGTCCGAGCCGCTGCACGTGGTCGTGGCGCGCGAGCACCCGGTCGCCGGCCAGGAAGCGGTCCGCTTCGGCGATCTCGACCCGGACGGGCTGCGCCTGCCGGGCCGCCACCACGACCCGGGACTGCTCGACGCGATCATGGCCGCGCTTCCGGCGACGCTGCCCCGCCGGCCGGCCGGCGACCCGGTCAACGTGCTGTTCGAGGTCGGCTCGGACCCGCGCACCTGGACCGTCCTGCCGGCCGAACACCTGGCCGCCGCCCGCACCGCCCGAATCCGCACGCTGCCGCTCGACCCACCCGCCATGATCGACGGATACGTCGTCACCGCTCCCGCCACCCCGCCACCGTGCGTACGATCCTTCGTCGCGGCATTCGCCGATCGGCCGGACCCGGTCGCGGAGGCCGCGGACGGCGATCCGCCAGGAACGACGGGACCGACGTCGGCACGGCGGACGGGCAGTGGCGGCGACGTCGCGCGGTTCGGCCAGGCCCGGCGCCGTGGCAACCCCGGGCCAAGCCGTTAGGATCTTGCCGGTGAGCGGGACGGAGCGGGTGCTCGCGTGGGTGCGGACGTTGCCGGCCGCGGCCGGGCGCACCCGGGTCGTCGCGGTCGAGGGCCGCTCCGGCGCCGGCAAGACCGGCCTGGCCGGCGCGCTCGCGGACGCGCTGCACGCGCCGCTGGTCCGGATGGACGACCTCTACCCCGGCTGGGACGGCCTGCGCGGCGGCGTCGAAGCGCTGCACGACTGGATCCTCGCACCGCTCGCCGCCGGCCACCCGATCCGCCGGCGCAGCTGGGACTGGGCCGCGGACGCGTACCGTGACTGGGAGCCGTTGACCGTCGGCACCGACCTGGTCGTCGAGGGAGTGGGCTGCGGGGCGCGCGCCCTCGCACCGTACCGCAGCGGCCTGATCTGGATCGACGCCCCCGATGACGTGCGGCGACGCCGCGCGCTGGAGCGCGACGGCGAGGCCTACGCGCCGCACTGGGAACGCTGGGCGCGCCAGGAGGACACGTTCTACGCCGCGAACCGCGTCCGCGCGAACGCGGACCTGATCATCGACAACAGCGGCGGTACGGCATCGGGACCGCCGCTGCCCTGAACCCGGACAGCGCCCGCCGCCGTGGTCGCCGGGGACCGGAGGTTCGCACCGCGAGCACCGCGCCGATCGCCGCGCCCGCCCGCCCGATGGACGCCGGCCGCACCGGGCGCCTGCCGTCGGCACCGGGGCCGGACAGTCCGTTGCGCCGCGAGAGGCCGATTGGCACTCTGCGGTGGTGAACACGAAACCTCCCGAGCTCTACATCGCCGCGGATGTGGAGGCGGACGGGCCGATTCCGGGGCCGTACAGCATGATTTCGCTCGGTCTTGCCGTGGTGGGGCACCCGGACCGCGGGTTCTACACGGAGCTGAAGCCGATCTCGGACGAGTTCGACCCGAAGGCGCTCGCGGTGTCCGGCCTTGATCGCGACCGGCTCCTGCGGGAGGCGCCGACCGCGGCGGCCGCGATGCACGCGGCCGCGGCCTGGATCGACGGGCTGCGCCGAATCGGGCGGCCGGTCTTCCTGGCGGCGCCCGCGGTGTGGGACGGCATGTTCGTCCACTGGTACTTCGTGCGGTTCGTCGGCCACAACCCGTTCGGCGGCACCGGATCCGGCGTCGACCTGCGCAGCTACTGGATGGGGCGGACCGGCTGCGACTGGTCGGAGACCCGCAAACGGGACATCAAGCGTGCGGTCGGCCTCGGGGACCTGCCGCACACCCACCACGCCGGCGAGGACGCCCGGGAACTGGCCCAGCTCTTCGAGGCGGCCCGGCGCCCGGCACGCTAGCCGGGCGGGAGACGCGTCGAGGTCGTCACAGCCAGCCGCGGTGGTGTGCGACCCGGACCGCGTCGACCCGGGAGCGAGCGTCGAGTTTGGTCATGATGGTGGACAGGTAGTTGCGGACGGTGCCCCGCGAGAGGAACAGCTCGGCCGCGATCGCCCGGCTGTCGAGCCCTCGATCCACGGCGCGCAGGATGTTCTGTTCGCGGGCGGTGAGCGGGTTGGGTCCGCGGCGCAGCGCGTCCGCGGCGAGCTGCGGGTCGATGACGATCGACCCGGCCGCGACCGCCTTGATCGCGTCGATGAGCCGAGCTCCGGTCGTGGCCTTGACGAGGTATCCGGAGGCACCGGCCAGCAGCCCCTGGTGCAGGTGTCCGCTGCCCGGCAGCGCGGTCAGCAGGATGACCCTGCATTCGGGATGTCCGGCGGTCACCAGGCGGGCCGCCTCGATGCCGGTGGCGCCGGGCATGTCCACGTCCAGCAGTGCCACGTCGGGACGGTGCTTCTCGACGGCCGGCAGCACGTGGTCGCCACGGCCGACCCGGGCCACCACCTCGAACGCGGGCTCGGTGCTGAGCAGGGCTTCGAACGCCTCGGCGACGAGTTCGAGATCCTCGGCGATGAGCAGCCGGAGCGGTGACCCGCTCATGACCCGACCGCCGCCCGGCCGGCCGGCGGCGCGGACCTCGCGGCGGCCCCGGCACCCTCGGCACCGTCCGGCCCCACCTCCCGCGAGACCGGCGGTTCCACCTCGCGCGGGACCGACAGATGCGCCTCCGGCGCGACCTGCGGATCCGTCTCGCGCGCGACCGACAGATGCGCCGTGGCCTGCGGGATCCGCGCGACGACGCGGAACTGGCCGTCGGGGGTCGCCTCGGCCGTGAGCACGCCGCCCACTGCCGCGACCCGCGCCCGGATGTCGTCGAGCCCGGTGTGGGCACCGTCGGCGGCCGGCGGGACGACCCCGTTGTTGACGACGGTGACGACGACGGCCCCGGCCTCGTGCCGCACGCCGATCCGGCACCAGGTGGGCCGCCCGTGCTTGAGCGTGTTGGTCACCGCCTCCCGTACCACCGCGGCCAGGGTTTGATCGACGACGTGGTCGTCGACCGCGACCGCGTCGATCTCGGCCCGCACCCCGAGCAGCTCGAACAGCTCGCGGGCGCCGGCCAGCTCGTCGCCGAGGCTGATCAGCGCGGGCCCGCTGGTCAGGGCCCGGAGCCGGGCCTGGCCGTCGATGACCAGCGACTGGAGCGCGGTGAGCTGGGTGCGGCAGCGTTCGAGGTCGGTGTCGAGCAGCCGCAGCGCGGCCTCGTTGCGCAGCGAGACCGCGACGAGCGTGCGGCCGAGCAGGTCGTGCAGCTCACGCGAGATCCGCAGGCGCTCCTCGTCGACCCGGGCGCGGGCCATCTCCTCCCGGGTCCGGCGCAGTTCGTGGAGCACGACGCGCAGCCGGGTCAGGACATAGAGGCCGAAGCCGCAGACGATTACCATCGCGACGACGCCGACCATGAGAACGGCGGGGGTGCCGTCCGACTTCGCCAGCAGCAGGATCACGTCGGCCGTGCCGAGCAGCGCCACGGCCAGCCTCCCCCGCCGGCTGGTGGCGACGAGCAGCGTCGCGCCCAGGGCCAGCGACAGCATCACCCAGACACTGCCCAGGCCGAGGATCACCAGCGAGGCCACCACCTGGATCCACACGAGCACCGTGATCCGCCGGTCTCGCAGACCCCGGCCGATCAGGATCTCGAGCCGCAGGTAGCAGCCCGCGATCACGAAGCTCAGCGCGTCGCAGAGCAGCTCGGCCGGCACCGTCAGGTCCCCGCGCCGGCGCTGCGCGAAGGCCTGCCCGATGCCGTTGAAGAGCATGAGCAGGACGAGCAGCCACACGCCCACGACGGCCGCGATCTCACCGGAGGCCGTCGATCGGCTCCAACGGAACATCCGACGTCCCCTCAGGATCTCTGGCCGGTTCGCGGGTCACGATAGCCGCTCGGGGTCCTTTGATGACAGGTGTCATGCCGATGCGCTGACGCGCGACCCTGACGCCGGCCCGGCCCGGATTCCTACAGTGATCAACGTATCGACGATGGAACACAGAGGAGCCGGTATGTCCAAGGTCATCAACACGAAGAGCCCGGTGTTCTGGGTCGTCGTCTTCGCCGGCGCGGTCCTTCCCACGCTCGCCCTGCACGGGATCGCCCAGGTGGTCGCGACGCTGCTCGTCGTCGCCTTCGTCGTCACCGGCTTCGTCCTCGCCCGCCGGCAGCAGCGCGCGGCCACCGCCGCCGAGCCCCGCTGATCCGGCAGAACGGGGCGGGCCGTGACGGCCCGCCCCGTTGCGACGATGCGGATCCGGTCAGAAGGCGGCGAGGACCGAGCCGTTGTACTTCTGGGCGATGAAGTCCTTGACCTGCTGGGAGTGCAGGAGCTTCTCGAGCTTGACGATGCGCTCGTCGGTCTCCTCGCCGGTGCGGACCACGACCAGGTTCGCGTACGGGTTGTTCTCGCCGGTCTCCAGCGCGAGCGCGTCCGTGGCCGGGCTGAGGCCGGTCTCGATCGCGTAGTTGCCGTTGATCACGGAGATCGCGGTGTCCTCGAGGCTGCGCGGCAGCTGGGCCGCCTCCAGCGCCTCGAACTTGAGGTTCTTCGGGTTGCCGGTGACGTCCGCCTCGGTGGCCTTGACGCCGACGCCGTCCTTGAGCGTGATCAGGCCGTTCGTGGCGAGCAGGTTGAGTGCGCGGCCGGAGTTGGACGGGTCGTTCGGGATCGCGACCACGCCGCCGTCCGGGACCTCGGTGAGCGCCTTGACCGTCTTGGAGTAGACGCCGAGCGGCTCGATGTGCACCGGCTTGAGCGGCGTGAACCGGTATCCCTTGGACGCGACCTCCTCCTCCAGGTACGGGATGTGCTGGAAGTAGTTGGCGTCCAGCTGCTTGTCCTGGAGCGCGGTGTTCGGCTGGATGTAGTCGTTGAACTCGACTATCTCGATCTTCAGGCCCTCCGCGGCCGCCAGGTTGTCGCTGACGTACTTGAGGATCTCCCCGTGCGGGACCGGGCTGACGCCGATCTTGAGCGTGTCGCTCGCGGAGCCGCTCTCCGAGCCGGAGTCGTTGCCGCAGGCGGCCACGCCGATCAGAAGCGAGGCGGCCGCGGTGAGCGCGACGAGGGTGCGACGCATGACAAACAACCTTCCGTTGTACGGATATTTGTGGATAAAACCGCCGAGGGGAAACGCGGGCCGATCCGCGGCGAGACGGCCGGCCCGGGCCCGGGGCTCAACGGTGGGACAGCCGGCGCACCACGAGGTCGCCGAGGCTCTGCACGGCCTGCACGAACAGCACCAGCACCACCACGGTGGCGATCATCATCTCGGTCTCGAAGCGCTGGTATCCGTACCGGATGGCCAGGTCTCCGAGTCCGCCGCCGCCCACGGTCCCGGCCATCGCGGAGTAACCGACCAGCGCGATGATCGTGATGGTCAGCCCGGCCGCCAGGCCGGGACGTGCCTCGCGGAGCAGCACCTTGTAGACGATCTGCCACCGGGACGCACCGGCCGCGATCGCGGCGTTGACGACGTCGCGCGGCACCTCGCGGATCGCGGTCTCCACGATCCGGGCGAAGAACGGGATCGCGCCGATGGTCAGCGGCACGATCGCGGCGTCCGTGCCGATCGTGGTCCCGACCACCAGGCGGGTGAACGGGATGACCGCGACCAGCAGGATGATGAACGGCAGCGACCGCCCGACGTTGACGATCAGGCCGAGCACCAGGTTGACCGGCGGCGCCGACAGCAGCCCACCGCGCTCGGTCAGCACCAGCAGCACGCCGATCAGCAGCCCGCCGAGCGCGGTGATCGCCGTGGAGATCCCCACCATGTAGGCGGTCTCCCACAGTCCCTCACCGAGCAGCGGCCACATGTCTTCCCAGGTCACGCCGGATCTCCCGTCTCATCAGCGCCCGCCACCCCGGCCGAGGCCCCAGCATCCGGCGCACCGGCCGAAGCCGCAGCACCCGCCCCACCGGTCGAAGCCGCGACGCCCGCAGCCCCGACGCCCGTCGCGCCGGCTGGAACGCCGGAGCCCGCTATTTCGGTGGGAATGCCGGTCTCCCGCAGCCACGCCAGCGCCGCGCGGTTGTCGTCGGCGGAGCCGGGCAGCACCAGGCGCAGCCGGCCCGCGCGCGTCGCGGCCAGTTCCTCGACCGTGCCGCCGAGGATGCGCACGTCCGTCTCGAAGCGGCGGGCCAACTCCGCGATCAGCGGCCGGTCCGCGTGGTCGCCGCTGACCGTCACGTCCACCACGGTCTGCCCCGGCAGCTCCGGCGCCGGCCCGAGCCGCAGCAGTTCCGCCGCCAGCTCCGAGCCGGGCCGGGCCAGCACCTCCGCGATCCGCCCCGACTCGGTGAACCGCCCGTCCCGCATGATCGCGGCGGAGTGGCAGATCCGCTTCACCACGTCCATCTCGTGCGTGATCAGCAGGATGGTCAGCCCGAGCCGCTTGTTCAGATCCGACAGCAGCGCCAGGATCGAGTGCGTGGTCTCCGGGTCGAGCGCCGAGGTGGCCTCGTCGGAGAGCAGCACCTTCGGGTCACCGGCCAGCGCGCGTGCGATGCCGACCCGCTGCTTCTGCCCGCCGGACAGCTGCGCCGGGTACGCCCCCGCGCGCCCCTCCAGCCCGACCAGTTCCAGCAGCTCCGCCACCCGCGCGGCCCGGGTTGCCCGCGACACCCCGGTCACCTCCAGCGGAAACGCCACGTTCCCGGCCACGGTCCGCGAGCTGAGCAGCGCGAAGTGCTGGTGGATCATGCCGATCCGCTGCCGTTCCCGGCGCAGCCGCCGCTCCGGCAGCCCGGTCAGCTCGACGCCGCCCACGGTGACGGTGCCGGAGTCGGGCCGCTCCAGCAGGTTCACGCTGCGCAACAGCGTGCTCTTGCCGGCACCGCTGCGCCCGAGCACGCCGTAGATCTCGCCCTCGGCGACGTCCAGCGAGACGCCGTCGAGCGCGGTCACGGCCCGGCCGCGCCCGCGGTAGACCTTGCGCAGGTCTCTGATGCTGATCACTGATGAGTCCTGAGGTAAGGGGTGATGGGCGCTCGCCACGATACACTACTTGCCCGATAGGGTTTGCATACTTTCAACCCGGAGTGACGGGCGACTCACCAGAACCATCATCCCGGGCCGCGATCCCGCGATCCGGCCACCCCGCGAATCTGTGCGCTGCGTAACATGCGCGAAATGATCGATCGTGGTTGAATGCATCATGTTCGATGCGATGCGGGTCGGTGCACTGGCGTTCGCCGCGATCATCGGAAGCGGGCCGGTTGCCGCGCCGGTGGCCGGACCGCCGCTCGGCGCCACGACCACGTTCCTCGACCATCGCGCGCTGCTCGGTGACGTTCCCGAGCCCGGGTGGTACGAGGCGAACATCCCGTTCGTGGACCTGCCGGACGAGGAGATCGAGGACACGTACTACTACCGGTGGCGCACGTTCAAGGAGGCGCTGAAGTACACCGGGCCGCGCGACGGCTGGATCGCCACCGAGTTCCTCGGCCCGGTCGGCTACTCCGCGCCGTTCGGCGGCATCAACGCGGCCGCCGGCCACCATGTCTACGAAGGACGGTGGCTGCGCGACCGCCGCTACCTCGACGACTACCTGGACTACTGGCTGACCGGCTCCGGCGCGGGCCCGAAGCCGGCCACCGAGGCACTCAACTCCGACACCACGGACTGGGCGCATCAGTACAGCTTCTGGGCCGTGGACGCGGCGGTCGCGCGGGCCGAGGTGACCGGCGACTGGCGGTTCGTGCTGGACCGGCTGCCGCAGCTGACGAAGCAGTACGAGACGTGGAAGGCGAGCCACTTCGACGCGGCCCGCGGCCTCTACTGGCAGACGCCGGTGTGGGACGCGATGGAGTACACGGCCGGTTCGTACCAGACCGAGGACCCGTACCACGGCGGTGACGGCTTCCGGCCCACGCTCAACGCCTACCAGTACGGCGACGCCCGCGCGCTCGCGGAACTGGCCCGCCGCGACGGCGACCCGGCGGCCGCGCAGCGATACGACGCCGAGGCCGACGCGCTCCGGGCCCGCGTTCAACAGCACCTCTGGGACCGCGACTTCTACAAGCACGTGCAGCGCGACGCCACCACGCCGATCGCGGACCGCGAGCTGATGGGCTACGTCCCCTGGTACTTCCACCTGCCGCCGCCCGAGCACGCGTCGGCGTGGGCACAGCTGACCGACCCGCAGGGCTTCGCCGCACCGTTCGGCCCGGCGACCGCGGAGCGCCGCAGCCCGTGGTTCATGCACGAGGCCCAGCACGGCTGCTGCCGTTGGAACGGCCCGAGCTGGCCGTTCGCCACCAGCCAGACGCTGACCGGGCTCGCGAACCAGCTGATCGACTACCCGGCACAGTCCTATGTCGACAAGCGGGACTACCAGGACCTGCTGCGCCGGTACGCGCTGACGCAACGCAAGAACGGCGCGCCGTACGTCGCGGAGGCGCATCACCCCGACGAGGACCGCTGGCTCTACGACGGCCGCGGCCACAGCGAGGACTACAACCACTCCACCTTCACCGACCTGGTCCTCTCCGGCCTGCTGGGCATCCGCCCGCAGTCCGGCGACACCGTGCGGATCGCGCCGCTCAACGACTACCGGCACTTCGCGGTGGAGAACCTGGCCTATCACGGCCACGACCTGACCGTGCTCTGGGACTCCGACGGCACCGCCTACGGCCGGGGCGCGGGCTTCCGGGTCTTCGTCGACGGCCGCCAGGTGCTGCACCGCACCACGCTCGGCGACGTCACCGTCCCGGTAGGACCGTCCATCATGGGCGGCCGGCCGGAGCGGATCGACGACGCCGCGAATCCGCGGGAGACCGGCTACCCGGCCGCGCGCGCGTCGTACACCTGGCAGGGCGACAGGCCCGCGGACGCGATCGACGGCCAGGACTTCCACCTCGACGTGCCGTCCACCCGCTGGACCAACTACGGCACCCCGCACGCGAGCGACCACCTCGAGGTCGACCTCGGCGCCGCGACCGTGGTGTCGGACGTGCGGATCGTGTTCTACGACGACGGCGGCGGCGTCCGCACTCCCCCGTCCTATACGCTGCAGCACCAGGCCGCGGACGGCAGCTGGCAGAACGTACCCGGGCAGACGCGATCTCCGGCGCAGCCGCTGGGCCGGGACGTGAACCGGATCCTGATCGACCCGCCGCTGACCACCGACCGGCTGCGGATCGTGGCGCCCGGCGCCTTCGGCATCACCGCGTTCCAGCTGTGGCGCGCACCGGACCCGCGCCTGACGGTCACGCTGCCGGAGACGCTCGCGATCGACGCCGGCGAGGAGGTCACGGTCCGCGGCCGGATCACCGCGTCGGCCTCCGTCCCGGACGCGCGGATCAGCCTGGCGGCACCGCGCGGCTGGACCGTCACCGGGAACACCGACCGTGCCCGCCCGCTGCGACAGGGGCAGACCATCGAGACCACCTGGCGGGTACGGGTGCCCGCGGACGCGGATCCGGCGGCCGGGCTGCCGCTGCGCGTGCTGGCCCGGACCGGCGCCGGGATCAGCTCCGCGCTCACCACCACGGTGTACGCGTTCGGCCCGGCCGACCACCCGGTCACGCCGTCGTAACGACGCCTGGATCGCCAGAAGGGCCGCCGCGCGGTTGGAGCCTGTGTCGACGTGGGAGACGGGCTGCGGCCGTCATGGGACGGTGCGGAACACCGGGATCTCGCGGGCCGCGGCCAGATATGAGGCGCCGCCGGTGTATCCGGTGCCGCCGGTCTCCGCGCCCAGCATGCGCACGGCCAGCCGGTGGTGGGTACGGCGCCACACGTCCACGGACGCGGCGAAGTCCGCCATCGCCGCGGCGACCGCGACGCGCGCCTCCCGCGGCAGCGATGCGGCCCGGTAGGCCTCGTCCACCGAGGGCAGCCCGGTCGCCACCAGCTCCCGGACCTCCGGCACGTGGTCGTAGGCGGCCGAGCCGAGGCGTGCCGCGTCCGGCCGGCGGGCCAGGCTCTCCATCAGTTTGTAGTGCCGGGACTGAATCGCGCTGGCGCCCTCGGTCCACTGCCGGAACCGCCGGAACGCCTCCACCCGCATCGTCGCCACCGCGGACCACAGTGGACTCACCTCGCGCAGCAGTGCGGCCCCGTGCCGCAGCGCGTCCTCCGCATCGCCGGCCGAGCCGCCGGTCAGCCCCGTCGACGCGCGTTCGAGGTCGCGGGCCAGCGCGGCGAACGCGGTCTCGAACGTCTGGAGCACCCGGATGAACAGATGCTCGTCGTGCACGACGTCGACCGGCAACACCGTGCAGCGCAGCATCAGCCGCTGGTCGCCGGTCAGGTGCGAGTCCGCGGCCGCCCACACCGCGCGCGCCTCGGCCCGCACGCCCGGCGCCACCACCGGCACCACCCAGCCGAGCCGGTTCAGCACCGGCCGGATCACCCGCAGCCCGTGCCGCAGCCGCTTCTCCACCAGCGCGTCGTCCGGCGGCAGCACCGGCAGCGGACCGGCCGGGTCGGCCGCCGCGTCCAGTTCGAAGCGCATCAGGTCGGCGACCAGCAGCGCGGTGAGCAGGTCCCGGTCCCCGAGGTGCGGTGCCAGCAGCGGCAGTGCCAGGTAGGTGCGGTAGTCGTAGGTGCCGTCCCGCTTGTCCAGCAACACGTCCAGCAGCGCCAGGAGGCCGCCGGTCGCGCGCGGGCGGGCGTCGGCCAGCGCGTCCAGCAGCCCGCCCGGAACCAGAGCCTTACCCCATCGCCGGTACGCCGTGAGCACCGCCGCGTGGGGGAACTCCCCGCCGCGCGCGGTCCACGCCCGCACGGCCACGATCTCCGGGCTCGTGCCGGAGTCCGGCTGCGGTTCACGCGTGATCGTGGCGCTCACGACCCGTACCCCCGGGTGATCTCGGTCCTGATCTGCCACAGGCGGGGGAAGAGCTTCTGCGCGATCAGGCGGGCGAGCGTGTCGACCGGCGTGCCCTGGGTGCCCAGCACCGCATGCCCGATGATTCTCGTGGCGATCTTGTAGTGCTCGGTCCGCCACAGCGCGATCCGTTCGTCCAGCGCGACGAGCGCTTCCGCCAGGCGGTAGGCCGGCACGGTGGGCTCACCACGGTAGAGCGTGCCGAGATCGGTGCCGTCCGCGGCCAGCCGGGCCTCGAACTCGCGGCCCAGCCGGCGCGCGGTCCGGCGCAGTCCCTGCCAGCCGGGCGACTCCGCACCGGATCCGTTGCCCAGTGCGGGACGGATCCGGGCGAAGTCGGCCGGTGTCAGGTGGCGCAGGACGTCCAGCTGCTCGGTGATCAGCCGCAGCGCGGTGGTGGCGCGCTGGACCAGCAGCTCCGCGTGCCCCACCTCGCCACCGGCAACGTGCGCCGCGGCCCGGTCCAGCTGTGCCGCGGCCAGTTTCAGCCACAGCTCCGTGCTCTGATGGGTGATCTGGAAGAGCAGCTCGTCCGGGTGCGCCCACTGGTCGGCAGTGCGTTGCAGAGCCAGCAGCTCGTCGGTGCGCATGTATCGCACGTAGTCGTTGATTCCCTCGCCAGGCAGCACGGGTCCACTTAGGTCAGTCATCACGCCCGAACCATATCGATCAATAAACGATCTCGGAACGTGATTTGCCTATCACTCTCGGTGCGGCTTCAATGTTGTGCTAGACGAGATCATCCGGGACCATCAACCGGTCGCCGGTCAGGAACCGAGGCGTCGGTATCGGCGGATCGCCAGGGGCGCGAAGACCGCGATGAGCAGCAGCGGCCAGGCGATCGCCAGCAGCAGCGCGTGCTCGGCGGCCCAGGAGTCGCCACCGACACCGGGATTGCCGAAGAGTGCACGGGCCGCGGCCACGGTCGCGGAGATCGGGTTCCACTGCGAGATCGCGCCGATCCAGGACGGCATCAGCTCCGGCGCGACGAACACGTTGGAGAGCGCGGTCAGCGGGAACGCGAGCGGGAACACGATCACGGAGACCGTGTCCGGGTTCTGCACCAGGCTGCCCAGCCAGATGCCGACCCAGGTGAGCGCGACCCGCAGCAGCAGGATCAGGCCGATACCGGCCAGCGCGAACGCGATCCCGCGGTTCGCCTGCCAGCCGACCAGCAGACCGCAGACGATCAGCACGGACATCTCCAGCAGCGCACGGACCAGGTCGGCGGCGCTGCGACCGGCCATCAGCGCGGACCGCGCGGTCGGCATCGACCGGAACCGGTCGACCACGCCGCGGTTGATGTCGACGGAGACCGCGGTCGCGGTCGCGCCCAGCCCGTAGAGCATCGTCATCACGAACACGCCCGGGATCAGGAACTCCCGGTACGTGTCGCCGGAGACCGCCATGCCGGCACCGAACACGTAGCCGAAGACCAGCGTGAACATGATCGGCAGGGAGAAGTAGAGGACGATCTCCTCCGGGGCGCGGGCCACGTGCGTGAGGTAACGGCCGGTCATCACGCGGGCGTCGCTGAACGTGTGGCTCATGCCTGGTGTCCCGTCAGGTTCAGGAATACTTCGTCGAGCGTGGGGCGGTGGACGCCGAGGTCCACCACGGTGATGCCGGCGTCCTGCAGCGCGCGGGCCGCGTCGACCAGCGCGGCCACCCTGTCCGTGACCGGCACCCGGATCCGGCGCGTGTCCGGGTCCACGTCCGCGTCCGCCGCACCGAGGATCGCGGCCGCGTTCGCGAGCACGTCCGGGTCGCGGACCACCACCTCGAGGCGGTCCGCGCCGATCACCGACTTGAGCGCGTCCGGCGTGCCCTCCGCGACCACTCGGCCCGCGTCGATCACCGAGATCTGGTCGGCGAGCTGGTCCGCCTCCTCCAGGTACTGCGTGGTCAGCAGCACCGTGGTGCCGTCCGCGACCAGATCCCGGACCGCCTGCCAGACCTGGTTGCGGCTGCGCGGGTCCAGGCCGGTGGTCGGCTCGTCCAGGAACAGCACGGACGGGCGGCGGATCAGGCTCGCGGCCAGGTCCAGGCGGCGCTGCTGACCACCGGAGTAGGTCTTCGCGGATCGGTGCGCCGCGTCCGTCAGGCCGAAGCGCTCCAGCAGTTCGTCGGCGCGGCGCCGGGCGTCCCGCGGGCCGAGATGATGCAGGCGGCCGAACAGGACCAGGTTCTGCCGGCCGCTGAGCAACCCGTCGACCGCGGCGTACTGGCCGGTCAGCGAGATCCGCTCGCGTACCGTGCCGGGATCCTTGGTCACGTCCGCACCGGCCACGACGGCCCGGCCCGCGTCGAAGCGCAGCAACGTGGCGAGGATGCGGACCGCGGTGGTCTTGCCGGCGCCGTTCGGGCCGAGCAGCCCGTGCACGGTCCCGGCCGGGACGTCGAGGTGGAAGCCGTTCAGCGCGGTCGTCCGCGCGAAGCGTTTGTGCAGATCCTCAGCGAGGACCCCGGTCGTTGTGGTCATGCCGGTGATCGTGGCGGCCCGCGCTGACCGGCCGCGCACGGATCACGCACGAAGCGCGTACGCCAGTGCCTCGGCGCGGGTCAGCGCGGCACCGTGGGCGTGTCCGCGCCGGTAGGCCTGCTCGCCGAGCTGCTCGCGTACCGTGGCGGTCTGTTCCCGGTCGTGGTCCGTGTCCCCCGAGCCGATCAGCAGCGCGCCGGCCGCGCCCAGCAGGATCGCGGCGCGTTCCGGGTCACCGCCGCGCAGCGCGAGACCGACCAGGCCGGCCAGCGCCTCGCCGAGCGCGGCCAGCCCGTTCGGGCCCGGACCGACCGTGAACACCTCACGGAACAGACGCCCGGCCGTTCCGTCGTCGCCGTCCAGCTCCGCGATCCGGCCGAGCACGGCCAGGATCGTCACCCGGACGCCGTACGAGCCGTACCAGTCGACCGGGCACTCGGCGAGCGCGGCCCGGCACAGCCGCCGGGCCTCGGCACGGTCACCGCGGCGCAGCGCGAGCCGGCCCAGGCCGAGCAGCGCCGCCGAGATCAGCTCCGGCGCACCGGCCTCACGGGCCAGCTCCGCGGTCCGGATCAGGTCGGCCGCGGCGCCGTCCAGATCGCCCGTGAGCAGCCGGCTGTCCGCACGGCTGCGCAACAGATCCGCCAGGTCGACCGTGGAGTCCAGCTCGCCGGCCAGGCGCATCGCCTCGTCCATCCGCTCCTGGGCCGCGGCATGGTCGCCGCGCGCGGCCGCCATCTCGGCCACGCCGTTCAGCGCCAGCATCGTGCCCCAGCGCTCGCCCAGCGCCCGGAACCCGCGCAGCGCTTCCTCGAACTCCGGCTCGGCCTCGGCCGGCGAGCCACCGGCCAGCAGCACCATCCAGCCCGAGCCGATCGCGCCGAGCGCCCAGCTCCACGCGTCGCCGCGCAGCGGGGCAAGCAGGCGCCGGTGCATGGTGTGCACGTCCTCGAGGCCCTCGGCCGGCGGGCCGGACATGATCGCGGACAGGTACATCAGGAACGGCTGCGCGGGTGGCCCGGTCAGGCCGGCCAGGTAGCGCGCCGGCTCCGGGGCCGCGGTGGTGGAGCCGAGCCGCGCGGTCAGCTCGCACAACGCGTACTCCTCGCTGTGCTCCCGGCCCGGACGCCTGCGGAGCAGCATGCGGGCCAGGTCCGCGGCCTCGGTGCGCAGGCCGCGCAGCCACCAGTAGAACGACAGCGCGGACAGCAGCCGCATGCCGGTGGCCGGGTCCGCGTCGCGCAGCGCCGCGTGCAGGTTGTCCCGGTCCGCGTCCAGCCGGCGCAGCGCGATCAGCTGGCGTCCCGTGCGCAGCTCCCGGTCCGCGGCACGCGCGAACGCCAGGAAGTGCTCCGCGTGCGCCGCCCGCACGTCCGGCTCCTCACCGGACTCGGCGAGGCGCTCCGCGCAGAACGCGCGGATCGTCTCCAGCATCCGGTAGCGGTCGCCGTCCCGCTCGACCAGCGACTTCCCGACCAGGTCGCCGAGCAGGTCGACGGCGTCGGGGCCGCAGACGGCCTCGACCGCGGCCAGCGTGCAGCCGCCGCGGAAGACGGTGAAACGGCGGGCGAGCGCGCGTTCCGGCTCACTGAGCGGTTCCCAGCTCCACTCCACGACCGCGCGCAGCGTCCGCTGCCGTTCCGGCGCGGTCCGGCTGCCACGGTTGAGCAGCCGGAAACGGTCGCCGACCCGCGCGGCGACCTCACGCACCGGCAGGGCGTGCAGCCGTGCCGCGGCCAGTTCCAGCGCGAGCGGCAGGCCGTCCAGCGTCCGGCAGATCTCCCGTACCGCCGCCGTCTCCTCCCCTCCGGTGGCGAACCCCGGCGCCACCTGTGCGGCGCGCTCCAGGAACAGCTCGACCGCGGCCGGCTCCGGCAGGCCACCGATCGGGTGCAGCGTCTCGCCGGTAAGGGCGAGCGGCTCCCGGCTGGTGGCGAGGATCCGCACGCCGGGGCAGGTGGCGAGCAGCCGTGCGGCCAGCGTCGCGGTCTCGGTGATCACGTGCTCGCAGTTGTCCAGCACCAGCAGCACGTCGCGCGCGGCCAGGGCCGCGGTGAGCCGCTCGGTCACGTGCGGGGCGGCGTCCCGCGGGTCACGGCTGCGCAGGCCGCCGTCGCGCAGACCGATCGCGTCGGCGACCGCGCGGGGCACGTCGTGCGCGGTGGCGGCGGCCAGCTCCACGAACCGGACCTCGCCCGCGTGCCGGGCCGCGGTCTCGACGGCCAGCCGCGTCTTCCCCGATCCACCCGGGCCGTGCAGCGTCACCAGCCGGGTCGTGCGCAACGCGGCCGCGACCGCCCGCAGGTCCTCGTCACGCCCCACGAACCGCGTCAACTGCTCCGGCACACCGTGCCGGCCAAAACCTTCACCCCACGCGGGTACGCCGAAAGCGCCACCGGTTCCGTCCCGCTGATCGTCGCGGCCCTTGGGCCCGGGTGGATGACCGGCATCCGCGGGGCCGCCCGCGTCCGTCGCGCCGCCGGGCTCCCTCACGCCGGCGGCGTCTTCCGCACCGGCGGCGCCTTCCGCACCGGTGAGGTCTTCCGCACCGGTGGCGGCGTCCCTCGGACTGGGCGCGCCGCCCGCGTCAGACACACGTTCCGCCTCGGGCACGCGGCCCACGCCGGCCACGCGCCCCGCGCCGGGCGCGTCGCCGCGCAGGATCGCGCGGTGCACCTCGGACAGTTCCGGCGACGGGTCCGCGCCGAGCGCGTCCGCGAGCGCGTGCCGGGCCGTCTCGAACGCGGCCAGCGCCTCGGCCGGGCGGCCGTCCGCGGCCAGCGCGCGCATCAGCAGTGCCCAGGCCCGCTCCCGCAGCGGTTCCGCGATCACCAGGTCCCGCAGGTCACCGATCACCGCGCGCGACGCGCCGGACGCCAGCTCCGCCTCGGCCAGGTCCTCGACCGCGAGCAGGCGTGCCTCGGCCAGCCGGGCGACCTGCGCCGCCGCGAACGGCGCGGACCGGACGTCGCTCAGCGGCTCGCCGCGCCACAGACCCAGCGCCTCGCGCAACAGTGCGGCCGCCTTCACGTGCGACTCGCGGGCGGTGGCCAGGGCGTCGTGCGCGGCAGCGGCGAGCCGGGTGAAGCGGTGCGCGTCGACCTCGTCCGGGTCGACCGCGAGGCGGTAGCCGCCGCCGTCGAACTCGACCGGCAGCGCCGCCCGCAGCCGGGAGACCTGGGACTGCAGCGCGTTGACCGCGCCCGCCGGCGGGCGATCGCCGTACACGCCGTCGATCAGGCGGTCCAGCGGGACCGGGCGCCCGGCGTCGAGCAGCAGCATGGCCAGCAGCGCACGCAGCCGCGCCCCGCCGAGCGGCACCGCCCGCCCGTCATCGCCCGCCGCCCACACCGAACCCAGGATCCCGAACCGCACCCCGCCATTCTCGCCGTCGGTCACCCGCCCGGTGCAACCGCCCGGGGCTGCGCCGGGCACGGCCGCCGGGTGGGCGAGTGATACCCGGTCCGCGCGCCGGACCGGAGTCCTGCGGCGCGGACCGGGCCGCCGCGATCACGCCTTGACGGTGTCGTCCGTGTCCGGTGCGTGCGAGGCGGCCGACGGCTCCGAGGGCGGCACCGGCTCCACGGGCGAGGCCGGATCGGCGGCGGGATCCGGCCCCGGCTCGCTGAGCTGTTCGCGCAGGTAGGACCAGAAGACCGCGACCAGGGCCGCGATCGGCACGGCCAGCAGCGAGCCGACGATGCCCGCCACGCTGCCGCCCAGCGTCACCGCGAGCAGCACCACGGCCGCGTGCAGCCCGAGCCCGCGGGACTGGATCATCGGCTGGAAGATGTTGCCCTCCAGCTGCTGCACGGCCAGGATGATCGCCAGCACGATGAGCGCGGACCAGAAGCCCTCGAAGACCAGCGCGATCAGCACCGCGACGAACCCGGCGAACAGCGCGCCGACGATCGGCACGAACGCGGCGACGAACGTCAGCACGACCAGCGGCAGCACCAGCGGCACGCCGACGATCCACAGTCCGATGCCGATGAACACCGCGTCGAGCAGGCCGACGAACGCCTGGGAGAGCACGAACGAGCCGAGCGTCCGCCAGCTGCGCTCCGCGATCGCCGGGATGTCACGGGACAGCCGTCCGGGCAGCTGCCGGCTCAGCCACGGCAGGAACCGCGGCCCGTCCTTGAGGAAGAAGAACATCAGGAACAGCGCGAGCACGGCCGTGACGACGCCGTTGAGGACCGTGCCGACGCCGGTGAGCGTGTAGTTGACGATGCTGCTGGCGCTGGACTGGATCTGCTCGATGGCCGTGTTGAACGCGTTGTCGACCTGCGCGTCACCGATGTTCAGCGGCGGGCCGGACGCCCACTCGCGCAGCTGGGTGATGCCGTCGGCGACGCCGTCCGCGAGCTCCGGGGCCTGCCCCGCGACCGGCACCACGATGCCGACGATGATCCCGGCCGCGACCACCAGGAACAGCAGCGTGACGACGGTCGCGGCGAGCGCCGGCGGCCAGCCCCACTTGCGCAGCAGCCGGGCCGGCGGCCAGGTGAGCGTGGTGAGCAGCAGCGCCACGGTGAGTGGCCAGACGACCGGCCACGCCCAGCCGAGCAACTTGAGCAGCACGTATCCGAGCAGCATGACGACGAGCGTCTGACCGGCGACGACCGCGGCGGTGCCCAGGGCGGATCGGCTCTTGGCCGCGTTCAGGACCTTCACCCCCGTACCATATGGGATCTCCGCTCTCACCACCCGCTGGACTCGACGCGGACGAGCGGCCGGGGCGGCGTCCCCTCGCGCACGGCCTCCAGGAACGACACGATCTCCGCGGCCACGGACCGGTGCTGCAGGTCGTTGAGCACGTCGTGGTGCGCGCCCCGGACGACCGCGAGCCGCGCCACCGGCAGCGCCTTCGCGAGCCGGGCCAGAGCCTCATGATCCGCCAGCGGGTCAGCATCACCGATCAACAGCAGATGGGGTACGCCGGAGGCGCGCGCATAGGCCCGGTGCAGCAGCTCCGCCTCGATCGCGGTGGCGAACGCGCCCGGGTCGACATCCGCGAGCACGCCCCGGTGCGTCGGGCAGTGCGTGCGCGCGTCCAGCTCGTCGTCGCCGGTCACCTCGCCGCCTCCGGGCAGCCCGGCCAGCACGACCGCGTCCGGTGCCAGCCGGTCGCCGTCCACCGCGACCCGCACCGCGCCGAGATCCGCGCCGACCAGCACGAGCGGCCGCACCACATCGGAGCCCGGGTCGAAACCGTCGAGATCCTCGACGACCAGCACCCGGTACGCGTCCGCGGCCAGCCGTTTCCCGAACCGCTGATAGGACAACGTGGCCTCGCCGCGCCCCGGCACCACCACGATCGTCCCCCGGACCCGCAACCCGGCCGGGGCCTCGTACACCGCGAAGGACCGTTCCCGGGTCATGCCGGAGCACCTTCTTCCTGGAGGAGCGCGCGCAACGAGGCACGGGTGGCGCGGCCGGCCGCGGCGGAGGAGAGCGTGGGTGCGGAGCCGACGAGCAGCCGCGTGTACGGGTGGACCGGTTCGCCGATCACGTCGCGGACCGGGCCCTGCTCGACGATCCGGCCCCGGTGGAGCACGGCGACGCGGTCCGCGACGCCGGCCACGGAGCCGAGGTCGTGCGAGATGAACACCAGTGCCGTACCCGCGTCGCGCAGTGTCCTGAGCAGTTCCAGCACGCGGACGCGGTTGGCCGAGTCCAGCGCGCTGACCGGCTCGTCGAGCAGCACGAGCTTGGGCTCGACGATCAGCGCGCGGGCGACCGCGACCCGTTGCCGCTGCCCGCCGGAGAGTTCGGCGGGCAACCGGTCCAGCAACTCCGCGTCGAGGCCGACCCGGTTCAGGAGCGCGACAGCGCGGTCCCGCGCGACGGTGACGCCGACCCCTCGGATGCGCAGCGGCTCGGCCAGCGAGGACGCGATCGTCAGGTCCGGGTCGAGGCTGCGCAGCGGGTCCTGGAACACGTACTGCAGCACGCCGGTGCGGCGCAGCGCGCGCCACTGCCGGGGACCGAAGCGGGTCACGTCCGTGCCGTCGATCATGATCCGGCCGGCGGACGGGCGGACCAGGCCGAGCACGGCGCGGGCGAACGTGGACTTCCCGGAGCCGGTCTCGCCGATCACGCCGACGGTCTCGCCCGCGCCGACGCTCAGCGACGCATCGCGCAGCGCGTGCAGGCGGCCGTAGCGGACCTCGAGGCCGGTGACGTCAAGCAGCATTCCGCACCCCCAGAAAGCGGTCCAGCCCGTAGGACTCGTGCTCGTCGATGAGTAACCGGGTGTAGTCGTGCCGCGGGTGATACAGGACCTGCTCGACCGGGCCCTGCTCGACGACCTCGCCGGCCCGCATGACCAGGACCTCGTCGCAGAACTGCGCGACCACGGCGAGGTCGTGGGACACCACCACGAGCGCGAGGCCGGTGGTGTCGCGCAGGTCGGCGAGCAGGTCGAGGATCTCCGCCTGCACGGTCACGTCGAGCGCGGTGGTGGCCTCGTCCGCGATGAGCACGCGTGGGCCGGCCGCGATCGCGGTGGCGATCAGCGCGCGTTGCAGCATGCCGCCGGACAACTCGTGCGGGTAGCGGCCGTAGACGTCCGGCAGCCGTACCGACGCGAGCAGGTCCTGTGCCCGGGCGCGTGCGGCCCGGCGGCGCAGCCGCAGCTTGACCCGCAGCACCTCCGCGACCTGCGAGCCGATGGTGAGCGACGGGTTGAGGTAGGAGGCCGGGTCCTGGAAGACCGCGCTGATGGTGGCGCCGCGCAGCGCGGTCCACTCCCGGCCGGACAACGTGGCGGTGTCGCGCCCGTCGATCGCCACAGTGCCGGACGTGACCGCGAACCCGTCCGGCAGGATGCCGAGCGCGGCCCGGCAGGTGAGCGTCTTACCGCTGCCGCTCTCCCCCACGATTCCCACGACACCGCCGGGCCGCAGCGTGAACGACACACCGCGGACGAACTCGCGTCCGCCGGCGCCGATGTGCACGTCGGTCAGCGTCAGAATCGCGCCGTCCACGGGCTGCGCCGGCCGCGGCGCGCCCGCGGTGGATCGACCCGGCAGCGGGCGGCTCTGCGCCGGAGTCCCGCTCACGCCGGGCGTGAGCGACCGGTCGCGGTCGCGCGGTGGCCGGCACTGGGCCGGCGTCGTCCCGTTCGCCAGGTCGCTCATGCCGGCACCGCCTTTCGGGAGGGGAGGAGCGCGCGTCCGCCGGGGCCGGTCACGTCGCGGATCGCGTCCGCGAGCAGGTTGCAGGCCCACACGGTCGCCATGATCAGGGTGGTCGGGAGCAGCGGTGCCCACGGCCGGAAGCTGAGGTAGCCGAGGTCGGCCGCGAGCACGCCGCCCCAGGTCGGCGCGGGTGGCTGCACGCCGATGCCGAGGAACGTGAGGCTGGAGACGACCACGAAGCCGACGCCGGCCGTGTGGGCCAACGCGACCGCGATCGGCGGCAGCACCTTCACCCAGACGTGGCGCCGCACCACCCAGCCGATCGACGCGCCGGAGATCAGCGCGGCCTCCACGTAGGGCGATCTCGCCACCGCGAGCGTGGCCGCGCGGGACACCCGGTAGAACAGCGGCGAGATCATGATGCCGACCGTGACCATGGCCTGCGGGATGCCGTTGCCGAGCAGCGCGGTCACCGCGACCGCGAAGACCAGGAACGGCAGCGCGATCAGCGTGTCCGCCAGCCGCAGCGTGACCCATTCGAAGACCGCGCCGAGGTAGACCGACAGGATGCCCGGGAGCACGCCGACGACCAGCGCGACCAGCGCGACCTGAACCGCACCGAGCACGCTCACCCGCGAGCCGGCGAGCAGCCGGCTGAGCACGTCCCGGCCCAGGTAGTCGGTGCCGAGCGGGTACGCGCCGGACGGCCCGGCCAGGATCTCCGCGCCGCCGGCCAGCGGGTCGTGCGGCGCGAGAAGCGGCCCGAGCAGCGCCAGCAGCACGATCGCGGTCAGGAGACCGGCCGCGATCCGGCCGGTGGGGAGCGTGAGCACACGACGGACCACGACGTCACACCCCCCGCGCCGACGCCGGCGTGACCCGGGCCAGGATCACGTTGACCAGCAGGTTGAAGACCACGACCAGGACCACGGAGACGACCAGCACGCCCTGGACCGCGGGCACGTCGCCGCGCTGCGCGGAGTCGGCCGCGAACTTCCCGAACCCGGCCATCCCGAAGATCGACTCCGTGACCACCGCGCCGCCGAGCAGCGCCGGGAACTTCAGGCCGAGCACGGTCAGCGCCGGTCCCATGCCGTTGCGCAGCACGTGCCGGAGGAAGATCCGCCGAGGGGAGAGCCCGCGGACGACCGCGCCGGTCACGTAGTTCTCCCGGTACGCCGCGACCAGCCCGGCCCGCAGCTGCCGGGCCACGTCCGCGACCGTGTCGAAGCTGAGCGCGACGGCCGGCAGCGTGATGTGCGCGAGCCACAACCCGAGACCCCGTTCCGCCGGTACGTAGCCGGCGCTCGGGAACCAGCCGAGTGCGACCGCGAACACCGCGACGAGCGCGATCCCGACCACGAACGACGGCATCACGGACACCGCGGTCATCACGCCGGTGATCGCCCGGTCGACCCAGGTGGTCCGGCGCACCGCGGCCAGCACGCCGAACCCGAAACCGAAGACGATGCCGATGACCAGCGCGAGCCCGGCCACGGAGAGGCTGACGATCGCGCCCTCCAGCAGCAGGCCCGCGATGTCCGCGCCGTTGTACCAGCTGACGCCCAGGTCACCGCGGAGCACGCCGGCGAACCAGTCGCCGTACTGGGTGAGGAACGGCCGGTCGAGGCCCCACTCGTGCTCGATCGCGGCCACCGTCTCCGGCGTGGCCGACTCGCCGAGCTGCAGGTGGGCGGGGGTGAGCCCGCTCAGTGACCGGAGCGCGAACGTGACGAACGTGGCCACCAGGAAGACCGGCACGAAGATCGCCACGGTCCTTGCCAGGATTTTGAGGATCATGGCGTCACCGTCAGACCGGTCCAGTGAATCTGGCCCGGGATCGGCGCGATGTCGGAGACCTTCGGCGACTTCACGAACAGGTTCGGCTGCGAGTACGTGAAGACCAGCGCCCGGCTCCCCAGGCCCGCGCGCGTGGCCGCCCGCAGATTGCCCTGGTAGTCCGGCGAGTCCAGCGGCGTCTGCCGGGCTTTCCGCACGGCCTCCTCGAACCCGGCCGGCTGGTACGGCGTGGACAGGTTCAGCGGCCCGTCCGGCCCGAAGTGCGCGGTCAGCGTCTGCACCGGCGACTCGCGCCCGGTGGTGCCGTAGACGGACAGCGCCAGATCCTTGGCGAAGAACGGCGTGGCCCAGTTCGGATCCACCTTGATCGTGACCGTGATGCCGACCGCGCCGAGTTGCGCCTGGATGATCTCCGCGGCCGTGGACTGCGCCGGGATGACCAGGTCCACCGCGACGTTCACGGCCCCGGCCTCGGCAAGCAGCGCCTTGGCCTTCGCGGGGTCGTAGGGGTACGCGTTCGCGGACGCGTCGTCGTAGGCGAGGTAGCCCGGCGGGAACGGCTGATCGGTCACCTTCCCGATCCCGAACGTGACCTTGTCGACGAACTCCTGCCGGTTGATCGCGTGCCGGACCGCGTCGACCACCCGCGGGTCGTCGAACGGCGCCTTGTTGACGTTGATGCTGATGTTCGACGCGTTGAAGCCGGGCTGCACCACCACGTCGAGCTTCGCCGCCTCGGCCGCCCTGACCTGTGCCGGCACCACGTTGGCCAGGTCGTACACGCCGGTCTGCAACCCGGACACGATCGTGGCCGGATCCGGCTCGGCGAGCAGCTCGACGCGCTCGATGTGAATGTTCGCGGCGTCCCAGTAGCCGGCGTTCTTCTCCAGGTAGACGTGGGAGCCGGGCACGTTCTCGACCACCGTGAAGGGCCCGGCGCCGACCGGGGATCTGTCCAGCGCGGCCGGGTCCACGGCCGGGCTGGAGATCTGCGCGACGCGCTCGCCGAGCAGCAGCGGGATCTGGTAGTCGACCTGCGTCAGGTCCACCACCACGTCCAGGTCGCCGCGCGCGGACACGCTCTCGATCGAGGTGAGGTCGCCGAACAGCGCGGAGTCCTTCTGCGTCTTCGCCCGCTCCAGATAGGCCCGCACCGCGGCCGCGTTCAGCGGCGTACCGTCGCTGAACGTGAGGTTCGGACGCAGGTGGAAGGTCACCTGGTCGCCGGCGTCGTTGTAGGTCCACGACTCGGCCAGCGACGGCACCGCCTCGCCCTTCTCGTCGATCTCGGTCAGCGACGCGTAGGCCAGCGACAGGATCCGGAACTGGGCGCCGCTGCCGCTCACCACCGGGTCCCAGTGCGCGGGCAGCGTCACCGCCCAGCGCAGCGTCGGCACCGCGTCGGCCGCCGCCGCTCCCCCGGCGCAACCCGCCGACCCCAACAGCAGAGATCCAAGGACTGACACCACGCGGGTACGGAACAGAGCGCGGCCGGTCATCGTGCGCTCACCGTCTGCGCGGCGCGGGCGTGCGTGCTGACCGGGATCGGCAGACCCAGGTTCCCGCGCAACGTGGCCGCGTCGTAACCGGTCCGGGCCACGCCCCGCTCCCGCAGGATCGGCAGCACCTCGTCGGTGAACCGCGCGAACTCGCTCGGCACCGTCACCATCACGTTCAGCCCGTCCAGCGCGCCGGCCTCGAACCAGCGCTGGATCTCGTCCGCGACCGTGCGCGCCGAGCCGACGAACGGCGACCGGCGGCTCTCGATCGTGGTCTGCACGACCTGCCGCAGCGTGAGCCCGTTGTCCCGGGCCAGCTTCTTGATCGCGTCGGCCTGGGTGCGGAAGCTGCGGTCGCCGGCGTCGCCCAGCTCCGGGAACGGCGCGTCCAGGTCGTACCGGGTGAAGTCGTGCCAGCCGAACGGCCGCCCGAGTTCCTTCAGCGCACGATCGAAGTCCTTGCCGCCGACTGTCGCCGCCTCCTTCGCGCGCGCCTCCTCGTCGGTGTCCGCGATGATCGGACTGAACCCGGGCACGATCAGGATCTGCTCCGGGTCCCGGTCCTTCGCCGCCGCACGCGCCCGGATGTCCCGCGCGAACGCCACGCCCTGCTCGATCGACCGCGCGTGCGTGAAGATCGCGTCGGCGATCTCGGCGCCCAGGTCGCGGCCCTCGTCTGAGTCGCCGGCCTGGAAGATGACCGGCTGTCCCTGGGGCGAGCGCTCGATGTTGAGCGGCCCGGCGACCTGGAAGTGCTCGCCGACGTGGTGCAGGGCGTGCAGCTTGGTGCGGTCGAAGAAGACGCCGGCCGCCTTGTCCCGGGGGAACGCGCCCTCCTCGTAGGAGTTCCACAGCCCCTGGACCACGCGGACGTGTTCGAGCGCCCGGCCGTACCGTGTGGCGTAGTCGTAGTGTTCGGTTCGCCCGTAGTTGCCGGCGGTGCCGCCGTCCCCGGTCGCGACCACGTTCCACCCGGCCCGGCCGCCGCTGATCAGGTCCAGCGACGCCAGCCGCCGTGCCACGTTGAACGGGTCGTTGTAGCTGGTGGTGAGCGTGCCGACGAGTCCGATGTGGCTGGTGTGCACCGCGACCGCGGAGAGCAGCGTGAGCGGTTCGAGCCGGTTGAGGTAGTGGTTCGGCGAGTCCGGCGTGATGAACTGGCTGTCCACGATGAAGACGTGATCGAAGTACGCGGCCTCGGCCTGCCGCGCCCGGGCGATGTACCACCGGATGTCCACGCTGGCGTCGCCGGGGATCTCCGGGCTGAGCCACGTGTGGTGCTGGCCGGGCCCGCCGACTCCGACGAGGACGGCCCCCAGCTTCAGGGTTCTGCGAGTCATGATGATGCCTTCCATGGGTGTGCGTCATCGCGGGCACGGACGTGCCCGTTTCGAAGGAGGGTTGCTGGCGCCGGGCCACCTTGCCGACGGCGCGTTCAGAGAATCGGATGCCTCTCGGGCGGCATCAGGGCCGGGTTCAGCGACGGAGCGCCGCGGCGTCACGCCCGTGGTCCACGCGACGACATCGGGCCGGCTCGACGGGGCGCCGGCTCGTCAGCATCACGGCTGCGCCTCGGCTCATGCCCCTGAGTATTCGGCGCCCGCCGGAGCGCGTCCAACGAAAGATCGTGATGGGAGACATTACGGCACCTGATCTAATTCCTAGTAATCTGATAGGCATGGGTCAGATCTTGGGCATCGCACCGCTGCGCAGCTTCGTCGCCGTCGCGGACTGCGGCGGATTCCAGCGCGCCGCGACGTCGCTGCACCTCACCCAGTCCGCGGTGAGCCAGCACGTGCGCCGCCTGGAGACCGCGCTCGGCCGCTCGCTCATCGAGCGGGACGGCCGCGGCTCCCGCCTCACCGCGGACGGCGAGGAACTGCTCGCCCGCGCCCGCCGCATCCTCGCGATGCACGACGAGACGCTGCGCGCGTTCGGCGCCGAGGTGGAGCGCACGCTCACGATCGGCTCGACCGAGCACGCGGCCGCGCAACTGCTGCCCGCGCTGACCGCGTCGCTGGCCGCCACGTTCCCGGATCATCACGTCCGGTTCCGCATCGACCGCGGGCAGCAGCTGCGCGCCGCGTTGCAGGACGGCCGGATCGACCTCGCGCTGCTGCTCGGCCCGGCCGGCGACGCGGACGCCCGCACCGTGGGGGAACTGCATCTGACCTGGTACTCCTCTCCCGAGTGGACACCGCCCGCGGTGGGCGGGCCGATCCGGCTGGTGGCGTTCGACGACCCGTGCGCGCTGCGCAGCCGGGCCCTGGAGACGCTGTCCGCGCACGGCCTGCCGGCCGAGGTCGGCGCGGAGGCCGCACACCTCGCCGGTGTGCAGGCCGCGGTCCGGGCCGGGCTCGGCGTCGCGCTGATGGCCACGCTCGGCCAGCGGCTGGACGGCCTGACCGCCCGCGACGACCTGCCCGCACCGGCGCCGCTCCCGCTCTCCGTGTGGCCCCGCCGAGGCCTGCCCGCCGCGGTCACCGACGGCGCCGCCACCGCCCTCCGCACGCTCCTCACCCCGCAACCCCCGCCGCCCGTCCCGTGACCGTCATCCGGAGCGTGCAGCGCGTGCGCGATCTGGCGGGCACTGGCCCTCCTCCGCCGCCCACGACCTCGCGCCGCCCACGACCCTGCGGACCTGAGAGCCCTTCGGGCCCGAGTCCTTCCGAGTGATCCAGGCGTCCTTCATGTCGTTCCAGAGACATCAATGACGCGTCGATCACCGATGCGGCAGCGCGAGCAGCGCGGCGGTCAGCGAGGGTGGACCGAGGAGTAGCGGCCCGCGTGGTAGAGCAGCGGCGTCTCCGCCTCGTCCGCGCGGTGCTCGCCGTCCAGCGGGCTGGCCAGCACGATCGTGTGATCACCGGCCTGCACCCGGTCGACGACGCGACACACCAGGCGGGCCAGGACGCCGTCCAGCAGCGGCACGCCGTCCGGGCCCGGCCGCCACGCCCCGTGCGCGGCCAGCCGGTCGATGCCGCTGGTCGCGAACGTGCGGGCGATGTGCTCCTGCTCCCGCCCGAGCACGTGCACGGCCACGGTCGGCGTCGCCGCGATCGCCGGCCACGCCGACGCGCTCCGGGCCAGGCAGAACGACACCAGCGGCGGATCCAGCGAGACCGAGGTGAACGAGGTCGCGGTGAAGCCGGTCCCGGGCGCCGTGATCACCACGACCGCCGCGGCGTGCCGGCGGAGAAGCTGACGGAAGAGATCGGGGGCGACGGCCACGGTCATGACATGCCTCCACAGCGTGTCGATGCAACATTGAGCGCGGCAGCGTCCTTGCCGCCGCACCGGTCGCATGACTCCCGAGGTCAACGCGATGCCGGGTTCGTTGCCTACGACGGTGCGCCGCCGAACCGCACATCGTCAACAGCCGTCCCAAATCCTAGTAACCCGATAGGTTTGGGTTGACACCGTGGCCCCTTGCATACAACCATCACGGCCATGAGCGACCCCTTTCACCAGCGGCTGCACCACGTCGCCGCGGCCGGCCTGAGCGGCGACACGGCCCAGACCACCGGCATGCGGCGCGTCGAGGCGATCAGCGGCAAGACCGTGGGCAGCCGGAACCTCTGGATGGGCCAGACCCACGTGGCCGCGCGCACCAACTCCGGCAACCACCACCACGGCGAGTCGGAGACCGCGATCTACGTGGTCAGCGGCAACCCGTCCTTCGTCTTCTCCGACCCCGACCACGGCGAGATCCGCATCGACACCAAACCCGGCGACTACATCTACGTCCCGCCGTGGGTCCCGCACCGCGAGGAGAACCCCGACCCGGACACCGAGGCCGTCGTGGTCATCTCCCGCACCACCCAGGAGGCCATCGTGGTCAACGTTCCTCAACTGGAGTGGGTCGATCCGTCCACCCGAGATCGATGACTCACGCCTCTCCTCAACCAGATATCAAGTTCCAATCGCCACCGTTGGCGCGCCACGGACGACCCGCGCGCATCGAGCAGGTCGCACAGGCCGAGGACGGCCCGGACTCCGTCCTCGCGGACGATCCGGTCCACCTGGGGTGCCCAGCAGTGGAGGACCGCGTGCACCGCGTCGTTCCCCGTGCGCGTGATCTCGGCGGGATCGTCGTTGAGCAGCACCGCGAGCTGAAACCGGCTGATCGCGGCCGCGATCGAGTAGGCACCGTCGTCACTGGCCACGAACGTGGTGGTCGCATCCGCGAACCGCGCCATCAACGGCTCCACCGCGTGCATCAGCGTTTCGTTGACCCGGTCCCGCACCAGGTTGCTCTGCCGGGCGAACCTGTCCGCGTGTGTGTGCTGCCAGGACGTGACCGCACGCGTCGAGTGGTCCGGGTGGATACGGTGGAGCCAGTACGGGTCCACCGGCGGCGGCAACGAGTCGCGGTCGCGCAGCACCACGAGATCACGGCGCTCGCCGAGCCAGACCGCGCGCGTCTGCAGTGTAAAGATCACGCTCGACCAGGCAACCGTGCTCAGCATCGCCTGCCAGAGCAGCGCGTGCCGCCGCCAGCCCAGCACCGGATCGGCGCGGTCCGGGAACAGCTCGCTCGCCCGCACCTCGCCGTTCAACACGACCGCGAGCAGCAGCAGATTCAGGTCGTACACCGCATGCCGCTCCGGCACCGGCAGCGTCACCGGCTGGTAGTCGCGCACGTCCTGATCGGTGGCCCGGCCGTCCAGCCGCTGGAACAGCGTGACCGGCAGCCGCCGCATCGCCGGGGTAGCGTGCCGGGCCGTATGGCCGGCGACGAACGCCAGAATCGGTTCACGGTCGGTCAGCGGCGCGAACGACAGCAGTGCGTGCAACTGGTGGTCCCGGCAGCCGGTGGAGCCGAACACCGATCCGGCACCCTCCGCCTCCTCCGCCGTCAGCTGCGCGATCAGGCGTACGGTCAGTCGCGCGATCAGGAACTCCCCGAACGTGGCGTGCAGGAACTCGTAGGTCCGCAGCCGGGTGCCGTCCCGGGTCGCCTCGCCGCGCTGCATGAAGAAGAACCGCCCGACCAGCTTCGCCGCCGCGCCGAGCTCCGGCCGGAAGCCGGTGACCGGATCGGCGCGGCGGCCCGGCATCAGCGCACGCAGATCCGCGTCCAGCTCCGCCTCGGTGACCCACTGCCGGTTCCGGTTGAACATCCCGAACGCGGCCACGGACAGCCGCAGCAACTCGGCCTCGACCAGTGAGGCGAGCCGTTCGTCGGTCGCGGCCGCGAACGTCTTCAGCACCTCCCGCTGGGCGAACGTGGTGAGCAGCCGCTCGTAGAGCGCACCCTCGTCCAAGGTCTCCCCGGCGGCGCGGAGCGCGTTCGCGTCCGCGTCGTAGAGCGCGAGCATCATCAACAGCAGCGGCTGACCGGCCAGCTGCGGCTGGCGCAGTACCACGTCCGCCGCGAGCGTGGCCAGGCCTCGGGCGTGCAGCGTGGCCGCGTTCGCGGAGTTCCACACGTGCAGCCAGCGCCGGACGTGCGGCTCCCGGAACGGCTCCAGGCGCAGGCAGAGCGCGCCGGACGGCGGCCGGGCCCGGTCCGCGACCGCGGTGCGGCTGGTGACCAGCACCGCGACGGGCCGGCCCAGGTCGGCTTCGCGGCGCTGGAACGCGGCCACCTTGTCCAGATAGTCGGAGTGGCTGACGCCGGTGGCCTGCAACAGTTCGTCGAAGCCGTCGAGAAGCACCACCGGCAGCGCCGGACCGGCGGCGCGGACCAGCGCGGGCCAGGAGAGCACCTCGCCGGTGGCGGCGCGGACCGCCGATTCGATCTGGTCCTGGAGGTCAGCCTCCGCGGGCACCTCGCGCAGCACCACCCGGACCGGCAGGAAGTCGCGCGCGTCCAGCCGGGCCGCGAGGATGCGGGTGAGCACGGACTTCCCCGCACCGGGCTGGCCGAGCACCAGCAGCGGCGAATCCGTGGCGAACGGCGTGGTCAGGTGGCTGGCCAGGAACGCGGCCAGATCCGAGCGGGGTGCGGCCTCGTCCCACCAGGTCTCCTCGGCCGGCGACCCGGCCGCGTCGACCACGCGTACCCGGAAGTCCGGGTCGACGTAGCCCTGCGCGAGCGTGGGGATGGTGAGATCGCCCGGGATGTCGCCCTCGGAGAGGATGGGCCGGTCCAGGGCGGCCCGCCACGCGCGCACGAGCGTGCGGGCCACGTCGCCGGGCGTGTGGTCGGAGGCGACCTCCGCGAGGACCGTCTCGATCCGGGCCAGCGCGGTGCCGATCTCCCGCTGCCGCACCTCGGAGATCCACAGGCCGAACTCCGGCACCTCCACGAGAAGGCGCCGGTGGAGATCCTCGTAGCGCCGGGCCGCGGCCGACGGCAGCTTGGTGTGCAACGCGTCGCTCGCATCGAGCTGCTGGTTCTCGTCCAGGTCGTCGAAGACGCGCAGATTCCGCACGAAATCGTCCAGGGTTGCCGCCTTGCGGAGGTACCAGAAGCTCAGGCGGGACAGGAAACGTTCGTGATCGAGGTGCGGCGCGGGTGCCGGCACCCAGTCATCGAAGAGCTGGCCGATGCCCAGGCCGGTGATGCGGGCGCGTTCCTCCGGCGTGAGCCGCAGCTTCCGCTGGTCGAACGGCAGGTCGATGTCGTCCAGCGCCTCGAAGAACGCGGTCACCACGATGATCGAGTGTGCCGCCTGCAGGCGCCGCGTCCGGTCGTACCGTGAGAAGCCCTTGATCTTGTCCCGCAGGCCGGTGATCAGCTGGTTGCCGAGCCGGACCGCCTCGCCCTTGGCGTCGAACAGGCTGATCGCCAGCTCGCTGCCGCCGCCCGTCGCGGCCAGCAGCAGCCCGCCCAGGGCCCGGTCCAGCGCCGTCACCAGCGGTGACGACCCACCGAGCAGCTTCACCGCATCCGCGTAACCGAGCTCTTTGGACACCGACGCAGCGTACGGCAGCCACGCTATCCGTCCCCGGGGACAGATAGTCCGAGGCCACGGACAGATCACCATTGCCCGAGCGGCCGCGGCACGCCGAGCATCGAAGGCGACAACTGTTACGAGAGGAGTTCACATGTCAGTCGCACTGCTGTCCGCCCTCGACGAGCTCGCGCCGCGCACGTTCGGCGAGCTGCCCGGCGAGCCGGATGTGGCGTTCGGTGACGTCCAGGAGGCGCTGCTGTCCGCGGACCGCTGCCCGGCGACCTGCGGCCCGTGCAGTCAGGGCACCGAGTTCTGCGACGCCACCGGCCGCACGCTCTCCTGACGATGACGGGCTGGTTGTCCGCGCCGTACGTCCGGGGCCTGGTCGCCGGTGCGTACGACCACGAGTACACCGTCACCGGCACGGCGGAGTGGACGTATGCGCGGCGCGACGTGCGGCTTCCCGAGCACGGCTGGAAGCTGCACGTCTCGTCGCGCGCCGGGGACCTGGCCGAGCTGGCCGCGGTGCTGGTGCCGTACCTGCTGGAGGCGCGGCACGACTTCAAGCTCGCGGCCGGCACCAGCGTGCTCGCCACGATGAACCAGGGCTGGGAGCACCCGGCCACGGTCGGCAAGGCGTTCACGATCTATCCGGAGCCGGGGCGTGTCCGCGAGCTGGGCCTGGCGCTGGCCGGGCTGTTGCGCGGCCGAGCCGGCCCGCGCGTGCTCAGCGACCGGCGGGTCGCCCCGGACGCACCGGTCTACTACCGGTACGGGCCGTTCGTCAACCAGTGGTTCGCCGGTGAGCGCGGCGTGATGGCGGTGCAGATCCCGGGCCCGGACGGCGCCCGCTTCGGCGCGATCGCCGGCCTGCACTACCGGCAGCCGGACTGGGTGACCGACCCGTTCGGCCACGACACCGCCGCGCCGGAGCTCCTCGGCGGCCGGTACGTCGTGGACGGCGGCATCATGCGGTCCGCGCACGGCGACGTCTTCCGTGGCCGGGACACCGTGACCGGCGGCCGGGTCGTGATCAAACAGGCCCGCGCGTACGTGGGTGACGCCGGCGACGGCGCGGACGCGCGCACGAGGCTGCGCAACGAACGCCGCGTGCTCGGCGCGCTGGACGGCGTCGGCGGCGTGCCGCGGTTCGTCGACCACTTCGCGCATGGCGCCGACGAGTTCCTGGTCAGCACGGACGTCGGCGCGGAGAACCTGCAGACGCGGATCCTGACGACCGGCGCGCTCGGCCTCTCCCCCGCGTTCGGCCGGCTCGCCCGCGACCTGGCCCGGCTGGTGCGCGCGCTGCACGACCGCGACGTGATCATGCGGGACGTCACGCCGCGCAACGTGGTCGGTGCCGGCCTGGTCGACTTCGGCATCTCCGCGCTGCACGGGCTGCACCCCCGTGGCGGCACGCACGGCTTCGCGCCGTCCCGGCAGATGCGCGGCGAGCCGGCCCGGCCGGAGGACGACGCGCACGCGCTCGGGATGACGCTCGCGTTCGCCGCGACCGGCCTGGTCCCGGTGATCGTGGAGACCGAGGACGGCCTGTCCGCCGCGCGCATGCGCTCGTCGCTGACCGCGTTGTTCGGCCGGGAGGCCGGATTCCTGCACGACCTGATCAGCGGTGACGGCCCGGTCGCGCTCGCGGCCCTGCGCGCGCTCACCACCGCACCGATCAAAACCTCCACCAGTGGGTACGGCCGGCGACCGTGCCCGGACGTACCCGCACTGCGCCGTCACGTTCTCAGGATCATCCGGGCCGAGGCGCCGAGAAGGGTCCTGGACGCACCGGTGTCGGCGTACGCGTCGTTCGACGCCACGATCTACACCGGCAGCGCCGGACTGGGCCTGGAGCTGCTGCACCACGGCGTACCCGAGCTGGTCGGTGATCTTCTTGGTCATGCGGTGCGCGCCAGGGAGCGGCCGCCCGGACTGTATCTCGGCTCCACCGGCACGCTGCTGTTCCGTGCCCGGATGGGTGATCCGGTGGCGGCGGACCGGCCGTTCGACGACGCGGACCCGCACGACGACATCATCAGCGGCATCGCCGGCTGCGGCATCGGGCACCTGCTGCGCGGCGACACCGCCTCGGCCCGCACCTGCGTGGACGCGCTGCTCACGGCCGGCCCGATGCGGCTGTCCGTCACCGGCACGCCGACGGCGAGCACCGAGCCCGCGTTCAGCTACTCGCACGGCACCGCGGGCGTGCTCGACCTGCTCCTGGAGTACGTGGCCGCGACCGGTGATCCCGCGGTGCGCCATGAGGCCCGACACCGTGCGGATCTGCTCGCGCTCACCGCCGCGGACCTGATCGTCCGGGCCCGCCGCCCCGGCGCCGTACCGCTCGCCGTCTCCTGGTGCCAGGGCCTGTCCGGCATCGGCCGCGCGCTGCTGCACGCGGACTCGGTCTTCGGCGACGCGCGCTACCCGGATCTGGCGCTGGCGGCCGCGGAGGTCTGCACCGAGTGGGTCCCGCGCATGCAGAATCCGGGGCAGTGCTGCGGGCTGGCCGGCGTCGGCACCTACCTGATCGACTGTGCCCGGCACACCGGCGACGTGCGCTGGCTCGACGCGGCCCACGACGTGGCCCGCCAGCTGTTGCGCCGCAGCCACGGCCCGGACGACGCCCCGCGCTTCGTCGACCTCGACCGCCAGGACGCACCGCTGTCGTGGTCCTCCGGCTACACCGGGATCCTGACCTTCCTCCGCCGCCTCGACGACCCGGCCGCCCCGGACCTGCTGTCCTGACTCCGCGCGGCGGGCGGTGGACCGCTGGTGCCGGTCCACCGCCCTCGATCGCCGAGGTCAGCAGCCGGTCCAGCGCACCCCGCGGACCCCGCCGGGCTTCCGGTTGTTGTGGAACCCGTTGTGATGCGCCGTGCGCGGAGAGAGTTGCGGCACATTCTCCGCGGATGGCCGTCAGCCCTCGTAGCCGAGAAGTCTCCGCAGCTCCGCGTGCATGTTGACCACCTCTATGCGCGCGTCCAGGAACCCGCGCCGGTAGTCCGCGCCGGTGTCCGGGTGTTCGGCTGAGTCAGCGTCCCGGCGCCCGTCCAGCGCGTCGACGCGGCCGGCGTTGTAGGCCAGCAACGCGTCCTCCATGGTGTTCCCCCTCGTGACGGCGACGGCAGTCATTCTGCCCGCCGTGATCACGCCCGCGACCCGGCATTTCGGGGGTCCTGGCATCGGCCGGACGACCCACCGCTGTCGGACTCCCGACACGCTCCGCAGGCGACCGTCCGGGCGCGCCGGTGGTGGCGGCGGGCCCTCCTCGGCGGCGGCCACCTCCTTCTGGAAACCGCCGTCGACGAGGTCGCCGCACTGATCCGCGCGTTCCCGCTCAAGCGCTCGTGAGGATCGCCAGGCGGCGGGTGGCGCGGGTCATCGCGACGTAGCGGTCGACCGCGCCTTCGATCCCGGTGCCGAAGGAGGCCGGGTCGACCAGGACGACCAGGTCGAACTCGAGGCCCTTGGCCAGTTCGGGGGTGAGCGCGCGGACCCGGCCGGAGCCGGTGAACGTGGGGTGTCCGATGACGACGGCGGTGCCCTCACCGGCGTGCGTGGCGAGGATCAGATCAAAATCTTCGAGGCGTGCGTGTACGACCGGGAGTCCGCTGTCGCGGATCGACCGTGGGACGTTCGCGTCGGGCAGTGCGGCGCGGATGACCGGGGCGGCCTCGGCCATGACCTCGGACGGGGTGCGGTAGTTGATGTTCAGCGACGCCAGCTCGATCCGGTCGAGGCCGGCCCGGGTGAGGCGGTCCTGCCAGGTCTCGGTGAAGCCGTGGCGGGCCTGGGCGCGGTCGCCGACCACGGTGAGGCTGCGGGACGGGCAGCGCAGCAGCAGCATCTGCCATTCGGCGTCGGTGAGTTCCTGTGCCTCGTCCACCACGATGTGGGCGAACGGGCCGGCCAGCCGGTCCCGGGTCGCGCCGGGCAGCACGGCGTCGTCGACCAGCACGTCCCGCAGGTCCTGCTGGACCAGCATCTGCATCAGCCCCTCGCCGTCGTCGTGGACGTTGGAGGCGATCAGGTCGTCGATGACCGTGGCCATGCCGGCGCGCTGCGCGGCCACGGCCGCGTCCCGCTGCCGCTCCCGCCGGTCGGCTCCGGCGTCGCCGAGGCGCTGCCGGGCCGCGTCGAGCAGCGGCAGGTCGGACAGGGTCCAGGCGCGCGGGTCCGCGCGTTGCAGCGTGCCGATGCCGTCCGCGGTCAGCCAGGGCGCGCACCGGCGCAGGTAGGCGGGGACCGACCAGAGGTCGGCGATCAGGTCGGCCGCCTCCAGCATCGGCCAGGCCCGGTGCAGCGCGGGGCGCAGGTCTCGGCGCAGTTCGTCCGGGTCGGCGTCGTCGTGCCGGTCGGCCAGGATCGCGCACAGTTCGTCGAGGATCTCTTCGCGGGCCTCGTTGTGCGGCGTGCCGGTGGCGGCGCCGAAGGCCTCGGCCCAGTCGTCCGCGGTCACCCGCACGCCGCCGGCCGTGGTGGCGGCCCGCGGTGGTTCCTCGTAGAACCGGACCGCGGCCTCGACCGCGCGGACCATGTCGGCGGACGACTTCAGGCGTACCGTCTCCGGGTCCTTCTCGACGCCGGCGGTCGCGCCCTCCGGGACCAGGTCGCGCAGCGTGCAGGAGAGCACGCCCTCCTCGCCGAGGCTGGGCAGCACGTCGGAGACGTACGCCAGGTAGGGCTCGTGCGGGCCGACGAAGAGCATGCGATGGCTGAGCCGCGGGTCGGAGTAGAGCAGGTACGCGGTGCGGTGCAGCGCGACCACGGTCTTGCCGGTGCCGGGTCCGCCGTCGACGACGAGCGTGCCGTTCGATCCGGCGCGGATGATCGCGTCCTGGTCGGCCTGGATGGTGCCGAGCACGTCGCGCATGCGCGCGGACCGGGTGCCGCCGAGGCTGGCGATGAACGCGGACTGGTCGTCGAGCGCGGCGTGGCCCTCCAGTCCGTCCGGCGTGAACACCTCGTCCCAGTAGTCGGTGACCCGCCCGCGCGTCCACCGGTAGCGGCGGCGGCTGGCCAGGCCCATCGGGTTCGCGTGGGTCGCGCCGAAGAACGGCTCGGCCGCGGGCGAGCGCCAGTCGGTGAGCAGCCGGCCGCCGTCGCCGTCGGTGAGCCCGAGCCGTCCGATGTAGATGGTCTCGCCGGTGTCCGCCGCGACCATCCGGCCCAGGCACAGGTCCAGGCTGTAGCGGCGGAGCGTGCGCAGCCGCGCGGTCAGCCGGTGCACCTCCTGGTCGCGGTCGACCGCCTGCCGCCCCTTGCCGGCCGCGCCCCTGCGGGCGTCGTCGAGCCGCCCGGCCAGGTCGTCGAGCTGTCGTCGCAGGCCGTCCGCGATCGCGGCGAAGTGCCGTTCGTCCGCGTCGATCAGCGTGGGTGCGGCCTTGGCCGCCAGCTTGTCCGGCAGTGCGAACGCGCTGCTGCTCACGAGAATCCCCCCAATTGGCCACGTTCTGGCCTCTGAGCAGCGATTCTGCGGCATCACCCGGGTCTTGCGGCAAGACCGGGGGTCTGATATACGTTGGAGGTGGCGGAGGAAGGTTTTTACCTTTCTCCCTTTTTTATGGGTGCGTATGGGTTGGTTCCCCGAAAAGGGACAGACCACGATCGCGGGACTCCGGTCATCGATCCCGGTAGCGTTCCGGCGGACAGACTGTTGAACGCTCGATCAGAACGCACTGATCCTCGGCCTGCTCACGCCGGTCTTCGGCGTGCTGCTCGCGCTGAACATGCTGGGCGCCTACGTCTTCGCGCACGCCGGCAACGGCATGTTCGTCGACGCCGGCGGCGCCGAGCTGGTCCTCGGCGTCGGCGCGCTGCTGCTCACCGCGATCGGCGCCGGCCGGTTCAGCGTGGACGCGCTGCTCACCCCGGCCCTGCGCCGCCGCGCACCGGAGCCGGCCACGGCCTGAGGCACAAAAAATCGCGGGGGTACGGCGTGCGCCGTACCCCCGCGACGGTGTCTAGGTCCGGGTGACCCCGGGCCTGGTCAGAGCGGCCGGATGTTGGCGGCCTGCGGGCCCTTCTGACCCTGGGTGATCTCGAACTCGACCCGCTGGTTCTCCTCCAGGCTGCGGTAGCCGCTGGTGGCGATCGCAGAGAAGTGGGCGAAAACGTCAGCGCCGCCCTCGTCCTGAACGATGAAGCCGAAGCCCTTGTCGGCGTTGAACCACTTCACGGTGCCGGTGGCCATGTGTTTCTCCTTCGCGAACATGGGAGATGCGCGTGGTGCACACCTCTCGTCGCCGCGTTCTGATGATCCGTCAAGTCGGAGGCGAATATGGAAAAAGCGCCTGTAGGGTCCGGATACCCAACAGGCGCCATCGTCTCGCAACGCAACGTCTTCGGAAACCAAAACTGCAGCGGCATGACGGTATCACGCTGCGGAGCATGTGCGGGGCGTTCCGGTGAACGAGGCGCGAGGACCGCGGCACGGCCCTCGCGCCGGTGTGTCGTCAGCGTGGCAGCAGGCAGCCGGAGATGGTCAGGTCGATGACCCGCGCCGAGGTCAGGCAGGTGGTGAACCAGTACGTCTGCTGGCCGTAGCCGCGGCCGGGCAGCACCGTCACCGTGCCGTTCGACGCGACCTCGCACGGGTTGTTGAGCGTGCAACGGCCGCCGGACTCGTTGCCGGTGTTGTTGACGCCGATCACCGCGCCGGTGGCGTCGTCCACGATCGGAGAGCCGGACGAGCCGCCGATCGTGTCGCAGCCCGCGTTGTATCGGATCGAGTCGCGCCAGGACCACTGATCCTCGCGCACCGTGGGGACGAAGCCGTCGACCGCACAGTTCCAGACGCGTTTCCAGTAGCCGGACGGGATCGACATGGACGTGCCGGCCGCGGTGCGGGTGCCGGAGATGGTGAGCGGCGTCGCGCCGTACTGACTCCGCAGCGCCGCGAACGTGGTGTTCAGCCGGTAGAGCGTGACGTCAGTGCCGGTCATCGTGGCGTAGAGGACCAGGTCGGCGCGGACCCGGCCGAGCGAGGCGCCGCTCGCGTCGAGCAGCGTGCCCTGCCGGGTGCTTGCCACGTTACGCAGCACGGTGCCGGAGTTGATGAAGCCGCCCTCGTAGCAGTGGCCGTTGGTCAGCATCATCGCGCGGTCGCCGGCGGCCGAGGTGGGGTAGCGCACCAGCGATGCCGAGCAGTTGCTCAGCGAGATCGTGGAGGCGAGCGTGGCGGCGGCCGGCGCGATCAGCGGCGGCGCGGCCGGTGCGGCCTTCGCCGGGATGCTGGGGCCGAAGAGGACGGCGGCGACCGCGGCGGCGCCGAGCGCGAGTGCCCGTCGAAGCTGCATGGGGGATCCCTTCCGCGGGACGAGGACGGCTCGGGGTGGGCCGCCCGTGCGTACCCTCGCATCGGGGTTTATGGGTGTCAATAAATCACTTTGACCATGCCTCCGGCGATATGACCCGATGCCCGGTGTCGTGTCGACGACAGTGAAACCACACGGCCACATTCAGGCTCCCGTACGGAAATGTCATTCAGGGACACATATTCGCCAGTGACTCAGCACACATGGATGTATTTGCTGTTACCACCGCTGGCCGGTCATCGTGTTCGATTTACCGAAGTCGATTCCCAATCTTTCGTGCTTGCCAAACGGAAATTCGGCGGGGCACTGTGGGCGTATCGCCACCACACCTTGTCCGACGAGCGGATGCGCCGGTGTGGGAGCGTTTCCACGGAAGGGGCGAAAATCGGCTCTACCAGCACAGTGCCCGTAATGTCACGGTGCCCGCCGACGGTGGGCGAACCGGCGATGAATCCTGCGCCAATGTCGAAAGAGGGGGCCGTCCGTTGAGCTCGCATCTCGCCGAGTACACGGGTGAAGGAATCTATCTGACCGCACACGACGAGCAGTACATCGACTGCGCGTCCGGCACGTTCAACGTTTCGCTCGGCTATTCCGCCAAAGAGGTCGTCGATGCCCTGCACCGGCAATTGGACCGCCTCGCCCACCTGACGTCGGACCACACCCGGGAGGCTGCGGCACGCATATTTGAATCGATGCGTGAATATCTCCCGCCGCAC
This sequence comes from Catenuloplanes nepalensis, assembly GCF_030811575.1. GTDB lineage: Bacteria > Actinomycetota > Actinomycetes > Mycobacteriales > Micromonosporaceae > Catenuloplanes > Catenuloplanes nepalensis. The sequence continues at coordinate 2,885,421 of NZ_JAUSRA010000001.1, read as the reverse complement.
ATCGGCGCGTTCTGGTTCCGGGACATAACCGGCTCCACCGCGAACGAGGCCGCGATCCGGATCGCCCAGAAGGCCACCGGGAACACCGACGTCTTCTCGCTCTTCCTGTCCCACCACGGCCAGTCCGTGGCCACGACCGGGGTCTCCGGCAACGCGTTCCGGCAACGGTCGTTCACGCTGCCGTTCCCCGGCTCGGTGAAGATCCCGGCGCCGGACTGCGCCAACTGCTTCTTCGGCCAGACGCCGGACCGGTGCGGGCTGCTCTGCGCCACCCGGGTCGCGGACTTCGCCGAGTTCGCGTCCAGTGGCCGGATCGCCGCGCTGATCATCGAGCCGGTGCTCGGCAACGGCGGCAACCTGGTGCCGCCGGACGGCTACTTCCGCGAGCTGCGTCGGGTCTGCGACGACCTCGGCATCCTGATCATCGCGGACGAGGTGCAGACCGGCTTCGGGCGCACCGGCGCGATGTTCGCCTCCAGCGGCTTCGCGCGCGAGCTGCGGCCGGACATCATCACGTTCGGCAAGGGCGCGGGCGGCGTCGGCATCCCGGTCGCGGGCGTGCTGATGCGCCCGGAGCTGGACGTGCTGGAGCCGTGGGAGCACTCCAGCACGGCCGGCGCGAACCCGCTGTCGCTGACCGCGCTGGAGGAGACGATCCGCTACATCCGTGAGCACCACGTGCTGGACAACGTGGCCGCCGTCGGGCAGCCGCTGCTGGACGGACTCCGCGCTCTCGAGCGCGACCATGTAACCGTTTCCAACCCGCGCGGCGTCGGCCTGATGCTGGCGTTCGACCTGCCGGACGCCGAGGCGGTCGCGCGGTTCCTGCCGATCGCCAAGCGGCACGGCTTGATCATGCGCGGCAGCCGCTACGGCTTCGGCCGCGCGGTCAAGGTCCGCCCACCCCTGATCATCACGCCGGCCCAGGTGGACGACCTGCTGGAGCGGCTCCGCGCGGCGCTGCGCACGTTCGAGGAAGAAGGATCATGAAGGCCTTGACGTTCAGCGCGGCTTGGGGCGTGGACCTGGCCGACCTGCCGGATCTCCACGCTGTCGGTGACGACGACGTCGTGATTGACGTCGCCTACTGCGGGATCTGCGGCACCGACCTGGGCATCGTCTCCGGCGCCTACCCGGTCGCGGTCCCCGGCGTCACGCTCGGTCACGAGGCCTCCGGGATCGTGGCCGAGGTCGGCGCGAAGGTCACCACGATCACGCCCGGCGACCGTGTGGTGATCAACCCGACGCCGTACTGCGGGCGCTGCCGGATGTGCCGCACCGGCCGGATCAACCACTGCGAGGGCAAGCACGGCACGGAGAGCGGCGTCAGCTACGACGGCGCGTTCGCCGGCCGCTACCGGACCACGTCCGCGTTCGTGCACCGCGTCCCGGATCGCGTGCCGCTGCGCGCGGCCGCGCTGACCGAGCCGCTGAGCTGCGTCGTCACCGGCGTGCGCCGGATCCAGCCGGCGTCCCTGGCGATGACCACCTACGTGATCGGCGCCGGGCCCCTCGGCCTGCTCTACGCGTGGATGCTGTCGCTGAAGGGCCTGACCCCGACCGTGGTCGAGCGCTCCCCGGCCCGGCGCGACTTCGCCTCCACCCGGCTGCCGGCCGGCAGCCGGATCGTGGCGGACCTGGATGGCGAGAAGGACCTCGACATCGTCGTCGACACCACGTCGCACTTCCTGGAGGAGCTGCTGCCGCGGATGGCGCCGGGCGGCACGTTCATGTCGATCGGGCTCAAGGAGCGCATCGCCGCGATCGACACCATGCTCATCGGCGACCGCAGCCTCACCGTGGCCGGCTCGATCGACTCGCTGCACGGCTCGTTCGAGGAGGCGTTCCATCTGATCGTCTCCGGCCGGATCCCGGCCGAGCGGCTGATCAGCCACACGGTGCCGCTGGCCGACTACCGCAAGGGGTTCGCGGCGCTCGGCTGCGACATCGACGCCCGGACCGTGGGCGCGGCACCGGAGGCGAGCTGCAAGGTGCTGCTGATGCCGGGTGAGCACGTTGCCTGAGATCAGCGTGGTCATCCCCTATCGCAACCGGCCGGACAATCTGCGGCTGGCACTGGCCTCGCTGGCCGAGCAGACGCTCACGCCGCAGGTGGTCATCGGCGCGATGGAGTACAGCGAGGACTACGTGGCGATCTGCCGCGAGTTCACCGCACGGCTGCCGATCGTGTCCGTGCTCTCCGCCGCGCCGTGGCGGGTCGCCGAGGCCCGCAACCTGGCACTGCGGCAGGCCACCGGCGAGTTCGTGGTGCTGATGGACGTGGACATGGCGCTCCCGTCCCGGTCACTGGAAACCCTCTACCAGCACCATTTCGGGTACGGGCAGCGCGTCTGCGTGGCCGGGCAGATGCTCGGCTACGACAACAACACCGGCGACGTGACCTCGGTGACCGCGCAGCCGTGGGAGCACCACCGCAAGGTCCTCGACGACCTCCAGGCGCAGACCGTGGTGGACGCGGACCCGCGCCTGCACACGCCGCATGTGATCCCGTGGGCGTTCGCCTGGACCGCGCTGATCGCGCTGCGCCGGGACGCCACGCCGTTCTTCGACGAGACCTTCACCGGGTACGGCGTGGAGGACCTGGAATGGGCCTACCGGATCAGCCGGGCCGGCACCCCGATCGTGATGGCCCGCGACTTCTACGGCACGCACCTGCCGCACGTGCGTGACGTGGCCGCGAACCGGCGCACCGAGGCCGCGAACTACCGCTACTTCCTGCGCCGCTGGCCCGGCCACGACGTCGAGCTCGCGGTAGCGCTCGGCGACTTCGAGGCGAACGCGGCCTACCCTTCGCTGCTCCGCGAACTCGACGGACAGCGTCTGTCCGTGGTGCCCGGCGACGACGGCGTGCTGTCCATCGGCGTCCGGGACGCGGCCGAGGGCCTGCCGATCGCCGGACTGGCGCTGCCCTACGAGGACGGCAGCGTCGCGGAGGCCCGGCTGCTGCCGCCGGTGCTGGCGCTGAGCCCGCGCTTCTGCGATCTGGTGCGCGCCGAGGCGCACCGGGTCGCCCGCATCGTGACCGAGGAGGTCCCGTCGTGATCGTGCACCGTGACCCGCGCTGGTTCCCCGCGCTGTTCTGGACGTTCCTCGTGCTCGCCACCGCGTTCGTGGTGTGGCGGACCGCGGTCGTCGACTGGACCGTCTGGTACGGCCCGGTCGCCTGGAGCATCGAGCTGTTCGGCGTGCTCACCTCGATCTGCTTCATGCTCACGCTCCGCAGGGCGGCGAGCGCGGCACCCCGTACCGTCGATGAGATCGTGGCGACGGTCGACATCCTGATCCCCACGGCGAACGAGCCGCCGCTCGTGCTGGAACCGACCGTGATCGGCGCGATGCGGGTACGCGGCGTGCGAGACGTGCTGGTGCTCGACGACGGCGACCGGGCCGAGGTGCGCGAGATGGCGGCCCGGCACGGCGCCCGCTACGTCGCGCGGACCACGAACGAGGGCGCGAAGGCCGGCAACCTCAACAACGGGCTGCGGTTCACGGACGCGGAGTTCGTGATCACGCTGGACGCCGACCACATCCCGCTGCCGGAGTTCGCGGAGCGGACCATCGGCTACTTCGACGACCCGCGCGTCGGGTTCGTGCAGTCGCCGCAGAGCTTCTACAACCAGGAGTCGTTCACGTTCCGCGGCGATCGTGGCTGGCACGAGCAGGGCATGTTCTACGGTGGCATCCAGCCGACGAAGAACTACACCAACAGCGCGATCTACACCGGCACGTCCGCGATGCTGCGCCGGGCCGCGATCGACTCGGCCGGCGGGTTCGCGCCGGACACGCCGACCGAGGACATCCACACGTCGCTGCGCATCCACGCGCGCGGCTGGAAGTCGATCTACCTGGGTGAGCCGCTCGCCTACGGCCTCGAGGTGGAGAACCTGCGCGAGTACTACCGGACCCGGCGGCGCTGGGCGGCCGGCAGCCTGCGCCTGCTGTTCCGGCACCCGGACTCGCCGCTGCGGGTGCGCGGGCTGACCGGCTGGCAGCGGCTCAACTACTTCAGCGCCATGGTCACGCACCTGCAGGGGCCGATCCGCGTGCTCTACCTGCTGGCGCCGCTGGCCGCGCTGATCACCGGCGTCGCACCGGTCACCGGTCCGTACAGCCGATACGGTTTCGCGTTCCTGGCCTTCACGGTCGTGTCGGTGTGGATCGTGGTGATCTTCGGACGCGGCCACTACCACCTTCTGCACAGCGAGGCGTTCGGCGTGGCGGACACCGTACCGATGATCTCGGCTCTTCGTGCTCTGGCCGGCAACGACCGGACGTTCGGCGTCACGGTCAAGCGCACCGACCGCACCTCCAGCAATTCCCTGAAGAACACCTATCGCCTGTACGCGCTGGCGAGCCTGGCCGTGCTCACGCTCGCCGCGGCGCGGCTGATCCAGGGTGAACACGTCGCGATCGCGGCCTGGGCCGGCGCGTTCCTCGCACTGAGCACCGGGTACGCCCTCACGTTCCTGATCTCGATGGAACGGTACGAGCGCGCGCCCGGCGCACCCTGGTACGCCACGCTCACCCCGGCCGAGCTCTACGACGCGGTCGTGGCTCGCGGCGCGTCGGCCCGGCTGGTCACGGCCTGACCGTTCGGTGGGTCCGGGGTCCACTTTCGGGGATTCCGGACCCGCGCCGAGACCGTCCACGGTGATCTTCGTTAACATGACTCCCGTTTACCGGCGCGGTCGAAACGAGGGCACATGCGACTTTTCGGTCTTGGTAAGCGGAAGGTCCAGCACGACCTCGGCCAGCAGGCCCAGATCCTCGCCCAGGTCCGGCAGGGCTTCGGCGCGCACGTGCAGGGCCGTTTCCCGGACCAGGCCGCCGCGGTCGGCCCGTATCTTCAGGGCGACGACGGCCTGGTGGTCGCCGCCACGATCCTGCGCGAGTTCGCCGACACGGCCAACGACGCGCTCGCCGCCCAGTGCGCCGACATCTACCGGCGCAGCGGCCACCGCCTGATCGTCGACCGCCGCAACTACCGCACGCTGTGGAAGGAGGCCGGGCACGCGCTGCAGTGGCCGCTCTTCGCGCTCCCCGGCGGCCTGCACCCCTACATCCACGTGCAGGCCGCCACCACCGTCATCGGCCGCAACGCGCACCGCTTCGTCGACGTGACCGACTCGTACGCCGCGCTCACCCACGTCTTCGAGACGCTCGACCTGCTCGTCTGCGGCTGGGAGTTCGGCCGGGTCCGGGTCGACGCGGACTCCGCGATGCTCGCCGAGCGGCTCGTCCAGACCGCCACGGACATCCGCAACGCGATGCCGCAGGAGCCGCCGCTGCCGAAGCCGGTCCGCGAGCTGATGCGCCGCAACAACACCGTCGACGTCTACCTGCCGACCGGCCAGCGGATCGTCGGTCAGTTCAACCCGGGCAAGACCATGCGCGAGAAGCTCCTCGCCTGACCGGCTCCGCGAGTCACCGTTGCAGGAGCGGCATGCACAGAGCCGGGCCGCAACACAGCACCAGCAGGGCCACGACGATCAGAGCGACGATCGCCGGGGTGCCCGGCCCGGACGACGCTCCCGTCCGCGACGGAGTGTAGGCGGGCATCGCCATCGGGCCGGCCGGCACGGACGATCCCGGCATCTGGGGACCTGCCCAGGTCGGCGGCGCGGGTGCCGGTGGCGGGGGTGGGCCCGGCGGCCGGGCACCGGCCGGGTACCCGGGTGCCGGCGGGGGGAACGGCCCCGGCACACCGGCACCGGCGTGCGGGGGCGCCACGAAGCCGGGAGTGCCGGCGTCCCAGGCCGACGGTGCGGCAGGAGGATACGCCGGGGAGCCTCGGCCGCTCCATCGGTCATAGTCGGCACGGACACGATCGTCCGACAGGATGGCGGCCGCATTGTTGATCAGCTTGGAGTCGGCGTCGCCACCCGCCCCGCCGTGCAGATCGGGGTGCGCCTCGCGCTGGCGCTCCCGCTTCGCACGCAGGATCTCGTCACGGGTCGCCTCCCGCGGGACGCCGAGCACCTCGTAGGCGTCCCGGCCGCCGAGCGCCCGGAACAGTCCTTCATCCGTCACGCTGACCTCCCGGTGTCACCGCGCGCCGACAGCGATACGGCGGCACATGAGGTCCCAGCCCACGGGTGAGCCGGGTGTCGCGGACACGCCCGTCCCGCTCACCACCGTCAGCGTCCGGTAATCCGTCAGATAACACCACAGCTTCATCGTCACGCTTCCCATTCCACGCCGATTCACCGTCTGATAGACACACGAATCGGCGAGCAGCGGCCCGGAGTGGGTCACGAAAGGTTCCTGCAGCAGAATCTGTGCACGCGCCGGAATATGGCCTATGACCGCCCGGAAATCAGCCGGCAGATCGATTCTGCCGGCGCCCGCACTCTCCTCTGCGGACCGATTACCGACGCGTGGGCCATTCCGTGGAGCATTGTCCCTGATGGGCACCGTACGAACGGTTTCCGGCATCAGCCGCATCGTCTCCACACGATGGGCCGATCCGCGGGCGGTGGTCGTCGGAATGCATCGCACGAACGCGATCCGGCCGAGCACCACGACATGGACGCGTCCGTCCTGCTCCCAGGCCCACCACTCGACCACCGGCCCCGCACGCTGCTCGATCCGCGCGCGCAGCGCCGCACCGAGCGAGGCCCAGCACTCGTCCGCGTCCAGCGCAACCGCGCTCATCTCCAGTTCACGAGCCTGATGCACCGGTACGGACGGCAGCCGGCCGAGGTCCCCGGACCGTCGTACAGCGATCTCCTCCGACACCACTCCCCCTCGCTGACAGGCGTCCGATCCAGACGGTAGCGGGCCCGGAGAGGGAATGGAGTCACCGGAATCGCGGGGTCACGCAGAACGATCAGTGCGCGACCATGACCGATCGGGCAGTCGTTACCGCGAAGGTCCGACCGCCGTGGATTGATCATGTATCTCAATGCGACGATGCACCGAGCACGACTATTCCGGAGGTGCTGGTGTCGGCTCAAGAACGAGCTCAGGCCGAGGCGGTCGAAGCACAACGCGGCTGGGTGGCAATGAACGCCCTGATTGACGTGGTGAACCGGGGTGGCCGCCCACACCCGATCAATCCGAGCATCATGACCAGACCGGGGGAATCGCAGTTCGGCGCACTCGTGGCCGACCTGAGCGTCTTTCATGGAATCGACGTCGAATACTCGACAGGTGGCTACGCGTTCGGTGGCGGGTTGATGTTCGTCGCCGCGGGCATGCTGGCCGGCGCCGCCAACGACGCACGGAAGCGACGGCGCGCGGAGAACCAGGCCCGGCCGCAATGGCGTCCGCTCGGCACCGCGCCCGTGGTGATCACCGACCAGCGACTCCTGGTTATGATCGACAATCAGTGGCAGTCCAGCGAACTCCGCGCGCTCGTCTCCATGCAGCCCGAGCCGGGTGACTGGGCGGTCACGATGCACTTCGAGGGCGCACCGCCCCTGCGGCTTCGCGGCCCATGGGTGCCATGGATGACCGTCGCCATCTCGGCGTCGATGTTCGGCCGGCCGTTCCCGCCGGGGTTCGCGCCACCCGTCCCGCACCACCAGATCCAGGGGGCTCAGCCCGCGCAGGCACGCCCTGCGCTGCCGCCCGGGCACCAGGGCCGGTCGTGATCGAAGCACGATCGCGGCACCTCGGCCGAGTGGCCCCGCTGGCCGGCCGTGCGGCCGCACTCCTCGATCGGCACGAGATCCACCGGGCGCGGTCGGCCCATCGGGACGCGACGCGCATTTTCGAAGGCGGACCACCTCTCTCGCGAACGAGGCCGTGCGACTCACGCGCACGACAGCGGCCGGGTCGCCGACGCCGGGATCGGGATCGCCGCTGGGGGTCGTCGATCGGCCGCGTCAGCGCCGGACCGAGGCCCTGCTCAGCAGCGCGTCGAGTTGCCGCTGCTCCTCGGCGTTCAGCCCGGCCAGCGGTGACCGCTCGGCGACCGCCTCCAGCAGGAGCCGTCGCATGCGCACCCCGGCCTCGGTCAGGACCAGCGTGCGGATCCGGCCGTCGGCCGGGTGCGGGCGCCGGACGGCCAGGCCCTGGGCCTCCAGCTTGGCGCTGCGAAGCGTGATGTTGGAGGGGTCGCAGTGCAGCCGGCTCGCCAGCGTGCGCAGCGAGGCGGGCTCGGCGTCGGGGCGCAGGTGCCACAGCAGCTCCGCCGTCGGCTCGGTGAGGTCGAGGCGGTCGAGGGCCTCCCGCATCCGGCCGCTCACCTCCTCGGCGATCAGCATGACGTGATCGAGCAGCCGTGCGGCCAGGTCCTCCGCTGCCATGGGCGTGTTCTCCTGTCAGGTGGCCGGTCGACGGTCCGGCGCGTGCGGTGACGCCTCCGTGTATCGGCGGAATCCCGGGTCGCGGCCGAGGGCCACGGCCACGCGTACCCCGGCACGGGTCAAGATCTTCTGCAACCATAGGGGAGGTCCCTCGGCGAAGCTCCCGGCGAGGTCGAACATCAACGCCTTGTCCAGCAGTTCACGCGGGACGCCGCGGTGGTCGGTGCGCCCGTCCCGGGCCAGGCCGAAGGCGGCGCGGGTGGCCCGCTCGTACGCCGCACCCGGCGTGGCCTCGAACCGGAAGACCGCGTCGCGATCGCCCGCGTTGTAGTAGCGGTGCCGCACGGTGCGCGGCACCAGCACGGACTCGCCGGGCTCGAGCCGGAGGCCGCGCTGATCGCCGAGGTCCATGTGGAGCGTCCCTTCGACGGCGGTGAACCGCTCCTCGAAGTCGAGGTGATAGTGCGGCGGCGGCCCGATCTCGCCGGCGGGGATCCGCACCAGGCTCTCCACCTGGTCGCCGCCGGGGTCGTCGACGGCCTTCAGGAAGGTGACCTCCACGCCCATCACCGGGTTGGCGATGACACGTTCCAGACCGGTCGGAGTGCGATCGTGCACGGGTCCCTCCAAATCTGTCGCGCCGAGATTTCTGTCGTGCCGAAATTTCTGTCGCGCCGAGATGCCGGTCGCGCCGAGCGTTTTCGCGGCGGGCCACTCCCGGGCCGGGCCACCTTCCGGACCGGGCCACCTTCCGGACCGGGCCGATTTCGCACCAGCCGCATTCGGCGCCGAACCGCTTGCGGACCGGGCCGCAGCGACGCTCCGGACCCGGCCGCAGCGACGCTCTCGGGTCAGACTGCGGCGACGCGCTCAGGTCAGGCCGCGGCGACGCTCCCGGGTCAGGTCGTGGTGATGCGCAGGCCGAGCGTCAGCGCGGTGAGGAGCAGCAGGGCCGCGGCAGGCGCCCAGGTCCCAGGGCCGTCGTGCACGCGAATATGCGCGGCGAAGGCACCGATCATGAGCAGGACCAGCAGCCCGGCCGTGACGACACCCAGCAGCGCCCAGGCCAGGCCGGTCAGCAGGGCCAGCGACCCGGCGATCTCGGCCACACCGATGACCCGATAGCCACCGAACGGCACCCGCAGGTGCGCCGCCTCCTGCCGTACCCCGGCTCCGCCGGCCAGCTTCCGGACTCCACTGACGGCGAACGCCGCGGCCAGCAGGCCGGTGATCACCACGGTTGCAACGAACATCTGTCACCTCAGGGGGGACGACTCCTACGGACTTGCTTGAAATTATCATTGAGTTTCTCAAGCATCTAGCGACTATGCGGCCCGTCACACCGCCTGGCCCTCTGCCGCGCCCGCACCGCACGGACACAGCGATCCCCTCCGGCGACGACCACGGCGGCGCGCGCGCCGGACGGCTTCACCACCACGACCGTCACCGCCACCGCCACCGGCGTCAGCGGGACGTTCCGGTGAACGGCCCTTCCGGAATCGGTTGCCGCCTGTCCGGAATCTCACGAGCGATAGACCGGCGTCACGATCAAACCTAGTGTCCGGCGTGGACACCCAGATCTAGGAGGAGCCGTGGATAAGTCCTCGTTCAGCCGGCGGGCACTGCTCGGGATCGCGGCCGGAGGGGCGGCCGGCGCCGCGCTGCCGGCGCCGGCCTGGGCGATCGGTGACCACCGTCCGGGAGCCGTGCGCCCGCCGGTGCTGACCGCCGACGACCAGCGGGTCGCCGGCCAGGTGTCGGCGCGGCGCGCGCTGGAACACCTGCGCGTGCTGTCCGAGCGGATCGGCCCGCGGGTCGCCGGGACGCCGTCGGAGACCCGGGCCGCCGGCTACGTCGCCGGGGTTCTCGACTCGCTCGGCTACGACACCACACTGCAACCGTTCCCGGCGGAGGACACCGCGCTGGGCACGCTGGACGCGCCCGGCGGGCTGCCGCGGGACCTCGGCTGGCAGGTGGGCGCGTCGCTGTCCGGCGTGCTGGGCACCACGGTCCGCGGCGCCGTGGTCGACGCGGGCGCGGGCGGCACCGCCGACTACCCGGACGACGTCACCGGCGCGATCGTGATGATCGACTACCCGTGGCTCGACGACCCGGACGTGCTGGCCGGGACCGCCGTGGCCCGCGGCGCGGCCGCGATCCTGTTCGTGGCGCACGATCACCTCGACCACTCGCAGGCTCCGGCGTTCCCGCCGTGGCTGGCCAACCCGGTGCCGATCCCGATCGTCGGCGCGGGCCAGCCGCAGAAGGACCGGCTACGCGCGCTGCTGGCCGCGGGCACGCTGCCGGAGCTGACCGTCAGCGCCCGGATGTACCGCGACCTGACCTCGCACAACGTCCTCGCGGAACGGCGGCACGGGGACGGCACCGGCCCGGTCGTCATGGTCGGCGCGCACTACGACAGCGTGATCGGCTCGCCGGGCGCGAACGACGACGCCTCCGGGACCGCGCTCACGCTGGAGGTCGCCCGGGTCCTGCGGCACCTGCCGGTGAACGCGACGCTGCGGTTCGCGCTGTGGGGCTCCGAGGAGCAGGGCCTGGTCGGCTCGCGGCACTACGTGGCGGGTCTGCCGCGGCCGGAACGGGACAGGATCACCGCGGTCTTCCAGAACGACATGGTCGCGACCAGCTGGGACCCGGCGATCCGCTACTGGCTGCTGTCGCTCACCGGCGAGCCGAACCGCTCCACCGACGAGGTGATCGCGGCCGCCGGACGCCTCGGCTACACCCCGCACCTGACGCCGGTGACCGAGCGCGGCGCAAGCGATCACGCGTCGTTCCAGGAGGTCGGCATCGCGGCCGCGAACTTCTCCTGGCGCGGCGAGGAGGACGGCTGGATCCTGCTCGAACCGCCCTACCACAGCCCGTCGGACACGATCACCCACAACATCAGCCTGGAACGCCTCCAGGTCTCGCTGGAGTTGATCGCCTCCGCCGCCTACGCCACCGCCCGAAACCCCTGACCACACCATCGCAGGGGTACGCCATGAGCGGCACCCCGCCGCACCCGTGGCGACCGTCCGTCCGCACCTCCGCCGCCGTGACCGGCGCGTCCGGGCCTCGTCGCCACGACCGGCACGTCCCCGGAAGCAGCCGGCCGCGCGGCGCGCCGGTCGTCGGCGAGGGCAGGCGTCGTGACGGCCCGCCCGCGCCGCCGGGCCGCAGCGGCTCGCGCGTCTCAGCCGGCCGGGACAGCCCCGGAACGGGCGGGCCGTTCGGCCGGGAACGGCTCGGCGAACTGCGCGGCCAGTTCCGGAGTGGCGGCGCGAATGAGTGCGATCGCCTGCTCCGTACCCGCGTCCTCGGTGTGGTAGAACCGGTCTCCGGCCGCGGTCGAGACGCCGATCGTGATCCGGCCGCCCCAGCGCTGGAACAGCGATTGGCGCAGCGTCCAGCCGATCACCGCGTCCCGGCGCAGCGCGACCGTGAGCCGGGTGAGAGCGCCGCGCCGCAGCACCAGGTAGGGCCCGGCCATGGCGTGTCCGAGCGCGCGGTAACCGGCGACCGCGAGCACCAGCGTGAGCGGCAGGAACGTGAGCGGCAGCAGCCACCAGCGGCCGGGGATCGCGCCGCTGAGCGTGAAGCCGCCGAGCACGGCCGTCAGCAGCACCGGGCCGGTGACCGCGCGGATCAGGCGGCGGGTGAGCGCGCCGCGCGGGTGCCGGTGCAGGCGCGCTTCCAGCGGCCGGTGACCGTCGGTGAGTACCCGGGCCGCGACCGCGCGCGCCTCCGGTTGCCGGACGCGGGGCAGCAGCGTGGCGGATCCGGCCTCGCCAGCGCTGCGCAGTCCCGTGGTGATCAGCAGCGTCTCGGTGATCCGCAGCCAGCGCCAGACCAGCGGCTCCTTGAAGGCGAGGCCGCGTACCCGCTGCTCGTCTCTCTGTGCCGTGTGCGTGTCGAGCAGGCCGCGGCGCGTGATCAGGGTGCCGCCGTCGCGGGTGAGCGTGAACCGCCAGTTCTCGGTGAGGAACGCGCCGGCCTGCATCACCACGCCGATCGGGTACGCGACGGCGACGCCGAGCACGATCGTCCACACCGGACCGAGCCCGAGCGCGGTGTAGAGCCGGAGGCCGGTGTCGAGCAGGTCGACGCCGAACGCGCGCAGGAACCAGTAGACCGCGAAGACCGGGCCGATCACCGCGAGCACGGCCCAGACCCGGACCGCGTTGATCAGCACCCAGGCGGGTCGCAGCCGCGCGATCACGTCGCCGGGCGCGACGGCCGTGGATTCGTTGCCCGTGGTCTCGTCGCCCGTGGGTTCGCCGGCCGTGGCCGGCTTCTGGGCGAGCAGTTCCCGCTGGAGGCGGGTCGCGGAGCGGGCGTCGAGCGCGTCCAGCGTGAACGACGACGCCTGCTCGCCGGTGCCGATCCGCACCACGCGCAGCCCGAACGGCCGGTGCAGCAGCTTCGCGGTGGTGTCGGCGCTGCGGATCCGGTCCCGGGCGACGGTGCGCCGGCGGCGCGCGACCCAGCCGCTGTGCAGCTCGACGCGGTCGTCCAGCACCCGGTAGCGCGTGGTCAGCAGCCGGACCAGGTCGGACACCGCCTGCAGCACACCGAACGCGGACGCGGCCACCAGCGGCCAGACCGGCCCGTCGTCGCCGAGCACCACAAGACCGAGATATCCCGGTACGGAGGCGAGCGCGGCCCGGATCAGGTCCACCCAGAACAGCCGCGGGCTGAGTCGCCGCCATGGTGCGTCGCCGGTTGCCGGCGCACCGGTCGTGGGCGCATCGGCCGTCGTCACGTGGCATCGCCCGGCGTCGCGGCGGTCACCGCGCGCAACCGGTCCACCGTGGTCTCCGCGGCCGTCCGCTCCAGGCCCTCGATCGAGATGCCGCCCTCGGACGACGCGGTGGTCACCTTGATCGTGGCGATGCCGAGCAGGTTCTGGATCGGCCCGATCTCCGTGTCGATGCTCTGGATCCGCGAGATCGGCACGATCTGCCACTTGCGGGTCAGCCAGCCCTCCAGCGCGTAGACCGCGTCGTCCGTCGCCTCCCACCGGTGCACCCGGTAGCGCCACGTCGGCGTGATCGCGATGCCGATGAGGTAGCAGACCGCGAGCACCAGCCACACCGGCCCGATCCACGGCCGTGCCACCTCGAAGATCAGATACAGCACCCCCAGCGGTACGAGCACGACCACCGCCCCGATCACCGCGCGCACGGTCCGCCACAGCACGAACCGCCGATCCACTCGATGCCGTGGCGGCCGCAGCACGTCAGCGTCGATCATTCATCCATGATGCCCGCTACGGTCAAGGTCGCCGAGGAGGCTCAGCGCGCGGGACTGCTCGCCGGAGTCGCCGAACGGCGAGCCGACGAACTCGGTCACGCCGGCCGCGGCGATCCGCGCGACGCCCCGGGCCACGGTCTCCTCGTCACCGATCAGCGCCACGTCCCGCGGTCCGGCGACACCCTCGCGATCGAACACGGACCGGTACTCCGGCACGCCGGCGGCCATGCCGAACCGGGCCGCGACCCGCTCACGGGCGCCGTCCGGATCGGAGGTGACGCAGACCGGCAGCCCGGCCACGATCTCCACGGCCCGGCCGGCGGCCGTCACCCGCGGCACCACGTGCGTGTCCAGCGTGCGCGGGCCGGCCATCCAGGTGACGGTGCCGTCCGCCCGCTCGCCGGCGAGCCGCAGCATCGCGGGGCCGAGCGCGGCGAGCAGCACCGGTGGCGGCAGCGCACCGGGCACGGCGACCCCGCCGTTGACGGTCAGCGTGTCGCCGGCGTGGCTGACCGGCTCGCCGCGCAGCAGCGGGCGCAGCACGGACAGGTACTCGCGCATGCGGTGCACCGGCCGGTCCGCGGGCAGCCCGAACAGGCCGGTGGTCAGGGCGCCGATGCCGGCGCCGATGCCGAGCGTGAGCCGGTTGCCGGTGGCCGCCTGCACGGTGAGCGCCTGGCTCGCGAGCAGCAGCGGGTGCCGGGGCGGGACCGGCACGACCGCGGTGCCGAGCCGGACGTCCGGCACCCGCGCGCCGACCAGCGCGAGCGAGGTGAGCGCGTCCCAGCCGAGCGCCTGCGCGGTCCACACCCTGCCGATGCGCCGCGCCGCCGCATCCGTGGCCTGGGCGGTCAGCTCGTCCGCGGTCACCGGGCCGCGTACCTCACCGATCATCGCACCGATCCGCATACCGACCCTCTCCAGTCAGCCGGAGAACCTCTCCGGTTGTCGGGGGCTACGCTACGGAGAACCTCTCCACATAGCAACCCTGGAGTCCGATGAGGAGCGACGCCCGCCAGAACCGGGAGCGCGTGCTCGCCGCCGCGCGCGCGGAGTTCGCCGCACACGGCGGTCAGGTGTCGCTCAACGCGGTCGCGCGGCGGGCCGGCGTCGGGCCCGGCACGCTCTACCGGCACTTCCCGACGCTGCCCGACCTGCTGGTCGCGATCGTCCGGGACGACGTGGACGCGCTCTGCGCGCACGGCCGCGAGCTGCTCGGCGATCCATCGCCGGGCGCGGCGCTGCGGTCCTGGCTGCGCGAGCTGGCCGCGCACGCCACCGCGATGCGCGGCCTGGTCGCCACGGAGCTGCTGGCGGCGGAACACGGCACCGCGCTCACGGACTGCCACACCGCCATCGAGGAAACCGGCGGCGCGCTGCTGGCCCGCGCCGAGCGGGCCGCGGGCCGGACCGAGCCGATTCCGATCACCGACGTGCTGATCGCGGTGAGCGCGATGGCGTGGGCCAGTGAGCACGGCCCGCCGGACGACGAGGGACGCCTGGACAGACTGCTGGCGCTGGTCACCGCGGGCCTGCCGTAGGCGGCACGACACGACACGACACGACGAGCCTGCCGTAGGCCGGGCGGCACGCCGGGCCTGCCACCTACCGGCGGTCCGGCGGACCTGCCACATACCGGCGGCACGGCGGGCCTGCCGCATGCGGGCGGCAACGGCCCGCCTGCCGTGGACGGCCGGCACCGCGGGCCGGTAGGTCGTCCCGGCCCGCGGGGCTGTCAGCTCGCGGTGCAGGCGACGGCCGGTGCGCCGTTCGTGCCGGTCCAGGAGCCGATGAAGCCGAAGTTGGTGCTGGCTCCCGCGCCGAGCGCGCCGTTCCAGGCCGCGTTGCGGGCGGTGACCGCGGAACCGGTGCCGGAAACCGTGGCGCCCCAGGCCTGCGTGACGGCCTGGCCGTTCGGGAACGTCAGCGCGACCGACCAGCCGCGGATCGCGGACGTGCCGGCGGTGACCTTCACGTCGCCCTGGAAGCCGCCGGGCCACTGACCGGCCGCCGTGTAGACCGCGGTGCAGCCCAGGTTGCCGCCGCCGGTGGGCGACGGCGTCGGCGACGCGGTGGTCGGCACCGGCGTGGTCGGCTGGACGCCGCCGAAGATCGACGCCTCGCGGGACGTGGCGCGGATCCCGTTCGTACCGTTGATGATCCGTTGTCCCCAGGTGGTGATCTGCGCCGGGTCGAAGTTGAGCACCATGTCCAGGACCGGGTCGGTGTTGCCGGACCAGGACCAGCCGATGTAGCCGAGCCCGCGCCGCTGCGCCTCGGCCAGGATCGTGGCGTCGTCGACCTCACCGGACGCGAACTGCCAGCCGAACTCGCCGATCACCAGCGGCCACCCCTTGGCCGCGATCGCGTCCAGGTAGTTGATGATCGATGCGGCCGTGTTGAAGACCGCGTACATGTGGATGGACAGCACGGTGTTGCCCTGCGGGTCCGCGTCCAGCACGGTCTGCGCGGTGTCCCGCATCGTGTACTGCCAGTCCTGGCCCCAGTTCGGCGCGTCCACCATGAGCAGGTGCTCGAATCCGTTCGCGCGCATCTTCGCCACCGCGGCCGCGCTCGCGGCGGTCCACTGCGGCGCGTCGACGTTGCCGATCGGCTCGTTGCCGATGTTGATCACGACGTAGCTCTCCTGGCCGGCCAGGTTCGCCTTCTGACTGATCCAGTAGTTCACGGCCTCGTCCAGCGACGCGGCCGCGGCCTCCTCGCCGTACCCCGTGGTGTCGTGCACCTCCAGCACGCAGATCAGCCTGTTCTGCCTACAGAGCTGGATCACCGCGGGTACGTCGTTCGACGGTCCCCAGCGCTTGCCGGTGCCGAGCACCACGCGGATCGTGTTCGCGCCGGTGGCCTTGATGTCGGCGAACGCGGCGGTGTTCCCCGTGTACCACACGTGCGGGTGGTTGATCCCCCGCATGATGAGCTTCTGGCCGTTGGCCTCGACGATGTCGGTGCCCTCGATGTGCAGTCCCACCGCGGCGGACGCGGACGGCACGCCGAACATGACGGAGGCGACGGCGGCGGCGAGGACCGCGCCGATCGCGAGCAGCTTTCTTCTCATGACCTTCCTCAGACAGGTGGTGATGCGCCTGCCCAAGCGCGTTGGTGGGGACGCGCGACGCATGATGAAGGTGCCCGGATCGTCCTCAACCTACCGCCGGGCCGAATCGATCGCAATCTTTCGATGCCGGTACGGTGGCCGCACCATGCCGCGCAGAGCCCGCCCCACGTTGAAGGATCTCGCCGCTCGCCTGGGCATCTCCGAGACCGCCGCCTCGTTCGCGCTGAACGGGCGGTCCGGCGTGTCCGCGCAGACCCGGCAGCGCGTGCTCGCGCTCGCGGCGGAGTTGCAGTGGTCGCCGCACCACGCCGCGCGCACGCTCTCCGGCAGCGCGTCGATGACGATCGGGTTCGCGCTCACCCGGGACGTGCGGGAGTTCGGCACCGAGAGCTTCTACCTGCGGCTGCTGGCCGGCACTCAGGCCGTGCTCAGCCGCTCCGGCTACGGACTGCTGTTCCACATGACCCGGTCGGTCGCGGAGGAGCTGACCGTGCTGCGCCGGTGGAGCGACGAACGCCGCGTCGACGGCGTGATCATCAGCGACCTGCGCCGGGGTGATCCGCGCCCGGCGCTGCTGCGCGAGCTCGGCGTCCCCGCCGTGCTGGCCGGCGGCCCCGACCCGAAACGCCTGATCCCGTGCGTGAGCGTGGACGACGGCGTCGCGATCGGCCTGCTGGTCACGCACCTGCTGGCAACCGGCCGCCGCCGCCTGGCCTACGTCAGCGGCCCCGGCGACCTGCTGCACGTGCACCGCCGGGTGGCCGCGTTCCGCCGCGCCGCCGGCCCCGCGCGCGCCCCGCGCGACGTGCTCGGCACGGACTACAGCGACGCACAGGGCCGCGCCGCCACCGAACGCCTGCTCGGCACCGGTCCCCCGCCGGACGCGCTCATCTTCGACAACGAGGTCCTCGCGGTCGCCGGCGTCCGCACACTGCGCACGCTCGGCCGGTCCATCCCGGACGACATCTCGGTCGCGAGCGTCGAGGACTCCCCGGTCTGCACCGCGCTCACCCCGTCACTGACGGCCGTCCACCGCGACCCGGTCGTCTTCGGCGAGTCCGTCGCCCGCCGCCTCCTCCACCTGGTCAACGGCACTCCCGACGAGCCTCCCGACCTCCAGCGACCCACCCTGACGGTACGCGAGAGCACCGCCCTCCCCTGACCACTCACCCGGCCCGTCCGGCGGTCCTCCGGTGATCCGGGCGTCACCGCAGTCGCCAGAACGACTGCGATGGCGATCGGCCGGCGGTTACAGCAGCGTCTTGTGGAGCGCGCCGAGCAGCCAGCGTTCCGCGTCGTCGAGGGTCCAGCCGTTGTCGCCGGTCAGCGTGAAGAACGAGGAGTTGCCGAGGTAGTAGTACAGCACGTCGGTGGCCTCGTCGACGCCGAGCCGCAGCGCGCCGAGCGACTCCAGGCGGCGGGCCGCGGTCGCGAGGCAGTCGCGCTGGACCTGCCGGGCGACGCGCAGGCTCTCGGCCGCGGCCGGCTCGTGCGGTGCGGTGTCGGTGACCACGCGCATCAGGTCGGCCCACGCGGCGAATGCGTCGCGGCTGGCGCGCACGACCAGCCGCAGCACCTCGCCGGGGTCGGTCGCGGCCACGATCCCGGTGCGCAGCGGCTCGAACGCCGGGCTCGCGGGCCCGTCCTGGATGACGGTGCGGAGCAGATCCTGTTTGCCGCCGCCGACCGCGTAGACCGTAGCGGGCGCGACGCGGGCGGTGCGGGCGATCTCGTTGACGGTGGTCTTCACGTACCCCTTGGTCACGAAGAGCTCCCGCGACGCCGCGATGATCGCCTGGCGTGTGGCCTCCGCATATTCCGCCCGCCGACTGGGTTGCACCCGCTCACGCTAACATCCCATGATCAGAGTGTCGCTCTGATCAACAGGCCACCCACAGGCCAAAACCCCTCCGCCGGTACGGGTCCCCGACCGCGGCGCGACCGGCGCCGGGTCAGAGCCAGGCGCCCATGACCCGTGCATCTCCGAGAGTTCGGGCACGGACGCGCACATCCGCCGGATTTGACTGGAATTAACAGCATAAAAGGTGGATCCACGACCGCCCGAACGGCCGATGCGCAGCCAGAACGCACAGCGAGTGGTCAATGACACACAGTCATGGCCCCGGCGCGGCCATACACCACATTCGATCTAGACGTGCTCGCCGAACTCGACCAGACTCGGGTTGCACGACGACGAATCCCGTCAAGACCGCCACCGTCTCTTGGTAGGGAGCATCATTGAGCACCGATCTCGCCGTCCAGCTCTACACCGTCCGGGACCTGCTCGCCGCGGACCGGCCCGGCACACTGCGCGCGCTCGCCGAGGCCGGCTACGCCGCGGTCGAGCCGTTCCAGGCCCACCGCGACCCGCACGGGTTGCGGGCCGGCCTCGACGCGGCCGGGCTGTCCGTGTGCAGCGCGCACACGGACGTGCTCGGCCCGGACGCGGACGCCGCGTTCGCGGCCGCGCCGGTCCTCGGCACGGACACGCTGATCCAGGCCTACCTGCCGCCCGAGCGGTTCGCGGACGCGGACGCGGTCGCGGACACCGCCCGCCGCCTCGACGCGGCCGCGATCCGGGCCGCGGACCTCGGGCTGCGCGTCGGATACCACAACCACCACTGGGAGGTGGCCACGCTGATCGGCGGCCGGACCGCGCTGGAGGTCCTCGCGGAGCGGCTCGCCCCGGAGGTGCTCCTCGAGGTCGACCTGTACTGGGCCGCGACCGGCGGCGCGGACGTGCCCGCGCTGCTCGGCCGGCTCGGCGACCGCGTCGGTTATCTGCACGTCAAGGACGGTCCGGCCACGGTCGAGGGCCCGATGACCGCGGTCGGCGACGGCATCGTGCCGATCGCGGCCGCGCTCGCCGCCGCCCCGGCCGGCGCGCGGCGGATCGTGGAACTCGACCGGTGCGCCGGCGACGTCCTCGAGGCCCTGCGGGCGAGCGCGGCGGTGCTGCGATGAACGGCGGTGCTGCGATGAACGGCGGCGCCGCGCTGAACAGCGGTGCCGGGGTGAACAGCGGTGCTGCGGTGAACGGCCCGGTCGGCGTCGCGATCGTCGGCTGCGGCACGGTCAGCCACCAGTACCTGCCCACCCTCGCCGGCTACCCGGACGACGTGCGCGTGGTCGTCTGCGCGGACCTGGACACCGGCCGCGCCGCCACGGTCGCGAAGAAGTACGGCGTGCCGCTCGCCACGGACGTACCCACCGCGATCACGCACCCGGACGTGGAACTGGTCGTCAACCTGACCGTCCCGGCCGCGCACGACGCGGTCGCGGCGGACGCGATCGCGGCCGGCCGGCACGTCTACAACGAGAAGCCGCTGTCGCTGGACCGCGCGTCCGGCGCCCGCATGCTCGGCGCCGCGGCCGCGGCCGGCGTGCGGGTCGGCGGCGCACCGGACACGTTCCTCGCGCCGGGCCTGGCGAACGCGCTGCGCGCGGTGAACGACGGCACCATCGGTACGCCGCAGAGCGCACTGCTGATCATGCAGAGTCCGGGACCGGAGTCGTGGCACCACTCCCCCGAGTTCCTGTACCAGCACGGTGCCGGCCCGCTCTTCGACATCGGCCCCTACTACCTGACCGCGCTCACCGCCGCGTTCGGCCCGGCCGCGCGGGTGGTCGCGCTCGGCCGGCAGGCGTTCGCCGAGCGCACGATCGGCAGCGGCCCGCACGCCGGCACGACGTTCCCGGTCGAGGTGCCGACGCACGTCACCGCGCTGATCGAGTTCACGAACGGCATGATCGCCACGTTGGTGATGAGCTTCGACTCGCCGCTCGGCCGGACCGGCCTGCTGGAGATCACCGGCACCGCCGCCACGCTGGCGCTGCCGGACCCGAACCGGCACCGCGACCACGGCCGGATCCTGCGCCGCGGCGACACCGGGTGGACCGAACTGCCGGTCGCGCCCGGCGACGAGGACCCACACGTCGCACGCGGGCTCGGCGTGGCCGAGATGGCACGCGCGATCCGGGCCGGCGTGCCGCACGCCGCGTCCGGGACCCGGGCGCTGCACGTGCTCGACCTGATGCTCTCCATCGCTGAGTCCGCCGACCGCGGCGAGTACGTGACCGTGGCGAGCACGTTCGACCCGGTGACCGGATGAACGCGCCGCCCCGGCCGCGCGCCACCGATGCGCCGCCACGGCATCGTGCCCGCCACGGCGATCCGGCACGGCCGGCATGAGCACCGTGTTGATCACCGGGGCGGCCGGGACGATCGGGACGCTGCTGCGGCACGCGCGGTCCGGCACGCACGCGCCACCTCCTCCGCTGTCGCAAACCAGCAGGCTTCGCACCGATGACAGACAACGCATCCATGATGGACGATCTGATGGCTGAGAACCATGTCACGGGGAGGTTCAGGATGCGAAGGAAGACGGTGGTGGCGCTCGCCGCGGTCCTGCTGGGGCTGGTGGCGGCGGTGATGCCGGCGGGCGCCTCGACGGCCACGGCGTCGTCCACGGCGGTGTCGATCCGGAACGCGGCAAGCGAGGACTGCCTGCGCCAGCTGTACGGCAGGACCAACCAGCCGACGACCACGGTGTGGGCGGTGGACGCCTGCACGTACGCCGGTGAGCAGTTGTGGCGGTTCGAGTTCGTGGGCGGCGACACCTACCGCGTGGTGAACAACCGGACCGGCTGGTGCCTGTCCGCGCCGAACGGGCCCGGCAGCGAGGTGTTCGCGGAGTACTGCGTCAGCCCGCTGCCGGACAAGCAGAAGTGGACGCCGGTCTGGACCGCCTACGGCGACAACGTGCTGATCAGCGTGCTCTCCGGGGAGTGCATGTCGCAGGAGCCGGACCTGACGCTGTGGGTGCGCTACTTCTACGCCGACGGGTACACGCCGGGTATCCATTGGGTGTGGAGCTGAGCGTCAGCGCAGCATCGGGTTCGCGGCGGGCGGGGGCGTGTCGTCCGCACGGCCGG
This sequence comes from Catenuloplanes nepalensis, assembly GCF_030811575.1. Taxonomy (GTDB): domain Bacteria; phylum Actinomycetota; class Actinomycetes; order Mycobacteriales; family Micromonosporaceae; genus Catenuloplanes; species Catenuloplanes nepalensis. Next base: position 2,863,881 of record NZ_JAUSRA010000001.1, on the reverse strand, counting down.
CGGCGGGCAGCCACAGCACGAACGTGCTGCCCACGCCGACCGTGGAGAAGACCGCCGGCTGCCCGCCGTGCGACTCCACGATCCGCCGCACGATAGCCAGCCCCAGCCCGGTCCGCCACACCCGGAACCGGACGGACGCGCGAACCGACATCGCAAGCCCGGAGCCGCACCCGGCGGTCTGCTGGAGACGCCGCCGGGCGCCCGCGTGACCACATGTCACCAGAACGGACCGAAAACCCGAAGAAAGACCCATCGGCGGGTACGGCCGGAGCGTCCGTGGCGACGAACCGGCCGTTGCCATACTCCGGTGGCATGGCCGGGCTGCCGGATCGGCATTTCCCGCGTACCCCGGTGGGCTGTTCTGATCTTTCATGCACAGCGTGAACTGATCGGAGAATGATGACGACGACCATTGTGGACGAGGCGTTCGACGGGGTGGACGGCGTGCGGCTGCGCGCGGCCATGGGTGAGGAACTGCTCGCGCGGTTCAGCGACGTTCAGGAGCGGGAGCCGGTGGAGCCGACCGCGGAGAACGTGGACGCGTTCGTGGTCGCCCGGGACATCGCCGGCACCGCGGTCGGCTGCGGCGCGCTGCGCGTGCTGGATGACGGCACGGCGGAGGTGAAGCGGATGTACGTGGCACCGGAGGCGCGCGGCACCGGCGCGTCCACCGCGATCCTGCGCGCGCTGGAGGACCGGGCCCGGGAGCGCGGCGTGGTCACGGTGCAGATGGCGACCACGGTGCGGCAGCCGGAGGCGGTCCGGTTCTACGAGCGGGAGGGCTACAAGCGGATCCACAGCTTCGGTCCCTACCCGGAGCATCCGCTGGGCGTCTACCTGGCCCGCGAGATCGACTGACCCGCGGCCCGGCCGCACACAGCCGCGGGACCGGGCCCGGCCGCGAGCGGCAGCCGGCCACCGCCACGCGCCCGGCCCAACGGCAACGCGGCAACGCGGCAACGGCCGAGGCCGTACCCCCGTCCTCGGCCGTTCGCGGTGTCGGTTATGCGGTGGCGGCGCGAGCCGCGGTCACCACGCGGCCGCGGTCGGAGTCGGCGAATCGGGCCAGCATCGCCCGGACCTCGGCCGCGTCCGTGTTCGCGCCGAACAGCTCGGTGCCCGGCTCCATCCGCACGCCCTCGGCCAGCGCCCCGGCGACCACCGGGTCGAACCCGAGCGCGTCGACGACCGCCGCCACCTCCGTCACGTCCTCCGGCGCCCCCGCGATCGCGATCGCCCGCCGGCCCGGCGCACCCGCCGGCAGCGCGCCCTCCTCCAGATCGTGGTAGCCCATGTGGTTGAACGCCTTCACCACGCGCGCGCCGGCCAGATATGCCGCCACGGTCTCGCTCGACGACGTGCGCGGGTCGGTCAGGTCGTCGCGCACGCCGTCCACCTCCCACCAGTAGTTCATCGCGTCGATCACCAGCTTGCCGCGCAGCGCCTCCGCGGGCACGCTCCGGTACTTGCCGAGCGGCAGCGCGAGCACGACCACGTCCGCGCGCGCGACGACCTCGGCACCGGTGACCGGGACCGCGCCCGGCGTCAGGATCTCCACGATCAGCCGGATCCGCTCCGGGTCGCCGGAGCCGGCGATCAGCACGTCGTAGCCGGCCGCGACCGCGAGCCGGGCCAGCACCGTGCCGACCTTGCCGGCGCCGAGAATCCCTACGGTGGTCATCGTTCAGCTCTCCGTCACCATGTCGCGAACCATCGGGAACACCTTCGCGCCGAGCAGTTCGACCGCGCGCAGGCGGGCGCTGACCGGCTGCGCGCCGACGGTGTAGATGAGGTCGAAGCGTTCCACATCGAGCGCCTTCACCGCGCGCGCGATCTTACGCGCCACCGTCTCCGGCGCGCCGACGTAGAGCGAGCCGCTCTCCACCTCGTGGTCGAACTCGGCCCGGCGCAGCGGCGGCCATCCGCGCAACGCGCCGATCCGGTCCCGCTGCACCTTGTAGTGCGGGTAGAACAGCTCCTTCGCGGCCTCGTCGGTGTCCGCGACGAAGCCGGGCGAGTGCATGCCGACCGGGTGTGCGACCGTGCCGAGCTGCTCCGCGGCCCGCCGGTAGAGGTCGACGTAGGGTGCGAACCGTTCCGGCGCGCCACCGATGATGGCCAGCATCAACTTGAGGCCGTGCTGCGCGGTACGGACGACCGACTGCGGCGATCCGCCGACGCCGACCCACGCGTCCATCCGCCCGGACTCGGACTTCGGGAACACGTCGGCGTCGTCGAGCGCGGGCCGGGTGGTGCCCTTCCAGGTCACCGGGTTCTCGTCGAGCAGCTTGACGAAGAGGTCGAGCTTCTCCTCGAACAGCACGTCGTACTTGCTCATGTCGTAGCCGAACAGCGGGAACGACTCGGTGAACGAGCCGCGCCCGAGGATCGGCTGCGCCCGGCCGCCGGAGAGCGCGTCCACGGTCGCGAACCGCTGGAAGACCCGGACCGGGTCGTCCGAGCTCAGCACGGTCACGCCGGAGGCGAGCCCGATCCGTTTGGTGCGGGTGGCGATGCCGGCCAGCACGGTCTCCGGCGTGGAGATCGAGTACTCCGGGCGGTGGTGCTCGCCGAGCGCGATCACGTCCACGCCCAGTTCGTCCGCGAGCACGGCCTCGTCGACGACCTGGCGGATCGCGGCCGCGTGCGTCACGAGCGTGCCGTGGTCGTCCTCCGGGACGTCGCCGAACGTGTCCAGTCCGAGAATCATGGCACTGCCTCCGAGGTAGTTGACACGTCAATAACAGCTATGATGGACACGTCAACTACCGGAGGTCCAGCTTTATGCCCCGCCAACTTCCCGACCGTGACGAACTGCACGTCTGGCGCGAGTTCATCGAGACCACCGACGCGCTGCGCAGCCGGGTGACCGCCCGCCTGCACGACGACACCGGCCTCGGCCCCGGCGACTACGCGGTCCTGCTCGCACTCAGCGAGGCGCCGGACACCCGGCTGCGCTCGTCCGAGCTGGCCGCGGGGATCGGCTGGGAACGCAGCCGGCTCTCCCACCACCTCGGCCGGATGGAACGCCGCGGCCTGATCACCCGCACGGCGTCGCCGGACGACAACCGGGGCGCGTTGATCGTGATGAGCCAGGACGGCGGCGCGGCCTTCCGCGCCGCCACAGTGCCGCACCTGCGGACGGTCCGCGAGCTCTTCGTGGACGCGCTCACACCGGAGCAGCTCGCCGCGGCCGGCGAGATCGCGGCGGCACTCCGGGCACACCTCGCCACCGAGTGACGGGGTCGCTCTCGCCGCCGTAAGACGGCCCACGCCGGATCCGTCTCGCCGCGAGTGACAGCCCGCACCCCGCCTCACGCGTCCTAGGAGGCTAGCCTCATTGCCGTACCGGCGAAAGATCTTAATGGGCTTTCAATAGACCAACTTCAAGATCGACCATAGTCTCTGTGCTGTGGTGGCGGCGCCGCCCGCCCCGGGATCTAGGAGGAGTCTTGGAAAACCCTGCCTCGAGGACCTCGTTCAGCCGACGTCGGATGCTGGTGATCGCGGCAGGAGGAGCGGCCGGTGTGGCGCTGCCCGCCCCCGCCTGGGCGGTGGGTGATCAGCGGCCCGGCGCGGTCCGGCCGCCGGCCCTCACCCCGGGCGACCGGCAGGTGGCCGGCGAGGTGTCGGCCCGCAAGGCGCTGGAGCACCTGCGCGTGCTGTCCGAGCGCATCGGCCCGCGGATCGGTGGCACCCGCTCGGAGAAGCGCGCGGCCGACTACATCGCGCACACGCTGGACCGGCTCGGCTACGACACCACGCTCCAGCCGTTCCCGGTCGCGGACAAGTTCCTCGCCGACCTGGACACGCCCGGCGGCCTTCCCCGCGACCTGTGCTGGCAGGCGGGCGCGTCCGGGCACGCCAGGCTGGACACCACGGTCCGCGGCGAGGTGCTGGACGCCGGCGCCGGCGGCGCGGCCGACTACCCGGAGGACGTGCGCCGCAAGATCCTGCTGGTCGACTACGTGGCCGCGGACCGGGAGACCGTGGTCGCGCTCGCGGTCGCGCGCGGCGCCGCGGCCGTGATCTTCCTGCCCGCCGACCTGGTCGAGCCGCGGCGCGCGTCCGCGTTCAGCCCGACGCTGCCCGGCTCCGCGACCACGCCGGTGACGATCCCGGTGGTCGGCGTGGCGCAGGCGCAGAAGCACCGGCTGCGCGCGCTGCTCGCGGCCGGGCGGCTGCGCAGGCTGACCGTCACCACGACCGCGCACCGCGGCCTGACCTCACACAACGTGCTCGCGGAGCGGCGCAAGGGGGACGGCACCGGCCCGGTCGTCATGGTCAGCGCGCACTACGACACCGTGATCGGCGCGCCGGGCGCGAACGACGACGGCTCCGGCACCGTCCTCAATCTGGAACTGGCCCGGGTGCTGAGGCGCCTGCCGGTCAACGCGACGCTGCGGTTCGGCCTGTGGGGCTCGGAGGAGCAGGGGCTGATCGGCTCCCGCTACTACGTGTCCCAGCTACCGCAGGCGGAACGGGACCGGATCGTCGCCGTGTTCCAGAACGACATGGTCGCGACCAGCTGGGACCCGGCCACCCGCTACTGGCTGCTCTCCTTCACCGGCCTGGCCAACCGCGCCACCGACGAGGTCGCCGCGGCCGCGGACCGGCTCGGTTACGCACCGCAGATCTCCCCGGTCACGTTGCGCGGCTCCAGCGACCACCAGTCGTTCCAGGAGGTCGGCATCGCGTCCGCGAACTTCTCCTGGCGCGGCGAGGAGTCCCCGGCGATCCTCGAACCGCCCTACCACAGCCCGGAGGACACGATCGCGAAGAACATCAGCCTGGAGCGCCTCAAGGTCTCGATGGAGCTGATCGGATCCGCCGCCTACGCCACGGCCCGCAACCCCGCGCTGCCGTAACCGGTTTGTGCCCCGGCGGGTGGGGTAGCCGCATCGTGCCCCACCCCTCAGGCACACAGAGGACCATCATGACCGACATCAAGGGCCCGGAGAACCGCGAGCGCCCGCCCGGCCACGAACTCGCGCAGGAGACCGCGCCGCCCACGTACCCCGGCCCGGCCGGCGGCCGCCTCTCGCTGATCACCGACATCGGTGTGCTGCTGGCCGGCATCTGGCTGGTCATCGCCCCGTTCGTCCTCGGCCTCGACGGCGCCGCATTCTGGAACACGCTGCTCACCGGCGCCGCCACCGTCCTCCTGGCCGCCGCCCGCCTCGCCGCACCCCCGAAGACCAGCCGCCTCGGCCTGATCCACCTGGCCCTCGGCGTCTGGCTGATCGCCTCCCCGTTCCTCCTCGGCTACGGCGACGACCTGATGGCGTCCCGCACCAGCGTCGTCACCGGCGCGGTCATCGCGGTGCTCGCCCTGGCCAGCGCCGCTTCCGGAGGACGCTCCCGAAGCGTGATCCGCGACTCCTGACCTGCCGGCGTCAGGTGAACGCGCCAACGATCCATGATCCAGGCGTCATCGCAGCCGTTGGAACGACTGCGATGGCGCCTGGATCGCCGTGAGGCCGGAACGTCGGCGAACCTGGCGCGCCGCGAGGCCGGCCGGCCGGTGCGTCACGGCTCTCGGACAGGGACCGGCCCCGCCTCGCCGGCGGCGGTGCGGGCCGCGGTGACGAAGGCGGCGACGGTGCGGGACCGGCTGTTCGCGGGCCAGGCGAGGACGAGCGTGGTCGGCGGTGCGTCGAGGACGGGACGGTAGGCGACGCCCGGGTGCGGGCGGGCCGCCGCGGACTCGGTGACCAGGGAGACCACGCGGCCGAGCACGATGAGCTGGAGCAGCTCGCCCACCTCGGCGATCGGCGGGCCGGGAGCCGCGATCGCGGCCTCCGGCCAGCGGGGCACGGGCAGGCCGGCGAGGTCGGCTAGGGTGAGCGAGTCGCGGGCGGCCAGCGGGTGGTTGCCGGCGAGCGCGAGGACCCGGCGCTCCGTGTGCAGCGGCTCGCTGTCCAGGCCGGTCAGGTCGTTCTGCGGGTGGTGCAGCAGCGCCAGGTCGGCGCGGCCGTCACGGACCATGGCGGCCCGCTCACCGATCGAGAAGATCAGCTCCACCGGTACGGATCCGGGCTGCGCCGCGTACCCGCCGAGGATCGCGGGCAGCAGCCCGGAGTCGCCGCCGGCCTTCAGCGCGAGCACCAGACCGGGGGCCGGCCGGCCCGCGCGCCGGGTGCGCCGGGTCGCGGCCGCCACCGCGGCCAGCGCCGCGCGTCCCTCGCTGAGCAGCACCTCGCCGGCCGGGGTGAGCCGCGCGGAACGGCTGGTGCGCTCCAGTAACGGCACGCCGAGCCGGTGCTCGAGCCGGCGAATCGCGCGGGACAGCGGCGGCTGCGCGATGCCGAGCCGGTCCGCGGCCCGCCCGAAGTGCAGCTCCTCCGCGACCGCGACGAAGTACCGCAGCTCGCGCGTCTCCAGGTCGTCCATACCGCCAGGGTATCGATCGAGAGCCGATCGATCTTGGAGCGGAGCCCGCCGCGGTGGTCGGATCGACGCATGACAGACGAACGCATCGCGCTGGTCACCGGCGCGAACAAGGGCATCGGCGCGGCCATCGCGGAGGGCCTGGCCGGGCACGGCCTCACCGTCCTGGTCGCGGCCCGCGACCCGCGGAAGGCCGCCGACGCCGCCGACCGGATCGGCGGGCACCCGATCACGCTGGACGTGACCGGCGACGACTCGGTCACCGCCGCCGCCCGCACGGTCGAGGACCGGTTCGGCCGGCTCGACGTCCTGGTCAACAACGCCGGCATCTCCGGCGGTCCGCGCCAGGCGCCCGGCGCCGTCGACCTGGACACGATTCGGTCGATCTTCGACACGAACCTGTTCGGCGTCATCCGGGTGACCGAGGCGTTCCTCCCGCTGCTCCGGCGCGGCACCGGCGCCCGGGTGGTCAACGTCTCCAGCGGCACCGCGTCGATGACCTGGATGACCGACCCCGGGCGCACCTTCGCGGCCCGCGGCACGATGGCCGGCTACCCGGTGTCCAAGGCCGCGCTGAACATGCTCACCGTCCAGTACGCCAAGGCGCTCGCCGACGCCGGCATCACGGTCAACGCCGTCGCACCGGGCGCCTGCGCCACCGACTTCACCGCCGCGCTCGGCCTGTCCCTCGACCGCACCGCCGCCCAGGGCGCCGCCGTCGCCGTCCACCTGGCCACCACGCCCGGCCACGCCACCGCCTCCTTCCTCTCCGACGAGGGACCCGTCCCCTGGTGACGCCCGGCGGCGTGGCCTCGATCGCGTATGACCGTCGGGCCCGGTTCCGGTGGTCTCATCCGCGGATCGGGCTACGAGTGGTCTCGCGGCCACGGATCATGCAGGAAGGCCGGCCGCCCGGTGCCCGCGGGAGCGGTGACCGCGTGATGCGGAGGCCGGGGTCCGCGAGAGCCTGACGATCGCGGTGGCTGCCGTCCACGTCGGACGCCGGCCACCGCTCTCGTCGCTCGGCGCGCGCCTCCGTCATCGACGTGCGCCTTTCGCCGAAAGGCGGGCGCCGCCGCGGCGGCCGGTGATGGCCACGACCGCCGCCCGGACCGGCGCGACGGTCAGAGCCGCGCACCTGAGATCGCCGGAAACCCGCACCCATCCGCCGCCGCATGGGCACCGAATCCCTCATAACAGTCCTGACCCGGACTCAAGACACAATGAGGGGACTTATCACCATGCGTACGATTCGTATGATCGCCGTCGCGAGTGCCGCCACGCTCTGCCTCGGGCTCGCCGCCTGTGGCCAGGGAGACGACGCGGAGACCGCGAGCCCGGCCTCGACCGGGATGGCCACGCCCACCGCGATGGCACCGTCGTCTGCCACCGCGACCGCGGCGGAGTTCGGCCCCGGCTGCGCGGCGGTGCCGGCCGACCCGGCGAACGCGGGCAGCTTCCAGGCCATGGCGCAGGTGCCGGTCGCGACCGCCGCGTCCGGCAACCCGCTGCTGACCACGCTGGTCACCGCGGTCAAGGAGGCCGCCCTGGTCGACTCGCTGAACAGCGCGCCCGCGCTGACCGTGTTCGCGCCGGTCGACGCCGCGTTCGCGAAGATCCCGAAGGCGGACCTGGACAAGGTCCTCGCGGACAAGAAGCAGCTGACCGACGTTCTCACCTACCACGCGGTGTCCGGGAAGCTGGCGCCGGCGGACCTCGCGGGTACGCACAAGACGCTGCAGGGCGGGGAGCTGACCGTCGCGGGCAGCGGCGAGTCGTTCACGGTCAACGGCAACGCGGCCGTGGTCTGCGGCAACGTGCAGACGGCGAACGCGACCGTCTACATCATCGACACCGTCCTCATGCCGAAGAGCTGACCGTGCGGTCGCCTGCGAACCTGTTCAGCGGGCTGATCGCGGCCGGAGCCGGGGTCGCGGCGGGCGAGCTTCTCGCCGCCGCGGCCCGGCCCGGGGCCAGCCCGGTCCTCTCGGTCGGCGCCGCCGTCATCGACGCCACGCCGACACCGGTCAAGGAGTTCGCGGTCCGCACCGCCGGCACCGCGGACAAGCCGCTGCTGCTGACCGGCATCGTGCTCCTCACGGCACTGCTCGCGGCCGGTCTCGGCGTCGCGGCGGCCCGCCGTCCACTGTGGGGCATCCTCGGCTTCGCCGTCTTCGGCCTCGCCGGCGCGCTCGCGGCTGCCACCCGGCCGGACGCCGGCGCCATGGACGCACTGCCGTCGCTGCTGGCCGGCCTGGTCGCGGCGGTCACCCTGACCGCGCTGACCGCACTCCGCCCGGCCGGCGACCGCACGATCAGAAAGACCGATGACCATCTCGCGGGTACGCCGAACGCTCCCGAACACGGCGACAGCGCACTGAGCGGCGGCCGGGCCGGCGCGCACGCGCCGGACGGCAACCAGGTCAGCGCGCACGCGCCGGACGGCAACCAGGTCAGCGCGCACGCGCCGGACGACAGCCAAGTCAGCGCGCACGCGCCGGACGGCAACCAGGTCAGCGCGCACGCGCCGGACGGCAACCAGGTCAGCGCGCACGCGCCGGACGGCAACCAGGTCAGCGCGCACGCGCCGGACGGCAGGCTCGCGGGCGCGCGCGTCCCGGACGGCAGCCAAGTCAGCGCGCGCGTGCCGGGCGGCGATCGGCCCGGCGAACCCGTGCCGGAGAGCGACGGAGCCGGGAGCACGCGGCGGGCCTTCGTGGTCACCGCGGGGCTGGTGGCCGGCGGGGCCGCGGTGGCCGGTGGGGTGACCGGGGTGTTGCGGCGGCGGGCCTCGGTGTCCGTGGCCGAGTCGCGGGCCGCGGTGCGGTTGCCGGTGCCGGGCGAGGCCGCTCCCCCGCTGCCGCCGGGCACGCCGGCGGACTTCGTGACCGCGAACGCGGACTTCTATCGCGTCGACACCGCGCTCACGCTGCCCCGGATCGACCCGGACGCCTGGCGGCTGCGCATCCACGGCATGGTCGGCAACCCGGTCACGCTGAGCCTCGGCGAGCTGCTCGCACGGCGTACCGTCGAACGGTTCATGACCTTGACCTGTGTCTCCAACGAGGTCGGCGGGCCGTATACCGGAACGGCGCGCTGGCTCGGCGTACCGCTGAAGGATCTGCTCGACGACGCAGGCGTGGACGCGGGCGCGGATCAGCTGGTGGCGCGCGGTGCGGACGGCATGACGATCGGGACGCCGACGCGGGTGATCATGGACGGGCGGGACGCGATGCTCGCGGTCGGGATGAACGGGGAGCCGCTGCCGGTCACGCACGGCTTCCCGGTGCGGATGCTGACGCCCGGACTGTACGGGTACGCCGGTTCCTGCAAGTGGATCACCGAGTTGGAGCTGACCACGTTCGCTCGCTACGACGCCTACTGGGTCGCACGGGGCTGGGCCGCGGAAGGGCCGGCGAAGACCGCGTCCCGGATCGACCGGCCGGCGCCGTTCGCCCGGCTCGCATCGGGCACGGAGGTCACGATCTCCGGCGTGGCCTGGGCGCTGCACACCGGGATCGCGGGCGTCGAGGTGCAGGTCGACGACGGGGCGTGGCAGGCCGCGACCGTGCTGCCACCGCCGTCCGGCGACACCTGGGTGCAGTGGCGGCTGCCGTGGACGCCGGCGCCGGGCGGGCACACGCTGCGGGTCCGGGCGACCGACCGCACCGGGGCGGTGCAGACCGACGCGCGCGCCACCCCGTTCCCGGACGGCGCGACCGGCCGGCACACCATCTCGGTTTCCGCGTCATGATCTGCCGCGATCGCGGCTCCCGTGCCACGATGACGGCATGGAGAAGAAGAGCGAGCCGCGCGCCGCGACCGAGCGCTGGCGGCAGATGCCGGACCGGGTCCGTCCGGAGGACGGGCACGCGACCACGCCCGCCAGCCCGCCACCGGCCAACCAGGTGATCAGCGGCGACGCGCCGATCCTGCCGCCTCAGGGCTGAGGGAGCGCGACCGCGGTCACGCGGTCAAGCTCGGCGAGCGGGTCTGGGTCCGATCGGTGAGGAACTCGTCGATCGGACGCGGAACGCCACGGTCCCGCACGCCACCGGCAGCCGGGGACGCCTGCCGGGTCCCCGGCGGCATCCCCGCGCCCGGCAGCATCCGCACCGCCCGCGGCCGATTCGTCGCCGCCGGAACGTGCGGCATCCCCGCGCCCGGCGGCAACCGCACCGCCCGCGGCCGATTCGTCGCCGCCGGAACGTGCGGCATCCCCGCGCCCGGCGGCAACCGCACCGCCCGCGGCCGGTGCGTCGCCGCCGGAACGTGGCGCCGCAGTCGCTGACCGGCCGCGTTCCCGCTCGCGCTCGCGCAGCCGGTCAGCTCAGGAACGACTCCAGCACGTCGACGACCAGCGCGTGGTCCTCGGCCTGCGGCAGGCCGGAGACCGTGACCACGCCGACCACGCCGACGTCGCGGACGTGGATCGGGAACGCGCCGCCGTGCGCCGCGTACTCCGCCGGGTCGACGCCCTGGCTCTCGTCGAGCGTGCGGCCCTTCGCGGCGAGGCGGCGGCCGACCAGGTAGGAGCTGGCCTGGAACCGCTCGACCACGCGGACCTTCCGGTCGATCCAGCGGTCGTTGTCCGGCGCGGTGCCGGGCAGCGCCGCGTGGAACAGCTGCTGGCCGGCGCGGCGGATGTCGATCGTGACGGACAGGCCGCGTTCCCGGGCGGTGTCGGTCAGCAGCACGCCGAGCCGCCACGCGACGTCGTTGTCGAAGCGGTCGAACCGCAGCCGCTTCTCCTGCTCCTCGATGCGCGTGATCAGGTCGGCGTCGCTCATCTGCGTACCCTCCGTGTCCGTGAGGTCCTGATCTTTTCATGATGCGGCGGCCGCGCGTCGGAATGCCGACGCCCGACCGGCCCCGCTTTGTGATCTTGATCCTTGGGCGGCGGTGTGCGGCGCCGATGACACCCGGTCCTTGCACACGTTCAGTAAGGTTCGCCGCATACCGCAACGGGGAACAGGAGTCACAGATGCACGGTCCGCGTCACGACGAGATTGTGAAGTCACTGGTCGAGCTGCTGATCGCGGCACTCCCGGACGGCAGGGACCGGATCGTCGCGACCGGCGAGGCCGACCTCGGCCACTCCACCTCGTCACTCACCGTGGTCAGTCCGGATGGTTCGGTCACGCCGGTCGCGTCGCTGCCGGAGTTCGACCTGACGCTGATCAAGCTCTATGACGACACCGTGGACGCGGACGCGGAGCCGTGGAACACGTACACGCTGACGGTGCAGCGGGACGGCGCGTTCACGATCGCGCTGTCCTACGTGTCGCCGGAGGGCTGAGCCGCCACTACTCCAGCGCCTTCAGGTGATCGAAGTCGTAGGAGCCGGGCGGCGGGACCACGAGACAGAACTCGTTGCCCTGCGGGTCGGCCAGCGTCGCGATCTCGTAACCGTTGTCGTCGTGCGGCGCCCGGACCAGCTGGGCGCCGAGCGCGAGGAACCGGCCCAGCTCACCGCGCATGTCGGTGAGCTGGATGTCCAGGTGCATGCGATTCTTGCCGCGCTTCTCCTCCGGGACGGCCTGGAAGATCATGTCGGGCCAGCGGCCGGCCGGGTCGACGATGCGCTGGTAGGGCGGTTCCCAGGCGCCGACCCGGAACCCCAGCGCCTGGGACCAGAAGTCGGCGAGCGGCTGCGGGTCGACGCAGTCGAGAATGTGGACCAGGCGCATGGAGCGGTGGCCTCCCGTCAAACCGATAGATGAAAGTCTCGCCACAACCTAGCCACATCAGGCCGTCCTGTCAGGACGCAGTCCCCATCCGGGGCACAACACCACGAATCGCCACCGGTGCGCCCGGTCCGCCGCCGGGCCGGGAACGGTACTCGGCAACGCCGACGCAGGTGAACAGCAGCGTGACGAGCGTGTCGTCCTCGCGCAGCAGGGCGGGCACCGCGGAGTCGAGGAACGTCATGCCGGTCGCGGTGGCGCCCAGCGCGTACGCGGCCAGGTGCAGCCGCCCCTCGACGATCCCCGCGGCCAGCTGCGCCTCACGGTAGCCGCGATCGTCCAGTGTGGAGCCGTCGATCGCGGCGATCACCACGTAGGCCGCGTCGCCGCCGAGCGCCTGGTCGAGACAGATCCGGGTCAGCTCGTCGCGCAGGTCGCCGGCGTACACCGGGGTGCCCAGGTCCGGCCAGCGATAGAGGCCGGGCGGCACGCCGTCGACACCGTGCACCGCGATCCAGTGCGGCACGTCGATGCCCCGAAGGGCGGCCGCCAGCGGCCAGTCAAGAGCCTGCGCGGGTACGGTCCGGGAGCGGTCCATCCGGCGCTGCGACCCACGACGGCGGATGACGTCGTCGATCGTCTCCTCGCCGGGCCGCGCCGCCGGCGTTCCGGGCTGCGAGCCCGGAGTCTCCGCCTTCCCGGCCGGCGTCCCGGGCTGCGGGCCCGGCGTCTCGGGCTGGGTGTCCGGCGGGGTGGGGCGTGGTGTCGGCTCGATCGGGGGTGCGGGTGGCCACGGGTCGCCCGGCGAGCCGGAGTCGCCGGCCCGCTGGGCCGCGGTGACGAGGGGGAACTCCACCTCGGGCAGCTCGCCGTGCGCCGCCGGGCCGGCCGGTGCGGTGGCCGGAACGCCACCGTCCACCGTGAGCAGCGCGAGCGGGAACTCGTGCACGCCGTCCGCGCCGACCAGGTCCCGAACCCGGGCGTCCGGGAAGCGGGTGATCAGCCGGGGTGCGTGACCGGCGCTGACGGCCACGGCCTCGAGCTGCGACAGCAGCGTGCCGGCGTCCCAGTAGAGGTGCCGGAAGCCGCGCTCGGCGTAGCGCCAGCCGGTGCGCCACGGCACGCCGGTGACCACGAGCGCGGTGGCACCGCCGGCCGCCGGGCCGACCTGGACCAGCGCGTGCGCGACCGGGTCGTACCAGTGCACGCCGTCCGGGACGCCGACGACGCCGGTGGTGACCGCGTAGACCTCCAGCGGGAACCGGGCACCGGCCGAGCCGGACGCGCGGAACAGCACCGTCCTGCCGTTACGCTCGGTGGTGCGCACCACGCCGGCGCCGAGGAACAGGATCCGGCCGAGCCGGGCCGCGTCCAGCGGTGCGGACGGCCCGGGACGGCCGGACAGCACCGCGGTGGCGGCGACGTCCGGCGCGGCGAGGTCGCGGGGCAGCGCGGTGACGGGCAGCCCCGGCGGGTACGCCTTCACCGGCGGCGGGAGCGTGTCCGGATCGTTCGGCGCGAGATCGTGCCGCACGCGCGGATCGTCCGCGGGCTCGTCCCACTCGCGATCCGGCAGGTATGACGTCAGCCGGTGCAGCAGACCGGCGCCCGAGTCGAGATCCACGCGCCCATCCTGGCAGACACGCGGCGACGCCGATGAGCGGTCTTCCGGCGCCCGGCGTCACACTGACACGGTGCGGGCCCGCTCGCCGGCGACGCCGAACCCGTGCCGATCACCCGCGCGCTCAGGCGAGGCCCGTGATCGGCGTCTCCGGGAAGTGCCGGCGTCGCGGCGACCAGGTCGGCGTGGTATAAAAATGACGGTATAGAAATACCGTATTTGCGAGGGAGATCGTCGTGATCGAGTTGAAGTCCGCCGGGGAGATCGAGCGGATGGCGGTGACCGGAACGTTCGTCGGCGAGCTGCTGGCCGAGCTGAAGACGGTCGCGGCGGTCGGGGTCAACCTGATGGACATCGAGCGGCACGCGCGCGGGCGGATCAAGGAGCGCGGCGCGGAGTCGTGCTACTGGGACTACGCGCCGTCGTTCGGGCGCGGGCCGTTCCGCAACGTGCTGTGCCTGTCGGTGAACGACGCGGTGCTGCACGGCCTGCCGCACGACTACGTGCTGGCCGACGGCGACCTGCTCAGCATCGACATGGCGGTCGGGATCGACGGATGGGTGGCCGACTCCGCGCTGTCGTTCGTCGTCGGCACGCCCGACCCGGCCGACCTGAAGCTGATCGAGGCCACCGAGGTGGCGCTGGACGCGGCCATCGCGGCCGCACGGCCCGGCGGGAAGCTCGGCGACGTCTCCGCCGCGATCGGCGAGGTCGCGCACTCCTACGGTTACCGGGTCAACGCCGAGTTCGGCGGCCACGGCATCGGCCGGACCATGCACGAGGACCCGCACGTGTCCAACACCGGCCGGGCCGGCCGCGGCATGAAGCTCACCCCGGGCCTCACGGTCGCCCTCGAGCCCTGGCTCTGCGCCACCACCGACAAGATCACCTACGACGCCGACGGCTGGACCATCCGCTCCGCCGACGGCTCCCGCACCGCCCACTCCGAGCACACCGTCGCCATCACCCCCGACGGCCCTCGCGTCCTCACCCTCCGCCCCACGAAAACCCCCGCCGCGGCCTGAGACCGCACCACCGCGCAGGCCGCGGCGGGTCTTCGGTGACCAGCATCGGCACCGGCTCCGCCGCGGCGACCGGAGCGGCGGCGGAGGCCGCCGCGCGGTTTGCCCGCGGGAGCATGCGGGCCGCACCAGGCCGGAAGCGGGAAGATCGAGCTCTTGATCTGCCCGGCCCCGGCCCGGCCCGAAGCTGGCGGCTGTGGGACGACCGAGACGCACATCAGCTGCGGGGGGCACTACACAGTGCGGAGGGCCAGGTCGTAGATGGTGCGGACCTTGGCGGCGTAGCGGCGGGCGTTGGGGATGCGGAGGCGGCGGACGTAGCGTTCGAGCTCGTCGGGGCGGTTGGCGAGCAGGTGGAACTCGACGATGTGGCCGACCAGGAACGCGGGTGAGAGGTCCTCGGTGACGATGCGCGAGTCGCCCTCGTGGTCGCGGAGGTAGGCGACCAGTTTCAGCTGAACGTACCGGGCCAGTTCGGCGCCGTTGGCGGTGACGACGCCGGCGAGCTCGCGCACGCCGACGCCGGCCGCCTCGAGGTCCTGCCTGAGGAGTTCGCCGAGGACCGCCGGCTCGGGGCCGCTGTGCAGCGGCAGGCCGCACCGGGACAGCACGTCGTGCAGCACGGCCTGGTACGAGTCGGAGGCGACGAACTCGTCGAGACTGACGCTCATCTGATCATTTTGCCGCTTCAGCGGTCCGGAACCGGGTGAATCGCCAACTCCTCCGCGGTCGCGCCGCCACCGGCCGCGCCGGCGTCGTAGGCGATCGACTGCGATTCGCGGTCCTGCTCGAGGCCTTCGTCCGGTTCGACGAGCCGGCCGACCGGGCGGTCACCGATGCCGGTGTCGTACATCGAGACCTTGGAGTCCAGGTGCGGGTCGACCGGGCCGCCGTCGTCGAGCGACGTGTCGGGGTCGACCACGTCCACGTCGGTGCCGGCCGCGTCCGGGTCGAACGACTCCGCCGAGGTCGGTGACGGGCGGGTGTCCGCCCTGATGGCGGCCTCGTCGAGCGCGGGGTCACGCACCTCACGACCGATCTTCAGGTCGAGCGACTCGCCCTGGCGGGCTTCCTCCGGCGTGGTCCCGAAGTGGTCGACGGCGAGCGGCCGGTCGTCGCGGTCCAGCGGCAGCGCGGCCGGGTCGGGGCCGTCGGCCTCGCGGCCGGTGGCCACGTCGTCCCGGGCGGTGGAGTCGTCGTCGGCGATATCGGGCAGGCCCTCGGACTCCGGGTCGGAGACGGGCTGCGGGTAGGTGTTGTCGGACATGTCTGCGGTCTACCCAGACGTGCGGGTTCCACACGCGTGTTTGCGGACGGTGACGACGGGTACGCCGACCGGGCGAAGCACGGCAGGAACGACGGAGGGATGGCCGCATGACGAGCGCAGGAGAGAAGCCGGACGGCGTCTGGCGGGACGAGGAGCGGCTGCCGCTGTCCGAGCTGGCCGCCGCGGTCGCGACCTCGCCGGCGGACGGCCAGACCGACGACCCCACCGGCAACGACGCGGGCATCGAGGACGTGGACCGGACGCGGGACGAGAACGACCGCGCGCTCCGGACCGACTTCACCGGCCCGACCGGCCCGAACTGAGCCGCCCGGACCGACCCATTCGCCCGGCCCTGACACACTCGATCGTGTCAGGGCCCTCGACCCTCTGGAGCGCTCCCCCGTGTTTCTGATCTTCGGCTTCCGGACCAAGGCCGAGTCGCTCGGCTGGGTGCCGGACGCCTGCCGAGTCTGCGGTCAGGCCGGCAGCCTGCTGCTGGTCCGCGAGGTCACCAAGTTCAGCCTGTTCTTCATCCCACTGATCCCGGTACGCTCCAAGTACGTGGTGCGCTGCCAGAACGCGTTCTGCCACGCGGAGACGCGGATCGGAAGCGACGAGGCCCGCCGCCTCCAGGCCGCGGCCCGCTGACCGGCCACATGATCGGGGCGTCCCCCACGTCGCTGGAGCGACATGGGGAACGCCCCGATCACGGCAGTGAGCGGCAGTGAGCGGCGGTCAGGCCGCCTGCGCGAGGCAGACCGTGAACAGCCCGTCGTCGTCGGTCCAGCGCTGGCGCAGCCGGAACCCGGCCGTCGCCAGCTCGTCGCGCAGCCGCTCCGGGCGGAACTTCGCGGAGATCTCGGTCCGCAGCAGCTCGCCGCGCGCGAAGTCGACGACCAGATCAAGGCCGCGCACGGGTACGCGCATCGCCTCCTGGGCCCGCAGCCGCATCTCGATCCACTCGTTGCCGTCGTCCCAGACCGCCACGTGGTCGAAGCGCTCCGGCTCGAACCCGGCGTCCAGATGGTGGTTGATCACCCGGAGCACGTTGCGGTTGAAGTCCGCGGTGACGCCGGCCGCGTCGTCGTAGGCGGGCAGCAGCGTCCGTACGTCCTTGACCAGGTCCGCGCCGAGCAGCAGCCACTCCCCCGCGTCGAGCACGTCCCGCACGCCGGCCAGGAACTCCGCGCGCTCGACCGGCAGCAGGTTGCCGATCGTGCCGCCGAGGAACGCGATCATGCGGCTGCCACCGTCCGGCAGGTGGTGCAGGTGCCGGGTGTAGTCGCCGACGATGCCGCGCACGGACAGCGCCGGGTAGGCCGCGTCCAGCCGGGTGACCGCGTCGGCGAGCGCGGACGCGGACACGTCGAGTGGCACGAACGCGCCGAGCGTGCCGTGCGCGAGCAGCGCGTCGAGCAGCAGCCGGGTCTTCTCCGACGAGCCGGAGCCCAGCTCGACCAGCGTCTTCGCCTCGGTGATCCGGGCGATCTCGCCGGCCCGCGCGAGGAGGATCGCGCGCTCGGCCCGGGTCGGGTAGTACTCGGGCAGCTCGGTGATCTCCTCGAACAGCTCACTGCCGCGCGCGTCGTAGAACCACTTCGGGGGCAGCCACTTCCGCGCGGCGGTCAGGCCGGTGCGGACGTCGGCGCGCAACGCGGCGGCGAGGTCCCGCTCGTCGAGATGGGTTTCCAGGTTCACGATGCCTCCAGCGGCGTCAGGTCCAGAGTGGATCGGGTCGCTTCGAGCAGGTGGTCGTCCGGTACCTCCGTCCAGGCGGGGTCGTCGTCGAGCGGTTCCGAGCTGACGGTCACCGCGCGCTGACGATTCACACAGGACAGTGCGTGACCCCGTGTCGTGGCGGCGATCCGGCGGCCGTCGGTCAGCAGCAGGTTGAGCCGTGAGTCAGGAGCGGTGGCGCGCACGGAGACGGCCACGTCGCGCAGGGCCGCGCCCGGACCGGCGCCGGACCGCAGCCGGTGCCGGACCAGTGCCCAGAGCAGCGCGGCGTCGGTCGGTGCGTCCAGCGTGAGCAGGTCGCGGACCGGCAGCGTCTCGGCGAGCTTCGTCATCGAGTCCGGCCAGCCGGTGACCCGGCCGTTGTGGCTGAACAGCCACGGGCCCTCCGCGAACGGCGCGGCCGCGCTCTCGGTGACCGGCATGCCGGCGGTCGCGGAGCGCACGGCCGCGAGGACCGCGCCGGACGTCGTCGCCCCGGCCAGGGCCATCAGCGACGGGTCCGACCAGATCGGGGTGGCGCGCCGGTAGCGGACCGGTTCGGCGGCGCCGGCCGGGAACCAGCCGACGCCGAATCCGTCCACGTTGACCGTGCCGCCGCCCCGCATGTCGCGCGGCGCCCACGCCTGACGGCACAGCGCGTGCGGCGCATCGAAGAGCAGATTCTTCAGCGGTACGGGTGGCCCGAGGTATGCCAGGTGGCGGCACATCAGGCGAGTTCCTCCGGGCGGGCGTCGCGCGCGCACCGGAAGCCGCTGAAGATCTGCCGCCGGATCGGGTAGTCCCAGTTGCGGAACGTGCCCCGGCAGGCGGCCGCGTCCGTGCCGAACGACCCGCCGCGCAGCACCTTGTGGTCCGGGCCGAAGAACACCTCCGAGTACTCCCGGTACGGAAACGCGCGGAACCCGGGATATCCGTGGAAGTCCGAGGACGTCCACTCCCACACGTCGCCGATCAGCTGGTGCACGCCGAGCGGCGACGCGCCCTCGGGGTAGGCGCCGGCCGGTGCCGGTCGCAGGTGCCGCTGGCCGAGGTTGGCGTGCCGGGCCTCCGGCGGGTCGTCGCCCCACGGGAAGCGGCGGGAGCGCCCGGTCGCCGGATCGAAGCGGGCCGCCTTCTCCCACTCGGCCTCGGTCGGCAGCCGCCGCCCGGCCCAGCGGGCGAAGGCGCGCGCCTCGTACCAGCAGACGTGCACGACCGGCTCGTCCGGGACGATCCGCTCGGTGCGGCCGAACCGGGTGTAGGTCTCGCCGTCCGGGTTCCAGTGCGCGGGCGCGACCAGGCCGGCCTTCACGCGGTAGGCCCAGCCGTCCTCGCCCCACCAGCGCGGGTCGTCGTAGCCGCCGGCCGCGATGAACTCGGCGTAGCGGGCGTTGGTGACCGGGGCCGCGTCGATGAAGAACGCGGGCACGTGCACCTGGTGTGCCGGGCGTTCGTTGTCCAGGGCCCAGGGCTCCACATCCGTACCCATGGTGAACGGTCCTGGGGGTATCAGCACCTCGTTCTTGATCTTCGCGGTCGCGGGCGGGGGCGGGTCCTCGGCGAGGACCGGCGGCCCGGTGCGGAGCTGGTGGGTGGCGAGCATGGTCTCGTCGTGCTGCTGCTCGTGCTGGACGATCATGCCGAACGCGAAGCCGTCCGCGACCAGCGGGCGGCCGTCCATCCGCACCGAGTCGAGCACGTCCAGGGCCTTGTCCCGGACCTGGCGGACGTACGCACGGGCCTCGGCCGGGTTGAGCAGCGGCAGCGCGGGACGGTCGCGGCGCGGGTGCTTGAACGCGTCGTAGAGCTCGTCGATGTCGCGGCGCACCGGCTCACGGCCGCCGACGTCGCGGACCAGCCACAGCTCCTCCTGGTTGCCGACGTGCGCCAGATCCCAGACCAGCGGCGACATCAGCGGCGAGTGCTGGCGGATCAGGTCGGTGTCGTCGACGGCCTCGGTCAGCGTCTCGGTCCGCGCGCGGGTGCGCTCCAACTCCGCGGCAACGGACAGGCGTATGTCAGGGCTCACGGTCAGGGCTCCTCACGGGTCGGGCGGACAGACGCCGCCCGGAGATGGCGGCCACCCGGTCGCGCAGGCGCGCGGGCAGGCCGGTGCGGTCGAGGTTGCGGCAGGCCAGGTCGAGCAGGGCGGATGCGGCGGCGCCGACGGCCGGGCAGGCGAGACCCTCGCGGGCCGCCTCCTGCCAGCGGTCGCGGGCCGGTGCGGCCAGGTCCCGGGCGCGGTCGAGGACGGCGTCGTCGAGCAGCGCGGTCAGGACCGCGGCCGGTGCGATCCACTCGTCGCCGGGCTGCGCGTCCAGGTATCGGATCTCCAGGTAGCCGCGCGGGCGGACCGGCGGGAACAGCGTGCCGAGGTGATATTCGAGGTCCTCGACCGTGGGCGGGCGGGGCAGCCGGCCGCGGATCCAGCCGGCGAAGGTGAGGCCGGGCGGGGCGTCCCAGTCGCCGTCGTCGCGGCGCAGGCAGAGCAGCGGCGCGGCGAGTGCGTACCGCGCCCAGGTCGCGGCCGGGTCGGCGCCGGTGCCGACCGGGCGGGTGAGGCCGGGTTCCATGCCGTACCAGGTCGCCATCCGGCCGCAGGCCCAGCCGGTGTCCCGGCCGGCCCGGAACCGGGAGGTGGCGAACGCGGCCAGCAGCGGCGGCCCGAACTCGTGCACCGCGGCCCAGCGCCGGGCCACGTCGCCGGGCCGGCCCGCGTCCAGGCAGACCTGGAGGCCGGCGGTACTGCACATCATGATCCGCCCGTGCTCGCCGCGCCGGTCGAAGAGGCGCTGCATCGCGCCGTACCGGGGCGTGTGCAGCAGCCGGCGCGGTGGACGGTGGGGATCGAGGCCGGTGCCGCCGAGTCTCAGCCCGGCGCGGGCGAGGTGGGCGGTGAGTTCGGCGCGGCCCGCTTCGACGGAGTCGTAGAGGCCGGCGAGCGATGCGGCCGGTGCGGAGGAGAGCTCGACCTGTCCGCCCGGTTCGACCGTGACGGTGCCGCCGCCGGGGAGATCCTGCGCGGGGGCGGGGTTGCCGAGCGTGCCGGGCGCGTAGGGCCCGAGAGCGTCACGCAGATGTTCGGTGGTGAGCGGCGACGACGGTGACGCCGCGTGGTGCACTGTCCATTCGAGTTCGACGCCGACTCGCCGTGGTGGCCCGGTCTTGAAACAGATGCCGCTGACGTGCTCCGCGGCATCGGAGATCGCGGATAGTTCCAGCATGATCCCGACGATACCCGTGACCATCGGTGCCCACACCACTACATCATGACGTTTCTCGATGTTGCATGCGTCACGTCAGAAGCGGGCGCCAGCGGTCGGCCGACGCCATGCTGTCCGTCATCACCCGCTCCAGGAACGTGCCCACTCTGCACAGCCGATCCCGCACCGGACTCCCGGGGCCGAGCGCGTCCGCCGCGGCCGTCGCGGCCCGTGCCGCGTCGATGGTCTGCATCGCGCTGATCACGACGGATCGGTACCACGCGTCGTCGTCGACGACGTAGACGTCGCGGCGCCGCCGCGGGTCGCGCTCCCGCCGGACATACCCGTTGTCGATCAGGAAGTTGACCGACGCGGAGACGGACGCGGGGCTGACGCCGAGCCGGCGGGTCAGTTCCGCGGCGGTGCGCCGGCCGTCCTCGGCCATCAGCAGGTCGACGTGGACGCGCGCGGTGATCCTCGGCAGGCCGGACCGGACCGCCGTCTCGACGATCCGCTCCACCGCCTCGTCGCCGGGCGCGGTGGCCGCCGCCGGGGACACGGGCGTGCCGCGCCGCGCGCGCCGGGCAGTCGCCCGTTGCGCCCACTGTGGACGGTAGCGGCCGGGACCGCCGTTGCGGGCGACCTCCCGGCTGATCGTCGACGTGGGACGGCCGAGCCGCCGGGCGATCTCGGCGTAGGTGAGCCGATCGTCGAGCCCGGCCGCGATACTCCGGCGCTCCTGCGGGGTCAACCGTCCTCCTGGCATGCCACCAGTGTTGCCTTCAACCTCGGCCATTGCAACGAGACATTGCGTTCGGCCGCACCGTCATTGCACCGATTTCTCCGCTCGGACCAGCTGATTCGCCACTGAACACATTGACTCGATTTGCACGCACGCCATAGCGTTTCCCTATCTGCGAACGCGTCATATCGCGAGTTGGGGGATCGCCATGAGCGAGTCCGTGCACACCGTCGCCGCGATGCCGGCGGCCCGCCCGGCCGGCTGCCCGTTCGACCCGCCGCCCGAGCTGACCGAGGCCCGCCGGCACGGCCCGATCAGCCGGTTCACCCACTCCCACGGCAGGCCCGGCTGGCTGGTCACCGGGTTCGACCTGGTCCGGGCGGTGCTGACCGACCCACGGTTCAGCGCGCGCAAGGACCTGCTGAACGTCGGCGACTTCACCGTCCCGGCGGCACCGCCGGGCGAGTTCCTGCTGACCGACGAGCCCGAGCACGGGTACTACCGGAAACGGCTGCAGGGCCGGTTCACGGTGCGGCGGATGCGGCTGCTGACCGAACGCGTCGAGCAGGTCACCGCGGACTGCCTGGACGCGATGGAGCGGACCGGGCCGCCGGCCGACCTGGTGACCGCGTTCGCCAAGCCGATCCCGGCGATCGTGATCTGCGAGCTGCTCGGCGTGCCGTACGCGGACCGGGGCCGCTTCCAGGAGCAGGTCGAGGCGTTCATGAGTGGCGAGGTCACCGAGGAGGAGCTGATCGCGGCGTACACCGCGACCACGGACTACCTGGACGAGCTGGTCGCGGCGAAGCGCGCGCACCCGACCGACGACATCCTCAGCGAGCTGACCACCGGCGACCTGAGCGACGAGGAACTGCGCGGCATGAGCCTGCTGCTGCTCGCGGCCGGGCTGGACACCACCACCAACATGCTGTCGCTCGGCACGTACGCGCTGCTGGAGAACCCGGCACAGCTGGCCGCGCTGCGCGCCGACCCGGACCGCGGCGTCGAGGAACTGCTGCGCTACCTGACCGTGGCGAAGACGTTCATGCGGACCGCGCTGGAGGACGTCGAGCTGGGCGGCCAGACGATCGAGGCCGGCACCACGCTCGTGCTGTCGTACCACACGGCCAACCACGACCCGGAGCGCTTCGACTCGCCGGGCACGCTCGACGTGGCCCGGCAGGACGGCGGGCACCTGGCCTTCGGCCACGGCATCCACCAGTGCCTGGGCCAGCAGCTGGCCCGGGTGGAGATGCGGGTCGCGTTCGGCGCGCTCCTCGACCGCTTCCCCAGGCTCCGCCAGGCCGGCCCGGCCGTGCTGCGCCCGGAGACCGCGGACATCTTCGGCATGAAGAGCCTGCCGGTCACCTGGACGCCGTGAAGCGGGCCGGGCCGGAGCCCGCCCCGAGGACTCACGACGCCGGGCAGACACCCCAGAACCAACGATCCGCGGGGTACGCCGTGCGACGCGCAGCGTCGCACGGCACAGCGAGGGGCGTCGCACGGCCGGCGAGCGGCATCACGCGGTGGTGGCAGCGCTTCGGCAGCGCGGCGGCGGCAGCGCGGCGGCAGCGCGGCGGCGGCAACGCGGCGGCGGCAGCAGCGCGGCGCCGCATGGCGCGGCGGTGGCGTCACTCCGACAGCGGCGTGCGGACCAGGAACGCGGCGTCGGCGCGGAACGTGTCGCTGCTGTCGGAGCGGTCGACCCACAGTTGATCGCCGCGATGGCGCAGGAAGTACCCGGGGTAGTTCTGCGACTCCAGCGCGATCGTGCCCGGCGCCGGTCCGGGGCGCGGGCAGAACGTGGCGTCGCCGCGGAAGAGCTCGGTGCGGTCCCGGATGTGCAGCACCAGCCGCCACGACGAGTGCCGCAGGAACCGCCCGTCGGAGAACCGGAACGTGACGCAGGCCGGGTCGGCGAGCCCGGCGAGCGCCTCGAACGTCGCCTGCGTACGCACCGCCTCGGCGCTTCCGGGACCTGCCGGGGCCAGCACGCCCTCGCTGCGGGCGACCGCGGCGAACGTGCCGGGCGCGTTCGCGGACTCCAGCGACACCGGGCCGAGCGGAACACCGGCGGCGGCCGGCTCTCCGGAAGCGGGCGGCCGTCCGGAAGCGGCCGGCCCGCCGGAAGCGGGCGCGCCCGGAGGTGCGGCGGCGCCGGGTGCGGCCTGAGCGGTCGGCGCGTCAGCGCCGGTCCGGCCGGGGGACGTCACCTCGACCGCGCCGGCCGTGAGGCCGGCCGCGAGGACGCCCGCGGTCAGGGCGGCGACGACTGGGTGCGCGACGACCGCCTGGCTGATGACGGTCAGCACGCCGGTGGCCCCGGTCGCGGTGCCTCCGGCCGTCGCGGTCGTGGCGACATGCCCGGCACCCGCACCCCCGGCGCCCACGGCGGCAGCCGCCTGCCCACCACCCGCACCCCCGGCGCCCACGGCGGCAGCCGCCTGCCCACCACTCGCACCCCCGGCGCCCATGCTCCCGGCAGCCCCGGCACCCGCAGCCCCGGCAGCCGCAGGTCCGGCAGCCGCGGCCGTGCCGCCAGCCACGGTCGCCGAGCCGCCAGCCGCGGCTGCCGCCGAGGCCGTGGCGCCGGAGGCGAGCTTGGCCAGCACGGTCGCGGCCAGGCCGGCCGGGACCGGGAGCAGTACCAGCGCCGGGAACAGCCGCTCGGCCGGGACCAGCGAACGCGCGGCTGCCGTGCAGACCGGGCAGTCCCGCGTGTGCCGCGTGGCCCGCTTGCGCCACAGCGGGCCGGGCACGCCGTCCCAGCCCGCGAGCGCCGCCTCCAGCCGCATGCACCTCGGCCGGGCGTCCAGCGCCGCGACCAGCGCCCGGCTCGCCGCGAGCCGTTCGCGCAGCCGTTGCACGCGCACGCCGGCGTGCGCGACGCTCACGTCGAGCGCGGCCGCGACGTCCGCGCGGTTCAGCTCCTCCGCGGTCTCCAGCCACCACAGGGGCAGCAGCGCACGGTCGTCCGGGTCCAGCCAACGGCTCGCCCGCCGGGCCGCGCGGCGCTGGCCGGACAGCTCCGCGCGCAGCAGCGCCGCGCCCTCGAACGCGGCGTCCGGCGTGTCCGCGGCCTCGTCCAGCGCGGCCGTCCGCGCGCCGGCCCGGCCGGTGCGGGCGAGGTGGGTGCCGATCCGGCGTACCACGATCGAGGTCAGCCAGAGCCGGAAGCTCGCCGGATCGCGCAGCGACGGCAGCCTCCGGACCGCCCGGATCATGACGTCCTGCACCACGTCGTCGACGTCCGGCCGGCCGTCCAGCGCGCGCCGGACGATCGTGTAGACCAGCGGCAGGTGCGCGGCGATCAGCTCGTCGAGCGCCCGCCGGTCCCCGGCTCGCGCCGCGACGACCAGCTCCGTCTCGTCTCGCCGGGTTTCGCGCACGTCACCTCGTCCTCCACCACGGACGTCATCGCCGCAGGAATCGACGGATTGCCCCGGCGCCGTCACCGGCATCGTGACCAGCGCGGCCAACGGTCGCCGCAGGAATCGACTTTGAACGATCGGCGTGGGCCGCGTCAACCACCGCGCGCGGATCGGTGGAGCCCGGCGTCATCCGGTTCGCGCCGCGGCCGCGACCGTGCCCGGGATCTCCTCCGGCGGGACCGGCCGGGAGAAGAGATAGCCCTGGCCGTACGGGCAGCCCATGCCGTTCAGCGTGGCGCGCTGGCCGGGGTGCTCGATGCCCTCGGCCACCACGGTCAGGCCGAGGTCGCGGGCGAGCGTGACGATCGCGGTGACCAGCGCGGCCTGCCGGTCGTCGTTCACGATGTCGTCGATGAACGACTTGTCGATCTTGAGCACGTCGACCGGGAGGTGCCGCAGGTAGCTCAGCGACGAGTAGCCGGTGCCGAAGTCGTCGATCGCGATCCGTACCCCCAGGGTTCGTAGTTCCCGAAGGTCCGCCAGGACCTGGTCGGTGTCGTGCAGCACCAGGCTCTCGGTGATCTCCAGCAGCAGCGCGCGCGGCGGGGCTCCGGCGCCGTCCAGCGCGGCGCGGACCTGGCCGACGAAGTCCGGGCGGCGGAACTGGCGGGCCGAGACGTTCACGCTCACGTACGCCGGCGAGCGTCCGGGGTCGTCGCGCTGCCACCGGACGAACCGGTGCAGCGCCTCGCGCAGCGCCCACCCACCGATGCCGATGATCGCGCCGCTCTCCTCCGCGAGCTCGATGAAGTGGTACGGCCCGAGCAGCCCGCGCTCCGGGTGCTGCCAGCGGACCAGCGCCTCCAGCCCGACCACGGCGCCGGTCGGCATGTCCACGATCGGCTGGTAGTGCAGCACGAACTGCTCCCGCTCGACCGCCTCGTGCAGGGCCTGCCGCAGCGCGGACCGTTCGATCATCGCGGTCTGCAGGTCCGGCCGGTAGCGCTTCCAGTCGCCCTTGCCCGCGCCCTTCGCCAGGTAGAGCGCGAGGTCCGCGTGCCGCAGCAGCTCGGTGGGCGTGCCGGCGTCCGCGCTGGTGGCCAGCCCGATGCTGGCCGCGCCGCTGGCCGCGAACCGGCCGCCGAGACCGTCGCTGACCTCGACCGGCGAGCGCAACGCCGCGATCACCCGCGCGGCCACCTTCTCCGGCCCGTCCGGCCCGTCCGAGGCCGCGACCAGGATCGCGAACTCGTCGCCGCCCATCCGCGCCGCGGTGTCGCCCGGCCCGACCGCGGCCTCGATCCGCCCGGCCACGCTGATCAGCACCTGGTCGCCGACCGCGTGCCCGAGCGTGTCGTTGACCTCCTTGAAGTCGTCCAGGTCGACGAAGAGCACGCCGATCACGGCGCCGGCCAGCTCGGCCCGCGCGTACGACTGGTCGAGCCGCTCCCGGAACAGCACCCGGTTCGCCAGCCCGGTCAGGCTGTCGTGGAACGCCGCGTGGGCCAGGTCGTTCTCCAGCCGGCGCCGCTCGGTGACGTCGCGGAGCGTCAGGACCAGCCCGCGCACGGTCGGGTCGGCGCGCAGGTCGCGGATCGCGCACTCGACCTGCAGCAGGCACCGGTCGGCGCGGACCGCGGTCAGGTCCGCGCTCTCCGGCAGCGGGTCGGCGCGCAGCACGTCATGGTGGGTGTCCGCGATGATCCCGAGCAGCGGCATCCCGGTCAGGTCGGGGTAGCCGAGCAGCACGGCCGCGGACGGGCTGGCGTACCGGATCTCGCCGTCGTCGCCGACGATCAGGATCACGTCGGACGCGCTCTGGATGAGCGTGCGGAAGTACGCCTCGCCCTGCCGCCGGCTCACCTCCGCGGCCAGCTCCATCCGCTCCGTCATCAGCCCGTGCACCCGCGCCATGACCAGCACGAACATCAGTGCGGCCGCGGCCGCGATGACCGGCGCGTCGACCACCTCACCGTGCAGGTACTGCGTCAGCAGGACGGCCGGCCCGATCAGCGACGCCGCCGTGAGCAGCGCCAGCCGCCGGAACGCGGCCCGCGGCCCGAGGTCCGGCTCGGCTGCCGGCCGGTCGGCCACCGTGGTCATCGACGGGTCCAGCGCGGCCAGGCCGGCACAGCCGTACATCACGATCCAGCCCAGGTCGACCGGCCCGCCGGCCGTCCAGGTCGCGTCGAGCCGGCCGAGGATGAAGACGATGTCGGAGAAGAGCAGCCCGAGCACCGCCGCGGTCAGCAGCGTGACCGGCACCGGCTTGCGCCCCGGCAGGGCCAGCAGCCGGAGCAGGAGACCAAGGGCAAGGACATCACACACGGGGTACGCGACGGAGAGCGTCTTCTCCACCGCGCTCAGGTCGGTCGCGCGCGTGTACGGCGTTACCAGGTACACCCAGGTGAGCAGCCCGAAGCTGACCGTCGGCACCAGTGCGTCCAGCAGCGCGGCCCGGCCGTCGTCGCCGGCACGGGCCCGGGCGAGCAGCATCAGCCCGGCGCCCAGCAGCAGGTAGACCAACAGGTACAGCACGTCCGCTACGCCCGGATACGGCGGCTCGATCCGTAGCGCCAGATAGGTGTTGTTGATCGTGTCCCCGGTGACGAAGACGAGCAGCGCCGCCGCGATCAGCAACCACGGCAGCCGCCGCCTCGGCCGGTTCACCCAGACCCCGGCGACGATCCCACCGGCCCCGCACAGCCCGATCAGCGCCCACCACTCCACCCGCCACGCCGGCCACGCGTAGTACATCCCGGTCAGCACCGCCAGCCCCGCCAGATAACCGGCGCGGCCGCCCCTGCTCGTCATGCCTTCCCCATCGGCACGCCCACCGAAGGCCTGAAGTGTTCCGGAACGTCCCCTTTTCGCCGCAAGCCCCGCCCCGGTGCCGAACCGGGGCCGGCGCGACGGCTCCGCAATTCCCGTCGTTGTTGGCGCAATATCCGGCTCGGTGGCCGGCCGGCCCGGGGCAATACCGAGTCACGTACGGCGCGGCTGCGCCACCGAGTTCCTGACGTGCGGTTGCTCGCCGATCGGCTGATTCCCGTACCCGGAGGCATTGATGAAAGAAGTTGCAGAATCACGTCTCTCCACCCGCCGCCGGACGCTCACGGCGCTCTCGAGCGTGGTGACGACCGCGGCACTCAGCGCCTGCGGCCGGTCGCCCACGGCGGCGGAACCTCCCACGGCATCGCCCGGCGCCGGCCCGGTGGCCCGCAGCGGGGAGGAGGATCTGCCGGCCGACGACACCGCGTTGGACGAGCGCGCCCGAGCTGCACCTGCGCTATCCGGTGGCGGCGGTGCACGAGACAGCGGAGCATGGCACGAGCGTCCCGATGCGGATCAGCTGTCACACTCTGCCTGTCATCCGTCTCTCCGACGTGCCGCACTGACCGCGCGCCGGGCGGTACCGTCATCCGTCCGGCGCAGCGGTGAACGGCGCTGACCGTACCCATCGATGCGGTTGAGGTGGTGTCTTACCGAATATCATGCGGCAGATCGCCGGAAGACTATCCTCTGAGCGGCAATCGTTCGCCGGGGCCGACCTTTTGCCGCTCACAGGCGGACGGCGTGGTCGGCCGCCTCGTGCGCAGTGACGGTATGGACCCGGGCATTCCGCGCCCGAAACCTCCTGATGAAGACGACGGTGTCATGGGTTTCGCGGAACCGCCTCGCTCCGCCCCCACTTCGATACAGGCTCTAAATTCTGAAGGTGCAGCCGGCGACGCTGAAGCGGCCGGGGACGACGGTGGTCCAGTGGCCGTTCCAGGTGCCGCCGTAGCTGGCGCAGACCGCCGGGCACTTCTCCTTGGCATCCTCGTGGTTCCAGATCGGGCCGGCGGGGACGTCCATGGTGAACTCGGCGTCTCCGGTCGGCGTGCCGGTCAGTTCGATCTCCACCACGCTCATCACGCCCGGGACCATCGTCCGCCACTGGCCGGTGAAGCGGCCGAAATGCGCTGCGGCGATCATCGGGCCGACCCGCTGCGCGTGATCGTTGTTCCACAGAGGGCCGGCGGGCACCGTCACCTTGTACGTGCCGGGGCCGCCCTTCACGGAGACCGGCTCCATCGGGGTCAGTGCGGACTCCGCGAAGTCGCCGGCGCCCTCGTACGGCTGTTCGTCGCCGTCGATCACGACGATCCGCTCCGAGATCAGCCACCCGCGGCCGGCCCGCCGCAGCCGGTCGCGGTACTCGCCCACCCGGGCGATCACGCTCGGGCCGTCCGGCGGGGTGACGACGATCTGGAATGAGCAGCGGCTGTGGGCGGTGTCGCCGTCGACGTCCATCGTGATGCCGGACAGGAAGTGCCGCCGGGCGCCCGCGGGCAGGCCGACACCGAAGCGGGTGCGCGCCACGAACGTGCCGCTCGGTTCGCGGAGCACGCCGTCCTCGGTGAAGCAGTTCGCCCAGGCGTCGGCGTCGGCCGCGTTCGCGCACATGGTCAGCAGTTCGGTGATCTCTTGCTTGGACTTGAGGGCTATCACGACTGGATCTTAGGGGGCCGAACCGCGGGCAGAGGGTCGCCGGGGAGATCCCGGCCGCGGCGCCGACGTGCGCCGGGGTGAGCCGGCCGGGGCCGTGGGCGCCGATGGTGCGGGGCCGGGCCGGCACGGAATTCACACACCGATTGTGTCCGCTTTCCGGCGGCACCCAGGGGGTGGCGCACGCCCGACCCGCCGCGCGCATGGGAACGGCACCGCAGCAACCGCGGTGCCGCGCCATATCGCGCGAGGCCCGGTGACACGATCGGAAACGCCGGCCGGCACGCGAACGGATGTCCACAGCGGATGGTCGTACGAAGGGTGACCGGCCGGACTCGAACCGGACGACCTCTGGATCCACGCTGAGCCCGCTCGTCCGCCTCCGGCGGAACAAGTGCTCTGCCACCTGAGCTACGGCCACCGTGCCCGCACCAGGGATCGAACCTGGGACCTCCGCTGTGTGAAAGCGGCGCTCTTCCGCTGAGCCATACGGGCATACCGCGAAACGTGCTCCGAGCCGGGTTCGAACCGGCGACCTCCGCCGTGTCGAGGCGGCACTCTCCCAGCTGAGCTATCGGAACGAAGCGGAGACGGGGCGAGTCGAACGCCCACGGGTGTCACCCCCGACCGTTTTCGAGACGGTGGCCGGCGCCAGTCGGCTGGCGTCTCCATGCGAGCGCCCTCGGGCGCCCTCGTCGGGATGGCCGGATTCGAACCGGCGACCCCCGGCCCCCCAGACCGGTGCGCTGACCAAGCTGCGCCACATCCCGTGGATTTGTGTGCCTCTGGGAAGAATCGAACTTCCGCATCCGGCTTCGTAGGCCGGCGCTCTATCCGCTGAGCTACAGAGGCGTGGAGGAGAGTGAGGGATTCGAACCCTCGGCAGAGGCGTGCACCCCTGCTGCGGTGTAGCAAACCGCCGCCTTGGACCGCTCGGCCAACTCTCCGTCGCAGACCCCGGTGTCGAACCGGGCAATCCGCCCTTATGAGGGGCGGCCGGGCGGCCGGCCCGTCTGCGGTAGTGCTGTGGTGCGCTGCGGGCGGAGGATTCGAACCTCCATAGTCCGGGTCAGAGCCGGGTGTGCTGCCGGTTGCACCAGCCCGCACCGCCGGTCTCCCGGGCCGCCGCCTGAACCGGCGGCCCGGGAGATCAGCTGGCCAGCATCGCCCAGGTGGGGGCGGCCGGCCGGAATCGCAGGGGCATGCGCGCCTCGGACGGCGTGCGGTCACCCTTGCGCTGGTTGCATCCGCCGCACGCGGCGACGGTGTTGGACCACGAGTTGCGGCCGCCGCGCGAGCGGGGCATGACGTGGTCGATGGTCGAGGCGTGACCGCCGCAGTAGGCGCAGCGCCGCCCGTCCCGGACCAGCACGCCGGCCCGGGACCAGGCAGGGCCGCGCGAGTGGCGCCAGCGGGTCACCACGTAGGAGACCAGCCGCACCACGGTCGGGACCGGCCACACGCCGATCTGCGAGTCGGGCTGCGACTCGTGAACCTCCGCCACGCGGCGCACCAGCATCCGCACCGCGTGGCGGAGACTGACCCGGTGCAACGGGCCGAGGTCGGCGTTCAGCACCAGCACGTCCACCGGATCCTCCCTTCGTGTGTCCTGTTCCCGAAGTGCTGTCGAGAGCGGTTACGGGGAGTCGAACCCCGGTCTGCTGCATGGCAAGCAGCCGCACTGCCGTTGTGCTACAACCGCATGAAAAACCATCCGCTGTGGAATTATCAATGACCATTCCGCACGCAATAAATGCGCACGGCAAACGCACGGGTGACAGGATTCGAACCTGCGACTCACGGCTTTGGAGACCGTTGCTCCACCAATTGAGCTACACCCGCAGGAAGACACTGAAAAGCCGCCCGGTCCGGTTGCGGACGCAGGCGGCGCGAGATGCCGGGGTATCCCTACCCCAGGCCGCACCAGCACTGCGAGCCGCCGAAGACGCCATGACCTCGGAGTGATGAACTGGGTCGCTCGACCACGGCTACGGGACTCTGCAGTGCCTGCCACATCAGGTCGGGGTTCGTCCGCATCATCACCGGTCACCTCATCTCTCTAGCGGTATGGCTCTCTTTGAGCGACTGAATCTCTCTGAGCGGCCCGGATCTCTTTGAACGGCCCGGGTCATTCGCAGCCTCGCTCGGTGCTGGAATACACGTTAGTGACCCCACGCAACACGCACAACCCCTTTTTAATTGCCATCCGCGGGTACGTCCGGGAGCACCCGAATATCGACTGGTAGGGTCCGGGATCATGCGGATCGGAAAGCAGGTGCGCGCGAACCGCCACCGCGAGCTGCGCACGGACCTGACGGCACTGCGCACCGAGGCGGCCACCCACCGCACCGAGCTGGCCACGCTGCGAGCCGAATCAGCCACCGCACAAGCCGAGCTGGCCACGCTGCGAGCCGAATCAGCCACCGCACAAGCCGAGCTGGCCACGCTGCGAGCCGAATCAGCCACCGCACAAGCCGAGCTGGCCACGCTGCGAGCCGAATCAGCCGCCGTGCGGGCCGAGCTGGCCGGCCTGCGAGCCGAGTCGGCCGCGCTGCGGGCGGAGGTGGCCGCTGTCCGCGTCGCCGTCGCCGCTCCGGATTCTGCCGGTCCGGCCGACGGCCGGGACGACCTCGCGGAACGCTACCTGGCGTGGCGGTCCGGCCCGCTGGTCCGGATCGGGAAGGCCCTGGCCCGGCGGGCCGGCCCCACGGCGAGCGGTGACCAGCAGCCGGTCCGGTGGCGCGGCGCCGCGATGCGCGCGCTGTGCCTGGCCCTGCTGGACCCGGCCGTCGACGCCCAGGACCGGCACCGGCACGTCGGCGACGCGGTCACCGAGCTGCTCGGCGACACCGGCTGGCGCAACGACGCCGACCTGATCCGCGCCCTGATAGACGTCCGCGACGGCGCGACCCCGCTGACCGCCGCGGTCCGGCCCGGCGACTGGACCTGGCCCTCCCCCGGCGGCCCGATCGACCACCACGACGTCCTTCCCGGCTCGGACGGCACCCGCGTGGCACTGGTGGTCGCGCCGGCCCTGCGCACGGTGCCACCCCTCATCGTCGCCGGCTGACCCACCCGGCCCGCCGATCTCACGCCGGCAGAAGCTTGCGCGCCAGGTGATGCCGGACCGCTCACTTCACCTCGCTACCGGTCATCCACGGGAAGCCGCGACCACGTTCGGACAGGAGCGGACGGTCCGGCCGAACTCCCGCCGGGCCGTGCGTGCTCATCGGGGCCAGCACCCCACCCACCGGCATTTTCCCGTGCCCACCCACTCCGAGCAGTAACGGAGCCGCTCGGGCTCGTGGTGACCACCGCGAATCCGAAAGGGAGGGCCGCCCGCGGCCGACCGGCGCCCAAGGCCACTTAGCCTAAGTTGATCATCGTGGTTGACCTGCGCGTTCACACACCACGTACCCGCCTTCAACTGTCCGCCGCCGGATGCGGCGAAAGGATTTCCGCAGGCAGGCGCGCTGCCGCCGGGCCGGCCTCGGGTCCAACTCGACTTGGGCTAAGTGGCACCGGTCAGCCGCAGGCGGCCTCCCCACAAAGTCCGCCGCCACTCCCGCAAACCCCCACAACCCGGGGCCTCGCCCCATCCACCGCGCACCCCGAGCGCCCCACGAGCCAGCCACCACGCAACCCGAACCCCCGCACCAGCCCCAGCGAGCTACCGGGCCCGAAGGTCCGCACCGGTGACCACGCGACCTACACCGCGCAAGCCCGGCACTCCACCAGCCGGCCACCGCGCCAGCCGGGCGCTGCGCCAGCCGGCCACCGCGCAAGCCGGGCGCTGCGCCAGCCGGCCACCGCGCCAGCCGGCCACCGCGCAAGCCGGGCGCTGCGCCAGCCGGCCACCGCGCCAGCCGGCCACCGCGCAAGCCGGGCGCTGCGCCAGCCGGCCACCGCGCCAGCCGGCCACCGCGCAAGCCGGGCGCTGCGCCAGCCGGCCACCGCGCCAGCCGGCCACCGCGCAAGCCGGGCGCTGCGCCAGCCGGCCACCGCGCCAGCCGGGCGCTGCGCGCCCGAAATTTCGCCATATTTTGTCGTGCCTGCGTGACAGATCTCGGTGGACGGGCTCCCCACCAGCCCTGAGTGATCAATCAGTGGAGCAAAAGATAGGTCAACTTCGCTAGTTGACCTATCTTTTGCTCCACTGATTGATCACTCAGGCGCCGGTATCGACCCACTGAGCCGCGCGACGCAGGTGATGAACATGCCGGTCGTTTTCTACGGAGTTTCCGAGCGCGAGGATGCCTACCGGTTCTACAAGGAGGAGCGTGCCGGGTCCGGCTTGGGCCTGCGGGCTCTGGTGGGAGCGTTGGCCGGGCCGGGCCGGCCGGGCCGGGCCGGGCGGGCTGGGCCGGGCTGGGCGGGCCGGGCCGGGCGGGCCGGGCTGGGCCGGGCCGGGCGGGCTGGGCCGGGCCGGGCGGGCTGGGCCGGGCCGGGCGGGCTGGGCCGGGCCGGGCGGGCTGGGCCGGGCCGGGCGGGGCTCGGGTTGTGGTGAGTGGGCTGGGACCTGCAGGGAGGCCGCCTGCGGCCGACCGGTGCCCAATGCCACTCAGCCGAAGTTGATCATGGTCTTTGACCTGCGCGTTCGCGCACCACGTGCCCGCCTTCGACTGTCCACCGCGGGATGCGGCGGAAAGGATTTCCGCAGGCCGGCGCGCTGCCGCCGCGCCGGCCTCGGGTCAAGATCAACTTAGGTTAAGTGGAATTCGACCGGTGCCCGCGGGAGCACGCGGGCCGCACCACGCCGGAAGCGGAAAAGGTTCATCTGAAAGGGATCTGGCCCGTGCACTGTTCTTCGCGGACGTCGGGGGTGCCGCGCCGGCCGCGTCGCATCTCGCCGGTGGCCGGGTGTGGCTATCCGGCGAGGGAGGCGAGGGCGACGATGCCGGCGACGATGAGGATGAAGGTGAGGAGGGCACCGAGGTCGATGGCGGCCATGGCGGCGAGCTTGCGGCCGTTGCTGAGGGTGGTGCGGCTGACGGTCATGTTGGCCAGGAAGGCCGGCAGCGCGACGATGGCGCCGAGCAGCAGGCCGCCCAGCGGGACGAGGAGGATGGGCAGGACGGCGAACGCCTTCAGGTGGCCGGGGAGCGCCGGGCCGGTGGGGTATCTCCCGTAGTAGGTCTGGATGCTGGGGAACGGGTCGACCGGCCCGCGCTTCACCTTGACCAGGATCGGGGCACCGCCCGCGCCGGGCAGCATGAAATCGCCGCCCTGCATGCGCTGGGCGGGCATCCCGTTGACGGTGACGGCCGGGCGGCCGAGGACCGGAACGGTGACGGAGACCCAGCCGGCGACGCCGGGAATGGCGATCGGTGTCGTTTGCACGAGCAGTGACCTTAGGTCCGGGATGCGTTGCAGTGCAAGATCTTTCACACCCCGCGGGGGTACGTGTGGTCAGGAGCCGGCCGGGCCTGCCTCGTACGCCAGGATCGCGGCCTCTACGCGGCTGGTCAGGCCGAGCCGGAGCGGAATGGCGCTGACGTGGGTCTTCACCGTGCCTTCGGCGGGCGACGGTGCGCGGCCGGCGTCCTGATCGGACAGGACGCGGCCGACGAGGACCAGCACTTCGCGTTCGCGCGGGGTCAGCGGGTGCGGGCCCCTGCCCGCACCCGCCCCGGGCTCTTCGTGGTGACCACACGGATCGGACAGGAAGCCCAGCTGCCGCACCGACCACCCACCCCCACCGGTGCCCGCGGGAGCGGCCACGCCGGAGGGTGGGAGAGTCTCAGTCCTTGTCTTCCTTCTTTTCCTTCTTCTTCTCCTCGCGCTCCAGCGCCAGGTCGAGCGCGAGGACCGCACCGATGACGAGCAGCGGGTTCTCGCCCGGCGCGACCTCGACCGCGTAGGTGTCGCGGATGGTCAGCCAGCGCTTGGAGACCTCGGCGACGCGGCTGCCGCCACGCTCGATGACGTACTCGTGGTCGAGCAGGTCGCCCTTCATCTCCAGGTCGTCGGGGCCGGGGACGTCGATGGTGAACTTCTCGCGGAACGGCGTGAAGAGCTTCTTCTTGATCTCGGCCGCCTTCTCGCCGCCGATCCGGATCTCGTAGGTGGGGCGCAGCGCGACCAGGTGGCGGTGGACGCTGGCGACCTCCTCGCCGGACAGGTCCTCGATCACCACCTTGCCGCGCAGGCTGAGCACCTTGCCGTCGACGTGCAGGACCTTGGCGCCGTTCGCGTCGAGCACGTCGAAGTCGTCGCCGATGGAGAAGAACTTCTCACGAATCACATACATGCCTCATGTCATACCCGTCCCGGTGCGATCCAGCCAGGAATGTCGGTGGCGACCGCTACATTCCCGGGCGTGGAGATTCGCAGGCGCTGCGGCGTGGCGATCGAAGGCGCCAGGTGACGGGCGAGTTCGCGGCGCGCCACGGGTACGCGTTCCACGACCCTCCGTCTACCAGCAGAGCTGGAGCCCGTCTCCCACGTCGATACCGGCTCCAGCAGACCTACTGGTGGTAGGTGGAGAGGAACGCACCCAGCCGGCCGACCGCGTCGTCGAGCACGTCGGTCGGGGCGAGGAAGACCATCCGGATGTGGTCCGGTGTGTCCAGGTTGAAGCCGGTGCCGTGCGAGAGCAGAAGGTGCTGCTGTTCGAGGAGGTCGATTATCAGCTGCTCATCGTCGCGGATCTTGTGCACGGCCGGGTCGAGCCGGGCGAAGAGGTAAAGCGCGCCGTCCGGCCGCACGCAGTCGACGCCCGGGATCGCGGTGATGGCCTGCCACGCGTGGGTGCGCTGCTCGTGGAGGCGGCCGCCGGGCTCGATCAGCCGCTCGATGCTCTGGTACCCGCCGAGTGCGGTCTGCACCGCGTGCTGCGCCGGCACGTTCGGGCACAGCCGCATGTTCGCGAGGAGTTGCAGGCCGTCGACGTACTCGGTGTCGCGCGCGGTGAACCCGCTCATCGCGAGCCAGCCGGACCGGAAGCCCGCGGCGCGATAGGTCTTGGAGAGGCCACCCATGCTGATCACGGGTACGTCCGGGGCGAGCGCGGCCGCGGTGTGGTGCACCGCGCCGTCAAAGATGATCTTGTCGTAGATCTCGTCCGCGAGGACCAGCAGCCCGTGCCGCCGGGCCAGGTCCAGCATGCCGAGCAGCACGTCCTTGGAGTAGACCGCGCCGGTCGGGTTGTTCGGGTTGATGATCACCATGGCCCGGGTGTTCGGCGTGATCTGCGCGGCCATGTGCTCCAGGTCCGGCAGCCAGCCCTGGCCCTCGTCGCACCGGTAGTGCACCGGACGCCCGCCGCAGAGCGTGACCGCACCGGTCCAGAGCGGGTAGTCCGGGCTCGGCACCAGCACCTCGTCGCCGGTGTCCAGCAGCGCCTGCATGGTCATCACGATCAACTCGGAGACGCCGTTGCCGAGCATCACGTCGTCCGGCTGCACCTCGGTCACGCCGCGCGACTGGTAGTACTGCGCGACCGCGACCCGTGCGGAGTAGATGCCGCGCGCGTCGCTGTAGCCCTGGGCCGCGCCGAGGTTCTGCACCACGTCCGCCATGATCGGGTCGGGGGTGTTCAGGCCCCACGGCGCCGGGTTGCCGAGGTTCAGCTTCAAGATCCGGTGTCCGGCCGCCTCCAGCTCCTGGGCGCGGCGCAACACCGGCCCACGGATGTCGTACCGGACGCTCCTGAGCCGCGACGCCTGCTTCACCACTGGTCTCCTCCCGAACGAGTCTCCTCCCGACGAGACTCCTCCCGACGAACCCGGACAGCCTACGCTTTCTCCGCACCCACCCTCGTCCACCGGACCGGTGTAATTCGCGTGCTCCGCGGCCCGGGCGCGGGATAGCGTGGCCGGCATGAGCCGTGGAATCAGGGTGACCGTGCGTGGCGCCTTCGACAGTCTGAGCCCCGGGCAGCGGGAGACGCTGCTCGCCTCCGCCGCCGACCACGACTTCCTGAACACGTCGTACACGCCCGAGGGTTACCTGGCGTACGACGTGGCCGCCCGCCCGTTCTTCACGTTCCGCTACCTGATCGAGGCGGCGGATGACGAGGATCTGGACGTGACCGCCACCCGCGGCGAACTCCTCGCGGTCGAGTGGCTGGACACGCACGGTTACGGCTACAAGAACCTGACGGCCGCGGCGGTCGACCCGGCCGAGGTCCCGCTCGGCGCCCGCGGCCGCCGGACCGCCGCCAAGAACCACTGACGAGGGCTATTCAGCGCGTTGCGCGCCGACAGCGCTGGCCTGCGGCGACACGGCGTCGGCTCGCCCTCGCTGAATAGGCCTCAACGGCCGCGCGCGCCGCCCACTCGGTGCGGGAGCGCTCAGCGCAGGAGCGCTCAGCACAGGAGCGCTCAGCACAGGAGCGCTCAGCACAGGAGCACAGGAGCGCTCAGCACAGGAGCGCTCAGCACAGGAGCGCTCAGCACAGGAGCGCTCAGCACAGGAGCGCTCAGCACAGGAGCGCTCAGCACAGGAGCGCTCAGCACAGGAGCGCTCAGCACAGGAGCGCTCAGCACAGGAGCGCTCAGCACAGGAGCGCTCAGCACAGGAGCGCTCAGCACAGGAGCGCTCAGCACAGGAGCGCTCAGCACAGGAGCGCTCAGCACAGGAGCGCTCAGCACAGGAGCGCTCAGCACAGGAGCGCTCAGCACAGGAGCGCTCAGCACAGGAGCGCTCAGCACAGGAGCGCTCAGCACAGGAGCGCTCAGCACAGGAGCGCTCAGCACAGGAGCGCTCAGCACAGGAGCGCTCAGCACAGGAGCGCTCAGCACAGGAGCGCTCAGCGCAGGAGCGCGATGATCACGCTGCTGGCCGTGCTGGTGACGACGAAGAACGGGGCGTTGATCACGCCGTACAGCAGCGGTCTGGGGAAGTTGGGGTTGATCGCGATCTGGAAGGTCATCGCGGCCAGGTAGCCCACGCCGACCAGGAGGCCGAAGGCGACGGCCGCGCCGATCGTGGTGATGTCCAGCGAACGGATCAGCACCGCGGACGTGATGACGGTGACCAGGGTGCAGACGAGCGGGCCGAGATTCGACACCGCGGTCGGCTTCGGCGCCTCGGCGTTCTGCCGGCCCAGCGCGATCGCGTAGTACTTCGGCACGAGCAGCGCGAAGTAGAGACCGCCGAGCGCGCCGCTGACGACGGTCGCGATGAGGATTCCCAGCCAGGCGAGCGGGTCCAGGCCAGTGAGCATGTGCGTCTCCGAATCTGCGAATGAGCCGGTGTGGCTCTCCTTCTTCGGGGACGAGCGTCTCAGCGAAAGGTGCCAGGTTGTGTCACCTTCTGCGGACGGTTGACATCGCGATCTCCGTGACGGCCAATGCATGGATGGATATCGCTCGCCGGATGTGGACGCTCGTCGAACCCGTGCACGCCGTCACCTACTTCACGCCGGCCGCGCGCGCCGCCTTCGAGGCGGCCGGGCTGCGCGGCTTCTGGCGCGGCTATTTCGCGGGCCGCGCCGCACCGCTGGGCGCGGTCGGTGCCGGGCCGGTGGAGGCGACCTTCTTCGGCTTCGCGCCGACCATGGTACGGCGGGCGCTCCCGGACGTCTGGAACCGCGCCGCGCCCGCCGCCGCCCTGGCCGCACGCCTCGACGGCGCCCGCGCCGCACTGTCCGCGGTCGCGCCGTCGCCGAACGCGGAGTCCGCGGCCGCAGCCGCCGCGGTTACGCCGTCCACAGCCGCACCCTCCGCCGCAACGCCGTCCACAGGCGCGCCGTTCATGGGCACGCCGTCCACCGTCACGCCGGAGGCGGTCACGGCGTCCGCGGGCACGCCGGGCGACGGCCTCGCCGAGGCGGCCGTGTTGCTGCGGCGGGCCGCCTCCGCCGCGCCACTCGCCGGCCGGCCGCTCGCCGCCGCGAACGCGGACCTGCCCTGGCCCGAGGACCCGATCGGCACGCTGTGGCAGGCGGCGACGCTGCTGCGTGAGCACCGCGGCGACGGCCACGTGGCCGCGCTGCTGGTCGCCGGCCTCGACGGCGCGGAGTCGCTGGTCTGGCGGGCATCCCTGGACAGTTCCCGGGAGGTGCTGCAACCGGCCCGCGGCTGGACCGACGCGCAGTGGGACGCCGCGGCCGCCCGCCTCACCGATCGCGGCTGGCTCGCGGCGGGCGTGGCGACCGAGGCCGCGCACGCCGCCCGCGACACCGTCGAACGCCAGACCGACGCGCTGGCCGCCGCGCCGTGGCAGGCGCTCGGCACGGCCGGCATCAGCCGCCTCGAGCACCTGCTGACCCCACTGTCCGAGGCCGCACTGCGCCTGCTGCCCCACCCCAGCCCGATCATCCTGCCCCGCCCGGTCGGCTGACGATTTGCCGCTTTCGTACCGTCTCATGTGCGCCGCGATCCCGATTCGGCGACACTCGGTCGCATCGAATCCCTTCGCCCGGCGAGGTGCCGACGATGACCGACGAAACGATCGAGCCGAACGAGACGCTCGTGCCGCTGCTGTCCTGTTACGCGCCGGAGGAGACGCTGGCCTTCTGGCGCGCGATGGGCTTCACGGTCACCTGGGAGCAACGCAAGCCGTACCTCTATCTGGCCTTCCGGTTGAGCGGGTTCGAACTCCACTACGGACGCGGGCCGGACGGCGTCGATCCGGCGCGGGAGGAGACCGGCGGATGCCTGGTGATGGTGGACGCGATCGCGCCCTACCACGCACACTTCACCGCCGCGATGCGCGACGCCTACGGCAAGGTCCTCGCCACGGGCCTGCCGCGGGTCACCCGGTTCCGCGCCGGCGCCTCCCGGTTCACCGTCATGGACCCGTCCGGCAACTCGATCGTCTTCATCCGCCGAGACGAGCCGCAAGGCCTGGAGTACGGCGGATCGAAGCAGCTCACCGGCCTCGCGAAGGCGCTCGACAACGCCCGCATCCTGCGCGAGTTCAAACTCGACGACCGCGCCGCCTTCCGCGCCCTCAACTCGGGCCTGCGCCGCCACGGCGACACCGCCCCGGCCGTCGAACGCGCGATGGCCCTGGCCGCGCTGATCGAGCTGTCGACCGCGCTCGGCGAACCGGAGCGGGTGCCGCAGTGGGGCGAGAACCTCCGCCGGCTCCCGCTCACCCCGGCGGACCGCGACCGCGTCACCGCCTTCGTCGCCGACCCCGCCCTGATCGAGCCCTGGCTGGCCTGACCGGAAGAACTCGGCCGGCGCACCGCCCGCCGGAAGCGGGAAGATGGGGGTCCGGGGTCGCCCCCGGAACCAGCTCAGCCCCCGCGGGAGCAACGGGCCACGCCACGCCGGGAGTGGGAAAATCTGCGTTTGGAGGGTTTTCGGTGCAGCCGGGCGGAGGAGAATGGGCGGCATGGAGTCGGTGTGGGATTATCCGCGGCCGCCGCGGCTGGAGCGGACGGCCGCGCGTGTCGTGGTGCGGCACGGCGGGGTGCTGGTCGCGGAGAGCGTGAACTGCCGGCGGGTGCTGGAGACGTCGCATCCGCCGGTCTACTACGTGCCGCGCGCCGACGTCACCGACGGGCTCCTCCAAGCGGACCCGGATCACCGCACGTTCTGCGAGTTCAAGGGTCTCGCCACCTACTGGGACCTGGTCACGCCGGGATCCCGGGTGGCGCGGGCGGCGTGGTCCTACGAGGAGCCCTCCCCGGCCTACGCCGCGCTGATCGGCGCGCTCGCGTTCTATCCGAGCCGCGTCGACGAGTGCCGGGTCGGCGACGAGCCGGTGCGTGCGCAGGACGGTGACTTCTACGGCGGGTGGATCACGGACGGGATCGTGGGGCCGTTCAAGGGCGGGCCGGGCACGCTGGGGTGGTGATCGTCCGGTGTGGATCGCGGCGGGTTAGGCTGCGCCGTTTCCGATCACCGCACGACAGGATCATCACCATGCCGACATGGCACGAGATTGCCGAACACGCGCGTACCGCGTACACGTTGGTCAGCGACGAGGAGGACGGGTTCGCCCTGGTCTGGAAGTACGAGTCGGGGCGCACCCAGCAGGTCTCGGTGACCCGTTTCACCTACTCTGAGCAGGACTGGGCCGAGTTCCGCAGCTTCGTCTGCAAGGCGGACGAGATGGCGCCGCGGGCCGCCCTGCGCAAGAACGCGGACTTCGCGGTCGGCGCGCTCGCCACCGACTCCGACGGCGACTACTTCCTGATCCACCAGGCGCCGCTGGCCACGCTGGACCCGGACGAGTTCGCACTGCCGCTGCGCGCGCTGGCCACCACCGCGGACGCTCTGGAGAAGCAGCACTCCGAACGGGACGACTTCTGATGAGCGAGGTCTTCGTGCCCGCGGCCTGGGCGGAACGGAAGCCGGGCCCGAAGCACTGGACCGAGGGCGCGCGCAGCGACGACCCGGACGCACGCGAGGTGCACGCGCCGACCGGCTCCGGCATCGGCGACGGCAAGGCGTTCCTGTTCCTGTTCGGATACAAGACGGCCGGCACGCAGGATCCGGGCATGATGGCGGCGGAGCTGGCCGAGATCGACGACGACGTGGCGGTGCTGCGCGGCGCGGGGTACACCGTGGTGGTGGACCGGCAGGCGACGCGCGAGGATCTGCTGGACGCGGTCACCGGCCGCGGCCTCGATGGGCTGGTGCCGGCCGGGATCTACTGGAGTTCGCACGGTGGCGCGGACGGGCGCCTGGAGACCTGCGACGGCGTGCTCGTCTCGCCCGGCGACATCGACACCGGCGCGGTCTCCGGCGGTCTCCGGCTGGTGATCTTCGGGGCGTGTTACGTCGGCGCGTACGCCCCGGCGTGGCGGGCCGCGCTCGGCGGGCATCCGCTGGTCGCCGGGTGGGGCCGCCCGGTCACGCTGCAGCGCGCGGTCGACTTCCTGGAGGAGGGCCGCGAGTCCGACGTCGGGCTGGACGACCTGATCAGGGCGTGGCTGCTGACCGACGCCGCGCTCCCGGTCGCGGGCACGGACTCCGGCCTGCCGCCCGCCGCGGTCCTGGGCGGTCGCATCGGCCGGCTGCGGCAGCGCTTCCCCGCGGTCGCGGATCGTCTCGGCGCCGGCTGGGCCGAGCACGACGAGCACCTCGACGTGACCGTGCCGCTGCCCGGCGGGCGTACCCACGTGGTGCAGGTCTTCCTGGTCGACAGCGTCGACCCGTTCTCCGAGGGCGTCACGCTGTGCGGCATGGAGGCCGACGTCGGCCCGACCTCGCCGCTGATCACGCCGGAGACGCTGCTGGCCGCGGCCGGTCGTCCCGGATACGGCCGGGTCGCGCTGGTCGCTGGCCCGACCGGCGTGCCACAGGTGGTCACGCAGTCGTTCACGCCGCTGATCGGCACGTCCGCCCAGCAGCTGGCGGCCCGCTGCTACCAGGTCGCGCTGCACGCGGACACGCTCGAACACACCATCTTCGGCATCGACGGCCCCTGACAGATCAAGATCAAGACCAAGATCAAGATCATGCTTTCCCGCTTCCGGCGGGGTTGAGTTCCGAGTGCTCCCGCGGGCACCGGTCGTCGCTGGCGCTCCTCCCTGCAAGGTTCGCCGTGGTCCGGCAGATCAAGCCCACCCGCACCCGTGATCCGGGCGTCCCCCCATGTCGTTCCAGCAACTTGGGGGACGCCCTGATCCCGCTTCGGGAAAGCCGCTCCTGGACAATGGGGCGTGATCATTCCGAGTGACCGGCAGATCCGGGACCTGCACGAACGGCACGCGCCGAACCCGGAGGCGTTCGATCTGGTGTGGACGCACTGCGAGATCGTCTGTGCGATCGCGGAGCAGCTGCTGGACGGGCCCGGCGGCGCGGGCCTCGATCACGGTCTGGTGCGGGCCGGTGCGCTGCTGCACGACATCGGCGTCTACCGGCTCTACGACGAGAACGGCCGGATCAAGGGCCGGGAGTACGTCCGGCACGGCCTGCTCGGCCGGGAACTGC
This sequence comes from Catenuloplanes nepalensis, assembly GCF_030811575.1. GTDB lineage: Bacteria > Actinomycetota > Actinomycetes > Mycobacteriales > Micromonosporaceae > Catenuloplanes > Catenuloplanes nepalensis. The sequence continues at coordinate 2,820,533 of NZ_JAUSRA010000001.1, read as the reverse complement.
TGCTCGCCGAAGGGCTGCCGGACGCGCTGTGCCGCATCTGCGCGCACCACACCGGCGTCGGGATCACCCGCGAGGACGTGCTCGCCCAGCAGCTGCCGTTGCCGCCGGCCGACTACCTGGCGGAGAGCGCGGAGGAGCGGCTGGTCATGTACGCGGACAAGTTCCACAGCAAGAAGACGCCGCCGGTCTTCAACTCGGCCGCGTCCTTCGCCGCCTCGATCGCCCGGTTCGGCGCGGACAAGCCGGCCCGGTTCGCGGACCTGCGGCACGAGTTCGGCACGCCGGATCTGGACGGGCTCGCGTCGCGGTACGGTCACGCGCTGACATGACCCACGTTTACCTCCACATCGACCGGGCACACGGCCCACCTCTCGATGGAGGTAAATACGATGACAAGCCACTCGGCGACCGCGGCCACCCGGTCCCCCATCCGCACCGCCGCGCTCGTCTACGCGGTCGTCTTCCTGCTCGTCGGCGTCGCCGGGTTCATACCGGGCGTCACCACGAACTACGACACGATGCAGTTCGCCGGGCACGAGTCCGACGCGCTGCTGCTCGGCCTGTTCCAGGTGTCCATCCTGCACAACATCGTGCACCTGCTCTACGGCGCCGCCGGGCTGGCGCTGGCCCGCACGGTCAACGGCGCCCGGCTGTTCCTGGTCGTCGGCGGCGCCACCTACCTGGTGCTGTGGCTCTACGGCCTGGTCATCGGCCACGACACCGCGGCGAACTTCGTGCCGCTGAACGACGCGGACAACTGGCTGCACCTGTTCCTGGCGGTCACCATGATCGCCCTGGGTCTGCTGCTGGTCCGCCGCCCGGCCCGCGCCTGAGCACGCCGGTGGTGGGGCGTCCGGCCCGGACGCCCCACCACGGCTCACGCCGGCCCGCCCGGACCACGCCAGACCACGCCAGATCGCGGCGGACCACGCCAGATCGCGGCGCATCGCGGCGGACCACGCCAATCACGGCACATCCTGGCGGACCACGCCAGATCGCGGCGGACCGGGCTTGCGGCGGCCACGGTGGACGTGCGCTACGTGGACGACCTGGTCAAGGTCAGCGGCGCCGGAAGCGGCGCAGGAGGCCGAAGGTGAGCGCGGCGAGCACCAGCGCGCCGGCGCCGGCGGTCACCGCGATCCCGGCCGGGCTGATCCCGCCGGGCCGGTCACCGGCCGCGGTCAGCGGCGTGCCGTTCTCCGCCGCCGGTGCGGGCTCCGGTGACGGGACCGGCGCCGGGATCACCGAGGCGTAGCGGAGGATCTCCGGCCCGGCGCCCTCGGAGATCGTGAGCAGCGACGTCCCGTCCGAGCCGTAGGTGATCGCCTCCCCCTGCGGCTCGTCCGGCAGCGGGATCGTCTCGGCCGTACCCCCGGTGATGCTCTTGATGACGTCACCGTCGGTGACCAGGAACTCGAACGCGTCCGCGTAGGTGCGCAGCACCACGCGCGTCCCGTCCGGCGACACCGCGCCGCCGGTCACCACGTAACGCCCGGCGAAGCCGAACGGGTTGGCCGTCTGCGAGTCCGGGATCCGGAACGACCCGGCCTCGCGCAGCGCCCCGCCGTCCGGTCCCGCCGCCGTGTAGAGCCCGGCCGCGAACGGGTCCTTGGTGACGATGATCGGCGTCCCGTCCCCGTCCAGCAGCAACGCCTCCGCGTCCCGCGCCCCGTCCGGATAGGTGTACCGCACCGGCACCGGCTCGTCCGCCCCCGGATCCAGCCGCCACAGCCCGATCGTCTCCCGCACGCTGCCGTTGTCGCCGATGTCCGCGACCCAGACGGTCCCGTCCGGCGCGAGCGCGACGTCCTCGGTGTCGCGCGGCTCCGACGGATACCGCACCTCACGCTCGACCTCGCAACGCGCGTCGAGGAAGAAGATCCGTCGCGCCGCCGGATCGTCCGCGCCGTCGTTGACCGTCACGAACCCACCGTCCGGCGTGGCCGCCAGCCCGGACAACTCCGCGAGCCGGTCATCGGTCACCGCGCACACGGCCTCCGGCGCGGGCGCCGCGAAACCGCCGCTGAGCAGCACCACCAGGACCCCGACCGCCGTCTTCACCCGATCATCCTGCCATGCGCCCCGGCCCCTTTCCGCACCGTCGCCCGAAGCCGCAACCCCGCAAGACCCCACCACGGCATCACGGGTACGTGCAGTAGGTACCCGATCTGCTCCAGCACCGGTGACGGCCCGGCGGTTCCGGTGGTCCAGACGGCGTCGTCGCGGAAGAGGGCGAGGAACTCGTCGGGCAGCTCGTTGTTCTGCGCGTGCTCGACCGTGGCCAGCACGTGCTCGATCGCCGCGATCTCGGCGGGGTGGGTGGTCGCGTCCGGGTCCGGTGTGGTCATGACGGCACGCCAAGAGCTGCACCGCGGTTGAGGTCGAGAGCGTCAGCGGCCGGTACGGCGTACCCTCCAGATTTATGATTGTCGATTTTGTGGTGCGGCCGTTGCTGGCCGCCGCGCTACTGGTCACGCCGGCGCCGCCCACGCAGGCGACCCGGACCGCGCACACGGCCGGGCGGATCGTCGCGGACGGCGCCGCGGTGCGGTACAGCTGGCCGGGCGTGTACTTCGAGGGCCGGTTCCGCGGGACCGGCGTCGGGATCGTGCTGGACGACGCGGACAACGACTACGACCTCGCGGTGGACGGGGTCACGGTGGCGACGCTGGTGAAGCCGGGCGCGATCACGCACAGGGTGACCGGCCTGACGCCCGGGACGCACACGGTACGGCTGGTCAAGCGCACCGAGAGCCCGTGGACGTCCGGCGCGTTCGGTGGTTTCGTGCCGGTGGACGGCGGCGCGATCCTGCCGGCCCCGCCCGCGCGCCCGCGGCAGATCGAGCTCATCGGCGACTCGTACACCGCGGGTTACGGCAACGAGTCCGCGACCCGGGACTGCACCGGCGACGAGGTGCACCGGACCACGAACGCGGACCGCAGCTTCGGCGCGCTGACCGCCCGCGCGCTCGGCGCCGACTACCAGCTGAACGCGTTCTCCGGGCGCGGCATGGTGCGCAACTACAACGGCGGCGAGCCGGGCACCAGTTATCGCACCTACTACGAGCGGGCGCTGCTCGCGGTGGACGGTGACGTGTGGCGGCGGCCCCGGTCGTGGCGTCCGCAGCTGGTCGTCGTGGGCCTGGGCATCAACGACTTCTCCACCGCGATCAACCCGGGCGAGCCGTGGACGCCGGAGTCGCTCGCCGAGGCGTACCGGACGGCCTATCACGGTTTCCTGGACACGCTCCGGGCCCGCTACGGCGAGCGGACGATCATCGTGGTGAGCAGCACGGACAGCGCGGCCGGCTTTCCGGAGGCGGCCGCGCGGGTGGTGTCCGAACGCACCGACCGGGTGCGACTGTGGCACTACCCGGGCGCCGGCCTGGACTACGGCGGCTGTCACTGGCACCCGTCGCTGGCCGACCACACACTGATCGCGGCCCGGCTGCGGTCCTTCCTGGACAGCCTGTAGCCCGGAGGAGATACGTGACAGTGTCCGCCCGATGGTGACGACTCCGGGCGTGACGGTCCGTGACTTTCGTCGTGACCGCGGCGGGGAGGCCGCGGCACGTCGGAAGGTGCGTCATGCGGTTCCTCACTCAGCTCGCCGCGGTCGTCGCGGTGTCGTTCGCCGGTGGCCAGGTGATCCTGCTCGTGCGGGACGACATCTGGCTCGCGCTGGCCGCCCGCAGATTGCGGTGAACCGTCGTCGATCGGGGCCGTCTGTAACGGATGTCCCATCGATCGCATCGACGAGGAGCATCATGCAGCGACAGGTACGGCGGACGGCGGTGGTCGCGGCGGCCGTGGCCGCGACCACGCTCGGCGTGGCAGGGACGGCGCAGGCGACGCCGCCGGGTCCGGGCGTGTCCGGCACGATCATCGCGCAGCGCACGGTCGGTGACACCGACTACGTGCTGCGGGAGATCACCATCCCGGCCGGCCAGGCGACCGGCTGGCACTACCACGACGGCGCGCTCTACGCGACGGTCAAGCAGGGCGCGCTCAGCCACTTCGACGCGACGTGCGCGCAGGACGGCTACTACCCGCGGGGCAGCTTCATCTACGAGCCGGCCGGCGACGACGAGGTCCACATCGGCATCAACCGCGGGCGTACCCCCGTGGTCCTGGAGGTGTTGTACGTGCTGCCCACGGGCTCGCCGCTGTCGCAGGACGCGCCGAACCCGGGGTGCTCGTTCGAGTGATCACGGCAGCCTGAGGAACCGCCAGGAGTCCACGGTCCGGAACCCGGCGCTCCGGTAGACCGGCTCGCCCATGCTGCTGGCCTGCAGCGTCATCACGCGATGGCCCGCGGCCTGGGCGAGCCGCAGCGCCTCGACCGTCAGCGCGGTGGAGATGCCGCGCCGGCGGTACCCGTCGAGCGTGGCGACGCAGTACAGGCCGGCCACGCCGTCGTCGCCGAGTAGCACAGACGTGCTGGCCACGATCCGGCCGTCGACCACGCCGGCCAGCCGGACCAGTTCGCCGCGCGGCGGGTGATAGGCCTTCTCCGCGATCTCGGTGACGTCCAGCGCGCCGTCCGGGATGCCGTTCGGCCCGGCGTAGGCGCGCACGTATCCACCAAGGTCCTCGGTCCGCGCCACGGTCAGCCCGGGCACGGTCACCGGCGCCGGGACGTCGGTGAGGTCACGCTCCATGATCGGCACCTCCCCGGCCGGTTCCGCGCCGTGGGCGAGCAGCGCCTCGGCGGTGCCGGGGTCGCTGTCCGCGCCGGCCCACCAGATCCAGCGGACGCCGGCCAGCCGTTCCCGGGCCTCCTCGATCGCGTCGCCGATCGGCCGGTCCCGGACCCGGAGCACGCCGTTGAGCAGCGCGTGCGGGACGCCGGAGCGGTAGATCGGCAGGCCGGCGTCCGGGTCGCCGCCGCTGCCGCCGTCCCAGCCCATCCAGTAGGCGCGGTTGAGGTCGTGGTGCCACACAATCGTCTCGGTCATGCGAACTGGATGCGCGAGAACCCCAGAAGTGCGCTCCTGAGACCCGGATCACACGGCGTCTCGTGCACCGGGTGCCCGGCCCAGATCCGGGCGAACTCCGGGCTCCTGATGCTCAGCTCGCCGACCAGCGCGGTCAGCTCCGCGTCGTCCGGCACCTCCGCGCTCGCGACGCGCGGTCCGGTTCAATCGCCGCGCCCCGGCTGGCAGGATCGGGTCATGGCTGATGCAGGCAGGGACCGGTTCGGCGCGCCGCCCGCGGGCGAGCGCAGGGGTGACCGGATCGAGTACCGGGACGTGTTCGTGGCGCAGGAGCAGGGCTACCGGACGCTGCTGCTGGACCTGGTGGTGCCGGCCGGCGCGGCCGGGCCGGTGCCGGTGGTGCTGTGGATCCACGGCGGCGGCTGGCTGAACGGTTCGCCGAAGGTGACGCCGGACTGGCTGGCCGGCGAGGACCACGTGGGTCAGCTGCTCGCGGCCGGCTGCGCGGTGGCGCTACCGGCGTACCGGCTGAGCCGTGAGGCCGCGTTCCCGGCGCCGCTGCACGATCTCAAGTCCGCGATCCGCTACCTGCGCTTCTACGCGGCGGAGCTGGGCATCGACCCGGAGCGGGCCGGCGTGTGGGGCGAGTCGGCCGGTGGGCTGCTGGCGTCGCTGCTCGCGCTGGAGACGAGCGAGGGCACGGTCGGCGTCGCCGAGGGGCACTCGGCCGTGCAGGCGGCCGTGGTCTGGTACGGGCCGTCGAACCTGGCCACGATGCAGGCGCACCAGCATCCGCGGGCGACCGGCGACCACGACGCGGACGACTCGCCGGAGTCGCTGCTGATCGGCGCGCCGGTGACGCGGGCGGCGGCGAAGGTGGCGGCGGCGAGCCCGGTCACGCACGTGCGGGCGGACGCGCCGCCGATGCTGCTGCTGCACGGCGAGGAGGACGTGGTGGTCGGCTACCGGCAGAGCGTGGAGCTGGCCGAGGCGCTGCGCGCGGCCGGGGCGCCGGTGGAGCTGGGACTGGTGCCGGGCGCGAACCACCTGTTCGGCGACGCGGACCTGGGCGCGCAGGTGCGGCGAAGCGTGGAGTTCCTGGCCCGTACCCTCGCTCGAATGTGAAGGGTCGACTAGTGCGAAAAGGATCTCTTCCGGCATAAGGTCTCACCCATGGCCAAGAACGCTCCCACCGACGACGTCGGAGATCGCGATCTCCAGGTGTCACCGCCGAAGCAGGCCGCGGCCGGCGTGCCCGGCGTCCTGCACGGCCTGGCCGCCGCACAGGCGCAGATGGGCGTGCGCCGCAGCGCGCTCACGCTGCTCAAGCTGAACCAGGCCGGTGGATTCGACTGTCCGGGCTGCGCGTGGCCGGAACCCGCGCCGGGCAAGCGCAGCCACTTCGAGTTCTGTGAGAACGGCGCGAAGGCGGTCGCCGAGGAGGCGACGCTGCGGCGGATCACGCCGGAGTTCTTCGCGGAACACTCCATATCCGACCTGGCGGGCCGGTCCGACTACTGGCTCGGCCAGCAGGGCCGGCTCACCACCCCGATGATCAAGCGGGCGGACAGCGACCACTACGAGCCGATCGGCTGGGACGACGCGTTCGCCACGATCGGGGCGCAGCTCAACGCGGTCGAGCCGGACCAGTCCGTCTTCTACACCAGCGGGCGCACCTCGAACGAGGCCGCGTTCGCCTACCAGTTGTTCGTCCGCGCGTACGGCACGAACAACCTGCCGGACTGCTCGAACATGTGCCACGAGTCCTCCGGCGTGGCGCTGATGGAGACGATCGGCATCGGCAAGGGCTCGGTCACGCTCGAGGACGTGCACCAGGCGAAGCTGATCATCGTGGTCGGGCAGAACCCGGGCACGAACCACCCCCGCATGCTGACCGCGCTGGAGAAGGCGAAGAAGGCCGGCGCCACCATCGTCGCGGTCAACCCGCTGCTCGAGGCCGGGCTGATGCGGTTCAAGAACCCGCAGGCCCCGGACGGCGTGGTCGGCAGGGGCACCTCGCTCGCCGACGAGTACCTGCAGATCAGGGTCGGCGGGGACCTGCCGCTGTTCGCCGCGCTCGGCCACCTGCTGCTGCCGCACGCGGACCGGTCCTTCATCGACTCGTACACCGCGGGCTTCGAGGCCTACGCCGAGGCGCGCGCCACGGTCGACTGGGCGATGACCGAGGAGCAGACCGGCCTGACCCGCGAGCAGATCGAGCGGGTCGCCGCGCTGATGGCCGAGTCGGACGCGACCATCGTCTGCTGGGCGATGGGCCTGACCCAGCGCTCCGACTCGGTGCCGACGATCCGCGAGGTCGTCAACGTGCAGCTGCTGCGCGGCATGATCGGCAAGCCGGGCGCCGGCCTGTGCCCGGTCCGCGGGCACAGCAACGTGCAGGGCGACCGGACCATGGGCATCATCGAGAGCCCGCCGCCGTGGGTCGACGACATCGAGCGCGAGTTCAAGATCGAAATGCCACGCAGCCATGGGTACGCGGTGGTGGACGCGATCCGGGCGATGCGCGACGGGCGGGCGCGGTTCTTCATGGCGGTCGGCGGCAACTTCGCCGCCGCGGCCCCGGACACCGACGTCACGCTGGCCGCGCTCGCGAACTGCGACATGACCGTGCACGTGTCCACGAAGCTGAACCGCACGCACGTCACGCCCGGCACGGTCTCGCTGATCCTGCCGTGCCTGGGCCGCACCGAGCGGGACCCGGCCGGGTTCGTCACGGTCGAGGACTCGATGTCGGCCGTGCACGCGTCCACCGGCCGGCTCGCGCCCGCGTCCCCGGACCTGCTGTCCGAACTGGCCATCATCTCCCGGCTGGCGCAGGCGACGCTGTCCACCGAGCTTCCGTGGTCGTCGTGGGAGGCGTCCTACCCGGCCATCCGCGAGGTGATCGCGAAGATCGTGCCGGGGTTCGACGACTACGAGGCGAAGGTGACGCCGCGGGAGGGCTTCACGCTGCCGCACGGGCCGCGGGACAGCCGCGAGTTCCGCACGGCCGACGGGAAGGCGCACTTCACGGTCAACCGGATCGTCGAGCGGCACCTGCCGCCGGGGCGGCTGATGCTGCAGACCATGCGCAGCCACGACCAGTACAACACCACGATCTACGGCCTGGACGACCGTTACCGGGGCATCTCCGGCGGGCGGCGGGTGGTGTTCGTCAACGCGAAGGACCTGGCGTCGCTCGGTCTCGCGGACGGGTCAATGGTCGACATCGTGTCCGAGTGGAAGGACGGCGTGGAACGGCGCGCGCCCGGCTTCCGGCTGGTAGAGTACCCGATCGCGGCCGGGTGCGCGGGCGCGTACTTCCCGGAGGCGAACGTGCTGGTCCCGCTGGACTCCACGGCGGAACTGTCGCACACCCCGACGTCCAAGGAGATCGTGGTCCGGCTGGAACCGGTCGCCTGACCGATCGCCCCGTTTGCGCCGCGGGGACCCGGGCACTCACCGGGGTCCCCGCGTCCGTCTCCTCTTCGTCTGGGTCCACGGCGGTCGCCGGGACCCCGCGGCCCGGCCACACCACTCCGGCCGGGCCGCCAGGGACCCGGCACGTGACCGCCTCAGGGTGCCGCGTGATGGCCCGGGAGACCGGCCACGCCGGCCAACGCACGCGGCGCCGTCCGCGAGCGATGACGGCCGGCCCGCGGGCGTGACACCGCCATCGCCGCGCGATCTCCGAGGCCCGCGGCCGGGAATCGGCCGGCCGCGGGTCTCGCGCGCTCTTCCGGGACCACCGGTGAACCGGCTCCGACGCGGCGACCGGAGCGGCGGCGGAGGCCGCCGCGGGTTTGCCCGCGGGAGCAGACGGGCCGCACCTCGCCGGAAGCGGGAAGATCGCCTGTCGCTTGTCGGGCTTGTCGCTCTATCGCTCTTCCCGCTCCTTCGGGCGGTTGCCACGGACGCGCAGAGAGCCGGCGTGGGCGGTCGCGGACGGGTCGCGGCGGACCTTGATCAGGCTGGCGACGATCGAGATGGTCAGGACGCCGATGATGACCGCGAGCGACAGCGGCGTGGAGACCGTGGGAATCGCGTCGCTGAGATCGTGCGCCCAGTGCAGGATCAGCTTGACGCCGATGAACACGAGGATCACCGCGAGCCCGACGGACAGGTAGACCAGGCGGTCCAGAAGGCCCTTGACCAGGAAGAACAGGGCACGCAGGCCGAGCAGGGCGAACGCGTTCGCGACGAAGACGATGTACGCCTCCTCGGTCACGCCGAAGACGGCCGGGATCGAGTCGAGCGCGAAGAGCAGGTCGGTGCCGGCGATCGAGATGAGCACGATGAACAGCGGCGTGGCGACCCGGCGGCCGTCGACGCGCGCGAACAGGTGGCCGTCGTGGTACTCGGTGGTGGTCGGCAGCACCCTGCGGGCCACCTTGACCAGGCCGTTGTCCTCCACGTCCGGGTCCTCGTCGCGGTGCCGGAACAGCTGGACCCCGGTCCAGATCAACACCAGGCCGAAGATCAGGAACATGAACGAGAACAGCGACAGCAGCGCGGCGCCGAGCGCGATGAAGATGACGCGCAGCACGAGCGCGGCCAGGATGCCGAACGTGAGCACCTTGTGCTGGTGCTCGACCGGCACCGCGAACGTGGTGATGATGATGACGAAGACGAAGAGGTTGTCGATCGACAGGCTCTTCTCCACGATGTAGCCGGCGAAGTACTCGGTGCCGTACTCCCAGCCGGCGACCTGCGCGAAGATCAGGCCGAACGCGATCGCGAGCACGATGTAGAGGACCGACCAGGCCGTCGCCTCCCGGAAGCCGACCGCGTGTGGGCGGAGCCAGCCGACCGCCAGGTCGATGGCGAGGAGCGCGACGATGGCGCCGATCGTCAGCGCCCAGCCGAGCGCGGTGACCTCCAGCATGCGAATCCTTTCGGTGCGGGTTCGCAGCCTCTTACCCGGCGGACGCGTCCATTACGCGGCTCAGCAAGCCCTTCAGCTGCGCGAGTTCGTCGGAGTCCAGCACGGCGTAGGGCGTGATCGCCAGTGTGGCCCGGATCAGCGCGTCGCGGACCTCCCGGCCGCGCACGGTCAGCGCCAGCACGCGGGAGCGGCGATCGGCCGGGTCGGTGTCCCGGGTGACCAGGCCGCGGTCGATCAGCTGGTTCGCGAGGAACGTGAGGTTGGGCGCGTTGCAGTGCAGCCGGTCGGTCATCACCTTCATCGACGGCGGTGGCTCGGCCGGGTCGATCGCCCACAGCGCCTGCGCGGTGGCCGGGGTCAGGCGGTGCTCGGCGAGGAACGGGTGCAGCCGCACGGTGGTCCGCATCTCGGCCTCGAAGGCGGCGGCGACCACGGCGAGCAGATCCATGCGGACCATCGTACCGATGCTTCGAGCCTCGAAGTTCATGCTATGGTCCAATTACTTCGAGGCTCGAAAGGAATCGGGATGGACTACCGAGGAATCACCGCGCTGGTCACCGGCGCGTCCAGGGGCATCGGCCGGGCGTACGCGCACGAGCTCGCCCGGCGCGGCGCGCACGTCGTCCTGCTGGCCCGCTCCCCCGGGCCGCTGGCCGCGCTCGCGGCGGAGATCCGGGAACGGCACCCGGTCGGCGTGCACACGCTCGTCGCGGACCTCAGCACGCCGGACGGGCCCGCGGCGGCGGTCCGGGAGCTGGAGACCCGCGGCATCGTCGTCGACCTGCTGGTCAACAACGCCGGCATCGGGCCGGTCGGCCCGTTCCTGGACCGTCCGTACGGGCCGCACCGGCAGGCCGTCGACCTCAACATCCACGGGACGATGGCGCTCACCTACGAGATCGGCGCGCGGATGGTGGCACGCGGCCGCGGCGGCATCATCAACGTCGCGTCCACCGCCGCGTTCCAGCCGCTCCCGTATCAAGCCGGTTACGCGGCGACGAAGGCGTTCGTGCTGTCCTTCACCGAGGCGTTCGCGCACGAGGTCCGGGACAGCGGCGTCCGGGTGATGGCCGCGCACCCGGGCGCGACCGACACCGGCTTCTTCGACGGCACCACCGCGACGATGGACCCGCGCGTCACCGACTCCCCGGAACGGGTGGCCGCGAGGACGCTCGACGACTTCGCGTGCGGGCGGCTCAACTCGTACCCCGGCCGCCCCCTGCACCGCATCCAGACACTCGCGGCCCGGGTACTCCCCCGCGCCACCGTGGTCCGCGCGACCGGCGCGCTCAACCGCCGCCTCGGCCACCACACCGCCACGGACGCCTGACGCTTCCGGCGGCGCGGGAGACGCTTCCGGCGGCGCGGGAGACGCTTCCGGCGGCGCGGCACAGTCGATGAGCGGTGGCGGGGCCGCGTGGGTTTTGATGACCAGCGACGTCGACGGCTCCGACGCGGCGACCGGAGCGGCGGCGGAGGCCGCCGCGGGTTTGCCCGCGGGAGCATGCGGGCCGCACCACGCCGGAAGCGGGAAGATGTCCTTCGAGGGTTTGATCTTCGGCGTGCGGCTGTCCTTCGAGGGTTTGATTCTCGGCGGTTCGCCTTCCCAGCTCTAGAGCCTGTATCGAAGTGGGAGACGGGCTGCGGCGTGGCCCAGGCGCCGCCTGGCCGCACGGCGCAAAAGCCCACATACAACACCGGTATGAGGGCTTCCGCGCCGCGCACCCAGACGACACCTGGACCTCGCCTCGCTCCGGCCCCCACTTCGATACAGGCTCTAGTCGTGTGCCCATTCCCAGGCGGCCAGGAAGCCGCTGCCGGCGCCGGGAAGGAAGTAGCCCCAGGCGACCGTGGCGCCGTGGTAGGTGCCGATCTCGTCGAACGTGGCGCGGGCCAGGTCCTTGCGGCGGCCGAGGAAGGCGGCGAGCGCGAGCCAGTGCCGGCAGGTCATCGCGCGGCCGGGCGGGTGCGGCGCGCCGGCCTGCCACTTCGCCGCCCAGGTGTCCAGTTCGTCCTGAACCTCCGGGCGGCGGAAGTAGTCGGCGGCGGCGGCGAGCGAGTGCTTGTCGCGCCGGTCCCAGCCGAACTCGCGCATCGCATACTCGAAGTGGGCCAGGTACGGCAGCATCACCGCGTTCGCGCCGTCGGGCGCGGCAGCGGCCACGGTGCGGGCCGCCTCGAACATGCGGGAGTGCGACCCGAACCACTTCTCGCAGTACAGACTGACCAGGGTCAGGTGCAGTTCGAAGTGGTACGGGGAGCGCCGCAGCGCCTCCGCGACCTGCGCATCGAACTCGGGCGTGTCCGCGGTGCGGGCCGCGAACGCGCCGTTGAGCAGCAGGATCAGCGGGCTGGGATCGTCCGGGCCGGCCAGGTCGAGCGCGCGGCGGCCGGCCGCGACGGACTGCGCGGAGAGCGCCTGGAACTCGGCGAACTGCTCGCGCGTGGTGTTGCGGGCGGACGCGCCACCACGGGCCTTGCCGGCGCGGCGGTCCAGCGCCTCCGCGTAGATCAGGGCCGCGGCCGGGTCGTCCGGCTCGCGCTCCTGCCAGTCGTCGAGCCAGGCGCCCTCCGCGGTCGACGCGTCCTCGCCGAGCACGCGGAGCCGGAACGTGCGGCGTTCCCAGTCGGTGCCGGTCTCGGCGACCACGTCGCGCAGCGCGGTCCAATCGCCGGTCCGGTGGGCGGTGTCGCGGGCGGCGCGCAGCACGAGATCATCCATGGCCCGGTCGGCGTCGATGACGGGCGGTGCCGGGCGCGGGCCGCGGCGGAACAGACGGGACAGCACGGCCGGATCATAGGACACGAGGATTCCGCCGGGGGTACGGACTGCTCGCACTGCGGCAACCATCGGTCTTCTCTAGGCTGCCGCTGTGCCCGCTCCCCGGAACGCGAAACTCTTCACCAAGTCGGCCCTGGTCACCGTCTCGCACGCGATCGAACGCGCGGCGCTGGCCGCGGCCGAGGACGGCCCGATGCTGGTTGTGGCGCTGTTCCAGCGGCTGCCCTACTTCACCCGGGAGCGGCAGGTCTACGAGCGGATAGCGGAGCGGGCCGCGGTCACCGTCGTCGGCCTGGTCGGCGATCAGACGGGCCCGCTGCCGGCCGGGGCGCACCTGGTCACGCTGAACCCCGACGAGGCGTACGCGCGGGAGTGGACGGTCCTGGTCCTCACGCCCCGGTTCGGCGCGCTGCTGTCGGCGCACGACCGCGAGGAGGTCGACGGCACCGCCGCGACGCTGGAGGCGGGCCGGCTCTTCGACGGCCGGTGGAGTCTGCGCCGCGACGACGCGCTGCACAAGGCGCTCGAGATCCAGGCCGCGTTCGCCGGCCGGCTGTCCCCGGACGCGCGGGCCGCGTTCTCCGACGTGCTGTCCTACGTGCGGGATGTGCCCGCCGGTGCCGGGGAGAGCCGCGCGGACGCGCTCGCCGCGCTGCTGATCGCGCACGCGGAGCGGACCGGGACCGAGCTGACCGCGCTGCGCCGGCAGGCCGGGGCGGCGGACCGGACGGCACCGGCCGGAGCGGACGAGATCCGCCGCTGGGCCGGGGAGGCGTCCGGCACGCTGCCGGTGGCGTTGCTGGGCGTGCGGGTGCCCGCGCCGCACCGGCTGCCGGAGCAGACCGGCCGGCGCACCGGCGCGCTGCGCAACGAGGGCCTGCTGGCGGTGCTGACCCGGGTGCTGCGCGACACCGACCGGCTCACCCGCCTGTCCGACGACGACTTCCTGCTGATGCTGCCGGCGCGCACGATGGACGACGCGGTGCGGGCCGCCCACCAGTTGCAGGCCGACCTCGCCGCGGCCGCGGCCGGCAACGCGTTCCTGCCGGACCGCGCCTACCTGCTCGTCATGACGACCCGCCGCCGCCCGTTCCCGGCCGACCGCATCATCGCGGCCCTGGACTGGGCCGAACAGGAGAACGTCCCGATCGCCCAACTGGACGACGACCCGCTCGACGCCTGACCCGCCGCACCGCCGCGGGTCATCGGTGCGACGCATCGCGGACACGACGGCCGACTGGTCCATCGCCCTCGGCGCGAGTCCAGTCAGGATGCCGAACGGCAACCTCACGGTCAGACGCCGAGTTCCGCCGTCGAATCCGGGCTGTCGCGTGCGGACGAGGGCGGCGAAGGCGCCGGCGCCGGCGGTCCCGGTCTATTGAGCCGGTCGTCACCCCTCGATGCGGAACGTGTTCATCACCATCAGGTCGAAGTCGGCGATCAGCTGGGCGGACGGCTCGTCGCCGTAGATCGCGAGCGTCAGCGTGTAGCGCGTGCCGGCGGCGTCGAACTGGTAGGTGATCAGCCGGTCGCCCTCGTTCTGCGCGCCGCTGAACTCGCTCGGTCCCATCACGGCCGAGGACCGCTGCCCGGTCGCGCCGCCCGCGGTGGTCACCTCGGACACCTCGATGTCGGTGTAGAACTCCGCGCTGGGCGTGTCGATCGGGCCGGTGGCCTCGCCGGTGCGCAGCCACACCCGGTAGTAGATGAAGTCGGTCGGCACGCACTCCGGGATCAGGTCCGCGCGTTCGGCCAGCCAGTGGTTGAAGCTGGGGTCGAGCCGGCACTCCTCGGAGACCCAGGACGGTGGGTAGCGCAGCGAATAGCCTTGGTCGGTGCTGGCGAACGCGGTCCAGCCGACGGTCGGGTCCGGCGGTGCGGGGAGCGTGATCTCGGAGGCTTCCGGCAGGTCGGGGACGGTCAGCTGGTCCAGCACCGCCTCCAGGTCGGCCGAGGTCTGCGGGAACACCGGCTGGCCCGCGCCCGCCGCGCCGGCCAGCAGCGTGAAGCTCTCCCGCTCCGCCTCCGGCACCGCGAAGCCGACGAACCGGAAGTCGAGGTCGAGGCCGCTGTCGCGGAGCCGGTCCTGGATGCGCGCGGTGACCGCGGCCTGGTCGGTGTGGCAGGCGTCGGTGCCGTGGTGGGCGATCACGATGATCCGGTTGCCGAGCCGGCCGCGGAACGGGTAGCGCCGATCGAAGTCGTCGATCGCGGCCAGCACGCCGTCGAGCAGTGCGGGGCGGCCGGCGGCCTGCACCGTACCCATGGCGTCACTGATCTTCTGTTTGTTTCCGGCGCCCGCGCCGACCAGCTCACGCGTGGTGTCGCCGGTGCCGCACTCGCCGCCGAACCGGCGCAGCGCCAGCGAGTCACGGTCGCCGGTGTTGCCGGCCACGGCGCCGACGGCAGCGCGGATCGCGTTCATGTCGCCCCCGGCCGAGCTGTCGACCAGGAACGTCATCCGGTGATCTGGCACGGCCCGCAGCACCACGGCGGTCCCGATCGCGATCGCGGCGACCGCGACGAAGACCCCGGAGATCAACAACCATCGGCGGGTACGGTTCATCGGGTCCCCTTCGGAGCGGTGGCGCGCAGCGCGGCCAGCGCGTTGTTCATGGCGTCGACCTCGGCGTTGTAGCCTTCCGCGACCGCGGCGAACGCGGTGTGCCCCGGCCCGAGCGGCCGCCCGTCGCGCGCGTCCGCGAGCAGCGTCTCCGCGGACTCGACCACGCCACGCTGCAGGTCCTTCAGTTTTCGGGCGCGCCGGTTCAGGTCCGCGGCCGC
The DNA here is from genome assembly GCF_030811575.1 of Catenuloplanes nepalensis. Classification (GTDB taxonomy): domain Bacteria; phylum Actinomycetota; class Actinomycetes; order Mycobacteriales; family Micromonosporaceae; genus Catenuloplanes; species Catenuloplanes nepalensis. The sequence goes on along the minus strand of NZ_JAUSRA010000001.1, from coordinate 2,805,145 downwards.
CTCGGTGCCGGTGCGGCCGTCCAGGTCCTCGAACGCGGCGTCCGCGGCCGTGATCGCGTCCTTCGCCGAGCCGATCCGGCGCTCGGCCACGTCGAGCCGGCCGTCCATGGTCGCGGCGACCGCCTCGTTGACGGTGTTCACCGTCGGGTTGAGCACGTCGATCACGGCCTTCGCGTTGCGCAGCACCGGTTCCACGTTGGTGAACCAGTCGAGCGCGGCGTCCAGGCCGGCCGAGGTCTCGACGAACATCGGCTCGGGCGCGCCGGAGCCGGCCGCGAGCTGCGCCAGCTGGTTCTGCTGCGCACCCTCGACCTGATAGCCGATCATCCGGAACTCGATCTCCAGCCCGGCCGCCTCGATCCGGTCGCTGATCTCCCGCTGCACGTAGGCGGAGTCCGTGTCGCAGCCGTCCGAGCCCTGCCGTGTCACCACGACGATCCGGTTGACCTGCTTGGCGTGCTGCGCGAACGGGCGGCTGAAGTCCTCGATCGCCTGCACGATGCCGCGTTGCAGCGTGGCCGTCCCGCCGCCGCGCACGCCCGCGGCGGCCGCCGCGATCGCGTCCCGGTTGCCGGTGCCGAAGTCGACCAGCTGGGTGGTGTTGTCCGCCGCGCCGCACTCGCCGCCGAAGCTGCGCAGCGCCAGCGAATCCCGGTCGCCGGAGTTGCCGACCACGCTCCCCAGCGACTCGGTGATCTCCGCGAGCCCGGCTGGGTCCGCGGCCGCGGACGCGTCGATCAGGAACTCGGTCTTGTAGGTCGGCGCGAACTGCGGCAACACGTATCTCACGACCGCGGCGGCCCCGCCCGCGATCACGCCCAGCGCGAGCACCGAGATCACCGCCACCTGCACGCTGCGCGGCAGATTGATCCCGAAGAAGTTGTACTGCCGCCCGTGGTGCCCGATCTGGACACCGGACGACCCGGTCACGTTGACGTCGGCCTGGTCGCGCGCCACCTCTGAAGTCCCCCCGCTGAGCATCCGCAGGGCCTCTTTGTATCGCCGATGGTCAACCCCGCCGCCGACGTTGTCCCGAACCCGACATCGGCCGGCCACGGTTCCGGCCACAAGCGACACAGCCGCCCTCGAACGGTCAGGTCAGGCGGCCCGATCCGGCACCGCCGCCGCTGGGATCAGCCTCGGCGCTTCCCGCCTCGCTGGCGGCTGGAATGGAGCATGGCGCGGTAGATCGCGCGGGGCGCGGGCGGGTCCGGCAGCGGTTGCGCGGCCCCATCCGTACCCCCATCGCCGCACTCGACCGGCTCGCCGCCGCCAGCGGCACGCTCGGCAAGATCGCCATCACCGTGGCCTGAGGTGCCGGCCGCCCGCGTTGCGGCGGCCGGTCATCCGGCCCAGGTGACGGCCACCCACAGGTCGTCGAGCGCGATGTCGTCGAGGTGGAGACGGATCGTTGCGGTCGGCGTGGCGGGCAACGGCACCGTGGCCAGCCGTCCGACCAGAAGGTCGTCGAGCGCGGCGGTACGGCCGAGCACGTCGGTCACCGCGCCGGCGTTCTCGGCCCGGTCGGCGACGGTGAGCGTGGCCGGCACCGGCTCGCCGGCGGCGGTCCGGGCGATCAGGTCGACGCGCGCCACGGCGCCCAGGTGACCGTTGCTCCAGTACGGGTAGTGCTCGGGCCCCGGCGTGAAGGTCAGTTCCCGGCGGTGGCCGGCGGCGGGCGTACCCGTGAGGAACCGCGCCCACTCGCCGGGAAACTCCTGCCGGACGGAGAACAACCGCATCGCGCCGTGCACCTGGGCCGTGCCGATCAGGTCCCTGATCTGCTGGACGGCCGGCGCCCGCAGGGTCGCGCCCCCGTCCCGGGCGGTGTAGCGCAGGTGCAGCACCACGTCGGAGATGGTGGCGTAGTCGAACCGGGTGGGCTCGCCCCGACTGGGGTCGCCGGGTAGTTCGAGCCGCCACTCGCTGATCGCACCGGCGTTCTCGAACGGAAGGTAGCGCTCGTCGCGTGCGCCGGACTCGAACAGGCCGTCGTCCTGGACACCGCCGCTGGCCACGATGGACTGCGCGCCGGCGAACCAGTCCTGGAACCGGCCGTCCTCCAGACCGGTCCGCGGATAGCCCTCGGCCGTGCCGGTCGACACGCGGACGCTGCTGGTCAGCAGCGTGAGCCTGCAGTGCACGCCGCTGTACGGGCCGGTCACGCACGGCACGCTGACCGCGACCGACCTGATCCGGCGGAAGTAGTGGCCGGGTCCGTCCATGTCGAACAGCGACTCCGGCAGCCGCACCACGCAGCGGCCGGTGGCCCGCAGCGCGATGAGCGCCATCGGGTCCAGCTGGAGCAGGCTGACGTGCGTCGTCAGCTCATACTCGCGCAGGTTGTGTTCGTGGTAGGCCAGCTCCATCCGCTTGACGTCGAGGTAGAGCGCCTCCCCGGACAGCAGTCCCTTGCGCCCGCCGTCCCAGTAGTTGAACGCCACCAGCGTCTTCGCATCCAGCTCGGGGCGCATCAGCTCGCGCTTGAGCGTCTGCTCGGCACGCCGGGCCAGGTCGAACGCGAACCGGTAGTGCTCGTAGTAGAGCCGGGACAGCTCGCCCTGCATCCAGGTGTACAGCTCGGCGCTGGTGAACTTGTCCCGCAGGAACCGGTCCGTCTCCTCGGCGTGGGTGATCTGCTGCTGGGCCGTGCGGTACTCGCGACCGGCGAGCTGCTCGGCGATCAGCGACGTGATGATCTGCCGTCCGATGCTCTGCAGCTCGCGTGCGGCCAGGTTGACCTGCAGCGTCCAGTCGTCGGCGCGGCGGGCGTGGGCGGCGGTGCGGGACGCGATGCCGGCCTGGTCGCGTTCCCAGGCGGCGCCGGCCTGGAGCCCCTTCGCGGTGATCTCCAGGACCTTGAGGATGGCGGTGCCGACGTTGATCTTCACGGTGCCGCCGAGCCCCCAGTAGTGCAGGTCGGCGTTGATGTCCGGGATGAAGACCATGGCGGACCCGGTCGCGTCCACGATCGAGGCGGCCAGGCCGAGGTCGCGGGCGGAGCCGAGGTGGCCCAGCTCGTCGCTCTCGTCGGTGGTCAGCGCGAGCCGGCCGGGGCCCTGCGCGCCGGCCTGCCGGGCCGGGGAGTCGCCGTCCTGCATGCTGAGTCTCGGGTACTGCGGGGCGGGCACGGGCCGGTCGTAGCGGCCGACGAGCGCGGCGTACGCCTCGTCGAACGTCTCCTCGGTGAGCGGGCGGCGGTCGAGGCCGATCGCCTCCGGTGTCGCCGCGGCGTCCGGCGCGGCGCCGAGCAGGCGCAGGTAGTAGCGGTAGCGTTCGAGTACGGCGGCGCGGGTCCGGATCAGCGCCTCGGTCGCCTCCTGCGCCTGCTTCCACTGGAGGAAACGGGCTTCCCGCTGCAGTTGCTGGATCTTCGTCTCGTGGCTCTGACGCAGCAGCGCCAGCCGTTCGCCGTCGCCCTTCTCGATCGCGGACAGCAGGGTGTTGCCCAGGCCGCGCACCTCCGCGCACAGCTCCAGCGCCTTCTGGATGAGCACCTGGGCGCGGACCGGACTGACCGGCTGGTGCAGGCCGGCCACCACCGCGCCGATGTCGATCCCGGCCGCGGCGGCCTTGACCAGCATGCCGGGGTCGATCGGCGGGTCGAAGAGCGCGAGCGGGCGGGCCGCGCCGGCCAGGTTGAGGCCGTGCCGGATCTTCGACAGGCGGTCGGCGACCGTGTCCCAGTAGCCGAGCATGCGGTCGTTGCGGGGGACGCAGAAGTACAGCGTGCGGCCGAGGCCGAACAGCGGGGCGGACGCGTCCGCGGTCGCGGTGCCGGACGGGATGCCGAGGTTGAACGGGAAGGCGCCCTCCAGGGCAACCAGCACGTTGCCGGTCGGGTCCAGCCCTTGCGCCTTGAGCTGGGCGAACGTTCGTGGCCGGGTGCGCCCGCGGGTGGGCACCGCCTCGGGCCGGGCGCCGAGGATGTTCGCCGCCAGCACGTACAGCTGGGTGGCCTCGTTGATCGACTCGATGGTGTCCTGGCGGTAGAGGTGATCGCCCCACGCGACCAGATTGTCCAGATATTTCATCACGACGTAGTACATGTAGGACAGGTGCCGAGTTCGGGCCACCGCGTGCGGCTGGAATGGGCGGTTCCGGATCGCCTCGTACCCGGCCAGGATCTTGCCCTTGAGCTCGAGCTCGTCCGGCGTGCACTCGGCGGCCGGTTTGCTGAGGACGGCCAGCGCCTCATCGATCTGCCCGCCGGCGCCGCCGTCGCGGAACGCGAGGAACTTCCAGAAGCGCTGCGGCGACGGTACGGACGTGTCGTTCGCGGTCGGGTCGAAGATGTGGTGGAACCACCGCTGCGCCTCGGCGAACCGCTGGTTCTTGCTCAGGTGCACGGCCACGGTGAGCGGCAGGTGGAAGAACAGCTCCCAGTTGTAGACCGCGTACGGACCGCCCTCCCGTACGTCGATCTCCTTCGGGAACGACCGGACCTTGGTGGTCGCGGTGTTCTGCGGCGTGTAGAGCGCGGTGAAGAACTCGTGGGCCAGGCCGGCCTGGAAGGCCGGGTCGAGCACGCCGGGCAGTGACTTCCGGTTCAGCTGCGAGATCAGCTGGCCGACGAACGGGTGGAAGAAGTTCTCGAAGGTGTACGTGAACTCCGACTGCTGCTTGAAGGTCAGCATGCCGGGGTTGCGCAGGACGAAGTACGCGTCCCGGTTCAGGTGATAGCCGACGAGGCTGATGGGCGTGGCGGGCATCGCTGTCGTCTCCTCTCCCGGCCGTGGTCAGCGGACCACGATCTGACTACCGGACGGCCCGATGTCCCGGGCGTTGAACCGCACGGTCCCGGCGGTGCCGAGCGCCTTGCTGATGTAGACGTCCTCGGTGACGAACTGCCGGATCGGCACCGGGTCGACGACGCCGAACCCGGGCTGGCGGGTGACCGGCACGCCCGGCCCGATCGGCACGATCCGCTCCGGCGTGAGCACCAGCTTCGGGATCTCCGCGGTCGGCTTGCGGTACCAGGGCACGATGCCGATGTCGTTCCACTGCGGCACGGTCACCAGCCGCTCGGTGGTGCTGACGTAGAACGAGTGCCGGGCGTCCTCGTAGAAGAACGGCGGGCTCCACGGGTCGCCGCCGAGCGGGTGACGCGGCTCCACCGTACGGTCCGGGGTGATGTTGTTGAGCACGGTGTGGGCGGCACCGCCGCGCTCGTAGGAGGCCTTCAGCACGTCCGTGGTGGTGTCCAGCGTGCGCTTCGGCTGGAAGTGCGGGTCCTTCTTGGACGGTCGCAGCTCCGGCGCGCTGAACGGGTTGTGCAGGAAGAACGACGTACCGATGCCGTTCTGGCTGGTGACGATGATCCGGACCGCGCCGTCGGTCCAGAACAGCGCGGCCAGCTGCAGCCGGCTCCGGTCGAAGGCGCTGGCGCCGGTGCGATCGAACGTGCCGATGTGCAGCGGCCCGGCCGGGTCGGACGTGCGGGCCGGCTGCCAGGCGCCGCCCACCCGCTCCGACCAGGCCAGGATCGCCTTGACCACGGTCCTGGGCACCCGGTCGGGGAACACGTCGGAGGCGTTCACGGTCGCCAGCGAGGCGTTCGGCGGCGACGGCGGCGCCTGGTCCTCCGCTTCCAGAACGATCTTGAGCCAGAAGAGGAACAGCCGGTCGTTCCAGACCAGCGGCAGCACCGGGTTGTCTTCGACGTCCAGCCCGATTCGCTCCCACGGCGACCAGGCCATCGCCTCCCGGCGCCGGTAGAGGTATTTCCGCTTCGCCCCGGCCGTGCGCCCGACCACGTGCACCACGTCGTCCGCGGTGCCCTCCGAGTTCTCCTCGTAGTGCACGGCGCAGGTCTCCAGCTTGGCGACCTCGTCGAGCTTGGCGAGGTACCCGACGTACGCCTGGGCGGCGCGGTCCTCGGTGATGTCGCCCTGCAGCAGTTCGCTCATCGCCTCCCGGAAGAACGGCGACTGGTCGTCGCGTAGCTCCGGTTCCAGCCAGTTCTCCGGGTAGAGGAAGACCTTCCGGTTGGCCTCCCAGACCCGGTACCGCTTCATCCACTCCCACTGCCGGGCGTTGATGCTGCGCGGGGAGACGCGCGGCTCCAGGTTCATCAGGCATCGCTCGACGAAGAGCTGCACCGACGACAGCGCGTGCCGGATCCGCGAGGTCAGGATGGACGCGTCCATCCGCACGTCCATCAGGAAGAACTCGAACAGCTTCTCCGGCGTGTCGATGTGGGCGGAGGCCGGGTTGGCGCGCATGCGGTGCAGGATGTGCGCGACCAGCGCGTCCCGTTGCGCGGTGCGCAACTCGTCGTTGATCGGCTTGAGCACGTCCAGCCATCCGGCCGTGTCGTACCGGGCGCGCAGCGCGGCCTGCAGATCACGGACCACGGCCGCGGCTGGCTCGTTGGTGGTCGCCGCGATCAGCGTGCCGGCCGGCACGCCGAGCACGCCCGCCCAGTGCAGCGCGTCGTGCACCCGGGCCAGCACCGCGGTGCGCCGCAGCTCGCCGACCGAGACGCCGAAGCGGGTGAGCACCGCGGTCAGCGAGTCCTGCGTCCAGCCGGTCAGCGCCAGCAGCGGCGCGGCCGTGGGCCGGCGCAGCACCTCGAGGAATCGCTCGTCGGCGACCGGCAGCGCCGCCTTGACCCGGGTGAGGTCGAGCACCGCGGTCAGTGCGGTCAGCAGGCCGGCGCTGATGCCCCCGGTCGCGGTGCCGGTCACCGGCAGCCGGTTGAGCCAGCCCCGGCCGCTGATCCGCAGCGCCGGGTCCGCGGCCAGATGCGCCAGTTCGGGCGCGGTCAGCCGGGTCGCCTCCGCGAGCGCCACGGCCTTGCGGAACCGGGTGTACGTCAGGCGCAGGTCCTCCAGCATCGCCGCCGGGTGCAGGTAGGAGGCCGGGATCGCCTCCAGGCCGCGCCCGGCGGTCTGCCAGCGGACCGCGAGACGGGTGCGCACGTTCGCCACGGTCAGCACGATCGGGTACGCCGTGCCGGCGCGTAGCGTGACCGGCGCGCTGTTCTGCCAGACACCGCCGGCACTGGACAGCGGCACCGCGGTCCCGTCCAGCGTGAGCGTCACCTGCGCGGTGGTGTCGGCCTCGACGAAGAGGTTGTAGAGGCCGTTCTGCGGCGGCTCGACCGCGCCGGCCCAGATGCCGGAGATGGCCGCGCCGGGCGTGGTGGTGTTGGCCGGCAGCGGGTTCGGGCCGGGCGCGTAGTCCAGGTTCGTCTCGGCCGGCCGGACCACGGCCGGGTTGCCGGTCGCGGTGGCCGCGTGGAAGATCCGCGTGGTCAGACCGCGCGTCTCGGCCGCGGTCAGGTCGTCGGTCGCCGGCCGGGCCGGGTCCCCGGCCGCGTGCAGCGCGGCCGGGTCGTCCAGCACCGCGGTGGCCGTCCCCGGGTCGGTGCCCGCGGCCGCGCCGGCCGTCAGCAGCGCCTGCTGCCGCTTGCGCCAGCGCTTCAGGTCCGGCAGGAACGCCTCCAGCAGTACGGTCCGGCGGCGTTCGATCGGGTCGGTCGAGGCCAGGTAGGCGTCGTGCAGCGGGCGCAGCTCCGGGTAGCGGGCGAAGAACGGCGCGACGACCGCCTGGCTCTGTGCGAACAGCACGTCCACCGCGGTACGGAACGCGGTCGAGACCCCGGCCGCGCCCTTCAGCGCGTCCCGGACGGCCGTGGTGAGCACGCCACGGCAGAGCAGCAGTTTGCGGAACGCGTCGTAGCCGATCTGGCCGGGCGCGGCCGCCAGCACCGCCGCGGCCAACTCCGGCGCGTCCTGGTGGTACGCGGCGGAGCTGACCAGCGTGCGGTCGAGCAGCCCGAAGAACAGGTCGGTGGCCTCGGTGCCGTAGGCGAGCGCCATCTGCGCGCGGGCGATCGTGCCGTCCGGATCGTCCACCCGCGTGTACTCCGCCTCCACCGCGTCGAAGGCGGCCCGCAGCGTGCGGGCGACCGTGGCCAGCTCATCGGCGGTGGGCGCGGAGCGACGGCTCAGGTCCTCGTTCCAGAACAGGTAGAGCACCTGGGCCGGGGTGAGGCCGCGATCGCGCGTCCGGGCCAGCAGTTCGGTCAGCCGCAGCAGCCCCGGGCGCACCGGGTCGGGCGGGCCGAACGGGTCGTGGCCGGTGCACCTGATCAGCAGGTTCAGTTCGCGGGCGCTGAGCCGCAGCCGGCGGGACAGCCAGGCGCGGCGGAACACCGCGGTGACCGTGTCGATGGTCAGCGCGGTGCCGGCGGTGTGCCCCAGCGCGTCGCTGATCTCGGCGAACTCGGTGGCGGACAGCGCGAACGCGGACCGCAGCGCGCCCGCGTGGTCGAGCAGCCGCGCATTCGGATCGACGAGATAGCCCCCGAAGCCGTCCTCGGCGAACGCGGCGTCGAGTGTGGACGGCGCGAGGAACAGCCGCCGGTAGAGGGAGTCCTCGCCGTGGGTGTCGATCCGCCCGGCGAGCGCCAGCAGCGACGGCAGGCCGGTCGCCTCCAGTCGCAGCGTGTCCATCGCCTCGCGGACCACGCCGAGCGCGGGCAGCAGCACGCGCATGCCGGCGTCGAGGCGCTCCAGGTTGACCGCCTCGGCCGGCTGATCCGGCAGCTGCGCCGCCGGGTAGAGCGCGGTGATCGCGGTGTCGGTCCGGGCGATCGACCAGCCGAGCGCGCGCCAGAGCCGGATGAAGCGCATCAGCCGGACGAACTCGAACGCCCGCAGCCGGCTCGCGGCCGGCGCCGGGTCGGCGTACCGCAGCTCGACCGTGTCGAAGCTGCCGCTGCCCTGCGGATGCACCGGGTCGACGAGCGTGAGGATGCCCATGATCCGGCGGAAGTTGATGTCGTTCTTCACCCACGCGACGACGTCACCGCCGTACTGGGCCGGGTCGAGCTTGGGGCTGAGCATGGCCAGGAACCGGTCGTCGGTGATCGTGCCGGCCTTGAGCGCGGCCAGCGTCGAGAACGGCACGCCGAGCCGCTCCAGCCGGGGCACCAGATGCGAGCCGGGGTTGACGAATCGGGTGCGCAGGATGTCGGTCAGCTCGGTGTAGGTGATCCCGGTCCGGCGGCAGAACGTGCGCGCGTTGTCCAGCGTCGCGCGAACGTCCGCGTCCGGCGTCGCCGGGTCAAAGCCGTAGAGCCGCTTGACGGTGGACATCACGTCGGCCGCGCGCTCGGTCAGGAGGCGCTGCTCCGCCCGGGACATCCCCAGTGTCTCCAGCCGGATGTCCCGCCATCCGTAGTCGGTGCCGGCCGGGTCCAGGTCGTCGGTGCGGCGCAGCGCCGCCATCACGGCCGGCAGCGGCGCGTCGAATCGGGCGAAGAACCGGCGCAGGCTCTCCAGCGGCTGGTGGAACGGCAGCGGCGGCGGGAATGACTCCCCGGCCAGCACCGTGTACGCGGCCTCGGTGACGTACTGCGGGCTGGCGAGCAGTTCCTCCGGCGGCACCCGGTCGCCGGTGTCGTGCCCGGTGTACCCGGCGAGCGAGTGCGCGTTCGTCACGTAGTGTTCCAGCGTCTCGTTCACCACGTCGATGTACGGCAGCGGCGTCGTCGTGTTCTCACAGGTGAGCGGCGTGTTCGCCAGGTCCGGCCGGCGTTCCAGCAGCACGGTCTGCGGGTTGCTGAACCCGGCCGGGATCTCGCCGGCCGGCCGGTCGGCGAAGAGCAGCAGATCGACCAGGTACGCGGCCGGGCTGAGCACGGACCGGCAGTGGTCGCACGGGCAGTAGTCCATCTCGCCGAACAGCTGCTCCAGCGCGCCGTAGGCGAGCACGTCGGCCGCGTGCGCCGGCGGCTGCGGCGACGGCGCGATGATCGAGGCGGGCGAGTGCACGCCGATGCCGGGCGCGGTGCGGGCGGCGAGGAACGCGAGCGCGACGTTGACCACCGCGCCGTGCACCTGCGCGGCCTTGTCATGGATCGCGCCCGCCCGCTCGGCGCCGCCGGCCGGCCCGGTGAACGCGCGGACGAACTCGGCGCGGTCGTAGCGGACCACCGCGGCGGCGGAGTCGACGCCGGCCCCGAGCAGCCCGTTCATCGCGGCGTCGTCCGGCGTGATCTGGTAGACGCGCTGGATGCGGCCGATCTCCCGGGGTACGGCCGGGTCGACGGTCAGCCCGGCCCGCGCCACGAACTGGTCGATCGGCTGCATCCCGATCTCGAACCGGCCATCCTGCTCGGCCAGGAAGGCCCGCACCTTGGTGCGTGCGTCCTGGCCGGCGATCGGTGTCTCGCCGGCCGCGATCATCTGGCCGACGACCGCGGTCGGGAAGCTGAGCCGCACCTGCGCGGCGAGCAGCGCGGCGTAGTTGTCGCGCTTCTCCGCGTCGTTCCCGCCGGGGATCTCCGGCGGGAGCGGGTCACTGGCGAGCGTCTGCCGCCACTTCGCCTCCTTGTGGAAGCCCGCCGCGGCGAGCTGTGACGGGTTGGCGATCCCGCCGCCGACCGTGTTGTGCAGCCGCGCGATCAGCGACGCGTTGTTCAGCGTCAGGTAGGAGAGCTGGCCGTTGACCCGCAGCCGGCGGGTGGTCGCCTCGCCCAGCTTGCCCTGCACCTCGGTCCACAGCCGGGCCGGGTCGTCGCCGAAGCGGACGTACAGCTCGGTGAAGGTGCGGCGCTGCGTATCGGCCGGCAGCGTCGCGGTGAGCAGGTCCTTCAGCGAGGAGACCCCGGCGACCGGGCCGGAGTCCAGCAGCTGCGCGGCGGCGACCTTCTGGAACTGGGTCACCGCGGCCGGGATGGTGTCCGCGAGCCCGGACGGGATGACCCCCTCGCCGGCGGCCCGCTTCCAGATCGCCTCGACTGTCTTCGGCGGCGTGCGGTAGAGCGCGGCCGGGTTGGCCGGTACGCCGGAGCGGAACAGCGCGTAGAAGAGTGGCGCGGCCAGCCCGGTCGCGTCCGTGTCCGGCCCCGCGTCCCGGCGGGCGAGGTCGGTCGCGCCCGCGCTGAACTGGGCGGCCAGCGAGGCGAGCGCGACCGCGCGGGCGTCCCAGCCGGACTTGTTGGCCAGGTAGGTGACGTCCTGCCGGGTGTCGGTCTCCTGCAACGTGCTCAGATCACCGTCGAAGAACGCGGAGATCGCGCCGGTCAGCGTCTCGTGCTCGGAGCGCAGCTGGCCGGTGGCGGTCTCGTCCAGCAGGATGAGGAACGTCTCGTGCCGGCCCGCATTGTACCGGACCTCGGACGTGGTCAGCAGCCGCTGGCCGAGCTGGATCCGGACCTGGATGTCGGGTTCGATCTTGCCGTGCTTCTCCAGGTCCTCCTGCCGGAACGAGGCCGTGAACGCGCCGCGCGCGTCGGTGGTGGCGGTGGACAGCGACTCGTCGCCGCCCACCCGTTTGTCGACCACCACCACGCGCAGACCGCCGAGGGCCGCGCTGGTGAGGCTGGTGACCCGGCCGTCCACCTCGTACCGCTGGTCGTCGCCGGAGCGCTCGGGATCCATCGTGTTCATGGCACCCTCCTGATCATCGCTGTGCCTCGATGAAGTCGAGCAGCCGCTGCCGGTCGGCTTCGGTGGTCGTCGGGAACAGGCTCGGCGTGCCGCGCAGGCGGGCGCGCCGATTCCAGTCGTTCTCCGGGTCGAGCGCGCCGCCGGGGCCGTGACACTGCGCGCAGAACGGGTTGCGGCCCTCCCGCAGCGCCCGTTCGGTGATCCGGGGGTCGTAGATGTTGTCGCCCTGCGGTCCCAGCACGTCGAACATCACCCACTGCACGGTGGCCACCGGGGTCAGGCCGTAGGCGTCCTTCGCGGCCGCGACCGCGACGCCGCCGGCCGACGCGTCGCCGGACAGCAGTTCGTCGGTGATGTTCGCGGCCGGGTTCGCGGTCTGCACCGCGGCGTACGCGTCACCGGTCTGGATGAAGACGTAGCCACCGATGCCGATCGCGATCACCTTCCCGATCAGTCCGCCCACCTTCCCGGCCTTCGGCGTGTGCGGCGCCTTGGGCGCGTGCGGTGCCTTCGGCGCGTGCGGTGCCTTGGGCGCGTGCGGCACCGCCGGGTTGCGCAGCGGGTGGCTCAGCTCGGGCACGTCCGGCGTGATGCCCTTCTTGTGCATCTCCGCCGCGACGTCCGCGCCCGGGTTCTTCGAGCCCGCCTCGTGCGCCTTGCTGACCTCGTGGGCGAAGTTGTGGCCGGACCCGGCCTTGCCCGCATGCCCCTTCTGGAAGCTCAGGTTCGTCGTGTTCAGCGCCTCCGCCGGCGTCTTCGCCAGCTCGTCGAACGTGTGGTGCACCTGGATGCCGTCCAGCGAGATCCCGGCCGCGGCGGCGAGCTTCCCGAACCGGGTGCGCACCCGCGAGTAGGTCTCCCGGGCGAGGTTGATCCCGGTGCCCTTCTGCCGGTTGGATCCCTTTCCCTTGGCCGCGACGGTCTCGGCGACGTCCTTCTGGAACGCCGTCACGACTTCCTTGTAGGACGAGGCCGAGTATTTCGTGCCGAGCTCCTCGACGACCGCCTTCTCCCACAGCGCGCCGATCCGCTCGTCGTTTCCGATCAGGCCGGGCGGAGGCGGCGTGCCCTGGGTGCCGGTCGGGTCCCGCAGCATCACCGGGTTCCCGGCGCAGTACGCGTAGCGGTTCGGCCCGTCCGCCTCGGCCGCCGGATCACAGCTGATCCAGCGGGCCAGCCAGGGCGCGTAGTACCGGGCGCCCATCGCGTAGAACCCGGTCTCCTCGTCGCGTTCCCGGCCGAGGTAGCGGTGCCGGCGCACCGGCCCGGTCTGGGCGCGCACCGCCTGATAGGTGGAGACCCCGTACGGCGAATACTCCTCGTACGTGATGACCTGACCGTTGCCGTCCAGCTCCAGCACGGCCGAGCCGAGGTGGTCGTCGTGCTGGTACCGCACCCGCCGGCGGGGCACGCCCGGCGGTTCGGTGCCGGCGGTACGCGTCTCCACGGAGAGCACCCGCCGCTCGTCGTCCATCACGTGCACGGTCTCCCGGGCCCGCGCGTCCGGCCCGTACGACCGGAAGATCTCCACGGTCTCCAGGTAGATCCGCTCGTCCTTGACGTCGCCGCCGGCCCGCTCGGTCACCTTCCGCACCCGCTCGCCGGCGGAGTCGTAGACGTAGAAGGTGCGTTCCCCGCCGGCGCCGCCCGCGACGACCTGCCGGCTCGTCATCCGCAGCAGGTCGTCCTCGTCCCACTCGATCCCGGACAGGTGCGGCATGCGCAGCAGGTTGCCGTGCGCGTCGTAGCCGTCGCCGCCGGTGCTGTAGGTCTCGACGGTTCCGCCGGCCGTCGTCCGGGTCAACCGGTTGCCGCGCTGCCCGGGCTGCAGCAGGCTGGGTTCGTCGTAGGTGTAGGCGCGGGTCCAGCCGGGTTGCGCCGGGTCGGTGCCGCGATGCCGCAGCTCCAGCAGGTTGCCGGTGTCGTCGTAGAGGTAACGTTCGGCGTACCGGCCCATGGCCGTGCCGTCGCCGGGGTGCACGACCGGGATCGCGGGCAGGTCGCCCGGCGCGGACGGGATCGGCGGCCCGCCAGCCTGGCCGAGGTGCTCACGGCCGGTCGCCTCGATCAGCTGGAACATCGCGTCGTACCGGAACGTCGTGCCCGGCTCGACCCGCCGGTTGCGGAAGAAGACGGCCTGCTGCGCGGTGTCCCGGACCCGGCTGATGTTCCCGGCCGGGTCGTAGGTGTAGTGCAGGTTCTGCACCGCGCAGCCGGGCCAGCCGTCCGGCGCCGGGTCCGGGCAGTCGTCCGGGAACGCACCCGGGTCCCGGCGGGTCCGCAGCCCGGCGAGCCGGGTGGTGAGCGGGTCGTACCGGTACTCGGTGCGGGTGCCGTTGCCGTACGCGATCCGCGTGCGCCGGCCCTTGGCGTCGTAGTCGATGCCGGTGACCGCGGTCATCGTCGCGCCGGCCGGATCGAGCGGCCCGGGCGGCACGGCCGGCAGGTCGAGCCAGACGTGCACCCGGTCGAGCAGGTTCGCCTCGCCGTAGACCGGCTGGATCACCGTGATCGCGCTGCCCGGCGCGTCGCTGTGCGGCACGATGATCTGCGCCGGCCGGTTCAGCCCGTCGTACCGGGTCCGGCCGGTCCACGTCTCCGCCTCCATCGCCGGGGTCGCCGCCCAGTCCAGCGTGGACCGGTAGTCGGTGGCAAGCCGGCGGGTGCCGTGCAGCAGATTGCCCTTGAAGTCGAAGTCGTCGGTGACCACCACGCCGGCCTGGTCCTGCCGGGTGACCAGCCGCCCGCGCAGGTTGCGGGCCACGGCCTGCGGATGGCCCTCGCCGTAGACGTCGCGCGCGACCAGCGACTCCGGCCCGGTGCCGCCGCGCAGGAACGTCTCCACCGGCCGGTGCAGCGCGTCGCAGGTGATCCGGGTCCGGTGGCCGCGGCCGTCCCACGTGTACCGGACCGTGCCGGCGACGTCGGGCAGCGTCCAGCGTTCGCCCGCGTCCATGCTCGCCGACCGGACCCGGTTGCCCAGCATGTCGTAGTCGTACCGGGCGATCGTCCGCCCGCCCGCGTCGATGATCTCCCGCTGGTTGTCCTCGATGTCGCGGACCACGCTGGTCCGCGGGAACCGGTCGGCGGCCGGCCCGTCGCCGAGGTCCACCCGGTTGTGCAGGATGGTGACCGCGGGCCGGCCGAGCGCGTCGGTGCGCACGACCGACGGCGTCCCCGCATGCGGCTCGGACCGGCGGGCCGCGGCCGTCTCCTCCACACGGTCGGCCGGGTCCGGGTAGCGGGCCGCGAACGCCGCCGCGTGCGCCGGGTCGGTGCGCAGCGCGTGCCAGGTGGGCAGGTAGTCGGCGGCCGGCAGCCGGCCGATCCGGTCGCCGACGTCCGGATCCAGGGCCGGGTCGGTGACCAGCATGGTGTCGCTGGCGTTGGACGTCTCGTCGTGCCACGGGCCGACGACCGTCTTCTCCCAGGAGTGGTCCGGGTGCACGGTGGCCACCACACGGCCGAGCGGATCGCGGCAGAGCACCGCGCTCGCGCCGATCCGCACGTCGGACTCGAAGCGGTGCGTGTCGGTGAAGAACGGCTCGTACTGCCGTACCGGCTCGCCCTTGTTGTCGAAGACGGTCCAGCCGGTGCCCACCCAGCGTGGGTCGGCGTGGCCGGTGAGGTCCGGCAGTCCGTCCGGGCCGACGACGATCGTGCCGTCCGGCGCCCGCCGGGGCGCCGGGCCGGGTTCGGCCGGGACCTTGCGTTGCAGTTCCCGGCCGAAGCCGTCGGTGTAGGCGATCGTGACCTGCACCGGTCCCGGGCCACCGTGCCGTTCCCGCACCAGACTGGCGCGCGGTGTGGGCGGCCGACGATCAAGATCAATACCGCGACGGTACGCGTTGAGGTCGGTCAACACCCGGCTGGTGGCGTCACCGAGCAGCGCGGCGGCCAGCGGCCCGCGCGGTGCGGCCAGGAACGCGTCGATCTCGGCCTGCGTCGGGTCGGCCCGGAACGCGGCGGTAAGCCGGTCCCCCGGCGCCGGCGTCTCCTCCGGCTTGCCCATCAGCGCGGTGCCGGCGACCGTGCCGAACGCGTCGAAGGCGACCTGCGACCGGTTGCGGTTGGCGTCCATGATCAGCGACGGCATCAGCACCCGGTAGTCCTGGCCTCCACGCACCGGGGGCCGGTCCGGGTCGGTGTGCCGCTCGCCCGCGGTGACCCGGTTGCCGAGCGCGTCGCGGGTCTCCTGGACGAGCAGGGTGTACGCGTCGTAGGCGACGGTGCTGTCGGCGCCGAACTGGTCGCGGAACCGGTGTGGCAGGAAGAAGTGCTGCCGGGCGTACGCCAACTCCTGCGCGGGGCTGTCGGCCGGGCCCGGCGAGTAGAACAGTAGGCCCGCGGGGGACCACCAGTCCGCGTCGCCGTCGCCGTGCACGTACCCGCCGTCCGTGGCGAGCATCGCGTCCGTCACCCGCCCGCCGTAGACCCGGGTGAGCAGGCCCGGGGTGAACGCCAGCCGGTAGCTGTCGAACGGCAGCCCCAGCGTCTGCAGCTGACCCAGCGGCAGCCGGCCGGTCAGATCGTCCCGGCGGTAGTACGTGCGCACCCGTTCGATCAGCCGGCGCCGCACCGCATCCGGCGGCGGCACCACCTCGTAGGCGATCACCGGTGCGCCAGCGGCCGCGTCCCGGACCTGGTCGAAGCCGAACCGGGCCTCGCCGGGCGGCAGGGCGAGCCCGGTCAGCTCGTACGTGCGGGACTCGCACGGCGCCGGCATCCGGTACCCGGCCGGGGTGTCGACGATGTTGGTGACGTCGTTTTCCGTGCAGGTGACGTGGATCCGCGCCTGGAGGGCCTGATCCGCCGGGGGCAGCGCCGGGTCGGGTGCGCGGCGGCCGTAGCCCACGGTCGCGCTGCGCCGTACCGTGCCGAGGTCGTCGACGTCGAGGGTGAGCACGTGGCCGGTGCGCGGGTCCGCCGGGTTCCGCTCGTAGTGATGGGTGAGCGACTCCCGGGCGTGCGGCAGGAACACGGCGTGCCGGTTGCCACCGCGCGGTTGCAGGCGGCGCACGGTGAAGCTGGACTCGGCCACCGTGTACGGATGCGCGGACGCGGCGCTGTCGTCCCGCGCGTAGACCTCCTGGCGCAGCACCGATCCGCGCAGCGCCCGGTACGCCTCCCGCTCGTCCTCCGCGGTCAGCCCGGGGGGCAGGACGGCACCGGTCAGGCCCGGCCCGCGGTAGAACTCCCCGGCCGGCACGGCCCGCGCGCCGGTGTGGAACCAGGTGCGGGTCAGCACCGGCGGCACGTGCGAGGCGGCGTCCTCGTTCGTTCCGTCCCCGAGCGCCGCGATCCGCGCGGTGTCCCACTGATCGACCAGCCCGAACCCGCAGAACTCGCGCTCGGTGCCGTCGAACCGGCCATGGTGGTAGGCGTAGCGGGACACGAACCGGTTGCCGCTCACCCGGTCGCGCGTCTCGACCCGCTCGACCACGTGCACCGGGAACGGCAGCCGGGTGGCCCACGGCTGCCCGGCCCGCGCGTCGGCGAGGTAGAACGTGGTCGACGGCGTGTACGACACCCGGCTCTCCGCGCCCAGGTTGTTCACCACCGAGGTGAGCAGGTGCGGTTTGCCGTCCGCCATCAGGCGCACGTAGCGCAGCGGGCGGCGCCGGTCGCCGGGCAGCGGCGACGACCAGACCAGGCAGGCGGTGCCGTCGCCGAGTAGGTCCACGGCGGACATCTCCGCCTCCGGCGAACGGACGTCCACCCGGTACGGTTCGCTCAGCCGGTTCCCGGACTGGTTGAAGTACAGCCGCACCCCGGTCCGGTCCGAGTAGATCAGGTCGGTGGTGCCGGAACCGTCGATGTCGGCGAGCAGCACCCGGCCCGGCTCGAAACCGCCCGGCGTGTCCAGCCGCGGCGAGCCGTCCATGGTGATCGCGGAGCCGAACCGGCCGTACCCCAGGTTCGGCCAGTAACGGACCTCGCCGTCGCGGACCGACACCACGTCGGGCAGGCCGTCACCGCTCATGTCGGCCAGGTGCACTGCCTGCGTGTGGTCGGCGAACATCAGACGTGGCCCGGCGGAGCCCAGCGAGGCGTGCACGGCCGCGCCGAAACCGTCCTCGCCGAGCGAGGGATGCCAGATCAGCGTGTCGCCCTCGGCGATCAGCGCGTCGGCGTGCCCGTCCCCGGTCAGGTCGGCCAGCCGCAGGCGCGGATCACGCCCGTCCCGCGGCAGTCGCGCGCTGAACGGGCGGAACGGCAGCCAGCCTTCGCCGTCGTCGTGCTCGTGGAACCCGGGCACCGGCCCGTCCAGCGCGACCAGGTCCGGGCTGCCGTCGCCGGCGAGGTCCATGAACCGGGCGTGGCCGCCGGCTCGCGCCAGGGCCGGGCGGGCGGCGACCGGTTCGGCCGCCCCGAACCGGGCCGCGGCCGGCCGGATGAGCGGCCCCAGGTTGCGCTGATAGAACCAGTCTCCGGCGTACTCGCTCAGAATGCCGGTGAGACCCTCCCCGTGCAGGTCGATCCACTGGTACGCCCGGTCCGTACCGGCTGGCGGCAGGCCCGCGGCCGGTTCCGCCTCGACGTCCCGCGCCGTACCCGAGACGACCGGCCGGCTGTAGGTGAACTCGACCCGCGGCAGCGACCGGCGCAGGTGCACCGGCTGATCACCGTCGCGGGCGAAGCCGGACTGGGTCACCCCGCGCAGGAACGACGCGGTCCGGGTGCTGCCCTGGTGGGCCAGCTCGTCCGCGACCCCGGGCGGCTGCCGGTAGTCCAGGTCCGCGTAGTCGAACTCGGTGCACCGGACCGGGCCGTCGTAGCCTCGGTCCCCCGCCGGCAGGTCCGGGACGTGATGGAAGGAGAGAATGCGCCGGCACCGCCGGTGGGTGCGGACCTCGAAGCCGGGGCGATACGACGAGAACGAGTCCGGGCGGACCGCCCACGGCCGTGTCGCGGTCGTCGTGGCCCGGACGGTCTCGTGCCGCTCCGCGGACTCCGGCGTGACGGTCGCCAGGTGCCCCTCGTCGTAGTCGAGGACCACCTCGAACAGCCACTCGTGCCGGGTCAGGTCGGGTTCGGCGAGCCGGGACACCCGGTTGCCGTACCGGATCCGCTTCAGGTAGCGGTTCGCGGCGCGTTCCCGGTGCCGTTCGGACCCGAGGGCGGTGTCCACGCCCGCGCCGTTCTCCGCCACGTACTCGTACACGCTGGCGTTGCCCTTGTCGTCCCAGCTCTCGCAGATCAGCCAGCTGAACACGCGGTCCGGCGCGGCCGGATCGGCGATCCGCGAACGGTGGTCGCGGCCGTAGACGGAGGTGACGTCGTCGGCGGTGACGGCGCGCCAGTGGACGTCGCCGGTGTCCGTGCGGGTCCAGCGCTCGATCCGGGCGAACAGCCCTTCGACCCGCGGCCGGTACCGGTGGATGACGTACCCGGGCGCGCTGGCGATATCCTCGTCACGGTCGCCGTCCGGGCGTAGCACCGGCACCAGGTCCTCGACGCCGGCCATCACGTACACGTCGGACTCGGCCGCGTCCGCGTACCGCGGCAGTCCCCGCTCGGTCTTCCGGGTGATCGCGGCGAGCGAGAGACTCCATCCGACACCGAACGGGCCGTTGCCGCTGCCGGAGTCGTAGGAGAGCGTCAGCCGCGGCCCGAACCCGGCCCGGCCCGGACTGACCGGGACCGGCACGGTGACCGCGCCGGTCCCGGTGGCCGGATTCGCGGCGAATTTCTCCCCGATCCCGCGCACCGCACCGCCGCCCTTGGGAAGCGCCACCGCAGGCCGCGCGGCAGTGCCCTTTTCCGTCGTTTCAGCCGGCATGACGCACCACCACGAGTTGGCGTTGACGAGCATGGGATTCGCGCGCGCAACGACACGCTACCCGGCCGCGTCATTCACACAATCGGATCACGGACACGCCACTCAGAAAGTCACCCGGACGGCCGTCATATCCTTTAGGGCCACCATCGACAATCGCGTTCAGCGCCTCTTTTCCGCTTATGCCGATGCAATACAGATGGTTCGCGACGAATGTTCGCGGCGGGCCACGCGGCCCGCCGCTCGGCTCAGTGGACCAGCGCCGGTTCCGCGTCCGGGTTGTGGACCGGGCGGCCGGAGGGCAGCAGCGGCCCGCAGGCGAGCGCGCCGATCGCGAAGAACGCGGCCGTCCACCAGAAAGCGGTGTGATAACTGGCGAGCTGGGATGCGATGACCACGTCCGCGGTCGGCTGGCGGCCGATCAGGTAGTCGGCGGCGGCGGCGAGCGTGTTGAGCAGGGCCGTGCCGATGGAGCCGCCGACCTGCTGAGACGTGTTGCCCGTGGCGGAGGCGACGCCGGCGTCGGCCGGTTCGACGCCGGAGGTGGCGGTGCTCATCGCCGGGGCGATGATCAGGCCGAAGCCGACCCCGAGCGTGACCAGCGGCGGCAGGACGTGCGCGACATAGCCGGAGTCGGCCTCCATCAGCGTCATCCACGCCATGCCGAGCCCGGACAGCACGGACAGCACCATCCCGAGCGTGATCAGGGGCCGGGCGCCGAAGCGGCTGACCGTGGCGCCGGTCAGGCGGAGTCGCGCCAGACGATCGGGGACGGCAGGACGACCGGGTCGGGGTGGTCGCCGTTGATCTGGCGGAGGACCAGGTCGGCCGCGACCGCGCCGACCTCGCGCGCGGGCTGGTGCACCGTGGACAGCGGAGGTTGCGTGCGCAGCGCCCACGAGCTGTCGTCGAAACCCACCAGACCCACATCAGCGGGTACGGCGCGGCCGGCGTCGCGGAGAACCTCGAGCGCACCGGCCGCGACCGCGTCGGAGGCGGCGAAAACCCCGTCGATCGCGGGCTCGCGGGACAGCAGCTCGCGCATGCCCTTCACGCCGGAGGCGTAGTCGTAGAGCGGCACCTCCGCGACCAGGCCCGCATCGAAGCGGTCGCCGAGCGCGGCGCGGAAGCCGGCCAGGCGGTCCGCGCCGGAGTCCCGGTCCAGCGCGGCCGCGATCATGCCGATCCGGCGTCGCCCGCCGGCGGCCAGGCGGGTGACCAGCGCGCGGGCCGACCCGGCGTTGTCGATCCCCACCCACGGCGTGTCGCGGGACAGGTCGGGCGGGTGGCCGACGAACGTGGCCGGCAGGCCGAGCGCGCCGATGACCCGGGTGATCGGGTCGTGCGTGCGGGCCGACACCACGATCGCGCCGTCGACGAAGCCGCCGCTGAGATATCGCGCGACCCGCTCGGTGTCGCGCGCGGAGTCGACGACCAGGCTGACCATCTGGTGGTCGGCGATCGACAGCTCCTCGTTCGCGCCGAGCATGATCGCGCCGATGTTCGGGTCCTCCAGCAGCAGCGAGTGCGGTTCGAGCGTGAGGAAGCCGACGGCCTGGGAGCGGCGCCGGACCAGGTTGCGCGCCGCCGTGTTCGGCACGTAGCCGACGTCGGCGATCGCGGCCTCGATGGCGGCGCGGGACGCGGCGGAGACGTACCCGCCGTTGAGGACCCTGCTCACGGTGCCGCGGGAGACGCCGGCCGCGGCGGCCACGTCGTGCACCGTGGCGCGTTTCTGCGGTTGCGTCCGTGCCACGCCGCACAGCGTAGTGGCGCGGTCTTGACCCTCGATCAACCACGTGACACTGTGTGCACGTTCACACACACGACACGCGCGCTTCGTGCGGCCGAAATGTGTGCACGTGCACACAGCGGGGAGGGCGAGTGACCAGGCACCGGTCCGCGGTGGTCTTCTTCATCGCCCCCTTCGGCGTGCTGTTCACGCTCTTCTACCTGCTGCCCATCGGGTACGCCGTGGTCCAGTCGCTGTTCACGGTCGAGCGCACCGGCACGTTCGGCCCGGCCCGCGAGGTCTTCGGCGGGCTGGTGCAGTACCAGCGGGTCCTCTCCGACGGGCCGTTCTGGGCCTCGGTCGGCCGCGTGCTGCTGTTCGGCGCGGTGCAGATCCCCGTCATGCTCGTCCTGGCGCTGTTCCTCGCGCTGCTGCTCGACTCCGGCCTGGTCCGCGGGCGGCGCTTCTTCCGGCTGGCGTTCTTCGTGCCGTACGCGGTGCCCGGGGTCATCGCCGCGATCATGTGGGGCTTCCTCTACTCCCCCACGCTGTCGCCGTTCACGCCGGTGACCGGCGCGGTCGACCTGCTCTCCGCGGACCTGGTGCTGTGGGCGATGGCGAACGTGGTGACGTGGGTCTACGCCGGTTACAACATGCTGATCATCTACTCGGCGCTGCTGGCGATCCCGCCGGAGATCTACGAGGCCGCGCGGATCGACGGCGCCGGGCCGGCCCGGATCGCCTGGTCGGTGAAGATCCCGCTGGTCCGGCCCGCGATCGTGCTGACCGCGGTCTTCTCCGTGATCGGCACGCTGCAGCTGCTGGCCGAGCCGCAGGTCTTCCGCAGCTTCTCCTCCGCGGTGTCCAGCACGTACACGCCGAACCTCACGGTCTACTCGACGTCGTCGATCCCGAACTTCAATCTCGCGGCCGCGTTCTCCGTGGTGCTGGCGCTGGTCACCTGCGTGCTGTCGTTCTCGGTACTGAAGGCGACGAGCCGCGGGGGGATGGGTCGGTGAGGGCGCGGATCGCGGCGATGACCGTGCTGGGCGTGTGCACGGTCTACTTCCTGACGCCGATCTGGTGGCTGTTCGTCAGCGCCACCAAGACCCGGGCGGGGTTCACCTCCACCTCGCCGCTGTGGTTCGCCGACTTCGCGCTGATCGGCAACCTGCGGGAGGTACTGACCTACCGGGACGGGATCTTCCTGCGCTGGCTCGGCAACAGCGTCCTCTACACCGCCGGTGCCGCGCTGATCGGCACGCTGCTGGCCGCGATGTGCGGATACGCGCTGGCGAAATACCGTTTTCGCGGCCGGGAGCTGATCTTCAACGTGGTGCTCGGCGGCGTGCTGGTCCCGGCCACCGCGCTCGCGCTGCCACTGTTCCTCATCTTCAGCCGGGCCGGCGCGACGAACACGTTCTGGTCGGTGTTCCTGCCCAGCGTGGTCAGCCCGTTCGGCGTCTACCTGGCCCGCATCTACGCGGCCGCGAGCGTGCCGGACGACCTGATCGAGGCCGCGCGGATCGACGGCGCCGGCGAGGTGCGCACGTTCGTCACGATCGCGGCGCGGCTGATGACGCCGGCGCTGGTGACCAT
The DNA here is from genome assembly GCF_030811575.1 of Catenuloplanes nepalensis. Lineage (GTDB taxonomy): Bacteria > Actinomycetota > Actinomycetes > Mycobacteriales > Micromonosporaceae > Catenuloplanes > Catenuloplanes nepalensis. Next base: position 2,782,629 of record NZ_JAUSRA010000001.1, on the reverse strand, counting down.
CTTCCTGTTCCAGTTCACGGCCGTGTGGAACAACTTCCTGCTGCCGCTGATCATGCTGGGCGACGAGCGGCTGTTCCCGGTCACGCTCGGCCTCTACACCTGGAACACGCAGGTCAACCAGGTGCCGCAACTGCGTGGGCTCGTCCTCACCGGCGCGCTGCTCTCGGTCGTACCGCTGGTGATCGCTTTTCTGCTCTTGCAGCGCTTCTGGCGCAACGGTCTCGGCACCGGGGCCGTGAAGTAGTCCCCCTCATCGGAAAGCAGGCACTCTGATGAAAACCCCGCTGCGCACGCTCGGCGTCGCGCTGAGCTGCACCCTGCTGATCACGGCCTGTTCCACCCCCTCTGATTCGACCGCCGCGTGCGCGCCCGACGACGCGGAACCGGTCACGCTCACCTACACCTCGTGGATTCCCGGGATCGAGGAGGTCGTGCAGGTGTGGAACGCGGCCAACCCCAGGATCCAGGTCAAAGTCCAGACCGGACCGAACGGCAACGGGGGTACGTATCAGAACTTCTTCAATCAGCTCCGCGCCGGAAACCCGCCGGATCTCGGGCAGATCGAATACGACGCGCTGCCGAGTTTTCGCGTGCAGGACGGCCTGTTCGACCTCGGCGCGTGCGAGAACGTGACGGCGGCGCGCGGGCAGTTCATCGACTGGACGTGGGATCAGGTCAGCTTCGGCGAATCGGACGCGGCCTACGGCGTACCGCAGGATTCGGGTCCGATGGCTTTGTTCTACCGCAAGGATCTCTTCGACCAACACCGGATCGCGGTGCCCACGACCTGGGACGAATATGCGGCCGCGGCGGAGAAGGTGAAGGCGGCCGGCGGTTACATCACGAACTTCTCGCAGAGCGACGTCAACCAGTTCGCGGGCCTGTCGTGGCAGGCCGGTGCGAGCTGGTTCGCCAGTGACGGCGACACCTGGTCGGTCGACCTGACCGGCCCGGAGACCACGCGGGTCGCCGACTACTGGCAGCGGCTGCTCGACCGCGACCTGGTCTCCACCGTGCCGCCGTGGACCACCGAGTGGGACAACGCATACAACTCCGGAAGCGCCTGGACCTGGGTGTCCGCGGTCTGGGGCGCGAACTCGATCTCCTCCGGCGCGCCGGGCACAGCCGGCCGCTGGGCCGTCGCTCCCATGCCACAGTGGTCCGCGGGCGGCACCGTCGCCGGGAACTGGGGAGGGTCGTCCACCGCCGTGTTCAAGGGCTCGGCACACCCGTACGAGGCCGCGCGGTTCGCGCTGTGGCTGAACACCAGTGAGGAGGCGCTCACGCTGCTGGCCGAGAAGGCCAACCTGTACCCGGCGACGAAGACCGGCGCGAGCCTGCCGGTCTACGCGCAGGGCGTCGAGTTCTACGGCGGCCAGAAGATCTACGAGGTGTTCGCGCGGGCAGCCACGCAGGTCGCCCCCGGTTTCACCTGGGGACCGACGATGACCTCGACCTATGCCAACACCTCGGACGGCTTCAAGAACGCCGTCTCCGGCCGCGGCACGCTGGCCGACGCGCTCGCCGCCGCGCAGCGCTCGACCATCGACACCCTGAAATCGCAGTCCATTCCCGTCAAGGAGTAGCGCCCTGATCCGCCAGCTTCGCGCCGCGGGCGTCAGCCTCGTGCTGGACGCCCGCGACGCACGTCCACCCGCCATCGTCCACTGGGGTGCCGACCTCGGCGACCTCCCCGCCCCGGCGCTCGCCGCGATCGCCGACGCGTCGGTGCCCGCGGTGCCGCCGAGCAGCATCGACGTACCGCTGTGGCTGCCTCTTCTGCCGTCGTTCACGGACGGCTGGAGCGAACGTCCGGGCCTCGACGGGTTCTTCACCGACCGGTCCGCCCTTGCTTGGGACGGTTGGTCCACCGACGCCGGTGAAGGTGGGATGAGCGTCACCGGGACCGGGCCGCTGACAGTCACCACCCGGCTCGAACTGTCCCGCGAGGGCGTGCTGCGCATGCGGCACACGCTGATCAACCGCGGCACGTCCGACTTCGTGCTGACCGCGCTGGACCTGCAACTGCCGGTGCCGGACCGGGCGCGCGAGGTGCTGGACTTCTCCGGGCTGTGGGCGCACGAGCGCCGGCCGCAGCGCGGTGAGCTGCGCCAGGGCGCGTGGATGCGCGAGTCCCGGCACGGCCGCCCCGGGCACGACGACGCGTTCCTGCTGGCCGCGGGCGTGCCCGGGTTCGGGTTCCGCGGCGGCGAGGTCTGGGCCGCGCACCTGGCGTGGAGCGGCGACAAGCGGGTCTGGGCGTCGAGATCCGCGCTCGGCCCGGCCGTGCTCGGCGCCGGTGAGCTGCTCGGCGCGGGCGAGGTCACGCTGGCCCCGGGCGAGGAGTACGCCACGCCGTGGCTGGTCGCCGTCTGGTCCGATCGCGGGCTGGACGGCCTCTCGGACCGCTTGCACCCGTGGATCCGCAACCGCTCCGAGCTGCACCGGCCGCGCCCGGTCGTGCTGAACACCTGGGAGGCGGTCTACTTCGCCCAGGACCTCGACACGCTCGGCGCGCTCGCGGACGCGGCCGGTGCCGTGGGCGTCGAGCGCTTCGTGCTGGACGACGGATGGTTCACCGGGCGGCGCGACGACCGGCGCGCGCTCGGCGACTGGTTCGTCGACGCGCAGGTGTGGCCGTCCGGCCTGCATCCACTGATCGAGCGGGTGCACGAGGCCGGCATGGACTTCGGCCTGTGGGTCGAGCCGGAGATGGTCAGCCCGTCCTCACGGCTCGCGTCGGAGCACCCGGACTGGGTGCTCGGTGCCACCGGCGCGCCCACCTGGCGCTTCCAGCGCGTGCTGGACCTTTCGAACCCCGGCGCCTACGGGTACGTGCTGGAGCGGCTCAACGCGCTCCTCGACGAGTACCCGATCGCGTTCCTGAAGTGGGACCACAACCGGGACGTGCTCACGCCGGGCGTGGCGCACCGGCAGACCGCGGCGCTCTACCGGCTGCTGCGCGAGCTGCGGACGGCGCACCCGGACGTGGAGATCGAGAGCTGCGCGTCCGGCGGCGGGCGCGTCGACCTCGGCATCCTGGAGCTGGTCGACCGGTTCTGGACGTCGGACACCAACGACCCGCTGGACCGGCAGAGCATCCAGCGCTGGACGTCGGTCCTCGTACCCCCGGAGTATCTGGGCGGGCACCTCGGGGACCAGGCCGCGCACATCACCGGGCGCACCACGGATCTCGCGTTCCGGCAGGTCACCGCGCTGTTCGGCAGCGCCGGCATCGAGTGGAACCTGCTGCACGCCACGCCGGAGGAGCACGCCACGATCGCGGAGTGGATCGCGCTGCACAAGCGCTTCCGCGAGCTGCTGCACACCGGCCGGGTGGTCCGCGCCGACACCGCGGACCCGGCCCAGCTGGTGCACGGCGTGGTCGCCCAGGACCGGCGCAGCGCGATCTTCGCCTACGTGACGCTGGACGCGCCGCAGGCCGCGCTGCCCGCCCCGCTGCGTCTGCCCGGCCTGGATCCGGACCGGCCCTACACGGTCCGCCCGCTGCTGACCGGCGCGGTCACCCAGGACGCGCCGCCGCCGTGGCTGGCGTCCGGCTCGGTGACGCTGCCCGGCCGGGTGCTGTCCGAGGTCGGGCTCGCGGTCCCGCTGCTCAAGCCGCAGCAGGCCGCGCTGTTCGAGGTGTCGGCCGCCTGACGACGTGGCCGGTGGCGGGCTCCGGCCCGCCACCGGCGAGGGTTCAGCGGGCCACGGCGGTTCAGCGCGGTTCAGCGCGGTGACGCGCCGGGCGCCACGTCGAGGAAGGCCACGGAGAGGTCCGGGCCGACGATCAGGAACGGGCGGCGGTCCGTCTCGGCGGTCGTCTCGGTGACGACTCCCTCGCGATCGATCAGGTGCAGGAGGCGCCCGCCGGCCGCGCCCAGCACGGCACCGTGCCGGGTGCGCCGCAATCGCTCCCGGGCACCGGTCGCCGGGTCCAGGACGACGATCGGCGGTACGCCGTCCGGCCAGAACTCGTCGACGAGCAGGAGCCGGTGGTCGTCGAGCCAGGCCCGGTGGGACGATCCGACGATCTCCATCCCGTCCTGGCCGGCCACGAGGGCACCGTCGTGGCCCACGACGACCGTGGCGGACGTGTCGTCGGGCGTGACGTAGGTGGCGGCGAGGAAGCGCCCGCCGGGCGACCAGGTGAGCGCGAGATCCTCGGCGGCGCCCTCGCCCGTCCACACCGTCCGGGCACCGCGGGATCGAAGGTCCACGACGGACAGCAGGGCGCGCCCGCCGGCCTGGTTCAGCATGGCGACGCCCGTGCCGTCGGGCGAGAACGCGACCGCGCCGCTCTGCTCCCCCTCGGACGGTAGGACCGTGTCCGCGTCGCCGCCGACGGTGCGCAGCAGCAGCCGGCCGCCCGCCAGGTCGGAGACGAGAAACCGCGTTCCGTCGTACGAGACGGCGCGCGGCGTCTCCAGCGGGCCGAGCGGCAGGCCGCAGAAGCCGCCGGTGCGCGCGTCCCGGGCGATCAGCGTGGACCGGCCGTCGTGCGCGCGCACCAGGGCGATGAGGTCGGCCCGCTCGACCGCCGCCCGGTCCAGCAACGCGTCCGGATCGAGGTGGGTACTCCGCGCGGCCATGGCTCGGCTCCCGGGTCGGTGGTGGGCCGGGTCAGCGTATCGGCAGCGTCGCATTCCGCGGTCTCCGACCGCACAAAGCGACAGAGACACCGGCAGTTCTTCAACATTGACAGATGCGCATCGGCCGTTACCCGTTGCGATCGCTGCCCGCCACGGCTACGCAGCTTCACGACGAGTACGCCGACTCGTGGCGGATCACGCCCGCGGCCGGAACCCGCGAACGCATCGAGCGTTACGAGACGGGCAGGATGACGCTGCGCGAATCGCGGCGGAAGAGGCCCTGCCACCGCTTCGACGGCGCCCTGCTGTTTCCGATCTGCCACGTCCTGCTCAGGTGAAGCACTGTCCGCTACGTGGACCTCGGTCCGGGCTGCGGCGGCTACGCCGGATCCGATCCCGATCCCGATCCCGGGCCCGGAGCGGGCTCGGGTGCCGGCGTGGCGCGTGTGACGAGCTTGGCAACGCCGAACGCCAGGAGCCAGGGCAGCAGCAGGAAGCCACCGCAGGCGATCAGGACCAGCATGGCGGCGTCGGCGACCTCACCGTTGAACCGCAGGTCCGGCCACGAGAAGTGACTGCCCAGCACCGACAGCCCATAGAACAGCACGATCACGACACTGATCCCCACCGCGACGCGGCGCCCACGCCGGCTCCCGGAGGCGGACCAGGCACCCAGCCCCAGCATGATCATGGGCGCCAGGCACAGTCCGGACATGAAAACGAGCCCGATGTAGGTGTCACCGGGCCCATCGGCCAGGATCGTGGCAGGAACGTCAGCCATCAGGGATCTCCAGACGCGGCAGGGGCGGGCGGTCAGGGACGGTCAGGCGCGGGCGCCCGGCCGAGCGTGCACGATCAGCGCCCGGACGAGGCAGACCACAGCGGCGATCGAGGCGAGCGTACGAACCAGGTTCCAGCGCACCCAGACGTCCTCGTACGCCGCCCGCACCGCGCCGGGATCGCCGATGGCGCCGGGGTCGCCGGCCGCCGCGAGCTCCTCGTTGAGCGGCACGCTGATGCCCATCGTGATCGCGAAGGCGGCCGCGTAGAGCAGAAAGGCCGCCGCCGCCCAGGGCAGCACCCGCCTGCCGTCGCGGCGCACGTGCAGGATCGCGGCCGCGGCGGTCAGCGGCAGGGCGCCGAAGAAGCTCGCGGCGAACCATCCGTTGCGGACGGTGGCGTTGATCCACTGCATGGCGGTGATGAAGGTGTGATCGTCGACCCGGGCCAGCCCGAACATGACGGAGCAGGCGTAGGCGTAGAAGAACCCGGCGATCAGGCCGGTCGCCACGGTGGCCGACCCCAGGGTCCAGGCGCGGGCGGTGCGTCGGGCGGCGTGCATGGTGTGCCTCCAGCTATAATCGAACCGGCGAGTACGAATTAAACCGTACCCGACAGTTCGATTAGGCGCTAGTGGCATCGGAGGCCCCCGTGACCGGACAGATCCGACGGGGCCGGCCCCGCGCCGGCGAACAGGAGGCCCGTCGCCACGCGGCCCTCGACGCGGCGCTCGCCGAGCTTGTCGTCCACGGCCTCGACGGCACCACCATGCAGGCCGTCGCCGCCCGCGCCGGCTGCTCGAAGGAGAGCCTCTACACCTGGTTCAGCAACCGCGACGGGTTGCTCGCGGCCCTGATCGAACGGCAGTCCGGCCAGGTCACGACGGCCGTGGCGGCCGCCCTGGACAGCACCGCCGACCCGCGCGCGACCCTGACCGTCATCGCCGAGAACCTGCTGCGGCTGCTCACCAGCGACACCTCGGTGGCGCTGAACCGGGCCGCCATGACCTCCCCCGACCTCGCCGCTCTGCTGCTGCGGCACGGCCGGCACACGACCGGGCCGCTGATCGAGGGCTACCTGACCCACCTCACCGATCAGGGCCGACTGCGCGCCGACGATCCCGCCGACGCTTTCCAGCTGCTGTACGGGCTGGTCGTCCGCGACGTGCAGATCCGGTCACTGCTCGGCGAACCGGCGCCCCCAGCCGATCACCTCCGCGCCGCGGCCGAACTAGCGGTCGACCGTTTCCTCACGCTGACCGGCAGCACCCCACCGTCCGGCTGAGCCGGGCCGGGCTGAACCGGGCGGGCCGTACCCACGGGTGGTTCTGCTTGTGAGCTTCGAAGCCGCGGGGCGATCCCTTCGCGTCCGCGAGAAGACTCCTGAGGGACGGCCGCGTCCGGAGCTGGCTCGTCGATGACCGGCCGTGGGTCGCCGACGCGACCGAGCCGTCCACCGCGTGCACCAGAGCCCGGTAGGGCAGATACGGGCCGGCGTCGCGGTGACCCCAGCCGAACACCATGTCCGAGCGGAAGTGTCGCCGTTATCGTTGACCGGTGATCGGTAATCTTGAGACGTTCCAGGGCGAGTTGTCCGCCAGCGGGTTTCCGCCGCTGGTCAACAAGCTGGCCGGGGCCGACTTCCAGGGCCGGATCACCACCCGTGACCTCGGGCCGCTGCGGCTGGTCTCCCTCGACACGCCCGAGAGCGCCTGCATCGGGCGGGAGCGTGACGCCTCCGACGGCGCGAACCTGGCGGTCAAGGTGATGACCCGGGGCCGGACGCGGATCGAGCAGGGGCGCGGCGACGCCGAACTCGGGCCGGCCGACCTGATGCTGCTCGATCCCACGCGTACGCTCCGGTTCGAGAGCACCGCAGCGGCACACGTCACGATCCTGGTTCCGCGCCGGGAGCTTCGGATCCGGCCCGCGCAGATCGACCGGCTCATCGGCGTACGCATCGACGGCAGCCACGGTCCGGGCGCTCTCGTCTCCGTGCTGGCCCGGGAGTCGGCGCGGTCGGCGACCGGGTTCCGCGAGGCGGAGGCGCTGCGGTCGGCGGCCGCCGTCATCGAGCTGATCGCGGTCGCGCTGGAGGCCCGGCTGGGTGACGAGCAACCGGCACCGGACGAGAGGCTGCGGAACCGGATCACCGGCTACATCGAGGCCCGGCTGGCCGATCCCGATCTGTCCCCGCTGGGCATCGCCGTCGCCCACCACATCTCCGTACGCCGGCTGCACAAGCTGTTCGAGGACCAGCCGCTCACCGTCGCGGCCCTGATCCGCCGTCGCCGCCTGGAGCGCTGCCGGGCCGAGCTGGCCGGAAGCGGACGTACGGTCACCGCCGTGGCCGCCCGGTGGGGATTCTCCGATCCCACCCATTTCAGCAAGCTCTTCAAGGCGACGTACGGCTACAACGCCCGCGCACTGACAACCAGCAACCGTGCACGCACCACCAAGACGCGCACGGACGGCCCAGAACAGGATGGTGGTCACCAAGGCAGGCAATAGCAATGGGAGATAGTCGTGGCGAAGGTAAACATCGTCCGCCCCGGTGAGGGCGAGATCCTCGGCAGCGGGGCGCACCAGATCCGCATCCTGGAGAACGGCGAGCACACCGACCACCGGCTGGGGTTCGCCGAGGTCACCATCCCACCGGGCACCCCGAGCCCGTTGCAGCACCGCCACGCCCAGCACGACGAGGGCTTCTACGTGCTGGCGGGAACGTTCCGGTTCACCGTCGGCGAGGACCAGTACGACGCCGGGCCGGGCACCTGGGTCATCGTGCCGACCGGGGCGCCGCACACGTTCGCCAACGTCGGCGACGAGAACGCGGTCATGCTGAACACGTTCACACCGGACCTGTACGTGCAGTACTTCCGCGACTTCAAGGCCATGATCGATTCCGGGCAGCCGGTCAACGCCGAGACCATGAAACCGCTCTGGAAGAACTACGCCACCGAGATCTCGAACGAATACGCCTCGTGAAGCGCCTTCAGTACGACCGCTACGGCGGCCCGGAGGTGATGTGGCTCGCCGAGTTCGAGCCGGCACGCCCGGGTCCGGATGAGGTTCTCGTCCGCGTCCGGGCGGCAGCTTCCAACGCGCTGGACTGGAAGATGCGCAACGGCGAGATGAAGCTGATCACCGGTCGCTCCTTTCCCCGGGCGATGGGGCACGACTTCGCCGGAGTCGTCGAGGCGGTCGGCGCAGACGTCACCCGCCTGAAGACCGGCGACGCGGTACTCGGCGGGGCTCGGTTCCTGCAGGCGGGCGCGTTCGCCGAGATGGTGACCGCCCAGGAGAAGGCCGTCGTGCTCAAACCGGTGGACCTTTCGTACGAGCAGGCCGCCGCGCTGCCGACCGTGGGCGTGACCGCCTACCAGGCCACGGCGGAGGTCCGGCCCGGGCAGGCGGTCTTCGTCAACGGGTGCCTGGGCGGGGTGGGCCGGGCCGCCGTCCAGTTCGCCCGGGCGCGGGGAGCCTCGGTCGCCGGCAGCTGCCGCGACCCTGCGGCCGACGAGGCCCGCGAGCTCGGCGTCGAACCGGTCGTGGGTTTCGGCTTCGACCCGGCCGCCCTCGCGGGACGGTTCGATCTCGTCTTCGACACGCCCGGCCTGCTTCCCTTCGCCGCGGCCCGAACGCTGCTGAAGCCGGGCGGAACCATCGTCGACATCGTCCCGACCCCGGCCAAAATGATCAGAAGCGCCCTGCCCGGCCCGTTCCGGGCGATGATGGGCCGGCCGGTGACCGCCGACCTGGAGAAGGTGGCCCGGACACTGCGCCTGCCCATCGCCCGCACGGTCCGGTTGACCGAGGCGATTCCCGCCCTGACGGAGCTGGAGCGCGAGCAGCGCCCGAAGGGCGGCAAACTGGTCATCACCATGGCCGGAAGCTGAACCGGGCCGAGCTGGTCCACGGCGGGCACCCGGCGGCCGGAGAGTGCGGCACATCGGCGTGGGATTCGCTGCTGCCGCTCCTGCGAACTCGGTCCAGCGGCGCCGGCGACCGGGTAGGTGCCCGGTCGCCGGCGTCCGATCGAGGATCGGCTAGATCCTGCCCGTGCCGGCTCCGCTGCCGACGGTTGCCTTGACGGTGTTGACGCTCTCCGCGGTGTAGCTGTACGGGACGGCAGCCACGGTGCCGTTGGTCTCACAGGGCCCTGAACTGGTCAGTGAGTTGTCCCGGGCCACCAGCCGTCCGGGGTCGGAGTCCGCGTAGCCGCTGGCCGACCAGCATGCCTGCTGCACGTTCTCGAACACGTTGCCTTCGACCAGCACGCCGGCATCCATAGTGGATGCGATCGCGTACGAGGCGGTGTTGTTGTTGATGTTCGTGTAGTAGTTGTTGAAGACGTGGACCGTCTCACCGAAACGCACCCGGGGGCTGCGTTCGAAGGTGCGGTCGAACCAGTTGTGGTGGTAGGTGATCCGCAGGTGACCGTCGTCCTCACTGGCGTTGCCGTCGGAGTGCCCGACAAGCGAGGTCTTCCAGTGATCGCGGACGATGTTCCAGGAGACGGTGATGTAGTCGGCGGCGTGGGTCATGTCCATCATGCCGTCGTAGAAGTCGACGTCGTCCTCGATGGTGCTCGACATCGTGTTGTGGTCGATCCAGATGTGCGTGGCGTTCTCGATCTGGATCGCGTCACCGCCGGGCACACCCCTGATGTTCAGGTTCTGGATGATGACGTTGGCCGGCTGCATGTCCTCGATGTTGAACGTCGTGCCGGACACGCCGGAGTTGGCGCCGACTCCGCGGATGGTTTTGTCCGCGGTGACTTCGATGGTGCCCGACCCGCTGAACATCCCGTTGACCAGGATCGTCCGGGCGCCGGATGTCTGTGCCTGGGTACGGAGGTCGGCCCAGCTGCTCACCGTCACCGTCGGGCCGCTCGCTCCGCCGGTCGTACCACCGGCCTGCGTGGCCCAGCCGACGATTCCCGTCGTCGGCGGCGGGCCCGTGGTCGGCGGTGCGGTCGTGGGAGTCGTGGTCGGGCCGGTGGTGGTCGGCGTCGGCCCGGGGCCGTCCGCGACTCCGACGTCGTCGAAGCGGGCACTGGCATTGAACGTGGCAACGCCGACCTGTCCACTCGCGAACTGGGTGTCAGTGACGGTGAGCATGCTGGCGCCGTTGACCGAACCGCGCAGCGTGCTGCCGGACACCTCCAGGCTGAGCGTGTGCCAGTTGTTGAGCGTGAACGTGGTGCCGGCCGAGGCAAGCGTCGTCGACGAGCCGTTGACCAGCTTCTTCAGCTCGACGGTGTTGTTGCTGCGCAGGGCGAGGTAGTAATAGCTCGTCGCCGACTGGGCGCGGGCCAGCACCGCCACGAACCGGTTGCTGCCGTTGACCGCGGTCGGCTTGACGCGGACCGTGACGGTGTAGTCGGCCAAGCTTGCGGATCCGGTGCGGGCGCGGGCATCCGAGCTGGTGCCGCTCTGTTGGTAGACCGGGGTGCCGTCGTTGACCACCGACCAGGATCCGCCCGAGGCGGTCCAGCCGCTGGCGTCGCCGTCGTTGAAGTCGTCGCTGAACACGGTCGCGGCGGCTGCCGTCGTCGGTAGGCCGATCACGACTGCGGCGGCCGCGGTCAGCACGCCCGTGCCCACCGCCACAACCACTTTCCATCGAGTTGCTGTCCTCATAGCGCTTGGCCCCTCCACGTCTGCGGCCGACAGAGATCGCAACATCGTCGAAACATGACGTTCATCATTCTAGGAAAGCGCTTTCCAATATTCAATGTCTTGGATGTGCAGGCTTGTTGCAACGCGAAGCTCGACGGACACGCAAACGGCACCACACCATCGGCCGGGTCAGGCCCGGACCGGGTCGGGCAGGAACGTGCGTGCGAACGCGACCAGCTCGTCCGGCGTGTCGGTGTGGAAGCGCAGTTCGGTGACGCCCTCCTCGCGGCCCTTCGGCAGGTCGAGCGTGACCGGGGCGCGGAAGACCACGTCGATCGCGGTCAGGCTGCTGATCGAGATGCTGACCACGGTCTTGTCGCGCTGGACCGTGTCGCCCTCCATCAGGTAGCGACTCTGTGCCCGTACCCTCTCGATGGTTTCCCAGGGCAGTTTCAGGTCGAGGTCGTGCGAGTGGCGCACGTGCAGGCCGGACGGGCCGGCCGAGTGGCGGTGGGTGAGGAAGTTGGCGGTCAGGCCGATCATCCAGAGCAGGCCCCAGACGCCGAGGACGATCGCGACGGCCCGCAGCCATCCCCAGGTCGGCAGGAAATGGTTCAGGGCCAGGTCGACGGCGACGATGTCGATGGCGGACACCACGATGAAGACGCCGAGCACGGGCGCGATCGGCCGGATGTAGCCGAAGCTGCGCGCGCCCGGCTCCATCGGCATCGGACGCCGGAACGTCAGCCGGTAGAGGCTCACCCAGAGGGCGATCTCCCACCGCACGGCCTTCCTGAGCAGCTTTGACATCTCGCCCCCTCCTTTTTACGTTGCACATGTAATGTAAAAGCCGCCGCACCGGGTGTCAATACGCCTGCAATGTGAAAACATGGGACGCGTGCCGAAGAAGGTCGACCACCGGGAACGCCGCGAACTCATCGCCGGGGCGCTCATGCGCGTCGCCGCCGACGGTGGCCTCGAGGCCATCAGCCTGCGCCACGTCGCCGCCGAGGCCGGCGTCACCACCGGCATGGTGCAGCACTACTTCGCCACCAAGGACGACATGATGCGGTTCGCGCTCAACGGGATCATGGAGCGCACCACCGCCCGCATCGAGGCCGCGATGGCCCGGCTGCGCCAGCCGGCCGCACCGGCGGACCTGGTGCGCACGCTGTTGCGCACGCTGATGCCGCTCGACGACGACCGGCGCGCGGACGGCAGGGTCGGGCTGGCGTTCCTCGCGTACTCCGCGGTCGAGCCGGGCGCGGCGGATCTGCTGCGCGACGGCACGCGGCAGATGGCGGGCTTTCTGGCCGATCAGATCCGGGCGGCGCAGGCGGCCGGCACCGTCGCGCCACACCTGGACGCGGACGCGGCCGGCGCCGGGCTGCTGGGCCTCATGGAGGGCCTCTCGCTCTACCTGCTGGGCGGCCACTACACCGGCGAGACCGCATTGGGCGCTCTCGACGCCCACCTGAACCTGATCTTTGGGAACACGTGACGGCGATTATCACGCGTTGGCAACTATGCGCGTCTGCATCTAATCTGGCGACCGACAGATGCCGCCTCGCCGAAAGCGTGACCGCCGTGACCGGACGACTGTTCGAGCCCATCACCCTGCCCACGGCCGACGGCGCGGGCCTGCGCGTCCGCAACCGCGCGTTCGTGGCGCCGATGTGCCAGTACTCCGCCGACGCCGAGGACGGCGTGCCGGCCGACTGGCACCTGGTGCACCTCGGCTCCCTCGCCTCCGGCGGTTTCGGCCTGGTCATGACGGAGGCCACCGCGGTCGAGGCGCGCGGGCGCATCTCGCCGCGCGACCTCGGCCTGTACGACGACACCCAGCAGGCCGCGCATGCCCGGATCGCCGCCTTCGCCCGCTCGCAGGGAGCGGTCGCCGGCGTCCAGCTCGCCCACGCCGGCGGGAAGGCCTCCACCTACCCCTCGCTGCCGGACATGCCGGTCGCCACCGTGCCCGCCGCCGAGCGCGGATGGTCCACGGTCAGCGCCGCCGACGGCCCGGTCCTGCCGCCGCTGGACCCGGCCACCGCGCTGGACGAGGCCGGGATCGCCGCGGTCGTCGAGGCCTTCGCGGACTCCGCCCGCCGCGCCGACGAGGCCGGTTACGACGTGGTTCAGATCCACGCCGCCCACGGATACCTGCTGCACCAGTTCCTGTCCCCACTGACCAACACCCGCACCGACGGGTACGGCGCGGACGAGCGGGGCCGTACCCGCCTGGTGCACGAGGTCGTCGCCGCGGTGCGGAAGGTGTGGCCGGCGCACAAGCCGCTCGGCATCCGGATCAGCGGCACCGACTGGGTCCCGGGCGGCTGGGACGTGGAGTCCTCCGCCCGCCTGATCCGCGCGCTCGCCGACGAGCACGGCGTGACCTGGGTGGACGTGTCCAGCGGTGGCCTCAGTCAGGGTGGCGTCATCCCGGTCGGCCCCGGCTACCAGGTGCCACTGGCCGCGCACCTCACCGGCGCGCTGACCGGCACGGACGTGGTCGTCAGCGCGGTCGGCCTGATCGACCACGCCGCCCAGGCCGAGACGATCCTCGCCACCGGCCAGGCGCACGCCGTCTCGATCGGCCGCGCCGCGCTCCGCAACCCCCGCTGGGCCACCCAGGCCGCCGCCGACCTCGGCACCCCGGCCGCCGCCCTCCCGCACGCCCCGCAGTACTGGCGCGCCCGCTGGTGACGCCGATGCGCGCTCCGCGGACCCACGCGCGGGCCACGCGTGCTCACGTGATCGCGTTGTAGACCGGGACGAAGCCCAGACTCCTCCCCTCCGCGTCGAACACCTCGATCTTGCGGACCACCGTGCCCGGCCGGGACGCGCTGGCGCTGTTGCCCACGCCGAGACCGCCCGCCGCGAGCATCTTGCCGGTGGACCTGATCGCGCCGGTCGCCCTGATCGTGCCGACCGCGGAGATCTCCGCGTCGCCGGTCCGCTGCATGACGACGGTGTCCGCGGGCGCGTACCAGTCGTACGCGGCCTCGACGTCGTTCCAGGCGATGGTGACGTGTTTCGTGCCCGGCACCACCGTGCCGTCGGGCAGCGTCTCGACCGGCTTGACCCAGATCGCCGCCCGGTTCGGGTCGTCCTGACGGCAGTGGTTGCCGACCACGACCGCGTGCTCGGTGCCCTGGTTGATCGCGATGCACGTCGACTCGCGCTTGTTGTGCACCCGGTTGCCCGTGATGGTGACGTCCAGCGCGTACAGAATGTTGATGTTGCCGAGATTGTCCAGCAGCGTGTTGCCGGTGATCGTCACGCCGTACGCACGCAGCTTGTCCTTCTCCGCCACGACGTCGTCGGCGCTCTCCAGGTGCTTGCGCTGCCCGTCGACCTCGATGCCGCGCAGCACGCACCCGGTGACGGTGTTGCCGGTGACGACGAGGTTGCGCACCGACTGGGTGTAGACGCCGGACTGACCGCAGTCGGTGACCGTGTTGCCGGAGACCACGACGCGGTCCGACCCGGCCAGCACGTTGATGCCGTCGTAGTAGTCGGAGGCCGGCTGCCATGGGCCCCGCGCCGCCTCGTCCGTGGACCACCAGTCCATCGCCACGTGGTTGCCGACGATGCGGACGTCGCGCCCGTTGACCGAGATGCCCTGCCGCGTGCCCTCGACGACGCAGCCGGTGATCAGCACGTCGTCGGAGGCGGCCGGCGCGCCGACGGGGGCCGGCGGGTTGTCGAAGACCGAGATGCCGGTGAATCGCACATCGATCACCCGGACGCCGCGGATGACGCACCGCTGGGCCTTCGCCAGCAGCAGGCCGTTGTAGACCTGGGTGCGGTCGGTGTCGCGAATGGTCAGGTCTTCGATGGTGAGCTCACGGACGTCGGTCAGCCGGAGAACCGTGCTGATGTGCGACTCGGTCGGCCGTGCGCCGGTGAGCGCGAGCGTCGCCCCGTTACCGGCGATCGTCGCGTTCGCGTACCCGTTCAGGCTCATCTCCCCGGTGACGCGGAAGACGCGCCCGGCCGGGAAGGAGACGCTCTTCTGCGGCACCGCCGCCTTCGCCGCGTTCAGCGCGGCCTGGATCGCCGCGGTGTCGTCGGTGATGCCGTCACCGGCCGCGCCGTGGTCGACCACGGAGATCCACCCGTCGTCGCCCGGGGCCGCCTGTGCCGCGCCCGGTGCCATCACCGCGGCACCGGCCGCGGCCGCACCGCCGACCACCGCGGCTCGCAGCGCATGTCGTCTGTTGACCATGTCCGTCACCCGGCACACAGTAGTCACGATCAGCGATGAGTGCTGTCCCGCTGGTGCTGTCCACCAACGTGCCGGGTCCACGACCACGATCCAGGCGTCATTCACGTCGTTCCAGCGCCGCGATGACGCCTGGATCGTGGACAGCCGGCTAGGGGGCGCTGGTGCCGACCAGGATCGCGCGACCCACCGTGTGCGGGATCATCAGGATGTTGAGCAGCGCCAGGCTCGCGCCGGCCGGCACGTCCAGCGTGGGCACGTCGAGCGCGGTGGCGCAGATGAACAACCGGTGCGTACCGGTCCCCGGCGGCGGGTTGACGCCCGCGTAGCCGGTCGTACCGAGGCTGTTGACCAGGGGACTTCCCTCTCCAGCTCCCCGGCCGAGGCCGCCGGCCGCGGGCGGCACGTCCTTGACCGCCCAGTGCCACAGGCCGCCGGGGACGGGCGCGTCCGCGTCGAACGCGGTCACCACCAGGCTGCGTGCGCCGGAGGGCAGCCCGTCCCAGGTCAGGGAGGGTGACTCGGCTCCGTGCGCGGCGTAGGCGAACGCGGGCAGCGGGCCGTCGGCCGCGAAGTCATCGGATCGCAGCGTGAACGCCGGAGCGGGAAACGCGATCGCGTACGGGTCGTAACTCATGGACTCACTCCGTCTCTACAGGCTTGCTGTACATCTCCAACGTACAGCATGGCTGTACTGTTGTGTCAATGAGCGATGATCTGGAGCTGGCCGAGGCCCTGCGCGCCGCCGTCGGCGACTTCGTCCGGCGGGTGCGCACGCTGGAGGCCATGCCGCCCGGGCAACTCGCCGCGCTCGGCCATCTCGGCCGGGAGGGCGCGCTGTCGATCGCCGACCTGGCGCGCCGCGAGGGTGTGCGGCACCAGTCGATGACCCGCACCGTCCACTTGCTGGCCGAGCAGCACCTGGTCACGCTCACCCCGGACCCGCTCGACCGCCGCCAGGTCGTCGTGGTGATCACACCGGCCGGCTCGGCGCGGCTGACCGAGGCGCGCCACGCCCGCGCGGCCATCGTCGCCGACGCGCTGCGCACGCTCAGCCCGGAGGAGCGCGACGTCGCCGCACGCATCCCGGCCGTCCTGCGGAGACTCACGCCGTAAGCAGCGTCACGGTGGCGTTGACACGGTGCGTGACGTAATTTCGGAACTTAGCGAAATACCGAAGGACGGTACGCGTGCTGGACGAGTGCAAGGCCCTGGCGAACGAAACGCGCCTGAGCATCCTGGAGTGGCTGAAGGACCCGGCCGTGCACTTCAGCGACCAGGCAGGCGCCGAGCCGCTCGGCGTCTGCGTGGGCCTGATCCAGCAGCGCGCCGGGTGTTCCGCCTCGACCGTCTCCGCGCACCTCGCCGTCCTCCAGCGTGCCGGATTCCTGCAGGCCACGCGTCGCGGCCAGTGGACGTACTACCGCCGTGACGAGACCCGCATCCGCGCGTTCGCGGAACGCCTGCACCATGACCTGTAACCGGAAGGCGACATGATGCCCACCGCACTCTCCCTGCTCGACCTCGCCCCGATCGCGACCGGCCAGACCGCGCGTGACAGCTTCGAGGCCAGCGTGGAGCTGGCCCGCGCCGCGGAGCGCAGCGGTTACCAGCGCGTCTGGTACGCCGAGCACCACAACATGGCGACGATCGCGTCGTCGGCGACGAGCGTGCTGATCGGGTACGTGGCCGCGCACACCGAGTCGATCAAGCTGGGCTCCGGCGGGATCATGCTGCCGAACCACTCACCACTGGTCATCGCGGAGCAGTTCGGCACGCTCGCCACGCTCTACCCCGGGCGGATCGACCTCGGGCTCGGCCGCGCACCGGGCAGCGACCAGGTCACCATGCGCGCGCTGCGCCGCGACCACCTCTCCGCCGAGTCGTTCCCGCAGGACGTCCTCGAACTGCAGGGCTACCTGACCGGCAGGACGCGCATCCCCGGCGTGCAGTCCTACCCGAAGCCGGACGGCGAGGTGCCGCTGTTCATCCTCGGCTCGTCGCTGTTCGGCGCGCAGCTCGCCGCGCAGCTCGGCCTGCCGTACGCGTTCGCCTCGCACTTCGCGCCGGACGCGCTGCAGCAGGCCGTGCAGGTCTACCGGGACACGTTCACGCCGTCCGCGCAGCTGTCCGAGCCGTACGTGATCGCCGGCGTGAACGTGATCGCCGCCGACACGCGCGAGGAGGCCGAGGACCAGAAGACCCGCGCCTACCGCAACCGCACCCGCGCGTTCATCACCCGCGGCGTGGTCGGCCAGAACTTCACCGACGCGGAGATCGACGCGTTCCTGGACTCGCCGAACGGTCAGCAGCTCGCGCAGATGACCCGCTACACCGCGGTCGGCACGCCCGAGGAGGTCCGCGACTACCTGGAGGCGTTCGCCGCGTCGATCCGCGCCGACGAGCTGATCACCGCCCACCACGCGGAGGACGCCGCCGCCCGGACCAGGTCCGTCGAGCTCACCGGCGCCGCCATGACCGCGACCGCGGCCGCCTGAAACCCGGAAACCCTTCCGCGGGTACGCACACCGCGGCGCGACAGGACGGCGTGCCGGCTCCGGCACGCCGTCTCGTCGCCGAGGAGCACATCCGATCGCGACCGCATCGGCCCGGCGGCCCGGCGGAGGCCACCCGCGGGCGGCCGGGGGATCGACCCACCGATGCCCCGCCGGTCGGTGCACCGGGTGTCGCCGCTGTCGGGGCGGTAGGCCTTCGGCGCGTCACCCTCGGGTGGCCGACTCCGCGCCCTTGGGCGGTCGCTCCGCCGGCGCATCACCCCCCGCCGGTCATTCCGACGCGCGGCGCGTCATCCCCGGGCGATCACTCCGCCATGCGGCGCTCGTAGCGGGAGCGGGCCACCTCGTGCGCCTTTCGCAGCAGGTCGCGGACGGTCTCGTCGGTCCGCGGGCCCGGGCTGACGATCGACAGCCAGCCCATCGTGCCGTACACCGGATGCGGCACCACCGTGTCCGGCGCGCTCGGGTCGGCCCCGGC
The DNA here is from genome assembly GCF_030811575.1 of Catenuloplanes nepalensis. GTDB lineage: Bacteria > Actinomycetota > Actinomycetes > Mycobacteriales > Micromonosporaceae > Catenuloplanes > Catenuloplanes nepalensis. The sequence continues at coordinate 2,764,412 of NZ_JAUSRA010000001.1, read as the reverse complement.
CGCACCGGCATCCCGGGGCGCGTGACCGATGAGCCGCACGAAATCGTCCTTCGGCGCGTGGATGTTCACCCGGAACGCCTCCGGCCGGTCCAGGCGGGAGGACGTGTCGTTCGGGTAGTCCTTGGTGACGATCGTGGCGAACGGCTGGACCGTGGTGGGCACGCTGCCGTCCGGCGAGTGGTAGAAGAACGCGTCGCCCCAGGCGATCTCCGGCGTGCCGTCGCCCTCCCGCGGTCGCAGCGCCAGCACGCCGCGGTCGAGCCCGGACACGTACGCAATGATCTCGTCCATCGTCATGCCCTCAAGCCTGTCATTGAAGTGCTTATGGAGACTTCCGCACCATGATTCCGAGGCCGGACGGCATCCAGGTCTACAATCGGCCGATGCGGACCGTGGACGTCGCCCGGCGCTCCGGCTACTCCGTCCAGCAGATCCGCAATCTCGAGCGCGACGGCGTCCTCCCGCCCGCGACGCGCAGCGCCGGCGGTCACCGCGACTACACCGACCGGCACGTGCTGGCCGCGCGCGCCTACCGCGCGCTGGCCGCCGGCGTCGGCCCGGCCGAGGCCCGGGTGATCGTGCGCGCCGCCCACCGGCCGCCGCCGGCGCACCTGCTGGAGCTGCTCGACGCCGCGCACGCCCGCCTCGACGCGGAGCGCCGCAACCTGCGCACGGCCCAGGAGGCGGCCAGGTCGATCTCCGCCGAGCCGATCCTCGACGTGCGCGCGGACGACGCGATGACCATCTCCGAACTGGCCGCCGCGCTCGGCGTCCGCTCCTCCACGCTCCGGCACTGGCACGCGGAGGGCCTGGTCGTCCCGGACCGCGACGCCACCGGCCACAACCGCGTCTACTCCCCCGACGCGGTCCGCGACGCCCGCATCACCGACCAGTTGCGCCGCGCCGGCTACCGCATCGACACGCTGCGCACGCTGCTGCCGGACCTGCGCCACACCGGGGCGCGGCAGGCACTCGACACCCGGGACACCGCCCTGACCGCACGCTCCCGCGCACTGCTGACCGGCGCCGCCGCACTCGGCGCCCTCCTCGACACCGCCTCGTAGACACGCCGCGCCCTCTGTCGCCGGCCCGCCTCATGGACACGCCGCACCTACCGACGCCGGCGCCGCCGCAACACGGCCCAGACCAGGATTCCGGCGGACACGATCCCCGGTCCCATGTGCGCCGCCAGCACCCCGGCCAGAGACGGCCCGCCCCAGTCGTGCCGATAGGTCCCCGGATCGCTGAAGTCGATCACGAACGGCTCGATCGCCGCCCGGACCACCAGATAAAGCGCACAGATCACGCCAACCCAGATCAAGAACCGTTTCATGCCCTGACGGTACGGACGACCGCGGCGCATCCACATCCAGCGATCGACCTACGGATCGCCCCGCGCCGCGCGGAAGCACCCGATCGCGCCGATCTCGCACGTGGGGCGGCCCCGGCGCTCCCGGCCGTACCGTGTGATGGTTGTTGATCTTGGGTGGGGGGTCAATGTGGTTCGTGGCGGAGCGCGCGGAGGACGCCGTGGCGGTGCAGGGCCCAGGTGAGGCGGCGGACGCTGGGGTGCCGGACGAAGAGGAGCGCGGCGCGGCGGACCAGGCCGAGGCGGTTGTCGGCCACCTGGTTGTCGATCGCGGCCCAGATCAGGGCGCGGACCCGGGCGTTGTCGAGCACCGCCCGCACCTCGCGCCGCACCGCCGGATCCTCGGCCGCGGCGGTGACGGCGGCGACCAGCGCGGGACGGTCCGCGAACGGCTCGGCGGTCGCGGCGACCAGCGGGCGGCGCACCTCGTCGCGTTCCAGCAGCAGGAGTACGGCCTCGCGGATCTCGGCCCGGTCCAGCGCCGATCGCAGCAGGTCCAGCAGGCCGCGTTCGACCTCACGATCGTGACCGGAGTCCGAGACGGAGAGCGTGGCCAGCAGCACCGCGATCTCGTCGAGGTCGATCAGGTGCCGCAGCCCGTCACGGAACTCGGGCAGGCCCCAGGCGGCCGTCAGGCCTCTGACGAGATCGCGATTCACAGGTCCCCGCTACCCGGCACTCCCGTCGGCGAATCACCCGCGGCCGAGCTGCGCGCACGGCACGGCCTGCCCGACGTGCCGGTCCGGGTCGTCACTCCCGGCCGGCGTCCGCCGATGCCGCGGCCCAGCGCGCGTACCGGGCCGCGCTCACCGCGCACTGGCCGGCGGCGCCGTCCTCGTGGCCGGCCGGGCCAGGCACCAGATGCCAGCCCGAGATCGTCGCCGAGGCGTCGCATCAGATCCTGGGCCGGCCCGCTATTGGGCAGGAGTCTCCGGGGTCCGCAGCGCCAGGGTGGCGTGCAGCTGACCGAGGCGCACGGTGGTGTCGAGGAAGCCCCAGAGCGCCTGATCCGCCTTTCCGGCGGTTTCGACGTCGAGGCGGAGGTCACCGTACAACTGCTCAGCCTCCGCGACGAGTTCCTCCGCGCGGGTGGCGTGCTGCTCTGGAGTCATGCCGCCATGGTTTCATCCCGGTGCGACCTCGACACCGGCCGCTACCCCACCATCGCCCGGCTCGTCGTCGACGGCGCCATCTCGACGCGGCGGATACGTTCGGTCACAACCTGGACACGCTCCTGGACGGCCTCGCCTGACGGGCGTCCATACTGGCGGTTCCGACCATGATTGCGATTCCGGCACGGGGAGAAGACCATGGACAGGCTGCACCGCCGGACCCTGCTGGCCGCGCTCGGCGTGATCGCCGCACCGCCGATCGCGGTCGCGACCGGCGCCCGTCCCGCGCCGGCGGCGGACGACCTCTACTCGTCGAACACCGACCTCTACCGGAAGCTCGCCGCGCTCGAGCACATCGACTGGACCCGCCGCTACCGCCGGCACGCGGCCGCGCACACCGGCACCACGCCGTTCCCGGCCACCACGATCCTGGCGGTGCACGGCGGCGGCATCGAGCCCGGCACGTCCGAACTGGCCATCGCGATCGCCGGCTACCACCCCTCGGACGAGACGCCGGGGAACGGCCCGCTCCACGACCACTGGCTCTTCGAGGGCCTGCGGCCGTCCGGCAACGCGGAGCTGCACGTCACCTCGACCCACTGCGACGACCCGGTCGCTCTCTCGCTGACCGGCGGCGCCCGCCGCACCGTCTCGCTGCACGGCTGCACCGCCACCCAGGCGGGCCTGGAACCGGACGCCGCCGCGGTCCTGGTCGGCGGCCTCGACCAGGACCTGAAGGCCACGCTGCGCCAGCGGTTCGACATCGCGGGCATCCGGAACATCGACGCGTCCACGGTGCCCGCGCTGGCCGGCACCGACCCGGACAACATCGCCAACCGCACGTACACCCGCGCCGGCACCCAGCTGGAGCTGACCACGAAGCTGCGCGACCTGATGTTCGGCGAGAACACTCGCGCCCGGCGCAAACACACCACCACGACGATCTTCGACGCGTTCGTCACCGCGACCCGGCTCGCGCTCACGGACTGAGAAGAACAGACCCATGTTCCCGCTTCCGGCGTGGCCGCTTACCCAGCGCTCCGCGCGCACCGGTCGTCGCTGACGTTCCTCCCCGCACGTACCGACGCAGGTCAACCACGAAGGCCGGTGCGGGTTCACGGCCGGCGCGCGCGTACGCGGCCCGCGGCGCCAGGAAGGGGCGGGAACGCGTGACTCGCCGGGGGTTTCCGGAACCACCCGCGGATCGTGCAGGAAGGAGCGCCAGCGACGACCGTTGCCCGCGGGAGCGACTCCGTTGCCCTTTCGGCATCGGAAGCCGCGAGCCCTGCCCGGAGACCGGAAGCATCAGCCCGAGATCTCGGATTATTTCCGCCACAGCTCGGACAGCGTCGAGCGGAAGCCGGCATGAGTGGTCGCGCTGTCGCGACCACTCATGCCCGAAGGATCATTGACCGACACGAAAGAAAGGTCAACTTCGATATTCGACCTCTCTTTCGTGTCGATCAATGATCCTTTGCGGCGAGCCACCGCCGAATGGGCAACGGAGTCGGGAGCACTCGGAAAGCGCCCACGCCGGAAGCGGGAAATCTGCTCGTGGTCCCTGCTCCTCTTCGGACCCAAAGCTGATCATGGTTGCGGCCCGGTCACGATCCGGCCGTGCCGGAACCCGGTCCGGCGCGGGCAGCGTCGGACCGGGATGCGCACGAAGCCGATGATGAGGGTGCGGCCGTGGGCCGCCGTGACCGGGCTCGCCGCGACCGCGCTGGTGGCGTCACTGGCGCTGCCATGGGTCCTGACGTGGAAAGACGGCCGGGTCACCGGCGCCGAGGTGCTGCTGCTCCCGGACGGTCCCCGGTGGTACCTGGGCCCGCTGGTGCTGCTGCTGTGGGGTGTCGCGGTGGCAGGCACCGTACGGGGCACCCGGCTCGCGTGGTGCGGCGCGCTGGCCGCCGCGGCTCTCGCAGCCATGATCTGCCTGGTGTTCTACGGTTCCGTGCTGGGCACCGGCCGCAGCTTCGGCATCGGCGAGGACGAGTCCGGCAACGTCATCGAATGGATCCGCGAGGACCGCAAAGGACCCGGCTTCCACGTCGCCGCGACCGCCGGCGTGCTCCTGTGCGTGGGCATCCTGATGCGCGGTCGTTCGGTCGAGCCTCCGCTACGGTGGAGACGTGCCCGCTGACCGTCGTCGAGCGTCGTCCTGACCAGCGCGGCCGCCGGGCTAGCTGTCCGCGCCGCGGCCCGACCCGCACCGGTTCAGCTACGTGTGGGACACGGCCGATCCGTGCTGAGCCGGCTACCGCGCCAAGGCGACGAACGGCAGCGGACGCCACCCGGCAGCGGCTCGGCGGCAGCGACTCGGCGGCAGCGGCCGCGAGGCCGCCGCGGGAGGAGCTATGACATGGACAGTAGGCGCTCGACGCGGTTGATCAGTTCCTGGGGGCGGAACGGTTTGGTCATGTAGTAGTTGGCGCCGAGGGTCATACCGAGGTCGATGTCGCCGGCGGCGTCACGGCCGCTGAGCATCAGGACCGGGATGTCGGTGGTGCGGGGTTTTGCGCGGAGTTCGTAGCAGATGTCCAGGCCGTTCATGCCGGGCATGACCACGTCGAGCAGAATCAGCTGAGGGCGGTGCTGGACCGCGAGGCTGAGCGCGGAGAGGCCGTCGCCGGTCAGGATCACCCGGTAGCCGGCGGATTCGAGGGTGAACTCGATGAGCGCGCGGACGTCCTCGTCGTCGTCGGCGACCAGGACGGTCGGCGCGGCGGGCAGGCCGGTCGGCTCCGGTTCGGGGAGCGCCACGGGGACGATGAACGCGCTGGTCAGGTACGGCATGGTGGTCTGGCGCACAGTAATCGCCTCCTACCGGCGCTCGATGCCGAGGTCGGGGACGTCGCCGTCGGGCAGCGACGGGAGCGCGACGTGGCGGGCGACGGTGGCCACGAGCAGGCTCCGCGCGCAGGGGTCGAGCGCCACCGTTTCGGGGGTGCGAAGCGTGTTGGTCACCATGCCGCCGTCCTGTCTGCCGTCCGTGCGCCGCAGGGGATCTGCCGCACAGGATCATGAAGCCGTGGCACGGTGGCGGGCCGGGTGCATCCGGGTTGCGGTCCGGTTGCGGCTCCCCGGATGCTATCGGCAGAGCCGGTGGCCGCTGCCCGGGTGACGGGCCTCGGCGCCGCCCGGCGTGCGGACGACGACGTCGGTGCCGCCGGTCGAGACCCGGGTGCCGGGGTACGGCGGGAACGGCCGGAGCAGCTCGACGGCGCATTCACCGGCGACGAACGTGGTCGCGAACGTGAGCCGGGCGATCGGCCGCGGGCGGATCGTGACCGGCACGGGACGAGAATACGCCGGATCCATAACCATTCCCTTACGTCTATGTGGTTGTTACCGTCCGGGCATGGGCGGCCGAGCCTCGTGGCTCGGCCTTCGAGGGAGGTTCGGATGGCGAGACGAGTACGGCTGTCGATGGCGGCCGGGTTCGCGGTGCTGATCGGCACGTTCGGCCTGCCGGGTGCCTCGGCGGCGGCGCCGGTGGAGGGCACGATCCTCGAGGCGCCGGGCGCGGAGGTGGTGCCGGACAGTTACGTCGTGGTGCTCGACGACGGGACCACGGCGGTGCCGGCGAAGGCGCAGGAGCTGGCGAAGCGGCACGGCGCGACCGTGCGGGACACCTACGAGCACGCGGTGCGCGGGTTCGCGGCGACGATGTCGGCGGCGCAGGCCCGGCGGCTCGCGGCGGCGCCCGGGGTGGCGTACGTGCAGCCGAACGTGGTGCACACGGTGCAGGCCACGCAGACCAACCCGCCGTCGTGGGGCCTGGACCGCATCGATCAGCGCAACCGGCCGCTCGACGCGTCGTACACCTACGGCACGACCGCGAGCACCGTGACCGCCTACATCATCGACACCGGCATCCGCACCACGCACGGTGACTTCGGCGGGCGTGCGGTGAGCGGGTTCGACGCGGTGGACGGCGGCACGGCGGACGACTGCAACGGTCACGGCACGCACGTGGCGGGCACGGTCGGCGGCACCGCGTACGGTGTGGCGAAGGGCGTGTCGCTGGTCGCGGTGCGTGTGCTGGACTGCGAAGGCAGTGGCACGACCGCGCAGGTGGTGGCCGGCATCGACTGGGTGACCGAGAACGCGGACGCTCCTTCGGTGGCGAACATGAGCCTGGGCGGCGGCGCGGACACCGTGCTCGACGACGCGGTGCGCCGGTCGATCGCGGCGGGCGTCACCTACTCGATCGCGGCCGGGAACGGGTTCCTCGGCCTCATCGCGCTGGACGCGTGCACGCAGTCCCCGGCCCGGGTCGCCGAGGCGCTGACCGTGTCCGCGACCGACTCCAGCGACCGGAAGTCGTCCTGGGCGAACCGGGGCACGTGCGTGGACCTGTTCGCGCCGGGCATCAGCATCACGTCCGCGTGGTCGACGAACGACACGGCGACAAACACCATCAGCGGTACGTCGATGGCGGCGCCGCACGTGGCCGGCGCGGCCGCGCTCTACCTGGCATCGAACCCGACGGCGACGCCGGCGCAGGTGAACGCGGCGGTGATCGCGGCGACGACGGCCGGCGTGGTGGTCAGCCCGGGCACCGGCTCGCCGAACCGGCTGCTCTACACCGGCGGGTTCTGATCGTGGCGTGGGTGAGGAGCCGGATCGGCCGGCTCCTCACCCGCTAACCTCCTGTCATGATCACCAACGGGCGGCCGGAACGCATCGCGATCGCCCCGGACGACGGCGCGGCCGAGCATGTCGGGCGGACCGCGGACGGCCGGCAGTTCTTCCTCACCACGCCGTTCGAGCCGGAACGCGAGGAGTTCGTCGCGCGGTCAAGCCTCGGGTGCGGAGGCACCTTGTTGAGCCGCGGATGCCGGGGCGCCGCATCAAGCCGCGGATGCCGGGGCGCCGCATCAAGCCGCGGATGCCGGAGCGCCGCATCAAGCCGCGGATGCCGGGGCGCCGCATCAAGCCGCGGATGCCGGGGCGCCGCATCAAGCCGCGGATGCCGGGGCGGCCACTCATGCCACGGATGCCGGGGCGGCCACTCATGCCACGGATGCCGGGGCGCGGCGGGGCAGGCGGTTTGCGGCCAAGCCGAGTAATGCGGCGGACCAGACGGCGAGCACGGTCAGGCCGGCCCAGCCGGGCAGTGGGTAGTAGCCGCCAATCGGTGCGAAGTGTGCCTCGACGTGGGCGTAGGCCGGTGCGACCTGCTGGAACGCGAACGCCGCCGCCGGTGTCAGCCGCAGCAGCCAATCCGCCACGACAGTCGGCAGGCCGCCGAACACGGCCGCGAGGTATGGCAGCACCACCAGGCCCACCGTGACACCGGCCGCGACCAGAGCGCGCCGCAGCAGCGCGGCGAGGCCCACGGCCAGCACCGCCGCTCCCGCGGCCAGCAGGCCGGCCCCGACGGACACCCGCGCGACCTCCACTATCGCCAGCGCGGGCTGGCGATAGCCATTGGCCCGCAACACCTCCAATGCGAGTGGCACCACCAGTGCCGCCGCGGCGGTCCCGGCCGCGAACATCACACCGCCCGCCACGACGGCCTTCGCGGCCAGCCCGCCACGCGACCGCACGCCGCCGGAGGCCGTGGCGAACCGCGCGGTCACCACGATCATCACGATCAGCCCGATCGGCAATCCGATGAGGGCGACGAGTATGCCGATGCCCAGCTCGCCGGTGAGTGGCCCGATGTCGCCGTTGCCGGACACCGTGAACTCGTCGCCGTTCTGCCGCGCGCTGCCGGGATGGTGTGGTTGGCCATCGGGGTTCAGCCCCAGGCCGATGTCGTCGCGCTGCCAGTTGCCGGGCCCGCTCCCCGCGGCGGTGCCGATCAGCGTGACGTTGTCGAACATGGCGGTCGTCTTGGAGAGCCGGGCCGCGGCGGTGCCGCCGCCGACGCCGCCGTCCACCGAGACGTCGTTGGGCGAGGTGACGAACAGGCCGATCTCGACGGGACCGGTGAGCGTGGCGGTGCCGACCGTGCTCCAGGCGGTGCCGTCGGCCGACTCCTCGCCGGTGAGCGTGTCGCCGCTGCGGGTCAGCCGCAGCCAGCGCGGGGCCTCCGCGGTCACGGCGCCGGACCGGCCGGCGGTGTCGTGGATGTAGTCGTGCTGCATGCGCACGCCGTGCTCGGCGGTGGCCATCAGTGCCACGTATCTCGAGCCCTGCGTCGTGCCCTCCTTGGCGATGACGCCGGCCTTGGCCCACGGGACCAGGCCGGGAACCTCGGCGACGTCGTGATGCGGCGGTGGGTAGGTGACGATGCCGGTCATCGACGTCACCCGGACCGTGAGCGAGCCGTCCGCGGGCAGCGGCTGGTGAACGAAGTAGAACTTGTCCCGCACGGGCTGGCCGTCCGGCCCGAGCGGCGGTGCCGGGCACTCGATCTCGACCTGCCCGTTGGTGCAGGAGGAGATGCTCTGCGAGGCGACGAAGAGGCCCAGCGCCACGATGATCACAACCGCGGCCACGGTCGCGGCCAACCGGCCCCGCGACGCCCGGAACCCGGTGCCCCGTGACGCCCGGAACCCGGTCAGGGCGGCGTTGATGGTTTCCATGGCTGTGTTTCTACGGATCCGGGGGTAACAGCGGCCGCACGCCGACCGTCATGCCGTTGTTAGGTGCGGCCCGTCATGCTGGCGGTATGCAGACGGTCCGACTGCGATTCACCATCATGTACGTGGCGTTGTTCCTGTTCTCCGGCGTCTCCCTCCTCGTCCTCAGCGCCGTGCTCACGATTTCCAGCACCCGGCAGGCCGTGCCCGCGCAGCAGCGGCCGGACGCGGCCGCCGCGCGGATCGCGGAGCTGGAGTCGCAGCTGGCGTCCGTGCACGAGGATCAGGCTCGCCAGCAGCTGCAGGGCTCGGCGGTCGCGCTGTCCGTGATGGGCGTGGTCTCGTTCGTGCTCGGCCGGGCCGTCGCCGGGCGGGTGCTGCGGCCGCTGCGGGCGATCACGGCCGCGACCCGCCGGATCAGCGCCGACAACCTGCACGAACGGCTGGCCGTGCCCGGGCCCGACGACGAGGTGAAGGCGCTCGCCGACACCATCGACGACCTGCTCGAACGGCTGGAGCAGGCGTTCGAGGCGCAGCGGAGGTTCGTCGCGAACGCCTCGCACGAGCTGCGCACGCCGCTGGCCACGATGCGAGCCACGCTGGACGTCGCGGCCGCGAAGCCCGGCCCGGTGCCGCCGCAGACGCTCGCACTGGCCGGGCGGTTGCGCGCCGAGCTGGACCGGGTCGATGCGCTGCTGGCCGGGTTCCTCACGCTGGCCCACGCCCAGCACGGCGCGCTCGGCCGTGCCCGGCACGGCACGGCCGCCGGCCGCGAACCGGTGTCGCTGACCGCGCTGGCCGGTGAGGCGCTGTCCGCGCGCGCGGCCGGGATCGACGCCGGGCGGCTGACGGTCCGCACCGAGCTGCCGGTCGACGCCTGGACCAGCGGGAACGCGGTCCTGCTCGCCCGGATGACCGACAATCTGATCGACAACGCGGTGGTGCACAACGAGCCGGGCGGCTGGATAGAGGTGACCGCCGGCCCGGGGGCGCTGACCGTCGAGAGCGGCGGGCCGCGGCTGGAGCCGGATCGGGTCGCCCGCCTCGGCCGACCGTTCCAGCGGCTCGCCGCCGACCGCACCGTTGCGGGTGGTCCTGGGCTCGGTCTGTCGATCGTCGCGGCGGTCGTGGCCGCGCACGCCGGCACGCTCACGTTGCACGCCCGGCCGGAGGGTGGCCTACGCGTCGAGGTCCGGCTACCGCCTCCGGCCGGGCAGCAGGACGCGTCGCTTCTGCCCGCGGCGGCCGGAGAGGAGGGCGGCGCATGAGGGTGCTGGTGGTGGAGGATGCGCAGGCGCTGGCCGAGGTGGTCGCGGAAGGACTGCGCGATCAGGGGATGGCGGTCGACATCGCGTTCGACGGCCTGGCGGCCGCGGAGAAGCTGGACCTCGGCCGGTACGAGGTGGTGGTCCTGGACCGGGACCTGCCTGGCGTGCACGGCGACACGCTCTGTCAAATGATCACTGACCGGGGCGACCGTCCGATGGTGCTGATGCTGACCGCCGCCGGCTCCCCCGGCGACCGGGTCGCCGGCCTGACGCTCGGTGCCGACGATTACCTGGCCAAGCCGTTCCACTTTCCCGAGTTGGTGTTGCGCATCCACGCGCTGGCTCGCCGCCGCCCGTCCGTCCGGCCCAGGACGCTGCGCGTGGCCGGCCTGGAGCTCGACCCGGCCCGGCGCACCGCCACCCGGGAAGGCCGGCGCCTCGATCTGTCGGCGAAGGAGTTTGCGCTGCTCGAGGCGTTGCTGCGGGCGGCACCGGCCTATCTGAGCGCGGAGTCGCTGCTGGAGCAGGTGTGGGACGAGTTCGCGGATCCGTTCACGAACACGGTCACGGTCACGATCGGCCGGCTGCGCCGCAAGCTCGGCGACCCGCCGGTCCTCGTCACGCTGCCCGGCGCCGGCTATCGGATCGGCGCGTGAGTCCCATGAGTCCCATGAGTCGCATGAGTTCCATAAGTCGCATGAGTCGCATGAGTCGCATGAGTCGCATGCGAGTTTGCCCCGTTCACGTCGTAAGCCCACCCGGGCGTCGTGACGCTGTGCCACGCCGGACGTCGGTTCAACGACGTGCCGCGCGCCGCCGCATGATTGCCGCGTCCGGACGGCCCGCCACACCCCCGCTCGGAAAGGCGAGGGCGCTGACCGCTCTGTGGGCCTGGGTGTGTTCGTGTCGTTCGGCGTGGATGCGGTGGCGGTCGCCTCGGTTGCGCCCTCGGCCCGCAGACGCCGGCTTGCCTGTCGCGTCGCCGGCCGCCTCAGTATGTGAGGCGGCCGCCTCGGTAGGTGGCGCGGCCGCCTCAGTAAGTGGCCCGGCCGCCTCAGTAAGTGGCCCGGCCGCCTCAGTAAGTGGCCCGGCCGCCTCAGTAAGTGGCCCGGCCGCCGCTGATGTCGTAGACCGCGCCGGTGGAGAAGCTGACCCTGTCGGAGACGAGCCAGGCGATGAGTTCGGCGACCTCGTCGGGGCGGCCGACGCGGCGCATCGGGATGAGGCCGGTGATGTGGGCGAGCGCGTCCGGGGCGGTGTGCGCGTTCATCGGGGTCTCGATCACGGCAGGGGCGATCGCGTTGGCCAGGACGCCGCTGGTGGCGAGTTCCTTGCCGAGGGACTTGGTGAGCGCGATGACCGCGGCCTTCGACGCGGAGTAGGGCGACATGTTCGGGTTGCCGTCCTTGCCGGCCATGCTGGCGATGTTGACGATGCGTCCCCATCCGCGCTCGCGCATCCCGGGGACGAACGCGTGGCAGGTGTTCACCGTGCCGTGCACGTTGACCGCGAACACGCGGTCCCAGCCGTCCCGGTCGATCTCCCACAGCGGCGCGTTCGGCCCGACGATTCCGGCGGAGTTGACCAGGATGTCGACCGGGCCGACCCGGTCGGCGGCGGCGTGCACGGCGGCGGTGTCACTGACATCGGCCCGGACGTCGGCGCCGTCGGCGACGTCGAGCGTGATCACGGTGATGCCGTCGGCGGCGAGCCGGGCTGCGGTGGCGGCGCCGAGGCCGCTGCGGCCGCCGGTCACGACTGCGGTGCGGGGCATGGTGATCCTCCGTCAGTGGGATTCGCGGGAGACCTGGTCGCCGCTGCCGCCGCGCAGGAAGTCACAGTCCGCGCCGGTGTCGGCCTGCCCGACCGTGTCGACGTAGAGGCGTTCCCAGCCGCGGGCCGGTGCGGCGAATGCCTTGACCATCTCCGGCGCCGGGTCGCGGATCGCCAGGTCGATGTCTGGGATGTCCACATCGAGGCGCCGGTTCTCCACATCCAAAATGATCATGTCGCCGGTGCGGACCTTGCCGAGCGGGCCACCGGCCGCGGCCTCCGGGGCGACGTGCAGGACCACGGTGCCGTAGGCGGTGCCGCTCATCCGCCCGTCGCAGATGCGCACCATGTCGCGCACGCCCTCGGCGAGCAGCTTCGCCGGCAACGGCATGTTCGACACCTCCGGCATACCGGGATAACCGCGAGGACCGCAGCCGCGCAGGATCAGCACCGAATCCGCGGTCACGTCCAGGTCAGGATCGTCGAGCCGGGCGTGCAGATCCTCGACCGAGTCGAACACGACGGCCGGGCCCCGGTGGCGCAGCAGGTGCGGCGACGCGGCCGCCGGCTTGATCACCGCACCGTCCGGCGCGAGGTTCCCGCGCAGCACCGCGATCCCGGCGTGCGGCTGCAACGGCTGCTCCCGGGGCCGGATCACCTCCCGGTCGTAGACGAGTGGCGTGCCGAGATGCTCGACCAGCGGCCGGCCGGTCACGGTGAGCGCGGCCGGGTCGAGCAGATCACGCACCTCCGCGAGGACCGCGTGCAGGCCACCGGCGCGATACAGGTCGTCCATCAAAAACCGCCCGGCCGGGAGCAGGTCGACGATCAACGGCACACCCGCCCCGGTACGGTCGAAGTCGTCCTGGGTCAACGGCACCCCCAGCCGACCGGCGATCGCGAGCAGGTGCACGACCGCGTTCGTCGAGCCGCCGAGCGCTGCCAGCGCGACGATCGCGTTGAGGAACGAGCCGCGGGTCAACACGGTGCTGGGGCGGAGGCCGGTGTCGGCCAGTTCGACGGCCAGTTCGCCGGTGGCGTGCGCGGCCTCGAGGAGCCGGGAGTCCGGGGCGGGGGTGCCGGCGATGCCGGGCAGGGTCATGCCCAGCACCTCGGCGAGCAGGCCCATCGTCGACGCCGTCCCCATGGTGTTGCAGTGGCCCTTGCTTCTGATCATCGACGACTCGGAGCGCTGGAACTCCGCCGCGGACAACGTGCCCGCACGGACCTCCTCGCTGAGCTTCCACACGTCGGTGCCGCAGCCGAGCGGCACACCGCGGAACGTGCCGGTCAGCATCGGCCCGCCCGGCACCACCACGGCGGGCAGGTCGACCGAGGCCGCGCCCATCAGCAGCGCCGGGATGGTCTTGTCGCAGCCGCCGAGCAGCACGACGGCGTCGATCGGGTTCGCCCGCAGCATCTCCTCGATCGCCATCGCCGCCATGTTGCGCCACAGCATCGCGGTCGGCCGGACCTGCGTCTCCCCCAGCGACACCACCGGCAGATGCAGCGGAATCCCGCCGGCGCGGTGCACGCCGTCGGCGACGCTGCGGGCCACCTCGTTCAGGTGCGCGTTGCACGGCGTCAGATCCGAGGCGGTGTTCGCGATCGCGATGTGCGGTCGCCCGTCGAACGCGTCCGCGGGCAGGCCGCGACGCATCCAAGCCCGGTGGATGTAGCTGTTGCGGATGTCGCCGGCGTACCACTGCGCGCTGCGCCGTGCCTGCATGAGACCCCTCGCGATCTAGATCAGTCGATGGAATCGTGCTCGAATGGTAGGCAGGCCAAGCCGCGCCTGCCCACCTTTCTCCCAACGGCCAACGGCCAACGACCGACCAGCAACCAGCAACCGACGACCGGAGCCGCCGTGGTGATGCGCGCGCTCGTCCTCACCGGACCCGGCCAAGCCCGCGTGCGGAATGTGCCGGAACCGACGGCCGGCGCCGGGAAGTCGTCGTCGAGGTCCTCGTCGGACAACGCCCGGCTGGGCCCGGCATCGGCCCGAAGATTCTTCATCGGCCCCCGCGCGCACGGCTCATTGGAGCGGTTCGGCGATTCTCGTGGCCACCCGGCCGACCGCCACCGGCCCGGCGTCGCCGTCCTCGCTCCCCGCCATGCGCCCAGCATGCGTCCGCGCCGCAGGCGCGCCCGTCAATGATCAGGGGCGAGAATCGGTGCGGCGGTCGTGGACGAGCGCGTCGTACGCCTCGGCGAACCGTGCGCGCCGTCCCGTGTAGTGGGCGACGTGGGCGGGTCTCGGCTCGTACGTCGCTCCGGTCGGCCGGGGAGCGCGCGGGACGTCCGGCGCGAGCACGTCGAGGGCGAGTAGCGCGGTGCCGTGCTGGGTGGCCCGGCGCCGGGTCACGTGCGTGACGGGCCGGCCGAGCACGTCCGCGAGCACCCGCAGCCATGCGGGCAGGTCGTTGCTGACCCGGCCGGCCGCCGCGATCTCCACCACCCGCGGCGCGGCCGGGTGCAGGTCGTCCGCGACGCGCGCGTAGGTCATCGCCACACCCTCGATGATCCCGCGGAACAGCGCGTCCGCGTCCGTGGCCGCGGACACCCCGCCGAGCATCGCGCGCACCCCGCCGGCCCAGCCGGGAGCGCGTTCGCCGGTGAGGTACGGCAGCACCAGCGGCGTCGCGTCGGTCGGCGGCGCGGCGAGCACGTCCGCGAGCGATGGGCCGAGCCGCAGCGTGTTCTCCGCCCAGCTGACCGCGCGGCCGACGTCGTTGATCGCCCCGCCGAGCAGCGTGCGTCCCGCGTCGACCCGGTAGTTCCACAGTCCGGACGGCAGCGGATCGGCGGGACCGTCGAGCAGCACCCGGAGCGCGCCGCTGGTGGCGGTCGCCGCGGTCAGCACGGTCGCGTCGGTCGCCCCGGAGCCGATGTTGCTGGCGAAGCCGTCCGTGATGACCGGGAACCACGCGGCCCGGGCGAGAGCCGGCCAGCGGGCCGGGGCCGCCACCGACGTCGGCCGGGTCATGTCGCGCGGCGCGCTGAACTGCCCGGCTTCGACGCCCGCGGCGGCCAGCAGCTCGGCATCGAGCTCGCCGGTGTGCCGGTCGAGCAGCCCGGTCCAGGCCACCGTGGACGTGCCGGCGAGCGGCTGCCCGATCAGCCGGGCCAGGACGTACTCGCCCAGCGACCACCAGGACGCGACCGCGGCGGCGATCCCCGGCTGTGCGCCGGCGAGCCAACGCAGGCGCGGCGCGTGGTAGCTGGTGTGCAGTCGGGTGCCGGTGCGCTGCTGCACCGCGCGTTCGTCGAGTTCGTCGCGCAGCGCCGCGACCGCGCCGGTGCTGCGCGAGTCGGCGTAGGTCAGGCACGGCGTGAGCGCGCGTCCTGCCCCGTCGACGCCGATCAGCGAGGCGGCGAAGGTGTCCATCGCGACGCCGGCGATCCGGGTCGCCAGCCCCCGGTCGCCGGTCACCGCGTCGAGGACAAGTTCGACCTCCGCGACGACCTGGTCGGGATCGATGACCGAGGTGCCGTCCGCGGCGACGGTGAACGCGTGCGGCACCTTGTGCTGCAGGCCGCGGACCCGCCGCCCGGACGCGTCGTGCACGCCGCCCCGGGTCGCGGTCGAGCCGATGTCCAGCGCCAGGACCAGTGGATCCAGCGCCGCATCGAGGTCGACGTCGTCGTCGGTCCGCGTCATCACGATCCTCGTTCCCAGGCGGTACGGTCCTCCAGCGACCCTAACCAACCCCGGCCCCACCCGCCCGTGGCACGCTCGACCAGCCCGCCACCGGCGCCACGCCCGGCCGGTCCACGCCGGGAACCCAGTGCGGCGCTGCACGTGTACGTGCCGCGGCCTCGCCCCGTGCAGCCGCGGCGCACGGACGGAGTTCCGGGCCCACGCCCGCTCGATCGACGAGAAACCGGGCAACACCCGGGAAGAGCATGACGCGCGGGTACGCGATGTGGTCACCCCGGCCACGGAAGGACCGCGCGGCACGGACTCCGCGGACGCGACGGACCGGTTGCGGCGCGAGCTGCCGAACGTCCGCGCCGCGATCACCCATGGCCTCCGGCACGCGCCGGCCGCGTACTGCGTACCGCCGCGGCATTGATGTGGTTGCTGGATCCGCGGCGGCCTTCCCGCCGAGAGTGGCCGGGCGCCGACCGCGCCGCACCGGTCGAGGACGTGGACCGCGCTCGGCGGCCCGCGCTACATCGCCGGGGACGCGGAGTCGGCACGGCAGCCGCTGTCCGCGGACCAGCCGGCGCGCCCACCGTCGCCGGCCGACGCGATCACCGCGTTCGAGACCGCCTGACCGGGGGGTCCGCTACCGGATCAGCACGATCCGGCCGCGGGCGTGGCGGGTCTCGCTCAGCTCGTGCGCGGCCGCGGCCTCGGTCAGCGGGAACGTGGCGGCCACCGGGATCGACAGCCGGCCGGCCGCGGCCAGCTCCACCGCGATGCCGAGCCCGTGCACGGCGAGCGGGTCTGCGCCGGCGCCGAGGGCCTGGCCCGTCTCGTCCGCGGGAGCGCCGTGCGACATGTGCACGCCGTGGGCCGCGGCCGTGAAGTCGGCGATCGTCACCACGCGCGCCGGGTCACCGGCGATCGCGATCAGGTCGGGCAGCGCCCCGCCGGCGCAGTCGACCACCGCGTCGACCCCGGCCGGCGCGATCCGGCGGACCCGGTCCGGCAGGCCGGGGCCGTAGGTGGCCGGCAGCACGCCGTACCCGCGCAGGAAGTCGTGGTTGTGCTCACTCGCCGTGCCGATGACGACGGCACCGCGGGCCGCGGCGAACTGGACGACAATGCTGCCGGTCGCGCCCGCCGCGCCGTTGACCAGGACGGTCTGCCCCGATGCGACCGCGAGCCGGTCGAGCACGCGCGCGGCCGTCTCGGCACCGCCGGCCGCCCCGCCCGCCTCGGCCCAGCTCCACGCGGCGGGCTTCGGCGCCCAGGCGCTCAGCACCGCGAGGTCGGCGTTGGTGCCGCGCACGGTCATCGGGGCCATGCCGAACACCTCGTCGCCGGCCGCGACGCCGGTGACGCCGGCCCCGACCTCGTCGACCACGCCGGCGGCGTCGAAACCGGTCCGGTGCGGGAACGTGTGCGGCACCGCGTCCCGCAGCGTCCCGGAGCGCAGCAGCACCTCCCCGGCCGACAGACCGGACGCCCGCACCGCGATGCGCACCTGGCCCGGCCCGGCGTGCGGCTCGTCCACCTCGGCCACGTGCATCACGCCGGCCGGCCCGAACTCGGTGAATACGACAGCTCTCATGGCGCCCGACCGTAACGGAACACCCCGTCCGGTTAGCTAAAGTGAGAGCGGTGACCGTTGAAGTGAGACACCGGCGGCGTTCCGACGCCCGCGACAACCGGGAGCGCATCCTGGCCGTCGCCCGCCTGGCCTTCGCCACCGACGGCCTCGACGTGCCGATCCGGGAGATCGCCCGCCGCGCGCAGCTCGGCCCGGCCACCGTCTACCGCCACTTCCCCACCAAGGAAGCGCTGCTCGCCGCGGCCTTCGCCGAGCAGATGGCCGCCTGCTCCGCGATCCTCGAGGAGGGCCTGGCACACCCGGACCCCTGGCTCGGCTTCCGCCTGATCGTCGAGAAGCTCATGGAGACGCACGCGCTCGACCGGGGTTTCGCCCGCGCGTTCGTCACGCAGCTCCCCGCGGAGGCCGGCTTCGCCGCCGATCGGGCCCGCACGCTGCGGATGGCCGCCGAGATCGTCGACCGGGCCCGCACCGCAGGCCGCCTCCGCCCCGACTTCGTCCTGGACGACCTGATCCTGGCGCTGATGGCCAACGAGGGCATCCGCGCGGACGACCCCACCACACGCGTGGCCGCGGCCCGCCGATTCGCCGCCCTGATGCTCCAGTCCTTCCAGGCCACACCGTCCCGCACCCCGCTACCGCCACCGGTCCGCCTACCGCTCCCCACCCACGAAATTCCACATTCACGTTCATGACTTTCCCGCTTCCGGCGTGGTGCTGCCCGCATGCTCCCGCGGGCAACGGCGGACGGGTGGCGTAGCGGGGTGACAGGCGGGGCCCCGGCGGACTGGCCTACCGTTCGTGCGTGACGAACCAGACCGACGACTCCTTCGGCGGGCCGGCCGGCACCCGCGGCCGGGGCGCGCTGTTCCACGCCGTTCTCGCGGCGGCCGCCGTGCTGATCACCGCGGCGGCGGCCGTGGCCGTGGTGTTCGTGACCCGGGACGGCGGCGCGCGCGACGATGCACGGCCCGCGCCGCCGGCGTCCGCCACGCCGGACGCCTCCTCCGCACCGGCGCCGGCCGGCGCCTGGCCGGTGCTCACCGCGCTGCCCGCGGACACTGAGCCGACCGGACCGATCAGCGGCACGCGGACCCGGATCTCGTTCGAGAACCACACCACCGACGTGTACGCGATCAGCTGGCTGGACCCGGACGGCGTGCTGACCGAGTACGCCACGCTCGACCCGGGCGCGACCTACGTGCAGAACACCTACGCCGGTCACTACTGGGCGGCCGGCATCTCCGGGAAGGAGATCACCGCGGTGTTCCTGGCCGCGGAGGAGCCGGGCCGGGCCGTCCTCGAGTAGCCGGTCAAGGCACGACCGCCAGCGCACCGGCGCTGTGCCGGAGGCCGCGCGCCGCCGGACCGCGCGCACCAGCTTATCCACGGAGGCGGCGTTGTACGGCATGGAGAAACCGGTGCCGGCACCGTGCGGGGTGAACGAGCGGCCGCCGGCGCCCCGGCCAGGGCGCCGGCCGTTCGACGCGCTCGACCCGGTGGCGGTGTCCGAGGTGACGCGCGACCTCATGCTGGTGGCCGGGTCCTGAACCGGCTCGTCAGCCGTTTCGGCGGATCCGCTCCAGCCAGTCGGTGATCAGGGCGCAGCACAGCGCGTGCTGCTCGAAGAGGAGGTTGTGGCCGGCCGCGTCGAGCGTGGCGAAGGACGCGCGGGGGTAGTGGCCGGTGCGGCTCCAGGCGTCGGCGTAGCCGACGACGTGGTCCTGCCGGGCGGTGATGTGCAGGGCCGGCTGGAGGAACGGCTCGGGGTGCGCGTCCTCCGGCTCACGGTCGAGGGAGTAACTCGACGAGATGCGCGCCAGCGCGCGCTGGTCGGCGCCGTCCAGGCCGGGCCGGATGTACTCCAGGAACGCCCGTGCGTCCTGCGCCGACTCCACCACGGCATCCTCGCGGTACTGATCGAGCGCCGCGCCGAGGATCGGCTCGATCTCCGGCTCCCGCCGCAGGACCGTGCGCGGCGGCACGGTCCGCTGCGCGTGCGTCGCGACGAAGACGCCGGCCACCGTGGCGAGGCCGAGCACCCGCGGGCGCAGCTCGTGGGCGACGTAGCGGGCGATCATCCCGCCGAACGAGCCGCCGAGCACGGCGAACGGCTCGTCGCCGACGCGTCGCCGGATCTCCGCGACCACCGCGTCCGCGACGGCCTGGGTGCTGCCGGCGTCGTCCGCCGGTGACCCGGTCGCGCCCGGCAGGTCGAGGTAGATCCGCCGCCACCCACCGGCGCGCTCGAACGCCGGCTCCAGCGGGAGCAGGCTCCGATGGTCCAGGCCGAATCCGTGGAGCAGCACCACCGGCGTACCCGACCCTGTTTGATGTGCGAACACGCAGCAAGATTACGGCGCCTCCGGAGGAACGCGGATTCGTCCGTCCGGCGCGGCGGGCAGAACCGCACCGTGCTCCGAGGGCCGGACGAGCACGCGGGCCACCACGGTCAGTCCGGCTGGCAGAACCTGCGGCGGGCCGGGCGTTCCGGCGTACCCCCGCGGAGGTCCTTGATCTTGTGTTTCGCCCGTGGGCGGTCGGCCGGCCGGAGGCAGGCGATGATCACTGCCACCGGGGAACGGTTCCTTCGGCGCATCGTTTCTACTCCTCTGGGAGTCTCTGGGCCAGCAGCGGCGCGAGCGTGGTCGCGAACGTCGCGCTGATGTGGCTGTCGTCCTTGTAGACCAGGACGTCTCCGATGATCACCGGGCAGACGTCGTCGTCGCACATCCAGGGCGCCGGATCGACCACGGTGGCGCCGTGCGCGCCGGCCGCGTCCGCCACGAGCTTGCGGCGCCGCCGGTCGTCGAAGGCCTCCTCGCGGGACCGGTGACACGCGGTGACGTCGGTGAGGTGGTTGGAGACGCACTCGGGCACGTTCCCGCGCGGCCAGGCCGTGTCGCTGATCAGCACGAGATCGGCGGACCCGGGCAGCGCCTCGAACGTGGCGACCCACGCGTCCGCCCAGGCCTCGTCCTGCCGCGGACCGGCGTCGAGCATCTCGCTGTGCCCGTTCGAGGACGTGATGACCATGGCGGGGTCGAGCGTGGCGATGTAGGCCAACGCGTCGCGACGCCACTGGTCACACTCGGTGTAGGCGCGTTTGAGGCTCGGCAGGTAGACGGTGGCGGTCGCGGCCGAGCAGGCCGACTTGGTGACGACCGCGAGCCGCCAGTGCCGTTCCCGCGCGATCCGGTCGACCGCGGGGAACCAGTGCCCCGCGTGCGAGTCGCCGAGCAGCACCACGGTCTCGGTGCCGGCCGGATCGCCGTACATGCAGGGTTTCCTGACCGTGGCGTCCGCGAACTCCGGGTCGCAGCCGTCCGCGTAGATCTCGCCGATGTCCGCGGCCGCGTCCTCGATCGCCGGCTTGAGGTTGGCCGGCACGCTCTCGGTCGCGCCGCTGCGGGTGATCAGGTCGGCGAGTTGCTGCCCGGCGACGAGCGAGGCGGTGTCGTCGGCGCTGCCGGAGCCGGTGGTGGAGGGCAGCACGGCCGGGGTGACCAGCGCGAGCGCGGCGACGGCCGCGGACAGCCCGGCGCCGAGCGCGAGGCCGCGGCGGGCCTTCTCGCGGAGCGCGCGCATGGTGCGGATCGGGTCCTCGACGCGGCGCGCGGTGACGATCGCGAGCAGCAGGGACAGGCCGGCCAGCCCGAGCGTCTTCGGCAGCGTGAGCGGCCCGAGCGCGTACGGCCCGATGATCAGGACCGGCCAGTGCCACAGGTACCAGCCGTAGGAGAGCTTGCCGATGGCCTGCATCGGCGCGGCGCCGAGCAGCCGGGAGCGCGGGTCGGCGCAGCCGGTGGCGATGACCAGCGCGGTGGCGAGCACGGGGAGCGCGGCGGCGTACCCGGGGAAGGCGGTGTGTTCGGTGTAGAGCAGTGCGGCGGCGGTGATCCCGGCCAGGCCGGCCCAGCGGCCGAGCACCGCGGCCCGGCGCGGCAGCGTCCTTGCCAGCGCCGGGGCCGCGACCGCGACGAGCGCGCCGATCGCGAGTTCCCAGGCCCGGGTGTGCGCGCCGAAGTAGGCCCACGGCGCGGCGATGCGGGTCTGCCAGAGCGACAGCGCGAACGAGACCGCGATGACGGCCGCGAGCACGCCCACGATGGCGGCCCGGTCGACCTGCCTGCCGCGGCGGCGGCGGAACCGGGCCGCGAGCAGCAGCAGCGGCGGCCACACCAGGTAGAACTGCTCCTCGACCGCGAGGCTCCAGAAGTGTTGCAGCGGCGACGGCTCGGCGGTGGAGGCGAGGTAGTCGGTGCCGGCCAGCGCGAGGCGGTAGTTGAGGCCGTAGACCGTGGTGGTCAGCGCGTCCGTGGCGATCTCGGTGACCCGCAGCGGCGGCAGCCACAGCCAGGCTGCGGCGAGCGTGGCCGCGACCACGAACGCGGAGGCGGGCAGCAGCCGCAGTGCGCGCCGGGCGTAGAACGAGGCGATCGAGACGCGCCCGGTCCGGCCGATCTCACGTAGCAGCTGCGACGTGATCAGGAAGCCGGAGATGACGAAGAAGACGTCCACGCCGACGTATCCGCCGCTGAGCGCCGTGACGCCGCCGTGGAAGAGCACGACGACCGTGACCGCGACCGCGCGCAGCCCCTCGATGTCGGGGCGGAACCCGGCGTGCGGGCCGGCGGCCGGCGGGTCGGCGGCCGGCGAGCGGTGCGGCGCGGTGACGACGGCCGTCATGCCGGGCTCCTCTCGGCGCGGGAGGCGGCACCGGCGGCGGCGCGGGCGGCGCCACCGGCAGTGGCACCGGCAGTGGCACCGGCAGTGGCACCGGCAGTGGCACCGGCGGCGGCGAGACCGGCGGCGGCCAGCGGCGGCGGGCTGATGATCATCGTCTGGTCCGGGTCCGGCACCGGGTGCAGCGCGGCCATCACCTCGGCCTGGTGGCGGCCGGCGGGATTGGCTCTGCGGCGCGGCCCGGTGAGGTCCTCGACCCAGCCGATCAGCCAGCAGGCGAGCAGCAGCAGCGCCGCCACCAGCGTGAACTTGACGGCGAGCAACAGCGGATAGTTCGCCCAGTCGGCCAGCCGGCCGCGGGCGATCACCGCGACCGCGGTCAGGATGGCCAGCTGGTGCCAGAGGTAGAGCGTCACCGCGCGGGAGTTGACCGCACTGATCAGCGTGGCCAGCGGCCGGACCCGGTCCAGCCAGCGCATGGCGGGCTCGAAGCGCATCAGGACGACGATGAACGCGGCCGACCAGAGCAGCTGCGCGACCGGGTCCGACTGGATGAGGTCGCCGGTCAGCGGGTGCACGCGCATCCAGCCGACCGCGGCGGCCAGGCAGGCGGCGCCGATGAGCAGCGTCCAGTTCCCGAGCCGTCGGAGCCGGCCGGTGGCGTGCCAGTAGCCGAGGATCCAGCAGGGGGCGTACGTGCCGAGCTGGAGCAGCACGTCGGAGAGCCAGGTGGAGAAGCCGACCTGCCCGGCCAGCGGGATGAGCAGCACCGGCGCGAGCGTGGTGAGCAGCGGCCGGCGGCGGAAACCGGCCCACAGGGCCGGGGAGATCAGGACCAGCCAGAGGTACGTACGGATGTACCAGAGGATGCCGGCGATCGGCACGGCCCAGTCGTTGCTCGGCGGGTCCGACAGCGGGATCCACGCGTAGACCGCCGGGCCGTTCAGCGGACGGGCGTCCTCCGCGCCCCAGCCCATGATCATCATGATCGGGACCAGGATGACGGCCAGCGCCCACACCGCCGGCATCAACCGCCGGAACCGCGACCAGATGACGATCTCCGGGCGGTCGCCGGCCTTCGCCATCGACGACGCCATCAGCGAGCCGGCCAGCGCGAACATGATGCCCATCGACGGCAGGACCATGCCCAGCCAGGACAGGCTGGTGGCGTGGAACGCGATCACGCGCAGGATCGCCAGCGTGCGCAGCGTGTCCAGGTACCGGCTGCGCCCGGGCCGGATCGCGGCGGAGGTGGCCGTCGCGTTCTTGTCGTTGCGGGTCTGCCACGATTTGTGGCGCAGGTTCAGCAGCGCCGCGATCATGGCCGGGCCGACCACGATCACCTGGAACATGTACAGCGCCGGGGTCAGCACCAGCCAGGTGTGCCATCGCTGGGACAGCGAGACGCCGTGCCGCTCCCGCACGTAGCAGAACGTCTGCGCGTAGAGGAACGCCATCCACAGCCCGACGCCGGCCCACGGCACGTCCCACTGCGCGAACGGGAACACCATCAGCGCGCTGAGCACGAACAGCGGCGCCAGGCTCATGAACGCGAAGTCGGTGCTGCGCATCCAGAACGACCAGCCGCGCAGGTAGCGGATGTCCAGCACGGTGCAGCGGTAGTAGTCGCGGGCCCACCGGATCCGCTGCCGGAACAGGTCCGGCGCGTTGTCCGGCACGTTCGTGTACACGTAGGCGTCCGGGACCGCGGCGGTCCGGCCGCGCCGCTGCGCGAAGTGGGTCAGGTGCCGGTCGTCGGCCACGCCCCGCTCCAGATATTCGGCGAGGTTGTCCATCACCACCTCGGACCGCCAGGCCGCCAGCGCGCCGGAGGCGGTGAAGATGTCCCCGGTCGCGGACAACCCGTTGCGTACCACCAGGCAGCTGTGCACGTAGTGCAGGTCGGTGACCTTGGTGATCAGGTTCTCCGCCCGGTTGAGCGCGTAGACCACGCCGGTGACGCCCATGATCCGCGGGTCGGACATCGGCCGCAGGCAGCGCTCGACCGCGTACCGGTCCACGACGGAGTCACTGTCGACGGTGACCACGAAGTCGAAGCGCTCCAACTCGGCCAGCAGCGCGGTCGCCTGCGCGTGGTGCTTGCCGCCGTTCTCCCGCTGGTGCCAGACCACGCGCGGGTGGGTGAACGGCGGCAGCGGCGTCGCAGAGCCGTCGTCCACGACGTGGATGACGTCCGGCACCACGGTGCCGTTGAGCAGGCTGCGGATCGCCGCGTGCAGCAGGTCGGCGTTCTCGTTGTACGCCGGGACGACCGCGATCACCCGGCCCTGCGGCATCGGCCGTCGCCTCGGCGGTCGCGCCACCCCGGCCAGCACGAACAGTGCGAAGTAGATCAGGATGACGAACGAGAACACCCGGTCCACCGAGCCGACCCCGATGAACTTCCAATACAGCACGGGTACGACCATGGCGACGACGGCGACCGGCAGGCCGGCCAGGCGATCAGGCCGCACGGCGCCGCCCCCGATACCCCCGGGTGACCCGGGCCGTCAGCGCGCGTCGCTCGCCCGTGGCACTCGCGCGGACCAGCAGCAGGCCGCCGAAGACCAGGGCTATCACGACCCCGGCGACGACCGCCGCTCGGCCGGGCAACATCAGAATCGCCAACGCCGCCACGGGCAGCATCGACTGGCCGGAGACATTCACCGGTGACCCCCAGGAGAGAATGTGGGACACCGCGCCTCCGACGGCGAATCATCGCGGTCAGTGAATCGCGCGCCGACAATTCCTCATTGACGCGGCCGCGCTGCGAAACAGCGGTGTCGAGTTCTGACTGTCCCGCACCGCCACCGCCTCATCCATCCCATTAACGGGGCGAACACCGCCGTCCTGGAGTACGCCGGGTTACGTAGATCGCCAGCCACGGATGCCACTCGAATGACCCTGAAAGCATGATGAGTAGCTTTCACTACGACGTTCCGGATCGGCCCGCGATCCGGCCGGGACCGCGGTCATCGGCGAGCGGAGATCGTTTTCGGGAGGTCGGCGGGCCGGCGGCCGGCGAGCGGCTCGTACGGGCCGGCCAGCAGGGCGCCGTAGGCGCGGAGCAGTCGGTGCATGACGTACCCATCCTGGCCGGTGGGCTGCAGCAGGTGGGCGTCGGCGAGACGGTTCAGCAGGTGCTGCGCCCGGGGCAGGTCGGCACCGGTCAGCGCGGCCGCCGCGGGTGCGTCCAGCACCGGGCCGGCATGGGT
Source organism: Catenuloplanes nepalensis (assembly GCF_030811575.1). Lineage (GTDB taxonomy): Bacteria > Actinomycetota > Actinomycetes > Mycobacteriales > Micromonosporaceae > Catenuloplanes > Catenuloplanes nepalensis. The sequence goes on along the minus strand of NZ_JAUSRA010000001.1, from coordinate 2,739,210 downwards.
GCTGAGCAGGCGGAAGGCGTGGCTGATGTCCGGTGGCAGGCGGCGGATGGACCAGGAGAACACGGCCGGGACCGCGGTGTAGGGGTCGTCACCGACCGTGAGCCAGTCGAGCGGTTGCCGTGCACCGGTCAGTTCCCCGGCGAGGCCGGCCAGTCCAGCGGCGGGACGGGCGGCGACCAGTTCGGCGGTGATGCGCAGGGCCAGTGGCAGGCCGGCGCAGCACGCGGCCAGCATGGCGCAGGCGTCGGGTTCGGCGTCGGCGCGGGAGCCGATCAGCCGGCGCAGGAGGGCGTCGGCGTCCCCGGGCCGGAGCGGATCGAGGGTGAGCCGGCGGGCACCGTCGCGAGCGACGAGTCCGGCGAGCCGGTTGCGGCTGGTGACCAGGACCGCGCAGGTGCCGGCGCCGGGCAGCAGCGGACGCACCTGAGCCTCGTTCTCCGCGTTGTCCAGCAGGACGAGCATACGGCGCCGGGCGGTGAGGGTGCGGTACCTGGCGGCGCGGGCCTCGAGGTCGCCGGGGATGCCGGAGGCGGGTTCGCCGAGCGTGGCGAGCAGGCGTACGAGCGCGTCCGTCGCGGGCATGGGCGGACCCGGATCGTACCCTCGGAGATCGAGGTAGAGCTGGCCGTCCGGGAAGCGGGCGGCGGCGCGGTGCGCCCAGTGCACGGCGAGCGCGGTCTTGCCGACGCCGGCGGTGCCGGACAACGTCGCGATCGCGACCGCCGATCCGCCGCCGCCCAGCATGGTGTCCAACTCCTCGAGTTCGTCACCGCGGCCGGTCAGCCCGGGAATGCCCGGTGGTAGCTGCGCCGGCACCGCCGCCGGTGCGGGCGGTGCGCCGAACTCACCGCGCAGCACGTCACGGTGCAGCGCCCGTAGCTCCGGGCCGGGCTCGAGGCCGAGCTCGTCGACCAGGTGACGGCGGGTCCGCGTGTAGTGGGTGACCGCGTCGCCGATGCGGCCCACGGTGGCGAGCGCTCGGATCAGGGCGGCGTGCAGCGGCTCCACGGTCGGGTGGGCCGAGGCGAGTTCGGTGAGTCGGCCGACCACCGTGGCCGGGTCACCGGTGGCCAGCTCCGCGGCCGCCCAGGCGACCTCCGCGTCCAGGAAGTGCTGCCGCCAGGCGTGGCGCTGGCCGGACGCCCAGCGGCCGGGCAGGCCGGTCAGCGGTTCCCCACTCCACAGTTCGCGGGCCCGGCGCAGGGCGGTGAGCCGTTCGCCGGGGAGGTGCGGGCGAAGCAGGTGCCGGAAGCAGTGCACGTCGATCTGGTTCGGGTCGACGTCCAGCACGTACGCACCGGAGCGGTGCACGATCGGGGCGTGGTCGCGCAGTGCGCGCCGGAGCCGGGCGAGCTGCACGTGCAGTGCATGCCGAGCACCGTCCGGCGGCCGGTCCCACACGCGGTCGAGCAGCGTGTCCACCGCGACCGCGCGGCCCGCGTCGGTGGCGAGCGCGGCGAGCACGAGCCGCCGCTGCGGCGGGCCGAGCGGCAGCGGCTGGCCGTCGAGGTGCGCCTCGACCGAGCCGAGCAGCCGGATGTTCAGCCGCGCGGGACTGCATGAATTATCAGGCGGGTAAATCACTACCGTCCCCGTAAAGATCGCGATTCAGCCTGACCCGGTAACCATTGAGAATACGTTGAGGGATCGACCTAACGCGCCCGGTCATTCTTCAGATGCTGTCGACGATGTGCACGGCGCCGATCGCGCGTGTGCTTCGGTCTGGGATTCCCGCAGGAAGGTCTCGCCGTGTTCGAAGAGGACGGTCGTCTCCGTGTCGTGATCAATGACGAGGAGCAGTACTCGGTGTGGCCGTCCGACCGCGACCTACCGGACGGGTGGCGAGCCGAAGGCACTGAGGGCACGCGGGATCAGTGCCTCGCGCACATCGATCTGGTGTGGACGGACATGCGACCGCGCAGCCTGCGCACCGAGTGACACGACGCGAGCGGAGGAGCACCGGTGGCCGTACTGGCGGACCGCTTCGACCCGGCCGATCCCGAATTGCGGGTCGACCCGTACCCCATATACCGCCGGTTTCGCGAGGCTGATCCCGTACATTGGGGATTGTCGAGCCTGGCCGGTTTTCCCGGCGCGTGGTACATATTCCGGCACGACGACGTGGTGTCGATTCTGCGGGATTCTCGATTCGGCAAGGAGCGCCCGGCGACAGATTTCGCGACGGCTGACGCGCGGCCGGAACGGACGACGGTCCCGGAGGCGGCACGCACGTTCTTCGGCACCGCCCGGCAGTGGGTGGTGCACCGCGACCCACCGGACCACACCCGGCTGCGCGACCTGCTCCGGCCGCACTTCGCGCCGGCGGCGGTGGCGCGCCTGCGTCCGCGCATCGCCGCGATCGCCGCGGACCTGCTCGACGGGATCGCGCGGCGCGGCGGCGGCGATCTGATCGCGGACTACGCGTACCCGCTGCCGGTCGCGGTCATCGCGGAGATGATCGGGCTGCCAGCCGACGGCCGGGACCTGCTGGTCGAGTGCTCCCGGCACTGGCAGGCGGTCGACGTGAGCACCACGGACGAGACCTGGCGCGGCGCGGGCGACGCGATCGACGCGGCGCGCGACTATCTGCGCGTGCTCGTCCGCCGGCGCGACCGCGGGACCGGGGACCTGATCGACGTGCTCGCCGGCGGCCGGGACACGGGCGAGGTGGTCAGCGAGGACGAGTTGCTGGCGAACATCATGTTCCTGTTCGTGGCCGGTGCGGGCTTCCAGACCACGACCGGCCTGATCGGCAGCGGCCTGCACCTGCTGCTGTCCGACCGGGAGCAGTGGGACCGGCTCGCCGACCGGCCCGGGCTGCTGCCGTCCGCGATCGACGAGGCGCTGCGGTACGAGCCACCGGTGCAGACCACGAACCGGATCGCCCGCGAGGCCGTCACCGTGGGCGGGCGAACCATCGGCGCCGGCGACTCGGTCCTGGTGGTCTTCGCCGCGGCGAATCGTGACCCCGCGGTCTTCCCGGACCCGGACCGGTTCGACATCACCCGCACCGGCCGAGCGAACCACTCCTTCGGCGTCGGCATCCACTACTGCCTCGGCGGGCCGCTCGCCGCGGTGGAGGCGGAGATCGCGATCGGCGCGCTGCGCACCCGCCTGCCCGGCCTGCGCCCGGCCGGCCCGGCCGCGTGGAACCCGATGGTCTCGTTACGGGTCCTGCAGACGCTCCCGGTCGCATGCTGACGCGCACGGAGACCGCGGTGGCGGCGTTGATGGACCACGTGGTGGTGATGCTCGACGGCACGGCGTACCGGGCCGCGCGGGACGCAGCGTTCCTGCGGGACGAGTTCGCGCGGGTGGCCGTCAAGGAGTCGGAGAGTTCGCTCGCCGGGACGTACACGGCCACCGCCGTGCTCGGCACCAGCACGCTCGTCGAACTGTTCGACGTCGCCGCGCCGCCGCTGCCCGGCGTGACCGCGGGCCTGGTGCTCTCGTTCGAGGTGCCCGGATCCGCGGCCCGGGCCGCGGCGCTGCTCACCGGGGCCGGCGTCCCGTTCTCGTACGAGCTGGTCCGGCGCGCGGTGCCGGGCGAGGCCGGCATGCGGCCGTGGTACCACCTGATCCGCCCGGACCTCGGGCCGGGCAACCCGTTCCTGCTCATGATCACCGAGGTGACCGGCGACTACTTCCGCGCCATCGGCGCGGCCGAAGGGCCCGGCGGCACGCTGCGCCGGCGTGACTACCTCGACGCCCGGCTCGGCTCTCCTCCGCCCGCGCATCACCTGCTGGGCGACGTGACGGAGGTCCGGGTGCGGCTGCACCCGGACCGGTCGGCGCGGCTGCGGGACGCGCTGACCACGCTCGGTTTCACCGCGGAGGGCCCGGTCCTGCGCGGCCCGGACTCGGTCGTGCACCTCACCGACGGCGGTACCGGCCCGGAGGGCGTCACCACGGTCCGGGTGTCGTTGCGCCGGCCCGCGGACGCCGACGGCACGCACCGCTTCGGCGGCACCTCGGCGCTGACGTTCCGCGCCGGTGCACACGACGCCGAGTGGCGGTTCACGCCGCCCGAGGACCGGGAGGGAGCGGCATGACCGTGGAGACGCTGCCGGAGGCGGTCCGGCGCTGGGCCGGAACCCACCCGGACGCGCTCGCCGTCGACGCCGGCGACTCCGTGCTCACCTACCGGCAGCTGGCCGCGCGCGCCGCCGGCCTCGCCGTCCGGCTGCGTGCCGCCGGTGCCGGCGCCGAGACGATCGTGGGCCTCGCCACCGGCCGCACCCCGGACCTGGTCACCGGCCTGCTCGGCATCCTCGAGGCGGGAGCGGCCTGGGTGCCGCTGGACCCGGCGTACCCCGATGATCGTCTGTCGTTCGTGCTGCGCGACAGCGCGGCCCGCCTGGTCGTCGCGGATGCGGGGACGGCCTCGTTGCCCGCACTGGCGGACGTGAGCGTGCTGGTGCCCGCGGACACGACCGGTGAGCCGGAGGCGCCGCCAGCGCCGCCCGATCCGCGACGGCTCGCCTACGTGCTCTACACGTCCGGATCGACCGGACGGCCGAAGGGCGTGATGGTCACCGAGGGCTGCCTCGGGAACCTCGGCACCGTGCTGGTGGACGCGTTCCGCACCGGTCCCGGCGACCGGATCCTGCAGTTCGCGTCGCCGAGCTTCGACGCCTCGGTGTGGGAGATCGGCCTGGCGCTGCGCGGCGGCGCGACGCTGGTGCTGGCCGGCCGGGCGGAGCTGATGCCCGGACCCGCACTGGCCGCGACGCTGCGGGACCGGCGGATCACGCACGCGGTGATGCCGCCGTCCGTGCTCGCCGAGCTTCCACCGGTCGCGCTGCCGGACCTGCGTGAGCTCGTCTGCGGCGGCGAGGTGCTGTCCCGCCCGCTCGCCGCCCGCTGGGCCGCCGGCCGCCGGCTGGTCAACGGCTACGGTCCCACCGAGACCACGGTCTGCGTGACCATGTCGGACGTGGCGCCGGACGGCGGCGCGCCGACGATCGGCCGGGCGTTCGGCGGCGCGTCCGTGCACCTGGTCGGCCCGGACCTGCGGCCGGTGGCGGACGGGCAGCCCGGCGAGATCGCCGTCGGTGGCGCGCGGGTCAGCCGCGGATACCTGGGCCGGGCCGCGCTGACCGCGCACCGGTTCGTGCCCGACCCGTTCGGCGGGCCGCCCGGAGCGCGGCTCTATCTCACCGGCGACCTCGGGCGGCGGCTGCCGTCCGGCGAGATCGAGTTCCTCGGCCGGGCCGATCAGCAGATCAAGTGGCGGGGCTTCCGGATCGAGCCGGACGAGATCGCCGCGGTGCTTCGCGAACATCCACGGGTACGGGACGCACTGGTCGTGCTGCGCGACGACCACCTGACCGCCTACGTGACCGCGGCGGACGTGACCTCGGCCGCGCTGCGCGACCTCCTCGCCGCGCGGCTGCCCGCGCACATGCTGCCCTCCGCGATCGTGCCGCTGGACCGCATGCCGCTGACCGCCGCCGGCAAGGTCGACCGGGCGGCGCTGCCCGCGGCGGCACGGGCGGACAGCGGCCTCGGCGAGCGGGTGCCGCCGCGGACCGCGACCGAGCACACGATCGTCGCGATCATGGCACGGCTGCTGGGAGGCGCGGACGTGGGCGTCACGGACGGTTTCTTCGCGCTCGGCGGTCATTCGCTGCTGGCCGCGCGGCTGATCGCCCGGGTCCGGGACGCGACCGGGCTGGAGCTGCCCGCGTCCGTGGTCTTCGCCGGGCCGTCCGCCACGGAGATCGCCGCCTACCTCGACTCCGGGGCCGCCGAGCCGGCGTTGCCGCCGCTGCGGCCGGTGCCGCGTGACCGGCCGCTTCCGCTGTCGTTCCCACAGGAGCGCGTCTGGTACATCGAGACGGCGGCGCCGGGCAACCTCGCATACAACGCGCAGTTCACCGTACGGCTGCGCGGGCCGCTCGACCAGGCCGTGCTGGCCGCGACGCTGGCCGCGCTGGTGGACCGGCACGAGGTGCTGCGCACCGCGTTCGTCACGGTCGACGGGCTGCCGGTGCAACGGCCGCAGCGGTCCGCACCGGCCCGGCTGCCGTTCACGGACCTGTCCGGCCTGCCGGGCCCGGAGCGGGAGGCGCGCGCGGCGCAGGTGATCGCGGACGCGGTCCGGGAGCCGTTCGACCTGGCCCGGCCGCCGCTGGCTCGATGGACACTGATCCGGCACGACACCGCCGACCACACGCTGGTGCAGGTCGAACATCACTTCGTCCATGACGGATGGTCACAGTCGGTGTTCCTGAGCGACCTGGAGACGGTCTACCCGGCGCTGCTGGCCGGCGAGCCGGTGCCCCCGCCCGCGCACACCGCGCAGTTCGCCGACTTCGCCGTCTGGCAGCGGGAGTGGATGCGCGGCCCGGTCCTCGACCGGCACCTGGACTACTGGACCGCGCGGCTCGCCGGGGTGACGACCACGGTGGACCTGCCCGCCGACCGCCCTCGCCCGGCCGTACCCTCGATGCGCGGTGATCTGCTGCGCATCGACCTGCCGGACGAGCTGGCCCGCGCGCTGCGCGGCTTCGCGCGGGCGCACGGCGTCACGCTGTTCACCACCATGCTGGCCGGGTTCGCCGCGCTGCTGCACCGCTACAGCCGGCAACGGACCGTCGTGGTCGGCACCGCGGTCGCGGACCGGCGACTGGCCGAGTCGGAACGGCTGATCGGCATGCTGGTCAACACGCTGCCGCTGGTGACCGACCTGGGCGACCGGCCCGGCTTCGGCGCGCTGGTCCAGCGGGTGCACGAGACCGCGCTGGACGCCTACGCGTGGCAGGCCGTGCCGCTGGACCGGCTGGTGCGGGCGCTCGCCCCGGTCCGGGACCCCTCCCGCGACCCACTGTTCTCCGTGCTGTTCAGCGCGCACGACTCCCCCGTGCCGGACCTGGAGTTCGGCGGGCTGCGCGGCGAGGTCGTCGAACGGCACAACGGCTCGGCCAAGATGGACCTGTCCGTGGTGGTGGTCCCGCGCGCCGAGCAGCGGGCCGGGCGGCCGCCGCGGCCCGGCGACGACCGGATCACGCTGCTCTGGGAGTACGCGACCGATCTGTTCGAGGCCGACACCATGCGCCGGATGGCCGGGCACTACCTGACGCTGCTGGCCGAGGCGGTGCGCGCGCCGCACACGCCGGTGGCGCGGCTGCCGCTCGGCCCGGCGGTCCCGGCGGCCCCGGCGATCCCGGCGGCCCCGGCGGTCTCGGTCGGCTCCCGGGCCGTCTTCCGCCCGGCGCACGAGCAGGTCGCGGACGCGGCCCGCGCATCGGCCGGCACGCCCGTGTGCGGCACCACCTACGGCGAGCTGGACGCGGCCGCGAACGCGCTCGCCCACCGGCTGGTGCGGGCCGGGGCCGGGCCGGACGTGCCGGTCGTGGTGTGCGCCGGGCGGGGTGCGGAGTCGATCCTGGGGCAGCTGGCCGCGCTCAAGGCCGGGGCCGCGTTCCTTCCGGTCGACGCGGGCTACCCGGCCGCGCGGCTGGCGTACCTGATCAGGGACTCCCGCGCGCCGGTGCTGCTCGCCACGCCCGAGGTCCTGGACCGGCTGCCGGCCACGACCGCCACCGTGCTCCCGCTCGACCTGTCCGGGCGGGCCGGCACCGGCCCGGCGGTACGGGTGAGCGCGCACCACCTGGCATACGTCGTCTACACCTCCGGCTCGACCGGCCGGCCGAAGGGCGTCGCCATCACCCACGGCAGCCTCGCCAACCTGATCGACTGGTACCGGGACGAGCTCGGACTGACCGCGGACGACACCGGTACCCTGGTGGCGAGTCCCGGCTTCGACGGCGCGATCGGTGAACTGTGGCCGGCGCTGGCCACCGGCGCCGCGATCGCGTGCCCGAGTGACGAGGTGCGGGCCACACCCGCCGCGCTGACCCGCTGGTTCGCCCGCGCCGCGGTCACCGTCGCCTACCTGCCGACGGTGCTGGCCGGCCTGGTCCTCGCGGAGCCGTGGCCCGCCTCGGCCCGGCTGCGCGTGCTCAGCTGCGGCGGTGAGGCGCTGACCGCCCGTCCCGCACCGGACGCACCGTTCCGGCTGGTGAACCTCTACGGGCCGGCGGAGAACACGGTCAACAGCACCGCGGGTACGGTCCGGGCGCGGCCGGCGGGCCGGCCGTCCATCGGCGTGCCGATCCGGGGCGCGATCGCGTACGTGCTGGACGAGGACGGCACACCGGCACCGGTGGGCGTGCCGGGCGAGCTGTACGTGACCGGTGCCGGACTCGCCCGCGGCTACCTGCACCGGCCGGGGCTGACCGCGGACCGGTTCCTGCCGGATCCGTTCAGCACCACGCCCGGCGCGCGGATGTACCGCACCGGGGATCTGGCCCGGTGGCGGCCGGACGGCGAGCTGGACTTCCTCGGCCGGACCGACGAGCAGGTCAAGATCCTCGGGTTCCGGATCGAGACCGCCGAGGTGTCCGCCGTTCTGCGTGAGCACGACCACGTGCGGGACGCGCTGGTCGTCGCCCGGGACGACCCCGGCCGGCCACGCCGGCTCGTCGCCTACCTGGAGGCCGGTGAGACGCACGCCGCAGCGCTCCGCGTCTGGCTGCGGGATCGGCTGCCGGCCTACATGATCCCGGCCGACCTGGTGTTCCTGTCCCGGCTGCCGCGCACCACCCACGGCAAGATCGACCGGGACGCGCTGCCGGCGCCGGTCACCGGCCCGGTCGAGCATGCCCCGGGCACGCCGGCCGAACGGCGGATCGCGGCGCTGGCGGAGCCGCTGCTCGGCCGGCCGATCGGCGCGGAGGAGAACTTCTTCGCCGCCGGTGGCCACTCGCTGCTGGCCGCGCGCCTGGTCGCCCGGGCGGGCGCGGAGTTCGGGGTGGACGTGCCGCTGCGCCGGTTCCTGGCCGAGCCGACCGTACGCGCGCTGGCCACCGTGGTCGGCGAGGCCACACCGGCCGTCCGGATCCGTCCGGCGCTGGCCCGGAGCGCGCCACAGCTGCTGGCCCGGCTGGACGAGCTGACCGATGACGAGGTGGCCGCCCTGCTGGCGCGGCTCGACGACGGCGAGGTGTCCCGGTGAGCGTGCCCGAACGTGACGACGAGCGTGCCCGGCTGGCGCGGCTGCTGCGGGAGCGCTCCGAGCGCGCCGGTTATCCGCTGTCCTACCCGCAACGGCGGCTGTGGTTCCTGGATCAGCTCCAGCCGGACAGCGCGGTCTACACGATCCCGCTCGGTTACCGCATCCGCGGCCCGCTCGACGTGCCGGCGCTGGAGCGCGCGATCGACGGCCTGGTGCGCCGGCACGAGGTGCTGCGCACCGCGTACCGCACGGTCGACGGCGAACCCCGCCAGGTGGTGCTGCCGCACACGCCGCAACCGCTGCCGGTCACCGACCTCCGCACGCACCCGGACCCGCGCGGTGAGGCCGGCCGGATCGCCGCCGCCGAGGCCCGCCTGCCGTTCGACCTGTCCTCCGGCGTGGTGCTGCGCCCGGCGCTGCTGCGGATCGCCGACGACGACTACCGGCTGCTGCTGACCGTGCACCACATCGCCTGCGACGCCGCCACGGTCGAGGTGCTGACGGCGCAGATCGGCGAGGAGTACGCCGGGCACACACCCGCGGAAGCCGCGCTGCAGTACGCGGACTTCGCCGAATGGCAGGTGGCGCACCTGCGCGGCCCGGCCTTCGACGACCTGCTCGGCTTCTGGCGGGACCGGCTCGGCGCACGCCCCGCACCGTCCGCCGTCCCGGCCGACCTGCCCCGGCCCGCGGTGCAGACGTTCCGCGGCGCGCACGTCTCCCTCGTGCTGCCGCCGGAACCGGTGGCGGCGCTGGAGACGCTCGCCCGGGAGGAGGGCGCCACGCTCTACACCGCGCTGCTGGCCGTCTTCGCCATGCTGCTGGAGCGGCACACCGGCGAGGGAGAGGCGGTGATCGGCACACCGGTCGCCAACCGGGGACGCGACGAACTGGCGTCGCTGGCCGGGTTCTTCGCGAACACGCTGGTGCTGCGCCTGCCGGTACCGGACCGGGCGAGTTTCCGGCAGCTGCTGCGCCGGGTCCGCGACGAGGTCCGTGACGGCCTCGCCCACCAGGACCTGCCGTTCGAACGTCTCGTCGAAGAGTTGCACCCCGACCGGGACCTGGCGCACCACCCGCTGTTCGGTGTGCTGTTCAGTTACCGCGAGGACCGCCCGGACCCGCTCATCCTGCCCGGATGCGAGGTCACCGAGGAACCGGGCGACACCGGCACCGCCAAGTTCGACCTGACCGTCAGCGTGACCCGAACCGCCGGTGCGGTGCGGGTACGCCTGGAGTACAGCACCGACCTGTACCTGCCGGACACCGCGGCCCGGCTGGCCGGCCGGTTCGTCACCGCGGTCCGCGCGGCCGCGGACGCACCGGACCGGCCGGTCGCCGAGGCGACGATCCTCGGCGAGGACGAGGCCCGGGCGGTGGCGGCCGCGTCAGCCGGCCCGGACGGCCCGGACGGCCCGCGACCGCCGCTGCACGAGCTGGTGGCCGGCCACGCCCGGACCGGACCGGACCGCGCCGCGATCGTTCACCGCGGACGGACGATCACGTTCCGGCAGCTGGACGCGGCCGTCCGGCGGCTCGCGGACCGGCTCCGCGCGGCCGGGACCGGCCCGGACACGCCGGTCGGCGTCTACCTCGACCGCACACCGGACCTGCTGATCGCACTGCTCGGCATCGGCCGGGCCGGCGGCGCCTACCTGCCGCTCGACCCGGACTACCCGGCCGGCCGGCTCGCCTTCATGATCGCCGACTCCGGCGCGCCGCTGATCCTCACCTCCCGGGCACTGGTCGCGGCCACCGCCGGACTCGGTGCGCCGGTGCTGACCGTCGACGACCCGGGCGAGACGCCGGCACCACCGCCGGCATCCGCGGACGAGCCGGCGGTGAGCCCGGACCACCTGGCGTACGTCATCTACACCTCCGGCTCCACCGGCCGGCCGAAGGGCGTGATGGTCACCCACCGCAACCTGGCCGCGTTCGGCGCGGGCGCGGACCGGCTGCTGCCCGCCGGTGACCTGCCCGCCACCTGGTACGCGGTGACCAGCTTCTCGTTCGACATCTCCGTGCTGGAACTGCTGTGGACGCTCAGCCGCGGGCACACCGTGGTCCTGCACGCCGACCCGGCCACCGCACCGGTGCCGGCGGTCCGGGCTCCGGGCTTCAGCCTCTTCTACTTCGGCAACGACACCGACGACGGGCCGGGCGAACGGTACCGGCTGCTGCTCGACGGCGCCCGGTTCGCCGACGACCACGGATTCACCGCGGTCTGGACCCCGGAACGGCACTTCCACCCGTTCGGCGGGCTGTTCCCCAACCCGTCGGTGACCGGCGCCGCGGTCGCGGCCGTGACCCGTAGCGTCGCGATCCGGGCCGGCAGTGTGGTCCTGCCGCTGCAGGACCCGGTCCGCGTCGCCGAGGAGTGGGCGGTCGTCGACAACATCTCCGGCGGGCGCGCCGGCGTGTCGTTCGCCTCCGGCTGGCACGCCAACGACTTCGCCCTCGCTCCTGATCGGTACGCCGACCGCAAACGCGTCATGTTGGACGGCATCGCCGAGGTCCGCCGGCTGTGGCGCGGCGAGACGGTCCGGCGCCGCGGCGGCACCGGCGCGGAGACCGACCTGGCCTCCTATCCCCGGCCGGTCCAGCCGGAGCTGCCGATCTGGATCACCAGCGCACGCCACCCGGACACCTTCCGGACCGCCGGTGAGATCGGCGCCGGGCTGCTCACCCACCTGCTCGGGCACACCGCCGGGCAACTGGCCGAGAAGATCGGGATCTACCGGACGGCGTGGCGGGAACACGGGCACCCCGGCGACGGCCACGTGACGCTGATGCTGCACACGTTCGTCGGCACCGACCCTGACGAGATCCGCGAGACGGTACGCGAGCCGCTCAGCGCGTACCTGCGTACCTCGATCGACCTGATGGCCGGGCTAGCCGGCATCACCGACCGGCGGGTGGACCCGCTCACCACCGCCCCGGAGGAACTCGACGGCCTGGTCGCGCTCGCGTTCGACCGGTTCTACGCCTCCGCCGGTCTGCTCGGCACCCCGGAACACTGCGCCGACCTGGCCGTCCGCCTGGCCGGCCTCGGTGTGGACGAGATCGCCTGCCTGGTCGACTTCGGCGTGCCCGCCGACGCGGCACTGGCCGCGCTGCCGCTGCTGGCCCGGGTCCGGGACCTGACGCGGGAGCGGATCGCGGCGAGCGGTGAGCCGGTGACCTCCGGCATCCTCCGGTCCGGCGCCACCCACCTGCAGTGCACACCGTCACTGGCCGGTGCGCTGATCGCCGAACCGGACGCGCCCAAGGCACTGGGCGGGCTGACCGCGATGCTGGTCGGCGGCGAACCGCTGCCACCGGACCTCGCCGAGCACCTGGCGGGCATGTCCGGCGGCGAGGTGCACAACATGTACGGGCCGACCGAGGCGACCATCTGGGCGACCAGCCTGCGGGTCACGCCCGGCGGCACCGTCACCATCGGCCGCCCGATGGCCGGCGTGCGCGCGCACGTGACGGATCGGCGCATGCGGCCGGTACCGATCGGCGTGCCGGGCGAACTGCTGCTCGGCGGCCCCGGGATCGCCCGCGGCTACCTCGGGCGACCGGGCCTGACCGCGGAGCGGTTCGTGCCCGACCCGTTCGGCTCCGGCGGCCGGCTCTACCGCACCGGCGACCTGGCCCGGCTCCGCGCCGACGGTGAGCTGGAGTTCCTCGGCCGGCTCGACGACCAGGTCAAGCTGCGCGGTCACCGCATCGAACCGGGCGAGATCGAGGCGGTCCTGGTGCGGCACCCCGCGGTCCGGGCCGCGGTCGCGACCGTGCACGGGACCGGCCCGGCCGCGCGGATCATCGGGTACTGCCTGGCACCACCCGGCACGTCCGAGGACGAGCTGCGCATCTGGTGCGCCCGCACCCTGCCGGACTACATGGTGCCGGCCGCGTTCGTGTTCCCCGGCGCGTTCCCGCTGACCCCGAACGGCAAGGTGGACCGACGGGCGCTGCCCGAGCCCGGCCGGTCCGGCGCGGACGCCCGCGCGGCCTTCGCGCCACCGGAGACCACCGTGCAACAGCTCATCGCCGGCACCTGGGCGGAGGTGCTGCGCGTCGACCGGGTCGGCCTGAACGACAACTTCTTCGACCTGGGCGGCAACTCGCTGCTGCTGCTGGGCGTGCGCGCCCGGCTGCTGGACCGGCTGGACCGGACACCGTCCCTGGTCGACCTGTTCCGCTATCCGACCGTCGCCGCACTGGCCGCCGCGCTCGCCGACGGTGCCGCCGGCCGGGGCGCCGCCGACGCCCGGGCCGCGGCACTGGAGCAGGCCGGACGCCGGCGCGCCGGGCTGACGCGCGCCGGTGAGGCACGGCGCCGGGCGGGTGGCGCGTGAACGCCGGCGACGTCCCCGGGGTGGAGCCGATCGCCGTGATCGGCATGGCCGGCCGGTTCCCCGGTGCGGGCGGTTCCCTGGCGGCGCTCTGGGCCGATCTGCGGGCCGGCGTCGAATCCGTCACCCGGTTCGGCGTGCCGGATCTGGTCGCCGCCGGCGTACCGGCCGCACTCGCGGCCGACCCGGACTACGTACCGGCCGCCGCGGTGATCGACGGCGCGGAGCTGTTCGACGCCGCGTTCTTCGGCTACAGCCCGCGCGAGGCCGAGATCACCGACCCGCAGCACCGCGTCTTCCTGGAGTGCGCCTGGGCCGCGTTCGAGGACGCCGGCCACGACCCGAGACGTTTCCCCGGCGCGGCCGGCGTCTTCGCCGGAGCGTTCCTGAACAAGTACCTGCCGCAGAACCTCTCGCAGGACCCGGGGTTCCTCGCGTCGCCGTACGCGCTGCTCGCCCGGGTCTACAACGACAAGGACTTCCTCGCCACCCGGGTCGCGTACCTGCTGAACCTGCGCGGCCCCGCGATGACCGTGCAGACCGCCTGCTCGACCGGGCTGGTCGCGGTGCACCTGGCCTGCCAGTCCCTGTGGGCCTACGAGTCGGACGCGGCACTCGCCGGTGGCGTCTGCCTCAACGTGCCGCTGCACGCCGGCTACCAGACCGTGGACGGCGGTATGTTCAGCCCGGAGGGCCACTGCCGGCCGTTCGACGCGCGGGCCCGCGGCACCGTCCCGGGGTACGGCGCGGGCGCAGTCCTGCTGCGCCGGCTCTCCGACGCCGTCGCGGACCGCGACCACATCCGCGCGCTGATCGTCGGCACCGCGGTCAACAACGACGGATCGTCCAAGGTCGGCTTCACCGCACCCAGCGTCGACGCCCAGGCCGAAGTGATCATGGCGGCGCAGGCAGTCGCCGGCGTCTCGCCCGACAGCATCGGCTACGTCGAGGCGCACGGCACCGGCACCCAGGTCGGCGACCCGATCGAGGTCGCCGCGCTGAGCGCCGCGTTCGCCGGTGCCACCCGCCGGCGGTTCTGCGCGCTCGGCTCGATCAAGGCGAACATCGGCCACCTGGACGCGGCCGCCGGCGTCGCCGGGCTGATCCGCGCCACGCTCGCGCTGGAGCACCGCGAGATCCCGCCGAACGCGAACTTCACTGAGCCGAACCCCGAGCTCAAGCTGGACGGGAGCCCGTTCTACGTGCCCTCCGAGGTGACCGCCTGGCCGCCCGGCCCGCACCCGCGCCGGGCGGGCGTCACCTCGCTCGGCATCGGTGGCACCAACGCGCACGCGGTCCTTCAGGAGGCACCGGCGCCGCCACCCCCCGGCCCGGACCGGCCGTGGCAGCTGCTGCCGCTGTCCGCCCGGGACCGCACCGCGCTGGCCTCGGCCGCGGACCGGCTGGCGGGCCACCTCGAGGACCACCCGCACGCACGGCTGGCGGACATCGCCTACACGCTGCAAGACGGCCGGCACCACTTCGCCGAGCGCCGCTTCGTCGTGTGCCGGGACACCGCCGACGCGGTCACCGCGCTGCGCGGCCGGGCCGCCTCCGACGCACCCGCTCTGGCCGACCCGGCCCAGGTGGTCTTCATGTTCCCGGGCGGCGGCACCCAGCACCCGGACATGGGCGCGGAGCTCTACGACCACGAGCCGGTGTTCCGGTCCGAGGTGGACACCGCCGCGGACCTGCTGGCCGGCCGGCTCGGCATCGACCTGCGCCGGTTCCTGTTCCCGTCCCGGTTCGGCGGGGACGGCCTGGACCGCGACGACGTGCGCTTCGTGCTCGCCGGCATCTTCGTCATCGAGTACGCGCTGGCCCGGCTCTGGATGTCCTGGGGCGTCGCGCCGCTGGCGATGGCCGGGCACAGCCTCGGCGAGTACGTGGCCGCCTGTCTCTCCGGCGTGTTCTCGCTGCCGGACGCGTTGGAGCTGACCGTCGCCCGCGGCGAGATCTTCGCCCGCGCCCCGCACGGTCGCATGCTCGCGGTGGCGCTCGGCGAGGACGACGTCACGCCGCTGCTCGGGACACGGCTCTCGCTCGCGGCCGTCAACGCGCCCGCCCTGACACTGGTGTCCGGGCCGGGCGACGACGTCGAGGCGCTCGCCGACCGGCTCGACGCCCTCGGCATCGACCACCGGCGGGTCT
Organism: Catenuloplanes nepalensis; assembly: GCF_030811575.1. Taxonomy (GTDB): domain Bacteria; phylum Actinomycetota; class Actinomycetes; order Mycobacteriales; family Micromonosporaceae; genus Catenuloplanes; species Catenuloplanes nepalensis. The sequence continues at coordinate 2,723,694 of NZ_JAUSRA010000001.1, read as the reverse complement.
CGATCCAGCTGGCCAGCCACTCCTGGCTGATGGACCCGTACCTCGACGAGTTCCGCGATCGAGTCGCCCGGCTGAGCCCGCGCCCGCCGCGCATCCCGTTCGTCTCCGGCGTCACCGGCACCTGGATCCGCCCCGGCGAGGCGACAGATCCCGGCTACTGGTCCGCCCACCTGCGCCGGCCGGTGCGGTTCGCGGACGCGATCCGGGAGGCCAGCGCCGCACCCGGACGGGTGCTGCTGGAGGTCGGGCCGGGCCACACGCTCACCACGCTCGCCCGCGCGCAGCGGATCGCACCGCCGCCGATCGCGGTGCCGGCCATGCGGCACCCGCGGGACACCCGTTCCGACCACGCCTGCATGCTCACCGCGGCCGGCACGCTGTGGCAGGCCGGCGTGGTGCTGGACTGGCGGGCACTGCACGGCGCCGCCGCGCCCCGCCGCACCCCGCTCCCCGGCTATCCGTTCCAGCGCAGCCGCCACTGGATCGGGCCCGGCGCGCCGGTCACGGACCCGCCCGCGGCACCGCCGGACGACCCCGCCGACCGGTTCGCCGCGCCCGGCACGCCACGCGAGCAGATGGTCGCCGGCCTGTGGGCGGAGCTGCTCGGCGTCACCCGGATCGGCGCGGACGACGACTTCTTCGCGCTCGGCGGCAACTCCCTCATGGTCACCCAGCTGCTGCGGCGCCTGCGCCAGGCCGGGCTGCCGACGCTGCACCCCCGCGACATGTTCGCCGCGCCCACCGTCGCCGGGCTGGCCGCGGTGCTCGACGACCTGACCGGCGGCGGGCACGGTGACATCGGCGCGGTCGACCTGACGGCGGAGGTCCGGCTCGACGAGTCGATCTCCGCGGCGCACCTGCCACCGCGACCGGCCGGCCCGCCGCGGACAGTGCTGCTCACCGGCGCGACCGGGTTCCTCGGGCTGTTCCTCGCCGCCGAGCTGCTACGGCGTACCCCCGCGACCGTTCTCTGCCTGGTCCGTGCGGCCGATCCGGAGAGCGGCACCGCGCGGATCCGGGCGCATCTGACCGGCTCCGGGCTGCCGGTGACCGGGCTGGAGCGCATCGTCGGCGTGCCCGGTGATCTGGCCCGGCCGCTGCTCGGCCTCACCCGGGAACGCTTCGACGAGTTGGCCGCCGGCGTAGACGCGATCTACCACGCGGGCGCCTGGGTCAACTTCGCCCGGCCGTACCGGACACTGCGCGACACCAACGTCGGCGGCGTCGAGGAGTTGCTCCGGCTGGCGACCCGCACTCGGCTGATCCCGGTCCACCACGTGTCCACCATGGCGGTGCTGGCCGGTGCGTTCCAGGACGGGGTCGCCGAGGTCCTGGAGGACGATCCGCTCCCGCCGCCCACCGGACACGACACCGGGTACAGCGAGAGCAAATGGGTCGCCGAGGGCGTGGCCCACCTCGCGCGGGCACGCGGCGTGCCGGTGTCGGTGTACCGTCCGGGCGTGGTCCTCGCGGACAGCATCACCGGCATCATGAACGCCGAGGACTACCTGACCAAGATGGTCCAGGGATGCGTGCAGCTCGGCGTCGCCCCGCTGCGCGACTACGACCAGATCTACGGCACGGCCGACCACGTCGCACGCACGGTGGTGGCCCTGTCCCTGGCCGCGCCGGACGCCGGCCGGACCTACCACACCGTGGCGGAGCGGCCGCTGCCGTGGAACCGGCTCTTCGACGCGGTCCGGGCGTTCGGCTACCCGGTGACGAGCGTGCCGTACCGGCAGTGGCACGACACGCTGCGGGCCGCCGTCGACCGGGGCGAGCCGAACGCGCTCGCCGGGCTCGTCGACTCGCTGGCCGTCCCGGGCGACCGGCACACCGCGCGCGTGGACCGGCGCAACCTGCTCGCCACCGCGCCCGGCGACGAACCGGTGCTGGACGACGCCTACTTCGCCACCATGCTGCGCTACGGCGTCCGCCGCGGCTGGCTGCCCCCGCCACCGGAGGGCTGCCGGTGACCGGCCCGGCCGCGTTCGTGGTGCTCTGGGCCGGGCAGTTCCTCTCCGTGGTCGGCACCGGCGTCACCACGTTCGGTCTCGGCGTGTGGGTCTACCAGGACACCGGATCGGTCACCCGGTTCGCGCTGATCTCCGTCCTGGCGAGCGCGCCGCTGGTGTTCCTCTCCCCGTTCGCCGGCGCGCTGGTGGACCGCTGGGACCGGCGCACCGTCATGATCGTCGCCAATCTGTGCTCCGCCGCCTGCACGTGCGCGCTCGTCGGGCTGCTGCTGGCGGGTCGGCTGTCCATCTGGCACATCTACGCCGCGACCGCGCTCACCGGCGGCGTCACCGCGTTCCACTGGCCGGCCTACGCCGCCGCCACGACGCTGCTGGTGCCGAAGCGGCACCTCGGCCGCGCCGCCGGGCTGGCCGAGCTCTCCCGGGCCGCGTCGCTGGTGCTGTCCCCGCTGATCGCGGGCGTGCTGGTCGCCGGCGTCGGCATCCGGGCCGTGCTGCTCGTCGACGGCGTCACGTTCCTGCTCGCCGCCGTCACCCTGTTCGGAGTCCGCGTCCCGCCCCCCGGCGCCGATCCCGCCGCCTCTCCTGGACACCGGAGCCTGCTGGCGGACGTCCGGTACGGCGCTCGCTACCTGCGTGACCGGCCCGGCCTGGGCCGGCTGCTCGGCGTGTTCTCACTGATGAACCTGTTCTGCTCGTTCGTGCCGATCCTGGTCGTGCCGCTGATCGGAACGTCCGGCAGCGCGCGGGAGCTCGGTGTCACGGTCACGCTCGGCGCGCTCGGCTTCCTCGCCGGCGGAGTCGTGATGAGTGCCTGGGGCGGCCCGGCTCGCCGGATGCACGGCATCATCGGCTGCGGCGTCGCACAGGGCCTCGCCATGATCATTACCGGTCTGCGTCCCTGGCCCGCGCTCGTCGTCACCGGGCTGTTCTGCTTCTACTTCTGGATCCCGATCGTCAACGGCAGCAGCCAGGCGATCTGGCAGTCCAAGGTGCCCGCGTACCTCCAGGGCCGTGTCTTCGCCATCCGGCGCATGGTCGCCCAGGCCACCACGCCGATCGGCTATCTGCTGGCCGGGCCGCTCACCGACCGGGTGTTCGGGCCGGCCGTGGCCGGCGGCGGCGCGGCCGCGATCGTCGGCACCGGTCCGGGACGGGGAGCGGCGGCCCTGCTGGTGGTGCTCGGCGTGCTGGCCGTCGCGACGAACCTGGCCGCGCTCCGGTCCGGCCGGCTGATGCGACTGGAGGACGAGCTGCCGGACGCCTCACCGGCCCCGCTCAACGACCTCGGCGCAGCCCGGCGCTGATCCCGTGGGCCCGGCGCTGATCCCGTGGGCCCGGACGCCTTCGGGCTCCGCGGAGGCGAGATCCGGAGGCGGGCGCCGAGGGGCCGGGAGCCGATCGGCGACCACCGCCAGACGTCCAGGCCACGCCCCGATGCCCACGGCTCCACCGTGGGTGGAGGATCACTGCGAGGTACTGACCGACCACTCGTGGCCGTCGCGAACGTACTCGAAGCTCTCGTGGGTCTCGAAGTGGTCGTCGGCCCAGCGGCGGATCGCGACGGTGAGCCGGTCGCCGGTCGCGTCGATCAAGTTGTAGCTGTTCGGCTCGCCCTTGAGCCGGTTGCTGACCGCGGTGCCGCACTGCGCGACGACCAGGCCGTCGACGATCCCGCTGTACGCCAGGTGGATGTGCCCGCCGAGCAGCAGGTCGGCGCGGTGCCGCAGGTGCCGCAGCGCGAGCCGGGACCGGCCGACCAGGCCGCGGCCGCGCACCTGGTCGGTGAGCAGGAACGGGTGGTGCGCGATGACGACGCGCAGGTCGTCGCGGGGAGCCTCGTCGAACGCGGCGCCGATCGCGGTCAGCTGCCGCATGTTGATCCGGCCGCGGGACCAGTCGTGGTGGAACGTCAGCCGGCGGGCCGAGTTGACGCCGACCGCGATGAGCCCGTCCGTCTCCCACGTCACCGCGCCGTGCGGGTCGCTGGCGATGTGCTTGCGCCAGCGCCGCCACGGCCGGGTGAACCGGGTCCAGAACCGCCAGCCGGGCAGGTCGTGGTTGCCGGGCACGACCACGGCCGGTGCGGGAAGCTTGTCCAGGAACGCGCTTGCCGCCTGGAACTCGGCCTCGGCCGCGGTCTGGGTCAGGTCGCCGCAGACCGCGATCAGCGTCGGCTGAACCTCGCGCAGCTCCTGGATCAGCGTCTCCGCGACCGCGGGCACGTCCCGGCCGAAGTGCAGGTCGGCGATCTGGGCGATCCGCACGCCGGCCGGCTTCACGACGCTGCCCCGGGCGCCAGGACCGCGAGCGCGCGGGGCCGGATCTCGTACCGCAGGGGGGTCGCCAGCTGGGCGTTCTCGCCGTCGCTCATCACGCTCATCAGCGCGAGCCGGGTTGATCTCACCTCTACAGTCTTACCCTCGTAGACCCGGATCCGCTCGTCCTGCTGCCAGCCGCCGTTGAACAGCTTGGTGACCACCTCGATCAGGTCCCAGCTGCCGCGCTCCTTCGTCACGTAGACCGCGAGCCGCCCGGCGTCCAGGCGCTTGCGTCCCGGGATCGGCGCCGGCCCGGCCGCGAGCAGGTTGCAGGAGACCACGACCGCGCGGGTCCGCGCGAGGTGCTCCTCGCCGTCGACGACGATGCTGAGCTCCATCCGCGGGTAGCGGCGGATCAGCCGGACCGCGCGGTCGGCCAGCCGGAAGATGCCGAGCCGCTGCCCGCGCACCCGCTCCCGGATGCGCCCGAGGTGCGGCAGCATGGCCAGCATCGAGCTGTGCAGGTAGGGCGAGTCGTTGACCGTGGCCACGTCGATCCGGTCGACCGGCGCGGCCAGCAGCGCGTCCGCGGCCGCCTCCAGGTCGTCGGGCACGCCGAGGTCGCGGGCGAGCAGGTTCATCGTGCCCAGCGGCAGGATGCCGAGCGGCACGTCCCCGCCGGCCAGCTGCTCCGCGAGCGCCCGCACCGTGCCGTCGCCACCGGCCACGAACAGCGCCTCCGGCTCCTCCGCGAGCAGCCCCTCGACGTCCATCCGCAGCGTACCGGGCTCGAACGGCCGCAGCTGGGCGTCGACCCCCCGCTTGGCGAACAGCTCGGTCAGCTGATCCTCGGGCGAGGCCTCAGCCCGGGCCAGGAGCGCGCCGGAGCGCGCGTTGTAGACCACCGCAACGCGTTTCACGGCCGAAGTCTAGGGTCGCCCGCGCTCCGGCGCGCGCCGGGAAGCCGCCCGGTAGGCACGCATCTTCGCGCGACTGCCGCAGATGCTCATCGTGCGCCACCGCCCGCGCCCGGCCGGGCTGTGGTCGTAGTACACCCACCGGCAGGTGTCCGCCGCGCACGCCTTGAGCCGCGGCCAGGTGCCGTCCGCCACGCCGGCTGCGATCGCCGACGCCACGGCCGCGGTGATCGTACCGGCCGCCTCGGGCACCACACGGGCGGTCCCCGCGGCATCGATGACCAGCCGCAACGGCCCGAGATCAAGAGCCTTCGCGGGTACGGCGGCGCCGGTGCGCGCCGCGCAGACCTCCCGCAACCGCCGGACGGCCTCGACGGCGGCCACGGTGACCGGCGGCGCGGTGATGCCGTGCATCCCGGCGAACGCGCACAGCCCGGCCGGATCAGTGCGTCCCGGCGAACGCGCGCAGCCCCGCCGGATCAGTGCGTCCCGGCGAACGCGCACAGCCCCGCCGGATCGGCGCGTCCCGGCGAACGCGCACAGCCCCGCCGGATCGGCGCGTCCCGGCGAACGCGCGCAGCCCGGCCGGATCGGTCAGCCGGTCACGCCGCATGACGGGAAATTGCCGCCAGAGTGTGGACATGCGAGCGCGCTGCGGGCGCGACGCCCGAAATATCGCCGTAAATACACCCGGCGGTCGCCCTCGCATCTGACTAGTGATACATGGCGCACCGTATGAGTGCGGTGGATTCAATCGGTCGTCGCAATGCAACGTTTATGCAGCTAGAGGTGCCGATAGTAGCTGATTGAGGGCTTCGGCGGGTGTGCGCATGTTGAGGGTTTCGCGGGGGCGGCCATTGAGTTCGGCGGCGACGTCGTCGAGGTGCTGTCTGGTGTGGACGGACAGGTCGGTGCCCTTGGGGAAGTATTGGCGGAGCAGGCCGTTGGTGTTCTCGTTGCTGCCGCGCTGCCAGGGCGAGTGCGGGTCGCAGAAGTAGACATCGATGCCGGTGGCGATGGTGAAGTCGGCGTGGCGGGTCATCTCGACGCCTTGATCCCAGGTCAGTGACTTGGTCAGGTGAGCGGGCAGTGTCGTGATGGTGGCGATGAGGGCGTCGCGGACGGCCTCGGCGTCCCGGCCGTCGGGCAGGTGGACGAGCATGCAGTAGCGGGTGGAGCGTTCGACCAGAGTCCCGATCGCGGAGCCGCCGTCCTCACCGATGATCAGGTCGCCTTCCCAGTGGCCGGGCACGGCCCGGTCGGCGGCCTCAGCGGGCCGCTCACGGATGTTGATCATTGCGGGGATCCGGCCGCGTTTCTCCTGCTGTCGTGACCTGACCCTGGGCTTGCGCAGAGCCCTGCCGGTCCGCAGGCACGCGGTCAGCTCCTTGCGCAGCCCACCCCGGGACTGGACGAACAGCGACTGGTAGATCGTCTCGTGAGACACCCTCATCGATTCATCGTCCGGGAAACGCCGGGGCAGCCACAACGCGATCTGCCGCGGTGACCACTTCAGCTTCAGCTTCCCCTGCACCACCCGCCGCAACCGCGGGCAGTCCGCGAGCTTCACGGGCTTCGGCCGGCGGCGGCGATCACGCGCCTTCTCGTCCGCACGGCCGGCCCGATAACCCACCCGCACGGTCGAATTCCGGGCCAGTTCCCGCCCGATCGTCGACGGCTCCCGCCCCAGCGCCACCGCGATCGACCGCCGCGACTCACCCCGATCACGCCGCAGCATGATCTCCTCGCGTTCCTCGAACGACAGATACCGGCCTGACCCGGCCCCAGCCCCGTTGTTGATCACCCCGCCAGCATCCTGGAACCAGCGCATACCCGTCCACCGCGAGACTCCCGCAGCCGTCGACGCCTCCTCGGTAGACAAACCAGCCCGAATCCCCTCCCAAAACCGCACCCGAACCACATAAGGAACACCCGGCTTCGCCATCAAAACCCCTGCTCAGAGGGCATTGCAACGACCAATTGACCACAAGTGCCTCATACGGTGCGCCATGTATCACTAGTCGTTTTCGCGCGATCAATCTCGCAGTGGGAAGCACTGTTGACCTTCCAGCGCCGGGGAGGGACGCTCCCACCCGGGACGCTCTCGCCTTTCAGCATCGAGGCCAGGAGAGCTCTCTACTGAGCATTCAGAATCGAGGTCCGAGCGGCGCCAGCCATTTCGGGCGCGCAGCACCCGAAATTTCACGATATAAGGAGGCTTATTCAGCGCCGCCCTCGTCAGACCGCGCGGCCTGCGGCAACGCGGTGCCGGTTCGCTGCGCGGAATAAGCCTCAAGGCTTCGTCGCTGCGGAGCGCCGTTTACCCTGACGCCGAAGGCTCAGTAAGCGGATGCCGAATGCCGACATCTCGGGCGCGAGGCGCCCGGTGCCTTGCGATCGCCGAGGCCTCGATGCCACACCCTTCAACAGGCGGCGCGACGCGTGATCGACTTCTCGCCCGTGAGGTCGGTGGTGATCTTCCGACCGCGCGTACAGCGCAGACCGCCAGGCACACGAACCAGGCCATACCACCCCCGAGAAGTCAGCCGGGCCGACGAACGCCCACCCCGCCGGAACCCACGCAGCCCGAGGCCCGCCGAAGGCTCCCTCAACGCCACCAACAATGCTCAACGCCACCAATAAACCGAATATCGGGCGCCCCGCGCCCGATACACCGAGGCTTGTTCAGCGCAGCGAACCGGCACCGCGTTGCCACAGGCCGCGCGGAGGACGGCGCTGAACAAGCCTCATAGTCTTGATCGTCGCGGAGCGGCGTCGGCCGACCTGGGAGGAATCAGCTGAATCTTCCCTGTATTTCCGGTATGCGGTGCTCGGCGTACCGGTCGCCGATCTGGGTATGTTCTGGTTTCACGACCGCCCGGACAGGAGGACCCACCGTGCGCCCGACCCGGATTCTTGCCACCGGCGCCGCGTTGATGCTGCTCACGGCCGGGTGCGGCACCGCGTCCGAGCCGACGGTGCCGGTCCCGCCGGCCGGCGGGGCCGAGCCCGCGCCGTCCGGGGGTACCGCGTCGCCCAGCGAGTCGGCCGAGGCCGGGCAGGGTGCAGGGCTCGACGCGATCAAGGCGGGCGACCGCAAGATCCTGATCCACCTGGCCGAGGCGGACCGTGATCTGAGCGCCACCTACGAGGGGCCGGTGACCACGGGCGACGGCACGGACGACGGCGCGCTGTTCCGGCTGCTGCCGGTCGTCGACGGGCAGTACATGATCGAGGCGCTCCGGCCGCGCGAGGAGGGCGGCCGCTGGTGCGTCGTGGTGGACGACCGGGCGAACCCGCGCACGCTCGCCACGGCCGAGTGCGCGGAGGAGCAGCGGAGCCGGTTCGCGCTCACCGAGACCGGCGGGTCGGACGACAAGGGCCGCCCGACCCATCACCTGACCAACGACGCGTACGGCGCCGTGCAGTACTCCGGTGAGCGCCAGGCGCTCTACGTCGAGGAGGTCGGGGACGCGCCGATCGCGGGCACGTTCAGCCTGGTCGACCGCGGCCGGGCGTGAGCGTCCTCAGCTCGACTTGGCGATGAAGGTCGGGTTCTCGATCAGGAACGTGCCGAGCGTGCCGTTCTTCGCGGCGGCCAGCATGTCCATCGACTTCGAGTCCAGCGTCTCCGCGGACGAGCCGTTCGCGTCCGTGACCGACCGGAACTCGCCGTTGTTCGTCTTGATCAGCATCAGGTCGTTCGCGGCGACGCTCTTCAGCGTGAAGATGTAGTCGACGACCGGCGTGCCCTGCGTGTCCAGGATGAACGCCTGCCCCGCGGCCTTGACCAGGCCGTCGAGCTTGCCGAGGTCGGTCAGCACGCCGGACGAGGTGGCCTGCTTCGCGATCGCCTTCATCAGCTGCTGCTGGTGCCGCTGCCGGCCGTAGTCACCGTCGCTGAGGCTCTTGCGGATGCGCGCGTAGTCCAGCGCCAGCGTGGAGGTCATCTTCCGGCAGCCGAGCTTGTGCACGTACGGCTCGTACCCGGCGGGCAGGCCCCGGACCTGGTCCGCGGCCTCGTCGTACCAGCCCTGGTAGAGGTGGCCCTCGTCGTTGATGCCGAGGTGGATCGAGGTGGCCTGCTCGTCGACGCACATGTCGACGCCGCCCATCGCGTGGATGATCTTCTCGAACCCGCCGAAGTCGATCAGCGCGGCGCCGTTGAACTTGATCCCGGTGATCTTGTTGAGCGTGTTCGCCAGCGACTCCATGCCGCGGGCCCGCTTCTCCTGCTCCTCGCCGTCACCGTCGTAGCCGACCGAGAACGCCGAGTTGATCTTCTGGACGCCGCCCGGGAAGCCCGTCTTGTCGTACGGCGGGATCTGCACGCTCCAGTCCCGCGGGATCGAGATCAGGTACGCCTGGTCGTGCGACGCCGGAATGTGCAGGATGATGATCGTGTCGGCCAGAACCGAGGTGGTCGCCGAGTCCTTCTCGCGGGCGTCGATGCCGGCCAGCAGCATGTTCACCGCGCCGCTGATGTCGTTGCCCTCGTCACCGCCCGCACCGGCCTGGTCGAGCAGCGAGTCCGTCGTGATCGAGTTGGTCGCCGACGCGATCAGCGTCTGCGCCGCGACCAGCGTGCCACCGCTCGCCACCAGCAGCACCGCGCCGAAGATCAGAACTATCCGCGCCCACAGCGGATCCTTACGACGCTTGGACGCCACTCGCCACCCTCTCGATCACTTACCGCCACCCCGAGCGGTCGAAAGGCTAGCAACCCACGGACTGACGCTTCAAGGTCGCTTACGCGAGCACCCGGTGGCTCTGCGTCGATATGCCCCTGTTCGCGCGCGTCGCGGGCGCGCTCGGCGTCGGCCAGGAGTCGTTCAGCTTCGCGGCCGAGGCCCCGCACGGTACCCGCCCCGGACTGGTGCTGCACAACGGCAACCTGGTGATGGAGTTCGAGATCTACGGCTACGACGCGCTGGTCAAGGACAGGTCGAAGCGCGACACGGTCACGAACGCGATGGCGAAGGCCGTCCGGGAGCCGCTCCCCCGGCTTCGCCGGTAGTGCGCTCGTCCGTGATCAGGGCGTACCCCATGTCGCTGGAGCAGCATCGGGACGCCTCGATCATGTCCGCTAGGACGCGTACCGCCGGACCAGGGCTTCGAGGGTCGCGGTGATCCCCTTGGCGTTCTGGCCCGGGAAGCCGAGCAGCCGGGCCATCGCCACGGATTTCGAGGTGCCGTAGTCGAACGTCTCGGTCACCTCGGTGCGGCCGTCGCCGGCGTCGGCGAACTCCCAGCGCCAGCGGTGGCCGAGCGGGTGCTGCCACTCGACGAGCCGGTTCTCCTCGAGCCCGGTCACCACCGACGTGATCTTGTAGGGGGCGCCCAGCTGCCGCATCGGGACGGTGAAGCGGTCGCCGAGCGCAAGCCGGTGCGGGCCCTCGACCGCCGCAGCCCGCACGGTGCCGGAGCCGTCCAGTTCCGCGTGCCGGTGCGGGTCCGCGACCAGCGCGAACAGCTCGGTCACGGGCGCGTTCACGATCGCGCGCCGGGACACCCGGTGCTCGCCGGTGTCGATTGTGGTCACCGTGCCGCTCATCGGCGGTCCCTCCTGTCGGCCGCCCGCATCGTACCGCGAGCGGACGTCCGTCCCGGCCACGTGAGCACTTCATGATCGGGCCGTCGCCGAAGTCGTTGGAGCGACTTCGGGGACGGCCGGATCATGAAGTGTCGTTCGAAGGGGACACGGTCACGGCCACGAAGCCCGAAAACGTTTTCGAGACCGTACGGCGCAGCTCCAGACCGTCAAGACGAGCGGCCTTCTCGAGGGCCCACCGGACTGACATCACACCGGCTCCGCTGACGCGTCAGCGGAGCCGGTCGAACGACCCCCGGGGGCAGCCAGGGCGGCGCAGGTCCGTCGATATAGGCGGCACGCCCACCCATCTGCCACGCAGACCATCGACCCGCCACGCATAGGCTGGGGATCATGAACAACCGGCCTTTGACCCTGATGACCGTCCACGCGCACCCGGACGACGAGGTGACCAGCACCGGCGGCGTGCTCGCCCGCTATGCGGCGGAGGGCATGACCACGGTCGTGGTGACCTGCACCGACGGGCGCTGTGGCGACGGGGTGGACGGCAGCAAGCCGGGCGACGACAAGCACGACCCGGAGGCGGTGGTCGCGGTCCGGCGCGGCGAGCTGAAGGCCAGCTGCGAGATCCTGAAGGTGACGCACCTGGAGACGCTCGGCTACCACGACTCCGGCATGATGGGCTGGCCGTCGAACGCGGCCCCGAAAGCCTTCTGGGCCACCCCGGTCGACGAGGCCGCGGCCCGGCTGGCCGAGCTGATCCGGCGCTACCAGCCGGACGTCGTGGTCACCTACGACGACAACGGCGGTTACGGCCACCCGGACCACATCCAGGCACACCGGGTGACGATGGCCGCGGTCGCGCTGGTCGACGGTCCGCCGAAGGTCTACTGGTCCGTCACCCCACGCTCGGTGATGAACGACCTGGCCGTCCGGCTCGAAGCGGCCGGCCTCTTCGACCCGGACGAGGTCCCGGCCGACGCACCCCCGATGGGCTGGCCGGACGAGGAGATCACCACCCGCGTCGACACCGGCGCCCACGCGGACCAGAAGTTCGACGCGCTCTCCGCCCACGCCAGCCAGAGCGACGGCGCCTTCTTCATCGGCCTGGGCCGCGACACCTTCGGCGAGATGATGCGCACCGAGTCCTTCCTTCGCGTCCAGGACTCCACCGGCGCGCCCCTGCCCGAGGACGACCTCTTCGCCGGCCTGCGCTGACCGCGCCTCCACCGGGCACCGGGTCCCGGTCCCGGGACGTCGCTCCCGGGACCGGTGGACGGTGCTCAGTGCACGAGCCTCCGGCGGCCGGAGGAGCACTCGTGCGGGTCCTCGGGGAGCAGCTCGGCGAGACGGTGGGCGGCGGGGTGGGCGCCGAGGCGCTCCAGGATGTCCCGGGCCGTGCGGATCGAGTCGCGGCCGGGGCGGTGTTCGCCCCGTTCGGTGAGGCAGTGGCCGATCCCCTCGTGCGCGCGGGCCTGCTCCTCGCCGCTGCCGGCCCGTTGCGCCAGGACGAGCGCGCGCCGGTGCTGCTCCAGCGCGCGGTCCGTACGATGGCGAAGGCGGTTGAGGTCGCCCTGCGCGTTGAGGACCTCGGCCTGACCGAGCGCGTGCTCCAGCCGTTCGAACACCTCCAGCGCCTCGCCGTGCGCGGTCTCGGCGGCGGCCAGGTCGCCGGCGTTCCGGTGCAGGATGCCGAGCTGGTTGAGCGTGCTCGCGTACCCGGCGAGGTTCTTCATCTCGCGGAACGTGGACAGTGCCCGGCGGGTCGCGTCACCGGCGTCCTCGTACCGTCCCAGTTCGCGGTACGCCCGCCCCAGGTACGTGAGACAGTGCGCGCTCCCCGAACGGGACCGCATCCGGTCGTGCAGGATCAGCGCCTCCTCCAGCGCCGCGGCCGCGCGGCCGAACTCGCCGAACTGGCAGTAGAGGTGGCCCACGTAGTTGAGGCTCACGGCGACGCCGCGGAGGTCGCCGAGCACCCGGCAGACGTGCAGCGCGTGCTCGTGCAGCGCGACCGCCTCCTCGTTCTGCCCCAGGTTCTGCAGTCCGGCACCGAGCCGGTTCAGCACGTCGGCGCAGGCCCGCGCGCCGCCGTGCTCGCGCAGGACCGCGGCCGCCTCGCGGAGCACGTCGACGGCCGCGCCGAACTCGCGATCGGCCAGGTGCAGCGTGCCCAGCTCGGCGAGCGCGTCCCCCTCGCCCGCCCGGTCGCCGGACCGGCGGAACAGGCTCAGCGCGCGATCGGCGTCGGCACGGGCCGCGACCCGCTCCCCCGACTGCCTGCGGGCCGCGGCCAGCCGGGTGAGCGTCACCGCCTCCTCGGCCTCGGCCTCGGCCGGGGCGTCGTGCAGCGCGGCGAGCGCGGTCCCGAACGCGGCCTTCGCGGACTCGTAGTCGCTGCGCAGATACAGCACCACCCCGAGTTCACGCAGCGCCGCGGCCCGGGCGGCGTGCGCGTCGTGGCGCGCGGCGTTCTCCGCCGCCAGGTGGTAAAGCGTGATCGCCTGCTCCCACGGCCCGGCCTCGCGCAGGGACGCCGCCAGCCCGGTCGTCAGACGGGCCACCAGCTCGTGCTCGCCGGTGCGGGCCAGCGCGGTCACGCACGCCATCAGGTTGACCCGCTCCCGCTGCAACCAGCCCAGCGCCTCGACCCGCGCCTCCACCCGCACCGGATCCGGCGGGTACGGTACCGCGAGCGCGCGGTCGGCCACGCCGACCCGCCGTTCGTAGTCCGTGGCGAGCCGGACCAGCGCCGCGACCTGCTCCGCCACGCCGTCCGGGTTCCGGGACCGGGCGTAGTCGCCGATCAGGTCGTGCAGCCGATACCGGCCGCCGTCCCCCACGACGACCAGATGCTCCTCGACGAGGGACTCCAGGAACGCCTCGGCCCGGTCGGGGCCGACGCCGGTGAGCGCGGCGGCCGCCGGCACGTCGACGTCGGCGCCCGGCAGCATCCCGAGGCGCACCAGGAACCGGCGGAGCGGCTTCGGCAGGCGCCGGAACGACAGGTCGAACGCCGGCCCGACCGCCAGGTCCTCGGCGCGCATCCGGGACGTCGGGTGCGCCGCCCGGCGCAGTTCCCGCAGCAGGTCGGCGGCGCTCCGGTGCGGACGGGCCCGCAACTGGGCCGCGAGCAGGCAGATCGGCAGCGGCAGCGTGCCGCAGTCCCGCACGATCTCCGCTATCGCCGCCGCCTCGTCGCCGTGCGGATCCCGGCCGGATCTGCGGGCGAACAGCACGGCGGCGGACGCCTCGGTCAGCGTCGGCAGTTCCAGCGGGTCCGCGGCGTGCTGCGCGATCAGGCCGGCCAGTCGCCGCCGGCTGGTCACCAGCACCACGCTGTCCCCGCCGGCCGGGAGCAACGGCGCGACCTGGGCGCGGTCCAGCGCGTTGTCGAGCACGACCACGCAGCGCCGTCCCGCCAGACGGCTGCGCCACTGCGCGGCGCGGGCCTGCACGCCGACCGCGATCTGGCCCGGCGTCAGGGAGTCCGCGATGAGCAGCTGATACAGGGCCTCGTCGGGTGTCACCGCACGCATGCCCGCGGTGTGCGCGTGCAGGTCCACGAAGAAGTCGCCGTCCGGATAGTCCGGCCGGAGGCGGTGCGCCACGTGCACGGCGAGCGTCGTCTTGCCCACGCCCGGCATGCCGTCGATCAGGTAGAGCGTGTGCCCGGCCATCAGCGTCGCGATCTCGGCGTCCCGCCCGATCAGCGGCGCCGTGTCCCTCGGCAGCATCCGGGCCGGCGCGGGACGCTCGCCCGGCGCCCCGAAGATGTACTGGTCGCCGCCCGCCTGGAACACCTCCGCGCCGCCGTCCGCGCGCAGTGACCGATTCGCTTCGATCTCATCGCCGGACATGACGGCCGCCGGCGATGCTCGGCAGCCGGTCGCGGCCACCCCGTCGAAATCGTGATCCCCCGAAAGCATGCACTCGCATGATCCCCCCTGGCAGAACGGTGCCCGATGTGACTCACTTATCATCACCACGGCCACTCAAGAGGATCTGCCGAAGACGGCACAGTGGATCGCCACCTGCGTCACTTCCCTTGCAATTGCACAGGCAGACGCACGTTCGGTATGGATGGACGCGCGTTCAGCTGGAGCGATTCATTCGATCATCCGAGTGGGCATCGGCCATTCGCCGCACGTTCACTCATTTTCATTCATCCCCACCGGTTCAGGATCTGCATATTTGACCGGCATGGTGATCTTAAGTAGGCGACCGTGGATGGATTATGCACTAATCTCCTGCAGAAGATGGGCGATCCTTTTGGGGGACGGATGAGCTCATGGACGGTGCCACGCCAGATCCCGGCCGGCCCGGCCGGGTTCGTCGGCCGGGATCGCGAGCTCGACCGGCTGGACGCCCTCGCCGCACCGCAACCCGGCGGACCCGCGGTGGTCGTCCTCACCGGCGTCGGCGGCGTCGGGAAGAGCGCGCTGGCGCTGCACTGGGCGCACGCCGCGGCCGGGCGCTACCCCGACGGGCAGCTCTACGCCCAGCTCGGCGCGTTCGACCCGGCCGGCCCGGCCGATCCGGCGGACGTCGTGGCCGTGGCCCTGCGTGCGCTCGGGCTCGCGGACGACCGGATCCCGGCCCGGCCCGCGGAACGCACCGCGCTGTTCCGGACCGTCACGTCCGGCCTCCGCCTGCTGATCCTCCTGGACGACGCCGTGTCGGCCGCGCAGATCCGGCCACTGCTGCCCGCGTCCGCCCACGCGGCTGTGCTGGTCACGGCCCGGTGGCGGCTCGGCGCGCTCGCGCTCGACGGCGCCGGGTTCCTCCCGGTCGCGCCGCTGCCCGAGGACGCCGCGACCGAGATGCTCCGGCGCCGGATCGGCAACGCGCGGCTCCGCGCGGACCGCGAGGCGACCCGCTCGCTGCTGCGCCGGTGCGCCGGGCTTCCGGTCGCGCTGGCGGTCTCGGCCGCGCGACTCGCCAGCCGGCCCCGATGGCCCGTACGACGGATGGTGGACGAGTTGAACCAGGACAGCGTTTCCGTGCCCGGCGGGATGTCGCTGGCCACGGTCTTCGAACTCTCCTACCGGGATCTGGACGCACCGGTCGCCCACTGCTATCGGGCACTCGGCGCGCATCCCGGCGCGGAGTGCGGCGTGCCGGTGGTGGCCGCGATGCTGGAGGTGACCGAGCCGGAGGCGGCGGCGCTGCTGGACCAGCTGATCGAGGCGAGCCTGGTGGACGAGGCGGGCGCGGACGGCGACCGGTTCCGGTTGCACGACCTGGTGCGCCGGCACGCACGACGCGCCGCCGGAACCGGCCAGGAGTGGAACGCGCTGCTGCGCCGCGCCGCCGAGTGGTACCGGGACGGTGCCGCGGCCGCGGGCCGGCTGCTCACCCCGTACCGGAACCGGCCCGCCCGTGCGCGATCCGTCGCCGCGGTGCACGACCGGCACACGGCGCTGGCCTGGTTCGACGCGGAGCGGCCCAATCTGGTCGCGGCCGTGCTGGCCGCCGCCGGGCCGTTCCCGCTGCTCGCCTGGCAGATCGCGGACGAGTGCTGGCCGATGTTCCACCTGCGCCGCCACCACGCGGACCGCCAGGTCGTCGACCGGGCCGCGGCCGAGTGCGCCCGCCGCCTGGGCGATCCGGCCGGCGAGTCCGAGATGATCAAGCGGCTCGCCTGGTCCCTCTACGACACCGGGCGGTACGACGAGGCCGAGCCGCTGTTCACCCGCGCCATGACGCTGGCCGCGGACGGCGGTGACCACGCCGGGCTCGGCGGCGCCCACGCCGGGCTCGGCACCGTGGCGCTCGCGCGCGGTCGCCACGACGAGGCACGAGCGCACTCGGCGGCGCAACACCGCATCTTCACCGAGCTCGGCGACGTGCGGTCGGCCACGCTCGGCCTGCTGCGGCTCGGCCAGGTGGAGAACGAGGCCGGCCACCCGGCCGAGGCGGTCACGTACCTGCGGCAGACGGTCACGCTGCTCGCCGGGCTCGGCGTGGACCCGTACAACGAGGCGGTCGCGCGGGCCGAGCTGGGCCGCGCGCTCACCGGGCTGGGCGAGCACGAGAGCGCGGAGCGGGAACTCGCACACGCGCTGTCCGAGATGGACCGGCTCGGCTCCGCGCGTGGCCGCGCGCAGGCCCTGCACCGGCGCGGTGAGCTGCACGCCCGCGCCGGGCGGCAGGCCGAGGCGCGGGCGGACCTGACCGCGGCCGAGGAGGCCTACGCCCGGCTGGCCGACACCGAGGCCGCGCAGGTCCGCCGCCTCCTCGACGAGCTCGCCGGCAGACCGTGATCGGGGCGCACCTCGGCCGATCACCAGAACGGACCACCGCCCGGTGACCCTGACGCCGGAGGTGGGACGCCCCGATCGTGCGGGTCAGCGCGGGCTGCGGCGCGTGACCAGGTGCAGCAGCGCCACGGCTCGCGCGGCCGGTGCTCCGGCCCCGGCCATCGCGGCGACCCGGCCGGTCCGGTGCGTCAGCGCGACACCGGCGGGACCGGCCCGAGCGACCGCGGCCGCGCCCGGATGGCGCGCCAGCAACGCCTCCGGCGTCTCCGCCGCCGATGTAGCCGCCGGCGTCTCCAGCAACAGCACGTCCGCGACCCTCACCCAGCCGGGACGTCCGCCCGGCACGGCCACCACCAGATAAGACTCACCGCCCGCGGACAGCAGCCACATCCCGGTCACGACACCACCCGCCGGCGGTACGGCCGGGACACCGCCACCGGCCGCGCGACGGCCCGCCCGGCCGGTTCCGGCAACCGCAGCAGCCGGTACATCTCGGCGCGCAGCCGGCCCGGCGCCTCGCCCGGGACCGAGCTGACCAGCGGCGGCACCGCGGCCGCCACCGCCTCGCGCCGGCGCTCCGCGCGTCGCAGCTGTTCCGGCAGCGCGCGGCCGGCGTCGAGCAGCGCGGTCGCCCGGGCCAGCGCCTCGGCCGCCGATCCGGGCGCGACCCGCCCGTCCGGCGCCGGCAGGTACAACACCGGGATGCCGACCGTGGCGGCGTAGAGCGTGGGCGAGCCGTAGTCGCCGATCCACACGTCCGCGGCCGCGGCCAGCGCACGCCAGTGCAGCGGCTCGACGTACCGCAACCCCGGCACCCGGCCGTTCCGCCCCCAGGCCTCGACCTGCCGTGCCCCGTGTCCGTGCCAGGCGGCGGGGTGGCAGACCGCGCGCACCGCGTACCGATCACGCGGCAGCTCCCGCAACGTCTCGCGGAGCGCGGGCCAGGCGCGCCGGAACAACGACCACTCACCCCAGGTGCTGCTGACCGCGATCAGCGTGCGATCCGCCCCGACGCCCAGCCCCCGGCGGTACGTGGTCCGGCGCGGCAGGCTCGCGGTCAGCCGGTCGAGGCACAGGTCGCCGGTGAGCCGCGCGGCCGGAAGCGCCTGCGGGCACTGACGGGCCAGCACGTCCCGGGCGGCCTCGTGCGAGAGCGTCACCACCCGCGGGATCAGCCGCCCGTAGCTGGTCAGCCACGGCGCGGCGAGACCCGTGACCAGCCCGTCGCCCGGCCCGCCGGACGGCGACCAGGTCACCTTGTTGCTCATGATGCCGTGCGGCAGCTGGACGATCGGCGCCCGCAGGTCGTGCAGGCCCGCGCAGTCCGCCGCGAGCGCGAGGTCGAACGTGGACCGGCGCGCCTGCTCCCACGGGATCACCACCGCGCCGAGCGACGCCAGCAACTCGTCGGTGCCGTTGCTG
The DNA here is from genome assembly GCF_030811575.1 of Catenuloplanes nepalensis. Lineage (GTDB taxonomy): Bacteria > Actinomycetota > Actinomycetes > Mycobacteriales > Micromonosporaceae > Catenuloplanes > Catenuloplanes nepalensis. The sequence goes on along the minus strand of NZ_JAUSRA010000001.1, from coordinate 2,705,304 downwards.
AGCACGTCCGGCGCGCGGGTGAACACCACCTGCACGCGCTCGTCGGCCTCGGCCAGCCCGACCGCGTCGAGCACGTGCTGCGTGCTTGCGACCGTGTGGCAGACCGCGAGCACCAGACGTTGCACCGGTGCGGTGTGCCACCGCGTGGCACCCGGCCCGGCCGGCATCTCCAGCCAATCCGCGCTCATCGCGTACCCGTGAATTCTCGCATGTCGTCCCGTCTCCCCTGCTCGATGCCGCAATGACGGGTCGAAGCATCGGGTGCGCCGGCGGACGCCCAACGGGACGCGTGACCGGACGGAAAACCGGACGCCGCAGGCCGGACCGCGGAAAATACCATTCGTGACCGGCGATGCCACACTGCGTCTCGGGGGTGGTCGCACATGGAGATCCGGCTTCTCGGACCGGTGGAGATCAAGAACGATCACGATTCACCGGTACGGCTCGAGCGCGCGGCACAACGCGGTCTCCTGGCCGCGCTCGCGCTCCGGGCCGGGCGGCTGGTGAGCGCGGACACGCTGATCGGCTGCGTGTGGGACGGTGATCCACCGGAGAAGGCACCGGAGACGCTCGCGCATTACGTGCGCGCGGTCCGCGCCGCGCTGACCGGCGCGGGCGCGGAGCCCGGCGTGCTGGCGAACCGGCGCCTCACCGGGTACGAACTGCACGTGCCGCCGGAGGCCGTGGACTATCACCGCTTCGCCGCGCTGGTGCGCGACGCCGCGCGCGAGACGTCCGACGCCGAGTCCGCGCACCTCTACACGCGGGCGATCGACCTGTGGCGCGGTGACGCGCTCGCCGACGTCGGCACGGACTGGGCGGAGCGCCAGGCACACCGCATGCGTCAGGAGCTGACGGACGCGTCCTGCGCCCTCTTCCGCCGCCAGATGGCCATGGGCGCCCATGCGGCAGCCGCCTCCGGCGTCACCGCACTGCTCACCGAGGTGACGCCGACCGACGAGATCATCACGATCGGCCTGGAGGCGCTCGCCCACAGTGGACGACACGCCGACATCGAGCAGTTCCTGACCGACGCCACCACCCGCATGTGGCGCCTCGCGGCCGCCCGCCCCAGCGAGGCGATCCGCACACTCGCCTCCCGCCTCACCACGGACCCGCCCACCGCACATCGCCCACCACGCGAATCCCATGATTCGCAAGACGTGGACCATGAGAGCCACGGCCGAGTACAGCAGACGGCGACGAATTGCGGCAACGCCTATCAAGCAGGCCGCGACCAATACGTTTCAATCCCTAGATATCATTAGGGATTGGCACTCACCCCCTCACTTTCACTCGCACGTGTACTTCCACAAAGGAAGATCGGCTTTACAATCCTCGATGGGATTTGCGCCCACAGAGCTAGATCCCTCGAGTAGTGCCAGTTGATCACCAAGAGATGGGATGCATGTGCCAAACCCCTTGACGCTGATCGCCATAGTGAAACTGATCAGCATGATCCTCTTCATCGAGGATTAGCACTCGACCACCCGGGGCCGGCCTCCTCCGGCCGGCCCCGGCCACCTCTTCCTTGTCACGCCGGAAATCCTAGCGCACATAGTCGACTATGTCGACTGCGGCCGGTACGTCCCTGCTCAGGGGTCAGGCGGCGGCTGCCGGGGCTGGTTACGGTGCCCACATGGACGCGATGGAGCGGCTCGCTGAGGTGCGGGCCGGGGCGGACGCGGCCGGTGGGCTGGTCCGGGTCGAGGTGGACGGGGCCGGGCAGGTCACGGATGTGTGGTTCGATCCGCGGGCGATGCGGCTGGCGTCGGCGGATCTGGCCGAGGCGGTGCTCGCGGCGCTGCGGCAGGCGCAGGCGGCGGCGCGCGAACAGGCGGCCGGGATCGCGGTGGCGCCGGCCCGCGAGGAGTACGCGGCCGCGTCCGCGCGGGCCGTCGAGGAGGCGGAGCGGCGCATGGCTCAGATCACGTCCATGCTGGACGGTCTCGTCCGCCGGTCCCGCTGATGGACATCGACCCGGACGCGCTGATCCGGGCCGGGCGGGAGATGACCGACCTGTCCGGCCGGATGCGCGACGACCTGAACCGGCTGGCCGCCGCGGTGAGCGGCGCGCCGTGGGGAGCGGACGAGGTCGGTTCGGCCTTCGGCGGCGCCTACGACGAGGTGCGCGGCCGGGTGCTGGACATGCTCTCCACCTACGTCGACCAGCTCGTCGACGTGGGCGCCGGGCTCGACGAGCACGGCCGTGCACTGGCCGACATCGAGAACATCAACGACGCGGGGGTACGGAACGCGGGCGGCGGCCTCCGATGACGATCACGCTGCCGCCGGAGCTGACCGTGCCGCTCTCCTGGCTGGGGCTCGACTGGCCGCAGGCGGACGAGGACCTGCTCGTCCAGCACGGGCAGGCCTGGATCGACTACAGCGACCTGCTGCGGGAGCAGACCGGCGAGGCGAACGCGATCGCCGCGCGGGTGTGGCGGGACAACGAGGGCCGGTCCATCACCGCGTTCGAGGACTTCTGGAACGGCGACGGCGGCCCGGCCGGCACGCTCGCGGACGCGGCCGACGCGGCCTGGACCGTCGGTGCCGTCCTGCTCGCGATGGCCGGGATCGTCGTCGCGCTGAAGCTCGCCTTCATCGCGGAGCTGACCGCGCTGGCCTACGCGGTCGGTGCGGCGCTCGCGGCCGCGTTCGCGTCCGCCGGGATCGGTGCGCTGGTCGCGGCCGGGATCATCGCGGCCTCCCGGGCCATCATCCGCGCGCTGATCGACGAGGCCGTGGGCCGGATCCTGAACGAACTCGCGGTGCAGCTCCGCCAGGCCGCGGACCGGCTGCTGCCGGCCGCGGAGATGCAGGCCGGGACGGGCGTCGGCGACCCGCTCCGGGACGCCGAGCGAGACCTGGCGTTCCACACGCTGCTGGCCGAGGTCGAGCGGGCGGACGTGAGCAGCCCGCGGGACGGCGCGATCTTCTGGTCCGGGCGGGCACCGGACGGGACGCGGTTGCAGGACGTGGCGGAGCGCGACGCCGACGGCGTGAGCCGGGTGACGCTCAACCAGACGCCGGGCGGCGAGTACCTCGAGGGCCTCGACCTCTACGACCGGGACAGCTCACCGATCAGCCCGTGGCAGGCGGACATCCTCTGGGCCCGGCTGTCGGAGCGGTACGCGGAGAACGCCTCCGGCACGGTCACCGCCTACGTCGACGACCCGCCGCGGCCGGGCAGCATCTGGGCAAGCACCGAGCTGCCCGCGCTGCGGGAGAATCCGAACGTGACCGACATCGTCGAGATCCACAGCTGAGAGGTGGTGGCCGTGGCCGTGCAGGAGCTGGGCAACCAGACGGCCCGCAACGACGCCGGCGTGACCCTGTCCGGCCGCGACCGGACCAGCATGTTCGTCGAGTACGGCGGCGCGACCCTGATCGTGGAGGTCGACCGCGCGCCCGGCGACTACGCCGTCTACCTGCCCGCCGTGCCCACCTGGACGGACGGGACGACCGTACCCCCGGATGTGCTCGGAATTCTGATGGCCGGCATCGTGGAGATCATGGCGTTCTGGCGGACCCGGGTCGAGTTCCCGCCGCCGCGCGGGTGACCTGCCGCACGGAACAACCCGGGGCCCGGCGGCGCTGCGTCTTTAGTGATCAACTCCGGAGTGCGCCTCTCCCTGCTGGACCGGTCCCGCACCCGCGCCGGTGAGCCCGAGCCGGCCGCGCTCCGGGGCACGGTGGCGCGGGCCGCGAACGCGGAACGGCTCGGCTACCACCGGTTCTGGGTGGCCGAGCACCACAGCGTACCGGGGATCGCCGGCGCGGCCCCGACCGTGCTCCTCGCCGCGGTCGCCGGTGCCACGACCACGATCCGGATCGGTTCGGCCGGTGTGATGCTCCCGCACCACCAGCCGCTCGTGGTCGCCGAGCAGTTCGCCACACTGTCCGCGTTCGCGCCGGGCCGCGTCGACCTCGGCCTCGGCCGCTCCCCCGGCTTCACCGCACCGGTCCGCCGCGCGCTGCGGCAGACCGACACCGATTTCGCCGCCGACCTGGCCGAGCTACGCGGCTACCTCACCGGCACGGCGGAGATCACGCTGCACCCGCGGCCGGACGGCCCGATACCGCTCTACGCCCTCGCGACCGGCAGCGGCCTGCGGATCGCGGCCGAGCTCGGCCTGCCGGTCATCGTCGGCGGTCCGCTGCTGGGCGTCGGCGGCGACCCGGCGCCCGGTCTGGCCGCGCTGAACGACTACCGCCGCGCGTTCCGCCCGTCCGCGCAGCAGCCGGAGCCGTGGGTGGCGATCAGCCTCGACGTGCTGATCGCGGACACCGCCGCCGAGGCCGCCGACCTGCTGCTCCCCGAGGCCTGGGCGATGGCGCAGAGCCGCACCACCGGCAGCTTCCCACCCCTTGAACCGGTACACACGGCCCGGACCGCCCCACGGACCGCACGCCAGCAGGAACACCTCGACCGCACCGGCGCCGCCGCGATCACCGGCACCGCCGCCCAGGTCGAGCAGCGCCTCACCGAACTCCTCGACCGCACCGGCGCGGCCGAGCTGGTCGCCGCCTCCAGCACCTACGACCGCAGCGCGCTGGCCGCCTCCGACTCCGCACTCGCCGCGCTCTTCACCCGGCCGTGAATCACGCCTGACGTCGCCGACCAGCCACCGGATCGTTCGTGGTGACCAGCATCGGCACCGGTAGGGAGGAGCGCCAGCGACGACCGTTGCCCGCGGGAGCACGCGGGCAGCACCACGCCGGAAGCGGGAAGATCAAGATCTTCAAAGATCTTCCGCGGTACGAAAATGTCAGGGGTCGCCGGTACGTTGCCGGGCATGCTGGAACGGTTGGACAGTGTGGCGTGGGGCGAGCTGGAGCACGCCTACGGGGCGGCGGGCGATGTGCCCGGACTGATCCGGGAGCTGCTCGCGCCCGATGCCGGGGCGCGGGAGAAAGCCCGCCGGCAGCTGTACGGGAACATCTTCCACCAGGGCAGCCGGTACGAGGCGAGTGCGTATGCCGCACCCTTCCTGCTGGAACTGCTGGCGGACCCGCGCACACCCGACCGCCCCGCACTCCTCGGCCTGCTCACCTCGCTTGCGATCGGATACGACGAGTCGTGGCTACCGGAGGGTTTTCCGGCGGCGGACTACCGGGGGCGTGCCGCCGGCGGGGAGCGGTTGTTGCGGCAGCGACCGCGGCCGGACGCCGGCGAGGGTGGGTACGAGTACTGGATGTCGCTGGACGCGCAGGATCAGGAGCGGCTGTTCGCCCACGTCGAACTGGCCGTCCATGACGCGGTCCGAGCCGGGGTGCCGCTGTTCTGCGCGCTGCTGGGCGATCCGGACCCGGGCCTGCGTGCGGGTGCGGCCTACGCGCTCGCCTGGTTCGGCGAGGACGCTGCCGTCAGTGGCGGCCCGCTGTCGGTCGCGGCCACGGACGCGCACCCGGCGGTCGCCGCCACCGCGCTGGTCGCGCTCGGCCTGACCGGCGTGACCCTCCCGGCGGCGTCGGACACGATCCGAGCCGCGCTCGGCGACGAGCGGGAGGTCGTGCGCTGGGGTGCGGCGATCGCGGCCGCCCGGCTGCACGGCGCCGACGCGGGCGTTGCCGTCGCGGCCGAGTTGCTGGCCTGGACCGGCACGGACCGGGCCGCGGACCCGCAGTTGCCCTACCTCGACGGCGACCTGTCCGGTTACGCAGGTCTGGCACTGTTCCGGCAGCTGGGCGGCGCCCACACGGACCCCGCCTTCGACGCGCTGCTGGCCCGCATCCCCTCGGTCAGCGGCCCCGAGGCGCTGCCGGTCGTCGGCGAGGCCCTGCGGCACGCTTTTCCGGACGGCCCGATCAGCCCCGGCACCGGTGCGGCCGACCTGACACCGGCACAGCGCCGTCTGCTGCAAACACTCGCGGACTCCCCCGCCACCTGGCAATGGCACGGCTTCGGCCTGTTCGCCAACCTCACCGGCGGGATCCACGCGTACGGGCTGCCCGCCACCCCCGACGCGATGCGCGACTTCCTCACCTAATGATGGACGGCGCCGTCATACCGCCGCGGCACCGGGCCTTCGGGCGCCGGACGCCTGGCTTTCGGGGGAGGTCGCGGCGGCGCTGGTCGCCCACGGTAAGCTGGCGGCGGTTCGCGGGTTTGCCGAGCGCGGTGACTGGCACCGTGCCCGGGCCGTCGCGGAGACGTTGATCGGCCGAGGTCTGGTGGCGCAGGCGCGGGGCCGACATGGGCTGCACAGAGTGTGACGGCCCCGCCGGCCTCCGTGCGCGATCGGCTCGCCGAAGAGATGAGGGGCGCCGAGCAGCTGGCATCGTTGCTGGCGCAGTATCCCGAGCGGTGGGTGCGGGAACCGGCGGCCGAGGCGGGGGGTTACGGTGGATCAACAGCAATCCCCAGGATGAGGCTGCAGATGATTGACATGCAGGAGTTCGCGCGGCGGCTGAGCACTGTCGGAGCTGATGCGTTCACCAGCGACGACGTCGTGGACCTGGCTACCGCTGCCGATGTGCGTATCAGCGCTGACCGCGAGATCGACGCCGCTATGGCGCAGCGTTTGCTCGACCAGATCTCGCCCACGCCGCCCGTCACCGGAGCGCAGATCACGGCATCGCAGTGGCCCCCACCCGTCTCTTCCCAGCGTGCGGTGCCTTCGGTGTCGTTCTCCAGCCCCGGTGCCGTCGACGGCCCGGCTGATCAGCCGTCCCGGCCTCGACGGTCCGGGCCCGCGCGCAGCGAACGGAGACCGGGCCCTCGACGAAATGGCAGGTGAGTCTGCTGTTCGGTGAGAGGTCAGGGCGATGTGTGGGTGAGGGAGCGCGGGATGGCGGAGGACGGCAGCTCCGGGATGCGTGGTGGGGACGCCCAGGAGGCGTAGCCGGGGGCGCGGGCGCCGGGTGGGTTCGCGCCGATGGCGAACCAGAGCAGGCCCTGGGTGTACGCCTGGGGCGAGGCGGTGAACGTGCCCTCGCGCCCGGCCGCACCGAACTCGCCGGTCCACGCCGAAGGCAGCGCGAACCAGACGCCGCAGTACCAGAGTTTGATGATGTTCCGCGCGACCGGGCCGAGCCGGGGGTCGCCGAGCACGGCGCCGGTCAGCTGCGCGGCGCGCGCCTGCTCGTCGCCGGTCTCGGTCACCCGCGCGCGGTAGGCGCCGAGCAGGTCGGCCAGGATCCGCTCGCCGACCACCTCGGTCACGGTGTCCAGATAGGAGCCGGCCTGGCCGGTGCCGAGCAGCTCGAACTCGGTGAACCCGGTGACCTCGGCGGAGAACGCGACAAAGTCGTCCAGGCTCATGACCACTCCTCGGAGGCTCGGGTGAAGACCGGGGACGCGTGGACGCCGGGCCGGCCGGGGAACGGATTGCGGATCAGGCGCTCGATGTCGTCTCGCAGCCGGAACATCCACGGCACGGCCTCGAGCAGCTTCTGCGGCTCGCCGTCGTAGGCCGCGGTGAGGTGGGCGAGGAAGTCCGCGTAGGTCCGGTTGAAGGCCTGTGCCGCCTCGCGCACCGGTGAGCCGTCCGGGTAGTCGGTCAGCGCGACGTCGATCGCGACGGGATGGACCGCGTCGAAGTCCACGTCGAGTGCCGGACCGCTCGGGCGCCCGGGAACGTCACCCCGCTGGTAGTAGCTGCCCAGCTGGAGCTGCTGGAACCGGTAGTAGTGCGAGAGTTCGCCTTCGCCGTCGTAGATGCCGCCACCCAGGCCCTCACCCTGCTCGATGATCAGCGTCAGCGCCTCGATCGCGGTGTCCAGGTCGTGGACCGCCACGATCTCGCCGCCGCCGGAGTAGAAGTACTCACCGGTGACCTGCCGGGCCACGTCGCCGGTGAACAGCTCCCGGCCCTCCGCCCGGTACCGGTCGTGGAGGTGACGCAGGCCGCGGTTGATCTCCTCGTAGAACTCGCCGATGCTGTAGAAGCACCGGCTCGGGTCGACCGGGCTGGCCGCCAGCACGGTGCCGGCGCCGAGGTCCGGGCGGCGCAGCAGGCGGCGGCTCTCGCTGGGCGCCTTGACCGGCCGCTCGATGTTGAGGAACGTGGTCACCGCCGCCGGCGAGAACGGCTGCACGCTCACCAGGAAGTCGATCTCGCCGCTGGGCAGATGCGCGGGATAGCGCGGCACGAAGTCGTCCGCGGTGAGGTCCACCCGCAGCCCGGCCGCGTTCATCACGTTGGCGACCAGCGTCAGGTGCAGCATCTCCTCGACCGCGACCACCCGGATCAGGTGCCGGGCGTCGGAGTTGGCGCCGGGATGCAGCGAGTACAGCGCGGTCAGGTACGGCGGGATCGTGGCGTGTTCCAGGCGCAGCGCCGCGTTCAGGTACGCCTCGAGTTCGGCGATGGTGTCGATCTCGGTCGGCAGCCGGTGTCCGGCCAGGGTCTGCGAGGTCATCGGGCGCCAATCGTCGCGAGTGTCAGGGGACGGTCCTGTCGCCGCAGCTCCTGGATGAGGTGCTCGGCGGTCCGCAGGCAGAGCGCGGTGGAGGTCAGGGTGGTGTTCGCCGTGCCGATCGTGGGCATGCTGCCGCCGCCTACCAGGTAGAGGTTCTCGTGCTCCCAGCTGCGCTGGTGGTCGTCGACCACGGAGACGCCGGGGCTGGTGCCCATCACGTGCGTGCCGGCCAGGTGGTTGCCGCCGAGGATCCGGTAGCCCTCGCCGCCGAACTCGACGTAGCCGTACTCGGCCGGGTCGTAGCTGGTGAAATCCTGCGCGTGGAGCTTGCCGAACAGATCCCGGGACAGCTCCCGGGCGAAGGCCGCCCCGCGCATCGTGTAGTCCGGGACCTTGAACGAGATGACCGGGCGCATGTTGCCCAGCTCGTCGCGGTAGCGGGGGTCGACGGTCACCCGGTTGTCCCGGTCCGGCAGCACCTCGATCATGTGGGCCAGCAGCAGCTGGGTGCTGACCTGGTCGACCAGGGACCGGCGCAGCTCGAATCCGTGCTGGTTCTCCTCGACGATCCGGACGAGGTCGGTGACCGGGGCGCCGGTGGCCCAGCCCCAGCCGTCGTTGTGGATGTCGACGCTGAAGCTGGCCCGGCCCTTGCGGAACCGGCCGCCGCGCAGATCGGTGATGCCGGACGTGCAGTTCGTCCCGCGCATCGTGCCCGCGATCTCGGGCAGCCGTGCCCAGGTGAGCAGGTAGGCGTGGTCCATCAGGTTGCGCCCGATCAGGTCGGCGCGGTCCTGCAGCCCGGAGGCGAGCATCAGCCTCGCGTTCTCGATCGCGTTCGTGGCGAGCACGTAGGCGCGGCCCTGGGCGAATCCGGTCTCGTACGCGGTGGAGTTCGGGTCGGGGTAGCGCCGGTACTCGATGCGGGTGACGCGGCCGGTCTCGTCGTCGGTGTGCACCCGGTAGGCGACGGCCTGGGCGAGCAGGTCGACGTCGCGGTGCAGCGTGCGGGCCAGCGTCTTGCCGGCGTGGTACTTCGCCTGCACCGGGCAGATCGGCACGCAGTTGTTGTTGCCCTGGCAGCGCCCGCCCTCCTCGACCTGGTGGGTGCTGACCGCGCCGACCGGCACGAAGCCGCGTCCGGCGTCGTAGGCCGGGTTCGGGATGCCGTTGCGGCCCTGCGGGAACGGGCGTACCCGGATCTCGATCTCCTCGTCGTCGCTCACCCGCACCTGGGTGCCGTCGACGCCCTCGGCGACGGTCCGGTCCAGGAAGGACGCCGGCAGGCCGCGCATCGGGAACACGTAGTCCGGCGGGTAGTGCAGGCCGAGGTACCGCTGGTCCTCGACGTCGGCCGACACGCCGATCTCGCGTTCCGCCTCGCGGTAGAGCGGTTCCAGCTCGTCGTACCCGAGCGGCCACTTCAGCCCGTGGCCGTACCGGTCGGCGAGTTCGAAGTCCTCCGGCAGCATCCGCAGGATCTTCGCCTCCCAGTGCATGGTCGTGCCGCCGAGCACCCGGGTGTAGGTGGTGTCGGTGGAGTGCGGGCCGTTCTGCACCAGGTATCCGCCGGTGTTCGGCCCGCCGCCGGGCGTCAGCGGCCGGGCGTCGGTGCTGCGCGGCATCGGGACCGGCGGCAGGACCGGGTACGGCGCCTGGTTGTCCTTCATCGCCGTGCCGTAGAACCGGTTGAGGTAGCCCTCGTAGCCGGCGATGGTCAGGTCGTCGGCCGGGGCCGCCTCCAGCACCAGGACCGAGCGGCCCTCCCGGCTGAGGCGGTCCGCGATGATCGCGCCGGAGATCCCGGCGCCGACGATGACGACGTCGTAGACGCGGCCGGCGACGTCCGTCGCGTCGGTGCGGGCGGCCGCTCCTTCGGGGAAGATCACGTCATTCTCCTTCCGGGCGCTCAGCCCTGGACGTTGAGCCCGGTCTTGGCCCGGACCGCCGACAGATACGCGGCATAGCTCCAGGTCAGGTTGCTCACGCTGCGGCAGTAGCCGGTGGTGCCGTCGAACTGCTCGCTGAGTTCGAGATTGTCGCTGTGGTAGATGACCGCCTGCAGCATCCGGTCGCCGGCCTGCTCCAGCGCGGTCGCCGTGTCCTGCGGCGACGTACCGTCGGTGACGCCGATCTGGGTGAACAGCGGCGCGGAGAGCGCGTCGTACGGCACGGATCCCCCGGCGCGCACCTCTGCGGCCAGCCGGTAGTACAGCTCCGCGAAGTTGCACGTGGTCAGCGCCCAGGGGTGACCGCCCGGGACCGGGTCGGAGACCTCGCCGTCGTAGGTGTCGCCCGGGTACCGGCCCACCATCGGCCCGATGCCGAGCTGCTGGTCGGTCAGGTTGACCGGGTAGACCGTGGGCGCCTGCGGGTCCGCCCACTGCGCCCGCAGCTCGGCCGCGGTGGCGAGCAGGCGGGTGTCGGTGACCGGGATCGCCCCGTAGATCGCCGCCATCACGATGTCGATGTTCGGGTCGTAGCCGGGGCCTGCCGGGTCGGTGGGCGGCGCGCCGTCGCCGATCAGGCTCAGGTAGCGGGTGCCGTCCCAGTGCGTGGCCAGCGCGTTCTGCAGCCAGTCGGTCGCGTCCTGCCATCCCGCGGGCACGGTGATGCCGATCGTGTTCGCGGAGATCTCGCGGAAGCAGCGCAGCTGCACCGACCGGGCGAAGAACGAGTATCCGGCGTGTTCCTCCCACAGGTTCGTCGTCTGCTGCCGGTACGCCTCGGCGAGGAAGTCGAGGTTGCGGCCGATGACCTGGCGGGCGATCGCCTGGGTCGGCTCGTCCAGCTGGGCGAACGCCTGGAGGATGGCCAGCGTCTGCAGCGCCGGGCCGTCGTTCTGCTCGGTCCACGGCCGGGAGACGCCCTCGACGGTGAAGCAGGCGTGGGCCAGCGTCGGGATCGCGTTGCCCTGGCAGATCGCGGCGAACCGGACGTAGTCCTCCAGCGGCTGCACGCCGGCGGACGGCCGGGCCGGCATGCCCGCGGCGGCGAGCTCCATCGCGGTGATCGCGGCGTCGCGGGTCCAGTTGAACACGTAGTCCTGGTCGACGCCGGGCGAGTTCGCCGGGTACGACGGCGCGGCGATGACACAGCCCGGCGCGGAGAACCGTCCCGGCTCCACCGGGTCCTCGAAGAGGAAGCCGTCCGTGGCCACGTTGCGCATCATCAGGCTGAACATGTGTTGTGCGATCACGCGGAAGTCGGTGCGCCGCACGCCCGCCTGGACGTTCTGGGACTGCTGCCCGGCGTACTCCGATCCGGTTCTGGCCCGGGTGTGGGTGTCTGGTTCCAGGGTTGTTGCCGTCATCTCCGGCTCCTCGCTAGTTCGTCTTCCATGTGGCGTTATCGGGAATCGACTTGCCGTCCACGACGACCTCGACGATGGACGGGCTGCCCGTGTTGGCCAGCGCGCCCGTGATCGCCTCCTTCAGTTCCACGTAGGTGGCCGCCCGCCAGCCCCGGCAGCCGAAGACGTCGGCCAACTTGCTGTAGTTCCACGGGTGCAGGACGCAGGACTTGAGGAACGGCGTGCCGGTGGCGAAGACCGACGCGTCGGCGAGCCACTGCTCCACGCCGTAGACGCCGTTGTTGAGCACGAAGATGATCGGGTCCAGGCCGAAGCGGGTCTGCACCGACAGGCACTGGGCGGTCATCTGGAACCCGCCGTCGCCGGAGAGGACCAGTACCCGCTGCCGGTCGTTCTTCGCCAGGCAGAGACCGGTCGCGGCCGCGGCGCTGTAGCCGATCGCGGAGTACGACGACTGCGCGACGAAACCGCCGGCCGTGGGCACGGTGAGCAGCAGGCTGCCGAAGTAGTTCAGGCTCGCGTCGCTGCCGATGATGGTGTTCTCGTCCACGTACTGGGCGATGGTGTCGTAGAAGCCCTGATAGGTGAGCACGTCACCGTGCGGCTCGGTGAGCGTCGCCGGGCTCGCGGACGACCTCGGCCGGGCCGGTGCGGTGCGGGTGACCGGGTCGGCCAGCAGACCGTCGATCAGGTGTTCCAGCGCGACCTGCGGGCTGAAGAACGTGCCGTCCTTGACCGTGTCCAGCGAGACGAACGCGGTCCGGCCGAAGTCGACGTCCCAGCCCAGCGTGTTGATGTCGGTCAGCCAGACGCCCAGGGCCAGCACCAGGTCGGCGTCGCGGATCAGGTCCTGGACCGCGGGCGAGGACGCTCGGCCGTCGAACACGCCGGCGAACAGCGTGTCGTCCTCGGAGAGCACGGCCTTGCTCAGCAGTTCGGTCACGTACGGGATCTTCAGCTGGTGCAGCAGGCTCAGCGTCTTGTCGTGCAGGCCGAACCGGTCGACCTCCACGCCCACCCAGACCACCGGGTTCGCGGCCGCGCTCAGCCGCTCGCGCAGGTGCGTGACCGACTCCGCCAGGTTCGACGGGTCGGACATGGCGCGCCCGGGCGTCAGCGTGCCGGCCGGTCGCGGGCAGCTCAGGTCGATCATGTCCTGCAGCAGCTCGATGTAGACCGGCCGCCGGTCCGTGATGCACGCGGCCAGCGCGTAGTCGATCAGCATCGGCGCGAGGTCCGGGTTGTCGACGCGTACCGCCGCTGCCGTGAGGTGTTCGAAGGACTGCAGGTCCGTTTCCCGGCCGGTGATGAAATGGTGCGAGCTGACGCCGGTCTGCTCGAACGTGAGCGTCTTCTTGATGCTCGGCGTGCCGTTGATCAGCACTACCGGCACCTTCTCCACATAGGCGCCCGCGATCGCGTTCACCGTGCACAACGCGCCGGCCGAGTAGGTGACGCAGAGCGCGCCGATCCCCTTCAGGCGGGCGTACCCGTCGGCCGCGTAGCCCGCGTTGAGCTCGTTCACCTCCTCGATGACCTCGATGTCGCTCGGCTCGACGTATCCGTTCACCCAGCCGATCGAGTAGTCACCGGCGATGGAGAACAGATGGCCCAGGCCCAGCTGCCGGAGCCGGTCGACCAGGTACCGCCCTACCGTGTATTCCGGTTGCATGATCGCCGCCCTAGTAGTCCCGTGAGTCGCCGAACAACCGCGGCAGATAGATGTCGAAGATCCCCGGGCATCTGCGCTCGGGGTAGCGCCGCAGCAGGAAGTCCTTGAAGGCGTCGCCGGTCAGCCCGTCCGCGATCGCCTGCCGGGCCGCGGCCAGGTACTCGACGTTCCGGGCGACCTCGATCTTGTCGGCCGGCAGTCCGTGCCCCGGCATGAACAGGTCGTAGTCGGAGGTCAGCAGCTCCTCCAGGACCGTGCTCCAGTGCGCCATGTCCCTGGTCAGGTAGAGGTGCGTGCCGCTGTAGAGCAGGTCCTGGGCGAAGCACACGCCCAGCTCCGGGAGTGAGACCGTGAGGTGGAAGTCCACCTCCGTCTCGGTCACCCTGCCGAGGTGGTAGGTGACGCCGTCGACGACGGTCGCGCCCGGCTCGGCGATCTCCTTGGGCACCACGATGTGCTCCGGTGCCAGGTCGCCCAGTTTCCAGTGGTCGCTCAGCGAGTCCTCGCCGTGCTCCTGGATGAAGCTCGCGGTCTCGGACAACGCATGCACGGGCACGTCGTCGAAGGCGGCGCCGAGCCCGAACCAGTGGTCCGGGTGCCGGTGCGACAGATACAGCCGGTCGATCGGCTTTCCGAGGCTGTCCGCGTACTCCCGGAACGCCTTCGCGTACGGGACCAGGAACTGGCCGTCGATGAGTACCAGAGTGTTCCGGCTCTCCACGATGTGCGTCGCGTTCGCGATGTTGTTGCCGGTGAACGACGAGACGAACGTGTGGATGCGGACGTCGCCGGCCGTCCGGGCGACCATTCTCAGCGGTGGCGATACCTGAGTCGGCATGTGGGTCAGCCCCGAACGCCGGCCATCAGGGACGGGACGGAACGGGACAGCGCGGAAGCGGCGATCCGCTCGCGCAACTCCTCCAGCCCCGCGGCCGCCACGTCGTAGGCGCTGGCCCGGCCCGGCTCCGGGGCGTCCTCGCCCGGCCGCCAGAACCGCCGGCGCGTCATCCGCATCGAGCTGTCGAACGGCGGGATCGCGTTGAACACCTCGACCAGGTACGGCCCGCGGTAGACCGGTTCGAGCTCGTTCAGCATCAGCTCCCACGGGATCCAGCTGTCGCGCACCGCGCCCCGGTCCGGTGCGGAGATGTGCACGTACAGCAGCCGGTTCTGCCGTGTCGCTCGGGCCACGTTGTCCCGGAAGACCGCCGGGCCCCGGCTCTCCATCACCACCTGCGCGGTGTCGAGCGTGACGCCGGCGCCGAAGATCTCGCCGTCGTCGAGGAAGTCCAGCGCCTCCGAGACCATGTTCGGCGGCGGCGACTCCCAGCTCTTGATCGGCTCCAGCGCGAGCTGTACGCCCTGGCCGCCGGCGTACTCGGCCAGCTCCCGGAACAGCGCGTGCGCGTCCCGGTAGCGCGGGCGCATCCAGTCCTGCAGCGCGTCGCTCCAGATCGGCTCGCCGGCGTCGGTGGACGGGAACACGCCGTACGGGTAGAGGAACGGCCCTGACATGATCGAGTCGCCGTCGCCCAGGATCCGGGTGATGTCGACCCGCGACTTGAGGTAGGCCAGCGCCTGTGCGCGCTGCTGCTCGTACGGTGAGGTCGGGTCGAACGTCCGGGTCGTACCCACGTTGGTGGTGAACCTGGTGTCACCCAGCCCGGCCGCGCCGAACGCCTTCTTCAACCGCGCGTAGGCCTCGGTCTCCTGCCGGTGGCCGGCGGCCGGGGTCCCGGGGGCGATGTGCACGTCGAAACCGTCGTAGCCCATGTCGGTCAGGGCCTTGAGATGGTCGACCAGCGTCCGGGTGTAAGCGGTGTCGTCCGGCCGCAGATCGGCCGTGAACATGAAGAAACTGAAGTAGATCTTTCGGCTGAATGTGTCACTCATCGAGGTCGCTCGCTGTTCTACGTGTGTGCGATAAACCGGCTACCACCCCAGGACGTCGGTCAGATAGGCGCGCGCCTTCTTCGCGTACTCCAGGGGATTGGCCTTGTTCGGATCCTGTTCTGCCTCCACGACCAGCCAGCCGCGGTAGTCCGCGTCGGCGAGCGCCTCGAGGATGGGCCGGAAGTCGATCGCGCCGTCACCCGGCACCGTGAACACGCCGGCCTCGACCGCGTCCTGGAACGACAGGCCCTCCTCGCGGACCCGGCTCACCACCTCGGGCCGGATGCTCTTCATGTGCACGTGGCCGATCCGGTCCGCGTAGGCACGGGCCATGTCCAGCGGGTCGTCGCCGGCGAACGCGATGTGCGCGGTGTCCAGCAGCAGCGACACCAGGTCCGGGTCGGTCGAGGCCATCAGCCGGTCGACGTCCGCGCGGGTCATCACACCGGTGCCCATGTGGTGGTGGTAGCTGAGCCGCATCCCGGCCGAGTGAGCGATCTTGCCCAGCTCCTCGAGGCCGGACGCCAGCGCGTCCCACTGGGTGTCCGTGAAGACCGGGCGGTTGGCGAACACATCGACCGGCAGCAGGTGCGACGACCCGCCGAACTCGGCCACCACCAGCTCGTTCCCGCCCAGCGCCTTGATCCGCGACAGCGTCTCCTCGAAGCTGTCGATCGTCTTCTGCCGCATCTTCGCGATCGTGAAGTAGGTGCTCGTCCACGGCTCGGAGACCTCAAGTCCCCGCAGGTCCAGCGCGGCCTTGAGCTCCACGAGGTCCGTGGGGTACTTATGGCCGGTGCTGCAGCCCTGGAACCCGGCCAGTGCCATCTCACTCACGGCCTGCCCGAACGGGATTCCCGCGTCGATCGCGGGAAAGTCGTCGTTCCACCAGAGGGTGCAGCAGACGCCCAGCTTGACCTTGTCCGGGCCCAGGCGGCCGGCCAGTGTCGTCATGTCGTTGCCTTTCAGGTAGCGGTCCGCCGATGGGACGGCACGGCCCACCCCGGAGACCCGCACGGTCCACTTCGGCCGGACGAGACCCACTACTGCGGCGGCGAGGTCGTGGACGCCCCGGCCCCACCGGACACGATCCACGGACCAGGACGGCAAGGGCCTCGGGCCGGGCTGCCGGCAGTACTGCCGCCCGCGGGCTCGGCCCGCCGCCATCCTCCCAGTTCAGGAGGCAGATTTTCCTCGCTTTGCCCACACCCGGCGGGACGGCCACCGCGCCGTGGAAGCCGCCGCACCCGCGGGAGATCAAGCACCGTCAGCGGAAGCCGGCGGCGACGAAGCGCCGCTGCCTGGCGAAGAAGTCCTCGAGCCGGCGTCCATCCGCGTACCGTGGTGAGGTCGGTCCAGGCCGCTTCGATATGAGCATCGTAAAGCCAATAACGGATGCGCCGGCTGGCTGCTGTGGCTGGCCTGGATCCTGGTGAACAGCGCCCGGCTGTGGACGCCGCTCAGCGCTCGGTGAGATCGCGGTAGGCGTCGAGCACCGCCGTCATCCGCTCGGTCAGCTCCGCCGCACCGGACGGTGCGGCGACCGGCCCCGGATCGGCCTCGGCGAGGAACTCGGAGTTGCGCAGCGCCGACCGGTAGCGGTCGGCCACCGCCTGCTGCTCGGCGAAGTCGCGCACCCCGGAGGCCAGGGCCTCGATCTGCTCCATGTAGGAGTCGGCGACCCCGGTCAGCTCCGCCACCCTGGCCTGGCTCGCCATCATGCGGTCAGCGGGTCCGGCACCCGGCGGCAGGGCGGTGAGGTCATCGAGGACGCTCTGGACGTGAGCGCGCTCGGCCAGCACGGCGGACAGTTCCCAGAGCGTGCCCGAAAGCGCCGGGCTGGGATCGTCCAGACCGACATGCTGGTGCAGCATCGGCGCATGATCGAGGATGAGCACCGTCGCCTCGAGGAATCGGTGCAGGGTCGCGCAGCCGTCCGCATCGGGCACCAGATGGAACAGGACGTCCCGCCGCCGCTCCCAGAACCGGGACGCGGGCGGGGCGAACGGGTTCGGCAGCGCAGCGTGTGACTCGTCGTGCAGGCGCAGCACCACGATCGAGCCGAGCCGCACGAGATCACACGGCACGTTCACGGCGGGCGCGCGCCGGCTGATCAGCGTGAAGTACGCCGCCTCCGCCACATAGACTGTCATCCTCCCCGAGAATACCGGCCCGGATCCCCGGCGAAGGATTCAGAAGTCATCCGGGGTACGGATCTGGTCACGGATCCAGACACCGGCCTCCTTCAGGCGGGCCGTGCCGGAGAACGCGCCGGCCGCGCAGGTGCCCTCCGTGAAGACGGCGCCGGAGCGCATGTCGTCGGAGTAGTTCCAGTTGGTCCAGCTGATCTTGTGTTCGGCCAGCAGGTCCAGGTACTGCTGGGCGCGGCCGAAGTCGTTCGGGCCGTCGCCGGTGTACTCCTGGGTGCCGAACTCGGTGACGAACAGCGGCAGCCGCGCGGCCGCGTCCCGCAACGTGGTGAGGTAGTAGTCGTCGTGCGAGGCCGCGTAGAAGTGGAACGTGTACATGACGTTGGCGTGGGTGACCGGGTCGGCGAGGATCCGGCTGAGGCCCTGCCCGTCGCCGGACGCGCCGAGCGAGGACCAGTCCTCCGTGCCGACCAGCACGACGCCGTCCGGGTCCTGCGCGCGGATCACCGGGATGACCTGGTCGGCGTAGGACTTGATGGTGTTCCAGTGCACGCCGTTCGGCTCGTTCGCGATCTCGTAGATGACGTTGCCCTTGTCCCGGTGCCGCGCCGCGATCTGCTCGAAGAACGTCTTCGCGCGGTCCACGTTGTACATCGGGTCGCCGGGCGTGAGCATGTGCCAGTCGACGATGGCGTAGAGGCCGCGCGCGGTCGCCTTCTCGATGAAGTCGTTGACCCTGGCCGTGAAGCCGGCCGGGTCGGTCTCGTAGCCGTCCTCCTGGACGTACATGGAGATGCGCAGGACGTCGGCGTTCCACTCGTTCGCGAGCACGTCCAGCGAGGCGTCGTTGACGCACTGCGCGTACCACTGGATGCCGTGCGTGCTCATCCCGCGCAGCTGGATCGGCTTGCCGTGGCTGTTGCACAGCTGCTGCCCGCAGACGCTGAGCTGCCCGTTCTGCGCGACCGGTGTGGCCGCGGGAGCGACGTCCGCGGAGGCGTCGCCGATGCTGAAGGTCATGCCGGCAGCAACGACCGCTGCGGCGGCGAGTGTCGCGAGAAGGCCCGTTCGGTGCATGGACGCCCTCCAAGGGATCGACGTCCACCCATCATTAAGGTCTGTTTACCGAAGTGTCAACGCCCGCATCTGTCAGTGGTTGACCACGTTGCGTGGGCTTGCACCCGTTCTTCCAGGTACGTGCCATGGTCGCGAAGCGTCGCCACGGGTCTCGCGGTGAACCCGGGCGTCAGCTCGGCCGAGGCGGCGTGGACGGTCCGGGCGGTGCCCCGGGCCGTCCACGCCCGCCGTCGGGGTCGGGCCGTAACCGGACGGTCAGGGCCGGATCAGCACCTTCAGGCTCTTGCGGTCCGCCATCCGCCGGTAGCCGTCCGGCACGCCGTCGAGGCCGGTCGTCACGTCGAAGACCCGGCCCGGGTCGATCGTGCCGGCGAGGATGTCCGGCAGCAGCTCGCCGGCGTACGCCCGGGTCGGCGCGGCACCGCCGGTCAGCCGGACGTTGCCCGTGAACAGGCTGCCCATCCCGATCGGCGCCTCCTCGTACTGCGGCACGCCGACCCGGCTGATCGTCCCGCCCCGGCGCACCACGCCCAGCGCCTGCTCATACGCGGCCCGGCTGCCGACCGCCTCGATGACCACCCGGGTGCCGAGCCCGCCGGTCAGCTCGCGCAGCGCCTCGATCCCCTCCGCGCCGCGGGCCGCCACCACGTCGGTCGCCCCGAACTCCCGGCCGAGGTCGGTACGCGCGGTGTGCCGGCCCATCAGGATGATCCGCTGCGCGCCGAGGCGCCGCGCGGCCAGGACCGCCAGCAGCCCGACCGCGCCGTCGCCGATGACGGTCACGTCCGTGCCGGGCGCGACGCCGCCGCTGACCGCGGCGTGGTGGCCGGTGCCGAGCACGTCGGAGAGCGTGAGCAGCGACGGCAGCAGCGCCGGGTCGGTCGCGGCGGGCAGCTTGACGAGCGTCCCGTCGGCGAACGGCACCCGGATCGCCTCGGCCTGCCCGCCGCCCAGCGGCCCGTAACCCCACATGCCGCCGGCCGGGCAGGCGGTGTAGAGCCCTTCCCGGCAGAACTCACAGCTGCCGCAGCTGTTGAACCACGGGACGACGACCACGTCACCCCGGGCGACGCCGGTGACCTCGGCGCCGACGTCCTCGACCACGCCGATCAGCTCGTGCCCCATCGGCGCGGGGGCACCGCCGGCCGGCATCGACTCGTACGGCCACAGGTCGGTCCCGCAGATGCACGCGGCCGTCACCCGGACCAGCGCGTCGGTCGGCGCGGAGAGAACGGCGTCGGGAACGGTCTCGATCCGGACGTCGCCGGCGCCGTACAACAGTGTTGCTCGCATGGTGTTGCTCCTCGAAGCGAAAAAGGCGGTGACAGCCATGCAACCGCCGGACGCGGCAGAGCGGCAGAGCGGCTTTACCGGGGGTATAAACGCCACCCCCCTCGGCCCGCGGACGCGACCTACGATGGGCCGGGTGAGCACCAACCCAGGCACCCGGGCCGACGTCCGCGACTTCCTGATCACCCGCCGCGCCCGGATCACGCCCGCGCAGGCCGGGCTGCCGGAGACCGGCCGGCGCCGGGTCCCCGGGCTGCGCCGCGAGGAGGTCGCCGTGCTCGCCGGCGTCAGCGCCGAGTGGTACTCGCGGCTGGAGAAGGGCCACATCGACGGCGTGTCCGGTACGGTCCTCGACGCGGTCGCCCGGGCGCTGCGCCTCGACGACGGGGAACGCGCCTACCTGTTCGACCTGGCCCGGGCCGCCCGGGCCGGTGACCGCGACCGTCCGGCGGACCCGCCGCCGCTCCCCGCGAACGTGCAGTGGCTGCTGGACAGCATGACGCTGTCGGCCGCGCTGGTGTGCACCCGGCGGATGGACATCGTGGCGATGAACCCGCTCGGCCGGGTGCTGTTCGCGCCGATCCTGGACAGCGGTCACACGAACCTGGCGCGGCACCTGTTCCTCGACCCCGGTGCGCGCCGGTTCTACGGCGAGTGGGACGGGGCCGCGGACGTCAAGGCCGACCTGCTGCGCGGCGAGGCCGGCCGGAACCCGCACGACCGCCGGATGCAGGCGTTGGTCGCCGAGCTGTCCGCCCGCAGCCCCGAGTTCCGGGCGCGGTGGACCGCGCACAACATCGACGCGCGCCACGAGGGGGCGAAGGTCTTCCACCATCCGGAGGCCGGCCCGCTGAGCCTGGCGTACCGGTCGATGGTCATCCCGGTCTCGGCCGGCCTGAGCCTGCCGTTGTGCGTCTACACCCCGGAGCCCGGCTCCGCGTCCGAGGACACGCTCAAGGTCCTGGCCAGCTGGGCCGCCACCGGCTACGCGGGCGCGCGCTGACAGTCGGCCGCGTCGGCGGCGGCCAGGGCCTCGCCGAGGAGTTGTCCCGCGCGTTCCACGCAGCGGTTCCGGGCCGGAGACCAGTCGTAAGGCATCTTGGTGACCGCTTTGATGGCGCTCATCAACCGAGGCTCCTCCTTCTCGGTCGAGTCGCCGAAGATGTCGAGGGTGTCGAAGAGCCTCTCCTCCTCGGCGTCCAGCCCGGCCGCGGTGGACGCCCGGTTCAGGGCGAGCTGGTACGCGCATCGCTGCATCGCGAGGTCCTCCACGCGCGGGTCCTCGGGATCCACGCCGTCGTCCAGGGCCGCCTCGGCCGCTTCCAGACGGTCGTTCTCCGCCCGCAGCTCGGGGTGGGCGGCGAGGACGATGAACACGCCGGCCTGGATCGCGGCGCCGTGCGGGCCGAAGATGCGTTCCGTGACCAGCAGCCCTTCCAGGTCGGCGGGGCGCAGCGAGCCCGGGGGCAGGTCGCGGAGCCGGTCGGTGACCAGTTCGGAGAGCAGTCCCAGCGGGCTGCCGACGGCCTGGAGGCGCTGGACGGCCGCGCGCTGGCGCTTGATGCCGGCCTCCTGGGCGGCCAGCGTCTCCTCCAGCCGGCCCAGCACCTCCCCGATGTCCGGGGTGTCCTCGAACGCGGCACGCATGTCGTCGAGGCTGATGCCGGCCTCCGCCATCCTGCGCACCCACAGCAGCCGGATCATGTCGTCGTAGCCGTAGCGGCGGCGGCCGTCCACGCCCCGATCCGGCTCCGGCAGCAGCCCGATCTGATGGTAGTGGCGGATGGCGCGCGGCGTGGTCCCCGCGAAGATCGCGGCGTCACCGATCTTGACCTGCCGGGGCGGCATGACGGCGGAGTACGTCACAGGCGGAGCCTTTCGTGCGAAGGTCTCTCGAGGAGACCACATGCCGCTACGGAAGGTGCAACCTCTACCGGTGCCCGTCCACCCGCACCCGGAACGACAGCGCCGGCCCCGGCGTCGGGGTGACCTTGGTGGCCAGCTCGTAGTCCGGCGACTCCAGCCGCATTTCCAGGCGGTGGAACATGCGGGCCATGGTGACCAGCATCTGCACGTCCGCGAGCGTCTTGCCGAGGCAGACGTGCTGGCCGCGGCCGTACGGCGAGTACGCCCCGGCCTGCAGGTGCTCGGCGCGCGGCTTGTCGTAGCGGTCGATGTCGAACCGGTCCGGGTCGGGGTAGAACTCCTCGAGGAAGTGCGGCACGGTGGTGCCGATGTAGAGCGTCTCGCCCTCCGCGATCCGGTGCCCCTGGAACGTGAAGTCCCGGGTGGCGGTGCGCATCTGCACGACCGCGGTCGGGTAGAGCCGCATCGTCTCCATCAGCGCGCCGCGGATCGCCGGGATGCCCCTCAGGTCACGCTCGGTCAGCGTCGGCTTCGCGAACAGCTCGTCGGCCTCCGCCCGTACCCGCTGGTGCACGTCGGGGTGTTTCAACACCGCGTAGACGAACGCGGCGATCGTGTTCGCCACCGTGTCCAGACCGGCCACGTAGGGCCCGGTCACGCTGATCATCAGGTCGGAGTCCGGCATCGCACGCGGGTTCTCCCGGTTGGCGCGCAGCAGGTCGTCGAGCAGGATCGCGGGCCTGGCATCCGCGCCGGGCCGGGACCGATCCGCGATCATCAGGCGGCTCAGCTCCGCGACGCGGGCCTTGGCGCGGCGGTACCGCGGGTCGCGCAGCAACAGACGCGGCCGCTGCCGGGTGACCAGCACGTTCAGGATGTACATGGTGACGCGCCGGACGTCGTCCACGTACTCCGGGCGGGACACGCCGGTCATCAGCTCGCCGAGCTGATCGGTGACCAGCGCCTGCATCGAACGCAGCACCGGCACCGCGGTCCCCGGCCGCCAGGTCCGGTCGATGTTACGGTCGGTGATCGCAACGACCTCGTCGAGCCGGTCCGCGATCGCCTCCCGCGAATAGCCGCGGCGCATGATGTCACGCAGCTCCTTGTGCGCCGCACCGTCCTCACCGGACAGCGTGCGGGTCGCACCGTACTCGTCGACGAGCCCGTGCCAGAACTCGCGCGAGCGCAGGCAGTCCCGCCCCTCCTTCGTGCCCATGAACTCGGCCGCCTCCGGCCCGGCGAGCACCGCATGCTCCCGCCCGAGGATCCGCACCCGATAGACCGGCCCGTGCTCCCGATAGCAGTCCACGAAGAACCGCGCCGGATCCTTGCTCATCCGCGCCAGATTGCCCACCACGGGCAGCCCACGCACCACCGGAGTCCGCACCACACTGTCCGCAGTCACGATCCCGAAGCGTATCGACACCTATGATCGTCTTCGACCCCACACGCAGAACCCGGAACAAAACCCAAAAGCCTTCACCCGGGGGTACGGACGACAGCCGCACCGGACGTGGTCGCTAACCTGAGGTGAATGGACGTGATCAACGACATCGTCGGCACCATGCGGGCGTCCGGGGCGGCCGGCGGGCGGGTGCTTCGCGGGTCGGGGACGTGGGGGCTGCGGTTTCCGGCGATCGACGGGGCCGGGTTCCATGTGATCCGGCAGGGCAGCGGCTGGCTGGTCACCCCGCACCGCGAACCGGTGCCGGTGCGGGCCGGTGACATCGTCTTCTCACCCTACGGCGCGGAGCACGGCGTCTGCGACACCCTGCGGCCGGTCGGCACGCTGCCGCCTCCCGGAACCGAGGAGCCCGGCCGGGACGCGCCGACCGAATTCGAGCTCATCTGCGGCGGCTACCTGCTCAACCGGGGGCGCGTCCACCCCTACCTGCGGACCCTGCCCGAGACCGTCGTCATGACTCCGGACCTGGAACGGCATCCCGAGCTGGGCGCCCTCGTCGACCTGGTCGCGGCGGACGTCCACGCCGGCCAGCGCGCGGCCGCGGTGGTCATGCCGGCGCTGGTCGACCTGTTGCTCGTGCACGGCCTGAGCTGGGTACGTGAGCAACGCGCCCACCACGACGCGCCGGACGTCCCCGACGCGGCGATCGCGGCGGTGCTGCGGGCGGTGCACGCCGAACTGCACACCCCCTGGACGGTCGGCCGGCTCAGTGCGGTCGCGGGCATGCCACGGGCCGCGTTCTCGCAGCGGTTCGGCCAGATCGTCGGTGAGCCGCCGATGACGTATGTGATCAACCGGCGGCTCAGCCACGCGGCGATGCTGCTGCGCACGACCCGGGAGCCGCTGGCGGCCGTGGCCCGGCAGATCGGCTACGTGAGCGAGTTCGCGTTCGCCTCCGCGTTCCGGCGGCGGTTCGGGATCGCGCCGGGCCGCTACCGGCAGCACGCCGCGGCGGACGCATGAACGCGTATGTTCCCGTACAGATCCGGTATGTGCCCGGTGCCTGCGCGCCGGAAGGGTGGTGAGGCGAGACACCACCGCGAGAGGACCGGCCATGACATCGCCACTGCCCGACTACGACACCATCGCCCGCGACTGGGACACCCGCGAGGACGTCACCCGCCCGGTCGCCGGCGCCATCGTGGACCTGATTCCCGTACCCGCGGATGGTGCCCTTGTTCTTGATCTGGGCTGCGGGACCGGCGAGCCCGGCCTGACCGTCGCGGCGCGGTATCCGGGGGTGCGGCTGCTCGGCGTCGACCGCTCGGCGCCGATGGTGGAGATCGCCCGTGCGAAGGCCCGGCGGCTCGGTCTCGACGGCGCCACGTTCGAGGTCCGCCTGATGAGCGACGTCGGCCTGGAGCCCGCGTCCGTGGACGTTGTCGTCTCCCGGATGTCCCTGCTGATGCAGGACTTCCAGGACGTCGGGTCGTCGGTCACGGAATGCGCGCGGGTGCTGCGGCCCGGCGGCACGTTCTCGTTCGCGGTGTTCGACCGCGCCGAGCTGAACCCGCTGATCGCCGCGTTCTACCTGACGCTGCGCGACTTCCCCGGCGCGGACGCGCTGCCGAACCCGTTCGCGCTCGACGATCTCGCGGCGCCCGGCTACCGCGGCGGCCTGCTGCGCCGGGCCGGCTTCGCCAGCGTCGAGGAGGCGCCGTTCACCTGGGACTGGCGGGTCGCCGGCGACGAGGCCCTGATCGAGGTGCTGCGCACGAGCCCGTTCGGCCCGTTCCTCGGCACGCTCACCGACGCCGACCGGGCCACGGCCGGCCTTCGGGTGGTCGAGCGCGCCGCCGCCTACCGCGAGCCGGACGGCGGCTACCGTTTCCCGACGACCTGCCGCCTCTTCTGGGGCAGCCGCTGAAAGCGAAAGCGCTTTTCCCGCTTCCGGCGTGGGCACTTTCCGCATGCTCCCGCGGGCACCGGTCGGCCGCGGGCGGCCTCCCTGCAAGTCCCGGCCGCATCACCAGAAAACCTAGTTTGCTGGACAAACGATGAATCAGCCGAGTTCGGCGGCGACGCCGTAGTGGTCGGAGAGGAAGGCGGAGCGGCCGTCCGGGAGGGTGACGGGGTCCTGGAGGGTCAGGTCGGCGTGGCCGCGGAGGCCGCGGACCAGGACGTGGTCGAACGCGGGCGGGGACGGCCACCGCGCCGTGGGCCGGTAGGTCGGCCGGGGGTCGCCGGCCAGGACGTCGTGCAGGCCGGTGCCGGCGAGGAAGTCGCGCAGTGCCGGCTTGCCGCGCGGGATGTTGAGGTCGCCGGTGACGACGAGCGGCCCGGTGGTCCCGTGCAGCCAGCCGGCGAGGTGGTCCAGCTCGGCACGCTGCGCGACGGTGTAGCGGTTGGAGTCCGCGTGGTCGCCGTCCCGGTTGGCGGACAGGTGGGTGTTGACGACGAGCACACCGCCGATCCTGGCCGCCTGGAATCCCTTACGCATCAGCCATTCCGGGCGCGCCGGGCCGGTCCGCGGGTACGGGACGAAGCGGTACTCGGTGATCGGAAGGCGGGACAGCAGCACCAGGCCGCCCTTGAGCAGCAGCCCGCCGTCGTGCCGGTGATGCGGGAAGTGCCGGGTCAGCAGGGCCGCGTGCCGGCGGTACATGACCTCCTGGACGCAGACGACGTCGTGCCCGGCGCGTTCCAGGATCGCGCCGAGCGCGGCGAGCCGGGCGCTGACGTCGCCCTTGAACAGGGCGTTGAAGGTCAGCAGCCGGAGCGTGCTCATCCGGCCGGCCCGGTCGTCCGTACCATCGCCGCTGGTGTCGCCTGTGCTCACGCGCTGTTCCCCGAGTCAGCCGATCGAGATCGGGTCCGACTGTAGCGGCCGCCGCGGGCGAGGAGCGCGATCGGCCAGATGATCAGGATGAGCGGGAGGATCAGCAGGTACTCGACCAGTGGGATGCGGGTGATCTCGTGCAGGTCGCCGAGGCCGCGCCAGGAGTAGACCGCGATCGCCGCGACGCCGTAGACCGCGAGGATCGCCCAGCGGGCCCGTGCGCCGAGGCCGAGCCCGTGCATCTGGGTGATGACGAAGATGGCGAGGAAGCCGAACAGGAACATCGGCCACGCGCCGCCGGGGCCGGAGTTCATCACCGCGACCAGCGTGCCGTGCGCCGCGACCAGCAGCTCCAGGCTCACCGTCCACCAGCGGTTCGTGTGCGCGGTGGTGAAGATCAGGCTGCTCTGGAGCAGTAGCAGGAACACGTAGAAGAAGCCGATCAGGTGGCCGCTGGTGACCTCCATCGGGTGGTACCAGAACGTGTAGATGACCGCCCAGCTGAACAGGTATCCGTGGTAGCGCCGGGCGAAGTCGGCCACGGTGGCCGGGATCGGCGCGCGCCGGCCGGC
Source organism: Catenuloplanes nepalensis (assembly GCF_030811575.1). Classification (GTDB taxonomy): domain Bacteria; phylum Actinomycetota; class Actinomycetes; order Mycobacteriales; family Micromonosporaceae; genus Catenuloplanes; species Catenuloplanes nepalensis. Next base: position 2,678,857 of record NZ_JAUSRA010000001.1, on the reverse strand, counting down.
GACCAGACCACGCCGGCGGTTCTCCATCAACAACACCACGACCAGCAGCAGCACGACCGAGCCCTGCGAACTGAAGATGGACACGTCCTGCGCGAGCCCGTCGTAGAACACGTGCGTCTGGACCAGGTGCAGCGCGACGAAGCCGAGGTTCGCCCCCAGCGCGATCACATTGATCGGTTGCAGGCCGCGGCCGTAGCGGCGCACCCGGGTCTGCGCCCACCAGATCAGCCCCCAGGACACGATCTGGTGCGCCGCGTAACCGAGCCAGGCGGACAGCCTGGTCCACGCGGTCGGCTCGGGCAGCTGCCAGTAGTACCAGCTCGCGCCCGTGTCCGGCAGGAACGCGACCGGGCGCAGCCCCTGGCCGAGCAGCCAGACGAGCCCGGTCAGCAGGGCCACGGCGGGGACGCCGATCAGCAGGGCGCGCTCACTTCGTACCGCCGAGTCGTTGACCACGGAAGGGAGTATGCCGGATATTCAGTAAGCTGAACAATGGAAGATTCTCGATGGAGGCGCGGCATGGGACGGTACCGGTTACGGGTCAACGGCAGGCGCAGAACCGTGGACGTCCCCGGCGACACGCCGCTGCTCTGGGCGCTGCGCGACGAGCTGGGCGTGACCGGCCCGCGCTACGGCTGCGGCGTCGGCGCGTGCGGCGCCTGCACCTCCCTCATCGACGGACACGCCGCGCGGCCCTGCGTGCGCACGGTCGCGGACGCGCAGGACACCGTGATCACCACGATCGAAGGGCTGTCCGCGCGCGGCGACCACCCGGTGCAGCGGGCCTGGCTGGAGCTCGACGTCGCCCAATGCGGCTACTGCCAGCCCGGCCAGATCATGACCGTGGTCGCGCTGCTCGCCGCGGTCCCCGACCCGTCCGACGCCCAGGTCGACGCCGCGCTGCGGGACAACGTCTGCCGCTGCGGCACGTACCCGCGGATCCGGGCGGCCGTGCGCCGCGCCGCCGAACTCGCCCGGGAGGCGTGATGGTCACCCGCCGCACACTGCTCGGCGCCGCCGCTCTCGTGGTCGCCGCCCCGCTCCCCGCTCCCGGTGGCGTGCTGGCCCCCACGGTGTTCGTGCGCGTCGACCGGGACGGGCGCATCGTCGCGACCGTTCCCAAACCCGACACCGGCCAGGGGGTACGGACGATGGCCGCGATCCTGATCGCGGAGGAGCTGGCGGTCGAGGTCGCGGACGTGACGCTGGAACAGGCGCCCGGCGACACCGCCGTCTACGGCCCGCAGGGCGTGGCCAACTCGGCCTCCAGCCGCCAGCTCGCCACCCCGCTGCGCACCGCGGCCGCCACCGCCCGCTGCCTGCTCGTCGCGGCGGCCGCGGCCCGGTGGAACGTCCCGGCCGCCTCGTGCACCGCGACCGGCGGCCGGGTCACCCACCCGCGTCGCGGCGCACTCCCCTACCGCGCGCTGGTCGCGGACGCGGCCGTGCTCGACCCGGCCACGGTCCCGGTCACGCTGACGCCGCCGTCCGCGTGGCGGCTGATCGGCCGCACGTCCGCCGGCCGCGCCGACGCCCGCGACATCGTCACCGGCCGCGCCCGCTACGGCACCGAGTCCGCACCGGCGGGCAGCCTGGTCGCGGTGGTCGCGCGCCCGCCGTGGATCGGCGCGACCGTGTCCACCGTGGACGATGTGGGGGCGCGGGCGGTCTCGGGCGTGGTCACCGTGGTCCGGCTGGACCCGCCGGGCGCCGGGCAGGGCGGGGTCGCGGTCGTGGCCCGCTCCACGACGGCGGCGCTGCGCGGCCGCGAGGCACTGCGCGTGACCTGGACCGGCGGCAGCCCCACCGCGGACAGCCGAGTCTGGCTGTCCGACCTCGAGGCGGCGCTGCCCGCCCCTCCCCCGGCGCCACCGGCCGCGGACCCGGCCCCGCAAGCCGACTCCGCGGCACACGCACCGCAGGCCGGTTCCGCGCCGCAGGCCGGTTCCGCACCACAAGCCGGTTCCGCGGCGCAGGCCGGTTCCGCACTACAAGCCGGTTCCGCGGCGCAGGCCGGCACCGCGCCGCAAGCCGGTTCCGGGGTGTCGGTGGAGCGGGTGTATCGGCTGCCGTTGCTGGCGCATGCGCCGATGGAGCCGATGAACGCGACCGCGCACGTCACCGCGGACCGGGTGCGGGTGTGGGCGCCGATCCAGGATCCCGGCAGCCTGCGCGCTCAGTTGGCCCGGCAGCTCGGGCTCGCCGAGGCGGCCGTGGAGGTGACCGCCACGCTGGCCGGCGGCGCGTTCGGGCGGCGCATCGAACCGGACGCGGTCCAGGAGGCGCTGGCCTGCTCGCGCGCGGCCGGAGCGCCGGTGACCGTGCGGTGGACGCGCGACGACGACACCCGGCACGACTCGTACCGGCCGATGTCCGTGCACCGGCTCACCGCCGAGCTGGATGCGGACGGCGTGCCTGTGTCCCGTACCCACGCGGTCGTGACCTGGCCTTTAACGGTTTTGCCGTTTTTCAATAATCCGTCGATCGTGCGCGCGAGCGGCGACCACTTCCCCTATGCGGTGCCCGGCGACGTGACGGTCACGCTGCGGCCGGCGCCGCTGCGGACCGGTTTCTGGCGCGCGGTCTACGCCGGGCAGTTCGGCTACGCGGAGGAGTGTTTCCTCAGCGAGATCGCCCGGCACGGCGGCCACGACCAGGTCGAGCTGCGCCGCCGCCTGCTGCCGGCCGACTCGCGGCTACGCTCGGTGCTGGACGCCGCCGCAGCCCGCGACCGCTGGACCGACGGGCCCGGCCGCGGCGTCGCCTGCCATCTCGACTACGGCTCCGCGATCGCGGTCCTGGTCACCGCGGACCCGGCCACCCGTCGCGTCCGGCGTGTGACCGCCGCGGTCGACGTCGGCATCCCGATCCACCCGTCCGGCGTGATCGCCCAGGTCGAGGGCGGCATCCTGGACGCGCTCTCCACCGTCCTCGGCGCCCAGATCACCGTCCGTGACGGCGCGGTGGTGCAGTCCTCGTTCCGCGACTACGCCTGGGCCCGGATCGGTGACTGCCCGGAGATCGACGTGCTGCTGGTTCCGTCCGAGGCCCCGATCGGCGGTCTCGGCGAGCTGGCCTACCCACCGGCCGCCGCCGCGATCGCGACCGCGCTGTCCTCAGTCGACACTCCGGTGACCGGAATGCCTTACGGCGTACCGGTGGGATGAGATCACGCAAGAGAACTGAAGGCGGTAGCTGGGCCGGCTGACGCATCGGCCGGGTACGGGCTCCGGCTTCGGCGGCCGGGCCTCAAGGGCGGGTGGTCAGATAGATCAGAACGAGCAGGACGACGAGGGTGAGGCGGATGATGCGGCCGGTGCGGCGGCGGGACTCGTAGGCGTGCCACCAGGCGATCGACGCCTCGGCGAGGGCGGCGGACTCCCGGCGTACCGTCGAATCCAGGACCGCCGCCCGCCGGAGCGCGACGCTGACCCGCGGCACCCGGATCGCCGCCGCGACGGTCTCCGGGGTCTCCCAGACGACGAGGTCCACCGGGTAGATCTGCCGCTCCCGCCACCGCCGGCCCGCCCTGGGTACCGCACGGTCGAGGAAGCGCTCGGTCAGCACCGGGCGTCTCAGCAGCACCGTGGCGGCGCGCAGCAGCAGCCAGCGCCCGGCGAGGGCGGACAGCACCTCGGCGAGCAGCTCCGCCCGCCCGGGCGCCGGCACCTCCCGCGCGACGCGCACGCACAGCTCCGGCAGCCGCCGGTCGACGAACGCCACGTAGTCGGCCGGCGCCTCCGCCGACATCCACATCCATCCATGATTGCCCGGTCCGGCGGCCCGGTAAAGCGCCGCCCTCGTGATCGACGTACCGTCGTGGGAGGATCATCGGATGCGCGCCGACGTCGACTCCTGGCCGACCGGCCGGTTGCTGTCCGTGGCCGCGCGCATGGTCGAGGCCCGCTTCGACGACTTCCTCGCCGGCCTCGACCTCACCCACGCCGGCCTGATCACGCTGCACCACCTGGCCGACGGCCCACTCCCCCAGCGCGAACTGGCCCGCCGCTCCCACGTCACCGACCAGACGATGAGCCGCACCATCGAACGCCTCGCCCGCACCGCCCACGTCGCCCGCACCATGGACCCCGCCGACCGCCGCCGCACCCAGGTCGCCATCACCCCGCTCGGCACCGCCGCCCTCGCCGCCGCCCGCGACGAGGAACGCCGCTCCGACCGCTTCTTCGGCGCCGTCGACGACTACGACCACTTCCGCGACCAGCTCATCCGCCTCATCGAAACCGCCGCCGACCGCTGACCCGAACCCTCAGCCGACGCCGGACCGGCATCACCTCACCCCCTGCGCATACCGGCCACCGACACTGATATTCCCCGGGTTTGGTGGAGCCGTGGCATCTGGTTCTGTACTACAACAGCGCGTCCTCCCTGGACATCAGGTCTCTTCTCGTCGTGACCCGCGCGCCGGCGCGGCTCGTTCCACCGACGGCTCCGAGTCTGATCGCGGGCTCCGCCCGGCGAGTGCGGTCGCCGGGTGCCGTGCCATCCTCGCGTCCGGTCCGGGTGGTGGCGCGCCCGGACGGGCCGCGTTCATATCCGCGCTCCGGCACCGTCGAGGAGGCCCGGCCGGCCGAGCGGGCCGGCGGCCCAGCCATGGATACGGCGACGATCTACGAAAAATCGCCCGTTTATGGGGCACGCTGTTGATCCATCTCAGCCGGCGGTGCGTACCCATGGGCATGCGCACACTGAAGCGGAAAATGGCCTTCGTTGCAGCCGCCGTTGTCGCGGCAGGCGTCTCCGCGGTCACCTACCAAGCCTCCGCCGCCGAAGGCCCGTCGCTCCAGCCACCAGCCGGCCTCACCATCATCGGCCAGTTCGTGGTCGGCAACGGCACCCAGACCTACACCTGCTCCGGCGGCAGATTCACCGGCTCCTCGACCCCCGAGGCCGAGCTCTACGACGGCGCCAACCGCAAGATTCACCACTTCGGCGGCCCGAGCTGGCAGTCCACCTCGGACGGCTCCCTGATCACCGCCGCGCCGGTGGCCAATTCACCGGTCCCCGGCGCGATCCCCGAGCTACTGCTCGAGGTGAAGACCCGCACCGGAACGGGATTCCTCAGCACGGTGACCCACATACAGCGAATGAACACCTTCGGAGGCGTGGCCCCGTCCGCTGCCTGCACCGACGGCCAGAAGGTGAGCGTTCCCTACAACGCCAACTACATCTTCTGGGGTAACTGAGACACGTTCGCGCCGGCCGGCCGACACCCCGGCCGGCCCGTCGCCTACCGCACCATGCCGCGGCCGGCTGCGGGAACTCGGGTTTTGCGCTCAGCCAGGCGCGCATCTCCGCGCGGCGGCAGCCGGTGCTGTAGCAAAGTAACCAGCCGCGCTTCGTACTGCCCGCGTCACACTGTTCTGCCGAGACCCGCGTGCTCGTAGCGTGTACCACCTTGATGGACGCCATGTGACCGACGAGGACGCCTTCTACTGCGCGCTCGGCGAGGCGATCAACGGTCCCGGCGGCTGGTTCGGCACCGATCTGTTCTGGTTCATCCTTCGTTGAAAAAAGGCGGCGTAAGACCGGCACGCTCGCCGTGCGAGTCCGCCTGAGTGTCGGTTCTAACGGTCGTTTCAGGTTCGCTCGGTATGAACTGGGCATCGCCGGGCGACGTGGGTCTCGACCCTGAAGGGCGGCCATTCGTGATTTCCGTGCTCGTGGTGGACGCCCAGCCGCTGCAGCGCCTCGGGTTCCGTGTGCTGCTGGAGTGCACCCCCGACACCGAGATCGTCGGCGAGGCCGGCAACGGCGCCGAGGCCGTTCGGCGGATCACCGAGCTGCGCCCCGACGTGGTGCTGATGGACATCCGCATGCCGGGCGTCGACGGGATCGAGGCGACCCGGCGCATCGTCGCAGCCGGTGGGCGTTCGCGGATCCTGGTGCTGGCGACGTTCGACGTGGAACGGTACGCGTTCGCCGCGCTGCGGGCCGGGGCGAGTGGTTTCCTGCTCAAGGACATCGGCCCGGAGGAGCTGCTCGCCGGCATCCGGGCCGTCGCCGCCGGGGACGCGGTGATCGCGCCGGCGCTGACTCGGCGGCTGCTCGACGCGTTCGCCGACCGGCTCGACGATGACCTCTGCGGACCCGTGCGGAAGGATCCCCGGCTGAGCCTCCTGACCCACCGCGAGCGCGAGGTCCTCGTCGCCATCGGCCAGGGCCTCACCAACGGCGAGATCGCGCAACGGTTCACGCTGTCGGAGTCGACGGTGAAGACCCACGTCGGGCGGGTCCTCGCCAAGATCGGCGCACGGGACCGGATCCAGGCGGTCATCCTCGCCTACAACCTGAGAATCACCCGGCCGGTCTAGCATTTCATCTCGCGCGTCAGTCGAGGGCGCGACCGTAGTTGCCAGCCGCTCCGCTGCCGGGTCCGCCCGTTCATTGCGGACCCGGCAGCGGTGTCGACCTCGGTGAGCGCACCCGCGTTCGACGGTTCCTCAGGACGTGCGGGGGGAGACCGTCATGATGCCCGTGCACATCTCGTCGCTGGTGCCGTCGCCCCACACCACGTAGCGGGGCGGCAGCTTCTTCAGCTGCGGCAGCTGTCTGCGCAGCCCCGCGTCGTGCGTACACGTCACCCGCAGCGTGTCCCCCGGGCCGATCTCCACCGGCGACGGCAGCTTCATCAGCCGCTGGTTGTCGAAGTCGAACTGCGGCACGTCGAGCACGACCTCGGCGTTCGGCGTGCCCGGGTTCAGTTCGACCTTGATGGCCCGCCCGAGCATGTGCATGTGGCCGAAACCGGCGAACAGCGTCATCGGTGCCTCCACCCTGTGGTCGCAGGTCTGGGTGTTACCGGGCTTCGGCGCGCCGCCCGGGTTGCATTCCTCCACCTGACGGTCCGCCGACTCGCCGGTCTCCTCGCCGAACCGCTTCGTCACGTCCGCGATCGAGGCCGCCCGGTCACAGAGCGGACCCGACTCGTCGGCGGCGCAGGGCAGGTCGGTCGGCGCGTCGAGCGGCAACGTGACGAGTTCCCGGGTCTGGGGCGTGCCGTCCGTCAGCCGTAGCCGCACCGCCGAGCGGTCCGACCCGGCCGGTCTACCGTCGGTCGCGAGCAGGTTGTAGTGGATCTGGAGGATGATCAGGCTGCCCGGCTCCAGCTTGTAGCCGGCGTCGTGGTCGAGCAGCGTCTCCGTGGCGCCCGGCGCCCAGGTGTCCAACCACGCCGCGCCCACGTCGTCGCCCTCCACGTCGGCGCCGGGCACGCCGGTTCCGCCGAAACACTGCCAGCCGAGGCCGGGCGTCTCCGCGTCCTGCCTGTGCACCGGGGCAGCGCGGTCCGGCGGCACCGCGTACACGATGGCGTGGTGCGCGATGGCGACGTTCTCCGGTGCGAATTGGGTCCCGGTCAGGAACGCCGTCCTGGTCAGGCCCGGATCGATCACCTGGCACCGGTACTCGTCCGAGCCGCCGCTCTCCGGGGCCGTAGGCGTGTAGGCCTCGGCCATCCTCAGGTCCAGGAACCGCTCGCCGGCGCGCAGCGACTGCGGTGGAGCCGACGACGCGCCCGCGTGCCCGCTGTGCGGGCCGGCAGCTGGGGGCGCCGCACCGTCGTCGGCGTCCGACCCGCAAGCGGCGACGGCAGCGAGCGCTGTCACCAGCGTCATGGCGCCCGCCGCGAACTTCCACCGTGGACTGTCAGAGTTCCTCATAGCCCGGACGCTAGGACGGATTCCGTCGTGTTTCGTCGTACCGCGGTCGTCATCGCCTTGAGCGAGGTGGTACCGCGGTACGACTCCCGGAGCGCGGTTCGACACCCGACGGCCGTGTCGCCCCGGCCTTGCCGACCGTTCTGATCACCGGATTAACGGTCGTCTCAGATTCGCTCGGTACGAAGTCGGCCTCAGACAAACGATGCAACGCGTCAGGAGGCTATTGATGTCAGTCAACGCAGCACAGCCCAGGGAAGCACCGCCCGGCCGGTTGGCCGGCCGGTGGGTGCCGTGGCTGGTGATCGGCTTGTGGGTGGCGCTGGCGGCGGTCATGGTGCCGTTGAGCGGAAAGTTGAGCTCGGTCACCACCGACAGAGCCGTGGACACCCTGCCGGCCAGCGCCGAGTCCACCAAGGTCGCGGCGCTGGAGGACAGCCTCCCCGGCGGCGAGGACAACACGTTCGTCTTCGTGTACCACCGCGCCGGCGGCATGACCGACGCCGACCGCGCGACGGTCGAGCGTCACTACACCACCCTTGCCGGGCGGTACCCGCCGAAGGCGGCGGCCGGCGAGGACGACGAGGGCCCGGCGACAAGACTCTCCACCGACGGCAAGGCGATGATGTTCACCCTCGACGTGAACACGACCTACGGCGCACCGGAGGCCATCGTCGGCCCACTGCGTGACGCCGCGAAGGACCGCCCCGCAGGCCTGGAACTCCAGGTGACCGGCCCGGCCGCGATCGACGGCGACATGGACGCCGTCTTCGACGGCATCGACCTGCAGGTCTTCCTCACCACGGTCATCGTCGTCACGATCCTGCTCATCCTCACGTACCGCAGCCCGGTGTTGTGGTTCATCCCGCTCGTGGTCGTCGGCGCGGCCTCACTGACCGCGATGGCGACCGTCTACCTGCTCGTCAAGGGCTTCGGCATCGTGGTCAACGACCAGAACTCGGCGCTGCTGACGATCCTGGTGTTCGGCGTCGGCACGGACTACGCGCTGTTGCTCATCGCGCGATATCGGGAGGCACTGCACCACCACGAGAACGTCCGGGTCGCGATGGTCCACGCGCTGCGCGGCGCGGCGCCGGCCATCGTCGCGTCCGCGGCCACCGTGGTCGCCGGCCTGCTCTGCCTGCTCGTCGCGGACCTGAACAGCACCAGCGGGCTGGGCCCGATCGGCGCGGCCGGCATCCTGTGCGCGCTGGTGGCCATGCTGACGCTGTTCCCGGCGGTGCTCGTGGTGCTCGGCAGGCGAGTCTTCTGGCCGGCCATCCCGCGGTTCAGCACGGCCGTGCAGGACAAGCCGGGGCTGTGGGGACGGCTCGGCGCCGCCATCAGCCGCCGCCGGTGGGTGGCCACGCTCGGCTCGCTCGGGGTCCTCGGCGTGCTCGCCATCGGTCTGACGGGCAACACCGGCGCCCTGCGGGAGCAGGACCAGTTCCTGTCCGCGCCGGAGTCGGTCACCGGCTTCACCGTTCTCCGCCAGCACTTCCCGGAGCTCGGCGGCCAGCCTATGACGATCTACACGCGGCCGGCGTACCAGGAGCGGGTGGTCGACATCGTCAAGCGCACTCCCGGCGTGGCAGAGGCCGTCCCGGGCCAGACCGTCGGAGGCTGGGCCGACATCTCCGTGTTCCCGGCCGACGCGCCGGACACCGCCGCGGAGTACGACACGATCAAGCGGGTGCGCGCCGCCGTGCACGCGGTGAACGGGGCGGAGGCGATCGTCGGCGGGCCGAGCGCGGAGAACCTCGACACCGAGGTGACCACCAGCCGCGACGAGAAGCGGGTGATCCCGCTGGTGCTCGCCGTCGTCCTGATCGTCCTCGGGCTGCTGCTGCGCGCGATCGTGGCCCCGCTGATCCTGATGGCGACTGTGGTCGTCTCGTTCGCGGCGGCCTTCGGCGGCAGCGTGTTCGTCTTCGACACGATCCTCGGGTTCGAAGGTATCGACTATTCGGTGCCGCTGCTGGCATTCCTGTTCCTGGTGGCGCTCGGCGTCGACTACAACATCTTCCTGGCCAGCCGGGCCCGGGAGGAGACCGTGCGTCTCGGCACCCGAGAGGGCATGCTGAAGGCCCTGTCGGCCACCGGCGGCGTCATCACCTCGGCAGGGCTGGTCCTGGCGGCCACGTTCGCGGTCCTCGCCACACTTCCGCTGGTGATGCTGATCGAGGTCGGGTTCCTGGTCGCCTTCGGCGTGCTGCTCGACGCCCTGCTGGTGCGGTCGGTCCTGGTGCCCGCCCTCACCCTCCTGATCGGCCGGCGGATGTGGTGGCCGAGCCGGCTGTCCCGGCCGACGGCGGAGCCGCCGAACGAGCAAGCGGCACTCACCAGCGACGAGGAGCCCGCGCTGCAACGATGAGCGCGGCAGCACGATGAAGGTCCGGGACGGGAACCATGCCCGTCCCGGATTTTTCAGGGCCCGACGGTCGCCGCCCCCAGGCCCTCGGGCCCGGCCGGTGCACCGCGGTGTCCCGCCCCGACGGTGAGCGCCGAGGGTCCATGCCCGCAGGGCCGCCGTCCCTCGTCCTGCGCCGCGCCGCCGGGGCGGGTCAGCTCACCGCGCTGTCCCCGGCGGTGAGCCGCGCGATCGGGGCGGGCGGGGCCGCGGCCGGAAGGTCGACCCGAAGCAGCGCGCCACCGCGTGCGGAACGGGCGACAGCGGCCCGGCCGCCGTGGGCGTCGACGACCCGCTGCACGATCGACAGTCCCAGACCGGATCCCGGCAACCCCCGGGCGCTGTCGGCACGGTAGAACCGGTCGAACACCCGCGGTACGTCGACTGCGTCGATGCCCGGCCCGGCGTCGTCGACCTCGAGCACCGCCGACGCGCCCTCGGCACGCAGCCGAACCTGGATCGGCTGGTCCGCCGGGGACCACTTCCCGGCGTTGTCGATGAGGTTGAGCACCGCCCGCTGGAGCGCGGCGGGACGCCCGCTCACCCACACGGAGGTCACGTCGAGCGCGACCTCGATGTCAGGCACGCGGGAACGCGCCCGGGCCGCGGCGGCCTCCACCACGTCGGCGAAGTCGAACAGCTCGGTGCTCTCGTCGCTGACGTCACCGCGCGCCACCTCGGTCAGCTCGGTGGCGAGGGTGCTCAACTCGGCCACCTGGGCGCCGAGATCGTTGAGCAACCGGGTCCGGCTCTCCGCCGGCAGGGCGCTGTCCAGGGTGCCGCGCCGATCGAGCCGGATCAGCAGCTCGACGTTGAGGCGCAGGCTGGTGAGCGGCGTCTTGAGCTCGTGGGCGGCGTCCTCGGCGAGCAGCCGCTGGGCCCGGCGCGAGTCCCGGAGCGCGGCTAGCATGTCGTTGATCGACTGGATCAGCCGCTGGATCTCACCACCGCCCTCATCCGGGATGTCGGCGTCGAGATCCCGGGTGTGCGCGACACGTACCGCCGCGGCGGTCAGCCGGTCGATCGGTGCCAGCCCGGCCCGCGCCACGGTCCGCCCGACAAGGGCGCCGCCGACCACGCAGAGCAGCCCGATCAGCAGCATCCCGAACCCGAACTGGTTGATCGGGCTGTCGTCGGCGGCGCGGGCCACCTGAACCGCGCCGTCGCCCGCCCGCAGCGTGTAGACGAGGTAGCCCTCCTCGTCGCTGTCGTCCGACTCCATCAGGTCGGCCGGCCCGCCCTGCGCCACGCGCCCGGCGTGCCCGCTGACCGGGGGCAGCGCGGGTTGGCCGGCCGGTGTCCGGGTCGAGCCGTCAGGCAGGATGACCCGCACCAGCCGATCGCCTCCGGGATACGGCGGCAGCTCGACCCGCGCCAGACCGGCGCGCTCCGCCGTCGTCGCCAGGGCACGGGAGTCGGCGCGCAGCTGCATCTCGGCGGAGTCCCGTAGTTCTCCGTCCATCAACTCGCTGGCCACCTGGAACGCCATGAACACGCTGACCGCGATGGCCGTCGCCGCGATCACCGTCAGCCTGGCCCGCAGGGACCGCCGGCGCCACCATCGGGTCAGCCGGCGCGGTCCCCGGCCGGCGGGCCTGCTCACGGAGGAGTCTCCCGCAACGTGTATCCCAGGCCGCGCAGCGTGTAGATCAATCGCGGCTCACCCTCGGCCTCCATCTTGCGGCGCAGGTAGCTCACGTACACCTGGAGGTTGTTGGCGGTGGCGCTCATGTCGAAGCCCCAGATCGCCTCGAACAGCGCGTCGCGGGTCAAGACCCGGGTCGCGTTGCGCACGAGAACCTCCAGCAGGGAGAACTCGGTCCGGGTCAAGCGCAGCGGCCGTCCACCACGCCACGCCTCGAACCTGTCGGGATCGACCCGGACGTCGGCGAACGACAGGACCTGCGACTCCCCGCCGGCCGGCGTGCGCCGGCGCAGCAGGGCCCGCACCCGGGCCAGCAGCTCCTCGGTGGCGAACGGTTTGGGCAGGTAGTCGTCGGCGCCCGCGTCGAGCCCCGCGACCCGGTCGGAGACCTGGTCACGGGCGGTCAGCATCAGCACCGGCAGATCCCGGCCCGCGGCCCGCAACCGCCGGCAGGTCTCCAACCCGCCGAGGCGAGGCATCATCACGTCGAGGATCAGCAGATCCAGCGCGTCACCGCCCGCCCCACCGACCCCGTCGAGCACGGCGAGACCGTTGGCGACGGTGCTGGTGTCGTAACCCTCGACCTGGAGCACCCGCTCCAGCGACTCACGGATGGCCCCGTCATCGTCCGCGATCAGGATCCGCACGCCGGCCCGCCCCCTTCCAGTCGATGCTTTGCCGCTCATCCTCCCCGATCAACCTGAAGCCAGGATTAGAACCGTCGCCTCTGCGGTGCCCGGATCGTTTGCGGTGCGTTGCCATACTCCGGATCGTGGCGAACGAGTTGTGGGTAGGCGTCATCACCGGAGCCACGGCCCTGGGAGCGAGCTTGATCGCCGCGCTGGGTGCCTCGCGTGCAGCGCTTGCCCAGGCGCGGGCGGGCAATGTCTCGCAGGCGCTCGCGCAGCAGCGTGAGCGCCGCCGGGCGGCGTATCGGGAGATGATGGCGTCGGTGCACGCCTTCATGACGGCCTGCTGGGAGTTTCCCGACGTCGACGAACTGCCGGGTCGTCGTGCGAGGCAGCAGCGGCTGACCCGGATCCACGAGCGGATGGGCCGTCCGGCCAGTGAGGTCACCCGCGCGACTCGCGAGGTGATGCTCGACGGGCCCGCCGACGTCTCGGCAGCCGCCGAGGAGGTGCGGCTGGCGGTCCTTCATACGCAGGGGCGGCTGCGTTCACTGATCGACAGGGACGACCCTGCGGCGCGGCAAGCCTACGAGGGCGCCTACCAGGACCTCCGGCACCGGCATGAGGTCTTCATAAACCTGGCCCGCAGCGCACTGGAGGTGCGGACGAAGGATTGAGAGGGGACGGACGGGTCTACAGAGGCCGGAGGTATCTGGAGTTGAAGGGCTTGAGGCCGCCCCATTGGGGTGGGCGGCCTCCGGACTCGGCCCGGCTTGAACGGGCTGCCACCCTCTCCGATTGCGGGCGTGGTCATCCGGAGCCAGCACGCCTTGGTCGAGGACCTGCACAGCGTATAGCACCTGGACTGGCCATCGATCGGGTTACCGCCGTTGGTTGTGGTGGCGCATCGAGCGGTAGAGCAGCCACAACGCGAGTGCGACAGGTGTCAGGACCGTCCCGAACAGAACTCCGGCGATGACGCCGTAACCATGCGGGTCGAAGGACCATCCAGCGGCGCTGCGCAGCGCCTGGCCGAAGAGCAGCGCGATCACCAGGGTGACGATCGTGGCCGCGCCGAGCACAAGACGCCGGAGCACCGTCCGCAGGGTCGCGCTGTCCATGGCCGGCTCCGTCAAATGGTCTGCAGGGCGACAATGCATTCTGGCGGAAGCGGGGAGCAGTGCGCCCGGCCGTGGATGTGCCAGGCTCCGGCGCGTGCGCATCTCTCCGGACGTTCTGCGAGCGGCGGCAGCCGATTCCACCTCTCCGGCGTGGAGGGTCGTCCGGGAGCAGACCGGCCGGTCAGGCCGCGATCGGCCGGGTCAACGTGCGTTCGGTGACCCAGAAGTGGGCGGCCTGCAGCACCGTCTTGATCGGCTGGATGTCGGTGCCGGCGGTGCGGATGGCGCGGGCCGGGACCAGCGGGCCCTCCTCGGTGTCGGTCATCTCGCGCAGCCAGTGCCGCAGGTGCGACAGCAGGTTCTCGGCGGCGAAGATGCGGATCAGTTCGGTGCCGGCGGCGAGCCGGACGACCGTGCGGCCCGGGTCGGGCGCGGCCGCTGCGCCGGATCTCCAGGCGTCCAGCTCGGCGACCGTGTCGGCACCGGCGAGGTAGGCGGTCAGCTCCTCGCCCAGCGCGGCAGCGCACCGGCCGGCGAGGACGGGCAGCTCGATCGTCGCGTGAAGCACCATGCCCCCGAGAGTACCCATCGATGCCCGCTCACGAAACGGCCGAAGGTCCCGGGCCGCCGCGGTACCACAGGGTGGCCTGGTCGGCGAGGACCTCGAGCGCGGGGGCACCGCCGTCCAGCGCGGCCATGAAGTCGGCCCACGAGTCCAGGACGTATCCCCCGGTCTCCGGCGGCGCGGTCCCGGTCAGGTAGTTCGGCAGCAGCACCGCGTTCTGCAGCAGCCAGGACACGTACCGGCCGTCGGCGTCCCAGCCCGGGACCGCGCACGTCTCGGCCAGGTGCTCGCGCAGCGACTCGGCGTCGTCCCAGCGCAGCATCTCGGACTTGTGGGTGAGGCTGGAGATGTGCGGGTTGTAGAGCTGCGCGATCCCGAACCGGTACATCTCCCGCCACTGCTGCCAGAACAGCGCGTCGTCCCGGGTGCCCAGCGTCATGATCGAGTGGGCGGGACGATCCAGGAGCAGATGATGCAGGTACGCCCACATCGTCATCGGTGTGAGCAGCCGGTTCGTGTTGCGGCGCAGCAGGGCCTGAACGATCTCCCACGCGCGCGGCTCCAGCTCGTGCGCGGCCACGTTCGGCACCGCCTTGATCGCGGCCAGCACGCTGTAGAGCGACGGGTTGTGCTCGCCGTAGAACTCCCGCGCCACGGTCCACGGGTCGACCGGCCGGAGCAGCTGGTCGACGCCGGATGACTTGCGCTGCTGCAGGATGAACTCGGACAGCGACACGAAGTCCACGTCCAGCTGCGGTGCGGTCGCGCCGATCCAGCGGCGCAGATCGGCCTCGAAGGCGGCACCGGTGACCCGCGGGTCCCGGATGCCGAAGTCGTCCAGGCAGACCAGCAGGCTCGCGCCGCGGGTGGCGAGCGCGCCCGCGACCAGCGCCTGCGCCATGTGGATCACCGAGGTGCGGGCGCGCAGCCGTACCGGCCAGAAGATCAGTGAAGGGGTTCCGGTGTCGGCCGGCGAGAACTGCCAGCCGAACCGGCGCTCCAGCTGCCGGATCAGGCCGAGGAAGTCGTCCGGCGGCGTCGCGGCCGGGTGCGAGACGAACTCCCGCTCCCAGATCGGGTGCCGGTGCCGGTGCCGGGGGCCGGACGTGCGCGGCACCACGGTCACGCCGACGCGCGCGGCCAGCCCGGACAGCAGACGTTCCGCGTCCACGCCGGAGAAGCACTCGACCTGCCCGATGCCCTCGCCACGCAGCTGCTCACGGCGGCGGACCGCGCCCTCCGGGTCGTCCGGGTGCAGCGCCCACAGCACCGTGACCGGCCGGTGCCGGACCACCTCGGCCAGCGCGGACGTGATCGTGCCGGCCCAGTCGCTGCTGCCGATCACGCAGACCGTGTCGCCGGTGATCAGGTCCGCGACCGGCCCGATCGTGGGCGTGCGGGCGAACCGGGCCGGGTCGTGCACCAGCGGCGTGCGGTCGCCGGTCACCACCGGGCGCCAGAAGCCGTGCAGGTGGAACACGCGGACCGCGCCGTCGTAGGCGTTGTTGCGGTCCCAGCGGCCGTCCACGTCCAGCGACGTGGTGATCGCCCGGCCGCTGGCGGTGCGGATCGCGACCTCCAGCTGCGGGTCGAAGTTCGTGGTCAGGACCCGGTTGTCGAACGCGCCGGGCAGCCCGGCCAGGACCGCGCCGAGCGCCTCGACCGCGGGCGACAGCGTCCACGAGCCGAGGTCGTTCTCCAGGTCCTCGCCGAGCTCCGCGGTGACGCGCTGCCACAGCCCGTGCGTGGCCAGCGGGCCGGCCAGCCGGTCCGGCGGACGGTACTTCTCCAGCACGGCCTGCTGCGCGATCACGTCGAAGCCGTCGCCACCGACCCAGTTCGCGAAGATCCGCCGGTACTCCGTGTACAGCTCGGTGGGCGCGCCGTCGCCGCGGCGGGCCCGGGCCAGCGCCAGCATGCGGGTCAGGTCGCCGCCGTCGGAGCGGCCGATCGCGTACTGCTCGGCGAGCCGGAGCACGTCCGCGACGCCCGGGGTGGCGTCCGCGCCGATGCCGGAGCCGAGGATCAGCGTGATCTGCTCCTCCCGCCGGAAGGACTCGAACAGCCGGTCCGCGAGGGTCTGCTCGGACATCACGCCGGTGGCCTTTCCTGAGTACGCACCAGCGCACCACTGTCGAGGTAGGACTCCAGCTCGCCCGGCGCCCAGCCCAGGTAACCGCTGAAAACCCGGATCCAGGCGAACGTGTGCCGCAGGTCGTCCGGCGGCGCCGCCAGCGACAGCACGCCCAGCCGGTCCCGGATCGGCGTGAACCGCGGCGGCGGCGTCGCCTGCGGGCGCACCATGGCCAGCGCGATGTAGCCGTCCCGGGCGACCGGACCGCCGTACCGCACGGCCTGGTCCGCGAGCACTTCCCGCCACGCGGGCGTGAACTCCTCCGGCATCGGCGCGCGCCGGCCGAACAGATCGATGCCGACCGCGCCGGTCTCGTCGTGCGCCAGCACCAGGATCCGGCCGCCGGCCAGGTCGCGGTCGGCCACGCCCGAGCCGCCACGCAGCACCAGGCCGACCAGGTTCTCCTTGCTCAGCGCCGCGTTGCGGACCAGGCCGAGGCTGCCGCCGGCGTTGCGTTCGCGCAGCTCCGGGCGCTCGAAGCCGCGGGCGGTGAGTGCCGTGCGCACCTTGCGCCAGATCGCCGCCATGGTCAGCACCGGGTCGCCGCCCGGGATGCCGTCGCGCAGCACGCGCAGCAGCTCGCCGGTGAACGCGGTGTACGGCTCGCCCTCCGGCGCGGCCGCCCGGCGGTTCGACGGCGCGGACACGAACAGGCAGGTCCGGTCCAGCTCCGCGACGTCCGCGACCTCGTCCGTGCCGGCCACCGCCTCGGCCGACATGAGGTTGTCGGCGCGACCCGCGTAGCAGCAGTCCAGGATGACCGCGCGGCGGGCCGCGGGGCTGCCGGCGAGCGCGCGGCCGATCCAGTCGTACGGCAGGCCGGCCTCGTCCGGGACCTCCGGCTCGCACTCGGCCAGCGCCAGAACCAGCTGCCCGTTGAGCGGATCGATCAGCCCGTGCCCGGCGTAGTAGACCAGCAGCAGCCCGCCCTCCGAGACCGAGGCCGCGGCCGTGCGGATCACCCGGCCGACCTCGCGCGGGCTCGCCTCGTCCAGCACCACGTGACAGTTCTCCGGCGGGATGCCCCACAGCGACTCGTCCCGCAGCACCTCGGCCAGCGACGCGACGTTCCCGGCGACGGCCGGCAGCGACGGCAGCCGGGTGTAGGTGGTGGCACCGATCAGCACCACCTGCGAGGCACCGGGATCCGCCAGGTCAGAACGGGTCATGCCGGAATTCCGGCCCGGCTGCGGTAACGCCGTGGTCGGCGCTGAGCCCATGATTCGCCCGCGAGCTCGTTCATGAGCCGCCGAGCTCGCGCATCGCCGTCGCCACCGCATCCGGATCGGACGTCTCCAGCGTGATCGTCCGCCCGTCGTCGGTCTCCCGGCTGATCGTCACGACCGGTGCCGGCCGCCGCGTGTCCCGCCACTGCGCGATCGCCAGGCCCAGCTGCACCAACGTCAGTCCACTGCCGACGATCAGGCTGAGCATCTCGACGCCCACGCCCATCTCGTTGCCGCCGACCGTCTCCGCGTACCGCAGGTCGCCGTGTGTGCGCACGTCACGCTCCTGCTGCAGCCACGATCGAAGATTCCTGACCTCGTCGGGGTCGTCGCCCTGCACCCGGAGCCTCACCCGCACCGCGTCGCTCTCCATCCGGCCACTGTATGGAAATCCGACAATAGCCGCCGCCCCGGGGTCCCCACCACATCGGCAACCGTCACTCGCCCCGGAGATCCCCACGGGAATCCGCACGCGAGGAAGACCCGCAAGAGCAAGAACCAAGAGCTCGATGACGATTTCCCGCTTCCGGCCCGGTGCAGACCGCATGCTCGGAGCGGGCACCGGTCCAATGCCACTTGGCCTATTTTGATCTTGAAGGAAGCTGCGGTACGGCCGCACTCCCGTGACCAGCGGGAATGCTCTCAGCCCGATCCGGTTTGCGTGGCCCGCTCGCTGTCGGTACGCGAATCGCGCGCGGTCTCCGGGCGCCGGAACGCCGCCGGCGGCGGGCAGGGTCGGCCCCCGTCCGGTGAGGGCCCGGGCGCCTTGTGCCCGAAATCTCCCGATGAGGCGGGCACGCGTCCTGCTGGCGGGGCCGGGAGATCTTGACGGCCTCGGGCCCGGCGTCTGAGTGATCAATCAGGTGAGCAAAAAAGCGATCAACTTCGATTTTTGATCTACTTTTTGCTCACCTGATTGATCACTCAGGCCGGCGGTGCCGTCTCGCGAGTCTGTGGTCCGCGCCGGAGGGTGGGATGTAGCGATATTTCGG
This sequence comes from Catenuloplanes nepalensis, assembly GCF_030811575.1. GTDB lineage: Bacteria > Actinomycetota > Actinomycetes > Mycobacteriales > Micromonosporaceae > Catenuloplanes > Catenuloplanes nepalensis. The sequence goes on along the minus strand of NZ_JAUSRA010000001.1, from coordinate 2,660,459 downwards.
GCGGGCAGCGCCCGGTTGCCGCGAGCGGGCCGGGTCAGCTCGCGCTTCCCGGCCCGAAAAGGGCTGGGCAACAGAGTCAGTCCGCGGGGTGCGGGCGACAGAGGAGGGCCGGCGGGCGTCGCGCGGACGTGGGCGGGGCGCTTCGGGACGCGCAGGCAGGAATCCGTGGTCGACTCAAGCCAAGTGGCATTGGGCACCGGTCGCTGGCGCTCCTCCCTGTCGGCCCCGTCGTGGCCCGAAACCCAAGACGAAGATCGAGGCGTCCCCCACGTCGTTCTAACGACGTGGGGGACGCCTCGATCACGGCTCCGGTTGACTGGCAGCGTGAGCGGGTCGCGTCGCGTTGCGTTGCGCGGTTGGGTCGCGTTGCGCGGTGGGGTGGGGCGTCGGGCGGGGAGCATAGGTCGGCCGCCCACTCGACGTGCAGGGAGGCCGCCTGCGGCCGACCGGTGCCGGGCACCGGTCGTCGCTGGCGCTCCTCCCTGCACGTTCATCGGTGGCCGGCCCACCAACGACGCGGCTTCCGCCGTGGGCGCGTCCCGCGACGCGCCTGCCACCCGGCGCGTCCGGGCAGGAACCACAGCACGCGACGAACACCCGTCGGCGACGCGAGGCGAGGCCCTCGGCACGTTGGAGAAGGCACAGTGGACGGCGTGTCGACCTTGTTGCAGGGCTACCGGCGATGCCCTAGCATCGACACGCATCCATCAGCACACACACGGGGGCCGGTAGGCCTTCGTGCTCCACGGGGGAGAAAAGCATGAAAAAGGCTGCCATTCTGATGGTGACACTCGTCGCCACGACCGCCACCGTCCTGCAGGGCACTCCGGCACTCGCCGACGATCTGGGCGCACTCGCCTGCACCACCAACACCATCACCACCGGTTTCCGGGCGCCCGGTAACACCGTCTACAAGTTCAACGGGACCTGCAACGACCTCAACGTCATCAACACCGACGACAAGACCGTCCTCGCGAACGACCGGTACGCCGGCATGTACCGCAGTGGCGGCTCGTGGGTCACCGGCACGCGTGGCTACATCTCCATGAACGACGGCGCGCACAACGACGTGGTCCTGCTCTCGGATGTGAACGACGGCACCGCGATGTCCGTGGCGAGCTACTTCGACGGTGGCGACACCGTCCGGGTCAAGCACTGAGCTGAGTCACCTTCGGCCCGGTGCCGCACGGCGCCGGGCCGATCGGTGCCCGATCTGGGGAGATCCGTGAGCCACCCGAAACCGGGGCTGCTGCACATCCTGTCGGTCGTCCTGGTCGTGGCCTCGGCCTGTTCCGGGCCGGATGCGGGCGCCACCGGCCAGGACGCGGTGACCGATCCGCCCGGTGTCACGCAGGCGTTCCCCGCCGACGTCGTCTCCCTCGTGCTGCCCGCCACGGGCGCCGAGACGCGGGGCGCGCAGGGTTTGGACGCGTTCGAGCAGGCCGTCGCGCAGAAGGTCGCCGCGGACTGCTACGCCACCCACGGCCTGCGCCCGCCCGACCACCCTCCGCCCTTGTTCATCAGGCTCTACGACGTCCCCGACCTGGAGTTCATCGCTCAGCACGGCTTCAACAGCGGGGCACCGTCCGGAGTGCCGGCCGAGCAGCCCCTGCCGATGGCGAGCTCTGATCGGTTCGCGGCGACGTGCCAGGAGGAGTCCGAGGCGGCGACCAGGCCGCTCAGGTCGCTCACCGAGCCCTTGCACATCGAGTGGCTGAAGGCTCTCTCCACCGTCAACGCGTCGGCCGACGTCCAGGCCGCCTACCGCGACCTCGGAGCCTGCTTCCACGAGCACGAGGTGCGGGCCGACAGCGAGGAGTCGTTCTTCGAGATCGCCGACGCGCAGTCCCGGGCCGCGGCCGACGGCGCCGTCACATCGTCTCTGGCGACCGCCTACGCGACCTGCATGCGGCCGATCGAAGCCGTCCGGGAACCCTTGCGCCTCGACAGCCGGCAACGCCTTCTGGCGGATCGGGCGGATCAGGCGCGCCGGCTGCGGCAGGAGCTGACGCCACTCATCCGCGAGCTGGAGCGCAAGCACGGCCTCACCATCCAATTCCCCCAGGTTGACACCGAGCCCTCGACGATGATCAGCGCGACGAGGTGAAGATCGGTCGCCTGAGGGGCGCCATCTCATCGAATGCATCCGGCCACGTGATGGAACGCACCGTTTGTCGAGCGAGAGCCGCGGGAAGACGCCCGCGGCCGCCGGTGGCGTGTGGAATCCGGCAATCACGTGCCGCCGGCGGCCGCCGGGTCGGCGGACGCCGGTCATCAGGCGCCGCAGCGTGGGGGCGAGCGCCCGCCGGCGGTCGCACCACTCGGCCGGCACCACCTCGCCCACCACGCCGGGCCGGGCCGGGCCGCGCATGGCTGCCCGGCGCGGCGTGGTGAGTTCATCGCGACGCCGGGCCGCGCGTCGCCGCACGATCCGGCGTGGCGGGTCAGTCGCGCGGATCGAGGGCGGCGCGCACCATGGCGAGGTGGGCCGCGACCTTCGGGGCGGCGGACGTCGCGGCCTCGCGGACCGCCGGGGCGCAGCCGCCGGCCAGCTCGCGGTTGATGAAGTCGAGCGACTGCAGGTGGGCCTTCTCCTGCATGGCGAGCCACGCCGCGTCGAACGCCGCGTCGTCGGCGGCCATGACCGCGGCCAGGTCGTCGCGCTGCTTCTGGTTCGGCTTCGGCGGCAGCATCAGCCCGTGCTCGCCGGCGAGCCAGGTGATCGTGCGGTCCATACGCGCGTGGTCCTGGACCAGCATGGCCGCGATGTGCCGGACCCGCTCGTCCGCGGACTCGGCGAGCGCGGCCCGGCCGGCCGCCTGCTCGGCCAGGTTCCCCCGGTGCGCGCGGACCAGGTACTTCACGTCCTCGGCACACGCCTCCCCCGGCGCGGCGGAAGTGGCGGGCGTGGCGGCCGCGGGCCCGCCGGTGACGAGCACGGCACCGGCCAGCAGCGCGGCGGTGAGCGTGGAAGCGATTCGCATGATGTCTGTTCCCCCGTGTCCGGGCGGCGCCTACCACGCCGCCACGCCGCCCGAGTACCCACGTCTCCCCAGCTCAACCGGGGTTTCCGGCCGACCGGCCGGGCTTACGGCCGACCGGCCGGGTCTTCGCGGACCGCCCACCCAACCGGCAGGGAGGAGCGCCAGCGACGACCGGTGCCCGCGGGAGCACTCGGAAGGCGACCACGCCGGAAGCGGGAAATCCGCCTCTGCATGCTCTTGATCTTCGGCCGTGAGCCGGGTTCCGGGCCGGTCCGTTGGTGACGGGTGTGAATACTTTTCGGAGGAGGGCGCTACTGGCCGGGCTGGCCGTGGCGCTGGTGCTGGGGCCGGTCGCGTTCGTGGCGGTCGCGCGGGACGGTGCGGTGGCCGCGGTCGCGGATCTGGACGATCCGGCGCTGAAGGACGTGGCGATGCGGCTGGTGTCGAGCGCGGAGAACTCGTCGCTGGAGTGGGAGGAGCAGTACGGCTACATCGAGGACATCGGGGACGGGCGCGGCTACACCGCGGGGATCATCGGCTTCTGCTCCGGCACCGGCGACATGCTGGACGTGGTCGAGCGGTACACCGAGGCGGCGCCGGAGAACGGCCTCGCGGAGTACCTTCCGGCAATGCGCGCGGTGAACGGCACGGACTCGCACGACGGCCTCGACCCCGGGTTCGCCGAGGCGTGGCGGGCGGCGGCGGCGGATCCGGTGTTCCGGGCGGCGCAGGACGCGGAACGGGACGAGACGTACTTCGGGCCGGCGGTCGCGCAGGCGCGCGAGGACGGGCTGCGCGCGCTCGGGCAGTTCGCCTACTACGACGCGATCGTGACGCACGGGCCGGGTGCCGGGCTCGGCGACATCCGGGAGGCCGCGCTGGAGGTCGCGGACCCGCCGTCGCGGGGCGGCGACGAGACGGCCTATCTGGAGGCGTTCCTGGACGCGCGGGTCGCGGCGATGCGGTCGGAGGCGGCGCACCACGACACGAGCAGGGTCGACACGGCGCAGCGCGTGTTCCTGCGGGACGGGAATCTCGACCTGGAGCCACCGCTGCGCTGGGAGGTCTACGGGCTGCCGTTCGAGATCGATTCCTTCACGGAAGCGGATCCCGGCGGGTTCGTGCATCCCGGCGTGCTGGTGGACGCGGAACGGCTGGAGCTGGTGCGCTCGCGGGTGTCCACGGCGGCCTACGAGGACATGATGGCCAGCCGGTACGCGTCGCTGAGCCGCACGCCGAAGCCGCGCGCGACCGTGGAGTGCGGGTCGTACTCGCGGCCGAACAACGGGTGCACGGACGAGCGGGAGGACGCGATCGCGGCGTACACGCTGGCGCTGGCCTGGTATGTCACGCGCGACGACCGGTACGCCGCGAAGGCGATCGAGATCATGGACGCGTGGTCGGCGGTGCTCTCGGAACACAGCAACAGCAACGCGCCGCTACAGGCCGGGTGGGCCGGTTCGGTCTGGCCGCGCGCGGCGGAGATCATCCGCTATGGCGGCGTCGAGTGGCCGGAGGTGGACCGGTTCGCGACCATGCTCCGTACGGTATATCTGCCGCGGGTGATCGACGGCTCCTGCAGCAACGGCAACTGGGAACTCAGCATGATCGAGGCCGCGGTGGGAATCTCGGTGTTCCTGGACGACCGGTTCAACTACGACCGGGCGATGGCCATGTTCGCGGAGCGGGTGCCCGCCTACCTGTACCTCACGTCGGACGGGCCGGCGCCGGTGAGCGTCGCACGGTGCGGCGAGGCAGACTGGCACGGGCAGCGGACGTTCGCCGACGGCCTCTCCCAGGAGACGTGCCGCGACTTCACGCACACCGGATACGGCCTCTCCGCGATCACGCACGTGCTGGAGACCGCACGCATTCAAGGTCAAGATCTCTGGCCACGGTACGGGGAGAGGGTGCGCGCCGCGATGGAACTGCACGCCGCGTACCAGCTGGGTGCGGACGTCCCGGAGAGCCTGTGCGGCGGGAATGTCACGCTCGGCCTCGGGCCGGTCCTCGAGGTGGGCCACGCGGCGCTCGGCGGCGAGCGCACCGGCGAACTCGTCGCACAGGGCCGGCCGGCCGGGACGAACAACCTGTTCGTGGCGTGGGAGACGCTGACCCACGGCGGTTAGCCGATCTCAAGAGTTCGTCAAGTACCCCTCCCTAGGCTGCCACCGATCCTGGGGAGGGGCGCTGTGGCGACGGACGACGGTAGGAAGACGCTCATCGCGGAGCTGTACGCCGAGCACGCGGAGTCGTTGATGAAGTTCCTGATGCGGCTGGCGAACGGGGACCGGCTACAGGCCGAGGACCTGCTGCAGGAGACGATGCTGCGCGCGTGGCGGCACGTCGACCACCTGCCGGACGGGTGGGAGCCGCGCCGGCGGTGGCTGTTCATCGTGGCGCGGCGGGTCACCATCGACGTGGTCCGGCTGCGCAACAACCGCCCGGTGGAGGTCGGGGCGGTGGACCTGTCCCGGCTGCCGTCCGACGGCGACGCGGCGGAGGCGGTGGTGGCGGCGCAGACCGTGCGGCGCGCGTTGCCACGGCTGAGCCGGACGCACCGTACCGTGCTGGTGGGGTTGTTTCATGAGGGGTTGTCGCAGCCGGAGCTGGCCGAGGCGCTGGACGTGCCGGTCGGGACGGTCAAGTCGCGGACCCACTACGCGCTGCGCGCACTGCGGCGGATCGTGGAGACGGGCTGACCGGCTCTTCGGTGTCCGGGGCTTGTGGGGGTCGTAGTCGGGCCTCTTGGGGCGGATCGTGCTCACGGCTCTTGCGGGTCGCGTCCGGGGTCTCCGGGCGTATTCGACGCCGCCGGATGCGTTCGGGGCAGCCGGATGCGTTCGGGGCAGCCGGATGCGTTCGGGGCAGCCCGGATGCGTTCGGGGCGGCGCGGTGGATTCGGGGCAGCCGGATGCGTTCGGGGCAGCCGGATGCGTTCGACGCCGCCGGATGCGGTCGGGGCGGCGCGGTGGATTCGGGGCGGCCGGGTGGGTTCGGGGCGTTGGGGTGTGTTCGCGGTCTCCGGGCGTGGCTGCGGGGTCTCCGGGGCGTATTCGACCCCGCCGGATGCGTTCGCGGCAGCCCGGATGCGTTCGGGGCGGCGCGGTGGATTCGGGGCGGCCGGGTGGGTTCGGGTCTGTTGCGGTGTGTTCGCGGTCTCCGGGCGTGTGTGCGGGGTCTCCGGGGTTTCCGCTCGGATCCGGGGTGTGCGGGGCGATAGGGCACAGGCATCCCCCTGCACGTCTGTCCCATGCCTGGAGGCATCGACATGGATTCGTCCCGGCGCAACCGGTTCGACGATATGAGCCTGAACAAGAAGATCCTGACCACGGCCGTGGCCGGAGTCGTGGCCGCCGTCACGGTCGGCGGCGTCGGACTGCTGAAGCTGCACGAGACCGCGCAGTCCGCCGAGCGGATCTACCAGAGCAGCGTCGCCAACATCAGGTCGGTCGGCGAGATCAAGTCGGAGATCTACAAGGCCCGCCTGGCCGCCGCGAACGAAGCGATCTCCCGAACCACCGCGGACCGCGAGAAGTACGCCACCGAGTTCGAGGAGCACGCCGACGCGTACGCCACCGCGATGGCCGGCTACCGCGACGGCGACCCGGCCGGCAGCCCCGACACGATCGACGACCTCGACGCGGCCTGGGAGCAGTATCTGACCGTCGCCGAGACCGACCTGCTCCCCGCCGCCGAAGCCGGCGACGTGGCCACCTGGGCCGCCATCCGCGACGCGAACGTCAGCCCCCTGATGAAAGAGGTCGACTCCAACCTCGCCGAACTCGACGCCGCCGAGACCGCCGACGCCGCCGCCAAGGCGGAGGCCGCCACCGCCGGCTACACCTCCGGCCGCCTCACCTCCATCATCGTGATGATCGTCGGCGCCGTCGTGGCGCTCGGCCTCGGCGTGATCGTGTCCCGCCGCATCGTGCGTGCGCTGGTGAGCGTGAAGGCAGTCGCCGAGGGCCTGGCCGTGGGCAACCTGACCGGCACGACCGGCGTGACGTCCCGGGACGAGACCGGCCAGATGGCCGCCGCCCTGGACACCGCCGTCGACAACCTGCGCCGCACGGTCAAGACCATCGACGGTTCCGCCACCTCGCTGGCCAGCGCCGCCGAGCAGATGAGCAGCACCGCCGCCCAGATCGCCGACTCCGCCACCGAGGCATCCGTCCAGGCCAAGGCCGTCTCGGCCGCGGCTGACGAGGTGTCCCGCAGCGTCGAGACGGTCTCGGCCGGCGGCGAGGAGATGGGCGCGTCCATCCGCGAGATCTCCCAGAACGCCGCCGAAGCCGCGCGGGTGGCCGCGGAGGCGGTCACCATCACCGCGGTCACGTCGCAGACGATGAGCAAGCTGGGCGAGTCATCGGCGGAGATCGGCAACGTCATCAAGGTGATCACGTCGATCGCGGCGCAGACGAACCTCCTCGCACTGAACGCGACGATCGAGGCGGCGCGGGCCGGGGATGCGGGCAAGGGTTTCGCGGTGGTGGCGTCCGAGGTCAAGGACCTGGCGCAGGAGACGGCGCGGGCGACCGAGGACATCGGCAAGCGCGTCGAGGCGATTCAGGCGGATACGACGGGTGCGGTCGCGGCGATCGCGCAGATCTCCGCGGTGATCGCCCGGATCAGCGACTTCCAGACGACGATCGCGTCCGCGGTGGAGGAGCAGACGGCGACGACGGCGGAGATGAACCGCAGCGTGAGTGAGGCTGCCGGCGGCACGAACGACATCGCCGCGAACATCACGGCGGTCGCCCAGGCGGCGGAGACGACGAGCCGCGGGGTGGCGGAGACCCGGCAGGCGACCGGGGAACTGGCAAGGATGTCGAGCGAGCTGAATGCGCTGGTGGCGGGGTTCCGGTACTGAGTACCGAATACTCAACGCGGTGGCGCCGGCAATATCGGCGTCACCGCGATTTCGTTCCGGCATCGGGATCAGCATCAGAGCAACGCTGGCTGACCCACTCCCGGGCATCGCCCTGCGCCTGCGGCAACGGCGATGTTCGTGGGCTGGCTACACAGCGAGTGAGCCTCGAAAAGCTCAGCACCTGAACAGCCATCATCGAATAGCAGACTTGCCAAGAAAAGCCCTCATCCCGCGTTCACCAAAATAGGGAAAGCATATACGGGCACCTCAGAATCGGTCGCAATAGCGATTCCTTTGCGACCGTCATTAGTATCAAAACGGATCATCCTAAAAGAATCACCATCGAACTTATCAAGCGACTCAAGAATACCAGCCACCTGGTCCGCGAGAGCAGAGTCCGGTTGAAGATCACGCTGACGCCTAAGGTAGATCACACGAACCGCTTGAACAGATGCCAACGAACTCTCGAAGTTGTTGATTCCCGAATCCCGAACCGCGGATGAGAATTCGGAATCACACCATCTACGTACCGCATCAACGATAATATCCGCGTGCAAAAACCCCCTCCTAAACCATCAACCCACGGCCGTTTCAAGATCGATGTGACCGTTGGGACGAGGTCTTCTCAAGGATCTGATCCACCCGGAGCTTCGTCGTGTTGCAGTCTGTCATTCCCGCTGTCGATCCATCGTGCCTGCCGTCGGGCGGGGGCGTGTCGTTCACGCATTCGTGTCATGGTCTGCTGGAGTTGTTGCCGACGGTGGGTGACGGCCGATCAGGGCAGGGCCGTGATCGGCCCGTCGCGGTTGTTCTCGCGCTGGCCGCCGCGGCGACGGTAGCGGGGTCGAAGAGTTATACGGCAATGGCGGGCTGGGTCACGGACGTCCCGGCGCAGGTGATGCGGAGCTTGTATCTGCGGGTCGGGGCCCGCCCGCCGGTGGGGTTGCCGTCACGCTCGACGATCTGGCGGGTCTGCACGGACAGCGACGCGGATGTTCTCGACGCGGTGATCGCCGAATGGACCACCACTCAGGCGTCCCCGGCGCCTGGGGTGGAGATGCAGCCGCGTCTGGACGGTAAGACCGTCCGCGGCGCCGTCGACGCCGACGGTGATCAGCTGCACCTGCTGTCCGCCCTGGCCGGCCCGGCACCACCCGGTGCGGCCGCTGTGGTCGTCGCGCAGGCGCCGACCGATGGTGCGAAGGGCAGCGAACCGGCCACCGCCCGAGCCCTGTTGGGGACCCTGGATCTGCGTGGGGTGACCGTGACCGCGGACGCGCTGCACACCGTCAAAGCCACCGGCGCCCTGATCTGCTCCCGCGGCGGCCAGTTCGTCCTGCCGGTGAAAGAGAACCGGCAGGCCCTCTTCGATGCGATCAACGCCCTGCCCTGGGCCGCCACCCCGATCGCCCACCACCGCACCGACACCGGGCACGGCCGGACGACCCGCCTGACCATTCGCGTCCTGCCCGCCCCGCCCGGCCTGCCGTTCCCGCACGTCCGCCAGGGCTGGCTGATCGAACGCTACGTCACTCACAGCAACGGCAAGCAGACCGCGGCGGCGCAACTCGGGATCGCCAGCCACACCCCCGACCAGGCCGGCCCCGCCGACCTCGCCACGTTCAACCGCAGCCAGTGGGCCATCGAGTCCCTGCACTGGATTCGGGACACCTACTACCGCGAGGACCATTCCCGCGTCCGCACCCGCTCCGGACCCCGCGTCCTGGCCTCCCTCCGCAACCTCGCCATCAACGCCCTACGCCTCGCCGGCCGCACAGACATCACCGAAGCCACCCGATGGGCCAACCGCAACATGACCAGGCCATTCACCATCCTCGGCCTCACAAGATGATGTTGAAACGGCCGTGGCGAACTGGACGGGCGACAAAGGATATGTCGGCAACGACATGCTCACTCCATACAAGAAGCCCCAGGGAGGGGATCTTAAGGAGTGGCAGAAGGAATACAATCGATAGGTCAACAAGATTCGGTGGATTGTTGAACAGGTGATCGCCAACTTCAAGACCTGGCGAATCATGCATACCGACTACCGCCGCCCACTGAAGACCTTCACTGAAACCATCTCTTGCGTAATTGGCCTTCACTTCTACCGAATGCTCGCTGAATAAGCCTCACAGCCCTTCGGATAACAAATTGCGAAGCTCTTCTGCCGCGGGCTTCACCGTCTCATCTTCATCAACAGAGAGCTGCTCCACGATCTCCATTATGCCATCGGCCGTCTCGGAATTCATGCTCGCGGCATACATGGTGCTGTGGGCCGGCTTGCTCGGGGTCAAGGCTGGCGATGCCGTAGATGATTTGTTTGCTGGTGCGTTGCCCGTCGAGGCCGCCGGTATCGCGGCGTAGCCGGAACACTTGCCGGGCGCCGGGGAACAGGGTGTCGTCGCAGGCGGCGACGCGGATTGTGCGGCGTTCGGTGCGCCCATGTCCACGATCGGAGTCGATGTCGGTGCGGTCGGCGAACTCGGTGTCGCTGCCGGACAGCAGCGCCTGGGCGGCCTGCAGCGCGAGGGGCTGATTACCTTTCAGGATCAGCGGGTAGTGGGCGTTCAGTGGCCCGGTGATCAGCCGGGCGGTCTTCTTGCTGGTGTGCAGAGCGTCCAGGGTGAGCAGCATCCCGGACACGTCCAGCGGTGCGAGCAGATCTTCGGTGACGGTGGTCTCGCCGCGCTTGTCGGCGACCTGCCGCTGGCCCAGGATCACCGCCTTCTCGTGGGTGACCGCAGCGACCAGGAACACCTGCCCGGTCGCGGTGCGGGTGCCGTGTAGCAGTTTCCCGTCGATCGCGGCGGCGGGCAGCAACCCGGCCGGTGCCGGGTGGGTGACCGCCCGGGACGCGGCGCGGCGTTGCTCCCGCTCGGCAGGCTCGCCGGTGGCGGCGGGAAGGTGCGGGGCAGGGGCGTCGCCACGGGCGACGTCGGCCGCATAGCCGCAGGTCGCCGTGTCGAGGGCGTCACCGTCCACGGCGGCCAGGACCCGCCGGAACGTGCGTTCACTAGGTACCAGACAGCGGCCGGTCAACGGGTTGCGGCGGGCCCCGAGACGGTGCAGATCGTCCTGCGGGGTCCGCGACGCCCACTGCCGGATCGCGGTCAGGCTGTCGTTACCGGCCACGAGAGTGGCGCACGCGGTCAAGACCAGGATCACCAGCAGCGGATGACGCAACCCGCGCAGCCGGCGCGGATCCGGTACCTGCCGCAACCGTGCCACCAGCGGGGACACCACCTGCAGCGGATCGGCCGGCGCCGAACCCGCAGAGAGTTCGGCCTCCCACAACGCCATGTCGGCGAGGTGGTCAACAACAGGGTCGATCAGGGAGGATGACATCACGAGCGCGACTCCAACGATGAACTTCGAGGCTAGACACCCGAAAGATCATCAGGAGTCGCGCTCGTCCCGCAACTCGCCCCTCGTCCGGTTCTCAACACGGACAGAACCCCTCAATCCGGAACAACGCCGGGGCCGTGGGATAGCAACCGCAATGAGTGCCCTTTCGTGGGGACTCGGAGGCTCCTGACTTCATTGTTGGATATACACTACGCAGAACGCCACCCCCGCAATTCGAGCTTACTCAACAGCGAGCGAGTCATACCTCAATCCACAGAACATTTTCCGGCAAAGTTCCAGCAGCCACAAAACTGCACACCGCCTCCAATGCATCACTCCTAGGTATGGCTTGCCAATTCGGAAATTCTGTCATTGAACCGAAATAGCCGAACCTGACAACGCCAGCGTCGGGCGCCGGCGATCCACCTTTACTCACAAGATAAGGAGGCATTTTTGAGGCCGAGATATAGTTAAGAACCGACGTTTCCCGACCCAGTGCAATGCTTATTGTATCGCCGCTGTCGATTGTCACATCGACAATGAATGGTCGCTCCACAGCAAGCCGATCCAGCTCGATCAGCCTGCCTTTCAATTCGTCGACGGAAACGGCTGCCGTCTCGCCGGCACTGTCGCCCCACGTGATCTCTACCATGGTTTAAGCCCTTCAGTCCGGGAGTCCCTTGCGTACGTATTCAGCTTGAGATTGCCGGTTCCGGCAGCCATGGTCCGGTGGTGAATAGCTGTTCGAGCACGTCGAGGGCGTCCTTGCCGTGTTTGGTGGCGGTGGACAGGTAGGAACGCAGGGTGGCGAAGTCGGCCAGGCCTTGCAGAGTGCGCCAGGTCGCGGAGATCTTCTGCTGGAGCTTGACCGGACGCAGATCGCGTTCGGCCTGGTTGTTGGTGAACGGCACGGCCAGGTCGACATTGAACCGCAGGATCATGTCGCGGTGGGTGGCGAAGCGTTCGATCAGCGTCCCGGCCCTGGACAGCTTGCCGTCACGATCGGGCGGGTTCTGCTCGCGGCCGTAGGCCAGCGCCCCGGCGTAACAGGCCCGCAAGTGACTGATCTCGTCGGCCGACAGCGCGTCTCGGCCGGCTGCGGTGGCTTGCTCGGTCGTCTTCTTGGCCGCCAGCAGGGTCGTGGCCATCACCTCGGCCCACTGCTGCCCGGCCAGGTCGGACTCGTGCACACCGCACAGGTCGCGGATCAGGTGTGCCCCGCACCAGGCGTGATCGGCGTCGGTCAGGTGCCGGTAAGGGGCGTAGCCGTCCCGGACCAGAGTGCCGGTGAACCCGGGCAGCACGCCTCCGGCGTCGATGTTGGCCTTGCCACGGCCACCGACGTGGAACAAGGTCAGTTCAGGGGTGCAGGCCACGTGCACGTACTTGAAGCCGCCGCCGACCCTCGCCGGGGTCTCGTCGGCGTGCAGCACCTGCTGGACGTGCAGCAACGCCGCGGTCCGGGAAACGAACGCCCCCGAGCCTGCGGGCCGCCTCGCCGACGACCTGGTGCACGAACCCGGTCGACACCCGGACTCCGAGCAGATCACCCAGCAGCCCGGCGACCCGGGCGAACGGCAGGAACTGCGCGGCCCGCGCGTAGACCGCGGCGGCTTTGACACCGGTGCCGTACTGCACCCGGCCCGTCACCACAGCCGGTGCCACCGGCTCGCTGACCTGCGCACACTCGGCACACTGCACCGCGATCAGCTGGTGCTCGACCACCACCGGACGACAATCGGGCAGCTCGAGCACCTGCCGCTGCTGCCGCCCGTACTCGCGGCCATCACCCAGATCGGCGCCACAAGCCGGACCGGCACACCGGTCCGGCCGGTGCTGCACCACCCGGTCCGGATCCTCGGCCAGCCGCAACGTCGACCCCGGCGCCCCGGGCTGCTTACCTCGCCGCCGACCGCCGGCCTTCGCCCCCGGCTGCGGACGCGGGCGGGCCAAGCCGTCCGACGACGGCGGCATGGAGGAATTCGACGAGTTCATCCCCAGCCGACGCCGCAGCACGGCGTTCTCGGCACGCAGCACGGCGTTCTGGGCACGCAACTGCTCGTTGACCACCCGCAGCCGCTGCACCTCAGCCTGCAACTGGGTGACCACCGCGACAAGCTGCTCCATCGAGTCAGGTCGCGGGTCCGGCTGCACACCACGATCATGACAGCCGCTACCGCCACAGTGGACAGCAGCCCACGCTCAACCGATCAACTCAACCTCCCCTATTCAGAGGGGATTTGACTGATCGAGGGCGGTAAGCGAAAGGTGCACCTGGCCTGCAAGGATGTGGGTGTCTACGCCATGTCCACAGCAGAGCAGGGTGCACCTTTCTGGTGAGTAAGAGTAGTGGATGGGATCAGCGGCTGATCGTCAGCTCGGACGGGAAGGGCCTGGTCGGGCACGCGGGCGCGGTCTTGCTGCGTAAATGCGCTGATCGGACCGGTCTGACCAGGGGTTTGAACCAGGTGCTGCCGCGCGGTAATGGTCCTGGCTGGTGGGATCGCGGCACGGTTCTGATCTCGTTGGCGGTCGTGATCGTGCTCGGCGCCACGAGCATGTCCGACATTGCGTTGCTCGCCCATCAGGGCCTGGTCTTCGGTGGCCGGCCGTCGGAGGCGACCGTCCGGCGGACCCTGGCCGGCCTCGACGAGAAGACACTGAAACGGATCGGCACCGCGCGGGCGAAGGTCCGCGCTCACGTGTGGGCGCTGCTGGCCCGCCGCCCGCAAGGCTTTCCATGGCTGAGCGTGGCCGGCAAGCTGTTGACCGGGTGGGTGGTCATCGATCTGGACGCCACGCTGATCACCGCTCACAGCGACAAGCAGGGCGCGGCGGCCACCTTCAAGAAGGGTTATGGCTTCCACCCGCTTGGCGCCTGGTGTGCCAATACGTCGGAGTGCCTGGCTGTCGGCGCTCACGTAATTCGGTTCTGGCGATGATCTTGTGGTGGTCGGTGTCGGCGTGTCGGCCTCTGTCTGGTGTGGACTCTGATACTTGACCGCGGTGCGATCTTGAGCGGCTGTTGCCGCATCTGGCGGAGGTCACGATCGACGGGATCCACGAGGCCGACGGCCGGATCGTGATCGAGGCCCGCTCGGGCCGGGACCGGGTAGCCTGCCCGGACTGCGGTACCGAATCGGCGCGGGTGCACGGCCGCTACCACCGGCGGCTGGCCGACACCGCCCTTGCCGGGCGGTCGGTCGTGATCCGGCTGCTCGTGCGGCGGCTCGTCTGCCGCGAGGCCGTCTGTGCTCGGGTCACGTTCGTCGAACAGATTCCAGGCCTGACCAGCCCGCACTCCCGATACAGCCCGCCGTTGCGGGCGGCGTTGACCGTGATCGGAGTCGCTCTGGCCGGTCGACCAGGCGCTCGGCTGGCTCGCAAGCTGGGCATGCCGGTCGGCCGGGACACTCTGCTCGGCCTGCTGCGCGCGGCACCGCTGCCGCAGCCGGGCACGGTCACTGCGCTCGGCGTCGACGATTTCGCCCTGCGTCGGGGCCACGTCTACGGCACCGTGCTGCTGGATATGGACACCCACCGGCCGGTCGACGTACTACCAGGTCGCGACGCCGACCCCCTCGCCGTCTGGCTGCGGGAGCATCCCGGGGCGGAGATCATCTGTCGGGACCGGGCCGGCGCCTATGCGGAAGGCGCCCGTGCGGGTGCACCAGATGCAATCCAAGTCGCGGACAGATGGCACATCTGGCACAACGTGGGCGAAGCCGTGGACAAGACCGTCACCGCGCATCATGCCTGTGTGCGGGCCGCGATGACCCTCGAAGCCGGCCAGGCCACGAGCCCGGTTCCCGATGCTGGGCCGCAGCCCGCCTGCGACGCCGAACCGGCCGCAGAGCCAGAACCAGCAGCTCCGGCTGCTGAGCCGGACGGGTCGCTCGACGTGTGCGGTCGTGAACGGTCACTGGTCGTGCGCACCCGCGAGCGCTACACCGCGGTGCAGCAACTGCTGGCCGACGGTGCCTCTCTGGCCGAGATCTGCCGGCAGCTCGAGCTGGACCGCACCACCGTGCGCCGCTTCGCCCGCGCCACCAGCCTCGACGAACTCCTGGCCAAGGCCGTCAACCGGACCAGTCTGCTCGACGGCCACACCCAGCACCTGACCAGCCGGTTCGCCGCCGGCGTCACCAACGCCGCCGTCCTGCACGCCGAGCTGACCGCACTCGGGTTCACCGGCAGCGTCCAGACCATCCGCCGCTGGCTCCACCCCCTGCGGGCAGCCGCCCCCGCCGCACCGCAGCCGATGCGGCCAGCGGTCCCGAAACCCCGGCACATCACCCGATGGATCATGACCAACCCGCAGCACCTGGCCCCCGACCAACACACCCAACTCACCGACGTACTCGCCAGCTGTCCCGAGCTGCAGGCCGTCGCCGGCCACGTCCGCGACTTCGCCGACCTCATGAACAAACACCGCGGCGACCGCCTGCCCGACTGGATGCTGCGGGTGCAGGCCGACAACCTGCCCGCCCTGCACTCCCTGGTCACCGGCCTACGCCGCGACCTGGACGCAGTCACCGCCGGCCTGACCATGACCTGGAGCTCCGGCCCGGTCGAGGGCGCCGTGAACAGAATCAAAACCATAAAACGATCAATGTATGGCAGGGCCGGCTTCGATCTCCTACGCCGCCGAATCCTGCTCAGCGCCTAACGCCCCGGACCACAAGATCATCGCCAGAACCGAATTACGTGAGCGTCAGACCGCTACAGGTGGGGAATTTCGTGAGCGCTGACACCTGGCCATGCTGCTGCGATCCGGTAACGCCGGATCGAACACGGTCGCTGACCACATCCGGGTCCTCGGTGACGCGATCGCAGCTCCCGGTCGCCTACCGGCGCAAGCTGCTGATCCGCGTCGACGGCGCCGGCGCCACTCACGAGCTTCTTGAGCACCTCGAACAGATGAACCGGGTATGGCGCAGCGTGAGGTTCACCGTCGGCTGGACGATCACGGCGGCTGACGAGACCGCGATCGACCGGTTGCCCGCCGACGCCTGGACCGACAGCCTCCACCAGGACGGCACCGCCACCAGCGACGCACACGTCGCGGAACTGACCGGCCTCAACACCCGGCTCGCCGGCTGGACCGGCACCCTGCGACTGCTCGTGCGACGTACCAAGCCGTCGGCCCGACACGTCAAGAACCTCACCGAGCTGGAGAAACGCACCGGCTGGCGCTACCAGATCGTGGCCACCAACATCACGCGCATCGCGGGGGTGCCCGGCTCGCACCAGCCGCAATGGCTCGACGCTTTGCATCGTGCTCACGCTGGAGTAGAAGATCAAGTCCGGCATGCCAAGGCCATGGGACTGCGCAACCTGCCGTCGAAAGCCTGGACCGTCAACCGCGGCTGGGTCCTGACCTGCAACATCGCCGCCGACCTGACCGCCTGGATGCGGCTGCTCGGCCTGCACGACCAGGCCGACCTCGCTCACGCCGAACCCGGCACCCTGCGCTACCGACTCCTGCACCTGCCCGGCAGACTCACCACCCACGCCCGCCGCCGCGTGCTGTCGATCCCCGAGACCTGGCCCTGGGCCGACGCGTTCACCCTGTGCTGGCAACGCCTCACCCTGCTACCACTGGCCACCCGACCCGCCGAATCCTGCACCTACCAGCAGAAAGCCGCTTCCCGAGCCCGGAGACCTCACGCACCCACAGCGACACGTGGCGATCACACGCCCGAACCTAGTGGACAAAACGGTCAAGCCGAAACGGTCAGGCAGGGAGCGAACCCATCTGACGGATCGAGGCTAGGCGAACCGACGAAGAACACACCCCAGGCATGCCAGTTCAGGATTTTAAAATTGTCAAATTTCTACTCGACTAAAAATTCCACGGTGGACACCAAGAAAAGCCCATAGCCCATGGCCGTACCGACCTCTCGGAGATCTTCGTACTCAGCAAGCCCGATCGTGCAATTACTAGCGACAAGCAGTCTTAGAAGGAAGCGAAATGCGAGCTCAGGCCGAGCCTCCGAGTCAGCGTACTGATGGAGTGCTTCCACCGCTGCCGACGACCCCTCCCCAAGGGCACCACCGAGGCCCGATCGAATAAGGCAATCCGACAGACGATCATGGAGTTGCTGGATTACCCGTCGCACCTCGCCCCCGCACTCTCTATAGCGCAAACCAGACGACAGAGGCCTGCTCTCCCTCTTCAGCCTCTCGTTACATTCTCCAAGAACCAGCCTAAGGAGACCCTTGCTAGACATTCCGGCAAGCCGAGACTGATAGTTCCCCATGGTGCTTGCAAACCAAATACTTCCTGCGTAGTCGCCTCTCGCGTTCCATTCAATCATGAACGAGAGATCATCCGCCAGCGCCGCAAGATGTGCGGCAGACTGCCCATTTAGGTACGCAATAGCAACATCCATCGGCGCCCCCTCACTTGGCCAGTCCTGATGGAACTGCTGAGCCAGGGCAGTGACGCCGAAATCAAAGTCAGCAACAGGATTCATCCGGACTCCTCAGCGAGGGTACGCCGTGGTAACTGGATAGGTAGTCCGGGCGGCAGCGAGGTCCGATGTAGAGGCTGGTAGGTTCATGGGTCGTGTCTGACCTGCCGTCGCCGTCGTATGACGATCTCCTTGCGGAGAACGTGGTGTTGCGGGCGATGGTGGCGGACGTGACGGCTCGGCTGGAGCAGGCGATGGGCCGGATCGCGGAGCTTGAGGCTCGGTTGAAGCAGTCGTCGTCGAACTCGTCGAAGCCTCCCTCGTCGGACGGGTTGGCGAAGCCGTCGCCGAAGTCGTTGCGGCCGCGGTCGGGTCAGGGTCCGGGACGGCCGAAAGGCCAAGACGGGGTCACTTTGCAACGCTTCGCGGATGCGGATGTGGTCCGGCACGTGCCCGCGGTGTGCGGCGGGTGCGGGGATAGCCTGGCCGGCGCGGACGAGGTCGATATGTTCTGGCGGCAGGTGGTCGATGTGCCACCGGTGACACCGCAGGTGACCGAGCATCAGATGATCACCGTCAAATGCCGGTGTGGGCACCACACCACCGCGCCCGCACCACCGGAAGCGACGGCACCGATGGTGTACGGGCCTCGGCTGGCCGGGATCGGGGTGTATCTGCTGCACGGGCAGTTCCTGTCGGTGTCGCGGACCGCCGCCGCGCTCAAGGACCTGTTCGGGGCGCCGGTCGCCGCCGGCACGGTGGCCGGCTGGGTGAAACGCACCGCGCTGGGCATCATCGACACGGTGTTACCGGTGATCGCTGGGCGGATCATCAACGCACCGGTCGCGAATTTCGACGAGACCGGGATGCGGGTCGCCGGCCGCCTGGCGTGGCTGCACTCGGCGTCCACTCCCACGGATGTGCTCCTCGCGGTGCACACCACACGCGGCACGAAAGCGATGGACGCGATCGGGGTGCTGCCGACGTTCACCGGGGTCGCGGTGCACGACGCGTGGGCGCCGTACGACACCTACACGCACATGAGCCACGCCCTGTGCAACGCGCACGCGTTGCGTGAGCTGATCTACGTCACCGACACCGCTACCGGTCCGGTCGCCGAGCACGCCGAGCAGGCGGCCACCGCGCTGCGCCGGCTGAACCGGCTCACCGCCGACGCCACCGAGCGGATCCCCGACCCGGAGAAGCTCGCCTTCTACCAGCACGTCCTGCACAGCGCAGTCGTCCTCGGCGTCGCGGCCACCGCCACGCGGGCCAGCAAACTCGAACGCAAATACCACGCCCTGTTCGTCCGGCTCCGCAACCGCCGCGACGACTACCTGCGCTTCGTCACCGACCCCGCCGTCCCGTTTGACAACAACCGGGCGGAGCAGACGATCCGTATGCCGAAACTACGTGTCAAGGTCTCCGGCAGCATGCGCACCACGACCGGCGCCGAACACTTCGCCGCGATCCGCAGCTACACCGCCACCGCCGCCCGGCAAGGCATCGACACCCTCGACGCCCTCATCCAGGCCACCACCGGCAACCCCTGGATCCCCACCCCGGCCTGACCGGCAACCACCACCGGCCCGTAACGTGGCCCGGGGCCGCCGCGTGCCCAAATCAGCCACCTATCCAGTCACACGCCGTGTAGACATAATACCCTCCAGAATGCCCCTGAGCGCGCTGAAGAACGATGGTATAGGCATTACTGCTGGGTGAAATCGGCCCATCCGCTCTTGCCACCACACCAATCGGGTTATTCGCACCGAATCTGCCGTTGATTTCAAGGTTCCCCACGCCGCCTCCACGGAGCCACCTATCAATCTTGCCCTTATTCCCGGCCAATCCGTAATCAACAACCTGCTGAGCGGTTTGAAGGTCAAGGAACCGCGATTTTACTCCAGTCGCTTGAGCCATTTGGACAAGTTGGGCGTCAGACACATTGACATGCTCGTTAAGAACGTGAGCATTCGGGAACCGGGCTGCGTCACCCACAAGGTCGCCGCAGTTGTGCACCAGCACGGGTGTGTTGCCGGCGAGCACATAGTACGTGTGGAGTTCTCACGCGACGCGAGGCGGGGACATCGGCCGAATGATGCCGTTCACCTGGGGTTTCGTGGTCACCTCCTTCCGTTTGAGATCGAGGGATGGCGATGCTGACATCGGCGGCGACATCAACGCCCGCGCACGTCGGCGCACGTAGACGGCGGACAGCGCTCACGGAGGCGGGTCTGCGACATGGCCAGTTGGCCGGCGATGTCAACGATGGCAGCAGAATCGCACCGAGGAGATACGGCGGGTGACGTGAAGCGCCCCGTCCCTGGCTGGGGTGCCGTGAGACGGGGCGCTCAGGTGTTCGGTTGTGGGCCTACTTCTATCGGAGGGCTGGGGTGGGTGGCGGTTCGCCTTCGTCGTCGGGCTGGTCGTCTGGGTCGCTGTCGGCGAGTGCGGCGTTCATGGCTTCGATGGCTCCTTGCTGAAGCCGGACCCGGACATGGGAGTAAATGTCCGCAGTTGTCGATATTTGAGCGTGTCCAAGAAGCTCTTTGATGGTGATCAGTTCGACACCGCGTTCGAGGAGCAGGCTGGCGCAGGTGTGTCTCAAGTCGTGAAACCGGATGTATCGGAGGTCGGCCATGTCGCAGATGGCGCGGTGGTTGTCGAAGACGGTGCGGGGGTCGAGTGGTCCGCCGCGCGGGTTGGTGAAGACCAGGCCGGTGTCTTGCCAGGTGTCACCGGCGGCGCGTTGGTCGGTGTTCTGACGCCATTGCTGGCGTTTCAGGGAGGTGAGGCAGCCTTGCGGAACGAGGATGCGGCGGGCGGAGCGGTAGGTTTTCACGGGTTGGAAGGTGGGTCCGCCTTTGGTGCGGGCGAGGGTGCGCTGGATGTAGAGGTGCCCGCGGTCGAGGTCGATGTCGGTCCATTTCAGGCCGAGGATCTCACCTTGTCGCATGCCGGTGCGCAGGGCGAGTTCGAACAGTGGCCCGTGCCGGTTGGTGGCGGCGGTGAGCAGGTAGCGGCTGGCTTCTTTCGCGGTGAACGGCTGGAAGGTGCTTCGCGTGCCGGGTAGCCGGACAGCGGAGGCGACGTTACGGCCGAGGATGTCGTCGCGGACCCCGTCGGCCAGCGCTGCGGAGAGGACGCCGCGGATGTAGCGGATGGTGGCGGGTCGTACGGTCTTGTTGCAGCACGCGCCGATGGCGCAGCAGCGTGGCCGGGACTGTCGGTGCCGGTTGGTGGGGTCGCGTCGCGCGTCAATGCCCTGAGCGCAGCATTGACAGGTGGTGCGGACGTGGTCGAGGTAGGTACGTACGTCGCGGACGGTCAACATGCCGAGACGGCGGCTGCCGAGGCCGGGGATGAGATAGCGGCGTACCAGGTGCTCGTAGGTGGTGAAGGTGGTCGCCCGGATCCGGGGTTTCGCGACGGTGTGCAACCAGTGATCGAGATAGTCGCCGACGGTCAGCGTAGGGTCGGCGGCGACGACCACGCCCCGGTTCGATGCGGCCAGTTTGTCGGCCAACTTGTCGGTGGCCTGCTTGCGGGTGTCGCCGTAGACGTAGACGCGTTTGCGGGTGCCGTCGGCGGCGTGGACGTATCCGGCGCCTTGCCAGCGTCCGTCCATGCGCTGGAACACGGTGCCTTCACCGTTGGCTTTCCTACTACCGGCCATGCGGTGCGGCCTCCTTGATCAGCGAGTCGAGGTAGTGGGTGAGGGCGCGGGCGGGGATGTGCCGGCATCGGCCGATCTGGACGGAGGCGAGTTTGCGGGTTCGGATCAGGTCGTAGACCGAGTGTTTGCCGAGTTGCAGGCGGGCCATGACGTCTTCGACGGTGAGCAGGTCCGGGCTCATCACCGCTCACCCCCGGCTCTCTCGGCGGCACCATCGTGACGGCGGGGTGGTGAGTGGTCGCCGGCGTAGCGCCAGTCACCGCCGACGACCAGCTGGTGTGCGGTGGGGTCGATGCCCAGTTGCTGGGCGTGCGCGGTGATGCTGTGGGTGCGGCGTTCACCGCGTAGGGCGGCGAAGGTGGTGGAGTAGGTGCGGCTCTTGGTGGTGACGTGACCGCGGTAGCCGATCTGGTGTGCCCAGCGCCGCAGCCGCAGCGGTGCGAGGGCGGGGATGACGCCGAGCCGCCAACACACCTGGACCAGGGTGCGCCCGTGCCGGGTCAGGCCGGACAGGTCGGTTCCACGGCGACGCCCGGTGCCCGAGCAGACCCGGCATAGTGTCTGCCCGCCGTCGCGGTGTTCACGGACTCCGGTGCCGGCGCAGCAGCGGCAGAACAGTGGTGGGATCGTCACGCCGGTGATCTCGGCGGCTTTGGTGGCGTACTTGGCGACATACCGGGCGATCGTGAGGTCGGGCTGGTCCGGGTCGCCTGCGGGCAGCGGTTGGATGTCGAGCTGCCGACCCCACCGCAGGGTCCGCGCGATGGTGGCGGTGCCGGGGCTGGTCAGGCGCAGCGCGGCGGTGGCGGTGCGGATCGCGTCGGCCAGCAGGTCGGCGCTCGCCCAGGCCGGTGGTGGCGTGCCGGGGCCGTGCGGGCCGTCGAGACGGATGATGGCGTGGTAGTGCACGCAGCCGCGAGCCTGGAACTCGGCGACCTTGGCGAACACGATCCGCACCAGCGCGTGAGCGTCACGCCGGGACAGTCCGGCCGTACGGGCCAGCGCCCGGCGGATGTCGATGGTCAACCTGCGCCACAGCAGTCCGGCGTGGGCGTTGAACAGCACCTGCCCCGTGTAGTCGTAGCGGCCGGGGTTCAGCGGGGTGCCGATCAACGGATCACCGGCCGGATGCCAGCGCCCGCACCGATCACCACCCTTGCGCGGATGGCAGTGGCGGGGTGTGCCGTCACCGGCGGGGCCGCGGTGTACCGGGCCGAACGAGGGGGCGGTCAGGGTGACGAACAGCCGCGGCCGGCCGCTGACATCGGCGGGAGTATCTTTGCCGCCGCGCAGCCCGGCGGTGATCAGGTGGTAGGCGTCGAGGCGATACAGCGCCGAACAAGGGCGGCAGATCGACGCCCGCCGGTTACGGCACCGCACCATGATCGCCGGGCCGTCGCTGGTGTGCCGGTGCAGGATCCGGCCGGTGCCGGCATCAACGAGCAGACCGGTCCCGGCCATCCGGATCGGGTGTTCGCACTCGCCGGACTGCTGGGTGTCGGCGGCGAGGATGATCCGGGCCAGCGCGCCCGCGTCGCCGGAATCGTGGGGGTGGGGCATCATCGTGGCGAGTCCTGTTCAGCGTGCTGTACGGGCTTGGAGGAGGGGAAGGCGGCGGGCGGATCTTGGCGGATTGGGTCGCCGTCTTCCCTGATGTCGTTCTGGCTTGCGGTGGCCGTGGTCTGCTGCTGTAGCAGCCGTGCCGGGTCACGGACCAGGTGCGCGTGCTGCCCGGCGATGCGGTCGGCCAGTTCGTCGGGAACGTGGTGGGTGCGGATGAGGGTGAATCCGGGCCGGTGGGCGGCAGCCATCGACGCCACCCCGATGTAGGCCGGATCGGTCAGCCGGCGGGGGTGCTCATCCGGTGCGGCGGTGATGTCCGAGCCGAGGATCGCGGTCGCGGCTTCGCTGGTGCGCTGCGCGAACGACACCGCGACCTGGCAGTTGTCGCGGATCTTCGTCGGGATCGCGTCGGCGGTGGCCTTCTGCGTGGCCAGCACGACCTGAATCCCCACGTTGCGGCCCTTGCGGATCAGCTCCTCGACCAGCCGCGTCGTGGCTCGGGCAAGGGCGTCCAACTGTTTGGACTGCGCGTCGGTGCCCTTGCTCTCGTTGAAGAACGTGTGCGCCTCGTCGATGACGACCAGCACCAACGGCCAGGCCGGCGACGGCCCCACCTGCCACATGTTCTTGCAACCCAACACCGATCGGATCGTGTGCTGACGGTCGATCATCAGCCGGTGAACCGTGGCCAGGTGATCGCGGACCTGCCCGGGGTCGTCCTTGGCGCACAGCCAGGCCCGGGCGAACAGGTCGTCGTAGTCCGGGCCGCCCTTGCCGTCGATGAGCACCCACTGGACCTGCGGCAGTGGGGCCAACTGGACCAGGCGGGCGTTGATAAACGACGTCTTGCCGTACCCGGCCAGGCCCGCGACCACCACCCCGGACACCCCCGACGAGCGGATAATCACCGGGACGCCGTCGGCGTCCACCCCGGCATGCCAGACGGCCGGATCGGTCGGCAGCGGAAGCGGCGTGGAGCCTTCGATGGCGTGGGGGTCGGCCGGTGGGGTGGGTTCGGTGAGCGGGTCACGCACGATCGCCCGTAACCGGACCAGGCCGGGGCTGGGTTGTTCCACCCGGACCTGTCGCACCTTCCACACGTCGGCCAGATGCGGTGCCGCCTGCTGGAAGGCGGTAAGGCCGAGGCGTCCCACGCTGCGGGCGTCGACCAGGACACCCCACCAGCACGCCTGGACCCGGATCGCCGGGATCATCTCCCGTTCGATCACCGAAGCGGTCGGGGGCGAGGACCACCATCGGGGTCGGGACCGGTCGATCTGGACCAGGCCGACCCGGCGGGCGTCGCGGGACCACCCGGCCTTGATCGACCATGCGCGGCGCAGCATCGGCCGCAGCATCCTGTCCGCACGGGCGTAGCGACTCAGTAGGAGCAGCAGCCGGGCCGTCCACCAGACTGCGACCGGTGCCGCCACTGCCAGTGGCAAGTAGATGAGCTGTTCGGGGTTGGCGAGCTGATCGGTGATCAGGTCGGCGAGATCGTCCGGGCCGGCCACGCCGGCACCGTCGTCAACGCGTTGGCCCGGAACAGGTTCCAGGAGCGGCCGTTCTTCTCGCCCGAGATCAGCGTCAGGCCGGTCGCCTTGACCAGTTGTCCCATCGCCAGGCTCTTCGGCACCCCCGGCTCCGGGACGGAGACCCGCAAGACCTGCGGCGTTCCGCCGTCCATCGTGAGCGCGACCGCGACCTCCACCAGCGGCGCGCCGGTGTCGCGGTCGGTGGCGGCGACCCCGTTCGCCTTGTCCTTGAACTGCGGTGCCGGAGCGGTGAGGACGAGCAGGCTTCGGCTGTTGTCGAGTGGTAGCACCATCACAGGTTGTTTCGGCTCCTTGACCACGGAAGCCCCATCGGCAGGGCTTGCCATCCGTGCCGCCAAGGTAGCACGTGCTATCCGTGCGATAACAAGATCCGGGAGCGGATAAGTTTTTAGGCAGAGCTACACGTGCTACCTCGGTAGCGTTAGGATTCGGGCATGACGTATGACCCGACCGACAAACGGGCACTGTTCCAACGCGTCGTCGACGACATCCTCGACCGCATCCGCGCCGGCACCCTGAACCCCGGCGACCGGCTACCGTCGGCCAAAGAGATCTCCGAGGGTTGGGACGTGTCCGCGATGACCGCCCAACGCGCCCTGCGGGAACTACAAGCCCTCGGCCTGTCCTACGGCATGGCCGGCAAAGGCAGCTTCGTGCACCCCGACGCCACCGACCGCATCAAACTCCTCGACGGCCAACCCGTCCGCACCCGCGACGGCATCACCGTCAGCGCCCCGCTCGCCAAATACCTGCGCACCCGCGACACCCTCGCCACCAAAGCCAGCGAATGGCTCGACAACCTTCACGACAAGCCCAAAGCCGCCCAACTCCAAGCCGAAATGCACCTACTCAGCGTCATCCTCGAAGACCAACGCCAACAAGTCGACCAGGCAGAAATCGACCGATACCAGACCGAACTCAACGCCACCGCCGGACCCGACACCCAACCACCCGCCACCGAAACACCGGAAACCGACGACCGACGCCGTACCACGAAATAGAACCCTCCCCAGCAGCGCCGCGGGCTGGCTACAAACTGCTTCACTCTGATCAAGAACGGCCCGGCCACGGCCGGGCCGCGCGCACGCGCTACACCTTCGGCCCGCGCGCACGCACCCGACGAACCACCAGAAGCGCGAAACCGCCACCGCGCAACAACAGATCGTGACGATCCCTCAGTGGATCAGCACCGCAGTGGGTTCCGGGGATCGACGCCACGACGCTACGCGCCGAGGCACCGGACAGGCCGGCCATCGCACCGAGCCGGTCGCTGCTCGATCACGTCGCATCGCCGCCCGCCGGCCACCTTCGGCGCATCGCCAGCAAGACATTGATGAATTTACGGTCATGCCAAGTGCCTGACATCAGCCCTGACATCAACCGGGACGCACAACTACGACCTTCAGCACGCGACGGAGCGACACCAACACGCATGGTGATGGCGCCACTCCGTCGCGAAGTAACCCATTCCGACCGCCACAACAGCAACCGGCATTCAGCTGCCTAGGGAGCGCTACAAGGGAAAGTCGTTATTCCAAGGAGCATCCAACGTCTCGGGGTCGACACCAGCTTCCTGAACCGCCGCATCGACGCCACCTAGTTCATCCACGATTTTCAGGTAGGGCACCCTCATGTCTTCTTCCGCGAAGCAGATGTCCTCGTCGACCAAATGCTTCGGGACTTCAATAGCGGCAATTCTGAATCGGCCATCCGGAAGAGGAAGAACCCAGACCCAGGAGTAGCTGTCGTCGGAGCCGCTCACCCTACGCGCCGAGACATGCGCCTTGCTCATCACCAGGCGGTTCTTAGCTTGAGTCTTCACTTAGCCGCCCCAGAATATCCGCACGATTGGACCTTCGAACGTGTGGACCTGCAGGTGCGGCAACGCACCGTCGGCATTGCTTGCCCCATGGCCCACCACTCTCCCGTCAGCCCCTAGCACGTCGTCCCAATGGTAGGTACCAACCTTCGATCCAAAATACTGTTTCGTCCCAACGCCATCGAATCCGGTAGCGTTTCGGTAGCCCTGTCCTTGGTATACGCCAAGGAACAACTCCTCGGCCTCCGCACGTGACCGAACGTTGATGCTTGTAGCGCCGTTTTCGATTGACCTCGCAGCGCTACTAACGCTTCCACTCGACCACGGAATGCAACCGTTCGTGTTGTGCACCAGCACGGGCGTGGTGCCGGCGAGCACATAGTACGTGTGGGATTTCCACGCCGATCACGCAGCGTGGTCTGCCCGTTCATCCCGTTGACCTGCCCTTTCTCGTCTAATGCGCCCGGCCGAACGGTGGCTGGTGGGTGATTGACGGCAACGGTGACGGCCACCTGGACAGGCGACGGCACACGATGCTGACCCGGTTCGGGTTTTGGGGGCTATCCGAGGTGGGGATGATTGCGGTGTTCGGCGTGGTGTCGGAGGCGGAGCCGGACGGTGTCGTGGATCGGGATGTCGTCGAAGTCGGCGGGGTCGATGAAGCGGACGTCGGTGGATTCGTCGCTGACCGCGATCGTGCCGCCGATGACTCGGCCAAGATAGGTCACGTTGAACTCCTGCCGGACTTCCCCGTCGGCGTACGCGATGACGTGGTGCGGGTCGGTGTAGATGCCCAGCAGCCCGGTGATCTCAATGTTGAGGCCGGTTTCTTCTTTCACCTCGCGGATGACGCACTGGTCGAGTGTTTCGCCGATGTCCATGGTGCCGCCGGGTAGTGCCCAGTTGCCGGAGTCCGCGCGGCGTTGCAGCAGGACGTGGCCGTGGTCGTCGACGACCAGGGCGGAGCCGCCGGGCACGAGGCTGTTGGCCTTGGGTGCGGCCGGGTCGTGGTAGTAGTCGCGGCGGCCGGTCATCGCGGCTGTCCGCCGGGGTACGAGACGGTGGTTTGCCAGATCTGTTCAAACTGGTCGGCGAATGAGGCGAAGATCCCGTACGGCGAGAGTTCGCGCAGGTGCAGGGCCGGGTGTTGGTAGCCGCGTGCGCGGTACAGGTACGGCGTGACGATCATCTGGGAGTCGAAGCGGAACACCGCGTTGTACAGGTGCACGGTGTGCAGGCCGATCTCCACCCCGGCGACCTGGTGGAGGGATTCGCAGACGTTGAGGGCGTTGCGGATGCGGCCGGGCAGGGTGCCGCCGATCTGTTCCAGGGCGTCGCGTTCGGCGACGTGATCGCAGTCGGGGTCGGCGAACGCGAGCCGGATCCGGGCGCCGTCGGTCGCTTTGTCGGCCAGCCGCTGCATGCCGTCGGGGACCAGTTCAAGGATGAACGGGTAGGCGTAGCCGAGCAGGTCGATGCGGCTGGTGGCGTTGGTGAGCAGCGACGTCCACAGGTGCTGCGGTATATCGGCGCGGTGTGCCCAGGCGCTGGCAATTTCGGCGGTGGCTTCGGCTCCGGGAGCGAGGTCCGGTCGGGTTTGCGGCCACAGGTCGGTCTCGGTCTCGCCGAGCAGGTCGGCGACGGCCAGGCGGGTGCGCTGGCGGGGGATCCGGCCGGACAGCCACCGGGTGACAGTCTTGGTGTCCACCCCGACGGCGGCGGCGAGGCCGCCCGGGTCGAGGTTCGCGCGCAGCAGGGCGCTGCGCAGTCGCTGGCTCATACCGGCACGGTAGCGGACACATGAGGGACGCTTGAAGAACGTGGAAACGTCCGCGCAGATGGCGTCAGGGACGTTTCAGTGTCCGGCCGTGGCTCGTAGCTTGTGGTGTAGATGCCCTGCCGGTGGGTGCCACCGGGGTGAGGGACACCTTCGCAGGCTGCACCGGAATTCCGGTGTGCTGGCGCAGGTGTCCCTCACCCCGAATCAATCAGTCGGGGTCGTGATGGTCGGGTCGAGGGCCTGGTTGAGGGCTTCGATGGCGTTGCGGTGCAGGCGGGGCCGGACGTGGGCGTACACGTCGGCGGTGACGTGCAGCCGGGAGTGGCCGAGCAGGTCTTTGATCGTCACGAGTTCGACGCCCTGTTCCAGCAGCAACGTCGCACACGAATGCCGAAGATCATGGAATCGGATGTAGCGGACTTCGGCCAGGTAGCAGAGGGTTTCGTGTTGCCGGTGCAGGTAGGCCGGGTCGAGCGGACGGCCGGTTGACGAGGCGAACACCAGGTCGAGATCGGTCCACTGGTCGCCGACTTCCCTGCGGTCGAGGTCTTGCCGCTGCCGGTAGCGCTTCAACGCGGCGATACAGGCGGCCGGGAGCAGGATCTTGCGTTGTGATGCCTCGGTCTTGGGCGGTTGGAAGCTCACGCCGCCCTTGACGCGGGCGAGGGTTCGCCGCACGGACAGGTGCCCGCTGTCCAGGTCGAGATCGGCCCATTGCAGGCCGAGCAGTTCTCCTCGGCGCAGCCCGGTGCGTAGGGCGAGTTCGAACAGGGTGCCGTGGCGGTGGAATGCGGCGGAGTACAGGTATTTGCGGGCTTCGGTTGCGGTGAACGGCTGGTAGCCGGTGCGGCGTGGGGTGGTCAGCCGCACCGCGGAGGCGACGTTGCGGTGCAGCACTTCTTCGCGGACGGCGTGGGCGAGCGCGGCGGACAGCACCGCGCGGATGTAGCGGATGGTGGCCGGTTGCACCCGATGCTGGCAGCACTTGCCGATCGTGCAGCACCGGGGCCGGCGATCCTTGCGCCGGTGGTGCGGGTCGCGGCGGGCATCCCAGCCACGGGCTCAGCACTGACACACCGCGGCAGTGCCGTCGAGGAACGTGCGGACCTCAGCAACGGACAGCGCGTGCAGCGGGCGGTGGCCGAGTCCGGGGATGAGGAATGTCCGCACGTAGGTGTCGTAGTTGGTGTAGGTGGTCGGCCGGACCCGGTGCACGGCCACGGTGGTCAGCCAGTGCAGCAGGTAATCACCGACGGTCATGCTCGGGTTGACCGGGACGGGTCGGCCGTGGTGGGAGTCGGCGAGTTTCTCGGTCAGCTTGTCGGCGGCCTGTTTACGGGTGGCGCCATAGACACGGACCCGTTTACTGGCGCCTTCGGCGGTTAGGACATAGCCGGCGCCTTCCCACCGGCCGTCAGCGCGCTGGTAGATGGTTCCTTCGCCGTTGGCGCGTTTCTTACCGGCCATGACCGGTCACCTCCCGGTCCAGGTCGTGCAGGTAGGCGGTCAGGGCGGAGGCGGGGATGCGACGGCACCGGCCGATGCGCACCGACCGCAACCGGCGGGTGCGGATGAGCTGGTAGACGGTGTGTTTGGAGACTTGCAGCCGGGCCATCACCTGCCCGACGGTGAGCAGATCTGTGCTCATGCCGCACCTGCCTTGGCGCCACGGCCGGTGTAGCGCCAGTCCCCGACGACCAGGACGGCTGCCGGGTCGAGGCCGAGCCCGGCCGCTCGCTGCCCGTGGGTCCAGTGGCGACGCTCGGCACGCAGCGCCGTGAACGTGGTGGAGTAGGCACGCGACGTGGTGGCGAAGTGGCCCCGGAACCCGAACGTGTGCGCGTGCCGGCGCAGCCGCAGACTGGCGAACGCGGGTTGCCCGCCGAGCCACCAGCACGTCTCGACGAGCCGTCGGGCATGATCGCCCAGTTCCCGAAGGTCGACGCCGGGTCGCCGTCCGGTTCCCGAGCAGCGACGACACAGCAGGCGCCCGGCGCCCCGGTCACGAACGGGATGGGCGCCGTGGCCGTCGCAGACGCGGCAGAAGATCGGGCCGAGATCGATTCCCGCGACCTCCGCGGCCTTGGTGGCGTACTTGGCCACATAGCGGGCCACCACGATCTCCGACAAGCCACCATCAACGGCGATCGGCCGGATGTCGAACTGCCGGCCCCACCGCAACGACCGCGCCGCGACCCGACGACCACCAGGAACACCGACCATGACCCGGCGGACGGCGATCCGGAGTGCACGCTCCAACACCGTGACAGTGGCCCAGAGCGGCGGCGGTGAAGCGGGACCGTCGGGGCCGTCCAGGCGGACCACGGCGTGCAGGTGGACCACGCCGCGGGCTTGGAACTCAGCGACCTTGGCGAACACCATCCGCACCTGCGACGCCGCGACATCGCGGGGCAGACCGGCGGTGGTGACCAGCGCCCGCCGGGACTGCTGGACGAACCGCGCCCACAACCGCCCGGTGTGGGCGTTGAACAACACCTGACCGGTGTAGTCGTAACCGCCGGGATCCAGCGAGGTACCGATCAGCGGGTCACCGGCCGGATGCCAGCGACCACACCCACGACGGACCGAGACGCGTCGGGCGCGGGGATGGCAGGCCCTCGGTTGGCCGTGCCGATCCGGGCCGAGGTGGACCGGCCCGAACGACGGCGCCGTCAAGGTTATGAACAGCCTCGGCCGTCCGGCGACGCCGGCAGGGGTGTCCTTGCCACCGTGCAGACCGGCGGCGATCAGGTGGTAGGCGTCGAGCTTGTACAACGCCGCGCACGGTGGACACACCGACACGCGGCGGCTCCGACACCGCAGCACCACGCTGCTCCGGGTGTCCGGGTCGTCGAGGATCCGGCCGGTGCCGCGTTCGACGAGCACGACCCGGCCGGTCACGGTGATCGGGTGCTGGCAGGCGCCGACGCGGTGTTGCAGGTCGGCGGACTCGGCGAGCCGGACAAGCCAGCCCGCCTCCGCGTGGTCGGGGGTGGCTGACATCATCGGGGGTGGTTCCTTCTCACTGCTGGGACAGGGACTGGACCCGGGCAGCGCGGCGGAGTGTTCTTGGCGGAATGAGCCGCCGCTCTGCCCGGGAATCCGCGCAGGTTCAGGCATCTGCCCTCACCTCGCACGCGGTCAACAGACCGATCGGGTCACGGACCAGATCCGCCGTCTGGGCGGCGATCCGATCGGCGACAGCGTCCGGCACGTACGGCGTGCGGACCAGGGTGAACCCGGGCCGGCCCTCGGCGACCATCGACGCCACCCCGACATAGGCCGGGTCCTGCAACCGGCGGGGATGCTCATCCGGGAACCCGCTGATGTCCGAGCCGAGCGCCGCTGTGGCCGCCTCCGAGGTGCGCTGCGCGAAGGACACCGCCACCTGGCAGTTGTCCCGGATCCGGGTCGGAATAGCATCACCGGTCGCCTTCTGCGTGGCCAGGACGACCTGAATGCCGACGTTACGGCCCTTACGGATCAACTCCTCGGTCAACCGGGCCGTCTCCCTGGCGAGGGCGTCGAGACGCTTGGACTCGGCGTCGGTGCCCTTGGTCTCGTTCAAGAACGTGTGCGCCTCATCGATCACCACCACGACCAGCGGCCAGAAGGCGGACGGGCCGACGTGCCACATGTTCTTCACCCCGAGCACCGCCCGGATCGTCTGCTGCCGGGCCACCATCAGATCCCGCACCCGCGCGAGGTGGTCCCGCACGAGTTGCGGATCGTCCTTCGCCGACAGCCAGGCGCGGGTGAACAGGTCGTCGTAGTCCGGGCCGCCCTTGCCGTCGATGAGCACGAACTGCACCGCCGCCGACGGAGCCAGCTGGCAGAAGCGGACGTTGAGGAAGCTGGTCTTGCCGTAGCCGGCCAGGCCCGCGACCACGACCCCGGACACTCCGGCGCTGCGGATGGTGACCGGCTGCCCGTCGGCGTCGATCCCAGCCGCCCACACCGCCGGGTCACCGGACATGTCCGTCCACGTCGATGGTTCGGTGAGCGGGTCGGACAGCAAGGCGCGCAGCCTCACCCGGCCCGGCTGGGTCTGCTCCACCCGGACCAGCGGCACCCGCCACACATCGGCCAGATGCCCAGCAGCGTCGGTGAATTCCTTGAGCCCAAGCCGGCCGACGGTGGACGCGTCGACGCGCACGCCCCACCGCTCGCGGTGGACGGTGATCGCCGGTAACAGTTCCCGGGTGATCACGGTCGTGCATGGGGTCGAGGACCAGATCGGCGGTCGGCGCCGCTCGATCTGCACAAGGCCCACCCGGCGGGCGGTCCGCCGCCACGTGTACTTGATCCGCCACGCCGCCCGCAGCACCGGCCGCGCCTGCTTGCCAGCCGCCACGTAGCGGACGACGTGCGCGCCGAGCCACACGAGTGCGGCCATGGCGGCGACTGCCAGCACGACGGCCGGCACCATCATGAGGGAGTTCAGGCCGGGAGGTTCGATCATCCGGCCTTCACCCCCGTCAACGACTCGGCCCGGAAGATCTGCCAGGCCCGGCCGTTCTTCTCCCCCGCGATGAACGTCAACCCGGCCGCCCGGACCATCTGCCCCACGGCGAGGTCCTTGGGTATGGAGGGCTGCGGCACCGACACCCGCAACACCTGCGGCTGCCCACCCTCCACCGTCAACGCGAGGGGTACCTCCGCCAGCGGTGCGCCCGTGACCCGGTCGGTCGCGGCGACACCGTTGGCCTTGTCCTTGAACTGCGGCACCGGCAAACCCAGCACCAGCAGCATCCGGCTGCCATCAATCGGCAACACCAGCATGTTGTTGCTCCCTTGACTTGCGGTCCACGCCACCACGGCGTGCGTCCCGTGCGTCTAAGGTGTCACGTGACACCCGTGGCAGTCAAGAGGGTTGATGGCATGAGTGTCATGTGACACCCGTCTCGCCTGATCAGCCCGTGACGACTAAGATTCCGGGCATGGCCCACGACCCCGACGACAAACGAGCCCTGTTCCAACAGGTCGTCGACGACATCCTCGACCAGATCCGCGACGGACGCCTCAACCCCAACGACCCCCTACCGTCCGCCCGCAAAATGGCCGACGTGTACGGCGTGGCCTCCATGACCGCCCAACGGGCGCTGCGCGAGCTGCAAAACCGGCGCATCACCTACGCCGTCGCCGGCAAAGGCACCTTCGTGCACCCCGACGCCTTCGACCTCCTGCGCGGCGGAGTCCTACAGGAGCCGATCGACGACCCCGAACTCAGGCGCCGGGTCACCGCCTACCTCGCCGACCAGCAGGCCATCACCATCCGCTACCACCAGGCCCGCACCCTCGACGAGAAAAACGCCGCCTTGCAAGACCTCCTCGGCCACGCCGACACCCACGGTTCGCTCATCGACGAAGTGATCAAATACCAGGCCGACCACGGCAACTTCGCCAAGCCACCCGCCATCGCAGCCGTCACCAGCGACGACAAGCCGCCGGCCGCGCCAACCAAACGGCGCAGCAGCCGCACCCGCGAACCCAAGCAGTAACCCGGCTCGACAAGGCTGGTTCAAAACTGCTCTACATAATCAAGACGGCCCGGCGGAGCCGGGCCGCGCGCACGCGCTACAGACCTACGGCCCCGCGCGCACGCCCGCCAACACCAAGCCGCCAACCATAGGCAAGGGTGACGGTGAAGTGCCGCAGCGCGACGAGAGAGCTGCGCATGTAGCGCCTTACTGGCGTGTACCTTGACGCACCGTCCGCCCAGCTCGCACCGAACCTCAGTCAATCGATGATCTTAGATCGATAGATCGCATTGACGGCAGCCGTGACGGCAACGCGGGCCGACAACTGCGCACCCCAACACACAACAGCGGACGAGTCCTTACGGAGCGTGACCCGCCCGCCGCCCGTGATAAGTATTTAGGATCAGGCCGTCGAGCCATCCAGCAGCCATGACCTAACACGATCAAAAAGCTCGGTCAGCGATGATTCACCATCAACTTGGCAGTGCTCTGACACAATCTGACCGCTCGCCACCTCAGCCAAATCCATCTCCGACTGACCGTCTGCCCACAAAACGACCTGACTCATCCGCGATGCACCTTCCACAATCCAGCTGATCGAACGCGGATTGCGATCTTCTGGCGACAATTCAACTTTCGATTCGAACGCATGCTCAGTCAAACTCAGTTCGGCACGGTTAATCAAATATATGGCATCTTTCAGCAGGTCAGCACCCATCAGCATCCTCCCTTGGCGATGTTGGAGACGCCCGGGAGTTGATACGGAACGCCACCCTTCTTGACCGCAAGCCGCGAATGCAGGGTGTCCGCATCCGACATCTTATAGTCTCCCGGCCTGCCTCCTGGAATCAGCGAGGAACGCGGGACATCAAACTCAGCGTATACAGACCCCGGACGAGCCGACCGATAAGCATCGGGATTGGCGGGATGCACGACATAGGTGTAGCCACCACCGCCTCGCTGCACCACTCCCGTACGAGACATCTCATCAAACTCACCTTGAGACATCCAGCGCCCAACACGAACCAGATCGTCGCCACCGTCGTTGTGCACCAGCACCGGGGTGTTGCCGGCGAGCACATAGTACGTGTGGAGGTCATCGACGGTGAGGTCGTAGGCTGCCGCTCCGAAGGAGAACCCGTACTCGATGTCTTCGAGGATGGCGGGACGGCCACTCGGAGTTAGGAGGGCGTCGCCGACATCGAGTTCGTCCATCCTCTGCCATTGGTGGTCGCTGGCGTTCCAGGCGGGGTGATCCTCCGTGGTCTTGAGGGTCTCGCCGTCGATTCGCACTAGAACGAGGTCATCGCGGTGAGGCCACAGATGCGTGACCTTCCGGGCGCCGCTTTCCCCAGTTTCGGGGTCGCTCGCAGCAACCTCGTCTCCGACCTCGATGTCCGCGATTTCTTTCGAGGTTCCGTCTGCCATGAGGACCCGGGTGTCGCCGCTGAAGCTGCAGAAAAGCTTTGCGGCGGCGCCTGCGGCGGTTAGACCGGCGCCTCCCGCGATGCCCACCTCGGCAGTGATCAGGCCCGTCGAGATGGCACTTCCCGTGGCGGCGAATTCGGCCGCTTCGACAACGATGGCCGCCGCTCCACTAACGCAGGCCACAATCGCCGCGCCACACACCAACGATCCTAGAATAACGCTTGTAGCTAGGGCAGTCTCAGCAAGACTTGGCGGCTCCCTAACTAGGTTATTTGAAATGCAATATTCATATGTGCCACCAAGACCGTGCTGGCAGAGCCATTCCCAATTTCCGGAACTTATTCTAGCCCAGTTGAATGCCTCGTTCCAGGTCAGACGATCCGACCCTTCATACATAATATCCTCGTGACTGGATAGGTGGCTGATTTGGGCACGCGGCGGCCCCGGGCCACGTTACGGGCCGGTGGTGGTTGCCGGTCAGGCCGGGGTGGGGATCCAGGGGTTGCCGGTGGTGGCCTGGATGAGGGCGTCGAGGGTGTCGATGCCTTGCCGGGCGGCGGTGGCGGTGTAGCTGCGGATCGCGGCGAAGTGTTCGGCGCCGGTCGTGGTGCGCATGCTGCCGGAGACCTTGACACGTAGTTTCGGCATACGGATCGTCTGCTCCGCCCGGTTGTTGTCAAACGGGACGGCGGGGTCGGTGACGAAGCGCAGGTAGTCGTCGCGGCGGTTGCGGAGCCGGACGAACAGGGCGTGGTATTTGCGTTCGAGTTTGCTGGCCCGCGTGGCGGTGGCCGCGACGCCGAGGACGACTGCGCTGTGCAGGACGTGCTGGTAGAAGGCGAGCTTCTCCGGGTCGGGGATCCGCTCGGTGGCGTCGGCGGTGAGCCGGTTCAGCCGGCGCAGCGCGGTGGCCGCCTGCTCGGCGTGCTCGGCGACCGGACCGGTAGCGGTGTCGGTGACGTAGATCAGCTCACGCAACGCGTGCGCGTTGCACAGGGCGTGGCTCATGTGCGTGTAGGTGTCGTACGGCGCCCACGCGTCGTGCACCGCGACCCCGGTGAACGTCGGCAGCACCCCGATCGCGTCCATCGCTTTCGTGCCGCGTGTGGTGTGCACCGCGAGGAGCACATCCGTGGGAGTGGACGCCGAGTGCAGCCACGCCAGGCGGCCGGCGACCCGCATCCCGGTCTCGTCGAAATTCGCGACCGGTGCGTTGATGATCCGCCCAGCGATCACCGGTAACACCGTGTCGATGATGCCCAGCGCGGTGCGTTTCACCCAGCCGGCCACCGTGCCGGCGGCGACCGGCGCCCCGAACAGGTCCTTGAGCGCGGCGGCGGTCCGCGACACCGACAGGAACTGCCCGTGCAGCAGATACACCCCGATCCCGGCCAGCCGAGGCCCGTACACCATCGGTGCCGTCGCTTCCGGTGGTGCGGGCGCGGTGGTGTGGTGCCCACACCGGCATTTGACGGTGATCATCTGATGCTCGGTCACCTGCGGTGTCACCGGTGGCACATCGACCACCTGCCGCCAGAACATATCGACCTCGTCCGCGCCGGCCAGGCTATCCCCGCACCCGCCGCACACCGCGGGCACGTGCCGGACCACATCCGCATCCGCGAAGCGTTGCAAAGTGACCCCGTCTTGGCCTTTCGGCCGTCCCGGACCCTGACCCGACCGCGGCCGCAACGACTTCGGCGACGGCTTCGCCAACCCGTCCGACGAGGGAGGCTTCGACGAGTTCGACGACGACTGCTTCAACCGAGCCTCAAGCTCCGCGATCCGGCCCATCGCCTGCTCCAGCCGAGCCGTCACGTCCGCCACCATCGCCCGCAACACCACGTTCTCCGCAAGGAGATCGTCATACGACGGCGACGGCAGGTCAGACACGACCCATGAACCTACCAGCCTCTACATCGGACCTCGCTGCCGCCCGGACTACCTATCCAGTTACATATCCTCAAGGATGTATCCGCGCTCCCAATCCTCAAGATTCTCAAGCGGCACCTCCGCTTCCCAGTAGTCTTGGATGATTGGAGTAGGAGAAGAGACCGGAGCGGGACCTGATGCATTTCCAGCACAGCACGGGTCGAAGTAATCAGTGCGGAGGCCGGTGGGGTCGGATGATGTGATGGGGCTGTTGTTGGCGTAGGCGTAGCCGTTCCACTGCTGTGGATCGGCCAGGTCCATGATCGGGTCGACCGATACGAAGCGGCCGAGGCCCGCGTCGTACTCTCGTGCGCCGATGTGGATCAGGCCCGTGCGGTCTTTGTCTCCGCCGACGAACGTCTTCTCGTTCGGCCAGGTCACCGGTGTTCCCCGGTCGGCGCCGTACGGCGTCTGGCGGCGGACGGTCACGGCGTGGCTGATCGAGTTGATGGTGAGGTTTTGGGTGTTGTGGTGGTCGTTGTAAACCCAGGACAGGCTGTCGATTGCGGTGCCGGTGCGGGAGGCGACGACGGATCCGGCGAAGGTGTAGTAGCGGGTGGCGGTACTGGTGGTCGCGCCGGTCGCCCGGCGGACCTCCATGCCGGGCAGGTAGAGGGTGATGCCGGTGGAATCGCGTCGGATCAGACGGTTGCCGTCGGGGCCGTAGACGTAGGTGTGGGTGTCGCTGTTCTCGACGGTCTTGGCGAGGTGGCCTTCCGCGTCCCAGGTGAGAGTCTGATTGGCGGAGGTTCCGTACCGGCTGACGGTGTTGCCGGCGCTGTCGTAGGTGAAGGGGCGGGTGACTGGTGCCGCGCCGGGAGCGGCCGTGGTCGTGCTGATCACTGCATGCGGCCGGACCGCGTTCGCGCCGGAGGCCGGGAAACCGTAGGTCGTGACGGTGTCGCCGGTGGGGTTGTGGCTGATCTGCTTGGTGCGGTTGCCGAGATCGTCGATGGTCCAGTCGGTCCAGTACGGAGCCGGGCCACTGAGATTGGCGACGGAGGGTGCGTTCCCGCAGTCGATTTCGGCCTTCGGCGTCCACGCCGATGTCATTCGCCGCAGCGCGTCGTAGGTGAAGCACTGGGTCTCCGCGTCGGCGGTGCCGGGCTTGTCGGAGACAGCGAGGATGTTCCCGGCCGGGTCCTGCTTGTATCTGGTGTCGGCCACCGCGGTGACCGCGTTCTGCAGCTTGACCGTGGTGTCGGTGACCCGGCGGGTGGTGGTGTCGTAGAGGACGTTGTTCTCGATGTAGTCGCCGGTCCCGATCTTCCGCCGGGCAAGTGTGGGCTCACCGTAGGCGGTGTAGAGCTGGTTGACGACGTACGTACCGATGGAGGGCAGGCTCGTCTTGAGCGTGTTCGGCAGACCACTACCTTCATGGAAGGTAGTGGTCACCATTTCGTTGGCGAGGCCACCGGCAGGCGGATACGTGGTGCTGACCTGCTCCCCGTTGTACGGGGAATGGCCGTAGCCGAAGACCCAGGTCGCGCTGACGCCGGTCTCCACGGAGGGAATGACGTAGTTGGCGCTGGTGACCTGGTAGCGGTCGTTGAAGAAGCGCGCCTGCCATTTGTAGGCGGCCGTGGTGCCTCGCGAGTTGCTCGCGTCGTACCTGATGGTCTCCGTCAGCTGGCCCTTGAAGGGGTCGCCGCCGTAGGTTTCGTCGTACTTCCATTCGGCGCGCAGCGCGCCGGTCGCGGAGTCGTCCCGCAGCGCGGTCTTCCGGCCGAGGCTGTCGTAGGTGTGGTGCACGACCTCGCCGGTGCCGTTGGTGACGGCGAGGATCTCGTCGTAGGCGTTGTACGTGGTGGTGGTCGTGCCGGCGTCGGGATCCTTGGCGGTGGTCTGACGGCCCTTGATGTCGTAGGTGTAGATCCACTCGTTCTTGCCGGCGTCGACGACCTTGGCCAGTTGCCCCTTGCGGTTGTGCGTGTACGTCGTGGCGGTGTAGTCGCCCGCGACGCCGGCCGCGGTGGTGTGGGTGCGCAACTCGGTGGTGCGCCCGTAGACGTCGGTGATCGTCGTCGTCGCGGTACCGCCGGGAGGCGGCGTGACGAGGGTGCGGTCGCCCTCGTGCACGGTGGTGGTACGCCACTTCTCGACCTGGTTCGTCTCACCCTCTGGTGCGAGCAGAATGGTGCTGGTAGGTCGGCCGGCCAGGTCGTAGACGGTCTTGTTCACGGCGGGCACGGACCATGGGTGGTCGTACCAGAAGGTTCCGGACGCAGCGCCTAACTTCTGACGTGCGCTGTAGGTTGCCTCGGCCCGGCCCCACTCGTCGTAGAGAGTGTCGGTGACGATGCGCGCGTCGCTGCCGTCGAGTGCCGGCGTCTGCATCTGCCGTTCACGCAGAAGCCCGTCGAGGATGGTGTAGGTGGTGGTGTAGCCACCGGCAGCGTGCAGAACTTCGGACTTGATATATGGGTACGCGGATCGATCCGACGAGTAGTGGTACGAGAAGCGAGCCGCCGGGTCGTCCTTGTGCGCTGCCTTGGTCCAGCCGGTGTCCCATGCCTTGATCACGCGGCCCAGCGCGTCGTAGTCGGTGCTGGTGACCTTCTCGTTGGGGTCGGTGGTGCTGTTGGTGCTGCCCCAATACGGGTTGATCTCGACGCTGCTGGTCCAGCCGAGGTGGTTCGTCGTCGTCACCTTGGTGACGGGCCCGCCCGAAGCCGGGGTGTAGGCGGTCGCGGTGGTGTTGCCCTTGATGTCGGTGGCCGACGTGGCCCGGCCGAACGTGTCGAAGAGCGCGGTGCTGACGGTCTCGAATTCGGTACCGCTGGCCTTGGTCCAGTCCTTGAGCTGCTCGACCTTGGTGACATCGCCGACCACCGGCACGGCGTCGACGCTCGTCGCCTTGTCGTAATAGGTCCGGGTGTCGCTGACGATGTCGTCCGCGCTCGCCGGCGCGGCACCGCACGGCAGCGCGGTGGAGACGACTCGCTTGGGCAGGCTGACGAGGTTCTTGGCGATGTTGCGGTTGTAGGTGTTCGTGACACACTTCTCGTCACCGCTGACCGCGAGGTCTCCGTCGTCCTGCACGGAGACGGTCGTGCCGTACACGGGATCTGTGGTGGTCTGGGTGCGGGTGGTGCGCCAGCCGCGTGAACCGTCGACGCCCAGTGCGGTGGCCGTGTAACTGGCGGCGGTACCGACGTATCGTGCGGTGACCGTATCCCCGTTGATGGTGCGGGATGCGGTCGGCGGGGACTGCCACGGCACGTCGACGTTCTTGGAGATGGGCTTGTCGATCGAGCCGTTGTAGGTGACGGTCTCGCGCGTCATGCCGGCGAACGCGTCCTCGTCGTAGACGGTCTCCGAACCGAGCGAGGCGTTGACGATGACCGTACGGGTGCCGCCGGTCATGGACGCGCGGTCGCCGTGCATGCCACGTAGGAACGTGGTCCGGGTCAGCGTCTTGACGTTTCCGGCCCCGACCCTGGTCGCCACGGTGGCGTACCCGCGCCACTGGTTCCAGGTCTTGCGGTTGCTCCTGACCAGCCCGTTGTCGTCGGCGAAGTGCCAGGCGGGACTGCCCTCGTACTCGTAGCTGGTGACCATCGGCGGCGACTGGGCGCCGTTCTCGAGCTGGAGGTCGGTCTCGGTGATGGAGGTGACCACGTACTTGTGCCACCACTCGACCATGTCGTACCCAGGCCTGGCCGGATCCGGGCCGAGCACCGGGTAGCAGCGCATACCGTTGGTCGGATAGGTGGCCGGCAGGTTCGACGCGGTGCATTCCGGCAGCGAGTAGGTCACGTGCGTGGTCGCGCCGGTCTCGTTGATCACCTTCGACAGCCGCTGCCAGCTGTTGGTGGTGTTCGTCTTCGTCAGAACACGGTTCGGCATCGGCTCCGGCTCGAACGTGACCGGCGGGAGCGCGATGCTGCCGCCGACCAGGCCGGTCTTGACGATCGAGGACAGCCACAGGCCGGCTGCGCCGCCATCGCCCGGTGACGGGAAGCTATGGGTGAGTGCCCAGGACGCCACGTCCTGCCAACCGGCGCCACCCGCCTTGGCCGGGTCCCAGACGCGGGTAGTCACCTTGCTGAGCCGCTTGGTCGACCAGAAGGTCGGTGAGTAGGTGGTGCACTCGGTGGCCGAGGTGACACACTCCTGGTCCCACGGCACGTCCGGCCAGTTCTCGCCGTCGTGGGCGGAGCAGGCCGCGGTGATGCATCGGTCGGCCGCGTCGAAGTCGATCTGTGCACGTGCGGCCGTCGAGCGGTCGTTCGCGCCCCGGTCCCAGGTGCCGTAGTCGATCCGGTCGAGCGTGCCGCCCCGCACGTAGTCGACGTTCTCGGTGTCGGTGCCGCGGGTGGCGTACTGGTTGAGCTCCTTGGTGTACCAGTACGAGGTGGTATTGCCGTGGATATCCACGACATAGTCGAGATTCCACCGATACGCCTGGTCACAGACGGAATCGGCGAAGCCGGTCTGATGGCACGGCTCACCGGCGTGGTTGCCGTAAACGGGCACGGTCCAGGCGGAGCTCGTTCCGGCGTTCTGCCCGGGAAGGTTGTTCAGGCCGAAGTAGTACTGGGTGCCGTCGGTGGAGGTCACTTTCCAGTGCTCGCCGTTGAGTGCGCCGTTCGGCGCACCGGCGAGCTTCTCGATCCGTGAGCCGTCCCTGGATCGGCCGTGCCAGCCCTTGCCTTCCTCGTAAATGAGTTCGGTCGCGGATCCGTTGAGGCTCATCGAGGCGTTGTCGGTGCGCCAGCACATGTCGCCGGTCAGCGTGTCCTTCGTATTGTTCGAGCCGCCTTCGATGTCCTCCCGGCATGGCACGTAGGCGCGTTCGATGAACCCACTGCCGAGCTGGAATCCTTCACCGACCCAGGAGGGCTGGTTGTTGGACGCCGACGAGCGGCCGTCGACGCTCGACGAGGAGTAGGAGATCCCAACGGTTGGCGGCTTGCCGGCCGCGACCGGCGGGCTTTCGACGTTGTAGGACCAGCTGAACGAGCCGGAGTTACCGCCTGCCGTCCACGTCGAGGACGCCGACAGCGAGGTGGCCGCGAAGTCACCTGACGGGCCGGACGGACCGGCCGTGACGGCCAGCAGGGTTCCGGCCGCGGTCGGCACCGGCGCGTTGCCGGCTCGCTGCTCTCGGGTGAGCGCCGCGCCGGTGCCGCCGATCGGTTCGACCATCGCATCGGCGGACACGGTCGACGCGGCCGTGTCATTGACGGTCCGCAACGGGCGGGCGGTGCATCGGCTGCTCTCTGGCGCGGTCAGCGCACACTGCGGCAGCTGCCATACCTGCAGACGCGACGCCCAGTCAGCGCCGTAGGCGTGCTTGAACCCGCTGTAGTCGACCGTGACGGCCGCGGTCCCGGCCGTCGTCGTACCGGCGGCTCCGCCGACGCGAAGAACCACACCGTCGCGCCAAAGCTCCGGCGTCCGCGCGCGGTCGATGACCTCGACCGTGATGTCCTCGGGCAGGCGATCGCCCGCAGCGCCGGCCGCCTTGGCGACGCTGACCGGCAACGCGCCCGCTTTGGCCCGGCCACCGGCACGAATCACCGCTCGGGCGGAGCCCGCCTTCGGCCAGACGACCGGCGGCAGATCCAGCGCGGGGATGGTGCGCTGTGCCGGACGGACGCCGGTTACCTCACCGCCCCGAGTGTCGATCTTGTCGATCTGCCCCCGCAACGGCACCGGCTCGGGCTCGACTGCGACGGCCGGTGGCACGGCGAGCAGCGTGCTCACCAGGACGCCGCCGAGCGTGCCCGCCAGCACCGCCCTCATCCGCTGGATGGTCCTGCTCACGTTGCTCCTCATTCGTCTCACGTCAGCGGTGGGAATGGAATCGGGGTCGTCAGCCGGAAACGGCGACGAGCTCGGTCGAGAAGAGGTTCTTCACCTGGGTGTCGCTGAGCGCGCCCTGGTAAGCGTGAACATCGTCGATGCCGCCGAACCACCGGTCGGTACGCACACCGCCGAACAGCGCGCCGCCGACGACCAGCGGCCCGGATGCCTGCCACACCGGCATCAGGCTGGCCGTCGCGCCCTGCAGGACGCCGTTGACATACAGGCGAAGCTGCTTACGGGCGCTGTCGTAGACAGCGACCAGGTGAGTCCACCCGGCGGCGTCGTCGTAAGCGACCGGCTTCGCCGACCGCAACGAGTCAGCCGCGTCACCGGCTGGGGGCATCATCGAGAACGTCCAATAGTCGGACGTGACACCGTCCACCGTCCTCGGCCGCAACGACAACGCGAACGGGGTACGGTCCGGACCGTCCTGCGACACGACCGTGTGGGCACCGGTGCCGACCTGGTCGGGTTTGACCCACGCCGCGACCGTGAACGACTGGTCGGTCCGCAGGACCGGCGTGTCCTGCCACACCGGCTCGTCCTCGGATCCGACATTCCGTTGCGACCGCGCGTACTCCCGGGTCACCACGGTCGATGTCTCGTCGACAGGGTTGTCGTCCAGATACAGGCTCAATTGGTCACGGCCCACATCAACTACCGAGCCAGTCGTCAGTGACAGACGGCGGTAGAACATGTCGTCGGCCAGCACTTCACAGGTGTTCGGCCGAGTCTCGTCTCGGCAGGGGAATCCCAAATTGAACGTCCAGTACCCCACCTCGACCGAGTCGACGAAGCCGGGTTCGTCGATCTCTCCGTCCGCGGTGCGGACCGCAGTCGCGCCGGTGAAGTCGTCCGCCACCAGCAGGCGGTCGAAAATCTTGACGTCGGCGATGTTGCCGCGGAAGCGCTCGACCGAGCCGGTGCTACCCGTGTCCTGCCCGCGTCCGATGACGATCGGGTTGGTGTTGGTCGTCGGCGTGCCGAATCCGGCCGACGTCTCCGCCCCGTCCACCCAGACCTTGATCCGCTTATCCGCGCTGTCATAGCCCGCCGCGACATGCGTCCACTGGTTGACCGTGTTGGGCCTGGTCGAACACACCTCGGTACCCGCCGTGGTCGTGGTCGACGGAATCAGCAGGCACCAGGCGCTACCGGTGCTCAGCGGGCGCGCACGCAACCGGAACGGGCTGGAAGCCCCGGCGGGCGCCTCCTTCGCGATGACCGTCGACGTCACGCTCAGGTCGGTCAGCCGTACCCAGGCGGCGACCGCGTATGACTTCGTCGTGTCCAGCGCCACCCCGGTGGCCACCGCGCCCTGCGTGGCGGTTCCGGTGAACGTAGCCGTCTTACCGCCCAGGAGCCGCACGTCGTCGGTCCAGCTCAGATCCGTCGTGGTGAGCGAGCCTCCGGTGGCCGTGGCGCTGTTCTGCAGTGCCGCGGCCTCGTCCACGCCCGGGTAGGCCTGCAGACCGTAGCCCGCGATCGGCCCCGCCGGTGCGCTCACGATCAGGCTGATGCTGGTCGCCCGGCCGTTGTTCAGCGTCTTGTCGATGCCGTACGCGGTGAAGATGTTCTCCCCGTACTTGACCGTCGACAGCTTCACCGACGCCGTCATCGACTTGCTG
Source organism: Catenuloplanes nepalensis (assembly GCF_030811575.1). Classification (GTDB taxonomy): domain Bacteria; phylum Actinomycetota; class Actinomycetes; order Mycobacteriales; family Micromonosporaceae; genus Catenuloplanes; species Catenuloplanes nepalensis. The sequence continues at coordinate 2,616,162 of NZ_JAUSRA010000001.1, read as the reverse complement.
CCGTCCGCCGCCGTCGTCAGCGTCGCCGCGATCTCCTTGTCAGGGGGGTTCTTCCACCCGTACCGGAACTTCGTCACGTCCAGCGACGGGGTGCTGATCGTGAACGCCGCCTCCCCACCCGGCCCCGGCACCTCCGACGTGCGGATCACCGACGGCTCGGCCGGCACCGTCGTGTCCGGATAGAACTCACACCAACCCGACCACGGGCTCGACTGGTTGTACGGCGCCGGATCCTTGGTCTGGACGCGGAACGCGTACCGCTTGCCGTTCTGGATCGTCACCTGCACCGGCGAGGACTGCGCGTTCGCGGACTGGTTCGTCACCGTCGACGTCGACACCGGATACGTGCCGTCGTTGACCTGACCGGCGCCGGAGATCTGCTTCCACTGGAACGTCGCCGCAAGCTTCTGCGTCGTGTCCGCGTCCGGCAGCCGCGCGTACAGCCGCGGGGTCAGCGTCCCGGTCGAGATCGGCACGCTGCAGTCGGTGTTCGGCTCGACCATCAGCCGCTCCGGCGTACCCGGGATGCTGTCGTATTCCACGATCAGCCTCGCGTCGTCGGCGTAGAACGTCTTCCACCGGACCGCGTAACCCTCCATCGCACCGCTGGGGTCGCAGGCGCAGAACCCGAACGTGATGTCGGTCCAGCGGCCGCTGGCCGCATCCTGAACCTGCGTGCGGACCGCGGCATTGTCGAACTGCACAATCATGTCCAGCCGTTCCTGGCCACACCCACCGGCGTCGTTCGCGTGCGAGGACGCCGCAACCAGCGCCCGGCGCAGTTTCGTCGACCACGCCACCCGGCCGCCGCTGCTACCGGTCCCGATCACGTCCGACAGCCACATCGACGTCGGCGTGAAGTCACACGACCAAGAATGGTCCAAGTTCATCTGCACCCGCGCGGAGTGGATGTACTTCCCGGCCAGGTCCGAGGACAGGAATTTGAAGAACGACCGGTGGATGTTCTCCGACCCCGGGTTCCAGCCGACGCGTGCCCGGTCGTGGTGGTTGTTCACGTTGTCATTCGTCGCGTACGCCCACTTCGCCGGCTTCTTGTCCCACGCCGGGTCGATAAACAGCGGAAAGTGCTGCTCCGGCGCGTCCAGCATGCCCGCGTCCGGGACCAGCCGCAGGTCGCCCTGCGCGGTCACCTCGGTCCGTACCGTCGCCGTGTTCGACAGGTCACCCGGCCCGGCCGGAGTCGACGGCACCCCGGACGCCGCCATCCGGGCCTGCGCCCCCACCGGCGGCGCCGCCGAGTCCCACATCGTCGGTGCACCCGCCGTCGCGAGGATCTTGCGATCCGCCACCGCCCGCAGCCCGCCGTCCGGCAGCGCGGTTACCGACGCGTCCCCGCCGACGTCGATCGTCACCGACCGCACCGACTCCGCCGCCTCCGGCGTGTTCACCACCAGCACATGCGTGAACCCGGTCCACGTCGCCCGCAACACCAGATCAACACCCTCGAGCACGCCACGGTACGTCGCGGAGTCCCCGCTCACCTCCGGCGCCGGAAGATCCCCCGGCCAGGACAACTCCAGCGTGTGCCCACCGTCCGCCAGCGTCACCATCGGCTCGTCACCACCGTTGGAGAACCGCACGTCCGCGATCGACGCTCCCGGCCGCACCGTCCCGTCCGGCCGCACCGACAGGTCCAGATCCGTCTCCGACCACGACCCGTCCGCGTGGCGCACGTGCTTCGGCACCACCGTGGACTCCATCACGAACCGACCGGACGGCTCCGCGAACACCTGCGAGTACTCGGTGCGCTCCGCCAGCACCTCGACCCGCTCACCGGTCTCCGCCGCGCGCTCTACTTCGGACTTGGGCTCGACCGCCACCGCGGGCTCCGCCAGCAGCGGATGCAGCGATAAACCCACCACACCGGACAGTAGAAGTGCGAGTTTGCGCCGCGACGACGAACGAACCGCGCGCAGGATGACGCCACGTGACACAGTGGTCTCCCCCGGTGATCAAGATCAGCCGCAGGAACTCTAGAGCGCCGACACCCAGGAAGTAAACAGGAATTACAAGGCGTATTCACAGAACGGGCATACCCACTTGATCATCACGGGCCGTGACGAAGCGGCGCCATTCACCTACATGCAGTGGGCGACAGTGCGACACGCGGGCGTCGGCGCGGCGTGCATAATCTGCGCCGTGAACAATCCGGCGCCAAGCCAGTCCCCCGAACCCGCCTCAGCCCGGCGGCGTCTCCCCCTGCTGATCGGCGCCGGCATCGTCGTCGTTCTTGCGGTGGCGGCGGCGGTTGCGTACGCCGTGTACCCGCGGGAGGACTCCGGTGTCGTCGCCTGCCGGCGCCTCGCCGCGGTCTCGGCATCCGGCGACCGGCCCGCCCTGACCCTCGACGAGACGCGTGAGATAGTCGATCTCCTCGCCGGCTCCGGCAACGCCGACCTCGCTCGGACCGGCGGCACCTACCAGGACATGTTCGAACTCCTGGACTCGGGCGAGCGCGACACCACCGACGTGCTCTCCGGCTTCCCCGCCTCGCTGACCCTCATCACGCAGACCTTCCGGGCCTGCGGCGACGCCGGCGTCGAGGTACCCACGCCCCACCTCACTCGCAAGTAGACCGGCGCGGTCCGCGCCGGTCTACGAGAAGCCTTGTCAGACGGCCGGAGTGAGCCGGCGGCCGATCATGGTGATGCTGTAGCCGATGATGGCGAACAGCACGCCCAGCCCCATCGCCATCGCCGCGATCCCGAACGACACCACCGACGTGAACAGCGACGAGCGCAGGAACGAGCCGGTCATCACGGTCTCCCGGGTCGGGTCCTGCCGGTCCAGCTCGGCATAGGTCTTGCCGCCGCTGGCCTCGAGCGCGTGCTTCTCGATCACCTGCGTTTCCGCGTACGCGGTCAGCGGCCCGTCGATCTTCTCGCCCGCGAACCACTCCGCGTCCGCCGAGACCGTGATCCGCTCGTCCGCGAGCTGGCTCTGCACCGTGAACCACACCGCCGCGCCCGCGACCAGCAGCACCGCACCGCCCAGGATCGTCAGCAGCCCGAGCAGCCGCAGCGCTCCCCCGGCCCGCCCCGTCACCACGACGCTTCCGTCCTTCTCCGCCATGATCCGCTCCTCAGCGTCGCCGTTCCCACATCCGGTGAGCCCCTGGCCCGCCGGACTCAGAATGCGCCGCTCCCCCGCCCGCCCACACGTGCCGAACGCCCCTCCCACCCGGGACGTCCGGCCGAAAAGCAACAGGGTCAAATGCCTTCGCGGGTACGGGTGGCAGCCCCCGCGAGGCGAACGCTCAACTGGGAGCCGAGCTCGCGAAATCCGAGCGCCCGCGCCACCCGCCGGGACGCCTTCGGCCGGGCCCGCCACTGCGGCAGCAGCCGGGATCGCAGCGCATCGGCGACGGCCGCGGTGGCGACCGCACGCGCGAGCCCTCGTCCGCGCTCGGCCGGCGCGATCAGCACACTGACATGCGCGGTATTCCCGGCCCAAACCTGACATCCCGCCGCCGCCACGACCTCCGTGCCCGTTCTCACCACGAACGCCGCCGACGTGATCTCGGCCAGCCCAGCACTTGTGACGCGCCGCTGACGATCTGGGCGCGAGGCCGAGAATCTCCGATATCAACGGGATGGCCGGGCCGTCAGCCGGAGCAGGGTGGCGTCGTTGTGGCCGTATTTGGCCTGGAACAGGGCGGTGGCGCGGGCACGGTTCTCCGGGGTTGCCTCGGCTGCTCGGTAGCGCGTCTCGCCCGCCACGATCTCGCCGTCCGGCGGCGGGTCGAGGGCCACCCGCGGGTCGAGCGCCACCCACGGATCGTCGTCGCAGAGCACGTACCGCACGTCGCGTTCGGTCGGCTCGCCGTGGACCGTGAAGCGCAGGTGGAGGCGGCAGTGGTCGGCGATCGGGTGCAGGCCGGCGGCGTTCCATCGGCCGTCGAACGCCTCCAGGGCCAGCGCGCCCAGGTCGCCGTGCACCTGGACCTCGCGCTGCTGGTTCTCGCTCACCCGCCGCGCGCCGAAGCGGCCGTAGGACAGCCAGTCGTCGACGCGGTAGAACGCGTGCGCCGGGCCGACCGGGCTGATCCCGACCGCGAACAGCGCCTGGTGCTCCGCCGGCAGCGTGGCGATCAGCGCGTCCAGACGGTCGATGTTCTGCCGGATCAGCGCCACGGCGTCGGTCGGCGCGGTCTGCCGTCCGCGGGCCGCCGCGTCCGCGGACGCCGGGTCGGTCAGCATGATCCGGAAGCGAACGTCGCGTTCCAGCGCGCCGTGTACGGCCGCGATGAACGCCCGCTCGTACGGCGGCTCCAGCAGACCGGTCCAGAACTTCCAGATGTCCACCCGGTACTGCGCGCGCTCGATCCGCTGGATCACGTCCCGGTAGTCGAGGCTGTTGCGCCGGCGCACCACGTTCCGGTTGAGCGCCACCACGGCCGGCTGCAGCACCAGCACCGCGAGCACCAGGTCGATCAGGTTCGACCCGATGTTGATGCGCAGCTGTGTACCCAGCCCCGGTGTGTCCCGGATCGGCCACAGCGTCACCAGGGCGCCGAGCACCAGCCCGGCGCCGATCAGAACGTAGACATAGGACAGCCGCCGCCACATGACGTCAATCATGACGACCGTTGTCGATTTTCGAGGCCTCGGGTCAGTCGCGTTGCAGCAGTCCTCTGAGGTGGTGCCACACCGGCCACCCGACCGTGTTCGCGCCGTCGGCCGGCGCCCAGCGCAGCTGCTCCGGCGCGAGGCCGTCGATCGCGCCGTCGACCAACACCGGCAGACGCCCGAACGCGTCGAGCAGGACATCATCAACTCGCATGGACGAAGCGTACTCAGAGCACTCTTTGTCCGCAGACGCCATATTCCGCCCGGCCGCCGGTGCGCTCCACCGGCGGCCGGGGCCGCGCCGGTACGTACCATCGAAGGGTTCTTGATCTTCTGGGTTCGGTGAGGGACAGCATGTCTGACGGCAGCGCGACCGTGGTGGTCATCGGGGGTGGGCAGGCCGGGCTGTCGGCCGGGTATCACCTGAAGCGGCGTGGGTTCGTGAGCGCGGTCGACGAGCCGGGGGCGGCGCGGACGTTCGTGGTGCTGGACGCGGAGAGCGCGCCCGGGGGTGCGTGGCGGCACCGCTGGGAGTCGCTGCGGATGGCGACGGTCAACGGGATCTTCGACCTGCCGGGGTTCCCGAAGCCGCCGATCGACCCGGACGAGCCGAGCCGGACCGCGGTCCCACGCTACTTCGCGGCGTTCGAGGCGCAGGCGGGGCTGCCGATCCTGCGGCCGGTCACCGCCGAAAGGGTGCTGCCGGGCGACGAGCTCACGGTGGAGACGGATCAGGGGCGCTGGCGCGCCAAAGCGATCATCAACGCCACGGGTACGTGGACGAATCCGCAGCGACCGCACTACCCGGGGCAGGAGACGTTCCGGGGCGTTCAACTGCACACGCACGAGTACGTGGATGCCGCCCGGTTCGCCGGGAAGCGGGTCGCGGTGGTCGGCGGCGGGATTTCCGCGGTGCAGCTGCTGGAGGAGATCTCCCGGGACGCGACCACGTTCTGGTACACCCGGCGGGAGCCGGTCTTCCGGGACGGGGACTTCACGCCGGAGGTGGCCGGCCGGGAGGTGATCGCGAAGGTGACCGCGGACGTCGAGGCGGGGCGGCCGACCGGCAGCGTCGTCTCCTACACGGACCTGATCTGGACGCCGTACGCGCTGGCCGCGAAGGCCCGGGGTGCGCTGGAGCGGCGGCCGATGTTCACCGCGATCGAGCCGGACGGCGTCCGGGAGGCGGACGGGGCGTTCACGCCGGTCGACGTGATCCTCTGGGCGACCGGGTTCAAGGCCGCGCTCGCCCACCTCGACCCGCTCGGCCTGCGCACCCCGGCGGGCGGGATCCGGCTGGCCGGTACCGAGGTGGCCGGCGAACCGCGCGTGCACCTGATCGGGTTCGGGCCGTCGCAGTCCACCGTGGGTGCGAACCGGGCCGGCCGGGACGCGGTGCGCGCGCTGGTCACGTACCTCGGCCGGTCCTGATCATTCGGCCGCGTCCGGCGCCTTCTTCATCGCGTCGTAGGCGAGCTGCAGGAAGTCGGAGACCGCGGTCGCGGTGAGCGCGGTCGCGGCCAGCCGGGTCAGCCGCGGTGCCAGCACCAGGCCGCCGGTCAGGCCGGTGGCCACCCAGACGCCCAGGCAGAACGGGCAGGTGATCAGCTCGCCGAGGCTGTGCCGGACGGTGCTGCCCTCGTCGCGCACCTCCTCGTTGATCTCGGCGGCGCCGGCCGGGCCGGTGTACCGGGTGAGCGGCGCGCGCAGCGGGCTGGTCACCGCGCCCTTCGCCAGCAGCCGGCTGAGTTTGTGAGTGGCGATCGAGATCAGTGCGACGTCGGTGAGCGCCGGTCGTTCCGGCATCGGCCGCCCGGTGAGCCGGGCCGCGGCGGTGAGGGTGGCCGCGAGACCGCCGAACGCGGCGAGCGCGGTCGCGTAACCCTGCAGCGGCCGGTGCTCGTGCGGCGCGTACCGGAGCGCGACTCGATCGAGTGCGGTCTGGTCGGTGTTCAACATCCGTGTTCCTCCAGTGGCGTCGCCTGTGCTTCGCGGGTGACTACCCCTGATCAGGGCGGACCACTCCCCCCAATGGTGTTGCCCGTGACGGCTACCATCGCGGCGACCCGACCCGGATGATCGAGGTGACCGGAGTGTCCTACCCACCTTCCCGCACCGCCCGCCCGATCGGCCTGCTGCTCGTGGTGCCCGCGCTGCTGGCGCTGCTCGCCGGATATGTCGTGCCCGGCGCGCGAACGCTGTGGAACAGCTTTCACGACGTCGCCCTCCTGGGCGGCAGCGACGAGTTCACCGGCCTCGACAACTACTCCCGGATCGCCGAGCTGGGCTTCTTCGGCGGCCTGGGCTTCACGCTGGCGATCGCGGTGCTGCCGGTCCTGGCCGCGTGCGTGCTCGCGCCGGCGCTGGCCTGGCTCGCCCACCGGGCCGGCACGCCCGGCCGGCTGGTCACCCGGCTCGGCCTGGTGCTGCCGATGGTGATCGTGACGCCGGTCGGCCTGTCGCTGGCCTGGCTGGCCGCGCGGGGCCGATCGGCCCGCGAGCCGCTGGAGGCGCAGCTCTTCGTCGGCCAGGTGTTCTGGCTGACGCTGTTCGGCCTGCTGGTCGGCGCGGGCGTGACCGTGTTCCTGGCCGTGCTGCGCCGCAGCGGCACCGGCGGCCGGCCGGTCCGCGCGGTCGTCGCGGTCGGGCTGGTCGCCGGGCTCACCGTCGTGGCGTACGCGGTGCAGACCTGGTCCTATCCGTTCGCGCTCACCCAGGGCGGGCCACGCGAGGCGACCATCACGCCGATGCTGGCCGTCTACAGCGCCGGTTTCCGGACGTTCGACCTCGGCGCCGGCGCGGCCGGCGGGACCCTGCTCGCGCTCCTGCTCGGCCTGCTCGGGCTGGCCGCGGTCGCGGTGCTGGTCCTCGCCCGGGTCCGCGCCGACGTTGTCGGCCCGCGGACCGGTGCGCGGCCGGTATCGCCGCTGCCGCTGATCGGCGCGCTCGCGTTGCTCGCGATCGTGCTCGCGGTCGCCGGTTACGCGCTGTGGCCCTGGCTGTTCCCGCCGGACACCGGCGCGGGACAAATCGAGGGGGTGGGCAGCGCGTTCAACACCTGGGGACCGCCGATCATCTCCACCGTCGACGGGGTCGTGCTGGCCGCGTTCGCCGGGTTCGGCATCGGCGCGATGCGCCCGTTCGGCGACCGCAGCGAGCTGCTGCTCTTCGTCTTCGCGCCGTGGCTGTTCGTCGGCACCGGCCCGTTCAGCATGGTCCACTTCCAGACGCTGAGCGACCTGGACCTGCTCGACACCGCGCTGGCGGTGCTGCCGCCGGTCCACCTGAGCATCCCGGCGCTGGTCGTCTTCACGCTGCTGTTCCGCGGTCTGGCCGAGGCGCGGCCGGGCAGCCCGGCGCGCACGCTGCTGCCCGCGCTGCCGATGGTCGCGGTGGTCGGCGGGATCACGTACGTGATGCAGACTCAGGACGCGTACTGGCAGGTCATCACGGTCCTCGACCCGGAGCGGATGCCGCTTCCGGCCGCGGCGCTGACGGTGGGCGGCGAGCGTGCCCTCGCCGACGTGGCCGCGCTGCCGCTGCCGATCGCGGCGGTGGTGCTGTTCGCGCTGGTCCTGGCCGCGCTGCAGTTCTTCTACCTGGACCGGCTCTCGATCCGCACCACGCCGGCGGCGGAGCCGTCCCTCACCGCGGCGCCGGGCATCGGCCAGCCGTCCGGCTACCCACCGGCGGGATATCCACCAGCGGGCTACCCACCGGCGGGGCATCCGCCGGCGGCGAGCTATCCGCCGGTACCGGGTTATCCGCCGCCGGCGCCGGGCTCCGCGCCGCCGGGCAGCCGGTAGATCTCGTCCCGGGCGACGGGACATCAAAACCATAAAGGCGATGAAGGGCATCTTCCCGCTTCCGGCGTGGGCACTTTGCGAGTGCTCCCGCGGGCACCGGTCGTCGCCCAGGGGCTCCTCCCTGCCAGCCGGGTGGATGGCCGGGCCAAGAGCACGCGGCTGCCGTCGTGGTCACGAACCCTGCCGCGCACTCACGCGCCCAACACACTCACGCGCCCAACACACTCACGCGCCCAACACACTCACGCGCCCAACACACTCACGCGCCCAACACACTCACGCGCCCAACGCACTCACGCGCCCAACGCACTCACGCGCCCAACGCACTCACGCGCCCAACGCACTCACGCGCCCAACGCACTCACGCGCCCAACGCACTCACGCGCCCAACGCACTCACGCGCCCAACGCACTCATGATCGAGGCGTCGCTCAAGTCGTCAGAACGACTTGAGCGACGCCTCGATCATGGAACTGCCGGGCGGGCCGGAGGGTCAGACCGAGAAGCGGTTGACCTTCTCCGGGTGGAGGACCAGGCGGACGATGCCGGAATTCCGCCAGTCCTCGAGGAGTTTGCGCTGCTCCGGGCCGGTCGTCGCCCAGAAGCGCTCGCCGAGGCGGGCGGCCAGCTCGTAGGCGCCGTCGTCGTGCAGCGTGATCGTGCCCTCCACGGCCACCCAGTGCTCCGGCTCGCCGACCGGCGCGGCCACGACCACGGAGGCGCGGGGCTGCTCGCGGATGCGCTCGATCTTGCCGTCCGGCTCGGAGAACATCTGCAGCGTGCCGTCGTCGCCCGCCTCGAACCACACCGGGCGCGGCGACGGCCACCGGTCGCCGCGCGGCGCGATCGTGAGCATGGCGTAGAGCGGCCGGGCGAGCAGCGCGAGATCCTGTTCGGTGAACATGCGTTCCACCATAGGACCGGTCAGACCGCGGCGCCCGCTCCGATGACGGAGAGCAGCTGGAGGCGCTCGTAGCTGACGCTGCCGGGCGCGACCGTGTAGACCAGCATCCGGTGCGACTGACCGGGGTCGACCAGCGACTGGCAGTTCAGGTCGATCTGGCCGACCTCCGGGTGGATGAAGCGCTTGCCCTCGTCGAAGCCGATGTTGACCTCGTGCGTGTTCCAGTGCGTCCGGAAGTCCTCGCTGCGTTCCAGCAGCAGCTCGGCGATCCTGGCCGGGTGGGAGCCGGGGCCGCGCAGTGTGACCAGCGCGCGCAGCCCGGACGCGAAGACGCGGGAGTGGTGCGCGTGATCGTCCGGGTGGTAGAGCGCGCGGGTGGCCGGGTCGGTGAACCAGCGGTAGCCGATGCTGCGCGACGGCCCGGTGTAACGCGTCAGGTCGCCGACCAGCGCGACGCCGAGCGGGGTCTGCCGGAGCGTCTCGCCCATCTCGGTGACGATCTCGGCCGGCGTGTCGGTGAGCCGGTCGAAGATGCGCAGCAGGCCCGGGCTGATGTGCTCGCTGACCGTACCCCGCGGGGGTGGGTTGTGCCCGGCCAGGCGGAACAGGTGGTCGCGTTCGTCGAGGGACAGGTGCAGGCCCTGGGCGATCGACGCGATCATCTGCTCGGACGGGTGCGGTCCGCGCTCGCGCTCCAGGCGGCTGTAGTAGTCGGCGGAGATGTGGCAGATCGAGGCCACCTCCTCGCGGCGCAGGCCGGCCGTGCGGCGGCGCTGCCCGCGCGGCAGACCGACGTCCTCCGGCTGCAGGGACTCCCGGCGGCGGCGCAGGAAGTCCGCGAGTCCGGCTCGGTCGATCACGGGCGTCTCCTCCGTGTTGGTCGTGTCCGACCGTTGTACCAGCCCGCGCCGGAGCCCAGCCACGGATCGCCGATCCCCCCTTGACAGCGTGGGACTCAGAGGCCCTGGCTGTCCTCCGGCGTCGCGCCCAGGCTGGTCAGCATCACCCCACGGGGACCAACACCAGCAGGAGCGTCAGACATGGCACGCACGAAGACGGACGTCACCGTTCCCAGCCTCGCCGGGAAGACCGTCGTGGTCACCGGCGCCAGCGACGGCATGGGGCTGCACCTGGCGACGCGGCTCGCCGGCGCCGGTGCCGAGCTGGTCCTGCCGGTCCGCAACCGCCGCAAGGGCGACGCCGCGCTCGCGGCGATCCGGGAGCGGCACCCGCGGGCCGCGGTGTCGCTGCGGGACCTCGACCTGTCGTCGCTGGAGTCGGTCGCCGCGCTCGGCGCCACGCTGCGTGACGAGGGCCGCCCGATCCACGTCCTGATCAACAACGCCGGCGTGATGCACCCGCCGACGCACCTGACCACGGCGGACGGGTTCGAGCTCCAGTTCGGCACGAACCACCTGGCGCACGTCGCGCTGGTCGCCCACCTGATGCCGCTGCTGCGCCTCGGCCGGGCCCGGGTGACGTCGCAGCTCAGCATCGCGGCCCGGTCCGGCGAGATCAACTGGGACGACCTGAACTGGGACCGGGAGTACGACGAGCAGCGCGCGTACCGCCAGTCGAAGATCGCGTTCGGCCTGTTCGGGCTGGAGCTGCAGCGGCGCAGCCAGGCCGGCGGCTGGGGCATCACCAGCAACATCTCGCACCCCGGTCTCGCGGCGACCAACCTGCTCGCCGCGCGACCCGAGGTCGGCCGGTCCTCGGACCAAGTGGCGGTACGGCTGATCCGCGCCATGTCCCGCGTCGGCCTGACCGGCACGCCGGAGACCGCGATGCTGCCCGCGCTCTACGCCGCGGTCTCCCCGGACGGCAAGCCCGGCCGCTTCTACGGCCCGCAGGGTCTCGGCAACGTCTCCGGCGGCCCCGGCGAGCAGCAGCTCTGGCCGCCGCTGCGCAGCGAGTCCGAGGCCGCCCGCATCTGGGACATGTCCGAGAAGCTGGCCGGCGTCTCCTTCCCGGCCTGACCGGCCGACCGAGCCGGGCGGAACCTGGCCCGCCGACCATCGGCGAATCGCGCCGGCCGGCGGCCCGGCGGCTCGTGAACGCGGCGGCCGGCGAGGCCGGGCACCCACGACCCGGCCGCCGGTCAACCGGCCGAGCGCCGGTCAACCGGCCGAGCGGCGGTCAGCAGTCCCGGCGGTCAGCAGTCCCGGCGGTCAACCGGCCGAGCGGCGGTCAGTGGTCCCGGCGGGCTGCGGTCCCGGCGGGGTGTGGGGCGCGGTCGCTACCAGCGGAAGAAGCGGATGGCGAGCAGCGTGCAGAGCGTGGCGCAGACGGCCAGGCTGATCAGGCTGGGCGGGTGCGCGCCGGCCCCGGTCCACGCGTCACCGAGCGCGCGGACCGCCGCGCCGAACGGCAGCGCCTCGCCGGTACGCACGACCGCCTCCGGCAGGCGCGCGGTCGGCCCGAACATGCCGCCGGCCGCGCCGAGGCCGAAGAAGACGGCCAGGCCGATCGCCACCGCCGAGTTCGCGGTCGGCGCGAGCGCGGCGACGACCAGGCCCACCGCGAACATCGCGGCCGTGACCAGCAGCAGCACGGCCGCGGTGAGCAGCGGTCCGGCCGGTGCGGCGGCACCGAACCCGGCCACCGCGACCAGCCCGGCGAGCAGCACGCCGGCCAGCACCTGCAGGCCACCGGCGACCAGCTGCGCGACGAGCACCGCGGCCGGGTGCACCGGCGTCACCGCGAGCCGGCGGAGCACGCCGGTCCGCCGGTAGACCGCGAGGAAGCTGGGCACGTTGACGATCCCGATCGTGCCGGTCACGACCGCGATCACGATCGGGAGCACGTACCGCGCGAGGGCCTCGGACGGCACGTTCAGCGCGTTGCCGACCAGGATCAGCATGGGCAGCGCGACGGGGATCACCAGGCCGGCCGTGTCCCGGGAGACCGTCCGCAGCTCCGCACCGATCAGCAGCCGCGCGGCCCTCACCCGGCCCCTCCGGTCAGCGTCAGGAACGCCTCGTCGAGCGTGTCGCCGCCGGTCCGGGCGATCAGCGCGGCCGGCGTGCCGGTGGCGAGCACGCGGCCGCGGTCGAGCAGCACCACCCGGTCGCAGAGCCGCTCCACCTCCTCCATCGCGTGGCTGACCAGCAGCACCGTCATCCCGTCCGCGCGCAGGCCGGTGATCACCCGCCACAGGTGCCGGCGGGCCTCCGGGTCCAGGCCGGTGGTCAGCTCGTCGAGCAGCGCCACCCGGGGGCGGCCGGTCAGCGCGACCGCGATCGAGGTGCGCTGTGCCTCGCCGCCGGACAGGTTCTCGAACCGGGTGTCCCGCACTCCCGTCAGCCCCAGCGTCTCGATCAGCTCGTCCGGGTCGGCGCCGGTGGCGTGGAAGCCGCGGTGCAGCCGGACCAGTTCCCGGACCGTCAGCGACGGGTGCAGCGCCGCGTCCTGGAGTTGCACGCCGAGCAGCCGGCGCACCTCGCGCCGGTCCGCGATCGGGTCGAGCCCGCGGACCCGGGCGGTGCCACGGTCGGGGCGGAGCAGCCCGGCGATCACGCCCACGGTGGTGGACTTGCCCGCGCCGTTCCGGCCGAGCAGACCGACGACCTCGCCGTCCGCGACGGTGAGGTCCACGCCGTTCAGCGCGGTTCTCCTCCCGTACCGTTGATGCAGGTTCCTGACCTCGATTGCCGTCATGCCGCCGACGCTAGGAGCGGCGACGTGGCCGGCGCGCGTGCGGGCGGTCACCTCCGGCACCCATGACCTCCGGCACGGGCGCGGGCGGCCGGGCCCTTCCTATGCTGGGCGGATGAGGCGTTTCGACCCGGACCTCTGGAGCGCGGTCTACGGCACGATGATCTGCGCCGCGGTCGGCCTGCCGGTGCTCGTGGTCGGCGCGCGCGGCGGCGACCTGGTCACGGTCCCGGTGGCGGTGTGGTGGCTGCTGTTCGGCGGCTACGTGCTGACCCAGACGCTGTGCACGTGGCTCGACCACCGGTTCGGCCGCCCGGCGATCCGCGGTTTCCTCGCCGCCCAGGTGATCATCGGTGCCGCGCTCGCGCTGACCGCGCCACGCGCCGGCTGGACGTCCATCCTGCTGATCTACACGGCCGCGCTCAGCGTCTACGTCGTGAGCTGGCCGCTGACGCTGGCCGTCATCGGGCTGAACACCGCGGTCGCGATGGCCGCGGCCGGGCTGGGCGGCCAGTCCGCCGCGGCCGTGGCCGTGACCGGCGTGCTCTACCTGCTGCTCCAGGTCGCGTCCGCGCTGGGCGTGCTCGGCCAGCGGCGCGCCGAGGAGAGCAACCGGCGGCTGTCCGCCGCGCACACCGAGCTGCGCGCGGCCGGGGTGCTGCTGGCGGAGTCGTCCCGTGCGGACGAGCGGCTGCGGATCGCCCGGGAGCTGCACGACCTGCTCGGCCACCAGCTGACCGTGCTGACGCTGGAGCTGGAGACGGCCACGCACAGGGCCGACCCGGCCGAGCACGTGGCGCGCGCCAACCAGGTGGCCCGCGCGCTCCTGGCGGACGTGCGCGCGACCATGGGTGAGCTGCGGCGGCGCGCGCCGGATCTGCGCGGCACGCTGGAGCGGATCGTGGCGGATCTGCCGGCGCCCGCGGTGCACCTGAGCATCGGCGCGGACGTGCGGACCGACGAGGCGCGCACGGCCGCGCTGATCCGCTGCGTGCAGGAGGTGGTGACGAACGCGATCCGGCACGCGCACGCGACCGAGCTGTGGATCGACATCCGCACCGGGGACGACGGGGGAATCCGGTTCGAGGCCCACGACGACGGGCCGGGCGCGGCGCGCGTGGTGATGGGCAACGGCCTGACCGGCATCGTGGAGCGGGTGCGCGAGCTGGGCGGCCACGCCCGTTTCGACGGCCGCACCGGCTTCCGGGTGACGGCCGAGGTGCCGGCGCCGTGATCCGCGTCTGCCTGGTCGACGACCAGACGCTGGTGCGGCAGGGCATCAGCGGCCTGCTCGGCGTCACCGGCGAGGTCGAGGTGATCGCCGAGGCCGGCGACGGCGCGGCCGCGGTCGAGGCGGTCGCGCGGGACCGGCCCGACGTGGTCCTGCTCGACCTGCGCATGCCGGGCCGCGACGGCATCTGGGCGCTGCGCGCGCTCCGCGCGCGTGGCATCGACGTGCCGGTGCTGGTGCTGACCACGTTCGACGACGACGAGTTGGTGCTCCAGGCCGTCCGGGCCGGTGCCGCCGGATATCTGCTCAAGGACGTGACGCTGGACCAGCTGATGGGCGCGGTCCGCACGCTGGCGGCCGGTGGCACGCTGGTCCAGCCCGCGATCACCGACCGTCTGCTGCGCGCGGTCCGGGCCGGCTCACCGCCCGAGCCGCTCCCGCAGCGCCCGATCCTGACCGACCGCGAGCGGGACGTGCTGCGGCTGCTGGCAAGTGGGTACGCCAATCGCGAGATCGCGGCCGCGCTGTTCCTGGCCGAGGGCACGGTCAAGAACCACGTCTCCAGCGTCCTCTTCAAGCTCGGCGTCAAGGATCGCACCAGCGCGGTGCTGCACGCCCTGCGGCACGGCCTCCTCGGCTGACTCTTGACGGAGTGGCGACTCAGCGGCAAACATCGTGAGATGTCGATTTCTGCAAGGATTGTCGCCGGACTGCTCGCCCTCGTCACAGCCGGAGCACCCGCCGTCGCCACCGCCGGGGCGCCCGCGTCGGCCGCGCCGCCGGAGCAGACCACCGCGGAGGCGGGGAATCCGTTCGTCTCCGGGTGGTACGCGGATCCGGACGTGGCGATCTACGGTGACCGCTACTACGTGTTCCCGACCGCCTCCCGGCCGTACGATCAGCAGACTTTTCTCGATGCCTTCTCCTCGGCCGACCTGGTCAACTGGACCAAGCACCCGAACGTGCTGACCACCGCGGACGTCTCCTGGGCACGGCGCGCGGTGTGGGCGCCCGCGCCGATCGCCCGGAACGGGAAGTACTACCTCTACTTCGCCGCGAACGACATCCAGAGCAACGCGGAGCTGGGCGGCATCGGCGTGGCCGTGGCGGACCGGCCGGAGGGGCCGTACCGGGACGCGATCGGCCGGCCGCTGATCGAGCGGTTCGTCAACGGTGCGCAGCCGATCGACCAGGACGTGTTCATCGACGACGACGGTCAGGCCTACATCTACTACGGCGGCTGGGGGCACGCGAACGTCGCCCGCCTGAACGCGGACATGACCAGCCTCGGCACGTTCCCGGACGGCACCGTGTTCAAGGAGATGACCCCCAGCGGGTACGTCGAGGGCCCGCAGATGTTCAAGCGCAACGGCGTCTACTACCTGATGTGGTCCGAGGGCGGCTGGACCGGGCCGAACTACTCCGTCGCGTACGCGATGTCCGACTCCCCCACCGGCCCGTTCACCCGCCTGGACCGGGTGCTCGCGCAGGACCCGGCCGTGGCCCGCGGCGCCGGCCACAACTCGGTGATCAACGTGCCCGGCACCGACATCTGGTACATCGTCTACCACCGCCGCCCGCTCAGCGAGACCGACGGCAACTCCCGCGAGCTGGCCTACGACCGGATGCACTTCAACGCGGACGGCACGATCCGGCGCGTCACCATGCTGGTCAAGGACAACTTCGCGGACGGCAACGCGTACGGCTGGCGGACGTTCGGCGGCACCTGGACCGCGGCCGGCGGCTCCTATCAGGCGGCGCACTCCTACGGCGGCAAGTCGCTGCTCGACGACAACCACGCGAACGCGGTCCACGACCTCGATGTCACGATCGGCTCCGGGCCGGGCGACGCCGGCCTGGTCTTCCGGGCCACCTCCGCGGCGACCGGCACCGACGCCTACCGTGGCTACTACGCCGGGATCACGCCGCGCGGCCAGGTCATCCTCGGCCGGGCCGACAACAACTGGACGCCGCTGGCCGCCGCGCCGCTCGCCGTCACCCCGGGCCGCCCGTACCACCTGCGGGTCGAGGCCACCGGCTCGACGCTGCGGGTCTTCGTCGACGACCTGACCACGCCGCGGATCACGGTCACCGACGCCACGTTCAGCTCCGGCCGCTCCGGCGTCCGCGTCTTCGACACCAGCGCGTCCTTCGACAACCTCGCCATCGCCAACCGCTGAGCCCTCCATGATCCAGGCGTCCCCATTCATGGGGCCGCCTGGATCAGGATTTCAGGGCAGGAGGGGTCCGGTGACGAACTCGCCGGCCGGGGTGAACGGCCAGACGTTCGGGCGGCATCCGTCGAGGCCCATCGACTGCTGCATCATCACGGGCGCGAGTTCCCCTCGGCCGGGACAGCCCTGGTGAGCGAACCCCAGGAAATGCCCTATCTCGTGGTTCATCACGCCGGCGTGGTAGTCCTGCACCGATCCCCAGGCGGGTAGACCCTGGAGCCATCGCATCAGGTTGATCATGACCAGATCGCCGAAGGTGCCGGCCGTGCCGGACTGACCGTGCGCGCCGCGGATCTCGCGGCCCTTCGGTGACCACCCGGGGACCGGCTCGTGGCGGTGGTCGAGCGGGCGGCGGACTTCAGCGCCGCCACCACCGATCTGTGGCTGCCGGTCGAGCCGGCCGCGGGTCAGGAGCGCAGCAGCCAGGTGACCGCCTCGAGGAACGCCTCCGGCTCCTCGATCTGCGCGAAATGGCCGCTGCGCTCCATGATCACCAGCCGGGAGCCGGGGATGCCGGCGTGCAGCGCCTCGGACCAGACCGGCGGGCAGATGAAGTCGTGCCGGCCGGTCAGCACCACGGTCCGGGCGGTGATCGACGGCAGGTCCGGACGGTAGTCGAAGGTCCGGCCGGACAGCGTGACCACCCACGCGCGGATGCTCTCCTGGACCGGTGCGAACTCGGCGCGACGGCCCCAGAAGTCGGCGAAGTAGATCGGCAGCGCGGCGGCGAGGTGACGGGTCTTGTCCTCGTCCGTCTCCACGGTGTCGAACCCGTCGATGAAGTCGAGGACCGCGGCGGCCTCCGGCACGTCCGGATGCCGCCGCGGGTACGCCTTCTGGTTCGCCTCCGCCACCGCCCAGAACTCCGGCGCGGTGGTCGGCGCGGTGCTGTACAGCGCGAGCCCCGCGGTCCGGTCCGGGTACCGGAGCGCGAATCGCTGCGCCACGAACCCGCCGTGCGAGTGCCCGAGGATGTGCACCCGGTCCACGTCCAGGTGCTCGACCAGCGCGTGCACGAAGTCGACGTAGGTGTCCACATAGGTCGCACCGTCCGGCAGCGGCCCGGACCCGCCGGTGCCGGCCGGCTCCAGGTAGACCATCGTGAAGTGCTCCTCCAGCCGCGCGGACCGCAGGTAGGAGTACTCGACGCCGGGGCCGCCCGAGTGCGCGACCATCACCGGCCCGGCCCCGGCGACGTGATAGACCAGCAGCGTGCCACCGGCGATGAGGTGATGCGTGCCCGGGCTGAGGTTGCTCATGGCGGGTCAGCGTAGGACCGCCCTGTTGACGATCAGTGAAGCCCGTCCACTGAGCACCGTGGGACCGGTCTCGTGACCCGGCCGGCGCGGCATCCCGGCACACGGGACCGCCGTATCCCGTGTGCCCAGCTCCGGCTGCGCCACCGGGACTGGACGTGCCTGACCGCCTGCGACAAGCCGGGTGCGGGCCCGCAAGGGGTCCGCACCCGGCACTATGATCGATTGGTGGCACGCATAGCGGTGATCGGCGCCGGGGTGATCGGGCTGTCGATCGCACACGAGTTGGCCGGGGCAGGGCATAACGTGACCGTGCTGGCGGACCGGGACCACACGGGCGCGGTCTCGTCCGTCGCGGCCGCGATCTGGTTCCCGCACGCGGTCGACGCGGTGCCGCGCGTGCTGGAGTCCGCCCAGCTGACGCGGGAACGCCTGTCCGCGCTGGCCGCGCGCCCGGAGACCGGTGTCCGGCTGCGCACCGGCACGGTCCTCACCCGGCGCCCCGACCCGGATCTGTCCTGGACCTCGGCCGTGCCGGTGCACCGGGCCGCGACGCCGGACGAGCTGCCACCGGGCGCGGCCGGGGTGACGTGCGAGCTGCCGGTCGCGGTCACGAACGTCTACCTGGCCTGGCTGCGCGCCGCCGTGGAGGCCAGGGGCGTGACGTTCCGGGCCGCCGAACTGACGACCCCGGACGTGGCGGGACGAGACGCGGACGTGGTCGTGGTCGCGGCCGGTCTGCGGTCCGGTGCGCTGCTCGGCGGCGACGACGAGGTGTTCCCGATCCGGGGGCAGGTCGTCCGGCTCGCCAACCCGGGCCTGACCCGCTGGCTGCTCGACGACGAGAATCCGGGCGGCCTCACCTACGTGGTTCCGCGCGACGGCGACGTGGTCTGCGGCGGCACCGGCGACGTCGGTTCCTGGGACGAGACCGCCGACCCGGCCGTGGAGCGGGCGATCCTGGAACGCGCGATCGCTCTGGTCCCGGCGCTGGCCGGCGCCCCGATCGTCTCCCGCGCGGTCGGCCTGCGCCCGGCCCGCACCTCCGTGCGCCTGGAGACCGTCAGCGGGTACCCGACGCCGGTCATCGCCGCCTACGGCCACGGCGGCTCGGGCTTCACGCTCTCCTGGGGCGAGGCGGCCCGGGTCCGCGCCCTCGTCGACGCGCTCTGACGAAGGTTCGCCGGACCGGCCCCGTGATCGGGGCGTCCCCGATGCCGCTCCAACGACATGGGGACGCCCCGATCACGAACGCGGCGCTGGCCGGGCTGGACTCAGCCGCCCACGGATCCGGCAGGGAGGAGCGCCAGCGACGACCGGTGCCCGCGGGAGCACTCGGAGAGGGGGCACGCCGGAAGCGGGAAAATGGGTTCGGTCATCGGGGTTCGGCTTCTCGGCCGGCGGCGGCGAGGAACTCGTTGTAGGCCTCGTGCGCCTCGTCGCCGTTGCGGTCGATCCGGCGCTGTTCGCGCTCGTCCGCGCGGATCCACTGGCGGACCAGCACGATCATCACGAGCGCGGCCGGGATCTCGCCGAACGCCCACGCGATCGAGGCGCCGAGGCGCTGGTCGGCGAGCAGCGGCGCGGCCCACGGCGGGTGGACCGCGAGGTACCACTCGGGCGCGATCAGCGTGGTGCTCTGCAGCAGCGTCAGGCCGAAGAACGCGTGCAGCACCATGGACGCGAAGTGGACCAGCACCAGGATCGGCGGCGGCACCCGGCGACGGCCCGGATCCACCCCGATCAACACCCAGAAGAGCAGAGATCCGGCGAGTACGAAGTGGGCGAGCATCGCCAGGTGTCCGAGGTGATGGCGCATCAGCCAGCCGAGCAGCCCGCCGAAGTAGAGGCCGTACAGGCTGACGCCGTAGATCGCGAGCGCCACCAGCGGATGGGTGAGCATCCGGCCGGCGCGGCTGTGCAGCGCGATCAGCAGCCACTCGCGGGTGGCCGGCCCGAGCGTGCGGAGCGCGAGCGTGACCGGCGCGCCGAGGACCAGCAGGATGGGTACGGCCATCGACAGCAGCATGTGCTGGACCATGTGCACGCTGAACAGCACGTATGAGTAGCGGCTGATCCCCAGGCTGGTCACGGCCGCGAGCAGCAGCAGGCCGGCGGTCCAGGAGATCGTGCGGGTGACCGGCCAGCGCGCGCCCAGCCGCCGCACACCGATCAGGTAGGCGCCGATCCCGGCCGCCACGACCGTGAGGAACAGCAGGTCCGGCAGCGGGTCGCCGAGCAGGCTCGCGGCGCTGATCGGGCCCGGCATCCCGAAGCCGATCGTCTCCACGATCGGGTCGTCGCTGATCGTGTCGTCCGGGATCGGGGCGGGGCTGCGGGACAGCGCGGCCGCCAGCCCGAACGCGGCGCCGAACAGCACGAACTCCC
The DNA here is from genome assembly GCF_030811575.1 of Catenuloplanes nepalensis. Lineage (GTDB taxonomy): Bacteria > Actinomycetota > Actinomycetes > Mycobacteriales > Micromonosporaceae > Catenuloplanes > Catenuloplanes nepalensis. Next base: position 2,596,098 of record NZ_JAUSRA010000001.1, on the reverse strand, counting down.
CCGCGGCCAGCCGGGCGAACGCGTGTCGTTCGAGCGCGGCCCGGCGGTGCGCCGCGCCGAGGAGTCCCAGGCCGATCAGGGCCAGGACCTTCCACGCGAGCAGCGCGCCGTACGCGGTCCGCCAGTCCCCGCCGAGCCGCACCGCCCCGTTGATCACGCCGCTGACCGCGACCGCGACGAAACAGCCGAGCGCGAGCGTGCTGTAGCGGGCCACGGCCTCCGGCAGCACCCTGGCCCGCCGGATGGTCAGCAGCGCGATCAGCCCGCCGGCCCACAGCACCGCGCCGAGCACGTGCATGGCCAGGCTGGTGGTGGCGATCTGGTGGTTGCCTGCCCCGGCCGCGTGCCCGGTGAACGCGGGCGGCAGCACCGCGACCACGGCGATCACCGCGGCCCAGGCGGCCGTGTACCGGGACAGCGCGACCTGGCCCAGCACCGCGACGGCCGCGGCCAGCACGGCCTGCACCAGCAGCGACTGCCCCTGCGAGATCGACCACGCGAAGCTGGCCACGGCCGGTGGCGGCAGCAGCGCGACCGGCGCGCCGAGCACGTCGGAGAGCGTGAGCACGATCAGCGCGAGCGCGGTCAGGCTCCACAGCGCGGCGGTCCACCGGGCCCGCCGCACCATCCGGAACGCGGTCGCGGACATCGTGCGCCCGTCGCCGGGCAGCAGGAACGCGCCGGTCACGGCCAGGCCGACGGTCACGGTGGCGAGCGCGTCGGACAGCAGCCGCAGCACCGGCAGGCCCCAGACCGTGACCGGGCCGGGCTGGGCCAGCCCGGCGATCTCCGTCGTGTCCGCGCCGCCGCCCAGCCACAGCGCCAGCACGAGCACGGTCACCGCGACGCCGGCCGCCGCGTATCCGCTCACAGTCACCGTTGGTGGTCGGCGCGGACGGCCCGCCGGTTCCCGGGTGATCTGTGACGGCGGGCTCAGCCCATCGGCTGCACGCGGGCGATCGTGATGCCGGTGTTCCCGGTGCCCGCGGCGGGGTAGGCGGCGCTTCCGTCCTGGTACGCCTTGAAGGCCTGGTAGTCGTGGTCCTGCACGCCGATGGTGAACTGCGCGCCGGTCGCGGCGCCGGTGCCGGAGTCGTAGGCCTGCGCGGCCATGCCGGAGCCGGACGCCCAGGTGAGCAGCATGCGGCCGGCGCCGTAGCCGACCAGGTGCGGATGCTGCGACGACGCGCCCGTGGTGATCGTGGTGTCCGACGCGCCGGTGGTGAAGTGTTCCAGCCGCACCCTGTTCCCCTGGCTCCACGCGGTCCAGTAGCCGGTGGACCGCGCCAGCACCAGGTCGCCGCCGAAGAGCGTGCCGTCACACGTGCCGGCGGCGACGGTGCGATAGGGATTCGGCTGCGCTATCCGGCAGCCATTGTCGGTGGCACAGACCGTGACGAACTTCTTCGCGCGCGGGTCGTAGACGATGCGCGAGGTCCACGCGTGACTGCACCCCACCTCGAATGCATCTCCGTGCCCACCGACCAGCGCGCCGGACGAATTCACCACCTGCATCCGGTCGCCCTCGTGAATGTCGACGCAGGCGCCGTTCTTCACCGTGATCGCGACGCCGAAGTACGCCGCGGTGTTCACGCCGTCGGTCGCGAGCCGGCCGTGGTGCTGGTACCACCAGATGAACCGGGCGCCGTCGTCGTATCCGCCGCGGGTGTCGCTCAGATTGGTGACCTGACGTTCCCAGACCTGCTGGCCGGCGGCGTCGAAACGGATCATGACCATGGTCCGGCACGGGCTGGACTCGCCGCCGCAGAGCGGCGTGTCACCGCACTCGCCGGCCCGGGTCAGCAGCAGCACGCCGCCGTTCGCGTCCGCCTGCACGTCCTGCAGGTCGACGCCGGTGAAGCTGACCGGCGTGCCCACCAGCTTGTCGTCACATCCGAGTTTGCCCAGGTGGACTGTGCCGGTCGTGCCGAGCCAGGCCAGCCAGGACTCGCCGGACGGGGTGGCCGCGATCGCCGTCGGCAGCGGGTCGGTGTCGCCCTCGTTGCCGTAACCGGCGACCGCGGCGGGCAGCACGACCCGGGTGAGTTCGACGACCGGGCCGTCGCCGACCGGCCGCGCGCAGTCGCCGGAGGTGGCGGCCGCGGTCTTCGACGGGGACGGTGACGCGGACGCGCTCGGCGACGGCGAGGCGCTCGGTGACTGCGACGGTGACGGCGCCGTGGACACCTCGGCGACCGGCGCGACCGGGACCTCCGCCGCGGCCGGGTCGACGTCCGGCGAGCCGGTCAGGGTCAGCGCCGCCGCGGTCGCGACCGTGGTCACGACCGCGAGAACGGCCGCGGTGACGACCGCGATCCGGCGCCCTTTCGTCAGCCTCACGCGATGCCGATGGGCCGGCGGCGGGACGTCAGTCATGTTCGTTTCCGTCCTTGCATTAACTTGTCTTTAGGGGCGGATTAAATCGCGCTTATAAAAGCCTTTTAAAATGGCGGTCAGACCATTTCTTCGAGCGGACTCTACCCCATTGCGCATGACGTGGGAGCGCACCCACGCTTGACATGGCCCTAGATAACCGTTATCCATATCGCCGTGCAGGACGTCGTGCTGGCCATGCTGGCCAAGGAACCCGCTCATGGGTACGAGTTGCGGGCGCGGCTGCGTGACGCGCTCGGCCCGCTCGGCGAGTCGATGAACGCGGGCCAGATCTACGTGACGCTCGGCCGGCTGACCAGGGCCGGGCTGGTCGTCGCGGAGCACGACCCGGGCCTTGCGGACCGCCCCGACCGCCGCGTGCACCGCCTGACCCCGGCCGGCCAGCAGCGCGTCGCCGCCTGGCTGTCCGAGGTGACCTGGCCGCGGCCGGACATCACCGAGTTCCACCTCAAACTCGTCGCCGCCGCGGCCGCCCGGCTCGCCGACCCGGTCGACCTGGTCGACGCGCAGCGGCGCGAGGTGCTGCGCCGCATCCGCGACGCCCAGCGCGCCGCGCTCGCCCCGGAGCTGGACGACGTCGCGTCGCTGCTGCTGGAGGGCGTGGTGCTGCGGCTGCGGGCCGATTTGGAGTGGCTGGAGGCGTGCGAACGCACGTGGACCGGACGGAGATCATGATGCTGCGCACCCGCGCACTGACCAAGCGGTACGGCTGGAACGACTCGCTGGTGCGCGCGGTCGACGAGGTCGACCTGGACGTGCCGGCCGGCCAATCCCTGGCGATCATGGGGCCGAGCGGCTGCGGCAAGTCCACGCTGCTGCACCTGCTCGGCGGCCTGCAACGCCCGACCGGCGGCGAGCTGTGGGTGGCCGGGCAGCGCATCGACCGGATGAGCGAGCGCGCGCTCGCGAAACTGCGCCGCCACCACATCGGACTGATCTTCCAGTCCTTCCACCTAATGGACGAGCTGACCGCGGTGGAGAACGTCGAGATGGCCGCGCTACTGGCCGGCACCGCACCCCGCGCCGCCCGCCGCCGCGCGCTGGACCTGCTCGACCGCGTCGGGCTCGCCGACCGCGCCGGCCACCTGCCGTCCGCGCTCTCCGGCGGCCAGCGCCAGCGCGTCGCGATCGCCCGCGCGCTCAGCAACGCGCCGCAGATCGTGCTCGCGGACGAGCCCACCGGCAACCTGGACAGCGCGGCCACCCGCGAGGTGCTGCGGCTGTTCGAGGAGCTGCGCACGGCCGGCCAGACGCTGGTCGTGGTCACCCACGACGCGCGTATCGCCGCGGTCGCGGACCGGATCATCTCGATGCGGGACGGCGCGTTCGCGGACGACAGCATGCTGGCCGGGGCGCGCTGATGCGGATGGTCCTCTGGCTGCTGCGCCGTGACCTGCGCCGGCGCAGGGCGGAGACCGTGCTGCTGGTCGTCGCGATCACGGCCGCGACCGCGACGCTGACGCTCGGGCTCACGCTCAACGAGCTGGCCTCCCGGCCGTACGAGCGGACCCGCGCGGCCACCGCCGGGCCGGACCTGGTGATCGAGCCGGGCGCCACCGGGCCGGAGGCGCTGGACGCGCTGGCGGCGATCGCGGCCCGGCCCGGCGTGACCGGCACCTCCGGGCCGTACCCGCTGCTGTTCCTGGATCTTGATTTTGGTGCGCTGTCCTCCCGCGTCGTGGTGCAGGGACGCGACGAGGCCGCGGTCACGATCGACCAGCCGGCCGTGACCGAGGGCGGCTGGGTGCGGCCCGGCGGCGCGGTGGTGGAGCGGGCGTTCGCGGACGCGTTCGGCATGCGGACCGGCGACACCGTGACCGTCAACGGCCGTGCGCTGCGCGTGGAGGGCCTCGCGGTGACGGCCGCCCGCGCACCGTTCCCGAACGTGAACTGGCACCTGCCGAGCACGCTCGACGTCTGGAAGGGCGGCGCGATCTGGGTGCACCGCGACGACATCCCGGCGCTGGCCGGCACCCAGCCGATCTCCTACAACCTGAACGTGACGATCGCGGACCCGGCGCAGGCCCCGTTGTTCACCCGCCTGCCCTCCGGCGAGAAGGACACGACGTTCCGGGGCTGGCACGTCCGGCGCTGGCAGGACTTCGCCGACACCACCGGCCGCCGCTACGGCGCGCTGTACGAGACGCTGCTGATCGGCAGCTGGCTGCTCACCGGCCTGGCGGTCACCGGCGTGGCCGGCATCGTCGGCGGACGCGTGATCGCCCAGCGCCGCCGGGTCGGCCTGCTCAAGGCGGTCGGCGCCGGGCCGGGCCTGATCGCCGCCGTCCACCTGACCGAATACCTGTTGATCGGGCTGGTCGCGGCCGGGGCCGGGCTGGCCGCCGGCTGGCTCGCCGCGCCGGTCCTGTTCCGCCCGAGCGTCGGTCTGATGGGCACGATCGGCACCGCGCCACCACCGGCCGGGCTGGTGTGGCCGGTGGTCGCGCTCGCGCTGGCCATCGCGGTGGCCGCCACGCTCGGCCAGGTGCTGCGCGCCGCCGGCACCGACACTGTCCACGCGCTCGCCGACGCCGCCACACCGCCCAGCCGCAGCCGGCTCCTGATCGGACTGTCCCGCCGGTTGCCGGTCGCGCTGCTGCTCGGCGTGCGGATCAACGCCCGCCGCGCGCGCCGCGCCCGGCTCACCACGGTCAACACGCTGATCACCATGACCGCGCTCGCGGCCGTGCTCACCGGCGCGGTGCAGGCACCCGGCACCGAGGACCTGGGCGGCACGGTCATCCCGGACGTGGGCGGTGACCGCCTGCGGGCCGCCACGGTGCTGCTGATCGTCCTGGTGTGCGGGCTCGCGCTGCTCAACACGGCCGTCACCACCGCGACGGCCGCGCTCGACGCCCGGCAGCCGCTGGCGGTCGCCCGCTCGCTCGGCGCGACACCGGCCCAGGCCGGCCTCGGGCTGGCGGTCTCGCAGGTGCTTCCGGCGCTGCCGGGCGTGGCGGGCGGCGCGCTGTTCGGCGTCGCGCTCCAACGCTTCTTCCACGAGACGTACGGGCCGGAACCGTACGCCCCGGCGTGGTGGCTGGTGGCGGCCGCGACCGTGGTGCTGCTGGTCGTGGCCGCGCTCACCGCCGTGCCCGCGGTGGCCACCGCCCGGCGGCCGGTCGCGGACGCGCTGCGTCACTGACCTTCGCAATCGGAGTGAGCCGTGATCCAGGCGTCATCGCAGTCGTTCTAACGACTGCGATGACGCCTGGATCACCACCGCATGTGATCAGCTGGCCCACCATTTCTGGTTCGTCTCGCCCTCGCAGGTCCACAGTTGCAGCGCGGCGCCGTTCGCGTCGTTCCAGTCGACCACGTCGACGCACTTGCCGAGCGCCGTGTTGACCAGGTCGTGCGAGGCGTTGACCTTGAAGCGCTGCGCTTGGCCGCCGTTGCACCTCGCCAGCTGCACGCGCGTGCCGTCCGCGGTCTCGCCCCAGGCCAGGTCCATGCAGAAGCCCTTGTGCCGGATCGTGCCGTCCTCGAACGTGAACTTCTGCGACGCGCCGCCGGTGCACGTCCACAGCTGAAGCGCCACGCCGTCCGCACCCTTCGGCGCATCGATGCACTTGTCCGCGTACCCCTTGATCTGGTATTGGGTCGGGCTGTTGTTCGCGGGCGGCGGATTCGCGGCGGGCGGCGCGGCCGGCTCGTCGTCCTCCTGCTGCACCGGCGGCGGCGCGGCCACGTTCCCCACCGGCGACCGCGTCGTGACCGGACTCGGCGACGCCGTGGCGGTGGGGGTGGGCGTGGGCGTCACGGTGGCGGCCGGCGGCGGTGCCGCGGGCGTGCCGAGCCGGGTGTCCTTCGCGTAGTACGCGGTGTAGCCCAGCACCCGCTGCGCGAAGTCGCGCACGCTCGGCGAGTCCGGCACGCCCTCGGCCTGCCGGACCGCGGTCGGCCCCCACTGGAACGCGGCCAGCGCCACCGGGTACGGGTCCTCGGCCAGCCCGGACAGCTCCGCGGAGAGCGCGCACATCGTGCGGCCGAGCGTGAGGATCGCGACGGCCGGGTCCCACGGCGACTCACCGGCCTGGCCGTAACGGTTCCACACCACCGGCAGGAACTGGGCGATGCCCTGCGCGTCGTCCGGGCCGACCTTGTTGCGGTTGAACGCGGACGCGGCCATCAGCTGCGCCGCGATCCTCGGGCCGGAGACCACCGCGCACTCCTCGCCCGCGGCCTTGACCAGCTGCACGTACTCGTCCGGGACCGGGATCGGCGCCACGTCCGGGTCCTGCACCGGCGGGTCGGCCGGGTCGCCGGGGTCCTGGGTGGCGAAGTCGGGGCGGGCCGCGTACCACGCCGCGTACGACGCGACCTCGTTGACGTAGGCGGCGGAGTCGTCCGGCACGGCCGCGCGGGCCAGCACCGTCTCCACGCCGGAGCGGTGCGCGCCCAGCGCCAGCTCCCACAGCGCGCCGCCGACGTCCTCGTGCCGGATCCGGCCGACGGTGTCACACATCGAGTGGGCGAGCGCGAACACGTTCGCCTCCGGGTCGAGCCGCTTGGCGTCGACCCACGGCTTCCACTGCTCCCAGACCTCGTCGGTGAGCCCGGCCAGCCCGGACCCGCCGCGCTCGGTCGTCGCGTCCTGCCGGAACCCGGACTCCGCCATCAGCTGCCCGGCCAGCCGCGCCGGGGTCAGCGACGGGCAGGCGAGCGCGGCCTGCGCGATCATCGGCACCTGCGCGGACGGCACCGGCACGCCCTCCCGGACCGGGCCGGCCGTGGCGGTGCCGGCGATCGAGCCGGTCACCGCACCGGCGCCGATCAGCGCCAGCACGGACGCGATGCCGAGGGCGCGGCGGATCACCGGGCGGTGGGTCGCCTCGACGAGGGCCTGGACTCTCACGATCACTCCCAAACGGGTGTACGGCAGCGACGGCCCGGTCAGCGGCCGTCGTTCTAGGAACACAACGGGAACGACGGCTTCCGGTTCATTGAGGACGGCACAGCTTCCCACGGACACCACAAATCCGTGGTACGCGATGAACTGGCACACCGGAACCGCCGTTGTCGTCACCGGGACCACGGATCGGGAGGCTTTCGGTGGGGCGGTTGTCGCGGGTGTGGAGTGCCGCAGGTGCGCTGGTCGTGGCGGTGGCGGTGCTGCTGCCGGCCGGGCCCGGGCGCGCGGCGGCGCCGGACGAGTCGCGGTACCTGAAGTACTACGAGGTGCGCTCGCCGGAGAGCCTGTCCGCGCTCGCGGACCGGTTCCTCGACGACCCGGGACGCGCCGACGACATCTACCACCTGAACGCGGACCGGACCCAGCCGGACGGCGGCCGGGTCACCGGCGCCGGGCAGGAGCTGAAGGCCGGCTGGGTGCTGGTGCTGCCGTGGGACGCGACCGGCGACGGCATCCGCTACGGCGTGCTCCCCGGCTCCGGCGCCTCCCCGTCGCCGTCACCGGGGAAGCCGGGGCCCGGCTGCGCCGCGATCGCCTCGACCGGCGGCGGCTCGGACTGGGCGTACGTGACGCTCGCGCCGGACGAGGCGTGGGCGCGCGGTACCGGCGAGGGCGTGCTGGTCGGCGTGGTCGACTCCGGCGTGGACGGCGACCTGCCGGCGCTGGCCGGGCGGGTGCCGCAGGGAGCGGACGTCACGAACGGCACCAGCGGCGGTGACGTCGACTGCCTCGGCTCCGGCACCGGCATGGCCGCGATCATCGCGGCGCGCGCGGACGGCTCCGACGGCTCGATCAGCGGCGTGGCGCCGGGCGCGACCATCCTGCCGGTACGGGTCGTCGCCACCTCGGACGTCGCGGACCCCGCGGTCGCGGCGACCGGCATCCAGGTCGCGGTCTCGGCCGGCGCGACCGTGATCGCGCTCGGCTCCTACGTGGACGTGTCGGACGACGCGGTGGCGGCCGCGATCACGGACGCGATCGACCACGACGTGGTGATCGTCTGCCCGGCGCCGGCCGGCGACGAGGGCGCGGAGGCCGGTCCGCAACGGCCCGGCCTGCTCCGGGTCGGCGGCGTCGGCCCGGACGAGCAGCCGGCCGAGTCGTACCTGCCCGGCGGCGTGGACGTGACCGCACCCGGCATCGACGTGCGGACGTACGCGCCGGGTGGTGCCGGGCCACGCGCCGGGAGCGGCACGCAGTACGCGGTGGCGTTCGTGGCCGGGACCGCCGCGCTGGTCCGGGGCGCGCTGCCGGACCTGACCGCGGAGCAGGTCACCCGGCGGATCGGCAGCACCGCGAGCCCGGGCGCGCAGGCCCCGCGGGACGACGCCACCGGCTTCGGCATGGTCAACCCCCGCTCGGCCGTGATGGTCACGTTGGCCGGCGAGGCGACGCCGCTGAGCGCGGACGGCGCGCCGGCCGCGTACCGGACCGCGGTGCTCGCCGTCGTCCTGGTCGTGCTGGTCGCGGCGGTGTGGCTGCTGGTCTGGCGGGTCCGCCGGTTCATGACCGCGTAACCGCTCAGCTCGCCGGGCCGGGTGCCGATCGTCGCGGCGAAGCATCACCGCGGCGCGGGAAGGGAGCATCCCATGATCAAGCGTCTGACGGCCCTGGTCGTGATCGTGCCGCTGGTGGTGCTCGCCCTGATCTGGATCCACGCGAATCCGCCGAGCACCGGTGACGACTTCTCCAAGACGATCTGCGAGCTGCGCCGCTGCTGAGAGGCGCCGGCCGGCCGGCGCCTCTCGCCGCCGCCTTCACCCCGACTGGCCGCCGCCTCTCACCGCCGGGCTGGCCGTCGCCGCGACCGCGGTGGCCAGCATGATGCCGGTCAGCACCAGGACGGTGCCGCGCGCGCCGAGCCCGCTCAGCAGCAGGCCCCCGGTCAGCGACCCGACCGGCATCGAGCCCCAGGAGAGCGTCTTCGACGCGCTGGTCACCCGGCCCTGCAACTGGTTCGGCACCAGCAGCGCGAAGTAGCCGACGATGACCACGTTCCACAGCGGCCCGACGAACGCGGTCGCGGCGCCGATCACGCCCAGCCACAGCGGCTCGTCCGTGACCGCGAACAGCGGCAGCAGCGCGGCCCACACCCAGTTGACACCGATGATCACCGTCCGGGGTGTGAAGAACCGGTGCAGCCACCCGGCCGCGAACGCGCCGAGCATCCCGCCCCCGGAGTAGATCCCGAGCATCAGGCCGGTCTCCGCCGCGCTCGCGCCGCCGGCCTGCGCGCGGACCACGAGCACCAGGATGACCGCCTGGAAGACCAGATTGCTGGCCGTGACCAGCAGGATCGCGGCCCGGACCAGCGGGTGCCGCCAGATCCACCGCAGCCCGGTCAGCGCGGCACGCCACAGCGGCTCCGGCGGCTCAGCCGTCTCCTCCTGCAGATCGCGGCGCAGGAAGATCAGGGCGATCGAGGCGGCGGCGTACGACAGCACCTCGGTCACGAACGGCAGAGCGCGGTCGATCCCGAAGAGCAGGCCGCCGAGCGGGCCGCCGGCCAGCGCGGCGCCCCGGGTGCGTACCTCGTTGCGGGCGATCGCGGTGTGCAGCTGCGCCGGCGGCACGATCAGCGGCAGCGCCGCCGCCTCGGCCAGGCCGAAGAAGACGAAGCACAGCCCGTGCACGAACGCGACGACCGCGAGGTGCGCGACCGTGAGCGCACCCAGCCACAGCGCGATCGGCACGGTGGCCAGCACCAGGGCCGCGGTCACCTGGCTGACCAGCAGGATCCGGCGGCGGTTCCACCGGTCGACGAGCGGCCCGGCCGGCAGGTGACCGATCAGGTACGGCAGCGTGGCCGCGGCACCGACCAGGCCGGCGTCCGTGGGGGAACCGGTCAGCGCGAGGACCAGCAGCGGCATCGCGGTCGCACTGATCCGCGCCCCCGTCGTGGAGACGACCTGCCCGCTCCAGAGCAGCGCGAAGTCCCGATTCCGCCACAGCGGCGTCGCCGCTTTCTCAGCCTGCCCGCTCGGCGCGACCTGCCCGGTCTGCCCGGCCTGCCCGGTCTGCCCGGCCTTTCCGGTCGGCGCGGTCACGGCGTGGGGAACGCGTGGAACAGCACGGTGACGTGCCGGCGGCCGGGACCGGGCTCGCGATACCACCGCTTCAGGAACGCGATGTACTCCTCGCCGAACTCGGCCAGCTCCGCCGCGGTCAGCGAGGTGCCACCGAACGAGTGGTGGGCCGCGTCCGCGAACTCGCCGAACGCCTCCCGGTCCGCCAGGTAGGCCGCCAGGTCGGCGTCGGCGCGCTCGTGCCACTGCCGCCCGACCTCGGACGCGGCCGCCGCCACCTCGGGATCGGCCGCGCCCCTCGGCAGCCGCACGTCCTGCCGCACGGCCCGCCAGTACCGCCGGCGCCCGGCCGACCGCGCGGTGTCCTCCTCGAGGAACCCGAAGCGCTCCAGCTGGCGCAGGTGGTAACTGGCCGCGCCCCGGTCCACGCCGAACTCCGCGGCCAGGTCGGCGGAGGTGGCGGCGCCGTGCCGCTGGAGCCGGGTCAGCATCCGCTGCCGCAGCGGATGGGCGAGCGCCTTGAGCGTCTCGACGTCGGAGAGCGTGCGCGCGTCGGTCATGATTGAGAAGATATCTTTGCAAAGACTTCTTCTCAATCCCCGTCAGCTCAGGAACACCGGCAGCAACGGCAGCGCGTTGACCGCACCGTGCACCACCACCAGCGCACCGAACCGCCGATAGCGCGACCACAGATAGCCGGCGAACAGGCCGAAGAAGCCCTGGAACGCGATCATCGCGCCGAGCGACACCCACACGTGGCCATCACCCAGGTGGCTCGGAATGTGCATGGCCGCGAACAGCAGCGACGTCGCCACGATCGCCGGCCACCGCCCGGCCACCGCCTCCAGCCGGGTCTGCAGCGTGACCCGGTAGAACCACTCCTCCAGCACGCTCGCGGTCAGGAACGTGATGGTCATCGCGGCCACCAGGAAAACCCGGTCCATCTCCCGGTAGACGGCCAGATCCGACGGCACCCAGAACGCCAGCACGCCCCACCCGGCGATCGCCGGAACCACCCAGAACCACCGCGCGGGTACGGCCTGCGGCAGCTCGGCCCGCACCAGCCGGGTGACCAGCAGCGCGCCGCCGAGAAACAGAACCACCTTGACCACCGGGTACGCCGGCGACTGTCCACCCACGACCGCCACCAGCACCGGAAACGCCACCGCGATCCCTGCCAGCCACCACACCTGCCGCACGATCGCCGTCCGCGCACCGCCCTCCACCACCGGCATCCGCGGCAGCGACGGCGGCACCAGCCGAATCAGCGCCATCCCCACCAGCACCGGCACGACCGCGGTCCACAGTGGCCGCCCACCCGCCCCGTCGTCCGACGAGGTCACGATCTCGGTGTTCCCGGTCAGCACCAGCAGAAGCGGCGCCAACACGAACAGCGCACCACCCACAGCAGTCAGCACAACACGCGGAGCCATGATCAATATTGTGACGCCCCGCCGCCACCCTCCCGGCCCGATCCACACCCAACCCACCACCACGGACGAGCCCGGCACCCCGCGAACGATCAATGAGTGACACCTGAGGTAGATCAGCCAGCGAGTTCGATCGACCCACGTACCACTCACTGATCCACTCCGGCAAGCCCCCGGCACCCCGCAAGCCCCCGCACCCCGCAAGCCCGCACACCCCGCACGCCCCACGCACCCCGCACGCTTCGCAAGCCCGCACCCCCGCACACCCCGCAAGCCCGCACCCCGCGAGCCCGCACCCCGCAAGCCCGCACGCCCCACGCACCCCGCACGCCCCGCAAGCCCGCACCCCGCACGCCGCACGCCCCGCAAGCCCGCAGGCCCCGCAAGCCCGCACCCCGCACGCCCGCACCCCGCGCACGCCGCAAGCCCGCACGCCCCGCAAGCCCGCAGCCCGCGCACGCCGCAAGCCCGCGCACCCCGCACGCGCCGCAAGCCAGCGCACCCCGCACGCCCCGGCTAGCAAGCCGGACGCGCAAGCCTGACCATCGGACACCAGGCGCATTGTGCCGAAATATCGGCATATCTCGACCCAGCGTTGGCCTCCCTCCTCGCGCAACGCAGCCCATCCACCCTGAGTGATCAATCAGTGGAGCAAAAGATAGGTCAACAAGCGAATTCGATCTATCTTTTGCTCCACTGATTGATCACTCAGGCGCTCCGCTCGCCCGAGGAGCCACATAGGGCTACCAAACAGACCACGCGCGATTTATGATGATATTTCGGGCACGGAGTGCCCGCAGACCGCACCCCCGCACCGGCGCTGGCCGCCCGGCGGAACGCACCGCCGGAGCCGAGCACGTCGCCCGGCGGAGTGGCGGAACGGTGCCCGGCGGAGTGGCGGAACGGTGCCCGGCGGAGTGGCGGAACGGTGCCCGGATCCCCGCCTCCTGGAGTGCTGCGGTAGAGGCAGACCTGCCACTCACTGGTGGCACGCCCTGGGTAGGGGAGGTCGTGGGGGCAGCGTTGGTGGTAGACAAGCCGGACGATCAGGAGGGTGCGGGCGCCAGGCGCTCGACAACAGAGAACGCCGGCCGGGGGTGGGGTGAGTGGGCCGGGAGCGGAAGGGAGGAGCGCCAGCGACGACCGGGGCCCGCGGGAGCATGCCCGGAGTGGGCGGGCCGGGAGCGGGAAGATCTGGGGTTGAGGTTTCGTCGTTCGGGTGTTTATCGGGGGTGTGGATCATGTGGCGGTGACCATCAGGACCGCGCGGGACGGCCGCGTTCTCACCGTGCTGATCGACGAGCCGCCGCACAACTACATGGCACGGCCGCTGATCGAAGCGTTGCAGTCCGTGGTGCGGGAGGTGGAGCGCGATCCGGGGATCGGTGCGGTGGTGGTCGGGAGTGCGGTGCCGGGGCGGTACATCACGCACTGGGACATCGCGGAGCTGTCCGCGACCGCGGAGTCCGCGCCGCGGCTGCCGGTGGCCGGTGCGCGGGTGCTGCTGGGTGCGGTGCGGGCGCTGACCGCGCTCGGGGCCGGGCCGATACTGCGGAAGTCCCGGCTGGCCGGGGTGCACGGCATCGTGCGCTGGCACGATCTGGTGCTGCGGATCATGCGGTCGCCCGCGGTGTGGATCGCGGCGATCGACGGGCCGTGCGGCGGCGGTGGGCTGGAGATGTCGGTCTTCTTCGACCAGCGGATCGCGTCGGCGCGGTCGTCGTTCGTGGTGCCGGAGCTGACCATCGGGCTGACCACCACGCTCGGCGCGCAGCGGCTGACGCACCTGGTCGGGCCGGCGCGGGCGCTGCGCATGCTGCTGGACGGCGAGCCGTACACCGCGTCGGAAGCCCTTGATCTGGGTTTGATCGACAAGGTCTGCGCGGTCGGCGTGATGGCGGAGGCGCAGCGGCTCGCCGGGCGGTACGCGCGCCGGCCCCGGGTCCAGGTCGGACGGCAGAAGCAGCTGATCAACCGGGCTTATCAGGCGACCGCGCGGGCCACGCTGACCGGCGAGGGTGTCTCGCAGATCGCGGGCGTGCCGAGCGCGGCCACCCGGTCGGCGCTGCGCCGCTGGCTGGAGATGCGGCGGCCGGACGGGGAGAGCGTGTTCCTCACCGACATGCGCCCATGGGCGGACGGGACGGCGATCGATCTGAACCCACCGCCGCCGGAACGCTGAACCGGATGCGCGCGGTCAGCACGCCCGGCTCCTCGCGGAACCACTCCGCGCCGAGCCGGGAGAAGACCCGTTTGCCGCGCGCGTTGTCCGACTCGACCAGCGCCTCGATGCCGCAGGCGCCGGACGCGCGCGCCTCCCACACCAGGTAGGCGGCGGCCCGGGTGCCGAGCCCGCGTCCCTGCCACGAGTCCTCGATCAGCAGCCCGGCCTCCCAGAGCGTCTCCGGGCCGGCGCCGATCACGTTCACCAGCCCGACCGTGTGGTTCTGCACGGTGACCAGCGCGCTGAACCCGTACCGCGGGTCGTGCAGCGCCGCCCACTCCACCGCCCTGATCCGGTCCCGCTGCCCGTGGTAGCGGGCTCGCCGCGTCTCGGCCGAGCAGCGCGCGTGCATGTCGTTCACGGCGTCGAGATCGGACGCCACGGCCCGCCGGATCACCGCGAGGTCGCGAACATCGTCCATGCCCACACCGTCGCCGCGCGGACTGCTCACCCACCAGCCCGCCGCTGCTCACTCGCTGCCGCGCCGCTAGTGTCCGGTCGTGACCGACCACTCGACGCTGGTGTTGATCCGCGGCAATTCGGGCAGCGGAAAGTCGACTACGGCGCGCGAGGTCCGCCGGCGGTACGGCCGGGGCTGCGCGCTGCTGGAGCAGGACCAGCTGCGCCGCGTGGTGCTGCGCGAGCACGACAGCTCCCGCATCGACCCGGTCGCGCCCGCGTTCATCGCCGCGACCGCCCGGGCCGCGCTCGGCCTCGGATATCACGTGGTGCTGGAGGGCATCCTGCACACCGAGCGGTACGCGGCCGTGCTGCACGACCTGGTCGCGGAGCATCCCGGCCCGGCGCACGCGTACTACTTCGACCTGTCGTTCGAGGAGACGGTCCGCCGGCACCACACGCTCCCCTACCGGGTCGGCTTCACGCCGGAGGACATGCGCGGCTGGTACACGCCCCGGGACCTGCTCGGCCTGGCGGGCGAGCACCTCATCCCGGAGTCGGCCGGCCTGGAGGACGCCGTGACGCTGGTGCTGGAGACCAGCGGCCTCGGCGCCGCACCGCCGCGGACACCGTGCCCGACCCGCTGTCCGCACTGCGCGGACGCGGTCCAGCTGTGAACGCTAACCTCGGCGGGTGCGTACCCTCTCGATCGTCGCCGCGGCGCTCGCCGCCGTCCTGCTGCTGTCCGCCTGCTCGTCGTCCGCGGGCGGGGGTGGTGCGGTGCTCCGCGAGAACCCGGAGATGATCGTCTTCCTGGAGCCGGACATCACGGCCGGGCAGCGGGCCGAGGTCGAGGCGGCACTGCGCGCGCTGCCGGGAGTCAGCGAGGTCTCGCTGATCACGAAGGAGCAGGCCTACCAGGACATGACCGAGTTCCTGGAGAACCAGCCGAGCGCGGCGCCGATCAACAAGGACAACCTGTCGGAGAAGTTCACGGTCCGGACGACGGACCTGGAGGCCTACGCGGCGCTGCGCGACGGGGACACCTCGGCCACGCTGGCCGGGAAGGCCGGCGTGGACGAGGTCCTCTTCCAGTGCGTCACCGAGGCCGAGTGCCGCCAGGAACTCGGCAGCTGACCCGGAGGCACCGCATTGACCCGGCCCGGTGTCAGACGACCCAGTCGTTGTTCAGCAGGTGGATCAGCAGGACTCCCTGGAGCGGCAGCGAGATCAGCGTGTAGACCTGGAACGCGCTGAACCGCAGGCGGCCCAGCAGGATGAACGCCGCGAGCACCTCCATCACGTACCGGGGCGCGGACATGAGCGGCTCGTTGGTGACCGGGCCGGCCGGGAACGAGATCGCGAAGAGGAGCAGTCCGGTGCCGAGCAGCGGCAGGACCCACTGGTCCTGGCGCATCCGCCACGGGCCGGTGAAGCACAGCACCAGCAGCGCGATGACGAGCAGTACGGCCGCCAGGTCGAAGATGCTGTGCAGGGTGCGCCAGTCCACCAGCGGTTCGGTGACGATGAGCTGGACGGCCTCGACGATCCCGGTCCACGGCCAGTCGAGCTCGCGTCCCCACGGCTCCATGGCCACGCCGCTGAACCGGAGCGGGTCGTCGAAGCGCCACCACAGGTATCCCATGTAGGCGAGGAGGCCGGACGGCATCAGGCCGGCGGCGAGAACGTTCCAGCGCCAGCGGAAGCCGTACACCCGCAGGTACTCGTAGGCGAACGCGAGGCCGAGCAGCAGGCCGGCCGAGCGGGTCGCGGACGCCAGGCCGCCGAGCGCGCCGGCCAGCCACCAGTGACCGCGGCGGATCGCGTAGAGCGTGCCGATCATCAGCGCGATGAACAGCGAGACGTTGAATCCGATGCCGAGGTAGAACGCGACCGGCCAGATCGCCATCGCCCAGGACGTCCGCGCCGCCACGTCCCGTCCGAACTCCACTTCCGTGAAGCGGTACAACAGCACGTACATGGCGAACATGGCAATGCCCGCGACGACCACGCCGGCCGTCTTCGGGCCGCCCGGGGATATGACGTCCGTCACCCGGATCAGGAATGGATACAGCGGAAAGAATGCCGGATCGACCGGGTCGGTGGCATAGCCGCTTTCCGCGATCCGGGTGTATTTCGTCTGGTCGAAGCGCCACCATGCCTGCAATAGATCGGCGATGCTGACTGGATCCCCGACCTTGCGGTCGTACTGTTTGTAAATGGTGACGACCAGCCAGGCCACATAGGACGCGACCGAGATCACAGTGCCGGTGCGCAACGCGGGCCACCACGACCGGCCGGCGGCGGTCGACTCCACGTCCTGAGGCTCGGGCAACGGCTTGTCCGCGGGGACCCCGGCCCGGTCCGGGCTCGCGGTCAGGGATATGGAGGACACGGGGGGACATTCTTAAGGCAATTCCGAGCTGGCTGCAAGTTGTCTCGGATACGGTCACCGATCCTTCTCTCAGCGTGATCAACGCGGATCCCGGAAGCACAGTCCGATAACGTCCCCGAAACTCGCCGTGCAGCAGTTCGGGATTTCCGGTGCACGTTTGACAAACCGGACTATCCACCATGATCACCGCACATTGGATTTTGGTGAGGCCGTCGCCCCGAACCCATGTGAATGCCTTTATGATTCGGCGCGTTCTCACTCGAGGAAGGGTCCAACCGGTGCGTTCAGCCCCGACGCTCTCTGTCGTCGTTCCGATCTACAACGAGGAGGCGGTCCTCCCCTCCTTCGCAGAGCGGCTCCGCCCGGTGCTCGACGGGCTCGGTGAGTCCTACGAGGTGGTGGCGGTCGACGACGGCAGCCGCGACGCCACCCCGCTGATGCTGGCGGCGATGCGGCGGTCCTGGCCGCAGCTGCGGGTCATCCGGCTCGGCCGCAACTGCGGGCACCAGGGCGCGCTGACCGCGGGCCTGCACCGCGCCTACGGCGACTACGTGGCCAGCATCGACGCCGACCTGCAGGACCCGCCGGAGGTGCTGGCCGACATGCTGCGCCTGGCACAGACCGAGAGCCTCGACATCGTGTACGGCGTACGCACCGACCGGACCACCGACACGATCTTCAAGCGGTGGACCGCAGGGGCGTACTACCGGCTGATGCGCAGCGTGGTCGGCCGCAACGTGCCGTCCCAGGCCGGCGACTTCCGCCTGCTCAGCCGCGCCACCGTCGACGTGCTGCGCCAGCTCCCGGAGAACCGCCCGGTCTACCGCCTGCTGGTGCCGTGGACCGGCCTGCCCAGCGGCGAGGTCACCTATGTGCGGGAGAGGCGCGCGGCCGGCGAGTCGAAGTACCCGCTGTCCAAGATGATCCGGCTCGCGCTGGACAGCGTCACCGGCTTCACCGCGGCCCCGCTGCGGGTCGCCACCTGGCTCGGCCTGGCCGGCATGGCCACCTGCGTGCTGCTGGCGCTGTTCACGATCTTCGCGTACTTCAACCACAGCGCGGTGCCCGGCTGGGCGTCGTCGATGCTCATCACGGTATTCCTCGGCGCGCTGCAGCTGCTCTGCCTGGGCCTGCTCGGCGAGTACGTGGCCCGGATCTACGTCTCCGCGCAGGGCCGGCCGAACTACTTCGTCGGGTACGACTCGGCCTCCGAGGCCGAGATCGACGACCGCCCCGCGGCGCCGGTGATCGTGCCGCACCAGGCCGACCCGGACCGGATGGCGCCGACCGTCTGAGCCCGTGTGGCCCGGCCCGTCGCACGGGCCGGACCACACGGCCGGGTCAGACCGTGTTGAGCAGGTCCAGCGCGCTCTGCTGGCAGCTGTGGTCGGTGTCGATGTACGGGCCGGACCAGTGTGATCCGTACGCGTCGAAGCTGTTCCGGTCGTTGGCGTAGATCGTGTCCGCGTTGCGGCGCAGCCACGGCGTGTAGGCGCCGCCGGTCGCGCGGTCCAGCACGCCGAGGCCCCGGGCGAACGCGCCCTTCCAGGCGGGCTGGTCGCCGGTGCAGGCGTCCTGCTCGCCGGGCTCGCGCAGGATGCCGTTCTGGGTGAGGCGGCCGGAGACCGTGACCGCGTCCGCGAGGCGGCGCGCGGTGGCGAGCGCCTCGGCGTTGCCGGTCAGCTTGTTCAGCCCGGTCAGCGCATTGATCAGGACACCCTGGTTGTACGTGAGCGGCCCGCTGACGCCCTTGCACGTCTGCAGGCTGATCCCGTCGATCACCAGGTTGTCACCGTTGATCATGCCGGTGCCGCGGAACCACGCCCAGCCCGCCTCGGCGCGCTGCCGGTAGACCGCGTTGCCGGTGCGCTGCGCGATCTCCGCGTTCAGCTGGATGTAGAGGCTGTTCGCGATCGCGTTCTTGTACTGCCTGTCGTTGCGCCACCAGACGCCGCCACCGCACACGGTGTCCCAGAAGCCGTGCATGTGGTCCGCGTCGGCCCGCGCGGTGTCGAGGTAGCGCGTGTCGCCGGTCAGGTCGTAGGCGGCCAGCCAGGTCAGCCCCCACCAGCCGGTGTCGTCGATGTACTCGTTGCGGAACTGCCCCTGCGCCGCGTTGATCTGCCGGTCGTAGGTGTTCGCGATCGCGTACGTGTAGCTGCCCATGCCGGAGACCCGGATGTTCTCGATCAGCGCGGACATCGCGTTCGCGCTGGTCCACCACGCGTTCCCGTCGAACAGCCCGGTGCCCTGGTCGTAGCGCATCATCAGCGCGGTCGCGGCCGCGCGCTTGCGGTCACCGGCGTTCCAGTCGCTGCGCGCCCACGGCGTGCACGCGATCTCCGGCCGGTCGCTCGCCCGGCCGCAGGCGCGCAGCACGCCGACGCCGCGGGTGCCCCAGTCGTCCACGTTGAACATCGGCGACCGGGCCGAGCGCTGCCCGGCCGGGACCGTGACGAAGCCGAGCCGGCTGCCGGAGGCCCAGCTGCGGCCGCCGTCGAACGACCGGTCCAGCCACACCTCGTCGCCGGGCGAGCCGTTCTCGATCGTGCCCCAGATCATCGCGTCCGGGTCGCTGGCGTGCACGCGCACGGTCCGGCCGTGGATCGTGCCGCTGACCGGCGTCCGATCACCGCCGGCCTGCCCGGCGTCCCGCCCGTCGCAGTGGATGTTGCAGATCGCCGCGGCCGCGACGACGTCGGCCGAGCTCACGGACGCCGAGCTCACGGACGCCGAGCTCACGGACGTCTGTGCGACCAGCCCGCCCGCGGCCGCCACGGCCAGCACGATCGATCCGATGACTGTGCGCCTCATGTGCCCGCCTCCCAGGAAGATCGACGCACATCATCCCTCGCATCACCCCAGAAACGCCATTAATTAGGGTTGATTTAGGCGAATACTGTCATCTCAGCGTGTTCGCCGCCGCGAGCGTCACGCCGAGCCGCCGGGTGACCAGGCGCCCGGCCAGCGTCAGCGCATGGTTGAGCCGCCCGGCCACCGCGCTCGGCGGCGGGTCCCGCCGGTCCAGCACGCGCAGTGCGGCGTCGACCACCTGCGCCGGCGTCCGGTAGCGCGAACCGCCGTCCGCGTCCGTGCTGCCGACCACGTCGAAGAACTCGGTTCGGGTGACGCCCGGCGCGAACGCCAGCACGCGCAGCCCGGTACCGCGCGACTCCGCCCACAGCGACTCGGTCAGGCTGAGCACGAACGCCTTGGTCGCGGAGTACGCGGCCTGGTTCGGCACCGGCGCGTAGGCCGCCACGCTGGTCACGTTCAGCAGGTAGCCGCGGCCGTGCTCGCGCAGCCGGTTGATGAACGCGCGGCTGATGTCCGCCACCGCGGTCACGTCGACCGCGATCATGCGCCGCAGCCGTTCCGGATCGTCGTCGTGGAACCGGCCCCAGCTGCCGTACCCGGCGTTGTTGATCACCGCGGTGACCGCGATGCCGCGCCGGTCCAGCTCCGCGGCGAGCGCGGCTCCCGGCGCCTCGGAAGACAGATCAAGGGCCAGAGCCGTCGCGGGTACGCCGTGCGCCGCCCGCAGCTCGGCCGCGAGCGCTTCCAGCCGGTCGGCCCGGCGGGCGACCAGGACCAGGTCGGATCCGCGGGCGGCGAGCCGGCGGGCGAACTCCGCGCCGATGCCGGAGCTGGCGCCGGTGATCAGGACGGTCTGCGTGTGGTGCTCCAGTGGCTGCATGACCGCACCGTACGTCAAGTTGGCAGTCTGTGCCAATATGGCGTCGGCTGATATGATCGGTGCATGGGAATCCGGGAACGCAACCGGCGTGCGGTCGAGCGGGAGATCGCCGACGCCGCGATGCGCCTCTTCGTGGCGCAGGGCTTCGACGCCACCACCACCGACCAGATCGCGCGGGAGGCCGGCGTCTCACCGCGCTCGCTGTTCCGCTACGTCGGGTCCAAGGAGGACATCGTGCTCGGCGACATGCTCGCGGCCGGGCAGTCCGTGCTGGCCGCGCTGCGCGACCGCCCGGCCGGCGAGGAGCCGTGGGAGGCGCTGCGCGCCGCGCTGCACGTGCTGGAGGACAACCCGCCGGAGCGTGCGCTCGCGATCACCGAGATGTTCCTGAACACGCCGTCGCTGCGGGCCCGGCGCCTGGAGAAGCGGCTCGCCTGGCTCGACCTGCTGGTCCCGGAGGTCACCCGGCGGCTCGGCCGCGAGCCCGGCGACGTGCCCGATCCGGCCGCGCACGCGATCGTCTCGGCCGCGCTGGCCTGCCTGGACACCGCCGCCGAGATCTGGGCCCGGCGCGGCGGCACCGGCGACGTCGGGGCGATCTTCGACGAGGCCGTGGACGCGGTCCGGCACGCCTGAGATAGCCGGCACGGCATCAGTCGACGGTCCGGGTGCGCCGGGCTGACGAAAGCTCACTGACCGGGTCGAGCGCGGTGCCTGCGTCGTGCTCCGTCGCGAACCCGTCCGGGCCGAGCGCCGCCACCGCGGCGTCCCGGATCCGGCGCAGCTCCTCGGCGTCGTCCGGGTCCGGGACCTGGCCGGCCGCCGCGAACGCGCTCTCCGCCAGCCCCAGCATGCGCGCGGCCCGCGCGTGATCGCGCTCGGCCGAGGCGAGCGCGGCCGCGCCGACGCCGACGTAGGGCACGAACGCGTCGTACCCCCGGGCGAAGACCGCCTCGCGGCTGCGGGCGAACAGCTCGCGGGCCCGGTCGAGGTCGCCCAGGTGCAGCTCCGTGAAGGCCAGATTGTGCGTCTCCGTGGTGACCGTCTCCGCGTGGCCCAGCTCCTCGTTCAGCGCGATGCTGGCCTCGTAGAGCCCGCGCGCCGCGACCAGGTCGCCGGACATCCGGGTCACCGCGGCCAGCACGTGCCGCGGGCGCTCCTCCAGCCGCCTGTCCCCGGCCCGGACCGCCACGTCCAGCGCGGCCGACGCGAGCCGCCGGGACTCCTCGAGGTCGCCGCCGCGGGCCGCGACCCGGGCCAGTGAATACAGCGCCTCGACCTCGCCGGCCGGGTCGCCGGCCACCCGGGCGCGGGCGATCTCCGCCTCGGCGAGCCGCACCACGCCGTCGCTGTCGCCACGCCGGAACGTGTCCCTGATCTGCTCCGCGAAATCACTCATGACCCGGACAACGTACTCCCGGGAAGATCGTTCGACCCGCTGCTGTCATGATTGCCCGATGTTCCAGGCGGGGTCGCGGTCGCGGCGGGTCGGTACGTTCATGATGCTCGAGGACGAGGCCGCGTTCGAGGCACGGCTCGCGCCGGTGGTCGCGGAGCTGGGCGGGTGGGAGACGCACGACCAGCGGGCACGGACCAGCACACCGCACGACTCGCTGCCGGACGCGATGCGCGGCAACGGCCTGCAGGCGTTCCTCCGGCTGCGCGGCGAGGACGGCGGGCCGCTCATCCAGTACCTGCGGTCCACCACCACCGGCGGGTCCGCGTCGATGCGGCCCGGGCGGCTGGCCTGGACGTGGTTCCCGGACGACCACGCCGACCCGGTCCGGCAGGACTTCACCACGCTGGCCGACGCGGTCTGGACGGCACTGCGGGCGGTCACCTCCCCGCACGTCACCACGGCCGACGGCCGCCGCGGCTACCGGATCGGCCCGGCCGCGAAGGCGTGGATCCTCGCGCACCCGGACCGGCGGCTGCACGACGGCGTCCCGCTGGTTCTGACGGAGGCGTCGCGATGACCCGCCTGGCGATCAGCGGCCTCGGCGCGATCGGCGGCAACCTGCTGCACCTGATCGCCACCCTCGACGACAGCCCCGGCCCGGACCCGCGCGGAGGCCGCGGGCTCGACCTCCGTGTGGTGGCGGCGGTCGACTCCTCCGGTGCGATCGTCGACGCCGGTGGCATCGATCCCGCGGCGCTCGCCGCGCACAAGGCCGCCGGTGGCCGCGCCGTCGACCTGCCCGGCGTCACCGTGGCCGGCGGCACGATCGCGGACGTGCTCGCCGCCGGCGTCGAGTTCGACATGCTGATCGAGGCCGGCCCCGGCGACCTGGAGACCGGCGGCGCCGGCCTGGTCGCGGTCCGCGCCGCCCGCTCGGCCGGGATCCCGGTGGTCCTGGCCGCGAAGGCCCCGCTCGTGCTCGCCTGGGACGAGCTGACCGGCCCCGGCCCGGCCGTCGCCTACAGCGCGTGCGTCGGCGGCGCGCTGCCGACCGTGACGCTGCTGCGCGCCACGCTCACCTCCGCGCGCGCGACCAGGATCGAGGCCGCGCTGAACGGCACCAGCGTCTACGTGCTCAGTCTGATCGAGGACGGCCTCTCCCCCGCCGACGCGGTCGCCCGCGCCCAGGCCACCGGCATCGCCGAGCCGGACCCGTCGTTCGACCTGGACGGCTGGGACGCCGCCTGCAAACTGGTCATCCTCGCCAACGCCACGCTCGGCACCCGCGCCCGCCTCTCCGACGTGGACCGCACCGGCATCACCGGCGTCACCCGCGACGACCTGCTCCGCGCCCGCGCCGCCGGCCGCCGCATCGTCCCGCTCGCCACCGCGGTCCCGGGCGTCGACGGCTGGCACCTGACGGTCGCCCCCGCCGAACTGCCCCTCGACCACCCGCTGGCCCGAATGGACGCGGAGGAGATGGGCATCGTCGTCCACACCGACGTCGCCGGCCGTCTCTCCGCCACCACCCGCGAGCCCGACGCCATCCCCTCCGCCGCCGCCGTCCTCCGCGACATCATCACCCTCGCCGGCTGAGACCTCGTCGGCGTCGGCCGCCTGGATCCGCGGCTCAGGACGACAAAGGCGCCCGGGAGACTCCCCCGGTGCCATCAATGAGCGCGCCTGGCCTCCACCACGACCACCCCGCATGTCACCGCGACGGCCCGGAGCGGCGCGCGCCCGGACGCCGGCCACCGGAGACCAGCCGTACAGTATCCGGCTCGCCGGCCGTTCTCAGGCCGCTGGCACGGGCAGCTCGCGGGCGGTCTTCGGGCCGGTGGTGAGGCGGGCGGCGAGGGAACGGACGAGCGGGAGCGCGGCGACGCGGGTACCGAGGCGGAGGAGGCGGACACCGGCGCGGGAGGCCGGGGCGGCGATGCGCGGGACGCCGGGCGGCAGACGCTGGGCGTCGGTGACCAGCGGGCGCATCCACTGCTCGTAGCGGGCGAACGCCTCCGGGTACGGCGCCTGGGACAGGTAGGCGGCCAGGACGTAGGCGCCGGTGATCGCGAGCGAGGTTCCGCCGCCGCCGATCGGGGTGACGCACCAGGCGGCGTCGCCGAGCAGGCAGACGCGGCCGTGGTGCCAGGTCGGGCAGTCGATCTGGCGGAGCCAGTCGACGTAGAGGTCGTCCGCGCTGTCGAAACCGTCCAGGATGCGCGGCGTCTCCCAGCCGAGGCCGGCGAACCGGGACCGCAGCGCCGCGCGAGTGGCGGCGTCGTCCAGGCCGTCCAGCTCCGGCGTGGCGGTGCGGAAGTTGAGGTTTGCCCTGGTCCCGCCGACGTCGTCCGGGCGCAGCATCACCTGCCGGGCGCCGGGGGCGATGTGCACCCGCCACCAGTCGTCGTCGGCCGTGGTCCGCGGGATCGTGCCGTAGGCGGAGTACATGCCGAGCGCCCGCTCGCGCGGGGAGGATCCGAAGACCATCTCGCGGGTACGGGATCCGACGCCCTCCGCGACCACGACCAGCGCGAAGCGCTCCCGCGCGCCACCGGCGAACTCGACGTCGACGCCGCCGTCGTCCTGCGCCAGGCCGGCGATCCGGTCGCCGAACCGCCAGGTGACCGCGGGCGGGCAGGCGTCGGCCAGCAGGCGGGCCAGCGCGCCGCGCAGGATCTCCAGCTCCGCGGTCGGGCCGTCCGTGCCCGCCCGGCCGTCGACCGGGAACTCCGCGACGGCCGCGCCGCGCTCGTCGACGAACCTGGTCCCGACCTCGCCGGTGTTGCGGCCGCGCACCGCGTCCTCCAGGCCCATCAGCCGGATCACCTCGCGGCCGGTCCCGCGCACGTCGATGTTCTGCCCGCCCTCGCGCAACTCCGGCGCGGCCTCGACGACCGTCACGTCATGCCCCGCCCGGGCCAGCCAGTACGCCGCCGCCGGTCCTGCCACGCTCGCACCCGTCACCAGAATCCTCACCGGTGCCGAGTTCCCGCGCTGCCCGCGTCCATGCCCGTTCGCCGGCCCACACTCGCGAGGACGGCGGCCGGGAATTGTTCATCGGGGGTTTCCGGCCGTCGTCCCCGGACACTCGTATCGTTCGTGGCGAATCGCCCCACGACAGGAGACCCGCCTTGCTGCGTCGCACATCCACCGTGCTGGCCGTCGCGGCCGCGCTGCTCACCATCGCCGCACCAGCCGCACAGGCCGCCCCGGCGAAGGTCCGCCCGCTACCCCAGGCGCACGCGCACAACGACTACGAGCACGAGCGCCCGCTGCTGGACGCGCTGGACCACGGTTTCACCAGCGTCGAGGCCGACATCTACCTGGTCGACGGCGAGTTGCTGGTCGCGCACGACCCGGAGGATCTGCGGCCCGGCCGTACCCTCGAGGCACTCTATCTTGATCCTCTGGTGGAGCGCGTGCGCGCGAACCGGGGCCGGGTCTACCGGGGCAGCCCGATCTCGCTGCAGCTGCTGATCGACATCAAGAACACCGGCGTCGCCACCTACACCGCGCTCGACGCCACGCTGCGCGAATACGACAAAATCCTGACGCGGTACGCACGCGGGCGCGTCACCACCGGCGCGGTCACGGCCGTGGTCAGCGGCGACCGCCCGCGTGAGCTGATGGAGTCGCAGACCGTGCGGTACGCGTTCTATGACGGCCGGATGGCCGACCTCACCGCCGGCGCGCCCGCCTCGCTGATCCCGCTGATCAGCGACAACTGGACGAACGTCTTCACCTGGCAGGGCGTCGGCGAGTTCCCCGCCGACCAGCGCGCCCGGCTCCGCGAGATCGTGACGACCGCGCACGCGGACGGCCGCCGCGTCCGCTTCTGGGCCACGCCGGACACGCCCGGCCCGGCCCGCGACGCGATCTGGACCGCGCTGCGCCGCGCCGGCGTCGACCACATCAACACCGACGACCTCGACGGCCTCGAGACCTTCCTCCGCGACTGCTGAACCCGTGACCGGCGCGTCTCAGGAGATCAGCGCGCCACAGTGGAGATCTACAGCGGCGGTCGCCGCGCCACGATGCACACGTTGTGCGGGTCGAGCGCGCCGGCCGCCGCCAGCGCGGCCAGGCACTCGTCGATGAACGCGTCCGTGTCGTCGCCCAGCACCTCCGCCTGCGCCGCGAACGTGGCCGCCCGCAGCGCCGCGCGCAGCCGGTCCAGGTCGCCGGCGCCCAGGTCCTGTGCGACCGGCTCGACCGGCGACACGGCCAGCCCGGCCGCGGCCAGCAGCACCGACACCTCATCCGCCGGATGCTGGTGGAACATGATCGGCGCATCCTCGAGCCGGTCCCGCCAGGCCGGCCGGTCCGCGACCGCGCGCAACGTGTCCCGCAGCACGAAGCCGTCCGCGCGCGGCTGGCCCGCGCTGTACTGCAGCACCAGCAGGCCGCCGGGCGCGACCGCGCGCGCCATCGTCCGCACCGGGTGGCCGGACTCCTCCAGCCAGTGCAGCATCCACGACGAGTGGACCACGTCGTAGGCGCCGGCCGGCAGCGCGAGACGCCGCGCGTCCTGCCGCTCCACCGTGACCGGCAACGCCGCGCACCGGGCACGAGCGGCGTCCACCATGGACTCGCTGATGTCGCACGCGTCGACCGTGAAGCCGCGCCGGGCCATCGCCTCCGCGACCTCACCGGACCCGCAGCCGACGTCCGCGAACCGGCCGCCGCGCGGCAGCCCGGCACCGGCCAGCGCCTTGAGCGCGGCGCGGACCTGCCCCGAGTTCGCCGCCGCGTAGGACTCCGCCCGCCATTCCCGCCCGGTCCGCGTCATAGCCTCACGGTCCCAGCTCCACGCACTCCCCGCCACCCCATGATTACGATGGACGACGATGAGCACGCCAGGGTTGTACGCGGTCAGCGACCTCCACGTCACCTACCCCGAGAACCGCGCGATCGCCGAGTCGCTGCACCCGGTCACGCCGGACGACTGGCTGATCGTGGCCGGCGACGTCGCCGAGCAGGTCACCGACATCCAACGGACGCTGGCGCTGCTGGCCTCCCGCTGGGCGACCGTGCTCTGGGCCCCCGGCAACCACGAGCTGTGGACGGTCCGCGAGGACGCGGTCCAGCTGCGCGGCGAGGAACGCTACCGCCACCTGGTCGAGGTCGCCCGCGACCTGGGCGTGCACACCCCCGAAGACCCGTACCCGCGGTGGAACGACACCGTGATCGCCCCGCTCTTCGTCGGCTACGACTACTCCTGGCGGGTGCCCGGCATGTCCACGAAGGAGGATTCGCTCCGCAACGCCGAGGCCGCTGGAGTCCTCTGCACCGACGAGTTCTTCCTGCACCCCGACCCGCACCCGTCCCGCGACGCCTGGTGCGCCGAGCGCGCCGCGATCACCGAGGCCCGCCTGGCCGCGATCCCGTCCGCCGTCCCCACCGTGCTCGCCAACCACTACCCGCTGGTCCGCGAGCCCACCGACATCCTGTGGAAGCCCGAGTTCGCCCAGTGGTGCGGCACCGACCTCACCGCCGACTGGCACGTCCGCTTCCGCGCCACCGTCATGGTCTACGGCCACCTGCACATCCCCCGCACCACCTGGCACGACGGCGTCCGCTTCGAGGAGGTCTCGCTCGGCTACCCCCGCGAGTGGCGCCGCCGCGGCACCACGGCCCCGGCCCCGATCCGCCGGATCCTCCCCGCATGATCGAGCAGCTGCTGCCGCCCGGCGTGGCCTGGGCGGAGACGTTCGGCGACGAGGACTGCGCCCTCTTCCCCGCCGAGGAGGCCGCGATCGCCCGCGCCGTCCCGAAACGCCGCCACGAGTTCACCACCGGCCGCTGGTGCGCCCGCAGCGCCCTGGCGACCCTGGGTCTCCCCCCGGCCCCGATCGTCCCGGGCGAGCGCGGCGCACCCACCTGGCCGCCCGGCACCACCGGTGCCATCACCCACTGCCCCGGCTACCGCGCCGCCGCCGTCGCCCGCACCACCACCATCGCCTCCGTCGGCATCGACGCCGAGGCACACGCCCCGCTGCCGGACGGCGTCCTCGCCCTGGTCAGCCTCCCGGCCGAGCGCGAGTGGATCTCCCAGGCACCGCCCGGCACCCACTGGGACCGCCTGCTCTTCAGCGCCAAGGAATCCGTCTACAAGGCCTGGTTCCCCCTCACCCACCGCTGGCTCGGCTTCGAGGAGGCCCACCTCACCGCCTCCCCCGACGGCACCTTCCACGCGCAGATCCTGATCGACGGCCCGGTCACCCACTTCTCCGGCCGCTGGCTCACCACCCCCGACCTGATCCTCACCGCGATCGTCCACACCCCATGAATACGGATTTCCCGCTCCCGGCATGGCCCGGCCCGCATGCGCGCGGCACCGGTCCAATGCCACTCAGCCTAGTTTGATCTTGAAGTACCTGCGGTCCGGCCGCACTCCCGTGACCAGCATGAATGCTCGAAGAGCTCCGCGAGCATGCGCAGTTCCAGCAGCGGGTCGGCGAGCAGATCGGCCGACCCGACCGCGCTGCCCCAGGCCACGCCCAGCCCGATCCGGGTTCCGTAGCCCGCTCGGCACAAGGCGCCCGGGTCCCCACCGGAAGGGGGCCGACCCTGCCCGCCGCCGGCGGGCCGGTCCCCACCGGAAGGGGCCGACCCTGCCCGCCGCCGGCGGCGTTCCGGCACCCGGAGACCGCGCGCGATTCGCGCACCGACACCCGAAATTTCCCGATAAGCGGGCACGCGTCCTGCCGGCGGGGCCGGGAGATCTTGACGGCCTCGGGCCTGGCGTCTGAGTGATCAATCAGGTGAGCGAAAAAGCGATCGACTTCGATTTTTGATCTACTTTTTGCTCACCTGATTGATCACTCAGGCTGCGGCGGTGCCGTCTCGCGAGTCTGTGGTCCGCGCCGGAGGGTGGGATGTAGCGATATTTCGGGCGAGCGGCGCCCGATCGCCGCGAGCGGGCCGGGTCAGCTCGCGCTCTCCGGCCCGGAAGGGCCGGGCAACAGAGCCAGTCCGAGAGCCGGGCAACAGAGCCAGTCCGAGAGCCGGGCAACAGAGCCAGTCCGAGAGCCGGGCAACAGAGTCGGTCCGAGGGGTGTGGGCGACAGAGGACGGCCGGCGGGCGTCGCGCGGACGTCGGCGGGGCGCTTTCGGGACGCGCAGGCAGGAATCCGTGGTCAACTCAAGCCAAGTGGCATTGGGCACCGGTCGCCGCCGGCACTCCTCCCTTCCGCGCCCGCCGCACCTCAGCAGTTCAACCCCCACCCCGGTCGCACCAGCCACGCGCCAGAACCTGACCCAGGGCTCCACTCGCAGGCACAAGATCCTTATGTCGCCGATGACTGTCTCACCCCACCCGAGGCAGCCATCAACGACACTCGATGCCGAGACCTCAGACATGAGGCGAGCTGCCGGGCGCCGCGCGAGCGGTGGCTCAGAACTCACGTAGCGAGGCGAAGACGTCGTCGCTGAGCCCTCGCCCCGGCCGGCAATTGGGCTGGACGAACCACTCTCGACCCGCGACGAGCCTGAACAGCGGTCCGGGCAACCCGGCCAACGCCGCTACCGTGCGTAGCCCACTGCCGCCGGCGGCCTGACTGGCGTGCGCGCGCAGGGCCGCCCGTTTCTGGCGTAGGTACGCGCGCACGTCGACCTCGTGAGTCAACTCCTCATGCGCGGTGAACACGGTCCCGGGCCCGCCCAGCGGCAACCGCGGCAGCAGCCGGCCGGCGATGGTCAGCAGCGCCAGCAGGGGCCGCAGCGCACGCCGGTCCACCGTGGCCTCCAGTAGCACCGGCGTCCCCGCGATTCGCGCCGCCATCCGCGCGACGTGGTGCACCTGCAGATGATCAGGGTGTCCGTATCCACCGCGTGCGTCATACCCGATCAGCACGTCCGCGTGCTCCTGACGCAGAATCACGGCCAGCCGCTCCGCGGCCTCCTCGACCGGCGCATCCGCGAAGCACCCGGCGTCACCGGCGTGCAGTCCGGAGTCCCGGTAGCCGAGCACCTCCACTCGCGCACATCCCAGCGCGGAAGCCGCCGCCAGCAACTCCGCATGCCGCCGCCCTCCCAGCCCGGCCACACGGTCGCCCACCCCCGCCGCCGCACCACCGCCGCTCACCTCGCTCGCACCCGCGTCCGGGTGGCCGACGACAGCGGCGCCGTCCGGCCGCGCCGGGAAGCCGGTCGGCTCGGCCGCGAGCCCGGACGGCCCGGCCAACTCGGCCGCAAGCCCGGACGGCCCAGCCAGCCCGGCCACAAAGTCGGGCGGCCCGGCCGAGTCGACCACGAACCCCGACGCCCCAGCCGACCCGGCCGCAAGCCCGGACGGCCCAGCCAGCCCGGCCACAAAGTCGGGCGGCCCGGCCGAGTCGACCACGAACCCCGACGCCCCAGCCGACCCGGCCGCAAGCCCGGACGGCCCAGCCAGCCCGGCCACAAAGTCGGGCGGCCCGGCCGAGTCGACCACGAACCCCGACGCCCCAGCCGACCCGGCCGCAAGCCCGGACGGCCCAGCCAGCCCGGCCACAAAGTCGGGCGGCCCGGCCGAGTCGACCACGAACCCCGACGCCCCAGCCGACCCGGCCGCAAGCCCGGACGGCCCAGCCAACTCGGACGCAAGCCCACGCGGCCCGGCAGCCTCGGCCGCCGGACCAGCCGGACCAGCCGGACCAGCCGGACCAGCCGGACCAGCCGGGCCGGCCGTGAGGCCGGCTTCGCCGAGGGTGGCGGTCACCAGGATCACGCGGTGGCCCTCGGCCGCGGCGCGGGCGAGGGTGCCGCCGGTGAGCAGCGCTTCGTCGTCCGGGTGCGCGTGGAACGCCACGAGTGTGTAGGTCATACCCGGACCGGTGCGGACTGGAGGCGGGCCGCTGCCGCGTAGCGGGCCGCGGCGGCGGTGAGCACGATGTCCCAGTGCAGGCGCGGCACGACCGCGCGGTTGTGCCGGGCGACCTCCGCGAGCAGGCCGGGCGCGGCCAGCAGGCCGGAGACCGTCGAGACGAGTTCCGTGTCCGAGCCGACCAGCCATCCGTCCACGCCGTGCTCGACGAAGTCGGCCACGCCGCTGCCGCTGCGGGCGACCACCGGCAGCCCGGCGCAGCGGGCTTCGAGCGCGGCGATCCCGAACGACTCGCGGTGCGCCGGGGCGACGTAGAGGTCCGCGCCGGCCAGCAGCGCGCGGATGTCGTGCCGGGGCAGCGCGCCGGTCAGCCGGATCCCGGAGTTCAGCCCGGCCGCGGCGACGTCGGAGCGCAGCCGGGGCAGCAGCGGGCCGTCGCCGACCAGGACCGCCCGGAACCGGCCCGGGTGCGCTCGGTGCAGTGCGAACAGCGCGTGCAGCAGCGGCCGGGGGCGTTTGCGGCGGACCATGCGCATCACGCTGACCACGGTCGGCGGGCCGTCGCGCGGGGCCGGCGGGGTGAGCCAGGCGGCCGGGTCGATGCCGTTGGGCAGCACCGCGACCGGCGTGCCGTCGAGCGCGTCGCGGACCGCGGCGGCCGCGGCCGTGCTGACCGCGGCCCACTCGACCGGCCATCGGGCGGCGCCGCGGCGGCGCGCGTACCAGCGCATGATCGGGATGACGTCGTGCCACATCGAATGAACCGAGACCACCGTGGGTACGCCGTGCGCGCCGGCCAGCCGGGCCGCACTCCAGGCCAGCGGCGAGAACGCGGACACGTGCGCGTGCACCGCCTCGGCCCGCTGTTCTCGCAGGACCCGGCACAGGTCCTGGTCGCGGACCGCGCGGTAGGGCCCGACCCCGGCCCCGCCCACCCGTACCACCGGGATCGGCGGGTTGCCTGAAAGGAAGCCCGGCGTGGCGGTGACCACGATCGGCGCGTGGCCGGCCGCGGCCTGCCGGCCGGCCAGGTCGCGGACCTGGAGTTCCACGCCGCCGAGGCGTGGCAGGTAGACGTCGGTCACGTGGGCGATGCGCATGTCTCTCCAGGTCACGCGGGGTTCGGCCGGATGCCGCGGCGGCGGGTGGCGAGCCACAGCAGGACCGCGAGCCCGCCGACCGGGATCTCGGCGGCGAAGACGAAGCCGCGGAACAGCAGCACGCCGGCGAGCGCGCCGGTCGGGTCCGTGCCGAGGCCGATGAGGACCGCGATCGCGCCGGTCTCGACCAGGCCGGCGCCGCCGGGGGTGACCGCGGCGAGGGTGAGCGCGCGGGCGGCGGCGAGCCCGGCGAGCAGTACCGGGACCGGCACGGTGAGGCCGACCGCGGTGAGGCAGAGCCAGAGCAGCACGCCCTCGGAGACGCAGTAGCCGGTCATGCCCGCGGTGAGCGGTCGCCAGCGCCGGCGCACCAGTTCCTCGACGCCGTCGAGGAGCGCGGCGACCGCGTCCGTCCAGGCGGCACCGCGTACCCCCGGGATGGTCCTGAAGGCGAGCGAAGCGAGTGTGACCAGGCGCAACAGCGGGCGAGACCGACCCAGGGAGGCGGCGACCAGCAGTCCGCCGGCGAGCGCGGCCGGGACGGTGATGCCGAGCCAGGGCAGCCACGGGTGGAGCCGGCCGGCGGCCAGCAGCGCGAGGACCGCGGCGAACGGGAGCAGCAGGCGGGCGGCGACGTCCCAGACCTTCGACACGACGACGAAGCGGGCGAAGTCGCGGTTGGTGTGACCCCAGCCGCGCACCATGGTGAGGTTGAGGACGGTGCCGGCGACGCCGCCGAGTGGGAGCAGGTTCGCGACCGCGCTGCCGGAGAGGTTGAGCGTGAGCGCGCGCGGGTGGGTGAGGCCGGGCAGCGACGCGTCCAGCACGAACGTGTGCACCCAGAGGCCGGTGAGCCAGACCGTGCCGAGCAGGAGCAGCCGGCGCCAGCCGATGTCGCTGAGCGACGCCCAGGCCGCGGTCCAGGACGCGCCGGCCTCGCCGAGGTGGTACCCGGCCCAGATGACCACCGGCACGGCGGCCAGCAGCAGTCCGAGGCGTCGCAGTCGTCCTCGCCGCGACGTCGCGGTCCGCTCCATCCACTCCTCCCGGGCGCCGGTGGATGACCCACCGTAGCCGCACATGTGAGGCTTTACGGGTATTTCGTCCGTTACGGGCATACGGCGCGTCAGGGTGTAAAGGGAGCGGTGATCCGGGCAGTGTGAGGCCCGCATGAGCGGCCGGATCCGGGGAAAGCGGGAGTCATGAACCAGTACGAGATCCGCGACCCACGCAGCCAGTACCCGACGCCGGACCAGCTCACCGGCGGCGACCAGGGCGAGCCCGGCACGACCGGCGAGATGCCGGACAAGCCGGACCACGGCGAGGAGACCTACCAGGGCAGCGGCCGGCTGACCGGGCGGCGCGCGGTGATCACCGGCGGCGACTCCGGAATCGGTCGCGCGGTGGCGATCGCCTACGCCCGGGAGGGCGCCGACGTGCTGATCTCCTACCTTCCCGAGGAAGAGGAGGACGCGGCGGACACGGCCGCGCTGATCGAGAAGGCCGGCCGCAAGGCGGTCCGGGTGCCCGGCGACATCCGCGACGAGGCGCACTGCGCCGCGATCATCGACCGGGCGGTGAGCGAGCTCGGCGGCATCGACATCCTGGTCAACAACGCCGCGTTCCAGATGGCCCAGCCCGGCGGGATCGTCGACATCACCACCGAGCAGTTCGACAAGGTCATGAAGACCAACCTGTACGCGATGTTCTGGATCTCCCGCGCCGCGGTCCCGCACATGCCGGCCGGGTCGGTCGTCATCAACACCGCGTCGATCCAGGCGTACCAGTCCTCCGCGCCGCTGCTCGACTACGCCACCACCAAGGGCGGCATCGTCGCGTTCACCAAGGCGCTCGCGGAGGATCTCGCCGAAAAGGGCATCCGGGTGAACGCGGTCGCGCCGGGCCCGATCTGGACGCCGCTGATCCCGGCGACCATGCCGGACGGCAAGGTGGACAGCTTCGGCGCGGACACCCCGCTGAAGCGGGCCGGTCAGCCTGCCGAACTCGCACCGGCCTACGTGTACTTCGCGAGTCAGGAGTCCAGCTACACCACGGGAGAGGTACTCGGTGTCACCGGCGGTAAGCCGGTGAGCTGACAGTCAGCGTCGTGTCACAGGACTGTCGTATCCCTGGCGTAGGCTCGGCTCACCGCTTTCTGATCGGAGCAGAAGTGTGACCGGTTCCTTCTCAGTGGTGAAGTCCGAGGACGGCGAGGGCACAATCCGCCTGTCGATCAGCGGCGACGTCGACAACGACGTCGCCCCGGCACTCACCGACATCATCGCCAACGCGGCGGACCAGCCCGGTGCCGGGCCGATCGTGGTCGACCTGGACCGTGTGTCCGCGATGACCGCGGCCGGCATCCGCGCGCTCCTGGAGGGACGTGAGGCCGCTGAGCGGTGCGACCGTCCGTACCGGATCGTCAACGTCCACGACGAGACGGCGGGTTACGCACTGCGTGTCGTCGGGCTGGCCGACATAGCCGAACGGGTCACCGCGCTCCAGCGGCGACGGTGACCCGGCGGGCGGGTCACCGGTCGACCGGCAGGCCCGCCCAGACCACCTTGCCGCCCGGCGCCGGCAGAAATCCCCAGCGCCGGGCGATCGCCTCCACCAGCCGCAGGCCGCGACCGGTCGCCGGGGCGTCCGCGGGGCCGGAGTCCAGGTGCGGCGTGGCGAGCGAGCCGTCACGCACCACGACCAGCAGGAACCGCCGGCCCAGCGACACCCGCAGGTCCGCCATGGTCCGCGCGTGCACGATCGCGTTCGTGACCAGCTCCCCCGCGATCAACGCGGCCGGGACGCCGAGCGTGGGCAGGTTCCATCGGTTGCAGGCCTGCTCGGCCAGGTCCCGGGCACGGCGGCTGGCACCGGCCATGGGCAGCACGGTGTCGCCGACCGTGGGCATCCGCCGGGCCGCGCGGGCGGCCAGCGCGTCCGAGGCGGTCGGGAAGATCGTCAGCCGGCCCGGCCCGTCACCCGCGAGCAGGTGCGCGGTCTCCGGCGCGGGCGCGCAGAGCAGCAGCGGCGTGCCCGGCCACACCGCCGCCTGCCAGGCCACGGTGCGGAACACCGACAGCGCCACCGGCTCGCGCACCCGCAGCCCGGCCAGGTCGACGATCAGCGCGTCCGGCACGTCGGCCAGGCATTTCGACAGCGTCAGCCGCACCTGCGGGGCGCTGGACAGCGTCAGGTCGCCGCGCAGACGAACCAGGGTCCTGGTCCCGATCTGGTCGACCTCGGTTGAGAGAGGCGGCACGACACCATTGTCGGTCGTCCGCGGCCGAAATGCCGGACAGCGGCGCGTTCGGGTATCCGTCACACCCGTCCGGTGACCAGGTACTGCAGCTGGTGCTCGTGGTCCGGGGCCACGGGCCGCCGCACGTACTCGTCGTAGCTCGGCGCGCGGTGCGTCCAGTACGCGTTGATCCGGTCCTGCGGCGCGGTCGTCATGCCATCTCCCCGGTCGGGTGGAAGAGCAGGTGCAACTCGCCCTCGATCTCCAGGCGGCGGATGCCGATGCCGTAGACCGGTTCGAGGATCTTCGGCTCCAGCACCTCGTCCGTGGTGCCGGCCGCGACCACGCCGCCGTCGCCGAGCAGGACGAGGTCGTCGCAGTGGCGTGCGGCCAGGTTGAGATCGTGCAGCACCACGATCGCGCAGGTGCCCAGCCCGCGGACCAGGCGCAGGATCTCGTGCTGGTAGCGGATGTCCAGGTGGTTCGTGGGCTCGTCGAGC
The DNA here is from genome assembly GCF_030811575.1 of Catenuloplanes nepalensis. Classification (GTDB taxonomy): domain Bacteria; phylum Actinomycetota; class Actinomycetes; order Mycobacteriales; family Micromonosporaceae; genus Catenuloplanes; species Catenuloplanes nepalensis. The sequence continues at coordinate 2,560,575 of NZ_JAUSRA010000001.1, read as the reverse complement.
AGCAGGTGGGTGGCCTGCTGGGCGAGCGCGCGGGCGATCAGCACGCGCTGCCGCTCACCGCCGGAGAGCCCGGCGAACGGCCGCGTGCCCAGGTGCGCGGCGCCGACCCGTTGCAGGCAGCGGGCCGCGATCTCGTGGTCGGCCGCGCCGGTGCGCTGGAACGTGCCGAGGTGCGGCCCGCGGCCGAGCAGCACCATCTCGCCCACGGTCAGCGCGGTCTCGCCGCCGTTCTCCTGCACCACCACGGCCAGCCGCCGGGCCGCCTCACGGCTCGCGAGCGCGCCGAGCGGATCGCCGTCGACCGTGACCGTGCCGGTGCCGGTGCGCAGCGCGCCGTAGAGCAGCCGCAGCAGCGTGGTCTTGCCGCTGCCGTTCGGGCCGATCAGGCCGAGCACGCGGCCGGGGCGCGCGGACACGCTGACGCCGTCGATGACGGGGTTCGCACCGTAGTGCCAGGACACCCCGGCCGCCTCGATCATGCGCCGGCCTTGAACCGCTCGACGATCTTCTCCAGACCGTCGATGCTGAGCGGCGACGCCGGCTCGGTGTAGTTGAACAGCTGAACCAGCAGGTCGCCGTTCTGCACGGCCTTGAGCTTGTCCGCGCCGGGCAGCGTGGTGATCGCGGCCTCGACCGCCTTCGGGTCGCCGTCGCCGTAGATCATGATGATCACGTCGGGGTTCCGGCCGAGCAGCTCCTCCAGCGTGACCTCGAAGACACGCTCGGACGAGTCACCGAAGACGTTGGTGAAACCGGCCGCCTCCAGCTGCGGGTGCGCCATGCTGGTGTTGCCGTAGGCGTAGGTCACGCCGCCGCCGACCGTCGGGTAGAGGACCGCGGCGGTGCGGTTCTCCACCTTCTCGATCTTCGACATCCGGTCCTTGAGCGCCGCGATCGCGGTCTCGGCCTCTTCCTCACGATCGAAGAGCCGGCCGTACGTCTCCATCTGCGCGTAGATGCTGTCGAACGTCGGCGCCGTGGTGTTGCCCGGGCAGAGCACCGGCTCCTCCAGCAGCGGGATGTCCACCGCGGAGAGCGCGTCGCGGGAGAGGTTGTCGACCTCGCCGAGCACCAGGTCCGGCTGCTGCGCGATCACCACCTCCTTGGAGATCTGCAGGTGGCCGCTGGTGTCGGTCCTGTCGGTGAGCAGCGGGATCCTGTCCAGCTCCGCGAGCGTGGCCGCGTCGTAGTACTCCTTCGGGTACCGGCCGGCACGCGCGGTGACACGATCCATGACCCCCAGGGAATGGAGGTACGGCACGGCCGCGCTCTTCAGCAGCACGACCCGCTCCGGGGCCCTGTCGAACGTGACGTCGACGCCGCAGTTGTTGATGGTGATCTTCTCCGTACCCGCGGGGGTGGTGTCGTCCGGTCCTTCGCCGCACGCGGATATCAGCAGCGTCGCGGCGAGGATCGTGGCCAGGCGTGCCTTCATCGGGGGGTCTCCTAGGCGTTGGTGGCGTGCAGGCGCCGGATGAGGATGAGCAGGAACGGCGCGCCGAGCAGCGACGTGATGATGCCGATCGGGATCTCCTGCGGGGCGAGCAGCACGCGGGCCACCACGTCCGCCCAGACCAGCAGGATCGCGCCGAGCAGCGCGGCGACCGGCACCACGCGCACGTGCGCGGCGCCCACGATGCGGCGGGCCAGGTGCGGGACGACCAGTCCGACGAAGCCGATGCTGCCGGACGCGGAGACCAGCACGCCGACCGCGAGCGACACGATCACCAGCAGCCGCATGCGGAACCGGTCCGGGGAGACGCCGAGCGTGTGCGCGGTCTCGTCGCCGACCGCGAGGACGTCGAGCCGCCGGCCCATCACCGTCAGGTACAGCGTGGTGCCGAGCACCACGATCGCGGTGACGGTCAGCAGCGGATCCCAGCGGGCCAGGCCGAGCGAGCCGAGCAGCCAGAACATCACCGAGCGGGAACCCTCGGCCGAGCCGGACGCGAAGATCAGGAAGCTGGTGGCGGCATAGAGCGCGTAGCCGACCGCGACGCCGGCCAGCAGCAGCCGGATGCTGGTGACCCGGCCGCCGCTGCGCGCGATGAGGAAGACCAGCAGCGAGGCGGCGAGCGCACCGGCGAACGCGCTGCCGGACAGCGCGTACTGGCCGAAGCCCGCACCCGCGCCGAACAGCAGCGCCGCGGCCGCGCCGCTGGACGCGCCGGAGTTGATGCCGAGCAGGTACGGGTCGGCGAGCACGTTGCGGACCATGGCCTGCAGCGCGACGCCGCAGATCGCCAGGCCGGCACCGACCATCATGCCGAGCAGCACGCGCGGCAGCCGCACCTGCCAGACGATCGCCTCCTGTGGCGGCGTCCAGTCCCCCGCGGTCATCGCGAAGATCCTGTGCCCGATGATCCGGGCGACCGTGGCCGGATCGATCGCGATCGCGCCGGTCCCGACCGCGACCAGGCCGGTCATGATCAGCGCGGCGGTCAGGCCGATCAGCCAGAGAACGGTGCTACGCCGGCGCGCACTCACGCCGAGCGGGTCGGAGGACACCGCTTCTCCCTACGTTGTTGCCATAAGTTGGCAACAACGTAGCAGCAAGATCAATCCTCAGGAAGATCCCGCCCGAGGTACGGTGCGCCACATGGCGACCGCGCGTCCGATCACGCTCCACGGCACCCCCGTCCTGCACCGCCGCTGCGCGCCCGGCATTGCGCGCCCGGCATTGCGCGCCCGGCATTGCGCGCCCGGCATTGCGCGCCCGGCATTGCGCGCCCGGCATTGCGCGCCCGGCATTGCGCGCCCGAAATTTCGCCATTTACTGGTCTTTGGCGTCACGGCGAACCCGCCGACGAGACCTTCATGCTGGAACGTCGGCGGGGTTCGGCCGGCCGCTGCGGCAATTCAAGATCCTTCCAGCCCTCATTGCTGATTCGAGGCGGTCGAATCAGCAATGAGGGCTGGAAGGATCTTGAGGGTTATTCAGCGCGCTGCCCCCGACGGCGCTGGCCTGCGGCAACGTGGCGTGAGGTCGCCGCGCTATCTGAAGCGGCGCCGCGCGGCCTAGCGCAGCAGCATGCGGGTGGCGGTCTCGCGCAGCCAGGACTCGGCCTCGTCCGCGGTCCAGGTGGCGTCGCGGAGCAGGCGGGGCCAGGACCAGACGCCGAAGAGGTACCAGAGGACGTCGGTGGCGCGGGCCGTGTCGACGTCGTCGGCGAGGGCGCCGAGCTCGTCGAGGCGGGCCGCGACCGTGCCGAGCGCCCGCCGGTAGGAGGCGTTGGCCACGGTGAGGATGCGGCGGGCGGACGGCTCGGAGGTGGCCGTGTCGAGCAGCAGCTCGATGACGGCCCGGTGCTCGCGGTAGGTGTGGCCGGTGCCGGCCGCCACCAGGTCGATGACCTCCCGGCCGGTGGTGGCGACCGCGATCCGCCGCTGGGTCTCGGCCACCTCGGTGCCCTCGACGCCCCGCCGGACCAGGTGTTCGAGCAGCACCGGCTTGCCGCCGACGCTGGTGTAGACGGTCGCCACCACCACGCCGGCGGCCTTCGCGATGTCGTTGACGGTGGCCTTCGCGTAACCGTCGGCGGTGAAACGCTCCAGCGCGGCCCGCAGGATCAGCTCGCGGGTCTGCTCCGCGGCCTGGGCCCGCCGGCTGTTCGGGTTCGCGGCCATGTGCTCCGTCTTCGCTCGCGTGACGCCCCGATCCTAAAGCTCGCGCGGTGCCCTGGTCGCAGGGCCCGCGCGGTGCCCTGGTCACAGAACACGCGCGGTGCCCTGGTCACAGAACACGCGCGGTGCCCTGGTCACAGAACACGCGCGGTGCGCTGATCACAGAACACGCGCGGCGCCCCGGTCCCAGAGCTCGCGCAGTGCCTGATCCTAGAGCGCGGCGGCGAGCGTGGCCGCGACCTCGTCCGGGGACGGCATGGCGTCCATCTGCTTGCGCACGTCCGCTGCCGCGGCCGCGATCGCCGGGTCGGTCAGCACCGTCTTGACGGCCGCGCGCAGCGTTTCCGGGTCGGGCCGGCCCGGCGCGGTGGCCACGCCGCAGCCCGCCGCGGACACGGCTGCGGCCTGCACGAACTGGTCCGCGCCCTGCGGCACCACCACGACCGGCAGGCCGAGCGAGAGCGCGCCGAGGACCGTGCCGGCGCCACCGTGCGTGACGACCGCGGATACGCCGGGCAGCAGCTTCGCCATCGGCTGGAACGGCACCAGACGCGGCTCGGCCGCGCCGGGCAGCGCGCCAGGCTCGGCCACGCCAGGCTCGGCCGCGCCGGGGAGCGCGGTGCCGATGACGTCCGCGTCGACGCCGTCCTGCAACGCGTTCAGCAGGTCGAGGACGATCTCCGGGTCGCCGAAGTGCGAGCCGAACGTGACCAGCACGCGCGGGCGGCCGGCGGCAGCCGGCGGGAGCGCGGGCGTGACGTCGCCGTCCGGGCCGCGGTGCGCCTCGGGGCGCAGCGGCAGCCGGGTCATCCCGTCCGGGATGCCGACCGGGCCGAGGATGTCCGGGCAGAGGTCGAGCACCCAGCGGCCGGCCGGCAGCGTGGCCGGCGCGTCGACGCCGCGCGCGGTGAAGTAGGGCGCGATGTTCGCCGCGATCGCGCCGCGGAACTCGGGCGGGATGCCGGGACCGAACGACAGCGTGGCCTGCGGTGTGCCGAGCACGGCCGCGACCAGCGGGCCGACCGTGTCGGTCATCTCGTTGACGATCAGGTCGGGCGCCCAGTCGCGGGCGGCCGTGATCGCGTCGTCCGCCGTGGTGTCCAGGCGGACTTCGCCGAAGAACGCGGACACGCTCGCGGGTGTGGGCTCCGCGGCAGCGTCCTGGCCGGTGCGCGCGGCGGCCTCGGCGAACAGCACGTCCGGCATCGGGCCGGCCGGCAGCAGCGCGAACCCCTCGTTGGCCAGCACCGGTGTCATGCCGGCCGCGGTCAGGAACGCGACCCGGTCGCCGCGCCGGGCGAACGCGCGGGCCAGCGGGAGGAGCGGGAAGGTGTGCCCGATCGCGGGCACGCAGCTGAACAGAACTCGCATGTCCGTCAGAATAGCGTTCCAGTCATCAGAAGACCATTCCGATGGCGGTACGGTGGTTACACTCCGGGCATCGACAACCGCCGTTCGGACGGGACACACCATGGCCGAGCACGTGACACCACCGGGCATCGACATCGGCACCATGCACCCCGCCCGGCGGTACGACTATCTCCTCGGCGGCAAGGACAACTTCGAGGCCGACCGGGCCAGCGCGGAGACGCTGCTGAAGTTCTTCCCGGCGACCCGGATCAACGCGCTGGAGAACCGCCGGTTCCTGCGCCGCGCCGTGACGTTCCTGGCCCGCGAGGCCGGCCTCCGGCAGTTCCTGGACATCGGCAGCGGGCTGCCCACCGCGCCGAACGTGCACGAGGTCGCGCAGGGCATCGCGCCGCAGTCGCGCGTGGTCTACGTGGACAACGACCCGATCGTGCTGGTCCACGCGCGGGCGCTGCTGACCAGCACCGCCGAGGGCGCCACCGCGTATGTGGACGCGGACCTGCGGGATCCCGCGCGCATCCTGACCCACCCGGACCTGCTCGGCACACTGGACCTGACCCGGCCGGTCGGGCTGATGCTGGTCGCGGTGATGCACTTCTTCCCGGACGCGCTGAAGCCCTACGAGATCGTCGACCGGCTGGTGCGGGCGATGCCGTCCGGCAGCTACCTGGCCATGTCGCACGGCACGTTCGACTACCTGACGCCTGCGAAGCGGGCCGAGCTGGACGCGCTGCTGGCCCGCAGCGGCGAGCCGGCCGCGCCGCGCGGCCGCGCGGAATTCGCCCGGTTCCTGGACGGGCTGGAACTGTGCGAGCCGGGCATCGTGCCGGTCTCCGAGTGGCGCGCGGACGACGAGCCGGAGCCGCGGCCGGACCCGGCCGAGGCCGCGGTCTACGGGGCGGTAGCGAGAATCCCGTGACCGGCGGCGTTGATCCGGCTCGTTCCGGGTAGATGACGACCGTGGGGAACTTGAGCACGTCGCTTCCGCCGCCGGACGCGACAGAGGTACGGGTCTGGGTGCTGCACACCCCGGACGAGCTGCGCAAGCTTCGGGCCGGGTTGGGCGAGATGATCGCCGATGGGCAGTGGCACGACGGGGATGCGCTGGCGGACGTACCCGAACGGATGATTCTGGTCGCCTCGGAGCTCGCCACGAACGCGATCCGGCACAGTCATCCGCCGACCGAGGTCCGGCTGCTGCGCAACGATCAGCACTTCGTGCTGGACGTGACCGACCATAACCCGGACACGCCGCCGCAGCCGCCCGACGAGGTCTCGGAGCTCTCGGCGGGCGGACGCGGTCTACAGATCGCGCAGCGGCTGTCGCTCGACGTCGGGTGGTACACGACGGACGAGGTCAAGCACGTCTGGGCGAGCTTCCCGGTCAGCACGAACTGAGCGATCAGCACGAACTGAGCGATCAGCACGAACCGAGCGATCAGCACGAACCGAGCGATCACTGCACCGGCTGACCCGGCACGAGGTTGAGACTGTCCTCGATCTCCGCGGCCGGGCGGGGCGGGCTGAACAGGTAGCCCTGGCCGCTGGTGCAGCCGAGCAGTTGCAGCTCGGCGACCTGGGCCGGGGATTCGATGCCTTCGGCGACCGTGTCCAGGCCGAGGATCTGGCCGAGCCGGACCACGGCCTCGGCCACGGCGGCGCCGCGCGTGGTGCTGTCCAGCTGGGTGACGAACGCACGGTCGATCTTGAGGCCGTCGATCGGCAGGCCGAGCAGGTACTGCAGTGACGAGTAGCCGGTGCCGAAGTCGTCGATCGAGATCCGGATGCCGAGCGCGCGGAACTCCGACAGGATCGGTGCCGCGCGCTCGGCGTCCACGATCGCGGTCTCGGTGATCTCCAGCGTGAGGTGTGCCGGGGACAGTCCGGTGCGCTCCAGCACGGCGACGATGTCGGTGACGATGCCGGCCTTGAGCAGCTGGTGTGGGGACAGGTTCACGCTCAGGTGCAGCGGGTCGGTGTGCTGCCGGGCCTGCCACGCGCGGACCTGCCCGGCCGCCTCGGCCAGCACGTGCAGGCCGATCGCGTGGATCAGGTTGGACCGCTCCGCGATCGGCACGAACTCGCTCGGCGGCACGAATCCGTAGTCGGGGTGCTGCCACCGGGCGAGCGCCTCGACGCCGACGGTCCGGCCGGTCGCCAGGTCCACGATCGGCTGGTAGTGCACGCTCAGCTGGCCGGCCTCGATCGCGTGTTCGAGCAGGTCCGCGAGGATGCTCTCCCGGATGCGCTGGTCGGTCATCGACGGGTCGTAGGCGCGCCAGCCGCGTTTGTCGTTGCGCTTCGCCTCGTACATGGCCAGGTCCGCACGGTGCTGCACGACGTGCGGGTCGTCGTCGCCGGACGAGACGGCCACGCCGATGCTGGCGTGCGCGAAGATCCGGTGCTCGCCCACCTCGATCGGGGTCGCGGCGAACGCGGCCAGCACCCGATCCGCCACCGCCGCCGCCTCGGCATCACTCTCGAGGTCGAGCAGCACCAGGACGAACTCGTCACCGCCGACCCGGGCCGCGATGTCGGTGGACCGGATCGTCCCGCGCAGCGTGTCCGCCACGTGGGTGAGCAGCAGGTTGCCGGTCTCGTGCCCGTACCGGTCGTTCACCGGTTTGAAGTCGTCCAGGTCGATGAGCAGGATGCCGAACCGGCCGGTGGCGCGGCGCAGCCCGGCGCGGAGCCCGGCCAGGTTGGCCAGGCCGGTGAGCGGGTCGGTGCTGCCGGCGTCGCGGCTGTCCCGCAGCGACACGACCTGCCGCAGCATCACCGCGATCGTCATCGCGCTCTGCGCCAGGATCAGCCCGCCCCAGGTGGAGAACGCCTGGCCCTGGATGGTGATCGCGACCAGCACGACGCTGCCGAGCGCTACCCCGATGTACGGCAGGTGCAGCGACCAGATAGGCGGCGCGTTCCAGGTCGCGCCGGCGTCCGCGCGCGCGTCCGGACCGGCCCGCATCGCCGCGACCGTCATCAGCAGGCTGGCCGAGGTCAGCGCCAGGACCGCGCCCGGCGACTCGGACGGGTTGCCGCCGTTGATCCGGATCGAGGAGAAGACGATGTCGGTGAGCGCCCAGGACATCATGCCCCAGAGCAGCAGCGTGATCGGCTCGCCCAGCCCGCGCCCGGCGCCGCGCAGCAGCAGCGTGCCGATGACCACGCTGAGCAGCAGGTTGCCGAGACCGAGACCGATGTCGAAGACCCACCGGTAGCTGGCCTGGGTGAGGAACGCGGGCGCCAGCACCAGCTGCCAGACCAGGATGAACGCGCAACTGAACACGGTGAGCAGCTCGGCCGCGAACGCGACCCGCTGCCGGCCGCGCAGTCGCCGGGCGGAGGCGGTGAGTGCGGCCGCGGTCAGCGCGGCGAACATGGCCAGGCCGCTCAGCGCACCGGCCCACCACCAGGCGAGCGACGGGTGCACGCTGTTGACCGTGAAGCAGATCAACATGGACAGCGACAGCGCGCGGCCGGCCGCGGCGATGCGCCAGGTGAGGCGCGCGCCGTAGCGGGCCGCGCGGAGGCTGTAACCGACCCCGAGCGCTTCCAGGAGCAGCAGCGACACGCCGAAGACGGGCCTGCGCAGGTCCGCGTCGGCGAAGGCGGCGACCTGACCGGCGGCAACGACGAGCGCGAGCACGGTCGGGGCGGCCACGGCGCGTCTCACGGCGTTCCCATCGGCCGGGCCGTGGCCGGGTCAAGGATTACCCGGCGGCCGGGGTCGCCTCCGGTGCGGCCCGCGGGGCGGGCAGCGAGATCGCGAACGCGGTGGCGAACAGCGGACCCGGTTCCACGTCACCCGCCTGATATAAAGATCATCTGACTATAGGGCTACCCTGACGCTCGATGAATCGAATCCCCTTCTTCGACCGGCTGCGGGACGCGCGCCGGATTCTGATCGCGGGCGCCGGCGGCGGATTCGACGTCTACGGCGGGCTGCCGCTCGCGCTCGCGCTGCACGCGGACGGCCGCGAGGTGCACCTCGGCAGCCTTTCCCTGGTCAACGTGTACGGCCTCGGCGACGGCTTCGCCCGGATCACGCCCACGTCCGAGGGCCCGTCCGACTACTTCCCGGAGCGCACGCTCGCCACCTGGCTGACCTCGAAGAGCCTTTCGAGCATCAGCGTGTACGCGTTTCCGCGCACCGGCGTCCGCCCGCTGCGCGCCGCCTACCGCCGCCTGGCGAAGAAGCTGCGCCTGGACGCGATCGTGCTGGTCGACGGCGGCACCGACATCCTCCTGCGCGGCGACGAGGCCGCGCTCGGCACCCCGGTCGAGGACGCGACCAGCCTGGCCGCGGTGCTCGGCACGCCGGTGCCGGTCCGGCTGGTCGCGTCGATCGGCTTCGGCATCGACGCCTACCACGGCGTCAACCACGCGCAGGTGCTGGAGAACATCGCCGCGCTCGACCGGGCCGGCGCCTACCTCGGCACGTTCTCGGTGCCGTCGCACTCGCGGGAGGCCACGCTCTACCGGGACGCGGTCGCGCACGCGCGGGCGGCGACGCCGGGCCGGGCCAGCATCGTGCACGCGCAGATCGCGGCCGCGCTCTCCGGCCTGGCCGGCGACGTCCCGCTGCCCGAGGTGGCCGGCCCGCTCTTCGTGAATCCGCTGATGGCCATGTACGTCACGGCCGACCTGCCCGGCCTGGCAGCACAGTCGCTCTACCTCCCCCGCATCCGCCACACCGACGACATGCTCCAGGTCAGCCACGAGATCAACCGCTTCCGAGACGAGATCGAACCGCGGCCGAGGGTGCCATTCCCGCATTGAGTGATGCCATAGTGGCTTGCGCGTGTGCCAAAGAGGTGCCATCCTGGTGCCATGATGAGGCATGGGCACAGGCTGGGACTGGCCGCGATGGCGGCCACGATGCTGATCGGGGTGGCCGCGCCCGGGGTGGCCGTCGCGGGCACCGGTGCGGACCGGCCGGAGCTGCGGGACGCGATGCGGGCCGCGGTCGACGCCGGGCTGACCGGCGTGCAGCTGCGGGTGCACGACGAGCACGGCGAGTGGGCCGGCAGCGCCGGGCTGCGCGAGCTGGGCCGGCCCGGGGCGCCGCCGACGGACGGGCGGTTCCGGATCGGCAGCAACACCAAGACGTTCACCGCGGCGCTGATGCTGCAGCTGGTCGCGGAGGACCGGATCGGGCTGGACGACGTGGTCGCCGACCGGCTGCCCGAGTTCGGGCTGGACCGGCGGATCACGGTGCGGATGCTGCTTCAGCACACCAGCGGGCTGTTCAACTTCACCGGCGAGTACTACGACGACGGCACGGTGACACCGGGGATCGTCTGGTCCGGCCGGGAGTGGGTGGACAGCCGGTTCCGCACCTACCGGCCGGCCGAGCTGGTGCGGTTCGCGCTGTCCAAGCCGCCGCGGTTCGCGCCGGGCACGGACTGGAACTACTCGAACACCAACTACGTCGTGGTCCGGCTGCTGATCGAGAAGGTCAGCGGGCGCTCGTACGCCGAGGAGATGAGCCGGCGGATCCTGCGGCCGCTCGGGCTGCGGGACACCACGGTGCCGGGCACGTCGCCTGAGATCCACGGGCCGCACGCGCACAGCTACTACCGCTACGAGGAGGACGGGCGGCAGGTCACGGTCGACGTCACCCGGCAGAACCCGTCCTGGATCTCCAGCGCCGGTGACATGATCTCGACGACCGAGGACCTGCACACGTTCTTCGACGCGCTGCTGGACGGGAAGTTGATCCCGGAGGCGCTGCTGGCCGAGATGCGGGAGCCGGAGCCGATGAGCGGCGCGTACGGCTACGGCCTCGGCGTGATGGTGCAGGACACCGGCGCGGCGTGCAGCGGCGTCGTCCTGACCCACAACGGCAGCGTCCAGGGCTCGGCCGCACTGATGTACAGCACGCTGGACGGGAGCCGGACGCTCGAGGCCTCGATCACCTACGTCGACGACGCCGCCGGCTCCACCGTCGGCCCCGGCCAGGCCGCGATCGCCCGCCTCTTCACCACGGTCTTCTGCCCCGCATAGTTCTCGTGATCGCGTCCCCCATGTCGTTCCAGCGACATGGGGGACGCGATCACGGAGTCGCGCCGTCGTTCGTGGTGACCGACGACGCGACCGGTGCCCGCGGGAGCACGCCCAAGGTGCCCACGCCGGAAGCGGGAACAGGAAATTCGGTTGTGGCCGAAGGCCGGGGTTCGAGATCATCGTGGGCATGACGTACTGACGGACTGATCTCGTGATGGCCCCCGTGGCGTGTTGCCCGGGTCGCGCCTCCCTGTCCGCGTGCCCTCGGAAAAAGTGGGAAACCTTGTCTCAGGCCTCTGTGTCCGTTTTCGCGTCCTCGTCGAGCTGGATCGAGTCGGACGCGCTCGATCAGTGCCACCAGGTGGCCGCGCTCGACGGGATGGTCCACGTCGCCGCCATGCCGGATCTCCATCCCGGCAAGGGGGCGCCGATCGGCGCGGCGATGTCGTCGCGCGTGCTCTATCCGTTCCTGGTCGGCTCGGACATCGGGTGCGGGATCGCGGTGTTCCCGATCCGGATCAAGCGGCCGGTGGCCGAGAGGCTGGCCGCGCGCTTCCCGGACCTGGACCGGCCCGTCGACCCGGACTCGATCGACACCGACATCCCCGCGGGGTACGCCGAGCAGCTCGGCACGGTCGGCCGCGGCAACCACTTCGCGGAGCTGGCCCGGGTGCACGCGGTGCACGACGACGCGCACGCCGCGCGGCTCGGCCTGGAGCGCGACGACCTGGTGCTGATCGTGCACAGTGGATCGCGCGGTCTCGGCGAGCGCATCCTGCGCGCGCACACCGAGGCGCACGGCGCCGGCCCGGCCGCGGACGTCGGCGCCTACCTGGCCGCGCACGACGACGCGGTCCGCTGGGGCTCGCTGAACCGGCGGCTGATGGCCGCGCGGATCGCGGAGGCGCTCGGCGCGGTGCCGGAGGAGGCGATCGTGGACGAGTGCCACAACTCCGTGTCCATCGTGGACGGCCGCTACCTGCACCGGAAGGGCGCGGCGAACGGCGACGCCCGCCCCGTGCTGGTGGCCGGCACCCGCGGCACCGCGTCGTTCCTGGTGGCCGCGCACGCCGGCCCGGACGCGAACTACTCGGTGGCGCACGGCGCGGGCCGCAAGATGTCCCGGTCCGACGCGCTGCGCCGCGGTAAGGCCAAGCACACGGTGGAGGAGCTGCGGCGCACGCCGGTCGGGTCGTACGTGGTGTGCGGAGATCGGCAGCTGCTGTTCGAGGAGGCGCCGACCGCGTACAAGAAGATCGAGCGGGTGATCGACGACCTGGTCGAGTTCGGGCTGGCCACGCCGATCGTCAGCACGCACCCGCTGGTCACCTACAAGACCGCGGAGAAGGTCCGGCGATGAACCTGCTGATCTCGGCGGGCCGCGGCCCGGTGGAGTGCACGTGGGCGCTGGCCCGGCTGGTCCGGCGCTTGGAGGCGGAGGCCACGCGGCGCGGCGTGACCGTGACCCGGGTCGAGGAGGTGGCGGGCGACCGGCCGGGCACGTACCGCTCGGTGCTGCTCTCGATCGCCGACGAGGCGTTCGCCGCGACCTGGACCGGCACGCTGTGCTGGCAGGCGCCGTCCCCGTTCCGCGCCACGAAACGCAAGAACTGGTACGTGATCGCCGCGCCCGTGTCAGTTGACATCGAGAGGACCCACTTCGACGAGGCGGACGTGGAGATCGTGCCGATCCGCACCGGCGGTCCCGGCGGCCAGCACCGCAACAAGGTCAGCTCGTCCGTCCGGGCCACGCACCGGCCGACCGGCCTGGTCGTGGTCGCGGACACCGAGCGCCACTTCGGGCTGAACCGCTCGCTGGCGCTGCGCCGGCTGCGGGAACGCGTCGAGGCCGGCGACGCCGCGGCCGCCGAACGGTTGAAGACGCAGCGGTGGGAGGTCCACGACGACCTGGTCCGCGGAGACCCGGTACGCACCGAGAGCTGAACCACTTCTTGTACGCATCGTTGCATACAAGAACGTAGCGTCGACGGCATGCTCCTCGCACCCGCGATCGCCCCGGCTTCGACGACCACCCGGCGGCCGTGGGTCTCCGTCTACGCCGTCATGTTCTTCTCCACCTGGGCCGGCAACCAGTTCAGCCCCCTGCTGCTGCTCTACAAGCAGCGGGAGCACTACGGGGTGGTCGCGGTCAACGGCTTCCTCGGCGTCTACGTGCTCGGCCTGATCCCGGCGTTCCTGCTCAGCGGCGCGCTCTCCGACCGGTACGGCCGGCGCCCGGTGATGTTCGGCGGCGTGCTGGCCGCGCTCGCCGCCAGCACCGCGCTCGCGTTCGGCGAGACCGGCCCGGTGATGATCTGCGTCGGCCGCTTCCTGGCCGGGATCGCGGTCGGCACCGCCACCTGCGTCGGCACGTCCTGGCTGAAGGAGCTGTCCCAGGGCGTCCACGACCCGCACGCCGACGCCGGTGCCGGGGCGCGGCGCGCGACCACGTCGTTCGCGCTCGGCTCCGCCACCGGCGCGCTGATCGCCGGCCTGTTCGCGCAGTGGGGACCGTGGCCGCTACAGCTGCCGTTCGTCATCCACCTGGTGCTGACGCTGCCGTTCGCGTGGCTGGTGCTGCGCGCGCCGGAGACCGCCGGCGTCCCGTCGACCTTCCGGGTCTCCACCCTTGGAAACCGCCGCTTCCTGCGCATCGTGGCGGTCGCGGCGCCGTGGCTGTTCGTCGCGCCCTCCGTCACCTACGGATACCTGCCGGTGCTGCTGGAGCGGACCACGGCCGGCGTCGGCATCGCCTACGCCACGCTGCTCACGGTGATCGCGCTCGGCGTGTCCGCGCTGGTCCAGCCGCTGGTGAAGCGCCGGGAACGGTTCGACAGCACGCGCGGCCTGATCGCCGCGATCGCGCTGATCACCGCGGGCGTGGGACTGGCCGCGACCGCCGACCACCTCCAGTCCGCGACGATCGGCCTGGTCACGGCCGCGGTGATGGGCTGCGGGATCGGCGTCGGCATGGTCTCCGCGATCATGGAGGTCCAGCGCATCGCCGGCCCGCGCGACCTGGCCGGCCTGACCGGCGTCTTCTACGCCATCGCGTACACCGGCTTCCTCACGCCCACGCTGCTGGCCACGGTCTCGGGCACGCTGGGCACCACCGCGCCGCTGCTCGGCGTGACCGGGCTCGGCGTGCTCAGCGTGTTGCTCCTGGTCACGGCTAGTCGAACGCTCCGGCCGGCGGATCCGGCAGTCGCCGCCACCCCTCCTCCCGCCGCGCCGCGCTGATCGCGCACCACACGCCACCGCACACACCTGAAACCCGGATCAAGGACGCGGAACCAGCGGTACGGCCGGCTACGGTCCTCCACCCGGCGTGGCGGACCGTCGCACCCGCAAACTCGGTGCTTCGGCGAAACCGGCGGGACGGACGGGCGACCCTGCGCGGGCGACCCGGCGTCACCGTGTCCCGGCCGGGCCGTTGGGCGGACGAGGGACGTCCGGGACGACGGTGGGGTGTGCAGACGTGGGGCTGTGGCGGCGTGGCGGGCAGCGGACGAGGGGCGAGCACGACGAGGTGGTGATCCTCGGCCGGGAGGTCATCGCGTGCGCGTACCCGTCGGAGCTGGTCGCCTTCGACGATGTGGCATGTGACCTGCGCCGCGGCCGGGTGCCGTCCGTGCGGCGAACGCGCCCGCCGGCCGAACCGGACGCGCTCGCCGACTCGATATCGCCGGCCCTGATCGGCGTGTTGCAGGCCCTCGCCGCCGCGGTCGGCTCCACCTTGCCGACCCTGCCCGGCCCACTGACCGAACCCGGCCGGCGCCGCATCGCCACGCTGCTCAACCGGCATCCCGGCGCCGCCGCACTGGACCCGGCCGAGGAGGACTCGGTCCACCGGACGCTGGTCGAGGCCGCCATGACCCGCCACGCCCTGAGCCGCGACAACGCGGAACAACTCGGCACCGCCGTGATCGGCGCCCTCCGCCTCCGCGCGGACGGCCGCCTCTGACCGTCGCCCGGCGCGGCCCGCTGACCGGCGCGGCCCGCTGACCGGCGCGGCCCGCTGACCGGCGCGGGCGCTGACCGGCGCGGCCCGCTGACCGGCGCGGGCGCTGACCGGCGCGGGCGCTGACCGGCGCGGCCCGCTGACCGGCGCGGGCGCTGACCGGCGCGGGCGCTGTCCACTGACCTTCGGCCCCGAGGCGAACTCGCTGGATCACCAAGAAGGGCCGCCGGAGGGTCGGTGGGGCGGGGGCGGCGGGCTGTCGGGTGGGCGGCGGGCGTAAAGACGGACCAGGGCGTGGAGATGGTGGCGCCCTGGGACGGCCGCGGGGATGAGCAGGCCGGTGGCGACGAGTTCGTCGAGCGCGGCCTGTGCCGAGGTGACGTCGGCGCCGGTGGCCGCGATCAGCGTCGCGGCGTCGACGTCGCGGGCCGTCGTGTGGGCCAAGCGGTGGATCAGCGTGCGGGTGGGCGCGGAGAGCCGGGCGAACGACGACGCGAACGCGGCCTCGGCGGACAGGTCACCGGCGGCGAGAGCCGGCAGGCGGCGATCCTCGTCGGCGAGCCGGGCCGCGAGATGCGCCATCGTCCACCCGGGCCTGCCGGTCAGCCGGTTCCCGGCGATGCGCACCGCGAGCGGCAGATGTCCACAGTGCTCCGCCACGGCGGCCGTGGCCTCCTCGTCGGCCGCGGTCCCGGTGATCGCGGCCAGCAGCGCGGCGGACTCGCCGGCGGGCAGCGGCGGCACCACGATCCGCTCCGCACCGTCGATGCCGGGCAGCGGCGAGCGGCTGGTGACAACGACGGCGGCGGCACCGGCCAACGACAGCAACGGGCCCAGTTGCCGTTCATCGGCGATATCGTCGAGCACGATCAGCCGGCGCCCGGACGCCGCGCCACCGACGATCCGCCGCAGCCGGTCGGCCGGCCCGGCCGAACCGCTCGCATCCGCGCGCCCGGCCGCGCCCGCAGACCTGGCCGCGCCCGCAGACCTGACCGGAGCCGCCAGACCGACCGCAGCCGCCAGACCGACCGCAGCCGCCGGCTCGGCCGGTGCCGCCAGACCGACCGGTACCGCCGGACCGACCGCAGCCGCCGGACCGACCGCAGCCGCCGGACCGACCGCAGCCGCCGGACCAACCGCAGCCGCCAGACCGGCCGGTGCCGGGAGATCGGCCGGTGCCGGGAGATCGGCCGGTGCCGGGAGATCGGCCGGTGCCGGGAGATCGGCCGGTGCCGGGAGATCGGCCGGTGCGGCCGGTTGCGGCGGGGATGCCGGGGTGGCGAGCGCGGTGTCGCGGCAGTCGAGGAAGTGGGTGCCGCCCGGGAAGCGGTCGGCCGCGCGGGTGGCGGCGTGTATGGCCAGTGCGGTCTTTCCGGCACCGGGCAGGCCGTGGACGATCACCGGGGCCGGGTCCGCGCTGAACTTGATCAGGCGGTCGACCAGCGCGGCGCGGCCGGTGAAGTCCGGCACGTCGCGAGGCAGCGCGGACGCGCCCGGCACCGCGGAGCGGGCCGCGCCGGCGGCCGCGATCAGCGCGGCGCGATCGGCCGCGCCGAGGCGCAGCGCCTGGGCGAGCGCGGCCAGCGTGCGCGGCTGGGCGGTGCTGCGGCCGCGTTCCATGTCGCCGATCGCGCGCACGCTGACGCCGGACGCGGCCGCCAGCTCGTGCAGCGTCAGGCGGGCCGCACGGCGGTGGGCGCGGATCAGGGTGGCGAACGACGGCGCGGTCACGGCGGTTTCCTCGAGGCGACGGGCGGGTGCCTTCGCCAGAGTGCCGATGGAGTGACGCAGCGCGCTTGAGTACGACGACTGCGCCGGTTACTGCGGTGGCAGAATGGCTCCGTGCTCACCGCCGGTCCTCTCCTGTTCGGACGGGCGGACGAGATCGCGCTGCTGGAGCGGATGGCCGAGGCCGCGGCCGCGGGCCGGGGCGGCGCGCTGGTCATCCGCGGCGAGCCCGGGATCGGCAAGACCGCGCTGCTCGGCGCGCTGGAGCACGCGGCGGCGCGGTACGGCCTGCGGGCGCTGCGGGCCGCCGGGACGGAGAGCGAGTCCCGCCTGCCGTACGCGGCGATTCACCAGCTGATCCATCCGATCGTCGCGCGGATCGGCGAGCTGCCGGCTGCGCACCGGGACGCGCTGCGCACCGCGGTCGGGCTGGCCGAGGGCGATCCGGATGTGTACGCGGTCGGCCGCGCGCTGCTCGGGCTGATCACCGAGGTGGCCGCGGACCAGCCGGTCGTGCTGCTCCTCGACGACCTGCACTGGCTGGACCGGGCCAGCCTGGACGTGCTCGGGTTCGTGGCCCGCCGGGTGTCGTCCGAACCGGTCCTCGCGGTCGGCGCCACCCGGACCGTCGCGCGGGACGACCCGCAGCGGCGCTCCGGCCTGCCGGACACCGAGCTGGGCCGGCTCGGCGGCGCGGACGCGGCCGCGCTGCTGGACTCGCGCGCACCCCGGCTGCCACCCCCGCTCCGGCAACGCCTGCTCGCCGAGGCCGCCGGAAACCCGCTCGCGCTGGTCGAACTCCCGAAGACACTGGCCACGAACCCCAGCGCGCACGCCACGAATCCCAGCGCGCACGCCACCAACCCCAGCGCGCACGCCACGAACCCCAGCGCGCACGCCACCAACCCCAGCGCGCACGACACGAACCCGAATGCGCTCGCCACAGACCCGAGCGCGCACGCCGCGAACCCGGGAACGCCGGCCGCGAACCCGAACGCGCACGCCGCGAGCCCGAGCGTGCTCGACCCCGGCCCGAGAACCGTGGCCACGGACCCGCGTCCGGTCATCGAAGGCCCGGGAACGCCGGCCGACGGTGCGCTGCCGCTCAACCACCGGCTGGAGGCCGCGTTCGCCGCGCGTGCGGCCGGGCTGGGCCGGCGGGCGACCGCGCTGCTGCTGGTGCTGGCCGCGGACACCACCGCCGATCCGCGCCGGCTGCTCGCGGCCGCGTCCGAGACGTGCGGCGAGGAGACCGGGCTGCGCGACGCGCAGGAGGCGATCGACGCCGGCCTGATCGAGATGACCGGCTCCGCGATGCGGTTCCGGCACCCGCTGATGCGCTCGGCCGTCTACCAGCGCGCGCCGGTCGCGGACCGGCTGGACGCGCACCGCGCGCTCGCCGCCCAGCTCACCGCGGCCCCGGACCGCCGCCTGTGGCACCTGGCCGCGGCCACGATCGGCACGGACGAGGCGCTGGCCGCGAACCTGGCCGACTACGCGGAGCGGGCCCGGGCGCGGGGCGCGACCATGTCCGCGGTCGCGGCGCTGCGCCGGGCCGGTGAGCTGACGGACGACCCCCGTACCGCCGGATCGCTGTTGCTCCGCGCGGCCGAACTGGCCAGCGAGGCCGGCGCCCGGCACGAGGTCGAGCAGTTGCTGGCCGGCGGGGACCTGACCGGGCTCGGGCCGGTCGAGCGGGCCCGGCTGACGAACGTGCTGGAGGTCGTCCGCTACACCGGTTTCCGGGATCCGCTGCAACGGGTGCGCGAGCTGACCGGCATCGCGGTCGCGGCGCACGAGGCCGGCCGGCCCGAGCTGAGCATGCAGCTGCTGTGGCGGGCCGCGTCCCGCAGCTTCTTCCAGGCGACCGGGCCGGAGACCGCGGCGGCCCGGGCCCGGGTGGCCGCGCTGGTCGACGTGGCCGCGCCGCACCCGGACGATCCGCAGGCGCTGGCGATCCTGGCCTACACGGTGCCGGAGGAGCGCGGCGCCGAGGTGCTGGACCGCTTGCGGCGCGCGTCCGAGACCGGCCCGGACGCGATGCGGTTCCTCGGCAGCGCCGCGCTCGTGCTCGGCGACTTCGCCCGCAGCTGCGAGTGGACGGACGTGGCGGTGGCGGAGGCGCGTGCGCAGGGCCGGCTGGGCGTGCTGGCCCGGCTGCTCGGCGGCAGCAACTGGGGGCGGCTGTGGCTCGGTCAGTGGGATCTCGCGCACGCGGAGCTGACCGAGGCGCACGCGCTGGCGCAGGAGACCGGCGAGGCGTTCTACGCGGTCGCGGCGCAGACCAGCATCGCCACGATCACCGCGATGCGCGGCGGCCTGGACCGGGCGGACGCGCTGCTGGACGAGGTGGCGGCGAGCCCGCTGGCGGCCGGCATGCGCTACATCCAGGTCGCCCTGGCGCAGGCCCGGGGGCTGATGCACCTGTTCCGCGGTGACGCGCAGGCGGCGTACGCGACGCTGGCCCGCACGTTCGACCCGGCGCATCCGAGCTACCACCGGTACATGCGCTGGTGGCTGGTCCCGGACCTGCTGGACGCCGCGCTGGCCGCGGGACGGCTGGACGACGCCCGCGCGCTGACCGACGGGCTGCCCGTGCTGGCGGACCGGATCGGCGCGCCGATCCTGCTGGTCGCCGCGCGTTACGCGGAGGTGCTGGCCGGCACGACCACCGACCTCGGCGGCGAGCTCGACGGGTGGCCGGTGCACCGGGCGCGCCTGCAACTGCACCTCGGCCGCGGGCTGCGCCGCCGGCACCGCACGCAGCAGGCCCGGGACCTGCTGCGCGCGGCGCGGGACACGTTCGACGCGCTCGGCGCCGGACCGTGGTCGGATGCCGCGCGGGCTGAGCTGCGCGCGACAGGTGAGCAGAGCCGCGGCCGGGTCTCGTCGGCCCGGGAGCGGCTCTCACCCCAGGAGTTGCAGATCGCGGCGCTGGCCGCGGCGGGCCTGACCAACCGCGAGATCGCGGAGCGGCTGTTCCTCTCGCACCGCACGGTCGGTTCGCACCTGTACCGGATCTACCCGAAGCTCGGGATCACCCGCCGCGCCCAGCTCGCCGCCGCGCTGGAGAATCCCTAATTAGGACGCGTGCCGCAGCGCCCAGTCGAGCGCGGTGTCCGCGATCTCCTCCCAGCCGGGCTCCGCGCACGTCCAGTGCGAGCGGCCGGGGAACTCGATGTAGTCGGTGACCGTACCCTCGCCCTTGTAGTGGTGGGCGTTGGACCGGTTGACCGACGGCGGCATGATGTGGTCGGCGCCGCCCGCGATGAACAGCAGCGGCGCCCGGGCCGGGTTGCGGTAGTCGACCCAGGTCTCCTGCTTACCGGGCTTGAAGTTCGCGATCAGGCCGTACGACCAGACCCAGCTGCCCGGCGCCGCGATGGCGTACCGCTCGTAGGCGGCCCGGGAGTCCTCTTCGGACAGCGTGTTGGTGAACGCGTAGCGCCACTGCTCGTGCGTGAAGCCGGCGGCCTGGTGCCGCTTGGCCGGGTTGTTCAGGATCGGGAACAGCGACCGGATCTGCGACGGCGGCGTGACCCGGATGCCCTCGGTCGGCGCCGAGTCGATCACCACGCCGGCGGCGCCGTGGCCGCGGTCCAGGAGCAGTTGCGTCAGCGTACCCCCGAAGGAATGGCCCATGATGATCGGCTTTTCCGGCAGCTCGGCGATCACCTTCTCCAGGTGGGCGACGGTCTCCGGCACGGTCAGCCGCGCGATCGGCGACGGGTCCGCGCGCAGCGCCTCCACCTCCACCTCGAAGCCGGGGTACGCGGGAGTGACGACCGTGTGCCCCTTGCTCTCGAAGTGGGTGACCCACTCCTCCCAGCTGCGCGGCGTGACCCACAGGCCGTGGACCAGAACGATGGTGCTCACGATGAGATCTCCTCCAGGAAGGCAAGGAGGTCAGCGCCGAGCTGCTCCCTGTGGGTGTCGGTGATGCCGTGCGGCGCACCGGCGTAGACGATCAGCTCGGCGTCCTTGATCAGTGCGGCGGACCGCTTGCCGCCGACGTCGAACGGCACGACCTGGTCCGCGTCGCCGTGGATGACCAGCGTCGGCACGTCGAACGCGGCGAGGTCGTCGCGGAAGTCGGTGGCGGAGAACGCGGCGACGCACTCGTAGGCGTTGCGGTGCCCGGACGCCATCGACTGCAGCCAGAACGCGTCCTGCACACCCTGCGACGCGGCACCGCCGAAGAACGGCCCGGCCGCGAGGTCCTTGTACAGCTGCGACCGGTCCGCGAGCGAGCCGGCACGAATGCCGTCGAACACCGTGACCGGCACGCCCTCCGGGTTGTCCGGCGTGCGCAGCATGAACGGCGGCACCGCGGAGACCAGCGCGGCCTGCGCGACCCGGCCGGTGCCGTGCCGGCCGATGTACCGCGCGACCTCGCCGCCGCCGGTGGAGAACCCGACCAGCGTGGCGTGCCGCAGGTCCAGCGCGTCCAGCAGCGCGGCGAGATCGTCCGCGTAGGTGTCCATCTCGTTGCCGTCCCACGTCTGCGTGGAACGGCCGTGCCCGCGCCGGTCGTGCGCGATCACCCGGTAGCCGTGCGACGCCAGGAACAGCGCCTGCGCCTCCCAGCTGTCCGAGTTCAGCGGCCAGCCGTGCGACAGCACGACCGGGCGGCCACTCCCCCAGTCCTTGTAGAAGATCTGCGCGCCATCAGCCGTGGTGATGAAAGGCATGATCAAAAACCCTTCGCGACGGTACGGGCGGCGAGCGCGATCAGGTCGGCGGTCACCTTCGGCTGGGAGATCATGGCGACGTGCGACGCGCGGACCTCGACGACGCGGGCGCCGGCCCGGTCCGCCATGAACCGCTGCGCCGCGGCCGGGATCAGCTGGTCGTCGCGGGCCACCAGGTACCACGACGGGACGTCCCGCCACGCGGGCGCACCGGACGGCTCGCCGAGCGTGTGCGTGTCGCCGGGGCGCTGGGTGGCCCACATCAGGTCGGTGGTCGCGCGCGGCAGGTCGCCCGCGAAGACCTCACGGAAGACCGCGGCCTTGACGTAGCCGTCGTAACCGCCCGGGTGCTGCCGGAAGTCCAGCTGCGGCTCACCGAGCTTGGTGCCGGGAAACAGCACCTGCAGACCCTGCACGGTCTCGCCCGCGTCCGGCGCGAACGCCGCCACATAGACCAGCGCCTTCACGTTCGCGTTACCGGTGGCCGCGTTGGTCAGGACGAAGCCGCCGTACGAGTGTCCGACCAGGACGATCGGGCCGGGCACGGTCGCCAGGAAGCTCGCCAGGTAGGCCGAGTCGGACGCGACGCCGCGCAGCGGGTTCGGCGGCGCCAGGACCGGATAGCCGTCGCGGGTGAGCCGGCGGATCACCTCGGTCCAGCCGGACGCGTCCGCGAACGCGCCATGGACCAGCACGACGGTGGGCTTCGTCCCCTGCCCGTGCCCGGTCTCGCCGGCCGTGGCCGGTCCGGCGGTCGCGGCGGTGAGGACGCCGGCGGCGACGACCGCCGCCGAGCCGGCCAGCACCGCACGCCGGGGTACTTCGCTCATGTGTTCCTCCGTATCAGTGATCAGGTTGTCGCCACATGCAATCAGCGGCACCGCCGGCGAACCATGCGGACCATTAGGCAGAATCCCGCCCGGCCAGCACCTCGCCCGCGTGCAGCCGGGATGCGGGTTCATCCGCGTGCAGCCGGGATGCGGCGAAGAGGCGGATCAGGTCGTGGAGCCGGTAGCGGTCGGCGCCCTCGGCTTGCAGCAGACCGAGGTCCAGCAGGTCCTCCAGGTGCGTCTCGGCCGTGGCCGGGTCGCAGCCGCCGACGGCGGCGGCGTCCGCCGCACCGAACGACGGTGCCGGGATGAGGGCGAGGCGCCGGAACACGACCCGGGCGGCGTCGGTGAGCAGGGCATGAGAGACGGCGAACGCGGCCTCGACACCGATGCCGCGCGCGCTCAACGTGGCGAGGCGCCGGTCCACGTCGGACAGCTCCTCGACCAGCCGCGCCATCGACCAGCCCGCGAGGCGGCCCACACGGCCGGATGCAGCCGGGCGGCCGGGCACCGACGCGCCGCCAGACGCGGGCAGGCCGCCAGACGCGGGCAGGCCGCCGGACACCGCCGGGTGGGCGGTCAGGCGGGTGCCGGCGAGGTGCAGTGCGAGCGGGAGGTGGCCACAGAGCCGCGCTACCGCGTCGATCTCCTCCGGCGTGCCGGTCGCGCCGCCGATCGTGCGCAGCAGCGACGCCGACTCGGCCGAGGTCAGCGGCCCCACGGCGTAGCGGCGGACCGCCTCCAGGCCGCCGAGCGCGCGCCGGCCGGTGATCAGCACGCAGCCCGTGTCCGGGAGCAGCGCGCGGACCTGGCCCTCGCTGCCCGCGTCGTCCAGGACGAGCAGGCACCGGCGCCGGCCGAGCAGCGCCCGCAACTGCCCGGCTCGATCGCCGGTGTCCGGCGAGATCTGCCGCGGCCGCAGCCCGAGCGCGCCCAGCAGCACGGACTGTGCGTCAGTCGCGGTGACCGCCCCCGGCTGACCGCCACGCAGATCGAGGTAGAGCGCACCGCCCGGGAACCGGTCCCGGTGCTGCTCGGCGACGCGGACGGCCAGCGCCGTCTTGCCCACCCCGGGCGGACCGTGCAGCACCGCGACCAGGGCCGGCCCGTCCGGCTGTGACGCCGAGACCCACTCGCCGATCGTGGCCAGCGCGGCCTTTCTGCCGACGAAGCCGACGGTCTGTCGCGGCAGCTCACCGGCGCGCGGGCGGCCCGCGGCCGCGATCTCCCGGCCGGCCCGCGCCAGGGCCGTGAACGCGGTCGCGTCATCCGGTCCGAGCCCGAGCGCCGCCGCCAGCGCCGTCACGGTTCGTGGTCGCGGCAACCGGCTGCGGCCACGCTCGGCATCGCTGATCGCGCGCACGCTGACACCGGACGCCCCAGCCAGCGCCTCGATCGTCAGGCCGGCCCGCACCCGCAGCTCACGAAGCCGCTCCCCGAATTCGCCGTGCACCGACCGACGCTATCGGCGGGCGCCGCACCGCGATCGGCCCTCGCTGCGGCCCTCTCGGCCCACCGCGCACAACCACCACGGATCCCCGCCCGCGCCCAGCCACTGCGGATCCCAGGCTCGCGCAGAACCCTGGATCCGGAGCCCACCGCGCGGCAGAGCCGCGGGATTCCCGGCCGGAGGGGCAGGATCGCGGCTGTTCGGTCGCCTGCTCGAGGAGTGCCACGGACGTGCACGCGGCACGGCGATCATCGGACGCGGCAACGGAACGACGTGCGCCGTTCGGAATGGGTGGCCGCGGAGCCGTCAGCTTCCGGCGGCCTCGGATGATCGCCGCAGCCGGCTGGGGAGGATGCCGTAGCGGGCCTTGAAGCGGCGCGTGAAGTGGGTCGGGTCGCGGAAGCCCCAGGCGCGGGCGATCGCGGCCACCGGCCGGTGCCGGAGCTCCGGGCGCAACAGGTCGTGCCGGGCGTGCCGCAGCCGCTCGTTGATGATCCACTGTTCCAGGCCGAGGCCCGCGTCCGCGCAGACCCGATAGAGGTAGCGCAACGACACGTGATGCGCCGCCGCGATCGCCGCCGGCGTCAGCTCCGGGTCCGCCAGGTGCGCCCGCACGAACGCCCGCACCCGCGTCACCAGCGTCTCCGCCAGCGCCTGCCGCGCCGGGCGGCCCGGCCGCCCGGCGGACGCCAGCAGCGCCCGCACCAGCTCGACGCTCGCGGTCGCGACCCCGGCGTCCCCGGTCAGGCCCGCCGGATCCCGCGCCAGATGTCCGATGTGGTCGGTCACCATCCGGTAGTACGGGCTCGACCGGATCTCCGGGACGGCCCGCCGCACCACGTCGAGCGGCAACCCGAGCCGGTCGAACGGGATCTGGACCGCACCGGCCGCGCCGTCCCCGGACCACGAGTAGTCGTAGGCGGCCGACAGGTCCACCGCCAGCAGCTCACCGGCCGGCACGACGCGCTGCCGGCCCGCCTGCTCGATCCGCCCCTCCGCCCGCAGCTGCACCGACAGCGCCACCACCGGCATCGCCTCCTGCCGGGCCAGCCGGTCGGTGCGCAGCAGCCGGATCCCGGACGACCGGTGCGTGAAGACGTTCGCGTCCCCGAGGTCCCACACCTCCAGCCGCGCATGCACGGCCCCGCCCGGTTCCTCGTGGATCACGTGGCACGGCGCCGACGCGTAGAGCATCGCGTTCCGCACCGCCTCCACCCGTTCCGCCGGTGGGAGATCCGCGGTGTCCAGTACGTACGCCACGGGTCCAGTGTGCCGGAGCGCAGCCGGCCCTGCGGTGACGGACCCCGGCGACGGCGCCGGCGCACCTCGCATCTAACGTGGCTAGAATTTCTAACGTCGTTAGGAACGAGGAGGCGTAATGATCTATCACATCAACCGGGCCACCATGAAGACCACCGCGACGCCGGAGCAGGTCGAGGCGGCACTGGAGAGCTGGCGCGAGCAGGGCCGGTCGAACCCCGCCGTCAAGTCCTTCATCGTCGGCCGCGACCTCGGCGGTGACTACGCGTACAGCGCGGTGTTCGCGGTCGAGGACCTCGACGGGCTGTTCGCCTACCTGACGCACCCGGCCACCTACCGGACCGACCAGCTGGGGCTGAGCCTGGTCGAGCGGCTCGAGATCTTCGATGTCAGCGACGACGACGACCCGGAGCTGAACACGAAGATCGAGGAGCTGCACCGGCGTCGCAACGAGCTCAATCCGGAGGTCGCCGGCATGCTCGCCGAGGTCCCGGCGTACACCGGTGCCGGCCTGGACGACTGATCCCGGCCTCACGAAGCGGCCCTGGACGCCGGCGGCACGCCCGCACCCGCCGCCGGCGTCGCGGTCAGGCCACCCGGCGACGCCGGATCGCCGCGAGGACGAGACCTCCCGGCAGTCGGCGCGCGGGCGGGCGGAGCTCCCGGGTGAACCACATTGACATTGGCGAACATCGATGCCTAAGGTCGCGAAAAGGTTTTCGGCGCACGAGGGGTGCGAATCATGAGAAGAATGCGAAGGCCGGCGCTGCTCGCGGCCGTGATCGCGCTGGCCACCGCGGCGACCGGCACGATGGTGGCGACCGCGCAGGCCGCGGCGGCCGGGTGCCGGGTGGCCTACTCGGTGCCGAGCCAGTGGAGCGGCGGGTTCAGCGGCACCGTCGTGGTGACGAACCTGGGCGACGCGATCAGCGGCGGCTGGCGGCTGACGTTCTCGTTCCCGGGCGCACAGCAGATCACCCAGCTGTGGAACGGTTCATACACGCAGTCGGGCGGCACGGTCACGGTCACGAACGCGACCTGGAACGGCGCGATCGCCACGAACGCGGACGCGAGCTTCGGCTTCAACGGCACGGTCGCCGGCACCAACACGGCACCGGCCTCGTTCGCGCTCAACGGCGTGACCTGCACCGGCACGGTGGCACCGACCACCGTGGCGCCGCCCACGCAAACGCCGGCACCGACCACACCCGCGCCGAGCACCTGGAACCCGCCGGCCAACCTGAGTTC
Source organism: Catenuloplanes nepalensis (assembly GCF_030811575.1). Classification (GTDB taxonomy): domain Bacteria; phylum Actinomycetota; class Actinomycetes; order Mycobacteriales; family Micromonosporaceae; genus Catenuloplanes; species Catenuloplanes nepalensis. The sequence continues at coordinate 2,534,406 of NZ_JAUSRA010000001.1, read as the reverse complement.
CGCGCTGGACGCGGTCTGGCGGCACCAGGAGGAGACCTACGGCAACCTGTACGGGTTCCGCAACTACATCTGGGACCAGTTGATCGCGGCGCAGGGCAGCATCAACTACTGCGTGCGCTGGGACTCCAGCGCGCCCGTGTCCGCGGCGCTGCGCGACCAGATCGAGGTCAAGCTCGGCCAGCAGTTCAACAAGTGGATCGCCGCGATGGCCGGCTTCGACGGCTTCCCGTACACGAACGTGCCGGTCAACGTGGTCGGCTGGGCCGTACGGGACCGGAACACGCTGCAGTGGACGGACGACTCGGTCGACATCTACGTCAACAACATCCGGGAGAACGCGCCGCAGTGCGCGGAGCCGTGCGGCCGGTTCTTCAACCAGAACGGCCAATACCCCAACTGCCCCGGCGGGTACGCGCACCACTACGACATGTCGCTGTGGCTCACCGCCGGCATGGGCGGCGGCGCGGGCGGTGACTGGGGCCAGCGCATGGGCAGCGAGTACTTCGTGAACTCACTCAACCAGGAGAACCAGCACATCCTGCTGCACGAGATCGGCCACGGCCTCGGCCTGGACGACTTCTACGACTGGGATCCGGGCGTCGGCGGCTTCCTGATGAAGGCCGGCAGCGCGAGCCAGATCACCGAGTTCGACAAGTGGATGGCGCGCGACTGGTGGCGCCACCTGAAGAGCCGGTACGGCCTATGACCGGCGCGCCACCCCGGTGGACTCACGCACGATGAGCCGGGTCGGCATGCGCACCACCCCGGCGGAGGGATCGCCGTCGAGCGCCGCGAACAGCGCCCTGACCGCGGCCGCGCCCAGCTGCTCCAGGTTGAGGTCGACCGTGGTCAGCGGCGGCCGGCACTCGGCGGCGATCACCTCCCAGTTGTCGTACCCGACCACGGCCACGTCGTCGGGCACGGCACGGCCGAGGTCGCGCAGCGTCTCGGTCACGCCGTACGCGATCTGGTCGCTGCCGCAGAAGATCGCGTCCACGTCCGGGTGCGCGGAGAGCAGCATCGACGCGGCGTGCCGCCCCCACCGCTGCGACCACTGCCCGAAGAGCGCCTCGCCGACCGGTTCGAGGCCGGACGCGATCATCTCCGAGACGAACGCCGCAGCACGATTCCGGGCTGCCCGGTAGGCGTGATCACCGGTGATGTGCGCGATCCGGCGGCGGCCCAGCGAGACAAGGTGGCGGGCCGCGAGCCGGGCACCGCCCGCGTCGTCGGCCACGATCGACACGTCGGTGGGGTCGTCGGACTCGCAGTAGACGTAGACCACCGGCACCGGGATGTCGCGGGTCAGCGACGGCCGGATCTCGTTCGCGTCGCCGAGGATGATGAACCCGTCGACCTGCCGGGCGAGCAGCGTGCGGATGTAGTGCCGGCGCCGGATCGCGTCGCCGCGCGCGTCGCAGAGCAGCACGCTCATCTGCTCGTCGCCGAGCGCGTTCTCCGCGCCGAGCAGCACCGGGATGGTGAACCGAGCAGCGGACAGTTCGTCGGTGAGCAGCCCGATCGTGCGCGTGTTTCCCGAGATCAGGCCGCGGGCCAGGATGTTCGGCGAGAACTTCAGCTCGTCGGCCGCGGCCTGCACGCGCTGCCGGGTGGCCGGTGCGACCTCGCCGCGCGCGTTCAGCGCCTTGGACGCGGTGGCGACGGAGACGCCGGCGAGCCGGGCCACGTCGGTCAGCGTCACGGCCCGCATCCGCGCCACGCCTGCCCCCATGGTCGAAAAACTTTCGAACCAGCATAACCGCCGGGTTGGTACGGACGGCTCCGCAATGGCGGCGAAATGGACCGTCGACCGTGGAAAGACGCCGGGGCCGGGATTCCGAAAAGGATTTCGAAAACCTCGGGGGAGCGCGTGACAGCAGGAGAGCGGGGACCCGCTCTCCTGCCTGCTCCTCTTCGTCGTCCTGCAACGCGGCTACGTCCGCGGCTTCAGGTCGGCGCCCTGCGCGGCTGACGGCCCACCGCTACTCGAAGCGGAAGCCGTCGATCGTGATGGTGCCCTCGCCGCCGTACCAGAAGCCCATCGCGAGCTGGCCCGGGCGGGCGCGGTCGATGCCGTTGGCGGCCATCGGGATGCGGATGTCCTGGTAGGCGGTGGTGACGGTGGGATGGCCGCCGCCGTCGAGGGTGTAGTCGCCGAACACGCGGGTGGTGCCGCCGAGGCTCAGGTGGAAGTGGGACTGCTCGCCGCCCCGCGCGCCCCTGATCCGTACCACCAGGTGTGTGTCCTTCGTCAGGTCTTCGTCGAGGTCGCTGCCGAACCAGCCGCAGTTGTCGTAGACCAGCGTGAGCGCGCCGCCGGAGACCACACCGTAGCCGCCGCCGTTGCGGAAGCAGTTACCGCCGGTCCACCGCCCCAGGTCGTTCCGCGCGTCCGCGGGGTAGGCGGGCGTGCCGTCGAAGTCGTCGAGCGTCAGGCCGGCGGCCGGCTCCCCCGGCGCCCCGGTCGGCTCCTGCGGCGCCCCGGTCGGTTCCGCCGGTCCTTCCGTCGGCGTCGGGTCCGGTGACTCCGGGGCCGGCGTCGGGGTGCTGCCGTTCCCGCCGCCCGGGCCGGCGCCGACGCCGAGGTCACCGAGGCCGAGCCAGCCGTCGCCGCCCTGGGTAGCGTTGCCGAAACGGAGCTTCTTCGCCGCCGGGCTGATCGCCTCGAGCGGGTTCCGCACCCGCATGACGAGCTGATAATCCCCGGAGGGTACGCCGCTCAGGTCGACACCCTGCTGAAAGTACTGCGGGTAGCCGTAGTCGAGGTAGTCAGCGCCCGCGTTCCAGTCCGGGAACGCCCGGACCCGCAGCGGCATGACCGTGCGCAGGTCCCAGGACGTGTCCCAGGTCTTGACGACCGTGCCGGCCGCGTCCTTCAGGCCGAGCGAGACCGTCCACGGGTAGTAGAACGGCGCCACGCCCCGGTTCTCGATCGTGACACCGACCGTCGCCGTGCCGGTCGCGGCGTCCGGCAGGTACGCGTACGTGGCCGTCAGGTCGTAGCCCATCAGCCGGACCGCCTCGGCCACCCGCGGGTCCGACGCGGCATAGCCCGCACTGCCCTGGTTGATCTTCCAGGTGGTGTGCTCCAGCTCGATGCAGGCCCGCATGTCGTCGACCTGACCGGCGCCGCCCGGCCAGGCGTCGAACGCGCCGCCCTGGATCTCCGGGCGCACCTCGCCACCCATCGAACTGGTGATCCACTTGTTCTCCACGCCCCGGTCCAGCGCGCGCTGCAACTGCGAGTAGCCGCTGCCGCCCATCGACCGCGGCAGCGTGACCCCGGCCGCCGGCGAGCCCTCCCGGTAGCAGAACGAGTCGTCGTGGTAGCCGACGTCCCGGCCGCTCGCGGCACCGCCGGCCGACTCCGGGTAGCGGATCTCCAGCTTGGTCACGTCGAACGCGTCGTCGAACGCGGCCACGATCCGCGCGCCGCTGGCGTCCGTGGGCATCAGGTCCGGGTGCCCGTCCGCCCGGTCCGCGTCGAACGGCCAGGTGTGCCACTCACCCCACAGCCCGACCAGGCCGAGGTTGATGAAACCGATCCGCGGGTCGCCGTCGTAGCGCGCACCGAACGCGGCGATGAAACCGGTCACCGCGTCCAGCAGGTACGGGCTGTCGTAGTCCGGCGAGACCGTGCCCCACTGCGTGTTGTTCCGGTAGGCGACGTGCCCGTCGAAGCAGCGCGGGATCGCGTTCGCCGGGTGGCTGCCGGTGCCGCCGGGATACTCCAGGTAGAACCGGATCGCGGCCTGGTTGCCGTACGACGCCATCTCGGTCAGCGCCCGGTCCACGATCGACCAGTCGTAGGCGGCGCAGTCGTCCGCCCGCGTCATCACCTCGGACAGCCCGAAGTAGCTCCAGGACAGCGACCGCGGATACCCCGCGTTCTGATCCTCGCCGGGCACGTAGAACCGGGCGAAGCCCTTGAGCGGGTTGTCCAGCGGGCTCGGCGCCGCGGTCAGCGCGTGCGCGGACAGCGACGGATCCGGCGCGGCCGGCGGCGCGGGCCGGGCCGGCACGCCGGTGAGCGTCACCGCGGCCGGGACGGTCCGGGGGAACAACTCGGCGGCGGCACTGTGCGCGGCGAACAGCGCCGCGAGGGCGAAGACCGTGCAGAGCGCGATGACGCGGGCGTGGCGCATGCGCCAAAGATCGTCCAGACCCCCGCCCCGGGCAAGCAACACCGGGTAATCCCTCGCGAACCCCCGCCCTCGGTAAACCGGTCGCCCGTCCCGCCGCGCTCTCCTACCGTCGACGCCGATGACCGACTATCGGTTTCAGGGACCGACTAACCGCGTACCCATCGGCTCGTGTCCGTCACTGTGCCAGAACACCCCGGGTCGCGCGTGGCGGCACGGCCCACTCGCGCCACCCGGCGCCGGTGCTCGCGGGAGCTCCGACACGCCCGAAACGGGAACAGCTTATTGCAGGTGTTTTGCAGTTGCGGCATGATGACCCCAGTGCGTGAGCCACGGGAGAGGCGAGCGTGAGGGGGTGGCCCGGCATCCGCGATGATCCAGCGTGCCGGGACATCCCCCTGAACGTGCCGGGGCCGGACTCAGGGATCAGGCCGGAGGCCTGACCTGCTGGCGGCGCTCCTCGCGTGAGCCGGAACCGCCCGGCCGGTCCGTGGACGCCGGGCGACCGGCACGCCGCAGATGCCACGGCGTGATCAGATATCCGAGCAGGCCCGCGGCGCCGAGCACCAGGCTGATGCCGGCGGCCGTCGGGTCGTCGTGCGGGCGCGCGGTGAACTCCCACCATCGGTACGTGCCCGGCACCTCACCCGAACCCCAGTAGTTCAGCACGATCGAGGCCAGCACCGGCGCGATCCAGGCGAGCCGCCAGCCGAAGAGCCGGCCCGAGATCAGCGCGAGGCCGAGCCAGCCCGGCAACGATCGCGCGATCATCAGCAGCACCAGTGGGTGCAGCCCGGCCGCGGCGATCGCCAGGTAGGTCGCGGCGCAGAGGACCACGATCGCGGCGAGGTACCGGTGCTGCGCGCGCCGTAGCGGGTCGCCGGGAAGCTCCAGGTCGTGCAGCCGGCTGTACAGCCCCAGCACCGGGACCACACCGGCGCCCATGGCGAACAACCGCCACATCGGCACGACCGCGGTGCCGTTCTCCAGCGCCGTGGGGATCGGCGCGTCCTGGCCGCCGATCGCCGCGGTCAGCAAGCCCAGCACGGCGCAGGCGGCCAGCGCACCCCAGCCCAGCCGCGCCGCGATGAACGCGCGCATCGGCGAGAAGCTAGCCACAGTAGCGATCCTTCAGCGCCCCGACCTGCTGCCGCGCCCAGTCGAGCTGCGCGCTCGCGGGGCGCTGCGACACCTCGGCCGCGAGCGTCCAGGCCTCCTGGATCTCCGTCGGCACGGCGCTGGTCCGGTAGTCACGGGTGCCCTCGCCCGCCAGGTAACCCTCGAGCCAGCGGGCGAGCGCCTCCGAGCTGTAGTCCTCCGCCTGGGCGATCGCCTGCCGGTCGCAGGTGCGCAGCGTGTGCGCCACGACCGAGTCGGCGACGCCGAGCGCCACGGACCATTTGCTGCCCTCGGAGATGTCGAAGCCGCCCTCCAACTGGACGGCGGTCTCGCCACCCTCCTCGTACGCGAACCGGTCGATGCCGTACTCGTTGAGGCGGGCCGGGAGCACGAAGTCGGCCGGCAGTGTGCCGACGCGATCGCTGACCTGACGCACGATCGGCTCGTAGAGCGCGTGCTCCGGCCAGAGACACATCTCGACCGGGCCGTCGACGCAGTGCAGGTCCGGCGGCACCGGCCGGTCCGCCAGCACCGGCGTAACACCGATGACGGCCAGCACGGTGACCGCGGCACCGGCCGGCACCAGACCTGCCCAACGCGCACGCGCCGGGGTGTGCCGGCCGGGCAGCCAGATCACGGCCACGATCAGCAGCAGGGCCGCGGCCAGGCGGAGGGAGACGGCGCGCAGGTCGACGTCGACCCACGGCGGGCCGCTGGTGACGCTCAGGCCGGCGCCCTGCGCCAGGTAGAAGAGGATGATGATCCAGCTCAGCAGCGCCACGAGCGCGGCGTAGGCGGCGCTCAGGTATCGCCCGATCGCCCACCCCCACGCGGTGGCCAGCAGCATCACCACCACGCCCATCAGCAGGTAGCCACTCCAGAGGGCGAGGCCGGGCGGAGCCGCGCGAACCGTGTACCCGAACGCGACGGCCTGACCGGCCAGGTAGGGGATCATCAGCAGGACGGCCGTGGCCGCGAGCCGGTGGGCGTCCGTCTTCGGTGCGGACGCCGCACCGGCCGCGAGTTGCTCCTCCAGGTTGTTGCGGGCCTTCGCACCCGCGGCCCAGGCGGCGGCGCCCGCGGCGATGATGCTCAGGAAGTAGGCCGGAACCTGTGCGGCCGCACCGGTCTCGGGCCAGATCCCGATCCAGAACCGTGAGCGCAGCAGCAGGACCGCGATGTCGAGCGCGATCAGCGGCACCACCACCCAGCGGAGCGGCGAGATGCGCAGGTGAAGCAGCAGCGGCCTCATAGGACTTGCTCCTCCTCGGGCAGCAGGCTCATGTAGGCACGCTCGAGGTCGGAGTTGCCGGGCAGGCCCGGCCGGCTCAGCCGGGCGAGTTCCCCGGTGCTCCCGTTGAACTTGATCGCGCCGCCGTGCATGACGACGACCCGGTCGCAGATCGCCTCGATGTCGTCTATGAGGTGCGTGCTGAGGACCACCACGGAGTCGCGCAGGCCAGAGATGATCTTGCGGAACTGCAGGCGCTGACGCGGATCGAGACCGACCGTGGGCTCGTCCAGCAGAATGAGACCGGGTGCGCCGACGATCGCCCAGGCAATCCCGGCCCGCTGCCGCATGCCGCCGGACAACCGCTTCATCCTGGCCCCGGCCCGATCCCAGAGATCGACGTGCTCCAGCGCCCGCCTCGCCTCGCCGTCCCACCGGCCGGCCGGAACGCCACGCATCCAGGCCGCATACCGCACGAAGTCGAGCACGCGCATGCCCGGATCGAAGCCGAACTTCTGCGGCAGGTAGCCGATCGACGAGCGCACCGCCCGCGCCGCGCGCTCACCGGTCACCACACGGTCGTCGAGCGAGAGGCTCCCGGCCCGCGGCGGCATGATCGTCGCCATCGTGCGCAGCAGCGTGGTCTTACCGGCCCCGTTCGGGCCCAGGAGGCCGATCACCTCGGGGCGGAGGTCCAGCGTCAGGCCGTCGATGACCTGCGTGGACCCGTAACCCTGGGAGACGCGGTCGAGGCAGACTCTCATGGCGCGCTTCACCTACCACATTTCACTAATGGCATAGTTGAATGATGCAAGGCCGGTCACACCCTGTCAACCCACCGCGACGACGCTGGGCGCGGCTCGTCAGCCGCGCCCAGCGCCTCTCACCAGCCTCGGCAGCCGTGTGCCGGAATCAGGAACCCAGGTACGACGTGGTGACGTTGACGGTCTGGAACGTGCAGTCCGGACCGTCGTGCGACAACGTGCTGTACTGGTTGCGCCGGACGGTCAGGCTGTTGTCGCCGCTGGACGTGCAGTCCGCCACCGACTTGTACCGCCCGGCGTAGGACGCGCCCGGCGACGAGCAGCGCTGGTCCCAGTCCGTGTTCCACCAGATGCCGTAGCAGTTGTGCACGCTGTTGCCGATCCCGTCAGCGAGCGCGGGGCCCGCGATGGAAAGGGCCGCCCCGGCGCCGAGGAGCAGGGCCGCACTCAATTTCGCAGCCCTTTTGATGATCGTCTTCTGTGGCATGGCTGAATCCTCCCGTGTGCCAGCCGAATGAATGAAAACCGGTTACGCAACCGCCGCCGAGCGTGGCATGCACATTCGTCGATGTCAACACTCTTGATTGCATACGAGGACGCCGCTCGATAACCGATGTCAGCGCACGGAGAATCACCGCCGGCGAATCGCCGGCGGATTTCCGAAGTTCATATAGATCACTTATCTCGGCATATGCGGTCCGGATTACCGCTCCAACGACCACCGTGCCGCCGCCACCGCCGCGGCGGCACCGGCGAGAAGCAGCGACAGTTCGGCGAGCTGGAACCAGACGTACCGGCCCGCAGGGTGATAGGACACCTGTTGCAGCAGCTCATGACGGTTCAGACAGTCGGCCGTCGGGTAGGTGTTGCCCGGGTCGTCGCAGATCGCACCGGCCTCGCGCGAGCTCAGTTCACGGCCGGACGAGTCGACATAGGAGATGGAACGCAGCCACCCCGAGCGCCCGGCCACGGGCGACGGGTCAGGAAACATGCTCGCCCCGCCGAGCACGATGTCGGAGGCCGGAAAATAGTAAGGACGAATAGCCGTGAGCCCTATCGAGAAGAGCGCGAGAACAATCAGTGTCAAGGCCATGGCAACCGTTACCCGACGCGCCACCGCACCGATCAGGACGCCGGTCGCCAACGACAGCACCCAGGCCCCGGCGGGCACCAGACCCGCCTGTGCGAATGCGACCGGATCACCGAACACCCGCGATTCGAACATCGGGGCGAATCGGTTCACGGACCAGAGCACGGAAATGCCGATGGACGATCCGAGTACGGCCGCGGCCACGGCCAGGACAGCGGTCTTCGTGAGAAGCCAGCGCCCCCTTCCGATGGATTGTGTGAACGTGAGCCGATACGTCCCCTGCTCGAATTCCCGGCTCACCATGGGTGCGCCCCAGAACACGCCCACGGTGAGCGGCAGGAGACTGCCGGCGAGCATCACGCCGGTGAGCGCGTTGTACAGCCGGTTCGCGCGCACGCAGGCCGGAGGCGCGACGTCCGTGGAGACGACGCGCAGGCACTCCGCGATCGCCCGGTGGCCGTCGGCGCCCACGTAGAGCAGGAATCCGCAGTAGGCGAGCACCAGTGCCGCTCCGCCCACGATCTGCCAGCGATGCTGACGCCACGTGACCCACAGCATCAGGAGACGCGCGTCGGCACCGCGGACATCGGACCCGGTAGTGCACTGTGCGCCGGGGCGCGCAGGTACGCCAGGACGAGGTCCTCCAGGGCGGGCTCGCGGACCGTCCACACCGGGTCCGGCCGGTGCGAGCCGAGCCGGGCCAGCACGGACGCCTGCCGGCCGGAGACCGTGCTCGCCACCACGGGCAGCCGCCCCGGCAGCGACGACAGCGCCTCCGCCGGCCCGGTGAGCAGCCGATGGCCGTCCAGCAGCCCGTCGACCGGGCCACTCACCTGTACCTGCCCTCGATTGATCGCGACCATCCAGTCACAGGTGTCCTCCAGATCCGCGATGATGTGCGACGACAGCACCAGCGTCACGCCGGTCTCGGCCACCACCCGCATCAGCAGCGCCATCACGTCGTGCCGGGCGACCGGGTCCAGACTGGCGAGCGGTTCGTCCAGCAGCAGCAGGCGGGGACGTTTCGCCAGGGCCAGCACCAGCGCCACCTTGGCACGCTGACCGCCGGACAGGCCCCGGGCCGGTACGCCGGGCGGGACGTCGAGGTCCCGGAGCCGGTCCCGGGCCCACGGCCCGTCCCACCGCGGGTTCAGCCGCCGGCCGAAGGCGAGCAGATCCTCCGTGGTGAACGAGGGGAAGAGCGCGGAGTCCGGTGCCATGTGCGCGACATCCGGCAGGCGCCGCGCCACCGGCCCGCCCAGCACCCGCAGCTCACCCTCGGACGGCCGCAGCAGCCCGGCCAGCAGGCTCAGCAGCGTGCTCTTCCCGGCACCGTTCGGGCCGACCAGCGCGACCACCCGCCCTTCCGGCAGCGAGAGCGAGCAGTCGCGCAGGCCCCACCGGCGGCCGTAACGGCGGCCGAGGCGGGACGCGTCGACGGCGGAGCTCATGCCACCTCGGTCTCGGTGAACTCGCGCAGCGCTGTGGTGAACAACGCCTCGATGTCCTCGTGCGACAGGCCGGCCGCGCGGGCGGCGTCGGTCCACTGCGCCAGCTGCCGCCGCAACCGGGCCTGCACCACGGGCGAGATGTCGCCGAGCGAGCGCTCGACGAAGGTGCCGAGACCGGGACGCGCGCTCACCAGACCCTCCCGTTCGAGTTCACGGTAGGCCTTCAGAACCGTGTTCGGATTGATCGCCAGTGCGGCGACCACCTCGGCCGCGGTGGGCAGCCGGTCGCCGGGCTTCAGCAGGCCGAGGCGGATCGCGTGCTTCACCTGCTGCACCAACTGCAGGTAGGTGGAGACGCCGGACCTCGAGTTGAGATGAAAGTCCACGACGCCGCCCCGGCTTCTCCATGATTCCACTACTTGAGTAGCTGAATCATGCATCTCGCCACTCGACGCAGTCAAGGAATCGTGCGCGGCCGTTCCCGCGATCAGGCCGGCGGGCGCTCCGCGGCCGGCAGCGGCGCCGATCGCCGCGCGGCGCCCGCGATCACGGCCGTGACCAGAAGGAACGGGATGGCGGCGGCGAGGTAGAACCCGTCGAACGCGTCGAACGCGCTCCACAGCAGGCTCGTCCCGCGCACCAGCAGCGGGTCCGGCAGCGCGGCCCGGACGCCGTCGACCCAGATCGACACCACGGGCAGCGTCAGCGCGACCAGCGTGGTGACCGCGCACAACGTCCCGGCCACCCGCAGGGCGAACTCGGCGCGACGCAGCCGGTAGCCGGCCCAGGCGACGAACAGCCAGGCCGCGATGGCCGCGAGCACGGCACCGGCGACGCCACCGGCATGGGCGGTCCAGGGCAGCGCGGGCCGGATCGACACCCCGACGTACGAGTGCGGAACCGCGGACGTGTCCGGCCACTCCGCGGTGTAGAGCAGCAGCAGGCCGTCCCGCTCCGCGACGAACGCGGTCCGGTGCAGGTCGTACTCGGGCCCGGTGCGGTAGAGCCCGGTCTCGATCGGGCCGGCGTCCCAGCCCTCGGCCGCGATCCGGGTGGCGGCGTCCCGGGCGTCCTGCGCGTCCCACCCCAGCGTGGCCGAGTCGGTCCACGGGAAGACCTCCACCAGCCCGTCGGCGTGGTTGTGGGACACCGTCGTGCCGCCCGGGAACGTCCTGCCGAGCGCGACTCCGGCGATGCGCAGGATCTCCGCGTCGGCCGGGACCGGGTTCTTGTTGAAGCGCCAGCCCGCCCACGCCCCGCCGGCCGCGCCGAGGCCGGCGGCGAACAGCGCGGCCACGATCGCGAACGCCAGCGTCGCGCGGCCGGCCGGCAGCCGGAAGCGTTGCCGCAGCCCGCCGCGGACCAGATCGAGCACGTCGGCGCGGTCGGGCCGCTCCTGGCCGGGCCGGGCCGCGTCCATCAGCGTCGTGATCAGCTCCAGGCCGTGGCGGCGGCGATAATCCCGCGGGTACGCCCGGAGCAGCACCCGGTAGCGGCTCTCCAGCGCGGTCATGCCGTGGCCGGCCGCGTGTTGAGCCTGCTCACGGCCGCGTCCGCGTGACGCCGGAGCCGGGCCGCCTCGGTGGCGAGCGCGGTCGCGCCCGGGGCGGCGAGCCGGTAGTAGCGGCGCAGCCGGCCGTCGACCGCCTCCTCCCGGTCGACCTCGATCAGCCCCTGCTCGGTGAGCCGGTCGAGCGCGCCGTAGAGCGTGCCGGTCCGCAGCGTGACGCCGCCCTGGGAGAGCGCGCTGACCTCCTGCATCACGCCGTAGCCGTGCAACGGCCCGGACGCGAGCGCGGTGAGGATGAGGAACGTGGGTTCCCGCATGGATGCCATGCCGGTGGACAGTACATCCACCGGCATATGCCGTCAAACGTACTATCGCGGGCCGGGGGCGACGAGCCGCCGTTCCCACGCCCACGCCGCGATCTCCACCCGGTTGCGCGCGCCGAGCTTCGCCTGCACGCTGCTCAGGTGCGTCTTGACCGTGCCGATCGAGATGAACAGCTCCGCCGCGATCTCCGCGTTCGTCCGGCCCTGCGCGGTCAGCCGGACCACGTCCAGCTCGCGCGGTGACAGCTCGCCCAGATCCTGGCGGGCCGGCGCGGGTGGCGTCAGGTGCTCCAGCAGCCGGACCGTGATCGACGGGCTGATCAGCGCGTCGCCGGTCGCGGCCGCGCGCACCGCCTCGACCAGCAGCGCCGGGCCGGAGTCCTTGAGCAGGAAGCCGCAGGCGCCGTTGCGCAGCGCCGCGTGCACGTACTCGTCCAGGTCGAACGTGGTCACCACGACCACGTTGACCGGGTCGGCCACGCCCGGGCCGGCCAGCCGGCGCAGCGCCTCCAGACCGTCCATCTTCGGCATGCGGATGTCCATCAGCGCCACGTCCGGCCGCAGCCGTAACGCCTGCTCGACGGCCTGCACGCCGTCCGCGGCCTCGCCGACCAGCTCCATGTCCGGCTGCGCGCCGATGATCATGCCGAATCCGGTGCGGACCATCGCCTGATCGTCCGCGACCAGCACCCTGATCGTCACTGTCGCCCCTCACCCGCGGCGATCGGAAGTGCCGCGTCGACCACCCATCCTCCGTTGATCCCCGCACCGGCGCGCAACCACCCGCCGACGGACGCGACCCGCTCGCCCAGACCGTCCAGGCCGTAACCCCGGCGGTCGGTCGCGCGGGGCGCCGCGGTGCCGTCGTTGGTCACCCGCACGAACAACCAGTCGGGGGTACGCCGTAGCTGCACATCGGCCCGGGTCGGCGCGACCGCGTGCCGGCGGACGTTGGTCAGCGCCTCCATCACCACCCGGTACGCGGACGTGCTCACGTCCACCGGCAGCCCGTCCAGCGTGCCCTCCACGAACAGCCGGGCGTGCGCGCCGCCAGTGGCGGAGAACTGCTCCAGCAGCGGTTGCAGGTCGGCGACGCCGGCCAGCGGCGCGAGCGGTGCGGCCGCGTCCGCGCCGCGCAGCACGCCGACCATCCGCCGCATCGCGGACATCGTCTCCGCGCCGGCCTTCTCGATCTGGTCCAGTGCGGTGATCACCCGCTGTGGGTCCTGCTCCGCGATGAACCGCGCGCCCTGCGCCTGCACCACGATTCCGGTCACGTGGTGGGCGATGAAGTCGTGCAGGTCCCGGGCGAACTCGGCGCGCTGCTCCGCCCGTACCGTCGCGATCTGCCTCTCCCGTTGCCCGGCGGTGAAGCGGGTCCAGACGCCGATCGCGGCCACCCCGCCGCCGGCCATCACCAGCAGCATGCCGAAGATGACCATCTCGATGCCGAAGCCGATCCGCTGCGGCTGCAGCAACAGCGCGAACAGCACCGCCATGCCCGCGGCCCAGGCGACCGCCGGACGGCCGTAGCGCGCCACCACGTAGAGCACCAGCAGCAGCGAGCCGGACTCGGCGAAACCCCAGCCACCGCCGGTGGAGCCGCCGGACACCATCAGCATGGCCAACGTGAACATCATCGAGGCCACGGACAGCGCGATCGCGAACACGGGCAGCAGCTGACTGCCCGGGCGATGGCGGCGGGCCCAGATCAGCGTGCCGGCCCCGCCCAGCACCAGCGACGGCAGCAGGAGCACCCCGGACACGCCGTCCGCGTCGGCCGCGGTGATGAACAGGTCGAGCAGGACCGCCAGCCCGAAGACGGCGAGCAGTGCGCCACGCCGGTATCCCAGCCGTCCACGCTTCCGTGTAGAGATCATCATCGTCTCCCCAGCGTAGTCGCGGTGCGGCCCGGCCGGGTTCTGCCGAACGACGGGGCGGGCCCTCTGACTTTCGGCGGAGGCCGGCCGTTGATCTCCGGTCGGCGGGCGGATGTGGCCGGACTCCCGGTTTCGGCACGCTGTGCTGGCTCTCGTTTCCGACCGAAGGGACTTCGACGATGATGCTCGCCTGCGAGGCACGTGACCTGGTGAAGGTCTACGGCCGTGGCGACACCGCGGTGCGTGCGCTGGACGGTGTGACGGTGGGTTTCCCCCGCGCCGAGTTCACCGCGATCATGGGCCCGTCGGGTTCCGGGAAGTCGACGCTGATGCACTGCCTGGCCGGCCTGGACCGCGCTACCAGCGGCGCGGTCATGCTCGGCGACGTGGACCTGACCCGCCAGTCCGACAAAGTCCTCACCAAGGTCCGCCGCGAACGGATCGGGTTCGTCTTCCAGGCGTTCAACCTCCTCCCGCAACTGACCGCGGCACAGAACATCACACTCCCGCTCGACCTGTCCGGCACCACACCCGACCCGGCCCTGTTCGGCCGGCTCGCCGACGTCCTCGGCCTGCGCGACCGCCTCAAGCACCGCCCCAGCGAACTCTCCGGCGGACAGCAACAACGCGTCGCCCTCGCCCGCGCCCTCGTCTCCCGCCCCGAAGCCGTCTTCGCCGACGAACCGACCGGCAACCTCGACTCCCGTACCGGCGCCGAGGTGTTGTCGTTCCTACGCGACGCGGTCCGCGAATACGGCCAGACCGTCGTCATGGTCACCCACGACCCGATCGCCGCCTCCTACGCCGACCGCGTCGTCATGCTCGCCGACGGCCGCATCTCCGGCGAGATCATGCGCCCCACCCGCGAATCCGTCACCGACGCACTCCACCACCTGGCCGGTGCCCGATGACCGTACTGCGCACCCAACTCGCCGGCCTGGCCCGCCGCCCAGCCCGGCTGCTCCTCACCGGCCTCGCCCTGATCGTCGCGGCCACCGTCGTCTTCGGCACCGTGCTCGCCCAGCGAATCACCTACCAGACGATCCTGGACACGTTCAGCGGTACGTCCGCGGCCGCCGACCTGGTCGTCGGTAACGCGGCCCCGGCCACCCCGGAGGCGCTGGCGATCATCCAGCGGACCGCCGGTGTCGAGTCGGCCACCGCCCGCAACAGCGCCTACTACGACGTGCCGTCCGTGCCGGGCAACTACCTCGTGGTCACCGGCGATCCCGGGACCGGGCCGCTGGCCGAGGTGACGCTGACGTCCGGGACGTATCCGACCGCGGAGAACCAGATCGCGGTCACCCCCCGCACGGCCGAGCGGATGGGCCTGACCGTCGGCCGGACCGCCACGGTGCGTCTCGGGCCGGACGCGCCCGAGCGCACGCTCACCGTCACCGGTGTCGTGTCACCGGTGCGCGGCGAGGGCTTCGCCGGGACCGCGTACACCACCGGCGAGCTGGTCAGCGCGATGTCCACGGCGGACGTGCCGGACTACGAGGAGTCCGGCATCGGCCGGGTCGAGGTGCACCTCGCGGCCGGCGCCAGCGCGGAGGCGGTCACCCAGGACCTGTCCCGCACACTGCCGCAGGTCGTCGACCCGGCCGGCGACGGCGTCGCCACCCGGGCGCTGGACGTCAGCAACGGCGCCGAACTGCGCGAGACCGAGGCTCTGGAGGCGGCCTCGTCCATGAACGAGCTGTTCTTCCTGGTCGGCATCTTCGTCGCGATCGCGGCCGCCGCGGCCGCGCTGGTCGCCACGTCCACGTTCCGGATCGTGTTCGCCCAGCGGATGCGGCAGCTCGCGCTGCTCCGGGCGGTCGGTGCCGGCCGCGGTCCGCTGACCCGGGCGCTGGTCGCCGAGGGCGCGCTCACCGGCGCGGTCGCCGGTGTCACCGGTGTACTGATCGCCTACGCGCTCGGCCTCGCCGCCGGACCGGCCGCCCGCGTCTTCCTGGACGCCGAACTGGCCCTGCCCGGCCTGCCGATCGTGCCCGCGGTGCTGGTCGTCGCCGGCACCACGATCGTCGCGATCATCGCGGTCCTCTCCCCCGCGGTCACCGCGGCGCGGGTCTCGCCGCTGGAGGCGCTGCGCTCCGCGGCCGTCACCGGCGCCAGCGCGCGTCTCGGCGTACCCCGCTGGATCCTCGGTCTGATCCTCACCGCCGCGTCGCTGGCACTGGTCGCGCTCGCCGTCACCAACCTGCCCGAGCCGAACATGCCGAACGAGACCGGTGAGCTCGTCATGCTGGCCACGGTCGGCGGCGGCACGCTCGGCTTCTTCGCACTGATCGTGCTCGGCCCGGCGGTCCTCCGCCCGGTGCTGTGGCTGGTCGGCCAGCCGCTGCGCGCGCTCGGCCCGACCGGCCGGCTGGCGGTCGGCGGCGTCGGCGGCGCACCCAAGCGGGCCGCCGCGGTCAGCGTCGTGGTGGCGCTCGCGGTAACCATGATCGCCGGCGCGCTCGTCGCGCTCTCCACCGCACGCGCGGCCATGGACCAGGAACTCGCGCTGATGGCCCCGGCCGACCTGCAGGTCTCCGCGGAGACCGGCAAGGCGCTGCCGGCCGGTGCGGTCGACGCGGCGCGCGCCAACCCGGAGCTGAAGGACGTGGTGCCGTACCGCGTGACGGAGGCGGGCATCCCGGTCGAGGCCCGCGACGAGCCGAACGCGCAGAACCCGGTGCTCGACCTGTCCCTGACCTCGCTGCGCACCAAGGACGACATTCAGGTCACCGAGGGTACGCTCGGCGCGCTCGGCCCCGGCAAGGCCATCGCGCTGGACTACCTCGGGGACTTCACCGGCCTCGGCATCGGCGAGACCACCACGATCACGCGCGAGGGCAGGAGCGTCACGGTCACGGTCGTCGCGACCGTCGCCGGGCTGCCGATGAACGCGTGGGCGGTGCTCGACCCGGCCGACATGACCGCGCTCGGCCTCGCCGCCGAACCGACCGGCCTGCTGGCCGACGCGGCCGGCGACCGGACCGCGGCATACCAGGCCGCGCAGACGCTCGTCCCCGGCGGCGGCGTGAGCGTGCTCGCCGACCAGCGCGACGACTACGCGGAGCAACTCCTGGTCATCACGGTCGCGGCGCTCGGCCTGGTCGGCATGACCGTCTCGGTCGCGGTCGTCGGCGTCGGCACCACCACCGCGCTCTCCGTGGTGGAACGACTCCGCGAAGCCGGTCTGCTCCGCGCCGTGGGCATGTCCCGCGGCCGGCTGCGCGCCACGCTGCTGATCGAGGCCTCGCTGTACGGCGTGGTCGGCTCGCTGCTCGGCCTGGCGCTGGCCATCCCGTTCGCGTCGCTGATGCTCGCCGGAGTCGGCCTGGACGGCCCGCTGGCGCTGCCCTGGGACCAGCTGGCGCTGACCGTGCTGGTCCTGGGCCTGCTGACCGCCGCCTCCGGCGTGCTCCCGGCCCGCCGCGCATCCCGGGTGTCACCGACCGCGGCACTCGCCATGGACTAATTAGTTCCCGGGAGTGGAACGGACGGGGCCTCGCGGTTCGTGAGGCCCCGTCCGCCTTGCGGTTCGTGAGGCCCCGTCCGCCTTGCGGTTCCTGAGGCCCCGTCCGCCTTGCGGTTCGTGAGGCGGACGGGCTCGCGATTCGTGAGGCGGACGGGCTCGCGATTCGTGAGGCGGACGGGCTCGCGATTCGTAGGGCCCGCCGGCCTCGCGATTCGTAGGGCCCGCCGGCCCGCGGACCCTCCGCCTCCCAGGCCCCGTCCGACGGTGATCAGCGCGGCGAGGGCTGCAGCCGCGTCATCGGCACGCCGGCCGACCTGCAGGCGTGCTCCGCGCCCATCAGCAGCACCGCACCGCGCATCCCGTCGATCGGCCGCTCCGGATCGTTCTTCTGGTAGCCGAGCTGGAACACCTCCCCGATGCGGGCGAGACTCTCGTGACCGGAGGCGGCCAGCTGGTCCGCCAGCCTCCGCGCCTCGGCCTCGGAGACCTCGGGACGGCCCCCGACCACGAACTCCCTGGTGAACCCGTCGATCCGCTGGCAGGCCAGCACGCCGGAGTCCTCCCGGGTGGCGAAGTAGACGGCGGCACCGGAGGCGGCCAGCACCGCCACGGCGACGGCTGCCGCCGCGACGATGACGCCCGTGCGCCGACTGCGCGGGGCGGGCGGCTCCGCGCCCATCGGGATGATCGGCGCCGGGTCCGTGGGTGTGGTGATGACGGCTCTCCTCAGATCGATGTCGTCATCTCGACGCCCGCCACCATGCAGGCCGGGAGGACCTGGGAGTGGAGGTAGGACGCGCCCTGGGCGCCCTTGAAGCGGTCCGGCTCCCCGGCGAGCGCCCAGCGCAGATATTCGCGGCCGAAGTGGGACAGCGCCTCGTTCTCCGAGCCGGCCAGGCCGTCGGCGATCTCCCGCAGCTCGTCCGGGCTGAGGACCGGCGTGCCGCCGTCCGCGAGGTCCGCGCCGATCCCGTCCACCCGCTGGCAGGCGGCAACGCCGGAGCCGCTCGGCGCGCGAAGATAGAAGGCGAGTCCGGCACCCGCGGCGACGAGCACGACGACCGCCGCGATCGCGCCAACGATGATCAACCGGCGGCGCGATGGCGGGGCCTTCTCGGCGGTGAAGTTCGGGTCAGCAGGCATTCATCTCTCCTCGGTCGACGCATTATTCAGTGATCTTGCAGCGCCCGTACAGCGCGTTTTGATCTCGATCGTGCGACCGTCCTGTGTGCTCGATCAGGACACGGCCAGCGGACGCGATGCCGGCCGGGACACCGCGAGGGCGACGGGGACTTGCGGGCATCATGCATGCCGGCACCGCGGTCGCGGCGAAGAGGGCGGGTGCAGCGGACGCCACGAAAGCGAGCGGCGACGGAGGTGCTGCGGGCGGTGAGCGCGCGAGCGCGGTGAGCCCGGTGAGCGCGCGAGCCCGGTGAGCGCGCGAGCGCGGTGAGCCCGGTGAGCGCGCGAGCGCGGTGAGCCCGGTGAGCGCGCGAGCGCGGTGAGCCCGGTGAGCCCGCGGGCGTCGCGAAGTCAAACGGGTCCGGCGAATCCGCCGGACCCGGTGAATCTACTGAGGAGGGTCGAACGGGGTCCAGACCCAGGTGTCTCCGCAAGCCTGGTAGGTGGCGTCGATGAGCGCCCGAGCCGCGGCCGGGCCCTGGACCTGAGCGGCCGCATCGGGATCGACCGGTTCCATGATCAGGCTGCGCGGGTCCGTCCCGCCGTAGGCCGCCTCGAGCGCGAGCAGGTAGTCCCGGCCGACGGTGGCGAGCGTGTCGTTGTAGGCGACGGCCAGATCCTCGGCGATCATCTTCGTCTGCATCGGGCGGAGCGTCGGCCGGCCAGACTCGGCGATCTGCTTGATTGCCGCGCAGCCTTCGGACGCGTCCTCGTCCGCGAAGAACACGAACACGCCCGCCGCGACGTTCAGCAAGACCCCCACCACCACGACCGCGACCAGCCACGGATTCCGCCACGGGCTCTTCCGCGGCTGCCCGGGATTCGTAGGCACGAAGAAGCCGGGCGGCGGCGGCTGCGGCACAACCGGCCCCTGCGGCGCCCCGAACGCGGGAGCATTGGGCGGCGGCGCATACGGGCCGACGCCGAGCGGCGACACATACGACGCCGGACCGGACAACGGCGCAAACGGCGTCCCACCAGCCGACGCCACAACCGGCGTCACATCGGGCGACACAGCGACCGGCGACGCGGCAACCGGCGACGCATCGGGCGACGCGGCAACCGGCGACGCGGCAACCGGCGACGCTGCAACCGGCGTCGTATCGGGCGGTGTCATCACTGGAGCGGGCTGCACGGCGTCGGACGGCGTGGCGGGACCGTCACCGGCCGCCGGAATCCACGGTGCGGCGATCTCGTCCGGAACGGGTTCCGTGGTGTTGCGGGCCTCGGTGGCGGAGGCTGCGTCCGGCGGCGGCTCGGACTGCTGGGGTGAAGCGCCAGGCGCGGTCATGGCGGCATTATTCAGTGATCTTGTGTGCGGCGTACAGCCTGATTCGCCAAGACCACACCGGACTGATCATTTCGCGCTCGACTACGCCCGCCGGCCGCACCCGGTCGCGCAGCGCCTCTTCGAGGCCGCGGTCCCACACGTCATTCCCCGGCATCGCGATGTTCGGTACGCCCGCGATCCTGCACACGCGCGGCCCCCGACCCCCGAGTCCCCTCTCGCCGAACCTCGCCGGCCAACGACCACCGAGCCACCTCCCGCGCACGCCCGGCCTCGACACGAGACGTACGCAACGCCACATCTCCACTCTGGGTGACCACACACGGGTGAGATCGCCGACTCACGTTCATCAGCGGTCACCCTCGGAGGATCGCACGCGACCGCACGCCCCTTTTGCCGCTTTCCCAGACACGGCAGCGTAGATCCGCCTCCATGATCCATCGACTAGTGATACACCATGCACCGAATGAGCGCCTCATAACGTGCTTGGTGTATCACTACTCTCCGCACACGGCGACATAATAGGAAATTTCGGTCACCACATACGACGGGGTCGACCGCCGCCGAGACGACGCGCCGCCACAACAATCCGCCAGGACATCCCGTGGAAGTCGCGATCCCAACGCGGCCATGAACTGCGCTGAGCCCATGCGAGCAGGTCGTCAGGCACGACAGCATCACGGACGAAAACCCCATGCGCACTCCAGTAACAACAGCCGCGGCCCACACGGCCCCACCGCGCATGTCAGCAGCGACTACAGCCGCGGCGCACACACCACCCCTACCGCTCACGCCACCGGAAACGACGGCCCAGCCGACCCGAGCCCACACACCACGGCCGACGGAAACGATGACCGCAGCCCACCCGAGCCCACACACCACCGCCGGCAGAAACGACGATCACAGCCGACGCGAGCCCACACCACCACCGGAAGAAACGATGGCGCGGCCGACCGGAGCCCGGGTGTCGCGTGATCGCGGTCGCGGCAGGTTCGTCGCGGGTGCGGGGGATGTCGCGGGGGCTTCGTGGGCACGGCGGGACCGGCTCCGATGCGGCGTCCGGAGCGGCGACGGAGGCCGCGCGAGAGTTTGCCCGCTCCCAGCAATGCGGGCCGCACCACGCCGGGAGCGGAAGAGCGCGGTCGTTGATCTGTTTGCTTCGGCCCAGCCCGCCGCGGCGGCGGCGCGATGGGTGACCGGTGGGCGAGCTTGCTTCGGCCCAGCCCGCCGCGGCGGCGGCGGCGCGATGGGTGACCGGTGGGCGAGCGCGGAGGTTCGGGGTCGATTGGGTGGCCGAGGCAACAAACAAAAGGGGGTTTGCGGCGGATCCGGGCGGGGCAAGGGGGCGTGATTCCGGGCTCGGACTTCCGGATGGTGGGGCGTGCGCGGGATGTTGATCACGGTATGGGCTCGACTTGATCACTTTGCGTGAGTTCGCGTGCGCAGTTTCGTACCGTTATATCTTGATTTTTGGGGCTTTTGCGGGTGGAGCGAAGGGCTATAGCACACGCCGACTACCGAATTGTTACAAGCGGCTGTCGTGCGAGATCTTGCGAAACGTGTTCGGCTTGAAATAAGTTCCTCCCCGCAACAAATGCACATCAGCTGATGAAGACCCTCCCGGAGGCAACCATGACGGTCGTGAGGCCATGAGCAGTGCCCCGGTCCTGCTTGAGATGCGCGGCATCACCAAGGAGTTCCCTGGTGTGAAAGCGCTCTCCGACGTCTCGCTGCGCGTGCGTGCGGGCGAGATCCATGCCATCTGCGGTGAGAACGGCGCCGGCAAGTCGACGCTGATGAAGGTGCTCAGCGGCGTCTACCCCTACGGGTCGTACGACGGTCAGATCGTCTACCAGGCCTCCGAGGTCCGGTTCGGCGACATCCGGGCCAGCGAGAACGCGGGCATCGTGATCATCCACCAGGAGCTGGCGCTGATCCCGCTCATGTCGATCACGGAGAACCTCTTCCTCGGCAACGAGCCGAGGAAGAACGGCGCGATCGACTGGACCGCGGCGCAGCTCAAGGCGAAGGAGCTGCTGGCCCGGGTCGGCCTGGATGAGGACCCGGACACGCTGGTCAAGGACCTCGGCGTGGGCAAGCAGCAGCTCATCGAGATCGCCAAGGCGTTCGCGAAGAACGTCAAGCTGCTGATCCTGGACGAGCCGACCGCGGCGCTGAACGAGAACGACTCGCAGCACCTGCTCGACCTGCTGCGCGGCTTCCGGGAGCGCGGCATCACCTCGATCATCATCTCGCACAAGCTGAACGAGATCGAGGCGATCGCGGACTCCATCACGATCATCCGGGACGGCAAGAGCGTCGAGACGCTGGACGTGAAGGCGGACGGCGTCGACGAGGACCGGATCGTGCGCGGCATGGTCGGCCGCGAGCTGACCAACCGCTACCCCGATCACACCCCCAAGATCGGTGACGTCTTCTTCGAGGTCCGCGACTGGACCGTGCGGCACCCGATCTCCGCGGACCGGCTGGTGGCCAAGGGCTCCAACTTCACGGTGCGGCGCGGCGAGATCGTCGGGTTCGCCGGCCTGATGGGCGCGGGCCGCACCGAGCTGGCGATGAGCATCTTCGGCCGCTCCTACGGCGTGTTCGAGCACGGCGAGATCTGGAAGGACGGCAAGCGGATCGAGATCAAGACGGTCTCGGACGCGATCGACCACGGCCTCGCCTACGTCAGCGAGGACCGCAAGGCCGTCGGGCTGAACCTGCTCGACGACATCAAGACCTCCACGGTCGCGGCGAAACTGTCGAAGATCCGCAAGTTCCTCAAGCTGGACGAGGTCGCGGAATACAAGGCGGCCGAGGGTTACCGCAAGAGCCTGCGGATCAAGACGCCGACCGTGGACGAGGGCGTCAACAAGCTCTCCGGCGGCAACCAGCAGAAGGTCGTCCTGGCGAAGTGGATGTTCACCGACCCGGACCTGCTGATCCTCGACGAGCCCACCCGCGGCATCGACGTGGGCGCGAAGTACGAGATCTACGGCATCATCCAGCAGCTCGCGGACCAGGGTAAGGGCGTCATCGTCATCTCCTCGGAGCTGCCCGAGCTGCTCGGCCTCTGCGACCGCATCTACACCGTGTTCGAGGGCTCCATCACCGGCGTCATCGACCGGGCCGACGCGACCCAGGAAAACCTCATGAAGCAGATGACCTCCAACAAGAAGATGCAGACGCGATGAGCCGAATCAAGGACCTTCAAAAGAACCTCTTCGGGGGTACGACGAGCAACGCGCGCCAGTTCGGCATGATCTTCGCCCTGGTGGCGATCATCCTGTTCTTCCAGATCTGGACCAACGGCCTGACCCTGAGCTCCGGCAACCTCATCCAGCTGGTCAGCCAGTATTCGTACATCCTGATCCTGGCCATCGGCATGCTGATGGTGATCGTGGCGGGTCACATCGATCTGTCCGTCGGCTCGGTCGCCGCGTTCACCGGCATCGTCATCGCCAAGCTGATGGCCGATCACAACATCCCCTGGTTCCTCGCTCTGCTCATCGGCCTGGGTCTCGGCGCGCTCGTCGGCGCCTGGCAGGGCTTCTGGGTGGCGTACGTCGGCGTGCCGGCCTTCATCGTCACGCTGGCCGGCATGCTGCTGTTCCGCGGCGCCAACCAGTACGTCGGCAAGTCACAGACGGTCTCGGTGCCGGAGGGCTTCCAGACGATCGGCGGCGGCTACCTGCCGGAGATCGGCCCGAACACCGGCTACAACAACCTCACGCTGCTGCTCGGCTTCGGGGTCTGCGTCGCCGTGATCGTCCGCGAGTGGCAGCTGCGCCGCACTCGCTTCCAGATGGGCGCGGACGCCGCCCCGGTCTGGATCTCGGCCGTCCGCGTCGCCATCCTGCTCGCGGTCATCCTGTTCGCCACGTTCCAGTTCGCCGGCGGGCGGGTCGGCACCAGCTTCCCGATCTCGGGCATCATCCTCGCGGTCCTGATCGTGGCGTACTCGTTCTACACCCGCAACACCGCGGCCGGCCGGCACATCTACGCGGTCGGCGGCAACTCCCGCGCGGCCGAGCTGTCCGGCGTGAAGCTCCAGCGGGTCAACTTCATGGTCATGATGAACATGGGCGTGCTGGCCGCGCTGGCCGGCATGATCTTCGTGGCCCGGTCCCGTGCCTCCGGCCCTCAGGACGGCCTGAGCTGGGAGCTGGACGCCATCGCCGCGGTCTTCATCGGCGGCGCCGCGGTCTCCGGCGGCCTCGGCACGATCTCCGGGTCGATCGTCGGCGGCCTGGTCATGGCGGTCCTCAACAACGGCCTGATCCTCAAGGGCATCGGCGCGGACAGCGTTCAGATGATCAAGGGTATGGTCCTGCTGCTCGCCGTCGCACTCGACGTCTACAACAAGCGCCAGGGCCGCTTCTCCATCATCGGCTCGATCACCAAGGGGTTCCGTGGCAGCGGCCCCTCGGCACCGGCCGGGACCGGCCCGGTGCAGCAGGCCAAGACCCCGGTGGCCAGCTGACCGCCGTCCACCTCGTACGCGGGGCGGGCACGTCCGCCCGCCCCGTACAACCTTCAAGAAGGGCACCTCATCACCATGCGTAAGTACCTCGCCAGGAGCGTGGCCATCAGCGCCGTCGCTCTGATGGCCCTGTCCTCGGCCGCGTGCGGATCCGAGCGCGAGGGCGAGAACCCGTCCGGTGGCGCCAGCGGCGGCACCGGTGGCTTCGCGGCCGACTCGCTGATCGGCGTGGCCCTGCCGGCCAAGACCTCGGAGAACTGGGTCCTCGCCGTGGACCTGTTCACCAACGGCCTGAAGGAGGCCGGCTTCCAGGCGGACGTGCAGTCCGCGGGCGCGTCGACCACCGTGGCCGACCAGCAGAACCAGATCTCGTCCATGATCACCAAGGGCGCGAAGGTCATCATCATCGGTGCCACCGACGCCGCGCAGCTCTCCGCGCAGGTCGACCAGGCGCACGACGCCGGCATCAAGGTCATCGCGTACGACCGCCTGATCAAGGGCACCGCGAACGTCGACTACTACGTCGCGTTCGACAACTTCGAGGTCGGCAAGCTGCAGGGCCAGGCGCTGCTCGAGGGCATGAAGAAGAAGAAGCCGACCGGCCCGTACACCATCGAGCTGTTCTCCGGCTCCCCGGACGACAACAACGCCGGCGTCTTCTTCGACGGCGCGATGAGCGTGCTCAAGCCGGAGATCGACAAGGGTAACGTGGTCGTCGGCTCCGGCCAGACCCAGGTCACCCAGACCGCGACCGACGGCTGGAAGGCCGAGAACGCGCAGCGCCGCATGGACGCGCTGCTCACCTCGACCTACGGCAGCAAGACGCTGGACGGCGTCCTCTCCCCGAACGACACCCTGGCGCGCGCGGTCATCACCTCGATCAAGGGTGCCGGCAAGCCGATCCCGGTCGTGACCGGCCAGGACTCCGAGGTCGAGTCGGTCAAGTCGATCGTCGCCGGCGAGCAGTACATGACCATCAACAAGGACACCCGCAACCTGGTCAAGGCGTCGATCGACATGGTCAGGGCGCTGCAGACCGGCGCCACGCCGACCGTCAACGACACCACCTCGTACAACAACGGTGTCAAGGTCGTCCCGTCCTACCTTCTCCCGCCGGTCATCGTGACCAAGGAGAACGCGGCCGAGGCGTACGCGAACGACCCGACGCTCTCCGCGCTCACCAAGTAGTCCCGGTTTGAAAGGCCCCAGGATCTTCCAAGATCCTGGGGCCTTTCATTTCCCGCTTCCGGCGTGATGCGTTGGGCGTGCTCCCGCGGGCGCCGGTCGTCGCGGGGAAGGGTGTTCACTCCGGTCGGGGGTGGGTGGCCGGGGCGGCAGCAGGGCTGCACGTTTCGTCGTGGGGAGAAGAAAGACCTCAGCGTGCGGCTTTGGCGGCCAGTTCGTAGCAGCGGGCGCGCTTCTCGGCGTCGTAGACCGGGACGGCCAGCATCAGCTCGTCCGCGCCGGTGTCCGCGACCAGGCCGGCGAAGCGGTCCCGCACGGTCTCCACCGTGCCGCGCGCCTGGGCCGCGCCGCTGGCCAGCACCGCGTCCCGGACCTCCGCCGGGATCTCCCGGGTCGCCGCGACCTCCGGCGGCAGCAGCGCCGTCTCGCCCAGCTGCTGGAACATGCGGGCCCGCATCAGATCGATCGGGTGCGCGAGGTAGGCGGCCTCCTCCGCGGTCTCGGCCACGACCGTCTCGACCGCGACCATCACGTACGGCCGATCCGACCAGCGGGACGGCGTGAACAGCTCCCGGTACCGCCGGGCGGCCGCCACCGTGTTCTCCGGGCGGATGTGGTGCGCGAACGCGACCGGCACACCCAGCCGAGCCGCCAGCTCCGCGCCGGCGGCGCTGGACGACAGCAGGAACGGCGCGACACCGGCCCGCTCCGGATCCCAGCCGCCGATCAGCCGCACACCGCCCTCACCGGCCAGATAGCGCAGCAGCGAGGTGACGTCCTCCTGGTACTCCGCGTCCGTGGACGGCTCCCCGCCGCGCCGCAGCGCCCGCACCACGGTCTGGTCGAACGTGCCCGGCCCACGGCCCACGCCCATGTCGATCCGGCCGGGGTGGAGTGTGGCCAGCGTCGCGAACTGCTCCGCGAGCGCCAGCGGCGCGTGGTTCGGCGCCAGAACGCCGCCGGAGCCGAGCCGGATCCGGCTGGTCCGCGCCGCGAAGTGCGCGATCAGGACGGCCGGGACCACGCTGGCCGCGAACGGCGACCCGTGGTGCTCGGCGAACCAGACCCGCTGATATCCCAACTCCTCGACGCGCTGCACGGCGTGCGCCGCGATCTCCAGGGCGTGACCGGCCGGGCGCCCCTCCTCCGCGACCGCGAGTTCCAGAGCAGACAGTGCTGTAGCCATGGCCGCAGCGTAGACCGCGCCGGAAGCCGTCCCGCGCCCTGCATTTCGGCTACTTGAGCGCCGCTCGGACCAGAGCGGCGGCCTGCCTGCGCACCTGGGGAACCTGCCGGTAGAGCGCGTTGCCCGGGCACTCGGTCAGCACGCCGTCGCGGTGGGCCGAGATCCGGTTGAAGATGACCTGGTTGCCGACCATGAAACGGTTGTCGGCACGGGCCTCCAGCAGCACCTGCCCGCCGGTGTCCGCGGCCTCGGCGCCGAGCTTCCAGGCCGCGAGGTGCGCCAGCGAGCGAACCGCGGCGGCGGACGCGGCCCTCGTGGAGTACGTGCCGAGGACCACCACACCGAACGAGTCCGTGTTGAAGCCGAAGGTGTGCGCGCCCAGCACGTTCAGCTCCGCGCCGCCCCGGCGCCCCTCGAAGACCGTGCCGCACTTGTCGACCACGAAGTTGTAGCCGATGTCGCCCCACTTGCGGCTCTTCACGTGATAGACGTGGATGGCCCGGATGAGCGCGGGCGACTGCGCGCAGGTGTAATCGTTGGTGCCCGCGGTGTGGTGCACGAACATCACCTGCGGCGGCCCGGTGTAGAGGATCGCGCCCCGATTGATCCTCTCATCGGCCCTCCAGGCCGCACGATCGACCATCGCGGGCGCCCCGACCAGCGGCGCCGGCACCTGCGCGACGGCCGCGATCCCCGGCACTCCGGTCGCCACCGCCGGCCTGCCTGCTGCTGTCCGCGGCGCACCGGTCGTCGCGGTCGCAACCGCCGTCGGCGCGGGACCCGGCGGGATGGCCACACGCGGCCCCGGCCCGCCCCTCCTCGCCTGAACGCTCACCGGCGCTCCGCTCATGGACGCACCACCCGCCGACTCGCTGCCTACAGCGCCGCCGCCCCCGGAACCACCGCCCACAGCGCCGCCGGCCGCGGAACCACTGCCCACAGCGCTGGTGGCTGCGGAACCGCTGGTCACAGCGCTGGTGGCTGCGGAACCACTGCCCACAGCGCTGGTGGCTGCGGAACCGCTGGCCACGGCGCTGGTGGCTGCGGAACCGGCGCCTGAAGAACCGCTTGTCGTGGGGTTGCCGCTCGTTGCCGGCGACGCCGCGGGGTTGACCAGTTCCAGACGCAGGCCGGCCGGAAGCGGGGAGCGGCCCAACGCGCGGATGCGCAGCTCGACGCCGTCCGCCTCGCCGACCCACAGCGGGTCGGTCCCGCCGCGTACCCCCGTGGCCTCTGGTCCGTCCGCGTCCGCGCCGAAGTGCTGGTCCACGTCCAGCGCGCGCCATCTGCTCCACGCGTTCCGGGTGCGGGTACGCACCTCGGCCATGCCGGCGATCGACTGCGCCGGGTTCGGCCACGTCACGCCGATCAGGCTGAACGGCCGCACAGTGCGCGGCGGAAGCGTGACGGTCCCGCCGTCGCGTGCGGCGGCCAACTCCAGCTGCTGCACCGCCGGATCGGTCTGCTCGGCCACCGCCACCCCACCGGCGCCGAGCGCCACCGCGGTCAGGGTAGGCAGCATCCATCCACGAACCGGCACTTCGACACCCCCGTGATCGACCGTTCCTCCCCGCGAGGCTAACCCCCACAAGGTCCCCAGATCGCCCGAAAACGGTTAACGACAGCTGACAAACCCAGCCCCACCAAGCCCGCCGCAGAGCGCGACATCCCATGCACCACCGCCCACCGCCCACCGATCGCTTGGCGTTGACGGCGGTGGGCGCGTTCGACGGACTCGCGGGCGGCAAGCTTCCGAACGCCCCGAGCCGCCTGCGGCGAAGTTTCGTCTCAGCATGGCCCCGACGACCGCAAACCAAGGCGGTCCGCTGCCGCGAGGCCGGACCAGACCCACCCGCCTTCGGCGCCTGATGCCGGGCATAGAGCACCCGGATTGCCCCCATCCTGACCGCCCGCTCCCACCTCCGCCGCTGGCCGATCACTCCCAGCACACCCCCGGCCGATCACTCCCGCCCCCGGCCGGCCACTCTCAGCGCCCCCGGCCGGCCCTTCCCGTCGCCACCGGCCGATCACTCCCGTCGCCACCAGCCGACCACTCCCGTCACCACCGAGCGGCCACTCCCGTCGCCACCAGCCGATCACTCCCGCCGCCACCAGCCGGCCATTCCCGTCACCACCAGCCGGCCATTCCCGTCGCCACCGAGCGGCCACTCCCCCCACCGGCCGGTCCTTCTGCCGGGGATTCGGCATCGGGGAGGGCTATTCAGCGCGTTGCGCACCGACAGCGCCGGCCCGCGGCGACGCGGCGTTGGCTCGCCCGCTGAATAAACCCTCGGTGTCTCTTTTATCCGGCTGCGATCCGCACGGTGCGCACGAGAGAGCCAAACGGGCCCACGGCCGCGAGCCTTAATTGATCTCGTGTGCCAAATCGTTGTTCTCCGGCGTTCTCAACAACGATTTGGCACACGAGATCGTTTTTGACGGTCGATTTCATGGCGATATTTCGGACACGGAGGCTTATTCAGCGGGCGAGCCGAAGCCGCGTCGCCGCAGGCCAGGGCCGTCAGCGCGTAACGTGCTGAACAGCCCTCACTGAGGCTTGTTCAGCGCGGCGACCTCACGCCGCGTTGCCGCAGGCCAGCGCCGTCGGCGCGCAACGCGCTGAATAGCCCTCACTGAGGCTTGTTCAGCGCGGCGACCTCACGCCGCGTTGCCGCAGGCCAGCGCCGTCGGCGCGCAACGCGCTGAATAGCCCTCACTGAGGCTTGTTCAGCGCGGCGACCTCACGCCGCGTTGCCGCAAGCCGGGCCGACTGACGAGGGCGACGCTGAATAAGCCTCACTGTTTCACCATATTTCCGGCCCGAAGCGCCCGGTCGCCGGCCCCGCTAAGCGCTGCCGCGCACGATCAGTCGTACCGGGAGCAGTGCGCGGCCGGCGGGCTCGCCGGAGAGCAGGCGGGCGGCCTCGGTGACCGCGATCGCGCCCATTCGGCGCTTGTCGAGGTAGACGCTGGTCAATGGGGGGTCGATCAGTTCGCCGAGTGGCAGGCCGTCGAAGCCGATCACGGCGCAGTCCTCCGGGATCCGCACGCCGAGGCGGCGGGCGGCGCGGTAGACGCCGAGCGCCATCAGGTCGTTGAACGTGAAGACCGCCGTGATGTCCGGGCGGGCGGCACGCAGCCGCACGAATGCGGTCTCGCCGCCCTCGACCGTCAGCGTGCCGCCGGAGATCGCGTCGTCCGCGACCGGCAGGCCGTGTCCGGCCATCGCGGCGTGGAAGGCCGGGCGGCGGTCGGGCGTGCCGTCGTCCGCGCAGTCGATCATGCCGATCGCCCGGTGGCCGCGTGAGACCAGGTGTGCGATGGCGGCGCGCACGCCGACGTCCGTGTCGACCTCGACCGCGCCGAACGCGGGCTCGTCCACCGCCCGGCCCAGCACCACCAGCGGCAGGCCCTCGGCCGCGGCGGTGAGCGTGGCGTCCGGCGCGCTGAGGTACCCGATCACCACGTCGGCCTGGGCGGCGAGCGTGCGGATCAGCTCGGGCTCGCGGGCGTCGCGGTTCTGCGTGCTGCTGATCAGCACCTGCCATCCGCGCTCCTCCGCGGCCTCGATCACGCCGGCGATGAGTTCCGGGAAGAACGGGTTCTCCACGTCGGAGACGATCAGGCCGAGCGTGGTGGCGCCCGGGCTGACCAGACCGCGGGCGAACCGGGACGGCCGGTAGTTCAGTTCGCGCGCGGCGTCCAGCACGCGGCGCCGGGTCTCCGGGTCGATCTCGCCCTTGTCGTTGATCGCCCGGGAGACGGTCTGGTGGGAGACGCCGGCCAGTTTGGCCACGTCCTTGAGGGTGACGCGCCGGGGCGGCTGCTGCTGTTCGCTCACGATCGTCGCATCGTATCCGGCACGACCGGAATTCCCGCTGGACGGCCGCACCCCGCGCCGTTAGCGTTAACGTGAACGCTCACGGGAACGTTAACGGAGGAGTACGTGATGGACCTTGCTGCCCTGATGTTGAGCGTGGAAGCCGCGAGACGGGCATCGCGGTCGGCGCTGCCGGACGCCCCGATACGCGAGAAGCGACCGCGGTGGTGGCGGTGGCGGGTCCGGAAAGGCTAGAGCGAGCCCCACTGCCGGGCGTGGTCCAGCAGATGTGCGTGCACCCGCTCGGCCGACGGCTCGGTGTAGCCCAGCTTCGTCACCAGGTAGAGCGTGTTCAGCGGCTCGATCATGGACCGGTGCAGCTGGATCACCGAGCCGGACGCCATCGCCGGCTCGGCCAGGTATCGCGGTAGCACCGACGCGCCCACGCCGGCCACCACGGCCGAGAGGACCGCGCGCAGGTCGGGCACGGTGAGCACGACGCGGTTCGGCGGGCGGCGGCCGAACTCGGAGCGCCAGTAGCGCCGGATGATCGGCAGATCCTCCGCGTACGCCACCAGCGGCAGGTGGGCCAACGCGGTGATCGGGTCGACCGTGATCAACGCCGCCTCCACGGTCCGGGCCAGCGCGGGCGTCGCGACGAGCACGAACTGCTCGTCGATCAGCGGCGTGGCGCGCAGCGACCGTGCGGTCGGCCGGATCGCGGAGACCACCAGGTCGTGCTCGCACCGCAGCAGCGCGGCGAGCAGGTCCTCGGCCAGCCCGAACGACGCGCGGACCGACAGCCCCTGCGCGATCAGCGGGCCGAGCGCGGGCAGCACGCGCAGGCTCATCAGCTCGGCCGGGCCGGCCAGGTGCACGGTGCCGAGCGGCTCCGGCGCCTCCGGCCCGCCGTCGGTTCGCACCGCGCCGCGCAGCGCGTCCAGGTGCGGCGCGATCCGGCGGGCCAGATCGTCCGCGCGGGCGGTGGGGCTCACGCCCCGCGGCGTCCGGTCGAAGAGGGGCTCGCCGACCCGCTCCTCCAGCCGGGCCAGCCGCCCGGACACGGCAGGCTGACTCACGCCGCCCGCGGTCGCGGCGGCGGAGAGCGATCCGGTGCGGTACACGTCCAGGAACGTGCCCAGGAGGTCGAGGTCCACGGTATAAGGAATCTTATAGGTGCCGACGGTACGAGCGGTAGGTTCGCCTTGAACATCCCCGTCGAATGGAGATAGCCATGCCCTCGGTGCTCATGGTCGTCACGGCCGCCGACACGCTCACGCTCGCGGACGGCACCGCGCACCCGACCGGCTTCTGGGCCGAGGAGGTCGCGGCGTCGCACCGCATCCTGCGCGAGGGCGGCGTGGACGTGCGCATCGCCACGCCCGGCGGCCGTCCCGCACCGGTCGACCCGGTCAGCCTGGACTCCCGCGGCGGCGTCGGCGAGGCCGAGGCCGCGGAGTTTCGCGCCTACCTCGACACGCTCGCGGACGAGCTGCGCGCCCCGCTGCCGCTGGCCGACGCGTCCGCGGGCGACTACGACGCGATCTTCCTGCCCGG
The DNA here is from genome assembly GCF_030811575.1 of Catenuloplanes nepalensis. Taxonomy (GTDB): domain Bacteria; phylum Actinomycetota; class Actinomycetes; order Mycobacteriales; family Micromonosporaceae; genus Catenuloplanes; species Catenuloplanes nepalensis. Next base: position 2,502,723 of record NZ_JAUSRA010000001.1, on the reverse strand, counting down.
AGGCCACGGCCCGATGACCGACCTCGCCAGCGATCCCGACCTGGCCCGCCTGCTCGCCGAGGCGGACGCCCGCGAGCTGACGATCGCGGCGCTGTGCCACGGCCCGGCCGGCCTGGTCTCCGCCACCGCGCCGGACGGCACCTTCCTCTTCTCCGGCCGCCGCCTCACCGTCTTCACCGACGAGGAGGAGCGCCAGGGTGGCACCGGCGACGGCACGCCGTGGTGGGTCGAGTCCCGCCTGCGCGACCTCGGCGCGATCGTGGCCGCCGGCCCGGCGTGGAGCAGCACCGTCGTCGTCGACGGCAACCTGATCACCGGCCAGAACCCCCAGTCCAGCGTGGACACCGCCCGCACGGTCCTGGCCGCACTCACCAAGAGCGAGTAGCCCCGCCAGGCGCGAGTCGCCCGCCGCGTGATCGAGGCGTCCCCCATGTCGCTCTGACGACATGGGGGACGCCTCGATCACGGGATAGGGGTGGGGGGTTCGCGGGACCACCGCGGATCCGGCAGGGAGGAGCGCCAGCGACGACCGGTGCCCGCGGGAGCACTCGCAAAGCGGCCACGCCGGAAGCGGGAATAAGAACTTCTTGTGCTTCCGGCGGCTTGCCGCAATGTTCTGTTATGCCTTGGAGAGCGTGGCGAAGTCGTCGTCGGAGAGGACGATCTGGGCGGCGGCCACGTTCTGCTCGAGGTGGCCGACCGAGGACGTGCCCGGGATCGGCAGCATGACCGGCGAGCGGCGCAGCAGCCAGGCGAGCGCGAGCTGGGACGGGGTGACGCCGAGGCGCGTGGAGGGCTCGTCGAGCGGGCCGCCGGGCCGGGCGAGGCGGCCGGTGGCGAGCGGGTGCCACGGGATGAACGCGATGTCGTTCGCCTCGGCGTAGTCGAGCACGTCCTCGGAGGCGCGATCGGCCACGTTGTAACGGTTCTGCACGGCCACGATCGAGGTGATCGCGCGGGCGGCCTCGAGCTGCGCGACGGACACTTCGGAGAGGCCGATGTGCTGGACCTTCCCCTCCTTGCGGAGCGCGTCCAGCTCGCCGATCTGGTCCTCCAGCGGCACCTTCGGGTCGACGCGGTGCAGTTGCAGCAGCGGGATGCGCTCCAGGCCCAGGTTGCGCAGGTTCAGCTCGGTCTGCTGGCGCAGGTACTCCGGGCGGCCGAGCGGCGTCCAGACGTTCGGGCCCTGCCGGCTGTGACCGACCTTGGTAGCGATGACCAGATCCCCGCGGTACGGGTGCAGCGCCTTCCTCAGCAGCAGATCCGCGGTGTACGGCCCGTACGCGTCGGCGGTGTCGATGAGCGTGATGCCCAGGTCGGCGGTGCGGCGCAGCACGCGCAGCGCCTCGTCCGGGTCGGCCGGGTCGCCCCAGACGCCGGGGCCGGTGAGCTGCATCGTTCCGTAACCGAGCCGGACGACCGGTAGGTCGCCGCCGATCGCGTAGGTGCCGGACGGCTTCGCGGAGAGCAGGGTCTCGGACATACGGCCTCTTTCGTTGGACGGTGTTCAGGTCAACCATCGGCTTCCCGGCACGCCTTCCCGCGGAGAGGTGTGCGAAAACTCATCCCATGTTTCCGGCGCGTGTGGGTAGCGTGTCCGGGTGCTCGGACCCTACAGAGACCTCCTGCGCGACCCGCGCGTCCTGACCCCGTTCGTCCTCGCCACGGTGGCCCGGCTGCCGTTCGCGATGGTGCCGCTCGGCATGGTGGTGCTGATCGAGGAGATCCGGGGCCAGTACGCCAGCGCGGGCCTGGTCACCGGCGCGTTCGCCCTGGCCACGGCCGCCGGTACGCCGCTGTGGGCAATGCTGCTGGACCGTGCCGGGCAGCCGCGCGTGGTGGCACCGACCGCGCTGGCCTCGTCCACGTTCCTGGTGATCTTCACACTGCTGGCCGTGAACGGCGCACCGGACGCGGTACTCGTCGTCATGGCCGCGCTGGTCGGCGTCACGTTCCCGCCGATGAACCCGGCGATGCGGGTGGCCTGGTCGGCCGTCGTACCGGAGAAGGCACGGCGCGAGTCCGCGTGGGCGATGGACGCCGCGGCCGTGGAGACCATCTTCGTGGCCGGGCCGCTCGCGCTGACCGCGCTGCTGACCGGCCCGGCCGCGCTTCCGCTGCTGGTCACGGCCGGCCTGATGGCGTTCGGTGCGATCGGCTACGCGCGCACCTACGCGGCGCGCACGTGGCGGGCCGCATCGGTCGGCGCGGCCTCGCGCGGGCGGTCGCCGCTGCGCTCCCCCGGCGTGGTGCTGGCCGTGCTGACCGGCGCGGGCGTGTCGATCGGTTTCGGGCACTTCGACGTGGGCCTGACCTCGACCGCGGAACGGATCTTCGAGTCGACCGGCATGCTCGGCGTGCTGTTCGCCTTCGTCGCGGGCGGCAGCGCGGCCGGCGGCCTGGTCTACGGCGCGCGCACCTGGGCCGGCGAGGCGCGCCGGCGCCTGCCGCTGACCATCGCGGCGTACGGCGCCGGCACCGGCGTGATCGCGCTGCTGATCGCGGCGACCGGGCAGCCGCCGCTGCTGGTACTGCTGCCGCTGCTCACGCTGACCGGCCTGACGATCGCGCCCAGCCTGATCATCCAGCAGTCGCTCGTCGACTCGAACACGGCCGAGGACCGGCGAAGCGAGGCGCAGGGCTGGCTGTCCACCGGCATCACGGCCGGCAACGCGGTCGGCATGGCGATCGCCGGGCCGCTGATCGACGGCAACGGGCCGGCGGCCGCGTTCGCCGGCGGCTCGGTGGCGCTGCTGCTGGCCGCGCTGATCGCGGTGGCCGGGCAGCGCTGGTGGCGCCGGGCTCCCGCACCGGCCCACGCGCACTGAGCCGGCAGATCCGTCCCGCGCCGGATACGCGGCGCGGGACAGGTCCTGCGACGGCGGCGCCGCGGGCTCGGCAGAGCGCGCGGGCCGCTCAATCCCCGGTCAGCTGACCTCTTCGACCTTGATACTCGGACCGCCCGGCAGGATCGTCACGGTGTCGTAGCCGGACTCGGTCCGCTCCCGGTAGACGACCTCGACCTCCGTGACCACCTGGATGACCGGGCCGGACGGCGGCGTGATCGTCAGGTCGAGCAGGAGGTCACGCGGGTTGATGCCCTGCGGAGCCGTCTTCGTGAGCGTGACCTTGTAGCCCGGCGTCGGCATCTGCAGCCGGCCGGTGACGGTCAGCGTGAACGGGCCGGGCGGCTGACGGTTGAAGAACGCCGTCCAGTCACCCTCGGCCGGGCCGGTGCCTGCGATCACGTCGATCCGCTCCCGCTTCGTGGCGCCGACCACCTCGACGCCCCTGGTCCCGAGCGTACCGGTCACGTTGAGCGACACGTCGTACGGCGTCTCGATCGGCAGGCCGACGCCGGAGAGCGTGCCGACGACCTCGATCCCCCAGTACTCCGGCTGACGCACGTAGACCAGCGGCACCAGGTCGACCTTCATGTTCGACCACTGCTTCACGCCCTTGACCCGCAGAATGAACTGCGGCGGGTTCGTCTTCAGCATGATCACGGACGCGTCGTCGAAGTCGATCAGCTTGCTGGTGCTCGCGGCCGGCGCGTCCTGGAACTCGCGCAGCTGGGCCTCGTCCGGCCCCTCGTGGAACGCGTTGGTCATGGTGCTCCTCTCTTTTAAAAGAAGGAGCCCGCGGCCGTACGGATCGATACTGTCGGCTTTTGTCGTACCCGGGTCTTACGGTGTCGGCCATGCGTGTCGAACGGCGGCGAATCACCGCCCGTCCTCCTGGAGCGGATCGCGGCCCGCGGTGGGCCGGGAGGACGCCGGACGTGGAAGCATGGGCGGCATGACGGCGTGGCGGGATGTGGAGCGGGCGGAGCCGGAGTTCGCGGCGCGGGTGCGGGCGCTCTTCGACGCGCACAAGCACAAGACGATCGCCACGCTGCGGGCCGACGGCGCACCCCGGATCTCCGGCATCGAGACCGTCTTCGAGGACGGTGAGCTGACGTTCGGGTCGATGGCGCACGCCCGCAAGGGGTCGGACCTGCGCCGGGATCCGCGGTTCGCGCTGCACAGCGCCACGGTGGACCCGATCGAGGGTGCGGAGGCGGCGTGGCCGGGCGAGGCCAAGATCTCCGGCCGGGCGGTGTCCGCCGGGCCGATCACCGAGGGGCCGGCCGGCGAGCTGTTCCGCGCGGAGATCGAGTCGGTGACGCACACCCACCTGGACGAGAAGGCCGCGTTGCTGGTCGTCGAGTGGTGGACCGCGGACGGCGGCCTGCGCCGCGTCGAACGCGAATAGGGAAACTCACCCCATCGCAATTCCCGTTCGCGCGATAATCGCACCCTGGGAATGAACGTGAATCACGGCGAACGGCGGATATCCGTCACGCCCGAGTAGCGATGAACATGGATATCATCAGTCGGCGGGGTCGGCCACCCCGCGATCGGCGATCCACGATGTCGTGGCACCGCCACCATGACGTACACGGACATAGGCGTACACGGAAATATCCGCTTTTAACGGGTTTTGGTGATTGTCATGAATCGTGCAACCACCGGCCGCCCGCTCAGGCGGCTCGCAACGCCGCCGACGACGGAGATCACCTGGTCGGGGTCGATCGCCCCGCACGCCCGGGTGATCTTCGCGGAGACTGCGCCGAATGTCCGTAGGCGCACGCCGGGAGCCTATACGGTGCTGGCGATGACATTGATACGCGCCATCCGGCACGGCGTATCGCCCGACCGCTTCCATATAGGACAGTGACATCATGGGTCGATCGCCGCTCACTGCCCTGGTCCCGCTGCTCATCGTTCCGACGCTCATCATCACGACCTCCGCCTGCGGGGTGGTGGACCGGGACACGGCCACCGCGCTGCCCGCCGGCACCGTGCAGGTGCTGCACTCCCCCTCGCTCGCCCAGCTCCCCGGCGGCCGTCAGGCCGACGCGGCCGGCCTGGTCGGCGGCCACGCGCTGCTGCACGTGCAGGAGACCGGCGTCCTGTCCCGCGTCGACGAGTTCACCGCGCGGCGCTGGGGCCTGCCCGAGCCGGTGCGCGCGGACGACGGCGACGAGCTGGTCTGGGCGTCGCTCTCGCTCGGCGGCCGGCAGTGGCGCAACAGCGACCGGGACGTGGAGTGGGCCCGGGTCGCGGTCCTGGCCGGCGGTGTGCGCACCACGATCACCGTGCCGCTGACCGCGTCCGCCGACCCCACGGCGTACGCGGACGCGGTCCTGGTCAGCGTCCCGGCCGGCGAGCCGGTGCTGGTGCAGCTGACCGACGACGGCGTCACCCAGAGCATCGACGTCCGCTCCGGCCGCCGCGTCGACGACGCGCGCGGGCTCTACCCCCGCCCGGTCCAGGAGCACGGCTTCCGCTACGCCGGCAACGGCACGATCGACGGCACCCCGGTCCGCTTCCAGGCCTTCGCGGACGGCTTCTCGCTGGAACCGTGGGTCCCCGGCCTCGGCTGGGCCCGCGACGGCCACGCCTGGCTGGCCGTCAAACGCTTCCGGATCTCCGGCGGCGCACCCGCGGCCCAGCTGACGCTCGACCCCGCGCTGGCCGTCTCGGTCCTCGCCCCCGACGGCCGCACGCACCCCGCCGACACCGACCGCATCCCGGTCACGGTCAGCAGCGGCATCGCCCCGCACGGCCTCTACATCGAGGTCCCGGCCACGTTCCGCTACGGTGTGCTGCGCCTCTCCCCCGCCGCCCTCAAGGCCGGCCTGACGCCGGTCACCTGGCAGAACGAGCCCGCCCCGGCAGACTTCCCGATCGGCCTGAGCTGAGGTCCTCATGACCCGATGACCCGGTTCACCTCGATCACCTTCCGCCGCTCCCGCCGGAGACCGGTCGTCGCTGGCGCTCCTCCCTGCCATTTCCGGCGTGCAAGGGCGAAAAACCCGCCGGGCGTACCGGCGATGGCTGTCCTCGGGGCCCCTGATCCGTCAGCGTGGCCGCCCCGCCGATCTCCGGGCGGCCACGCTGATCGACAGGTCAGGCCAGCTTCTCCAGGACGGCGAACTCGCCGTCGGTCAGCTCGATCGACGCGGCCGCGACGTTCTCCTCCAGGTGCGCCACCGAGGACGTGCCGGGGATCGGGAGCATCACCGGCGAGCGGCGGAGCAGCCAGGCCAGCGCGAGCTGGTTGACCGTGGCGCCGTGCCGGGCCGCGATCGCGGCGACCGCGCCGTCCGGGTCGGGCAGACCGGTGCCGGCCAGCGGGTACCACGGGATGAACGCGATCCCCTCGCGCTCCGCGTGCTCGACCACCCCGGCGTACGCCCGGTCGGTCAGGTTGAAGAGGTTCTGCACGGACGCGATCGGCGTCACCGCGCGTGCGGCCTCGATCTGGGCGACCGTGACCTCGGACAGGCCGATGTGCCGGACCTTGCCCTCGCGGCGCAGGTCGGCGAGCGTACCCACCTGGTCCTCGATCGGCACGTGGGGGTCGACGCGGTGCAGTTGCAGCAGGTCGATGCGGTCCAGCCCGAGCGTGCGGAGGCTCAGCTCGGTCTGCTGGCGCAGATATTCGGGGCGGCCGACCGGCACCCACTCGCCCGCGCGCGGCCGGGTCACGCCGACCTTGGTGGCGATGACCAGATCGCGGCGGTACGGGTGAAGCGCGCGGCGGACCAGCTCGTCCGTGACGAACGGGCCGTAGGCGTCCGCGGTGTCGATCAGCGTGACGCCCAGCTCGACCGCGCGGCGCAGCACCGTGATCGCGTCGTCCTGGGAGCGCGGGTACCCGAAGAAGCCGGGCCCGGTCAGCTGCATGGTGCCGTAGCCGAGACGGCCGACGGCCAGCTCGCCACCGATAGCGAAAGAAGACGACATGTCACACCTTTTCCGGTGAGGGGGTTGTTCGGTGACCACCGTGCGCCGGACGCCAACCCGCTGCCCAGACCCGCCTGTGGGTATCCCCGGCAGGGTCAGGAAACCCGCGGTCCACCGGCGCATACTGGGCGCATGACGATCAGCTCCCTCGGCGGGTTCCTCGCGGCGAACCGGGCACGCATCACGCCCGAGCGGGCCGGGCTGCGGCTCTACGGCGACCGGCGGCGCGTCGACGGGCTGCGGCGTGAGGAGCTGGCGATGCTGGCCGGCGTGAGTTCGTCGTACTACACGCGGCTGGAGCAGGGTCAGTCCCGCAACGCGTCGCCGCAGGTGCTCGACGCGATCGCGACCGCGCTGCGGCTGGACGAGACCGAGCGGCTGCACCTGCACCGGCTCGCCGCCGCGGAGACCCGCCCGCACCGCACCCGGCGGCCGGTCGCGGAGAAGGTCGAACCGGGCCTGCTGGAGCTGCTCGGCGCGATGTCCGGCGTACCCGCGATGGTGGTCGGGGTCCGTAAGGACATCCTGGCGTGGAACCCGCTCGGGCACGCGCTGTTCGCCGGCCACCTGCCCGCCGCCGCGCCGGACTCGCCGGCGACCCGGCCGAACATCGCCCGGCTGGTCTTCGAGGATCCGGAGACGCGCGAGCTGTTCGTGGACTGGGAGTCGAAGGCCCGCGCGGACGTCGGCTGCCTGCGGCTCTTCGCCGGGGAATACCCCGACGATCCCGCGCTGGCCGAGCTGGTCGGGCGGCTCGCGGTCGCGAGCCCGGAGTTCGCGGCGCTCTGGGCCGACCACCGGGTCACCGCATGCACGTCGTCGGTGCACGAGATGCGGCACCCGATCGTCGGCCGGATCACGGTGACCGAGCAGGGACTGAGCACGGCGGCGCCGATCGGGCAGCGGCTGGTGACCTACACCGCGCCGGCCGGGTCGCCGTCGGCGGAGGCGCTGTCGCTGCTCGCGCAGGTGGTCGGGGACGCGCGAACCGGCCTGCCCGGCCCGCGTTCCGTGCGCGCCTGAGTGCACGAGCGGGCCCTGCCGACCGTGTCCGGGCGCTCGCCTGAGTGAACACTCTGGACCGTGACCGGACCCCGCCCGGGTGAGCCCACGCCGGACCGGCCCCCGGGCGGCGCCTTCGAGGACTACGCTGCCCGTCATGCCGCTGCCTGCCGACATGCAGAACCGCCTCAGCGATCCGGAATTCTGGCGTGCCTACCACTTCGAGACCGACGATCTCGACGCCGGTGACCTCGACGACGATGATCCGGACGCCGACGATCTCGACGTCGACGCCGTGATCGCCGACGACGACGATCTGATGACCGTGGAGTTCCCGGTCGGCGGCGGCTACGCGCTGGTGCTGGACATCGACGTCGAACTGCGCGAGATCACGCTGGAGATGCGCTCGCCGAACGAGCCGGACCGGGTGCAGCTCGGCTGGGACGACGAGTCCCACTGGCATCCGCACGTGCTGCGCTGGGACGAGCTGGACCTGATCGCCCGCGCCGCCGCCGTCCACGATCCCGAGGTGCGGCACCCCGGCCCGGTGGTCGCGCTCGCCGGCCGTTTCGTCGTGCTCGGCGCGGGCGACGACCTCGACCGGATCACGCCGCTGGTGGACGCCGCCTACGGCCCGCCGCCGCCCGGCGCCGTCTACTGGCCGTCGGCCCGCGACTGGCTGCACCGCGCCGACGGCCGCCGGGACGGCGTGACCTGGCGGCAGGACGGGAACGGCGACTGGACGGTCACCCAGGCCGAGGCCGACGGCACCGACTTCGCGCTCTACAGCGCGCGGCAGCCCGGCGCCGGCATGCTGACCGCGATACGTGAGCTGCTGGCCGCGGCCGAGGCGACGCTGGCGACCGGCACACCGCCGGTCCCGGCCACGCCGGTCGAGGAGGCCTGGATCGAGGAGGTGCGCACCGGCGCGCCGCGCGGCTCGCTGATCGCCGCCCGGTTCGGCGCCAGCCCGCTGCGCGACTCCCGCCGCTTCCTGCTCGATCTGCACCTGCCGGTCGACGGCCGCGAGAACGCCTGGGTGATCGCGCTCCGCAAGGACCTGGACCGCACGCTCCGCGACGCGGACCGCGGCTGGGCCGAGCACTCCGGTGCGACCGTCGCGCCCGGGCACGGCACGCTCGCGGAGGATTTCGAGATCGGCGTCTTCGACGACCTGGACGCGGGTGTCGCGCTGATCCGCGAGGTGCTCCGCCGCCACGACGCCGCCCCGGACACCCGCCTCACCCGCGCCGGCGAGCCGGTCGGCTGACCGGGCCGGCGCCCGCGGGACGGCGGTTACTTGAGGCCCGTGGTGGCGATGCCCTTGACCAGGTACTTCTGGCCGGCGATGAAGAAGCCGATCACCGGGGCCAGGGAGACGAAGGACATGGCGAACATCTGGCCCCACGCGCTCTGGCCCTCGGAGTCGACGAACTGGCGCAGCGCGAGCGGCACCGTGTAGAGCTCGGAGTCGGTCAGGTAGAGCAGCGGGCCGAAGAACTCGTTCCAGACCGAGATGAACGTGAAGATCGCGGTGGTGGCGAACGCGGGCAGGCTGAGCGGCATGATGATCTTCCAGAACGTGCGGAACGGGCCGCAACCGTCGATCCGCGCGGCATCGTCCAGCTCGACCGGCAGCGCGCGCATGAACTGCACCATCAGGAAGATGTAGAACGCGTTCGTGGCCAGGAAGTTCGGGACCAGCAGCGGATAGTACGTGTTGAGCCAGCCCAGCTTCGCGAAGACCACATACTGCGGTACGAGCAGCACGTGCCCGGGCAGCATCATCGTGCCCAGCATCAGCGCGAAGAACAGGCGCCGCCCGGTGAACCGCAGCCGCGCGAACCCGTAGGCGGCCAGCGAGCAGGACAGCAGGTTCCCGACGATGCTCAGCACCACGATCACCAGCGAGTTAGCCAGGTACAGGGAGAACGGGTGCTCCAGCGCGCCCCAGCCATCGGAGTAGTTGGAGAGGTCCCACGACTCCGGCCACAGCCCCGGCTGGGTGAAGACGGTCGCGCCCGGCTTGACCGAGCTGGACAGCAGCCACAGCAACGGATACATCATCAGTGCTCCGACGAGGCAGAGCACGATATGCCGCACCCACGGTCTAGTCGTCATAGAACACCCACCACCGCGCCGCCAGGAAGTTGACCGCGGTCAGCACCGCGATCAGCACGAACAGCACCCACGCCATCGCGGACGCGTAACCCATGTCGAACTGCGTGAACCCGCGCAGATAGAGATAGAGGTTGTAGAACAGCGTGGAGTCGGCCGGCCCGCCGGTGCCGCCGCTCATCACGAAACCCTGGGTGAACGTCTGCAACGACGCGATCAGCGACTGCACCAGGTTGAAGAAGATGATCGGGCTGAGCAGCGGCAGCGTGATCGAGCGGAACCGCCGCCACGGCCCGGCCCCGTCGACGGACGCGGCCTCGTAGTACGCGGCCGGGATCTGCCGCAGCCCGGCCAGGAAGATCACCATCGGCGAGCCGAACGTCCAGACGTGCAGGATGATCAGCGTGGTGAGCGCGTGCGACGGGTCCGTGGTCCAGGCCGGCCCCGCGATCCCGAGCCAGGCCAACCCTTTGTTGATCACACCGTCCACGCCGAACAGGTACCGCCAGAGGATCACCACGGCCACGCTGGAGCCGAGCAGCGACGGCAGGTAGAAGATCGCGCGGTAGACCGGTAGCCCGCGGATCCCCTGCTGGAGCACCATGGCCACGCCGAGCGCCGCGGCCAGCGAGAGCGGCACCGAGACCACCGTATAGATCACGGTGACCCGCAGGGACCGCATCAGACGCTCGTCCGCCAGCATCTCCCGGAAGTTGTCCAGGCCGATCCACTCTGGCGGGTTGAGCAGGTTGTAGTCGGTGAACGCGAGGTAGAGCGACGCGAAGAACGGAATGATCGTGAAGAGCATGCCGAGGAACCACGGCAGCAGGAACAGGTAACCGGACCGGTCCTGCCGCCGGTATCGCCGTCGAGGTGCGGACGCCGGCGCGGTGACCGGCGTCTGTTGCAACACGCTCACTCGGCCAGTGCCTTCTTCGCCTCCGCGATGAACGCGGCCGCGCCCTCCGCCGGCGTCTGGCGCCTGAACTCGACCTCGGTCGCGATCGTCTCCAGGCTCGACGCGATGGCGCTGCCGCCCGGCGGATAGGTGAACGAGCGCGGCAGCGTCTCACCCTGCAGCCCGATCAGGTAGTCCGTGGCGACCTGGTCGTCCGGCGCCAGGCCCGGCCTGATCGCGGCCGCGACCTGCTGGTTCGGCGGCACACCCCGGGTGGTGCCGGTCGCCTGCGACGCCTCCGGGTCGTTGATCAGGAAGTCGAGCAGCCTCAGCGTCTCCCGCGGGTGCTTCGACTGCGCCGCGATCGACCACAGCGCGGGCGTGTCGATGGACTGACCGCGGCGTACCCCCTGGGTCTCCCCCGGCATGCGCAGCAGCGCCAGGTTGCCGCCGGCGGCCGCGTTGTAGGACAGGAAGTTGTTGGTCGGGATGATCTGCGAGGCGAGCTTGCCGGCCGCGATGTAGGACTGGGCCGCGGACGCGCCGGCCTCGTCCATGAACCCGGCCGGCGGCATGCCGCGCTCGTCGCGCATCCGCTGCGCCAGCTCGAACCAGGCCTGCACGGTCCCGGCCGTGATGCCGAGCGCGCCCTGCTCGGTGAAGAAGTCCTCGCCGCGCTGGCGGGTGAAGACGAACAGGTTCGCGAGCGTGAACAGGTCGAATCCGGTGCCGTAGACCTTGCCGCCGCTCGCCTCGGTCACCGCGCGTGCGAACGTGCCGAGATCGTCCCAGCTCCACGTGTCGCCGTCCGGGATCCGCACCCCGAACTGATCGGTCAGCGTGCGGTTGACGACGAAACCGATGCTGTTCAGACCGGAGGGTACGCCGTAGGTCCTGTCCGAGACCGCGGCGAGCGCGCGGGCGTTCTCGCCGAGCCCGTCCATGTTCAGCCCGGTCAGCTCCAGCAGCGCGCCCCGATCCGCGTACTCCCGGAGGCTGTCCATCCGCATCGCCATCAGGTCCGGCGGGTCACCGGCGGCGAACCGGGTGGCGAGCTTGTCCTTGTAGGGCGCGCTGTCCTGGTATTCCGTGCGGACCGTGATGCCGGCGTTCTTGCGCTGGAACACGTCCAGCGCGGCCTGCGTCTTCTGCGCCCGGGTGTTGTCGCCCCACCAGACCATGTTCAGCACCACGGCACCGTCCGGCGCGTCGTCCCCGCCGCCACCGAATCCACGGCCGCAGGCGGAGAGCGCGCCCAAGCCGGCCGCGGCCAGCAGCACCGCACGACGATCCATCCCGCCCACCTCCATGTGAACGTCAACATCGATCGATGGACAGCGTCGATTACTGCCAAAACTTTGTCAATACTCCAGCCTAAGTGGTTAGTTGCGTGGGTTGACTTAATGAGAAATGTCGATTTAGCGTGGCAGGGTGAGCGCTCCCGTCTACCGCAACCCGATCCTCGACGCCGACTGGTCCGATCCCGACGTGATCCGCGTGGGCGACGACTTCTGGATGACCGCGTCCAGCTTCCACCGCGTGCCCGGCCTGCCGGTCCTGCACTCCCGCGACCTCGTCGGCTGGACCATCGCCGGTCACGCGCTGCCCAGGATGCCGCACACCGTCCCGCTCGGCGGCGGCGTCTGGGCGCCGGCGATCCGGCACCACGACGGCCTGTTCTGGATCGTCTACCCGGACCCGGACCACGGCATCTTCGTGGTCACGGCGGAGGATCCGCGCGGGCCGTGGAGCGAGCCGTGGTGCCTCAAGGCCGGGCGCGGGCTGATCGACCCCTGTCCACTGTGGGCGGGCGACGGCAGCGCCTATCTGGTGCACGCGTGGGCGAAGAGCCGGTCCGGCGTCAACAATCGGCTGACCGGGCACCGCATGCGGCCGGACGCGCGCGAGCTGCTCGACGACGGCACGGTGATCGTCGACGGGGACACGGTCGAGGGCTGCTCCGGCCTGGAAGGGCCGAAGATCTACCAGCGGGACGGCGAGTTCTGGATCCTGGCGCCGGCCGGCGGCGTGCCCACCGGGTGGCAGATGGCGTTCCGCGCCAAGGACTTCTTCGGGCCGTACGAGTCGCGCACCGTGCTCGCCCAGGGCAGCACCGACGTGAACGGGCCGCACCAGGGCGCGTGGGTCACGGCGCCGGACGGGCGGGACTGGTTCGTGCACTTCCAGGACCGGGCCGCGCGCGGGCGGGTGGTGCACCTCCAGCCGATGCGGTGGGGCGACGACGGCTGGCCGGTGCTGGGCGCGGACGGCGAGCCGGTGCGCACGCACGCCGTACCCGTGCCGGGTCATGCTCATCGGGCACCGGCGACGAGCGATGCGTTCGACGCGGACGAGTTCGGTCCGCAGTGGACCTGGCAGGGCAATCCGGAGCCGAGCTGGCACGAGATGCTGCGCCCGGGACTGCGGCTGTTCCTGCACGAGGATCCGGGCGACCTGCGGCGGCTGCCCGCCGTGCTCGGCCAGCGACTGATCGCTCCGTCAGTCGTCCGCACCGAACTGCGGCTGCGCGAGGACGGCCCGGCGCGCGCGGGCATCACGATCCTGGGCCGGGGGTACGCGTGGCTCGGCCTGGAACGCACGGCGGAGGGCACCTGGCTGGTGTGTCGCGGCACCGAGGCCGACGCGGCGGGCGGGGTCGGCGGCTTCGACGCGTCCGCACCGGCCGTGCCCGAACGCGACCTGGCGCCCCCGGTGCCGTGGACCTCCGACACCGTGGCGCTGACCGTCCGCATCGGACCGGACGCGAGCTGCCGGTTCGGTGACGCGGAGATCCCGTACACACCGGTGCCCGGCTTCTGGACCGGCGCGACCGTCGGGCTGTTCGCCGCCGGCGCGGGCGGGCACGCCGACTTCGGGCCGGTGCGGGTGGCGGCTCCGTGACCGATGCGGTGCGGCTGACCAGCGGCGACACGGACGTGGCCGAGTACGTGTGGGATCCGGCGGAGCTGCCCCGCACCCTGTCCCCACGCCCGTTCCTGCACCCGGTGCGCACGCTCTCGGGCGTGCCGGTGACCGACCTGATGCCGGGCGACCACCAGCACCACCTCGGTGTCAGCATCGCCGTGCCGGACCTGGCCGGGCACAACTTCTGGGGCGGGCGCACGTTCGTCCCCGCGTCCGGGCCACGGCTGCTGGACAACCACGGCGTGCAGCGGCACGACGGGTGGGAAGCGCGGACGGCGGACGCGGTCGAGGCGCGGCTCGTCTGGCACGGCGCGGACGGCGGGCCGCTGATGCGCGAGCGCCGGCGGATCGCGGTGCTGCCGCTGGCCGCCTGGGGCTGCTGGGCGCTGGACGTGACGTTCACGCTGGAGAACGCGACCGCGGAGCCGCTGTCGTTCGCGAGCCCGGCCGTCAACGGCCGGCCCGGCGCAGGATACGGCGGGTTCTTCTGGCGGGCACCGTCCCACGGCTCCGGCACCTCGGTGGCCGGCGCGTTCGGGCCGGACCGGCGGGGCGTGCGGTGGCTGCACGGGCGCACCGCGGACTGGCTGGCGCTCTGCGGGCACGGCACCGGACGTACCCGCTGGTCACTGCTGTTCGTGCCGGGGGACGAGCGGACCCGCGCGGACCCGTGGTTCGTGCGCACCGGCGACTACGCGGGCGTCGGATCCTGCCTGGCCTGGGAACGGCCGCTGGTCGTGCCCGCCGGAGAGGCCCTCTCCCGTCGTATCATCACGGTCGTCGCCGACGGCACGCTCGGCGTGGCCGAGGCGGCGGAGCTCTCGACGGCCGCGCTTCGGGTCTCGGCGAGGTGAAGAGGTGATCGCGGTGCAGGCGATTCCGTCCGTCGACGCGTCGCTCACGATCGGGCGCGACTCACCCCCGGTCGCTGAGTACCACGTGGGCACGTCGCTGCCGTCCGGCCTGTCACCGCGCCCCTACCTGCACCCGGTCCGCACGCTCGGCGGCACCGTGGTCACCGAGCTGATGCCGGCCTCGCACCGGCACCACCTCGGCGCCGGGATCGCGGTGCCGGAGGTGGACGGCGCGAACTTCTGGGGCGGACGCACGTTCGTGCCCGGCCACGGTCCGGTCTGGCTGGACAACCACGGCACCCAGCTGCACGTGGACTGGCTGGAGGTGGAACCGGGCTCGTTCGCCCACCTGATCGACTGGCTCGGGATGGACGGCACCGCGCTGCTGAGCGAGCGCCGCCGGCTCGCCGCACGACCGCTGACCTCCGCCGCGTGGGCGCTGGACGTCGCGTTCTCCCTGATCAACGTGGCCGGGCGGGCGGTCACGCTGCGCAGCCCGGCCGTGCTGGGCCGGGAGGGCGCCGGCTACGGCGGGCTGTTCTGGCGCGCGACCGCCCCGGCGCGCGCGTTCGGTCCGGGCGGCGACCGGATCGCGGACCTGCACGGCGCGACGGCACCGTGGCTGGCGCTGGCCGGTCCATCGTGGACGCTGGTGTTCGCGGGCGCGGACGCGGTCACCCGGGCCGATCCGTGGTTCGTGCGGGTGCGCGACTACGCGGGCGTCGGATCGGCGCTGGCCTGGCGGGCACCGCTGAGACTGGAGCCGGGGGAACGGGTGGAGCGGCGGTTCACGGTGGTGGTCGCGGACGGCGAACTGTCCGCGGACGAGGCGGCAGCGCTGTCCGGCGCGGCATGACACCACCGTTGCGACGCGTCCCCGGCGAGCACGCCGACGACCTCACCCCGCCCGCCGGCGACCTGGCACCGCACGCCGGAGACGACGACCTCGCTTCACACGCCGGCGCCCCCACACCCCACGCCGGGGACCTCGCGCCGCACGGCGGCGCCCTCGCACCGCACGGCGGGGCCGGGCCGGCGTCGTGGGACGGCGTTACCGGGGCGCGCGGCGGAGCCGCCGGGCCGGCGGTCGGCGCGCCCGCGCGGCAGCGGAGTCTGCGCGCGCACAACCTCGCGCTGGCGTTCCGGCACATCATGTTCGCGGAGCGGCCGATCTCACGGATCGAACTGGCCGATCAGACAGGGCTGACCCGTCCGACGATCACCCGGATCGTGGAGGAGCTGCTGGCCGGCCGACTGATCGCCGAGTCAGGGCCCGCCCGGTCGCAGGGCGCGGGCCGGCCACGGGTCGGGCTGACCCTGTCGTCCCGTGGCCCCGCCGGCCTCGGCCTGGACATCCGCGCGGACCGGCTCGCCGCCTGCCTGGTCGACCTCACCGGAACCGTGCGGCACCTGGCGTTCCGGCCGGTGCCGCACGTCGACGGCCCCGCCGCGGACCTCCTCGGCGCGCTGAGCGAACTCGCCGCCGCCGTGATGGCGGAGGCGGAGGCGGCGCAGCTGGAGGTCGTCCGGGTGACTCTGGCGGTGCCGGGGGCGGTCTCGCACGGGTCCCTGGTGCGCTTCGCACCACCACTGGGCTGGCGCGACGTGGACGCGGGAGCGCTGCTCGGCACCCGGCTCACGACGGCCGCCCGGCCGGCCACGACCGCGAGTGCGGCAGCCGGCCCCCAGACCACCGCACCCCACACGACAGCCGCGCACCCGGCGGCCGCGCACGAAGCAGTCCCGCACGCGGCAGCCGCGCATGAAGCGGCCGGGACCGAATCGGTCGCGCCTTCAGACGGCCGCGTCCGTGGCGGCGCCTCGGCGATCGGGGGCGTGCCGGTCAGGGTGGAGAACGAAGCGAATCTCGCCGCGCTCGCGGAACTCTATTCGGGTGAGCGCGCCGACTTCGCCTACGTCTCCGGCGCGCTCGATCTGGGTGCGGGGATCGTGCTCGGCGGCCGGCTGCTGCACGGCGCACGCGGCTGGAGCGGCGCGATCGGGCACGTCACCGTCCACCCCGACGGCCGCGACTGCACCTGCGGCGCACGCGGCTGCCTGCAGACCTACGCCGGCCTCGAGGTCCTGCGCGCCGCCGCCGGCCACCGCGACCTGCTGGCCGCCGCGGACGCCGGCACACCCGAGATGACCGCGGCACTGAACGCCGCCGGAACCGCGCTCGGCATCGCCCTCGCCGACCTGGTCAACCTCGTCGACGTCGGCACGATCCTGCTCGGCGGCAGCTACGCGGTACTCGCCTCTTGGCTCACCGAGCCGATCACGACGGAGCTGCACCGCCGCGCGCTGAGCAGCCGCTGGGCCCCGATCGACGTGCGCCCCGCCCAGCTCGGCCCGGACGCCGCCGCGATCGGCGCCGCCCTCACCAGCCTGGAGGCCGTCCGCCGCGATCCTTCCTCCTGGCTGAACCGGCGCTGACCACAGCGCCGGCAACGATCACCTTCGCCGCGGCCACGGCCGCCGAACTGCCCGGTCCTCCCGCCGATCGCCTCCTGGCCGCGGCTACGGCCACCATCAGAGGAGGTCCTGAGCGATGAAGTCGGCGCCCTGCATACCGATGACCACACTGGGGGCCATCGTGTTCGCCACTGGCACGTGCGGCAGTACCGAGGCGTCCACCACCCGCAAGCCGCTGACTCCCCGCACCCGTAACCGGGAGTCGACCACTGCGTCCTCGCCCTGGCCCATGGCCGCCGTGCCGCTCTGGTGCCAGAAGGTCTGCGTGCCGCGGCGCAGGTAGTCGATGACGGCCTCGCGATCGGCGTCCCGGGGCGGGAAGACCCGCTCGGACAGATATCCGGCCAGCTCCGGTGAGTCCGCGATCGCGCTGACCCGCTCGACCGCATCCAGCAGGGCAGGGATGTCGGCGGGATCGTTCAGCCAGCCCGTACGGATCAGCGGCGGCTGCGAGGCGTCCTTGGCGGACAGACGGACCTCGCCCCGGCTGTGCAGACGCACGCCGGTCAGGAACGTGACCCCTTGTTCGGGCACGCCGCCGCCGGCGGCGGTGACGGGCGAGACGCTGACCGAGGCCTCCACGTAGACCACGACTGCCGGCCCCTTCGGATCGGTCAGGTTCCACAGGATGCCGGTGGCGGCCTGCAGCGGGGAGGGCAGATCGACGCCGTCCTGCACACTCCAGACCAGGGACACGTTGACGTGGTCGTGCAGGTTGCGTCCGACGCCGGGGAGGTGCCGGCGCACCGGGATGCCGTTCTGCTCCAATTGGTCCCGGTCGCCCACGCCCGAACGCATGAGCACCACAGGCGTGTTGATCGCGCCGAGGGACAACACCACCTCCCGGTCGGCGTGCAGTTCCCTGCCGTCGAGGAGTTTGACCCCGGCGGCGCGGCCGCCCTCGAAGACGACCCGGTCGACCTCGGCGCCGGTGAGCACGGTGAGGTTTGCGCGCTTCTGCTGCGGGACGACAAAGGAACGGTAGGGGGACTGCCTGCGTCCGGCGTGAATGTTGGCATCGCGCCGCGCCGTTCCGGCCTGCTGCTCCATCAGCGCGCCGTTCAGGCTGTCATTCCGCGGGATGCCTCTGCCTTCGGCGGCTTTTTGCACAGCGTCGAAGAAGCCGTGGTCGTCGGGGAGTTGCTCGATCCACATCGGCCCGGACCGGCCCCGGCGCGGGTCCTGTCCATCGGGGTCGCCCCGGTAGGACTCCACCCGGCGATAGATGTCCAGGACGTGCTCGTAGTCCCACACATCGTCACCGGCGATGCGCGCGTAGGAGTCCCAGTCGGCCTGGTGCCCCCGCGCCCACACGCACGCGTTCACG
This sequence comes from Catenuloplanes nepalensis, assembly GCF_030811575.1. GTDB lineage: Bacteria > Actinomycetota > Actinomycetes > Mycobacteriales > Micromonosporaceae > Catenuloplanes > Catenuloplanes nepalensis. Next base: position 2,484,330 of record NZ_JAUSRA010000001.1, on the reverse strand, counting down.
CTGCCGCCGCCGCCCAGCCCGCGTCCCATCGGGAAATACGCCGGCTGCCCACTCAGCTGCGGCTCGGGCTCGGTAAGGAAGTTCCACACCCCCTCCGTGCCGAAGTTCGTCGGCCACAGCGAGGGATTCCGCACGTTCTCGCGCTCGTCGTCACCGCCGGCCTCCAGCAGCAGGACGCTCAGGCCGGTCTCGGCCGCCAGCCGTCCCGCCACCGTGGAACCGGCTGACCCGGCACCGCAGACGATGACGTCGAACCGGGCGTCCAGGGCCAGGGCATTGCTGTTCAAGTCCGCACTGCTCATGCTCTCTCACCTTTCGTTCTCACGCTGCTGCCCGCCAGCGCCGCAGCCTCCTCACGGCGCAGCCCAGGAACCCGCCGGCTGCTGGTCGAAGGCGGGAGCCCGGCCGCCTCAGGGGTCAGCCGCGCCCGCCTGGTGACGAGACAGTCCCGGATCTCCTGACGCTGGTTCACACACCCGAGCCTACGAACTCGACCGCGACGTAGACACGGCCTGCCAGACCCCCTCTCACCGGGAGTCTCACCATCGGCACGGCCTGGGGTGAGATGAAGAGGGCGGCCGGTCAGCAACCGTCCACCTACGAGAGCGAATCGCCATGACGGCAACGACAACGAACAGGACCCGGTTCATCGCCGGCGCTTCACGAGGCTTTGGTCGAGTCGGACCGAAGCCGCACGCAACAGCATCGGGGGCGCCCCGATCACGGAGGAGACTCCCGGCTGACGTTGCCGGGCAACGCACTGGCGATCGACCACCGCCCGGTTTTTGCCGGCCGCCCGCGGAACGTGCAGGAAGGAGCCCTGGCGACGACCGTTGCCCGCGGGAGCACTCGGAAGGTGACCACGCCGGAAGCGGGAAGAAAGCCTTTGATCGAAGGCTTTCCGGCGCAGCCGGGGCACAGTGGACCGTTGGCTGTGCCGGGACTCAGCCGACGCGGGGCTGATCGTCGAGGGCCTGCGGAGAGTCGGGTGGGGTGGCCATGCCGACGGTCCAGGCGGTCTGGGCGCCGAGGAAGACCAGGAGGGAGAGCATGATGCCCTCGATCTGGAGCGGCGTGAGCGACATGCCCTGGAACGGGATCAGCGCGTAGACCGCGATCAGCAGATACAGCGGGATGCCGAAGATGCGCAGCAGGCGGGCGCCGCGGCGGGTCATCTCGTTCTCACGGGCGACGGCCGGCGAGAGCATCAGGATGGAGGCCGCGCCGAGCGCACCGGCCAGTGCGAACGCGGTCCGCCAGACGGCCGCGATGTCCGGCGCGACCTGGGCGAGCAGCGACAGCGCGCCGGGGATGAGGAACTGCAGCGAGACCGTGTAGGCCATCCGCCGCACCCGGGGGCCGCCCTCGCGGAGCTGGCGGCGCTCGGTGACCGCGACCCACCACAGGCCGAGGAGCGTGAAGTTGATGCCGGCGACCGCGGCATAGAACTGACCGACGTCCATGGGGCGCGACACTAGCGCGCGGCCCCCGGGGCCTCACCCCGGGGGACCGCCGGATGATCGGTCAGTGCACCATGATCGGTGCCGCGGCCTGCTGGTCGTCGCCGAGGTGTGAGACCTCGCGCCGGCGCGGCAGGAACAGCGCCGGCACCAGCGTGAAGACGACCAGGGCGAACGCGACCCAGAACGTGCTCGCGAACGAATCCGCCGCGAAGTCCAGGCCGCGCTGGATCAGCGACGGGTCGGTGCCCTGCGCGGACGCGGGGTTGAGCTGCGCGCCGATCGCGATCTGCGCCTCGGTGACCGTCCCGCCGTCCGGCAGTGGCACCGGCGTGGAGTCGTCCAGGTGACTGGTCAGCAGCACCGACATGATCGCGGTGCCGACCGAGCCGCCGATCTGCTGGAGGATGTTGACGAGCGTGGACCCGCGCGCCACCTCGTGGCTGGTCAAGGTCTTCAGCGCGGAGGTCATGATCGGCATCATGGTGCCGCCCATGCCGAGGCCCATCACGAACAGCGAGCCGCAGAGCAGCAGGTACGACGTGTCCGCGTCCAGCTGGGTGAACGTGAACATGCCGAGCGCGATCAGGATCAGCGCGAACGGCACGGTGCGGCCGACCGGCACCCGGTCCGCGAGCGCGCCCGCGATCGGCATGGTCACCATCGCGCCGAGGCCCTGCGGAGCCATGAGCAAACCTGCGTGCAGCGTGGATTCACCACGAACCTGAAGGAAGTAGCTCGGGAACAGCAGGCCGGCGCCCATGAACGCGACGATGAAGACGGTGATCGTGATCGAGGCGACGGCCAGGTTCCGGTTGCGGAACAGGCGCAGGTCGAGCAGCGGGTGCTTCGGCGTGAACGAGTAGAGCACGAACCCGATCACCAGCAGCCCGCCGGCGACCATCGGCGCCCACACCCGGGTCGCGCTGATCGTGCCCTCCTCGGGCAGCGACGACAGGCCGAACAGCAGCGCGGCCAGGCCGGGCGACAACATCAGCATGCCGAGGAAGTCGAACGACTCGGACGGCTCCGGCGCGTCCTTCGGCAGCACCAGGTAGGCGTAGATCAGCGCGATGATGCCGATCGGCAGGTTGATCAGGAAGATCCAGTGCCAGGTGGCCACGTCGATCAGCCAGCCGCCGACGATCGGGCCCAGGATCGGGCCGAGCAGCATCGGGATGCCGAGCACGGCCATCAGCCGGCCGATCCGCTCCGGGCCAGCCGCGCGCGTCATGATCGTCATGCCGAGCGGCATCAGCATGCCGCCGCCGAGGCCCTGCAGCACCCGGAACGCGATCAGCATGGTGATCGAGTCGGCCATCGCGCACAGCACGGACCCGATCGTGAACAGCGCGACCGCGGCCATGTAGAGCCGCTTGGTGCCGAACCGGTCGGCGGCCCAGCCGGTCAGCGGGATGACGGTGGCCAGCGCCAGCGTGTATCCCGTCATGGTCCAGGCGACGCGCGCGTAGGTGGCGCCGAACTCCTCCTGGAACGTCGGCAGCGCCACGCTGACCACGGTCACGTCCAGGATCGACATGATCGCGCCGAGCACGACCACGCCGGCGACTTTCAGTACCGCACCATCGAGTTTCTGCGAGGTCACGGGTGCTGATGGACTGTTCATGGGCTCCCCCGGGTGACAAAAAAATCCGGGCCAAGCATAATCATCGCGCAGCGCCGCCGGACGCGGGCCGAAACCATTCAAACCCTTCGCGGGTACGGGCGTGAGCTGCGCAGTGTAACCCCATTGAATTGTTTCGCCGCGGTTTTGGCCGCTGGTCACAGCGATTTTCCAGTGACCGGTGGGGCCATTGTTCCCACTGATTCCACCACATCGGACGACCTCCGAATGGGTGTGCCCGCGAGACCATTCTCACTCGCGGAATAGATCCGCCGGAAAGCGAAGGTTACCGGCACGTTGCATTCATGGCCGACCGGCGAGGACCCTCCCGGCCGCGTCCGGCTGTGACCTACGCCAAAAGGAGCCCTGGCGACGACCGGTGCCCGCGGGAGCACTCGGAACTCGGCCACGCCGGAAGCGTGAAGAAGAACTTCAAGGTCTTGGCCTTCAGGCCGGGAAGTCCAGACGCCTCGCCGGGCTGTCGAGACGCTTCACCGGGTGTCGGGGCGTTTCATCAGCGGCGACGAGTAGACCGAGGAGACGCGGAAGCCGCCGAGCCAGTCCGTGAGGCGGGCGGCCTCCGCGTCCAGCAGCGCACGCTCCACCGTGGACACCGGCTCGGCCGGCAACGTCGAGACCACGCCGGCCGGGTCCTGCACCCAGGCGCCGACCACGCGGCCGTTGACCCACGCGGTGGTGCCGGCGTTGCCGCGCGTGTCGAAGATCGACTCCTTGTGCGGGCCGAGGTAGAAGTCGCGGCCCTGCCAGCCCATCACGGTCGGGTCGAGCACCGGCAGCAGCGCGGCCCACGGGCCCGGATCGGCCACCTCGCCGAGATCGTCCGGCAGCAGCCAGCCGGTGCGGCCGCCGTCCATCGAGACCTGCACCGCGCCGGCCGCCGCGAGCGCGGCCCGGACCGCCGCCTTCGTCGCGCCGAGCCACCAGACCAGGTCGTCCTCGGTGCCGGGCCCGAACGACCACAGCCAGCGCCGCACGATCTCGCGGTATCCGTCGGCCGCGGCCGGCCACCCGGGAGTCTCGCCGAGCCAGTCGCGCATCAGCGTCCAGCGCGGCCTGGACACGTGCCAGCCGCCGGTGTTCGTCCCGCGGACGATGTCGCCGGTCAAGCCGAGGTGGTTGAGCACGCGCGACGCGGCGGTGACGCCGCCGGCCCTGGCGTCGATCATCGGCACGGCGAGCCGGATCTCCTGCGCGGTGCGGCCCTCCGGCGCGGCCGCGAGCACCGCCAGGACCTCGGCCCGCGCCCGGTCCAGCCACTCTCCGCCGTCGGCCGCGAGCCCGCCCGCGACCACGTCCTTGGCCAGCCGGACGCGCTCGGCCGTGGCGACGCGGGCGGACGCGCTCGACCACGCCGCGGGCAGCAGGTCGCGCGGGAAGACGAACAGCGTGCGCCGCATCGCCAGCTGCTTGACCAGGCTGCGCCCGGTGTGCAGCGCCGTGTTCAGGTCGGCGGGCTTGAACCCGTCGACCCGCGCCCAGCAGGACAGGTAGACCGTGGGCGGCTCGGTCGCGTGCAGCACCGTGACCGCGCGGGTCGCATCCTCCACGGTCGCGGCCCGGAAGGCGGGGGCCAACGCGTGCCGCACCGCCAGGCGGGCGCGGCGTTCGCCGTCGGTCACGTGACGCATGGCGTCATCGTGGCACAGGGGTGTGACAACCTCAGCCGTTGATCAGCTTGGACAGGTTCGTGTAGCTGGTGACCAGCGCGGTCGTGTACTCCAGGATCCGGCTGGCCCATTTCGCGACCGCGGCCACGATCTGCACCGCGATGACCGGGATGGTGACCACGAAGATCGCCTCGACCGCCCAGACGATCACGCGCGCGACCAGGTCCGCGATCAGGTCGCGGACGACCTCGCGGACGAACGTCACCAGGTTGCCCGCGGCCGTGGTGGCGGACGCCATCGCGACGGAGACGCCGCCGAGCCCGGCGATCGCGGCCACGTTGTGACCCATCAGCGTCTGGTACGCCTCGGCCGCGTGCCCGGCCCAGTCCGGCACGTCGCCGGCCAGGTGCGACTGCAGGTCGACGGACATCTGAGTGAGCGCGGCGGCCATGTTGTCCCAGGTGGCCGCGTGCGAGGCGATCACGTCGGGCATGCCGGTGAGCGCGTCCAGCATCTCGCGCAGCGGCTCGAAGTACTCCATCGCCCAGCTGACGCCGCTGGCCAGCAGCGCGCTGAACGGGTCCAGCACGGTGGAGACCGCGTCCAGACCGAACGCGGCGCCGGCGAGCAGGTCGTCGACCCAGCCCTCGCTGCGGATCGCCGCGTCCAGGTCGGCGTAGCCCTCGGCCAGCGAAATCCCGGTATACCCGGTGCGGCTCGACTCGACCGGGGCGACCAGCGAATTGTCGGTCATCGGGGGAGCCTGCCTTCGATGCCCTTCATCGACGACTCGGCGTCGGTGTCGGCCGCCTCGTACGCGTCCGCGGTCTTGCGCAGCAGGTCGGCCGCGATCCGCAGGTTCTCCTCGACGTACGCCACGATCTCGTCCTGCCGGACGTGCCGCGCCTCGAGGATGCCGGAGATCCAGCCGCAGAGCAGCCCGTACGCCGCGTCGTTCTGTGCGATGTTCGTGCTCGCGCCGTTGACCGGGCCGAAGCCCGCACGAACCCTGTCGATGCTGCCGGCGTGCGCGCGGATCTGCTCCGCGTCGACCGACCAGCCCTGCCCGGATGCCATCCCTTACCCCCGCCAGCCGTGGCCGTCGTAACCCGCGCCCGGCCCCCACTCGTCCGGGTCCGGCTCGGGGCGCAGCTTGCGGTCGACCCGCTCGGCGATCGCGCGCGCGGCCGCGGACTCGGTGCCGACGGTCTCCGCGATGATCTCCTGCGAGCGGTCCGCGACCTGGCCCTTCGCCTTCCGGATCGTCTCCATGATCGTGCGGGCGACCACCTCCGGCGCGACCCGCTGGATGCCCCGGTTGAGCGTGAGGTCGAGCAGCGCACCGGTGTTGTCCACCGTGACCTCGCACAGATTGTTCTCGTCGGCGACCGTCACGCGCAGGCCGTCGAGCCGCTCGCTCATCACCCGGGTGTCCGCCGCGAGCTTGTCGATCCGGCCCTTCCAGGCACGCATCCGATCCATGGCGCCCTCGGGATCCAGAATCCCGCCCCCGCCCAGAGCTCCGGTCTCCATGCGCCTCCCTCCACCGGTTCGCGATTCGCCGCGAACATCGTAAATGCCCGCCGCCACCCTCCCGGTACCGTCCCCGGCGTGACTACTCATCACGCTGCGGTACGGGCCTCCTACGACACCGTCGCCGCCGGCTACGCGGACGCGCTCGCGGACGATCTCGCAGCCCGGCCGGTGGACCGGGCGATGCTAGCCGTCTTCGCCGAACTCGCTGGTCACGGCCCTGTCGGGGATCTCGGGTGCGGGCCCGGGCGGGTCGCCGCGCACCTGCGCGAGCTGGGCCGGACGGACGTGCTGGGCGTGGACCTGTCGCCCGCGATGATCGCGGAGGCGCGGCGCCGCCATCCGGGGCCGCGGTTCGAGGTCGGGTCGATCGACCGGCTGTCCTTCGTCGCGGACGGTGAGCTGGCCGGCGCGATCGCGTGGTACTCGATCATTCACACGCCACGCGAGCTGGTGCCGGCGCTGTTCGCGGAGTTCCGCCGGGTGGTGCGGCCGACCGGTCCGCTGCTTCTGGCCTTCCAGGCCACCACCCCATCAACCCCGGCCACGGTACGGGTCGAGCGCGCCTACGGCCACGGCGGCCTGTCACTCGACGCGTACCGCTGGGATCCCGCCGTCGTCACGGATCTGCTGGCCGACGCCGGGTTCCGGCCGCACACCACCGCGGTCCGGCAGCCCGAGGCGCCGGAGAAGGTGCCGCAGGCGTACCTCCTCGTTGTCTGACGTGGCATTCCCTCGCATGGATTCAGCGGGATGACCGCTCCTCACGTGGGTACGGCCGGCGTTGGCGACCACCCGGCCGATCCCCTGGCGACGGAGACGAGTGATGTGGGGACGTCGTTCTGGCAGCCGGTCCGATGCCGCTCGCGGCCCCGTAGCCGAGCGGCAGCGGGCAGCGTGGACCGACGGTCGTGGGTGCCGGACCGACGGTCGTGGGTGCCGGCCCGACGGGCGGGTTCTTCCCCGCCACCCACGGCACGTGCAGGGAGGCCGCCCGCTGCCCGCGGGAGCATGCGGAACTCGGCCATGCCGGAAGCGGGAATATCGAAAGGCCCTGCGGCCGGAAGATCCCGCAGGGAGAAGATCAAGCCGGGCTGGACGACCAGAAGCCGATCACGTGTCGCAAATCGTTGCCATCCGGCCGACTGAACAACGATTTGCGACACGTGATCGTCTGCGGGTTCGCTACCACCGTCCTGAGTTCCGCCGCCCGGCGGGTCAGGGCTCGGGGATGAAGGCCGCGGCGAGTTCGGTGGCGATGGTCCAGCCGAGGGTGCGGTAGAGGGCCTGGCCGTCGTCGGTGGCGGCGAGGACGCCGGTGCGGATGCCGCGGCGGGCGGCGTGGTCGCTGAGGGCCTGGATGACGACGGTGCCGAGGCCGCGGCGGCGGTACTCGGGGGTGGTCTCGACCTGGTCGATGACGCCCCAGCCGCCGCCGGGGGCGAGCCGGCCGGAGGAGGCGAGGTCGCCGGTGCGGTCGTGGCGGGCCGTGGCGGTGAGGACGCCGGCGTGGTCGGCCTCGACCGTGACCTTGAACGGACGCGGGGCGCGGACCGTGGCGGCGGTCAGGGGCGCGGTCATCAGCTGGTTGGACTCGAACATGCGCCAGTGTGGCGGGAGTGCGGCGCGCAGGTCGCGGGCGCTGCCGTCGAGCTTGATCCAGGCGCCGGGGGTGGTGATCTCGTGGCCGAGTTCGCGCAGGTAGGGCTCGTCCCAGGTGTGCAGCAGGTAGCGGATCCGGTGGCCGGGCCGGCCGACGTCGAGCAGCAGGCCGCCCGGGATCGTGATGACGGCCGGAACGCGCCGGGACCGGGCCCAGCCCCGCCCCCACGCGACCACCAGTTCCTCCCGGCTCACCACGCAGCCCTGACGTGACGCACCGTCCGCGAGACCGCGGGGTCGCCGGGCGGCACTGTGGACATCGGATGATCATCCCGCACGCCTCAGTCAATCACGCGCGGGCGGACGGCCGGAATGACGGGATCGCCGGCGGGCCATTGACTTTCCAAGACGGAATGTGATTGAGTTTCCGTCGTGGAAAACGATCCTGCCGCGCAACTCGCCGCGATCTCCGAGGCACGATCGACGCTGGCCGACCGGCTGGTGACGCCGTGGTGGTACCACCCGGTCCTCGGTCTCGCGGCCGCCGGGTTCGTCGTCGGTTACGGCTTCGGCAACACCGTCGTCCGGCTCGCCTCCGCCCTGGCGTTCATCCTGGTCTGCCTCGGGCTGGCACACGTCTACAAACGCCGGGCCGGTGTCTGGGTCTCCGGCCTCGACGCGGGCCGTGCCGGCCGCTGGGCGAAGGCGACGGGCGCGCTGGTCGGCATCACCGCGATCACGGCCTGGGCGATCGGCAGTTACACCGGCCTGGACTGGCTGATCTGGTGCATCGCCGCGTTCGCGTTCGTCGCGGCCGTCGTGGTCGGCCGCCGGTTCGACGCCGCGCTGCGCGCCCAGTTGCGGGCGGGCGCGTGACCGAGCCGTTCGACGAGACGATCCACGCGCCGCACCGGCTGCGGATCTGCGCGTTCCTCGACGCCACCATCAGCGCGGAGTTCGCCGCGCTGCGCGACATGCTCGGCGTGGCCGACTCGGTGGTCAGCAAGCACCTGAAGGTGTTGCAGGAGGCCGGTTACGTCACGATCGCGAAGCCGACCGGCCGTGGCCGCGTCAAGACCTGGGTCAGCCTCACCACGGACGGCAAGGCCGCCTACGCCCGCCACGTCGCGGCACTCCGTGCACTGATCGACGGATGAACTCGCGCGACCGCCCGAACCAGGGCGGGTTGTTCAGCGCGGCGAGCTGACGCCACGATGCGCCGAGTGGGAGCGGAGATTCCGCGACTGGCTGCTCGGCGCCGCGGCGAACGATCCATGAATGACGCCTGGATCACCGGAAGCCGCCCGATCGTGCCCGATCACGGCGGCCCAAGAGCGGCCGGTGACCGTCCGGAGGTGCGGTTCGCGCGCGAACCGCACCTCCGGACGGTTTCTAGAGGGCGCGGTCCGCGATGCCGTCCGGGTTGCCGAAGCGGTGGGCGGTGATGCTGATCGCCTGTTCGCGCAGGAACGGCAGCAGTTCGATCCGGCCCGACTCGGTCACCGGACCACCGTAGACGCCGAGGTCGGGACGGCCGTCCGTGGCGACGACCACGTCCGCGACGGAGCCGCCGACCAGCCGGGCGCGGCCCGGGCCGAGACGCGAGGTCCACGCGTCGGCCGGCTCGACCGTGTGCGCGATGCCCAGCGCCTCCGGCAGCGGCGTCGCGGACGACACCGTCAGGTCCGCGCCGGCCAGCGTGCCGGCCGCGATCAGCCGGACCAGTTCCGCGACCGAGCCGCCGGCCTCCAGGCGGAGGTCGACCGGCACCGGCAGGTAGCGCAGCACGTTGCGCTCGGCGGACAGCGCGGAGACGTCCGACGGCGCGAAGTGCGTGGCCCACGCGTTGGCGTCGCTGCGGGCGGCGCGTTCCAGATAGGCGACCTCGTCGCCGGTGAGCACGGCCGTGGCACGCCCGATCAGGTTGCGGACGCGCGCGCTCGGCTCGTCGACCGCGGTGGCCGGGCGGGAGTTCCAGGAGCCGAGCCCGATCAGGTAGTTCGGGCCGCCGGCCTTGGTGCCGGGCCCGACCGACGAGCGCTTCCAGCCGCCGAACGGCTGGCGGCGGACGATCGCGCCGGTGGTGCCGCGGTTGACGTAGAGGTTGCCGGCCTGGATGCGGTTCAGCCAGGTGCGCAGCTCGGCCACGTCGAGCGAGTGGATGCCGGAGGTCAGGCCGTACTCCACCTCGTTGACGATGTCGATCGCCTCGCTGAGCGTGTCCGCGGTCATGATGCCGAGGATCGGCCCGAAGTACTCGGTGTGGTGGTACGCGGAGCCGCGCCGCACACCGTCCCGCACGCCCGGGCTCCACAGCTTCCCGGACGAGTCGAGCCGGCGCGGCTCGATCAGCCAGGACTCGCCCGAGCCGAGCGTGGTGAGGCCGTCGAGCAGCTTGCCGGCCGGCGGCTCGATGACCGGGCCGACCTGCGACGACGGGTCCCACGGGTAGCCGACCGTGAGCGACGAGACCGCGTCCAGCAGCTGGGTGCGGAACCGCTTGGAGCGGGCGACCGAGCCGACCAGCACGACCAGCGACGCGGCCGAGCACTTCTGGCCCGCGTGACCGAACGCGGAGTGGACCACGTCCTTGACCGCGAGGTCCAGGTCCGCGCTGGGCGTCACGATGATCGCGTTCTTGCCGGAGGTCTCGGCGAGCAGCGGCAGGTCGGAGCGGAACGAGCGGAACAGCTCCGCGGTCTCGTACGCGCCGGTCAGGATCGTGCGGTCGATGCGCGGGTGCGCGATCAGTCGCGCGCCGAGCGTGCCCTCGTCCACCTGGACCAGCGTCAGCACGTCGCGGGAGACTCCGGCGTCGTCGAGCGCCTCCCAGATCGCCTGCGCGAGCACGGCGCCGCAGCGTTCGGCCGGGCCGGCCGGCTTGAGCACGGCGGCGGATCCGGCCGCGAGCGCGGCGAGCACGCCACCGGCCGGGATCGCGACCGGGAAGTTCCACGGCGGTGTGACCAGCGTGATGCCGGCCGGCGTGAAGGTGGCGCCGTCCACGGAGTCGAGTTCGCGGGCCAGGTCCGCGTAGTAGTGGGCGAAGTCGACGGCCTCGGAGACCTCGGGGTCGGCCTGGTCCGCGGTCTTGCCGGCCTCCGCGGCCATCACCTCGATGAGCGCGGCGCGGTTGGCCTCGATCCGTTCGCCGATGCGGTGCAGCACCTTGGCGCGGTCGTCACCGGAAACGGTGCGCCAGGTGGTGGCGCCGGCCCTCTCGAGGAGGTCGTTGAGCGCGGCCGTGGAGTCGATCCGGGCCGCGTCGATCCCCGCCGTACCGATGTCGGATTTTTCGGCCTTTGTCACAGCGGCCCGCATCCAGTCGCGGTTCGCGCGCACCGACGGGTCCGTGTCCGGCGTGTTCTGGAAGTGCCCGATCGTGGCGACCGGGACCACGGCGTGCCGGTCGGCGACCCGGTGGGCCGGCGGCACCGACGAGTCCAGCGCCGCGAGCGAGGCCTCGAAGCGAGCACGCTCCCGCTCGAAGAGAGCGGTGGAAGAATGCAGCTCGAACACCGCGGACATGAAGTTCTCGCTGCTCGCGCCCTCTTCCAGGCGCCGGATCAGGTAGGCGATGGCCACGTCGAACTGGGCCGGCTCGACCACCGGCGTGTAGAGCAGCAGGCCGCCGACCTCGCGCCGAACCGCCTCCGCCTGCCCCTGCGCCATGCCGAGCAGCATCTCGAACTCGATGCCGTCCCGGACGCCGCGCTCGCCGGCGAGCAGCCACGCGTACGCCACGTCGAACAGGTTGTGGCCGGCCACGCCGAGCCGCACGTTGCCGATCCGGTCCGGGTGCAGCGCGTAGTCCAGCACCCGCTTGTAGTTCGTGTCCGACTCCTGCTTGCTGCCCCAGGTGGCCAGCGGCCAGCCGTGCAGCGACGCCTCGACCTGCTCCATCGGCAGGTTCGCGCCCTTGACCAGGCGCACCTTGATGCCGGCGCCACCTCGCGCGCGCCGCGCCGCGGACCACTCCTGCAACCGGATCATGGCACTCAGGGCATCCGGGAGGTACGCCTGGAGCACGATCCCCGCTTCGAGGGACAGGAACTCCGGCCGGTCGAGCAGGCGCGTGAAGACCTCGATGGTCAGGTCGAGGTCCTTGTACTCCTCCATGTCCAGGTTGATGAACTTGTGCTCGTTCAGCGCGCGGGTGAACAGCGGCGTCAGCTCGGTCTCGATGTGCGCGACCGCCTCGTCGAACGCCCACGGGTTGTGCGGCGCGACCGTGGCGGACACCTTGATCGAGACGTAGTCGACGTCCGGCCGGGCCAGCAGCCGCTCGGTCTCCTTCAGGCGGTGCGACGCCTCGCCCCGGCCGAGCACGGCCTCGCCGAGGAGGTTGACGTTGAGCCGTACCCCCTGACCCTTGATCTTCGCAATGGCCTTGCCGAGGCGTGCGTCGGTCGCGTCGACGATCAGGTGGCCGACCATCTCGCGCAGCACGCGGCGCGCGATCGGCACCACCACGCCCGGCATGGCCGGGGCGAGAGCACCACCGGCCTTGACCGCGGCACGCAGCGGCGCGGGCAGGAACGACGGCACGTCGCGGGACAGGCGGCTGAGCGCGCGGGCGCTGACCTGAAGATCCTCCGGCCGGACGACGCCGTCGACGAAACCGACCGCGAACGACAGGCCCTTGGGGTCGCGCAGCACGCCGGCCAGCTGTGCGGCGGAGCCGGAGACGGGGTACGTCTCGGCCTCACGCAGCCAGCGCCGGACCAGGGTTACGGCCTCGGCGCTCAGCTTCGGGTCGGTGGCGTTCATCTGGCTGGTTCCCTCCATGACGTGAGATGCCCAGTTTCAGTCCGCTCTTGCATTAGGAAAAGCGATCGTTTGTGACGGGTATTCTTCAAGGCTGCTTAACTGTCTTCCAAGGAGTGGGCGCTGTGCTGGAGATTCGCCGTCTCGTGCTGCTGCGGGAGCTCGCCATCCGGGGCACGATCGCGGCCGTCGCCGAGGCCCTCAACTTCTCCCCGTCCGCCGTCTCCCAGCAGCTCAGCCAGCTGGAGAAGGAGACCGGCATGACGCTGCTGCGCAAGTCCGGGCGCCGACTGCAGCTCACCCCGCAGGCCGAGGTGCTGGTCGCGTCCGCCGGCGAGGTGCTCGACACGCTCGAGCGCGCCGAGGCCGCGTTGCAGGCCTCGCTGACCCGGGTCAGCGGCCGCGTGCGGGTGGCGGTGTTCCAGTCGGCCGCGCTCGCGCTCATGCCGGTGGCGCTGAAGACCATGGCCCTGCACCACCCGGACGTCCGCGTGGAGATGGTGCAGCGCGAGCCGGAGGAGGCGCTCCGCGAGACCTGGGCGCGCGACTTCGACATGGTCGTCGCGGAGCAGTACCCGGCGCACGCCGCACCGCACCACCCGGGCCTGGACCGGCGCGACCTCACCACGGACGCGATCCGGCTCGCGCTGCCACCGGAGGCGGCCTCACTGAAGCCGGTGTCGGATCTGCGCGACGCCCGGGACATGCCCTGGGTGATGGAGCCGCACGGCACCGCGTCCCGGCACTTCGCGCTGCAGACCTGCCGGGTCGCCGGGTTCGAGCCGGACGTGCGCTACGAGACCGCGGACCTGCAGTCGCAGATCCGGCTGGTCGAGTCCGGCAACGCGGTCGCGCTCATCCCGGACCTGGTCTGGGCCGGGCGGTCCACGTCGTGCCGGCTGGTGGAGCTGCCCTCGGCGCCGCGCCGCACGATCTTCACGGCGCAGCGGACCGCGGGCGCGGCGTCACCGGCCGCCCGTGCGTTCCGCGCGACCCTGGAACGCGCGGCCGCGACGAATCAGAGCCACTGAACCGTGGTGACCTCGCCACGCGGGTTGAAGGTGAGCGTGAAGCCGCGCTTGCGGTCGGCGCGCGCACCCAGATCCGCGAACAGCTCGTCGACGTCGCTCGGCGACCGGTCCGCGCGCCACACCTCCGCGTCCGGGTCGACGCGCACGTTCACCCACCGCCCGGTGCCGTCGATCGTCTGCCGGTTCTGGCCCAGGCTCGCCTGACGCACCCGCAGCAGCAGCCGGCCGGTGGCCTGGTCCCGGCTCGCGCTGTCGATCTGCATGAAGAACTCGCCGTTCCAGCCGTTCTCCGTGACCACCGAGTCGCCGTCGGGCTTGCCGCCGTCCTCGTCGCCGGACGGCCACGCCGCGGCCGCCGCCCCACCGGCCGCCGCGACCACCAGCGCGGCCACGACCAGGAACACCGCCCGCCGGCGCCTCCGCCGGCTCCGCTTGACCGGCTTGCCGACCGGGATCTGTGCCGCCGCGTAGATCTTGGTGCGGTCCATCGGCCGGGGCGCCTTCACGGTCAGCTCCGCGTCCGGCCCGCTCACGTCCTCGGCCGTCACCGCGCCGGCCGCGACCGCCAGCTCCGGCGACTCGACCGCGGTCGGCGCCACGCCCAGCGCGCGGTGCAGCATCGACGCCAGCAGCGGCACCCGGCTGCCGCCACCGGCCAGGAACACGCCGAACAGCGCGGACGGCTCCACCCGCGCCTCGCGCAGCACCGCGCGCGCGGCGTCCACGGTCCGGTCGAGCACCGGGCGGGCCAGCATCTCGAACTGCTCGCGGCCGAGCGGCGCCTCCTGCTCGATGATCGGCAGGTGGATGTGCGTGCCCGGGGACCGGGACAGCGTCTCCTTGCCGGTCCGCACGCCGGTCCAGAACGCGCGGGACGCGGCCCGGTCGCCGGGCACGGACGGCGCGACCAGCCGCGACCAGGCGCCGCCGTGCCGGGACGCGTAGACCGTGCCGAGGTGGGCGACGATCGCGGCGTCCAGGTCCAGGCCGCCGCCGTCCGCCAGGCCGGTCGTGGTCAGCACCTCGAAGCCGGTCGGCGTGCGGCGGACCACGGAGACGTCGACCGTGCCCGCGCCCACGTCGCAGACCAGCGCGGCACCGCCGGCCGGCAGCGTGTCGCCCGCGGTCGCGGTGAAGTGGGCCGCGGCCGCGACCGGCTCGCTGACCAGGCGCACCGAGTTGAGCCCGGCGCGTGCGGCCGCCTCCCACAGCACCTCGCGGCGCTGCGCTCCCCAGGCGGCCGGGTGGGTGAGCGTGACCCGCTGCGGCGGCGCGGGCAGCTGACCGACCACGCGGCGCAGCACGGCGGCGATCAGGTCGGCGACCGCGTACTCCACGCCGCCGAGCAGCACGGACTTCTCGTCGATGCGCTGTTTCGGGTAGGGCTCGTATCGTTCGGGGGCCGTCGCGGCGGCGTGCGCCGCCTCCGGGCCGGTCACCAGGCGTCCGGCCGGGTCGGCGCAGACGCCGGACGGCAGCGACGGCAGGCCGTCGATCAACACGGGGCGTACCCCTTGGCGGCCCGCCAGCACCGCCACCGTGCTGGACGTGCCGAAGTCGATGCAGAGGTGCGTCACCGGACCAAAATAGTGCCTCCGCTATACCTGTCCACGTGGGGTCTTCAATGCACGACATCGTGGCGCGATCGCCGGCGCCGGCCACCGCGGTCTCCGTGTTCGGCCCGGACGAGGTGTTCACTCGCGTAGCGCACGGCACCGCCGACCTGGCCACCGGCCGCCCGGTCGGGATCGATGACTGGTGGGACCTGGCCAGCCTGACGAAGGTCCTGGTCACGCTGCCGGAGGTGCTCGCCGCGGTCCCGTACCTGGAGACGCCGCTGGAAGAACTATGGACACCCGCGCGGGGGTACGCGGTGGGCCGCGCGACGATCCGCGCGCTGCTCACCCACACGGCCGGCCTGCCCGCCTCCGTCCCGTTCTTCCGCACCGCCACCGGCCGGGACGCGATCCTGGCGGCCGTGCTCGGCACGCCGCTCGGCCCGCCGGACGAGGTCTACAGCGACCTCGGATTCATGCTGCTCGGGCAGGTCGTGGAGGAGTTGACCGGCCGCACGCTGGGCACGCTGGCCGCGGAGCGCACCGGGCTGCGGTTCGGCGCACCGCCGTCGGAGTCGGTCGCCACCGAGCACGACCCGTGGCGCGGGCGGCTGATCGTGGGCGAGGTGCACGACGAGAACGCGGCCGCGATGGGCGGTGTCGCCGGTCAGGCCGGCGCGTTCGGCACGCTCGCGCTGGTCACGGCCGCCGCGCAGGCCTGGCTCCGAAACCCGTGTCCGGAGGCCTGCACGCCGTCGGCCCCGGGTGCGCGCTTCGGCCTCGGGTGGGTTGTCGCGCCCCGGCCCGGCCTCGGTTCCGCCGCGCTTCCCGGCTTCGGGCACACCGGATATGTCGGGAACCGGCTCTGGCTCTCACCGTCCCGGGGCCTCGGCGTGCTGATCCTCGCCAACCGCGTGCATCCCACCCGGGAGGGCACCGCGGAGCCGTACACCCGCTGGTGCTCCTCGCTCTTCGAGCTCTTGGTCTGAACCCTCCGGCCGGAAGGGGGGATCGGCGATCCGTGGATGGGGTTGGGGCGAGACGGTACAAAAGACGCCATGCTGATCGATCGAGGCGGGCTGGCGGAGTTTCTGCGGAAGCGCCGGGAGGCGCTGCAACCCGAGGACGTCGGACTTCCGCGCGGGCAGAACCGGCGGACCGCCGGGCTGCGGCGCGAGGAGGTGGCCGCGCTGTGCCACATGTCGATCGACTACTACGAGCGGCTGGAACGTGAGCGCGGGCCGCGGCCGTCCACCCAGATGGTCGCGTCGATGGCGCAGGGCCTTCGGCTCACGCTGGACGAGCGGGATCACCTGTTCCGGCTCACCGGGCACCAGCCGCCGGCCCGCGGCATGACCGGCGAGCACGTCAGCCCCGGGCTGCTGCGCGTGCTGGACCGGCTCGACGACACGCCCGCGGAGATCGTCACCGAGCTCGGCCAGACGCTGCGGCAGACCGCGCTCGGGGTCGCGGTCTTCGGCGACGCGACCGCGTACACCGGGCCGATGCGCAGCCGCGGCTACCGGTGGTTCGCCGACCCGGGCAGCCGGCGGATCTACGTGCCCGAGGACCACGCACCGCTGTCCTGGATGTACGCGGCCGGCCTGCGCCGCCTCGTCACGCTGCGCGGGCCGGACTCCGAGGCGGCGTACTTCGCCGACCTCCTGCTCGCCGAGAGCGAGGAGTTCCGCGGGCTGTGGGACCGCCACCAGATCGGCGTCCGGCCGGACGAGGTGAAGAACCTGATCCACCCGGAGCTCGGCCCGCTGGTGCTGCACTGCCAGACCATGCTCGACCAGGCGCAGTCACATCGGCTGCTGGTCTACACGGCCGAGCCCGGCACCGAGAGCTACGACAAGCTGCACCGGCTGTCGCAACCGATGGTTCACCGCTCGTAGGTGCCGGTCAGGCGGCCACGCGCCAGGACGAGACCGTCGATCGCCCGCCGGACCGCGCGGATCGAGCGCACGCCCGCGGGGAACGGGCGGTCCAGCGCGTACAGCGTGAACTCGTAGTGGTGCGGCCCGTGGCCGGGCGGCGGCATCGGGCCCGCGTACCCGGTCCGGCCCAGGCTCGCCCGCAGGAACCGCACCGACGGGTTGCCCGGGCGCAGGCCGCCACGGGCGATCGTGCGCGTCTCCGCGGGCAGCAGCGCGACCGTGTGGATCAGCGGGCGCGGGAACGGCACGTCCGCGTCCTCGAGGATCAGCAGCAGCTGCGCGGTGCCGTGCGGCGGCGCGGTCCAGGACAGCTCCGGCGAGACGTTGCCACCGCGCGCCACGTGCGACTCCGGGATCGGACCGCCGTCGGCGAAGTCCGGGCTGCTCACGCCGATCGTGTGCGGGGCCTGGAACGCGGGATCGAGCCAGACGCCGTGCGCCGTGCCGGCGCGCACGCGCCGGAGAACGTGACCGATTGTCATGGAGGTCCTTCGCTGTGGTTGCCGGGTGCCGTCCCCGGCCGGGACCGGGGACGGCACGAGAGGTCAGACCCGTTCGAGGTACGCGACGGCTTCGGTGCGCTCCGTCCGGGCGCCGTGGATGAGCGACAGCCCGAACGCGATCAGGACCAGGACCGCCTGGCTGACGAACGCGGTGGTGAAGTTCAGTTCGCCGCCGGCCCCGATCGCGATTCCGCCCAGGATCGCCACGCCGGCCGCCGCGCCCACCTGCTGTGCCGCGCTGACCAGGCCGCTGAGCAGGCCGGACTCCCCCTCGGTGGCGTCTCGGACCGCGATCGCGATCGCGTTCACCAGGCCGATCCCGACCCCGGCGCCGAGCAGGACAAACGCGCCGGCCAGGTGCACGGAGTAACGGTCGTCCGCCGGGTTGAAGATCAGCCAGGCGAAGCCGGCGAGCAGCAGGAACAGGCCGGCCGTGCAGGCGCGGGCCAGGCCGATCGCCCGCGCGACCACGGGTGCCAGCGCGCTGCCGACGATGATCATGAGGGGCAGCGGGGCCTGGGCGAGGCCGGCCGATCGCGCCTCCAGGCCCACCACCTGCTGAAGGTACTGCGGAAGCAGGAAGAACATGCTGCCGAAGACGCCGCCGAGCGCCATCACGACCACGCTCGCCCGGATGACCGGGCCGCGCCGGAACACCTCGAGCGGCACCAGCGGATTCGCGGCGCGGAGCTCGACGGCCACGAACGCGGCCAGGAACGCCAGGCCGGCCGCGATCGCGATGAACGAGCCGGGCTCGCTCCACCGCGACTCCGACGCGGACACCACGCCGTAGGCGATCGCGGAGATGCCGCCGGTGATCGTGATCGCGCCGGGCACGTCGATCCGGCCCGGCCGCCCCGACACCGCGGGCACCGACCGCAGCACCAGAGCCATGCTGAGCAGACCGATCGGGACCGGCGCCCAGAACACCGCCGTCCAGCCGAACGCCTGGGTGAGCACGCCGCCGAGCAGGAAGCCGAGCAGCCCGCCGGCGCCGGAGGTCGCACCCCAGATCCCGACGGTACGGGTACGGGCCGCCGGCGTCGTGGAGATGGCGAGCGCGAGCGCCAGCGCGGACGGGATCACGATCGCGCCGCCGATGCCCTGCCCGATCCGGCCGGCGATCAGCATCGGGCCGTTCACGGCGAGCGCGCAGAACGCGGTCGCCACCAGGTAGACGGCCATGCCGGCGACGTAGATCCGCCGGCCGCCGACCACGTCCGCGAGCCGGCCGCCGAGCAGCAGCAGCCCGGCCAGCGGCACCAGGTAGCTGCTCGCCACCAGCGTCAGCTCGGCCGCGGACAGGCCGAGGCCCTCGCGGATGTCCGGACCGGCCAGGTTCGTCATCGCGGCGTCCAGGACGACCAGGAACATCGAGCTCGCGAGACCCAGCAGCGCGATCCCCCGTGGCACCGGTGTACTGCTCATCGTCGTCCTCTCGTCGGTAACGCAATCAGGCGTCGTGACGACGGGCCGGTGCGCGACAGCCGGCTTCCTCACCCGTCAGGACGTCTCGTTTCTACCGGCGGCCCGGACGACTAACCACGGATCGTCGATCCCCCTCTGAGCACGGGACATCATGATCGTGGCGTCCCCCACGTCGTTGGAACGACTTCGGGCACACCCCGATCAAGGAAGAAACCGCACCCCGAACACCGGAGTGCGGTTCAAACGTGCGAATCGTGCGGAACTGAACCGGCGGCGCTTCTCTCGTGAGCAACAACGTCACCGGCTCCGACGCGGCGACCGGAGCGGCGGCGGAGGCCGCCGCGGGTTTGCCCGCGGGAGCAAACGGGCTGGGCCACGCCGGAAGCGGGAAGATCGAGGTCTTGATCGAGGTCTTGATCGTCCGCTGGAAGCGGGGAAATGTGGTCAGACCGCCGCGGGCTCCAGGGTCTTGAGCGTCCGGGGTGTCGCCACGTCCGTCACGATCAGCGGCTCGGCCGGGGCCGACGTCGAGACGGGCGTCGGAGCCGGCGTGGGGACCGGAGCGGCCGGTTCCGGTGCGCGGTGGCGGGCCACCAGGCGGATCGCCAGGACCACGACGCCCGGCAGGCTCGCGACCAGCGCGAACAGCCCGTAGACGACCGCCACCGTGAGCCCCTGCGTCGCGCTGAACCCGGCGGTCGCGAACGCCCAGGCCAGGAAGCCCTCGCGCGGGCCGAAGCCGCCGATGCTGACCGGCAGCACCATCACCAGCAGCGCCGTGACCAGCAGCGGGAGCAGCGTGCGGGCCGGGGCGACGGAACCGGCCGCGCGCGCCGCGAGCAGGAACGTGGCGATGTGGCCGCCGAGCACGATCGCGGACGCGAGCAGGATGCCCGGCCAGTTGCGCCGGGCGAGCAGGCCCTGCCGGATGTCGCCGGTCGCGGTGCGCCAGGCGCGGTGCACGCGGCCGGGGTTGCGACGCAGCTTGATCGCCACGAACCCGCAGGCCAGCGCGGCGACGGTGGCGATCGCGGCGAGCACGGCCGGGGAGACCGACACCATGTCCGCGACCGCGAGCGCGAGCCCCGGGTGCGCGATCAGCACCCCGGCGCCGACCGCGAAGAGCATGATCTGCCCGGCGGTACGTTCGAGCACCACCGCCCGGAC
Organism: Catenuloplanes nepalensis; assembly: GCF_030811575.1. GTDB lineage: Bacteria > Actinomycetota > Actinomycetes > Mycobacteriales > Micromonosporaceae > Catenuloplanes > Catenuloplanes nepalensis. The sequence goes on along the minus strand of NZ_JAUSRA010000001.1, from coordinate 2,464,091 downwards.
CCCACGCCCCACGTCGCCGGTGTCGCGGCCGTTGCGGACCGCGCGGTCGACGTCGCCGAGCAGGCCGCCGGGGAGCGTGGCGTTGAGGAACAGCGCCTGGTAGTAGTCCGCGATCGCGCCGCGCAGCGGGAGCCGGATGCCGAGGCCGCGCGCGGTCAGGCACCAGCGCCACGCGCTGAAGACCGTGGTGAGCAGCCCGATGCCGGCGGCCGCGAGCAGCGTCGGCCAGGTCAGCACGCGCAGACTGTCCAGGAACGCGACCGACCCGAGCCGCCAGAACAGCAGCGCGATGATCGCGGCACCCGCGACCGGCTTCACCCAGGACAGGATCTTCTGCATCATCAGGCGGCCTCTCCCGGCAGCGCGAGCAGGTCGGTGTGGTGCACGGTCACGGTCAGCTCACCGGCCGCGGCCTGGGCGAGCCGGCGGCTCAGGTAGTCGTCGATCTCGTGCTCGACGCGCGCGTCGCGGCCGAGCCGGGTGGACGCGGCCGCCACCCAGCCGCGCAGCCACTCCGCGATCAGCTCGCGCCGGTCCGGCCCGAGACGCCACCGGCTTGGCCGCGTGTGCACCGTGGCCCCGCGCTCCTCGAACGCCGCGGTGATCACCTCGGCCGCCTCGGCGCCGAGCAGCGTGCGGCCGGCCACGTGCTGGCGCAGGTGCTCGTTGAACGCGCTGTTCAGCGGCCCGTCCAGCGGCTCGGCCGGGCTCAGCTCGGCCAGGCCGCTGACCGAGAGCGTGAGCAGCGCGGGCGTTCCCGACTCGGTCAGGACGCCGGCGAGCCGCGCGGCGTCGTCCGCGTCCAGCAGGTCGAGCAGCGCGGACGCGGTGACCAGCGAGACGCCGTCCAGGTCGGCCGCGGTCAGCTTGGTGATGTCGCCCTGCCGGGTCTCCACCGTGATCGCGCTGCCAGTGCCGACCATGCTGGCCGCGGCCACGCCGAGCAGGTCCGGGTCGCGGTCCTGCATGATCCAGTGCTGGCGGCCGTCGAGCTGCGGCGCGAGCCAGCGGGCCATCGAGCCGGTGCCGCAGCCGAGATCGAGGATCACCGGGTCCGGGACGTCCGCGAGACGGCCGCGGAGCACGTCGGCCAGCTCCGTCGCGCGGGCCGCGGCATCCGCCGGCTCACGCAGGTCCAGCCACGTCGAGGCGTACCTCGGCGCTTCGGCGACTCTCATCACGGCCTCCACTGACGGTAACGATCCCTGTTCCGCGGACCCACCGGCCAAGATCTCCGGCTGTCCGCGTCACCTGGAGATACGGACGTTCCGCGGATCCGGTTCGAAGATCCGATGAACCGTCCGCCCGAAGTTTCCGTGTTGACAGAACGCGACCGTCGGTGACCCGCCGCGGTTCCCGGCATGGAGGCAGCACAGTGACAGCAGGCGTATGGACCGGCACGGTCAGTCCCCTTCGCGGCCCCGCGGCCGGGCTGCTCGCGCAGTTCGCGGTGCTCGGCGGCCTCACCGCCGCGGTCGGCCTCGGCACCACCGGGTGGATAGCCGGCACGGTCTACGCGCTCGCGCTCGGCACGCTGCTCGCCCGCGCCATGCACCGCTCCGGTCTGCGCGTCTTCGGCCCCGCCAACGCGGTCACGCTCTCCCGCGCCACACTGATCGGCGGCGTCACCGCGCTGGTCGCCGACTTTCAGCGCACCCCGGTCGCGGTCGTGATCGTCCTCGCCTCGGTCGCCCTGGTCCTGGACGGCGTGGACGGCGTCGTCGCCCGCCGCACCGGCACCAGCTCGCCGTTCGGCGCCCGCTTCGACGGCGAGGTCGACGCGTTCCTGATCCTCGTGCTGAGCGTCTTCGTCTCGTTCCACCTGGGCTGGTGGGTGCTCGCGATCGGCGCGTTCCGCTACGCCTTCGTCGCCGCCGGCTGGCACCTCACGTGGCTCCAGAACGACCTTCCGGTCCGCTACTCCCGCAAGACCGTCGCCGCCCTCCAGGGCATCATCCTGGTCGCGGCCGCGTCCGGCCTGCTCCCGGGCCTGGTCGCCGGCACTCTGGTAGCGGCCGCGCTGGCCGCACTGATCTGGTCCTTCGGCCGCGACATCGCCTACCTGCACCGCATCGGCCGCACGGCGCCGGCCACTCCCTGACCGTCACCCGTTGCACCGAGTGGACGCGGTATCCCGGATCGTCTGCGGCAAGCCGGCACCGAATGGGCAACGAAGCCACCCCCGCTCTGAGCCTCATTCAGCAGCCATTCCGAAGATATGAGGCCCAGTCGCGCAAGTGATCGAGGCTATTGAGCGCATCGTCCGCCAACCGCACTGACCTGCATCAACGCGGCGCCACCTCGCAGCGCTGAATAGCCTCATCGCTTCCCCGGACGTTGGCTGCATCCGAGAGGCTTATTCAGCGCAGCGAACCGGCACCGCGTTGCCGCAGGCCGCGCGGTCTGACGAGGGCGGCGCTGAACAAGCCTCCGAGAAGATCGAAAGCAACCTCGCGACCCGAGGATCATGACGGCTCACCCGCACCTCACCTTCCGCCTGCTTCCGACCCAAAGATCGACCCCGCATCGCGGAAGATCGGTCCCGATAGCCAGCTGATCTTCCGCATGACGGGACATCGCCACCAGCATGTGGCAACGCCGCGCGCGCTACGGGCACAACACCCGAAATATCGCCTTAAAGACACCCGGCCGTCGCTTTCATATCTGACTAGTGATACGTGGCGCACCGTATGAGGGCGGTGGATTCAATCGGTCGTCGCAATGCAACGTTTATGCAGCTAGAGGTGCCGATAGTAGCTGATTGAGGGCTTCGGCGGGTGTGCGCATGTTGAGGGTTTCGCGGGGGCGGCCATTGAGTTCGGCGGCGACGTCGTCGAGGTGCTGTCTGGTGTGGACGGACAGGTCGGTGCCCTTGGGGAAGTATTGGCGGAGCAGGCCGTTGGTGTTCTCGTTGCTGCCGCGCTGCCAGGGCGAGTGCGGGTCGCAGAAGTAGACATCGATGCCGGTGGCGATGGTGAAGTCGGCGTGGCGGGTCATCTCGACGCCTTGATCCCAGGTCAGTGACTTGGTCAGGTGAGCGGGCAGTGTCGTGATGGTGGCGATGAGGGCGTCGCGGACGGCCTCGGCGTCCCGGCCGTCGGGCAGGTGGACGAGTATGCAGTAGCGGGTGGAGCGTTCGACCAGAGTCCCGATCGCGGAGCCGCCGTCCTCACCGATGATCAGGTCGCCTTCCCAGTGGCCGGGCACGGCCCGGTCGGCGGCCTCAGCGGGCCGCTCACGGATGTTGATCATTGCGGGGATCCGGCCGCGTTTCTCCTGCTGTCGTGACCTGACCCTGGGCTTGCGCAGAGCCCTGCCGGTCCGCAGGCACGCGGTCAGCTCCTTGCGCAGCCCACCCCGGGACTGGACGAACAGCGACTGGTAGATCGTCTCGTGAGACACCCTCATCGATTCATCGTCCGGGAAACGCCGGGGCAGCCACAACGCGATCTGCCGCGGTGACCACTTCAGCTTCAGCTTCCCCTGCACCACCCGCCGCAACCGCGGGCAGTCCGCGAGCTTCACGGGCTTCGGCCGGCGGCGGCGATCACGCGCCTTCTCGTCCGCACGGCCGGCCCGATAACCCACCCGCACGGTCGAATTCCGGGCCAGTTCCCGCCCGATCGTCGACGGCTCCCGCCCCAGCGCCACCGCGATCGACCGCCGCGACTCACCCCGATCACGCCGCAGCATGATCTCCTCGCGTTCCTCGAACGACAGATACCGGCCTGACCCGGCCCCAGCCCCGTTGTTGATCACCCCGCCAGCATCCTGGAACCAGCGCATACCCGTCCACCGCGAGACTCCCGCAGCCGTCGACGCCTCCTCGGTAGACAAACCAGCCCGAATCCCCTCCCAAAACCGCACCCGAACCACATAAGGAACACCCGGCTTCGCCATCAAAACCCCTGCTCAGAGGGCATTGCAACGACCAATTGACCACAAGGGCCTCATACGGTGCGCCACGTATCACTAGTCGTTTTCGCATGATCAATCACGCAGCCGGGAAGCACTACCGACCTTCCGGCACCGGGTGCGGAACGCTCCCCACCCGGAACGCTCCGGCCTTTCAGCATCGCGCCAGGAGCGCTCTCGAACTGGACGCTACCGACCTTTCAGCGCCGTGATCAACGCGCCGAGGATCTGTAATCCAGGAGGCTTATTCAGCGGGGCGAGCCGACGCCCCCTCGCCGCAGGCCAGCGCTGTTGGTGCGTAACGTGCTGAATAACCCTCCAGGCGTCCCCGAAGTCGTTACTGAATTTCGGGGTTGAGGTGCGAGCAGTGCTGGTCATCCGGGCGCTGCGCGCCCGAACTTTCGGGGATGCAGGGGCCCGCACCCTGACGCCGAAGGGTCAGTAGAACGACTTCGGGGACGCCTGGATCACGGAAGTGCCGCCGGCGGATGACCTCAGCCCCGAAAGACCTTTGAATGAGGGCTATTCAGCGCGGTGAACTGACGTCGCGTTGCCGCAGGCCAGCCCGGCCAGCGAACGAAGCACTGAATAAGCCTCAATACCGAGATTTCGGGCGCGAAACGCCCGGTGCCTTGCGACCGCCGAGCCAACGACGACATCGCGCGTCAGGGTACGCGTCGCACGCCCGCCGGCACCGGCCTGGAATGATCACGGGATGCGGAAGACGCTCCCGGCCGTACCCGCGGCTCTGCTGGCTTCTCTGATCGCCTTTCACGGCCTGGTGCCGAATGCCGGTCCGCGCCTCGGGAGCCTGATCGAGACCTTCCTGCCGTGGCTGGGGATCGGCATTCCGCTGTTGCTGCTCCTCGCCCTGCTGTCGAAGTCGCGGATCGCCGTGATCGCCACCGTGCTGCCGGTGATCGCCTGGGTGGCCGTCTGCGGCGGGAAGCTGGTGGACGGCACCGGCACGCCGTTCGATCTCGCCGTGGTGCAGCACAATCTGAGCGACGAGAACCCGGACCCGGCCGGCACCGCGCGCACGCTGATCGCGGCGGACGCGGACCTGATCGGCGTGCAGGAGCTGCTGCCGGAGAACGTGGCCGCCTACGACGCCGAGCTCGGCGCCCGGTACGCCTACGACGTGGCGCACGGCACGGTCGGCCTGTGGTCGCGGTACCCGATCGTGGAGTCTCGGCTGATCGACATCCGGCCGTCGAGTGTGGACGACGCCGACTGGAACCGGGGCCTGCGCGCGGTCGTCACCACCCCGCAGGGCAACGTCGCGGTGTACGTCGTGCATCTGCCCTCGCTGCGGCTCGGGCTCGGCGGGTTCGGCAGTGACCGGCGGGACGAGTCCGCGGCGCTGCTCGGCGACGTGCTGACCGCCGAGCAGCTGGACCGCGTCATCCTGATCGGCGACCTGAACGGCACGGTCGAGGACCGCGGCCTGCGCCCGATCACCGACGAGCTGAACACCACCGGGCGCGGCTTCGCGTTCTCCTGGCCGGCGAGCACACCGGTGGCCCGGATCGATCAGATCATGGCCCGGTCGCTGTCCGTGCGGAAGGTGTGGACGCTGGACCGCACCGGCAGCGATCACCTGCCGATCGCGGCGCGCCTCATGTTCTGACCGCGAGCCACTCCAGCGCCCGCACCGCGGTCTCCGGCAGCACCGAGATGTGCCCGGCACCGGCCACGATCCACGACTCCGCGCCGGGGACCAGGTCACGGGCGTGCGCGGCGGGCACGACGAGGTCGTCGGCGCCGTGCACCAGCAGGACCGGCGCCTTGATCGCGGCCGGGTCGAAGCCCCACGGATGCACGTACGCGAGGTCGTCGTCGATCAGCGGCCCCGGGCCCGTCGCGACCGCGGGCTCGACCACCTCGCCGAACCAGCCCCACTCCCCCGCAAGCGCCGCCCAGTCCGCGGGCGTGAAGTCCGGTGCGGCGTCGACGGCCTCGTGGGCCTCCTTGACCGCGCGCCCTGCGATCGCGGCCCGCAGCCCGGCCACGCCGGCCGGGCCCATCCCGTCGAACCACGTCTCGTCGTGGCGCGGCGACAGCCCGGAGACGGACACGGCCGCGGTCACCCGGTCGGGCAGCAGTGCCGCGCAGGCGAGCGCGTGCGGGCCGCCGCCGGAGTGCCCGATCACCGCGAACGACTCCACGCCGAGCGCGTCCGCGACCGCGGCGGCGTCCCGGGCGGCGGATGCGACGTCCCGCCCCGGCAGCGGCGTGGATCCGCCGTATCCGGGCCGGTCGTAGCCGATCAGCCGCAGACCGAGCCGGTCGGCCGCCGCGTACAGCGGGCGCGGTGGCGTGCCGATGTTCGGCGTCCCGTGGTGCCACAGGACGACTCGCGCGCCCCCGCCCCGGTCGTATGCGTGCAGCGTGCGTCCGTCGTCCGTGACGATGTCCCGCTCATCCATGCGCCCATTCTCCTGTCCGGGCCGCCACCCCGCTGCCCGCCCGAAGGCTGCCACCTCGGGCTTCTGGATGTCCGCCCCCGGGAACCGGCACGGCCCTAGGATCAGGGGGGCACTCCCTCTCGGCCGCCGTGCGCGGCAGTGCCGCGTCGTCAGCGCCCGGAGGGGGAGAAATGATGCCACGTCGTGCCACCGCAGTCATCGCGGGCGCGCTGTCGATGCTGGTCGCCGCGCCCGCGCCCGCGCAGGCGACCGCGGGTGCGTTCTGGGACAGCTTCGAGGAGCCGTGGACGCCGGCCGGGGGCTTCACCACGTACCGTGCGGATCAGGTCTTCGGTCCCTGGACCGTCATCGGCGGTGACGTGGACCTAGTCGGTGGCGGTTACTGGGCCGCGCAGAACGAGGCGCAGTCGCTGGATCTGAACGGTGCGGACCCCGGCGCGATCCGGGCGTCGTTCGGCACCACGCTCGCCGCTGAGTACCGGGTCAGCTACCGCCTGTCCGGAAACCCGGCCGGCCCGCCGGAGGTCAAGACCGGCGTGGCCGGCGTGGACGGCCAGGAGCACCAGCGCTTCGCGTTCGACACCTCGACGACCACCACAACCGCCATGGGGTACGTGGAGCTGTCGTTCACGTTCCGGGCCACTCGCGCGCGGACGTCGCTGGAGCTGACCAGCACCACCCCGGGCGCGTACGGCCCGGTCGTCGACAACGTCATCGTGCAGAGCTGCACCATCACCGACTGTTCGGTCAGACGGTGATGGTGCTCCGGCCGGGCTGTCAGGCCGTGACGTCCCACCCGAGCAGCAGCGCGTCGCCCGCGGTGTAGGCGATGCGGTTCGTCAGTGTGAGCCCGGTGGGCAGGCGCGTGTCGCCGGGCGTCTCCGTGGTGGCCGAGATCGCGACGATCAGCCGGTCGGCCAGGCCCGCCTCCAGGAGCGCCGCGATCAGCCGCGAGCCGCCCTCGACCAGCAGTGACTGCACGCCGCCGCGGCGCAGCTCGGCCAGGACCGCGGGCAGGTCCACGCCGTCCGGCCCGGTGGACACCTCGCGCAGCCCGACGCCGGCCGCCTGGATGCCGTCGGCCCGGGACGCGTCGGACTCCTTGGTGGTGAAGACCGTGGTGGCGGCCTCGCCGCCGAAGACGCGCGCGGTGAGCGGCAGCGTGAGGTCGCTGTCCAGGACGACGCGCAGCGGGTGTGCGCCGGGGACCAGATCGACCGTGAGCGACGGGTCGGTGCGGCGGATCGTGCCGGAGCCGACCAGCACCGCGTCGGTGGCGGCGCGCAGCGCGTGCTCCTCCGCCGTGGGGATGCCGGGGTCGCGCTGGATCCGGCCGTCGAGCGTCTGGGTGACGCGCACCATCACGTACGGCCGGTCGGCGCGCGGGCGGATCTCGCCGATCAGGCCGCGCACGTCGATGCCGGCCTCGGGCACCGTGATCGGCTCCTCACCGATCGGCGCGACGTGGCCCATCCTGTCGGCCTTGGTGGTCAGGTAGGCGGCGTTGCGCGCGTGCGCGGCGGTCTGCAGCCCGACCATGGTCTGCACGGTGAGGCCGCCGGCGCGCAGGCCCTCGACCTTGTCCGGGTTGTTGGACATCAGGTCGACCGACTCGACGCCGATCGCCTTGAGCACGGCCGCGGACTCGCCGTACGTCCGGGCGTCCGCGGGCAGCCCGAGGCGCAGGTTCGCGTCCAGCGTGTCCGCGCCGTTGTCCTGCTCGACATACGCCCGGAGCTTGTTGACCAGGCCGATGCCGCGGCCCTCGTGCCCGGTGATGTAGAGCACCACGCCACGCCCGGCCGCCGCGACCGTGCGCATCGCGGTGCGCAGCTGCACGCCGCAGTCGCAGCGCAGCGAGCCGAGCGCGTCGCCGGTCAGGCACTCCGAGTGGAGCCGGGTGAGCACCGGCTCGCTTCCGGTGACGTCGCCGCGGATCAGCGCGAGCAGCGCGTGCCCGGCCGAGGACTCGAAGACGCGCGTCGTGAACTCCCCGTACGGCGTGGGGATCACCACGGAACAGACCTCGACCGGCGCGGGCGCCGGATCGCCCGTTCGCTGTGGCGTAAGAATCATGGCACCTTTGCTACCACGTGGATCAGCCGCTGCCCACCGGCCGACCGATAAATGCCCCCGCCTGGGCTATATGGCTATATGTCCATTTAAGAGATCTTTGGGGGATGCCGTGAAAGCCCGTGCCGTCCGGTTCCTCGCACCGCGCGCGGTCGCGGTCGAGGACGTGTCCGTCGACGAGCCGACCGGCAACGAGCTGCTGGTACGCACCGTCTACTCAGGAATCAGCGCGGGCACGGAGCTGCTCGCCTACCGCGGTGAACTGGACGCGGCCACCCCGCTGGACGAGACGCTCGGCGCGTTCGAGGGTGGCTTTCATTACCCGTTCGGGTACGGATACAGCGCGGTCGGCCGAACCCCTGACGGGACCGCGGTCTTCGCGTTCCACCCCCACCAGGACGTCTTCACCGTCCCGGCCGCCGACGCGCTGCCCCTCCCTTCCGGGTTGGATCTACGACTGGCGACGTTGTTCCCGCTGGTGGAAACCGCGCTGCAGCTGAGTCTCGACGCAGGCCCGGTGCTCGGCGAGACCGTGATCGTGACGGGTCTGGGCGCGGTCGGACTGTTGACGTCGCTGCTCCTCACGCGCGCCGGGGCCACGGTGGTCGCCCTGGAGCCGGTCGCCTGGCGTCGCGAATTGGCTGCCTCCGTGGGAATTACCGCATTAAGTCCCGAAAAATCGGACACGTCTGCCGCGCTCCTCGTCGAGACCTCCGGCTCCCCCCGCGCGCTTGCCGACGGATTAGGACGGTTGCACCACGAGGGCACCGCGCTGGTCGGCTCCTGGTACGGCACCAAGCCCGTCCCGCTCCCCCTCGGCGCCGACTTCCACCGCCGCCGCCTCACCATCCGCTCCAGCCAGGTCTCCACGATCCCGGCCGCCCAGCAGGACCGCTGGACCCGCGACCGCCGCCGCGCCACCGCGCTGTCCCTGATGCCCACCCTGCCGCTCGACCGCCTCGCCACCACCGAGTTCGCGTTCGAGGGCGCCCCCGCCGCCTACGAGACCCTGGACCGGGGCGCGCCCGGAGTCCTGCACGCGGCCCTGCGCTATGAATAAGGGCATGTACGAAGTCGGCACCTCCCGAGAAGTCCGTGCTTACCACACGATGCCCGGAATGCCCCCACCCGAGGGCGAGCGGCACTCCCACGACTACCGCCTGGACATCCGCGTCACCCGCGCGCGGCTGGACGAGCGGGACATGGTCGTCGACCTCGACGTGCTCAACGACGCGCTGCGCGGCGTCACCGACCGGCTGCACGAGGCCGACCTCGACGAGATCGTCGGCAGGGAGACCACCAAGGACGCGGTCACCGTGGAGGTCTTCTCCCAGTGGCTGCACGCGGTGCTCACCGGCGCGGTCGGCCCGGTCGCCGGCGCCACGCTGCACGTCCGCGTCTGGGAGGACCCGCGGATGTACGGCGGATACGAGGGCCCGCTCGGTGACTGAGCTCGCGGTCACGCTGCTCACGCTCGGCGACCCGGCGACGATGACCGGTGGATACCTCTACCACCGGCGCGTCGCCGACCGGGCCCCCGACCACGGCGCGCGGGTGCAGTTCGTGTCGCTGCCGAAGTGGCGGTTCCCGCTGCCCGCGCTGGCCGGCGCCACCATGATCCGGAAGATCCACGCGCAGAAGCCGGACGTGCTGCTGGTCGACAGCATCGTGGCCGGCCTGGCCGGCCCGTGGCTGGGAGCGGCGCGAGGGCTGCCACCGATCGCGGCGATCCTGCACCAGCCGCCCGGCGGCATCGACCACGCGTCGAGCCGGCAGCGCACCCAGGCCTCGCTGGATCGCGCGCTCTACAAGCGCGCCCAGCGCATGATCATCGCGTCCGAGGACCTGGCGAACACGCTGCACGCGCAGGGCTTCGACCCGGACCTGCTGGCCGTGGTCCCGCCCGGCCGGGACGCCGCGGCCGAGCCGATCGACCCGCCCGGCGACCTGCGCCAGGACCGGCAGGCCGCGATCCTGTCGGTCGGCAACTGGATGGCTCGCAAGGGCCTGCTCGACCTGCTGGAGTCGTTCTCGAACCTGCCGCCCAACGCCGCCACCCTGCACCTGGTCGGCGACGAGAACGTCGAGCCGGACTACGCCGCGCGGGTCCGGGCCCGCCTGGAGAGGCCCGACCTGCGCGACCGTGTCGTCACGCACGGCGTCGTCTCGCCCGCCGAGGTGGCCGGTTTCTACCGCAGGGCCGACGTGTTCGCGCTGGCCAGCACGCGTGAGCCGTACGGCACGGTCTACGGCGAGGCGATGGCGGCCGGGCTCCCGGTCGTCGGCTGGAACGCGGGCAATCTCCCGCACCTCGCGCAGCACGGCGTCGAGGGCCTGGCCGTGCCGCCCGGTGACCGGGTCGCGCTCACCGTCGCGCTACTGCGCCTGGCCACCGACGACGCGTACCGCGCGAAGATGGCCGCGGCCGCGCGACGGAAGGCCGACACGTTCCCCACCTGGGACGACACGTCCCGCATGCTCTTCACCGAGCTCCGTGCACTGACGGAGAAGACTGTCAGGGAGGCGCAGCCGTGACCCGGTTCGAGGCGGTCCTGTTCGACGCGGGCGACACGCTCATCCGCCTCTCCGGCAGCGGCGAGACGCTGCTGCACAAGGCCGCGGCCGACCGGGGCGCGGGGCCGCTCGACCCGGGCGAGGTCGGCGCGGCCTGGCAGCGCGTGCTCGACCGCAGCAGCACGGCCGAGGAGATGGCCAAGGGCCGCGACCTGTCCCCGGAGCGGCACCGGCAGGTGTGGACCGCGCTCTACGCCGAGGCCGGCTGCGACAAGCTGCTGCCCGGCCTCAGCGACGACCTCTACGCGCTGACCGTGGCCGCGGAGTCGTGGGAGGCGTTCGAGGACACCCTGCCCACGCTGCGCGGCCTGCGCGAACGCGGCCTGCGCATCGGCGTGGTCAGCGACACCGGCTTCGACCTGCGCCCCGCGCTCGACCGGCTGGGCCTCACGCCGTACCTCGACACGATCGTCATGTCCTTCGAGCACGGCGCCTGCAAGCCCGCGATCACCTGCTTCACCGCGGCCGCGGAACGACTGGGCGCGGCGCCGGAGCGGACGCTGATGGTCGGCGACAACCCGCTCACCGACTCGGGCGCGATCCACGCCGGCATGTTCGCGTTCCTGCTGCCCAAGCCGTCCCCGACCGGCCCGCGCGGCCTGACCCACGTGCTCAGCCTGGTCTGAGGCTCAGGTGGTCGCGGCCGGGAGCACGGCCGCGGCCATCACCACGGCCTCGAGATCCGCCACGATCCCGTCCGCCCCTCGCAGGTCGGCCGGCCGCTGCTGGAGACGGGCCGCGAGCACGTCCGGGAAGACCAGGCGGTCCCAGCCGAGCGCGCCGGCCAGCGTGCAGAGCACGGCCGTGCGCGCGTCCACCGGCCCGTCGCCGTCGATCGCGGCGCGCATCCGCTCCCGCACGCCGGCCGCGTCCACCCCCAGTCGCGCGGCGTCAGCGTTTGGAGGACAGGCCGCGACCGCCATGGCGGAACCGAACAGATCAAGAGCCTGTTCTCCCGCTTCCGGCGTGGTCACCGTCCGCACGCTCCCGCGGGCACCGGTCGGCCGCGGGCGGCCTCCCTGTCTGATCCGAGGGTGGTTGCGACAAAACCCAAAGACATCTGCGTACGTCACTGCGTTCGCTTACTGACCATTCGGAGTCGAGGTTCGAGCGGCGGTGGCCGTCCGGGCGCTGCACGCCCGAAATCTCACGCTAGAGGCTCGCCGCTGCGGAGCGCCGCTCAAGCCGACATCCAAGGCTCGGTATGGCCGGGCCGGGAGTTGATCACGTGTCGCAAATCGTTGTCATCCGGCGCTTTCAACAACGATTTGCGACACGTGATCGCTTTCAAGAGTCGCCGTCGCCGCCTTTGTGGTGATATTTCGGACAGGGCTTCAGTGGCGGAGGGAAGTTCCGTGCTGATTGCCGAGCGCCGCTCACCCTGACGCCGAAGGCTCAGTACTGTCGAGAGCCTGTGTCGAAGTGAGGGCCGGAGCGAGGCGCGGTCCAGGTGCCGGCTGAGTGTGCGGCGCGGAAGCCGCATGCCGGTGTTGTGTGTGGCTTGTCCGCCGTGCGGCCAGGCGGCGCCCGGGCCTCGCCGCGGCCCGTCTCCCACCTCGACACGGGCTCTAGGCGGCCGCCTCCGTCGCGGCCGGCTCTCACGGGGAGGGGAAATAATCATGTCCACGATGGTGCGGTGGCTCGCCCGAACCACGGCGGTGACCGCCTTGCTTCTGGCCGGCGCCGGTGCGGTCTCCGCGGGCCCGGCCTCAGCGGCTGCGGCCTCGGCAGGCCCGGCCTCAGCAGATCCGGCCGGCCGCGTCTTCTTCGGGCCGCCGCCGGCGAGTGCGCAGCTCAGCACGCTCGACCCGCTCGACGCGAACACGCCGACGATGTCCCCCGCGCCACGACGCGTCTACAACGCGGCCGACGGGTCCGAGTGGATCTGCCCGGTGGAGAACCTCTGCGTCGCGGTCTGGGATCCGACGCAGAGCAACTGGAAGGTCTTCGACCTCTACACCTGCAACCGCTACTACTTCTCCTACTGGGACGGCGACGGCCTCTACCTCGACCGCCAGACGGCCGGCACGGTCTCGTCCGTCTACAACCAGTCCGGCGGTGTGCTGCACACGTTCACCCCGGACTACCCCACCGTCCACGTCTACAACTGGTCCCCGGCCTGGTCGATCCGCAACTGCTGACCCGCGCGACGCCGGCCGGTCCCGACCGGCCGGCACACCGGCTGGAACCGGGCGTTCCGCAAGCCGGGCGTTCCGCAAGCCGGGGCGCCGATCAGCGCGCGCACGGCCGGGGCCACCTCCCCGGTCCAGCAGAGGCGAGAACGCAACCAGACCGCCACCACCTTCCCGTCAGCAGATGGCGTATCCCCCGTTGTAGCCATACTGCGCCCACTCACGCAGCACCGGCAGCGTCTGACGGCCGACGCGTCCGTCGACGGCGAGCGTGTAGCCCCAGATGTGCGAACACTCCTGGAACTTCTTCACCGCAGCCGTCGTGAGCGACCCGTAGTGACCATCGACCACGAGCCTCGGCGACAGCACCCGATCGGAAAGTGTCCAGTTCAGCAAGCACTGCACCTCACGAACCGGCTTTCCCCGGTCGTTCCAGCCGATGTCGTAGACATCCGGGCCGCGCTCGCAGTTCGCCTCCAGAACCCCCTGCCGAACCGGAGCCGCGATCGCCGCCGACGGTGCGATCGCCACCGCCAGCACGGCGCACACCGCCAGAATTCGTCGCAGAATCATGAACTCGTCCCTCCCCCGCCGGACACCGGCACGCGCATGCAGCATCGTCGATGCCAACGGGGGAGGCCAGACGCCTTCACATGGCGCGAAGCCGATCAGCGCTTGGCCTCGTCGCGCAGGTAGTGAAGGACGGCGGCGACGCGGCGGTCGGTCTGGTCGTCCGGGGAGAGTTCCAGTTTCGAGAAGATGCTGCGGATGTGTTTGTGCACGGCGCCGTCCGTGACGAACAGCTTCTCCGCGATCGCCGCGTTGCCGAGTCCTTCGGCCATCAACGCCAGCACGTCGCGCTCGCGCGGGCTGAGGCGTTCCAGCTTCGAGTCCGGCCGCGTGCGGGTGAGCAGCTGCGCCACCACCTCCGGGTCGATCGCGGTGCCGCCGCCGGCGACCCGGTGCAGCGCGGTCATGAACTCCTCGACCCGGCCGACCCGCTCCTTCAGCATGTAGCCCAGCCCGCCGCCGCCCAGCGTGAACAGGTCGGTGGCGAACGCCTGCTCGACGTAGGCGGACAGGACCAGCACCGCGAGCCCGGGCTGCCGGCCGCGGGCCTCGACCGCGGCCTTGATGCCCTCGTCGGTGTGCGTCGGCGGCATGCGCACGTCGACGATCGCCACGTCCGGCGTGTGCTTGTCGACCGCGGCCAGGAACGTGACCGGGTTGTCCGTGGTCTCCACCACGTCCAGGCCCTCCGCGCGCAGCAGCATCGCCAGGCCCTCGCGCAGCAGCGCGTCGTCCTCCGCCATCACAATCCGCACGGCAGTCTCACCTCCACAGTGGTCGGCCCGCCCACCGGGCTGGTCAGCGTCACGGTGCCGTCGTGCGCCTCGGCCCGGCGGCGGATGCCGGTCAGGCCGGTTCCGCCGTCGGCGTCCGCGCCGCCGTGCCCGTCGTCCGTGACGGCCAGCCGCAGCACGTCCGCCTCCCGGGTGAGCGTGACCGTGGCCCGGGACGCGCCGCTGTGCTTGGCGACGTTGGTCAGCGCCTCGGCCGCCACGAAGTACGCGGTCGCCTCGACGGAGGCCGCGCACCGGCCGGGCACGTTCGCGTCGACCGTGACCGGCACCGGGCAGGTCGCGGCCAGCGAGGCGAGCGCGTCGGGCAGGCTTCGATCGGACAGCACGGGCGGCAGAATACTGCGCACGACCGCGCGCAGCTCCGCGAGGGCCAACTCCGACGCGCTCTGTGCCTTCTCCAGGATCTCGTCCGCGGTGGCCGGGTCGCGCTGCACCGCGCGCCGGGCCGCGCCGAGCAGCACGCTGACCGCGACCAGCCGGTTCTGGGTGCCGTCGTGCAGCGCGCGTTCGATCCGGCGCAGCTCGACCGCGTGCGCGTCCAGCGCGGCCGCGCGGGTCGCGGTCAGTTCCGCGATCCGCATCGCCATGTCCTCGCCCGGGCCGGGCCGCAGCAGCCGCCGGCCGGGCAGCTCCTGCAGCCTGACCATCAGCGGCACCACGTAGAGCGTCATGAAGAACCAGAACACCCCGAACAACCCGACGAGCCAGGCGCCGTTCTGGGTACGGATCAGCGGCCACCCGATCGCCGGCACCGCGTCCTCGGCCGGGGCGAACCGCCAGTAGAGCGGGAACAGCCCGTCGCGCAGGATGTCGACCGCGATCGTCAGCCCGAACATGCCGAGCAGGAACCCGGCTGTGGCGTGCAGCGCGAGCCAGCGCAGCTCCCGGCCGGTCGTCGGGTCGGTGACGACCGCGCGCAGCGAGGTCTGCGGCGGCAGGCCGGTGGGCAGGCCGAGGCGGCGGCGCTCGATGTCCGCGACCGCGCGCATCCGGCCGAGCGCGAACGGCGCCACCCGGCGCAGCACCACGGAGACCGCCAGCGGCCAGAACACCAGCCCGGCCAGGAACGCGGTGCCCCAGCCGACCGTGACGCGCTCCACCGCCCTGATCCCGATCCGCAGGCGCCGGCGTACGGCCTCGACGACGGTCATGTGAGTGCCTCCATCACGAGTTCCACGAGCCTGTCCCGGCGACCGTAGGGCACCGCACCGGGCGGTCGGCAAGGGGCACGGCCGGAAAGTACAGCCTGCTGTACCTCGGCTGGGCAGCGCACGGGATCGTTGCCGCGCGCCGCCGGTCATAGCGTCGAAGACGTCGAGAAACACCGGAATCGAAGGAGTGACCGACATGGCCGCCGACCCGTACCGACTGACCGATCAGACACCGGAGCCGGACCGCCCGGAGACCTCGCCCACCGGCCGTACCCGCCTGATCCTCTGGGTCGTGCTGGTGGTCAGCGCCGGCCTGAACGCCGCGCTGTCGACCGTCAACGTGTGGGCCGGTTCCGCGGTCGGCCTGATCGTGCTCGCCACCGCCGTCGCGCTGGTCGTCGACTACCGCAGGGGCAAGCGCTGATGACCGCGACCCTGACCCGCACCGCGGTCACGCTGGAGGACGTCGTCAAGACGTACTCCGGCGGGGTCCGCGCCCTGGACGGCGTCTCGCTGTCCGTGGCCGCCGGCACGTTCCTGGCCGTGATGGGCCCGTCCGGCTCCGGCAAGAGCACGCTGATGCACTGCGCGGCCGGGCTCGACTCGCCGACCAGCGGAAGAGCCTTCATCGAGGGTACGGAGATCAGCCGCCTCGACGAGACCAAGCGCACCGTGCTCCGCCGCTCCCGCGTCGGCTTCATCTTCCAGCAGTACAACCTGCTCCCCTCGCTCAGCGTCTCCGACAACATCACGCTGCCGCTGCGCCTGGCCGGCACCGCGCCGGACCGGGAGTGGGTGCGCACGCTGGTCGAGCGCGTCGGCCTGACCGAGCGGCTGCACCGCCGGCCGTCCGAGCTGTCCGGCGGGCAGCAGCAGCGCGTCGCGGTCGCCCGCGCGCTCGTCACCCGGCCGGCCGTGGTCTTCGCGGACGAGCCGACCGGCGCGCTCGACCTCCGTACCGCGCGGGAAGTCCTTGATCTTCTGCGTGCGCTCGTCGACGAGCTGGGCCAGACCGTCGTCATGGTCACCCACGACCCGGCCGCGGCCGCCCGCGCCGACCTGGCGCTGGTGATGGCGGACGGCCGGATCGCCGACACCGTCCCCGCCCCGACCGCGCCACTGCTGGCCCGCCGCCTCACCGAGCTGGAAACGGAGTAACACACCATGCTGTACCTCGCCGCACGCATGGCCCGGCACCGCGTCGCCGGGCTGATCGCGGTCGCCTGCGCCACGCTCGGCGGTGCCGCGCTGGTCTCCGCCGTCGGCGTGGTCGCCGAGTCCGGGCTGCGCGGGCACCCGTCCCCGGGCCGGCTCGCGTCCGCGGACGTCGTGGTCTCCGCGCCGCAGACCTACCGCGTCCCGGAGGACCTGCCGATCACGCTGCCGGACCGGGCCGGAGTGCCGTCCGCGCTCGTCGCCCGCCTGGCCGCGCTGCCCGGCGTGACCGCGGCGATCGGTGACGTGACGGTCCCGGCCGCGGTGATCGGCGCGGACGGCCGGGTGACCCCGGTCGACGCCCACAACTGGACCTCGATCGCGCTGACCGCGCCCACCGGCACCGAGGACGGCGGGCGGCCGACCGGCATCCCGGACGGGCTCGCCGCGCCGGCCGGTGACACGCAGGTCGCGCTGGACGCCGCCACCGCCTCTGCGGCCGGCGTCACCACCGGCGGCACCGTGCGGCTCTCCGCGGACGGCCGGGCCGGCGACTACCGGGTCACGGCCGTGCTCGACGCCGGCGGCCCGGCCGTGTTCTTCGACGACGCCACCGCGATCGCGCTCACCGGGCGCACCGACGAGCGGTTCGACCTGGTCGCGCTGCGCACCGAACCCGGCCGCACCAACGAGGTCGCGGACGCGGCCCGCGCGATCGACGGCGGCCTGGCCGTGACGACCGGGAACGCGCGCGGCGACATCGCGGACCCGGAGACCGCGGCCGGGCGCGGCATGCTGCCGATCATGGCCGGCTCGCTCTCCGGCGTGACGCTGCTGGTCATCGGCATCATCGTCGGCGGCGCGCTCGCGGTCTCGCTCGCCGGTCAGCGCCGCGAGCTGGCGCTGCTCCGCGCGGTCGGCGCGACACCCCGGCAGATCCGCCGGCTCGCCACCCGGCAGGCGCTGATCGTCACGGTCGCGGCCTCGATCCCGGGCGCCGTGCTCGGCTACCTGGTCGCCGCGCGCTTCCGGGAGCTGCTGGTCGCGGTCGGGATGGCACCGGCCGCGCTGCCGCTGCAGTGGAGCCCGATCCCGGGCGTGGCCGGCGTGCTGCTGATGGTGCTGACCGCCTGGATCGCGGCGCTGACCGCGGTCTCCAAGCTCGCGAAGATGCCGGCGACCGAGGCGGTGGCCGGATCGCGGACGGAACCGCGTACCCCCTCGGTCTGGCGTTTCTCCGCGGGCTTGATCGTGCTGGCCGGCGCGAACGCGCTGGCGGTGACGCCGCTGATCTCCCGCACCGAGATCGGCGCCGGGATGACCGCGATGGCCGGCATCCTCGCCGCGATCGGCCTGGCCATGGCCGGTCCCGGCCTGCTCTCCCGCGCCGGTCGCGTGATGGCCCGCCTGCTACCCGCGCGCGCCGCCGCCCCGACGTGGCTCGCGGTCGCCAACACCCGGGGGTACGCGGTGCGCACCGCCGCCGCGGTCAGCACGCTCGCGGTCGCGGTCGTGTTCACGCTGACCTACGCGTTCAGCCACACCACCGTGCTGGCCGGCTCCACCCGCGACCTCGCGGACGGCACGGTCGCGCAGCTCGCGGTGACCGCGCCGGAGCTGGGCCGGGTGCCGTCCGAGCTGGCCGGCGCGGTCGCGGCCGTCCCCGGCGTGACCGGCGCCGCGATGACCGGCGCCACGACCGTGCTGTGGACGTACCGGATGTTCGGCGACGAGGTCGTCGAGCCGTCCGCCGCCACCGTACTCACGCCGAAGGCCG
Source organism: Catenuloplanes nepalensis (assembly GCF_030811575.1). Lineage (GTDB taxonomy): Bacteria > Actinomycetota > Actinomycetes > Mycobacteriales > Micromonosporaceae > Catenuloplanes > Catenuloplanes nepalensis. Next base: position 2,445,521 of record NZ_JAUSRA010000001.1, on the reverse strand, counting down.
CGGCCGTGCTGGACCTGGGCGTGCGCGACGGCGACCTGGCCGGGCTGACCGGCGCCACGGTCGCGATCGACGCGACCACCGCCGCGTCCCGCCGGGTCGGCGTGGGCAGCGAGGTCACGCTGGTCCTCGGCGACGGCACGCCGGTCACGGCCCGGGTCGCCGCGGTCTACGAGCGCGGTCTCGGCTTCGGCCCGGTGGTGCTCGCCCGCGACCTGGCCGCCGGGCACAGCTCCGGCCTGGACCGGCAGCTGCTGATCCGCACGGACGGCAGCGCGGCGGCGCGGGCCGGGGTCGAGGAGCTGGTCGCGTCCCGGCCCGGCGTGACGCTGGGCTCGGCCACGCCCGAGCCGGTGGCCGTGCCGGCGCAGCTGTGGCTCAACGTTGCGGTGCTCGGCGTGCTGCTCGGCTACCTGCTGCTCGGCATCGCGAACAAGCTGGTCGCCGCGACCAGCGCGCGCCGCGACGAGCTGACGCTGCTGCGGCTGACCGGCGCGACCCCGGCCCAGGTCCGCGCCATGCTCCGCCGCGAGGCGCTGCTGATCTGGGGATTCGCGACCGCGGGCGGGGTCGGGCTCGCGGTCGTACCGCTGATGCTGCTCTCCCTGGGCTTCCTGCACCGCCCGTGGCCGGCCGGGCCGTGGTGGCTCGGTCCCGCCGTGGTCGCGGTGGTGGGGCTGATCGCGTTCCTCAGCATCGAGATCCCCGGCCGCCGCGTGCTGCGCTCGACGACCGTCACGGTGTGATCCCCTCCGGTGCCCGGCTGCGCCCATCCGGCCAGCCGGGCACCGTGGCGCGTCGTGACCCCCGGTCCGGCGCCGCCACGCGGGTCACCGCGCCCACCCACATGAGAACGTCCCGCCCACGCCCACGTAGGTTATGTCCACTGCGGATGGTGTCCGGCCACGGAAGGGGAGACTCTGTGGAAACGCGCAGACGGTTCGTGGAGCGCGCCACCTCGGGCCCCGGCTACGCCACGATAGTCGCGGCCACCGCGCTCCTGGTCGGGGTGGCCGGCGCGCTCCTGGAGGCCTGGAACCCCTGGTAGGGCAGAACCCTCAGAGCGACTCTCCCGCTTCCGGCGTGGTGCCGCCCGCCTGCGCGGAGCGGCACCGGTCGTCGCCGGCGCTCCTTCCCGCCGGTCAGCGATCGCAGAGGCAGGACCCCGATCCGCCGCCGTTCTGGCCGGCGCTCGGGCCGGCCAGAACGGCCATGCGGGTCCCGGCCGGCACTCGGCTACGGCACGCTGAGCGCCTCCGTCGGTGGCAGACGGGCCGCGCGCACCGCGGGATAGAGGCCCGCCACCCCGCCGATCAGCACGGTGACCGCGAGACCGGCGGCCTGCGCCCAGACGGGCACGGCCGGCGGCCAGTCCCGGAACCAGGCGTATGCCCCGGTCACGGCCGCGCCCGACAGGATCCCGGCCGCGCCGCCCAGCGCGGACAGCAGCAGTGACTCCACGAGGAACTGGGTGCGGATCTGCGCCCTGGTGGCGCCGAGCGCGCGGCGCAGCCCCACCTCGGCCCGGCGTTCGAGCACCGACACGATCATCGTGTTGGCCACCCCGACGCCGCCGACCAGGAGCGCGACCGCGCCGAGCCCGAGCAGCAGCCCGGTCAGCGCACGATCGGTGACCGCCTGGGCGAGAAGCGCGTCGGACGGCCGTTCCACCAGGACCTCGTTGGGGTGGGCCGGGGCGACCGCGCGGGCCAGCAGCGCCCGCACGTCCGTGACCCGGTCCGGGTCCGTACGGACGTAGACCGTGCCGATGCCGCCGTCGAAACCCAGCAGCGTCTCCGCGGCCGGCCAGCCGACCAGGACCGCGGTGTCCAGCTCCGGCGCGAGCGGGGCCGGCCGGAGCACCCCCACCACGACGAACCAGCGGTTGCTGAGCCACAGCCGGACGTCCGCATCGACCCGGTGGACGCCGAGCAGCCGCGCCGCCTCCGCACCGAGCACGACCGCCGGACCACGCAGCGTCACCTGGTTGAGCCAGGAGCCGTAGGCGAGCGCGCCACCCACCGGCCCGAGCAGGTCGGTGCGGGCGGCCAACACCCCGAGCCCGTTGGTCTCCCCCACCGGCATCAGGTCGGAGCGATAGACGGCCACGTCCAGCCGCCCGGTCGCGGAAGCCCCGGTGACGCCGTCGACCCGGCCGGCCATCTCGACCGCCTCGTCCGGCAGTCGCGCCGGCTCACCGCCGAACGTCTGGCCCGGCGCGGCCGTGAGCAGGTTCGTGCCGATCGCGGCCAGGTCCCGCTCCACCCCGGCCCGGCTCGACGCGGAGATGCCGACCACGGCCACCATGGCGGCGACGCCGATCGCGATGCCGGCCGCGGCCAGGAACGCGCGCAGCGGCCGGGTGACGAGCCCGGCCGCGCCCACCCGGGCCACGTCCGGCAGGGACATCCGGGCCGGCTTCACGAGGTCACCCGCCCGTCCCGCATCGCGATCACCCGGGGCAGGCCGGCGGCCAGCTCCCGGTCGTGCGTAATGATCACGACGGTGGTGCCGGCGTCGTGCAGCGCCCGGAGCAGCCGCAGCACCTCCGCACCGGACGCGGTGTCCAGGTTCCCGGTCGGCTCGTCCGCCAGCAGCAGCGACGGCCGGCCGGCGACCGCGCGGGCGATCGCCACCCGCTGGCGTTCACCGCCGGACAGCTCGTGCGGCCGGTGCATCAGCCGGTGCCCGAGGCCGACGTCGCCGAGCGCCTCGACCGCCCGCGCCCGGCGTTCGGGCCGCGGCAGTCCCATATAGAGCAGGCCGTCCGCGACGTTGTCCCGCACGGTCACGCCCGGCGCGAGGTGGAACTGCTGGAACACGAACCCGATCCGCTGTGCGCGCAGTGCGGACAGCCGCCGGTCAGACAGTGCGGACACCTCATGGCCGGCGACGTGCACGCTGCCGCTGGTGGGCCGGTCGAGCGTACCGGCCAGGTGCAGCATGGTGGACTTGCCGGACCCGGACGGCCCGACGATCGCGGTCAGCTCGCCGGGCTCGACGCGGACCGTCACCCCGGCCAGCGCGGTGACGGCACCGTAGGACTTCACCACGTCACGCAGCTCGATCATCGCGGTGCTCATGCCGCGGGCACGCTGACCCGCATGCCGGCGGCGAGCCCGGCCCCGCGGATCTCGACCTTGCCGTCGGTGAACAAACCGACCTCCACCGGTACGAGCGTGACGTCGTCCCCGTCGACGACCTCCACGCCGTACCGGTCGCCGGAAAGCGCCAGGAGCGCGACGACCGGCACGGCGAGCACGTTCCGGCGTTCCTGGACCACCAGCCGCACCTCGGCCGGGTCTCCGTCCGGCGCGTCCAGCGCCTTCTGGTCGGCGACCCGCACGGTGACCGTCGCGTCCTTTCCCGCCTCGGTGGGCTTCTCCACCGCGGCCACGGTGCCGGCGATCTCCCGGCCGTCCGCGACGACCACGGTGGCCGGCCCGTCGACCGGGGCAAGCCGCAGATGCTTCGGGTCCATCGAGAACGAGACACGCCGCTCGGTGCTGGTCGCGTCGTACAACGGCGCCGGCCCGGCCTGCTCGCCGACCCTGACCCGATGCTCTCCCACCCGTACCTCCCCGGTGGTGAAAATGACGTGGCCGAGCGGGACCGTGCCGGTCTGCGCCACACCCAGCCGCTTCTGCCAGGACCTGACGGCCTCGGCGGTGGAGTACCGGTACACGCCGTCGGCGGTGAATCCGGTGTAGCCGAGCCCGGCCAGCGCGCGTTCCAGCTGCCGGACGTCGGGGCCGCTGATCCCGGGGACCATCTCCCGGAACGCGGGCGTGTCACCGGTCAGCAGGATCACCGGCACGTTGTCGACCCGGTAGGCCTCGTCACCGGCCTTCAGCACCGCGCCGACCCGCGGCAGCGACGTCACCGTGCCGGTCAGACGGCCGAGCAGCGGCGGCGCCTCGGCGTACCGGATGCGGCCCTTGAACGTCTGGCCCTCGACCAGCGTGCTGAGCTGCACCTCGGTCGTCGCGTACGGTGCTGGGACCTCCTTACGGGGCCGCGCGGTGCGGGCCCAGCGCACCACGCCCGTGCCGGCGCCGGCCAGGACGCCGGCCACCAGGAACCACCGTCGGGTGCGGCTCATCTGCCGGGCACCGCGGGAACCGCCCCGGCCGGCGCACCACACGCCTCGCTCGCCGCGGTGAACCGCTGCATGGCGTCCTCGTAGCCGGGATCCTCCGGCTCCGGCATGTCGAAGTCACCCGGACGGCCGTCCGCGTCCGGATCGGGGTAGTCCTCGACGCCGTGCTCGCGCATGCACGCCGCGAACGTCAGCGCGGCCTGCCGCTCCTCCTCGGACAGCGGCTCCACCTCGCCCCCGTTCGGCAGCAGCGGCCGGCACTTCTCCGCGGCCGCGCGGACCGCCGGATCGTCCGGGCCGGCCGGCTGCGCCGCGACCATGCCGCCGTTCGCGGCCGGTTTCGGATCCTCGTAATCGGTGACGCCGTTGTCCCGCATGCACTGCGCGAACGCCAGCTGCTTGTCGTGATCTCCGTCGGCGGCCTCCTCCGGGCCGCCGCCACAACCACTCAGGGCGACGATCAGAACCAGCAGGGGTACGGCGAGGTGTCGTCTTCTCATGACCGCCACCGTGCCCGGCGGGCCGTGACGTCCCGGTGTCCCACCACCTCACACGGACGACACACCACCGGAGCAGAATCAACCACCATGCGGGTGCTGGTGGTAGAGGACGACGAGACGCTGGCGGAAATCATCGCGGAAGGGCTGCGCGAGCACGATCTCGTGGTCGACGTGACCCGCGACGGCGCCGAGGCGCTGGAACGCGCCGGTCAGATCGGCCCGGACGTCATCGTGCTGGACCGGGACCTGCCGATCCTGCACGGCGACGACGTGTGCCGGGCCCTGGTCCGCGCGGGCTCACCGGCCCGGGTGCTGATGCTGACCGCGGACGGCGCGGTGGAGAGCCGGGTCGAGGGCCTGGCCATCGGCGCCGACGACTACCTGCCGAAGCCGTTCGCGTTCATCGAGCTGGTCGCCCGGGTCACCGCACTCGGCCGGCGCACCCCGCCGCGCCGCCCGACCGTGCTGCGCCGGGCGGGGATCAGCATGGACGTCGGCCGGCACGAGGTTCGCCGCGGTGAACGGTCCGTGCAGCTGACCCGCAAGGAGTTCGGCGTGCTCGCCGCGCTGCTCCGGGCCGAGGGCGAGCTGGTGAGCGCGGAACGGCTGCTCGACACCGTCTGGGACGAGCACACCGACCCGTTCACCGGTGCGGTCCGGACCACCCTGAAGACGCTGCGGCAAAAGCTCGGCGAACCCGACCCGATCGTGACCGTCATCGGCCGCGGCTACCGGCTGCCGTAAGCCGTGCGCCCGTACCGGCTCTCCATCCGCACCCGGCTGACGCTCGCGTACGCGGCCGTCTCCGCGATCACCGGTGGCGTCCTGCTGTCCGTCGTCCACCTGCTCGCCCGGCGCTCGCTGTTCTTCGCCGACGCGGACCTGGTCTCCACCGTCGGCGCGATCGCCGCGACCCCGGCCGTCGCACCGTCCGCGACCCGCGTGTCAGGACTGCCGGCGTCGCCGGACGCCGCCGGCCAGATCGAGGTGGCGTGGGCACCGCACGTCTACGAGGCCATCGACCGCGCCCGCGAGGAGGCGCTGCGGTCGATCCTGCTGCAGTCCGGCATCGTCTTCGCCATCAGCGTGTTCGTCGCACTGCTGCTGTGCTGGCTCGTCGCCAGCCGCGCCCTGCGCCCGCTGCGGACCATCACCGAGGTCGCCGACCGGCTGTCGCACGACACGCTCGAGGAACGCATCACCGCCTCCGGCCCGCGCGACGAACTGTCCACCCTGGCCGACACGTTCAACACGATGCTCGACCGGCTCGGCGCGGCCTTCCAGGCCCAGCAGCTCTTCGCCGCCAACGCCTCACACGAGTTACGGACCCCGCTGACCATCATCCAGGCCGCCGCCGAACGCGCGCTGTCCCGGCCGCATCGCGCCGAGGACGAGTACCGCGCGGCCCTGACCACCGTCGTCGCCGCCGCGCACCGCAGCGAGCGGCTGCTCTCCAGCCTGCTGACGCTCGCCCGCCTCCGGCAGCCCCCCGCACCCGGCCGCCTCGACCTGGCCGAGACCGCCGCCGAGTGCGTCCGCACGATCCGCTCCCCGACGATCCACGCCGAGCTGGCCCCGGCGGCCACGACGGCCGACCCGGTGCTGATCGACCTGCTCGTCCGCAACCTGGTCGAGAACGCGGTCCGGCACAACGTCCCCGGCGGCGCCGTGTGGCTCTGCACCCGCACCGATGCCGGCACCGCCGTGCTCGAGGTCGCCAACACCGGACCGGTCGTCCCCGCCGACACCATCCCCACGCTCCGGCAGGCCTTCCAACGCGGCGGCCGGCACACCCGCGGCGCCGAGGGCTCCGGCCTGGGCCTGGCCATCGTCGACGCCATCGTCACCGCCCACGACGGTGCGTGGAGCGCGATCCCCCGCGACGGCGGCGGCCTCCTCGTGACCCTGCGCCTGCCCGCCGCTCCCCCGCGTGCCGTCACCACCGCCGTGCCCCCGCACGCGTCCTCCACCTGATGCCGTCCGGGACGAACGGTGCCGCGGGACCACCATCCGCTGCGATGTCGGTACCGGTACGCGCGATCGCTCACGACGCCCGGATCGGCCGCACCAGCACTCAGAACCCCACCACAACCACCCGCCGAAACGTCACTGTTCGTGGTGGGGGTTCAAGCTCGATGCTCCGAACGGGCCGACGGCACACTCCGGCCCGGCCGAATCGCACCGCGACACCGGTGACGGCTCCACTACTGGACAGGAACGCGCCGACGCGCTGCGCACCCCGTACGAACTCGAAGCGCTGCGGCGTAACCGCCGGTGCGGCCGGTCAGTCGCCGGAGCTGCCGGCCGTGCCCTCGCGCCAGTAGCCGCGGACCGCCACCCGCTCGGCGGGGAGGCCGCGGTCGTGGCGCAGGTGAGTGCGGAGCGTGCGCATCACCGCGGCCTCGCCGGCGCCCCAGACGAACGAGCCCGGCACGATCGGGATCGCGGCCACGGCCTCGAGCACGGTCGCCTCCGGCACCGCGCCCAGCCAGCGGATCTCCGCCGCCCGGCCGCCGCCCAGCTCCCGCTCCGGGCCCTCGGCCAGCACCAGCACCCGGATGATCGCCTCGGGCGGCAGCTCCTCCAGGAAGCGCTCGGAGGCCGGCAGGCCGGTCTCGTCCGCGATGAGCAGGTAGTCGTCGCAGTCGGCCGGGAAGACCTGGCCGACGCGCGGGCCGATCACGCCGAGCGCGGAACCGGGCGCGGCGGTCGTCGCCCACCGGCCGGCCGGGCCGTGCGCGTGCAGCACGAAGTCGATGGTCAGCTCGCCGGCGGCCGCGTCGAAGCGGCGCGGCGTGTAGTCGCGGATCGCGGTGGCGTCCCGGCGGCCGGGGGCGGGCAGCGTCAGCTCGCCGGTCGTCTCGTCCGGGACGACCACCCGGACGTGGTCGGCCGAGGCGAGCGGCAGCCACGGGAAGTCGGCCTCCAGCTCGGGCCCGCCGAGCACGATCCGGCGCATGGCCGGGCCCAGCTCCTCCACCCGGAGCACCTCGAGCCGACGGCGCCGTTCCTGGTGGGACACGCGCCGCACCAGGCCGGCGCCCCTGCCTCCCTCACGCGCCGCGGTGCCGCGGCCAGCCGGTTGAGTCACCCGACCATTCTGCTGCCGCCCTGATCGGGCCGGTGCGCGGGGGCGGGTCTCACATATCGGCGGACCGGCACGAGCAGCACCGACTCCCCCACCTCGGCGCGGAAGTCGAACTCGCCGTCGTCGCTCCAGCCCTGCCGCTCGTAGAAGCGGCGGGCGCGCGCGTTGCCGGGCGCGACGGCCAGCCAGGCGGTGCCGTGGCCGGCCGTCGCGACCTGGCGTTCCGCCTCGCTGAGCAGCGTGGCGGCGACACCGGTGCCGCGGTAGGCGGCGGCCACGTACACCTGCTCCACCTCGTCGCCGGCCACCACGATGAAGCCGGCCAGCGCGGCGCCGTCGGCCGCGACCGTGGTGCGCGGCAGCCGGCCGGTGACGCGCGGCGGGAACGACTCCGGCGTGCGCACCGCCACGAGCGCGTCCGGCACGCTGCCCGCGTGCCCGTCGTGCCAGCCACGGTGCCAGAGCCGCGCGATCCCCTCGACGTCGTCAGCCACGGCGGCACGCAGTTCGATCACCATGCCGCGACGGTACGCACGATCCGCTCGCTCCGGCACCCGGGCACGCCGCCGCGGTCCGGACGGATGGTAGCAGGACCGCTGGAGTCTATAGTGGACACTCATCGTGATCGCTCGACGGGAGCCGCCGGGAATGTCGAAAATCATCGTTGCCGCGCCGCCGATTCCCGGGGAGACGCTGCCGATGCTGCGGCTGGCGCGGTTGCTCGCCGCGCGTGGGCACGAGGTGACGATGCTGGCCGGAAGCGGTTATCGCGGCGCGGCCGAGCGAGTCGGGCTCACGTTCGCGCCGCTGAGCGGGCTCGCCGACTACGACATCGGCGAGATCATGGCGGAGCGCGACCGGTCCGGGCTGCCGCCGGGACCGGCGCAGATCGCGTTCGACTGGATGCACCTGTTCGTGAACCCGATGCCCGACGGGCACCGGGCGTTGCAGGAGCTGCTGAACCGCGACCCGGATCAGTACCTGGTCGCGAACGTGCTGTTCCTCGGCGCGTTCGCGGCGGCGAAGGGCGCGCCCGGACGCCGGCCGCGCCGCTGGGTGGGCGTCAGCGTGATGCCGCTCGTGCTCGGCGGCGAGAGTCCCGGCGCGATGGGCATGGTGCCGGCCGGGCCCGGCGGCGACCAGCGCGCGGCCGATGCCGAGTTCGCCACGCACATGCGCCCGGTCCGGGACAGCCTGGGTGCGCTGCTGCGGCAGCTCGGCGCCGACGGCGATCTCGCCCCGGTCTGCGACGCGATCGTCCTCGAACCGGACGCGACCGCGGTGCTGACCGTGCCCGGCTTCGAGTTCCACCGCGCCGACCTGCCGAAGACCGTGCACCTGGCCGGCGCGCTACCGGCCCACGAGGGGCACGACTGGACGCCGCCCGCGTGGTGGCCGGACCTGGGCGGGTCGCGCCCCGTCGTGGCCGTCACCCAGGGCACGCTGATGAACGGCGACCTGTCGCAGCTGATCGAGCCGACGCTGACCGGGCTGGCCGACCACGACGTCACGGTGGTGGCCGCGCTCGGCGGGCGGGACCCGGCCGCGCTGTCCATCCCGGTGCCGGCGAACGCGCGGGTGGACCGTTACATCCCGTTCGACCGGCTGCTGCCGCACGCGGACGTGTTCGTCACCAACGGCGGCGCCGGCGGGCTGCACCAGGCGCTCGCGGCCGGCGTCCCGGTCGTGGTGGCCGGCACGACCGAGGACAAGCCGGCCAACGCGGCCCGCATCGCCCACCACCGCCTCGGCGCCGTCCTCGGCACCGCCACGCCGTCCGCCGCGGCCGTCGCCGGCGCGGTGACCACGCTGCTCGCCGACCCCGAGATCCGCGACAACGCCCGCCGCCTCGCCAAGGTCTACGCCGAACACGACGCGGTCGCGCTCATCGAGGCCCTCGCCCTCACCTGATGCCCACCGAACGGTGCCGGTGGGCAGTACGTGTGGAGCGTCCGTCACCGTTCGCGGCAGAGAACATCAAGCCAGGGGGTACGGCGCCTGCCCATACGCGTCGGCGGTCAGTCCATCTGTCCATGGCGATCCGGCTCCACCCGGGGCAACCATGAGGCATGGGTGTTCCCGGACGGCTGAGCGTCAGAGCCAAGTTGACGATCTGCGCGGTCGCTGTGACGGTGGCCCTGGCCGCGTTCCTGCTGTGCCTGGCCCTCGTCCGCGCCACAGTACGCACTACCGTCGAGTCACTCGTCACCATCGGTTCTGGTTTCGTGGGACTCCTGGCGCTGGTGGTGGCCATCTATTTCGGGATTCGCGCGCAGGCGCCTACGGAAACGTCGGCCGAACGCTTGACCGCCGCGGCCGACGTGCTGCGCCAACAGGTACGGCGGCAGTGGAAGAAGGAGATCGCAACCCGGCGACTCGATCATCCACGGCCGTTGTGTCTGCGCTGGGTCCTGACCGGCCAGCCGGCTGGTGAGCCCACCCCGGTGGTGACTGACGGACAACTTCTGGAGCCGGCCGATCAGATGCCGGCGGCCGCGATGGTGCGGCAGTTCCGCGAGCTGCCGAACGGTCAGCTACTGGTTCTGGGTGGGCCGGGCTCCGGTAAGAGCACGCTGGCGCTGCTGTTCACCTTGGCGGCGCTGGAGCCGGATGGGAAGGTGCCGGTGCTGCTCCCGCTGGCCGGCTGGCGTCCCGACCTGCAGGACCTTGGTTCCTGGGCAGCTGAGTGGATCGTCGACACCTATCCGGAGCTGGCGAACGAGCAGAAGTACGGTCAGCACGCCGCAGCGGCACTCGTCGACCACGACCTGGTGCTGCTGGTACTCGACGGGCTCGACGAGATGCCTCGGGCGCTGCGTCCCGCCGCGATGCGCGGGCTGGGCGACGTGGCCACCCGCAGCGGCCTGAACACCGTGGTGACCTGCCGGGCGGCGCAGTACGAGGAAATCGTGGAGGAGGCCGGCCGCCTGTCGATGGCAGCCGAGGTCACCATCCGCCCGGTCCTGGTCGAGGACGCGATCGAGTTCCTGACCGGCGCGGACCCGGCAGGGGGCAACCGCTGGGAGAAGGTGACGCGGGCGATGCGCGCCGCCCCCGACGGGTGGCTAGCCGAGGCGCTGTCAACACCCCTCATGATCGCTCTGGCCCGGACGGTCTACGGCCCCGGCGTGGCAGACCCCGGCGAGCTGACCCACCTGACGTCGCGGGATGAGATCGAGGCTCACCTGCTGGACGAGTTCGTGAGCAGCGCCTATGGCGACCCGGAGAGAGCCCGCGACCCGGAGCGGTGGCTGAGCACGCTGGCCCGGCATCTGGAGCATCGCCTGTTCACCCCCACCCTGGCGTGGTGGGACCTACCCCGTGCGGTGCCGGCAACGGTGATCGTCGGCACGGTGACTCTCATGATCGGATTGATGGGGGCGGTCACGTGTGCCCTGATCCAGCCGTTTCCGGGCGGCGCGGGCTACAACGCCCAGCTCGGCGTCGCGCTCGGCTCGGGCGCGGGCATCGTCTCAGGTCTCGGTGCCGGACGCAGCCGAGCTCGGCGCGACGCGGGCAATCCGGGCCGCCTGCGCAAGCTCGGTCGCGTGATCATCACCACGGATCGCGACGCATTCGCCGCGGTCCTTCTCGTCGTCGCCGCAGGCGAGGTCATCCGGAGGTTGGCGAGCGGTATCTCGATCAATCCGATCGCGATGGTCACTGACACGATGAGCGACTTCGGCCTCGGCGGATCGGGCGGCCCGATCACGACGCTGCGGGACGCTGTCCTGGTCGCGGTTCTGGCCAGCGCGTTGAGCCTGATGAACACCGTGCTCAGCACCTGGCGCAAAGCGCTGCCGACCCGACCGTCCTGGGACCTTCGCGCACTGCCGGTGCAGTTGCTGTCCGGGGCTGCCACAGGGCTCGCGCTCGCGCTTCCCGTCGGTGTCCTGGTCGGTGTGTTCGCCGGCATGGAGGCCGTCAACCCGGGGTCGGACCTGTGGGCGACCGTCATGGGGTACGGCGGCCCGCTCGCCCTGTGGGTGGTCCTGGCGATCACCCTGAGCATCGGCGTTCCGATCGGTATCGGGCGCTGGCTCGCCACGCACTTGGATGATCAGGCGCCGGTCTCTCCGCGTTCGGTCCTGCGCAGCGACCGCATCACATGCCTGACCGTCGCCTTGGCAGCCGGGATAGCGGCCGGATCCGGGCTCGCGATCGTCCATCGGATCGACGCGAATCTGCTCGTCTTCGCCGGGTACGTGGGAGGTCCCTCTCTCGTGCCGGCCGGGTTCGGCGGTCTGGCCGTGTTCGGCTCGGTACTGCTGGGCGCGGGGTCACCGTGGACGTCCTTCACGGTCGCCCGGGTGTGGCTGGCGATCTGGGGACGCCTGCCGTGGCGATTCATGGACTTCCTCGACGACGCGCACGAGCGAGGGATCCTGAGGCAGGTCGGGCCCGTCTACCAGTTCCGCCACGACCTGGTGCAGCGGCACCTGGCCGGAGAGCCCGGAGCCCACCGGCGGGTCCGGCCCGCTCGGGAGGCTCGGGAGTTCCCCGACCTCGCCACCCGGTCACGGGCCGATCGGGTGGACATCTGGCGATCACGAGCCGGCTCGGCGGCCGCCTGCGTGGTCGTGCCCGCGATCATCGGTACGCTGACCGTGCCGGTATTGCGTGACCAGATCACCGGCCATTTCCAGGACGTGCGTAGCGCTCAGGCACATCAGCTCAACCTGGCGGCCGACGCTCTCGACCCGAGCGCGTCGCAGGACGCCCTGCGACTGCGCATCGCCGCTGTGGAGATCGATCCCGATCCGAGCGCGAAGAACGAACTGGGCGCTCTCCTCCAGATGCCCGCCGATGCGCCGCGCACGCGCACACAGCAGGTGAGGCAGGCCGGCCGATGGGCGATCACCGGAGGCTCGGACGAGTCGGCACGGGCCTGGGACCTGAACGCCGATCGACCGGCTTCCTCGAGCCTTTCCACGCGGCCGGCGACCGTGCGTGAGGCCAATGACCGCTTCGCGGTGCTGTCGATCAAAGACGGCGGGTACGCGACGGTCGACCTCGAGAGCGCGTCGCCCGCACCGGTCGCGCTTCCCGCCGGCACTGAATATCTCGCGCTGGTCGCCAACTGGCTGGTCTACAACGGCGTCGATGGGCTCACCTACGTCTCCGATCTCCGCCGTCCGCGCGCCGCGCCGGTCAAGATCGGGCTGACCGACGAGGTGATGCTGCTGAACGCGGCGGAAGGTTGGATCGTGCATGAGCGATCCGGCCTTCTGGACGCTCGGCCGCTGGACGGCTCCGGCGCACCGCAGCGGGTCAGCTCACGCGGCTCGCTGGCGGAACGATCCGTGCGGTCAGGTGGCCTGGTGCAGTACGTGGCCGACGGCATCTTCCGGGTCCGGGTGCTCCGATCGGGACGGGACGTCGTGCTGGGCCGCCCGGCCGTGGACGACGCAATGCTCGGTCCCGCGTGGTTCGCCCTCGCGCAGGCTGATGGTTCGGCGGTGCTGTACGAGCGGGACAAGCGGCAATCGGACGTCCTCCTCGGTGATGACGTCATCGATCTCGTGGAACTGCCGGATGAGACGCTCGCGGTGACCCACAGCTCAGGACTCGTGGAACGCTGGATGATCGACGAGCGTACGGGTCTACCCGGGAGAGAGGAGCTGCTGGCCGGCGTCGATGAGGTCATCACTGGGGAGAGCGACCACGTGATCGCCGCCAGACGGTCCGGTGGCAGCATCGCATTCGTCGACCTGCGGTCGAACCCGCCGAGTGTTCATGAGACCGGGGAATTCGGCGCCTCCTGGATAGCCCTGACCCAAGACTGGGCCTTCATCGCTCACGATCTCGATGTGGCCGGGACGACGCTATGGGCCGTGGCCGGTGATCCGCGAAAGGTCGCCGAACTCCCCGGCCGTCCGCTTGACTTCGACATCGAATCGTTCACCGCGGGCCAGCTCGACGCAACGCGGTCCTGGGTGTTGCTGGAACGGCCGGAGAAGGACGGCTACGAGGTCGACCTCTGGTACCTCCGTGGTACACCGACGGTCACTGAGCTCGGAGGAGTGCGCGACGGGAGATGGGCTTGGTTCTCGGGCCGCCATCTCGTCTACGCCGATGATGCGGGGTGGACCAAGGTGTTCGGACTGCCGACCGGAGGCAACAGGCCTTACGAGCGATCTCGGCGTGCGTTCGTTTCTGGAGTGACTCTCGCCGCTGGTGGTGAGTGGGGCCTGCTCGAACACAGCAGCCGGGTGTTCTCCGATGCGGAGACCATGGTGTCGGCCCAGCAGTTCGGGGTGCCGCCCCGGCGTCTCGACGGCGAACCTCAGATCGTGGCGTGCGAGTCGGCCAGGACGCCGCTCAGCCCGGAACGGTGGCGGCAGGTCGCGCCAGCCGATGTGCCGTATCGGGAAACCTGCCGAAGTAGGCTGAACTGAGCGGCGCGAACCGGAGCACGCCCGCAGTTCCCACGCCGGAAGCGAAAGAATGAATTGCCGGTCGTGACTGGTCAGAAGTCGTCGAGCGACGGTTCCTCGCCCGCGTCGTGGGCGGCCAGCAGCGCGGCGAAGCGGTCGGCGGGCATGATGCGCAGGCCCAACTCCTCGGCCTTGGCCGCCTTGGAACCGGCGCCGTCGCCGACCACGACCAGCTGGGTCTTCTTCGAGACCGAGCCGGAGGACTTTCCGCCCAGCCGCTCGACCGCCTCGTTGCCCTCGTTGCGGGTCAGGCCGGGGACCGAGCCGGTGACCACGACCGTCATCGGCGTGCCGTCCTCGTTGTGCAGCGGCAGCCGCAGCGTGTCCTCCAGGGCCTCGGCGGCGGCAGCGGCCCGCTCGGACGCGGGCACCACGCCCGGCTCGACCATGTTGAGGCCGTGCGCCGTCAGCTTCGCGATGATCGGGGCCAGCTCGGCCAGCTCGGCCGCGATCGTGGTGGCGCGCTCGGGGCCGACGCCCTCCACGTCCTGGAGCTGCTCGACGGTGGCGCCGGTCAGCTCGTCCATGGTGCCGAAGTGCTTCGCCAGCCGGCGGGACATCGATCGGCCGGTCATCCGCACGCCCAGCCCGGTCAGCACGCGGGACATCGGCTGGGTCTTGGAACCCTCGATGTTGGCCAGCAGCTTGGTGGCGGACGTGGTGCCCATCCGGTCCAGCGCCGCGACCGCCTCCACGTCGAGCTCGTAGAGGTCGGCCGGGTCCGTGACCATGCCGGCCGCGACCAGCGCGCGGATCACCTTGTCGCCGAGGCCCTCGATGTCCATCGAGTCGCGCGCCGCGAAGTAGGCCAGCGACTCGGTGGCGCCGCACGCGCGCCCCTGCGTGCACCGCCAGCGCTTCTGCGAGCGGTCGATCTCGCCGCCGCAGCGTGGGCAGAACTCCGGCGGAGTGAACGCGACCGAGTCGGCCGGGCGCTCGTCCAGCTTCGCCCCGGTGATCTCCGGGATGACCTCGCCGGCCCGCCGGACGAAGACGGTGTCGCCGACCCGCACGTCCCGCCGGACCAGGTCGCCGAAGTTGTGCAGCGTGGCGGAGGTGACCACGACGCCGCCGACCTGGACCGGCGCGATCACGGCGACCGGGGTGATCACGCCGGTACGGCCGACCTGCACCTCGATCGCGGTCAGCGTGCTGGTCCGGGTGTCGGCCGGGAACTTGAACGCGGTCGCCCAGCGCGGCGCGCGGCTGGAGGACCCGGCCGCGTCCCGGTCGGCCGGCGCATCCGCCTTGATCACCGCGCCGTCGATGTCGAAGCCGAGCTTGCCGCGCAGCGCGCCCAGTGCGGTGACGGCCTCGACCAACTCGTCCGCGGTCGCGCACTGCGGCATGCCGGCCGGCGAGCCCGCGGTGGTGGTGACGCCGAGGTCCGCGATCGCGGCCATCGCGGCGCTGTGCGTGAGGCCGTCGCCGTCCGGCAGGTCGTGCACCGCATAGGCCAGGAAGGACAGCGGTGCGAGGTAGGCCCGGTCCTGCGCGCGGAGCGTGCCGGCGGCGGCGTTGCGCGGGTTGGCGAACGGGGCACCGCCGTGCGCGACCCGCAGCTCATTGGCCTTGGCGAAGTCGTCGTCGGTCATGAAGACCTCGCCGCGCACCTCCACCGTGACCGGCCGGGTCAGCTCGCCCGGCAGCCCGGCGACCGCGCGTGCCTGGGCGGTCACGTCCTCCCCCGCGGTGCCGTCGCCGCGCGTGGCGACCTGCACCAGCGCGCCGTCGACGTAGCGCGCCGCGATCGCCATGCCGTCGATCTTCGGCTCGACCGTGAAACCGGCGACCGGGCGGCCGATCACCTTCTCCAGGCGGGTTGCCCACTGCCGCAGCTCGTCGGCGTCGAAGACGTTGGCGAGGCTCAGCATCGGCGTGCTGTGCACGACGTCGCCGACCACGCCGCCACCGGCCGCGACCACCTCGGTCGGCGAGTCGGCCGCCGCCCACTCCGGGTGCGCGGTCTCGCTCGCGGACACCCGGGCGAACAGCGCATCGTAGGTGGCGTCGTCCATGACGATGTCCTCGCCCGCGTAATACGCCGCCGCGGCCTCCCGCATCCGCGTGATCGCCTCGCGGTAGTCGTCGGGGCTCTCGAACGGCGCGGCGTGCGCCGCGTCGACGACGGGGGCGATCTCGTTGCCGGCGGGCGTGGGCATAGGGCACTCGTTTCCTCAGGTCTGGCGTGACGATCTTCTTTCTACTCCACGGGTACGACATATTCCGGCGCCACACAGTGATGGCGGTGCTCCGTCCGGAGCACCGCCATGGTCGAGCCTGTCGAGGATCAGCTAAACGCGTCGACGTCCATGTGGCCGCGCAGCTTGGTCAGCGCCCTGGTGAGCAGGCGGGAGACGTGCATCTGGGAGATGCCGAGCTGGTCCGCGATCTGCGACTGGGTGAGGTTGCCGTAGAAGCGGAGCGTGATGATCCGCTGCTCGCGCGCGTCGAGCATCGCCAGCGCCGGGCCGATGCTGGCCCGGAGGTCGACCTCGTCGTAGTCGTTGCCCTCGTCGCTGATCGTGTCGCCCAGCTCGGTGCCGCCGTCCGGGCCGATCGGGGTGGAGAGGCTGGTCGCGCTGTATGCCCGGGCGCCCTCGAGCCCTTCCAGCACCTCTTCCTCGGTCAGCCCGAGGTAGGTGGCGATGTCCGCGACCTGCGGCGAACGGCCCAGCCTGTGGGTGAGCGTGTTGTTGGCCTCGCTGATCGCGAGCCGCATCTCCTGGAGCCGGCGCGGCACCCGGATCGACCAGGTCCGGTCGCGGAAGTGCCGCTTGACCTCGCCGACGATGGTCGGGATGGCGTAACCCGCGAAGTCGACACCGCGCGACGCGTCGAACCGGTCGACCGCCTTGATCAGGCCGACCGTGGCGGTCTGCACGAGGTCGTCGGTGAGCTCACCGCGACCCGAGTATCGCTTGGCGAGGTGGCGTGCCAGCGGCAGCCACGCCTCGATCGCGCGGTCCCGGAGCGCCGCCCGGCCGGGGTGACTCGCGGGCATCGCGGCGAGCGCGACGATCAGCTCGGAGGCGGCATCCGCGGTCCGGGCGTCGGTCAGCGTGTCACGCTCGGTGGCTTCCTGCTCCGTGGCGCCGGGGGCGATGGTGAGAGTCATGAACATTCCTTCGCTTGTGCCGCCAGCCGGGATGCCCGTTCGGCTTCACGACAATAGCCGAACGGTGGGCGACAAAGATAGCCGAAAGTATGAGTCACTTTCGGTATTCACTCGGATGCGATGCCGCTACAGTGCGCGGGCCGGACCACCACCGAGGAGATTCATTGACGCGCATCGTCTTCGCCGGCCTCGCGTCGCCCGGTCACGCGTTCCCCATGGTGCCGCTCGCGGTCGCGGCGCGGGAGGCCGGCCATGACGTGTGGTTCGCGGCCGGTGACCACGTGCACGCGGCGCTGGCCGCGCACGGGCTGCGGCCGTTCCGGCCGGCCGACTCGTTCTACGAGATCTACGCGGAGGACCTGGAGCCCGAGCTGGATCGCCTCGCACCGGATCTGGTGATTCACGGCTGGGGCCTGCCCGGTGCCGCGGAGGCCGCGCGACGGAAGGGGATCCGGAGCGTGTGGCACGGCTTCGGGCGGCTCTTCCCGGACGGCATCGGCCTCGCCCGGCCGTCGATGGACCTGCCGCACCTGGACATCTGCCCGCCGTCGCTGCAGTCACCGGAGCTGACCGCGCCGACGGTCCCGCTGCGGCCGGTCCCCTACGCCGAGCCGGGTCCGCAGCCCGTCGCGCGTCGCGGCCCGCGCCCGCTGGTCTTCCTGACCATGGGGACCGCGTTCAACACGCCGGAACTGCTGGCCACCGCGCTGCGGGCACTGTCCGGCCTGGACGCGACCGTGATCGCCTCGACCGGGAACAACACAATAAAAGACGAGATTCCAGACAATGCCATGGTACGGCCGTGGGTCGCGCAGGCCGCGCTGCTGCCGGTCGTGGACCTCGTCGTGCACCACGGCGGCAGCGGGACCATGCTCGGCGCGCTGGCCCACGGCGTACCCCAGCTAATTCTTCCGCAGGGTGCGGACCAGTTCGCGAACGCGGCGGCGCTGTCCGCGGCCGGTGCCGCCATCGCCCTGCACCCGGCGGAGGCCGCACCGAACGCGATCGCCGCCTCGGCCCAGCTGCTGCTGGTGGACCGGGGCGGCGATCACCGGACGGCCGCACGCGCGATCGCGAAGGAGATCGCGGCGATGCCGTCACCCGCCGAGGTCATGGGAATTCTCGTGACCCCGTGAGCGGCACATCGTCGTCAGCTGATCTGGAAACTCGGGTGCGGCGGCTGGTTGTAGGCCGTGTTCTGCCAGGCCACCGCCTCACGGTACATCCGGTCCTGCATCAGTGACACGCGCGAGATGCTGGTCGGATCCGTGGTCTGGTAGATGCGCAGCGCGGTGTTGTTCGTGGTCGGCCAGATGACCTCCTCGCGCCAGTCACCGAGGATGTCGGCCGAGAGCGACGGCGTCGCCTTGGTGCCGTTGTTGGAGTGCACGCCGCTCGCGCTCAGCAGCGTGGTGTCCGACGACGTGCCGTACTTCTTGATGGTGGTGCCGTCCAGCAGCTCGCGCTGCCCGTCGCCGTCCCACCAGATCACGAAGTTCGCCGACGACGGCTTGCGGCCGACGTTCGCGCCGGAGGTGTTGCGCAGTCCGTCGACCGCGTTCGACCAGGACTCCGCGCCCGGGCTGCCGGACCAGATGTCGGCGGAGACGCCGCGGCCGTTGTCACAGCCGCAGGACGGGGCGTTCCAGATGATCGCACCGGTGCGCGCGTCCGCCATGTAGTGCGCGTACTTGCTGCCGTCCTCGTCGACCTTGAACACCTCGAGGCCGCCGCGACTCGGGATCAGGTCGCCGACGTGCAGCGCGTCGCCGTGGCCCTGGTTCGTGCGCCACAGCCCGGCACCGTTGTCGTCGATCGCGATCGCCCCGTAGATGATCTCGTCACGGCCGTCCGCGTCCACGTCCGCGATGGACAGGTTGTGGTTGCCCTGACCGGCCCAGGCCGACCCGTTCGTGGACGAGTTGCTGTCGAACGTCCACCTGCGGGTCAGCGCGCCGTTGCGGAAGTCCCAGGCCGCGACCACGGTACGGGTGTAGTAGCCGCGCGCCATGACGATGCTCGGGTACGACCCGTTGAGGTACGCCGTCCCGGCCAGGAACCGGTCCACCCGGTTGCCGTAGCTGTCGCCCCAGCTGCTCACGGTCCCGCGCGGCGGCACGTAGTCGGCGGTGGCGGCGGCGCGGCCGGTCGGCCCGTTGAAGACGGTCAGGAACTCCGGCCCGGACAGGATGTAGCCGGAGCTGTTGCGGTGGTCGGCGGACGCGTTGCCGATGACCGTGCCGCCGCCGTCCTTCGTCCCGTCCGCGGTCTTCATCGCGACCTCGGCCCTGCCGTCGCCGTCGTAGTCGAAGACCTGGAACTGCGTGTAGTGCGCGCCGGCCCGGATGTTGCGCCCGAGGTCGATGCGCCACAGCCGGGTGCCGTTCAGCTTGTACGCGTCGACGAACACGTTCCCGGTGTAGCCGGACTGCGAGTTGTCCTTCGCGTTCGACGGGTCCCACTTCAGCACGATCTCGTAGGCGCCGTCGCCGTCCAGGTCACCCACGGACGCGTCGTTCGCCGAGTACGTGTAGGAGACCCCGTCCGGCGTGGTCCCGCCGGGCGGCACCTGGATCGGCACGTCCTGGCTGGCCGCGAGCGTCCGCACCGGCTCGTCCACGGCCAGCGTCTCAACGCCGCCGGTGACCGGCCGGACCGTGTAGCTGGCGTTCGCCGGTGCGCCCGCGTCCGTGAAGTTGGTGACGTCTGCGGTGCTGACCCTGACGCCGTCGCGGTACACGTCGAACGCGACGCCGGCCGGGTCGGACGCGAGCAGGCGCCAGGACAGGAAGTTGCCCCGGTCGGTGCGGATGCTGACCAGCCCGCGATCGAGGTTCTCCGTGTTGCCGGCCGGTGCGGCGCTCGTGGCGTTCCTGGCGGGCGTCTCCGCCGCGTTCGCCACCGCGACGCCGCCGCCGGTGAGCAGCAGCGTGGTGGCGGCGAGTGCGGCGTACCGCTTCTTGATACGTTTCATGGGCGGACATTCCCCTGCTTTCGGGGTCGCGGTCCGCGAGGGGGTCAGCCGATGCCGGTCGGTGGCCGGCATCGGCTGCGGGCGTGGCGGACCACGGCCGTGCGATGCGCTTCCCGGTGGAGGCGGAAAGCGTTTTCCCAGGTCGTTAACCTAGGCGTTACATTCTTGTCTGTCAATACTTGGTAGGGTTGTCCCCCGCCCCGATGGTCGGGGCTGCGGGAATGCGCGGGCATCGATGCCGCCGTCATGCTGACCGCATGCGAAACGCCATCCTTCGCGGCACCCTGGCGGTCGTCGTGCTGCTGACCGGCGGCGAAGTCCCGCGGTCCTTGCCCTGGGTAGCGGCAGCCGCGCTGCGTTACCGGGCGGCGGCGAAGTCGCGGTCTCTGTGGTGACCAACGGCGTCACCGGCTCCAATGCGGCGACCGGAGCGGCGGCGGAAGCCGCCGCGGGTTTGCCCGCGGGAGCGACTCCGTTGCCCATTCGGCATCGGAAGCCGCGAGCCCTGCCCGGAGACCGAAAGCATCAGCCCGAAATTTCGCATCATTTCCGCCACAGCTCGGACAGCGTCGAGCGGAAGCCGGCGTGGTGGTCGTGCTGTCGCGACCACTCATGCCCGAAGGATCATTGACCGACACGAAAGAGAGGTCAACTTCGATATTCGACCTCTCCTTCGTGTCGGTCAATGATCCTTTACGGCGAGCCACCGCCGAATGGACAACGGAGTCGGGAGCAAACGGGCTGCACCACGCCGGAAGCGGGAAGAGCAAGCTCTTGATCTGTCCGGTGTGGATCGGCTGGGGGCCACCGACCGGGCGCCACGCCGGGAGTCGGCATCACAGGTTGTGGGCCAGCTGCACGGCCAGCGTGGCGACGGCGGTGGTGAAGAAGACGGCCCAGCCGGTCAGGTTGCGGGAGCCGACGCGGAGGTGGGCGACGAGCGCGCCGGCGAAGTAGAGGACGAGGCCGGTGGCGGCGGCGATGCCCAGCGACGGGACCGCGAAACCGGCCAGCAGGCCCAGCGTGCCGGCGGCCAGCAGTGCGCCGAGGATCGGCATCCAGCGGTGCGACATGCGCTTCATGTCCAGCTGGGACCGGGGGTACGAGTGACCGGCCAGATAGGTGACGGCGGCGGTCGCGTCGAGGAGGGCGGCGACGACGGTGATCGTGACGTAGGCGATGTACACAGGCCCTGGACGGTCCGGCGGCACGGGATGTGACAGGTGCCCGGCATCCGGGACGGACACCGGGCACCGGATCGGGGATCAGGCCGCGACGTCGAGGACCCAGGTGACGCCGAAGCGGTCCTTGAGCATGCCGTAGAGCGGGGTCCAGCCGGACGGGCCGAGATCCTGGATGATCGTGGCGCCGTCCGCGAGCCCCGTCCAGTAACCGGTGATCTCGTCGCCGCCGGTGCCGCGGACGGAGACGTAGACCGGCTTGTCGCCGGCGTCGTAGGTCTGGCTCGCGGGCACGTCGAACGCCATCACGTGGAAGCCGTCGTCCGCCAGCACCTGACCCCAGGCGATCAGGCCGGCCTCGGCCGGGTCCGTGGTGCCGTAGACCTGCTGGTGCGTGACCAGCGCGATCTCGCCGCCGAAGACGGACCGGTAGAACTCCAGCGCCGCGCGTGCGTCGCCACGGAAGTTGAGGTGCGTGGTGGTGGTGATGCTCATGATGACTCCGATCGAGTGTCCGTCCGGCTTGCGAGACGAACTCTGGCAGCGGTAGGTGCCAGGTTGTGTCACCTTCTTCCGGCACCATGGGGGCATGCCGAAGACCTCCGCCCGCCTGCTCTCGCTGCTGTCGCTGCTTCAGGCCCGCCGCGACTGGCCCGGAACGCTGCTCGCCGACCGGCTGGGCATCAGCCTGCGCACCGTGCGCCGCGACGTGGACCGGCTACGCGAGCTGGGCTACCCGATCGCGGCCATGAAGGGCCCGGACGGTGGTTACCGGCTCGGTGCCGGCACCGACCTGCCGCCGCTGCTCTTCGACGACGAGCAGGCCGTGGCGCTGACCATCGCGCTGCAGGTCGCGGCGACCACCCCGGGCAACGGTACGGCCGAGGCCGCAGCCCGCGCGCTGCACACGATCCGCCAGGTGATGCCGGCCCGGCTGCGGCAGCGCATCGGCGCGCTCGACGTGACCGCGGTCGAGCGGCCCACCACCCGGCCACCGTCCCCGGTCGACGGCGACGTGCTGCTGACTCTGAGCCGCGCCGTGCACGCCAGTGAGACGCTGCGCTTCGACTACGGCACCGCCGAGGGGCCGCCCCGCCGGGCCGAGCCGCACGCGGTCGTCACCTGGGACGGCCGGTGGTATCTGGTCGCGTGGGACCTCGACCGGGACGACTGGCGCACGTTCCGGGCCGACCGGATCACGCCGTGGACGCCGAACGGCCCCCGCTTCACCCGTCGCGAGCTGCCCGGCGGCGACGTGGCCGCGTTCGTCGCGGACCGCTTCCAGGGCGGCACGCCGTGCCGGGGCACCGTGGTCCTCGCGCTCCCGGCCGCGACCGTGGCGCTCTACACCCGCGACGGCGTGGTCGAGGAACTCGGCCCGGACCGCTGCCGCCTCACGCTCGGCTCATGGTCCTGGACCGCGCTCGCGGCCGCGATCGCCCGCTACGACGCGGACATCGAGGTGGTGGGCCCGCCCGCGCTGACCGACGCGTTCGCCCACCTGGCCCGCCGCTTCGCCCGCACCGCGATCGCCTGACCGCGGCGGCCCGCGCCGTCACCGCACAGGAGAGAACCGTTGATCGTGCACGACCCGGTGCCCCGGGCACGGCGGCGACGGCGTCGTGGAGGTGCACCGCGCCGTGACGTCCGGATTCACGCGCGGCGCCGGTGCCGCTGGGACATGATGGCCCGATGTTCTGGAAGAAGCGCGCCACGGAGAGCAAGCCGGTCGTGACGTCGGAGGCGCTGCGGGCGGCGGCCGGCGGCGATGACGAGGCGCTGGAGTCGGCGGCCCGGCTGCTGCTGGACGCGGACACCGCCGAGACGCTGCGGATGCTGAGCACGGAGACCCGGCTGATCATCCGGCTCGACGACCGCGCCCGCCGGAACGCCCGGTCGCTCCACAGGCGGGCGGGACCGGCGTTCGCGGACACCGCCGCACGCCGGCTCGCGGACGGCAGCCCGGGCCCGGTGGCGGTCGCGCTGGCGAGCATGCACCACGACGGGCGGGTGCGGGAGGACGCGCTGACCCGGATGACGGAGGATCCGATGTGGACACCGCTGCTGGTGCTGCGATCCGGCGACTGGGTGCGGCAGGTGCGGGTCCGCGCGCGTACCGCCGTGGTCGAGGTTCTGTCCGCCGCCGACGGCGCGCATCTGGGCCTGGCGCTGGACATGGCGCTGGCGCTGCACGCACGCTATCGCGGCGACTTCGCCCACGCGCAGACCGTGGCCGTGGCGGTCACGGCGGACTCGCGGGCCCGCGAGGAGCTGCTGATGACCGGCCCGCCCTATCGGCGGCGGTTCGTGTTCACGCTCGGCCTGGGCCTCGGCTGGTGGTCGCCGGACCGCCTGGCGCGGCTCGCCCGCCGCGATCGGGACCGGCTGGTGCGCGGCGGCGCGGCCGAGGCGGTGTGCCGGGACGCGCTCTGGACCGGGCGGCACGACCGGCTGCACGCGCTGGCCCGGTCCCGGTACGCGCAGGTGCGCGCGCTGGCGCTGACCGGCCTGGCCCGGCTCGGCCGGCACGACACCGTGGCCGGATTCCTCGACGATCCCGGCGCCGGAGTCCGGGCCATCGCGCGGGACTCGGCCCGGCGCGCGGGCGTCGACGTGGCCGGGCACTACCGTGCGGCGATGTCCGCCGGCCGGCCGGAGACCGGTGCGATCGCCGGGCTCGCGGAGCTGGGCACGGACCGGGACGCGCCGCTGCTGCACCGGTTGTTCGCGCACCCGGACGCGCGGATCCGGGCCGCGGCGGTCAGCGGGTCGCGGCGCCTCGGCGTACCCCCGGTGGCGCTTCTTCTGCCGTTGCTGCACGATCCGGCCGGGGCCGTCGTCCGGGAGGCCGCGACCGCGCTGTACCCGATGCCGCGTGCGGTTCCGGAGGCGCTGATCGGCGAGCTGCTGACCGGGTCGCGGGTGGAGCTGCGCCGGGCCGGTCACCGGCTGTCCCGGGCGCGCGGCACCGAGGCGGTGCTGCGGGCCGGGCTCGCGCTGATCAACGACCCGGACCCCGGGCTGGCCGGGCGCGCCGCGGCGGACGTGACCCGGATCGCGCGGAGCCCGGACGCACCCGCGGATCTGCCGGAACGGGCACGATCCATGTTCGACGTCCGTTGACCCTTGCTGTTGATCTCCGGGTTGATTACAAACGGTGCCATGACCGCGCCGGACGCCGACCTCCACCCCGACGTGCCGCACGCGGCCCGGATCTGGAACTACTGGATGGGCGGCAAGGACAACTTCGCCGCGGACCGGGCCGCGGGCGACGCGGTCGTGCAGGTCTACCCGGAGATCGCGGCGATGGCCCGGCTGTCGCGCGGCTTCCTGATCCGGGTGGTGCGGCACCTCGCCGCGGAGGCCGGCATCCGGCAGTTCCTGGACATCGGCACCGGCCTGCCCACCATGCAGAACACGCACGAGGTGGCGCAGGGCATCGCGCCGGAGTCCCGCATCGTCTACGTCGACAACGACCCGATGGTGCTGGCACACGCCCGCGCGCTGCTGGTCGGCACCACGGCCGAGGGCATCACGCGGTACGTGCCCGCCGACTACCACGAGCCGGAGAAGATCCTGGCCGAGGCCGCGACCGCGCTCGACTTCCGGGAACCGGTCGCGGTCATGTTCATGGGCGTGCTGGGCTACGAGCCAGACCTCGCCACGGTACGGTCGATCACCGCCCGGATCATGGCGGAGACCGCGCCCGGCAGTCACCTGGTGCTGTGGGACGGCACGAACACCACCGAGGCCGTGGTCGAGGGCGCCCGCCGGCTCGCCGAGAGCGGCGGCGTCCCCTACATCCTGCGCAGCCCGGCGGAGCTGGCCACCTGCTTCGAGGGCCTGACCATGCTGGAGCCCGGCCTGACCCAGATCTCCGCCTGGCGCCCGGACTCCCCCGACATCGAGCCGATCGAGGCCTACGGCGCGGTCGCCCGGAAGGCCTGAGGCGTCACCAGAACTTGCGGCGGTAGTGCCCCTTGTGCCGGTAGTGCCCCTTGTAGCGGGCGTGCCCGTGGTAGCCACCACCGTGGTGATATCCGGGCGGCGGCCCGTACGGGTGATGCCCGTGGCCGTAGCCGCCGTGGCCGTGGCCGCCGTGCCCGTGGCCGCGGCCGTGTCCGTAGAGGCGGCGGTTGACCGCACCCAGCAGTCCGCCCGCGATCGGGTTGCCCCGGTGCGCCTTCCGTTGCAGCCTCGAGGCCACCATCGACAGCAGGAACCGCTTGACGAAACCGCTCACCGCACCCCATCTCCTCATCAATCCCGCAACCCACGGTAACCGACCCACACCACATCACCCTGTGCGGCATCTGCCGGTTTCCTGAGAACCGCGGGCCCAGGTCGGCGGGTCATGAGAACCAAGATCCTTAAGTTCCGGACTCGGTACGTGGCCGGAGCGCGGCGGCGCGTGTGCGCGACCCGTCCATCCGCCACCGCCCGTCCGCCACCGCCCATCCGCCGCTGCCCGTCCGGCGGCGCGTTCGCCGCTGCCCGTCCGGCGGCGCGTTCGCCGCTGCCCGTCCGGCGGCGCGTTCGCCGCTGCCCGTCCGGCGGCGCGTTCGCCGCTGCCCGTCCGGCGGCGCGTTCGCGTGGCGGCTCGCTCGACTCGCGGGCGGCCCGTCCGCTTTTTCTGTCACGTGCTCCGCACGGCGGCCTACCGTGTCCGAAATTGCATGTCATGTCGCCTGCGTGGTGGTCGGCGACTCGGCGGGGCATCGACCGAAAGGATCATTGAGTGTTACGTGAGGCCGGCCGGCTTCGCTGTTGATCTACCCCCACGTGACACTCGATGATCCTTTGAGGGCCGGCCTCGGTGAGCGGCTCACATCCTGCCGTGCAGCGATCATTGACCGACACAAGAGATGGATCTGCGGTCGAAGTCGACCTTGAGGCTTATTCAGCGCGGCGAGCCAACGCCGCGTTGCCGCAGGCCGGGCAGCCTGACGAGGGCGACGCCGAATAAGCCCCCTTCCTTCTGTGCCGGTCAATGATCGTCAGGCTCGGCGGGGTCTCTCCGGACTCTGTCTGCCGTTGCCGTCGGTGCGCGCACGCCCGAACGGCAGATGCCAGAGGAACGGAACGGCGGGGCGCCCGGTCCGGAGTTCGGCATGGTGCGGTGGCTGCGCGAGTGGGGTATCGGTGACGTGCCGTGGGGCTGCGGCGAGCGGAAGCGGTCAGTCGCCCCAGGCGAGGCGGGGCAGACGCAGTCAGTCGCCCCAGGCGAGGCGGGGCAGACGCAGTCAGTCGTCCCAGGCGAGGCGGGGGCGGCCGCCGGCCAGGGAGACGACGCGGGCGAGGAGGAGCTTGTCGTCGATGGCGAGGACGACGCGTTCGCCGCGGTGGACCCGGAGGTCGTCGCCGCTGACGGCGCCGCCGAGGGCGGTGGCGCCGAACGTGACCTGGGCGGAACCGGCCGACGACCAGAGCCAGGCGGGGCCGCTCGGCGCGGTGGCGCCGTCGGCGCCGGTGGTCCAGGTGATGGCGGCGACCATGTCGCGGTCGGCCGGGCGCAGGTGGGTGAACGCGAAGCGGGCGTTGCCGACACGGCCGTCGATGGTGGCGGCGATGCAGGTCATCGGGGTCTCGCCGAGCGAGATGCGGGCGGCGACGGTGACGCCGGCCGGGACCTGGCGGTCGAGCCGGGCGGAGAAACCGCCGACGGACATGTCGGTGGTGTTGCCGGTGGCGGGCTCCTCCGCGCCGGGCCACCAGACGGTGATGGTCGACGCGACCGGCTGCCGGGCGTAGCGGCGGCGGTCGGCGCCGGTCGGGCGTGGCAGCCCCAGGTGCAGGTCGGTGCCGTCGGTGCCGCGGACCGCGGCCCACCAGCGCCCGAGCGGGGTGACGCGGACCAGCGAGACGGTGTCGAACGGTTCCAGGCCGGTCCAGGCGCCGGTGTCGCGTCGCAGGTGCAGCGACCGGTCGCCGGCGGCGATCACGGTCGCCTCACCGCCGGGCTCGACCCGGACCGGCACGTTCACCCATCCCTGGAGATCCGCCATGTCACAAACGTACCGATAAAAGGGTTTAAAACCGGCTAATCGCAGTAGGGTGAGCATTGCAGAGGAGGTCCGTGCCGTGTCGTTGTCCCGTCGGCGAGTCCTGCGTGCCGCAGCGGGTCTCGGGAGTCTCGCGGTCTCCTCGGCGGTGGGCGCCTGCGGCGGTGCGGACGATTCCGGCGCGGCGACCGGCGGCGAGATCGTGCTCTGGTACTGGCCGGGCGGGCTGAGCGACGCGGTCCTGGCCGACGCGGTGCGCGAGTTCGCGCCGCGGACCACGCTCAAGCCCACGCTGATCGAGGGCGACTTCCGGGCGCGGCTGACCGAGGCGCTTGCCGGTCCGCCCGGCGGGGTGCCGTCGATCGCCGGGATCAAGGGCGAGGAGATCGCGTCGTTCCTGCCGCGCGCGGACCTCTTCACGGACCTGCACCGGGTCGGCGCGGACGAGGTGGCCGGCCAGTACCTGCCGTGGAAGTGGCAGCAGGCCAGCGCGCCGGACGACCGGCTGATCGGCTTCCCGATCGACATCGGGCCGACCGCCATGTTCTACCGCGCGGACGTGTTCGAGCGGGCCGGCCTGCCGGTCGAGCCGGGCGAGGTGGCGGCGGAGCTCGGCACCTGGAACGACTACTTCGAGGCGGGCATCACGATCTCGAAGGCGCTGCCCGGGGTGAAGCTGCTCCGCAACGCGCCGGAGCTGTTCACCATCGTCATCTGCCAGGGTACGAAACGATTCATCGACGAGGCGAACCACTTCGTCGGCGACGGCGCGCACGTGCGCGCGGCCTGGGACACGGCGGCGCGGCTGGTCGGGACCGGCGTGAGCGCGGGCATCCCGGTCGAGGACGACGCGCGCTGGAAGGCCGGGCTACGGGACGGGACGCTCGCGACCGAGCTGGGCGCGGCCTGGCTCGGCTACGACATCAAGACCGCGGCGCCGGACGCGGCCGGGGACTGGCGGGTGGCGTCCGGGCCGGCGTCCGGCGCGAACTACGGCGGCTCGTTCCTGTCGCTGCCGGTCAACGGCCAGGACCCGGCGCTGGCGTACGAGATCGTCGCGTGGATCCTGTCGCCGGAGAACCAGGCCCGCGCGTTCGCGGACGCCGCGCTCTTCCCGGCCGCGCCCGCGACCTACACGATGGCGGCGCTGCGCGAGCCGGACGCGTACTTCGGCGGCCAGGTCACGGTCGAGGTGTTCGGCGACTCGGCCCAGCGAGCGCACCGCGTCTACGAGGCACCGGCCGACGCCGACGTGCAGCAGGTCTACATCCGCCAGCTGGGCGCGTTCGAGAACGGCGAGAAGACCGAGACCGAGGCCTGGCGCGACGCGGTCGCCGAGGGCCGGCGCCTAGCCGCCAGCCTCGGCGTCAACTGACCCGCTCCCGTCGAAACCACGGCGCACCGGTGCCCGCGGGAGCATGCCCAACGCGACCACGCCGAAGCGGGCAATCGGCTTTGAAGGATTTGAAAGGTTTTGAACGCTCTGGAAAGTTTCAGAGCGCGTCGGCGAGCGGCCTCAGGTACTGCTCGGGCGAATGCACGATCGTGTCCGCCGTCTCGCGGAACCATTCGCGGCGGCGAGCCTCGGAGGACTGGCGGCCGAGGACCGAGGCCGCGTTGCCGGCGTCGATGAGCAGCCCCGGGGTCTGGATCCATCCGATCGGCAGCGGGCGGCCGGTCTTCGCGGTCAGCGCCTGGAGGCGGCCGGCGACCTCGCCCTGCAAATACGTCTCGGTGGAGACCAGCACCATGCGGTCCTTCATCGCCAGCGTCAGCGACTTGTCGTCGAAGCCGATCGCGGCGGCGACCCACGGATCGCGGCCGGACGCGCGCAGCGACGCGATCGAGTTGACGTCGTGGCCGCCGGTGCCGATGAACGCGATCGCGTCCGGGTTCGCGCGGCGCAGCGTCTGCCAGGCGCGCAGGTTCGCCGCCGGCTCCTGCTTGGTGTCGAACGGGCCGACCACGACCGCGCTGGGCAGGCGCCGTTGGAGCGTTTCACGGAGGCCGAGCACGCGACGGTCGAGTGAGGGAACGCCCGGCGACACGGACCCGATCACGATCACGCCGCCGGTCGAGTGCGGCAGCCGGGACGCGACGGCGTCGCCGAGCATCGCACCGAGCTGGAAGTTGTCGTTGCCGACGAAGAGCGGGACGCCGGAGCCGGGCGCGGGCGCCGAATGCACCGCGATGACCGGCGTACCGCGCGCGATCGCGCTGCCGAGCGAGTCGGCGAACAGCTCCGGGCTGAGCGCGAAGATCGCCAGGGCGGCCGGGGACGACGCCTCCACCTCGGCGAACTCCCGGAGGGCCGCGGCGCTGTCCGCCACGCCGGGGCCGGACTCGCTGTGTTCCACACCGCCGACCTCGTCGACGCCGTGCGCGAAGCCGAGCGTCATCTCCTGCACGAAGCCGAGCTGACGGCTCGCGACCAGGAACGCCACCGGCCCGGGCCGCCGGTCGCCGGCACCCGAGCAGCCGGCCGTGCCGACGAGGGTGAGCGTGAGCAGCGCGGCGAGGACCCGGCGGGGCACGTCCATGCCGGTCCCATCGGCACCGTGGGGGATTAGCTCAGGGAAACCCGGCACCGGTCGATGGGCGAAGGCGAAAGGAGGTGCGCACGGATGCGTCACTGGTTGCAGCGTCGCGCGGTCGCCCGCAGCGCGATCGTCGCGCTCACGATCGGCCTGACGCTCCTCGCCGGCCTCGCGTTCGTCAGCGCGCGCAGCGCCGCGCAGGCCTCCGCGTCCGTCGCCGGCCGGCAGCAGGTCAGCCAGCAGTGGAACGAGATCTACCTCAAAATCAACATTGAGTACGAGCTGCTGGTCGACTTCCTGGACCAGCAGAGCGCACAGGGCCGGTCCGTGCTGTCCGGCTCGATCGGCTCCGCCGAGGAGAACCTGCGCTGGCTGAACGCGAACGGCGGCCCGGACGACAGCGCGCAGGCCCGGGCGCTGCAGAACACCTACGGCGGATACAGCTACACGCTGCGGAACCTGGTCGACGCGACCCGCGGTGACGACGAGGAGCTGGTGCGCCAGCAGGCCCGGCAGGCCGCGCTGAGCGCCGCCGCGCTGCGCAAGCAGGCCTCGAACAACATCGCGCGGAACAACCTGGAGATCGGCGACCGGCTGCGCGAGGCACAGCGGGAGGGCGACCGGATCAAGCTGGGCGTCGGCGTCATCTCCGCCGCGGACCTGGCGCTGGTCGTGTTCTGCTCCATCGTCCTGCTGGCCTACCAGCGCAGCACCGAACGGCAGGCCGCGGAGAGCCGCTACCGGGCCAGCCACGACGCGCTCACCGGCGTCGCGAACCGTGGCCTGCTCACCGAGGGCATCGAGAAGGCCATCGCGCGTACGGTCCCGGGCGGCGCCGGCGTCGGCCTGCTGCTCATCGACCTGAACCGGTTCAAGGAGGTCAACGACACGCTCGGCCACCACGCCGGCGACCTGCTGCTGCAGGAGGTGGCCCGGCGGCTGACCGGCGCGTCCCGGGGCACGGACGTGGTGGCGCGGCTCGGCGGCGACGAGTTCGCGGTGCTGCTCTCCGCGGTCGACTCCGCCGGCGAGGTGATGGAGATCGGCCGGCGGATCCTCGCCGGCCTCTGCGGCCCGGCCGAGTTGGAGGGCCTCACGCTGGACATCAGCGGCAGCATCGGGGTCGCGTTCTATCCGTCGCCGAGCACCAGCGCGGCCGAGCTGCTCCAGCACGCGGACGTCGCGATGTACGCGGCGAAGCGCGGGCACAACGGCATCAGCATGTACGACCCGGAGGCGGACTCCAACAGCTTCGAGCAGCTCACCCTGCTCGGCGAGCTGCGCCGGGCGATCGAGAACGGCGAGCTGGAACTGCACTACCAGCCGAAGGTCCGCCTCAGCACCCGCGCGCTCTGCGGTGCCGAGGCGCTGGTCCGCTGGCGGCATCCGGTGCGCGGGCTGCTCGGCCCGCACCTGTTCATCCCGACAGCGGAGCAGAGCGACCTGATGCGCCCGCTCACCGAGGCCGTGCTGGAGGCCGCGCTCGCCCAGCACCAGCGCTGGCGGCACGACGGCCTGCTGACGCCGGTCTCGGTGAACGTCGGCGCGTCGAACCTGCTCGACCCCGGCTTCCCGGCGCGGGTGGCCGCGCTGATGGACCGCTACGGCACCGCGGTCGGCCAGCTGACCATCGAGATCACCGAGAGCGCGCTGGTCGACGACCCGGTGCGGGCCGCCGCCGCACTTCGCGACATGCGCGACCGGGGCGTGCAGCTGTCGATCGACGACTTCGGCACCGGCTACTCGTCGATGAGCTACCTCCAGGTGTTGCCGCTCGACGAGCTGAAGATCGACCGCCAGTTCACCACGGAGATCCTCTCCACGCCGCGCGGCCGCCCGATCGTGACCGCGATGGTCGAGCTGGCCCACGCGCTCGGCCTCCAGGTCGTGGTGGAGGGCGTGGAGGACGAGCGCACCCACGAGGCGATCGGTGAGATGGGCTGCGAGGTCGGCCAGGGCTACCTGTTCTGCCGCCCGCTGCCGCCCGCCGAGTTCGCCGCGTGGGCGGCGGAGTGGACCCGCCGGGCGGCACCGGCACTGTCATGAGACCTCGCGGAACCGCTGCCGCGGCGTGCCGCACGCGAGCACGGTCTGATGACTGCTTCCCATGACCGGGCACTGTAGACAGTGGGTATGACGGTCACCGGCCGTCCGGCGTGCGCGCGAGCAGCAGCGCCGACGCCGCGGCGAGGAACGCCGCGATCACGAAGACCAGACCCGGCATGCCGTACGCCAGGGACGCGCCGAACACCGCGCCCGCGGTCACCGGCACGACGGCCTCGGCGGCCGCGGCGACGCCGGACAGCGCGCCCTGCACCGCGCCCTGCTCGTCGTCGCCTATCTGCCGGGAGATCCAGGACATCGTGGCCGCGACCGCGAGCACACCGAGCACGCCGACGGCCTGCGACAGGTAGAGCATCCACGGCGCGCTCGCGAGCCCCGTGCCCAGGAAGGACGCGGCGACCAGTACGCTGCCGGCCACGGCGGCTCGCCGGTCGCCGAGGCGCCGCGCGAGCGGGCCGGCCGCGCGCGTCTGCACGACCGCGACGGTCACCGCGTTGACCGCCATCACGACGCCGATGTGCGCGGTGCCCCAGGCGAACTGGGCGGACACGTAGAACGTCCAGACCGACTGGTGGATCATCCGGCCGGCGTCCGCGCAGAGCCGGGCCAGCGCGAGCCGGCCGAGCACCGGGCGGCGCAGCACGGCCGCGACGGCCGTGAACGGGTTCGCGCCGCCGGGCGCCGGGTGTGTCGCGACACCGGTCCGGGACTCGGGCAGGACGAACCAGCCGTAGGCGACGTTGGCCAGCGACAGCGCGGCCGCGGCGAAGAACGGCAGCCGCACGTCGACCGCGCCGAGCAGGCCGCCGATCACCGGACCGGCCATGAAACCGAGCCCGTAGGCGGCGCCGACCAGGCCGTAGGCGCCGGCCCGGTCCTCGGGTGCGGTGACGTCCGCGAGGTAGGCGTTGACGACGGCGTTCGTGCCCGCGGCGGCACCGGCGAGCGCGTGGAAGAGCAGCAGCGTCCACGGGCCGGAGGCGAGCGCGTGCGCCAGCCAGTCGACGCCGAGCACGGTCAGCGAGGCGAGCAGGACGGGCCGCCGGCCGTACCGGTCGGAGAGCCGCCCGAGCAACGGCGACACCATGAACTGCAGCAGCCCGTAGACCGAGCCGAGCACGCCCGCCCACAGCGCGGCGGAGGCCGCGCCACCGGTCACGCCGGCGAGCAGGGCCGGCATGATCGGCACGATCAGGGCGAGCCCGAGCATGTCGAGGAAGACGGTGACGAGAAGGAACGAGAGGGCGGGTACCCGGCGCATGTGCGGCTCCGAAGTCGCGGGAGGGACAGAGCCCCTCCCGCCGCACGGCCGACCGCACACACGGAGGATCAGATTATCGGTGCCGTCAAATCATTTTCCGGGGCGCCGGCAGCCGCCGAGTCGTCAGATGCTGTCCGCCCGGTCGGTGATGGTTTGGAGGATCGGGGCGCGGCCGGTGAATCGAGCGGTCACGTCGCGCCGGTCGTAGCCGGAGCCGATGGTGGCGCCGCCGGCCGCGACGATCATGCGGGGTGCCATCCAGAAGAACTTCGCGGCGCCCGTCACCCGGATCGCGCGGCGGACCGCGTCGGGGGCCAGGGTGCCGTGCAGGCCGCGCACGTAGGCGTCGGTGACGGTCTCCAGAACCTCGTCGAGCACCGCGACGTCGCCGAGTTCGGCCGGGCCGAATGTCTTTCCGTGGACGCCGGGCACGTCCTCGAGCCACATCGCGACCGAACCGTCCGCGCGCTCCCGCACGGACCGGCACTCCGGTGCGGACAGGCCACCCGCGGCGAACACCGTTCCGGGCAGCCCGGCCTCGTACGCGCACGGCTCCCGGCGCCAGTAGTCGGAGTGGCCCGGGTCCGCGCTCGCGGCCAGGTGCGGCAGCGCTCCGGCCCGTCGTGGCGTGGCCACCTTCAGCACCGCGGGCCCGTCGTCCCGGCGGACCCGCCACACGCCGCCGGTCACCTCGTTCGCCGAGCCGTGCTCCAGCGGCTCGGCGACCCAGCCGTCCCGCACCAGATCCATCGGAACCGTCATGATTCAAACCTATGGGACCGCCGGTTACCGGGAAACGGGTCAGCATCACCGGAGTTGTGGCACCCGAGCCCACCGCTTCGATCGTGCCCCGCCGTCCCGTCAGGACGGGCCGTGCGGTCGTGGCGGGAAACCGGATGCCGCCGGCCTATCACCACGCGTTCTTTCAGGTCGTGCCGGAATGCGACGGCAACTGCCGACTCCTGGGTGACGGATGTGTTACCGCATGACGCGGCGGGCGCGGTCCGGGCGCGCATGGAACGCGGAATCACGGAGATTAAGGCCGTTCTCGAGGCGGCCCGGCCAATGAATGACGACCGTCACTCGAATGGGTGCAGCACGGAGAGTGATAGCACGCCTCTCTACAGTGAGAAATGTGCGGAGAGTGACCACTGTGGTCGTGTCACGACGCGGCCGGCTCCGACGCGGGGAGCGAACGGAGCGCCAGCGGAGCTGAGTGGACCGCGAGGTTTGCCCGCGGGAGCATGCCCGGAGTGGCCACGCCGGAAGCGGGAAGAGCCCTAAATGGCCTGTGGTCTTGACTCTGATGTGGAGTCGGACGCGACGTAGACGCCGCGGCCCTGGTGGCCCTGGAGTTCACCGAGGGTGTTGAGCATGCGGATGGCCATCTTGACCGGTTCGGCACTGCAGTTGTACGCGATGGTGAGTTCGGCGATGGAGGGCAGTTTGTCGCCGGGCTTGAGGTCACCGCTGGAGATCTTGGTGCGAATATCAGCCATGATCTGCTGGTAGATGGGGGTGGCGGGCATGGTGAGGGACTCCCTTGGTCAGCGCCTGCCATGACATCACGCTGAACCTCGGATAACAAGCATCCCAAGAATCCTCAGTATCCATAGTTGACTTGGAATGAGAAGCATTCTAGGTTTTCGACCCGAGGGCCCGCCCGTTCTGCTCTTGGTCAGCAACTTTGGGTGACGATGGCGGGCTCTCGCCTCGATCGGGGCACGTCCCCGAACGCCGTGTTGCCGCCGGAGAACCCCCTCGCCGCGCCCCGCGGCCGCTCCCCGGCAACTTGGAATGCATAGAATTCCACGAAGGGATGTCGCAGTGGAATCACTGCTGAACCGGCCGCTCAGCCGCCGGACGCTGCTGGCAGGCAGCGCCGCTGCTGGCGTCGGCCTCACCGGGCTGGCCGCCGGTTGCACGTCGGAGGACGGTGCGCAGCCCGCGTCGCCGAGCGGCGAGCTGCGGAAGACCACCTACATGACCGCGTTCGGGCTCCCGGGCCGTGAGGCGGCGGGTGCGGTGGCCAAGGGCAAGGGCTTCTTCACCGAGGCCGGCCTGGACGTCGAGATCCTCGCGGGCGCGGCCGGTGAGAAGAACTACGCCGCGATGGAGTCCGGTCAGGTCGACTTCGGCGCGGTGGACTGGTCCGGCGCGGTCCCGAGGTACGCCAAGGGTGGCAAGGCCGTGAAGATCGTGGCCGCGATCCACTCGCAGACACTGATCTCGATGGTGACGCTGCCCAGCACCGGCATCACCGGCGCGCGTCAGCTGATCGGCAAGAAGATCGGCGTGGGTGCCGGTGCGGCGCCGAAGTCCGTCTTCCCGGCGTACGCGTCGGCCTACGACATCGAGCCGGCCGAGCTGAAGACGGTGCAGTGGCAGGAGGTCGCGCCGGACCAGGTCGCGGGCCTGCTCATCGCGGGCAAGGTCGACGCGATCGGCCTGTTCGTCGCGGGTACGCCCGGCGTGCGCAAGGCCGCGATCGGTAAGGGCCTGATCACCAAGGAGCAGGACCTCGTCGTGCTGCCGTACAGTGACGGCCTGACCGACCTGATGGGCAACGTGCTGACCGCCCGCACGCAGCTCATCCAGGAGCAGCCGCAACTGGTCCGGGACTTCACGAACGCGCTGATGAAGGGCCTGGACTACGCGGTCAACAACCCGGAGGAGTCGGCGAAGATCCTGGCCGAGCAGGTGCCGGAGACCGACCCGGAGGTGGCCGCCGCCGAGCTGGTCATCATGAAGAACTACGTCTACCCGCAGGACACCACGAAGCCGATCGGCTACATCGACGAGGCGCGCGCGGCGAAGGGCGCGGCCATCCTCGAGGGCGTGCTCCAGCTGCCGCAGATCGACGTCGGCGACATGATCGACTTCAACTTCGTTCCCGGCGGTACGCCCGTGGCGGCGTCCGCGGCGGCGAAGTGAGGCGCGCATGACCGACATCCGGCCGTACCCGCTCAGCAATCTGCACGCCGCGTCGACCGCGCACCACGACGCGCTCAGCGACCTGCTCGACGACGACACCATGTACCGGATCATGAGCCTGATCGACCGGGAGAGCTTCCCGGCGACCGGGCTGGCGTCCGGGACGTGGGCCGGCGCGAGCATGCTCGAGGTCGGCGCCGGGGCCGGCAGCGTGGCGCAGAAGATGCGCTACCTGGTCGGCGACTCAGGACGGGTGGTCGCACTGGACCTGCACCCGGCGATCGAGCCGGACGGCAACCTCGAGGTGGTGCAGCTCGACCTGCTCTCCGACGACCCGCTGCCGGAAGGGCCGTTCCACCTGATCCACGCGCGGCTCACGCTCGGTCACCTGCCGCCGCGCAGGGAGATCACGGCGCGGCTCGTGGAGCGGCTGGCGCCCGGCGGCTGGCTGTGCCTGGAGGACTTCCGGGCGCGGCGGGACGGCATCGCGGTGGCCGGGGAGGGCGCCGAGATCATCGAGGAGTTCCAGCGGACCGTGGGCGAGAAGGTCTTCGACGCACACGGTACGGACCGGGGCTGGGCGCCGAGCATCCACGGCGTGCTGCGCGATCTGGGACTGTCCGATGTGGAGACGAAGACGTTCAGCTCGTACTGGGGTGGCGGGAACGCGGGCGCCCGCTTCCTGACCGCGATCCACGCGCAGACCTACGACAGGATGCTCGCCGCCGGCATGGCCAAGGACCGGCTGGACCGGGTGCCGGACATCATGGCGCGACCCGAGACGCTGATCCACGGCCACGAGGTCTTCTCGGTCGTGGCTCAACGCGCCTGACCGACCGCACAGCCTGATCGACCGCACAGCCTGACCGAACGCACAGTGCCGGGCGTGCCCGAGCACACCGGGACCGCCATCTTCCCGGTGTGCCCGCGCACGCCCGGCACATCCTAAGAGGACCCGACCGCCGCACCCGAACCGGAGTCATACGTGTCCCTTCGTGCGACCTTCCTACCCACCGCCGGGGTCATCGGTGTCGTGCTGGCCTGGTGGTCGTTCACCGTGCTCGGCGGCGTGCCCGAGTTCTTCCTGCCGTCGCCGCCGCAGATCTTCGACGCGTTCCTGCAGAAGCCGGAGTACCTGCTCGGCGAGGCCGGCATCACGCTGATCGAGACGCTGGCCGGCTTCGCGATCGCGACCGCGGCCGGGCTCGCGATCGGCGTCGCGCTGGCCGCGTCGACCACGGCGGACCGGATCACGCTGCCGGTCTTCGTGGCGCTCAACGCCGTACCCAAGGTGGCTCTCGCTCCGTTGTTGCTCTTCTGGCTCGGTTTCGGGTTCCCGCCGAAGATCACGCTGGTCGCGATCATGTGTTTCTTCCCGATCCTGCTCGCGGTCAAGCAGGGGCTGACGTCCGCGCCGATCGAGTCGCTGGAGTTGGCCGCGTCGCTGTGCGCGAACCGGCGGCAGACGTTCCTGAAGATCCGCTTCCACTACGCGCTGCCGCAGATCTTCCTGGGCCTGAAGACCGCGATCAACCTGGCCGTGATCGGCGCGGTCGTGGCCGAACTGTCGAACCCGGAGCGCGGGCTCGGCACCGTGATCAGCCGCAGCACCTCGAACTTCGACACGCCGGCCGCGTTCGCCGCGATCGTGCTGCTGGCCGTCATCTCGGTGACGCTGTTCTACGGGATCGCGCTGATCGAGCGGCTGCTGCTGCCGTGGGCCCGGGAGACCAGCGGATAGGCCGTGGGCTGGGGAGACCAGCGGATAGGCCGTGGGCTGGGGAGACCGGCGGTCAGGCGCGCGTCAGCCAGCCGCGCAGGATCGCGTCGAGCGCCGCGACGCCGAGGTGCACCGCGCGGTCCGGGCCGATCGTGCCGAGGTGGCCGAGCGACGCCATGCCGTGCAGCGTGCCCCAGACGATCTCGCAGGCCTCCTCCGGGTCCAGCTCGACCGAGTGCGCGGCCGACCAACCGGTCAGCGCCGCGTAGGTGAGCTCTATCACCGGCATCGCGGCCCGCTTGCGTGCCTCGCCGTCCAGCAGCGTGTTGTTCATCGCCTGATAGAGGTGCGGATGCGCGCCCGCGTACCGCAGGTAGGCCTCCGCGCCGGCCAGCAGCCCCTCCCCCGGGCCGGACACCGCCGCGCTCATGTCGAGGTGCAACTGCTGGTAACCGTGCTCGACCAGCACCAGCAACAGCCCGTCCTTGCCGTCGAAGTGCTGGTAGACGATCGGCGGCGTGTACTCCACCTCGGCCGCGACCCGGCGGACCGTCAGCGCGCCCGCGCCCTCCGACTCCAGGATCGCAAGCGCCACGGCCGCGATCCGGGCGCGGACGTTCGCCCGTTCACGCTCCCGGCGCTGACGGACCGGGCTGCTCACTGACATGTCATCGTGCACGCCCCCAACTTAACTTTGTTCTGAAATCTAACGCTGTTAGGCGACGCCGCATGCATGACGAATCGGAGTTCCTGACCCGCGATCACTACGAGGCACTCGTCATCGGCAGCGGCTTCGGCGGCGCGGTGGCGGTCTGCCGGAGCCGGCGTGGCCCACGCACGTTCTCCGGCGTGCCGCGGGACGAGCTGGGTGCTCCGATCGCTACCGACCTTCAGCGTCGGGGTGAGCGCGCCAACGACCCCTGGATCACCCTCAGCCCTGACGCCGGAAGCTCAGTGAGGGCTTCGGTGACCGTTCGCAGGGGGCGGCTGGTCCGCGGGGTCAGCTCGGGAGCACGTAGGGGCTCTGCAGGTGCTGACGGAGGGCGCGGACGTCGAAGGCGACGCGGTCGCGGGAGTCCGGGTCGCGGATGGCGAGGGACATCAGGGCGGCGAGCCGGGGCGTGTGACCCTCGGTGAGACCGGTGTGGACCGCTTCGGCGACACCGAGGCTGAGCGCGGCGGCGCCGCCGAGGCCGGGCAGGTCGTGGCGGAGTTCCGCGTCGATGCCGCCGGCCGCGAGCCGTTCCCCGGCGAGTCCGGCGTCGACCCCGGCCGGGCGGGTGTCCACCCACAGCTGGTGTCCCCCGGTGTAGCCGCGGTCCGCGGCCTGCGGTGGCAGGCCCGAGGCAGCCAGCGCGTCACCGAGCGCGCGGGCCGTGCGGACGATCGCGCGGGCGTAGGGCAGGCCGGCGCGGGACTGGAACTCGGCCAGCGCCAGGCCGAGCGCGCAGACCGCGGCCAGGTGGTGCGACGCGATCAGATCGCGCTCGGCCGCGAAGACGGCCTCGGCCACCGCGGCGGTGCGCATCGCGAGCACGCCGTGCTGCGGGCCGGGGAACGCGGTGTGGGTGGAGCCGCCGATGCTGTCCGCGCCGAGCAGCAGCGGGCTGGGCAGCAGCCCGCCGAAGATCAGTGGCATGGTCGCGGAGATGTCCACGTGGGTGCGGGTGGCTCCGGCGGCCGGAACAAGTTCGGGTAGCGGCAGTGGGAACAGGCCGCCGTCCTCGAAGATGACCAGGACCGGCCGGTGTGCGGCTATCGCGGCTTCGAGGGCCGGCGGATCCGGCCGGTACGGGTCCGCGTGCGTGACGTGCACGGCCGCGTAGCGCCAGCGGCGGATCAGCCGGGACGTGCGGCACGCGCCCTCGTGCGCCGCGTGCACGACCAGCACGGTCGCCCCGGGCGGCGCCTCCAGCGAGGCGAGCACGAGCGTGGTCGACTGGGTGCCGGAGAGCGGCCGGGCGGAGACGTAGGAGGCGCCGGTCGCGTCGTGCAGCAGCGGCAGCGTCACGTCGGTCTCGATGCGGGCGGCGTACCGGCGGGCGGGTAGTGTCCACCCACCGGGTTCACCGTCAATGTTGAAGAACGCGCGGGCCGCCGCGTCCGTGCCGTACGCGGCTCTGGCCAGCCTGGACCCGGCGTTCTCGGTCGGGACCAGCGAGATGATCCGGGCCGCGCGGCGCTGGTGGCTGGAGAGAGCGTCGAGTCCGGCGGACAGCAGATCCTCAACGTCGACCACGGCGGGCACGGTCCTCCTCGGGGCACGGGTGCTGCGGGCCGCGGCAGCCTAGGGCGTGCAGAGGGACTCTACGTGAGTAACCGGATCGCCGCAGTCCGTGCTGTCATCGTGCCGTACCAATGGGTGATATTGAAGCTCCTCCCCTGGCATGTTCGACGAGCATCGATCCAGAATGGAGGGTCAGTGGCTGGTGTAGGTGACGGTCTCGGTGTAGGTGACGCTGACCTCCTCGGCCGCCAGGGACGTGTAGCCGCCCGGCACCTCGTAGGTCTCCTCCGCGATCCCGTCGCCGTCCACGTCGTAGGTGGCGACGTCCGCGAGCCCGTCGCCGTCGAGGTCCGCGACGGTCAGGATGCTGCCGTCCGCGTACTCCTCCGCGACCACGTGGTCGTCGGTGCCGTTGCCGTCCGCGTCCATCATGAACTCGTAGATCTCGCTCATCGCCTGCTCCTTGGCCGGGTCGTTCGTGGTGACAACGACATTAGGCGGCGGGCGGGCGCGGCAGATCCCGGAAACGTGCCATCAGCAGGTCTCCCTCCTCCGGGGTGGAGGTCACGAACCGGCGCCCGTCCGGCCCCCGGGCGACCACGACGGCATCCTGCCCGGGTTTGCGGGTGTAGGTCTCGACGCCCGGCGGGCCGGGCCGCGGGCCGGCCGGGACGGCGTCCAGCCCGGCCTGGATCGTGGCGCTGCCGTTCGCCCGCCACGGTGCCGGCACGGTGGAGTAGACGCCCACGGAGTACTTGCTGAGGAACCCGCCGTTCGCGCCGACCAGCCCGAACGTGCCGGGCGCGCGCCGGGCCCGGCGGACCGTCTCCACGATCGCGTGCAGCGCGTAGTCGTTGCCGGGCCCGCCGAAGAACGGCAGGCCGCCGGTGACGGTCAGCCCGCGCGGGTCGGTGACCGGCAGGCCGAGCCCGTCGCAGACCGCGAACACCGCGATCGGGAAGCAGCTGTACAGGTCGATCGTGGCCAGGTCGCCGAGGTCCAGGCCGGCGAGGTCGAGCGCGTGCCGGACCGCGGCCACCGCGGCGGGGTAGGCGGACAGGTCGGGCCGGTCGAGCACGTCCCGTTCCCGCAGGTCGGCGTGGCCGTGCAGGTACACCCACCGGTCCGGCGGGACCCGCAGCCGCCGCGCGGTCTCGACCGAGGCCAGCAGCACGGCCGCACCCTGGTTCACCTTGTCCCTGGAGACCAGATATCGCGGGTACGGGTCCGCGACCATCCGGTTCGACGGCGTCTCGGTGATCAGCTCCTCCGCGGTGCGGATCGTGGGCGCGGCCGCGTGCGGGTGGCCGGCCGCGACCCGGGTGAACGGTGCGAACAGCGCGCCCATCGCGGCGCGGTAGTCCCCGTGGGACAGGCCGAGGCGGGCACGGCGGGCGTGCTCGAACAGCGCGTACTGCCCGGGCGGGTCGAGCAGCCCGTGCGCGGCGAGCGCGGGTGGCGCGAGGCCGTCCAGCCCGTACCCCCGGTCCTCGATCTGCCCGCCGGCGTGCTCGGTGAAGTCGGGGCGGCCCTCGGCGCGCGCCCAGTGCGCGACCGTGGAGATCGCCTCGGCGCCGACGATCAGCGCGGTGTCCGCACGACCGGCCGCGATCTCCCCGGCCGCCTCGGTGACCAGGCGCTGCGGTGCCTGACCGCCGGTGACCTCGAGGATCGCGCGCTTCGGATCCTGGCCGAGGCGGGCGGCGACCGCGCGCGGAAAGTTGTCGGCGCGGCCCAGCGGCGCGGCCGACCAGGGGGTGGAGATCTCGAACTGGCGGACGGCCGCGACGATGTCGGCCGTGGCGCCGCGCAGCGCCAGCCCGGCCGCCGCGGCCGCGAGGTCCACCGGGGAGAGGCGCCGGTAGCCCGGGTCGGTCAGCCGCTCGGACACCTCACCCACCCCGATGATCACGGGCGTGCGGTCGCCGGTGGTCACAGCGCCCGGCCCAGCGACTCGATCCGGGCCGCGCACTCCTCCGCCATGGTCCGGGTGATCTCCGCGGCCGGACGCAGACCGTGGAACGAGCCGACCACCTGCCCGACGAAGAACGACTCCAGCGCGAGCGCGCCCTCGTGCCCGGCCGCGGCCGCGTCGTCGATGCGCTGCCAGGCCTCGCCGGTCAGCAGCGGCTGCAACGGCAACGGCAGCGGCGCCGGGCTGCCGGGCCGTTCCCACTCGTCGTGCCAGGCGCTGCGCAGCTGCCGGGCCGGTTTGCCGGTGCGGGCCGGCGAGCGCACCGTGTCGGCGCTGGTCGCGTCCAGGAACTTCGACTTGATCGCGGCATTCGCCACGTCCTCGTGGCTGGACAGCCAGACCGAGCCGCACCAGACGCCGGCCGCGCCGAGCGCGAGCGCGGCCGCCATCTGCCGCCCGTCCGCGATCCCGCCGGCCGCGAGCACGGGCGTGCCCCCTGCCAGGTCGACGATCTCCGGGGTGAGGACCATGGTGGCGATCGTGCCGGTGTGCCCGCCGGCCTCGGTGCCCTGCGCGATCAGCAGGTCGACGCCGGCGGACAGCTGACGGGCGGCGTGTTTCGGCGCGCCGACCAGCGCGGCCACGATCACACCGGCCGCCCTGCCACGGGCGACCAGGTCCGGCGGGGGCGGGCCGAGCGCGTTCGCGATCAGCGAGATCCGGTGCGCGAACGCGACGTCGAGCAGCGCGGCCACGCCGGCCGGGCTGACGCCGGCCGCGAACTCGTCCGCGAGGTGCCGGGTCCCGGTCCGCGGGATGCCGTAGCGGTCGAGCAGGTCGTCGACGAACGCGAGGTGCGCGGCCGGGATCTGCGCGCGCAGGCTCGCGATCAGATCGTCCGGGTCCCCGGCCGCGAACGCCGACGGGACGAGCAGATCCACGCCGTACGGCCGGCCGTGCACCTGATCCTCGATCCAGGTCAGCTGCGCGTCCAGCTCGTCAGGCGCGTATGCGGACGCGGCCAGCACGCCGAACCCGCCCGCGTTGGTCACCTCTGCCACCACCGCCGGCGACCGGTTGAACCCGACGATCGGATGCCGCACCCCGGTCATCTCCGTGAAGGCGGTTCGCATCGACGCTCCCCCTCCAGAGGAATCGATCCACTACGCGCGGTTGTGTAACTGTAGTTACCGTAACTACGGTTACACATCCCCTCCGAAGGCCTTGTCGATCTCGTCGGGGGTCAGGGAAGCGGTGCGGAACGTCGTGGTTCCGGGGCCGAGGAGCTCGAGGGCGGCGGTGCGGGCGGCGCCGTAGGCGGCCCAGGCCAGGGCGCCGCCGGTGGAGACGCGGCGGACGCCGAGCGCGGCCAGCTCGGGCACGCTCGGCGCGCCGGCCACGGCGAGCACGTTGACCGGCGCGTCGACGGCGGCGATCACCCGGCTGATGTCGTCCGGCGCGCGCAGGCCGGGGGCGTAGAGCACGTCCGCGCCGGCCTCGCGGTAGGCGCGCAGCCGGGCGATCGTGTCGTCCAGGTCGTCGCGGCCGTAGAGCAGGTTCTCGGCGCGCGCGGTGAGCACGATCCCGTGCCGGGCGCACGCCTCCGCGGCGGCCGCGACCCGCGCGGTCGCCTCCCCGGGCGGCGAGACCGCACCGGCGGCCGGGTCGTAGTCCTCGATGGAGATGCCGGCCGCCCCCGCGTCCGCGAGCGCGTCCACGGTCGCGGTGACGTCGTCGAAGCAGCGCTCCGCGTCCACGTTGAGCGGCACGCCGGCCGCGGCGGTCAGCGCGGCCGTGTGCGTCACCAGCTCGTCCAGGGTCACCTGCTGGTCGAGCTTTCCGAGGCTCGCGGCCAGGCCCGAGGACGTGGTGGCGAGCGCGGCGAAGCCGAGTCCTTCGAGGAGCCGGGCGGAGCCGGCGTCCCACGGGTTCGGCATGACGAACGTGCCGGAGGCGTGCAGCGCACGGAAGCGGTCGCGAAGATCGGTCATGGGGCTCAGCGTACGATCTCCGCCATGCAGGATCGGGTTCTCGAGACATCCGTCGACGCCGTCATCGCCGCGCTGGAGGCGTTCGACCGTGAGGCGTTCGGTGAGGCGATGCAGGAGCTGGCACAGGCCACGCCGCGCTCCCGTCCGGACGAGGTCGCGGACGCGCTGACCCGGCTCGCGCCGGTGCTGGCGGAGCTGCCGATCGGCGTGGGCGGGCACCTGGCGCAGCTGGCCGGCAGCATGGTCGACTTCGGTGGCACGCCGGACCTGGTGCTGCCGGTGCTCATCGACCGCGCGTGCGAGGCGCTGGAGGCGGCGGCCCGGTTCCGCGCGCTGCACGAGAAGGCGTTCGGCGCGGTGCCCGACCCGGACGACCACGAGGCGATTCCGGTGGTGATCGAGCGCTTCGCCGAGGGCGCGGACGCGCTCGGTCTGTCCGAGGCGGAGGGCCAGACGCTGATCGAGGCGTGGTTCACCGCGGGCGTCTGGGTGCAGCCGGTGCTCTACCTGGCGCAGCGCCGGG
This sequence comes from Catenuloplanes nepalensis, assembly GCF_030811575.1. Classification (GTDB taxonomy): domain Bacteria; phylum Actinomycetota; class Actinomycetes; order Mycobacteriales; family Micromonosporaceae; genus Catenuloplanes; species Catenuloplanes nepalensis. The sequence goes on along the minus strand of NZ_JAUSRA010000001.1, from coordinate 2,400,953 downwards.
ACGTGCGGGTGTCGCTGCCGCAGCGCGAGCGGCTGACCGCGGCGGTCGAGGCGACGCGGGAGCACATCGGCACGGCCGGCTGGCTGCACGGGCTGCTGCTGGTCCTCGACGACGAGCCGCTGATCGTGCTGCACCGCCAGACCGGGCGCGCGTTCGAGGTGACGATCAGCGGGATCGGCGACAACTTCCAGCTGCACACGCTGCTCGCGGCCGCGGTGCTGGACGGCGACGACCGGCCGTCCGAGGAGGAGATCGCGGCCGCGACGGACGGGCCGGAGCTTTCGCCCGCGGGCGGCATGACCGGCCGGGTGAACCTGGTCGACGGCGAGGGCACCTGGATCTGGAACGAGGGCCGCCCGGCGGACATCCCGGTCTACGAGGGCGCGCGCGTCGTGGTGCTGGACCCCCCGCCGTACAAGCGCACGTGGAACACCGGCCGGCCGTACCCGCTGATGGTCCCGTCCGTGACCGCGGAGCAGCTGCCGACCGCCGAGGCCGCGGCGTGGCTGAGCAAGGTGAAGCCGGCCGCCTGAGCCGTGTCCACCGACCGGTGGACAACCGGATTCCATCCACCGGTCGTCCCTCTCGACGCCGTGCGACCGAAGAATTCACTGCATGGCAGTCATCGAGGTTCAGGACCTCAGGAAACGGTACGGCCCGCACACGGCCGTCGACGGCGTCACGCTGACCGTCGAACGCGGCGAGGTGTTCGGGCTGCTCGGCCCGAACGGCGCCGGCAAGACCACCACGGTCGAGATCCTGGAGGGTTACCGCCGGCGTGACGGCGGTGACGTGCGCGTGCTCGGCGAGGACCCGAGCCGCGCCGGCCGTCGCTGGCGGTCCCGGCTCGGGATCGTGCCGCAGGGCGCGCAGGACGGCGGCGAGCTGACCGTCCGGGAGTACATCTCGCACGTGGCCGGCTTCTATCCCCGGCCCCGCGACCCGCGGACCGTGATCGAGCGCTGTGGCCTGGCCGAGAAGTCCGGTGCGAAGCTGCGCACGCTCTCCGGCGGGCAGCGCCGGCGGGTGGACGTGGCGCTCGGCATCATCGGCGACCCGGAGCTGCTGTTCCTGGACGAGCCGACCACCGGCTTCGACCCGGAGGTGCGCCGGGCGTTCTGGTCACTGATCCGCGATCTGGCCGCGGAGGGCACCACCATCGTGCTGACCAGCCATTACCTGGACGAGGTGGAGGCGCTCGCGACCCGGCTGGCGGTGCTGGCCGGCGGCCGGATCGTGGCCGAGGGTACGCCGCAGGCGATCGGCGGCCGGACCGCGGAGTCGATCGTGTCCTGGCGGGACGGCGACGGGCCGCAGACCGTGGTGACCGACGCGCCGCTGCCGCTGCTGGCGACGCTGACCGGCCGGGCCACGGCCGTGACCGACCTTCGCGTGCAGCCGCGCAGCCTGGAGGACGTCTACCTGGAACTGATCGGAGAGAACCGATGACCACCGATACGCTGAGACTTCCCTCGACGCTGCGCATCGGCCTGGCGCGGGGCGCGGCCGAGGTACGTGCGTACTTCCGCGAGCGGGACGCCGTGGTGTTCACGTTCGCGCTGCCGACGGTGATCCTGATCCTGCTCGGGTCGATCTTCAACGAGCCGCTGGACGGCGTGCCCGACGCCACGGTCAGCCAGGTGTTCGCGGCCGGGATGATCGCGTACGGCGTCCTGTCGACCGCGTTCATCAGCATCGGGATGGGCATCGTCGCGGACCGCGAGGACGGCACGCTGAAGCGCCTGCGCGGCACGCCGGCGACGGCCGGGGCGTACCTGATCGGCAAGATCGTGCTGGTGGCGGTGACCACGCTCGCGTCCGTCGCGATCATGCTGGCCGTCGCGGTGCTGCTCTTCGACCTCGAACTTCCCAGCGACACGGGGCGCTGGGTCACGTTCACCTGGTTGATGGCACTGTCGGTGGTCGCGTGCACGCTGCTGGGCATCGCCGCCAGCACCCTGGCCCGGTCCACGCGCAGCGCGCCGGCCGTGATGAACCTGCCGGTCCTGGCGCTGCAGTTCACCTCCGGGATCTTCGTGCACATCTCCACGCTGCCGGATGGCATGCTGGCCGTGTCGTCGCTGTTCCCGGTGAAGTGGATGGGTCAGGGCTTCCGGTCGGTGTTCCTGCCGGACGAGGCGGGGCTGCAGGAGGTGGCGGGATCGTGGGAGCACGGCAGGATCGCGCTGGTGCTGATCGCCTGGTGCCTGATCGGCCTGGTGCTGTGCCTGGTGACGTTCCGGTGGACGGACCGTCGCACGCGATGAGGCGCTGGGTGTGGCCGTGGGACGTCTTCCTGCTCACCGCGCTGGCCGTGGTGATGGCGGTGACCGCCCGGCACCAGGAGGTGTCCCCGGCCGCACGCGCGGTGTCGGTCACCGCGCTCGCGCTGGCCGCGGCCGTCTGGATCCTCTGGGGCAGGCGGATCGCACCGCGCGATGACGAGGGCGTCCCGGACGGCAGCGTCTGGTTCGGTGTCGTCCTGGTGGTGCTGTTCGTGGTCGCGGTGTCGGCGGCGGAGATCAGCACGTTCGCGCTCTTCGGGATCGCCCCGATGCCGTTCCTGTGCATGCGGGTCCGCCCGGCGGTGATCACCGCCGCGGTGCTGAACCTGACGCCGCTGCCGGTGGACCTGGCCAAGCAGGCCGGCTGGGAGGAGCTGCTGATCGACGCCGGGGTGGCGGTGCTCGGGCTGACGTTCTCCACGCTGATCGGCACCACGATCGAGAGGATCTCCGAGGAGAGCCGGGAGCGGGCGCGGCTGATCGAGGAGCTGGAGGCGAGCCGGGCGCGGGTCGCGGCGCTGTCGCACGACGCGGGCGTGGCCGCGGAGCGTGCCCGGCTGGCCGCCGAGATCCACGACACGCTGGCGCAGGGCTTCACCAGCATCGTCACGCTGGTCCAGGCGATCGAGTCGGAGCTGTCCACCGATCGGGCCGCAGCCGACCGGCACCTGGCGCTGGTGCTGCGCACGGCCCGGGAGAACCTGGCGGAGGCGCGCGCGATGGTGACCGTGCTCGCGCCCGCCGAGCTGCACGGCCGGTCGCTGGCCGAGGTGCTGTCCCGGCTGGCCGCGGCCCATCAGGCGACGTGCAGCGTGGACGCCGCGGACTTCCCGACCGCGACCGAGGTGGTGATCGTGCGGACCGTGCAGGAGGCGCTGACGAACGTCCGCCGGCACGCGCACGCGACCACCGTGACCGTGGACCTGATCGGTTCCCGGCTGACCATCAGCGACGACGGCGTGGGTTTCGCACAACAGCAGAGCACCGGTGGGTACGGTCTGCGCGGCATGCGGGCCCGCGCGGAGCAGATCGGCGCGGATCTCACGGTCACGTCCGCGCCGGGGGCCGGAACGACGATCACATTGGACGTACCCTCATGATCAAGATTTTGCTCGTCGACGACCATCCGGTGGTCCGGGACGGGTTGCGTGGCATGCTCGGCGCGGAGGCGGACCTGGACGTGGTCGGCGAGGCGGGTTCCGGCGCGGAGGCGGTGACCGCGGCCCGCGCGCTGCGCCCGGACGTGGTGCTGATGGACCTGCGCATGCCGGGCGTGGACGGCGCGACCGCGACCGGCCTGATCCTGGCCGAGCTGCCCGGTACCCGGGTGGTCGTGCTGACCACCTACGACACGGACGCGGACATCCTGCGCGCGGTCGAGGCGGGCGCGTCCGGCTATCTGCTCAAGGACGCCAGCCGCGCGGACCTGACCGGTGCGATCCGGGCGGCCGGGCGCGGCGAGACCGTGCTGGCCCCGGCCGTGGCGGGCCGGCTGGTCCGGCAGGTGCGGCAGCCGGCCGCGCCGGGGCTGTCCGCGCGGGAGCTGGAGGTGCTGCGGCTGGTCGCGCAGGGCCACACGAACGCGGGGATCGGCCGCCGCCTGCACATCAGCGAGGCGACCGTGAAGACGCACCTGCTGCGCACGTTCGCGAAGCTGGACGTCTCCGACCGGACGGCCGCGGTCACCACCGCGATGTCGCGCGGGTTGCTGTGACCGCGGCCGTCCCGGCCCGTCAGTAGCGGACGACGATCACCACCCGGCGGTTGAACTTCTGGCCCTTGCCGAGCCCGTTCACGCCACCGGCACCGGCCGTGGTGACCGGCACCGTGATGCCCAGCTTCCGCAGGTGGGCCCGGACCGCGTTGGCGCGCTTGAGCGCCAGCTTCCGGTTGGCCTTCGTGGCGGCCTTGCCCCTGCTGTCAGTCTCGGTATATCCGGTGATCGTGATCGCCTTGGCGCTGGTCAGCGCGCCTCGCAGGTCACGCAGCGTCCGCTGTGCCTTCGGGCGCAGCTTCGCGGAGAGGTGCGGGAACGTGAACGACTGCAACGTCACCGTGTTGTTGACCGGCGCGGTCACGTTGTTGATGCTCTTGGCCTTGCAGGTGTCGTCGAGCACGACGTAGCTGGAGTCCTCCAGCTTGGCCCCACCCGGCGCGGTCCCGGTCAGGACCAGGCGGTGTGAGCCGCCCTTGACGCAGGCCTTGGCCGGCATGGTGATGACCGCGTTGAACGCGCCCGCCGCATTCGTGGTGCCGCGGGCGACCTCGATCGGCGTGGAGTACATCGTCAGCGTGTACGGCGACGCCGGCTGCAGACCGCCACCGCTCACGGTCGCCTTCGCACCCTCCAGGGGCGCGTCCACCGCGAGCTGCAGATTCAGGTTGATCTTCGGTGGGTTCGACGGGTCCGGTGCCGGTGAGGTCACGACCGGGCCGGGCGTGGTCGGCACCACGGACGGGACCGCGGTCGGCACCACGGACGGCGGGACCGACGTCGGCACGGCGGACGGGCTGATCGACGGGGTCGCCGACGGTCCGGCGGACGGCGCCGCGGTCACCACCGGCGTGTCCGGGCCGGTGAACGGCGGCACCGGCGGCGCGGGCGGCTTGATCTTCGTCAGTTTCACCAGCATGCTGGGCCCGCTGAGGGTGGCGTAGATGTCGCCCTTCGCGTCCAGCTCCACACCCGCGGGCTGGCCGACCGGCGTCTCGAGCGACGGCCCCTCCACCACCGGGTTGTAGATCTGCGCACTGACCTGGTCGACGCTGCCGGCGCTGAACTCGGCGAGGGAGCTCGCACCGAGGCCCATGCCGGCGATCAAGGCGCCGTTCCCGATCCCGCCGACCGAGAAGTCGGTGCTCATCATCGTGATGACGCCCGCGTAGGAGGCGGTGTACAGCGTCTCGCCGGTCGTGTCGAGGGCGAGGCCGACCGGACCGGGGTAGAACACCTGGCCCAGCAGCTCCCCGGTCGACGAGATCTGCAGGATGCGGCTCTCCTGGGTGTCCGACACGTAGACGGTGCCGTTGGGGGCGACCGCGACACCGTTCGGCATGGCGATGCCGATGGTCTTCGCATCCTGCAGCGGCGTCGACGGCGTCGACGTGGCGGAACCGTCGCCGGCGATCACCTCGATCGTGACCGGGTTGGCGTCGGGATTGAACCGGGCGACCTCGTGCGAAGCCTGGTCGCCGAAGTAGAGGTAGCTCCCGTGCGCCACCATCTGGGTGGGCGTGTCGACCTGGCCGAGGCTCGGCGGGCCCTCCACCCCGGTCCCGGCCACCGGGGTCAGGTTCCCGTTCGCGTCGGCCCGGTAGATGTAGCCGGTGTCGGCGCTGCCGACGTAGAGGTGTCCGTTCAGCCACGCCAGGCTGACCAGCCGCCCGTTACCCACGCCGTTCCTCGGCAGCGTGTTGCACCCGAAGGACAGGCCGGCGAAGACGGAGAGCTGGTAGGCCGGCGTGATTTTCACGATCACACAGTTGCCGGTGTCCGCGACGTAGAGGTTGCCGTCCGGATCGAACGCCATGTCGGTCGGGTCGTTCAGCTGCGACTGGCGCGCCGCACCGTCGGTGGGCGTGCCGGTCGACTGGTTGTCCCCGGCGATGATCGACAGCAGGTAGGGCGAGGTCGGAATATTGACCGGCTCCGCCGCCGACGGTGCGACCACCCCCACCGCCACCGCCATCCCGGCCCCGGCCGCCAACGCGGTGACACCGAGAGAACTCCTCCAACGAATCTTCACTTATCCCCCATGTCATAAAAATTCCGTTCGATTTGACCTTAGGGTTATTTGCCCCATTACTAGATCCAAATCGTCAACATCACGGGGTACGCCGGGAACTGTTCGCGTTCGCTCGCCGACCAACGCACCGAACGATCATCGAGGAGGACTGGCAGATGGGTAAGACCTCGCGTTTCGGTGCCGGACTGGTGCTGGCACTGGCGATGGGCGGGCTCACCGCGTGTGCGACCGACGACAGCACGACGGCCGCGCCCGCACCGAGCGCCACCACCGCGGCGAGCGCGCCCGCGGCGACGTCCGGGCTGACGATGACCGACCCGTGGATCAAGGCGGCGGACGAGGGCATGACCGCCGCGTTCGGCACGCTGGTCAACGGCGGCACCACGGACATCACCGTGGTCTCCGCCGCCACCGCGGTGTCGCCGATGATGGAGCTGCACGAGACGACCATGGTGAACGGCGCCATGCAGATGCAGCCCAAGCAGGGCGGGTTCACCATCCCGGCCGGCGGCGAGCACGTCCTGGAACCGGGCGGCGACCACATCATGATGATGGGCCTGACCACGCCGGTGAAGGCCGGCGACCAGGTCCCCATGACGCTGACGCTCGGCGACGGCAGCACCGTGCAGTTCACCGCGGTCGGCAAGCCGTTCACCGGCGCCCAGGAGTCCTACGCGCCGGGCGCGCACGGCGGTGCGATGCCGTCGATGTCGGCCGGGGCGCATTCGTGACCCCACGCCCGATCAGCCGTCGCGGGCTGTTCACCGGCGGTGCCGCCGCACTCGGCGGCGCCGTCGCGGGCGGTACGGTCGTCTCTCTCGGGCCTGAGGCGGCACCTTCCGCGCGACCGGCCCCGGTGCTCGTCGACTACGGCCAGGTGGTCGAGCCGTTCTACGGTGCCCGGCAGTCCGGCGTCGAGACGATCCCGCAGGCGCACGCCGCGTTCGTCGCGTTCACGCTGGCGCCCGGCAGCGACCGCGACGCGCTGGGCCGGATGATGCGCCTGCTCACCGACGACGCGGCCCGGCTCACCCGGGGCGAGGCGCCGCTGGCCGACACCGAGGCGGAGCTGGCCGTGGTCCCGGCCCGGCTGACCGTCACGTTCGGCTTCGGGCCCGGCCTCTACGCGGCGGCCCGGCTGCCCTCCCCGGTCGCGCCGCTGCCCGCGTTCCCGCAGATCGACCGGCTGGAGGACCGCTGGAACGGCGGCGACCTGCTGATCCAGATCTGCGCGGACGATCCGATCACGGTCACCCACGCGCAGCGCATGCTGATCAAGGACAGCCGGCCGTTCGCGACCGTCCGGTGGGTGCAGCGCGGATTCCGCCGCAGCGCCGGCGTGGAAGCGGCCGACCGGACCCAGCGCAACCTGCTCGGCCAGCTCGACGGTACCGCGAACCCGGCGTCCGGCACGCCGTCGTTCGGCACCGCGGTCTGGCGCGAGGACGGCTCCACCCAGCTGGTCGTCCGCCGGATCCGCGCCGAGCTGGAGGAGTGGGACCTGCTCGGCCGCACCGACAAGGAGAACGCGGTCGGCCGGAAGCTGGCCAACGGCGCGCCGCTGACCGGCACGGCCGAGCTGGACGAGCCGGACTTCGCGAAGCTGGACGCCACCGGGTTCCCGGTCATGCCGGACTTCGCGCACGTCACGCGCGCACGGCAGACCGACGACCGGCTGAAGATCGTGCGCCGGCCGTACAACTACGACGAGGCGCCGGCCGCGGACGGGACCGCGGACTGCGGGCTGATCTTCGCCTCGTACCAGGCGGACATCGTGCGGCAGTACATCCCGATCCAGACGCGGCTGGCGGAGAAGGATCTGATGAACGAGTGGATCACGCCGATCGGCTCGGCCGTCTTCGCGATCCCGCCCGGCGTGCCGGAGGGCGGCTGGATCGGGCAGCAGGTGCTGGCATGATCCGCCGGATGCTGGCCGCCGCGCTCGCGATGACGGTCGCGGTACTGGTACCGGCCGCGCCCGCGTTCGCGCACAACCGGCTGACCTCGTCGGTGCCGGCCGAGGGGGCGCGGCTGGACGCCGTACCCGCGGAGATCGTTCTTGAATTCGCGGAGTCGCTGAATCCGACGTACACGCAGCTCATCGTGACGGACGCGGCGAAGGCCCGGGTCGCGGTCTCCGACCCGGCCGTCGACGGCGGAAAAGCGACGATCACCTTCACGGGTACGCCGGGCGACGGCGTCTACACGGTCGCGTACCGGGTGGTGTCCAAGGACGGGCATCCGGTGCAGGGCTCGTACGCGTTCACGGTCGGCACCGGCGCGCCCGCGGTGGCGGCTTCGAATCCGGCCGCGCCGGTGGTCGCCGACGCTCCCCCGGCCGCCGGCGGATCCTCGCCGGCCGGGGTGATCGTGCTGGTGGCGCTCGTCGTGGTGGCCGTCGCCGGCGGCGCGGTCGCGTTCTGGCTCTCCCGGCGCCGCAGACCCGCGGTGTGATCTCTCGTCGTGCCGTCCCGGCGGGAGGTGCGCATGGCGCGTTCCCAGCCGATGCGGCGCAGCAGGTGCATGAACGACCAGGCGCCGAGCCGGCGGTAGAGGTCCGGCTCCCAGGTCCGGACACGGAACCAGGAGCCGGACAGACCGGGGTCCGCCGCGTCGATGACCGCGGAGATCCAGGCCATCAACAGGAAGTGGACGGTCCACGCGGCCGCGAAGCCGGTGTAGCCGAGCGTCTCGCCGACGGCCACGCCGGCTGCGACGATCACGGCCGCGCCGCCGACCGCGATCAGCGACGTGCGTACCGGCCTCGGGGTCATGCGCAGCAGGACAGGCCGCCCCGCGTCGCACATCCTAGGAGGCTGGGCTGAGGAGTCTCATAGCCGCTGCAACTGGGTCACGATCATCGCTATCGCGAAGAAGCCGTAGAACGCGATGGCCACGAGCATGCCGCCGAGCCGCCAGCCTCCCAGTCGTACCGGCGCGGGAAGGTCCTTGATGTTGAGGCGGACCAGCAGGATCGAGTAGAGCAGCGTGACCACCGAGGCCGCACAGGTCGACACGATCAGCAGGCCGAGCGGCTGGGTGAAACCGGCCAGCAGGATGATCGAGCCGAGCACGATCTCGGTCCAGACGACCAGCAGGTAGAGGCGGGGCTCGGTCCAGCGGGTGGAGCCGGGCGTGTAGACGCGGTGCACGAAGTCCGCGGTGAGGCGGCCGATCACGTCGAGCAGCCCCATCGCGGCGGCCCACAGCGAGACCGCGGCGATCGCGAAGAAGAGCAGCTTGAGCCAGACACCCACGCGGTCGGCCAGCACGTCGCCCTCGATGCGCAGGAACGACGGGTCGCTCTTGAGGTCGCCGCGGCCGGCCAGCGTCTCGTACGCCAGCAGGCTCATGACCGTGATGGTGACCAGGCAGACCGCGACGAACGTGACCAGGTGCTCCACGTTCGCGCGCCGCCACCAGACCCGCCAGCGCTCAAGGTTGCCATCAGTCACAGCCAGATCGAAACGATCCGCGCCCGCCGGCTCCGAGCGACCGGTGATCGGCGAGATCAAGCGGGGCACGTGCGCGCCCATCCCGTAGCCCTTGTCGCGGATCCAGTTGCTGAGCACCAGGTTGTGCACGCCCCCGGCCCCGGCCGCGCCGATCGCGCTGAGCAGCATCACGAACGTGATCTCCGGCGGGATGCGGCCGAACTCGACGACCGCGGCCCGCGCACCGGCGCCCCAGGTGGACAGCGAGATGACGAAGACGACCACGACGAGCAGGAAGAACAGCGTGAGCGCGACCTTGACCACCTCGACGCGCTCGACCGTGGTGTAGACGACGCGGGACACGGACAGCAGCACGCCGATCAGCACCAGCACGAGCACGGTGATCCAGACCGGGTCGCCGCCGCCGACCAGGTAGGTGAAGACCGTGGAGCCGCTGGTCGCCCAGCCGGGCCAGACGTACTGGAACGCGCCGCCGAGGCAGATCAGGATGCCCCAGCCCTTCCACCAGCGGGAGAAGCCGGCGACCACGGTCTGCCCGGTGGCCAGCGTGTAGCGCTCGATCTCCATGTTGATGACGAACTGCACGACCAGCGTGCTGATCGCGAGCCAGAGCAGGCCGAGGCCGCCCAGGACGGTGAGGTACGGCCAGAGGATGATCTCGCCGGCCGCCATGCCGATGCCGACCGCGACGACGCCGGGGCCGATCATCCGCCGCAGCGGTACGGGAGCGGGAAGGTCAGTCATGTCGCACTCCTAGGAGAGCAGAACGTCCAGGTGGCGCAGCATCCGCGCGGTGTCCGCGGTGCGCCCGGTGAAGAGTTCGAACGCGGCGGCGGCCTGGTAGGCGCACATCGCGGTGCCGCCGAGCGTTCGCAGGCCGGCCGCGCGGGCGGTGCGCAGCAGCGGCGTGTGGACCGGCATGTAGACGATGTCGGCGACCCACAGGCCGGGGTGCAGCAGCTCCGCCGGAAGCGGCAGGCCGGGGTGCCGGTGCATGCCGACCGGGCTGGCGTTGACCAGTCCGGTGGCGTGCGCGATCGCGTCGGGCAGCTCGGATGGAGCCGCCACCGCGATCCGGTCGGCGTCCGTGTGCAGGCTGAGCGTCTCGGCGAGCAGTCCGCGCCGGTCCAGGTCGGGGTCGACCACGGTGAGGTGCCCGATGCCCAGGCCGAGCAGCGCGTGCGCGGTGGCGGCACCGGCGCCGCCCGCGCCGAGCTGCACGACCCGGCTGGTGTCCACATCGGGCAGTCCATCGCGGAACGATTCGGTGAAGCCGTACGCGTCGGTGTTGTGCCCGTGCCGCGCACCGTCGCGGAACACGACGGTGTTGACCGCGCCGATCGCCCTCGCCGCGGGCGACAGCCGGTCGAGCAGCCCGACGACGTGCTGCTTGAACGGATGGGTGATGTTGAGCCCGGCGAAGCCGTCGCGTTCGGCGTCGTCGAGCAGCCGGCCGAGCGTGGCCGGGGTGCCCGCCCGGTCCACGTCGATCAGCTCATAGTGCAGGTCGAGGCCCTGCCGGCGGGCCTCGGTCTCGTGCAGCGCGGGCGAGAACGACGCATCGATCCCGGCGCCGATCAGTCCACACCGCACGGTCGACTCCCTTGAATGTACGAACTGGTACGTTAGTTATCCGGGTCACATCGAGTGGTGTCAAGGGGGCGGGCAGACTGGACCTCATGGAAGAGACCGTGGAACGCCGCCGGGACGCCGCACGCACCCGAGCCGAGATCATCGACGTGGCCACGGACGAGTTCGCGAATCGCGGCTACGCCGGCGCCCGGGTGGACGAGATCGCGGCGCGCACCCGCACCACGAAGCGGATGATCTACTACTACTTCGGCGGCAAGGAGCAGCTCTACCGCGCGGTGCTGGAGCGGGCGTACTCGGAGATCCGGGCCGCCGAGCGGGCCGTGGACGTGGAGCACCTGGACCCGGTGATGGCGGTGCGGCGGCTGGCCGAGGTCACGTTCGACCACCACGAGGCGCACCCGGCGTTCATCCGGCTGGTCGGCGTGGAGAACGCGCAACAGGCCCGGCACGTCGCGCACGTCGCGCGGATGGCCCACCTGAACAGCTCGGCCGTGGACCTGCTGCGCGGCGTGCTGGAGCGCGGCCAGGCGGACGGCGTGTTCCGCACGGACGTGGATGCGCTGGACGTCCACATGATGATCAGCTCGTTCTGCTTCTTCCGGGTCGCGAACCGGCACACGTTCGGCGCGCTCTTCGACCGCGACCTGCTGGACCCGGCACGCCGCGCGCACTACCGCACCATGCTGGGCGACCTGTTGACCGGATATCTACGGATTTAAGGGGGATTTTATGCGGCGGTCGATCGCGACGGTGTGCGTCTCCGGGACGCTGGACGACAAGCTGACCGCCGCGGCGGCGGCCGGGTTCGACGGGATCGAGCTGTTCGAGAACGACCTCGTGGTGTCGCCGTGGTCGCCGGCCGAGATCCGGGCCCGGTGCGCCGGCCTCGGCCTGTCGATCGACCTCTACCAGCCGTTCCGCGACTTCGAAGGCGTACCCGCGGATGTCCTCGAACTGAATCTGCGACGCGCCGCCCGCAAGTTCGACGTGATGGAGGCGCTCGGCACGGACACCATGCTGGTCTGCTCGTCGGTCTCGCCGGACGCACGGGACGACGACGCGCTGGCCGCGGAGCACCTGTCCCGACTCGCGACTCAGGCCGCTGAGCGTGGGATCAGGATCGCCTACGAGGCGCTCGCCTGGGGCCGCAACGTGTCCACGTGGGACCACGCCTGGCGGATCGTGCGCGCGGCCGGCCACCCCGCGCTCGGGCTGTGCCTGGACTCGTTCCACATCCTCTCGCGCGAGGTCAGCCCGGACGGCATCGCGGACATCACGCCCGGGAAGATCTTCTTCGTGCAGCTGGCCGACGCGCCGCACCTGCGGATGGACGTACTCCAGTGGAGCCGCCACCACCGGCTCTTCCCCGGCCAGGGCGCGTTCGACCTCCCCGGCCTGATCACGAACATCCAGGCGAGTGGGTACGACGGACCGCTGTCCCTGGAGGTCTTCAACGACGTCTTCCGGCAGGCCGATCCGGCACGCACCGCGGTCGACGCGATGCGCTCGCTGATCGCGCTGGAGGACCGGGCCGGCCTGCACCCGCTGCCGCCCGCACCCACGCTGCGCGGCCACGCGTTCACCGAGTTCGCGGTGGACGGCGGCACCGGCCCACAGTTGCGCGAGGCGTTGCGGGGCCTCGGTTTCGCGCACACCGGCCAGCACCGCACCAAGCCCGTGGAACTGTGGGAACAGTCAGCCTGCCGGGTCGTGCTGAACAGCGCGGTGACCCGGCCCGGCGCCGCGATCAGCGCGATCGCGGTCAGCACGGACGATCCCGAGGCCGCACTGCGCCGCGCCGTGGCGCTGCGGGCACCGGCGCACGTCAGCGCGCACGGCCCGCGCGAGGTCTCGCTCGCCTCCGTAACCGCCCCGGACGGCACGGACGTGTTCCTGACCGACCACTCGACGGACTGGCGTGCGGACTTCCTGTCGACCGGCGACTCCCCCGGCATCGGCACCGGCCTGCTCAGCACCGACCACATCGGACTGACCCAGCCGTTCGACCACTTCGACGAGGCCGGGCTGTTCTACGACTCAGTCCTGGGGCTGGGCCGGCTCGCGACGGAGGAGTTCGCGGCGCCGTTCGGCCTGATGCGCTCGCGCGCGCTGGCCACCACGGGCCGGGAGGTGCGCCTGGCGCTCACGGTCGCGCTGCTGCGCCGCGGCGAGTGGGCGCCCGGCGTCCCGGAGCCACAGCACATCGCCTTCTCCACATCGGACATCATGGCGACGGCCGCGCGGGTGCCGCAGCGGCTGGCGATCCCGGACAACTACTACGCGGACCTCGCGGCCCGATTCGCCCTGCCCGACGACACGATCGAGCCGCTGCGCCGGCACGGCGTCCTCTACGACCGGGACGCGCACGGCGGCGAGCTGCTGCACTTCTACACACCGGTGCACGGGGGCAGGGTGTTCTTCGAGATCGTCGAGCGACGTGGCGGCTACGACGCCTTCGGCGAGACGAACGCGCCGGTCCGGATGGCCGCCCACCGCCACCTGCGCCTGACCACCGGCCGGGCGACACCACAGCTTGCAGGCGACGCGTAACCTTGCGTACATGCGCACGCCGACCGTGTCGCGGACGATGGCCGAGGTCCTCGGGCTCCTGCTGCAGGCGTGGCAGGAGGGCGCCGAGCTGCACGGCTGGCTGATCATGCGCGGGCTGCGCCGCTCCGGCCCGGCCGTCTACGCCGCGCTCGACCAGTTGGAGGACGCAGGCTGGACGACCGCGAGCTGGGAGGCGCTGCCGGCCGGCGAGAACCGGGCCCGGCGACGCTACTACCGGCTCACCGCGTCCGGTGTGGAGGCGGCCCGGCAGCACGCGATCCCGGTCGAGACCGAGCGTCCGCGCTGGTGGCGGCCGCAGCCCGGCTTCGGGATGGCCGCGCGATGAACGGCGTCGAGATCATCCTGGCCCTGCTGCTGGGTGTGCTGGTCAACGAGTTCACCGGCGTTTCCCCCTGGCTGGGCCGGCGGCTCGCGGCCTGGTCGGCGCGGCTGCGCTACGGCGACACGCCGCGTGGCAAGGTCCGCGCCGAGGAACTGGAGGCGGTGATCGAGGCGCGGCCGGGCAGCTTCCTCAAGCTGGCCACCGGCACCAACCTCGCGGTTGCCTCGCTGGTGATGCGCGCGCGGCGGCTGATCGCCGGAGAGCCCGATCCCGCGGACGCGCCCTCGGCCGACGAGGTGCTGTCCGCGCCGCGCCGAGTCCTGCCGCTGGACGACGAGCCGACCACGCTGGTGGCTCGTTACCTATTCCCGACCGAGCGCTACCGCGGCGAGTGGAAGCGGCACTGGATCAATCCGGCCCGGTCCGCCCTCGTCGTGGTGATCTACGGCGTGCTGCTGGAGTGGATCGTCGCGATCTACGTGCGGGACCGCTATCAGGTGTGGTGCGCGTTGCTGGTCGCACTCGCCACCGCGGTGCTGGTGCTCTATCAGCTGGCATTGTGGTACTTCAACCGCCTGATCATCACCAACAAGAGACTGATGCTCACCAGGGGCGTCGCCCGCCGTACCGTGGCGATGATGCCCCTGATGCGGGTGGTGGACGTCCGGTATGTGCAGTCGCCGCTCGGCCGGGTGCTCGGTTACGGCACGTTCCGGCTGGAGTCGGCCAGCAGGCGCAACGCGATGCGTGTCGTCGCCGACGTGCCGCGCCCCAACGAGCTCTATCTGCGCATCGTCGAGGAGATGTACGAACCGGAGGCGGTCGAGGCACGCCTCGGCCGGGACAAGGACGATCTCGACCTGGAACCGGCCGGCCTCGCGGGCCTTCCACCGTTCGCGGACGAGGACCTCACGGATCGGGAATTTGCGGAGCAGGGCTTCGCGGAGCAGGGCTTCGCGGAGCAGGGCTTCGCGGAGCAGGGCTTCGCGGAGCAGGATCTCGCGGAGCAGGATCTCGCGGAGCAGGGCTCCGCGGATCGGCGCGAGTCGCCGGGGACGATGCCGGGTTCGCCGTGGGCGAGCCCGCCGATCCGGGACTCGGAGGCCGAGATGATCGCGCTGCTGACGAAGCTGGGCGGCGCCATGGAGTCACTCACCGCGGCCGTCGACCGGCTGACCGCGAGCGCCGCCGCCCAGAACCGTCCGCGCGAGGGGCGCGCGGGCACCGATGAGACGGACACGATGCCGGCGCCACCCGGCTGATCATCGTCGCTATCCTTCGGCGGCGATCTCATCGACGAGGTCGCACGGCGCGAGGAGAGACATGACGGACTATCGCTGGGAGACGGCCGCGGACGGGCGGATTCCGGAGGGGGCGATTCCGCACGGGTACGACGATGACGGCTCGCCGCTGTGGGTGTGCCGCGTGCGGCTGCACGGCGGGCTGCACCCGGGCAAGGTGCGACCGGGGCTCGGGCTGGCCGGCGTCGCCTGGGGTGGTGACGAGATCGGCGTGCCGGGCGAATACGAGGTGCTGATGGACCGCGGCATCTGGGGCGTGGCGGTCGGCGGCGACGTGCCGGACGACGCGTACGAGGCCGGGCACGAACACCACGGCGTCCCGCTGTTCGTGGCGCGGGCGTCGATCGACGGGAACAACCTGCAACTCGGCAAGGTGCGCCGCGAGTTCGGGGCGGCGAACATCGGCTACGGCAACGAGGAGCACACCGTGCACGCGTACGAGGTGCTGCTGCGCCCGGACGCGCCGGTCTTCTGGTCGGCGAAGGGACCCGGCCGGGCCGCCGCCGGCACACCGCAGCCGGTCACGCCGGGGCAGAGCGTCACCGTGAACGGCAAGCGGGTCACCGTCACGGTCACGGTGGACCTGAGCTAGCCGTTCCACGGCTCGGTGAAGCCGAGCCGGTCCGGGTAGAGCTCGGCCCACGGGACGCCGTGCTCGTCCGACTCGTCCACCAGCGCGAACACCACACCGTCGTGCTCGAAGCGGAACGGCTGCACCGCGATGTCGCCGAACCGGACCCGGCGCAACCCGGCCAGCAGGCCGGCGAGCACCCGGTCCGCGCCGGCCCTGTCGGCCAGCACGCCGGTGCGGGCGAGCAGCCGCACCCGCGTCTCGCGGTGCAGACCGTCCGCGTCGAAGAGGTGCACATACGCATACCACGCGGGGCCGGCACCGGGCCGGTAGGTGCCGTGCACCGCCGCGTAGAACTGACCCTCGGCGTACCGCCCGATGGTGTGGGTCTGGTGATCTGCTTCCCACGCGATGGGGATGCGCCGCGGCACGGGCATGCCGACATGCTAGTGACCGCGGTCACAGATCAGCTCGGCCGTTCGGCTCAACCCTGAGAACCCACCGGCGGGGTCAGCAGGTAGTCGTCCGCGTCCGCGCTCCACTCCAGCGCGACCGCGCCGCTGGTCGCGGCCGCCTTGCAGAACTGCAGGAACGAGCGGTAGCCGAGCTTCTTCTCGCTGAAGCCGGGCGCGACCTTGCGAACCCGGTTCTTCAGGCCGGAGAGCGCGACCGCGCCGTTGCCGGCGGACAGCTCCTGGACCACCGCGCGCAGCACACCGAACGCGGCCTCCCGGTCGCCGTGCTCCGGCAGGCTGACCTCCGGGTCACCCTTGGCTGATCCGTCGCTCAGCTCGATCACGTTCTGCTCCCGCAGGTGGCGCAGCAGCTCGCCGAACGCGCGGAAGCCGTGGTCGGCCTCGCTGAACGTGGGGTCCTTACGCAGCAGCGTGCGCTTGAGCGTGGACGCGGTCACCGCGCCGTTCGAACTCTGCTGGAGGCCGGTGACGGTCTGCGCGACCAGCGCGGCGAGCGTCTCCGCGTCCCGCGCGGAGGACTCGGCGCCGGCGGACGGTTCCACCGTCACCACCACCTCGACCAGCTCCGGCGCGGCCACCTCCGGCTCCGGCGACGGCTCAGGTGGGGCGGCCGGTGCGGCGGCCGGGCGACCGCGCTTCGGCCGGGCCGGCGGGACCTCCACACCCTCCAGCCGGTCGTAGTAGAGGAACTCGTCGCAGGCCGGCGGGAGCAGCGCGGACGTCGACTTCTGCACACCGACGCCGATCACCCGCTTGTTCAACTCGCGCAGCTTGTGCACCAGCGGCGTGAAGTCGCTGTCGCCGGTGCAGAGCACGAACGTGGAGATGTAGGGCCGCTCGAACGCCAGCTCCAGCGCGTCCACCACCATCTTGATGTCGGCCGCGTTCTTCCGGGACGCGCCCATCCGCTGCGGGATGTCGATCAGCTCGACGTGCGACCGGGTGAGCATCCGGCGGTCGTCGTCGAAGTACGACCAGTCCGCGTACGCCTTCCGCACCACCACCCGGCCGCGCTCGGCCAGCGCGTCCGCGACCGGCTTCAGCGCGAACGTCATCCCGCCCAGGTGCTCGCGGGCCCCGATCGCCAGGTTCTCGTAGTCGAGGAACAGGGCGATGCGCTCTTCATGATCCACGCAGGCCAGGGTACGCGCACCCCCGCCGCACGGCTCGCCGGTCGACGTCCTCGCGGGCGGCGCCCCCACCATCTCGGCCCCGGTGAATCAGGCCGTCGAGGACGGCGAGTCATGATTTCGATCTCCGCACCCGTCGAGTTGATCCATAGCGGCGTTCCGTGCGTGCCATGTGGTGGGCGAGGACATGCCGGCGGATGGGAGTCGTTGTGGCGCATGAGGGCGGCGGGGCACCGGACCGGAGGTCCAGGGAGGGCACGACGGCGGCGCATCCGCCGCTCGTCGATGCCGGTGACGACCCGGGGGACCCGCCGGCCGCGTGGCCGTCCATCGCGGACTACTGGCCGGACGCGCCGCACCGGATCGGACCGGAGGCGGACGTCTACCACCTGGAGGACACGACCTTCCCGCCCGCCGCGCCGGCTTCGGCGCCGCCCGCCGCGCCGAGTGCGGCGCCGCTCGACGCGGCGCCGCCGGTCCGGGAGACCGAGACCGAGGTGCGGGATCCGTTCGAAGGTCTGGTGCTGGCGGAGGACTTCGTGCATCCGCCCGCAGAGGACGACGACCTGCACTGGAACGGCGGGACCGCGGCGGCGCCGGCGCCCCGGCGCGGCGGGCGCGTGCTGGCCACGGTCACGATGGCGGCGCTGCTGCTGGCCGGCCTGACCGCGCTGATCGTAGTGCAGCTGCCGGGCGACTCCACGGATCAGAGCACGACCGCCGCACCGGCCGGGCCCGCACCGGACGACGCGGCCCCGGAGGCGGCGGGGCCGGACGACGCCGCACCGGAGGATGCCGGGCCCGGGCCGGAGACCGGTGCCGAGCCAGCCGACGCCGACGACGGGCGGACCGTGTCCGCGCCGCTCGACGGGCGGGACGAGGCGACGTTCGCGCTGCTCACGGACGTGACGATGCTGGTGGTGCGGACCACCTCGCTGGACGGGGAGTTGTTCCGGATCAGCTCGCCGGAGGAGAGTGGCGTACGCCCGAACGCGGTCACCGAGGACGGCGAAGTCCGGTTGTTCCTGGAGGCGAGCGAGAACGAGGACGCGACCGCCGAGGTCGAGGTGCTGCTCAGCGACGAGGTGCGCTGGTCGGTGCGGCTCCTCGCCGGGGTCGATTCCGGCGCGGTCGACCTGAGCGCGGCCCCGGTCTCCGAGGTCACGCTGGCCGGCGGCGCCACCAGCATCGACCTGAGCCTGCCCGCCCCGGACGGCACGCTGCCGATCTCCCTCACCAAGGGCGCGAACCAGCTCACGGTCCGCACCCCCGCGCGGGCACCGGCCCGGGTCGCGATCCGGCAGGGCGCCGGCACGGTCGAGATCGACGGCGCGTCGAAGAACGGCATCGCCAAGGGCGAGGTCTTCCAGTCCCGCGACTGGCAGGCCGCCACCGACCGCCTCGACCTCGACGCCTCCGCCGGCCTGGGAACCCTCCGAATCCACACTGATCAATGAATCTGCCGGGGTGATCGGCGCCCCACGTCGCCGGGCAGGAACTTCCGGAGATCCGGGGCGTGGGACGCCGAGCCGGTTTTCGGCTCCGCCGGAGCCTGACCTCGAAACCCCGGTAAGGCCATCTTCCCGCTTCCGGAGTGGGCACCTTCCGAGTGCTCCCGCGGGCACCGGTCGTCGCCGGCGCTCCTCCCTACACGTTCCGTGGGTGGCCGGGAAGACCACGCGACTACACGACGGCCGCAGCCCTGCCGCGACCACGACCGGAGCGTCCCGGCGGGCAGAGCGCGCATGACGCGACAACAGGCCGGCGCCGCCCCGCCTCGCTGGATGACGCCGGCCATGCCGAGTCTGCCGCCTGGGTGATCGATCAGTGGTGCGAAAGATAGATCAAAGATCGAAGTGGATATCTCTTGCTCCACTGATTGATCACCCAGGGGCGGATGGCGGTGCCGCGTGGACACGGCACCGCTGGAACAGGGTGAGATGTGGAGATATTTCGGGCGCCCCATGCGCCCGATCTCCGTCGCGGGCGCATGTGGCGCCCCGCAGCCATCGGCCGGGAGGCCGGGGCGGCGCGTTCGCAGACCTACGGGCACCGACGGAGGAACGACCATCGGATCGCCACCGCCATCACTCCGACAATCAGCGGGCAAACGTCCCTTCACCACTGAAGCTCTGTCCGAAATATCATTACAAAGGTGGCGACGGCGACTGCTGGAAGCAACCACGTGTCGCAAATCGTTGTTTAGAGCGCCGAATAACAACGATTTGCGACACGTGATCAGCTCCCGCTCCCGGCAGTACTGAGCCTTCGGCGTCGGAGTGAGCGGCGTTTCGCAGCGGTGACCGCTATAGCGCGAAATTTCGGGCGAGCAGCGCCGGGACGGCCACCGCCGCTCGACCTCGACCTCGGCTTAGGCCTCGATCTCGATCTCGATCTCGAAAGATCAGTATGTTGCGATATTTTGGGCGAAGTGCCCGACCGCACTGTTCGCGCCTCCGACCCGGACCTGAGAGGGTGGTTCGAGATCGTTTGGGTTGATCTATGCGTTGAGTCCGTTTGGAGATCGTTCTACGGGTTCATGATAGATAGTGATCACTCGATGGCGTGAAGGGTGAATCTTGGTCGCGTCCCGTGGCCGGGGTGGGGTGTTGGCCCGGTCATGGGTGATCGGAAGCCGTATCCGAGTGACGTCAGCGATGCGCAGTGGGCGTTGATCGGCCCGTTTCTGGACGTGTGGCGGGCGGGGCGGGTGTCGGTCGCGGGCCGGACCGGTGAGCAGGATCTGCGGGAGGTCGTGAACGCGATCCTGTATCAGAACCGGACCGGCTGCCAGTGGGCGTATCTGCCGCATGACCTGCCACAGAAGCCGGTGGTCTACTACTACTTCGGGTTGTGGCGTGATGACGGCACCGACGCGGTCATCCATGATCTGCTGCGGTGCCAGGCCCGGCAGAAGGCCGGCCGGGCCGAGGACCCGACCATGGTGGTGCTGGACACCCAGTCGGTGCGGGCCGCGAACCACGTCCCGGCTGCCACGACCGGCAAAGACGCGGGGAAGAAGGTTCCGGGCCGTAAGCGGGGCCTGGCCGTGGATGCTCTCGGGTTGATCGTCGCCGTGGTCGTGGCCGCCGCGTCGGTGACCGACAACGTCATCGGGATTCGGCTGCTGGACAAGGTCGCCGCGCACGCCCCGACCGTCACGGTCGCGATGGTCGACGCCGGGTTCAAACAGGACGTCGCCGTCCACGGCGCCGTGACAGGTATCGACGTCGAGGTCGTCAAACGCTCCGACACGATGCCGGGGTTCGTGCCGGTGAAGAAGCGGTGGATCGTCGAGCAGGTCTACGGCACCCTGATGCTGCACCGCCGCCTGGCGCGTGAGTACGAGAGCCGCCCGGAATCGAGCGTGTCCCGCACGCTCTGGGCATCGATAGCGAACATGGCCCGCCGCCTGACCGGGACCAGCACCCCGACCTGGCGAGACCGGTAACGGGCCCGCTGATGCACCTGGACACGATCCTCGACCTGATCACCGCGCAGGAGACCACCGCGACGCAGACCGCGCAGCGGCTGCGCGAGCAGATCAGCGCGCTCACCACCGAACTGGACCGCACCGACCGTGAACTGGCCGACCTCGCCACCACCCGGACCACCCTGAAAACAATCGCCGCGGCCCAGTTCACCGCCGAGGAACCGATCGTGATCAGCTCCGCCTACCAGCAGATCCTCACCATCCTCGGCACCGCACCCGACGGCATCCGCGCCAAGGGCATCTGCCTCGCCCTCGACATCGAACCCACACCGGCACACGTCGAAGGCACCCGCGCGAAGCTCAAACGCCTGGTCCACCACAAACTCGTGACCGAGACCGAACCCGGACTGTTCACCCTCACCCAGAAACGGACGTAATCTCCCTTACCGCCCTCTGAAGACTCAGTCTCTCTGGAGTTGCGGATGCGGAAGGCCCGGCCCGGCCCCGCTCCGCACGTGGCGTCGGAGCCGATCCTGTCATGGCCGGGGAGAACGCGCGGCCCCCGTCGCTGCTTGCGTCAGGCGCCACGGTGCGGGTTTCGTGGTCTTCGCCGGCCATCCGCGGATCGTTAGGGAGGAGCGCCAGCGACGACCGGTGCCCGCGGGAGCATGGGGGAAGTGGGCACGCCGGAAGCGGGAAGATCCAGAATTTGATCTTGTCGGGAATGGCCGCGTACCTCTCCGGTACGGGGTCCGGTCCCCCGGCGGCACGACGCGCGGGCGAATTCCCGTCGGTAGCGTGGCGGGCGTATGCGCGGACGAGGAGCAGGTGAACGACGTGACGGACGGGCGGCCGGTGCGCACGCTGTGGTGGGTCGTGCTGGGATCGGTGACCGGGCTGCTGCTGGTCGTCACGGCCACGCTGGTCGCGGACGTCTACGAACTGCCGGTGCTGGTCGCGTTCGGCGCCGCGACCGCGGGCTGCGCCGCGCTGCCGCTGGTGCCGGTGCGTCCCCGGCTGGCCGCGGCGCTGCAACTCGCCGCCGTGGTGGTGTTCGCCTGGACGCAGCCGGTCGACGAGGGCGCGTGGCCGCTCGCCGTGCCCGTGATGGTGGTGCTGATCCTCTACGTCGGCCTGGTGGGGCTGTGCCGGCCGTGGGGTGAGGCGGTCGCGACCTGGTGGGCCTCCAGCCTGATCCTGATCCTGCTGATCATGCTCGACCCGCGCGGGCGCGACTTCGACGCGGCCGCCGAGACGCTGGTCGTCTACGCGACGAACTCGGTGCTGGTGCTGTTCGGCGCGATCCTGTGGCGGCAGCGCGCGCTGATCCGTCGGCAGCTCGCCGACGCCCGCCGCGACGTGGCGCTGGAGCAGGCGCAGCGGGCCGTGGTCGAGGAGCGCACCCGGATCGCCCGGGAGCTGCACGACGTGGTCGCGCACAGCATGTCGGTGATCCACATGCAGGCCACTTCGGCGCAGTACCGGCTGGGCGACGTCGACGACGAGTCGCGCGCGGAGTTCGGCCGGATCGCGGCCGGCACCCGCACCGCGCTGCAGGAGATGCGCCAGCTGCTGTCGCTGCTGCGCGACGAGGAGGGCGAGCGGCCGCTGCGACCGGCGCCCGGCCTGCGCGACCTGGACGAGCTGGCACTCTCCGCGCGGCGCGGCGGGATCGCGGTGGAGCTGTCCGTGCCGGCCGAGGTGCGCGCGCTGGACATCCCGGAGACGATCGGCGTGGCCGCGTTCCGGATCGTGCAGGAGTCGCTGAGCAACGTGGTGCGGCACGCACCCGGCGCGGACACCCGGGTGCTGGTCGGCGCGACCGGGCGGCAACTCACGGTCGAGGTGGTCAACGACCGCGCGCGCCGGGCCCGGCAGTCGATCGAGGACCCGGGCCGGGCCGGGCACGGGCTGATCGGCATGCGGGAACGGGCCCGGCAGACCGGCGGCACGATCGAGACCGGCCCGCGTCCCGGCGGCGGCTACCGGGTGGCCGCGTGCCTGCCCCTGAACATCGAGGAGAACCAGTCATGATCAGCGTCCTGGTCGTCGACGATCAGCCGATGATCCGAGCCGGCATCCGCGCGATCCTCGACGCCCAGCCGGATCTGGCCGT
This sequence comes from Catenuloplanes nepalensis, assembly GCF_030811575.1. Lineage (GTDB taxonomy): Bacteria > Actinomycetota > Actinomycetes > Mycobacteriales > Micromonosporaceae > Catenuloplanes > Catenuloplanes nepalensis. The sequence continues at coordinate 2,377,954 of NZ_JAUSRA010000001.1, read as the reverse complement.
GGCCGGCGAGGCCGAGGACGGCCGGGCCGGCGTGCGGCTCGGCCGGTCGCTGCGCCCGGACGTGGTGCTGATGGACGTGCGCATGCCGGAGCTGGACGGGCTGGCCGCCACGCGCGAGCTGCTCTCCGGCTCGCCCGCGCCGCGGGTGCTGATGCTCACCACGTTCGACGTCGACGACTACGTGTACGAGGCGCTGCGTTCCGGCGCCAGCGGTTTCCTGCTCAAGGACAGCGAACCCGACGAGTTGGTACGGGCGGTGCGCGTGGTGGCGAACAGCGAGGCGCTCCTGTCGCCGAGCGTCACCCGGCGGCTGATCGAGAACTTCGTCGGCGCGCAGCCGCGCAAGCCGTCCCCGGCGCTGAACGCGCTCACCGACCGGGAGCGGGAGGTGCTGCGGCACATGGCGACCGGCATGTCGAACGCGGAGATCGCGGCCGCGCTGTTCATCGCGGAGCAGACCACGAAGACGCACGTCAGCCGGATCCTGAACAAGCTGGGCCTGCGGGACCGGGTGCACGCGGTGGTGTTCGGCTACGAGAACGGGCTGGTCGTCCCCGGGCGGCGGTGAGCCGCCCGGGGACGTTCCGTCAGTCCAGCAGGGCCGTGTGCCGGGCCGGACGGACCCGGCGGGTCACCCCGCGTCCGTCACGCGGCACCGGTCAGGATCTCGAAGAGGTCGGCGCGGCACTGCAGGCCGGCCTCACGCAGTGCGACGACCCGGGTGACCTGCTCCGCCTCGGGCAGTGCGTGCAGCGCGTCCCAGGCCTGGGCGGTCGCGACCCGCTCGTCGTCCATGTAGGACGGCGGCGGCTCCGTCCGGTGGAGCAGCCAGAACGCGGCGACCGCGCGGGCGGCGCGCTGACGGGTGTCGGCCCGCTGCGTGGTGTAGTCCTCGCAGCGGAGCGTGCCGGCGCCGTCGAGCAGGTCCTCGACCAGCGTGGGACCGCCGGTGACCAGTGCGCCGGTGCCGTCGACCGTGAGGCGGACCCGTACCGTCGCGGGATCCTGAATCGTTTTCACGCCGAAGGCGTGCTCGTCCTGGATCAGCGCGGACGGCGCGTCCGGCAGGCGGCTCAGCGCGGCCAGCGCCTCCCGGGCCGGGCCGGTCAGCTCCGGCAGCGTCTTCTCATAGGCGCGGGTGACGCAGACCCGTGGCGTGCCCTCCGCGCAGACCAGAGCCGTGGCGCCCGCGTCCACCGTGGTCGCCCGCGCGGCCGGCGGCAGCACTAGCAGCGCACCGGCCAGGCCGGCGGCCAGCACCGCGGCGCCGGGCAGCAGCGCGGCCGGGCGGTGCCGCGACGGCAGCGCGTAGAACAGGAAACCGGCCGCGCCGAGCGCCACGAACCAGATGGTCTGACCCGCGACGGTAGCGGCGCTGATACGTAGAAACTCGCCGGCGGTCCCGTCGTCCGGCAGGTACGACGGGAGCAGCGCGAGCGCGCCGGCCCGCCGATCCCGGGTCACGATCTCCAGCGCGAAGATCAGCGCGCTGGAGAGCACCAGCGTCAGCGGCACCGTCCACAGTGACGGGAGGCGGCGGCCGAGCGCGAGCCCGAGCAGCCCGGCGGCGGCGATGCCGAGCGCGCCGGTCAGCAGCGACCACGGCCAGCCGGACGGCCAGTAGGTGTCCGCGTCCAGCACGGCCAGGCCGATCGTCTCGGCGAGCGCGGCCAGGTAGACCGCGGCCAGCCCGGTGCCGAGCAGGGCCGCGCGCAGCGCCAGCCGGGACCGGGGCCGCCGGGGCGTGACGTCGACCAGCTCGGCGGTGCCGGCCGCGCCGTCCCGCCGGCCGATCCACACGCCGATGGTCAGCGCGAGCGGCCAGAGCAGCGCCAGCGCGGCGCGGTGGCCGAGCACGGTCGCGTTGACCAGGCCGGGCCAGCGCGGGTCCATGCCGTCCGAGGTCATCGTCCAGGAGGCGAACAGCATCGCGGCGACCAGCCACGGCAGCCAGGTGCGGCGCAGTTCCAGCAGTGTCAGTCGAATCGTCATCGGAGCACCTCCGCGTACCCTCGCTCGTATCTGCTCGTCACGTCGTCGCCACCGTCCTGGGCGTGCTCGGCCAGCTCCGCGGGCGTGCCGCGGAACGCGATCCGGCCCTCGCGCAGCACGATCAGGTCGGTGCAGGCCACGGCCACGTCCTCGATCACATGGGTGGCGATGACCACGCACGCGGTACGGCCGAGGCCGCGCAGCAGCGTGCGCATCTCCTGCCGGTTGCCCGGGTCGACTCCGGAGGTGGGCTCGTCCAGGATCAGCAGCCCGGGGTCGCCGACCAGCGCCTGCGCCAGCCCGACCCGGCGGATCATGCCGCCGGAGAGCGTGCGGAGCTTCTCGTCCGCGCGGCCGGTCAGGCCGCTCTGGTCGATCGCGCGCTGGGCCGCGGCCGGGATCTCGTGAGCGGGCAGCTCCTTGAGCCAGGCCAGGTACTCGACGAACTCCCGTACGGTGAAACGCTTGTAGTAGCCGAAGGCCTGCGGGAGGTACCCGAGGTGCCGGCGGACCTCGCGCAGGTCGCCGCCGTCGTGGACCGGCTGACCGATCAGTTCGAGCGTGCCCGCGGCCGGCGGGGTCACGGTGGCCAGCGCGCGCAGCAGTGTGGTCTTGCCGGCACCGTTCGGGCCGAGCACGCCGTGCACGCCCGGGCCCAGGTCCAGGTCGACGCCGTCGACCGCGAGCCGTCGCCCGGCGCGGACCGACAGCCCTTCCGCCCGGATCGGCCAGGCGACCGGCCGATCGTCCTCTATCCCACGCATCCTTCTCCTGTCGGTTACGTCCGGCGGCCGAAGCCGCTCCGGTTCTGGCACGTTTCTTCTCGCAGTTCTGGCACGTTTCACGAGCGCTACACACGTTTCAACTGCCGTAGCGCAGGCCGGGCCGGTGGTGGTCCGGCACTGTCGGCCGAGCCGGTAGTGATCCGGCGCGGTTCAGTCGAGCCGGTGGCCGTTCGGTGCCGTCGGCTGAGCCGGTGGTCGTTCGGCGCTATCGGCTGAGCCGGTGGCGGCCCGAGGTCATCGGCCCAGCCGGTAGCGGCCCCGGTCTCATCGGCTGAGCCGGTAGCCGTCTCGGAAACGGTTCAGCAGGACGGTGGCGGCCAGCAGCACGACGAGCCAGCCCGGGGCGGCGGCCGCGTCCAGGACCACCGGATCCCACGCGTCGGCCAGCGTGGGGACGACCACGGCCAGCGACCAGAGCGCGGTCACGCCGACCGCCGCGCGGGCCACGCCGACCAGCGCGCCCGCCGCCAGCACCACGGCCGTGAACGCGAGGCCGGGCAGCAACCACCGGGCCGGGGACGCGCCGACCGCCAGCCCGGCCAGCGCCACCGGCGGCAGCGTGACCAGCAGCGCCACCAGCGTGCGGCGCAGCACCAGCGTCAGCCCGGCCTGCGGCGTGACCGCGACCAGCGCGTGCGCCGGATCGGTCCACCGGTTCCAGGAGACGGCGACGCCGAGCACCGGCACCAGCGGCGCGATCAGCAACAGCAGCGGCGGCATGCCACCGGGACCGGCCGCCTCCAGCAGCGTCGCGGCCAGCGGCACCGCGACCGTCATCGCCAGCCACGGCAGCACGGCCGGCACCGCCCACCGGGCCAGCGCTCGCCGGGCCCGGTGCCGCAGTCCCCAGAACCGCCCGTGGCCGGGCCCGAGCCGCGGCTCGACCGCCAGGCGCACGGACTCGACCAGCGCCGGCAGCACCGGATCGGCCTCGATCGCGCCGGCCATCCGGGCCCGGCAGTCCGCGCAGCGCTCAAGGTGCGCCTCCAGCACCCAGAGCGTCTCCTCCGGCAGGTCCGCCCCGGCGGCGTACCGGCCGAGCAGATCGTCCGGGACACACGCGATTTCCCCGCTCATGACAGCGCCCTCCGCAGCTCGATCCGGGCCCGGCGCACCCGGGTCTTCACCGTGCCCTCCGGCACTCCCAGCAGCGCGGACGTCTCGCGCGCGGTCAGTCCGTCCAGCACCATCGCGCGCAGCACCACGCGCAGCTCCGGCGCCAGCCGCCCGAGTGCGGCCGCGAGCGCGGCGTCCGGCATGCCGTCCAGCACCTCGTCCTCGGCCGCCGGCATCGTCGCCCGCGGCGGTTCGCCGGTCAGCGGCACCTCGTCGTGCCGCGCCGCCCGGCGGAACGCGTCCACGAGCCGCCGGGCCGCGATCGTCCACAGCCAGCCGGCCGCACTCCCACCCATCGGATCACCCACATAGCTCGCCGCGGCCCGCCAGGCCGCGAGGTACGAGTCCTGCATCACCTCGGCCACCAGCTCGTCGTCGCGGCAACGCCGGCGCAGACGCACCGCGAGCCACGGCGCGGTCCGCCGATAGAACTCGTCGAACGCGGCGCGATCACCACGCCCGACGCGGCGCAGCAACGCCTCCTCGCCGAGTTCGGTCACTCCCGCACTGTGGTTCACGCCCGGTAGGTCGAAGCCCCGACACGACGGAGATTGCATTCACGCAGTGACCTGGGTCACAGACTTGGGATACGCAGGTTCGTCACGCCGAGTGAGCGACTTCGTTGACCGCAACGGGGGCGCGCCATATAGTCGCAACGACCCGGGACATCCGAACTCGTCGATCAACCACCGTCTGGAGGCCGACATGCCGGAACAGTGGACAGCGGATCCGGACACCGGATTTCGGCGACGACTCGGAAGATCCGCTCACGAACTCGGCGCCACCGGCGGCAACGCCAGCTGCCCGGACATCTGGGAACTGGAGAACGGCGACGTCGCCGTCATCGGGACCGACATGCGCAAGGCCTACGCGACCCGCCTACCGGCCGGCGTCACGATCGACGACCACGAGAGCCTCGTCGTCATTCCCCGACGCATGCTGATCACGGCGAAGCCGGACATCCCCGACGCCTGAGCCCTTGCGAGACGCCGTGGGCGAACGGATGGAGCTCGGCGACTACTACGCGGACTTCGAGCGCACCTTCTGGCAGGTCCGTGACGTCTGGAAGCTCGAACGATCGCGTCGAGGAGCGCGAAGGGCCTCGGTCCGAAGGACGTGAGGACCGCGGAGAGCGCCTCGGGCATCTTCGGAGCCCAATCCACGCCCGGATGCTGCCACGTCAGGACGCGTGTCCACCTTCGGTGGACTGTCGCTTCCGCTCCGGGCGCGCCGGGTTGCCGGCGGTGGCTACGCTCAGGTGCGTGGTGTTCGTCGGTCGGGTCCGGATGGTGACCGGCCTGCTGGCCTGTGTGGCCGGGCTGGCCGGTTGTGCGGCGTTGCCTGAGGAAGTGCAGGTGCGGCAGCGTTGCGACGGGGCGAACATGGTGTACGAGGTGTGGGACCGGGATCCGGGCGACTCCGAGGAGCCGGAGACCGAGTTCGAGCAGGTCGAGGTGGTGCCGGGCGATCCGCGGTGCCCGGGCGCGCCCGACGCGACCCTGCCGCCGGCCACCGAGACGATTCCACCGGCCACGGCGACGCAGTCGCCGGCCCCGCGACCGTGAGGACACAGGCGATGAGGATCGTGCGGAGCGCGGCGGCGCTGACGGTCGTGCTGGTCGCGGCGGCCGGGTGCGCGTCGGACCGGTCGGAGGTCCGGGTGCGGTGCGACGGGCCGAACATGGTGTACGAGGCGTGGGTCGACGAGCCGGGGTGGGGCGGGCTGGAGTTCAGCCACATCGACGTGGTGCCGGGCGATCCCCGGTGCGCCGGGGCCACGCCGGCACCGGCACCGACTCCCTCTCCGTCAGAGCAGTGAGCGGCGCGCGACCGGGAAGTCGAAGAACGTGTCCGGGTACGGCTCACCGGCCAGCGTGAAGTGCCACCACTCCAGGTCGTAGTCGTTGAAGCCGGCCGCGGCCATCGCGTCGCGCAGCATCAACCGGTTCGCCAGCGCCCGGCCGGTGATCCGCGGGTCGAGCGTGTTCGCGCGCGGGTCGAAGCAGTCGTAGCCGGTGCCCATGTCGACGGTGTTGTCCGGGAAGCGCTGCCACACCGGCGCGAAACACCGGGCCAGCGGCTGCCCCAGGACGTACGGCGGCTGCGGCCGGGCCGGGAGCCGCACGACGGTCAGGTCCACGGTGCTGCCCCGGCTGTGCCCGGACCGGTGCGCGATGTAGCCGTCGTCGAAGAGCGTGGCCTTCTCGACCTCCGGGTAGAACTCGCGCTTCGTCAGCTCGTCGTCCAGGTCCTCGGCCCACGCCGCGAAGTGGTCGACCGCGCGCTGCGGTCGGTAGCAGTCGTACACCTTGAGGGTGTACCCGCGCCGGATGAACTGCGCCTGCACCCGCTTGAGCGCCGCCGCGGCCGGCTGGGTGAGCAGGCACAGCGGCTCCACGTACCCGTTGATCGGCCGTCCCACGAAGTTGTGGAAGCCCTTGTAGCGGATGTCATGCAGGATCGTCGGGTCCACATCGGCGAGATTGACGAAGCCGGCCGGGGCCTGCGGCCGGGCGTGCGCGACGCCGGGCGGCCCGGCCAGCAGCGCGGCCACGACGGCGGCGAGGACGAGGACTCGATGCTTCACGAGGACACCATCCGTTCGACGACATTGATTGCCGACCATCAATGATGCCGAACCCGCATTACATTCAGCTACGTCGAAGCGAAGAAGCCGCCACCGGAAAATCGAAGAACGTGTCCGGGTACGGCTCCCCCGTCAGCGTGAAGTGCCACCACTCCTTCGAGTACCCGCTGAACCCGGCCGCGGCCATGGTGTCCCGCAGCAGGAGCCGGTTCGCCAGCGGCGCGCCCATGATCCGCGGGTCGAGCGTGTGCGCGAGCGTGTCGAAGCAGTCGTACCCCGTACCCATGTCGACGCTGTTGTCCTTGAAACGATGCACCCCAGTGCATGCGCCGAGCGGCCGCCCCGGCCGATGGACGGGCTGCACCGCCGCCGGAAGCCGCACGATCGTCACGTCGACGGTGCTGCCGCGGCTGTGCCCGGACCGGCGCGCCAGATAGCCCGCGTCGAACAGGGTCTCCTTGGCGGTCCGCGGGTAGAACTCCGCCTTCATTCGCTGGTCCGCCGGATCCGCCGCCCACGCCGCGAAGTCCGCCACCGCCCGACGCGGCCGGTAACAGTCGTAGACCTTGAGCGACAGCCCGCGCGGCCGCAGGCTCGCCTGCGCCGCCTTCAACGCCCGCGCCGCCGCCTTGGTCACGATGCACAGCGGTTCCCGATATCCCCTGACCGGCCGCCCGACGAAGTTGTGCGACGAGTGATATCGGATGTCGTGCAGGATCGTCGGATCCACGGCCGCGAGGTCGACGAACCGCGCCGGCGCCGGCGCCACGACTAGCGGAAGCGCCGCGAGCAGGGCTTTCAGGTGCAACATCACCACACCATCATCGGGCCGCACAACCGACCTGTCATCCGAATACGCACATTACGAACCAAAAAGGCGAAAGACGTATATTTCACCTCGAGTGGCGCAGATCGCCTGGATCGTGCAGTACCTGACCCGCCTACCGGTCGACGTCCTCGAGATCGACCGCAGCTTCGTCTCGCAGCTCGACAGCACGCCCTCCGGCGCCGCCGTCGCCGAGGCCGTGATCCGCCTCAGTCAGGTCCTCGGTCTCCGCACCGTCGCCGAGGGCATCGAGACCCCGGCCCAGGCCACCGAGCTCCAGCTGCTCGGCTGCACGCACGGCCAGGGCTACCTATTCGCCCGCCCGCTCCCGGCCACCGACCTCAACGAGATGATGGGCACCACGACCATCAAAGGCTGAAAACCTTTCAAACAGCGGATCTTCCCGCTTCCGGCGTGGGCACTTTGCGAGTGCTCCCGCGGGCACCGGCCAGGTGGGTGGTTCCGAAAAACCCTTCCGTCCTCGATGGACGCTCTTCGGCGCGCGGGTTTCGGTGCCTGACGGGATGGACACCAGCACGTCATGAATCCGCTGACGTGGCCGCACTGGCTTCGCCTCCAGATCGTCGCCGTGGCGTGGGCCGTCGTCTGGTATCCGCGAATCGTCGATGGCCCGCCGTCGATTGTGTCCACTCTCGCCGCCCTGGTCGTCGCGCTCCCCGTCATCGGCTGGTACGCGATCCACATCGAGCTGCGGCAGCGGGACGCGGCCAACCGCTATCTGCGGGCGGTCACCGCTCCCTGATCACCGTGGTGGGTGCGGCAGCACCGCACCCACCACGGCCGCACGTTCTCAGACCGTCAGGGTCCAGGTGCTGAGGTAGCCGGTGTCGCCGGAGGCGTTGTCCTTGACCGAGAGGCGCCAGGCCCCGTTCGCGGTCTCGCTGGAGAGGTTCGCCGTGTAGGTCGCGTTGATGTTCGCCGCACCGTCCGATTCGGACGCGGCCTTGAGCACGTAGTAGGAGTTGTCCGGCGCGTAGAGGTAGACGGAGACGTCGCCGCGGAACGGGTGCACCACGTTGACGTAGATCGTGGAGCTGCTGGAGGCGGCCGAGCGGGAGCAGCCCGCGATGGTGATGGTGCTGGTCACCGGCGAGCCCGCGTCCGGGATGGTGACGTCGGTGCCGTTCGTGCCGGTGCAGGTGCCGGAGCCGCCGGTCGGCGACGCGGTGGCGGTGCGGGTGGCGGTCGCGGTCGGGCCCGCCCCGATCACCACGTCGACCGTGACCGTGCTGTTGGTGCAGCCGGCCGCGACCGAGGTCAGCTTGCTCTTCTCGGCCGAGTCGACGGTCAGGCCCCAGCGGGTCTTCACCGCGGTCCACTCGATGACGTAGCGGCAGTGGACGCCGGTCACGGACGGCATCCACTCGGCCGGGTCCTGGTCGCTCTTGGACTGGTTGACGTTGTCGGTGACCGCGGCGAGCGCGCGGGCGTCGCCGAGGTCGTTGGCGAACGACTGGCGCTGCGACGAGGTCCAGTTGCGGGCGCCGGAGTCCCAGGCCTCGGCGAGCGGGACCAGGTGGTCGATGTCCAGGTCGGCCGGGTCGGTCCAGGTGGCGCCGTCGAAGTAGGAGCTCCATCGGCCGCCGCTGAGCGAGCAGCCGGAGCCGACCGTGGGTGCGGTGGTGGCCTCGGCGATGAGGACCTCGTAGCGGGTGTTGCAGCCGTCGCCGTCCGCGTCGATCCAGTGGTTGAACAGGTCGCGGTCGTAGCCGGTGCGGACCTCGGTGGCCACCGGCAGGTTGGCGACCATCGTGCGCAGCGGCTGGGACACGGCGGCGGCCTGCGCGGGCGAGGCGACGACGATCGTGAACAGGCCGGCGGCGGCGATCACCAGCCCGGCCAGAAGACGCACGACGGCGGGGAGCCGGCGTGGGGCGGTCACCGCGGCGGCGCGGCGGAAGGGTCTTCCGGTAGCGGCTGCGGCGTGGCGGAGGGGCCGTCTCATGGTTGTGCTCCCTTGCCTGTGACGAACGGGGTCGCCGCATTTCTAGCCCGCCGTCCCCGACCGTGAGAACACCAAACATGTGAATTCTTCATACTGAAAGGGGACTCTTCGGGAGGCTATCGCCGCGGCGACAACCTCCCGAGGCGGCTCAGCCCAGCGGCGGGATGTTGTGGTTCACCCGGAACAGGTTGCCCGGGTCGACCGCCGTCTTGATCGTGCGCAGCCGCTCCCACGCCGCCGGCTCGTAGCCGGTGGCCACGTCGGCGGCCTCTGTCTCGTACCCGCTGAAGAAGTTGATCTGCCGCCCGCCGGTTGCCCACGGCGCCAGCGCCCGGACCGGCCCGAACAGCGGCTCGCGCAGTTCCTTCTCCATGCCCGGCGCACCGGCCGCGGCCGCGAAGACCGAGAACTTGGCATCGCGGTGGCCGACCGCGTTCGGCACCTCGGGCGCACGGGACAGTGCACCGCCCAGCTGCCGGATCTCGAAGGCCAGCACCGGCGTCTCCACGCCCGGACCGGCGGCCTCGAGCAGCGCGTCCGCGGCCTCGGCGGGGAAGTCGCGCAGCAGCGCGCCCTGCTCGTACGCGGGGATCGGGTCGACCGGGTCGGCGTGGATGGCGGCGAAACCGGTGTACGGCATCTCCCCCACCGCGTCGATGAGCGGCGTGCCGGCCGCGCGCGCGTCCGCGAGCAGCGCCGCGCCCTCCTCGGCGGAGCCCAGGTACGTGAAGCGCAGGTGCACGGTGAGCTTGCCGCGCAACGGCTCCGGCACGAACGGCAGCGGCGGGAAGCGGAAGAGCGCCACGGACGAGGTGAGCGCGTCCGGCGCGTCCGCGACCAGGCGGCGGAACGCGTCGATCACCGGGCGGGCGTCCGCGCCGTCGAAGAAGATGCCGCCCGCGTACATCCGGGTGACCGGCACCAGGCCGACGGTCAGCGACGTGACCACGCCGAAGTTGCCCTTGCCGCCGCGGATCGCCCAGAACAGGTCCGGCTCGGTGTCCGCGTCGATGTGGCGCAGCTCGCCGTCCGCGGTCACGATCTCGGCGGCGCGCACGTGGTCGGCGGCCCAGCCGTAGGTGCGGCCGAGCGTGGAGCTCAGACCGCCGCCGAGCGTGTAGCCGACCACGCCGACGTTCGGCGACGAGCCGGCCAGCGGCGCCAGGCCGTGCGCGGCGGCGGCGTCGACCAGGTTCTGCACTTCGACGGCGGCGCCGACCGTGGCGGTGCCGGCGGCCGCGTCGATCGCGATCTCGTTCATCCGGCGCAGGTTGATCAGCAGCGCGCCGTCGGCCGGCCGGGCCTGGCCGTGGCCGGTCGCGGTGACCGCGACCGGCAGGTTCTGCGCCGCGGCGTAGCGGACCGCGGCCTGCACGTCCGCGACGGAGGTGGCGCCGACCGCCACCGCCGGGCGGCCGGTCATCGCGATGTTCCAGGTCGCGGTCTCCTCCTCGTACCCGGCGTCGCCCGGGGTCAGGACCGGGCCGGTGACCTGTGCGGCCAGGGTGTCGGTGCTCATCGTCGTCGTCTCCTCGTCACGGTTTCCCGGCGGCGTGCCGGGCCCGTGTCCGATGAGACCCCGGGGTGATCGCCGAATCATGGACGTGCGATAGGTGGCGCGTAGACGTCGCGGTCATCGCGTCGCACGCCGGAACCCTCGACACTCGCGCCCCGGCGCTCCCGGAGGAGGTCCTGTTCCGCGGCTATCTGGTGCAGACCGCGCTCGGCCGGCTGCCGCTGTGGGGCGTGACCGCGCTGTCCGTGCTGGTCTTCGGCGTGCCGCACCTGCTGTCCATGTCCGGCGCGCGGTCGCTCGCCGAGAAGGTGCTGTTCCTGCTGCTGCCGATCGGGTTCGCGCTGCTGGCGACCGCGTTCCGGCTGCGGACCGGGTCGGTCTGGCCGGCGGTGGCGGTGCACGGCGGTTTCCACGTGAGCTGGTGGGTGGCCGGGCTGTGGGTGACGCCGCGGCCGGAGACGTACGGCGCGTACCTCGCGGTGGTCGGCGGTGTGCTGCTGGCCGTGGGGCTGGCCGCGGCGGTGTGGGTGGTCACGCGAATGCCCGCAGCTTCGAAGGGTTCCGCACCGCGTGAATCCGATGGATCCGGTCGTCCGTGACCTCGACCGTCATCAGCACGAGCGGCCCGGACGGTGCGGTGACCAGCAGCGCCGGGCCGCCGTTCGCGGTGACGACCGACCAGGTGACGCCGGCGACCGCGTTGAGCTTGCCGGCGATGCCCGCCACGAAGTCCGGGATCCGCCTGCTGACCGGGCGGAGCGTGGCACTGACCACGCCGCCGCCGTCCGCGCTGTAGACCGCGTCCGCGGTGAGCACGGCCTCCAGGCGGCCCACGTCGCCGTCGCGCGCCGCGGCCAGGAACGCGTCCAGCAGCCGACGGTGGGTGGCCGCGTCGGCGGGCGCACGGCGGTGCTCGGCCAGGTGGGCGCGGGCGCGCGTGACGAGCTGGCGGGCGTTCGGCTCGGACACCTCGAGGATCTCGGCGATCCGGCGGTACGGGTAGTCGAACGCCTCGCGGAGCACGTAGGCCGCGCGTTCCCGGGCGCCGAGCCGCTCCAGCAGCACCAGCACGGCGAGTTCGAGGGCCTCCGCGCGTTCGGCGCCGAGCGCGGGGTCCGGGCCGGTCGCGACCGGCTCCGGCAGCCACGGGCCGGGGTAGGTCTCGCGGCGCGCGCGGGCCGAGGTGGCCTCGTTGATCGCGAGGCGGGTGATCGTGGTGACCAGGTAGGCGGCCGGATCCCGCACCGTCCGATGGTCGGTCCGCTGCCAGCGCATCCAGGTCTCCTGGACCAGGTCCTCCGCCTCCGCCACGCTGCCGAGCATGCGATAGCCGATGCCGAACAGGCGGTCGCGCGTGCCGAGAAACGCGGTCAACGGGTCCGGCGGCATCAGACGATCATAAAGCTCAGGCGCTCCGGGGCGACAGGACGTGGCTGCCCAGCAGGCACTGGTTCCAGCTGCGGCAGAGCAGCCGCATCCGGCAAGGACCAACGGCCTGACACGGGGGTACGGCGGGGAGCACCGATACCGGAGGAAGGCCACGGCGGCGCCGCTCGCGATATTCGGTCAGGTGCACCAGGACCCGCACGTGTTCGTTCTCGTCGTTCACCGCGCCTCCAGTTTTCGTTGACGTATACAACGAAAATGGGCGCCCCCGGTTCACCCGGCCACCCGCCCCTGTCACAAAACCCGAACCCGCCCGGTCCTTGTGGGTGAAGCGAATCACCGGAGGGAAGAGACCATGAAGATCGTAGTGATCGGCGGCACCGGACTGATCGGCTCGAAGGTCGTGGCGCGGCTGGCGGCCGAGGGGCACGAGGCGGTCGCGGCGTCGCCGAGCAGCGGCGTGGACAGCATCACCGGCCAGGGCCTGGACACCGCGCTGGCCGGCGCGGAGGTGGTGGTGGACGTGACGAACGCGCCGGCCTGGGGTGAGGAGGAGGTGCTGCATTTCTTCACCACGTCGACCGGGAACCTGCTGGCCGCCGCGCGGAAGGCGGGCGTGCGCCACCACGTGGCCGTGTCGATCGTCGGCGCGGACCGGCTGCCCGGCTCCGGCTACCTGCGGGCGAAGGTCGCGCAGGAGGAGTTGATCAAGGAGTCCGGCGTGCCGTACACGATCGTGCGGGCCACGCAGTTCTTCGAGTTCATCGCGGGGATCGCGCAGAACTCCACGGTCGGCTCCGAGGTGCGCATCCCGACGGCGAAGTTCCAGCCGGTCGCGGCGGACGACGTGGCGGCCGTGGTCGCGGAGGTCGCGACGAGCCCGGCCGCGGACGGGACGATGCAGGTGGCCGGCCCGGAGGTGTTCGAGTTCCCGGAGATCGTGGCGCGCGCGCTGGAGGGCGACCCGCGCACGGTGGTGGCGGACCCGGCCGTCGGCTACTTCGGCGCGGCGCTGCCGGACGACGGCCTGATCCCGGCGGCGGGCACGGCGCGGCTCGGCGCGGTCGACTACGCGACCTGGGCAGCCCGCCGCTGACCCGAAGGTCAGGGCGGGATATACCTCCTCCCGCCCTGACTCAGCGTATTCGCGTAGTTACTCGCATGGGGCGAGAAGGGACCGCGCCCGGTTGTCGGCCGTCCACTGTGGCGTGATGCTGCCTGGCATCCCATCACCGCCCACCGGAAAGGCCACCCCCATGCTGCTCCGCCGTGTCGCGATCGCCGCCGTCCTCGCCGCGACCGCGTTCCTCGCCGTGCCGGGCACTCCCGCGCAGGCCCGGTTCTGCAAGATCGACCACATCTGCTACTGGGACTACTACTCCGACTCGACGCGCACCGAGCTGGTCGGCGGCGTCAACACGCTCTGCGACGGCACGTCGATCTCGTGGGGGCGGCGCACCGGCACGTTCGACTTCTCCGAGACGCCCTGCTGACCCCTTGTTGAAAACCGAGATTGTTCGCTCTGGGCCGTGGGCTCATCCCGGTCGGGATGGGCCACCGGGCGCCGACGATGACGTGCGCCGGACCATGGCAGCGTCGCTCAAACATGAGCCCGCCTCCGGAGCCGAGTCCTTGATCAGCTAGTGTCCGAGCCTGCATATCCGTGACAACGGGCTGTGCGTAACCCGTGTGACGGTACAGAGGTCCAGTTCGTGACGCCTCCAGCCAAGATCTTCCGGTGACCATGGACACCGCCGGAAACGGGACTCCACGCCCACGACTGTCCGTTGATCAGGATGGAACGGGAGCGTGGAGAATGACACAGAACGCAGGACACAGGGTCGTCATCGTCGGCGCCGGTTTCGGCGGGATCTACGCGGCACGGGCGCTGCGTAAGGCCCCGGTGCGGGTCACTGTGATCAACGGCACCAACCACCACGTGTTCGAGCCGCTGATCTACCAGGTCGCGACCGGTGTCCTCTCTCCCGGCGAGGTCGCCACACCGGTCCGCGAGCTGCTCGGCAAGCAGAAGAACACCGAGGTCCGGCTCGGCTGGGTCACCGACGTCGACCCGGAGGCGAAGACCGTCACCGCGACCGGGCCCGGCGGTGCGTACACGGTCGAATACGACTCGCTGATCGTCGCGGCCGGCGCCACCCAGTCGTACTTCGGCAACGACGGCTTCGCCGAGCACGCGCCCGGCATGAAGACGCTCGACGACGCGCTCGACCTGCGCGGCCGCATCTTCGGCGCGTTCGAGGCCGCAGAGGTGGCCACCGACCCGGAGGAGCGCGCCCGGCTGCTCACGTTCGTGATCGTCGGCGGCGGCCCGACCGGCGTCGAGCTGGCCGGCTCGATCTCCGAGATAGCCACCCGCACGCTGCGCGGCCGGTACCGCAACATCGACCCGGCCTCGGCCCGGATCGTGCTGCTGGACGCGGTCGACCGGGTGCTCCCCACGTTCCGGGAGCCGCTGTCGGCCAAGGCGGCGAAGCGGCTGCGGAAGATCGGCGTCGAAGTGCGGCTCGGCACCAAGGTCGTCGACGTGGACGCGGACGGCGTGAAGATCGAGACCGTGGACGGCGCGGAGCGCATCGACGCGGCCACCAAGATCTGGGCCGCCGGCGTGGCCGGCACCACGCTCGGCCGCCGGCTCGCGGAGGCCACCGGCGCGGAGACCGACCGCGGCGGCCGCATCCTGGTCGCGCCGGACCTGACGCTGCCCGGCCACCCGGAGATCTTCGTGGTCGGCGAGTCCGGCACGCTGAACCGGCTGCCGGGCGTGGCGCAGGTGGCGATGCAGGGCGGCACGTACGCCGGGCGGGCCGTCGCGCGGCGCCTCGCCGGCAAGCCCGAGGGCAAGCCGTTCTCCTACTTCGACAAGGGCAACATGGCCGTGGTGTCCCGCTGGAACGCGGTCGCCGGCATCGGCCCGCTCAACCTCGGCGGCCCGGTCGGCTGGCTGCTCTGGCTCGGCGTGCACGTCTTCTACCTGGCCGGCGCCCGCAACCGCACCACGGCGATGTTCCGCTGGGTGATCAGCTTCCTCGGCCGCAACCGCTCCGAGTGGTCGATCCCGGCCAGCCGGATGCCCAACTGACCTTCCGGCACCTGGATCACCAGCGGCCTGCTGGTGATCCAGGCGTCATTGACGTCGTCGGAACAAGGTGAACGACGGCTCGATCATGGATCGTTGGTGTCCGCTGTGGAGCGGCCCGGCCGGATTCGCCGGGCCGCCTCCGGTCAGGCGTCGAGCCGGGCGATCGCCTCGGGCGGCAGCTCGAGGTCCGCGGCGGCGAGGTTCTCCCGGAGGTGGGCGACCGACGACGTACCCGGGATGACCAGGATGTTGAGGTGGCCGCGTCCGTGGGCGCGGTGGCGGAACACCAGGCCGCGTCGAAGATCGTGGACCACCCGGACGTCGGCGAGATCGCGGTGCGGTCCAACGTGCTCGCGATCGGCGGCTCGAACCCGCACGTGGTGGTCTGCACGCCCCGGCCGGGCACGGACGCGCGCGGCAAACTCGACCTGCTGAGGGCGATCGGCACGACGTCGTTCGTGGCTTCGTAACCTCCGGCCACTCTCAACGTATATCGCACCCCCGGTCTTGCGGCAAGCCCCCGGTCGTACCCCAGAATCGCGGTGTTCATGGGCTTGAACTGGGGGTTTGTCGTGATCGACGTAATCGTGGCCGGGGGCGGGCCGACCGGCATGATGCTGGCGGCGGAGCTGCGGCTACAGGGCGTGCACGTGGTGGTGCTGGAACGGGACGCGGAACCGTCGCCGGTCGTCCGGTCGCTCGGGCTGCACGCGCGCAGCATCGAGATCCTGGATCAGCGCGGGATCCTCGACCGGTTCCTGGAGCACGGCACGCGGCATCCGCTCGGCGGGTTCTTCGCCGGCATCCGCAAGCCGGCACCGGAGCGGCTGGACAGCGCGCACGCGTACGTCCTGGGCATTCCGCAGCCGATCACCGACCGGCTGCTGACGTCGTGGGCGGCGGAACTCGGCGCGGAGATCCGGCGCGGGGCCGAGGTGCGCGGGCTGACGCAGGACCCGGACGGCGTCGAGGTGGAGCTGGCGAGCGGTGAGCGGCTGCGGGCCCGGTTCGCGGCCGCCTGCGACGGTGGGCGCAGCACCGTGCGCAAGCTGCTCGGCGTGGGCTTCCCGGGCGAGCCGAGCCGGGTGGACACGCTCCTCGGCGAGATGGAGCTCACCGCGTCGCCGGAGACGATCGCGGCCGCGAACGAGGAGGTGCGCCGGACCCAGCTGCGGTTCGGGATCATGCCGCTGGCCGGTGGCGGGTACCGGGTGGGCGTACCCGCGGAGGGGGTTTCCTCTTCGCCGCCGGCGTTCCAGGACTTCAAGAATCAACTGAAAGCCGTCGCGGGTACGGACTTCGGCGCGCACTCGCCGCGCTGGCTCTCCCGCTTCGGGGACGCGACGCGGCTCGCCGAACGGTACCGGACCGGGCGGGTGCTGCTGGCCGGCGACGCCGCGCACATCCATCCGCCGACCGGTGGGCAGGGGCTCAACCTCGGGCTGCAGGACGCGCACAACCTCGGCTGGAAACTCGCGGCGACGATCCGCGGACGGGCGCCGGACGGGCTGCTCGACACCTACGAAGCCGAGCGGCGGCCGGTCGCGGCGGACGTGCTCGACAACACGCGGGCACAGATGACGCTCATGTCGCTGACGCCGGACGCGCTCGCGGTGCGCCGGCTGGTGACCGAGCTGATGGACTTCGAGGAGGTCAACCGCTTCCTGATCGAGAAGATCACCGCGATCGGGGTACGGTACGACCTCGGCGCAGGCGGCCCGCTCGCCGGCCGGCACCTGCGGGACGTGCGGGTCGGTCAGGGGCGGCTCTACGAGCTGATGCGCGACGGCCGTGGGCTGCTGCTCGACCGGACCGGGTCGCTCTCCGTGGCGCGCTTCACCGACCGGGTCGGCCACGTGCCGGATCCCGCCGCGGAGCTGGACGTGCCCGCGGTGCTGCTCCGGCCGGACGGGCACGTGGCCTGGACCGGCGACGACCAGCCAGGACTGAACGATGCGCTCGCCCGGTGGTTCGGCGCGCCGGTTGACGGGTGATCCGGTGGTTCGGGGCTTGTCGACGGGGCATCCCGTCGGTATGGCGACGATTCTGATGACCGGCGCGGCCGGGGCGATCGGGCAGATGCTCCGGCCCCGGCTGGCCCACCACGACCTGCGGCTGACCGACGTCCGGGCCGGCGACGGCGTCGACGCGCTCGACGTGACCGACGCGGCCGCGGTCGAGAAGGCCTGCACCGGCGCGGACGCGATCCTGCACCTGGGCGGCATCGCCGGCGAGGGCCCGTTCGAGGACGTGCTCGCGGTCAACGTCCGCGGCACCGAACGGGTCCTGTCCGCCGCCGTGCGCACCGGCGTCCCCCGCGTCGTGCTCGCCTCCAGCAACCACGCGGCCGGCCTCCACTCCCGCGCCGACGCCGGCCCCACCGGCCTGGCCGACGACGTGCCGGCCCGGCCCGACTCGTACTACGGCTGGAGCAAGGCGGCGATGGAACAACTCGGCCGCCTCTACCACGACCGCCACGGCCTGCACGTCATCTGCCTGCGCATCGGCACCTGCTGCGAGCACCCCGCCGCGCCGCGCGACCTCTCCACCTGGCTCTCCCCCGACGACGCCGCCCTCCTGTTCGAGGCCGCGCTCACCGCCACCGGCTGGCGCCTGATCTGGGGCGTCTCCGCCAACACCCGCCGCTGGTGGTCCACCACCGGCGGCCTCTCCATCGGCTACTACCCCCGCGACGACGCCGAACCCTGGTCCCGCCGCGTCGGCGAGCCCGACCTCACCTCCCCCACCGACTCCCTGGTCGGCGGCCCCATGCCCACCAAACCCCTGGGCACGCCATAGCGCCTCGCCGTCGCGTCACGATTCCGGCCCACGCCGACGGCAGTACACTGCCGTCGGCGAAATGTCGGAGAAACGGTGGAGGGCTGTCGGTGTACCTGCATCGTCTGCGCATTCGGGGAGTGCGCGGCTTCAACGGTCCCCGAGCCGTCGACCTCCGATTCGAACGGCAGACCTACGACGACGACATTCCCGGCAGATACCGCGGTTTCTGCGTCATCGCCGGCCGCAACGGATCCGGAAAGACGACACTGCTTCGGGCGGCCGCGACCGCGCTGGCCGGCCCGGAAGTGGCGAACAGCCTGACCGAAGGGGACCGCGACTGGGTCAGTCACGGACAATCGGTGGCAACGGTGAACGCCGACATCGTGCGAGACGGCCGGGAGTATTTCCTCGGGAGCGGCCGCACCCTGGATTCCTTCTCCGCCGCGTTGAAATGGGAGCGGACCGAGGGCGCACGAGCGCGTCCCCAGCATGACAAGCGACGCGGGCGTGGGGGCAGAATGGCCGAGACGGCCCTGTGGTCCCCGAAGCCGACCGGCTGGTTCGCCGCCGGCTACGGTCCGTTCCGGCGGTTGGCCGGCACGAGTGGGGAGGTCGCCCGCATCATGGCCGGTGACTGGACCGCGGCCCGGTTCGCGACGCTGTTCCGTGAGGAGGCCTCGCTCGCCGAGAGCGTGCAATGGCTCCAGCAGGTCAACTATCGCGCCAGGGCCGGGCGCGCCGACCACGCCGAACTGGAACGGCACGTCATCGATCTCCTCAACGACGGCCTGTTCCCCGACGGGCACTCGGTCGACCGAGTGGATCCCGACGGCTTGTGGGTCACCCGCGCATCCGGTACCCCGGTCCGGATCGACGAGATGAGCGACGGCTATCGCACGATCACCGCGTTGGCGACCGACATCGTCCGCCAGATCCACGAATGCTACGACGGCGGCATCGAATGGTCACCCGACGGGCCGGCCGCTCTCACCTCCGGAGTCGTTCTCATTGACGAGATCGACGTCCACCTGCACGTGTCGTGGCAGAAGCGCATCGGTCCGTGGCTGGTGGAGCATTTTCCGAACATTCAGTTCATCGTCACCAGCCACAGTCCGTACATCTGCCAGAGTGCGTCGCCGGGCGGCCTCATTCAGTTGCCCGGTCCGGAGGACGACTTCCCGCCGCGTTTCGCCGGCGAGGACCTTTTCCGGCGAGTCGTGAACGGAAGTGGCGACGACGCCGTGCTGACCGAGCTCTTCGGGCTGGACTCGCCGTACTCCGAGCGCGTGGACCGGCTGCGTGCGACGCTCACCCGGCTGGAAAGGCTCGCCATTCGCGGCGAGGCCGGCCCGGAGGACATCACCGCGCTCGCCGAGCTGTCCGAGGCCATCTCGCCGTCACCCGGTAGCCGAGTGCGGGACGTCCTGGGAGACGACGTTTGATCCCGATCGCCCGCCGGCCGCTGCCCGCATCAATCTCGGCGCAACTCGCTGCCAGGACCGCGACGATCGTGGCCAGCGCACACCCGCCCAGGACGGCCCGTGCGAGCTGGAACAGCGCGAAGACGACACGCCAGCAGCTCAAGGGGCAGCTGCTGGGGATGTGCGCACGACCGTCGTTCTGCATGTACTGCTACGAGAGTCGCGGCACGGACGTCGATCACTTCGTACCGATCGTCCGGGATCCGGTGCGGACCTTCGAATGGAACAACCACATCCTCGCCTGCGGATACTGCAACCAGCAGGCGAAGAAGGAACGGTTCCCGACCGATTCGGCGGGGCATCCGCTGCTGCTGGATCCGAGCGTGGACGACTCCGCCGATCATATGACCCTCGCCAGCACCGGGCTCTTCCTCGATCTCACGCCGCGGGGCCGGGAGACGATCGACGTTCTGGGACTCAATGCCCGCAGCGAACTGGTCGAGGCGCGGTACCGGTCGTGGCGCGGTGTGGTCCGGGTGTTCGCCCAGGCGGCACGGGACAAGCCGGCGGTCGACGCCGACGACCTGGAGGATCTGCGCTTCCTGCCGGTCGTGGACGCGTTCCACCACTTCGCGCACGACGCGGCCGCCGGGCGTCTCGTGCACAAGGCGGTCGCGCCTGAGCTGGCGGGTTACGCGTCGCGGAACCTTTCCGCGCTGCGGTCGGTCTTCCCGGACTGCCGCCTGTAGCTCGCCGGACCGCCGGAGGATCAGTCGCCGTGGATGGTGCGGATGCCGTGCAGGCGGTGCCGGAAGGCGGTGCGGTCGAGGCCGGCATGGGTCTGCTCGGCCTGGTCGAGACGGCGGCCGGTGGCCTTCCAGCGGCGGCGGAGCGCGAGGAACCCGAGCACCGCCACGGCCGTGAGCAGGAGGTTCAGCGCGGTCACGAGCATGGGGTTGACGATATGCGGCTTCAGGCGGAGACGGTATCGGAGAGTCGACTGAGTCTCGGGTGTTTCCGCCCCAGCGGCCCCACAGGTTCGCGGGTGGAGAGGGCGTTAGGGTGGGCGGATGTCCGCCGATGGCCAGCCGCAACGTCCCGTACCGCTGATTCTGCTGATCGGCAGTGTGTTCGTGACCGTGACGGTCGTCGAGGTGCTGGCCGGGGGCCTGGACCGGAACTGGCTGGTGAGCGGGCTGTTCCTGGTCGGTGAGTTCGTCATCGGGGTGGTGCTCGCGGTCGCGGTCTGGACGCTGGTGATGACGCGGCGTTCCTGACCCCGGGGCAAGTGTGGGGCGCGTCGCAGTGCTGCGGGAATGACATCGGCCGGGGTCAGAGCGAAGAATGCCTGTGTCCTACACCCTGTCGGTACAGGAGAATTTCGATGTCGCACATCCCTCTGCGCCGCCGTGCCCTGCTCACCGCGGGCGGCGTCGCGGCCGGCGCGCTCGCGCTTCCGGCCGCCGCCTCCGCCGCTCCGGCCGGCGAGCCGGCGCCCACCACCCCGGCCGCGGCCGTGCGGCGGCTGCTCGCCGGCAACCGGCGCTTCACCAGCGGGCGAGCCCGGCACCCGCACCAGTCGCTCGCGCGTCTGCACGAGGTCGCGGCCGGGCAGCACCCGTGGGCCGTGCTCCTCGGCTGCGCCGACTCGCGGGTGTCGCCGGAGCTGCTCTTCGACGAGGGCATCGGTGACCTCTTCGACGACCGGGTGGCCGGCAACATCGTCGACGACCTGCTGCTCGGCAGCATGGAGTACGCGGTGGAGGAGTTCGCGCCGCCGCTCATCCTGGTCCTCGGGCACGAGCGGTGCGGCGCGATCAGCGCCACGATCAACGCGATCAACACGGGCGCGTCGGCTCCCGGGCACATAGCGTCCATCGTGGAGGCGCTGCGGCCGATCGTGGCGCCGTACGCGTCGGCGCCGGACGGTGTGGAGCGGGCCGTGCAGGCCAACGTCCGCGCCCAGGTGGCCGCGATCGTCGCACAGAGCGAGATCATCCGCGAGCGCGTCGAGTCCGGCGAGACCGCCGTGGTCGGCGCCCGCTACGACCTCGACACCGGCGTGGTCACGCTGGTCCACTGATCCCGGCACCGGCCGGTCACCGAGCCGGGCGGGCCGCCGCGCGCCATCACCTCACGGGCAGCGGGTCAACGGATCATCGAGTGATACACGGGGTAGATCAACAGGCGAAGTTGATCGACCCTGTGTATCACTCGATGATCGCTTCGGCGGGTGCACATCGAGCATCCGGCGGCCCGGGGCGACATGATGTGAAAACCAGAGCGGGATCTCCTTCAGCATGAGCGAGTGGCATGGTCCGGGTGTCGGCGGGTGCGGGATCCGCGGGCGGCGTTCCCCGTGGTGACGCCTGATCAGCGCAGGCCGAGGCGCCGGGCGACGCGGGCGGCGTCGGAGGACATGCCGCCGAGCGTGCCGGAACTCAGCGTGTGCTGAAAGGGCAGACCCACGAAACCCAGCGAGGGTACGCCGTGCGCGCGCGGATCCAGCCAGTCGAGGCGGGGACGCAGGCCGGTGCACCAGACCACGGTGGCGACCGGCAGGACGCGGCCGTCCGCGAGCATCGGCAGCCCGTCCCGCACGCCGGTCACCCGGGGCACCCGCACCACGCCGGCGTCGGCCAGCGACCGGGCCGTGTGCCAGATCAGCGGGCTGGCCCGGCGCCGCAGGAACCGCCGGGCCCGCTCCCCCGGCACCGGCAGCCGGTAGAGCGCGCGCACCGCGCGGCTGCGCGCCACCGCGAGCGGCACCGTGCCCGTGCGCGGGCCGGCGAGACAGGTCCGACGGGTGGCGGCGAGCCTGGCGGCGATGTCCGCGCCCGACTGCCCGGCGCCGACCACCAGCACCGGGCCGGCGCCGATCACGTCGCGGAAGGCCACCGAGTGGATCTGGCTGATCGCCGGGTCCAGCGCGTCCGCGAACGGCGGCACCACCGGCACCGCGTGCGCGCCGCTCGCCCACACCAGCCGGTCCGCGACGAGATCGCCGTGGTTCGTGCTCAGGTGGTGCCGCCCGTCCCGGTAGGCGTGTGCCGTGACCGAGGTGCCGAGCCGCACGCCGATCCGCTGCCGGTCCGCGTAGGACTCCAGGTAGTCGGCGTAGTCGTCCTTGCCCGGGTGCGCGTCCGGGTCGCCGGGCAGCGGCAGGCCGGGCAGCGCGCACCAGCGGGCCGGTGTGAACAGCCGCAGCCCGGCGTAGCGGTGCCGCCAGCTGTCACCGATCCGGGCACCGGCGTCGAGCACGATCGGGTCGTGGCGGCGCAGCCGGTCCGCGGTGGCGAGCCCGGCCGCGCCCGCGCCCACCACGACCGTCGTGCCCATCGGGTACGACGATAGACGTCAGCCCAGCACGCGCAGATCGTGGACCAGTTCGGAGAGCGCGACCGGCGGCACGTCGCCGGCCAGCACCACCCGGCGCACGGTCTGCTCCGGCGCGGAGTCGACCGTGTCGGAGGCGTGCCACCCGGGCGTGGTGTCCAGCATCGCGTGCCCGCCGCCGGGCAGCGGCTTCGCCATCTGGACCATGGACGCGTCGTACCAGCGGGTCCAGCCGTGCCGTTCGAGGCCGCGCAGCACCGGATAGCTCACGGTCCGGCCGGCGAACCGGGAAAGCGCCGACGCGTCCGTGTAGTACGGGCGGTCCAGCTGCGGGAACGGCTGCAGCAGCTGGTAGTCGGCGAACACCCCGGCCCACCGCTCCGGGCGGAACTCCACCGGGTGCAGGACACCCACGGTCGACGACGGCGGCAGCGCGAACGGATCGTCGCCGGCGGTGGCGAACGTGCCGTCCTCCGCGACCCGCACGCTCTCGGTCAGCGTGCCTCCGTCGAAGACGCCCCAGACCAGGCGCTGGGCCAGGTGCGTCATCCAGGGGTGGACGGCGAACCGGTCCACGAAGATCGCGGCCGGGATGCGGCGGCCGGTGCACATGGCCCGTTCCAGGCGGGCGACGTGCAGCGACGCGGACGCGCGGGCGGCCCGGCGGATCGCGGCGAGCTCGGCCCGGGCCTGCTTGAACTCCGCCTTCCGGGGCAGGTCGGCCAGCACCCGCCCGGACTCGTCGCGGACGACCGGCAGCAGCCGGTGGTCGAACGCGAGCCGGTACCCGCCGAGGTCGGCCTCCGCGCCGAGCGCCGGCACCATCCGGTCGGCCAACTCGTCCGTGGAGAGCCCGCGCAGCGCCGCGATCTCCTCGATGTGGCCGCGGGCCACGGACGCGAACGCGGGGAAGCGGGAACGCTCGGCCAGCAGGTTCAGCTCGGTCAGCGCGGCGTCGGTGCCGCGGTGCCGGATCGCGTCCAGCGCGGTCTGCGCGCGGGCGGCCGCGTTGGCGCCGGCCCACTGCCGGGCGAGCGCGGCCAGGCGGCGGGCGCCGGTGTCGTCGCCGAGCAGGCCGGTCGCGTGCAGGCACCACGCCTCGGTGGACGGCGTGCCGGCCGCCAGCCAGCGGTCGAGCAGCGCGTCGGTGAACGCGGCCCGGTCCCCGGCGGTGAACCGGGCGCGGGCGGCGAGCACGCCCGGGTGCACCTGGTCGGCGTCGCAGGCGGCCAGCCGTACCAGCAGCAGCTTTTGATCGTCCTCGGGAATGCCGGGCAGCGGCGTCCTCGTCAGGTAGGTGGGGATCCGCGGCTGCTTGGCCCGGGGCGCGGCCAGCGGGTCCAGCTCCAGCAGCGCGAGCAGATCGTCCCGGGCCGACGAGGCCTGCGCGAGCAGCAACGCCCGGTGTCCCTGCGCGTCGAGCCAGCGCAGCGCGCGGCCGAGCACCGGGTCGGCCCGGTCCGCGATCCACTCCGCGACGATGCCGGCCGCGGCGTGCCGGGGGTGACGCAGCAGCCAGGCGCGGGCCGGGCGGCGGTGCTTCCTGACCGCGAACGCGCGCGCGATCGGCCCGGCCAGTGCGGCATGACCGATCGGCTGCGCCGCCGCCAGCGCGGCCTCCACACTGGACCGGTCGTCGAACGCGGCCACCAGCGCCGGCACGTGGCTCGCGCCGTGCCGGAGCAGCACCAGCGGCAGCACCCAGCGCACCCAGTAGGAGTGCTGGGCGAAGCCGAGCGCCATCAGCCGGTCGTGCGTCCAGCGCGGCGCGAGCGCGAGCGCGGTGAACGGCGCCGGGATCGCCCAGTGCTCGTGATGCTCCAGCCACGCGGTGACGGCCGCGGTGTCGCAGTCGCCGATCGGCACGCCGTCCCACTGCGCCGCGTCCGCGTGGACACCCAGGGCCTCGGCCGCGGCCCGCTCGTGCTCCCGCCAGTCGAGCACGGGCGCCACCGGCACGGACGGCTCGGGCGACACCGGATGCGCCGCCTCCGGCGGCCGATAGGCGAACGGCGCTCCCGGGGGTACGGACCGGTCGTCCTCCTCAGCCCGGATGCCCGCACCCGGCACATGGTCCGCACCCAGGATCTCGCGTGCGCTCTCGTGGTCGACGTGCCCGAGCAGCGCGGTCCAGACCGCGTTGTAGTGCGCGTGGTCGTGGAACGGCCAATCCGGGCGCATGCGGGCGAGGATCGGGCCGGCCCCCGCGAACTCCAGCAGGCTCGCCAGGTAGAGCCGGCCGCCGGACTGGCTGAAGAACTCGTGCCGGACCCGCGGGTTGGCCTCCAGGAACCGCTCGACCGTGGCCGCGTCGCCGGCCGCCAGCCCGCACGCGTGCACGTCACAGTTGCCGAACTCGCCCACGTTGCGCAGCGCGGCGTCGTGCGCGTCGCGCTCCTCCGGGCCGGACGCCGGGCCGACCGGCAGCAGGAACGACACGGCCCAGAACAGGTCCGCGAGCCGGCTGCCGTCGAGCTGCTTCGCCTGACGGTCGCGGGCGTCCAGGATCGCGTCGCGGGCGGCGGCGTAACCGGCGTCGTCCGCGAGGACCAGCAGCTGGCGGAGGCGGCCGAAGACGCCGACGCCGCTGTACGGCAGGTCGCTGTCGAAGCCGCCGATGATCCGCCGGGCCGCCTCGGGCAGTCCGTGCGCCGCGGTCAGGAAGTCGGCCAGCCAGTCGTCCTGCGGCCCGCCGTACCAGGTGAACCGGTTCCGGACCGCGCGGACCAGCGCGTGGTCGTCGTCCGCGCCGCCGACCCGGGCGGCCGGGTCGAGCAGCCGCTCGCCGAGGACGCGGTCGTCGCGCGCGGTCGAGGTGACGTAACCCCAGACCCGGGACGACTCGGCCTTCTCCGTGGTCATCATCCGGTCGACGGACCAGACGTGGTGGCGCAGCCCGGCCCAGGCCTCGTCCAGGCCGGCGAGCGGGCGGACCGGCACGGCGATCCCGCCCCGGCGCGGGTGCAGGACGCCGCGCAGCGCGCCGGTGACCAGGACGTCGCCGCGCCGCTCGTCCGGAAGCGGCACCGGCGTCCACGGCGGCGGCGCGGGCGAGGGAGCGGGCGCGTTCCACGAGATCACCGGGCCAACCTAGCCTGCGCGGTCACGCACCCGCTGGACGTCGCGCTCTCCGTGTTCCTCTCCGTCTCCTGCGACGACGTCGACTGGCCGGAGGACCTCGGCACCTACCGGCGCGCGGTCACGGAGGACCGCAGGCGGTACCCGCTGTTCGGCTCGGCCGCCGCCGACGTCGTCCCCTGCGCCCACTGGGGCTGGGAGCCGGCCGAGCCGCCGGCCGAGATCATCCCGAACGACGTGCTGATTGACCCTGCCCCAGGGACACGGTGTCCAATGGCGGGATGCGAACCACCGGTGGCTGGAGCACACGGGAGCTGGCCCGGATCGCCGGCACGACGGTCAAGACCATCCGGTACTACCACCGGATCGGGCTGCTGAGCGAGCCGGAGCGGGCGGCCAACGGCTACAAGCTGTACCGGACCGCGCACCTGGTCCGGCTGCTGCAGATCCGCCGGCTCGTGGACCTCGGCGTGACGCTCGCCGACGTACCCGCGATGGAGGAGTCGGCCGAGGGCGCGGAGCAGGTGCTCCGCGCCCTCGACGCGGAACTGGCCGCGAGCATCGAACGGCAGCAGCACATGCGCGAGGAACTGGCCGCGGTCCTGGACCGCCCGCACCTCGCGGAGCTCCCGGCCGGCTTCGGCAACCTCCCCGACGACCTGCCCGCGGCCGAGCGGGGCCTCTTCACGGTCAGCGCGCAGGTCTTCACGCCGGAACAGCTGGAGCCGCTGCGCAACCTCCCCGACGAGCCGCGTTCCGCCGTCGCCGTCGAGTTCGACACACTGCCCGCCGACGCGAGCGACGAGACCCGGCAGAGCCTGGCCGAACGCTTCGCCCCCGAGGTCCGCCGCGGCTGGGACGCCCACCCGGAGTTGCTGGCACTCGCCCAGACCGGCGGCCCACTCGTCTCCCCGGTCATGCTGCGCAGCATCGCCGAACTCTTCACCCCGGCCCAGATCGACGTCCTGCAACGCATCAACGCCATCCTCACCGGCGGTTAGCCGGCCGCGCGCTTCAGCAGGCCGGCGACGAGATCCTCGTGCTCCGGAGTGAGCGCCGTGATCGCGTAGGCGCTGGGCCACATGGCACCGTCGTCGAGCATCGCGTTGTCGTTGAAGCCGAGCGTGGCGTAGCGGGTCTTGAACTTGCCCGCCGGCTGCAGGAACACGAGAACCTTGCCGTCCTTGGCCCAGCCGGGCATGCCGTAGTAGGTCTTCGCGGTCAGCTGCGGCGCGTGCTCCCTGACCAGCGCGTGCAGACGCTCGGCCAGGGCGCGGTCGTCGTCGCCCAGCTCGGCGATCTTCGCCAGCAGATCGGCCTCGGCGGTCGCGCTGTTCTTCTGGCGCTTCAGCTCGGCCGCGCGCTCCTTCATCGCGGCGCGCTCCTCGGCGGTGAAACCGTCGTCCTTCTTCGCTGCCATGGTCGGCTCCCTCTCGCAGGTCCTGACCTCATGCTAGGCAGCGCCGACGTGCCGGACTTCTCGAAAACTGATCGGTGCCCGCGCTCCAGCCCCAGATCAAATTCCTGATCTTCCCGCTTCCGGCGTGGTGGCGTTCCGAGTGCTCCCGCGGGCACCGGTCCCGCGGCGGGCGGGCAGTTCAAGAACGGGCAGGTCGTGCCTCGGGGGTCCGCATGCTGCGGTTTCGCGGCAGGCGGACAGAACAAGACCGGGCACGACCTGCCCCGGGTTCCCCTGCTGCGGTTCCGCGGTGGGCGGGCAGAACAAGACCCGGCACGACCTGCCCCGGGTTCCCCTGCTGCGGTTTCGCAACGGACGAACAGAACAAGACCCGGCACCGACGTAACCCGGATTCCCTAAGGCGCGACTCCGCAGCGGCTTGCGGACAGAACAAGACCCGGCACGACGTGCCTGCCGGGCGCTGCGCGCTCGGCATTTACCGACGCTGCAGGTTGCGAGGCGCGTGGAGCACCGTCAGAGGGTGAAGTTCGACTTACGCTCACGATCGGGCGCTCCGCGCCCGATATTTCATCTTATTGGCGACGCGGGTGTGACCGTTACGTTCAAGGCGCCTCCGGCGGGCCTCGGGCTCCGGGGGAGGGCGTGGGTTCCAGCCGGGTTGGGGTCCGCTGGCCCGGCTGTTTTTCGTGGGTGGCATGGGTGGGGTTTCGTGTGCCCGGCTGCCCCGTATGCCGTCTTCCAGGACAAGCCGAGCAGATCATCGGCAGGGCCGCCAGCTTGGGTCTTGGCCGGCATGGTCGTCGCTGCGCGCCGTCCTTGCCTTTGCTGCGGTGTCGTGGTGTGTGGCGGCCCTGCCGATGATCTGCACCCCCAAGGGTGGTCGACGGCATACGGGGCAGCCAGGCGCCGGCGGTCTGCGCTGGATGCGCGCGATCAGAGATCAAAACCGGCCTTACGGGCCCAGAAGTCGATCACGTGTCGCAAATCGTTGTTATCCGGCTCTCTGAACAACGATTTGCGACACGTGATCGACTTTAGGGGTTGAATACCACAGCCTTTATGTTGATATTTCGGGCACTGCTGGGGTGATGGGGGAAGGCTTGTTTCTCGATCATCTTGAGGAAAGGGGGTCGCGCGCGCTTGCTGCCCGATGGGCGGCGATGCTGGGGCACGTCGGCCAGGGACGTTTCCGCGCTCAGCTGAAGTCGAGTTCGCCGGTGCGGGTGCGCTTGAGTTCGAAGAAGTTCGGGAAGCTCGCCAGCGCGACCGTGCCGTCGAAGATCTTCAGGGCGTCGGCGCCGCGCGGGATGCTGTTCATGACCGGGCCGAAGAAGGCCACGCCGTCGATGTGGATGGTCGGGGTGCCGACGTCGTCGCCGACCGGGTCCATGCCCCGGTGGTGGCTCTTGCGGAGCGCGTCGTCCCATTCCTCGCTGGTCGCGGCCGCGGCCAGCGAGGCGGGGAGGCCGACTTCGGCGAGCGCCTCCGGGATGACCGTGTCCAGTTCGCGTTTGCGGCCCTGGTTGTGGATGCGGGTGCCGAGCGCGGTGTAGAGCGGCCCGAGGACCGCGTCGCCGTGCTGCTGCCAGGCCGCGGTGACGACGCGGACCGTACCCAGGGAGCGGTTGACGGTCTCGCGGTAGCCGGGGTCGAGGTCGCGGTTCTCGTTCAGCACGAACAGGCTCATCACGTGCCAGCGAAGGTCGATCTCGCGCTGTTCGCGCACCTCGAGGATCCAGCGGGACGTGATCCAGGCGAACGGGCAGGCCGGATCGAAGTAGAAGTCAACGGTGGTCACCTCGGGAGACTATGCCGCCGGACAGATCATCTGAGCGGCGAACAGCTGGTTTGCCGCACTGTTCACACTCGGATGGGCGCGGGAATGATCTCCAGCCGTGGTGGGTTGAACGCCCGCCGTACCGCGTCGTCGATCTCGGTCCGGCCGTCGATCTCGTGCAGCTTGCGCCGGGCCACCGACTGCACCATCGGGTCGGGGATCCGGTAGCGGCCGTCCGCGTCGTCCACCACCAGATGCAGGTCGACCAGCGAGTCGAGCGCGGTCAGCGCGGTGTTCTCCGTGCCGCACAGCATCGCGGCCACCTCCGGTACGGTCGCGGCGCAGGACGCGGTCGCGGCCAGGAACCGCAGCGTGCGGGCCGTCTGCGGGCGCAGCAGGTGGTACGCGCGGATCATCGGCGCCTCCGCGATGACGCAGTCGTCGTGCAGCGGCGCGTACGGGTCGTGCAGCTCCGTGGTCAGCTCCTCCACGATCGACCGGAGCGTGCGGTGCGGCCGGCGCCGGACCCGCTCCGCGCAGAGCCGGACGGACAGCGGCGCACCGTCGATCGCCGCGATCGCGGTGCGGACCATCTCCCGGTCCGCGGCCGCCCGTTCCGCGCCGGCCACGTGCTCGAACAGCCGCATGGACTCGTCGTCGGCGAGCCCGCGCAGCGTCACCCAGCTGGTGCCGGGCAGCCGGTGGTGCCGGCGCCGCGAGGTGAGCAGCACGGCCGCGTGCGGCAGCGCGGACCGCACCACCGCGACGTCGGCCGGGTCCTCCACGTCGTCGAGCACGATCAGCGGGCGGCGCTCGCCGGCCGCGGTGCGCAGCAGCGTGGCCCGGCCGGTCGCGGTCGCGGGCAGCTCGCCGTCGGCCATGCCGAACAGCCGCAACCAGGTCAGCAGCGTCTCCGCCAGGTCGTCCGGCGCGCTCAGGTCCGCGTAGAGCCGGCCGTCCGGGAAGGCGGCCGCGAGCAGGTGCGCCGCGTGCACGGCCGTGCTGGTCCGGCCGAACCCGGGCAGCGCGGTGATGCCGACGGTCGCGCCCGGCACCAGCGCCCCGGTGATCACGGCCAGTTCCGCGACCCGGCCGGTGAAGTCGGGAAGGTCGGCCGGGAGGTACGTCGGGCCGGTCCCGGTCTCGGCGGTCAGCAGGTCAGGGTCGCCCCGCAGGATGCGCCGCTGCATCTCGCGCAGCGCCGGACCAGGGTCGAGCGCCAGCTCGTCGCGCAGCAGCGCGCGGCCGTGCCGATAGAGTTCCAGCGCCTCCGCCTGCCGGCCGCGACGGTAGAGCGCGAGCATCAGCAACGCCCGGAAACCCTCCCGCAGCGGGTAGGTCTCGACCAGCTCGGTCAGCCGGGTCAGCTCCTCCGCGCTCGCGCCGGACGTCTCCAGCCGCGCCGTGAACAGCAGTTCCTCCGCCGCCACCCGGGTGTCCTCCAGCCGCGCCCGGGCAGCCTCCGCGGCCCGGCCCGGCACGCCCGCCAGCGCCTCGCCCTCCCACCGCGCCAGCGCGGCGGACAGCAGCTCGGCCGCGGCGGTCGCGTCACCGGCGCGCATCCGCTCGTGGGCCGCCGCCACGCCGGCGTGGAACGCGGTCACGTCGACGTCGGCCCGTCCGGCGCTCAACGCGTACCCCCGGCCGATGTTCTGGATCGAGACGACGGTGCCGTCGAAGAGGCGCCGCAGCCGGTAGACGTAGGTGCGCAGCGTCGCGACCGCGCTGTCCGGCAGGTCCTCGCCCCAGACCGCCGTGACCAGGTCGTCCGTGGACGCGACCCGCCCGTCCCGGATCAGCAGCGCGGCCAGCAGCGCCTGTTGCTGCGGCGACCCGACCGTCTGCGGCACCCCGTCCCGCCACACGCGTAACGGTCCCAGGGCGCTGATGCTGATCGCGGCGGTCATCCCCCAAGGATGACCGGTCCCGCCCCACCCCCACGATCGGCTTCCGGTCACATGGGCGACCGTCACATCCCGCGGGGCGGTACGGCGGGTCGTTCTTCACCTGGAAACAGCGTCTACGGTGTCGTCATGGCCTCGTTGCGCGACGATGCGTATGCCGAGTTGCGGCACCGGATAGTGAATCTGGTCTATGCGCCGGGGCAGCGGCTGTTCGAGCGGGACCTGGCGGCGGAGCTGTCGGTGTCGCGGATTCCGCTGCGGGAGGCGTTGCAGTCACTGCGCAATGACGGGCTGGTGGTGTCGGTGCCGCGGCAGGGCGTGGTGGTCGCACACTTCACGGCGGACGACGTGCGTGATCTGTTCGACGTGCGGGAGAGCCTGGAGTCACTGGCGGCCCGGCTGGCCGCGGCCCGGGTGGGCGACGACGGCCTGGGCCGGCTGCGTGCGTCGATGGCCGCGGCCCGGACCGCGCTCGGTGCCGGCGACGATTCGGCGGTCGCGGCCGCGAACGCGGCATTTCACCGCGAGCTGGTCGTGATGGCCGCGAATCCGCTGCTCTCGGCGATGATGCGGCCGCTGGAGGCGCGCACCCAGTGGCTTTTCAACCTGACCAGCCGCCGGGACCCAGAGCCTGTATCGACGTGGGAGACGGGCTGCGGCGAGGTCCAGGCGCCGCCTGGCCGCACGTCGCACAAGCCCACATACAACACCGGTATGCGGACTTCCGCGCCGCACACCCGGACGGCACCTGGCCCGCGCCTCGCTCCGCCCCCCACGTCGATACAGGCTCTCGTCCAGAAGTGCGACGAGCATCAGGGGTTGTACGAGGCGGTGGCGGCCGGCGCCGCGGACCGCGCGGGCGCGCTGGCGTTCACGCACGTGGCGTCCGGGCGGAAGGAGAGCATCGCGCTGGCGGCGGCGTGGTCGGCCGGCGTGGTCGACCCGGTCGAGGCGACCCGCACCCGCCGCCGGCTCACTGAGCCGGCGGGTAGTACGCCTGCGGCGCCTCCGGCATGACGTAGGCGGGCGGCGCCTCCGCGGCCTTGGCGGCGAGCCCGTCCCGGACGTTCTTCTGCACGGCCACGGCCGCGAACAGCGTCATGCCGAACGCCAGCCCGTAGAAGCCCTTCTCGCTGAGCGCCATGCCGCTGTTCCACAGGCCGGCCACCAGCATCACCACGCCGGTGCCCATCACCAGCCAGGACAGGCCCAGGTAGAGCGCGGAGACCGGGATGCCCTCGGTGCGGTCCCGGACCGCCTTCTGCACGGACACCGCGGCGAACACGCCCATGATGAGCACGGCGGCGTAGAAGCCCTTCTCGCTCTTCGTCATGCCCGCGTTCCACAGGCCGATCGCGAAGCAGACGACGCCGAGCAGCAACGCCGCCCAGGACGCGCCGATGAAGGCCGGGGTGGGCTTGCCGTGGTTCGCCATGGGGGTCTCCGTGGGTGCGGTGTCGCCGGCCCTGCGCCGGTGTCGGCCATAGCCTTTCCGAAACCGCAGCTCAGGGCGTGAGTAGTGGTACTCAGCGGCGCCTGGATGTGACCGGCACCACGGACGTTCACGACGCGCGCCGGGTGGGCGCCGCGCGGGCCGGGTCCGGTTGCAGTGGGTAGAGGTGGTGCGGAAGGACGGCGCGCCGACGCTGGCCGCACCGATCGGTGACCGTTTCGTGTACGCGGGCCCGGCCCGCTCCACGTGGAGCGGGCCGGGGTGTGGTCAGCGGCTGACCCACTTCTGGTTCGCGGTGCCGGCGCAGTCCCAGATCTGCAGTTTCGCGCCGGCGGCGGTGTTGAGGTCGCGGACGTCGACGCACCGGTTCGCGGCCGTGTTGACCAGGTCGCCGGCGTCGGTCAGCACGAACTGCTGCCAGCCGGTGCCGTTGCAGTGCGCGAGCTGGATGGTGGTGCCGTTGGCCGGGTTGCCGCCGGCCACGTCCAGGCACATGCCGAGCGCGGTGACGGTGCCGTCCGCGGTGAACGTCCAGCGTTGCGCGTCGTTGCGCAGGCAGTCCCAGACCTGTAGCGGCAGGCCGTCCCGGGCCTGGCCGCCGGGCACGTCGATGCACCGGCCGGACTGCATGCCGGTCAGCGCGACGCCCTGCTCCGCCGGCGGGACCGGGTCCTCCGGCGAGTCGGTCTCCTCCTCCAGCGGCGGAATCTCAGCCGTCGGAGTCACCTCGGCCGTCGGAGTCACCTCCGCCGTCGGAGTCACCTCAGCCGGGGGAACATCCTCGGCCGGGGGAAGCTCCCCGCCACCGCCGCTCTCGTAGACCCGGACGTGGTCGACGACCATGGTCTGCGGGAACTGCGTGCTGCCGTCCGGGTTGCCCGGCCAGTTGCCGCCGACCGCCACGTTGAGGATCATGAAGAACGGCTTGTCGAACACCCACCGGTTGCCGCCGATGTCGGCCGGCGTCTTCCGGCTGAACTCCACGTCGTCCAGGTACCAGACGATCAGATCCGGGGACCAGTCGATCGCGTACGTGTGGAACGCGTCGCCGAGCGGCGCGTCGTGCAGCGCGGAACCGCCGCTGGCCCCGCCGCCGGAGTAGCCCGGCCCGTGAATCGTGCCGTGCACCCGGTTCGGGTCCTTGCCGACGTTCTCCATGATGTCGATCTCGCCGCCGTCCGGCCAGCCGCCGCCCTCGCCGAGCATCCAGAACGCCGGCCAGACCCCCTGCCCCTTCGGGATCTTCAGCCGGGCCTCGAACCGGCCGTACGCGCGGCTGAACTTCCCCGCGGTCAGCAGCCGCGCGGATGAGTACTCGCGGCCGCCGGAACTCTCCCGGCGCGCCGTGATCACCAGGTGGCCGTCGCCGTCCAGCGCGGAGTTGGCCGTGCTGTCCGTGTAGTTCTGCAGCTCGTTGTTTCCCCAGCCGCTACCGCCGGTGTCGTGCTTCCACCTGGTCGCGTCCGGGCCGGTGCCCTCCGCGCCGTCGAACTCGTCCGACCAGACCAGCGTGCTGGCCGCGGACGCGCCGGGCTCACCGCCGGCCAGGTGGAAACCGGCGCCGAGGCCGGCCGCGACCACGGTGAGCGCGACGAGCGAGCGGCCGAGCCGGCTGTTGATGCGTATTCGATCCATCCGGACCTCCGGGTCCTGTGTGGGGGTTCAGTACGCGCCGCGGTGCAGGTCGTCGACCAGATCCGCGAGGCTGAGCAGCACTTTCGGGGCCTTGCGCACCTCGGCGCCGAGCCGCCACTGCTCGATCCAGGGCACCCGCCAGACGGGTGCGACCGACCGCAGCACGCGCGTGCGGCGGAACAGCTGCCACGGCAGCCGGCCCGGCGCGTCCGCGACCAGGACCAGCCCGAGCAGCTCCATGCCGGGCGGGTGCCGGCCCTCCCGCATCGCGGCGAGCGCGCGGGCGGCCGCACGGAGTCCGCCGGCGTGCGTGCGCGCGACGAGCAGCACGCGGGCCGGCTCCGCGCGGGACTCGGACGGCCACCGCGCGCCGACATCCGTGCCGCCCAGGGCCGCGGCCAGCGTGCTCGCGCCCGCGCCGCCGTGCGCGGCGACCCAGCCCAGACCGGCCGGGGACAGGCCGGGCGGGCGCTCGGTGGCCACCGCGCTTCCGTTGATCGTCATTGTTCCCTCACCTCGTTGGCGGTCGTCTCCGCGTACTCCGCGGGCACGTCGTCGAACTCGCCCCAGTTGTCGTGGCCGTGCGCCTCCACCGGCGCGAGCGGCCGGGACACGCGCACCAGCGTGCGGTCCTCGCCGGGGTCCCGGTCGGCGCGCGGCGGGCGCCGGAAGAGCTTCGGAACCTGCAAGCCGCGGGGTACGTGGCCGGAGTCCTCGGCGTCACCGCGCCAGATCCGCCGGAAGCGCAGCCCGAGGAAGACCGCGAGGCCGAGCGCCAGCAGCGTGACCAGGATCAGGCCGACCGGGTTGCGGCGCTGCCCGCCCGGCTCGGCGCCGTCCGGCTGCTCCTGGCCCGGCGGCGGGTCGACGGTCAGCGGGTCCGGCGAGGCGCCGTTCGCCTCGGCCGGCAGTTCGCGGCTGACCGCGGCGCCCGGGTCGACCATCCCCCAGCCGTAGAGCGGGTCGGGGCGGCGCACGTCGCTCATCCCGTCCGCGGTGGCGAGGATGCGCTGGCGCACCTGCTCCGCGGACAGGTCCGGGTAGGCCGCCCGGACCAGCGCGGCCACGCCCGCGACGTAGGCGACCGCGTAGTGGCCGCCGCTGCCCGCGCCGCCGCTGATCCCGGCACTACGCACGTTCACGCCGGGCGCGGAGACGTCGACCGCACCCTTCCGGTAGTCGGCCACGGACTGGCCGGCCGCGCCGACGCCGGCGACCCGGATCACGCCGTCCGTCGCGTCCGGCGCGGGTGCGCCGCCGGACGGTGCGGAGACGACCACGACCGCGCCGGCCTGGACCGCGCGGCGGATCGCCTCGGCCACGTCCTTCTGCGTGGGGTCCACGGCCGTGCCGAGCGCGAGCACGGTCGCGCCCGCGGCGACCGCCTTGGTGATGCCGGTGGTCTGGATGTACGGCGTGGTGGTCGGCGTCGTGGTGAGGATCCGGACCGGTAGCACCATCGCGTCCGGCGCGACGCCGGTGAGGTCGCCGTCGCCGGTCGCGCGGGCCGCGACGATCGCGGCGATCGAGGTGCCGGTGCCGAGGCAGTCGACGTCGGCCGGGCTCTTCGGGTCGGTGACGTTGATGCCGGCCCGGACGCGGCTGGACAGCTGCGGATGCAGACCGTCCACACCGGAGTCGACGACCGCCACGGTCTGTCCCTCACCCCGGCTGCGCGGCCAGGCCTTGTTCGCGGCGATCCGCAGCGCCGCCCAGTCCGGTTTCGCACTGGCCGCCGCGACCGTGCAGCCTCCCGGCGACGGCCTCAGCCCGGACGACGGAACCGTCGGGATGCCCCCGTCGGTGGGCTTCGCCGGCGGGCTCACGGGCCGATTCGCGGGCGGGCTGCCCTGCGGACTCTGCGCGTTGCCCTGCGGATTCTGCGGGCTGCCCTGCGGATTCGCCGCCGGGCTCGCGGGTGGCTTGGGCGAGGCCGACGGCGGATCCTGCGGTTCCGGCGCCGCCTCGGGCAGCAGTCCGTACTCGACGCCGTCGCCGTAGGCGTCCCACGGCAGCACCAGCAGCCAGCCGTCGCTCAGCTTCGCCGGATCGGTCAGCACGCCGCCGCCCGGCTGCTTCCGCCCGGTGTTGAGGTGCAGAATCTCGGTGTACCGGCTGGTGTCACCGAGCAGCCGGGTCGATATGTCGTAGAGCGTCTCGGCCCGCCCCTCGAACGCGGCCTGCACCTCGTAGTACTTCGTGAAACTCTGCTCCCCCACCGCCAGCGCCGGAGCCGGCGCCACGACCAGGGCCAGGCCGAGCAGTGCGGCCAGGATCCGCCGGCACGTCATCGACGCGTTCCCTTCCACATCGGTCTCGCGGCTCACAGGTGCCTGCCGGTCGGGTGGCCGGCCGTCGACGCGATGCTGGCCCGGCGGGCGAGGGTGTCGCCGTGCTGCCGCTCACGAACGGCGGGATCGGTCGGCGCGCTGCTGACCAGCGAGGTCACGGCCGCCGCGGTCGCCACGTCCGGACGCTCCTCCCCGGCCGGCGTCGTGCGCCCGCTCACCGCCGCGGCCTCGGGAAACAGGTCCGGCCGCTCCTTGTGGAGATCGCTCAGCGGCTTCATCCCCGGGTCGGCGAGGATGAGTTCGATCGCCCGCGCCACGTCCGAGGGCTTGGGAGGTGTCTCGCCGGCCGGTTCGGCCGCCGGGCCGTTCCCCCCGCCCCCTCTCCCGGCATTCCGCTGCGGCTGCGCGCCCAGCAACTGGATCAGCAGCCTCCGCCACTCGGACACGTCCGAGGCCGACGCGTGCGCCTGGCCGAGGTTGCCGAGGTCCGTGTTGATCGCCGTGACCGCGGCTCGCACGGCCTCCGGTGGAAGATCACTCAATCTGGTCGTACCGGCCACGTCAGTAGTCCCCGATCCGGCGGGTGTAGCCCCGCTCGTCGAGTGCGCCGCGCAGGGCGCGCAGCGCGTAGAAGGTGCGGGACTTGACCGTGCCCGCCGGGACGTCGAGCACCTCGGCCGCCTCCGCGACCGTGCGCTCCTGGTAATAGATCTCCACGAGTACGGTCCGGAGCCGCTCCGGCAGTGCCGCGATGGCGGACCGGATCTCCCGGTCGTCCAGCCGCCCGTCCACGTCGACCTCGGCCGCGGGCAGGTCCGGCACCGAGTCGTCCAGCGTCTCCGGTGGCCGGGACCGCGCGGCCCGGACCTGGTCGATCACGATCCGGCGGGCGACCGTGCAGAGCCAGCCGCGGCTCCACCGCCCGTCCCTCATCCGCGCGTCCGGGTTCCGCCAGGCGCGCAGCATCGTCTCCTGGACCACGTCCTCGGCCCAGTGCACGTCGCCTTTGACCAGCCGCTTGACGTAGACCAGCAGAACCGGGCGATGCACCCGCTGGAAGTGCTCGAGCGCCGCCTCCGGCGTCTCGCGCGTCGACTCGGAAATCGGGGCCGTGCTCTTCACATTCACCACCAACGAACTCATGGGTACGTGTTCCGGGCGCTCAGTCCGGGACCGCGGCGCCGAGGCCCGCCCCGAGATCGACCGTCACCACGGTGCCGCCGTCGGGCTCGGTGACGGTGACGGAGACGACGTCGCCGAGCACCGCGTCCAGCCGGCCGGACAGGTCCTGCACCGTGCCGGTGTCGACCCAGGCGGCCACCAGCGCGGTCCGGCCGCCCGCGGTCGTGGCGTACAGCTGGTACTGCTCGTCCGGGTCCAGGCCGCTGACCGTGGCCTGGACCAGCGCCTCGCCGGAGACCGGCTCGCTGACCACGACGGACAGCGACACGCCGCCGGCCCGCCCGGTCGCGGCCGCGGTCACGTACGGGCCCTCGGCGCCCGGGGCGTCCCCGCCGCCGCGGACCAGCGACGTCACCGCGAGCCCGGCGGTCAGCAGCGCGGCGCAGAACAGCCCGCCGGTGGTGGCCAGCGCCCGGCGCCGGGTGCGCGGCGGGCGGTTCCGGGGCCGGACGGTGCGCACCAGCGGCCCGATGTCGGGCGCCGCCGCGAGGTCCTCGATCAGGTCGTCCCCGGGCGTCGCCACCGGCTTCGGCGCGAACCGCGCGAACGCGGACGGCGGCGGGGCGTCGCGGTCCCGGTCGAGCACGCCGAACGCGTCCAGCAGCTCCGCCCGGTGCGCGCCCTCGACCAGCGCGAGCGCGGCGACGAGCTCGACGATCTCGGCCGCGGTGGCGCGGCAGGCCGCGCACCCGGCGAGGTGTGCCTCGATCTCGCCGTCCCGCGAGTCCGGCAGCGCGTCCAGGTAGTAGACGCCGAGCAGCTCCGCGACGGGATGCCCGTCCGGGGGGTCGATCAGCACGGCACATCTCCTCCTCTCGCCGTCGTGCGCAGTGCGCCGGTCTCGGCGAACCGCTCCGGGTGGTCCTTCAGCAGCCGCCGCAGGTCCGCCAGGCCCGGGTCGGCCAGGACCAGCGCGGCGGTCAGCACGCGCAGCGCGCCCAGCCATCCGGCCGCGTCGAACGGCTCCGCGGGGGCGGATGCGGGCGCCGGGCGTGGCCGGACCGGGCCGCTGATCTGGCGTACCGCCGTCTCGATGGTCCAAAGGTTGTCTCGCCAGTTCGCGGCGCGCGGTTCCCGGGCCAGTGCCCGCAGGTCGCGTTCCAGCGCGCGGAAGACGTCGTGGACGAGCGTCGGCGGAAGCCCGGCGAGCACGTCGACGTGCTCGGCCCTGTCGGGGACCACGGTCTCTCCCGTCCCGGGTCAGGGCCGCACGCCCTCGGTGTACGGGATCTCCTTCAGCCGGTGGCTGCCGCGCTTGCAGCCGGCGAACGGCCCGGACGGGTCGCGCAGCACCGGCAGCGTGAGGTTGAGGTGGTCGCGGTGCCAGGCGGAGAGCGACTGCAGCGCGGCGCCGGGCGCGTTCGCGTCCTGCCAGGCGAGCCACAGCGCGTGCAGCCGGGCCACCGCCTCCAGGTGTTCCCACCACTGTGGGCACCAGGGGAGCGTGGTGGTCACCTCCCGGCCGTAGACGGGGAGCAGCAGTCCGTGCACCCAGGTCTTGAGCCGGCTGAGCTCCTCGGAGAACATCGGCTCGGCCATGAACAGGATGAACGGCGACTCCGGTGGCGCCTCGGCCTCTGTCGTCATCGGACGGTTCCCTCCTCGATCGGGCTGATCAGTCCGGGCGCACGGTCGGCCCCGGTGGCGCGGTCGGTGATCGCGCGCTCCTCCGCCTTCGCGGCCGCGGAGATCGGCCCGGCGTCCGGCTCCTTGAACCAGGGCCGCAGCCGGATGAGCGCGGGCCGGACGCCGGTCGCGAGCAGCAGCGCGGTCCCCTTCGGCAACGCGCGGATCCTGTCGGCCGGGAGGATCTGCTCCTGCCGGTACGACGTCGACCGGGACTTCCCGTCGCGGCCGCGCGACGTGCTGAGCGTCTTGACGTCGTGCTGGCCGACCAGGCGGGCGACCTTGTCGACGAAGTCCGCGTCGTCGAGTCCCGCGCCGAGCAGTTTGACGGTGGCGGCGCTCCACAGCGCGTCCATCCCGGCGTCGCCCCAGACCCGCGCCCCCTGCCGGTAGCTCTGCAGCAGCGTCACCACGTTGATGCCGCGCGAGCCGAGGTGGCTGTAGAGGTCGGGCAGGTCGGAGATGCGGCAGACGTTCGCGGCCTCGTCCAGCACCGCGGTCATCGGCGGGTCGAGCCGCCCGCCCATTCGCTCCGCGGCCTGCACTCCGGCCCGCATGGTCGAGTCCGCCAGGCCCGCGATGACGCCGGCGGCCGAGCCACCGCCGTCCTTGGACAGCAGGTAGAGCGTGTCCGTGCGCAGCACGTGCGCGTCCGGCCGGAACTCGGG
Organism: Catenuloplanes nepalensis; assembly: GCF_030811575.1. Lineage (GTDB taxonomy): Bacteria > Actinomycetota > Actinomycetes > Mycobacteriales > Micromonosporaceae > Catenuloplanes > Catenuloplanes nepalensis. Next base: position 2,338,108 of record NZ_JAUSRA010000001.1, on the reverse strand, counting down.
CGTGAACGGGTCGGGCGTGACCCAGGCCAGGATCTCCGGGTCGAGCAGGCAGGAGACGCACTGCCGGGCCGTCTCGTAGATGCCGTCCCGGGTCTCCACCGCGCCGCGGACCGTGCCCTGCAGCTGGTCCGCCATCGCGGGCAGGCCCGCGTCCCGGAGCAGATCCACGGGGGTACGGTCGGCTGGGTCGGCCAGCCAGCCGAGCAGATCGGTGATCGACGCGCCGCTGCGGCCGGCCGCGAGGAACAGCGCGGTGAGCGTGTTCTGCGCCGCGGAGATCCAGAAGTCCTTCTTCGCGGTGTCGTCGTTGATCGAGGCGACGAAGTGACCGGCGAGCCGGCGCGCGCCCTCGATGGTGACGCAGACGGAGAGCATGTTCCACCACATGGCGCGCCGGGTGTGCGCGATGCCCTGCGGGTCGAACGTCCACACCGTACCCACGGCCTCGCGTCGTGCTCTGGTGACGGCGTAGACGTCGGACTTGTTCGAGGTGAGCAGCACCGCGCCCTGCGCGCGCAGCACCCGCGGGATCGCGATGCCGGTGGACTTGCCGGCCCGCGGCGCCATCAGGTCCAGCTCCACGTCCTCGAACGAGGACCGCAGCTCCGGCCCGGCCGGGTGCAGGTCGCCGAGCAGGTTCCCGGTCTGGTCCGGCCGGGGCTCCTTGACGCCCTTCAGGGACGGGCGCAGGCCGCGCGCCCGCTCGGTGACCGCCTTCGGGGCGAACGCCGCCATGTCCCGGGCCGTCGCCAGCCCGCTGCTCTTCGCGTCGCGGGGCCGCAGCCGCGTGATGATCTCGAAGCCGATCGTGGCGGCCACGGCCAGCAGGAGCAGGATGCCGCCGTAGACGGCCCACCCGGGTGCGCCGGGCCAGAGCGCGGCCGGTCCCCGCTGCGTCATCGTGACCAGCGCGTCCGCGGAGAACGGCGGCGGGCGCCAGCCACCGCCGGCCGCGGCGACGCCGAGCGTGCCACCGGCCGCGACCGCGCCGTAGCCGCCGAGACCGGCCGCGACCACGACGAGCACCGCCACGCCGGCGTCGTTGCCGGACCGCATGCCGCTCATCGCGCCGCCGCCGCGGCCTCGGCCCGGCGGTCCGCCTCGCCGTTCTTGACCCAGCGTGTGTTCGTGTCGTGCAGCAGCCGTTCCGCGTCGGTGATCGTCATCCGGATCGGGATGCCGGGCCGGCCACCTACCTTGATCAGGAACCGGCCGCGGCCGGGTGGCTCGTCGTTGACGCCGGTCGCGGCCCAGCCGGGCGGCGACGACCAGGACGAGACCAGCTCGATCTCCCGGCGGGACAGGCCGACGGTCCGGCCGAGGTCCTCCATCTCCGACTTCGGCAGCCCGGCGCAGACGACCATGCCGGCCCGCTCGACGAAACCGCGCGCCTTGGCCCGGTCCGCGTCCGTACCCACGGATTCGGCGTCCTTGAGCGTGTGGGTGATCTTCGCGTCGCCGAGGCCGAGCGAGCGGTTGAGGCGGGTCAGCGCGTCGATCCGGTCGACGATCCCGGACGCGGCGCGCAGCGGGCGCCACAGCTCGTCGAGCACGGTGAAGAACCAGCGGCGCGGAGCCAGGCCGGCGTCCGCGAGCGCGTGCGCGGCCGCGACCGTGCCGAGCCCGTCGGACCAGGCCGCCAGCATCGCGGCCGCGGTCAGCTGGGTGTCGGACTCGCCGATCCGGGAGATGTCGATGCAGACCGCGGGCGCGTCCGGGTCGATGTGGGTGGACGTGGTGGCGGAGAACGTGCCGCCGAGCGGCCCGTCCAGGATGCCGAGCAGCGAGCGGTGCAGCGGGTCGACCGCGTCCCGGTAGCGGGTCTCCTGGCCGCGGTCGAGCGTGACCGCGCGGACCGGCTCCGGGCCCTCGGTCAGCACCGCGAGCAGGTCCGGCAGCAGGTACGCCTTTCCGGCCGCCCGATCGCGCAGGTGCCGCAGGCAGGCCGCGAGCACGGCCTGCTCGTGGTCGCCGACGGCCTGGCCGCGCACGATGGTCAGCAGCGCCGCGACCATGTTGAGGATCCGGCCGTCCGCCTCGGCCGCGAGCGCCTCGCCCGCGGCACCGCCGATCCGCCGGGCCGCCGCGCCCATCGCGCCCGGGTCGAGCACGTTCAGGCCGCCGACGCCGCGGCCGATCGAGATCACCTGGCCGCCCAGGGCCCGTACCGTGTCGGCGTAGTCGGGTTTGAGGTCGCCCAGCACCAGCGGCGTCACGCCCTGCGCGGCCAGTCCGATGAGGATCCGGTTGACCAGCGTGGACTTGCCGAGGCCGGGCATGCCGAGCATGAACAGCGACGGGTTGGAGATGTAGCGGGCGCGCATGAACCAGGACAGCGGGTCGCCGCACACGGTCGCGCCGGTGGCCAGGTGCTGGCCCAGCGGCACGCCGCTCATCGGTGCGCCGGACCCGGCCGAGAACGGCCACAGCCCGCACGCCTGGACCGTGGTGGCGCGCCACATGGTGGGCGGGTCGACGTATCCGACACGGCCGCCGCCGGAGCCGGGCCAGCCGTGTGTGGGCACCGAGCCGGCCCTGGCCTTCTGCGGGATCGCCTTGACGGGGGCCGGAGTCTCGATGGCCGGCAGCGCGTTACGGGCGCCGGACGCACCCTTGCGCCAGCCCGTGCCCAGGTACGACGTTCTCACAGTGCCTCCTGGAGCTCGTGCGGGATCAGCGTGTACTCCCAGGGCAGGACGCCCGCGGGCAGCGAACAGGTGAACGCGGCCGCCTGCATGCGGTCGGCCGGGCGCATCGACAGCCGGGACCCGGCGATCAGGTTGCGGACCGTCACGTTCGCGTCGACCAGTTCCTCGGCCGCGTCCACGGTCACGGTCAGCAGCAGCGAGAACTCGACCAGCCCGGCGCCGGACGCCTCCTCCGCCGCGGTCTGCTCGGCCGCGGCGATCTCCGCGGACGCGCGCGCCTGCACCAGGCCGCGGCCGGAGCTGGCCATGAACTGCGCGCTACGCCGGTCCGACTCGACGATCTTGGCGGAGGTGGCCGGGTCGATCGGCCGGTAGAGCAGCGTGACGCGCTTGCGGCGGGTGCCGGGCGCGGCCTCCAGGATGTCGCGCAGCACACCGGAGCCGACCGTGCCGCGCGGCGCCATGGTCAGCATCCAGGTGCGGGAGACACCGGAGTCGTGCGTGTACGAGTCGGCCGACTCCACGCACGCGGCCGGGCCGGCGTCGTCCCACTCCAGGCCGGTGCCGCCGTGCTCGGCGCGCGCCTCCATCACGTCGGTGACGGACGCCGGGTCGTAGGCGACCCGGACCACCTCGGCGATCCGCTCTGCCGACAGCGGCTCGGCCGAGCCACCGCCCGCGCCGATCAGGCCGCCGCAGAGACCGGGGATCCGTACCGCCAGATCGGTGATCACGTCGTCGAGGTCGCGTTTGTTGCCGCCCGGCGCCGCGTAGGTGAGCGTCACGTAGGTGTGCATCTCCGACGACGCGGCCGGGTACTGCTCGACGATCTCCTCCATCACGGCCCGCGCGATGGCCGGCGCGTCCGGCGCCAGCCGGGGCAGCACCTCGGCCGCGAGCGTGCGGCCGGAGTCCGGCGCGGTCTCCACGATCACGGACGCGCCCTTCAGGTTCGGCTCGTGCGACAGCCGGGCCAGCCACTCGCCCCACAGCGCCACCCACACGTCGACCTGCTCCTGGTCGACCAGGCCACCGCCGTCCGGGACGCACTCCAGGACCACGGTGAACCGGTTGCGGCCGCGGTGGTGCAGCACGCCGAACGGGCGGTCGAACGCGTCCCGGCCCTCCCCCATCCGCACCTGGCTGAGCAGGCCCGGCGGGCTGAACCGGCCACCGGAGCGGCGGGACAGCGGGCCGGAGACGTAGAGGTGCTCGCCCCGGGCCCGGCGCCGCCGCCAGCTGCTCCGGGTCGCGGCCATCTGGTAGACGTTGCGGCCGTCCTCGGTGCGCACGGCCAGCGGCGCGATCATCGCGGCCAGCGGCACGAACACCACCATCGCGGCGGACAGCGAGATCAGCGACGCGAGCAGCACCACGACGATGCCGGCGAACGCGGCGATGGTGCCGATCAGGCCCAGCGGCCCGAGCCCGGACCGTCGTGGGCGGCGCCAGTTGCCGTAGGTACGGCGGGCGACGGCCTCCGTGGTCATGTGAACCTTCCCTGTCAGTCGGGGTTACCGTCAGTGGAACCGCGGTCAGTCGGCGTTGCCGCGTCAGTCCGGATCGCGGCGTCAGCCGGGGTTGCCGCGTCAGCCGCGTCAGCCGGGATCGCGGCGTCAGTCGGGGTTGCCGGAGACCGCGCCCTGCGCCAGATTGGTGCCGTGCTTGACCGCGGTCGTGGACGCCTTCGCGGCCACCAGAGCGGCACCGCCGATCGCGCCACTCGCGGCGCGCCCGGCGCCGGACGCGATCGCCCGGCCCACGCTGCGACCGCCGCCTGCTCCGCCGCCGCCCGTGCCGCCGCCCGCTCCGCCGCCGGTGGCTCCGGCCGCGCCGGTCGCTCCCCGGCCGCCGGACGCACCGCCGGATCTTCCGCCGCCCCTGCCGCCGCGCATCGCGTACCGCATGCCGGCCGAGCCGACCGCGCCGGTGGCCTGGGCCGCGGCACCGGCGCCGGACGCGACCGCGCCGGACGCGCCGTCGGAGTTGCCGAGCGCCATGGTCGCGGGCACGACCAGCCGGAGCAGGCCGGGCAGCGCCACCGCGGCCATCAGCAGGACACCGCAGCCGGCGATCTTCTGCTGCACCGCGTTCTCGCCGGTGTAGGCGATCATGGTGGCGCCGACGTAGAAGATCAGCCCGACCGCCGGCTTGTAGATCAGCCACGCGGTCATCCAGGCGATGTGCTTGCGCCACCAGGACGAGCCCCACTCGGTCATCGACGCGACCGCGGCCAGCGGCAGCGTGCCGACCAGCAGCACCATCACGCCGAGCCGGATGTAGAGCAGCACGATGTGGATCAGACCGGCGATGAGCAGCAGCAGACCGATGATGATGATCAGGAACGTGGAGATGTCCGCGTTGTCGCACGACGCGATCGACTTGAGCTGCTCCTTCACGCCCGCCTTGAACAGGTGCTCGGTGTAGCGGTCGGACAGCAGCGCGAGCTGGATCAGCACGAACGACCCGGCGCCCGCGACCAGGATCAGGCGCAGCACGCCCTTGACCGCGGTGATGCCGGGCTGACCTCGTCGTTCCAGCGCCATCCGGGCGGCCGCGAACAGCAGCGACGCGACCGCGATCGTGACCACGAGCCAGTTCGTCTGCAGCCCGATCTTGTGGTTGATGTCGTCGTCCACGGACAGCGTGGGTACGTTGAGCGCCAGGTCGCCGAAGAGACTCGCGGCCGCGTTCATGATCGCGCTGGCGATCTTGCGGAGCAGGCCGTCGATGCCCGTGTCGAAGAGCTCGGTCAGGCCGGAGAACGCGCCGACGTAGACGATGTCGCCGTTCGAGCAGTCCGGCATGTCACGCTCCCCACAGGATGAAGCCGGCCGTGGTGGTGACCGGGGCCGGCGGCGTGTAGAGCTCGCCCGCGGAGGACGGCACCACCTGCCAGTCACCGTCCGACCAGGCCAGCCGGTAGTCCGCGGCCGCGTCACCGAAGCCGGCCAGACGCACCAGCACGCGTACCGTCGCGCGCTCCGCGGTGTAGACGCTCAGCGCGAACCCGGCGACCGTGACCGCGGTGTGCGCGGCCGGTGCGTCGTCCAGCGAGGACCGCATCGCCACGAAGATCTCGCGGCCCGGCCCCGGCGCCACCTGCCGCTCCACCACCGCGCGCCAGTCACCGCCGCTCAGCTGCCGCGGGATGACGTGCGCGGCCATCACCGCGCCGGCCGGCGTGTGCGCGAAACACCACAGCACCGGGCCGTCGGTACGGATCGGGCCGGCCGACGCGGACAGCGGCACCCGCGCGCCGTTCAGCTCCCGCCAGGTCACGTCCGCGGGCGGCCCGGCCGGCGCGTCCTGGATCGAGTCGTCGGTCCGGCAGCCGTCCGGCCGCCCGTCGACCAGCACCGTGCCGGCCGGGCGCGGTGCGGCGTCCGTCACCGGCTCGTCCCGCAGCACCAGGAAGCCACCGCCGCCGCACAGCAGCACCGCGAAGGAGACCGCCGGGACCAGCCAGCCCCGCTGCCGCCAGAACGGTGGCGGATCGGTCTCGAACCTGCTGCCCACCTAGGCCCCCGGCGCGTCGAAGAAGAACTGCACGATCGGGCCGGCCGTGGCGACCAGGATGCAGCCGCCCAGCACCAGGCCGAGCCGGCTCATGTGCTCGGAGCTCTCGCCGCGCTGGTGGGAGATGGCCATCATGGTGCCGGTGACCAGCACGCCGACGACGCCGGCCGCGGTGCCGGCCCAGGCGATCAGGTTCATCGCGGTCGTCACCATGGTCGCCAGGTCCGCGGGTGCGGCACCGCCACGGTCCGGCGACGGCACCTCGACCTCGGGGAACGCACCGAACGCGGCGAGAGAGCGGTGGATCGAGAACACGGTTTCCTCTTTTCGCAGTTTTGATCAGGGAAGCTTTATGTCGAGGAACGTGAGGATCGGCGCCACCGCGACCGCGATGATGCAGGAGATGCCGACGATCGTGAGCTGTCGCCATTGGTCCGGCCCGAATCCCATGTCGCCGCGGCGCATCTGCAACGTCATGTTCAGCCCGACGATCAGAATTCCGACCACACCGGAGGCGGACACACTCCAGGCGAGAAGATTGAGCAGATTGATGTCGACGCGCCGGCCCTCGTCGTCCTGCACGGAGGACGGATCGAACGCGATGATGGTCGGCACCGGCTGCGTGACGGCCGGCCGCGGAACCGACTCGCACTCCATCTTCGCGCCCTGCACCGTCCCGGAGAACGTGCACCAGTGCCGCCCGGTCGCGTCGTATCCCTTGTGGGACGGACCAGCCTGGATGTAGAAGTCGAGGAACACACCGGCGCCCCGGTCGTCGACCGTGATGGTCTCGCTCTGCGCCACGAGTTTGTTGCCGGTGCACCGCCGGGCGTCGGAGTCGGGACCGTCGAGTTTGCTCCTGATACAGGCGTTCACCGTGTAGGCGCCACTGTTCTTGATACGGACCGAATGCTCGACCCGGGCGCCCGCGCCGGCCGCGGTCGCGCCGTGTGGAGACGGCACGGCCAGAAGAACGATCACGAACACCGACGCCGACGCCAGTACGGCACCGAGCCGATTCGAAAAGGCACCCACCGACCCTCCCTCCAATCACTGTCCACTGTGTCTCAGTGCGCTCGGAATGCGTTCACCGGCCACGTTTCCGATTACGCGACGCAGACCCAACGGAGATCCGCTCGGATCGGTTCACGGCGCTCCGGCAGCCGTCCTGAACCGCCCCGGCGGCATCTCCGTTGGGTTCGTGTCGACCGAGGCGAGGGGCGTGGCGAGCGGATGTCTGCGAAGGGTGCGGGACGGGCGGCACGGGCGGCACGCGCCGCGGCCGAGGGCGCCGGGCCGGGCGAGCGCAAGCCGATCGACGCCACCCAGGCCATCGGCATCGCCGTCGCGGTGCTGGGCCTGCTACCGGTCCTGGTGCTCGCGTTGATCTGCCTGCTGGCGCTGGCCCTGATCGTCGGCGTGGGCGGCCTGGCCGCGCCCGCCGACCCGTCGGCCAGCAACGGCCCGTTCGTCGCGGACGTGCTGCTCGGCGGCGACCCGCACAGCGAGCTGTCGGCGGAGAACATCCCGGACCCGGCGCTGGTCGAGCCGCTGCGCGAGGCCGGCCGCCAGTGCACCATGATCAGCGCGGTGATCCTGGCCGCCCAGATCATGGAGGAGTCCGGCTTCGACCCGGCCAAGGTCGGCCCGAACGGCGAGACCGGCATCTCGCAGCTGCCGCCGGACGTCTTCGACCGGCTCGGCGAGGACGACGACGACAGCGGCGAGGCCTCCGCACTCGACCCGGTCGACTCGATCTTCGCCCAGGCGCGGTACCTCTGCGAGCTCGGCGACGCGGTGCAGCAGCTGATCGACGACGGCAGGGCCGCCGGGGAGCGGCTCACGCTGGCGCTGCTCGCCTACGACATCGGGCTGGCCGAGGTCGAGCGGCGCGGCGGGATGCCGGTGCCGGACGTGAGCTCGTATCCGTACCGCGTGCGCGTGCTCTTCCCGCGGTTCATGACCGGTGGACCGGAGCTGCCGGGCAAGGACGTGCCGCCGCCGGGCAGCTCCGGCAAACTGGACGAGGCCGCGTTCAACCAGATCTTCCCGGGCCGGATCCCGTTCTACACGTACGCCGGCCTGATGACCGCGATGGCGAAGTATCCGGCGTTCGGCCAGACCGGCGACGAGACGACCCGCAAACGCGAGATCGCCGCGTTCCTCGCCAACGTCAACCAGGAGAGCGGCGGCCTGCGCTACGTCGAGGAGATCAACCGGTCCGCGTGGGGAAACTACTGCAACGCGCAGGCCCCGTACGGCTGCCCGGCCGGCCACACCGCCTATCACGGCCGCGGCCCGATCCAGCTCTCCTGGAACACCAACTATCACGCGGCCGGCCAGGCCCTGAACCTCGATCTACTCAACAACCCGGACCTGGTGATGACGAACGCGTCGGTCGCGTGGCAGACCGCGCTGTGGTTCTGGATGACCCAGTCCGGCGCCGGCACCATGACCCCGCACGCGGCGATCACCAACGGCTCCGGTTTCGGCGAGACCATCCGCAGCATCAACGGCATCCTCGAATGCCACGGCGGTCAGCCCGCCGCCATCGCCAACCGCGTCAATTCCTACCGCGAATACACCCGCATCTTGGGCGTCACCCCCGGCGACCGCCTGGAATGTTGACCCGTAAGCAGCCCGCCGCACCGCTGGTCCGCCTGAACCGGCACGGAACAACATCCGTTTGATCCGCAAGAGGAATCATCCTCGATCCCCCACCGGAGGAACAATGAGCACTCCAGCGCAGCGACCGAACCCAATTCGCAGAAGCACGACCGCCGTGGGAAGCGCCCTGGCCGCAACCAATGAGACCACCGGAAATCGCAATGTCGATGAGATGTGGAGAAAGATCAACACGGGACTTCTGATTCTGAAAGGTATCGGAACGGCAGCGCAGAGCAACACCACCGAGCTGACTGCAGCCGGTGCGAGCGCGGTGGCGAACGGGCTCCGCGGTCTCGAGACCGCCTATCAGATGTACCAGACCGCACAGTACGACCACACGGTCCACGCAGGCTCCGCCTTCGTGGCGGCTGTCGGCGACGTCCTGACCCTCGTCGGAGACAAGATCAACCATGACCAGCTCAAGAAAGCGGGAATGGGAATCAGCATTGTCGCCAACGCAATCAACCTGGCGTCAGACACGGACAAGGCGCAGTTCAAGGCGTCTGTTACCAACACGTACCGGTCCGTGACCGGCACGATGAACGCCCTCATCCAGGGCTACACCAGCGTCCCGCAAGCGCCGATATTGCCCTTGCACCAAGCCGCGGGCGCGGGCACGACCTTGACGAGCTCACCGACGCAGCTCCCACCGTCCCACCTGCCGCCGAGCCTCAGCGGAAGCCAGCAGAGCGTCAACCTGGGCAGCACCCCCACCACTCAAAACCGATAGGGAGGGTTATTCAGCACGTTACGCGCAGGCGGCCCTGGCCTGCGGCGACGCGGCTTCGGCTCGCCCGCTGAATAAGCCTCAAGAGGCTTATTCAGCGCGGCGTACCGGCACCGCGTCGCCGCAGGCCGCGCGGTCTGACGAGGGCGGCGCTGAACAAGCCTCCGAGAAAATCGAAAGCAACCTCGCGACCCGAGGATCATGACGGCTCACCCGCACCTCACCTTCCGCCTGCTTCTGACCCAAAGATCGACCCCGCATCGCGGAAGATCGGTCCCGATAACCAGCTGATCTTCCGCATGACGGGACATCCCCACCAGCATGTGGCAACGCCGCGCGCACTACGGGAACAACGCCCCGAAATATCGCCTTAAAGACACCCGGCCGTCGCCCTCGAATCCGACTAGTGATACATGGCGCACCGTATGAGGCACTCATACGGTGCGCCATGTATCACTAGTCGTTTCGCATGATCAATCACGCAGCCGGGAAGCACTGCCGACCTTCCGGCACCGGGTGCGGGACGCTCCCCACCCGGAACGCTCCGGCCTTTCAGCATCGCGCCAGGAACGCTCTCGAACTGGACCGCGACCTCACGCGGTGTCGGGCCCCGCCCGAAGATCCGGGCTACCGACCTTTCAGCGCCGTGATCAACGCGCCGAGGATCTGTAATCCAGGAGGCTTATTCAGCGGGGCGAGCCGACGCCCCGTCGCCGCAGACCAGCGCTGTTAATGCGTAACGTGCTGAATAACCCTCAAAGGTCGTTGACGTTTCGCGGATGGTGCATGGAGGCTTATTCAGCGTCGCCAGCCCGGCCTGCGGCAACGCGGCGTTGGCTCGCCGCGCTGAATAAGCCTCATGATGGCCGCGCAGAGGCCATCATGCACCATGGGCGATTAAATTCGCGGTCATCGCAGGCATCACGATGGATCTCAGTCGCCGGTGCGGCTCCAGTAGTCGTAGGTGTAGAGCACGGCCAGGGCGTCGAGCACGTCGGTGGCGTTCAGCGCGGTTGCCAGCGCCGGGACCGCGCGGGGCGGCGACGGTCGTCGCCCACTCGTGCTCGAAGAAGTCCGCGTCGCGGCTGAGGCTCTGGCCCTGGATGGTGGGCGTGCCGGCCGGGCCGAGCACCGCCCCACACGCGGCGGGAGTAGCCGGGGCCACTGACGTCGTGCAGCGTGACGGTGCGCCGGTCCAGGCGGACCACGCTACGAGGCGGCGGCCACCGGGCGTTCGGGATGGCCCGGAGTCACGGGATACAGCAGTTCCGGGTCGCCGGTGAGGAGGCGGTGGAGGACGGTGGTGACGGCGGGGCCGGGGCGGGTGCCGAGGTCGGTCCGGAGGTGCCGGGCGAACTGGTGGTAGTGGGCGAGGGCGGCGGCGCGGCAGCCGCTGGCGTACAACGCGATCATCATCAGCGCGTTCAGGTCCTCGCTCAACGGCTCGGAGGCGAGCATCAGCGCGATGTCCGGTGCGGTGTAGGCGGCGTGGCCGAGGCGGATCTCGGCGTGCAGGCGGTCGACCTCGGCCTGGCGGAGCAGCCGCTGGAGGCGTACCCGCTGGGCGTCGGTGTAGGGGCCGAAGGTCCCGGCCAGGATGGTGCCCTGGCGCAGCGCCAGCGCGGACCGCAGGGACATCGCGGCGGTGGCGTGCGCTCCGGCGCGGGTGGCGGCGGCCGCGAGTCCGGTGTGGCGGCGGAAGTGTGCGACGTCGGTGGCGAGCGACGGGAGCGGCAGCGCGTAGCCGCTGTCGGAGGACGTGATCGAGACGTCCGTGCCGGCCAGGGCCTGCCGGAGCCGGGAGATGTAGGTGCGCACGGTCGCGGGCGCGGCCGGCGGGGGTGTGTCGCCCCAGAGCGCGGTGGCGAGCCGGGTGAGCGTGACCGGGGTGCCGGCGTGCAGCAGCAGGATGGCGAGGACGGTGCGTTGCTGCGGGGAGCCGAGGTCCAGTTCCCGGTCGCGGTGCCGGCCGCGGACCGGTCCGAGCAGGGAGAAGTCGATCATCGGGGGACGGTATCCACACCCACCGGAACGTTTTGTGACTGAAGTGTGGATCGGGTCGTCCATGCGCCGTCGTCGTGCCGTTGACATCCGGGCGGGAGCGTGTTGATCACCTTCGCGGTGGGTGAGCGGTACCCGCCGGTTGATCAAGGAGTGGCATGTCAGGCAAGCGATCGGCGGCGTTCACCGCGCTGCTGCTCACCGGTTCCCTTCTGTTGAGCGCGTGCGGCGGGACCGGCGACGCCGGCGCACCGGCACCGGCACCGAGCGCGGTCGAGGGGGAACTCAACCTCGTCTCGGGTACGGCCAAGTCGAACGACGCGCCGCCGAAGACCGGTGACTGGGCGGTGCCGGAGGGCGGGCCGGCGCCGGAGGGCGAGGCGGCCGAGTCCGCGAAGGCGTGGGTGCAGCTCAACGCGACCAAGGCGACGCCGCTGAAGAAGGTCGTGGTCAACGGCGCCGGGCTGACGCTCTACCGGTTCGACGAGGACACGGCGAAGCCGTCCAAGGCGACCTGCGACGACGCGTGCGCGAAGGTCTGGCCGCCCGTAGTGATCAAGAACGGTGGCAAGGTGTTCGTCGCCGGCATCAAGAAGGACGCGGTCGGGTACGTCGTGCGCGCCGACGGCCAGGTCCAGCTGACGCTGTACGGCTGGCCGATGTACCGGTTCGCCGGCAACAAGGACAAGGCGGCCGACACCACGCTCGGCGACATCAACGGCCAGGGCGTCGGCGGCACCTGGTTCGGCATCACGCCGACCGGTGAGAAGGCCGTGCTGAAGGACCCGGCCGGGGACAAGCCGGGCATCATCGTGGAGGAGTCCCCGGCCGCGCCGGCGACGGGCGGCGCGGCCTCGGTGACGTTCTTCAGCGAGCCCGGCTTCGCCGACAGCGGCTTCTCCGAGGGCGTGACCGGTCCCGGCTGCAAGAACCTGACCACGACCGCGAACGAGGCGTCGTCGATGACGGCGACCGGCAGCGTGAAGATCTGGGCGGACAAGGACTGCAAGGGTAAGTCCTTCACGGTCAACGGCGACGTCGACGACCTCGCCGAGACCGGCCTGGACGACCAGGTGGAGTCGGTCCGCTTCCTCTGAGTCACCGATCAGGCGGGTGGAACGCCGGGCACCACGCCCGGCGTTCCAAGTCGTCTGCGAGCGGGCATCAAGCCGCGCCCGGACGATGGCCGTCATGCCAGGCCGCACCCGCGGTGACGGGCCCGGCCGCGGGGTCGTCACCGCGGCCGGGCCACGCCGAGAACCCCGCACCGGCGGCGGACTACGACGCGACCGGCAGCCCGGCCGACGTGAACGCGCGCCCGTCCGACGTGACGGCCGCCGACTCGTACCCGTCGGTCGCCAGCTTCTCCAGATACCGCAGCCCCTCGCCGTCCATCGCGAGCGCCGCCGTCGCGTACGCGTCCGCGAGCGTCAGGTCCGGCCCGACCACGGTCACCGACCGCAGCACGTGCGCCGGCTTCCCGGTCCGCGGGTTGATCACATGGCCGCCGCGCTCATACGTCCCCGACGTCGCGACCGCCGCGTCCGTGACCGCCAGCTTCCAGGCCACCTTCGTCTCGTCCCACGGATGCCGCACCCCGATCCGCCAGACCCGGTCGCCGCGGGCCCGGATGTCGCCGCCCGCGCCGATGTAGTGCGTGTGGCACCCGGCCGCCGCCAGACGCCGGGACGCCTCCTCGACCGCCCACCCCTTGACGTACCCGGACGGGTCCAGGACCCCGCCCGCGTAGGCGTCGAAGTAGCCGTCCGTGGCCCGCCACAGGTCCGCGCACGCGCCGAGCACGTGCCGCAGGTCCGGGTGGCAGTCCGTGGAGGTCAGCTCGCCGCGGCCCATGCGGCTTACCTCGCTGTCCTCCCGGTACGTGCTGAACCGCGCGTCCACCTCGTGCAGCCATCCGCACACGTCCGCGATCAGCGACCGCAGCTCGTCGTCCGGGCGGTCCGCGGCCAGCTCGATGCTGACCGCGGTCCCCATGACCATCTCGACGTGGCGCACGGTCTCAGCCCTGCGCCTTGTCCAGTGCCGCCTGCAGCGACTTGCGGTACGCCCCGGTGGTGAGCGTCGCGCCGGAGACCGCGTCCAAATCGTCCGCGCTCTCCGCGTTCAGCGCGGACTCGTTGAGCGCCTCGATCGCGGGCGGGTTGATCGTGGCGCTGTCCCCGCCGGTCGGGTACGTCGCGTCGGCCGCGGACACCTTGCCGTCCTTGACCGTGATGGTGACCTGGATCGTCCCGTACGCGTACTTCGACCCGGTGCCGCGGAACTCGCCGTCGGTGAGTCCACCCCCGGCACCCCCGTCGGCCGGCTCCTCGTCCGGGGCCGGCTCCTCGTCCGGGGCGGCCTCGTCACCCTGGTCCGGCTCCGCGGGCGCGTCCGCCGGGGCCTCCGCGGGCGCGTCCTCCGCGACCGGGACGACCTGCGTGGGGGCGGCCATCCGGACGCCGAAGATCATGCCAACGCCGGCCAGAGTGCCGAGGACCGCTGCCGTACTGCGTCGCACCGGAGGATCTCCTTAGAATCAAAAAGCAAGGTCATCAGGGGGTACGCGAAGCGCGCGCGGACGGTTCAGAACTCGAACGGGTCGAGGTGGATCTGCCCGTTCGGCACCTCGAGTTCGCGCAGCAGGTCGACCGCGGCGTCGACCAGGCCGGGCGGCCCGCACAGGTAGACGTCACGCTGGGACACGTCCGGCACCAGCTCCTTCATGCCGTTCGTGGTGAACAGCCGGCGCGGCCCAGGCTCGTTGCGGCTGCCCACGACGAAGAAGACCTGGGCGCCGCGCCGCACGGCCAGCTCCTCCAGCTCGTCGCGGAAGACCACCTCGTCCGGCCGGCTGGCCCGGTAGATCACGGTGGTGCCGGACGGCATGTCCTCCAGCAGCGCGCGGATCGGCGCGATGCCGCTGCCGCCCGCGATGAGCAGCGCCCGCCGCTGGGTGCGCCGTTCCGCCGTGAACGTGCCGTACGGGCCCTGCAACCACACCCGGGTGCCCGGTTCCAGCTCGGCGAGGCGCTCGGTGTACTTGCCGACCGCGGTCACGGTCAGCCGCAGCCACTGCGCGTTCGGCGCGGCGGAGAGCGAGAACGGGTGCGACTGCCACCAGGCGCCGCCGGTCAGGAACCGCCAGCGCATGAACTGCCCGCCGCGCGCGCCCAGCCTGTCCAGGCCGCGCCCGTCGACGTAGATCGAGAAGCTGTCCCGGCCCTCGTTGACCACCTCGACGACCTCGAAGCGGTGCCGCAGGTTCATCCAGAGCGGCTCGATGATCCGGCCCCAGACCACGGCGGAGATGACCAGCGCGCTCAGGCCGGGCCAGAAGATCGAGGCGAACCGGCCGCTGAGGTCCGCACCGGCCGCGACCTGGTGGCCGTAGCCGAGCAGCAGCACGAGGTATGCGCTGAGGTGGATGCCCTTCCAGATCTCGTAGGACAGCAGCCGGCGCAGGCCCCGGATCGAGATCAGCGCGATGAAGATCATGATGACGGTGGCGGCGAGCGCCTCGACCATCTTCGGCAGCGTGGTGATGATCGTGAAGGCCTGGGTGACCACGTCGGTCTCGGCGAGCAGCGCGTACCCGTACACGATGAAGACGATGTGCGCGATCACGAAGACGCACAGCGACGTGCCCAGCCCGCGGTGCCAGCGCAGCAGGTCGCGGGAGCCGACCCAGTCCTCCAGCCAGGAGACCCGGCTCATCATCAGCAGCTGCATGAAGAGCAGGTAGCCGCCGATCAGGCCGGTGACGCGGCCGATCGCCATCATCAGCGTGGGCAGGTCGCTGACCGCGCCCGGCTGGGTGTCGAAGATCCAGAGCGAGACGCTGGTGCCGAGGCCGCCGAGGAACAGCAGGACCGTGAAGAGACGGTTACCGGTGAAGGGGTTGTCCGGTTCGTCACCCTCGGCGTCGGCCACCGCGCGGCTGGCGGCGCGGCTGCGGGCCGGCGCGTCCTCGAAGGCGTCCGCCGGCTGGCGCCGCCACGGCTGCTGCTGCGTCTCGGGCTGCGCGTACGCGCCCGAGCCGGCCTCCCACGCCGCGGCCGGCTGATCGTACCGGCGGGCCTCGAAGCGGCCGTTCTCGTCGTAGCCGCCCCGCTCGTCGTAGCCGCCCCGCTCCTCGTAACCCCGCTGGTCACCGTAACTCCGCTGGTCACCGTAACCGCGCTGGTCGTCGTGGGCGGGCTGGTCGTCATATGACTCACGGGAGCCACGACGTGCGCCTCCTCCGGCGTCGTCGTACCGTACCCATGAGGTCGTCGGCGGTCCCTGCGCCACTGTTCTCTCTACCCCCTGCCGGGCCCCCAGCAGAGAGGCCGTCTGCAGGAGGTACGCAGCGCGGCGCCGCTCGGATCACAAGATCCATAAAATCACGGCCACGAAGGCGATTTGACGCCGTTCGGATGGTTTCCGACCCAGCACTGTCCCACCAGGTGATCACCCTCGTGATCAAGGGCAACGGGGTTCAGCGGACCTCGAAGACCGGGCCGCGCGGCGTGAACGGCAGGCGGGCCGCGGCCGGGGTGAGGTAGGCGTGCTCGCGCCGGACCCGGACCGCGTCGCACCACCCGTCCGTGATGATCAGGATCGGTGCCGCGGCCGGGAAGTCGGGCGCGCGTTCCAGCAGGTCGACGCCGGGTTGCAGGATCGTGCCGCCACGACCGCGCACCCGGACCCGCCCGGCGATCTCGTCGACCGTGAGATATCCGGCGTCGTAGGCGACCGCGTCGCAGAACACCACCCGCGCCGCCGGCACGTCCCGCGCGGTCGCGTACGACGCGATCGCGCCGAGCGCCTTGCCGAGCAGCTCGTGGTTCATCGAGCCGGACGTGTCCAGCACGACGCCGAACGTGTGCCGCGGCGTCGGCTCGTCCGGCACCCACCTGCCCGGCCGCGGGATGTGCGGCGCGCTCGCCTGCCGCCGGGACGGGCGCGCGAACGACCGGCGCGGCTCCGGTCCGGGCACGAACTCGTCGAACCAGCGGGCCAGCCGCGCGTCCCACGGCAGCGGTGGATGCTCGAGCACCCGGATCTCCGCCTCCAGCCCGGCCGGCAGCAGCCCCCGGCCCTGGCTGTGGTGGTACGCGTACCCGGTCAGCAGCGCCCGCCGGCAGAACTCGTCCAGGTCCACGCCCCCGCCGGGTGAGCGCGCCCAGGGCAGCGGATCGCCCAGGATGTCCGGCTTGCCCTGGCCGCGCAGCGTGCCGAGTCGCCGCAGCCGGCGCAGGTCACCCGCGATCCGGTCGTAGACCGCCTCGGCGGACAGCCCGGCCAGGTCCGGGTCGTGCAGCACGCCGTCCGGCACCTCGCCGACGCCCATCTCGACCAGCCAGCCGTTGATCACGTAGTCGGCCGCCACGTTCCACAGGTAGGGGTCGCGGCCTCCCGCTCGATCCCCGTGGCGCAGCGCCGCGTGCAGCATCTCGTGGGCCAGCACGAACCGCCACTGCGCCTCGCCCATCGTCCGCAGCGGATTGATGTAGATCTCCCCGGCCGACGCCGAGACGGCCGCGACGCCGATCTCGAAGCGCGTCGCCGTGGGCACGTCCGCCACGATCCGGAAGCCCGAGGCCAGACCACCCAGCAGCGGGTACGACGACGCGAACCATCCCATCGCGCGCTGCCACGGCTTCCGCGCTCCCCCGCCGGGGTCGGTCAGCGAGGCGCGCGCACCGGCCGCCACCTCGACCGCCGCGGTCGCCGCGGCGGACAGCCCGACCGCGAACCGGCCCGGCCAGTCCTCCGGCCCGGTGCGCGGCGCCGGCACCTCCCGGTTCAGGCAGTCGTCGAAGCCGCCGGTCCCGGTCGCGGTCAGGTCGTCCGGTACCGCGCCGCGCGCCCGCCACTGCCGCGCGAGGACCTCCTCGTCGAGCGCGGGCAGGTCGGCCGGGAGCAGGATCGGCTCGGTGCCGAGCTTGACCGCGCGCTGGAACCGGGTCACCGCCAGGCAGGCCGCGCGTGCCCCGAACTCGTCGTGCGCGGTCGTGACGTGCCCGAAGCCGAGGTGCAGCAGGCAGTGCGCGAACACCCAGGTCCACTCCGCCTCGGTGTGCCGCAGCGCCCACTTCCCGCCGACGATCTGCCCGCGCACGTCGACGGTGGCGAACGTGCGGCGCTCCCCCAGCGACGCGTGCCCGGAGAGCGCGAAACCGGCGCGCGGGTAGTCGTCCGTCATCGGCGCGAACATCGGGTGCGCCGCGACCGCCCGCCAGGCGAGGTCCGCGACGGTCGGTTCCGGCTTCTTCTTCCTGGTCATGTCAGGTCCGCGCCGCCACGAGCCGCGGCAGGTCCCGGCTGACCTCGACCAGGAACCAGGACGGCAGCACCGGTACGCCGTCGTCGTCCGCCGCGATGACCAGCTGCGCGCATTCCAGGGAGATCTCGGCCAGCTCGACCAGCAGGGCCTTGGCCCGGTGCGCGAACTGCCGCAGGTTCGGCGAGCCGTGCTCCTTGGCCGCGGGCAGGTCCTTGATCAGGCGGGAGCGCAGCGACTCTGCCAGGAAGTAGAGCAGGTCCCGGTCCGCGGGTGCGGTGGGCCAGCCGGCGTCGCCGCGGACGATCGCCTCCAGCCCGTACCGATGCCGAATGATCTTGAAGTATCCGGCGAAGCCGGCCGCGTGCGGCGGGCTCAGCGTGCCGTGCGCGAGCACCCGCACGGTCTCCTCGTCGATCGTGTCGCCGAACGAGTGCAGCGCGTCGGAGAGCATGTGCCAGCTGCGCGGCGTGGAGAACACCTCCTCGGTCTTCGGCGGCTCCACCCACAGCTGATCCGGGCGCTCGGCCAGGTAACCGAGGATCCACGGGTGGACGCCGGCCGGTCCCGCCCACGCCAGCCAGTCGTCCACGCTCGCCCGCAGGTGCACGTGCAGCAGCCGGTTGACCAGCGCGCTCGCCATCGGCCGCGCCAGCGCACCGTCCGTGCTCCGGTTGCCCGCGCCGATCACGATCGAGCCCTCGGGCAGCTCGTACGCGCCGATCCGCCGGTCCAGGATCAGCGAGTAGAACGCCTTCTGCACGTCCGGCGACGACGCGTTCAGCTCGTCGAGGAAAAGGCAGTAGGGCTCGTCCCGGGCGATCGTCTCCGGCGGCGCGAACCGGCTCCGCCCGTCCCGCAGCTCCGGCACGCCGATCAGGTCCTCCGCGGCCAGCTGCGTGCCCACCAGACTCACGCACTCCAGCCCGAGCGACGCCGCGAAGTCCCGGACCAGCGAACTCTTGCCGATCCCGGGCGCGCCCCAGACGAACACCGGCCGGACCACGGACACGTGCAGCAGCAGCTCGGGAAGACGGGCGGGGGTGACGGTGACGGCCGAGCGCATGCCCGCCATGCTGCCCGCTCTCACCTGAGGTTTCCACGCAATTCTGTGGGGCGTCGCACAACCCCTCGCGGGTACGGCCCGGCAGCCGATGGACCGGAACCCACGTTCGACGGCCCGCGGCAGGAGGTTCCGATGGCGTCACAGACCTACCTGCTCTCCGACCCGGATCGCACGGTCGTCTCCGCACGGCCGGTGTCCGTGCCCGGCGGCAGGCGCGTGCGCCGCGGCTGGCTGACCGAGGTGCGGCTGCCGGCCGGCGCCCGGCTCGGCCGGCACGGCGACGCGCTGGCCGGCCGCATGATCAGCGTGCTCGGGCTCGGTCTGCTCTGCGCGCTGCTGGCGATCCTGGACCTGCCGGTCGCGGCCCGGGTCACCTGCGTGGCGCTGCTCGCCGCGTTCGGCTGGCTCGGCGTGGCCTACCGGCGCACGAACCGGCTCGCCCGGCTCGTGCGCGGCACGGACGTGCACGTGCTCACCTCCGACGAGGACCGCGACGACCTGCACACCGCGGTACGGCTGGCCCAGCGGGTCTGGGCGCACCGGGTCGCGCTGCCGTCCGGCGACAGCGCGCGAGCGCTCGGCCGCTCGATCGAGGAACTGGCCGCGCTGCTCGTCCAGCGGCAACGCCTGCGCGAGATCTGGACCGGGCTGGACCGGCACAGCGACGCGGACCTGCCCGCGGACAGCCCGGCCGTGCGCGCGGCCCGGCAGCAGGGCGAGCGCGCGGACGCGCTCTGGTCCGACCTCGACGGTCAGGTGAAGCGGCACCTCACGGCGCTGCGGAACGCGGCCGAGACCGGCGCCGGGCTGATCCGGGAGATCGAGTTCGGCGACGCGGCCCGCCACACCCGCGCGGCCCTCGACGACCTGGGCGCACCGGCCGTCCCATCCCCCGTCTCGGACCTGGACAGCGGGTTCGTCTCCGCCTACCGCGATCTGGCCGCTCGCTACGGCCGCGACCTCTACAGCTGACGGCGGAGATCATGACGAACGTGCGATGGGGCGGGACCGTGGTGGTCGCGCTCACCCTGGGTGTGCTCGTGCTCGGCTGGCCCTACCTGCTGGGCGACTGGGTCGCGGGCTCGCTCGGCGCGGGCGCGGGCGTGCGTACCGGCGTGGCCTGGGCCCTGGAGGGCGCCTATCTAGCCGGGTTGCCGCTGGCCGTCGCGCTGTCCCGGCGCTCCGCGCTCGGCGTCGGCCGGGTCAGCGGCGTGGTGCTGCCGGTGGTCTACGGCGTGTTCGGGATCGCGCTGCTGGCCGCGACCGCGCTGCTGTTCACGGCCTGAGCAGCGCGCCGGCCGATGCGGCACCTCGTCTCACGGCCTGAGCAGCGCGTCGCTGGGGCGCTCGTAGATCCGGCGCGGGTCGTTGAGCGGGTCGGCGTGCCACATCCGGATGTCGATGGTCGGCGCCAGCAGCCGGCCCCGCTCGACGCTCGCCACCGTGTCCACGGTGGACAGCGGCAGGGTGGTCACGCGCAGGCCGTTCAGTGGGACCCGGCGGTCCGGTAGCAGCGCGTCGGCCAGGAAGACCGCGTCCCAGGCCGGGATCAGGTAGGTGCCGAGGTCGTTCGGGCGGCAGTCCAGCTTCACGGCCGCGTCCAGCGGGCACGCGTCCAGCAGCTCGCCGGTCTCCTTCGCCGCCGGGTCCCGGTTCGCGCAGGCGAAGGTCTCGTTCTCCGCCAGGCCGGTCAGGTCACGCGACGCGTACACCTGCTCGGTGATGGTCCGCAGGCTCTGCTCCGTCAGGTCGGCGCAGGACGGGCCGCCCACGTGGTAGTCGACCGGCCAGTCCGCGTTGCTGACCGCGCGCAGCTGGTCGTTGGCCATGAACCGGCTCACCGACACGTCCGCGATCACCAGCCGGGGCCGGGAGTGCCCGCAGACCTCGTTGACCCGCTGGACGAACTCGGCGAACCGGGTCCAGCGGTCCGCGAAGTACAGCACGGTCGGCTCCTCGGCGTCCTTGCAGACCGAGGCGTCGATCCGGTCCAGCGCGGCCACGTGCCGGGCCGTGACGCGCGGGTCGTTCTTCTCCTTCACCACCGCGAGCAGGTCGTTGACCAGTGACGTCGTGTACTGGTCGGTGGGGTTCGGCACCTGGTGGACGTCCAGGCGGTAGCCGTCCGCGAAGGACAGGCCGTCGACCACGTCCTCCGCGTACGCCCGGTTGGGGGACGCGAGCTGCAGATAGCCGGGCCGGTTGACGAACGGCGCGTCCGGCTCGCCCAGGTCCGCGAGGAGGTTCGGCGCGATGAACGGGATCTGCGCGTCCAGCAGCAGGTTGATCGCCCGCTGGGTCACGTCCCGGGAGTCGCCGCCGCCGATCACCACCAGCCGCTCGCCCATCGCGTCCCGCCGCTGCACGATCATCTCGGCGACCGCGTCCGCATGCGCCACGTCCTGCGTCGCGTCCGCGATCACCACGTGCAGGCGCTTGTCCCTCTCCGTCGCGATGAAAAGCGTCTGGGCGAACATCAGCGCGCGCAACTGGTCGCGCTCGGACGGGTAGTCGCGGCCGTCCGCGCACCGGGACTCATCGGCCGGCAGCGGGTCGCAGGAGAGCGCGCCGAGCCAGACCACGGTCAGGTCGCCGTCCTTCAGCGGCTCGTTCAGCTCCAGGATGCGGCGTTGCAGATCGATCGTGACCGGGTCGCGGCCGAACGCGCGGGCCGCGAACACGCCGGGGTCCGCGGTGTCCAGCAGCCCGTAGCAGCGCCGCCCGTCCGGGGTCGCGCGCAGCATCGTGATACCGGTCGAGACGGGCAGCGTCCAGGTCGTCGTGGGCAGCGTGTAGCACCCGTGCGTCACGCCCGGCAACCACTCCGACCGGGTCCAGCCGAGGAAGCCGATCAGCAGCGTCAGCACGGCCAGGATCGCGTGGTGCGTGGTGGAGAGCGCGGGCCGCCGCACCGCCGCGACGATCTTGTCGGAGACCAGCACCGGCAGGACGATCGCGGCGATCGACACCGCGAGCGCGCGCGCCTCGGTGCTGCCCTGGAAGACGTCCGCCAGGAAGACGGTCGCGGTGCCGAAGACCGCGGCGGTGCCGCCGAGCACGGCGACCAGCCTCAGGTCCGGGCTG
Organism: Catenuloplanes nepalensis; assembly: GCF_030811575.1. Taxonomy (GTDB): domain Bacteria; phylum Actinomycetota; class Actinomycetes; order Mycobacteriales; family Micromonosporaceae; genus Catenuloplanes; species Catenuloplanes nepalensis. Next base: position 2,316,128 of record NZ_JAUSRA010000001.1, on the reverse strand, counting down.
AGCAGCGTGGCGACCGCGGCGAGCGTGAGCGCGATCAGGATCGTCCACACGCCCAGGTAGCCGGTGATCGCGGTGTGCACGACCAGCACGAGGATGGCGAGCACGGCGGCGAGGCGGGCACGGGCGCGGCTGACCAGCCTCGACGTCAGCCGGGAGGCCTCCGGGCTGGACTCGGCGAGCAGCACGCGCAGGCGGGCGGCCAACCGGACCAGTCCCCAGAACAGCCCGGCCGAGGCGAGGACCAGGACGATCGAACCGATGCCGCTGACGCCGTCGAGCAGGGACCGCACCACGATCAGCGCGGCCAGCAGCACGGCCGCGACGCGCAGCGCGACGTCGGGCGACAACAGTGATCGCATGAATCCGGGCATCGGCACCTCACCCACGGCTGAGCCGTCCACCGTAGACGGCGTCCGCCACACACCGCCTAACGCATCCTAGGAGGCTGGTTTGGTTTTTTGGCGCCCGGCGCGGAACCGGCAGGGAGGCCGCCCGCGGCCGACCGGTGCCCGCGGGAGCACCGGGACTCAGCCACGCCGGAAGCGGGAAGATCGGTTCTGAGCGGTTGGGCTTCGCTGTTATCGCGTCCGTATCGAAAACCGCATACGCCGCCGCAACGGTCGATCGTCTTCAGTGGAGGCATGAAGCACTCCGAATCTCCGCGAGGCATCGACCGGCGCCGCCTGATCGCCGCGGGCGGACTCACCGCCGCCGGTGCGGCCATGACCGGCGCCGGACCCGCCCGGGCCGCGGACACCCACATCCCGCCGGACGCCCGGCCCGGCGGGGCCTACGACCGATTCGTGGCGCAGGTCGCCGCCGAGGGGAGGTTCTCCGGCGTGGTGCTGCTCGCGCACCGCGGCCGGACCGTGCTGTCCCGCAGTTACGGCCTGGCCGACCGGGAGCGCGGCGTCCGCCACCACGAGAACATCGCGTTCAACCTCTCCTCCGCGAGCCAGCCGTTCCTGTCCGTGGCCGTTCTGCAGCTGTTGCAGCAGGGCCGGGTGGTGCTGTCCGACACCGTGGGCCGGTTCCTGACCGGCGTGCAGCCCGACATCGCCGCCTCGGTGACCATCCACCACCTGCTCACCGGCATGTCCGGGATGGACGCGCCGATGCCCGACTGGCAGCGCGTCTTCCACAGCCGCGAGGAGGTGCAGGCGAACATCGAACGGTGGATCTCGCAGGCGGTGCTGGTGAATCCGCCCGGCTCCGCGTCCAACGGGCACCTACCCGGATCCGGCGTCGGGCTCGCCATGGCCGCGCAGATCGTGGCGACGGTGTCCGGCATGACGTTCTGGGACTACGTGCACGAACACGTGTTCGCGCGCGCCGGGATGAACGGCTCGGGCTACTACACCCGCGACCGGTGGCTCACCGACGCGCGGATCGCACACCCGTACATGCTGCAGGCCGACGGCGGCCTGATCGACGCGGTGCGCAACCTGGACAAGGGCAGCGTCAACGAGTACACCCTGGACCGGAACCCGGGCCGCGCGTTCATCGGGCACGCCTCCGGCGACGCCTTCGCCACCGCGCCCGACCTGGTCCGCTTCGCCACGGCGGTCCACGACGGCACGCTGCTGGACCGGCCGCACGCCGGGCTGTTCGCCGGCGCCAAGCTGCCCGGCTCCCAGCCCGGCTCGTTCCACGCCTACACGATGCCGACCCACGTCCTCAACGGCCAGTGGATGTACGGCCGCGGCGGCGGAGGCCCCGGCATCGGCGGCAACTGGAACGTCTACCCGGACACCGGCTGGGTCGGCGTGGTTCTCACCAACACCGACGGCGCGGCGCTGGTGGAGATCTGCATGAAGGAGAACGAGGTGGTGACCGGCGGGCCGGTGAACCCGCCCGGCGGTGGCTGAACGCGGGCCCGGCCGCTTCCCGCGGGCACGCCGGAAGCGGGGAACGCCACCTTTGAAAGGTTTCGCGCTTCTGAAGCGTTGTCAGGCGGGCAGGGCGGCCAGCTCCGTTTCGACGCGGGTGCGAAGCGCGGCCCTGTCCGCGGGCGGCAGCCAGCAGGCGTCCACAGCGGACAGTGCCATCGCGTGCAGGCGTTCCCGGGGGACGGCCAGGTCCTCGTGGAGGATGCGGTACTCCTCGGTGAGGCTGGTGGGGAACATGCCGGGGTCGTCGGCGCACGGGATGACGTTGAGGCCGGCGTCGAGCATCGCGGCGATCGAGGCGCGGCGCCACGGGCGCCAGGAGCGACGGGACGTGGTGGACGCGACCAGGAACGGGGTCTGCTCGGCGCGGAGACGGGCCACCACGGCGTCGTCCTCGAGGACGAAGTAGCCGTGGTCGATCCGGTCGCAGCCGAGCGCGTCGAGGCACGTGATGGTGTTCGCGGCGATCGGCGCGTGCTCGGAGGAGTGCGCGGTGCGGCCCAGCCCGGCCTCGCCGGCCAGCCGGTAGGCGTCGATGAAACGTTCCGGCGGCCCGGCCGTCTCCAGGTTGTCCAGGCCGATGCCGGCGACGTAGTCGTGCGGGTTGTCGACGACGGTCCGCACCCGGGCGACCGCGTCCTCCCCCGGCTTGCTGCGGTCGATCGCGGCGAGCAGGCGGCCGGTCATGCCGAACGCGCGCTCGGCCATCCGGATGCCCTCGGCGTAGGCCTCGACCGAGCCGCGGTAGCCGAGAGTCTCCAGGTGGGGTGGCACCTCGTCGAAGGACATCTCCAGGTGCCGCACGCCGTTGTGGTGCGCGTCCTCGAACGCCTCGAACACGATGCGGGTCAGGTCGTCCGCGTCGCGCAGCGCCTCGATCACCCACGCGGAGGCGCGGAACAGCGAGTAGGAGACCGCCGGCTCGTCCGCGGACCGGCCCTGCGGCACCGGGATGCGGGTGTTCCGGTAGATCGCCGGGTCCGGCGGCAGCGAGTTGATGTCCGCGAAGATGCGCTCCGGATCGGCCGGCAGGTCCAGGCGGGCGCGGCGGGCCAGCTCGGCGAACGTGGTGGCGCGGACCGTGCCGATCAGGTGGCAGTGCAGCTCCACCTTGGGGATCGCGCGCAGGTATTCGAGGTCAGACATGGCTCATCCGGTTCAGCGATGAAACCTCTCAGCGCGGCTGAGAGGTTTCAAGAAGGTGGCCGGGCCCCTCGGTGGTGGGGCCCGGCCGGAGGGGTGGTTCAGGCGCCGGTGACTTCGCGGGCGAAGCGGTCGACCCAGTCCTTGCGCGTCGGCACGAGCTGCGCCGGGTCGAGCGTGGTGTAGCCGGCCGCGGTCGGGTCGCCGGCGATGTCGCCGACGACCACGGTGAGCGTCGGCGGCACGCTCGCGCCCGGGTTGACCGGCAGGTCACCGACCAGCTCGGCCGAGGACGTCTGCGCCTCGGTGGAGAGCAGATAGTCGATGAACCGGTACGCGTTCTCGGTGTTCGCCGAGGTCGCCGGCACCATGGCCCGGTTCGTGGCCATGTAGCGGCCCTTGGCCGGCGGCGTCCAGGCGACCTTCTCGCCGTCCGCGATCAGGTTGGTGGCGAAGCCGTTGAGCGTGTCCGCCGCGACGATCTCGCCCTGCGTCAGCAGGTTCGTGACCTCGGTCGACGAGCTGTAGAACTGCAGCACGCCCGGCTTCCACTCGGCGAGCTTCCGGTACGCGGCGTCGACGTCGTACGGGCCGGAGCCGTAGCTGGCCGCCACGCCGGAGATCATCAGCTGGCCCGCGGTGACGGAGATGTCCGGCAGCGCGACCTTGCCCTTGTGCGCGCCCGCGAACACGTCCCAGTTCGCGGCCGCGTCCGCGTTCATCGCGTCCGTGCTGTAGACGATGCCGTTGAGCTGGTAGCTGTAGGCCGGCCCCTGGTAGGCGGCCTCCTTCGCGAACGCGGCGATCTGCCCCAGGTTCGGTACCCGGTCCGCCGGGACGGCCTGGAACAGGTTGTCCCGCTGCCCGAGCGCCGCGTAGTAGTCCGAGATCAGCATGACGTCCGCGCCGGCCTTGTCGCCCGCGACCTGCAGCTGGGAGAGACGGTCCGCGTTGGATCCGGTCTCCACCTCGACCTCGATGCCGGTCGCCTCGGTGAACGGGTCGATGACCGCCTCGGTGAACTCCTCCACGCCGAACGGGAACGTGCTGAGCACCAGCTTGCCCGCGCCGTCGGCGGAGTCGTCGCCGCCTCCGGAGCAGCCGGCCGTGGCCGCGACGACGGCCGCGGTGGCGGCCGCGATCAGGGCGTGGCGTATCGAGCGCATCAGAAATCCTTTCCAGAATCCTGCAGGGGTACGAGGTGGGCCGCGCCGGCCGAGACCGTGGTGCGCGTGCCGGGCGTGAGGCCGGCACCATCGCCGGCCCGGACGTCGGCGAGCAGCCGGACCGCCTGCCCGGCACCGTCGACCGCGTCGAGCGTGACGAGCAGGTCCACGCCGCGGAACGCGGTGGACACGACGGTGGCGTCCAGACTGAGCGCCGCGCCGGCGCTTCTTGAGCCGACACTCAGGTGCTCCGGCCGTACCGTGACGAAGGTCTTTGACGCATCGGTCAGGAAGTTCTCGTAGCCGAGGAAGTCGGCCACGAAACGGTTGGCCGGGCGGGCGAAGACCTCGCGCGGCGAACCGGTCTGCATGATCCTGCCGCCGCGCATCAGCACCATCAGGTCGGACATCTCCAGTGCCTCGTCCTGGTCGTGCGTGACCAGCACGACGGTCAGGCCGGTCTCGGCCTGGATGCGGCGCAACTCGGTGCGCATCTGCACGCGCAGCCGGGCGTCCAGGTTGGACAGCGGCTCGTCGAGCAGGAGCAGCCGCGGGCGGATCGCGATCGCACGGGCCAGCGCGACGCGCTGCTGCTGCCCGCCGGAGAGTTTCTTCGGCTTGCTGGCGTGCAGGTGCGCCAGGCCGACGAGCTCCAGCGTCTCGGTCACGCGCTGCTTCATCTCGGCCTTGCCCATCCTGCGCAGCTTCAGGCCATAGGCGACGTTCTCGGCCACGGTGAGATGCGGGAAGAGCGCGTAGGACTGGAAGACCATGCCGAGGCCGCGCTTCTCCGGCGGCAGCGTCGTGCTGTCCACGCCGTGGATCCTGATCGTGCCCGCGGTCGGCTGCGCGTAGCCCGCGAGCATGCGCAACGACGTGGTCTTGCCGCAGCCGGACGGGCCGAGCAACGTGGTCAGCTTCCCCTCGGGAATCCGCAGGTCGATCGCGTCGACGGCGGTGAAGTCCCCGAACCGCTGGGTCACACCGATGAATTCGGCCGCGATGCCGGACGCGGCGACAGCACCGGCCGCGGCCGGAACGACCGGAGCGCCGGCCTCACCGGAGATGCCCGTCGCGCCGGAAGCGGCGGAGCCGCCGGAAGTTGCGGAGCCGCCGGAGGCGCCGGTCTGGCCGGAAGTGGCGGGGCCGCCGGAGATGCCGGCCTCGCCCGAAATGGCGGAGCCGCCGGAAGTTGCGGAGCCGCCGGTCGTCCGGGCCGTCGGCAGATCGGGGCTCATCGGTTGATTCCTCCGAAGATCTTGGCGAAGCCGACGGTGCGCTCCGCGATGACGGCGACGACGACGGTCGCGGCGAGGATGAGCGTGGCCATCGCGGCGATCCGCGGGTTGTAGCTCTGCTGGACGTAGTCGAGCATCGTCACCGGCAGCGTGCGGAACTCGCGGTCCTGCAGCAGCAGCGACAGCGGCACGTTGTTGAACGAGGTGACGAAGCCGAGCAGCGCGGCCGAGAAGATACCGGGCCGCAGTAGCGGCAGCGTGACCGTGAAGAACGCCCGGACCGGCCCGGCGCCGAGGCCGCGCGCCGCCTCCTCCACGGCCGGGTCGGCGAGCGCGAGCGACGCGCCGGTGACCCGCACCGCGTACGGCAGGAGCAGTGCGGTGTGCCCGAGCAGCAGCGTGCTCAGGTTGTCCAGGCCGAGCCCGATCATCAGCTGCTGGTAGAGCGCGAGCCCGACGACCAGCTCCGGCACGATCAGCGGGCTGAGGAACAGCCCTTCCAGCAGCCCTCTGCCCGGGATCCTCCCCCGGTGGATCGCGATCGTGGCCGGCACGCCGAGCAGCAGCGCCAGCACGGTCGCGCCGAGCGCCAGCCAGAGGCTTGCGACCAGCGACTCCATGAACGGGTCGTAGGTGACCGCGGCCTCGAACCATCGCAGCGAGAAACCCTCGGGCGGAAATCTGAGGGTACGCCCGGCGCTGAACGCGGTCGCGACCACGAACAGGATGGGGCCGATCATGATGATGTAGCCGAGGACGGCAAGCGTGGCGGCGACCGGGCGCTTCACGACGTCGCTCCCCTGCGGCCGGCCGGCGACGAGATCGCGGACACCGCGAACACCAGGATCGTCATGATCAGTGCGGTGGCGCTGGCCGCGGCCCAGTCGACGGAGACGGACGCGTAGCTGAACAGCTGGGTGGCGAGCATCCGCTGGCTGGAGCCGCCGAGCAGGTACGGCGTGGTGTACGCGGTGACCGACCCGGCGAAGACCAGCGTGGCCGCGACCACGATGCCGGGCCCGGACAGCGGCACGACCACGCTCCAGAACGCCCGGGTGCGGCTCGCGCCGAGCCCGCGGGCCGCGTCGTCCAGCCCGGGGTCGACCTGCGCCACCGCGGAGTAGCAGGAGATGATCGCGAGCGGCAGGAACAGCTGGGTCAGGCCGAGCACGATCGCCAGCGGCGTGTAGAGCATCTGCGGCGGGTCGTCGGTCAGCCCGGTCGAGGTGAGCAACCGGCCGATCGCGCCGTTCGCGCCGAGCAGCACCAGCCAGCCGAACGTGCGGACCACGTTGCTGAGCAGCAGCGGGAAGATCGCGAGCGCGAGCAGGACGCCGCCCCACGTTCCCCGCGACCTCGCGAGCAGGTAGGCGATCGGGAAGCCGAGCCCGACGCAGAGCGCGGTGACGATCAGGCCGAGCGTGACGGTCCGGCCGATGATCCTCCACTCGTACGGGTCGGTGAGCATCTCGCCGAGCCGGGCCAGGACCGCCGTGGGCTCCTCGCCCGGCGGCGCGACCAGCATCGCCACCGCGGGCACCAGGAACCCCGCGGCGAGGAACGCGAGCCCCGGCAGCACGAGCAGGGCGGTTTTTCTGGACATTCTTCCGTTTCTTCGTCTTCGGCCAGATGCAACCGGTTGCACAACCGATTGCACGCAGACTACGACGCCGAGGATGATGTAGCGGCACCTGCTCCGGTAAACAGCGTGTAACGAACCTGGAGGCCCTCACCCGTGGCGACCCTGGCCGACGTAGCGGCACTGGCCGGTTACAACAAGTCGACGGTCTCGCGCGCGCTGACCCGCCCCGAGATGGTCGCGCCGGAAACACTCACCCGCATCCTCGGCGCCGCCGACCAGCTCGGATACGTGCTGAACCGGACCGCCAGCCAGCTCGCCCGCGGCCGCACCGGCCTCGCCGCGTTCGTCGTCCCCACGCTGGAGAACGCGTTCTTCGCCCCGATCATCGGCGGCGCCCAGGCCCGCGCCGCCGCCTCCGACCTTCACCTCACGGTGACGGTCGCGCCGCTGACCACCTCGGCCGAGGTCGCCGCGCTGTCCCGGCTCGCGTCCCAGGTCGACGGCCTGATCCTGGCCGCACCGCGCGGCGAGGACGCCCACGTGCGCGCGATCGGCACGGTCAAGCCGATCGTCCTGGTCGACCGCGAGATCCCCGGCCTGCCGTCCGTGGTCGCGGACACCGCCACCGCGATCGGCACCGTGGTCACCGGCCTGGCCGCGCGCGGGCACCGGCGGATCGCCTACCTGGGCGGTCCGGCCGGCTCCTGGCAGGACCCGGGCCGCGCCGCGTCCGCGTCGTCGGCCGCGGCTCTCGCGGGGGTGGAGCTGAGCGTGCACGGGCCGTTCCCGGCCACGTTCGCGGCGGGGGTGGCGAGCGCGGAGGAGGTGCTGGCCACCGGCGCGACCGCCGTCGTACCGTATGCGACCGCCCTTGCTCTCGGCCTGATGCTCGCGTTGCGCGGGCGTGGCGTGCACGTGCCGGAGGACGTCGTGGTCAGCGCGGAGGCCACGGTCACGGACGCGCTCGGCGCCCCCGGAACACCCGCGATCGACGTGGACGGCGAGGAACTGGGCCGCGCGGCCATGGACCTGCTCACGTCCGGCACCGACGAGACCCGCCGCCTCCCGGTCCACGTGACCTGGTCGAGCTGACCGCGCCGGACCCGCCGCTCAGTGCGCGGCGAGGTCCAGCACGTCGTGCACCTCGGTGCGGGCGGTCGCGGCCTCGTACGTCGCGAGCGGAACCCGCCTGCGGTGCGCCTCGATGACGGCGTGCCTGCCGATCAGCTCGGCGGCCTTCCCGGAGGCGGTCATGACGTCGACCACGTCCGGGCCCATCAGGGGAAGCACCGCAACCGCGATGTCGGGGTGGGTGGCCAGCTCGGCCAGCCGCCGTCGACCCTCGTGGTCGTCACCGAGAGCCTCGTGCGCGCTCAGCAGACAGCCGGCCGGAACCCCGGCGACGTCGCTGTTCTCCGCCAGCACCATCAGCAGTTCGCCGACCGCGAGGCCATCGAGCCGGGCGTATGCCACCAAGGCCGAATGGTCGAGCACGGCGCCGATGCGAATCTCCACCTATGCCGCCTCGGATCGCCGGCCGGCGGCTCGCACCGCCTCGAGACGCGCACGCATCCGCTCCACGCCTTCACCTGTGACGGTGTATCCGGCGCCGGCCAGCAGCGCCTGCGTGGCGAGTCTGGCGCGGTGCGCCCGGACCGCCTCCGCAATGAACGCGGACGCGTTCGGCTGCGCCGCGAGCGTCTCCGCGACGTCGTCGGGGACGCTGATGCTCAATTTCTTGGTCATGTGCTCAGCTTCTTGGTCATACCGAAAAGGGTATTCCGGTGGCACCACGCCCGCAACCCGCCTCCGGCCGCGTCGACTCGGGCGTTCACGTCCCCGCCACGACCCGGCGCGAAGTGGCGAACGCGGCCAGGCGGTCGCTGAGCACGGTCGTCGACGGGCGGGGCGGGTGCGCGTAGTAGGCCGGCTTGAGTTCGCGCAGCGTGGCCTCGGCGTCGCGGGTCCACTCGAACGAGGGGCGCTTCAGCAGGCGCCGGAAGACGATGGTCGCGTTGGCCGGGTCGGGGTCGGCGAGCCGGCGCAGGACCATCGGCTCCACGCTGTCGTCGTGCAGGTAGGAGAGCGTGTCCTCGCGCCAGCGGCGGCGGCGGAGCAGGTCCGGGTCGGCGAACGCCTCGGCGACCCGGCCGAAGTTCGTGTAGGTGCCGAGCCCGTCGATCTCGTCGTAGATGAGCGCCACCGTCTCCGCTCCCGCCGTCTCCGGGAGCGGCGCGCCGGGGGCCGAGTCCGTCTCCCCCCGGGCGAACGCGTAGTAGTCGCCGAGTCGTGCCTCCACCTGATCGTCCGGCAGGACCACCTGATCGGTGCCGAAGAACCGGATGAAGCGCTCCCGGTCGAGGCGCTGCATCTCCCACGCCGTGGCGAGCTTCTCCGGGTTCCGGAAGACCGCGGCCGGCATGTGCGTCGAGAATTCCAGCGCGATCGCGTACGCGGTGTCCCGCTGTTCCGGGCGCACCAGATCGGCCGAGCCGCTCAGCATCCACTCGTCACCGACCGCGACCAGCCGGCCGAGGATGAACCACCCCGCGCCCAACTGCCGGAACACGTCCGGCCCCTTGTTCGACCGCACCCGGTAGGTCAGGTCGTCCACCAGGTTGTCCACCACCACTGCCGGGCCCTCGTGCCGGAGCACCTCGAACGAGCCCTGCACCACGTCCTGCCAGCCGAGCAGCATCTCCCGCTCCGGGCCGGGCAACTCGGGGTGCGCGGCGACGAAGTCCTCCAGCACCGTCCGGCCGCTGGGCAGCCGGTGCTCCAACAGGAAGGTGTCCCACAGCAACGTCCCCTGCCGCTCGGTCAACCGGCCGGTGCCGCCGCCGTGCTCGGTCAGGAACCGGGTGAGGTCCCGGTCGTACCGCGGCTGCCGGGAGAACGCCACCAGCTCGCCCTTCAGATCGCCGGCCCGGTCGAACAGCGTGGTGCCGGCGACCGGGGCGGCGTCGTCGCCGGACAGCCGCCGGTTGATGGCTTCCAGGTCGAAGGGCGTGGTCTCCGGGCCGTCACCGGGGATCCAGTCCTCCACCGGGGCGTCGCCCTCGCCGGCGACGCAGACCGCCAGCATGTCGGGTGACGCGGTGCCGGTGATGCGTTCGACGACGATCCGGTGTTCCCAGTGGTCGCCGAGGTCGTAGACGTAGGTCATCGTCGCGCCGGCGCGGGGTGCCACCCGGCTCAGCCGGGCCCGCGACTCGTCCCGGGTCTGCTCCATGCCGAAGGACGGGTCGGCGTAGTCGAGGCCTCCGGCGGTGAAGACGTGCAGGTGGTCGTCGTCCCAGTCGAACGCGATCCGGATGATGTGGTGCAGTTCGTCCAGGGTCGTGGTGGCGGGCAGCCGGATCCGCCGCCAGACCGCCGGCCGCACCCGGGACAGACTGATCTTCAGCTGGTAGACCGGCACCGGCGGGCCACCGGCCGCGATGAGCGACGACAGCGCCTCCCGCAGCTCCGGCTCGCCCGGGTGCCCGGTGCCGGCCGTGTCGACGCCGTTGTACTCCCGGAGCGTGTGGTACGCCTCCTCCGGGCCGTCCGTGGACAGCGCGGCCAGCGCGTACTCGACGGCGAACCAGCCCTGGTCCGCGTCCTCGGTGTCCGGCGCGCCGTCGGCCAGCACCAGCCGGGCGTGTGGTCCCAGCGTCGGCGTGGCGGCCGCCTCCCGCCAGGCCGGAAGTGCCTCGTCGCCGAGGTTCGACGCCACGTCGACCGCGGCGAGCCGTTGCGCCGGAGCGGCGGTCGCGGCGGCGGTGAGCAGTTCCCTCGCGGCGGCGTCCGCGGTGCGCCCGGCCAGCCACGGGCCGGCCTCGTGCCATGCCTCGTCCCCGGCGAGGCCGGCCAGCCGGTCCAGCACCTCGGTGGCGCTCAGCTCCGGGGTCAGCGGCGGCGGCCACTCCTCCGTCATCCGCTCCAGCAGCCACCGGCCGAGCGCGGTGATGCGCCGGTCGTGCACCGCTCCCGCCTCACCCAGGAAATCGAGTCCGATGTCGACCGGCCCGCGCTCGTCGCGGTACAACGAGTTCACCGCGTGGAAGTCGTCGACGCTCGCCTGGTGCATCAGCTCGCGGAAGACCGCCGGAAAGTCGGCTGTGGAGCCGGCCGTGGAGCCGGCCGGGCCGGCGCTCGCCGCCGTGAGCAGCATCCGGCACAGCACCGGCATCGCCCGGTCCTCACCGGGAGGCGATTCGGCCTGGAGCACGGCCCGCACCGCCGCCCACCACAGCGTCAACGAGTCATCACCGGTCACATCGGCCCGCACCGCGCGCCCGCCCGTCACGGTCAGCAGGCCGGCGCCCTGAGCCGCCACCCACGGCCGGTGGATCGCCCCGACGTCCCCGGCCGAACGAAACCTCGCCGGAAGCGGCACGCCCAGCGCGGCAGCCGCGGCCGGCACGTCGGCGGGCTTGAGCAAGCCCTTCGGCGTCACCGCCCGCCCGTCTCCCACCCAGTCGGCGATCCGCCGGGCACGGATCAACAGCGTGGTGTCATCGGCGGCACGGTTCAACTCGGACGTCACCGGCAGAGCTTAGAAAACGGCCCGCGACCACCGCCGGGTGACCCTGTCGATGAGGTGGGCGTGCCTTTCGCCCGTGTGACGCGGAACGCGCAGGGAGGAGCGCCAGCGACGACCGGTGCCCGCGGGAGCATGCCCAACGCCACCCCGCCGGAAGCGGGAAGATCAAGATCTTAAGGCCTTTGATGGGGTACGCCCGGGAGCGCCGGATTTCGCACGTTCGGCGGAAGGGCCCGGTGTGGGTACGTTGATCGGCGATGCCGAGGATCGGAGAGTCCCGCATGCGTCGTGCCGTGATGGCCGTGCTCGCCGCCGGCCTGGTGGCGGCTGTGGGAGCGTGCGCCGCGCCGCCCGTCGAGAACGTCGCCGCCGTCACTCCGAGTGACCCTCCGAGTGCCGCGGTGCCGCCGCCCGGGTTCGAGGCCGGGATCGGTGCCGGTCCGCCGTCCGCCTCGCCGTCGCCGTCGCCGCCTGGATCGTCGTCGCCGCCGGCACCGAAGGTCGTGGATGGCGAGTCCGTGCAGGTCACGGACTTCGAGCGGGCCGCGGCCGGTACCGCCTACGGCAAGGGCGAGTGGCAGAGCGACGGCTGGAGCACGCCGTGGGAGCTGGGGATGAGCAGCCGCGCCGCGGTCGATGCGGCGGTGGCACACTCAGGCGGGAAGTCACTGCGGGTGAGCTATCCGGCGGGCCAGATCGGGCCGGAGGATTCGGGGGCGCAGGCGCCGTTCGCGCTGGAGCCGCGCCGGGAGTACTACGTGTCGCAGTGGATCCGGCTCGGCGCGGGGTTCAGCTTCGGGACCACGAACTTCGCCGGGAAGGTCGGGCTCGGGCTGGCCGGTGGCGACTCGTGCTCCGGCGGGCAGGCCTGCGACGGCACCAACGGGTTCAGCTCGCGACTGATCTGGGGCCGGGACGGCAAGGCCGCGATCTACTACTACTCGATGGGGCACGCGGGCCAGTACGGCGACGCCGCCGATCTGGTGACCGGCGGTGATCAGGTGTTCTGGCCGTCGGACCGGTGGGTCAACGTGGTGCAGCGGCTGCGGGTCAACACGGTGAGCGGCGGGCAGGCGAACGCGGACGGCGAGATCGAGATCTGGGTGGACGGCGCGCGGGCCGCGCACGTGACCGGGCTGCGGTTCGTCAGCAACGGCGATCAGGTGGACAGGGCGTACTTCTCGTCGTTCGCCGGTGGCGGGGACGCCACGTTCGCGCCCCGCACCGACAGCGAGATCTTCTACGACGACCTGGAGATCGCCACGGGCTGGCCCGGCACGGCCGCCCCGCGACTCCCATGATCGGGCGTCCCCGGCAGCACGGGGACGCCCTGATCACGGAGGAGTCGTCACAGGCGGGCGGCGCCGGAGGCCTCGGCTTCGCCGACCGCGGCCTCGTGGCGCTTCTCCGCACGGTCCTGGGCCTTGGCGTCCCGGTCGGCTGCCGCAGCGGCGGCCCGGCGCTGGGCGGAGGCGGCCGGGTCGCCGACCACGCCGCCGCGGATCCGGTTGTTCGCCGCGACCTGGACCGCGGGCGTGTTGCGCTGCACGGTCAGCGCGCCGTTGATGATGTTGTCGTCCAGCGTGACGCCGCCGGTGCTGTTGGTGATGCTGACGTCCGCGCCGAAGTAGCCACCGGACGCGCAGCTGTCCAGCGTGCCGTTCGGCCCGACCTGGACGCCGCCGACGTTGCCGGCGAACGTGCTCCGGCCCGCGACCGCGCTGCCGCAGATGACGCTGCCGGCGCCGCTGTTGAGCACGGACAGGCCGCCGTCGACGAACGAGTCGTGCAGGTCGGTGTAGTAGGTGCCGTTCGTGCTGACCGAGCCGGTGACCGTGCTGCCCCGGTCGATGCGGACGTCGCCGGCGCCGGCGTTGACCGAGCCGGTGATCGTGGAGGCGTCCGCGAACAGGAACGTGTTGATCGTCGAGGAGCCCTTCGCGCGGACCGTGACCGCGCCGCTGTCGGAGTCCTGGAGGTAGACGCCGTAGCCGCCGGACGCCACCACCACGTCGCCGCGGACCGTGCTGTTCCGGGCGTCCAGGTAGCCGTCGGAGGCGATCTCGACCAGGCCGTCGACCCGGCCGTCGTCGACGACCAGGTTCGCGCCGGCCGCGACGGCCACGTTGCCGGTGATGATCGTGCCGGTGAGCGCGCACGACTCGCCCGGCGGGACGTAGAGGTCGTTCGGGACCGTGACCGCGCCGCCGGTGCCGACGCAGTAGGTGGTCAGGCCGGCGCTGGCGCTGGGGGCGGCGCCGAGGACGGCCGCGGTGACGGCCGCGGCGGTGGCGGCGGCCAGGGTGACAACTCGTCTCATCGTCGGTCTCCTGTCTATGAGCCGATGGCGGACCGCGCGGCAGCACGCACGATCGTCCCGGCCTGTCGGTTGGTCAGGGTGCCGGCCACGACGAGCCCGCTGGTCACGTGCTCGACGTGGCGGACGAACGCGGCGTGGGTGGGGTAGCCGGCGCGCTCCGCGATCAGGTCGTTGACCGTGCAGCCGTCGCCGGTGTCGAGGTTCGGGACTCCGGTGTCGTCACCGTCGATGACCACGGTGTCCCGGGGGTCGGAGTCGGGGCATTCGTCGGTGCCGTCCGCGACCACGGTGAAGCCGGCGCTCTGCGCGGGCGCGGTGTTCCCGGCCGTGTCCGTGGCGCGGAAGCTGACCGCGTGGAGGCCGGGCGCGGTGATCCGCAGTGGCGCGGTGTAGGGGGTCCAGGCGCCGCCGTCGAGCTGGGTCTCGACCGTGGCCACGCCGCCGTCGTCGGTCGCGGTGACCGTGACGGTGGCGACGCCGACGTAGGCGCCGTCCGGGTTCTGGGTGCCGGTCACCGTGCCGGTGACGACCGGCGGGGTGGTGTCCGGCTCCTCCGGCGCGACGATGGTGAAGTGCGACATCTGCTCGGCGGAGACGTTCCCGGCGTTGTCGCTCGCCCGGTAGTGCAGCATGTGCATGCCGGGCGCGCTGATCACGACGGGCGCGGTGTAGATCGTCCAGGTGCCGCCGTCGAGCTGGTACTCGATCGTCGCCACGCCGGAGTCGTCGTCGGTCGCGGCGAGCGTGGCGGTGACCGGGCCGGTGTAGTTGCCGGCGTCGTCGCGGTCCCCGGCCAGCGCGATGGTGGCGACCGGCGGCGTGACGTCCTCGTCCGGCTCCGGTGCCACGACCGTGAACTGCACCGAGCCGGTCGTGGAGACGTTGCCGGAGGTGTCGGTGGCGCGGAACTGCACCGAGTGGTCGCCGAGCGCGGTCACGGCGACCGGTGCCGAGTAGGGGGTCCAGCTCGTGTCGTCGACCTGGTACTCGATCGTGGCCACACCCTGGTTGTCGGCCGCCGCGACCGTGACGGTGGCGCTGCCGACATAGTCGCCGGCCGCGTTCTGCGTGCCGGAGAGCGTGCCGGTGACCGTGGGCGGCGTGGTGTCCGGGTCGCCCGGCCCGTCCGTGACGGTGAGCTCGCCGGTCATCGTGCCATGACCCGGAATCGTGCAGAAAAATCGGTACTTACCGGGGTTCAGCGTGACGGTCGCGGTGTGCAGGCCGCCGGTCGCGTCGAACGGGTTGGCCAGGATGTTGAGGTTGACGTCGTGGTTGTAGCCGGGCGTGCTGGTGTCGAACGTCAGCGTGTGCGGCATGCCGACGTTGTTGCCGGTCGCGACGCTGTTCTCGAAGACGATCGTGGTCTCACCGGCGGCAGCGGTCGCCGGCGCGGTCTTGTAGCGCGTGACGTCGCCGTCCGCGGTCCAGGTGAGCGTTTGCGCGGCCTGCACAGCGTTGGCGGGCATCGGGGCGAGCACGAGCAGCAATGCCGCCAGCCCCACCCCGGCACACCGGAGCATCTTCCGTACGGACATGGCACCTTCCTGGATGAGCAAGTGCGGGACCGGCCGCGAACGACCGGCCCCGCTTCCGGTCAGAGCGACCGCACCCGGATGTTGCGGAACTCGATCACGTCGGCGTTGCCGTGGTTCTGCAGGCCGATGTGTCCGGTGAGGAACTGCCGCAGGTCGGTCGGTGGGTCACCGGCCCGCGACGACTGGATGCCCGGCGCGTTCTCGAACTCGTTGATCACGACGCCGTTGCGGATGATGGTGTAGTGCTGGCCGACCACCTTCACCTCGTAGTCGTTCCAGACGTTCTTCGGCGTGACCCCGGCGTTGGCGAGCGGCTGCGGGTCGAAGTTGTAGATCGATCCGGTCTTCTGCGGCTCCCCGGTCGTACCGTCGTAGATCTGGATCTCGTGTCCGCAGTAGATCGCCACCCAGGCCGGTGACGTGGCCGCCGACCCGGTCCGGGCGCACTCCGGCCGCTCGGCGACCGGCGTGCGCGGGTCCGGGAACCGGGCGAACACGCCGCTGTTCGCGCGGGTGTCGCCGGGCGCCAGGTCCCGGAACTGGAGTCGCAGCGAGAAGTCGCCCAGCTCCTTGGTGTGCCAGAGCATGCCCAGCCCGCCGGAGGAGCGCAGGTTGCCGTCCGGCTGGATGGTGAACTCGCCCGAGGGCGCCATCTCCCAGCCGGCCAGCGACTCCGGGGTGCCGTCGAACAGCGGCTCGTATCCGGTCCGGCCGGGCAGCCCGACCTGCGAGGACGCGGCCGCCCGGGTGAGCGCACCGGCCTGCCGGCTGGTGATCGTGCCGGCCTTGACGAGCCGGTCCGAGGTCGCGGTGACGTCCCGGACGAACGTGTCGTGGTCCGGCCAGACGCCCTCGTCGTCGATCAGGTCGTTGATCGTGCAGGCGCCGGTGGCCGTCCTGTTCGGCACGCCGGTGTCCGTGTCGCCGATGACCACGTTCGCGCGGGTGTCCGGTGCGGCGCAGTCCACGGTCACCGTCGACTGCACGGTGACCACCTCGCCGTCCGCGTACGTCACCGTGTGCTTGACCGTGTACGAGCCGGCCTTCGCGTAGGTGTGCCGCGGGTTGATCTCCGACGACGACGTACCGTCGCCGAAGTCCCAGCGGTGGCCGACGCCGCCGGAGCGGGAGCCGTTGAACGCGTACGCCAGCGCCTTGTTCTGGATCGCGACGGACGAGGCCGCCGGGACCGGGGTGGCCGGCCCGCCGGTGTACGACACCTTGATCAGCTTCTGCACCGGGCTGAGGCTGAAGAAGCCGGTGCCGTAGTCGAGCATGTAGAGCGCGCCGTCCCGGCCGAACTTCGCGTCCATCCAGGAGTAGAGCTGGTTGTCGCCGGCGCCGGTCGGCAGGATCGCGCGCAGCGTCTCCGCGAACGGCGGCGGTGACTGCGCGGGCACGCCGGCCGGGTCCACGGTCACCGCGATCCGGTTGGCGCCGTTGGACTGGTCACCGATGAGCCACTTGTCGTCCCAGTACCG
Source organism: Catenuloplanes nepalensis (assembly GCF_030811575.1). GTDB lineage: Bacteria > Actinomycetota > Actinomycetes > Mycobacteriales > Micromonosporaceae > Catenuloplanes > Catenuloplanes nepalensis. The sequence continues at coordinate 2,299,243 of NZ_JAUSRA010000001.1, read as the reverse complement.
CGGCCAGGCCACGCCGCTGGCCGCGTTCACCCGGTCGTAGTGGTAGGTCGGGCCGGACATGACCGCCTGGCCGCCACCCTTGAGGTACGGCTGGGTGTAGGTCGCCTCCGCGGCCACATAGGACGGGATGCCGTTGTCGCGCAGCGGGAAGACCGGGCCGCCGCCGTCCGGCGAGTACCAGATCATGTTGTCCCGGGCCGGCGGGATGTCCACCAGGCCGGTGTTGCGCGGCGAGGTGTTCTTCAGGTTGTCGCAGTCGTACCAGCCGGCCAGCACGGTCGCGTCGGTGTTGCTGCGATCCCGGTACGGCTGCTGGTCGCCCATGCAGTACGGCCAGCCCTGGTTACCGGCCGAGGTGAGGATGGTGGCCGTCTCGTACTTGGCCGGGCCCAGCTCCGGGCTCGGCGCGGACGCGTCCGGCCCGACCCAGCCCGCGGTCAGCCACTGCCGCTCCTCGTCGATCTGCAGCCGCGCGATGTTCCGCACGCCCATCACGTAGATCTCCGGGCGGGTCCGCTCGGTGCCGGGCGGGAACAGGTTGCCCTGCGGGATCGTGTACGTCCCGTCCGCCTCCGGGTGAATGCGGATGATCTTCCCGGCCAGGTCGTTCGTGTTGCCGGAGGTGCGGCGCGCGTCCTGGAACGAGATGCCCGCGTACTCCTGCGTCCAGTTGTTGCCGGAGTATCCGCCCGACCCGCCGGAGGAGTTGCTGTCGCCGGAGCCGACGTAGAGGTTGCCCTGCGCGTCGAACGCCATGCCGCCGCCCGCGTGGCAGCAGCTGTGGATCTGCACGGTGAACGTCAGCAGATCCTTGCGGCTGTTGAGATCCCAGGTGCCGTTCCGGTACGTGAACCGGCTGATCGTACGCTCACCGGTCCGCTTCTCCCGGTCGATCGACGCGTGCGGCATCCAGTAGACGTAGACCCAGCCGTTCGTCTCATAGGCGGGGTCGGTGACGATGCCGAGCAGGCCCTCCTCGTTCTTGACCAGTTCGTCGCCGCTGCCCCGGTTGCCCATCACCGGCAGCGTGGTCACCAGCTTCACGGCCTTGGTCGACGGCGTGTACGTGTGGATCGTGCCGCAGCCCAGGCCCACGTTCGGGTTCGCCCAGTCCACGATCGGGCCGCTCGGGCACGCCGCCTTGCCGACGTAGAAGATCGTGCCGTCCGGCGCCACCGTCATGCCGTGCGGCTCACCGATCTGGTCGAGCTGCCCGGCCTGGTTCTGCGGCGTGAGGCGCTCGATCCTGTAGTTGCTCGCGATCGTCGCCTGGCAGTCGCCGCGCACCCGCCCGGACGTCCAGTTCAGCGCGCCGGCGAGGTGCTCGCGGAACACGTCCTCGCCGTAGCCGCCCTCGGTGTGGCCCATGCCGGTGTAGAAGGACCGGCCGCCGTCGTAGTCCCGGCACCAGGAGATCGGGTGGAACGGCCCGTTCGGGTTCGCGCCCGGGTTGTAGTGCCGCTCCTCGACCTGCGCGACCGTGTGCACGGTGCCCAGCGGGTTCGGCTCCCAGTTGTACCAGCGGTCCGACCGCTTCACGGTCAGCGGCAGGCCCCTGGTCGACGGGTGATCCCGGTCCAGGATGTTGATCACGGATTCGGCCACGGGCGGCGCGGGCGGGAACGCGGACGCGCTGGAGAAGAGCTTCCAGTCGGCGAGCTGGGTGAGCGGCTCACCGCTGTTCGCCGTGACGTTCAACCGCCAGAACCTGTACGACGCGGACGTGGCCAGCTCGTAGCGCTTCGGCAGGAAGCGTCCGGCGAAGTCCTCGTTCGTGCGGCGGTCCACGTCGGCCCACGCGGAGCCGTCCGCGGAGCCCTGCAGGGTCCAGTCCCGCGGGTCGCGGCCCTCGAAGTCATTGGCCGAGGTCAGCGCGTACGCCTGGATGGTCTTCGCCGCGGCCAGCTCGTAGGTGACGGTGGCGGCCTGCGTGCGGACCAGCCACTTCGTGGCCGGGTCGCCGTCGGTGAGCTTGGCCGCGGTCTCGCTCGGCGGGTTCTCCCCGCTCGCGGTGACCTTCGAGACCGCCTCCGCACCCGCGCCGGCCGGCCGGGTGCCGATCAGGCCGGTGAACCAGGACGAGTCCACCTGCGCCTTCGCCGCGTCACCGATGCCGAGGAAACCGTTGCCGGCCTTGACGTAGGCCTGCAGCGCGGACTCCTGGTCCCGGTTCAGCGCGGCGCCGGTCGCGGACAGGAACACGACCGCGCGGTACTTCGCCAGCTCGGCCTTGGTGAAGACGGCCGGGTCGGTGCTCTCGGTGACGTCGACGCCCTGCTCAGAGCCGACGTCCCTGATGGTCTGGGTCGCCTTCGCGACCGGGTCCTCCTGCTGGGCCGCGGGGCCGTGGAAGACGAGGACTCTGTCCTGGTCTTCCACCGCCTGTGCCGGCTGCGCCATCAGGGGAACCGGCCCGAGGATCAGGGCCAGGGCCAGGGCGGCTCTTACCTTCCGTTTCATCCGGTGTGACCTCCGTGGTCGGACTGGATGTGCCTGTGTCCCTTGAATCGGTCGATCGCCTCCTGCGCGCCCGGCGGCATGCTGCCGTCCGCGTCGCGCACCAGGAAGACGCCGGACATGCCGGTGTCGGAGTGGCTCTGCACGTGGCAGTGGTACATCCAGGCGCCCGGCCCGCCACCGTCACCGGCCAGCACCTGGAAGCCGAACGAGCTGCCCGGCCCGAGGTCCTTGTTGTCGATCGACGCGCTCGGGTCGGTGGGGCCCTCGAGGTAACCGGTGCGGTTGTCCGCCCATCGGTGCGAGTGCAGGTGGAACGTGTGGTAGAGGTTGCCGTGGCCGATCGCGACCCACTCGACGCGCTGCCCGAGGTTCGCCTCGAACAGCGGCGTCTCCGGCGCGATCCGGTTGTTGATCGTGGTGTCGTGCAGCACGGCCACGAACTGCTTGTCCGGCAGGATGTCCCCGCGCCGCCGCACGATCAGCGCGCCGTAGAGCCCGCGCAGCACGCCCGCGGTGCCGTGCTCCGTACCCATCGCGTGGTCGTGGTAGTGCCAGTAGCCCGCGCTGCCCGGCAGGAACCGCCGCCCGGCCGCCGCGGTCATCTCGTGCGACCGCCAGGTGTACGTCCGGGTCTCCCCCGGCCCGTTGAACGACCCGTTGAACGGTGAGCCGTCCGAGTTCGTGTCGTAGTCGACGCCGTGCGGGTGGATGGAGAGCCGCTGGTCCGTCGTGTTGACCAGCGTGATCTCCAGCGTGTCCCCTTCGTACATCTCCAGGATCGGCCCGGGGATCGTGGCCTTCCCGCGTTCGAGGCCGTAGCCGTACTGGTTGTTGCCCAGCGACTCGGCGTAGATCGTGATCTTCCGGACCGCGCCGGCGGCCCGCGCGGGTGTCCCGTTCGACGTGACCGCGGCGGTGAGCGTGGGCACGGCCAGCCCGAGCGCTCCGATTCCGAAGATCGACCGGCGCGAGAAGGACCACCTCCGGCCCTTCCCCGCGTCCTTGTCAGCGTTGTCCATGCGTCTCCGTTCGTGTCGGGACGGCGGCAGACCTCGGGAGCCGGTCGCGGAGCGTCACCGCACACCGACCTATCGAACCTGATGACTTTTGTCAGACGCCGACAAACCTAAGCACCACATCGACAAAAGTAAAGGTCCCTAATGGAAAAGCGCGTTCCGCGCCCGACATCATCGCCGCAGCTCATCGCGGATTTCGCGGATTACCGGACCGTACGTCACGGAGCAACGCAGCGGCGTGGGAGCGCTACCGGGCGCGGTCACCAGGCCTTTAATCCTCACAGCCCCGCGTAACCAGCCCGCAACAACCGACGATTCCAATGACCTTGAGTGACGTGACCTGCGTCACGTATAGGTATCAGCGCTGATCGCCACATTGATACCCGGGGATGGCCGCTGTTGCCGACAGGAACGCTGTCGGTTTCCCGAACCGCGGGCGGGGCCGGAGATGTGACGGTCATCGGCGTCAACGTTCCACCCTCTCCGGAAGGACGCACCATGAAGAACCGTCTCCTCGCCGCCACCGGGCTGATCGCCACCGTGCTCGGCCTGTCCACCGCACTGCTCGCCGCGCCCGCCGCGGCCGCACCGTCCGCCGTCGACATCAAGGTCGCGAGCCGGCCCGTCGTCATCAACCACTTCGCCACCAACGCCTACGACATCCGCTGCCCGGACAGCTACCCGTACTTCAAGAGCTGGTACAACAACAGCTCGCCGAACGTGACCGCGGTGGAGCTCGGCCGGACCGGCTTCACCGTGACGGTCAGCTTCACCAACTGGAACCTCACCGGCGACCAGGTCGCGAGCGCCATGCTCACCTGCGGCACGACCGCCTGACCGATCGCGCGCCCGGGGTGGCCTCGGCCGCCCCGGGCTGGTGCAGCATGTAGCAGTGACCGAACGCCCGTACGTCCTGCTCAGCTGCGCCGCGTCGATCGACGGCTACATCGACGACGCGACCCCGGACCGGCTGCTGCTGTCCAACGACGCCGACTTCGACCGGGTCGACGACGAGCGCTCCCGCTGCGACGCGATCCTGGCCGGGCCCGCGACGATCAAGAACGACAACCCCCGCCTGCTGGTACGGTCGCCGACCCGCCGATCCGCAAGGGTGGCCCGGGGCCTCCCGCCGACGCCGGCGAAGGTGACGATCACCCGAAGCGGGAACCTCGACCCGGCCGCACGGTTCTTCACGGACGGCGACTGCGAGAAGATCGTCTACGCGGCGACGCCGGTGGCCGCCCGGACGCGGCAGAACCTGGGCGACGCCGCCACGGTCGTCGACGTGATCGACCCCGCGCTGATCCTCGCCGACCTCGCGGAACGCGGCATCCGGCGGCTCATGGTCGAGGGCGGGACGACGATGCACACGCTGTTCCTCACCGCGGGCCTGGCCGACGAGTTGCAGCTGGTGATCGCACCGTTCTTCGTCGGCGACCCGCGGGCACCGCGCTTCGTCGGCGACGGTTCGTTCCCGTGGAACCCGGCACATCGCGCACGCCTCACGGACGTCACCCCGATCGGCGACGTCGTCCTGCTGCGCTATGCGCTCTCACCCGCGCTCTCACCCGCGCTCTCACCCGCGCTCTCACCCGCGCTCTCACCCGCCTGAGCGGCCGTTATCGGGGGTGCGGGCGGTATCCGGGGGTATCGTGCGGCCTGTGGAACTTGATCTGCCGCCGGTGGTCTTCGACATCGGCGGGGTGCTCACCGCGGCCGAGGGCGGCGTGGCCCCGCTCTCCGCGCTGCTCGACATCCCGCGCGACCGATTCGCCGAGCCGTACTGGCGGCACCGCTCCGAGTACGACCGTGGCATGCCCGCGACGGAGTACTGGCGGAAGGTCGCCACGGACCTCGGCGCCACCTGGCCGGACGAGGAGATCACCCGGATCGACGAGTTCGACGCGCGCCGCTGGTCCGAACTCGCCCCCGGGCGCCTCGAACTGATCGCCACGCTGCAGACGGCCGGCGTCCGCACCGCGCTGCTGTCCAACGCGCCCGCCTCGATGGCCCGGGTCGCCCGCGAGAGCCGCTGGTCCGCCGGCTTCGATCACCGCTTCTTCTCCAGTGACCTCGGCATGATCAAACCCGAGCCGGAGATCTACGCCGAGGTCGAGAAGGCCCTCGGCACCGACCTCGTCTTCTTCGACGACCGCCCACCGAACGTCGCCGCGGCCCGCGACCGCGGCTGGCAGGCCCACATCTGGACCGACGTCCCCGCCGCCCGCACCATTCTCGGCCTCGACTGACCACTCGGCGCCAGAGCCTCGATCCGCCCACCGACCGACGGGCGCCCGGCGCCCGAAATTTCACCATTTACTGACCATTCGGAGTCGAGGTTCGAGCGGCGGTGGCCGTCCGGGCGCTGCACGCCCGAAGTCTCACGCTAGAGGTTCGCCGCTGCGGAGCGCCGCTCAAGCCGACATCCAAGGCTCGATATGGCCGGGCCGGGAGTTGATCACGTGTCGCAAATCGTTGTCATCCGGCGCTTTCAACAACGATTTGCGACACGTGATCGCTTTCAAGAGTCGCCGTCGGCGCCTTTGTGGTGATATTTCGGACAGGGCTTCAGTGGCGGAGGGAAGTTCCGTGCTGATTGCCGAGCGCCGCTCACCCTGACGCCGAAGGCTCAGTAAAGTACTGCCCTTTGGGCGTCGGGGCGAGCCGCCGGTCAATCTGATCCAGGCGTCAATGACGTCGTTGACGCCTGCATCACCAGGAGACCGCCGCACGGTGACCCGGACGCCGAAAAAGCGGCGCGGACCGGAGGCTTCGCCTGAACGCCGGAAGCTCAGTGAGACTTGCGGCTCAAGCGGCTTGAGATCGCATAGTGGCGTGATGGACGAGTTGTATGCGATCGGAGACGTCGCCCGCCGGACCGGGCTGAGCGTCAGCGCGATCCGGTTCTACGCGGACGAGGGCATCGTCGCCCCGGCGGCCAGCAACGGCGCCGGTCACCGGCTCTACGACGTGGCCGGCCTCGCACGCCTCGAACTGGTGCGCACGCTCCGCGAGCTGGACGCCGGCCTCGACGAGATCCGCCACATCCTGGCCGGCGAGAAGACGCTGCACGACCTGGCCACCACCCACCTGGAACTCATCGAACGCCAGGAAGCACGCCTGCGCAGCCGCCGCGCCGTGCTCCGCACCATCCTGCGCCAGAACTCCACCGCCGAACAGGTCACGCTGATGCACAAGCTCGCCGGCATGTCCGACGACGAACGCGACCGGCTGCTCGACGAGTTCTGGGCCGAGGTCAGCACCGGCCTCGAAGTGCCGGAGAAACTCCTGGGCTGGTGGCGCTCGGCCCGGCCACAACTGCCCGACCAACCCACGACCGCACAACTGGAAGCCTGGATCGAACTGGCCGACCTGGTCCAGAACCGCGAGATCCGCACCGCCGTCCGCCGGCAATTGCACGACATCTGCACCACCGGCGCCGGCCCGCTCATGTCGTCCGCCCCGATTCTGGACGCATTCGAGGAATCCACCCCGATCGGCCAGGCCGCCATGGACGCGGCCCGCGACGGCGTACCCCCGGACTCCCCCGAGGCCCGCCTGATCGCCGACCGCTGGGTGACCTGGCTGGCCACCCTCCTCCGCATCCCCGTCGACCCCGGCTTCCGCCGCCAGACCGCCGACAACATGGTCCTCGCCGACGAACTCGACGACGGCCCCGGCGGCGGCGACGGCCCTTTCGACCGCTACCTGGAACTGGTGGCCGCGATCAGCGAGCCCCAGCCGCGCTTCCCCTTCCTCTGGCTCGCTTCCGCCATCCGCGCCACTGTTTGAGCCGTGCCGACGGGGTACTTTCGCTGACCGGTCCACGATTGCCTCCGGCTCGAGGCGGGTGCTTTTGCGCTCCTCAGTTGCGTTTTCGCCTCCGGCGGAGCTCCGAGTGGGCACTTTGCGGCGATTGGATGCGTTCTCGCCTCTAGCGGGACTCCCGGTGGGCACTTTGCGGCGATTGGTTGCGTTCTCGCCTCCGGCGGGCCTCGGGCTCCGGGGGAAGGGCGGGGCGCGGGCAGCGCGGGCGAGGACCTCTATATCCCCGATTTTGGGGCGGGCAGCGCCCGGATGGTGGGCGTCGCTCGAACCTCGACCCTGAAAGTTCGCAACGACTTGAACTATGCCCGGATCATGGATTTCGACGCTCACCCGGACGCTGATAGGCCAGCAGAGAGGCGAGCCCGGAGCACGTCTGCGATGACACGCCTGCGGATGTTACAGGCAACCCGCGCCCGTTTTATCGGCATACTGACCTCTCGAAGTCGAGGTTCGAACGACGATGGCCGTCCGGGCGCTGCGCGCCCGAAATTTTGCGATATAGAGGTCCCCCTGCGGAGCGCCGCCCGCTCTGACGCCGAAGGCTCAGTATGGCCGAGGCCGAGAGTTGATCACGTGTCGCAAATCGTTGTCATCCAGCGCTTTCAACAACGATTTGCGACACGTGGCCGCTTTCAAGAGCCACTGCCGCCGTCTTTATGGCGACATTCGGGCAGAGCCTCGATGGCGAAGGGAGGTTCCGTTGCCGATTACCGGAGTGGTTGCGGGCCAGCGGACCCCGGCCCCGCCGGAACCCACGACCCCCGGAGCCGAGGCCCGCCGCAGGCGCCCTACCCGCCAGCATCCATCGATACGTTGAGATATCGGGCACGCGGCGCCCGCACCGAAACCCGCGAGCCGCAGCAAGTGCCGCGACTCGCGGGCTGGTTGGGTTTCCTTCGCTGCCGCACCGGGAGCGGAAAGGTCAGCGGCGTGGTTCCCAGCGGAAGAGGCGTCCGGCCAGCGCGATCGATACGACCACCCAGCCCAGCGTCGGGGCCAGGAGGATCAGGGAGTCGGTGACGGGGGTGCCGCCGTTCCAGGCGTCGAGCATGAGTTCGGTGGCGGCTCCGCCGGGGAGGAGGCGCTTGAGGAGGGTCAGGTCGGCGGTGCCGGTGATGCCGACCCAGCTGGAGACCGCGATCACGCCGAGGCTGACCGGCAGCGTGGTGACCTGGGCGTGTTCCGGGGAGTTGGTCAGGCCGGCGGTGGCGAGGCTGAGTCCGACCATCATGACCATCGTGGCGATGACGGCCACGACCAGCAGCAGCGGGCTGGCGGGTGTGGAGGCGACGATCGCCAGGACCGTGAGGATGGCCGTGACCTGGATCAGTGCGAGCACGGTGACCGGCAGGAGCAGGCCGGTGAGGATGCCGGCGTCGCTGATGGCGGTGGAGCGCAGGCGCTTGAGGAAGAGGTTCTGGCGGCGGCCGGCGAGCGTGGTGACCGCGGTGCTGTAGAGGCCGAACGCGGCCACGGTGAACATGACGATCGCGGCGATGTAGCCGAGGCTGGCCATGGACGCGAAGATCTCGTGCCGGTAGATGAAGAAGCCGCTGACCACGACCGGCATGATCAGGCTGGTGACCAGGACGAGGCGGTTGCGGAAGATCTGGATGAGTTCGCCGAACGCGATGATGAGCATGATCGTCCTATCCGGAATCAGCGGCCGATGGCACGGAAGACGTCGTCGAGGCTGGTCTGGCCGGCCTCCAGGTCGCGCAGCGCGATCGCGTTGTCGTGCGCCCAGCCGAGCAGGAAGTAGAGGTCCTTGGGCAGGTCGGTGGTCTCGATCGTCCAGCGGCCGCCGCCGAGATCAGCCGCGGGCAGCGGCAGCGCGGCCGTGCCGGGCGGCAGCGTGACGCGGATGACCGAGGGCAGCGTGTGGGTGAGTTCGGAGACCGTGCCCTCGCGGTGGAACCTGCCCTTGTGCATCAGGCCGATCCGGTCCGCGCGCTGCTGCGCCTCCTCCAGGTAGTGCGTGGTGAGCACGATCGTGGAGCCGTCCTCGCGGAGCCGGTCGACCGCGGACCAGAGCGCGTCGCGGGACTGGATGTCCAGACCGGTGGTCGGCTCGTCCAGGAAGACCAGCTCCGGGGCGCCCCAGACCGCGGTCGCGAAGTCGAGTCGGCGCTTCTCGCCGCCGGACAGCTGGGACACCAGAGTGCCGGCCTTCGCGGTGAGGTCGACGATCGCGAGCACCCGGTCGATCGTGTCCTCGCGGGCGGTGAGCGCGCCGATCAGCCGCACCGACTCGCGCACGGTCAGGTCCGGCGAGAAGCCGCTCTCCTGCAGCATGATGCCCATCCGGGGGCGGACGGCACGGCGGTCGCGCGGGCTGGCGCCGAACACCGTGACCGTGCCGGACGTGGGCGTACGGTGGCCCTCGATGATCTCCAGCGTCGAGGTCTTGCCGGCGCCGTTCGTGCCGAGCAGCGCGTACAGCTCGCCCCGCTCCACGTGGAAGGACAGGTCCCTGACCGCGTGGAAGTCGCCGTATCGGAGGTTCAGGTTGTGTACGTCGATGACCATGCCGTCGATTCCACCGGTTTCCGGCGTCTCCGGGCAGTGTGCCCACGTCACCACCGGGACATGACACGGTGTCACTGCCGGGTGCCGCGAACCCGGCCGATACTGGGCGGTGACTCCGCCGCCGGACCGAGGGAGGCCGCATGCGCATGACGTTCGATCGCGCGACCGCGACCCGGGGGCAGCTGCGCACGCTCAACCTGATCACCGGCCTGCCGCCGATCGTCGGGACCGGCGCGCTGACCCTGGCGCTGGACGCCACGTCCTGGTGGCAGGTGGCGATCCTGTCGACCGGCCTGATCGCGGCGGTGGTGGCGTTCGAGCGGTGGACCGCGCAGGACCTGTTCCGGGTGGCGGTGCCGTGCCTGGTCGTGACCGTGGTGCTGTGGCCGGTCGGCGCGCTGTGGCTGGACAGCCCGACGTCGTACTTCGGGCTGTGCATCGTGGGCTCGCACCTGGTGCCGCGGCTGCCCCGGTTCCGGCGCGCGGCCGCGATCGCGCTGCCGGCCTACATCGGGGTCGTGGGCGCGCTGCACCCGCTGCTGTACGGCGGGGAGATGCCCGGCACGCTGGTGCGGTACGTGCTGCTGCCGACCGCCGTGACCGCGGTGGTGGCCGGGTTCATGTTCCCGAACAAGCGGTTCTACGACGTGGTCGAGGAGCTGGAGGAGTCCCGCGAGCGGGAGGCGGAGCTGGCCGTGGCGCGCGAGCGGGTGCGTTTCGCCGGCGACCTGCACGACATCCAGGGGCACACGCTGCACGTGGTGAAGTTGAAGACCGCGCTCGCGCGGAAGCTGGTCCGGACCGATCCGGCGCGGGCCGAGGAGGAGTTGCAGGAGATCCACGCGCTGGTCAGCGACACGATCACCCAGACCAAGGAACTGGTGTACGCGAAGCGCCGGCTCAACCTGACGGTCGAGCTGGAGAACGCGAAGAACCTGTTCGAGGCGGCCGGCATCCGGGTGACCGTGGACGGCGCGGGTGAGGGCGCGCGCCCGCTGCTCGGCCAGGTGCTGCGCGAGACGACCACGAACATCCTCCGGCACGCGGACGCCACCGAGGTACGGATCACGCTCACCGGCTCCGGCATCACGATCGTCAACGACGGCGCCCGGGACGCAGGCGCCCGGGACGCACCGGCGGAGTTACGCGGGCTGTCCGCGCTGCGGCAGCGGGTCGCGGACGACGGCGGCTCGCTGGTCGCCCAGCAGCGGGACGGGCTCTTCACCACCGCCGCGACCTGGGAGGAGCCGCGATGACGACCGTGGTGCTGGCCGACGACGAGGCGCTGCTGCGCAAGGCGATGGCCGCGCTGCTGCCGATGGAGGGCGACATCACCGTGCTCGCGGAGGCGTCCGACGGCGCGTCCGCGATCGAGGAGACGCTGCGGCACCGGCCGGACGTGCTCGTCATCGACCTGGAGATGCCGGGCGTGGACGGGCTCGGCGCGGTCGCGGAGATTCGCCGCGCCCGGCCGGAGCAGGTGATCCTGATGCTGACCCGACACGCGCGGCCGGGGGTGCTGCGCAAGGCGCTGCGGCTGGGCGTGCAGGGATTCGTCAGCAAGTCCGCGGAGCCGGCGCACATCACGTCGGTGATCGGCACGCTGCACTCCGGGCGGCGCTGGATCGACCCGGACGTCTCCGCGCTCGCGGTGATCGACGACTGCCCGCTGACCGAGCGGGAGTTGGACGCGCTGCGCGAGACCGGCGGCGGCTACTCGGTGGTGGAGATCGCGGCCCGGCTGCACCTGGCCCCGGGCACGGTCCGCAACTACCTGTCCAGCGCGATGCAGAAGACCCAGACGCAGACGCGTCACGAGGCGGCGCGGTACGCGCGGGAGCACGACTGGCTCTGACCGCGCGATCAGCGCCCGAGCAGCGCAGCAGGCCGCGTGATCAGCGCAGCAGGCCGCCCGAGCAGCGCAGCAGGCCGCGTGATCAGCCAGCAGGCCGCGTGATCAGCCCAGCGGGCGGCAGAGCAGCGCGGCCGGGGCGCCGGACGAGCCGATCCGGCGGGTGAAGGCGACGCCGGCCGCGTACTCGCCGTCGGTGCACTGGCCCTTGTGGCGCTGGTGCGCGAACTCGCCGCCCGGGTCGCCGGCCGGCCGGTTGTCGCCGCGGTCGAACCAGACCGTCCGGCCCGCGCCGAACCCGACCGGTGCGGCCGTGCACAGCACGCTGGAGACGGCGGCGCCACGCACGGCGTACCCCGTCATCACGTGCCCGGCAGGGCATTGGAACTTGGTGTATCCGCCGGCCCAGTCCGGGTCGACGTGCCGCTCGTCCCTGACCACCGCGAATGCGCCCGCCGGGGCGGCGCCGCCGGAGTCCGTGCACAGGCCGCGGTTGCCGCCGCCGCTCAGGCCGATCAGGCGCTGACCGTCCGGGCAGGCGGCCTTGCGCGCGCCGGCGTCCCAGTCGCCGGCCGCCCGCATGCGCGGCGACTGCACGAAGTCGCCGTGGTCCGGGCTGAGCATCGACCAGCGCGCGACCGGTGCGACCGGCCCGGTGAGGCCGGGCGCGGCGACCAGCCGGTTCCAGTCGGTGGCACGCCAGTCGCCGCCGTCCCGGACCGTGCTCCGGGTGCCGGACCGGTCCCAGTGGATCAGTGCCCAGCCGTTGCCGACCCGTGCCTCCGTCCAGCCGGCCATCGGCCAGTACGCGAAGTCCGCGTCCCGCTGGATCAGGTAGTCGACGAAGGCACCGAACCAGGCGCGCTGTGCCGTGCCGGTGCCCGGGCCCACGCCGAACTCGCTGATCCACACCGGCGCCGTGAAGTGCCGGCCGGACTCGGCCGCCACGTAGAACGCCTCCCGGTAGAGCGTCGCGAACAGCTCGTCCCGGCTCAGGTCGCGGTAGCGCGGGTCGGTCGTCTCGCCGATCCCGGTCGCGCCGCTGTGCCGCGAGCCGGTGTAGTCGTAGAAATGCGCGGAGTAGACGAGCTTGCCGGAGATGGTGAGCGTGTGTGACAACCGGGCCACCGGCGTCAGCGTCGGCCGGCCGTGGTCGAAACCGTCGACCGGCAGCCCGTACCAGTTGATGCCCTCCACGATGATCAACAGGTTCGGGTTGCCCTCGGCCAGGATCCGCTCCCCGGCCCGCTGCGACGCGGCGAACCAGTCGTGCGCGTCGCCGAGCCCCCAGTTCGGGTCGTCCAGCACGTCGCGACGCACCTCGTTGTAGAGGTCCGCGCCGACCACCCGTGGATTGCCGCGGTAGCGGGCCGCCATGAACACCCAGTCCTGCTCCCACACGGCCGCGGCCTGCGCGGAGTTCCACCGCTCGTTGCCGTCGACGCCACAGCACCAGCGGGTGGTGTTCGTGTGATTGTTCAGGATCACCGCGAGCCCGGCGCCGGTCAGCGCGGTCACGACCGCGTCGTACACCTGCAGCGGCGTCCGGCCGCGCAGCTGCGGGTTCGCGGCCACGTCGGCGTCCGCGACCGGCCGCACATCCCTGATCATCTCGTTCGAGAACGGCAGCCGCACGCTGTTCAGCCCCAGCTCCGCGAAACTCGCCACGATCTCGTCGATCGGCGCCCGATCCAGCCCCATCGGGATCCGGTGCGCGTTCTCGCCGGCGTGATGGTTCGCGTCGGCCGCGGCGTCACCCTCACCGTTCCAGGTGCCGCTCGCACCGTGCCAGTTCCCGGACTTCAGCTTGAAGCGCTCACCGGCGGCGTCCACGATGTAGCGCCCACGCGTGCTCAACGGCGCGGTCCAGCCGGCGGTCTGGGTCTGCGTTCGGGCTTGCGGCTGGGCTCGGGAGGCTCCGGCATGGGCCTGCGTTTCGGTCGCCGTCAGACTTGACAGGACCAGCAGCGCGGCGGGAAGCACCCGCACGACAAGACGTGACATGAGCCCGCCCCACCTCTCGCCATCGACGGCGATCCATTATGGCCGGATCGCCGCCGGACACGCGAGAAACCTTGGAAGACCACAGACCACATTCGGGATCTTCCCGCTTCCGGCACGGTCCGGCCCTCATGCTCGGAGCGGGCAAACCGCGCCGAGGGCTGCGACTCCGCTCCGCTCCGCCCGCGGCGGCGGAGCCGGTCGAGTGGGTGGCCGAGAGAAGAACCGCGCGGTCCCCCGCGCCGCGGCTTCCTGCCGCGCGCCACGATCTCGACCCGCCTCTTCGCCGGTGCCCCGCTCCACCCACGGCATCAGAACCGGCCAGGTGACTGGCTGAAAAGAACCGCGGTCCCCCGCGCCGCGGCTTCCTGCCGCGCCACGATCCCGACCCGCCTCTTCGCCGGCGCCCCGCTCCACCCACGGCATCAGAACCGGCCAGGTGACTGGCTGAGAAAAGACCGCGATCTCCCGCGCCGCGGTCTCCAGCCGCCCGCCGCGTTCCCGGCCCGCCACCTTCGCGCTCGGGGCGCCGCCGGGAACGCGGGCGCGGCGGAAGCCGCGTTCCCGGGCGGCCGCAGCCGCGGAACGCGACTCCTGTGGTGGGGTTTTCCCGGCCACCCACTCAACATGCAGGGAGGAGCCCTGGCGACGACCGGTGCCCGCGGGAGCACTCGCAACGCGACCACGCCGGAAGCGGGAAGAAAGGTTTGCCGGTCTTGAACTTGCCGGTCTTGAACTTGCCGGTCTCGAACTTGTTGGTCTTGGACCTGCCGGTCGTGGGGATGTGCTAGCCGCCGCTGGTGGCCGCGGCCTGTTCGGCGTTCCACATGGAGATGACGACGCCGAGGACGAAGACCTGGACCGGGGGTGGGAGGCCGGGGAGGTCGGCGACGACGCCGGTGCGCCAGAAGCCGGTGCGGCGGATCGAGCCCTGGTGGCCGGCATCGTCGTGGAGTTCCTGGTCGCCGCTCCAGAACGAGGTGCGGCGGAAGTGGTAGGTGCGGCCGCCGGCGGTGACGGTCCAGCGTTTGCGGCCGACCCGGCTCGCCTCCGCGACCGGGTTGCCACCGCCGTCGGTCATCGTGAACGAGCGGCCCATGACGGAGCTGCGCACCCGGTAGGGCCGGCCGTCCAGCTCGAAGTCGCCGCCCTGACGCCAGAACGAGCTGCTCCAGGTGGTCACGACCCTGCCGTCCGCACCGATGTCATACCGGTTGCGCCAGAAGCTCGACTTCCTGGCCGTCAGCATGCCCCGATGCTATCGGGGCTCACGACGGCCCGCATGTCAGAAGACCGCGATCGGGTTGACCGGCAGCCCGGTCGTGCCGGCGATCCGCGGCACGGCCACGACCAGCATGAACGTGTAGCGGCCCAGCTCGGCGCAGACCGCGGCGAGTTCCTCGGCCCGGACGCCGTCGAGCAGCGGGATGGCCAGCCGGGTCAGGGCCAGCCGGTGCAGCGCGCCGGGGACGTCGCCGGGGATGGGCGGGCGGGCGTCGCCGATGTCGCCGCCGTACAGCGAGATCCCGTGGTCGTGCATCCAGCGCACCGCGCCGGACGTCATGCCGGGCAGGTTCCGGTCGCCCGCGGTCGCCCGGTCCCAGCCGGCGCGGACGATCAGCGCGTCGCCGGACCGGACGTCGACTCCGCCGCGTACCGCGGCCGCGTCCAGGTCGTCCGCGGTGACCGGGTGGTGGTCCGGCAGCGTGCCGCCGGGCGCGAGGTCGAGCAGCACGCCCCGGGTCAGGATGCCGTCGCCGAACGCGTCCGCCGAGCCGTGCCGCACCCCGGTCGGGCCGGAGCTGTCGGCCCGCGCGATGCCCGGGTAGACCTGCCCGTCGGCGACCATGTGCGACAGTCCGTCCAGGTGGGTGATCTCCGGGTGGTGCGTCGTCACGATCATGACTTCGGCCATCGCCATCGGCGCGTCCCCGGTGAACATCATGATGGTCTGCACGCCGGTCGAGGCCGCACCCATCGACGTCAGCATCGGCCCGCCGGTCAGCGGCGCGATCGGTGTGACCCGCGCCAGCGACACGGTCCGGCCGGTCCGCGCCTCGGCCGCACCGCGCGCACGCGCCTCGGCGGTGATGAGGTTGACGGCGCCGAGCTGGTCGTCCTCGCCCCAGCGCCCCCAGTTGTTGGGAAACGTCTCCATGGCCGGTAACGCTACCGCGGACGGACAAAACCGCCGTATCCCGGCAGATCCTCACTGCATCACCGGCGGACGTGCGAACGGCGCGGCTGACCCGGCACTTCAGGCAATTTGTCTATTTTGTCTGGTGTGATGCTGCGAACGGCGCTGACTACCGGGCTCGCGACCCTGCTTCTCGGCACGACGGCACCGCCGCCGACCACGACCACCGAACCAAGCCCGGCCCCGGCCGCGGCGCCGGAATCGGCCGCGGCGCCGGATCCGCCGGTGGACGTGGTGGCGGTGGCGGGGGTGTCGTCGATTCGGGCGAGCTGGCAGAACCCGCCGGTGGATACCGGGGTGGCGAACTATGTCGCCTTCGCGGAGCCGGGTGGCGGGAACTGCGGCACGCTGGACTGGCGGACGTTCGGGTGCGTGCTGGGTGTGCGGGCCGGGGTTTCCTATCGGGTGGGCGTGCGGTCGAACGGGACGAGCGTGCCCGCCTACGCTCCGGCCCGGGTCACGGCGGGAGCGCCGAGGGCTCCGTACCGCGTACCGGCGAAGGCTGTTGATCTCATGGTTGAACGGCACGGCGGGCGGATCGAGGTCGGTGGGGACGGATTCCTGCCGCACTCGTCGGTGGTGGTGGCCGGTTATCGCCGGGGCGGTGCGGGCCCGGTCGCGCTCATGGGCCCGGTCGCGCTGACGGGGCCGGTCGCGGACGCGGACGGGCGGCTCGCCGCGGTCGCAAGGCCGCCGGACGGGGTGGTCACGTTGCTCGCGCGGGGCGTCGATCCGGCCGGGGAGACGCGCACGCTGACCGCGGCGCTGCCCAAGGGCAGCGGTGGCGGCGGTGGCCTGCCGATCACGGGCGGCCGGGCGACGGTGCTGTTCGTGCTCGGTCTCGCGCTGGTCCTCCTGGGCGCACTCGCGCTCGCCGCCACGGGCAAGCGCGACAGGCGCCGGAGGACTCTCCCGTGACTTTCGATCCGTCCGGTCGGCGGGCCATCCGCCGTACGGCCAGTTTCTGCGGGTTCGGGGGTGGCGGCGTGCGGCGGCGGGCTGAGCTGGGAGGGCCGGGCCGGCGGGTCCGGTGGACATCACGACAGGGGGACGAGATGAGAGCCATCGCGGCAGTCGCGGCGGGAGTAATGGCGGCGACGCTGAGTGCGACGGCGGCACAGGCGGGCGTGCTGGCGCCGCCGACCGCGACGATCACGAAGCCGGCCGGGCCGCTGACGAAGCAGTCGCTGCACGGCGAGCCGGTGTGGATCGACTTCGTGGGCAAGGGCGTGCAGGCGAAGAAGGCGGTGCCGGGCACGCGGTACCGGTGGACCGCGTTCGGTCCCGGCGGCGCCAAGAAGGTGCTGTGCGTCGGCAGCGCGGTGCCGCATCCGGGACCGGTCAAGGACAAGATCGCCATCTACCGGGACTGCTCCGCGTTCAAGGCGCAGCTCGGCATGCTGTACGGCGACGTGACGTCGACGACCTGGACGGTACGGCTGGAGGTCTTCGGCGGGTCCGGTGTGCCGGGCGTCGACAAGGAGAAGGTGAAGCTGGTCTACGTGGCACTCTAGGGGTAAAGACATCGAACATGATCGTCATTTACCCTGAGCGAGGCGGTCCACTGTGGCGCACGCCACACCGCCGTACGGGGGTGATGGACATGCGATTCTTACGCCGTTTCGCCGCGATCGCGGCGTTGGTGCCACTTCTCGCGGTCACCGCGGACCCGGCCGCCGCGGTGACGCGAGACTCCGGTGACTGGCCGACCTGGCAGGGCGACCTCCGCGGCTCCCGGCACAACCCGGACGAGCGGCGGATCACCCCGGCCACCGCCGGGAAGCTCAAGCTGAAGTGGGCGTTCGCCTACCCGGACAGCGAGATGCCGGCGAAGAGCCAGCCCGCGGTCGTGGACGGCGTCATCTACTTCGGCGGCCCGGACGGGGTGTTCTACGCGCTGGACGCGCGGACCGGCGCGACCCGCTGGACGTTCGCGACGTCCTCGGTCGACCCTGGCGCCGGCGTCGGTTTCGTGCTGGGCGGTCCCACGGTCGCGGCCGGCGCGGTGTTCTTCGGTGACAGCCGCGGCTACGTCTACGGGCTGGACGCGCGCTCCGGCCGGGTCCGGTGGGCGCGCGACACGGAGACCCATCCGGCGGGCATCCACACCAGCTCGCCGCTCCACTACGACGGCAAGATCTACATCGGTGCGTCCAGTGGGGAGAACACGGGCGGCACCGACTACCCGTGCTGCACGTTCCGCGGGCACATCGACGCGCTCGACGCGCGGACCGGCGCGCAGGTCTGGCGCTACTACACGGTGCCGGAGCCGCAGCAGACCGGCACCTGGCCGAGCGGCGCGGCACGCTTCGAGCCGTCCGGCGCGGGCGTCTGGAGTTCCCCGGTCATCGACCCGAAGACCGGCACGCTGTACGTCGGGACCGGCCAGAACTACACCGGCAGCGCGGGCGACTTCGACTCGCTGCTGGCGCTGAACGCGCGGACCGGCGCGGTGCGGTGGAAGCAGCAGGTCACGAACGCGGACACCTGGCGGGCGCTGTGCAACGAGCCGGACGCGGCCGGTTACTGCCCGGGCCTGGCCGACGGCACCGCGCTCGACTACGACATCGGCGCCACGCCGAACCTGTTCCGGGTCGACGGGCGCACCATGGTCGGCGTCGGCCAGAAGAGCGGCGTCTACCACGTCTTCGACGCGTCGACCGGCGCGGTCTCCTGGCGGCGGCAGCTGTCCGAGCCGTTCCCGAGCGGCGGCATCTCCGGCATCCAGTGGGGCAGCAGCTACGACGGGCAGCGGCTGTACGTGGCCACGTGGTTCGCGGATCCCGGCACGCTCTTCGCGCTGAACCCGGCGGACGGGGCGCTGCTGTGGCGGACGCCGAACCCGGCGGACGGCTGCACCACCGGCGGCTCGGCCGCGTTCCCGGACGCCTGCGCGCTCGCGCACACACCGGCCGTGACGAGCAGTCCCGGCCTGGTGTACGAGGGCAGCCAGGACGGGAAGATGCGGATCTACTCGGCGCGGACCGGCGCGGTGCTGTGGACGTTCGACACGGTCCGCGAGTTCGCCGGCGTGAACGGGCTGACCGGCTTCGGCGGCGGGCTCTCCGGCAACGGCGGCGCGGTGGTGTCCAACGGCATGGTGTACGTGCAGGTCGGCTACTACCCGACGTATGCGAGCCCGCACGGGCACGTACTGCTGGCATTCGGGCTGTGAGTCGCGGCGCCCCCGCGGTCGGCGCCCCGGGCCCGGCCGCGGGGTGCCGGCGAGTCGCGCGGTCACGAGGAATGGAGGTGGCAGTTCGATATCGGCGGCGCGAGCCGTGGACCGTGGGGTCTCCAGCCGGTGGTGACGAGCCGCGTGCCCGTCAGAACAGCGACAGCTGCCCGGGCGTGGGTTCGCGGCGGTGCCGCACCGGGCGGCGGAAGACCGGCGGGTGCGGCTCCGGCGTGCGGGGTGCCACCGTGCGGCGGGTGGTCAGCGACCAGAGCGCCGGACCGAGCGTGAGGCCGCCGGCACCGAGGGCCGCGCGGACCCGGGCGGTGTCCAGCGGCAGCCGGGCGCCGTCCAGGTGCGGGATCGGCAGGTCGGTGCGCATGCGCATCAGGCGGCGGTTACGGGCCACGACGTCGCGGGACTCCGGCGCGGCGAGCCGGTCGGCCGCCACCTCGCCCACGGCCGCGCGCACGGCCCGGCCGCCGGTGTCGAGATCGTCCCAGGCCGCGTCGACCGTGCCGAGCGCCGCGAGCAGCCGGGCCGAGATCGCGGCGCCGAAGCCGCGCACGCCCGGCAGGTTGTCCGACGGGTCGCCGCGCAGCGCCGCGTAGTCCAGGTATTGGTGCGGATGCACGCCGCACAGCTCGTGCAGCCCGGCCGCGTCGATCAGCACGGCCTCGCCGAAGCCGCCGTTGCGCAGCCGCAGCACCGAGGTCACGTCGTCGATCAGCGCGAACGCGTCCCGGTCACTGGTCATCAGGATCGAGCGCCACCCGGCCCGGCGCGCGTGCGCGGCGGAGCTGGCCAGCACGTCGTCCGCCTCGAACCCGGCCGGGATCACGGTGCAGAGCCCGGCCGCGCGCAGCAGCTCCGGCGCGGCGGCCAGCTGGGCGACCAGGTCACCCGGTTTGTCCGGCCGCTGCGCCTTGTAGGCCGGGTAGTCGAGCCGGCGCGAGGACGACTCCGGGCAGTCGAAGCCGACCACGATCGCGTCCGGCCGCAGCCGGGAGACCGCCCGGGCGGCATACCGGGCGAAACCGCGCAGTGCCCACGCCTCCAGGTCGCCCGGATCCCCCGCGCCCGCGTGGTAGGTCCGGTGAATCAGGCTGTTCCCGTCCAGCACGAGCAGCAGCGGCGACGGGTTCGGCACCCGCAAAGCCTAGCGCCCGCGCCGGCGTGCCAGCCGGAGCGAGGTGGGCGATGTGGCGTGGGCGGCCCCCTACGGGGACCGTGCGCGATTCCGCCCCCCGCGTTCCCCCGGGCGGACGTAGGCTCGGGCGCATGACGACGCAGACGCGGACGCTGGCCGTGCCCGGCGCCGAGCTGGCATATGACGTGCGTGGGCCGCTGCCCCCGGCGGAGGGCCGCCCGGTGCTGCTGATGATCGGGCAACCGATGTCAGCCGAGGGCTTCGAGGACCTGGCGAGCCACTTCCCGGACCGGACCGTGGTCACCTACGACCCGCGAGGGCTGGGCCGGAGCGTCCGCACGGACGGCGAGGTGACACACACGCCGCAGCGCCAGGCCGAGGATCTGCACCTGCTGATCGAGGCGCTCGGCGCCGGGCCGGTCGAGATCTTCGCCAGCAGCGGCGGCGCCGTGACCGGGCTGGAGCTGGTCACCCGCCACCCGGGCGACGTGGTGACGCTGGTGGCGCACGAGCCGCCGATCAACTCGGTGCTGCCGGAC
The DNA here is from genome assembly GCF_030811575.1 of Catenuloplanes nepalensis. GTDB lineage: Bacteria > Actinomycetota > Actinomycetes > Mycobacteriales > Micromonosporaceae > Catenuloplanes > Catenuloplanes nepalensis. The sequence goes on along the minus strand of NZ_JAUSRA010000001.1, from coordinate 2,278,496 downwards.
GCGGCCGCGGCCGAGCGGGCGCGGAACGCGTTCCACGATGCGTATCAGAAGGGTGGCTGGGGCGCCGGGATGGCCGCGTTCATGGCGATGACGTCCTGGCAGGGCGAGTTCACCGAGGACTACTTCGCGCAGCCCGCGCCGGACCCGGCCGCGTTCGGCATGCCGGCCGACGACGACGGCACCCGCGAGGACCCGCTGCTGTCCGCGGCGTCCTGGGCGATCACCGACTACCGGCCGGACGTGGCCGCGCTGACCGGCGCGTCCACCCGGGTGGTGATCGCGGTCGGCGAGGAGACCGGCGACACATACACGGGCAGGACCGCGCTGGCCACGGCCGCGCTGCTGGGCCAGGGCGCGACCGTGTTCCCGAGCCACCACGGCGGCTTCCTCGGCGGCGGTTTCGGCTACGCGGGCAAGCCGCCGGAGTTCGCGGCCCGGCTGCGCGAGGTGCTGGAGCACGCCTGAAGTCTCCATGATCGCGGCGTCCCCCGATCCGGCCACGGCCGGTAGGGTCGTCCGCGTGAACTCCGAGGACATCGCGGCCCGGCTCGGCGTGCCGGTCGAGGACATCGCACGCGTGCACCGGATCGCCGGTGACCTTCCGTCGGCGCCGCTGCCCGATCGCGCGGACGGGCCCGCGATGCTCGACCGGCTGGCGGTGCGGCCGGACGACGCGGCCGAGATCATGGCGGGCTGGCCTTCCGACCGGTGGGAGCCGGAGCTCCGCTGGCTGCTGGACCGCTCGATCGCGCTGGTCCGGGCGGACCTCGGCGGCTACGACTGGCTGCTGCCCGGCCCGGAGCTGCCGCGCGACCGGGGCCCGGCCTGGCGGCACCTCTACGTGTACGCGTACCTGGCGCTGACCGGCGTCGCCCTGGACTATCACCGCGCGCACGGCGTGCCCGAGGCCGTGTCCTGGGCGACGCTGGCCGACCTGGGCCGCAACCTCGCGATCGATCGCCGGATGAACCGCGAGGGCTGGCCGGTCATGCAGGCCTGGCTGACGCTGCACGTGCGCGGTGGCCTCTACGAGCTGGGCCGGTTGCAGCACCACCGTGGCGACGGCACGATCGGGCTGCACATCCCGGACGCGGGTCCGCTCACGCCGGAGGCGATCACGGCGTCGCTGGACGCGGGGCGCGCGTTCTTCCCGCGGCACTTCCCGGACGAGTCCTACACCGCGTTCTCCTGCGGGTCGTGGCTGCTCGACCCGCAGCTGCGCGAGTACCTGCCGGCGGATTCGAACATCATCCGGTTCCAGGACCGGTTCACGCTCGATCCGTACGAGGCGCCGGAAGGGCTGGACGCGGACCTGGAGGTGCGCCGCTTCGTGTTCCGCTCGCTGACCACGCCGCTCGACCGGCTGCCGCGCGACACCGCGCTCCAGCGTGCCGTCATCGACCACCTCCGCTCCGGCCGCCATTGGCAGTGGCGCCGCGGCACCTTCCCCGTCTGACCCCCCGGGTGCCGGAGCCCGGCCGGGGCAGCCCCGGCCGGGCCGGATCTCACCGCGCCGGTGCGAAGTGGGAGCGGCGCCAGGCGTCGTAGTCCTCGTCGGAGGCCTGGCGGGCGCGGGCGAAGTCGAGCGCGTCGGCGCCGACCCGCCAGCGGAACCGGCCGGTCTCGTCGACGGCCGCCTCGTGGATCGCGGCCGCGACGTCGTCGTCGGTGGCGAAGTATCCGGGCGGCGGCGGCGCGTCGAACGTGGCCGCCCGCTCCTGGACGTAGGCGGCGTACGGCGCCGGCACCTCGGAGGAGCCGAACCGCGCGGTGGTCTGCCCGACGAAGTTGGTGCCCGGGGAGAGCCCCGGCTCGACCACCTTGACCTCGACGTTCCGGAGGCTCAGCTCGTAGCTGATCGCCTCGGAGAAGCCGTGCAGCCCGCCCTTGGACGCGCTGTAGGCCGCCATCAGCGTGGATGGGACGGTGACGTTGCTGGACGTGACGTTGACGATCCGCCCGCCGCCCTGCCGGTGGAAGTGGGGCAGCACCGCGCGGATGACGCGCATCGGCCCGTACAGATTCGTGTCGACGACGTCCTCGATGATCCGCTCCGGCGTGCCCTCGAAGACCGCGAACAGGCCGACGCCCGCGTTGTTGACCACGCAGTCGATCCGGCCGAACCGCTCCACCGCCGCGGCCACGCCCGCCAGCACCGAGGCCGTGTCGCGGACGTCCAGCGCGGTGACGAGCAGCCGACCGTCCGGCGCGCCGGTCCAGCGGGACGGGTCGCGCAGCGTGGCGACGACGTTCCATCCCTGGTCGAGGAAGCGGTGCACCGCGGCGCGGCCGAAGCCGGACGAACTCCCGGTGACGAGCACGGTCTGTGACATGGCTGTCCTCCACTCTCAACTGTACGCCGTAAATTTACACCGTACAGTCGGTGACTGTAGACCACTCCCCTCTACGGTGTAAAGTGATCACGTGAGTCCACGACCGCCCGCCTCCGCCCGCCTCGACCGCGGCCAGATCCTCGACGGCGCGATGGCGATCGCGGACCGGGACGGCGTCGACGCGCTGTCGCTGCGCAAGCTCGCGGCCGACCTCAAGGTCACGCCGATGGCGCTCTACTGGCACTTCAAGGACAAGGACGCGCTGCTCGACGAGCTGGTCGAACGGCTGCTGTCCGAGGCCGTCCCGCCGGAGGCCGACGGCCTGGACGCGATGGCGGCCGGCCTGCTGCGGGCGCTGCTCGCACACCCCGGCCTGGCCGGGATCACGCCGGTCCGCTTCATGCGGACGGACGCCGGCATCACGCTCTCCGAACGCACCATCGGGCTGCTCCGCGCGGAGGGCCACTCCCCGATCGCCGCGGCCCAGCTGAGCATGTTCATCCTCAACGGCATCGTCAACCTGGCCGTCAACCGCCCCGGCGACCTCGCCGTGCACGACCCGGCCGCGCGCGAAGCGCTGGTCACGGCGAAGCGCGGCCGGCTGAAGTCGCTCGACCCGGCCGCCTACCCCCACCTGACCGAGACCGCGGACCACTTCCTCGGCCTCGCGGACGAGGAGGACTACTACGCCCGCGGCCTCGCCTACATCCTGGCCGGCGCGCGCCGCTGATCAAGGGCCACTACTGGCCGGTGCGGCCGTCGACGCACTCGCGCAGCAGATCGGCGTGGCCGCAATGCCGGGCGTACTCCTCGATCATGTGAATGAGGACGTCGCGGACCGCGACCGGCTCGCCGTGCGCGGTGACCTTCTCGGTGCCCAGGTCGGCCTCGGTGATCCCGTCCAGCCAGGCGTCGGCGTCGATGACCTGCGCGCGCCACGACCCGAACGCGTCCGCGACCGCCTCCGGGGTGCCCGTCACCTCGTCGAAGTCGAGGTCCTCGTCGTCCGGGCTCCAGTAGATGCGCGGCACGTCCCGGTGGCCGCGCAGCACCCGGTGGAACCAGTTGTGCTCGACCCGGGCCATGTGCCGCACCAGGCCGAGCAGACTCATCGTGGACGGCGGCACCGACCGCGTGGCCAGCTGCTCCGGCGTCAGATCACGGCACTTCAGCTCCAGCGTGAGCCGGTAGTTCGTCAGGTACTCCCGGATCGTGGCCAGCTCACCGACCGGATTGCCCGCCGTGCGCGGGTCGTCCTCCGGCTTCAGGAACATCCCACCGAACCCGACCACACGCTGCTCCGCCATCCCGCCACGATGCCGCCTCCGGCCGCCGCGCGCAACGGGGTTTTCCGGGACCACCCGCCCCACCGGCAGGGAGGCCGCCCGCGGCCGACCGGTGCCCGCGGGAGCACCGGGAACCGGCCACGCCGGAAGCGGGAAAATGATGTGGAATCAGATCTGACGGGCGTCCCACTCCACGATGAGGCGGTCGAGGCCGCGGAAGTTGAGGCTGGGCCGCCAGGCCGGCTCCGTGTCGTTGTCCGCGAGCCGCAGGCCGGGCAGGCGGTTCAGCAGTGCGCGGAGGACGATGTCGCCCTCCAGGCGGGCCAGGCCGGAACCGATGCAGAAGTGCCGGCCGTGGCCGAAGGCGAGGTGCCGGGCCGGGCCGGTGCGGGCGAGGTCGAGCGTGTGCGGGTCCGGGAACGCGGCGCCGTCCCGGTTCGCGGCGCCGCAGACCAGCAGGATCGGCTGTCCCTTCTCGACCCGCTTGCCGCCGAGCTCCAGGTCCTCGGTGGCGCGGCGAAGGATCATCGGGAGCGGGCTGTCGTAGCGCAGCAACTCCTCGAGCGCGGTCGCCGGGTCCTCGGTGAGCGCCGGGATCTGGCCCGGGTTCCGCAGCAGCGCGAGGAGCGCGTTGCCGAGGAAGTGCGTGGTGGTCTCGTGGCCGGCGAGCAGCAGCAGGATCGTGTTCGCGACCGCCTCGTCCCGGTCCAGGTCGCCGGCGCGCAGCAGCGCCTCCGGGCGGTCGATCAGCGTGTCGAAATACTCGGCCATGCCACGGATCCCACGATCCGTGGCCGCCTTCTCCTCCGCCGTCAGCCGCGCGTTGCCGAAGGCAACCGCCACGTCATTCGACCAGGAGAGCAACCGCTCACGATCCCCCGCCGGTACGGCGACGAGCGCGCAGATCGCGTTGAACGGCAACGGCACCGCGAGATCGGCCACCATGTCCATCCGCCCGCGCGGCAGCACGTCGTCGATGATCTCGTGGACCGCCTGCGTGATCATCGGCCGCAGCGCCTCGACGGACCGGGCCGTGAAGGTGCGGCTGGCCGCCTTGCGAAGGCGGGTGTGCTCCAGCGCGTCCCGGTAGAGCATGGTCCGGCTGATCACGGTGGCGAAATCGCGGAGGTCGCTCGTCACGTCCTCCGGATCCGGGAACCGGACGGAGGACAGGCGGGCGTCGTTCGCGGCGGCGCTGACCAGTTCATGGCTGGTCACCACCCAGGCGCTGAGGACACGGTCCCAGTAGCAGGGATCGGCGTCGCGGAGGCGGTCGTAGAACCCGTAGATGTCCCGCTGGACCTCCGGCCGGGCAGCGGCAAGTAGCGTCCGGGGGCGTTCGGTCACGGCAGCTACCTGCTCTCCAAGGGCCTGGACGGAGTCGGAGCATGATATCCCGCCGAACCGCCGCAGATCACACAATCCCGCAACCGGCGGCGCCACAAACACCATCTCGATCTCACGCGAAATCCTCGCGACACCACCCAGAGCCAAAGCAAAGTTAGTTGATCTTTGCTGTCGCAGGTCACAGTACGCGTGAGTCAGGTACCGGTACGTGAAGACGGCCTTCCTTAGTGGACGATGGCGGTTCTCTACGCCAACCGTCATCCAGGCAGGTTCTGGCCGCCGGGATCGCCTCGTTCCGCCACGCTGCCCTGGTCGGGGTCAAGGACCACACCAGCCAGGACACCCAGATCGGCAGGAAACTGGCCGCGCTGGCCCGCCGGATGCCTGACCGCATCGACGACTACCTGCGCTTTGCCCGAAACCCGCGAGACTGCCCGTTCGACAACAACGCGGCCGAACGCGAAGTTCGCATGGTCAAAATCCGGCAGAAAATCTCCGGCAGCATGCGGACCCTCACCGGCGCCGAACACTCTGCCACCTGCGCTCATACCTCGCCACCGCCACCAAACACAGCATCAACCTCTACGACGCCCTCGTCCAACTCACGTCCGGCCAGCCATGGATCCCCGTAATTAGCGGACCTGAGTAGTTACGGCTCTGCGACACCACCCGGCCACACCCGCACAGTGCTACGGGAAGTTACCGGAGCGCGTCACCCGGCTCGCGAATTCAGAATGATCAATCGCACTGGGTTCGCCGTACTCCATATCATCTTCGGCGAAGTGACAGGTTCCTGCGACAACAAAGCCCGATACCCCTCCCACTGCACCGACAGAGAAGACATACGAGTCAAATTCGACAGTCTCCATGTCGCCCCCGAGAAGGCCGAAGGCGTCACTCGCCGGCACGAGATCGACGGCCAGGTTTTCATAGGTACGTCGTAGCCGGAAGGCCGCCACGTCCCTGAACATCACGTCGACACGGTCGACAAAGCCCCGCCCACTATTACTCCTGAGCAGGAGGACATTGTGACTCACCTGGTATGACCACACCTTGAAGCGCCGATTATATCTGAGCGGAAATTTCATCCAGAACACCTCCTAGCCTATTTGAAAGGGTTCTCCTGCTTGACACCGCCGATATAGAAGTCAACCTTTCCAAGAGTTCCGGCATCGTTGAAGAACGCAAGCTCCAAGTCAGTAGCACCGCCGATCTGCCGAGCATTCCTGGACAGCGATTGCCCCACAGCAGCCTCCACGCCATTTTCAACACCATGCATTCCGTCCAACGTAAAGGACACCCGAACACCGGGATAATCATACTTCAGAAGATTAGCAGCGGTCCAAACAGAAGCCTTCCAATCTGTATCGCGCATGAAGTGTTCCGCACCGACGTCGTCGGCGAAGCCCTTCACTTCATCCTCGAGTCCGAGCGCGACATGCTGGTCACCGCAGTTGTGAACGAGAACTGGCTTCGTGCCAACAAGCACGAAGTAGGTATGCAGGTGATCGACGGTCAGGTTATAGGCCGTGGCCGTGCGCCGGAGCGTACCAGCGGTTCCGACGACCTCTGCCGTGCCGCCGCCGGCGACTCGCAGGCGATCGCCCTGTGGAAGTTCGGCGGCGAGCCGCCAGCCTCGATCGCTCTCGCTCCAGAAGGGGTGGTCCGTGGTCGTCGTGACCGTTCCCTCGGTGAGGCGGAGATCAACGAGGTCATCCTCGTGCGCCCAGACCCCGGTAACCCGGTGAGCCCCCACCTCCCCGGTCAGCGGATCCTCCGCGTGAACCAGATCTCCTACACGAATTTCAGAGATCGGCTTGGTAGAGCCGTCGGCCATCAGAACCGAGGTATCAGCGGAGAAGCTGTTGAAAGCTCTACAGGATGCCCCTGCAACGTCCGCGGCATCGTCGGCAGCCTCGGTTCCTTTTCCGATACCGCGAAGCCAGTCGACTACCTTAAGAGCCTTGGCCGCTTTCCCGACCGGGATCATGCCGACTATCTCGATGCCGGCGCCGAAGTATTCGCCCTTCTTGAACGCATCCTTCGCGAGAGCATAGCTGAATGGAATGCCCGCGACCGGGATCCAGCTCAGAATCTCGGCACCCTCAAGGAAGTATTCGTGGCGGATCTGGTCATGGATCTCGCACTCGTTCCGATATTCACAGAACCAAGAAGCGGCGGCTTCGATGATCTCCTCGGGCTCGCGGACGGAGATGTGGCACCGGTTGTAGATTCCGGGGTTCCACATCTCGCAGTTCCAGGACTCGATCCACTCGACGACCGTGGGGGTGCGGTCCCTCGCGTTGGTGCCGACCGGGGTGTAGCGGGCGCCGTTGTTGACGAGGCGGCCGCCGCCGGGCTTGCCGTGGCCGAGGGCGGCGCCGTCGGTGGCGCCGTCGCCGTCGCGGTCGCCCTTGCTCTCGCCGCCGCTGCCGCAGTCGGCGTAGTCGCAGTCGCGCAGGCCAGTGGGGTCGCTGAAGGAGATCGGGTTGTTGTGGGCGTAGGCGTACCCGTTCCACTGTTGCGGGTCCGTCAGGTCCATGATGGGGTCGACCGAGATGAAGCGGCCGAGCGCAGTGTCGTACTCGCGGGCGCCGATGTGGGTCAGGCCGGTCGGGTCGATGTCGCCGCCGACGAAGCCCTTGCTGTTGGGCCAGGCCACGGCCGCGCCGCGGGTGCCGCCGTAAGGGTTCTGGCGGCGGACCGTCACGGCCTGCGTGCCGGCCGCGATCGAGATGCTCTGGGTGCCCTGGTGATCGCTGAACAACCAGGTCAGCCCGCTGATGTCGTCCGTGGTCCGGGATGCCACCGGCTGCCCGCCGAACGAGTAGTAGCGGGTGGCGGCCTTGGTGTTGTCCGGGTTGAGGCGGACCTCCATGCCGGGCAGGTAGAGCGTCCGCCCGATGCCGTCCCGCCGGATCAGGCGGGTGCCGTCCGAGTCGTAGACGTACGACGTGGTCGTGTTGCCCTCGATCGTGGTGTAGGCGCGGTTCTCCGCGTCCCACGTGACGGTCTGGGTCCCGGCCACGCCCGGCCGGCTCGTCGTGTTACCGGCCTGGTCGTAGCCGTAGGAACGGGTGGTCGGTGCCGCGACGCCGGAGGTGACGGTACTGCTGCCGGTCACCGCGTGCGGTCGGACGGAGTCCGCGCCGGACGGCGGGATCGTGTAGGTGGTCGTCGCGTCGCCGGTGGCTGTGTGGTTCGTCTCGGTCTTGCGGTTGCCGATCGCGTCGAACGTCCAGTCCGTCCAGTACGGCGCCGGGCCGCCCAGATTCGCCGTGCTCGGCGCGGTGCCGCAGGCGACGCCGGTCTTCGGGGTCCAGGCCGAGGTGAGGCGGCGCAGCTTGTCGTACCCGAAGCACTGGGTGTCGCCCTTGTCGGCGATGGACGCGATGTTGCCGGCCGGATCCCAGACGTAGGTGCTGTCCGAGACCGTGCCGGTGCCGGTCTCGGTCAGGATCTTGGAGCCCTGGAAGCGGCGGGTGCCGTCCTCGTAGTACGAGTTGGTGCTCTCGACGTAGACACCGCTCGCGGTCTTCCGCCGGGTCAGTGTCGGCTCGCCGAGCGCCGTGTACTCCTGCAGCGTGACGTAGCTGCCGCCGGTCAGCTCGATATTCGTCGTCAAGCCGGCCGGCAGGCCGTTCACGGCGTCGTACACCGTGGTGACCTGCTCCGTGCTGAGGCTGCCCGCCGCCGGATACGTCACCGCGGTCGGCGACCCGTCCGCGCCCGCGTAGCTGTAGCCGAAGGAGTACGACCCCGCCAGCGCCCCTTCGGAGGCGGGGATGACGTAGGCGACGCCGGCCGGCTGGTAGCGCGTGGTGAAGTTGGAAACCTGCGTCCGGTAGGCGTTGCCGTTGTCGTACCGGATCGACTGGGTCAGCATGCCGCGAACCTGCGGCGCGCCGGTGCTGGCGAGCCGGTCGTAGACCCACTCCGCGCGCTTGTTTCCGCTGGTCGAGTCGTCGTACAGGCCCGTCTTCCGGCCGAGGGTGTCGTACGAGTACGCGAGCACCTCGCCGCGTGCGTCGGTCGTCCTGATCACCTGGTCGTGCACGTCGAACTCGGTGGTACTCGGCCCCCGGTCCGGGTCGTCGGCGCTGATCTGCCGGCCCTTGATGTCGTAGCCGTACGTCCACTCGTTGCCGGCCGGGTCGGTGACCTTCGTCAGGTGGCCCTTGCGGTCGTACGCGTACTTCGTGGCCTGGTAGTCACCGGAGACGCCGGCGTCCGTGGTGTGCTGCCGGACCTCGATCACACGGCCGCGGAAGTCGTTGATCGAGGTCGTCGGGACGTCACCGCGCGGCGGCGTCACGATTTTGCGGTCGCCGCCGTAGACGATGGTGCTGCGCCACTTCTCGACCTGGTTCGTCTCTCCCTCGCCGGCAAGGAAGATCGTGTCCGTGCCGCGGCCGGCGAGGTCGTAGACGGTGCGGGTGACCGCCGGCACCGACCACTGCGGCTCGCCCCACAGCACGCCGGACGGCGCACCGAGCTCCGCGTGCGAGCCGTAGACCGTCGAAACGCGGCCCCACTCGTCATAGTTCGTGTCCGCGACCACCCGGTCGGGACCGGTCGTGGTGGTCGTCTGGATCTGCCGGGCGCGCAGGAACCCGTCGAGAATCTCGTACGAGGCCAGGTAGTTGCCGCGGGCGTTCAGCGTCTCCGTCTTCGTGTGCGGATACGCGTTGCGGCCCGACGCGAAGCTGTAGGTGTACCGAGTGGACGGCTTGTCCTTCTTGTCCGCGTCCGCCTCGGCCCAGCCGACCTCCCACACCTTCGACACCCGGCCGAGCGCGTCGTACTTGATCGTCGCAACCCGTCCGTTGGCGTCCGTGGACTTGGTCGTGACGCCCCAGTACGGGCTCTTCTCCGTGGTCGTCGACCAGCCGAGCACGTTCGTGCTCTTCTCGGCGGTGGTCGGGCCACCGGAGGCCGGGGTGAACACGGTCGTGATCGCGTTACCGCGCGAGTCGGTGACACTGAGCGCCCGGCCGAACGCGTCCAGCGTGCCGATGGTCCCGCTGGTCTGCCACTGGGTACCGCCTGCGGCGGTCCACCCGGCGAGCACCTCGGTCTTCGTGACGGTGCCGTAGGCGGGCACCGTGTCCGCGCTGCTCGCACCGTCGTAGTAGGTACGTGTGTCCGAGACGATGTCGTCCGCGGACGCCGGGGTCTTACCGCAGGCCAATGCCGTCTTCGTGATCTGCTTCGGCAGCGCCACGATGTGCTTGACGGTGTTGCGGTTGTACGTGTTCACCGTGCAGGTCTCGTCACCGGTGACCGACGTGTCGCCGTCGTCCTGCACCTGGGTGATCGATCCGTACGTGCCTTCGATGGTCGACTCGACCCGCCCGACCCGCCAGTTCGTGCCGACCGCCTCGCCGGTGTGGACGACCCGGGTGCCGGTGTATCGCGCGTGCACGGTGTCGTTGTTGATGGTCCGGGATGCTGTCGGCTCCGACTGCCACGGCACGTTGACCGTCTTGGACAGCGGCTTGGCCTCGGTGCCGTTGTAGGTGACGGACTCCCGCACCATCCCGGCGAACGCCTTCTGGTCGGTCACGTCCTCGCCGAGACTGGCCTTCACGACCTTGCCCTCGACACCCCGGAGGTACGTCGTGCGGCTGAGCGTCGTCGCCGCGCCGCTGCCGACCCGGGTGTCGACCGTCTCGTACCCCCGGAACTGGCTCCAGGTTCTGCGCTTGGGCTTGGTGAAGCCGTTGTCGTCCGCGTAGGCCCAGTACGGTGTGCCCACGTACGTGTAGCTGGTCACCATGGACGGCGACCGGTAGTCGGCGAGCGGGGTGTCGTTCTCGATGACCTTGGTGACCAGGTACTTGTGCCACCACTCGGTGATGTCCGGGCCGTCCGGGTTCAGCGGGTCCGGGCCGATGACCGGGTAACAGAGCTTGGTGTTCGACTGCGGCGTCGCCGGGAGGTTGCCGGTCTTGCACTCCGGCAGCGTGTACTCGATGTCGGTGAACGCGCCGGTCTCCGTGGTGAGGCGCTTGAGGCGCTGCCACGAGTTCGTCTGGTTGACGTCGGTCAGCACCCGGTTGGGCATCGGGGTCGGCGTGAACGTGATCGGCGGCATCGTGATCGGCTCGCCGACAAGGCCGGTTTTCACGATCGAGTCCAGCCACAGGCCCGCGTTGGTGCCGTCGTGCGGGTTCGGGAACGAGTGCGCGAACGTCCACGACGTGACCGGCTGGTACTTCGCCGGAGAGACCGTCGTGTCCCAGACCTGCGTCGTGATGGACGCCAACCGCTTGGTGGACCAGAACGTCGGTGAGTAGTTCGTACCGCACGAGTCCGCATCGAGTTTGCATTCGCTGTCCCACGGGACGTCCGGCCAGCGCTCGCCGTTGTGCGTGCCGCAATCGGACAGGCACCGGTCGGCCGTGGCGAAGAGAACCTGCGCGACCGGCTTGACCGACCGGTCTGCGGCACCGCGATCCCAGGTGCCGTAGTCGATGCGGGACAGCGTGCCGCCGCGGACGTAGTCGACGTTCTCGGTGGAGGTGGCGCGGGTGGCGTACTGGTTCTTCTCCTGCTCGTACCAGTAGGAGGAGGTGTTGCCGCGCGGATCGACGATGTAGTCGAGGTTCCAGCGCCAGGCCTGGTCGCAGCTCGACGCGGCGAACGTGGCCTGGTGGCACTCCTCGCCGTCGTGGTTGCCGTAGACCGGGACCGTGTAGACCGAGTTGGTGGCGGTGCTCTGACCGGGCGGGTTGTTGTACCCGAAGTAGTACCGCGTGCCGTCGGTCGCCGTCAGCTCCCAGTACTCGCCGTTGTTGTCGCCGTTGGTGCCGTTGTTCAAACGCTTGATGATCCAGCCGGCCTCGGAGCGGCCGTGCCAGCCCTTTCCCTCCTGGTAGATCAGCTCGGTCGAGCTGCCCTGGAAGCTGATCGTGGCGTTGTCCGACCGCCAGCACTGGTCGCCGGTACGCAGCGACTCCGGGTTGTTCGCGCCGTTCTCGGTGTCGGCGTTGCAGCCGATGTACTGCCGCTCAATGAAGCCGGTCTCCAGGTCGAAGCCCTCACCGAGCCACGACGGCTGGTTGTTCGACGCGGACGTCCGTCCATCGACACTGGAGGACGAGTAGCCGACCTGCAGCTTCGGTGCCGGGCCCGCGTGCGCCGGCGGCGCGCCCATTGCGTACGACCAGGAGAAGCCGCCCGAGTTTCCACCGGCGCTCCATGTCGATGTCGCGGCAAGGGATGTCGCACCGAAGTCCCCGGACGAACCGGCGGCCGCCGCGGCAACCATCAGCAGCGTGCCGGTCGTGCGCGCGGTCGAGACGTTCCCGGCGAGCTCGGCCCGGCTGTTCGCGGCCTGGGCGGCGCCGACCGGCTGGACCTCGGCGCGCGCGGTCACGGTGCCGGTTGCCGGGTCGTTGTCGGAGTCGAGCGGCACGGCGGAGCAGCCGGCCCGTTCGGGCGTGGTCAGCGCGCACTCCGGCAGCGTCCACAGGCGCAGCCGGGAGGCCCAGTCGCCGCCGTACGCGTACTTGAACGAGGAGTAGTCGACCGCGACCGTGGCCTCGCCGGCGGCCGTGCTCCGCGTGCCGCCGACCCGCAGCACGACGCCGTCGCGCAGCGTCTCCGGCACCGAGGCCCGGTCGAGCACCTCGACGGCGACGCTGGCCGGGAGATCGCTGTCCGCGCGGGCGACCGAGACCGGCAGGCCGGCCGCGGACACCGTGCTCGCGCCGGTCGCGGGCACGGTCGCGGTGACCGCACCGGCGCCCGGCCAGACCGGGTCGGGCAGGTCTGCCGCGGGGCCGGTGAGCGCGGGCGCCGTGCCGGGCGCGACCTCCGCACCGGTACGGCTGATCTCGACCTGCTGACCGGTCAGGTGCTGCGGGGATGCGGGCGTGGCGCCGGCCGGCGGGACCGCCAGCAGCGGGCCGCACACTGCGGCGGCCAGTGCCACCGCGAGGAGGCGGGCCGGGCGGCTCGCCAGCCGGGCGGGGATGAACGGATGCCGCCTGTCCACTTTGTGTCCTCCGTGTTCGAGCATCGACGCACGCGAACGGCCGTGCTCCGCGCAGCAGGGGACCAGCCATCGATGATCAATGTGGTCGGCCGGAACTCTAGGGCCTGACAACCTTCTGTGTAAATGCTGAGCACGAGATGTGAGCAGATCGCTTTACGTGGTCGGCTTGGATCTCTAGAGTGCGGCGCGGCCATCACATGTCAATCACGGGAGACTCGGTGACATCACCGTCCTGGCCGCGCGCGCGTCACATATCGCGCCGCGGTACGGCATCATCCGTTGTTCTGCTGGTCACGGCCAGCCTGTTGCCACTGTGGACGGGCTCACCGGCGTCCGCCGCGCCGGCCCCGCCGGCCTATCCCCGCTCCGAGGAGGCGACCGCGCTCGCCTCGGCGGCGGAGTCCGGGAGGCGTGTCGAGGTGACGTCGGAGCGCACCGCGTACGCGCAGGTGTTCGCGGAGCCGTCCGGCACGCTGGTGATGGAGTCGGCCGCGGTGCCGCAGCGGGTCCGCGACGACGACGGCTCCTGGTCGGACCGGGACCTCACGCTGCGGCCCGCGGCCGACGGCACGCTGCAGCCGGCCGCGTCCGTGGCCGACGTGCGCTTCTCCCCCGGCGGTACGGGGCCGGCCGTGACCGCGGTCGCGGACGGCAAGCGCCTGGAGCTGTCCTGGACCGGCGCGCTGCCGAAGCCGGCCGTGAGCGGGGACTCGGCCGTCTACGCCGAGGTGCTGTCCGGTGTGGACCTGGTGCTGCGGGCCACGCCGACCGGGTTCACGCACGTGCTGGTGGTCAAGACGCCGGCGGCCGCGGACGACGCGCGGGTGCGCCAGGTGGGCTTCGCGGTCGGCGGCGACGCGCGGCTGGTCGAGGATCCGGACGGTGGACTGCGCGCGATCGCCGGGGACGTGGAGATCGCGGCGGCGGACAAGCCGATCATGTGGGACTCCGCGGCACCGGCCGTCGCCACGAACGCGCGCGCGGCCGCGACGAACAAGCCGGCCGGCTCGACGCATGCCCAGCCGGGCGAGGCCGCGACGGTGCGGGAGATGGCCGCGGAGGTCACCGCGGCCGGTGACCTGAAGCTGGTGCCGGACGCGAGCCTGCTGGACGCGCCGAAGGAGCGGTTCCCGCTCTACATCGACCCGGCGTGGAGCACCGGCAAGTCCCGGTGGGCGTACGCGACGAGCAACAACTCGAACAACAACGTGCACAACGTGTGGGTGGGCCTGAACCCGTCCACCGGCGTGACCCACCGGTCGTTCTTCGTCTTCCCGACGAGCGCCATCAAGGGCAAGCACATCCAGTCCGCGTACGTGCAGATGAAGCTGGAGCACTCCTGGTCCTGCTCGGACGAGCCGACCAGCATGTACTGGGCCGGCGGGCTGACCGGCGCGCCGCGTACCGCGTGGGCGACCGGTCTGAAGGGGTGGATGGCGACCGTCTCCTCGCACGCGAACGAGGCCGGCGGCTGCGGCACGATCCAGCCGGACCCGTGGAACAACTTCCAGGGCAGCGCGGTCACCAGCCGCATCCAGGCCATCGCGACCGGCGGCTCCGGTGACATCACGATCGGCTTCACCGGTCAGGCGGCGAACGGCACGCTGGAGCACGCGCAGGCGCGGTGGAAGCGCTTCTCGATGAACGACGCGAAGCTGATCGTCGACTACGACACGCCGCCCTCGCAGCCGACCAGCCTGCGGCCCGCCGGTAACGGCTCCGGCTGCGGCGCGGTCGGCACGCTGACCGGCACGTTCCAGGCCGTCCCGCAGGACGCGGACGGGCACGCCCAGTCGGTCGAGTGGGAGTGGGCCGAGGTCAGCGCGTCCGGGGCGTACACCACGCAGCCCGCGCCGGGCCGGACGAACGCGTCCGTCGGCGGTGTCGCGCAGTCCTCGACGGTCCGGCTCGCCGAGGGGAAGAAGTACGCGTTCCGGGCCCGGTCGACCGACCCGGCGCCGTACAACATCACCGGGCCGTGGTCGTCGTGGTGCGAGTTCTACCCGGACATCACGCGGCCCGCGCAGCCGACGATCACGATGATCACCGCGCCGACCGGTCCGGGCACGCCGGCGGTCTACACGATCACCAGCACCGAGAGCGACGTGACGAAGTTCCGGTACGGCTGGGCGCAGACCGCGGTCGTGGAGGCCGCCGCGACCACGTCGGGCGGGCTGAAGACCGCCACGATCAAGCTGACCGCGCCGAAGTACGGCCTGATCAACCTGTACGCGTACGCGGTCGACGCCACGCAGAACGACGGCGTGCTCGGCAAGAGCGAGGACTTCATCGTCGACCGCAAGCGTCCCGCGGTCGCCCGGTTCGGGCTGGAGACCTACCCGGGCATCAACGAGTCCGCCGCGCTCGCCGACCAGCAGGCCGCACTCTCCGGTGACACGCCGCTGACCACGGCGAACACCACCTGGACGGACAACGGCCGGCTGGTCAACGGCCGCACGCTCACGTTCAACGACCCGGCGGCGCAGGCGATGGCGACCGGGCTGACCCCGGACGTCACCAAGTCGTTCTCGGTGGCCGCCTGGGTGAAGCTGAGCGACCTCAACGGATACCAGGCCATCGTGACGAAGGAGGCCGGAGCCGGTCAGTGGAGCCCGTTCCGGCTCCAGCTTCGGGAGGACTTCGGGCCGAAGTGGTGCATGACCATGAACCTGCGGCTCGACATCGGCGACAATGCGCGCGCGTGCTCCACGACCGTGCCGGTCGTGGGCCGGTGGACGCACGTCGCGGGCGCCTACGACGCGGTCGACGGCAAGATCCGCGTATGGGTCGACGGGGTCGAGAACAGCGCCACGTTCCTGAACCCGGTGACCACGCCGGGCGCGCTGCTGGTCGGCCGGGCCCGCAACACCGGCACCGTCGCGGACCAGCTGCGCGGCAGCGTCGCCGACGTGCAGTTCTTCGACCGGGTGCTGGTCAAGGGGGACTTCACCGGCGTGCTCGCGGACGACCCGGAGTCCGGTGGCGTGGCCGAGGCCGGCCTGCTCACGCCGCTCCAGGTCGCCGACTGGGACTTCGAGGGTGCCGGCTGGTGCTACCAGGAGGGCGACTACCAGTCCGCCGACCGTTCCTGCCAGGCCCCGGACGCGACCGCGTTCAACCGCCGCCTGTCGATGACCACCGGCGCGGGTCTGGTAGCGGGCCGGGACGGCAGCAACGCGCTGGAGGTCAACGACGTGCACTTCGTCGACGACCCGGCCGATCCGCGGTACGGCACGGGCACGGCCGAGCGGGCGCACGCGCAGTGGAACACCGCGGCGGCCGGTGCGCCGGAGACCTGGGTGCACAGCCCGGTCGCCCGGACCGACCAGTCGTTCACGGTCTCCGCGTGGCTGCGGCCGGACAAGCTGCCGTACGGCACGCACACCGCCATCTCGCTCGCCGGTAACGTCCAGGCGGTCGGGTACATCGGCATCCGCACGTACACGGTCGACGGTGTCACCCAGCGCCGCTGGGCGATCTCGACGCAGGACGCGGACGCGGTGACCGGGCGCAGCGGTGGCGTGTCCGCGACCACGCACCTGGTCGAGGAGGAGGACCTCGGCGCGGTCTGGACCCACGTCACCGCGGTGTTCGACGTGCCCACCAAGACCGTCCGCCTGTACCTCAACGGCGACTTCATCGACGACGGCCCGTGGAGCGGCCAGTGGCCCGCCGCCGGTCCGCTCACGCTCGGCGCCGGCCGGTACTCCGCCGTCGCCGGTGCCACCACCGGTGCGTGGGTCGACCAGTGGCGCGGCGCGATCGACGACGTGCACGTCTACCAGGGCGCGGCGACCGACAGCGCGGTGAAGGCGTTCTTCGACGCGCAGAGCTGACGACCGTTCGATGATCCGGCCTCCGATCGCCCGCCCGGGCGGCCGGGGGCCGGTTCCGTCTTTCGGCGCAGGCGTTCCCTCACGAAAGTCGCATCCGCCGGGGTACGTGCCGCCCATAGCGTGATCGCCCGTGAACATCCTCGAAGCTGTGCCGCTACTCGGTCTTCATCGTCTACCGCGTGGTCCTCGGCCCTCGTCGTGCTCGCGCTGGTCGGGACCGGGTCGTACCCGCCACGTGGGCGCCGTTCAGCTTGATTTCAGCGACGGCCGTCCCGATGGTGGCGGTGGCGTCCGGACGCACCGGCCGGGAGACCCGGGCGACCCGATCGGGTCGCCCGCGGGCGGTGACCCGCGGAACCGCCCGGACTCTGCGAGAATGCGGGCATGGGCGACTCTGAGGAGAAGTTGGGCCGGCGCGCGCTCTTCGGCCGGACCACGCTGCTGGCCGCGGGTGCCGCGGTCACGCTGCTGGGGCTGACCGGCTGCCCCGGCGGGGAGCAGGACGACGACGGTGACGATGACGACGGCGGCGATGACGACGACTAGCGGGACGACGCGGCCCCCGGCCTGAGCCGGGGGCCGCGCCACGCTCAGCGCGTGATGGTGAACTGCGAGCCCGGCTGGATGACGATGTCGCCGTCCGCCGAGTTCGTGATGGTCACGTTCGTCAGCACCGCGTTGCCGCGCGCGCCGCTCATCGCGAGGATGCCGGCGCCGTTGTTCGACCGGTCGATGCGCACGTTCGTGATCGCCACGTTCGGCATGTTGCCGCCGCCGGTCTTGAACTGGATCCCGTCGTAGGTGGAGTCCACGATCTCGGTGTCCCGGATGACCACGCCGGTGATGTCGCGCCCCTGCGGGAAGAGCGTGATCGCGCCGAACTCCTGATCCTCGTTCCAGAACGCCCCGCCGGTACGGTGCAGCCCGTTGTTCGCGATCAGCGTGGTCCCGCCGAACGGCAGCGGGCTGTGGTCGGTGGCCAGCATGATCCCCGGGTAGTTCGCGGTGTCGTACACCAGGTTGCTCTCGATGCTGTTGTCCGATCCGCCGTAGATCGCGATCCCGTTCGCCCGCCACGGCAGCTGCACCGTGTTGTTGAGGAACCGGTTGCCGGACGCGATGTCGACCGCCTGGTCCCGGACGTAGGGGTTGGCCCAGACCGCCAGCGAGTCGTCACCCGTGGTCCGGAACGACGAGTTGAACACGCGCGAGTTCTTCGTGCCGTTGCTGAAGTTGATGCCGTCCGCGAACGTGTTCCGGATCCGCATGTTCTCGAACTGCAGGTTGTTCGCGGGGTTCCAGTACGCGGGCGTGTCCGAGTAGTCGCGGCCGACCCAGGCGCCCACGTTGACGTGCTCGATCCACACGTTGCTGATCCGGGTGTCCCGCCCGAACCGGCCGTTGAGCCCGTGCCCGCGGTTCGCCCGGTTCTGCGTGTTGCCGAAGACGGCCAGGTCGGAGATCTGCGTGTTGTCGTCGATCTCGAAGCCGACGTTGCCCTCGTGCGGGTGGTTGATGCCGCCGGTCGCGTGCTGCGGCTGGGTGTCGGAGTAGAGCACGGTGTGCCACATGCCGGCGCCGCGGATCACCACGTTGCGCAGGCCGCGCTGGTTGTACTGGCCGCGGTTCGGGTCCGGGGAGAGGATCTTCTGTTCCTGGCGCCAGCGGCCGGCCGGGATCCAGACGCAGGAGATGACGCCGTTCTCGTCGTCGGTGACCGCGCGCTGGATCGCCGCGGTGTCGTCCCCGCCGTCGTTCGGCACCGCGCCGTAGGCGGTGATCGACGTGCACCCGGCCGGCTGGGACGCGGCCGGCGCGACCTGCTCCAGGTCGATCAGATCGATGACGTGGTACGCCGCGCTGTCACCCGCGTCGCGTTGCAGCTTGAAGCGGGTGCCGGCCGGATACGAGGTGCCGAGCAGCGCGCTCGTCTCGTCGAAGAGCCGGCGGGCGTCCGCGGACGGCGTGTTCGACAGGCTCTCGGTGTCGTCCGTGGTGCCGTAGAGCCAGCTGTTCCGGGACGACAGCGTCAGCTTGCGGGTGAACTGGTCGTTGACGTACAGGCTGATGGTGTGGTCCTGCCCGCCGCCGTTCGGCGCGTCCGGGACGGAGTTGCGGACCACGATCGAGTTCGCCGGGATCGTGGAGGTGAACTCGACGAACTGGCCGGTGCCGGTCAGCCGCACGGATTTGCGTCCGGACGACTCGGAGCCGAAGTTGGTGTGCCCGAACGTGCGCAGCGGGTCCGCCTCGATCAGCGTGCCGTTGTGGCGGGCGGCCTCGGCCTCGTACTCCGCGTACGGCAGCGCGGCACCGCGACCGACCACGATCGACCTGGTCAGCGCGTTGTTGTTCTCGTTCGTCTCCGCGATCACGCCGGTCGCGTCCGCGGTGGCGGTCACGGTCGCGCCGCCGTCGACCGCGGTCCAGGTGCCGGTGATCGCCACGGTCGCGGTCGCACCGGCCGCGATCGACGGCGTGGCGCCGGTCAGCGTGGCGCCGCCGACCGTGACGCGGGTGGTGGACGCGGCCGCCGCGCTGGTCCCCCGGTTGTGCACCGCGACCGAGAACGACACGGCCGCGCCGGCCGGCGGGTTCGCCGGGTTCGTGGTCACGCCGGTGACCTGCAGGTCCGGGCCGGGCGCCTGGCCGACCACCAGCCGGGCCGGTGCGGTGAACGCGTTGTTCGCCTCGTCCCGCTCGACGATTGTGCGACCGGCGTCGGCCGCGACCGTGACGGTGTGGCTGCCCATCGGCTGCGCCGGCACGGTCGCGGTGACCGTGGCGGACGCGCCGGCCGCGAGCGCGCCGACCGTGGCGCTGCCGACGACCGCGCCGTTGATCTGGAAGTCGACCCGGTTCGCGGCGGCGGTCGCGGTGCCCTGGTTGCGTACGGTGGCGGAGAGCGCGATCGGCGTGCCCTCGGCCGGTGCGGCCGGCGTCCACGTCGCACCCGTGACGACCAGGTCCGGGTTCGGCGCCCAGTCGCCGATGACCTGCAGCTCCCCGATCTGCCCGCCGGGCGCGCCGGTGTTCGAGAAGAACTGCAGCTGCACGTCGGACGCGCGGCCGGTCACCGGGATCGTGACCGTGTTCTGGCCCGCGGCCGGGTCGAACCGGTAGTCGGCGCGGGACTTCAGCGAGGTGAAGCCGGTGGCGGCCGCGGCCCGCGCGTTGATCTGCAGGTTCTGCGTGCGCGCGGCCCAGATCGGGTCGGGATTCAGCTTGATCACGACGGCGGTGACGTCGGCGTCCGCGCCGAGCTTCACGGTCAGCGTGGCCGGGAAGCCGTTCGACTCCCAGTAGCTGCCGATGTTGCCGTCGTTGGCGTTCGGCGCGACGAACGAGAAGACGGCCGACGACGCCTCGACCGGCTTCCCGGGTGCGAGATCGGCGGCGGCTGCCTGCGCGGGTGTGGGTGTGAGGATGGCCGCGGCGACCGTGACCGCCGCGAGGAGGACATGCGTCAGCTTCATGGGCGTCCTGCTTTTTCGATTAACGCAGCAGAAATTTCGGCCTCCTGCCGACTTCTTGCGGCGCGGGGCATTCAATGTTTCAGATATGTCATCGTTTCGTCAACGGTGGGTGCGACGCACCCATGGTTCGCACCGCGCGATCGGGCCTAGAGTGGGCGCATGGCTTCCTCACCGCTCGGCGACTTCCTGCGGCGCAGCCGGGACCAGGTCTCGCCCGCCGACGCCGGCATCCGCAGCACGGGTGCACGGCGGGTGGCCGGGCTGCGCCGCGAGGAGGTCGCGATGCTGGCCGGCGTCAGCGTCGACTACTACGTGCGCCTCGAGCAGGGCCGCGAACGCACGCCGTCCGCCCAGATGCTCGACGCGCTCAGCGGCGCGCTGCTGCTCGGCGAGGACGCGCGCATGCACCTGTTCCGGCTGGCCGGCCTGGCCCCGCGCGGCCTCGTCGACACCGGCCCGGAACACGCGGATCCGTCGCTGCTCACGCTGATGGACGCCTGGCCGGACAACCCCGCGCTGCTGTACGGCCGCGCCTACGACGTGCTCGCCGCGAACCCGCTGGCCGAGGCGCTGTTCTGCGGGTTCTCGTTCTCCCGCAACCTGATGCTGACCGTCTTCCTCGACCCGGCCGCGCGCACGCTCTACCGCGACTGGCCCACGATCGCCGCCGGCTCCGTCGCCGGCTTCCGCCTCGCCTTCGGTGCGGCCCCGCACCACCCGCGCATCCGCACCGTCCTCACCACGCTGACGGAGCACAGCGCCGAGTTCCGTGCGCTATGGGCCGATCACCGCGCGCGCGGCAAGTCCATGGAGGTCAAGTCGTTCCACCACCCCTCGGTCGGCGAGACGACGCTGCGCATGCACACGTTCGACGTCCGCTCCGCGCCCGGCCAGGAACTCGTCGTCTACCACGCCGACCCGGGCACCCCGTCCGCCGACGCGCTCCGCCTGCTCGCCTCCGTCAGCGCGACCCGCTGACGTAACGGAGGCCGCCGAGCAGGTGGGCCAGCATGGCGGGCTCGGCGAAGGAGGCGTCGGTGTGGCCGAGCGCGGTGTAGAAGGACCGCCCGCCGAGCGTGTCGTGGCACCAGGCCAGCGGGTGGTCGGCACCCATCTTCCCGCCGGTGTAGGACGTCTCGTCGGCGCGCAGCAGGACGCGGACGGAGCCGCGGGGATTGGTGCGGAAGTCGTACCACTCGTCGGTGCGCGCCCAGGTCTCCGGGAGGTGGGCGGTGGACGCGTGGGCGCGGTCCTCGACCAGGATGCGGGCCGGCTGCACCTCGGGGTGGGTGTCGAACCGGGCACCGACCAGCGTGCCGAAGAACGGCCAGTCGTACTCGGTGGTCGACGCCGCGTGGATGCCGGCGAAACCACCGCCGCCGCGCACGTAGCCCTCGAGGGCATCGTGCGCGGCCGGGTCGTCGGAGACGGTGCCGCTCGTGCTGAGGAACGTGACGGCGGCGAACCCGGACAGGTCCGCGGGGGTCAGCACCGCGGGGTCCTCGGTCGCCACGACCTCGAAACCGTGATCCCGGCCGAGGGCGGTCAGCGCCGCCACCCCGGCCGGGATCGAGTCGTGCCGGAAGCCCGTCGTCCGGCTGTACACCAGGATTCGCACCCGGCCGAGCCTAGTGGGCGGTCCGGCCGGACGACGATCCGGCGGTTGCACACCGGGTCACCCGCGGTGCACCCGTCGCCGAACGTGACCGGCTCGCCCGGTGCGGTCAGCACAGGACGGCCGGGCCCGCCACGGGGATGATCCGTGACGGGCCCGGCCATCGGCGGGAGTTGCTACTGCACGGACGCGACGGTCACGATCGCGGTGCCGACGACGGCGCCCTGATCCGTGACCACCTGGAGCTCACCGGTGAGCGAGCGGCCGGCCGGCGGCACGGTGGCCGCCGTGATCGTGCCGTTCACCGTCAGCGTGGCGCCGTTGGCGAGCGACGTGTACGCCTGCGGCACCGCGATGGAGCCGAGCGCCGGCGAGTAGTACGCGTCGCGGTAGTCGAACGACGTGGTGCCGGCCGGGACCGCGTACCCGTCGATCTCCACCCGGTAGGTGCCGGCCGCCGGGTTCACCAGCGAGACCGACTCCTCCGAGTCACCGTCCGCGCTGCGGGCGATGAACGTGGTGGAGTCGCCCCGGTAGAGGAACAGGTCCAGGTCCGCGATCGGGTCGCTGGTGTCGCCGATCGCCACGTCCAGCCGGGTGGTGCCGGCCGGGACGGTGATCGTGTACTCCAGCACCTCGCCGTCCGCGATGGTCGGCCGGCTCTCCAGGACGCTGCCCAGCGCGCCGCCCTGCCCGGTCGCCCGGATCGGCCCGAACGTGTTCTTCGCGGTCCAGGTGAGCGGCGTGCCGACGCCGGCCTCGACCGAGGCGAGCTCGGTGAGCGCCGGGGTCAGCGTGACGCCCTGCACCGCGGCCGTGATCGTGTACGGGTTGGACAGCATCGGCGACGTCCGCCGCGACTCGACCTCGATCTCCCAGATGCCCGGCGCCGGGTTCCGGTAGTCGCGCTCGATGCCCTTGCACGGCGAGACCGGCTCGTAGTTGGTGTAGCAGTCGACCGACGAGGTGGAGTCCCGCGGGATGCCGTTCGGGTCGATCGCGATGAACCGGGTCTGCGAGCCGGCCGCGAGACCGGACAGGTTGACCTGCAGCGCACCGGCACCGGCCGGCACGTTCACGAAGTACGACTGGGTGTCGTTGCGGTCGACCTTGCCGGCGGCCCTGTACGAGTACGCCGGCTTCGGCAGCTCGTTGGCCGCGACGACCGTGGCCATCACCTCGTAGTCGATGACCGGCGTGCCCGGGTCGTCGATCTTCAGCAGCGCCGCGTGCGCACCGGCCGACGGCTTGGCCGTGACCGACACCGTGATCGTCCGGTTCAGCGGCACGGAGACGGACGTCGGCGCGTTGAACGTGCCGTCGTTGCCGACCCAGCTGAGCCGGTGCGTGACCGCGCGGGCCGGGCCCGACGTCCGAGTGATCTTGATCTGGTACGTCTTGGCCTGCCCCGGCTTGTGCCCGCCCTCGGAGGCGGCGCACCGGTTGTAGATGCCCGGGCCCTGGTCCGGCGTCGGCTCGTCGTCGATGCCGATCAGGTCGGACAGCGGCGTGCAGACCGGCGCGGTGGACGTGTAGGTCCGCGTCTCCAGGTCGGTCTTCAGCAGCTTCCAGGCCGCTTCCACGTCGAACAGGCCGTAGCCCTGCTCGTACACGGTGACGTCCTTGATGAACTTCGCCGAGGTGTAGATGCCGCGGCGCAGCTGCGCGGGCGTGAGACCGCGATCGTTCGCGCGGGCCGCGGAGAGCAGCAGCGCGGCGGCACCGGCGGCCTGCGGGGACGCCATCGACGTGCCGTTGAACATGGCATAGCCCGGCGGCAGCGCGTAACCGGCCTGCGCGCCCGGCTGGCCCGGCTGCCAGGTCGGCACCGAGGAGATCGCGGAGCCCGGCGCGACGATGTTCGGCTTGAAGCCGCCGTCCTCACGTGGGCCGCGCGAGGAGTACGGGTGCATCCCGTACGCCGTGCCGACGACCGAGCCGTAGTTGGCGAGCCAGGTCTCCTTGCTGATGCTGGAGCCGACCGAGACCACGTCGGCCGCGGTCGACGGGTCGCCGAGCGTGTTCAGGCCCGGGCCGGAGTTGCCCGCGGAGATGAACATCTGCACGCCGTAGTCGTTGATCAGCCGGTTGTAGAGCATGGTCCACGCGTTCCGGCCGTCGTTCAGGCCGGAGAGGCCGCCGATCGACATGTTGATCACGTCGACGTGCCGGTTGACCACCATGTCGACCATGCCGTCGGTGAGCGCGGCGTAGGTGCAACCGCCGCCCCAGCTGCAGGCACGGCCGGAGACTATCTTCGCGCCCGGCGCCTGGCCGTCGAAGGCCTCGTTGCCGAACAGGTTGCTGCCCGCGGCGATGCCGGCCACGTGCGTGCCGTGCGCGCTCTCCACGATGCCGATGCTCACGTAGTCCGCGCCCTGCACATCCTCGCGGTACTCCACGACGAACGGCATGTGCTCGGCGATCGCGGTGGCCGGGTTGTCCGTACCGAAGTGGCCGACCTGGAACTTCTCCTTGTACGGCCGCATCACGGTCTCGTCGGTGAAGCTGCGGTCGAGGTCGGTGTCGATCCGGATGTCATGCGTGGCCGGGTCGTAGAGCACACCGAACGCGTCCGTGGTGTCGCCGTCGCGGTTGACGTCGCCGCCCGGCTCGCTGGCCGCGGTGGTCGACTCGTAGAAGAAGTTGAAGAAGTACGACCCGGCCGGCGCGGTGAACGCGGCGCCGTTGACCGTGAACGACGGGCCCGCGGCCGCGAACGTCATCCGCCGCCAGGTCGCGTCCTCCAGCGGGTCGGTCGCGGTGAACCAGTCGACGATCTTGCGCTCGCCGGTCGACGTGGTCTGCAGCGCCGGGTGGTCCAGGTCGACGCCGGAGTCCATGACGCCGATCGTGATGCCCCGGCCGTCGTACGCCGGATTCTTCTTCTTGAAGTCCACCGACCCGGTGTCCACGGTCGGCAGGTAGGGGTTCTTCGCCGGCGTGGTGGCGCCGGGGCCCGCGGCGGCCTTCGCGGCGGCACCGGTGGACAGGCCCTCGGCCGGGTCCGGCAGCCTGAGCGTGCGGTCCAGGTCGAGCGCGGCGACGCGCGGCAGCTGCGCCGCGCGCACGACGGCCCCGGTGGGCACCTTCGCGAGGACGTATCCGAGCTTGTCGACGCTGCGCGAGACGGTGGCGCCGAGCGCCTCCAGCTCTCCGGCGACCGCGCCGGCCTCGCCGGTGTCGGTGGCGACCATGACGGTCACCGTGGGCTTGCCGCTGGCCTCGGCCTCGGCGAGCAGCTTCGCGTCCTCGGCGCCGAGCGCCTCGGCCGGCGAGGACTTGGGGACCTCGGCTTCTGTCGGGTCCGCGCTCGCCGGGGCGGCGCCCGGGAGCATGACGGCGCCGGCCGCGAGGCCGGACGCCAGGAGTGTGGCGAGACTCCGCCGACCCCTGCTGGAGAGGTGACTCACGAAGATCCTCCGTGAACGGGGCCCTGGGGTACAGAGCACGACATGAATCTTCTAGTGGCTCGAAGATCCATATGTCAATGCGATCGCCATCGTTTTCCGAAGTGGATTTCAACACCGATTCAGATTTGCTTTCCGGGCGGTTACCGGCTTGTTGCAAGGTCGACCGATCCGGCCAGGAATGTCACATAACTTTGCACCGAGTGCAACGGTGCACTTAGTGTAAGAACCGTGCTGCCCACCGACCGTCGAGCCGCGCTCAAGGCGCGCCACCGCCGCGACATCATCGACGCGGCCACCGCGCTCATCTCGGAGAGCGGTGCGGCCCGGTTCAGCGTCGATCAGCTCGCCGCGCGCGCGGACGTCTCCCGGCGCACGGTCTTCAACCACTTCGCCTCGATCGACGACATCGTCACCACCGCCTGCACCGACGTGCTCGGCGTCGTGGTCGACAACTTCCGCGCGGTCTTCAGTGCCAGCCCGGTCGAACCCGGCAACCGCGCGTCGATGTTCCAGGCGGTCTCGGCGGCGCTGCGGGCCACCGACGTGCCGAGCGTGATCGCGTTCCTCTACCAGGCGCTCGGCGGCTTCGACTCCGGCGACCCGCGACCGCAGCAGATCTTCCAGGCCACGTTCTCCCGTACCACCGATGAATTGGCCCGTGAACTGGCCGAACGCAACGCGGCCGAGGACTCACTCGACGCGGAACTGCTGGTCAGCTCGCTCATGCACGGCGTCGAGGTGATCGCGCACCGCTGGATCGCCGAGACCGGCGCCGCGACCGACGACGCCGCGCTCGCGCTCTGGGGCCGGCTGCTCGACCGGCTCATCGACAACATCCGCACCGGCTACTGACCGAACGATCGGAAAGCAAGGGACCATGGCAGAGATGCTGTATCGCCTGGGACGCTTCAGCGCCCGGCGAGCGTGGGCAGTCCTGATCACCTGGCTGGTGATCCTGGGCCTGTCCGTCACCGCCTACTTCGTCGCGGGCGGCGCGCTGTCGTCGCAGGTGACCATCCCGGGCACGGAGACCGCCAAGGTCACCGACCAGCTCGCGGAACGGTTCCCGGTCGCCAGCGGCGGCACCGGCACGATCGTCTTCCACACCACGGACGGCGCGCCGTTCACCGCGGAGCAGCAGGCCGCGATCGGCGCGCTGCTGACCTCCACCGGCGAACTGGACGGCGTCTCCGCCGTCCGTGACCCGTTCGCCACCGCGCAGCAGATCGCCGCGCAGGCCGCGGAGATCACCGCCGGCCAGGAGAAGCTCGCCGCGGAGCGCGCCAAGCTCGACGCCGGCCAGGCGCAGCTCGACGCGGGCCGCCAGCAGCTGGAGTCGGCGAAGGCGCAGGCCCCGCCGGAGGCCGCGGCCCAGTTCGCCGCGCAGGAGGCGCAGCTCGTCGAGCAGCAGGCCCAGCTGGACGCGGGCCGCGCCCAGCTCGACGCCGGGGCCGCGCAGGCAGACGTCGGCCGGCAGCTGCTCGAGATGTCGTCGAAGATCCGCACGGTCTCCGAGGACGACACCACCGCGGTCGGCGCGGTCGTCTTCACCGAGGCGCAGCTCGACGTCACGCCGGAGACCAAGTCCAGCGTGGTCGACCACGTCACCGGCGGTGTCCCGGCCGGCGTCGAGGCCGACTTCTCCAACGAGATCACCCAGACCGTCCCGCAGGTCTTCGGCGTCGGCGAGGCGATCGGCCTGATCGTCGCCGCGCTCACGCTGATCATCATGCTCGGCACGCTGGTCGCGGCCGCGCTGCCGCTGGTCGGCGCGCTGGTCGGCGTCGGCGTCGGCGTCACCGTGTCGCTGGCCATGTCCGGCGTCATCGACATGCTCTCGATCACCCCGGTGCTCGGCGTGATGCTCGGCCTCGCGGTCGGCATCGACTACAGCCTGTTCATCCTCAACCGGCACCGCCGGCAGCTACTGTCCGGCATGGAGGTGCACGAGTCGATCGGCCTGGCCAACGGCACGTCCGGCAACGCGGTCGTGTTCGCCGGCTCCACCGTGCTGGTCGCGCTGCTCGCGCTGAACATCACCGGCATCGGCTTCCTCGGCCTGATGGGCACGGTCGGCGCGATCTGCGTCGCGGTCGCCGTGATCATCGCGGTCACGCTCACCCCGGCGCTGCTGTCGCTGCTCGGCCCGCGCGTGCTGTCCCGCAAGACCCGGGCCACGATCGGCCAGGCACACCACGACACCACGCCCACCACGCCGATGGGTACGGGCCGCGCGATCCTCACCGTGATCGCGTCGCTGGCCGTGCTGATCGTGGTCGCGATCCCGGCGCTGTCGATGCGGCTCGGCCTGCCGGACGGCTCGTCCGAGTCCGAGGACTCCACGCAGTACCAGGCGTACCAGCGCACCGAGGAGAAGTTCGGCGCCGGCGTCAACGGCCCGCTGCTGGTCGTCGCGGAGCTGCCGGCCGCGGTCGCGGACGAGGCGGCCGCCCGGCCCGAGCAGGTCCGGATCGGCAACCTGCTGCTCGGCCACGCGGACGTCACCGCGGTCGCGCCGATCGGTCTCTCCGACGACAAGCAACTGCTCGCGTTCCAGGTCATCCCGGCCGAGGGCCCGAACAGCGTCTCCACCGGCCAGCTCGTCCGCGACCTGCGCGCGATGTCACCGCTCGACGGCGACGTCACGCTCGGCGTGGCCGGCAGCGCCAGCGGCAACATCGACGTCTCTGGGCAGCTCTCCGACGCGCTCCCGCTCTACCTCGCGGTCGTCGTCGGCCTCTCGCTGATCATCCTGATCTTCGTGTTCCGCTCGATCCTGGTCCCGCTGACCGCCACGCTCGGCTTCGTGCTGTCGCTGTTCGCCACGTTCGGCGGCATCACCGCGATCTTCCAGTGGGGCTGGCTCGGCGCGATCTTCGACGTGCACGACCCGGGCCCGATCCTGAGCTTCCTGCCCACGATCCTGATCGGCATCCTGTTCGGCCTCGCCATGGACTACCAGCTCTTCCTGGTCTCCGGCATGCGCGAGGCCTACGCCCACGGCGCCCCGGCCCGGCTCGCCGTCCGCCAGGGCGTGCACGCCGGCCGCGTCGTGGTCACCGCCGCCGCGATCATCATGATCTCCGTCTTCGGCGGCTTCATCTTCAGCCACACCACGATGATCCGCTCGATCGGCTTCGGCCTCGCCTTCGGCGTGCTCGCCGACGCGTTCCTGGTCCGCATGCTGCTCATCCCGGCCGTCATGCACCTGCTCGGCAAGTCCGCCTGGTGGATCCCGCGCTGGCTCGACCGCATCCTGCCCAACGTCGACGTGGAGGGCGCCGCCCTCGAACGCCGCCACCCCACCACCCACGAGACCCCGGAAACTTCCACTTCGGAAACCCCCGCCACCACCGCGTAGCCCTCCCCCACGATCGGGGCGTCCCCACGTCGTTCCAACGGCATGGGGGACGCCCCGATCACCGTGTGGGCCTCGGCAGATCGAGATCTGACCGCGCACCCGGAAATCCGGGTACCACCGCCTCCGGCGGAGTCACCTTCCGACCCGAGCCCATGAAGGGAAGAAGACCGTTGCGGCGCTTCGCGAGCGAATGCCCTGAAGCGTTTCGGGCGCTTGACGCCCGGAATTTCCCGAGATAGCGAGCCCTCAATCGCTCAGTTTCGCCCGCACCCCGCTCTGCTTACCGAAACAAAGCGGGCATATCGCGAGACGGCCTCCCTCGGATTCCCGACGTAGGCCGATTGACGGCAGATGACGTCGGCCACCACGGCGCCACCCCGAGATGGATCATCGAGTGATACACCAGGTCGATCATCCGGCCGCATCGATCTCCCTGGTGTATCACTCAACGATCCTTCACCGGTTCAGCAGCGACGGGAATCAGGAATCGCCGCCGTCCGGCAGCGACACGGCCCCACGCCGGCGCCGACTCGGGCACCCCGCCCGAATCTCACAAAACGGCAAGAGGGTCATCCAGCGCGTCATCCACCGACCGCTCACGTGCAGGGAGGCCGCCTGCGGCCGACCGGTGCCCGCGGGAGCATGCGGGCTGCACCACGCCGGAAGCGGGCAAAGCCAGATTTTGATCTGTTTCCCGGGCCGAAAGAGGGTGCCCGGCCAGCGGATCGGCCGGGCACCCCGAGGTGTTACCCGCGTTCGGTGGTGAAGAGAGCCGTCACCTCGGCCTCGGTCAACGCCCGGTCGTAGGCGTGGATGTTGTCGATGCTGCCGGACCACCAGTCGGTCTCGTTGCCGGCGTACTTGGCGCGGCCGATCGCCAGGGAGCCGGTGCTGACCACGGTCGGGCCGGCCGTGGTGGTGGCGACGCGGGCGCCGTCGACGTAGAGGTGGATCTGGTTGCCGTCGCGGACGCCTGCCAGGTGGTACCAGCGGTTGAGGTCGGGCGTGATCGCGTGCCGGGCGCGGTTGCCGCCGGGGGTGCTGAAGGCGAACGCGCCCTGGCCGTACTGCAGGTAGAACGGGCTTTCCGTGCGGCGGCCGTCCTGGCTGATCGCCGAGGCGTAGTTGCCGGGCAGCTCGTCCAGGGTCACCCAGGCCGCGATCGTGTACGAACCGGAGGTGTCCA
Source organism: Catenuloplanes nepalensis (assembly GCF_030811575.1). Taxonomy (GTDB): domain Bacteria; phylum Actinomycetota; class Actinomycetes; order Mycobacteriales; family Micromonosporaceae; genus Catenuloplanes; species Catenuloplanes nepalensis. The sequence goes on along the minus strand of NZ_JAUSRA010000001.1, from coordinate 2,248,641 downwards.
GGACCGGGCCGGCGGTCTCGGCCGCGTCGCCGTCGCCGTCGAACGCGAGCGCGGATCCGCTCACGCCCGGCACCCACCGCGTGTCGCCGGTGAGCGTCAGGTCGGCCTTGCTGCCGCTGCTGTCGCGCGCGACCGTGCCGGTGTTCTCGTCCAGCGCCCAGTCGCCGCGGCCCGGGAAGGTGGCGCCCGGTGCCGCGCCGGCCGCGATCACCTTCTCGTTGATCGCCTTGACCGGGCCCGGGTCGACCTTGATCACCCGCCGGTCGTACGTCCAGAGGCCGTTGAGCTCGTTCTCCAGGTCGGTGATCTGGGTGTAGACCGAGCCGGACAGCTCCGCGCCGGCCGCCTCGAGGTAGAAGCGGTCGGTGTTGTCGACGTACTTCGCGGTGAGCGCGGCCTTGTCCGCGACGCCGCTGTAGATCACGGTCGGCGCGCCGGGCCACATGTGACCGGGTGCGCGGAGCGTGAAGCCGCCGTGCTCGCCGTCCATCGCGACGCGGGTCGCGTCCGGGAACGCCGGGTCGGTGTTGTTGTAGTCGTGGTGGTCGATGACGTCGCCGCGCCCGGAGTCGCCCTTGGAGTCGCAGCAGTTCACGCCGGAGTGCGCGTTGACGATCCGGGACGGGTCCGCGGCCTTGACCTGGTCGGCGATCTGCCCGGTGGCGGTGCGGTCCCACTCACCCCAGCCCTCGTTGAACACCACCCAGCCGATGATCGACGGGAAGTTGTGGAACTGGGTCATCATCTCCCGGCCCTGGCTCAGGAACGCGTCCTGCCCGGCCGTGGTGCGGATGGTCGCGGAGACGAAGTCCTGCCAGACGAGCAGGCCGAGCTCGTCGGCGTGCCGGTACCAGCGGGCGGGCTCGACCTTGATGTGCTTGCGGACCGCGTTGAAGCCGAGCTTCTTGGTCTCCTCCAGGTCGAAGCGCAGCGCCTGGTCGGTCGGCGCGGTGTAGAGGCCGTCCGGGAAGAAGCCCTGGTCGAGCGTCGCGAGTGAGAACACCGGCTTGCCGTTGAGGACGAGTTTCGGGAAGCCGCCGACCGTGCTGACCTCGATGTGCCGCATGCCGAAGTAGCCGCGGACCCGGTCGACGCTGCGGCCCTGGGTGAGCGTCACGTCGAGGTCGTAGAGGTACGGGTCGTCCGGGCTCCACAGCCGTGGGTTGGTGATCTTCAGGGTGAGCGGGGTGTTGGCGGTGCCGGAGACGGTGCCGACGCGGCGTCCCTGCTTGTCCAGGGCAGCGGCGGTGACCTTTCCGGAAACAGCCGACTTGACCGTTACCCGCAGGGACGACGTCGCCACATCCGGCGTGGTGACCACGTCGGAGATCGCGGCCGTGGCGACCGGCTCCAGCCACACCGTCTGCCAGATGCCGGACGACGGGGTGTAGACGATGCCGCCCGGGTTCAGCGACTGCTTGCCCTTGGGCTGGTCGTTGCCGGTGGTGTCGGTGACCGCGACGATGATCTCCTGCTGGCCCCGGCCACGCAGCGCGTCCGTGATGTCCGCGGTGAACGCCGTGTAGCCGCCGGTGTGCTCGGTGACCAGCGTGCCGTTGACCCAGACCTTGGCCTGGTAGTCGACCGCGCCGAAGTTCAGCTTGATCCGCTTGCCGGACCAGTCGCGCGGCACGGTGACGAGCTTGCGGTAGAACATGTGGTCCTCGCGCCGCTCGATGCCGGACAGCAGCGACTCCACCGGGTACGGCACGGTGATCCGCTCGTCCAGCCGCTTGCCGAAGACCGGCGCCTCACCGGCCTCCGCGTCCGCGAACTCCCACTGCCCGTTCAGGTTCAGCCAGTCCTGGCGGATCAGCTGCGGCCGGGGATATTCGGGTAGCGGCTTGTTCCTGTCGACCCTGTCGCCCCACGGCGTGGTCAGGCGCTGCGTGGACGCGTTCGAAGCGGACCGGATCACCAGGGGTACGGTCTCGGAGCCCACGACCAGGCCGCCCTCGCCGTCGTAGGTGATCCGGACGCGCTGGTCCTTCAGCACCTTCTCGGCGAGCGTGATGGTGAGCCGGTTGCCCCGTGCGGTGACCCCGGCGATCGGCATCGGGACGGTGTCGACCTCGACCTTGAGGCTGTTCACCGACGGCGGCGTGGCCACCCGCCCCTCGAAGTCGGCCGTCAGCGTCCGGCCGTCCCGCGCGACAGTGAACGTCACGGGGAAGACCTGGAAGCCGTCCGGCGGCGTGAAAGCGCTCTCCGGAACGATCTGCTTCGAGAGCCCGGCACCCGCCCAGCGCAGGTACAGGTTCGCGCCGCCGATGTCCTGGAACATCTCGATCCGCACGTCGTGCGTCTCACCCGCGGTCAGCCGGACCGGCGCGCTGGTCTGCTCCACGTCCCAGTCGCCGACCCAGTGGTCGATGACGGGCCGGCCGTCCACCCAGAACCGGAAGCCGTTGTCGCCGACCAGGTAGAACGTGTAGTCGCCGGTGGCCGGCGCGGTGAGCTTGCCGGTCCAGCGGGCCGTGGTGTGCTCGGTGCGGCCGGTCAGCGACTCGAACGTGCCGGCCAGGCCGGGCAGGTCCACATTGGGGTCGAGCAGGGTGCCGCCCAGCTCGGCGAAGTCCCGCGCGCCGGGCGCGGACATCCGGAAGTATTCGCCCTTCAGGCCGTGCACAGTGGCCTCAGCGGCGGACGCGGGGCTCGGCGGGACCACGAAGATCGATAGAACCAGCAGTGCTGCCAGGAGAAATGGCCTCAGCGGCGGACGCGGCATCGGTACTCCCATCACGGGCGACGACGTTGCCGATCCACATTGACTGATCTTTATTCCAGATGTCAACAGAAGGAAACATAACCGTGCACGAGATGGCACGAACGAACATCGACGGTACGGTCAGCGGTCGTCCCGTGCATGCAAGACCGACCTCTAACGCATCCTAGGAGGCTGGTCTGATTCTCTCGTGCGCCGGAAAGGCGCGGTCGGCCAGGGACCTAGCGCCCGCCCCGCGCCTTGCGCGTGCTCGCGTCGTTCGCCTTCTGGATCGCGTCGACCAGCTCGGGCTTCGTCATCCGGGACCGGCCGCGGATCTCCAGGCGCTTCGCCACGTCCAGCAGGTGCGCCTTGCTGGCGTTCGCGTCGACGCCGCCGGCCGTCTTCGCGCGCGTCTTCCGGCCGCCCGCCGCCCTGGCGTCGCTCGGGCCCTTCTCCTCCTTCGGCTCCCAGTGATCGCCGACCTTCTCGAACGAGTGCTTCACCGCGGAGAACGCGGTCCGGTGCGCGCGCTCGCCCTCGCCGTACTGCTCCACGGCCGAGTCGTGTGTTTTGACGAACGTGTCCTGCGCCTTCTTCGGCGACCGCTTCAGCGTGCTCGGCAGTTCCTCGCGGGCGGGCATGGCGTACCTCCTCGATGTCGTCTTCCGCCCTTTTCCTACCCGCCGGCGACCGCATCATGCGGGCGGAGGAAACCGTGTGGTTTCCACTCGCCGCACCCCGGGTAGCTCATAGAAAGAGCGGCTCGGAACCGATCGGGCCGGTACCACAGGAGGTCGACATGGGCGCCGATGACAAGATTGACAACAAGGTCGAGGAAGCCGGCGGCAAGGTCAAGGAGAGCGTCGGCCGCGCGACCGACGACCGCGATCTCGAGGCCGAGGGCAAGGCCGACCAGAGCAGCTCGCACGTCAAGCAGGCCGTCGAGCACGTCAAGGACGCCTTCAAGTCCTGAGCTTCCACCACGCTCACGGGTGGCCCGCGATCATCGCCGGCCACCCGTTGTCGTGTGTTTCCGGAAATGTCAGTTCGAGCGGGCGATGAACTGCGGGTTCTCGATCAGGAATGTGCCCAGCGTTCCGGACTTCGCCGCGGCCAGCATCCGCAGGGATTTGTCGTCCAGGTCCTCATAGGCGATGCCGTCGACCAGGACCGTGTTGACGTTTCCGGCATTCGTCTTGATCAGCGTCAGATCGTTCGCGGCGACGCCTTTCAGCGTGAAGAGGAAATCGGCGGGCGGAATGCCGCCGGTGTCCAGCACGAACGCCTCGCCGGCCGCCTTCAGCAGGTTGTCGAGCTTGCCGAGGTCGGTGAGCACGCCGCGGGTGGTGGCCTGCTTGACGATGGCCTTGATGAGCTGCTGCTGGTGGCGCTGCCGGCCGTAGTCACCGTCGCTGAGGCTCTTACGGATCCGCGCGTAGTCGAGCGCCTCGGTCGCGTTCATCTTCCGGCAGCCCTTCTTGTGGACCAGCGGGGTGATGCCGGGCGGAAGCTGGATGCCGTAGTCCTCGGAGTACCACCCCTGGACGAGTTTTCCGGCCGCGTCCACGCCGAGATGGGCGGATTCGGCCTCCTCGTCGACGCACATGTCGACGCCGCCGAGTGCGTGGATCACGCTGGCGAAGCCGCCGAAGTCGATGATCGCGGCACCGTTGAACCGGATGCCGGTGGCCTTGTTGATCGTGGTGGAGAGCAACGTCATGCCACTGGCGCGCTTCTCCGTCTCCGAGCCCTGGATCTGATGCCCGTACGAGAAAGCGGAATTGATTTTGTAGGAACCGCCCGCGAAATTCGCCTTCGGGTACGCCGGGATCTCGACCAGCCAGTCCCGCGGGATCGAGATGAGGTACGCCTGGTCGTGCGTCTCCGGGATGTGCAGGATGATGATCGTGTCGGAGAGGACGCCGGTCTCGGACGACCCCTCCGGGCGCGCGTCGATGCCGACCAGCAGCAGGTTCACCGCGCCGTCGATGTCGTTGCCGCTCTCGCCGTCCTGCGCGTCGGCCGCGCCCTCCAGCAGCGAGCCGGGCGTGAGCGAGTCGGTCACCCGGCCGATCAGCGTGTGCGCGGCGACCAGCGTGCCACCGCTCAGCACGAGGAGCACCGCGCCGAATATGAGGAGCAGCCGCGCCCACAGCGGATCCGTGCGAGCCATGTGCTCTCCCCCCGTCGAATCCGTCACGCTAACCATTTACGGTCGCCGATGGCAAGGGTGTGACGTGCGTCGCTTTGCGGATCGAATTAGGCTCCTGGCGACTTCCCGAGATGTCAACAGGGAACAGGAACATCACACTGACGGGGGGAGCACCGGGGATGTCATTCGGGCGAAGAATTCCGTTCTGGGCGCGAATCGTCCTTGTCCTCGGCGCGGTGCTGGTCGTGGCGAGCGCCGGTACGGTGATCGGCGCGCGGATGCTGATCAATCAGGCGACCGAGTCGATCCCGCAGACCACGCTGATCGAGGGGGACGCGCGAGCACCCGAGCGGCAACAGGGCGAGGCGATCGACGGCGCGATCAACCTGCTGCTGGTCGGCATCGACGCGCGGGAGGAGGGTGGCGGCAGCGACGGCGACTCGGTCCGCTCCGACACCATCATCATCCTGCACATCCCGGAGACGCACGACAAGGCGTACCTGATCTCGATCCCCCGCGACTGGCTGGTCGACATCCCGGCGTACTCGAAGAACAACTTCGCCGGGATCAGCGACAAGGTCAACACCGCCTTCTCCGCGGGGTACGCGGGTGACGGCGATCGGCTGACCAAGCTCGGCCGCGGCATGGAGCTGCTGGCGACCACGCTCAACAAGGCGACCGGCATCCGGTTCAACGGCGCCGCGATCATCGACTTCAACGGGTTCGCCGGCGTGATCCACGCGCTCGGTGGCGTGGAGATGTGCGTCGCGGAGCCGGCCGAGTCCGCGCACCTCGGCGTCGACTCCGCGGGCAAGCTCGTCCAGGGGTGGTACTCGGAGGCGTACGGCATCCAGCTCCCCTACGGCGTGCGGCCCTACGTGCACGAGGCCGGCTGCCGCACGATGAACTCGACCGAGGCGCTCGACTACTCGCGCATCCGGAAGAGCCTGCCGAACGGCGACTACGACCGGCAGCGGCACCAGCAGCAGCTGATCAAGGCGATCGTGGAGAAGGCCACCACGCGTGGCGTGCTCACCGACCTCGGCCGGCTCAACGACCTGGTCGCCGCGGCCGGTGACGCGTTCGTGCTGGACACCGGCGGCGCCGCGATCGCGGACTACGTCTTCACGCTCCGCGGCCTGCGCGCCGACGACATGGTGCTGCTCAAGACCAACGCCGGGAAGACCAACACGCAGATCATCAACGGTACGTACTTCGAGGTCCTCGACCCGACCTCGATGGACATGCTGCGGGCCGCCAAGGACGGCACGCTCGGCGCGTTCCTGGCCGAGCACCCGGAGTTCGCCGCGGAGCCGGCAGCGGCGACGCCGACGGCGAAGACGGAGTGAGGCCGGCGGGCGCGGCACCGGCCGCGCCCGCCACCCGTGTCACTCCTCGGTCTCGTCCGCGCGGTCCGGGTCCGGCTCGCTCGGCGGCTTCCGGTGTGCCCGCTCCTCGGTCTCCGTCTCGGGCACGCCGAACCCGTCCTCGGCGGCACCGCGCTCCGGTCGATCACTCATGATCTCTCCTCCTTCGACTGATGTTTCAGGACAGGGAACTGGCGGCGTCCGGGTGCGCGCCCTCGTGCACGCCGATGCCCAGCCGGTCGACCAGCTCGCCACCGAACCAGGCCGCGATGCTGCCCGCGACCAGCGCGAGCAGCTCGAGCGTGAACGGCAGCGCGCCCGGCTGGTGCGTCCCGTCCAGACGCAGCAGCCAGGAGATCGCGAAGAGCACCAGCACCAGGCCGTTGAGCGTGCCGTGCAGCAGCCCGATCCGCTTGGCCCGGGTGCCGGCCGGGATGCTGGTCCAGTCCAGCCAGCCGGTGGTGGCCGCGACGATCGCGCCGATCACGCCGGCCGTGATGTTCCAGAACCCCACCTGGCCGAAGATCTCGTTGCCGGTGATCAGCCGGACCAGGTCGAAGATCGTGCCGGTCACCAATAGACCGAGCGGGAAGACGATGACCATCTGGTGCACCGGGTGGCCCAGTGCGCGCACTCGTGTCTGCATGCGGCGGCGCGTACCCAGCTGGTTGCCGTCGAACCGCGTCGTTTGAAGCCGGCCTCCCGGGGCACGCGCTGCTCCTCGGCGTCGAGAGGAGACAGCACATGAGGCGCGCGGTTGTCACGATCGCGGTGGGCGGTGCGGCGGGCGTTGCCGCGGTCGCCGCCGCCCGGCGGATGCGGCAGGCCAGAGTCACCGATGACCGCTGGCACAGCATCACGGTCAACCGGGAGCGGGAGGAGGTCGGGCCGCAGCCGCAACCGCTGCACGACCTGGGCGAGACGATCCAGGTCCGGGTCCGCCCGGCGCCCGGTGGGCGCGGCACCGAGATCGCCGCACGCTGCGTGGACGCCGGCCCGGAGGGGGTACGGGCGTTGCGCCGCGCGCTGCGCGAGACGCGGACGCTGGTGGAGACCGGCGAGATCCTGCTGCCGGACTCGCCTCCGACCACGCGCCGCACACCGCTGGGCGCGCCGCTGGCATACGCGACCCGGCACGGACGGCAGGAGGGACGGCTGTGAAGGCGCTCTGCTGGGAAGGCGTGAACAAGCTCGCGGTCCGGGACGTGCCGGACCCGGAGATGCGCAACGAGCAGGACATCATCGTCCGGGTGCGGAAGACCGTCACGTGCGGGTCGGATCTGCACCTGATCGGCGGCTACATCCCGTTCATGAGCCGCGGTGACGTGCTCGGCCACGAGTTCGTCGGCGAGGTCGTGGAGGTCGGCGCGCAGGTCCGCAAGCACAAGGCCGGCGACCGGGTGGTGGTCAGCTCGTTCATCTCGTGCGGAAAGTGCTGGTACTGCTCGCAGGAGCTCTACTCGCTCTGCGACAACGGCAACACGAACCCGGCGATCACCGAGGCGCTGTGGGGCTTCTCCCCCGGCGGCTGCTTCGGCTACTCGCACGCGATGGGCGGCTTCGCCGGCAGCCACGCGGAGTACATCCGGGTGCCGTACGGCGACGTCGGCGCGTTCACCATCCCGGACGACGTCGACGACCTGCGCGCGCTGTTCGCCTCGGACTCGGCCGCGACCGGCTGGATGGGCGCGGACCTCGGCGGCGTGAAGCCGGGCGACGTGGTCGCTGTCTGGGGCGCCGGCGCGGTCGGGCAGATGGCCGCGCGCGCGTCCGTGCTGCTCGGCGCGGAGCGGGTGCTGATCATCGACCGGTACGACAACCGCCTCGACCAGGCCGCGAAGTTCGCCGGCGCGGAGCCGCTGAACTACCTGCGCGACGACACCGGATCCGCGCTGCTGGAGGCGACCGGCGGCCGTGGCCCGGACGTGTGCATCGAGGCGGTCGGCATGGAGGCGCACACCCCCGGGCCCCAGCAGGCGTACGACCAGGTCAAGCAGCAGTTGCGGTTGCAGACCGACCGGCCGTCCGCGGTCCGGGACGCGATCTACCAGGCTCGCAAGGGCGGCAGCGTCTTCGTGCTCGGCGTCTACGCCGGGTTCGTCGACAAGTTCCCGCTCGGCGCGATGATGAACAAGGGCCTGACCGTCCGGGGCGCGCAGATGCACGGCCAGCGCTACATCCCGATGCTGCTGGACCGGATGGCCCGCGGCGAGCTGGTCACCGAGCACCTGGCCACGCACGTGATGCCGCTCGACCGGGGCCCGGAGGGCTACCGGATGTTCAAGGACAAGGAGGACGGCTGCGTGCGCGCGGTCTTCGAGCCGTGACCCGCCGGGCCGGCGCGTGTCCCCGCGGGGTCACGCGTCGGCCCCCGTGGGCCGCCGGCGCCGGGAAGTCGCTCCGGCGAGGAGAGGGGGCACGTCATGCCGATCCGTTCCCGGACCGCGATGCTCGGCCGTACCGCCGTCATCGGCCTTTATCTGATCGCCCTGCTGGCCACGCCCGGACCGCCCGCGATCGCACCGGCCGCGCTGCTCGGCGCGGTCTGGCTGGCCGGCTACGCCCGGGATCTGCGCCGCGCCGCCGGATTCGCCCGCGCCGCCGGTCCCGCCCGGGACACCGGCCACGCCGCCCGGCTCGCCCGGAACACCCGCGGCGCCGCCGGTCCCGCCCGGAACACCGACCCGGCCGGAGCCGGCGATGGCCGTTGAGCAGGCCGTCGCCGTCGCACCGCGCACGCTGCGGACCCGGGTGGCGCGGGCCGCGCCGTGGTTCGGCCCCGCGTTCGTCGCCGCGGTCGCGTACGTGGACCCGGGCAACTTCGCCACGAACTTCACCGGCGGCGCCGCGTTCGGATACCAGCTGGTCTGGGTGATCGTCGCGGCGAACCTGATGGCGATGCTGGTCCAGTCGCTGTCCGCGAAGCTCGGCCTGGTCACCGGCCGCGACCTGCCGGAACTGTGCCGCGCGCACCTGCCCCGCCCGGTCAGCCGCGGCCTGTGGGTGCAGGCCGAGCTGGTGGCGATGGCGACCGACCTGGCCGAGGTGATCGGCGGCGCGCTGGCGCTGGCGCTGCTGTTCGGCATCCCGCTGCCGGTCGGCGGCGCGATCACCTGCGCGGTCTCGTTCGCGCTGCTCGGTCTGCAGCAGCGCGGCTACCGTACGTTCGAGTCGGTGATCGCCGGCATGCTCGGCGTGATCCTGGCCGGCTTCCTCTACACCGTGCTGCGCTCCGGCGCGGAGGGCTCCGCGCTGGCCGCCGGGATGGTCCCGTCGTTCTCCGGCCCGGACAGCCTGCTGCTGGCCACCGGCATCCTCGGCGCGACCGTGATGCCGCACGTGATCTACCTGCACTCGGCGCTGGCCAAGACGCGTACCCCCGGCATCTCCGGCCCGGGCGAGCTGCGCCGCGCGCTGACCTTCCAGCGGCTCGACATCCTGGTGGCACTGGGCGCGGCCGGGCTGGTCAACCTGGCCATGCTGGTGATCGCGGCACGGTTGTTCCACGGCCGGGCGGTCGGCGACACCGGCACGTTGGAGGGCATCCACGCGGCGCTCGGCACGACGCTGGACTCGGCGGCCGCGCTCGCGTTCGCGCTCGCGCTGCTGGCGTCCGGGTTCGCGTCGTCGAGCGTGGGCACGTACGCCGGTCAGGTGGTCATGCAGGGTTTCATCCGCCGCCGGATCCCGCTGACCGTGCGCCGCGGGCTGACCATGGCGCCCGCGATGGTGGTGCTGATGCTCGGCGTCGACCCGACGACCGCGCTGGTGCTGTCCCAGGTGGTGCTGTCGTTCGGCGTGCCGTTCGCGCTGGTCCCGCTGGTGATGCTGACCCGGCGCCGGGACGTGCTGGGCGAGCACGTCAACCGTCCGGTCACGACCGCGGCGGCCTGGGTCGTCGCCGGGCTGATCATCGCGCTCAACGTCTTCCTGCTGGTCCGCACGTTCATTGATTGATCCCGCGTTTGTACGCCGTCGTGGCGGGCACCCGGTCGCGCCCGTCACGAAGGGATGTCCCGGATGCACAATCAGATCAGGCCGGCGCTCCCGGCCAGCGCCGCCGCCTCGGTCCGGCTCGTCACCCGCAGCCTGCGCAGCAGCGTCGCGGTCATCCGCTTGACCGTGCGCTCGGAGACGTGCAGTTCCTCGGCGATCTCGGTGGTGGTCGCGCCGGCCGCGATCAGCCGCAGCAGGCGCCGCTCCGCGTCGTCCAGGTGCACCGGCGCCGGCCGGTTCCCCCGCACCGGGCCGAGCAGCGAGCCGAGCAGCGACGACGGCAGCACGCTCCAGCCGTCGAGGATGGACAGCAGCGGGGACAGCAGCGCCTCCGCGTCCGTCGTCTTCGGCAGGAAGCCCTCCGCGCCGGCCCGGAGCGCCTCGACGGCCGGCTCCGGGTGCTCGTCCCCGGACATCGCCACGATCCGCGTGCGCGGCACCGTGCGGCGGATGGCCGCGATCGCCCGCACCCCGCCCGGCGCCGGCATGTGCAGATCCACCAGGGCCAGATCCGCGGCGGTACGCAGGGCGAGCCCCGCCGCGCCGGCCGCGTCCTGTGTGGAGCCGGCCACCACGGCGCGGCCGTCGGAGATCTTCGGCAGCAGCAGCTCCAGGCCCTGGACGAACAGCGGGTGGTCATCGATCAGCACGACGCGCAGCGTGGGGGTCGACATACCGGCCGCGTTCCCGCCCCCGCGGCGGACATGCGCGGCGAACCGGATATGCACGGAAAGACTGACATGCGCCGGGAGCCGGCCGTGACCGGATCGCTGCGCCGCCTCGCCCGGCGGTTCGTGCCGCGGCGGGCCGGGCACGGCGTGGTCCCGGGCGGGGAGACGCTGATGCTGCGCGCGCTCTGCCACGAGCTCCGCCCGCCGGTCAGCACGCTCGGCTCGCTGCTGCGCACGCTCGACCGCGAGGCGACCTCGTCCGAGGCGACCGCGCTGGCCGCCGCGCACACCCGGCACCTCGATGAGCTGCTGCGGCACGCGGCCGCGATCGCGGAGGGACTGAGCGCGGCGCCGGGTGACGCCGCGCCGGCGACGCTCGCGCAGGTGCTGCCGGCCGTGGCCGCGACCGTGCCGGACGGCCGCCTGACCGTGCGGGTCAGCGCGGCCGCGGCCCGCTGCCCGGTGCCGGCCCGGCACACCCGGCAGATCCTGATCAACCTGCTCGGCAACGCGGTGCGGCACGGGCCGGCGGACGGCCGGGTCACGGTGCGGGCGCGTACCCACGGGCGGTTCCTGCTCCTGATGGTGTGCGACGAGGGTGAGCCGACCGCGGCGCTCGCGGAGGCGCTGCGACCCGGCGCGGCCCCGGCCGGCATGCACGGCCTGGGACTGTGGCTGGTCCGGCAGCTCGCCCAGCGGCACGGCGGCCGGGTCTTCGCGCGCCCGCTCGTCCCGTCCGGTGCCGCGGTCGGCGTGGTCCTCCCGGTGCGTGCCGGCCTGACACGCCGGGGCCACCGGTTGGCCCGGTGAGGCCCGCGCACCGGGCATTCCTTCCCCGTCACCGGATTTCACGCGACAGGGAGGATCCACCGTGTTCAGTCACGTCAAGGATTTGCAGTTCGAGGCGAAGCCGGACGGCCCCGACGCGCTCTTCGCCCGCCGGTTGCAGGAGGTGCTCGGCGGCAAGTGGGGTGAGCTGACGGTCGCCAACCAGTACCTGTTCCAGGGATGGACCTGCCGGCTGCCCGGCAAGTACAAGGACCTGCTGCTCGACGTGGGCACCGAGGAGATGGGCCACGTCGAGATGATCTGCACGATGATCGCCCGCCTGCTGGAGGGCGCGCCGCAGAACCTGCACGAGGCCGCGGCCGACGACAACCCGATGCTCGCCGCGATCTACAGCGGGCAGAACCCGGCGCAGTTCATCCACGCCGGTGGTGGACCGCTGCCGGTCGACAGCAACGGTGTGCCGTGGAACGGCTCCTACATCACGGCCAGCGGCAACCTGATGGCCGACTTCCAGCTCAACGTCACGGCGGAGGCGCAGGGGCGGCTTCAGGTCGCACGGCTCTACCACATGACCGACGACCCGGGCGTCAAGCAGATGCTGCGCTTCCTGCTGGCCCGCGACCACATGCACCAGAACATGTGGATGGCCGCGATCGAGCAGCTCAAGGCGGATGGACTGGAGGACATGCCGGTGCCGGAGGCGTACCCGGACGCGGAGCAGGAGAACGAGTTCGCGTACCGCATGCTCAACTTCTCGGCCGGTGAGGAGTCGGCCGAGGGCCGCTGGGCGAGTGGGGCGACACCGGACGGCAAGGGCACGTTCTCGTACGACCCGAAGCCGCAGGCGCACGCCGCCGAGCCGGTCCTGCCGCCGGGCGACCCGCGTCTCTACGGCACCCCGCCGCCCACCGGCGGCGGCATCATCGGCGCCGTCAAGGACGCGCTCACCTAGGACGTTCGGCCCCTCAGGTGGATCCCGGCGTCATTCCCGGCGTCAGAACGACGGGAATGACGCCGGGATCACGGTCGTGGGGCCGGCGGGCGACGCATGATCTCCAGGGCCGGGCCCGCCACGACGGCGGCCCGGCCCTGGATGCCGTGGTGGCGCTGATGGGGTGCACGACCGCAGCGAAACCGGCAGGGAGGCCGCCTGCGGCCGACCGGTGCCCGCGGGCTGCACCACGCCGGAAGCGGGAAAGGGTTACCTGCCTCTCATCTCTCTTACCAGGCGCTGTCGTGGCCGGCGGCGGAACCGCACGGCCACGACAGCGCCCGGGACCCTCAGGACGCCTGCATACGGGTCCGCAGCGTGGTCAGGGCGCGTTGCAGCAGTCGTGACACGTGCATCTGCGAGATGCCCAGGTGCTCGCCGATCCGGGCCTGCGTCCACTCCTTGAAGAAGCGCAGCGTGATGATCTCGCGCTCCCGGGGGGTGAGTGCGCGCATGGCCGGCCCGAGGTCGAGCAGCGACTCTGTCAGCTCGAAGCGCGGGTCGTCGCCGCCGAGCATGTCGCCGAGTTCCTTGCTGTCGCCGTCGTCGGCGACCGGGCGGGAGAGCGAGACCGCCGAGTACGCCTGCGCGCCCTCGATGCCCTCGATCACCTGTTCCTCGGTGACCCGCAGGTGGGCGGCGAGCTCGGGCACGGTCGGGCTGCGGCCGAGCGAGTGGGTGAGCGTGGTGGCCGCGTCGATGATGGCCAGCCGCATCTCCTGCACGCGGCGCGGCACCCGGACCGACCAGGTCCGGTCCCGGAAGTAGCGGCGCAGCTCACCGAGCACGGTCGGCACCGCGAACCCGACGAACTCGCCGGCCGCCGGGTCGAACCGGTCGATGGCCTTGATCAGTCCGACGGCCGCGACCTGGCGCAGGTCCTCGTCGGCCGCGCCCCGGCCGAAGAAGCGGCGGGCCAGCCGGTTCGCCATCGGCAACCAGGCCTCGATCGCGTGCTGCCGGGCCCGGGGGCGGCGGTGGTCGTCGGCGTCCAGCCCGGCGAACGCGGCCAGCGCCGCCGTCGCGCGGACGTCCTCATCGGTCATTATGTCTTCCACGGGCGCGGTGGTGCTGCTCACGGTGTCCTCCGGAAGGGGGATCATGGACGGGGGACAGCCTGGCTTCCCCGGATACGCGCTCCCAACCGGGTGAGTTTCAGCGGGTGCGGGCGGGCAGCCCGTCGAGCGTGCCGTCGCGGAACCCGGCGATCCGGTCGAACGCGCCCGCGCTCGCGTTCCGGGTGGACCGGCCGAGCGTGAGCAGCGCGGTCACCGCCTCGTCGAGATCGCCCGGGGAGAGTCGGACGTGGCTGTCCGGGCCGTGTCGCCCGCGCGGACCGGTGGTGCACCGGCCGCGGCGTGCGCCGGGCCGTTCCGGCGAAAGAGGCACGGTTGAAGCGCGCTTCGGTGGGCACCTGGGGCCGATGACCATGCTGCTGCGACTGGGTGCCGCGCTGAAGGCCACCGGATACGAGTTCACCACCGTCACGCCCGCCACACACGAGCGCGTCAACCGGCGGCCGGAGAACGCGAACGCCACGGACCTGCGCGGTGTCTTCGGATGGAGCCGGCCGTTCGGGCCGGGAGTGCTGCCGGTCGAGATCGTCGAGCTGATGGACGCGGCCGGCGTGCTGGAGCGGGACGGGGACGTGTGGCGCAGCCGGGTACGGTTCTCGACCTACGACGGGGAGTTGTTCGTGCACTCCGCGTACCCGACCGCGGGGAAGGACTCGGTGTTCTTCGGGCCGGACACGTACCGGATGGCGGACGCGGCCGCCGGGCACGTGCGCACCCGGCGGCGGCCGGTGCGGCGCGCCGTGGACGTCGGCTGCGGCACCGGCGCGGGCGCGATCACGGTGGCGAAGCGGGCACCGGGCGCGGAGGTGTTCGCGGTCGACATCAACGACACCGCGCTGGACTTCACGCGGGTGAACGCCGCGCTGGCCGACACGCGCGGCGTCCGCCCCTGCCACAGCAATCTGCTCAAGGACATCGACGGTACGTTCGACCTGATCATCTCCAACCCACCGTTCATGATCGACCCGGCCGGGCGGGCGTACCGGGACGGCGGCGGCGAGTCCGGGCACGAACTGTCGCTGTCGATCATCGACGCGGCCGCGGAACGGCTCGACCCGGGCGGCACACTCGTGCTGTTCAGCGGCGCCGGCATCGTCGACGGCGTGGACCCGCTGCGCGCCGCCGCCGCGGAACGGCTGGCCGGCACCGGCCTCACCTGGTCCTACCGCGAGGTGGACCCGGACGTCTACGACGAGGAACTGGACGGCGAGGCCTACCGGCACGCGGAGCGCATCGCCGTGGTCGTGCTCACCGCGTCGCGTCCCGAGTGGACCTGATCGTGGACGTCCGGGCGAGCGTGACGTACATCGGCAACGCCACGACGCTGCTCCGGCTCGGCGGCTTCACGCTGCTCACCGACCCGGCGTTCCGGCCGGCCGGCAGCCGCTACCACCTCGGCTACGGCGCCTGGACCAAGCGCGTGCTGGACCCGGCGTGCGGGCTCGGCGACCTGCCGCCGCTGTCCGGCGTGCTGCTGTCGCACCTGCACTCCGACCACTTCGACCGCGCGGCCGCCCGTGGCCTGGCACCGGACCTGCCGATCATCACCACGCCGCAGGCCCGGCGCAAGCTGCGCCGGAAGCGGTTCTCCGCCGTGCACGGCCTGCCGGCCTGGGAGCAGTTCGACACCTCGCACGGCCGGGAGCGGCTACGGGTGACCGCGGTGCCCGGCCGGCACGGTCCCGGGCTCGCCGACCACCTGCTGCCGGACGTGATGGGCTCGGTGGTGGAGCTGTTCACCGAGGACGTGTGCCGGCTGCGGCTCTACGTCACCGGGGACACGCTGTTCCGGCCGATGCTGGCGGAGGTGCCGCGGCGCTGCGGCGACATCGACGCGATGCTGATCCACCTGGGCGGCACCCGGCTGCTCGGCATGCTGCTCACCATGGACGCGCGGCAGGGCGCGAACCTGACCGAGGTGATCCGGCCCCGGCTGACCCTGCCGATCCACCACGAGGACTTCAGCGTGTTCACCTCGCCGGTCGGCGACTTCTTCGACCGGGCCCGCGCACGCGGACTGGCCGGGGTGGAGCCGATCGGGCGCGGGGACACCGTGACGTTGCCGCTGCGATCCGGGACGGGTGCCTGAATGTACGACGTGTTGCCGGGTGGCCTGCCCGGCGTGCTGACCGCCGAGGCGGTCGTGCCCACGCTCGGCGTCGAGGAGGAGTTCCTGCTCCTCGACCCGCGGACCGGCGAGAACGCGCCGGTCGCCGACCGCGTGCGGGCGGACCTGCCGGAGGCGGTGCGCGAGTACGGTCGGCCGGAGTTCCGGCGCAGCATGGTGGAGATGGTGACCCCGGTCTGCACGCAGCTGGCGGAGCTCTCCTACCACCTGCGACGGCACCGGCGGGCGGCCTCGCTCGCCGCGCGCGGTGCCGGGGCGCGGCTGACCGCGATCGGCGCCACGCCGGTGCACGAGCCGGACCTCTCGGTCCCGGACGGCGAGCGGTACCGGCGCATGGCGGAGCGCTTCGGTGCGATCGCGCGCGAGCCGGCGCTGTGCGGCCTGCACGTCCACGTCGGCGTGCCGGACCGGGAACTGGCCGTCCAGGTCTGCGCGCACCTGCGCGCCTGGTTGCCGCTGATCCAGGCGATGACCGCGAACTCGCCGATCTTCGGCGGTGCGGACACCGGCCACGCGAGCTGGCGGTCCGTGCGGATCCAGCGGTGGCCGAGCCTCGGGCCCTCCCCCGTCTTCGACTCGGCCGCCGAGTACGACGCGGCCGTGGCCGCACTGGTCGAGTCCGGCGCGATGATCGACAGCGGGATGGTCTTCTGGTATGCGCGGCTCTCCGACCGCTACCCCACGGTGGAGATCCGGGTCGGCGACGTCTGCGCGACCGCACGCGACGCGGTGCTGGTCGCCGGGCTGCTGCGCGCGCTGGTCGCCACGATCGCCGAGAACGCCGGGGCCGCGGTGCCGGCGATCCCGGACGCGCTGGTCCACGCCGCGCACTGGCGGGCCGCCCGGGAGGGCCTGGACGGTGACCTGTTCGACCTGCGGACCGGCCGGACCCGGCCGGCCTGGGATCTGATCGAGGACCTGGTGGCGTACGTGGCGCCCGCGCTGATCCGGCACGGCGACGTCCAGTGGGTACGGACCGCTCTGGCCGGGCTGCGGCGCTCCGGCACCGGGGCCACCCGGCAGCGCCGTCTGCTGCGGGTCACCGAGAGCCTGCCGGAGACGCTGAACGCGCTGGCCCGGCTGACCGTCAACGGATGAATCGATTGAACCGGATTAATCAAATCAATTGGACAGGTCGACAGAGGAGAAGTGTGGTACACGAGCACCTGGTACACGAGCACTTGGACCGTGACGCCCTCGTCACGGAGCTGATGAACTGGATCCGGCTCCCGTCGGTCGCCGGCGTGCCGGAGAACGAGATCGACCTGACCCGGTCGGCGCACTGGCTCGCCGGTGCGCTCCGGGAGACCGGGTTCCCGGAGGTGGAGATCGCCGGCCCCGGCGGCGCACCGGCCGTGATCGCCCGCTGGTGCGCGGCGCCGGGCGCGCCGACCGTGCTGGTCTACAGCCACCACGACGTGCGGGCCGCCAAGGAGGAACAGTGGGCGGAGACGTCGCCGCACCGGCCGGTGCTGCGCGACGGCTACGTCTACGGCCGGGGCGCCTCGGACGCGAAGGGGCAGGTGGTGGCGCACCTCTGGGGGCTGCGCGCGCACCTCGCGGCGACCGGGCGCGCCGTACCCGCGGTGAATCTGATCTGGCTCGTCGAGGGTGAGGAGGAGACCGGTTCCGCGCACCTGGCCGCGCTGCTGGAGGAGCACCGGATCCGGGCGGACCTGGTCGTCTACTCGGACACGCTGCTGTGGCACCGCGACCACCCGGCGATCTGCACCAGCATGCGCGGCGGGCTGAACGCGCAGATCGAGGTCTACGGGCCGCTGCGCGACGTGCACAGCGGCGCGGTCTCCGGCCCGGCGCCGAACCCGCTGGTCACGCTGGCCCGGCTGATCGGGCGGCTGCACGACGACAAGGGGCGGGTGACGCTGCCCGGCTTCTACGACACGGTGATCGAGCCGAGCGAGCGCACCCGGGCGGAGTATGCGGCGCTGCCGTACTCGGACGAGGACTGGCTGGCCCGCACGGAGACACGCAGCATCGGCGGTGAGGAGGGCTTCACGGTGCTGGAGCGGCTGTGGGCGCGCCCGGCCGTCGAGGTGCTGACCGCGGTCGCCGGCGACCCGGACGGGCCGACGCGCGGTGCGGTCCCGGCCGTGGCGACCGCGAGCATCACCATGCGCACCGCGCCGGGCCAGGCCTGCGCCGAGGTCGCCGATCAGCTGCGCCGGTGGGTGCGCGAGACGATCGACGAGGGCGTGGGGTACGAGCTGACCATCGCGGAGGAGCTGGCGCAGGAGCCGTACCGGACGCCGGACGACCACCCCGCGGTCGCGATGCTGGAGGCGGCCGTGCGCGACGGCTTCGGCACGCAGGTCGTCGGGCGGATGGGCAACGCCGGTGGCGGGCCCGCGGACCTGCTGACCAAGGCCACCGGCGCGCCGGTGCTGTTCTTCGGCACCGGGCTGCCGGAGGACCGCTGGCACGACAGCGACGAACGCGCCTCGGTCGACGTGCTGCTCGCCGGCGCGGCCACGCTCGGCTCACTGTGGGGCCGGCTGGCTCAGTGGTCCCGGTAGATCGACTGGCTCAGTGGTCCCGGTAGGTGGCGCCGCCGTGCGACTCCGGTGATGCCGGCTTCGCGCCGCCCTCCGGCGGCCCCTCGACCGACTGCTGCCCCGCCGCCAGCTCCGGGAACTTCGCATCGAACGCGGGCCGCTCCGAGCGGATGCGCGGCATGCGGTCGAAGTTGCGCAGCGGCGGCGGGCTGCTGGTCGCCCACTCCAGCGAGTTGCCGTGCCCCCACGGGTCGTCCACGGTGACCAGCTTGCCCGCTCGGTAGGAGTGCCAGCAGTTGTAGAGGAACGGCAGCGTGGACAGGCCGAGCACGAACGAGCCGACCGTGGAGAACGTGTTCAGCGCCGTGAAACCGTCCTGGATCTGATAGTCCGCGTACCGCCGGGGCATGCCCTCCGAGCCGAGCCAGTGGTGCACCAGGAAGGTGGCGTGGAAGCCGAGGAACGTCAGCCAGAAGTGCAGCTTGCCGAGCCGCTCGTCGAGCATTCGGCCGAACATCTTCGGGAACCAGAAGTAGATGCCGGAGAACACCGCGAACACGATCGTGCCGAACAGCACGTAGTGGAAGTGCGCGACCACGAAGTACGAGTCGTGGGTGTGGAAGTCGACCGGCGGGCTCGCCAGCAGCACCCCGGACAGCCCGCCGAACAGGAACGTGACCAGGAACCCGATCGCGAACAGCATCGGCGACTCGAACGTGAGCTGACCGCGCCACATCGTGCCGATCCAGGAGAAGAACTTCAGGCCGGTGGGTACGGCGATGAGGTAACTGAGGAAGCTGAAGAACGGCAGCAGCACCTGCCCGGTCGCGAACATGTGGTGTGCCCAGACGCTCATCGACAGCGCCGCGATCACCAGCGTGGCGCCGACGAGTCCCTTGTAGCCGAAGACCGGCTTGCGGCTGAACACCGGGATCACCTCGGTGATGATCCCGAAGAACGGCAGCGCGATGATGTAGACCTCGGGGTGGCCGAAGAACCAGAACAGGTGCTGCCACAGCATCGGCCCGTTCGTCGCCGGGTCGTAGACGTGCGCGCCGAGCGTGCGGTCAGCCGCCAGGGCCAGCAGTGCCGCCGCCAGGAACGGGAAGACCAGCACCACGAGCAGGCTGGTCACCAGGATGTTCCAGGTGAAGATCGGCATCCGGAACATGGTCATGCCGGGCGCGCGCAGCGTCAGGATCGTGGTGATCATGTTGACGCCACCGAGGATGGTGCCGAGACCGGAGAGCACCAGGCCGGTGATCCACAGGTTCGCGCCGATGCCCGGGGAGTGCGAGCCGTCCGACAGCGGCGTGTACGCCGTCCAGCCGTAGTCGGCGGTACCGCCCGGCGTGATGAACCCGCCCATGACGATGACGCCGCCGAACAGGTACAGCCAGTACGCGAACGAGTTCAGCCGCGGGAACGCCACGTCCGGCGCACCGATCTGGATCGGCACCACGTAGTTGGCGAACGCGAAGACCACCGGCGTCGCGAAGAACAGCAGCATGATCGTGCCGTGCATCGTGAAGAGCTGGTTGTACTGCTCCGGGCTCAGGATCTGCATCCCCGGGCGGGCCAGCTCCGCACGCATGATCAGCGCCATCAGGCCGCCGAGCATGAAGAACACGAACGACGTGACCAGGTACATGATCCCGATCTGTTTCGCGTCCGTGGTGCGCAGCAGCCGGGCCAGCGCCGATCCGCGCACGATCGGGCGCGGCGGATCGGGGCGAACCTGGATGACGGTGGGCTTCGGGACGAGCGTCGTCACGGGATCACTCCAATGCATGAGGGCGCGGCCCGCGTGCCCAGCATCGACCCCGGTAAACGCCCCTGTCCAGCGATCCACCGGCGGTCACTTGCGGTTACTGGGGAGCTGATGGAGAGTGAGCAGGTGGGAACCCGTGATGAGATCGCCGCACTGCCGCCCGAGTCCGACCTGGCCCGGGCCGACTCGCTGGCCCGGGAGATCTTCTCCGACATCGCGAACAAGTGGGCGCTGCTGATCATCGAGTTCCTCGGCATGCGCGGCACCATGCGGTTCAGCGAGCTGCGCGACGACATCGGCGGGATCAGCCACAAGATGCTCACCCAGAATCTGCGCACGCTCGAACGCAACGGCCTGATCACCCGCACCGTCCACCCGACCATCCCGCCGCGCGTCGACTACGCCCTCACCGACGCGGGCGACGCGCTCCGCACGGTCGTCGACGGCATGTGCGACTGGACCCAGCGCTTCATCTCCCACATCGAAGCGTCCAGGTCGGGCTACGACGGAAGGCCCTGAAGACCGATCTTTTCGCCCTCGGAGCCCGAATACACCTCAGCTCGCTTGACCCCGAATACCGAGCCGACCCAGGGACGACCCCGGAACCCGATCTTCCCGCTTCCGGCGTGGTGCGGCCCGCATGCTCCCGCGGGCCAACCTCGCGGCGGCTTCCGCCGCCGCTCCAGTCGCCGCGTCGGAGCCGGTGACGACGCTGGTCACCGAAGGGCCGCGGCATTCGGCCTGGACGCTCCTGGTCACGCGACTGGCGTCCGGGCGCTTCGCGCCCGAAATTTCGTAGTATCTCGCCTCGCCGACGGCACCCTTCCCCATGGACCAACGCCGCCCCAGCCCTGAGTGATCAGTGGTGCAAAAGGGCAATCAACGTCGACTCTCTTTCGCACCACTGATTGATCACCTAGGCACCGTCCGCCGGCCTTCCGAGGTCGCAGGGAAGCCGCAGGACGCGCGCCAGCTTTAATGTAGACATTTGTGCATGGAATGCCCGTGGTGGCATCGGAACTGGAGCCCGCGGGAGCATGCGGGCTGCACCACGCCGGAAGCGGGAATATCCGCTTTCATGGGTTTGGGGTCAGTCGGTGATGGCGGTGGCCTCGATCTCGACCAGATGCTCGGGGACGTCGAGGGTGGCGATACCGAAGAGGGAGGCGGGCGGCGTGGCGGTGATGCCGAGCCGGGCCTTCGCGCGGTCGATGCCGTCGAGCAGCAGCGGCATCTTCTCCGGGGTCCAGTCGACGACGTGCACGACGAGCTTGACCACGTCGTCCCACGTGGCGCCCGAGGCGCCCAGTGCCGTGGTGACGTTGAGGTAGGCCTGCTCGACCTGGCCGGCGAGGTCGCCGACCGCGATGTTCGTGCCGTTCGCGTCCCAGGAGACCTGGCCGGCGACGTGGACGAAGCGCGAGCCGGTGGCCACGGAGACATGGTGGTAGACCGGGACGTTCGGCAGGCCCGGCGGGTTGATCAGAGTGACGGCCATGTCGGCGCTCCTCGCTCTCTTTGGGTTACTCAGGAACCGTAAGAGATCGCCGCGGAGCTGTGAAGAAGGCACCTTTTCCCGCTCAGGGCACCTTTTGGTAACCCGTGGAGCGCGGCGTCGCGGCGCGGACCGCGCGGCGGGTGGCCAGCAGCGTGAGGCGGCCGTCGTGGCGAGGGTGCCAGCCGAGTTCGGTGCGCGCGCGGGTGCAGTCCAGCAGCGGGCTGTCGAGCAGCAGGTCGGCCCAGGACGCGTCGAGCGGGTGCAGGCGCAACCGCCAGGTCACGTCGAGCAGGCCGCGGAGCGTGGCGCGGGAGACCGGGACGTGCCGGCCGCCCATCAGCCGGGCCAGCACGGGCGCGCGCATCGCGGGCTCGTCGGTCACGTTGAACGCTCCGGTCGCGCCCGCCAGCAGCACGCGGCCGATCAGGTCGGCGACGTCCTGCGCGGCCACCACCTGGGTGATCGCCCGCGGCGGCAGCGGCAGCAGCGGGAGCCGGCCGACGATCGGGGCCAGCGGCGCGGACCGGCCCATCGCGAGCCGTGCCAGATCGCGGGCCGCGGCCGGCTGGATGACCGCGAGCGGCCGGATCCGGGCCACCCGCAGCGCGGGATGCTCCCGCTCCGCCCGGTCCAGCAGGTCCTCGACCGCGACCTTGTCCTGGCTGTACGAGGAGCCGGGCACGCCACGCCGGGGCCAGTCCTCGGTGACCCGGGTGTCGTCGTCGCCGCGGGAGTAGACCGCGCCGGACGACAGGTGCACCAGATGCGGCACCCGGGCGCGCAGCAGCGCGGTCAGCACGTTCGCGGAGCCGGTCAGGTTGGTGCGGGCCTGCGCGGCGCGGTCGTGTCCGGCCACGATGTGCCAGGCGAGGTGCACGACCGCGTCCGCGCCGGCGAAGGCGGCGGTGAGCGCGTCCTCCGCGCCGGGTGCGCCGATGTCCACGGCCCGCCAGTCGACGTCGCGCCGATCCGGTACGCCGCGGGCGATGCCCACGACATCACGGATCTCCGGCCGCGCGGTGAGCCACTCCACCAGCGCGGATCCGATGTTGCCACTCGCACCCGTCACGACGATCCGCACGGGCGGAGCTTTCCCCGGATCCGCGGGTCTACACCGTCAGGACCGGTCGCGGGCGGTCCGCCCGTCCAGGAAGCGCGTCCGTGCGGACCCGCTGGGGCCGGCGGTCCGGATCGTCCTCGGCCTCTGCGCGGTCGGCCGGGCGGGGCACCTCGCGGTGCCCCGCCCGTCGCCTATCCGTTCGTGTCGCCGTCGCCGGTGCGCTTCTGCGCCTCGTCGACGCCACGGTCGATCTGGTCGGAGTGCTTGCCGCCGGAGCGCTGGTCCACCGCGTCCCCGGCCTTCTCCAGGCCCTGGTCGACCTGCTTGTCATGCTTGTCGGCGAAGTCGTCCGCCTTGTTCAGGAAGTCGCTCACGTCAGGTTCCCATCTGTACTGAGTTCCGGCGTGGCGGTGTCACCGCCAGGCCCGCTGGTCCTCGCCGTCCTCGTACCGGCTACCCCAGCCGGCCGTGGTTACACGTTCGGCAGGCCTGCGGCCCGCGAAGGCACGCCCGAGGGACTCGCCGCCGCGACCGGACCAGGACCGGGATCGGACCACCGGCACCGAGGCGGGCCGCCATAGGTTGATGCGTCTCATGGTTCGCCTCCTTCACGACAGCCGCCCGCGTACCCGCTCGCCCGGCGTCCATGCGCGGGATCCGGCGAGGTGCACCTCACACGTAGCGGCGGGCGGTGGAGTCGCGCTGGGTGGCGTCGAGCCGGGCCAGCCGGGCCTCGACGTGGCGCGGACGGGTGCGGCGGCGGGCCAGCACCCAGGGCAGGCCGCGGATCGCGTCCCAGCAGGCCAGCGCGGAGACGCTGTCCCGTGGCACGGTGCCGGCCAGGAACGCGGTGCGGCGCAGCGCGGGCAGCACCGGCCGGCGCAGCCAGGTGAACCACAGCGTGTTGCGCAGGCCGGCCCGGCGTCGCCGGATCGAGTCCCGCACCAGCGACGCCTGGTGGTGCACCACCAGATGGTCCAGGTAGCAGATCTCCCCGCCCGCGGTGATCAGGTCGGTGGCGAGCAGTTCCTCCTCGCCGCCGAGCCACAACCGGGGGCTGAACCCGCCGGCGGCCAGGAACGCGTCCCGGCGGATCACGGACGCGCCGGCCAGGAAACTGCCGAGCGCGGGCCCGGGCAGCCAGTCCGGGGCGGGCACCGGCGAGTCGCGCAGCTCGGCCACGATCGGATCGTCGTGACCGCCGGGCTCGACCACGATCCGGGCATTGATCACCGCGATGCCGGGGTACGCGTCGAGCGTGTCCGCGGCGGCGCGGAGACTGCCGGGCTCCCACCAGGTGTCGTCGTCACAGAACGCGACGTACCGCGTGTGCAGCCGGGCCACGCCGGCGTTGCGTCCGGCGGCACCCCGGTTCTCCCGGAGCGCGAGCACCGTCACCTGCGGGAATCGCGCCCGGAGCGACTCGGCGGTGCCGTCGGTCGAGCCGTTGTCGACCACCACGATCGGCGGCGCCTCCGGCAGTCTCACCAGGCGTTCGACCGCGTTCAGCACCTCCGGCCGCCGCTGGTGGGTGACCACCACGACGCCGATGCGGGAATCCTCCATGCGGCCGCGGGTACCCGCTCCGGCGCGATGATCACGTACTCGTTGGTGGGATGTGCGCGGTCGAGTGTTTACGCACGCGACCAGCGAAGATCATCTTCTGTGGCCTGTGCGCGTCCATGATCACCGTCAGACTGGGCGCCGTTCCGCAGTGCCTCAGCCAAACCGACGCCCGAACACGACGCCGAAAGCGAGCATCGCGTTTCGGGTACCGCACCATCCAGGAAGACGATCCCTTGAGTTCCATGAGCACCCGCACGCTGGTGGCGCTCGCCGTCATCGGTGTCGCGGCCGGGACCGCCGTGTTCACGCCACGGCCGGCGGCGGCCCACCCGTTCGGCGATCCGCAGACCGTGGTCATCACGCCCGACGAGCAGCGCTCCGACGTCGTGCACGTGAAGTGGCGGGTCGGCGGCCCGGACGACCTCACCGTGCTCGGCGTCTCGCTCGGGCTGCTGCCCGCGGACCGGGTGCGCGCGGACGGGACGGTCGACTACCGGTACAACGACCCGGGCGTGGTCGGCGCGTCACCCGCGTTCGCCGGATATCTACTGGACCGGATCACGGTCACCGACGGCGGCCGCCCGTGCACCGGCGCGGTGGAGCCGATCGCGGCGCTGGCGCTGAAGGGCGCGACGGCCGGGTTCACCTGCCCCGGGCCGGTCACCTCCGCGACCGTGGCCGTACGCACGCTGACCGACCTGCACCCGGCGTACCGGACGATGGCCACCGGGCCGGGCGGGCAGCGCGCGGTGTACGAGGGCGCGAACGACACGCACACCTGGTCGCTGACCGGGGCCGGCGCGGGCCTCGGCCGCAGCGCGCTGGTGCAGATCGGTGCGGTCCTCGGCGGCGTGCTCGTGCTGGCCGGCCTGGTCGCGGTCGTGGTGAAGCGGCGGGTGGCGGCATGAACCTCGGCTCGCTGTCGGAGCGGCTCCAGGACCTGATCCACGCGCCCGGGGTGGCGCCGCTGGCGTTCGTGTTCGCGTTCCTCGCCGGGGCCGGGCACGCGCTCGCGCCCGGCCACGGCAAGACGCTCGCCGCGGCGTACCTGGCCGGCTCGCGCGGGCGGATCCGTGACGCGGCCTGGCTGGGCGGGTCGGTCGCGGCCATGCACACCGTGTCGGTGCTGGTCATCGGTGTGGCGTGGACGTTCTTCTCGCTGTCCGAGCTGATCCGGATGGAGCAGCTGACCACGTGGCTGCAGATCGCGGCCGGGCTGCTGGTGCTCGGCACCGGCCTCTGGATGCTGCGACGCCACGTGAAGGGCGGCCACGCCCACTCACATGATCACGACCACGGGCACGACCATGATCACGACCACGGGCACGGGCATCACCACCACGGCGACGGGAAGCGGCCCGGCCTGTTCCTGCTCGGCATCTCCGGTGGCCTGACCCCCTCCCCCGCCGCGTTCCTGGTGCTGGCCACCGGCCTGTTCCTGGGCCGGGCCGGCTTCGCGCTGCTTCTCGTGCTCACGTTCGGCATCGGCATGGCCGTCGTGCTGTTCGGCATCGGCGTGCTCGCGGTCGCCGGCAGCGTGCTGGTCACCCGCAACGCCCGCACCCACGCCATGCTGCGCCTCGCCACCCGCGTCACCCCGATGCTCGCGGCCGGCGGCATCACCGCGTTCGGCGCCGGCATGATCGCGGTCGCCGCCGTCCACCTGGCCGCGCCGGCCTGACGCCGGACCACCCCCGAGCAGCGTGTCGCCGCCCCGTTTGTAGTACCAGGAAGGCTCCGGCGTCCTCGACCGTCCCGGCGAGCGGAGCCCGCCGGGACGGTGGCGTCCTAGCGGAGGCTCATCGCGTACAGCTGCAGGCGGGTGTCGTTCGGGAGGGTGAGCGAGCGGATCCGCTTGCCCGGGGAGAGCGGCACGCTGATCGCGAAGAGGCTGACCGGTGGCCCGTCCACGCCCTGGCCGGCCCTGATCCGGTGGGGCATGGCGAGCGCGGTCGTGGAGCCGGTGGCGGGTGAGCCGCACCAGTCCGCGACCGTGACCGCGCGGGTCTCGGTGCTGCCGTCCGCGTAACCGATGGTGAACCCGCCGGTCACCGGCCCGTTGTGGGCGGTCGCGACCAGTTCCAGCGAGGTGTGCGCGCCCTGCGGCAGCACCAGGGACTGGCCGGTCGCGGTGACGAAGTTGGGCGCGGTGCCGCTCGGGTCCGGGGCCTGGTAGGTCACTCCGTTCCAGGTGACCGGCCCGGCCGGCGGCAGCAGCGCGGCGTCGAAGCTCCAGCCGGCGGTGTCGAAGTTCCCCTCCGCGGTGGCGGCCACGGTCGCGGTGCCGTCCCGGGTCAGCTCCGGCGTGAGGTCGACCGCGCAGGACGTGCCGGGCGCGCAGGTGAGCGCGGGCCGGACCACGACCGGGGCGGTACGCGTGACCGTGTTCGCCCCGCCGACCGTGACCTGGACCGGATAGGTGCCGTCGGCCACGCCGTCCGGCGCCGTGACCGTGACCGTGGCGGAGGTGGCGACCGGCAGGTGCGACGACCGCAGCACGGGCAGCCGCGCGGGCGCGACCGTCACGGTCCAGCCGGCCGGGCCGGTCGCGGACACCGTCGGCCGGAGCGTGGACGGCGACTGCGCCACGATGTCCACGGTGAACGTGGTGGTGCCGCCGGGCGGCAGCGCGGCCGAGGCCGGCCGCAGCGAGGCGTCGACGTGCCGGCGGCCGTCCTGCGGCGCGCGGTTCACCGACGGCGGCTCCGCGTGCGGCGCGGTCCCCCACGACGACGGGCGGGAGCCGACCGTGTGCGCGAGCGTGCCGCCGTCCGCGATCGAGTCCCAGGTCACCCAGCTCTGGGTGAGCCGGCCGCCGTCCAGCCGGGCGCTCTGCACGTAGCGGTTCGTGTCGGTGACGCCCGGCGCGGTGATCCGCAGCGTGCCGGAGCCGGTCCGCACGGTCGCGGACGGGAAGACCGGGCTGGACACCGCGAGGAAGTCCGCGCCGCTCATCGTCGGGTAGAGGCCGAGCGCGGAGAACACGTACCACGCGCTCATCGTGCCGAGATCGTCGTTGCCGGTCATGCCGTCCGGGCCGGTGGTGAACAGCGTCATCGCGGCGCGGACCACGGTCGCGGCCTTCGCGGGCGCGCCGGCCCAGTGGTACATGTACGGCGCGAGCAGGTCCGGCTCGTTGTTCGGGTTGTAGGTGGGCTTGGCGTAGTAGTCGTACGGCGCGGCGATCCAGTCGGTGCGCGCGGTGCCGGCCGGGTCGGTGAGCAGCTTGTCGTAGGCGAAGAACTCGTCCAGCCGGTCCTGCGCGCCGCGCCGCCCGCCCATCAGCGAGACGAGCCCGGCCGGGTCCTGCGGCACCAGCCACTGATACTGATAGGCGCCGCCCTCGTGGAACTGGTGTGCGGCCTCGACCGGGTCGTACGGCGTGAGCCAGGTGCCGTCCACCGTGCGCGGGCGGAACTGGCCGGTGGAGGTGTCCCACAGGTTGCGGTACCACTGGCCGCGGGCCGCGAACATGCGCGCGTCCGCGTTCTTGCCGAGCCCCTGGGCCATCAGCGCGAGCGCGGCGTCCGCGGCGGAGTACTCGAGCGTGGCCGAGGCCGGGTGCACACAGTCGTTGTCGCCGCCCTTGTGCACGCAGTCGGTGCCGAGGCGCAGGCCGGACGGGATGTAACCGCGCTCGGCGTAGTAGTACTGCCCGGTGCGCCCGTTGAACGGCGAGTCCGCCGGCGGCTGGCTCGTGGCGTTCGCCCGCAGCAGCGCGTACGCCTCCGCCTCGTGCCCCTTGAGCAGCCCCTTGGACCAGTTCTCCACCAGGAACGGGGTGACCGGGTCGCCGGTCATGATGTTGGTCTCGCTGTTCGCGAGCGCCCAGCGCGGCAGCCAGCCGCCGTCCCGGCCGATCGCGAGCACGGAGAGCGCGACGTCGCGGGCCACGTCCGGCGCGATCAGTTCGAGGAGCTGGTTCTGCGGCCGGTACGTGTCCCACAGCGAGAAGTTCTGGTAGGGCGTGTAACCGTTCGCGGTGTGCACCTGCCGGTCGAAGCCGACGTAGCGCCCGTCCACGTCGCCGGCCAGGTTCGGGTGCAGCAACGAGTGGTAGAGAGCGGTGTGGAAGACCGCGCGCCGCTCCTCCGTACCCCCGTCGATGTTGATCTTGTCTAGGGCGGTGGACCATTCGGCGCGAAGTGCGCCGCGGACCGCGTCGAAGTCGAAACGGTCGCCGGTCTCCGCGGTCAGGTTCGCCCGCGCGCCGTCCGCGCCCGTGTAGGACAGGCCGACCTTGACGACCACGTCCCGGTCGGCACGCGCGTCGAACGTGACATAAGCCCCGTTACCGCCCGCGCCGCCCGCATCCCGGCTCCCGGCCGTGAGGTCGCCGCCGCGCCAGGTGCCGAACGCGGTGAACGGCCGGTCGAACTCGGCCGTGAACCAGACGGTGTGGTCGTCCCGGCCGGCGCAGAAGTTGCCCGCGTTGACGCGCCCGGTGAGCGTGCGGTCGCCGACCACGTGGATCTCCGAGTCGAACACGTTCTGGTTCGCCTTGCCGGTGTTGAACAGCACGTTCGCCTGCTCGGTGGCGGGGAACGAGTAGCGCTGCCAGCCGGTGCGCGCGGTCGCGGTCAGCTCCGCGTCGATGCCGTAGCGACTCAGGCCGACCCGGTAGTAGCCCGGGCTCGCCTCCTCGTCGTCGTGCGAGAACGCCGACCTGTAGGCATTGTGGTCGGTGCTCGTCACCTCGCCGGTGGTCGGCATGATCGGCAGCTCGCCGGCCACGCCGCAGCCGACCCCGGAGAGGTGCGTCTGGCTGAAGCCGTAGATCGAGTCGGCCAGGTAGTCGTAGCCGCCCTGGCCGCCGGTGTCCGGGCTGACCTGCACCATGCCGAACGGCGCGGCGGCGCCGGGGAACGTGTTGCCGAAGTTCTGTGTGCCGACGAACGGCCGCACCAGATCGACGGGCTCCGGATCGACCGCTGTCATGGCCGGCACCTCCGGTGCGAGCAGCAGGGCGGCCACCAGCATATTGCGAATCATCGACACTCCCGTCACCGGCGTGTGATCACGTTGCCATCGGCGAGCGACGAAAGTCAATGATTCTCCGGTCCCGGCCCATAACGGCCGATAAGCACCACGTGGGTACGTCGCGGAGACGCTCAACCAGCGTCCCGTTCGTCGTGCTCGTGCTCGTGCTGGCCGGCGGCCGCGCTGAATAAGCCTCCCCGCAACTTTTCGGCCTAGGCCATTCAGCGGGACTGCGTCTTCGCGAGCTGGAGGTCGCGCATCACCTCGCCGGCCATCCGGACCGAGGCCGCGTCCAGCACGTTGCCGAACTCGATCACGCGGGCCCGGCCCTCCAGGCGGCGGGCCAGGCCGGGGCTCTCGCTCGGCACCACGACCAGGTCGACGTCGCGCAGGTCGGCGTCGGTGGTGCCGGTCAGCACCTCGATGTTCGTCACGCCGGCCTGGGTCAGCGAGTCGCGGATGCTGACGGCCTGGTCCTCGGTCGAGTAGAGCAGGCCGACCGTGCGGTCCTTCGGCACCTGCGCGATCTGCACCAGCGTCTGGATGTGCGGCGCCGCCACGATCGCGACCACCTCGGTCTCCGGCCGGCGCAGCAGCGTGCGCACCTCGGCCAGGTGGAAGAACGTGGTCAGCACCAGGTCGGGGCGCTCGGTCTCGGCGTCGAACGCGCCCAGCACCAGCGGCTTGACCGTGACGCCGAGTTGCGTGCCCAGCTCGGTCGCGAAGTATCGCGCGCGCTCGTCGTTGCACTCCACGAACGACACCGCGATCGTCTTGTCCGCCTCCCACGCGGCCAGGCCGGCGATCAGGTCACGGATCTCGGCCGCGGTCAGCCCGAGTTCGAGGCACTCGCGGGCCGCGGCGGAGAGGATCTCGCGCGCCCGGTTGCGGGCCTCGGACGACGTGCGGGCCCGGCCGCCGCCGACCACCACCATGCCGTTGCGGCCGCGGGGCTCGATCAGGCCGAGCTCCCGCAGCTCGCCGTAGGCGTGGGCGACCGTGTTGCGGTTGATGCCGAGGTTGCTGGCGAGCAGCCGGGATCCGGGCAGCCGCTCGCCGTCACCGAGCAGGCCCATCTCGATCATGAGCGTCACCTGGGAGACGATCTGGCGGTAGACGGGCACGTCCGAGTGCCGGCTGACACTCATGCTGGTGATCAAGGGCCCACGCTTCCGCCGCTACGTCGTCAGAGGCAGCTTCGCTGCTGTGTCCTACGGATGCAGCGATTGTAGTGGGCCGTTTGTCAGTCCAGCACCCGGCGCATGCGCAGGCTGACGATGTGGTCGTCGACCCGGGACAGCGCGGCCCGCACGGTCTCCACCGGCTCGAAGCCGCGCGCCCGGTAGAAGCCGATGCCCGCGCTGTCGCCGAGGAAGACCGACACCCACATCTCCCGTCCGCCGGCCGTGCGGATCTGCGTGGTCACCCGGTCCAGCAGCGCCGTGCCCAGGCCGCGCCCGCGCTCGGCCGCCTCCAGGTGGACCAGGGACAGCTCGCCGGCGCGCTTGCCGATCATGCCGCCGCCGGCCGCGCCGAGCACCCGGCCGCGCTCCTCGACGACCTGGTAACCGAACCACTCCGGCGGGGCGGGCGCCACCTCCTTCGCGACCCGCTGCTCGTCGTAGAACGCGACGACGCTGCGGTCGATATAACCCTGGGGCAGCAGCTCACGGTACGTGTCCCGGTACGACGTGGCGCAGATCCTGGCGATGCTGGCGACGTCGGCTTCGATGGCTTGACGGACAACGGCGGTCAACGACGATCCTGGCACGCCGCAAGATTAGCGGCCGGGGCCGGCCGGCCCCGGCCGCCTCCGTCACGGCTTGGACCGCGGGCCGCTGCCCGGCTCCAGCGTGTCGACGAACTCGTGTGGGTTCGCAGCCTTCGCGGACACGCGCATGGACTCCGCCTCCGCGTGCATCGCGCGGGCCGCGCCCGACGGGTCGACGCCGGCCCGCCCGGCCGCCCGCACCACGCTGTCGTAGGCCTTCTCGGCCAGCGTGTAGGCGAGGCGGTAATCGTGTGCGGCGAGCGCCTTCTTCGCCAGCCCGATCGTCACGTCCGCGGCGTAGAGGTCCGCGGTCGCCTTCCGGGCGTCCGGCGCGGCCAGCACGTCCGCGGCGAGCCGGTTGGCCGCCTCGACGTACGCCGCGGTCAGGAACCGGTCGTTGTTGTCCCGGTCGAACTGGCTGAAGTCCCAGTTGACGTCGATGTAGCTCATCATCGAGTTGCTCTCGTCGCCGACCCAGGCGAAGTAGTGGTCACCGGTCGGGTTGATCTCGGTCGCCGACTCGCTGTCCCACCCGTCGTGCGGGTGGTGCAGGCCGAGGTGGTGGCCGACCTCGTGGATCTGCGTGGTGGTCAGGCCGTAGCCGGCGGCCACGACCTGCGGGTTGAGGAACGAGTAGACGAAGCCGGCGGTGCCGTCCGTCCAGTTGTCGTCCGCGAAGCCGAGCAGCCCGCTGGTGTTCGCCTCGGTCACGTAGTTGAACATCGGCAGCTCGTAGTCGACCCGGCCGGCGTCGTCCCGGGTGCGCTCCAGGTTCTCCAGGTTGTACAGGTACAGGTTCGCGTCCGGCGGCAGCGTCTGACCCGGGTAGCAGGGCTCGCCGGTCACGTACTGCCCGGTGAAGCAGGCCCGGTTCTGCGCGTCGAACGGGAGGTCCTGGTCGTCGAAGTCGAGCCGGTTGCGCCAGCGCAGCTCGGACAGCTCGTCCACCAGCAGCTCCGGCGTGATGTACGACGAGCCGTCCACGCCCGGCCAGCCCTCGTACGTGTTGCTGTCCAGGTTGATCGACTTCGGCAGCCCGGCCGGCAGCTCGACCGGGTAGATCGGCGACGTGGTCATCAGCAGGTCCAGCGCCACGTACCGGGTGAGTTTGGCCAGGTCGCCTGCGAGCGCGCCCGGCGCCCGGAACCCGCCCTCGGCGTACTCCCAGGTGGTGGGCAGGCGGTAGTCCGGCTCGCCGTCGCCGTCCACGTCCAGCTCGTCGACGATGTAGTTCGTCATGTTCGCGTCCGGGCCGGCGGACAGGTCGGCGAACCACACCCGGCGGGTCGCGCCCAGACCGGTCTCCTCGTCGTCGGCCGTGGTGCCGCCCCAGGCCATCAGCTTGCGGCTGTCCCGGTTCGCGCCGAAGTCGAAGCCGGTGTCCGGGTCCGGCTCACCGGTCTTGGTGTAGACGTGGAATCTGAAGTCGGACCGCCCGTGCCAGTTGATCAGGAAGACCGTGTTGCGCCGGGTGTCGACGCCGTGCGGCGGGTTGAACGCGAGGTACTTCTCCACGGCCGGCGCGTCGATGTAGTGGTTGTCCGTGACGTCCAGGACGTTGCGTTCCTGCGCGTTGTACGCCTCCTGGTACTCGGTCAGCGGCGCCGGCGTGGCCAGGCTCGACAGCTTCCGGAAGAACCGGTCCTCGTACCCGCGGTCCGCATACGAGATCTTGTAGTCGTAGACGTACTTGATGCCGAGCTTCTCCCGCTCGCCGTACCACCGGCGGGAGGTCACCTCCGGCTCGTACGTCCGGGCCAGGCCGGACGTGAACGCCGCCTGGTCCACCTCGGTCCGGTCGAAGCCGAGGAAGACCACGTTGACCGGGACCTTCTCCACGAGGTTCGGCTGCCCGCCGGGCACCAGGTGGGCGAACCTCGGTGCCGGCGCCGCGGCGCTCGCCGGTGTCGCGGACGCCCCGATCATCGCCGCGATAAGCGCTGTGACAAGCGCTGCTCTCCGTCTCATGCCGCTACGCTGCCACCGGGCGGCCGATCAGTAAATGGCCGCATGTGGATATGTCCATTGTTGAATCACGGGGGACGTGTGAGACGACTGATCGCGATCGCCGCGGCGGTGGCGCTGACGCTGGGCCCGGCGGCCCCGGCGCACGCCGCACCGCCGGTCTTGCGCGCGCCCGGACCGAGTGCTGTTCGGGCCGCGTTACGTGCCCGGTTCGCCGCCGTGCGGGCAACTGGCCGCGCTGCGGAAGGTGCTGGCCGACAACGGCGACGGGCACAAGAAGATCTGGGGCACCGAGTGGGGTTACCCGACCGCGTCCGGGCTCGGCACGAACCACCCGTCGCTGGAGCTGATCCGGGACTTCGACGTCGAGGGCGTGCACATGTGGCGCGAACTCGACTACGCCGGGCCGCTGTTCCTCTACCAGTACCGGGACTGGGCCGCGTGCACGGACGCGAACCAGGACCCGGAGTGCCACTACGGCATCGTCTACCGCGACGGCACGCCGAAGGAGCCGCGCTACAGCGAGCTGGTGAACAAGGTGGCGAACCACATGCCCAGCAGCCTGGCCACCGGGCAGAGCCTGCGGAAGCTGTCCGCGATGCGCTCGCCGAACGACCGCTTCTACCTGTGGATGCAGGGCGACGGCAACCTCGTCCTCTACGACACGTCGGACGACCGGGCACTGTGGAGCGTGCTGAACACCGGCGGGCGGCGGCTGCTCAACCAGCCGGACGGCAACCTGGTCCTCTACCGGCACCCGGACACGCCGGTCGCGGTCTGGGACACGAAGACCTGGACGGCCGGGGCGAGCACGCTGCAGCTGCAGAACGACGGCAACCTGGTGCTCTACCGCAACTCCACCGGCGAGCCGATCTGGGCGAGCAACACGGTCGTCCGATGAGGTCACCCGTAGGGTGGCCGACATGGAACCGACCCAGGCACTGATCATCGGTGGCGGCGTCGCCGGCGCCGCCACCGCGCTCGCGCTGCACCGGGCCGGCGTGCCGTCCGCGGTCTTCGAGGCGCACTCGGCCGGCGGCGACGACGCCGGCGCGTTCCTCACCGTGATGGCGAACGGGATGGCCGCGCTCGACGAGATAGGCGCGGCGCGGGCCGTCGTCGACGCGTCCTACCCGGCGCGCACCGTCGCGCTCTTCGACCCGGACGGCGACCTCGTCGGCGAGCGGCCGATTCAGGGCCCGGCCCGCACGTTGCGCCGGGCCACGCTCTACCGGGTGCTGCAGGAGCAGGTCGCGGCGCGCGGCATCCCGATCCGGCACGGCCGGCGCCTGACCGGAACGACCGGGGGCGTCCGGGCTCACTTCGCGGACGGCAGCGAGGCCGAGGGTGCGTTTCTGGTCGGCGCGGACGGCATCCACTCCCGCGTCCGCCGCCTGATCGACCCGGACGCGCCGCGGCCGCGCTTCACCGGCCGGCACGTCATCTACGGCTACGCCGACGGCAACCCGGGCGGCGCGCCCCCGGACGCGTACCACATGCTCAACGGCCGCCGGGCGTTCTTCGGCTTCACCGCGCCGGGCGACGGCCGGACCTGGTGGTTCGCCCGGATCCCCGGCGAACCCGGCACCGGCGGCACCTCGCCCGCCGAGTGGCGTGACCTGGCGCTGACCGCGTTCCGCGACGACGCCACGCCCGCGGCCGCGATCATCACGGCGACCGGCGCCGACGTGATCGGCGGCGACTCCTACGACATTCCGACCACGCCCCGCTGGCACGACGACCACCTGGTCCTGGCCGGCGACGCGGCGCACGCGGCCTCCCCGGCCGCGGCCCAGGGCGCGTCGATGGCGCTCGCGGACGCGGTCGCGCTGGCCGCCGCGCTCACCGCACACGGCGACGACCACGCGGCCGCGTTCGCCACCTACGAAGCGCGCCGCCGCACCGAGACCGAGGAGACCGTCGCCGCGAGCGCCGGCCTCGACGCCCGCTCCTGACGGGGTGCGGGGCGCGGGTCAGCTCGACTTGGTGACCACGACGGAGCTGACCGGGGTCTTGTTGAGCCGGTCGATCGGGGTGGTGACGCCCGCGCCCCACGTGCCCTCGTCGGTGGCCTTCTGCTTGTGCGCGGCCAGGAAGTCGTAGTCGGCCTGGGACAGGCGGTCGATCCGGACCGTCCACTTCTCGCCGATGCCCTCACCCTCCTTGGAACCGAGCGTGACCGTGTAGTCCTGGGCGGCGCCGTTCTTGATCACGACCGGGCCGTCCAGGAAGCACCACTCCTTGACGCAGACGGTCAGCGCGAGCCTCGTGCCGGTGGCGGCCGCGTCCGCGGCGGAGAGCGAGAACGAGACCGTGAAGTCGCGGGACACCCCGGCGCCGTTCTTCGGCGACACGATCTGCGTGCCGGTGGCCGGCGGCTTCACCGGTGCGGCCGTGGTCGCGGGCGGCGGCGCGGCCGGTGCGGCGGTGGTGGCGGCCGGTGCGCCCGTCGCGGACGCGGACGGCGTGGCCGACGGCAGCGTGCCGAGCGCGGAGTCGCCCGTCGCGGAGGTGCCCGTGGCGCCGGTCGGCGTGGTGGTCGCGTCGGCCACCGGCGTGCCGGGGTCCGAACCGGGCCGGGCCAGCACCACGACCAGCATGATCACGGCGAAGACGACCGCGGCGGCGGCGATCGCCCAGGGGGTGCGGTTCGGCCTGCGGACCTGGGCCGGCTCCCCGAACGGCGACGACGACACCGGCGCCCCCGAGACCGGCGCCCCGAACACCGGCGCACCCGACACCGGCTGCCCGTATCCGGGACCGCCGGAGACGGGCTGACCCGGCACGCCGGGCACCGGCTGCCCGAAACCCGGGCCGGAGACCGGCTGGCCGTAGCCGGGGCCGCCGGAGACCGGCTGCCCAGGCGCGGGGGCCCCGGTGGCCTGCGTCGCGAACGGCGGCAGCGGGGCCGTCGGCGGCTCCGCGGCCTGGACCGGCGCCATCCGGCTGGTCGGGAAGGCGTCCTCGGTCGCGGCCGGCGTGCCTCCCGTCACGTACTCGCGGGCGTGCGCCACCGCCGGGTGTCCCTCGCCGAGCGCGGCCGGCCCGTGCTCCGCGACCAGCGCGAAGTTCTTCTTGGCCACCAGCCGGTTGGCCAGTTCGTCGGCGACCACGGCCAGGTCGTACGCCAGGAGCACCATCACCGGGTCGACCGGCTGGATCCGCTGCCGGCCGGCCGCGTAGGCCTCCTCGAGCAGCCGCCGGGCGCCGGTGTGGTCGCCCGCC
Organism: Catenuloplanes nepalensis; assembly: GCF_030811575.1. Lineage (GTDB taxonomy): Bacteria > Actinomycetota > Actinomycetes > Mycobacteriales > Micromonosporaceae > Catenuloplanes > Catenuloplanes nepalensis. The sequence goes on along the minus strand of NZ_JAUSRA010000001.1, from coordinate 2,212,415 downwards.
TGCGCATACAGCCCCGCGAGCCGGCGCATGGTGGTGAGCAGTTCCGGGTCACCCGAGGCGAGCGCGGGCCGGCCCTGCTCGACGACGTTCTCCAGCAGGGCCGTGGCCGCGGCCAGGTCTCCGCCGTCCGCGATCTGCTGGGCCTGCTGCCTGGCTTCAGGATACGAGTGCACCCGGACATGGTTCCTGATCGTCACAACGCACCGCCACCCTGGTCCGGCAGTCGCGTCCGAGCGGTCACGATCCGGCCGGCGACCCCGGCGGCGTCATCTCCCCCCACCCCGGACCCCGCCGGCCGTTACCGGCGTGACCGGACCTCCGGGCCGGAGCGGATCGCGTATCGTCCCGCTCATGATTGCCGTCCGGCCCTGGCACCTCGTCCTGCTGCTCTGCATCGGCGGCGTCTCCGTCCTCGTCGCCGCCGTGGTCGCGCTGAGCCGCCGACGCTGAGAACGGGCCACCGACGCTGGGACCGGGCCACCGACGCTGGGCCGGTCAGGGTGGCAGCGGCCGGCCGGTCCGCAGGTGGATGCGGTGGGACGCGTCTCCGAAGGCGATGGTCATCTCCTCGTCGCCGGGCCGGAGCGCGCAGGCCGGATCGCTGATCCGCGGGCCGGGCGCGATCGCCTCGACGCGGCCGTTCACCGTGAACGGGCCGGTCCACGGCAGGTCCAGGAGCGGGCCGCCGGGCGCCGCGAAACGTGCCCGCTCCGGCCCGAACTCCGGCGCCGGCAGCGACTCGAGGAACGCGGCGAACGATCCGTGCGTGGCGCGCCGGCCCACCACGCACACCCACGCGGCCCCGGTCCCGCCTGGCAGCAGCTCCTGCCAGGCCTCGGGGCCGGCCGTGGCGAATCCGGCGCCGCCGTCCGTGGCGAGCGCGACGTAGCCGTCGCCGCGCCGGCCGGCCCTCCACACGCCGCGAGCGGCCTGTTCGTCGAGGTGACGGACCGGGAACCAGGCGTGGGTGCGGCCGGTGTACAGCGCGATCAGCGTGCCGCCGTGCTGGCGCACCCGGGGCAGGACGTGGTCGCCGGCCCAGGCGTTCGGCCGGGACGACGGGGAGACGGACGCGTTCGGCGGCTGCGTGACGAAGATCTGCGTCTCCGGGCCGAGCGTCGCGCCCCACACGTGTTCCTGCAGCCCGGGCAGGCCGCACCGGTAGTCCTGGACGCTCGCCAGCATCACGTCGGCGGTGCGGTGCACGACGACGTCCGACCCGTACGGCCGGTCCAGCAGGTCCCGGTCCGGCAGGTAGCGCCCGCGGTTGTTCTGCCGCCCGGACCAGTCCCCGTCGTACGCCGCCACCGCGCGGATCGCGTCCGGGACCGCGTAGCGGCGCGCGACGGCCAGCACCGTGGCCGGGAGAAGCGCGTCGTTGAGCGCGCCGACGCCGAAGCAGAGCCGCATGATCGGCGCGGTCTCCTCCAGCCGGGACGAGCGCAGCGCACCGACGTAGGAGCGTCCGTGCGCGCAGCCGTGCACGCCGCGCCACGAGTTCGCGGCCAGGCTGAACAGCACCCGGTCGGCCAGCCCGGCCGCGGCCTCGGCGAGCGCGCGGTCGGTGCCCAGCTCGGCCAGCGAGACCAGTGCCAGCAGGTCGATCGCGAGGTAGGCGTTGGAGTCGAACTCGCTGAACCCGCCCGCGAGCCGCCGGGCGATCCACTCCCGGGCCAGCTCACGGCCGTGTTCCGCGTGCCGCCGGCCGGTCCACCCGGTGTTCGGGAAGACGTCGTCGCCGAGCGCCTCGCCGGCCAGCGTCTCCGCGGTGTGCCACACCAGCTGGTGGTTCTCCGTGAAGTAGCACATCGCGTCCAGGCCGGGCTGGTCGATCCAGTACTTGAAGCCGCGCAGCGCCGCGCGCACCGCCTCACGCAGGCCCGGTTCCCAGGCGTCCGCCCGGTGCCACAGATGGAGCAGCCCGACCGCCTCGAAGTCCGCGCAGTCGGCCCGCTGGGAGATCATCGTCAGCGCGCGTGCCAGCCCGTCCGCGGTGACCGGGCCGCCGCCCAGCTCCGCGCGGGCCAGCTCCGCCGCGACGCCGGTTCCCGACGAGGACGCATGTGTCAGCAGCTCCCGGCGCCACTCCCCCGGCGTGCCCACCGCGGTCTCCCGATGGTCGAAGGGCAACACCAGAAGATCGAATTCCCGATTCACGGGTACGGCGGACGCGTCCACGCCGACCCGCACACTCACCTCCCGTGCGACCACCCCGTCGAGCGGCACCCGGGCCCGCCCGCCGACCAGCGTCACCGCCCGTCCGCCCTCGGGCCCGCCGGTCCACCACACCCGCAGCCGACTCCCGTCCGGCCCGGTCAGCACCGCCTCCGCACCCACCAACCCTCGGCCCGCCGCCTCCACACCCGCCGCCTCCACACCCGCCGCCTCCACACCCACCGGCTCCCGGCCCGCCGGCTCCCCGCCCACAGCATCCGGCCGCGCCGCATCCGGGCGCACCGGTTCCGCGCCCACCGGCTCCCGGCCCGCCGACTCCCCGCCCACAGCATCCGGCCGCGCCGCATCCGGCCGCGCCGCATCCGGCCGCACCGCATCCGGGCGCACCGGTTCCGGGCGCACCGGCTCCGGGCCCACCGCATCCCGGCGCACCGCATCCGCACCCACCGGCTCTGGGCGGACCGCGACGCAAGAAGCGAGGCCGACCGCGTCCAGCAGGTCCTCCGCGCGGGCCGACGCCTCCTCGTCCGCGCCCGGCGACGGCACGATCACCCGGATCGGCGGACCGCCGACCCGCACCCGCAGGATGTGCCGGCACTCCCGGAACCCGGCCTGCCGCACGACCGCGACCAGCGTGGACACGCCCGCGGGCAACCAGACGCGGACCGGCCACTCCAACGGCTCCATGTAGGACACCCGGTCCGAGCCGCCGATCTCGACTCCGTCGAGGAGGAGCCGGACCGGTCCGGTGCTCGCCACCCTCAGCTCACGCCACTCGGCCTGGTCGGCCTCCACGGTGGCCGCGGCGAGCGCCAGCCGGTAGGACGGGGTGAAGCAGAACGCACTCCAGTCGACCAGCCCGTCGCCGGCGGTGTGGACGCGCTGCCACGTACCCACGTGGTGGTGGAATCGAAACTCCAGAGCCTCCGCGGCTGCGGCCGGGACCGGACCACCGGCGGGCGGCGGATTCGCTCGGAGGAGCGTCTCTTTCAGCGGCGTCGCGTCCGGGCCGTTGGTCAGGCGCCAGCGGCCGTCCGGGCCCCACGGCGAGCCGTCCGCGCGCAGGTGCTGGTGCAGGTCGCCGGCCGGCCAGGACCAGGCCGGGCCGATCAGCCAGTCGCGGATCGTGCCGTCGCGGGCGAGGCGGTGGATCGTGCGGCTCATCGCAGGCCGGTGCCGGCGATGCCGCGGGTGATGTGCCGTTGCAGCACCAGGAAGATGACGATCACCGGGATCATGCTGACCACGGACATGGCCAGGATGTAGTTGAACGGCACCACCAGCTGTCCGTCGAACTGCGCGAGCGCGACCGGCAGCGTGTATCTGTCCTGGTCCTGGCTGATGATGAGCGGCCAGAGGAAGTCGTTCCAGCGCCAGATGACCGAGAAGATCGCGAGGACCGCGAGCGGGGGCGCGCAGAGCGGCACGATGATCCGGGCGAACGTGCGGAACTCGCCGGCGCCGTCGATCCGGGACGCCTCGATGAGTTCGTCGGGCAGGCCGAGCATGTACTGCCGGAGCAGGAACACGCCGGTCGGAGTGGCGGCCGGCGGGATGATCAGGCCCCAGAGCGAGTTGACCAGGCCGAGGTCGGCCGCCACCTCGTACACCGAGATCAGGATGACCTGGAGCGGAATCATGATGGTGCCGAGCGTGACCAGGAACAGCAGGTTGCGGCCGCGGAAGTTGTACTTGGCCAGCCCGTACGCGGCCATGGTGTTGATCACGAGGGTGAGCGCGGTGGCGGCGACCGTGACGATCACGCTGTTGCGGAGGTAGACGCCGAAGTCGAAGGTGCGCAGCGCCTCGGTGTAGTTGGTCGGCGCGAACGAGCCGGGCAGCGGTGTGGGCGGGCGCGCGGCCAGCTCGGCCTGCGTCTTGAACGACGACAGCACGGCCCAGACGATCGGTACCAGCACGATCAGCGACAGCGCGATGAGCACCGTGTACATGGCGATGCGGGCGATCGAGGGCGGCCGCCGGTCGCCGGTGGAGCTCCAGGTGGTCATGCGTGCCGCCGGTCGTTGAGCACGTTGAGCAGCGTCAGGCCGAAGAGCGTGCAGAAGAGGATGACCGAGCCGGCGGCGGCCAGTCCGTACCGGATGGGTGACTGGAACGCGTTCTGGTAGATGTACTGCACCATGAGCGTGGTGGCGCCGACCGGGCCGCCGCCGGTGAGCGTCCAGATGAAGTCGAACGCCTGGAACCCGGCGATCATGCTGAGGATGATCACGACCAACGTGGTGGGGCGCAGCAGCGGCAGCGTGACGTAGCGGAAGCGCTGCCAGGCGGACGCGCCGTCGATCATGGCGGCTGCGTGGTGGTTCGGGTCGATGCCCTGCAGCCCGGCCAGGATGATCAGGGCGTAGAAGCCCAGGTGGGTCCAGAGGCCGACGAAGATGACCACGGCCATCGCGAGCCGGCCGTCGACCAGCCAGGGGATGTCCGCGCCGAGCAGCGTGTTCGCCAGGCCGTTGCGCCGGTCGAAGATCCATCCCCAGATCAGCCCGACCACGACCGGGGAGAGCAGCACCGGCAGGAACACGATCGCCCGGAACACGCCTCGCCCGCGCAGCCGGGCGTCGAGCAGGAGCGCCAGACCAACCGCCGCGGCCGTGCACAGCACCACGAAGCAGGACGCGAAGATCACGGTGGCGCGCGCCGCGGCCCAGAAGTCGGCGCTGTTCACCAGCTCGGTGTAGTTGCCGGTGCCGGCGTAGGTGAACGTGCGGCCGTTCGTGCTGTCGTACATGCTGATCGTGACGTTGTTGATCGCGGGCCAGATGGTGAAGATCCCGAAGATCAGCATGTTCGGGAGCACGAAGAGGTACGGCGCCAACGTGATGTTCAACCTGGTCAGGGGCGGGTGGCCGGGGGTCATCGGGGCACGGCCGCCTTCTGCGCCTCGTCGCGGATCGTCCGGGCGGCCTGCTCGGGCGTCTGGTCGCCGGTGAGCACGGTGGCGAGCGCGGTGACGGTCGCGCGCGCGGTGGCGCCGAAGCCGGGGCTGTAGTTGGCGGCGAACGTGTCCGGGGGCGTGCGCCGCACCTCCTCCAGGAACACGCCCATGTCCTGCGGCCGGGACGGGTAGTCGACGCCGGACGCGATCAGGTCCCGCCGGGTGGGCAGGAACGCGGCCTCCCGGCAGAGCCGGCGCTGCGACTCGGCGGAGTTCATGAACGCGATGAACTCCGCGGCCAGCTCCTGGTGCGCGCTCTGCCGGAACGAGGCCATGAACTTGCCGCCGGGGAAGCCGCCGCAGCGCTCGCCGCACGGGTTCGGCGCGACCCGCCACTCGAAACCCGCGCTCTTGGCGAACGCGCTGACCTGCCAGTTCCCGCTGATGTAGACCGGCACCTGCTGGGCCAGGAAGATCTCGTTGGCCGCCTTGTACTTCGTGCCGGCCTGCAGCCAGAGGTCCCGCGGCATCGCGCCGGTCTCGTGCAGCCGCGCGAACTCGGTGATCGCGGCCGTCGCCCTCGCGGTGTCCAGCGTGACGGTCTCGCCGTTGAGGTAGGTGGTGCCGTATTGACTGAGCATGGTCGCGAAGCGGTGCCCGGAGACGTCCATGGCCAGCGCGAACTCCGTGCCGTTGGCGCGCTGCACGGCCTGCGCCGCCTCGATCATCTGCGCCCAGGTCCACGGTTTCGCCGGGTCGGGCAGCGCCACGCCGGCCTTGGTGAACTGGGCGACGTTGATGATCGGCCCGTTCATGGTCAGGTCGCTGGGGACCGCGAGCAGCTCTCCCCCCGGCCCGGTGATCGCGGGCGTGGCGCCCTCGACGAACTGCCCGGCCAGCGCGTCCTGCTGGAACCGGCCGAGGTCGAGCAGGTCGGCGCGGAACGGCGTCAGCTCGGTCAGCCGGGCCACGTCCGGCGCGTTGCCGCCGGAGAGCCGGGCCTGAAGCTGCTGCTCGAGGTTCGCGAACGGGACCACCTGCAGGTTGACGGTGGCACCGCTGGCCTTCTCGAAGTCGGCGATCAGCGCGCGGGTGGCGGCCTCGTCCGGGCCGTCGGTGAAGTAGACGTAGGTGAGGTTCCGGTCCTCGGCCTGGCCGGTGTCGCCGCCGTCCGGGCCGCCGGGCGCGCAGGCGGTCAGCGTGAGCACGGCCAGCAGCGCGAGGAGTGGTTTTCGAGCCGAGCGCGACATGTGTCACCGCCTGGTCGTCCGCGGAGGGTGAGGCGACGGTATCCATCGACGAGAAGACATGTCAACTGAGCCTTCGCAATCCGGCGCACCCGGGCCGTCGCCTACCGCCGCGCGTCCGGCCACGGCAGGCCAGGTGGAGAATGGATCACAGGTCGTGATCGCGAAACTACCCAAAAAATTCTCGGATCGGCGGCAGCAGCGATGAGAGGTCACCGCGTTGAGGGGGTGGAGAACAACCGGCGAGGCCCACCGCCTCGGACAGATCGCCAAGGAGAACAGCACCGATGGCATCCAAGCGCAGGCGGATCACAGTGGGAGTGACGGTCACCGCGGCCGTGGCAGTGCTCCTCGGGGTCGGCATCGGCACGGCCAACGCGGGCACCCGACCCTGGTGGGACCGGTGGAAACCGCGGCCCAAGCCGGTCGCGACCGCGCCCGCCACGCCGACGCCCACGCCGTCCGCGGCCGCCGCCACGACCGCGCCCACGCCGAGCGCGTCGCCGTCGCGCGGCACGCCCGGCAGCACGCCGTCCGCGACCAAGCCGGCCACCACGCCGGCGCCCGCGGCGACGACCACCGCGCCGACCGGCACCTGGACGCCGCCGCCGGCGAACGCGAGCTTCGACTACCAGATCGGCAAGGCCTACACGCCGCCGTCCGGTGTGACCGTGGTCAGCCGGGACAGCGAGGTCAGTCCGGCCGCGGGCATCTACAACATCTGCTACATCAACGCGTTCCAGGTGCAGCCCGGCGCCGAGTCGTGGTGGCAGAAGAACCACAACGACCTGCTGCTGCGCGACAAGGCCGGCAACCTCGTGATCGACGAGGACTGGGACGAGCCGATGCTCGACTTCTCCACCGCGGCGAAGCGCACCGCGCTGACGAAGGTCGCGGCCGGCTGGATCGACGCGTGCGCGGCCAAGGGATTCAAGGCGATCGAGCCGGACAACCTCGATTCCTACACCCGCTCGAACGGCCTGCTCACCCAGGCCCAAGCCGTGGAGTACGCGGCGGCCCTCTCCACCTACGCGCACGGCAAGGGCCTGGCCGTCGGGCAGAAGAACCTGGCCGAGCTCTCCACCGCGAACGCGAAGAAGGCCGGTTTCGACTTCGCGGTCGCCGAGGAGTGCGCGGTCTGGAACGAGTGCGACCGCTACGCCGCTACGTACGGTAATAACGTCATCGTCATCGAATACACTGACGAGGGCTTCAAGAAGGCGTGCAACGGGTTCGGGAGCAAGCTCTCGGTCGTTCAGCGCGACGTCGACGTGACCGGCCCGGGTTCGTCCACATACGTGTTCAAGGGCTGCTGAGCTGCTTTCCCGATTCCGCTACGCCCCCGAGATCTCCGGTGCCCCACGCGGGCCCGGAGATCTCCGGCGTCGAGGCGAACAGGCCACGATGACCAGCAACGAGTCGACCACGGTCGTCACCGCCCGTGTGGAGGACTTCGACGACTTCGTGCACGGCCGCGGGCGGGCACTGCTGCGCTTCGCGTTCGTGTTGTCCGGCGACGCGCACCTCGCGGAGGACCTGGTGCAGGAGGTGCTGGCGAAGATGCACCGGCGCTGGCACAAGGTCACCGCGATGGACAGCCCCGAGGCGTATGTGCGGACGGCGATCGTGCGCCAGTTCGTCTCCTGGCGCCGGCGCCGCTCCGCGCGGGAGGCGATCCTCGCGGAGGTGCCGGAGCCACCCGGCCCGGACGAGCCGCAGGACCGCGTGCTGGCCCGCGACCAGATGTGGCAGCTGATGTCCGGCCTACCGCGCTCCCAGCGGGCCGTGCTCGTGCTGCGCTTCTACTGCGACCTGCCGGACGACGAGATCGCCGCGCTGCTCGGGTGCGGGCAGTCCACGGTCCGGTCCCAGGCGGCCCGCGCGCTGGCCAAGATGCGGACCATGTTGAGTGAGAGAGGGGTGGGCGGCGATGGATGACCTGGACCGATTGCTGGCGGAGACGATGCACGACGCGGCCGGCCGCGCCCCCTCCGACGACGGCCTGCTGCGCGGCGTGCACCACCGCTCGCGCGCGATCCACCGGCGCCGCGTGCTCACCGGCGTGTCCGCGGTCGCGGCCGTGGCCCTGGTGGCGGTCGGCGTCCCGTTCATGTCCGTGCTGGCCACCCGGCCGGAGCCGGTCGTGCCGCCGGCCGCCACCGCACCGGCCGTGCCGCCCTCCCCCACCGCCTCGGCCACCGCGTCCCCGACGCCGTCGGCCGCGCCACCGTCCAGCGGGCCGCCGGCGTCCCCGGCACCGCCGCCACCGCGCAGCGAGGCACCGGCGAGCACCGCGGTGACGCTGGCCGAGGGGTGGACCGCGCCGGTCTTCCCGTACACGTTGCCGGCCGCCGAAGACCGGCGCACGCCGGTGGCCACGATGAACGACGGCGACCTGATCGGGTTCTTCGAGACGACCGACCCGCAGCACGAGGCGGACATCACGGTCACCGTGTCCGGCGCCGAACCGCCGGACGGCGCCGGGTCCGAGACCGCGCGGCGGGTCCGTGGCAGGGACGGCACGCTGCGCACCGTCGAGCAGCAGCCGGCCCGGCAGCTCGCGCTCACCTGGCAGGAGTCGCCGTCGCGGTGGATCACGCTGGCCACCGACGACACGTATACGCCGGACGAGGTGGTCGCCTGGGCCGACGGGCTGTCCGCAGGCTCGATCGAGGTGCAGCCGCCGTTCCAGCTGGACCTGTCCCCGGCCCGCCTGACCACCACCACGGTCACCGCATCCCGGATGATCTTCAGCTCGCCCGGGACCGGCGGCATCAGCCTGATCCTGCAGGACCGCACGCCGCTGTCCGGCGCGAACCAGACCGTCGGCGGCTACTCGGCGGCGCTGACCCGCGACGGTGACATCGCCCGGCTGGCGATCGACGTGCGCGACTGGGACGCCACGCTGGAGATCACGGTCGGCGACGGCCTCACCATCAGCGACGCCGACCTGCTCCGCTTCGGCGCCGCCGTCACGCTGCTGACCCGCTCCAACCCCGAATGACCCGCGCCGCCCACCGGCCCCTGCCCGGTGATCCAGGCGGCGCGCGGTGGCTGAAGCCTTTCCCTGGGGGGATCCCGCCCGTCCGCTGGTTCAGCGGGCGGGCGGGAACTGGCCGTAGTCCTGCACGATCCCGGAGGTCAGCGTCATCAGCTCCGGTGACTCACGCTGCAGGTCCGGGTCCTTGAAGCTGAACGCGAAGAGTCCGTTCGCGACCAACTGGGCCAGCGTCTCCGGCGTGAACGTGCGGTGCAGGTCGTCGAGGTAGACCGTCAGCGAGTCCTCGTGCGGGCCGTAGTGCGAGACCATCACCGGGCCGTGCTCGCCCAGCGCGTCGACCATCTGCACGATGTGCTTCGCGTTGCCCTCCTTGACGAACGCGCCGAAGCTCTGGAAATCGGACGCCCGCATCGCCTCCACGAAGTACTGGAACATCGACCGCCCGGCCCCCTGCTCCGGGATGTCGTCCGAGGCGGTCCAGCCGTCCCAGTTCAGGCCGATCCGCAGGTTCGGCGCGGCTGCCCGCATCACGCGCATCACCTCGAAGTACCGCTCCTTGAGCGCGAGGTAGTAGTTCGTGGTCGCGGCGTCGTCGAGGTAACCGTTGTCCGCGCAGGCGAGCTTCTGCAGGCCGGAGAACATCGAGACGTAGAGCGGCGGTCCGTCCGCCCGGCCCGCGAACGCCGCGGCGAGCCGTTGCATGTCCGGCACGAACTCGTCCGACAGCGGGTACGGCTGGCCGCACGCGCGACCGAACCGGGTCTCCACCGACTCGCCGTCCTCCCAGGTCCCGACGATCACGTGCAGCGCGCGGCCGGACGCGTAGACCCGGGGGATCACGTCCGCCCGCCAGCCCTCGAACTGGTCGAGGTTGGACTGCTTGTGGTACCACGTGGAGACCATGCCGATGCCGCTCTGCATCAGCGGCGACTTGTCCGCCTGCGCCGGGTCCGGGCCGAGGCCGAAGAGGATCCTCGGGGCGGCCGCCACGCCACCGGCGCCGCCACCGGCCCCCTGGAACCCGCGCCCGGCCACGGTGGCCGACCCGCCGGCCAGCACCAGCACACCGGCCACCACCAGCGCGAGCAGCCCGGCGGACACCCGCCGCCCCCGCGCCGTCACCGGCCGGCGCGGCGGAGCGGCCGGCACCGGCCACCTCGGCGGCGCGGCCGGCACCGCGACGGCGCGCGAGTCGGAACCGCCCGGCACCGCGCCAGGCACCCCTGCGCCACCCGAGTCGGAACCGGCCGGCACCGCGCCAGGCACCCCTGCGCCACCCGAGTCGGAACCGGCCGGCACCGCGCCAGGCACCCCTGCGCCACCCGAGTCGGAACCGGCCGGCACCACGCCAGGCACCCCTGCGCCACGCGAGTCGAAACCGGCCGGCACCGCGCCGGGCACCCCTGCGCCACCCGAGTCGAAACCGGCCGGCGCCTGCGCGGCGCGCGAGACGGAGGCGGCCGGCACCGGACCGGCCGGTGGGCGCCGCGGCTGCTCGGCCGTCTCGGACAGCAGCGCGCGGTAGACCTCGCGGAGCCGGCTGCCGGGCTCCGCGCCGAACGTGTCCAGCAGCAGCATGCGCGCCGCCTCGTAGCTGGCCAGCGCGTCCACCTGCCAGCCGGCCGCGCGCTGCGCGACGACCAGCCGCTCCCAGGCCGGCTCGCGCAGCCGGTCCTCGGTGAGCATCGCCCGGGCCAGCGCTATCGCCTCGCCGGGCTCACCGGACGCGATCAGCGCGTCGGCCAGCGAACACCGCGCGGTCCAGCGCAGCTCGGCCAGGTGCCGGACCGTGACGGTGTCGAGCGCGTCCTCCTCCGGCTCGCCGCGCCACAGCGCCAGCGCCCGCTGCTGCAGCCGGGCCGCCTCGGCCGGATCGTCGCGCCCGAGCGCGGCCACGCCCGCCTCGACCAGCGCGGCGAACACGTCCGCGTCGAGCTCGCCGTCCGCGACCGTGAGCCGGTAGGCGCCGCCGCGGCCGGCCAGGCGCGCCTCCCCATCCACACCCTCGGGGAGGATCTTGCGCAGTTGATGGATGTAGGTCTTGATGCTGCCGCTGATCGAGCTGGGGTAGTCGGCGCGCTCCCACAGCGCGGCGGCCAGCGTGTCGTTGTCGACCCAGCGGTTGCGGCTGCGCAACAGCGCGGCGAGCAGCGTGCGGCGGCGGCCCGGCGGCAGCGGCGCGACGGCTCCGTCCGTGCCGGTCACGGCGAGCGGGCCCAGCACGGCGAACAACGGCTCCACGGGTTGAGGCACGCACACTCCTGGAAATCGATACCGACCGCCACAGCCTAGGACAAGTGCGGTCCTGCGCGTCACCCGTGCGTACCCCATCTGAGCTGGTGTTTCACCATTTGCTCACCGCGACCTGACCGGCATGGAGGCACAGTGGACGGCTTTCGCGCGTCCCCTGTTCCCGGGTCATGACGGCCGGCCGCACGCGTCCCTAGCGTGACCTGCGCGAGCTTTCGGCGCTCGCACAGTGGGAGGAATCATGCGGACCTATCTGGCGGCCGCGACCGCCGGGATCGTGGTGATCACCGGGACCGGGATCGCCGTCGCGCAGGCGGCACCCGCGGCCGACGAGGTCGTGCGCACCGGATCGCTGGTCAACACGTGCGCGAACCCGGTCGTCGACCGGGACGTCACCGGCTGGGGACGGCACGGCACCGGCGCGGCCGGCTCCCGGGTCGGGGTCGGCGCGCACGTGGCGGCCGATCACGCCTATCGGCAGCCGTCGGCGAACGGCGTCAACCCGGAGATGTTCCTGCCGCAGAAGGACGTCACCGAGGGCGAGCGGTGGCTGTTCGCGATGGACACCTGGGTCAGCGGCACGTCCGCGCCGGTGACCGCGCGCATGCAGGTGGACTGGTACGGCCCGTCCAGCGCCTACCTCGGGCACTCCAACGGCACCGAGGTCGCGGTCGAGCCGAACGCGGCGGAGACGTGGACGCGGGTGGCCGGCGAGTTCTTCGTGCCGGGCGGTGCCACCCGCGCGAACGTGACCGCGCGGCTGACCGGGCCAGCCGGCCTGACCTGGTCCGCGACCGCCTGCGACTACCAGCCGGTCGCACGGCCGGACCCGGACCCGACGACCCCGCCGCCCACCACGCCACCGCCGACCGGGGCGGACACCGCGGCGGAACGGTACGACTGGGGCACCGCGCTGCCCGCGTCCGACGAGTTCGACTACGGCAGCGCCGCCGCGCCCGCGCAGGCGGACGCGACGAAGTGGACGCTGCCCCCCGGCGAGGCGGCCGGATGCTGGCCCGGGCACCGCGGCAACGGCCGGCGCTGCGAGGAGAACAGCCGCGTGCTGGGCGGCATCATGCGGATGACCGGTGACGCCGACGGCGACACCGGCCGGCTCGGCAGCACGTTCGCCCAGCGGTACGGCCGGTGGGAGGTGCGCGCCCGCTCGGAGGCCACGTCCGCGAACAACGGCCGGCAGTACCACCCGGTGCTGCTGCTCTGGCCGGACAGCGAGGAGTGGCCGCGGGACGGGGAGTACGACTACCTGGAGAACGGCGCGCCCGGCGAGCTGTGCGCGAAGGCGTTCATGCACTTCCCGAACCACCAGCCGCGAGAGCAGGAGTACGCGGAGAAGTGCACCGTGGACCTGACGCAGTGGCACAACTTCGGGTTCGAGTGGACGCCGCAGCACGTGAAGGGCTTCATCGACGGCCAGCAGTGGTTCGTGTTCAGCGCGGACTGCATCCAGTGCGCGCCCGGCCCGATGTTCCAGACCATTCAGCTGGACAACTTCGCCGGCAGCAACCAGCAGACCGCGATCTTCGAGGTCGACTGGGCGCGCGTCTACTCGCTGTGAGGCCGGTGGCCGGCGAGCCCCTCCGGGGTGTAGAGCCCGTCGGCCACCGCCCGGACCAGCAGGTCGGCCTTGGTGGGCAGGTGGTGGCCGAGTTCCGCGTACTTCTGCCGGATCCGTTTGATGTACATCTCCACGGTGTGCGGGGAGATGCCCATCCGGCGCGCCACCGACGCCTTGGTCAGCGACCCGAGCCACCAGCAGAGCGCCGCGTGCTCGCGCGCGGACAGGTGCGGGACGGTTCTGGGGGCCGTGCCCCGCCCGTGTGGCACGGCCTCCAGGACCTCGGTGATCAGCTCGCGGCGATCGCTGTCCACGGTGAACACGACGACCGGCCGATGGTGCAGCCCGAGCACGCGGGAACCCGAGTCGCACACCAGCACGTCGGCGTCGTCGGCCGTCTCGACCACCACCAGCCGCGGATCCTGCCGCAGCCAGGAGCGCACGCCCTCGGCCACGACCGGCCGCATCCCGGCCACGCCGACGCGGATCGTCACCACATCCATGACGACCAAGCGTGGGTACGCCGGTGAGCGACCGGTCATGATCGGGTCAACACCGTGCTCAGCAGGACACGCAGGCGAATCGGAAGCTGTACGCCCGGAATCCCATGTTGTCCCCACCGCTGTTCCGGTAGACCGTCTTGGCGCGGCCGCCGCACCCGGTGGTCTCGAAGAAGTAGCCCTCGATCGTGCTGTTGTTGCGGTACGACTCGTAGCCACCGGCGGTGAATCTGATGCAGGTGCCGACCGGGTACCGCGTGACGCTGTATCCGGTGCCGCCCTCGTTGGGTGGATAGAACACGCAGAGCGTGTTCGGCGAGCACGGACCCGCCGCGGTCTCGCTCGCGAGAGCCGGGGCGGGTGCGGTCAGGACGGCCGTCGCAACGGCCGCCCCCAACACTGCGGTGACGGCGCTGCGCCGTCGCATCGTGGTAGTCATGGGCCCAGACTGCGAACCCGGGTCAGCTCCGGGTCACCGGCGGGTAAAGCACCGGGTCATATCGATGCCGGTGAGCAAACGGTCATCGCGGTGACGGCGGGCGCGGCGACGGGGGCGCCGGCCGGTCCTCCACCGTGGCCAGCGGGAACGTGGCGGTGTCGCCGTCCGCGATCGTCACCTCCGTACCCTCGTGGTCGAACGTCGCGGCGTCGCCGTGCGCCTCGTAGGTGACCTCGCCGGGCGTGACCGTCACGGTCAGCCGCGCCCGCCGCCAGCGCACCCGGAACCGCAGCCGGGTCAGGCCCGGTGCCAGCCGGGGCGCGAAGGACAGTCGCCCGCCGGAGTCGCGCAGCCCGCCGAAGCCCATGACGAGTGCCATCCACGCGCCCGCGCACGCGGCGATGTGCAGCCCGTCGCCGCCGGCCTCGCCGCCGCCGCGAAGATCGAGCAGGGCGGCCTCGGCCAGGTACGCGTGGGCCAGCGACAGGTGCCCGGTCTCAGCCGCAAGCACGGCCTGGACCGGCGCGGAGAGCGACGAGTCCCGTACCGTGCGGGCCTCGTAGTAGTCGAAGTTGCGCCGCTTCTGCTCGGCCGTGAACGCGTCGCCGCGCATCAGCATGGCCAGCACCAGGTCCGCCTGCTTGACCACCTGACGGCGGTAGAGGTTGAGGTACGGGTGGTGAAGCATCAGCGGGAACCGGTCGCCCGGGAAGTTCCACTCCTCCAGCCGGGTGAAGCCGGCCGACTGGTCGTGCACGTCGTGCCGCTCGTCGAACGGGACCGCGATCCGGTCCGCGATCTCCAGCGAGTGCTCGTCGAGCGCGGCCGCGCGCAGGTTCTGCTGCGCCATCAGGTTCGTGTAGATGTTGTCGTCCATCAGCGCGCTGTATTCGTCCGGCCCGGTCACGCCCGCTATGTGCGCGACGCCGTCCGCGTCCAGGTGCGACACGCTCAGCCACAGCCGCGCGGTCTCGTCGATCAGCTCGCGGCCGGCCTCGCGCATGAACGTCTCGTCGCCGGTCGCCGCGTGATAGCGCAGCACCGCGCCCGCGATGTCCGCGTTCACGTGCAGGCCGGCGGTGCCGGCCGGCCAGTAGCCGGAGCACTCCGGGCCGCTGATCGTCCGCCAGGCGAACGCGGCTCCGGCCAGGCCCAGCTCGCGGGCCCGGTCCCGGGCGTGGCCGAGCGTGTGGTGCCGCCAGCGCAGGGCGCGCTCGGCGTACTCCGGGTGGGTGTAGGTGAGCACCGGGAGCACGTAGATCTCGGTGTCCCAGAGCGTGTGGCCGTCGTAGCCGTTGCCGGTCAGGCCCTTCGCCGGGATCGGGCCGGGCACGGACAGCGCGCCGGCCTGCAGCACGTGGAACAGCCCGAACCGGACCGCCTGCTGCACCTCCGGGTCGCCGTCGATCTCCACGTCCGCACCGGCCCAGAACTCCTCCAGGTGCCGGCACTGCTCGTCGGTGAGCACGTCGAATCCGGCCTCGACCGCCGCGTCCCGCTCGCGCAGCGCGGACGCGCGCACGTCCTCGTCGCCACCCCACCGGTACGCCACGATCTTGTCGAACCGCAGCTCACCGTGGCCCTCGGCGGTCCACCGGAGCAGGTCGGGCGCGGACTCGGCGGTCCCGTCCGCGCCGGTGTGCGCGACGGCCACGGCCACCGTGATCTTCGAGCGGCGGGTGTGGTGCACCAGCACGTCCCGGTCGTGCGCCACGGACTCGAACGGCCGCGGGATCACCGCACTGGACCGGGGGTCGTCGCGCTCCTCCGGCGGCTCCTCGTTGACCCGCAGGTCCGACTCGGCCCGCAGCGGCGCGTCGGCCCGGGCGACGTACCGGATCGCCGCGATCGACGGGCGGGTGAACGAGACCAGCCGCTCGGTGCGCAGGCTCAGGCGCACGCCCTTCGGCGAGACCCACTCGACCTCGCGGACCACGGTGCCGCGCCGCAGGTCGAGCACGCGCTCGTGGCGGGTGACGGTGCCGGTGCGCACGTCGAAGCGCTCACCGCCGACGGTCAGCGTGATCGGCTTGGCGTTCGGCGCGTCCACGATCGTCTCGGTGCGCGTCGGGAACGCGTACCCCTCCTCGGGGTAGGTCAGGTCCCGCTCCTCGAACAGCGAGTTCAGGTAGGTGCCGGGCATGCCGCGGATCTCCGGCTCGTCCAGGTTCCCGCGCAGCCCGATGTGCCCGTTGGCCAGCGCGAACACCGACTCCCGCTGGCGCAGGTCGTCGTCGCCCGGCACGCCGGTCTCCCGCACGACCCACGGCTCCGCCGCAACGATCTCAGACATCCGCACCCTCTCGACGCTCCGGCATGCATACTCCTTACCCAGCTGGGAGCGCTCCGTACGAGTGATCTCGCCGACCGTCACCCCTGACCACCGGGGCCGCTATCCTTGATCTCCGTGAGCGCATCCGACGACGTCGATCGCCCGGCTCCCGCCATCCGGCCGTTCGCGCCGGACTCGCCGCGGGAGCGGCCGCCGTCCCTGCCGAAGCAGCCGCTGTCCCCGCCGGAGCGGCGCTCCGCGCCCGCGCCCGCGCCGGCTCGCCGTGACCTTCCGGTGAGCACGCTGCGGCTGACGGCGTCGGTGACCGGGATCGTCGCCGGTGGCGTGGCCGCGTTCCTCGTCGGGCCGCTCGCGGACGGCTTCGAGCCGTTCGCGTCGATCCGGGACGCGCAGCGCGGCGACGGATACACGGTCGTGATGGTGAGCGTCATCTGGGTGCTGGCCGGTGCGCTGCTGCAGACGCCGATCGCGGTGCTGCGGCGGGCACCGATCGGGCCCGGACTGGCCGGGCTGGCGGCAGTGCTCGGATATCACCTGGTCATCGCGGTGCTGATGGTGCCGGTCGCGGCCTACGGGCCGGACTACGACCCCGACTACGGCGGCGATGACCCGGCGGCGGCGTACCCCGCGTTCCTGACGCTCGTGCTCTTCGGGTTCTCGCTGCTCGCGGTGACCGGTTGCACGTTCGTGTCGCCGCCACCGGCGGACGGACCGGGCTCGGTCCAGCGGCGGCGGGCGTCCGAGACGCTCGGCCTCGCCGACCGGCTGGCCGGGGTGGCGGCGCTGAGCTGGCTGTGCGGGATCCTGTTCGTACCCGCGATGGTCTTCGACGTGGTCACCGGCGCGGGCGTGCCGTTCGTGCCGGCGGAACAGACCTGGATCCTCGCCTGCGGGCTCATCCTGGCCATGCCGTTCGCGCTGGTCGCCGCGGTCGTCGTGGCCGGTGGCCGGCTGCGCGGCTGGAAGACCTCGGCCTCGATGACCAAGCGCGGCTTCGGCCCGGCCTTCCTGTTCACCGTGGCCGCCACGCTCCTCGGCGGAGCCCTGTTCTTCAGTCAGCTCGGCCGGGTCTTTCCGCGCGGCATGGTCACCGGCCTGACGCTGCTCGCGGCCCTGGCCTTCGCCCTGATCGGCTGGCGCGTCGTCGTCCACCGCGCCCGCCGCGGCGGCCTGCTGGAGAAGCCGCGGTAACCGGGCGGGCCGATGCGGTGCGCGGGCGGCGGTGACGTGGTGGACGGCGCGCTCCGTCGGTCGCGTTCCCGGCCTCGCCGGACAGCGGCTTCCTCATCGGCTCCAACCTCCGCGTCGACGGCGGCATCGACCGGATCTGAGGCGTCACCGGGGTTCGGTCACCTCGTCGCCGTGCCAGGAGTGCCAGAGGCCGGCGTACGGGCCACCGGCGGCCAGCAGGTCGTCGTGTGCGCCGATCTCGATGATCCGGCCGGCGTGCATGACCGCGACCCGGTCCGCGTCGTGCGCGGTCTGCAGGCGGTGCGCGATCGCGATGACCGTGCGTTCGTGCAGGACCGCGGCGAGCGCGCGTTCGGCGGTGCGGGCCGCGGTCGGGTCGAGCAGCGCGGTGGCCTCGTCGAGGATGACGGTGTGCGGGTCGGCCAGCAGCACCCGGGCGAGCGCGAGCTGCTGCGCCTGTGCACCGTCGAGCGGGTGTTCGCCGAGATCACGATCAAGATCAACGGCCCAGTCCGCCCCGACGGTACGCAGTGCGCGGTGCAGTTCCTCGTCCGGCGCCACGGTCATCAGGTTGGCGCGCAGCGTGTCCCGGAAGACGTGGTGCTCCTGGGTGACCAGCACCACCTGGCGGCGCAGCAGGTCCGGCGGCAGGTCGGCGATCGGCACACCTCCGGCGAGCACGGACCCGGCGGTGGGCCGGTCGACGCCGGCGATCAGGCGGCCGAGCGTGGACTTGCCCGCGCCGGAGAGCCCGACCACGGCGAGGCGCTCCCCCGGCCGTACCGTCAGGTCGACGTCGTGCAGCACGTCCGGACCGGTGCCGTAGGCGTAGCGGACGCCGGTCACCTCGATCCGGTCGCCGTCCGGCGTGGCGGCCGTGACCGCGGGCGGCGCCGGGACGGTGGCGACGCCCTCGATCCGGGCGAACGCGGCGCCGCTGCTCTGCAACTGCTCGACGTAGATCAGGATGGTGTCCAGCGGGTTGACCAGCTGCCGCAGGTAGAGCACCGCGGCCGCGACCGTGCCGAGGCTGACCCGGTCACCCGCGTAGAGAAGACCACCGAGCAGAAGAACCAGCACCGCGGGTACGGCGTAGATCGTCTCCGCCACCGGGAAGAAGACGCTGCGCAGCGCCAGCGACCGCAGCCGGGTGCGGCGGGTCTCCGCGATCGCGGCCTGTCCCGCGTCGAGGCGCGGCCGGTGCAGGCCGAACGCCTCGATCGTGCGCGCGCCGGCCGTGGTCGCGGCCAGCTCCTCGGCCAGCCGCGAGTTGGCCCGCCCCTCGGCGAGGTAGACGTCGCGGGCCCGGCGCAGGTAATAGCGGGTGGCGAACCAGATGCCGGACAGGCCGAGGACGCCGCCGACGCCGAGCAGCGGGTCGAGGAGGATCACGGCCGCGACCAGGAACACCATCTGCACGACGCTGAGGAAGACGCCGGGCAGCACGTCGCGCAGCGTGGTGGCGACCGCGTCGACGTCGGTGGTGCCGCGCGCGACCAGGTCGCCGGTGGGCACGCGTTCCGCGACCGAGGCGGGCAGCGCGAGCACACGGCGCAGGAACGTCTCCCGGATCCGGGCCGCCGCGCGTTCCCCGAAGCGGTAGGCGGCGCCGAGCGCGTACCGGTTGAGCAGCGTCTGTACGACGGCGCAGCCGACGACCGCGAGCGCGAGCCGGTCGACGTCGGTGACGCCGCCGCCGACCGCGACCGTGTCGATGACGCGGCCGAGCAGGTACGGCGCGCCCAGTCCGGCGAGCGCGGCCAGCGAGCTCAGCGCGAGCATCAGCGCGACGATCCGGCGGTCCGCGCCGACCAGCCGGGCGGCCGCGCGGGTCACGTGCCGCTGGTCCGCGATCATGAGTCCTCCCCGAACGCGCGGGTGACGAGCGCGCGGTAGCCGGCCGACTCGGCCAGCAGCGCACGATGTGTGCCGGTCGCCGCGACCCGGCCGTCGACCAGGTAGAAGACGATGTCGGCGCGGTCGAGCAGAACCGGTGAGGTGGTCGCGAGGACGGTGCCGCGGCCGTCGCGGGCCGTGCTGAGCCGTTCCGCGATCGCGGCCTCGGTGTGCGCGTCGACCGCGGAGGTCGGCTCGACGGCCAGCAGCATCTCCGGGTCGGCGTGGATCGCGCGGGCCAGCCGGACCCGTTGCCGCTGCCCGCCGGAGAGGTTCCGGCCGCCCCAGTCGACCGGCCGGTCCAGGTCGTCGCCGACGTCGTGCGCGACCGCGGTGTCCAGGGCCGGCCGCACGTCGCCGTCGTGCCGGCCGGCGACCACGTCGCGCAGCGGGCCGGCGAAGAGCGCGGCGTCGTTGTCCGCGACCAGGATCCGCCGCCGGATCTCGTCGCGGTCGATGCCGGACAGCGGCGTGCCGTCCCAGGTCGCCTCGGACGGGGCGTACCGGCCGAGCCGGTCGATGATCTCGCGTGCGTCCGCGGGCCGGGACCCGGCGAGCGCGGTCAGCCTGCCCGGTGCGGCGCTCACGCCGGACTCCGGGTCGTACAGCGTGGCGGGTCCGCCGGGGCCGGGGACACCGGCCGGGTCCTCGACGGGCACGCCGAGGAACGTCACGACGCGGCGGGCCGCGACCACGCCGTGCGCGAGATCGCGGCCGCAGAGGATCAGCACGTCGACCGGGATGACCAGCATGGCGGTGTAGCCGTAGACCGCGACGAGTTGGCCCGGGGTCAGGTCTCCGGCGACGGCGAGCCGGGCGGCCAGCCAGATGACGACCGCGAGGAAGACGATCGGCAGGCCGCCGCCGAGCGCGCCGATCCAGCTGGACGGGACGCCGACCCGGTAGCCCTGGTCGCGCAGCAGCGTGGACTGGAGTTCGTACCGCCGCTGGTGGGTGTCCTTGCCGCCGAGTCCGTTGAGGATCCGCAGGCCGCCGACGATGTCGGTGAGCCGGGTGTTGAGTGCGCCCTGCCGTTCGCGGTAGCGGGTGCCGGCGTCACGGGTCCGGGCCAGCAGCGGCACGATCAGCAGCGCCAGCACCGGCACGCCGGCCAGCACGACCACGGCGAGCAGCGGCGAGATGTCCCAGAGCAGGAGCGCGACCGCGAGACAGGCGACGAGCGAGGCGACGCCGACGCCACCGACGTTGAGTGCCCGGCCGATCGTCCACACGTCGGAGATGCCGATCGTGACGACCTCGCCGGCGGTGATCCGGCGCGGGAGCGCGGCGCCGAGCCGGGTCGCGTGCCGCAGCACCGACTCCGCGGTCTCCAGCGCCGCGGCCAGGCGCATCCTGGTCATGCTGCGGTGCCGCATGATCCCGAGACCGGCGCTGAGCACGCCGACGGCCAGCAGCACCGCGGCCCAGGCGGCCAGCGCGGCCGGCCGGCGGGGGGCGAGGCCGCGGTCGATCGCCTGGGCGATCAGCCACGGCGTCACGGCCAGGCTCAGGAACCACGCCGAACCGAAGAACGCGCCGAGCGCGACGCGCCGTTTCAGACGCCGGGCCAGCCACCACAGGTATCGCCAGGGTCCACGGGTGTCCACCCTGGCATTTTTCCGTACCCTTCCGTCCGGGTCTTCCGGTTTATTCGGCCTTTCCGCGGCCTGACCTGGGGTGCTCACGTCCCCTTTGATCTGCGTCACCCCGGAGGCCGGCGCGCCGCGGCCACGGCCGCCCGGGTGGTCCGGGCGCTCAGTGCGCCCGGGCCAGCTGCGCCCTGGCCAGCGCCGCGAACTCGGCCGGCCGCTCCAGCTGGGGCATGTGGCCGGTGCCCGGGAACAGGTGCGCGCGGGCGTGCGGCAGGGCCGCGCGGGCGGCCGCCAGATGCGCGGCCGGCAGGATCAGATCTCGTTCACCCCAGACGATCAAGGTCGGCTTCGGGGTACGGGCCACCCGCGCGAGCAGCTCCGATCGCCACGGCCCGGCGATCCCCCGGAATCCGCCCAGCTCCCGCGCGATCTCCAGGTAGACCGCGGCGAAGTCGGGCTGCCGGGCGATCCGCACCGCGGTCGCCACGCGCTCGTCGGTGACCAGCGACCGGTCCGCGAAGATCGACCGTTCCGCGCGCCGGGCGATCCGCGGGCGGATCCGGCCGAGCAGCGGGCGGCCCAGCCCCGGCACGGCCAGCAGCCGCATCGCGAACGTCACCTCCCGCCCGAAGCCGGCGCTGTTGACCAGCGTCAGCGTCCGGACCCGGTCCGGGTCGGCGGTCAGCATCCGCATCGACACGGCGCCGCCCAGCGAGTTGCCCATCAGGTGGATCGGCCGGGTCTCGCCGAGGGCGTCCAGCGTCGCCCAGACGCCGCCCGCCAGCGAGCCGAGCGTGACCGGCTCCGGCAGCCGGCGGGACAGCCCGAAGCCGGGCATGTCCACGCTGATCACCCGGTACGCGTCGTCGAGTCGCGAATGCTGCGGTGCCCAGTCCTCCAGGCTGCGGCCGATGCCGTGCAGCAGCACGACCGGTGGCGCGTCCGGCGCGCCACTGGCGTGGTAGCGGATCCGGCTGCCGCGCACGTCCACCCAGCTCATCGGCGCACCTCGGCGCTTGCCGAGGCGCTTGCCGAGGCGCTTGCCGAGGCGCTTGCCGAGGCGGGCCGCATGGCGGCCGATCGCCGTCCGTAGGCCGCGGCGGCCGAGGTGATCGCGTGCATGACTCGCGCGTGGCCGTTCGGCAGCAGCCGGGCCAGCAGGTCCGGCACCACCGCGTCCGCGCCGATCAACAGCCGGGCCCGGCGCCGCGCGACGGCGTTCAGGATCCGCGCGGCCGCCTTCTCCGGCGGGTGGCGCAGCAACATCGCGAAGAGCCGGCGGTTCGGCTCGATCTCGTTCGCGGGGACGTCGCGGCCGGCCGGCGCGTTCTCCGCGATCCGGGTGCGGACGCCGCCGGGGTGCACCGTGGTCACGCCGACGCCTGAGTGTGCCAGCTCGCTGTGCAGCACCTGGCTGAGTCCGCGCAGCGCGAACTTGCTGGCCGCGTACGCGCTGTGCCCGGCCGGTGCGATCAGCCCGAACAGGCTGGACACGTTGACCAGGTGGCCGCCCGGCTCGGCGGTGAGCGCGGGCAGCAGCGCGTGGGTGAGCAGCATCGGTGCGCGGAAGTTCACGTTCATCACGGCCTCGAACTGCTCGGCGGTGACCTGGTCGAACCGGCCGCCGAGCGCGATGCCCGCGTTGTTGACCAGCAGCCCGATCGACGGGTGCGCGGCGAGTACCTCGGCAGCGACGCGCCGCACCTCGGCCCGGTCCGCGAGGTCCGCGACGATCGCCGTCACGCGCAGGCCGGGATGGTCCGCGCGCAGTCGCGCGGCCAGCGGTGCGAGCCGGGCCGCGTCCACGTCGACCAGCACCAGGTGGCTGCCGCGTGCGGCGAGCCCGCGGGCGAGGTGCGCGCCGATGCCGCCGGCCGCGCCGGTGAGCACGGCGGTGCGCCCGGCGAACCGGTAGTCCCGGAGGCGGGTCATCGGTCGTCTCCCTTCGAAACGCATCTCCTCGGTGACGTCCGCGCGGGGCAGCGTGAACGCGTCGTGCAGGTAGTCCTGCCGGACCAGCCACGGGTCGCGGTCGCCCTGGCGGGGGAAGAGGTCGAGGGCGCGCCGCACGTACCCGGAGGAGAGGTCGAGCAGCGGGCGGCCCCGGGTGCCGGGCTCGGCGGGCGTGGCGGTGGTGAGGCCGTGCCGGTCCAGGTGGCGCAGCAGGCGGCACACGTACCGGTGGCACAGGTCGGCGCGCAGCGTCCAGGACGCGTTGACGTATCCGATGCAGTACGCCAGGTTCGGCACGCCGCTCAGCATCAGCCCGCGGTACGCGGCCCGCTCACCGATCGTCACCGGCTCGCCGTCCACGCGCAGCCGCAGGCCGCCGAGCGGCAGCAGGCGCAGCCCGGTCGCGGACACCACGACGTCGGCCTCGATCACCCGGCCGGAGCGCAGCCGCACGCCCTCGGGCACCAGCCGGTCGACATGGCCGGTGACCACGGACGCCCGGCCGGCCCGGATCTCCCGGTACAGGTCGCCGCCCGGGAGCACGCACACCCGCTGGTCCCAGGGGTCGTACGCGGGGGTGAAGTGCGCGTCGACGTACGCGGAGTCGCGCAGGTAGGCCACGGCCATCCCGCGCAGCGCCGCCCGCACCAGGCGGGGGTGCCGCCGGGAGAGCCGGTAGAAGCCCCGGGTCAGCCCGGCCCAGGTGGCGCGGGCGAGCGCGTCGGCGGTCCGCGCGGGCAGTACCCGGCGGGCCGGGCGGCCGACCATGTCCCGGCGGGGCAGCGCGATCAGGTACGCCGGGGAGCGCTGCAGCATGGTGACGTGCGCGGCGTCCCGGGACAGCGCCGGCACCAGCGTCACCGCGGTCGCGCCGCTGCCGATCACCACCACCCGCCTGCCCCGGTGGTCCAGGTCGGCCGGCCAGAACTGCGGGTGGACGAGCCGCCCGGCGAAGTCGCCGCCGAACTCGGGCTGATGCCCGGCGTCGTAGTCGAAGTAACCCGCGCAGGCGTAGAGGAATCCGCAGGTCAGTTCGGTACCGTCGGCCAGTCGCACGGTCCACCGCGCGCCCCGCGACGACCAGTCCGCCGCGACGGCCCGCGCACCGAAGCGGATGTGCGGCGTGATGCCGCCGGTGTCCGCCATGTCCCGGATGTAGGCGCGGATCCGGTCGCCGGACGCCAGCGCCTCCGGCCCGCGCCACGGCCGGAACGGATAGCTGAGCGTGATCATGTCGGAGTCGGACCGCACGCCCGGGTAGCGGAACAGGTCCCAGGTGCCGCCGATCGCGTCCCGCGCCTCGAGGATGGCGTACGTGCTGGCCGGCATCGCCTCCTGCAACCGCCAGGCCGCGCCGATCCCGGAGAGCCCGGCGCCGATGATCAGCACGTCGTAGTGGCCGGTCATGACGCCACCCACCAGGGCGGGGTGCCGGTGCCGGTGAGCCGCACGCCGCCCCACGGATCCGGCTCGCTCAGCCGGACCGGCACCGGTGCCGACCCGCCGATGCCGAGCCGGCCCTCGCTGAGCCCACCGCCGACCCGCGCGCGCAGCTCCGCGTGCGGCGCCGTGCGGCCGGCCCAGCGCACCCGGCCCTCGACCGGCTCGAACCGGGCCGACATCCGGACCTCCACCGGGTACGGCGTGCCGTCCGCGTGCACCACGGCCGGCCCTCGGTACTCCTCGTCGGTCATGTCATGTCTCTCCTCCCTGAACTGCGCCGGCCTCCCGGAACACGGCGAGGCCGCCGGGGACGTCGGCGGCGTGCCGGATGCCGGCCACACCGCCCCAGAGGAACGTGGTCAGGTAGTCGGCCAGCGCCTCGCGGCTGATCGGCTGCTGCCGGCGCAGCCACCAGTCGCCGACCGCCTGCACGTAGCCGACGACGCCGTACGACCAGGGCAGCGCGGCGCCGGAGTCGAGCCCGAGCGCGCGGAGCCGGTCGCCGAAGATCCGGGCCAGGCCGCTGGCGACCGTGTCCACCACGTCGGTGACCACGTCCCGGCGGCGGGTGATCTCCGGCTGGTGCACGACGAACCGGTAGAGGTGGGTGTCGGCCGCGATGTGCGCCAGGTACGCGTCGATCGCCGCGCTGATCGCGGCCCGTTCCTCGCGGACCGCGGCGACCGCCGGGACGATCGCGTCCAGCACCAGCTCGGCCGCGCGCTGCCCGACCGCGAGCCACAGCTCGGACTTGTCCGCGAAGTAGCGGTAGAGCACCGGCTTGCTCACCCCGGCGTGCGCGGCGATCGCGTCCATCCCGACCTCCGGGCCGAGCGCCCGGATCGCCGCGATCGCGGCCTCGGTCAGCTCGGATCGGCGCTGCTCACGGTGGCCGGCCCAGCGCCCTCGCCGGCCGTCGGTATTGACCGGTGTCTCATCGACGTGCATGGTACTAGAAGTAACTGTTACTTCCGGTAACGTCAAGAGGGGCACGTCATGACGCCCGATCGCGAACGCACCGCCGCGCGACTGCTGCGCTCCTCGGCCGCGCACTCGTACGACCCGGAGATCGAGATCGACTGGTCCGCGCCGCTGGTGCCGGGCGCCTGGTTCGTGCCGCCGCACCGGTCCAGCCTCTACGGCACGCCGCTCTGGGACCGGCTCGGCGAGGAGCAGCGGATCGAGCTGACCCGGCACGAGGCGGCCAGCATCGCCGGGCTCGGCATCTGGTTCGAGACCATCCTCATGCAGCTGCTGGTCCGCGCCTACTACCACCAGGACCCGACCGCCGGGCACGCGCAGTACGCGCTGACCGAGATCGCGGACGAGTGCCGGCACTCGGTGATGTTCGGCCGGATGATCGAGAAGCTGGGCACGCCGGTCTACCGCCCGGACGGCCTGAACGCGGCACTGGGCCGCTGGATCGGCGCGACCGGCACCGGCCCGCGGATGTTCGCCGCCATCCTGATCTGCGAGGAGATCCTGGACGCGCTCCAGCGCGAGGCGATGGCGGACGAGCGGGTGCAGCCGCTGGTCCGGATGGTGTCCCGGATCCACGTGGTCGAGGAGGCCCGGCACGTCCGCTACGCCCGGGAGGAACTGGCCCGGCAGGTCCGCGCGGCCGATCGCCGCCGGCTCACGTTCGACCGGCTGGTGATCGGCCGCACCGCCCACCTGTGCGGCACCCGCCTGGTCCACCCCGACGTCTACCGCGCCGTCGGCCTCGACCCGGCCACCGGCCGCCGCGCGGCGTGGGCGAACCCGCGGTTCCGCGAGACGGTCCGGTGGGCGGGCGAACGGGTCGTGACGTACCTCGGCGATCTGGACCTGATCCGCGGCCCCGGCCTGCCCTTCTGGCGGCGATCCGGGCTCCTGCCCGCCTGATCCGCGAGCTTCCCCCGAGGTGTCAGGTGCGGTCGGTTACCAGCAGCGTCTGGCCGGTGACGAAGCGACTCCACAGGCCCAGCGTGAGCGGCCGGCGCGAGTCGGTGGTGACGAAGCTGTGGCCGTTCGCTGTCGCGCCGAACGTTACCGTGAAGCGGGTGGTCGCGCCGCGCTCGGCCGGGGGCAGCGCCGACGGGAGCAGTTCGTCGGAACCCCACCGGAAGCGGCCACGGTACGGTCCCCGGACGCGCTCGAACCGGTTCTCCAGCACCGTCCCGGTGGCCGGAATGGTGATCAGCACGCCCCGCGCACCGTCGGTGAATCGGGTGTTGTGGACGACGACGTCGGCGCTCAGGCCCGGGTAGAGGACGGCGCTGCCCGTACCCACGATGGAGCCCGGGTCGCAGCCGGCCGGAAGGCTGCCCCGGTCGCAGACCGGGAAGTGCTCCGGATGCAGCGAGAGCGCCCGGTCGAAGAGGAAGACGAACTGGGTCGCGGCCGCGGGCTTCTCCCCGCTCGCGGTGCGGCTGGCACGGTCGAACGTGACCGCGACGCCCCGCCGGCCGCCGCCGTCCGGGCGCACGGACGCGGTCAGCGAGTCCAGGTTGACCGGGCCGCTGACCGGCGGCTCGGCGGGTGGCGTCGGGCCGCCGGGGGTCGGGTGCGGCGGATCCAGCGGCACGCCGGCGGTGGCGGGCACGGCCCCGCCGGCCACCAGTGCGCCGACGGCGACGAACGCCACGACGACGGATCGAACCTGCATGGTGACTCCTTTTCCGGATTCTCACGCTCTCCCGGCCGGGACGGCGGGAGCGCACATCGACAGAGATTCACCGGTCCGGACGCGCGTTCCCGACGGCGGGCAGGGTGACCGCCCCTGATAACCTGCGCGAACACGAGTGTTTACTCGTAAAAAAATACGAGCGATCACTCGTAAAGTCAAGGAGCGGCCATGACCGAGGCACGTCCGGTGCGCCGCCAGGCCCGCGGCGAGCGCCGCATCGCGGAGATCCTGGACGCCGCACTCGCGCTGTTCGCCGAGGCCGGCTACGAGGGGACGTCGACGAACGCGATCGCGGCCCGCGCCGGCATCTCCCCGGGCTCGCTCTATCAGTACTTCCCCAACAAGGACGCGATCGCCGACGCGCTCTCCCAGCGCCTGCTCGACGAGCTGCGCGCCGCACACGCCGCCGCGTTCGACCTGACCGACGTCGCCGGCGCGCCGATCGCCGGCCTCGTCTCACGCGTGGTCGACCCGCTGGTCGCGTTCAACGTCGCCCACCCCGGCGCCAGGGCCCTCCTCGGCGACGCCGCCACCCCGGCCGCGGTCACCGGCCGCAGCCGGCCGCTGCATGCCGCCGTCACCGACCGGGTCACCGCGATCGTCCAGGCGCGCGCCCCACACCTGCCCACCCCGGACGCGGAACGCACCGCCTTCGTCACGGTGCAGATCGTCGCCGCCCTGATGGGCCCGATCGTCGCCGCCTCCGGGCCCGACCGCGCCGCCCTGGTCACCGAGCTCAAGAACGCACTGACCGGCTACCTGACACCCCTGACCGAATAGTATCGCCAGTGTTACCAACCGCCCGCTGAACCTCCACAGAGGATCGCGTGCGCACCGGCGGCGTCCACTCGCGGCTGCCGCGCCGCGCAGACCGCCAAAGGCGAGCTAACCGCGTTTCTCCCAGCGCACGGTCCGGTAGTCGTAGATCCGGGCGAACCCGAGGCGCTCCAGGTTGCCCAGCGAGGTGTGCCGCTCCCCCGGCTCCGGCGCGCTCGTCTCCGAGACCACCCAGTCGCAGCCGGCATTCCGGGCCGCCGCGATCCGGGCCGTGATCAGCGCGGACTGCGCGCCACGGCCGCGGTGCGAGGCGCGCGTCATGCCGCTCTTGAGCACGCCCGCCCTGCCGTGCGTGAACAGTTGCGCGGCCGCGACCATCTCGTCGCCGTCCCAGGCCGCGAAGCGGGAGCCGCGCGGGTCCCGGCCCGGCCCGGGCATCAGGTCGGCGAGGTACGGCACCGGCTCCAGCCCGGACATGACGAGGTCGATCCAGGCCCGCTCCTCCGCCGCGGGGACCCGCCCGACGCGCAGATCGGTGCGGGCCGGCGGCTGGTCCGCGGTCGACCGGGTCACCTTGACCGAGTCCGGCAGCGGTGTCAGTCCGCGCGCGGCGCACACCTGCGCCCAGTCGCCGGGCAGCAGCGGCACCGGGATCTTCAGCGCGGCGCCCGGCACGCCCGCCTCGCGGTAGACGTCGAGGATCCGGTCCAGCAGACCGGCGGTCACCGGGGTCCCGAACCCCACTGCACGGTTGAACATCGGGATGCCCGCGCGCACGGTCAGCACGGTGACGCCGTCGACCGCGACCACCCGCAGGCCGAGCGCCTCCCGCAGGACGGCCGGTGCGTTCTCCGCGATCGCGCCGAGGAACGCACCCTCGATCGCCTCGCCGACCGCGATCGGGGCGGCGTCCGTGAGCGTCATGATCCGAGCCTCCCCGGTCCGACTGCTCAGCCGCCAGCTCAGCCGCTGATCACAGTGCCGGAGTGCAACAGGGCGCGCACTCGCCGAGCACGGTCGCCGGATCAGCCGCCGGCCGCCGGGCGGCAGCTGGGTTCCGGACGTCCAGGCGCGCACCTCGGGCGCGCCGGCGTGTCGCGCGGAGTTATCTGCAATGAATCTCATCTTCTATAGTCGGGGCCTGCTCCAGGATCGGGAGGCACGGACATGACCGACGGCGATCGGCCGCGGCGGCGCACGCGGCACCGCGCCCAGATAGACGCGCTGCTGCGCGGCACGACCGAGTTCCTCAGCGCGCAACGGATCCACGCCGAGCTGCGGGACCGGGGCGTCCGCATCGGACTGACGACGGTCTACCGCGCGATGCAGGCGATGGCCGAGGAGGGCGCGGTCGACGCGACCCGCACGCCGGGCGGCGAGCTGGTCTACCGGCACTGCAGCCCGCGCCACCATCACCACCTGATGTGCCGTTCCTGCGCGCGCGTCGTCGAGGTGGAGGGCCCGGCGATCGAACGCTGGACCACCGCGGTCGCCGAACACCACGGCTTCCGCGACCTCAACCACAACGTCGAGATCTTCGGCACCTGCCCGTCGTGTGCCGCCTCGCCGCCGGCGAACTGACCGGCCACGGTGGCGCCCAGTGCGAGAAGCAGGAGCATAGAAGCCTTCTTCCCGCTTCCGGCGTGGCCAGGTTCCCAGTGCTCCCGCGGGCACCGGTCGTCGCCGGCGCTCCTCCCTGCCGGATTCGCCGTGGCCGGGCCACGACCACGCGGCTCACGCCGTGGGCACGGCGGGCGCCGCGGCCCCACGTCTCCAGCCGGGGTGCCGCGCGACGCGGCCCAGCAGCTCATCCCACGCGCGATGCCGGAGAACCGCGTCAGCGACCCGTCTCGCGTGCCGCCGGAGAGCGCGTCAGCGCGCCGGGCCTCGGCGCCGGAATCGCCGGCTCGCCGAGCGGGTGAGCAGTGCCGCAAGGAGGAGGGCGGCCGGGATCGCGGGCCAGAGCGCCCAGATGCCGGTCGGCGCGGCCAGCAGGAGCGCGACCACGACGGCCACGGTGACGACGGCCACGGTGACGATGGCGAGCGCGATCACGGCCAGGAGGGCCGCGGCCATCAGCATGGTGTCCGCCGGTTCCGCGCGCCGGGCACCCGGCGGATATGCGTGCAGCAGCAGTCGCAGCGTCCAGTGCGGTGCGCCGTTCGACCCGGCAGACCTCACGTCGGCAATATACAGATGAGTTGACTATGGGCCGAGCATCGGGACGATGAAGCGGCGGGCCAGCGCGCGGAGCCCGTCCTCGTCGTCGAGATCGACGACGGAACTCGGCACGACCAGGAAGGAGCAGGACAGCCGGGTCATCAGCTCGGCGGCGAGCTCGACGTCGACCTCGGCGGCGATGTGGCCGGCGCGCTGTTCCTGGCGCAGCTGACCGGCGACGAAGCGCTGCACGGTGGCGAGCGTGCGGCCGCCGTCGTTGACCATGGCGGGGATCAGCACGTCCGGCTCGGCCTCGATCAGGCCGCCGATCAGCGGGTTGCGCCGGATCGCGTGCATCGACCCGGCGAAACCCTCCACCACCCGGTCGGCGACCGTGCGGGCGGCGCGGATGTCGACCAGGAACCGGTCGAAGTAGCGGCGGAACTCGCGCTGCACCACGGCCTCGACCAGCGCGTCCTTGGTGGCGAACCGGCGGTAGGCGGTGACCCGGGAGACGCCGGCCCGGCGGGCCACGTCCTCCATCGTGGAGCGGCGGATGCCCCACCGGCGGAACTGCTCGTGCGCCGCGTCCAGCAGGCGCGCGGTGACCTCGTCGTCGGCCCGCTCACCGTCCGGGACGGCCGGCTCCAGCGCGCGGGCGAGCGCACGACCGAGCAGCGAGTCGACGGTCATGGCGATCCTTCCGGGAGATGCCGTCTCACCGTACCAATTCATGGCATTGATCGACTTCGCATCGACTCTTGTGAGTTCAGACACGTCGTGTTCTCATCAGTGATACACGGAGGCAATGGATGTATCACCGTACCAACGCGTCGAGGAGGAACGGTCGTGGAACCACTGACCAGGCGCAACATGTTGAGGGCAGGCGGGGCGCTGGGCGCTCTCGGCGCGCTGAGCGTCGCCGCACCGGCGCAGGCGGCGTGGACGTGGTCCGCGAAGGGCTCGGTGGCCGGTGCCGGTGCGGGCGCCGACCCGCGCTGGGTCTGGGACGACGAGGCCGACCCGCTGGTCGCCTCGCTCATCGAGCGCGGTGACGTGCCGCGGGTCAACGCGCTGCTGCGCACCTGGACGAAGAACGGGCAACCGCTGCCGGCCGGGCTCCCCGCCGACCTGCACGCGTTCATGGAGAGCGCGCGGCAGCTGCCGCCCTGGGCCGACCCGGCGAAGCTGGACCTCGCGTTCGACTTCAACGAGAAGCGCGGGCTCTACCTCGGCGTCCTCTACGGGCTGGCCAGCGGCATGATGAGCACGGTCATCCCGAAGGAGGCGCGCGCGGTCTACTACTCCCAGGGCGGCGCGGACATGAAGGACCGCATCTCCAAGACCGCCAAGCTGGGGTACGACATCGGCGCGCGCAACGCGTTCCGGCCGGACGGCGAGATGGTCGTGACCGCGGTCAAGACCCGGCTGGTGCACGCGGCCGTGCGCCACCTGCTGCCGCAGTCACCGCACTGGGCCGGGGTCGCGGACGAGGACATCCCGATCAGCCAGCGGGACATGATGGTCACCTGGCACAGCCTGCCCACCACCGTGATGCGGAAGCTGCGCGACTGGGAGGTGCCGATCCCGGCCGCGGAGTCCACCGCGTTCCTGCACTCCTGGCAGGTCGGCGCGCACCTGCTCGGCATCCGCGACGAGTACATCCCGGCGACCTGGGCGGAGGCGGACGCGCAGGCGGACCAGGTGCTCACACCGATCCTGGCCCGCACGCCGGAGGGGGTGAAGCTGGCCGACATCCTGCTCAAGCTCGGCACGCCGATCGACGCCGGGATCCTCAGCAAGCCGATCCTGGGCGCGTTCACCCGGTTCATGCTCGGCGACGAGATCGCGCAGTGGCTGGAGATCCCGCGCGAACCGGTCTGGGACCCGCTGCTGCGTACCGCGTGGGGGCCGTTCGTCGCGGTCCGGGAGGGACTGCTGCCGTTCCCGCTCGCCCCCAAGGCGTACTGGCTGTTCGACGAGTTCCTGCGCAAGGCCGCGCTGCTGTTCCTGTCCGAGGCCCGGCCGATCCGGATCGAGATCCCGCTGACCAACCGTCCTGAGGAGCGTTGAGGCATGGCGGAGCTGAGCAGGCGCGGGGTGCTGGCGCTGGGCGCGTTCGGGGCGTTCGGCATGCCCTCCGTGGAGCGGGCGGTGCCGTGGACCTGGCCGTCCAGCGGATCGATCACCGGCACCGGCACCGGCGCCGACCCGCGCCAGATCTGGGACACCGACGCCGACCCGGTCGCGGCACGGCTGCTGGACAGCGGCGTCGTGCCCGTGGTCAACCGGCTGCTGTGGGACTGGAACCGCAACGACCAGCCACTGCCCGCCGGGCTCCCGGACTACCTGCACGACTTCATCGAGAGCGCGCGGACGCTGCCGGCCTGGGCCGACCGGGCGAAGCTCGAGGCCGCGGCGCGGTTCAACAAGTCGCGCGGGCTCTATCTCAATCTGCTCAACGGCGTCGGCGGCGGCATGCTGAGCACCGCGATCCCCAAGGAGGCCTGGTCGGTCTACTACTCCAAGGGTGGCGCGGACATGGAGGACCGGGTCGCCAAGACCAGCCTGCTCGGGTTCTCGGTCGGCTCACTCAACGCGTACCGGCCGGACGGCGACTGTGTCGTGCAGGCGGTCAAGACGCGGCTGGTGCACGCGGCCGTGCGGCACCTGCTCCAGCAGTCCCCGCACTGGAAGTGGGGCGTGCCGATCAGCCAGGAGGACATCCTGGTCACCTGGCACACGCTGCCGACCTACGCGATGCGCAAGATGCGGGAGTGGGCGGTGCCGATCAGCGCGGCCGACTCCCAGGCGTACCTGCACGTCTGGCAGGTCACCGCGCACCTGCTGGGCGTGCGCGACGAGTACATCCCGGCGACCTGGGCCGCGGCGAACGCGCAGTCCGACCAGGTGCTCCCGCCGAACATGGGGCCCACCCGGGAGGGCGTCGAGCTGACCGACATCCTGCTCGGGCAGCTCGCCGAGCAGACCAGCCCGGGCAGCGTCAGCCGTCCGCTGGTCAACGCGCTCGCCCGATATCTGGCCGGGCCGCAGGTCGCCGACTGGGACGAGATCCCGCGCGAGCCCGTGTGGGAGCCGCTGATCGCACGGCTGTGGCCGATCCTGGTCCGGTTCCGGGAGGGCCTGGTGCCGCTGCCGCTGGTGCCGGAGACCGCGTGGGTCATCGACGAGGCGGTCCGGCAGTACATCCTGTTCTTCCTCACCAAGGGTCAGGAGACGAAGATCGAGATCCCGACGACGAACCGGCCCGGGTGAGCCGTGACCGGACCGCTCCCCCGCCGCAGGCTCTTCGGATACGTCCTGGCGGCGCCGATCCTGGTGACCGCGGCCGGTTTCACGCCCGAACCGGCCGCCGCGGACCCGACCGAACTGCTGGACCTCAACGACATCATGACCGCGGCCTCGCTGCCCACGTCCGGGCTAATCACGGTGGACGTCAACACCGACGGCACGGTGTCGTTCGCGCTGCCCCGGGCCGAGGTCGGGCAGGGCATCACCACCTCCACCGCCATGCTGATCGCGGAGGAACTGGCCGTGCCGGTCGGCCGGGTGCGCGTCACACTCGCCGACGCGCGCCCGGAGCTGCTGTTCAACCAGTTGACCGGCGGGTCGAACACCACGATCTCCACGTTCACGCCGATCCGGGTCGCGGCCGCGGTCGCCCGTGAACGGTTGCTGGCGGCCGCCTCCTCGTGGTTCGGCGCGCCGGTCGACCACCTTCGCCTGCGGGACGGGGTGATCAGCGACCGCACCGGCCGGCGCGTCGGCATCGGCGCGCTCGCCGCCGGGGCCGCCAGCGACCGCACCATCGCGGTCCCGGTCGACCTGACCGCGCGGGAGAGCTTCACCGTCATCGGCAGGCCGCACGGCCGCGTCGACGCGCTCGACGCGGTCACCGGCCGCAAGACCTTCGCGATGGACCTCGACGTACCCGGTGCCGCACCCGCGATGGTGTGCCGGCCGCCGACCATCAACGGCCGGCCCGGGCCGGTGGCCAACCTGGCCGAGGTCCGCGCGATGCCCGGCGTCACCGACGTGGTCACCGTCTCCACCGGCGTGGCCGTGCGCGCGGCCACGTTCGGCCAGTGCATCGACGCGGTCCGCGCGCTGCGGGTCATCTGGGGGCCGGGCACCGCCGAGGGGAAGTCCGACGACACCGTGCTGCGGTCCCTGGCCGCCGCGGAGCTGCCGCTCGGTCCGCGGCCACCCACCCCGGTCGTCGAGGAACGGTTCACGTTCGCGTTCCGCGGCAACAGCGCGCTCGAACCGAACTGCGCGATCGCGGACGTGCGCGCGGACCGGGCCGAGATCTGGTCCGCGCTCAAGTCGCCGATCGTGGCGGCGAAGACGATCGCGGCGCGGCTCGGGCTGCCGGCCGGCCGGGTCACCGTGCACGTCACCGAGGGCGGCGGCTCGTTCGGCCGGAAGCTGTTCTTCGACGCCGCGCTGGAGGCCGCGGAGATCTCGCAGAAGATCCGCAAGCCGGTCAAGCTGATGTGGCACCGGGCGGACGACGTGCGGCAGGGGCGCACCCACCCGATGGCGACCTCGCTGGTGCGCATCGCGTACGCCGGTGGGCTGGTCCTCTCCTACGAGCAGCGGCACACCAGCGT
Organism: Catenuloplanes nepalensis; assembly: GCF_030811575.1. GTDB lineage: Bacteria > Actinomycetota > Actinomycetes > Mycobacteriales > Micromonosporaceae > Catenuloplanes > Catenuloplanes nepalensis. The sequence goes on along the minus strand of NZ_JAUSRA010000001.1, from coordinate 2,177,721 downwards.
CGCCACCGACCTCGGGCACGGGCTCGGCGAACTGCTCACCGCCACGCTCGCCCAGCTGCCGGTCGGCGACGCCGCGTTCGCGCAGGTGTTCTTCCAGTTCTCGCAGACCTCGCCGTACCGGTTCGGCAGCACCAGCCGGCTGCTCAACGAGGTCGACCGTGGCTTCAACACCGGCAGCATGCGCAACGTCTACTCGCCGGACGCCACCTGCGCGCGCGAGCTGATGATCGACCGGCTGGCCGCGCGGATGGGCAGCGATCCGTACCGGTTCCGGCTGGACTTCCTCCGCGACGCCCGGGCCAGGGCGGTGCTGCGCGCGGTCGCCGAGGCCGGCGGCTGGGGGCGCGCGCTGCCGGCCGGTGTGGCCCAGGGCATCGCGTTCCACTCGGAGTACAAGTCGGTCAGCGCGGTGCTGGTCGAGCTGGACTGCCGGCCCGCGACCGTCGGCCGGCCGATCCGGGACGGTGTCGGCGGCCCGCGGGTCACCCGCGCGGTCCTCGCGGTCGACGCGGGACTGGTCGTCAACCCGCGCGGGCTGGACGCCCAGATGATGGGCGGGATCATGGACGGCATCGCGCTCACCCTCACCTCCGGCCTGCACCTGCGGGACGGGCACTTCCTGGAGGCGAGCTGGGACGACTACTTCTACACCCGGCAGTGGAACGTCCCGCCGGACCTGCGGATCATCATCATGCCCAGCGACTCCGCACAGCCCGGCGGCGCCGGCGAGCTCGCGGTGGCCGCGTCCGCGGCGGCGGTCGCCTGCGCCTACGGCCGGGCCACCGGCACCGTCCCGACCCGCTTCCCGATCAACCACGGCACGCTGTCGTTCACGCCGAAGCCGACGGTGCCGCCGATCCCGGCGTCGCCTGCCGACGGCGCGCGGAGAGGATGATTCTCTTGGCAGAGCACACGTTCCGGGTCAACGGGCGGCAGGTGACGGTGGACGTCGAGGACGACGTGCGGCTGCTCTGGGTGCTGCGTGACCTGCTCCGCATCACCGGCCCGAAGTACGGCTGCGGTATCGACGTCTGCAAGGCGTGCACCAGCCACCTGAACGGGGAGGCGGTCAGCCCGTGCGCGATCCCGGTCGGGGCGCTGCGGCCGGACGACGAGGTGGTCACGATCGAGGGGCTGGCCGGGCCGGACGGTCCGCACCCGATGCAGCGGGCCTGGATCGACCACGACGTGGCGCAGTGCGGCTACTGCCAGCCGGGGCAGGTCATGGCGGCGGTCGCGCTGGCCAGGCGCGCGGCGGCCGAACAGCGGGAGATCACCGACGCGGACCTGGACGGGCTGCGAAACGTCTGCCGCTGCGGCACCTACAACCGGATCCGGGCGGCGATCATGGACGGTGCGCGGCACATGTGACATCCCCCGCGGGAGCTACGGCCGGGTGTCCACGGCCGGGGGACGATCCCGGTCGTGGGGCCGGATACCGTTTGCGCCGTGCTGGTTCTCGCGTGGTGGGGCCGCCGGAGCGGCTGGACGCGACGCTGACCGCGGTCAGCGGCACCGGGCGGCGCGCGATCACCGGCCTGCGCCACCTGCTCGGCCTGCTCGATCCGGGGCGGGGCGCGGGGCCGGCCGTGGGCGCGTTCGCCACGCCGGTCGCGCAGACCCGCGATGCCGGGCAGCGCGAACGGGCTCTCCAACGCGGAGATCGCGGCGACGCTGGTGATCAGTCCGGAGACGGTGAAGACGTTCGTCTGGCGCATCCTCACCAAGCTCGATCTGCGTGACCGGGTGCAGGCCGTCGTGTACGCCTACCGCAACGGACTGGTCACCTGAAGTTCTCCTCGTACGCCCACAGCTGAAGTGAGACCCAGATCAACGGCTCCGCGGCCTCGCGCGCAGTACGGTGGCGGTGTGCCGATGAAAGCTGACTTGACCAGCGACGACCTCCTCCAGATCCGGCAGTCCGCGCTGGGCGCCGCCGACCCGCTCGGCGTGGCCGCCGAGCTCGCGGACGCGGCCGACGCCGGGCGCCTCGCGGACGCCGGTGACGCGGGCCTCGCGCTGACGCTCGCCGCGGAGATCGCGGAGAGCCGGAACAAGCTCGACGCCGCCCTGCGGTATGCGGAGCGGGGACTCGACGCCTACGGGACGCGGGACGACAGCCAGGTCGCCTCCGCCCGCGCGCTGCGGGCGCGGATCCTGTTCCGGACCGGGCAGGCCGACGAGGCGGAGGCCGCGCTGGAGTCGTTGCGCCCGCTGCTGACCCGATACACCGACGCCCCGGCGTACGTGAGCGCGGCGCTGGCCGTGGGCGGCCGCCACAAGGTCGCGGAGCAGTGGCTGACCGAGGCGGTCCAGTCCGCGCTCGCCGAGCGTGGCGCGGCCGCGGAGCCGTCCAGCGCGGACGACGCCGGTCAGCTGTTCTTCCTGCTGCAGCAGCGGCACCGGATCCGGCACGTGCTGGGCCTGCCGCACGACGGGCACGACAACCTGGCCGACCGGCTGGAGACCAAGCTCGCCAACGCCGGCACCGCCCCCGCCGCGGACGCGGCCGAGGCCGAGCTGCTGTTCTGGCCGCAGGCCGAGTTCGACAGGCTGGTGGCGCAGTGGCCGGCGCTCGGCGAGGCGTACGGCGCGACGTGGGACGAGCACCGCGCCCGCCTGGAGAAGGAGCTGGTCCGGCTGACCGCGGCCGGCGGCGTGGGCCTGACCCTGGGCGTCGGCTCGGTCGACGCGCTGGTCCGCACGGCCGGCGCGGACGGTGACCCGGCCGACCCGAAGACCCGGGCCGGTTACGCCCGCTTGCAGGCCACCCGGTCGACCGCGATCCACTGGCCGGTGGAGCGCAACGGCGCCTGCTGGTGCGGGTCCGGCCTGAAGTACAAGAAGTGCTGCCTGCCGCGCTCGCGCCGCTGATACAGGACACACGGGGACGGCCGGGCGGATGCCCGGCCGTTTCCCGTTGTATTACCTCGACCCGGCGTGTGGCCGGCGGCACGGCATCGATCGCCGGTCCGGGCGCGCCGAGAGGCTCAGTACCAGGCCTGGTTGGCGTTGCCGTGGCAGGTCCAGGTGATCAGCCGGGCACCGCGGGCGTAGTCGCCGCCCTCGATGTCGAGGCAGAGGTTGTTGAGGCTGCTGCGGATCGTGTCGCCGTACCAGTACCAGCTCTGGTTCGCGTTGCCGTGACACGGCCAGGTGATGATGCCGGCGCCGCGGGCGTAGTCGCCGCCCGCGATGTCCAGGCAGAGGTGGTTGAGCCGGCTGCGGATCGTGTCGCCGTCCCAGTACCAGCGCTGGTTGGCGTTGCCGTGGCAGTCCCAGGTGATGACGCGGGCACCGGCGGCGTAGCTGCCGCCCTCGATGTCCACGCACAGGTTGTTGAGCTCGCTGCGGATCGTTCCGGGCGGTGCCGCACCGGCGGCGGCCGGCGCGGTCAGCAGGGCCGCGACCGTGGCCACGACCAGGACGAGCAGGCGAGCCTTACGAGAGCCATTCATGACCAGTCCCTGTTTCGGTGATGCTCGGTGATTGTCGGGGTGCCAGGCCTGGCAGAACCACCATAGGCGGCGCCCGGCCCGGCCGAGGCTGATCGGAGAAAGGCCTGCTGGAGCGCGCTTTGACCGGAGACGGCCACGGTGTGCCGATCTCCCCCGGTAGGAGGCGGCGCCCGCCCTCCTCCCCCGGACCGGCCGGGAGATCGCACCTCATCGCCGGTAACCGTCCGACGTGGACGGACCGGCCTCACCGGGCGCTGGAGGGCACACGAAGCCGGTTCGTGACGGTGGCGACCGCGGGGTGGCGCAGTTCCATCAGGATCTCTCGCGCGCGCTGCCAGGCGGCGCGGGCCGCGTGGTCGTCGCCGCCGTCGCGGTGGCAGTCGCCGAGGTGGATCAGCGTGTCCGCCTCGTGGTAGCGGTCACCGGCCTCGCGGTAGAGCACGACCGCCCGCCGGTACGCGGTGGCGGCCGCCGCGTACCGGCCGAGGCGGTGCTGGGCGAAGCCGAGACTGTCCAGTGTGGGCGCGGACTCCCGGCCGAGCGCGGTCTGCTCGTCGACCGCGCGGCGGCAGCAGGCGAGCGCGGAGCCGTACTCGCCGAGCAGCGCGTGGCACCAGCCGACCACGCCGAGCGCGGTCGCGTGCCCGGCGTGGTCCCCGGCCGCGCCGAACAGCTCCACGGCCCGGCGGCCGTGCTCCAGCGCGGCCCGGTGCTGCCCGGACAGCTCCAGCGTGAGCGAGAGGTTGAGGTGGCAGCGGGCCTCGTCCGCGTGCAGGCCGGCGCCGCGGCAGAGCGCGATCGCGGCGGTCAGGTGGGTGCGGGCGTCGTCGTACCGGCCGAGGCGGTTGTGCGCGCGGGCCAGCAGCCGGTGCGCGGAGATCCGGCCGGGGTCGTCGTCCGCGGCCACCAGCGCGATCCGCTGGATCTCGGCCAGCTCGTGCCAGTCGCCCCGCCAGTCCAGGAACGAGGTCAGCGCGCGGGCCAGCTGCCAGGTGTGGCGCGGGAAGTCGTGCTGCGCCGCGTGGCTGACCGCGCCGGCCAGCACCCGGTGCTCGCGCTCCAGCCAGCGCCGGGCCTCGTCGCGACCGGCCGGCGTCTCCGGCGTGGTGCCGGGCGCGGGTGCGGGCGGCGGCGGTGTCCCGTCGTCCGGGTGCAGCAGCGCGGCGGCCGCGTGTGCGCTGTGCAGGTAGTGGTCGAGGACCCGGCGCACGGCGGCCCGCCGCCGGTCCGGGCCGTCGGTGAGCCGGAGCTGCTCCAGCGCGTACGCCCGGAGCAGGTCGTGCAGCACGTACCGGCCGGGTTGATGTTCCTGGATCAGGTGCGCGCGGAGCAGTTCGGCCAGCGCGGGACGGACGGCGTCGACCGCGGTGCCGGTCAGGCTGGCCGCCGCGGCCTCGCTCAGGTCCGGGCCGGGGTGCGCGGCGAGCCAGCGGAACAGCCGGGCTGCGGGCGGGCGCAGCAGCCGGTACGAGCCGGCGAACGCGACGCGCGGGTCCGCGGCCGGATCGTCGCCGGTGAACCCTTCGAGCGTGCCCTGCGCGGCTCGCAGCTCGCGGGCGAGCTGGTCCAGCGTGGCGTCCGGCCGGGTGGTGCCGCGCGCCGCGACCACGGCCAGCGCGAGCGGGAGCCGGGCGCAGCGGTGGATCAGCTCGGCGACCGGGCTCGGCTCCGCGGCCACCCGGTCCGGGCCGAGTCGCGCGGCGAGCAGCGCGCGGGCCTCACCGGGCGGCAGCACGCCGAGCGCCAGCGGGTGCGCGCCCTCCACCACGGTCAGGCCGGTCAGCGGGTGGCGGCTGGTCACCACGGTCAGGCAGCCGGCGGCGCCCGGGAGCAGCGGCCGGACCTGTTCGGCGTCGCGCGCGTCGTCCAGCACGAGGAGCATGCGGCGGCCGGCCAGCAGGCTGCGGTAGAGGTTGATGCGCGCGGTCACGCCGGGCGGGATCGCGGGCGGTGCCGCGCCCAGCGCCTCCAGCAGGTCGCGGATGACCTCGGCGGGCCCGGCCGGTGGGTGGCCGGAGACGAAGCCGCGCAGGCCCACGAAGAGCTGTCCGTCCGGGAATCGGGCGGTCCGGGAGTGTCCCCAGTGGACTGCCAGGGAGGTCTTGCCGACGCCGGCGCCGCCGGTGATCGTGACGATGCCGCCGGGCGGGGTCGCGTCCAGCGCGGCGAGCTCGCGGGTGCGGCCGGCGAACGACGCGCAGACCGCGGGCAGCTGGCGGGGTGCCGGCGCGGGGTCGTGGTGGCCCTCCGGCGTGCGGTCGTGCCGGCTCTCGTGAGCGCGGTCCTGCCGGCTCTCGTGGGCGCGGTCGCGGCGGCTCTCGTGGGCGTGGTCGCGGGCGGTGGCGAGCGGGCCGCGCTCGGCCGGGGTGGCGCCGAGCAGCGTGACCAGGATGTCGAAGCGGTCGGTCGGCGGCAGGATGCGGCCGGCGAAGTAGCCGGAGATCGCGCCGATCGACCAGCCGGTCCGGGCGGACAGGTCGCGGTAGGTGGTCTCCGGGCCGCCGCGCCGGCGTGCCTGCCGCCGTCGCAGCTGCCGGAGCAGGGCCGCGAGTCGTTCGACGGGCGTGCCGGAGTGCGGGAGCTCGAGTCCCGGGATGGGTGCCGGTTCGGGCGTCACGAACGATCACTATATGCATTTTTCTCGATACTGTAAGTCTCCTTCCCGGATTTCAGCGATGTTCATCGACGTTCAGGATCGGGGGTGCGCGGGCGCCCGGATCGCCATCATCTCTGGCGTCCCTCGTCACTCCCGGAAGGGGAACCTGTGCATACCGTAACCCGCGGGGCGCTCGTCGCTCTGCTCGGCGTGGCCGTGACGGCCGCCGCCCCGGTGCTGCCCGCACACGCGGCCACCGCCCCGCCCACCTCGGTGCCCCCGGTCTCGCAGATCGACCAAGAGCTCTACAACCGGATGCTGAACGTGCTGGACCCGGCGCTCGAGGTCGCGGTCGACACCCAGATGCGGGTGCTGGTCCGCAACGCCGTCGCCCGGCAGTTCGACGGCGACACCAACACGCTGTGGTCGACCGTGATCCAGGAGGCCGAGGAGGCCGGCGTCGCCGACCCGAACGCGCCGAGCTGGCAGCAGCTCAAGAACGCGGTCGCGAACTTCCAGGGCGTGCTCGGGTACGACTACGAGCCGCAGATCTACATCCCGAACTGGGGCGAGGGCGTCTACGCCGGCTCGGCCGTGACCGTGACCGTGGCCCCGGCGAGCGAGACCGCCGCCAGCGCGCCCGGCTACCGCATCGACCAGTACGGCAACGTCTCGCAGATCACCGTGGACGAGGCGTACGCGGACGTCAACGAGGTGTGGGTGCTGTCCGTCAACGAGCGGATCAGGGAGGGCGGCGGGATCGAGACCGCGCTGCCGGACGCGGTGGACACGAAGGCCGGACCCGAGGCACCGGCCGCCGGGGCCGGCATGGGCACGAGCGCGGTCTGCAACCCGACCGGCCTGCGCAACCCGAAGGGCGCGGAGTACTTCCGGCGCTGGAAGGTCACCAACGACAACTTCGGCGAGCTCTTCGAGGGCAAGCGGGAGATGCGCATGGTCATCATCACCAGCAACGGGTTCGTGCTGCGCAACCACTACTTCTCCAAGGTGAAGAAGAAGCACGTCAAGAACTGGCAGGACACCGAAACGTTCATCACCACCTGGGACCAGTCCGTCTACGGCAGCGTGATGGCCTACCAGTGGTACGAGGTGGACGGCGGCAAGACCGTCAACACCACGGTCAGCGTTCCGTTGCAGGGCGGCGGCTCGGTCAGCACCACCATCTCCAAGCAGGAGAAGGATGACGAGGCCGGCTCCGCGGTCGTCTACTTCGGAGAGTCGACCTACACCACGTACGACACCTCGAGGGTCGCGTTCGAGGTGTGCAGCCAGGGCGGTGACGGCGGCACCGGCGGCGACCAGAACTTCGCCTGCGGCGCGCTCGCGTCCGCGTCGTCCACGTACCCGCACGAGGGCTACGCGCCGTCCCGGGTCACCGACTGCAACAAGGACACCCGGCTCGGCGGGCCCTACAGCTGGTCGAACGCGGCCACGCTCTACCCGCCGACGAACCCGCAGTGGGTGCAGGCCGACTTCGGCGTGGAGCGGACGGTCCGGCGCGTGGTCGTCTACACCAGCGCGGGATACCCGATCCGGGACTACGACGTGCAGGTGTGGAACGGCCTGAACTACCTGACCGTGGCCGAGGTGCGCGGTAACACCGCACTGCAGGTCACGTCCACGTTCTCGCTCCGAAACACCCGCCTGATCCGCATCCTCGGCCGCAGCGGCCCGGCCCACCAGCAGCTCCACGTCCGCGTCAACGAACTCGAGGCGTACGCCAACTGATCCGGCCCGGCCCGCGGGACCCTCGGGCCCCGCGGGCCGGCTCAACCGCGCTCACCGGCCGCGGCACGGGACCCCGCGGCCGGTGCGGACCAGGTGCGCCGGCGGGCCAGGACCACGACGACCAGGACGATCGACAGCAGCGGCATCGGGTGGCCGAGCACGAAGGCGAGCCCGAGGTCGAGGAGGCCGCCCAGCACCGCGGCGACGAAGACCCAGGCCGGCCCGGTGCCGCCACCCCGCCTGCGGCGGCGGCCGACGGTCCCCCACGGCTTCGCGATCGACAGCCAGCCCTGGAACGCGATGGCGGAGGCCATCAGCGCGGTCGCGGCCACCTGAAGCGGCACCGGGCCGGTGACGGCCGACTCCTGCAACTGCGGCGAGAGCAGGAAGATGCCGGCGTACAGCTGAATGATCGTGATGGTGAACTTGGTCAGCACCCACCAGTGCCGGAAGAACCCCCACGGCGTCGCGGCCGACAGCATGATCCCGGTGAACGCGGAGACGTCGGCCATCGGCCCGAGCAGCCGCCCGTCCGTGGCCAGCGACATGCTGGTGGAGGCCGCGCGGACGGCCGGATCGTCGGTCACCAGCCCGGTGGCCAGCATGACGCACAGGGCCATGGCCTGCGCCATCCACCCGGCCGAACTGAGCACGTGCAGCCACACCGTCAGCTGCCGCCAGCGCTTCCGATTCTCCACACCGCCCATCGTCGCGACCCACCACGCCGATGCCATCCGGAATGATATGTAGCCTGCCTACGGGTTTCCCCGGAGGCAGGCTGATCCCGTCAGGTGCCGGGCCGGTTCGCGGTGGGGATGGTGATCGGGGTGTAGGTCGGTGAGGTGCCGTTGTTGAGGAAGAGCATGGCCAGCGCGCGCACGAAACGGTCGAACATGGAGAAGCCCTCCGGGACCAGGGGTGACAGGCCCTCGCGGAACGCCACGTAGGCGGGCCAGCCGACCTGGATCAGGCCGCGGGACACCGGGTCGCGGCGAAGGCCCAGCCAGTCGCCGATCCGGTCGCTGAGCACGTAGCGGACGAACTCGTTGAGGAAGCCGCGGGTGACGCCCAGGTCGATCTGCGCGGTCAGGCCGAGCAGGACCTCGGCCAGGTCGACGCCCTCCGGCGTGGGTGCGAGCAGCGGAGTCAGCGCGTACCGCGACTGCTGCTCCGCGGCGGCCCAGGTCGCCGGGATGAAGTCGGCACGCACGCCCAGCAGGTGCAGTGCCACCTGCCACTGATGCAGGTACGCCGTCTCCTCCGCGGCGGACATCCGGATGCCCCAGGACTTGAGCTTGCCGTAGACGAACGTGCCCAGGCTGTGGAACGTGATCAGGATGTCGCCGTTGCTGATCGGGATGAAATCCTGGTCGTCGGTGACCGCGCGCCACGGCGCGGACTGCGGCAGCAGGTGCCGCACCGCCGCGTGGGTCAGCCGGGTCTTGTTCGACGTGACCACGAAGTGCCCGGACGGGGTGAACGCGTCGGTCGCGCTCAGGTCGTAGCCGTAGGTGAACGTCTTGGCCGCGCGGGCCTTCATGTCGGAGCCGCCCTCGGACCAGTAGACGTTGCGCGCCTCCCTGGGGATGACCGTGCTCATGATGCCGCTGCCCAGCCCGTACAGCAGGAACAGGTACAACCCCATCCGCTCGTTGAACCGCGCGGCCCGGTCGAGCTTGGCCCGGTCGGCCCAGGCGGGCAGCTTGTTGTGCTGCTGAAGGAACGCCGTGAGGTCGGACGGGAACGCGGCCGGCAGCGGGTCGCCGTTCTTCACCCAGGACTCCATCGCGGCGTTGACGGCCGGGATCTCGCCGCGGGTGAGCAGCGACGCGACCAGCGGATCGGTGGCGTCGTCCCAGACGCCCCACGGGTCGTCGACCGCGTCGGTGCCGGCGATCGACCCGGCGGACGACCAGGCCCACGCGGTGGAGGGCGCTGCCACGCCCGCCAGGCCGAGCGCCGCGCCCAGCGTCAGGACGCGTCGTCTGTTGAGATTCTCCATTCGCTTCCACCTGCTTCCCGAGTGACCGGATGTCGCCTTCGAGCAACGGTCTTCGCGGGTGAGACGGGCATGTCACCACGGACACCGTCATGTGATTTTCCATTAACATAGCGACGCCTGAGATCATCGGCAAGGGCGAATATCCGCACGATGAGCGGCCGTCATCGCGATGACGGTGCGGCGGCGGACACCGCGGTCCGCGGGTCCAGATGCCAGCCCTCCGTGTACGCGGCGGTGAACGCGGCCTCGCCCAGCGCGGCCTGGGCCCGCCGGGCCACGTCGCGCACCTGCGGATCGGTGTGGTCGTGGGTGCCTCGCAGCCGGGCGGCGGTGCCGAGCAGAACGGCCGCCTCGGGATGCCGTCCGCGTGCCTCGGCGAGTTCCGCTCCGTGCACCGCCACCGCGGCCATGAGCGGCAGCTCCCGGGTGGCCAGCGCGGCCGCGTACGCCTCTCGCAGCGCCTCCGCCGCGCCGGGCAGGTCGCCCCGCGCCACACGGAGTGAGACCCGCGTCCCGGTGACCAGTGCCCGGGTGTGGTCCGTGGCCGGCGCGGCGTCGCCGAGCAGCGCACCGGCCCGGTCGAGGTCGGGGTCGGGGTCGGGGTCGGGGTCGGGGTCGGGGTCGCCGAGCAGCGCACCGGCCCGGTCCAGGTCGCCGAGCCGGATCCGCAGGGCGGCGTCCCGGGCGTCGATCCGTGCGGGCAGGTCGGCGTGGGACACGTGCCGGGCGCGGTCCCGCGCGGACGCGATCGCCGCCGCCGCACGGCCGGTGTCGCCGTGCCGCAGATGCAGGTCGGCCCGGAGCAGATCGCTGTGGATCTGGTCGCCGAGGCCGGGCGTGCCGAACTCCGCCGTCAGGGCCCGGGCCTCGCGGAGGTCGGCCAGCGCGCCGTTCACGTCACGGTAACGCCGGATCCGCGCGCGCATCGGCAGCACCGCGGCCCGGCACCATCGGTCGCCGCACCGCCGGAAGCGGTCCAGGGACGCCTCCACGTGGACGAGCATCCGTTCGGCCTGTCCCAGGTTCTCGGCGATCTCGGCGAGGAACAGGTGAGCCAGGCCGGCCGTCCAAGGATCATCGCCGTCGGCCAGCTGCCGGAAGTCCGCGAGGGAGGCCGGCTCGTCCAGGAGGAAGAGCAGCATCGGGCCGAGCGCACGGTAGTGGCCCCGCAGGTCCGGGCGGGCGCGGAGCCGATCGGCCAGCCGCGCCTGATCCTCCTCGTCCCCGTCCGCGGTGCTGCCCGGCATGGCGTCCGCTCGGTTGATCAGGTAGGCCGCGTGAACGCAGTCCCGATCGCCCGCGGGTGCGGTCTCCGGCATGGTCAGGGTCTCGCCGAGCCAGTAGGTGGCCTCGGAGTGCCGTCCGGACATCTGCCAGAACCAGGTCAGGTGCAGCGCGAGGCGGGTGGCGCCGGCGGAGTCGCGCACGGTGTGGAGGTGGCGCAGGGCGGCGAGCGCGTTGTCGTACTCCGCGCCGATCGCCCTGAGCGCCGCCGGCTGACCGTCGCCGCGCAGCCGGGGATCGCCGCGAACCACGAGCGCGGTGACGTGATCGGCGGCCAGGTCGCGGACCGTGCCGAGCTCTCCGGCGGCGCGGAGGCGGCCGGCGCCGTACTCGCGGATGGTCTCCAGCATGCGGTACCGGCCGGTGTGCGGGACGAGCTGGAGCAGTGACCGGTCGACGAGCGCGGCGAGCAGGTCGGCGATCGCGTCGGCGGGAACGGTGGTGCCGGCGCACAGCGCGGACGCCGACTCCCGGGTGACGCCGCCGGGCAGGACGGAGATGCGTTCCGCGACGGTACGTTCGTGCGCGTCGAGCAGCTCCCAGCTCCAGGCGATCACCGCGCGCAGGGTGCGGTGCCGGGGCGGAGCCGTCCGGCTGCCGGCGTTCAGCAGCCGGAACCGGTCGGTGAGCCCGTCCGCGAGGCCGGGTAGCGACAGGGTGCGGAGCCGGGCGGCGGCCAGTTCGAGCGCGAGCGGTAACCCGTCCAGGCCGCGCACCACACGGACGATGTCGGGCAGCGTGGCCTCGTCGATGCCGAAGCCGGGACGCACGGCCACGGCCCGGTCGGCGAACAGCCGCATCGCCTCGGCCTCGCGGGCCTGCGCGACGGTGGCGTCCGGGCCGGGCAGCGGGAGCGGGGCCAGCGGCACGAGCGCCTCACCGTCGATCGCCAGGGGTTCGCGGCTGGTGGCCAGGATCCGCAGCCCGGGGCACCGGGACAGCAGTGCCGTGGCCAGATGGGCGACCGCGTCGATCAGGTGCTCGCAGTTGTCGAGCAGCAGCAGGCCGTCCCGGCCACCGAGTTCGCCGGCGAGCAGCGCCAGTTCGTCGCCGGGCTCCGGCCGGTGGTCGTCGCGCAGGCGGCCGGCCCGCAGGCCGATCCCGGTGAGGACGGCGGCGGCGAGCTTCGCCGGTTCGGTGACGGACGCGAGGTCGGCGAACCACACGCCGTCACGGAACGCGGGGCCGTGCCGCCGGGCCGCCTCCAGCGCGAGCCGGGTCTTGCCGACGCCGCCCGGGCCGAGGACGGTGACCAGGCGTCCGCCGTCGAGCAGCGCGCGGGCCCGGGCCAGGTCCCGGGCACGGCCGATGAAGCTGGTCACCGGCGCGGGCAGGGCCGCGACCGGTGCGACGGCGGGCGGCGGCACGTCCGGATCGGTGCCGCGCAGTAGGCGGAGATGGCGTTCCCGCAGGGCGGTTCCCGGGTCCGCGCCGAGCGTGCCGGCCAGGCTCTCGCGGATCCGCTCGTAGACGGCCAGCGCCTCCGCCTGGCGGCCCTGCGCGGTGAGCGCGTCCATCAGCAGCCCGGCCGCCCGCTCGTGGCCCGGATGCCCGGCCAGCACGCCGGCGAGCCGGTCGGCGGCCGCGTCCGGCCGGTGCAGCGCCGACTCCGCCGCGGCGAGGTCGACGACCGCGTCGGCCGACACCCGCGCCAGCCGGGTCGCTACCGCCGGCGCGACCGCGACGACGGCCGCCGGTTCGCCCCACAGCGTCACCGCCTCGGTGAGCGCGGTGTGTGCCGCCGCGGGATCGCCGGCCCGCAGCCGCTCCCGGCCGGCGGCGGCCAGCCGCTCGAACCGCAGCACGTCCACGTCGGCGGGGTCCACCGCCAGCCGGTATCCGCCCGTGACCTGCACGATCACGTCTCGTGCGGCTCCGGCCGGAGTGAGCGCCCGGCGCAGCCGGGAGACGAGGTTCTGCAGCGCGGCGGCGGGACCGTCCGGCGGCTCCTCCGCCCAGACCGCCTCGATCAGCACGCCCGGCTCGACCGGGTGGCCGCCGGCGAGGGCCAGCCGCACCAGCAGTCCCCGCAGCCGCGCACCGGCGACCGGCAGGACCGTCGCACCACGCGCCACCCGGAACGCGCCGAGCACCGTGACCCGAAGCCGGGCATCGCCGTCCATCTCCTGATCTTCGCGCGGCCCGCACGGAAAGCCCAGCGCGGCCCGCGCGGAAAGCCCAGCGCGGCCCGCACGGAAAGCCCAGCGCGGCCCGCACGGAAAGCCCAGCGCGGCCCGCACGGAAAGCCCGGCGCGGCCCGCACGGAAAGCCCGGCGCGGCGATCGCGGTGTTAGCGCCGTGTCAGCGCGGTGGGAGCGGCCGCGTCCAGTCTTCACCGCACCGGAGCACCAGGAGGAGATCGTGAACGGCATTCGACAGCGTCGCGGAGCGGGAGCGGCGTTCATCGCCAGCGGCGCCGTGTTCTTCGTCGCCGAATTCATCGCCGCGGCCGCATGGACGGACCCGCCCTACAGCTACACCCATCACTTCATCAGCAACCTGGGGGTACGCGGGCCCCTCACCGCGTTCGGCCAGTACATCTACTCGCCGCTCGCGCCGGTGATGAACACCGGCGTCTTCCTGGTGGGGCTCGCCGCGCTGGCCGGCGTCGCCCTGCTCCGCGGGTTGCCGGGCGGGCGGCGCGTCGCGCTGATCGTGACGGCGGCGGTGCTGGCCGCCGGCATGATCCTGGTGGCGCTGTTCCCCGGGACCGGCGACGACGGCACGGGCGACTACCACGGGATGGGCGCCGCGCTCGCCTTCGTCAGCGGCAACGTGCTCTCCATCCTGCTGGGCGGCGCCCGCCGGTTCCTCGGCGTCCCGGCCGGGACGGGCCGGGCGCTCGTGCTGTCCGGGGTGCTCGGCCTGATCTCGGTGGTGGCCTTCGGCGCGATCCTCGCCTCGGATGCCGGCGTCCTCATCGGACTCGCCGAGCGCGGCATCGTCTACCCGTTCCTCCTCGGCTTCATCCTCCTCGGCGCGACGATCCTCACGCGCGGGCGTTCGGGCCGGGCGGCGGAGGCGACCCGCGGCTGACCGTGCCCCACGGCCGGCCGGGTGCGCGGTGAGAGCGCACCCGGCCGGCCGTGGGAAACCGCTAGGCCGGTTCGATCCAGATGTTGCGGTAGCGGACGTTCGCGCCCGGATCGCCGTGGTCCTGGAGGCGGATCGGCAGCGCGGCCGGGCTCTCCGCCGCGCCGGCGCCGGTCGGGCCGTCGATCGCGACGTCGTTGTGCACGGTCACGCCGTTCCAGACCACGGTGACCCGCGCGTTCTCGGTCTTCGTGGTCCCGTTCCAGCGGGCCGCCCGGAACGTGACGTCGTAGGTCTGCCACGTCTCCGGTGCGGTCGCCGCGTTCGACGACGGCGCGCGCTTGAGGTAGATCGCGCCGGCGTCGTCCGCGGCCGGGACCGCCTTGCCGTACGAGTCGAGCACCTGCAACTCGTACCGGTCCTGGAGGTAGATGCCGCTGTTCGCGCGCGCCTGACCGGTCACATCGGCCGGCAGGTTCGGCAGCCAGAACTCGACGTGCAGCTTGAAGTCGCCGTACGCCTGCTTGGTCCGGATGTCGCCGCCGAGCACCTCGGCCGAGCCGCCGGAGACCGGCCAGGTCACCGCGCTGCCGTCACCGTTGCGGAACGCGCCCAGGTTGCCGCCGTCGAAGAGCGTGACCCGGCTCGGCCCGTTGTGCGTCCAGCGCTGCTGTGCCACGTTCGACCACGTCCACAGCTGCACCGGCGTGCCGTCCGCGGTCGCGCCGCCGGCCACGTCGAGGACCTTGCCGGACTGCGGGTTGACCAGCGCGCCGTCGGCTCGGGCCTGCCACGCCTGTGCGGCGCTGTTGTTGCAGGTCCACAGCTGCACCCTGGTCCCGTCCGCGGTGCCGGAGTTGGACACGTCCAGGCACTTGCCGAGCGCCCGCAGTGTGTCGCCCTCCCGCGTCCAGCTCTGCGCGGTCGAGTTGTTGCACGTGTAGAGCTGCACCTTGGCGCCGTCCGCGATGCTGGCGTTGTCGACGTCCAGGCACTTGCCGCCGAGCCCGGTGATCGTGCCGGTGCCGGTGGTCGCGGCCGTGGCGTTGCCGACGGTCAGGCTGTCCAGGTTGACGTGCCCGGTGTCGGCGGCGTCCACCCGGTACCCGACCGTGTTCGCCCCCGCCCGCAGCGTCACCGAGTCGGCCTGGGTCGCCCACGTGTCCCAGTTCGCGGTGCTGGGCAGGCTGACCTGCTTCACCCGCGCCCCGTTCACGTACACACTCATGGTCTTGGTCATTTGTGAGGGGTTGGGGCCGTTGCTGTAGCGCAGCGAGATCGGGTAGGTCCCGGCGGTCTGCACGTTGACGGTGAACGTGGTGGCGGATCCGGCCGCGCCGTGCCCGGCGGAGAAGCCGGTGCCGGTGTAGCCGGGGTGGTCGGTGCCGACCGAGGTGCTGCCGGTGAGCCCGGAGTTCTCGGCCTCGACCAGGCCGGACTTCAGCGTGGTGCCGTTGGCCAGGCTGTTCAGCGTGTACCACGCCTCGGTGCTCCACAGTGACTGGTTTGACGTGGAGGTGAACGGGCGCGGCGAGCGCACGTGCACGACCCGGCCCGGCTTGAGACCGGCCAGCTTGAGCGTCACCTTCAGCCGGTCCGCGGACAGCGTGGCCGAGGTGACGGACAGCGTCTCCTCGTCCACCTTCGGGCCGCCGTAGGCCGGTGTCGGCACGTAGCGCCACTGCTTGGCCCGGTAGCGCGAGGCCAGCTGCGCCGCGGTCGCGTCCGAGACCGGCTGGGTGTATTCGAACTCGAAGCCGTCCGCGATCGCCTTCATCGACTTGATGTCGAAGACGCTGTTGTTGTTCGGGACGAGTTTCTGCAGGCCGTAGGTGAGTTTTCCCTCCTGGCCCCAGTTGCCGCCCGCGCCGAGCCCGCCGACGTAGAGCGCGCCGTCCGGGCCCTGACTCAGCCGCAGCACGCCCATCTCCAGGCCCTGCGTCATCCGGAACACCGCGCCCTGGTACTGGCCGCCGACCTTCTCCAGAAAGCCGCGCTGAATGCCGCCGTAGGTCACGTCACCGAAGAGCATCTGGCCCGCGTACGGCCCGGAGTTGAGCATGATCGGTGTGCTCGGCGAGTTCGCGATCTCGTTCTGCGGCAGCCACAGCACCGGCTGGGTGACCGGCTGCAGGTCGAACGGCCCGTCCGGGTTGGTGTAGTGGCCGAAGAACCGATCCGGCTTGACCTGCACCAGCTTCGACGACGGCAGCCAGCCGCCCTGGTTGTCCAGCACGAAGATGTCGCCCTCAGGACCGAAATTCAAGCCATTGGGGGTACGGAGGCCGCCCGCGATGTACTGCACCGCTCCGGTGGCCCGGTTGATCTTCACGGTGGTGCCCCGGTTCGGCGAGCCCTGCGGATCCGTGGTGGCGCCGCCCAGGTTGATCGACACGGACAGGTTCAGGTAGAAGAACCCGTCCTGGTAGAGCAGCCCGAACGCGAACTCGTGGAAGTTACCGTCGAACGGCCAGGTCGCCACCCGCCGGTACTGGTCGATCGTGCCGTCGCCGTTGGTGTCGTCGAGCTCGGTCAGCTCGTGCTTCTGCGACACGTAGATCTTGCCGTCGACGATCTTCAAGCCCATCGGCTCCCGCAGCCCGGTCGCGATCCGCCGGTAGGTGACCTGCGGGTTCGCGCCGGTCACGCCGCTGAGGACGTAGACCTCGCCGGCCGTGGTCTCGCTGCCGCCCCAGGTCGCGATGGCCAGCCGCCCGTCCGGGAACCAGTCCATCGCGCTCACCTGCGGCTGGAACCCGGCCGGGCGCAGGTTCGCCAGCGTGTAACCGGGGTGCACGCCGGTCAGTGGCAGGCCGTCACCGGGCGAGTCGCCGGCGCTCTCGCACTCCTTGCGCCCCGGCGCGGTCACCCGCACCACGCCCGAGTCCGTGCTCAGTGCCGTGTTCGGCACCAGGGAGAACGCGGTCGCGCCCGGCGGCCGCCAGTCCAGCGTGAGCTGCTGGCCGCCGTCCCGGTCGAAGTAGTCGATGTGCAGCGAGTGGTAGCCGGTGGTCAGCGCGACCGTGCCCTCCACCGGCGTCGCCCCGTGCGCGCCGTCGTTGTTGATCACGGTCGTGCCGTCGATCCGCAGCCGCGAGCCGTCGTCGCTGGTCAGCCGGAACCCGTACGTACCCGCGGCGGTGATGTTGATGTTGCCGATCACCTCGGACTGGAAGAAGTTGTCGACGCCGAAATCCGCCGCGGCCGACCAGTTGATCGTCGGCATCAGCCTGTCCACGTTCGGCGTCTGACCGGGCTTGAGCGTGCAGAGCGAGTCACGCGACGCCTGCAGATCGAACGTCCGCAACGTGACCCCCGGCTCCTGCGGCGGCACGTCCGCCGCCACAGCCGGTAAGGCGGGCACCAGCCCCGCGAGCGTGGCGGCGGCGAGCAGCACAATCCGTGTCTTCATCGGACCACCCCAGACCTCGACATAAATCGATGTCTGGGGGACGCTAGACCTCTTTTGCTCGTACGTCCATAACTTCCGCACGATTATCGAAAAGTTTGTTTCCAGAAGCGGCCCGCGCGGCGACTCCCGGCAATGCCGCCGACATCCACAGCACGCCGGCGGAGCCGAGCAGCAGGCCGGTCAAGTAGGTCCACTCCGGCACGGAGGTGCGGAGCGCGGCCGCGCTCAGGCCGATGACGTAGAGCGCGAGCGCGGCGCGCGGGAGCACGCCGGCGCGCCACGAGGCCGCGCCGAAGAGCAGCACGCCGGCCAGGAACGTCAGCGCCACCACCAGGAAATATGGCCGGCCGGGGGCGAGCAGGGCGGGCGCGTCGTGGAACCGCAGGACCGCGTGGGTGAGGAACTCGATGGCGAACAGGCCACTCAGGCCGAGGTGATTGAGGACGAAACCGGCCAGGCCGAGTCGGCCGGCCTGGCGGCGTTGCACGAGGTAGAGCGCGGTCAGCGTGAAGAGCAGCAGCGCGGTCGCGGGTGGGGCGAGCGCATGGGTCAGCGCGTTGTCGGGGAGCAGGCCGGCTCGGCGGGCGACGGCCAGCACGGTCAGTGTGCCGCCGGTCAGGCCGGCGACGGCGGCGAGGCGGTACAGCATCGTGTCGGTCATGCCGGTCAGCGTGCCGGGGCGGCGGCCGTGCCCGGCAGTACCGACCGGCCAAGGGCGGGGCACATGACGAACGGCAGGGTGGTGCCGCGGTCCTACTGTGGCGGGCATGCGCGCGATGGCGTCCGGGCTCTACCTCGTCGTGCTGGCGGCCGGCCTCGGCTATCCGGCGCCGGCCGCCTCGCCCGCGCGCCTGGTGGTCTTCGCGGTCGCGATCGCCGCGCTGCTGCTCATCGAGTGGATTCCCGAGGGGCCGCCGATCCCGCTGCTGGCCGCGCGACTCGCGCTGTATGCCGCGGTCGCGGTCGCGGACCCGGGCGGATTCGGCCGCGCGCTGTTCATCCTGGCGCCGTTCTTCGCCTACGTCACGCTCGGCCGGCGCGCCGCGATCACGATCGCCGCGGCCTGCATGCTCGTCGCGTCCGTGCAAGCCGCGCGCGCCCCGGCGTGGCACACCGATCAGGAGGCGGTCTCCGACCTGCTGATGTTCGGAATCGGCCTGGTGCTGACGCTGGTCACCGCGGAGGTCGCGGACGGTCAGCGGCGCAGCCGGGAGCGCGCGGAACGCCTGGTCGGTGAGCTGCGTACGGCGCAGCGGCAGGTCGCCCAGCTGAGCGCGGCGGCCGAACGCCACCGGCTGGCCCGCGACATCCACGACAGCGTCGGCCACCACCTGACCGCGGTCAGCGTGCAACTGGCCAAGGCGGAGGCGTTCCGCTCCCGGGATCCGGCCGTCGCGGACCGCGCCGTACTGGACGCGCGCGCGGCCGCGACGCGGGCGCTGCAGGAGGTGCGCACGTCCGTCAGCGCGCTGCGCACCGCATCGTTCTCGCTGGCGGACGCGGTCGAAGAGCTCGCCGGAGGGCTGGACGACGCCGGCTTCGAAGTCACGGTCACCCGCACCGGCGGCGAGAGCGGGCACGCCCGGCACGGCCTGGAGGCGCTCTACCGGGTGACCCAGGAGGCGCTGACCAACGCCCACCGGCACGCGGGCGCCGACCGGGTCACCGTCGCGCTGTGCTTCGACGACGCGGCGACCGTCGAGATCACCGACAACGGCCGCGGCTTCACCGTGGACGACGCGGACGGCGGCGGGCTGCGCGGCATGCGGGAACGGCTGGCCGCGCTCGGCGGTACCCTCCACATCGACTCCGGGCCCGGGCGCGGCACCCGGATCACCGCACGCGTCGGCGGCGCGCCCGCTTCCGCGCCCGGCCGCGAGGACTCGAACCCCGCGCCCGGCCGCGGGGTTCGAGTCCTCGCGCGGATGGGCGGCGCCGGTGCAGCCGGGCAGACCGGCAGCGCCGGTGCAGCCGGGCCGACCGGCGGTGCTGGGCGCGGCGGTGGTGTGGCGTGACCGGCGAGGTGCGCGTGCTCGTCGCGGACGATCAGGCGCTGATCCGCGAGGGGATCGCGTCGCTGCTCGGTCTCGAACCCGGCATCGCGGTGGTCGGCGTGGCCGGGGACGGCCGGGAGGCCGTCGACCTCGCGGAACGGACCGCGCCGGACGTGGTGCTGCTGGACGTGCGCATGCCGGTCCTCGACGGCCTGAGCGCCGCGGAGCTGCTCCGCGAACGGTTGCCGTCCTGCCGGGTGCTGATGCTGACCACCTTCGACGACGAGGAGTACGTGCTGGCCGCGCTGCGCGCCGGCACCAGCGGTTATCTGCTCAAGGACCGGCCGGCCCGCGAGCTCGCCCAGGCCGTCCGTCTCGCCCACGCCGGCATCGGCCAGCACGACGACGCCGCGCTGCGCCGCCTCGCCGCCGCGCTCCCCCGTACCGCACCGCCGGTCGCGCCGCCGGTTCGCGCCGGTCTCACCGGCCGGGAGATCGACGTGTTGCGGCTGGTCGCGCAGGGCGCCACGAACCGGGAGATCGCGAGACGCCTGTTCGTCAGCGAGGGCACGGTCAAGAACCACATCTCGCACATCCTGACCCGCCTCGGCCTGCGCGACCGCACCCAGGCCGCGCTCCACGCCCGCGACCACGACCTGCTCTGACCGACGCGCCGCCCCTTCGTGTGCCGGTCGACGCCGCGGCGCGGCCTGCCGGATCGATGTCGAGCTCTCGGGCGGGAAACACCCGAACCATGGGGTGGTGATCGCTAGATCAGTGCGCCGGCCACCAGGGCGGTGACGGTGTCGCGGTTCTCTGGCGTGTCCTGCCAGCGCAGGGCGCGGCCGGTCTCGACGACCACGCCGAAACCGGCGTGGATCAGCAGCCGGGCCGCACGGGCGTCCAACTCCGGGCGGGCGGCGCGAAGCTGCTGTTCCCAGACCGCGATGTGCTCGCGCTGCGCGACGACCAGCGGGCGCCGCAGCGCGTCCGGCAGGCCGCGAACCTCGGCCTCCGCGACGCTGTTCAGCGCGTTGTGCTCGAAGCTGTAGGCGACGTAGGCCGCGATCAGCGCCGTTCGTGGGTCGGCCGGCGCGTGCAGGCTGCGGTCGACGGCCTGGGCCAGCAGGCCGGCCGCCTGCAGACACGCGGCGACCAGGATGTCGACCTTGCCGGGGTAGTGCCGGTAGATCGCGGACGGGGCCAGGCCGACCGCCTGGGCGATCTGCCCGTTGGTGACGTTGGCGAACCCGTCCCGGGCGAACAGCGGCACGGCCGCGGCCAGGATCTCCGCGCGCCGGGTGCGCGGCACCGGCCGGCCGGGCAGCTCGACCCGGGCCGCGCTGCCCACGGCGGACGCCGGATCGGTCGCGGCCACCCGCGTCGCGGACGCCAGCACCAGTTCCTCGATCCGGCGGGGTGCGATCGAGGTGTGGTGCATGGTGACCGAGCCGATCGCGCCGAGTGCGGCCACTGCCCGCAGGCGTTCGCCTGGCAGCGGATGCTCGCGGCGCACGGTCTCGGTCACCCGGCCGACGACGTGCGCGAACCTGGCCCGCAGGCGCCGCCGGTCGTCCCGGGCCAGATAGCGCGCCTCCCACCGGTAGAGGCCGCCGGAGGCGCGGTGCGCGACCGTGACCCGGGTCAGCGCGGCCAGCAGGTCCCGTAGCGGCGCGTCGGCCGGCACCGCGTCCAGCGCGCCGGCCAGCCCGTCGACCATGACGTCGGCGCAGGCGGCGAACAGCGCGTACTTGTTCGGGAAGTGCCGGTAGAGCGCGGCCGCGCTGATCCCGACGCCGCCGGCGATCTCCTCCATCGACGCCGCGTGGTAGCCGCGCTCGCTGAAGATCTGCCCGGCCGCCTCGACGATGAGCTGCCTGCGGTTGTGCGGCCGGGTGGCCGCGGCCGGGCCGGCGGACGTCATACGCCACAGTCAATCACGCGGATACCGGGCCGATCCTGTCGTACCCCGTCCGTAGACTTCGCCTCCGTTCGATGCCAACGGAGGTATGGATGCGATTCGACCATGGCTGGGACATGCCGCGGGAGTGGCGGGGCGTGCAGCTCCCCCGGCGCGGCGGGCAGCCGTTCCCGGTGCCGCTGGCCGACCTCGGTGCGCCGCCGCGGCTGGCGGAGCTGCTGGCCGCGTCCGATCTGGACGCCGCACGACTCTCGGACTATCACCCGGTGCTGCTCGACGAGGCCCGGAGTTTCGCGGCCGGGTCCGAGGTGTCCCCGCGCGGCGCGGCCGCGGCGGCGCTGGTCGTCGCCGAGCCGGTGGCGGAGCGCCGGGTGCCGGTCGAGACGATCGCGGACGCGTGGCTGGCCGGGCACGGCGTGGTCTTCGCGGTGCGGGCGGTGACCGAGATGGCCGGCATGCTCTACCACCCGCTCAGGTCCGGCGACGCGCTGTGCCGGCGGCCGCTCCGCCCGGCCGTGACCGAGGGCTGGCACGGCCACTGGAAGATCGAGGATCTGCGCCAGCGGTGGGAGGACGGCACGCTGTGGGACACCGCCCGGGTGATCCGCGCGCATCTCGCCGCCACGGACGACGCCACGTTCACCCGGGCCGCCGCCGCACTGCGCGACTACCGGGGCGGTGTGCTCCCGCAGCGGCTCGTCGCGTCGTTCGTGCTGCCGGACCAGGACGACTGGATCGAGGAGGACATCGAGGCGCTGCCGGGGTGGTTCAAGGGGTTCACGCGCTACTCGGCCGACGTGATCCCGATCCTGCCGGTGTTCTCCGCGACCTCGGCCGCGCAGATCCAGCGGCACGCCGACGCGATCGCCGCGATCGACGCTGCCGAGGGGCGCTACGACTTCGACAGAAGCCTCGTCCTGGTGAACCGGCCCGGCGGGGACGAGCTGATCGCCACGCTGCTCGACGGTCTCGGCACCGAGGCGGTGCCGTTGCTGACCGAGAACGACGTCTACCGCAGGCAGAGCCGTCTGCAATGGATGTGGCACCGCGAGATGCCGTTCGAGGCGCTGCAGAGGATCCTGAACATCCCCGGGGACGAGGCGCCGCGATACGTCATCCGGTCCACGCTCGGCCACCGGCAGGGCGACTTCGAGCGGCTCGGGCTGCTGGCCCGCGACCCGGCACGGACGGTGCGGCTGCTCGCCGAGCCGGACGCACCGCCGATGGCCGCGGAGGTGCTCGGGATGTACCTGCTGGCCGACCCCGCGCTGGGTGACCTGCTGCCGGAGGCCGGCCGGGACCGGTTCCGCACCGGCGTCGGCACCCACATGAGCGCGGCACTCCGGCGGGACGAGGGCGACCGCAAGCAGCTGATCGCCTGGCTGTCCTCGATCGACACGGACGAGGCCTTCGGGCAGTTGGCCGCGGCCGCGGGCGGGGTGCTGATCCGGCCCGCGATCGTCAAGCTCGCGGCCCGCCGCCCGGCCCGCGCGCTGCGGGTGCTGGCCGGGCTGACCCCGGAGAACACGGCGGCCGCCGAGCTGCTCCGCGACCATGTGCTGTCCCGCCCGGAACTGGTCGCCAAGACCCTGCCGGAGCTTCCCGCGGAGGCCCGGGCGCGGGTCGAGGCGATCGTGGCCGCGCACGTGCCGCCGGGTCCGGTCGCGCCGGAGTCCGCGCTGCCCGAGGCGCTGCGGGCCGCCGGTAAGACGAAGGCGATCCCGTCGTGGCTGGTCGTGCCCACGTTGCCGGCGGTCCGGCTGCGCGGTCACGACGGCGCGGTGCTGCCCGAGCCGGCCGTGCGGCGGCTGCTGGGGATGCTCGCGTCCGCCACGTTCGCCGCGCCGCACCCGGGCCTGGCCGAGGTCCGCGACGCCTGTGAGCGGGCCGATCTGACCGCGTTCGGCTGGGAGCTGTTCGCGCAGTGGGCGCGGGTCGAGCACCCGTCCGGTGACAAGCACGCGCTCTACGCGCTCGGCTTCCTCGGTGACGACGCGGCCGTGCCGCGGCTGACCGAGACCGTGCTCGGGTGGACCGACGACGCGATCGCGCGCGCGAAGATCGGGCTGGACGTGCTGGTCGCGCTCGGCACCGACACCGCGCTGGTCCACCTCCAGCGGATGGCGCGGACAGCGAAGGCCAAGGGCTTCCGGAAGCTGGCCGCGGCGAAGCTGGATCAGATCGCGCAGGCCCGCGGCCTGAGCACGGCCGAGCTCGGCGACCGGATCGCGGCCGACCTCGGGCTGGACGCGGACGGCCGGATCACGCTCGACTACGGCCCGCGCCGGTTCACGGTCTCGTTCGACGTGAAGCTCAACCCGCTGATCGCGGACGCGGAGGGGCGGCGCCGCAAGAGCCTCCCGCCGGTCGCCGCGGCCGACGACGCGACGCTCGCGGAGGAGGCCCGGGCCGCGTTCGCCGTGCTGAAGAAGGAGGCGCGGGCGCTGGCCACCGAGCGGCTGCGGGCGTTGGAGGAGGCGATGGTGACCGGCCGGTCCTGGACGCCGTCGCAGGTGCGGGCGTTCTTCACCGATCACCCGGCGGTGCGCTACCCGGCGCGGGCACTGCTGTGGCAGGTGGCCGGCGGGCCCGCGTTCCGGGTCGCGGAGGACGGCTCGTTCGCCGACGTGGACGACAAGACGCTCGTGCTCGACGACGAGCGGCGGGTCACGCTCTTCCATCCCGCGCCGGCCGGTCCGGAGTTGGCGCTCTGGGCCGAGACGTTCGCCGACTACGAGATCTTCCAGCCGTTCCCGCAGCTCGGCCGCGAGGTGCACCGGCTCGCACCGGAGCAGGCCGCCGCGAGCCGGCTGCCGCTGGACACCGGCCGCGACGGTGACCTGGACATGCTGCATCCGCTGGCCGCGCGCGGGTGGCGGTTCAACGCCGACGGCGGCGTCGAGCGGGACTGGCCGGGCGGTTTCACGACCCAGATCACGCCGTCCGACGTGTCCGTCACCGCACCGGCCGGCGCCACCTTCGGTGATCTCGGCGTGGTCGCCGCCTCGGAGACGCTGCGCGACGCCCAGCGGCTGACGTCCCGCGGCTGACGCCGAGCGGCTGACGCCGAGCGGCTGACGCCGAGCGGCTGACGCCGAGCGGCTGACGACCCGCGGGTGGGACGTTCGTGGACACCGCACCGGGGTGCACCGGCAGAATGACGGGTGAGGAAAGGACGACGAACATGGTGAGACAACCCAGCGACTCTCTCGGGCGCCGGCCGGGTCGCGGCAAGGACTCGGCGACGCTCGAAGGCCGCACGGCGAACCAGAGCGAGGCGGCGCAGCGCCGCCAGAGCCTCGCCGAGAAGATGCGCGCCCGGACCAGCGACGCCGACAAGCGGGCGGAGCAGGACGGCGCGACGGACTGACGTCCCGGCGCCGGCCCGCAGCGCGCTGCGGGCCGGCGCCGATCGCTCAGCTCAGGCGAACAGGTTCCGGGTGATGCCGGCGGCGCGGAAGAGGTGGTCGCGGGAGTCCTCCAGCTCGCCGCGGAGCCGGTCGAGGTCGGCGTCGAGCAGCCGGCCCCGCCACTTGCGGATCGTGCCGCCGACGATCACGGTCTCCACGTTCGTGCGGTCCATCAGCGTCACCACGGCGCCGGGTGCGCTGTTCATGGGCGCGACGTTGAGCGCGGTCGCGTCGAGGATGACGATGTCGGCCTCCTTGCCGGGCGTCAGCGACCCGGTCCGGTGGCCGAGCCCGAGGTGCTCGGCGCCGTTGAGCGTCGCGAAGCGCAGCACGTCCCGGTCGAGCAGCAGCTGCGGCGTGCCCGGCGCCGGGGCCGGCCAGAATTTCTCCGGCGAGCGGCCCGGCTGGGCGAAGACCTGCTCGTTGACCTGCATGCGCTGCAGCGTCAGCGTGGCGCGCATCAACGTGAACGGGTCCGCGGCCATCGTGGTCTCGACGTCGGAGCTGAGCGACGGTTCCATGCCGAGCGCCTGCACGGTGAGCAGCGGCGGCGTGCCGTGCCGCATGGTCATCTCGATCGGGACCGCGAGCGAGACCCGCACGCCGGCGTCGCGGACCGCGTGCCAGACCGGGTCGGAGACGTGGACCATGTGGATGAACAGCACGTCCGGGCCGAGCCCGATGCCGCCGTCCCCGCGGGCCAGGCCCCGCATGATCGGGTCCATCATGAAGCCGAGCGCGTGCGCGGCGATCGGCACGTCCAGCTCGCGGGCGAGCGTCCAGACCGGGGCGTAGGCGTCGAGGCCACCGGCGATCTCGCCGCCCATCGCCATGGTCAGCAGCCCGTCGCCGGCGAAGTACCGGTCCCGCAGCCTGCGGGCGTCCTGCGGGAACCGCGAGTCCGCGCGGCCGTCGCCGGCCCAGTAGCCGGCCACGGACCGGGCGCGCGCGTCGGTGAGCGCCTGGACCGCGGCGTCGCTGTGCTCGGGCGTGTGGTGGATCTGCGAGGTGTCGAGCACGGTGGTGACGCCCGCGTCGAGCTGGGACAGCCGGCCGTACAGCATGTTGATGTGGACGTCCTGCGGCCGGTACGCCGGGGCGAACCGCCCGATGATGTGCTCCATGTAGGACGGGTCCGCGCTCGGCGACCCGGAACCGTCGTTGATCAGCAGGCCGTTCGGCAGGTAGGAGCGCAGCGCGGTCTCGAACAGGTGGTGGTGGGTGTCGACGAAGCCGGGCATGACGACCCGGCCGCGCGCGTCGATCACGTCCGCGCCCGCCGGTACGTCGACGCCGGTGCCGACCGCGACGATCCGCTCGCCGTCGACCAGCACGTCGGCGGTTTCGAAGTCGCCGACGACCGGGTCCATCGACATGACGGTGCCGCCGCGGATGACGTACGGCCGGCCGGATGAGGGGATCTCGTTCATGCGGCCAGCGTGCCGGGCCGGCCTTGCAGAATTCTTACAAACCGCTGGACGAGCCGCGCCGAGGGTCGCGGGGTCCTGGGCCGTCAGCGAGGTCCCGGGCGGGTCAGCGGGGTGGGAAGGCCTGGGTGAGCGTGTCGGCCATCCGCTGAAGGTCGTCGCGGGGGACGCCGCCGGCGGCCTGGACGGCGATGCCGTTCGCCATGGTCATCAGATAGCGGGTCAGGATGTCCGGGTCGGCGTCCGCGGGGAGGTCGCCCTCCGTGACGGCTCGCTGGAAGCGGGCGCTGAGCCGGGAGCGGTCCTCCTCGCGCCAGCCCAGCAGCGCGGCACGGGCGCTCTCCCCGAGGTGGCCGGCGGCGAGGACCCCTTGGACGCCGAGGCATCCGGCGGGGCGGTCGGCACAGGTGGAGGCCGCTACCGCGCCGGAGAGGTAGGCGCGGGCGACGTCCTGCGCGGTCGGCTCGGTCAGGGCACGGGCGGCGTAGGAGGCGGGGCCCTCGGCGTATCGCTCCAGGGCTCGCCGGAACAGGTCCTCCTTGGTGCCGAACGCGGCGTACAGGCTGGTCTTGGTGATGCCCATGGCGCGGGCGAGCTCGCTGAGGCTGACCCCGTCGTAGCCCTCCTTCCAGAAGGTCACCATCGCGCGTTCCAGTGCCTCGTCGGTGTCGAAGCCGCGGGGCCGGCCGACCGGCGCCTTCCGGATGTCTTCCATGTGGCGATCATATCTCCTTCTGTTCCGGTCGGCACAGAAATGCTACAGTTCTGTTCCGTTCCGAACGGAACTAAAATTCACGCAGCACGGAGCCCTTATGAACCCCACCACCGTCCTGGTCACCGGCGCCTCCGGCTTCATCGCCGGGCACATCATCGAAGACCTGCTCCGCCACGGGTACGCCGTGCGCGGCACGGTCCGCGACGTCACCCGGACCGAGACGTTCGCCCACCTGACGTCCCTGGCCGCCGCGCTCGGCGGGCACCTGGAATTCGTGGCCGCGGACCTCGGCAGCGACCGGGGATGGGCGGAAGCGGTTGCCGGCTGCACCCACGTCCTGCACACCGCGTCGCCGAACCCGCCCGCCGTACCGCGCGACGAGAACGACGTCATCCGGCCCGCCGTGGACGGCACCCTGCACGTGCTGCGGGCCGCGGCGGCAAGCGGTACCGTTCGCCGCGTGGTGCTGACCTCGTCGTCACTGTCGGTCAGCGCCGGCCGGACCGGGCCGGTGACCCGGCCGTACACCGAGGACGACTGGGCGATCATCGAGAACAGCGCGCCGTACGGCAAGAGCAAGGCCCTCGCCGAGCGGGCCGCCTGGCGGTTCCACGCCGAACTACCGGCGGACGACCGGTTCGAGCTGGTCGCCGTGATTCCCGGGCTCGTCATCGGCCCGTTGCAGCGGCCCGTGGTGACCACCTCGGTCGAGTCCGTGCAGCGGCTGCTGGACCGCTCCATGCCGGCCGTTCCGCGGCTCAGCTTCAGCTACGTCGACGTCCGGGACGTCGCGACCGCGCACCGGCTGGCGATGGAGAACCCGGCCGCGCCCGGCAACCGCTACATCGTCTCCGGCCCGGAGATCTGGATGGAGGAGATGGCCGTGGTGCTGGCCGCCGAGTTCGGCCCCAAGGGCTTCCGGGTGCCGGCCCGCCGCCTGCCGTACTGGCTGATGTGGCTCGTCGCCCGCTTCGACCCGACCATCCGCCTGGCACTCGGCTTCGTGGGGCGGACCGAGCCGCTGTCGGCCCGGAAGGCGATCGAGGAACTGGGCTGGACGACGCGCCCGACCGCGGAGATGCTGCTGGCCACCGGGCAGAGCCTGATCGACCACGGCCTGGTTCGCCCAGCCGCTGGCGCTGCTCCTCGCCGTCGTACGACGCGCTGATCATCGCTTCGCCGCCTGAACCGCACGGCCTGCCTGAACCCTAAATAAGTTTAGGGCGGCGACCCCTGGACCCGATCTGTTAACAGTCCTAATAATTGGCGAACCCCAATACCTCCGGCTTACCCCACTGGAGATGGTCCGCCATGAAGCTGCACCGCCCGTTCGCCGCCGCGATCGCCACGGCCCTGGCCGCCACGGCGATCGCGGCCTCGGTCGCGCTCGCGCCCGGCGCCTCCGCCGCGGCCGCCTGCGACACGCCGTGGAGCCCGTCCACCGTCTACGTCAAGGACAACACCGTCTCGTACGCGTTCCGCAACTACACCGCGAAGTGGTGGAGCCAGAACGACGTCCCGACCGCGAGCGGCCAGTGGGGCGTCTGGGCCGACAACGGCGCGTGCGGCGGCACCACCACGCCGACCACGCCCCCGCCGACCGGTCCCACCACGCCGCCGCCCGCGACCGGCACGAAGATGGCCTCCGCGCCGTACATCTACCCCGGCTGGGGCAACCCGCCCGCGCCGGCGACCGTGATGAACGCGACCGGGATCAAGGCGTTCACCATCGCGTTCGTGCTGGCCAACGGCTGCAACCCGGTCTGGGACGGCGAGAGCGGGCTGACCGGCGGCGTGCACGCGAGCACGATCGCGGCGATCCAGGCGGCGGGCGGCAGCGTCGTACCCTCGATCGGCGGCTGGAGCGGCAACAAGCTCGGCCCGAACTGCGCCACGCCGGAGGCGCTGGCCGGCGCGTACCAGAAGGTCATCAACGCCTTCGGCCTCAAGGCCATCGACATCGACATCGAGAACACGGACGAGTTCGAGAACTACGTGGTCCAGGACCGCATCCTCGGCGCCCTGAAGATCATCAAGCAGAACAACCCGGCCGTGACGACGATCCTCACCTTCGGCACCACCCCGGCCGGCCCGAACGCCCACGGCATCCGCCTGATCAACCAGGCGAAGGCGCTCGGCGCGAACATCGACGTCTTCACCCAGATGCCGTTCGACTTCAGCGGCGGCCCCGACATGTACGCCAGCACCGTCGGCGCCTCCGAGGGCCTGAAGAAGCAGCTCAAGACCACGTTCGGCTGGACCGACGCGCAGGCCTACTCCCGGATGGGCATCTCCGGCATGAACGGCCTCTCCGACCAGCAGGAACTGACCACGGTCGAGACCTGGACCCGCATCCGCGACTACGCCCGCGCCAACAACTTCGCCCGCTTCTCGTTCTGGGCCGTCAACCGCGACCGCGGCTGCCCCGGCGAGGGCGTCGTCTCGCACTGCAGCGGCATCGCCCAGTCCGACTGGGCCTTCACCAAGATCAGCGCGGGCTTCTAGCGCGTCGTCCCACTGCCCCGGATGGAACCCGCGATCGGGGCGTCCCTCATGCTGCCAGGCAGCATCGGGGACGCCCCGATCCTGGCTTCGGGAAGGTTCACGAGGCCACCGGCGAGCGGATCACAGCGGTGCTGGGTGCGCGTGACTCGCGCGGCCCGGCACCGTCATACGTGCGACGAACACAAGCATCGAAGCGATTTCCCGCTTCCGGCGTGGTCGCGTTCCGAGTGCTCCCGCGGGCACCGGCCGTCTGGCCTATTTTGATCCTGAAGGAGCCGCGGTACGGCCGCACTCCCGGCGGGACTGCTCTCAGCCCGATCCGGGTTCCGTGGCCCGCTCGCTGTCGGTACGCGAATCCCACGCGGCCTCCGGGCGCCGGAACACCGCAAGCGGGCAGGGTCGGCCCCCTTCCGGCGGGGACCCGGCGCCTCGTGCCCGAAATCTCCCGACGAAGCGGGCACGCGTCCTGCCGGCGAGGCCGGGAGATCTCGACGGCCTCGGGCCCGGCGCCTGAGTGATCAATCAGGTGAGCAAAAGAGCGATCAACTTCGATTTTTGATCTACCTTTTGCTCACCTGATTGATCACTCAGGCCGCGGCGGTGCCGTCTCGCGAGTGTGTGGTCCGCGCCGGAGGGTGGGATGTAGCGATATTTCGGGCGAGCAGCGCCCGATCGCCGCGAGCGGGCCGGGTCAGCTCACGCTCCCCGGCCCGAAAGGACTGGGCAACAGAGTCAGTCCAAGGGGTGTGGGCGACAGAGAAGGGCCGGCGGACGTCGGCGGGACGCTTTCGGGACGCGCAGGCAGGAATCCGTGGTCGACTCAAGCCAAGTGGCATTGCACCGGTGCCCGCAGGAGCACTCGGAAGGTGCCCACGCCGGAAGCGGGAAGAAGGGTTTCCGGGTCTGGTCAATCAGCCCCCTGCGGATGCCGCGGGCCAGCCCACGCACACCAGCCGGCGCCCGGTGGAGGCGCAGCGGGGCGAGTCGTCGGCCGGGATGCGGGCGGCGCCGGCTGGAACCGCTGCACGCGGAGCGTTGCCTCAGGTCAGCGAGCCGAGGATGATGTCCGCGGTCGCGCGGGTCGTGGCCGCGGCCGTGGACGGGTCCCGGCCGAGGCGCTCGGCACCGGCGCGCATCACGCCGGACAGCAGTTCCACCGTGAGGGGCACGTCGCCGACGTCGCGGAACTCGCCGCCCGCGATCCCGTCCCGGACCACGTTCTCCACCTGGGCCACGATGGCGTCGAACGGACCGCCCGGGACCTTCGGCGTCTCCGCGACCGCCGGGCGGAACATCAGCTGCAGCACCGGGTCCGTCAACGCCGCCAGCACCACCCCGACGATCTCCCGCAGCCGGTGCGCGGCCGGATCGGTCGTGCGTGCGCCGATCGCGGCCACCTCCGCGACCGCCGGCAGGGCGATCCGGCCGGTCAGCGCCGCGACCAGCGCGCCCCTGTCCCGGGCGTAGTTGTAGAGCGTGTTGCGGGCAAGTCCGGCGCGCGCCCCGATGTGCCCCATGGTGATCGAGTCGTAGTCGTGCTCGCGCAGCAGCTCCCGCAGCGCCCCGGCCAGCTCGGCCCACACCAGCTCGTGGTGCTCCCCGATGCTGGCACCCCGGATCCGCGGCATCAGATCATTCTCCCCCACCGCGGCTACGGCATACCGCCGGCGGGCTGTGGAGCCTGGACGGCGGCGCGGGACAGGTGCGGGTTCTCCTGGTAGGTGGCGGTGAGCCGGACCCGGCTCAGCCGCCAGCCGCCGGCCGTGCGGATCGCCTCGTTGTCGTAGAAACCGGCCACCAGCCACCGGCCGGCCGGCAGCCAGTGCTCGGCGCGGACGTGCGCGTGGATCGTCGCCCGGTCGCCGTCGATCTCGATGACGTGGCCGGTGATCGCGTGGTGCGTCGCCTCGAACGCCGAGAACGAGGCGCGCAGGATGCCCGTGTAGTCGGCGAGCGGCACGGTCATCGGCGGGATGCCGGCGACGGACTCGAAGTCGAGCGCGACCGGGTCGGCGAGGACCCGGCCGGGCAGGTCGATGAACTCCTTGAGGTCCGCGATGTCCGCGTATCTGCTCATCAGCTCGATCAGTGCGGCGCGATCGTCCATGCCAGCCTCCCGTTATACGACAACCTGTCGCAAAGATTACGACAGATCGTCGTCAAATGCCAGTCGCGCTCAGCCCTTGCCGATGCCGCTGGTCAGCCCGCTCACCAGCTGGCGTTCGGCGAACGCGTAGCAGAGCAGCGCGGGGAGCATGGCGAGCGTGACGTACGCGAGGATCCGGGCGGTGTCGGCGGAGTACTGCGACTGGAACTGCTGGACGCCGAGCGGCAGTGTCCACCAGCGGGAGTCGTTGAAGACGATGAGCGGCAGCAGGTAGTTGTTCCAGCTGCCGACGACCGCGAGGACCGAGACCGTGCCGAGCGCGGGGCGCGACATCGGCAGCAGGATGCGCCAGAAGAAGCGGACCGGGCCGGCCCCGTCGAGGGTCGCGGACTCCTCGACCTCTGGCGGGATGCCGCGGAAGAAGCCGCGCAGGATGACGATGGTGACCGGGAGTCCGAACGCGACCTGCGGCAGGATGACGCCGAGCGGGTTGCCGAGCAGACCGAGTTCGCGGAGCAGCACGAAGAGCGGCAGGATCGCGACCGCGAACGGGAACATCAGCCCGATCGCGAACGTGGTGAACAGCAGTTCGCGGCCGGGGAAGGCGTAGCGGGCGAAGATGTACGCGGCCATCGCGCCGATCCCGACCACGAGCACGGTGGTGGCGATCGCGATGCCGAGACTGTTGCCGGCCTGCCGCCAGAACGCGCCGGAGCCGAGGATGTCGAGGTAGTTGCCGGGCAGCCAGGGGTCGGGCAGCCCGAACGGGTTGGTGAACAGCTGCCCGTTGTCCTTGAAGCCGCCCAGCACGCCGAAGACGATCGGCACCACGATGGTCGCGCCGACCAAGATGCTGACCAGGTGCAGGGCCACTCGCGAGCCGCGGTTCACCGGTGGCCTCCCATCGTGGTGACCGCGCCCTCGAGGTCGCGGCGCAGGACGAATCGCTGGTAGAGCAGGCCGAAGACGAGGCTGATCAGGAAGATGGCCATGCTGATCGCGCTGGCGTAGCCGACGTGGAACCGCTTGAAGCCCTCCTGGAACATGGTCACCGCGAGCGTCTCCGAGGAGCGGATCGGCCCGCCGCCGGTGAGCACCCAGACCATGTCGAAGAGCTGGACCGTGCCGAGGACGGACAGGAACACGCTGATCCGGATCGTGGGCCCGAGCAGCGGCAGCGTGATGTGCCGGAACGCCTGCCAGGCACTGGCGCCGTCGGTCGCGGCCGCGTCGTGCAGCTCGTGCGGGATGCTCTGCCGGGCCGCGAGGTAGAGCAGCGTGTGGAAGCCGAAGTA
Organism: Catenuloplanes nepalensis; assembly: GCF_030811575.1. Taxonomy (GTDB): domain Bacteria; phylum Actinomycetota; class Actinomycetes; order Mycobacteriales; family Micromonosporaceae; genus Catenuloplanes; species Catenuloplanes nepalensis. The sequence continues at coordinate 2,144,813 of NZ_JAUSRA010000001.1, read as the reverse complement.
CTTCCAGGAGATGACCAGGAACAGCGAGTAGATGACGGTGTCGGTGTCGGCGAGCCAGGTCGCGCCGAGGTCGCCGAGGCCGATCAGCTTGGTGACATGGTTGGCCAGGCCCTGGTTCGGCGAGAAGATCATGGTGAACAGCACCGCGGTGACCACCTCGGACAACACATACGGAGCGAAGAACACCATGCGGTACGCCCGGCGGCCGCGCAGCGGCTGGTTGAGCAGCATCGCCAGCGCGAGCGAGACCGGTAGCTGGACGCCGATGGACAGCCCGACGAGCAGCAGCGTGCGCCGCAGGTCGCCGGCGAAGACCTCGTCGGCGAGCAGCCGCCGGAAGTTGTCGATGCCGACGAACTGCGTGGGTACGCCGAAGCCGTTCCACTCGAAGAAGCTGGCGTAGGCCGCGACCACGATCGGTGCGAGCACGAGCAGCGCGAACAGCGCGAGCGCGGGCGCCAGGAACAGCGCGATGGTCGGCCAGGGCCGGCGCCGCCGGCGTCGGTGCGGCCTGACGATGACCGCAGGCCGTCTCTCGACGATGATCACCGCCGGTCAGCCCTGCTTCGCCGCGGCCGTGATGGCCTCGGCCACGTCCTCGGGGCTGGACTTGCCGGCCAGTAGTTCGGCCACGCTGTCGTTGACCTGCTGGCCGACCGCGGGCGGGAACGCCTGGTCGAGGTAGAGCTGGAAGCCGGTCGAGGTCGCGAGGATGTCGGCCACGCTCCTGAGGTTGGGGTCGGTGACGGCGTCCTGCGCGGCCTTGACGACGGGCAGCACGCCGGCGGTCTTCGCCTCGATGCGGGCGTTGTCCGGCTGGGCGATGAACCGGAGGAATTCGACGGCCTCCGGCGGGGCGTTGCGGCCGACCGCGAAGCCGCCACCACCACCGAACGCGTCGGTGATCCGGCCGAGGCCGCCGTCGACCGCGGGGAACGGGAAGAAGCCGAGCTTGTCGCCGAGGCCCTTCCTGCCGGCCGAGGAGTCGTTCTGCACGGTCGGCGCCCACTGGCCCATCAGTTCCATGGCGGCCTTGCCGTTGCCCATGGTCGCTGCCTGCCCGTCCGCGGTGGAGTAGCCGGCGGCGAGGAAGCCGGTCTGGAACGGTTGCAGCGCGACGAGTTCGGCCAGGCGGGTGCCGGCGGTGACGAACTCGGGCGCGGCGAAGCTCCTGTCGGCCGCGGCCTGGCGCATCAGGTCGAGGCCGCCGATCCGCAGCGCGAGGTAGGACCAGTAGTAGTGGCCGGGCCACTTCTCCTTGCCGGCCAGCGCGATCGGGGTGACGTCCGCGGCCCTGAGTTTGCGGACGACGTCGAGCAGCGCGGCCCAGGTCTGCGGCGCCGCGGTGACGCCGGCCCTGCCGAAGAGCTCCTTGTTGAACCAGAAGCCGACCATGCCGGTGTCCACCGCGGACGCGTAGACCTTGTCCTCGATCGTGTAGGAGTCGAGCGCGGTGGGGATGAGCTGGTCGCGCCAGCCGCCGACGTCGGCCGTGAGGTCCTTGATCATGCCGGCCTCGGCCTGCTGGGCGAGGACGCCGCCGCCCCAGGTGTGGAAGATGTCCGGCGGGTCGCCGGCCTGGATGTTCGTGGTGAGCTTGGTCTTGAACGCCTCGTTCTCCAGCGGCGTGATCTCGATCTTCACGCCGGGATGGCCGGCCTCGAACCGGCGGGCCATGTCCGCCCACGCGGGGAGCATCGGGTCGGTGTTGGCGATGTGCCACCACCGGATGGTCCTGCCCGTGCTTCCGCTCTCGGCACCGCACGCGCCGAGCGCCAGCCCGGCTGCTCCGGCGCCGGCCAGGCCCAGCAACGACCTACGACTGATTCGCACCACAGGGACCCCGTTCGGAAAGGGCGGTCGTTCGCGTCCGTGCCGGTATCGCGCGCCGAAAGTTTCGCTGATCGACCGGAATTTACGAAGCTGTATGCGCACGGTACGAGACGTCCATCGATGGGTCAAGGGAAAAATCGACCCACTCGCCACCGTGCTCATAACACCTTTTCGGGGGTACGTACGCGGTGCGTTCTGCCCGAATCACCGACCCGACAAAATGAAACTTTCGGACTTAGGCGGTCAGGCCGGCGACCAGCTCGGCCACGGTGTGCGCGCGGACGTCCCGCGCCAGCGGGCCCGCGACCGTGCGCACGTGCTCCTCGGCCGCGCGCGCCAGCCCGTCGTAGACCGCGGCGAACAGTTCACGCGCCGGCTCCCGCCGCCACCCCGGCGGGAGCAGCCGGGCCGGCAGCGCGGGGTCGAGGATCGGCAACCGCCGGTAGTCGTCCATCACCTCGGTGCGCACCCGCACCGCCGCGGCCCCCACGGGCATCCGGGCGGGCGTCGCACGCCAGCGCCGGATGAACGCGTCGTACTCGGCCGCGATCGCCGCGGTGTCCCAGGCGTCGATCGGCGCCCGCGCGGCCGTCGCGGCGACGTCGACGTGCCGCGCGCGGAACACGGTCATCGCGCCGTGCGCGACCTCCGCCAGCTCCGCCCGAGCCCGGTCACCGAGCGCGCGCGGCGAGATCCAGAGCCCGTCGTAGAGCGGGGCGAACCCCATCCATCGCAGCTGCGCGCGGAGCCCGCGGCGGCGGGTCGTCTCGGCCTGCGGCAGCGAGAACGCGATCAGAGTCCAGTGGTCGTCCCACGGTTCGACGACCGGCGAGACGATCTCGCGACCACCGACGGCCAGGAACCCGGCCGCGGCAGCGGTGAGCCGGTAGGAGCTGTGGCGCCCCTGCCGGTGACTCTCCAGCACGCCGCGGCGGGCGAGCCGGCTGATCGCGGTCCGCGCCCCGGCCGGGCTCACGTCGGCCTCGCCGAGCAGCGCGACGATCGCGGCCGACGGCAGCCAGGCCCTGGCCCGGAGCGTGTAGTCGGCCAGCAGCGTCACGGCCAGGCCCTGCGGCGAGTTCCCGGTCTGGCGCCGCGGCATCCGCACCGCGCCCACCGCATCGCCGGGGAAGATCTCCTCGATGTCGTACGGGCTGCCCACGCGACGCTCCGGCCGGATAAACGACGACGGTCGATCACCACTCTAGACCGCGGGCCATTTCAATTGACGGAGTTCGATTGACACATCGAGGACCGTGCAGCACTCTAAGTGTCACATGTCGCTCCGCACCCGGGCCGCGGAAGCCGACCGAGTTCCGGCGGTAGCCGGCCGAGTGCGGCGGTAGCCTGCCGGATTCGGCGGTAGCCGGCCGGATTCGGCGGTAGCCGGCCGGATTCGGCGGTCACCGGCCCCTCCGACGTGGCGTGCCACGCCGCCTGCGCGACGTCCACCGGTCCTCGGAAGCCGGTGCCATTTCCATCGAAGGGGTGACCTCGCAATGACCAGAGCACCATCGCGGAGACACCGCGTGCTGAGCACGGCGTTCGCCGCCGCGCTGCTGATCGCCGCCGGGACGGCCGTGCTGACCGGCGGGACCGCGGCGGCCGTGCGGGCCGGCACGGCCGGGTGCGGAAAGAGCCCGACGCTGCGCGACGGGACGTACACGATCCAGAGCGGCGGACGGGCGCGCACCTACAATCTGCGGTTGCCCGGCAACTACGACAGCAACCGGGCGTACCGGCTGGTGGTCGGGCTGCACTGGCTGAACGGCAGCGCGAACGACGTGGTCGGCAACGGGTTCTACGGGCTGCAGGCACAGGCGGGCAACACCGCGATCTTCGTGGCGCCGCAGGGGCTCGACGCCGGCTGGGCGAACACCGGCGGGCGGGACGTCACGCTGGTCGACGACATCCTGCGCACGCTCGAGAACGACCTGTGCGTCGACCCGGCGCAGCGGTTCGCGCTGGGCTTCAGCTACGGCGGCGCGATGAGCTTCGCGCTGGCCTGCGCGCGGCCGGAGGTGTTCCGGGCGGTCGCGCCGATCGCCGGGGCCAACCTCTCCGGCGGCTGCACGACGGCGTCGCAACCGGTCGCGTACTTCGGCATCCACGGCACCCGGGACAGCGTCCTGAACATCTCGCAGGGCCGGTCGATCCGGGACGTCTTCGTCCGTGCGAACGGCTGCACCGCGCAGAACCCGCCGGAGCCGGCGCAGAACAGCGGAACCCACATCACCACGGTGTACGCGGGGTGCCGCGCCGGATATCCGGTGCAGTGGGCGGCACACGACGGCGACCACGTGCCGCTGCCGGCCGACCGCACCTCCGGCACGTCCTGGGTCGGCCCGGAGGTGTGGCGGTTCTTCTCCCAGTTCGGCAGCGTCACGCCGACGCCGACGCCGACTACGCCGGGGCCCACTTCTCCCCCGCCGTCCGGTGACGCGGCCTGTCGCGCCACCGCGGCCGTGAACGCGTGGAACAACGGGCTGACCGCGAACATCACCGTCACCAACACCGGCACCTCAGCGGTGAACGGCTGGACCGTGGCCTTCACGCTGCCGGCCGGCCAGACCGTCACCAACGGCTGGAACGCCACCTACGCGCCCGCGTCCGGGCGGGTCACCGCGACGAACGCCGGCCACAACGCCCAGCTGCCACCGGGTGCTTCGGTCTCGTTCGGATTCCAGGCCACGCACACCGGCGACAGCGCGGCCCCGTCCGGGTATTCGCTGAACGGAGCCGCCTGCGCCTGACGGTCCGGGGACGGCACCGAGCCCCGGGAGTGCGCGGGCCGGCGACGGCTGGAGAACACCGGCCCGGCCACTCCCACTCCGCCTCGCCGATCAGGCCTCGCGGGCGCCGAACGCGGCGAGGGACACCGCGCTCCAGTCACGCCAGGTCCTGAGGCGCTCCGCGTAGATCGCCTCGATGTCCGGCAGGACGTCGCCCAGGATCAGGCGGCGTGGCGGGTTCTCGGCGTCGACGAGCGCCAGCACGGCCGGTGCGGTGGCGGCCGGGTCGCCCAGCCGCCACTCCGCGGCCGTGTCGATTCTGACCTGCGCGTAGTCCGGGGACTGCGTGCTCTGCCGGGCGGCGGCGCCGAAGCCGGTCGCGTACGGCCCGGGCTCGACCACGGTGATGTGGAAACCGAAGCCCGCGGTCTCGGCCATCAGCGCCTCGGACAGGCCCTCGACCGCCCACTTCGACGCGTGGTAGGCGCCGTACTCCGGATAGGCGCGGATCCCGCCCTCGCTGGTCACCTGCAACAGGTGCCCGCTGCGCTGCCGGCGCAGGACGGGCAGCACGGCCTGGGTGACCCAGACCGCGCCGAAGAAGTTCGTCTCCATCAGCTGCCGCAGCTCACGCTCGGTCAGCTCCTCGACCATGCCGAGGTGGCCGTAGCCGGCGCCGTTGACCACGACGTCGAGCCGGCCGAAGTGCCGGACCGCGTGGGCGACCGTGGCGTCCACGCCCTCCCGGTCGGTGACGTCGAGCTCCAGCGGCAGGACCGCGTCGCCGAAGCGCGCGGTGAGGTCGGCCAGCCTCGCGGTGTCCCGCGCCGTGGCGGCCACGCGGTCACCGCGCTCCAGCGCGGCCTCCGCCCAGATGCGGCCGAACCCGTTCGACGTACCGGTGATGAACCAGATCTTGCTCATGTGTGCTCCACACTCCCTTCGCCGTCGAGTCTGCCCACCGGCAAGACATGCCACCAGCGAATGTTCGTCATGTCGGGTATTCCGAGATGGCATAGTGGGGGCATGGGCCTGAACGTGCATCCGCAGCTGTTGCAGGCGCTGCGCACCGTGCTGGACACCGGCTCGCTCACCGCCGCCTCCGAGCGGCTCGGCTTCACCCAGTCGGCGCTGTCGAAGCAGATCGCCGCGCTCGAGGCCGCCGCCGGCACGCCACTGCTGCGGCGCGGGCCGCGCGGCGTCGTGCCGACCGCGGCCGGCAACCGGCTGGCGGCCCGCGCCGCGGCCGTCCTGGACCAGCTCGACGCGGCGCAACGGGAGCTGGACGACCTGTCCGCGCCGCTCGACGGCCGGCTCACACTCGGCGGATTCCCGGCCACGGCCATGGAACTGGCGCCGCGCACGATCGCCCGGGTCCGCGCGGACCATCCATCCATCGCGATCGACTTCCTGGAGTCCTCGACGCCGGTGCAGATCCGGCGGCTGCGGGCCGGCCGCCTGGATCTCGCGATCATCGCGTCCGGCGAGGGCCTGCCCGACTACGACCTGACCGGCATCGAGGCGGAACCGCTGCCGGCCGGGCCGATGCTCGTCGCGGTCGGCCACCGGCACCGGCTCGCCCGCGCCGGCCGGGTCTCCGTCGCCGACCTCGCGGAGGAGAGCTGGATCGCCGGCCGCGGCGGGCGCGCGGAGCCGCAGTTCGGCGCGTGGCCGACGGTGCGCAACGCCCGGGTGGTGGCGGAACTCGGCGACTGGTCCGCGCGGATCGGCTTCGTCGCCGCCGGGATCGGCATCACCACCGTCCCGAGCCTCGGCGCCGGAATCCTGCCGGCCACGGTCGCCTGCGTCGAGGTCGACGACCCCGACGGCCTGCGGCGCACGCTGTCGCTGGCCCGGATCGGCGCGCTCACCCCCGCCGGGGCGGCGGTCCGATCCGCCCTGATCATCGAGGCCCGCGCGGTCGCCGAGCGTTCCCGGGAGACCGGCTGAGTACACTTGCCGCCCGTGGAGATTCGCGGAGATATCAGCCCAGACCGTCCGTTGCTGGTCATGGCCATCGACCTGGAGGCCGAGCACCTCGGCACCGATCTGCCGGTCCTGTTCACCGGCATGGGCAAGGTCAACGCGGCCGTCTCGGTCGCCGCGGCGCTCGCGTCCGGGCCCCGGCCCAGCGAGATCATCAATCTGGGTACGGCGGGCGCGCTGCGCGGCGGGCTGTCCGGCACGCACGTGGCCGGCACGGTCATCCAGCACGACTTCGACGAGGAGACGCTGTTCCGGCTGACCGGCGTGCTCAGCAGCCCGCCACTGACCGTCGGCGCCGAGGACGCGGTCACGCTCGCCACCGGCGACTCGTTCATCGCGGACGACGCGGTCCGCGCACGCCTCGCCGAGCGGGCCGCGCTGGTCGACATGGAGGGTTACGCGGTCGCGGCCGCCGCGCGCGCCGCCGGCGTGCCGGTGCGGCTGGTCAAGCACGTCAGCGACGAGGCCGGCGCGGGCGCGGACCGCACCTGGAAGGAGTCGGTGGCCGACTGCTCCCGCGCGCTCGGCGACTGGCTCGCACGGCAGGCGCTCTGACCCCGGCAGCCGGCGTCACGGAGGAGAAGCCGCCCCGCGCGCCGGTTCGGTGACGCGGCCGGTCTCGGTGCTGCCGGCCCGGCCCGCCCGGTCGGCGAGGCGGGGGCCGAGCAGGGTGTAGGCAACGGCGGTGTCAGCACGCCGGGCAGCCAGAGCGCACGCGGGAACCGGGCGAGCACGTAGACCGGCATGGCCAGCAGCGCGGTGCTGGCGACCACCGTGCAGGCCACGTTGAGCAGCGCCGGCACGGCGTCGGCCCGGTCGGCGAGCGCGGCGGGGCCTGAGCAGGGTCTCCTGACCCGTCCGCCGGTCCTCGCGGCAAGCCCCCGCCGCGAGGACCGGCACCCTCTCGTCCTACAGCTTGTTGATCTCCGCGGTGAGCATGAACGTGTAGACCACGGCGTGGCCGTAGCGGTTCGGGTGGAAGATCTCGCTGAGCTGCGCCGGGTCGACGCCGTTGATCCACGGGTCGGCGCCGCAGGCCTCGTGACCGAGGAACGGCAGACGCATCTCGACGAAGCGCACCCCGGCCCGGCCGGCCGCGTCCGCGATGCCCGCGGCCAGGTGGTCGGCGTTGTGCGTGACCTGCTTGCGGTTCGCCGCGCTGGGGCTGAGCGCGCCACAGCTGCCGGTGCCCTCGTCGACCAGGCGCGGGTAGCCGAGCACCAGGACCCGCGCGTGCGGCGCCCGGGCCCGGATGTCGGTGTAGAGCGCGGCCAGGTCGTCGGCCAGCTGGGTGCGGGCGTAGTAGGCGGCGAGGTCGGTGGCGTACTTGCACTCCGCGTCGGTGCCGGTCAGGCACGCGGTGACGGTGTTGGTGAAGCCGTCGTCGTTGCCGCCCACGGTGACCGTGACCAGCGTGGTCGCGGTGCTGAGCGCGGCCATCTGCCGGTTGCGCACGTCCGCGATGGTGGCGCCGCTGCAGGTCATGTCGCGCAGCGTGAAGGCGGGGTGGTTGCGCGCCCAGGTGCGCGGGTAGCTGTCCGGGCTCTGCTTGCAGGCGCCACTGGCCGGATCGTACGGCAGCGCGCCGACGCCGGAGGCGAACGAGTCGCCGAGCGCGACGTACTCGCCGGGCGTGACGCCGGTCGCGTGTGCGGGGGCGGCGGCCGCGAGGGTGGCGGTGACCGCCAGCGCGGCGGTGACGAGGACCGAGCGGAGTCTCCGCATGTACGTACACACCTCGGTTTTCTTGGGGTGTTCTTCGAACTTCGGGCGCCGCGCCGTCGTCAGGCTTGTGGAACACATGCGCGCCGCGGCCGTTCGTGACATTTATAGCGTTTCATATTAATTTGCGCAATTGAGGGCATATCGCCGATGGCGCGGAGGTACCGACGACGTGTCGCGCAGGTACGCGTCCGGCGCCCGCGGCCTTCCTAGGCTTCGTTGACGTGACAACCGAGAACCCCACCGCCATCGTCTTCCGCCGCGGCATCGTGCTCACCATGGAGCCCGGCCGGCCGGAGCTGCACGACACCGACGTGCTCGTGGAGAACGGCCGCATCACCGCGGTCGGAACCGGCCTCGCGGCGCCGCGATCGGCGCTGGAGATCGACGCGGCCGGCGGCATCCTGATGCCCGGCATGATCGACACGCACCGGCACATGTGGCAGACGGCGCAGCGCGGCTACGGCTCCGACTGGTCGCTGACCAACTACTTCTACTTCTACTACATCAACCACGTGCACGCGTTCCGCCCGGAGGACGTCTACGCCGGCAACCTGCTCGCCGCGCTGGAGTCGATGAACGCGGGCGTGACCACCACAGTGGACTGGTCGCACGGGCTGCGCACCACCGACTACGCGGACGCGGCCGTGGACGCGCTGACCCGGGTGCCGGGCCGGTTCGTGCTCGCGTACGGCAACTACGCGCAGGGACCGTGGGAGTGGTCCGCGACCCGGGAGTTCCGTGACTTCGTGGACCGCCGGATCACCGGCGAGGACCTGCTGTCGTTCCAGATCGCGTTCGACATGAGCGCGGACCCGGCGTTCCCGGAGAAGGCCGTGTTCGACGTGGCGCGCGAGCTGGACGTGCGGATCACCACGCACGCCGGCGTGTGGGGCGGCTCCGACGACGCCGGGCTGCGCCGGATGGCCGACCACGGCGTGCTCAGCGACCGGATCACCTACGTGCACACCGGGTCGCTGTCCGACGACTCGTACCAGCGGATCGCGGCCACCGGCGGGAACGTCTCCGTCGCCACCGAGAGCGAGTCCGCGGCCGGGCAGGGCTACTCGCCGACCCGGCGGCTGCGCCGGCACGGCATCACCACGTCGCTGTCGACCGACAGCAGCGTGCTGGTCAGCGGCGACATGTTCCACGCGATGCGCGCCACACTCGGCGCGGACCGGGCGCTCGGCCACATCGAGGCGCACGCGGCCGGCGAGACCGTGACCGACAACGAGTTGCGCGCGGCCGACGTGCTCCGCTACGCCACGCTGGGCGGCGCCGAGGCGATCGGCCTGGCGGACCGGATCGGCAGCATCGCCGTGGGCAAGCGCGCCGACCTGGTCCTGATCAAGAACGACCGCAACCCGGCGATGTTCCCGATCATCCACCCGGCCGGCCACGTGGTGCAGCAGGCCAACGCGGGCGATGTGCACACGGTGCTGGTCGACGGCCGCCTGGTCAAGAAGGACGGCGTCCTGCTGCTCGACACGCGGCTGGCCGAGGCCCGCCGGGCGGTCCGGGACAGCGTCGACCGCCTGCGCGACGGCATGGACGAGGCCGCCTGGAACGCCGGCCTCACGCCGAGCCGCCCGGACATCGCACTGATCGACAACCCGTACCACTACGGCAACCACGCCGGATGACCCGAACGTGGGCCGCGGCACTCAAGCGACCCACGTCGTCGCCGCGAGGGAGGACGCGGCCCATGGGCCACCGCACTCGCCGGTTTGGCTGGGCCACCCACCGAACATGCAGGGAGGAGCGCCAGCGACGACCGGTGCCCGCGGGAGCATGCGGGCCGCACCACGCCGGAAGCGGGAAGATGCTCTTGCTCTTGCTCTGGAGGACGCGCAGCGTCCTTCTGAAACCATCCTATTCGGACTGAGTGCTCGCTCGGCGCGCGTCCTCCGGAGTGTGGCCGTAGCGGCGTTTGAAGGCGCGGGTGAAGTGGCTGCCGTCCGCGAACTGCCAGCGGGCCGCGGCCTCCGCGACGCCCAGCCGGCCGGACGCGGCGGTCAGCGCGGCACGCGCCTCGGCCAGGCGCTGGTCGCGGACGTACCCCATGATCGACTCGCCGGTCGCGGCGAACGCGCGCTGCAGCGTGCGCAGCGAGACGTTGAGGTCGCGGGCCAGTAGCGCCGGGGTGAGCCCGGGATCGGTCAGCCGCCGGCGGGCCAGCTCCTTCGCGGCCCGGACCAGCGTCGGGGTCAGTCGCGGATCGGTCACGTCGGTGTTGCCGCGCACGACCGCCCGGGCCAGCTCGATCAGCGTGCGGCTCGCCGCATCCACACCGTCCGGGCCGAGACCGGGAAGCGTGCGCCGGACCATGTCCGCGTGCGCGGCCAGCAGCCGCACCTCCGCGGTGCGGGCCGAACCGGTGACCGCGCGGCCGCCGAGCAGCGGCAGCAACTCGGCGGCCGGGAGGATGACGACGTCGGCCGTGGTCCCCGGCGGCAGCCGGAAGTGCGCCAGCGGTTCCGCGTGCCGGATCAGGAAACCCCCCGCGGGTACGGTGTGCAGGCTGTCCTCGCGTGCCCCGCCGAGCGCGACCGCGCCGCCGCGCACGATCCAGAGCCGCACGAACTCCTCGTCCCGGCACGGCGGCCCGGCGGTGTGCGCCGGCGTGGTCCCGTTGATCCGCAGCGAGACCGTGTCCCGCGCCCGGGCCGCGCGCATCCGGAACCGGAAGTCGGCGAGCGTGGCGGCGCTGAAGTGCGGTAACGCGAACCGTGCGCCGATGTGGCGCAGCCAGTCGTCGCCGAGCTCTGATGCGGGCGAGCGGGCCCCGTCGAATGCGAACGATCCCATGGTCCGCCGAGTGTGCCCCGCCCGGTGCCGGACCCGCCAGTCAACGCCGCCCGCCGGACGAACCGCTGCCCGACGGCCGGAACACCGGTTTCGCGGTGACGCGGACGGCCCGGCGCGTGGCCGCGGACGGGCCCGGCGCGTGGCCGGGCCCGTCGTCGTGCCGTCAGCGTCGCAGGGTCAGCAGCCCCGGCCGGTACGGCAGCAGGCCGTAGTCGCCGCCGGAGTTGGGGTCGCGGCCCTGGTAGAGCAGCTGCAGGTTGCACGCGTCGACCGTCATGGTCTGGTCCGCGCTGACCCGCAGCAGCTCACCGTGGCTGATGTCGTTGGTCCAGGTCGCGCCGCTGTTGGCCTTTCCGGCGAACGGGTTGCTCTCGCTCGCGGCCTGCGGTGTCCAGGACCCGCCGAGGCTGGACGCGGTGAACGAGCGGAAGTAGCGCCCGTTCGCGCCGATCGCCTCCACGATCATCAGATATTGGTTCTGCCCCTGCACCCTGTACACCTGCACGGCTTCGAACAGGTTGTTCGTCGTGTCGCTCATGACCACCGTCGAGGACGAGCCGAAGCTGCCCGGGAAGTTCCCGATCGGCATGCTCGCGCGGTAGATCTTGCCGTTGTCCCCGGCGAAGAACAGGTACATGGTCGACCCGTCGCCGATGACCGCCTGATCGATCGGCCCGGTGGAGGAGCCGGTGATGGTGCCGGAGAACAGCGTCTGCGGCGCCGACCAGCCGTTCGGGTTCGTCGGGTCGCTGGACGTGCGGTAGGAGAACGCCGGCCCGCCCCACTGATAGGCGAGCACCCAGACGTTGCGCGGCGCGAAGTAGAACAGCGACGGCGCGACCGTGCCGGACGACATCGCGTTCTGGCTCGCCGAGGCCATCTCGGAGTAGTTCGTGAACAGGCTGAAGTTCATCGATCCCCAGCTGGTGCCGAAGTCGTGCGTGGTCGCGTAGACCAGCTGCCGCCCGTTGTAGGGGGCGACGGTGAAGTCCTTCAGCGACACCCACCCGGATCGCGGCTGCGCGAGCACGCCCGAGGAACTCCAGCGGTACGTGGACGGCAGGGCGCATCCGCCACCGGACGGCGGCGGTGTGGTCGGCGTGCCGGCCCCGAGCCGCACCAGCTGCCACTGCTGGTTGGTGCCGTTCCAGTCCGCGTACTGCACGACGTTGCCGCCGTCCGCGGTCGACGCGCCCTGCACCTCGAGCGCCTTGCCGCTGTTGCGGTTGATCAGCTGGATGTAACCGTCCACGTCCTGCACGCTGAACTGCTGGTTGGCCGCGTTGCTGTCGGTCCACTGCACGACCGGGCCGCCGTCGGCCGTCGACCAGTTGTGGACGTCGAGCACCTTGCCGGACAGCCGGGACCTCAGCCGGTACTGCCCGCCGCCGGAGTCGACGAACTGCCACTGCTGCTGGGTGCCGTCGTTGCGCGCCCACTGCGCGATCCGCGCGCCGTCCGTGGTCGCCAGGTTGTAGACGTCCAGCGCCTTGCCGCTGTTGCGGTTGACCAGCACGTACCACGCGCTGGTGTCGATGGTCGCGGCCGACGCCGCGGTCGCGGTCACCACCGCGGTCACGCTGCCGACGAGCACGGCGACCAGCGCGACCACCAGGCCGAGCCGTCTCCTGTTCCTCAACTTCATGTTCAAAATCCCTTCCCGGGTACGGTGTCAGCCCACCTCGATGGGCTGCCACTGCTGGTTGATGCCGGTCCTTCGGGTTCGCCGGCCGCAGGTGCAGCGGCCGCGGCGCGACGGGTCACGGGGTGGTCAGGTCGAAGCGGCGGACCGTGACCGCGCCGCCGAGCGACGCGGTGGCGTAGTTGAAGATCCCGAAGCGGTAGCCCATGAAGAACTGCCAGGCGTTGCCGAGCGTGAACGCGGGCCCGAGCCGGGTGAACGTGGTCCCGTCCGTGCTGTACAAGAACGTGGCCTGCCGCCCGGTCCCGGGCCGGATGTCCGCGGTCGCGCGCAGCCAGATCCGGCCGCCGGACACGGTCGCGCCGGCCGCCTCGCTGCCGGTGCCGGTGGTGTTCCAGGAGCCGTCCATGGTCAGCCCGTTGGTCATCGACACGCGGGTGACGCCGTTGTCGCGCCGGATGCCGATCCAGGCGGAGGAGTCGCGCAGCAGGGCCAGCCCGGACCGGTCGCCGTCACGCATCGTGGAGTAGTCCAGCTCGATGGTCGCGGTCGAGGACGGCCCCTGGATGCGGTGGGTGAGCGTGTTGCGGGCGTTGTAGAGGTCACCGGTGACCGTCGCGGTCTGCAGCCGCAGGCCGCTGCCCACCGCGTACCGGCTGGTGTCGGGGTTGTGGTTCCACTCCCAGCGGTGGCCGAGCGCCGGGCCGATGAACGTGTCCGGGCCGGTCATCGGCGCGACCGTGCGCGACGTGGCGATGTTCGGCCTGGGATAGGTGGCGCCCCAGCGGCCGTTCACCGTGGTCAGCACCGGCCAGTCGCCGGACCAGGTGATCGGCGCGAGCGTCGGCACCCGCCCGCCGGGGTAGGCGTCGGTGAACGCCATGTAGTACCAGTCGCCGTTCTGGGTCTGGACCAGGCCGCCCTGGTGCGGCACTCCCCCGCCGGAGATCGGGCCGGGCAGGTCGAGCAGCACCTGCCGTTGCTCGTACGGCCCCCAGGGGCTGGTCGACCGCAGCACGTACTGGCCGTTCGCGGGGCGGGTGAGCCAGATGTAGTAGTAGGAACCACGCTTGTAGAACCGGGCGCCCTCGAGCGTGCCGATGTGCGACGGCGTGGTGTAGACGGTCTGCGCACGCACCTGCGAGGTCAGGTCGCCGGAGAGCTGCGCGACGCTGATCGTGCCGTTGCCGTAGGCGACGTACGGGGTGTCGCCGTCGAAGAGCAGCCCCGCGTCGTAGTAACAGGTGTCGAGCCGGGCCCGCTTGGACCAGGTCGCGTCGACCGCGGCCGCGGTGTAGACGTAGGTGCGGTTGAACTCGGTGCAGCCCAGCCAGTAGTAGGTGCCGTTCGACGGCCGGTGGTTGAACGCCGACGCCCAGATGCCCCTGACGTAGGCGCGTCCGCCGGACAGGTCGTAGGCCGCGTTGTCGAAGTCCAGCCGCGGCACGGAGTGCCCGGCGTACTCCCAGTCGACCAGGTTGTAGGAGCGCAGGATCGGCGCGCCGGGCGAGTAGTGCATGGTCGAGGCGGAGTAGTAGTAGGCGTCGCCGACCCGGATGATGTCGCCGTCGGCGAAGTCCTGCCACACCACCGGGTTGCCGAACGTGCCGGTCCCGGACGTGGGCTCGCCGCCGCCGCGGTCGATCGGCACGTACCGGGCCTTGGTGTCGATCGTGGCGGCGGTGGCCCTGGGGGCGATCACCGATGCGGGTGTTGCCGCGACCAGAGCGATGGCGGCCATCGCGATCACGGTGATGACCCGGCGGTGGGGGTTCATCGACGGCTCCCTTCGGTCAGGACGGACAGTGACGGGAGTGCCGGGAACCACGGCGGTGAAGGGTGCGGCCGACGTGCCCGGCGACGCCCATGAGAGCGCTAACATCGCCGAATCACAATATTGCCAGTTCGTTTCCGAACATTCAAGAAAAGCGATCTGATTGACCGGTTAAATCATGGATATGCCCAGTACAGCGCGGATTCTGGAAATGCTGCGACTCAGCCGGATGCGAGAAGATAACAGTTTTCCGCAGAAACTTGAGCGCCATTCGAAGCGACATTTTCTGTTACGACGGGGCGGGATCCGGGGTCGGTGACCGATCACACGCTGCGTAGCCGACATCGGACGGTCTCGGTCCCGCACGCGGTCACCGTCACCGGCGCGAGCGGCGCCACCAAGCGCACCGGCGACCCGGTGAGCAACGGGCGCACCGCGGTCTTCGACGCGATCCGCGCTCGGCGACGGCGCGCCCGTCTCGTGGCCGCCCGGTGGTGGATCGGTGGCGATGCCGCGGCATCAGGGGCAGCGTTCAGCCGCTCTCCGGAACGCTCCGGGTCAGCGCCGCCTGGACGATGCGGACGGCCTCGGTGGTGTCGATGCCGAGGCTGGTGATGACGGCGGCATACTCGGCGGCGGCGCGCCGGGCCCGTTCGCGTCCCTGCTCGCCGGCGGCGGACACGAACGAGCCGGCCGCGCCGCGGGTCTCGATCAGGCCCGCCTCCTCCAGCTCCCGGTAGGCCCGGCCGACCGTGTTGACCGCCAGGCCGAGGTCCGCGGCCAGGCGGCGGATGGTCGGCAGCCGGGTGCCCACGGCCAGCACGCGTTCCTGGATCTGCGCGGCGAGCTGGGCCCGGAGCTGCTCGAACGGCGGGACGGGCGAGGCCGGATCAATAACGATCATGCCGTGCGCCGCGCGCCGGTGCCGCGCCGGGCCGCCAGGGCGTTGCGCCCGTCCCGGACCGTGATCAGGGCGATCGCGATGACGCTCAGGACGATGAAGACGAGCCAGCCGGTGTTCCACGGATCGAGGCCGGTGTCGAAGACCGACACGACCGGCAGTGACCACACCGCGGTCGGCAGGGCCACCTCGCGGGCGTCCTCGACGCGCATCAGGAGGTCGGCCCGCAGCGAGTCCTCGTCGTCGGCCACCACCGAGTGGGTGAGCACGTGGCGCAGCTGGACGACCGTGCCGGCCGCGACCCCGCACACGCCGATCAGCAGGATGACCGCCGCGTACCTCGCGGCGCCGTCCCGCGTGACCAGGGCCGCGATCGCCAGCACCGCCGCGCCCGCGTAGGTGGTCGTCAGCAGCGCGAGCCGCGGCACGCCGAGCACGGTGCGCCAGCCGGGCCGCACGGAGTGCGCCGCCCGTCGCGGCAACTCCGCGCCGACCCGCGCATCGACCTGCCGCACCCGCCGGTCCAGCAGTGACAGGCCCAGCACCAGCCCGGCCGTCAGCGCGGTCAGCACCGCCAGCGCGCCGCGCTGATCCGTGCCGAAACCGTCCTCCGCGGTACGGATCGGCAGCGCCGAGACGTAGACGAGGGCGGTCGCGATGAGGAACCCGGCCAGCAGGAGGGCCGCGGCCACCCGCGCACGCCGCCGCACCGTCAGGCGCGCCGCCAGCATCGGCGTCGACGCGACATCGGCCAGTCCACGCCCGGCCAACCACAGGCGGGCGATCTCGAGCTCCGCCGGACGTACCTTCCTCGACATGGCCGCCTCCCAGCTTGTCGCAAGTCTTGTCCCACTAGTCTGAGACAAGACTTGCGACAAGTCAACGGGTCGCCCGCGACCTCGAAAGGCTCGACGAACATCGCCCGGCGCCGAGGCCGGGCCGGGTCAGTAGACGTAGATGCTGTTCGACGGGAACGAGATGCTCGGGTACTGACCCTGCGGCACCAGCTGGTAGGACCCGCCGCTGCAGTCGGTGTTCGAGTACAGCACGGCGGTGCGGGTGCCGGTGTTCGCGCCGGACGTGGCACGCCCGTTGCCCCAGCCGTGCCAGGCGAGGTCGACGCACGTGCCGACGGCCGGATTGAGCGCCGACACGTTGAACCGGTTGCCGGCGGCGTCCCACAGACAGACGGCCCGGGTGAACTCGCATGTGGGCGTGGCGGCCGCGGGTGTGGCGGCGGCCGCGGTGCCGGGCAGCGCGAGCGCGCCGGTGGCGATCGCGGCGGCGGCGGTGAGCAGCAGGCGTTTCATGGTGTCCCCGTTCGTGGTGGCCGGGTTCGGCCGGGCGATGTGAGTGCCGTTCGACCGCGTCTCCCCCGGTGAACGGTGGCGCGGCACCGAGCCTAACATCAGCGGAAATCGATGCACATTGACTGGCGGCCGAAGGCGGAGAAACATGCATCATGTTCGATCGCCGGTGCAACCGACCACATAGGAGCGGCTCCGATGCGTCGTACCCTCGCGTTCGTGCTCGCGCTCGCCGTCGCGCTGCCTCCGGGCGCGGCGGTCGCCGCCGCCCCGGAACCGGCGCCGCCGATCGAGGTCGCCGCGGCCGATGCCGCCGCCCGCGCCGCGACCGCGGCCACCACGCCGGTGGACCCGGCGGGCGGGCCGAAGACGGCCGAGGATCTGTACCGCTACCTGGAGGATCCCACCCTGGTCGGCGAGGGCCAGCAGCCGCAGCACTCGGACCTGCGGCCGTACCCGGACGCGCGCGCCGCGGTCGCGGACCTGACCGACCGCAGCGCCCGGAACCCGCACGTGCTCCCGCTGAACGGGCAGTGGCGGTTGAAGATCCACGAGCGTCCGGAGGACGTGCCGGCCGCGTTCCGCACGGACGGTTTCGACGCACGGGGGTGGCCGGCCGCGACGGTGCCGCACACGTGGCAGTCCGACTTCATCGACCACCCGATGTTCCGCAACATCCCGGAGGAGATACCGGACAACCCGCCGCTGGTGCCGCGGGACCTCAACCCCACCGGGGCGTACCTGCGCACGGTCGACCTGCCCGCGGACTGGAGTGGGGACCGGGTGTTCCTGCGCTTCGAGGGTGTCACCAGCGCCTACCTGATCTGGGTCAACGGCGGCTACGTCGGGTACGACCAGGGTGGCTACACCCCGGCCGAGTTCGACATCACCGAGCGGCTGCGGCCGGGCCGGAACCGGATCGCGGTGCAGGTGCACCGCTGGAGCGCCGGCTCCTACCTGGAGGATTACGACCAGTGGCGGTTCAGCGGCATCTTCCGCGACGTGTGGCTGTACCGGACCGCGCAGACCCGATTGCGGGACGCCTACCTCACCACGGACCTGGACGCGGGCTACCGCGACGCCACGCTGCACGCTCGCGTCGACGTGGCCGGCCCGGCCGAGGGCTTCACCGTGCGCGGCACGCTGCGCGACGCCCGGGACCGGGCGGTGGCGACCGCGAGCGTCCCGGCCGGCTCGGCGCTGGCCGTGCCGGTGACCGCTCCGGCTAAGTGGAGCGCGGAGGAGCCGAACCTGTACGCGCTGGTCCTGGAGCTGCTCGACCCCGCCGGGAAACCGGTGCACACCACGGCGCAGCCGGTCGGTTTCCGCGAGGTGGAGGTGCGCGACCGGCAGATCCTCGTCAACGGCGAACACATCCTGATCAAGGGTACGAACCGGGCCGAGACGGATCCGGACACCGGCCGGTACAACACCCCGCAGCGGCAGCGCGACGACGTGTTCCTGATGAAGCGGCTGCACCTGAACGCGGTCCGCACCTCGCACTACCCGTCGGACCCCTACCTCTACCGGCTGGCGGACCGGCACGGCCTGTGGGTGGACGACGAGGTCGACATCGAGACGCACTCGCACGAGAACTGCCCGTCGAACTGCCTCGCGGACCGGCCGGAGTGGCAGGCCGCGTTCGCGGACCGGTTCCAGGCGATGGTGGCGCGGGACAAGAACCATCCGAGCGTCATCTTCTGGGACACCGGCAACGAGGCCGGTCTCGGCGCCGCCCACCACGCGATGGCCGCGTGGGCGGACGCGAACGAGCCGACCCGGCTGCTCTACCACCAGTCGAACAGCCCGGACGGCGACGCGCCGTTCGCCGACGTCGACGGCCCCCGCTACCCGACCCCGGCGCGCCTCGCGGCCCGCACCGACGCGTCCACCAAGCCGATCGTGATGGGTGAGTACGCGCACGCGATGGGCAACGGGCTCGGCAACTTCGACCAGTTCTGGGCCCTGGCCCGGAGCAACCCGCAGATGCAGGGCGGTTTCATCTGGGACTGGGCCGAGCAGAACCTACGCCAGCCGCTGGTGTTCACACCGTCGCAGAACGGCATCCAGACGTTCCTGGTCGGCAAGCCGGAACCGGCGCCCGGCCACCGGGGACAGGCCGTGTCACTGTCCAGCCTGGACGACTTCGTGGACGTGTTCCGGGACCGGCGGCTCGACCTGACCGGCCCGCTGACGCTGGACGCGTGGGTGAAACCGGGCGAGTGGGCGGGCAGCTTCCCGATCCTGACCAAGGGCCAGGGATACGCGCTGCAGATGCGCGACACCGGCACGCTCGAGTTCGGCGTCGACGCGGGCGGCTGGACGGCCGTGTCCGCGCCGGTGCCGGACGACTGGTACGGCGCGTGGCACCGGGTCACCGGCGTCTACGACGGCAGCGCGCTGCGGCTGTTCATCGACGGCGCCGAGGCGGGCAGCGTGCCGCGGACCGGCGCGGTCGATCCGGGCCTGTTCGAGGTGAACCTGGGCCGCAACGCGGAGACCCAGCAGGACAACGACCTGTGGAGCGTACGGCTGGGCCGCGGCCTGATCGACGACGCCCGGATCTACGGCCGGGCGCTGACCGCAGCCGAGCTGGCCGGCGACCCGGCCGGGCAGGCGGTCCTGGCGCTCAACTTCGACACGTACCAGCGGAGGGGTGATTTTCTCAGTCTCGGCATCAGTCTGTCCGGCACGGACGGCCTGGTCGGTTCCGACCGCTACCTGCAGCCGGAGACCGCGGAGATGGCGTGGGCGCAGGCCCCGATCCGTTTCACCGCCACCGATCCGGCCCGCGGAAAGGTCACCGTCCTCAACGAACAGCAGGCCGGCGGGTACGAGCTGCGCCTCGACTGGAGCCTCACCGAGCAGGCCCGGACACTGCGATCCGGCAGCCGCACGCTGCGGCTCGGGCCCGGCGAGAGCGTGGAGCTGGACCTCGGCGCGGCACCGGCGAACCCGGACGACCGGGAGCGGACGCTGAACCTGACCGCGGTCACCACCCGCGACGTCGCCTGGGCCCGGCGCGGCTGGACGATCGGCTACGACCAGTTCTCCGCCGGCGGCCGCGCGGTGCCGGGGATCCTGCCCGCGCCGGTGCGCGGCGCGCCGGCCGTGGCCACCCGCGGTGACGCGATCACGGTCTCCGGGCCCGGTTTCGCCTACCGCTTCGACGACGGCGCGCTGACCTCGATGCGCGCGGACGGCCGGGAGCTGCTCGCCGGACCGCCCACACTGGACGTCTACCGGCCGCCGACGAGCAACGAGACCTACGACTGGGGCACCGACGACCGGCGGATCTGGCACGACCTCGGCCTGGACCGGCTGACGACCACGGTCACCGGCGTGCAGACCCGCACGGAGACGGACGCGGTCGTGGTGGAGGTGCGCAGCACGGTCGCCGGGACCGGCATCTCGTTCGCCCAGACGCTGCGGTACCGGATCGACCGCGGTGGCACCGTCACGCTCACCCAGGACGTGGCCGCGTCCGGCCCCGGCGTCGGCTCGCTGCCGTACCTGCCCAGGATCGGGATCTCGCTGCGGCTGCCGGACGAGATGCAGCGGTTCGCGTTCTACGGCCGCGGCCCGCACGAGTCGTACAACGACCGGCGCAGCGGTGCCCGGCTCGGCGTCTACCGCAGCACGGTGGAGCAGGAGTACGTTCACTACTCCCGGCCACAGGCCTACGGCAACCACACGGACACGCGCTGGGCGAGCCTGCACGACGGCCGGGCCGGGCTGCTGGTCGGCGGCGCCCGGGACGTGTCCGTGACCCCGTTCGACGACCTCGACCGCGCCGAGTACGACCATCAGCTCCCGCTGGTCCGCAACCGCGGCTGGGTGACGCTGCACGCGCTGGCCGGTGAGACCGGTATGGGCGAGACCCCGAACTCGGTCCTGGACCCGTTCAAGCTGTCGCCGTCCCGCCCGTACTCGCACGAGCTGGTGCTGCGCCCGCTGACCCGGGCCGAGGTGCGCGCCGGTGGCGTCCCGGACTCCGACGTCGAGGCCCCGTGCGCACCGGACGTCACCGCGACCACGGACGGGCGGATCGAGGCCGGCACGCCGGAACGGGTCGAGGTCACGGTCGCCGCCCGGTGCGCCGACGGCCTGACCGAGGCCACGGCTCAGCTCGCCGTACCGCCGGGCTGGACGGTCACGCCCGCGCGGGCCGGCCTCGGCACGGTCGCGGCCGGCAGCCCGGAGACCGCGGTGTTCACGGTGACCGCGCCGGCGGACACGGACCTGGGCCGCTACGAGCTGACCGCGTCGGTGACGTCGCGTAACCCGGCCGGCTACCGCACCACGATCACCGCGGTCACCGCGACCGAGGCGCCGCTGCCCGCGGGCTACGCATGGCTCAGCGACCGGCCCTGGGTGCAGCAGGCCAACGGCTGGGGCCCGGTGGAGGCGGACCGCAGCAACGGCGAGCAGGGCGCGACCGACGGCAACCCGATGAGCATCGGCGGAGTCCAGTACGCGAAGGGCCTGGGCGCGCACGCCTACTCCAGCGTCCTGGTCGACCTCGGCGGCGCGTGCACCCGGTTCCGCTCCGACGTCGGCGTCGACGACGAGGCGTCCGGGTCGGTCGAGTTCGAGGTCTGGGCCGACGGGACACTGCGTGCCCGCAGCGGCGTGGTCACCGGCGACGGCGGCGCGGTCCGGCTCGACGTGGACCTCACCGGCGCCGGGCAGCTGGAGTTGCGGGTCACCGACGCGGGGAACGGCAACGGCATGGACCACGCCGACTGGGCCGCCGCGCGCCTGGCCTGCGGGTGACCGATCGGCCCGGCCGGCATGCGCTCCGGCCGGGCCGCCCCCATCGGGTCCCGGTCAGTACCCGTAGATCATCTTGTAGGCCACCTCGGGCAGGAACTGCCCGGCGGACGATCCCCCGCCGACACCGCAGTCGCCGTCGGACTCCCCCGGTGTCTTCAGCCAGAGCAGCATCTCCGCGCCGCCGCCCTGCTGGCTCGGCGTGCCGATCCGGCGTCCGGCCGGGTTGCACCACTGGCCGTTCTGGCCGTTGCCGTTGCGGCTGGTGTCGATCACGAATGGTTTGCCGTAGCCGAAGCGCTGCAGTGCGGACGAGACCTGGTTGCCGTAGTTGGAGTTCTCGCCGGTGGTGAAGTAGTTCGACACGTTCAGTGCGAAGCCGCGCGCGTTGGCGACGCCGGCCGTGTGCAGCCGCTGTGACATGGTCTGTGCGTCGACCCAGCCGGGGTTGCCCGCGTCGAGGTAGACCCAGGTGTTCGCGGCCCTGGACCGGAACTGGCCGACCGCGCGGGAGAGCATGCCGACCCGGTCGTTGATCTGCGCCTGGCTCATGCAGTTGAAGTCGCCGAGCGAGTCGGGTTCGAGGACCACGATCGCGGGCCGGTTGCCGATCGCACCGGCGAACGAGGAGATCCACGCGTCGTAGGCGCCGATGCTGCCGGCGCCGCCGCCGGAGTGGCCGCCGCAGGCGTCGCGGCCGGGCAGGTTGTAGGCGACCAGCAGCGGCAGCTTGTCGACCGCGTCCGCGGCGCCAACGTATCCGCCGACCGCGCCGCCGATGTCACCGCTCCAGTTGCCGAACCAGCTGGCCATCGGCTTCTGCGCGATCGAGGTGCGGATCGCGGCGGCGCGGCCGTCGCCCGGGTTCGCCGCGGCCCAGGCCGCCGGGCTGGAGTTCGGGTTGACGTAGAAGCCGCTGGTCTGACTGATCGGGTCGGCGTGCGCGGCGGGAGCGCCGAGCAGGACCGCGGGCAGCATCATCGCCAGAGCGGTGAGCGCCCCGGTCAGTACGGGTCGTTTCATCGACAGATCTCCTCCGATACTGGAAGCGCTTCCATCCATTGAAGTCGATTTGATGCTCGGCGCAGCACGCGTGCTTGTCAAGTGAGGGTCCGGCCTCAGAGCGGATTTCCGGAAGCGCTTCCAGGATTTCGCGGATCGACGGCCCCGGCGGCGATCGATACCATCGAGCGGCGGCACCAGCGGCGGGAAGGACCCGGTGGCGAGATGGCGACGGCGACGCCCCGGCGGCAGCCCACCCTCGACGAGGTGGCCGAGCGGGCCGGCGTGTCCAGGTCCGCGGCGTCCCGGGTGATCAACAAGGCGCCGCACGTCAGCCGCGCCACCCGCGACGCGGTCGAGACCGCGATCCGGGAGATGGGTTACCTGCCCAACCGCACTGCGCGCGCCCTGGCCACCCGGCAGACCGGCATCGTCGCGCTGGCCATCTCACACGACGACCCGGAGCTGTTCGCCGACCCGTTCTTCGCGCAGGTGATCGTGGGCGTGTCCGCCGTACTCGAGGAGACCGACCTGCACCTGCTGCTCTGCCTGGCCAGCTCCGGCCGGGGCCGGGGCCGGCTGACGAACCTGCTGCACACCCGCGGTGTGGACGGCATCATGCTGATGGCGTTGCAGGGCGACGACCCGCTGACCTCGATCGTGAGCCAGTCCGGCCTGCCCGCGGTCTACGGCGGCCGGCCGCTGCACGGCGAGCCACAGTGGTTCGTCGACTCGGACAACGCCGGTGGGGCGCGACTGGCCACCGAGCACCTCATCGCGCTCGGCCGCACCCGGATCACCACGATCACCGGTGAGATGCTCACCGGGGCCGGCACGGCCCGCTACCGCGGATACCGCGAAGCCATGATCATGGCAGGACTGACCCCGCACGGGACGGCGGAGGGCGACTTCACCGAGGCCGGCGGCGCCGCGGCGATGCGGTCACTGCTGGCGGCCCACCCCGACCTCGACGCGGTCTTCGCCGCCAGCGACAACATGGCGGCCGGCGCGCTGCGCGTGCTGAGCGAGGCCGGCCGGTCCGTGCCGGCCGACGTGGCCGTGGTCGGCTTCGACGACCTGGCCGTCGCCGGCCGCACCGACCCACCGCTGACCACGGTCCACCAGCCGATCCAGGCGCTCGGCCGGGAGATGGCCCGGTTGCTCGTCGACGTGATCGCCGGCGGGCAGCCCACATCGATCATCCTGCCCACCCGACTGGTCCGGCGGGGGTCGGCCTGAGCGCCCCGGCCGGTCGCCGGGTGCGTGACGACGGCGTGCGGGTGCTCAGGCCACGCTGTCCCGGCGTGGCCTGATCGCGCCCGCGAGCGCCGGTCCACCACCTCACGCCGCCCGCGATCGCCGTCCGCCACACGCGGAGGCTGCGGTTCGCGGGCTTCGGCGCCGGCCCGCCGCACCGAGACCGGCGCCTGGATGCCGGTCTCGTTCTGACTCCCGGCGCCCGGCCGCGCGGCACGCGGTGCGGAGGTCGCCGGGTGCGCCGCGGTTCGCCACCCGATCGCACGCCGGCCGGGGCGAAGGGCCCCGGCCGGCGTGCTGCTCAGGCGGTCTGTGCGCGGTCAGGCGCCGGCCGGCGTGCTGCTCAGGCGACGGTCGCCTCCAGGGTGACCGGGATGTTGCCGCGGGTGGCGTTGGAGTAGGGGCAGATCGCGTGGGCGGCCTCGACCAGCGCGTCCGCGGTGGCCTGATCCACACCGGACAGCTCGACGTGCAGGGTGGCGCTCAGCCCGAGGCCGCCCTCGGCGGTCGTCTGCAGCTCGACCTCGGCGATCACGGCGGAGTCGGTGATGGTCGCCTTCCGCAGGCCGGCCACGTGCTTCATGGAGGAGTGGAAGCAGGTGGCCCAGCCGGCCGCGAACAGCTGCTCCGGGTTGGTCGCGCCGCCGGGGCCGCCCATCTCCTTCGGGGTGGCGGTGACGATGTCGAGCAGGCCGTCGTTCGTGCGGGCCTGGCCGCCGGAGCGGCCGTCGCCGACCGAGGTGGCGATCGCGGTGTAGAGGGTCTTGGACATGGTGTTCTCCCTGTTCAGAGCGGGTAGTTCTCGAGCAGCCGCAGCCAGACCTCGCTGACGGTCGGGTAGGCGGGGACGGCGTGCCACAGCCGGTGCAGCGGGACCTCGCCGGCGATCGCGATCGTGGCGGCGTGCAGCAGTTCCGCGACGTCCGGGCCGGCGAGCGTGAAGCCGACGATCACGGACCGGTCCTCGTCGACGACCATGCGGGCGTGCCCGCGGTATCCGTCGGCGTGCAGGGACGCGCCCGCGACCGCGCCGAGGTCGTAGTCGACGACCCTGGTCCGCAGCCCGGCTTCGGTGGCCGCGGCCGCGGTCAGGCCGACGGAGGCGACCTCCGGGTCGGTGAAGACGACCTGGGGTACGACGCCGGAGTCGGCGTGCCGTCCCCAGCGCGCGTCCTCGACCGGCTTGCCGAGCGCGCGGGCCACGATCACGTCCCCGGCCAGCCGTGCCTGGTACTTGCCCTGGTGGGTGAGCAGCGCCCGGCCGTTGACGTCGCCGACGGCATAGAGCCAGTCGTTGACGCGCATGGTGTCGTCGACGGTGAGCCACTGTCCGGCGGGCAGTCCGGCGCCCTCGGTGTTCGGTGTGCGGCCGGTGGCGACCAGCACCTCGTCGGCGGCGACCTCGGTGCCGTCGGCGAGCGTGAGCCGCACCTCGCCGCCGGGGTCCCGGCGCGCGCCGGTGACGGCGGCGCCGAGGTGCACGGTCACGCCCGCCTCGCGCAGTGCCTCGGTCACCCGTTCCCCGGCGAACGGCTCGAACGAGCCGAGCACCCCGGAGCGGGCCAGCAGTGTCACGGCGCTGCCCAGTGCGGCGAACGCGGTGGCCATCTCGGTGGCGACCACGCCGCCGCCGATGATCGCGAGCCGGCCGGGGACCGAGGACGCGGCGGCCGCTTCCCGGCTGGTCCACGGCGCGATGTCGCGCAGTCCGGGGATGTCCGGGACGAACGCGCTGGTCCCGGTCGCGACGACGACGGCGTGCCGGGCGGTGAGGCGGACGTCGCCGACCTCGACGACCCGGTCGGCGACGATGCGGCCGGCGCCCCGGTGCAGTGCGATCCCGGCGCTGTCGAGCCAGCCGACCTGGCTGTCGTCCTTCCAGTGCGCGGCGAACTCGTCGCGGCGGCGCAGCACCGCGGCCGGGTCGAGGTCGCCGACCGGCACCCCGGGCACGCTCAGCGCGGCGCGACGGGCGGCGGCGCTGCGCAGCAGTGCCTTGGTGGGCATGCACGCCCAGTAGGAGCATTCGCCGCCGACCAGTTCGCGTTCGACGATCGCGGCGGTCAGGCCGCCCTTGACCGCCCGGTCGGCCACGTTCTCGCCGGCCGGGCCGGCGCCGATCACGATCACGTCATACGTCTGTGCGTTCATGTCAGGACTGTCGCAGCCGGAGCGCGGAGATGAGGAAGTACACGCCGCCGAGGAGTGCGTAACCGGCGAGCGAGGTCAGCATCGGTTCGGCCGCGCCGGTCTGGAGCAGGAACGCGCCGCCGACGAGGACGGACTGGCCGCCACTGATGATCATCGGCCACTGGCCGCCGAGTGCGCGCCGGCCGAGGCCGACGATGAGCTGGATGCCACCGGCGGCGATGGCCCAGACACCCCAGACCGCGAGTACGGCCGGGATGCCGGAGGTGACCGCGACGGCGAGGCCGGCGGCGGTGAGCGTGCTGACCGCGACGTTGGCCCAGAGCGTCGGCGTGGAGCCGTTGGTGCGGAGGTCGACGATCGCGGCGGCGACGTCGAAGAGCGGGTAGATCACCAGCAGCGCGATGCTGATCGGGCTGAGCTCGCTGCCGGTGAGGAACAGCAGCACCGCCCACACCAGCGCGAAGCCGAATCGGAAGAGGTAGAGCCGTCGCAGTGAGGCTGCAGGCGCCATGGGAACCATCCCCAACGAAAGAGGTAGAACGTTCGGTCTCGCAAACTCTGACACCGCGACCGGCAAAATGCAAGACCGAACGTTCTATCCGCTACGATGGCCGTCATGAGGGAACCGAGGGCATCCGAGGCGCGCACCCGCCTGCTGGCGACCGCGACCCGGATCTTCTACACCGAGGGCATCCACTCCGTCGGCATCGACCGGATCGTCGCCGAGGCGCAGATCACCCGCGCCACGCTGTACCGGCACTTCCCCGGCAAGGAGGATCTCGTCGTCGCCTACCTGACCGAGGTCGACCAGGCCATCCGCGGGCACGTGGACAAGGTCGCCGCCGCCGGCCTGCCACCGGTCGAGGCGGCCCGGGCGATAGCGCACGGCATCGCCGACGACATCCGCTCGCCCGGCTTCCGCGGGTGCGCGTTCCTCAACGCCGTCACCGAATATCCCGACCCGGCACACCCGGTGCACCGGGCCGTCATGGCACACCGGCAGTGGTTCGCCGACACCATCGCCGAACTGCTGCCCGCGCCCGCGGCCCGCCGGTTCGTGCTGCTCCGCGACGGCGCGATGGCCTCCGGCTGCCTGACCGACCCGGCCGCGGTCTGCGAGACGTTCCTGCTCGGCGTGGAGGCGCTGCTGCTCGACCGGCAGCGGACCACATGATCGAGGCGTCCCCGAAGCCGTTGGAAGGACTTCGGGGACGCCTCGATCATGGGTGTGGTCAGCGGGTGCCGGCCGCGACCCAGATGGTGAGCGTGACCAAAAACGTGCCGTCCGCGACCGCGCGCTCCAGGTCGGCCAGCCAGCCGGCGGCCCGGTCCTCCATGCCGACGTACGCGAACATCTCCGCGCCGATCGGCATGATCGGCGCGGCCTCCGCCAGGTCCGTGAAGACCAGCGTCACCGGCTCGGTACGGACGTCGGTCAGGCCGGCCGTGACCAGCCGCCGCCGCAGCGTGCGGCCGGACGGCGGGCTGTCGACCGAGCGAGCCCTGGCCTGCCACTCCATCAGCAGCGCCAGGCACTCCTCGTTGAAGTTCTCCGGGGACCCGTCGACCCGGAACGACTGCCACTCCGTGTCGATCAGCAGCAGCCGTCCGCCCGGCCGCAGCACCCGGGCCATCTCGGCCACGGCCCGGTCCGGCTCGGCCAGGTGCTGCAGCACCCGCTCGCTGCGCACCCCGTCGAAGTGCCCGTCCGGGTACGGCAGCGCGTACGCGTCGCCGACCTCGTAGCTCACCCGGCTGCCGTCGTGCAGCCCGGAGGCCGTGGCGACCGCGTCCGCCGAGTGGTCCACCGCCGTCACCTCGGCCTCCGGGAGCAGCGCGGACAGCTCCCGGGCCACCTCGCCGTTGCCGGAGCCGACGTCGAGCAGCCGCCCGCCGTCGACCTCCCACATCGCCAGGCCGGCCGCCCGCACCCGCTGGATGGCCGACGATCCGGCCGCGAGCGAGAGATAGTCGCGCAGTAACGCGGTCTGCGTCGTACCGCTGAAGTCAGAGATCGTGTCCATGCCCGACAGACGGACGGCGGGCGTCCCAGGTTCGCCCGTGTGACCAGCCTGTCCGCGCCGCGGCACCGCTGATCCGGCATCCGTCACATCGGCCGCTCAGCGATCACCGGCGGCCCGACGCCCAGCCGGCCGGCCCGACGCCCAGCCGGCCGGCCCGACGCCCAGCCGGGCGGCGAGCCGTCACGGACGCGGTGGGCAGGTCGTGCCACGCCGCCGCGGTCATCGGCTCCCGGTCACGGCCGGGGTCTGTGGCCGGTCAGTTGTCGCCGGTGAGCGGCTCCAGGGGGACGCCGGGGTGGCGGGCGGCGACGGCGCGGAGGCGGTACGGGTTGGGGAAGAGGGCGAGGAGGGCGTCGTCCTGGGTGCGGCGGAGGACCTCGACGCCGGACTCGGACTGCAACTCGTCGCGGCCGGCCGGGGTGGTGCGGACGGCGAACTCGAACGGCAGGCGGTCGAGCGTGGTGCGGACGCCGAACTCGGCGGCGAGGCGGTGCACGGCCACCTCGAACTGCATCACGCCGACCGCGGCCAGCACCGGGGCCTGCTCGCCGCGCAGCTCGGAGCGCAGCACCTGGACCACGCCCTCGGCGTCGAGCTGTTCGATGCCGCGGCGGAAGCGCTTGAACGTGGAGGAGTCGACCGCGCGCACGACCGCGAAGTGCTCCGGCGGGAACGCGGGCAGCGCGGGGAAGCGCACCTTCGGGCCGGTGTGCAGCGTGTCGCCGATGCCGAGCGCGGTCGCGTTGACCAGGCCGATCACGTCGCCCGGGTACGCCTCGTCGAGCGTGTCCCGGTCGCGGCCGAAGATCTGCTGCGCGTACTTCGTGGTGAACGGCCGGCCCGTGGTGCCGTGCGAGACGATCATGCCGCGGGTGAACTTGCCGGAGCAGACCCGCACGAACGCGACCTGGTCGCGGTGGGACGGGTCCATGTTCGCCTGGATCTTGAAGACGAAGCCGGAGAAGTCGGACTCCAGCGCCCGGCTGCCGCCGTCGACGGTGGGCCGCGCGGCCGGCGCCGGTGCCATCTCGACCAGCACGTCCAGCAGCTGCCGGACGCCGATGTTGGAGACGGCGGCGCCGAACAGCACCGGTGTGCTGCGGGCGGCGTGGAACGCCTCCTCGTCGTGCTCGGCGCCGGATAGGGTGAGCAGCTCCAGCTCCTCGACCGCGGTGGTCCAGTCGGCACCGTACCGCCGGGCGGCCTCTTCGGTGTCGAGGTGTTCCTCGACGGCGATGCCGGCGCCGCCGGGCGCGCGCTCGAACCGGATCATGCCGCCGGTGTCGCGGTCGACGAGCCCGTGGAAGTGCCCGGCCACGCCGACCGGCCAGTTCAGCGGCGCCGGGGTGAGCTGGATGCGGCGTTCGATCTCGTCGAGCAGCGCGAGCGCGTCCTGGCCGGGCCGGTCCCACTTGTTGATGAACGTGATGACCGGGATCTGGCGCTGCCGGCAGACCTCGAACAGCTTGAGCGTCTGCGGCTCCAGGCCCTTGGCGGCGTCGAGCAGCATGACCGCGCAGTCGACCGCGGTCAGCACCCGGTAGGTGTCCTCGGAGAAGTCGGCGTGACCGGGGGTGTCGAGCAGGTTCACGACGACGTCGCCGTAGGCGAACTGCAGGGCGGCCGAGGTGATCGAGATGCCGCGGTCGCGCTCCATCGCCATCCAGTCGGACACGGTGCCGCGCCGCTCGCCCTTGCCGTGCACGGCGCCGGCCTGGCCGATCACGCGCGCGTGCAGCGCCAGCGCCTCGGTCAGCGTCGACTTTCCGGCGTCGGGGTGGGAGATGACGGCGAACGTCCTGCGCCGGCCCGCCTCTCGCACGACATCACGCGACGCAGCCGTCACCGGGGCACTCAACTCATCGACCTCTTCCGCGGCTCACACGTCATGACACAACCGATCAACGTTAGCGCTGCCCGTTCCGTGCGGCGCAACAGCGTACCCACCTCGATGGTTTGGTTTTCGAAAGTTTCCGGAAGTTTCGGGCTTCCAGCGTCGGTGACTTGTGATCACCGGCAGCGTGCGTGTCATCGGCCAGAGGAATCGTGCGACGTGTTTCCGGATTATTTCCGGGAATTGTTGCCAAGGCGATGAGGGCGATCCTACGATGACCGTCGATAGACATAAACGTCTGTCGATAAGGAGGACGCAGGAGCATGAGCGACAAAACCCGCCGCGGCCGCATCCGGATGCTTCTCGGCGCCGCCTGCGCCGTCGCGATCGCGATCACCGGCACCGTCCTGACCGGCACCGCGCACGCCGAGGCCGACCGGACCGTCAGCTCGAACACCACCGGCACCCACAACGGCTACTTCTTCTCGTTCTGGAAGGACAGCGGCAACGCGAGCATGACGCTGCGCGCCGACGGGAGGTACTCCAGCAGCTGGGACCGCAGCACCAACAACTGGGTCGGCGGCAAGGGCTGGGCCACCGGCAGCCGCCGGACCGTCACCTACTCCGGCACCTACAACCCCGGGAACAACAACACCTACCTCGCGCTGTACGGATGGACGCGCAACCCGCTCATCGAGTACTACGTGGTGGAGAACTTCGGCAGCTACAACCCGAGCACCGGCGCCACGCGGTACGGCACCGTCACCACCGACGGCGGCACCTACGACATCCTGCGCAGCCAGCGGGTGAACCAGCCCTGCATCGACGGCGACCGCTGCACGTTCTACCAGTTCTGGAGCGTCCGCCAGCAGAAGCGCAGCAGCGGCACCATCACCACCGCGAACCACTTCGACGCCTGGGCCCGCGCCGGCCTGACCCTCGGCACCAACCACAGCTACCAGATCATGGCGACCGAGGGCTACCAGAGCCAGGGCAGCTCCGACATCACGGTCCGCGAGGGCAGCGGCGGCGGCAACCCGAACCCGACCACACCCGGCCCCGGTAACCCCGGCGGCGGCAACTGCACCGCGACGCTGTCGGCCGGTGACCAGTACGGCGACCGGTACAACCTCAACGTCGCCGTCAGCAACGCCAGCAGCAACTGGACCGTCACGCTCAACCTCAACGGCGGCCAGAGCATCCAGAACAGCTGGAACGCCGCGGTCACCGGCACGACCGGCGCGGTCACCGCCCGGCCCAACGGCAACGGCAACAACTTCGGCGTCACCATCATGGCCAACGGCAACTGGACCTGGCCCACCGTCACCTGTCAAACAAGCTGACCTGGCCTTCCACCGACCGGCCGCCCGTCAGGACGCTGTGGGCAGCGTCCTCGGGCGGCCGGGCTGGTGCAGCGTCAATGTCAGGGCCGCCGTGCACAGGCCGGCCAGCCCGGCGACGGCCGTGATCAGGGTCGCGCTCGGTGCGGCACCGAGCAGTACCGCGGCCAGCACCACACCGGCCACGCCGCCGATCGCCTTGCCCGCGTAGGCGATGCCGTAGATCGGGATCAGCGCGTCGCCGCCGAAGAAGTCACGGACGAGCGCGACCAGCAGTGAATATCCGGTGCCGACGCCGGCACCGGCCAGCGCACCGAACAGCACCGCTCCGGCGGTCGAGCGTGCGTGCACCGCCGTGAGCAGCCCGAACTGGGCGACGCCGCCGAGCGCGAGCGCGACGCCGAGCGTCCGCCGCCGGCCGAGCCGGTCGGAGAGCGTCCCGGTCGAGGCGCGTCCCAGGCCGGCCGCGGCCGCGAGCGCGGCGATCGCCGGGGCCTGGCCGTAGCCGCCGAGATAGGCCAGGTCGAACAGCGCGAGCGTGGAGGTGAGCACCACGACCACGCAGATGGCGGGCAGCGCGGCGCTGCGGGCCGCGGTCGCCGCTGACCACCGGCGCACGGCCGGGATGTTGTGCGGGATGCTCGGGTTGAGCGCGCGGTCGACGGCCCAGCGCTGCGGGTCGATCGCGGGCGGCCACCAGTGGCGGGGCGGCTTGCGCAGCACGATGGCGGAGCCGGCGAGCACGGCCGCGACCACGATCGCGGCCACGGTGAAGAAGCCGGTTCCGGCCAGCACGGCCACGGGCGCGGAGCCGAGTGCGAACGCGCCGCTGACCAGCCCGGCGCGGGCCGCGGTGCGCTCCGGGTACCACTCGGTGACCACGGCGATGCAGGTCAGATAGGTCAGGCCGGCGCCGAGGCCGCCGAGCACGCCGTAGCCGAGGACCAGCGCGGGCAACGTGTGCGCGTACGCGATCGTGAGCAGCGCGGTGCCGGAGAGCACGGCCGCGGCGAGCAGCGGCACCGCCGGCGACCCGCGGAGGCGGCGGTAGAGCACGGCCGCGAGTGGTGCGCTCACGGCCTGGCAGGCGACCCAGACCGCGAGCGCGGCCAGCGGTTCGGTGTGCGGGAAGGTGGGGTCGAGCACGGGCAGCGCGGCCGCGAAGCCGTACTGCAGAAGACCGACCGCGGCCATGGCGGCGCAGGCGGTGGCGAGCAGGACGGCACGGGGACGGCCGAGAAGTTGCCGGTCGGTCTCGCCGACCCGGTAGTGCCGGCCGTAGAGGTCTCGGATCTCGCGGGTGGCCATCGGATCCTCCCAGGTAGAAGAGATGTCAGCAACGCGCCAGCAGGTCGCGCATCAGCCGGGCCGTCTCCGTGGGCGTGGTGCCGACCGTGACGCCCGCGGCCTCCAGCGCCGCCTTCTTGGCCGCGGCCGTGCCGGACGAGCCGGAGACGATCGCGCCGGCGTGGCCCATGGTGCGGCCCGGCGGCGCGGTGAAGCCGGCGACGTATCCGACGACCGGCTTGGTCACGTGCGCCGCGATGTAGTCCGCGGCCCGTTCCTCCGCGTCGCCGCCGATCTCTCCGATCAGGACGATCGCCTCGGTCTCCGGGTCGTCCTGGAACGCGGCCAGGCAGTCGATGTGCGTGGTGCCCACGACCGGGTCGCCGCCGATGCCGACGCAGGTGGTGAAGCCGAGGTCGCGCAGCTCGTGCATCAGCTGGTAGGTGAGCGTGCCGCTCTTGCTGACCAGGCCGATCCGGCCGCGCTCGGCGATGTCGGCCGGGATGATGCCGGCGTTCGACCGCCCGGGGGAGATCAGACCGGGACAGTTCGGCCCGACCACGCGCACGCCGGCCGCGCGGGCCCGCGCGGTGAACTCGACGGTGTCGTGCACCGGGATGCCCTCTGTGATCACCACGATCAGCCGCACCCGGGCGTCCACCGCGGCCAGCACCGCGGCCTTGGCGAAGCGCGGCGGGACCAGCACGACGGAGGTGTCCGCGCCGGTCGCGGCGACCGCGGCGGGGACGTCGCCGAAGACCGGGATGCCGTCGCGGCGCTCGCCGTCGCGGCCGGGAACGACGCCGGCGACCACAGTGGTGCCGGCGGCGACCATGCGACGGGTGTGGCGGGTGCCCTCCGTACCCGTGATGCCCTGGACCATGATCCTGCTCTGCTCGGTGAGAAAGATCGCCATGTCAGGCCGCCTCCTGCCGGGCCGTGGCGGCGGCGAGCGTCGCCGCGCCGTCCATCGTCTCCGCGGCGAGCACGCCGGGGAGGGCCGCGGCCGCGAGCATCCGGCGCCCGCGTTCCGCGTTGTTGCCGTCCAGCCGCACGATCAGCGGCGCGCGCAGCGGTCGCCCGCCGTCGGTGAGCTGCCAGTAGGCCTGGAGGATGCCGTCCGCGACCGCGTCGCAGGCGGTGATCCCGCCGAAGACGTTGACCAGCACGGCGGTGACGTCCGGGTCGCTGAGCACGATCTCCAGGCTGTCGGCCATCACCCGGGCGGACGCGCCGCCGCCGATGTCGAGGAAGTTCGCCGGTGCGGCACCGGCGCGGGCGACCACGTCGAGCGTGCTCATCACCAGGCCGGCGCCGTTGCCGATCACGCCGACAGTGCCGTCCAGTTTGACGTAGTTGAGGTGTTTGCGGGCCGCCGCGGCCTCGCGTGGGTCGGTGGCGGCGAGGCCGGCCAGGCTGGCGCGCTGCGGCTGCCGGAACGCCGCGTTGCCGTCCAGCGTGACCTTGCCGTCCAGCGCGCGGATCGTGCCGTCGCTCAGGCGGGCGAGCGGGTTGATCTCGGCGAGCGTGGCGTCCTCCGCGTGCAGTAGCCGCCACAGCGCGGTCAGCACGGGCGCGACCTGCGACGGCAGACCGGAGTCGGCGACGAGGCGGTGCGCGTGTTCGTCGGTGAGGCCGGTCTCCACGTCGATCGGCGCCCGGGTCAGCAACTCCGGCGGGGCCGACTCGACGTCCATGCCGCCGGCGCGGGAGAGCAGCGCCAGGAAGCCGCCGGCCGCACGGTCGAGCAGCAGCGCGACGTAGAACTCCGCCGCGATCTCGCTCGCCTCGGTGACCAGGACGGAGTGGACGGTGTGGCCGTGGATGTCCATGCCGAGGATGCCCGCGGCCACGGTCGCGGCCTCGTCCGGCCCCGGTGCGAGTCGCACCCCGCCGGCCTTGCCCCGGCCACCCGTCTTGACCTGCGCCTTCACGACGACCGGGCCGCCGATCGCGGAGGCCGCCGCGGCCGCCTCCGCGGGCGTCCTGGCCAGGTGCCGGCGGCCGGTGGGGATGCCGTGCCGGGCGAAGAGCGCGTGTGCCTGGTGCTCGAACAGGTCCATCCGCCGACCTCCGATCAATCGATCTACGTCTACGAAACGTGCGGCGATCCTCTGGACACATCGTGTGATGAGGAGCACGATATTGCCTACCCCATACGGTATGCAATCTTCGGTTCCGCCCGGCGGCGGTCGCCACAGGAGGTCCCTCATGGAGAAGGCGCTCGAGGGCATCCGGGTCCTCGACATGACACATGTGCAGTCCGGACCCTCGTCCACCCAGATCCTGGCCTGGCTCGGCGCTGACGTGGTGAAGCTGGAGGCGCCCGGCACCGGCGACATCACGCGCAGCCAGCTGCGCGACGTGCCCGGCGTGGACAGCCTCTACTTCACGATGCTGAACGGCAACAAGCGCAGCATCACCCTCAACATGAAGAGCGGTCAGGGAAAGGAGGTCTTCACCCGCCTGGTGGAGAAGGCCGACGTCCTGGTGGAAAACTTCGGTCCCGGTGTGGTCGACCGCTTCGGCTTCTCCTGGGAGCGGCTGCAGGAGATCAACCCCGGCCTGGTGTACGCGTCGATCAAGGGCTTCGGGCCGGGGCGCTACGCGAACTTCAAGGCCTACGAGGTGATCGCGCAGGCGATGGCCGGCTCGATGGCCACCACCGGCTTCACGGACGGGCCGCCCACCGCGACCGGCGCGCAGATCGGCGACTCCGGCACCGGCATCCACCTGGTCGCCGGCATCCTCGCGGCACTGCTGCAGCGGGCCCGCACCGGCCGTGGGCAGCGCGTGCAGGTGGCCATGCAGGACGCGGTGCTGAACCTGTGCCGGGTGAAGCTGCGAGACCAGCAGCGCCTCGCGCACGGCCCGCTCGGCGAATATCCGCACCAGCCGTCCGGCGCCGAGGTCCCACGCTCCGGCAACGCGTCCGGCGGCGGCCAGCCCGGCTGGGCCGTGCGCTGCTCCCCCGGCGGGCCGAACGACTACATCTACGTGATCATCCAGCCGGTCGGCTGGGCACCGATCGCGGAGCTCATCGGCCACCCGGAGCTGGCCGCGGACCCGCGGTGGGCCACGCCCGAGGCCCGGCTCGACAAGCTGGACAAGGCGTTCGCGCTGATCGAGGAGTGGACCGAGCGGCACACCAAGTGGGAGGTGATGGAGCTGCTCAACGCGCGGAACGTGCCGTGCGGGCCGATCCTGTCCACCCGCGAACTGATCGAGGACGCCACCCTCGCGGAGCTGGGCACGGTGGTGCAGGTCGAGCATCCGGAGCGCGGGCCGTACAAGACGGTCGGCTGTCCGATCAAGCTCTCCGACTCGCCGGTGGAGATCACCCGGTCGCCGCTGCTCGGCGAGCACACGGCCGAGGTTCTGGGCGAGATCGGTTACGACACATCCACGGTCGACGAGCTGCGCGCGGCGCGCGCGATCTGAGGGAGTCCCGATGAGCTATGACACCGCAACCGTGCGCCGGATCCTCGACGCCGCGCTGGCCGAGGGCCGGGAGGCGCTGACCGCGCCGGAGGGCCGGGAGATCGCGTCCGCCTACGGCATCGCCACGCCCGGCGAGGCGCTGGCGACGAACGCGGAGGAGGTCGCGGCCCGCGCGACGGAGATCGGCTTCCCGGTGGTGCTGAAGATCGTGTCACCGGACATCCTGCACAAGACCGAGGCCGGCGGCGTGCTGGTCGGCGTGCGGTCGGCAGAGGAGGCCACGGCCGGTTTCGCGCGGATCGTGAGCGCGGCGCTGGACCACGACCCGCAGGCGCGGATCCTCGGGGTGCAGGTGCAGCAGCAGCTGTCCGGCGGCCACGAGGTGATCGTCGGCGCGGTGACCGACCCGACGTTCGGCAAGATCGTGGCGTTCGGGCTGGGTGGCGTGCTGGTCGAGGTGCTCAAGGACGTCACGTTCCGCCTGGCACCCGTCGACCCGGACACCGCCCGGTCCATGGTGGACGGCATCGCGGCGGCGGAGATCCTGCGCGGCGTGCGGGGTGCCGCGGGCGCGAACCTGGACCTGCTGACCGACCTGCTCGTGCGCGTCGGCGACCTGGTCACCGACTTCCCGGAGCTGGCCGAGGTCGACCTCAACCCGGTCCTGGCCGACACCGAGCGGGCCACCGCGCTGGACGTGCGCATGCTGGTCTCCGCGCACATGACGACGCCGGAACGGATCCCGGACCAGGACATCCTCGCGTCGATGAACCGGATCATGCGGCCCGCGTCGATCGCGGTGATCGGCGCGTCCGCCGAGGCCGGGAAGATCGGCAACTCCGTGATGCGCAACCTGGTCAACGGCGGCTATCAGGGCGAGATCTACCCGATCAACCCGAAGGCGAGCGAGATCCTGGAGCGCAAGGCGTTCCGCTCGATCGCGGACGTGCCGGGTGACGTGGACGTAGCCGTCTTCGCGATTCCCGCCGCCCTGGTCCCGCGCGCACTGGCGGAGGCCGGCGCGAAGGGTGTGGCCGGCGCGATCCTGATCCCGTCCGGCTTCGGCGAGACGGGCAACATCGAACTGCAGGACGAGGTGGTCGCGATCGCGCGCCGGCACGGCGTGCGCATCCTCGGGCCGAACATCTACGGCTACTACTACACGCCGCTGCGGCTCTCCGCCACGTTCTGCACGCCCTACGACGTACGCGGCGGGGTAGCGCTCTCCTCGCAGTCCGGCGGCATCGGCATGGCGATCCTCGGGTTCAGCCGGTCCAGCGGGATGGGCGTCTCCGCGATCGTCGGCGTCGGCAACAAGGCGGACATCGACGAGGACGACCTGCTGGTCTTCTTCGAGCACGACGACGACACGAACCTGATCGCCATGCACCTGGAGGACCTGAAGGACGGCCGCGCGTTCGCCGCCGCCGCGAAGCGGGTCTCGCGGGAGAAGCCGGTCGTGGTGCTCAAGGCGGGCCGGACCGAGCAGGGTGCCCGCGCGGCGTCCTCGCACACCGGCGCGCTGGCCGGCAACGACCGCGTCTACGACGACATCCTGCGCGAGTCCGGCGTGATCCGGGCGCCGGGGCTCAACGACATGCTGGAATACGCGCGCGGCATCCCGCTGCTGCCCACGCCGCAGGGCGAGAACGTCGTGATCATCACGGGCGCGGGCGGGTCCGGCGTGCTGCTCTCCGACGCGTGCGTGGAGAACGGGCTGTCGCTGATGACCATCCCGGAGGATCTCGACGCGGCGTTCCGGGCGTTCATCCCGCCGTTCGGGGCGGCCGGCAACCCGGTGGACATCACCGGGGGCGAGCCGCCGCGGACATACCGGAACACCATCGCGCTGGGACTGTCCGACCCGCGCGTGCACGCGCTGATCCTGGGCTACTGGCACACGATCGTCACGCCGCCGATGGTCTTCGCGCGGCTGGTGGTCGAGGTCGTCGAGGAGTTCCGGGCCAAGGGCGTGCACAAGCCGATCGTGGCGTCGCTGTCCGGTGACGTCGAGGTGGAGGAGGCCAGCGAGCACCTCTACCGCAACGGGATCGTGGCCTACCCGTACACGACCGAGAAGCCGGTCGCGGTGCTGGGCGCGAAGTACCGCTGGGCACGCGGGGCCGGCCACCTCTGAGAACCACCCGGTGGGCTGGCCCCGCGCGTCGGCCGGCCCGCGCACCGCCGGCCCGGCCGACGTCCCTCTCCCGGGCCGTGACTCAACGCGGATCACCGCTTCAGGAGGCCCAGCGTGGACTCACGACAACAGACCCCCACCACCGTCACGGACACCCAACCGGAGCGCGTCTGGCAGGCCGGACGCCTGGAACCGATGCCGATCCGCGAACTTCCCGACCCGCCGCCGTCCATCCACCTGCTCGGGCCGACCGTGTTCCTGGTCGCGCTCGGCGTCGGCATGGGCGAGTCGTACATGTGGCCACGCCTGGTCCTGGTCTTCGGGCCGGAGATCCGCTGGCTGTTCCTGATCGGCGTGACGCTGCAGGCCTTCGTCATGCTGGAGATGGCCCGGTACGCGATGGCGACCGGGGAGAGCATCTTCTTCGGCGCGGCCCGCGTGTTCAAGCCACTGATGTGGTTCTTCTTCACCGTGGCGATCCTGGTCTACATCTGGCCCGGTCACCTCTCCGCCGGTGCGGCCGCGTTCGAGTCGATAACCGGCATCCCCTGGACCGTGACCGCCTGTGTGGCACTGATCTGCGTAGGCATCCTGTTCAGCCTCGCGAAGGTCATCTACAACGTGCTGGAGAACCTGCTCGGCCTGCTCATCGGCCTGCTGGTGGCCGGCACCGCGGTGGTCGCGTCGATGGTCGGCAACCTGTCCGACCTGGGCTCCACGCTGGCCGGCATGTTCGCGTTCGGCTACCTGCCGGACACCGCCATGTCGGAGACCTGGTTCCCGATCCTGGTCGGGTCGATCGCGTTCGCCGGGCCGTCCGGCATGCAACAGATGTGGTACACGCTGCACCTTCGTGACTCCGGCGCCGGCATGGGCGCACACCTGCCGAAGGTCCGCGGTCTGCGCGGCGCCGGCGGTGAGGAGAGGATGCCGTCCCGCGGCTTCATGTTCGACACCGACGATCCGGCCGAGCTGAAGAAGTGGAAGGGCTGGCGGCGGTGGGTCACGTTCGACGCGGTGCTGCTGTTCTGGGGCATCACCATGCTGGTCACCGTCTCGTTCACCGTGCTGGCCCAGGCCGCGGCGCGGGAGAACCCGAACGTGGGCGCGCTGATCGAGAGCGGTGAGCGGGAGGCGTCGCTGAACGCGATGGCGGACAGCTTCGCCTCGGCCGGCGCGCCGGTGCTGCACGGGATCTTCCTCGGCTTCATCGCGCTGATCGGGCTGAACGCCACGCTCGGGCTGTTCGACTCGTTCTCCCGCGGGCAGGCGGACATGACGTACCACTTCGTGCCGGGCGCGAAGCGGTTCCGGATGTCGCACCTCTATGCCGGGTTCCTCTGGGGCGTCATCACGTTCGGCATCCTGATCCTGCTGTTCGGGCCGGCGGACGGGCCGGGCGCGATCCTGGACCTGCTCGCGTTCCTGTCCACGTTCGCGATGGGCGCCTACTGCGTGGTGCTGCTGCTGGTCAACAACCTGATGCTGCCCAAGCCGATCAGGCCGTCCATACTCCAGAACCTGGTGATCGGCTTCGGGGCGGTCTTCTACCTCGGCATGCTGATCTACAGCCTGGTCCGCTTCGGCGTGGTCGTGGGCTGATGGTCACGGTCACGATGCAGGGAAGCCGGTCGCCGCTGATCACCGGCGCGCTGATCGGTGCCGGGTCCGGGCTGGTCGCGGGCCTGCTGGTCGGACTGATCGACTCGTCGGCCGGGCACGCGCTGGCCGGTGGGCTGGGGCTCGCGGTGCCGCTCGGCCTGGCCGGGGCCGGGTTCGAGCTGCTGGCCGCGCGACGGGTGGTACGGCCGGCCGTCTTCGCCACCGTCGCGCTGTTCTGGCTGGTCGCGTTTCCACTGGCCCGGCTGGTGCACGAGGTGGCCTACACGCTGGCGCTGTCCGGGCGGCTGGCCGCGCCGGATGACGTGCTCGCGTTCCTCGCGTTCCAGGGCCTGGTGAGCGCGGGCTACGCGATCGGCTTCCTCTGGCTGCGGGAGCGACTCCGGAGGCCGCGGTCATGAACGTACCCGCGTGGGTCTGGACCGTGACCGTGACCGGTTTCGCGCTGATGATCGCGCTCGACTTCGTGCTGGTGCACCGCAACCCGCGCGAGCCGTCGTTCCGCGAGTGCGTGGCGTGGGTGACGTTCTACGTGCTGGCCGCGATAGCGTTCGGCGCAGGCGTGGCGGCGACGGCCGGTGGCGGCTCATCCGGCGAGTTCTTCGCCGGATGGCTCACCGAATACTCACTGAGCGTGGACAACCTGTTCGTGTTCCTGATCATCATGAGCCGGTTCGCGGTGCCGCACCGGTACCGGCAGCAGGTGCTGTTGGTCGGGATCGTGCTGGCACTGCTGCTGCGCGGCGCGTTCATCGCGGTCGGTGCCTCCGCGGTGCAGCGCTTCGACTGGCTGTTCTACATCTTCGGTGCGTTCCTGGTCTACACCGCGATCAAGCTGGTGGGACCGCAGGAGGAGGACGAGTTCTCGGAGAATGTGGCGCTGCGGTTCGCCCGGCGGATTCTGCCGACCACCCGCTCCTATGTGGGCGGCGCGGTGCTGACCCGGGTGGACGGGCGGCGGATGGTGACGCCGATGCTGATCGTGATCATCGCGATCGGCACCACGGACCTGCTGTTCGCGCTGGACTCGATCCCGGCGATCTTCGGGCTGACCCAGGAGCCGTACCTGGTATTCGCGGCGAACACGTTCGCGCTGATGGGGTTGCGGCAGCTCTACTTCCTGATCGGCGCGCTGCTCGACCGGCTGGTCTATCTCAGCAAGGGCCTGGCCATCATCCTCGCGTTCATCGGTGGCAAGCTGGTGCTGGAGGCGCTGCACCACGACGGCGTCGAATGGGCGCCGGAGATCCCCATCCTGGTGTCGCTCGGCGTCATCGTCGGCACGCTGGCGATCACCACCGCGGCCAGCCTGATCAAGTCGGCGCGAGACGGCCGGCGGGTCCCGGTAGAGCCCGCCGACCTGGTCGACGCGGACGCTAACGGTTGAGCATCTCCTGGTCGTCGGCGTGTTCGGACATCTCGACGACGGCCGGCCGGTCGTCGCGCTGCGTGCGCAGCGCGGCGGCCAGGCCGGTGCCGAGTGGCCGCCCGTCGGCGTTGAACCCGCTCGGCTGTTTCAGTCCGGCCAGGAAGCGCCGGATCGGTGTATCGCGCATGAGGCCATCACCTCCAGATGAGGTCGTATACCCGCCACGGCGTTTGATCCACCGTGGCCGTATCCAAGAATACAGGCTTTTGTATGCAGTAGTCGATCGAGTGGTCGTTGCCACTAGAAGGTCTGGACAGACACGTGTCGATGGGTGACGATGCTGTGTACGGCATACGGTATGCAATGTTTCGTTCGATAAGGGGTTGAGAACCATGGTTCAGGCAGTGCCGACCTCCGACTCCGCCGCCACCGAGGCGATCCTCAGGGAACCCAGCCGGGACGGGGAGAACATCTCTGGCGGGCACCTGGTCGCCAAGGCTCTCAAGGCCGAGGGCGTCGACGTCATCTTCACGCTCTGCGGCGGGCACATCATCGACATCTACGACGGCTGTGTCGACGAGGGCATCTCCGTCGTCGACGTGCGGCACGAGCAGGTCGCGGCGCACGCGGCCGACGGCTACGCGCGGATCACCGGCCGGCCCGGCTGCGCGGTCGTCACCGCCGGTCCCGGCACCACGGACGCGGTCACCGGCGTCGCCAACGCGTTCCGCGCGGAGAGCCCGATGCTGCTCATCGGCGGCCAGGGCGCGCTCTCCCAGCACCGGATGGGCTCGCTGCAGGACCTGCCACACGTGGACATGATGGCGCCGATCACGAAGTTCGCCGCGACCGTGCCGCACACCGCGCGCGTGGCCGACATGGTGTCGATGGCGTTCCGGGAGTGCTACGCGGGCGCCCCCGGCCCGTCGTTCCTGGAGATCCCGCGCGACGTGCTGGACAACGAGGTGCCGCTGTCCTCCGCGGTGATCCCCGCGTCCTACCGGACCACGACGAAGAGCATCGGCGACCCGGCGTCGATCGAGAAGCTGGCCGGGCTGCTGTCACGCTCGTCGAAGCCGTGCGTGCTGCTCGGCTCGCAGGTCTGGACCGGGCGCGGATCCCAGGCGGCGATCGACTTCGCGCGCTCGCTCGACGTGCCGGTCTTCATGAACGGGTCGGCCCGCGGCACGCTCCCGCCCGGCGACCCGCACCACTTCAGCCTGTCCCGCCGCTACGCCTTCTCCAACGCCGACCTGATCCTGATCGTGGGCACACCCTTCGACTTCCGGATGGGGTACGGACGGCGCCTGCCCGCGTCGGCCACCGTGGTCCAGATCGACATGGACTACCGCACCGTCGGCAAGAATCGGGACGTCGACCTCGGCCTGGTCGGTGACCCCGGGTCGATCCTGGCCGCGGTCACCGCCGCCGGCAGCTTCGTGAACCGCAAGGCCTGGTTCGACGAGCTGCGCGCGCAGGAGACCGCGGCCTACGAGAAGCGGCTCCCCCGCCAGCTGTCCACCGCCTCGCCGATCCACCCGCTGCGGCTGGCGCACGAGATCAACGAGTTCCTCACCGAGGACTCGATCTACATCGGCGACGGTGGCGACATCGTCACGTTCTCCGGCGGCGTGGTGCAGCCGAAGTCGCCCGGCCACTGGATGGACCCGGGACCACTCGGCACGCTCGGCGTCGGCATCCCGTTCGTGATGGCGGCGAAGTACGCGCGGCCGGACAAGGAGGTGGTGGCGCTCTTCGGTGACGGCGCGTTCAGCCTCACCGGCTGGGACTTCGAGACGCTGGTCCGCTTCAACCTGCCGTTCGTCGGCGTGGTCGGCAACAACTCCTCGATGAACCAGATCCGCTACGGCCAGATGCGCAAGTACGGCGAGGCCCGCGGCCGGGTCGGCAACACGCTCGGCGACGTCCGCTACGACGAGTTCGCCCGGATGCTCGGCGGTCACGGCGAGGAGGTGCGCAACCCGGAGGACATCGCACCGGCACTGCGCCGGGCCCGCGAGTCCGGCCTGCCCTCCCTGATCAACGTCTGGGTCGACCCGGACGCCTACGCACCGGGCACGATGAATCAGACGATGTACAAGTAGCGGATTCGACTGCCTGGGAGACGGTCCCGCGAATCGCACGGCGGACCGTTCTCGTACCGGTCGTTCCGCTCACGGCCGCCGGACGCGCGGGCACCGGCCCGGGGCGGCGCCGTCCCGCCGGTGAGCGGCCGGTGGCCGACCGAGATCACCTGAGCACGCGGCCGGGGGCGTCAACCTCGTCACCGGCCGCGTGCCACCACCGTCACGCCCGATCGTGATAGGACTCGCGGGTGCGTTCGGTGTGACGGCGCATCATGTCCGAGGCCTTCTTGCCGTTACGACTTG
This sequence comes from Catenuloplanes nepalensis, assembly GCF_030811575.1. GTDB lineage: Bacteria > Actinomycetota > Actinomycetes > Mycobacteriales > Micromonosporaceae > Catenuloplanes > Catenuloplanes nepalensis. The sequence continues at coordinate 2,101,480 of NZ_JAUSRA010000001.1, read as the reverse complement.
CGATGACCTCGATCAGTGCGCGGTGCTCGTCCCACGCCTCGGCGCCACGGGAGCGCGCGATCGGCCGGTAGTACCACCGGACGCGGCGGTCGACCTGGGCGATCAGGCCGGCCAGGACCCGGTTGCCGGACATGGTGGCGACGTGGGCGTGCAGCGTGGCATTGGCCTTGACCAGGCCCTCCTGGTCGTCCTCGGCCAGCGCCTTCTCGCCGGCACGCTGCAGCTCCCACAGGTGGGCGATCTGCTCGGGCGTGGCGTTCTTCGCGGCCAGCCGGGCGGACTCGGCCTCCAGCAGTGTGCGGGTGGCGAGCAGCTGATCGGCCTCGTCGTCGGTGGGGACGTGCACGAACGCGCCGAGGGCGGGCCGCAGGTCGACCCAGCCCTCGGTGTGCAGGCGTTGCAGCGCCTCACGGACCGGCTGGCGGGACACGCCGAGCTGGGCGGCGAGGTCCTTCTCCACCAGGTGCTCGCCGGGCTGCAGCTCGCCGGCGATGATCATCTCAGCGATCACGTCGTAGGCCGCCTGGCGCAGTGGGACCGGGCGCTCCAGGGGCTGACGCACGCTGCGGGCCTCGCGGGCCGTCGAGGCGGTGTCCATCCGGGTCCTCCCGAAGTGCCACGTGTGCGCGGTGTCGCGCAGTGTCGCGAGAGCATCCAGCATACAGTCTGCGAGAAACCGTCCCGATCACTCGTGCACCGCGTCGATGGCGGTGCCGTGCGCGGTGCCGGACTCCCGGTCGATCATGACCTCCACCAGGACCGGGCGGCGGGTGCGGCGGGCCTCCTTGTCCGCCCAGTCCAGCGCGTCCGCGATCGCGTCCGGCTCGGTCACCCGGCGCCCGGAGCAGCCGTAGGCCTCCATGATCGCCACGTTGTCCGTGCCGAAGGCGTCGTAGTGGATGTCGACCTCGTAGTTCATGCCGTAGCCGGTCTCCGCCTGCCGGATCAGGCCGAGGTACTCGTTGTTGAGCATGACCAATACGAACGGGATGTCGTACTGCGCGGCGACGGCCAGTTCCTCGACCAGGAACTGGAACGAGTAGTCGCCGATCACCGCGACCACGGTGGCGTCCGGGCGGGCGGTCTTCACGCCGATCGCGGCCGGGATCTCCCAGCCGAGCGGCCCGGCCTGGCCGCACACCTGGTAGTGCCGCGGCCGGAACGTAGCCTGGAACTGGCCGGACCAGATCTGGTAGAGCCCGATCGCGGTGACGAAGTACGTCTCCGGACCGTAGTGCGCGTTGATCTCCCGGAACACGCGCGGCGCCTTGATCGGCAGGTCGTCGAAGTCGTCCCGGCGGTTCAGCGTCGCACGCAGCGCCCCCACCCTCGACACCCACTCCCCCGTGGACCGGCGCGGACCGCGGCGACGGGCCGCGGCGAGCAGCGCCTCCAGGAACAGTCGCGCGTCCGAGACCACGCCCAGGTCCGGTCCGAAGACCCGGCCGAGCTGCAGCGGCGACACGTCCACGTGGATGAACCGGCGCGCGCCCCGGTAGACGGCCAGGTCGCCGGTGTGCCGGTCGCCGAACCGGGCGCCCACGGCCAGGACCAGGTCGGATTCCAGGAAGGAGGCGTTGCCGTACCGCGTGGTGGTCTGGATGCCCGTCATGCCGGCGAAGAGCGCGTGGTCCTCCGGGAGCGCGCCCTTGCCCATCAGCGTCACCTGGACCGGAATCCGCAGCAGTTCGGCCACCTCGCGCAGCACGCCGGTGGCGGCGGCCAGGATCACCCCGCCGCCGGCCAGCAGCAGCGGGCGTTCGGCCGACAGCAGCATGTCGAGCGCGGCCTCGACCGAGGGGCCGTGCGGCGCGGCCGGGACGATCGGCAGGCGCGCGGACAGCGTCGGCTCCCAGACGATCTCCTGTCGTTGCACGTCCAGCGGCAGGTCCACCAGGACCGGGCCGGGCCTGCCGCTGTGCGCGACCCGGAACGCCTCCCGGATGATCCACGGCGCCTGTGCGGCCTCGCGCACCTGGACCGCCCACTTCGTGACCGGGCGGGCGATCTCCACGATGTCGACGGCCTGGAACGCCTCCTGGTGCAGCTTGGTGGTCGGTGCCTGGCCGGTCAGGCAGACCATCGGGATCGAGTCCGCGATCGCGGTGTAGAGGCCGGTGATCATATTGGTGCCGGCCGGCCCGGACGTGCCGATCGCGACGCCGGCCCGGCCGGTGGTGCGCGCCCAGCCGTCGGCCATGTGCGTGGCGCCCTCCTCGTGGCGCACTATCAGGTGCCGGATCGCTGACGTGCGCAGCGCCGCGTAGAGCGGCAGGATCGCGGCGCCGGGGCAGCCGAAGACCACCTCCACGCCCTCGTCCGCGAGCACGCCGACGACCGCTTCCATGCAGGGCATCGTGGGCATCATGCCGCCTTTCCCAGGCCGGAGAGCTCTTCGACGAGCAACAGCAGCGCCGTGTGGTCGAGGCCGCCGTGGCCGCGGGCGCGCAGCGCGCCGATCAGCTGGGCCACCACAGCGCCCAGTGGGATGGCCACGCCCGCGTCCCGGGCTGCGGCGGCCAGGTTGCCGAGGTCCTTGTGGTGCAGGTCGACGCGGAAGCCGGGGGTGAACGAGCGGGCCAGCATGCCGGCCGCCTTCCGGTCCAGGACCGCGTTGCCGGCCAGGCCGCCGGCGAGCACGCGCACGGCCGCGTCCGTGTCCACGCCGTGCGCCTCCAGGAACACGATCGCCTCGGCCACCAACTCGATCACGCCGGCCACGATCAGCTGGTTGGCGAGCTTGACGGTCTGCCCGGCGCCGGGTCCGCCGACGTGCACGACCGTGCCGCCGACCACGTCCAGCAGCGGTCTCGCGCGGGCGAACGCCTCGGCCGGGCCGCCGGCCATGACGGACAGCGTGCCGTCGCGCGCGCTCTGCTCGCCGCCACTGACCGGGGCGTCGACCGCGGGCATCGGCGCGGCGGCGGCGACCGCGCGGGCGGTGGCCGGCGCGATGCTGCTGGTGTCGATCCAGAGCTGGCCGGGGCGTCCGTGAGCGGTGATCTCCCCGGCGACCGCGGCCACGTCCGGCGAGTCCGGCAGCATGGTGATCACCACGTCGGCCGCGCTCACCGCCGCGCCGGCCGACGCGGCGCGGACACCGCCCGCGCGCTCGAGCTGATCGAGCCGGTCCGTGCTGCGGTCGTATCCGGTGACCTCGTGCCCCGACGAGAGCAGGTTCGCGGCCATCGGGCTGCCCATGATCCCGAGGCCGATGAAGCCGATCCGCGCCATGCTCGTCACGCTCCCCTCATCCATCCGAAGCTCTCCGCGCTCGGGCCCAGCGGCCGGTATTCCAGCCCGATGTGGCCGCGGTATCCGGCCCGGTCCAGGCGGCGCAGCAGGTCGTCGACGTCCAGGCGGCCGGTGCCGGGCTGGTGGCGGCCGGGTGCGTCGGCGAGCTGCACGTGCCCGATCCGCCCGGCGTAGGCGTCGATCGCGGCCGGCACGTCGTCGCCGCCGGTGAGCAGGTGGTAGACGTCGAGCAGCAGCTTGACGCCGGTGTGGCCGGAGACCTCGCGCACCCGGTCGCAGACCGCGATCGCCCGTGCGGCGGTCCGGATCGGATAGTCCGGGTTCTCAAGCGCGTTGAGTGGTTCGACCACCACGGTCGCGCCGGGCATCAGGCGGGCGGCCTCGGCCAGGTTCCGCACCGCGGTGACGTCCTGGACGGCCGGGTCGACGCCGGGCAGCCGGTTGCCGTATAGCGCGTTGAACACCCGGCAGCCGGTTGCGCGCCCGATCGCGGCCGCGGCCTCGGCACCGGCACGGAAGTCGCCGGCCCGGTCCGGGTGGGAGAGCACGCCCCGCTCGCCCGCGGCAAGGTCACCGGCGTAGATGTTCAGCGCGACCAGTCGTACCCCGGCGAAGGAGAGCGCGCCGACGAACAGGTCCACGTCGCGCGGATCCGGGCGGGGCGTGCCGAACGGCCACCAGAACTCGACCGCGTCGAAGCCGGCGTCCGCGGCCGCGAGCGGGCGTTCGAGCAGCGGCAACTCGGTGAAGAGCAGTGAGAGGTTCACGTCGTACGGCATCGAAGTCACCGCACCGGGGTGTCGTAGTTGCCGTCGAGCCGCTCGCCCGGCGGGCCCAGCGTGACGGCGTGGACGAGCAGCTCGCCGCCGACGAACGCGCCGCGCCAGGACGCGCCGATGCCGCCGAAGTGCTCCTCGCGATCGCCACGGGAACGCGGCCGGTTGATGCCGACCTTGAACGCGCGCAGCTCCGCGCCGAGCTTCCGGCCGGTCTCCTCGTCGTCGCAGGCGAGCGACGCGACCAGTGCGCCGTTGCTGGCGTTCATCGCGGCCAGCAGCTCGGCCTCCGTGTCGACCAGCACGATCGTGTCGACCGGGCCGAATGGCTCCGCGTGGAACAGCGGGGACGAGGGCGGCGGCGCCAGGATCGCGGCCGGCGCGAGGTAGGCCCCGGTGTCCTGCCCGTCGAGGAAGAGGCCGTCGGCGAGCGATCCCCGGTGGATCGGGATGCCGCCGCGCGTGACCGCGTCGTCGAACGACCAGGTCAGCGAGACGGCCTTGGCCTGGTTGATCAGCGGTCCATAGTCAAGATCTTCAAGATCCGAGTCCGCCGAGGGTACGGCGAGCGGGTGCCCGAACCGGACCGCGCGGACCGCGGGCAGGTAGGCGTCGAGGAAGTCCGGGAACAGCTCGCGCTGCACCACATAGCGGGGGTAGGCGGTGCAGCGCTGCTTGCCGTACTCGAAGGATCTGCGGATCTGGCCGGCCAGGAGGTCCCAGTCGCTGAACCGCCAGACGCCCCAGCAGTTCAGGCCCTCCTGCTCCAGGATGTGCCGCTTGCCGCTGTCGATCAGCCCGGCCGCGACCCGGCCACCCGCGGTGCGCCCGCCGACGAACGAGACGCAGCCGATCTCCGGCGCCGTGACCAGCGGCCCGGACAGTTCCGCGCCGGAGCCGGACAGCAGCGTGATCGGCAGGCCGTGCCGGGTGGCGAGCGCGGTGGCCAGCGTGAGGCAGGTGACGCCGCCGTCCGTGGGCGCCTTGGCGATGACCGCGTTGCCGGCCAGCGCCTGGACCAGCAGCGCGTGCATGATGACGCTCATCGGGTAGTTCCAGCTGGCGATGTTGCTGACCGGGCCGGGCAGCGGGGTGCGGCCGGGCAGCATGTCGGCGATCCGCTCGGCGTACCAGGCGACGCCGTCGATGCAGCGGTCCACGTCCGCGCGGGCCAGCCGCCAGGGTTTGCCGATCTCCCAGACCAGCAGCAGCGCGAGCAGGTCGCGGTGGGCACGGAACTCGTCGAGCGCGGCCCGCACCCGGCGGGTGCGGGCGGGAAGCGGCGTCCGGGCCCAGGCGGTGTGCGCGTCCGCGGCGGCCCGGACCGCGGCGGACGCGGTGGCGCGCTCCACCCGGGGCGGCGCCATGATCGGGGTGCCGTCGACCGGTGAGCGGGCGGTGCCGGCGACGCCGTCGCGGCGCCATCCGCCACCCCAGCGGTTGAGCGGGCGGTCGTCGTGGAAGGCCTCCGGGGCGGCGCGCAGACAACCGGCGTAGGCGTCGGTCCAGGCGGTGCCGGGCTTCACGATCATGCCGGGCCTCCCTCGACGTCGCCGGCACGCCGTGGCCGGCACCGAGCCGATGGTCCCCTCGCGGGCTCGCTCATCCGCGTACCGTCGGCACGGTTCTGATCCTGAGTCATGTGGCCCTCCCGGGAACGGCGGCGAGCAGGTCGGTCAGCGCGTGCACGGCACGCAGCGTGGGCGCGGGCGCGCCGGTCAGGTCGGCCAGTTCCACCACGGCCGCGACGATCGCGGCCAGCTCGAGCGGGCGGCCGAGCTCCAGGTCCTGCAGCATCGAGGTACGGTGGTGGCCGACCCGGCGGGCGCCGTCGATGCGGCGCTCGATGGAGATCTCCGGGCGGGCGCCGACCCGGGCCGCGACGTCCAGCGTCTCGGCCATCAACGCGGCGATCACCGCGCGCACCCCGGCGTGCTCGCACATCTGCGCCAGCGTGCCGCGGGTGAGCGCGCTGATCGGGTTGAGTGCCACGTTGCCGATCAGCTTGATCCAGATGTCGTCGCGCAACCGCGGCTCGACCGGGCATTTGAGGCCGCCGGCGACCATGGCGGCGCTGAAGTCGAGGCAGCGGCGGGAGATCGTGCCGTCCGGCTCGCCGATCGCGAACCGGGTGCCCTCGAGGTGCCGAATCACGCCGGGCCGCTCGATCACGGTGGCCGGGTAGGCGACGCAGCCGATCGCGCGGTCCGGCGCGAGCACGGCCGAGGTCTCACCGCCCGGGTCGACCGCCTCGATCCGGTGGTCGCGGTACGGCCCGTCGAGCCGGTGGAAGTACCACCACGGGATGCCGTTCTGCGCCGCGATCAGCGCGGTGTGCGGGCCGAGCAGCGGCGCGACCAGCGGGCCGGACGCGGCGTACGCATGCGCCTTGAGTCCGAGGAACACGTAGTCGGACGGGCCCACCTCGGCCGGGTCGCCGGTGGCCGGCGGGCGGGCGCGGAACGAGCCGCGCGGACTGATCACGTGGACGCCGTCGGCGCGCAGCGCGGTCAGGTGCTCGCCCCGCGCGATGAGGTGGACGTCGACTCCGGCCCGGCAGAGCGATGCTCCCACGAACGCTCCGATGGCCCCCGCACCCAGGACTGCGACCTTCATTCGGGGACTCCCTTGGCTCCGAATTGCAGACTGTATACGTTATGGAGACGACAGTATGTAGTTATCCGGTTACCGATGACAAGGCGGTGCCACCATGTTTCTGCGCCAGCTCGAGTACCTGACCGCGCTCGCCCGGGAGGAACACTTCGGCCGGGCCGCGGCCGCCTGCTGGGTCAGCCAGCCCACACTCTCCGACGGCATCCGTAAGCTGGAGGCCGAGTTCGGCGTGGCCGTGGTGCGGCGCGGCCACCGCTTCGAGGGCTTCACACCGGAGGGCGAGCGGCTGCTGGCCTGGGCCCGCCGAGTGCTGACCGACCGGACTACCATGCTGGCCGAGTTCACCCGCGGCGAACGCCTCACCGGACGGCTGCGGATCGGCGCCGTGCCCGCCGCACTGCCGCCGGTGGCGCTGCTGACCGGGCCGTTCTGCGCCGCGCACCCCCGGGCCGCGCTGACCGTGCTGTCGCTGACCTCGGCGGAGATCCAGCGGCGGCTCACCGACGGGCACCTCGACGCCGGGCTGACCTACCTGACCAGCGCGGTCCGGGCCGGATTCCGCACCCACGCGCTCTACGACGAGCGCTACCTGCTGCTGACCGCGGAGGACCACCCGCTCGCCGCGCGGGCGGAGGTCGGCTGGGCCGAGGCGGCCGCGCTGCCGCTGTGCCTGCTCACCACGGACATGCAGTACCGGCGGATCGTCGACGGGCTGTTCCGCCGCGCCGGTGCGGTGGTGTCGCCGCGGATGGAGACGAACTCGCTGTCCACGCTCTGCGCGCACGTGCGGGCCGGGCTGCTCTCCAGCGTGATCCCACAGGCGTGGCTGTGCCTGATGGGCGTGCCGCCCGGGACCCGCGTGGTGCCGATGACCGGCCCGGTCGCGACCAGCCGGGTGGGGCTGCTGATGCCGGACCGCCGGACGCCGTCGCTGGCCGTCGCCGCGCTGCTGGAGGTGGCGTCCGGCCTGAAGATCCAGCAGGAGATCGACCAGCTGTATCGATAGGCGCCACCGATCGGGTGTTCGGGAACTGCTCATTGCCGCCTCCGCCGGCGGGGCCGAGTCTCGTCTCAGGCCCCATCCAGCGAAGGGTGACGATCATGGCGAAGGTCCTGTGTGTGCTCTATCCCGACCCGGTCTCCGGCTACCCCACGGAGTACGCCCGGGACGGGCTACCCCGGCTCGACCACTACCCGGGCGGCCAGACCGTGCCGTCGCCGGAGAAGATCGACTTCATGCCCGGCGCGCTGCTCGGCTCCGTCACCGGCGAGCTGGGCCTGCGCGGCTACCTGGAGTCACTCGGGCACGAGCTGGTGGTCACCTCGGACAAGGAGGGGCCGGACTCCGAGTTCGAGCGGCACCTGCCGGACGCCGAGATCGTCATCTCGCAACCGTTCTGGCCCGCCTACCTGACGCCGGAGCGACTGGCGAAGGCGCCCCTCCTGAAGCTCGCGATCACGGCCGGGATCGGCAGCGACCACGTCGATCTCTCCGCCGCGATCGCGCACCGGGTCACGGTGGCGGAGGTGACGTACTCCAACAGCATCAGCGTCTCCGAGCACGTGGTCATGATGATCCTCGCGCTGGTTCGCAACTACCTGCCGTCGCACCAGTGGGTGCGCGACGGCGGCTGGAACATCGCCGACTGTGCGGCCCGCTCCTACGACCTGGAGGGCATGGACGTGGGTACGGTCGCGGCCGGCCGGATCGGGCTGGCGGTGCTGCGGCGGCTGCGGCCGTTCGACGTGCGCCTGCACTACTACGACCGGCACCGGCTGCCCGCCGAGGTGGAGGAGGAGCTGAACCTCACCTGGCACGACAGCGTCGAGTCGATGGCGGCGGTCTGTGACGTGGTCACGATCAACTGCCCGCTGCACCCGGAGACCGAGGGCATGTTCGGCGATGCGCTGATCGGCGCGATGAAGCGCGGGGCGTACCTGGTGAACACGGCGCGCGGCAAGATCTGCGACCGGGAGGCGATCGTGCGCGCGCTGGAGTCCGGCCACCTCGCCGGTTACGCGGGCGACGTCTGGTATCCGCAGCCCGCGCCGGCCGACCACCCGTGGCGCACCATGCCGCACCACGGCATGACCCCGCACATCTCCGGCACGACGCTCACCGCGCAGGCCCGCTACGCGGCCGGAACCCGGGAGATCCTGGAGAGCTATTTCCAGGGCCGTCCGCTCCGCGACGAATACCTGATCGTCGACAGCGGCGCGCTGGCCGGCACCGGCCAGCACTCCTACAGCGCACGCTGACCAACCGGCACAGCCCCGGATCCAGGGCTCACCCGATGCCTTACCACGGTATGTGCAGTTGTTCTCCGCGGGAATTTCCAAGGGCATCTCAGGGTACGGGTACGCGCCGGCGGCGACCCGGACCGGCGCGGGTGCACGCCGGTCCGGGGAGGGCTCAGCCGACGGTGACGGTGGCGCCCAGGCGGTTGAAGCCGGTGGACGGCTCCCAGGTGCCGGTGTTCGCGGTGCGGATCGCATACTCGGGGCGGCCGGGCAGCTGCGGGTCCGGCAGGCCGAGCAGCAGCTCGTAGGAGCCGGGCGCGAGCGTGGCGGGCAGCGTGAGCGTCTCGGCGACGGTCGCGCCGGCGCCGGCCGCCCAGCGGCGCGGATCCGCGGCCAGCGGCAGCCGGGTCACCGCGCCGGTCGAGGTGGCGCGCAGGATCAGCTCGGCACCGCGCGGGTTGATCGGGGCCGCCCAGCCGTCGTTGCGGACCGTGAGACTGACCGGAAGGGCGCCGCCGGGCGTGGCCGTCTGCGGGTAGGTGCCGTCGACGAGCGTGAACCGGTAGCCGAGCTGCCGCTCGATCGTGGTCAGGCAGCCGCCGGTGCGGAAGCCGTCGATCACGGCGGGATGGTAGTCGTGGTTGAGGTAGGTGTAGTGGAACCGGGCCATCTCCGCGGTCGCGGTCGGGCACTGGGTGCGGGCCGGGTGCACCGCGCAGGTCTCGCCGCCCATCGCGGTGTACCGGGTCTCGGCCGCCAGGTACGGGTACTCGACCGCGGTGTCGGTGTAGGTGCCCTGGTCGGTCGCGTCGGCCAGGAAGCAGTCGTTGTGGTGGCCGGTGCGGGCGGCCGCCGACCCGTCGTAGGCCTGCGCGTCCGTGAGCGCCGCGGTGCCGTACATCGTGCGCTTGAAGTTCGGCGTGCGCAGCTGCACCATCCGGGTCGCGGGCAGCACCTGCAGGATCTTGTCGTGCACGGCCTTGCGGTTGGCCCGGTCGGCCGCGGTGACGACGCCGTTGTTGCCGAAGTTCTGCGTGTAGTAGCCCTCGCCCCACGCGCCGACGAACCCGGACTGCATGACCTCGATGACGTCCGCGTTGCGCTGCAGGTAGGGCGCGAGCTGGTCGAGGTGCGCGAGGACCCGGTCCGTCGGGGCGTCGGCGCCGTCCGCCGAGTCCGTGTAGGCGAACCGCAACACCATCTTCACACCCGCCGCGCGCACGGCGTCGAACTGCTTCTGCAGGTGTGACAGCGTCGCCGCGTCGATCGGCCCGGCCCGGAACCCGCGCAGGTAGAACACGCACATGACCAGGGAGATCTTCGCGTCGGTCCGGTACGACCGCAGGGTCGCCTCGCTGAACGCGGACGAGTCACACTCGCCGGCGTGCCGGTACAGGCCCCGCTCCGGGTTCGCGATGATCTCGTCGGTCGCGGTGTAGGTGACCGTGGCGCCCGCTCCCCCGGCGGGCGGCTCCGCCCCGTACCCCTGGGTGATCTTCTCCGATGTCTGCTCCGGCGACTCGGCCTGGAAGACCAGGTCCGTCTCCCCCGGCGTGGCCGTCTCACCGATCGCGGCGCGCGGCAGCGTCCAGGTCGCGACGCCGTCCGCGTGCGTGTGCACGACCGCGGTGACCGGCGTCCAGCTCCACCCGGACCCGCCGTGCTGGTAGAGCGTCGCGTTCTCCAGCAGGAAGTCCGCCCCGGCACCCCCTTGCGCGAACCCGGTGCTCGCGTCCCGGTCGGTGTCGATGTAGACCCGGGTGAACTCGGGCGTCCCCGCATAGGCGAACCGGTAGGTCACGTCCGTGGCGGTGCTGGTGGCGGACGGCTCGGTGATGGACGCGTTCGCGGTCGCGGCCAGGACGACGCCGAGACCGGCGGTCAACGCGAGCGCGAGCCCGCCGCCGAGCCATCGAAGCTTCGAGGACATGCGGAAAGGCCTTTCTCTGCCGTGACGGGCCGCACGCCACGTGCCGGCCACAACCCGCTCACCGACGCGACAACCGCGCCTGAGCCCAAAACGCCCCGCCGCCACTCCTCCGCTGCTCACTGTGTCCCACGCCACAGTATCGAAGAACCTTCTGAGGACTCCTGACCGGCCGGGCGAGCGCCCCCGGCCGGGCGGCCAACGCGCGACGGTCTCCATGAAGACGCGAATCGGGCGGGTCTCCCTCGTACCGCGAGGACGATCTGCCGCGAAGCCTCAGGAGACGAGCCGGGTGGACGACGGTTCGGCGTGAACTATCCCTGGACGGCCTGGGCCGACGCCGCTGCCGACGATGACCGGTTCGGCCTGATGCTGACGTTGCTGGACGCCGTGCCGGCGGAGGAACAAGATCGTGATTTGACGGTACGGAGGGCGGCGCTGCTGCTGCACGACGGCCGTGCCGGTGAGGCGATCGCGGCGCTGCGCGGCGTCGGCGTGGCCGAGCTGCCGGACGGCCCGGAGACGACGTTCGGGCACCTGGTGCTGGCGGCCGCGCGTGCCGCGGGCGGGGACCGGCCGGCGTACCGGTGGCTGATGGTGTGGGCCGGGCGGATCGACGGTGAGGTGAGCGTCTGTTATCTGGTCGCGGTCGCCGCCACCGGTGTCGGTGACCGGGAGACCGCGGATCTCGCCTGGCACACGCTCGCGACCCGGTACGGCAAGGTCACACCGCTGACCGTCGCCCGGTACGCCGCGGCGAAGGTCGCGAAGCGTGCCGACGGCGACCCGGCGCTCGCGGTCGCGCTCGCGGCGATGGAGCTGCACCACCTGGGCGTGCCGGTGGACCGGGATCCGGGTCCGGCGCTGGAGGCGGCCCGTGACCTGCGGGCGCGCGGCGACCACGAGGGTGCCCGGCTGCTGCTGCACGCGGTGCGGCGCCGTCTGCCGGCGGTTCCCGCGCTGGACGCGGCGCTGGCCGAGCTCACGCCGGCCGGTGCGATGCGCCGGCACCGGATCACGGTGGTGGCGATGTGGTCGCTGGTGCCGCTGCTGGTGCTGCCGGTCGTCTGGACGGTGCACGTTCCCGCGCCGGCCGCCGGGCTGGTCGTGCTGGCGGCCCGGCTGGCCTGGGAACGGTGGGTGCCGATCCCGGGGCTGAGCCGTGCGGACAGCGCGGTGTGGCGGGCGTTCCGCGCCGTCGGCTACGACCCGTTCACCGACCCGACGGCGCCGCCGCCGAAGGACCAGAAGGGCTACTACGGGCTGGCCGGGCTGCTCGGCCTGATCTTCTTCGGGATCCCGCTGTCGCTGGCCGTGGAGCGGCTGGTCCCGGACGGTGCGATGCGCACCGGCCTGTACCTGTTCGTCTGCGCCGGCGTCGCGGCGCTCGGCTACCTCGGCGCCCGGCGGGCCCACCACTGGCTGCGGGCCCGTGCGCACGCCCGCCGGCGGGAGCAGGAGCGGCACGCACGGCTGGCCGAGGCCCGGCGCTGTCACTGCTGGCGGATGCAGGGCTGCTCGGGCGAGTTCGCCGACGAGTACCTGCGGCACCACCTGCGGGCCGAGCCGTTCGACGACGCGCCGCCGGCCCTGCGCGGTAAGGCATGGCTGGGCCGGTGCGCGGCGACGGACACGGTGTGGCTCGCCGTACCGGGCAGCCGTGGCCTGCTGCTGCGCGGTGCCGTGGCGCCGCAGCCGAAGGACCGTCCCGAGTCGGTCGGCATGTACCTCTGACGCTCCGGGTCAGCTGGCGGTCGCGTCGGTGAGGGCGGTGAGGACGGGGTGGATGAGGGGGTGTTCCTCGGCGCCTCGGCGGACGGCGGCGAAGACCCGGCGGGTGGGGGCGGTGCCGTCGACCGGGCGGACGGCGAGGCCGCTGGGGTCCTGGCCGCGCAGGGCGGAGCGGGGGACGAGGGCGACGCCGGCGCCGGCGGCGGCGAGGGCGACCACGGCGCGGAAGTCGTCGGAGGAGTGGGCGATCATCGGCTGGAAGCCGGCGACCTCGCAGGCCATGACGACGACGTCGTGGCAGGGGTTGCCGGGATACGGGCTGATCCACGGCTCCTTGGCCAGGCCGGCCAGCGGGACCGTGTCCGGTGCGGCGAGCGGGTGACCGGCCGGCAGCACCGCGTCGAACGGTTCGGCGTAGAGCGGCACGTGGGTGAGGCGGGGGTCGTCGGCGGCCGGTGCGCCCCGGTACTCGACCGCGATCGCGACGTCGACCTGCCGGTCCAGCACCAGCGGGAGCGCGACGTCGCCCTCGGCGTCCTGGACGCGGATGCGGATGCCGGGCGCGGTGGTGGCGAGGCCGGCGATCGCGGGTGCGACGACGCGGACGATCGCGGTGGCGAACGAGGCGATGGTGACCGTGCCGGCCGTGCCGGAGTCGAACGCGGCCAGCTCGGCCTCGGCGCGTTCGAGCTGGGCGAGGACGGTGTTGGTGTGGGCGAGCAGGATCTCGCCGGCCGGGGTGAGGCGCACGCCCTTGGCGCCCCGGTCGACCAGCCGGTGGCCGGTCTCCTGTTCGAGCGCGGTGAGCTGCTGGGAGACGGCGGACGGGGTCAGGAACAGCGCCGCGGCGGCGGCCGTCACCGTTCGGTGATCGGCCACCGCCCGGAGGATGTGCAGGCGTCGGACGTCGATCATGTCCGGACGATTGTCGCTCAGTCCCCCAGCGCCGCGCGGGCGGACACGAACGCGGTGACGGCGCGCTCCACGTCCTCGGCCGAGTGGGCGGCGGACAGCTGCACCCGGATGCGGGCCTGGCCCTGCGGTACGACCGGGTAGGAGAAGCCGATCACGTACACGCCGCGGTCCAGGAGCAGCTGGGCGAGCCGGTCGGCCTTGGCGGCGTCGCCGATCATGACGGGTGCGATCGGGTGGTCGCCGGGGAGGATGTCGAAGCCCTCCTCGACCATCCGGCGGCGGAACAGCTCCGTGTTCGCGGTCAGCCGCTCCCGCAGCGAGCCCGCGCCCTCGATCAGGTCGAGAACGGTCAGCGACGCGGCCGCGATGACCGGGGCGAGCGTGTTGGAGAACAGGTACGGCCGGGAGCGCTGGCGCAGCAGCGCCACGATCTCGGCGCGGGCCGCGACGTAGCCGCCGGACGCGCCGCCGAGCGCCTTGCCGAGCGTGCCGGTGATGATGTCGACGCGGTCCATGACGCCGTGCAGCTCCGGGGTACCGCGGCCGTGCTCGCCGACGAAGCCGACCGCGTGCGAGTCGTCGACCATGACCATGGCGCCGTAGCGGTCGGCGAGGTCGCAGATCTCGCGGAGCGGGGCGACGTAGCCGTCCATGGAGAAGACGCCGTCGGTGACGATGAGGGTGCGCCGGGCGCCGCCCTCGGCCGCGGCGGCGAGCTGCTTCTCCAGGTCGGCCATGTCGCGGTTGGCGTAGCGGAAGCGGCGGGCCTTGGACAGCCGGATGCCGTCGATGATCGAGGCGTGATTGAGCGCGTCGGAGATGACCGCGTCCTCGGCGCCGAGGAGCGTCTCGAAGACGCCGCCGTTGGCGTCGAAGCAGGAGGAGTAGAGGATCGTGTCCTCCTGGCCGAGGAACGCGGACAGTCGCGCCTCCAGCTCCTTGTGCACCTCCTGGGTGCCGCAGATGAACCGGACCGAGGCCATGCCGTAGCCCCAGCGGTCCAGCGCCGCGTGCGCGGAGGCGACGACGCGGGGGTCGTCGGCGAGGCCGAGGTAGTTGTTGGCGCAGAAGTTGAGGACGGCGTCGCCGGTGGTGACGGTGACGTTCGCCGACTGCGGGGTGGTGATCACCCGCTCGGACTTGTGCAGGCCGGCGGCCTTGATCTCGTCGAGGGTGGCGCGCAGGTCGTCACGCACGGAAGTGAACACGGTCAGTTGCTCCAGTCCAGGATGATCTTGCCGCTGCGGCCGCTCGCGGCGTCGGCGAACGCGGCCTCGAAGTCACGGAAGCCGTACCGGCCGGTGATCACGGGCGCCAGATCAAGACCGCCCTCCAGCAGTACGGACATCGAGTACCAGGTCTCGAACATCTCCCGGCCGTAGACGCCCTTGATGGTGATCATCGAGGTGACCAGGCGCGCCCAGTCGATCGGGAACTCCTCGGCGGGCAGTCCGAGCATCGCGATCCTCCCGCCGTGCGTCATGTTCGCGATCATGTCGCGCATCGCCGCCGGGTGGCCGGACATCTCCAGGCCCACGTCGAAGCCCTCGCGCAGGCCGAGCCGGCGCTGACCGTCCGCGATCGTCGACTCGGACACGTTCAGCGCGAGGCTGACGCCGATCTTGCGGGCCAGGTCGAGGCGGTCCTCGCTGACGTCGGTGATCATCACGTGCCGGGCGCCGGCGTGCGTGGCCACGGCCGCGGCCATCAGCCCGATCGGCCCGGCGCCGGTGATCAGCACGTCCTCGCCGACCAGCGGGAACGACAGCGCGGTGTGCACCGCGTTGCCGAACGGGTCGAAGATCGCGGCCACGTCCGGGTCGACCGGGACGCGGTGCACCCAGATGTTCGTCTCCGGCAGCACCACGTACTCGGCGAACGCGCCGTCGCGGCCCACGCCGAGACCGACCGTGGCCCGGCACATGTGGCGCCGCCCGGCCAGGCAGTTGCGGCACTTCCCGCACACCAGGTGGCCCTCGCCGCTGACCAGGTCGCCGACTGCGACGTTGGTGACGTTCCGGCCGATCTCGACGACCTCACCGGTGAACTCGTGGCCGATCACCATCGGCGTCCGGATCGACTGCCGCGCCCAGCCGTCCCAGGCCCGGATGTGCAGGTCGGTGCCGCAGATCCCGGTCCTGGCCACCTTGACCAGCACGTCGTCCGCACCGACCGCGGGCTCGGGCACGTCCGCGAGCCACAGACCGGGCTCGGCTCTCTCCTTGACCAGTGCCTTCACGCGTCGGCTCCTCATCGGCCGGAAGTGGGGTGATTCGGAACCAATGTTCACCATTGTTCCCCTGCCGGTCTATCGAGGATTTCTTAAGCCGGGCCGCAGCACAGCTTCACGCGCGCGCCGCGGACACGCGAGAGGATTGACGCGGCGCACGTCCCCCACGGTGAAGGAGTCCGCATGCTGATCATTCGGTACGAGACGGCCGGGGCCGTTCACGTCGGCGTCGCCGAGGACGACGGGACGGTGCGGCGCCTCGGCGTACCCTCGCTGGGGTTGCTTCTGGCCCTTCCGACCGACGAGATCCGGTCCGTTGTGGAGCGATCCGGGCCGGCCGAGGACGGTGCGGTGAAACGGCTTCCGCCGGTGGACGGGCAGACCGAGGTGTGGGCCAGCGGCGTCACCTACGTCCGCTCGCGTGCGGCGCGCCGCGAGGAGAGCCAGGCCCCGGACGTGTACTCGCTGGTCTACGACGCGGAACGGCCCGAGCTGTTCTTCAAGAGCGCGGCCTGGCGGGTCTGCGGCGACGGCGAGCCGATCGGGATCCGGCCGGACTCCGCCGTCGACGTCCCGGAGCCGGAGCTGGCGCTGGTGCTCAACGCGACCGGCCGGATCGTCGGCTACACCGTCTGCGACGACGTCTCGTCCCGGTCGATCGAGGGCGAGAACCCGCTCTACCTGCCGCAGGCCAAGGTCTACGCCGGCTCGTGCGCGCTCGGCCCGGGCATCCGGCCCGCGTGGGAGGTCCCGGACGCCACCGCGCTCGGCATCGGTGTCGTGGTGCGGCGCGGCAGCGGGGTCGCGTTCGAGGGCACCACCTCGACGTCGCTGCTGCACCGCACGCTCGACGACCTGGCCGCCTACCTGTTCCGGAGCATGCACTTCCCGGAGGGCGCGATCCTGTCCACCGGTACCGGCCTGGTCCCGGCGCTGGACTTCACGCTCCACGAGGGCGACGTCGTGGAGATCACCGTCGACGGGGTGGGCACGCTGACCAACCCGGTGGTCGCGGCCACCCCGGCCGCGTTCGCCTGGCTGGCCGCGCGCTGACTATCCGTTGAGGACGTCCACGACCCGGTCGGCCTCGCCGTCGGTGTTGAAGTAGTGCGGGGACAGGCGCAGGCACCACTCGACACCCTTGTCGGTGAAGTCGAACCGGGCGTGCTCGCGCCGCGTCACCGAGCAGTTGATCCCGGCGCCGGTCAGCCGCGCCCGCAACGGCTCCGGTGCCGCGCCCGCGACCGTGAACGTGACCAGCGCGCCCAGCTCCGGCCCGCGGTCCAGGACGCGGAAGCCGTCGATCTCGCGCAGCCGTTCCCGCAGCGACGCGGCCAGCCCGAGCGCCCGCCGGGAGCCCTCCGGCACGCCGACCCGGCGGGCGTAACGGATCGCGGCGGTCAGCCCGAGCAGGCCCGCGTACGGGAACTCCCAGTCCTCGAACCGGGCCGCGGACGCCACCGGCTCGTAGCCGCCGGCCTCGGTCCAGCGGGCGCCGCGCATGTCGATGAACAGCGGCTCGTACCCGGCCTTCAGCACTCGCTCCGAGACGAACAGCAGGCCGGTGCCGCGCGGCCCGCGCAGGAACTTGCGGCCCGTCGCGGTGAGCAGGTCCGCGCCGATCGCGGTCACGTCCAGCGGCAGCTGCCCGATCGACTGGCACGCGTCGACCAGGTACAGCAGGTCCAGTTCCCGGCAGTGCCGGCCGATCTCCGCGACCGGCGCGATCAGCCCGGAACTCGTCGGCACGTGCGTGACCGCGACCAGCCGGGGCCGGTGCGCGCGCATCAGCGCGGCCATCGCGTCCACGTCCACGCCACCGCCGGGCGCGTCCGGCGCGTGCACCACCCGCACGCCGCGCCGCCGGTGCAGCGACAGGAACGCGATCTGGTTGGAGATGTAGTCGTCGCGGGTGGTCAGCACCACGTCGCCGGGCGCGAAGTCGATCGCGGACAGCGCGGTCGCGTACGCGTGCGTGCTGTTGTTCGCGAACGCGATCTCCTCCGGCCGCGCGCCGAGCAGCGCCGCCGCCTCGGTGTAGAACGCCTGGATCGCCTCCGCGCGCGCGTCCGCGGCCTCGTAGCCGCCGATCTCCGCCTCCAGCCGCAGGTAGTCGATCATCGCGTCCAGCACCGGAGCCGGCGGCAGGCTGCTGCCCGCGTTGTTGAAGTGGACGACCCGCTCACAGGCGGGGGTGTCGGCCCGCAGCGCGGCCACATCGAGATTCGCCATACGCGACGATAACAATCGATACCCTGCGCGGTACGGCGAAAATGCGAGGCGGCCGGTGGGACGGCTGACTATGGTCGGAACCGACGACGGCGTGTAGCTCAGCGAGACAGAGCACCGGGCTCTGGACCCGGAGGGCGCAGGGGCGGGTCCTGCCACGTCGGCATGGAACAGGTATCGGCCGGATATGCGACCGGGCAGCTCGCGGCGGCGTTCGTCACCGCCGCCACGCACGAGGATCCCGCGACCCGGCGGCGGGCCGAGGAGCGCGTGCGGCGGTGGTCGCTGGTGCTGTCCGGTGGTCACGCGCACGGCTCCCGTACCCCCGTGAAGCGTTTTCCCGCCTGGGTCACGCTGGACGTGATGCGGGGCGGTTTCGCGACCGGGGAACCGGCCGCGGGCGGGCCGCTGCGCCCGCACGAGGCGCGTTTCGGCTCCCGGGCGGCCGCGTTCGCCCACTACCTGACCGACGCCGGGCTGGCCGAGCTGCACGCGCTGCTCGACAGCGGCGACTACCGCATCGACGTGCCGGAACAGGGCGCGCTGCCGGCCGTCGCGTCGCTGCTGCGCGCCGGTGACCGCGCGGCCGCGCTGGACGTGCTGGACGCGATCGGGCCGTTCGCGGACCGGCTGTGTTTCACGCCGGTACCGGAACGGCCGGTGCTGCGTGCGCCGGACGTGGTGTGGCGGGCCGGGGCGGGCGAGGTCGGCGCGCAGCTGGCCGCGCGGACGGAGAATCCGCGGGTCGCGGCGCAGCGGGAGGCGCTGACCGTGTGGAATCCGCTCGCCGACGAGTTCCTGACGCTCTGGCTCGACTTCGACGCCGGCCGGGCCCGGGACCTGCTCGCCCGGTACCGCGAACTCGCGGCGCGGCACACGCGCAGCCGCAAGCATCTGCGTCGCAAGGAGAACCTGTACATCCTGCGGACCGCGGCCGAGCACGCGGTCGCCGGCCGGGAGCTGACGCCGCGGCACGCGGGCCTGCTGCGCGTCGCGATCGCGGCGATGACGGCGAAGCGCGGGCGTCCCGGCTCGCCGGAGCACACGGCGCTGCGCACCGCCCAGGCCCGGCACGCGGGGCTGCCCGGTCACCACCAGCTGGCCCACGCCGTGGCCGCGCGGCTGGACCGGCTCGACCCGCGGTCCGGCGTGGCCGACACCGACGCGGTCTGCGCGCCGGTCCACGGCACGCCGGTGCCGGACTCGATCCGCCGGGTGGTCCGGCGCGCCACCGCCGGGACGATCCCGGAGCTGATCCGCGCCCGGGTGGTGCCGTCCGCCGAGGTCCTGGCCCGGCTCACCCCGCAGATCACGTCCGTGGTGGAGGCGTCCGGATACTCCGATCCGGTGCTGATGGCCGCGGTCTACCGCGCGTTCCGCAACCGCCGGTCGCTGCTCCTGCTCGACTACGCCCACCAGGTGCGCATCGGCGAGCTGCCGTGGGTCGCCGCGCAGCGCACCACCGGCCCGGCCGGCCGGGACGAGACCGTGCGGCGCCTCGGCAGCTACTACCTGACCGGCTTTCCGGGGACGATCACGCCGAATCCGCTGGTCGCGGAGCTGTCGACGCTCTCCCCCGGGCTGCCGTGGGTGGAGGAACTGGCCGCGGACATCTTCATGGGCGGGTTCACGCCGAAGTTCGGCCGGGCCGCCGCGCTGGCCGGTGAACTGCTCGCCGGCAGCCTCTACCAGCGGTACTACGGCGTCGACTGGTCCCGGGCCGGCAGGGACTTCGCCCGGCACTGCCGCGAGCGGGCCGGGTCGCCGCGTGGTTCCGTCGCCGCGAACGGCGCCGTCATCGAGCAGGGGCAGATCGTCACCACGCACAACCTGGCCACGCTCGCGTACGCGGCCGGGGCCGTGCCGGAGGACGGCTGGCGGGCGGCCGCGGACGGCGCGTTCGGCACCGTGCTGCGGCTGGCCGCCCGCCCCGCCGGCCTGCGGACCCGCAAGGACATCGCGTACGCGTGGCGGCAGGTGGTCTTCTTCCTGTCCGTGCCCGGCGCCGGCGACCCGCAGGACGCGATCGCCGCGTTCCACGGCCGGCTCGCGGCCGGCCCCGGCCGGCTCCGGGAACGAGTCCTGCCGGTCGTGACCGGCCTCGCCGAGGTGGCAGCCGGTGCGCACGGCATCGATCCACTGCTCGGCTGGGTGACGCGCCGGTAGGTCTGGCGGCCGTGTCAGCGGGGATTCAGCGCTAGCCTGCCGTATTGCCCTCGAGACCCCGGGGCACGTTCCCGACGACGGTCAACGTCGCCCGCACCCCCCGCCGCCCACCTACCGGCCACCGGCCGACGGCAGCTGCCTCCAGCACGCCTTCGTCAGCTGACCACCGGCATCCAGGGGTACGGCCGAGGCCGTGCCCCCTGAATGAAACCGTTGCGCCGGGGCACTGAAGGCACCCGCTCGGTTACGGAAGTATAGTTCCGGGAACTATACTTCTGTAACTCGCAGTCATGAAGGGGTACGGCCTTGGACAAGCCATCGCGCATCTTCGGACGGGCCCGCGAGTGGGACGGCCTCGCCGCCTTCGCGACCAGACCCGTCGGCGCGACGGCGGGCGGCGCGTCGCTCGGTGTGGTGAGCGGCCGGCGTCGCCAGGGCAAGAGTTTCCTGCTGCAGGCACTCGCCGAGGCGGCTGGAGGCCTGTATTTCGCGGCCACCGAAGCCACCGAGGCAGAGTCGCTGCGCCTGTTCACCGAGGCACTCACGCGGCACACCCGCGAGGTCGTCCGTGCTCCGTTCCGGGACTGGAACGATGCGATCGCGCATCTGTTCCACAGTGTCGGCGACCGCCCGACCATCGTCGCGATCGACGAATTTCCGTTCCTGTCCAAGTCGTCACCGGCGCTGCCCTCGATCATTCAACGCGAACTCGGGCCCGGCGGCAGCGGACGGACGAGCTCGGCGCGACTGGTGCTGTGCGGGTCAGCGATGTCGGTCATGGGAGGCCTGCTGGCCGGGCAGGCACCGCTCCGCGGCCGGGCCAGCCTCGAACTCATCGTGCAACCGTTCCGGCACCGCGAGTCGGCCGAGTTCTGGGGTATCACCGACCCCAGGCTCGCCGTCCTGGTGCACGCGGTCGTCGGCGGCACCCCCGCCTACCGGAACGAGTTCACCCAGGGGGACGCCCCGGACACGATCGAGGACTTCGACGCCTGGGTGATCCGGACCGCCCTGAATCCACAGACACCGCTGTTCCGGGAAGCGCGGTACCTGCTGGCGGAGGAAGCGGCCATCCGTGACCCGGCCCTCTACCACTCCGTGCTCGCGGCGATCGCCACTGGCCACAACACCAACGGCGGGATCGCGAACTTCATCGGCCGGAAGACGGATCACATCACGCACCCGCTCAACGTCCTGGAGGACTGCGCCCTGATCTCCCGCGAACCGGACCTGCTTCGGTCGGGCAGGGTCCGCTATCGCATCGTCGAACCGCTGATCACGTTCTACGAGTCGATCATGCGTAACCGCTGGGCCGAACTGGAGATCCACCGCGCCGAGCAGGTCTGGACGACGACCCGGCAGACCTTCCTCACCCAGGTCGTCGGCCCGCACTTCGAGGCCCTGTGCCGGGCCTTCGTCCTGGAGTCCGGCGGCAGCCTCTTCGCCGAGCATCCCGCGGAGGTCGGTTCCGGCACGGTCAACGACCCGGCGAACCGTACCCAGATCGAGATCGACGTGGTCGCGCTGTCCGCACCGCAGGCGAACAGCCCTCGTCGCATTCTGTCCCTCGGCGAGGTGAAATGGGGTGAGGTCATCGGACACCACCATCTGCAGCGTCTCGCGACGGCACGCGATCTGCTCCGCCCGAAGGGCTACGACACCGACGACACGGTGCTCGCGCTCTACGGCGGCAATGGATTCACCGCCGAGCTGGAGGCCGCCGCGGTGACGGACGACCGGATCCTCCTCGTCGACCTGAGCCGCCTGTACTCCTGAGGCCAGCAGGCGGCTCGCTTCAACGGCCGCCGAGGGTCGGCCGGCCGGGCGAGGGTGGGGCGGTCGGTGGGCATGCGGCCGGGGCGGTGCAGGTGGGGGTGCCGTCGCGGCCGGGTAGGAGCAGGATCAGCACGGTGAGGGCGGCGATCAGGACGCCGGCCAGCACCGCCAGTGCGGGGGCGCGTGCCGAGGCGATGAGCCGGCCGCCGGGGTCGCGGACCGGCGCGGCCACGCAGGACAGTCCGGACACGACGCTCTGCTGGTCGATCGCGGTGCCGCGCTCGCGGATCGCGGCCCGGGCGCGCCGCCATTCCAGGTCCGACATCGGCGGTGGCGGGCCGGTGTCGTCGCGTTCGGCGAGCAGCATCTGCCCGGCGGCGGTGACCAGCGGATAGGTGGCCAGGCCGGGATCGAACAACAGTCGTTCGCCGGCGACCACCGATGACACGCAGGTGATCTCGCGGTCGCGCAGCACCGACATGCCGACGGTGCAGCCGGTCTGCGCGGCCAGTGTCCGGGACGGCTCGTGTGCCGCGGCGCGGAGCCGGCGGGCCCGGGCGCGCCGGTCGCTGAGCAGGGCCAGGGTGTGCCCGATCCGGTATCCGCCGCGGATGCGCTCGACCGCGCCGAGGTCTTCGAGCTGGTCGAGGAGCCGGTAGGCGGTCGCCTTGGGCAGGCCACTGAGCCTCGCCACCGCCGACAGCCCGGCCGCCTCCACCTCGGACAGCGCGTCCAGCAGGCGGAACGCGCCCTCCAGTACTCCGCGACCGCTCGCGTCGGCCGGGTGTGTCCGTCCCATCGGCCTCACCCCCCACCCAGCTCACCCCATCGGGACGGGGAAACCCCTCAACCGACAGGACGAAACCCGCCGCGGGTACGGCCGGCGGCCGCACCCGGGCGGTGGAACGGCGCCGGTCGCGGCGGGTTCCGTGGGATCCGCCGCGACCGGGAGATGCGCAGGGTTTCAGCACTGCGTCCAGCTGAAGTTGAACAGCGTGTCGACGTCGCCCTCGCTGGAGTTCATCGACATGCTGCTGGTGTAGCCGGACGTGCCGGCGTCCACCCGCAGCTCGGTGTTGATGTTCAGGACACGCTGCGCCGTGCAGGGCGTGTAGATCAGCGCCGGAGCCGCGTCCCTGGTGCTCCAGTAGCCGCTGAACGGGCCGTAGAAGGTCTCCGCGGTGCTGCTGTTGTCGGACGACCCCTGCCAGTAGTAGTTCGTGCGCTGCAGTCCGGTCGCGCCGGAGGCGAGCCGCGCCCGGCCGCGGTAGTCGGCCTCCGCGACCGCGAAGGTCCAGCCGGCCGGGACCGTGATGAGGACGCCGATCTGGCAGTTCTTGCGGCGGTCGACGAGCGCGGCGTTGCCGCCGGCCTCGGCGACGAAGTCGTAGTACCTGATCCGGAAGCCGGACTTGTCGGACTTGGTGGCCACCCATGCCGTGCCGGGGGCGCAGCCCGAGCCGCTGGCGGCGATCACTTCGACGGTGACGGCGCCGTCCGGGACGGCGGCGACCGCGTCGTCGTCCGCGTGTGCCGGCGCGGACAGTGGCAGGGCGAGAACCGTGCCGAGTGCGGCGAGAACCGCAATCCTCGCGCCGGTGGGCCTTCTTCTCATTGCATTCCTCTCAGTTCAGTTCCACTATCAACCGGTGCCTCGCGGATCCCCATTGCCGACTCCGGCGCACCTCGCACCGCCCCATCAAGATTGCGATGATGGGGTACGTAACCGCTCCGGCCGACTGTCGTCTGAGAATGTATGCCCGGCGGCACCCTTCGCACAAGCATCGAAGTAGATCAATATCAAAAGTTCCACTGCATGGTGCATGAAACCAGTTCGGCGCGTCGTCGCGGCTTCGATTTCGCGATCAATGTGACGCTCGGCGGGCGTTTGCGGGGTAAATATGGCGACATTCCGCACGACAATTCCCGCGCCATACATTCGCCACGAAATTCGATCACAAAACAAACCATTGACGGTCATCTATGTTGCATTTACCGTTGTGCCGCGCGCGCTCTGTCATTCACATCCGGAGGGAGTTCCATGCGTAAACTGCTGCAAGCCGGAACCGTGCTGGCGTTGATCGCCACCTCACTGATCGCGGGCTCGCCCGCGTCCGCCGGGAACATCGTCGACGACCCGCCGACCGACCACATCGTCATCGACCTCGTCGCGATGGCCGGCTCCGGCTGCCGGCCCGGTTCGGCCGCCGTCGCGGTCTCGCCGGACAACACCGCCTTCACCGCGATCTACAGCGACTACCTGGCCCAGGCCGGCCCGGGCATCGCCACCACCGAGGGCCGCAAGAACTGCCAGCTCAACGTGCTGGTGCACGTGCCACAGGGCTTCACCTTCGCGATCACCAAGGTGGACTACCGCGGATACGGCCTGCTCCAGACCGGTGCGGTCGCCTCCCAGCGAGCCAACTACTACTTCCAGGGCATGACGCAGAGCACCTACATCAACCACCCCATCGGCGCACCCCTCGACGACAACTGGATCGCCAGCGACGAGGTCCCGATCGCCGCGGTCGTCTGGCACCCGTGCGGCGAACTGCGCAACCTCAACATCAACACCGAGCTGCGGGTCTCGAAGGGCACATCGACGGTGGCGAGCTTCCTCACGATGGACTCCACCGACGGCAGCATCTCCACCACCTACCACTTCGCATGGCAGCGCTGCCGGTGACGCAACCGGCATGACGGTGGCGAGGATCGCCGGTCACCGGCGATCCTCGCCCTCGGCGGCTTGGTCCAGTCCCTCCGTGACCCGCACGACCGGCTACGCCGGGTCACCGCGGGCGGGGCAGCCGGTGTCCGGGGAACGAGGCGGGGCGCCGCCCACCTGCCGGGCGCTGGTCCGCCACGCCCGGCGCGCCCCGGGAGCCGGCGCGCGGGTCCGCCGCGGGTGGGATCGCACTGTCCTACCGCGGGCGGACGCCAGGGCGCGGACCGGTGCCATACCGTTCCGATCATGACGATGTCGCTGGCCGAGGAACTGGTCCTGATCGCGTACGACACCGACGGCACCGCGTGGGGCACCGGCACCGCCGTGGACTTCGCCGTCGCCGGCGCGCACCTGATGGAACTCGCGCTGGCCGGCCGGATCGCGATGCGTGACGGCCGGATCGCCGTGCTCGACCCGGCACCGACCGGCTCGCCCCTCGCCGACGCGGCGCTCGCCGTGCTCGCCGCCGACCCGAAGCCGCGCCGGCCGAAGGAGGCGGTGAACCTGCTGTCGAAGAAGGCACTGCAGCCGGTCCTGGACCGGCTGGTCGAATCCGGCGTCATGGAACGGCACGACCAGAAGGTGCTGCTGGTCGTCCCGTTCACCCGCTACCCATCGCCGGGCGGGGTGGAGCACCCCACCGAGACCGAACGGCGCCGGCTGATGCACGCGGCCGTCACCGACCCGCACGCCACACCGGACGACCGCACGCAGGCGCTGGTCGCGCTGGTCACGGCCGCGGACTGGCACCGGCGCGCCTTTCCCGGCCTGCCGAAGCACACGATCCGCCCGCGCTTCACCGGCGTCCTCGACGACCTGCGGACCGCCGTCAGGGGCGCGATCGCGGACACCTACTCGTGACCGCCGGCGCCTCCTCCCACGTGACCCCGCGCGCGGAGTCACGTGGCTCCTGACTCGTCCACACCGCCTCATCGATCTACCGCCATATCCGTCTATACACGGCTGAATCGTGCCAAAATCGTCGGTGGTATCCCGGGACGTCCCGTACCTCCACCGGGTGGCGGCCGACCGACCACGACGTGCGCCGGGGCCTCGGAGAAAGAGGCGAGGTCTCCGATGATGCTTCTCGCGGTGACAGCGGTGTACGCGGCGATCTTCGCGTGGATGGCGTACAGCTATCTGCGGCGGCGGGACCCGCTGATGCGCGACGTGATGTGGATGTTCTCGTCGGTGGCGATGCTGTTCGTACTCGGCGTCATCCGCGTCTTCGCCGGGATGCCGCCGCGCGTGGTGATGGGCCTGTTCGTGGCGCTGCTGCTGGCCAAGCCGGTGTTCACCTTGCGGCTGGTGGGCCGGCTGCGGTCGATGCCACCGGGCTGGCTGGCCTTCGCGACGGCCGCGTGGGTCCTCAGCGCGCTGCCGGTGATGGTGTCCTCGACCGCGCCGTTGCCGCGGGCGGTCGTCTGGGCCGCGGTCGCGGTGTTCTTCGGCGCGGAGATGGTCGCGGCGTGGCTGCTGGCATCGCAGGCCCGGCGGCGCGGGGGCGCCGCCCGCACCCGGCTGTGGTGCGCCGCGGTCGCCACCGGCCTGTTCGGGATCGCGCTGCTGGTATCGGCCGGCGGCCACTCGGTCGCGGTGCACTCCCGGATCCTCGCGCTGATCTCCGGACTGCTGTATGTGCTGGCGTTCGTGCCACCGCTCGGGCTGCGCCGGGCGTGGGCCTCCGGTGCCGCGTACGCGATGGCCCGCCGGCTGCTGACCGTACCCACGGACGCGCCGGCGGCGCAGACGTGGCGGCAGTACTGCGCCGGCGCCCGGCAGGTCCTCGGCTCCGACTCGGTCGCGGTGCTGCTGCCGAACCCTAACGGCCGGCTGCGCGTGCTCGGCCAGGACGAGGCGCCGCTCATCGGCGATGTCAGCGACCGCGACGTGGACGAACTGCTCGCACCGCCGTTCACGATGGACGCGCTGGCCGGCTGGACCCGCCCGCCCGCCGTTGCCGTCGCGCTGGCGACGGCCAGCGGCACGAGGTTCGTCACCGCGACCCCGGTCGCCACTCCGGAGGGCCGCGGCGCGCTGGTGATGCTCAACCGCTTCCGCACCCTGTTCGCCGACGACGACGTCTCCCTGTTCACCGAGCTCGGCACGCAGGCGGCCATGCTCGCGCAACGGGCCACCGTGCTGGCCGAACGCAAGCGCCTCGCCGTGATCGTCGAGTCCTCGCACGACGCGATCATCGGCAAGTCCACCGACGGTGTGATCACCAGCTGGAACGCCGGCGCGGAACGCCTCTACGGATACCACGCCACCGAGACCGTCGGCCGGCACGCGGCGATGCTGTTCCCGCCCGGCCAGGAGGAGACCGAAGCGCACCTCATGCACCGCATCGCCGCAGGTGAACGCATCGACCTCGACCACGTGCCGCGCCGGCGCAAGGGCGGCGAGATCATCACCGTCGCGCTGACGCTCTCCCCGATCACCGATCCGGACGGGCACATCACCGGCGTCGCGTCGATCTCCCGGGACGTCAGCGAGCGACAGCGGGCCGAGTCGATGTTCCAGGGACTGCTGGAGGCCGCACCGGACGCGATGCTGGGCGTCCTGGCGGACGGCACGATCACGCTGACCAACGCCCAGACCGAGCGGCTGTTCGGGTACGCGCGCGACGAACTGCTCGGCCGCAACGTCGATCTGCTGGTGCCGGAGCGAATGCGCGCGCAGCATCCGGCCCAGCGGGCACACTATTTCGCCGACCCGAGGCCGCGGCCGCTGCGGGGCGGGGACGCCCTCACCGCCCGGCGCAAGGACGGCTCCGAGTTCCCGGTCGAGATCAGCCTCTCCTCGCTGGAGTCGGACCAGGGCATCATCGTCTCCGCCGCGATCCGGGACGTCACCGAGCGGCTGATCGCCCAGGCCGAACGCGAACGGCTGATCGCCCAGGCCGAACGGGACGCCGCCGAGCGGCGCGCGCAGCACACCCGCCGGCTGGAGAGCCTCGGACAGTTGGCCGGCGGCGTGGCCCACGATTTCAACAACATCCTCGCGGTGATCGGCAACTACACCGAGATGCTCATCGACGCCCTCGGCGACACCGACCCCGACCTCGACGCCGCCCGCAACGACCTGCGCCAGGTCGCCCGGGCCGCCGAACGCGCCACCCAGCTGACCAAGCAGCTGCTGGCGTTCGGCCGCCGGGACGTCACCAAGGCCCAGACGCTCAGTCTGAACCACGTCATCGGTGACGTCGAGCAGATGCTGCGCCGCACCCTCGGCGAGCACATCCACCTGATCGTCCAGCTCGACCCCGGCCTGTGGACGATCCACGCCGACGCCGGCCAGCTGGAGCAGATCCTGGTCAACCTGGCCGTCAACGCCCGGGACGCGATGCCGTCCGGTGGCACCCTGTCCATCGACACCGGCAACGCCGAGCTCGACGGTGAGGACGACGGACACCTGCGACCCGGCCGGTACGTACGGCTGCGCATCAGCGACACCGGAACCGGCATGCCGCCCGAGGTCATCGAACGCGCCTTCGAACCGTTCTACACCACGAAACCCCGCGGCTCCGGCACCGGACTGGGCCTGGCCACCGTCTACGGCATCGCCACCGCCACCGGCGGCGACGTGCAGCTGTACTCCGAGGCCGACATCGGCACCACCGTCACCATCCTGCTGCCCGCCAACGACCGTGCCGGCG
The DNA here is from genome assembly GCF_030811575.1 of Catenuloplanes nepalensis. GTDB lineage: Bacteria > Actinomycetota > Actinomycetes > Mycobacteriales > Micromonosporaceae > Catenuloplanes > Catenuloplanes nepalensis. The sequence continues at coordinate 2,073,238 of NZ_JAUSRA010000001.1, read as the reverse complement.
CACCTCCCGCCGACGACACGACCGGGCCCGGCACCGCGCCGGTACGGGCGACCGCGCACCAGACGATCCTCATGGTCGAGGACGAGGACGCCCTGCGGCAGATCGCCGGCCGCATCCTCACCCGCGCCGGCTACCAGGTGCTGTCCGCCGACGGCGGCGAGCAGGCCATCCACCTGGCCCAGACCCACCCCGGGCCGATCGACCTGCTGCTCACCGACGTCATCATGCCGAAGATGATGGGACACGAGGTGGCCGCCCGGGTCACCGCCATCCGCCCCGGAACGCCCGTGCTCTACATGTCCGGCTACGCCGAACCCGTCCTGACGGACAACGGCACCCTCCCCGACGGCGTCGTCATGATCGAGAAGCCGTTCACCCGCCGGGACCTGCTGCACCGCGTCGGCGAGATCGTCCACCAGCACGCCGTACGCTGATCGTCACCGGCCGCTTACAGCCAGCCGACGCGACGCAGCCGGCGGTACAGGAAGACCGAGCTGACCAGCATCACCGTGAGGACGCCGGGGTAGCCGTAGCGCCACAGCAGCTCGGGCATGAACGTGAAGTTCATGCCGTAGATGCCGGCGATGGCGGTCTGCATCGCGGCGATGGCCGCCCACGAGGCGATCTTGCGCATGTCGTTGTTCTGTTCCATGGTCACCTGCGCCAGGCGCGCCTGCAGCAGCGAGTTCAGCAGGTCGTCGTACTTGACGATCTGGTCCACCACGCGCGAGTGATGGTCGCTGACGTCGCGGAAGTACCGCCGGATCTCGGTGGGCAGCTCGACCGGCTGCGGCTGCTGCAACACGGTCAGCGGCTGCCGCAGCGGCAGCACGGCGCTGCGGAACTCCAGCAGCTCGCGCTTGAGCTGGTAGATGTGCTCGATGCGCAGCGCCCGGTCGCGGCTGAAGACGCCGTGCTCCACCGTGTCGACGTCGGTGCGCATCGCGGCCGCGATCCGCACGTACTCGTCGACGATCAGGTCGCACACCGCGTGCGCGACCGCCCACGGACCCTGGGCGAGCTGCTCCGGCGTGGCCTCCAGCTCGTCGCGCACCTGGCGCAGCGCGCCGGCGTGGCCGTGCCGGACCGTGATCACGAAGTGCGCGCCGACGAACATCCGCACCGACCCGGTGTCCACGATCTCGCTGGTCTCGGTCAGCTCGGCGTGCTCGACGTAGGCGGCGGCCCGCAGGACGAGGAACGCCGTGTCGCCGTACCGCTCGAGTTTCGGCAGCGGCTCCTGGTGCAGCACGTCCTCGACCGCGAGCGGGTGCAGGCCGAAGGCCGCGGCCACCTCGGCGAGCAGAGCGGCGCCGGGCTCGTGCAGCCCGATCCACACGAACGCGCCGGGCGTCCGCCGCGCCCGCTCGTACAGCGCGACGACGTCGTCCTGCTCGGGTGCGCGGACGCCGCCGGCGTACAGCGCACAGTCGACGATTCCCTCTGTTGTGTGCACGATGCCTTTTCCGATCGCCGGTGAGCCGGTCCTGCACCGGTCGCGAAGCAGCCTATTGCCGCGCATCCGGCCGGCGTCGCGCAGGTGAGACCCGCGCCGATCAGCGCGGCGAGCCGCCGGCGCCGGGATCCGGCTGCACGGTGACGAGCACGAAGATGAAGATGATCCAGGCAACGGCGATCAGCACGACCAGTGACGGTGCCCGGTGCCGGCGCCGCAGACTCACGATCTTGCGACGCACCTCGTCACTCCCCCGGGCTCACCTCGCGGCGGCCACCTCCGCCACCGAGGACGTCAGCGTACACGTCGCCGGCACGATCTCCGGCGGTCGCCGTCGGCACCGCGACCGGGCGGGGTCGCGCCGCGGCACGGGGCGACGCGGGCCGGTTCGGCCCAGGTCCACCCGGCCGGCGATGGGCGATCCGGGCGGCGGTCACGGCTCGAGGTCGGCCGGCGAGCCGTCCCGCCACGCGGCCAGCAGGACGGTGGCGTCGTCCTGGAGCGTGTCGTCCTGGTGGTCGAGGATCGCGTGGACCAGGCGACGGGTGGTCTCCGGCGGCGGCAGGCGGTCGGCGACGGCCCTGACCGCGAAGTCGATGAGCCGGTCGATGCCGAACAGGTCGCCGTCGCGGGAGCGGGCCTCGATGATGCCGTCGGTGTACAGCAGCAGCTGATCACCGGGCTCCAGCATCTCCTCGACCACGACCGGGGCGCGCAGATCACCGAGCGGGACCGGCAGCGCCGTCGGCGTCGGCAGCACCTTGACGACCTTGCCGCCGCGCAGCACGATCCCGCTCGGATGACCCGCGGAGATCACCTTCAGCACGCCGGTACGCTGGTCCAGCTCGGCGAGCACCGCGGTGATCATCCCGGACCGGTCGTAGGCGCGGACCGCGCCGTCGATGTGGTGGTAGGTGCCGATCAGGTCCAGACCGGACCGGCGGGCGTTGCGGTACGCGCCCAGCGCCTGGGTGGCGAGCAGCACGGCGCGCGTCCCGCCGGCCGAGCCGTGCCCGGCCGCGTCGAACAGCGCCAGGTGCGCGACGTCGCCGTTGACCGCGTAGTCGAAGGCGTCGCCGGCCACGTCGTAGCAGGGTTCCAGGATGCCGCTGACCACCAGCCGCTCGGTGGCGAAGGTCAACGGCGGCAGCTGCGCACGCAGGATCTCCGCCGGCAGCCGCATCGGCTCGCGGCGGCGTACCCGCTCGATGGTGTCGGTGTAGAGGTTCCTGGTCACGATCATCTCGCCGAGCAGCGACGCGACCGCCTTGCAGTCCTCGACGGCCTGCGCGGTCAAGACCGAGGCCGCGACCACCTCGAGCACGCCGAGGCGTTCCGCACCGTCGAGCACGGGCACCCACAACCGCACCCCGTCGTCGTCGCCGTCCGCGGCGATGGTCTCCGTCATGCTGTACGCGCGACCGGGCAGCGTCCCGTCGACCGGCAGCGACTCACGCGCGGGAGTTCCGGGGCCGGCCAACGGCATCAGATGCCGCTGCTGATGATCGACCAGATAGATGATCAGAGCGGTCGCGTCCAACTGGGCGGCGGCGCGCATCACCATCCCGGGCAGATCCTCCGGCCGGGCCCGGTGCACCTGCCTCAGCAACTGCCGCACCGCTTCCAAGCTGCTCATACCGCCTCCGACCAGTGGTCACCACGCACCAGCCCATCATTCTGCCGGGTACGCCGGGCGGCACGACCGGCAAGGCTTCGATGTGTCCCGCAGCCGGCCACGGCCGTACCACCCGCACACCGGCAGGGGTTCCCGCCGTCCGGGGCACCAGCCTCGGCCGGTGCCCCGGCCATCACCGCGCAGACGCCTCGGCGGGTGCGGGATCGGACCTCCGTCTGCCGGCGGTGGCCTCCGGTCCGCACCGGCGGATCAGGCCCTTGCCGGCGGCCTTGGCCGCGTACAGCGCCATGTCGGCCTGGTGCAGCAGCCAGTCGGGGTCGTACGCGTCCCCGGTGACCGTGGCGATGCCGATACTCGCCCGGACGAAGGTGGTGTGCCCGGGGACGATCGACATCGGCGCGGCCAGCCGGTCCGCCACCCGGGCCGCGACCGCCTCCGCCGCATCGGGCTCGTCCAGGCGGGGCAGCAGCACCACGAACTCGTCGCCGCCGAGCCGGGCGGCGATGTCGTCGTCGCGCAGGCAGTCGCTGAGCCGCCGGCTCACCTCCACCAGCAGGGTGTCGCCCGCGGCGTGCCCGAAGGTGTCGTTGACCGGTTTGAAGTCGTCCAGGTCGAGCATCAGGACGCCGGCGCAGGTGTCCGGCCCCGCCTCGGCCAGCTCCGCGGCCAGGCGGTGGTAGAACGCGCCCCGGTTCGGCAGCCCGGTGAGCAGGTCGTGGTTGGCCTGGTGATGCAGCATGGCCTGCTGCTCGTCCATCCGGCGCAGCAACCCGCGCACGAACATCAGGCCGAGGAACTGGCGTACGAAGGCGAGGCCGACGGTGACGAGCAGGGTCCAGGTCAGTGCCGGGCTGAGCGTGCCGTGCCGGGCGTAGAGGCCGACGACCCCGCACAGCGCGAGGCCGGTCGGCACGTACGGCAGCAGGACCCAGGCGCCGGAGAACCACCGGCGGCCGGTGGCGTCCGTCTCCGGCAGGCTCGCATGAGCCGCCAGCGCCGCGAGAATGCCGCCGACGAACGGGCCACCCCCGGCGCCGTACGAGTACCAGGGAAGCTGATGCGCCTGGTTGTAGACGGCGATGGTCTGAGACACGACGATGACCGCGAGCGCGCACAGGAACAGACTGAGCGCGTGCAGGTGCCGGCCGTGCTCGGTGCGCGAGACGAACACCAGGGCCGCGGCGAGGCTGACGATGTTCGGCAGCATCAGCGCGAGCAACGACAGCCGCGCCGATTCGGGCAGGACGGCCGCCACCGGGCCGAGCACGAAATGCCACGCGACCATGAACAGGGCGCTCGCCACGGCCGCGATGTCGACCATCTGGATGAGCCGGGCGAACCTGTCGTCCGGGGGCGCGGCGTGCAGCCACAGCATGACCACGGCGGTCATCGCCGCGGGGACCGCGACGACGACGGCCAGCCCGGCCAGCTCGGGCCGGCCCAGTACTCCGCTGAGCCCACCCAGCAGGTACGCGGCGGCGAGCAGCGCGTCGGTGACCACCCCGGCCCACCAGCCCGCACGGATACGGCCACGCTCGGCCCGCGCGTGGCGAAGGCAGCCGACGAGCGCGTACGTCACCGCTGCCGAGGCCGACAGGTAAACGAGTGCAGACCCCGCCTGCGTCGTCAGCCCCGGGAGCACCAGCTGCACCAGCACACCGGCGGCCACGGCGACGGCGAGCAGCACACTGACATTCCGCCTCACCCTCGACTCTTCGACCACCGCAGCCGAGCCTTTAGCGAACATCCGATCCCCGTGCTGCTGCGCGCGGGCCCTCGACCCGTGGCAGGCGCCGTCACCGAGGCCGACATCGACGAGTTCACCCGCACCTACGCCCGCCCAGGCGGCTGGCGGGGCACCGAAGGGCTCTACCGTTCGACGCTCGGCGACAACGGCCGGACCCGCACGCTCGCCGAGTCCCGGCCGCTGACCGTCCCCGTCCTGGCGGTCGACGGCATCAACGCCCCGTTCACCGCCCGGACGATGCACCAGGTCACCCGCGGCGACGTCACCGCGATCCGGATCCCGGACGTCGGCCACCTCGTCGCCCAGGAGGACCCCGCCACCTTCGCCACCACGCTCCTCGACTTCACCGACCGCGTCGACCAGGGCCGCCGATAGCCGGGTGGCGCATCCATTCCGCGCCACCACGCGACTCGACGATCGGGCTCCCCGTTCATGAGCCGCCCGGTGAAACTCGATGACCGATCCAGGGTGTTTCACCAGGTCAGCGTCGTCGGCGACACCAGCGGCGACACCGCGGTCCCCACTGCCCGTTCGGAGCTTATGTTGCCGAGCTGTTGACCCGCCGCGTCATCGAGGTAACAATCGCAGAGAGCGCTCTCCCGTATCGATGTCGCGTGATCCCCGGCTCCGCCGTACGTCTGTCTCACGGACACGCGGCACCCCCGTCTGACAGGCAGGAACATGACACCCCCGACACTCACTCCCCCGCCGCCGCACAAACGCCGGCGCCGCGGACTGGTCGCGCTCAGCGCCGTCCTGTCCGCAGCCCTCGGCATCGGCGTCGCCGGGGTCACCCTCAACGCCAACGCCGCGGAGGTCCCGCTGTCGCAGGGCAAGCCGGCCACCGCCTCGTCCGTCGAGGCCGGCTTCACCGCGGCCGCCGCGGTCGACGGCGACACCGGCACCCGCTGGTCCAGCGCGTTCGCCGATCCGCAGTGGCTGCAGGTCGACCTGGGCAGCACCCAGTCGATCAGCCGTGTCGTGCTGAACTGGGAAGCGGCGTTCGCCTCGGCGTTCACCGTCCAGACCTCGCCGAACGGTTCCACCTGGACGGACATCACCCCGGTCACCAGCGGTACGGCCGGCGTGCAGACCCTGAACGTCACCGGCAGCGGCCGGTACGTACGGATGAACGGCACCACGCGCGCCACCCCGTACGGCTACTCGCTCTGGGAGTTCCAGGTGTTCGGCACCGGCGCGAACCCCACCACGCCCCCTCCCACGACGAGTCTGCCCACCTCCGACACCCCTGACTTCGGCCCGAACGTGCGGATCTTCGATTCGTCCTCGTCGGCGGCGACCATCCAGGCAGCGGTGGACCAGGCGTTCAACGCGCAGCTGCGCAGCCCGACCGCGCAGTTCGGGAGCCAGCGCCACGTGTTCCTGTTCAAGCCCGGCACGTACGGCCGGGTGTGGGCGAACGTCGGTTTCTACACCACGATCGCCGGTCTCGGCCTCAACCCCGACGACGTGACGATCAACGGCGCGGTCAACGTCGACTCCGGCTGGAACCACGGCGACGAGAGCAACGCGACCCAGAACTTCTGGCGCAGCATGGAGAACCTGTCGATCGTGCCCGAGGGCGGCACCAACCGGTGGGCCGTCTCCCAGGCCGCGCCGATGCGCCGGGTGCACATCAAGGGCAACCTGACCCTGGCGCCGTCCAACCAGGACAACGGGCAGGGCTACTCCAGCGGTGGCTACCTGGCCGACGCCGTGGTCGACGGTGTCGTCTCCTCCGGCTCCCAGCAGCAGTGGTACACCCGCGACAGCCGGATCTCCCGCTGGGACGGCGGCGTGTGGAACATGGTCTACTCCGGCGTCCAGGGCGCCCCGGCCAACGCGTTCCCGAACCCGCCGCACACCACGCTGGCCACCACGCCGGTGACCCGGGAGAAGCCGTACCTCTACGTCGACAACGCCGGCCTCTACCGCGTGTTCGTACCCGCGCTGCGGCGCAACTCCGCGGGCGCGAGCTGGCCGAACACCGCCGGCACCTCGATCCCGATGCGGGAGTTCTACGTCGCCAAGCCCGGTGACAGCGCCGCGCGGATCAACTCCGCGCTCGCCCAGGGCCTGAACCTGTTCTTCACGCCCGGCACCTACTCCCTGGACGAGACCATCCGGGTCACCCGCCCGAACACCGTGGTGACCGGCATCGGCTTCCCGACCCTGATCCCGAACAACGGGGTCGAGGCCCTGAACGTCGCCGACGTCGACGGAGTCAAGGTCAGCGGGCTGACCTTCGACGCCGGGACGACGAACAGCCCGACGCTGATGAGCGTCGGACGGGCCGGCGTCCACACCGACCACGCCGCGAACCCGATCAGCCTGCAGGACGTCTTCTTCCGCATCGGCAGCAGCGTGCAGGGCAAGGCCACCACCACCCTCGCCGTGCACAGCGACGACACGATCATCGATCACATCTGGGCCTGGCGGGCCGACCACGGTGGCGCACCGACCGGCTGGACGGTGAACACCGGCGACACCGGCCTCATCGTCAACGGCGATGACGTCCTGGCCACCGGCCTGTTCGTCGAGCACTACCAGAAGTACGAGGTGATCTGGAACGGCAACCGCGGGAAGACGATCTTCTTCCAGAACGAGAAGCCGTACGACGTACCCAATCAGGCGGCCTGGATCGGTCCGCGGGGCAACGGCTACGCCGCCTACAAGGTCGCCGACAACGTCACCGATCACGAACTCTGGGGTGGCGGCTCGTACGCCTACTTCAACGTCAACCCCAGCGTCCGGGTGGACCGGGCCTTCGAGGTGCCCAACCGGGCCGGCGTGCGGCTCCGCAGCATCCTGACCGTCTCCCTCGGCGACGTCGGCACCATCGTCAACGTCGTCAACGACACCGGCGGCGCCGTCCCGAACCCGGCCGGCAACACCGTGCCCCGCCAGGTCGTGGCCTACCCCTGATCCTTCGACCCAGTCAGAGCCGACGTGATTCCGCGGCCACCGGTGCGATCCAGCGCCGGTGGCCGCGGCCGTTGAATGCAAAAGGCACACGGATGTGCGTACGGGGACAGAGATCTTCGTCGTAGACAGCGATAGCCGCCGGGTGTTTCATCGGGAGGAACTCACCTTCCACGGAGGTTCCCACGATGACGACCAGCGATACCGCCCGTGCCACGCCGGACGCGGATGCGTGCGGGGACCTGCCGGTCGAGAACGGCGAATTCGTCCGGCAGACTCTGGGCCGGGTCGGCGACAGGTGGTCACTGCTCGTCATCGCCCGCCTTCAGGACGGCCCGCGCCGCTACGGCGATCTGCACCATGCCGTCGAGGGCATCTCCCAGCGCATGCTCACCCTCACCCTGCGCCAGCTCGCCGAGGACGGACTCGTCACGCGCGCCGCGTACGCCGAGGTGCCGCCCCGGGTCGAGTACTCGTTGACGCCGCTCGGTGAGAGCCTCCTCGACGCGGCCACGACGCTCATCCGGTGGGTGTCGGATCACCACGCCGACATCCGCGCGCACCGGCGGCGCGGCGCCGTTCCCTGACCGGACACCCGTGGCCGCCGTCAGGCGACGGTGAAGGTGGCCGCCTGCTGCGCGCCCGGCACCGCCCGCACCTCGTGGAGCGCGAACGACTCGCCGGCCGCGCGCGCCGCGGCGTGGGCGGCGGCCAGGGAGTCGTGATGCCGTGGGATCAGCCCGGACAGCATCGGCAGCACCTCGGCCAGCCCCCACGAGGAGGTGATGAACGCGAACCGCAGGCCCATGTCCACCCCGAGGATCTCCCGGACGTTCGGGACGAGGTGGTCGCGGCCCTCGTGCGGCTCGCCCGGCCCGTACGACCCGCCCCGGGAGGAGATCAGCACCGCCGGGCGCCCCGCGGTCGGCGGCCCGTCCGGCAGGTGGATCGTGCGACCGGAGACCGCGATCTGATCGATCCACGCCTTCAGGACCGACGGTACGCCGTAGTTGTAGATCGGCGCGGTGAACAGGTAGCCGCCCGCACCGAGGAACTCCTCCAGCAGCTCGTCCTGCACCGCCTGGGCCGCGGCCTGCTCCGGCGTGTGCCGGGCCCGGTCGGTCAGCCGGGCGGAGATGCCGGCCGCCGTGATGTGCGGGACCGGCGTGGCGGCCAGGTCCCGGTAGACGATCTCCGTCCCGCCCCAGGAGTCGAGAAAGGACCGGGCTATCCGGCGGGAGATGGACTCCTCGGCGAATGCCGTGGCGTCTATGTGAAGGAGGTAGGACATGATTGTTCCATTCGTCGCGAAACGATCTGATGCCGAATGAAGCGCCACTGTCTATCGGCGCGCAATGGAATACTGCATCAGATCCGAATCGCGTACAAAATGCACATCGGTGTCCGCGGCGAAGGTACGTGTGCGTCACGCACAAGGACGTTCGCAACCGCCGCCGATGTGCGTTCTCAGGCCCCGATCAGCTGGGCGGCCGGTGCGTAGAAGCCGCGCGGGCCGGCGTCCGTGGCCGGGGAGTCGCCGGACGGGCCCGGCCCTGCTCTCGGCGGGGCCGGGCCCGGCGCTCAGCTGCCCGCGGCGGCCAGCAGACGTGCCCGGGAGGACTCCGCCCGGCTCCGGGCCAGCGCGGTGTCGCCGCTCGTCAGGACGCCTCGCCGCTTGCGGAACTCGCCGCCGACGAGCACCGTGTCGACGTCGCGCGCGTCGGCGGACACCACGGACGCGTAGGCGTCGCCGCCGGCCAGCCGCACCGGCGAGGGCGCGGTGTCGACCAGAATGACGTCCGCGCGCTTGCCCGGCGTGAGCGAGCCGATCCGGTGATCCAGGCCCAGCGCGCGGGCGCCGTCGACGGTGGCGAACTCGACCGCCTGGCGACTGGTCAGCGGCACCGTGGCCGGCGCCTCGCCGCGGGCCAGCAGCGTGTCGTACTGCCGCAGACGTTCGGCTTCCAGAACCGCGCGCATCTCGTCGAAGAAGTTGCTCGGCACACCGGCGGTGACGTCGACCGACAGCGACGGGCGGATACCGGCCGCCAGCAGCCGGCCGGTGGCCGGGAAGCCGTGGCCCATCATCATCTCCACCCGCGCCGACACCGAGGCGTGGCTGCCGTTGTCGGCCAGCATCTTCAGTTCATCGTCGGTCGACGTGTTGGCGTGCACGAAGATCAGGTCGGGTCCGAGGAGTCCGTGGTCGTGCAGCGCGGTGATCGCCCGCTGGCCGCCGAGCAGCCCGATCCCGACGTGCATCGACGCGCGGACGCCGAGGTCACGGGCCAGCGCCAGGTCGTCCGCGGTCGTGTCCAGGGTGGCCATCTCCGGGCCGCGGATCGCCAGCGCGAGGGTCAGCGACTGGTCGGGCGAGCTGAAGTACCGCGCGGCGAGCCGGCGGGCGTCGTCCGGGTGCCGCCGCTGACTGGCGTAGTACCACGACGAGTCGGAGGTGGGGGTGCTGTGGCCGAACACCGCGCGGATGCCGGAGTCCCGCAGCGCGCTCACGGAGGCGTCCGCGTGCTCCGGGGTGTTCATGACGTGAGCCCAGTCGAAGAGCGTGGTGATGCCGCTGTCCAGGGCCTCCAGCGCGCCGAGGAGGGTGCCGTCGCGGACGTCGTCCGGGGTGAACAGCGGGGAGAACCGGCCGAGCAGGCCGGTGAAGTACTCGTTGAGCGTCCAGTCCGTGGCGATCTGCGCGAACGCGCCCTGCCACGTGTGCCGGTGGGTGTCGACCAGGCCGGGCATGACGATCATGCCGGTCGCGTCGACGACCTCGGCGTCCTGTACCTCGAGCCGCGCGCCGGCCTCGCGGATGACGCCGTCCTCGATGAGGACGTCGCCACCCAGGTGATCACCTACTGCGGGGTCCATGGAGAGCACGTGACCACCGCGAATCAGTATGCGAGCCATCGGATACCTTTCGTCGTGTTCCGGGATGTCCCATGCCGCCGATCCCTCGGACGGGACCGGCGAGGGCAGCCGCCGGAAGCACACCCGCCGGACGCCTACAGGGCATCAACGTTTGCTGGCCGGCCCGGTCAGGCCGCCGCTACGAGCTGGTGGACGACGTCCGTGGTCCGGCGCAGCGCGGCGTACCGGTGGATCAGCGGGCCGACCCGGTACCGGCCGGGTTGCCGCGCGTCGATCAGGAGACGCTCGGCCAGCACGTCGAGCGCCGTCACCGCGTCCTGCTCCGCCATGCCGAGCAGGCCGCCGATCTGACCTGCGGACACGGTGCCGCCGGTGGCGGCCGCGATCGCCGCGAGCACCATGGACGGCGCGGGTCCGAGTGTCTCCCGGACCGTGTCGAGGCGGCGGTAGATCTCGTCCGCGTCGTCGTCGGCGTCCAGGCCGCGCTCCGCGTCCGCGAGAGTCCACGCTGGACGTGCGGCGAGGCGGGCGGCGAGCCCGCGCAGCGTCGAGGGCAGGCACGACCGCGACTCGACGAGGCGGACCGCGGCGCCCGGCTCCGCGGCCACCCGCGCCGCGCCGATCCGCCGGCCCAGGTAGCCGAGGGCCTCGGGCGTCGCCAGCGGGCCGAGCCGGTGCCATTCCGCGCCGATGGTGCCGGTGCTGACCCGGTCGGTGGTGAACAGCACGGCGCACCCGGCGGCGGCCGGCAGCAGCGGGCGCAGCAGCGCGTCTCCGCCGGTCAGGTCGTCGGCGACCACCAGGATCCGCCGCCCTGCGAGCGCGGTCCGCCAGGCACCCTCCCGCTCGGACAGGTCGGCCGGAATGTCCGGATCGGCCATACCGAGGGCCCGCAGCCAGCCCGCGAGCACGGCGCCGGCCCCGGACGGCCCGCCGGGACCGGAGCGCGCGCCGGTCCCGGAGGGCCCGCCCGTTTCGGAGCGCGCGCCGGTCTGCGCGCCGCTGAGATCGGCGTAGAGCACGCCGTCCGGGAACCGGTGCGCGACGCGCCGGGCGATCATGGCCGCCACCGCGGTCCTGCCGCTGCCCGGCAGGCCGGCGATGCCGATCACCGGGATCGCGGTGCCCTGATCGAGCGACTCCGCGACCCGCCGCACCAGGCCGGCCCGGCCGGTGAAGTCCGACGGCGGCGCCGGTACCTGCGCCGGGATACGCGCTGCCACGCGCGGCCGGGTCCGCACCGGCTCGTCACCGGCGAGGATCTCGGCGTGCAGGCGGCGGAGGCCGGCCCCCGGGTCGACGCCGAGTTCGTCGGCGAGCACCGCCCGCGCACGGTGGAACGCGGACAGTGCCTCGGCCTGACGGCCGTCCCGCCACAGCGCCAGCATCTGGAGCTCGCGCAGGCGCTCGCGCAGCGGATCGGCGGCGATCCGCAGGGAGAGGTCGGCCAACGCGGTGGCGTGCCGGCCCAGCGCGATGTCGGCGTGGATCCGTTCCTCCTCCGCCGCGCCGCGCAGATGCTCGATGCGGTCGCGGTGAGCACTCGCGTACGGGCCCGGCGTCCCGGCGAGCGCGATGCCGTCGAAGAGGCCCAGGCCGGCCGCGAGCCGCTCGGCCGCGTCCGCGAAGTGCCGCTGCGCGATCGAGGTGGCAGCCTCCGCGACCGTCTCACGGAACCGGGAGAAGTCCAGCCACACCCGATCCGTACGCAGCCGGTAGCCGCCCGACCCGGAGATGATCAGCTCCTCGGGGCCTTCCGGGCACAACAGTCGCCGCAGCCGGGAGATGTAGGTACGCACGGTGCCGACCGCGGCGACCGGCACGTTCTCCCCCCACAGGCCGCCGGTCAGCTCGTCCAGAGTGGCCGGCGCGCCGTCCCGGAGCAGAAGCATGGCCAGCAACGCACGCTGCTGCGGCGCGCCGAGATCGATCTCGCGACCGGATCGCCACGCCCGGACCCGCCCGAGGATCGAGAACCGCCACTCGGGCTGCTCCTTCGGGCGCACGAGATGGAGTCTGGCTGTCATGACGGCAACCGTAGGTTCGGGCATGACGCGCGCGCTTACGTCAGGTGACCCCTATCCGGAGTCCGGGCGGGTGACGTGCATCGCCCCGGCCAGCTCCGACCGGGAGGAGATGCCGAGCTTCGGGAAGATGCGGTAGAGATGGTTACGGACCGTCCGGGGCGAGAGGAACAACCGGTCACCGATGTCGCGGTTGGTCAGCCCGTCCGCCGCCAGGTTCGCGATCTGCAACTCCTGCGACGTCAGCGTGTGCGACATGGTGCGGGCCAGACCGGACACGTTCGCACCCGATGACCGCAGTTCCCCGGCCGCCTGCCGCGCCCAGGGGCCCGCGCCGGCCGACTCGTACAGGTCGTAGGCCTCCCGCAGCGGCCCGTGCGCGTCCGCCCGCCGGCGCTGCCGCCGCAGCCTGCGGCCGTGGTGCAGCAGCAGCGAGGCACGCTGCCACGGCCAGTCGTGCAGGCCCTTCGCCAGCGCCGCCTCAAACGCGGCCTCCGCCTCCCCGTCCGGGGCCAGCAGCGGCGCGCTCGCCGCCGTCGAGGCCAGCAGCAGCGGCGAACCGGTCCGGGCGGCCAGCTCCGTCATCTCCGCGTGCAGTCCGCGGACCTCGTCGAGCCGCCCGGACAGCGCCGCCGCGTCCATCAGATCGGTCAGGCCCCAGTCGCGCGAGTTGCGGTTGTGGGCGCCTCCGTGGGGATCGAACATCCGCATCAGCGCCTCGAAGGCCACGGCCGGCTCACCGGCGGCGAGTCCCGCGGCGCCCCGCACCACCTGCACCATGGAGATCAGCGACGTGGCGCCCGCCCTGTTCAGCGCCGCCTCCGCCCGGTCGGCCGCCGCCCGGGCCGCACCCACACCGCCGCGGCGCGCGGTGGCGACCGCGTCGGCCAGCAGCGCGGTCAGTACCCAGCGCGGGTACTTCGACTCCTCGGCCAGCCGGACGGCCTCGCCGGCGGCGACGATCGCGGCCGGGTGACGGGCGAGCAGCACACAGGTCCAGGCGTCGTGCACCAGCGCCGCGGGCAGCTCGGAGACATCGCCGACCGCCCGCAGCCGGGCGATCGCGGATCGGAGGATCTTCGCCGCGACCGGCGCCGCACCGAGGCTCAGCGCGGTCTCCGCCAGGACCACGTCCAGTTCGACCGGCCCGCCGCCCGGCTCCAGGCGCTCCAGCCGTGCCAGCGCCTCCCGGCCGCGTTCCCACGGCGCGACACGCGCCAGGATGATCGCCCGGAGGATGTCGTCCCGGTGCAGCGGCAGCGACTCGGCCGCCCGGACGAGCAGCGCCCGGTCTGCCGTGTCCAGATCGGACCACCAGGCCAGCGTGCAGCGGCTCTCCATCAGGTGAACGGCCTCGGCCGGATGACCAGCGCCGTGCGCCAGCACCACCTCCGCCATCTCGATCAGCCCGGCCCGCCCCGACCAGCGCTCCCCCGACATCGCGTCATGAAGGTGCCGCAGGAGACACCGGGTGATCGGGTCGATCAGCGGCGAGTCCGCGTACTCGGTGATGAACCGGGTCAGCGACCGCGTCCCGCCGAGCCCGGCGACGCGGATCGCCGCCACCTCACGCCGTACCGCGTCCGCCGGATCCGGGCTCAACTGCGCCGCACGTTCCAGCGCGGTCGCGACGGCGAAACCGGTGCCACGCCGGACGGAGCGCTCCGCCAGCCGCTCCAGGCTCGCCGCCACCGACTCGTCCGGGCCGGGGAGCGCGGCCGCGCGGTGCCACAGTCCGCGCACGTCGTCGCGGACCGTCCCGGCCAGGGCGGCGTGCGCGGCGCGCCGCAGCTCCGGATCCGCGGACCGCTCCACCGCCGCGCGCATCAGCGGGTGCCGGAACCCGAGACGGCCGTCCGTGTCACGGATCAGACCGGCGCTCTCCGCCGGCGCCAGGTCGTCCAGCGTCACCGGCCCGCCGGCGAGCACACCGGCGGCGGCGAGCGCCTCCGCCGCGGTGCTCTCGTCGTCGACGGCGATGACGAGAAGCAGCACCCGGGTCGCCGGAGGCAGCCCGGCGACCCGATCACCGAACGAGCGTGCCAGCCGATCGGTCAGCGGAAGCGTCGGCGTGGCCGTCACGTCGCGCTCGTCGCGCACCACGAGCGGCAACTCGATCAACGCGAGTGGGTTGCCCTCCGCCAGACCGCGCAGGTGTTCACGGACCAGCGGAGGCAGGTGCGGGGCCTGCGCGTCGATCAGCGCGGCCGCGTCCCGGTCGTTCAGCGGATTCACCGGTACGACCCGGGTCTGCGACTCGGTCAACGGGTTGCCGGCCAGGTCGTCGTCGCGCGCGGCCGCGATCAGCAGCACCGGATCGTCCGCCAGGCGCCGGGCCACGAACGCCAGCACCCGGCAGGTGGCCAGGTCGAGCCAGTGCGCGTCGTCCACGGTCACCACGAGCGGCGCCCACTGTGCGGCATCGGTCAGCAACTGCAACGTCGCGAGCCCGACATGCTGCGGGATGACGCCGGGGCCGGTGTCCTCGCCGTCGCCCAACGCCGTCAGCAGCGCCTGACGGGCCCTCGGTGGCATCTCGCCGATCTCGTCGTGCAGCGGGGCGAGCAGGCGGCGCAGAGCGGCGAACGGGCGGTCCCGCTCGGACGGCGTTCCGGTACAGCTGAGCACGCGCGCGCCGGTCCGGCCCGCCCGTTCGGCCGCCGCCGCGAGCAGCGCGGACTTGCCGACCCCGGGGTCACCGAGCAGCAGCAGGCCGCCACCCTGGCCCGCCCGGGCCCGGGCGAGCGCCTCCGTCAGGACGGCGATCTCGGTCGCACGGCCGACGAGCGATGGCGGCATGGCCGATGATGCTACGACGCTCACGTTCTCTCGTAGTCCTCCAGTGCGCGGGCGAGGCCGGCCCGCCCGGTCACGCGGAGCTGAGGGAAGATCCGGTACAGGTGGGTGCCGACCGTCCGAGGTGACAGCAGCAGCCGGTCACCGATCTCCCGGTTGGTCAGTCCGGACGCGGCCAGCCGGGCGATCTGCAGCTGCTGCGAGGTCAGTGCCTCCGCGCCGGCGGACGGCCGGGCCCGCAACTGCTGACCGGACGCGCGGATCTCCGCACCGGCGCGGTCCGCCCACGGCGCCGCGCCGAGCGCGCCGAAGATGCGGTGTGCCTCGCGCAGCGACGTCCGGGCGGCGGCGGCCCGGCGCTCACGGCGCAGCCACTCCCCGTGCGCCAGCAGCAGCCGAGCGCGATGCCACGGCCACTGGCTCAGATCATGAGCTACAGCCGCGTCGAACGCGGCCGCCGGCTCGTCCTCCAGCAGGGGCGCGGTCGACACGACCCCGGCCCGCAGCAGCGGCGAACCGCCACGATCGGCGAGCGCGGCCAGCTCCGCGTGCACCGTCCGCAGCCGGGCCACGTCCCCGACGCGTACCCCGGCCTCGATCAGATCCGGCAGTGCCCACGCGCGCAGGTGAGGATGGCGGGCCGGTGACGCCGGGTCGAAGATCCGCCGCAGCCGGTCGTAGGCGAGCGCGAACTCCCCCGCTCCGAGCGCCGCCGTACCGCGTGCGAACTCCACCTTGGCCAGCAGCGGGTACGCCCCGGTCCGTACCAGCGCGGTCTCCGCCTCGGCCGCCGCGAGGTCCGCGGCCTGCCGGTCGCCGCGCCGGCCGGCCACCATCGCGTCGGCCAGTCGTGCCATCACCGCCCAGCGCGGCTGACCGACCTCCTCGGACAGTCGCCGGCACTCCGCGGCGGAGGCCGCGGCCAGATCCAGGTCGCCGACGTGCACCGCCGCCCAGGCGCGGGCGGCGAGGGTCTGGGCGAGCAGGCCGAGGTGTCCCTGGGATCTCAGTCCCCCGACGGCGCGGTCGAGGAGCCGGAGGACGGCCGGCATGTCCCCGGCCGCACCCGCGGCCTGGCTCAGACGTACGTCGTCGGCCGGATCGCGGGGGGTGTCCCGCGCCGACGCGTACCGGAGGCGGAAGTCCGGTGCGTGCTCGTCCGGTGCGGCGAGCGCCAGCAGCGCGCTGCGCATCAGGTCGTCCGTGCACAGGCCCGGGTCGCGGATCGCCTCGGTCAGCCGGCGCAGAACCGGAGCGGCCGGCGTCGCCCACCAGGCGCGGACCGCCGCCGAGGCGAGCGTGGAGACCGCCCGCTCAGCGTGCCCGTCGCTCCGCAGCCGGCGGGCCAGTTCGATCGCCGCGGCCACGCTGTTCTCCGCGGACCAGTCACGGCGGAACAGCTCCTCCTGCCAGTACGCCAGGCGGGCGCGGCTGACCGGATCGGCCGCCAGCACCTCCAGCTCGGCGGCCAGCCGGGAGAACCTCGGGCCGCCACCCGCGCCGAATCCGATCTCGGCGGCGGCCACCAGGCGGCGGACCCGCTCGGCGCGGTCCGGGCTGAGCCGGGCCGCGCGTTCCAGCGCGACCGATGCGGCGTCCGGAGCGCCACGCTGGACGGCCCGGTTCGCGGCCTGCTCCAGCTCCGCGGCGACGGACTCGTCCGGAGCCAGGCAGGCCGCGGCCCGGTGCCGGACCCGCCGGTCCGGGTCCTCGGCCAGGACCGCCGCCAGGGCGGTGTGCGCCGCGTGCCGCTGCGCGGCGGTGGCGGCCCGGCGTACCGCCACGCGCATCAGCGGATGCCGCAGGCGCAGGGTGCCGTCGCCGGTCTCCAGCATTCCGGCACCGACCGCGTCCGCCACGTCCTCCGGGCGTACGGCCCGCCCGGCCGCACTCCCGGCCGCACTCCCGGCCGCACTCCCGGCCGCACTCCCGGCCGCACTCCCGGCCGCACTCCCGGCCGCACTCCCGGCCGCACTCCCGGCCGCACTCCCGGCCGCACTCCCGGCCGCGGCGAGGATCTCCCCGGCGTCGTCGCGGTCGTGCAGGGCGGTCGTGAGCAGCAGCATCCGCGCGCCGTCCGGCAGCTCGCCGGCCCGCGGGCCGAAGGCACGCTCCAGCCGGTCGGTCAGTGGCAGGTCCCCGTCCGGCTCGTCATCGTGGCGCAGCGCGACCGGCAGCTCGGCCAGCGCCAGCGGGTTGCCCCGGGCGACTTCGAGCAGGCGCCGCCGCCACCGGGGCGACAGGCCGGGGGCATGCGCCTCCAGCAGGGCGGTCGCGGCCCGGTCGTCCAGCCGGCCGAGCACCATCTCCCGTGCCGCGGGCACCTCGCCGAGCGGTCCCGTCGGCACGGCGTCGCGGGCCGTGGCGATCAGCACGACACGCGCGTCGCCGAACCGGCGCGCGCACCACGCGAGCACCTCGGCCGTCGACCGGTCCAGCCAGTGCACGTCGTCGACGGTGACCAGCACCGGCGCCGCCGCGGACTCCGCGGCCAGCAGCGCCAGGACGGCCACGGCGACCTCGTGGCGGGAGATCGACGCGCCGCCGCCCGGACCGAGCGCGTCGCGCAACGTGTCCCGCGCGGGGAGCACCGAGGTGCCGGCCGGCGTCCGATCCCGCCGGAGGACGGGGCGCAGCATCTCGTGGAGGCCGGAGTAGGGCAGATCCGACTCGATCGGCACGCCCGCGCAACCGAGGACCCGCATGCCCCGGGCGGTGGCACGCCGCCGGGCCTCCGCCAGCAACGCGGTCCTGCCGATGCCCGGCTCACCACGCACCGTGACGACCGTGCCGCGGCCGGACGCATCCGCCAGCACGGCGTCGACGAGGGCGAGTTCGGCGTCGCGCCCCAGCAGCGACCATTCCAGCGGCCGTCGCATCACCATCGACCAGATGGTACGCCGCCGGCGCTTCGCCGACGCGGCACTCATCGAGACCCGGCCGACGTGCCCGTACGCCGGCCAGGCCCTTCCGGAAGTGACCCGTCAGAACCGGACCCCGGCTCGCGCGATGTCGCCGACGCGGCCGAACGGCGGGTGCGGAGCGCCGGCGCACGGCGCGCTCGCTGCGCGGCGTCACTTCGCGGTCGTCAGCGGCGGGGAGTGGTGAGGGCGATCAGGAACTGGCCGCCGCCCTGGTCGATGGTGGCGGTGACCGGGAGGTCGGGGGCGAGGCGGGAGAAGCGGTCGGTGAGCCAGTCGGCGGCCTCCTGCGCGTCGGCGCGGCTCGGGGCGCGGGCGACGACCTCGCGGCCGCCCTTGCGGGCGAGGCGGTCGGCGACCGCGATCAGCGGTGCCGGCTCGGCCACGCGCAGGCGGTCCGGCCAGGCGATGACCACCTTGACCGCGCCCTTGCGGGTGTTGCAGGCGCGGTGCGCGAGCCGCTCGGGCACCTTGGCCTTCCGGTCGGCGGTCCGGCTGTCGACGCTGGGGCCGCGCGCATCGTTCACCGGCGTGCCGGGGTCGACCGGCTCGTCGCACACCCAGCAGCGCCAGCCGTCACGTTCCGCCACGTCCTCGAGGAGACTCATACCGGCAAACCTAGTGGAGCGGGGCCGGTCACGGTCGTGGGGACGTCCGCACCCAGGATCGCCCGTGATCGCCGCGCGGGCGGGTCGCGGCCAGGCATCGCTCGCACAGATGCCGGATCTCGTCGTCCTCGGTGAGCGCGTCCGAAGAGCGATATTCCCACGGTACGTGCGGGAAGCGGCGCAGCCCGGCCTTGGCCAGCGGCACCCCGCACACGGTCTGGTTCGTCCCCGGCAGCCAGGCGTGGGCCTCCCCGGCCGGCTGCCGGGCGACGTCGCCGCGCACCTGCCCGGAGGCGGCCACCGAGTATCGCGTCGTTGCCATGACCGCCGCATACCCGCCGCGCGCGGCCTCACGCGTGCACGATCGGGACCTCGTAGCTGACGTCGACGTCGCGCTGGATCAGGTCGGTCATGCCGTCGACGTCGAAACCCGTGGGAGCCGGCGGGGCGTCATCCCGGTTCTGTGCCACCACAGTGCACACCCGAGACTCCTTCGCAGTGAGGAATTTCCGCTGGTCGGCACACTGGTCGACTGCTCTCCCCACGACGAGGACGGCCGGACCGGCACCGGCATGTGCCCGTGCGGCTCTCGGTCGCTTGTGCCGACGGCCGGCGTGCCGATGACGACCTAAGGTTCGATCATGACGCTGACCGACGTGCTGGTGCTGGCCGCGACCGAGGCACCGGACCAGATGATCGTGCACGCCGACGAGGCCGGTGGCGAACGGGTCACCACCTGCGCCGAGCTCTACCACGACGCCCTGGCCGTCGCCGGTGGACTGCACGAGCGAGGGCTGCGGCCGGGCGACCCGGCACTGCTGATCGTCGAGGACGGCGCCGAATTCCTGCCGCTGTTCTGGGGAGCGGTGTTCGCCGGCGTCGTACCCGTACCGCTGCCGCCCGAACCCGGGCGTGTCGCCGCGGTCGCGGAGCTGCTCGGCGGACCGCCGAGGATCGGTGACGGCGCGCCGGTCCGCGCGGCGCCGCTGCCGGCACCGGTCCCGGTGCACGGCGACGACCTGGCCTTCCTTCAGTTCTCGTCGGGCAGCACCGGCACGCCGAAGGGCGTCGAGCTCACCCACGGCAACGTGGCGGCCAACCTCGAGCAGGCCGCGCGGGCCGCCGTGCTCAGGGCCGACGACGTCGTGGTGACCTGGATGCCGTACTTCCACGACATGGGGTTGATCGGCACCCACCTGGTGCCGCTGCACCGGCGCTGCAAGCAGGTCCGGATCGACCCGATGACCTTCGCCAAGCGGCCGGAGGTGTGGCTGCGCACCGCCGAACGGCACCGGGCGACCGTGCTGTCGGCGGCCAACTTCGCGCTCGCCCTCACCAACCGGCGGGTACGCCCGGAGGTGCTCGACGACCTGGACCTGAGCAGTGTCCGCCTGATGATCGTCGGGGCCGAGCCGATCTCCCCGGCGGTGTGGCGCACCTTCATCGAGCGGATGGCCCGCGCCCGGCTGCGCCCGGAAGCGCCGCAGCCGGTGTACGGCCTGGCCGAGGCGACCGTGGCGGTCACCTGCCCGCCCGTCGGGGAGCCGGCCGTGCCGGTGCGGCTGAGCCGGGCGGCACTCGCGCGTGGCGTCGCGCTGCCGGCCGCCCCGGACGACGCCACGGCGGCCGAGCTGATGGACGTCGGGCATCCCGTGCACGGCTGCGCGATCCGCGTGGTCGACGACGCGGACCAGCCGGTGGACGACAGCATCGTCGGGCACATCCAGGTGCGCGGGCCGAACGTCACCCGCGGCTATCACCGGGCCCCGGAGGCGACCGAGGCCGCGATGATCGACGGCTGGCTGCGTACCGGCGACATCGGTTTTGTCCGCGACGGCCGGTTGTGCGTCACCGGGCGGCACAAGGACGTGGTCTTCGTCCACGGCCGGACCTTCCACGCGGCCGACCTCGAGCAGGTGGCGGCCGCGACGCCCGGACTGGGCAACGGTCCGCTGGCCGTGGTCGGCACCACCGACGGGACGCGGGAACGTGTCGTGGTCTTCCTGAGCACGCCGGCCGTCCGGGACCGGCCGGAGGTGGCCGGCCGGGTGCGGGCGCGGGTGGCGGAGGCGCTGGGCTACGCCGCCGTCGAGGTGCAGGTGGTGCCTTCGGGGGCGTTCGCCCGCACCACCAGCGGCAAACTGCGCCGGCAGGCGCTGCGGGACCGCCTCGGTCCTGCGCCGGACAGCGCGCCGGTGCCGGCGGCTCCCGCCGTCGTCCCGGTCGTGATCGGCGAGCTGGAGAAGACGGTGCGCGCGGTCTGGGCCCGGGTGCTCGACATCCCGGAGGACCGGATCGGCCGGGACGACCGGTTCCTGGCCATCGGGGGAAGCTCGGTGGCGGCCATGGAGGTGCTGGCGCTCCTCGAGGACGCGCTCGGCCGGACCCTGGACCCGGCGCTGCTGCGCGACTGCGCCACCGTCGCCGAGCTGGCCGACCGGCTGTCCCGGCCCGAGCCACCGCGACCGTCCCGCCCCGTCCCGCCCGCCGCTGTGCGGCCGGACGACACCACCGCCACGCGGCCGCACGACACCACCGCCACGCGGCCGCATGACACCACCGCCACGCGGCCGCACGACACCACCGCCACGTGGCCGCACGACACCACCGCCGTGCGGCCGGACCGCGCCGCCGCCGTGCGGCCGGACGACATCGCCGTCGTCGGGATGGCCTGCCGCTTTCCGGACGCCGACACCCCGGAGGGCTTCTGGGCGAACCTGGTCGCCGGCCGCGACAGCGTCACCGAGGGCACCCGGTGGCCGGGTGGCGGGCCGGGTGCCTTCCTGTCCGGCCCGGCCCTGTTCGACGCGGAGTTCTTCGGCATCGGCGCGGACGAGGCGCGGTTGCTCGATCCGCACGCCCGGATCTTCCTCGAACTGGCGCACGAGGCCCTGGAACGGGCCGGCTATGCCGGACCACGCCGGCACGACCACCGGATCGGCGTCTTCGTGGCCGTCGGCGAGAGTGACTACCCGGCGCTGGCGCAGCGGGCCGGAGCGGCCGGCGCGCACGCGCTGACCGGCACCCTGCGCAATCTCGCCGGCGCGCGGGTGGCGCACCTGCTCGACCTGCGCGGCCCGGCGATCGCGATCGACACGGCGTGCTCATCGGCGCTGGTGGCCCTGCACACGGCCCGCCGCGCGCTGGCCGCGGGCGACTGCGACGTGGCCGTGGTCGGCGGCGTCAACCTGAACCTGACCGGAACCGGCGAGCGGCTGCTCGGCGAGGCCCGGGCGCTGTCGCCGTCCGGGCGGTGCCGGGCGTTCGCGGCGGACGCCGACGGGTTCGTGCCGGGCGAGGGCGGCGCGGCCCTGGTCCTCACCCGGATGGGGTACGACCCGGGCGACCGGGTGCTGGCGGTGGTGCGGGGCACGGCCGTCAACAACGACGGCCGGTCGTTGAGCCTGATGGCGCCCAACCCGCTGCGGCAACGGGAGGTGATCGCCGCGGCGTACCGGGACAGCGGCGTGGACCCGGCCGACGTGTCCTACGTCGAGGCCCACGGCACCGGCACCGCGATCGGTGATTCGACCGAGGCGCGCTCGCTGGCCTTCGCGTTTCCGCCCCTGCGGGACGGCCGGCCGAGGCTGCTCGGATCGGTCAAGACGAACGTCGGGCACCTGCTCAACTCGGCCGGGCTGCCGGGCCTGGTCAAGGTGATCCTCGCGTTACGGCACCGGGAGATCCCGCCGTCGCTGCACCACGACCGCCCGTCGCCCCGGTTCGACCTGGCCGGCGCCGGGTTCGAGGTGGTCACGACGCGGCGGTCGTGGACCGGGCCGGCCGTGGCCGGCGTCAACGGCTTCGGGTTCGGTGGCACCAACGCGCACGTGATCCTCGCCGCCGCGCCGCCGCAACGGCCGGTGCCGCGCTCGCGGCGGTCCGGCCCTCATCTGCTCACGCTGTCGGCCCGCACGGAGGTCGCGCTGCGCGCCGCCGCCGAAGAACTGGCCGCGCATCTGCGGACGCACCCGGACCTCGACGAGGCCGACGTGTGCGCGACCGCCTCGACCGCCCGGGACGACGGGCCACAGCGGATGGCGATCGTGGCCGACGGTGACCTCGCCGCCCGGCTGGACGGCGAGCACCGGTCCACCGCGGTGACGAGGACGCCGAAGGTGGCGTTCCTGTTCGGCGGTCAGGGCACCCAGCGGCCGGGACAGGGCGCCGCTCTCTACGCGGAAGCGGCCGTCTTCCGGCGGACGCTCGACGAGCTGTCCACCGCGGCCGGCCCGATCGCCGGACGGACGCTCGTGCAGTGGTGCACGGATCCGTCCGTGCCCGCCGCGGACCTGGAACGCACCGAGATCACCCAGCCCCTGGTGGTCGCGTTCGCCGTCGCGCAGGCGGCACAGCTGCGCGCGTACGGTGTCACGCCGGACGCGGTGGCCGGGCACAGCATCGGTGAGCTCGCCGCCGCGGTGAGCGCGGGCGTCCTGACCGGTGCCGGCGCGGTGCGGCTGGCCGTCGAGCGCGGCCGGTCGACGGCCGAGCTGGCCGAGCCGGGAGCGATGGCAGCGGTCGCGGCCGGCGCCGGCGCCGTGACCGGCGTGCTCAGCGACCGGGTGGTGATCGCCGCCGAGAACGCCGCCGATCGCGTCGTGCTGGCCGGACCGGCGGAGGAACTCGACGAGGCGCTCGCACTGCTCGCCGCGCGGGGCATCGTGGCGCGCCGGCTGGCCGTGTCGCACGCGTTCCACTCCCCCGCCATGCGCCCGGTGGCCGACCGCCTCGCCGGCCTGCGCCCGGACACCGCACCGGCCCGGATTCCGCTGATGAGCACGGTCACCGGTGAGTGGGGCGCGGACTACGACGGCGCCTACCTGGCCGCCGCGGCCGTGCGGCCCGTGCGGTTCGCCGCGGCGGCCGACCGGCTCCGGGAGACCGGCCACGACGCCTTCGTCGAACTCGGCGGACGCGCCACGCTGGCGTCCCTGATGCGCCCTGCACGGGTACGCCAAGCCGGCGCCGGCGCCGCCGCGCTGCTGGCCACCGCGGGATGGCTGTGGCAGCACGGCGTCACCCTGGACCGGTCGATGATGGACGCGGGGACCGCACGCGTGGAACTACCGACGTATCCGTTCCAGCGCCGCCGGTTCTGGGTGGAGACCGCGGCGGTCGCGCCCGTCCTCGCGACGCCGCACTGGGTGACCGCTCCCGCACCGGCCGGCCGGCCGGCAGCCGCCGCGGTCGCCCGCGCCACGGGTTCCGCCGATGAGGCGGTCGCCGCGGTCACGATCATCCGCGCCACGGGCTCCGCGGATGAGGCGGTGACGGCGCTGTCGGCCGCACCGGCGGCCGGGTACCTGCTCCTCGTCACCGAGGACGTGCACGTCACCGGCGCCGGCCGGGAACGGCCCGATCCGGCCCAGGCGGTCTGGATCGGGCTGGCCATGGCCCTGGCCGACGAGAGAGGACAGCTCGGCGTCCGGGTCGTCGACCTCTGCTCGGCCGACGACGCCGATGCGCGACGCGCCGCCGTCGACACCGAGGCCGGCGACCCGCCCGCGCCCGGGGCCGTGGAGGTCGTCGCCTGGCGGGCCGGGCGACGTCTCACCCGCACGTTCACTCCGGCCACCGGCGGGCGGGCGGTGGAACTGCCCGCGGACGGCGGCTACCTGATCGTCGGCGGTGCCGGTGCCGCCGGGGCCGTCGTCGCACGGCACCTGGCGCGCCGGGGCCGGCCCCGGCTGGTGCTGGCCGGCCGGTCCCCCGCACCCTCCGCGCTGCTCGGCGAGCTGCGCGCCCTGGGCGCCACGGTGGAGTACCGGACCGCGGACGTGTCGGTCGCCGCGGACGTGGCCGCGCTGGTCGACGGGTGGACGCCGGACGTGGTGGTGCACGCGGCCGGGATCGTGCGTCCCGGCAGCCTGCGGGCGAAGACGCCGGCGGACGTGGCGGACGTGCTGGCCGCGAAGGTGCGCGGGACGCGACTGCTCACCGAGGCGGTACGCGACCGTCGGCCGCTGATCGTCGCCCTGTCGTCGGTGTCGTCGGTCCTGCCCGGCAAGGCGGGCGCGATCGGCGACTACGCCGCCGGAAACGCCTACCTCGACGCGTTCGCCGCCGCCGAACGGGCCGCGGGCGGCCGGTTCGTCTCGGTCAACCTGCCGGCCCTGGCCGGCGGGCTCGCGGCAGGACGACTGCGCGCCGAGGACGGGCTGCCGCTCGACGCGGTCCCGGAGATCCTGTGGGCCGCGGCCGGTCTGGGCGCCGCCCAGGTGCTGGTGGGCGGGGTCCCCGCCGCCGGCCGCACCACATCCGCACCCGCGAGCCGGGCCGCAGCCACGCCCGCCGACCGGGCCGCCGCCACGCCCGCGGGCCACGCCGGCGCGCCGACAGCCGACCACGACCAGGTGGTGGCGATCGTGCGGGAGCTGCTGGCCGAGCCGCTCGGCCGGGCGCCGGACACGATCGGGCTGGACGAGCCGTTCCTGGCCCTCGGTCTCGACTCACTGACCGCGGTCGACCTGGTCAAGCATCTGGAGTCGCGGCTGGAACGGACGTTGTCGACCACGCTGTTCTTCGAGCACCGCACCCTGGGCGAGCTGGCCCGCCACCTGGCCGGCGGGTCCGCGTTCCGGCTCAGCCCGGTGCAGCAGGCGTTCCGCTCGACCGGGCTGCTCTACCCGCGGGTGCCGGCCTACGCGTACGTGCGGCGGACGCTGACCGGGCCGGTGGAGCCGGACCGGCTGGGGCGGGCGCTGGCCGCGCTGGAACGGCGGCATCCCATGCTGCGCATGCGTTTCGGGCCGGAGGGGCAGCACATCACCGCCCCGGGCGAGGGCGTGCCCGGATGGTTCACCGTAACCACGCTCGACACGCCGATCGAGGAGTTCGAGACCGCGCTGCGGAATCGCACCTTCGACCTGACCCGGGAGGCCCCGGTGCGCGCGGTCCTGGCGGTCGACGGGCCGGACCGGGCGCATCTGATGCTGGTGGCGCACCACGCCGCCGTCGACGGCTACAGCCTGGCGATCCTCGGCGGCGAACTCGACGCGCTCGGCGCGGGCCTCGACCTGCCGGCCGCACCGGCCGCCGGGTTCGCCGATCACGAAGCCGTGCGGGCGGAGGCGTCCGAGGCCGACCTCGCGTACTGGCGGGAGACACTGGCGGCGTACCCCGGACTGGCTCTGCCCTTCGACGGGGATCCGGCGGCGGCGCCGGTTCCTCCGTACGCGCTGCATCAGGTGTCGGTGAGCCCCGAGCTGACCGCCCGGCTCGCCGCGGAGGCCCGCGCGGCCGGTGTGACGCTGTTCCATCTGCTACTCGCCGGCTATGTCCGGTGCCTGTCCCGGTGGAGCGGCCAGACCCGGGTGCCGGTGGCGGTGGCCCGCGCCGGCCGCACCGCGCGGGTGCCCGGGGTGGAGCGGATGGTGGGCCCGTTCGCGGACACCCTGCCGGTGCTCGCCGAGGTGCATCCCGGCGAGCCGGTGGCCGTGCTCGCCGGCCGGCTGCGCGACGCGTGGCTGCTCAGCGAGCGGCACGGTTCGGTCTCCACGGTGGACCTGGCCAGGATGCTGGCCGTCGGCGGCGAAGGTCCGCGGACCGCCGGCCCGGCGTCGTTCAGCTTCGCCCGCTTTCCCGGTGCCGGCGCGACCGGCAGCACCGTGGCGGCCACGGTCGCCGGCAGCGCATCGGCCGCGACGCGCCTGAGCCTGGTGTGTTTCGAGGCGCACGGCACCCTGCACTTCTCGTGGAACTATCCGGCGGGGCTGTTCGAGGCGCGAACCGTCGCACGCCTCGCCGCCGACCATCTGGCGTCGCTCACCGAGGAGCACTTGGCGGTCGAGAAGCACCTGCCGGCCGAAGAGTGCCTGGCGTCGCCTGCCGAGGAGCGGGCGGCCGAGCCGGCCGGCGGGCCGACGGCCGTGGCGGAGCGGATCTGGCGGCAGTGTCGCCGGACCCCGGCGGCGACCGCGGTGCTGACCGACGGCGTGCCACTGTCCTACGCCGAGCTCGACGCCGCCTCCGACCGGCTCGCGGCCCGGCTGGCCACGCACGGGGACCGGCGGATCGGCCTGCTGACCGGTCCCGGGGCGCACACCGTGGTGGGCCTGGTGGCGATCCTGAAGGCCGGAGCGGCCTGGGTGCCGCTGGACGCCTCCCACCCGCCGGCGCGGCTCGCCGGGCAGCTGCGGCGGGCCGGAGCCCGCGTCGTCGTCCACGATGACGCGCACGCCGCCGTACTGGACGGATTCACACTGATCGGCACGCGCGACGGGGTGGACTCCGCACCACCGGCGGTGTCCACCGGCCCGGACGACGACGCGTACGTCATCTTCACCTCCGGATCGACGGGACGGCCCAAGGGCGTCGTGATCAGCCACCGCGCCATGACCAACTATCTGGACTGGACCATCGCGACCTTCGGCTACCGTGCCGGTGACCGCTTGGCGCAGACCGCCTCCATCGGCTTCGACGCCTCCGTCCGCCAACTGCTCGCGCCGCTGCTCGTGGGCGCGACCGTCGTCGCCTGGGACCGCGACACGGTCCGTGACCCGGACCTGCTGCTGTCGCGGGTCGAACGTGACCGGATCACGGTGTGGAGCTCGGTGCCCACGCTGTGGGAACGGCTGATCGGGGCGGCCGAGCGACGGCCGCGACGGCCCGATCTGGAATCGCTGCGCTGGGTGCATGTCGGCGGGGAGGAACTGTCCGCCGCGCACGTGCGGCGCTGGTTCGACCTGGCCGGGCCGGACCGGCCGGTCGCGAACCTGTACGGCCCCACGGAGACGACGATCAACGCCACCTGCCACGTCGTGCGCGAGCGGCCGGGTGACGACGCCGTGCACCTGCCGATCGGGCGGCCGGTCGGCGGGGCGATCGTCGAGGTGCTCGGCCCGGACGGACTCGCGTGCGCGCCCGGCGAGGTCGGGGAGATCTACATCGGCGGTGCCGGCGTGGCGGCCGGATACCTCGACGACGAGGAGCAGACCGCGGCGGTCTTCCTCGACCGGGACGGCACGCGCTGGTACCGCAGCGGCGACCGCGGGGTCCGGGACGAGTTCGGGGTGCTGTGGTTCCGTGGCCGGGTCGACGACCAGATCAAGCTGCACGGGCACCGCATCGAGCCGGGCGAGATCGAGGCGGTGTTGCGCGGCCATCCGGGAGTCGACGGCGCCGCCGTGCGACTCGACGGCGGCCGGCTGACGGCCTGGGTGCGGGCGCGTGGCGCGGTCCCGCCGACCGGCGCCGAGCTGCGGGCCCACCTCGAGCGGCTGGTGCCGCCCTATCTCGTACCGGCACGCATCGAGGTCGTCGGCGCGCTGCCGCTCACGCCCACCGGCAAGGTGGACCGGGCCGTTCTGGGCTCCGGCGAGGTGGACCGGGCCGTTCTCGGGGCCGCGCCGCACGATGAGCCCGGCACCGAGCCCGTCACCGCCACGGAACGGCTGGTCGCCCGCGTCTGGGCGGAGCGGCTCGGCGTACCCCGGGTGGGGCGCGACGACGACTATTTCGCGCTCGGCGGCGACTCGATCGGCGCCCTGGACCTGTTCGCCGACCTGGCACGGCACCTGCCGGTGCTGCCCCGGCCGACCGTGATCTACCGGCACCGCACGCCGGCCACGCTCGCCGCCGCGATCGACGCCACCATCGACGCCGCGGGTCAGGCACCACGACCGCCGGCTCCGTCGTCGGCGGCGGCCGGGCAGGAGTTCCCGCTCAGCCCGAGTCAGCGTGGTTTCCTGCTGGCCGACGTGGCCGGCGCGGCCACGACCTGGCTGGCGACCCCACGCCTGCACGGCCCGCTCGACCGGGAACGGTTCCAGCGCGCGGTCGACGAGCTGGTCGCCCGGCATCCCATGCTCCGTACGGTGTTCCGGACCGACGCCCGCCCACCGGCGCAGTACGAGCTGCCCGGGACCCCGCGCCTGATCGTCGAGTACGACGCGGCGCCGCGGTCGCTCGGCGACGAGGTGGCCGACGAGCGGGCACACCGGTTCGATCCGGCACGGTGGCCGCTGGTGCGGATGCGGCTGCTGCGGGCCGGGCCCGAGGAGCACGTGCTGATGCTGCACGCCCACCACCTGATCGGGGACGGCTACAGCATGGCGCTGCTGACCCGTGAGCTGATGGCGGCCTACGACGGAGACCCGCTGCCGCCGCTGACGTCCACCTTCCGCGACTACGTGTCGCTGCACCAGGAGCTGATACCGACGCCGGTCGCCAACGATCACGCTGTCTTCGGGCCGGTCACCACCACCGGGTTCACCCTGGGCGAGGAGGTGACTGCCCGGCTGCGGACCGCCGCGTCGCGAGCGGGGGTGACGCCGTTCGTACCGATCCTGGCGGCCTTCCACCGCGCTCTGGCCGACGCGTCCGGCGAGCCGGAGCCGACGGTCGGCGTGGCGGTGACCGGCCGCGATCACGCCCTGCCCGATCTCGGGCGGATCTTCGGGCCGTGCGCCACCGCCGTCGCGGTCCGCTCCGCCGGCAACGACCTCGGCGGGCTGGCCGCCGAGGTCACCGACGCGCGCACGCGGACCTTCACCGCCCCACACGGCTGGCGGTTCTTCTTCACCTACCTCGACTTCGACGCTCTCGGCACGCCGAGCGGCCGGACGCTGCGCCTGTCGTGGGCCGGCGAGGACGCCGACCTGGCCGTCCCGCCCGGCACCGAGGTGCTGCTGGCCGTGCGCCCGGCCGGCGGCCGGCTGCGGGTCACCGTGCGCGGCCGGCTCGGGGCGGACCGGCTGCAACGGCTGGCCGCGGACCTCGAGGCCCGGTTGCGGCCGGCCGGCGCACCGGGGCCGCGGTCGCGGACCCGGCACCTCGAGGCGGCACTGGTCGGCTACCTCCCGGCTCCGGCCGATCTGCTGGCCCTGGCCCCGGAAACGGTACGTCAGGCACTGCCCGGCCTCGACCGGGAATCGGTGCGGGCGGCGGTGTTCCCCGGTGGCCGGCCGCGGCTGCTGGAGACCGTGACGACCGCGCTCGGCCGGTCCGGATTCGTCTGCCTGCCGCGCTTCGCCGACGAGCTGACCGCGCCGAACCTGGCCGAGGACAGCGCCGCGGCCGCGGACCTGGCCGCGTCGCTGGGAGCGCGCAGCGTCTCGCTCGCCGGGATGATCCCCGCCCACACCGGGTACGGCGCCGCCGTGGCGCCTCTGGTGCGGTCCGCAGCCCGGATCACCACCGGGCACGCCGTGACCGCCGCGTCCGTGGTGCTCACCACGCTGTCCGCGGTGGCGCACCGGGGCCGGCCGCTGTCCGGCAGCGTGCTGGCCGTGCTGGGCGTCGGCTCGATCGGGGAGTCCTCGCTGCGGCTCCTGCTCAGCCGGGCCGGTACGGCGCCCGCCGGGCTCATCCTGTGTGATCTCCCGGCCGCCGCCGGCCGCCTGGGCGCGCTGGCGGCGACACTGCGCGCGGACGGCTACACCGGCCACATCGAGATCGGCACCAGCGGCCCCGGCCCCGTCTACGACGCCGACGTGATCATGGCGGCGACCAGTGGCGGACCGCGCACCCTCGACGTGGACCGGCTGCGGCCGGGCACCGTCCTCGTCGACGACTCGTTTCCGCACTGCTTCGACACCGCACGGGCCCTCGCCCGGATGCGCCGGCAGCAGGACGTCCTGATCGTGGGCGGCGGGCTGCTCGACGCCGGCCCGACGACGCGGGAGCCGGCCGAGGGCCTGCCGGCCGACGTCCGCCCGGCCGCGCTCGGCGTGGCATCGTGCCGGCTGGAGTCGCTGCTGCACGCCGCCGGCCCGCACCTGCCCGCGGTGCTCGGCCCGGTCCACGCCGACCTGGCCGCGGCGTACTGGGACGCCCTCGTCGCCGCCGGCGTCACGGCCGCGCCACTGCACCTGCTCGACCACCGCGCCGGCCCGCCGAACCCCGGCACGCCGGAAGGCCGTCCCGGACCTGGATCGGCCGCGTGATCGGTGGCCGGGGCCGCCGCCGGTCAGCCGTGCGGGTCGATCGTCACGTCCGTGAAGGCGACGTGGACCGGGCCGTCGCTCGAGCGGGTGACGCCCAGGCCGACCACACCGTCACCGGACGCCGTCACGCTGGTCGACCCGGTCAGCAGAGGCTCGCCGTCGAATTCGACGGTGACCCGGCCGCCGGTCTGCGTCATGGCCACCCGGTGTGCGTTGCCGACCTCCAGGCTGTCGATGGGCCGGAACACGAAGCCGATCATCGCGACCGCCACCAGAATCCCGATCCAGACAGGCTTCTTCATCACACCGTCCACCCAGGAGCGTCACACCGCGCCGGCTCATGATGACAGCCGTTGTCGACGCCCCACGTCAGCATCGGTGGATCGCGCGCCGGGCGGCGCGTACCTCTTCGGTGCTGGGTGTCCGGAATCCACCAGAAGTGGGGAGCTTCCGCGATATAGAGTCGGGTCCATGCGAACGGGGGAAGCCCCGCTGTTGGAGGGACGTTCGCGGGAGTGCCGGGAGATCGACCGGGTTATCGACGGCCTGACGACCGGCGCGGGAGGGGCCCTCCTGCTGGTCGGGGAAACGGGGATCGGCAAGAGCGCGCTGCTGCGGTACGCCGCCGCGCGCGGATCCGGGCTGCGGACGCTGGCGGCCTGCGGTGTCAGCGCGGAGTCCGAGCTGCGCTTCGCCGGACTGCACGAGCTGCTCGGGCCGCTGCTGGACCGGCTGTCCGGCATTCCGGCGCGGCAGCGGGAGGCGCTGGCGGCCGGGTTCGCGATGTCGCCGCGCACCACCGACGACGACCTGGCGATCGGCGCGGGAACGCTCGGCCTGCTCGCGACCGCCGCGCCGGCGCTGGTGATCGTGGACGATCTGCACCGGTGGGACGACGTCTCCCGGCAGGCGCTGCTGTTCGCGGCGCGGCGGGCGGCACGGCACCGGCTCGGCATGATCATGACCAGTGTGGACGGGTGTGAGTGCGGCGTACCGGCGATGACGATCACGCCGCTCGGGCCGGCCGCCAGCCGGCGGGCGCTGCGGGCCGCCGCGCCCGGGCCGGTCGCGGCGAGCGTCCTCGACGTGCTCGCCACCGCCGCGGAAGGGCTGCCGCTGGCGCTCGGTGAGCTGCCCGGGCTGCTCACCGCCGCGCAGCTGGCCGGTGAGGAGCCGCTGCCGGACCCGCCGCCGGTCGGTGACGGTGTGCGCGCGGCCGTCGCGCCCCGGGTGCGGGGATATCCGGCCGGGACCAGGGCCGCGCTCGCGGTCGCGGCCGCCGCCGGGCCGGTCGGCATCGGCGCGACCGTCGCGGCGCTGGCGGCGGTCGGGCTGTCCCCGGACACGCTGGAGGCCGCCGAGGCCGCGGGCGAGGTCGAGGTCGGCGGCGAGGGGGTGGCGTTCCGGCACCCGCTGGTGCGCGCGGTGGCGTACCGGGAGGCGACGCTCGGTGAGCGCCGCACCGCGCATCGTGCGCTGGCCGGCGTCACCGGTGGCATCGAACGGGCCTGGCATCTCGGGCTCGCGGCGGTCGGCGCGGACGAGGTGGCGGCGGCCGCGCTGGAGGAGGCCGCGCGCGGCGGTGAGGTGGTCGCGGGCCGAGCCGCGCAGCTCGCGGCCCGCGCGGCCGAACTCAGCGGCGACGACGCGGCACGTGCCCGGCGGACGCTGCTGGCCGGCGAGTCGTGGCAGCTCGCCGGCGCGTGCGGGCCGGCGCGGGCCGCGTTCGGCCGGGCCGCGGCGCTGACCCGGGATCTGACGGTGCGCGCCCGGGCGATCGGCGGGCTCGCGCGGGCGGATGCGCTGGCCGGCCGGCCTGCGGCCGCGCACCGGGTGCTGGAGCGGGAAGCAGCGAGGGTACGAGGGAGCGCGCCGGACCTGGCGGCGGTGCTGCTGCTGGACGCGAGCTGGTACGCGGGCCTGGCCGGCGACGCGGACGCGGCGCTGTCCGACGCGAGGTGGGCGGCGCGGGCCGGGTCGCTGCACGGTGCGTCCGTGGTGCGGCAGGCGGCGGTGCTGGCCGGGCGCGGCGAGATCGCGGAGGCCCGGGCGCTGTGGCAGGCCGTACCGGGGCAGGACGGTGTGTCCGGGACGTGGTGGCGGGACGTGGACCGGTCGATGCTGCTGGCCCGGCTCGGGCTGGTGGACGACGCACGGCGGCTGCTGAACGAGGCGGCGGACGAGGCGCGGGCGCGGGGCGCGTGGGGGGTGCTGGCCGGAGTGCTGGTCGCCCGGAGTCAGATCGCGCTGGGTTCGGGGGCGTGGGGTGCTGCGGAGGCGGACGCGGAGGCGGCGTTGTGGATCGCGGCACCCGCGATCGCGGCGGTGTCGCCGCCGCTGGCCGGTTTCGCGATGTCGTCGGCGTCCGCGCTGTCCCCCGCGCTCGCCGGATCCCCGTCGTCGCCTTCGGGTCTCGTGCCGTCCGCGGGGTTCGAGCGACCTCCGGGGATGGGCACGGACGCGGAGGCGCAGTGGGCGGACGCCGGGTCGGCGCTGGTGGTGCTGGCCCGGCTGGCGGCGGTGCGTGGACGGCAGGACGTGTGCGAATGGTTGCTGGCCGCCGCGCGCGGCATCGACGCGACGAGCGGGCTGGCCGGGCTCGGTGGCGCGATCGACGCGGCCGCCGGGCTGCTGGAGCTGACGATGGGTGACCCGGCGGTCGCGGCCGGGCGGCTGCGCCTGGTGCTGCGGCGGGTCGAGGCCGGGTCGGCGCCGGATCCGGGTTGCGGCGCGTGGCTGTCCGACCTGGTCGAGGCCACGGTCGCGGCGGGGCTGCGCACCGACGCCATACGGATGCTCGCCGCCGCCCGGCGCTGCGGCGCGGCCACCCGCCTGCCCTACGCCGGATCGGCGCGCTGCACGGCACTGCTGGCCGGCGACGACGCGGAGGCGGAGGTGGCGTTCGGGCGGGCGGTCACCGGTGAGCAGCCGCCGTTCGAGCGGGGGCGGTCGCTGCTGTGCTTCGGGCGGTGGCTGCGGGAGCGGGGGCGCGCGGAACGGGCCGTGGAGACGCTGCGGGAGGCGCGGGCGGTGTTCGCGGCGCTCGACGTGCCGGACTGGTGCGACCGGGCCGAGCTGGAGCTGAAGCAGGAGACGCAAGCTCCGGCGACGATCGGGGCCGGGGAGATCGCGCCGGCGCGGGACGGGGAGCGGGCCGCGATCTCCGCCGGGCGGCCGGCCGGCCGGGGTGTGGACGACCCGGGTGCCGACGGACCGGGTGCGGAGGCCGGTGCGGTGCGGGGTGGTTCGCGGTGGAGCACGCTGACCGCGCAGGAGCGGCGGGTCGCGATGCTGGTCGGGCGCGGTGCCACCAACCGGGAGGCGGCGAAGGAGCTGTTCCTCAGCCCGAAGACGATCGAGTTCCACCTGCGTGGCGTCTACCGCAAGCTGGGCGTCCGGTCGCGGGCGGAGCTGGCGCTGCTGGTCGGTGAGGACCGTCTGCGCGACCGGCGCGGCTGAATCCCTTGGCACGTCTTCGCTGGTCGAGCGCGCCCTGCATAGGTAGAGACGCTACCTAGGGAAATGCCTCCTGGGGTGGCGGCCTAGGGACTTCATCGGCGTGCGGCGGGCCGACTCGGGCCTACCGTGACGGCGAGCCCGAGGCCGGTTTCGAAGCATGGGGGAGGTGCCGTGGGCGACTTCACCGTGATCGGCGACGTGTCGTCGATCCTCGCGCGCCGGCTCGAGGCCGCCGTGCTCAAGGTGACGCCGAACGGCGCGGTCCGGCTGTGGGATCCGGCCGATGACACCAACCGGCCGGTCGAGCCGCTGCTGACCGTCTTCCTCTACGAGATCGCGGAGGATGCCGCCTCGCGGAACCGGCCGTTCACGCGCACCGAGCCGGTCCTCCGGGGCGAGCCCGCGCGGAACCGGAAGCCGCCGATGGCGCTGTCCCTGCGCTACCTGATCACCGCGTGGAACGGTGACCCGGTCACCCAGCACCGGATGCTCGGCTGCGCGCTGCAGACGCTCTACGACGACGCGATCTTCGACGGCACCGAGCTGATCGGCAGCCTGGCCGGGAGCGCGGACACGATGGCCGTGACGCTGACGCAGCTGACGCTGGACCAGAAGTCCTACGTCTGGTTCGCCCTGCAGAAGCCGTTCCGGCTGTCGCTCAACTACGAGGTCCGCGTGGTCAATCTCGAGTCCACGGTGGAGACGGCCGCGGCGCCGGTCACCTCGCGCACGCTGGTCACGGGCGTGACCGACCCGGCTCCGGTCGGCGGCGTCTCCGGGCTGGTGAGGCCGCGATGATCGTGCGGAGCCTGACCGGTGCGGTGACCCGGCTGCTGGTGAGCCCGGCCTGGTTCGTGCCGGTCGACGACTTCTGGGGACGCCGGTCGGTGCCCGGCCTCGCGGTCGCGCTCGACCGGTGGGACGGCGCCGGGTGGCGGCCGTCCGACGCGCGACCGGCGGTGACGCCCGGCGGCGTGATCGCCTTCCCTGGACTGGGCCGGCGCCGCGACCCGGCCGGCGCGGAGCCGGAGCTGTTCCGGGCGCGGTTCACCGCGGCCGGATACCGGCCGCTCTACCCGCCGGACGACGAGCCGTTCGACGCCACCCACCTGGGCCGGGAGTTCCTGGCGCACCCCTACGACGACCTGCGCCCGCCCGAGGTGGCCGCGGAGCCGGAGACGGTCCCGTTCCTGGTGGCCAGGGCGTACCCGCACTCGGCGAACACCCGACTGCTGCGCGGCCTGGCCCGGCGCGCGGACGGCACCGGCGTGGCGAACGCACTGGTCGAGGCCGCCGGGCAGACCGCGGACGGCCTGCGGGCCTGGCGTGAGCGGACGCTCTGCGACGACGACGGGACGTTCCGGCTGCCGCTGCGCTGGCCGGGCAGGCCGGCCGGGGGTCTCGCCCCGGCCGGCGCGGAGATCTTCACGCTCACCGCCACCGAGCGGCGGGGCCGGACCGGGCAGGTCGATGTCGAGCTGCCCGGCGGGCTGGGCCGCACCCACGTGATCGAGATCAGCGGCCCATGAGTGACCGGCCGCGGAACGCATTCGAGGAGCCGCCATGCCCGAGTACCTGAGTCCCGGCGTCTACGTCGAGGAGATCGACGCGGGGCCCCGGCCGATCGCCGGTGTCGGCACCAGCACCGCCGGCTTCGTCGGCGTGACCGCCCGCGGCCCGGCCGCCGGGAAACCGCAGCTGGTGACCACATTCCTGGAGTTCCAGCGCACGTTCGGCGGTTACCTGCCCGCACCGGACGCGGAGTCGGCCGCGCGCTGGGCCGGTGACGCGGACGAGGGCGGCCGGTGGTGGACGTTCCCGCACTCGGTCAAGGGCTTCTTCGACAACGGCGGCCAGCGGCTGTACGTCAAGCGCGTGGTCAGCGCCGGGGCGGTGGCCGCCACCCGCCGGCTGGGGCTCGGCCTGGTGACCGAGGTCGTCCGGGACGCCGCACGCGACGCGACCGAGGTGTCGGTCCGGCACCTGCTCGGCTTCGCCGGCGTGGGCACGCCGATCGAGGTGGTCACGCTCGGGCTGAACGAGAACGGCGAGCCCGCCGAGGTCGTGCAGGCCACCACGATCGCGGGGTACGACGCGGCCGCCTCCCGGCTGACGCTGGCCGATCCGCTGCCGGACGGGCTGCGCGCCTCCCGCGGCGACTTCATCCGCGCGGCCGGGGCCGGCGAGACGCACGCGCTCACGGTCGAGGCGGTCAGCCCCGGCGCCTGGGGACAGAACGTGCAGGTCCGGGCGCGCCCGGTCGTGGCCGCGTCGCTGCCGCTGCTGGCCGATCCGGGTGAGGGCGCGGCGTTCACCACCCGGCTGCTGGCCGACGCAGGTTCCGCGACCAACACGGCCGAGGTCGACGGCGCCGGCCTGGACCCGCCGGACGGCCCGCTCTGGGTGGTGATCGGCGGTGCGCGATACGAGGTGACCGCGTCCCGGGCCGCCGGGCAGAACGACGGCCCGGTCACGCTCACGTTCGCCGGTGAGCACCCGGACTTCGCGGCCGGCACCGTGGTGCGCCGGATTCGGCGGGCGACCGCGGACGACCGGCCCTCGGTCGGCGCGGCCGGCGCCGGGCGGCTCTATCCGGGCGCGATCGTGCAGGCCGACAACGGCACCCGCCCGGTGGTGCGCACGGTGCGGACCATCGGCCCGGACACGCTGACGTTCGACCCGCCGCTGACCGGCCCGCTGTTCGAGGGCGACCGGCTCGTGCTGATCGAGGGCGAGGTCGCGGTGCGCGCCGTCGACCCGGTCTCCGGCGAGGTGACCGAGGAGACGTTCCCGAACCTGCGGCTCGACGGCGACGAGCGGCTCGGCCTGGCCTCCGTGCTGGCCTCCCGCTCCGCGCTGGTCCGGGCGACCACCGGCGCCGACGGCCTGGTCCGGGTGCCGACCGCGGACGGCGATTCGCTGCTGCTGGCCTCGACCGGCGGCTGGGTCCCGCTGTCCGGCGGCGATGACGGGCTGGCCACGCTGTCCCCGGCGGACTTCGCCGGCGTGGACGGCGGCAGCGGCGCCCGCACCGGCGTCGTGGCGCTGGAGGACGTCGACGAGATCGCGATCGTGGCCGTGCCCGGCATCTGGGCCGGCAGCGTGCAGTCCGCGCTGATCACGCACTGCGAGTTCCTGAAGGACCGGTTCGCGATCCTGGACCCGCGGGACGGGCTGAGCATCGAGGGCGTCCAGGAGTTCCGGGAGCCGTTCGACACCTCCTACGCCGCGCTGTACTACCCATGGCTGGTCGCGCCGGACCCGGTGACCGGCGGCGACGTGGAACTGCCGCCGTCCGGGCACCTGGCCGGGATCTATGCGCGGGTCGACGTGGAGCGGGGCGTGCACAAGGCCCCGGCGAACGCGATCGTGCGCGGCATCCGGCTGCGGGACGGTCTCGCGCAGGACGTCACGCGCCGCCACCAGGACCTGCTGAACCCGCGCGGGATCAACGCGCTGCGCTTCTTCCCCGGGCAGGGCCATCGGGTGTGGGGCGCGCGCACGCTGTCGGCGGACCCGGCCTGGCGGTACATCAACGTGCGGCGGCTGTTCCTGTTCATCGAGGAGTCGATCGACGAGGGCACCCAGTGGGTCGTCTTCGAGCCGAACGCGGAACCGCTGTGGGCGCTGGTCAAGCAGACCGTGGAGAACTTCCTCGGCACGGTCTGGCGCAGCGGCGCGCTCGCCGGGACCACTCAGGACGAGGCGTTCTTCGTCGCCTGCGACCGCACCACGATGACCGAGGACGACATCCTCAACGGCCGCCTGGTCTGCGTGGTCGGTGTGGCGCCGGTCCGGCCCGCCGAGTTCGTCATCTTCCGTATCCACCAGCAGACCCGCGAGTCCCAGCTCGCCGCCTGAGCGCTCCGACGGATGTGAGGTAGAGCGATGCCGCCCGTGATCCGGGACGACCCGTACGCCGGCTACAACTTCCAGGTCATCGTCACCAACGTCAGTGATGACGGGGTGGCGGTGAGCGGCGCCTTCACCGAGGTGTCCGGACTCGAGCTGGAGATCCCGCCGATCGAGTACCGCAACGGCTCCGAGGACACCACGGTGCGGAAGATCCCGGGGCTGAAGAAGTTCACGAACATCACGCTCAAGCGCGGGATCACCGGCCACGTCGGCTTCTTCACCTGGGTGACCGAGGCGCTGAACGGCCGGGTCCGGCGCACGTCCGGCTCGGTGATCCTGCTGGACGAGAACCGGCAGGAGGTCATGCGGTGGAACTTCGACCGCGCGTGGCCGACGAAGTACACCGGGCCGTCGCTGGCCGCGGGCAAGAACGAGATCGCCATGGAGACGCTGGTCATCGCCGTCGAGTCGCTGACGATCGCGTGACCTGATGAGACGCTCCGAACTGCTGCCCGGCGTGACGCTCACGATCGAGCGCCCGCCGGCCGAGCCGGACCCGCTGCGCACGGACGTGGCCGCGTTCCTCGGGCGGACCGCGCGCGGGCCGGCCGGCGTGCCGGTGCGGGTGGAGAGCCCGGACGAGGCCGCGCTCACGTTCGGGCCGCTCGGCGGTGACTCGCACACGCCGTGGGCGCTGCGCGGGTTCTTCGCCAACGGCGGCAGGACCGCGTGGGTGATCCGGGTCGGTGGGGGCACGGCCGCGTCGGCGGAGTGGATCGTCGGCCCGCGCGCCCACGACGGCGGGTGGGGACCGGGCGCGCCCGTGCGCGGCGGTTTCCGGCACGCCGCGTACCGCGTGGTGGCGACCAGTCCCGGCGCGTGGGCGGAGAACACCCGGGTGACGATCCGGTTCCGGGCCAGCAGCCTGGCCGGGCCGCCGGTGGTGAGCGTGCGGGTGGCCGCGCCGGGCGAGCCGGTGGAGACGTTCCCGCAGCTGCCACCGGCCGGCGTCGTGGAGGCCCTGACGGCCTCCCGGCTGATCCGGCTGGAGCCGGCCGGTGATCCGGTGCCGGTGCCCGGGGTCCCGTCCGGGCCGCTGTCGATGGGCTGGGACCTGGTGCTGCGCGGCGGTGCGGACACGCCGGCCCGGGTGAGCGACTACGCCGCCGCGGTGCAGGCGCAGGCCGACCTGCCCGAGCCCGCGCTGGTCGCGCTGCCCGACCTGGACGACCTCGCGCCCGGCGACCGGGAGGAGATCGTGCGCGCGCTGCTGACCACGGCCGGCACGCCGCACGACCGGCTGATCGTGCTGGACGCGCCCGGCCCGCTGACCGCCGCGGAGGACGTGCTGAACTGGGCCGTTCCGGCCGACGCCGCCGCGTACCATCCGTGGCTGCTGGTCCCGGACACGGCCACCACGCTGCGGGCCGTGCCGCCGTCCGGGCACGTGCTCGGGCTGATCGCGCGGCTCGACGCGGAGCGCGGCGCCCACCACACCCCGGCGAACGCGGTGCTGCTCGACGCCGTCGACCTGCGTGATCATCTGCCGGAGGCGCAACAGGCGCGGCTGTTCGCCGAGGCGTCGCTGAACCTGCTGCGGTGCGCCCCCGCGCGCGGCCTGACCGTGTGGGGCGGGCGCACGCTCGCCGGGCGATATGTGGCCCACCGGCGGCTGATCCACCTGCTGGTGCGCGCCATGCGCCGGGTCGCCGACCCGCTGGTCTTCGACGCCAACGGCCCGGAGGTGCGGCTCGCGCTGGTCCGCGGCCTCACCTCGGTGCTGCTGGCCGCGTTCCGCGCGGGTGCGCTGGCCGGCACCCGGGCCGAGGCGGCGTTCCGGGTCGTCTGCGACGAGTCGAACAACCCGGAGGGACAGGATCCGGGGCTGGTCAACTGCCACGTGGACGTCGCGCCCGCGAACCCGATGGAGTTCATCCGCCTGCGGCTCGTGCTCGGCCAGGACCGAGGGCTGGAGGTGCTGGAGGCATGAGCAGTCCCGTCAGGCCGGACCCGCTGCCGAAGTTCCGGTTCCTGGTCACGCTGGACGCCGGCGACGCCTACCTGCCGCCGGCCCAGGCGCAGCTGCTGCCGAAGGTCGCCGCCGGCGCGTTCCAAGAGGTCACCGGCCTGGGCGCGCAGCTGGAGGTGGTCAGCTACGCGGAGGGCGGCCGCAACGACTCGGTGCACCAGCTGCCGCTGCGGCACTCGTGGAACCGGATCACGCTCAAACGCGGCGTGCTGCGCGACCCGGGCCTGTTCGCGTGGTACACGGCCGGGCTCGCCGACTCGCTCGGCGCCCGCCGGGACGGCGCCGTCATCCTGCTCGGCCTGGACGGCACACCGGCGCTGTCCTGGGCGTTCCGGGGCGGGCTCGCCGCCAAGTGGACCGGGCCGGACCTGCACGCC
Source organism: Catenuloplanes nepalensis (assembly GCF_030811575.1). Classification (GTDB taxonomy): domain Bacteria; phylum Actinomycetota; class Actinomycetes; order Mycobacteriales; family Micromonosporaceae; genus Catenuloplanes; species Catenuloplanes nepalensis. The sequence continues at coordinate 2,032,643 of NZ_JAUSRA010000001.1, read as the reverse complement.
GAGCAGAACGCGGTCGCCATCGAGCAGCTCGAGATCGCCCACGAGGGGCTGACGAAGGTCGGAGGGGAGTGAGCGTGGCGTCCGTGACGATCCACCACCTGGAGGTGCGCTTCCACGTGGAGGGCAACGACAACCAGGTGTTCACCGCGCTCTTCACCACGCACATCCGGGCCTGGCAGCGCGCCTACGAGGACGAGTGCGCGCGCCGCAGGCAGATCGACGCGCAGCGCGGCTTCGGCGACCGGGCGGCGGGCCGATGACGTTCCCGGTGGTGGCCGCCGGTGCCGGCGTCGCGCAGGCCCGGCTGGAGATCGTGCGCCCGTTCATCGCGGACGAGACGGCGCGCCGGATCCCGCTGCGGTTCAACCCGTCCGACTACAAGCTGAGCAAGGGCAACACGTTCGCGGAGATCCCGATCCCGGGCCTGGAGGCGCCACCGCTGCAGTACGTGCGCGGGGCGAGCGAGACGCTGACGATCGAGGCGCTGGTCGACACGTCGGACACGGCCGAGGACGTCCGCATCAAGTACGTCGACCGGCTGCGGGCCCTGATGACGCCGGACAGCCGGGAGCACGCGCCACCGATCGTGCGGTTCGTGTGGGGCCGGCCGGTCTTCACCGGCGTGCTGGAGAAGCTGGACATCACCTACCAGCTGTTCCGCCCCGACGGCGTACCGCTGCGGGCGAAGCTCGATTGTGGTTTGAAGGAGTACCGGCAGGCCGCGGTGCAGGCGATGGATCCGCCCCGGTCCTCGCCCACGGTCGAGAAGAGCTACACCGTGCGGCGCGGGGACACGCTCAGCAGCATCGCGGCGGCCGTCTACCGCCGGCCGGACGCGTGGCGGGAGCTGGCCCGGGCCAACGGCATCACCGACCCGCGGCAGTTGCGCCCCGGGCTGGTCCTCACCGTGCCGAGGCTGCCGTGACCGCGCCGTTCAGCCTCGTCGAGGTCGCGCCGGCCGACCGGTACGCGCCGGAGTTCCGGGTGGAGATCGAGGGCCTGGAGGTCGACCCGTCCACCAGGAACGACATCCTCGAGGTCAAGGTCACCCGGGATCTGGAGGAGATGTCGGCGTTCGACCTGACGCTCAACAACTGGGACGACGTGCGGCTGCGGTTCAAGCACAGCGACTCCGCCGCGTTCACGGTCGGCCGGAAGGTCACGATCCGTCTGGGGTACGCCGAGAAGCTGCTCACGGTCGCGACCGGCACGATCACCACGCTCTCCCCCGCGTTCCCGGACGGCGCGTCCCCGACCGTGGCGATCAGCGGCGTCGACGGGATGTTGCAGCTCAAGGAGCGCAAACCGGCCGCGAACGAGCAGAAGATCTACCCGGACGTCGCGGACTGGCAGATCGCCGAGCAGATCGCGGCCCGCAACAACCTGCGGTCCGTGGTCACCCGCGAGGGGCCGACGCACGAGCAGGTCGTGCAGAAGAACCAGGACGACGCCACGTTCCTGCTGGAGCGCGCGAAACGGCTCGACTTCGACTGCTTCATGCTCCCCGACCCGGACGGAGGCCGCGACACCCTCTACTTCATCAAGCCGACCGACGGGCGCGACGGGCGGCCGGTGCGCGCGTACCGGCTGGCATACGCGCCGGGCCTGGCCACCGGGCCGAGCGCGCAACCGGCCGGCCTCGTACCGAACCTGATCTCCTTCACGCCGACGATGACGCTGTCCCGGCAGGTCGGAAAGGTCACGGTGCGCGGCTGGGACCCGCGCACCAAACAGGCGATCAGCGTCACCGCCGACGCCAGCTCGGTGCCGGCCGGCGACGGCGACGGGCAGAGCGGCCCGGAAGCCGCGTCCGCCGCGATGCCGGCCCGGCAGGACGTGGTGATCGAGGCGCCGGTCGCCAGCGCGGAGGAGGCCCGCGCGCTCGCCGAGGCGCTGCTGCGCGAGCGCGCCTACGAGTTCATCACCGCGACCGGGCGGATCGCCGGCCTGCCCGAGCTGCGGCCCGGCGACAACCTGGAGATCTACGGGCTGGGCCGGCGGTTCTCCGGCTCCTACTTCGTCAAACGCGTCGAGCACTCGCTCGGCTCGTCCGGATTCTTCACCGAGTTCGCCGTGCGGCGCATCCACGACGGAGGTACGTCATGACCAGCGCCCTGCCGCGCTCGCGCAGCACCGACCAGCGCTACTACGGCGTCGCCGTGGCACTGGTCGCCGAGACCGACGGCGACGACGAGGGGCGGGTCAAGCTGACCCTCCCCTGGTTCGACGACTCGACCGTCACGGACTGGTGCCGGGTCGCGCAGCTCTACGCGGGCGGCGGCTACGGCGCGGTCTTCGTGCCGGAGGTCGGCGACGAGGTGATCGTCGCGTTCGTGCACGGCGACCTGCGCTTCCCGATCGTGCTCGGCGGCCTCTACAACGGCGTCGACAAGCCGCCGGTCTCCCGGCGCGACGGCAACGACCAGAAGACGATCCGCACCCGGCACGGGCACCAGATCCTGTTCGACGACCGGTCGTCGACGGCCGTGGTGCGCGTGACGTCCGCGGCCGGGCACCGCGTGGAACTCGACGACGCCGGCTCGGTGCTGCGGCTCAAGGCGGCGCCCGGCGCGTCCGTGTCGATCGAGGCGGACGGCGCGATCACGCTCGCCTCCCGGACCTCGGTGGCGCTGGACGCGCCCGCGGTCACGCTCGGCACCGGTGCGGGCCGGCCGGCCGCGTTCGGCGACGCGCTGACCGCGCACACCCACGCCTCCGCCGGCAGCCCCGCCGTCTTCCCGGTCACACCGGCCTCCGGGCAGGTGAAAACCGCATGAGCGACTTCCTGGGTACGGGCTGGAGGTTCCCGATCGCGCCGGACTCGGCCGGCCGCCTGTCGTACGCGCACGGCGAGGAGAGCATCGCGCACTGCCTGCGGGCGCTGCTGCTCACCGGCCTCGGCGAGCGGGTCATGCGCCCCGACCTCGGCACCCGCGCGCCCGGCCTGGTCTTCGCGCCGGACAGCACCACCAACCTCGGCGATCTCGAGGACTCGATCCGCGACGCGGTGCGGCTCTTCGAGCCCAGGGTGGAGCTGGAGACGGTGCGCGCGGAGGCCTCCCCCGGCGACGAGGGCCGCGTCACCGTGACCATCGCCTACCGGGTGCGGCGCACGAACACCCGCGCCAACCTGGTCTTCCCGTTCTACCTCGGACTCACCGGGGGCCGGCCATGAGCGAGCTCGCGAGCGGATCTGCCGGCTCCGTGCTCGACGAATGCCGTCGGGGAAGCGAAGCGGAGGAGACGGCATGAGCCTGACCCCGCCCCGCCTGGACGACCTCACCTTCGACGCGCTGACCGAGGCCGCCCGGCTGCGGATCCCGGCCGAGTCCGGCGGCGAGTGGACGCTGCACGCCCCGGTCGACCCGGGCATGACGTTGCTGGACCTCTTCGCCTACCTGCTGGAACAGCGCTCCTACCGCCTCGACCAGGTCCCGGACGAGCTGATCACGGCGATGCTGCGCCTGCTCGGCGCGGACCCGCCACTGCCGGCCCGGCCGGCCGCGACGGTGCTCGCCCTCCAGCCGTGCGACGGCGGCCCGGTGACCGTGCCGGCCGGGACCGTGCTGACCCGCGATCCGGCGGAACGGGTGCTGTTCACACTGGACACGGATGTGACGGTGGTGCCGCTCGACCCGGCCGGACCACGGCTGGTGACCGGCGGCGCGGACCGCACGGCGGACCTGACGGCCCGCCGTGGCGTGCCGGTGCTGGCCGGCGCGGCGCCGGCCGGAGCCGGGTCGTCGTGCTGCGAGCGCCCCGGGCCGGGCGGAGCGGAGTTCGTGGTCGAGCTCCGCGGCACCGACGGCGATCCGCCGCCGGCCGGAACCCGGCTGTCGCTGCTGTTCGAACTGCGAACGGACCGGCGCTCCGCGCCGTCGTGGTCTCCGGACGCGGTGGCCGACGTGCCGCCACCGGCGGCCCTGACGTGGACCTGGGACGCACCGGAACGCGCCGGGACCCCGGCACGGAGCGGCGACGGCGGCAGCGTCCGCTACGACAGCGACGATCGCTACGGCACCGAACCCGGCGGCATCGGTTCCTACGGCACCGACCCGGACGTCGACGGTGGCCACGGCACCGCACGCGACGGCGCCGGCCGATACGACACGCATGAGGACGACGACAGCGGCTACGGCGACGAGCGCGACCGCGCCGGCCGACACGACTCGCACGAGGACGACGACAGCGGCTACGGCGACGAGCGCGGCGGCGCCGGCCGATACGACACCGATCGTGCCGACGGTGGCTACGGCGCGGAACGCGAGAACGACGGCCGTCACGGCAGCGATCGCGACGACGACCGCCACGGCACCGCACGCGGTGGTGGCGTGCGCTACGACGCCGGCCGCTATGGCGGGCCGAGCGGTCCGAGGCCACGGCCCGGCGTCATCGATGCCGAGGCCGAGGACGGAACGGCGGGATTGCGGCGGTCCGGAATCGTGACCGTGGTGCTGCCCGCACCGGCCGAGACCTACCGGCTGCGGGTGCGGGTGGGAGCCGCCACGCACTCGGCACCACCGGTGCTGCTGGCGATCGTGCCGAACGCGGTCGCGGCCCGGCACGTGCGCACGCTGCGGGCCGGTGAGGCGGAGCTGGCCGGGCAGATCGGCCACTGGCTGCGTCTGCCCGGCCAGCGCCTGACGCTGCCCGGCGCGGCCGGCCTGCTGCTGGACGCCGCACTCCGCCTGCGCCGCGACGGCCGCGCCCAGACGTGGCAGGCCGCTCCGGCGTTCACCTTCGCGGGCCCGGGCGACCGGCTGTTCCTGCTGGACCGCGAGACCGGCGAGCTGGTCTTCGGCGACGGCCTGACCGGCGCGATCCCGGTCCCGGACGCGATCCGGGTAACGGCCATGACCGAGGCGCCGGATGCGCCCCGGCTACCGGAGGTCGGCGACGGGCCGCATGCGAGCGGCCGGCCGCATGCGAGCGGCGGGCCCGGGGAGATCGGCGAGCCGGGCTCGGTCGGCGGACCGGGCCCGATCAGCGGATCGGACGCGATCAACGGACCAGACGCGATCAGCGGGCCGGAAGCGATCAGCCGGCCGGGAGCGATCAGCGGGCCGGGAGCGATCAGCGGGCCGAGAGCGATCAGCGGGCCGAGAGCGATCAGCGGGCCGGGAGCGATCAGCGGGCCGGGAGCGATCAGCGGGCCGAGAGCGATCAGCGGGCCGAGAGCGATCAGCGGGCCGAGAGCGATCAGCGGGCCGAGAGCGATCAGCGGGCCGGGAGCGATCAGCGGGCCGGGAGCGATCAGCGGGCCGAGAGCGATCAGCGGGCCGAGAGCGATCAGCGGGCCGAGAGCGATCAGCGGGCCGGGAGCGATCAGCGGGCCGGGAGCGATCAGCGGGCCGGGAGCGATCAGCGGGCCGAGAGCGATCAGCGGGCCGAGAGCGATCAGCGGGCCGAGAGCGATCAGCGGGCCGGGAGCGATCAGCGGGCCGGGAGCGATCAGCGGGCCGGGAGCGATCAGCGGGCCGGGAGCGATCAGCGGGCCGGGAGCGATCAGCGGGCCGGGAGCGATCAGCGGGCCGGGAGCGATCAGCGGGCCGGGAGCGATCAGCGGGCCGGGAGCGATCAGCGGGCCGGGAGCGATCAGCGGGCCGGGAGCGATCGACGAACGGGACATGGCCGGTGAGCCGGAAGCGATCGGTGAGCCGGACGGCGCGGATCGGCAGCGGTCTCGGCCGGGACCGGGCGGCTATCCGCCGCCGGGCTACCCGGCTCCGCCGGATGAGCCGCCGCCCGTGATCGAGGTCGACTATCGGGTGGGCGGCGGCTCGGCCGGGAACGGTGGCATGACCGCGAACTGGTATGTGCCGGTCGGCGCCACCGATGACGCCGCGATCGCGGCCGTGACCGGCCGGAACGTGGTACCCGCGGACGGCGGCCGGGATCCGGAGACTCCCACGGCCGCGCGGCGCCGGGCCGGTGCGGAGCTGGGCCGGGTGCACCGGGCGGTGACCGCGGCCGACTTCGCCGAGATCGCCGAGGACACGCCGGGCGTCGCGGTGGCCCGGGCGCACGCGCTGGTCGGCGCGCATCCCGGCTATCCGGGCATGACGGTGCCGGGCGCGGTGACGGTCCTGATCGTGCCCGCCACCGGCGGGCCGGGCGGCACGCCGGCGACCGCGGGCGATCCGTTCGCGGACGAGGCGTACCGGCCCGCGCTGGTCCCCGATCCCGGGATGCTGGCCGCCGTCCGGGCGCGGCTCTGCGCGGCCCGGCTGATCGGCACCGAGGTCTTCGTCCGCCCGCCGCGGTACCGCACGGTGACGCTGCGGGTGGACCTGGCGTCCACGCCCGCCGACCCGGCCCGGGTCCGGGCGCTGCTGCGGTCCGCACTGCGCCGCCACCTCGACCCGATCACCGGCGGTGACGACGGCGACGGCTGGCCGTTCGGCGGCCCGCTGCGCCCGTCGGGGCTGCTGCGCGCCGCGCTGGCCGCCACCGGCACGATGGCCGACCCGGTCGCGGTCGCGATCGGGCTCGACGGCGACGCCCCGGCCGAGAGCTGCGCCGACGTCCCGCTGCGGCCCGGCGAGCTGCCCGCGCTGGCCTCGATCACGATCGAGGTGACGCGATGAGTGACGTCTGGTCCATGCAGTCCGTGCCGGCGGCCACCACCGCACCGGACGACGGCCACCGGGCCGGACCTCACGCGGATCTGCCGCCGGGGCCCGGCCGGCCGGCCACGGCCGCCTCGATCGTGATCGGGGTGACGCGATGAGTGGCATCTGGTGCAAGCAGTCCGTGTCGGCGGCGGCCACCGCCGCACCGGGTCACGGCCACCGTCACACGAACCTGCCGCCGGGGCCCGGCCGGCCGGCCACCGCCCCCTCGATCGTGACCGAGGTGATCCGATGACGGGCGCGATGTGGTGGGAGCGGGCCGCGACGGGTGACGGCGCGCGGCAGGGCGCGGACGGCGCGCCGGAGCTGGTGGAGGCCACCCGGGAGCGGGTGCGGGCGGAGATCGGGGCGCGGATTCCCGGCTACACGCCGGACTGGTCGAACCCGGACCGGGCCGACGCCGGGGTCGCGCTGGTGCGGCTGTTCGGCGTGCAGGCGGAGCCGCTGCTTCGGCGGCTGAACCGGTTGCCGGAGAAGCTCCAGATCGAGCAACTGATCACGGCCGGGGTGCGGTCGCTGCCGGCCTCGGTCGCCACGGCGGATCTGCGGTTCACGGTGACGCCGCCGGACGGGCAGTCGGTGCTGATCCCGGCCGGTTTCCAGGCGGCGGCCGCGCCGGCGTCCGGGCAGGGCGAGCGGGTGCTCTTCGAAACCGGCCGGGAGCTTCACGCGACGCCGGCCGCGATCACGACCGTGCTGGTCGAGGAGCGGGGCCGGCGGCAGCCGGTGACGGGCGTGGCGACGGAGACGAACCGGCCGTTCCCGGCGTTCGGGGCCCGCCCGAGGCCCGGCAACGCGCTCTGGATCGGCTTCTCCGGGCGGGCCGCCCCGTACCCCGCGGTGAGTCTGGCCTTCGCCGTGAACGCGCGCCCGGGAGCGCCGGACGCGCAGGCGTCCGGTGGCGACTCACGCGAGCCGGCCGATGGGCCGCTGCTGCGCTGGCAGGTGCTCGACGGCACCCGGTTCGTGACCGCGGAGGTGGCGCACGACGGCACGGCCGGACTGCGGACGTCCGGCGTGGTGGAGCTGCGGGTGCCGCGCTCCTGGCGCCCGGGACGGCCGCCGGGCCCGGCCCCGCTGCCGGAGCTGCGCTGGCTGCGGGTGACGGTGGCGCACGGCGCGTTCCCGGAGCCGCCGGTGATCACGCGGCTGCTGACGAACGTGGTCGAGGCCGCCGCGGTGCGCACGGTGCGGAGCGAGGCGTTGCAGCCGATCACGACCGGGCCGGTGGACGGCCGGACCCGGATGCGGTTGAACCAGACGCCGGTGGTGCCGGGCAGCGTGGTCCTGGCCGTGGACGGCGACTCGGCCGGTGACGTGTTCGGGACCGTTGCCTCGCCGGCGACGCGCTGGCGGGAGGTGCCGTCGCTGGCCGGTGCGGGCCCGGACGATCGGGTGTTCACAGTGGAGCACGAGACCGGCGAGGTCACGTTCGGTGACGGCGTGCGGGGTGCGAAGGTGCCGCTCGGCTTCCGGAACGTCGTGGCGGAGCTCTACCGGGTCGGTGGTGGCGCGGCGGGCGCGGTGCCGGCCGGGGCGGTGCGCTCGCTGGTGACGTCGCTGGCGCACGTGACCGGCGTGACGAACCCGTCGGCCGCGTCCGGCGGTGCCGACCCGGAGACGACCGAGGAGACGGTACGCCGCGGGGCCGCGCAGCTCGGCGCCGGTGGCCGGGCGGTGGCGCCGGCGGACTACGCGCTGCTGGCATTGCGGGCGCCGGGCGCGCTGGTGGCCCGCGCGCACGCGGTGCCGGGCCTGGACCTGCAGCATCCGGGCCGTCCGGTGCCGGGGGTGGTGGGCGTGTTCGTCGTGCCGGGCGGCCCGGCGGCCGATGATCCGCCGGTGCCGGACGCGGCGGCGCTGCGCGCGGTCGCCACGCACCTGAGCAGGGAGGTGGCGCCGGTGGGCGTGCGGGTCACGACCGGTGCGGCCCGGTTCCAGCGGGCCGGCGTGGAGGCGAGGCTGGTACTGGATCCGGCGCTGTCGCGGGCCGAGGCGCTGGTCGCGGCCGGTGACGCGCTGACCGGCTATCTGGATCCGCTGCGCGGCGGCGATGACGGTGGCGGGTGGCCGTTCGGCGGCCCGATCCGGCATGCGGCGCTGGTCCGGCGGCTGCTGGCGGTGCCCGGGGTGCGGGCCGTGCCCCGGCTGCGGGTGGTGCTGGACGGTGTCGCGGCCTCGCCGTGCACGGACGTGGCGCTGCGCCCGCACGCGCTGCCGTGGCCGTCCCGGCCGGTGCTGGTGCCGGTCGCCGAGCCGACGGCGGGTGCGGCATGAGCTGCGGCCCGGGTGAGCCGACGTTCCGGCTGCTGGACGGCTACGTGGGCTGGGACGTGGCCGCGACGTCCGGGCTGACCGGCCTGCGCGACCCGGCCGGGCTGCGGCTGGCCCGTCTCGGCGGCGACCCGGACGCGCCCACCCGCCGTGAGCTGCTGCCGTGGTTCCCGGATCCCCGGCTCGCGCCGGCCCCGGAGGGCGGCTGGTTCCTCGCGACGCCCGGCGGCGTGCTGCGGCGCGGCCCGGACGGCGCCTGGCGTCCGGTGTGGACGCCCGGCTGCGATCCGGAGCCGCCGGTCCGCGCGACGCTGCTGGCCTCGCACGGCCATTGGCTCGCCGCCGCCGACCGGGACCGGGTGCGCGTCTGGTGGCGGGAGGGCGAGCAGCTCACCGCCGTCATCCGGGTCCGCGGTGGCGTCCGGGCACTCGCGGTGGATCATCGGGGTGGCACGGTACTGGCCACCGGCCACGGCACCGAGCTGTGGCGGTTCGGCCCGGACGGCCGGCCGCGCGGCCGGTTCCGCACCGGCCTGTCCGGCACGATCGAAGGCCTCCGCTTCGGTACGCGCGGCCGCCTGCACGTGCTCACCGACGAGCACGGCACGCTGCGGCTGTGGACGCTGACGCGCGGCCGCCCGCGGCCCGCCACCGTCGGCGCGCTCGGCCCGGGCACCGCGCTGACCGACGCCTGGGCCGGCGGCTTCTGCCTGGGGGAGGCGGGCTGTCACGACTGGCACGGCTGCCCCACCGGCGGCCCGCCGCCCGCCGCGCCGTCCGTGCATCGGCACGGCGAGCTGCGTACCACCGGGATCGATTCGGGTATTCCCCGCTGCCGCTGGCACCGGGTGACCGTGGACGCGGACGTGCCGGACGGCTGCGCGGTGCACCTGGCGGTCGCGGTCACCGAGGAGACGGACTCAGACGGCGTGGTCGTCGAGCCGGACGACGGCGACTGGCAGCTCGCACCGGCCGGCGCGACCGACTTCCTGATCGACGCTCCGCCCGGCCGCTACCTGCTGCTGCGGCTGGCGCTGACCGGTGACGGCACCGCTACCCCGGTCGTCCGGCGGGTGCGGCTGGACCTGCCCCGGCATACCAGCGCGGATCTGCTGCCGGCCGCGTACCTGGCGGATCCGGCGGCCGAGGACTTCACCGAGCGGTTCCTGTCGCTGTTCGACGTCGAGCTGGCCGGCATCGACCGGGTGCTCGACCGCTATCCGGCGCTGCTCGACCCGGCGGGCGTGCCGGACGAGGCGCTGCCCTGGCTGGGTGGTCTGCTCGGGTTCGCGTTCGAGGCCGGCTGGTCACCGGCCGTGCGCCGGGAGCTGCTGGCCGCCGCGCCCGGCCTGTTCCGGCGGCGGGGCACGCCCGGCGCGCTGCGGGACGTGATCCGCGTCGTGACCGGCGCGGACCCGGTCATCACCGACCTGGCCGCGGAACGGGCGTGGCTGCCGCTGAGTGACGGTGGCGTGCGGCTCGGGGCTGGCCGGCTGTTCGGGCGGTCCGCGGCGCGGTTTCGGCTGGGCACGTCGCCGCTGGGCGGTGCGCCGCTGCGCAGTCACGGCGACCCGGCCACGGATCCGCTGACCGAGGCCGCGTACCGGTTCCGGGTGTCGTTGCCGGCGGGCGCCGCGCCGGTGGAGACGGCGGCGGTGGAGCGGCTGATCGCGGCGCACGCACCGGCGCACACGGCCGGGACCGTGCATCGGGGCGGGCTCGGCTGGGTCGTCGGGGTGCGCTCGACGGTCGGCGTGGACACCGCGTTCGTACCGCTGCCGGAGACGACGGTCGGCACGCCGCTCGACCGCGGCACGGTGCTCGCCCCCTCGCGCCGGGGCGTACGGCGCGGCATCGCCGTCGGCGGCACGGCCGGCGCGGCCACCTGGTGAACGTGAACGAAGGGAATCGAGATGAGCACAGTGCACGACCTGCCGGACCTGCGCCGGCTGCGCTACTTCCAGGGGCAGTTCCTCGGCCCGCGCGACCTGCAGCGCGAACAGGAGTACTTCCGCGCGAAGTCGCGGCTGCACCTGCGCTACCTGCTCGGCTACGGGGTGGTCTGCGGCCTCGGCGTGGAGTGCGGCCCGCCGCAGGATCATCACGAGGACAGCGAGAAGACCCGCCGGGCGTACGTGACGATCACGCCGGGCCTGGGCGTCGACGCGTGCGGCCGGGAGATCGTCGCCGGCGGCCCGTGCACGGTCGACCTGTTCGGCGCGCTGTCCGCCGAGGAGCGGACCGATCCGGACTGCACGCTGTGGGTCGGCGTCGAGTACGCGGAGGAGGCGGTCGAGCCGACCCGGACCGTGTTCACCTCGGACTGCGCGGGCTCCGACTGCGAGAACGGCTGGATCCGCGAGGGATACCGGGTCCGGGTGACCGCGACCAAGCCGGAACCGGACCGGCGCTGCACCACCTGTGACGCGCCGCCGGACGACGACGTGCTGTGGCTGGCCCGCATCGAGCACGCGGACCCGCATCGGCCGGTCCGGGCGGAGGACGTGCACGTGGAGATCCGGCGGCCGTTCGGGCTGCACGTGCCGACCGTGATCACCGGGATCAGCTGGGACCACGGCGGTACGTACACGGTGCAGGAGGCGAAGGATCTGCTCGGCACCGTCGACGAGGACGGCGGGCTGCGGGTGCGGTTCTCCGACGACATCCGCACCGACTCGCTGCGCCGCGGCGTGCTCGACGTGCAGGTGATCGAGGGCGGCGCCGGCAAGAACGCGGACTCGTGGTTCATGGGTGGCGCGTTCGCGGACTGCGGCGACGACGAGTTCACCCGTGAGCTGCGGTTCCGGCAGACGACCCGGGAGACGCTGCAGGACGACGACCGCGTGCTGATCACGATACGTACCGCGTTCCTGCTGGACCGCTGCTGCCGCCCGGTCGACGGCACGCACGTCGGCGGGAAGGTGCCGCGGATCGACTGCGAGCCGGAGCCGCCCGGTCCCGGCTGTGCGACACCGCCACGCGGGTACGGCCCGTGGACGTCCGGGATCGGGCGCGGCGGCGACGTCTTCGAGAGCTGGTTCTTCGTGAGGGAGGGCTGAGATGACCGCGACCACCGCCACCCGGCGCGGATGCGGCTGCGGGGGCGCGTGCGGGGGCGCGCCCGCCACCGGCACGGGCGGTTTCGTCCGGCCGCGGTTCTTCGCCGGGCTGCTGCTGACCGAGGACGACCTCGAGGCGGTCACCGGTTACGTGACCGGCAAGAACCGCCTGCACAACCGGCACCTGGTCGGGCCCGGCGTGGTGTCCGGCCTGGACGTGTGGTGCGACCCGTGCGGCGGCGGCTCGGTGACGGTCCGCCCGGGTTACGCGGTCGACGGCCGCGGCAACGACATCGTGGTCGACTGCGCCACCACGGTGGACGTGTCCGGGCTGGTCCGGGACCTGCGGATCGGCGCGATCGGCACGGACTGCGGCTGCGACGACGACGGCGAGCGCGGCTACGGGCTGTACGTCTCCTACGCGGAGGTGCCGGGTGAGCCGGTGGCGCCGATGCCGTCCGGGCACGGCGGTCCGGGCACGGCCGGTGCGTCGCGGATCCGGGAGTCGTTCCGGTTCAGCGTCGCGCACCTCGGGCCGGTGGACCCGGACGACGAGCCGTACCACCCGTGGCAGCGCATCGCGGCGCGGCTCGGCGGGCGCGCCGATCTGGACGCACGCCGGGGGCACGCGCACCGGCTCCAGCGGTACGGCGCGGCGGCGACCTGGGCGGCACGCACGGCGGGCCGGGAGGTCGCGTGGACCGGCGACGTCGGCGCCCGGTACGAGGCGGCGGCGGCCGAACTCGCCACGCTCCCGGACGAGCCGACGGACGAGCAGGTGGTCAGCCTGGTCGACGCCGCCCGGGCGCTCGCCTCCGGGCTGGCCCGGTTCATCCTCGCGCCGGAGCCGAAACCCACGCCGGTCACCGGCGTGGAGGAGGCACAGCGGCGGCTCGTGGCCGCGCGGGAGACGCTCCTGCCCCGGGTCACCGAGGGTGTGTTCGCCGATCCGGCGCTGCGCGAGGTGGCGACGGCGGTGCTGCGGACGCCGGTCGAGCAGGACGATCTCGGGCTGCGGATGAGCGCGCTGGGCACGCCGCTGCCCCCGGAGCTGCGCAACGCGCTGGCCGCGGACGCGTACCGGCTGCGGGGTTGGCTGTTGTCCAGACTGGACACCGACGGGACCGCCGGCGGCTGCGGGATCCGGGCGGCGGTGGCCGGGGTGACGCTGCCGGTGCGGGAGCAGGACGGGCCGCTGACGACCGCGGACCTGTCGGTGCTGGGGCGGGCCGCGCTCGTGGTGGGCGACGGCGTCGCCGGGTATGCCACGGACACGGTCTGTGCGTCACTGCAGCCGCCGGCGCCGGTGTCCACGGACACGCCGGTGCTGCTCGCCACGGTGACGCTGCGCGACTGTGACGTGGAGACGGTGTGCACGTCCGGGCGGCGGCAGGCGTCGCCGGGCGGTCCGGGTTACGCGGCGTGGGCCGACGTGGTCGCGCCGGCGAGGGCGCTCGCGGCCGGGCTGTGCTGCCGGCCGGTGTCGTCCGCGCCGGGACCGGACGACGGGACCGGGCCGGGCACGGTGCCGGACCTGCCGTACCGGGCGGATCTGTTCGTGGAGTGGACGGCCGGGGCGCTGCGGCGGCTGCTGGACCTGCTGGACCCCGGCGTGGAACCGGCGTTGAGCCGGGGCGTGCCGATCTCCGGGCCGGCGAGCGGCGCCGCCTCCGGATCCTCCGGCGACGCGGCGGCGGCCGGCGACACGGCACGGGCCGACGAGGCGGCGCGGGAGGACGAGGCGGCGCGGGAGGCCCAGGCGGCGCGGGAGGCCCAGGCGGCGCGGGACGCCGAGGTGGCCGAGCTGCGCGGGCGCGTCGAGGAGCTGTCCGCGCTGCGGCAGCGGGCCGACGAGGTGGCCGTGCTCCGGGGACGCGTCGACGAGCTGACGCGCCTGATCGAGCGCCTCCAGTCCGCCGCTGCCTCCGGTGACTCGACCGGCGGGTCCGCCGGCTCCGATGACGAGGCCGCCGGGGACGAACCGGCGGCGGACGAACCGGCGGCGGAGAAGCCGGCGACGGAGAAGCCGGGGCCGGACCAGGAACCGGAGCAGCCGGCCACCCGGCGGGCGCCGGCGAAGCGGGCCGGCCGGCAGCGTCCCGGTGAGTCCGGCTCCGGGCGGAGTGGCCGATGAGCAGCCCGCAGCGGCCCGTCTTCTTCGAGGGCCAGTACATCTCCGCCGCCGACCTGGACGCCGCCGTCGCGCACGCCCGGGAACACGCCGCCCGGCACGACCGCTACCTGCACGAATGGGGCATCGCGGAAGGGCTGCGGCTGATCGGCGAGGAGCAGCCCGGCACGGACGGCACCGGCGCGTTCGTGAGCGTCACGCTGGCTCCGGGCGTGGCGATCGACGGCACCGGGCGGGAGATCGTGGTGCCGGAGCCGGTGCCGCTCGGCGAGGACCTGTTCCGCGACACGAACGGCGCCGACCAGGGCTCCGGCGACCGCTACCCGGTGTTCCTCGCCGGCCTCGACCGGGAGCCGGCACCGTCCGGCCTGACCGGCACCGACTCGCCCGCCACCCGGGTGGACGAGTCGTACCAGATCATCTTCGGGCGGCCCGGCGACGAGAAGCTCGTCGCCGAACGGCCGGCACCGGGGATCGGCGACGGCCCCGGGGACGGCACCGCGCCCTGGCACATCCTGGTCGGCTTCGTCACCTGGCGCGCGGGCCGGTTCCGCAGCGTGCACACCGAGTCCGGCACCGCCCGGCCACCCACGGCCGGGGTCCGGGCCGGCCTGGTCGCCGCGCCCGGCGGCACGCTCACGCTCCGCTCCCAGCTCGCGGCCGGCGAGGGCGGCGCGGTCGTGACCCTGACCGGCGACGACGGGCTGCGATTCGGGCTGCACAAGGCGGACGGCAGCATCGAGAGCCTGCTCACCGTCAACCCGCGCGGCAACCTGACCATCCGCGGCACGATCGCGAGCGGCCCGGCGGCCGGCGGCATGACCGCGGTCTCCGGCGTCGCCACCGACGGCACGATCCTGCCGCTGCCGGCCGGGATCAGCGCCGAGCAGGTCACGTCCGGGCAGGTCACGCTGCACACGACGGTGACACCGCTGGTGACCGGCCCGCCGTTCCCGGACGACGGCGTCTGGCTGCCGTCACCGGTCGAGTGCACGATCGACGACGACCGGCGGCTGTCCTGCCGGGTCCGCTGGCTGAACGCGGACAGCCTCGGCGGCGAGCCGGCCGCCCGGCAGGTCCGCCAGACGCCCGGCGCGGCCCGCTACCTGGTGCTGGCCGCGGTCGCCGCGACACCGGAAGCGACCTGAGGGAGACGACATGACCACGACGGTGGTGTTCGCGCGCGGGACCGGGCACGTGCTCGCCGCGCTGGATGCCGCGGGCGCCGGGCCGCTCGCGCTCGCCGACCTGATCGGCACGACGCTGTCCGTCCGGCCGGCCGCCGACCTGCCCGGTGGCGGTGCCGCGCCGCCGGAGCCGGTGCCGGTGCCGGACCGGCTCCTCGACGCCGTGCCGGTGCTGCCGGACCCGAACATCCTGACCGACCCGCACGGGTACGCCGTGCACGGCGGGACCGCCCGGAAGATCACGCTGGAGTGGGGGCCGGCACCGGTGGAGAGCGACGGCGGCGACGTCGTGCTGACGCTGCCGACCCCGGTCGCGCCGGACGCCGCCGCGCTGATCATCGTCGTCCGGGAGGGCACCGCGCCGATCGAGTTCGAGGAGAAGGCGGCGGGCGGGAAGGTCACGGTGCACCCGCCGGTCAGCCCCGGGTCGTACACGATGCTGTCGCTGGTCGAGGGCCTGCCGATCCGCGCCGACGTGGTCGAGATCCGATGAGCACGCCGCCGCCCGACCTGGACATCCGCCGCTGCGTCGTGCGGGTGGTCCGGCGCGGCGGCTGGAGCTGGGGCCCCGACCCGGATGCGCTGCGGCGGCGGGTGATCGAGGCGCTGCCGGAGCTGATCGAGGCGCACGTGACCGCGCGGGTGGCGGAGGCGCTGCACGGGCGGGAACCGCCGCCCGGCGAGAGCGTGGAGATCACCGAGCCGGTGGTCGTGGACGTGACCGTGTCGATCGAGGAGCTGCTCTCGGGTCTCTCCCGCGACCTGGCCTTCGACCGCGCCTCGGTGGCGTACCCGTCGGCGCTGTCGGATCTTCCGGTTTCGCCCGGCGGTGACCCGGTGCCGTCGCCGCCGCCCGGACCCGCGACCGAGCCGGACCTCGGCGGCGGTGACCCGGCGGTGACCGGGGCGGTGGGCTTCGGCCGGCTGCTGGAACGCCTGGCGGCCGGAGGCGTGCTGGGCCGGATCAGCGCGGAACGGTTCGCGGAGCTGGCCGGCGAGCCGGACGCCGAGGCGACGCGCCCGGCCACCGGCGCCGCGATCTCGGCCGGCCACCGCGTGCCCGGCCGCTGGACCGGCGAGGTCGAGGTGGCGTCCACGCTGCCGTTCCTGCTGGTCGCGGCGCTGCACCGGATCGGGTTACTGGAGGCGCTCGGCCCGGTCCTGGCCGCGGACGGCCTGCTCGACGACGCACCGTTCGTGGCCGCGGCGTGGGCGTGCAAGGTGCTCGGCCCGCCGCACCGCGGCTGGCTGCGTACGCCGCAGGACACCGTGGACGCGTGCGCGTTCGCCGGGCTGCCGCCGGACGGGCTGGACGGCGCGGCACTGACCGCCACGGCCCGGCGTGCCGGACGAGCCCTGTCGCGCTGGGACGGCCTGCTGGCGCTGAGCGTCTGCGCCGGTCACCCGGCCGGCGCGCCACTGCTGCTGGCCGAGACCGGCGACGGCCTGCTGCTCACCGAACCCGACGGCCTGTTCCCCATCGCCCGTGCCGACGACGTCTCCACCCTGCTCCCGCACTGGGACGCCTGCGACCGCCCCCGGATACTGCTCGCCGGCACCACCGGCCCACCGGCCCGGCCGCCTCACACCGCCCACGCCCCGGGCGCAGGCGGGTTTTCGGAGCCGACGGCCGGTGATGAGCCGACGGCCGGTGATGAGCCGGCGGCCGGTGATGCGCCGGTGGGCGTGCGGAGCATGCCGGCACGGCACGCCCGGGCGCTCGCGGACGCCGGTGTCCCGCTCGCGGCGACGGCGGCGCCGTCGCGGGGTGAGCGCTGGACCCGCCTTCCCCGCCGCGGCCCGATCGACCTGCCCACCATGGAGGCCGAGCTCGACGACCTCCTGCGGGAGCTGTCCCGCCGCCCGGTCTCCCCCGCGCGCGGCGGCCCGGACGCGCTGGAGCGCAGCGCCTCGCTGACCGCCGGGGTAGCGCTCGGCACGCTGGCCTGGCTGCTCTGGCGGGATCGGGAACGCCCGGTGCCGCAGCTCGCGCTGTCCCGGTTCGGGGACCTGAGCGGCGTCGTCCGGTTCGGGCCGGAGACCGTGGACGTGCGGCTGCCGCTCGGCCGGCGCCGCTCCGACCTGTCCGCGCACGGCCTGCTCACCGATGTCCCGGACATCCCGTGGTTCGGCGGTCGCACGCTCACCTTCGGGGGCGCCTGATGACGGCGGACGTGACCGGGCCGGCGCGGGAGCACCTGCGGCTGCGGATGCGGCCGGTGCAGCGGGCACTCGCGGCCGCGGCGGATCGGCAGACCGCGCGGGCGGCGCGGCTGGTGCGGCCGGACCTGACGCCGTTCTGTGTGACGGACGAGCAGGTGGGACTGCTGTTCGCGCGGCTGGCGGAGGATCTGCCGCCGGAGCCGACGAGCCTGGACGACGACGAGCGGGAGGCCGAACGCGAACTGCGGCGGCGGGCCGGTGGCGTACTGCCGTTGGACGCGCTGGCCGTGCGGTTCCGCCTCTCCCCCACCGCCGTGGACGCGTTGCTGCTGGTCACGGCCGTGGAGCTGGACTCGGCATACGAGCGGATCTTCGCATACGTGGTGGACGACCTGAACCGGCGACAGGCCTCGGCCGAGCTGCTCACCGCCGTCCTCGACTGCGCGGAGGAGCTGCGCCCGGCGGCGCCGCTACGGCGGTACGGCCTGATTCGCACGGTCGCGGGCGGGACGGGCGGGCTCGCCGAGGAGCTGACCGCCGCGCCCGGACTGGCCGACCTGCTCAGCGGCCTACCGCTCGATCCCGGACTGATCGGGCACGACCCGTTCGAGGTGCCGCCCGCGACCGCACCCGCACCACCGGGCGCCGACGAGCTGGGCCGGCTCGGGCAGGCGCTCGGCGACGGGCGGCTGGACCTGGTCGGGCTCTGGGGCGGCACGGTGGCGGCCCGGCGGGAGGCGGCGCTCGCGGTCGCCACGGCAGCCGGCCGGCCGCTGCGGTTGCTGCGACCCGGTGCCGACGATCCGGACCGGCCGGTGACCGACCCGGCCGGGCCGGCCGGTGGCGCGAGCGGCGCGGCGATGGCCGAGGCCGCGCGGGTGGCGGCCGCGCTCGGCGCCGTGGTGTGGGTGCCGGCCGAGTCGGCTGAGGCGTCCGCGCTGCTGGCGCGCGTACGGCTGCCCGCGATCCTGACCGGCGACTCACCGTGGCGACCACCGGCGCTGGTGGCGGCGCGCGACTACGCGGAGCTGCCGCTGCCCGCCGCGGACCTGCGCCAACGACGCGATCGGTGGGCATCGGTGCTGCCCGACCTGGAGCCGGCGCTGCGCGAGGAGCTGGCCGCCCGGTACCGGATGAGCGGCGAGGAACTGCGCGCGGTCGCGTCGATGGCGCGCTCCCGGGCCCGGTTCGCCGGCAACGGCCGGCCCGCGCCGCTGGCCGAGCACGTGCCGCCCGCGCTGTCCGCGGTGACCCGCCCCAGAAGCAGTGCCCAGGGGTACGTGACGCGCCCCCGCCATACCCTCGAAGATCTTGTGTTGCCGTCCGCGCAGATGGCGTCGATCATGGAGATCGCCGCCGCGTTCCGGGCCTGGCCACGGGTCGCGGAGGCGTGGGGATTCGGGCGACGGCCGGGCGAGGCCGGGGTCAAGGTGATGTTCTCCGGCGAGTCCGGGACCGGCAAGACGCTGACCGCCGAGGTGCTGGCCGGGACCGCCGGGCTGGACCTGTTCGTGATCGACCTGTCGCAGGTGGTCTCGAAGTGGATCGGCGAGACCGAGAAGAACCTGGAGGCCGCGTTCCGGCAGGCCGAGCAGTCGCACGCGGTGCTGTTCTTCGACGAGGCCGACGCGCTGTTCGGCAAGCGCGGCGAGGTCAAGCACGGCACCGACCGGTACGCGAACCTCGAGGTCGGCTACCTGCTGCAACGGCTGGAGAGCAGCCCGGCGCCGGCGATCCTGGCCACGAACCTGCGCGACAACCTCGATCCGGCGTTCACCCGGCGATTCCACTTCATGGTCTCGTTCCCGCGGCCCGGCCCCGCGGAGCGTCGCCGACTGTGGACGATCGCGTTCCCGCCGGAGGCCCCGCTCGCGGACGACGTCGACCTGGAGACGCTGAGCCGCCTCGACATGACCGGCGCCGCGATCGCGTCGGCGGCCCGGAGCGCGGCACTGCTCGCCGCGGAACGCGACGCCACCTCGATCACGATGCGGCAGGTGGTGGCGGGCGTACAGCGCCAGTTCCAGCGCGAGTCCCGGCTGCTGCAACCGGCCGAACTGGGCATCCACGGCCACCTGCTCACCTCCGCCGGTCCGCCCGGCACGCCGCCCGCCGGTCCGCCGGACGGGCCGTTCGGTGCGTCGTCCGGTCGGCGACCGTCACCCGGGCAGCCGAGCGGGCCCGGATCAGGCCGCGAGGTGCGGCGATGAACCGGTGGGGCCGCCGGTCGGGACGGGGGTGGGTGTAGCCGTGCCACCGCCGCCGGTCAAGGCCGTTCTGCGGTCGCCGCCCGCTGTGACGACGAGTCCGCGGGAGCGGGAGACGGTGCGGCCCCGCCGTGGGCGCGCGACGGTCGGCGCGGAGGCGGTGCGGGCACAGACGATGGTCGGTAACGCCATGGTGGCCGCGATGCTGACGAGCGGCGGGCCGCCGGGGCGGCCGGGACTCCTGACCGGCACGTCAGGACTGGCCGGGACTGCATCATGGACGTCGGGGCTGGCCGGAGGCCTGCGCTACCGGGCGTCGGGGCGTCCGGGTGTGTGGGGCACGGGCATGGCGGCGGACGCCTTCGAACCGGCCGCCGCGATCGTGGGAGCCGGGCAGTCCACCGGAACGGCGGCCGGCACAGGCGGGAAGCGACCCGGCGGCTCGTCACCGATCGGCGGCACCTCAGGGACCGGCGGCGTTCCGGCGACCGGTGGCGCACCGTCGACCGGCGCCGCACCGGTCACCGACTCCGCGGGCGCGGCGGAGACGCCTGGCCAAACGGGAGCGCCAGGCAGGGCGGAGGCCGCTCGGGACAGGACCGAGGCCGCGCGCACGAGCGAAGAGCCGGCGAGGGATCCGGCCAAGCAGGTCAAGGCGGCGAAGGCCGCCGGCGCTCCCGAGCTGGCCGAGGACCGGAAGCGGCCCGCCACCGCCGCCGACGGCGCCGGAGGGACGAAGAGCGCGAAGCGGACGCCCGGCGCGGACCCGAAGTTCCAGACGCTGAAGAAGGACGTCGCGGCGAAGAAGTCGACCGTGGCGCGTAGTCACCCGCCGGCACGCGCCGAGGCCACGTCGGCGCAGGCGGCGTCCGTACCCCCGAAGGATGATCAGGAGGCGCGCGGCAAGGCCGCGCATGCCGAGGAGATGGACGCGGCGCGGCCGAAGGAGTTCGACAAGGCCGCGTTCGTGACCGCGGTCGAGGAGGCGATCGCGCGCAAGGCGCCGAAGAACCTGGAGGAGGCCGACGAGTTCGGCGACTCGGGCAAGGCCGAGGAGGTCAAGACCGAGGTACAGGGCCGGGTCGGCGACGGGACGGACACGGCCGCGCAGGAGATCGAGGGCGCGACGAAGGCGACGCCGGAGCCCGCGCCGGACGCGAAGCCGGTCACCCCGATGACGCCGGACCGGCCGCCCGGCGCCCCGGCCGGTCCCGATCCCGCGCTGGCCGCACCGGACCGGCTGCCGCCGTCCGCGACCGACATGTCCGACGGGCCGGAGCAGGTCGCCGGTCAGATGGCCGACGCGGACGTGACCAAGCAGCAGCTGTCGCTGCCGAACTCGCGCGAGCCCTCGTTCGGGAAGGCGGTCGCGGAGACCGACAGGATGGAGAAGCACTCCGCGGCGGCGCCGGGCACGCTGCGTACCGCCGAGGCCGGTGAACTCAAGGAGGTCAAGGCGGCCGCCGCGCAGAACGGCCGGGCCGCGATGGGCGACATGTCCGGCCGGCGGTTCGCGGCCGGGCAGCGCGTCGGCGCCGGGAAGGCCGGCGCGAAGTCGTCCGACGAGCGGAAACGCGCCCAGGTCACCGCCGTCTTGCAGAGCGTTTTCGACGGTACGAAGAAGGACGTCGAACGTACCCTCGGCGATCTTGACAAGGCCGTCGACGGCGAGTTCACCAGGGGCGAGCGCGATGCGCGGCGCGGCTTCGAGCGCGAGCACAAGACCGGGATGGCGCGCTACAAGCGGGAGCGCTACTCCGGCTGGGACGGCCCGATGAAGTGGGGCTGGGACAAGCTGACGTCGCTGCCGGAGGAGGCCAACCGGATCTACGAGCGGGCCCGCGACAACTACCTGCGCGAGATGAAGAAGGTCATCTCGCGGATCGGTGACCTGGTCGAGTCCGGCCTGCGCGCCGCGAAGGCCCGGATCGCGACCGGGAAGGCGGATCTTCAGGCGGCCGTCACGGCGCTGCCGGCCGACCTGCGGGCGATCGGCGTGGAGGCGGCGGGCGAGTTCGCGGATCGGTTCTCCGAGATGGAGGATCAGGTCAACGAGAAGGGCAGCGAGCTGGTCCAGACGGTCGCGGACCGGTACACCGAGGCGGTCAAGTCCGTCGACGACGCGATCGCGAAGGAGAAGGAGAAGAACAAGGGCCTGGTCGCGAAGGCCGTCGACGCGGTCAAGGGCGTCATCGACACGATCATCCAGATCAAGAACGCGCTGCTCGGCATCCTCCGCAAGGCGGCCCAGGCGATCGGCGCGATCCTGAAGGACCCGATCGGCTTCCTTCGCAACCTGATCGCCGCCGTGGGTGGCGGGCTGCGGTTGTTCATGCGCAACATCGGGCGGCACATGCAGGCCGGGGTGTTGCAGTGGCTGCTGGGGACGGCGTCGTCGGCCGGGTTGCAGCTGCCGTCGAAGTTCGACACCCAGGGCATCGTGCAGGTGCTGGCGACGCTGCTGGGTCTGACGTGGGCGAACATCCGCGGCCGGATCACCCGGAAGGTGCCGGAGAAGGCCGTGCAGGCGGCCGAGACGTCGGTGCCGCTGGTGTCGGCGGTCAAGCGGCAGGGCGTCAACGGCATGTGGTCGGAGCTGCGCGGCCGGGTGGGCGACCTGAAGAAGGACTTGATCTCCAAGGTCGTGAAATACCTGACGCCGACCATCATCATCGCGGGGATCACCTGGATCCTGTCGCTGTTCAATCCGGCGTCGGCATTCATCCGCGCCTGCAAGATGATCATCGACATCATCCGCTTCATCGTGACTCAGGGGCGGCAGATCCTGGAGTTCGTGAACACCGTGCTGGACGCGGTGATCGCGATCGCGCGGGGTGGGTCGGGCGGGGTGGCGCAGCTGGTGGAGCGG
This sequence comes from Catenuloplanes nepalensis, assembly GCF_030811575.1. Taxonomy (GTDB): domain Bacteria; phylum Actinomycetota; class Actinomycetes; order Mycobacteriales; family Micromonosporaceae; genus Catenuloplanes; species Catenuloplanes nepalensis. The sequence continues at coordinate 2,010,121 of NZ_JAUSRA010000001.1, read as the reverse complement.
GCGCTGGCCCGCAGCATCCCGGTCCTGATCGGGGCCTTCGCGGCGATCCTCGGCATCGGCGGCATCGCGGGCAAGGTGAAGCAGATCTTCCAGGCCCTGGCCAGGCCGGTCAACCGCGCGGTCGACTGGGTGATCAACAAGATCGTCACCCTGCTGAAGAAGCTCAGGCCGAAGAAGCCTCGCAAGCCGCCCAAGCCCCGACGGCCGAAGGACATGCGACCGCGCGGACCACGGCGACCGCGCCGCGACCGGCCGCACAGTCCGCGCCGCCCGAAGGACCGCGACAAGCGCCCGAAGGACCGCGACAGGCCGAAGAAGGGCGCAGTCGACGCGGCTCTGCGTGAGGCGGAGGCGCTGGTCCGGCCGGACGTCCCGATCTCCGCGATCGACCGGCGGCTCGACCCGATCCGGCGGCGGCACCGGCTCAGGCGGCTCTCGCTGATCATCGAGGGCTTCGGTCCGAAGGAGACGATCCTCCGCTTCGCCGGTGTCAACACCCCGGAGAAGAAGGGCCGGCGGGTCAAACAGTGGCACAAGACCTACGACGGCATCCGGCACCTGGTCGAACTCACCAAGGGCATCCCTGGCCTGATCCTGCGCCGGGACACGCTCGCCGACGGGACGACCGAGGTGGAACTGCTGGAGTTCCGTACCGGCGAGAAGGTGATCCGCAAGGTCGCTTATCACAACCCGGACGACGTGGACTTGCCGCACGCGTGGCGGCGCTCGGCCCACGCCCGCGCCGACTCGGAACGGCTGAGTCACCTGGTCGCCCGCGCGATCGGGGCGAACGTTCCGGCGGTCTACCGGTACTCCCGCACCGAGATGCTGATGGACTACCTCGAAGGGCCGTCGGGGCGCGACTTGACCGCCGGGATGAGCCGGGACCAGCGCGAGGCAGTGGTGGCGCAGTACGCGCGGACGCCCGAGGGAAGCACGCTCGGCCTGCTCGACGTCCTGATCGGCAACCCGGACCGGAACGTCGGCAACTGGATCCGGGTCGACGGGGTCGTCTACGGCATCGACCAGGGCGAGGCGTGGTCCGAGGCCGGCAAGAAACTGTCCGGCTGGACCTTCGCGGGGTTCAGCCGCCGGTTCTACGACTTCGACAGAAAGCAATGGATCAGGAACGACCTGACCCGGGCCGAGGTCGTGCAGCTGGAGGCCGCGCTACGGTCCCTGGAGAGCGAGTTCGTCCCCTCCCGGCAGACCTGGTACCGCGACATGATGGAACGGTTCGAAGAGGTCAAGAAACACAGTCGCTGGGGCGGATGATCGGATGCTGACATGCCCACTCGCAGGCTCTACGCGCACGTCCACTCCTCCGGAAACCGGTACCCGCTGCTGACCCTGCACGCCGACGGGTCGCTGACCGCGGACGACGACGAGATGGCCGACGCGATAGCCGGCCTGCGCGACACGCACGGGCTGTCCAACGAGGCGATCTTCCACTACATGAAGAACAAGGCGAACGCGTACGTCAAGCACGTCGAGGAGATTGAGGACGAGTAGGCAGAGAGAGTCACTGTGCGTGATGTTAGGTGACTGAAACCGGGAGGCCGGAGGAGCGCCGCTACGCTGGGCCGGAATGATCGACGGGAGGATCGGACCGTCCTGGTGTACGACTTCGGCGGCGGCCCGTTCGAGGCGACGCTTCTCACGCGTACCCCCACGGGTTTCTCCGTCACGGCCACCGTCACCGAGATCTCGGCCACGCGCGATGCATCGACCGCGGCAGGTTCGTGCCGTGCCGCGTGATCTGGGGTGTGTACGCCGTCCGGGGTGCCTTCAAGAGGGAGGCGTCACCGATGCCTGACCGTATCCACGACGAACCGAACGCGGGCGTCTCGATGGTCAAAACCTAGGGATTTCACCGGGGTGCCCGGACGGATGCGCCGATAGCGTCGGATCCAACTCCGCCTGCGCGACGCGGTGCGGTGGGACGCAAGGCGTTGGACAGAGTGACGCGGCGCCTGATCTTCGAGGCCGGTGCTGGCGTGCATCGGTTCAGAGTCGGCGAGGACCAGGAGTAATCGGATGCCGCCAACACCGACGAAGACGGTTCCGGTAAGGGCCGTGCCGCCGACTCACGTGACGCCTGTGAGCGAGTCGTCAGCGTCGCGGGAGCGGGCGACCGTGCCGGGAACGGCTGCGGTTGCGCACGCCCAGGCGATGCTCGGGAATGCTCAAGTTGCCGCACTGCTGCGGTCTTCGCTGCCGGGCACTGCACCGATTCTGCTAGGCCGGTTGGATCGGACGTCTGAAGGCCAAGGTGCTCCAGGACGAAACGGCGGTGTGACGGCCAACATCCCGTCCGCTGTGGGGGCGCGGACCCCGGAAACAGTGACGCCTGGCACGGGCAGCACAACACCCAAAGCAACCGCTCCGATCGGTGACGTAACCGGAAACAGCGGCCCCAACATCCCGGCCGACCCGCAGCCGAGCCAAACACCCGAGCCTGCGGGCCGCACGCCGAAAACCGAGCCTGGCATGTCTCCAAAGGTCGCTCCGGCCGAACGCACCGGACCTGCGGCACGTGCAGCAGCAGCGACGGCCGAGACTCCGTCAAGCACCACTGCCGCCGCCGGAGGTGCCCCCGCCGCTGCCGACAAGATGCCGGTGCGGCGCGGCCCTGCCTCGGATCCGAAGTTCGTGGCGCTGACCAAGGACGTCCGAACCAAGGGCCGGACCGTCGCCGCCTCGCATCCACCCGCTCCAGCCGAGGCTGGCGCAGCCCAGGCCGCCGCGAAAGCGCCGCCCGATGACCGCGAAGCGCAAGGCAAGGCGGCCAACGCTGAGGTCATGGATGCGGCGAAGCCGCGGGAGTTCGACCGGGACGCCTTCATCGCTGCGGTGGAGGAGGCGATTGCGAAGAGGGCGCCGAAGAATCTCAAAGAAGCGGACGAGTTCGGCGACTCGCCCAATGCCGGCGACGCGGCCCGGGAGGTGCAGTCGCAGGTCGACGATGGCACCGGTGCGGCCGCTACCGAGATCGCGACGACCACCGCGGCCCCGCCGGACACGTCGAAGGCGGTGGATAAGAAGGTGGTGCCGCTGGCCGCGGACCGGGCGCCGGGAGCGCCGGCGACGCCGGATCCGGCCGGGGCGATTCCGGACAAGCTGCCGCCGGCGGCGACCGACACGTCCGCCGGGCCCAAGGCGATCAACGCGAAGATGGCCGCGAACCGGGTCACCGAGAAGCAGCTGCAGAAGTCCGGTGAGCCGCCGTGGGTGCAGACCGTCGCGGACAAGCATGCGGCGGAGCAGGATGCCGTCCGCACCCAGGCGGGCCTGCGCGCCCACGAAGCCCGCACGCTCGCCGGCGCGAAGGGCGGCGCTGCTCGTACCGGTGCGGAGGGTATGAAGGATTTTGCCGGGGCACGCAACGCGATCGGGCGGCGGGTGACCGGCGGCAAGCAGACGGCGAAGGGCCGGGACGAGACCCGCCGCGCGCAGGTGACGGCCACGCTGCAGCGGGTCTTCGACGCCACGAAGAAGGACGTCGAGGACATCCTCACCGGCCTGGACACCAAGGTCGACGCGCAGTTCACCCGCGAGGAGAAGGCCGCCCGGGACGCCTTCACCAGCGAGCACAAGCGCAAGATGGCCGACTACAAGGATCGCCGCTACTCCGGCCCGGTCGGCAAGTTGCGGTGGTTCGATGACTGGCTGACCGGGCTGCCGGACGAGGCGAACACGCTGTTCGTGGAGGCGCGAGAGCATTACGTCACCCGCATGCGGACCGTGATCGGCAACATCGCGGACACGGTCGCGGCCGAGCTCAAGCGCGCCAAGCAGCGCATCGCGACCGGGCGGGCGGACCTGAAGGCCGCAGTGGAGAAGCTGCCTGCGGATCTGCGGGCGATCGGGCGGGAGGCCGCGACCGGTTTCGCGGACAGGTTCGCGGAGCTGGACGGGCAGGTCGCGGACAAGGGCACGGAGCTGGTCGACACCCTGGCCGAGAAGTACACCACCGCGATGAAAGCGGTCGACGACGAGATCGTGGCGGAGAAGGAGCGCAACAAGGGGGTGGTGCAGAAGGTCGCGGAGGCGGTCGGCGACGCGATCGACACGATCATGGAGTTGAAGGATCTGCTGCTCGGTGTGCTGGCCAAGGCCGCGCAGGCGGCGCTGGCGATCATCGCGGATCCGATCGGGTTCCTCGGCAACCTGGTCGCCGGGGTCGGGGCGGGGCTGCGGCTGTTCCTGCGCAACATCGGCCGGCATCTGCAGGCCGGTGTGTTGCAGTGGCTGCTCGGCGTGGGCGCGGGCGCGGGGCTGAAGCTGCCGTCCACGTTCGACGCCCGCGGGATCCTGCTGCTGCTCGCCTCGCTGCTCGGCCTGACCTGGCAGAACATTCGCGTCCGGATCACCCGGAAGGTTCCGGATCAGGCGGTGACCGCGGCCGAGTCGTCGGTGCCGCTGATCGGGCGCGCGCGCAGGGAGGGCGTCGGCGGGCTGTGGGAGGAGTTGCGCGGCCGGGTCGGCGATCTGCGGCAGCAGCTGATCGGCAGGCTCGTCTCCTACCTGGTCCCGACGATCATCACGGCCGGCATCACCTGGGTGTTGTCGCTGCTCAATCCCGCGTCCGCGTTCATCCGCGCCTGCAAGTTGATCATCGACATCGTGTTGTTCGTGGTGCGCCAGGCCCGTCAGATCATCGACTTCGTGAACGCGGTGCTGGACGCGGTGATCGCGATCGCGCGCGGTGGAGGCGGCGGCGTACCCGGGATGATCCAGAATGCTCTGGCGCGCGCGATCCCGGTGCTGATCGGTTTCCTGGCCGCGCTGCTCGGCATCGGCGGCGTCGCCGGCCGGGTCCGCCGGATCTTCCAGGAGCTGGCGAGGCCGGTGAATCGCGCGGTCGACCAGGTCGTCGACCGGATCGTGTCGCTGATCCGCCCGATCTGGAACCGTCTCAAAGCCAAAACCAAGATCCCGCCGAGGGTACGACCGGGAGCGCCCAGCCCACGGCCCCCACGCGACAGCGACCGCCGCCGGCCGGACCGTGGCCGGGCGACGCCCCGCACCGCGCCGGATCGGCGCCGTCGCGCGCAACCGGACGAACGCACCCCGGCCCAGCAGATGCAGGCGTTGCGTGCCGCGCTCCGGGAGGCGCATGCGCTGGTCAAGCCGCGGGTCAAGCCGAAGAAGCTGGAACGCGGCCTGGAACGCATCCGCCGGCGGCACCGGCTCACCGAGCTGCGCGTGGTGCTCGGCACGTTCGACGGCGTGGTGCAGCGGTTCCACTTCCACGCCGCGATCAACCCGCAGCTCGACGGGCCGGACGAGAACACCCAGCTGGAACCGGTCCAGGCCGAGGAGGACTTCGGCATCCTGATCGAGAACCAGCGGAGGTTCCAGGCGTTCGCTGACGGCCAACGGCTGGTCATCGACGTCCGCCCGACGAACCCGAGGTCGGTGCCGCACCTGAAGGAGGGCGCCTGGTACAAGCCGGTCGACATCAAGGCCAAGACGATCAACGAGGCCGATACGTTCCTCACGGTCGAGCCCGCGAAGATGGGCCTGGTCGGCTTCTTCCTGCGCCGCGTGCCGGAGCCGATGAAGAGCAGACTGAGCCGCGCCGAGCTGGCACGGGCGAAGGATCGGCGCCGGATGCGCACCGAGGAGCGGCACAAGTACGCGTCGGCGATGATGAAACTGCGGCGCGGCAGGCGAGGGCCGGGACACTTCGAGGTCATCGGCTACGTCGTGCACGGCTTCGAGGCCGACGGCACACCGAAGCCGATCGCCGGCGACCACGACCTCTACGACCTGCGGTTCATCGACGGCTCCGAGATGAGCAAGCCGCAGTACGACCGGTTCATCGCGCGCATGCAGGCCGGCCGGTTCGGCGTCATGCACGGCGCGGTCGTGCGCTGGGAGACGACCGATCCGAAGGAGATCGAGATGCGGGAGAAACTGGTCGCGCAGCACCGGCGGGCCGGCAACGAGGGGCTGGTCCGGTTCACGCCGGGCGAGACGAAACCCCGCTTCGTGTACGCGGAGACCGACATCGCACCACCGGCCGGGTGAGGAGCAGGACATGTGGACCGAGGCGGCACTCGCGGAGCGGCGGGCGATCCTGGACGAGGGCGACGCGCTGTGGGCCCGGCGGCGCGCGCTGGAGGACGCCGGCCGCATCGACGAGTCGATCGGGTTGTGGGACCGCATCGACGAGCTGACCGACCGGTACGAGGAGTTGATCCCGCCGGTGACGGTGGCCCGCTGCCCGTACACCGGTGCGCTGGTCCGCTGGTTCATCGACACGGCCGGGCTGGACGGCTGGTTCTGGCGGTACTCCGGTGGCGCCCGCCCGTGGGTGGATTCGCGCCCGGACACGTGGCTGGCGATGCCGGGCGCGATGCGGCTCACCGAGCCGGTCGAGGTGACCACGTACCGGGTGATGCCCGGCCCCGGCGTACCCTATGTGGTGCCCCGGATCTTGAAGGCGCCGGATGCCCGGGCGGTGATCGCGCAGCTGCCGGTCGGCGCGCACACCGGCTGGACGATCAGCTACTTCGGCATTCGCCCGCGCCCGCCGGTCAAGTTGGTCAACCTGTGGGGCAAGAACGACTTCCCGACCTGGCACGGCGGCGACTGGGGCGGCTGGGACGCGGACACCGAGCGGACCGGCGTCTACGACTTCGCGCTCCGGCCGTGGCTCGAGTCCGGCAAACTGCTCTGGCTGGACCCCGGCGACCAGGACGGCACGCTCCACGAGGGCGTCGCCGGCTGCCCGTACCTCGACCTGCCCGGCCCGCGCACGATCGCCTCGGTCCAGGACGGCACGGTGTTCCGCTACGCCTGAACCGTCAGGCTTCCCGGGTGCGGCGGCTGCCGCACCCGGGGCATGACCTCAGGCGCGGTGCCACTTCTGGTTGACGGTGCCCGCGCATTCCCAGATCTGCAGCTGGGCGCCGTTGTGCGGGTTCCAGTCCTTGATGTCGAGGCACTTGTTCGCCTGCGGGTTGACCACGTCACCGGCGTCCGTGAGCACCCACTGCTGCGCCGGATTGCCGCTGCAGTGGGCGAGTTGGATCGCCGCGCCGTTGTCTCTGGAACCCCAGGCGACGTCCACGCACAGGTTGTCCTTCGTCATCAGCGTCCCGCCGGAGAACGCCCACTTCTGCGCGTCGGTGCCGTTGCAGTCCCAGAGGTTCAGGTGTACGCCGTCGGCGAAGTCGGCGTTCGGCACGTCGAGGCACTTGCCCTGCCAGTTGTTGACGAGCGTGCCGACGGTGGCCGGGTCCGGGTCGGCGAGGGCTCCGGTCCGCAGCCCTTCCTCCGCGGGCGCCTGCGGTGCCGGCGCCGCCGGTCCAGGCGTGGTGCCGTTTCCGTGGAAGGTGATCGTGAAGCCCGTGCACTCGTCGCACTCGAACATGGTCTGGTTGCCCGCCATCGCGTCCATCTTGGACCAGCTGTACGCCTGGGGGCACACGCCGGCGACCGCGCGGCTGTAGTCGGTCTCCACGTCCCGGGACGGGTTGACACAGTTCACCGGCCGACCGCCGCCGTCGCGGACCAGGTTGGCCTCCGGGCAGCTCGGCAGGAACGGCTTCGCGCAGCCGGCCACGCCGCAGTGCTGCGAGCCGTCCTGCGGTGCGGCCCCGCCGGTCGGCGTGATCGTGATCGGCAGCGACACCGCGTTGACGTAGCTGATGTTGTACCAGACGTCGGTGAGCGCGTCGGCCGGGTCGAAGTTGAACTCGGCGAGGCTCACCGGCAGCTCGGAGTTGATCGCACAGTGGTCGGCCGCGTTGCCGCAGTCACCGACCGCGCAGTGGAACGAGCTGCCCGAATCGCCGGTGCACCCCGTGCGGGGGAAGAACTTGCCGCGCCAGTGGCCCGCGCCGGAGTTCTCCGGGATCTCGATGGTCGCCTGCTGCCCCGGCTCCAGGATCGGCAGGCTGCCGAAGTTCTGCGACCCGTCGGCGTTGACCGTGCTGCCGACCCAGATCTTCTCGCCGCTGTCGTTGACGAAGGTGACCGTGTGATTCGGCGCCGCCTGCGCCTTGGCCTCACGGGTGAACCCGTCGCTGAATCCGGTGATCTGAGTGCTGGCGAGCAGCAGGATCACCGCGACGGCGGTCACCACCGCGGCCAGCGAGCTGCGTCCAGCTGTGAGGAAGTCTCTACCCGGCATACCCCTCACTCTCGCCGGAATCGGTACGCACGGTCTACGTCCCCGAAAGGGTCTCTCCGTGCCCTCGACGGCCGCGCGACACATCGACCGCGTCGCGGGCCCGCTTCCTCGGCACCGGTCGCAGCGCCGTCGCGGTGCGACGGATCACTCGGGCAGGGGGGTGGCCTGCCCGCAGACCGCCGGGGCCGTCCGGGTGCTGCGCGAGGCGAGCCGCCACGCGCAGCACCGCACGTCCGGCCGGGCCGAGGTCCGTTTCTCGCGCGTGCCGATGCGGCCCAGGCGGGAGAGGCCGGTGACCTCCCGTGCCGGCGGCGAGATGGCGCCGTCTTCAGACGGCGGCGCGCTCGCCGAGTGAGTGGTGGTGCTGCGGGATGACGGGGAACGTCACCCCGGTGAGGTCCTCGGAGACGGCCCACAGCCGCTGCTGGACGGCCACCTCGTAGGACTCCGGGCTGGAGGTGACCAGGCGGGGGTGACCCGTGATCTCGTTGCGTCCGCCGGGACCGTAGTACTGCCCGCCGAGTGCGGCGGGGTCGGTGGCGGCGCGCAGGGTCGGCAGCGCGCCCATCGCCGGCGTCTGCAGCATCAGCGGCGCGACCAAGGCGAGCGGGACCCGCAGGGCCGCCGGGGTGTTGCGGGCGAGCTCGGTGCTGGACAGGCCGGGGTGCGCGGCCACGGCGACGGTGGTGCCGTGCGTGGCGAGCCGGCGTTGCAGCTCGTAGGTGAACATCAGGTTGGCGAGCTTGGACTGTCCGTAGGCGGCGGCCCGGCTGTAGGACCGCTGCCAGTGCAGGTCGTCGAAGTGGATCGCGGCCCGGATGCGGTGGCCGGTGCTGCTGACCGTCACGACGCGCGAGCCGGGCACCGGCAGCATCCTGTCGAGCAGCAGCCCGGTGAGCGCGAAGTGGCCGAGGTGGTTGGTGCCGAACTGCATCTCGAAGCCGTCGCGGGTGGTCTGCCTCGGTGTGTACATCACGCCGGCGTTGTTGATCAGCAGGTCGATGCGGTCGAGCCGCGACCGCAGCGCCGCGGCGGCGGTGCGGATGGAGTCGAGCGAGGTCAGGTCCAGTGCCTGCACGCTCACGTCGCCGGTCATGCCGGCCGCGGCCCGCTCGCCCTTCTCGACGTTGCGCACGGCGAGCACCACCGACGCCCCGCGCTCGGCGAGCGCCTTCGCGGTCTCGTATCCCAGTCCGGCGTTGGCCCCGGTCACCACGGCCACTCGGCCGTGCTGGTCCGGGATGTTCGCGGTCGTCCACGTCTCGCTCATGCCTGACTCCCTTTAACGTACCGAAGGTATCTTGTGAGGAGAACGCTAAAGTACTCCCGGTACGTTGTCAACGTACCGGGAGTACTTAAGTTAGGGTGGTGGTCGTGACCTTCCAACGGGCGCGAACCGAGGAGCAGCGGGAGATCCGCCGGCGGGCGATCCTCGACATGGCGTCGACGATGCTCGACGAGATGCCGGTGGCCGCGGTCACCCTCAACGAGCTCAGCCGCCGGGTCGGCCTGGCCAAGCCGAACGTGCTGCGCTACTTCGAGTCCCGCGAGGCGGTGCTCCTGGAACTGCTCGACCACTTCCTGCGGGAGTGGCTGACGGAACTGGACGGCGAGCTGGCCGCCGGCGTCGACGAGAACCTGCCCATGCCCGAGCGGGCGACGGCGGTCGCCGAGATCCTCAGCCGCTCGCTCTCCGCCCGGGCGGTGATGTGCGACCTCTTCGGCGCACAGAGCAGCGTCCTGGAACACAACGTCTCCGTCGAGGTGGTCGCACGCTACAAGCGCGCCTCCCTGGACCGCCTGTCCACCCTGACCGCCCTGGTCCGGAGAAGCCTGCCGGAGCTGGGCGAGAACGCCACACTGTTCTGCCTGCAGACCATGCTCGTGGCCGGCGCGCTCTCGGCGTACACCACACCCCCGCCCACCCTGCAAGCCGCCTACCGGGCCGAGCCCGACCTGACCCGGATCCACCTGGAGCCGAAGGACTACCTGAAGCCGGCCCTGACCGCCACCCTGCTGGGCGTCCTACCCCGCCGGTGACCCGCGCCGCCGGCCCTCTCCGACGGGGGCGGATCTTGGGGCCCGGTCATGCAGACCGCAGATCCTCCGGCAGACCGGTCACGGTGTCGTGCACCATGCGGCGTAGCCAGCGGTGCACCGGGTCGAGTTCGAGGCGCGGGTGCCAGGTCATCCAGTACGTCATGGTCCCGATCTCGTCCGGCGCCTGCAGGATCCGCAGCGCGCCGCCGCTCGCGTAGTGCCCGGCGAGCCGCTGTGGAATCGTCAGGACGAGGTCGGTGCCGGGCAGCGCGAGGATCGCCGCGGCGTGGACCGGCAGGATCAGGCCGGCCCGGCGGGGTGTGCCGTACGCGGAGAGCACCCGATCGATCGCGGGTTGGCGCCCGTCGATCACATCGATGATCAGGTGCCGGCAGCCGAGGTAGTCCGCCAGACCGAGCGCTGCCCGGCCGGCCAGCGGGTGCCCGGCCGAGACGACACAGACGAACCGGTCGGTGAACAGTTCCTCGCTGCGCAGTGGCTCCGACGTCTGGGCGCCGATGAAGGCGAGGTCGATCGCGCCGTCGGACACCTCGGTGAGCACGTCACGATGCCAGGGCCGGAACCGCAGGGTGGACCCGGGTGAGGCGGTGGCGATCCGGCCGGACAGCCCGGGCGCGATGACCGCCTGGGCGTAGTCGGACCCGGCCACCCTGATCTCCAGTTCGGTGATGGACGGGTCGAAATCGGCACCCGCGAAGACGTCCTCCAGCTGCGGTACGGCGGTCGCCAGGCGGTCGAGGATCCGCTCGCCGCGCGGGGTGAGCCGATAACCCTCCGGTGTACGCACGAGCAGGTCGTCACGGAGCGTACGGCGCAGGCGTTGCAGTGCCCGGCTCATCGCCGGCTGACTCATGCCCACCCGCGCGGCCGCCCGGGACACGTGGCGCTCCTCCAGCAGCGCGATCAGGGCGGGCACCAGATTGAGGTCCACCCTGCCGATATGCGTGGCGCGCATGTAAACCATCATAGCCATGCATTGGACGACGCCTATCCGGCCCGCCAACAATCCTGCCTATGACGAGGAACCAGATCCATGTCCTGACCGGCGCCGGCGTGGCCACCGCATTGGCACTCTGGGTCGGCGTGGCCCGCGCCGACCCGGATCCGGCACTCGCGAGCGGCCACGCGGGTCACGACGGCCACACGGGTCACACGATCATCGCGCTCAGTTCCGGCGGCCCGGCCGCCGACGCGGTGTACGGGCGCGGCTGGCGCCCGCTGACGCCGATCGCCGGCGGCCCCCGCCAGGAGCACGGCGTGGCCGCGATCGGCCATGACGTCTACGTGCTCGGGGGCATCAAGCCGGACGGCACCGGCGGCGTCGTCACGGTCACCGACGTCGAGGTCTACGACACCCGCCGCGACCGGTGGCGCCGCGCCGCGCCCCTGCCGGTGGCCATGAATCACCCCAACGCGGCGGTGGTCGGCGGCCGGCTGTACGTTCTCGGTGGACTCTCCGGTGGCGCGTCGTGGGAGGCGATCGGCGACAGCTTCGTCCTCGACCCGTCCACCGGCCGCTGGACGAGCCTGCCAGCGATGCCCGCCGATATCCTCCGCGGCAGCGCGGCCATCGGCGTCCACGGCACGAAGATCTTCCTGGCCGGCGGGATGCGCACCCTGACACCCGGCCCGGGCGGCCTGCAGGACACGGTCGCCACGGTCAACGCGTACGACGTCGTCACCCGCCGCTGGTCCCGCCTGCCCGACCTGCCGGAGCCGCGGGACCACGCGGGCGGCGCCGTCGTCGGCGGCACCCTCTACGTGGTGGGCGGACGTGACCGCGGCCAGGTCAACGTGCGGAACACCGTCTACGCCCTGGATCCGCGCTCCGGCCGGTGGAGCACCCGGGCGCCGATGCCCACCGCCCGGGGCGGCATCGCCACCGCCGTCATCGGCACGACGATCTACACCTTCGGCGGCGAGGGCAACCTCGTCGACGGGCAGAACACCGTGTTCGCGCAGACCGAGGCGTACGACGCGGCCCGCGACCGCTGGCAGCGCCTGGCCCCGATGCCGGTTCCCCGCCACGGCGGCGCGGCGGTCGCGGTCGGGGACACCATCCACCTGCCCGGCGGCGGCAGCCGCGGCGGCGGCGCCCCGGTCGACGTCAACGACACGTTCCGCCCGCACGGGCAATAGCCGCCGGGCCGTTCGAGCCGCTGCCGGCCGGACCCGGCGAGGAGCGGTGCCCGCCGGTCAACCCTCAGGTCTCCGGCGTGTCGTCCGATCGGGAGGACGTGTCGGCTCAGGTCTTCTTCCTGGCGAATCTCACGATCATGCTGGCCTATGCGGCGATCATGGTGGCTATCGTGGTACCGGTCGCACGCGCCGGCCAGTTGCGCACGAACCGGCTCGCCACGGCCACTGCGATGATCTTCTTCAGCTGCGCGGTGGGTCACGGTCTGCACGCCGTCATGGCGTACCGCGCCTTCGCCCAGGTGAGTGCCGTTCATCCGCTGCACGACACGTCGCTCGCCTGGTCGTGGGCCTCCGCGGGCTGGGACGCGTTCACCGCCATCGTCGGCGTCTACTACTGGAGCCTGCGCCGCGGATACGGGGTCCTGCTCGGCAAGGGCGCGATCTACGTCGATCCGTGGGGCCAGCGCCGCCTCGACGAGGTCGAGGCCCGGGAACGGGCCGCCCAGGACGCCGCCGAGGCCCACCGCGCCACCCTCGCCACCGTGGTCGAACGCCTCGACGACGGCGTCATCGGGCTGACGCCGGAAGGGGTGATCACCGCCTGGAACGGCGGGGCCGAACGCCTGTTCGGGTACACCGCCGCGGAGGTGCTCGGCCGGCGCGCCGACATGTTCGTCGACGACGCCGACGGCGCCGGGCAGCAGCTCGACGCCCTGGCACGCATGCGCCGAGGTGAGCGCAGCCTGCGCTACGAGGCGCGACGGTTACGCAAGGACGGCACCCCGGTCGATGTGGCGCTGACCATCGCCCCGATCGAGGACCAGGCCGGTCAGGTGATCGGAGTATCCGCGCTCGCCCGCGACATCACCGCCGCCAAGGAGGCCGCCGACCGGCAACGGGCCCTCGAGCAGCGCACCCACCAGGCGGAGCGGATGGAGAGCCTGGGCAACCTGGCCGGCGGCGTGGCACACGACTTCAACAACGTTCTCGCGATCATCGCCAACTACACCGCCTTCGCGATGGAGGAGACCGCCGACCGGCCGCACGTGCAGGCCGACCTCTCCCAGGTGCGTACCGCGGTGGAACGCGCCACCGCGCTCACCCGGCAGCTGCTCACCTTCACCCGCGGCGACGCCATCCAGCCCCGCAACGTCGACCTAAACGCGGCCGTCAGCGAGGTGCAGGCCATGCTCGAACGCACGATCGGCGAGCACATCACCCTGACGACCGTGCTCTCGGCACAGCCGCTGACGGTGTACGCCGACCCGAGCCGGCTGCATCAGGTGCTCCTCAATCTGGCCATCAACGCCCGTGACGCGATGCCCGACGGTGGCACCCTGATCCTGGAGGCCAACACCACGACCCTGGACGGCGACGGGCTCGACATGCAGCCCGCCCCGCCCGCCGGCACGTACGCCCGGCTGCTGGTCAGTGACACCGGCCAGGGCATGCCGCCCGAGGTCGTCGCGCGCATCTTCGAGCCGTTCTTCACCACCAAACCCCGGGGTCAGGGCACCGGCCTGGGCCTGGCGACCGTCTACGGCATCGTCACCGAAGCCGGTGGCGCCATCAACGTCTACTCCGAACCCGGAATCGGCACCACCTTCCGGATCTACCTGCCGCTCGCGGCCGACTCCGGACCACCGGTTGCGTTGTCGCCGCAGGACGCGCCGCCACACGGTGACGGACGTACCGTCCTGGTCGTCGAGGACGAACCGGCGCTGGCCCGGGTCGTCGCCCGCATCCTCACCAACGGCGGCTACCACGTCCTGGCCGCGGAGAACGGGCCCCAGGCACTGAGCCTGTTCGCCGAGCACGGCTGCGACGTGCTGCTCACCGACGTGATCATGCCGGAGATGTCCGGCCCGCGCCTGGCCACCCTCGTCCATCGGACGGACCCCGGCCTGCCGGTGCTCTACATGTCCGGCTACAGCAACGGGCTGCTCGGCACGACCCACGAACTCGACGACGACATCGCCTTCATCGAAAAGCCGTTCACCGCCGCCGACCTGCTCCGCAAGGTCGCCTCCCTGCAGCATGACGGTGACAGACACGTCGGGACGTCACGCCACAACTGACCGCTGTCGATAGGTGATTGGGTTCGCGAGTTCGGACGCCGGATGTCGCCGAGTTTCGGCACCACCGGGATCTCACCCATCTCGATGTTCGCCAGTTTAGGCCCACCCCGAGCGAGACCCGCTCAGGCATCGTCCGTCGACGCCGTCGTTCACGCAGCGTAACGGGCGGCTGAGACGGGGCACGCCTTGTCTGCGGCAGAAGCGAGCGTCCGTCGTAGGCAGGCGCCTATTCCGCGGTCGAACTCGGGAATATGACGCCGTGCGGTTCAATGGTTGGAGGCGGATCCAAGACGACGTTCAAAGCCAGGCAGGTAGCCGCAGCCGCAGCGAACTTGACATCGGTTGGAAGGGTGTCCACCGGCGCATCCCTAATGGCCTTTATAATTACCCGCTTCATCTTGTCACCGATTCGACCAAGCGCATATTGCACACCGTCGATTGCGGCCGCGACGAACTCCTGTTCAACAGGGTCGCGATTCCACGCCTCGGGGCCGTAGATGCTTCGTCTCCAGCCGAAGACATCGTCGGAAACTATCACCTCGAGCCAGTCGGCCGGCTCCATCCAGACGGTGACTTCAGCCCAGTGCGCCACACCGCCCGCTATCTGCTTTAGTCGATACGTTCCCTCCACACCACGACTATAGATTCGTGACCTGCAGGCCGCTCGGACTCGCCGAAGAAGTGATTCTCGACGCGGAAGCTCAAATAGATCGCGGCACGTCCGCTGACGCACTCACATCGGCACGAGCGTACGTTCAAGCCAGGTCGGCACCGATCACGCCGCGTAACCGCTCTCGGTGGCCGCCGCGCACGCTCGGCGGCAGATGAGTGCAGCGTCGGGTGAGTCTCATGCCCTGATATGACTAGGCCCGTGACGCACTTCGCCGACCTCAGCCCGTACGCCTACTACGACAACGACATCATCGAGAGTGACACCGGGTGGGTTACTTATCGCCCCCGGTACGACCGGGTCAATATCGGCTGGCTCGACGCTCCTCACGACTTCGCTACGAGGCCGACGCCGCACTGGCTCCCGGACGCACTGCTCGACATCATCGCCGGGCCGAGCGTCAACACCATGCGCGGCTTTCACCGGTGCACGCTCTGCCCGAGCCAGGACACCCCGGAGGGCATCATGACCGAGGTGAGTCACCCGGCTGGAACCCTGCTGCTAGGCCATGCCGAGGTCAGAATCCCCGTACGCCCCGGGACGATGTATGCCGCCCCCACCCTCATCTGGCACTACATCACGACCCACCGATACCGCCCACCGGACGACTTCATCAGGGCCGCCGAAATTTACGATCGCGCCTGGACAACAGTGCCAAGCCCGTGGATCCCGGACGACGCCGACCACATGGGGTTCGACTGAATCCGGCACGCCGACAACCCCTACTACCGCGCGGATCGCGCAGTTGAGCACGTGTGATCTTGGCTGATTTCTCGGATAGCATCGGCGGGCAACCAGCCTGTCGGCCCGCCTATGGGCACGGCTTCGGCTATTCCTAGCCCGAGAGGTAGCGCAGTGCGGATCGAGTTGGTCACGGGCGACATCACGGTCGAGCAGGTCGACGCCGTCGTCAACGCGGCGAACTCTTCCCTACTGGGTGGCGGCGGAGTTGACGGAGCGATCCACCGCAAAGGCGGCCCGGCGATTCTGGAGGAGTGTCGCGCTCTACGGGCCAGCCGATACGGCAGAGGCCTGAAGGTCGGACAGGCGGTGGCAACCACTGCAGGCCGGCTACCCGCCCGGTGGGTGATCCATACCGTCGGACCGGTGTTCAGCAAAGACGAGGATCGCTCACCGCTACTTCGCAGCTGCTACACCACGTCGCTCGCTGTCGCCGTCGAGCTGGACGCGCGGTCGGTCGCCTACCCGCTGATCTCCTCCGGCGTGTACCGATGGCCGAAGGACGACGCCATCGCCCAAGCATTGACAGCCCTGCATGCTGAGCCGACCACCGTTGAAGTGATCCGTCTCGTGCTCTTCGACGAGCAAACCCGCCACACCGCGGAACGCATCTATCAGGCCTTCGATGACGGTCGGTGACACGCATCGCTGTGATCAATACACTTCATCAACGCGGCAGATCAGTACGCTGAGATGCCCATGCCTGAATCCAGTCCCCGGTGTCCCGTGTCGGTGGCGGCGTCGGATCGTTGACGACGACGGCGGACAACGAGTGACGCACTCTGGGGGAAACATGCGGAGGGCTTGGTATGGGCTGGCAGGATCGGCTTTAATCGCTGGGCTGACTGGCTGCACTGCAGGCGGCGCGGCGACACCGGTCGCTACCCCCAGCAGCGAGCCCCCCGCTCCGTACTCCTTCGCGAATCTGAAGTGCCTTCCGCAGAACGCTGTGAAGGACGACGGCAAGACCTTAGTGTTCGACTTCGCCCCTCAGCCGGACAGCGCTGGTGATGACTCCTTTGAGCACCAATACACCGTGGAGTGCATCAAGATGGTGACCGGTCTGCCCGACGCCGTCATGCTGCAGATGCAGCAGACGTCTGCGATTCAAGGAAGACAGTCAGCGACGTGGGGTGTCAATACATCAGAGGTGCCTCAGCCGCAGATGAAAGTCGCTCCCATGGCCAATGGCGAGCTGTCCGCCTCGTGGACCTACCATCCCGACAACGGCCTTGACGTCATCATGACGGTCGTTGACTGACGTAACTCATCCCGCGCAGCCGCCTCGGCAAATGTGCACGGCTTGCCTGCAGCAGCCTATCCACCGCTGGGGGTGACAACAGGATCGAAGCGCAAGGTCCACGCTAGAAGCTTTGTTCTTCAAACGCCTTTCGGGCACCGCTTGTGCTTACAACGGATGGCGCTGATGCAATCTCATCGACACGAGCGCGTGCCGGTCTACGCACCGGGCGGCCTTCGTGGCGTACAGGGCGTGACGACCGTCAACAAGGCAGTGCACCCTGACGGCGGCACGTAAGAACGGTGAACCAGCGTTAAGGCGGCACTCGGGATCAGCACTGGTCCAGCAGGGCCTTTACGTGCTGGTTCTCGCGGAGTCCGGCAACGTTGTCGGTCAGCGCCTGGAGACCTGACGCGAGGAAACCGGTCAACGTGTCGACCAGTTCTTCGCGATCTATCCGTACCTTTCGCGCCTCGTGAAAGTAGACGGCGCCCGACCGGGAGCGCGCCTCGGCATAGATTATCTCAACAGTTTCGCCGGCGGCCGGCTTGAAAAGGACTTGATCGGCCGACTCCGTGAAGTTCATCGAGGCGGGCTTCTTCCCGCGGATCTCCGGCAGCATCGATGCCAGGCAGGAGAGAAGGTCGAACAGCGGAACCAGAAGCCGGGGCCCCATCACGACATCGTCGCCCACGCTAAAGGTGACTCGGGAGGGATAGAGGACATAACGCAGGCTCGTCGCATCGAAGTGCGCCGGGTCCCCCGTCGTACCAGGGCAGTCTCAAGACCGTTGCAGGAACATTGAAGTCGACCTCGTGCAGTATTAGACTTGCCATCTTCCCGTCCTGTTGTGAACCCCATTGGAGAATTTCGACCCAATTGGCGCCCATCGGCCGCCCTGCCCCATATTGGTCATCACCCGCCCAATTCGTGCAAAAAGTCGCCGCGGGTGGCGCATCAGGCGGCGTACCGGAATCTCCGGGGTCAGCCCGTGCGCTCACATCGGCACGAGCGTGTGCTGACCCTCGCGCGGATCGTACGGAGCGTGACGGCCACTGTGATCGCCGCGCACGACCTGCGGCAGATGAGCATTTGTTCAGAGGTGTCAGAGGCGCTCCACGCGGTCGGCCTGCGGGCCCCGGTCGCTCTGACGCACCGTGTACCGGACCTGGTCGCCCTGCTGCAGCGGTTCCGACCCGGCGACCACGGATACGTGGACGAACAGGTCGTCGCCTCCGGCGTCCGGGGTGATGAACCCGAACCCGCGGTCGCCGTCGTAGCGTGCGACGACGCCGTGGCCCGCGCGTGCGGGCACGCCCCGTGACGGCGGCTTACTCCTGGCGGGTGGCGGCCCGGCCGGTGCCGGGCGTCGCGGTGGCGGCGCGGGCTCGGCCCCTCGGACCAGATGCACGTCGCGGGCCTGCGGGCCCTTGTCGCTGCTGGCCACCTCGTACGCCACGCGGTCGCCCTCTGTCAGCCAGGTGAGGCCCTCGGCCAGGGACTGGGCGTGGACAAAGACATCCCCGGCGCCGGAGTCGGGGGCGATGAAGCCGAAGCCCTTGTCCTCGTCGTACCAGGAAACGGTTCCGTCCGCTCCGTCGGCACCGCCTGCCGTGGCGGGCAGGCCGGCCCCAGGACCGAGCGGGATCACGTGCGCGGCCTGCGGGCCGCGCTCGCCCTCCACGACGACGAAGGCCACCCGCTGCCCGTCGCTGACCACGCCGCCGGTCACGATGGCCGAGCTGTGCACGAAGATGTCGGGGCCGCCGCCGTCTGGCGATGCGAACCCGTAGCCCTTGGTCGGCTCGTACCAGTTGACCGTGCCGAGCAGGCCCACGGCACCGCCAGCGGCCTGCTCGGCGGTGCCGCGCACGCGCAGCGCCTGGGGACCGCGGTCGTTCTTGCCGGCCTCAAACTCGACGGCCTGGCCCTCACGGAGCACCTTCGAGCCGCCGTCCCCGACGATCTCGGAGGCGTGCACGAACACGTCTGGTGATCCGTCGTCAGGCGCGAGGAAGCCGAACCCCCGTTCAGCGTCGAACCAGCGGACGATCCCGTGCAGCATAGGAAAACTCCAGGTCGTTAGAGCGGCATTGCTCACAGTCTCGCTCACGCCGTCGTGCCCGGGACCACCGGGACCGGCCACGGTCAGTCGGTTGTCAGGAGGTCGTAGGCGGCCAGGACGCGGGTGGCGGTCGCGAACGACTCCGACCGGCTCGTCGCATCGGCCCGCCCGCCGCGCGGCCGCTCGACGTGGCCGACGATGAGTTCGCCTCCGTGGCGAGCGCGTCGTCGCCCGGTGGGCCCGCTCAGCGTCGACGGTGACCGGTCCAGACGCGCCGACACCGTGCCCGGCATGCGGCGCTGACCCGGACCAGTCCACCGACCCCAGCACACGCTGCTCAGCGTCTGCTACTGCGGTCATCCCCCGCTCCTACGACTACAACCACCAACGGCGCATTGACAGCGGCACATGTGCGCGGCGCCGAGCATGTTCTGCCGGGCCTGTTTCGATCGCAGGTCGGGGCACTCCGATGCGTTCTCTGCTGAGGGTGCTGGGTCAGGCCGGTGCAGCGTCCGCCGAGGCCGGCCTTGGTGGCATGGCTGGGTGAGAACGTGATCGGCCCGAGCCGGCGGGCGTGCACCGCAGCGATCTGAGCCCGTCGTGGCCGTACGGGATGCAGGTCCCAGCCATGGGACCAGTTGTCCAGCAGGGCCCGGGCGGTGTCCAGGGCGGGTGGTGACCACGGTGCACGGCCGGCCCTGGTCGTCCCAGGTGTGCCACAGTGCCCAGCCCTCGTCGCGGGCGACGACGCCGAGGGCTGCATGGTCACGAGTCCCGCATCGGCATTCACCCCGCCGCGGAACAGCGAAACCGGCTTCACACGCTGTGACGGCTCGTCGGTACGCAGCCGACCGGATCGCGGCGTGAGAGCGCGTCGGCGGACGGCGTGCATCATGCGAGCGCGTACGTGAAGCGCTCCTTCAGGTTCCAGGCGGTGTCCTGCTCGACGGTCTGCCGAAGGACCCGTTCGACGCGCTCGAACGACAGGGAGCCCATCGCGGCCCGGCTGGCCCCGGAATCCGTCCATAGAAGGTGCACCGGCCGTTCGACGTCGGTACTCAGCCGATCCCACAGAGCATCCAGGTTCGCACCGTAGAAGGGGCCGAAGTCGAGCAGCCTCGCCAGCTCCCGATGCAGATCGGCTTCCGAGCTCACCCGACGACCATCAAGGGCTACCTGCACCCCGCGATGCTATCGGGCACTCGTCGACGACTCACTTCGCCTACCCTGTCCGCGTCAGATCCGGATAGCTGTCGAGATGAAGCTCAGCGGTGATGGCCGATCCGGTCCTCACCCTGCACGACGGCTGACCGGCGGGTCAGGCCTGGACCGCCGCGATGATCGTGGCCAGGAGGAAGGGGACCAGGCCGACGAGCCAAATCGTGCGCTGCCGGGTAGCCTCGCAGGATTCCAGCACCTGCATGGTGAGCGCGGCGATGACGAGGGCGAGCACACCCCAGCCCATGCCGTCCTCGAGAGAGGCGGCTTCCGGCCTGGTCATAACCTCGGGCGGGCCGTTGCCACGGCCCGAGTGGCTGGGGGCCGGCATCCAGAGGATGGACACGGCGAGGATCGAGCAGAGCACCGCATAACCGGCGACGTACCAGCCAGGGTGGCCCTTTGGCTCCTGGTCCCCAGTCCAGAAGTATTTGAACATCTGCCAGCAGGCCAGCGGCACGACAATCAGCAGGACGCCGACGACCGCCATCGCCCGGTTGTTGCACCCGGTCAGCGAGCAGGCCGCAGTGACCGTCGCGTCGCGGACGACTTGCGCGTTTGAGGCGGGGCCGAGGTACAGGAAGCCGGCCAGTGCCAGCGCGCCGAAGGTGATCCCGAACAGCGAGAGGATCGCCCAGTTGCCGTCCCAAGCCTTGTGCATCTTTGACATCGATCGGTAAGCATACGAGACCCAGGTCTCGAGGCTCGCAGAGATAGCGAACCGTCAGCATGCTTTCGCCGCAAACCACCAACAAACCACCCATGCCGCTGCAATCCAAGCGACCTCCCTCAGCACCTCGGCTGTATCTGACGGCGCCGAGCCGCCGGTGGGCCGGTCAGCCGACGATCCCGTTGGTGGGTCGGCCCATGGTGCCAGATCGGTCTCGCTCGACGCACTATCATCGGCAGATCCGGACGTCGGTCCGAGCTCAAGGCCCCGTCCCGATCGTGGCTACTCCAGCTGCGGGCTGCGCACGGGCGGCGGGAGATCCGGAAATCTTCTGTCAGGGCCGCGAGACGCCCGCCAGATTGTCGGCGATATCGAAGGCGGCCCCGCACTCCGGACAGATCATCCGTCCGAAGAGACGGGCCAGGCCTGCGGCTACCGCTCCTCGATCAGCGCTGACGGCCTCGGCATGCAGACGGTACGTCCGCTCGGACAGCGACCCGGGGGTGATCTCGGGCTCGCCGGTCAGCAGATCTACCAATGTCTCCTCGTCGCACTCCGGGCAGTGCACGTCGGCTTCCCCATCGATGAGACGATCGAGTTCCTTTCCCCAAACCTCGTTGCCTTCCAAGCCGCATATGGCCTGGAGCAGATAGACGAAAGCAGCATCGTCGGAGGCCTGTGGCAAGCGATCAACCGCCAGAGCGCGTAGGGCTTTGATCTCGTTGGCGAAGGTCGTACGGTCTGCGTTGGCGGCGTCGACCGCGATAAAGCCAGCCAGGGCCAACGGCTTTTCTCGCTGGTCGCCGACGAAGCCGGCGATCGTCTCCGCTAGCCACGGCAGCAGAGCAGCGCTGTCCGGATGGCAGGTGCCCTGATGGCAGGACTGCTCCCAGACGACCGCCCACGTCGGAGAGGCGGAGTCGGATGCGGCCGCTCGTAGGACATCCGGAGAGATTCGCACGCGGGCTAGCCTGGCATATTCCACGGTCGAGCGCACTGACCTCAGCCATAGCCTTGCGCTGCTATCTGTGCGCGTCGAGGGGGTAGCCAGGCACACTCACCTCGGCATGAGCGCGCACAGCGGATGGACGGCACGCATAGGCATAACAGCAGCTTAAGGCCGGCAACAGCGCGCCGATGATGGGCCTCGTAGGACGGAAGGTTCGGGCAGGTGGCCGGGGGCCTGCTACACCGATAGGCGACATCTGACCCATCGGAGTTCTCTGATGTCGGTCAGGCCGGTGGGTCGTCTCGATAGAGATCCTCTTTTACCCGTCGGGTGCGCCAGCGCGTTGCCGTCAGTTCGGGTCGAGGGCGGATGAGGGCCGGCGTCCAGTCGTACAGTGGCGCGTCGGGTGCCTTGCTGTCCCAATCGGCGATGAGTGTGAACGGATCCGTGGTGCGTTCGGCCTCATCGTCACAAGTCTCGCGGACGACCATGGACGGGTAGAGGCGCGTCTCCTGAGCCACACGGCAGTCGTCCGTCCGGGAAGCGATCAAGGCACCGCAATCCTCGCAGGCCACACACCGGTTCCACCCCACCAGCGACCAGCAGCCCGTACGGACGAGGTCGTGAATGATCCGTGTACCGCGTACGTCACCCGGTGAGAGGACGAAGGTGCCGGCCACCTGATCATCGCCGTATGCGGCGTCGTCGATCGCGTAGGTGCAGGGCTCGAGGAGCGGAGGGTTGACGTGGTGGTGGTCCAAACGCGACCAGTGCGGCTGCGCTGGCAGCGCCACCAGCCGGACCGGGATGCTCAGCGCGTTCCCGCACCCCGCACACCGAAACGTCTCCACGGCGGCAGTGTGCCATTCTGGCCAGGCAAATGCGATCCAAATATGCATGCAAACGCTCCGAGCGGCTGGGCCGCGCCCAGAAAACAACATTTCGTGAACGTGCTCAACTCGGCAGATCCGCGCACCCGCGCCCGAGTGGCTTGATGATCGATTGCACTCAGGGTGAGCGGGTTCATGAGCAACCGTCGGTGCCGCCCACTGGTCAAGATCGGTAAGTGGTGCCGGTTCTCACGAACACGGCGACGATCGGTGCGGCCAGAGCGGTGCCGAAAGTCGCGAACATCTGGCGCCCAAACTCGCGAACGAAGCCAGATGGGCTTCGCCCGTCGCCGGACACATATCGTCTGCCGACCGATCCACCGACGTGGGGCACCGCGCGAGCAGCCGGGTCGCGTTGGTGGCGGGCGTGGATGAGGACTCGGCCGTTGGCGAGCCTCCAGGCGATCGCGTGCCAGCCGTCCCGCGTCGGCTGGACAGCGCGCGCAGCCGCCCGGGTCGCTGATCGCGATCGGGCTCGGCTTCGGCGTACCCGCGTTGTGGGTCAGGATCTTGATCGTGGTGTCCGCCGGCTGCCGGGCCGGCTCCGCCGGCGCGTCCCGCCGCGGCGGATCCATCGGCACGCGCGCCACCTCGTCCGCCGACATGCCCCCGGCTGACGGTCCAGAAGTCGCGCGAGGCGCATGTCCGGCCTGCCCCCCTCCGTGACTCCTTCGACCCTTCTTTCCGCGGCCCGGGCGCTGCTCCAATCAGTACAGCGACAGCGGTGTCCGCGGCGATGCGCTCGAGCCGAGGGCTTCCGAGGGCTTCCGAAGGCGAACGCGCCGGGAAGCGGTTCGCGCGTCGACGGGCGACTCCCGGCCGTGGAACCGCGGTTGCCCTCGGCCGCCCGGCCCGGACTCGGTCGTGCGCGCCACGCACGACCGGAATGAAGGAGAGAACGATGACGCAGGATGTGACGGGGCGCTTGCAGGGAGTGTCGGGATCCGGCGACGGGGTGATGGCGGCTTTCTATACCGCCGGCGCTCCGCTGCACGTGACGGGGCACCTGGCACCGGTACCGGATGAGATCGACGCCTTCGACCTGCCGGTCGAGGGCACCTTGCCCCCTGAGCTGGTCGGCCGGCTGTTGCGTAACGGCCCCAATCCGTTGCCGGGCGCGCCGTCGCAGCACTGGCTCGTGGGCCACGGGATGGTGCACGGCATCCGGCTCGACAGTGGTCGTGCGAAGTGGTACCGCAACCGCTGGGTGCGGACCAAGGCGCTCGCCGCGCGGACGACCGGGCAGTCGACGGTCGGGCCGGACGGCGAGGTAGACCGGACCGCGGTCGAGGCGAACACGAGCGTCATCGCGCACGGCGGCAAGATCCTGACGTTGGTCGAGTCCGGGTTTCCCCACGTGCTGAGCCCGGAGCTGGAGACGCTGGGCGTCGACGACTTCGGCGGCCGGCTGACCACGGCGATGACCGCCCATCCCAAGGCCGATCCGGTGACCGGTGAACTGCACTTCTTCGGCTACGGCGTGACCCCGCCGTTTCTGACCTATCACAAGCTTTCCGCCGCCGGGGAGCTGGTGACCAGCGCGGCGATCGACGTTCCCGGCCCGACCATGATGCATGACTTCGCCATCACCGATCAGCACGCGGTGTTCCTGGACCTGCCGATGACGTTCAACCCGAAGCGGACGGACCAGGCGATGCCCTTCGACTGGGACGAGTCCTATGGCGCGCGGATCGGTCTCATGCCGCTCGCGCGTCCGGGAGAGGTCCGCTGGTTCGACGTCGATCCGTCCTATGTGTTCCATGTCGGTAACGCCCACACCGACGCCGGCGGCCGGGTGGTGCTGGACGCCGCCCGCTACTCGGGCACCGACGCCGCGAAGGTGTGGGGCGGCATCGGTGATCCGCGCGCCTCGACCGGGATTCCCGGCCACCCCGACCCGGCTGCCGCGGCCGCCAACAGTGGCATGGCGCGCCTGCACCGGTGGGTGATCGATCCGCACACCGGCACCGTCACCGAGACCACCCTGGACGACCGCGGGATCGAATTCCCCACCATCAACGACGACCACATCGGGCGGGTGGCCCGCTATCGCTACGCCGTCTCCGGTGGCGGCCCCCTGGCCACCGCGATCGTCAAGCTCGACGCCGGCGCCGGAGTCATCGCCGAACACCGGCTCGGACCCGACGTCGTGGCCAGCGAGGCCGTGTTCGTTCCCGCCCAGGACCCGCACCGGGCCGAGGACGACGGATGGCTGCTCAGCATCGCCAGCCGACGCGACGGCGGCGGTTCGAAGCTCATCGTGCTCGACGCCACCGACATCGGCGGCAAGCCCGTCGCCTCGGTCACCCTGCCCCGGCGCGTCCCCACCGGCTTCCACGGCTCCTGGATCACCGACCGGGAGCTCCAGTAGCCGCGACCACCACCACGTGTCAGCAGAAAGGTGCAATCCCTTGAACAACGACAACACCCCGCACGACCTGCCCGACAGCGCCATCGGCAGCCTGTACAACGCCGAGGACGCCGCGCTGCTCCTCATCGACCACCAGCCTCAGATGATCTTCGGCGCACGCAGCAGCACCGATCCGCAGTCGCTGGTGAACAACGTGACCGCGCTGGCCAAGTCGGCCAGGTTGTTCGGACTGCCGACCGTGCTCACCTCGATCGCCGCCGAGAGCTTCGGCGGCGATCTGATCCCCGAGATCACCCGTGCGCTGCCGGATATCGATGTCATCGACCGCTCGCACATCAACGCCTGGCAGGACGGCGCCTTCCGGGCCGCCGTCGAGGCGACCGGCCGGCGGCGGCTGCTGATCGCCGGGCTCTGGACCGAGGTCTGCCTGACCTTCCCGGCGCTCTCCGCCATCGAGTCGGGCTACGAGGTCTTCGCGGTGATCGACGCCTCCGCGGGCTCCAGCACCGCCGCCCACGACGCCGCGATCATCCGGATGACCCAGAAGGGCGTCGTTCCGGTCAGTACCGCGAGCGTGCTGTCGGAGTTGCAGCGCGACTGGGCACGCACGGAGACCTACGGCCCCGTCAACGACATCATCCGGGACCACATGGGCGCCTGGGGGCAGGGCGTCAACTACGTCACCTCCGGCTTCACCCGGAAGTAGTGGCGCGCCGGCCGGATGCCCGCAGGGGCACCCGGCCGGCTCCGCCCGGAATGCAGCGACGTGATCCATTGAGAGAGCAAGGGTATTCGCGTGAGTGACGACAACCTCCCGGACCGGCGGCCCGGCACACCGGTTCCGGATCGTGGCACGGCAACGGGAGTCCGGCGATGAACGACCGTGCCACGCTGCTTCGGGGGGCGACGATCCTGACCATGGATCCGGCCGTCGGTGACCTCGACCGCGGTGACCTGTACATCGAGGACGGGCGGATCAGCGCCGTCGCGGCGTCGATCGAGCTGGATGAGGGCGTCCGCCGGGACGCCGACGTCGTCGACGCGACCGGACGGATCGTGATACCGGGCTTCGTCGACACCCATCGCCACATGTGGGAGGTCCTCGTGCGGGGCGGCGCGCCGCACCACACCCTCGAGCAGTACTACCTGGACGTGCTGGGAACGGCCGGTTCCGGCGTGCTCCCCGGCGACGTGCATCTGGGCACCCTCGCCAGCGCCCGCAGCGCCCTGCTGGCCGGCATCACGACCGTTCAGGACATCTCCAACATCCAGCACGGCCCGGCGCACACGGACGCCTCGGTCGCCGCGTTGCGCGAGTCCGGGATCCGGGCCGTGTTCGCGTACGGAAAGTCGTTCGCGATGATGACACGGGACGGCGGCGCGCTGGGTGACGACGTCCGCCGGGTCCGGTCGCGGTTGCTGCCCGACGACGGCGCCGACGTGACGATGGCTCTCCTCACGGAGTGGGCGGACGACGACGGTGAACGTCACAATGCCGCCCTGGCCCGCGATCTCGGCGTGCGTACCGCGCGCCACGTCGGTGCCGAGACACCCATCTCGCGACTGCGTGACCTCGGGGTGCTCCTCGCCGGCACGACGTTCATCCACGGCAACGGCCTGTCCCCCGACGAACTGCGGATCATCGCCGACACCGGCGGCACGCTCTCGGTAGCGCCGGCGATCGAGCTCATGATGGGTCACGGCGTACCGATGCTCGGGCTGTCCCCGCACGGTCTGCCGCTGAGCCTGAGTACCTCCGCCGAGGTCACCGTGGCCTCCGACATGTTCACCCAGATGCGCGCGGCGCTGCAGTCCGGCCGCACGTTCGGCCGTGGGGCGCACTCCGGCCGGGAACTGACCGCGCGTGACGTCCTGGCGCTGGCCACCCGGGAGGGTGCCGCAGCGCTGGGCCTCGGTGCGCGAACGGGTTCGCTGACACCCGGCAAGGATGCCGACGTGGTCGTCCTGCGGGCCGACGACCTCGACGTCTCCCCGGTGGTGGACCCGGTCAGCACGGTCGTGCTGCAGATGGATCGCCGGCACATCGACAGGGTCTACCGGGCCGGCCGTGTCGTGGTGCGCGATGGCGCCTCGGCCGAGGACTCCCGGGAGCTGGTCGCCGGCTTGGTGGCCGCGGCCGCACGCCTCGGCCCCGTCCCGCGTTCCCCGCTGCGAGCGGGCCGATAGCGGCGTTCCGTCGCCGGGTGGCCGTCGCACCCGGCTCACCTGCCTCGTCGCCCGGGCGACGAGGCAGGTGCGGTGCGATCAGTGGGGCAACGGGGTGGCGGTGAACACCGACTGCGGGTCGTAGCGGCGCTTGACCGCGAGCAGACGCTCGGCGTTCGGGCCGTAGGCGTGGGCCACCTGCTCGTCGTCGTGCGGTCCGAGAAGGTTCGGGTAGCCGCCGGGCAGCGCGTACGGCGCGAGCTTGCGGGACGCCTCACGCGCCCAGTCCTGGTCGGAGGCGCCGTCCTCGGGGTTCCACGAGCCGATCAGTTCGACCAGGAAGTGCGGGCTGCGCTGGGCGAAGGCCGTGGACTCCACGGGCGGGCGGGTCGCCGCGCCGTGGAACTGGATGATCTCGATGACGCTGGACGGCGATCTGCGTGCCTCCGCGGCCTCGATGATGGTGGCCACCACCTCGGGCGTCAGCGCCGCCACGTTTCGCATGGCCATGTCGTGGTGCAGTTTGTCGGCCGCGAACATGGCCTCGCCTTCGCGCAGGACGTCGCTGAACGGCTTGGAGCGAAGGTCGGTGATGAGGGGTTCGCCGAGGCCGGTGATCCGCTTCATCCACTCCTCGCCGGCGGCCGGATCGCCCAGCCAGGCGGGTGCCACGTACACCACGGCGGGGCCGCCCGGCAGTGTGACGACACCGGCTCGGGCCGTGAACTCGTCCGGTGCCTGGGCACAGATTTCGTTGAAGCCCAGCAGGACGTGAGCCGCTTGGTCCCACCCGAAGGCGACCATGCCGGTGAGGACCGAGGTGATCGGAAACGCGCGCAGGTGCAGCGCTGTCACCACACCGAAGTTGCCGCCGCCGCCGCGCAGCGCCCACAGCAGATCCGGGTCGGTCTGCTCGGTCGCGTGGACGAGCCGGCCGTCGGCGAGGACCACCTCGGCGGCCAGCAGGTTGTCGGACCCGGTGCCGACGAGCCCGTTCAGTGACCCGTACCCGCCGCCGAGGGTGAAACCGGCGACGCCGACCGAGCCGACGGTTCCCGCGACGACCGAGTACCCGTGCTCCTCCGCGACGGTCATCACGTCCAGCGCCCGGGCGCCGCCACCCGCGACGACCGTGTCGCCGGTGACCGTGACCGTCCGCATCGCGGACAGGTCGAGCACGACGCCGCCCGGCCGTACGGAACGTCCCAGCCAGTCGTGGCCTCCGCTCAGCACGGACACGCCGAGCCCCGAGTCCGCGGCTCTGGCCAGGCCCGCCCGGACGTCGTCGACGGTGGCGCAGCTGATCACTTCGGCCGGCCGGTGGTCCACAGCCGGGTTCCAAACCCTCATGCCGATCTCTCCCGATGTCATTGGTGTCGTGCGGTTGGAGCGGTTTCAGCGGTTTAGAGCCTCGCGACGACGTCCGGGCACGGACGCGATGACATGGCCGATCCTTTTCGGCCACTGTGGACGGTCGGGGACCGGTGCGTCCCGGGCGGTCGTCGCGGGAGGGCCGGCGTCAGCCGCTGTCGCTCTGTCGTCGAGCCTGGCACCAAGATCGACGGGCGTCCAATACCGGATCACTCTCACGCTGAGAGCGGATTCGTCCTAATCGTGGCGGCTACGAGCCCGAGGACGCGGCCGGCAGTTCCCGCTCGGCGACCTCGCCGACCGTACGCGGCGCCGGACGTTCCACGGCGGCGGTGTGCCGGGAACCTACCTTCTGGATCTCCGTGCCTCCGTGGGCGTCAGGCCGCGCCACCGGACGTAGGCCCTGCGGAACTCACGGCCGTCGTTGAAGCCGATCTCGGCGGCTACATCGCCGACAGGCATCGTCGTATCCCACAGCAGGGAGGTGGCGCGACGCTCACGCACCCGGTCCCGGATCGTGCTGAACCGCTCACCCGAATCCGCCAGCCGGCGACGCAGCGTACGTTCCGTGATGAACAGCCGGTCAGCGATGTCGCTCATCGTGAGTGGATGCCGCAGGTTCCCGCCCACCAGGGCCTCGACCGAGGTGACGATGTCGGGTGGCGCCTCCCCCGGGCTCAAATACTGACGGCATATCTCCATCGCCATCTGCCGGGTGGGCTTGTGCTGCGTCGGCAGCGGGCGGTCCAGCAGTTCCTTCGGGATCACCAGGCGGTTGGCGTCGGCCGAGAACACGATGGGGCATCCGAACACACGGCGATACCGCGAGGCATGGGGCGGCGGCGGGTACGACAGATCCACCCGTACGGGCGTCCACGGTGTTTCGGCGAGCATCGAGCGGATGATGATCGTCGTGCTGGCCAGGGCCTCTTCGCACAGGAACACCAGGATGCCGGGATCCGGCCAGCGTTCCCGGAACCGGATGCCTATCTCCGCGCCGAGATCCTCGCGTTCCACGTCGAGAAGGCTGCCCGCGCTGAGGTGCAACTCCTCGGCCAGTGCGAACGCCTCGCCCGCGGTTGCCGAGGCCCGCATCGCGATGCCGAGGAACCCGAAGGAGAGCAGGGTGTCCCGCTCGCCGACCTCGAAACCGAGCGGCCGGCCCGGCAGCGCGTCGATGGCCCGGCGCAGAATCGTCCGGCCCTGCTGGAGCGAGACGCGCGCGCCGGGAGCGTAGAGCAGGACCGGGTCCAGCCCGGTGCCGGCGAACCAGGAGCTCACGGACAGGCCCTCGCGCCGTCCGACGTCGAGCACGCCGGCGAGCACGGCCGGTGGGATGGCGGCACGATCGAAGGGCGATCCGTCGCTTTCCACCCCATGCCCCGTCCCGTCCGGTGACCGGGCCACGATCCTGTCCGGTCGGCGGCCCATGATATCCGGCCGGGCCTGCCTCGGTCCGCGCTCCGCCGACGCGCCGGCCGGCGACCGACCGGCGCACGACCGGCACTGGTGGTGAACCGGCCCGAGAAGATCCTGGTCGTGTCGTTGCGTTGCCCTGACACAGCCGCACCGGCCAGGAACGTGGCGCCCCGGACCGGCGGCGGGGCCGCGGACCAGGTCCGTCGTGGTGAGGGGTGTGGAGGGCTGTCAGCGCAGCAGCGGGATGATCCGCGCGAACGCCGTCATGTGCGGTTCGAGCACGCCGTAGTAGGAGATGCCGAGTTCGGCGCGGTAGCGCCGGAGCCGGTCCGCGATCTGCTGGTCCGAGCCGCACAGCACGCTCGGCAGCCGGAGCAGGTCGTCGTCGCGCATGCCGGTCGCCGCGCGGGCGATGGACAGGTCCGCCTCGGCCGGGGTGCGGCCGGCCGCACCCACGATCATGTTGAGTTCCAGGCCGGCGAAGCGGTCGCCGGCGGCGGCGCGCACCACGGCGATCCGGTCCGCCAGGGCCCGCTCCGGCTCCACCCCCGGCGTGACCGCCGCCTGCATGGAGAGCCCGACGATGTCGGCCTCCCGGCCGGCCAGCTCGAGCAGTCGCCGCCCGGCACCGGCCAGCATCACCGGCGGGTCCGGCCGGTCCGGTTCCGCGGCCAGCCGCTCACGCACCTCGCGCAGCGTGCGGGCGAGACCGGCCAGCCGCTCGGCACCGGAACCGAACGGCAGCCCGGCCGCGGCGAACTCGTGCTCCATGTAACCGGTGCCGAGGCCGAGTTCGAGACGGCCGCCGGTGAGCCGCCAGGTGTCGGCCACGTCGCGGGCCAGCACCCACGGGCGGTAGAGCGCGGCGTTGAGCACGAAGGTGCCCAGCCGCATCGTGCCGGCCGCCTCGGCGGCGGCCACCAGGGCCGGGAAGGGCGCGGTGAACCCCAGATGGTCGGGGATCTGCAACACGTCGTAACCGAGACCGGCCGCGTGCCGGACCTTGTCCAGCCACGCGGCCCGCGACACGACGCCGGTCAGCCCCACCCCGAAACGAAACGGTCGTTCGGACATCCTCCGAGTATGACGCCCGTCGATTGATTTCACCGTCCCGTCCGGGCGTGGGCCGGGGACTCACCGCAGCCGAGATCTTCGGGACGGTGGTGTCACGCACGTCGCCGAGGCCCGTCGCGGGCCCGTCGCGGCCAGGCCGCACGGCGCGCGGCCGGGATCGTGGCGCGCAGCCCGGCGTCATTTTCCGGCGGCTCGGCGCCGTCCCGGCCGAGGCCTGCGGCACGGCCCCGAGGTCCGCGAGACGGCCCGGCCGAGGCCCGTCGCGGGCCCGTCGCGGCCAGGCCGCACGGCGCGCGGCCGGGATCGTGGCGCGCAGCCCGGCGTAGTTCTCCGGCGGCTCGGCGCCGTCCCGGCCGAGGCCCGCGGTCCGGCGGGATCGGCGTCAGCGCGTCAGGAAGCGCAGGTCGCGTGCCAGTTCCGAGGCCGCGACCGGACCGAGATCGGCGAACCGCGCCGGGTCCTCGGCCGGCTCCGGGACCGGGGCCGTGGAGCGGATGTGGACCGCCCGTACGTGCTGGGGCTGGTCCGGGTCCTGCCAGTGGTAGCCGGGGCCGAACTCGACGATCGTGGTCAGCCCGCCGGCCCAGTCGTGGGCCAACGCGCTGTGCTCGTCGGTGAACCGCCAGCCGCGCGCGGCCAGCGAGAACAACCGGCCGCCCTCGACCCGCGCCCCGGCGATGCCGTCGAGGCCCGCGTCCGCGAGGGTCAGAGCCTCGCGTTCCAGCTGCGGGAACGGCTGGCCGATCGCGTAGTCCTCGAAAACCGACGCCCACGCGGCGCGGTCAGCGGCGATGTGGCACGGGTGCGCCACACCGATGCCCGCGGCCGGATCCAGCGGGACGAGTTTGTCGTCGACGTCGGCGAACGTACGGTCCTCGGCGACCCGGACGAGCGTGCGCGTCCCGTCCGCGTCCTCGGCGATCCAGAGCAGCCGGCGGGTGATCTGGCCGGACAGTGGATGCGTGACCAGCAGCCGCCGGAAGTCCGCGACGCTCCAGCGCCGCTCCGTGACCATCGCGTCCTCCATCGCGCGGAGGCGTTCCGCCACGACGGTCTTCGCCTCCTTCTTCAGCTCCGCCCACCGGTGGGCGGCGTCCGCGGCGAGCGTGGCGTCGTCCGTGGCGGCCGGGCGGGGCAGCCGGGTCAGGCGGGCGCCGCGCTGGTCGGCCAGCCACGGCTGCAGCTGTGCGTCGAGGCCGGCGGTGAACCGGCGCGGTCCGTAGTCGAGGGTGACGTGGCCGTCCGCGTCGAGGCCGAGGTCGGGCACGATCCGGTCGGACAGCTGCGCGAGTGTGACGCCGCGTGCCTCGGCCGCGGCGGCGAGCGCCTCCTCGGCGAAGCGCCGGAGGCCGGCGGTACGGACCCGGCGGGCGTACCGCTGGAGGGCGGTGAGTGCCACGTCGGAGCCGATCGTGGCCAGCACCTCCAGGCCGGTCCGCACCCGCATGGTGCCGCCGGCCGCCCAGTCGCCGAACAGCGCGGTCAGCTGCGGCACCACGTGGTCGTCGCCGAGATGCGCGAGCGCGATCATCGCGAGCCGGGTCTTGGCCGGGTACTGCGCGGCCTGCCACTGGGTGAACAGCGCCCAGGCGAACCGGGCCAGGTCGCGTGGCTCGCAGTCCTCGCGCGCGTCCGCCAGCGACGGGTGTGGGCGGGCGATGGTGGAGAGCGCGAGCAGCTCGCAGAGCCGGCGGGCCGCCTCCGGTGGCAGCGCCGCCCCGCCGGCGCGCACGCGGACCGCGGGGAGCGCCGGGATGACGAGCCATTCCGGGAGGGCGGGGGCACGGCGCAGCGGCGCGGACAGTGACGCCGGCGCGTCGCCGGCCGCGGGGCCGGTGGCGGGCGGTGCCGGCATGTGCGCGCGGACCAGTGCCCGGCCGGCCTCGGGAAGCGACGGCAGTTCGGCCGCGACCGCCTCCGGGTAGGCGAGCACGTGGTCGTGCAGCAACGCGGTCGCGGTGTCGTTGCCGGCTGCGCGCGCCACCAGCGCGCGCAGTGCCAGGCGTGGCTGCCGTTTGGCGGCGACCAGCAGCGCGGGCCGGACGTACTTGCGGTCGATCCGGTCGATGAGCAGGCCGAACGCTTCCTCGGTCGGTACCGCGGCGAGCGCGCCCACCACCCGCTTCTCGTCGTCGGCGGTGTCGAGCACCCTGGGGTATCGGCCGTTGCGGTCCAGCAGCGCGGCCCAGCCCGTACCGATACCGGCGCCGCCGTCGGCCACGATCTGTGCGGCGCGGTCGCGCGCCCGTGGCGGTAGCTGCGGCGCGGCGGCCGGGAGCAGCCGCGGCTCGGCCAGCAGCAGCGTGCCCAGGATGTCGGTGTCCGCGGAGGGTGCGCCCGTCTCGCGCTCGGCCAGGATGCGCAGCGCCCGCACCGGGTAGCGTTTCAGCGCGCCGGACTTGAGCAGCCAGCCCGGGCGCAGCGGCGTCTCGTCGAGCGTCGTGCGGCACAGCAGGCGGAACGCTTCGTCGGTCGGAATAGAGGCGAGCAGCCGGACCAGGTCCGCGCCCGGCCGCGTCTGCCGCCAGTCGTCGCCGAGGCGCAGCGATTCCAGGTAGAACGGCTCGGCCAGGAGCGGGACGGCGGCCGGGCCGACGCCGTCCAGGATGGTGCCGACCACCGTGTGGGGCGGATAGTCCAGCATGTAGGCGTGGATGCCGCGCAGCTGCGCGAGGTGCCGGGGCGTGCCGGCGGCGAGCAGGAGCAGCGCGCTCAGCCAGTGGTGCGCCACATGCTCGCCGTCCTCGTCCTTCGTCTCGTCGGCGGCCCAGCCCGCGGCCGCGGCGCAGTCCTCGTCGACCCACGCGGTCTGCGTCGGCAGCACGTACGACGTCATGATCCGCCCGACCGATGTGGTGCGGTAGCCGCCGAGGATCTCGCAGGCCAGCGCGTAGTCGGCCGCGGAGGCCACGGCGAGGCGGGAGCGGACCGCGCGTGCCAGCACGTAGAGCGCCGTGCGGTCCTCACCGCGCCACATGCGGTCGTACGTCTTCTCGGCGTCGGGGTCGTGCGCCCACAACGCGTGCGTCGCGACCAGCTGGATCGTCTCCCCGAGCGCCCGCGCCGTGAACTCGGCGCCGAACCGGGCCATCCACAGGTCGGCCAGTTGCACCGCCGCGTGCCGGTGCACCGAGCCGCCGGTCAGCAGCGCGGCCACCGCGGCGCCGCGCACGTCCGGGTCGTCGCCGCCGCGGTCGAGGTAGCGGCGGCCGGCGGCCAGCAGCCGCGGGTCGTAGCGCACCGCGCGCTCCAGCGCCTGGGTCAGCACGCGGCCCGGCTTCTCCGCCTCCAGGTGCGCGCGCAGCGCCGCGGCCGGGTCCGCGGGCGCGGGCGGTGGCGGGTGCGGGGTGCCGCCGCGGCGTGGATGCAGCGACTCCCGCCACTGCGCCGGCAACTCCCAGGCGTGCTCGTCCGGCAGCGTGAACGTCGGCATGTGTTCTCCCGTGCTCGATCGGCGACGTGGAGAGGCTAGCGTCCGGCTACGACAGAATCCGGTGTGGAGCGCGGTGTTCGGCCCGACGTCGTCGCGGGTGCCCAGGACGTCGAAGGTCCACTCGAGTGGGCGGACGTCCGCCGCACGCCAGGATTCCCGCTGAGTTTCGATGTTGAACAAAGCAGAGATTAAAGTTGCCTTAGGAAATTTATCGCTGTCGAAGTCTTCTCATGGTTGTTCTGCGACATATGGTCCGAGAGTGCCCCACCTTGACCGGAAGAGAGTGGGTAGCGACGAAAGGTCGAGACCATGAGAACACCACGTCTACTCCTCGGAGCCGCCGTGCTGGCCACGGCGCTGGCCGGCTCCGTCTCCCTGGCGGGAATGGCCTCCGCCGCCGCCAACGTGCCGGTTCCCGCGACGATTGCGGTGTCCGGAACGTTCGACGGTGGCGGAAACCGCTACTACGGCACCGGCGACCTCGGCAGCGGCGGCCAGAACGAGGGCCAGGACCCGTTGTTCCGCCTGGCCGCCGGCGCGACCCTGACGAACGTCGTTCTGGGCGCCCCGGCCGCCGACGGCGTCCACTGCGCCGGCAGCTGCACGCTTCGCAACGTCACCTGGGAGGACGTGGGCGAGGATGCCGCCACCTTCCGCGGGACCGGTGCGACGGTCCTGGTCGACGGCGGCAGCGCCGCACAGGCGGCCGACAAGGTCTTCCAGGACAACCGCGGCTCCGGCGGGTCGGTGACCATCCGCAACTTCACGGTCAACGACTTCGGCAAGCTCTACCGCTCCTGCGGCAACTGCTCCACGCAGGCGGCCCGGTCGGTGACCCTGCAGAACATCACCGCATCGGACGGTGACGTGCTGGTCGGCATCAACATCAACTACGGCGACACGGCACGGTTGTCCGGGCTCAACGTCGGCTCCATCGGCATCTGCGATCTCTACAACGGCAACAACAGCGGCGACGAGCCGGTGAAGGTGGGCGAAGGCCCGAACAACACCAACTGCATCGTGTCCTGACCGTCGAGTGATCCGGCCCCTCGGCAGGCGCCGAGGGGCCGGATCACGTCATGGACCGAGCGCTTCGCGGCACCACGTCGCCACTCCGGACGGCATCGCGATCGCCCGCTCGCGGGCACCGCGGTTCCGGCGCCGCGCGCGACGGTTTCCGCGTGGCGCCGGGTCATGCCGATGAGTGGGAGTCGCCCGGACGGCTGGTGCGCTTCGTCCCGGCACCGCCCCGCGAGGTGCCGACCACCCGTTCGATCAGGTCGTCGACGAAAGCGGGCGTGGCCGGCTGCCCGGCATAGGTGACGTGGACCAGGACCGCGCCGGTGAGCAGGGCGAGGACCGGTTCGACGTCGGCGGGACCGAGATGGGTGGTCAGGACGGCCCGCATGGCTCGCGTGCCGGTCTCGTAGAGCCTCTGGCGCAGGCCGGCCACGGCCTCCCCCTGGCCGGCGTGTTCGACCACGCCGGCGAGGAGCCGGTCCAGGTGACCTTCCGCCAGGTCGTGTGCGAAGTCGAGCAGGGAGGCGCGCAGGTCGGCGCGCAGGTCTCCGGTCGCGGCCGGGTGGTCCGCCTCGTCGCAGATCAGTTCGATCGAGGCGCGGATGAGGTCGAACCGGGTCGGCCAATGCGCGTAGACGGTCGCCTTGGAGTAGCCGGACCGGCGCGCCACCTCCGCGTGGGTCACGGCGTCCCATCCCCCGGCGATGAGCAGTGTCGCGGTGGCCCGCACCACGTCCCGGTGTGTTCGCAGGATCCGGGGATCGACCCCGGCGGAGAAGTCGGTCTGCACCACCGAAGCCTAGACGCCCACATGACGCCGGACCACTACTGGACAAGTAGTTCAGTAGTGGTCATGATGTCTACATGCCGAAGATCGATGCCACGCCGTTCACCGGCCCGTTCCCCCCTGCGTCCCCGCCGGCGGGAATGGGCGTCTTCCAGCTGCCCACGGGCAGCTACCTCACCCGAGCAGCCCTCGCCTTCCGTGGCGGACGCTGGACGGATCAACGCGACTTCGCCTCGACCGCCGTGCTCGTCCGGCATCCGGGCGGCGACGTGCTCATCGACGCGGGTTTCGGGGCGAACGCGGCGCAGCACATCAGGACGCTTCCCGCGTTCCGCAGGTCGCCTCATCAGCTCGGCGCCACGGCCAGGCAGCAGCTGGACGACGCCGGCTACGACCATCGCCGGCTGCTCGGGGCGGTCCTGACCCACTCCCACTGGGACCATGTCAGCGGTCTGGACTCCCTCGACGTCCCGGTCTGGCTGGCCCCGGGCGAGCGGCCGTACGCCGAGGGCGCCAAGGACGACCGGGTCTTCTCCCTCGTCACACGCCGGCACACGATCCGTGAGTACGCCTTCGACGGCCCCGCCCATCTGGGTTTCCGCTCCAGCCACGACGTCCACGGCGACGGATCCGTCGTCATCGTCCCGGCCGCCGGCCATACCCCCGGATCGGTCGTGGTCTTCGTGACCCTTCCGTCCGCTCAGCGGTTCGCCTTCATCGGCGACCTCACGTGGCAGCTCGACGGCATCACCCGCCGCGTCGATCGGCCGCTGCTGCTGCGCGCACTGGCCGACAGCGACTCCTCGGCAGTGCGCGAGGACCTCTCGCGGGTCATCGCCCTGGCCGACAGGGTGCACCTCGTCCCCGCCCACGACGCCCGCGCCTATCAGGGCATTCCGCGACTGACCGCCGAGACGCCCGCGGCAACCTGAACGTCTTCAACGGCAGCCAGCAACAGTCGAACACCTTCGTCAACGTCGCCTGACCGGCAGGGATCCGCACTGATCGGGGATGTGCCGCCCTCCGCGGCACATCCCCGCGCCGGTCCGGCGGGCAGCGCCCGCGTCCGTCCGTCAGATAAGTACGACGGAGGGAGCCCGATGGATCCTGAGCACGAGGTGATCTACCAGCGGTGTGCCGCGGCGGTGATCCGGGCGCGGCACGACGCGTCCGACGCCGACATCGACGTACTCGCCGCAGACCTGCACCAGCTGCCGGACACCCCACGGACCAGCGCGCTCGCGGCCGGTGCCGTGCAGGCGCTCGCTCGTACGCTGCCGACGGGTGGTTTCGGACGGCTGCGGCATCTGGACCCGTTACTCGCCCTGGCGGAGCGGCACCCGCCCCACGGCCCGCAATGGCTCGCGACCCGCACCTGCGCCCGCGCGTTCTCCCTGCTCTGGGCGGTGGCCGAGCGGCGGGTCACGGATCACCGTGCCGCCCTCGCACAACTGGATGGGATCGAGGAGGAGGGTGGCGGTGATCCCGAGGTGGCGAAGGTGCTGAACCTGGCACGCACGGCACTGCGGCACGTCTACGCCCTGCAGAGTGGCGACAGCTCCGGCGTGCACCGGATGGCGGCGGAGACCGCCGGGATGGCGCCGGCGGATCCGATGACGAACCTGCTGTCGCGGCTGACCGATATCGCGACGGCCGCCGACCGGGGCGTGGACGCCGGCCCGCTCATGGCGCGGTTGCAGGCGGATGTCGCCCGGCTGCCGGCCGGGCACCCGATGCACTCCGCGATGGCGGAGGTGAACACGCTGATGGGACCGCTGCTCGCGACCTCGAAGACCGACGGCAGCGCGTACGAACGCCCGTCGGAGGAGCAGATCGCCGCGATGGTGGCTCAGGCCGAGCGACCGCACGCCACCGACGCCGAACGGGCACTCGGCTACGCGGCCGCCGGGGGCGCGCTGCTGGGTGCCGGGCGGGAGCCGGACCGACGGCGGATCGATCGAGGAGTCGGCTACTTCGAGCGGGCCGTCGCGCTGTCCCCGGCCGGTGACCGGCACCGGCCGTTTCACCTGTTCGGGCTGGCCGTCGCGCTGTTCCGGCGGAAGGAGGTCACCGGCGCCGTGGCGGACATCGCCGCGGCGGAGCCGCTGCTGACCGAGGCACGGAACCTCGCCGGCGGTCCGCACCATGAGCTGTGGTCCGAGATCAACGACATGCTGGCGCACGCGCAGCGGACGCCGGGCAACGAGAAACGGTCACGGGACACCGCGCTGGACGCGCTGCGCCGGCACGCCTACAACGGACTGCTGCAGACGGACCGGCGAGTCGCCCGGAAGGCCGCACTCGACGCGGTCGACGACGCGCTCAGCGCGGCGCACATGTGCCTGGTGGACGCCGACCCGGCGGCGGCCGTGCGCGCACTCGACGGCGGCCGGGCACTGACGCTCTTCGCCGCGACCCGGCTGCGGCACGTCACCGCGCTGCTGCGGGAAGCGAACCAGCCCGGCCTGGCCGAGCGCTGGCAGGCTGAGGGCGGGCCGGGGGCTCCGGTCGAACTCCGTCACGACGTGCTCGAGGCGATCGCCACCGGCACGGATCTGCTCGATCCGCCGTCGTTCGCCGACATTCAGCGGGCGCTGCGCCGCGTGAACGGGGACGCACTGGTCTATCTGGTTCCGGCCCGCCCACCGAACCCCGGATGGGCGGTGGTGGTGCCCGCCGATGGCAGGCCCGGCTACATGGCCCTGCCCGGCCTGCGGATCGACACGGCGGACGTCGACCTGTTCCTGCGCGCCCTGCGCACCCGGAATCTCGTGGCGGACGGCACACGCGACCTGGGGCCTGCTCACGACGACGGCGAGTTCCGCACGCGGCTCGAGACGCTGTCCGACTGGGCCTGGCGGGCCGCGGTCGGGCCGCTGCTGAGCTCCGGCATCACCCGGCCCGAGGGGCGGGTGCCGCACATCTACCTCGTTCCGATGGGTGACCTCAGCCGCGTACCGTGGCATGCCGCCCGGCCGCATGACGGCGAGTACGCCGTACAACGTGTGGCCTTCTCGCAGACCGCGTCCGCCCGCATGCTCGTCGACGCCGCCGGCCGGCCGGCCGTTCCTCTCTCCCCCACCGGGCTCGTGGTCGGGGATCCGCAGACGCCACCGCACATTCCCGATCTGACCGCGGCACGAGCCGAGGCGCAGGCCATCCATCGCGCGTTCTATCGCGGCGGGCGGTACGTCGGCCGGCTCACGTCCGGAACCGCGCCTTCCGGTGCCGGGACCGTGGCCGAGGTACGCGACTGGCTCACCGTGCCGCGCCCCGGCCGTGGCAGCACGCTGCACCTCGCCTGCCACGGCTTCACGGACACCGCGAACGCCCGCTCCTTCCTGCAGCTCGCTCCGGATCCGGTCACCGGCGAGTCGGAACTGGACGCCACGGAACTCATCGACCTGATGGGCTCGGCACCGGAGCGGCAGGTCGGCCTGGTCGTGCTGGCGGCATGCCGCACCGGCCTGGCGATGAACGGGTACGACGACGCGTACAGCCTCGGCACCGCCTTCCTGGCCGGCGGCGCCAGATCCGTGCTCTCCACGCTGTGGAGCATCCCGGACGGGGACACGTCGGTGCTGATGTTCATGTTCCACCACTACCGGGTGGCCGGACGGCTGCCGGTCTGGGAGGCGCTGCGGCGGGCACAGACCTGGATGCTCGACCCCACCCGGGACGTACCACCGAGCATGCCGCGGCCGCTGCGGGAGCAGCTGGAGAGTTCCGATGCCGGCCGGACGGCGGCCTGGGCCGGCTTCGTCCACGGCGGACAATGAGCACGGAGGGGACAGCATCATGCCGCACGACATCACCGGCGCGCTGCGGGCCGAGCTGGACGGGACGGCCGGGCCCGAGCGGACGAGGCCGCTGCTTCAGCTCGGCCAGCACCTGTTCTCCGAGTACTGGCGAGCCGGGCCCGGTCTGGAGGCCGCGCTGCCGCACCTCGATCAGTCGATCGAGGCCGTGTCGGAGGCGTGCCGCTACCTCGAGCCGGGAGACGCCCAGCGGGGTAGCGCGACCGCCATGCTCGGCGTCGGGCTCGCGATGCGGCGCCTGGCGCACGGCGGCACGGAGAACGACCGAGAGACCGGCATCGCGATGCTGGAGGAGTCGTCGGGGTCCGGCATGCTGCCGCCCGCCATGCGGTTGATGGCGCGGATGGCGCTCGGGCAGCTCTACCTCCTGCGCGCGGTCCAGGGGTCGCCGGCCGGTGCCGCAGGCGATGCCGACCGGGCCGTCACCTGCTTCCGCGAGGTGCGGGCCGAGGATGACGAGGTGCTCCGGCCCGAGATGCGCGAGGCCGCCGCGACGCTGCTGGACCTCGCCGAGGCGATGCAGGTCATGCGGGGTGGCCTCGGTGGCGGTCCGGCCGGGCTGGACCTCGGCCGGATGATGCGGGCGATGTCCACGCTCCAGAAGCTGCAGGAGCGGATGCGGACAGGCGGACCGGCGGTGCCGGCCTTCTTCGACGCCGAGAGCCTGGCACGCCTCGATCCGCTGGACCGGCCGCTCACGTTCGTCGAGATGGACCCGCACGAGCCGGCCCCTGACGCGCCGGCACCGCCCCTGCCGGTACCGGGCGTGCCTGCGCCGGACCTGCCGGCGCCGAGCGTGCGCCCCGAGACGCACGCTCTCGTCATCGAGCTGACCGGCGCCGAGGACGTCCACGCGGCGGCCGGGATTCTGCTCGGCCCGGAACCGCCTCCGATCACCGCCGCCGACGTCGACGACCTCGTCGGCCTGGCCGCCACCGTCGTGCACACCGGCGAGCACGCCGGCCCGGTGGATCGCGGCACCGACCTGCTGCTGCTCGCCGCCGCGCTGCACACCCGCGCGCGCCGTGACCGCCTCACCCCGGGCGACCCGGACGGCGATCACCGCGTCGCGGCGCGGCACCTGGCCGAGGCACTGGAGACGCTGCCGCCGGACCACCCGGCAACCGCGAGCGCCGTACGGCGTCTCGGCGCTTTCCTCGACGGCGATCCGCCGCTCGGCGGGCTGGCCGGCCGGTTCGCCGCCGTGCTCGCGCGCATCGGTGCGACCGACCCGGTAGCGGCTCTGCTGCACTCGGTCTGCCGCGCCGTCGCCGGCCACGGCGAGGTGGTGCTGACCGCGCAGATCCCGCGCGATCTGCCGTGGGCGGCGAGGATCCGGGCGATCGTGGAGGCGGCCGTCCGGCACCGGTCCGCGCTCGGCGGCGCGGCCCCGGCGGACGTCGCCGAGGCCCTGCGAGCGATGACGGTGGACGGTCTGGCCGGACCCGATCGGCTGTTCCTGGATGCCGCGGACGGGCGCATCTCCCCGGCCTGGCCGCCGGGATGGCGTCGCGTCATGATCGTCGAGGGAACCCCCGGGATCTCGCGGACCGGTGCCGTCGTCTCGTACGTCGCCGGGATCGATCAGATACTGAAGCTGGCCGGCCGGGACGCGCCCGCGCCCGGCAGGAGTCCCGTCTTCGTGGCGAATCCGCGCGGCGATCGAGAGTCCGCCGGCGTCGACGCGGTCATGATCCGCCGATTCTTCCACCCCCGGTCCATCGGACTCGGGCGCACCGTCGAGCACGTGGACGGTGCCGGCACTCCCGGCGAGGTGGCCGCCCATCTCGACGCGTCGCTGCTGCAGCTCGCCTGTGGCGTGACGGCCGGCGGCCTCGAGCTGGCCGGCCCGGCCACGCTCGGCATCGAGGCGATCCGGGCCCACGCCGGCCGGGCCGGCGGACTCGCGATCCTGCCCTCCTGCGCGGGCGAGGCGTCCGGGCTTCTGGCGGGTGCGCTGGTCGACGGCGGATTCGCCGGGGTCGTCGGCTGGCTGCGTCCGGTACCGGCGCCGGTCGAATCGCTCTCGCTGTTCATGCTTCACCTGAAACTGGTGGATGAAGGGCTACCGGCCGCCGACGCGGTCCACGAGCTCCGGCGGTGGCTGGCCGCCCCCGCGCGGATCGTGCCGGAGCACCTGCCCGCCGGTTACTCGGCCACGCTGCGGGACCCTCGGCTCGCCGAGATCGTCACGGCGGGCAGCCTCCGGTACTGGGGACGCTGACCGGAGGCCGGCCCGCATCAGTTGTACGAGATCTGGTCACCCTCGACGTGGTAACCCATGATCTTGTCACCCAGCACCTTGTCACCGAGCACGTTCTCGACCGTCATCGCGAACTCCAGCGCGGGGTTGTCGATCGCGTCGATCACCCGCTCCTTCAGGTCGCGGATGAGTGCCTCGTCCCGGCCCACCAGCGCCATCTGAGGCTTCGCGGTCGTCACGACCAGGGCATGGAGTCCGGACCGGGTGAGCACCCGCCAGAGGCGACCCACGTGTATCGCCAGCATCCCCAGAAGGACGACGCCGAACACGAGGTCGGAGTACGGTGGCGCCGACGTGCCGAGACAGGCCAGCAGGACGACTCCGGCGGCCGCGGCCGCGACGATCGCGCCCAGCGCTTGGTGAAGGTCCACACGGCGGCGCCCCGGTCCGGCCGGTAGTGCCGGATGCCCACGTAGGCGATGGCTCCCAGCGGATACGCGTCGTCGCCCACCCAGAGCGTCCGCCTCATGATCTTGAACTCGACGTACTCGTGCCGATAGCGCATGGTGTTCTCCTGCCGGAAGGACTGTCAGTACGGACGGGGTTCGCGGACGATCACGGTCTGCTCGGCGACGCCGGGCGCGGCGATGAGGACCGGCCGCCGGAAGTCCGGGAACCGCCCCAGCCGGGAACAGCACGGTGCTGACGCCGAGGTCCGCGGTGAGGTGCAGCAGGACCGCGTACAACCGGCGGCGGGTGGTGTTGTGCAGCCGGATGCCGGTCGCGCGTCGCCACCGGACCACGCCGTCCGTGCCGGGCCGCACCGGTAAGCCGTCCGGCGTCGAGAGTTCCAGGCGGATCGCGCCGTCCAACCCGGAGGACCTCCGGGCCGTTGCGAAGCCGTACGCGGCCGGTGTCGTGACCGGGTACTGCGCCTCCTCGTCCGGCGTCCAGCCGTCCGGCTCGACGATGCAGCGCGCGGTCAGCACGCTCAGGACGGTGATCCGCCGGCCCGAGCCCGGGAGGCTCATCCGCACGCCGGCGCGCATGCCGTGGCAGGCTCCGGCGTCGATCTCCCAGGAGCCGCGCACGTACCGCATGGTGATGCGTGCGGGTGGCCGAGGCGGGCCGCCGAGCAGGGGACGGTCCACGATCTCGTGATGGTCCGGATGCAGGCGGGGCACCTGCCCGTCGATCACGTTCTCGACGGAGCGGCGCGCGGCGGTCAGCAGCTCGCGGCAGGTGCTGCCGGCACCCCGCAGCTCGAGCGCCCGGAGCAGACCGTGGCTGAAGACGCCGCGGGTGCCGGCGCCCGGCACCGTCATCTCGTGAGCGGACTCGAAGCTGTGGGCGGCGGCCAGCTCGACGAACACCGGATCGTCGCCGGGCGGATGCCGCAACGCGGGAAGGAGCGTCGCCGGCGGCGGTGCGGTGCCGGAGTCCTCGTGACGCCGCACGGTCGCGCGCGCACCGGCCGCGAGCCCGTCCCGGGTCGCGCTCTCCGCGTGACAGGCGTCGACGATCACCACGGTGAGTGCGCCGGTCCTCGCCACCTCACGGACGAGCAGTCCCAGCTCCCTGTCGTAGAGGTCGGGTACACCGTCGTGACGGCTGTCGGCGCACAGCAGCGTCTGCGACCGCCCATCGGCCTCGCTGTGCCACAGCGAGGGCGGCAGCGGCGCGGTGGAGCCGTGGCCGCTGAACCAGAAGATCGCGGTGTCGCCCTCGGTGGCCCGGCCGAGGTGACCTCGCAGCGCCTCGATCACCGCGGCCCGGGTGGCCCGCTCGTTCAGCAGAACCTCGACGTGCGCCGCCGTCGGCAGTGAGCGCAGGAGATCGGCCGCCGCGGCGACGTCGGCGACGCAGCCGCGCAGCGCCCGGACCGGCGGGCGGTAGTGGTCGATGCCGACCAGCAGGGCGAAGAGTGCCATCGGTACGACTCCGTGGGGTCGGAGGGGCTCCGATGGGGAACTGACGGACGGGACGCCCGGTCATGCCCGCGGCTGCTGGACCTCCTCGTCGGGGACGGCCGCGGCCTCCAACGCCCGGCGGCGGCGCTCGACCGACTCGGCCAGCTCCGCCTCGGTGGCACCGGCCGCGCGAGCGTCGTCCCACGCGGCCCGCAACTCGTCGCGCAGGAGACGACGGACCCGAGCCTGCTGCTCGGGCGTGAGCCCGCTCATCGGGATGCCACCTTCCTGATCATGCAGCGCCTCCCGTGCCATCGCCGCCCGGACGTGCTCGAGTGCCCAACCCGACCCTACGCGGTGCCACGTCCACGCACTCGCCTCCACCGTCCGCCGGGTACGAGGAGTGAAAACCCCGTCATTTGCCGTGCCACCCGGCAGAACAGTCAACCGACGACGCCGGCGATCGAGAGCGCGGCCCACACCAGGGTCGCC
This sequence comes from Catenuloplanes nepalensis, assembly GCF_030811575.1. Taxonomy (GTDB): domain Bacteria; phylum Actinomycetota; class Actinomycetes; order Mycobacteriales; family Micromonosporaceae; genus Catenuloplanes; species Catenuloplanes nepalensis. The sequence goes on along the minus strand of NZ_JAUSRA010000001.1, from coordinate 1,965,190 downwards.
GGCGCGAGCAGGTAGCACGCCCGGTCTCCCCACCGGACACAGCGGTACGGGATCGGGATCCGGGCGGTCACCCGCCGCGACACCGGACCGTCCGGCCCGGCGAGAACCTCCACCGTCCGCACCACGCAACGGCGGCCGGACAACCGGACCAGCTCCCCGGGCCGCGGCGGCACGTTCGTCAGCTCGCCGTACATGACGTGATCGCTCGACCGCCCGGCGCGCTCCCGCACTCGGAAGCGGTACACGGTCAACTGCTGCTCGACCACCCCGATCCGGCCGGTGCCGCGAGTCCGCAGCGATCCGCCGGCCCACCGGGCGACCCGCAGCGCCAGCCGCCACACCGACCTGACGAGCGCGCCTGCCAGCCGTGCCGCTCCGCCCGGGCCGCGGCCCGGGCGGGCCCCGAGGACGAGACGGTAGATCAGGAACAGTGCCATCAGCACGGCGAACGACGTGACCAGCGCCGACGCCATTCCGATCGCGGCGTCCACGGCGGACGCGGCGATGGCCAGCAGCCATGACCCGGCCAGCACCTGAAGTCCGTGGAACCGGCGCCGAACGACCTCGGGCCGCGTCGGACCGTCGATCGTGCCGTACCGCGCCGGTGATACTCGTCCAGGAATGCGCACGATGCCTCCCGCTCGCACGGACACGTCGAGGTTCATGTCCTGAGCTGACGGACGACACTGACCGACGGCGCTGCGCAGCGACGACGCGCGGCCGTCCGTCAGCATCGGGCACGGGGACGCGGCCGGGGCCGCACACGGAATCGGCCCACCGTCCGGCGGACCGGCCGGACCGGCCGCGCGACCGGGGCGACGAACGGTCATCCGCCGGGCAAATGATCGTCGTCCGGTGTCGACGGAGCGCTTCCGGTGCCGTCCGGGTGGTGACCTAAAGCGACTCTTCTCGCTGTTCACACCGCTTGTCGCCGTACACCAGGCTGGGGTTCGGGTTGGTGGAACCGGTTGTGAGGAGGGCGCGGTGCTCGGATGGACCCACACCGACGGCGTCGACGAGGTGCGTGACCTGGCGCGTCGCGGGCTGCTGGCCGGCACGATCGCGAGCGCCTGCGATCAGCACCGGCTGCGGCTGACGGGTGCGACGTACGCGATCGTCTGGCCGGTCGTCTACGGCCGGCTCACCCGCCGGATCGAGCTGCGCCGGGGGCACGTCACCTGCGCCGCGTCGGTGAGCAGGCTGACGGATGACTGCCTGGATCGGTTCGAGAACGACGTCGAGGCCGTCGTGGAGGACGTGACCCACCGGGCCGGCTCTCGGATCGACAATCTGGAGGGCTGGATCGCCAGCCGCCTGGTGCCGGCCACGGTCGACGGGCACCGGCGCCGGCGTGGCGAGATCGGCGCGCTGCAGCGTCCCCGGGTGCCCGGCTGGCTGGCGGCGGAGCTGGACGACGACGCCTGGCTGATCGACCTGGCCACCCAGATGCTGATCTGGGCCGGCACCACGGCCACGGCCGGCTACGACCTGTGGCCGACCGCGAGCTGGGCGGTGCGGCGCTGCGAGCGGCTCGGCGGCTGGTCGGCCTACGGCGAGGCGGACGTGCACGCGGACATCCGCGTCGTGCAGCGTGCGATGCGGACCCGGCCACAGTGGTACGACCGGTACGTGGAGGGACCGCTCGGCCGTAAGCAGCCTCCGGTCGCCTCCGCACCGCAGCACGACGACTCCGCGCGAGCCGGCACGCCGGACGGCCGGGAGGACACGCTCGCCGCCCTGGCACACGACGCGGTCGCGACGATCCAGACCCGGCTGCGGCACGGCGAGCCTGCCCGCGCGGTCGTCCAGGACGTGCTCAGCACGATCTTCGGTGCGGACGCCGGAGCGCCTGCGGATCGTCCCGGGGCCGGCGGCCGGGCGTACGAGGACCCGCTGGACCGGATGCTGCGCGATCCCGCCGGACTGGACCGCCTGGTGGCGACGGTCCTGACGATCGTCAGCGCGCCGGGGGACGACTGAGCGGGGATGGTGGACGTGGCCCCCTTCGTCGGCCGGACCGGCCAGCTGATGTCGCTGCACACGCATCTCGCCGACGCACGCGACGCCATGGCCCGCACCGTGCTGGTCGGCGGTGAGGCCGGCGTCGGCAAGAGCAGGATGCTGAGCCGGTTCGCGGCCGAGGCCCGCGGGTCCGGGGCGCATGTGCTGACCGGCACATGCGAGGAGCACTTCGGTGTCCCGATGCCGTACTCCCCGCTGCTCGAGGTGCTGGAGACCTTCGGCCGCGAGCACGGCGCGGACCGGGCGGCGGCGCTCGGCGGCCGGCCTACCTGCGAGCCCCGGTCCGTCAGTGAAGGGCATGTGGACCGACGACGAGGAACTGACCGGCCATCGGATGCTCGCCCACCGGACGCTCGGCCCGCCCGGCGGCCGGGGCGTCCCACCCTCCGCCGCGGGGGTGAGCGGTGGCGTCCGCTGCGGTCATCCGCTGCTCTATCCGGTCCCGACGCGGGATCTGCCCGCGGTGCTGCGCCACCGTGCCGGCCTGGGCCGCCACCGGTACGTCGGCGCGATCTTCGCCTTCGACCTCGACGTGCTCGACACCGGCCGGCGCTACACCGGGGCACGGTTCGAGGTGACCCTCTCCGGCACCGGGGCGCGCGCGGTCCTGCTGGCCATGGACGGCGACGAACTCGGCCTGGTGCAGACCGCGGAGGCGACGCACGCCGCGTCGGTCATCGCCGGGCGCACGGTGACCGCCGCGGCCGGCCGGCCGGGCCTGCTGCGCAGACTCTCCGCCCGGCGGGACGTGCCCCGTGCCTGGACGACCGGTGTCCAGACCGCCTCGTTCGGCTGGCTCTACGACGACCCGAAAGGCCGATCGGTGCTTCCGCGCACGTACGGGATGCACGCCCTGCTGGAGGTGCCGGCCGAGGCGACCGAGGTGGCCGGCGCTCTCTCCGTCCAGGTGGAGACGGACGGTACCGGCGGCCCGCAGGACGGCGTGCTCTCCGACGCGGTCCGCTTCACCGAGCGGATGACCGCGGTGCCCGCGCACGGTCCGGCGGCCGTACGGCTGTGCATGGCCGCCGACGTGGTCGGCTACAGCCGGCGCCGCAACGACGAGACCGAGGTGCTGCAGCGCGACCTGGTGGACGTGCTCGCCCGGGCCCGGCGCGCGGCGGGCATCCGGGACGCCGACGTCGCCCCGCAGCCGCAGGGCGACGGCCAGTTCACCGTGCTGCCCGTCGGGCTGGACGAGTCCGCCGTCATCCCGGCGCTACTGGACGAGCTGGCCGGCCGGCTGGCCGCGCGTGATCGGGGCCGGCCGGCGCGGGACCGGATGCAGTTGCGCGTCGCGCTGCATCGCGGGCTGGTCAAGGAGGGCGACAACGGCTGGATCGGCACCGCGGCCATAGCGGTGCACCGGATCCTGGACAGCGCGCCGCTGCGCGAGGCGGTCCGTTCCCACGGCGCGGCCACCTACGTCCTCGGCCTGCCGGACGTGCTCTACCGCGACGTGATCGTGCACGCCGCGCGGCCGCCGCTGCCCGCCGCGTTCCGGGAGATGACCGTCGACCTGCCGGCCAAGGGCTTCGTCGAGCACGGATGGTTGCACGTCGGGCCGGAGGTGTCCGCGTGAGGACGCTCTACGCGCTCATGGTCGGCATCGACGCGTACCACGCCGTTCGTCCGCTGCGCGGATGCGTGCGCGACGTTCGTGCGGCACGCGCGCATCTCGATGCGGCCCTCGCCCCGGGCATGCGGCTGGCACCACTGATGTTGCTGGACGAGCAGGCGACCCGCGCGGCGATCGTCGGCGCGATCCGGTCGCACCTGGGGCAGGCGGGCCCGGACGACGTGGCGCTCCTCTGGTTCAGCGGGCACGGCTCCGACGCACCCGCACCGGACTGGGCGAGAGTCCTGGAATCGACCGGCCGGGTGCAGACGCTCGTCTGCGTGGACAGCCGCACCGGTGACGTGCCGGACCTGTGGGACAAGGAACTGTCGGTGCTGCTCGACGAGGTCGCCGACCGGGCCGGGCACGTCACCGTCGTCCTGGACAGCTGTCACTCGGACGGTGCGACCCGCGAGCTCGTCGAGCGGGAGCCGGCCGCACGCACCCGCTCGGTGCCGCCGGCCGCCCCCCGTACGCTGGACTCCGTGCGCCCCGAGGTGATCCGGCGGGCGATGGATCCACGCCCGGCCGAGCACGTCGTGCTCGCCGCCTGCCGATCCTTCGAGGCGGCCGAGGAACGGCTGCTGGACGGCGAGACGCGTGGCGTGTTCAGCTGGTCGCTGCTGCGCTCCTTGCAACGGCTCGGGCCGGACGCGTCCTACCGCGACCTCATGCTGGCCGCACAGACCGAGGTGGCCATGCGCGCGTCCCGGCAGTCGCCGCAGGCCCGCCCGCGTGACTCGGCCCTGCTCGGCCTGAGGTTCCTCGGCGGTGCGGTCGCCACGCCGGGCAGCGGCGTCCGGATGCGCTTCACCCGCGCGGGCTGGATGATCGACTCCGGGGCGGTGCACGGTCTGCCCGCCGGGCCGGGAGTCCGGATCGGTGTGCGCGGCGGCGAGCCCGGCCGTGAGGCCGATGTGGTCGAGGTCCGCATGGAGGAGAGCCGGGTCGAACCGATCGGCGGCTGGCGCCCCGCACCCGACGAGCAGTTCCCGGTCGTCGTGACCGCGGTCCCGCTGCCGCCGACGACCGTGGCCGTCGACGGTGACGACGCCGGCGCGACGGCACGGCTCACGGAGGCCGTCCACGGCTCCGTCCATCTCCGCGTCGTGCCGCCGGGCGCGCCGGAGGTGCCGGACCTGCGCGTGCGATGCCACCGCGGCGGCACCCTGTCGATCACCGACCAGCACGGCGAGCGCCTCGAGGAACGCACGCACGACGGGCCGTACGGCACGGTGGAGACGTTGTCCGTGCTCGAGCACATCGCACGGTGGCGGCTGGTGCGGGAGCTGCGCAACCCGGCGTCGGCGCTGGCCGACCCGGTGCGCATCGAGCTGCTGGCCGCCGAGCCGGGCCAGCGTCTGATTCCCACGGCGGGAGAGCCGTTGATCCCCGATCCGAACGGCGAGTACGTGGTGAGCTACCGGCAGACCCCCGCCGGCTGGGCGCCACCGGAGCTCTTCATCCGGCTCCGCAACCGCGGTGACGAGCCGCTCTACTGCGCGCTGCTCGATCTGACGCCCAGGTTCAAGGTCCACGCCGCGCTGTTCCCGGGCGACTTCATCGAGGCCGGCGCCACCGGATCGTGCCTCGGCGGCCGGCGGATCACCGCCTTCCTGCCGGACGGCCTGGCCGCCGCGCCGGGCGTCACCGTCCGCGACCGGCTCAAGCTCATCGTGGCCGAGGAACAGTTCTCCGTCGAGCCGTACCACCTGCCCGCTCTCGGCCGGCCGCTCGGCCGGCGCCGCGGCGCGCTCTCGGCGGCCGGCCTGATCGAACGGCTGGGCGGCGCCGCACTCCACCGCGACGTCGGCGATCCGGTGCTGACGTCCGGCTACGACTGGACGACCACCGAGGTGACGCTCACGACGGTGGTGCCACCCCGATAGGCCTCACCGGCCGGCCTTTCCACGCAGCGCGCCGGCCAGCCGCTCCCCGGCACGGCACTCCCGGTCCGCGGCGTCGATCACGGCTGCGAGCCGGCGCATCACCCGGACGGTCTCCGGTGGGGCCGGCCGCGAGCCGACCGCGGCGCGGAGCAGGGCTTCAGTGGCGTCGTCCAGATCACGCCGCGCCCAGCGGGTGCCGGCCGCACGCGCCCGCAGGCACAGACCGGTGGCGAGCAGCAGATGATCGGTCCGGTTGGCCCGGCCGGCGTCCGCGACGGCGATGGCGAGCGCCACGACGTCGTCGACCAGGTCGGCCGGCGGTGCCGGTGCGGCCGGGGTGAGCAGGGCTTCCAGCGCCTCGAAGAGGTCACCGCCGCCGGACACCCGGGCACGCAGTTCCCGGCGCAGCACGGCCGGATCGTCCGCCGTCGCCGCGGCGGCCGGGCGGTCCGGCGCGGTGGACGGCCCGCTGCCGTCGTCGACCTGGACGAACGGGACCGGCCGGTCCAGCGGCCCCTGGCCGGCGATCTCCTCGGCCCGGTAGAACGCGGTGCTGCGTGCGTCCGGCCCGGCCGCGACGAGCGCGACCTGTTCGTTGTGGACCTCCTGGAACACCGTGATCGCCGACATGATCCGGTTCATCCGATCCGCGCCGGGCGCGGCGTCGCCACACTCCACGACGGCGCGCAGCGCGCCGGCCATCCGCAGGAACAGCGTCGCCGCGTGCTTCGATGCGGGCACACCGGCCGGGGACGCGAGCATCCGCTCGAAGCAGGCGGTCGCGCGGTCCACGTCGGCGGCCATTCCGGCCGGCAGGTCGCCGAACACGACGGAGCTCATGAAGTCCGGCGACCGGATCAGATCCGTGGCGCGGGAGAGGTAGAGCTGGCCGAGGCTCAACCAGAGGTTGAGGAGGACCACGGGTGGCTGGTTCGGGGCCTGCACGGCCTGTTCGAGCTGTTCGATGCCGATGGCGCGGTCCTCGGGGACGGTCAGGTGCCCGGTGTACCGCGCTCCGTACAGCATGCCGCGAAGACCGGCGACGTTGCCGCGCATGCCGTCGTCCACGGCGAAGTAGCCGTACGCCTCGTCGAGTGCCTCGATCGCCTCGTCCAGCAGGGGTTTGGACTCGGGCCGGCCCGGGTTGTCGCGCCAGTACCCGTCGGCGAGCACCTGTGCCAGGTCCAGCAGGGGTCTCGCGCGGGCCGCGCCGTCCAGCCGGTCGAGCTTCGCGCGGAGTGCGTCGGCCTCGGACATGTCGTGTCTCCTCACTCATCGGCCGCCGTGCAGGAAACCCGCCCAGCCGGCGACGTCGGCCGGGTCGGTGCGCCCGTCCGCGAGCTGCCGCCGCAACGGCTCGGGCATGGTGTCCGGTGCCACCCGGCCGGGATCGATCATCCAGAGCTGCGCGCGGTGCAGGGCCGCCCAGACCGGGAGCCCGTCCGTGATCAGGTAGTGGTGGAACATGAACATCAACAGCGACGTGGAGGCGTCCGGGATGGTCCACTGGGTGGAGAGCACCGAACGCACGCCGGCCGCCAGGAACGCGGTCCCCAGGCTGTACGCCTCGTCGTAGTCGCCCGCGGCGAGCCCGGTGCTGCAGGCGGCGAGCACGACCAGGCTCAGCGCCCGGTCGGGTACGGCGTCCATGAGCCGGACCAGTTCCTCGGCGCTCAGCGGCGTACCGTCCGCGAGCAGTAGGTAGGAGCGCCCCGACGAGACGATCCCGTGGCAGGCCAGGTGCAGCATGCTGCCCGCCGCCCGGCTCGCCGAGGTGAGCCAGGCGCGCACCTGGCCGGCGGTGCCCGCGCCGGAGGGCGCGCGGGTGCCGTGATCGTCCGGTAGCCGGCCGAGGTAACGGCCACCGCGGTAGAAGGCCTGCCGGATCTCGTATGCCTCGACGCGGGCGCCGGCCAGGTCCGAGGCCGCACCGGCGGTGTCCGGGTCACCGACGATCATGCCGAGCCGGGATGCCGGCAGCGGGCGCAGGTCCGCGGAGCGACACAGCATGCGCGCGGAGGCCGTCTGGGAGAGGGCCACGGTGCGGATCAGCGGTTCGCCCCCGGCCCGGCCCGCCGCCTGCCATGGGATCAGCGCGAGCTCCCCCATCGGCACCAGCGCGAGCCGCGGCACCCGGTCCCGGGACGGCAGACTCGACACGAACTGCTCCACGACCGGTCCCATCGCGGCACGCCATGCCCAGTCGCGCACCACGTGCAGCTGCTCGGTGAAGTCCTGGTCGAGCGATCCGAGATCTCGTGTCGCCGTTCGTCCGACGATCGCCGTGTCCCGCCGCCTCGCCCCCGCGAGGTAGGCCGCGACCTCCGGGCTCTCGCCGGGGTTCAGGCCGGGGAGCCCGAGGTAACCGAGCCGTCCGGTAGCGGGCACGACGACTGCCAGGCCGGTACCTCGTTCACCGGCCGGGACCAGGTAGACCAGGGCGTCGAGGTCCAGTTCGGTCAGCGCGGCCCGGATCTGCGCCGTCGTGGGCGGATCGAAGAGAGCGCCGCCCGGCGCGATCTCGACGAGCGCGCTGATCACCTTCCGGCGCAGCGTGGACGGCGGACCGCTCTCGGCACTCACCTGCTGCCACCGGCCGGCCAGCTCGGGGTGCCCGGCCGCGCGCAGCCGGTCGGGCACCGAGCGCTGTTCGGTCGCCGCGTAGAGGGCGAGTCCACGGCCCGCGTCCAGTGCGCGCACCGCTCCGGCGACGTCGTTGACCCGCAGGCACCGGTAGGCGACGTCGACGGCCGACTCCGCGGCCTCCCGCGCGACCGCGCTCGCTCCCGCCGCGTCCGGCTGCATGAAGACCTGCCACACGTGGGTACGCAGCGACTCGATCGCGTCCCGGTGGACGTCGCCGCCGTGGCCGAGCCGGAGCCGGACGTCGGCGAGCAGCCCGTGTGCCATCTCCCACAGCCTGTCCTGCGGGCCGCGCAGCAGGCTGATCACCTCGGTCAGCAGCTCCTCCGCCTCCGGCAGATCGGCGACCGAGTTGGTGCGCTCCGATCGCCGGACCAGGGCGAAGGCCAGACCGAAGAGGTGGAACGCGTGGGTCGGGTAGCCGGGGTCGCTGAGGGCGACGGCCTCGCGTGTCCGCCGGACGCCCTCCTCGATCTGGTCCCCATCGGCGTCCGGGGCGAGCAGGGGCAGCACACTTCCGCCCAGTAGGACGGCCTCGTCGGCGGCGCCGGCCGCCGTCCGGTAGCCGCTCGGCCCGTCGATCGCCATCCGGTCGAACTGGCGCACCACGTCGTCGAATCCGGCCAGCCGCCGGGCCTCCTCGGGAATCCCGTCCGCGGCGTGCCGCAGGCGCTCGGCCGCGCCGCCGAAGTCGTCCGACCGGCCGGTCATGACCTCCTGCAGTACGTCGTAGACCTTGTCGAGACCCGCCGTGCTTCCGCCGTTGGACCGCACGAACCGCCGCATCCGGTCCCAGGCCTCGGTCTGGAGCGGATCACCGCGCGCGGCCACACCCTGCACGACCGAGAGGGCCAGCACCGCGGATTCGACGATCGCCCGCGCCCGCGGATCGCCGTCGGTATCCGCCGCCAGTGCCTCGACCTCCTCCAGCGCCGCGTCCGGGTCCCGCAGCTCGAACCGGGCCCCGGCGAGGGTGAGCTGCATGGCCCGGCCCATCGCCCGGATCGCGGGCCACGACCGGGCCGGCGCCGGGTCGGCCGCACCGATCCGCAGCAGGTCGTCCAGCTGCCGGTGCATCGGCATGAGCGCCGGCAGGCCGTTGTCGGTGATGAGCCGTTCGATCAGCGCGGCGGCGAGCGCGCCCCGGTGCGGGCCGCCGGGCGGGATCGCGATCAGCGCGGCGACGGCGTCCTCGATCGTGGCCTGGCCGGCGAGCGCCGCGGCGATCGTGGCGTACCACTCCGCGGTCTGGTCCATCCGATCCCCTCCATGTCGGCGACGCCGGTATCTGACGGACGGCGCGTCCTGTCCGTCAGATGTCGCATGAGGTGACACCACGGACGAGGGGAACTCCATGATCTCGCGCGGCCGGGCGGGGAACGGATGAACCCGCTGCCGATGTTCGACGACGACGATGCCGCGGCGGACGACGTCGGGTTCGTCGTCGACACCCACCGGCGGCGCTTCGTCGCGTTGCTGATCGACACCTCGGACTCGATGCGCACCACCGAGACCGACGGGGTGCCGGCCATCGACGCGCTCAATCGCCGGATCGCGGCCTGGTTGCCGAAGGTGCGTGCCGAGGGGCGCGGCCCGCTCCGCGACGTCGAGTTCGTGGTGCTGACCTTCGGCGCGGGCGGCGTGGTCGTCGTCTCCGGCGACGGGAAGCGGTCGGCGGACGATGAGGGCGCGTTCGTACCGTCGGCGCGGCTGCACATCCCCGAACTCGTCGCCGGTGGTGCCACGCCCATGGTCGAGGCCGTCGATCTGGCGCTTCACCTGCTGGAGGAGCGGCGTGCCCTGGTGCAGCGGCTCGGTCAGCAGACCGGCGCGCCACGGCTGGTGCTGATCAGCGACGGCGCGCCCACCGATCCCGAGGGCAACCCCACCGGTGAGTGGCGGCAACTGGCCCGGCGGCTGGAACAGTCGCGCCGTAGCCGGCGGACCCAGCTGTTCGCGTTCGGGGTGCCGGGCGTGGACGACGAGGTCATGCGCGCGCTGGCCACCGACGACGGCTACTTCAAACTGACCGAGCTCGACCTCAAGAAGCTGCTCGATCTCGTGCTGGTCGCGACCGCGGAGCACACCGACTTCGCCGACGTCCGAAAGCTGTTCGCCGAGGAGTTCGAGCTGTGACGTGGTCGGTGCTCGCCGGGAGCAGCGCGGGCGGGGCCCATGACCGGGCCGCGGCCGGGTCGCAGGACGCACATCTGGTGGCGGAGATCGCCGGCGTGCTCGTGATCGCCGTCGCCGACGGGGCGGGCAGCCGCCGGCACGCGGCGATCGGCGCGACCCTGGCGGTCGGCATGGCGCACCAGGAGGTAGGCCGCCTGCTGCGCGGGCGCGCGGGCGACTCGGCGGATATCCGAGGCGCGGCGCGGGTGGGTGCCCGGCGGACGGTCCGCCGTTTCCATCGGTCGGTGACGGCGCTGGCCCGGGCCGCCGGGGCACGTCCGGCCGACTTCGCCACCACCCTGACCGTGGTGCTGGCCCGGCCGCCGTGGGTGGGCGCCTTCTCTGTCGGCGACGGCTTCGTGGTCACCCGAAACGGAGCCGGCGAGCTCACGCTGCTGCACGCCCCGCCACGCGAGGCCGCCCGGCCGCCCGGCGCGGCGACGCTGATGCCGTCGCGGTTCGGGCGCGTCCGCGTCAGCCGGCGCCTCGTCCGCATCGACGGCCTGACCGGGGTCGCCGCCGGGACCGACGGGCTGGAGACGCTGCTGATCGAGTTCGCCGGGACGCAACCGGTGCGCCCGGCGGCGGAGCCGTTCGGCCGTCTCTTCGGGCTCGCCGACGATCCCGGCACGGATCCCTCGGCGCTCACCCGGATGCTGGCCGGCCGGCGGGTGGGCGAGCTCACCGATGACGACCGCACGCTGGTGCTGGCGGTGCCACGGTGAGCCGCCGGGTCCGGCTGGCCGGCCCGGACGGGACCACCACCCCCGACGAGCTGGACCGGCAGATCGGCTCGGTGGGTTCGCAGGGCTCGGTGTGGACCCTGCGCGCCCGGCCCGACCTCGTGGCGAAGGTGGTGCACCGGGCCGCCGGTGACGATCTCCGCCGCCGGGTGACGTCCATGCTGGGCGGGCCCACCGGCTGGACCGTACCGGACGGGCGGCCGATCGTGGCGTGGCCGGTCGCCGAACTGCGCGGCGACGACGACCGCCTCCTGGGTTACGCGGCCCCACGGCTGGCCGCCCCGTTCTTCGTCGCGCTGCCACTTCTCTTCAATCCGGCGGTACGGCGACGCCTGCTGCCCGGCGGGACCTGGTCCTGGTGGCTGGGCGCGGCGGAGCAGCTCGCCCGGTCCGTGCACACGGTGCACCAGCAGGGACACGTGCTGGGCGACCTCGCACCGGCCAACCTCTTCGCCGCCGCCGACGGCGCGGTCTGCCTGATCGACGCGGACGGCTGGCAGCTGCGGGATCCGGCCGGTGGCGGGCACCTGTCGTGCCCGTTCTCCCGGCCCGAGTACACCGCGCCGGAACTCCTCGGCGCCGGGGCCGTGCCGCGCGACGTCACCAGCGATCACTGGGCGCTCGCCGTGCTCGTCGCACAGCTGCTCGGCCTCGGCTTCCACCCGTTCGGCGGCGTACCCGCCGGTGCGGACGGCCCGATCGAGGAGGTCGACAACGTCGCCGCCCGCCGCTGCCGGGCGCTCGGCGCGCCCGTGCTGGCGCCGGCCACGGCGCCGCCGGCCACGTTGATCACCGACGTGCTCCGGTCGCGCCTCGCCGAGGCCCTGGACGCCGGCCATGACGATCCGGCGGCCCGTCCGGGCCCACTGGCCTGGGCCGCGGCGCTGGCCCGGAGCCGTCGCCGGCTGGTCACCTGCCGGGTGTCCCGGACGCACGTCCACCCTCCCGGCCCGGCCGGATGCCCCTGGTGCGCGATGGTCGCCGCCGGGGCCCGCGACCCCTTCCCACCCCTGGAGCGCCGCCGATGACGATATTGACGATCAGCCGGGTCGCCGCACGCACGTCCGTGCTCGGGCCCGGTGTCCGTGCGGTGATCTGGGTGCACGGGTGCCCGCTGCGCTGTGCCGGCTGCATCGCACCCGAGGACCTGCCGTTCGACGGCGGCGACCGCCGCGCGATCGACGAGCTGGCCGCGTGGCTCACCGGCCTGCCCGCCGACGTCACCGGCGTGACCTTCTCCGGTGGCGAGCCGATGGCGCAGGCCGCCGAGCTCGCCGAGCTGACCGCGCTGATCCGCCGGGAGCGCGACTGGTCGGTGATGTCCTACACCGGCTTCACCCTCGGCCACCTGCGACGGCACGGCACGCCGGGGCAGCACGCGCTGCTGGCCGCCCTGGACGTCCTGGTCGACGGCCCCTACCTGGCCGCCCGGCACGCCGACCTCCGCTGGCGTGCCTCGGACAACCAGCGGGTGCACCTGCTCACCGATCGGCACCCGGCACCGGCCCGCGACACGTCGGCCGGCATCGAGGTGCACGCCGGGACGAGCGACGTGATGTGGATCGGTGTGCCGCCGGTGCCGGGCTTCCGTGACCACTTCGCACAGGCGATGCGGGATCGCGGCGTGCTGCTGGACGGCGCACCGGAACCGACGAACGCAGAGGAGACCGACGATGTCGGGTAGCCCCAAGTACACCAACGTCCGATTCGATGCCGCACGCCAGGCGCAGCTGGAGGCCGCCAGACGCCGGCGGGAGGCCGAGCGTCGCCAGCGGGCGGAGCAGGCCCGGCAGCGCCGGATCGCGGCCGGTGCGCAGGCCGCCCGCGATCGTGCCGGTGCGGTGACCGCCCGGCTCGAACAGCTCGGCGCTGCCGCACGCGGGCTGACCCAGGAAGCCCACGTCGCCGCCGCCCTGTCCGACGTGCGCGCGGTCGCCGCCACGCTGGCGGCACACCTCGACGAGGCGGCCGTCAAGCAGGCCGGCCGGCGGTTACGGGACGCGGAGAAGGCGTCCGACCGGCTGGGCACGGCCGTGGCACGCGAGCTCACCGGCCGGCGGCACGACGCGGCGCTGGCAGCGGCGATCGCACCGCTGGCCCAGGTCACCGACCGCGTGCGCCTGGACCGCGAGGGCCACGACAGGGTCGCCGCGATGATCGGCGAGGCCGAGTCGCGGGCCGGGGACGAGCGCCGGTTCCCGGACGCCGTCCACCGGCTCGGCGGTGCCGTGCAGGACCACCTGGAGCGGGTACGGGATCGCCTCGCACAGCTCAGCCGACTCGCCGGCGAGACCGATGAGGCCGTCGCCGGTCTGCACGCGGCGTTCTCCGACGCCGACCGCAACGACGTGCCGGTGGACGGCCGGGCCGAACTCGATGCCGCCCTCCGCGACCTGGAGGCGGAGCGGGACGGCGCGCACGTGTCGCGCTGGCGACACCGGCTCGGCGAGGTGCGACGGGCCACCGAGGAGCTCACCACGCGCGTGACGGAGCGGCTGGACCAGCTCGACCGCATGGCGATCGTGGTGGAGGCGGCCAGCGCTGCCCTGCCCGCGGCCGGGCTCCGGGTGATCGACGGCAGCCTGGTCGAGACCGGGGAGAGCGTGAGCTTCCGGGCGCTGCGCAGCGACGGCAACCCGATCGAACTGACCGTCCACGCCGGTGACGGCCGCGGCACCCGCCTGGAATACCGGGTGGACGGCGCGGACGTCGTGGTCGAGCACACCGCCGAGGGCGCGGTCTCCCGGTGCGAGCTGACCGAGGACCTGCTCGAACGCTTCCACGAGAAGCTGGGCGCCGAGGGCGTCCGGGCCGACGGCGTGCACTGGGCGGGCAAGCCGGCCGAGCCGCGACCTCCATCGATGCGACACGCCGGCGGGACGGCCCGGCAGGCGAGGAGCACCGGCGGTGAGCGATGAGCCGAAGGCCCGTCCCGTCGCCGCCTGGATGGAGCGCGTCGCAGCGGAGATCACCCGGGGACGGCACGTCATCATTCACGGCAACGTGCGCGACCTGGTCCGCTGGGAGCGCGGCTTCCATCCGCTGCGGCCGGCGCTGACCAGCCTGCTGACCGCGTTCGGCTATCAGCTGGTCGGCGAGTACGACATCGTGGACGGGCTCACCTTCACCGAGCCCGGCCACGAGCAGCAGTTCGAGCGTCTGATCAGCGGTACGACGCCCGGCGCGGCTCCCCCGGCGGACGGCGCCCGGGGCCGCATGGCACAGGCCCTGCACAACGCCCCGCCGCCGGCGCTGAACAATCCGTACGACGTGTGGAACGCGATCCGCCGGGCGCTGCGGCAGAGCGGTGTGCCGACCGCGTTCATGGTCGACCTGGCCGACCTGGCGCTGCCCGCGCCGGACCGGGCCGGCGATGCCGAGAAGCGGCTGCTGGCCACGGTGACCAAGACGATGACCGAGGCGGCCCAGGCCGGGTCGTTGCGCAACCTGGTCGTGCTGATCGCCGACGACCTCGGCTCGCTACCGGCCTGGCTCTACCGTGAGCGCCCGTACATCAACGTGGTGAAGGCGCTCCGGCCCACGTTCGAGGAGCGCTACGTCTACCTCAAGGAGCGGCATCGCAGCTTCCACGAGGCGGACCGGGCCACGGACGTGGTCGCCGACCTGCGTGTGCTGGCGAACCTGTCCGAGGGCATGGCGGTCACGGAACTGGACGGGCTGTGGCGGATGAGCCGACTGCAACGGGTCCCGCTGGCCGAGCCGCGCACGCTGATGAAGCGCACGGTCCTGGGACCGCGGCGCGACCCGTGGCGGCAGATCCGCACCCGGTTGACGGACTTCACGCCGCGGCTCCGGGAGCGGGTCATCGGGCAACCGGTCGCCGTCGAGCGGGTGCACCGCGCGCTGACCGCGGCGACCGTCGGGATCGACTTCGTCGCCGACCCGCACAGCGCCGAGTCCCGGCCGAAGGGCATCTTCTTCTTCGTCGGCCCCACCGGCGTCGGCAAGACCGAACTGGCCCGAGGGCTCAGCGAGTTCGTCTTCGACGACGAGACCGCACTGGCCCGCTTCGACATGTCCACCTTCACCGAGCAGCACGCGGCCGAGCGGCTGACCGGTGCACCGCCCGGGTACGTCGGGCACGAGCGCGGTGGCGAACTGACCAACCTGGTCGGTCAGCGGCCGTTCAGTGTGCTGCTCTTCGACGAGATCGAGAAGGCGCACGCGAGCGTGTTCGACAAGTTCCTCCAGGTGCTCGACGACGGCCGGCTGACCGATGCGCTCGGCAACACCGTGTACTTCTCCGAGACGATCATCATCTTCACGTCGAACCTCGGCGCCAAGGAGACGTACGGCTGGCTCGACGGATCGTCCCTCCCGGACTACGCGACGGTGTCGCAGCACTTCGAACGCTCGGTGCGGGACCACTTCACCCGGACTCTGGGACGCCCCGAGCTCCTGGGCCGGCTCGGCGGCGGCATCACGGTCTTCGACATCCTGCGCCCGGAGTTCGTCGCCCGGATCACCCGCAAGCTGCTCCGGCAGCTCGTGGCCAGCGCTGCGCGGCAACAGATCGGCCTGCGCATCGACGAGCCGGCCGCGATCGAGGAGGTGCAGTCGCGCCTGCGCGATCCGGAGGCGCTGCGGCTCGGTGTGCGCAGCATCCGCAACGTGCTGGACGAGCGGGTCCGTGACCCACTGGTCGAGTTCGTGTTCGCCCACCCCGGCCAGCGGTCGATCACGCTGACGGTACGCCCGGGTGGCACCGACGTACGCGCGGGGTGAGTACGGCGGCGCCGTACCCACCCCGCGCGATCGCTCAGCGGCCGGTCGCCGCGTCCGGGAGGCAGCCGCCGGGCAGCGTTGGCAACGACTGTTCCGCGACCGGCGCCCAGATCCGGCCGGTGACCTGGACCGCGCAGGCGGCGGTCCACCCCGCGACTCCGGTCAGCGCACCCGACCAGGCGAACCCGACGAGCACCGCGGCCAGCAGGGCCAGGATCGTGACCCGCGACGCCCAGTGCGTCGCGGGCAGCCTGATGTCAGCCAATGTTTCCCCATCCCCTCTTCAGGATCCAGCGCAGCACCGCTACCGGGCCGTCCGGGCCGGTGTCGCGTCCGGACACCAGGAAATAGCGGGTCTCCTTGAAGTCCCGTTCGGCCGCCACCACGAGGTTCTCCAGGCCCTGCTCGCAGAGCCAGCCACGCACCGCGGCGGAGTCCGGCGCCGGCATGCGCAGCGGCAGCCGGCGCAGGAGGTCCGCCTTGGTGACCACGAACGCCAGCCGGCGGCCGGCGGTCCGCACGCCGTAGCCCTGCAGTCGCTGCGCGGTGGCGTTGTAGGACGCCTCCGGGTCGTACAGCGCCGCGCTGGCCTCGGTGAAGACGTCCTCGGACGCGGCGCGGTACTCGTGCTGCACCCGCTCGACGGAGAACGGGTCCAGCACGAACGTGAGGGTCTCCGCGTTGTCCAGATAGGACAGCGTCGCGTTCTGTTCGGGATCGGTGAGCGTCTCGCCGGCCGCGTCGAAGAGGTGCAGCAGCGTGCTGTTGACGCCCTGCTCGACGCGGACGGTGACGGCCACCGGCGCGGTCGTGTCCGTCTTGGGCGCGGGCGCGCCCCGGGCCGTCAGGTCCTCGAACACGGAGTAGGTCCGGCGGTGCCCCTCGTCCGGCACCTTCAGCGTGATGCCCGCGCGTTCGGCCGCGCGGTGCAGCCCGACCATCGCCGACATGATGAACTGCGTCTTCCCCGCCGACGCGGCACCGAAGACCGGTGCCCGGACGTCGCGCACCACGCCCGCCCGCGGGAAGTACTCCGTGCCGCAGCTCGGACAGCAGGCCACCAGCCGGCGGCTGAAGGCGGCGCGCAGCACCATCGTCGGCAGCCGCCACCCGCAGGAACACCGGCGCCAGAGCACACCGAGCCGGCCCGGTCGCAGGTCACGGTGCAGATCGTCGCCGTCCGCGGTCTCCTGCGCCCCGTGCGGGCCCCGGCACCGGTACGCCGGCACGGCCGCCACCTCGAAGCAGTTGATGCAGCTGGCCCGTGCGCTGAAGACGGTCCGCCACCCGGCGTCGACGGTGCGCAGCAGGTAGACCACCGGCACGCCGACGAGCCAGGCCACCAGCGTGACCACCGCGATGGCGAGCAGCCCGGCGGCCAGGCCGAGGCCGAGGCCGAGCGAGGTGGCGGCGACGACGACCACCGTCGGGACCAGCACGATCGGCCACCAGAACCCGCCCGCGTTGTTGGCGATCAGCCAGTCGGTCGCGTCCTTCCACATCCGTCGCGTCCACCGGAGCACGCGGACGGCGGCCAGCCGCGCGTCGAGACCGGCCTGCGCGGCGAAGTACTGCGGCCAGGCGCGGTCCCGGCGGACGAACTCGGTCGCGACCCGTCCGGGCAGGCCGTGGCGCACGCCCGTCGGCGTCAGCACCCCCACGCCGGAACCGCCGGCCAGCACGAACGCGACGCCGCAGAGCGCCGCGGCCGTCCCGGTGCCGATCCCGGCGGCGGCCAGCGCGACCGACAGCGGCACGACGATGAAGACGATGCAGACGAGAACGACGCCGGCGTAGAGGAGGAATCCGAACAGTGCCATCATCATCGGCTCCTGAACAGGTGGGTCATCTGGTAGATGCGTCGCCGGCCCGCGATGGAGTCCACGTACTTCTGCAGCGCGTCGGTCCACTGCGCGCCGAGCACGGCCGAGAGCTGTGCGGTCATCTCCTCGATCCGGTCCGGTCGCTCCCGCATCAGCCACTGGTCGAGCGCCTTGCCGACTACCCGCCGATAGGCCGCGTTCTCGTGGAGCCGGCCGCTGATCAGCTGGAACGCGGTGGCCGCGAGCGCCGGCTGAGCACGCTTCGTCAGGGCCTCGACCAGGCCGCGCAGGTACGGCTTCAGCAGCTCCGGATGGTTGTCGAACACCCGCTCGAGGGGCCGGAACGCCCGCACGCCGAGCAGCGAGGCGACCACGTCGGCGAGCCGGGGAGCGATCAGCCTCCCCGGCGTACGGGCCAGCTCGTCCAGCAGGTCCCGGATCAGGTCGGCGGCCGGTTCGGTCCGCAGGCCGGTGAGCGTGCCGGTCAGGCCGGTGTCGCGTTCGAGCGTGTTCCGCAGCGACCGGTCCGGCTTCAACAGACCGCGTTCGACGAGCCGGCGGCAGAGCGACAGCTGCTCGGCCGAGACCGGTCCGTCTCCGGCGACGATCTCGGACAGTCCCCTGAAGAGGGTCGCGAACGGATGGGTGCCCTCCGGCGCGAACTCGAGGATCAGCCGTATCTCGGCCGCCTTCACCCCGGACTGGCTGAACAGGTCGATCGTCCGGCGGGTGAACGCGGACCGGTCCTCGGAGACCTCGCTGAGCTCCGCGCGCACCAGGGCGGTCCGGTCGGCACTGTGGCGCACGGCGGCCCCGAGTGCCGCGGCGCACAACTCGGGCCGCAACGCCGGCCGGCGGGCCAGCAGCCAGTCCCCCCACGCGTCGCCGACCAGGGCCGGCGCGTCACCACCACGGAGCACCCGGTTGCGCAGTTCGGTCAGCAGCAGCTCCTCGACCTCGGCGCCGTGCGGCCAGTTGTCCGGCTCCATCAGGTCCGGGGTGTCCGCGAGATACCGGGCGAGTTCGGCGGCGGCCGCACCCAGCGCGACGGGATGCAGGCCCACGCCGTACCGGCGGGCCACCCGCAGCAGCGCCTCGACGGCCCGGCCGGGCAGGTCCGGTGCCCTGATCGCCTCGGCCAGCAGCTCGTGCGCGTCCGCGTCGCGGTCCGGTCCCCACTCGTCCGCAGGGAGTGCGGCCGGACGGTCCGCGGTCACCGTGCCGCCGCCGATCGCCTCCTCGACGTCCTTGAGCAGCAGCGCGACCCGCACGTCGGCGGCCTTGCCGGGCAGCAACCCGTCGCAGGCGACCTCGTCGAGGAGTTGCAACACCCGACGGGACCAGCGTTCGGGCATGTCGGCGAAGAGGTCGGCGAGGTCGGCGGCGTAGGCGTCCCGGAGCCGCCGCGGGCCACGCCGGAGCCATCCGACGATCGTCTCGGCGTGCCGGGCGGCCGGTTCCTCGTGCATGATCGCGGCGAGTCCCAGCGCGGTCGCCGCCTCCTCGTCCTGGATGCCGGACTCGGCCGCCACGTCGAGCGCATCCACCACGTCCCGCGGGTCGTGGGCGAGGAAGAGCTCCACCCAGCGACGTGCCGTCTCGGAGACGCCGACGTCGCTGTGCCGGTGCTCCGGCAGGTCGAAGACCAGGTAGCCGAGCTGGTTGCCGAGCCGTGCCGCGGCGCCGGCGAAGTCGGGGTGCACCGCGACGACCGGTGCCGACGAGCGCGCCGGGTCGTTTGAGTAGATCTTGAAACCGAGCTCGAGCGCCCGCGACTGGGGCAGCAGGAGCGTGCCGGCGACCAGCCAGGCCACGATCCTCTCCACGTCGTCGCCGACGAGGAGCACTCGCCCCGCGCCCGGCCGGCCGGCCTTCTCCAGCGCCGCGACCAGGGCCAGCAGCATGCCGGGGCCGTTCGGCTGGTCCAGCACGAACGCCTTGGCGTCCGCCGGGGTGCGGATCCCGGCGGCCGGGCCGACCGAGACCGGGTCCGACCTGGTGGTGGCCGCCGGGGCCGAGGACCAGAAGCCGGCGCCGAAGAGCTGGGCCGGGCGCAGGCCACGGTACGACTCGGGATCGGTGGTCACGATCGCGTGCGTGAGCTGGTTGCCCTCCCGCACGCCGTTCGCCTCCCGCCCGAGGTAGCGGCCGGCGGCCGTGGCCAGGTAACCGGAGGCGGACAGATGGCCGAACGACCGCGGGTACTGCTCGACCGGCCGCCGGTCGGCCATCCAGCGCGCCGGCGGCTCGTACAGCAGATGGTCCTTGACCAGGGTCTCGGCCGCGGCCACGGCGTCGCTGGACCGGGCCTGGAACTGCAGGCCCGCGCTGCCGCGCAGGCCCTCACCGGGACGGCAGTCGGTGTAGACGAGCGTCTCGAAGTGTCCGTCCATCGTCAGCCCCTGCTCGGCACGACGTCGAACTGGCTGAGCAGCCACAGCAGCGGCTCGTCCACCCGGAACGGGTGCACACCGCGCGGATCCACCACGTCGTTGTCGTAGTCGGGCTCGGCGCCGAGCGCGGAGACCGCGAAGTACCGGAAGCGGGTGTAGTTGTGCGTCAGGTGGTAGTCGACGTCGTCGGCACCCCACTCGGCCAGCAGCGACCGCACGTACTCGTGCGTGACGCGACCGGCGGCCTCGTCGTAGTAGGGGCCCGGCTCGGGCCGCCTGACCAGTGGGTGGTCCGCGCCGAGCACCTCGAAGAACGCGTCGATCTTCGCGAACACCACCGCCACCGGGATCGGGATGTTCTTGCGCCCGCCGAGGTGCCGGCTCTCCCGCAGGTTGTCGGTGACCCGGTTCAGTACGTCGATGGTGGAGTCGCCCGCGGCGTACGCCGTCTTCGGCAGTGTGATCTGCTCCCGCGCCTGCGGGATCATGAACGGGTCGAGCAGCAGGATGAGCGCGTCCGCCGCACCCAGGTAGCGCAGGTTGTCCACCGTCTCCTGGGCCGACAGGTCCTCCCCCGCGGTGTCGAAGAAGGACAGGAACGTGGTGTCGTAGCGCGCCAGCCGCTTCCGCCGCCAGCCGAACACGATCGGTTCGCGGCGGCCACCGGCGGCCTGCTGGGTCTTGGCATAGAGCTGACCGCCGGGGAAGAGCTCACCCGCCGGGTTCAGGAAGTCGCTTCCACCGACGTTGTTGCGGAACTGGTTGTCGCCGCTGAGCCGGACGTCCGCGCCGAAACGCCGCCCCATGCCGTTGCGCAGCTGATCGGCCAGGATGCGCAGGTAGACGCTCTTGCCGGTGTGCGGGGCCCCGGCCATCGCGATCAGCGGGCTGCTGCCCTCGCCGAAGGTCGCGGGCATGCGGCTGTGGCAGTGCGGGCACACCTTGATGCCGGAGACCGCGCCGCACGGCTCGTGGGTCGCGGAGTTCACCGCCTGGAAGACGCGGCTCGGGCCGGGGAACGACGGCAGCACCAGTTCGTCGATGCCCGTCAGCTCCTTCCGGGCCCGGTCGAACTCGGGCTGGCAGGGCTGGCGGCCGGGCGCCTTGCGGCCGGTGCACCGGAACCACAGACGTCGTGGGTTGATCCGCTCGTAGCAGTACGGGCAGGACGCGAGAGTCATCTCAGGACACCTTCATCTCGTCGATCGGATCCACGACCCGGATGCCGCCGGGCCGCACCACGAAGCAGCGCAGCCAGTACGGCCGCTCGCTCTTCGGCACGGTGAACGGGACCTCCCACGGAGAGTCCGGGTCGAGGGTGAGGCCGGTGAACCGCTGCACCGTCCGGCCGCTGTCCGGCTTGGCCGGCATCGCGATGCCGGACGCGACGACCAGGTGCAGCTCGACCCCCGCGCAGGGCTGGTCCACGCTGACCCGGAGCAGCCGCCGGCCCCGGCTCAACAGCCCACCGACCCGGGGCAGGTGGTACGACAGGACCGTGGCCAGGCCGTCCACGGTGACGTGCTGCGGGGCCGACAGCAGGTCGCCGCCCTGGCCGCGGGAGACCGTGCAGACCGTGATCCGCCCGCCGGTCCGCCCGGCCGGGATCCGGCACCCCTCCGCCGCGACCTGCCCGCGGGTCACCCGGCGGCGCTGTGCCGGGCCGCGCTCCGGGTTGAACGTGACCTCGGCGATGCTGGCCGAGGCCGGCCACACCCAGGAGACGTTCACCTCGTCGCCGGTACGCCAGGCCCGCAGCTGGCCGACCGGATCGGACACGCCCACGCTGGCCGGCTCGCCCACCGTCGCCGCGCCGGAGTCGTCGACGGTGAACGGCACGTAGACCTGGCGGCCGCTCGGCACGGTCACCACGATCTGCGTCTCCGGGCCCTGCACCAGGCGGTCGCCGACCAGCGGCTCGCCGTACCCCTCGATCTCGGTTCGTCCGATCGTGGCACCGGCCGGCCAGGGCGGACGGCTCGCCGCCCGCCGCACCGACACCCGTCCGGCGGCCGGGGTCTGCCAGGCGATGTGCGCGCTGGCCGTGGCGTGGTCCAGCGCGGTCACGTGCACCCACAGCCGCCGGACGTACGCGGGGGCCTCGGTCCGCGCGGTCGCCTGTGCCACCACCATCGGCGCGGCCACCTCCGCGCCGGCCCCGTCCCGGTACAGGGCGACGATCCCGTAGAAGCGGTCCGCCTCGGCGTCACCGTGCCGGTCGTAGAAGCCGTCCAGGCCGCTCGTCGGCACCAGCTCGCCGTCGTCGCCGGACCCCGGGCGGCTCCCCACGGTGCGCCGGACCCGGACCCCGTCGGCACGCGGGTGGATCCGCCACGAGCAGAAGACCTCGGACGGGCCCGTCCGCACCGCGACACCGGAGACCGCCGGCGTCACGGTGATCGAGGTCTGGGCCGGCCGTGACCAGGCTCCCTCGCCGACGGCCGCGAAAACCGCGTAATGCAGGACCCGGGCCGGTTCGGCGACCCGGTCCGTCACCTGCGGCTCGCCGACCTCCGCGATCACGTCGCCGTCGCCGGGCGTGCGCGGCGGCGTGTCGCCGCACACCACCCGGTACCGCAGCTCCTCGGTCACCGACGCCGGCGGCAGCCAGGACAGTGCCACGCCGTCGTCCTTGGGCCGGGCCGTCAGCTCGCGGGGCGGTGGAGGTGGCAGCGCGGCGAGCCGTCGCTCCAGGTCATCGTCGTCACCGGCGATGCGCTGGGCCGCGCGCAGGATCGCTTCGGCCTCCCCCTCGTTCCCGTCCCGCAGCGCCAGATCGGAACGACGCCGCAGCTGCTCGACCTCGCCGAGCTTCTCGGTGACGCGGGCCTGCAGCTCGGCGCGGTCCGGGTGCGCGTCGGGCAGCGCCGAGACGGCCTGCTGGGCGGCGTACAGCTGGCCGCCCTCGATCAACTCCCGGACCCGCTCGCCGTGGTCCACGGCGAGCTCGTCGGGCAGGCTGAGCACGACCGTCCGGGCGTCGTCGAGGCTGAGGCCGGCGTCGGTGGCCTTGCGCAGGAGCGAGCTGTCCGGCAGCGCCGCCTGCCGGCGTGCCGTCTGCAGCAGCTCGACGACCTGGAAGAGCGCGACCGTCCGGAGATCGGCACCGGCGGCCAGCGCGACCTCCAGGATCCCGTACGCCTGCTTGCGCAGCCGCATGGTGGGCGAGTCCGCGGCGGTGTTGGCCGCGACCCGCCGCTCCACCACGGTGTCCAGGTCCAGGGCCGGGGCGCCGGCCCCGAGCAGCCGGAACGAGCCTGAGTCCGGGTGCAGCAGCTGCACCACGGTGGGTACCCCGATCCGTTCCAGCACCTTGCCGAGACTCCGGTACGCGGCGGCGTCAAGACCGCTGCCGGTGGGCAGTACGGCGCGTTCGACGAGGCGGAGCCCGGCGGACGTGACCGCGAGATCGATCGTGTCCTGGTTCAGCGCCGGATAGTGCCGGACGATGGCGCCCAGCCGGTCCTCCGTGATGCCACCGAGCACGCCGTACGCGGTACGCAGGTCGGCGGCGAGGCGCTCGCTCTCCGCCACCGCCTCCTGCCGCACCTGCGTGGCCTGCTCACGCCACCACTCCGGGCGGTTCATCGACTCGCCGTGCTCCTGCCGGAGCTGCTCGTCGCGGGTGAGCATCCGGGCGCAGACCGCGGCTGCGGCGCCGGCCCCGCCCTGGCGCTGTTGCCAGAACGACCGCACCCGCTTGAGCTGCTCGGCTATCTGCGCGCCGGTCATACCGGGATCGACGGCGTAGTGCCGGAGCAGGTCGGCGGGGAGTCCGCCGACCTGGTCCCGCAGCGGATTGATCACGTCCCGCAGGTACGTCTTCGCCTCGAACGTCATCGCGTCAGGACCTCACCGTGATGCCCGCGACGACCTCCCTGGCCTCCTCGACCTCCGACTCGCTCAGGATGCTGACCCGTACCTCGATGGTCAGATCCTTGCCGGTGCCCGGTTCCACCGCGCGCAGCGTGAGCAGCCCTTCGTCGTCGATGACCATCGAGATGTCGATCGGTGAGCCCCGGCGGAGCGCCGGCAGACCGGTGATCTCGCCGAGCCCCCTGTCGACCGCCTTGTTCGCGTCCAGCTCCGGGCTCTCGGTGGCGCCGGCCTGCTCGAAGATCTCGATCTGCACCGCCGTCTGGCCGTCCTCGGCGGTCTGCGCGTGCAGCATCCGTACGCCGCTCGGCAGCTGCTCGTCCGCGTGCACGAGATGCTCGATGTAGAACCGGCCCGGGTCGTCGGAGTCGCGCAGCTTCACACCGAACGACTTGGGCAGCACGTTGACGATCCGCTTCGCGGCCATCTCACGCAGCGCCGCCTCGTCCAGCCCGGACCGGATGGCCAGGTCCGCCACGCGCGCCTGCTTCTCCTCCGCGCTCGGCTCGTCCTCGCCCGCGCGCTCCCAGTCCCAAAGGGCACGGCTCAGCGCGAACCGCGCCGCGCCCTTGGCCACCGCGAGGTCCGGGTCGTGCAGCCGCGGCTTCCAGTTCGGCCACTTCTCGGTGAGCCGCCGGCTGACGGCCGGCATCTTGCTCGACCCACCGACCAGCAGCACCTCGTCGACGGCCGCGGCCGGGTCGGCGACGCCGGTCTTGGCGGCGAGCTTGCCGAGGGTCCGCTCGGTGTACTCCACGGTGCGCTCGAGATGGTCGCGAGTGATCTCCTCGAAGATGTCGCGGGTCACCTCGACGGTGGCGACCGCGCCACCGAACCGCATCGGCACCTTCCGGGAACCGGCCGAGGACAGGTGCCGCTTCAGCTCCTCGGCGGTGAGCTGCAGCTCCTGCATGAACTGCTCGTCCTCGCCCGGGTCGTCCTCCGGCTCGGTCCGGGCCACGAACTCGCTCAGCAGGTAGTCGACCAGGCGCTTGTCCCATTCCACACCGCCCAGCTCCTGGTCACCGTCGGTGCAGAGCACCTCGACCGCGTCCGCGGAGATCCGGATGACCGTGGTGTCGAAGGTGCCGCCGCCGAGGTCGTACACCAGGACGGTCCGCGGCGAGTCACCGGACGCGACCTCGTACTGCAGGGCCGCGGCCACCGGCTCGGGCACGATGCCGACCACGTCCAGGCCGGCGATCCGCCCGGCGTTGCGGGTGGCGTCGCGCTCCAGCATCCCGAAGTACGCCGGCACGGTGATCACCACCTGGCGGACCTCACGGCCGGTGTAGTCGCGCGCGTCCTCCGCGAGGCGCTTGAGGACCAGCGCGGAGATCGCCTCGGCGGTGTACGTACGCCCGTCGAAGTCCCACTGGACCTCGTGGCCCATGCTGCGCTTGACCCGCTCGACGACGCGCGACGGGTAGACCCGGGAGACGTTCTTGGCGGCCGCACCGACGACCACCTCACCGCTGTCCTCCTCGAAGTAGACGACCGACGGTGTTGTCTCGCTGTTCGTGATGACGTTGCGGACGACCGACGGCCGCCCGGTCTCGTCGATGTAGGACACGACCGAGTACGTCGTACCGAGGTCGATGCCGAAGAAGGTCAGATTCTCGTCAGACATGTCCGTCCTCAATCAGCTGGGAAGGTGAGCTGTCTCCGGGTTCCGGCGGCGCCGTCCACCGGTGGACGCGGACCTCGGCCGGCGTGACGACCCGGCCGGACTCCACATCCAGGTAGCCGTCCAGGAGGATCTCGGCGAGGGTCCCCGCCGCCTCCTGATCACCGGCCGGCACGGTGCCGACCGCGCGGTGTGCCGACGGGTCGAGGGGGTCGCCGGGCGCCGGCAGCAGCACGTCGATGCCGCCGCGTTCCAGGGTCAGTTGCAGGTCGAAGGCGTACGAGCGGAGCAGTTCGGCCGCCCGTGACCCGCTGAACTGCTCCGGCAGCCCGGCCGCGGAGCGCAGCAGCTCGTGCCGCAGCCGGCGCAGGTCGGCGAGCAGTGGCAGCAGCAGCAGGCGGCGCTCGCCGGACCGCAGGGCCTGGTTGTCCTCGTGCAGCCGGTCGATGACCTGCTCACGCGCGGCCGCCCGGTCGTGTTCCCGGGCGATCTGCGCGCGCAGGCCGGCCAACTCTGCGATCAGTTGCGGTGGCCAGCCGCCGTCCGGCGCGTCCTCTGCCGCGATGTCCTCGTCCACGCTGCTCCTCCCCTGCCGTCCCGGTCACTCGGTCCGTATCTGACGGACGGCTCGCGGCGGCGCTGTCCGTCAGTCATCCGGTGGAGCGACGAGGAGGATGCGATGCACATCGGACGTAGCGTGATCGCGCGGTGGACGGGGGCGGCCGTCGCGGCGGCGATCGCGGTGACCATGACCGGCGGCCCGGTCATCGCCGCGCCGGACGGGCAGGCCTCGCTCGACGAGGTCTACGCCGCCCTGGGCGTGGACGACGTGCCATCCGACTACGTGGTGATGGTCGACGTGTCCAGATCGATGGCCGGCGACCGGTACGAGCAGCTCAAGAAGAGCCTGACCGGCTTCTTCGCGGCCCTGGCACCGGAGGACACGGTGACGCTGATCCCGTTCGCCGAAGGCACGAAGGCCGACACCCGCCCGGTGGGCCGCTCCCCCGGCGAGCTGGTCGCGATGCTGCCCCGCGACGCGGACGGCTCCTACACCGACATCGGCGCCGCGCTGGAGGCCGCGGTCGCGACGCTCGGCCGGCCGGACGCCCCGTCGCTAGCCACGGTCGTCCTGCTCACCGACGGCCAGCATGCACCCGGGCCGCGCAGCGCGTACCCGCTGACCGAGGGACACAACTGGGTGAAACTCGCCGACCGGGCGAAGAAACTCCGCAAGACCTCGCTCGACGCCTACGCCGTCCCGCTAGCCGGCGCCACCGGTGCCGGCCTGCTGACGAAGGTGTTCCCCGGCGCACGCGTCCTGGAGACCACGTCGGTCGACCGGCTCACCACCAGCCTGGCCGGCCCGAAGGCCGCCGCCCGGGCCGCCAAGGCACGCAGCCTCCTCGCCGCCGAGATCGACAGGCCGGTCGAGGTCACCTGGCCGGACGAGGAGATCGGCGCCGGCGGCACGGTGCTGGACGTACAGCTCCGTTCGCCGATGGCCCACGTGCCGCTCGTCCTCGACCGGATGACCGTGACCAGCGGCAACGCCGCGCTGACCAGCACAGTCCCGGACGGCCGGGTGACGCTGCCGCCCGGCGGCACGGTCACCGTCCCGGTGGCCGTCACCTGGGACGCGGGCCCACGTGCCTTCGCACCGCTGAAGACCGTCCGCGACCGCGCCACGCTGCGGCTCTCCGCCGAGGTCGGCTCACCGTGGTCCACCGTACTCACCGACGACCTGAAACTGGCCTTGCCGACCGAACTACCGCCACAGGCACCGGAGTTGAGCCTGTCCGCACAGCGCGGCAGCCTCTGGTACTGGGTCTCGACCGCACTGCTGCTCCTGTGCGCGATGCTGCTCGCGCTGCACTGGCGCCGGCGCCGCCTCAGCCCGATGCTGACCGGATCCGTACGAATCGACGGCGCAGGGGCCGAACCCCGGCTGCTGCCGCTGAGCGGACGCCGGTCGCAGCTGAGCGCCGACGTCACCGGCCTACCGGGCAGCGGCGACATCACCGCGATCCGCCCGGCCGTCAGCACCACCGAGGTCAACCTCCTGATCACCTACTCGCCGGACGGATCCGCCGCCCGGCGCGAGACGGCGATCTGCCGGGCCGGCGAGACCGTCTCCGTCACCGGCACGTCCTTCACCTGGCAGACGACGGTTCCGGCGCAGCGAATCACTCGATCCACCACGAGCCGAGTCAAGAGATGACCATTCCCTACGGTACGGACGGAGACGTCGAGTTCCCATGGCCCCCTTCCGGGATCGAGCGTCCCGAAAGGGCGGCCGTCGCTCAGCCCGGATCGGGCGGGGCGGCGCCCGGCGAGGGGTGTCGGCTCAGGCCCGCGAACGCGGTGACCAGATCGCGCTGCTCGCCGGCGGTCAGCGCCCGCAGGTGAGCGAGCTTGTTGCGGGCCCGCCACAGGTGGTAGGCCGCGTCGCGTAGTGGACGGCGGCTGCGGTCGGTCAGCGCCTTGACGGCGGCGAACAGGGGCCCGACCTCGAGAACGTCGGGCGTGCCGCCGATGGCCCGCTGCACCGCGGCCCTGCCGTGAACCCGCTGGACCTCTGCGGCGATCAGCTGGCGGTTCTCTCGATCCAGGGCAGCAGACGGGCCGGTCCGGGCAGCCGCCAGATGTCGTCATCCACAGCACCGTCGCTGTTCGCCTGACCCGTATGTGAGCCCCGGGTAGGACAAGCACCGGTACCCGACCGCATATTGATGCAAGGCATGCGGCAAAGGGGCCCAATGTACGACCTTGGGCCCCTTTACCGGGTTATGTCCTCACGGCGCTGCTCGCAGGATTGCCCAGATGGCAACGGCGGCCTGCCCGAATGTCACAATCACCCAATATTCCGGTCTGAGCATGACCAGGATCGACAGCACGGATATCGGTATCAGCAGGGCGCCGCACAGCAATCGAAACCATACGGTCCTGCCGTAGCGGGCGACCATCAATGACAACGCACCGAGCACGACCAGTGTCGGCACCAGGTGACATATCACCTCCGTTCCGAGGGCTTACGTCTGGGCGCTCACAACCCCGAGAGACGCCGGACCGAGGCTGGTGCGGGACGGCCCGCAGCGGGCGGATGTCGCGATGCGGCACGGTCGAGCCGGCAACCCCGGTTGGAGGATCACGGCGACGATCGAATACTGGCGGATTTTGTGTCCGCGAATTTCGACACCGCGGACCCGATGGAGGGCTCTGACGCTACGGCAGGGCGTCGATGAGCGTGGCCGCCCATGGTTCGGCTACTTCGGCGAGGCCGAGAACGGTGACGACGTTGTCGAGCATGCCGGCGGCAAACCATTGCCGGACCGCATCGTCGTCGCCGTCCAACAACTCGCGGACGATCGTTACCTGCCGGGCATAACAGGTGCGGACCGCATCGCGAATGACCGGTTCGTCGGTGGCGCAATTAGCGTGCATGAGGAAGCGCAGGACGTCACCGTCGGTAATGAGCGTGGTGTAAGCGGCTCGCAGTGCTTGCGGCGGGCTCATCGTGCTGTCGGCGGTCTTGGCGGCGCTGAGCGTCTCGGTCAGCAGGCCGCCGACGTGCATGACGGCAGCAGCGAAGATTGCCTGCTTGTTGGCGAAGAGCCGGTAGAGGTAGGGCTGCGAGATACCGGCGCGCTCGGCGATCTCGTTCGTGGTCGTACCGTAAAAGCCTCTCCGCGCGAAACAGCTCACCGCCGCGTCCACAACGTGCTGACGGCGTTCGTCGCTTTTGATGGTCGTCCCGGCGGCAGGCATGGTGTCAGCCTATCCACGGCGCCTTGCCCGCCGGTTCGCTCCGTTCAGCTACCGAAAGAGCCAGCTACGCCCGCGGTTCCGGTTGCCTCGGGGTCGTCGGCTGTCAGCGCGTCGATGGCGGCCAGCGGGTTCCAGTAGTCGTCGTATCGAGTGATCAGCCCGTCGGCGTCGGTCTGCACGACTCCGAAGCAGTCCTGCCTGAAACGCTTCCCGGTGGGCGTCGCCGTCCCGTCCAACGTCCAGAATGCCACCGCGATCTGCGGGCTGGCTGTCGCGATGTAGCGCAGGTTCACGGCCTGCACGTCGAAGGTGGCTACGAAGTTCCGCATGTGCCTGCCCAGGGCTTCGCGCCCGTGCAGTTCGGAGGCCATCCCGGCCGGCGCGAACGGAAAAGTGAACGTGGCGTCGGCGGTATACAGCTCGGCCCAGGCATCCAGCCTGCCGGCGGTCAGCAGCCGCAGGTGGTCTGCCACGGCGTGCTGGGCTGGGGAGCGGTTCTCGGTCGTCTCTGTCATGCCGCCACCGTAGCCCGAAGTTAGTGGCTGACCTATAACAAACCTGGTGAGAAGGATCCCATCCGGCGCGGTTGCTTGAGGATCAGATCTACTGAGACGACGCGGCACCCGTTCCTCTCTCCAAATCTGATCCACCCCGCTCAGCCTCTCGTGGGCCAGATCAGATCCGGTAAGAGCCCACACCGGCGCCTGCCGCGAGTAGCGCATCGGCTGCGGCTCGCCGGTGCAGTCCGGACCGCTGCCCAGTGCGGAGAGAATGAGCGTGACCCACTCGCCGGAGATTCGCTCGAGCATCTGATGACTGGGGCACACCGCGAGGAAGGCGTCGTACCGCGCCTCGGCCTCGGCCCGTGCCGCGGCCGCGCTGGTGGTAGGCATCCGGGAGTTCCCCTCACCGCTGGCGACGCTTCGCCCCGAGGCGACGGCTGCTTCGGCGACGGGGAGTGCGGTGCGGCATTCGCCGGTGCGGCGGCGCCCCGTGACGGGTGCGCCGCCGCACCGGCGGATCGTGATCAGGAGTGGGAGGCCGCCCACCGATCGATGAGGGCGGTGGTACGTGGCGCGTTGCGGTGCAGCGCCAGGTCGTGCGCCGCGTCGTCGATGAGTACGGCGTCGACGGCGGGAGCGGCGGTGAAGGCCCGCCTCTGATCGGGTGCGAAGGCGGCCGGGTCGGCGCCGGCATACAGGTAGTCGTGCTCGCCGACGACCACGAGCACCGGGACGCGCACCGCGCCGGCGAAGGCCCCGGAGGCGAACTCGGCGGCGAAGCCGGGCACCTCGGCCTCGGTCGTCGTGGCCTTGGTGGCCTCGTCGGCCGCCAGCGTCGCCGGGTCGGCGCCGGGCAGGTGGTAGAAGAACGCGCGCGAGCCCGGTGTCGTCGTCAGATATCCCTCGGGCAGGCGGCGGTGCGCGAGGACCGGATCGGTGGCGGCCGGCACCAGCGCCGGGAACCCCTCGAACGACGGCGGCGTCGTGCGGTACATGAAGCCGGTGATCACGAGGGCGTCGACCCGGGCCGAGCGGGCCGTGACGCCCTCGGCGACGACGCTGCCGTAGGAGTGGCCCACCAGGACGATCGGCAGCCGTGCGTACCGGCGGCCGATCTCGTCGACGAAGCGGGTGATCGAGGCGACCTGCACCGCGGTGGTGACGGAGCCCGCCGCGGGCGTCGACGATCCGCCGGTGCCGACGCGGTCCAGTGCGATGGCCACCCACCCGTCCCGGGCGGCCTGCCGGGCCTGCGAGACGACCCCGGCCTCGGTGGCGAGGTCGAAGTAGTGGTGGTCATAGGTGGCGCCGGGGACGAACACCTGCACACCGCGGGCGCGTCCGGCCGGGGTGTACCGCTCGGCGTGGATCGTGGCGGACGAGACGCCGTCGACGCCTACCGCCACGCGCACGTCCATGGAGCCGTGGTGCCATGGCGTCGCCTGCGCGACCGCGGGCGACGCCGACGCGGTCGCGCCGGCAGTCAGGGCGAGCGCCGTCGCGACGGCGGTCAGCCAGAGACGAATCCTGTTCACCGGCCTGTCCAATCCAGTTCTGTTCATCATCCGATCCGGTCCGGTTCTGTTCATCGACCGATCCGATCCAGCTCGGCGAGGTCCTCGGCAGAGAGGGAGAGCGCCGCGCCGGCGGCGTTCTCGCGCAGGTGTGCCACCTTCGAGGTGCCCGGGATCAGCAGGATGTTCGGTGATCGGTGCAGCAGCCAGGCGAGCGCGACCGCCATCGGGGTGCTGTCGCGCCGCGCCGCCACCGACGACAGCGCGTCCGACTGCAGCGGCGTGAAACCGCCGAGTGGGAAGAACGGCACGTAGGCGATGCCGTCGGCGGCGAGCCGGTCGATGAGCGCGTCGTCGTGGCGATGGGCGAGGTTGTACATGTTCTGCACGCTCACGATCGGCGCGATGGATCGCGCCTCGTCGACCTGCTCCGCGGTGACGTTGGTGACCCCCAGCTGCCGGACCAGGCCCTCCTTCTGCAGCGCGACGAGTGTTTCGAACGGCTCGGCCAGCGAGGCGGCCTGCGGGCCCTGGGCGTCTCCCATGCGCAGGTACACCAGGTCCAGGCGCTCGACGCCGAGGGTGGCCAGACTCTCGTGCACCTGCTCGCGCAGTTCCTCGGGTCGCCGGGCCGTGGGCCAGCCGCCCTGCGCGTCACGGCGCCCACCCACCTTGGTCGCGACGACCAGCGACTCCGGGTAGGGGTGCAGCGCCTCCCGGATGAGCTCGTTGGTCACACGCGGCCCGTAGGCGATGCTCGTGTCGATGTGGGTGACGCCGAGCTCCACCGCCTCGCGGAGGACAGCCAGCGCCCCCTCGTGATCAGCGGGAGGCCCCATCACCCAGGGACCGGCCAGTTGCATGGCGCCGTAGCCGAACCGGTTGACCGTCGAGTCACCGAGGTTCCAGGCGCCGCCGGGAAGGGATAGAGACGACATGCGTGCACCTTCGTTCAAGTGATACCGGGCGTTTGCGCTGCCCGGTGGGTTGCTTCTACACATTAGGTAGGCAACTCTCTATCGGGAAGTACGCACTTCAAAGTGCGTTACGCACCCACCCGGGTCACCCGCGCGACGGACTCAGCCGAGGGACATTCGGTGCAACCGTGGAGGTCCCCGCCGCAGGAGGTGGCCGGGTCCGGTTCGTTGAGGCGGTCCATGACGTTGATGTCGTCGCTGGCGCCGCGCGGCTCGCACGTACCCGGCGGTGGTCGCGCCTCTAGGATGCGGCGATGACCCGACGAGGATCCGGCACGCCGACCCGCGACCGGATCCACGTCGCCGCCGCCCGGCTGTTCCGGGAGCGGGGCTTCGCCGGCACCTCGGTGCGCGACATCGCCGCGGCGGCCGAAGCCGACCCGGCTCTGGTCATCCGCCATTTCGGCAGCAAGGAGCTGCTCTTCCTGGACGTCGTGCGGCCGCACCTCGACGAGTCGGTGTTCGGCGGCCCGTTGGGGACGCTGGGCACCCGGCTCGTCGGGATGCTCCTGGACGTCGGCGAGGAGTTCCGGCCCGCCTACGTCGCCCTGCTGCAGGGCAGCGCCGAGGCGAGGATCGCCGAGCAGCTCCGCGGCCTGCACGAGCAGGAGTTCGTGGCGCCGTTGCGGGCGCGGATGACCGGGGCCGACGCCGACGCGCGTGCCCGCACGGCGGCCGCGATGACCGGCGGCATGCTGTACGCGCTCTGGATCGTCGGCGACGACCGGGTCGCCGCCGACCGTGAGTCCTTCATCCGGCGGTACGGTGGTCTGCTGCAGCGACTCATCACCCCGGACGCCTGAGTCAACAGTGTTGACAAGGATGGTCCACGCGCGTTGACTGCCTCCATGGCGAAGCTCGATCTCCGCGTACGCCTGCTCGGCCGGGCCCTGAGGCGCAACTCGATCACCGGGCAGAGCACCGAGCAGATCCTGCGCAACCAGAAGGTGCGGGTCAGCCACAACCCGGTCACCGACCTGCTGCTCGGCGCGGTCGCGGACGGCGTCACCCTCGACGACTCCCACGCCGCCGGCCAGACCGGCCCGCTGCGCATCCGCAGCTACCGTCCCACCGCGCACGCCGGGTCGCCGCTTCCCCTGATCGTGAACTTCCACGGCGGCGGCTGGGTCGTCGGCTCGCTCGACACCGCCGACTGGCTGTGCAGCAACGTCGCCGCGGCGGTGGGCGCGGTCGTGGTGTCGGTCGACTACCGGCTCGCGCCGACCCACCGGTTCCCGGCCGCCGCCGAGGACTGCTACGCCGCGCTGGCCGACGTGACCGGCCGCGCCGCGGAGTTCGGTGCGGACCCGCGCCGGCTGGCCGTCATGGGCGACAGCGCCGGCGGCAACCTCGCCGCGGTCACGACCCTGATGGCGCGCGACCGCTCCGGGCCGGCCATCGCCTTCCAGGCGCTGATCTATCCGGCCACCGACCTGACCGGCTCCAGCCCGTCGATCGACGAGAACGCCGACGCGCCGATCCTCACCAGGTCCGACGTCGTCACCTATCGCGACCACTACCTGGGCGACGCCGACCCGAAGCAGCCGTACGCCTCGCCGCTGTTCGCCGCCGACCACCGCGGGCTGCCCCGCGCCGTGATCCAGGTGGCCGAGCACGACCCGATCCGCGACGACGGGCTGCGATACGCCGACGCTCTGCGGGCCGCCGGGGTGGCGGTGCGCAGCACCACGTACGCCGGTATGCCGCATGGTTTTCTCGCCTTTCCGAAGCTGTGCCGCGGCGCGCCGCAGGCCCTCGCCGAGATCTCCGCGGAACTGCGGTCCGCACTGATTCATTGACAGTCTTGAATCTTTCAAGGCGCTAGGTTACCGTCCGGTAACCGAGGTTGCTCGGTGAGCCGCCGCACCAAGGAAGGCCGGACATGTCCCTGCGCACCCGCCTCTGCGCCGCCCTGCTCGCCGCCACCGTCGCCGGGCCGGGCCTGGCCACGCTCCCCGCCGGCGCCGCCGACGCGCCCGTCACCTCGCGCGGCATCCCGATCCCCGCCTTCTACACGCCACCGCCCACGCTTCCGGCGGCCGACGGCGCGCTGGTCCGCACCGAACCGCTCCCGCTCGCGCTGCGGCTGCCCGGCATCAACTCCGCCATGCCGGGCAGCGCGACGCGGATCATGTACAAGTCCACCGACTCCGCCGGGAACCCGGTCGCCGTGACCGGCGCCTACCTCGAACCGGCCGTGCCGTGGCTGTGGCCCGGCCCGAGACCACTGGCCGTGCTCGCCCCCGGCACCATGGGCCAGGGCGACCAGTGCTCCACCTCCCTGGCACTGCAGAAAGGCCTGATCCTCGGCATCGGCCACGAACAGAGCACGATCTCGGTCGGGTACGAGATCCTCGCGATCTACCGGCTGCTGGCCAAGGGCATCGCCGTCGTACAGACCGACTACGTCGGCCTCGGCACCACCGACCGGCTGCACACCTACGTCAACCGGGTCGACAGCGCCCACGCCGTCCTCGACGCCGCCCGCGCCGCCAGGGCACTGCCGCACACCTCCATCACCGCCCGGTCCGCCGTCGGCCTCTACGGCTACAGCCAGGGCGGCGGCGCGGTCGCCGCGGCGGCCGAACTCCACCCGGCCTACGCACCCGACGTCCCGCTGAGAGCCACCTACGCGGGCGCGCCACCGGCCGACCTGACCGAGGTCACCGCGGCGATCGACGGCAGCGAACTGCTGGGCGCGCTCGGCTGGTCGGTCAACGGATTCCTGCAGTCCCGGCCGGACCTGGCACCGCTGGTCGACCGGTACCTCAACGACGCCGGCCGCGCCGTGCTCGCCGACCTGTCCACGATGTGCGTCGGCGACGCGATCCTCACCTACGCCGGACGGCGCAGCACCGCGTGGACCACGAACGGCGAGTCGGTCACCGACATCATCCGGACCGAGCCCCGCCTGCGCGCCTTCGTCGACGACCAGCTCATCGGCACCCGCAGGCCGGCCGGCGTCGTCCGCGTCGCCACCGGCGTCAACGACAACCTCGTCCCGCACGCCCAGGCACGCGCGATGGCCACCGCCTGGTGCGATCTCGGCGGCACCGTCGTCTACGCCCCGCTCACCCTTCCCCGGGGCAGCAGCGCGCTGCTCAACCACTTCGGGCCGCTGCTCACCGACCAGGACACCGCCGTGGACTGGCTCGGCCACCGGCTGGCCGGCCTACCCGCGGTCTCCGACTGCACCACCCTGCCCCGGCGGCGATGACCGGCGCCCGGCTCGAGTCACGCCTGGTGCGGTCGTGCCCGATGCACCGGCCGCCACGGACCCCGCCGCGCCGCCGGGCATGCGGGCCGGTGTTCCCTCACGTGGCGGGGGCCGGTCACAGGCCCAGGTAGATGCGGCGTACCCGGGGGTCGCGGCGTAGCTGCCCGGAGGTGCCGGTCATCGCCACCTCGCCGTTGTCGACCACCAGGCACCGGTTGGTCACCTCGAAGGTGAGTTTGGCGTTCTGCTCGACGAGCAGGATGCCGAGGCCCTCGGCGCGCAGCCGCTGCAGGACCGCGACGATGTCCTCGACCAGCTTCGGCGACAGGCCCATCGACGGTTCGTCGAGCAGCAGCAGCCGGGGGTGGGACATCAGCGCGCGGCCGATGGCCAGCATCTGCTGCTGGCCGCCGGAGAGTGCCCCGGCCAGCCGGGCCCGCATCTCGCCGAGCACCGGGAACAGCGCGTACACCTCGTCCAGGGTGGTGCGGGTCTCGGCGTTCCACCTGCGGGCGTACGCGCCGAGCAGCAGGTTCTTCTCCACCGGCAGGCCGGGGAAGACGTGCCGGCCCTCCGGCACGTAGCCGATGCCGTGCCGGACCATGTCGCGGGCGCTCACCCGGCTCAGGTCCACGTCGCCGAAGCGCAGCGCGCCGACCGTGCGCGGGATCAGGCCCATCACGGCCTTGAGGGTGGAGGTCTTCCCGGCGCCGTTCGCGCCGATGACGCCCACGGCGTCGCCGGCCGGGACGGCGAAGCTCAGGTCGCGTACGGCGCACACGCCGCCGTAGTGGACGGTCAGGTTCTCCACGGTGAGCGTGGCCGCGGTCTGGGTGAGCGTGCCGGTCATCGGCTGGCCTCCTGGGAGAGATCCGGCAGGTCGTCGACGGACATGGAGTCGCCGAGGTAGGCCTCGACGACGGCGGGTGAGGCGGCCACCTCGGCCGGGGTGCCCTCGGCGATGACCCGGCCGCCGGCCAGCACGGTGACCCGTTCACACAGCGACATGACCAGGCCCATGTTGTGCTCGATGATGATGACCGTGATGCCGCCGGCCCGGATCGAGCGGACGATCTCGCTGAGCTGGCGGACCTCCTCGCCGTTGAGGCCGGCCGCCGGTTCGTCGAGCAGCAGCAGCGTGGGTGAGGTGGCCACCGCCCGGGCGATCTCGACGCGCCGCTGGATGCCGTAGGGCAACGCGGTGGGTGCGAGTCCGGCGAACTCGGTGAGCCCGTACCGGTCCAGCACCTCCCGGGCCTGCCGGTGCAGTTCCCGGTCCCGGCGCAGCACGCTGATCGGCCGCAGCAGGTAGCGCCAGCTCTGTGCGGTGCCGCTGCGATCCAGCGCGACCAGCAGGTTCTCCTCCACGGTGAGGTCGCCGAACAGCCGCAGGTTCTGGAACGTGCGGGACATGCCGGCCCGGCCCATCCGGTACGGCGCCCGGCCGGTCAGGTCACGGCCGCGGAACTCGACCCGGCCGCGGGTCGGCCGGTAGAGACCGCTGATCACGTTGAACAGCGTGGTCTTGCCGGAGCCGTTCGGTCCGACGACACCGCGGATCTCCCCCGCGGCGACGGTCAGGGAGACCGCGTCGAGTGCCTTGAGGCCGCGGAACTGCATGCTGACCGTGTCCACACGCAGCACCGGGTCGTCGCCGCCGGCCGGGGCGGCCTCCGCGTACGGCTGGAAGGGGCGCAGTTGCGCCGCCGTGCCCTGCCGTCCGCGACGCCGGGTGATCGCGTCGCGGAGCCTGGCCGGTAGGCCCGCCAGGCCGGTGGGCGCGAAGACCACCACGAGGACGACCACGGCGCCGTAGCCGATCTGGGCGATCGTGGGATGGTCGACGAGGGTCTCGCGGACCAGCGACAGCCCGACCGCGCCGGCCACGCAGCCGATCAGGCTCTGCCGGCCGCCGATGATCACCATGCCGAGCAGCAGGAACATGTTCGCGATGCCGAAGGACTCCGGCGCGACGTAGCGGATCAGCCCCGCGTAGAGCACCCCGCCGAGCCCGCCGTAGACGCTGGCCAGCACGAACGCGACCATGCGCAGCATCGGGACCTCGGCGCCGAGCGCGCTCGCGGCCAGCGCGTCGTCGCGCATGGCCCGCATCCGCCGGCCCAGCCCGGTGCGCACGACGAACAGGCCGAACCCGAGCGCCACCGCGAAGACGACGAGTTCGAGGTAGTAGTAGAGGTACTCGTCGGAAAGGTCGATGCCGGGCAGGGTGGGCGCCGGGATCCCCGAGATGCCCTCCGCGCCGCCGGAGACGGTCGCGTTGGTCACCCAGTTGGTGAAGGCCAGTGCCAGCCCGAGCGTGACGATGCCGAGGTAGTGGGACTGGACCCGGAGCGCGGGTGTGCCGACCACCAGGCCGATCGCCACCACCGCGGCGATCGCCAGCAGCGCCGAGGTCCAGAAGCCGAGGCCGGCCCGGGTGGTGAGGATCGCGGTGGTGTAGGCGCCGACGCCGAAGAACGCGACCTGTGCCAGGTTCACCTGGCCGCCGACGCCCATGCACAGCCCGAGGCCGATCGCGAGGATGGCGAAGATGAGGATGACGTTGGCCACGTGGATGGCGTAGGAGTCCAGGCCGTACGGCAGCAGCCAGGCCAGCACGCCGATCAACGCGATCGCGGCGATGCGATGTCTCATGCCCGGTTCACCGTCCGCTCTCCGAAGACGCCGGTCGGCCGCACCATGATGATCACCGTGAAGATCAGGAAGGTGACCAGTTCGGAGTAGCCCTGGAAGTGTCCTGCCGTGAAGGAGTCGAGAATGCCGATGGCGAGCCCACCCGCGATGGCGCCGGGGATGCTGCCGAAGCCGCCGAGGATCGCGGCCGCGAAGCCCTTGATGCCGAGCGTTCCGCCGAGCGCCGGGCTGACGTAGAGCAGCGGGCCGACCAGCCCGCCGGCCAGGGCGGCGAGACCGGCGCCGATCATGAAGGCGACGGCGTTGCTGCGCCCGACGTGGATGCCGACGGCGGTGGCCGCCTCGTGGTCCATGGCGACCGCCTGCATCGCGGCGCCGGTCTTGGTCCTGGACAGGAAGAGCACCAGCAGCACGGTGGCGATCGCGGCGATGGCGAGGACCACCAGGTCGTAGGTGCGGATGCGCAGCCCGAACACGTCCAGTGGCGCGGACGGCACCGGGGACGGGACGGCCCGGCCCGTCGCGCCCCAGATCATGATGATCAGCGCGTCGAGCACGATGCCGAACCCGATGGTGCCGATCAGCATCAGGTCGAAGTCACGGTTCTCCAGCGGCCGCAGTACCCGCTCGATGATCAGGCCGATCGCACCGGTGAGACCGATCGCGACCGCCATGGCCAGCGCGAACGGCAGTCGGCTGGAGAGATAGAAGGTGGAGGCGAGGTAGGCGCCGACGGTCACCACGTTGCCGTGCGCGAAGTTGACCAGGCCCATGGTGCGGTAGACCAGCGAGAATCCCAGTGCCACCAGGGCGTAGACCGCACCGAGACTGACCCCGCCCACGACGGTCTGCAGAAAGACCTGCATGGCTCTCCTTGGATGGCGGATCCCGGCGCCGGGCGGGCACCGGGATCACCGGTCAGCTGGTGGCGGCGACGAGCTTGCCGTCGCGGATGACGCCGACGGACGTCGCGAAGATGCCGACGCCGGTCTGATCGAACGCGAAGTCGCCGAGCAGCCCGGCGTACCGGGTGGCGCGGATGGCGTCGGCGAGTTCCCTGCCGGTCGCCACGTTGCTGGTCTTCAGCGCGGTGAGCAGGATCTGCGTGCCGTCGTACGCCTTGGCGCCGTGCAGCTCGGCGTCCTCGTTGAACGTGGCCTTGTACGCCGCGGCGAACGTCTTCGACGCGTCGCTGATGTCGTTGCTCAGGTACGGCGAGCTGACGATGGTGCCCTCGGCGTTGTCCGCGCCGGCGGTGTCGATGAAGACCGGCGTGCCCTGTGGTGCCGCGCCCGCGAAGGTGGCGGTGATGCCGAGGTCGCGGGCCTGCTTGACGATCAGACCGGATTCGACCTCCTCCGCGCCGAGGAAGATCACTTGGGGGTTCTTCTGCCGGATCCCGGTGAGGACGGCGCTGAAGTCCTTCTGGTCGGTGGTGACCACCTGGTCGGCGACCGGCGTGACGTCGCGCTTGCGCAGTGCCTCCAGGAACGCGTCGTGCTCGCCCTTGCCGTACCCGCCGTTGTTGGTGATCATCGCGATGTTCCTGGTGCCCTGCCGGTCCACGATGTGCTCGGCCAGCGTCTCGTCGTAGGTGGTGCTGGTCGGGCCGTTGAGGAAGAGGAAGTCGCTGCCGGTGGCGACCAAGCCGGGCGACTGGCCGGAGGTGATGTTCGGGATCTCGGCCTGTTCGAGGATGGGTGCCATCGCGATGGTGACCGCACTCTCCGCGGTGCCGATCATGGCCAGGTAGCCCTCACTGTCGATCTTGCGGGCGAGGTTGGTACCGATCGTCGGGTCGCCCTGGTCGTCGAAGACGTCGAGCGCGATCTGACGTCCGTTGATGCCGCCCCGGGCGTTCCACTCGTCCACGGCGAGCCGGGCGCCCTTGAGCTCCCACGCGCCGAGCGAGCTGAGCTGGCCGCTCTGCGCGTCGACAAGAGCGATCTTGATGGGTCCGGAGTCGTCGCCGGACGACTCGTCGCCGCCGCCGGGGGCACTGCACCCGGCGGCCAGGACGAGGGAGGCGACGGCGGCCGTCACGGCGGTGGCACGTCGATGGATCATGCGACTCACCTCAATCAGGAGAAATGACCTTGGTAGATGTCCTTGATGTTCCAGTGGCCCGGGGTGGGCACCGGTTCGTTGACCATGGGCACGTCGATGACGGCGGGCCGGCGGCGTTCGACGGCGGCCTTCAACGCGGCCGCCAGGTCGCCGGGCTCGGCGATGTCGTAGCCGTCGGCGCCGCACGCACGGCCGAGGGCGGCGAAGTCGGGGCTGTAGGGCTCGCCGTCCGGGTCGGTGAAGTCGCAGCCGTAGCTGCGGCCGAAGTTGCTCGATTGCAGGTCGCTGATGGTGCCGTGGGCCCGGTTGTTCATGACCAGGAAGATGACGGGCAGCCCCTGCTCGACCGCCATCGGCAGCGCGGGCAGCTGGGCGCTCATGCCGCCGTCGCCGATCAGGGCGACCACCACGCGGTCGCGGTCGGCCAGCTGCACGCCGACCGCCGCGGCGGGACCGAAGCCCATCGTCGAGGCGCCACCGGGAGTGATGAACAGGCCCGGTTCGGGCAGCGGGTAGCACTGGGCGACGCCGTTCTTGTTCCAGCCGACGTCGGTGACCAGGACCGCGTCGTCGGGCAGGACCGCGCGCACGTCGCTGAGGATGCGTTCCGGGCGCAGCGGGAACTGGTCGCTGCGGCCCCGCTCGGCGCTCGCGGCGAACAGCTCGGTGCGCACCGCGCGGATCCGCTCGCGCAGCCGCGGGCGATCCACCCGGTCCGCGAGCCGCACCGCGGCGAGGATCTGCCGGACGGCGGAACCGGCGTCGGCCACCACGCCGATCTCGACCGGGTAGTTGCGGCCGATCTCGGCCGGGTCGATGTCGATCTGCACCAGCCGGCCCGGCGGGAAGCGCCAGGTGTAGGCGGGATCCCAGGAGCTGGAGTCGGTCTCGGCGAAGCGGGTGCCGATGGCCAGGACGACGTCGGCGTCCCGGGCGTAGGCGTTGGTCTCCGCCAGCCCCCAGAAGCCGGTCATGCCCATCACGAGCGGGTGATCGTCGGGCAGGGACCCCTTCGCCATCAGCGAATGGGCGACCGGGATGTCGAGATGCTCGGCCAGTTCGCGCAGCGCGCGCCGCCCGTCCGGGCCGCCGAGCCCGCCGCCGAGGTAGATCAGCGGTCGTTGCGCGGAGACGAGCGCGGCGGCGATCCGGTCGGCGTCCGCCGAGGCGAGATCGGGGCGGGTCACGGACAACGGCAGCGGATGGGCCGCCGGCGAGGCCGGCCGGGAGAAGATGTCCATCGGCACGTCCAGCAGCACGGCGCCGGGCCGGCCGGAGGTGGCGGTCCAGAAGGCGCGCTCGGTGAAACGGGGCAGGTCCTCGGGTCGCTGGACCTGCCACGCGCGCTTGACGAACGGGCGGTAGATCGCCGCCTGGTCGGCGTCGGCGTGCAGGTTGACCTCTTGGTGCGGATGCCGTCCGTACATGTAGGAGGGGATGTCGCCCGCGATCGCGACCAGCGGGACCGAGTCCAGCGCGGCGGTGGCCACACCGGTGACCGCGTTCATCATGCCGGGACCGACGTGCATGAGCACGACACCGGGTTTGCCGGTGGCGCGGGCGTAGCCGTCGGCGGCGTGCGCGGCGGTCTGCTCGTGGCGGGCGATGACGAACTCGATGTCGCTGCGGCCCAGCGCGTCGAGCAGCGCGATGTTGGTGTGCCCGCAGGTGCCGAAGATGTGCTCGACGCCGTACCCGGCCAGCTGCGCGACGAGGGCGTCGGCGGCGGTACGTGATGCCATCAGTTCTCTCCCCAGATCGACGGGCCACGGACCAGGAGTGTCTTGATCACCGTGTAGTCCTCGACCATGCAGCGCGGCGACTCGCGGCCGAAGCCGGAGTCCTTGACCCCGCCGAACGGCACGTGGTCGAGCCGGAAGTTGGAGGAGCCGTTGACGACCAGACCACCGACCTCGAGCTCGCGCCAGGCGGTGAGGATGCGGCCCAGGTGGTGGGTGAACAGCCCGGCCTGCAGGCCGAAACGGCTGGTGTTGCAGGTGGCGAGCACGTCGTCGAAGTCGTCGAAGGGCAGGACCGCGACCAGCGCGCCGAACACCTCCCTGGTCACCACCGCGGCGTCGGCGGGCGGACCGGCGACCACGGTGGGGTGGAGGGTGGCGCCGTCCCGGGTGCCGCCGACGGTGATGCGCGCGCCCCGCGCGGCCGCGTCGACGGCCCAGCCGAGCACGCGGTCGGCGGCCCGCTCGTCCACCATGGACCCGACGTCGGTGTCCGGGTCGAGCGGATCTCCGACCTTCAGCGCCGCGACCTGTGCGGAGAGCAGGTCGACGAACT
Source organism: Catenuloplanes nepalensis (assembly GCF_030811575.1). Taxonomy (GTDB): domain Bacteria; phylum Actinomycetota; class Actinomycetes; order Mycobacteriales; family Micromonosporaceae; genus Catenuloplanes; species Catenuloplanes nepalensis. Next base: position 1,922,639 of record NZ_JAUSRA010000001.1, on the reverse strand, counting down.
CCTCGAAGCACTGCCGGGCCACGTAGACGCGCTGGACCGAGATGCAGCTCTGGCCGGAGTTGCTGTATCCGGTGCGGGCGCAGACCTGTGCGGCGGCGGCCAGGTCGGCGTCGTCGCAGACGATGGTGGCGGCGTTGCCGCCCAGTTCCAGGACGAGTCGCTTGGCGCCGGCCGCGCGGGCCACGGCGGCCCCGGTCTCGGCGCTGCCGGTGAAGCTGATGACCGCGACCTCGGGTGCCGCGCACAGTTCGGCGCCGATCTCACCGCCGCCGTGCAGCAGCTGCACCGATTCCAGGGGCGCGCCGGCGTCGAGCAGCAGCTGGACGACCGCCGTCGTCACGGCGGGCGCCTGCGGCGGGGATTTGACGATGGTGCTGTTGCCGGCGGCGAACGAGGCGCCGAGCTTGTGGGCGAGCAGGTTGGCCGGGGCGTTGAACGGGGTGATGGCCAGCGCCACACCCGCGGGGGCCCGATGGGTCAGTGCGGTGGTGCCCACGCCCCGTTCCCAGCCGGCCACCGGCAGCACGTCGCCGCCGATCTGCCGTGCCTCGGCGGCGCAGACGGCGAAGGTGTCCGCCACCCGGACGAGTTCGCCGCGGCCGTCCTTGAGCGGCTTGCCCAACTCCAGGGCGATGAGCCGGGCCAGGTCGTCGCGCCGTTCCACGGCCAGGGCGGCGGCCCGCTCCAGCACGGTGGCACGGGTCGCCGGGGCGAGCCGGGCCACCGCACGGGCGTGGGCCTTCGCGTACTCGGCCGCGGTCCGGGCGTCGCCGGGGCCGGCGACCCGGGCCCGGCTGACCACCGCGCGGGTGTACGGCCCCACCCGCTCGGCCGCGGGGCCGTCCCCGATCCATGTGCCGGCGATGAGAGCCGGAGCTTGCACGACCATCACACCTCCTCGGCGGTCCATCAAGCGGACCACAGATGGTTTTCTGGACCACTGTGCGGACTCCGGTGTAACGTACGGTTGGCCGCGAGCCGAAGGCAATAGGTGGGTGTCGAAAAGTTGCCAGCCGATGACACGGGCCGCCGGACGGCACAATCTGAGGTGTCTTCGACCCGGCCCCGGTGCCTCGCGGCACCGTTGAGGAAAGTGAGCGACAGTGCCCGAGACCCCCGACGCCCAGGGCGTGCGCAGCATCCAGCGCGCGCTGGACATCCTGTCGCTGCTCACCGAGGACCGTCCGCTGATCGCCGTGCGCGACATCGTGGCGGCCACCGGCCTGGCCAAGACCACCGTCATCCGCATCGTGCACACGCTGGAGCAGAGCGGCCTGCTGTGGGCCACCAACACCGGTTACATGGCGGGGCCCGGGCTGTGGCGGTGGGCGCACCTGGCCCGGCGGGGATGGGAGCTGCCACCGGAGACCCAGCGGCTGATGCGCGCACTGGCCGCCGGCGAACGGGAGACCGTCAACGTCTACGTCGTACGCGACATCGTGCGCGTGTGCATCGCCCAGCAGGAGAGCCCGCAACCGCTGCGGCACGTGGTCCATGTCGGCGACGAACTGCCGCTGTGGGCCGGCGCGTCGGCCAAGGTGCTGCTGCGCAACGCCACACCCGCCCTGCTGGACCGCGTCGCCCGCTCCTCGCCGTACGGCGACGGTCACGTACGCCGGATGCGCGAATGGATCGACGAGGCCACGGCGGCGGGCTTCGCGGTCAGCCACGGGGAGCGCGAAGCCGGGCTGTCCGCGGTCGCCGTGCCCATCCTGGGCCGCTCGGGCACCGTCGTGGCGGCCCTGACCCTCAGCGGCCCCACCGTCCGCTTCACCGACGAGCGGGTCGGCGCCTTCGCCAAGGCGCTGATCGACGCGGCCGCGCAACTCAACGAGCGCGGCTTCGACCATCCCCTGGGCTCGTCGTTCTAGCTCTCCGCCCGGCCTGGCACGGCCCGGCGGAGCCCGTCGGAAGGAGACCTCCGCATGCACGAGCGGCCACTGGACGGCGTCCGGGTCCTTGACCTGACCAACGTCCTCGCGGGGCCCTACTGCACCTACCACCTCGCGCTGCTCGGTGCGGAGGTGGTCAAGGTCGAGGTGCCGGGCCGCGGCGACCTGGCCCGGCGGCTCGGCCCCGATCCCGAGCTGAACGCCGCCGGGCTCGGCGCCTCCTTCCTCGCCCAGAACGCCGGCAAGAAGTCCGTCGAGCTGGACCTCAAGCACTCCACCGGCCGGGAGCACTTCACCGAGCTGGTCACCCATGCCGACGTGCTGGTGGAGAACTACCGTGCCGGGGTGCTGGCCCGGCTGGGCTTTCCGTGGGAACGCCTGCGCGCGCTCAACCCCGCCCTCGTCTACTGCGCGATCACCGGGTTCGGCCAGTCGGGACCGATGAGTCAGGCACCCGCCTACGACCAGATCATCCAGGGACTGTCCGGCATGATGAGCATCACCGGTACGCCGGAGACCGCGCCGCTGCGGGTCGGCTTCCCGGTGGCCGACACCGTCGGCGGTCTGAGCGCCGCCCTGGCGATCACCGCGGCCCTGGCCGGGCGCCGGCACGACGGGCGCGGCCGCTTCCTCGACGTGTCCATGCTGGAGGCGTCGCTGTCGGCCATGGGCTGGGCCGTCTCCAACTACGTGGTCAGCGGCACCGAACCACAGCCGATGGGCGACCAGAACGCGACCGCCGCCCCGTCCGGCACGTTCACCGCCGCCGACGGACCGCTCAACATCGCGGCGAATCGCCAGGAGCAGTTCGAGACGCTGTGCCGGCTGGTCGGGCGCGAGGACCTGATCAGCCACCCGCACTACGCCGGGCGGGAGGCGCGCAAGCAGCACCGCGCGCGACTCAATGAGGAACTCAACGTGGCACTGCGGGCGCGGCCCGCCGCGGACTGGGAACGGATCCTGCCGGCCGCGGGCGTGCCCGCCGCACGCATCCTCACCGTCGCGCAGGCCGTCGCCGCCGACCAGGTGGCCGGCCGCGGCTTCTTCACCGACCTGCCGTACCCCCCGGGAACACCCGGCGCGGCGACGGCGCGCACCGACGGCGCGCTGCGGGTCAGCGGCAGCGGGGTGCTCCACGACGGCGAGGCCCTCACTCCCCCGTCGGCCCCGCCCGTGCTCGGCGAGCACAACGACTCCCTGCCGGAGCTGCTCGCTCGCTGGCGGGAGGCGGACCGGCGGCACGAGCGCCCGCGGGCGGGCTCGGCGCAGTCCTGATACGTCCGCTGGAACGACGCGGCGCCCTGGGAAACCACCATGCCGCCGCCGTCGGGCCATCAGGCGACCTCCTAATGTACGAACAGGTACGTTAGTTATCGACGCCGGCCCATGCGATGTCAAGCCGCTCAGACGCAGAAGGGCAGATCTCCCATCGCGGACAGGATCCCGTTGACGACATGCTTCTTGAAGAACTCCTGCCCGGGGAAGCCGGACCCGTCGACGTAGGCGGCGGAGTCGTGCCCCAGGGCGGCGACCCAGGAGCGGCCACCGTCGTAGTACTGACACCAGGAGATCGGGTGGAAGCGGCCGTGGCCGGGGTGCGTGGCCGACCTGGTGGCGAGGCTGGACTCGTCGACGGCGAGCAGGAACTTCACCCGGGTCGGGAACGGCAGCCAGTTGTACCACTCGTCCCTGAAGGCCCACCGCGCCGGAAGCCCCTGCGTCGAGGAGTCCCGGGCGAGGGTGACGATCGTGCCGTCCTGGTTGGCGCCGTGGTCGTAGTACTGGGTGCCACCGCACAGACCCTCGTAGTAGGGCCAGTTGTACTCCGTGCCGCCGATCGCGTTGTGGATGCCGACGAAGCCGCCCCCGGCGCGCACGTACTGCCGCAGTGCGGTCCTGCCGGCGTCCAGGTGCGCCCCGGTGGTGGTGTTCACCGCCGCGGCCGGATCCACCGCGGTGCCGTGCTTCCACAGGGTGTCGCGGCTGGTGCTGCCGAACACGACCGCCTTGTAGGTGCTGCCGATTCCCGGCAGCCGGGTCACCTCCTCGGTCCAGTCGACGGCGACGCCCACCTCGCCCATCCATCTGATGACGGCGTTCTGCAGCACGTGCGCCGCGGTGAGCGGCGGGTTCAGCCCGGCCGGCAACGCCGGGCCGAGGTGGGCGTGCCGGGGGCCGGCGGTCCGGGTGTACAGCAGCACGCGGTCCTGCCGGTTGGCCACCCACGGGTGGTAGGACGCGGGCACCTGACCGCGCACGACGTTGTAGTACGGGTCGAAGTGGTCGGCCTGCCCGCGCGGGACGTTCGTGGTGACCGGCTGCTTCACCGTCGGCTCGCGACCGCCCGCGTGGTGCGAGCCCGTGCCGGCCTCCGCCGGTGCGGGCGCGGTGGTGGCCGCCGCGACGGCCGCTGCGGTGGCGGCGGCGCCGTGCAGGACCGCGCGCCGGGGAAGTTTCGCCATGATGTCCGCCTCTCGGTCCGCTGTGCGGACCATCCGTACCACTGTGAGGTCTTCATCAATATAGGGACCACGCTTCTCGCGACGCAACCGACGACTCTGGACCACTGAGCAGTCTTTCTAGACCGCTCTACGGACCTCAGCTACAGTGCCCGCATGACGGACATCGAAGTCGCTGACTGGTGGGGTACGGCCGTCTCCCGCATCGAGCCCGATCACATCGAACTGCGCGGCATCCCGGTCGCGGACCTGATCGGCGAGATCGGCTTCGGGGCGATGATCTGGCTGATGGTCCGCGGCGAGCGCCCCACCGGCCGTCAGGCACGCCTGCTGGAGGCGGCGCTCGTGGCCGGTGTCGACCACGGCCCGCACGCCCCGTCGATCGCCATCGCACGCATGGCGGCGACCTGCGGCGTCGGCCTCAACAACGCCATGGCCAGCGCCGTCAACACGCTCGGCGACTCGCACGGCGGCGCGGGCCAGCAGTGCGTGGAACTGCTCGACGACGTCCTGGACGCCGCGGCGGGCTCCGCCGCTATCGACGAGGCCGCGACCGAGGTGATCGCCGCCTGGCGGGCCCGCGGCGTGCGCTACCTACCCGGCTTCGGGCACCGGTTCCACACCCGGGATCCGCGCCGCGACCCGCTGCTGAGCCTGGTGGAACAGGCCGTCGACGACGGTACGGTCCCCGGCGATCACCTGCGCGCGGCGCTGGCCGTCGAGACGGCACTCAACAAGGGGCGCAGCAGACCCGTACCGATGAACATCGACGGTGCGACCGCGGTGATCCACGCCGAACTCGGCTTTCCCGCCCCCCTGGCCCGCGGGCTGTTCGTGCTCAGCCGCAGCGTCGGCATCCTCGCCCACGCCTGGGAGGAGACCGGCCAGGGCCGGCGCAACAAGGGACCGGTCCCACCGGCGGTCCGGCCGACCTACCTCGGCGAGCATCCCGCACAGCCCGCCGCCCCGCACGACACCGAAGCGGAAGGAATCCGATGAGACCACGTACCCTCGTGCCGGTCCTGCTCGTCCTCGCCGTCACCGCCGGCCCGCCGGGCGCCCTGGCCCAGATCCCGGAGCGGCCGGGCACCGGCTCTCCCGGCCTGGAACCGACGGGCGCGGACATGCCGACCGTCGGCGGCAACCTCGGCAACCAGCACTACTCGGGGCTGACCCAGATCGCCGCGCGCAACCTCGACAGGCTCGGCCCGGCCTGGCGCACACACGTCTCCGCGGTCGCGCCGGCCACCGACGACGTCGGCCAGCAGACCACACCGATCGTCGCCGACGGCGTCATCTACACCGACACCCCCGGGGGCGAGGTCATCGCGGTCGACGGTGCGACCGGTGCACCCCGGTGGAAGTGGGCGCCGGAGGGCTTCGCGACCGCGGACACCCGACGCGGCGTCTCCATCGGCGACGGCAAGGTCTACACGCTGGCCGACGGCGATCGCGTCGTCGCCCTCGACAAGGACACCGGCCGGCAGGTCTGGGCTGTGCAGCCATCGGTCCAGGCCGGTGTCGACCTGGGCAGCATCGACCGGGTCGCGACCGTCCACCACGACGGCGTCGTCTACGCCCACGCGGCCAACGGCGACCGCGCCGCGGTGGTGGCGGTGCGTGCCGCCGACGGCGGCTACCTGTGGCACTTCTTCGGCGGCCCGGGACGCGGCATGATCTTCACCGACGTCAACGGCCGTTCCGTCGACGCCGGCGCCACCTGGGGTCCCGTGCTGCCGGACGGCACCGAGTGCAACCTCGAGGGCGGTGCCACGCCGTGGATGCACGGCGCCGCCGACCCGGCCCTCGGCCTCTACTACATGACCTTCGGCAACCCGCGCAGCTGCCGCACCTCGCAGGACGGCTCGCTGCGCCCGGGCGACAACCTGTTCTCCGACACCGTGGTCGCGGTCGACCTGAAGACCGGCGCGTACCGGTGGCACTACCAGTCGATCCGGCACGACATCTGGGACATGGACAACGTCCACCCGCCGACCCTGGCCGACATCACCGTCGACGGCCGGCACCGCAAAGCGCTGTTCTACGGCAGCAAGTCGGGTCACCAGCTCGTCCTCGACCGCACCGACGGCAGGCCCGTGCTCCCCGTCACCGAGCGACCGATGATCCAGGACTCACGGCAGAAGAACGCCGCCACCCAGCCGTTCCCCGTGAAGCGCCTGCTGCCCGAATGCCTCGTCTGGCAGAAACTGGACCCGCGCACCGTACCCGGTGACCCGTGGCGGGCCGTGCCCAACTACAACGGCTATCAGGCCGACGCGAACGGCAATCTGGTCTTCAACCCGGACAGCTACGTCGCGGCGGACGAGCCGTTCCTGACCTACCCCCAGGGCCGCACGGACCACCGTCGCGGCTGCCTCTACGACCCGCAGTGGGACCTGCCGATCCTGTCGACCACCAGCCCCAACGGAGGTGGTGACTGGTCGAACAACTCCTACAGCCACCGCACGAACCTGGTCTACTTCCCGTACGGCACCAACCCGGCCGCGCACTGGAACGGCGCCGCCTCCAACGGTCAGCGGGCGATCGGCCAGTACCAGACCGGCGGCATCCTCGCCTACGACGCCTCGACCGGCGAGGTGAGGTGGCGCAACCACCTCGGCACCGACATGGCGCACGGCCAGGGCCCGCTGACCACCGCCAGCGACCTGCTGTTCGTCGGCCAGGCCGACGGCCGCCTGCTGGCCATGGACGCCCGCAAGGGCACGATCCTGTGGCAGTTCCAGACCGGTTCGGCCATCTCCGGAGCGCCGATCACCTACACGGCCGGCGGGGAGCAGTACGTCGCCGTCCTCGCCGCCGGGGCCACGAACCCGTACGGCGCGTCGGTGACCCAGGGCGACTCGCTCTGGGCGTTCAAGCTCGGCGGCACCCACACCACCGAGTCGGGCAGCCAGGAAGGCCCGGACACCGCGCCGCTCACCATCCGCCGGCCCGTCCAGGGCGGGCCGGTCGAGGGAGCGACGGTGAACAACACCGTCTACCTGGGCCGCCAGGACCGTACGACGGACACCGCGCCGGCGGCGGACAGCACCTCCCAGCGCGGCATGGCCCCGACCCACCTCCGGGTGCCGGTGGGAACCACGGTGACGTTCCGCAACCCGGGGGCGGAGACCTTCCCGAACTTCCCGAACCGGCTGCCGCACTGCGCGACCCAGTACTTCGAAGGGCTGTTCAACCCCCGGCTGGATCCGGGAGAGACCTTCGAGTTCACGTTCGGCCGGGCCGGGGAGTACTACTTCAACGACTGCACCGATCCCCGCCCGGCCGGCAAGATCGAGGTGTACCCGACGCCACGGGATCTGCCGGGAGCGTTGCGGTTCCTGCCCTCCACCATCGACCTCGGCTCGCCGACCGGGATCTTCACCGGCGTGCGGGGCACCGTCGCGGCCACGCTTCGCGTTCCGGCCGGCTACCGCCTCGACGGCGACGTCGTCCTGAGCACACCGCTGTCGAGGGCGCCCGTCACGGCCGTCCGGGCGACGGTGATCGGCGGCACCCTCACCGCGATCTTCGACAAGGCCGACCTCGACAACAACGTACCGGAAGGAGACGCGGTGGCGTTGACGCTCTCCGCGGACCTGCTGAACAGGGGCGAACAGCAGCGATTCACCTCGACGACGCCCGTGCGCGTCGTCAAGTGACACCCGGCGGCCAACGCCTGGTGTGCTGAGTCCTCAGACGTTCTCAGTGGGCACGGTTAGGTTCTGCCTTCTCCGAGAAGCAGTGCCTGTCGTGCTCACTGATCACGAGCGTGAGCAGTTGCCGGCGTGGGAGCAGCGGCCGACGCCGGCGCAGCTCTCGCGGATCGCAGACGTGGTTCACCGCCCAGCCATCCGGCGCGCCGCGGCGATCGGCGGGAGGTTCTGCGGACGTACATCCTCAACGTGCTGCGCGATCCGGTCGGCTGCGTGTTCACCTGAGCCCCGAGCTGTCGTTTCTATCGGTTTGCGGGCCGGGCGTATCGCGCGGCCATGGTGCGGACGGCGTCGTCCACCACCGCGATCACGCGCTCCGGAGTCACCGTCCATCCCGGGACCACCAGGCTCGGCCAGAACAGGTAGTTGGAGATCATCCCGAGGAACTGCGTGGCGGCCATCTGCGGATCCGCGATGTCCGCCGTCCCCGCGTCGTGCTCGGCAACGAGGTAAGTCCGCACCGTCTCGAAGTACGGCAGCTTGCCCTCTGCGAAGTGCGCCTTGGCCAGCTCCGGAAAGCGGGGCAACTCGGCGATGACGATACGGAACAGATCCACCATCCCCGGCCGGCCCAACAGTGCCGCATAATGCCGCCCGAGCGCGGTCAGGCCGGCCACCAGGTTGCCCACGGACGGCACCTCGGCGTCATCATCACCGGCCCAGGAGTCGATGACGATGGCGTCGAACAAGGCCGCCTTCGTCGGGAACTGCTTGAACAACGTCGCCTTCGACACGCCGGCTTCCTCGGCGATGCGCGCGAGCGACGCCCGGTCGTAGCCCAGCTCGAGGAACAGCTGCGTGGCGGCCCGCACGATCAGCACGCGCTTCTGCTGAGCCACCCGCTGGTGATAGGTCGTCATGCGGCCAGCATAGCGAGGCGAGTGGGTTGACTCGCCACTCGCGGTGACATACCGTCGCCATGGCGAGTCGCATGACTCACCACTCGCTTCGCCCGCGGAGGACCGCATGTCCCGCTTCACCGCCCCAACCGTTCTCGTCGACGGCGGGCCACTCCTCGGACCCGCACTGAAGAACGAGGCCGCATGACGTCACTGTCGCACCTGCCGCCGGAGATCAGGCGAGCCATCGAGATCACGCCCGCGGCCGGCACCCGCGAACGGATCGTGGACATCACCACCACCGGGCGGCGCACCGGACGACCCCGTCGCATCGAGATCTTCTTCTACCGCGCCCACGGCGCCACCTACCTGTGCAGCGGCGCCGGCGGAGGCCCCACCGGCTGGAACGCGAACCTACGCGCGCACCCCGCCTTCACCTTCCACCTGAAGAACGGCGTCAAGGCCGACCTACCGGCTCACGCCACCACCGTCACCGACCCGGCCGAACGCGCGGCGGTCCTCGCCGCCATCGTCGACGACCTCAACCAGCCCCACGATCCCGGCACCATACGGCCGACAAGGTTGGCGGACTGGGCTGACAGCAGACTGATGCGCATCCATTTCACCTGAGGTCGTAGGTCGCGAGATGTCGCCGCCACCTGGAACGCTCCCGCGGACAGGTTCGGCCACCCCGGCAGCGTGCTGCCGGGGTTCCATCGCCGATGAGGGCGGCGCGTTCGTCAGACCGCGGTGGGCCACTCGTCCTGCCGCCAGTTCGTCTCGGGTATCGCGAAGTGCGCCGCGCCCGGGCCCGCCAGGTAGGCCGCTACCGACGTGGGTGTCACGTCCGGGTAATCCGCGTTCCGGACGTCCCGCAGCGAGGCCGTCCCGTCGAACATGGCCACCACGTGGGGTAACACCGGGCGCGCATCCGGTCGAATCGCACGGCCATGAACACGAACCCGACATCCAGCCGCATGCTGGCCTCGCCGGCCGAGAGCGCCCACCGCTTCGGGTGGCGCTCTCGGCCGGCGGGTGTCGCGCGTCGGTGACACCGGCCGTAGCCGTTCAACGATGCGGCCATCGTGGCCCGTTCCGCCAAGCCGCGCCGACCTACGTCGACACCCGATGGCCCCACCCGGGAACGGATGGGGTGCGGTCAGAGGGCGACGGCGACGCGGACGAGGGTGGCGAGGGCGCGGGAGCGGCTGTGAGGTGGCCAGGCGATGACCGTGGTCACGGGCGGCGCGTCCAGCACCGGGACGGCGGCGCAGCCGTCGTGCAGGGTGACGCGGCTGGATTCGGGCAGGATGACGGTGGTGCGGCCCAGCGCGACCAGCTGGAGCAGTTGCGTCTGATTGTGCACTTCGGCGCCGGGTCCGTCCGGGTACGTGCCGTCGAGGGCGGCCCAGCGGGCCGGCGGGAGACCGGGCAGGGACGTGACCTCCGACATCCGGACGTGGGCGCGGCCGGCGAGCGGGTGCGAGGTGGGCAGGACCGCGATCTGTCCCTCGGTCCGCAGGATCTCGATGTCCAGCCCGTCCGTCGAGTCGTAGGGCTGGTGTAGCAGTGCCACGTCGGCCCGGCCGCTGTGCAGGTGCTGATGGGGGTGCATGTCGCAGAGCAGCAGTTGCACGTCGACGGCGTCGGGCACGGCCGCGTAGGCGTCCAGCAGTTTCGCCAGCAGTTCGTCGGAGGCGGCGGTCTTGGTGGCCAGGACGAGCGAGGGCCGGTGCGTGGCGGCCTGCCGGGTCCGGCGCTCGGCGGCGGCCAGCGCGCCGAGGATCACCCGGCCCTCGGCCAGCAGCACCGCACCGGCGTCGGTCAGTCCGACCCGGCGGCTGGTGCGCTCGAGGAGCCGTACCCCGAGCCGTTGCTCGAGCCGGTTGATCGTCCGCGACAACGGCGGCTGGGCGATGCCGAGCCGCTGGGCGCCCCGGCCGAAGTGCAGCTCCTCGGCGACCGCGACGAAGTACTGCAGCTCACGGGTATCCACCGGGCGAGCCTAACGTCAGATCGATATCCGCTGGGTATCGATCCGCGGCGCGGACGGTGTTGGTCCCCGGCCAGCGCGCGGACACCATCGAGGGCATGAGCGAGACGATGACCGCGCTGGTGACAGGCGCGAACAAGGGAATCGGTTACGAGGTCGCGGCCGGGCTCGGCGCGTTGGGGCATCGCGTCGGCGTCGGCGCCCGGGACCCGCGGCGCCGGGAGGACGCGGTGGCGAGGCTCCGCGCGGCCGGCGTCGACGCGTTCGGCGTGCCGCTCGACGTGACGGACGACGCCAGCGTGGCTACCGCGGCGGCGCTGCTCTCCGAGCATGCCGGGCGACTGGACGTGCTGGTCAACAATGCCGGCATTCTCACCGAGACATGGCCGGACACGCCCTCGGCCGCCACGCCGGAAATGATGCGGCGGGTGGTGGAGACCAACGTGATCGGCGTCGTGCGGGTCACCAACGCGATGCTGCCGCTGCTGCGACGTGCGCAGCGTCCGCGGATCGTCAACCAGTCCAGCCATCTCGGCTCGCTCGGCCTGCAGACCACGCCCGGCGTCGAGTTCGGCGGGGAGAGCGGGGCGTACGCCCCGTCGAAGACCTTCCTCAACGCGGTCACGGTGCAGTACGCCAAGGAGCTGAGCAACACCAAAATCAAGATCAACATCGCCTGTCCCGGGTACGTCGCCACGGACTTCAACGGCTTCCAGGGAACGAGCACGGCCGCCGAGGGCGCCGCGATCGCGATCCGGCTCGCCACGCTCCCCGACGACGGCCCGACCGGTGCGATGTTCGACGACGCCGGCATCGTGCCCTGGTGACGGCCGCGAACTGGGCCCCGGGCGAACTGCGGCTCATCGACGCCGCCGGCGAACTGCGGATCGCGGCCCGACGCGCGGACGGCAGCCTGGCGCGCCAGGTGCCGATCTGGGTGGTGTGCGCCGGCGACCAGGTGTACGTACGCACCTGGTACCGGCGAGACACCGGCTGGTACGGGCGGGTGCGCGACACCGGCCGGGCCGCCGTCGAGGTCCCGGGCCTGCGGGCCGCCGTCACCGTCCATGATGTCGGCGCCGGCCCGGAGCGCACCCGGATCGACGCGGCGTACCGCGCGAAGTACGGACGGTACGGCGACTCGGCGGTCGGGCCCATGGTGACGGACGCGGCCGCGGCGACGACCCTGCGACTCGGCCCGGAGCGCCGTTCGGCGTGAGCCCGCACGCTCCTCATCGGCAAGCCGATCGGCGGGCATGATCTTCGGGCCACGCGCGTCAACATCCGGGTTCATCGCCGGCTCTGCCTATGGTCACGTCCGCAATCGCCACTGCGAGCCCACGCCATGGAGGCGCTCAGCGTCCGCGTCCCGTCCGCCGGACGAGCGCTGTGAGGAACGGGCTGCCGCGCAGCAGGCCAGCACAGATCACTGACGGTGCCGGCCGGCGCGGACACCGGTCGATCGGCCCGGCTACCTCAAAGGGCGAGCGACACGGCCGGCAGCACGTCGAAGGTGATCCGGCCGTGGTCCTCGGCCAGAATGTACGGCGTGAAGAACGGGTGCCGGGTACCGACGGCGACGTCCCGCCAGAACCGCTGGAGCGGGTTGCCCTCGGCGAAACCGCTCGCCCCGTGCAGATCGAGCAGCAGTTCCATCGCCTCGCGGCACTCCCGGGCGGCCGCCGACAGCTCCACGCGCAGCGCCATCCGCTCGGTGACCGGCAGTTCCCCGCCCGGCGGCAGATCGTCGAGGATGTCCGCCACCCTGACCGTACGCCGCAGGGCCGATTCGCTGCGCTGCAGCGCCTCGGTGAACCAGTGCCGGCCGAGCGGGGAGTCCGCGACCCGGGCGTAGGTGGTCATGTACGGCGCCCGGCCGCCGGAGATCGCGTCCGCGACCAGGTCCCGCGCCCCGAGCGTCGCCCCGATCATCGGGGCGAGCGCGGCCAGGCCGCCGGTGAACAGCGGGGTCGGCGGAAGCCCTTGCGGCGGTACGGCGGGGTCCGGGAAACTCACGAACTCGTCCGGCACGAACACGTCCTCGGCGACCAGCGTGTGGCTGCTCGTACCGCCGAGACCGGCCGCGCGCCAGGTCCGCTCCACCGACAGATCGGCCAGCGGCAGCAGGGTCATCGCCGGCACCGGGCCGTCCGGCAGCGGCACGCCGACCATCGCGAGCGACGCCAGTTCGGCGCCGGACGCCATCCCCCACCGCCCGGAGACCCGCAGCCCGCCGGGCACCCGCTCCCCGCGGTTACCCGGCGAGAAACCGCTGGAGGCGCAGAACACCGCGTCCGGGTCGGCCAGGATCGCGGCCTGGGCCGCGTCCGGCAGCAGCAGCCGGGCCACGCTCTTGTTCGCCGCGTTCAGGCCGACGACCCAGGCCGTCGACGGGCAGCCGCGCCCGAGCTCGACCAGCACCTCCACGAGGGTACGCAGATCGGCCTCCGACCCGCCCGCCGCGCGCGGCACCGCGAGGCCGAACAGGCCGGCGGCCCGCACCGCCGCCACGCTGTCCGGCGCGGGCGTCAGGTCGTGCTCGGTGCGTGCCGCGTTCTCCGCCAGCGTCGGCACCGTCTTACGGGCAGCGTCCAGCAACATGTGCATTCGTCCTTCATGAGAGAGGAAAAAAGGGGTCAGTTCAGGCGGGTGGCGGCCAGCCGTACGGCATCGGTGGTGCCGGGCTCCGCGGTGTACACGACCGCGCGAAGATCACCTTCGTGGAGCGTCATGATGTCGTAGTCGACGGTGAACTCCCCGGCGACCGGATGATGCGTGGTGAGCCGATGGGGCGGGTCCCGATGGTCGACCCGCAACTCCCACATGGCAGCGAACGGCTCACTCACCGCCCGCAGGTCCGCCACCAGGTCCGCCAGCCAGCCGTCGTCCGGGTACCGCAGCACGGTCGCCCGCAGGTCGGCGACGATCGTCTGCCGGAAACGCCGCTCCGCCGCGGACTGCCAGGCGTGCTCGGCCACCTCGGTGAACGCGCGCCAGGCCAGGTTCCGCCGCCGGCCGTCGGCGTTCATCGACACGCCGCACATCGCCTCGCAGGCCGCGTTCCAGGCCAGCAGCGTCCAGGCCGCGTCCAGGACACAGATCGGCACGTCACCGAGCCGGTCGAGCAGGTGCCGCGGACCGGGGCCCACCTCGTGCGGCACCCGTCCCACGCGGGCGGGCAGGTGCCCGGCGAGCAGACACAGGTATTCGTACTCCGGGTGGGACAGGCGCAGCGCCCGGGCGAGCGCGTTGAGCACCTGGGCGGACGGCCGCCCGTTCCCCTGCTCGAGCCGCTTGATGTACTCCGCGGACACCCCGGCCGCCTCGGCCAGCTCGTCCCGGCGCATCCCGGGCGTGCGCGAACCCGCCACCGAACCGAACCTGGTCGGCGGCGGGCTCGCACGCTCGCGCCAGCGCCGGAGAGCGGCCCCGAGTTCGTTCCCTGAGATCACCCAGTAATGATCACGCATCACCGGCCGAACCAGCCTGGCCCGGAAACTACCAGGGTGCCCTCGGCCGCCTCCCGCGGGCGGTTCAGCAGGCGGAGGCCGGATAGGAGACCCGGCGTCGCACCGCCGGTCAGGCCCATCGCGCTTGCGGGCGCGCCCGGGCCGGCGCGTCCGCGACCTCGCGCGGCAGCGCGGTCCTCGCGCTCCGCCCGCTGCGGAAGGCGACGGCGTCGGGGGCGTCCTGAGAGGTGACGAGCCAGGCGCGCCGGGCACCGGCGACGACCTCTCCGACGCTCTCCATGGCGTTGCGCAAATCCGCGGAGGCCCGGTGTCCCCGCGGGCGAGCGGTCGCCGGGTGAGAGTGCACGTCGGGGATGGCTATTCGCCCGGTGTGCGGGCTGTCGCCTCGTCTCCACGCGACGGCAGCTTGATCGACATCGCGTGGTGGAACAGGTCGCGCGGGTCCCAGCGGGCCTTGACGCGCTGCAACCTCGGGTAGTTCGCCTTGTAGTACAGGGTGTGCCACGGGACGCCGGACGTGTTCCACCTCGGGTCGGTGGTGTCGACGTCCGGATAGTTGATGTAGGAGCCGTCGGTCACGCCGTCCGGGACCGGCACGCCGCCGGTGTCCCGGTGCATCGCGCCGTACCATCGCCGGATCCAGTCCAGGTTGGCCTGCTCGCCGGCCGGGTCGGTCCAGACGACGTAGTAGACCGCCTTCATGATGCTGTCCCGCTGCGGCATCGCGGTCGCGTCCGGCGCCACCGCGTTGACCTGGCCGCCGTAGGACACCAGCAGCAGCGTCGCACTCTCGTTCCGGTGATCCGTACCGGTCAGGTAGGTCCACGCGGTCTCGATCTGCCCGTCGGTGAACCGTTTCCGCAGGTAGGACGCCTTCACCTTGAACGTGCCGGCCTGCTCGTCCTCGCTCAGCGACCCGGACCGGACGCCGGTCAGCCACGGCAGCCGGCGGGGCGGCTGCACCGTGATCGCGCCCGGGACGCCGTCGGTGACCTCGGCGATGTAGTCGGCCAGCAGCCGGTCGGCGTCCGGCAGCGTGCCGTCCATCGCGGTCACCATCGCGAACGCGCCGGGGTCGGCACCGGTGTTGCGCCGGGTGATCGGCAGCAGGCTGAACAGGCTGGCGTAGCGGTCTCCGGGCGCGCTGTGCCGCTCGTGCCATTCGCCGAAGTTGCGCAGCAGCCGGTGGAACGACTCCTCGGTGACGCTGTGCCAGCTCCAGGCGAGCGTCGTCTCGAGCGTCACCGCGGGTGGCTTCGGCAGCAGCCGGGACGGATCGGTGCCGGTGGCGCCGGGCGTGCGCATCCAGTAGCGGGTGACGACGCCGAAGCTCCCGCCGCCGGCGCCGGTGTGCGCCCACCACAGGTCCCGGTTCGGGTCGCCCGGCTCTCGGGTCGCCACGACCGCGCGCGCCCGCCCGGCGGCGTCGACCACGACGACCTCGACCGCGTACAGGTAGTCGACGACCGAGCCGAACAGGCGGGACAGCGCGCCGTAGCCGCCGCCCTGGATGTGCCCGCCCGCGGCCACGCTGCCGCACTGGCCGCCGGGTATGGTGACGCCCCAGCCGAGGTAGAGCCGCTCGAACACCGTCCACAGCGTGGCACCCGACTCGATCACGAACGCGTCGCGGCGGTCGTCGAACGTGACCTGCCGCATCGCGGACATGTCGATGATGACCTCGGCGCCGTCGCCGACGAAGTTCTCGTAGCAGTGCCCGCCGCTGCGGACGGTGATCCGCTTGCCCGCGCGGACCGCGGCGTCCACCGCGCGCACGACCTGCTCGGTCGTGGTGGGCAGCCGGAAGGACTCGGGGCGCGGGAAGAACCGCTCGCTCGTCCGGCGCAGCACCAGGTCCTCGTAGCGGGCGTCACGCGGCGTGATCAGGGGCGAGTCGCGCACCGCACTCGCGGCGGCCGGGCCGCCGGCCGAAGCCACACCTCCGAGCGCCGCGGCGGCCGGGCTGCCGGCCAGTGCCGCACCTCCGAGCGCCGCGGTGCCGGCGAGGAACCCGCGGCGGGTGGGACCAGACATCATGTCCTGCCTATCTGTCGGTGGATGTGCCAGGGACGCTACGGTCGATCGCCCGGGGTACGCGTCGTCCGCGCGCAGGCGGCGGATACCACGAACGCGGTACTCGCGCCCGGCGTTACCGTCGTGACCGTGCAGGTGGTGAGCGGACAGTGGTGGGCCCGGTTCCCCGACCGGTTCCGGGGGCCGCTGAGCGATGTGGTGGCGGCGACCGCCGGGGTCCTGTTCGTGCTGTTCACCGGCTACACCGCGGTGCACCCGGCGACCATGTCACTGTCGGTGCTGTGCGCGGTGCTGCTCCTGGCGCGCCGGCGCCGTCCGGTATCGGTCCTGCTCGCCGCGGCCGGGCTCAGCATGATCGCCGTCATCGTGGGCCGGCCACCGGACGGGCTGTTCATCGTCGCCGGCATGCTGACCTACGCCACCGCGCTGTACAGCCCACGCCGCCAGCCGTGGTTCTTCGCGTTCCTGCTGTGGAGTTCGATCATGCTGGCCGGCTCCCTGACGTACTACACGGACTGGTGGAACACCGAGCAGTTCACCGCGTTCGCGTTGATCGCCGGCGGGGCGGTGTGGGGCGACTCGGTACGGATGCGCCGGGCCTACCTCGCGGAGGTGACCGACCGGGCCCGGCAGGCGGAGGAGACCCGGGAGGCGGAGGCGCGCCGCCGGGTCGCGGACGAGCGGCTGCGCATCGCCCGGGAGCTGCACGACGTCGTCGCCCACCACATCGCGGTGATCAGCGTCCACGCCGGCGCCGCCCGGCACGCGCTGCGCGACCAGCCGGAGCGGGTGTGGCCGGTGCTCGGGCACATCCGCACGGCCGCGGACACCGTCCTGGAGGAGATCAAGTCGGTGGTCGGCGTGCTCCGCGACCCGGACGACGCGGCGAGCACCGAGCCGGCGCCCGGCGTGGAACGCCTGCCGGAGCTGCTGGCGGGCTTGGACGCCATCGGATTCACCGTGCGGCACCGGCGGCGTGGCGAGGCCCGGCCGTTGCCGTCGGTGGTGGACCTGGCCGCCTACCGCATCGTGCAGGAGGCGCTGACCAACGCGCACCGGCACGGCGACGGCGGCGGCGCCACGCTCGACCTCGAATACACCGCCGATGCCGTACGCATCGACGTCACGAACCGGATCGGCGATCCGCGGCCCGGTTCCGGGTTCGGGATGCTCGGCATGCGGGAGCGCGCCGCGGCCGCGCACGGCACGATCGAGGCCGGGCCGGTCCCGGGCGGCGTCTTCCGGGTGCGGGCCGAGCTACCCACCACGATGGAGGGATGGTGACGTGAGCATCCGCGTTGTCCTCGCCGACGACCAGGCGCTTATCCGCGCCGGCTTCCGGATGATCATCGAAGCGGAACCTGGCCTGGACGTCGTCGGTGAGGCCGCCGACGGCGCCGAGGCCGTCGAGCTGTGCCACCGCGGCCGGGCCGACGTCGTCCTGATGGACATCCGCATGCCGCGGATGGACGGCATCGAGGCGACCCGCCGGATCGGCGCCGACGCGCGTCTGGCCGGCGTGCGGGTGCTGGTACTCACCACGTTCGACGACGACGACAACGTCATCCACGCGCTGCAGGCCGGGGCGAGCGGCTTCCTGGGCAAGAACGTGGCGCCCGCCGATCTGATCAACGCCGTCCGGGTGGTCGCCGCCGGTGAGGCGCTGCTGTCCCCGCGGGCCACCGGCGGGCTGATCAGCCGCCTGATCCACCACGTCCTCCCGCCGGTGAGTCAGCCGCCGGAACTCGGGCTGCTCACCGACCGGGAGAGGGAGCTGCTGCTGCTGGTCGCGCACGGGCTGTCCAACGACGCCATCGCCGCACGGCTGCACCTGTCGCCACTGACGGTCAAGACCCACATCAACCGTACGATGACGAAGCTGCACGCCCGGGACCGGGCACAACTGGTGGTCTTCGCCTACCAGCACCGTCTGGTCCGGCCGGGCGACGCACTGCCCGGCCGCCGGTGAGGTCAGACCAGCGCGCCGGGTCCGCTCACTCCGCATCGTTCATCCACAAAGGATCGTGTCGTCCGGGCATGACGCCTTGGTGCCACGGCCGGCGCGGCGGGCCCGCGCGGAATCGGGCCGGCGCGAGGGCGGCCGGACCGGGGCGCTGCGGCCCCGCCGGATCGAAGCGCTCCAGGCGACCGGATCGCGGCGCCGTGGCCGGCCGGTGGGTGCAGCGACGTCGGCGGCCCGGCGGCGTGCCGCAGACGCGTGCCGGCGGCCCGGAGGACCGGCGCGGGGCCGGCGCGGTGATTGCCCGCGAGACCGGCGCGGGGCCGGCGAGACCGGCGCGGGGCCGGCGCGGTGATTGCCCGCGGGACCGGCCGGCCGTAGGCTCCGGCCGCCGGGATGTCACCTGCCGCGGGGAGTGTCGCGATGCCGTCGACGATCAGCAGTGTGGAAGCGTCCGCGCTGGCAGCGGTGGACGAGACCGCCGTCGCGCGCGCGGTGCTGGACCTGCTCGCCGTCCCCAGCGTGACCGGCAGCCCGGCGGAGTCCGAGTTGCAGCACCGGCTCGCACGCCGCCTGGAGCTGATGGACCTGGACGTCGATCTGTGGTCGCTGGACCTGCCCGCGCTGCGGGCCGACCCGGACTTCCCGGGCGGTGAGGCGCCGCGCACCGAGGGTTGGGGCCTGGTCGGCAGCGAGCCCGGCCGCAACGACGGGCCGACGCTCATCCTTCAGGGGCACGTCGACGTCGTGCCGCCGGGCGACCCGGCGCAGTGGGCCGGCGACCCGTTCCGCCCGCGGGTGGCCGGAGACGTGGTGCACGGGCGGGGCGCGTGCGACATGAAGGCCGGCGTGGTGGCGATCCTCGCGGCGCTGGAGGCGATCCAGCGGTCGGGCGTCCGGTTGCGCGGGCGGGTGGCGACCCACTTCGTCGTCAGCGAGGAGGACGGCGGGCTCGGCGCGTTCGCCACCCTGCGGCGCGGGCACACCGGTGACGCGTGCATCATCACCGAGCCGACGAGCGGCGCCATCATGATCGCGAACGCGGGGGCGCTGACGTTTCGCATCGCGGTCCCGGGCCGGGCGACGCACGGCAGCACCCGCTACGCCGGGACCAGCGCGATCGACGCCTACCTGCCGATCCACGCGGCGCTCGCCCGGCTGGAGGCGCGCCGCAACGCCGACCCCGGCTCGCTGATGGCGGAGTACCCCATTCCGTACCCGCTGTCGGTCGGCACGGTGCGCGCCGGCGACTGGGCGAGTAGCGTCCCGGACCTGCTGGTCGCGGAGGGACGGCTCGGGGTGCGCCTGGACGAGGACCCGGCCCGGGCCCGGGCCGACCTGGAGGAGTGCGTCGCCGAGGCGTGCGCCGGCGACCCGTGGCTGCGCGAGCACCCGGCCACGGTGACCTGGCCGGGCGGCCAGTTCGCCAGCGGACGACTGCCGGCCGGGCACCCGCTCGCGGCCGTGCTCGGCGACGCGCACGCCGACGTCACCGGCAGTCCCCGGCCCGCCCAGCGGGGCGCACCGTACGGAAGCGACCTGCGGTTGTACGCCAGCGCCGGCATTCCCACGCTGCAGTACGGCCCCGGCGACGTCCGGCACGCGCACAGCCCGCAGGAGCAGGTGCGGCTGACCGACGTCGTGACGGTCACCCGCGCCCTGATCCTGGCCGTCCTCCGTAACGTCGGCACCGCCTGAGCCGCTCGGCGCTGCGGTTCGTCACCGGCGGCGAGGGCGCCGGCACTGGACTCGAACGTGACGTACCGGCCGTCGCGGCTCATCGATCCGCCGTGGACGCCGATCGCCGGGGCACCGGTGTGGGTAACGCTCTCCCGGGCCGTCACCCACTGCGCCTGGTCCCGGGCTCTGCCGCCGACGACGCGCGCCGCGGGCCAAGGGCTGCATGACGCCGCGTCATGGCACGGCAAGGTACCGCGGTGCTGGTCCTGGAACCACGACCCGCATGACACCACGCCGGGAACCCGTTGGACCAGCCGCGCGGGCACGCTGACCGATGGGGCACGCCGAGCCGAACGCCGATTAGGTGGATACCGGCCACTTTGTCACGATAAACGGATATTGACGGAATCAGCTAGCCCTCACCTCCCGCGACCGGTTACCGCAACCTACGGCGGGTACCCACGGGATGTGAGTACAGACCGTGCCCGGCGGGCAGACGCAGACGACCACCCGGCCACCGGCCTGGATGCCGACCTCCAACGGCTGGAGGACCGGGTCGAGCAGGGCCTGGACCACATCAACGCCATGATCAAGCCCCGGCTCCGCGGATGGCTGCATGCCGGCGTCTTTCCGATCGCGGTCACGGTCGGCGGGCTGTTGACCGTGCTGTCACCGGACGCCCGTACTCGCCTTGCGTTGGCGCTGTTCACGTTGTCCGCCGCGCTGCTGTTCGGCGTCAGCGCGCTCTACCACCGCGGTCGCTGGAGCGAACGCGCCCACAGAGGGCTACAGCGGTTCGACCACGCCAACATCTTCCTGATCATCGCCGGCAGCTACACGCCGTTCTGCGTGCTCGTGCTGCCCGCCGGGCAGGCCCGGACGCTGCTGTGGATCGTCTGGTGCGGCGCGCTGATCGGCGTCGCGTTCCGGGTCCTGTGGGTCGGCGCCCCGCGCTGGCTGTACGTGCCGGTATACATCGCCCTGGGCTGGGTCGCAGTGATATACCTACCCGAGTTCTGGCGATCCGGCGGCGCGCCGGTCGCCACGTTCATCATCCTCGGCGGCGTGCTCTACACCCTCGGCGCCGTGGTCTACGGCCTCAAACGGCCCGACCCGAACCCGCGCTGGTTCGGATTCCACGAGGTCTTCCACGCCCTGACCATCGCCGCCTTCACCGCCCACTGCATCGGCATCACCATCGCCCTGCACACCCCCGTCACCTGAACGCGCCGCCGGACGAACCCAGTCGGGCGTGACCTGTCCCAGTACCACGGCCACTCTCGGTCCATTCCCGGAACTCCCACCAGTGTGGCTCCCGGCGGGTTCCGGCTGCGGTGCCGGGACCGGCGCCCGGATCCAAGTCAGCCGCCGGCACGTCCAATCCGTCTTTGTCCGTATCCACCGCCCGCTGTCAGGCCCTACGAGACGTGCGGACGAGCCAGCGGCAGCGCCAGCGTGAAAGTCGACCCCGTGCCGAGAGCCGAGATCAGCGAGATGTCCCCGCCCATCGCGGAGGCGAGGCGGCGCGCGATGAACAGGCCCAGACCGGTACCGCCGGTACTCATCGTCATCGGGTCCTCGACCCGGTGGAACTTCTCGAACACCTTCGTCAGCTGATCCGCCGGGATGCCTCGCCCCCGGTCGACGACCTCCACCAGTGCTCGCTCGTCACGCACGCACAACCGGACCTCGACCCGCTCGGCGCTCGGCGAGTATTTCAGGGCGTTGCTGACGAGGTTGCCCACCACCTGGATCGTGCGCCCGGCATCGCACCGCACCTGGACCGGCTCGCCGGGTAGATGCGTCACGATCCGGCCGTCGGCGCCGCCCATGTCGTCGGCGACCTGGCGGACCAAGGCGACCAGGTCATGCGCGTCGAGATCCACCCGCAGCGCCGGATCGTCCTGCCCGTCGTCGATCCGAGATGTCAGCAGTAGGTCCTCCACCAGCCGCGACATGTGCCGCGCCCGGTCGGCGACGAGATCCAGCGCTTGTGCCCGCTTCTCCGGCGTCATCTTCGCGCCACGGGTACGCAGCAGATCGAGGTAGCCGAGGATCGGCGTAAGCGGCGTGCGCAGCTCGTGCGACACCGTCGCGATGAAGTCGGACTTCAGGCGTTCCGCCCGATACTCCCGGGTCAGGTCGGTGATCACGATGACATCGCGGACGAGCCGGTCGCCGTTGAAGACCGCGGAGTGCGCCAGCCGCAGCCGACGCAGCTCGCCGTCGGCACGGCGGATGGTGAATTCCGCTGCCGTCTTGGGTGACTGCGGTGTCACCGGCAACAGCCTGGCGCGGTCGTCGGCGTCGGGAACGTCGAGCAGGTCGGCCAGCCGCCGCCCGTCGGCTTCGGCGGCACTGACGCCGGTCAGGTCGGCGAAGGCCTCGTTCCACATCCGGACGATGCCGGCACCCTCCACCATCACGATGCCCGCGGAGGACTGCTCGACGACGGCGTGCAGCTTGCTCGACTCCTCCACCAGCCGATCCAGGTGCTCGGCGCCACGAAGGGCGACCGCCAGAGCATCACCCAGCGGCGCCAGCAGGGTCATGTCCCGCATCGACAGCTGCCGCCCGCGCCGGCTACGGCTGCCGAGCGCCACCGTCCCGAACCGGCGGCCGCTGGCCTCGATCGGCACGACCAGCAGATGACGCAGATCCGCAGGGAGCCCGGTGCTCAGGTGCTCGGGCCGGTCAACGTCACGCAGCCGGGTGAGATAGGGCGGCACCGGGCCGGTGGCGATCTCGGCGGGCGCGTTCACATCGACGCTCACGGCTTCGCCGGCGTCAGTGAGGTCGGCGACGGCGACGTCGGCGCCGAATGCCTCCCGCAGCAGAAGCAGGAACCGGCGGATCAGGTCCTCCCGTTCGGCGAGGACCTGCGACAGCTCCAGCAGGCGCGCCGACCGTGCGCGCTCGTCGGCCTCCTGCGCGGCAGCCCGGTAGGCGAAGGTGAGCGCCAGCGCCGGCATGGCCATGAACGGCAGCAACATCGGGCTGTGCCGCGCGATCTCGACGGTGGTGAGGCCGGTGGCCACCGTGCCGACCGCCATGTATGCCGACAGCGGCGCCTCGTCCCGGATGATCCGCCACGGGGAGACGCCGCCGATGACGCCGAGGATCTGGGCCAGGCAGCAAAGGTTGATCACGGTGAAGAGCAGTGTGCCCAGCAGGACGCCGAACAGCACCCCGGCCGTCATGTGGCCGGGTGTGCCGCCGACGGTGTACACCACCAGGATCAAACCGGAGACAGCCGCGGCGTACGTGCCGAGGTTGAACACCGCCTTGACCAGTGGGCGACGCTGCGCGGCGCTGGCCACGACCAGAGCGAGCAACGCCGCGAGGAGTGCTTGTCCGGGCGGGAGGAGCAGGACGACGACGACGAGCGCCGCCTCGTAGAGGTTGAGTTCCTCGACCGCGTCACCGTGCCGCAGCCGCACCACCGTCAACTCCGACGCGCAGGTCAGCACGGTGAGCCCGAGCATCAGCCATCCGTCTGGCAGACCGACACCGTCCACGACGCTGACGCGGTCCGCGGTCTGCCACAGGACGACGGTCACCAGAACCACGCCGAGCAGGCTCACCGCGGCGACCCGGCGCAGGACCGGATCCTTGCTCACCTCGCGTGCGGCGGCGGCCACCCGGGCGAGGACGCCCGGGTGGCCGGTGGGTGTCGGTGTCGTCGTCACCGGTCCGCGTGGATCCAGGCCCAGGACCGGGCGCTCCAGCGGTCGGAGGCCCAGGACCGGGCCGCCCAGTCGGCGCCGGCCCAGGACCGCGCGGCCCAGGCCCGTGCGGTCCACTCGTCGGCCGCCCAGGTCCGTGTCGCCCACGATCGAGCCGCCCAGGACCGCGCGGCCCACTCCTCGCCGGCGCCGGCCCAGGACCGCGCCGCCCACGCACGTGCCGCCCACGAGCGGGCGGCCGGGTCGAGCTGCGCCCACGAGCGGGCCGCCCAGTCACGGGAGGCGGGGCTGAGCTTCTCCCAGGCAGCGGTCGCCGCGGCTGCGTCGCCCTTCAGCAGCACCGTCTCGAAGGCCGCCCACTGCTTCGCGTCGCGGGCCAAGGTCGCCATGTCCCGAGTCTGCGCGTGCTCGGCCCCGGTTGATCGCCATTTGGACGCTTCTTTCAGAATGCGGGCCGCGTCGAGCCCACCGGAACCGCCGCCAGCTGCCCGGGTCAGGCCCGGTGCGGCGTACGCGGTGCCGGTGAACAGGCTCTTCACCGAGTCCGGTCGCAGCTTCGGCTGCTCGGCGAGCGCCACCGCGACGATGCCGGAGGCGACCGCCGTGGCCATCGACGTGCCGGAGCCCTTGAAGTACTGGTCACCGACGCGCGCCTGCGGCGCGGTGGTGTCCACGACGCTGCCGGGCGAGCGCAGGCTCACCACGTGGCCGCCCGGTGCGACCAGGTCGGGCTTGGCGTCGCCCTGGAAGGTGGGTCCGCGTCCCGACCACACCCCGACGACGTCGTCGTCGCGACCGGCGGTGCCGCCGTCGTCGAGGCCGCCGACGGTCAGCAGGAGCGGGTCGTTGCCCGGCGCGGTGACGGTTCCGGCGTCCGGGCCGTCATTGCCGGAGGGGACGACGACCGTCACCCCGCGATACCACAGCGACCGCAGCGCCTGGTTGAGCGGATCGACCTGGTATGGCAGCGTGCTCCCGGAGGACAGCGACAGGTTGAGGACATCCACCTGCCGGGAGTGCTCGCTGACCCACTGCAGGCCACGCAGGACGGTGATGAGGTCGGTGCTGCCCGTGGCGTCGGCGACCTTGATGTCGATCAGCGACGCTGCCGGCGCGACACCCCGGTAGGCGCCGCCGGAGGCCGCGCCGGAGCCGGCGATCAGGCCTGCCATGAACGTGCCGTGTCCGTAGCCGTCACCGTCGCCGGTTCCGGTGAAGTCGAGGCGCCGGGTGACCCGGCCGGCGAGGTCCGGCACGTCGGCGATGCCGGTGTCGACCACCGCGACGGTGACCCCGGCGCCCCCGGTGCCACCGTCCGGCAGGCCGAGGGTGTCGCGCAGGGTGGCCGCGGTCACGGCCGGGGTGGTGCCGGATGCGGCGGCGACCCGCAGTTCACGCTGGGGAGCCACGAACCAGCGCGAATCCAGCCGGGCATCACCCGGCAGCCGGGCCGCGACTCCGCCCGCGACCGGGAGGGACGCGATCACTTCGCCACCGGCCGCCACGACCGCGTCCGCCGCGCCCGACGGGCCGGTGACGACGACGTCGCGCCAGCCGGGTGCGGCTTGGGCGCCGGCCGGCGCGACCGACAGGGGAACGGCGGTGGACGTGATGATGAGGGCCGCCGCCACGAGCGCGCCTCTGCGGCGGGACGACACCGTGCCGGGCTTCCACGTGCTGTCGCTATGTTCCATGCTCCTGCCACCTTCGGGGGGGGGTGCTGGGATAGATAGGTGAGCTGAGCATCGGCGCCCCGATCCGGCGCCTGAGGAAACCCCGATCGCAACCGGCCCGCTATTTCGAGCCGGACGAGCCCGGGCCCCCTTCACCCACGACCGGGATGCGCTGTCCGAGGGCGCCTTCGACCAGGTCGAGAACGTCGGCCGCGGCGAAGGGTTTGGCCAGGTAGTAGTCGACCCCGTCGGCCCAGCCGCGGGACGCGGAATCCGCGTCGGCGGCGGCGGTGAGCATCAGGACGGGCACGGGATCGCCGTCCTGGCCGCGGATGTCACGCAGGACGCCGTACCCGTCGAGGCCCGGCATCATCACGTCCAGGATCACGAAGTCGGGCCGGACGACCTCGAAGGCCCGCAGGCCGTCATGGCCGTCCACGGCCACCGCGACGACGTGATCGTCCATCTCCAGCACGTCGGTGAGCAGTTGCCGGATCGCCGGGTCGTCGTCCACCACCAGGATCGTCGCCATGATGTCTCCGTCGTCTGCGCTGTGGTCAGGACTCGAGGTGCTGTGCGGCCCGGGCGGACGCCGCGCAGGCCGTCTGGCGCCAGTCGACTCCGCGTGCGGCCAGCTGCGGGTGGGACAGCAGCCGTGCCAGTTCATCGTCGTGCTGCCCGTCCGCCGGGTCACGGGAATCGGTCTGTTGCACCAGGAGGTGGGCGACCCGCAGGGCTCCGGCCACGCCGAGCCCCGACTCGGCCGGCTCATGCGGGAGGTCGCGTTCGGCGACCGCGGTCACGACCGGCGAGGGAAGACCCCACAGGTGCAGCAGTTCCACGCCGATGTCCCGGAACGGCACCCCGGCGCAGTCGGTCCCGGCCGGGTCGCCGGGGGCGTCGAGGGTCTCGTGCGGGGCCCCGATCGCGGAGAGCCGCCCGACGTCCTGGAGCATGGCCGCGGCCTGTGCGTGCGGGCGGTGCGCCGGCGAGGCCACCTGCTCCACGAGCAGCATGGTGGCCACCGCGTGCCGCCAGACCGACCGCACGGACGCGTCGGCGGCCGGATGCCAGGTGGCCGGTTCCCAGTGCGCCGAACCGGCGCTCACCAGGTCTTTGATGGTCATGATCCCCATGGCGCTGATGACCGCGGCGATGGAGGCGTTCTTGGGCCGGGGGCCGAAGAAACCCGAATTGGACAACTGGAGCAATTTGGCGGAGAGCCCGATGTGCTGCACGACCGCATCGACCAGCCGGTCGTAGTCCACCTCCGCCGCGCCGAGCAGGCCGGCGAGCTCGGCGTCCTGCTGCGGGAGCGCGGGCAGCACCCGAACCGCCCCGGCGATGCGACGGGACCGCTCGCCGTGCGCCGGTGACGTGCGGACGATGAGCTGGCCGATGACGTCGATCACGGCTCCGGCGTCGGACGGCTTCGACAGGAAGCGATGCCCGGCGACGGCCGCTCTGATCGCGGCCTCCCGCTCCGTGTGCCCGGAGAGGACGACTCGGGCGGTTCCCGGGTGGATCTGGCTGATCCGGGTCAGAAGCTGGGCGCCGTCCATACCGGGCATCCGCATGTCCGACACCACGACGTCGTACGGGCGTTCCGCAAGGATCTCCAGCGCCGGCTCGCCTCCCGGCGCGAAGGACATGTCCCATTCGTTCCGCTTGGTGCGCAGCGAGCGGCGCAGGCCGTCGAGGATGTGCGGTTCGTCGTCGACGAAGAGGATGCGGGGCATGCTCATGCCGCTGTGCGCCTTCCGGCGATCGGTAGACGGAGCGTGAACGTGGCGCCCTCACCGAGTCTAGAGTCGACGTCGATGGTGCCGCCGTGTTTCTCGCAGATCGCCGCGGCCAGCGCGAGGCCCTGACCGGTGCCCTTGCCGACCTCCTTGGTCGTGAAGAACGGCTCGAAGATCAGTTTCTGGATCTCCTCGGGGATGCCGACTCCGTTGTCGGTGAAGCGGATGACGACGTATCGGTCCTCGGCATGTGTGCTCACCCGGATCTCGCCACGCTGCTCGCGGCCCTCCATCGCGTCGGCCGCGTTCACCAGCAGGTTCAGGAAGACCTGGTTGAGGTCGCCGACGTGGCACAGCATCTCGGGAATCTCGTTCAGGTCGAGCACGACGTCGGCGACGTACTTGACCTCGTTGCGGACCACCGTGAGGGTCGTCCGGATCGCCTCGTTGAGATCGGCGTACGCGCGGTCCTCCGTACCCTTGAAGCTGAATGCCTTCATCGCCCTGACCAGTGAGGCGACGCGCTCGATACCCTCGAGGCTCTGCCCGACCGCACTCGGCACCTCTGAGGTCAGGTAGTCCATGTCGGCGGCCTCCTCGGCCTCCGTCGCACGACGCTTGCGCTCCTCCCACGGCAGTTGCCCGTACCCGGGTTCCAGGCACTCCCGGTACACCAGCAACAGCTTCAGCATCTGCTGGTACGCCTCGGCGAGGAACCGGGTGTTGTCGCCGACGAACTGGATCGGCGTGTTGATCTCGTGGGCCAGCCCGGCGGAAAGCCGGCCGAGGGATTCCAGCTTCTGATCGTGGCGGTCCTCGACCTCGCGCTGCTGCCGGCGGCGCTGCTCCGTGGTGTCACGGAACACCACGACGAGGCCGGTGACCGTCGCGCCGACGTGCAGCGGCGCGGCCGAGTACTGCACGGGGAAGACGGAGCCGTCCCTACGGACGTGCATCTCGTTGTCGACCTCCACCGGCGAGCCGGTGGAGCAGACCCGCGTCAACGGGCACGCCGTGGGAGGCAGCGCGGCCCACGAGTGCAGCGTCTCGTGCACGCTTCGGCCGAGGAGTTCCTGCTCCGTCCAGCCGAGCATCCGCGTCGCGGCCCGGTTGATGGAGGTGAGGCGGCCCTGCTCGTCGGTGGTGTACAGGCCGTCCGCCATGTTGTCCATGACGATGGAGCGGAACTCCTCCGCCTGCTTCGACATGCGGAACTCCTCCGTCCCTGGACGCACCGTCGTGAACCGGCCCCCTTCCGGGCCTATCGGCATGGACGGCTGACAGTTGAGTTCGCTGATCGGCTGGTTCGGCTCAGATGCGGCGGCGCTTCCTTGCCGGTGCCAGCCGACGAGGCTCTCGTTGGCGTTACCTCACCCGCGTCGGCCATGCGCGAGATCGGGCCGCCGCTCGAGACAGCGCGATGGCCTCGGCCGGAACGGGGCTCGCGGCGTCGACCAGCCGGGCGGACGTGCTGGACGTCGCGCTGGGCGCGCCGCCGGCGCTGGACAACGAGGGTCAGGCGGCTTACCGCCCGTCCTCCGTCAACGGGCAGAGTAACGCCGTTGATGAATCCAGCGCCGGGTTCGAGGGGGAACGCTGGCGCGGGCGTGGTCAGAAGACCCGCAGGGTGCGGTCCGGTGCGCCGCCGACCCGATCCGGGTAGATCAGCAGCACGTCACCGTTGCGCACCACCGCCGGGTTCGTCCATCTCTCCTCAGCCGCGGGCACGAGAACCACCGTCGACCCCCGATCAGCATCGTGCACGACCACCGACCGGATCGTGGAGGCCAGCGAATCCCACCCGAACGACTGGGCCGGGTGATCATCCGGCCCCTCCGCCAAGATCACGAAGAACCGGTCGTCGAGCCAATGCCCGCACTCGTCGAGGGTCTGATCATCGGCGATGGGAAGCCCGTCGATCCAAAGCCTTCGGTCCCACTGCACCGCCCGATGCCGATCGCCGGCACCGAAGGAGATCCGCAGCGCGAACGAATCGCCCCACCAGCCGACATAGTGGTCACATCCACCGGGCCGCGGACCTTCCCGATGGACGGCTTCGCCGGCGCCCGGAGGGGGATCCTGCGCGCAGACCTCCGGTTCTTGGCAGGACCGGTCCATCCGCCGGGTACAGCCGAACCGGGCGGCGGCACAGTCGCGCGGGACCACCCGGGACAGCACCTGCACCAGCTGCTCCCGATAGGCGTCCTCACCGAGTAGATCGACGTGTTCGCTGGCTTCGCTCCAACGGTTGAACAGGTCCACTCCGGCTGCCGAGAGTCGCAGCCACCGCCGCCACGGATCGCCGAGATGTCGCCACTTCAGCGCGGCCCGGACGTCGGCGGGCTCCGGCGGCCGCTGGAGTGCACGGAGAATGCGTTTCCGGTCGTCTCCGTCCCTCTCCCTGGGCCGAAACACTCTCTCACCCCCGCCACACACACATCGCTCAACTGATCACTAGTGTGCTGGGTCCTCAGATCGTTCTCGACGGGTACGGGTGAGTTGCACCTTCTCCGAGAGCAGCCCCTGTCGTGCTCACCGATGACGAGCGTGAGCAGTCGCAGGCGTGGGCGCGGCGGCCGACGCCGGCGCAGGCCCAGCAGGGTGCGCGCCCACCGCAGCCGCTCAGCCGGCTTCGCGATGCCGGGCATCGTCTCCGATGGGGATCGGCGGTAGGGTCAGATCGCGTCGCACCGTGGACTCGTCGAGGCCGTAGCGGGCCAGAGACGGCCGTGCAGACTCTCGTCGCGAGCGGTGACCGGCCCGCCCCGCATCACCACCGCGCCGCGCCTCCATGTCCGCGAGCTCCTGCCACGCCGCGGAATCGGCCAGCCCGAGCCGGGCAGCCACACCCACGGCCGCAGGGACGGGGGCATCGGAGAGCGCGGCGTAGTCGACATCGATGAAACGCTCGGGGTGTGCCTGCCGGACGGCCCTCGCACGCTCGGTCGCCCTGCTCCAGATCTCAAGCCAGGTGGCACCGATTTCGTGCGGGTCCACCACGGTGTTGTACAGCCGGCGGCTTCCCTCCATGAAATAGCACCAGGAGAGCATCGCTGCCGCCGGGTCGCGATGAGTGGTGACGATCGTGGCATCCGGGAAGGTCTCGAGGACGACGTCGATATGACCGAGATGGTAAGGCGACTTCAGAACCCATCGAACTGGATCGCTGTGCTTCCGCATCGCCTGCAGTTGAAGCTTGTAGTAGGCGTAGTCCGGCCGGACATCGCGCTCGGCGTACCACGCGCGGTAGCCGGGCACGGGCACGACGCCGTCGAACTGGTTGCTGTGCGGCAGAAGGAACACGCACTCCTCGGGACCGAACGGATCGAGCGGATGCACCCGCCGCATCTCGGGCATGCTGCGGTGGTACATCGAGGACATACTCTGGGCAGCCTTGATCAGCTTCTCGTCGTCCCGGCCGAGTGAGGCCGGGCCCAACAGCTCCCACAACGTCGGTGCGCGGGCCGCGGAGTGCACACCGAGCATGCGGTGCAGCAGTGTCGTACCGGTCCGCGGCAACCCGGTTATGAAGATCGGCCGTTCGATCACCCGCTCCGCGACACCGGGATCCTGATCGAGCAGATGCCGCATCCGCAGGCGAGTCTCCAGCCGACGGGTGAGCTCCTGCTGCGTACCCAACCGCCCGATCGGACTCAGCGCCGGGGCTGCCCTTATCGCGTCGCACAGCACCCGCAGGTCATCAACGAAGGCCTGATCGCCGGCGAGAGGGGGCAGGCCGCTACGCCGGTACGCCGCCTTCTTCGCCGCCTCGATCGAGGCGGGCCGGCTCACCGGCCCCAGAACCGCATTCAACGGCCGCACCCAGGAGGCGAGTCGCGGCCCGTCAGGGACGGTATGCCTCATATTTCTCCTCGGCGTGGTGCGGACGAGCAAGAACACCTGAGCCCGGGCCATCGAGCGCCGTACAGGGATGATCGCACGAGCTCTCATCGACGGATGAACCTGCCGGTGGGCACGTATCGAGTTTCACATGAACGCGAACACCTGATTCTGCTCGGCTTCCAGGTCGACCGTGGCGGATGATCTGACCGGCAGGGGGCGAGGGTCAGAGATCCGAACCCCGGCTCGCGGAGGCCAGGCGCTCACGGTGAGTGCGATGGAGACGGGTCCCGAGCGGGCGGCCGGCGAGCCAGACAACGGCGGGGACGGCGGCGCGCAGGAGCTGGGCCTGCTCCTCGCTCGCCCCGTGCAGGGCCATGCCCAGCATCAGCAGACGCCGCGCGAAGGTCACCTTGCCGAGGGAGGCCTCGACGGTCGCCTTCCACTCGCGTTCGGTCAGGTAGCGATCGATGAGCGGCAGAATCCGCTCCTCCTCCAGCGCCAGATGCTCGTACAGCGCCGGCAACAGACGCTCCGCGACGGCGGCGACGGCATCCCGGTCCGTGGCGTCCGCGGAGGCCCGCCAACGCCGGCCGCCCGCGGCGAGCGCTTCCAGTTCACCGTCGATGGAGGCGTGCTGCCGGTCCATCGTCTCGATGAGGGGCTCGACGT
This sequence comes from Catenuloplanes nepalensis, assembly GCF_030811575.1. Taxonomy (GTDB): domain Bacteria; phylum Actinomycetota; class Actinomycetes; order Mycobacteriales; family Micromonosporaceae; genus Catenuloplanes; species Catenuloplanes nepalensis. The sequence continues at coordinate 1,890,983 of NZ_JAUSRA010000001.1, read as the reverse complement.
CGTCGGGGCAACGCTCCCGCAGCCGGGGCCACACATGGTCGTCCTCGCTGGTGTGATGGGCGTGCAGGAAGTCGACCATCATCAGGACGTGGCCGGCGACGACGACGGTGCTGTCCGCGTCATCCGCCGGCACGCCGGCGATCAGCGCGGGCAGAGCCCCGAACTCCCGCCGCATGGCGTCGTGCGCGCCGATCATGTCGCGACTGTCGGCCATCTTCTCGTTCTGCATGGGAGCAGCTTCGAGGCCGTACCCTTCAAACCGCCTACAACAGAAATACAGTGCGGCTGCCGCGCCGGTTGCCGCCGTCGGTGACATGGGCTTACATGGTGCGGTGCTGACGTTCGCGGTGCTGGGTCCGTTCGAGGTCCGCGCGGGCGATCAGCCGGTCGACGTCGGGGGCCGGCTGCCCCGCAGGCTCCTGACGATCCTGATCGCCGCGGAAGGGCGGCCGGTCTCGGAGGACAACCTGGCCGAAAGACTGTGGGGTCACCACCGGCCACGCGATCCCGCAGGCGCTCTGCAGGTGTACGTCTCCCGGCTGCGCCGGGTGCTGCCGGGCACGGCGTTGCAGCGCTCCGCCGGCGGCTATCGGCTCCTCGCCGCCGACACCGACGTCGAACGTTTTCGCGGCCACCTCGCCCGCGCCCGTGCGCTGATCGCCGGCGACCGCCGTGCCGAGGCGCACGAGGCCTTCGACGCGGCACTGCGGTTGTGGCGCGGGACACCGTACGAGGATCTGACCGACGACGAGCCGACGACCGCGATCCGTGCCGCCCTGGTGGAACAGCGCGACAGCGCCCAGGAAGAGGGCGCCGCGGCGCTGCTGGCCACCGGCGACCACGCCGGTGCGGTGGCCATGCTCGAGATGCTGGTGCACGCCACGCCGTACCGCGAACGCCGTTGGCAGTTGCTGGCGCTGGCGCTCTACCGTTCGGGACGCCAGGCCGACGCCCTGAACGCGGTGCGCCGGGTCCGGACCCTGCTGGCAGAGGAACTGGGTGTCGACCCCGGACCGGAGTTGCGGCAGCTCGAAGGCCGGATCCTGGCACAGGACCCGGCCCTGGCGGCCACCAGCGTCACGGCCGCGACCCCCGGTGATCGGCCGCTGTCGTCGTTCATCGGCCGCGACGCCGATCTGGCCCTGCTGGACCGTCTCGTCGGCACGCATCGGCTCGTCACCATCATCGGGCCCGCCGGGTCGGGCAAGACCCGCCTGGCCGTGGAATGGGCCGGGCGGGACGCCGTCGTCCGGCTCGCCGATGTGGCCGACCCCGCCCCCCTGGTCTCCGCGGTCGCCGCGGCGGCCGGCGTCACCGGGTTCGCCGACGACCCGTACGAGGCGCTCGTCAAGCGGTTGCGCCTGCACGGGGAACCGCTGGTGCTCGACAACTGCGAGCACCTCGCCGACGAGGTGGCCCGGCTCGTCGTCGACCTGCTCGACCGGATTCCCGCGTTGCGGGTGGTGGCCACGAGCCGCAGCCCGCTCGGCGTCGACGGTGAGCACAGTCTTCCTCTCGGGCCGCTGGCCGCCGACGACGCCGTGACGCTGCTGACCGATCGCATCCGCGCGGGCCGGCCCGGCTGGTTCGAGCAGGACGCCGACCGGCGGGATCTGCGCCGCCTCGCCGACGCGCTGGACCGTCTGCCGCTGGCCCTGGAACTGGCGGCGGCGCGGGTGCGGACCTTCGGCGTACGGGGGCTGATCGAGCAGCTGGACGACCGGTTCACCGTGCTGGGCCGGATCCCGCACGGCACGATGACCCCGCACGCGACGTTGCAGGAGGCCGTCGCCTGGAGCTTCGACCTTCTCTCCGGCGAGGAGCGTGAACTCGCCGTGCGGCTCTGGCCGTACGAGGGTGGCTTTCCCTTGGAGGCCGCGGCCTCCGCCGCCGGGCTCGGCGCGCTCGTCTCGCTGGTCGACCAGTCCGTGGTCACCGCCGAGACCGGCGGCAGCACGGCGCGCTACCGGATGCTGGAGACGATCCGGGCGTACTGCCGGTCCGTGGACGGAGATCCGGCGGCGACCCGGGCCGCCCACGCCGTCTGGGTTCGCGAGCTGGTCGCCCGGGCCGCGGGCGATCTCCAGGGCGTGCGGTCCGCGGCCACGATGGCAGCGCTGCGTCTGGAGTTGCCGAACCTGCGCGCGGGGCTCGCGCACGACCTGACGCATGCCCCGGTCGAGGCCTTGCGTACGGCCGGGCGGCTCATGTGGTTCTGGATCCGCAGCGGCCTGCTCGCCGAGGGCAACCGGATGCTGAACGCAGCCCTGGTCGCCGCGCCGGACGCCCCGCTCAGCGACGTCGTGCGGGCCATGGTCTCGTCGGCCGGCCTGTTGTACTTCACCGGCGACATCCCCACGGCACGGCGCATGCTGTCCGAGGCGTTCCTGGCGGTGAGCCCGGAACCGGGGCATCGCAGCCTGCTCGCCGAGGTCCGCTACTACCAGGCTCTGGTCCAGCTGCCGGGAGGCGATCCGGCGATCGCGCTGACCGCGTCGGCCGAGGCGCACGCCATCGCCACCGAGACGCGGACCACCTGGCTGGTCGCGGCCACCGAGATGGCGTGGGGCGCCGCCCTCGTCATGGCCGGCCGGATCGCCGACGGCCGGCACCGGCTGCGGGCGGCCGTGCGGCTCGCCGACGCCTCCGGGCTGGTCTGGACGGCCGCGCTCAGCGAGCTCATGCTGGCCCAGACCCTGGTCGACGCCGGGGACGGCGAAGCGCTGCCCCTGCTGCGGACCTCGCTGCGGCGCTTCCTCGACGAAGGCGACCTGAGCAACCAGCTGGCCGTGCTGCACAACGGGGCCCTGGCCCTGGACGCGGCCGGCGATGCGGCCGCCGCCGCGCTGCTCCGCGACGTCGTCCATTTTCACCAGGCGCACAGCGGCATCCGGCCGGCCGGCACCTACCTCCAGTCGATCATGCCGCACGGCTGGTACGAAGGCGCCCCTCCCGCACAGCCGCCGACACTCGACGACGCCGTCGCCGTCCTGACCTCCCCGGCGCGCGCTGTCTGACGGTTGCGACCCGGGGGCGGGCCAGGGGCATCGCGTAGTCCGACGAGACGGCTGCGACCGGGGGCTTTGAAGCGTCATCCGGAAGAAGACCGCCGAAGAAGTCCTCGGCTCCCTCGGCGGTATCTACACGGACTTCAGGCGCAGCACACTAGTGGGGCCTGACTTCGCCCGTGACGGGCCACGCATCCGGGGCCAGGGAGGCGACGTTGATGCCGAGGGTCTGCAGCAGCGAGGCGTTGCTCACTGTGTCGATGAGCGTGGGTAGCTCCTTGTCGACCCAGTCGGCCCTGCCGTGCAGATCCCGCGATCGTAGTGTCGCCACCACTACGGCCTTCTTGACGCACGTTCCTGTAGCCATGACACCTTAATCCTTCGCTTCGTGATGAGAGGGCTTACCGGTCGCCGCGAACCGGCGGGCCCGGCCCCGCGCGTCTCGCGGACGACGCCGAGTGTCTCGCTGATGACCTGTTCACCGGTGACGACGGCGACGACGGCGGATGAGCGTCTCCGGGAGTCGCCGGCGGTCAGCTCAGCCCTTCACGTACCTCCAGGTGACGGATGGAATCTCCGCCCTTGTGGTCGCTCGACCGCCCGTGCTTGCTTCTGACCAGGGCCGTGAGCTTGTGTATGGCACCGCTGCACGCCTCGCCCACGGAGGCGGCGTGGTACGTGACGGCGACCGGTTGCTCCCCCGCGGATCGCGTCTCGATCATGCACCGCTTGTCGGAGCCGCCGGACCGTCCGGCGTTCTCGTCGCCGAGGTGGACCTCTACGCGGGTGATCTGCTCACTGAAGTGCGACAGCGCGGCTTCGAGTTCGGCCTCGATCCGCTGGACCATTCCATTGCTGACGGTCACGTTCTTGTCCGTGTGGACCTGGATCTGCACGCACGCGCTCCTTCTGTGTCGCCGGCCGAAACCGGGCCAGCGAGGATGTCGTGCCTGCTCCGGTACGCCGAACGAGTTTCTCTCGGCTCACCGGGCGGCACCGGAGGTGAGATCAGCGCGGGCGGTTGAACCGGGAGAGGAGGGCACCGAGTTTCCCCCGGTTCTCACCGTGGTTCATGCCCGGTCGGTCCTGGCCGCCTCGGCGGTTCATGCCCTGCCGGCCCCGATCGACCAGCTGACGGCCCTGCGGACTGCGGAAGAATGCCATGACACGGTTCAGCAACGACGAAGACGCCATCGGATTACCTCTCCACGGGGGGTGTGTTCCGCATTCGGGAATACACCGGTGCGATCAACGCTCATGCCGGAGTGGACGCGAAGCCTGACGGCCGGTCCCTGGCGACGCCGCCCCCTGGCGTCCGATCTGTGTGGCGATCCTGTTCCGGCCGAAGGCCGGATCGGAGCCGCAGTTCCCATATACCCAGTCGAGCCGGTGTTCATGCGTGCGGGACGGGCCGACATGGCCACGCCACCCCCCGCCGGCGTCCTGTCGACGACCCGGTCGCCGGTCAGACGCACGGCGCGCCCTCCACCAGCTCCGGCAGGCGCCCGAACACATCGATCACGACATCCTCGACTCGCACGGACGAAGCGCACCCAGGTCGCCCTTTGTCAGCGGACCACCATGACGGCGCACCGGCGCGGGGATAGCCGAAGACGCCGGGATGAGCTGGGCACCGGATATGTCGCTTCGCCACTACGACTTTCGTCGGATGCGCATGTCCGGAAATCCCAGCACGGTGGGGAGCAGCCGGACTTATCAGGAGGAAGACAACAGATGCTGTCACGACGTAATCTGCTCGCGGGTGCGACCGGCATCGGTGCGGTCGCGCTGGCCGCCGCCGCCGGCGCCAACGCGTTCGCCGGCGAGACCACGACCGCCGCCTCGCCGGCCCCGCGCCGTCTGCCGGCCACGCTCGCCCACCGGCGACCCCGGGTGGCGAGCCGGGCGCGGACCGACGTGGCCGACTTCAGCCTCACCCACCTGTCGGTCGTCTCCTCGGCCGCCGCGGGGGTCCGGCTGCGTACCGCCGCGGGCTGGGGTGACTGGGTCGACCTCGCCGCGAGTTCCTGCGCGGGCGCCCGCGACGAGCGGACCGCGCCCGCCGGCCGGCGTTCACTGGTGCTGGCCCGGGACGTCACCGGCTACGAGGTGCAGACCGGCGACGGCAGCGCCGCCGTGGTCACCGAACTGAACACCGTCGACGGACCCGCCGGACCGGTCGCCGGCGCGAGCACCCGGCAGCTGCGCACCCGCGGCGGCGCCTGCGACCTGCCCGCCTACCTGTCCCGGGCCGCGTGGGGCGCGGACGAGACGCTGCGTTTCGCCGCGGACGGCACCACCGAGCTGTGGCCGGTGGACTACTTCCCGGTCCAGACGCTGACCGTCCACCACACCGGGCTCTACGCGCACAACGACGACCCGGACCCGGCCGCCACCGTCCGCGCCGTCTACTACGACGACTGCGTCGTCGACGACTACGGCGACATCGGGTACCAGCTGCTCATCGACGAGGCCGGCGCGGTCTACGAAGGGCGCGTCTCCGGCGACGACGGCCTGCCCGTCTACGACCGCGAACTGAACATGGCCAACGGCGCGCACGTCGGCTCGTTCAACGCCGGCAACATCGGCGTGGTCCTGCTCGGCCGGTTCACCTCGGTGCAGCCGACGCCGGCCGCCCGCGAGTCGCTGGTCAAGGTACTCGCGCTGCTGTCCAAGGTCTCCGGCCTCGATCCCGCCGGCACCACCGCCTACCTCAACCCGGGCAACGGGCTCGGCGGCGAGGTCCGCACCGTCCAGGGACACCGCGACTGGGCGGCGATCGGCGCCGGCGCCACCGAATGCCCCGGCGACGCCTTCCACCCCACCCTCGAGTCGATCCGCCGGGACGTGGCGGCGTCGCTCTGACGGACGAGATCCCGCCCCGACGGGCTACCCGGTGACCGGGGCGGGATCTCGATGCTCGTCGTCCTGAATCGTCGCCGCCGCCCGGCGCAGGTCCGACAGCACGGCCCGGACCGCGCGCCGGGCCGCCCGCTCGGGCCGGTGGAGGACGTCGATGTGACGTCGCGTGCGCACCCCGCTGAGCGGCCGGAGGACCATCCCGGGGTGCGCCCGCGTGGTCCAGCGGGGCATCAGCGCCAGGCCGCCACTGGCCACCACCACCTCGGCGGCCACCGCGAGATCGTTGATACGGTGGACGACGGCGAGCGGCCGGTTCGCCGCGGCGGCGATCGCGTCGATGACGGCCGACAGCGGAAAGCCCTCGTGCACGCTGATCCACGGCTCATCCACCACGTCGTACGGGGTGAGGCGCCGCTTCGCGGCCAGCGGATGGTCGCCGGGCAGCGCCACGTCCAGCGGCTCACGCAGCAGCGGTCTCGCGACGACCGTGTCCGGCCACGGTGACGCGTGGCCGAGATGGTGCGCGAGCACCAGGTCGTGGTCCCGGGTCAGCCGCGGGAACTCGTCCTGGGCGACATCCTCGTCGGCGAGCGTGAGCCGCGGGCGTCCCGGCCCGGATCGGCGCAGCAGCAGCGGGAAGAAGGCGGCGGCCGCACTGTGGAACGCGGCCACCGACACATCCGCGTCCGGCCGCTCGACGAACTCCTCCACCACGCTCCGCGCCCTGGCCAGCGCGGTCTCCACCTCGATCGCCGCACCGGCCAGGGCACGCCCGGCATCGGTGAGCACCAGCCGCCGCCCGTCGCGCTCGGTGAGCGGCACCGGGATCGGGCGCTGCAACAGCCGCAGCTGCTGGGAGACCGCCGACGGCGTCATCGTCAGCGCCTCGGCCGCGGCGGTGACGCTGCCCAGCTCGCCGACCTCCCGCAGGATCTGCAACTGCCGCTCGTTCACCCGCTCAGTGTAGTGATCCTTCAGCGTCCTTGAAGAAGGACGCTCTTGGCTTCACGATCAACCCGCCGCAGGCTGTGCGCATGCTCCACGGCCGCCGCACCGACGCAGTGCTGCTCCTCGTCGCGATCGTCTGGGGGTCCAGCTACCTGGCCGCCAAGACCGCCACCCACGACCTGCCCGTCCTCACGGTGCTGCTCGCCCGGTACGCGATCTCCGCCATCGCCTGCCTCGCCCTCGTCGAGGCACGCCGCCGCAGCGGGCGACTCACCCCGGACGAGATCCGGATCGGCGCGCTGCTCGGCGTCACACAGGCGGCCGTGCTGCTGCTGGAGACGTACGGCGTCGCGCACACCAGCGCCGCCAACGCCGGACTGATCATCAGCCTCACCATCGTGCTCACCCCGCTGCTCGACCGCACCGCCGGCGCCGGCCGGCTGCCCACCCGCTTCTTCGCCGCCACCGGCCTGTGCCTGCTCGCCGTCACGCTGCTCATGCTCGGCAGCGGCTTCCACCGCCCCCGGATCGGTGACCTGCTGATCCTCGCCGCGGCGGTGGTGCGCGCCGGGCACGTCGTCCTGGTCGGCCGGCTGACGAAGGACCGGGCCGTACGGCCCCTGCAGCTGACGGCCGTGCAGATGGTCGTCGGCACCCTGCTGTTCGCCGGGCCCGCCGCGAGCGGCCTGCCGGCCCTCATCCGGGCCGACGCCTCGACCTGGGGTGCGCTGCTCTATCTCGCACTGTTCTGCAGCGTGTTCGCCTTCCTCGCCCAGACCTGGGCGGTGCAGAACAGCTCACCGAGCCGCGCCAGCCTGCTGCTGGGCACCGAACCGGTCTGGGCGGTCGCGATCGGCATCGGACTCGGCGGCGAGACGTTCACCGCCTTCGCCGGTCTCGGGGCGGCGCTCATGGTCGCCGGCACGTACTGGGGGCAGCACATCGAACGCGCCCACCGCACCCTGCCACCATTACGGCGAACGGTCACTTCAGCATCCTGAACGCTCCCCAGCAGCGCCCGGCGATCCTGGCCCGTCCGCTGACGACTGACCCGGCTCCGCGAGGACGGAGTCGACGAGTCCCGGTGGACTTCTTCTTCCGCTACGACTCGTTGGACGAGATCCTGGACGCGGCCGGCCACCTCGCCAGCTCCTCCGGCAGCCGCACAGCGGCGGGGTCACCCCGGACAACGTCGAGAACCAACCCGGCGTGGACGATCGGCGCATCAGCAGGCCCGGACGTCAGCGGATCCACCTGTGAGCCGGAGATGTCCGGCAACGGCTGTCGGGTCCCCGTCTTCCTGGCCCGCGAGCCGGCTCCGTTGCCTAGTGCCAGGCTCGGTACCGGACGATCTGAAGGCTCGGCTCGATGTAGTCGACCTGGTAGAGGATTCGGTACACCATGCCGTCGGCTACGTTCGTCGCCAGCACCGTGCGGGTGCCGGGCCGGGTGGAGCACGCCTCGACCGGCTCGGTGTAGGTCGCCGCGGAGCCGTCGGCGGGGAAGAAGCCGACCAGGAAGGTCTGGCAGCGATCCGCCGAGTCGGCCTGGTCACGGATGTGAGACACGCTGATCGTCGTGCACCGGGAACTCGTCGTCGTCAAGGGCATGCTGGCCACCCTGCCGGCCGCGTAGAAGTCGGGGGCGGGCCGGACGGACACGCATCCGTCCCGGGCGGCGCCCGCCGTGCCGGCGGCTGCCGGGGACGGTGCCGCCCATATGGCCGTCACCACGGTCAGCACGACCGCGCTCAAGGTCCTCCACACTGATGCACTCATCGAAACTCCCGTCATCGCAGGAGGTGACCAGGGTCCGGAGCCACCGGGAACGCTGCCAACGATTCTCGGGTTCTGCCTCCTTGGCAATGCCGCAACGGTGCCAACCTGCGGTTTCGCCACCATCCGGTGACGGCGGCCGGCTTGTCCACGGGATGCGACCTGGCGGATGCCGCCGATCTGTCGCGCCGTCAATCGTCGCTGTGCGTGCCGACCGCCCGCGTCCCTGAAGGCGATCGCGGACGCCCGGCTCCCACGAACCGCCGGATAGGGGCCAGGATCGCGAGCCGGCCGGTCCCAGTCGAGCGCTTCGAGGCTGTGCCGGCTGGTGTCGTCGAACGGCAGGACCGGCCTCGGCCATCACCACGCCACGACGAGCGTCGATGCCGCGAGGAGCGCGGCACCCTCATCCCGGCCGACCGGGTCACCGACCAGATACCGTACTTCTCCCGGAGAACACCGCGGCACGGCATGAACGTCCACCCCATACCGCAACGACCACTGGCGGAAGCTGTCCGCCGGACAGAAGACCGCCAATACACGAGCGGACGGCACAGTACGGCGGCCCGGGCGCGCTGTCGGCGCCCGGGCCGCCGTACTGTCTCACCGCAGGCCGAACGCCCGGGTGATGCGCTGTTCGACCGTGTTGCCCCGGGCGTCGCGGGCGCTGGTGCGCAACGTGACGAACTGGGCCGTCCTGGGCGCGGCGATCCGAGTGCTCCAGCCGTCCGGCTGCCGACGGAGCGCCACCCGGTGCCAGGTGGCCCCGTCGTCGTACGAGACGTCGAGCGTGACCGTCCGTACGACTCCGGGGTCGGTCGCCGTGGCCAGGGTGGACGTGGCGACCGTCAGGTCGAAGTTCCGTCTCGCCCGGCCGTCCCGGTCGGTGTCCACGTCGTAGTCGAGCTGGATCAGCGGAGGGCTGACTACCGTCCCCGGCGGCACGTCACCGGAGGTGAACGACCACTCGGTGCGGGTGCTGGTCGAGTAGGGCCCGGCCCACGCGTCCCGGTTGTTCTCCGACACCAGCCGGTAGGGAAGCGCCTGTACCGGCAGCGGACCGGCGGCCAGCAGCGCGTTGTACCGGTCGTTGGCGCCCACCAGCCTGTCACCCTGATAGAGGGTCAGCCGGTTGTCGGCGCCCGGGTTGTCGGCGGTGTTTCCCGCGTGCGCGGCGCCCGAGTCGCCCCAGCCGGGGATGTTCGCGAAGAACCAGCCACCTTCCTGGCGGAAGATGTTGAGGCCGTCAGGCTCGTCCACCAGGCGGGGCCGCTGCACCGGGCCGAACCACCGCTGCTGGTGCACCGATCCGGCCCGGTACGCGGTCGGCGCGGTGTGCTGGGCCTGCTCCCCCGGTATCGCCACGTTGGAGATCCACTTCTGTCCGGCGGTGACCCAGTCCGTGCGGTCGCCGCGGGCCGGGACCTCGGTGTAGTCCAGGAACATCGTCAGCCCGAGGAAATTGATCTCGGAACGCTGCTCGATCGCGCGACCTGGCCGCCAATTGTTGAACGACACGTCGACCCGGGCCAGATCGCCCGGCGTGGCCCGATAGGACAGGTCCGCCGGCACCGCGCCGACGTAGTCGGTGACCAGGTCGTAGGCGTACTCGCTGACCGGGTGCGAGGTGACGTCCAGCCGCACGCCACGCTCGCGCTGAATGCGGGCGATGAGTTTCTCGCCCTCGTCGCGGGTGAGGGTGGCGACGGTGACCGGTGGCGGATCCGACGGCATCCACACCGAACCGGGCCAGGGCTCGAGGCGACCGGGACCGTCGTTGACGACGAGCAGCAGCTTGGCGCCCGCCGCCGCAGCCGCGGCCGCCCGGTCCTGGATCGAGGTCGCGCCGCCGGCCCGGACGACCAGCGCCTTGCCGCGCACGGCGCCGCCCAGAACCGCGTCGAGGCTGCGCACGGTGACCGGCAACGGCGTCGCGCCCTGCCGCACCCGCAGGTCGTCATAGCCGGCGACGGTCAGTTCGGGCTGGGCGAGGCGCCAGCGTGCCGACGCGGTCAGGGTTCCGTCCGGAACCTTGCCGGTCGGCAGCACCCAGACGCTGTCGTACTGTGGTCCCGGGTACCACGCGTCCAGCCATGGATTGCCGCCGGTGATGTCCCGGACGAGCGTGAACCGGGACGCGGTCACCGTGGACGGCTGCGGGGTGCTCGCGGTCAACCGGCGGGCCTTGGCCGAGTCGAAGACGACCGTGCGGTCCCCGTCCAGCTGGATGCCGGTCACCGGGAGGATCGCCAGGCCCATCGAGCTCGGTCCGTGGGTCCCCTCGACGTCACCGGTCAGATAGGCGGTGTACGTGCCCACCGGGAGCCGCAGGTCGAGCGCTCCCGTCTCGTCGATCATCTGGATGACCGTCCGGTCACGGCTCAACACGACGACCACGCCGCCGAGCGGCTTGCCGCTGCGGTCCCGGCCTCGCAGCGCGAGTTGATGGCGCGGGCCTTCCTTGCCACCACCGACGGAGGTACGCAGTCCACCGGTCGCGGTCACGTAGCCGGAGAAGGTCTGCTCGGCCGGCACCCGGTCGAACGATGTCGTCGCGGTCACCGTGGCGGTGCCATGGGCCGGGACGGTGATCTGCTTCGCCGACAGGGTGATCAGGTCGAGCGAGGACGCCAGATCGAGCGTCACCGGAGACGCGCCGATGTTGGTGTAGGTGATCTCCCGGTCGACCGGGCCGGTCGGTGCGGTCGGGTAGGACGGATAGCCGAAGTTGACCGAACCCGTCGCGAAGACCGTGGCGCGTGCCGTCGCGGCGACGTCGAGCCGGCCCGTCCCGCCCTGGTAGGCGTTCAGGTCCGGGGTGGCCTTGGTCGTGCTGACCAGGGCGTCCTTGAGCTGCCGGCCCTTCAGCTCGGGATGCGCCGCGGCGACCAGCGCCGCAGCGCCGGCGACGTGCGGCGTAGCCATCGACGTGCCGCTCATCGACGTGTAGGGCCCCTCGCCGGCCTGGCTGAGGTGGGAACGGGCGGCCACGATGTTCACGCCGGGCGCGGTCAGGTCGGGCTTGAGCGCCCGGTCGCCGGCCCGCGGCCCCTGGCTCGAGAAGTCGGCGAGCAGGTCGTGGCCGTCCACGGCGCCGACGGTCAGCGCCGCGTCGGCGGCGCCCGGCGTACCCACGGTGTATCTGCTCGGGCCCGCGTTGCCGGCCGCGATGACGAACAACGCGCCGGTCTCCTCGCTGAGCTGGTTCACGGCCACACTCATCGGGTCCGTACCGTCGGTCGGGTCGCCACCGAGGCTCATGCTGACGATGCGGGCGTGCTGGTCGCGGACCGCCCACTCCATGCCGCTGATGATCCACGACTCCTGGCCGGTGCCCTCGTCGTCGAGCACCTTACCGACGTGCAGGCGGGCGCCCGGCGCGACGCCGCGCTCCTTGCCCCCGGACGCGGCACCGCTGCCGGCGATCGTGGACGCGACGTGGGTGCCGTGCCCCATGCCGTCCTCGACCGACTCGCCGGGCACGAAGGACGTGGTCGCAGCGACCGCGTCGGCCAGGTCCGGGTGGGACGTGTCGATCCCGGTGTCGAGGACGGCCACGTCGACACCGGCGCCGGTGTTGCCCTTCTGCCAGACCTCTGGGGCGCCGATCTGCGCGGTGCTGTCGGCCAGCGCGGCCTCGACCCTGCCGTCCAGCCAGATCTTCCCGACCCCCGAGGCCGATCGAGCGCCGCTCGCGGAGTCAAGGAACCGGCCGGAACGGTCCGCGGTCAGCGCGGCGCCGCCGATGCTGTCCAACGGCCGGACAGCGGTGGTTCCGGGCAGTGCCGCGGTACGCATGGCGGCGGCCGGGTCGTCGTAGGTGACGATCAGCGGGATGCCGGAGCTGTGCGCGTCGTCGTAGCCTGCGGCCACCAGCTCGGTGACGTTGAACAGGTCCTCGTCGAGCAGACCGGAGGCCAGGTGAGGAAAAGCGTCGTGCGGATAGACGTACGTGTCGCCGTCCTTGACGTTCGACAGGTAGCCGGCCATCCGGCCCTCAGGGTTACGGACCTGAACGCCGCCGTCGGCAGCGACGGTCACGATGTCGCCGGTGATCAGGCTGACGGTGGTGGCCGGCGCGCTCTGGGGCGGCGGCGCGGACGGGGCGGCATGGGCGGCCGAGGGGACGAACGTGACCGAGCCTACGGTCAGCGCGACGAGCCCGAGCCCACGCAAGCGTGACAGTGACAATGAAACCTCGCGGACGATCGATGAATCGAGCACCGCCCACTATGAGGTTCTTCGATTACATTGTGATCAACTACCCGTATCATGTGGCCTTGTCCGGCCTGACGACAATCCGCACACCGTCATCGCCCCCGGCCCGCCCGGCCACCTCGGTACGCGGTGGCGCGCAGCGCGGCGATCGGGCCGGGGAGGGTGAGGCCGGGCAGCGGGTGCAGGACCGGGTCGAAGGCGATCGGCTCGTCGTCACGCGGCGCGCTCAGCGCCAGCAGGCCGATCTCGTGCGCGCGCCCGCCGGTGCGCGCGGCGGAGAGCAGGAACAGCGGCCCGCCGCGCCGCACCGGACGGGGCCGGGCGGTCAGCGTCACCCGCAGGCCGCCGGCCGCGTACGGCACGATCGTGGTGTAGGAGACGGCCTCCGGGCGGCGGCGGGGCAGCAGCAGGTGCCGGGTGAGCCGGCCGGTGCCGCCGGTGGACAGCAGCAGGTCGTGGCGCGCGCCGTCCGGTCCGGTGAAGCCGAACGCGAGGCCGAGCACGTCCGGCAGCGGCCGGGGCAGGCCGGCGCCGCGGGACGTCCGGGCGGTGCCGTGGTCCTCGCCGGGCTCGTCCAGCCACGGCACGCCGAAGTCGCCGCCGCCGCGCCGGATGAGCCGCGCGTCGTACACGCGGCCGATCTTGTGAATGGGTTTGCCGCCGCGCAGCCGTGCCAGCCCGCCGAAGATGTCGTCCACGCCCCAGGTCATGCCGGGCCGGTTACCCAGCCGGTGCGGTTCCTACCGGGGACTCCCCGCGGCGGCGACGGAAGGCCGCTGCGGAAAGGTGGCTCAGGTGCTGGAGGTCGGCGGCGACTCGTCGGGCGTCTTCGCCATCGGTCCGCCTTGCGTGATCGTCATTCGCGGGCGAGTTCACGGGTGCTCCAGGCCACATCGACGCCTTCCGGGAATGACCCCGCGGCCGGAGTCCATGGGTTGATCGTCCGGGGGTGGTGACGGAATTCAAGACTGTGTTCCCGCCACCGGGTCAAGCTCGGCCGGCCGGCCCGGGCGGGGTGTCCGCCCGGGCCGGCCGATCGAGGTCATGTGTTCTGGATCCAGCCGGTCGTCTGCACCGGGGGCTTCGGGGGCTCGACCGCGGTGAGGCCGCCGTCCACCGGGATGACGGTCGCGTTGACGTACGAGCCGCCGGGGCCGGCGAGGAACGCGATCACCTCGGCGACGTCCTCCGGCCGGCCGACGCGGCGCAGCGGGATGAGGTCGATGTACCGGTCGAGCCACATGGCGGGAACGCTGGTGTAGGTCGGGCCGGGAGAGACCGCGTTGACCCGCACGTTGGCCGGGCCGTACTCGGCGGCGAAGGCCCGGGTGATGGCGTTGACGGCTCCCTTGGTGGCGGCGTAGATCGCGTTGTTCTCGTCGCCGAGTACGGCGGATCCGCTGCTGACGTTGATGACGCTGCCGCCGCCACGCTCGGCCATCTTCGGGGCCAGGGCCGCGGTCAGCAGGAAGATCGCGCGCACGTTGGTGTCGAACAGCGCGTTGTACTGCTCGGTGGTGAAGCCGGCGCTGGCACCGAAGCCGCCGGCCCCGGCGCTGTTCACCAGGACGTCCACCTCGCCCGCGTCCCGGGCCAGCCGGCGCACGTCGTCCTCGTCGGCCAGGTCGACGGCGACGAAGCGGGCGGTGCCGCCGTCGGCCTGGATCTTCTCGACCACCTCGGCGCCGCGTTCGGCGTTGCGCCCGGTGATCACCACGTGCGCGCCACGCGCGGCCAGTGCGATCGCGGTCGCCCGGCCGATGCCGCTGGTGGCGCCGGTGACCAGGGCGGTCTTTCCGGTCAGCTCGCTCATGACTCGATTCCTCTCTGGATGATGCCGTCGTAACCTACTCGGCCTGCGAATAATTCCGTACCGACCGATCGGTGCAGAAGTACCGTAGCAGTTGTGGATCGATCGGTACGCAATCGGTAAGCTGGATCACGTGAACAGCCAGAGAAGCGCCCCGATCGGCCGCCCCCGGGGCTTCGACGCCGACGAGGCGCTCGACAAGGCGATGCGAGTGTTCTGGCAGAACGGCTACGAGGGTGCGAGCCTGCCCGACCTGACCGAGGCCATGGGCATCAGCCGTACGAGCATGTACGCGGCGTTCGGCAACAAGGAGGAGCTGTTCCGCAAGGCGTTGGCGCGCTACGCCGACGGCCCCGCGTCGTACGGGGCCGAGGCGGTCGCCGAGCCGACCGCCCGCGAAGTGGCCACGATCTTCCTGCACGGCGCGGTCCGCAGTGCCACCCTGCCCGGCTACCCGACCGGATGCCTCAGCCTGCGGGCCTCGCTGATCGGCGGCGAGGACGGGCAGGTGATCCGGCAGCTGCTGACCGACTGGCGCAACGAGACCAGCGCCATGCTGCAGAAACGCTTCCAGCGCGCCGTCGACGAGGACGACCTGCCCGCCGGGACCGACCCGGCGACCCTGACCCGATACGTCATGACGATCGGCAACGGCATCGCGGTCCAGGCCGCCGGCGGTGCGCCGCGCGACGAGCTCCAGCTGATCGCGGACGCCGTCCTGCGGAGCTGGCCGCCCGTGCTCGGTCAGTCCTGAGTGGCCCGGGAGGGCCCAACCAGGGTCAACGCCGTCCGCCGCGGTGACCACCCTCACTTGTGTATCGATCGGTGCTGAACTATGGTTCGGCACCGATCGATACATAAGGAGGATGTCATGAACGAGCGCGATCTGCGGAACTGGTTCGGGCGGTACGTCACGGCGCTCAACCGCCACGAGTTCGGCGGCATGGACGAGTTCATCGACGACGAGGTTCTGCTGGACGGCAATCCCGGCACGCGCGACGACGTCGTCGTCGCGCTGCGGGGCATCGTGGACGCCGTGCCCGACTTCCGCTGGGAGGTCAAGGAGGTGGCGATCGACCGTGACCGCTTCGCGGTGCGTGCGGCCAACACCGGCACCCCGGTCAAGGAGTGGCTCGGGGTCCCGGCCACCGGCAAGTCCTTCGAAATCAACGAGTTCGTCGTCTACACGGTCGCAGAGGGGCGATTCGTGAAGATGACGAACCTGCACGACTCGGCCGAGCTGCGCCGGCAGCTGACCGCCTGACCCTGGCACTCCGGCGCCGCCGCCGGTCCTCCGTTCCGCGGTGTGGCGGTGGATCAGAGGTGGGCGTGGTAGAAACCGGCGAGCCGTTCGACGGCCGGGTCGACGTACTCGGGTACGTCGTACATCTCGTAGTGCCGGGCACCCTTGATCACCATCCGGTCGATGGGGTTGGGGGCCAACTGCCACAGCCGTTCGCCGGCGGTGTCGAAGCCGGTGCCCTCGAGGTGCTCGGCCAGGATGAGCTCCAGCGGCTGGGTCATCAGCTGGTCTACCAGGTGGAAGGCGTCGAAGCCGATCAGCAGGGCGTCGCCGCGGGAGAGCCGGCGATTCGTCGAGTGCTCGTTCTGGCCGCGTTCGGTGCGGTAGTACCTGATCGCCTGCAGCAGGTCGATGTCGGTGACTCCGGACTCCTCGGCCTCGGCCATGGTGTCGGGCAGCCACTGCCGGCGGGTCAGCTCACCGGTGCGGCCCTCCTCGATGCGGGCCTGGGCCATGGCGTCCAGGGCCGCGGCGGGCCCGTCGGGCTGGAAACCGCGGAAGGAGGCGCCGATCTCGCCGGGGTCGACGGCGCCGACGGCCCTGATGCGGTGATCGGTGCGCGCGGTGTGGATCGCGTAGCCGCCACCGGCGCAGATGCCCAGCACGCCGATGCGCCGCGGGTCGATGCCGGGGACCGTGCTGAGCGCGTCGATGGCGTAGGAGATGTCCTCGCTGCGCCGGTAGGGGTCCTCGAGGTCGCGGGGTTCGCCGCCGCTCTGGCCCTGGTGGGAGGGATCGAAGACGAGCGCCGCGATGCCGTGGGTGGCGAGCCGCGACGCGTAGTTGGCGCCGATCTGCTCCTTGACGCTGCTGCCCGGCGTCGACAGCACCACGGCGCGCAGCGGCTCGGCTGCCTCGTCGACGTCATCGGGCAGGTGAAGATCACCCGCGAGCGCGAACGGCCCGCGCGGGATCGAGATGTGCCGGAGCATGGGGCGGCCACCTTTTCTCGGAGAGTGTCACGACCTGCGATCCGCAGTGAACATCATGTGGTGGGCACGCGGTCAAGCGGCGTCCGCGGGCTGATCTTCCGCGTCGTCGGCAGCTGGACCCGCAGTGCGCGAGCGGGGCCCGTCGCCGGGGTGCTGGTGTCGAGCGTGCTGTGCACGGCCATCCACGGCGCGACGGATCCGTACCTCATCGTCCGGTATTTCGTGCCCTGAACCGGACCGGCCGTCATCACCTGGCGCACCGGCGGGCTGGAGATCGCTGTCATGCTCCACGCGGTGCTCAACACGTTCACCTTCATCATGGCGATGTCCCTGCGGGTGGACCTCGGGAGCGCGACGCAGGACCGGTCAGTCGGCGTCGGGCCGCCGTATCAGCTGATTCCCACGGTCACGGTCATCGTCATCACCGCCGTGGTCCGGTGGTTGACCCGGAGGTCCCGCTTCGCACGCCGAACCAGCCGGTAGCGGCCGTGCTCAAGCACTTCGTGGGCAACGAGCAGGAACTCGACCGAGCCACGAGCTTGTCGAACATCGACTCCCGAACACTGCACCAGGTCTACAACCTGCCGTTCGAGATCGCCGACGACATCGGCCAGCCCGCCGGAGTGATGTGTGGCTACAACCAGCTCAACGGCACCTACTCCTGCGAGAACCCGGCCCTTCTGACCACGTACCTCCGGCAGGAGATGGGCTTCGACGGGTTCGTCGTGACGGACAACGGGTCGCAGCACTCGACTGCCGCGTCCCTGAACGCGGGGCTGGATCAGGAACTCAGCCTGCCGCTCTACTTCACCCCGGCCAACCTGCATGCCGCACTCGACGCCGGTGACATCACCGAGGCCCAGATCCGCGCGGCGGCATTGCGCGTCGTGCGCGCCAAGTTCGCCAACGGCGCCTTCGACCACCGTGCGTCGACGATCGCGCGCAGCGGCCGTGCCGGCGAGCGTGACGACCGCGGCGGCGAAGGCTGCGATCAGCTCATCGGCCCGGTCGAACGAGGAAGCTGTCCGGATCTGCCGAAGAGCGGACGGCCGCTACCGCGCCTGCGGTGGCGCATCCGGTAGGCCGGCCGTGAGGCGCCACGCGCCCGGATCGAACCGACCGGAGTCCAGGACATTCGTCAACATCGTGGTCCCAGCGGCAAAGCCGTCCGCAAGGTCGTGACTGGTGTCCACCGTCCACGACTCACTACGGACTTGGTGCATGTTGTGGTCCTGCGGGCACCAACACGCCACCTCCACGGCGGCATTGACGGTGAGTGCGGAACACCAGGCGACGTTGAGCGTAAGCTCGAGCCGATCGTGCCCGCTGTTGAAGAGCACGATCGCCGTGTCGAGAAGAATGACGTAAACGCCGTCGGTCGCGACGGGCGGGCGCTTGCGGTGTTCGGGATACCACCACCAGCCGATACGGTCGACGGCGGCGGGGTGACGGTCAAGTGCTCCAGCCAACCGCTGGAGTTCGCCCATCACCGCCACGTAGTCATTCGGAAGCACGTCAGCCATCGGCACACGATCGATTGACATCACCGGCCCGGACATGCATCGATCATCCCACGCCACCGGTGCACCGATTTGCCGCTCATCGAGTTCTGCCAACCCAACGCCGGCCATATTCAAACCCACTGCCCGGACTGCGCGCCGCCCCGGTCAACCCGGCACCCGTCGCCCGGCCGGGATCGGAATCCCCGTTTGCCGCATCGTCCACGGGGTAGCCGACCCGCCCGGAAGGCGCACGCCGGCCGGTGTGTGTGTGGGAGGACTCTTCATGCGAGCAATGGTCTACCGCGGTCCCTACCGGGTGCGGGTGGAGGAGAAGGACCGCCCGGCGATCGAGCATCCCAACGACGCGATCGTGCGGGTGACCCGGGCCGCCATCTGCGGCTCCGACCTGCACCTCTACCACGGGATGATGCCGGACACCCGGGTCGGGACGACGTTCGGGCACGAGTTCGTGGGCGTGGTCGACGAGGTCGGGTCCTCGGTGCAGCGGCTGAAGCCGGGCGACCGGGTGATGGTCCCGTTCAACATCTTCTGCGGCACCTGTTTCTTCTGTGCCCGCGGGCTCTACTCCAACTGCCACAACGTCAACCCGAACGCGACCGCGGTCGGCGGCATCTACGGCTACTCTCACACGACCGGCGGATATGACGGCGGTCAGGCCGAGTACGTACGGGTGCCGTTCGCGGATGTCGGGCCGAGCCTGATCCCGGAGTGGCTGGACGACGACGACGCGGTGCTGCTCACCGACGCGCTCGCGACCGGCTACTTCGGCGCGCAGCTGGGTGACATCGCCGAGGGTGACGTGGTGGTGGTCTTCGGCGCCGGGCCGGTCGGCCTGTACGCCGCCAAGTCGGCCTGGCTGATGGGCGCCGGCCGGGTGATCGTCATCGACCACCTCGACTACCGGCTGGCGAAGGCGCGCACGTTCGCGCACGCCGAGACGCTCAACTTCACCGAGTACGACGACATCGTGGTGCAGATGAAGAAGATGACCGACCACCTCGGCGCGGACGTGGCGATCGACGCGGTCGGCGCCGAGGCCGACGGCAACCTGCTCCAGCACGTGACGGGCGCCAAACTCAAGCTGCAGGGCGGCTCACCCGTCGCGCTGAACTGGGCCATCGACTCGGTACGCAAGGGCGGCACCGTCTCGGTGATGGGCGCCTACGGCCCGGTGTTCAGCGCGATCAAGTTCGGTGACGCGGTCAACAAGGGACTGACCCTGCGGATGAACCAGTGTCCGGTGAAACGGCAGTGGCCGCGCCTTTTCGAGCACATCCGCAACGGCTACCTCAAGCCCAGCGAGCTGATCACGCACCGGATCCCGCTGGAGCACATCGCCGAGGGCTACCACATCTTCTCGGCGAAGCTCGACGGCTGCATCAAACCGCTCATCGTCCCGACCGCGGCCTAGGAGAACACGACACCATGGCGTACACCCCGGACAAACCCAAGCTGCCCGAGTCCATCGACGAGCTGCGCGCCCGCATCCCCGGGTGGGGCGCCGACCTGGACCCGAAGGACCGGCCGTCGGTGCCGCAGGAGGTCTTCGATCCCGAGTTCAGCGGCGCGCACTGGGAGTTCCCGGAGCGGCAGCCGGAACGATGCCCGCGGGAGCGGTCGATCGAGCACGCGTTCCTCACGCCGGTCTTCGGCACGTCCACCCCGCCCCGCGGCCTGTCCGGCGCGATCCGCCGGCACTCCTACGCGAGATACAGCGAGGCGCGGGCCGCGCACTGGCTGCTCCTGCTCGCGGCCGACCGGGTGGACGTGCTGGAGAGCGCGCTGCGCTCGTTCCTGACCACCCGCCCGGACAACCCGATCACCCAGACGGGGGTACGAAGTGAACTGTCCCACCACGGCCTGAGCTCGCGGCTCGGCCGCAACCGGGCGGACGTGGCACACCACCCGCTCGACCCGGTGATCGTTCTCGCGCCGTGGATCGCCGGGGCCGCGATAGCGTTCGTCGTCGTGCGCCGCCTCACCCGCCGCTCATGACCGGGCTCGGGCAGACCGGAGCGCCGCGTGCGGCGGACCGTCCCACCGGGCCGGTCATCGTGGTCGCCCTGGTCTCCGCCATCGCGAGCCTGCTCGACGGGCATCCCGAAGAACCCTGACGTCGCCGCGATGGCCGGGCGATACGAGATGACCGTTACGCGGCCCCGCGCCGGCTGGGCACCGTGTCGCCGCCGGAGGCGGCCGGCCCGGAACCCGGGCCGCCGGCCTTGCTCGCGAGGTAGACGGTGTTGGCGGACCGGCCGGTGGTCAGCGGGTTGGCGAAGGTCACCACGTGGGCGGCCGCCGTGGCGAAACTCTGCCGGAGCATGGACAGGAAGGTCTCCTCGGGGACGTCGTCGGACCACAGGCCGAACACTCCGCCGGGGCGCAGCCGGTCGCCGAGCCGGTCCAGCCCCGCGGGGGTGTACAGGTCGGCGTGGGCGGGGTCCAGGACGTTGACGGGTGAGTGGTCGATGTCGACCAGGATGGCGTCGAAGCGCCGGTCCGGCGTGGCCGTGTCGAAACCCGTGCCGTCGCGCAGCAGCCCGAAGAAGTCACCCTCCAGGAGCGTGGTGCGAGGATCGGAGGTGAGCGTGCGTGCGTCCGGGAGCAACTCCCGCCGATGCCAGTCGATCACCGGTGCCAGCGCCTCGACCACGATCAGCGAGCGGACCCGGTCGTCGGCGAGGACCGTCCGCGCGGTGTAGCCGAGGCCCAGGCCGCCGACCACGACATCGCAGGGGATATTCGGCAGGGCGGCCAGCGCGAGCCGGGCCAGTTCCTCCTCGGCGACCGTGAACATGCTGGACATGAGGTACTCGTCGCCGAGCTTGACCTCGTACACCTCGGTATTGGTGGTGGGCTCGAGGCGCCGCCGCAGGCTGACCTCGCCGATGCGTGTCGATGCCCAGCCGAGTTCGGCGAATCGCGGGTGCATTGTCTTCCTCACGGCGTGGGGTGGACCGCGCCAGGGAAGGCGGACGGATTCGCGGGAACGCGATGTAGCAGACCATAGACCCTCCGGAGCCGTTGCCGGGGGATTCCGGCGGCTCGGACGTTCCGGCCCGAGGGACCCTGCTCACGCTCGACGAACGGATGGAGGTCCGGGCCGCCGGCGGGTCAGACGAGGGTGCGGTCCTGCCGTGGCCGGCCCACCAGCAGCGTGCTGAGCAGGGCCACGAAGTACATGGTGAAGACGGAGACCAGCATGGTGGTCTCGCCGAGATCGGCGAGCTGCCAGGGCTGTCCGGCCGGGTCGGTCACGGTCCCGTCCTCCCGGGTGAGAAACCGCGACGTCAGGACCAGGGCGACGCTGACGTACGGCACGATCGCCTGATACCAGAAGGCGTCACCGACGGTCTCCGCCTCGGGCCGGATCGCGGCCGGACCGCGCCGGGCGAGGTAGAGCGCGAAGAGCTGGAAAAATCGTGTAAACGCACAGGAACCAGCCGGCGAAGTTGGACCGGATCTCGCCGGCCAGCACCACCGTGCAGCAGTTCGCGACCGCGCTGGCCGAACAGGACAGCGGCGTCCGCGGGGACGCGGCCAAGGCCACCGTGGGGCCCGGACGAACGGCATCGTCGCCAGACTCGGCGGATTGGCTGAAGCCGGCCCGGGACCGGCAGGTGCCGGGGCCCGGGCCGGACGAGGTCGACCGGAGTGCTGGCTGTTACCAGAGGGCGGCGTAACGGGCCCGGGAGTTCGGGTTGCAGGCGATCAGGTCGGAGTCGACGTTGCCGGCTCCGCAGGGGTCGGCGAAGTAGAACTCGCCCCTGAGGCGGCCCTGCGCGTGCCAGGCGGAGAACGTGTCGAACATCCACTGAACGTAGTCGGCGTTGTCGCCACTACCGTTGACGCCCGATCCGGGCGCGACTCCCCACTCTGGCACGAGCACCTGTTTGCCGTGCGACTGGGCGAGATCGCCGATCCAATAAAGCCCGCCGTTGGCGTTCGCCCGAGCGTCGAAGGCCGCTCTGGTCGGCGCCGCCGGGTAGTGGTCGTAGTCGTCGGTGCCGATGTAGGTCACCACGTCGTCGCCCGGGTAGAGCGCGGCCGCGTCCGTCGTGCCGACCGCGGACGGCGTCGCGTGCGCGTTGATCGTCCAAGCGGTATGCACCTGTGGGTACGTCACCCGCAGCTGCGAGACGATCCGCCGGTATCCAGCGATGTACTGTGCCGGGCTGGAGTAGTGCCGGCTGTCGCCGGGCCCGCCGCCCCAGTACATGAACTCGGCGTTCATCTCCCAGCCGATGCTCAGGATGACCGGCGCGAATCCTTGGTCCTGCCGGTTCTTCAACAGGGTGCCGATCTGCCGCCAGTAGGTGTCGTAGGAGCCGTTCACCAGTGCCGCATAGGTGGCGCCGACGCCCTCCGGGAACGGCGGGGTCTGAATGAGCAGGGTCAAGGACTTGTCGGTGTACGCGGCGGGCTGCCCGGTGATCGCGTGGGAGTCGACGAAGCCGGCCCAGCTACTGCCCCGGTTGGTGTAGACCGTCATGAGGTCGACCGGGCGTCCGCGCATGGCGGCCCACTCCTGCCGCGCCTCGTCGGTGTTGGTGTTACGGGAACCGCCGGACAGCCAGAACGCGGGAGGTTCGCCCGGAACGTCCCCGCTGTCTACGTCAGCCCGGTCGAAGGTGATCGAGTTCCCACCCGTGGACGCGGGATTCCGGCGGTTCGTCATGGTCAGGATCAGTACGTGGTCGCCCGCGGTGAGCTGAGGCGACCGGTACACCTCCACCGTTGCGCCGCTCTGCGTGGCGGCGTAGAAGTCGACGTCGACCGGAGCGGCCCCGTCGATCGTCACGGCGGCGATGTTCGCCCACGGCTCCTTGACGCCGAAGAGGGTGATCTGGCTGCCGGTGAACCGGACGATTCCGATCGACCCGGGGTCGGCCGTCCAGCGGTAACTGTTGTCCGCGGCCTTGCCGCACGTGGTCGTGCACGGGTGCCAGCCAGCGGAGAACTGGACCTGCCCCTTGCCGAGGCCGTGCGCCGTATCCTGGATCGTCGTCGTCACTCCCCGCGCCGCCGTCGGGACGAAGAGCGTCGCGATCACCACGACGGCTGTCACGACGAGGCTCCTCAACCGAGCCATCACACCTCCTGGATCGAACGGGATCGCATTGACATGCGCGAGCGAACGCTCCTACGCTGGCGGGGCATGATCAGTACCAGAACTGGCGGTTGCCCGCTTCGCCGCAGCCGACGCCTCTGAGGACGTGGTTGTCGAGCGCGGTGAGGCAGGCGCCGGTGGTCTGGTTCTGCCAATAGAACATCCCGCCGCCGACCGACCTGATGTACCAGCGCTGGTAGGTCAGCCCGTTGCAGCCGAAGATGCGCACGCCGTTCGTGGTGCTGTCGTCGATGCAGCGCTGCGTCGCGTTGTTACGAAGCTCGAAGCTGCCGTCGGGCCAGCGGTGCGGGATCCACTGCTGGAAGGCCAGGCCGTTGCAGGGAAAGGTCCGGAGCCGGAACTCGATGCTGTCGTCGATGCACTCGCCGTTGTAGTTGTTGGCGTACCACTCGGTTGCCGGCCTTGCTGAGGAGGCGGCCGCGGGCGTCGGGGAGAAAAGGGTCGCGGTGACGAGCAGAAAGCTCGCAACCAGGGCGAAGAGATGCTTCTTGGGCATAGGGATCCTCGAATTCGTCAGCTGCCGGGCGCCACGGGAGGGTTCACGCGGTGGAATCAACGCTCGCCTACGCACGGAACTGGCTCAAGCGGTCCACAGTGCCCACTGATCGGATATGGCGATCAGTGTGGACTTGACATCGCTGTCGTGCTTCATAGCCGTCGCTGAGGAGCTGCACTTCCGGCGGGCCGCCCAGCGCCTTCATCTGACGCAGCCGGCGCTGTCAGCTCGGATCCGGCTGCTTGAGAAGCAGGTCGGCGTGTGCCTGCTGGAGCGGGACCGGCAGGGCGTGCTCCTCACCCCAGCCGGCCAGGTGTTTCTCGGCCGCGCACGGACGCTGCTGGCGGACGCCGACTTCGCCTCCGCCGAGGCGCGGGCCACCGAGCGAGGCGAGGTAGGGCGGCTGCGGCTCGGCCGCTCACTGATCGCCTTCATCGATGCCGTCGACGTCGCGCTCGTCGCACTGCGGGCCCGGTACCCGCTCATCGAGGTCGAGATCTCCGAGCTGCCCACCCACTCGCAGGAGCTGGCGCTCACCGAGTCTCAGCTCGACGTGGGCGTGCTGCATCCGCCGCTGAGCCGCCCTGGGATCAGGACGGCTCACCTCGGTGAGGAGCCGCTACAGCTTGCGATTCCGTCCGGCCACGACCTGTCCCGGGAGCCGGGCGCCGTCCTCGACGTCCGGTCCCTCGACGGCCAAGTGCTGATCTTCTATCCCCGCTGGCAGGGCCCGTCCCTGCACGACCGGATCACCGCCTACCTCCAGGCGGCCGGTGCGCGGCCCCTGTTCACCCGCGCGACCGCCCCGCTCACCGGCGCCGTGCAACTGGTCGCGCGGGGAGACGGCTGCGCCCTGGTCACATCCATGATCGCGAGCCGCCCGGCCGCCGGGGTGATATTCCGGCCGCTGCCCGACGACGCGCCACGCCTGCCGGTGGCCGCCGCCTGGCGGGAGGGTGCCCGTACCCCTCTGGCCGAGGCCTTCGTCAATCAGCTCACCCGCGTCCGAGGCCGTTCGGCGTGAAGAGCGGGTCGAGCTCTCGCAGTCGGCGCGCACCGCTGTCCGGGTCCAGGAGGACCAGCGGCAGTCCCAGGCTCCAACCTGATGGCCGCCGAATGGAATTCAGCCCCTTGAATGCCCGGAAACATGAAGTTACCATCCGGCAGCACAAGCCGCTTCATCGATACCCATGCCTTGAGGCTTATTCGGCGCGGCAAGCCGGCACCGCGCGGCGGTGGCCGCGTGGCCCTTTCCGGCACCGCGGAGAACCGGCTCCGATGCCGGCCGGAAAGCGGAGCGCCAGCGCAGTCTTTCCGGCCGGCGAGGTTGGCCCGCGGGAGCAAACGGGCCGCACCACGCCGGAAGCGGGAAAATGAATCTGACCTTGACCCTGAAGCGGCCGGGGGTGAGCCACGGCCCACCCCCGGCCGCCACCTCAGAGCTTCAAGATCTCCGCGCCGAGCATGTAGGTGTAGACGACGGCGTGGCCGTGCTTCTTCGGGTGGAACGTCTGGTGGGCCAGGTCGACGTTGGAGCTGACGCCGTGGATCCACTCGGTGGAGATGGGCGTGCAGGCCTCGTGACCGATGAACGGCAGCCGCATCTCGACGAACCGCACCCCGGCCCGGCCGGCCGCGTCCGCGATGCCCGCGGCCAGGTGGTCGGCGTTGTGCGTGATCTGCTTGCGCTTCAGCGCGCTCAGGCCGATCGCGCCGCAGCTGCCGGTGCCCTCGTCGACCAGGCGCGGGTAGCCGAGCACCAGGATCTGTGCGCGCGGCGCGCGGAGGCGGATGTCGGTGTAGAGCGCGGCCAGGGCGTCGGCCAGCGTGGTCCGCGCCACGTACGCGCCGAGGTCGGTGGCGGCCTTGCACTGGGCGTCGCTGCCGAGCACGCACGTGCGGGCCGTGTCGGTGAAGCCGTCGTCGTTGCCGCCCACGGTGACCGTGACGAGCGTGGTCCTGCCGCTGAGCGCGCTCATCTGCTCAGCGCGTACCTCGGCGATGGTGGCGCCGCTGCAGGTCATGTCGACCAGGGTGAAGCCCGGGTTGCGGCCCGCCCAGGTGCGCGGGTAGCTGTGCTCGCTGTTCCTGCACGGATCTTCGGGGTCGGCTTCGGGCAGGTACGGCGGGGCGCCGACGCCGGAGGCGAACGAGTCGCCGAGCGCGACGTATTCGCCGGGGATCACGCCCGCCGCCTGCGCGGGTGCGGCGGCCGTCAGTGTGGCGGTGACCGCCAGCGCGGCGGCGGCCAGGACCGACCGGAGTTTCTGCATGTACGTATACACCTCGGTTGTGGGGATGCGGGCGCGGTCGTACCGTCGATCAGGTTCTGTCATCGACGAGCCCGGACGATTCCCGGCCGGGAATTGATTCGGCACGGGGAACGGGATCGCGCCATCGTCCCGCCGCACGGGACGATGGCGCATCGGTGCCGGGTGCCTACGTCCGCATCGCCGGCGTCTAGGCACGCGGCGCCGGTGGCGGGCCGCCGGCCGTCATCGTGCGGTCAGCTGCCACCAGTCGACGTTGAACAGGTAGCCGCTGCCGCCGGTGAACCTCAGCGCGCACAGCAGCGCGGTGATCCGGGCTCTCATCGCCGGCTCCATATCTGGTTGGCCGCGCCGGTGCAGGTCCACAGCAGCACCTGCGTGCCGTTGGCGGTCTGGTTGTCGTCGACGTCCAGGCAGAGCCCGGACTGGTTGCCGCGGATGGTGCCGCCTGCCTGCAGCGTCCACTGCTGGTTGGCACCGCCGTTGCAGTCCCACAGCTGCGCCTTCGCCCCGGCGACGGCCCCGATCGGTGCGTCGAGGCACTTGCCGAGCGCCTGCAGGGTCTGCCCGGTCACGGTCCAGTTCTGGTTCGCGGCACCGTTGCAGTCCCAGATGACCGGCTGGGTGCCGTTGGCGGTGTTGCCGTTCGGCACGTCCAGGCAGCGGCCGGACGCGGCGCTGACCAGGCCGCCGGACGCCGGTGGCTGCGGCTCGCCGGTGCCACCGCCGCTGACGCGGTAGACGACGGTGCCGTGCGCGGGCACGCTCGCGCTGATCGTGCCGCCGGTGGTCGTGACGGCTCCGGTCCACGCGTCGGTCAGGGAGTAGGACGACGCGCCGGTCTTGCCGATCGCCGCGGCCGTGGTGGAGATGGTCCGGGTGGTGCCGCCGGAGTTGAACAGCGCCACCGCGACATCGCCGTTCGCCAGGCGTTTGGCGAGCACCCGGTGCCCCGCGTCGCCCGCGACCTGCACGGCCTGCCGGCCGAGGGTGTCCTGGTTGATCGCGATCAGCCGGGGGTTCTTCAGGATCGTCTGGGTGGCGGCGGACATCGACCGCACGTCGTTGCCGGCGATCAGCGGTGCGGCCATCATCGCCCACAGCGCGAAGTGGGAGCGTTGCTCGGTGTCGGTGAGCGTGCCGCGGCCGACCTCCATCATGTCCGGGTCGTTGAAGCCGCCGGGTTCGGCGTACCGGGCCAGCGGGACGTTCACGTCGACGATGTTCTTGACGCCCATCGGGTAGCCGTTGGTCTGGCCGGTGTCCCAGGCGAGCGTGATGTCCTCGGTGGTGCGCCAGATGTTGGCCACGTCGCCCCAGTCGCGCAGCGGGCCGGTCTTGGCGTGAATGCTGTTGGGGTTGATGCTGTAGAGGATCGGGCGGCCGGTGGCGGCCAGCGCGTCGCGCATCTTCGCGAACGTGACGACCTGCTCGTCGATGGTGCCGGCGGGCGAACACCAGTCGTACTTGAGGTAGTCGACGCCCCAGGCGGCGAACTGCCGGGCGTCCTGCGCCTCGCGGCCCTGGCTGCCGGTGGCGCCCGGGTAGGAGTCGAAGTACTGGGCGCAGGTCTGGTCGAGTGGCGCCTGGTAGATGCCGAACTTGAGGTTGCGGGCGTGCAGGTAGTCGCCGAGCGCCTTCATGCCGCTCGGGAAGCGCGACGGCTCGGCCTGGAGGTTGCCGTTGGCGTCCCGGTTCGGCGACATCCAGCAGTCGTCGACCACCACGTACTGATAGCCGAGGTCGCGCATGCCGGAGGCGACGATGCTGTCCGCGGTCTGCCGGATCAGCGTCTCGTTGATGTCGCAGCCGAACGTGTTCCAGGTGTTCCACCCCATCGGCGGCGTCCGGCCCACCCCGTTGTCAAGGGCGTGGGCCGGTGTCGCCGCGACAGCGGACGACAACAGCAGGACTCCTGTGGCGAGGAAGGCTTTCCACCGTCTCATGAAGTGACCTTTCCAGGCATGACGGAATGAGATGAGAGCGCTAACATGCCCCCCTACGGCACATTGCCAGAATGTTTCAAGACATTCAACTATGGAAATTCAAGAATCTTATCCATGTGGTACGGCACAAGACCGCGACCCCACGGCGGACGACGGCATAACACTTTCCTCGACGCGCTTTCTCCCGCCAGGCAGATTCACGAGGCTCCTCACCCCGCTGCAGTCGGCGGGCTGATCTTCCGCGTCGTCGGCAGCTGGACCCGCAGTGCGCGAGCGGGGCCCGTCGCCGGGGTGCTGGTGTCGAGCGTGCTGTGCACGGCCATCCACGGCGCGACGGATCCGTACCTCATCGTCCGGTATTTCGTGCCCTGAACCGGACCGGCCGTCATCACCTGGCGCACCGCCGGGCTGGAGATCGCTGTCATGCTCCACGCGGTGCTCAACACGTTCACCTTCCGGAAGTCGGGACCGGCACTCACCGCGAGCCAAGATTCGCCGATGTGAGCCTGGCCACGCCGACGGAGCGGGCCAAGACGGCGGGGGTCCTCGATCGAACGTACGCTCGAGCGATGGGAATCGAACGAGCGGCGGCGGGCATGCCGTCCCGGATGCTCGTGTCGAGCGCACCCCTGGGCTGGACATCGGTCGAGGCGGTGACGTACGCCGACCCGCCCCGCGCCGAGGAGTTCTCGTTCCGGCCAGAACGGTTGATGCTGGTCCTGATCGTCAGCGGCCAGTTCACGATCGAGCGCCGGGACCGAGGGACCTGGCGCCGCGACTCCCGCGGTCCCGGCTCGCTCTGCGTCGTCGCGCCCGGTCATGACGCTCGCGTGCGCTGGCGGGCCACCTCGGCCACGCCCATGCGGTCGTTGCAGCTGCATCTCTCGCCCGGAGCCGCGGATGGCGCGTGCATCCCGGACGAGGCGACGCTGCGGGACCCGTTCCTGTCGGCCGGCGCCTGGGCGCTTCTGCGTGCGCTGGATACCGGCGGTTCAGCCCTCTACGCCGACTCCATCGCCCAAGCCCTGTTCGCTCAACTCGATCTGCGGGCGCGGGCCACGGTACCGCCTCCGGACGGCACGGCTCGGCCGCTGGGCGCTCGCCAGGTCGAGCAGGTGACCGAGTACATGCGTGCCCACCTGGCCGATGACGTCACCGTCGATGACCTGGCCGCGGTGGTCAACGTCAGCAAATTCCACTTCATCCGTACGTTCGCCGCCAGTACGGGCCTCACCCCGAGCAGGTACCTGCGCCGCCTCCGGGCCGGTACCGCCGCCGAGCTGCTCACCGCCACCACCCTGCCCGTCGCCGCTGTCGCCGCGCACTGCGGCTATCGCAGCGCCGGTCAGTTCGCGGCGATCTTCCGTGCTGAGCACGGCGTGAGCCCGAGCGCCTACCGCAGTGCACACGGCGGCGTGGGCCCGGGCCACTCCGGCAATTCCGCAATCAGCCGGTAGAGCGGCGCAATTCCCCGAGCCGGTCCGGGCCCCGCGCACGCAAGCATTACTCGCGGCCGACCCGCTCGATCAACAGGGGAATCACCATGACAGACGTCTACGCCACAGACGATTTCGATCACATCGTCGTCGGTGGTGGCGCGGCCGGTTCGGTCGTCGCCGCCCGGCTCTCGGAGAACCCGGACCGCCGGGTGCTGCTGCTGGAAGCCGGGCCAGCCGATGCGGATCCGAACATCCCGGCGCCACACGGGGTCTTCCAGCTGCTGCGCGGCCCACTCGACTGGAGCTACACCACCACGCCACAGCCGCATCTGGACAACCGGGAGATCCCGATCTCGGGCGGACGGCTGCTGGGCGGTGGTGGCTCGATCAATTACCAGGCCTGGTTCCGCGGCCACCGGCTCGACTACGACACCTGGTCCGAGCGCGGTATGAAGGGCTGGAGCTGGGACGAGGTGCTTCCCGCGTTCAGGCGCGGTGAGGACCACGAACTCGGCGCGTCGCACTGGCACGGCACCGGCGGGCCCATCCGGGTGACCACGGCCCAGGACATCAGCCCCCTGTCCCTGGCCTTCATCGCGGCCGGGGTCGATCACGGCCTTCCGCTCAACCGCGACTTCACCGGCGCCAACCTCGACGGTGTCGGGTTGATGTACGGCAACCTCTCCGACGGGGAGCGGGTCAGTGCCGCCCGCGCGTATCTGCGCCCGGCGACGAATCGATCCAACCTCGAGGTACGAACCGGCGCGCTGGTCCGCCGCGTCATCACCGACCGGGGACGCGCCGTCGGCGTCGAATACCTCGACGACTCGGGCGCGCTGACGACCGTACACTCGGATTCCGTTGTTCTGTCGGCGGGTGGCATCCGCTCCGCCCAGCTGCTCATGCTGTCCGGCATCGGGCCGGCCGACCACCTGCGTGAGCACGACATCGACGTCGTCGCTGATCTGCCCGGCGTGGGCGACAACCTGCAAGACCATCTCTCGGCCATGGTCATCTGGCCGGTCACCCACGGCTCGACCTGGCTGGACGCGTACACCCCGGAGAATTTCACCCGCTACGAGCGGGAGCGAAGCGGTCCGCTCGCCTCGGTCGGCCAGGCCGCCGGCTTCCTGCGGGTGGGCCGCGATGCGCCGGCACCGGACATTCAGCTGATGCCCATGCTGATCGACCTGTCCGGCAGTGGACAACCCGGGTTCACCTGCCTGGTCACGCTGCTGACCCCGGAAAGCCGGGGAACCGTGCGACTGCGGTCGGCCGACGCGGCGCTGAACCCGCTGGTGGACATGCGCTATCTGGAGAGCGAGAAGGACCGCCGGACGCTGATCGACGGCCTGCGCGCGACGTTGGCGCTGGGCGAGAGCCCGATCTTCCGTTCGGTGACCGGCGAGCCGATCCTGCCCGGCGCCACCGACGACGCCGCGCTCGAACAGGCGGTCAGAGCCACCGCGATCTCGATCAACCACCCCGCGGGCACCTGCCGGGCCGGCGTGGACGACGCGTCGGTGGTCGATCCCGCCCTGCGCGTACACGGGGTGACCGGCCTGCACGTCGTGGACTCATCAGTCAT
Organism: Catenuloplanes nepalensis; assembly: GCF_030811575.1. Lineage (GTDB taxonomy): Bacteria > Actinomycetota > Actinomycetes > Mycobacteriales > Micromonosporaceae > Catenuloplanes > Catenuloplanes nepalensis. The sequence goes on along the minus strand of NZ_JAUSRA010000001.1, from coordinate 1,859,734 downwards.
GCCGACGCTGCCCCGCGGCAACATCCACGCCCCCTCGATCATGATCGGCGAGCGAGGCGCCCAATTGATCGCCGACGCATAACCACACCCCGGCGACAGATCTGCCCCCGGCCACCCCGACGGTCGGCCGGGGCAGTCCGTGGCGGGACGCCGCCTGCCGACCTGACCCGGCACCACCCGCCACCCCCGGCAGCGCTCACACGGTGGTCAGCTCGGTGCCGCCCCCGTCACCTGTCTCGAGCGACGAAGGGCGTCACGCTTCCGCCCGCCCGATGATCAGCCCCGCTGTTGTACTCCTATCACTGAGAGGAGGCGCAGCTTCTCCCAGGACTCGCTCCCCGGAACCGCCGTATAGATGAGCAGCCGGTGTGACCGTTCCGGGTCGAGGAGTGTCTGACAGTTCAGCTCGAGTAGCCCCACTTCGGGATGATTCAGCCGCTTGAACTCGCTCATTTTCACCCCGATCTCGTAACGATCCCAGTAGTCCGCGAACTCGCGACTCTTCTCGAGGAGCAGAGATGAGATGTGCGCGGCACGCGAGTCTGCTCCATCGCGACCCACCGCAACGCGCAGCCCCGACACGAATGCACGGGAATGAAGCTCGTGCAGATCGGGCGGGTACAGGTCTCGCTGCCTTTCGTCGGTGAACCACCGATAGATGATGCTGCGCGCAGGCCCCGTGAACCGCGTATTGTCGCCGGTCAACGCCGCGCCCAGGGGGGTCTGGCGAAGTGTCTCGCCGAGTTCGGTGGAGACTTCGGCCGGGGTATCGGTGAGGCGGTCGAGTGCCCGCATCATCCCCGGGCTGACGTGGTCGCTCGCACGCCCGCTCGCGGGAGGCCGGTACCCGGCGAGGCTGAAGAGATGGTCGCGCTCGTCCAGTGACAAATGAAGCCCCTGTGCGATCGATGCAACCATCTGCTCGGACGGCTGGGGGCCGCCCGCGCGTTCCAGGCGTGAGTAGTAGTCGGCCGACATGCTGCTCAGAGCAGCTACCTCCTCACGCCGCAGACCGGGAGTCCGACGGCGTTCGCCGGCGAAGATGCCGACGTCCGACGGCTGGAGGGCCTCTCGACGGCTCCTGAGAAAGCGGGCCATCCCTACTCGGTCGAACACTGAAGCTCCTCCTGTTGTCTGAGTCGTTCCTCGCCTGCGGTGCAACAGCGTCTCGTAGTTCCACGATCGCGCACGCCGCCCTGAAGTTCCTCTGCATGACGTGCACTGGATGGGCGCGAGTGACTCCCTGATCATGGAGGAACACAGCAACTCAGGAGGAAATGACGTGACTGATCTCACCGGAAAGGTCGCTGTAGTGACCGGATCCGCTCGCGGCATCGGCGAAGCCATTGCAAAGCGATTCGCCTCGCTCGGCGCGAACGTCGTCGTCAACTATTCGACGGACGAGGAGAACGCACGGCGCACGGCGAGCGAGATCGAAGCGGCCGGCGGACGGGCGCACGTCGTGCAGGCCGACATCTCGTCGTTGCCCGACATCGACCGGCTGTTCGACGAGACGATCTCCACGTTCGGATCGATCGACATCGTCGTCGCGAACGCAGGACGCGAGGTCATCGGTCAGCTCGCGGTCGACGTGACGGAAGACGATTTCGACCGGATCTTCAAGGTGAACGCCAAAGGCTCGTTTTTCACACTGCAGAAGGCCGCGAAAGTGCTGGCCGATGGCGGCCGTCTCATCTCGATCGGGTCGACGTCAACTATTCTCCCGTACTCCGGGATGGGCCTCTATTCATCCAGCAAGGTGGTCGCGGCCCAGCTCGTCCGCATTCTCTCTCTCGAACTGGCCTCGCGCGCCATCACCGTCAACAACATTCTGCCGACCGGCATCCTCGGCGCGGGCGTCTTCGCTGATCTCGCCGACAGCGAGGCCTTCCGTGCCTTGGACGCGCAGATGGGTCGGATCGACGGACGCGTCGGGACGCCCGCAGACGTCGCGGATGCGGCCGAGTACTTCGTCAGCGACCTCGCCGGCTGGGTGAGCGGGCAGACGCTCACGGTCGCCGGAGGCGCCATCGCCTGAACCGCGCCGCAGCCACACCCGCCACGTACGCAAGGAGCACCACATGTCACCCCAGAAGCAAGACGTCACCATTCCCGATATGTCGACGAAGCGCGTGCTCGTCACAGGTGCGAGCGATGGAATGGGACTCGTCATCGCGCGCACGCTTGCTGCCGCCGGCGCCGAGGTCATCATGCCGGTCCGCAACCGGCGAAAAGGCGAGGCTGCGGTCACGAAGATCCGCGACTACGCGCCTCAGGCCAGACTCGAACTGCGTGACCTCGACCTCTCGTCGCTCGAGTCGGTCTCGGATCTAGGTGAGCAGCTGCGTGCAGAGGCGGCCCCGATACACGTCCTCATCAACAACGCCGGCATCATGACGCCGCCCAACCGACAGCTCACCCGCGACAAGTTCGAGGTGCAGTTCGGCACGAATCATCTGGGTCATTTCGCGCTCGTCGCGCACCTGTTTCCCCTGCTCCGACAGGGAAAGGCGCGGATCACATCGCAGACCAGCACGTCGGCGCAGGCCGGGCGAATCAATTGGGACGATCTGAATTGGGAACGGTCGTACTCGGGTGCACGTGCCTACTCGCAGTCCAAGATCGCGGTGGCCCTGTTCGGTCTCGAGCTGGATCGCCGCAGTAAGGCCGACCGATGGGGGATCACGAGCAATGTGTCCCACCCCGGTGTTGCGCCGACCAGCCTGCTGGCCGCGCGGCCTGAGGTCGGCCGCGCGCAGGACACATCGACCGTCAGAATGATCCGTTGGATGTCGGCACGGGGAATCCTGGTCGGAACCGTCGAGAGTGCCGGGCAATCCGCTCTTTACGCCGCCACGGCCGGCGAGCTCAAGGGCGGCGAGTTCGTCGGACCGGGCGGTATCGGCGGCCTGGGCGGCGCGCCGCGGATCCAGCGCCCCTACCGCCCATTCAGGGATCAGCAGGAGGCAGCTCGGCGGCTCTGGACGGCGTCGGAGAAACTGACGGGAACGAGATTACCCTCCTGAGAACCGGTACTCGGTCCGGGCCTCCCGGGCCGCCACCCGCCCGGAGCCCGGTGACGTAGTGTCACCGGGCATGACGATCATCGACGACCTGGTGCGGCGGGTGCGCCCTCCCGCCACGCCGATCGACGCGCACGCCGACTGGGACGCGATCGAGGCCGCGCTGGGCACACCGCTCCCGGCCGACTTCAAGGAACTCACCCGACGGTACGGGGCCGGCGAGTTCTGCGACCTGGTCTCCGCGCACCCGCCGGAGCGGCTCGCCGCGCGGAACCGGGACATCCTCGACGAGGAGCGCGACTACCGCGACGACGACCCCGAGGACTACCCGTATCCGCTGCACCCCGAGCCGGGCGGCGTCCTGCTGTGGGGCGAGACCAGCAACGGCGAACGGCTGTGCTGGCTGACCGAGGGCGAGCCGGATACCTGGCCGGTCGTCGTCTGGCAGCCCCGCGGCGCCGGCTGGACGCTCCACCCCGGCGGCGTCACGGACTTCCTCGACGGCTGGCTGTCCGGCCGGATCGGCGACGTGTTCCCCGCCGAGTTCACCGCGACCGCGCAGTGGTTCACCCCGTTCACGGAGCTGGCGTACGCCACCGTCGGCCTGTCCCGCAGCAACCTGCCACCCTTCGAGGCACGCCTGACCGCCCTGCTCGAGGCGCTGCCCGCGGCGCGGCTGCTGATGACGGCCGGCCCGGACGCCTCCCGGCAGGACAAACTCGCCGCCGCCGACGGCCGCTGGCACGTGATGTACGAGACGGCCTACCGCCACCAGATCCGCTTCGCCTTCCCACCCACCGACACCGACCTCGTGCGCGAGGCCGCCCAGCGCGCCGCCCTCGCGATGGGCTGCCGCCTGAACTCGTCCCGCGACGACTTCGGCGACGACCTCGGCTGGGTCCAGGACTGAGTTCCCGCTCGTTCGCCGGATGTGCTCACGCCGTGGTTCCTTCGAGGTCCGGCCCGGCGGACAGCCGTACGCGCACCAGGCGGTAGCGATCGGCCAGCCCGGAGTCGCGGTCGTGCAACCCGCGGGGTTGGTGATCCGGGCGAGTTCGACGGCCCGGCCCGGCGAGTCGCCGTCGACCTCCATCGGTATGTTCCAGAACTTGATGTTGGTAGGGCCGAACGTGAGGCGCAGTGCGGGTGAATCACCGGTTCGGGCCGCGATCTTCTCCGCTTCGGTGACCCGGTCCAGAGCGGTCTCCTTCTGACCGAGCGCGTAGAGCGCGTACGCCTGAATCATTAAGAGCTGACCCAGCATCTCCGGCGCGTCCTCGCTTCAGGCGTCGTCCTGGGCGAGGACGAACGACCGTACGACAGGATGCAGGTGGTAGTGCCCGGCGGTGTCCGACTCGAGCAGTGCCAGGTCGACCAGTTCCTCCAGCAGGTCTTCGCTGTCCGGCTCGGGCCGGCCCAGCATGCGCGCCGCGACGGGCAGCGCGACGTCCGGCATGTCGGTGACGGCCAGCAGGAGCAGGGCCCGCTGCTGCTCCGGGGTGAGCTGCCGCCAGCTGTTCAGGAAGGTCGCGCGCACGTCGAGAGCACCGGCCCGCAACGTGCCCGGCCGGTGCCCGCCGGTGAGCCGGTCGCGGAGCAGGCCGATCGACCAGCCCGGCCGGGCGGCCAGCCGGGCCGCCACGATACGGACCGCCAGGGGCAGCAGCCCGCAGGCCGCCACGAGTTCCCGTGCCGTCTCGCGCTCAGCGGCCACCCGGTCGCGGCCGACCACCCGGCTCAACAGCTCGATCGCCTCGGTCTCGTCGAACACCCCGAGGTCGGCGTGTACGGCGCCGTTCAGGCCGGCCAGCCGGGATCGGGAGGTGACGATGACGCCGCAGGTCGCCGTGCCCGGCAGCAGCGGGGTGATCTGTGCGAGGCTGTGCGCGTCGTCCAGCACCACGAGCAGCCGACGTTCGTGGGTCACCGAGCGGAACAGCGCCGACCCGCTGTCCATGCAGTCCGGGACGGACTCCGCCCCGAGTGCCTCGAGGAAGCTTTCCAGGATGTCGTGCGGCGATGCCGGCCTGGCACCGCTGCCCCTCAGGTCCGCGTATAGCTGACCGTCCGGGTAGTGCGCGCCGAGCCGGTGAGCGACGTGCCGTACCAGGGTGGTCTTGCCGAGACCGCCCATCCCGGCCACGGCCACGATCGGCAGCCAACCGCGGCCGGGCCCGCTCAGCGCGTCGACGATGAGGCGGGCCACCGCCTCGCGGCCGGTGAAGTCCGCCGTGGTGGCCGGAACCTGGGCCGGCAGCGGTGCCGGCTCCTCGCCCGGCGCCGGCGGGGCGGGGGATCCCTCGCCGGCCAGGAGACGCCGGTGGGCGTCGGCGAGTTCGGCGCCGGGCTCCAGCCCCAGCCGGTCCACGATCCTGCGGCGGGCGGCTGGGAACACCGCGGCGGCCTCCCCCGGCCGCCCGCTGGCGTGTAGCGCCCGGATCAACAGCACGGAGAGGCGCTCCCGCAGCGGGTTCTCGTCGCTGAGAGCGCGCAGCTCGGGCACACACCAGGCGGCGCGGCCGAGGTCGACGTCCAGTGCCAGACGCGCCTCCAGCAGATCCAGATGCAGCTCGGTCAGCCTGCGCCGGTGCCGTTCCGCGAACGGTCCGGGCACCCCGGCCAGCGGCTCGCCGTCGAAGAGGGCGAGCGCCTCGGCCAGCATCGAGCGGGCGTCGCTCGCGTCACCGGCCAGGCGGGCACGACGGGCCAGCGCCTCGACGCGCCGCACATCGACGGCGTCCTCGGGCACCTCCAGCCGGTAGCCGTCACCGACGGTCGTCAGAAGCCGGGGCTCGGCGTCGGTCTCCAGCACCTTGCGCCAGCGCCAGGCGTACGTGCGAAGGCTTTTCGTCGCCGTGACCGGCGGGTCGTCGCCCCACAGCGCCTCCGTCAGGACGGCCGCGCTCACCCCCTGGCCGGGCCTCAGGAGAAGGACGGCGAGCAGGGCCTGTTGCTGCGGGCTTCCCATGTCGAGATCGACGGAGCCCCGGCGGCCCCGCACGACCCCGAGCAGGCTGAGACGAAGAGAGTCCACGTCAACAGCCGACGATCGCGGCGGGTCCTGGAAATCCACCCTCACGCCGCCATTCTGGCGAGCCACAGCACACCCCCCAGTCCACATGGGTACGAACGACAGGCGCATGACGGTGACATGGAGCGACAGCGGCGCCCGGCTGCGGATATATCAGTCATTCATCCGCAATCTATCGACATGCGTGAGGATAAGACCAAGACTCCGCTCGATGATGGAGGAAGCAGATGGGACTGCACGACGCGATCTACCGGGCGCAGAAGGACAAGCCCGAACTCGCCGAGACCGAGCAGCGGATCCTCGACGAGCTGACCGAACGTGACCGGGACTCCGAGGTGCTGGCGGCCGAGTCCGCCGACTGAACCGGCGGCACCGGGCCGGGCGGCTCACCCGCCCGGCCCACCCGGTCCTGCCGGTTTCCGTACATTCAGTCGGAGGTGGAGTGGTGTCGAAGACCGACCTTGCGGCCGGCGCGATGGTCCAGGACGGCGAGCGGGCACTGAGCCTGCCCGAGGCACACCGGCGAGGCATGGCAGCGGCAGCCGAGCTCGATCTGCGGGTGGACTGCACGGCGGTGCTCGACGGTGACCCCGCCGTGTGGACGGCGACGCTGTGGCGTGGCGACGACCCGGTGCCCAGCGGGCTGGGACTCGGCAAGGGACCGTCGGCGGCGGCGCGGGTCGGCGCGATCTTCGAGGCGCTGGAGCACCACCTCAGTGGCCTGCGCGGCCTCGCGGACGGCGGGCCGGCACTGCGGCCCGCGGGCGAGATCTCCCGCGACCCGGCCCTGCGGCGGGACGTGGCGCTCGGCTTGCTCGGGGAACTGCCCGACGGGCCGATGGGATGCCTTCCCTTCCGGGCGGTGACCAGCGGCGCCGAGGTCGGCGTGCCACTGTTCCTGTCCGTGCCGGACTACCTCGACGAGGCGGCCGGCCCGCTGCGGGAGAGCCTCGGCGACCACTACGACTACGCCGGCGTGAGCCGTTACTCCTGCAACAACGGCTGGGCGGCGGGCACCGACCCGGTCGAGGCGGCGGTCCACGCGCTCAACGAGACCATCGAACGGGACGCACTCTCCCTCCTGCTGATCGACCAGTTCCTGGGGCGGCGGCCTTCCCCGCTCGTCCTCATCGAGGCGAGCACGTTGCCGGACGACCTCGCGGCCCTGGTGTCGGTGGCGGAGACCATCCTCGGACGGCGGCCGCATCTGATCGACATGACCAGCGACCTGGGCGTGCCGGCGGTCCTCGCCTACCTTCCCGCGCCGGACGGCGCACCGGCCCGGATCCGTGGCGCCGGCGCCTCGCTCTCCCGCCACTACGCGATCGCGCGCGCGGTCAGCGAGCTGGTCCAGGTTCACCTGGCGTCCTCGCTCGGCACCATCCACTCCGCGTTCGCCGGCATGGCGCCCGTCCGGCACGACTGGACGAAGCCCTACCCGGCGCTCCACGCCTGCTACCTCGCCGACTTGCGCACCCGGCTCGCCGGCGCCACCGGGGTGCCGTACCAGGAGACGGAAGCCCCGGCCACCACCGCCGGCCACTACGACAGGCTGATCGACGCCCTCTGCAGGCGCGGCTTCACGCCGTTGCGGCGTGACCACTACGTCACCGGCAACCTGGCCGTGGTCAACGTCTTCGTCCCCGGCCTGGAGCGATTCATGCTCGTCACCGACGGACAGGTGGTGGTGCCGGGAGAGCGCGGCATGGCGGTCAGGAACCACGGGAGGGCACCGTGGGTGGATGGCGAGCCGATGCCGCCTCCATAGCGTCGGGGCCGGTGATTCCACCGCGCCACCGTGGGCGCAAGCGAACGGGCCTTCCCGGCTCGCGGCGCGACGGTGCGAGGAAGGACCCGGCATGCCGCTACGGCAGTGAGCTTCGAGGTGCTCGGTGGTTCGCGCGGCAGGACGGGGCCGAGAGGCGGATCTCGGCCCGCCGCAGCGCCGCCAGCTGCTCGCCTACCTGCTGGCCCGCGCGAACGACGTGGTGGACGCGGACCGCGCAGCGGCTGCGTGAGCAGATCAGCCTGCTCACCACCGAACTCGCCCGCATCGACCGCGAACTGGCCGACCTCACCACCACCCGAACCACTCTGAAAACCATCGCCTCGGCCGAGTTCACCACCGAGGAACCGACCGTGATCAGCTCCGCCTACCAGCAAATCCTCGCCGTCCTCGGCACCGCGCCCGACGGCATGCGCGCCACGGACATCTGACTCGGGCTCGACATGTTCGTCCAGAACAGGTCACCGGTACCGCTGCGCCACGTCGCCGTGTTCGCCGGTCTCGCCTCCGGCCGCACCGGCGAGGTCCCGCTGCCCGATATCCCCCCGTGGGACGATCGAGCGGCACCGCATCGCACCGCCGGTCGGCGACGACCTCCTCCGATCCACGGACCGTCCGACCGAGTATTCCGGGCCCTGGCTGCGCCTCTCCGTCGACGACCGCCACTGGAAGCTGACCAGTGACCCTCAGCCTTCATCACATCGCGAAGTAGAAGCAGCAGATCGAGCACCGCCGCACCAGGAGGAGCTCGGCGCAGTCGGTGCCGAAGACCGCGGGTCGAGTGCCCGAGGGGTCACCCTGTACGAGCAGATCATCGCCGACCGACCGGCGCCGGGTACTCGGCGACGACCACCCGGACCCTGACCTCCCGCCGCAACCTCAGGGATTGTCGTTTCCGGTGTCATCGGGCAACTCGAACAGTTCCAGTTGAATGCCGTCGGGGTCGCGCAGGTAGAGGATCTTCGTCCCGGCCAGCGGTCCCGCGTCGACGCCGTCGCCGTCCTGGAGCACGGCCGGGTCGGCGTTGACATACACACCCCGGCTGACCAGGTCACGGTGCGCCGCATCGAGGTCATCGACCTCGAAGCACAGGTGCATGACCCCGACGTCGCAGTTGCGCCCGGTGAAGGGCTCCGGCTCCGGGTTGTCGTACTGGATCAGTTCCAGTAGGACGTTGTCGCCGGCCAGGGCGAACGACGCCCGCATCGACGCGTTCTCGACCTCGACGATCGCGCCGATCGCCGGGTTGGCCGCTGCGATCGTCACGCCGTTCGGCGCAATGCCGAGGACGTCCTCGTACCACCTCACCGAGCGGGCGAGATCACTGACCGGAATTCCTACGTGGTGCATCCTGGTGACTCGTCTCATCGTCCCTCCGTTCCGAGCTTTGACGTGCGGTGCGAGCGTGCCGGCCGATCGATGACCCTGGCGCGATCACCGCGCCCGTCGGTTCGGAGGGCACTGCCCGGCGGCGGCCTCGGCGGTGGTCTCGAGATCGTGTAGCCACTGCTCCAGGCCGTCGCCGAGGACCTCGGCGGCGAACTCGACATCCGCCTCTACCTGATCGCCGGTCCAGGTTTCCTCGGTCTGCACGCGGACGCCGTCCCTGGTGCTGGTGAAGCTCCAGACGTGGATCCCCTCGTCGATGCCGAGGCCCTCGCCGACCGCCGGGCCGCTCCAACGGATGCATTTCTGCTGGCGCAGGTGCGAAACCGTTGAGGTGATGGTGAACGTGGTACCGGGCGCCGGAGTCGTCCACCGGAACTGGGAGCCGGCGCGCAGCGGACCGCGGTCGAGACGCTCGTTGGTGAGCACCGGCGCGTGCCAGGCCGGCCAACCTTCGACATCGGTCTGCAGCCGCCAGATGGTGCTCAGCGGGGCGGCGATGATGACCTCGGATCGGTAGCGGATCAAGGCGTTGGGGTCCACCCCCTGACCGCCGCAGGTGACGCCCCGGCCGGCGGCTTCGGCCGGCGCGCCGATCGAGACGGCACCGGCGAGGCCGATGGTGAGCGCGGCGGCCAGGGTCAGCATCCGATGTGTGCGCGCGGCTGTGCGCATGAGCAACCTCCTCGGTGGCGAGGCTCCATGATCGCGCCATCGTTCTGCCGTTCGCCTCGGCAGAAATCGCCTATCCCGGCGGTGTACTAGGTGATCGAGCCCCGGAGATCAGGCAGAGCCACGCCCTGCGGAGGACCGCAGTAGTCTTGCGCGGTATGCGGACGTTCGGTCTTCGCACCGCCGCGATCGTCGGCCGGCACGAGGAGATCCGGCGCCTCGACGCCTTATTGGCCGCGGCCGGCGCTGGACAGGGCGGTGGCCTCGTACTCCGTGGTCCGGCCGGCATCGGCAAGAGCACCCTGCTCGACCACGCCGCCGCCACAGCCGACGGATTTCAGATTATCCGGGCCGCCGGCGCGCAGTTCGAGAAGGAGATGCCGTTCGCCGGGCTGCATCAGCTCTGCGTACCGTTGCTCGGCCGGTTGGAGACCCTGCTCGGCGCGCACCGCGACGCCTTGCGGGTGGCGTTCGGGCTGGCTGAGGGGACGCCGGAGCTGTTCCGGGTCGGACTGGCCACCCTGGGTCTGCTGGTCAGCGCGGCCCGGGACCGGCCGCTGCTCTGCGTGATCGACGACGCGCAATGGGTGGACAGCGCCTCCATCGGGGCGCTCGCCTTCCTCGCCCGGCGACTGGCCTGCGAGCCGATAGCCGTGCTGTTCGGGGCTCGCACTCCCGGCCCCGCCGGCGGGCTCGACGAGCTGCCCGGCCTGACGATCACCGGGATCGGTGACACCGACGCCCGGACACTGCTGTCCACCGGCACCCACCTGACCCTCGACGAACAGATACGTGACCGCCTGATCGCCGAGGCGCGCGGCAACCCGCTGGCCCTGCTGGAACTGCCGCGGGCCGGCGGATTCGCCCTGCCGGAGGGCACCTCGGTGCAGTCCCGGCTCGAGCGTGTGTTCGCCGATCGGGCGGCCGGGTTGCCGGACGCCGCCCGGCTGCTGCTCACGGTCGCGAGCGCAGATCCCACCGGCGACCCCGGACTGCTATGGCCCGCGGCACGACTACTCGACCTCGACCTGTCGGCCGCCGCCACCGCCGCCACCGCAACCGGCCTCATCGACTTCTCCAACCGGGTACGTTTCTGCCATCCGCTGGCACGATCCGCGCTCTACCTCGCCGCGGATCCCGGCGGTCGGCGTACGGCCCATTCCGTGCTCGCCAGGGCCACCGATCCGGTGACGGATCCGGACCGGCGGGCCTGGCATCGGTCCCAGGCCTGTGCCGGCCCTGACGACGAGGTCGCCGCCGAGCTGGAACGGTCGGCGCTACGAGCCCAGGCGCGCGGGGGCGTGGCGGCGGCGGCCGCCTTCCTGGAACGCGCCGCGGCGCTCTCCCTCGACCCGGCGGACAGGAGCGGCCGGACCCTGCGAGCCGTGAGTGCCCTCCTCGACGCCGGGAGCACCGACACCGCGGCTGACCTGCTCGCAACCGCCGGGAACGCCGAGTTCGACGAGCGCGGGCATGCCCTGCGCGACCAGCTGCGCGGAAGGATCGCCTTCGTCCGCCCCGATGACGACAACGGCCCGATGTTCATGCTGCGGGCCGCACAGCGACTCGCCGTCCGGGACCCGGCCGAGGCCCGGGAGTGCCTGCTGGAGGCCCTGGAGATGAGCCTGCTCGTCGGCCGGGGCACCGGCATGATGGAGCGGGTGCTGGCGGCGGCGCCGCCGGGACATCCCCCCGACGTACTGGACGCGCTGCGACTGCTGACCACGCGCGGTCACCATGCCGCGGCTCCGCGGCTGCACGAGGTCCTGCGCGACGGCCAGCTGCGCTCCAGGCGACCCGCCCTCGCCGCCATGCTCGCCGCCGAACTGTGGGATCCGGACTCCTACGCCGCGATCGTCGATTGGGTGATGAAGACCGGCCGGGAGTCGGGCTCCCCGCTGATGTTGCGGCTCGGGCTGGCGCTGGGCGTCACCCACGCCGTGCTGACCGGCGACCTGGGGTCCGCCATCGCCGCGACCGCGGAGGAGGAGGCCCTGGCCGACGCGACCGGGGGATCGCCGGTCTTCTATCACCGGCTCCATCTGGCCGCGATGCGAGGCCGCCCCCGGGAGGCACACCAACTCTTCGCGACCGCCACGGCAGCGGCGCACCGGACGGGACAATTGATCGCTAACGTGCACTGGTCGGCGGCCATGCTCCACAACGGACTGGTCGATTATCCCGCCGCGCTGACCGCCGCCCGGCAGGCCGTCGCACAGGGCGGACTGTCGATGGCCGGCTTCGCCCTGCCGGAGCTGGTCGAGGCGGCCATGCGCTGCGACGAGCCGGACACCGCCGCCGCCGCGCTGGAATCGCTGACGGCCCGTGCCGCGGCGGCCGGGACCGCGACCGGCCTGGGCGTGGCGGCGTACGCGCGCGGCCTGGTCACCGGGGTCGAGGAGCACTACCGGGAAGCGGTCGACCGGCTGGCCGATAGCCCGCTGCTGGCCTACCGGGCACGCGCCCACCTGCTCTACGGCGAATGGCTGCGCCGCCAAGGCCGCCGCCGGCACAGCCGCGAGCACCTGAGGACCGCCCACGAGCTGCTGTCCGGAGCGGGGTTCCAGGCGTACGCCCGGCGTGCCGCCGATGAACTGCGCGCCACCGGCGAGACCGCCCGCCGGCGCGGGCCCACCTACGATCAGCTCACCATGCAGGAGCTGACGGTCGCCCGGCTGGTCGCCACCGGAGCCACCACCAACGAGGTCGCCGCCCGGCTCTTCCTCAGCCCTCGCACCGTCGACGCCCACCTACGCAACGTCTTCCGCAAGCTCGGCATCACCTCACGCCGGCAATTGAGGAGCAACCCCGAACTCGGCGTCTGACCCGGCCCTCGGCGACCGCCTCCACCCGGTGCCGGCGGGAGACCGCGGTGCAACTGGCGGCCGTGGCCGGCGGCGGCGTGCCGCCGGGCGGTGCCTGGACGATCCGCACAGCGCGTCCGCGGACGACACCCAGCCGGTCATCTGGGACTGCACGGGCGCACCGAACCAGCGGTGGACGCGGACCGGGAACACGCTGCAGATCTTCGGCAAGTGCCTGGACGCGCCGATCGGGGCGGCGGCCGGCGCGCGCGTGGTGCTCTGGGAGTGCAACGGCGGCACGAACCAGCAGTGGACCGTCGGCACGGACGGCACGATCCGCGGCGTCGCCTCCGGTCTGTGCCTCGATGTGGTCGACGGCCTGGTCAACACGGCCAACGGCACGCTCGTCGGCCTGTGGACCCGCAACGGCCAGGCCAATCAGGTCCGGACCCGCCGCTGATCATCCGTGCCCGCCCAGCCGCCGGTACTCGCGCCGGTAGTAGAGCAGCGGCTCGGCGGGCTCGGCGGTCGCCTGGAGCGCGACTACCCTGCCCACCACGATCTCGTGGTCCCCACCGTCGTAGACGGCCTCGAGCCGGCACTCGATGTGCGCGAGCGCGTCCGCCAGCAGCGGCGCGCCGGTGCCACCGGGTTGCCAGGACAGCCCGGCGAACTTGTCCGCGCCGCTGACCGCGAACACCTGGCAGGTGGCGCGCTGCGCGGCACCCAGGATGTTGACGGCGAAGCCGCCGGCCGCGCGCACCAAGGGCCAGCTACGGGAGGTCCGGGCGACGTTGAACGTGATCAGCGGCGGATCCAGCGACAGCGAGGCGAACGATTGACAGGCGAGACCGACCGGCACGCCGTCGCTGGACGCGGTCACCACCACGATGCCGCTGCAGAAGTGCGACATCACCTGCCGGAACCGATCAGGCGCGATATCGACCGAGGTGTGCATCACGCGACCGCCGCCGGACGGGGGAACACCACGGCGGCGCCGGGGCGATGCTCGGGCCGGATCTCGTCACCGTCCGGCGGCGCGAAGAGCTGAGGGTCGATGCCGGGCATCACCTCGTCGACGAAGAGCCGGAACGACTCGCCGACGTCGGCCGGGTTGTAGCCGCCGACGGTGAACCGGGTGAGCAGTTGGGTGACGCCGGCCTCATCGTACTCGCCGATCTGCCGTGCGACGCTGTCCGGCGTCCCGGCGATGATCCAGGACTGCACGTGCGCGGCGTTGCGGTCCGCGACGCCCGGCTCCGACAGGTCCACGGTGGACATCTCACGCAGCGAGCGCGGGTCGCCGGAGCGGTCCAGAATCGGGTTGCGGCCGGCCATCCGCTCGGCGCGCTCCCACGCCTCATCCTCCGTCGCGCCGACGATCACGTGCCGGGTGACCAGGCAGCGGTCCGCGAGCGTGGCCGGATGCCCGGCTCTTGCCGAGGCTTCTCGATATGCGGCGAGCTTCGCGGCCGCGTCGGACCGCAGGCACGGGCCCAGGAAGACCGGGATGCCGCGGGCCGCGTTGACCGCGATCGTCCGGTCGGTGTTGGTGCCGATCGCGATCAGCGGTCCGCCGGCCCGGTATGAGATCGGCATCATCCGGCCGTGCAGGGCGCCCTTGTCCCACTCCGTGTCCATCACCAGCGGCGGATCGTCGGCGGTGTGCGTGAACGCCCGCCGCAGCAGGTCCAGCTTGCTCTCGAAGATCTCCTCGCGGCGCGCCGGGTCGAGACCGAAGTTCGCGAAGTCCGGCGAGAAGCCGACCCGGCCGGCGGACACGCCCATGATGAAGCGGCCGCCGGTGAGCAGGTCGAGCACGCCGGCGTCCTCGGCCAGCCGCAGCGGGTGGTGGAAGACCAGCGGCACGATCGTGGTGCCGAACCAGGTCTCCCCCAGCTCCGGGGCGAGTCGCGCGCCCATCAGGAACGGGTTGCTGTAGGGCTCGTAGTTGTTGAAGTGCTGCTCGCCGAACGTGACCATGGCGAAGCCGGCTTGAGCGGCGGCCACCGACTGCGCGATGCAGAGGTCGATGTTCGGCTTGTCCTGCGCCGGCCCGAACGAGAACGGGCCCATGAAAACGGAGATGTACATGGTGGCTCCTAGAACCCGAAGAGCTTCTGGGCGTTGCGGTCGAGCACGTCGGTCTTCTCGTCCGGGGTGAGGTGCGGTGAGTTCTCCACGTACCGCACCGCCTCGGTGAGCGAGGCGAAGATGGCGTCGCTGCCGAGCAGCAGCCGGTCGGTGCCGTAGGTCTGCTTGGCCAGCAGCAGCGCCTCGGGCAGCTCCTGGGTGCTGGTGTCGTAGTAGAAGCGGCGGAACGCGGACATGGGGTCGGCCGGGTCGAGCGGCAGCTCGGTGATCCAGGAGAAGTAGTTGCCGCCGACCGCCTTGTCCGCGCTGTGGTCGAAGGCGCGGCGCAGGTTGCGCTCCAGCCGCGGCCACAGGTAGGGCAGGATCCCACCGCAGACCCCGAAGACGAAGCTCAGCGTGGGGTGGCGGAAGGTCAGGCCGGAGAAGACCATCCGGGTCGCGGCGGTGGCCAGCTGCAGCGGGCTGCCGTAGGCGGTGTGCAGGTTCCAGTCGGCGAGCCCGGGGTGCACGGCCGAGTCGGAGCCGACCGGGTGCAGGTAGACGACGGCGTCGTGGCGGGCCAGGTTCTCCCAGAACGGCGCGAAGGCCGGGTCGTCCAGCGGCCGGCCGTCCACCGCGCACGGCAGCGCGATGCCGGCGAAGCCGAGCTCGCCCAGCGCCCGGTCCGTCTCCGCGATCGCCTCGTCGACGTGCGGGAGCGGCACGCTGCCGAACGCCCGGAACCGCCCGCCGTGCCGGGCAACCACGTCCGCGTAGATGTCGTTGATGCAGCGTGCGGCCTCGGCGTTGCCGGCCGCGTCCGGCACGGTGGTGTTCAGCCCGATCGCGGAGAAGATCTGCACGTCGACGCCGACCGCGTCCATCTCCGCGACCCGCTGGTCGAGATCGTCGGCCTGCCGCCCGGCGAAAGCCAGGTCCTTGCGCCCGAGCGTGACCAGCCGCGCGATGTACTCCGCCGCCCAGTAGTGGGCGTGGACATCGATTCGCATGTATTGCCTCCCGCGGGTCGATTCGTTCCGGAAACCTACCGACCGACTTGTCAGTAGGTCAATAGAGACAAAAATCAGAAGCCTCGGCGGTACGACGTCAGCGCGCGCCCCGCACCCGCAGGACACTGACGCCCGCCAGCACCGCGAACACCGTTCCCGCCAGGAACAACGCCGCATAGTTGTCGCCGCCGCCGAGCGCGATCAGCGCCGGCGCGATGGCCGGGGCCAGCGACTGCGGCAGCGTGTTGGCGATGTTCATGACGCCGAGGTCCTTGGCCGCGTCCTGCCTCCGGTTCGGCAGCACGTCGGCCACCAGCGCCAGGTCGACCGCGAAGTAGGTCCCCTGCCCGAGCCCGATCAGCGCCATCGCCAGGTAGTACTGCGAGAGATCCTGCGCCACGGCCAAGGTCAGCAGCCCGCCGGAGGCGATCAGCGCGGAGACGCAGACGAAGATCCGCCGCCGGCCGAGCCGGTCGGAGAGCCAGCCGACCAGGTTGCTGCTCGCCACCACCGCCACGGTCTGCACCAGCACGCCGGCCAGGATGGTCCGGGTGGCCTCCTCCTCCCCGAGCCCCATCCGGGAGTCGAGGTAGAACACCTGGTAGTTGAGCACCGAGGCGATCGCCATGAACACCATGAACCGGCTGACCCAGGCCCAGGCGAAGTCCGGCTGGGCGCGCGGGCTGACCCAGAAGCTGCGGGCCAGACCGCCGATCCCGAGCGGTGGGCGATCGGCCGGGTCCAGCGTGCGGTCCCGCAGCCTGAGCGCCAGGGCCACCGTCAGCACCACCGTGATCAGGCCCGGCACCGCGAACATCAGGACCGGCGTGCCGGACAGCGCGCTCGCCAGGCCCGCGCCGACACCGGCCGCGAGCGCCTGGCCCACGCCGATCAGGGCGGAGACCGTGCCGCGCTGGCTCGCCGGCACCTGGTCCGGCAGCAGCGCCATCATGGTCGACAGCAGGCCGTTGAGCGCGACGTTGGTCAGGCACCAGCCGATCGCGACCGCGGCCACCGTGGTCGCGGCCCCGGTCAGCGCGAGCGCGCCGACGGCCGCGACCGCGCAGCCCACCAGCCAGGGGCGGCGCATGCCGTACCGGGAGGTGGTGCGGTCGCTGAGCCGGCCGAAGACCGGGTTGGCGAGCAGGCCGAGCACCGCGCCGAGGCCGAGCACGAGCGAGAGGCTGCCCTCCCGGCCGTCGGGATCGATCGCGTTGATCTTCAGTTGGAGAGACACGATCACGGGCGTGAGCAGCGCGACCCACAGGCCGACGTTCGCGAGTGTGTAGAGGGTCAGGAATCCGGCGCCGGCGCGCCGGGGCTCGTCGGCGTCGATGGGCGCAACGGCTGGGGAGTGGGCGGAAGCATCGGTCGTCGACATCAGCCGGCCCTTCGGGTCCGCGGGGCATACCGACGAACATCATCGGCACGCGTATCAGGAGTCCATGTCCGGAGGATTACGCGATCTTTGCGACATCGCTCGCGGCGGGAAAGTGTGACCACTGTCGCAGCCGGGGCCTGAGCACGGAAATCAATCCTGGCGATACGGGTCATCGACCAAGCCGATGGCGTACCGCCGAGATGCCCTGTGAACTGGAACTTCCGGCGCGGGCTACGATCCCCCGGTGGACAAACGGACCGAACAGTCGGTAGCTCCGTCACCCGCCCGGCGTCCCCGGAACCGCTCGCAGCGACAGCTCGACGAGAGCGCGGAGCTCAAGGCGGAGATCGTCCGGACCGCGGCGCGGGCGTTCGCCGAGCGCGGCTACGCGCAGACCACGCTCGACGTCGTCGCCAAGCTGGTCGGGCTCAGCCGGCAGGGCGTGCTGCACCACTTCCCGTCCAAGGACGCGCTCTTCGCCGCCGTGCTGGATCGGGAGAAGGGGTGGGCCCAGGCCCGCGCCGCCATCGAGAGCACCGGCGCGGGGCTCGACGCGATCCATGGGCTGGCCGTCTTCCTCGGGCACCACGAAGACTCCCGCGTGCCGTTGCAACTCATCCACGTGCTCGAGGGTGAGGGCATCGCCGGCAACGAGGCCGCCCGCCGCTACGTCGTGGACCGCGCCGCCCAGGTCCGCGGCGAGATCCGCCGGCGCCTGGACGCCGGCCGGGACGGTGGCGCCATCGCCGCGAACGCCGACCTGGACGCGGCCACGCTGCTGATCGCCGCGACGATCAACGGCCTGCAGAAGCTGTGGCTGCTGGACCCGGCCCTGCCCACCGAGATCCCGTTCGACCTGCTGCTCCAACTACTGGAGCCCTACCTCACCGGGTCACCGGCGGAGACCGCGGACCAGGAACGGGCTCCAGGCGGGGGGTGACGCCGGACCGGCCGGGGCCGTCGATCCGGTGTCATCGAAGTCGGTGAGATCGGCTGCCCGCCCGCTCGGCACGAATCACACTTGACCTGTGATCACGCCGACAGCAGAGCGAGGCGCGCGGAGCGCCGGCGGTCGCGACCGCCGGCGGCCGGTCAGCCGATCAGAGCGACCATCGCTGCGGCGGCAGATCGCCGGGCAGCGGCTCGGCGGGCGGGAGCGGGCTGGCGCCGACCGGATTCAGTGCGTCCAGGGTGAGCGCGACGTAGCGGCGCCAGCCCTCGCTGCCCGGTGGAAGCGTCCAGAGCACCCCGCTGAGCATCAGCACGATCCGGAGCAGGTCCTCGGGGACCAGGTCCGCCCGGATCGCACCGGCCTGCTGCCCGCGGGCGACCAGCGTCGCGATCGGGTCCACGAACCGGGCGATGATCTCCGCGGTCAGTGCGCCGGAGTGGCTGGCGGCGGCCAGCGTGTTCCGCTCGCGGGAGATCGACCGCAGCGCCGCCTCGACGACGATGCCGATGGCCCGGCGCGCGTCGGGCTCCCGCATCGCGCGTTCGATCTCGGGGCCGATCTCCTGGGTGAACGCCTGGTGCAGCACCGCCTGGATGAGGTCTTCCTTCTTCGGGAAGTGCCGGTACAGCGTGGCGATGCCGACGCCCGCGTGCCGGGCCACGTCCTCGAGCGAGGCCTCGACGCCGTGCGCGGCGAACGTCTCGCGCGCCGCCGTGACCAGGCGCTCGGCGTTGCGGACGGCGTCCGCGCGCACCCGGCGGGGCGTGCCCGAGGTCACCATCGGCGTAGAAGTGATAGCTCCATCTCGCTATGCTACCGTTCGCCTAAGTGATAGCACGCTATCGCTTAATCGACGCCTTCGCGGAGGGCGCCACGACCCGCCTCTGTTGCCCGCCAGTGCCCATCGGCACGACGTCACTCACGCACAGGAGTTGCTGCCATGGCCCGTCATCTCGCCGCCCTCGGGCGGTTGTCGTACCGCAGGCGCGGACGCGTCGTCCTGATCTGGTTGCTGGTCCTGGCCGCGCTCGGCGGCGTCGCGGCGGTGTACGGCGAGGTCGGCAGCGGCGCGGCCCTCACCGTGCCGGGCACCGAGTCCCAGGCCGCACGCGACGCGCTCGCGAAAGAGTTCCCGCAGGCCGCCGGCGCCTCCGGCACGATCGTGATCAAGGCCGACGGGGACGGCACGCTGACCGGCGCGGCCGGTCAGGCGTCGATCGCCGCCGTCGCGGCCGAGGCGGCGAAGCTGGACGGCGTGCTCGGGGTGGTCGCGCCGGAGCAGTCGGGCGCGCTCTCCGCGGACGGCCGGTACGCGATCATCCAGGTACAGTTCGCCGACCCGGTCAACGACATCGACAGCGACGTCAAGGACGCCTACGGCGAGATCGGCGCGGCGCTCGACGGCGTCACGGTAGCCCCCGGCGGTGAGATCGCCGCCGTGCCCCCGGAGGCGGGCGCGACCGAGGGCATCGGCGTGGCCATCGCCGCGCTGGTGCTGCTGATCACGTTCGGCTCGCTGGTCGCGGCCGGCATGACGCTGCTCACCGCGCTCGTCGGTGTCGGCGTCGGCATGGCCGGTGTGCTGGCTCTCAGCGCCGTCGTCGACTTCACCGCGGTCACCCCGATCCTCGCGCTGATGCTCGGGCTCGCCGTCGGCATCGACTACGCGCTGTTCATCAACTCGCGCTACCGCCAGCAGCTGCTGGACGGCGACGACGGCGAGACGGCCGCCGGCATGGCGGTCGGCACCGCGGGCTCCGCGGTGGTCTTCGCCGGGCTGACCGTCGTGATCGCGCTCGCCGCGCTGACCGTGGTCGGCGTGCCGTTCCTCGGCGTCATGGGGCTGGTCGCGTCGCTGGCCGTGCTGGTCGCGGTGCTGGTGGCCATCACGCTGACCCCCGCGGTCGCCGGATTCGCCGGCCCGCGCATCCTGCACCGCAGGGACCGGGGCGCCGAGCCCCTCCAGAACGCGAAGACGCCGCTCGGCGCGCGCTGGGCCCACCTGGTCACCTCGCGGCCGGTGCCGGTGATCGTGCTGGCCGTCGCGCTGCTCGCGGTGATCAGCGTGCCGGCCGCCGGGATGCGGCTCGCGCTGCCGGACAACAGCAGCGCCCCCGCCGACAGCGCCGCGCACATCGCCCACGACATGCTCGTGGACGGCTTCGGCACCGGCTACAACGCGCAGCTCGTCCTGGTCACCAGAACCGAGTCGGCGTCCGCCACGTCGGCCGCGACCACGGCGCTCGGCACCGCGCTCGGGCAGCTCGGCGGCGTCACGCTGGTGTCGCCCGCGCAGACCAGCACGGACGGTTTGACCAGCATCATCACCGTCGTTCCGGAGACCGGGCCGTCGGATGAGAAGACCGCGGACCTGGTGCGGCACATCCGCGAGACGGTCGTCCCCGGCATCGATGCCGACGTCGCCGTCACCGGCGTCACGGCCGTGGCGATCGACGTATCGGACACGCTGTCGGACGCGCTGCCGATCTACCTCGCCGTCGTCATCGGCCTGTCGTTCCTGCTGCTCATGCTGGTATTCCGCTCCATCCTCGTACCGCTGAAGGCCTCGCTCGGTTTCCTGCTGACCACGGCGGCGACGTTCGGCGCGACCGTGGCGGTGTTCCAGTGGGGCTGGCTCGCGGATCTGGTCGGGCTGGACAACCCCGGCCCGCTGATCAGCTTCCTGCCGATCCTGCTCGTCGGCGTCCTGTTCGGGCTGTCCATGGACTACGAGGTCTTCATCGTCTCCCGGATGCGGGAGGACTTCATGCACGGCACGCCGGCCCGCGCGGCGACCGTCACCGGGTTCACCCACGCGGCCCGGGTGGTCGGCGCGGCGGCCACCATCATGATCGCGGTCTTCGCCGGATTCGTGATCTCGCACGACCAGAGCGTCAAGACGATGGGCTTCGCGCTGGCGGCCGGTGTGCTGATCGACGCGTTCGTGGTCCGGATGACGATCGTGCCGGCCGTCATGGCGCTGCTCGGCGCGCGGGCGTGGTGGCTGCCCCGCTTCCTCGACCGGCTCCTGCCGAACGTCGACATCGAGGGCAGCACGCTGGACCACGAGTACCCGCGGCGCGAGGAGGAGGTCTCCGTCGACCCCTCGGTGCCGACTCGGGTCTGACGCACCGGATCCGGTGGGCCCGGCATCGTGCCGGGCCCACCGGGCTGCGTTACGGCATGGCGACGTAGGGGTGCTCGGCGCCTTCCCGCTTGGTGTGGATGGTCCAGTAGTGCTCGGCGATGGTGTCCGGCTGCGTCTCCGGGCCACCGTGGCCGATCCAGACCGACAGCGGGACGTGCGCGACGTAGACACCCTGCTCCGCCACGGCCGCATGCAGGGACAGCGCGTAGTTGCGCAGGGCCCCGGCACCGACCGCGATGTTGCCGAACGCGGGCATCATGCCGGGGTTCGCCGAGGTGCCACCGGTGCTGAACAGGATCGTGCCGCTGCCCCGGCCGGTCATCGCCGGGAGCACCTGCTGCGCGGCGGTCAGGCCGCCGCCGAGGTAGAAGTCGAGCTGGGGGCGCACGGCCTCCAGGGTGAGCTCGGTGACGGCGACCGGGGCCAGTGCGGCGTCCGCCGGAGCGCTGGGCGAGAAGCTGAGCACGTCGATCTCGCCGAACCGCTCGGTGATCCGGGCGATGGCGGCGGCGAGCGCGGCGGGATCGGTGACGTCGGCCGCGAAACCAGCCGCCTCGACACCGTGCGAGCCCAACTCCTGCGCCAAGGCGTCAAGCTTCGTCTGCGTACGCGACACGAGGCCGACGCTGAAGCCCTCGCGGCCGAACCGCTTGGCGATGGACTGGCTCAGCCCGGGGCCGGCGCCGATGATGGCGATCGTGGGCATGGATGATTCCTTTCGAGGGTGGGACCGCGTCCGTCAAGTGGAGCCGCCCTTTCACTTGACCGTATCAGATAAATGGTGCCTCTCCTCCACTTGTGCGATCATGGCTGCGTGACCGCATCGACGACGCCCGACCGGCCCCTGCGCGCCGACGCCGCCCGTAATCGCACCGCGATCGTGGCCGCCGCGCAGCGCGCCTTCGCCGAGTCCGGGCTTCAGGTGCCGTTCGACGAGATCGCCCGGCGCGCAGGGGTCGGCGAGGCCACCGTGCACCGCCGTTTCCCCGACCGCGCCTCGCTGATCGCCGCCGCGCTCGGCGACAAGATGAACGACTACGCGGAGGCCGCCAGGCAGGCGCTCGCCGAGCCGGACGCATGGCAGGGCTTCTGCGGCTATGTGCGCCGCGTGTGCGCCATGCAGTCCGGCGACCGCGGCTTCGCCGACCTGCTCACCGTCTCGTTCGCCGCGGTCAATCCGGCCGTCGCCCAGCTGGAGGACCGGCGCGACTCCGCGCTGCGTGACTGGCTCACCATCGTGCGCAGAGCCAAGAAGTCCGGGCGGCTCCGCCCGGACTTCCACCCCGACGATCTGGTCGTGCTACTGATGGCCAACGCCGGCGTGGTCGCCGCCACCGCCGACGCCGCGCCCGGCACGTGGCAGCGGCACGTCGAGTACATGCTGCAGGCGTTCGCCGCCGGCGATGCCCGGCCGTTGCCCGCGCCACCGGCCAGAAACGCCCTCCTGCAAGCCATGCGACGCACCCAGGGCAGCGCACCAGCATGATCACGCGCCGGGGATGCGGGACCTCAGGTAGCAGGTGACCGCGTCGCCGAGCTCGTCGACGAACGCGTCCCAGTCGCGCGCGACGTGCTCGGTGAAGGTCACGCGCGGGTGGATCTCCGAGTTGACCATGGAGAGCACGAGTTGCATCGCGAACTCCAGCGGCGCCCGCCGGGCCGGATCGGCGCCGGTGACGGGCGCGAGCACGGAGCGGAAGTCCCGGCTGAGACGGTTCATCGCCTCCGCGCCGGCGCCGCCGCGCTCGCCACGGTTCAGCCGTAGCAGGACCGGCCCGTGCCGGCGAAAGAGCCCGGCGGTGGCCCGCACAGCGGCGCGAACCGCGGCGTCGAGCGTCGTCGCGCCCACCGCGCGCGCCTCCGAGAAGGCCTCGTCGTGAGCCTGGTTCACCGTGTCGATCAGGCGCTGCGCCACGTAGTCGAGCAACGCCTCCCGGTGCGGGAAGCGCAGGTAGAAGGTGCCGCGGCTGACACCGGAGCGGCGCTCGACGTCGCCGACGGTCACCGCGTCCCAGCCGCCCTCCACCAACAGCGCGACGGCCGCCTGGTAGATGCGCTCGAGCTTGTCCCGGCTGCGGTCCTGCCGCGGAGCACGAAGTGCGTCGGCCATGTACGAACTCCTTGACAGATAAAACTAGACCAGTCCAGTCTAGTTGCACTCGGCCGGGCCACCAAGGGAGTTCATGTGCCCACTATCGATGTGCACGCCCATCATCTACCGACGGTGCTGGGCGAACTGTTCACCGAGCTGTCCGGGCGGCGGTACCCGCTACGGCACTCCGAGGACCAGAGCCGGCGGCTCGCGGATCTCGACCGGGCCGGCGTGGATCAGCAGGTGCTGGGCCTCGGCGCGGTGCAGCCGTACTGGCGGGACCGTGCGGCCGGGGTCCAGGGCGCGCGCTTCGCCAACGACCTCTACGCCCGTACCGTGGCCGGTCATCCCGACCGGCTCCGCGCCCTCGGGGCGGTGCCGTTGCCGCACCCGGACGACGCGGTCACGGAGGCGATCCGCTGCCTCGACGACCTCGGATTCGACGGGATCGGCCTGGGCTGCTCGGCCGACGGCATCCCGCTGGACGATGCGCGATTCGACCCGTTCTGGGCGGAGATGGACGCACGGGGCGCGCTCGTCTACCTGCACCCCGGCGTGGCGAACGGCCTCGGGGTCGGCGTCTCGGACTACCCGATGCTGCTCGGGCCGGTGTTCGGCTCGCCCGCCGAGCAGTCGATCGCGGTCGTGCGGCTCGCGCTGGCCGGTGCCATGGCCCGCTTCCCCGGTGTCCGCCTGCTGGTCGCCGGGATGGGCGGGAACCTGCTCGTGGCGCGGGCCAAACTGGCCGAGAGCCTCGAGCGCGGGGCCGCGCACGGCAGCGACTACGACGCCCCGGCCGTGCTGGCCGCCCTGGACGGTCTCTGGTTCGACACGTCCTCGATCGACCCGGTGCTGGCGCTCGCGGCACGCCAGGCCGGCGCGGACGACCGGCTCGTGTTCGGTTCGGACACCCCGTGGGGCAGCGCCACCCGGGTCGTGACCGAGCTCCGCACCCTGCTCACTCCCGCCGAGGTGGACGCGGTGCTCGCCCGCGGCGCGGCACTCATCGAGAAGAAGGAATCCTGATGTACGTAGGCTGTTTCCTCGGCCCCACCGGCCGGGGCCCGGCAGACGATCTCCCGTTGATCGACTTCTGCCACGACATGGCGCTCGCCGCCGACCGCGCCGGATTCGCGCTGGTCAACGTGGGCGAGCAGCACTTCACCGGGTACGAGCCGTACAGCTCGCCGTTCATGATGGGCGCGACGCTGGCCCGCCACCTCGACCAGGCCTGGTTCGGCACCACCGTGGTCAACCTGGCCTACCACAACCCGATCTCGCTGGCCGAGCACGCGAACCTCATCGACCTGCTCACCCACGGCAAGTGCTTCATCGGCCTGTCCACCGGCCACCTGCCCTTCATCGCCTCGCAGTGGGGTGTGCCCGCGACCTACAACAAGGACGTGGCGCTGCAGCGGATCGACGTGGCGCTGAAGGCATGGGCGAAGGAGCCGGACGACCCGCCGCTGGCCTGGCGCACCGACCTCGAGGAGGGCGTCCTGGCGATGCGGGTGATGCCGGTCGGCTACCGCCGGGAGCACCCGGTCATCGGGTTCGCCACCAACACCGACGCCACGATCGCGCGGGCCGGCACGCAGGGCTGGCCGGTCGCGCTCGGGCGGTACAACCTCGAGGAGTCGGCGCGCAAGACCGCCCTCTACCGGGCCGCGCTGGACGCCGCGGGCCACCCCGAGGACGTACGCACGGAATGTCTCGCCCTGTCCAGCGTCACCAAGGCGATCGTGGTCGGCCGCACCGACGAGGAGGCGTGGGAGATCGCGGAACGGCAGCTGCGCGGCTTCATGAACTTCACCTACTCGGTCGCGACCCGGCGCCGGCTGGAGGACACGCGGTCCATGAAGGAGCTGTGGGACGACACCGTCGACGGCCCGGTCGACATCGCCAACAGCACGTTCACCGCGCCGGAGTGGATCCAGGCGTCCGCGTTCGTCGGCAGCCCGGAGACGATCGCGCGGCAGATGCTCGAGTACGCGGACGCGGGCATCGAAGGCATCAACGCCCGCTTCGTCTACGGCGACTTCGACGCGGCCGAGGCCTGGCGCGGCTTCAACCTCTTCGCCGAGGAGGTGCTGCCGCTGGTGAACGCCCGGCAGATCCCGGCGCCGGGGCCTGACCGGATCCGCCCGGAGCACCTGGGCGAGGCCGCCGGGCCCGCCACGCTCGCCGAACTGTTCACCCGCTGATCGGAGCCTCCCGTGCACTTCTCCCTCTTCCTCGGCCCCGGCGTGCGCGGCCCGCACGAGGACCGGCTCGCCATCGACCTGATCACTGAGCAGGCGATGGCCGCGGACGACGCCGGCTTCACCGCGGTCTACGTCGGCGAGCAGCACTTCAACAACTACGAGCCGTACGCGGACGGGCTGACCATGGCCGCGTTCCTGGCCGGCCGACTGCGCAACGCGTACCTGGGCACCAGCGTCGTGCCGCTGGTCCTGCACCACCCGCTGTTCCTGGTCGAGCGCGCCAACCTGCTCGACCAGCTCACCGGCGGCCGGTTCGTCCTCGGGCTGTCCGGCGGCCGGCCACGGGAGGGCAAGGCCTGGCACAAGCACGACCTGGCTCCGGCGCAGCGCGCCCGGCTGTTCGACCAGAAGCTCGACGTGATGCTGCGGGCCTGGGCGCACCGGGCCGGCGATCCGCCGCTGGAGTTCGTCACCGACGACGAGCACGGCGTGATGGAGGGCCGGATGATGCCGGCCCCGCACCGCCGGCCGCATCCGCTCTTCGCGATCGGCACGAACACACCGGAGAAGATCGCCGAAGCCGGCCGACGGGGGCAGAAGGTGCATCTGGGCCCGTTCGACCCGGGCGGCGCGGGCCGGCTCGCCCTGCTCTACCGCAGCGCGATGGTGGCCGGCGGGCATCCCGCCGCGCTGATCGAGGAGAACATGCGCTGGCTGATCCACACTAAGATCATCTTGGTCGGGAAGACCGACGACGAGGCGTGGGACGTCGCCGAGCAGCTCTTCACCGGCCCGATGGTGATGGCGCCGTGGATCCGCCGCGACCCGGCGCAGGACGGCTGGCCGCTGCGGAAGATCTATCGCGCCGACCCCGGACCGTTCGCGCCCGCGATGGGCGGCCCGGAGAGCCAGAGCGCGTTCCTGCACCGTACGGCGATCGTCGGCAGCCCCGAGACCGTGGCCGCGGAGCTGGCCGACTACCGGGACGCGGGCCTCCCGCACGTCCACGCGCGCTTCATCTTCGGCGGCCTCGACGACCCCGGCGTCCACCGCCGCTCGTTCCGCCTGTTCACCGAGGAGGTCATGCCCGGCCTCGGCATCGACACCATCCCCGCCCCGGCCGGCGACCAGGTAGGCGCCGGCTGAACGACGCTATGACCGGTGCCAGGTCACGTGGCCCGCCTCGAGGACTGGTACGAGGCGCTCTACGCCACTTCGCACGGCCGAGACGGTCGCTGGTACGTGTCCACGAGGCCGGACCCGGCCGCGATCGCCCGCATCACCGCGGCCGTGCTGGCCGACGCCGCCGTCCCCGCCACAACCGATCTCCCGGCCGGCGTGGAGGCGCAGACCCGTGGCGACCTGCTCTTCCTGATCAACCACAAGCCGCACCCGGTCTCCACCCCGCACACCGGACGCGACCTGCTCACCGGAGAACACCACGATCCGACGACCCTCCCCGGGTACGGCGTGGGGGCGCTCGACGGCGGCGGTATCCGGTAGCGGGCCACCCGCCTGCTCCGCTCGTGCCACTTCCGACGGCGCCGGCATACAGATGGAGCAGCCGCTCCATCTGTATGCCGGCCGATGACGCGCCATGCTCAGATGTCCGGCACGGATGCCGATGAGCACGAAGAGAAGGAGTCACAGCGCGAAAGGCTGGCGGGATGGCCGAACCGGCACGGACTCGGGCGCGCTCGGCCGGCGGCCGGATCCGGCGATGGTGGCCCGTGCCGGCCTATGCGGTCATGGCGCTGGTCGCGGCGCTGGCCGCCGTTTCGGCGCTGCGGCCTTCGCTGACCGCCGGGGTCGACCTCGCCGCGGCCGAGTTCCCGCCGGTCTACCTGATCGGGCTGGTTTCCGGAGCCCTGGCCGCACGGGATGCGACCGCGACCGGGCGGCCACGACGACCCTGGTGGATCATCACCGTGTTCTTCGCCGTGACCGCGCTGGCCGGCGTCCTGCTCGGCGTGGCGCTGGGCGGGGCCGCGCCCCGCGAATGGGCGCTGTGGTGCAGCATCGGGCTGCGGGTGCTGGCCGCGCTGGTGCTGCTCGCCGGGCTGCTGGCCTTCGGGTCCGATCAGATGAGCCGGCGGGACCGGTTCCGCTTCGCCTTCGACAGCCTCGTGGTCACCGGCGGGGGTTTCATGCTGATCTGGTACTTCGTGATCGGTCCAGCCCTGGCCGCGCCGCCGGGAAGCGCGTTCACCCGGTTCGCCACCGTCGCGTACCCACTGGTCGATCTGCTCCTGGTTCTGG
Source organism: Catenuloplanes nepalensis (assembly GCF_030811575.1). Lineage (GTDB taxonomy): Bacteria > Actinomycetota > Actinomycetes > Mycobacteriales > Micromonosporaceae > Catenuloplanes > Catenuloplanes nepalensis. Next base: position 1,831,913 of record NZ_JAUSRA010000001.1, on the reverse strand, counting down.
GTGTCTGCGTGGTGCTGCAGCGCGGCGTGGCCGAAGGGGACCGCCGGGAGCTGCGCATCCTGCTGTGCGGCACGATCGCCTATCTGATCGGCGACCTCGTTCTCAGCTACGTCACCATCCATGTGCCGGAGTACCGGCCGGACGCCGAGTTCAACCTGCTGGTCCTGGCGCCGCTGGTGTTGATCGCCGCCGCGGCCGTCGAGCGCTGTCGCCGCGGCCCGCACACCGATGCCACCGCGCGCAGGCCGGGGACCACCGCACGCCGCTTCCTGCCCTACGCGGCCTTGCTCGCCGGATTCGCCCTGCTCGGGCTGGCTGCGGTCCAGTCCGGCCTGTACCCGTGGGGTGGCCTGGTGGTCGGCTCGGTCGCGATGGTGGGCGGGGTACTCGGGCGGCAACTGCTGGCGCTGCGCGACAACCGGCGGCTGCTCGCGACGGACCCGCTCACCGGGCTGGCCAACCGCACCCGGCTCACCGCGGATCTGGAACGCGCGCTGCGCCGCGCCCAGCGCACGCGGGAGCCGGTCGCGGTCCTGCTGATCGATTTGAACGGATTCAAGGAGACCAACGACCGGTACGGCCACGAGGCCGGTGACGCCGTCCTGGCCGCCTTCGGTGACGTGCTGCGCCGGCACGTGCGTGCGGCGGACACCGCCGCACGCCTCGGCGGCGACGAGTTCGCGGTGGTCCTGGGCGATGTCGGCACGCAGGCACGGGTCGGGGCGATCGGTGACCGCATCTTGCGCACCGCCGCGGAGACCAGGCCGCTGGGCGACATCCCGGTGGGCATCCGGGCGAGCATCGGCGCCGCCGTCGGCACGCCTGACCCGGCGCAGGACGTCGAGCCCCAGGCACGTGACCTGATGCGGCGCGCCGACGCGGCGATGTACGCCGCCAAACGGGCGGGCAGCGGCGTCTGTCTCCTCGACCCGCCGATCGGCGACGAGGTCGCCAGGATCGGGTGCCCGCTCACTCCACCGGGATCCAGACGCGCATGGCCGACGGGCCACGCCGGGCCCACTCCCGATAGGCGATGAGCGGCACCGCGCGCCGCTCTCCCGAGGGCAGGTGGCGGATGTCCACCGTGACGCGGTCGCCGCCGGTCACCGTGTCGGGTACGAGCACGATGTCCTCGATGGTCCAGTTGTCCGGCAGATCCGGCGACTCCAGCGCCAGCACGTCCGGGCCGCACCGCACGGCGACGCATCCGCGGATCGCGTCCGCCCGATGGTCGGGCCGGATCACCCCCGGTGTCATGTCCAGCGTCAGCGCGACGACGTCACCCGCCGACCAGACGCGGGACAGCGTGACGGCGCCGTCGGTCACCCGGACCGGCTCGAGGCCGTTGAGGCGCAGTGTGGTCTCGTGCGACCAGTCCGGGTTTCGCAGCGTGAGTGATGCCGCCGTCTCGGGCGCCTCCATCACCTCGATGGTCACCGCGCCGGGACGGTCATCGGCGACACGGACCCGGAACGGCTCGCCGCCCTTGACGGTGGAGATCTCCGCCGGCGCGTACTGGTGGATCTGGATCCCGTCACCGGTGACGGTGGCCAGGTATCCGCTGAGGCTCGCGAGCAGCCGGGTGAGGTTCGGCGCGCAGCAGGACACCTCGTACCAGGGCTGGCGGACGCCGGCACCGCCCCGGATACCGACGCCGTCGTCGTTGACCGGCACGTCGCCGCCGGGGTGCCGCTGGTACAGCGTGTTGGCGTAGAAGAACGACCGGCCGTCGTCACCGGGCGCGGTCGCCACGATGTTGTGGAACGTGCGTTCGATCAGGTCCGCGTACCGGGGCTCGCCGGTGGCCAGCAACAGCCGCCAGCTGAACATGATCGACGCGACGCCGGCGCACGTCTCGCAGTACGCCCGGTCCGGTGGCAGCACGAAGTCCTCACCGAACGCCTCGTCCATATGGTGCGAGCCCATACCGCCGGTGATGTAGGTGCGCCGGGCGACGGTGTTGTCCCACTGCGTCACCAGCGCGTCCAGCAGTTCCCGGTCGCCGGTCTCCACCGCGACGTCCACCGCCCCGGCCGCGAGGTAGAGCGCCCGCACCGCGTGCCCGCGCAGCACCCGCGCCTCGCGTACCGGCAGATCGTCCTGCGCGAACGCCCGGCCGAACTCGATCAGCGGCAGCGTGCCCCTCCCCCGGCGCTCCACGAAGAGCGCGGCCTGGTCGAGGTAGCGGCGCTCGCCCGTGGTCCGGAACAGCTCGACCAGCGCCATCTCGATCCCGGCGTGCCCGCAGACCCGGTCCAGCCCGGCCGGGCCGAACATCACGCAGACGTGGTCGGCGAGCCGGACCGCGACGTCGAGCAGCTCGCGGGTGCCGTAGGCGCGATGGTGCGCGACCGCGCCGTGGATCAGGTGGCCGAAGCAGTACAGCTCATGACCCCAGGTGAAGTCGCTGTACCGAGGCTTCTGCCAGGGCCGCCCGAAGAGCGTGTGCAGGTAGCCGTCCGGCTCCTGCGCGGCCGCGACCAGACCGACCAGCTCCGCGGCCACCGCGTCCAGCTCGCCGGGGCCGGTGCGGGCCCGTTCCCACGCGATGCCCTCGATGACCTTGTAGACCTCCGAGTCGGCGAACTCGCGGCCCCGGTGCTCGTACCGCCGGCCGCTCGCCGCGTGGGTGAAGTTGGCGGTCCAGTCGAGCCGGCGCATCCAGTCCACCGCGTGCGGGACGATCGCGGCACGGTTGAGCTGCTGCAGCGAGCCCCACAGCCCGCCCTCCAGACTCACCTGCGCGAGCGCGAGCGGCGCGAGCCGGGTGTGCGACGGTCTCACGGGTATCACGGGTGTCTCCTATGTCCATGGGTTGAGCGCCGCGAAGGAGCTGTCGGCCTGGAAGCCGGCGTCCTCCACGGGTTGCGCGCACGGGTCGAGCCACAGCTCGAAGCCGCGGTGCCGGAGACAGCGGCCGGGCAGGTTGTGCGACATGAGCCGGACCGTGCCGGTCGCCGCGCCCGCCACCGGGTGGGCGGCCGGGCGGGCGACGGCCACGGCCACGGCCAGTGCAGCACCGCCGATACCGGCTCCGGCCGCCGTCGGCAGAGTCCGGCGACTGGTGGAATGCGACAGGGGAGAACACCTCCGGTCAGATGGGTGTCACCAGGAACAGCCGGGCGTCGTACCCGGCGGGCAGGTGGAGCAGGCCCGGCTCCGTGGGCCAGGCCGGCGCGGAGACCGGGTAGAGCTGCACGAGCTGTCCGGCCACCCGGATCTCGGCGTCGTGCCCGCGGGACCAGACCGCCAGCAGCGCACCGTCCGGCCCGTCAAGCCGCAGCGCGACCGCGGAATCGGACCAGCCGGGCAGCCCCAGCGGCCAGGACGGCACGGACTCCGCGATGGACCGCCGCCACCGCTTGTGGAGCTCGACCGCCTCGTGCACCAGCGCCCGCTGCTCGGGACGGAGCCGGTGCAGGAAGCCGGAGAGGTAGAGCCGCCCGGTGATCCCGGCCAGCATCGCGAACGCGGTCTCCGCACCGGTCATCTCCGGCGCCGGGTACGCCCAGTTCCCGGCCTGCTCCGGCGGGATCGTCATCGGCGCGGCCGCGGCGATCGGCGGGTAACGGCGGAAGTCCTGCTGGTCCGAGGTGGACTGCAGGTGGCTTACCCGCAGCAGCGCCGGGTCGGCCCGCATCGCCCCGGACGCGCAGTTCTCCAGGATCAGCCCGGGATGCCGCGCCACGAGCCCGGTCAGCCACTCACGGTACGCGTGCGCGTGACCGACCAGGGCGGTGTCCGCGCCCGGGTCGATGTTGTAGTCCAGCTTCAGGAACCCGATGCCGTAGTCGGCGACGAGCCGGTCCACCACCGCGTCCAGGTGCGCGACCGCGGCCGGGTGCCGCAGGTCGAGGTGGTAGCGGTCGTGCTCGACGACCCGGCTGCCGTCCCGGCGCAGGAACGCCTCCTCGGGCAGCGCGTCCCGGACCGGGCTCGCCACGCCCACCACCTCCGGCTCCACCCACAGGCCGGGCAGCATGCCGTGCGTGCGGATCCGGTCCAGCACCGCGGCGAGGCCGTCCGGGAATCGGCCGGCCGCCTCCCGCCACTCCCCCACGGTGTGCCACCAGTCGCCGTCGGCGGCGAACCAGCCGGCGTCCACACAGAACACCTCGGCGCCGGCGTCCGCGGCCGCGTCCACCAGCGGGTGCAGCCGTTCGGCGGTCGGGTCGCCCATCAGCGTGTTCATGAAGTCGTTGTAGACGACCGGCAGCGCGCCGAGGTCCACCAGCCGGTGTGCGCGCCGGGCGCCGATGAGCGCGCCCACGGCCGCGTCGTGCCCGTCCGAGGACCAGGCGACGGTGACCGGTGTGCCCGCCCATTCCCGGCCCGGTGCGAGCGGGACGGCGAAACCGTGCCGGGCGCCGGTCGGGCCGAGCGCGGTGACGTGCACGCCGTCCAGCGACTCGCCGAGCTCCCAGTGCCAGGGGCCGCTGGACTCGATCTCGAAGGCGACCGCACCACCGTCAGCCGACAGCACCCCCATCGGCAGGTGATCGCCGGTGGACCAGGCGCCGTGGCTGGTCACGCCCCAGCTCGCCCGGCCGTCCTGCCCGTGCAGGGGCAGGTTGACCTCCGGGACCCGCTCCCGCAGCGGCTCGATGCGCCACCGGTTCTCGGCCAGCCAGCCGCTCTCCGCCCAGCTGAGCCGGGCGCCGCCCACATGTTCCTCGCCCACGAGCAGGCCGGCGCCGGTCACCGCGGTGAGCACCACGGTCCGGGCGCCGACGTTACGGACGGTGTGCCACCCGGTGAACGCCCGCGGCCCGAGGCGACGCAGCCTGCTGGTCACCTCCAGGCCGGTCAGGACGTCGCCTTGGACGATCTCCACGGTGTCGCCGGCCACGGACGTGGAGCGCAGACGCAGCCGCTCACCGATGGCGGAGCGCACGTGCCCGGCGCTGCTGCGCGCCCGCTGGTCGACGCTCGTGAAGACGTCGACCAGCGGGCGGCCAACGGCGGCGAGCAGGGGCACTCCGCTCACCACCAGCCGGACCGGGCCGTCAGCCGGTACCGGCAGCTCCACCCCGGCCGGGCGGTCCGGCCAGGCGATCACTGCGAGATCATTCATCGGTACGCCACCTCGTCGAAGACCGCCTCCGCCCCCTCCGACGCCAGGTCCTGGACCCAGAGCCCGGCGAACGCACCGGTGAACCCGAACGTACGGACCTGCCCGTCGATGAACTCGTCGGCGTTCTCGTCGGAGAGGATCGTCGCGTCCACCTCGTGCGGGATCGGAGTCCAGCCGTCGCCCGCGTCCCACGCGGCGCGCAGCACCGGGCCGTCCAGCTCGAGGCGTAGCCCCACCCGGCGCGGAGTCCCGGCCGCGACCGGATGCGCGGTGCGCCGGCCGCGATCGCTGACGGTCAGCACGAGGCCGTCCGTGGTCAGCGCCAGGAAGCACCAGTTGCGGGTGTTGTAGTAGGCGGTCAGCCCGGCGGCCTGGTGCACCGAACCGGGCAGGAAGTCCACGACCGCGCTCAGCGTGCTGCGGGCCGCGGTCACCGGCCGGGCGACCAGGCTCGGGGCGCGCAGCCCGTACGGGGACTGCCCGCCCCGTACCGTGATGCGGTCGTTCTCGAACCGGACCCAGTCCGGCGTGGCCGGGCGGCGCAGCGTGCTCCACGCCACCCCGTCCTTCGGTGGTGGAAGCGCGGGCGCCGACGGCAGGCGCGGAGCCGGCACCGTGACCGCCGGGACCCCGCCCGGAACCCGCGGCCAGCCGTCGACCCACTCGACGCGCTGGAGCGCGGTCTCCCGGCCCAGCACGCACCGGCCGCGTGGGCTGTAGGGACGCGCGCACAGATGCGCCAGATACCACTCGTCGCTGCTCAGGTGCACCAGGCAGCCGTGCCCGGCCTTCTGGAGCGCCAGGTCCGGATCGTGCCGGGAGGTGAGCAGCGGCCCGGCCGGGTCCGGCTCGTACGGACCGAGCAGCGACCGGGACCGGGCGGTCCTGGCCCCGTGCTCGTAGCCGGTGCCGCCCTCGGCGAACAGCAGCAGGTACCAGCCGTCCGCCCGGTACAGGTGCGGGCCCTCGGCGACGCCGATCTCGGTGCCCTCGAAGATCCGCACCGGTTCGCCGGCGGCGCGACCGTCGTCGTCCAGGCGTTGCAGGTCGATGCCGGCGAAGCCGTGGCCGGGCCGGGAGTCGAAGACCATGCCGAGCAGCCACGTGCTGCCGTCCTCGTCGTGGAACAGGGCGGCGTCGAAGCCGCGCCCGGGCAGCGGCACCGGGTCCGACCACGGGCCGTCGATCGTCGACGCGGTGACCAGGAAGTTCGCCACGTCCTTGAAGCCGGCCGCGTAGTTGTCGACCACGCCGTACACCAGGTGGAACCGGCCGTTGGCGTAGGTCAGGTCCGGCGCCCAGACCCCGCCGGAGTCCGGCACGCCGGTCAGGTCGAGCAAACGGCGGTCGCCGAGCACGCCGCCGAGCGGCCGCCAGTGCACCAGGTCGCGCGAGTGGTGGATGCGCACGCCGGGGTACCACTCGAAGGTGGAGGTGGCGAGGTAGTGGTCGTCCCCGACCCGCAGGATCGACGGGTCGGGGTGCGCGCCGGGCAGCACCGGATTATGGATCACGGTCACCGGGACTTCAGGTACGCGTCGGCCTGCTTCTCCAGCTCCGCCCGCACCCGCTCGAGCCCGGCCGCGTCGACCGCCTTCTTGAGCTTGTCCAGGCCGGAGTCGACGTCGACCGCGCCGAAGAACAGCGGGTTGGCGAACTGGGTGAACGCGGCGGCCATCTGGGCGTCCTCCCGTTTGACCGGGGTGACGTCGGGGATGAAGCCGGCGAACGGGTCGGTGGTGAAGTTGTCGTAGTTCTGCGCCCAGGCGAACCAGTCCGCCTCGGTCTCCGTGATCACACTGGGCGTGCGCTCCAGCGGGGCCCGCCAGCTCAGCGCGAAGCCGGGGAAGCTGTACTCGGAGAGCTGCTCCAGCGACTTCTCCCCGGTGGCCTTCCAGTCCCGGCCTTCGATGCCGTACGAGATCAGGTCGTGGTTCTCCCGGATCGACAGCCAGTCCTGCAGCCGCATGGCGTTGTCGTTGCTGCGGCCCTTGGCGTTGAGGACCACGAAGTTCTCCGCCTGGAACGTCTGGTTCGGCTTGACCGACTTGCCGCCCCGCAGCGGTACGACGTTGGCCAGCGCCGCGCCGGGCGTGGACTTCCGCAGCAGCGGCAGGTAGTACGACGACGAGGTGCCGTCCGTCATCGCCCACGCGCTGGCCTGCCGCCCGTTGCCGAACAGGCTCTTCTGGGTGTCCGCGTCGACGTTGAGCGCGTCCTTGTTGATGATGCCGTCCTGGTAGTACCGCCGGACGGTGCGCAGCGCGTCGACCACGCCGGGCGCGTCCCAGAACGGGATCGGCCGGGACGAGCCGGTGGCGGCCGCGTCCGGCGCCATCACGAAGAACATCGAGTTGCCGGAGAAGTACTGCGCGACCGTGTACGGGTTCTCCCAGCTATAGGGGTTGAGCAGGCCGATCGGGTTCGGCACCACGATCAGGTTGGTCATGTTGGAGTTCAGGCCCAGCGGCGTCACGCCGTCGACCTTCTGCTTCACGTCGTACCAGAACTTCTCCAGCGCGGCGTAGTCGCTGATCACGCCGGCGCCGACCTTGTCGGCCAGGTCCTGGCGGACGACGAAGTGCTGGATCCGGGCCGCGCTGTTGACCTGAGGGACGCCGTAGAGCGTGCCGGACCACTTGTTGTTCTCGATAAGCTTCGGGTCGAGCGTCTTGCTGAGGTTGGGGTACTTGCCGCTGTCCAGCAGCGGGTTGACGGCCGCGAGGGAACGGCCGCCGGCCAACTGGATCATGTTGAGCCAGCGGGCCTGGAGCGCGGTGTCGAACGGCTCGCCCGCGGTGAACTTGAGCAGCGACTGGTTGGCGTAGTTGGTCCAGGCGATGAACTGGGCGTCCAGCGTGAGCCCCAGCTCGGCCTGGAGCTTCGTGTTGACCTGGGCGAGGACCTCCGGCCAGCCGGTCGGCGTGTTGCCGGGCAGCAGGACGGTGACGCGGTCCGCGCCGGACGAACCGGACGAGTCGCCGCAGCCGGCGGCGGCGAGCATGGCCGCGATGGAGAGACCGCCGCCGGCGGCGAGCAGGCCGCGCCGGGACAGACGGGTGCTGGTTATCGACATGTGAGCACTCCAGGGAAGGCGTGGAACGGGGGAGGTCAGCCCTTGGTGGCGCCCAGCGTGATGCCCTTGACGAAGTAGCGCTGGGCGAACGGGTAGGCGAGCAGGATCGGGCCGATGGTGACCACGGTGAGCGCGAGCCGGAGCTGGTAGACCGGCACGGCGTGGCCCGAGGTGGGCAGCATGGTGGAGGCGGAGACGTTCGCGACGAGGTTCTGCAGCAGCAGCGGCAGCGGGAACTTGTCGATGTCGGAGATGAACAGCAGCGCGGTGAACCACTCGTTCCAGAAGCTCACCGCGTAGAACAACCCGATCACGGCCAGGATGGGCTTGGAGAGCGGCAGCGCGATCTGAAAGAAGATGCGTAGCTCGCCGGCACCGTCGATGCGCGCCGATTCCATGATGGACTCGGGCAGTTGCCGGAACGAGCCGACCGCGATGAAGACGAGGAACGGCGCGACCAGCAGCGGCAGGATCACCGCGAACCAGCTGTTCTGCAGGTGCAGATACTGCGTGACCAGCAGATAGAGGGGTACGAGCCCGCCGGTGAACAGCATCGGGACGTAGGCGAACACGGCCACCGGCCGGCTGATCATCGGCAGCCGGCGGGCGATCACCCAGGCGATGCCGGCGGTGCACGCCAGCGACAGCGCGGTGCCGACGACCGTGATGAAGCCGCTGGCGATGTAGGCGTTGACGACGGTCGGCCCGGCCAGGATCGTCTTGTACGCCTCCAGCGAGAACGGGCTGGGGATCAGGCTGTAGCCGGTCTGCGACAGCCGTGACTCGTCGGTCAGCGAACCGGAGATGATCATCCAGAGCGGAAAGAGGCAGGCCAGCACGAAGATGAACACGCCGACGAAGCTGATGGCGGTGAACGGGTCCAGGGGCGCCCGACGGCGGGGCGTGGTCGTGGCGCTCACAGGATGCTGTTCTCCTTGCTGTACCGGCGCTGGACCAGCACGGCGGCCGAGACCATGACGAACCCGGCGATCGACTGGAAGAGACCGACGGCCGCGGTGGTGCCGAAGTCGCCGAGCTGGCGCAGGGACCGGAAGACGTAGGTGTCGATGACGTCGGTGCTCGGGAAGAGCGTGCCGTTGTCGCCGACGATCGCGTAGATGGTGCCGAAGTCGCCGTAGAAGATCCGGCCGACGCCGAGCACGAGCAGGATCGCCGCGGTGGGCCGCAGCATCGGCAGCGTGATCCGCCAGGCCATCTGGGCACGGGAGGCGCCGTCGATCGCGCCGGCCTCGTAGACCTCCTCCGGGATGGAGGTGATCGCGGCCAGGAAGATCACGCTCATGTAGCCGCCGAGCTGCCAGACCTTGACCACGGTGAGGATCCACGGCCACGGTCCGGGCTCGGTGTACCAGCTCACCTGCGGCAGGCCGAAGCCGGCGAGCGCGTCGTTGACCGCGCCGCCCGAGCCGCCGACGCCGGCCAGCAGCACCTGCAGGATGATGCTGATGACCACCGGGGAGACGAAGTACGGGAAGAAGACCGCGGACTGGGCCACCCGCTTGAAGAACCGGCCACGGATCTCGTTCAGCATGATCGCCAGCGTGACGCCGGTGGCGAGCGTGGCGGCCAGGAACAGCGCGTTGAGCAGCACCGTGTTCAGCAGGATGCGGGGCGCGTCGCCGGAGCTGAAGAAGTAGCGGAAGTTGTCCAGCCCGGCCCACGGGCTGCCGAACACGCCGTCATAGGTGCTGAACTCCTTGAACGCCACCACCAGGCCGACCATCGGCAGGTAGTGGAAGACGACGAAGTAGAGCACGGCCGGCGCCGCGAGCAGCGCCACGCCGAGGCCGGCACGCGCTTCGCCGCGGCGTGCGCGCCGCGGGGACGGCACAGGCTCTGCCGGCCCGACCTCAGCCGGTGACCGATCGCCCGGCACGGTTCGCGTATCCGTCACCGCCGGACCCACCGGGACGCGGCATCGAAGTCGATGATCATGATGTGTTCCCTCCTCGACGGCCCGCCGCACGATGCCCGCGGGATGTTGCCGCCCCGCCCGCCGATCGGCCGTCGCTCCCGCTTCTCGCGGAAGCAAAAAGAAAACGCTTACTAGGACTTGTCCCAGCAACATAGACGCCACCACGAATCGTGTCAAGGATCTCACACCACCTCGCTCCGGCATCCGGTGTGACCGTCTTTACCTGCAATAACTCTCTGCTACGCGCCGCGAGAACGCTACCGGCGATCCCGCTCGCCGTCACCTCGTCCTCGCCTGGGAGAAACGAGCCGGAAATTTTCGGCCCTTGACCACACCCGGAAACCGACCAATGATGAGCCCGCCGAGGTAACCGCGTTCTGTCAGGTAGCCGCATCGGCCGCACCGCCCCCAGCCTCACGCACAGGCAGGTTTCACGCACCGAGCCGAGCGAAGGAGATTCACGGATGAATCCGATCAGCCGCCGCAGCGTTCTGCGCGGGGCCGGCGCCGCCGCCGCCAGCCTTCCCCTCTGGAGTCCGTCCCCGGCCTCCGCCGCCCCGGAACAGGAACGGGGCGGGTCACGGCCGGCCGCGCTGGACGCGGTGGTCTTCGGTGACCCGGCCTCGGAGCGGGCCCACCACGTGACGGCCGAGCTGTCCGACGTCATCAGCGGCGGGCTCGGCCAGCCCGGCCGCGTGCTCCGGCCGCAGGAGCCGGCGAGCTGGTGGGGCGGCACCGTGTCGTTCACCCTCCGGGTCGACCCGGACAAGGCCAACTACGTGACCGTCAAGTTCTGGGGCGACGACGTCTCGCCGAGGGCGGACCAGGACTGGCGGCTGCAGATCTTCCTCGACGGCGACGTGCTCGGCTGGTTCGACCAGGGAGTGGTCGACAACATCGACGTGATCGACCTGGCCCCGCGACTGCCCGGCCGGTTCTACTGCCACACCCTGCCGCTGCCGCTGTCACGCACCCGGGGACGGCGGACGCTGGAGATCGAGATCCGGGCGATGGGCCGCATCTACCCGTACGGCGCGACGCCGGAGACCTACTACTACCCGATGACCACGCCGAGCCGCGGGCTCTACCGGGCGTACACGCACACCACGCCGCACTTCACGCCGGCCGCGGGCGACGTGTTCGGCGAGGCCACGCCACCCGGCGTGCGCCCGAACACCGACGCCGCGCGCATCGCCGCGGTCCGCGCCCGGGTCCTCGCCGACCAGGAGACGCTGCTCTACACGAAGGCGCCGGCCTCGTTCGACGGCTGGGCCTACATCACGCTGCTCGACGGGTACTACTGGCCCGACTCCCCGGCCTACCGCAACCCCGACGCGCTGGAACGGGTCTGCCAGGCGATCGACGGCCGGTACCGCGCGTGGCGCACCGACGACCGCGTGCTGACCGCCTCCGATCAGCAGTGGGAGGGCTTCGGCCGGGTCGGGCTCGCGCTCACCCGGGCGTGGGACGACCTGCAGGACGCGCTGGACCGGGACGTGGTCACCGGCCAGGTCGGGCTGGCGAACCTCGGCTTCGAGGCGGGCGGCACCACACCGGCCGGATGGACCGTCCCCGGCTGGGCCGCGAACGGCATCCACGCCCGGGACACCACGGTCACCCGCGGCGGCAAGGCCTCGCTGAAGATCGTCTCAGCGGGGCAGAACATGCTGGTCACCCCCGCATCGCGCAGCCTGGTCGGGCCGGGTGAGCTGACCTACTCCGTCTGGGTGAACACGGACGGCGCCGCCCGTACCCCCCATGTGCTGGTGCAGTTCTGGAACGCGTCCGGCGGCTACGCCGGCGGATCGCCCGACCACTTCGTCACCACCGGCGCCGACGGGTGGCAGGAGCTCACCCGCACCGTGCCGGTCCCCGCGGGCGCGACCGAGTACGAGTTGTGGCTGTGCAACGCCGCCGGCGAGACCGCCTGGTACGACGACGTCACGATCACCGCCCCGCCGCCGGTCGCCGCCGATCCGGTGCCGAGGCGGCGGGCGTACCGGGACATGATGCTCGCCAGCCGCGAGTACTGGCGTCAGCACCAGCGCCACTACACCAACCAGGCCCAGTTCACCGCGATCGGCATCTACGAGTGCAACCGCGGCCTGGCACTGCTCTCCCCCGCGGATGCCTGGCCCGAGGAGCGCGCCAAGCGGTGGATCTACGAGTCGCTGGGCATGGTGCCGTGGCGCGGCCCGGAGACGCCGGACGGCGAGGCCACCTGGCGGCTCGGCCACGACTACCACGTCGCCAGCCCCAAGGGCCTGACCCGCGAGCTCGGCTACGTCGCCGACTACGGCGAGATCGCCGGCATGCTGGTGCGGATGTACGAGGTCGTCACCGGCGGCAAGGGCGGCGCGCCGGACGAGCGGCTGCGTCGGCGCATGGTCGAGATGGTCAAGGTCCGCGGCTGGTTCCGGCACCCCGGCGAGGACGCGGACGGCCACCGCGGCATGCGGATCGAGACGCAGATCGGCTGGCGCAACGAGCCGTACCCCGGTGATCTGGTCTATGTGCAGCGCACCGACTGGGACGGTCACCCGCTGCAGGCGGTCGCGGTCCTCCAGGACCCGGCGCTGACCGGCTGGGCCCACCAGATGGTCGAGGACGGCCAGCTCGCGCCGCAGTTGGACCTGTTCCTGTCCACCAGCCTCTACACCCGGGTCGGCCTGAACGCGTTCCGGTTCGTCTCCCGCGACTGGCCGGCGTTCCAGCGGCTGCGGGACAGCGGCGCCCGGCTGCCGGCCCGCTGGGAGGCGCCGGACTTCGTCTTCACCGACGAGACGGTCGCCTGCGTCGCGGTCAAGCGCGGGAAGGAGCTGTTCTACGCGTCGCTCTACTGGCGGGCCCGGCAGGCCGTCAACGACCTCGCGCGCGTGCACCTGCTGACGCCGCAGTCGGAGCGGTCGGCCACCGTGCGGGAGACGTCCGTCTTCGACCGGGATCCGGAGAACGTGTTCATCGTGCAGGACTGGGCCGCCTGGGACTTCGCGATCAACGACTCCGGCGAGGTCTCCACCGTCCCGGCCGGCGGCCCGGCCTACCCCGGGCCGAAACTGCACCAGGCGTTCGCCGGGGAGAAGCAGTACCTGGCGCCGATCCCGGCCGACGTGCCCGACCCCGCGTTCGGCTCGACCACGGTCGGCGTGGAGAAGGTGCTGGTCGGCAAGGCCCCGTTCTACGTGCTCGAGTACGCCGGGTACATCGTCGTCATGAACACCACGACGGATCAGACCTTCACCTGGCGGCCGTCGTGCTCCGCGCGCGCCGCCGACCTGCGCACCGGCCGGCGGGTCACGCTCGGCCGGCCGGTGCGACTCGGCCCGCAGAGCACGCTGGTGCTGTACGACCCCGACGCCCGCTGAGATGACATTCGGTTCAGCCCGGCCGGCGACGGCCCACGGACTGGCGGACCACCACGTGCGTGCCGAGCACCACGTGCTGGTCCGCAGCCCGGGAGCGGCCCTCCTTCAGATCCAGCGCCAGCCGGACCGCGGTACGGCCCATCTCCTCGTACGGCACGTGCACGGTCGTCAGCCGGGGCCGCAGATCCCCGGCCAGCTCGATGTCGTCGTATCCGACCAGCGAGATCTCGCCGGGCACCGCGACGCCGCCCTCGTCGAGCGCGGTGAGCGCGCCCGCGGCGACCATGTCGGTCTCCGCGAAGATCGCGGTGAACGGCCGGGCGCCGCTCTTCGCCAGGCGGGCACGGGTCCGCTCGTACCCGGAGTTGCGGGTGAACTCGCCGTGCTCGATCAGCGACGGATCCGGCTCCACGCCGAAGTCGTCCAGCGCGCGGTGGTAACCGGCGAGCCGGGCCTGGCTGGTGGTGTGGGTCAGCGCCCCGCCCAGGTAGAGGATGCGCCGGTGCCCGTTGGCCAGCAGGTGGGTGGTGATCGCGTAGGCGCCGCCCTCGTTGTCGTACTCCACCACGGTCGCCGGCACGTCCGGGCCGAGCGGCGGGCGGCCGCACAGCACCAGCCGGGACCCGGCCGCGTGCAGCGAGTGCGCGATCTCGGTGTAACGCGCGCGGTACTGCTCGTCGTCGCGGACGCCACCGATCAGGATGACCGCGCTGGCCCGCTGCTCGCGCATCAGCTTGACGAAGGCCAGCTCGCGCTCCTGGTCGCCCTCGGTGCTGCAGATGAGGCAGAGCCGGCCGCGCCGGTTCGCCTCCCGCTCGACGCCGTAGGCCGCCTCGGTGAAGGACGGGCCACGCACATCGTGCAGCACGAACGCGACCGTCTCGGTCCGCACCCCGGCCAGCGCGCGTGCGTGCGTGTTCACCACGAAGTTGAGCTCCTGCACCGCGCGCAGCACCCGCTGCCGGGTCTTCGGCGCGACCGGATAGTTGTCGGCCAGCACCCGGGAGACCGTGGCGGCGGAGACGCCGGCCCGCACCGCCACGTCGCGGATCGTCGCGGAGCGCCCGTTCTCGCCGGGGTCGGTCCCCTGCCCGGCCGCGTTCTCCTCCTGCTTGCGACGCTGCGCGCCCACCTCACACCCCTGTCCGGTCCAGCTCGCGCCCTGATCGATGCCCACGCATCCGGCGCCGTAACGGCAGACAGTAACGGACCGTCTCCCCATCTCCGCCCAACGCCACGGAGATGATAAGCATAGTAACCGCTTGCTTCTGGACAAATCCCACGAGGATAGGCCTATGAACAGTCAAGACATTCCGAGGGTACGATCGAGAGCGCTCCCCGCATGGCCGTTTGGCGACACCGGTTACTACAGATGAGCGTGCCCCTCCCGCACGACGAGACCGGCACGGGCTCGCCGACACTGCTGCTCGTGCACGGCTGGGGCGGCGACCGCCGGTCCTGGGCGTCGACCGCGCCGCTGTTCGCCGCCCGCCACCGTGTCCTCGCGGTGGACGTGCGCGGGCACGGCGACGCGCCACGACCCCCGGCCGGCTACGACCCACGCACGATCGCCGGCGACCTCGCCGCGCTGCTGCGGGGCACGGACGCCGGGCCGGTGGTCGCGATCGGGCACTCCTGGGGCGGGCAACTGGTCACGGCGCTCGCGGCGCACCACCCGGGCGCGGTGCGGGCCGTGGTCACGGTCGACCCCGCCTACGGCGCCACCGACGAGGCGGCCCTGCGCGACCAACTACGCGACTGGCGCTCCCCCGGGGCGCGCGCGGCACTGCGGGACTTCGCCGAGGGCGCGTTCTCCGATGCCACCCCCGAGACGGTGCGCGAGCAGGTGCGCGCGGGCCTCCGCGACACCGACGCCCGGGTGCTGGCCGACGCGTTCGAGGCGATGTACCTCGCGCCGGACGCATTCGGGATCCGGGACCGGACCGAGGCGTTCCTGCGGCGGGGCCCGGTGCCGATGCTCAGCCTCTTCAGCACGGAGGCGGCCGCGGCGTGGGCCCGGAGCCTCCCCGCGACGAACGGCTCCGCGGTCGAGGCCTGGCCCGGCGCCGGGCACTACCTCCATCAGGAGCGTCCCGCCGAGTTCGTCGCGGTCGTCGAGCGCTGGTTGACCACGCTGCCCTGACCGGCGGTAAACGCTTGCTTTAGATGGCCCGAAACGCCGCAATTTCGATCTTCCCTTAACCTTCGAACTCCCAGCTAAACGCCACTCATTGCGTTTCCGGCCGCACTCGACTTAGGGTAGCAACCGGTTACTACGGTGATGGACGAAAGTGAGGACACCCGTGACCCACCGCCCCACCGCGCTGTTCGCCATGGACCCCGCGCACTTCCCCGCACTCTTCCCGCCCGCCCTGCTGCGCCGCATCCGCGAGCTGGTCGACGTCGACCCGGACCTGATCGTCGAGCGCTTCGACGACCCGCGGATCGCCGGCCGGCTGGCGGACCTCGACTTCCTCATCACCGGCTGGGGCAGCCCGCCCGTCGACGAGCCGCTCCTCGACGCGGCGCCGCGCCTGCGGGCCGTGCTGCACGCGGCCGGCAGCGTCAAGCACCACGTCACCGAGGAGGCCTGGGCGCGCGGTGTCGTGGTCAGCTCCGCGGCGGAGGCGAACGCGGTGCCGGTCGCGGAGTTCGCGCTGGCGTTCATCCTGCTGGCCGGCAAGGGCGTGCTCACGCTGCGCGAGCAGTACCGGGAGTCCCGGCGGTTCACGATCGCCGAGATCCTCCCCGGCATCGGCAACTACGGCCGGGTGGTCGGCATCGTCGGCGCGTCGCGGATCGGCCGTCAGGTGATCGACCTGCTGCGCCCGCACGACGTGGAGGTCCTGCTCTACGACCCGTACACCCAGGTTCCCGGCACCGCCTCGGTCACCCTCCCCGAGCTGCTGACCCACAGCGACGTGGTCAGCCTGCACGCGCCGGCGAACGCGGAGACGTTCCGGATGATCGGCCGCGACCAGCTACGGGCGATGCGGGACGGCGCCGTGCTGATCAACACCGCGCGCGGCGCGCTGGTCGACACGGACGCGCTCACCGCGGAGCTGGCCACCGGGCGCATCGCCGCGGTCCTGGACGTCACCGAGCCCGAACCGCTGCCGGCCGGGTCGCCGCTGTTCGACCTGCCCAACGCGTACCTCACCCCGCACGTGGCCGGCTCGCACGGCAACGAGCTGGCCCGGCTCGGCGCCTCCGTCGCGGACGAGCTGGAGCGGCTGGTCGCCGGCGTCGCGCCACGCCACGGCATCCAGCGGCACGAGCTGGACCGGGCCGCCTGATGCCCGGCCGCGAGGTGTGTCTCTGGGTCACCCCCAAGATCTTCGACGACCTGACCGACCCGGCGCCCGCGGTCGAGGCGTTCCTCGACCACCACGCGGACTGGCTGCGCGACCGCCCGGTCACGATCGTCTTCGCCACCTCCAACGGAGACCACATCCTCTGCTGGGCCGGGGACCGGGGGGCGCGCTTCGACTGGGCGCGCTACAACTGCTTCGCCGACGGCGTGCCGCCCCGCGCGCACAACCTCGACTGGCTGCGCCGGGTCCGGGACGGCGGGGAGCGCTCGTACAACCCGTACTCGGCCGGGCCCGCGATGATCCTCTCCGAGCAGCCGATGGACTACGCGACGCTGGCCGGCTGCTACCGGGCGTTCCGGGACGGTGCGGCCCGCCGCGCCATCGACCTGACGCTGCTGGAGTACCTGGAGCCCGGCCCGGAGTTCTGCCGCAGCGAGTGGAAGACCCGCCTGCACCCGGAGGCGGCCGCCGGTGGTGCGGACGCGGGCGGGCACGTCGTGCCGGGGATCATCGACGTGACGCTCCCGCTCGCGGCCGACACCCGGCCGTACGCGGCGTACCCCCGTGGTGTTCCCGAAGGGCTGCCCGCCGGGGACTTCGTCGCCGCGCAGGCCGGTGCCTACACCGCGGACCTCGGGCTGGACGGCGTGCTGCTCGGCAACCAGTTCGGCCTGCTCGGGTTCTGGGACCCGCGTCACGCCCCGCCGGTCACCGCGGACCGTACCGCCGGGATCGATCGGTTCTTCGCGCGGATGCGCGCGGCCATGGGCGACCGGCGGGTGTACTGGATGGACACCTACTGGCGGGCCGAGATCGAGCGCACCGCCTGGGGCATGCCCGACACCGCCTACCGGACGCTGGACGCGGTGCTGGTCTCCACGTTCGCGGTCCTGGTCGAGCGCACCGAGATCGTGCCGAACCTGCGCAGCAAGGCCGCGCTCGACGGCCCCCGCGTGCTGCTCGGCCTGGACTTCGTCGACCCCTGGTACTGGTACCGCACCTACCTCGACGACCGCCGCACCTATCTCTACCAGCGCGAGGTGCTCGCGGAGCACGCCGCGCTGGTCGACGGCGTCTCGTTCTTCGCCAACGACACCTTCGGGCACTTCGTCCCGGACGGCCCGCTCACCGAGACGCTGGCGGTCTGGTCGAAGGCGTCGTGAGCCACCGTCTCAGAGGGCGGCGGACAGGCTCTGCGGCGGAGTCGGCAGCGCGGCCTTCGGCGTCCTGTCCAGCACGTGCTGGCGCCACAGCCGGGTCTGCTTGGGACGGTTGAAACCCACGACGCCGGTCAGGGTCTCGCCGTCGCTGTAGACCGCGACGAAACGCCGGTCGGTGATCGCGCCGTCCACCACGCCGCCGTCCACCACGCCGCCGTCCACCACGCCGACGTCCACCGCCGGCGTGCCGTGGCACTGGATTCTTCGATCATACTGATCCGACCAGAAGTAGGGCAGCGGCTGATAGGGACGGTCCGCGCCGAGAATGTTCGCCGCGACCGTGATGCCTTGTTCGGTCGCGTTGGTGCGGTTCTCCAGCCGGATCAGCGCGCCGGTGCGGGGGTCGGGGAAACGGGCGATGTCGCCCACGGCCCAGACTCGGTCCGCGGCCCGGCCACGGTCGTCGCAGACCACACCGTCGCCGAGCGTCAGCGCGCTGCCCTCGAGCCAGCCGGTCGCCGGCCGCCCGCCGATCGTGACGGCCACGAGGTCGGCGGGCAGCACCTCCCCGCCGGCGAGCCGCACACCGGCGACACCGCCCTGAAGATCGATCAGTCCGTCCACGCCGGTCGACAGCCGGAGCCGGACGCCGCGTTCGCGATGTATCTCGGCCAGCAGACCGCCGATGGCCGGGCCCAGCTGGCGCAGCATCGGCACCGGGGCCGGGTCGACCAGTGTGACCTCCGCCCCGAGGGTCCGGGCGCTGGCGGCGATCTCGCAGCCGAGCACACCGGCGCCGACGATGACGACTCGGTGTGCCCGGGCCAGACCGTCCCTCAGCGCCGCGCTGTCCTCCAGCGTGTGCAGGACGTGGACCCCGGCGAGCGAGGCCTGGCCCGGCAGTGTCCGGGGGGTGAGCCCGGTGGCGATCACCAGGTGGTCGTAGCGGACGCCGGTGCCGTCGGCCAGGCGCACGCGCCGCCGTGCCGTGTCCAGGCCGGCCGCCCGCCGGCCGAGGTGCAGCTCCACCTCGAGGTCGGCCAGCTGCCGGTCGTCTCGCAGCCGGGTCTGCCGGTCCTGCCAGGTTCCGATGAGCACCTGTTTGGACAACGGCGGCCGGTCGTAGGGAGGGTGGTCCTCGGCGCCGTACATCCGCAGACGGCCGGCGAAGCCCGCATGCCGCAGTCCCTCCGCGACGCTGAGACCGGCGGCGCCGGCGCCCACGATCACCACCCCGTCGGGCGCCGGCCCGCCGGAGGTCACACCGTCACCTCGATGGCGGCGGCCGGACAGCGGGCCACCGCGTCGGCGACGCCCGCGTCGTCGGCCGGCTCCGCCTGGAGCAGTTCCACGATGCCGTCGTCGTCCTGGTCGAAGACGGCCGGGGCGGTCATCACACAGGTGCCCGCGGCGACGCACCGCTCACGGTCGATGTGGATCGTCATTCTCGTACTCCTTCGGCTTCGGGGTGGTCGGCCGGTGACGGGGTCACCAGGTGACCGGGAGCGCGGTGAGGCCGTAGGTCTGCGTCGCGGTGGTGAACGGAAGCTCCTCGACCGGCGCGGCGATCGTGAGGCCGGGGAAGCGGCGCAGCAGCGCGGGATAGACGACCCGCAGCTCCATCCGGGCCAGCTGCTGCCCCAGGCACTGGTGGATGCCGTAGCCGAAGGTGACGTGCGCGGGCTGGTCACGGTGGATGTCGAAGGCGTCGCCGTCCGGCAGCAGGCGGGGGTCCCGGTTCGCCGTGGTCAGCGAGCAGGTCACGTCGTCGCCCTTCGCGATGTGGTGACCGTTGATCTCCACGTCCTCCAGGGCGTGCCGGGTGAACGGCATCTGGACCACGGCGGCGTAGCGCAGCAGCTCCTCGACCGCCCGGTCGGTCACGGCCGGGTCGTCCCGGACAGCCGCCAGGTCCTCCGGGTGCTGGAGCAGCAGCACGGTGCCCAGGCCCATCGTGTTCGCCGTGGTCTCATGGCCGGCGATCAGCAGGAGCACGCCGAGCCCGGTCACCTCCGCGTCGGTGAACGTGTCGCCGTGGTCGCGCAGCGTCCGGCTGAGGATGTCGTCCGCGTCCGGCTGCGCGCGGCGGCCGTGCACGAGCCCGCCGAGGTACTGGAACATCTCGGCCATCGCGGCGCCGCGCGCCTCCTGGGACACGGTCAGGTCCAGCAGGATCCGGGACCGCTCCTGGAACGTCTTGCGATCCGCGTAGGGCACGCCGAGCAGCTCGGAGATGACCAGGGACGGGATCGGCAGCGCGACGTGCGCGATGAAGTCGGCGCCGGGGCCCGCAGCCTCGAGGTCGTCAAGGGCCTCCTCGACGACGCGCTCGATCATCGGCCGCATGGCGGCCACCCGCTTGATGCTGAACTCGCGGGCGACCGCGCGCCGCAGCGTCGCGTGCTCGGGGTCGTCGTCGGACAGCATCGGCAGCCGGAGCTGGTTCAGCTCATCGGCCAGCTCCCCCGGCTTGCGCCGCAGGCCACCCGGGGCGCTGCTGAGCCGGGTGTCCGACAGCACCGCACGGACGTCCTCGTAGCGGGTCACCACGTGCGCGCCCGGTTGAAGGGGCAGGTCGACCCGGCCGAACTCGTCCTCGTCCAGCAGCGCCACGACCGCGGACGAGGGGTCGAAGGGGCAGCGGGCGGGACGGGCGATCAGATCCGAGACTTCCAGTTTGGGCATCGAGTCCTCCTCAGAACCAATAGGACACTATCAGTAAAGCGATAGTGCGCTATCACTAAGAAGAGTGAAATCAGGACGGCGGGCCGGCATAGTTCTCGGCGAGACCGGTCGCGCCGGCCGTGCTGGAAGTGACCCACTGGAGCTGGGCGAGTTTCAGGCGCTCGTCGAACGGGTCGTCGCCGGTGTGCAGCATGGTCGTCATCCACCAGGAGAAGTGGGTGCTGCGCCAGACCCGGCGCAGGGCCGCCTCCGCGTACCCGTCGGCCAGGGTGGGGTTGTGCTCGCGCAGCAGCGCCACCAGCGCGGGCGCCAGCAGCGCGACGTCCGCCAGTGCCAGATTCAGGCCCTTCGCACCGGTCGGCGGCACGATGTGAGCGGTGTCCCCGGCCAGGAACAGCCGGCCGTGCCGCATCGGCGTCTGCACGAAGCTGCGCATCGGCAGCACGCTCCGGCTGGTGATCGGTCCACTGATGAGCTTCCAGCCGTCCTGGCCGTGGCCGAGCCGCAGCGCCAGCTCGTCCCAGATCCGCTGATCGGGCCAGTCGGCGAGTTCCGTTCCGGCCGGCACCTGCAGATAGAAGCGGCTGACCCGCGCCGATCGCATGGAGTGCAGGGCGAAACCGTGCGGGTGGTACGCGTAGATCAGCTCGTCCGTCGACGGGGCCACATCGGCCAGTACGCCGAGCCAGGAGTACGGGTAGGTCTTCTGCCACGTCCGCCGGGCCGCCACCGGCACGGCCTCGCGGCTCGGGCCGAACGAGCCGTCGCAGCCCACGACCACATCGGCGTCCAGCCGCCGGGCCGTACCGCCGGCGTCGGTGAACGTCACGTACGGGCGGCCGGTCGTCAGGTCGTGCAGCGCCGTGCCGGTGACCTCGTAGGTCACCGGATGACCGGCCGCGATCAGGTCCTTCTGCAGCTCGGTCTGGCCGTAGACCCACACGCTGCGGCCGATGAGGTCCACGAAGTCGAGGTGATGCCGCTCCTCGGGCCACTGAAGGTGGATCCCCCGGTGCTCCTGACCTTCGGCACGCAGCCGCTTGCCGAGCCCGGCCTCGTCGAGCAGCCGCACGGTCGAGTGCTCAAGGATGCCGGCCCGGATCCGCGAGGCCACGTACTCCTCGGACCGGGTCTCGATGATCGTGGCGTCGACGCCCGCACGGGCGAGCAGGTGGCCGAGCAGCATTCCGGCCGGGCCGGCGCCGATGATGGCGACTTCGGTACGCATGACGCCTCCTGGTAGTTCGTCCTGAGCGGCTGCCGCGGGCGGCACGCCGTACGCGCCGCGCCACGCACGGCGATGCTCACCGGTCCGGGCGGTCCCTCGGGCGCGGCCGGGCGGGCGCGACCGGCTTCGCGTCCACGCCCGCGACCACGGTGTTGACGATCATGCCGATGCCCTCGACGGTCATCGTCACCGCGTCGCCCGGCTTCAGCGGGGGCGGGTCCAGCCGTCCGCGACGGCCCCACAGCTCGCCGAGGCAGCCGCCGTTGCCGCAGGTACCGGAGCCGAGCACGTCGCCGGGCCGGACCCAGGTGCCCCGCGAGGCATAGGCGACCAGCTCCGCGAACGGCCAGCCCATGTTGGACAGCAGATCCCGGCCGATCTCCACACCGTTGACCGCGACCGTCATGCCGAGCGGCAGGAAACCGTCCGCGTCGTGCCGGCCGGCGAACTCGTCCGCGGTGACCAGCCACGGCCCGAGCGTGGACGCGAAGTCCTTGCCCTTGGCCGGCCCCAGGTTGACCTTCATCTCGCGGCGTTGCAGGTCGCGGGCGGACCAGTCGTTCAGGATCGTGTAGCCGAAGATCGCCTCGTGCGCCTGCTCCGGCGTGAGGTTCGTGCCGGCCCGGCCGATGACGGCCGCCACCTCCAGCTCGAAGTCCAGCTCGGTACAGCCGGGCGGCACCGGCATCGAATCCCCGGTGCCGATCATCGCGTACGGGTTGGTGAAGTAGAACGTCGGCGCCTCGTACCACTCCGGGGCCACGGCCGCGTCGCCGGAGACGCTGCGCACCACGCCCTCGACGTGCTCCTCGAACGCGACGAAGTCCCGCACGGTCGGCGGCTCCAGCGGCGGCAGCAGCCGCACGTCCGCGAGCGCCGGGCCGGGTGCGCCGGCCAGCGCCGCGCGGCCGAGCCTCAGCGCGCCCGGCAGCCCGAGCCGGGTCAGGTCCAGCACGCTGACGTCACGCGGCAGCGGGTACAGCCGGCCGGTCCCGATCACGCCCGCGCGCCGCTCGCCGCGATGCTCATAGGTCGCCAGTCGCATGCCGGCGCCTCACATCGGGGGCGCGACGAACACGCCCCGGTCGACGTCGTTGAAGGACTGCTTGGCGACCAGCTCGTTCATCGGGTTCGCGGTCCCCCACTGATCGCTGACCGTCGGGTCGGAGAAGTCGTACAGGTGCGGGTGCCAGGTGTCCTCGTCCAGGCGCTCCAGCTCGGTCGTGTACTCGATGGTGTTGCCGTGCGGGTCGAGGAAGTAGGTGAAGGTGTTGTTGCCGGCCATGTGCCGCCCCGGCCCCCAGACCTTCTCGACGCCCGCGCGCAGCAGCCGGCCGCTGCCGCGCATGTACTCGTCGATGCCGCGCATCTCGAACGAGGCGTGGTGCAGCGCGGTGTGCGGGCCGCGGGCGATCGCGACGCTGTGGTGCCAGTCGTTGCAGCGCATGAAGAACATGACGTCGCCCATGTGCGGGTGGGTGAGCGTGTCGGAGAGCGCGAACCGCAGGTGCTTCTCGTAGAAGGCGACGGTCGCCTCCGGGGTACGGGTGTTCAGCACCACGTGCGACAGGCGGACCGGGATCGACTCCTTCTCCTCCACCTTGCGGTGCTGCCGGGCCTCGACCTCGGCGGAGACCTCGACGGTACGGCCGTCCACGTCGAAGAACCGGAAGCCGTACCCGCCGCCGGGGGTGTCCATCGCGCCCGGCTCGGTGATCAGCGTGACGCCGTCCCGGCCGAGACGCAGCGCCAGCTCGTCCACGGACGCCCGGTCGGCCGCGCCGAACGCGACCAGGTCCAGGCGCTTCTCCTCGGCCTTGCGGATGCGCACCACGTACTGCTCGGGCGAGCCCTCCGCGGCCAGGAACGCGACGCCGCTGTCGGTCACCTGCGGGGCCAGGCCCCACATGGTGGTGTAGAAGTCGAGCTGCCGGTCGTAGTCGGGCACTGCCAGGTCGACGTGCCGCAGGTGGGTGATGAGACGGTCGGTCATGATCGTTGCTCCTCGGTGGGTGCGGAGGTCAGCCCGAGCCGGGCGGCATTGCCGAAGGCGATGGCGTCGCGGTGGTCGGCCGGCAGCCCGGCCTCGTCGAGCCGGGCGACGGGATCCTCGACGCCCATGTCGAACGGGTAGTCGGAGCCGAGCAGCACCCGGTCCGCGCCCGCCGCCTCGACCAGCGCGTGCAACGCCTGCGGGGTGTGCACCAGCGAGTCGAACCAGAGCCGGCGCAGGTAGTCGCTGGGCTTCGAAGCGCACTGCCGGGCGTCCGGGCGGACGGCCCACCCGTGGTCGGCGCGCCCGAGGAACGTGGGCAGATAGCCGCCCCCGTGCGCGACGACCAGCCGCAGGCCGGGGTGCCGGTCGAGGACGCCGGAGAAGATCAGGTGCGACAGCGCCACCGCGTTCTCCACCGGCTGCCCGACGATGTTGGACAGGTACCACCGGTCGAGGCGTTCGTCGAGCGTGCAGCCGAACGGGTGCACGAACACGATCGTGCCCAGCTCCTCGGCCCGGGACCAGAACGGCTCCAGTGCCGGGTCGGACAGCTCGACCGTGCCCGCGCCGCCGGGCCCGGGCGCGTGCGAGGAGATCTCCACGCCGGCCAGCCCGCAGTCGCGGACCGCGTGGTCGAGCGCGGCGACGGCGAGGCCGGGGAACTGCAGCGGCACCAGGCCGAGGCCGCGCAGCCGGTCCGGAGCCTTGGCGCAGAACGTCGCCGTGCCCTCGTTCGCCGTCCGCCAGACGGTTTCGGCCAGCCGCTCGTCCGCCCAGTAGTGGTACTGCGACGGTGACGGCGACACGAGCTGGACGCCGATCCCGGCCGCGTCCATGTCGGTGAGCCGGGTGTCGAGGTCGGTGAGGCGGGCGAACCGCTCCGCGACCATCCGGCCGGAGACCGCGCCGGACTCGGCGCCGTTGCGACGCGCGTCGAGCGCCCGGTGCGCGGCCAGGCCGGGCGCGCCGGCGACCGCGCGCTCGACCTCGCCGACGATCAGGTGCGCGTGCACGTCCACGACCGTGCTCACGCGGGCGCCCCGACCAGCGCGGCGACCCGGCCCATCAGCCCCGGCACGTCCGCGTCCCGGTCGCGGTCGAGCAGCCATTGTCCGAGCTGGACGGAGGCGTGGACGACGGTCTTCGCGCGGGCGTGCCGGCGGTCGGTGAACTCGGTCAGCAGCGCGTCGGTGACCGTGGCATGAGAGAGCAGCAACTCGGCGAGCACGGCCGCGTCCTCCAGCGCGAGCGCGGCACCCTGGGCGAGCGTCGGCGGGCAGGCGTGGACGGCGTCACCGATCAGCACGACCCGGCCGCGGTGCCACGGCGCGTCCAGCAGGTGCGTCTCGAACCAGGTGTAGTTGATCCGGGAGGCGTCGGTGAGGTGGGGGCGGATGTCGTCCCACGGGCCGTGGTAGGCCTCGGACAGCGCGCGCATCGTGGCCAGCCGCTGCTCCGGGGTGAGCGCGCCGCGGTCCCGGGCGTCCTCGACGAGGTAGGCGTAGAGCGTGGCCTCCCCGGTCGGGCAGTAGCCGGCGATGTAGGCGGGACCGCCGTAGTACAGGTCGGTGCGGGTCACGGACGCCGGCCGGGTGGCGAACGCGCGCCAGATGCCCATGCCGGTCGCCCGGGTCTCCAGGTCGATGCCGAGCGCGCCGCGGGTCCACGAGCGCACGCCGTCCGCGCCGACGACCAGGTCGTACCGGCTCTCGGCACCGCCGGCGAAGGTGACCCGCACCTGGTCGGCGTCCTGCCGCAGGTCGGTGAGCGTGGCGCCGAACCGGATCCTCGCGCCGGCCGACGCGGCCCGGTCGAGGAGGATGCGAGCCAGGTCGGGCCGGTACATGCCGAGCGTGGCGGGCAGGTCCGGCCCGCCGGTGCGGGCGTCCGGCATCTCCATCAGCAGGGTGCCGTGCGGGTCGGGGGCGCGCAGGCCGAGCGTGTCGAAGCCGTAGCCGAGCGCCTGGACCTGGCCCCAGACGCCGAGCTGCCGCAGCACGCGCAGCGCGTTGCCCTGCAGCGTGATGCCGGAGCCGAGCGCGGTGACGTCCGGTTTGATCTCGGCGATCTCGACGTCGATCCCGGCGTCGGCGAGCAGGATGGCCGTGGCGGCGCCGGCGGCACCGCCACCGACGACGAGCACGGTGGAGACTGCGGGCATGGCTGCCTACCTCACTTGACGGCGATCGGATTGACCGGAGCGCCGACCGCGCCGGTGACGGGAATCGGGCCCGCGGTCAGCCAGAACTCGTGCACGCCGTCCGCCGCGCAGTCCTCGGCCAGCGCGTCCAGGTCCCACATCTCGCCGATGTACAGCCCGAGGTGCGGGATCACGACCTGGTGCAGCGGCTGGAACGCGTCGTCGAACTCGTTCGGGCGGACCTCGAAGCCCCACGTGTCGGTGGCGATCGCGGCGATCTCCGTGTCGTGCAGCCAGCCCGCGGTGCCGAACGACAGGCCGGGCGCGGGACCGCCGGCGTAGGAGCCCCACCCCTCCCGCCGGGTACGGGCGAGCTGCCCGGTGCGGACCAGCACGATGTCCCCGGTGCCGACCGCCGACGTGGCCCCCTGGGCCGCGATCGTCTGCTCCAGGTGGGCGGTGGTGATCGCGAAGCCGTCCGGGAGTTCCCCGTCGTCGCCGAGCGCGCGGCCGGCGTCCAGCAGCACGCCCCGGCCGGCGATCAGGCCCGCGGCGGTCTCGATGCCGGTGACCCGGTCCCCCTCGCTGGTCACCACGTCGCCGGCGGCGCGGCCGTTCCAGGCCTTGCCGTGGTCGAAGATGTGGCCGAGCCCGTCCCACTGGGTGGAGCACTGCAGCGGCATCGCGACCACGTCGTCCGCGCCACCGAAGCCGTGCGGGAAGCCCTGGTTACCACGCTCGGCGTCGACGCCGGTGTCCAGCATCGTGTGCACCGGGTTCGTGCGGCGGCGCCAGCCCCGCTGCGGGCCGTCCATGTCGAAGCGCTGGGCGAGGGAGAAGGCGACGCCCCGGCGTACCAGCGCGGCGCCGTTGATCCGATGCCGCGGGGTGAGGAAGTTGAGCGTGCCGTGGACGTCGTCGTCGCCCCACCGGCCCCAGTTCGAGTACCGGGCGGCCGCGGCCCGGATGGCGTCGGCGGGGTCGGTCATGCCGCCGACTCCGCCACGCACCGCACCCGCTGGGTGCCGAGGCCGGTGATGGCGCCGGTCATCACGTCGCCGTCACGCAGCAGCCGGCCGTGGTGCATGCCGTTGCCGGCCGGGCTGCCGGTCAGCACCAGGTCGCCCGGGTGCAGCGGGGTGATCTGCGAGGCGGCGGCGACCACGGCCGCCACGTCGAAGATCATGTCCTTGGTGCTCTCGTCCTGCATGACGTCGCCGTTGAGCGTGAGCGTGACCCGTAGGTTCATCGGGTCGGGCACGTGGGCCGCCGGGACGAGCCAGGGGCCGAGCGGCAGGAATCCGGGCGCGTTCTTGGACCGGTACCAGTCCGTGCCGATCTCCGGCATGTCCCGGCGGAAGACCAGGTCGCGGGTGGTGATGTCGTTGACGATCGTGTACGCGGCCACGTGCCGCAGCGCCCGGTCGCGGTCGACGCGGTAGGCCGGCGCGCCGATCACCGCGGCCAGCTCCAGCTCCCAGTCGTGCCGGTCGCTGTAGCCCGGGAGCACCAGGTCGTCGTGCGGCCCGGCGATCGCGGACGGCAGGCCGATGAACAGGTACGGCGTACCGTTGGCGATCCGCGCGTCCATCATCGCGGCGGTCGCGGCCCGGACCTGTTCCTCGGAGTCGTCCGGCCCGCGGTGCGCGACCGCGAGGTCGATGACGTGGGTGCGGTAGTTCGCGCCGCTCTGCAGAATCTGCCGGGGCCGCACCGGCGGCAGCACCCGCAGGTCGCTGAGCCCGATCGTGGGACCGTCGAGCGCTTCCAGCAGCGGCAGCACCCTGTCCCAGTCGGCGAGCAGGTCGCGGGTGGTGATCGGCGCGGTCAGGCCCAGCGCGGCCGCGTGCGCGTCCAACTCGAGGACCCGGTCGCCGCGGACCAGCCCGGCGAACGCCCGCGACCCCGAGGCGAAGGTGCCGAGGGCGAGGGATCCGAGAATTTCCGACACGAGGTGGTGTCCCTTCCGACATCGCGGACGTGATGCGGTTCACTGTCGGTCAGTTGGCGGCTATCAGGGAAGACGAACATGTTTATGACGTGTATCAGCGCCGTTAATGAGGGGGATTCGCCGTGAACCTGGCCAGCCTGGACCTCAACCTGCTGATCTCGCTGGACGCGCTGCTGCGCGAGCGCAGCGTGACCCGGGCCGCGACCCGGCTGGCACTCAGCCAGCCCGCGCTCAGCGCGTCGCTGTCCCGGCTGCGCCGGCACTTCGGCGACGACCTGCTCACGCGCGTCGGCAACACCTACGAGCTCACGCCGCTGGCGATCCACCTCAAGGAGCTGACCGCGGTGGCGCTGGCCGGCGTGGAGCGGGTGTTCGCCCGGCAGCCGGACTTCGACCCGGCCGTCGCCGACCGCGAGTTCACGATCCTGACCTCGGACTACGGGCTGGCCGTCGCGGGTGCCGAACTCGCGGCGGTGCTCGGTGACGAGGCGCCCGGGATCCGGTTGCGGCTGCACCACATCACCACCGGCGCGGTCGACCGGGCGGCGGAGACGTTGCGGACCGTGGACGGCCTGCTGCTGCCGCACGGGTTCCTCACCGACCTGCCGCACCTGGACCTCTACACCGACCGCTGGGTGTGCGTCGTCGCGGCCGACCACCCCGGCGTCCGTGACACGCTCACCATGGCGGACCTGGCCGCGCTGCCGTGGGTGCTGACCTTCCACGAGCCGACCGCGTTCACCCCGGCCGCCCGCCAGCTACGCCTGCTCGGCGTGGAGCCGAAGGCGCGGATCGTCGTGCAGAGCTTCCTCGCGGTGCCGTTCGTGCTGGCCGGCACGAACCGGGTGGCGCTGATGCAGGAGCACCTGGCCCGCCGCCTCTCCACGGGTGGCGGGCTGCGCGTGCTGGACTGCCCGTTCGAGCCGGTGCCGCTGGTCGAGGCGCTGTGGTGGCACCCGATGTACGACCGCGACCCCGAGCACATGTGGCTGCGCGACCGGATGGCCGAGGTCGGCCGCCGGATCGGTCAGTAGGGGGCGGACAGCGTGCCCATCGCGCGGGCCGCGGCCGGCCAGACCGGCTGACGCGTGGCCGACCGGACCGCGGGCACCACCTCGGCCGCGAACCGGGTGCTGGACTCCCCGACCCGCTCGCGGGGCAGGCCGCCGAAGTCGGCCTGGGCGAAGAACCGGTCCGCGCCGAGCACCTCGTGCCGGTCCAGGATCTTCTCGGTGAGCTGCTCCGGGCCGCCGGCCATCAGCGCCGCGCCCCGCATGGTGGGCGCGTCCATCTGCGCGCGACCGACGTGCCAGCCACAGTCGGCGGGCGTCTTCGGCGCCAGGTACTGCCGGCAGTACGGACAGATCTCCTCGCGGGCCGCCTCCAGGGAGGCACCGGCGTAGAGGTGACTGGTGATGCCGACCGTCAGCGCCTGCGACGGATGCCCGGCGGCCGCGCCAGCCTCCCGGTAGAGGTCGACGAGCGGGGCGGGCGTGCCCGAGCGTGCCGCCGATCAGGCCGAGCACATCGGCACCCCGCCCGGCGCGGGCCGCGCCGGGTGGGGTGCCGCCGATGGCCGCCCAGACCGGCAGCTGCGGGATGTGTGTGCGGGGCGCGACGTCCGCCGTGCCCCGCGGGAAGACACAGGTCAGATGAGCGAGACGACGATCTTGCCCTTGGTGCCGGCGACGAAGTGCGCGATCGCCGCGGTGGCCTCCTCGAACGGGTAGACCTTCTCGACGACCACGCGGGTCTCGCCGGAGGCGAGCCGGTTCAGCTTGTCCTCGGTCGGCTGCGCGAAGACCGGGAGCACGGTGTGCTCCTCGGTCGGGAGCTGGTCCGGCGAGCCCACCAGCGTGGAGACGAACCGGCCGCCGGAGCGCAGCACGCCCAGCAGCGCGGCCGGGTCGCCGGCCAGGTGGAAGACCACGTCGACGTCCTTGACCTGTGCGGCCAGATCGGTGGTGTGGTCCGCGGTCTCGGCCGCACCCAGCGACGTGACCAGCGCCTTCTCCTCGTCGGTGTGCGCGGTGGCGATCACGGTGGCGCCTGCCCGCGTGGCCAGCTGCACCACCAGGTTGCCGACGCCGCCGGTGGCGCCGGAGACGAGCACCCGCTCGCCGGGCTGCGGCGCGGCTGCGGTGACCGCGTCGACGGCGGCGGAGCCGGCCAGGCCGAGCGCGCCGCCGTCGGTGAACGACACGGCCTCGGGCAGCTTCGCCACGCCGATCGCGACCGGGACGGTGACGTACTCGCCCAGCGAGCCGTCGCCGAGGTAGGGCTTGGTGACCGTGCCGAAAACGCGGTCACCCACGGCATAGCCGTCCGCGCCCTCGCCGACCGCGTCGACGACGCCGGCGAAGTCCTTGCCGAGCACGACCGGGAACCGGTGCTCCATCATGCCCTGGACGTAGCCGTTCGCCACCGCGAGATCAAAACCGTTGATCGAAGCGGCGTGTACGCGCACGCGCACCTCGCCCGCGCCGGGCGCGGGCACGTCGATCTCGTGGATGGCGGGACTGGCACCGAACTCGGTGAACGCGACGACGCGCATGTCTGTTACTTCCTTCTGTGACGGGTTCTCAAGCGGTGTGGAGCGGTGCGGGCTGGGTCAGAACGCGTACGGCCCGAACCGGCCCCACGCGACGACTGCGGCCACCACCAGCAGAATCACATTGAAACCGATGGCGGCGGGCTCCTTTCGCCGCACGTGCACGACAATGGCCAGCGCCATCACGATCACGAGACCGGTGGCCGCGAGCGGCGTGAGGATCGGCGCGATGCCGGTCGCGGCCGGCAGGATCAGGCCGAGCGCGGCGAGGAACTCCACCGCGCCGATGAACCGCACGGTGCCCGCGGAGAAGTCCTGCACCCACGGCAGATTGCCGGCCAGCTTCTCCTTCGGCTGGAGCGTCTTCATCACGCCCGCCATGGCGAACATCGCCGCCAGCACGACTTGCAGGACCCACAGGAACACGTTCACGACCACTGCCCTCCCGACAGCAAATGGAGCAACCGCACCACTTGTCGCGTCGGACCGTAGCATGAAGTGGAGTGGCTACACCACTTACTGGATTATGCTGGCCGGGTGGCGAAGAAGACGGACTGCGAGAAGGCGCTGCGCGTCGATGCGGAGCGCAACCGGGCACGGCTGCTCGAGGCGGCCCGCGAGGTCTTCGCCGAGCAGGGACTCGACGCGTCGATGAACGAGGTCGCCCGCCGCTCCGGCGTGGGCGTCGCCACCATGTTCCGCCGCTTCCCCACCAAGGACGACCTGATCACGGCCGTGTTCGCGGACAAGATGAAGGCGTACGCGAACGCCATCGACGACGCGCTCGCCGACCCCGACCCGTGGCACGGCTTCCGGACGTACGTCGAACGCATCTGCGCCATGCAGGCCGACGACCGCGGCTTCACCGACGTGCTCACCGTCGTCTTCCCGGCCGCCAAGGCCTTCGAGGCCGAGCGAGACCGGGCCGGCGCCGGGTTTCAGGAGCTCATCACCCGTGCCAAGGCCACCGGACGGCTCCGCCAGGACTTCGTCCATCAGGACATGGTCATGATTCTGATGGCCAACGCCGGCGTCATCGCCGCGACCACCCACGCCGCCCAGGACACCTGGCGACGTCTCATCGGCTACCTCATCCAGTCCTTCGCCGCCGAGGTCGAGGCGCCGCTGCCCGACCCGCCCACACCGGCACAGACGTACCGTGCCCTCCTGCGCCTGCACGCTCCGAAGCCGGAGACGTACCCTCGGAAGCCTTGAATCTCCTCGCGTCACGCCGATGGGCACGACGTGGCCCACGAGACGGGAACGGCCGAGGACGAGCGCGACACGGTGCTCGCCACCGCGCGTCGACGCTCGCGGCGCTGCGGGAGTCGCTGCACCGGCATGCCGGATCCCGAGTCGCCGTGATGTTCATCGACCTCAACGCGTTCAAGGACGTCAACGACCGCCTGGGCCACGCCGCCGGCGACCGGCTTCTCGCGTTCGTGGCCGAGCGTCTGCGCCGGGCCGTCCGGGACACCGACGTCGTCGGCCGGTTCGGCGGCGACGAGTTCGTGGTCGTCTGCGCCCCCGTCTCCGGGCCGGACCGCGCCCGCCTGATCGCCGAGAATCTGGTCGCCGCGCTCGACGACGCGCGCTGGAGAACGGCGGCGAGGTGCTGCGCCCCGCCGCCAGCATCGGCGTCGCCTGGACGCCCACCAGCGCGATGTCGGCGGAGGCGCTGATCGCCCGCGCCGACGCGGCCAGGTACGAGGCGAAGAAGGCCCGCACCGGCCCGATGGCGATGGTCCTCGTCACCACCTGAGCCGTGACCGATCAGCGCGCGCCGCTACTCCTCCGCGGAGGCCAGCGTGAGATCGCGGATGATCTCGGACATCAGCATCGGGTCGGCGGCGCCGAGTCGGCCGGGATCGCCCCACATGGAGACCCGGAGGAACTCCTGGGTGCCCGATTCGTGGAACACCATACCCGGGTTGAGCGCCACCGTGATCTCGCCGCCGCTCGGCAGCGCCCGGCCGATCGACTTGATGATGCCGGCGTCCTCCGGGTTTCCGCGCAGCCAGCCGCGCCTCTCCAACGCGATCAGCCGCCCGTCCGGCGCCCGCCGGCCGACCAGCCGGGTCAGCTCCCGCCCGGCGGCCTCCTCCGCCGTGAGCCGGTAGATCTCGCGTCCGAGCTGCGGAAACGGCTGCAGGATCTCGTAGTCGGCGAACAGCTCACCGAACACACCGGCCAGGTCGCCGAGGTGCACCGGGTGGGCCACGCCGACCCGGGCGTCGTCCGCGAGCGTCACCGGCTCGTCGTGGGCGTCGGCGAGCGTGTCGTCCTCCGCGACCCGCAGTGCCCCGGTCAGCACGCCGGCATCGTCGTAGACGCCCCAGACGAGGCGCCGGGCCAGGTGCCGCACGAGCGGGTGGGCCACGAAGTGCGCCCTCAGCTCCGCGCCGGTGATGCGGCGCCCGGAGACCATGTCGCGTTCCAGGCGGGCGACCAGGTCGCCGGCGACGCCTCGGACCTCCTTCTTCAGCTCCGTGAAACGCTTGTGCGCGGCCGGCGCCGTCTCCGGATCGTCCTTCGCCCCCGGCTTCGGCAGTGCTTTGAGGCGGTTTCCGGCCCCATCCGTCACGTACGGCGTGAGCTTCTCGTCGAACCCGACCGTGAACGCCCTCGGCCCGTAGTCGATCGTGGTGCGGCCGTGCGCGTCCAGGCCGAAGCCGGGCACCAAGCGGTCGGCGAGCTGGTCGCCGTCGAGGCCGAGGCCGGCCGCGACCTCGGCCATCCGCTGCCGGGCCGCATTCTTGAGGCCCTTGAACGACGACCGCTGCGCGATCCGATCGAGCGCCATCAGCGCGGCCTCGCTGCCGATCGCGGCCAGCACGCCGAGCCCGGCGACCGCGCGGGCATGCCCGGCCTCACCAGGCCAGGCGAGGATCGTCGGGGTCAGGCGGCGAACGGTGTCGTCGTTGCCGGCCAGGCCGAGCGCGTCGAGCGTCCAGTTCTCCTTGGCCGTGCCGCCGAGGAAGTACCACTGGAAGAAGACGTCCCAGACGTACCGTGCGAGGTCGTCGGGGTCGAATGCCGCGATCACCTCGGGCAGGTGCTCCCACGGGTCGGTGACGCGGCTGAGGGCGAACGCGGTGAGCAGCGCCGGCACGTGCGCGGTGGGCAGCGCACCCGCGCCGTCGCGCAGCAGCGGCGGAAGCACGCCCGCAAGCATCCACTCGGGCACGGCCGGCTTCTTCCGGCCGGCGAACACGGGAAGGGCCGGGACCGTCTCGGGCTTCGCGTCGGCGCGGGCGGCGATCTCGTCGAGGATCGCCGCGACCCGGCTGGCGGGCTCGCCGGTCAGCGACGGCAACACCCGGGCCGCGACCTGCGGGTGAGTGACCACATGGGAACGCAGCAGGTCGCTGACGATCCTCCGGCCGGCGCCCTCGGCGAGCAGCCGGACGGCACGGGCCGGGAAACGTGCCGCGGCGGCCAGCAACGCGGGTCGGCTGTCCCGGTCGGCGGCCCGGTTCCGCAGATCCTTGAACGTCTCGTCGTAGGGCAGGCCGGACATCAGAGTGACGAACTCGGGCCGGTCGGTGCCGCACAGCAGACGGGTGACGGCCGGGCCGCCGTACGTCACGATGGTGGGCAGAAGACGGCTGCCGGGGTCGCTGGCCAGCACGGAGACGTCGATCCAGGACTCGTCCGACTCGGTGGGCTCGGTGAGGCGGTCCAGGTCGGCCGGGGTCACGCAGGCGGCCAGCAGCGCGCCGGAGACCCTGCACGGGTACTCCCGCCCGAGGTAGTCATCGACGAGCCGGGCGGTCCAACCGGTCTCGGCCGGGGCGAGGAACGCGCAGGCGAGGCGAGGGTGCAGGTCGTGGACCTCAGTCTGGTAAATCACACGGAGTCGGTCGACGACCTGCGCGTACACGTCGGCGGGTGCGGCGGCCAGCGCTTCCCGGACCCGGTAGAGCGCCGCCAGCGACGCGTCCCAGTTGTATCGGTAGGGCGCATGATATCCCCAGGTCACGCCCTTCGGATCGGTGGCGCCGTAGTGGTCGGCGTCGCGGACGGCGAACAGCCAGACCGCCGCCTCCGCCGCGAACATCAGCCCGTGCTCGGCCAGCCACGCGTCGCCCACGACCCGGTGGATGCCACCGCCGCTGCCCCAGCCCTCGGCCTCGTGGTGAATCCAGGCGGTGGCCGCGGCGCCCAGCGGGCTGTCCGGGTGGGCGGCGGCGATCTCGGGCGCGGTGTGCGGGCTGGCGATGGCGGCGGCGCGCAGGCCAGGTTCGGCGGCGTAGATCGCGGCGAGCGCCGCCGGGGCGTCCGGGTCCGGCGCGGCGATGCCCGAGACCGGGGTGGCGGCGTCGATGCGGCGCGGCAGCACCGCGGTCCAGCCGTCCGGCAGCGTGATCATGTCCTCGCCCATGAGGCGTCCTCCTCGCACAGACCGACTGAAGATTCGTTGCGTAGATTAGGGGGCACCACCGACATCACCGTCCGCGAGGAGTTCCGAGAGTCGGTCCGGCCTGCGGCGTCCCGCTCACCGGGCAGTGGCGTCGCTCCGGCGCGAGGACCGCGATGAAGGGTCCGCTCGGGGGTACATCGCGCCGGCGGACGCCGCGATGTACCCCTGCCGTGCGGGCCACTCCCCCTCGCTCACACCCCGTGCCACGAGGCCGCGTCCGCGACCAGCGTGCGGTAACCGCGCAGGGCCCGCACCATGTTGATGCCCGCCGCCGCGACGACGACGCCGTCCCGGCCGTAGAGCGCCAGCATCCGCCGTGCGGACGGCGCGCCCTCCACGACCCGGATCTGCTGGGCGCCGCGGGTGTCGCCGTAGATCTGGATCTTCAGATCGTACTGGTCGGACCAGACATAGGGCACCGTGGTGAACGGCGTCGCGGCCGGACGGCCGGCCAGGACGTTACGCCCGACCGCCAGCGCCTGCTCGCCGGCGTTGGTGCGGTGCTCGACGCGGCGCCGGACGCCGGTACGCGGATCGAGCCAGGAAGCGACGTCGCCGGCCGCCCACACATCCTGCCCGGCATAGAGCGTCTCGTCGCACTCCAGGCCGTTGCCGACGGTGAGTCCGCTGCCGGCCAGCCACTCCACGTGCGGCCGGGCCCCGATGCCGACCAGGATGACATCGGCGTCGAGCGTGACGCCGTCGGCCAGGCGCACCCCGGTGGCCCGCCCGCCGTCGTGCAGCACCCGTTCGACCGCGACTCCGGTGCGCATCTCGACGCCGTGCTCGCGGTGGACCGCGGCCATCATGCCGGCCAGGTCCGGCCCGAGCACGTC
Source organism: Catenuloplanes nepalensis (assembly GCF_030811575.1). Lineage (GTDB taxonomy): Bacteria > Actinomycetota > Actinomycetes > Mycobacteriales > Micromonosporaceae > Catenuloplanes > Catenuloplanes nepalensis. The sequence goes on along the minus strand of NZ_JAUSRA010000001.1, from coordinate 1,796,178 downwards.
CCCCATCGGCGCGGCGATGTCGGTGACCATGGTGACCCGGCAGCCGAGCCCGCGGGCGACGGCCGCGGCCTCGGCGCCGACGAACCCGCCCCCGACGATCAGCAGGTGCGGGGTGTCGGTGAGCGCATCCCGCAGCCCGAGCGCGTCCTCCATCGTGCGCAGCACGTGCACGCCGGCGATGCCGTCGGTGCCGGGCAGCCGCCGGGCTCCGGCGCCAGTGGCCACGACCAGGTCGTCATACCCGATCCGGGATCCGTCGCCCAGCCGCACCTGGTGCGCGTCGGTGTCGAGGGCGACCGCCTCGACGCCGAGCCGCAGGTCCAAGCCGAGACCGGCGAGCGCCTCGGCGGGCTTGAGCGCGACCCGGCCGGGCTGCCAGGCGCCGGAGAGCACCTGTTTCGACAGCGGCGGCCGGTCGTACGGCGGGTGCGCCTCCTGCCCGATCAGGGTCAGCGGGCCGGTGTGGCCGAAACGGCGCAGCGCGTCCGCCGTGGCCAGACCCGCCGCGGACGCGCCGACCACCACGACGTGACGGTCGTTCACCAGGTCACCGGCAGCGCGTGCAGGCCGTACACGATGTGGGTGTCCCGGAAGCGCAGCTCCTCCTCGGGCACGGCCAGGCGCAGGCCGGGCAGGCGCTGGAACAGCCGGGGGAACGCGGCCTGCATCTCGACGCGGGCGAGGTTCTGGCCGAGGCACTGGTGAACGCCGTGGCCGAACGCCATGTGCCGGCGTTCGGTACGGGTGATGTCCAACTTGTCCGGGTCGGCGAAGACCGCGGGGTCACGGTTGGCCGCGGCGAGCGAGATGATGATCCCGTCACCGGCGGGGATGGTCTCGCCGCCGACCTCGATGTCCTCCCGGGCGAAGCGACGGGGCTCGGTCTGCACGATGCTCCAGTAGCGCAGCATCTCCTCCGCGCAGGTGGCGGCGTACGCCAGCGGGTCGGACAGCAGCTGGTCCCGCTGCTCCGGCTCGCGGATCAGCGCGAGCACGCCGAGGCTGAGCATGTTGGCGGTGGTCTCGTGGCCGGCGCCGATGACCAGGCCGCCGAGCCGCACGACCTGCTCGAAGGTGAGGTCGCCGTTGTCGATGTGGTCGTTGACCAGGCGGCTGAGCAGCCGGCCGTCCGGCTCCCGGCGCTTGTCCTCGGCATAGCGGGTGAGGACCGCGCCGAGCTCGCGCATGGCGGCGATCTGCTCGTCCGGGTCCGCGTGCATGTCAGTGGCGAGGTGCGCGGCGCGGGTGACGATCGGGCTGTCGACCAGGTCCACGCCGAGCAGCTCACAGATGGCCGTGGTCGGGATCGGCAGGCAGAACGCGGTGACCAGGTCCACCGGACCGCCGGTCCGCTCGTGCTCGGCGATCATCGCGTCGATCGCCTCGTCGACGAGCTCCTCGATGCGCGGGCGCCACCGCTCGACCCGCTTGGCGGTGAAGTCGGGGTTCAGGATGCGCCGGATCGGCAGGTGCTCGGCGCCGTCCTTGCGGAAGAAGATCTGGCCCTGGGTGGCGGCCTGGCCGGCGTCGGTGTTGGGGAATCCCGGGTCGGTCACGTCCGCGCCGACGCGCGGGTCCATCAGCACCTGCTGCACCTGCGCGTGCGTGGCGACCAGCCACGGTGTGCTGCCGTCCCAGATCTCGCCGCGTTGCGGGCGCCCGGACTCGCGGGTCTCGGTGTAGAAGGCCGGCGGCGCGTAGGGGCACGCCCGCGGCGCGGGAAGCGGGGTGGTCTGCTGGCTCATGGTGCTCTCCCTCAGTCCTGGACGGTGATGACGGCGGCCGGGCAGAGCGTGATCGCGTCACGGACGCGCGCGTGCTCGGCGGCGGGCGGCTCCGGATCGAGCAGGATCACCACGCCGTCGTCGTCGCGCTGGTCGAAGACGGCCGGCGCGGCGAGCACGCACTGCCCCGCCCCGCAGCACTTGTCCTCTTCGATGATCACCTTCACGGCGACCCCTTCCCATCGTCGGTAAACAATCGTAAATTTATAGTCGTTTACCGAAGAAGGGAAGACGGGTGGCCAAAATGGACAGAGCGAGGTTCGCTAGCGGCGCAGGCCGACCGTGAGGATCTCGTGAACCAGGATCGTGACGAAGTCGTGGATGCCGCCGGGGCCGGCCGAGCGGTCCATCAGCGGCGCGAGCGCGATCCGTCCGTGCACCGCCGTCCAGAGATACATGGCGGCGGAGTCGACGTCGGTCATCTCCACGCCCTCCGCACGCAGGCCGCGAGCCGCCACACGCCATCGGCCGGCGAGCTCCGCGGCGGGGCCGTCGGCCACGGAGGCGATCACCACGGACTGGAACATCAGCCGAAAATATCCGCGGTGCGCCGCCGCGAAATCGCCGTAGGCGACCGCGAGCGCGATGAGCCGCTCGGCCGCCGACCCGTCCCGCTGCCGTTCGGCGGCCGCGTCCATCGCCGCGGTCAGCCGGGTGAAACCGTCCAGCGCCGCCGCCCGGGCCACGTCCTCCGTGCCGCTGAAGTGCCGGTAGATCGCCGGGGCGGTGATCCCCGCCTCCCGGGCCAGTTCCCGCAACGACACCGGCGCGGGCCGCATCCGCTCGTCGTCCGAGGCGATCCGCACCAGCGCGGCGATGACGTCATCGCGCAGCAGATCACCCTGCCCGCGAGGGCTGCGCTCGCGCGCCGTCCGTGCGCCGGCGGCCGGCACGTCATCGGTCCTGGTCATCGCGGCCCTTCCTCCGGCACTGATGCGGCCCAGGATACGGCCCTGCACGTCAAGACCCTGATCAACTGTCCTACGACGAAAGAGGAATCACGATGACCACCCGCGACGACGGATTCGCCGTCTTCCGCCGGCTGCTGCCGGACGTCCTGCCGGACGGCGCCGGCGTCTCCGCCCTGCGCGACGGCGGTATCGCCGACGAACTCGGCGTGCTGAGCCTGGACAACGTCTTCGGCACACTGTGGACCCGGCCCGGCCTCGACCCGCGCTCCCGGAGCCTGGTCACGCTCGGCATCCTGATCGCGCTGCGGGCGACCGACGAGCTGCGGTTCCACTTCCCGATCGCACTGCGCAACGGTCTGACCAGGGACGAGATCGCCGAGGTGATCTACCACGCGTCCGGTTACGCGGGATTCCCCGCCGCGGCGACGGCCCGGACCGTCGCCGTCGAGACCCTGGACGGCGACGCATGAGCGGGCGGCTGGCGGGGCGTACCGCGGTGGTGGTGGGCGGCGGGCAGACCGAGGGCGAGACCGTCGGCAACGGCCGGGCGGTGGCGCTGGCCTTCGCGCGCGAGGGCGCGCACGTGCTGGTGGCCGACCGGGACCCGGCCGGCGCGGAGGCCACCGCCGATCTGATCCGGGCCGAGGGCCACCGGGCGGACGCCCAAGTCGTCGACATCACGTCCGAAGACCAGATCAAGACCCTGGCCGACACGGTACGCCGCAGCCTCGGCCGCCTGGACGTGCTGCACAACAACGTCGGCGTCGTCGCGGGCGGCGGCACCGAGCAGATCGACGAGGCGCGCTGGCGGCTCGCGTTCGACGTCAACCTGCACGGCATGTGGCTGACCCTCAAACACCTGCTGCCGATCATGCGGGAGCAGGGCAGCGGCGCGGTCATCAACATCTCGTCACTGGCGAGCTTCGGCGCCGGGGCAGCCACCATCGGCTACTCCACCAGCAAGGCCGCGGTCAACGCGATGAGCCGCTCGCTCGCGCTCGAGTACGCGCCGCACGGGGTCCGGATCAACGTCATCGCCCCCGGCATGATCGACACCCCGATGGGTGTGGACACCGTCGCCCGCGCCACCGGACGCCCCCGCGATCAGGTCGCCGCGGAGCGGGCCGCCCTCATCCCGATGGGCCGCCAGGGCTCCGCCTGGGACATCGCCAACGCGGCGGTCTTCCTCGCGAGCGACGAGGCCGCCTACATCACCGGCGCCGTGCTGCCGGTGGACGGCGGAAGCACGCTCACCATCGCGACTCCCACCCACCGATGACCGCACGGGTGACCGGCGGGGTGCCCCTCGTCCGGTCACCCGTGCCACCACCGGCCGGATCGCCGAACAGCTGTTCGATGATACGGTGACAGCCATGCGACGGCCGAACCGCAAGGGCGAGGGCGCGCTGCTCCGCGACGAGATCCTGCGGGCCGCCGCGATCGCGCTGAACGAGGCGGGCGCCGATTCCGCGGTCTCGCTGCGCGCGATCGCACGGCAGGCGGGCATCGCCCCGGCCAGCGTCTACGAGCAGTTCACCGGCCGTGACGCGATCCTCTGGGAGCTACGCGCACAGGGGTACACCCGCCTCGCCGCGCACCTGCGATCGGCGCTGACGCCGGGCCTCGACGCCCGGCGGCGGGTGCACGCGCTCGCCGCCGCGCACGCGGACTTCGCCGCCGGAAACCCCGGCGAGTACCGGCTGCTGTTCGAGGCCGAGCAGACGCCGATCCCGCTCGATCGGCTGAAGGAGATGCCGCTCCATCTCGTGCTCGACGCCATGACCGACGCGCTCCGGCCGTTCGTCGAGGAGCACGGGCACCAGCACACCGCGCGCGAACTGGCCGTGGTCCTGCTGTCCACCATGCACGGCCACCTCACGCTGTGGCGCGCGCTGCCGCTGCCGCCCGAGCTCGACACCGCGGCGGAGAACCGGGCCCGCGCGGTCGACGCGATCCTCGGGCCCGGTCGCTGACACCACGGCGTCCGTCAGGCGCGGGCGCCCCCGCCGGCGGCGATCGCGGCCGCGCCCGCGTCGGCCTCCTCATCCACCGGGGCGGCGTCGTTCTCGTGCTGGTCGCGGGCGGCCGCGGCGGCACGCTGGGCCGCGTGCATCATCGACTCGGTACGGCCGCGCCGCTCCCGCCACAGGTGGTACGGCCGGCCGATCGCGGTCAGCACCGCGCCCTCCACCGCGAACCCGGCGGTGATCCGCGCGCCGTGCCACAGGCGTGGGCGCGCGTCGTAGACCACGGCGCGCAGCACGTCGATCACGCCCGTACCGATGACGAACACTCCAGGCTCATGGCCAGGCCGGTGACGGCCGGGCCGCCGCCCACGATCGCCACCGGCACATCGCGCGGGGCCGGCTGGTGGAACGCGGCGATGCAGCAGAACGCGAACGCGACGATGAACAGGAACGGCAGTCAGAGCTGTAGGCCGATCATCTGCACGCCGGATGGCAGCGCCGCGTACCGGGCGTACAGCCCGACGCGGGCCGGCGCCGTCTCGGCCATCAGCGCAGCCCTGCGATGAAGCCGTCGACGACCGGACGGCCGCCGTCCGCGCGCCATCGCTCCAGCGCCGCCTGGGAGTTCTCGTCGGTGGCGAACCGGAAGCCGTCACCGGCGAGGATGTCGGTGACCATCTGCCGGGCGGCGTCGATCGCGTCGACGATGATCGTGCCGGCGTCCGGGGCCGACAGCGTGCGGGCCATCGCGTCCGCCAGCGCCGCGTACGCCGGGAGGTCCGCCGCCTGTGCCTTCCCGGTCGTCATCGAGCTGCCGCTCAGACCGGTGCGTATCGCGCCGGGCAGGAACTCCAGCACCCGGATGCCGAACTGGCCCACCTCCGCGCGCAGCGTCTCGGTGAACGCGGCCATCGCGCCCTTCGCGGCCCGGTACGGCCCGAGGAACGGGTACGGCATGGTCAGCGACCCGGAATTGATATTCACCACGACTCCACCGCCGCCGGCCCGCATCACCGGTACGACCCGGCGGGTCAGCTCGACCGCACCGAGGAAGTTGACCTCCATGTAGAGGCGCCACTCGTCGATCCCGATCTCCTCGATCGGGTAGTTCTTCAGCCGGATGCCCGCGTTGTTGATCAGCACCTGGGCGTCCTCGGGGAACGTGAAGTCCCCCGGCCTGGTCACGTCCAGGACCTGCGTCTCGACCTTGCCGGGCAGCCCGGCGACGGCCTCGTCGACCGCCGCCTGCTGAGCCGGCTCGTAGATGAGCGCCAGCACTGTGGCCCCTCGCTCGGCCCAGGCCCGCGTCAGCGCCAGGCCCAGGCCCATCCCGGCGCCGGTGATCGCCACGGTGCCGGTGATCTCGTCGTTCATCGTCGTCTCCCTCGCCCCACATCACCAAACAACCGTTCGGCAACATCACCATACAACCGTTCGGTGATGTGGCGAGGCGCCGCGGGTCAGCGCGTGACGAGCAGCTTCTTGACGCCGTAGTTGGTGCCGTAGGTGTCCATCGGCACGCCCTCGGGCGCGCCCGCCAGGCGCAGCTCCGGGAAGCGCCGGAACAGCCCGGATGCCGGGCGAGCCGGGACGCCGCCACGACCGGTTGCTCCACCTCGTACATCAGGCGGTAGTGCCCGGGGTTGCCGACCGCGAACCGGCAGTACGCGCGCGCTGCCGCCTACGCCATCGGTCTGGCGAGGCGGCAGCGCGCCACGCTGGCCGGTCACCGTCGTCCCGTGACGCTCCCTCTATCGTTGGCACGTGGCGGCAGCACAGCGCAAACCTCGAAGCGACGCCGGGCGCAACCGGGAGATCCTGATCAGTACCGCACGCGAGGTCTTCGCCGAGCTGGGTGTCGAGGCGTCGCTCGATCTCGTGGCGAAGCGCGCGCATCTGGGGAACGCGACCCTCTACCGGCACTTTCCAACGCGCGAGTCGCTGATCCTGGAAACGTTTCGGCTCGATCTGCACCGGCACATGGGAGTCATCGACCGCGCGAGCGACGGCCCATCGGCATGGGAGGGCTTTCTGACCTGGCTGCGGTTCTGCTTCCACGATCAGCTGACCGACATCGGTCTGACGCAGAGCCTGGTGATGGTGGGCCGGGGAACCGATCCCGAGGTCGACCACCTCCGCCAGGCGACGCTGGACGGCATCGGCGCGCTCATCCGGCGCGCCAAGGCCGAGGGCAGGTTCCGGCCGGACCGATGGCTGGAGGACGTGATCCTCTTCTTGAACGGCCATGAGCAGTTCGTGCGCACCAACGGCGCGTCCACGGCCTCCGCGCGGTGGCTCGAACTCACCGTGGACGCGCTCGCCGCGCGGCCCGAGATCGGCGACGGCGTCGAATCCCCGACGGTCGTCGCGGTCCGCGCCGCAATGGCGCACCGACTGCGTGGCGAGCCGATCGGCGACGGCGACATCTGACCCCCGCAGCCCTTACGACCAGTGCGGAAACTAAACGGGGATTCTTCCCCGTTTAGTGGTTATGCTCGCGGAGGCGCCCGCGCCTGGCGCGCCCGGAAGGAGAAAATCATGAAGGCATGGCAGCTGATAGGTACGAACAAGCCGCTCGAGCTGACGGAGGTCGCGGACCCGACGCCCGGGCCGGGCGAGGTGGTCCTCGACGTGACCGCATCGGGTCTCTGTCACTCCGACGTCAGCTCGATGACCGACCCCGGCGTGTTCGCGTCACTGGCCAAGACGCCGATCACGATCGGGCACGAGATCGCCGGCGTGGTGTCCGCGGTCGGCGAGGGCGTGACCGGCTGGGCGATCGGCGACCGGGCCGGCGTCTGCCCGACCGCCAGCGCGGCGACGCCGGGCAAGGACGGCCCCTCGGCCGGCGAGGCGTCCCCGGGCTACGGGCACGACGGCGGGTTCGCCGAGAAGTACCTTGCCAGGGCATATGACCTGGTCCGCGTCCCGGACGGCCTGGACATCGCGCTGGGCGCGGTCGCGACGGACGCGGGCATGACCTCTTACCACGCTCTCGTCGTCCGCGGCGCGCTGAAGAAGGGCATGAAGGTCGGCATCATCGGGCTCGGCGGCCTGGGCCAGATCGCCGCCCGGGTCGGCGTGCTCAAGGGCGCCGAGGTCCACGTCGCGGAGATGAAGAAGGACGTGTGGACGCTCGCCGAGTCGCTCGGCGCCACCTCAACTGTCTCGGACGTGTCGGAATGGCGCGGCCAGGGCTTTGACCTGATCGTCGATTACGCGGGCTTCGGGACCACCACGGCCGGCGCGCTGAAGGCCGTGCGTTACGACGGTACCGTCGTGCAGGTCGGCATGGGAAAGACCGATATCGGCATCGACACCACCGACCTCATCATCAACCACGCCAATCTGCTGGGCTCGGTCGGCGGAACCAAGGACGACATCGCGGATCTGTACGCGCTGATGGCCGCCGGCGACCTCACGCCGCAGATCACCGAGATCACCTTCGACCAGATCCCCCAGGGCATCGACGACCTCCGCGACGGCAAGGTAACCGGCCGCCTCGTCGCGCGCCTCGGCTCCTGACCTGGTCTTCGGCCTGCGGCAGGGTGGGCATCATCTCGCCGCAGGCTGAAGCCCGCAGGGCGACCGGCCACGTCTGCGTCGGCGACCGGTGGTCACGCGACGACCTCCTCCACTCGGCGCCGGTCTAGCTGCCCATCGAGATCGGCGGCGGTACCGCCCGGCTGGCCTGCGGGACAGCTGGACGATCGACCCGGTCACCGGGACGATCTCCTGACCGGGAAGCCGCTCATCCCAGCGTGGTCAGGCCGCGCGGAGCGTCGACCCTACGCGGCGGTCCGAGGGCCACGACCGCGTTCTCACCGATCAGCGTACGGCGACCGTCGGCCGTCGCACTCGTGCAGCGGCGGCCGCGGACGCCCTCGAGCGGGACTGGCGAAATCCGTCCGAGCCGGCGCCCACCTGACTAGGGTAAGGAAATGTGATCGAAACAATGCGGCGCTGGCGGATCGCCACCCGAGTCGTCATGCTCGCCGGATTGGGCGTTCTCGTCTCGGCCGTCCTCGTGGCGATCGCCGTGACCGGCTTCCAGGCCCAGCGCGACGCGAGCGAGGAGGCTCGTCAGGCGATGCAGCTCACCGCGCAGGTGATGGAGGCCAAGTTCCGTACCGCCGATATCGCCGGCTGGCAGACCGGGTACGCGTTCGACTTCAACCGCGGTGTCGACGGCGCCCTGTCCGACACCGAAGGGCAGCGCAAGCAGTTCCTCGAGTCAGCGGCGGCGCTGCGTGCCGGATACGCGGCCATCTCCGCGAGCGACCTGAACGCGGAGGAACGGGCCCTGCTCAGTGAGGCCAGTGAGTCCTTCGAGACGTTCCTGAAGATCGATGAGCGGATCGTGCAGAACTACCGCACGGGCACCGCCGAATCCATCCAGGCGGGCAACGACCTGACCTCCGGCGAGTCTCTGGACGCGTTCGGCAAGGCCTCGACCGCAACCAGTGATCTTGCCACCGAGGTTTCCGGCCAGGGCATGCGGACCGCCGAGGGAGCAGCGGCGTCGGCGCAGCGCGGCAGGCAGACGACACTGCTCGCGGGGGTCGCCGGACTCCTGCTCTCGGTGCTCGTCGCCTGGGTCGTCAGCCGCAGCATCGCCGGTCCGCTGCGTGCGCTGCAACTGCGGCTGACCGACATCGCCGACGGCGACGGCGACCTGCGGGCACGGCTGACCGAGTCCGGCAATGACGAGCTCACCGCGGTGGCCGGGGCTTTCAACCGGTTCGTGGCGAGCATCGCGGCGGCCATGACCTCGGTCGACGAACGCGCGCGGCGACTCGCGGACAAGTCGCAGCAACTGACCGCGGTCTCCGGCGACCTGGCCACCTCGGCCGACGAGACGAGCCGGCGTGCCGGCGCCGCCAGCGCCGCCGCGGAGCAGATCGCCACCAGCGTGCACACCGTCGCCGCCGGAGCCGAGGAGATGGGCGCCTCGATCAGCGAGATCGCCCGCAGCGCCGGTGAGGCCGCCCGGGTCGCCGCGGACGCGGCCGGTATCTCCGTCGCCGTGACGGAGACGGTCGGCAAACTCGGTGACTCCAGCCGGCAGATCGGCGAGATCGCCAAGGTCATCAGCGCGATCGCCGAACAGACGAACCTGCTCGCCCTCAACGCGACCATCGAGGCCGCCCGCGCCGGCGAGCAGGGCAAGGGCTTCGCCGTCGTCGCCGGAGAGGTCAAGGATCTGGCGTCGGAGACGGCCCGCGCCACTGCCGACATCGACTCCCGGATCACCGCCATCCAGACCGACACGGCCGAAGCGGTGCAGGCGATCACCCAGATCAGTGAGGTGATCGACCGTATCAACAGCCTGCAGACCACCATCGCCTCGGCCATCGAGGAACAGACCGCCACGACCAGCGAGATGAGCCGCAACATCGGTGACGTCGCGACCGGTTCCGCCGGCATCAGCGCCGACGTCACCACCGTCGCCACCACCGCGGAGAACACCACCATCGGCACGAACGCGATTCGTGATACCGCCGACGAACTCACGGAGGTCTCGCGGGACCTGCAGACGCTCGTCGGCCGATTCCGTTTCTGATCCCACTCCCGGCATGGACCGCACGTGACCGGGCGCGATATGTGAGCAGCCCCTCTGCGAGTACCGATTCTTGAGCGACAGGCAGGCGTCCCGGGTCACTGACGCGGTTGAATGATCCCTTGCCGCCGATGGTCGTTCACCGGCGGTCAGACGATCACCCAGTTGTGGAACGGGCGACCCTGCCCAGTCCGGCGTCGGCGACACCGGCATCGACCGGTCTCCACGTTCCGGTCCGTGTACTCCAGCGCGTACGTGGCGACCCCGGACGAGCTGCCGAACCCGCGCGGCTGAGGCCCGGAGCGCGGTGCCGGCCGACCGGCACCGCGCCCGTCCGTCAGCGGTTACGCCACACGGGGCGCCGCTTCTGGGCGAACGCCCTGGGTCCCTCGGCCGCGTCCTCGCTGACCAGCAACTCGTCCAGGGCCTTGCTGTGATGGGTCACCGCGTCGACCACGTCGGGGATGCCGCACGTCTCCTCCATCATCTGCAGCGAGACGCGCACCGAGGTCGGCGAGGAGTCGAGGATCTCCGCGGCCAGTTCCCGGGCGCCCCGCAGCGCCTCACCGGCCGGGGTCACCCGGTTGACCAGGCCGTGGGACAGCGCCTCGTCCGCGCTGAGCCGGCGGCCGGTCAGGATCATCTCGGTGGCGAGCTTCTGCGGCACCGTGCGAGGAAGGCGCACGACCCCGCCGGCGCCGGCCACCAGACCGATCTTGACCTCGCTGAGCGCGAACCTCGCGGTCGCGTCCGCGACGACCAGGTGGCAGGCCAGGGCGATCTCACAGCCGCCACCCATGGCAAAGCCGTTGACCGCGGCGATGACCGGCTTGGTCATCCGGCGGCGTCCGGTGAGCCCGGCGAAACCGTTCTTCGGCACCCACATCGGCTTGCCGGAGCCGGAGTAGATCAGGTCGTTGCCGGCGGAGAACGCCTTCTCGCCCGCGCCGGTCAGGATGGCGACCCAGAGGTCTTCGTCGGCGAAGTAGGCGTCGAAGACGTGGTCGAGTTCGTCGTTGGCCATCGGGTGCAGGCTGTTGCGGGCGTCCGGCCGGTTGATGGTGACCTCCAGCAGGTGTCCGTCGCGGCGCACGAGCACGTGCTCGTAGCGGTCGCGCAGGACGGCCGGTTCGATCGGGAAGAGCGCGTTCATCGCGGCCTCGGTGGTGGTCACCCGGTTGCCGAAGCCGAAGGAGCGCGCGTACACCCGTGCGCCGGCCGGCTCACCGGCACCGAGCAGTTCGAGGAGCCCGGTGTCGCGGTCGTCGCCGCGGGCGACGAACCGGCGTCCGTCCGCCTCCAGCCGGCCGATGACGATGCCGGTACGCGTGCCGTCGCGACCGTGCTTGATGGTGTACGTCTCGATCGTGGCCCAGCCGTCGGCCTGCCGTGCCTCGGCCGGGGCCGGCCACGCGTCGATCTCGGCCTGCAGATCGGCGCTGCGGTCGGCGGCCCACGGGCGCGGCGTGGTGGTGTAGACGCCGGTGGAGTACTTGCTCATGATGCCGCCGTTCGCTCCGACGAAGCCGTAGCTGCCGGGCGCCTGCCGGGCCCGCTGCACGGTGTCGGCGATGGCGTGCATCGAGTAGTTGTTGCCGGCGCCGCCGAAAAACGGCAGACCACCGGTGAGCGTGAGGCCCCGGGGGTCGTCCGGGCTCAGCCCGAACGCGTCGGTGATGTTGAAGACCGGCGCGGGGAAACAGCTATACAGGTCGATGGTCGTCAGGTCGTCCACGCCGATGCCGGCCACCTCGAGGGCGTGCCGGGCCGCGGTGACCGCGGCCGGGCTGGAGGAGAGGTCGGCGCGCTCGATCAGGTCCCGCTCGCGCAGGTCCGCGTGACCGGCAAGGAAGACCCACTTCTCCACGGGTACGCCGAGGCGGCGCGCGGCGGCCACCGACATGATCAGGACTGCCGCGCCCTGGTTGACCTTCTCCCGCGCGACGACGTACCGGGTGTAGGGCTCCGCGATGATCCGGTTCGCCTCGGTGACGGTGACGAGTTCCTCGGCGCTGCGTTCGACCGGTGCCGCGGCATGCGGGTTGGCCGCGGCGACTCGGGTGAACGGCGCGAACAGCTGCCCCATGGCGGCGGCGTACTCCTCGCGGGACAGCTTCAGCCGGGCCCGGCGCGCATTCTCGATCATCGAGTACTGGGTGGGGGCGTCGGTCATGCCGTGCGCGGCCTGATGCCTCGACGACATGCCGCGCAGCCCGTAACCCCGGTCCTCGAGGTCGCCGTCGGCGTGCTCGGTGAAGTCGGGCTTGTCATCGACTCGGGCGAACTTCTCGATCGTGGAGATGGCCTCGGAACCGAAGAGCAGCGCGACCTCCGCGCCACCGGCCGCGATGGTGGCGGCGAACTCGTTGACCAGGTGTTGCGGGCCCTGTCCCCCGCCCACATCGAGGACCGCGCGACGCGGTGCCGCGCCGATGCGCCCGGCGACCGACCGCGGGAAGTTGTCGGAGCGGCCCAGCGGGGCGCGGGCACCCGGCACGGAGATCTCGAACTGGCGGATCCCGGCGACCGTGTCGATAGCGGGGACCACGGCCGCGGTGTCAGCGCCGGTGTCGGCCAGCGCCTCGAGGGCGGCGTCCGCCGCCAGGTCGACCGGGGATCGGCGCCGGTAGTCCGCGTCGCCGAGACGTTCGGAGGCCTGACCGACGCCGACCACGACGGGCGTGCGCGGGTCGAGATCCTCGATGGTGTGCGACATGGCGGCGGCTCCCATTCCTGAACGTCTTGCGTTCACCAACTCGGACAGTATCCTGACGGAAACCGTTCAGCAATAGAAGGACCGATGCCGGTGAGCACGACCCCCACGGCCGGACGCCCACGCGATCCCGAGGTGGACCGCCGCATCGCGCACGCCGCCCTCGACCTGTTCGCCGACACCGGATGGGCCGGCTTCGCGATGGAGACCGTGGCCCGCCGCGCCGGCGTCGGCAAGGCCTCGCTGTACCTGCGTTGGAGCGGCAAGGAGGCACTGCTGACCGACGCGGTCACGCTCCGGCTCGCCCGGGTCGCCGACGTCGACACCGGTACCCTGCACGGCGACCTGGTCGAGCTCGCCGCCCAGATGCTCGACATCTACGCCGGGGACACCGGCCGCGCCGCGCTCCGGCTGTCCCTGGAGGCCGCTTCCATCCCCGGCGTCGCCGAGCACTACGAGGACATGCGCCGATCCCAGACCGCGGCCGCGCGCGCGATCGTGCGACGCGGCGTCGCACGCGGCGAGCTCGGCCGGGACGTCTCGGTCACGCTGCTGCTGGACACGCTCATCGGCGGCGCCATGATGCACGCGCTCACCACCCCGCCGGAGCGGCGCGGCGAGCTGGCCCGCGACACCGCCGGCCACGCGCGCCGCCTGGTCGACTTCCTGCTCGGCGCCGTCGCCACGCCGGTGATCCGGTGACCGCCCGCCCACCGGATCACCGGGACCGCACCGCACGAGGCCTGGCAGCGGCACGTCCTGCCGCCGGTCGAGAAGGCCCGGCCGGACACCTGGTCGACCCCGCTGCGGCACGCTCAGCTACGCCGTAATCGCGCCGACCCGCCGAAAGCCGACCCGCCGAAGCTGAGCCGGCGAGGGCTCAGCGTGGCAGCCCAAGGGCACGGGCGACCAGGTTGCGCTGGATGTCGATCGTGCCGCCGCCGACGACCTGCATGATCGACAGGCGCAGGTTGTACTCGAACGCGCCCCGGCCGGGAACGTCCGGCACCCCCTCGCCGAGCGCCGCGGCCGGCCCGAAGATGCGCATCGCGGCCTCGCTGAAGTCCTCCAGCAGCTGGGTGGCGAGGATCTTCGCCATCGGCGCCTCGAGCCGGCCGCCGCCGCCGGCCGTGGCGGTGGCGCGCACGCTGGAGTCGACCAGCACGCGGGCGGCCTGCAATCGGGCCGCCAGCTCGCTGATGAGCTGCCGCTTGGCCGAGCCGGGCAGTCCGGCGGTGCCGGCCGGGTCCTTGCGCACCTCCGCGAGCAGATCGTCGAGCAGCCGCAGCACCGAGGCGGCGGTGTTGGCCATGATCACCCGCTCCTGGGCGAGCGCCTCGGTGATGACCTTCCAGCCGCCGTTGACCTCACCGATGCGGTCCTCGTCGGGAATCCGGAAGTCGTCGAAGAAGGTGGAGCAGGAGATCTCACCGGACAGCGCCGTGTGGTTCTGGGCCTCGAAGCCGGGCCGGTCGATCCGGGTGAGGAACACCGTGATGCCGGCGTGCGGGCGTACCGCGTCCGGGTCGGTCCGGGTCGCCAGCCAGACCCATTCGGCCCGGTCCGCGCCGGTGCCCCACATCTTGCGCCCGTTGACGATCCACTCGTCGCCGTCGCGTACCGCCGAGGTCTTGAGGTTCGCCAGATCCGAGCCGATCTCCGGTTCGGAGTATCCGAGGTAGAAGGGGAACCGGCCGGACGCGATGAGCGGCAGGAACCGGGCCTGCTGCGCGGGGCTGCCGTGCCGGGTGATCGCCGCGCCGAGCATGTCCGCCGCGCCCTTCGCGGACAGCGGAAGCCGCTGGTAGGCGAGCTCCTCGCTGAACACCATCTGCTCCTCGACCGACGCGCCGCGCCCGCCCGTGGCCTCCGGCCAGGACAGCGTGAGGTAACCACGTTCGACGGCCGCGGCGCGCAGCTCCTCGTTGTTGCGCTCGTCCAGGTGCACGACGGGCACGTCGGCGGCGAACCGCGCGGCGAACTCGCGGACCTCCGTGCGGAACCGTTCCGCCCGCTCGCCGAGTTCGAGCGCGGGCAGCCCGTGCCCGGACGCGATGAGCACGTCCGCCACGTCCCCGGCGGCGAGCGTGATCGCGTCGAGCAGGCTGACGTCCGCGTTCACCCTGCGGAACAGCCACGGGGCGTCATGCTCCTCGAAGTATCCGGAGGCGGCCAGCGTGTGCTGCGCGCCGAACTGGGCCCGGACCGCCGCCGGCGCGGCGAACTGCACGGCGAGTTGGACCGCCAGCGGCCAGTTCTCCCGTCCGGCCAGGTGCGCCCGGACCGCCTCGCCGATCAGCGCCCGGGACGCCCGCATGTCGGTGGCGCCGTCGACGGCACGGTGCGACACGGCCTGGAACGCGCCGATCGGCTTGCCGAACGCGACCCGCTCGGTGGCGTGCGCGATGGAGAACTCCACGGTGCGCTCGGCCGCGCCGACGGCCCGCGCGGCGAGCCCGAGCCGCAGCAGTGCCTTCGCGTCCTCGATCGCCGTGGCGCCGGGCGTCGCGCGCCAGGTCACCTCCGGCGCGAGAGACACGTCGGCCCACGACGGCCTGGCCAGGCCAGGGGTCTCGGTGACGCCGATGATCCTCCGGACGACGATCTCAGCGTCGCGCAGCAGCACCACGTGTGTCGCCGCGCCGGCCGCCTCCACGAACCGCACCGTGGGCGCGTCCACCTCGACGACCGCGACCACCGGGCGGATCGATCCGTCGGCCAGGCCTGCGGCCAACTCGTCCTCACCGGCCACCAGCCGCGCGGTGACGTAGACGTCCATCAGCGGCAGCGGGCAGGCCACCCGGCCGAGGCGTCCCAGCGCGGCGACGGCGGCGTCGAGCGCGTCGTCCGAGGCCAGGTCCGTCCAGCCGTACTCCGCGGCGGCCGCCCACACCCGCCGTAGCGCCGTGCCGTCGGGATCATCGCCGGCGGCTCGTGCCTGCGGCCACGCGGCCGACAGCACACCGTCGACCGCGTGCGTGAAGTCCTGCAGTTCTGCTGGCGTCATTCCGGCCATGGCCACGGCCCTCCCGAGATTAGTGAGCAGGAGTCGGACTGTATTTCAGACGGAGTCCGTCTGCAATACATGCCCTGGCACAATGGCCGTCGTGACGGACACCGCCGCGAGCCCGCGACGCGGCCGGCCACGCGATCCCGGCGTCGAGGACCGCGTGTTCGACGCCGCCATCGACCTGTACAGCCGCCTCGGCTGGGCCGGCTTCAGCTTCGAGTCCGTCACCCGGATCACCGGGGTCGGCAAGGCCGCGCTCTACCGGCGCTGGCCCACCCGCTCGGCGCTGCTCGTCGAGACCCTGCGGGCCCGCTGGTACACGGTCGGCGACATCGACACCGGGCGCCTGCGCGACGACCTGCGGAAGCTCGCGGACATGCTGCTCACCCGGCTGACCGGCCCGCACGGGAGCGTCCACCTGCAGATCCTGATGGACACCCGCAACTACGACGAGGTACGGGACGCCACCGCGGCGTACCGTGCCGACCTGGTCCTGGCCGGGCGCGCGATGGCCCGGCGCGCCGTCGCCCGGGGCGAGCTGCCGCCCGGAACCAACCCCACGCTCATCATCGACCTGGTCGTCGGCGGCATCCAGAACCACGTCCTGGCCACCCCGCCGGAACTCAAGAGCAAAATGCAGGAGCAGATGCACCGGTACGGCGAGCAGCTCGTCGACGCGGTGCTCGCCGGCGCGACGGCCCGCGGTGACTGATGTGCCGACGGCTCAGCGCGGCGCGACGGAGGTGTCCGCGTCGACCTGGTGGGTGCCGATCCGCGTGACGTCGAACCCGCCCGGGTACTGAGCGGCGATCTCCTTCGCGATGGTCGGATGGGTGTCGTCGGTGACGGGGTCGAGGGAGCCCATGGCCGTGACGTAAGCGGTCATCAGCGCGGAGACCTCAGGACCCGGCACCTCCAGGCCGAGCGCGCGAACGATGCGGGGGTCGATCACGCCGCACAGGATCGGGCCGACCAGGCTGCGTAGCGGCTCGTCCTCGATCGAGGTGAAGTACTCGACGGTCGCCCGGCCGAGCGGCACCGCGTCCTCGGAGAAGGCGGCCCGATGATCCAGGTGCCAGTCGAGCCGGTCCCGCTGCTCCTCGTACGACCGGGGAAAGTCGGAGATTCCCATGTGCCGCATCATCAGCACGGAGCTGTGCGCGAGCGCCGCCTTCTCCTTCGCGGTCACCTCACGCCATCCGAAGCGTTCCGCGAGACGGCCCGGCCCGACGATCGTGGCGCACCCGATCATCTCGAAGTCCTCCGCCAGGATCGGGTACTGCCGGTGCATGCCGTTCATCCGCCGCACCGCGTCGCGGCCGGGGCCGGGGGCGAATCCGCGCCGCTGCATGGTCGCCACCAGGACGCCCTGGTCCACGAATCGCTTGCGGTAGTCCTTCTCGTACTCGCCGGTGCCGTGCAGGATCTTCGCCATCGACGGCACCGAGTAAGAGATCATCAGCGACTCCGGCGTCTGCAGCCAGATGGCGTTCTGAAAGTCCTGGTAGAACAGCTGTGTGATCGCGATGTAGTCCTCGATCGGATCGAGCCGCTCGATCTTCTCGCGCCGCGCGTACAGATCTTCCTGTGCCTGCCGGGCCATCAATATCCCCTTTTAGGTTACACCTGTAACTTACTTGAGCTAGGTTACAGATGTAACTTACTTACGGCAACCGTCGGTAGAGTGACGCCCATGGCGACCACAGCGACCAGCGGATCCAGCGCCGCCTCAACCGATCCCCGCGCGATCCGATCGCGCGAGGCGATCACCGGCGCCGCGATCACGTTGCTCTCGGTGCCGGGCGCGCGCAGCACGGACCTCACCGTCACCGAACTCGCCGACCGGGCCGGAGTCAGCAGGCGCGCCGTCTACCTGAACTTCGAGACGCTCGAGAACGTGCTGTTCCAGGCGGTGGCCTCACTCCTGGGCAACGCCTTTCCCGAGCGGCCGTTCACGCTGCCGGCCCGGACGGATCCGGACAGCCCGCCGGCGCTCCTCACCCGGCTGACCAGCCACCTGGCCACGTACGCCGAGTTCTACCGCGCCGTGCTCACCGGGCCCAGCGCCTACCTCGTCGTCACCCACATCCGGGACACGTTCCACCAGGACACGCTGCAGCTGATCAGGACCGCGCTGCCGGACGCCGACGGCGACCTGGTCGACTTCCTGCTGTTCGGGATCATCGGCCTGTGCACGAACGCGCTGACCGCCGGTCCGTTCGGGCCGGACCGCCTCGCCGCGTCACTCTGGGCCACCCTGCGGCAGTGCGTGCCGTACACCCGCTGAGCCGGTCAGATCTCGACCGCCCCGCCGGTCCAGTGCGCCTCCACGGCCGCGAGCAGGCCGGCGATCGCCGGGTCACCGGCCCGGTCGGCACGCCACGCCAGACCCAAACCGACCTCCGGCCCGTCGATCAGCGGGATCGTCGTGAAGGCCGGATCGTCGAACAACCGGGATGAACCGCCGGTGGCCGGGGAGAGCGTCAGCGTCAGATCCCGGCTCCGGCGCACCTGACCGGCCAGCCGCACCGGATCGGGGTCATCGA
Source organism: Catenuloplanes nepalensis (assembly GCF_030811575.1). Classification (GTDB taxonomy): domain Bacteria; phylum Actinomycetota; class Actinomycetes; order Mycobacteriales; family Micromonosporaceae; genus Catenuloplanes; species Catenuloplanes nepalensis. The sequence continues at coordinate 1,777,687 of NZ_JAUSRA010000001.1, read as the reverse complement.
GCGCACGCAGCCGGCATACCCCCTTGGTGATGAGCACGTCGCGCAGCAACTGCATGGTGGCGGGTTGCAGGCTCAGCGGCAGCGCGAGCACCACGCGATCGGCCAGATCGGCCACCGCGAGCGAGTCGCGACCGGCCAGGACGTCGTCGCGGCGCATCGCCACGTGGAACCGGTAAGCCGCCAGCGGCATCGACCGGAGGCCCGGATCGTCGACCGGCAGGTGCACCACCGCCGCGTCGAGCTCGGACCGGAACAGCGCCGCCAGCAGCTCGGACGACGGCGCGAGCCGCACGTCCACCGCCGGGCCCGCACCGGCCTCCCGCGCGCACTCCACGACCTCGTCGAGGATTCTCGGCGGCGAGTAGTGCGAACCGCCCAGGCGGACAGTGCGCCGGTCGTCCGCCGCCGCCCGGCGCACCTCGCCCTTGAGCCGGTCGAACGCGTCCAGCAGCGGCGTCACCCGCGCGACCAGCTCCCGGCCGGCCGCGGTCAGCTCGATCTGGTGATATCGGCGCACGAACAGCTCCGCCTCGAGCTCACGTTCGAGGTCCTTGACCATGCGGCTCACCGGCGACGCGGTCATGTGCAGCCGCTCGGCGGCGCGCCCGAAATGCAGCTCCTCGGCGACCGCCGCGAAGCACCGCAGCTGCTGGATCTCCACGCCGCCAGTCTCGTTCACCACGCGGCAACCGGCAACGAGACGTCGATACACGTTGCGGAAAACGCCACGTAACGTGCGCGAAACCGAGATTTACCGGCAGCACGAGGCCCGGAATCGTGTCAAGGCAACGGCACCACGAGTGACCCATCTCGCGGATCCGCCGGCTCACCTTGCAAGGAGACCATCGTGGACCTGCCTCTGACCGGTGTCCGCGTCGTCGACCTCACCGACGGCACCGCCGAGATGACCTCACGCATCCTGGCCGACCTCGGCGCGGACGTCGTCCGCGCGGAACCGGTACACGGCGCCGCCACCCGTCGCCGCGACCTCGGGCTCTACTACGCGACGCACAACGCCAACAAGCGCGCGGTCGCCCTGGAGCACGACGATCCGGACTTCGCCCGGCTGGTGGACGGCGCGGATCTCGTCGTGACCGACGGCAGCCACGGCGGCCCGCCGGCCGGGCTGCGGAACGGGCGGCCAAGCCTGGTCGTCGTCTCGGTCACCGACTTCGGGCTGACCGGGCCGTACCGTGACTGGCAGGGCAGCGAGGCGGTCCATCTGGCGCTCGGCGGCGTGCTGTCCCGCTCCGGGCTGCCCGGCCGGACGCCGCTGCTGCCGCCGGGCACGATGGCGTACGAGTCGGCCGCCGCCCAGGCCGCCTGGGCCGGTCTCGTCGCCTATTTCAATCGCCTGCGGACCGGCGCCGGCGACCTGGTGGACGTCTCCGTGTACGAGGCGACCGCGCAGGCGCTCGACCCGGGGTTCGGCATCGCCGGCAGCGCCACCGGCGGGGTGCCGGCCGCGAACGGCCCGCGCGGGCGCCCGGACGCCCGGCACCTGTACCCGATCTTCCGATGTGCCGACGGCTGGGTACGCATCTGCATCCTCGCCCCACGTCAGTGGAAGGGCATGTTCACCTGGCTGGGCGAGCCGGCGGAGTTCGCCGATCCCGCACTCGCCTCGCTCGGCACCCGGTTCGCCGAGTCCGGGCGGATCTACGCCGCGATCGGCCGGTTCTTCGCCACCCGCACCCGGGACCGGATCACCACCGAGGCCGAGCGGTACGGCGTGCCGGCCGCCGCGCTGCTCACGCCCACCGAGGTCCTGGACTCCCCGCAGTTCACCGCCCGCGGCGCGCTGACCGAGGTCGCGGGGGTCCCGGGCGCCCGGATGCCCAACGGTTTCCTCGAGGTGGACGGCGAGCGCGCCGGCATCCGGCGACCGGCGCCGGCGCACGGCCAGCACACCGCCGAGGTGCTCGCCGCGCTGACGACGCCACCGGACCGCCCGGCGCCGGCCGCACCGGCCGATCGTGCCCGCCCGTTCGCCGGCCTGCGCGTGCTGGACCTCGGCGTGATCGTGGTCGGCGCAGAGCTCGGCCGGCTCTTCGCCGACCTCGGCGCCGAGGTCATCAAGGTGGAGAACAGGGCCTTCCCGGACGGCAGCCGCCAGACCCGCGACGGGTCGGTGATCAGCGCGTCGTTCGCCTACGGGCATCGCAACAAGCTCGGCCTGGGACTCAACCTCCGCGACCCGCGCGGGGCCGCCGTCTTCAGGCGCCTCGTCGCCGAGTCCGACGTCGTGCTGTCCAACTTCAAGCCCGGCACGCTGGAGTCACTGGGCCTCGGCTACGCGGAGCTGTCGCAGATCAATCCGGGCATCGTCATGGCCGACAGCAGCGCCTTCGGGCCGACCGGCCCGTGGAGCCGCCGGATGGGCTACGGGCCGCTGGTCCGGGCCGCGAGCGGGATCAGCATGCTGTGGCGGTACCCGGAGGACGAGGACGGCTTCAGCGACGCGTCCACGGTCTACCCCGACCACGTCGCCGCCCGGATCGAGGCGGTCGCCGTGCTGGCCAAGATCATTTCCCGGCGCGCGACCGGCCGCGGCGGCACCGTCAGCGTGGCCCAGGCCGAGATCATCCTGGGGCAGCTCGCCCACCAGCTCGCGGCCGAGTCGGTACGGCCGGGCGGGCTGGCCGCGTTCGGCAACGACATACCGGGCGACGCGCCGCGGGGCGTCTTCGCGTGCGACGGCGACGACGAGTGGTGCGTGGTCACCGTCCGCGGCGACGACGACTGGTCCCGGCTCGGCGCCGTGCTCGGGGTGGACCCGGGCGACGCGCGGTTCCGCACCCCGGCCGACCGGGTGGCTCACCGCGCGGAGGTGAACGCGTTGCTCACCGCGTGGACCTCGGCCCGGGCGCCGCGCCGGGCCATGGCGGATCTGCAGGACGCGGGCGTCCCGGCCGCCATGATGCACCGGGTCATCGACCTGCTCGACGACCCGCACCTGACCGCGCGCGGCTTCTTCCGCCGGATGCGCCACCCGCGCATCGCCGACGTCATGCCGACCGAGAACGGCCCCGCGCTGTTCGGCGCGATCGCGGACCCGCCCCTCGAACCCGCGCCGGTGATCGGCGAGCACTCCCGGACCGTGCTGACCCGGGTGCTGGGGATGACCACCGAGGAGTTCGACGCGCTCGCCGCGGACGGCGTGGTCGAGCAGCTACAGGAAGAGCACGCCTGACCACCACTCGCCACACCGGACCGAGGAGAACGACCATGCGCATTCAAGCCGCCCTGGTGGAGGCGCCCGGCGGGCCCTTCACCATCCGCGACATCGACATCGAGAAGCCGCGCGCCGACGAGATCCTCGTCCGGATCACCGCGGCCGGCATCTGCCACACCGACCTGACCATGCGGCGGTACGGGCGTCCCGGGCACTCCGCGATGGTCTTCGGCCACGAGGGGGCGGGCGTCGTCGAGGCCGTCGGTGAGACCGTCACCGGCGTCGTGCCGGGTGACACCGTCTGCCTCAGCTATCTCAGCTGCGGCGCCTGCGCGCCGTGCCAGGCCGGCCATCCGGCGTACTGCGTGCACATGGACCTCAACGCGCGCGGTGCCCGGGCCGACGGCAGTTCCCCGCTCTCCCTGCACGGCGCCCCGGTCTTCGGCAACTACTTCGGTCAGTCCAGCTTCGCCACCTACGCGCTGGCCACTGAGCGGAACACCGTCAAGATCCCCGCCGACCTATCCCCCGTGCTCGCCGCGCCGCTGGGCTGCGGCGTCCAGACCGGCGCCGGCACTGTCCTCAACGTCCTGCGACCCGAGCCGGGCGGCACCGTCGCGATCTTCGGCGCCGGCGGGGTCGGCCTGAGCGCGCTGATGGCCGCCGTCAGCCTGGACTGCGCGGTGGTCGCCGTCGATCCGGTCGCCGCCCGCCGCGAGCTGGCCGTCGAACTGGGCGCGGCCGCCGCGATCGATCCGGCCGCCGGTGACGTCATAGCGGCCGTGCGCGACCTCACCGGCGGCGGCGCTCACCACGCGGTCGACACGACCGGCCGCTCCGACGTCATCAACCAGGCAGTCGGCGGCCTCCGCCGGCGCGGCGATCTCGCCCTCGTCGGCCTCGGCGGCGCCACCGAGATCGACATCATGGCGGTGATGGCACAGGGAGTCCGCATCCACGGCGTCATCGAGGGCGACGCCGCCCCCGCCGACTTCATCCCACGGCTGATCGATCTGCACCGGCAGGGACGGCTGCCGGTCGAGAAGCTCATCGTCGAGTACCCGTTCGCCGACATCGAAGCCGCGGCCCAGGACGCCGCCGCCGGCCGGACGATCAAACCGGTCCTCACCTTCGGCTGAGCCGCCACCTTCACTGACACGGAGTTCTCATGACGATGACGCAGTCCACCGGCACGATCCTCGACCCCGACGTGTCGCCGGAGCGGATGCGGGAGGTGCTCGACGCCCAGCGCGCGGCCTTCCTCCGCGACGGGCCGCCCAGCGCGGCCGTCCGCCGCGACCGCATCGACCGGCTGTCCCTCGCGGTCCTGGAGCACGCCGACGAGCTGGCCGAGGCGCTGATGGCCGACTTCGGCAACCGCCCGCCGGCGACGTCGCTCGGCAGCGACATCCTCGGCGCGCTGCCGGATGTCGCGCACGTCCGCGACCGGCTGGAGGAGTGGATGCAGCCGCGGATCATCGAAGGTACCGCCGAGCGGGGCACGCCGACGTTCGTGCAGTACCGCCCCAAGGGCGTCGTCGGCGTGATCGGGCCGTGGAACTTCCCGGTGAGCCTCGTGGTGACGCCGGCGATCGAGGCACTGGCCGCCGGCAACCGCGTGATGATCAAATTCTCCGAGGTACCCGCCCGGACCGCCGAGGTGTTCGCCCGCGCCGTCGCCACCCGCCTCGACCCGGACGAGGTCACCGTCGTGCGCGGCGGCCCACAGACCTCGGCGGCCTTCTCCGGCATGCCGTTCGACCACCTGTTCTTCACCGGCTCCCCGGCCGTGGGGCGGCTGGTCGGCGCGGCGGCGGGCCGTAACCTGGTCCCGGTCACGCTCGAACTCGGTGGCAAGAACCCGGTCGTCGTCGGACCGGACGCGGACGTCGCGGTCGCCGCCTCGCGGGTGGCGGCCGCGCGGATGATGAACGGCGGCCAGCTCTGCCTGTGCCCGGACTGGGTCTTCGTCCCGCGGCACGGCCTGGACGCGTTCGTCGCCGCGTACCAGACCCACATGGCCCGCTACTTCCCCACGATCCTCGGCAATCCCGATTACGTGACGAGCGTCAACGACGCCAACTTCACCCGCGTCACCGGCCTGATCGAGGACGCGCGAGAGAAGGGCGCCACCGTCGTCACGATCGCGCCGGAGAACGAGAGGCCCGCGCTGCCGGACCCGGTCACCCGCCGGATCCCGCCGACCCTGCTGCTCGGCGTGACCCCGGACATGCGCGTCGCCGACGAGGAGATCTTCGGCCCGGTGATCTCCGTGCACCCGTACGACACCGTGAGCGAGACGATAGACGCGATCAACGCACGGCCGTCCCCGCTGGCCGCGTACTGGTACGGCAGCGACTCCCCCGAGTTCCGGAACTTCATCGAGCGAACCACATCCGGTGGCGTCACCCGAAACGACATGGCCCTGCACTTCGGCATCGAGGGCACCCCGTTCGGCGGCGTCGGCCAGAGCGGCATCGGCGCCTACCACGGCCGGGCCGGTTTCGACGCCCTCAGCCATCAGCGCACCATCACCGGCAGCGAGCTGCCGTTCGGCGTCGCACCCCGGTCGATGCCGCCCTACGCCGCCGGCCACCTCGACGGGCTGCGGCAGAAGGTCGCCGACGCCGCCGACGCCGCTCGCGCACGGCTCGCCGCCGACTGAGCTCCGCGCCAGGCGGAGCGCGCCCGGCGACGGTAGGGTCACCGCCGGGCTGCCCTCTCACCCGGCCGCCACCCGATTGCGGCCATCGTGTTTCGCCTTATAAAGGGCCTGATCGGCGATCTTGACGAGTTCGTCGGGCTGACCGGCCGCGGGGACGGCGGCGGTCAGCCCGACACTGATCGTCACGATCGCGGGTTCCGAGCCGGCATGCGGTTCGCGCAGGTCGGCGACGGCGCGGCGGACGCGTTCGGCGACCAGTCGCGCGTCGTCGGCGCCGGTGTCCGGCATCACGACGCAGAACTCCTCACCGCCGTATCGGGCCACCAGGTCGGTGGTACGGACGGCGCCGGCGATCGTGCGGGCGACCAGGCGCAGGCACTCGTCCCCGCCGTGGTGTCCGTAGTGGTCGTTGTACCTCTTGAAGTTGTCGACGTCGATCATCGCCAGCCCGAGCGGCCGACCGGAGCGGCGGCCGCGGAGCCACTCGCTCTCCAGGACGTCGGACAGGCGGCGCCGGTTCGGCAGGCCGGTCAGCGGATCGGTGATGGCCTGCAGCTCCAGCCGCAGGTTCGCCTCGGCGAGTTCCTCGGTGCGTTCGGCGACCTTGCGTTCCAGCGACGCGTAGACCAGCGCGTTGTCGATCGACACGGTCAACTGCCCGGCGATGAGCAGGACCGCGTCGAGGCGGCCCATCGAGAACGCCCGGCGGGTCAGCCGGTTCTCCAGCAACAGCATCGCCCGGGGTACGCCGTGGCTGAGGACCGGCACGACGAGCAGCGAGCAGTGCGGCGCTCCGGCCAGGTAGGGATCCCGGGCGACCCGGTCGTCCCGCGAGGCGTCGTCGATCAGCATCGGTTCGCGGGTGCGTTCGGCGTAGCGCAGTGCGGCCAGCGGCAGCAGACCCCGGTCGGCGGCCTCGGACAGGCTCAGCGTCCCGTGCCCGGCGTCGGCGGGCAGCGTCCAGCCGCCGCTCCGGTCGTCCCAGAGGATCACCCGGACCGTGGTGGCGCCGGTCACCGCGCTGAGGACCTCCTGCACGCGCATACGCAGACGGTCGAGGCTGGTCTCGGAGCTCAGCGCGCGGGCCGCCTCCAGCACGGCCATCAGGTCGATCGTCTCGGTGGACACGTTGACGCTCTGCGAGGTACCCAGCGCCCGCGCGCCGGGGATCGGCTCGGTCAACGCCGAGGCGAGGAACGGATGTCGCCGGTGCATCGCGCGGACCTTGCCGAGCGCTCCCCACCCGGCGTAGCCGCGGCAGGCGTCGGCGAGCAGCCGCTGCCCGGCGTGCTCCATCGGGTACGCCAGGAAGAACAGCCCGGCGCGTTCGGCGATCAGCGCCGCGTGCCACGGCCGGCCGGCGCCGCACACGTCGGACAGGGCCGCGTCGAACGCGGTCGCCGCAGCGTGGACGTCGCCGGTCGCCCAGGCCCGCTCGGCTTCGGTCAAGCGGTGCAGGTGCCGGTAGTTGCCGGGCTGATCGGCGGCGCGTGCGGCCAGGAAGTCCCGGCTGCGGTCCAGCTCGGCGAGGGCCGCCGCCCGTTCCTCGCCCCCGGCGTCCCGGACCCGCGCGGCCGCGCTCAGCGCGGCCAGCACGTGCGGCACCGCGTAGTGGAAGGCGACGTTGACGGACGGTAGCAGCGGCATCAGCGCGGCCACGTGCCGGGCCAGGTCGGCGCCGTCGGCGTAGATCGCCGCGGCCAGGCCCCGGGTCAGGTGGAAGTTCGCCGCCGCGAGCGGGTTGCCGGCGAGGGTCGCGAGGTCGAAAGCGTCGTCGCTCTCCCCGCGCATGGCCTGGATGAACCAGCGGTACGACTGGAAGGTCGCCGCGGCGTGGCCGTATCCGATCCGCTCGCACAGTGCCAGGGCGGCGTCCACCTCGGCGGCGTCTTCGTCCAGGCCGGCGGCGCAGTCGAGCATCTGTGGCACCGTCGCGTAGTAGGTGTTGGCCGCGTTCTGCAGGTCACCCCCGCGCAGCAGTCCGTCGCGGGCGTCGCGGGCCAGGCGCACGCCGACCTCCAGGGGCGCGAACCAGGTGATGGAGCCGATCGCGTGCTGGCACTTGGCCTGTGCGGTGTCCGGTTCGTACCCCCGGGCTTCGCCGACCGCGATGACCCGGCGTTCGACCTCGTACCCGGTCCGGTAGTCACCTCGCATCGGCACGGTGACGAACGAGGCGCAGCTGAGCACGCCGACCAGCGCGGCGGCCGGCCCGTGGACCGCCCACACCTGACCGGCCCGCACGACCAGCCAAGCCATGGTCACCGGGTCGGCGTAGAACGACGGCGGGATCAGCCGGCTGATCACCCGGGCGACCGCGACCAGCCGGGGGTCGGCGAGCTCGGGGCGGCGCAGGTCGTCCTCGGCGTCACCGTGGCGCAGCCAGTCGTACATCGCGTCCAGGCCGGTGTCGATGCCCGGACCCAGCGCGTCGCCGCGCGCCACCGCCACGCCGAGCCGGTCGAGCAGGTCGAGCCCCAGCGCCAGGGCCTCGGCGGGCCTGCTGCGGTTGGTCAGGCCGACGATCTGGGCGCAGGCCGCTTCGGCGTGCCGCACCGGGTCCGGGCCGTCCGCCGCCAACATCTGGTACACCTCGTCGGCCTCGGCGAAGCGACCCAGGCTGCACAGGGCGGCGTGCCAATCCGTCTGAAGGTCGCGGTACGACGGGTCCGCGGGGCCCGCCGTGCGGACCGCCGCCGCCAGCAGCTTCTCTGCCGTGCTGTAGTTGCTGATCAGCCGGGCCGCGGTCGCGGCCGCGCGCAGCAGTGACGCCACCGTGTGCCGTTCACCCGGCTCGAACGGTTCGCCGGGCAGCGCGTCGACCGCGGGCAGGTACTGCTCCGCCGCGACGAGAGCGTGATCGGGCTCGGCCGCCAGCCGCCGGGCCAGCGCCAGGTGCAGCCGCGCCCGCTCGTGCGGATCCTGCCGGGCATGTGCCGCCTGCTGCACACGGTCGTGCCGGAAGCTCGCCACCGCGGCACCCGCGCGGTGCACCACGATCAGGCCGTCCTCCACGCCGGGCAGCAACGCGGTGTCGACCACGGCGGCCGGCTCGCCGCAGGCCACGCGCAGCAGCCGCAGGTCGATGTCGCCGCCCAGGCAGGCCATCACCTCGAGCAGGCGCCGGGTCCGCGCGGGCAGCGCCTCGATGCGTGCGGCGAGCAGGTCGACCACGTCACCGCTGCTGACGAAGCGGCGCAGCGTCGCCGGATCCCAGCGCCATCGACAGCCGTCGGGCACCAGCGCGCCCTCGCGGCGCAACGCGTTGACCAGTTCCAGCGTGTCGAACGGGTTCCCGCCGGTCCGCGCGGCGAGCGCCTCGGCCAGCGGCGCCGCCTCGATCACGGGCAGCCGCAGCGTCTCGGCCAGCAACGCGCCCAGCTCGGCCGGCGCCAGATTGTCCAGGCGCAACTCGCCGCTGCCACCGCCGGTCACGCGGTGCACCCGGGCCCGCACCGCGGTCAGCGGGTGTGCCGCGTCCACCTCGGCCTCCCGGAATGCGCCCAGCACAAGTACCCCGGGCAGGTCCGGCCCGTCCAGCATCCCGTCCAGGAAACGGAACGCGGCCGGTCCCGCCCATTGCAGGTCGTCGACGAAGATGACCACCGGGTGCGCGCTGCCCGCGACGACGCGCAGCAGCGCGCGGCCGACGTGCCGCATCCGGGCGGCGGCCCGGCGCGGCTCATCGACGGTCTGTTCGGGTGCCACGCCCAGCAGCGTCGCGAACGGCGGCAACGCCGCTGCCGCGAGCGCCGCGTCGGCGCCCAGCGCCTCCAGCAGAAGGGACCGCAGCCGGGCGACCTCCTCGTCCGGCTCGGACAGCAACTGCGCGCCCAGGGCACAGAACGCCTGCAACACCGCGTCCGCGCCGAGATCACGCCGGTACTGGTCGAACTTGCCGGTGACGAACCGGCCGCCCGCCGCGGTCACGTCCGGGCGCAGGTGCTCGATCAGCGCGGTCTTGCCCACACCGGGCGCCCCGGTGACCAGCGCGACCCCGCAGGTGCCGTCGACCGCCGCGGTGAACAGCGCCCGCAGCTCCGCCAGGGCACCGTCGCGGCCGATCAGCCGGGCCGGCGGCGCCAGCCGCATCGCGAAGTCCCGCTCACCCAGCACGACAGCCGCCGTGCCGCCGCTGCGGTGCGCCTCGCGGAGCCGGCCCAGGTCGTAGGTGAGGCCCTCGCCGCTCTGATATCGCTGCTCGGGCTCCTTACCCAGCAGCCGCATGATGATCGCCGACAGCAGCGCCGGGATGCGCGGGTTCACCTCGGCCGGCGCCACCGGCACCCGGGCCAGGTGGTCGTGGACCAGTCGCAGCGGATCACCGCCGCGGCCGAACGGCGGCTCGCCGGTGGCCACCTCGTACAACGTCGCACCCAGCGCGTACAGGTCGGCGCGATGGTCCACCGGCCGGCCGGTACGCCCGGTCTGCTCCGGCGCCAGGTACGGCAACGTACCCGCGAGCTCCTGTTCCTGGACAGCGGCGAACCGCTCCTCGGCCGGCGTCGTGGACAGCTCGAAGTCAATCAGCGTGGGTTGCCCGCCCGGCGCCGGCGCGCCGTCGACGACCGGCAACAGGATGTTGGCCGGACAGACGTCACGGTGCACCACCCCGCGGCGATGCACCGCCGCCAGCGCCTCGGCCAGCCCGCACGCCAGATCCAGCAACGGCACGACCTCCCACGGCACCGGAAACGTGTCCAGCGTGCGCGCCGGCATGTCGACGAAGACGAGAGCGCCGTCGTCGGCCGCGCCCGGCGCCAGCCTCGGCGTCCCCACGACACCGTCCAGCCGGCGCAGCACCGACAGCTCGCGGCGCAGCCGGTCCGCCGCGCCCGGCCCCAACGGCCGCTTGCAGATGACCGACCGGGTACCGCCCGCCGAGCGCACCCGGACCACTCGGGTACGCACGCCGTCGTACAGCGTTTCTTCCGGCCACTCCGAGATCACAACCTCCCATCGGCAGCGCGGGCCGAGGGCTGAGAATTGCGCGCGGGGCCCGTCTCAGGCGGCGGTCTGCGCGCGGAACAGGCGGGAGTACAGGCCGCCGCGGCGGAGCAGCTCGTCGTGCGGGCCGAGCTCGACGAGGCGGCCGGCCGACAGCACGGCCACCCGGTCGGCGTTGCGGATGGTGGAGAGGCGGTGGGCGACGGCGAACGTGGTGCGGCCGCGCATCAGCCGGCCGAGCGCCTGCTGCACGAGCCGTTCGGACTGGCCGTCCAGCGCCGAGGTGGCCTCGTCGAGCAGCAGCACCCGTGGGTCGCGGACCAGGGCGCGGGCGATCGCGAGGCGCTGGCGCCGGCCGCCGGAGAGCCGGGCGCCGCGCTCGCCGGCGAGCGTGTCCCAGCCGTCCGGGAGCCGGGTCGCCGGGCCCGATCCCCGCATCAGGCTCGGAGATGCCTCGCCACGCACCGCCGGCAAGTGATCGCCCAGCGCCTGGGCGCCGTTCGTCAGCTGGATGTCGATCTCGGTGACCGAGGCGACCACGTATTTGTGCCACCACTCGGTCATGTCGCGGCCCGGATTCGCCGGGTCGGGTCCGATCACCGGGTAGCAGCGCATCGTGTTCGTGCTCGGCGACGACGGAAGGTTCGTCGGTGTGCACTCCGGCAGGCTGTATGCCACGTGGGTGGCCGCGCCTGTCTCGTTGACGATCTTTGACAGGCGCTGCCAGCTATCGGTGGTGTTGTGCTGGGTCAGCACCCGGTTCGTCAGAACGATCTCCGTCTGCAGTCCGCCGGCAGGAGGGGACGGTGCCAGATCGTCATGGCGTCGCTCCGCCTCAAGCCTGTTCGCAGCGGCTGCTTCCTCGGCCGAACGCCGGGCGGACTCCGAGGCATCTCTCGCCGCATCAGCCGAGACTCGCGCAGAAACGGCCGCGTCTTCCGTCGCCTCGGTCGTCCGCTTGTTCTTGTAGTAGCCGGCGATGCCGAACATGCCACCGACAACACCGAACAAAGCCGCCGAAGCCTGAACAACGTCCGTCCACGCAGGAGTTCCCACGACGCGAGCCTGATTGGACGCGCCGTGCCAGCTTGAAGGTTCGGACAACTCCAGGACGTTGCGGCTATGCGCGGGTCAGCTGATCGGCGATCAGGCGGGCGTGCGTGCCGGCGCCGACCAGGCTGTCGTGGTCGCCGGTCTCCACGAGCCGGCCGCCGTCGAGGACCACGATGCGGTCGGCGGTGCGGATGGTGGAGAGGCGGTGAGCGATGATCAGGGTGGTGCGGCCGGCGATGATGCCGGACATGGCGTCGGACAGGATGCGCTCGGTCTCCGCGTCGAGGTTGGGGACCGGCTCGTCCAGCAACAGGAACGGCACGGTGGTCAGCAGCGCCCGGGCGAGCGCGATCCGCTGCCGCGGCCCGCCGGACAGCCGGGCGCCACGCTCCCCCCACGATGCTGCCGTACCCGTCGGGCAGCGCGGTGACGAACTCGTGCGCGCCGGTGGCACGGGCCGCCCGGCACATGTCGTCGTCGGTGGCGTGCGGCGAGGCAAGGCGCGGGTTGTCGGCGACGCTGCCGTGGAACAGATAGGCCTCCTGCGGTACGAACGTGACCAGCTCCCGCAGTCGGTCGAGCGGGATGTCGCGCAGGTGGGCACCGCCGATGGTGATCCGCCCGTGCTGCGGGTCGAAAAGCGCAGCAGCAGGTGCGCGGTGGTCGACCGGCCCGCGCCGGAGTGCTCGACGAGCGCGAGGCTGCTGCCCTCCGGATGTCCAGACGCAGCCCGGTGACCGCCGGTGGCAGGCCGGACCGGTAGTGGAACTCGACGTGATGGAACGCGATCGCGGTATCAGGAAGATCACAACAGTGCCGTCTCGGGTACGGGTGACGGCTGCGCGAGCAGGCCGGTGATCCGGGCGGCGGCCGCGGCGGCCAGGTTCAGGTCCCGGGCCGCGACCGTGATGACCGGCGTGAACGAGAACGCGGCGATGACGACCGCGACCGGGAACACGGCCACGTTCATCCGTCCGCCCGCGGTGAGGATCCCGGCGGCGAGCAGCACCGCGAGCGTCCCCACGGTGACGAGCGCGTCGATCGCCGCCTTCTCCATGCCGCCGCGCGAGGCGTGCGCGCGCTGAGCGCGCCGCAGTCGGCCGGCCGCGCGCGACACCGTGTCCTGACGCACGGCGGTCAAGTCAAAGACGGTGAGTTCCCGCAGTCCCTGGATCGCGTCGACGGTCTCCGCGGTCAGGTCCGCGTTCGCCGCCCTGACCGTGTCGCCCTGCGCCCGGGCGTGGCACGCGAGCCAGCCCGGCACGGTCGCGACTGCTGCGAGCCGCTGATAAGCGCCCCGAGCGTGGGCAACCGTTGCGGCGGCCCGGATTCCACGACGCGCCCCGCGTCGAGGACAACGATGTGGTCGGCGTCGCGGACGGTAGATAGCCGTTGGGTGATAACGATCGTGGTGCGGCGCGCGGTGAGCCGGTCCAGCGCGGCTGGATGGCGGTCTCGTTGACCGTGTCGATCGCCGAGGTGGCCTCGTCCAGCACCAGGATCGGCGCGTCCTTGAGCAGCGCGCGGGCGATGGCGAGGCGCTGGCGTTCGCCGCCGGACAGCCGCGTTTCGCGCTCGCCGATCATGGTGTCGTATCCCTCCGGCAGCGCGGTGATGAAGTCGTGTGCCGCCGCGACCCGCGCCGCCTACTCGACCGCTTCCGGGGGAGGCGGAGGGCGCGGCGAGCAGCAGGCTGTCCCGGACCGTGCCGTGGAACAGGTAGGTGTCCTGGGAGACCACCGAGATCGGCCCGCGCAGCGACGGCAGTGGCAGTTGGCGCAGGTCGTGCCCGTTGACGCTCACCACGCCGCCGCCCGGGTCGAAGAACCGGAGCAGCAGCGCCACCACCGTGCTCCTCCCGGCCCCGGACCGGCCGACCAGCGCGGTCGTTCCGCCGGGCGCGCCGGTGAAGGTGACGTCGTCCAGCGCGTCGGCCCGATAGGCGAAGGTGACGTGCTCCAGTCGTACCCTCGGCGGATCTTGAAAGGTTGTCGCGACCTCACCCGTGAAGGTCACCGGGGCGGGTGCGTCCAGCAGCGCGAAGATGCCGTCGGCGGCGGCGAGGCCAGGATAGCCCGCGTGGAAGGCCTTGCCGAGGTCGGTCAGTCGGCGGAGGCTCCCGGGACAGCAGCAGGATGATCAGCAGCGTGGCCAGGTCGAGGTGGCCGGTGGCGGTGCGCAGCGCGCCAGCACCGATCGCCAAGCTGGTGCCGGCGCCGGCCGCGAGCCCGATGACGAACTCGTAGGCGCTGCTGGCCACGACCAGCCGGGCGAGTCCCGGGCGAAGCTGCGGATCGGCCGGCCAGCGCCGCACCGAGTCGGTGGTGCGCGTTGACGCACTTGAGCGTGACCATGGCCCTGCACCGCGTCGAGCGTGTCTGCGTAGAGGTCGCGGTAGGCGGTGAACCAGCGGGCCATCGGCGCGGACATCACCCGCCGGGAGATACACGGCGCGAACGCCATCAGCAGCCCGCATCCGGCTACGGTCGCGCCGACGACCGGATCGAGCACGCACACGTATCCGGTCAGCGCGATCGCGCCGATCAGCGATGCGACCAGTTGGGGCAGGAAGGCGGCGTAGTACCGTTCGAGCGCTTCGACGCCGTCGACCATGGTGGACTGCAGTTTCCCGGTGCGGGTGCGGACGGTGTAGCCGGGGCCGAGCGCGAACAGCCGGTCCAGCAGCCGGACGCGGACGTCGTCCTTGATCTGCCCGGCCACGTCGGCGGCCAGCGTTTCCCGCAACCAGGTGAGCCCGGCACGGGCCACTTGCAGGACGGCGACGCTGGCGACCGCGGGCAGCGCGTCGGTCCAGGCGCGGCCGTCGAGGACGGTCGCGAGGACACGGGCGATGAGTAGGCCCTCGCCGGCGTACGTAACGGTGATCAAACACCGATGAGCACGAGCAGCGCGAGGCCGCCACGCTGACGGACGGCCAGGGCGAGTAGCCGGCGGTTCAGCACGGCGGGTCCTCCGATGGCGGTGAGAGCAGCAGCCGTGGCCGGCCGCTTGCCGGGTGAGTGACGAGGTGCGCGAACGAGCGGGACCAGCCCACCCGTTGTGCCTGCGTCACGGAAACTCTCGCGTGCGCGGAGACGAGTCGGTGAGCGCGGCCCCGCGTCCGTCTCGTCCGGGAGGCCCCCCGCGTGCGCGGGGACGAGTACACGAAGCACTACAAGCTCGACCTGGGAAACGGAAGACCCCCGCGTGCGCGGGAGTCTTCCGCTGGGTGTGCGCTGGGCGACCGGCGCGGATGCGTCGTCTCCGCGTACGCCGGGGGTCCACGACCTGCCGCCTACGGTAGGCGATGCGGGCGCAAGTCAGGTTCCTCACGTATGGGTTATGTGCACCACATGGGTGCTCATGCATTCCAGGCCTTCAGCCGCACCCGCCAACAGCGCCCTCAAACGACTCTCATCAATGCAGCCCGCACAGCCGAGTGGCAGGTGGCGACATTGACGCACAGTAACATCCACCGACGGCGACCGCGCGGACACTTGAGGTCTCGACGGACGTTGGCCTTCTCGATAACCTGGGTCGACGGCGTCGATGGGTGGCGAATGGCTTCGAACAGGCGATCGGGCAGCTCAGACTTCTACCGGGTGCAGCAGAACCAGCTGAGGCAGGCTCAGCGCGATCAACGTGCCGCCGAGCGAGCCGCCGCTGCTGCCGAGCGCGAGGAGAAGGCGAAGCACCTCGCCTCGCGCCGAGAAGAAGCCGAACGCAGAACCGCCGATGTCACACGTTGGGCGGCAATGCTCGACGAACTACTGGTCGAGGGCTTACGTCGCACAGCCAAGATTGATATGCAGCGGTTCAAGCGAACGGTTCCGCGGATGGTGTTCAACCCCGGGCATCTCGCAAGCCCGGCTGAGCCGCCCGACTGGCGGCAGTTTGAGCCTGCCGCGCCGGGAATGCTGTCGACTGTGTTCGGCGGTAGAGAGCGTCATCAGGCTGCGGTGGCAAGGGCGCGCCAGCGCTTCCACGACGCGACCG
Organism: Catenuloplanes nepalensis; assembly: GCF_030811575.1. Classification (GTDB taxonomy): domain Bacteria; phylum Actinomycetota; class Actinomycetes; order Mycobacteriales; family Micromonosporaceae; genus Catenuloplanes; species Catenuloplanes nepalensis. The sequence continues at coordinate 1,761,851 of NZ_JAUSRA010000001.1, read as the reverse complement.
TATCGTGGCAGAACAGCGAGCGTGAACGCCAGCAGCGACTTGTGCAGGCACGCTCAGTGTTCGATTCCCGGGTGGCGCAGGAGCGGGCTGACTGCGCCGAGCATAACCGCCAGATCGACGCCGAGATTGCGGCGCTCGGCGAGCGACGCCGGGAGGCCGTAGAGCGGTACTGCGAGCAGGTGCTTTCCCGATTGCTTCTGCCGCCTCAGTTTCCGCGCCGCGCCGAGGTCGCGTTCAACCCCGAGGCGGAGCAGCTGGTGGTTCAGCTACAGCTGCCCGGAACCGACGTCGTGCCGACCGCGAAGTCGTTCCGACATGTCCAGAGCGGTCAGAACCCGGACACCATCGTCGAGACGAAACGTCCGGACGTAGAGGTGAAGAGGCTGTACCGCGATGCCATCGCGCAGGTGACGCTGCTTGCGCTGCGAGACCTGTTCGACGCAGACGCGCACCTACGGGGAATCGCCTTCAATGGGCACGTGGACTCGATCAACCCGGCTACCGGCAGGCAGGAGTATCCCTGCTTGATCAGTCTGGACATTGAGCGGGCGACGTTCGAGCAGCTCGTGCTGGACCGCGTCAGGCCGGCCGACTGTCTGCTCCACCTCCGCGCCCGCGTGTCCGAGCACCCGTACGCGTTGAAGCCGATCGAGCCGATCCTGGTCTTCGACCTCAGCAGGTTCGCGTTCATCGAGGGTCTCGACGCCGTCTCAACCCTCGACCACCGGCCGGACCTCATGCAGATGGGTCATGGCGAGTTCGAGCATCTGGTGCGGCAGGTCTTCGAGGCGATGGGCATGCAGGGTTGGACTACCACGTCCAGCAAGGATGACGGCGTGGACGCCGTGGTCAAGAACCCGGATCCGTTCGTCGGCGGGGTAACCATCATCCAGGCCAAGCACTACAAGAACGTCGTCGGGGTCAACCACATCCGCGAGCTCGCCGGCGCCATGGAGGAGAAGAAGGCGGGACGAGGCATCCTGGTCACGACGTCCTGGTTCACGTCCGGCGGCCGCCAGAAGGCTTACGAGCACGGGCGGATGCAACTCGTGGACGGCCAGAACCTCATTTTCCTGATCAAGAAGTATGCCGGCAAGGACGTTGTCATCAGCGTCAAGCGGCCCAGGAACGCCGCCTCGATCGACCAGCCGGATCTACCGGAAGGTCAGGCCGAGTAGCCGATTGTCTCCTGATCGACGACGTTCGTCCAAAAAGGAATCGGCGTGACTCGCGCGAATAGGCTGGCACGAGCCGACAGGCACCCTGCATCATCACATGACTACTCGACTACCGGCCCGTCAGGGAGCGCTGCATGTCTACCACCGGAAGTTCTCGAACCGGCAAGACACAGGTGCCCCGCCAGGCACGCCTCGTCGAAACCGCGCTTCGGAACCAATTCGGCCCACACATCGACATCAGTGATATCACGAATCCCAGTCCTGTGGAGCGAGACCGTGCGTTCGCATCGCGTGCACTGGCGGCGCTGATCGTCCGAGACAAGGCTGGCTGCACTCCCGCCGAGGCTGCCGCGATGGTGGTGGACGGCCGCAACGACTATGGCATCGACGCCGTGGCGATCGGCGATGGAACCCCGCACCTGTGGCTCGTTCAGGCGAAATGGAACCACCGCGGCGAGGCCGGCATCGGTGTGGCCGACGTCCTGAAGATCATCGACGGGCTTCGCAAGCTTGACCACCAGGAGTACTCGAAACTGAACCCAAAGCTGCAGGCGCTGGAGGGACGGGTCCGCGCAGTCCTTGATCAGCCGCACGCTCGAATCACCATCGTCCTGGCCCTCTACGGGTCTCAGCAGGTATCTGACGATGTTGTCAATCGCCTCGATGACGTATGCGGGGAATTCAATACTCTCGGCACGGCCCTCACCTGGGAGGTGCGTCTCGCGCCGCAGATCTGGCAGCAGATCCAATCGGAGATCTCGGAGCCCACGGTCGACCTGACCGTCGGCATGACCGATTGGTACCGATACCCCGGGCCACACGACGCCTACAGCGGCTGTGTACCGGTGGGCGACGTCGCAGCCTGGGCTCAGGAGCACGGCGATCAACTCCTGAGCCGTAATATCAGACGGTCTCTCGGGCTCACCCAGGTCAACCAGTCGCTCGTGGAGACCCTCACGACGGATCCACAGATGTTCTTCTATTTTAACAACGGCATCACCGTCCTCTGCGATGAGCTGAAGGCGGTTCCCTTCAGCCGTAGCGCGCCGCATGGTGCGGTTAGCCTGCAGTTGCGCGGCGCAAGCGTCGTCAATGGCGCTCAAACCGTGTCGGCGGTGGCGGAGGCCATGATCACCAACCCGGAGGTGGCCGCCAACGCGATGGTGAACGTTCGGGTCATCGTCACCGGCGCCGAGGATGTCGCACTTCCCAACGCGATCACCAAGGCAAACAACACTCAGAATCACGTGGAGAGGCGGGACTACGTCGCCCTTGACCCGGTGCAGGCCGGCATCCGGGACGACTTCCGTCTGACTCTGCAGAAGACGTACGTGATCAAGCGGGGAGAACTCGATCCGGCGCCGGACGCGGGTTGTTCGGTGGTTCAGGCCGCGATCGCGCTGGCCTGCGCGCATCACAACACTGAGCTTACGGTCCGTGCCAAGCGAGACCCGGATCTGCTGTGGGAGGAAGGGCCTCGCGGCGCTTACACGCTGCTCTTCTCGCCACCGCCTACCGCATTGGAGATCTGGCGCTCAGCGCTACTGCTGCGCGCGGTGCAGGAGGCGCTGCACGAGAAGCGAGCGGAGCGGGAGGGCCGCGCCGCCTCCATCGCCGAGCATGGCGACCTGCTCATCGCTCATCTGGTGTTTCAGCACATCGGCCGCGACGACGTAGACGACATCGACGCGGACTGGGACAACGTCCTTGCCCAGATGCCCGCGTTGACCGCCGAGGTCACGGCGCGGCTTATCAAGAACATCGATGACACCTATGGCACGACGTCATTCATCGGCAGCACCCTCGGCAGCCCGGACCGGTCCCGCAAGCTCGCCCTCCAGACGCTGGCGGACATGGGCAAAGGTGCACCGGTGCCGGTTATCCCGGAGGGCTATCAAGCGAAGCTACCCCGGCAACGGACGCGCCGGCGCAACACTGTCTCGATCGTGGTCGACTCCGGCCGGATCAAGGACGGAGCGTCCTTGACCTATCAGCCCAGCTCAGAAAACGAGAGGGCTGCCGTAGCGACCTGGCTGGCGGAGAACGATCGCCGGAGCCGGGCCACCTGGGTCAACCATCGCTCGAGGCCGCTGCTCTGGGCCTACGACGGAAAGCAATATTCTCCCACTGGGCTGGTGCACCATATCTGGTCCGAGGCCAAGTGGGAGCAGGCTCCGGTCGCCGTGCAGGGACCAGTGCGCTGGCAGGTCGGCGACATGGGCTCGCTGGTCTCGGTGGCTGAGTCGGTGCTTCGATCCGAGGAACTGCCCGTCGACGGTGACCTGTAGCCGGGTCACTCCGGCCGTTCGAGCCGTGCGATGCGTCGGTCCAACGACGCGACGTGCACCGAGTCGGCGCCGAACTCGCTGACCAACTGGGGCCGCAGCGAACCCAGCACGCGTATGCCGTCGGCTGTCCGGCCGACCAAGGGCAACAGCAGGCCGAGCTGGTACGATGCGTCACGCCGGAACGTGTCATCGGCGCCCGCATCGGTGAGCGCCGACGTCAGGTAGCGCACGGCGATGTCGAAGTTGCCGATCGCGGCGTGGCTGGCCCCGGCCTGATAGCGCAGCTCCGGGGCCCGTTCATCACCGTCGAGCTGAAGCAGCACCTCGTCCAGGACCGCGGCCGCCCGCGTGCTCTCCTCAGCGAGGCTCAGGAAGGTCCCGAGCCGGATCTTCAGCTCAAGATCGATCACCGGCTGTCCGGTGGGCCTGGCCACGGCCTCATCGAGCAGAGCGATGGCCGCGTGGACCTGGTCGTCCTCGGTCAGCTCAGACACCCGCTCAATGATGTCCACCGCTTCGTCCACAGTCATCGGCGCCACCTGCGAGGCGGGTGGCTGACGCCTCGGCCTGCGGGGCGCCAGCGGGCGCAGGAACGGCCGCCGTGGGTCACGGTCGTCGATGCCTCCCTCGACGGCCTGCGCAAGCGGAAGCAGTGTCTCGTAGACAGCTGTCGCACTGGGCCGGTCGGCCGGCAGCTTGGCGAGCATCGCCTGAAAGAGCTGGTCGATCTCGGCGGGTACGTCGAGGCGGGCGGCACGCAGCGACGGCGGCTCACTGTTGACGTGATGATCGCGATAGGAGCGGCTGCTCGTCTGGATGAACGGCACCCGGCCGGTCAGCATCTCGTAAAGCACACAGCCGAGCCCGTAGATGTCGCTCGGCGGCCCGACCGGATTGCCGAGCGCCTGTTCCCGGGACATGTAGGGCGGCGTGCCGACTGTCGCGCCGAGCTGGGTGAGCTTCGGCAGCGCCCGGGCCCCCTGTAGGAGCGCAACACCGAAGTCGAGGATCTTCACCTGCCCGTCGGTGTGCACCATCATGTTCGACGGTTTGATGTCGCGGTGCACGATGTCGACCCGGTGCACGTCGGCCAGGGTGGCGGCGGCCTGTGCTGCCACCGCCGCACACCACGACACGGGCGCCGGCTCCGCGGCGTCGTAGGAGGAGATGAGGTCGGCCAGAGTCGAGCCGTGAATGAGCTGCAGGACCAGGAAAAGCTGGTTCTTCTCCGGATCGACACCCACGTCGTACACGGCGGGGACGCCGGGCAGCTCGAGCCGTGCGGTGGTGCGGACCTCGCGCAGGAATCGCTCGCGGTCCGCAGCTGCCGCCGCCAACAGTTCCTCGGTCTCCGGCGTACCGATCGGGAGAGCGGGCTGGTTCATCAGCTTGACGGCGACCTCGCGGTCCAGCTGGAGGTCGTGCGCGGTCCAGACCTGCCCCATGCCGCCGCTGCCGATGGGCCCGCCGATCCGGTAGCGATCCGCCAGTGTCCAGTCCTCGTCCATGCCCCGTCTCCACAGATTCTCCGGGTCGCTGACGGCTCACTGTCTCACGATCCACTGTGGTTGGTCGCCCCTACGCGCCCAGCCGATCAGCTATGAATCGCCGTCCGTGTGGCGCTGGGCCTGGGCACGCAGCTGGCGCAACGCCTCGGTCCGGGCCGGGCTCTGGATCAGCTTGTACGCACGGCGCCGCGCCTCGGTCCGCATCACGGTCTGAAAGTCCGGGTCGTCGAAGTAGCGGTTGACGAACGCCGTGTTCCGCTCATGGTTGCGAGCCACGATGGCGTCGATCTCCGGGTCGGCGACCTGGGCGAACTTCTCCATGTCGTTGTGCAGCGCCACCTGCTGCATCTTCTCGTCCTCGGCCAGCGTGATGATCTGCTGCGCGATGAGAACCTGGTCCGAGGTCGACAGGTCGTACCCGAACCGCTCGTTCAGGTCCTTGATGACCTCGCTGAGCGGCAACTCCTCGACCTCACCTGCGGCGCCGGCCGTTGCCGAGAACCCGGCGATCATCTGCTCACCGGAGGGCTTCAACGACACGTCCTCCTCGGCGATCTTGGTGATGCGCAGGTGGCTGAGGGTCGTCTCGCCGATGTCGACCCCGGCGCCACGCTCCCGGGGCAACCGCCGGACGAGGAATCGGCAGTACTGGTAGAGCCGCTCCAGGTCGGGGTCGGCGAACCCGACGACCTGGGCAAGGAAGCCGTACGCCCGGACGTAATCGCTCGCCTCGGACCGGAACGCCTCGGCCTGGTCACGGTCGTCCTCGGCGAGCGCCTTGAAGCGGTCGACCGCCGGCTCCAGCCACCGGTTGAGTTCGGCGTGCGCCCGCTGCTTCTGCGCCTCGGTCATGGACGCGTCGTCCGCGCTGAACAGCGCCGCCACGAAGCCGTCCAGCTCGCTCTCGACGAGCAGCTGGTGGTCCATGACGTCGCGCTGCTTGTCGTAGAGCAGGTTCGGGTCGGTGGGCTCGGTGATCGTGGTCTCGAAGTAGGGCGCGAACGCGGCCTGGATGTCCTCGGCCTTGTTCGCGAGGTCCAGCACGAAGACGTCGTCCTGAGTCTTCGCCGGGTGCGTCCGGTTGAGCCGGGACAGCGTCTGCACGGCGGCGACACCGGTCAGTGGCTTGTCCACGTACATCGCGGTCAGCAGCGGCTGGTCGAACCCGGTCTGGTACTTCTCGGCCACGATCAGAATGCGGTACTCGGTCTGCTTGCGCGCCGCGGCCTGCGGGTCATCGGCCACGGTGTACGCGAAAGCGTCCGGCAGCCCCGCCTCCGAGATCCCATTGAGACGGGACTCGGTGTAGTCAATGTTGTCGAGCGTCAACGTCCCTGAGAACGCGACGAGCGGCGTGCAGTCGGTCAGCCCGCGCCGGTCGATGTAGCGGCGCACCGCCTGATAGAGCCGCAGCGCGTGCTCGCGGGAGCGGGTCACCACCATCGCCTTGGCACGCCCGCCGAGCCGCTCGGCAACCTCACTGCGGAAGTGCTCGACGATGATCTGCGCCCGCTGATCTTGCGACTCCGGGTGCAGCTCCGCGGCGCGTACCAGCTTGGCCTTGGCCTTCTTGGGGTCGACCTCGGGATCGGCGGACTCTGCCGCTTCGACGGCCGCGTTGGCGAGGCGCCAGCGCGCCTCGTAGGTGATGTAGTTGCGCAGCACGTCGAGGATGTAGCCCTCGTCGATGGCCTGCCGCATCGAGTAGACGTGAAACGGCCCCATGTCGCCGGTGTCCGGGCGACGGGTCCCGAAGATCTCAAGCGTCTTCTGCTTCGGGGTGGCGGTGAACGCGAAGTAGGACAGGTTGGCGTGCTTGCCACGCGCCAGCGCCGCCGCGGTAAGCGGATCGCCGTCGTCGTCGATCTCGTCGGAGCCGAGCCGGCCCAGCGCCTTCTTCAGCGCGTTCGCCGACTCCCCGGACTGCGACGAGTGCGCCTCGTCGATGATCACCGCGTACCGCTGGTCGGCGAGCTGCGACACCTTGTCGAGGATGAACGGAAACTTCTGCAGCGTCGTGATGATGACCCGGCTGGTCGCGCCGGTCAACGCGGCGGCAAGCTGCTGCGCGTCCTCGTCGATCTTCTTGACCACTCCCGGCACGTGATCGAACTGGTAGATCGTGTGCTGCAACTGCCGGTCCAACACGACCCGATCGGTGATCACGATGACCTTGTCGAAGACCGGCTTACTCCCGGCATCGTGCAGCGTGGAAAGCCGGTGCGCCAGCCAGGCGATCGTGTTCGACTTCCCCGAGCCGGCCGAGTGCTCGATCAGGTAGTTGTGCCCGGCACCCTCCCGCAGCGCGTGCCTGGTCATCTCCCGCACCGCGTGCCACTGGTGGAAACGCGGGAACACCATCGGGCTGCTGTGCGGATTCGGCCGACCCTTCTTCGGCACCGCGACGTGCACGAAGCGGTGCAGCAAGTCCAGAAAGTTGTCGCGCTGCCACACCTGCCGCCACAGGTAGGAGGTTTGGTAATCGCCATCGTCGGCGGGCGGGTTACCAGCGCCCCCGGACCGCCCCGGGCCGTGGGTTCCGACGTTGAAGGGCAGGAATCGCGTCTCCGCGCCAGCTAGGCGGGTCGTCACGAAAACTAGATGCGGATCAACAGCAAAATGCACGAGGGTACGCCGCGCGAAGATCAGTTCCTTCGGGTCACGATCCGTACGGTACTGCTTCTTCGCGCTCTCGACGTCTTGACCGGTCAGCGGGTTCTTCAGCTCGGCCGTAGCGATCGGGATCCCATTGACGAACAGGGTGAGGTCGAGCTCGTCCTGTGTCTTCGCCGAGTAGCGCAGCTGTCGGACAACGGTAAGCCGGTTGGCGTTGTAGTCGTCGAGCGCGCTGGCGGCCAATGTGTGCCCCGGCCGGAAGTAGCAGAGCTGGATGGTTGCACCCCGGTCCCTGACCCCGTTGCGCAGCACGTCAAGCGCGCCCCGCTTGTCAATCTCGGAAGCCACCCGCGCCGCGAACTCGCGCTGCGCCGTAGGCAGATCGCCGTAGGCAGTGATCAGCTTATCGAAGGCACGCTTCTGCGTAGCACCGATAAACGTGAACAGTTCACCGGTGTCCAACCCCAGATCAGGCCGGTAGCCGTTGGAGAGTCCTTTGTCCCAGCCTAGCGCGTTGCCCAGCTCGGTCGCTATGGCTGCCTCGAACACCTTCTCCATGTAGACCTCGGAACTCACGACTGATCCGCCCCTCTCCCCGTTGCCAGATCGATGCGCCCTGTAACCGCTGCGGTAATGAGTGCACTCCGCCGCTCCGCCAGCAGAGCACGTTGTCGCGCCAGTGCTTCGAGCACACTCTCTGCGGAAAGAGCCATCGATGAGATCTCATTAACAATCTCATGCTGGCGCCGCAACGCGGGCAAGGGAATGCGGAGGTCCCTAATTTTGGCGCTACTGGTCGACGCAAGGTTGGTCGTCTTGTTGCCGGTACTCTCGAAGTGCATTCTCGCCGCTACGGCCTGAGTGAAGAGCGCAAGAAACGCGGGAAGCAACCTATCAGTGGAAACGCGAAGCGCGAATACGTGGTTCTGATGCAAACATTCTGCAATCTCGCCACCCCAGACGGTGCCGCGTCCGAGTTTATCGAGATCACCGCCCTCGGTCATCAATACGTCCCCCTTGCGCAAGGTAGAACCAGCTGCCATCGCCCGCGGAACGGTAATCTCATAGACAGCGTCCAAGTTCAGACGACCAGCCTGCACGTTGGCAACGCGAAGGTATGGCCTCGTCACGGAGGTCTCATCTTTTGTCCGAGCTCCATCGACTGTGATACCAGTTTGGATGGAGCACAAATAACCGAGCCTCGGACGCGGAGCGTCGATGAGGGCCTCAAACTCGTCCGACAGCGCACGCCGATGCCGCTCCTCGATGGCAATTATCTGACGCTTCCGCTGCCAGTCCAGGTCATCAATGCGTGCGGTTTCAACGTCAAGAAAGTCGGCGATGCACCGCTGTTCACGATGCGATGGATAAGTCCATGAGGTAGCCAGAAACGCGCCCATATCGAGATTCTGGATTCCAGTTGTTTGCTTGACGTTTTGAGCCGTAATTCCCGAGTAATAGGCGGAGGCAAGTACATATTTCAGAAAGCGGGGATCGGTATCACTGGTCGGCCGTAAGCGAGCACAGAAATTTGAACAGACAGCCTGAATGTCTAGATCAAAAAGAACCGCAGCTCCCGCCGGTTGCTTCTCACCCCCTCCGGACTTCTCTAGAATCAGGTCCCCAGGGCGAAGTCGATGCGCGGCGGCGACCTTCTCTTCGATTTCTCGCGTGGGCAAATTTGCTGGATTGACCGACAGTCTTTGACGATTAAAGTCAGCCGCCCTTACGCACTTGATTCCGGTATTTTCATCGAGGGGATCATCGCCCCACACTCCATTCTTAGCTTCACTGATCAAGTTCTTGATTCGCCCAGTCGTCCACCCCTGACGCGTCAACGATCTCAAGGTCACGAAATCACCTCAGAGAGGAGCGCTTGAATCTGAGATTCGAGCACACGTAGCTCGGAATCAATCTCGGATAGTGGTCTCGGCGGCTTGTAGACGTAGAAGTAACGCGTGAACGGAATCTCGTACCCGATCTTGGTCTTAGTCTCGTCGATCCATGCGTCCGGGACGTGCGGTCGGACCTCGCGCTCGACATACTCGTGGATGTCCTCGCAGAGCTGTATGTTCTCGAAGTCGCGCAGGTCCGGGTCGGGGACCGGCTCGCCCTTGACGGTTTGCAGTTCACCGTCTGGGTCGCTGATCGAAATGCACGCCCAGATCGCCTTGGTCAGCGGTGTGGCGGACGGCCACAGGGTGCCTGCTTCCACGGCCGCCGACAGCAGTGCGTCCTTGGCTGCAGACTTCGTGTGCCAGACCGTACCCGTCAAAGGCTTGAAGGCTCCGATCAGCGCGTCGCGGTGCTGGTACTTCGCGAGGGCTTTGCTCTCCTCGAGCGCCGCGAGCGTGTCCTCGGTGATCTCGAAACGAAGCTTCAGGGGGCGCTCGACGGTGATGCGCTGGTAGCCAAAATCGGTGGTCTTGAAGACCTTGACCTTTGCGTGGTCGGGGTGGTCTGCGGTGGCGGCGATGCGCAGTGCGTCGCCATAGATCTGGGTGATGTGCGCGAGCTGATCGTCGTTGATCATCTTGCGTTTGTCACCGAGGCTTTTGCGCATCTTCTGCCACTGGTCGCGGGCGTCAAACAGGATGACCTTCTTCTCCAGCGCGGGATCCTTGCGGTTGGAGAGGATCCAGAAGTAGGTGGAGATGCCGGTGTTGTAGAAGAGTTGGTCGGGCAGGCCGACGATGCCTTCGAGCAGGTCGTTCTCCAGGATCCAGCGACGGATGTTCGACTCGCCCGACTCGGCGGCACCAGTGAAGAGCGGCGAGCCGTTGAAGACGATGGCGATGCGGGCGCCGCCGTTCTCCGGACGCTCCATCTTTGAGATCATGTGCTGGAGGAAGAGGAACGAGCCGTCGTTGATGCGCGGCAACCCGGCGCCGAAACGGCCGGCGAACCCGAGTTCCGCCTCCTCTTCGACAGCGTCCTTGACCTTCTTCCACTCCACACCGAACGGCGGGTTGGCCAGCATGTAGTCGAAGCGCCGATCCTTGTGCCCGTCGTCGCTGAACGAGTTGCCGAGGTGGATGTTCGACGGTTCCTGACCCTTGAGCATCATGTCGGATCGGCAGATGGCGTACGACTCGGCGTTCAGCTCCTGGCCGAACAGGTGCACTGTCGCGCCCGGGTTCAGTTTGGTGACGACGTCCTCCGCGGCCGAGAGCATGCCGCCAGTGCCGCACGCCGGGTCGAGGATGTTGATGACCTGGCCCTCGCCGGTCACGAGGGTCGTCTTGTCCGGCCCGACCAGAAGGTTGACCATCAGCTTGATGACCTCGCGCGGCGTGAAGTGCTCACCGGCGGTCTCGTTGGAGATTTCCGAGAATCGCCGGATCAGCTCCTCGAAGACGTACCCCATCTCGTGGTTGTCGACCTTGGCAGGGCTGAGGTCGATGTCGCGGAACTTCTGTACTACCGGATAGATCAGCTTGGCGGCGGCGAGCCTGTCGATCTGCGCGTGGAACTCGTACTTGTCGATGATCTCGCGGGCGTTGGGCGAGAAGCCGTTGATGTAGTCGACGAGGTTGCGTGCGACGTCCGGCGCGGACGAGGCGATCGTGCTGAAGTCCTGTTGCGACGTGTTGTAGAACGACAGCTTCGCGGCGAGCCGCAGCATCTGGTCCTTATTCGCCATCGTCAGCGTCGCATCAAGGTCCCGGACGGCCTGCCGGGTCGGCGCCATCACGCAGTCGAGGCGGCGCAGCACGGTCAGCGGCAGGATGACCTTGCCGTACTCCGACTGTTTGTAGTCGCCGCGAAGGAGATCGGCGACCGACCAGATGAAGCCGGGCAGATTCGTATGTGCGGTTGCCACGTCAAGTGCTCACTTTCCTTGCGAGGGCGGTGCGAAGGTTCCGTTGGTCAGGCCTTGAACGGCGGTGCGCGTCACGTCCCGCGCCGCGCGTGCGACCGCGTCCGCGGCGGCGGCGAACGCGATCAGTTCGCGGAACGCATCACCATATCGGCGTTGTTCGGACGGCGGCATGCGTGGCACGCGGGCGCGTTTGACATCGAGCCGGAAGGTGCCGCCCGACGTGCCGGACGCCTGACGCCGGTTGATCTCCGATCGGAGGAACCCGGCCAGGAAGTACGGATCGAGCACGTCCGGTCGGCAGCGCAGGATCGTCGCACCGTGAGTGTCGCCTGTGGACTCGGTGGCTACCGACGGCGCGAACTCCCCGGAGAGTGCCCGTACCAGAACGTCACCCGGCTCCGCAGCCCCTCGGGTGACGGTCAGTTCTCCGGTACGGGCCAGCTCGACAATGCTGACGAGCGGCCAGGACGGCGTGTCGGTGACATTGATCGTGTCGGGCGCCTCGGCTGCCAGGCCTCCCACCAGACCGGCATACGCGGCTCGGGCGGCTTCGAGTTGGGGACGGACGTCCTCGGCCATCCCGACGACGTAGCCGGACGGCACCAGGAGCACCTCGCCGTCGAGCAGCTCGATCGACTGCATCGTCCGGGTGCGTGCCCCGTCGCCGTGGATACTATCCCAGTCGACCGCGGATCTCGGTAGTTCGGCAGGCGTGAGGTCGGTCAGGTCGACCAGCCGTACCTGATAGACAGGCCGCCCGGCGGGCCGGGTCAGTACCCAGATCTGCCAGGGCCCGCCGGGTAATTCCGGCAGTCCGACGACCTCGCGAAGCGCACCCGCGCGCAGTAGTTCGGCGCGGATGCGCCTGCCGGTTGCGCGTACGGCCGCGGAGAACGGCACGGCCACGACGGCGGTGCCGCCTTTTGCCGTGTAGGCCAGGCAGACCTGCACCCAGGCCAGTGCGGCGTCGTGTCGGCCCGGCTGCCCGAACTCGCCCACCGGGGCGTCCGCCGGTGGAGCCACAGTCGGGGCGATACAGGCGACCGCCTGTGCGCTACCGAGGGGTTGCGGCGGCAGATCGTCGCCGATCGCCGGATCGAGGATCTCGTGACCTTCGGGTGCCAACGAACGGACAAGACGCCCAAGGACATCGCCGCTCGCGGCGGCCGATGCGGTACCGGGTGCCCGGCCGTTCGCCATCAGCCACTGCTCGACCTCTTCACGGTCGAAGGTCGGGCTGTTCGCAGGTCCGCCGACCGGCTGCGGAAAGTCGGCGTGACGCTTCCGCCAGTTCGACACCGCGGCACGGCCCACGTCGGCGATCCGGGCTATCTCCGCTGCTGTCAGTTCATCACTGTTCACCGCGATCACCCTTCTCTAGTTCACACCAGCGTACACACATGATCGTCTTTAAGGAATATCTAAACTAGTTCGTGTGAACTGAATCTGGTGTGTACTGTGTTCACATCACCACGACGAAGGAGACCCGGTGGACAACACTTCGTGCATGCAGCTGGCGCTGCCGTTCGTGCCACGGCAGCAGAAGCCGACCACGACGGACCGGGCGATGGACGTGCACCGCACCACCGTCTATCGCCTGGACACGCCCGCGAACCGTGACGGCCTGCTGCGCGCACTGAACATGGACTACCTTGCCGAGAAGGACTTCACCGTCGAGGACGTCTCGATCGCGGGAGTTCCCGCGCTGCTGGTGCACGGCGTCGTGCCGCGCGCGACGGCCGAGTGGTGCGACATCGTCGGCGGGCTCACCGGCGTCGACGTCGCGATCGGCTACAGCACCGCGGGCAGCGCGATCCTGCTCGCCGTCGACGACATCGTGTACGGGCTCGCTTACGGCCAGATCGGACGGCACCTCTTCCAGGCGGGCCTCGTCGAGCCCGGCTTCGGGATCGACTTCGCCATCCGCAGCATCGACCCCGGCGCGGTCAAGGCCCTCCAGCGGCGGGTCTTCGACGCGAACGGCCGGGTCGACCACAACTCGGTGCTCGGCGGCCAGTCGATCCGTGCGTTCTCGGTCGAGACCTGGGGTGAGATCGTCGGCCAGATAAAGGGCGCACTCGCCGGCGACGCTGCGCTGTCCGCGACCCGTCTGTCCCGCCGTCTGCCGACCATCACCGGCGGCACCTCGCTGCAGGTGCCGCTGAGCACCGACGCGCTCGGGCTGCTCACCGATCTGCGGGAGATCTCGCGGATCTGCGCGACCTCCTCCCCCGCCCCCGAGCTGGAGTTCATCGCGCAGGTGCAGCCGGTGAAGCCCGGCCATCGCACCGCGCGGCTGGACCGTATGCTCGACGACCTGCTCGGCCAGGACGACCCGGCGAGCATCGGGCTGTCGCTGCCGTCCAGCCAGGCCGAGTACGCCGCCTCGGCGAACGCCTTCCGCATCGCCGTCCCCGGATCCCGTCCGGTCAGCATCGACGACCTCGAGCTGTCCGACGTGCTGCGGACCGTCCGCTACCGGGGTGATGGCAAGCGTCTGAACGCGCTCAAGACCGGAATGATCGGCATGGAGGTCGACGGGCTGACCGAGCCCGTCGAGGCCCCCGCGCACAGGTGGCTCGCCGCCGAGATCCCGGACGGTGCGGCGCGGATGGTGTATCTGGAAGGGCAGTGGTATGAGATCGGCGAGCGCTACCTCGACTTCCTCCGCACCGAGATCGACACGATCTTGACCGCGCCGTCCACGGTGTCGCTTCCGGTCTGGGATGCCTCGATCACGACCGAGGCCGCCTACAACAAGGCCGCCGCCGGTCAGCCGGGCTACCTCTGCCTGGACCAGCAGTTCGTCAAGTCTGGACTGCACCGCCGCGGGCAGGGGATCGAAGCGTGTGACCTGCTCGGGCCGAACGACGAGCTGATCCACGTCAAGCGCGCCGACCGCTCATCGCTGCTCAGCCATCTGTTCGCCCAGGGCATCGTCTCGGCCGAGGCGCTGCGGCAGGAGCCGCTCGCGCGCGAGCGATTCGCGGCGCGGGTCCACTCGGTGTCCGCCGGAAAGCGCGCGGTGCCGCACGACTTCGCTCCGGCCAAGGTCGTCTACGCGATCGCATTGAAGTCCGGCGCCCGCGTGACCTCAAGAACGCTGTTCACGTTCGCCCAGGTCGCGATGTATCGGGCCGTGCGGCAGCTGCGCGCTGCCAACATCGACGTAGAGGTCATCACCATCGGATAGGCGACACGCCAGCAGGCAGGCCCGGCGGTCCCACAGACGCCGGGCCGAAATGTCCGACCACGGCGGTAGTGTTTGCCGCCGTGGGATACATGGCGGGTTTCGTCTATGTCCTGTCGAATCCGGCGATGCCCGGGATGATCAGGGTCGGCCTTACGAGTCACCTGCCGGACGACCGCACCAGGAAGCTTCGGCCGACCGGTGTCCTCTTCACTTCACCGTCGAATACCGGACGGTGAAGTCGCGCCCCGAGGCCGTCGAGGTCGAGCGCGCCGCACACGAGATCCTGCACGACTCGCGCGTCAGCGGGTGAGGTTGTCGGCACTCCCGGATACCAAGCCGCTAACGCTGCCGATGAAGTCTCCCGCTGATCCGCCTGTGCTTCTGTGCCGGGTGGTTGAGCGTGGAGGTGGCTGATGTTGGTGGGTTGGGCTGTAGCTGTGTTGGAGGCGGCTGTTGCGCCGACGCCGTTGGTGCCGGATCCGACGCCGGTGCCGATTCCGGGATTGGCGCCGGTAGCGGAGACGTTCCTCGGCTGGGGTAAGTGGGTGCTGGTCGTAGCTGGCGTCCTGGGGATGTTCATCTGCGGCGGGATGATGATCCTTGGCCGCCGGAACCGGTCGGCGACCGCAGTCGATGGTGCGGCCGGGATTCCATGGGTGCTCGGTGGGCTGACGTTGGCGGCGGTCGGGGCGACCGTTGTCGGCGTGGTGGTCAGGTAGCCGGCCATGCGGGACGAGATCGGGATGCAGGCGCGCCGGCGTACCGCGACGGTGGCAGCATCGGGAGCGGCCTTCGTAGTGGCGATCGTCGCGACAGTTGCCGGGCTGCTGGGATTTCACGAACAGCGCGATGAGGTCGGGACGCACCCGACCGCATCCGGGATGGCCGTCTCGATTCCCGGTTCCACCGGTACCGCGGTCGTCCCGCCAGAGGGCGAGGCGGCGCCGTCGGACGCGAGTGATCTGAGCTGGATGTCGGTGGCGGGTGCTCGGCTCCCGGTGTCCCGATCAGCCGGCCCGCGGGACACGTCGGCGGGTGTGGCGCACGGCTTCGAGTTCTCGGAGCTGGGTGCGGTGCTGGCCGCGGCACATGTGAGTCTGCGGTTGTCGCCGCAGGTCGGCCCGTTGGTGTTCGAGCAGACTTTGCGGGACCAGGTGGTCGGTGATCACGCTGTGGCGCTGGCACGGAACCTTGCCGAGGAATACGACCAGGCGCGCGCTCGTCTCGGGGTCGCGTACGGGGCGCCGGCGGGCCAGCTCTACGCGGTGGCTCGCGGATACCGGGTGACTCTGTCGGGCCTTGACGCCGAGGTGTGGCTGTTGATCGAGGGCCCGGGGACGTGGCAGCCCACGCTGATCGAGCTGCGGGTCCAGACCCGCTGGCTCGGCGGTGACTGGCGGGTTGTGGCCCCGCGCGACGGTCTGTGGGGCGATGACGCCCGGGTTGCCGCGGACACGTCCGGGTTCCTGTGGTTCCCGGCGGAGCGGTGATCAGCATGTGCGCCCCGTGGGACACCGCGTGTCTGATGCTGGCCGCAGGTGGCGGGCTGTTCGCCCCGGTGGCGCGGATGATCGTCACGGCGGAGCAGTTCCTGATCGATCTGTCGGCGAGCTGGTGGGTGCTGGTCCCGTCGCTGAAACTGTTCCCGGAGGGCGCATCCGGTCGGGGTGCCGATCGGCCGGCACCTGCTGTGGGGCGAGACCTGCTGCCTGGACCCGCTGGAGTGGTTGCGGGCGGGGTTGGTGACAAATCCGGGCATGTTCCTGCTGGGCCAGCCCGGCGCTGGCAAGAGCGCCCTCGCGAAACGCCTGATCACCGGGATGGCCGGGTTCGGCACGCGGGTACTGATCCTCGGCGACACGAAACCGGACTACACCCGGCTCGTCCACCGGCTCGGCGGGCAGGTGATCCGGGTCGGCCGCGGCCTGGACCGAATCAACCCGCTCGACTCCGGCCCGCTCGGTGCCGCGCTGGCCCGGTTGCCGCAGCGGGAAGCGGAACGGCTACGGCTGGAAGTCCGCGGCCGACGGCTGGCGCTGCTGCTCGCGCTCGGCACGCTCGTGCGTGGCGGCCGGATCAGCAACGCCGAGGAGGTGCTGCTCGGCAGGGCCGTCGACCTGCTCGGCAGGGCCGTCGACCTGCTCGGCAGGGCCGTCGACCTGCTCGACGCACGCCTGGACCGGCAGCCGACCATCCCGGACGTCCTCACCGTGCTCCGCGAAGGACCCGACGAGGTACGCCTCAGTGTCAGCCATGACGAGCAGGCCGCAGATCTGGTGGCGACGCTGACGCTGTTGTGCGACGGGTCGCTGCGCGGTGTGCTGGACGGGCCGACCAGCACACCGATCGACCTCGACGCGCCCGCGGTCAGCGTGGACATCTCCCAGACCGCCGCGGCCGGGGACCAGCTCGTCGCGATCGCGATGCTGTGCACCTGGGCATACACGTTCGCCGTCGTGGACGCATCGGCCGCGCTCGCCGCCCACGATCTCGCACCACGCCGGCAGTTCTTCGGCGTGATGGACGAGTTGTGGCGGGCACTGCGCGGCGCACCCGGCCTCGTCGATCACGCGGATGCGTTGACCCGGCTGTCGCGGCCGCTCGGCATGGGCACCCTCATGATCACCCACAGTCTAGACGACCTCGACGCGCTACCCACCGACGAGGACCGGGCCAAGGCCCGTGGCTTCTTCGAACGCGCCGCGATCAAGATCCTGGCGGCGCTCCCGGGCCGCGAACTCGACCGGATCAGCACGGTGGTGCGGTTGTCGGCGGCGGAACGGGCGCTGGTCTCGTCCTGGGCCGCACCTGAGGCGCTGATTCCCGGCCGGTCCCACCCCGGCCGCGGCCGCTACCTGATCAAGACCGGTGAAGGGCCGGGTCTGCCGGTCGGGATGCGGCTCGTCGGCGACGAGCCGGACCTCTTTGACACCGACACGGCGGTACGGCCGTGAGCGGCTTTGGCCCCCGCCCGGTCACCCCGCGCTCCACCGCCGGAACCATGCCGCTCACGCCGTTCGTCATCCTCGGCGCTTTCTGGGCCGCGATCGGGCTGGCCTGGCTCGCGTGGGCCGCCGGGCAGCTAACCGCGTGGATTACCGGACGTACGGCCGGACCGGCGTTCGGTCAGCAGTTCATCGTCGCCGTCCTGCACGGCAGCTGGGATACCGCCTATCCGGGCGTCAACCGGCTTGCGGTAGCAGTGCTCTTCGCAATCCTCGTGGTAGGCGTGCTCGCGCCGGCGGTGGGCGGCTGGCTGTGCTGGCAGGCCCGCCGCGGCCACGCCGACGATCCACTCCCCTCACTCGCTCGCGCTGGTGAGGTGGCCGGGCTCGCACCGGCCGGCGCGGAGACACGCGCGCGGACGCTGCGTCACGGGCTGGCCGACCGGCCGTTGCGTCCGGCCGATATCGGGCTGCCGCTCGGCACGCTCCAACTCCCCCGCGGACGGCGTGGCCCGTTCCTGCGCGCGTCGTGGGAGGACGGGATCCTGGCCGTGATGGGTCCGCGGGCGATGAAGACCACCGCGATCGCCGTACCGCAAATTCTTGATGCTCCTGGCGCCGTCCTGGCCACGTCCAACCGGGCCGACGTGTGGGCCACCACCCACCGGCGCCGGGCACGGGCCGGCACGGTGTGGCTGTTCGACCCGCAGGCCATCACCCGCACAGGCCAGACCTGGTGGTGGAATCCGCTCGCCGCGATCGGCACGGTCGAGGACGCGGCCCGGATGGCGTCGCACTTCATCCAGCCGATGCGCCGCGACCGCGGCGAGGACTTCTGGCTCCTCGCCGCCGAAGACCTCCTCGCCAGCCTCATCCTCGCCGCCGCGATCTCCGACGCGGGCATGAACGACGTCCAGACCTGGCTCGCGGACGCCACCGACGACGAGCCGGTGGGGCTGCTGTTCGGCCACGGCTACCCGCAGACCGCCCGAGCGCTGCGTGGCCGGCAGAACGGCGCGGCCGAGACCCGCGACGGCATCTACGAGACGGCGCGTACCGCCGCGAAATGCCTGCAAGACCCGCGCGTCATGGCCTGGGTCAACGTCCCGGACCTGCTGCTGCCACAGTTCGACCCGGACGCGTTCCCGGTCTCCACGGACACGATCTTCCTGCTGTCCAAGGACGGGGCCGGGTCGTCCGGGCCGCTCGTCGCCGCGCTCACCGACCAGATCATGCGGTACGCCGTCCGCCGGGCCGAAGGTCTCGGCGGGCGCCTTGATCCGCCGATGCTGTGCATGCTGGATGAGGCCGCGAACATCTGCCCGCTCGCCGACCTACCGCAGCTGTATTCGCACTTCGGCGGGCGCGGCATCGACCTGGTCACGATCCTGCAGACCTACCACCAAGGCGCCACCGTCTGGGGCGAACGCGGCATGGGCACCCTCTGGGGCGCCGCCACGATCAAACTTGTCGGTGCCGGCGCCGACGATCCGCGCTTCGCCGCCGACATGTCCACCCTCATCGGCGAACACGACGTCGCCACCCTCTCCCTCACCCGCGACGCCACCGGACACACCTCACGGCAGATATCGGTACGACGCCAGCGGATCCTCGGCCCGGAGGACATCCGCGCGATCCGGCGCGGGACCGCTATCCTCCTCGCCACCGGCACCCGACCCGCGCTCCTCACACTCCACCCCTGGTTCCAAGGCCCGCACGCCGCAGAACTCACCGCCGACACCGCAGCAGCCATCGACGCCATCTCCGACGCCGCAGACCGGGAGCGGATGCAGAACCTGCTCGCCGCGGCCCACCCGCATCTGCCCGCGAGTGAAATGCCTGAGGAGGATCGATGAGCGTACCTCCGCCTGGCCGACTCATCGCCGCGCATGAGGAGGCCGCCGGCTTCTACGGTCGACAACTGCCGGGAGCACTGCCAGCCCTGCGCTACCTCAACAGCCGCGACATCATCGCCGCCACCGCCCATCGGGCACCGTGGACACTCGGCTACGCACCAGGCGGCTGGACCGCGCTCCGCGACCACCTCCACGAGCGCGGCTACACCGACGCCGAGCTCCTGGCTGCCGGCCTCGTCACCACGGCCCGCACCGGGAACGTCATCGACATCTTCCGCGAACGCGTCATGTTCCCCATCCGCCGCACCGACGACGGCGCGGTCATCGCGTTCACCGGCCGCGACGTCTCCGACTGGCCCGGCGCACCCAAGTACCGCAACACCGTCACCACCCCGATCTACCGCAAACGCGACCACCTGTACGGCCTCGCCGAACTCACCGCCCGCGACCTGCCACCCGCGGCCGTCTTCGTCGTCGAAGGACCCGCTGACGTCGTCGCCCTGGCACGACTCGGCACGAGCACCGGGCCGTGCGCGGCAGTCGCGCCCTGCGGTACTGCCCTGACCGCAGAGCAGGTCGCCGCGCTCCGCGAGGCGGTTCCTGCCGGTACGCCGCTGGTCCTGGCGCTCGACGCCGACTACGCAGGGCGCACCGCCACCGACCGCGCCTACGAACTCCTCCGCGACTGGCCCGGCCCACTTGAAGCCGTAGCGCTGCCCGCCGCGACGGACCCGGCGGAACTCGTCGTCCGCGGCCGCGACGCCGCCGAGCACTTTCTCGAACATCACCGGCAACCGCTCGCCGATCTGCTGATCTCGCAGCGCCTCACCCGTCATCGGCTCGACGAGGTGCCCGGCCAGATCGCCGCGCTGCGCCACGTCGCGCCGCTCGTCGCCGACACCGCGGCACGCGATACCGCGCACGCCAGCGCTCTCTGCGCCGATCTCGCAGAACGGCTCCGCCTCGATCCACTCACCGTGCTCGAAGCCGTCTACCCCACTCCGGAGGAACCACCGCCCCAGCCGGCCGCCCGCCAGCGTGAGACGTTCGCGGTCGGTCTAACCCGGCTTCCCGACGCCCGGCTACCTGGAGTTGAGTACGCCTACCACTGTCCGCCGGACAGGTCGGCAGCGGTGCGCGTGCATCACGACCCGTCGACCGGCATCACCGCCTGGGTACTCACGGAAGGCCTCACCGACGCACCCGCCGACCGAGTGGCCGCACACCTCGCCGCCGACATCGCCGCCCGGACCGCACCCAGCATCGGCGCGCGCAATGCCATCGAACTCGCCCGTACCGCCGTCAACGCCCGCTTCTCTCGCCCTGGCATCGAGCAAGGCGACGCCATGATCGCGGTCCTCACCAGCGCCTCCGCAACGTCAACAAGGCGGCTCACCGTCGCCTGGGCCGGCAAGATCACGGCCTACGGCGCCACCACCCGCTCGTTCACCACACTCACCGGCCACCCGACCGCGGACCCGACAGCTACGGTCCGCAGCGGCAGCATCAGAGTCAACTACATCGACCGGCCGTACACTCAGATCGCTATCTCCGGGCACGGGTGCGTGCATCTGCCTGCCGCTTCGATCCGTGAACTGGTCGAGGGACGGCCACCAGACCTCGCACTCGAAGAGCTGCAACGAGCTGCGCCGTCGGCGAACATGGTCGTTGTTCGGATCAGGGCAACCGCCCCGCAGGTCGCCGCGCAGGGAAGGAATGCTACGACCAGCAGGGGTCCGGCTCCGGCACTCCCCGCGGTACCGCATCGGCGTACGGCAGACGGACACGGACTCAACCCAGCAGCGACGCAACATCGATAGCGCGAGCAGCACTGCGTTGCCGGTGTCTCCTGGTCAGGTCGTGGAGAAGTCCACCCGGACCAGGTCAGCTGGGCGGTCGTAATCAAAACAAGATCCACCGCCATATGAATGATCAAAGGCTTCCAGTCAATTCGGGTGGTAGCCGTACTCGGCAAGTCGATCGCGGGCGATCCGCAGCTCCTCATCGGTGAACAGAACCGACCAGGGTTCCTGAAGCACGAATGCTTCCACGGTGAGGTCGAGGCGGCCCTTCTCCCAGAGCGTGGTGAAACCGCTGGACACCGAGGTCGCGTGAATAAGCTGACGGGCGGCGCCGAGTCCACCCGACGTGGAGATCATGCGGATGTAGATGGTCGCGTTGTAGTTGAGCTCGCGTTTCATGGCCCGGTAGCCCGCAACGAGGGCGTCGTGGAATCGCTTTTCCAGCGCCTGGTGGTTCGCCTCCGGCGCGTCGTCCTTCTCCATGCGGACAGTCGGCGGCTCTGAAGGTGCTCTTTTCTGGGCAGCTGCAGGCTTCTGGGATTCACGAGCCGGGTTCGGGCCAAGCGCGATGTGGCCGGAGAGCCCGGTGCCGAGGTGTTGTGGACGCGGCATGCCGCGCGTGTGCAGCCCGCGGACGAGCGCCGTATAGATGTCGCGCATCGAGAGCAGGTCCCCGGCGCCCGGAATGCCGTCGCGCAGCACCCTGAGCAGCTCACCGGTGAAGGCGGTGAAACGGTCACCGGGCGGCGCGATCGACGTCGACGTCGCCGGGGAGGAGGTGACGGTGAAGGTGCCGCTGATGTCGATCGCGGCAGTCACCGCCGAGGGAACGGAGGTCATCGCGGATGCCGCGTGCCCGGAGAAGCAGCAGTCGAGGATCAGGATCCGATTCTTCGCCGGGCTGTCCGCCAAAGCGAGGCGGATCCACTCGATCGGCACTGCCGTATACGCGACACGGGCCGGATCGGTGTTGGCTACGGCGAGGTGGAGTGCACCGCGTGGAGTGAGCAGACCGTGCCCGGCGTAGTAGACGATCAGGGTGTCGCCGGCGGTACTTACCGCTTCGTCGAGGGCGGCGCCGAACTCGTCCTGGGCCCGCGGATTGATCAGCTGGCGGCAGCGATCAGGATCCACGATCCCGGTGGAGGGATCGGTGAGCGCCTCGGCTAAGACCGCGACGTTGTTGGCCACGGACGGCAGGTCGGTGACCGCGTCGCTGGCGAACTGGGCCGTTCCCACCAGCAGAGCGCTGGATCGGTGTCGATCCGGCAGGCGCGTGGTCACGACGGGTCGCCCGTCGCCTCGAATACCTCCCGCAGCAGTTTCGCTGCCGCTCCGGCGTTGGCCGAGTCGATCTCGACGCGCCGGCTGCGGTCACCGTCGTTGATCTCGATGCTGAGTTTTGTCCGCCGCGCCGTGAGCCAGCCGCCGACCGCGGAAATGAGGGCGGTTACGGCGCCTCCGGCGCCCAGCGCGACCATGAGCGTCTCCGTGGCCCCGCCCATGTCCCCTGGTCGAAGCTTCCCGGCAACTGCCGTGACCCGGCCACGGAACTCGTCGTCCTGTTGGAGCCAGGCGTAGAGCGAGGGGAGATCCTGGATTCGGTCATCGTCAAGCGTGATCGTCGCGTGCACGCGGTGATGCTCCTCGCTCCACCTGCAAGATCGCCATACTCCGATGGTGCCGGCTTCATGACCACGTTTCGTCGTCGACGAAACCGTCTGGTCGCCCCTCGTGCACTGTCCGATGTGCTTACAGACGAAATGCACCGGCGGTCGCCCGCGCGTCAGCTACTTTCGCGACTCGAAAGCGCTCGTCGGCATCCGCTGACCCGGACCCCAATCTCACACACCTGCCTCCGCCGGGACAGGAGCCGTGGATCGAAACCTCGTCCGCGAGGGTCATGCGTTCCACCAGTTCTCCGGTGTCGGATCGGTGGAAGGGCTCCCGGCCGGGTCATGTCGTCCGAGGCGGTGGTCGTCGTGTTGGCGGCAGGTGCGGAACGGGCCGTCGGGGCTGAGCAGGATGGGCAGGTGGTGGTCGAGGTCGAGCCACCATCCGGGCTTGGCGGCGGGTTCCCAGCGGGCGGCTTCCCACGTGTTCCAGAGCAGGGTGAGGCGGGCGATTGCCTCGGCGTGGTCCCACCAGCGCGGGCACCACTTCGCGCGGGTGTTGCCGACGACGCGGTGGAGGAACATCGGCGCGAAGTACCCGGCCACCCAGCCTTCGACGTCGGCATACAGAGGTGCGCCCGGCTCACTCTCGGATTCCGGCCGCTCGGCTGACGGATCAGTCACCGGGATCGCCTTGCCTCGGCGCGAAAGGGCACGATCGGGGAGGCGTTTGCAGGGCGGAGACCTGCGACGTGAGCGGGTAGGACTCCGTCGCCGCGCGTCCCTTCGGGATACCAGGTGAAGGCCGTCTGCGGCGGTATGCGACCGGGGGAACTCGATCCTGCAGTCTGCGATCCCCCGCCGGGCGTGGGCGGGGTCGTAGTAGCGGCGAGGTGGGCTGCCAGCATCTGCTCCAGGTGATCGGCGGCGGCATGTCCTGCGGCGCCGTGCCGCCGGAGGTCCGCGATGCACTGGCGGTCGAGGCCATCGGCCAAGCGGCCTCGCTCCTGGCGAATCGCCGTGTCGAGGTCATCCGGGCTGATCATCACTCCGGTGCCGGGGTTGATCGCAGCGGAGCGCCGCCCGCCATGGGCGCGCATGACCGGGGTCCGGGCCATCTCCTCGACGGCGGCGCGCATTGCCTGTGCTCGACCGACGCCAGCGCGGACCGCGTCGTCGTACCGTCGCATGGGTCCGGGGTAGAAATCGCGGAGCCGGTCCTCGACCTGCTCCGCGGCGGCGCGCGCCTCGCGGAACTGGGTCTCGCGGAGCCGGGCGGCGCGCCAGACAGTGGCGAGGTCGAGCAGGTCGGCGCGGCCGAGCCAGGCATCGTCGAGGGCTTTACCGATGAGGCGCCGGTCGCGTTTCCTCGCCTGCTGGAGTTCGGCCTCGGGTGAGGTCGGGCTCGGCGGCCGGCCGGGCCGTCCGGTGCGGCGGGCATCGCGGCGCTCGTCCTGGGCCTCACGCCACTGCCGGCGCCGGATCTCGACGGCGGCAAGCCGGGCAGCAGCTTCGCCGAGCGTGGCGAGAACGGCAAGGCTCTGACCGAGGCGTTGCCCGGTCTCGGCGAGAAAGTCCGGGTGCTGGTCCTGCCCGATGTGCTCCACCGGTTCCTCCCCGTCCGCGTCAGGTGCTGCGTCCCGGCGCGTCTGGGGCCGCCGGGTCGTGGCGACGGTTACGCCCCGGGGTTAGCGGCCGGGTTGTTCCCGCAGGTCCGCGTATGTGCGCCGCCATGCGCAGCAGCCGGGCCGCCTCGCGGGCCTCACGCGCCTGGTGCAGCTGGCGGCCCGCGGCCTTGAGGTCGGCGAGGGCTTCGGCGAGCCGGGCGAGCGCGAGGAGCAGCTGCAGGACGGTCGCTGAGTTGCGGTCATCGCCGAGCTGTCCGGTCAGTTGCAGCAGCCGGGCCACACCCCGAAGATCTGCATGGGTACGGGCCGGAGGGCTTCGTCGCGGCCGCGCGGCACGGTCGAGGGCGTCTGCGGCGCGGAGCAGGATCCGGCGGCGGGCCCGGCCAGGTGCCTGTCGCGCGGCGACGAAGAGCAGGTCGCTCGCGCCGGTGTCCGCGAGCCCGGCCGTTTCGGCCATGCGTACCGCCAGTGCGACGAGGTTGCCCGGGTCGGCCGGTGGTGTGGTCGGAAGGTCGTGCCAGCGGGCGCGCAGCCGGGGCAGGGTGAGGTCGGTGGCGAGCCGGCCGCCGCCGTACCAGATCGGGTGGGCTCTGTTGAGGGCGATGCTGTAGCCAGTGACCTCGTGGGGCCGGACGCTGCTCATCCGCGGGCGGGTCAGGATGCCGGCCTCACGCAGGAGCGCGAAGAACTCGTCGGTGCCGGCAGCGGCTGCGGCGGCGCATCGGGCTTCGCGGCGGAGTACGTCGCGGTCGGTCTCGGTGCGGCGAAGCCTGCGGGCCTTGTGCAGCTCCGGTGCGGTCGGGTGTCGCCGAGCCGTCGCGGAGACGCCGACCTGGTGGAGTCCGTAGCGTTCTTCGAGGTCGCGGCATGCGGCTTGGGCGCGCCAGCGGTCGTTGCGGGCCCATTCGGTCCGGCGGTCCTGCCGGACCAGGGTGGCCACGATGTGGATGTGGTCGGCACCGTGCCGAACCGCGACCCACCGGACCGCGTCCACATCCTGGTGCGGGGCGAGACCGATCTGCGCCATCGCCTCGGCGGCGATCCGGCCCCACTGCGCGTCGCTGAGCTGCCGGTCCGAGGGATGGGTGCGCAGCGAGCAGTGCCAGACCGGCTTCGCCGGCGGGTTCCGGCCGCTACGCACCGGCTGCTCCAGTACCTCAGCCAGGGCACGGAAGTCACGTCGACCATCCCGGCCGACAGCAGGCTCAAGCGCGGCGAGCGGGCCGGCGCCGTCCCAGGCGGCGACCAAGCGCGGATCGACGTGCTCCTCCCGGCGGCCGGGACCGTAGAGATAGCGCAGCAGACCACCGATGCGTTTGCCCCGGACGATGTTCGGGATCACCGCAGGCGGCGGTCGACCAGCGCGATCACCGCGTCGATGCGCTCCATCCGCCGCTCACACAACACCGCAGCCGTGACCAGCCAACCCGGCGCCTGACCGGTCGCGTTGAACGCGGCCACCGCCTGATTGAGGTTCGCCCCAACCCGCCCGACCGCGGTCCGCGCGGCGTACAACTCGGCCTGGAAGTCGGCCAGGATCTCCCGCAGCGGATCCAACGACGCGGTCTCCACCTGACGGGCTTGAGCAAGCGCCGCCTCGGCGCAGAACCCGGTGGCCGTCATCCCGACCTGCCCAGCAGCGCGCTGGATCACGGCCAACTCGTCGGCACTGAAACGGGGCGTCAACCGATGCTCACGGCCCGGCGTCCGATGCCGGCGGTCACGGCCACGGTCGTCGTCAGCGGGAGGCGGCATGGCGTTCGGCATGCGCGCAGCCTGAGTCCCGACCGTTGCGGAGGGCGTTAGCGCACCCCGCCAGCCCTTCCGGCGAAGGGATCAGAAACCACCAGTCTCGACCGCGCCCGGTCGAGATCCGGCAGCCGGACGCATAGCTTGCTCCCGTACCCGGGCCGTCCGGTCTCCTCAATTTTGATCTTGTTGTTGTTTGTCGCGCCCTGCGCGAGCCTTGCGGCTGTTCGGGCTATCTTGCGAGCCGTCCGGAACGCATTGCAGGCCGCCTCTATGCGGCACGAGCGGTCGACTGGCAGGTGGCGGGTAACCACCCCTGCAGCACGAGGAAGTCCGGTGCCGTGATCTGTTGATGCGCCGGTTCTCAGTCCCCGGAGAACCCCCAGAAGTAGATCTCGGACGGCTTGCCGGCGTCGTCGTGCAGCACCGCGCACCGGCCGAACCAGCGCTGCGCCGCCAGGCCGTCGATCTGCGCGACGTGCGCCCGGGTCAGCCTGGTGACGCCGGCGCACCGCAGCGCCTCTGCGTCGCTGACCGGCTCGACCGTGCCGTAGTCCGGCTTCTCGCCCGGCTGCACGATCTCATGCATGTCGAGGATCGAATGCGTCCCGCACTCCTGCACCGACTCGGAACTCCACAGCTCCTCCTCGGTCCGCGGCCGGTTCGGGAAATCCTTCGCGGACTTACCCCACTCTGCCGGCTCGGCCCACCAGTAGTCGCCTTCCTCGAACACCCTTATTTGCAGCTCGTCAAGAGCCGTGCCCAGGTCAGGCTGGTACGCGACGTAGTAACTCCAACCGGACGCTCCCACTCGTACTCCCCTCGCCCTGCAATCGTCAACGACGAGATCGAAGCACGGAGGTACGACAAGAAGCAGATGAACTACTCCGGGCTGGTAGTGCGCCGCGCCTCCAACCCGGAACGCGAGCGCATCGTCCACGAACACAGCCTGTCCTCGTCATCGAGTCCTGGGGATTCGCTGGACCATGTCGTGTCCGGCGCCGCCGGATGGCAAGAGGACAACCAGGCAGACAACGCAACCGCGCGCTCTGGCGTTCTTCGCATCGGCCACCGACCCGATCCGGATCCTCCCCACCGACGTGGACGCGCCCTGGAACAGTGCTCCGGCGGCAGAGCTACCTGACTGATCGGGCGTGAGGTCGACGATCACGGGGACTCGCTCCGGGCACGGTGACGATCGTGAGGTCCACATCGGCCGTTTCGCGCTTCTGCCGGCGGAACGTGAGCGAGGATGGACGGATGCCGTTGTTCGAGATGACGTCTGATCAGTTGGTCCCGGTCCCGTCGACCACGTTCGCCGCTGAGCAGGTGCTGGAGCGCGCTGACCTGCAGCGGCTGCTGCGGGCACGGCTGGACATGATCGTCGATGACGTGCTGGTCGTCTCCGAGGAGTTCGGGGCGTTCGCGGACGCCCGGCGGCGGGTCGACCTGCTCGGTGTCGACCGGGCCGGGCATCTGGTCGTCATCGAGTTGAAGCGGACCACCGATGGCGGTCACCTTGAACTGCAGGCGTTGCGGTACGCGGCGATGGTGTCGGTCATGACGTTCGAGGACCTGGTCGAACATTACGAGCTGTATCTGGCGAAGGTCGAGCCCGACGCCGTCGAGGACGCTCGGACGCGGCTGGCCGAGTTCCTGGAGGACGCCGGCGGCGAGGAGACGGTCCTCAGCCGCGAGGTCCGCGTCGTACTCGTCGCAAGCGGTTTCGACCGGGAGATCACGACCACGGTCCTGTGGCTCAACGACGTCTACGGCCTCGACATCCGATGTGTACGCCTCACCCCGTACAAGATCGATGACCGTTTGCTGCTGGACGCCCAGCAGGTCATTCCACTTCCGGAGGCCAGCGGGCTCACCGTGCAGCTACGGCGCCGGCAGACGCAGGTCCGGGCAGTCAGCACCGACACCCGCGACTGGACCCCGTACGAGATCATCACCCCGGCCGGGCGCACCGAACCGCTCCGCAAGCGGCGTGCTGTCCTCGCCCTGGTCACCGCGCTGCATCAAGCCGGTGTCTCCGGCGCGGACCTCGCGACGGTAATTCCAAAATCCAGATTCCTGCCGGTGGACGGCACACTCTCGGGCGAGGATCTTGACGCTGCGTTCGTTGCCGCCTATCCCGGGTCGTACAAGCGGGTGGGTCGATGGTTCACGGAGGCGCCGCTGCACGACGGCGACCGGACCTGGGTGCTGTCGAAAATGTGGGGCACGAACACCGGGCCGGTTCTCGACCGACTCCTGGGGCTGGCGCCTGGCGACGGCTACGCCTACCGGGCCCTCACCGACGACTGACCAGCTCGTGCGGGCCCACGCCGGTCAGCGCCCTCGTCACCGGCCGGCCGGAGCCGACCTGCTAACCCAGGTGCGTGAGCATGACCGGACCACAGGGTGCGGTGCCTCACGAAGTCGGAGATCAGTCGATGGCTGCACGCGCGCGGATCACTGGCCCATCGGACGCGAGCGCTCCACTGCCCGACACCCGGACTCTGCGGCGGGTGTCGCGGGCCGAGCAGCAGCGGATCACCGCCGACGCGGACGTGGACCGACGAGCCCGGGAATCACGGCTGGCGCTCGCACTCCGCCAGGAACGGCGGGCCGCCGCACGACACGAGCGCCTGGAGCGCATGACGGAACGGCGGGCACGGGCCGAACAGCGACGGACACGCCGGCGGGCGGCATGGCGGCGGATGCCGCGGCTGGCGGAACGAGCCCTGTTCGTCTTGCCGATCCTGTTTCCGATGGCGGTGGCCTGGGTCGGTCAGATCCAGTTCGCCATGCAGGTAATGGGCTGGCCGCTCGCCGGCGCGGTGGTGTTCGCGGCGGGCTTCGAGCTCTCGACGGCCTACGTCGCCCGGCTGGACTGGCGGTCACGGGCGGCCGGTGACAGCGGGATGCTGTTCCGGGCGGCGACGTGGGCGTTCGCGACCGGCGCGGCGTTGATGAACTACTGGCATGCGGCCGGGCCGGGCTTCGCGCCGACCGGGGAGGCCGTCTCGTACGGCCTGATGTCGGTGACCGGTGTGACGCTGTGGGAGCTGTGGTCGACCTACCGGCACCGCACGGCGATGCGCGCGGAAGGCCGGCTCCCGGCGAGCAGACCGCGGTTCGGGGCGGCACGGTGGATGTGGTTCAGCGGCATGACGTACCTGTCGTGGCTGATCGCGTTACGCGACGGGCATACCACGACCGAAGCCGCATGGCGTGCAGCGTTCACGGCCGTGGAACGCTTCGGATCGGTGCGCGCGGCCCGGAAGGCGGTCCGCAAGGGCGTCGACATCACCGGCACGCCAGCCGTGCCCCGAATCGCGCCTGAGCCACCTACGCCGCAGCCAGCCGAGAAAGGTTCGCCTCCCGACAAGGCTGCGGCTTCGGCCTCCCGGGCGCCAGCGGAACAGCTGGCGCTCGTCTGGAATCCGCCTCCGCCAGCCGCGAAGACCCCTCCCGCAGCCGAGCGGACGGTGGAGCCAGCCGGGCCGCCGAGCCCGGTCGCCCTGGCCACGCAGATGGAGGCCTTCGCCCGCAAGCAGCTCGCCGCGGGCGAGAAGGTCACCGGCGCGGCGTTGGACCGCCACTTCGGCACCAACGACTACGGCAGGAAAGTCTTGCGGCGCATCACAGCAGAGGCGCCTGCGACTCCGGGACGGGCGGCTTCACGGCGGCGGCGTTGAGGAACGGCCCGGACCAGGAGGAGGGAGCGCGACAGGTACGGGCCGTTCAGCGTTCCAACACAACGGTGCGCGCAAGTGACCCGACCGTGCCGCTCCACCCCGACGATCGCGAAACCTGCTGCACTTCACCGGCCGTGCTGGCCCGCACCGAACAACTTAATCGATTAAGAGCGCTGGCGTTACTCTCATCGCTCGAACGGGTTACCCGGCCTGTATCTCGCGGCATGGTCGCCGCGCGGAGCACGAACGAGTCATTCCTCTCACCCGCGTAGCCGATGACGGCGTCGGCTCGCCGGAGTAGCGCACGTACGCGCGGAATGCGGGTGGGGGCCGCACCCGGCGTGAGGCGATGGAGGCCATTGCATCAACCAGCCTGGCCGCTGGATGACCAGCGCAGCGGTGCCGCTAACACACGAACGGAAGCCTCCTCTGCGTTATCCACAGGCAGCTGGTTGTCCACAGAAAACGCCGGCGGCGTGTACGGAGGGGTCTATGAATACGACAGTGCAAGGCGCCGGTGGAACGACGCGGCCTCGCAGCAGGGTGTGGACGATCGACGCGGTGCGGGACCTGGGGTCGACGACGGACGTGGAGACGGCCGGGGCGATTCTCGGGATCGGGCGGTCGAAGTCGTACCAGCTGGCGAAGTCGGGTGAGTTCCCGGTGCATCTGTTGCGGATCGGTCGCCGGTATCGGGTGCCGGTCCCATCGATTCTCGAGCTACTCGGTACGGCCTGACCGGCCGGGGCTCGTCTGGAGTGGGGAGGGTCCATGTCGGACGCGGATGAGGTCGTCTACGACGAGCTGCCGGAGGCGATCCGGATCGTGCATGCGGCGTTGCTGGTGCCGGAGCGGGTGGCGGAGGCGGTGCCGTTGGCGTTGCAGCTGCTGGCGCATGGGTGGATCACCTTGGATTCCCGCAGCGAGGTGGCCCGGGGGTGGAACCGCCTGGGGATGGAGTCGAACCTGATGGTGTCGATGCTGTTCCCCGACGCCCTGCACTACAGAGTCTTGGTCACCCCGGCCACGGATGATCCTGTCACGCTGGAGGCCGCCCGGCAGATGGCGTTAGCGGCCGCGGACGGCCTGGACCTGCTCGGTGAGGATCCGAGCCTGTCGGTCGACCGGCGGTGGGAGCTGGTGACGGCGGCGGCTGACTTGCGGAGCATGGCGCGGCGGCCGGGATGACGTACGGAGACTGGCTCGATCGCGCGATGACGTCGCTGGATGCCGCGGTGGTGACCGCGCGGGAGGCCGGTGTCGTCATTCATCCGGGGGCGGTCGGGGCGCTGGCGGCCCGCCGGGCGGTGTATGACGGGGTGGAGCGGCTCCGGGAGCTGGTGATCGGGGTCGACGAGGAGGCTGTTCCGGTGTTCCGGCAGTCCTCCACGGAGCTGCGTGCGGTGATGACGGCGGGACGGCGTGGTACGCCGGAGGACGTGAACCGGCTGCTGCGCGCGGTGGTCGCCACCGCGGGGGAGGGCGAGTCCCGCCGGTGGCCACCGGCGCGTACCGGTGATGGGGTTGCCGGAGACCTGGTGGTGGCGGCGTCCGCGCTGCGGGCGGCGGGAGATGTACTGGCCAGTCATCTGGAGCCGGCCGGCCGGGCACGAAGCCAGGTCGGTACGGCGATCCGCCGCGGTGCCGGCGTGGCAGGCGCGCTCGGCGATCTCGCCTCGGTCACGGCCGCCGCCTGCCGTGTCGATCAAGAGTTGCACCGGTCGCTGGGACGGCGGGGCGGGGCTGCCTCTGCTCGGCTACGGGAGATCCATGCCGGCGAGCTGCGGTCGATCGCGGTGTTGTCGGACCGGTCGGTGTCGCGGTGGTTGGAGCGGGCGGCGGCGAGGTCGCAGTCGTCGGTGCTGCGACATCTTCGGATAGCTGTTCCGGGTGACGTGGCGGGGCGGCCGGTCACCAAGATCCGTGATGTGCTGGTGGTGGTGCAGTCGGTTGCCGCGCACATGTTTCAGCATCCCGAGCGGGTCACGATGGTCGATATCGCGGATGCGTGCACGCTCGGGTCCCGGCTCGCGGCTCTTGCAGCTACCGTCGGGCGTACCACGCGTACCACGCGTTCCGACGGCACTGTGGCCGACCCGGATGCGACAGCGGTGTTGTGGGAGCAGACAGCTCGCCTGGCCGGCAAGCTCGGCGCCCAGCCGGGCATGACCTATCCGATGCGGCCTGCCGTCGCCGCTGCGGCCAGGCTGCTCCGGGAAATGGACGTCGCGACGATCCGGGGTAGCCAGGCCGAGTTGGTGCATACGGCGGCACGGTGGCTGCCGGACCTCGCCGCAGGCCTACGGTTCGCGTTGAAGCAGGGGATCACGCAGGGGCGCCTGCTGGCGTACACGTTCGTGATGACCGGCACCAGCGGCCAGCTCATTCATCGGACACGGTCCCAGTGGCAGGTCATGACCGAACTCGACGGCCCCGTCGCGACACTGGCTGACCGGCTGCGCACGCTCACCTCGGCGCAGCACGGGCACGACGACGCCGCAGAACGGGCCGGCAGTGTCACCGCCATCGCCGGCCAGCTCGACAACGTACGTTCCGGGCGGGCCGCGAACTCGACCCGGTTACGCGGGCATCCTCCCCCGCTGCCACAGGCGTCACCCGATCGTCCTCACGGCCGTGGCCGGTAGCCGTACTGCTGCACGGGATGCGCATCGTACCCAGATCGAGCGGGATAGCAGCCTTCAAAGAGTTCATCGATACTCACGTTCGTTACGCGCGCGCACCTGACGTGCTCGAACGCCGACCGGCCCGCTCCTGCGGCTCTCCGAGAAGCGGGCCGGACGCCGACGCCCATGCATCAGGCAGACCTGACGCGTGCCGGACGGTAAAACGCCGGCCCGGGAAGGTGTACGTCAACGATGCCTCGCGATGTTGTCCGCCTTCGGGAACGGCGGTGCGTCCCGAAGAGCCGCGAGTCCGGTGATCGTTCTTGAGCGTGCCTGCCCCGGGCAAGATGCCCGGTATCAGCTCGCCAGCTGCTGAGCGGGGGCACCGGCGGGGTCGGGTGCGGCCGGGTGAGCCTGCCATTGCAGAGCCTCGGCGGCGGCGTACCGGATGAGTGGCAGTTGGTGGAGAGCGAGCAGCCAGATGTTGGAGTGCCCGTCCTCCCGGATCTCCAGCCAGGCGGCGGTAGTGGCGGGCACGAGCGCGTCGGTCGTCTTGGTGCGTGCGAGGTACATCCAGATGCCCTGGAGGTCGTCGTCGACGGTGATGGCGAGCCGTTCGGAACGGTGCGGCTCGTTTCCTTCCTCGGTGCCGGTGCACCAGTGCGGGTGTTCGTCCTCGGCGAACGGCGTGGTCGTGTCGGCGGCGATGCGGTCGAGCTGGCCGGCAACCGAAGCGAGTCGGGTGGCCTGCTGGCCCTCCAGCCGCAGGGTTTTGCGGTCGTAGTCCTCTTCCTCGACTGCGAACAGCAGTATCTGGCTGGTCGCGCCCGGTTCCTGAATGGTCCAGAAGCGGGCGCAGGTGTCGTCGCCGGGCAGCGATGCCCAGAGGACTCTGGAACGATGCCGGCCTCCTGGCGCCTCGGTTCGTAGGCACCAGTCGGGGTGCGCGATCAGCTCGCCGGCCGCGCTCCTCACGATGTCGTGGACGAACGCGCGGAACGTCGCCTCGGAAATCACGAGCGCCTGGCCGGTCGTCCGCAGCGCGAGTCCGCCCGTCGGGGCGGGCGTGATCTGCAACCGCTCGTCGTTGCTCCCGGCACCGATGTGGGCGGTGCCGGAAAGGAGTGCCGTGCTGTCGGTGTCTGCCATGGTGCCGTACTCCTTGATCGTCTGGTGGGGGTTGGTGGTGTGCCGCCGCGCAGCCGGGAACGGCTGGGAGGCGGCGGCACACCGGTGGGCGGCCGCCGTGGACAGATCCCGAGTCGCGAGCCAGGGAGTGGCGGCACCGCCCGTCCCGCTCGCGGATGCGGCGAGCGGGAGCCTGCGGGGGTGCAGATGCAGACGGCTGCGCGTGTTCGGCAGAAGCAGCATCAGAACCGGAGTTGGTTCACACGTCGAGAACCCGGTACAACTCTTGTTCGGCCACCATGAGCGCCAGGGCCTCGTCCAGCCGATCGCAAGCGTCGTCGCCGCCGCAGTTCTCATCGCAGTCGATGCCTGCCGCATGCGTGTCGATGATGAGGCTGGCTGCCAGCAGAGCGCCTGACCGGAGGCCCTGCGGGATGGGACACCCGTCACCGGCGCATCGCGGACTACACGGAGCGCCGGCTCGGTGAGCGGCTTCTGCACTCTCTGCACCGGCAACACAGGTGGAAAGGGTCCACCCGGTTCGCGGCGAGTCGGGATCGGTCAGCATGCGGCCGCCTCCGTGCTGCGCTGCACCCGGCGAATCGCCTCCGCGCGTACCAGGGTGTACGGACGCGGTTTGATCGGCGAGCCTTCAGAATTCAGCATGACGCCGGCCACCTCGACCCACCGCCCGTCCTCCAGGTCATGCACCTCGACGACCCGTTCGATCCTCAGCCTCAGGGGATCGAGCGTGCCGAACTTGTAGTCGTCGACAGCGAGCCGGAGCACGTCACCGCTGGTGAGGAGCTTCCGGACGCTCATCGGTACGGCCCGGAAGGTGTATCGCCGGTGGTGGAAGCTTCGCTGCGTGCCATGTTCGCGCGGAACGATTCGCGGTACCCGTGATTCGTTTCCATCAACGCCTCCGGAGCCCGATGGCGCGCATCGGCGGCGGGGTTCACCCGCACAGCCATCCGGTGGGCTCCGGTTGAACAGCTCACCCCGCCCCATAGCGCTCCTTGCCGCGCCGCGTACACCCTCAGCCCTGCGCGCAGACAGGCGGCTAACGCCCCCGATACCGCCGGAACCGGATGTATCCCCGACATGGCCGCTGCTGGCGGCTTACCTGCAGCATCCACCGCCTTCCTGGTCCTCGGTTGTGTGCGCTTAACGCAGCTCTCCCTGGTCGGCTGCGGACTTCGCGTTGTTCCTGGCATCTGGGCCTCCTGATCAGATGGACAGGGTGTCGGTGAGCGGTGTGCCGCCGTCTCAGCTGCGGGACTGAGAAGGCGGCACACCGCGGGCACACTGCCTCGTACTCCTGGATGCGAGCCAGGGATCGGCGGTGCCCGACCCGCTCGCGGCTGCTGCTAGCGGGAGCGTGGTGGTTCGGGTGCGGCGACCGCGTATAGACCGTTGGTTTGCGCGGCACTGGGCACCGCCCAGGTCGGTGCCGGCTTTCGGCCGATCAGGCAGCGTCATGCGTCACTACCTCGCTGCCCGTCGGAACATCCGTAGGCCGAGCAACGAGGCACTCCGGCATGACGTCGTCGTTGGCTGTACCGCCGCCCGGTAGCTGGTAGGTGATCCCCGCCGCTGTAGCCGACACACGTTCTACAACCCCAGGAAGCCACCGGCCGAACGGAGAGGACCACACCCAAACGCGCTGACCACGGTGGTACGACCGGGGCGGCGTGACGTCGTCCGGATGGCGCGCGTCTGGACCGGTGCTCGGATGCGCCTCATTGGCTGAAACGAAGAACGCCCGCGGCTCGATCTCGGCCTGAGGCTTCGCCCCGCTCATGTTGACCTCCATTCGATCGAACGCCCGTAGCTCCAGGCCGTCTGCGCGCACCCGAAGGGCTGGTTCAGCTGCAGGAACCTCGTATCGGGTGCACCAAGCCTCCCGGGGTTCACGTCACCGTGCAATGTGTCTCTCTGACACACATCTGAGGGATGTAGGCAGCTGGATGCGTGTCCGGCAGAATCAGCACTGAGCAAATTGTCTCAGTCACTACTTCATGTGGCTGAGACATGTATCTACGTGACACACTTTGGAGGTGACCGTGGCGGACTTGAGCGGCCCGACAACCATCCGGCGCAGCCTCGGACGCAAGCTGAAGAAGCTGCGTACCGGCGCTCACGTGACCCAGATGGACGTCGAGAAGGCCAAAGTCATGTCCCGAAGCACGCTGAACCGGATCGAGGCCGGAACCCGTGCGACCAAACCGGGCGAGGTCTACGAACTCTGCCGATTCTTCAACGTCACTGATTCTTCGATCCTGGAGGCGCTCGTCTCACTCGCCGACCGCACGGGTGCCGAACCGTGGTGGGGCGAGTACGGCGTCAAGCCGTCGCTATCGATGTACCTGGACCTGGAAGCCGCCGCGGCCCGCCTGCTGATCTTCGATCCCGGTGTGATCCACGGACTGCTCCAGACGCCGGACTACGCCCGTGCGTTGTTTTTGGCCTCGGGTGCCGATCCCGCCGACGTCAGCCGAAACCTTGAGCTGCGCCGGCATCGCCAGGAGGCGATCACTCGCCATCAGACCCCCACCCAACTCACCGCGCTCATCCCGCAGAGCGTCCTCCAGCAGCTTGTCGGAGGACCGGAAGTCATGACCGCGCAGCGATCCCACCTCTACGAACTGGCAGAACGAGACGGCATGGACGTCCGCGTGCTACCCACAGACGTGGGCGCACACGCCCTGAGCGGCGAGTCGGCATTCACAGTTCTGAGTCTTCCCGATCCGGAGGACCCGGACGTGGTCTACCAGGAGTCTCTCGTTGGAGCCCGGTACAGCGAGAACCCGGACGAGGTCGAGACGTACCTGATGTACTTCGATCGGTGCAAGGCGAAGTCAGTACCACTGAAGGAGATCGCTCATGAAGACCCGTGGCCTCACGACCCAGTGGACGAAGTCCAGCCGCTCTAGCGGCAGCGGCGGCCAATGCGTCGAGGCCCGCACGGCAGCCTCCGACGTGCACATCCGCGACAGCAAGCAGGGAGAGGACGGCCCGATCCTGAACGTTCACGCCGGGGCATGGACGCTCTTCCTCGGCGCGGTCGTGTCAGGGAAGGTCAGGGTTGCGGCCACCTCGTGAACCGGGGGAGCGACCTAGCCTGATTGGCATGACTGGGTACGACTGGAGCAGGTTCCCGGTGGTCGTCGACGCGGGCGCCGAGGAGGTACCGGAGATGGTCCGGCGGGCTCTCGGCGTCTTGGAGGATCTACTCCTGGCGACCAATCACGGGTGCACGTTCACGCTGGCCGACGGTCCGCTGGTCGACGGTGACGTCGCCACGTCGGTCACCGCTTTGCTGCCGGCCGGGTGCCGTGTCGATGTGCTCTCGCTGGCGGAGGCGTGGACGCCGCTCGTGCGATCGGCGCTGCCGGCCCGGTTCATTCCCTCCGAGCTGGCGTCGCACGACGTACCGATGGGGGTGGTCCGGGCGCTGGCTGACTGGACCGAGGCGCTGCTCGGCCTGATCTGGCCGGAGTCCGCGCCGTCCTGGACTGTCGAGGTGGAGTGCCCCGGCTGGTACGAGGGCTCGTACCTCGATGTCGCTGTTCTGGCGGGTGACAGGATGTGGCTGCTGCACCTCGGGGTCAGCGACTGACCCCTTCCGTTCCGCCTACTTCAGAAGAAGTCGTATGCGGGCGTCGAGCGCAGGCGAGGCGGTCCGGACCGTGTGCACGAGGGTGGTGAGGACCCACCACATGAAGATGGTGGTGAAGGCCCAGATGTAGTAGTCCCTGGTGCGGAAGGTGTAGAGGACAGCGAAGGCGATGGCGAGGCCGGACCCGGTGATGAGGCGTGCGGTGCGGGTGTAGACGATCGTGAGGGCTATGCCGATGCCGAGGATGGCGACGCCGAGGCGTTCGACGGTGGCGAGGGAGACGACCGCCTCCAGAACGTCCGGGACAGTGCCGGAGGTAGCCGCACCGTTGATGATGATGCCGAGGGCCGCGATGAGCGTGGCGGCAATGGGTGTGCGGCAGTCGCGGACCCAGGTCGGGATATCGGCAGGCGGGATGCGACTGATAAGCAGCCCGGCCGCAGCGGTGAGGACGACGACGGGTAGGGCGAACAGGATCGGCCAGCGGGGGAAGGTGTCCTGGTAAAGGTTGAAGTGGGCGCTGGCGGCGACGCCGAATGCCGCGGCGAGGGCGAGGGTGGCTGCGGCGGCGGTGAGCAGGGCGCGGCGGGCGATGCGGGTGCTGGCGGCCAGCTCGCCGGCGGTGGTCGCGGCGGTGTGGAGCAGGTAGGCGATGCTGGTGCCGTTGCTCCACCCGGCGAACGCGATGAGCAGGCCGCTGACCCCGAGTCGCGGGAGTTCCACGAACGCGGCGTACGGGACGCCGCCGTTATCGCGAGTCCAGGCCGTTTCCAGGGTGTGGGTGAGCATGACGAGCGCGGCGACGGCGAGCAGGATCGGCGCGCCGAGACTCCGCAACTTGTACTTGACCTGCGGCGCGGGAACATCCGGCACGACCGCAGCCTGCATCTGGGCGATCTGCGGTGCGGCGATGCGCATCGCACCGTCCACGGTCGCGTCCGGGCGGCTGATCGAGATCAGCGGAAGACCGGTTGCTTCTCGTGCCGTCTCAGCGATCCCGGGCAGGGCCGCGTGACCACCGGCAAGCAGCAGGACGGTGAGATCCTCTCCCCGGGTATCCGCCGCCGCGAGGACCTGGGCCACCGCTCCCGGTAGCTGCTCCCGCAGCCCGGCGGCCGCCGCGCTGAGCGCGTCCTGGTCCAGGACCACCGGTGGGTACGGTTCGGGCAGCACGATCGCCGCGCGGGCTGCCTGCCGTCCCAGGCTTTCCTTCGCCGCGCGGACCGCGTCGAGTAGTTGATGCCGTTCGACGGCGTGTTCCGGCGCGGCCAGCCACTCCCACAGCTTCGCGCCGCCGCCGGCGCGCGCGACGGCGAGTTCGGCAAGGGTGGTGTCGATGTGAGCGGCGTCGGTGTGCGGGATGGTGTGGTGCGCGAGGAGGTGCACGCCGTCGTCGGCGTGCTGGGCGACGGCGAGGGTGAGTCCGCTCGCACCCGCGTTGATCACCAATGTGCAGGTGCCGGGCTCGACGGGTGTGGCGGACCAGGCGGCCCAATGCGTGGCAATGGCTGCGGCGTCGGCGATCAGCCGAGGTTCGGGAAGTCCGGCTTTGCCGGCGGCGAGCCGAAGCTGGTGGCGGCGGTGCGGTCCCCACCAGCACGGCACGACCAGCGTCAGCCCACCGATCGGCGCCCCGGCGAGCCCAGTCGCCTGCCCGGCGACGGTGCGGAACACGGCGGCGACCGCCTCGACCGGATCCAGCAAGGTTCCCGCAACCGGGACTGGACCGCTACCGAGGTGTCGTAGCGGTGCGGCGAGCCAGGCGTCGGGCTGTACCCGCGCGGCGTCAACAGCGGCAGCACCAGTGAGCAGGGTGTTGGTGGTGGTGTCGAGCCAGATGCCGCTGGGGATGGTGGTGGTGCCGTCGATGACGACGGGTTGCCAGCGTCCGTCCGGGGTGGACAGCAGGGCGGTGGTGGTGGCGGTGCCGTAGTCGATGCACAGGTGCGCGGTGAGGGCCGGCATGTGCGGAAGTCTGCCGCACGGGGGTGGACGGGGCAGCACCATTCAGCACGAGGTGATCTCGCATGTGCAGATGGTGAAAGTTCCGCGGTTATCGGGTGGCCGCCTGTCTGGACGCAGCGGTATGACGGTCGTTCGGCGGTCACCATCCGCCGATTCGCCGATCCGGTCGGAAGGGGTCGCTGTGTCCGATCAGGAGGGCGACCGCGACGCTGACCGCCGCATCACCCGGCTCGACTCGGTCTGGGAGCCAGCGCCTGCCACCCCGCCACAGCCCTCACTGCGCGCACGGGCGGGGCGTACGGTGCGGTTCTTCTGGTCTTTGCTCGGCGTATTGGCGTTCGTCGGTGGGCCACCTGCGGCCGCCATGCTGACGTACCAGTGGTGGCGTACGTATCTGCCTACCGCCGCCGACCTGGAGACACTGCTCAACGACTCCGGCCAGGCGCCGGTCTCGCTCATCGTGACCGGCGCGGCCGGCGTCCTGGCCGTGCTGTGGCTGGTCCTGGCCGCGACGCTGCTCTACGTCACCGCCGCCGAGATCCTCGCCGTCACCGCCGGCATCCGACTGCCACGGCCACGGCTACCCGGCCCGCTGCGCACCCTCGCCGCCGGACTGGCCGGCACCGCCGCCGCGGGTGTCGGCGGCAGCGTCGCGTTCGCTTCTCCGCCCGCGGCGGTCAGCCACATCGACGCCGTC
The DNA here is from genome assembly GCF_030811575.1 of Catenuloplanes nepalensis. Classification (GTDB taxonomy): domain Bacteria; phylum Actinomycetota; class Actinomycetes; order Mycobacteriales; family Micromonosporaceae; genus Catenuloplanes; species Catenuloplanes nepalensis. The sequence goes on along the minus strand of NZ_JAUSRA010000001.1, from coordinate 1,721,927 downwards.
CCGGCCGCGCAGCCCGCCGCCCGTCTCGGCACGACAGCATCACTGCCGCAGGAGGCGGCGGCCGCTGCCTCTCGTTATCGGGTGGCCGACGGCGACTGGATGTGGCACATCTCCGCCCGCACGCTCGGCACAGCCGACCGCTACCTGGAGATCGCCGACCTCAACCCGCAGTACGCCACCGACCCCGACTTCCCCGACGTCATCGCACCCGGATGGACGCTCAACCTTCCTACCGAGGCGCACGACCGTGGACCTCGCCCCCACGCCCGCGGCACCTACCTGACAGCGCCTCCCCCACCGAAACGCGCTCCGTCGCCGACCGCGCGCCCGGAACGCCCCGAGGCGGACGCCGCACCGGCGCTGCCCACGCCGGACATCACGGAGGCGCCCACCCGGTCGGCCCCGGACAGCGAGGAGCCGGATCCGCTCGACCTGGCGCTCCCCGTCACCGCAGCGCTGGCGACGTCCGGGCTGCTCGCCGCGCTTCTGGCCGGTCGTCTGCACCGGCAGCGCACCCGCGCTCGCCAGCACCGCCGGCTGCACCACCGCCTGACGGCGGCACCAGAACCCCACACCGAAACGACGGTACGAGCGGCAGCCCGGCCCGCCGACGTCGCACGCCTCGACCACGCCCTGCGCGCCCTCCCGCTCCTGCTCCGGGACACCCCGGCCGACCGGCTCCCGGACATCATCGCGGTCTGGATCGGCCAGGACTCCCTGCACCTCATCCTTACCGCTCCGGCCGTTGACGCGCCCCTTCCGTTCCTCGCGGACACGACCGGCCGGCGATGGGTACTCGACGCCGACGCCACCCTGCCCACGCTGACCGGTGGCGAGGTCGCGCTGCTGCCGACGCTGGTCACCATCGCCTCACATCCGGAAGGCCATCACCTGCTCGTCGACCTGGAACGCATCGGCGTCCTGTCGATCACCGGCGACTCCCGGCAGACCACGAACATGCTCCGCTACCTCGCCACCGAACTAGCGACCAGCACCTGGTGCGACGACACCGACATCGCCGTAGTCGGCCTCAACCCCACCGACGCCGAGCACCTCACCACACTCGGCGGGCACCGCATCCGTATCACCACCCCGGCTCAAGCCGCAGTCCTCGCGCACCGCTGGGACGCGCTGCCCTCAAATTCTCCGCTCGCGTCCCGGATCCGGGACGCTCACCACGGGCCGCCGACACCGCTCGTGATCCTCACCGCGACTCCCGACGATTCCAACACCATCAGCGGGTACGGGTCAGGAAGCCCGGAGGTCGCGGCCGCGCGGACGGAGAGCCGGTTCGGGTTGCGGATCGACGCGGACGGCGTCGTCGTCCTCGACTGGCTCGACGCGACCGGGCTCTACGCCACCGGCCTCCCCGCCGACCAGCTCGCCAACCTCGCACGACTCTTCCGCAGCGTCCAATCCCGCCAGCCCGGCACACGGACGACGCCCGCCGACGAGCCGGTACCGCCCGCCACGGAGGAGTGGGCACACGGCACCGACGTTCACGGCCACCTGCTCCCGACCGCGGACACCACCGCCGCAGAACCGGATCCGAAGCCGACCGGTGACGTGGCACCCGGTTCCGTACCCGCCGATGAAGTCCCGGCCCCGCGCAGCCGGAAGCCGCACGACGATGCCACGCTCGACGCGGATCTCGCGGACTGGCATGACCCTGCCACCGGCCGGCTGCGGATCGCGATCCTCGGCCCGGTCGACGTCCAGGCCGCCGGCCCGCCACCCGACGAACGGCTCAGGTTCCACCGCGAGATCGTCGTCTACCTCGCCGCCCGTGGACGGCATGGCGCCACCGGCGAGCAGCTCGACGCCGCACTGTGGCCGGAGACGATCGTCAGTCCGCGCAGCCGCCGGGTCGCGATGAGCCGCACCCGCCGCTGGCTCTCCGAGGCCACCGACGGCGAACCGTGGCTGCCGCCGAACAACAGCGTCGACCGCACCTACCGGCTCCACGACGGATACCTGCTCGACTGGCATCTGTTCCGCCGGCTGCGGACCCGCGCCGAGACGGCCGGCCCGGACGGCGCCGCCGACCTTCGTCGCGCGCTTGAGCTCGTCCGCGGGCAGCCTCTCGCCGGTGCCGACCTGGCCTACTCGACTCGCTACCGCACCCCGTACGCGTGGCTGCCGGACAGCGACATCCAACCGCACCACCTCGTCTCCGCGATCATCGACACCGCCCACCAGTACGTCCGGCTCTGCCTCGACGCCGACGACCTCGTGGGTGCTCGGTGGGCCGTCGACATCGCCTGGCAGGCCGACCAGGAACGCGCCGACGACCACCCGTGGCTCGACGCCATCCGCATCGCACACCGGGCCGGCCACCGCGCAGAGGTACGCACCCTGCTCGACGATCTCGTCCAGGCGCGGGAGGCCGAGGTCCCGGAGGACCTGACGGCAGCGACCTACCGAGAGATCATCACCCTGATGCCGGACATCCTGCAGGTCGAATAGCCAAGATGTCACCTATCGGTGCAGCAGGCCTACCGGAATTCCTACCGTTTCGCAACAGCGAGCTCGGGCTAACCTATGGGGGCTGATCCGTCGATATGAGCGCGATAGGCCAGGCCGTGGTTCTGACGGTTAGCTCGCGTCCTGCGGGACGGGCCATGCCCACTGCTTGGATCGAACGAACAGGATCCACGGCAGCTCGATCTCGCCCACACCGCGATCCCACGCACGCGAGCACTCCCCACTTCGAAGGCATTCGTAGACGTTCATGTAGTCGAAGTAATAGTCGCGCGGTGTCCGAAAGCACCTGACAATGAGCATCCAGGCGTGGTCGGTGAGCTGCAAGGGCCGCGATATCGGCGTCAGTTGCTCGATCACGGCACTGAGATGTTCCGGAATGTATGGATTTTCAGGAACCATGGACGCCTCCCTGGCGAAAGTCTCCACTTGAGAAGCTACGGAAGGATTCAGATGCCGGTCCATGACCGGTTGTGGCAGGACGGCGACGTTACGACGACATGTCTCTGCCTCTTTGCGCGCGCCGCTCTATCCGTTTCGGTCGCGGATGTCTAGCCTTCCCCGGTGCTGCATATCGCCGTGCTAGACCCGCTTCCCCTGTTCGGCCGTGGAGCGACGACGGTGTTGGCTGCGGCTGGTCACGAGGTGCAGGTTCCTGAAGACGTGCGTTCCTGGGCGGAATCCCGCCGTCCTGCCATCGTCCTGTTGACGTTGCTCGCCGGCTCCGACTGGGGGCTGCTGGCCCCGCTGCAGGACATGCCAGAGGTCACGGTGATCGCTGTGCTGCAGAACTTGCACCCCGCGGCGATCCGCGCGGTGCGGATGGGCGCGCAGTCGGTTCTGCCGCGTACGGCTACTCCTGCAGTCCTTTTGCGAACAGTGGAGGCCACCGCAGATGGGCAGGCCGTCCTACCCGCCGAGGTGCTGTCCATGCTGGCTGGCGCACCACCATCCGGACCGGCGACCTTGTCGGAGGAGCGGCTGTCATGGCTGCGTCGACTGGCAGCAGGGTCGACCGTGGCGGAACTGGCGGACACCGCCGGCTACTCGGAGCGAGCGATGTTCCGGATCCTTAAGCAGGTCTACCGGGACATGGGTGTAGGTAACCGGATGCAGGCGGTGCTGCGGGCGCAGGAACTCGGCTGGCTGCCGGGGGACGGGCGTTCAGTCCGTGGGCGTTGAGGAGCCACCGGCCAGGGCGTCGAGCAACGACTGGACGCGGCCGGGGGGTTGGGCGTACCCAGCAAGTGTTCTCAAGAGGAAATCGCGGCGCGCGCGCAGGACCGGGGCGCCGAAATCTGGGGTGGCGAGATGCTCAAGGGCGGCGTCCGGCTGCGGGGAGAGCGCGGCGATCGCGAACCCGAGCATGTCGCGGGCGCCGCGGTCGCGCTCGTCCCGGACCCGCTCCCGGGCCTCGTCGGAGAGACTCCGGAAGAGCTCCGCCGCCTTGGCGGGATCGGCCTTCTGGTGCAACAGCGCGTTCAAAGCCGGCACTACCAGGGAGCTTCGGGGCGCCCGGTACGGTTCCGCGTCTTCGATGTGCTGGCGGGCCTCCTCCGGTTTCCCGTCGTAGAGCGCAGCCCAGCAAAGAGTCGTGCGAGCCTGGAGGACCAATACGGCGTTGTTGGTTTGCAGCGCATGTTCCAGCGCTGTGGCCGCCTCGTCACCGGCAGATGCGAAGGACCCGATAGCGAGCAGTCGATCCGCCTCGGCCTCGTGACAAGCGGCTAGGTGCCACTCGCTTTCGCGGGCTGCTGCCCGAGCACGCCGGATCAGGGCTTCCGCCGCCCCAGTGTTGCCGGTCTCGACGTGCCACCGGGCAATCCGAAGCAGCAGCCCGACCGGCTCGCCCTCGGCGAGCGTGAGCGCTTCGTTCGCGCGGGTGAAGGCACGGTCGTACTGACCCCAGCGGTGATGGCATTCGGCCAGTTCCTTCAGCGCGGCTCGTAGAACCGTTGGTATCTGCTGCTGGTACGCCTCTTTCCGGGCTTCCTCGTAATAGTTGTAGGCGAGGTCAGCGCGTCCGGACAGCCAGTAGTAGATGCCGAAGTTGTAGCGAATCGTGGCCCGGATCTCCGGATGACCCAGCTTGTTGGCCCTGTCTAGTGCCCGCCCGTAGGCCACGTTCGCCCTATCAAAGTCGTCGACCGATGTGTACGCGTTTCCCAGCTCGTTGTCGTTGAGCATCTCCAGGCCGGGTATACCGATCTTGCCCTGAATCGTCTTCCGCGCAGCGAGTAGTAGGTGTCCACAGTTCCACCGCTTGAGGGCGCCGGTCATCGACTCCATCGCGGCGTAAACCATTGGATAGCGCCTGTCGGCCATCAGCACCGCGACGTACGCGAAATGCAGGCGCAGGTCGTCGAGCGAGCGCAGATCCATCAGTAGCCGCGGCCGCAGCACCTTCTCGACTCGGTGCAACAGCGCGGATCGTGCCTCCGGGTCGGTCGGGAGGAACCAGTCGGCGTCGGCGAACGTCAGGTAGTACCCCTCGTCGGTCCGGCGAACGAGCTCGTGCTTCTCAAACCTTTGCAGGGCTGCGGTAACCAGCGGCGGGGCGACCGGCGGGGCGATGGTCGCGGCGATCGCGTCGGCGTCGATCGTCGTCTGGAACGCGGCTACCGCCTGGATCACCTCACGGGAATGGTCGTCGAGGTTCTCGACCAGGATCCCGGCAAGCCGGCGTGGCATGGTCAGCGGATCGAGGCCGACGAGGGTATCCGCAAGGGCATTGATCTCGAACCCGCGGCTGGGGGCGGCGAGTGCGACGCTAGCGATCATAAGCTGTCCGCATCGCGGATTGCCATTGAGCCGGTCGTAAAGGACCGCATGCCGCCCCTCGGGCAGCTTGCCGAGCTTCGGGTCGCGGTCCGTCAAGAACTTCCGGAATTCCGCACGAGGCAGCTTGCCAATCGAAATCGCCGCCTCCTGCGTCCACAGCCGCGGACCGGACGAACCTAGGACGTCCCGGCTGACCAGGATGACCGTGGCGCGATGCGGGTGGCCGTGCCGGTAAATCGCCTCCAGTGCCTCGTCTAGCTGGAGGTCGACGTGGTGCTGCCCGTCCGGGACTGCCAAGTACTCGGCGCCCTCAATGACGATCACGATGCGGGTTAGTCCGGCGTTGCGCAGCGCGAGCCGCAGACGGGCGAGCCGGGTCTCGCCGGGATACAAATTTACTGGCTCGTCCATGCCTTCAAGATCACCGATGAGGGTACGGACGTCGAAACGGATCCCGGGAGTCAAAACGTGCCGGTACACGGTCAGCGATGACCCGGCCTCGTCCAGATCACCGAGCACGCTGTCGACGACTTTCGTCTTGCCGAATCCCGCCGGACCAACTACCCGCATCACACCAGGCGGGCGGTCCTGCCTCAATGCGTCGTGTAGGCCGTCGTACTCGTTCTCGCGGTCCAGCAGGGTAGGGTCGCGGGGCGGCTCTAGCGCGGCGGATGCAGGTGCCAAAGGTGACCCGCCTCGGAGCGCGACGATTAGCGACAGGGTGCCGGTTGTCATGCCGACGATCCAGCTCATCGCCTCAGCCCAGGGCCAGATACCCTTCTCCGGATTGGTGAACGACCTCCACCAGCCAAAATGGAAGCCGAGAATCACAAGCGCGGACAGCACGGTAACTGATAGGAGACCGTAAAGTATCGACCGCGGTTTCATCCCGTCATCATGACGCGTCGAAGAGTGAACGTATAGACCTGCAGGCGTGGTATCGGGTCCATTCCAGTATTTCAAGGCCATGATTAGATGCACTCTCATCGACATGACCGTGCATGCGCCCTTCGTCGACTGGCGCGGCGGATGCTAACAGAGAGTTAGTGGCTGACTAGATACGGCTTGATCAAAAAAATCAGCAGTGGTCAACAAGTGACCCTCGCTCCTCGCGGACACAATCAGCCGCCCACAACCGCTTGATCTTTGAGCATCATCTCGACGCCACGACCGCAACGCTGATTACCGAGCCTGGGACCGACAAGATCTGCTCGTCGAGCCCGTCTGCCGGGACACGTGGGCATGGCCGGCGGCTACCTCTACGCTGGTGGGTACCCGCATGACGGATGTGCTCGGAAGTCACCAAGGAACTCGACCTAACCAGCACTCTCGGATGCTTTATCGACTTCGCGACCCTGGCCGGGCTCCGCCGACGCGCGCCTACCTTTCAGCATGCGGTTCGACTGCCGCGGTTTCCCGCGAGCACCGCCATCCGGTGCAGGAGGACGAGCTGAGCGGCGGATCTTCCTCATCGCGGAGGTGATGCCGGGGTGCTTCCATCGTCGAACGCCACCGCATCACCGCCGCTCTGCGGGCATGTCAGCACGAAATCACGATCTATCTGACCGTAACCGATCCGGCAACAGCTCGCGCCTCCGCACCACCGGCTGTGCCTGAGGACGAACGCTGCTCCGGCTGAGGCCCGTTCCTGGCTGTCGCCTGCCCTTGTCGCAACGCATCCGCAGCGTGGCCGCTATGCCGAACTGTGGACGCTGGCGCACGCCGGAGGCGTAGAACCCCGGTCCGGTACCTGGTCATGAGCTTCCCCTGTCAGGAGCGTGGTCATGTCACGTCAGCCAGACCAGCAGCCCTGGGATGCCTCTGTCGGCGATCTGCTGCGCGCGGCGACCAACCAGCCGAGAGGCTCGTCGCTGACGATCGGCGATGGGATCCCACTGCCCCGTCCGGAACTCGGCCGCGTCTCCGGCGCGTTTGAGTACGCGATGACCACCCTCGACTCTGCGGGCCGTCTCGCCGACCGATCACCGCTGATAGCGCTCGGCTGGCTCCCGGGAACCCGCCTCAAGATCAGCGTTCACCATCACGTGCTGATCGTCGAAGCCGACAGTGCGGGCACGGCGGCCGTCACCGCCCGGTGTCGCCTTCAACTGCCCGCATCGGTACGGCACCGCTGCCGGCTCAGTTCCGGAGACAGAGTGCTGACCGCGGCCTGGCCGGATCACGGCCTGCTGGTGCTGTACCCCAAGCCGACGCTCGACGCGCTGCTCCTCGAATATCACGGCCGTCACGCCGCAGAGGAAGCGTCGTGACCAGCCATGCCGCCGAAGTCGAGGCCGCCCGCCTGCTGCTCACGCGCCTCGGCGTCACACCGGAACAGCTACTAACGTCTACGACGCCGCCCACCGCCCAGATACCGACGTTCACCACCTACATTCGCCAGGTCGCCGAGTCGGTCTCGCCCGGGACCCGCCGCATCTACAGCACGTACTGGAAGCGGATCGAAGACGTCTGGGGCGACCGCCGCCTCGACGAACCGACCGCATTGGAGATCCGGCAGCTCGCCGAACGCACGAAAGCCGCAGCGGTCACCCGCAGCAACGCGCGCGGCGGCCGTAGCGCCGCCGAACATCTGATCTCCGCGACCCGCTGCCTCTACCGGTACGCCGTCGCCGACGGCATCATCGCCGAGGCCGATAACCCCGCCACCCGAGTACCCAAGCCGCGCCGGCTCGCCAGCACCCGGCGCGCCCTCCCGCACAGCGGCCTCGCCGAGATCATCGAGATCGCCGGCAGCACCGGCAACGACCCGGAACTCGACTCGCTCGTCCTCCGGTTTCACCTCGAAACCGCCTGCCGACGGGGTGGTGCCCTCGCACTCCGCCGCACCGACCTCGACCCGCAACAGTGCCTGGTCCTCCTCCGGGAGAAGGGCGGAACCGTGCGGTGGCAGCCGGTCTCGCCGACGTTGATGGCCCAACTGCTGGCACATCACGAGCAACGCGGCGGCGATCCGAAGGCGCAGCTTCTGCGCTACCGCAACGGCAACCCCATCACTTCCCGCCGGTACGACCACTTCTGGTCCCGGATCGGCCGGCATCTGCCGTGGGTCCGCAGCCAGCAGGTCAGCACCCACTGGCTGCGCTACACCACGCTGACCTGGGTCGAACGCCACTTCGGCTATGCCGTGGCCCGCGCCTATGCCGGCCACGAGGGCAAGAACGACGCCGGCGTCACCTACACCTACGTCCGCGCGGCCCTCGAAGAGGTTGCCCGAGCCTTGGCAGCTCTCACCGGCGAAGCGCATCCGCTGTCCACCGACGGCCGGCCCAGTGGACTGCCGCCTATTGCCGCTCGCTGACCAGCTCCTTCCCCGGCCGAACGGCGAAGGAAAGTGCCGGTCGTAAGCCTCTCCACCGTGCGGCGTGGCTCTGTCGGCATCGGACAGTCGGGTAGTGTCTGACGTGTGTCAGGTCGGATGCGCGTTGCTCTCGCGACCTTTGGTCCCGATGAGTTCGAGACCCTTCACGCCGCCTGTGTCTCGGCGGGTCACGAACCCGTCGCCTACGTGCACTGCCGATCGATGAAACCGCGGAGCCCCACGGACGCTCGCGCGGCTGAGGTTATCGGCAGGCTGACGGAAGCATTACCGGCGGGTATGGATCTGGTGTTGCCCGGTACCGCTGAGGGCCTGGCGGATGCCCTGGCCGGCTACCGGCTGGACCTACTGGTCGTCTACGGCTTCAACTGGAAGCTGCCCGCTGCGGTGCTACGCACACCCAGCGCGGGTGTCATCAACATCCATTCGTCGTTGTTGCCGAAGTATCGGGGTCCGGCTCCGGTGTTGTGGGCGATCCGCAACGGTGACGCGGAGATCGGGTTGACGGTCCACCGGATGGACGAGCGATTCGACACCGGTCCGATTCTGGCGCAGCAGGGCGGCATCCCGCTGGATGACGACGTCACCCCGCAAAGGCTGTGGCAACGGATCCGCCCGGTTCTCGGCGAGGTGCTGGGCACCGCGTTGGACCTCGTGGTGCGGGGCGCGCCTGGGGTGGCGCAGGTTGATGCGGATGCGTCCCATGCCGGGTTCATGGAGCCCGAACTCTCGGTGGTGGACCGGTCGCGGACCACGGCGCAGGTGCACAACCAGGTGCGAATGTTCCGGTTCATGGGCCCGCGGCACGCTCCGGTTGCCGAGGTCGGCGACCGCTGGTTGAAGGTGTTGCAGACCCGGCTGGAGCCGGCCGAGGGAATCCGGTTGGAGTGCGCGGACGGACCCGTCTGGATCGTCGAGTCGGCGCCAGCGCAGCCGCCGGCTATCCGTCGCTGAGCGCCTGGGCGATCCGCCGGCTCAACGCCTGGGCTTCCGGATCGTCAAAGTCGGCGAGTAGAGGCACCGCCTGTTCGAGGTTGGTCCTAGCCTCCGCTCGCCGATCCTGCTGTGCGAGGACGTTCGCGAGGTGGTCCAGGTTCCGTGCCTGGCTCCAGCGGTCGCCGAGTTCGCGATGGGTGTCGGCGGCCACCCGGTAGAAGTCCGTGGCCTCGGCGATGCGGCCCAGCTGTTCGTACGCCTGGCCGGTGCCCTCGATCGCGAACGCCTCACGGCTGCGGTCGCCCAGCTGCCGTTGGATCGATGCCGCGCGCTGGTAGGAGATCAACGCGTCGGCGGGTTGCCCGGCGGCGCGCTGGACGTGGCCGAGTTCGACGAGCCAGTGCGCCTGCCACACCTGGTTCTCGTCCTCCTCGGCGATGACGAGCGCCTGATCGATGGCGGCACGGGCACCATCAAGATCGCCTAACCCTCGGTGTGCCCAGCTGGCGAGGAAGAGTGCGTTGCCCTCACCGAAACGGTCACCGATGTCACGGAACACCGCCAGCGTCTCGCGGAGGATGTCCGCGGCGGCTCGTGGTTGTTGCAACTCGCAGAGGGTCTCGGCGAGGTTGCTCTGCATCAGGGCTTCCCAGCGGCGCTCACCGAGATCATGGAAGATCTCCCGGCTCTGGTCGAAGAACGACCGCGCGTCCTCAAGCCAGCGGCGGCGCAGGCCGATCAGGCCGAGTGCGTTGGTGGACTTGGCCTCGCCGAACCGGTCGCCGATCTCCCGCCGGATGTGCAGGGCGGTGCGGTGGCTGGTCTCCGCCTCGTCGAGCCGGCGGGCCTGGAAGTATGCCTTGCCGGCGCTCTCCCACGCCTCGGCCTGTCCGACGCGGTCACCGGACCGGGTGGCGGACTCGGCGCCGATACGGCTGGTGGTCAGCCAGTCGTCGAAGGCGTTCTGATGGATGTAGAGGGCGCGGAGCACGGCCGCGAGCTGCCAGGCGAGCGTATGCAGCCCCGCCTCGGCCGCGGCCCGGGTCGCACCAACAAGGTTGGCGGCCTCCGTCTGGTACCAACGCAGGGCGCTCGCGTAGCTGTCGAAGGTGAGCAGGTGTACGTCCGCGGGGACGGGCCTCGCCAGGTGGTACCGGTCGAAGGGAACGATGTGGGACTGGGCGGCGTCGGCCGTGTGCAGATACCAGCCGATGATCCGGCGCAGTGCCTCGGCGCGGGCGTCGGCGGATTCGAGGGCACGCACCTGGTCGTACGCGTAGGCACGCAGTAGGTCGTGGAACTGGTACCGGCCGGGAGCGGGTTGCTCCAGCAGGTGTGCGCCGACCAGCACGTCCAGGTCCCGGCGCACCGTCCGGGTGTCGGTGCCGGCCACGGCCGCCGCGGCGGGCAGGCTGAAGTCGGTGCCGGGGTGCAGGCCGAGGAGACGGAACAGGCGCGCCGCGGGCTCCGGCAGCGCCCGGTAGGACCAGGCGAACACCGTACGGACGGCGTCGGTGTCATCGTCCTCCGCAGTCAGCGCGTCCCACAACCCCGACTCATCGCGCAGGTCGGCGATGAGTTCGCTGAGGCGCATCATGGGCCGGCTGGCGGCGCGTTCGGCGGCGATCCGCAACGCCAGCGGCAGTCGTGCGCAGAGCCGGGCCAGCTCCACCAGCTCGTGGCGTTGATCGCCGACTCGGTACCGTGCCGTCACGCTCCTCAGTAAAGCAACGGCGTCGTCCTCATGAAGGGTGTCCACGCCGACACGTGCGGCGCCGTGCCGGGTGACCAGGCCGGAGAGGCGACTGCGGCTGGTCACCAGAACGGGTGAACCGGCGGTCCCGGGCAGCAGCGGCCGGACCTGCCCGATCGTCGCGGCGTTGTCCAGGATCACCAGCATCCGGCGGTCGGCCAGCAGCGAACGGTACAGCGACGCGCGATCATCCAAACCGACCGGGATGACCGAGACCGGTACGCCGAGGTCGCGAAGGAACCGGTCGAGCACCTCCTCAGGCGTCGCCGGTGACCCCGGGTCGTAGCCGCGCAGGTTCACGTACAACTGCCCGTCCGGGAAACGGTCCCGCACGCGGTGCGCCCAATGCAACGCCAAGGAGGTCTTGCCGACCCCGGCCGTACCGGTGATCACCGTAACAACCGTCGCCACGGCCTCCTCGGCGTTGTCGGCCAGGGCTTCGGTGAGGTTGGTCAGCTCGGTGTGCCGGTTGACGAAACCGCGAATGTCGCCGGGAAGCTGCGACGGCATGATCGCGAACGGAACGTCCGCTCCCGGGATCAGACGGGGCTGTCTGGCGCGGCCGGTGTCGCCGGACGCCGCCGGACGCGTCTCGTCCGGGTCGGCCGGCATGGCTGCGCTCTCCGATCAGACAGATGAGGTCGGCGGCTACGGCTGACGCGGCGGGGGAAGCGGCGCCACGTGCTCGGCGAAGAACTGCTCCAAAGGCTGGCCGACCTCATACAGATCTTGAATAAAGCGCTGGCAGCGAGTCACAAGGGCATGGTCGACGAAGCGCCGGACGTGGTCCAGGACGCCGTCATCGCCGTACACTGCCTGATACATCGTCGATGTCCCGTGGGTGTAGATCTCCGGCAACGGCGCATCAGACTCGAAGCCGGCGACCTGCTCGCCGGTCACGACCCGCACCTTCCCGCCGTACTGGTCACGCATCCGCAAGATGTGCAGTTCCCACTGCAGATACGGGATGATGGGCTGCTCGACCACACGCACCCGCCGATTGACGAAGCCGTGATCCTCAATCTTGCGGTAGTAGTCGATCATGTCCGACCGGCCGGCTTCGATGAGGCGCATCGACCCCTGCCAGTCACCCTTCGCGAACGCTTCCCAGCTCGCATTTCCGGGCTCTTTGAAGAACTGCTGCCGTTCCAGCTTCCAAAACCCGGGCGCGGAGGTCGACCAAAGCTTCTCGTCAAAGTCGGCGTAGTAGGCGTCGAGTTCCAGGCGCTCGCCCGGCGCATCGCCGAGAAGGTCAGGCATCCGGGATGTCCGCCTTGGCGGCGAGGATCGTCGCGCGCGGGATCACGACCAAGCGCTCCCCCGGGTCGACGCTGACACCATCCGGCAGCCGCGCGCCATACGCTTCGGTCAGGTCCGTTCCGATGACGACGACATCGCCGTTGTCGAGCTCCCACATGTCCGGGCAGCTAGCGTCACCCGAGGTCTGCCCCAACTCGTGTGACGACTTTCCCAGCCGTCGTAGAAAGGCGGCTGAGGAGTCAGCTTCCCACTGTGGAGTCATCATTCCTCACAACCGAGCGACAAGTTACTCTGCGTGAACATATCATGACCGACGAATGGGAGCAACGCGCTGACAACGGCGGGCTTCCGCGAAGGACGCCATCGTCGGCCGAGCGGGAGCATCGACCAGCAGGGCTCGGGCGGCTACTGCGCGATCAACAACTCTGGCGAAAGCGGCGACTCTTCCCTGATCACCTGGCACTCCACACGCTCCATACGCCTGCAGGTGGGCTCCGCGGCGGTGGACCTCGTCGGCGTGACCGGTCTGGGTGTGCATGGCGTCGGCGGTGAACAGCACCCCTGCCGGAGTCCCGAGGACGCGCTCGACGGCGTCGAGGAGCGGGGTGAAGGCCGGGATTTCGTTGCTTTTCGCCTCGACGGTGATCTGGGCGAGGACGATTCCGGTGCTGGTATCCAGGGCGGACAGCAGATGAACCTGGCGTCCGTGGTGGTGGGCGCCACGGAGTGTCTTCCCGTCGACGGAGATCACTGTTCGATATCTGGCCGGACGGGCGGCTGGTAGTGGGGTGCGGGCGTGGAGCCACCTGGCGAGAATGATGCTGAGCAGGTCGTCGCCGAGGCGGGTGAGTAGCCGCCAGGCGGTCGCGCCAGCCGGGATCCCACCGGTGAACCCGAGTCGGCCCTGTCCGGTTTCGTCGAGGTCGTGGAGCCAGTCGGTGATCGCCGCTAAGGATGACGCCCCGGCGAGAACGGCACAGACCGCCACTGCGAGCAGAGATGTCAGCGGGTAACGGATCCCGCGTGGATCACGCGGATCGGGAACCGCAGCGAGCACGTCCAACAGCCCGGCACGTTCACCGTCGGTAACCGGCGTGGCCGGGCTGGCGGGGGTGGGTGCTGTTACGGCGAGTGCAGGGATGAGAGATGATGCCATCGGCGGGTGTGGTCTTTCTGGTGGTCCTGAAGCGTGGTAACTCCATGATCACCTACGCGATCCCACCCGCTCTCTTCGCCTCCACAGAGGCCGATCACACCTCAAATCACCTGGTCAAGACCCACTACGCGACTACGCAATGACCCTGGGTACCTCCTGCCCTGTGACCGCTGATATAGGAGGAGAGCAGTTGACCACGACTGACGCCGAGCGGCGAAGCTGGACCACCCCAGAGACACAGGACGCGGCCCAGCGCACCTACACCTCGATCATGGCCGCATTGGCCCGCTCAGCTGCACTGAACCAGTAGCGGTGCGAGGTGTTCTTGCAGGGCTCGTACCTGAACGCGACCAACACCTGCTTGTCAGCGAGCGCGTCGACTACCCGCCGGCTGCAGAGCTCTCGGTCAGGAGACGATCCGCTTCCGATGCGATCGCGGTCAGTTCTTGAGCAGCAGTCCCGCGCGCCTGGTCGGCGCCGCGGATCTCGTCCTGAGCGGCCTGGATCTCGGCGAGGAAGGCGTCCATGTGTGGGTCGATGATCTGCCAGAGTTGCCGGCGTGCGTCGGCCGCGATCTTGTCGGCGTGTCCCATGATCTCGGTGACGAAGGCTGCGTGCCGACGCTCGTCCTGGAGCTGAGCGGTGCGCGCTTCGCGTTCGCCTCTCCAGACTTCGTAGCCAGTCAGGCCGATCTGTATCGCGAAGCCGCCGATCTTGGCGGCCTTGCCGATCCTGTCAGCGAGTTTCAGAGCCTCCCAGGGCTTGAACTTCTTCCCGAACAGGTGGCCGACGTCCTTGACGAGGTTGTGGCCGACCGATCCTGACGCGCTCTTGAGGCCGTCTCCGGCACCCCACCACTGCCGGCCCTTTGTGATCTGATCGGTGACTCTCCGCCAGTCCATGTTCCGCACGGTCTGGTGGCGTGCGGATGGGTCCGACGGCGTGGTCTGCACCCCGGGCGGCGTCTCCAGCGCCACATCACTCGCGGGCGGCGATAGAAGGCGTTGGGCTCGATTGCTGCCGCCGATCTCCGACAGTCGTTCCACGAACTTGTCGAACTGCATCGCGGTCAGCCGGTTGATCGCTTGGGCGAGCTGCTCGGCATGGCGCTCGAGTACTTCCAAAAGCCGTGCTTCGGCCGCGTCGCGGGCCTCGTTCGCCTGTGCATCGTCGGTGCGGAGACTCGTCGCCGTGTCGACGAATGCCGTGACGTCGACCAGGCACGCTGATCTGAACTCCGTCTCGGCCGTGAGCAACGACCTCTCAATCATGTAGCGGCGGTCGGAGACCGCGGAACGCTGCGCGGCGAGCAGGCCGAGCGCGGACTGCACCTGGGGGTCCTCCACGAACAGCTGCTGTGCCTCGTCACACAGCTGGCGGATCAGGTGCAGCGGCTGGCGGAGTCGGGCGATTTCTCCCCGGTCCTCACTGATCTGGTTGATCTGCGCGCGCAGGTCGTCGATGCCGGAGCGCGTGCGCAGCAGTTCGGCCCGGGCACCGCCGTCCAGACTGCGCAGGTAGTAGACGGAGTCGACCTCGGCGATCGGAAGGTTGAACGCCGAGGTGCCGAGCGCGTCCTGGACCGCCTTGTCGCGCACGCCTTTGGCCGCGGTCTGCTTGCCGGCCTGGGTGATCACCACGATCATCTGCCCGAACAGCTGCAGACCGTTCGCCAGGCGCCGCAGGTAGTCGCGGGAGGCGTCGTCGAAGAGGTTCACGGTGATGACGAACAGGATGAAATCTGCCTCGCTGATCGCCTCGGAGGCCAGCTCGTCGTGGCTGCGCAGACCCGACTGGACACCGGGTGTGTCGACGAGCACCACCGCGCCGTCCCATTCGTATTCGGTGACGGCGTCAGTGGCGATGTCCGCGTCGATGACCGGATCCACGGCCCCGTCGGTCAACGCTTTGATCAGGCTCGACTTGCCGCTGCTGAACTGCCCGGTCAGGACCATCCGCGGCTTCTGGCGGGATTCGATGCGGGCACGGGCGAGCATCTCACCGGCGAGCGCGCCGGACCCCGATCGCAGGACGTGCTGCAGGCGTGGCATCAGCTCCTGGGCACGCATTGGCAGTTCATGCACGAGGACATTCGTCACGAAGGCCTCCTTCGACCGTTTCCCTGATCCGCACGTCGACACCGGTATGAACGCGGGCGAGAGCACGCCATGCCTCCTGGACCCCGGCGGCCACGGGCTCGTCCAGGACGACCTCCAGGCTGTCCGGGCCCGTCTCGTGGACGGTCACCTCGCGTCCCGCCAGGTGCCGGATGATCTGCAGCGCGCCAGTGCTCGCCGATCCCTCCACCGACGTGGGCACGATCCGTTCCACGCACTCCGCCGCCGGGGAGAGTTCGAGTTCGCTGAAGGCCGACCGTGGGAGCTCGACCGCGATGCCCGCGCCCCTCCAGCGGGTGGCCCGGATGACGGCGGACGCCACCGTCTCACGGCCCGTGCCGCGCAGGAGCTCGCAGGCGAGTTCGGTGTCGATCCGGGCGATCGCCGGCTCGATCTCTTCCGACGCGGCACGCTGCAACACCGCGAGGGAGCGCTCGAGCACGGCGCTCGCGGCGTACTGCCGGGCGACTTCCTCCTCGACGGCGTCGAGCCAGCCGCGTCGCACCCTCTCTGCGGCCGGTACGAGATCTCCCTTGAGCTTCGTGAGCCGCTCGGACATCTGGTCGCGGATCTTGCGACGGCGGCGTTTACGGATCTCCGCGGCACTGCGGAACGTCCTGTCGCCGATCCAGTCGATGAGCCGGTCGGCTCCCAGCAGGCTGGAGGCGATGCCGATGGTGCCGCCAGCGACCACACTGATCGCGGTGCCGAGACCCGGCCCCAGGAGAGTGCCAGCGGCCGCGCCGGCCTTCGCGCCCAGGGCGAGCCCGCCCAGCCCCAGGGCGAAACGCCCACCGGTTTTGACCGCGCGATTACCCCAGACCGCGCCGGCGCCGTCAAGATCACGGAAACCATCGACGGCGAGCCCCGCCCAGTCGTCAGCCACGTCGACGGCGATGTCCTTGAGGTCGGCCCGCAGCCGCCGTCCGGTGTCGGCGACGGAGCGCCCGAGTTCGGCGCGGAGCGCGGCGATCTCGCCGTTCAGCCGTTGGTTGATCTTGTCCAGGTCCTGGTCGACGTCGACGGTCTCGGCCCAGCGTTCGCGGGCGGTGACGGCTGCCGCGAAGGCGGCGGTGAGTTCCTCGTGCGCGTCGTCGACGCGTCGCACCGCTCGGGTACGGAACTCGAGTTGCATCCCCATGCTCGCCTTCAGCGCCGCGGACGCCGTGATGCGCGCGTCCGCCAGCGCGCCGGCGGCGTCCAGCAGCGCCAGGCGCAGACCGTCGCAGATGCTGATGATCCGCCGCTGTTCGCGGGTGCTCTCCGCTTGCAGGCGCAGTGCCCCGACCAGGGCATCGATGCGGCTGTTGGCGTGCAGGATGCGGGCTTCGTCGGCGTCCAACTCGCCAGTGGAAGCCAGTCGGGCCGCCTGGGCGTGGATCGCCACCGCGTCGAGGTAACGCCCGCCGGCGCGCGAGAGGTGACGGCGGATCGGAGCCAGGTTGCCCTCCGCATCGGCGAACACACGGTAGGGCTCCTCGAGCATGTCCATCAGCCCGATCTCGTCCGTGACGTCGGTGAGACAGTTCATAGCGACGAGGATCGGCTTGCCGAGGTCGGCCAGCCGTTCGAGCGCGTGTCCGGTCTGTTCCTGCGTGGCCTGGTCGGTGGCCACCCAGAGGACCAAATCCGCGTCCGCGACCTGACCGAACGCGACCTCGTAGTCCTCTTCGCCGTCCGTGGCGCCGACGCCCGGAGTGTCGACGATCTCGACACCGATCTTCTTCGCGACCCGGACACAGAAGTCCCGGGAGTAGCGCTGCCTGCCGTCGCCGACGCGTGTCCCGTCGCCGGCGGACAGGTACTCGAACAGGGTGCTCTTACCGGCCATCGTCCGGCCCATCAGGACGACGCGAAAGGGTCGTTCGACATCACGGTCCGCGAGCAGGTCGCGGACGGCCTCGATGCGTACCGAACTGTCACGCAGGACCTCGACGGCGTCGCCGAGCGACCCTCTGTGTTCACTCCCGCTGCTCTGTGTGTCTATGTCCTGCGCCGCCTGCGCCAGGATGCGAGACGCATCCCGCCCACCGGCCACCAACAGCGCCCGGAACGCCTCGGGCACGGCCATCGACGACGTTTCCGCCCCGGCTGTCCGCACTCCTACCGACTCCTGATCCGGCGCGCCGGGCCGGCCGGGGATCCGCCCGGTCACGGTTGAACCTCGGTCGCACCGGACAACCGTGGCAGGGCCGGTGAGACGTCGCTCCGGACATTCCTTAATGACCGTTTACCCGCCGTATGCGGACAAGTCGCCATCACCCCGCGCAGTAGCTTGCGCGCCTGCCTCCCCCTGAGCACGGGCACACCGTATATGCGCCCACCGACATACCGGGTCTCAGTGGCCGTCACCGTTCGACCATGCAGAGGGCTACGCGCCGCCGGGGGCACGCCCTCTGCTCTCGGAGAGCTTCGAGCCTCGACTGGGCCGTGTAGTCGGACGCGTAGGAGTCGACGACGTTTACCTGGACCCGTATTCACTGGTGGGCCTCAGGCCGGGTGATGCCGGCCGATGAGGCGCAACTCCACGATCTTGTTCACGAACGGATACCCCGTGATGGGTTCATCGTGGCCAGCATTCGTAATCTCGGCAGTAAGCCGTTCCTGCAGCGCGGCCCGGTCTGCGGCGCGCGTGCCGGCCCAGGTTTGGCGCACCAGATCGAAGTAGCCGGCATAGCTGCCCTGACCGCCGGGCAGCGCGGTCTGGTCCAGCACCGGAAACAGGGCCGGGGCGATGAAGTGCGACAGCTTCGACGGAAACACCCCGGACCCCGAGGCGGTCGGTTTGATCCGTGCGCCCAGCGCGGGAAGGTCGCAGACCTGTTCCCAGGTAACGGTGGTGATGTCTCCGGCGAGATTCGGTGCGATCACCGACGCCCATGCGTGCTGCAGGTCCGTGCGGTGGTGGCAGAACCGCTCGGTTAGATCGGAATGGCGAGCATTGCGGGTAGCGATCCACGCGTGGAGGTCGCGCAGCGTCTGCTTCCACCAGGTGTCGGTAAACAGGCCGTCGGTGATTTCCGCTCGCCGCCGGTAAAAGCTGTTGTGCAGGTCGGCGGGCCACTTCGGGCGAGTCTTCCAGTAGCGGAGGCCATCCTCGAGTTCAAGTAGCGGATCTTCAATCATGCGCGCAGAGTACGGCCGTCGGGGCGCGGCTTCCGCGGCGCACGAGGCTTACGTGGCTCGATCGTGGCGGTCGTGCTGTTCGCCGGACGTGGTCCAGGACGCCGTCGTCGCCGTACACGGCCTGGTACATCGTCGATGTCCCGTAGGTGTAGATCTCCGGCAGCGGCGCATCGGACTCGAAGGCGGCGACCTGCTCGCTGGTCACGACCCGACCCCCCGCACCTTCCCGCCGTACTGGTCACGCATCCGCAGAACGTGCAGTTCCCACTGCAGCTTGTCCTCGAGTAGCTGCCGGTACTCGCCGGCGGACGCAACTCTCGTCACCGGGGTCTGTCCACGATCCCGAATGATCTGCGGAATCCTGTCCCCGACCAGTTTTGCCTGGATCACGAACGCAGCTCCCAGCACACCGACGACATGTCCACGCTCCGAGCAGAACACCTGGACGCGTTCCACAACATGCGGGAGTCTAGGCCTGGACTTCGCACATGGTTGTGGACTGCCGTTATAGCCAGCGTGGTCGGGTGGGGTCGACGTTGAGTAGGGCGAGGAGTTGGGCTTGGAGCCAGCCGGGTTGGGGGATTTTGGGTGGTTGCCGGTTGTGGGCGGGGATGAGTCGTAGGTCGTGCAGGGCGTGGAGGATGAGTCGTGCGGTGGGTCTGACGGCGCGGTTGTCGTAGGCGTAGAAGCCGGTCATGTGGTGGCGGTCTTGTTCGGCGAGGCGGAGGCGGACTTCGCGTTCGATGAGGCTGAAGATGAGCAGGGCCAGGCAGATGATGGTGATCAGGGCGGTGATCCTGCGGTTGGTTTGCAGGAATAGGGGTGCGACGGCGAGGGGTCCTTTGATCGTGGAGTAGCGCTGTTCGACGGTGTTCTGGCCTTTGTAGCGGTGCAGGATTTCGGTGGGGTCGGCGTCGGTGGGGTCGAGGTTGGTCAGGAGTGCGTACCAGCCGTCGGTGGCGGCTTCGGCGTCGATTGCGGTCTGGTCGAAGTGCCAGGCGAAGGTGGGTTTGTCGGTGTTCGGGTCGGTGGTGATGGTGGTGCGCAGGTAGGCGCTGACACGGCGTTTCTTGCTGATCTGGACGGCTTTTGCGGTGACGGCGGTGGTGTCGGGGTGGTGCCGTGTGCCGGCGGTGCGGGTCAGGGTGTCGAGTTCGGTGCGGGCTTTGCCGAGTTTCAGTTGCCGGGCGGCCTCGGCGGCGTTCTGGTTCGCGGTGGAGTGGACCAGGATCCGGCGGATCTGGTGCACCGGGTCGGTTCTGCGGGGGCCGGGCAGGTCCATGACGTCTTCGGTGACCCGGTAGGCGCAGCGCCGGCCGGCTGGCTTGTGGGTGTCTCGCTGGGCGATGTAGTCCACTGTTGTGGTGCTCGCCGGGTCGATACCGGCGAACAAACCGGCCGGGACCCGGGACGCGGCCAGCGGGGCGAGGAACCTGACCCGGGCGTCGGTCATCGCGGTGACGTTGCCGTAAGAGATCAGTTTCGAGTCGCCGACCATCAGGAATTCGGGCGTGGCGGCCAGTTTCTGCAGGGCGTGCATGGCCTCGACGACCTGAGCGACCTCACCGGCGCCGCCGTCGTAGACCTGATGAAACACCGGGACCGCCCCGTCAGCGCTGACCGCGATCCCGGCTTGGATCTGTTTCAGGTCCGGGCGCCGGTCTTTCGGGTGTCCCCAGCCCGGCTGCGGGTATTCGGGATCGCTGTGATCGTAGGCGCCGCAGAGCGAGATCGAGGTCATGTCCCAGTGCAGCCGGGTCACGTCGATACCGAACCTGTCGATCGCCGCCGCGCCGACCGTGCCGACGATGGTGTCCGTGTGCTCGGCGACCGCGTCCAGCGCCCGGCCGAGCCGGTCGTCGCCGAACGCGGACGCGGCGATCCCGTACACCTCCGGGACCGCCCACGCCCGCGCCCAGTCAGCGATCCCGGCCATCGCGGACGGGTTCGTCAGCCGGTTCGCGATCAGGACCTCGATGACCTGACCATGCGTCGCAAGAGCGATATCACGGATCGGGCACAGCCCGTCGATGATCCCGGCGATGTCGATCCGGCGGCAGAAATCCGCGATCACCGGCAACGAACCGAGACGTTTCTCCAGCACCACACCCTCGACCAACTCGGCACGAGGACGCACAGCACTACGACGAGGCACACCCATACCCGTCCAACACATCGATCTTGATCAGAGTGACGGGCATTCACTCCAAAGCATGTGCGAAGTACAGGTCTAGGGAAGACCGTCTCGCGCCGCTGCCCGCAACACGCCGCTGCAGCCCGCGTCACCCGATGGGCATCGAGCGCACGACGCCAAATACAGCGGGACGCGCACATCGCCGCTTGACATGATGCGGACCCAGCAAATTCCTTTCCTCGGTGCGGGTATCCGCGATACCCGCACCGAGGCGTAGGGACAGATCAGGCGAGAGGGTGCGGCTCTCCGGTCAGCTGCGCGAGCGCTGCACAGACTTCCTGGAGCGTGGCGCGGACGTACGTCGCGGTGGCAGCCACATTGCCGCCCTCCGCATGACCGGCGTAGGCGCGGGCAACCGAGAAGCCGAAGTTCCGCTCGACCCACGTCAGCGTGGTGTGCCGCAGCCAGTGGGTGCTGATCTGCTGCGTATGCACCCACGGCAGACGTTCGCCGACCCGTACCCACAGATGGTCATACCGTCGATACGTCAACGGTCCCCCGTTCCGGTAGCGCAGCAGCGCCGCACCCCGAGCCGCACCCCGCTCCAGACCATGCCGGAGCAGATGCTGCATCAACGTCGGCGACACCGGCTGCCATCGCACGGTGCCACCCTTCTCCCGAAGAAAGATCAGACACTGATCCGAGTCAAGATCCTCCGGCCGCAGCGCCAACGCCCCGGCACGACGACACGCCGTCTCGGTATGCAGCCGCAGCAACATCGAATCCAGCTCCGGATCATCCCCCGTCGACGCCGCCACCCGATTGATCTCCTCCAACCGGGTATCCGCAATCGCCCGCCGGGTACTCGGCAACCGCCGCGGCTTGGCGACCTTCAGCGCCGGATTGTCCCCGTCTCTGATGTGCCCGTCCGCGGCCGCCCGCCGATACAGACACCGCAGCGCCGCGATCAACGACTCCGCCGCACCACGGCCACCCCGAGCATTCCGGCGCGCCACCACCTGCAGCTTGACCTCCTCAACAAGTCGCTCGATATCCGACGGACTCGGCTCGTCGATCCGCCGCGCCCCCCACACGTGGACGACCTTGTTCCAATACGACCCGTACGCCTTCAACGTCCCCGGCGTCACCCCGGCCGCCACCACCGGCACATACTCAGCGAACGTCGGCACCCCCACCCGGGACTCCGGCGCCAGCGCCAGATCCTCCGGCGAGATCCCCATCCGCTCCAGCATCAACCGCGCCGCAGCCAACTCCGCCTGTCCCGCTTGCGACGTGCTCATCGCCCGTCACCGCCGAACGCGTCGTCGAGGGCTTGGCCGACCAGCACATCGAGCACCGCTGGCGGATAGACGACAAGGCGACGACCCACAGGATCAGCGGCCAGCAGCACTCGATCGCCCGGCGAGAGCCGGCACCACTGCCGCGCCGCCGCCGGAATCAGCAGCCGATCCCGTCCTGTCACCCGGAACACACCCTGCTCATCCGCGCAGACGACGATCAGACCGCCGCTCTCACGAATCTCCAGACGCGTCCCGACCGGCCAGTCCAGCGCACCGAACACCGCCCGATCGGCAACCCGCCCGTTCAGGTCGACCGTGCTGCATCCGTAGACCACCTGGCCGTCACGTACCTGCACCAGCCGCGCCAACGGCAGCGGCCCACGCCTAGCAGGAACCGAACCCGGAGACTCCGTCCGAGGGATAACAGGCTGTACAACTCGCCCGCTCACCACGACCACCCCCGCCCCGCGGAGATGTCCGGGAAATAGAACAGGGCCCGGTGGTCAGGTACCTCTGACCACGGAGCCCGCATTTTGTGCACAAAACCCATGAAACTGTGTCCGAGGGGGGACTTGAACCCCCACACCCTATACGGGTACTAGCACCTCAAGCTAGCGCGTCTGCCATTCCGCCACCCGGACTTGCACTACGGTGTTGCCGCCTCGGTTCCGTTTCCGGTTCCGCGCTCTTCAGCGCCGCACAGGAGGGAACTTTACACGGTCCGGACGTCTGCCTTCACCGGGGGCACCCACTCCTCCTCATCACTCCAGGTAATCGCCGAACGGGCGGTGGCGGGGAGGGTATGGCGGTGCTCTGATAGCACGGTAGGGAATGCTTGGGCGCCGACACCGCCGAACATGTAGGGCGGCTCGTCTTCGACACAGGGACCGGACGGCAGGGTTTTATGTCACAGACAACAACCGAAACGTGGCAGAGCGTAACCGACGAGGAGGCGTGGGACCGGCAACTCTTCGCGCAGCCGCGGGACGGGCACTTCCTGCAGAGCAGCCACTGGGCGGCGTTCCAGCGGGCGAACGGGCGTGAGGTCTATTTCGGCCGTGGTGAGGGCTGGCAGTGCCTGGTGATCGTGGAGCGGGCGGGGGACGCCTGCCGTCTCTACTGCCCCTACGGGCCGGTCGCCGATGATCTGACCGCGCTGGAGCGGGCGGTCGAGGCGCTGCAGGATCTGGGCAGGCGGGAGGGCGCCGGTTTCATCCGGGTCGAGCCGTGGGCGCCGGTCACCAAGGACGACCTGGTCAAGCTGGGGCATTTTCCGTCGAAGCGGAACATGCAGCCGGGGCTGACCTGGGTGCAGGACCTGCCGGGCAAGACCAAGGATCAGCTGGTCCTCGAGTTCGCGCCGAACGTGCGTAACCGCTGGCGTAACGCGTACAAGAAGGATATCTCCGTCGTTTCCAGCACGAACCCGGACGACGTCGAGATTCTCCTTCAGATGATCCACGACGTGTCGAATCACACGGGGATGATTCCGCACGACGACGAGTACTACCGGCGGCAGACGAAGACGCTGCTGGAGCGGGGCGCGGGGACGATCTACATCACGAAGCACGGCGAGCAGCCGATCGCGGCGGCGATCGTCTACGAGAGCCCCACGACCCGCTATTACGCGCACTCCGGCAGCCTTCTGGAAGCGCGGAAACTGCACTCCGGGACCGTCATGCTGGCGACAATGGTGCTGGAGGCGCAGGAACGCGGACAGCAGGTCTTCGACTTCGTCGGCGCGGCGCCCAAGGACGAGCCGGATCACCCGTGGGCCGGGTTCACCGAGTTCAAGCAGTCGTTCGGCGGCCGCTACCGGCAGTACCTCGGCACCTGGGAGATGCCCTGTCTCGGCCTGGCTCCCGCCCAGCAGTGACGCGCAGGGCACGTGAGGTACAGGGAAGCAGTGACCGACAGGGCAGAAACAGTGAGGACGACGACGGTGCACCTGAATGAGGTTCTCGCGGAGGTCCCCGCCGCCACGCTCGTGCAGGGCGACGCCACCCGTGAGGTTTCCGGCATAACCCACGACTCCCGGCGAGTGTCGCCCGGTGACCTGTTCGTGGCGATACCGGGCGCGAAACACGACGCCCGCGGCTTCGTCACGCAGGCGCTGGAGCGCGGCGCGGCCGCCGTGGTCACCGAAGGCCCGGTCGAGCTCGACGGCGACGCCGCGGTGGTGCGGGTGCCGTCCGCGCGCGCGGCCCTGGCCGATCTCGCGGTCGCGGTCTATCAGCACCCGGGCGACCACATGAAGATGGTCGGCGTCACCGGCACGGACGGCAAGACCACCACGTCGCATCTGATCCACGCGGCGCTGGAGCAGGCCGGGATGCGGACCGGGAGGCTCACCACCGTGGGCATGACCACCGGCGGCGGCAACCCGCCGGTCTACTACGGCTTCACCACCCCGGAAGCCGGTGAGCTGCAGCGGATGCTCGCCCAGATGGTCTCGGCCGGCTGCAAGGCCGCGGTGACCGAGGTCAGCTCGCACGCGCTGCAGCTGGACCGGGTGCGTGGCGTGCCGTTCTCGGCCGCGGTGTTCACCAACCTGACGCCGGAGCACCTGGACTTCCACGGCACGATGGAGAACTACGCCAAGGCCAAGGCGCACCTGTTCGCGATGGCGGCGATGCGCGGGCCGGACTCGTTCGGCGTGGTCAACGCGGACGACCCGTGGTGGAAGCTGATCGCCAGCGGCGGGCCGGACACGCTCTACACGTACGGCCTGGAGTCAAATGGTCTTGATCTGTGGGCCGAGAACCTGCGCGTGGACGGTGACCGCTCCCGGTTCACCATGTTCACCCCCTGGGGCCGCCGCGAGATGATCTCGGCGATGCCCGGGAAGATGAACGTGATGAACTGGCTGGCCGCGACCGCCACCACGGTCGGTCTCGGCGGCGAACTCGACGCGGTCGTCGCCGCCGCCGAGTACGCGACCGTCGAGGGCCGCATGCAGACCGTCGCCGCCGGCCAGCCGTTCGAGGTGTTCGTCGACTTCGCGCACACCCCGCACGCGCTGGAGACCGTCCTGCGCACGCTGCGCGCCCAGACCAAGGGCCGCCTGATGGTGCTGTTCGGTCACGCCGGCGGCCGTGACTCCGGCAACCGCCGCCCGATGGGCAGGATCGCCGCGAGCATCGCCGACGTGGTCATGGTGACCTCCGACAACCCGGCCCACGAGGACCCGGCCGCGATCTCCGCCGAGATCGTCGCCGGCAGCCGCGAGGCCGAAGCCGGCACCTCCGACGTCCGCGTGGTCATCGACCGCGCCGACGCACTCCGCGAGCTGCTCGCCGACGCCGCACCCGGCGACACCGTGCTCCTCGCCGGAAAGGGCCACGAGGAGTACCAGGCCCTCGCCGGCGGCAACATCGACTGGAACGACGCCCGCGAGGCCCGCCGCGCCCTCGCCGACCTCGGCTGGTCCTGACCCATACCTTGGCGGCGGGGCATCCGTCCCGCCGCCAAGACCAACCCCGATAAGACCTCAGAAGCGGATTTTCCCGCTTCCGGCGGCACCGGTCCCGCATGCTCCCGCGGGCAAAGCGCGCGGAGGCCTCCGACTCCGCTAGCGCTCCGCTCCGGCCGCCGCGGCGCAGCCGGTCCCCGGGCGCAAGAGCTTCCGGTCGCGGCCTCGATCGCGCCGGCCGGCGGCTGGCGCAGCAGCGGTACCCGGAGGCCGAGCGCGCCTACCGGGACCTCATCGCGGACCAGCGCATCGCCCTCGGCGCGGACGACCCGGACACGCTCACCACGTGCGTCGACCTCGCCTGGGCGATCGGCATGCAGGGCCGCTGCGGGGAAGCGGCACAGATGTGCGCGACCGTCGCCGAGACGGAAAGCCGGGTCATCGGCCCGGAGCACATCCGCACCCTGGACGCCCGGTACGACCTCGCCCGCTGGCTGCTCGGCGACGGCCGCCTCGACGAGTTCCATGCCGAGGCGGAGGACCTGCTCGCCGTGAGCGTCCGAGTGCTCGGCGCCCGCCATCCGATGAGCCTGCTGACCCGCGCGGTCATCGCCAGGTCACGGGCCGCCGAGGGACACGATGCCGGGGTCGAGCTGGACGAGATCCTGGCCGAACTCGACGCGTCGCTCGGGCCGCTCGACTACCGGACCGTCCTCGTCCGCCAGGACCGGGCCGAGGCGCTGGCCACTTCGGACCGCCGCCGACAGCTGGGGGAATCCGGCCTGGAGCGGCCCCGTCACGACGAAGACGACTCGCCGACACCCCCGGCATCACCCGAATAAGATCAATAAAGCTGGTCCGTCCAGCTGCCGCCCGACTGCTCTCTCCTCGTTCCCTCTCGCCGCGAGGCCGGTCCGCATCCGTGCCTGGCCGGGTAGCCGGAAAGCCGGAACTCCGGTCTACTTGGACCGTTCGGCCGGCAGTTCTCGTGCGCCGATGTCGTGGGAAGCGGGTGCCTATTGGGTAAGATGCTGGGCACTCTGTGCCTTATGGTGATCGCGGTTCTGTCGGCGGCCGGCGGGCTGGCACTCATCTGGATCCCGGTCGAGACGATCATCCATTTCGAACCCGACCCCACGCTCACCTACGGTAGCGGCTTCGGCCCGCCACTGAGCGCGTCGAGACAACGTAACGACCTCATCTTCGACTCACTGTTGCTCATCGCCATGGGGGTTGCCCTGCTCGTGGTCGCAGTGTCGATCGTGAGGCTTCTCGTCATCCTCGCCTGGGAGAAGTGGGGCTGGTAGGGCGACGAGCCGCTGTGGGAACGGCGGAGGAGGGCCATGAGCGGTGATGCGGCCATCGCCGCAGACAGGACACCCCCACGCATACCCGACAGGCATGGTCACGGCGTTCGGCAGCACTTCTCAGGTCACCTTGATGATCACCTTGCCCGGAATGCGACCGTTCTCGACGGCGGCGAGGGCAGCCGGCGCGTCGGAGAGCGGATGGACCTCGGTTATCACGGGGGTGAGGAACCCGTCGAGGGCCAGCTGGGCGGCCCGCTCCAGGTTCTCGCGGTCCATGCGACGTTCGATGAAACGCCCACCGGTCTCGGGCACCGAGGCATCATTCACGGCGATGACGTTGCGGGAATCCTTGGCCAGTGGGGCGACCGTCCGCAGCGAGGTGCCTCCGACCACGTCGACGATCCCGTCGAAGCCGTCCGGAACCAGCTCGCGGGCCTTGGCGACGACGTCCCCGGCGGTGTAGTCGATGAACCGCACCCCGATGGCCTCGGCAGGCTCACGCTTGGTGGTACTCCCGGTGCCGATCACCCGCAGCCCGCGCTGAACGGCCAGCCGGGCGACGAGAAGGCCGACCCCGCCTCCGACTCCGTTGACCAGGACTGTGGCATCGGCCGGGAGGCCGAGTTGGTCGAGGGCGTCCACGGCGGTCGTCCCGGCCACTGGCAGCGTTGCCGCCACGGTCGCGGACAGGCCCATCGGGATGCGAGCGGTGTGCGGTGCGGACAGCAAAGTCGTTTCGGCGTAGGTGCCGCCACCGGTGAGTGCGAAGCCGAAGACCGGGTCACCCACCTCGAGTCCGTCGACGCCCTCGCCCAGGGCGAGAACCGTTCCGGCTGCCTCCATGCCCAGAACGCGGGGAAACGGACGCCCACTGTCGAGCCCGGGGAGCAGACCCGCGCGCAGAACGTGGTCCATCGGATTCACACCGGCGACGTCGACCCGGATCAGCACCTCGCCGCGATTGGGGACCGGGTCGGGACGATCGAAGAACTCCTGCACCTCGGGCCCGCCATGCCTGCCGAAACCCCACGCCTGTCCCATTCTCTGCCGCCTCCCGTATGACCGTCCCGGTCATTCCGGGCTCCCCAGCCATCCTCGCCTCTCACATCGGTGTAAAGGGCAACCGGCTGAGGCACGGGTCACAGCGTCAGGCCTGCGGTGTCACCCCGGTATCGGGGCCGAGAACTGCTCCGCCCAGTACTTGCGGTTGATCCCGATCAGTACGTCGAGCGCATCCCGGGTCTTGATCAGGTGCGCGATGTCGGCGTCGATCCGGTCGCGCTCGTGCGTCATGGTCACGAACGCCGACTCGGTGACGTCCGGGTCAGTCGGAGTATCCACACATGGCAGCACGGACGCGATCACCCGGCTGGACATGCCCGCGTCGAACAGCTGCCGGATCAGCGCCACGCGCTCGACATCCACGTCGGAATAGTTACGCTGCCCGGCGCCGGAGCGTGAACTGGACAGCAGGCCCTGCTCCTCGTAGTACCGCAGGGAGCGCGGACTCGCGCCCGTACGCTTGGACAACTCGCCGATCCGCATCTTCGAAAGCCTACGCCCGCGTGTGGTACGCGATCTCCTCCTGGCTCGCGTCCGGGCGGATGACCGGCCGGGCCGCGGCGCTCGGGGACGGGTTCGCACCCGGCGCTCCGGTCCGCAACGTGACCACTCGGACTGTCCTGACGGAACGCCCTCACCACCGCATGCCGAAAAGGCGAGAACCGCCGCGGCCGCCGTGAGCAGAACGGACATTCGGCTGATGTCCAGGCCGACGACCGTCACAACGACACGTCAGTAACCGGTTGGCACCAGACGGCGCTTCGGTACGGCGGCACCCGCAACAACACCGCCTCTGAACGCTGCAGAGGCGAATGCGGCCGGTAACCTGCCGGGCGTGAGCGCGCGCCCGCTGATCTTCCTGGACGTCGACGGACCGCTGATCCCGTTCCGTGCCCGCCCCGGCACCCCGCCGGGCGCTTCCCCGCCGGACCCGTCCGGGCATCCGCTGATCCACCGGCTGGATCCGGCGGACGGCCGCCGGCTGCGGGCCCTGGACGGCCGGCTGGTGTGGGCGACGACCTGGATGGCGGCCGCGAACGACCTGATCGCGCCCCGCCTCGGCCTGCCCCGCCTACCGGTCGTCCCGTTCCCGGAGGACGAGGAGCCGGGAGCCGCGCTGCACTGGAAGACCGCGTTCCTGTCCCGGTGGGCCAGCGATCGGCCGTTCGTCTGGCTCGACGACGAGATCACCGGCGCCGACCGGCGTTGGATCGCCGGCCGTCACCCGGCCCCGGCCCTGCCGCATCGGGTCGATCCGTACGCCGGTCTCACCGAGACCGACTTCGCCGCGGTCGCGGACTGGTCACGGCGGAACTGACGACCATGTGCGGCAGGGGGGTGCGGTCAGTAGCGGACGTCGGGGAACTCGCGCTGGGCCTGGACGAACTGCTGCTCCCACTCGTCCGGCCAGCCGAAGGCCGCGGTGGCCTGCGCCTTCAGGTTTACGCCGGCGGCGCCGCTCCAGAAGTGCACGAACTCGCCCCAGTTCAGGTCGCGCGCGTACTCGCCGTTGACCTGCGGGAAGTTCGCGGCGAGCAGGTCGAAGTAGCCGTCCAGCACGGCGCTGCCGCCGTGGTCACGCCACAGCGGGTAGAACCAGTCCCGGTACCAGGCCGTGCCCGCCCTCGGGAACGAGTCGCGGGTCTGCAGCTTCGCCGCGTGCCAGCGGGCGGCGTCGGCGGTCAGCCCGGTCCCCGCGTACACGTCGTACTGGAAGATCTCCGCCCACTTGCTGTCGCCCCACAGCCCGAACGACGGGGAGCCGTGCACGCCGTTCGCGGAGCCCTCCACGATGTGCGCGATCTCGTGCGAGGTGATGTCGCGCGCCTGCGGGTCGGTGGCGTTCCAGCTGGACAGGCCGATGTCGATGACGTTGCGGTGGTCGTGGTCGGCGTCGAAGACCGTCGCCGGATGGCCGCCGCCGTACCGCCCCTGGTGGAAGATCGCGGCCAGGCGCGGGTTGCTGAAGTCCCCGTACGTGCGCCGGGTGTAGCGCCACAGCGTGCCGGTGTACTCCTGAAGCCATCCGGCCTGGGACGCGGGCACGTCCGGGTCGAAGTAGACGGCGACGTCCGCGTCGTAGGCGACCCGGGTGAGCGGCTGGCTGTGCTCCAGCCAGTGCTCCTGCCAGGTGACCGGCAGCTCACCGGAGCCGGTGGTCGCGGTCGCGGTGGCGCCGGGTGCCGAGACCGTCGTGGCGTTCACCGCGCGTACCCGGTAGTGGTAGGTCGTCTCGCCGGTCCGGCCGAAGTCGTGGGCGGTGGTGGTCCCGGCCGGCACCGTACGCGACCAGTCCCAGGTCCGGCCGTCGGCCGAGCGTTCCAGCCGGAAACCGGTCTCCCACCGGTCCGCGTCCGTCCAGGAGATCACGACCTGGTCGCCGGTACGGGCGACCGCGCGCAGCCCGGCGGGCACGGCCGGTGCCGGCGCCGGTGTGGTGCTCGACCCGATCAGCTGCCACTCGCCCACCTGGACCGCCGGTGAGCCGTTGTTCGCGGTGATCCGCAACCGGTAGGCGAGGAAACCCGCCGGGTTCGCGATCGGGTACGTCCTGCGCTGGAACCGGGCGCCGAACGCCTGCCCGGTCCGGGTGTCCAGCGTGGTCCAGGCGGTGCCGTCGGCCGAACCCTCCAGCACCCAGTCCCGCGGGTCCCGGTCGGGGGCGTCGTCGGCGGAGGTGACCGTGTACTCGGTGACCGTCGAGCGGACCTTGGCGGTGTGCTGAAGCCACGTCGTCCGGCGACCGGTCAGGTACTTGGTGCCGGGCGCGTTGTCCGCCGCGCGGTTCGCGTCCTCGGCGCCGGTCGTCGCGTACTGGTCGGTGACGGTGCCGTCCATGTCCGTGATGTCCACGCCGGTGCGTACCGCCGTGACCGTGGCGGGCTCGCTCGGCGGCGACGTCACACCGGTGGCGGCGCCGAGCGCACGCACCCGGTAGCTGCGGGTGCCGCCGGTCAGCGGCGTCCGGTCGGTGTAGATCGTGGTGCCGGCCGGCACGGTCCCGATCGTGGTCCAGGCCTGGCCGTCGCCGGAACTGTCCACCGCGAACCCGGCCTCGGGATAGCCGGTGGCGGCATCGGAGTTGTCGGTCCACGCCAGGTCGATCTCGCCGGTGCCGACCGCGGCGGCGGTGAGCCCGCTCGGCGCCGCGGGGATCCCGTCGCCGGCCGGCCACAGCCGCCACTCGGCCATCTGCAGCGCGGGCGAGCCGTTGTTCGCGGTGACGGTCAGCCGGTAGAACCGGTACGCCGCGGGCGTGCCGGACACCAGGAACCCGCGGGTGGCCGCGCGGGCGCCGAACGTCTCGCCGCTGCGGGTGTCGAGCGTGGTCCAGGCCGTGCCGTCGGCCGACCCGGCCAGCGTCCAGTCCCGCGGGTCCCGGTCGGGGGCGTCGTTGGCGGAGGTCAGCGCGTACCGGTCGACCACCGCGGCGGCCGTCGCCTCGTACTGCACCCAGCCGGTCCGGGAGTGGGTGAGATATTTGGTGGCCTCGTCGCCGTCGATCAGTTTGCCGATGTCCTCGGCCGCGGACCCGCCCGGATGCTGCGCGGTGACCGTGCCGCCGTCGCCGGTCAGTCCGGGCGCCACGGTGCCGGCGAAGGTGGGGAGGATGACCGCCCCCGCACCGGCGACTCCCGCGGCGGCCAGCACGACGGCGAGAACCGTTCTCGATCGTTTCACGCGCTATAGACGAGGCCCGCGGCGCCCGGGTTCACCCGAGCATGGAAGATCTCGGCACGGGCGGTACGGGGATCACTTGCGCGGAGATGATCCAATGCCACTGTGGACGCAGAGGCGAGTGCACAGCCCGCGGACGAACGCACCGTACGGTGGCGCGACGTTGCGATACCCGCGCTGGTGCTCTGTGGAGCGTGGCTGGCCGTGGCCGCGGTCGAATTCGCCGGTGTCTGGGTCGCCCGGCTCACGACCGAATCCGTGCTGATCCACGTGGCCGTCTACACGGTGGCTCTGACCCTCACCGTGTACGTGGTGACCGACCAGTGGCGTCTCAGGCGTCCGATGCCGTTGGTGGGTGCGCTCGTGCTCTCCGCAGCCGCGGGCGCGGGTGTGCTGGTGGTCGACTGGGAGCCGGTGTCCGTCCACGGCTACTACCGGTTGCACCGCGCCGACTTCGCCGCGGTGGCCGTCCTCGCCGCCACGGACGGCGGCCTCACACCCGACCACTACTACGGCGAACTCCTCCCGCCGGGCCTCGACCACCTGTCGATCAAAGGCGCGGCGGCCCGGATCGAGAGCGACACGCCGGGGGCGACGGCACTGTTCCTGCCTTCCTGGTCGGAGTATCCGGACGGTCCCGGCGGCTTCGCCTATGCCGGTGACTCCGCGCCCGAGGGCGTCTACGACTGTTACGACTCGCCGTGCCGGCCCCGCTGGGCTCTGGGCGACGGCTGGTACTGGTTCGAACGCTGACTCGTGGCCTCACATGCGGGCCTTCAGCACGTCGATCTCGCAGCCCGGCGCGGACGGGTCGAAGCCGTGCTGCGCCAGCCAGCGGATCGCGAGCAGGCTGCGCAGCGACCACCAGGCGCGGATGACGTCGACGTCGACGTGGGTGCCGTAGCCGGTGAGGACGTCCGCGAGGTGGCCCTCGCCGCGATCTCGCCGGGCTGCGGCCCTGGCCACGGTGGCAGCGGCGCGTCGTGCAGCCTTCGCACGGCCGCGCCCGCCTCGGCCCAGGCCGACTGCGACGCGGCCGACGGTTCGCCGAAGCGGCCGTGACCGTGCCGGGCACGTCGAGGAGGCGGATGAGGCGGCGGTCCGGCTCGATGTGAAGGGCACGTGGCGCCTGCTGGCATCTCGGAGGTGAGTCGGCGAGGGTGGACGTCGGCCGGTCCGCGTGATCCTTCGACACGGGAGAAGAACAAGATGACGACGCTGCCCTACCTCGATCCCGATCTGCCCGTGGCGGAGCGGGTCGCCGATCTGCTGGCCCGCCTCACGCTGGAGGAGAAGGCGGGGCAGCTGACCCAGTTCTTCTACTTCGGCGCCCCGCAGGTGCCGGACGGTGCCGACGCTGCGGCTCTGCCGCCGGAGCAGCAGGCGGCTCTGCCGCCGGAGCAGCAGGCGGCTCTGCCGCCGGAGCAGCAGGCGGCTCTGCCGCCGGAGCAGCAGGCGGCTCTGCCGCCGGAGCAGCAGGCAGCGCTGCCACCGGAACTGCGGGCGCTGGTGGCGGTCGAGGAGGCGGTCCGGGCGGGGCGGGCCGGGTCGCTGCTGTTCGTCAAGGATTCCGGCACCGTGAACCGGATGCAGCGGATGGCGCGGGAGAGTCGGCTCGGCGTACCGCTGATGTTCGGTTTCGACGTCATCCACGGGATGCGCACGATCCTGCCGGTGCCGGTCGCGATGGCCGCGAGCTGGTGCCCGGAGACGATCGAGGCGGGGCAGGCGGTCGCGGCCCGGGAGGCGCGGGCGACCGGGATCCACTGGACGTTCGCGCCGATGGTCGACATCGCCCGGGATCCGCGCTGGGGGCGCATCGTGGAGGGTGCGGGCGAGGACCCGTTCCTGGGTGCGGCGGTCGCGGCCGCGCAGGTGCGCGGGTTCCAGGGTGATCTCGGACCGGATCGGCTGGTCGCCGGGCCCAAGCATTTCGCCGGGTACGGTGCGGCCCGCGGCGGACGTGACTACGACGACGCGGACATCTCCGACTCCGAGTTGTGGAACGTGTATCTGCCGCCGTTCCGGGCCGCGGTCGAGGCGGGCGCGCTGAACGTGATGAGCGCCTACATGGACCTCAACGGTGTGCCGGCGTCCGGCAACCGGTGGCTGCTCACCGACGTACTCCGGGAGGCCTTCGGTTTCGAGGGTTTCGTCGTCTCGGACGCGAACGCGGTCCGGTCGCTGGAGGTGCAGCACTTCGCCCGGGACCTCGCCGACGCGGGCGCCCGCGCGCTGGACGCCGGTCTGGACATGGAGATGTGCATGGCCGATCCGGCGTTCGCGCGGCTGCCCGAGGCGGTCGCGGCCGGTCTGGTCACCGAGAAGCAGATCGATGACGCCGTGCGCCGGGTGCTGACCGTCAAGTTCCGGCTCGGCCTGTTCGAGAACCCGTTCGCCGACGAGGACCGCGTGCTCGACCTGGCCGGGCACCGGGACACGGCCCGGGTCGCGGCCGAGCGCGGCATCGTGCTGCTCAAGAACGACGGCGGGACGCTGCCGCTGGCCGCCGGCGCGACGGTAGCGGTGATCGGTGAGCTGGCCGGCAGCAAGCGGGACACGCTGGGCCCGTGGGTGTTCGCGCACGACACCGGCGAGACCGTCACCGTCCTCGACGGCCTGCGCGAGCGGTTCGGTGAGAACGTCACCTACGCGCCGGGCGCGCACATCCCGGGGCGGATCTTCCCGTCCATCTTCGACCCGATGGAGCCGCCGGCCGACCGGTCCGCCGCGCACGACGACGACGCGGAGATCGACCGGGCGGTCGAGGCGGCCGCCGGCGCGGACGTCGCGGTCGTGGTCGCCGGCCAGCGGCAGAACCAGATCGGCGAGAACGCGTCGTCGGCCACGCTGGACCTGCCCGGCCGGCAGCTGGAGCAGTTGCAGCGGATCGCCGCGACCGGCACGCCGGTGGTGCTGGTCGTGATGTCCGGGCGGCCGCTGGACCTGCGCTGGGCGGACGCGCACGTGCCCGCGATCGTGCAGGCGTGGTATCCGGGCACCCGCGGTGGCGAGGCCGTGGCCACGGTCCTGGCCGGTGACGTCTCCCCCGCCGGGCGGCTGCCGTTCACCTGGCCGCGGCACGCCGGGCAGGTGCCGATGATCTACGCCCACCACCGCACGTTCGCCCCGCAGGACCAGGACAAGCGGTACTGGGAGGAGGAGAGCACCCCGCTCTACCCGTTCGGGCACGGCCTGTCCTACGCCGGCTTCTCCTATGCCAACCTGCGGACCGCGGCCGGCAGCGTCGGGATCGGCGAGACGACCGAGGTGTCGGTGGACGTCACCAACACCTCGGAGCGCGAGGCCGACGAGGTCGTCCAGATCTACATCCATCAGCGGTACGGCGGCGCGTCCCGCCCGGTCCGCGAGCTGAAGGGCTTCCGCCGTCTGACGCTGGCGCCCGGCGAGACCCGCACGGTCACGTTCCCGCTCGGCCCGGCCGAACTGTCCTACTGGAACGCCGCCACCCGCACCGTCGTCCAGGACCCGACCATGCTCGACATCTGGGCCGGCGGCTCCTCCACCGCGACCACGACCACGCAGCTAGAGGTCACGCCGTAGGTCCCCGGTGACCCGACCGCCCGCGCGGCCGGGTCAGACCGGTGTCGCGCGCCGGCGGTGGGACAGCTCGCCGTGGTGGGCGGCGCCCGCGTGGGTGGCCGGGTCGGCGTGCACGGTGACCCGGTCCAGGCGCGGGACCGCGTGGGTGAGCTGGTGCTCGGCGTCCGCGGCGATCTCGTGGGCGGCCTGGAGGGTGAGGTCGGCGTCGAGGACGATGTCGGCCTCGGCGTGCATGCGGTGGCCGATCCAGCGCAGTCGCAGGCCGGTGACGTCGCGGACGCCGGGAACACCGCGCAGCGTGTGCTCGGCCGTGTCGACCAGGTCGGGGTCGACGCGGTCCATCAGGCGGCGGTAGACCTCGCGGGCCGCGCCCTTGAGGACGAACGCGATCGCGGCCGCGATGATCAGGCCGACGGCCGGGTCGGCCCACCGCCAGCCGAGCGCGGCACCGCCGGCCGCGGCGACCACGGCGAGGGAGGTGAAGCCGTCGGTGCGGGCGTGCAGGCCGTCCGCGACCAGCGCGGCCGAGCCGATCCGCCGGCCGACCGCGATCCGGTACCGGGCGACGAGTTCGTTGCCGAGGAAGCCGATGATGCCGGCGGCGAAGACGAACGGCAGGTGGGTGACGTCGGCCGGGTGCAGCAGCCGGTCGATCGCGGTCCATCCGGCCAGGATCGCGGAGCCGGCGATGACGAGCACGATCACGATGCCGGCGAGGTCCTCGGCGCGGCCGAAGCCGTAGGTGTACGCCCGGGTGGCGGCGCGGCGGCCGATCAGGAACGCGATTCCGAGCGGTACGGCGGTGAGCGCGTCCGCGACGTTGTGCAGCGTGTCGCCGAGCAGCGCGACCGAGCCGGAGAGCAGCACGATCGCGGCCTGTGCGAGCGCGGTGGCGCCGAGCGCGGCCAGGGATGTCCACAGCGCGCGCATGCCGGCGCGGGACGCCTCCAGCGCGGAGTCGACCTTGTCCGCGGTGTCGTGCGAGTGCGGTGTCAGCCGGTGCCGGATCCGGCCCGCCAGGCCCACGCGGGCCTCCGGGCCGTGCGAGTGCCCGTGCGCATGATCGTGGCTCGCATGGTCGTGGTGTGAATGGTGCTCGCCCATGGTCGCGACCTCGCTCCCGGCAATTCACGGTCGAATACGCCGCTGATAATAAGTGCTCATGTACGCACGCGACAATGCGGCAGCAGCCAAGCCGGTGCAGTAACGCAACGACCGCACTCACCCATTCGCGGACGATGTACCGGCGCGCCGCCCTAAAATCGGCCCATGAGCCGCCGAACCGCGGACGCCGTCACGTGGCTGCGAACCGACCCGGATCTGGATTCACTCGTCGGCGCGTACCCGGCGGAATGGCAGCGGGTGCGACGCGAACTCGACGCGATGATCGCCCGCGACGATGCCGAGGAGCTGAAGGCCTACATCACCCAGGTCTCGCGCCCGGAGGCGGCGACGCCCGGCCGGGCACGCTCGCAGCGTGACCGGCTGCTGGCCGAGGTGCGCCGGCAAATGGCGATCCACCTGCTCAAACAGCAGATCCTGAGCGCGTCCACCGGAGTGCGTGAGGGACGGGTGCGGTTCGGGCTGATCAACGGGTTCATCGCGCAGCGGCTGCTGTTCCGGCGCGCACTGGAGCGCAAACCCGTACCCCTGGGCCGGTTCCGCCTGGTCTGGCCGTTGCTGACGCAGCGGCGGCGGCTGATGCCGCTGGTGCGGAAGCGCGGCATCTGGTGCTTCTATTCGAAACCGCTGGTCCGGCAGCTGGCACGCCTGATCGACGGCCGCTCCTGCCTGGAGATCGCGGCCGGTGACGGCACCCTGTCGCGTTTCCTGGCGGCCGAGGGTGTCGATGTCGTCGCGACCGACGATCACAGCTGGAGCGGCAGCATCGACTTTCCCGAGGACGTGCGGGAGGAGGACGCGAGAACGGCGCTGAAACGGCATTCGCCGAAGGTCGTCATCTGTTCCTGGCCGCCGGCCGGAAACGCGTTCGAACGATTCGTGTTCAGCACGCCGAGCGTGGAGCTCTACATCGTGATCGGATCCCGGCACCGGGAGAGCACCGGCGACTGGGACGCCTACGAGCGGCAGACCGGCTTCGCGATGACCACGGATGCGCGCCTGTCCCGCCTGGTCCTGCCGCCGGAGATCGACCACGCCGTGCACCTGTTCCGGCGACACGACCACACCTAACCATGTTCGTCTATGTCCTTTTGTGATCGAGTCGGCACGGGCGATCGCGCATCGAGCACCGCGGATGAACACTGTGTTGCATCCGTGTTACGGGCTCGGCCGGAAGGACACGACAGTGACGAACCAGCGCAGACCCTTCAGACGCCTCCTCGCCGGCGCACTCGCCGCACTCACGATGATCCCGGTCGCCGCGGTCATCGGTGCCGCACCGGCCGCCGCGGCCACCAACCAGTTCAAGGGCATGAACTGGGCCGTGCTCGGCGACAACTTCAGCACCGGGCCGCTCGTCCTGCACGGGCTCAGCCAGTCCGACAGCAACGCGACCGTGCGGGCCAAGGCGAACGCGCTCTACGACGACATGGCCGCGATCGGCGTCAACACGGTCCGGCTGCCGATCAACACGCACACGGTCGGCACCACCTGGTGGAACGCCTACCGCGGCACGATCGACGCCGCCACCGCGCGCGGCTTCAAGGTCATCCTCGCCTACTGGGAGGACGGCGCCGCGTCCGGCGGCCGGATCACCAACCTGGCCGCCTGGAACACCATGTGGTCGAACGTGACCTACACCTACGGCGCGAACACCAACGTCTACTTCGAGCCGATGAACGAGCCGCACGGCTACACCTCCGCGGAGTGGCGCACGGTCGCGGCGAACTGGATGAGCTACCACTACTCCGCGGTCCCGGCCCGCACGCTGATCGGCGGCACCGGCTACAGCCAGGACCTGCGGGACGTCTGCAACGACAGCCGCTTCAACGGCACGCTGCTGTCCTTCCACCACTACGCGTTCTTCTACAGCCCGATGACGTACGACGCGTTCCGCACCCACGTGCAGACCCGGCTCGGCAACTGCGCCTCCCGCGCGGTCGTCACCGAGTAC
Source organism: Catenuloplanes nepalensis (assembly GCF_030811575.1). GTDB lineage: Bacteria > Actinomycetota > Actinomycetes > Mycobacteriales > Micromonosporaceae > Catenuloplanes > Catenuloplanes nepalensis. The sequence goes on along the minus strand of NZ_JAUSRA010000001.1, from coordinate 1,683,443 downwards.
GGCGCGCCGATGTCGACCGGCCTGAATTACGCGGACGCGAACAGCACCGACAACTTCGTCCGGCACATCCGCGCGGTCACCCAGGTGATGCGCGACAACCAGATGGGCGGCGTCTACTGGCCCGCGCTCGGCGGCAAGCCCACCGGCACCTCCGGCTTCGACTACTACTCGATGTTCGCGCTGTCCGGCAGCGGCACCAGCCTCGACCTGACCGTCCGCAACGCCTCCGGCCGCGACCGCATCCGGTACGGCTGGGGTCTGTGACGGCACTCCTGCCCACGATCGCGCGCCCCGGACGGCAACCGGGGCGCGCGATCTCGGGTGTGACGGTTCCGGCCGTACCCACAACCGTTCTCAACGAGTGATCACGGTGATTGGGCATCATGATCCGGCCGATGTCGTCCGACCGAGGACCGGTGATTCACACTCACTCCTTTGGGTGCACTACGCGCGATGGTGGAGAGTTACCCTCACAACCGTCCACCACGTTCGGTCACAGGGAGCGACGTGCACCTGTCACTGCGCACCGACGATCTCGATGAGGCACGAGGCGCGGTCGTCGACGGCTACTACGGATCACGGCTCGACACGCTCGGCCAGGCGGCGCCGATCGGCGCCCTGTTCGACCTGCTCATCAATCAGACGATGACGATCGGCCTGATGCGCTTCGCCGTCGACGTGCGCACCCGGACGCCCGAACTCGGCTCGTACCACGTCAACCTGCCGCTGAACGGGAACATGGCCTGGGAGCAGCCGCACACCGGGCGGCGGATCGCCACCCCGCAGGAGGCCGCGGTCTACCGCCCGGAGGGCTACACGCTGGTCGACCGATGGGAGGCCGGCTGCCGGCTGCTCGCGGTCAAGGTCGACCGGGAGATCATGGAACGCACGCTCGGCCGCATGATCGGCCGCCCGGTCGAGGAGTCGATCCTGCTCGGCCCGACCATGAACGTGGCCAGCGGCCCCGGCCACACCTGGACCGGCCTGGTCCGGCTGCTCGCCACCCAGTCCCGCGGCCCCGACGGGCTCGCCGCCCACCCGCTGCTCGGCCCGCAGGTCGCCGAGGCCGCGGTCCGGGCGCTGCTGCTCTCCGTCGACCACCAGTTCGCGGAGATGCTGCACGACCCGTTCAGCCGGCCGGCCACCTCGGCCTCGATCCAGCGGGCACTGGACGCGATCCACGACTCCCCCGAGCTGCCGTGGACGCTCAGCGAGCTGGCCCGCACCGCGCGGGTCAGCACCCGCACGCTGCAGATGGGGTTCCGGCGGCACTGCGGCGCGACCCCGACCGCCTACCTGCGCGACGTCCGCCTCACCCGCGCCCACGTGGACCTGCGCGTGTCCGACCCGGTCGCCAGCAAGGTCACCGAGATCGCCAGCCGGTGGGGTTTCGTGCACATGGGGCGATTCGCGGCCAGCTACCGCGCCCGCTACGGCTGCCAGCCCTCGGACACGCTGCACGGCGTGTCACCCTGACCCGTCTCCCATCCGTGACCGGGGCGTCCCCGATGGCGTCAGAGCAAGATCTCCTTCCCCGCCAGCACCAGCTGGAGCTCGAAGCGGACCACCGGGTCGTCCAGGTCGTCGCCGAACGCGTCGCGGAGGCGGCCCAGGCGGTAACTGACCGTCTGCGGGTGGACGAACAGCTCCGCGGCCACGGCCGTGCGTGAGCCCCAGTGCCGCAGCCAGCTCTCCAGCGTGCGCAGCAGCTGCGCGCGGCGGGCCGGGGTGAGCCCGGCCAGCGGGGCCAGCCGGCGGGTGGCGAGCGTGGCGAGCGCGCCGGGCGCGCCCCGCAGCACCAGCGCGGTGAGGTGGTCGTCGGCGAAGACCGCGGCCGGGCCGGTGCCGATGAGCGCGCCGGCCCGCTCGGTCAACGCGACCGCCTCCGGCAGCACCGCCCAGTCGCAGGCCGGGCCGACCACCGCGTCCCGGCCGGTCAGTGCCTCGGTCAGGATGGCACGCTCGGCGCGCGGTCCGGTCCGGATCAGCAGCACCGCGTCGGTGGCGCGCTCGGCGACCAGGCCGTCGCCGCCGAACCGGAACCGCACGTCCCGGGCGTGCTCCAGCGGGAACAGCACCGGGACCAGCGTGTCCAGCGCCGGCCAGCCGATCGCGGCGGCCGCCTCCCGTACCGTGGCGGCCTGCCCTCCGCCCCTCAGCAGCAGGTCGGCGACCTGCCGGCGGCGGCGTTCGCCCTCACCGGCCTGCTCGCGCAGCTGGCGGGTCAGGCCGTCGGTGCAGGCCGCGGCCAGCTCGTCGACGTAGGCGCTGACCGCGTCGGTGAGGTCGATCAGCTCGTCGACGGTGACCGGCCGCAGCCCCGCCAGGGCCTCCGAGGCCAGGCGCAGCATCAGCCGGGACGCGGTGCGCAGCGCGCCGAGCAGCAGCTCCGGGCCGCGGTTCTCGCGCGCCTCGGCCGCGCCGAGCGCGACGAACACCTCCCGGATGCGCGGCGGGAGCGCGGGCTCGTCCGTGCCGGCCAGGTCCGCGAAGCGCTCCAGCGCGACCTGCACGGGTGCGCGCACGTCCCGGTCGACGTGCGTGCCGGCCGCGTCCGCGAACGCCGGCGTGGTGGCCGCGACCGCGTCCGCGATCGTGCGGGCCGCGGACGGCAGCCGGGGGCGCATCGCGGGTGCGAGGTCGGCGGGCAGGCGATGCCAGGGAGTGGCGTCCACCCGCCGATTTTGTCACCCGGTGATAAAGCGGGACAGATATGTTGCTGTCATCGGGACGGTGCACTGCCCTGCGTACCGGCGCGACCATGGGGTGGACCCGCCCGCCGACAGGCAAGGACCGCGACTGTGAAACACCGGATGTCACGCCAGCACGTGGTCGACATGTGCCGGACCATGCTCGACCGGGGCTATCTGAAGGCCACCGAGGGCAACGTGTCGGTGCGCGTGCCGGGCCACCGGCTGTACGCGGTCACGCCCAGCAACTACGACTACGACCGGATGCGCGTCGAGGACGTCTGCATCGTCGACTTCGACGGCAGGCACGTGCCGGACCCGGGCGGCGCGGGCGGGCTGGTCCCGTCGATCGAGTGCGGCATGCACGCCAACGTCTACCGCGAGCGGCCGGACGTCAACGCGATCGTGCACACCCATCAGCCGTACGCGTCCGCGCTGGCGTTCCTGCGCAAGGAGATCCCGGCGCTGACCGACGAGCAGGTGCGCTTCCTCGGCAAGAAGGTCGCGATCATCGACTACGCGCCGTCCGGGACCGGCTTCCTGGCCAGGAACGTGCAGAAGAAGGTGGCCGGCGGGGACAACGCGTTCATCATCGCCAACCACGGCGTGGTCGCGCTCGGCACCGACCCGAGCCGCGCGGTGTTCAACATGGCGCTGCTGGAGAAGGTGTCGATCGCCTACCTGATGGCGCTGACCAGCGAGGCCGGCAAGGTCTACACCATCCCGGCGCCGATCCGCGAGATCGCGTTCGGCAAGCTGCGCAAGGACGAGAAGCGGATCGCCGCGCAGATCACCGAGGCGGTCGAGCCGGTCCGGATCGCCGAGGACGCCGAGGCGCCGAGCGTCGCGGACATCCCGGTGGAACACGAGACGTCCGGCTACATGATCAGTGAGTACCTCGACGTCGACGACACCATGCGCCGGCTCAGGGCACTGGTCGCCCAGCCGGTCCGCGGACTGCGGCACGACGCCATGCTCGACGTGCTCCACTACTTCGACACGAAGTGCACGGCCAGCAAGGAGATCACCGAGCGCGCCAAGAAGCGCATCCCCGGCGGCGTCCAGCACAACCTGGCGTTCAACTACCCGTTCCCGCTGGCGATCGAGGCCGCGCACGGCGCGCACCTGACCGACCGGGACGGCAACGTCTACATCGACTTCCTCCAGGCCGGCGGCCCGACGATCCTGGGCAGCAACTACGCGCCGGTCAACGAGCGCGTCGCCGACGTGATCAAGGAGTCCGGGCCGGTCACCGGCCTGTTCCACGAGTACGAGCTGAAACTCGCCGAGATCATCCACCGGTACATGCCGCACATCGAGATGTACCGCTCGCTCGGCTCCGGCACCGAGGCCGTGATGGCAGCGGTCCGCGCCGCCCGCGCGCACACCGGCAGGAAAATGGTGATCAAGGTCGGCGGCGCCTACCACGGCTGGTCCGACACCATGGTCCTCGGACTGCGCGTGCCCGGCACCTACCGGATGAACGCCAAGGGCATCCCGTTCGGCGCCACCGGCCGTACCCGCGAATCCTTCCCTCATGATCTCGGCATCCTGAAACGCAAGCTGATCGAGAACCGGATGCGCGGCGGCACGGCCGCGGTCGTGGTCGAGCCGTTCGGGCCGGAATCCGGCACCAGGCCGGTGCCGAAGGACTACAACGCGGCGGTACGCAAGCTCTGCGACGAGTTCGGCGCGCTGCTGATCTTCGACGAGGTGGTGACCGGCTTCCGGACCGGCCTCGGCGGCGCCGCCGGCTACTTCGGCGTCACCCCCGACCTGACCGTCTTCGGCAAGGCGGTCTCCGGCGGCTACCCGATGGCCGGCGGCGTCGGCGGGCGCGCGGACGTGATGGCGGTCTTCGGCTCCGGGCTCGACGGCAAGAGCGGCGCGCACATCCAGGTCGGCGGCACGCTGTCGGCCAACCCGCTCTCCTGCGCGGCCGGCTACTTCGCCATCGAGGAGATGGCCCGCACCAACGCGCCGGTCATCGCCGGGCGCGCCGGCGACCGCCTCACCCACGGGCTGCGCAAGCTCATCGACACCTACGGGCTGCCCTACGTGGCGTACAACCAGGGTTCGATCGTGCACCTGGAGTGCAGCGGCGTGATGCTGCTCGACATGCGCAACCCGCTCAAGGTCCTCAAGGAGAACAAGGCCCGCAAACGCCTGATGGAGCAGATGGGCGCCGCCTACGCCGCGCACGGCGTCATCACGCTCGCCGGCTCCCGGATGTACACCTCCCTGGCCGACACCGACGACGTCATCGACGACGCACTCGCCCGCTTCGACCAGGTCCTCGCCCAGGTCGAGGGGGTGTAGATGGCCGTACCGCCGCAGGTCCTGGCCATCGATCTCGGCACCTCCGGGATGAAGGCCGCGCTGGTCGCCGCGGACGGCACCGTCACCGGCTGGGCCGACCGCCCGGTGCCACTGCACGTGCTGCCCGGCGGCGGCGCCGAACAGGACCCGAACGCCTGGTGGGACGCGCTCGCCGAGGTCGTCGCCGAGCTCGGCCGGGCCTTCCCCGCACACCTGCGCGCGGTCACCACCATCTGCTCCTCCACCCAGGGCGAGGGCACCATCGCGGTCGACGCCGCCGGCACGCCACTGACCCGGTGCATCAGCTGGCTCGACATGCGCGGCGCCGAGCACCTGCGCCGGCAGTTCGGCGGCTTCCCCGCGTACGACGGCATGTCGGTGTTGAAGATCGCCCGCTGGCTGCGGCTCACCGGCGGTATGCCGTCCCCGACCGGCAAGGACCCGGCCGCGCACATGCTGCTCGTCCGCGACACCATGCCGGAGATCTACGAGCGGACCGCCACGTTCCTCAACGTCCTCGACTGGATCAACCTGAAGCTCACCGGCCGCACCGTCGCCACCGTCGACTCGATCCTCACCTCCTGGGTCACCGACAACCGCGACCCGGCCGGCATCCGCTACTCCCCCGCACTCGTCACCGCCAGCGGCATCGACCGGGACAAGTTCCCGCCGATCGTCGCGTGCACCGAGGTGGTCGGCGGCCTCTCCCCCCAGGCCGCCGATCACCTCGGTCTCCCCCGCTCGGTGCAGGTCGTCGCGGGCGCGATCGACAACACCGCGGCCGCGATCGGCGCCGGCACCATCCGCGACGGCGACGCCCACCTCTACCTCGGCACCTCGTCCTGGATCGCGGCGCACGTCCCGGCGAAGAAGACCGACGCGCTCACCGGCATCGCCGCGGTCCCGTGCGCGGTTCCCGGCCGCTACCTGATGACCGCGCTGCAGGCCACCGCCGGCGCGAACCTCACCTGGCTCCGCGACAAGATCATCGAGTACGACGACCCGCTGATCACGGCCGGCCACGTCAGCCGCGACGAGAACCGCATCTTCGACGCGTTCGACAAGATCATCCCGACCGTGCCGCCGGGGGCGGACGGCGTGCTGTACATGCCGTGGCTCTACGGCGAGCGCGTGCCGGTCGACAACCCGCACCTCCGCGCCGGATTCCTCAACATCTCCCTGCACACCTGCCGCTCCGACCTGCTCCGTGCGGTCTTCGAGGGGGTCGCGCTCAACACCCGGTGGATGGCCGCGCCGGTCGGGAAGTTCCTCGGCGCCCCACTGTCGAGCATCGTCATCACCGGCGGCGCCGCCAGATCACGCTCCTGGTGCCAGATCTTCGCCGATGTGCTCAATATTGAGGTCCGGCGCGACGCGGTGCCGGTCGCGGTCAACGCGCGCGGGGCCGGCTGGATCGGCGCGGTCGGCACCGGGCAGCTGTCGTTCGCGGACATCCCGGGGCTGGCGCGCAACGACGAGGTCTTCACGCCAGGGCCGGACCGGGCGGCGTACGACCAGATCTTCGACACGTACGCCTACGCGTACCGGCGGCTGGCACCGCTCTACAAGAGACTCAACAGCCGATGAAACATTTTCCCGCTTCCGGCGTGGGCACGTTCCCAGTGCTCCCGCGGGCACCGGTCGGCCGCAGGCGGCCTCCCTGCCGGCCGGGTGGGCGGTCACCACAAGAACAGCTACATCCCACTCACCATCACAGGCACCAGCCTTATCTGGTGCAGATCAGTACGTCAAGCGTGTGGTCAATTCACCGGTAATCACGGGCTCCTCGCTGTAGTCGCCTGTTCGATCCCATCTGAAGCAGGCGCACTGCATACCTGATAATCGGTCGATGTCCTCGATCTACGACGTGACCACGTGGGAATCGCTGATCCAGCTGATGCGAGCCGGCAACGGCGCGGACGGCCCGGTAGGGGGCCACGTCAGCTCAGGAGGATGGAGCGTTCCGGGGCCTCACCGCGACTGGAACACCGAATACGCGGCTGTCCACCGCGTATGCGACGCCCTGACCAACGACGGCCTGGAGAATATCTCCTTCGTGCTGGACAGGTCGTCGCTGCACCTGATCGACACTGGTCCCGCCGTGGACGGCCTCGGCACCAACGCGGGGTCGCTCCTGCTGGTCGAGGGTGCGGTGGCGGAGCCTTGGCGTCGCCTGCCCTCGCCGACGCCCGGGGCTGCGGTGTCCCCGTCAGCCGATCCAGCGTTGCTGGAGCGGCAGCTCGTCGGCGGGTTTGCGGGGCGTGGGCAGCACCGCGGGATCGGCGGGGCTGCTCGGTGTGCGGGCAACGCGTCCGTAGCGGCCGACCATCAGGCGTTTCCGAACACGTCGGCCAGGTCCTGCGGGTCGTAGTGCCAGCCGTCCAGCGGCTGCGGAGCCACCTTGGGGCGGGTGTAGTGCTCGTGGACCTTCGCGATCACCTCGTCCGGCTGCGGGCGCAGGTAGGCGCCCGTCGTGGTGATCCATCGGTGCCGCATCACCTGCTGGACATCGACCAAGCTGACCTGCGGATCGGCGATCAGCCGCAGACACAGCGTGTGCCGCAGGTCGTGCCAGCTGATGTTCGCGCCGATCCGTCATTGACCCGGTTCAGCAGGGCTCGCAGCGCGGTGCAGGTCAACGGCCGCCACGGGCGCCGCCGGGTCCACCACAACGGCTCATCCGGCCCCGGTCGTAGGCCTTCGTCGGCCATCTCGCCCAGGTAAAGCGCGAGCCAGCCGAACGCCTCGGGCGAGGCGGGGCACGCCTGCTTGATCCCGCCCAGGCCCTTGGTCTGCACCCAGATCCGCCCATCACCAGGGTGCGCGTCGGCGACCGTCATCCCGAGTATCTCCGCGGCCCGGGCGCCGCTGGACAGGAACATGCTGACCAGCGCCCGGTCCCGGTGGCAGCCCAACGAGGTGAACACGTCGTCGATCACGTCGTCCGGCACCGCCCGTGGCAGCCGGTCCGGCTGCTTCTGCCGGTAGGCACCGCGCCGGTGCTGCCGGAACGGGTCCATCGGATTGTGGTGTGCGTCCAGCCGGCCGCCGGTGCGTGACTGCGGCGGCACGGGCGAAACCATCGGCCCGGACCCGCACGAACGGTGAAACTCGTAGAACGCCGCCAGCACCGACAACGCGTGATTGATCGTGGCCGGCGCGTACCCGGCCCGCAGATGAGCCTTGCCGGTCCGCGCGTTCACCGAACCCGGCAACGGCGCGCCCGCGCGGCGACGCTCCCGCGCCGGGTTCACGCTCGAGCGCAACCAGAGCTCGAAGTCCCGCACCTCTGCCCGGCTCGCCCGCTCCCAGCCGATCTCGACCGCGGCGAGGAACCGGAACCAGCGCAGCAAGTCGAACGCGTACGACCGGCACGACGACGCGCTCGACCCGGACGCCAGCAGCTCCTTCAAGAACGCATCGGCCGCATCGATCTGGGTGCCCGCCCCGTCGAGTACCACCCAGGGCAGCACCGGATCCGAGGTCTGAGTCACCCGCCCAGCCCTGGACACCACCAAGGAAGCCAGATCATGCCCTGCTGGTGCCGAGTTTTGCTTCACGCGCTGCCTCCTCGAAGATCGACCTTCCGGGAGGCAGGGTTCTCCGGCTACGCGGCTAACCCCAAATCCGACACGCCGTTAGTGCGGTCAATAGGTCGGTGCACCGTCTTGCCGGAGAACGACAGCCGCAGCGAGAACAAACATGCAGGTCACCGGCTCACCCCGCAGGCTGATCACGACCTCACCAAAGTCGACCTCGGCTTCCTCGCCCGGCCGGTGTGTCTGCGGGAGGAACACGTTGACCGGGCCGCGGCCGGCCTCGGCCCGGATCTTCGGCTTGCGTTCAGCGACGTAACCGCGGACCACCTGGTAGGAGACAGCCTGCATGCCGTGTTCGTCGATCAGCCGGTCATAGATCCGCTTCGTGGTATGTCGCTGCTTGCGCGGCGCATCCAAATCGGCTCGCAGGATGTCGTCGATGATGCTCTTGAACGGATCCAGCACCGACGGTCGTGGCGGTAACGGCTTGCGTTCGCGAGGCCATGCCGACGCCAGCGCGTCGCTGACCGTGTGCCGGCTGACCCGGTACTTGGTCGCGATGGCACGTCCGGACACGCCGGCCCGCGAGTCCCTGCGGATCGCCGCGAACAGTTCGACCTTCGACATCCGCGGCATCGGCGGACCTCCGTCCCGACCCCACCGATGCTCCCACCGCCGCCGATGGCGCCGAAACTGACTGACATCGAATACACCCGCTCGAGGCGGCGCTCGAAGTCAGCGACAAATCCCAGGTCAGAACGCTGCTGAGCTATGCATTGCCAGAGGTTTGGCGGAGCGTGAAAGGCGGCGCGGTCTCATCCAGAGGCTCCACGCTACCGCCCGGCTCGGCGGCATATGCATGGCCATTCTGCACGTACAAGTTCAGCCAAGGGTGCAGCGACAGCTCCTCGCGCGCCTGACCGATCCACCCCTGCGTCAGCGACCAACGCGCCAACCAGGCCGGGACCACAGATATCAACTCATACATGGCATCGTCGACAACGAACGCCCGCACGAACAACCCGAACGAGACCGACCGGTTCGAATACGGCTGCTGAGCGGTCAACGACCGAACGCCGCCGCCCGGCAGAGCATCGTCCAGCTCCGTCACCATGCAAGGCCAGTCGATCTCAAGCTCAGGATCTTTAGGCAACTGCTCAACGAGACCGAGGTGGAAGCGGAGCTCATCCAGGAACGATGCGGGCGCGTCCGGCCGCAGACGCAGCGAAAGCGTCCACTCGTAATGCAAGCTCATCGGCCTCCCTCCGTCCAACGCTCAACTTGATCCACTGACGTGCATCGCCAATGTAGCTCCCGAGCAGGCCCAAGATCCTCAGCGACCGATCATGCTGGTAAGCGACGGCCAATCCGGGTGGCGCTGAAACTGAGCGACATAAAGTCGGCCGTGATCTGGGGGGCGCTGGAAATCAGCGATATCCGGCGCTCGAAGTGACCGACAAAGCCACTTCTCCGCAGGTAAGTGAATACGGGCTTCGCATACCACGCTCTGGGGCCGCCGACGGAGCGCTCCGTGCCATTGCATTCGAAACCGGCCTCGCGCCTCTGGACGTTCGACGATGCCGGTAGAGTCGCGTGGGCGGCGAGCGGTCGATTAGCTGGTCGCGAAGGCTTGGAGGATGATTCCTCCGACCTTGGCAGGGAGGCTTGGGTTTCGGGCGAGTTCCCACAGGACCTCGTGATCCGGGTGGGATGCGAGCCTGATGAGCGTGTCAGGCGGCGTCGCCGGATTGCCGGCGACGGCCGGGACCGCGTGTGGGTGCCTGAGACAGGCTTCCAGGGCCGCCGGTGGCGCCGACTCGTGTACCGCGACGTCGAGGATCGTGCCAGCTGAGCTGGCCGAGTCCATCGCGATGGTGAGCAGCAGGTCGGGCGGGCAGGACGGATGACCGGCGACATACGGGAAGACGACTGAACCGTGACGCGTTGCGAGCGCCTTGACCTGTGCGGCGGGCACGGCGTAGTACTGGCTGGCTCGGCATGCGACCTCGACGTCCGAGTCGTCGATCAGGGCCGCGCGGACATCGGCCGGGAGCTTGTGACTTGCGGCGGCGACGTACCTGACCTGCGGATCGATGTCTCGGGCCATCGCGAGCAACCCGTCGAGGTCCGGGTTGTTCCAGGTGCGGGGCGAGCCGCCCTCGCGTCTGTGTCTCACCAGCAGGTCCAGCGGTGTGCGTGGATTCGCCAGGACGTAATCTCGCCATCGGCCGGCCTCGACGTCGTAGAGCTCGCGTAGCAGATCGGGAGGGACCGCCCAGTTCATCGCGACACGGGCAGTCACGGCGTAGTCGTGGAGGGACAGAAGACGCTGGTAGGTGTTGTCGCGTAGGTCTGATCGACCCGCCAGCTCCAACGCCAGCAGGGGATCGGGCCGGACCGCCAACAGCTCGACCGTGGCCGTGGGAGCGGAGGGATTCCCGGCGACCGCCAACTCGATCTCCCTTGTGGCTGCCGCGATGTCGGGCTGGTGCGGGCACGGCACGGTCCCGGGCTCGCTCCCATCACCGATCAGACCGGCCAGAATGGCGCTCGGCGTGTTCGTGTTCGATGCCAGGGCGATTCGGACACAGGCCTCGGCGCGTCCCGACAGGCGCGTCGCCAGATCTTCGGGAAGTTCCCGGAGACGAGTTGCCTTGGATGCCACCGAGCAGTTCTCGTCGCCGGCCACGAGACGCGCGATGTCCGGCCGTTCGGAGGCGTGTTCACCCAGAGCCACACGTATGGCGACGTCCGGCCAGCCGGCAAGCCTGTATAGCAGGTCGTCGGGGGCGTCGGCACGATCGACGGCGGCGAGGATCGCCCACGGATCGTCGCGCGGGATGCGTTCCGCTGCGAGGTTGCCTGACTCGATCAACGCCACCAGGATGTCACGCCGACCGCTACCGGCAAGCCGGTCGACCTGACCGGCGTCAAGATGCTGCTCCCGCGCGACCTCCCGCGACAGTTCCGGGTCACCGATCGCCAAGAGAGCGTCGATGTGCTCTGCCGTCAGCGTACGGTTCCCGGCCAGGGCGAGCAGGATCGACGGCACGGACACGACACTCCCGGGAAGGTTAGGGTCGCCGGAGTGCGGGACCTCGTGATGCGCACGCGGCGGCGTACACCGGCAAGAAGGTACAGCGGGAGGTTCCACGGGTGGTGCACCAGACGGCCCGAACGCCCGTCCTTCGGCAGGCGGAAGCACGCCGGTCGTCTGGTGGCGCTGCCAAATCATCGTGTTCGCGCCGACGCATGGGACAACCTCGACGACGCCGTCAATGAAATAGCCGGCGTGTTGAGCTTCTACTGCAACTTCCTGAGACTCACCGGCTGGCTGAACACACGACGCGTGACAGGCCGCCCGGACTACCAGCGCGAATCGCGGCAGATCCGTACATCGCACTCGGGAAAGCCGACGTTGCTTGACATTCGTCATAATTCCTACGGGCCGTCTCGCGAAAGTCGTCGGAGGTGTTGATGCGAGTGGATGGAAAGCCCGATCAGGTGATTCTTACCCTCAGCGGCGTAGAGGTCGAACGTCTCTCCGCCGTCCTGGGCGAGGCGACATTGGCACTGTCTCGAGCCGAGTTCTACATTCGGACTGGTTGTTCGGCACCGAACGTCCTGGAACTCGTTCGGCAGCTCGCCCTGGTGGTCGGAGGCACCTCACATGGCTTTGAACTTCCACTACTGCAGGGCGTGGAAAACGAAAAAACCCCGCGAAGGCCGCGTTAGGAACGCATTGCTCGGCAAACACGGGCAGCGAATGCCGCACCGTGACCGTCCCCAGCAGGTCAATCACGGAGTCACCACGACTCTTCGTCGCCTGCGATCGGTGCACCACACGCAGCGCGACGGCATGCCCGTACGCCAGCGCGCGCGTCGCGGCAGATGTGCTCACGTGATCCCGGCAACCCGGGAGTAGATCATGGCCGGCCTCGTCCGAAGTTCGACGACGCCGACGATTTGGCATGTCAGGACGTACGGATAGCCGATGCTGCCCTACGCGGCAGCGCGCTTCAATGCTTAGATGTTGATAAATTTAAAGCAGTTTGCGGCCGAGCGCTTGCCGCTCGTTGGTGTGGGCCTGTGGATAGTGCCGGTGATTGTGATGCTGACGGCCGGCACTTGGCGGTGCGCATTTCTGGTCGCTGTATCGGTTGCGGCAGTCGCGCTCGGCCAGATGCTCATGGCGTTAGCGCGCCGGGTGCGGGAGGCGCTCGCCGCCTCCGCGCAGCTCGGGTTCCAAAACGTCTGGTTCAACCCGATCGGCGTGGACGAATACGGCCATCACTACGATGTCTACACTGGTTATCTGCTCCTCGACCGAGTCGTGCGGCCGCACGGGCGACCGCTTAATGAGATACTTGCTGAGATCGTCGCACAGGCGCACGCCTGGACGCACGGCGTCAACGCCGAGGCGGCCAAGAAGGCAGGCCGAATGGCCTGGATCCGCACCATCGTCGGCGTGCTGCTCGGCGTCGTCGGCGGATACGCCGTCCGTGCGCTGACGGCCAGCTAACCTGATGGCGTGCTCGCTCGGTGGCCAACCACATGCGTGCTCGAGCCAGACGTAGGAGCGGTCGACCGTCCTGTATCGAATTTTGTCGACGTGCACTCTCATCGGCACGAGCGCGTGCCGACCGAGCCGACCCACGGTCACTAAGCGTGACTCCCCAGGAGTCGTCGCGCACGTTCGGCGGCAGATGCACGCGCGGCTACAGCCGAATTCGGGCCGGCGTGGGACGCGCCGCCGCCACGGTCGATCTTGACGTTGTAGTCCCGAATGGGTGGAGAAGCTGCTGCCTGTGGATGATCAGGCCGGGTTTGTCGCTGCAGACGGTGACAACCACCCACCAACAGGCGTGCGTGCTCCGCGGCATGTTGCCGCCCGCCGTCACCGCCTCCGCGGAGACGTCACTGGTGGGGGTTCGGGTTGCGTCCTCGTACGCTGGTTCCGCCCGACCAGCCGGCGCGACGTCTGGTAGTTCTCGTCGTGCCGCATCCGATCTCGTGCCTGATCGACGCTGGCAAGTCCCAGCGCGCGTCGTACAGTCAGCCGTGCACCGCGACCGGACCGACATGCATGCCCGTGCCGATGGCTACCGCGACCGCGGTTGGCCCGACGACACACCCGAGGACATGCTCCAGAGCTACTTCGCACTGCTCTGCAGCATGAACGATCTGGAACGGATGGTCGTCTGTGCCACCGACGGCGACCGTCACCACCGTCTGCGCGAGTACACCGGCGGCATCGGTGCCGCGCTGACCGAGATGACCGCCACGCAGCAGCTGCTGCTCGGCCGGCACCCCCTCGACCTCGGGCTGATCGCCAGGGTCGCGGTCCACCGGGAAGCGTTGCTCGCGAGCCGCCCGTACCTGCCGGCCGACATCCCGGCGATGTGGCTCCGGCTCGGCGACGTCGACCGCGCTGAGGCGATCATCCGGTCGGGTAGGCGGGCCGAATCGACCTCGACTGACCTGGCGAAGCTGGGTGCGGTCATGGCGGAGGTCGGCCGGCCGGACCGCGCGAAGGCCATGATCGCTGAGGCGGTCGCCGGGGCGTGGGCCATCACCGACCACACCCGCCGCCGCGACACCGTACTCCGGGTCGCTGCCTCCGCTGCCGGCCTCGCCGACCCGGCGGAGGTCGACGCGCTATTCGCGGAGGCGGAGCGCCTGTCCATCCTGGATCCGCAGCCAGTCTCCCAGATCTCCGGTCTCGGGCATGCGGCCCGCGTCGCGGCGGGCGCGGGCTGCCTGGGCCGGGCTCGGAGCATGATCCGTCGAGCCGTGACCTTGGTCGACGCCGTCCACGAGGCTGCTTCCCGACCGGGTGCCCTGTCCTCGATCGCGTTCGCCCTGGCGACCGCGGGCGATCTCGACGAGGCTGAGGCGATCGCCCGTGAGATCGAGCCGGCCGACGACTGGAACGCGCCTGTGGCCCTCTACTACGTCGCCCGTGCCGCCGCGCGGTCCGGCGAAACGGACCGTGCGGCGGCCCTCGCCACGCTGATCGACGGGTCCCTCGGAGATGAGGTCATGGCCGAGGTCGCGGGAGCGATCGCCGCCGGTGGGCACATGCGGCGAGCCGGGGAAATCGCCCGGTCGATCTCCACCGCCGGACAGCGCGCTCAGGGCCTCGCGAACGTGACCCACGCGCTGATCGGCTCGGGCGATCTTGAAGGCGCCACCGCGCTGCTCGACGAGGCGGTGACAGCCCTGGCCGCTCCCGGCCGGGCCGACGCCGCGATCAAGGACGTCGGGATCGCCCTTGCGCGGGTCGGGAACGCCGGCAGCGCGGTCGCGCTGATCCGCGCCCTGCCGCGTTCCCACGACCGGGCGGAGGCGCTCGCCGGTGTCGCGCGGGTCGTTGCGGATGCCGGCGACACCGGACACGTGACCGCGCTGATGTACGAGGCCGAACGCGCCGCGTGGACCGACGACAGCGTCGTCCCGTCGACCGACCGGGAAGTGTCGCTCGTCGCCCTGACCGAGGCGGTCGCCGCCGCCGGGGACCTCGACCGGTCGTTGAGCGTCGCCGAGCTGATCGTCATCAATGGGCGGCGGGAGCTGGCCGTCGCCAGAGCCATGCAAGCGGCGGCGGCGAACGGCGATCTAGCGCGGGCGGAGGCGGTGACCCGTGCCGCGCTCGGGCCGTACTGGCAGGCGCAAGTTCTCTCGTTGATCGCCGCCAACGACCCGCAGCGTGCCGGAGAACTGCTGCGAGATGCCGAACAGCAGGTCGGTACCGACGCTGATTCCCTGGTCGCCGTCGCCGACGCCTATGTGTCCGCCGGTGACACCGGCCGGGCCCGGGCGGTGCTCGACCGGATCGAAATCGACGCTTTGGCGATGGACGAGGAGCGCGTCGCGCTGGTCAGGGCGTTCTCGGCCGTCGGGGACCTCGACCGCGCCACGCGGCTGCTCACCACCTTCGAGGATGACCGGCCACGGATCCGGGCGCTGTCGGAGATTGCGCTCGCCGCCGTCAGAAACGGTGACCCACACCGCGCGGAACGCCTCGCCGATGAGATCACCGGCCTGGCCGTAGCGATCCAGGACCCATACTGGCCAGCTCAGGCGCATTTGATGGCAGCCGAGATCTACCAGCGGTGCGGTGCGGACGACCGGATGCACACGTCAGCCACGCTGGCGGAAGCCTTCGCCCATGGCATAGCCAACGACCATGCCCGTTCCAACGCGCTCGTGGACGTCGCCCGCTTCGCGATCGCGATCGGAAGACCGGATCACGCCGAGGCACTCAGCCGTGCGATCCCCGACCCCGGCCGGTCGGCACGTGTGCTGGTCCTCCTTGCGAACACGGCACCACCGGACCGGGCCCCACGCCTCATCGCTGAGGCGCTGTGCACAGGGCCATGGTCGGCGTATGTCGACCTATTGCCGCACCTCTACCCGCCCGTCGTCACGACGATCACCGATGAACTCCTTGCGACCGCCGCACCCCGGGACAGGACCACCCGGCGCCAATGAGCGCAGACTTCACCGCCGCCAGGCATCGAGCAACTTGGAACTTCCGGCTCGCGCCGCCTCGGCCGTCCGATACTTGATTAAGTGCGCTCTTCTCGGCACGAGGGTGAGTCGGGTCGTCCTGGACTCGCGTCACAGTGCGTTACGGATCCCCCTCGGCGGCCGCGCACGCTCGGCGGCATGACAGTAAGTCGCCTGGCGTTTCAGTCGATAGAGTCGCCGTATGATCGCTGGAATTCTCACGCCGGGGGCCGGTTACGGCCCGCAAGCGCCGCTATTCGACCTGGCCAGTGAGGCATTGGCCGACCGGAACGCGGCCGTGGAAATAATTACCTGGACAGTTCCCGAGGGCCTGCTGGAGATTGGACCTGAGCCCTTCGTCCAGGCACACGTAGGCGCCGCGCTGCACCGGCTTTCCAAGACTGCCCCGACCGCGACACCCATCCTCATCGCCAAGTCACTCGGCACGTACGCTGCCGCCCTTGCTGCTGAGCGGGAGTTGCCGGCGATTTGGTTGACGCCTCTCCTGCACATCACGCCCATTGCTGAGGCGATCATCCGCAACCCCGCACCAGCACTCCTAGTCGGCGGAACCGGCGACAAAAGCTGGCTCCCCGATGTGGCCGAGGCGACCGGCAAGACACTGGTCACTGTCGAGGGCGGCGATCACGGTTTACGTCCGCCGGGACCGCTCAAGGCGTATGCGGATGCTCTGGGAAATGTCGGCACCGCGATGGAGGCATTCCTGTCCGAGATTGCATAGAAACTCCGGTCGGCTCCACCCTGTGAGCCATTGTCGCAGCACTGACATCGGCATGACCGTGCGCCAGCGAGCCTGCTGCCGTCACCGGGCGTGGTGATCATTGTGCCGGCGCCGGCACGCACGGCGCACATGCGCTGCGTTCGTCAGTCGCTCCACTCGATTTCTTCCCAAGAGCAGTAGACGCATGGGGGATGGCCATCCAAGGGATCAGCCCGCGTCACGGCCAAATCGTGCCTGGGTAAACAGCAGGCGACACACCACGGTCCGCGAAAGCCCGCGAGTGGAGGTTCTACGCCCTGGTCGCTCATCCGCCCATTGTCGCCGACGCGGTTGCGGGCACTCGCTCATCGGCAAGATCGGGTACACGACCATCGGCAGATCCGGATGCCGCCTGCGTCGGCGCCCGGCTACACCGTGTGACTCCCCCAGGCGCGGCTGGCGCACGCGGACAGCGCCAGATAAGGACGCTCTTGGCGAGGGCGGACGGCTTGGCGCTCCGACCGAGTGCCTGATTCGGCCGCGCCAGCACTCGAAGGGGGCGTGGGTGCCGTCTATGACGAGCTTTGCCCGACAGTCGCCGCGAGACCGTTGATGGCTGGTATCGGCGTACCTCCCGCAGCCAGCGCACGTATCGCTCGATGTCGTCCCGGCGGGCGGCTAGCGGGTTGAGGTCCTGGTCGGTGCACCAGCGGAGGAAGGCGTGGAGGTCAGATTCGCGGAGCACGCGTGTCTGGCCGCGATACCGGCCGAGGAAGGCGGACGCTGCGGCCCGCAAGCACGATGAGGTGATCGGAAGCGTGGACAGCGGACATCGAGGTGGGAAGGCAGCCATACACCGCCTTGCTGCACCAACGATGATGAACGCCAGCACTCCTGGAGCGGAAGATCCGGATAGCGGCCCGGGGAACGACGAGGCTCCTCGGCGCTACCTGTCCAGGCCGACCGTCGCCTGCGTCGCAGGGAATGGCTGGCCCCGGTGAAACACGACCCGTAGCCCTTCACCGGAAGGATGCGGCGGCGTGTCACTGCCCCGGTAGTCTCGCCGCGTGAATCTGAAAGTGATCGAGGGCCGACTGACCGAGACACACATCGGAGCGGCCGTGGAGCGGCGCGCTTTCGGGGAGTTCGTCGGGCCCCGCGGTGAGCTCGCCTCGTATGCGTTTGGCTGGACGACGGAGTCCGAGCGCCACGTCGCCCGGCTCACCGTGGGGATCGGGGCCGGGAACCCCGGCGGCGCCAGCTTCCATGCGGTCGTCTTCGACAACGAGGGCGGCTATGCCTGCTCGCTCGTCGACGAGCCGTTCGAGCGCGTACCCGAAGGTGGCCCTGACCTCACCGCGAGCAAGGCCCGCGCGCATGAGGACCTGCCGTTCATCTGGTGGCTGGTGGACCGCGTCATGGAACGCGACCGGCGCGCGCATTGGATGAAGCACTGGCTGCTGGGCACTACCAGCATCCAGACCGGCGAGGTCTTCGCACGGACGGAGCCGATTCTGTACGTGAGTCACGACGCCGACGACGGATTGTGGCAACTCATCGGCGCGAGCGACGCCAACCCCGCTACGGGCAGGCTCAGCCACCTGCACCACGCCGTCGCACACGACCTCACGCTGCTCGACGTACTCGACCTCGAGCCCGGCGAGAGTGCCTCCCGGACCGGGCCGGAAGCTCCCTGGATCGGCAAGCCCTCCTGAAATCGGTGAAGCGGCGGCCGGGCGGATCACGGCGCATCGAAGGCGCGACCGATCGGCGGCAGATCCGGACATCCGATCTTAGGCGCGCGCGGATCGCGGCAGATGTGCTCGCCGATACCGACTGGCAAGTGAGGACGGTCCGACACACTGATTCGCATGCCGGGAACGACGAATTGGACCGCTGTCGGGCTGCAGGTGACGACTACAGGGGTTCATCGTCCAGGGTGAGGTGGTCAGTGCAGGCGGCTACAGCGGTTAGTTCGATCCGCTATCCGGGGTCAATGCCCACCGGCGAGTGCCTCCCCCAGCGGTGTGCGCGTGTGCAGGACCCGTGGACCGGCACGCCAGCTGTCCACCAGCCCGGCCGCACGCAGCACCGTGAGATGGTGCGACGCGGTCGATGCTGCCACCCCGGTCAGCGTGGCGCACTCGGATGTCGACAGCGGCTGCTGGAGTTCGAGGACAAGGCGCGCACGGACGGAGCCCAGTAGCGCGGTGAGGGCGTCGAGCACATCCGACGCGGGACGGTGCCAGGTCTCGGAGATCCCGTGCGCCGGATAGAAGATCGTCGGCTGGGCGGGGGGTTCGGTCAGCACGGCGCAGCCGCGGGTTGCCATGACGGAGGGAACGAGAACCAGGCCGGTGCCGCCGCAGTCGATCGTCTCCCCGTGGTGCCGCAGTTGGACCTGAACCACCTCGTCGCGCCAGGTTACGGTCGAGTGCAGGGTGGCGGCCATCGCGGCGAGCCCGACGTCGCTGCTGCGCCGCGCCCGCACCGCGATGTCGGCGCGTAGCAGCCGCAGCATCTGCGGCCACACGGGCGCCAGCAAGGTCTCCCACGCCTGCTGCCAGGCCGCCACGATCGTCGTGCGGGCACGCGCGGGGTCCGCGATCAGTGCCTGGATCTCGCGCTGCCGGGCGCCGGCCGATCGGATCTCCATCTTGCGCAGGTCGAAGCGCAGCCGTTCGTCCGGCAACTCGCGCAGGCGCTCCAGTTCCTCCTCGGGAGTCATGTCGCCCGACGGTGTGGCGGTGAGGAAGTCGGGCATGTATCCATCAACGCCGCTGATCACCGCCATCAGGCGGAACGCGTCACCCGCCGGCACCCCGCGCTGGGTGCGGAACCAACCCCAGTGCAGCGGGGCGACCTGGGGGCGCAGCATGACGCGCACCGCGTGAACCAGCTCGTGTCCGGGCGAGATCCCGAACCGGACCGCCGAGATGTCGGACGAGCCGAGCCGGAACTCCACCACCTTTCGATCCACATCGAAAGCGTAGTCGGCAGGACAGGAAGCCAGCGAAAGTGGAGTTCGTCAGACACCTGATACTCACGCAAGAGGGGCAAACCGATGCCGCAATACTTTCTCACCATCCCGCACGACACGGCTGAGGAGCCGACGATGGAGTCGATGCAGGAGATGGACCCGGTCGAGCTGGAGGCCATGATGGCCGCCGTCGACCGCTTCAACTCGGCCCTGCAGGACTCCGGGGCCTTCGTGCACGCCGGTGGGCTTCACCCGCCGTCGACCGCGGTCACCGTCGACGCCACCGGCGCCGAGACCAAGCGCGTCCCCGGTCCGTTCGTGGAGGCGACGGAGTACGTCGGCGGGTTCTGGGTCATCAAAGCCGTTGACGAGGAAGCCGCGATCACCTGGGCCGAACAGGCCTCCGCGGCCCTACAGTCACGCATCGAGGTCCGCGCCCTCCAGGACAACCCTGAGTAGCGCGCCTGAGCGACATAGGCGCGCCCGACCACCACGGCCTTCTTGGTACGACGGCCAGTCCGGCGAAGCACCCTTCCGCCGGGCTGGCCGCCGCGGCCACCACGATCCAACTGTCTCACCACGTCGGCCAAAGGGCAGCGTTCAGTTCCCACCGAAGAGTCGAGGGGTACGCATGATCGTTTTCCGCGAAACGCATCATCCGCGTGCGCGCGAGACATCCATGGGAGCATCCGCTCGATGACCAGACGTCCGCCTCTCGGCACGACACGACGCCCGTCCGTCACCGCCGATCACCAGCCGTGACAGAGGCGGCAGGCCCGCGCGGACGGCGGCAGAACAGTGCACGATGGCATTGCCGAACTTAGGCCATACGCGGTTCAGTTGGCTGCTGCGGCCAGGGGTGGGGGACCTTATGCGTGGTGATGAGGCTAGGGTGGTCGCCGCCTTCGCGGCCTGGCTGGAGAGTGGCGGTTGGAGCGTGGAAACGGAGGTTGCTTACGTGGACGTAGTCGCCCGCCGAGATGACGCGATCATGTATTGCGAAGCCAAGGGGCGAACCGCAGCCGTCGGACTGGACGTGGATACGCTTTACGGCCAGCTCCTGCGTCGGATGCCGGCAGAGCCCGCGCCCAACGCCACCTTTGGCGTCGTTGTACCCACGATCGCGGTCGGCGCAGCCCAGCGTGTCCCACTTTGGGTCCGACAACGGTTGAATATCGTCATCTATGAGGTTGGTGACGACAGCAGCGTTACCGAGCGGTAGCCAGCCGGACCGGATACGGGCACCGGTTTGAGCATTCTCGACCCGCGCGGACGGCGGCAGATGGGTGCGCCAACCGCTGCGTGGTGTTTGATCGCCGTGTGATTGATTGGCGATCGGTACGCGATCTGCAGGATCACTCTGGCGTCGTCGTCGGGTCGTTGCTCGATCGACTCGAACGCCAGCCTGATCTTCCTACCTGGCGCGACCTTGAACGAAGGCTCGTCGTCGAAGCTGAGTGCTGGTGCTCGGCCGGCTTTGCTGCTCTACCCGCTCTTGCCCGGCTCGCCCGATCCGGTGCCGAGGCAGACCGGGACCGAGCGCTGGATCTTGCCGCGGTCATCGTACGAAGCACGCATCGCAATCAGGAGCACGACGATCTGGTCCGGAGGATCCCGGAGACGCTCGCAACCCTGCACCGCCTTTCTCGGGACCGCCTGGCCACCTGCACGGGGCCCGCGTTGGTCCGAAGGCTTCAGGGTGCCCTGGCATTCGCCGGCTACACGTTCTGGGCCACCATCAGCATGGACTTCACCGATGAGCACTACGACGTCGGTTGCCCCGGCTGCGCGACTCGTCTGGCGATCGTCATCGGCGAGTACGGCCACTACTCGGCGATCCGCGACCACAACGACGGGGACATCCATCGGCATGATCTTCGGCCGACCGGGCCTGCCGACCTGACCGGGATAGCGCGGTGGATGCACGATGCCGCCGTAACCGGCGGCGACGCGACTCTCGCTGGCGGTATCGCCTACCTGTTCGGCCGGGCTGCGTGCGGCGCGTGCGGTAGCACTTTCGACCTCGCCGACTGGCTCGAGGCCGAGAACGGCCCTCGCCAGCCCATCGACCCGATCGTGCCGAAGACCGACCGCTCGATCTGACCTGACACTATCCGGCCGCGGGACGCACGGCCGCCCGGATCGCGGCAGATCCGGATATTCGTTGCGGCCCAGGATGGCGGTAAAGGCGACGTTCGGCGCGTCGTTGCTGTGGGTTCGCCTGCCGCGGATGGTGGACGAGTCGTCGAGGCGATGAGCGTGCCGAGGGCCACCGCGTGCGGGCGGCCCCGCTGTCCCGCCGGGCGAGATGTCTGAGATCCGGTTGCCGGTAACCGGACGCGGCGCGGCGGTCAGGTTACTGTCACGACGACCTTGCCGCGGGCGCGTCCCTCGCCTACCTCGGCCAGGGCCTCGGGGACCTGGTCGAGGGTGAAGGTGCGGTCGATGTGGACGGCGAGGTCACCCGTTACGCAGAGGTCGGCGACCGGTCCGAAATGTGCCGGCCCTTCCTTGACCGCGAGCACGCCGAGCCGGCGGTGCGTGAGCCAACCGGCCACCGAGCCGATCGTCAGGACGCGCAGCAGCGTCCGCACCGATCCGCCAACGCACCGATACCGACCACCCGGCGCCAGCGCCCGACGGTAGGCGAACACCGATCGATGCGCCACCAGATCGAGGATGAGATCGTACGGGCCGCTGCGAGTGAAGTCCTCACTCCGGTAGTCGATCACCTTGTCCGCGCCCACCGACCGCATGAAGTCGAGCTTGCTCGCGTTGTCCACTCCGGTCACCTCGGCGCCGAGACGCTTGGCGAGCTGAATGGCGAATGAACCGGAACCGCCGCCGGCACCGTTGATCACTATCCGTTGCCCGGCCGCGGCGCCGTCGGTCCCCTGCTGCGCGATCGCGCCCGCCTGCGGAACCGTCGACGCCTCGGCGAAGGTCAGAGCCGTGGGCTTGTGCGCCAGCACCGACTCGGGGGCGATCGCGTACTCCGCGAAGCCGCCCTTGAGCAAGAGGTTGTCGCCGTAGACCTCGTCACCGGGCCGGAACCGGGTGACGGCCGGACCGACGGCGTCGACCCACCCGGCGATGTCCGAACCCAGCGTCCGGCGCGCCGGTGTGCGAAGCCCACCGATACGCGAATACAGCGGCGAACCTCGCAGGGTCTCCCAATCGCTGAGGTTGATCGATGTCGCCGCGACCTTGACCAGCACCTGCCGGCCCGAAGGGGACGGCTTGGGAAGATCCTCAATCCGCAGCACGTCCGCGGACCCGTACCTGTCGTACACGACCGCCCTCATCCGCCCACCCCTCACCTCGGTGAAGCACACCAGCCCCGTACCCGGCACGCCCAGCACCTTCTGTAGCACGCCGGCACCACGAGAAGGGCCTCCGATGGCGCGCATATCGAGACGACGGCCTCGGAGCGCGAACACTGCGCTCGACGTGACGTCAGCGCCGGCCATCAGCTATCCGCCGCGGACCGTGCGGCGGCCTCCGGCTCCCATCAGCCCTGCTCGCCGGAGGTCGATGCGTCGTCAGGACGGTCAGCTGTTCGAGCGCGCACCAGCCGCACGCCGGTCGCAAGCAGCCACACGAGCCAGGCGGCGTAGCCGGGCAAACCCACGAAGATGAGCCCTGAGCCATCCGCGATCGCGAGGTTGCCCGCACCGGCGGCGAGCAGCAGGCCGCCCCCGGCCACTGCGAGCAGACGCTGCCACGACGGCGTCAGCCGGCTCGCATGCGCCGCCAGCGCGGCGCCGATGAATGTGGTGCCGAGCGCCGGCAGCGCCAACGCGAAGGCTGCCGCATGCAATTGCCAGGCGAGCTCGAACTCCGGGCTCGGCTCGGCGAGTTCGCCGGCGGACAGCACGACACCGTTCCACAGGACGGCGTAGAGCGCGAAGACCGCCGAGAGGGTCGCGCCTGCGGCCACCGCGAGGCGCGACCAGTCTGCACCCGCACGCCCGCGGCGCTCGACGAGCCCGTGGAGGCCGGTCAGGAACCCGAGCAGCAGCGGCAGGTTCAAGGCCTCCAGGCCCACCGCGATCGCGACCGCGACACGGTGCTCCGCGTGGAAGGCGAGCACCTCGTTGATCGGGTCCCCGTAGTCTGGCGCTCCGGCCCAGACCACCACCGCGTTCTGGATCGCCACCGACGCTGCCAACGCGATCGCCGTCGCGCCCACGACCCGCTCTCGGAGCGCTCGGGTCGGGGCGGGCCCCGTCGTTGCTGCTGCCGCGCTCACGGGCACGTGCGGGGATTCAGCGCGGTGGCGGGGTTATACGGTGATCTCATCTCGCACTCCTTCGTTGCGGTTGGATGATCGGTGCAGCACCACGTCATTCGCCGGCGCAGGAATGGTCGGAGTCGGTTCTGGAGTCTTCTTTGGCCGACCGTTCCGGTGACGTGGAACAGATTGCTGGAGCGGCCGCATGCGCCGCTATGAGCCGAGGTCGATGGTGGTGGGCCGAAGGTCTACACCTCGGGATCGACTTTGGTCGGATGCCGTGGGACCCGGCCCGGCCGTACCCTTCGATCATGATGGCCCCGGCGGACCCGCCGGATCGGAGCCCGCTACCGGCGGGCGTGACAAGCGATGCTGACCACGATCCGGTACGCCCGGCCGGGCGCACGATCCGCGACCGGCTGGTCGACGCCGCGTGTTTCCTGCTGGCCGCCGGCCTCACGGTGCTCGCCCTGATCGACGGCCTCGCGCAGCACATCGCGCCGGTCCCGCTCACCGTCGACCTCATCCTCGGGGTCCTGTGCAGTCTCGGGGTGTGGCTGCGCCGGCGCCGGCCGGTCGGCCTCGCCGTGGTCGTGGGTCTGGTCAGCCTCTACGCGCCATCCGCCTCGGGCGCGGCGCTCATCGCGCTGTTCACCGTCGCGGTGCACCGGCGCTTCGCAGTGGTCGCCCCGATCGTGGCCGGGTACGCGCTCGTCCCGTTCCTGACGCTGCTGGTTCGGCCCGACGTCCCGGTCGCGACCTGGTCGGAGATCGTGCTGGGCGTCGTCCTCGCGGCCGCGGTACTCGCCTCGGGAATGTTCGTCCGGGCCCGCCGCCAGTCGCTGCGGGAGCGGGCTGGGCGGCTCGAGGCCGAACAGGAACTGCGCGTCGCCGAAGCCCGCCAGGGCGAACGCAACCGGATCGCCCGGGAGATGCACGACGTGCTCGCCCACCGCCTGTCCCTGCTGAGCCTGCACGCCGGGGCGCTGGAGCTACGCCCCGACGCCGCGCCCGACGAGGTCGCCCGCGCCGCCGGGGTGGTCCGCGACAGCGCCTACCAGGCGCTGGAGGACCTTCGGGAGGTGATCGGCGTCCTCCGCACCGGTGCCGACCGGTCCGACGAGACGCCGGAACGGCCGCAGCCCACCCTGGCCGGCCTCCCCGACCTCGTCGACCAATCGCGGCGCGCCGGGATGCGGGTACGGCTCGACTGCCAGACCGACGCGCTTGCCGCCGTACCGGCTGGTGTGGGGCGCAGCGCGTACCGAATCGTGCAGGAAGGGCTGACCAACGCCCGCAAGCACGCCCCCGACGGCGAGGTGGCCGTCACCGTCCGGGCGACCCCGGGCGACGGCGTAACCGTCGAGATCCGCAACCCGTACCCGGCCGAGCCCAGCTCTGCCGGCATCCCCGGCGCCGGCATCGGCCTCATCGGGCTCACCGAACGGGCCGCCCTCGCCGGCGGACGCCTCGAACACGGCCCCACCTCCGCCGGTGACTTCCGGCTCAGGGCCTGGCTACCGTGGCCTACCCTCTGAAAGCGGTGGGGCGACAGCAGGCCGGAGCCGAGCGCCGGGGTCGAAACCGGGCCCGGCCCAGGCGAGCACGGACAAGGAGCCCAACGTGAACGCACCGGTGCGGGTCCTCATCGTCGACGACGACCCGCTCGTGCGGGCCGGCCTCACCATGGTCATCGGCGGCTCGCCGGACATCACCGCGGTGGGCGAGGCCGGCGACGGAAGCGACGTGGCCGCCGCCGTCGACGCGTACGTCCCGGACGTGGTGCTGATGGACATTCGCATGCCCACCCTCGACGGCCTCGCCGCCACCGAACGACTCCGCGCCCGACCCGACCCACCCGAGGTCATCGTCCTGACCACCTTCGACGCCGACGAGTACGTCCTGCGCGCCCTGCGCGCCGGGGCCAGCGGCTTCCTGCTCAAACACACCCCACCCGCCGAGATCCTGCGCGCCATCGCGCGGGTCGCAGCCGGCGAACCCATCCTGTCGCCGACCGTCACCCGACGGCTCATCGCCCACCTCAGCGACACCGGCGTCGCCGCGCGGCAACAGCACGCCACCACCGCGCTGCATCAGCTCAGCGAACGCCAACGCGAGGTCGCCATCGCCGTCGGGCGGGGCAGGTCCAACGCTGAGATCGCGGGCGAGCTGTTCATGAGCGTGGCCACCGTGAAAGCCCACATCTCCCACATACTCACCAAACTCGATCTCAACAACCGTACCCAGGTCGCCCTACTCGCCCACGACGCCGGCCTCACCGGCTGACGCCGGGGCGTGGGCCGGCGAGCCGGCCACCCCTCACCGCCAGACGGCTCAGGCGGGGGCCATCGACCACGTGCTATTGCCCAACTTTCGCACATCGGCATGACCGTGCGCCGGGAGCCTGGCCGCCGTCACCGAGCGTGATGATCATCGTGCCGGCGCCGGCACGTGCGGACGGCGGCGAGAGCGGACATTCGGGCGTGTCCGTGCATGGCCTCCGGCGATACTCGTGGGCATGGAAGTGCAGCCGGCGATGTCGGCAGTGGCGCACCGCGGTGGGTCGGCTTCATCAGGATGGGTCTCCTGTCGTCAGGCCGGCGATCGTCGACGAAGTGATCGAGGCCGGCTGGCGACGTCGGCAGCCGTTCGAGCGTAGGCGCAGGCGGGCGTCCGGTGCCTGGGCCAGCGGGTGGAAGACCTGGCGAAAGGCGTGCGGGACGCCTCGATGCCAATCCGCGGCTGGCGGAGCCGCTCAAGGAGGACTCCCGCATCCGGCTCCACCTTGGGTGGGATATTGACGGCTGAGGCTGGACAGTCCAAACGATGGAGGGGCGCAGGTCCGTCAGCTCGGGCACGACCCCGGCGGACGGTAGCCGGGCTGGCCGGCCCGGACCGCCTGGGGCGGGTCGTCGGTCAGGGCGCCGTCACCGGCCGACCGCGGAGGCCAGGCCCGGTGCCTGCCTTGTCAGATCTTGGCGGTGCGGACCTCGCCGGAGCGGTGCAGCAGGAAGCCGGCGATGACCCCGGCCACGGTCAGCGCGGCGAACAGGCCCGTGGTCATCACGGCGGAGAGGTCGAGCAGGGCGATCAGCAGAGCCAGCGGCGCGCCGGCACCCGGCCACAGCAGCGCCCCGCGGACCCGGCCGCCCAGCTGCGCCTGCATGAGCGCCGCGCTGAGCAGATATCCGGCGGTGGCGATGCCCAGCACCCACCGGGTCCCGGCGGTCAGGTGATCGTCGGCGCCGTGCAGGACGGCGTGCTCCAGCCCGACGGCCACGGCCGCCAGGGAGACGGCCAGCGGCAGGTGAATGTAGACGTAGAAGTCGTGGACACCGTGCTTGGTGACCTCGTCCCCTTCCTCCGCCAGTCGCCGCTTGGCCGCACCGCCGGAAAGGTCGAAGTAGATCCACCACAGCGCCGCCGCGACCACGAAGGCCGCGGTCGCGGTGACCACCACGGCCGGCTTCCACGCGCCGTCGTGCAGACCGGTCACGACCGCCGCGACGGACTCACCGAGGACCAGGATGACGAACAGGCCGAAGCGCTCCGGCAGGTGTTCCATGTGCAGCGGGACGGCGTCCTTGAGCCGCGCGGCGGCGGTGGGCCACACCAGGTCGAGGAGTACGCCGGCACCCCACAGCCAGTACCGGCCCGGTTCCGGGACGGCCAGCGAGACGAGCCAGGTGAGTGCGCCGAGTGAGTGGCCGATCAGGTACAGCCGGGCGGTCGGGCGGGCGGCCGGCACGTGGCGCCAGGCCCGTGCATATCCGGCGACCAGTGCCACCCGGATGATCACGTAGCCGATGGCGAACCAGCGCCCGTCCGGCCCGCTGATCTTGTCGACGCTGGCTGCCATCGCCACCACACCGACCATGGCGGCCAGGGTGAGCAGGCGGAAGACAGCGTCGTCGGTGTCGAACCGGTTGGCGTAGAGCGTGGTGCTGGCCCAGGCCCACCAGCCGACGGCGAGCACGGCGCAGAACACCAGCGCGCCGTGCCACGTCTCGTCCTTGGCGAGCCCGTCCGCACAGCGCGCCACGAACAGCACGAAGGCCAGGTCGAAGAAGAGCTCCAGGCGTGTCGCGGAACGGTTCGACTCCTGGTTCAGATCGGGCGGCCGGACGGCCTCGATCTGTTCCGCCTCCTCCTGGTCGAGCCGCTCCTGGTCCTTTGTCACGTATCCTCCTGGCCGGTGCTGCGGTGCCCGTAGATCAGCACTACCCCCGCGGCGCAAGACCACACCCGCCTCCCCCGCGTGCGCATCACCTCCGGGTGACCGGCGTGGTGTCAACGCAGCGGTGACCGGCTGATCATCTCCGCAGGCGTCTCGGCGAAAGCCCGGTCGCCGCGGGCCAGGGTGGCGAACACCGGGCCGTAGGTGATGCGCGGGACAAGCGTGGAGAACGCCATGTCGAAGACAGCCCACGCGGCGGCGTCCGGATCCGGCCGGTGAACGCTTCGCCGAGCTGGCGGCTGGGCGAGCGCACCGGCCGGCAGGATGTGGCGGATCAGCCGTGCAGGCGGACCTTGACCTCGGTGCGGCCGTAGTCGACCGTCACGTCACGGCCGCCGGTCGCGGTGACGCGGGCGAAGCGGCCCTGGATCCGGCGGGCCCGCAGCACGGTGGCCTCGCCGCCGCGGCGGCCGTCGACGGTCAGCACGCCGCCCAGCACCGCCTCGTCCTCGACCGTGACGGCCGCGCCGCGCGCCGGCGCCGAGACCGCCAGCGTGCCGCTCCGCTGCACATAGGAGCCGCGCACCCGAAGCGCCCCTGGCACCCGCAGCTCGCCGCCGGTCACCTCCACGTCGCCGCGCCCGAGCGCGTTCCCGGACTCGGCGATCAGCGCGCCCGCGCGGAGCTGCGTGCCGCCGCGGTAGTCGTTGTCGCCGGTCAGCGTCAGTGCGCCGGAGCCGGTCTTGACTACCCCGCCACGGCCGCCGATGTCGTTGCGCCAGGTGTCCGCCGCGGCGAAGCCGCCGAGAGCCGCGTCCATGACCACCTGCACGGTACGGTCGAACGCGCCGAAGCCGTCCGCCGCCGCGAACAGGTTCAGCCGTCCCCAGAGCTCCGGGCCGTCCAGCAGCGCGTGCCCGGACTCCAGCGCGGTGGTGCGCAGCACCTCGCGACGCTGTTCGGCCGTCAGGTAGGGCAGGCGCGTCTCCAGCAGCACCTCCGCGCCGGCCGGCACGACCATCGGCTCGCCGCGTGCGCCGGTTCGCGGCAGGTCGTAGGTCAGCTTCGGCAGTGCGAGCCGCGCGTTCGCGGCCCGGTCCGCGTAGGCGTCGGGGGCGTCGCCGGTGCGGTCCGCGAAGTAGGACCGGGCCTGCTCCCGTGCCTGCGCCTTGAGCTGCGCGTTCGCCGGGTCGCTGAGGATCGCGGCGGCGAGTGCGGTGGCCAGGATGCGGCCGCCGATCACGTCGAGCGGCGAGTGCATGCCGGAGACGATGCGGGTGTCGCTGAGGTCCAGCGCGGCCGTGACCAGCTCCTGGAACCGCTCCGGGATCGCGTACGCGTAGGCGAGCGCCGCCAGGTGGAACGCGTTGGTGTGCCCGCTCGGCATGCCACCGTCCTCGGCCGGCGTGGTGCTGCGCTGCCGGAGCAGCTGTGCCGCGACCGTGACCGGCGAGTCGTAGACCGGGTAGCCGAGCGCGTCGACCGTACCCGTGTCGACGACCTTGTTGGACTCGGTCATCCGCCACGGCCGCGGGTACTGGTAGGCGGCCTTGCTCGGGTTGCCGGAGGAGAACGAGCCGCGCAGCGTGTTGACCAGCGTGACGACCGCGCCGAGCGCGGAGGTGGGTGAGCCGGCGCCGAGCGCCGCACCGGCCGGGGCCCCGGCCGGGATCGCGTCGTCGATCTTCGTGGGCGGCGTGCCCTCCGGTGCGGTGGTGATGCCGGTGACCGCGAGCGCGCCCTGGCGGTAGAGCGCGGTGAGCGGCCCGAGGCCGGCGGCCGCGGCGTAGCTCTGGTGCTGCCGGTCCTGGATGAACGCGCGGGCGGCCTGCCGCGGGGTGCGGGCCCGGGTGACCTTGACGACGTGGCGCATGTTGGCGCGCAGCACCGCGTGGTCGAGAACCGTGCCGGTGTTCCACTCCGCGCCGGTGCGCCAGAGCCGCTGCATGCCGGAGAGGATGCGCACCGCGGCGTTCCCGGCCACGGTCAGGTCCGTGGTGACGTTCGTCTTGTAGCTCGCCACGAAGGCGTCGAAGCGAGGCGACGTGGCCGACGCCGGTGAGCCGGTCAGCAGTCCGGCCACGGTCGGGGCGGCCAGGCCGGCGGCGGCGGTGGCGCGCAGCAGCGTGCGGCGGCTGACGATCATGAGTGTACTCCAGCTGGGTGGGCGATCCAGGTCGCGGCCATGCTGGTGGCGCCGAACGTACGGCGGACGAAATTGATCTTGTGAACGAATGAATTGTCACAGCTCGTCAGTGGTGATCAGACCGTCCTGGATCGCGCGGGCGACCAGCGCGGCCTTGGTCGGCGCCTCCCGGCCGACGTTGGCGTACTTCACCCTGACCCGTTCCAGGCCGGAGTTGACCCGGTGGACGGTGATGTCGAGGCGGCGGGCGACCATCTCCTTGGACTCGGAGTGGAACCACTCGATCAGGATCTGGTGCTCGCGCGGGGACAGCCGCGGCCGGTGCGGGCGCTCGTCGGTGCCGAACGCGCCGGACAGCGTCGGCGGCGTGTACGGCGCACTGACCGCGGCCGCGTGGATCGCCGCGACCAGGTGCTCCTCGCCCTCGGCCTTGGTGAGGTAGGTGAACGCGCCGATGTCCAGCGCCGTCAGCGCGGTCTCCCGGTCGGCGCGCATGCTGTAGACCACGACCTGCCGGCCCGCGTCGACGAGCCGTTTCAGGTCGCCGTAGGCCGGGCCGGCCGGGTCGAGTTGCAGGTCGAGGACGACGACGTCGGCGCGGTCGCCGGGCGGCAGCCAGGCGGCGGCGACGGTGGGCCCGGCCGCGACGACCTCGATGGGCGTCTCGGCGAGCGCGCACCAGGACCGCACCCCGGCGATGACGACGGGGTGATCGTCCACGACGACCGCAGTGATCATTGTTCTCCCTGCCAGGCTGCTTGAATCCACAGTCGGTCGCCGTCGGCCAGCACGGACCGCCGGACCCCGTCACCGTCCGGCGCCGGTGGAGGTGGCGCGCAGGCGGCGACGACGCTGACGGTGACGGTCTCGCCCGCGCTGGTGATCGTGAGCCGGGCCCGGCCGGTCGCGGTGGCGAGCGCGGCGATGGCCGGCTCGACCAGCCGGCGGCGCACCTGCGGTGGCAGGTCCGGGCGGGTGCCCTGCTCGGCGAACGTCACCGTGACGCCGGCGCGCTCGGCCTGTTCGACGGCGGCGCGCAGCTCGTGGGCGAGCGCGTCCGCGTGCGCGTCGTCGCCGGCGATCAGCCGCCGCATCCGGGCGGCCTCGGCGGCACACGCCCGCCGCACGGACGCGTCGCCGGGATCGAGCACCTGAGAGGCCAGACCCTCCAGCAGCGGTACGGCCGTGGTCGCCAGCGCCGCGATCCGGCCGGTGCGGTCGGTGTGCAGGTGCTCCGCGACCGCCTCGGAGGTGCGCAGCCGCTCGGCCGCGCGCACCGCCCGCGCGGACGACACGGCCATGCCGCGCAGCACGGCCGCGATCATCGCGATCGCCAGCTGGTAGGAGAGCACGGCCCAGGTGGCGCTGATCGCCCCGGCGACGCTCAGCGCGGCGTCCCCGGCCAGCGCGGCCTGGCCGAACGTCATCAGGTACTGGCCGGCCAGCACCGCGACGAGCACGGGGACGCGGCCGCCCATCAGCAGCAGCACGATCGGCCAGCCGGCGTCGCCCTCGGACCAGTGCGCGGAGCCGAGCAGCCATTCCGGGCGCACGGCCGAGGTGGCCAGCGCGGACAGTGCGAAGACCAGCGCGACCAGCGGCCAGCGCCACCGGCCGAGCGGGCGGTCCCGCCAGGTCGCGGCGGCCACCACGAGGGTCACCGCGATCAGGCCGGTCCAGGTGACCAGCTGCGGCCAGAGCGCGGTGTAGGCGGCGCCGCTGGCCAGCAGCCGGGGCAGGTCGAGCAGCGTCAGGATGGCCAGGGTGATGCTGATCGCGGCCCAGCGCAAACCCCGCTGGAACGACGCGGTGATCACCTCCCGGTCGCCGCCGTCGTCCTCGGCGGTGCGCGGGCAGGTCAGCGTGACGGTGGTGCCGTGGCCGGGGCTGCTGTCGATCCGGGCGCGGCCGCCGGTGCGGGTCATCCGCTCGATCAGCGACCGGGTCACGCCGTACCGGTCCGCGGCGATCCGGGCCGGGTCGAAACCGCGACCGGCGTCGATGATCTCGACCGTGACCTGTGTGCCGTCGTCGCGCACCCGGATCTCGGCGGTGTCCGTGCCCGCGTGCCGGGCCACGTTGGTCAGCGCCTCGCGGACGCCGCGGCTGAGCGAGACCGCGTCCGCGGCCGGTAGCGTCAGCGACTCCGGGACTGTCCAGGCCAGGCGCAGCGTGGTGTGCCGGGCCGCCTCGCGCAGCAGCGGGAGCAGGTCGGTCTCGCCGTGCGCCGCGTCACCGGACCGGTGCAGCTCGGCCAGGTCCCGGCGGGCCTGCGCGGACAGCCACGGCTCGGGCCGGGCGACCACGCCGTTGCCGACCATCAGCAGCGTCGCGGCGGCCGTGTCGTGCAGCGCCGCCAGATATTCCCGTTCGCCGGACCGGCGCGCGGCCGCGATCTCCGCGGCCCGGCGCAGCTCCGCGCCGCGCTCGATGATCCGGTCCGAGGTGCGGGCGCTGCGCCGCACGAACCGGTAGAGCCCGAAGGAGAGCGCGGCCTCGGCCGCGGTCCACGGCCCGAGCGTGGCGTCGGCGAGCCAGCCGCCCGGGTCCGCGATGGTCGCGCCGGTGTAGTAGACCGCGATGATCGTCGCGGTCGCCGCGGCCAGGGCCCGGCCGCCGATCTGCCACGGGTACGTGACCACGACCATGTTCAGCGCGATCAGCACCCAGGTGGCGCCGCCGCGCGGATCCGGGGTGACGGTCCAGGACATGCTCAGACAGATGCCGCAGACCGCCGCGACGTCGGCGACCGGCAGCCATTGACGGGCACGCGCGCCGCCGCGCACCATGGCGAAGGCGTAGAGCAGGCTCCACACGTTGAACGCGGTCACCACGACGGCCGCCACCGCCCGGTCGGGCATCGCGGCGAGCGCCAGACTGACCGAACTGGACAGTCCGATCACGACGACACGGAGCCCGAGCGCGTAACGCAACCCTTGATCGAGAAGCCTCTGCTCCACCGCGCCCGGCACGCGCACATCGTATCCCCGTCGATGACGATGGTGGTCGAATGACCATCACCGCGAAATCCCCATGGTCAATACGCTGCACCTGAGCCGAAAGGGGCGTCATGTCGTACCCGCAGTACGGGCCGGAGGGCCACCAGTACCCGGCGCCGGCCGGTCCCGCACCCGCTCCCGCCTACCCCGCGCCTCCGCCGTCGCCCGCGGGGCTGCCGATCACCACGCTGGTGCTCGGAGTGGTGTGCCTGCTGCTGCTCGTGCTCGCCGGCCTCGGCCTCGGTCTCTACGTCAACGAGCGCCGCCAGCACAACGCGACCGAGGCGTCGCTGCGCGACCGCGACACGACGATCACCGAGACCGAGAGCCGCGCCGACGACCTCGAAGCCCGGCTGAACAACACCGAGGACCAGCTCTCCGACATGACCAAGGAGCGCGACGCGCTGCTGCCGTGCATGCGGCGCGCACAGGAGATCTTCGACGCGCTGCGCCGCGATGACGACGACGATCTCGGCACCGCGCTGGAGATGGGCATCACCTCATGCGCCGAGGCCGAGGAGGCCGTCGACAAGTGAGCGGCGCGGACATCGACCCGGGAGGTGTCACGATGACGACGGTTCCGGAGCACGGGGTGCCGGACAGTGACCGGACCGCCGGTGACGGCGTGGCTCTCGTCCGGCACGGCCGGCCGGACCGGCGCGTCGTCCTGCACCTCTCGGACGATCTGCGCCGCGGCCTCACCGCCGGTGCCGCGGACGTCCTCACCGCGCGGCTGGGCGACGCGGCCCCGGATCACTCCTGAGGGACCGGGGGCGCTCAGGCCCCGGATCGGGAGATCGACCGGATCGCGGCCCGGCCGGCCAGTCCGACCGCGAACATCGCTATGCCGGCCAGCACGGACTGCCAGGGCAGCGTGGCCACCAGCAGCAGGCAACCGGCCACTCCCAGCACGTTGAGCCAGCGGGGGAAGCGGCGCTGCGCCCCGGTCTGGGTGAACGCGGACGCGTTCGCGATCGCGTAGTAGATCAGCACGCCGAACGACGAGAAGCCGATCACGCCGCGCAGGTCCGCGACCGCGACCAGCAGACACACCACCACGGCGAGCGCGATCTCGGCGTGGTGCGGCACCTGGTGGCGCGGGTGGACCGCGGCCAGCCAGCCCGGCAGGTCACGGTTGCGGGCCATCGCCAGGCCGGTGCGGCCGATCCCGGCGATCAGGGCCAGTAGCGCGCCGAGCGCGGCCAGCGCCGCCCCGATCCGTACCACCGGGGCCAATGCTCCCGCACCCGCCGCCTGGACGGCCGTGGTCAGCGGCGCGGCCGCGGCCGCCAGCCGGCCGGGCCCGGCGGCCAGCAGCGCGGCCGTGCCCACGACCAGGTAGACCACGACCGCGATGGACAGCGAGATCAGGATCGCGCGCGGGATGGTCCGCTCCGGCTCGCGGACCTCCTCGCCCATGGTGGCGATCCGCGCGAACCCGGCGAACGCGAAGAACAGCAGACCGGAGGCCTGGAGCACGCCGTACACGCCGCCGGTCACGCCGCCCAGGTGCGGCGGATCGGCCTGCCCGCCGGCCGCGATCCCGGCCACCACCAGGGCCAGCGCGGCCAGGCTGACCGCGACCAGGACCCGGGTCAGCCGCGCGGTCCGGGTGATGCCGCGGTAGTTGAGCGCGGCCAGTCCGATCACCGCGGCGATCGCGACCGCGCGCCGCACCCAGCCGGGCCCGGGCACCGCGTAGGTGGCGAACGTCAGCGCCATCGCCGCGCAGGACGCGGTCTTGCCGACCACGAAGCCCCAGCCGGCGGTGAATCCCCACCAGTCACCGAGCCGTTCGCGGCCGTAGACGTAGGTGCCGCCGGACGTGGGGTAGGCGGCGGCGAGCTGCGCGGACGCGGTCGCGTTGCAGTAGGCGATGACCGCGGCGATCACCAGGCCGATCAGCAGGCCGGCCCCGGCCACCCGGGCGGCGGGCCCGAACACGGCGAACACGCCCGCCCCGATCATCGACCCGAGCCCGATCACCACGGCGTCGGCCGTCCCCAGCCGCCGCGCAAGAACTCCCGGTACCGTCACCAGCGCATTATGCGGTGTGCCGGGGTGTCCGGTGGGTGAACGTTCAGGCCGCGTCCGGCACCAGGATGACCTTGCCGGCGACCGTGCGGGACTCGGCGAGCGTCAGCGCGGCCGCGGCCTCCGACAGCGGGAACCGGGCCGCGATCTGCGGGGTGAGCACGCCGTCGGCCAGCAGGCGCAGCACCTGGGTGAGGTCCTCGCGCATCCGGGCGCGGAACGCGGAGATGTTCCAGTGCCCGCCCCACAGGTTGTAGAAGTACGCGCCGCGGCCGTTCGGGGCGTAGTTCCACAGCGCGAGCCGGCCGAACAGCCTCAGCACCGGCAGCTGTGAGTTGCCCTCCTCGTCCTTGGTGGCGGCGGTGCCGTAGGAGACCAGTGTCCCGCCGCGGCGCAGCAGCTGCCAGGAGTGCTCCAGGCCGGCGCCGCCGATGTGGTCGAAGACCGCGTCCACGCCGTCCGGGGCGGCCTCGCGGATCCGGTCGTACATCGCGGGGTCGCGGTAGTCGACCGGGGTGACGCCGAGCGCGCGGAGCATGTCGTGGTGGCGCGGCGACGCGGTGCCGATCACGGAGATGCCGGCGTGCCGGGCCAGCTGGACCAGCGTGGTGCCGACGCCACCGTTCGCGCCGAGGACCACGATCGTGCCGCCGCGCTCGACCTTGGCGATCCGGTGCAGCATCTGCCAGGCGGTGACGCCGTTGACGACCACGGTCTCGGCCGCGGCCGGGTCGACCCCGTCCGGGATGCCGACCAGGTCGCCGGCGTGCACCTCCAGGTGGCTGGCCCACGCGCCGGTCTTGGTGACCGCGGCGCAGCGCCGGCCCACCATCGCGGGGTCCACACCGGCGCCGACCGCGAGCACGGTGCCGACCACGTCGTATCCGGGGACGAACGGGAACGCGGGCTGGTCGTAGTACTTGCCGCGGCGCATCTGCTGCTCGGCGAAGCTGACGCCGGTCGCGTCCATCCGCAGCAGCGCGTGCCCGGGGGCGGGCTTCGGCATCGGCCGGGTGCGGACCTGAAGCCCGGCCGGCTCGACCGGGCCCGGCAGGACGATCTCGGTGACGGTGTGCGTAGTGCTCATGACTGCCTCCATGCCGATAAACTTACAGCCGTAAGCTAACAAGCGCAAGGTAACGACCGTAAGTTAGGCTGGGCGGCATGACCGACACCGAGGCCCCCGCCCGCTCCCGCAACCGCCGTGGCCAGGGCGGGCTGTTGCGCGACGAGATCATCAAGGCGGCCGTGGACCTGCTCGACGAGGCCGGCGACGAACGCGCGCTCACGCTCCGCTCGATCGCCCGGCGCGCCGGCATCGCGGCGCCGTCGATCTACCCGCACTTTCCCGACCAGCCGGCCATCATGCTGGCCGTGGTCCGCAGCGCGTTCGACGAGCTCATCGCGGCCCTGCGCGCGGCCTCCTCGACGGCCGGTGATCCACGGGGCCGGGTCCTGGCGATCTGCGCCGCCTACCTGGACTTCGCGCGCACCCACCCGCAGCGCTACCGCACGATGTTCGGCGGCCTCTGGGTTCCCACGCTCGGCGAGTCCTCGGTGACCGAGGAGGACATGGCCACGCTCGGCGCGGACAGCCTGCGCCTCATCTCCGGCGCGCTCGCCGACTGCGCCGCCGCGGGCGTCTCCACCGGCACCGACCCGGCCGCGGACGCGGTCGCGCTCTGGCTCGGCCTGCACGGCCTCGCCCACCAGCGCGCCGTCACCGCGGCCTTCCCCTGGCCGGCCGACATCGAGGACCGCCTCATCACGGCGCTCGCCCACCTGCGCGAAGACTGACCACCACCCGCAGCGCGGGAGCGGACCCATATTCCCGCTTCCGGCGTGGTCGCTGTGGGCATGCTCCCGCGGGCACCGTTCGGCCGCAGAGGCGGAGCGTTTACTCCGTTCAGGGGCGGGTGGCCGGGGCGGCAGCCGGGCTCTCCGCCGGTTGCGTCGTGGGTCGCCCCGGCACCGCCCCCACAGTGGCCGCCGTCCATGGTTCGATGCCACGGTGGACGGCCGCCCGGTCCGGCCGATCCGCTCAGGCCAGGCCGGTCGGTCGGTCGGACTGATTGGCTCGGTCCGGCGGGTCTGGCGGGTCCGCTCGGGCCGGCGGGTCGACTCGGGCCGGCGGGTCGACTCGGGCCGGCTGGTCGACTCGGGCCGGCTGGTCCGCTCGGGTTGCTCGGTGGGAGGGCGCTGAATGAGCAGTGATCCGACGATGGCTCGCATCGGTGAGGCCGTACAACTGCACCACGGAGAAGGGCGGCGCGAGGAGGCCCGCGCGCTTTTCGCGCGGATCTGGGAGGACATCGGCGGTGAGCGGGGCGATCCGCTGCACGTCTCCGTGCTCGCGCACTCGATGGCCGACGTGCAGGACGACGTACGCCAGGAACTGCTCTGGGACGAGCGCGCCCTGGCCGCGGTCGCGCTGCTCACCGACGACCGGCTGGCGGAGGCCGGCGTGCCGCTGACCGTCGCCGGCCTGTACCCGTCGCTGCACCTCAACCTCGCCGACTGCCACCGCCGGCTCGGCGACCCCGGCGCCGCCCGCGAGCACCTCGAGGCGGCCCGCTCCCGGCTCGGCGCGCTCGGCGACGACGACTACGGAAACCTGATCCGGAGCGGCCTGGACCGGCTGGCCGAACAGCTGGACCCTATGCAGAACAAGGACTAGCTATGTAGAGTTCTGCCATGGCCCTACGCATGACGACGCCACGGCTGCTCGCCGTGCAGGCGTTCCTCGAGGACCCGGCCCGCGAGTGGTACGGGCTTGAGCTCGCCCAGCGCGCCGGCCTCGAACCCGGCACCGTCTACCCGATCCTGATCGCGTTCGAGAACGCCGGCTGGCTGGCCAGCCGCGACGACGACATCGACCCGCACGCCGAGGGCCGCCCCCGCCGCCGCTACTACCGGCTGACAGCGGACGGCATCGAGGCCGCCCAGGAGTGGGCCCGGGCCGCGCAACGCCGCCACGGCGCCCGCCGGGTGCGGGAGGGTTTCGCGTGGTGAGCGACGCCCGCGTGGTCACGCCGGCCACCGACCGCCGTTGGCTCTGGGCACTGGGCCTGCTGCTGCCCGCCGGCTTCCGCGACCGGCAGCGCGGCGAGTGGGCCGCCGACCTGGCCACGCTCGCCGCCGACCCGGCCGCCCGCCGGCGCTACCTGCTCGCCACCGTGCGCACCCTGCCGGCGCTGCGCGCCGCCGCCCGCGGTCACGAGAGCGTGCTGCCGGCCGAGGCGGACCCCGCCGGCGCGATCACCGCGTCCCGGATCGTCATCACGCTGCTCGCCTGGTCCATCATCGGCTGGCTGACCACCGTGCTCACGCCCTACCTGTACTCGCGCGCCGGCCGGGACCTGCCGGCCTGGCTCGTCGAGACCACACCGTTCACCCCGGTCCTGCTGGTGCTCGGCGTCGGCGGCCTCGGTACCGTCGTCGGCTACGCGCTGACCTTCATCGCGAGCCTCACCACCCTGGTCCTCGCCGTCGCCGAACGCCGCCGCCCCGCCTATCACCGATTCGGCGGCATCATGACCGCGGTCGCCCTGTTCGTCGTGGCCAGCGCCCAGGCCGGCCTCGGCACCGAGCTGCGGTTCCACGCGGACGGCCTGGCGCTGCTGACCCTGGCCGGCCTGACGCTCACACCGCGCCGCACCGGCCTCAGCCGGCCGCGCCGAACCCTGCTCGCCGTCCTGTCCTGCCTGGCCGCGGCCGTCATCGCGGTCCTGCACACGCCCTTCGGCACCGCCCTTCAGGTCTGGTACCTCGGATAGGGCGTGTCTGGCCAATCTTCGCCGGCCTGCGGCGTGTGGCCAGGCGCCGCCCGGCCACACGCCGCACAAGCCCACGTACAACACCGGTATGCGGGCTTCCGCGCCGCACACCCAGCCGGCACCTGGACTTCGCCTCGGCTCGACGAGATCCACCAAACACGCCCTGGAGCCCCGTGCTCGAGACGTCCCCGGGTCGTTGCACCGGCCCGGGGACGCCCCGATCATGTGTGGGACCGGTCGTTCCGGCATCGACAGGGAGTTGAGCAGTCATCGCCACGTCACGCACGCTCTGGCCCGCCATCCACGCCGAACGCGCCGCGCTCGCCGGCCACCTGGCCGGCCTGACCGACGACGAGTGGGCCCGCCCGTCGCTGTGCGGCGAGTGGACCGTCGAGGAGGTCGTCGCGCACCTGACCGCGGGTGCCAGCATCGGCACCGTGCGCTGGCTGGTCAGCATGCTCGGTGCCCGGTTCGACCCCGGCACGCACAACCGCCGGCGGCTCGCCGA
Organism: Catenuloplanes nepalensis; assembly: GCF_030811575.1. Classification (GTDB taxonomy): domain Bacteria; phylum Actinomycetota; class Actinomycetes; order Mycobacteriales; family Micromonosporaceae; genus Catenuloplanes; species Catenuloplanes nepalensis. The sequence continues at coordinate 1,643,808 of NZ_JAUSRA010000001.1, read as the reverse complement.
ACACCGCGGCGCCACGCCCGCGGAGACCCTCGCCGGCTACCGCGCGATCGTCAGCAGCACCACCGCGCCGACCGGTGACGGCCCGGCCTGGCTCGGCGAGGTGATCGTGCACGGCCAGGACATCCTGCGCCCGCTCGGCCGTCCCTACGCCCCGCCGGTCGAGACCGTCACCGCGGTCGCCGAGTTCTTCGCTGCCCGCGACTTCGCCGTCAACAGCCGTACTCTCGTCAAGGGTCTGGAACTGCGTGCCGACGACGGCCCGTTCACCGCCGGCACCGGCCCGCTGGTCACCGGCGGCACGCTCGCGCTCACGATGGCGATGGCCGGCCGGGTCACCTTCTGCGACGACCTGACCGGCCCCGGCGTGGCCATGCTGCGCTCCCGGTGCACGTCATAGCGCCTCCGGCCGGATCCCGGCCACTTCCGGCCGCATGGCCCGGGTGACCGTGGGTACGCCAGGGTGGCCGAGATTCAGGAGGAAGCGACATGACCACGGTTCCGGATCCGCAGGAACAGCCCGGCTTCGAGCGCCCGATCGACCTCACCGACACACCCGAGCACGACCGCCCCGGCAGCGTGCCCACGCCGGAGCACCCGGACGAGAGCACGCCGGCCGCCGAGCCCGGTGGCCGCCCGGCCCCGGACGTCACGCCGATGAGCTGACGGCGGCACGATCGGGGCGGCGCCCCGTGACGGGCGCCACCCCGATCGCGGTCAGCAGCAGCCGTCAGTGCAGCCGGCGGTGCTGAGGCGCGGGCGTGGCGCGCAGCAGGCGTCACCGCGCCAGGCGTCGCGGCCCTCCTTGATCGCGACGGCGGCGATGATGAGCGCGGCGACCGGGTCGGCCCAGGTCCAGCCGAACAGGCTGTTCAGGCCGAGGCCGACGAGCAGGACCGCGGACAGGTACGTGCAGAGCAGCGTCTGCCGGGAGTCGGCGACGGCGCTGCGGGAGCCGAGTTCGCGCCCGGCGCGGCGCTGTGCCCAGGACAGGCCGGGCATGATCGCCAGTGAGGCCGTGGCCAGGACGAGACCGACGGTGGAGTGCGCGGCCTCGCCGCCGCCGAACAGCGCGCGCACGGACTCGACCGTGACGTAGGCGGCGAGGGCGAAGAACGACACCGCGATGATCCGCAGCGCGGTCCGCTCCCGGGCCTCGGGGTCACGGCCGCTGAACTGCCAGGCGACCGCGGCGGCCGAGGAGACCTCGATGACGGAGTCGAGCCCGAACCCGATCAACGCGGTCGACCCGGCGGCGGCCCCGGCGCCGATCGCGACGACGGCCTCGGCGATGTTGTAGCCGATCGTGGCCGTGACCAGCAGCCGGATCCGCCGGTTCAGGACCGCGCGCCGGGCCGGGCCGGCGGATGCGAGCAGGCTCATCAGCAGCAGTCCACGGTGCCGGCGGCGGGCCGTGCGTCCTGGTCGAGGGCGGCGAAGGGGATCGGGCAGTGCGGGTGATCGGCGCAGGCGATCAGGTCCTCGCAGCCGGCGGCCAGTGCCGCCCGCAACGTCGAGGCCATCACCGTGAGATCGGCGATCCGCGTCTCCACCTCGGCGAGCTTGACCCGGGCATGGCTCCGCAGGCCGGCCGCCGGGCCACGGTGCCGGTGGTTGCCCGCGGCCAGCAGGCCGGCTACCTCGTCGAGGGTGAAACCGAGCCGTTGGGCCGCCTTGATGACCTTCAGCGTGGTGACCGTCTCGCCCGGATACAGGCGATGCCCGCCGGGGCTGCGCTGCGGCTCCGGCAGGAGGCCGCGGCGCTCGTAGTAGCGCAGCGTCTGCGGATTCACGCCGGCGGCCCCGGCGAGCTGACCGCTGCGCAACGCGCTCATGACCGCATCCGATCGGTGGCCCGTCGCTCCAGCGCGTCCAGCACCGCCACGTGGGCGGCCGGCACCCGCACCGCCACCCGCAGCGAACCGGCACCGGGCCGGATGGTGAACGCGAAGAACGAGCAGCAGCCGGTCTCCCGACACGCCAGATCGCGGACCTTGGTTTCCGTCGCCGGGTCGAGGTCCCAGTGCAACGTCGTGGCCGAGGCCCGCGACTGGCCACGCAACGCGGCCGTGAACAGATCGTCGAACTCGGCCAGCCGCAACGGCCGGTCAGCGGTGGGCAACGTACACGCCTCCGGCACCCACGCCGGGTCTCCCATAGCGGTCATGACCCGACGGTAAACCCGTACCCGGGTATCGAATGCAACCCGCGCTTGACTCTCGACCCGGTCGAGGGCTCAGGCTCGCCCCGAGCACGCGCGCCGCCCGGCGACGCGGTGGCACGGAAGATGAAGGTCGAGTGGTGACCGACGTGGTGATGGACGAGATCCGGCGAGCGCAGGAGATGACGGTCGCGGGTGACCGGGTCCGTGGCGCATCGATGGCGTACCGTGTGGATCTCGTTGAGCGGGCACGGGGAGACGACGATGGCACGGCAGCACGAGGTGACCGTACGGATACCCGAGGCCGACTCGGTCGAGGCGGCGATCGAGTGGATACGGGAGCGTGACAGCCCGTACGGCGTGCTGGAGCTGGACGTCACCGACGACGGTCAGGTGACGGGGCGGCCCGGCCCGGCCGCCCACTTCCTCACGCCGGCCCGGGTGACCGGCCGGATCACCGACGACGGCGCCGGGCCGGTCCTGGTCGCCACGATCCACAAGGTCGCCAGCGGCATGATCTGGCCGTGGCTGATGGGCGTCCCGGCCGTGGTGCTGCTGGTCTGCTCGATCGGCATCATGGTCCTCGAGGGCGTGAGCATGGGCCCGCTGCTGATCGGCGCTCCCGGCGGCCTGCTCCTCGGCTTCATGGCCTGGTACCTGGTCCGGCAACAGGACGACCACTTCCGCCACGACGTCGGCACCATCACCGAGGCACTCACCGACTACATCATGGACAACGTCATCGACCCGGACGAGGACTGAGGGGTACGACCTCGTCCGGAGTCGGCCGGTCGTGGTGCCCTCCCCGCCGCGGGCACCACGTCCGGGACGTGGTCACTTGCTCTTCGGGAACTCGCGCTCGCCGGAGACCTGGGTGAACTCGCCGTTGCTGAGCGCGTACGAGCGCCACTGCCAGTTGATGAGGTCGGGGTTGCCGCCGCAGCAGACGTAGCCGTCGCCGACGCGGACCGCGACGGCGTTGCCGTCGGGACGGATGCCGTCCATGTTGACGATGCTGCCGTCGGGCTCGTCCATCAGCTTCGCCGTGACCACGGTGCCGACCGTCTCGATCGTGCCCGCCTCGTTCTGGTCGAACGCCACCACCTGGTACTCGCCGGCCTGGCCGATGTAGCAGACGAGCATCGCCACGGTCTCCTCGTCGCCGTCCGCGTCGATGTCGACGTAGGCGACGTCCTCGATGTCGACCGTCATCTGCCGCGTGTTGGGCGCTTGGCCGTCGGTGAACTGGTACTCCCCGGCCGGGCAGAACGTGGCCGCCTTGTTCGTCCAGCCCGGCAGCGTCAGCAGCGATCCCTTCAGCGTCGCCTCGTCGATCCGGCTGCCGGACGCGCCGCCGGGCGCCTCCGACGTGGACGCTGCCGGCGTCGAGGCGCCGGCGGACGTCGACGGGTCCGCGGCGGTCGTGCCACCGATCGCGCACGCGGACAGCGGCAGCGCCACCAGCAGCGCCGTCGTCACGCCGACCGCGGCCGCGCGCACCCGGCCGCGGTGCCGCAGCGTCGCCCGCGCCACGGAGATGCCGGATATGTCTGCGGATTGCCGATTAGTCATGGCCGGGATTCTCACAGAACGCCGTCCCGGCGATCGGTTCGCACGGCCGGTGCCGGCACGGTTTGGGGATACCACCCACCCAACCGGCAGGGAGGAGCGCCAGCGACGACCGGTGCCCGCGGGAGCACTGGGAACGGGACCACGCCGGAAGCGGGAAATGGTCATCGGTCTGCGGAGCGCCGTCACTTCTGGTAGACGTCCGGGATGCCGTCCGCGTCCACGTCGAGTGACTCCTCCGCCGCCAGGCGCCGGTAGTGACTGTTGCGCAGGCGCAGGACCACCGTGGCCAGCAGCGCCGAGATCAGCGAGCCGGTCAGGATGCCGAGCCGGGCGTGCTCGTCCTGCTCCGAGCCGCCGCCGAACGCCAGCTCGCCGATCAGCAGCGACACCGTGAAACCGATCCCGCCCAGCAGTGACAGGCCGAGCACGTCCCACCAGCTGACCTCGTCGCCGAGCGATGCCCGGGTGAACCGCTGCACCAGCCAGGTCGCGCCCAGCACGCCGAGGCACTTACCGGCGACGAGCCCCACCACGATGCCGATCGTGACCGGGTCGCGCAGTGCCGCGCCGATCCCACCGGCACCGGCGACCGACACTCCGGCGGCGAAGAACGCGAAGACCGGGACCGCGACGCCGGCCGACAGCGGGCGCCACCGGTGCTCGAAGTGTTCGGCCAGGCCCGGCCCGGGGCCCTCGGATCGGCGGACGACCGGGACCATGAAGCCGAGCAGCACACCCGCGACCGTGGCGTGGATGCCGGACGCGTGCACCAGCCCCCAGGTCAGCGCGGCCAGCGGCAGCAGCAGCCACCAGAACCGGACCCGCCGCTGCACCAGGAACGCGAACAGCGCGAGCGGCACCAGCGCGGCGAGCAGCGGCAGGAGCGCGAGCGAGCTGGTGTAGAAGACCGCGATGATGACGATCGCCAGCAGGTCGTCGACGACGGCCAACGTCAGCAGGAACGTGCGCAGCGCGGACGGCAGGTGGGTGGAGATCACGCCGAGCACCGCGAGCGCGAACGCGATGTCGGTCGCGGTCGGCACCGCCCAGCCGGAGAGCGCGCCGCCGGCCGAGGTCGCGTTGATCGTCGTGTAGATCAGCGCGGGTACGGCCATGCCGCCGACCGCGGCCGCGACCGGCATCACCGCGCGGCGAGGATCCCGCAGGTCCCCGGCGACGAACTCGCGCTTCAGCTCCAGGCCCGCGACGAAGAAGAAGATCGCCAGCAGTCCGTCCGCGGCCCACTCGGCCAGGGTCAGGTCCAGGAGCAGCGCGGCCGGCCCGACCGTCAGCCCGCCGAGGTCGCGGTAGGACGCCGACCACGGCGAGTTCGCCCAGATCAGGGCCGCGACGGCGGCGGCCAGCAGGAGCATGCCGCCGACGGTCTCGGCGCGGAGGATGTCGGCGATCCGGCTGACCTCGGTCCAGCTGCCGCGGCCGAACAGGTGGCGGGTGGGGCGGGGCGGGACACCGGACACGGGGCTCCTCAGGGCAGGGTGCGGCTGGGACTCGCCGACCAGCCTTCCCGGCACACCTGACGACGAACCTACCCTGCCCGCCCGTCCGGCACCGCGTCGCAGGTCACCGCGGCGGGCTGTGATCATCCGGACCGCCCGGCCGGCAGCCTCACCGGCGGCGCCGTTCCGCGATCTTCCAGGCGGCCTGCTGCCCCAGCAGGGTGAGCACGCCCGCGACCACGATCGCCACCAGGTTGATCACCAGCTGGAGCGCGGAGCCCCACGCCTCGTTCCCGACGCCGTAGGCGATCGCGACGGCCGCGTTCGCCGCGGCCGGGACCGTGGTCACCGAGATCAGCACACCGACCAGCGTGCCCGCCTTCGCGGAGGTCAGCGACAGGATCCCGGCGACGCCGGCGAGGAACCCGACCACCCAGGACAGCGCGTCCGGCCGCCAGATGAAGTCGGTCAGCGGCCGTTCCGCCAGCAGCATGCCCGCGTCGACCAGGCCGGCCGCGGTCAGCAGCCAGGTCGCCAGCACGGTCACCGCCATCCCGACCGGGAATCCGACCGCGAGCGCGAGCACCGACCGGCGCAGCAGGTCGCCGCGCCGCTGGACCAGCCCGACGCAGAGCGCGGCCAGCGGCCCGAACTCCGGGCCGACGACCATCGATCCGACGATCAGGATCGGCTGGTCCAGCAGCACGCCGATGCCCGCGATCACGCAGGCCACCGACATGAACGCGAGGAACGACACCGACAGCGCGGTCTCCTCGCCGGTCTTGTGCTCGATCTCGTGCCACACCACGGCGTCGACACCCAGTCCGGGGGTACGGTCGGCCGCGCGCTCCGCCGCCCCCGAGATCGCCATGTCGACGTGCTCCACCGAGATCGCGCCGCGCTCTTCGATGCCGAGCCCGCGCAACGCGTCCAGCACGCCGCTCGCGCCCTCGCGCACCACGTCGAACTCGACCAGGTCACCGCGCGGCGACCGGGCCGCGCCCGCGATCACGGTCAGGTGCGTGACCGCCCGGTCGGCGGTCAGCATCTGCTCGACCTTCACGGTCATCGACTCCGGCGAGATAACCCGAACATGCAGCACGATCGCACAGTGTAGGGAGCCTCAGACGCGGGTGAAGTCCAGGAGGCCGAGGTTGAAGTCTCCAGATCTGGTTTCGCATGGGCCCAGATGTTCGTCGACGCCTGGATCACCAGAGGACCGCTGCCCGGTGACCCTGACGCCGGAAGCTAGTGGCACCGGCGAGCGGCTCTGAACCCACGGTTCACTGAAAATAATGTGCGGCGGCGTTCACTGCGGTCACTCCGCACACATCTGCCAAGGGAATCATATGGGCGCCTCGGATATACCCGTCATCCTCATCCACGGCCTGTGGGTCCACGCGTCGTCCTGGGATCCGTGGATCGAACGGTTCCGTGCGGCCGGGTTCGCGCCGGCCGCGCCGGGCTGGCCCGGCGACGGCGACACCGCTGCCGGGACCCGCACCGACCCGGGCCGGCTGGCCGGCGTCGGGCTCGACGAGCTGGTCGCCCACTACGGCCGGATCGTCGACGCGCTGGACACGCCGCCGATCGTGATCGGGCACTCGGTCGGCGGGCTCGTCGCGCAGCGGCTCAACGCCACCTACACGCTACGGGCCGCGGTCGCGATCAGCCCGGCGCCGGTCAAGGGGGTCCGGCCGGTGCCGCTCGCGCAGCTGCGCTCGTCGTTCCCGGCGCTGAGGTGGCCCGGCAACATCGGCCGCACCGTGCCGCTGACCGCGGCGCAGTTCCGCTACGCGTTCGGCAACACGCTCACCGGCACCGAGTCCGACGACCTGCACGCGCGGTACGCGATCCCCGGACCGGCCCGGCCGCTGTTCGAGATCGCCACCGCGAACCTGCGCCGCCGCTCGCCCGCCGCGGTGGACACCGGCGCGGCCGGACGCGCGCCGCTGCTGATGATCGCGGCGGAGCAGGACCACACGGTCCCGGCCGTCGTCGTCCGCGCGGCGCACCGGCTCCACCGCGACGCCGACCTGGTGTCGCTGCCGGACCGCGGCCATTCGCTGGTCTTCGACCACGGCTGGGCCGGCGTCGCCGAGCGGGTCGAGACCTGGCTGGAGGAGCGGGTGACCGGTCCGCTGGCGGCAGCGGGCGGCGACGCGGCGGGCGACCGCGCGTGACTCGATCGCGATCCGGCGGAGCATGCCGCCGAGCGTGACGGCGTAGTCGATGAAGAGCGGGCCGGGCCGGGCAGGCGCGCCCGCGTGCACGTGGGGGACGCCGGCCTCGTCGAACAGGGACGGGTCGCACAGCCCGGCGCCAGCGGGTGCGATCAAGGGCGGGGAGGTGTAGACCCGTCGATATGATGTCGGTGCTGCCAGTGCTGTTGGTGACCACGGTCGGCCTCGTGCCGGTGGGGACGGCTCCGGCGCCCGGCGCGCCCGGCGTCGACGCGCAGTATCTTCCGGCGGACAAGTCGGGGCTGCTGACCTCGCGCACCCGGGAGAGCCGCGTCTGGGCGACCGTGCAGCGCGAGGGCGGGCTCGGCGAGATCTTCTATCCGACGATCGGCGGGCCGAGCGCGCGGTCGCTGACCTTCGCGGTGACCGCGCGCGGTGGCCTGGCCGAACCGAGAAGCGTGCGCACGGAGCAGCTCGGCGGGCTGCGCTTCCGGCAGATCCTCGACGGCGACGGATGGCGGCTGACCGCGAACTACACCACCGACCCGGCCCGCTCGTCGGTGCTGGTCGACCTGGACCTCGCGGCGCCGCGCGGCCACCAGCTGTTCGCGATCTACGATCCGGCGCTCGGCAACTCCCGGGGCGGGGACGCGGGCCGGACGGCCGGCGACGCGCTGACCGCCACGGACGGTGGCACCTCGAGCGCGCTGGTGGGCGACTTCAGTGCCACGTCCAGCGGCTTCGCCGGGGTCAGCGACGGGCCCACCGACCTGCGCGACGGCCGGATGGACTGGCGCTACACGTCCGCGGCGGCCGGCTACCTGGTGCAGACCGCGGCGCTGGAACACCGGCACAGCACGCTCGCGCTCGGCTTCGGCGGCACGGAGGCGGCGGCGCTGGACACCGCACGGCGTTCGCTGCGCGCGGGGTTCGGGCCGGTCGCGCGCGCGTACGCGTACGGCTGGCACGGTTATCTGAAGGGTTTGAACGACCCGCCACGAGTGGCCCAGCGGCAGCTCTGGCAGACGTCCGCGATGATCCTCGCGGCGCTGGAGGACAAGACCCATCCGGGTGCCTACGTGGCCGCGCCCGCCTCACCGTGGGCGTTCGGCGCGGATGATCCCTCCGGCCCGTACCACCTGGTCTGGTCCCGTGATCTGTATCAGATCGCCACCGGCCTGATCGCGGCCGGTGACCGCGCCGGGGCGCACCGCGCGCTCGACTTCCTCTTCCGCGTGCAGCAGAAGCCGGACGGCTCGTTCCCGCAGAACTCGCAGGTCGACGGCACACCGGTCTGGGGCGGTCTGCAACTGGACGAGGTGGCGCTGCCGATCGTGCTCGCCTACCAGCTCGGCCGCGCGGACACCTGGCCGTCGGTCAAGCGCGCGGCCGACTTCCTCGTCGGCTACCCGGGAGCGCCGTTCACGCCGCAGGAACGCTGGGAGAACCAGTCCGGCTACTCCCCCAACACCATCGCGACCGCGATCGCCGGGCTGGTCTGCGCGGCCTCGATCGCGCGCGCCCACGGCGATCCCGGCTCGGCCGAGCGCTACCTGAGCACCGCGGACTCGTGGCGCGACCGGGTCAAGGCGTGGACCGTGACCACGACCGGCCCCTACTCGGACCGGCCCTACTTCCTGCGCCTGACCAAGGACGGCAACCCGGACGCGGGTACGGCCTACGACATCGGCGACGGCGGACCGGTCGATGTGGACCAGCGCACCGTGGTCGACCCGAGCTTCCTCGAACTGGTCCGGCTCGGCGTCCTGGCACCGTCCGATCAGGACATTCGCAATTCGCTCGCGGTCGTCGACGCGCAGCTCGGCGTCGCCACCCCGCGCGGGTCCTTCTGGCACCGGGCCTCGTTCGACGGGTTCGGCGAGCAGCTCGACGGCAGCCAGTGGGAGTACGACGAGCCGCCCGGCTCGCGCGTCTCCCGGGGCCGCGCGTGGCCGCTGCTCAGCGGCGAACGCGGCGAGTACGAGATCGCGGCCGGCGACTCGCGCGCGGCCCGCACCCGGCTGGACGCGATGGCCCGCGCGACCGGCCCCGGCGGCATGCTGCCCGAGCAGGTCTGGGACCGCACTCCCCCGGCCGGGCGCCCCGGCTTCGCACCCGGGACGCCCACGTTCTCCGCGACGCCGCTGGCCTGGACGCACGCGGAGTACCTGCGCCTGGCACGCAACCTGGCGGCGGGCCGCCTCCTCGAGACCCCGGCTGCGGTCACCGGCCGCTACGGGACCTGATCAGCTCGCCCAGGACTCCGCGCGGAAGACCCAGTGCCGATTCCTCTTCCGCTCGCACGCGCACGGTAGGTCAGTGCCAGATCGGCCGGCACTGTCGTCCAATCCCGCGGCCGCTCCGCATTCCTACCGTCGTTCGTGCCGCGGAAGAACACCGCGGCGGAACGAGAGGGCGACCATGGTCACGATCGGCACGGATATCGACGTCTTCCCACTGGCGCTGGGCGGGAACACGTTCGGCTGGACCAGCGACGAGAACGAGTCACGGCAGGTGCTGGACGCCTTCCTCGCGGAGGGCGGGAACCTGATCGACACCTCGGACAACTACACGTCGTGGGTGGAGGGGAACTCCGGCGGCGAGTCGGAGACCGTCATCGGCGGGTGGCTGGCCGCGCGCGGCAACCGCGACCGGGTCGTGATCGCCACGAAGGTGAGCGGCCACCCGCGGTTCCCGGGGCTGTCCGCGGCCAACATCGCGGCGGCGGTCGACGCGTCGCTCGGGCGGCTGCGCACCGACTACATCGACCTGTACTTCGCGCACTTCGACGACCCGGACACGCCGCTGGCGGAGACCGCGGCCGCGTTCGACGCGCTGGTCCGGGCCGGGAAGGCCCGGGCGATCGGGGTGTCGAACTACAGCGGCGCGCGGATCCGGGAGTGGGCCGAGATCGCCCGGCGGGACGGGCTGACGGCGCCGGTGGTGGTGGAGCCGCACTACAACCTGGTCAAGCGCGCGGACTACGAGCGGGACGTCGCACCGGTCGCGGCGGCGCACCGGCTCGCGGTGCTGCCCTACTTCGCGCTGGCCAGCGGCTTCCTGACCGGCAAGTACCGGTCGGAGGCGGACCTGACCGGGGCGCGGCAGCCGTACGCCGGCGCCTACTTCAGCCCGGCCGGCCTGGCCGTGGTGGCGGTGGCCGAGGAGATCGCGGCCGGGCACGGCGTGCCGCCGGCGACGGTCGCGCTGGCCTGGCTACGCGGCCGGCCGGGCGTGGCGGCGCCGGTGGCCAGCGCCCGAACCCTGGCGCAACTGCCCGCGCTGATGCTGCCGCTGGAGCTGACCGCAGGCGAGCGGGCCGCGCTGGACGAGGTGTCAGCCGCGCTCTGAGAGCGCACGGACGTACTGGGTCGGCGTCTGCCCGTAGCGACCGCGGCAGGCGCGGATCAGGTGGCTGCTGTCGGTGAAGCCCCAGCGGGCCGCGGCCTCGCCGACGGTCAGCCCGGCACCGGCCAGGTCGGCCAGGGCCCGGTCGAGGCGGCGCTGCCGGACGTGGCCCATCAGCGTCTCGCCCCGGTCCGCGAACGCGCGGTGCAGCGTCCGCACGGACACGTGCAGCCGGTCAGCGACCGTCCGGGGCGACAGCTCCGGCCCGGCGAGCAGCTCCTCCGTCACCCGCCGGGCCGCGACCACGAGCGCGGGCGCGAGGAGCGGCTCGCCGCCGTCGACCGTGTCGGTGAGGATGCCGCGGACCAGCTCGACCGTGGCGTCCCGGGCGGCCGCGACGGAGGCGGGCGGCAGGTCGCCGGCCAGCCCGGCGACGGTGCGCAGGTGGGCGGTGAGCATGCGCAACGGCGGGGAGCCGGCCGAGCCGCACACGCCCCCGTCGCGGAGCAGCCCGTGCAGGCTGCCGGCCGGCAATATCAGCACGGTCGTGTCGGTGCGCGGCCCGGCGCCGAACTCCAGCGCCCGGTCGTCGTAGCGGGCGACGAACCGGCCGGAGGTGGCGGTCACGGCGTCGCCGCGGCGACCCGGCCGGTTGATCGACCAGCGGCCCTGGCGCACCACGTGCAGCACCACGCGTTCGTCGAGACGCTGGTAGCAGCCGGCCGTGCCGCCGTCCGCGGCCGGGCCGCTGCGAATCCGGTGGATCGCCGCGTCGTCGAGCGCGGTCGCCCGCAGCCGGACCGAGGCGTCGAGCGCGGCCCGGCTCACCATCGGCGATTCGGCCCGCCCGTCGGTTACCGTCACGAGTGGCCAGTCTACGGCGCCGGCCGCCTTTCCTGAATGCCGTATGAGCGGCGCGGAACGGGACGGTGTGATCTACCTATCCATTTCCGTACGCTGAACCGGCAACCCGTTGCCGCGGTTGCGGACTCTCCCTGATCGGAGGCACAGCCCGCACCGTCGGAACACCCATCCCGGCGCGGTATCAATGAGGCGTTCGTGATCTCCTGATCGCCGCACGACAACCGAGAAAAGGTAACCGCGCGCATTTCCAATAGCACGGTGCGTGCCCATCACCATCGACGAGGGGTTCTTCGCGTAATGCAGGAATCGGCGACACCGCTGGTCCCGGGGACCGAGAAGGCCGAACCGGCCGACCGTTCAACAATGGCCATCGGCCGCAAGGTTGTGACTCTGGTGCTGCTCGGTGCGGTCGTCGGCGGCGTCATCGCCGGCGCCACGCTGCCGGTGAGTGCCGGCGTCGGCATGGCCGCGAAGCTGGCCGGCGACTCGTTCGAGGACCTCCCGAGTGACTTGAAGACGCCGCCGACCCCGCAGGCGTCGTACATCTACGCCAGTGACGGCAAGACCCAGATCACCCAGTTCTGGGAGGAGAACCGCACCGACGTCGGGATCGACGACATCGCGAAGGTGATGCAGGACGCGATCGTCGCGGCCGAGGACACCCGGTTCTACGAGCACGGTGGCGTCGACATCAAGGGCCTGATGCGCGCGTTCGTGTCGAACACGCAGGGCGGCGAGGTCTCCGGCGCGTCCACGCTGACCATGCAGTACGTCCGCAACGTGCTGAAGACCGACCAGTCCGCCTCGGACGAGGAGCGCGAGGCCGCGACCGAGCTGAGCACCGGCCGGAAGCTACAGGAGATCCGGTTCGCGGTCACCATCGAGGACGAGCTGGACAAGCCGGAGATCCTCCGCCGCTATCTCAACATCGCGTACTTCGGCAACAAGGCGTACGGCGTCTCCGCCGCGGCACGCGCCTACTTCTCCACCACGCCGGACAAGCTGACGCTCGGCCAGGCCGCCATGATCGCCGGTCTGGTGAAGTCGCCCGACGCGTACGACCCGGTGAACAACCCCGAGGAGCAGGCGGTCGGCCGCCGCGACTACGTGCTGAACGCGATGGTCGGCACCGGCGCGCTCACCAGGGAGGAGGCGGACAAGGCGATCGCCGAGCCGCTGAACCTGAAGCCGACCACCGCCACCAGCAACTGCACCGCGGTCCCGAACACGCACAACAGCTGGGGCTTCTTCTGCGACTACTTCCTGTCCTGGTGGAAGCAGCAGGAGGAGTTCGGCCCGACGCCGGAGGACCGCGAGGAGCTGCTGAAGAAGGGCGGCCTGCGGATCGTCACGTCGATGGACCCGAAGCTGCAGGACCAGGCCGCGGCCGAGGCGGTGCGCATCTACCCGGTGAACAGCCCGCGCGCGGCACCGCTGGCGGCGGTCGAGCCGGGCACCGGCAAGGTGAAGGCGCTGGCGATCAACCGGAAGTTCAGCATCGAGCCGAACGCGAACGGCGGCAACTACCCGAACACGGTGAACCAGTTCATCGCGGGCAGTGAGGACTCGGCCGGTTACCAGTTCGGCTCGACGTTCAAGATGTTCGTGATGCTGGCGGCGCTGGAGAACGGCTTCCCGCTGGACACCGGGTTCAGCACCCGGTCACCGTTCAAGTCCATCTACCCGGACGGCAGCGCGACCGCGTGCGGCGGCTTCTGGTGCCCGAGCAACGCGGACAAGTCCTACCAGGACGGTTACCAGAACATGTGGACCGGCCTCGGTAAGTCGTCGAACACGTACTTCATCAAGCTCCAGCAGGAGGTCGGCGTCGGCAAGGCCGTGGAGATGGCCAAGCGGCTCGGCATCCAGTTCCGCAACAAGAACGACGCGAAGCTGGCCGACGAGCCGAGCGGCTGGGGCTCGTTCACTCTCGGCGTCTCCGCCGCCACGCCCTTGGACATGGCCAACGCGTACGCCACCCTCGCCGCGGACGGCAAGTACTGCAAGGCGACCCCGGTCGTGTCCATCACCGACTCGACCGGCCAGGTGAGCGACGCCGCGGCCAAGGTCGCGCAGCCGGAGTGCACGCAGGCGATCGACAAGGACGTGGCGCGCGCCGCGCTCGACGCGGGCCGCTGCGTGGTCGGTCAGGCGCCGGCTTACGGCAGCTGCCCGGGCGGTACGTCCACGCAGGTGAGCGACATGGTCGGCCGCCCGGTCTCCGGCAAGTCCGGCAGCTCGGACTCCTACTCCACCGAGTCGTTCATCGGCGTGACTCCGCAGCTGGCCATCGCCGGCATCGCGGCGAACCCGGACAACCCGGCCGACCTGGTGGGTGCGGCGATCCAGAAGGAGGTGATCCGCTCGGTCGCCACGCTGCTGCGCGACGGCCTGGCGGGTCAGCCGGTGAAGGACTTCCCGAATCCGAGCGAGGCGATCGCGTTCAAGTCCGGGTCGGCCTCCAGCCCGCAGGTCGCACCGCCCGCCCCGCAGACGTCCGGCGATCCCTCGACCCGGGACGAGGACGAGGACGACGACTGACGCACCACCTTCCATGATCGAGGCGTCCCCGTCCGGGGGGCGCCTCGATCTGTTGCCGCGCTGCTGGAGCGCTTCAGGAACAGGAGCTGAGCGCCTTCTCCAGCAACTCCAGCCCCAGCACCGCGTCCTCGTCGGAAACATTGCACGGGGGTACGAGGTGCAGCCGGTTCGCCGTGGTGAACGGCAACAGGCCCGCACGCTGGCACGCGGCCACCACCGCGAGGGTGTCCGCGACCGGCAACGGTTCCCGGGTGTCGCGGTCCGCGACCAGCTCCACCGCCCAGAAGACGCCCACGCCGCGCACGTCACCGATCCGCGGGTGCCGCGCGGCCAGCTCACGCAGGCCCGGGCCGAGCAGGTCACGGCCGAGCCGGTCGGCGTTGGCCACCGTACCCTCGTCGGTCATGGCATTGATCGTTGCGACCGCCGCCGCGGTGGCGAGCGGGTGCCCGGAGTAGGTCAGGCCGCCCGGATAGGCCGTGTGGGCGAACGTGTCCGCGATCGCGTCGCTGATCACCACGCCACCGAGCGGCACGTAGCCGGAGTTGACGCCCTTGGCGAACGTGATGAGGTCCGGCCGGACGTCGTAGCGGTCCAGCGCGAACCAGGCACCGGCCCGCCCGAACCCGGCCATCACCTCGTCCAGGATCAGCATGATGCCGAACCGGTCGCACAGCGCGCGCACGCCGGGCAGGTAACCGGGCGGCGGCGGCATGATCCCGGCCGTGCCCGGGATGGTCTCCAGGATGATCGCGGCGATCGTGGCCGGGCCCTCCGCCTCGATCACGCGCCGCAGGTGGGTCAGCGCCCGCTCGCACTCCTGTTCCTCGGTCTCCGCGTGGAACTCGGACCGGTAAAGGAACGGCCCGAAGAAGTGGACGACCCCGGCCGTGCCGGTGTCACTGGGCCAGCGGCGCGGATCACCGGTCACGTTGACCGCGGTCTGCGTGCCACCGTGGTACGAGCGGTAGGCCGACAGCACCTTCGGCCGGCCGGTGTGCAGCCGCGCCATCCGGATCGCGTGCTCGTTCGCGTCCGCGCCACCGTTGGTGAAGAACACCTTCTCCAGCCCGTCCGGGGCCAGGCCGGCGATCAGCCGGGCGGCCTCGGAACGGGCCTCGGTGGCGTGCTGCGGCGCGATCGTGCACAGCCGCTCGGCCTGATCCTTGATCGCCTGCACGACGCGCGGATGGCCGTGGCCCAGGTTCGTGAAGACCAGCTGCGAGGAGAAGTCCAGGTACTCCCGGCCGGCGTCGTCCCGGACCCGGGAACCGTGTGCCTCCGTGATCACCATCGGGTCGATCTCGGCCTGCGCCGACCAGGAGTGGAACACGTGCGCGCGGTCGAGTTCATGGGTGCGTGAAGTCATCGGGCTCCAACCTACTCGACGCGGCGTCCGCGCCTGAGTGGCAGCTCAGGTGGGGTCCCCGTGGGGACCCCACCCGCGCTCAGGAGACGACCATGCGCCGGTAGAGGTCGGCGTAGCCGGCCGCCATCACGGCCGGGGTGAAGCGGCGGGCCGCCTCGGCCCGGCACTCCGCCTCGACCAGCCCGCCGACCGCGTGCATCAGCTCGCCCAGCTCGTCGGAGTCCGTGGTGAGCAGGCCCGTCCGGCCGTGCTCGATCAGCTCGGGCAGGCAGCCGCGGGCGATGCCGACCACCGGCGTGCCGAGCGCGAGCGACTCGACCACCGCGGTGCCGCCCGGCTCGTTCCAGCGCAGCGGGAACAGCGCGGCCCGGGCGCCGGCGACCAGGTCGTCGCGCTCCTGCCCGGCGACCGTGCCGACCCAGCGGACCCGGACGCCGTCGACGTGCGGGGCGACCCGCTCGTGCCAGAAGCGCACGTCCGGGTTCTGCAGGTCGGCGGCGGCCAGCGCCTCCGGCGAGTGGTACGGCCCGACCGGCCCGGCCAGCACCAGGTCGAAGCCGTGCCGGTGGGCGAGTTCGGCCGCGAGGTCCTGGCCCTTGCCCGCGTTGATCCGGCCGAGCACCACCGCGTACCCGTGCTTCTCGGCCTTCGCCCGCCTGTCCGCGTCGATCGCGAGCGGCGTGGCCAGGTGCACGTGCCCGATCGCGTGTGCGCGCAACGCCTCCGGCGCGTGCGTGAGCTGGTCGGCGGAGACGCCGTTGACCCGCACCCGGGCACCGCCGTCGAACGTACCGTAGAGATCGGGGTGTTTGCGCAGGTCCCAGTGCAGCGTGTGCAGGCCGGGCGGGCCACCGGTGCCGAGCGCCGCGAGCATGGTCAGCCCGGCCGCCTCGACGTGGTCGTGGACCAGGTCGATGTCGCCGGCCGCGATCCGGCGCAGCACCGCGGCCTGGTGCGCCGGCACGACGCCGCAGGCCTGGTTGTACGGCCGCTGCAACATCTCGAACTGGCCGGTGCCGAACGCGTGCACCCGCTCGTCGGCCGGCAGCGTGCTCTCGCCGACCGTGGCCAGCACCACCTCGATGCCGAGCGCGCGCAGTTCCGGGACCAGCGTGGCCACGATGTTCTCGATGCCGCCGTAACCGTTCGGCGGGACCGGCAGCCAGGGCCCCGCGTTCATCAGGACCTTCATGAGGCGACCAGCCCCGGTACGCGCCGCAGGGAGGCCAGCGGCGGGCGCTCGGTCACCCCGATCTCGTGCGTGACGATCTCCCGGTCCAGGCGCGGCAGCCCGCCGGAGTGACCGCGGCGGAACTGGGTCATCAGCGTGGACGGCGGCAGTTCCTCGGTCACCAGGCCGGCCCGGTGCAGGCGGCTCCACGCGGTCACCATGATCTGCGCGGACATCCGGCCGAGCGCCTCGGTGGTCTGGTGCCGGTGGTGCCGGACGCCCAGGTCGACCTGGGCCAGCGCGTCCAGCCCGGCCTCCTGCAGCAGGTCGATCAGCATCGCGATCTCCACGCCGTACCCGGAGACGAACGGGATGCGCGCAAGCACCGCCCGGCGGCCCGCGTACTCCCCGGCCAGCGGCTGGACGACGCCGGCCAGCTCCGGCCAGAACAGGTTGATCAGCGGGCGGGCGGCCAGCTCGGTGACCCGGCCGCCGCCGTCCGGCTCCACGCCGGTGGCCCGGTGCAGCGGCCGGTGGTAGAAGCCCTTCACGAACTCGACCGAGCCGTCGGTCAGCAGCGGGCCGATCAGTCCGGTCACGAAGTGCGCGGAGAAGTCCTCCAGGTCGCCGTCGACGAACGCGACCACGTCACCGGTGCTGGCGGCCAGGCCCGCCCAGAGCGCGTCGCCCTTGCCCTCCATCCGGGGCAGGCCGCGCGTGACGTCGTCCTGGCTGACCACGCGCGCGCCGGCCGCCGACGCGATCAGCGCGGTGTCGTCGGTGGAGCGGGAGTCGACGACCACGATCTCGTCGACCAGCGGTATCTCGTCGATCAGGCGCTCACGGATGGTGGTCACGATCGCGCCGATGGTGGCCTGCTCGTTGCGAGCGGGGATGACCACGCTGACGCGGGTGTTCCCCTTCGCCGCCACCAGCTCGGCGTCCGCCCACTCGGTGTAGGAGAAGGTGCGCGACGAGGCCCAGGCCTCGAGGACGGGAGAGACATCGTGCGACATGCGTACCCCCGGGAAATTGATCTTCTCGTTTGCGGTGTCTCACTTCCCGCGCCACGCAATTTCCAAGCGCACATGTGACGTGAACATTTGTCATCCAGCAAGAGTTTGGCGAGGGCCTCCACCGAGAAGTGCAAGCGGCGACGATCATTACCGAGAAGCGAGGAGACGCCGGTGACGAGAGTGGGACTGGTCGGAGCGGGAGGTGTGGCCCAGCGCCACGCGCGGGTGCTGTCGAGTCTGCCGGATGTGCAGGTCGCGGCCGTGACGGACGTGGTGCCGGACGCGGCCGCCGCGCTCGCCGCACCGCTCGGCGCGCGCGTCGTGCCGGACGTGGCGGCGCTGCTGGGCGAGCCGGTGGACGCGGTCTACGTCTGCGTGCCGCCGTTCGCGCACGGCCCGGCCGAGCACGCCGTGATCGAGGCCGGATTGCCGCTATTCGTGGAGAAACCCATTTCCCTCGATATAGGCGCAGCACAGGAGATTTCGGACGCCATCGACGAGCGTGGCCTGCTTACCGCGGTCGGGCACCACTGGCGCTACCTCGCGGTCGTCGAGCAGGCCCGCACGCTGCTGGCCGGCCGCGAGGTGCGGCTGGTCACCGGCGCCTGGCTGGACAAGGTGCCACCGGTCGGCTGGTGGCCGCTGCGCGAGAAGTCCGGCGGGCCGATCGTCGAACAGGCCGCGCACGTGCTCGACCTCGCCCGCCACCTGGCCGGCGAGGTCACCTCCGTGACCGCGGCCGGCAACGGCACTCCCCCGGCCGGCGACATCGACGGCGCTACCGCCGCCGTACTGCGCTTCGCCAACGGCGCGGTCGGCACGCTCGCCGCGACCTGCGTGCTCGGCTGGAAGGAACGCGCCGGACTGGAGATCTACGCGGACGGGCTGGCCGTGCGCGTCTCCGAGACCGGGCTGACCGTCCGCGACGCCGACGGCGAGCGCACCGTCGACAGCGACCCGGAGACCGCGCGCGTCGCGGTCGACCGCGCGTTCATCGCCGCCGTCCGCGGCGAGGAGCAGGACATCCGCGTGCCGTACGCGGAGGCGCTGCGCACCCACACGCTCGCGCTCGCGGTCGCCGCGTCCGCTTCCGACGGGGAGACCCGCGATGTCCGACCGTAACCTGATCGTCAGCGCGCCCGGAAAGCTGGAGATCGTCGAGGAGGAGATCGCGCCCGGCCCGTTCCGGGTGCGCACGCTGTTCAGCGGCGTCTCGGCCGGCACCGAGCTCAGCTTCGTCAAGAACACCAACCCCGCGCTGCACCACGGCTTCGACACCGAGCTGGGCCTGTTCGGCGGACCGGCCGACAACGCATACCCGGTCACCCGGCTGGGCTACATGGAGGTCGGCGTCGTCACGTCGAGCGAGACACCCGCGGTGGCGACCGGCACCACCGTGGCCATGACGTACGGTCACCGCACCGGCTGGACCGGCGACCCGCTGCGCGACCGGATCGTGCCGCTGCCGGACGACCTCGACCCGATACTCGGCATCTACGCCGCGCACATGGGACCGATCTGCGCGAACGGGCTGCTGCATGCCGCTGGGTCCGCAGCGCGCGACCTCGGCGACGGCGTCGCCGGCCGCCGGGTCGCGGTCACCGGCGCCGGCGTGGTCGGCCTGCTCACCGCGCTCTTCGCCCGCGCGCACGGCGCCGCCTCGGTCGTCGTGCTCGACCCCTCCCCGGAACGCCGCGCCATCGCGGAAGCGCTCGGCCTGGACACGCTCGACACCGACGGGCCGGACGACCCCGCGGTCGTGCTCAAGACCGCGTGGCGGCACTGGGCCGGCGACCGCGGCGCCGACGTGGTCTTCCAGTGCCGCGGTCAGGCGTCCGCGCTGCAACTGGCCCTGCGGCTGCTGCGGCCACAGGGCACGGTGATCGACCTCGCGTTCTACCAGGGCGGCGCGGACGCGGTGCGGCTCGGCGAGGAGTTCCACCACAACGGGCTGAGCCTGGTCTGCGCGCAGATCGGCCGGGTGCCGCGCGGGCTGGCCGGCACCTGGGACCGCGAGCGCCTCTCCGCCGCGACCGTCGACCTGCTGCGCCGCGACGGCGACGCGATCCGCCGGCACCTGATCACCGCGGTCGTCCCGTTCGACGACGCGCCCACGCTCCTCGACGACCTGGCCGCGCGCCGGCGCCAGGAGGTGCAGTCGGTCCTCTCCTTCTGAAACACTTGATAGGCAAGCCACAGCTTGCCTATCATCGGTGACGTGGACGACGACGACGTCTTCAAGGCCCTGGCCGACCCGACCCGCCGCAAGATACTCGACGAGTTGGCGGATCGGGACGGCCAGACGCTGTTCGAGATCTGCGCGCGACTGAGCTCGAAACACCAGCTCGGCTCGTCCCGGCAGGCGATCTCCCAGCACCTCGAGGTGCTGGCCGCGGCCGGGCTGGTCCACAGCCGCCGCGACGGGCGCTACAAGTTCCACCACCTCGACACCGGGCCGCTTACGCACCTCACCGACCGGTGGCGTCACCGCGACACCAAGGAGACCTGATGCGCATCACCATCACCAGCGTGCTCGTCCACGACCAGGCCGCGGCCGAACGGTTCTACACCGAGGTCCTCGGCTTCGTGAAGAAGCACGACGTCCCGATGGGCGGCGACGCCCGCTGGCTCACCGTGGTCTCCCCCGACAACCCCGACGGCACCGAACTCCTGCTCGAACCGGACGCCCACCCCGCCGCGAAGCCGTGGAAGGACGCACTCGTCGGCGACGGCATCCCGTACACCCAGTTCGCCGTCGACGACGTCAAGGCCGAGTTCGACCGCCTGCGCGCCCTCGGCGTCCACTTCACCCAGGAACCAACCGACATGGGCGCCTTCACCACCGCCGTCCTCGACGACACCTGCGGCAACCTCATTCAAATCATCCAGATGCACTGAGCCTCCGCTGCTTCGCGTGGGGGTCATTCCACAGCCGCAGCTGTGGGCCAGGCCGGGGCTGGGAAGATCAACGGCCTTGCTCTGCCCGCTCCCGGCGTGGTGCGGCACATTTACCGCCGCGGGCACTGAGCTGCCTGAAGGCGACTTAGACCCCGACCTTCCCGCTTCACAGCCCGAACCGCGGAGGAAGACCGGTACAGCGGGCGGTCGGGCGGGCACGGCCCGGGACGGCCGGACACGAGCACGGGCGCGGCGGGTCAGCAGGAGGTGGCGGTGAGGATGGGGGTGTTGGTGTCGGGGGTGTTGCCGGAGCCGTTGAAGACGATGCGGAGGGTGCCGGCGGCGCCCAGGGCCGAGCGCGGCACCTGCCAGCGGAACGTGTTGCCGGTGCGGGAGGTCTGCAGGCCGCTGCCGTCGATCTCGGACCAGTCCCACTCGGCGTCGTTCGCGCGGAAGAAGCCCTCGTTCTCCACCATGTAGTCGGCGCCGAGCCGGCCGCTGATGTCGGGCACGTCGTAGCCGGTCGAGGCGTTGTTGTCCACGTCGATGTAGGCGTGGTGCCAGTCGAACGACTTCGTGAACGTGACGGCGAGGACCGCGGCGCTGCCGGTGGTGCACGCGGAGTACCCGGTGATCGGCCCGCTCGCCACCGGCGCCTGGGTGACCGGTGCGGGGGCCGCGGCGGCCGGGGTGGTCCGGGCCGGCGCCGGAGTGGGCGAGGCGGACCGGCTCGGCGCGGCCGACGACGGCGTGGTGCCGGCGGACGGCGCCACCGAACTCGGTCCGGCCGACGGAGTGATGATCGTGACCTGGCCCGTCGCGGGCGGTGCGAGCGTGGCCGGTGGAATCGCGACCGGCGCGTCCGTGCTGAACGGGGCCGGTCCACGCCCGGCGAGCGCGGCCGCGGCGATCACGATGACGCCGATCAGGATCAGCGGCACGAGCCACAGCCTCGGGTGCGGCGGCGGCCGGCGGTCGTCCGCGGGAACGATCTCCGCCGCGACCAGGCCGGTGGTGGTCTCCGCGCTCGCCCTCGGCTGGTCGCGCACATCGCCGGGGAACGCCACGACCGTCGGCAGCAGGCCGGCGGTCGCGAAAGTACCGCCCGCGGCCGGCGGCACACCCCCACCGGAGACCGCGCTCCCGGTCGCGAAGGTGCCACTCGCGGCCGGCGGCACACCCCCACCGGAGGTCGCACTTCCGGTCGCAAAGGCGCCGCCCGCGGCCGGCGTCACGCCCCTCCCACCGGAGGTCGCGCTCCCGGCGGACTCGAAACCCCACACTGGCCTCGATGACGCGTCGGCTTCGGAGGGAATCGCGTTCACGATCTCACCGGACACCGCGGCCGGCATCTCGAACTCACCGGACCGCGCGCCAGCGAAGGACGAAGCCGCAGCTCCCGGCGATGCACCGGCCGGCATCGCCGACGATGGCACCCCATACGGCGGCGTCACGGAAGGTGGCACCGCAGACGATGGCGTCGCAGGCAGTGACGCCGCAGACAATGGCGCCGCGAACGATGGCGTCACGAACGGTGGCGGCGCGGACGGTGGTGTGGTCGGCTGGGTGGGCCAGAAGGGCAGTCTCGGCGTACCCCAGGAGCCTGATTCTTCCGGTTCTGCGGCCGGTGGGTCCGAGGGTTCGAGGCCGCGCAGCGGGATCGCGCGCTGGAGCGGCGGGCGGTGGTGTGCGTCCTGCTCCGAGGGGTTGTTGCCCGGTCCGGTCACCGAAACGCCTCCGGCGTCGCTCAGCAGCGTATGGCGTCCGCCGGCGTCGACCGCGAACCAGGCCATGGTCGGCGTACCACTATGGATTGTCAATGCGAGGGCGGCGCGATCGGCGGGCGCGCTCACGTGATGTGCGGCACGCCCGCCCCGCTACCCGCTCAGACCTCGAGTTCCGCCTCGACGCGGCGCAGGCGGTGGCGGGCCAGGCCCAGGTTCGCCCGGCTGCGGTCCAGCACCATGTAGAGCAGCAGCGCCTCGCCCGGGCGCCGGGGCTGCATCAGCCGGATCAGGTGGTACTGGGTGTCGAGCGTGATCAGCAGGTCCTCGATGCCGTCCGAAAGGCCCAGCATCTCCAGGGTGCGCAGCTTGGCGCGCACCACGTCGGTGTTGCCAGCCGCGGCGACCGTCATGTCGATGGTGCCGCCGCCCAGCACGCCGAGCGTCAGGCCGCTGGTGTAGTCGACGAGCGCGACGCCGATGGCGCCGTCGATCGTCATGGCTTCCTTCAGTGCGATGTCGATGCTGGCCATTCTCTTTCTTCCCCGCTCAACTCTGTTGCCATTTCGCTTCCGTGCGACTACCGTCCGTGAGTAGATCTTGGACGGGTTCAGCGCAGCCTTACACGACGTCCACACGGACCGAAATCGAGCGGCGAGAATTGGCCGCCCGTACCCTACGGTTCGGATAACAGCCGGTTAAACCACCAGGACACCCGATACCCAGCACGGACATCATCTGGTACGCCACGGTTCCCCCGCCATGACCGCGCGGCTATTCCTATCTGACCGATAGATATGGTTGGCTGTTTCGATGGACGAGACGACGTATGACCGGCTGCGGCTGGAGCAGTGGCGGGACGGGCGGGCGAGCGGCCGCGGGTTCACGCGGCGTGACCTGATGCGGCTGGCGGCCGCGGTGGGCGTCGGTGGCGCGATCGGCGCCGGGAGCGCGGGCGGGGCGGCGCGGGCGGCGGACGGGCCGATCGTGAAGCCGCTGCCGCCGGAACTGTTCACGGTCTTCGGAACGAACGCGGAGACCAGATGGGAGTCGCTGAAGGACACCGGCTACCTGGTGCCGGTGGACCGCTTCTTCGTCCGCAACCACACCAGCACGCCGATCATCGACCCGGTCACGTACCGGCTGAAGCTCTTCGGCAGTGGCCTTCGCGCGCCCGTCGAATTCAGCCTGGACCAGCTCAAACGGCTGCCACGCGAGACGATCACGGCGGCGGTGGAGTGCGCGGGCAACGGCCGCAGTCTCTTCACCACACAACAGGGCCAGACCGTCTCGGGTACGGCCTGGAAGCTCGGCGCGATCGGCGTCGGCCGCTGGCACGGCGTTCGGCTGGGCACCGTGCTGCGCGCGGCCGGGCTGCGCCGGGACGCGGTGGACGTGCAGCCACAGGGCCTGGACGCGAACTTCGTCAGCGGTGGCGTCGACCTCGGGCCGGTGCGCCGCCCGCTGCCGATCGGTAAGGCGCTCGACGACGTGCTGCTCGCCTGGGAACTCAACGACGCACCGCTCCCGCCGGACCACGGCGCGCCGCTGCGCGTGGTCGTGCCGTCCTGGATCGGCATCTCCTCGATCAAGTGGGCCGGCGCGATCGAGGTCGCCGCGGAGCCGCTGTTCTCACCGTGGAACACCCAGTTCTACCGGCTGTTCGGCGCGGACCACCCGGCCGAGGGCACGCTGATCGACGAGCAGGTGGTGAAGAGCGCGTTCGAGCTCGCCTGGGGCGCCACGCTGCCGCTGTCCCGCACCACGCTCACCGGCCGCTCCTGGTCCGCGAACGGCCCGATCCGGCACGTCGACGTCAGCACGGACGGCGGCACCACCTGGCGGCGCGCGCACACCACCGGCCCGAACCTGGCGAACGCCTGGCAGCGCTGGCGGATCGACTGGTCACCGGCCACGGCCGGGCAGCACACGCTGATCGCCCGCGCCACCGACGTGACCGGCGCGACCCAGCCGGTGACGGTCCCGCACAACACGCTCGGCTACCTCTTCGGCGCCCAGGTCCGGCACCCGGTGACGGTCGCCTGAGCCACGGCGTCCCCCATGTGGTGAGAACGGCATGGGGGACGCCCTGATCACTTCGCGGCCAGTGCCTCCTGCACGGCCTTGGCCACGCGGGCGTCCTCGCGGGCCCTGCGGCGGCGGCGCAGCCGGAGCGCGAGCACGACCAGAGCGATCAACACCAGGATCAACAGCAGGAGCAGCCACGGTACGGCCCAGGCCGTCGCGTCCGCGGAGACCGGCTCCAGCATCGAGCGGGAGCCGGACGGGTCGACGACCAGCGGGGTCAGCGTGGCGGTGCCGGTCAGCAGCAGTGCCGCGGGGACGTCCGCGACCGGCACGGTGACCGGCCAGGACTCGCCGGGCAGCAGCTCCGGCGGGGCCGCGATGTCGCCGGCGTCCGAGCGCCACCAGCCGAACGGCCCGGCCACGGACGCGGCCTGGGTGGCGGACAGCGTGGTGTTGCCGGTGTTGCGGATCGTGTACGACACCGTGGCCGTGCCGCCCGCGAACGGGTTCCACGATCCGTCGTAGGAGACGCTGAGGTCGGAGACGGCGAGTGCCGGGGCGAGCGCGCCGCCGACCCGCAGCTTGATCCGGATGCCGAGGCGGCGCTCCACATTGACCTGCTGGCTGGCGTCCGGGCGGGTCAGCGACGTGACGATGCCGCCGACGTAGTCACCGGGCGTGGCGTTGGCCGGCACCGCGACGGTGAACGGCACGTCCACGGTCTGGCCCGGCGCCACGGTCACCGACGCGGCCGGTGCGGTGGCCCACACGCCGATGCCGGTCTGCGCCACGTCCCTGTTGCGCAGGTCGAGCCCGCCCTCACCGGTGGTGAAGCCGTCCGCGGCGTAGACGGTCAGCGACAGCGCATCGGTGCCGCGATTCGCGACCACCATGGCGTCGGAGACCGTGGCCCCGGGGTTGATGGCGTAGCTGTAGCTGGACCGGTCGGCGCCGAGGCTGTTCGAGGCGGTCCGCACCGTCCAGGTCACATCACCCTCCTCGGCCATCACCGAGGCAGGCATCGCCGAGGCAGGCATCGGCGAAGCGGCCACCGGTGCGGCCATCACCGAGGCAGCCGTTGCCGGGGTGGCCCACAGGCCGGCCGAGACGGCGGCCACGAGCACGGCCAGGACGGTGTTCTTCCAACGCATGACGGGAGTCCTTAACGAGAGGCGGGGCGGGCACGAGGCCCGCCCCGCCGACTTCGAGAGAAACGATCAGCTGCTCAGCGCGGTGATCGTCAGGGTGGTGCGGTACGAGCCCTTGTCGACCTCGCCCGGGATCTTCAGATCCAGGTCGGCGCCGACCTTCGCGGAGCCACGCTCGTGACCCTGCGCCGCCGAGGCCAGACCGCGCGAGACGGACAGGCCCTCGCCACCGGCGGTGTACGCGGACGGCGCCACCGGCCCGGCCACGGCACCGGCACCGGGGGTGATCACCTTCGGCGCCCAGCCGAGGTAGGCGCCCGAGAACGACTTGTCGCCGTCCACGAAGTCACCCACGCTGGCCGAGACCGACCACGGCGACAGCGAGCGGCGCGTGTCCGTGACCAGGATCGGGTTGATCTGGCCGGACGCCGCGAAGTACGCCGCGTCGACCTCCTGCGCCGTGCCCAGGTCGACCAGGCCGTTGTAGCCGTCGATCGTCCACCCGAACTCGCCGGGCGCCGCCGTCGGCACGTTGACCTGGATCTCCTGGTTGTCACCGTGGAACGGCCGGACCGTCACGGAGTCGACCAGCGAACCGACCGGGGCGTCGCCCTTGGCCTGGCTGCGCACGGTCTCGACCACCAGTTCGTCGTTGCGCACCTTCACCTTGGTGTAGCTGCGCACCTTCTCCTGGCTCTGCGCCGAGTTGTACCAGTAGTTCTCCGGCTTCAGCGGGTCCGGCCCGTTGGTGCCGCTGGCGTCCGGCTTGGTGATGTCGTAGTACTTCGAGCCCGAGGCCGAGTTCGAGGTCACGTAGATGACACCGCCGGGACCGGGGAAGACCTCGGCAGCACCGGGCTGCTCGTCGGGGTTCTCCTTGGCGCCGTTCTTGATCGAGTAGCTGCGCGAGTACGCGTGGTCGTGACCCTGGAGCACCAGGTCGACGCCGAGGTTGGAGAAGGCGGTCGGGAAGTCGTTCCGCCGGACCTTGGCGTCGCCGTCCTTGGCGTGCGCCGCGGGCGAGTAGATGGCGTGGTGGTAGACCAGCACCGTCCACTTCGCCTTGGCGCCGTGCTGCCGGACGGTCTCGGCCACGTACTGCAGGTGCGCCTCGTCACCGCCGCCACCCTGGGAGGTGGCGTAGGAGTTGCTGTTCAGGTCGATGAACAGCGTGTCCTTGTAGATGAACCAGTAGTCGCCACCGGAGGTGTTCGACGCCGGGTTCCCGTTGGAGTAGTACCTGCCCGAGTAGTCCGTGTTCGGGGTGAACAGGTGCTGCTCGTACGCCTTGGAACCGACGTCGTGGTTACCGATGGTGGCGGCCCACGGGTACTGCCGCAGCTGCTCCGGCGCGAGGAACGCCGTCCACTGCGCCTCGTTGCCGGCGGTCTCGACCTGGTCGCCGCCGGACACCAGGAGCTCGGCGTCCGGGTTGGCGGCCAGCGACGCGTTCATCGTGTCCGCCCAGCCGGCCTGGTCGTTGGCCAGGTTGCCGGAGGCCCCGATCTGCGGGTCGCCGTAGAACAGGAAGTCGTAGTCGCCTTCGAAGTCCTGCGTCTTGAACGAGTACGACGGGGACCAGTTCCCCTCCGTACCCACCCGGTACGAGTACGCCGTGTGCTCCGAGAGCCCGGTGATGGTCGCGTGCCGGTTGAAGCCGCCGCTGGCCGCGACGTTCGCTCCACCGATCGCCGCGATGGTCGCCGCGTCCGCCGGGAACTCGCCGTCCTTCACCCGCGCGGTCGGCGCGAGCTGGATGGACTGCGACGTGTCCGCGGACGAGTACCAGGTCACGATGCGCTGGGTCTCGTCCGCGCCCACCCCGAGGATGATGCCGCTCAGCGTGGCGGCGTCGGCCGCGAACACGGGGTTACCGAGTCCACTGCCGAGCGCGGCGGTCAGACCCACGAACGCGGCGGCGGACCCTGCGGTCAGCCGGCGCGCCGTGAGGTTGCTGTTTCTCATCGGCTTGTTCTTCCTCATTTCCAGATGAGATGTGGTGCTGAAAAAGCGTTGATCAACTTGGTGGTACGCGATGAACCGCCCATGAACCGGGCCGGGCGCAGCGGTGGCGTACCTAGGAAGAGCTGGGACTCTGTGACGCGCGCGACGTGACACGGCGGCGCAGGAGCACAAGTGCCGCGGCCGCGACCACGATGAGTGGGACCGCGTACACCCACGGGTTACGCCACCACGGCGTTCCGGTGGAGAACTCCGGCTCGGCCGGGGTCAGCGCGACGGTGCCGGTGCGGCCGTCGAGTGTGTACGTGATCCGGGTCGTAGTGTCCCGCACGTACTCCTCGCTGTCCGGAAACAGGCCGCTGCGGATCGAGTGACCACCGCCGCCCGGCGGGCAGTCCCAGGTCAGCGGCAGGATCGCGTACGGCACGCCCTCCTGCTCGCCGATCGTGATCGCGCCGGCGTCCGCCGCGGTGCACGCGCGCCCGCCGGCCGAGACCGTGAAGCGCTCCGACACGTACCCGATGATCGTGTCCCGGTGGTTGTTGACCGCGGTCGCCTGGGCCACGGTGTCACCGGCCTGGAACGCGGCGTCACCCGCGCGGAACAGCGGGTCGTCCCCCATGAAGTCGGCCGCGGACACGAACAGCAGGTCGTACTCCAGCTGCAGGTTCGCCTCGACCCGGTCCTGCCGCGCGGTCACGTCGGCGTAGACGGTGGAGGTGAACCCGTGCGCCTGCGCCGGAGCGGCGGCGAGGACGGCGAGCGCCGCCGCGGTGAGGCCGAGAGCGGCTGCGCGTCTGAACATGAGAGTGCACGCTGCACCCCGCGGATTAACAAGATCCAGATCGCGGGAGAACGGTTGGCGACAAGCCTTCCAGGTCACACCGGGGCGGAGTAGTAAGGAGCCGCACCTGCCCGCCCACCCGAGGAAAATCCGTGCGACTCCGGTCATTGGCCCTGCTCACCGCGCTGATCGTGACCGGCTGCGGCACCGGCGACGACTGGGCGGACCGGCCGCACCCGTCGCCGGCCCCGATCGGCTCGCTCGGACCCGGCTTCACCGACCCGTCCGCGCCGCCGACGCCGGCCGGCACGGTCACGCCGGTACCCGGATCGTGGTCGCAGGTGCACCCGTCCGAGGACTACCGTGTCGTTCTGCTCACCGCGGGCACCGACGGGCCGGCGACGGCGGTGATCGGCGCGATCGAGGCGTGGGCCGACGCGGAGGACGTCGACCTGCGCACGGTCGACGCGGACGCGCACCACGTCGACGGCATCGTCGAGGCGATCGAGATGCGCCCCGACCTGATCGTCAGCGCCGGCAACGACCTGATCGACGCGCTCGCCGTGGTCACCGCCAGCCACCTCGACCAGCAGTTCCTGGTCGTCGGCGCGGAACTGCCGGAACCCACCGGCAACGTCACCTCGGTCGGCTGGACCGGCGCGTCGTTCCGCGGCACCGGCAACGGCGCCGCCACCGTCTTCGACCCGGCCTCGTTCACCCCGGACCGCTGCGCCGCCGCCATCCGCGCCGGCGTCGCCGCCGTCCTCCACAACGTGACCGGCGTCGTCATCTGGATGGACAGGTTCTGACCTGACGCGCTCCGCAGCGTCCGAAGTGAATTCAAGACCGGAAAGGCTCTCTTCCCGCTTCCGGCGTGGTGGCGGAGGGCCGGTGTCGACTCCGGTTCAGGGGCGAGGGCCGGGGCGAGGGCCGGGGCGGTAGCCGGGTCCCGCGGACGGTCCTGTTCGGACCGTCAGCGGATGACGGTGAGCGCGATGTCGTCCTCCGCGAGTGCGGCGTAGCGGTCCAGCAGCAGGTCGCAGAGCTGCTCGGCGTCGAGGGTGGCGCGGCCGGCGAGCGTGTCCACGAGGTCGCGCAGCGACTCGTCGAACGAGACGCCGCGGCGCTCGATCAGGCCGTCGGTGTAGAGGACCACGGCCGCGCCGGGTTCGAGCGTGATCTCATGGTCGGAGCGGACCGGCGTGCCCAGCACGCCGAGCAGGATCTCCGACGGCCGGCGCAGCAGCTCCGCGGTGCCGTCCGGGTGCAGCAGCACCGGGGGCGGGTGGCCGGCGTTCGACCAGCGGAACGTGCGCCGGCCGGGCTCGTCGCGGAACTGGCCGAGCACGACCGTGGCGAACCGGTCGACGCCGAGCCCGAGCATCGCGTCGTTCAGCGCGGCCAGCAGCACCGACGGCGGCCGCTCCACCGTGTACGCGATGCCGCGCAGCATGTTGCGAATCTGCGCCATCGCGGCCGCGGCGCCCCGGTCGTGGCCGGTGACGTCGCCGATCACCACGGTGTGCAGTCCGCCGGCGAGCTGGAACGCGTCGTACCAGTCGCCGCCGATGTGCGCCTGGGCGATCGACGTGCGATAGCGGACCGCGACGCGCACCTGCTCCGGCTGCGCCGCGCGGGTGAGCAGGCTGTCCTGCAGTGCCTCGGACATCGACCGTTCCAGCGACGCCAGCAGCTGCTCGGCCTGCCGGACCTGGATGCGGTCCAGCACCTGGGTGAGCGCGCCGCCGATCAGGCGCAGAAACCCCAGATACCGCTCGTCCACGGTCAGGTGCGGGCTGAGCGTGGCGGTCAGCAGGCCCGCGCCGTCACCGAGCCGAATCCGGGCGACCCCGTCGTCCAGTAGGACCTCGACCGGCACCCGCGCCCGCGGCTCCAACGCGGCCGCGAGCGTGAGCGTCACGTCGGCCAGGTCGTCCGGCGCGGACCGCAGCACCGGCAGCGCCCGGTCCAGCAGCGCCGCCTGGTCGGCCGCGCCCGCCAGCTGCTCGTTGAGCCGATAGAGCAGCGCCAGCCGCCGGTTGCCGACCACCTGCTCCGTCGTCTCCGACGCGATGTCGATCACGCCTTCGACCGGGCCGTCCGGGCCGGCGACCGCGGAGTAGGAGAACGTGAAGAACGTCTCCTCGAGAAAACCGTGCCGGTTCATCAGCAGCCGTAGGTCCTTGACCCAGGTGGCCCGCTCCCCGTCGGCCGCCTGCTGGAGCATCGGGTCGATGGTGTCCCAGACCTCCGGGAAGACCTCCCGGGCCGGGCGGCCGAGCGCGCGCGGATGCTTGTCCGCGAGCATCTGCACGTAGGCCTCGTTGTAGACCAGCACGAACTCACGCCCCCACATCAGCGTGACCGCGAACCGGGTGCGCAGCGCCATCCGCACCGTCGCGATCAGCGTCGGGCTCCACGACGAGACCGGCCCGAGCGGCGTGGATGCCCAGTCCACGGCGGCGTAGGCCGCCCGCAGCGACCCTGCGGCCTCGAAGACGTCATCCACCAGGTGAATCTAGCCGAGCGATGGTCACGTCCTGCGGCACACCCGGCCGAAGCTCGCGTCTCCCTACCGGGTGACACAGGCGGTCGGCCAATGCGCAGAGTGAGTGTCCACATCTAGGAAAGTAGCCGAGATCGACGTATCGTGGGCATGGCGATCGGCTGATGCCGAGGCCCCGGGTGTGCGCGGCCGACCGTCGTTCCCGGAGACGACGCACACGTGCGCCGTGGATGTTTTCGGCAACGTGGCCCCACTCCACAAGAGTCGTCGGAGCCACGCCGCATAGGAGGCCACCCCGGATGGACAAGCCTGGCGAGCCGACCCGGGACTTACCGGCCCTTCCGGACCTCAGCGACGTCCCACTCGACGAGATCATCGACGCGGGCGGCGTGCTGGGCGAGATCGCCCGCCAGGTGGCGGCGGAGGTGGCGGCGTCGGAGACCGTGGCTGCGGCGTTCACGAACTCGCCGTGACCGAGCCCCACGCGTGTTGAAGCCGTTCACGCTCAGCCCCGGCCTCTTCGCGACGCTCGCCGCCGGTCACGGCGGCGCCCCGGCGATCCACGAGTTACGCAGCCTCCGCCTGAGTCGCACGCTGCTGCTTCTCACGTTCATCATCGACTCCTGCGCCTCGGCACGGCCCGTACTACGCGACTGGCTCGCGACCGTGGCGGAGGCGCAGCGCCGCGACCCGCGAAGCTGCGGCCTGCTGTCCGATCCGATGGTCGGCGCCTGGGCCGCACAGACCGCGCGAGCGATCCAGCGTGGCAGCGGACCGCTCGACGCACACCTCGCCCATCTCGGCGCGATCGCGGCGACGGCGGCGCACCGCGCGGGTGTGGAGGCCTCCGTGACACCGGCCGCGCGGGACGGCTGGGTGGTGTTCCCGACCGCGGGCAGGGTCTCCACCAGCGCGGTGAGCGGCGATTCGATCACCCTCGCCACCGCGGAGGCACACCCGGCCTGGCAGCCCCTGCGGCGGCTGCATCCCGGATGCGGAGTGGTCCTGAACGACATCGACCCCTATCGGGGCGGTCATCACGTCCCCGCCGCGGACCGGCTGAGCCCGGCCGCGGTAGACGGCTGGCGCGAGGTCTTCGCCTCGGCGTGGGACCTGCTGCAACGCCGGCTGCCGGCGCGTGCCGCCGAGATCTCGGCGGGCCTGCGGTGCCTGGTGCCGCTGGAACCGGACTCACCGCACGCCGCCCAGAGCGCGACGGTCGGCGACGCCTACGGCGCGTTCGGCGCGACGACGCCGGCCTCGCCGGTGGCCTTCGCCGTCGACATGGTGCACGAGTTCCAGCACAACAAACTCGATGCGCTGCTGACGCTGCACCGGCTCGCGGTTCCCGGGCACACCGGCCGGTACTTCGCGCCGTGGCGCACGGATCCGCGGCCGGTCAGCGGGCTCTTACACGGCGTCTACGCGTTCCTCGGTGTAGCGGACGCCTGGAACGGCCTCCGTGCAGAACCGTCCGTCGAGATCACCGCGACAGCCGAGTTCGCCGCGACCCGCGCCCGCGTGGACGTCGCCCTGCGGTCGGTCCAGGCGAGCGGCGCACTCACCCCGGCCGGTGAACGGTTCGCGGCCGGGATGCGGCGGTCACTCGACGGTCTGCTCGCCGTGCCGCTGCCGGCCGCGGTCGTGCGGCGGGCGCATCGCGCACTCGACGACACGCATCGGACCTGGCAGCGGCGCAACGGCTGAGACACGAACGGCCACCGCACGCGACGCAGAACCGCGGATCAGGCCGGCGAGGGCTCGATGTCGGCGTCGATCCGCTTACCGTCCTTGGCCAGGACCGTCTGCGGATGCGCTTCGCCGAGCGCCCGGCGCAGAGCGTCGAGCGTCTGCTGCCGGAGCGTCGCGGCGTCCTCGCCGTTCGCCGCGAGGTCGATCGCGTAGTTGTTCGCGGCGGCCAGCGTGTACGGATGTGCGTCACCCCGGACCGTCACGGACGTCTCGTACGTCTCCCGGGACAGCGTCAGCGCCTCACCGGACGCGCCGGTCGCCGCGAGATCGCTCGCCAGGTTCGACGCGCAGCACAGTGTGTAGGGATGCTGCTCACCGAAGCTCGCGCGTAGCTCGCCGAGCGTGACCTCGTTCAACTCCCGGGCACGCTGCACCTCGCTGGCCTGGCGGTGGACGATCGCCATGTTGGCCGCGAACAGCTGCCGGTAGTGCTGCTCCGCGACCCGTCCCTGGTAGAGCTCCATCGTCGTCCGGCCGGCCTCGACCGCCTCGGCCAGCTTCCCCGTCTCGCGCAGCACGTTGACCAGGCTCACCCGGGCCAGCAGCGTCTCCGGGTGGGCGGCGCCGAGCCGGTTCTGGCTGGCGATCAGCAGCTCGCGCGCGTACGTCTCCGCCTTCGCGGCCTGCCCGAGCTTGCGATAGCCCATCACGATGATGCGCCGGGCGCCGAGCGTCCACGTGTGGTTGGTGCCGAGGACGGCCTCCATGCGCGGGAAGATCTCCTCCTGCACCCGGAGGGACTCCGAGTAGTTGCCCAGCCCGTAGAGGTCACGGGCGACGTTGCCGACCCAGGCGAAGTAGAGACCGTGCCGCGAACCGAGCAGCGCTCGGCCCGCCGTCACGTTCCACTGGTCGATCTCCAGCGCGGCCTCGAAGTTCCCCACCATGCGGTAGTCGACGCCGACCGAGTTCGCGGTACGCAGCGTGGAGACGTCCTCCTCGCCGAGCGTGCGCAGCTGGAGTTCGTAGTTCTCCCGGTCGAGCCGGAGCGCCTCCTCGAAGCGGCCCAGCGCGCGCAGACCGGCGGTGACGCTGTTGACCGTCGCCATCGAGTGCTCGTGCTGCGGGCCGAGCGTGCGCCGGAACGCCTCGAGAATCTCCTCGTCCAGCTCCAGCGCGCGGACCGTGTCGCCGAGCTGCCGGATCGCGTTGGCCAGGTGGCGGCGGGCCAGCAGGGTCAGCTCGTCGTCCTCGCCCCAGCGGGCGGTCCAGGCCGGCAGCACGAGCTGCGCCAGGTCGCGCGAACTCTCGTAGTCGCCGAGATTGAAGCGGTACCGGATCTGGTCCAGCACCACGCGACGGGCGGCCGCCTGGTCGGAGTCGATCACTCCGGACGGGACGATGTGCGCGGACAGCTCCGCGTGCTTGTCCATCTCCGACTGCGCGATCCGGTCGGGGTTGCCCGGGTTGGCCTGCGCCAGCATCTGCTGCACCGTGCGAGCCGCCTCGACCTGCTGGGACGAGTCCATCTCGGCCTGCACCATGGCCTGCACCAGGCGGTGGATCTGGAACCGCTCGCGGCGCGTGTCGTACCGCGCCAGCTCGAGACGGCCGATCGTGCGCACGGTGCGCTGCAGCGGCGCCTGGTCCCGCAGGACGGACTCGACCGAGCCGTAGGACTGGGCGGCCAGCCGGGCCCGGTACAGCATGTCCAGCGAAATCCACTCCGGGCCGAAGTACGAGCTGAGCCGCAGCAGTTGCGCCGCGGTGGCGGAACTGTCGTCGAGCTGCCGGATCGCGATACTCATCGCCGCCGAGGCGTGCCGCGGATATCCCTCGGGCAGGTGGGCCTCCTGCTGCCGGGTCATCTCCTCGTCCACGAGTCGCAGATATTCCTGAATGGACCGGCCGGTCTCGCGGATCCACGCCGCGGCCTGCGCGAGCGAGATCGGGAAGTCACCCAGCCGCTGCGCGACGAGCTGCGCGTCCTCCTCGGACATGATCGGCTCATTGCGGATGCCGGGCGGCGGCGTGACGCCGGGGCGGATGCCCTGGCGGAGCAACGCGACGCTCTCCTCCCGGCTGAAGAGGCCGACCTCGACCTGGACCGAACGGCCGCCTTCGGTCCAGGAGAGCTCGCGCGTGGTGATCAGGACGTGGCCGGCCCGCGTGTCCGGAACAAGACCGCCGCTCTCGGCCGTGAGACCGGCCCCAAGGCTCTGCGGGTCCGGCGCGTTGTCGAAGACGATCAGCCAGCGACGGTACGGCGAGCGGTCGGACAGCGCCTGGAGCACGCGGCGGATGGTCTCCGCCGAGTCGCCGGTGACCGGCAGCTTGAGCTCCTTGGCGAGGTCGACGAGGGAACGCCGCACCTCGGACGGGTCCTCCGCGGCCACCCACCAGATGAGGTCGTAGTCACCCCGGGCGCGGTGCCGATGCGCGTATTCCAGCGCGATCTGCGTCTTACCGACGCCGCCGAGACCGAAGAGCGCGCGCGGCAGCAGCACCGCGGTCTGCGGCGAGTTGAGGAGAAGCCCGCGAACGTTGTCGAGTATGTCCTCGCGCCCGACGAAGTTCGTGTTACGAGACGGTACGCTCGTCCATCCGGCCGGGGTCGGCAACATCGCCGGGATAGCGGCCTGGTTCTGGGATAGCGTTACGCCTCTGGAATCCACGACATTCTCTCTGCTGGGACGTGACCGTTGGCTCGACGGCACGCGCACGGGCGTCCCCATCAACTCGCGCAGCCGTTCCGCCCTGTCACGGTACACCCCACCGGCGGCGTCCAGAACCGCTATGGCCACCGTGGCGAACGCTTTATAGGCAGGATCAAGATCGACTACATCCTCTTCGGATGCGAGGACGGAGAGAAAGTCGACAGATACTCCCAGACGTCGTGCCAGGTACTGCGATACCTCGGCCAGCACCTCCAGTGCCTCGCGCCTACTCAGTTCGCCCAACAGGACAGAACGTAGTCCTGGAAGAAAATCGTATTCTGCCGTTCGTGAGTGATGAGGCGAATCGTCGGAGTTCACTCGGATGAGCAGGCCACCGAGGAACACCTCGCGCAACGCGGAGGGCGCCGATTCCGGCAACTGGGCGTTCTGGATCAACGTCATGATCGGCAAGGTCAGCGGTGCGGCCGCGGCCAGCAGTTCCGCCAGACGGAACGCGTCCTTGGACGCCGTCTCGGCGAACCTGTGCAGCACGGTCTCGGGCGGCCCGGCCGGGCCCTCGGCGTTGTGCTCACCGTCGAGCATCCGGCCGAGCAGCAGCGCCTTCCCCCGGAACATCGTGCCCTCACCGGCGGTCATCAGCGCGGCCCAGCTCGCCAGCCAGCGCCGCTCGAGCTCCAGCACCGGGATCGCGACACCGGACTCGGCCGGCACGATCGCCGGGCTGGCGGACGCATAGGTCAGGTCGCGATTCGCGGCACCGGGACCGGCCGACCGCAGACGCACCGGCCAGACCCGTGGGCCGCAGTCGTCCCACAACCGCTGCGGCAGCGGCTGGACGACGGCAACCGGCCCGGCGTCCGCCCACACCGACAGCGCCGCCGCCATCCGGCCGTCCCGCCAGGCGGGGCCGATCGTGTCGCTGACCACGACGACGGCCCGCCGCCGGCGCGGATCGACCAGTGCACCGGGCGGCCCGGCCCGCTGTCCGCTGCCGCGTGGCGTCACGCTCAGCACGCCGGGGGCGTCGCTGTCACAACTCCAGAGCCGCACGTCACGGAACGCGCCCAGGTCGCGCAGCAGGGTGTCGAGCTCGCCGACGGTCTGCGCGGACACTTCCATCGACCGGGACTCGTCGACGACCAGCGCCACGTCCAGCCACCGCTCCTCCGCGGGCGCGAAGACGGGCAGCCACAGATCGGTGTCGGCCGCCAGGTCCGCCGTGGCATCGGCGTCCAGCACCGTGCCGGCACCGTTGCGCACCCGTCGCTTCAACGGCCGCAGCGCGAGCTCGAGGCCGAGACGGTTCGGAAGCGCGCTGCCCGCGGGCGTGCGCAGCGTGTTGCGCTGCTCCACGGGCGGGACGGCGGCTTCGTGGTGGACCTCCACCTGCACGGGCACCGGTTCGGCGAGCGCCGGTTCCGCAGCCTGACCCGTCCCCGGGCCGAGGTGGGCCGGGTCCGGCCCGGCGCCGGTCTCCGGTGGCTCGCCCGGGCCGGGCTGTGCCGGTGGAGACGGGACCTGCGACTCCGGGGCCTCCGGCGGCTCCGGCGTGGCCGGCCGCGGCGCCGGCGGCACCACCGGTGCCGGGGAGACCGCCCGCAGCAGCCACAGCGCATCGGCGAGATCGGTGGCCGTGGGCTCGAGCCCGCCGGTGGCCAGGACGAGGCGCTCGACGATGCCGTTCGTCACTACGAGGCCTCGCTACCGGGCGGCGCGAAGAGGTTGTCGATCACTCGCCGGCTCGCCTGCTGATCGCTCGTCAATCCGGACAGCGCGAGGTAGATGGCGTTGAGCAGGCGGTCGGTCGGCAGGTCGGCCGCGTCCCGTTCGGCGATGAACCGGTTGAACAGCGCCTCGACCTCCGCGGTCGCCGGCGCGCCGAGCTGCTCGCGAACGATCGTCTCGAGCTTCGCCCGGCTCGGCGCGCTGATCCGCGCGTGCAGGCACCGCCGCCGGAACGCGTGCGGGAACTCGCGCTCGCCGTTGCTGGTGATGATGATGACCGGGAACGCGTGGCACCGCACCCGGCCGTTCCTGACCTGCACCGTCGTGCCGTCCGCCGCGACCACCGGCACCGGCTCCGCGGACCGCTCACGGGCCAGTTCCGGAATGGTGAACTCGCCCTCCTCGAGCACGTTGAGCAGGTCGTTGGGCAGGTCGATGTCGCCCTTGTCGAACTCGTCGACGAGCAGGACGCGAGGCCGGTCCCGGGCCACCAGTGCGGTGCCCAAGGGTCCCAGACCGATGAATTCGGCCGCTCCGGCCGACGGCTCCTCGTCGCGCAGGCGTTGCAGGTTCGCC
Organism: Catenuloplanes nepalensis; assembly: GCF_030811575.1. Classification (GTDB taxonomy): domain Bacteria; phylum Actinomycetota; class Actinomycetes; order Mycobacteriales; family Micromonosporaceae; genus Catenuloplanes; species Catenuloplanes nepalensis. The sequence continues at coordinate 1,606,408 of NZ_JAUSRA010000001.1, read as the reverse complement.
TTCTGCAGGCGGCCGACCGCGTCGTACCGGTAGAGGCTCTCCTGCACCTGGGACCGGCTCGTCACCGGCCAGTAGAGCACGGGACCCAACTGCAGTTCCCAGGCGACGCTGAGCGCGAGCGTGGACTTGCCGGTGCCGGGCTTGCCGGTGACCAGCAGCGGCCGGCGCAGGTAAATCGCGGCGTTGACCATGTCAGCCAGCTCGGGATCGGGCCGGTACGCCTCCGCTCGCAGATCGGCGCCGGGCCGGTGGTCGGTCTGCCCGGGACCGGTGGCGTCCTCTGCCGGAGGGAGCGTCTCGCCGTCGAACCGGCGCCACGGCGGAGCGTCGGGCAGCCTTGAGATGCCGTCGTGCCGCCGGCCGTCGCCGCGATAGATCTTCCAGCCGGCGTCGCCGGGCAGGGGCTCGTCCGTCACGATCATCCTCTTCGCGGTGAGTTGAGGTATCTGAGGGCAACGTGCGAGCCGCGGGTGGCGTCACACGCGACGAGACTGAGCTCGCCGGCGAACCGGGCGACATCGTCTCCGGCCTCGTCCGTCTGGCGGCGCCACCGGAACACCTGATTCGGCAGATCCCGAACAGGCTTGTGATGAAGGAAAGTTTCGAGAGTGCGCCGGAATTCCGTTGAAAGCTTTCCGTCTCGGCACCAGATGACGAATGGCACTCCTTCGGAGAGGGCCGCGGTGATCGCATCCGGCGTTTCGAGATCTGCCCGTTCATAGGGCGGGCGGCCGAGCGCGAGCAGGGTCACGTCGGGCGAGCTTAGTCGACGGATATCGGGCTCCGCCATGGCCCCGGAATCCGCGGTGAAAACCATGACGTGCGTTCCCGTGGTCATTTGGTCTTCGACCGCGCGCCACTTCTCGAACCATTGCGGCCACAGATCATCGCGATCGCTGCTCATCCGCTCGTAGCTGCGGATGACCAGCCGGCGACGCTGGCCGAGGACATATGGTTGCGTATCCCGGAACTGCCATTGATCAACAGGCTCGGTCAGCAGCGATCGCGGCAGCACCAGCTCCACGGTCAGCGCGTCCAGGTTGTAGTTCAATTCGCGCGGAACGGTCTTGAGCGTGCTTCCGATCTTCGTTTTCGTGGTGGCCAGATCCGCCGCGTCGTCCGAGCTCGCGAGCGCGCGTGCCGGACCGGAGCCGATCTGGATCGTGGCCGAGTAGACGTACTGGTGGGGATCGACGCCGTCCGGCGTGATCCGGCAGACCAGGTACGACGGCTCCGGCGCCTCGTCGCCGACGACGATGCCCCGGCGCAGGTCCTCGATCTGGTCACGGACGATCCGCATGCGGATGGCCAGCCGGTCCGACCAGGCCCGAAGCGGGCCGCGAACCGTCTCGGCACGTCCGGCCACGTGCTCCGCGAACACGATGACCCTCGGCAGGCCGTCGGGCGCGGTCATGCGCTCCACTTGGCGCAGATAGTCGCCGGCCGCGAGCGGTCCGCCCTGCCTCAACGCGAACGCCGGCAGACACTGCGCATACGCGCGATCCAGCACCTCCACCGGCAGGTCCCGCAGCAGGCCCAGGATCGCCGCCCGCTCCGCGTCGGTGAGCAGCGCCTCCAGGTAGACCGTCCCGATCTGCAGCGCGAGGTTGTCCAGCGCCGGCCGCTCGTCGTCGCAGAAGTTCCGAAGGATCGCCAGCATCTTCTGCGGCGCACCCGGGATGCCGTGACACTTGTTGACGATCTCGTGGATGTCCACCACGAGATCGGCGGAGACCTCGATGCTCAGCCGGGCGCCGCTGCCCTCTGACACGTCGTCGACCAGCATCTCGAGGAAGACCCGCCGGGCGACGGGGCTGCGCAGCCGTTCGAACCCACGGAGCGCGTTGACCAGCAGCTTGCGGTGCTCGGGCTGGAGCGCGCCGGAGTAGCGCGCCGGCGGTCGCTCCGGCTGCAGGTCGTGACCACCGAACTCGGTGATGATCCCGTCGGTGAGATCCTGGCGGCCCCCGTTGATGTCCCGCTCGAAGTACGCCACCGTGTGGATCAGGTCTCGGAGACCGCCCGACCAGCGCCGGCACACCTCGACGATCTCGTCCACCGACGGCGTGCCCGCCCGCGCACCCAGCTCCATCCGCACCACGTCCGGCAGGAGCTCGACTATCCGGCGCAGCGTCCCCCGATCGCGCACGCTGTGCAGGCCGGCCAGGGCGCGCACCAGACGATCGCCGACCGCCGCATCGTCCTGGGCGCCGGCCCGGCGCTCACCCTGCATCAGGCCGGCCAGCGGCCGCCAGTACCGTGCGACGACGTCGAGCGGGATCATCCAGGAGAGGTGGCCCGCCCGGCCGACACCGGCGGCGACCACCAGGCCGATCACCGGCTCGACGTCGGTGCCGGAGCCGGTGTGCACTATGCCGCCGCCGCTGAAGCCACTCCGCACCGCGCTCGCACCGTCGGCCCCGTCGAGCTGCAGCCACTCGGCGTTCGGCCCGGCGGCACGACCGAGCCGCTGGCTCACCCAGCGGCCACGCGTCATGTCGTCCTCTCCCCCGAACACCGCGACCGTCGCGCCGTGCCGCCCGGAGACCGACGCGAGCGGCGCCGGCACCACGCCGGCCGGAACGTCGCCGATCAGACGCAGCACCGCGATGTCACCGCCGTCCTCCGGCTGGACAGCCGGAAACCACCCCTCGGGCATCGCCTCCAGCTCGAACGACGAGCCGGAGGACGAGAACGGAAAGGTGGCCCGCACCCCGGCCTCGGCCAGCGGCGGATGGATGCCGGCGTCCGTGAAGATGTGTGCGCAGGTCAGAACGATGTTGTCAGAGATGAGGACGCCGCCGCCGAGTTGATGACCGTCAGGAGCGGTGATCCGGACTCGCCAGGAGTCGGCGTTCAAGCCGGATCACCCGGGCCGCGCTCCCAGACGACGGTCACCGTGAACTGCGCCTCGGCCCCGGCCTTCGCGATGACCGCCTTCGCCTCGGCTGTCAGCTTCACACCGAACGCCAACTCGATGCGGGCCGGCGCGGCCGACATCCGGCTCAGTTCCGATATCGCCTCGTCGGCCGCCTCCCGGACGTCGGACAGCGCGCCGACCAGCGTGGACGCGGCATCCCCGGTGACCGCCTCGCGGCGGCCTCCGACGCGCACCACGGTCTGCTCGTCCTCCACCTCGACGAAGATCTGTCGTCCGGAGACGAGCTCGAACGGCGTGAGTTGAGGCATGGTGAGACCCTCCGGTGCCGAGCGTCTGATCAGGAGCGAGGCGCCTCGCATGATCAGCATTCTATGTGGCGCACACCACCCTGGGTCACCCCGGAACGACGGATGGGCACTGACCCGACGGAGGAGGCGATCCGGGCGCCGGTGCGGGGGCCGCATCGACGGAATACCATCTCCGTGCGTCCGTCGATCGGGGGACTTGAGGATGACCGAAGCGCTGGAGTTCGGTGTGCTGGGGCCGCTGCGGATGTGGCCGCCGGGCGCCGACGCCACGCTGACCGCGCCGAGACTGCGCGGGCTGCTCACGCTGCTGCTGGTGGAACCGGAACCGGTGCCGGTGGGGCAGGCCGGGGCCGCGTTCGGCGGGACGCGCACGGCCGGGCCGGTGCACGTGGCGATCCATCGGCTGCGGCGCTGGCTGGGCGAGCACGGCGGCCCGCGGCTGGAGCTGACGCCGGCCGGCTACCGGCTGGACGTGCCCGTGGAGGCCGTCGACGCCGGCCGGTTCCGGCGGCTGGTCGCGGACGGCCGGGCCCGGCGGGACACCGGCACCCTGATCGAGGCGCTGGAGCTGTGGCGCGGCCCGGTCGCGGCCGACGCGCCACACGGCCTCCGCCAGCGGTACGCGGTGCGTACCCTGGACCGGGTGCGCCGTGAGGTGACCACCGAGGTCGCGGTCGCCTGCCTGGCCGACGGCACCGCGCACCGGTCACTGCCGGTGGTCGAGCGGATGGCGGAGTCCGCGCCGCTGGACGAGCTGGCCCAGTCACTGCGCGCGCTCACGCTCGCCGCGTGCGGGCTCCAGGCGGAGGCGCTGGACGTGATCGCCCGGACCACCCGGCTGCTCGCGGACGAGCTGGGCGTGGACGCGGGACAGCACCTGGCGGAGGCCCGTCTCCGGGTCCTCCGCCAGGACTATTCTCAACTTCCGCTGATCAGCCACATGGCGTAGTCGGGGCTGAACGTACCGGCCGGGAGGTTCCTGATCCGGCCGCAGTCGGGGCCGTCGGAGTCACCCGGCACCTTCAGCCAGAGCAGCATCTCCGCGCCGCCCGAGGTGTTCACCCGCGAGGTCTCGCCGAGCTTCACACCGTCCGGGTTGCACCAGTCGTCCTTGTGCCCGTTGCCGTTGCGGCTGGTATCGATCACGAACGGCTTGGCCGAGCCCAGATTCGCGTTGATGTCGTTCGCGTACGTGGTGGAGTCCGCGGTGGGCCAGAAGTTCGACGTGTTCACCGCGAACCCGTGCGCGTTCGCGATCCCGGACCGGCCCAGCCGCTCCGCGATCGTCTCCGCCGCGATCCAGCCGGCGTTGCCCGCGTCGATGTACGTCCAGGTCTGGCCGCCGAACGCGTCGACCGCGTGCGTGACCAGCCCGAACCGCTCGGTCATCTGCGCTGCGGAGAGGCAGTCGACCTGGGTGACCGCGTCCGGCTCCAGGACCACGATCGCCGGCCGCCCGGCCACGCCGGCGGCGAACTCGGTGATCCACGTCCGGTACGCGGCCGCGCTCGCCGCACCGCCCGCGGACTGACCGTCGCAGTCGCGTTTCGGGATGTTGTACGCGACCAGGATCGGCACCTTCCCCGCGGCGCTCGCACCGTCGACGTAGGCGTCGGTCGCGGCCCGCACGTCACCGCTCCAGTCCCCGAACCAGCGTGCGCCCGCCTTGGTGGCCAGGTTGTCGCGGATCGCCGGCATACGCGCGTCGCCCGGGTTCTCCGCCACCCATTTCAGCGGGTTGGAGTCCGGGTCGGTGTAGAAGCCCTTCGCGGCCGCGATCTGCCCCGGCGTCTGCCCGGCGGGCGGCGGCGCGCCGTCCCGCACCCAGTCACCGGCCATCGGCTTGTCGCCGGTCTGCCCGAACGTGAACTCCGCGTAGTCGGCGTTGCCGGGCGCGTTGCTGTTCTTCAGGAACCAGCTGTTCGGTGACCGGAACACGCCGGCCGTGTCCTTGCCGTCGCCGTTCCAGTCACCGACTACGGGCTTGTCGCCGTTGCCGCCGTAGACGAACTGCGTCTCTGGCGCGGCCGTGCCCTCCAGCTGGTCGCGCAGCGCGAAGCGGCGCTCGCCGGGCCGGTAGTAGCCGAGACTGTCCTGGCCGTCGCCGTCCCAGTCGCCGACCAGGATCGTGTCCGTCGACGCGCCGAACGGCACCCCGACCTGGGTCGCCCCACCGTCGTGCGTGTTGCGGATCCGCACGGTCCGGTCGCCGGGCCGCCAGGTCGCGAACGTGTCCGTGCCGTTGCCGTCCCAGTCGCCGACCAGCGGTACGTCGGAGGCGGTCGCGAACGACGCCACGAATTTGTGGTCGGCCGGCCCGTCCCCGGTGAACGAGTTGCGTAGATAGACGGTCCTCGTCGACGGGTTCCAGAACCCGATGCCGTCCACGCCGTCGCCGTCCCAGTCCCCGGTGAAGCCCACGTCACCGGCCACGCCCACGGTGACGTAGGCGTCCGCCGGCCCGGTGGTGAGGCTGTTGCGGATGAAGACCCGGTGCTCCGCGGCCCGGAAGACCGCGACCGTGTCCTTCTTGACCTCGGGCTGCGGATCCGGGTCGGGATCCGGGTCCGTGCCGCCGCCGGTGCCCTTGCCGAGTAGCGCGAACGCCAGCAGCCCGGTGGCCGTGAAGTCGATCGCCGGCTCGTTGCTCATCCACGCCTCGGTGTCGTCCAGGTACCGCGCCCCGTTGCCGGAGAAGGCCGCGTACTGATCGACGCCGTCGACCGGGCACGACTCGCTGGTCTCCAGACCCTCGAACTCGTCCTCGCCGTTCGGGCCGTTGACCGCGGCCCCGGTCAGGATCGCGCCGGTGCCGCTCAAATCCGCGACCTGGTGGTGCGGGCACTTCGGGAACGTGTCACCGACGCCGACGATCAGCGAGACACCCCACGGGTTGCCGCCCAGCGCCCAGTTCGCCTGCGACTGCGCGAACGCCCGGTAGGTGCTCGTGCCGAAGACCTCGTCGTACCGGGTGGCCTGCGCGATCAGGCCCAGCGTGTACGAGGTGGAGTCGTAGTTCGCATACTCCGCACCGGCCCGGAAGCGGTCCGCGTTCGCCCGGGCGACGGCCTCGTCCAGCCGCGCCTGCTGGTGCTGCCGGATGCTCTCCGGCGTGACCGCGAACCCGGTGGTGCCGGTCGCGGTGAGCTCCTCAGCCAGGTCGGGCAGCGCGATGCCGCCCACGTCGTAGAGGTTGAGCGTGCTTCCGCCCTCCTCGATGTAGTTCTTCGCGTGCAGCGCGGCCTGGTTGAGCCAGCCCTGCGCACGGGAGTCACCGAGCGCGCGGCCGGCCCGGGCCAGCTCGGTCGCGGCGTAGACGATGTCGTCCCGCCACACCGTCTCCGGGTAGAAGGCGAACGGGTACGCGGTGACCAGCTTCGACGGCGGGTTGCTGATCTGCGCCTTGCCGTAGATCGCGGCGGCCTTCGCCAGGTCGGACGCGGCCCGCGCGGGGTCGCTGGCCGCGTGCCGCTGCGCGGAGAGTGCGAACGCGGCCGAGACCCGCCCGGCCAGGTTCGGGCTGATCTGCGCGCCGGGCGCGTTCGCCCGCAGCACCGGCCGGTAGCGCAGGTAGTACTTCCCGGTCCCGGCCCGGTCGGTGATCGTGGAGTCCGCCTCCGGCAGCCGCCAGTCGCCGTGGTCGCCGGCGAAGGTGCCCGCGCTGTTGCCGCCGCCCAGGCCGACCTGCACGTAGAGGACGTTGTCGGTCTCGTCCCACATCTTGTCGAGCCACGCCATCGCGTGCTCGATCTCCGCGGCGCGGGCCGGGTCGGTGCTGCCGGAACGCTCCGCGACCTGTAGCGCGCCGACCGCGTACGCGGTGGTGTGGGTGAACTTGAGGTAGTCGCCGGCGTCGAACCAGCCGCCGGAGACGTCCACCTTCGGCGTGTTGCTGATCGCGCTGAGGTTGCCGACGATCACGTCGCTGCCGTCCTGGAACGTGGGCACGTTGTAGACGGTGGCGGACACGTCGTCCGGGTGGGACGGCTGCCGGTTCAGCGCGCCGGGGATCACGTTCGCGCCGTCGCGCTGGGTCTGGAAGAACGTGCTCATCGCGCGGGAGACCGGCGCGTACAGGTCGGCGCGGCTGCCGATCTCGAACGCCGCCGACGTACCCACGCCGCTGATCTGGATCGTGTAGGTGCCGGGGGTGGTGACGTCGGTGAAGTCGATCGGCAGCACCGCGTTGTACGCGCTGTTCCAGGAGCCGCGGCTGGTGCCGACCCGGCCGGACCTGACCGTGGCGCCGGCGGAGCTGACCACGCTGAACGCGGCGGCGGACTGCGCGGTCGTACCCATCAGGTACGCGATCTTCTCCTGGTCGGCCTGGTAGCCGACCTGGTTGAGCCGGATGTAGGAGGCCGCGGCGGCGGACGCGGGTGACGGTGTGACGGTCAGGCTCCCGGCCGCGAGCAGTAACGCTGCGGCGAGGGCGGTGGCGGTTCGGAGCGGTGGTCTCATGGGTGTCCCCGTTGCTCGGAGGGCGTAGAAACGCTCCACCTGAAGCTAGGAAGGGGGGACTTACCGACGGCTTACCGATCTCTTTCAGGCACGCACCATCGCGGCCTTGTCGCAGGCCACGGCGCCTCTGCACGTCGCCAGCGCGGTCAGCGCCGCGTCCAACGCCGCCCGGCGGGCCGGGCTGAGCGCCGCCGCGGTGTTGCGCAGCTGGTGCGGGTCGGTGCGGCGGTCGTAGAACTCGCGTGCGCCGCTCGCGTAACGCACGAACGTCCACTCCGGAGTCCGGAGTGCCACATAGGACTCCGGAATCACCTTCTGCCGATCCGGATCGTCCGGACGTGACTCCGGACTGCCCGACTCTGGACTGCCCGACTCTGGATGATGGTGCTCGATCAGCGCGGCGGTTCTCCAACCGGCCCCCACGATACCGGAGTCCTCCGGAATTCCGGAGCCCTTCGGCATCCCGGAGTACACCGGAATTCCGGAGGAGGTCAGTGACAGCGGACCGCGGGACCCCGGCGTGGCCGCGGAGGGCGGCGGTAGCGCGTCACGGTCTTCCCGCGCCGTGGAGATCAACGACAGGAGGCTGCGGCCGTCCACGTCCGGCGGCGTATCAGCGCCGGCCAACGCGTCGAACGTGGGCCGCAGATCGATGTTCTCCGCGGTCTCCGCAACCCTCCTGCCTTTCTCGACCCCGGGACCAGACATGATCAGCGGTACGCGGACGTCCGTCTCGAACGCGGTCTGCTTCCCCACGGTCAGCCGGTACTCGCCGAGGTGGAACCCGTTGTCCGAGCTGAACACGAGCACGGTGTCGTCCGCGACGCCGGTCTCCGCCAGCGTGGCCCGCAGCCCGCCGATCATCCGGTCGATCGACAGCACCGACTGCGCGCGCTTGCGGTAGGCGTCGTCGATCCTGCCCCGCTGCGCGTCGTTGAGCGGCGGCCGGCCGGCCAGCCACGGCGGCGGGTTCACCGGCAGCCGGTCGAACGCGGGCCCGCGCGGCGCGGTCAGTCCCGGGAACGCGTTCGCGTCCTGCGGCGCCGGCGCGAACGGCGAGTGCGGCGCGAACGTGGAGATCTCCACCAGGAACGGCTGTTTGCGCTGCGCGGAGGTCCGGATGAACGACTCGGCCTTCGCACCGAGCACGCCGGTGAGGTACTGCCCGCCGTACCCGCGGATCCGCCCGTTCTCGTTGAGTGCGTATCCGACCTGCGCGTACGCGTTGCCGGCGACCGCCCACTCGTCCCATCCCGGCGGCACGTGCCCGGACGCGGGGTCGTAGCCGTTGAGGTACTTGCCGAACAGCGCGGTGCGATATCCGGCCGCGCGCAGCCCGGTCGCGAACGTGTCCTCCTCGTTGCCCCGCCGCCGGAACACCGGAAAGCCGCCGGCCGGCCCCGCGTTCGCGAGCACGCCGGTGTTGTGCGGAAACCTGCCGGTGAGGATCGACGCGCGCGACGGGCAGCACAGCGAGTTCGTGACCACGTAGTTCGAGAACGACACGCCCTCCGCCGCCAGCCTCCGCACCTGCGGCATGAACCGCAGCAGGTCCACGGTCAGGTCGTCGGTCAGCACGAACACGATGTTCGGCCGCCCGGCGGTCACCTCCGGCGTCGCCGGCCCCACCCCCGGCCCCGGCTCACAGGTCACCGCCAGGCCCAGCGTCACCAACGCCGCCCCGGCGGCCCGCCACAGAGACCCCACCGGCCCTCCCCTCGACATTCCAGACAATAAGCCCGAAGCGCCCGTGTCGTACCCATGTGGCGGGGTGTTCGGTGGGGTTGTCTCGGGCGTCCGATAGGGAGCCTTCTGTGCCGGTTACCAGCGAGAAACGTCCGCGAAACCTTGACAAGGGTGGAGGGCATTCATAGCCTTCACGCCATTAAATCGTTTCATCAACCGCCCAGTTATCCCGCTTCGACGAGGAGAACTTGATGAGACCCCGCTATGGAAGCCTCGCCTCGGCCTGTGCGATCGCCGTCGTCCTCGCCGGGCTTCCGGCGTCGGCGGTGTCGGCGTCGCCCGCGCGTGGCCCGAGACTCGAGCAGCTCGATCGTGGGCTGGTGGCCGCGTCCACGGCGGACGGGGTGTTCCTGAGCTGGCGGCTGCGTGCCGACGAGGCCACCGGACACTCGGCCACCGGGCTGACCGGCGCGGACTTCAACGTCTACCGGGACGGCCGGCGGGTCGCCACGGTCACGGACAGCACGAACTTCCTGGACACGGCCGGGACCGGCGCCTCGAAGTACCGGGTCGCGGCCGTGGTGAAGGGGCGGGAGCGCGATCGCAGCGCCACCGTGAGCGCGTGGTCGGCGGGCAGCTACGACCTGCCGCTGCGCAAGCCGGCGGACGGCGTCACGCCGAAGGGTGAGGCGTACACGTACTCGGCGAACGACATGAGCGTCGGCGACGTGGACGGCGACGGGCAGTACGAGTACGTGGTCAAGTGGGACCCGTCGAACTCGAAGGACGTCTCGCAGGTCGGCTACACCGGCAACGTCTACATCGACACGTACGAGCTGGACGGCACGCTGCTGCACCGGATCGACCTGGGCGTGAACGTGCGGGCCGGCGCGCACTACACGCAGTTCCTGGTCTACGACTTCGACGGCGACGGCCGGTCGGAGATGATGTTCAAGACCGCCCCGGGTACGAAGATCACCCGGTACGCGAAGAACGGGCGCGAGCTGTCTTCCCGTTACATCACGCTACCCAAGAGCGACGTCAGGGCCGGGTACCGCAACACCGACGACTACCGGCTCAGCGCGGCCGGCTACTACGAGCACCTGGTGGAGATGTTCGCCGGCTGGCACGCGCACCCGGAGGTGGTCGCGGGCCGCTGGCCGGCGACGCTGGAAGCCGCGTTCGGCATCGCGCCGCGGTACACGTACCCGCTGAGCCGTGCGGACGCGACCGCGCTGGCCGACCACTTCATCGACGTGTACGCGCCGGCCCGCAGCACCCGCAACGTCCTGCGCGCGTTCGAGGGCTTCATCCTGGACGGGCCCGAATACCTGACCGTGTTCGAGGGCGCGACCGGCCGCGAGCTGCAGACGATCCACTACAAGCCGGGCCGGCACGACGACGGCCTGATGTGGGGCGACTACGCGATGGCGCGGATCGAACCGGGCAACCGGGTCGACCGGTTCCTGTCCGGCGTCGCCTACCTGGACGGCAGGCGCCCGTCCGCGGTCTTCGCCCGGGGCTACTACACGCGCAGCACGCTCGTCGCGTACCGCTGGGACGGCCGGAAGCTCGTCGAGGACTGGTTCGTGGACAGCGGCTGGACGCCGATGACGAACCCGTTCAACGACTCGCCGCACGGCCGGGACGGCACCGACCCGCGGTTCGGCACGCTGACCACGCAGGGCTTCCACTCGCTGTCCGCGGCGGACGTGGACGGCGACGGCAAGCAGGAGGTCGTCTACGGGTCCGCGACCATCGACCACGACGGTGACCTGCTGTACTCGTCGTTCGACACTCTCCCGGACGGCACCACGGAGGCGCGCCTCGGGCACGGCGACGCCATGCACGTCACGGACATCGACCCGGCCCGGCCCGGTCTGGAGATCTTCACGGTGCACGAGGGCGCCACGTCCGCGCCGTACGGGATGGCGATGCGCGACGCGCGGACCGGCGAGGTGCTGTTCGGCGTCTACTCCGGGCGGGACACCGGCCGCGGCATGGTCGGCGACGTGCTCCCGGAGTCACCCGGCCTGGAGGCATGGGCGAGCCTGCCCGGCGGCACCGACTCACTCGGCCTCTACACCGCGCAGGGGCGGGTCACGCCGGGCGCGATCCCGGGCACGAACCAGAGCATCCGCTGGTCCGGCGACCTGACCACGCAGATCCTCAACGGCTCCGGGGACGCGACGCCGACGATCGACGACTGGAAACGCGGCACGCTGCTCACCGCGGCGGGCACCCGGGCCGACAACGGCACGAAGGGCAACGCGGCGCTGATCGCGGACGTCTTCGGTGACTGGCGGGAGGAGCTGCTGGTCCGGACCGCGGACAGCACCGCGATCCGGATCCACCTGAGCACGGAGGTGACCGGGCACAAGCTCTACACGCTGATGCACGACCCGCAGTACCGGGCCGAGGTGGCGCGCCAGCAGACCGCCTACAACCAGCCGTCGTACCCGGGCTTCTACCTGGCCTCGGACACGGACTGGTCCCGCGTACCGCTGCGGCGTTAGGCTCTGGATCGTCCGGCCGCCTCGCCCGGGGCGGCCGGACGTATCGTGGTCGGGTGCGAGCTGACGGCGCCCGGAACCGGCGACACATCATCGACACGGCCCGGACGCTGCTGGCGGCCAAGGGCACCGGCGTGACGCTGCGCGCGGTCGCCCGGCGGGCCGGCGTCGGCACCGCCACCGTGACCCGGCACTTCCCGACCCGGGACGCGCTCGTCGACGCGGCCACCGCACGCCAGCTGGAACTGTGCACCGAACTCACCGACGGCTCGCTGGCCGACCCGGACCCGTGGCACGGGCTGCTCGCCATGGTCGACCGGGTCTTCGATCCGGAAGCGCGGCGCGACGACCTGCCGGTGACGCATCTGATGGCCGAGTCGCGGGCCGCGCGGAACGTGTGCGAGCTGGCCCGGCGCGCCCAGGAGGCCGGGCACCTGCGGGCCGACTTCGAGCCGAACGACCTGCTGCTGCTGGTGAAGGCCGGGGAGAGCCTGGCTTCCACGTCGCCGCACGCGGCCCGTCGGCTGGCCGCGTACCTGCTGCAGTCGTTCGCGGCGCGCACCGGGCCCCTGCCGAGCGCGGAACCGATACATCCGCTCACCGGCGTTCCTCACTTAACGCCAGGACCAGGGCAGACAGCCGCGGCGTGATTAGCGTTCCCCTCGGTTCCACCGAAGCGAGGAGAACAGATGATCACCGAACTGGTGTCCCGTGCCCGCGCGCTGCGTCCCGAGCTGACGGCGAACGGCTTCCGGGCCGACGCCGAGGGTACGGACGTCGCGGCCAACATGCGGTTGCTCGCCGGGGCCGGGCTGAACCGGCTCAGCGTGCCGGTCGAGTTCGGCGGCGCGTGGGACGGCGCGTGGGGCGGCCTGCCGGAGACGATCGAGAGCATCGTGGAGGTGTCCGCGGCGGACGGCTCCACCGGGCAGTGCTGGAGCGCGAACGCGCTGGTCGCCCGCCAGATCTTCATCTCCGACGTCCCCCGTGAGGTCCGGCGGCAGGTGGCGGACGAGCTCCTGGAGAGCGGGCGGCGGCTGGTGTCGTCCGCGTCCGAGGCCGGCGGCAAGGGGCCGGTGACCGGACGGCGCGTGCCCGGCGGCATCGTCATCGACGGCACCAAGACGTTCAACACCAACAGCGGTGGCGGCGGGCGCGACCTGCTGCACGTGCGGTTCCTGCTGGAGGGCGTGCCGCACCAGGCGCTGGTCCGGCTCGACGACCCCGGGCTGACCGCGGCACACGACTGGGACAACATGGGCCAGCGCGGCACGGACAGCCAGACGATCACCTATCAGAACGTGTTCGTGGCGGACGGCTGGCACTTCCCGCCCGCGGCCATCGACCCGTACCTGCTCAGCGCGGTCATGCTCACCCACGCGGCGCTGCTGCAGGGGCTCGGCGAGGGCGCGCTCGAAGCGACCGTGGGCTACCTGCGGACCGTCAAGCGGTCCAGCATGCCCAAGTTCGCCGGGGCTCAGGAGGATCCGCTGATCCACCGCCGGCTCGGCGAGATGTCCAGCGAGCTCGCGGCCGCGCGGGCGCTGCTGATGAGCGTGGCTTCGGAGATCGCGTCCGGCAGCGCCGACCCGGCGGAGACCGGCGTGCGCGGCTTCCGGGCGAAGGTGGCCAGCACGACGGCCGGGCTGCGGGTGACCGCGCAGGTCCACGAGCTGACCGGCGGCCGCGGCACCAGCAACCGGTACCGGTTCGACCGGTACTGGCGCAACGCCCGCGCGTTCGCCTCGCACGACTCGCTGGACGCGAAGATGGCGTTCATCGGCGCGTACGAGGTGACCGGCGCGCTGCCGAACCTCACCGACTACCTGGCGGTCTAGGTGGACGCCGCCACGCTGCGCGCCGCCTTCGCGCGCTTCCCGAGCGGGGTCACGGCACTGTCCGGGCTCGTCGACGGCGCACCCGAGGGAATGGCGGTCAGCTCGTTCCTCTCCGTCTCCCTCGACCCGCCGCTGCTCGCGGTGTCGCTCCAGCGCACGTCCCGCACCTGGCCGGCCCTCCGCCGGGCCGGCGGCATCGGGGTGAGCGTGCTCGCCGCCGGCCACGGCGCGCTGACCCGCCGGCTGGCCGGCGCCACGGACCGTTTCGCGGGCGTCGACTGGACCGCCACGCCATCCGGCGCGGTGCGGATCGGCGGCGCGGCGGCCTGGTTCGACTGCACGCTCCACCAGGAGCTCCCGGCCGGCGACCACGTCATCGCGCTGCTCACCATCCACGCGGTCGACCACCAGCCGGCCGCGCCACCCCTGGTCTTCCACGCCAGCACCTTCCGCCAACTCGTCTGACCACGCGCCCGGCGGCTCCTTCCGGGGCCGCCGGGTTCCCGGTCAATCCAGCAGTCTCGACACCCGGTCCTCGACCAAACCCATCGCGGGTACGGTGCCGTCGGCGGCGGCGAGCACGTCTCGCAGGCGCTCCAGCAATTCCCGCACACGGGAGGAGACGACGTTCGCCGGCAGGCCCCAGGCGACGCCTTCCCGGATCAGCGCATCGCTGTCGACCTCGGGGAGCCGGGTCACGCCACCGATGCTCATGGCGGCCTCCGCCCACAGCTTCGGCCGGGCCATCGTGGGTACGGTGTCGTAGAGCGGCGCCAGGGTGATCTCACCCGGCGCCGGATGCAGCAGCGCCACATTCTTTCCGTGCGCGTCCGCGTCACCGATCGCCACGGTGAACGTAGCCCGGTCGAGCAGACGCAGCCGCTCCGCGCGCGAGTCGGCCGACCACCGTTCGAGCAGACCGGCCACCTGCCGGAAGGTCGGGCCGCCGTGCGCCTCGTACTTGCCGCGGCCCTGCGCGTGGTCCGGATCGATACCCAAGGCCTGGCAGACGTCCTCTTGGTGCAGCCGAACCGCGGCCTCGCCCGGTGCGGTGACGGCGCGGTCGAACCGTTCGACCACGATGCACTCGGCTTCCCCGATACACCGGCGACATCGCGGCCGAAGCGGCCGAGCATGCCGAGCAGATCGACGACGCTCACCCCGGCAAGGCCGGCCATGGCACTACGGTGCTGGCCTCCGGTAGCAGTCCGGTGATGAAAGGCCAGGCGTCATGTCGGCCGCGGCGCACAGGAAGAGAGCACGACAGCAGTGGGGTCGACAGAACCCGCCCCGCAACCGTATCGGCCGTATACTCGCACGTCACTCGACCGATCTTCGGAGCACGCAATGTGGCCCCTGAAGACGCCGAAGGCGCCCTCCCCGGTGGGGAGGGCGCCTTCGGGTCGGTGGGTCAGCCGATGGTGACGTCGAAGATGTGCATGATGCCGCGGTCGCTGCCCTGGGGCAGGATGACCGCGTCGACGATCTTGGCTGTATCCAGGGTGGCCGGGTCGGTGGCGAAGACGCGGAAGGTGCCGTCGCCGGTGGTGCCGTTGGCGTTGTTGCGGCCGGGGACGGTCAGCAGCGCGGTACTGCCGGCCGGGGCGGTCGCGGCCCAGTCGCCCAGCGTGAGCGGGACGTCCTGGGTGGTGCCGTCGGTGTAGACGACCTGGGCGGTGCCGGTGGAGGGGCCGTTCGTGGCCAGGCCGAGGAACGACACCGCGCTGGCTGAGCGGTTGGCCAGATCGACCCGCTGGCCGTGCGGGATCCAGTTGTCCGGCGTGCCCGGCGCGGAGGCCGGCCAGGTGAACGTCAGGTCGCCGTGCGGGATCGAAGAGCCCGGTGCGGCACCGGCGGCGGCGAGCGAGTCGCGGGAGTACGACCAGTCGCTCAGGTCCATCGAGCCGAGGTTGCCCTGGCCGTTGGGGGTGGTGCCGATGTTGTTACGGGCATCCATGCCGTCCAGGTAGGACGGTGGCACGTCGGCGGCGCCGGTGCCCCACGCGGTGGGCGTGGCGGACATGACGAAGCGCAGCTTGCCGCCCTCGCGGACGAAGTCGGCGCCGACCCACGACGCGGTCTGGCGCTCGCCGTCGACCCGCAGGTCCTTGACGTAGCGCTTGCCGCCTGCGACGCCGGGCGCCTGGATCTCGATGCCCGCGTCGCCGCCGATCGGCCGGATGTCGATCTGCTCGAACATCGGCGCGTGCATGACCAGCGTGCCGGTGCCGTAGATCGCCGGGTAGAAGCCGAGGTGCGCGAAGACCAGCCACGCGCTGAGCGCGCCCTGGTCGTCGTTGCCGGGCAGGCCGGACGGCGTCGTGTCGTACATCTCGGTGACCGCGCGGTACACGGTGTCCACGGTCTTCGACGGCGCCCGCAGCCAGTTGTAGACCCAGGGCGTGCCGAACGCGGGCTGGTTGGACAGGTAGTTGCCGGTCTGGGTGTACGCGCCCGCGTCAAGCTGTGCCATCAACACGTCAACCTGTTGACGAGACGCATCAACACCACCGCGCTTGGCAATCAACGTGGACAGGTTGTGCGGGACGAGCCAGCCGTACTGGTAGCCGGTCGACTGGTTGAACTGGCCGCGGCCGGCGCCGTCCTCGCGTACCCGCAGGTCGAAGTTCTGGTCGAAGCCGGTGCGCTCTCGGGGACGGATGTGGCCGGTGGCCGGGTCGAACACGTTCATCCAGCTCTGCGCGCGCGCCATGAAGAAGTCGTAGGAGTCACGATCACCGAGGCGGAGGGCCTGCTGCGCGATCGCGAAGTCGTCGATCGAGTACTCCAGGACCCGGGACGTGGCGAAGTCGCCCTTGCGGTTCTCGATCAGGCCGGTCGCGAAGTACTGGTACGCGTCCGTGCGCTTCGACGCGGTCGCGGGCAGCCTCTGCGTCGTGATCATGGACTTGAGCGCGGCCGCGCGGTCGTAGTCGGTGATGCCCATGTCGTCCAGCGTGGACAGGATGACCTGCAGGTTGTCGCCCTGCATGCGGGACGCGCCGGGCGCCCAGCCGCCGGTCTGCCCGGTCAACGCCACGATCGACGCGTTGATGTCCGCGGCCACGGCGGGGTGCGTCAGCGCGAGCAGCTGCGCCTGACTGCGGTACATGTCCCAGCCGGAACCCGCGAAGTTGATGTTGGTGTAGAAGTGCCGGCCCTTCTCGACCTGGTGGACCTGCCGGTCGTACCCCAGGTATTGGCCGTTGACGTCCTCACGCGCGTTCGGGTGCAGGAACGAGTGGTAGAGCGCGGTGTAGAACTCGACACGCTGTTCCTCGGAGCCGCCCTTCACGTCGACCGTGCCGAGCGCCCTCTCCCAGGACTTCCGCGCGTCCTTACGGATCGCGTCGAACTTCTTCTTACCGACCTCGGAGGTACGGTTCGCGGCCGCGTTCGCCACGCTCACGTAACTGAAACCGGTGCTCGCGGTGACGGTCGAACCGGCCGGGAACGTGACCCATGCGCCGTTGTCGTGCCGGAAGTCCACGCCGGTGTCCGTGCCGCTCTTCTCGACGCTCGCCGCACCCGCGGTCAGCACGTCGTCCTTCCACACGCCGTACGACGCGAAGTCCGTGTCGTACACCGTGGAGAAGTAGGCGCGGTAGAGGTTGCCGTTGTCACAGACGTCCGTGCCGTACATCCAGCCGGACACCGTGCGCGTCGCCGGGTCGATCGTGACCGCGCTGCCGAACGTGCGGTTGTTCGGACCGGACACGTCCAGGATCAGCGTGGCGTTCTGCGCGAAGTCGAACCGGCTCACCGCGGTGCGCGTGGTCGCGGTCAGCTCCGTGGTGACCCCGTTGTCCAGCGCCACGCTGTAGTAACCCGGCTCGGACACCTCGTTCGCGTGCGCGAACTTCAGGTAGTACGGCTTGATGTCGTTCGCCGGGCTGGACGGCAGCACCCCGCCGGGCAGCTCTCCCGCGTACGGGATGACCGGGAACTCGTAGCCGCCGAATCGGCCGGTGCACCCGGTTCCGGAGTGGCGGGTCATGCCGAAGCCACGGATCAGGTCGGCGGTGTACTCGTACCCGCCCTTCTCCCCCACCAGCGCGTTGCCCGGCTTGTACGTCGTCGGGCTCGGCTGGACCATGCCGAACGGCAGCGCCGCACCCGGGTACGTGTTGCCGTACGCGTCATTGCTCTTGTTCTGCGTCGTGTCCATCTCGGTGCCGATGAACTGGTCGACCGCGTCGAACGGCGCGATCGCCTTCGCCGCCGCGCCCGCCGGTGTGCCGGCGAGAGGCGCCAGGACGGTCGCCGCGATCGCGGCCGCCGCCCACCGGCGCGGGATACTCCACCCGAGCATGCGATGTTCCTTTCACGGGATGTGCGTCCGGCAGTATCGTGCCCGCACCCGACCACGTGATGAACACCGATACAACCCGAAGATCAACACCACGCGTCGGTACGTGGATGGGGTCCCCGGCGCGTAACAGGACCGTGGGCTTCGCTGACTTCTACGCCGGCGCGGAGGACGACCGCCTCCGCGCCGTGGGCCACGGGCCGGCCCCGGTGTCGGTCCGCCCGTGGCCTGGTGCACGGCCCGGTGCCGGCCGCGCCGCACCGGGCCGGCCGGCGGCGAGCCGCTGCCCTGCCACCGATCGAGCCGGAAGGAAATCGAGAGAACAGGTTATCGATCGAACTCACCGTGGGTATGGGATCACCATCACCGTCCACTGGGGAGGTACACCGATGAGCATCACCGAGGAGCGGCAGCACACCAAGGCACCGTGGGAGACGGCCGCGCCGGCGGCCGGCACGTCGGCGGACGTGAGGGTGACCGGGCGGCGCGTCATGGCCAACCTGATCGACGGCGTCATCCTGGTCGGAGTCGGCGCCGGCATCATGATGGCGACCGGCGTGCAGACGACCACGGCCGTGACCACGTCCGGCACGAGCACGATGTGGCAGATGTCGCCGACCGGAACCGTGCTGTACGCGGTGTTCGCGCTGGCGTACTACGTGCTGATGGAGCGGTTCCTCGGCCGTACCGTCGGCAAGATGTGCACCGGCATCCGGGTGGTCGGTGAGACGTCCGGCGCGACGCCGACCTGGGGTCAGGCGTTCATCCGCACGCTGCTGCGGGTCGTGGACGGCATGTTCGGCTACCTGGTCGCGTTCATCGTGGTCCTGACGAACGACAGGCGCCGCCGCGTCGGCGACATGGCCGCCAAGACCCTGGTCGTGCGCTCCTGACCGCACCTCGCCGCACAGCGAAGCCGCCCCGCCATGATCATGGCGGGGCGGCTCGCGTTCCGGGGCCGTACGACATCCTGTGGTCGACTCTCATCCCGGCGCGACCGCCGGCGCATCGACCTCGCCGCCGTCGTCTCGGACGACGACACCGTCATCCGTCGATGGTGCCGGGCCACCGATGCGGGACCGGCACAATCCCGACGTCCGGGCGATCAGCCGCCGGCTTCCGGCTTGCCGCCGGGCTTCGTCCCGGAGACGACACCGCCGGCCACACATGGTGCCGGCCACCGATGCGGGACCGGCACCATCTCGACTTCCGGGCGATCAGCCACCGGCTTCCCGCCAAGATTCCGGCTTGCTGCCGGGCTTCGTCCCGGACGACGACACCGCCGGCCACACATGGTGCCGGCCACCGATGGCGGACCGGCACCATCTCGACTTCCGGGCGATCAGCCGCCGGTGGTGCCGGGTTCCGGCCTGCCGCCGGGCTTCGTGTCGGCCGGGCCGGTCTCGGGCCGGGTGTCCGAAGCGGTGGCCGGGCCGCCGGTGGTCTCCGCCGCCGGCTTCGCGGCGAGGTTGCCGTCGATCGGTGCGGGGGCCGCGCCACCCGGAACCGGGCCGGCCGTCGCGGCGGGGGCCGCACCGGCGGTCGCGCCCGACGTGTCGGTGACCTCGACCTTGTGGTCGCCGGCGTGGTGGTCGTCGCCGTGCTTGCCGCGGTGGATCGTAAACGTCATGATCACCACGATCACGGCGCCGACGACGAGGCCGATGATCGCGCTGGCGATCGTGTTGACCAGCCAGCCGACGAAGCCGCCGAGCGGGCCGGTGGCGTCGTGGGCGGCCTCCTCCATGTGGTGCACGATGTCGTAGATCGTGTGCCAGCCGAGCTCGTGCGTGCCGACCAGGAGGATGTGGCCGCCGACCCAGAGCATGGCGGCGGTGCCGATGATGGTCAGCGCGGTGAGGACCATCGGCATCGCCTTGACCAGGCCGCGGCCGAAGCCCGCGACCGCGCCGTTGTTGCGCTCGGCCAGGCTGAGGCCGACGTCGTCCATCTTCACGATGATCGCGACCGCGCCGTAGACCGCGATGGTCATCACGACCGCGACGACGCACAGGATGACCAGGCGGGACACGAAGCTCTGCTCGGCGACCTCGTTCAGCGAGATCACCATGATCTCCGCGGAGAGGATCAGGTCGGTCCGGACCGCGCCGGAGATCAGCGTCTTCTCGTCCTTGAGCTTCTCCTCGCCGTCGCCGTGCCCGTGGCCGGAGACCTTCGCCCAGACCTTCTCCGCGCCCTCGTAACACAGATAGGCGCCGCCGAGCATCAGGATCGGCGTGAGTAGCCAGGGCAGGAACTGGCTGAGCAGCAACGCCACCACGATGATGATGGCCTTGTTGCCCAGCGACCCGAGCGCGATGCGCTTGATGATCGGCAGTTCCCGGTTCGCGGCCAGTCCCCGCACGTACTGCGGGGTCACCGCGGCATCGTCGATGACGACGCCCGCGGCCTTCGAACCCGCCTTCGCGGCCGCCACACCGACGTCATCGATCGACGCGGCGGCCGCTCGCGCCAGCACCGCGATATCGTCCAGCAGGGCTGCTAGTCCACCGCTCAAGGCAGATCCTCCAAGTCATCATGTGCACGTCTCTCGCGACGATTATCCCTGCCCCCGGCCATCCCGGCGCGCCAGACGCCACCACCCCCGTACGGGCACAACGTGTTGATCATGCCAACACGTGGTGTCGCCGTCCGCCGGCGCGATTCCGACGACATCTCACCCTCTCGCACGCCACGCCCGCTACGCCGGCCGGGACGGCCAGGCCCGCCGACCGGCAGTCCCCCCGCCATGCGGAGACGGCGGCCGGGCAGCCCAGCGCCCTTATGTCGGATTCGACCTACTGACCCTTCGAGGCCGAGGTCGAGGTCGAGGTCGAGGTCGAGCGGCGAGGTCGAGCGTTGTCGGGCGCTGCGCGCCCGAAATTTCACTTTATATCGGTTGCCGCTGCGGAACGCCCGCTTACCCACGCCGAAGGATCAGTATGGCCGGGGCCGGAAGGTGATCACGTGTCGCAAATCGTTGTTATCCGGCGCTTTCAACAACGATTTGCGACACGTGATCGCTTTCGAGGGTCACCGCCGCCGCCTTTACGGTGATATTTCAGGCAGGGCGGCAGCGGCGAAGGAAAGTCCCGTTGCCGATGGGCCGGAATGGTGGCGGTGGCGATCCGCGCGGCGGACATCACAGAGATCGAAGGCGACCCCGGTCATCGCGCTCATGGGTTGATCGACTTTGAGGGTTATTCAGCACGTTACGCGCTGACAGCCCTGGCCTGCGGCGACGCGGCTTCGGCTCGCCCGCTGAATAAGCCACTTTGGAGGCTTATTCAGCGCCGCCCTCGTCAGACGACCCGGCCTGCGGCAACGCGGTGCCGGTTCGCTGCGCTGAATAAGCCTCTTGGTTGAGCCGAAAGGACGCTATCCGCGCCGCGACCTCGCACAGCGCGCCGTCCCGCAGCTCCACCGTGAGGGAGGCCGGAGCCGGTGTCGTCGCCCGCGCCCTCGGGGAGGCTGGTGACGTCGCATCCCGGACTGACTACTCGTCGCACCACTCCCGCACGCCGGGCAGGAACGCGGCCGCGATCAGCCCGCCGGAGTAGAGCAGCGCGCCGGCCAGGAAGACCGGGTCAAACTCGGGGCTGGCCGCCCGCACTTCCTCGCCCCCCGGTGCGCAGGATCGCCCGCGCCGGGCCCGTCAGCTCCGCCCGCTCCCCCGCCCGAACCTCCCGGTGGTAGTCGGCCGACCGGCGAACGGTCTGCGCCGCGTTGTTGACCAGGATGTCCAGCGATCCCCAGCGCTCGGCGACCGCGTCGACCAGGCCGAGCACGCCCGGTAGATCCACGCCGTGGATCCACAGCGGTGGTGCCACTCTGCCGCGTCCGGCACCGCCGCGAACCGCCGTGCCGCGTCCGCCGGGAACCGCGTGGTGACCAGCACGTCCGCGCCGTCCCGGAGCAGCCATCGTGGAACAGCCGACCCGGAAGGTTCGGGCCGCGCGCCCTCCCCCGGACGCGCGGCCAGCCGTTACATAGAGCGTCTACCCTGTCGCACTACGCTAGAAGACCCTTCCGTCCGACGGGGAGGATGGAGTATGCGACGAGATCGCTTCCGGCGCGCGGTGACCGGCGCCTCGGTGATACTGACGCTCGGGCTGGCCACCATCGCGGGGTGCCAGCCGGACGAGACCGGGCCGCCGTCCGTGGACGAGTTGCTGCGGCAGACCGGCATCTGGCAGCGGCCCACGCTGCGGATCGGCGTCGCGGCGAACGAACCGCTGATCGGCGAGATCAAGGAGGGTGTGCGCAGCGGCTTCGACGTGGAGATCGCGCGATATCTGGCCCGGTCGCTCGGCTACACGAACGAGAGCGACGTCGAGTTCGTGACCGTGCGCACGGACGAGCGGATCCGGTTCCTGCTGGCCGGCCACGTCGACATCGTGGTGGCCAGCCTGTCGTACACGGAGGACCGCGCCAAGCTGATCGGGATGGCCGGGCCGTACTTCGTGACGAATCAGGCGTTCCTGGTGCCGAAGGCGTCGGCGCCGACGCTGCGGACCGAGGACGACTTCAAGGAGAAGAAGGTCAAGGTCTGCACCAGCGGCAGCTCCACCACGGAGGACGAGCTGACCCGGCGCGGCTTCGACCGGTCCGTCGTACAGGATCTGCAGGACTGCGCGGACGGGATGCTGTCCGGCGAGTACGGCGCGATGAGCTCGGACAAGACGATCCTGGCCGGGTACTACTCGCAGCATCCGCAGGACTTCGCCTACGTCCAGCTGCCGTTCGGCGCGGACGAGCGGCTGCACGTCGGCGTCTCGATCAACGACGAGGCGCTGCGGGACCTGGTGGCGTACTTCCTGAAGAAGAGCTACGACGAGGGGCGCGAGACCGGGACGAGCCCGTGGCTGACGGCGTACAACAACACGCTCGGCGCGTGGTACCTGGCCGACGTCGACGAGATCAGCCAGCCGGAGCCGCTGGACGTGCCGGACCTGGTCGATCACGACGACAAGGTCTCGCCGAGATGAATTCGGCCGAGGAGCCGCGCGCGGGACAGTCGTTCTGGAGCGTGGTCGTCGGCGTACCGGCGATCTTCTCGGTGCTGCGGCTCGGCGTCGAGGCCGGCGGTGAGCTGCAGACCACGTTGCTGCTGGTCGCGAACGTGGACCCGATCAACCTGATCGCGGCGCTGTTCACGACCGCGGCCCGGTTCGTCTCCGCGACGCTGGTCGGGGTGCTCGCGATCGGCGGCGTGGCGCTGGCCGGGCGCAAGCCGGGCCAGGGGCGGCCGCCGCTGTTCGCCCGGTGGCTGCGCGCGGCGCCGCTGTGGTTCGCGGTGGCCGCGTTCGGGCTGGCCGCGATCACCTGGCAGATCCTGTATCTCCCGTTGCTGCTGCCGTGCGCGGTCGCGGCGTTCCAGTCGATCGTGTCGGTCCCGCGCGACTCCCGGTGGGCGGTGGGGGCCGCGGCCGGGGTGGGCATCGTCGTCTACGGGTGGCTGGTCGGGCCGACCGTCGCGGCCGCGGGGCGGCAGGGGGACTGGCTGGTGTTCCTGCTCTTCGTGGCGCCGCCGGTGCTGGCGCTGGGGGTGCCGGGGCCGCTGCCGAGGCGTTTCGTCGGGCTGCTGACGATGACCGCGCAGACGGTCGCGCTGGCCATGGTCGCGGCGGCGGCGGTCCCGATGATCACCACCCCGGTGCTGCCGCTCACCGTGACCACCGTGCTCCGCGCCGATCCGGCCGCCGCCACGACTCCACCCACCCCGGCCGGCACCGCCGGCTCGGACGGCACCGCCGGCACCGCCGACTCGGACGGCACCGCCGGCTCGGACGGCACCGCCGGCCCGTCCGCCAGTGCCGGCCCGGCTCTCAGCGCAGGCCCGTCTCCCGGTGCCGAGCCCACCGCCCCCTCCCCCGGCGACGCCTCCGCGCCGCCACCCGGCACCCCTCCGCTCGACACCCGCGACACCGAGGACATCCTCGGCCACGTGATCACGGTCGACGACGTGCACATGGTGATCCTTCAGGAGAGTGGCGGCGTCCGGTACGTACCGACCGGTCTCGTGCGGGCGCAGGTGCTCTGCCCCACCGAGGGCGAGCTGCCCCGCTACCGGTTGTGGGTGCGCGGTTTCCACGTCGAGGACTCGCTGCTGGAGGGTCTCGGCCGCCAGGTCCGCCCGGCCAGCCGGGTGGACGCGGCCTGCCGTAATCCGGTCGCCGGCTGACCATCTCGCCCGGCCGTTTCGAAGTCGATGCATCAATGTTCCGGTTCTAGTTCGAAAATTTTCGACGCCCTGTACCGGCAGAAAGAGCTATCGAATTCATCGATCGGCGTACTAGCATCGGCCGGGCGGAGGCGCTCACGGCCGTACCGTCTCCCGATGTTCTTCCGGAAGGTTTTTCGGACTCAGCGACTGAGATGGAACCCATGACCTCCACGACCGGCAACGCCCTGCAGGCACCGGACCGCGCGGCCACGCCGCCGCTGATCAGGAACCCGGTGCTGCCCGGCTTCCATCCGGACCCGTCGATCCTCCGCGTGGGCACCGACTACTACATCGCCACGTCCACGTTCGAGTGGTTCCCCGGGGTGCGCCTGCACCACTCCACCGATCTCGTGCACTGGCGCCCGCTCGGCGGCATCCTCACCGAGGAGCGGCTGCTCGACCTGCGCGGTGCCGGCGACTCGTGCGGCGTCTGGGCTCCCGACCTGTCCTACGTGGACGGCCAGTTCCACCTGGTCTACACGGACGTCTCCAGCTTCTCCAGCGGCTACTGGGACTCGCAGAACTACCTGACCACCGCGCCGTCCCCGGACGGCCCGTGGTCCGACCCGGTCGTGCTGCACGCGCGCGGCTTCGACGCCTCGCTGTTCCACGACGACGACGGCAGCACCTGGATGCTGTCGATGACCGCGGACTGGCGGCCCGGCCGCAACCGCTTCGCCGGCATCCAGGCCCAGCGCTACGACCGCGACGCGCGCGCCCTGGCCGGCGAGGAGACCGTGATCTTCCCGGGGACGGCCGCTGGTCTGGTCGAGGGACCGCACCTCTACCGCCGCGACGGGTGGTACTACCTGCTCGTCGCGCAGGGCGGGACCAGTTGGGAGCACGAGGCGCTGGTCGCCCGGTCCCGCACGCTCCTCGGGCCGTACGAGCCGGACCCGGCCGGTCCGCTGATCACCTCGCTGCACCGCCCCGACCTGGCGATGCAGAAAGCCGGCCACGGCAGCCTGGTCGACACCCCGGACGGCGAGTGGTACCTGGCTCATCTGGTCGGCCGGCCGTACACGCCGCGCGGCGTGTGCGTGCTCGGCCGGGAGACCGCGATCCAGCCCGTCACCTGGGAGCACGGTGGCTGGCCGCGCGTCGACGGCGGCGTGCCCGCGGACGTCGTGCCCGCACCGGACGGCGTCGACGCGATCTCCGAGACGCCGGACACCGCGGTCGACGACTTCGACGCGGCGGCGCTCGGCCCGGACTGGTCGACGCTGCGCCGCCCGGCCACGCCCGACTGGGCCGACCTGTCCGCCCGCCCGTCATACCTGCGCATCCACGGTGGACAGTCGCCGGTCGGCCGGCTGCGGCCCAGCCTCGTCGTGCAGCGGGCCACCGCGCGCCGGTGCAGCCTGGAGACGACGATGGAGTTCCGGCCGGCCAACTTCCGCCAGCTCGCCGGCGTCACCGCGTACTACAACACCCGCAACTGGCACTACGCGTACGTGACGCTCGGCGACGAGGGCTTCCCGGTGCTCGAGGTGCTCTCCTGCGACAACGGCCGCCGCGCCACCCACCCGGACAGCCGCGTGCCGCTGCCCGCCGTCGACCGGCTGCGCCTGCGCGTCACCTACGACGGCCCGGCCATCCGCTTCGCCTACGCCACCGGCGACCGGTGGACCGACCTGCCCGCCACCCTGGACGCCACGATCCTCTCCGACGAGCACGCCGCCCACAAGGTCGACGGCGAGCCCGAGGCCTGGGGCTTCACCGGCGCCATGGCCGGCCTCTGGGTCCAGGACCTCGGCGCCGACGGCGGCTTCGCCGACTTCGACCAGGCCGTCTACCGCATCCTCGGGGATTGACCCGTCCGGGATCATGGAATCCGTGCTCGGGGATGCGTTCGGAGATCTGCTCAGAGAAGCCGCGGCGAACGGGACCGCCACACAGATCGTGGAACGGGACGACGGCTTCGTCAGCCGCGACGACGCCGCCCACTACCTCCACGGCCCGCAGCGCTGGCCGGCGCACGAGACCGCGCTGCTGGACCGGGCCCGCGGGCGCATCCTCGACATCGGCTGCGGCGCCGGCCGGCACATGGCCGCGCTCCGCGACCGGGGCGCGGACGTGCGCGGCATCGACCCGTCACCGGGCGCGGTGGCGGTCTGCCGCGCCCGCGACCTGACCGCCGACGTCGGCGACATCGACGCGCCACCGCCCGGCCCGTTCGACACGCTGCTGCTGATGGGCGGCGGTCTGGCGCTGCTCGGCTCCCCGGCGGCCGCCGCCCGGCGCCTGTCCGCGATGGCGGCCGTCGCCGCACCGGGCGCGGTGCTGCTCGGCACCAACGCCGACCCGTACCTCACCACCGACCCGATCCACACCGCATACCACCGGCACAACCGCGCCCTCGGCCGTCCCGGCGGCCAACTGCGCGTCCGCGTCCTGCACGGCGACACCGTCACGGACTGGTTCGACTACTGGCTGGCCAGCGTGGCCGAGCTCGAGGCCACGCTGGCCGGCTCACCGTGGCGCCTGGAGACGGCCGAGGGCAGCCCGGCCTACACCGCCGTGCTCGTCCTACGCTGAAACCGCCGAGACCTGGACGGCCAGCTGCGCGTCCACGGAATCTCCACAGCGGCTCCACCCGTCGCGCCGATGCGCCCTGAAGCATCGATGTCATGCGCCAACTGCTTCGGTTCGGATATCAGGAGGCCGCGAGCTGTGTGTTCGCGGGTGTGGTCTTCGGGCTTC
This sequence comes from Catenuloplanes nepalensis, assembly GCF_030811575.1. Classification (GTDB taxonomy): domain Bacteria; phylum Actinomycetota; class Actinomycetes; order Mycobacteriales; family Micromonosporaceae; genus Catenuloplanes; species Catenuloplanes nepalensis. Next base: position 1,579,483 of record NZ_JAUSRA010000001.1, on the reverse strand, counting down.
TGGCGGTGACCAGCGTGCTGCCGTTGCCGATCGCGCGGTACGACGCGCTGCTGGTCGGTTGCCTGGTGCTGACCGGGCTGCTCTGGCTGCTGCGCGTGGAGACCGGGCGGGAGGTGCTGGTCATCGGGCTGTTCCACCTGGTCGGGCTGGCGCTGGAGCTGTTCAAGGTGCGGGCCGGCTCGTGGTCGTACCCGGAGGACGCCTTCAGCAAGATCGGCGGCGTGCCGCTGTACAGCGGATTCATGTACGCGGCGGTCGGCAGCTACCTGTGCCAGGCGTGGCGGCGGCTCGACCTCGGGCTGATCGGCTACCGCGCCTGGCCGACCGCGGCGGCCGCGATGTTCATCTACGCGAACTTCTTCACCCACCACTGGCTGCCCGACCTGCGCCTGCTCGGTGCGCTCGGGCTGCTGGCCGCGACCTGGCGCACCACGGTCACGTTCCGCGTCGGTACCGTGCGTTACTCGATGCCGCTCGCGCTGTCGTTCGTCCTGATCGGCGGCTCCCTCTGGCTGGCAGAGAACGCCGCCACCTTCCTGGGCGCCTGGCAGTACCCGGACCAGGGCGATGTCTGGCGCGTGGTCCACCTGTCCAAGCTGGGCTCCTGGGCCCTGCTGGTCAGCGTCAGCTTCGTCCTGGTCGCGGCCCTCAAACGCCGGCAGCCGGCCGCCACCGCCCCGGAACACCACATTCAAGGTCAAATGCTAGATCTTCCCGCTTCCGGCGTGGTGCAGCCCGCATGCTCCCGCGGGCCAACCTCGCCGCGGGCTCCGTCTCCGCTTCGCTCCACTCCGCTCGCGGCATCGGAGCCGGTCCCGCCGTGGCCGGGACGAACCGCGATTCCCGGCCTGCTGACGCCGCATCGCGCGCGTCCCGATTCCCACGGGAACGACCACCCCTCACATGATCGGGGTGCCCGTCCGCCCGCAGGCGCCGGAAGCGCGGTGGGGCCGGAAAATGGTCTTCGGGGTGGTGAACGTCGGTTATGCCTGCCGGCGCCGGCTGGGGCGTTCGTAGAGGAGCGAGAAGCCACACCGCAGCATGTTCTCGCCGGATGGAAGCACGCCAAAATCTCCCGGCACAGCAGCACTTTTACTATCGTCGATTCGTAGGTTCGTCGACGAGAGGTGTCAGCCATGCCCATGTCCTTTCCCGCCACCGCGTGGAGACGTCGATCCGGTGCCGCGGCGGTGGTGTCGCTCGGGCTGGTGGTCACGCTCGGCGCGCCCGGCCTCGCCCAGACCCCGCCGGGGGCCGGGCACCTGTCGCCGGTGGCGCTGACCGTGGCCGGCGGGGTCGACCCCGGCGCCGCGGCGGGGCAGTCACTGAACCTGCGCCGGGGCTGGACCGCGGAGGTCTGGGCGAACGTGCCCGGGGCGCGGCGGCTGGCCTGGACACCGGACGGCCGCCTGCTGGTCTCGACCGGCGCCACCGGCACGGTCATGGCGCTCACCCCGGCGGCCGGCGGACAGGGACCGGCGGTGACGACGCTGATCAGCGGCCTCAACCACCCGCAGGGCCTCGACATCGCCACCCGGCACGGCCGGCACATCCTGGTCGTCGGCGACCGGACCCGGATCGTCGCCTGGGACTACGCGAACGGTGCCGTGTCCCGCCAGCGGGTGATCGTGGACGGGCTGCCCAGCGGCGGCCACGACCGGATCACCCCGGTGATCCGCGGTGACCAGGTCTTCTACAACCTCGGGTCGCTGACCAACGACGACCCGGTCGACCGCACCGCCACCACGCCGGAGCGGGCCACGATCCGCCGGGCCGGGCTGGACGGCACCGGCGACCGGCTCGTCGCCACCGGCGTACGCAACGGCTCGGGGCTGGACCTCGCGCCGGACGGCACGCTGTGGGCGTCGATCAACCAGGCTGACAACCAGCCGTACCCGTTCCGCGACGACACCGGGCAGTACGGCGAGCTGGTCCCGTCGTACATCAACGAGAACCCGGTCGACCAGGTCGCCAGGATCACCGCGGGCACCGAGCTCGGCTGGCCCTACTGCGTGCCGGACACGACCGGGCGCGAACACCTGACCGACCTGGGGTACGTCGCCCAGCCGCTGCGGAACCCGGACGGCGCGATCCTCGACTGCTCCACCGTCGACCGCACCGCGCTCGGCCTGCCCGCGCACAGCGCGCCCCTCGGCTTCGCCTTCACGCACGACTCCGCGCTGCCGAGGTCGCTGTCCAACGGCGCGCTGATCACCTCGCACGGCTCGTGGAACCGCACGCCGCCGCGCGAGCCGTCCGTCGTCTACAGCGCCTGGGACAACCGCAAGCGCACGCTCACCCCGCCTCAGGACCTGGTCACCGGCTTCCAGAACCCGGACGGCACCCGCTGGGGCCGCAGCGTCGACGCGATCCCCGGCCCGGACGGCGCGCTCTACGTGTCCGACGACGCGGCCGGCCTGGTCTACCGCCTGGCCCCGCCCCGCGGATAGGCGGGATACCGACGGCGGCCGGTCCGCATACGCGCGAGCCGGCCGCAGCGCCCACGTATTGTGATCATCGTGGGGCGGAGATGGCCGGAGAGCGGGACCTGGGTCGTCGTCCCCACGTCGCCGACCGCGGACTGGGCGCTGGTCGCCGCGGTGCTCGCCGCGGCCACCCCCGCGCGCGTCGCGGTGATCGCCACGGGTGTCACCGCGCCGCCGCCGGAACGGCTGCTGGCGCACGTCGCCTCCTGGGCCGAGCTGCACGACGGCGGGACACAGCCGCTGCGCCTGGCGGACGCGCTGCGCATCGTCGACGCGTTCTCCGGCACGCACGACCTGGTGCTGGTCGCCGGCGCGGCCGGCCTGACGGCACCGACCGGGCGCAACGGCTGGACGACCGCCGATCTGGCCGCCGCGCTCGGCGCACCGGCCGTGGTGGTCGTCGGCGACGATCCGCGCGGCGTGAACTACACGACCGTCGAGGCGCTGGAAGCCCGCGGACTGGCGTCCGCGCTGGTCACGGTCGGTACCGCACCGGAGCGGCTGCCGGCCGAACCGGACGGGCGGATCCCCGCCGACGTGCCGGAACTGGACGCGGTGATCGCACGCGGATTCCTGGATCCGAAGCTGCGGGCCGGATCCGGCCTGACCCGCATCGGCCCGGAGACACCCGCGGAGCCGGCCACGGCACCGGCGGCCTGGCCCGCGCGTGGACAGTGGACGGTCGCGCCCGTCCCGGCCACGGCCGGCTGGGAGCCGGCGGTCACCGCGCTCGCGGCGGCGTCCACCGCCCGGGTCGCGGTCGTGGCGATCGGGGTGACCGGCCCGCCCGCCCCGCGACCGGCCGCGCACCTGGCCACCTGGGTCGCCGTCCGGGACGGCGCGCGGCAGCCCCTGCGCCGGCAGGACGCGGTCCGGGTGTCCGACGCGCTCGCCCGTACCCACGAGGTGGTGTTGATCGTCGGCGCGGACGAGCGGGCCGGCTGGAGCCTCGCCGACCTCGCCGCCACGCTGGGCGCACCGGTCGTGCTGGTCGCCGGCGCGCAGACCACCGGTGACCGGCTCGCCGCCGCGCGCGGTGAGATCGAGGAGCGCGGCCTGACCTCGGCGGTGATCGCCGTGGGAGACGTCGCGCTCGCCGGCCCGTTCGCCGGCCGGGTCCCCGATGACGCGGGTGAGCTGACGGCCGAGACGGCCCGCGAGCTGCTCGACCCGATACTGCACGCGACGCGCGCGGCCGTCCCGCCGCCTCCATCGGCCCGGCGCCGCCCGCGCCCACCGGCCCGGCGCCGGCCGGCCGCACCGCCGAGGAGCCGCGCCGGGGGCGCACGCATCGTCCTGCTGCTGGTCGCGGTCTTCGCGATCATGTCGCTGAGCGTCGTCGGCCTGGCCTTCTGCAACCGGACGGTGGTCGCGCCGACCGGCCCGGCACCGACGGCGGACCTCAGGGACGTGCCATAGCCGGTATCAGCCGGTGGGCGTGCCGCAGACGACCGCGATCGCGGCCATGGTGGGCAGCAGGCAGAGCGCGACCTTCGCCGGGTCGGGCAGGCCGGTCCGGACGATCACGATGTTGAGATAGACCAGCGCCGCGCCCACGGGCAGGGTCCAGAAGAAGATCAGGAACATGAGGGCGAGCATCACCGGTACGAAGATCAGCGCCCGGAGCACCGGCGGCGCCGGCGGCCCGATGTGATGATCGACGTCCCGGATCGTGAGCACCGGGTACGGCTCCAGCGTCCCCGCGGTGGCCCGGACGACGACCGGATGCCCCTCCGCACCGGGCAGCCGAAAGGTCAACCCGTCGTTCTCGGCCACACCCTGCCCGGCGACGCCGACCCGGGCCCGCCCGGTGAGCGGATCCACCCACGCCTCAACCGGTTGGTCCACACCGAAGATGTTGATGATCTTTCGCGCCACGGCCGCAGATTGTACGGCCCACGCTCCGATATGGCCATCCCATTTCACATCTCAGGGCGGTGAAGCCGACCGGATCCGAACCGGCGTCCTCCAGCTCGGGCACGGGCGCGACGACCACTGCGCTACGGCTCCACCGCGCGGAGACCGGCGACGCGACCAGCGCGCGCCTCTTTCCAGGTCGCCACCCCGGGGTGGTGAGGCCATCCGCCTCACCGATCGCCTAGAAGCCGAAGAAGTCCGTGATCGCGGTGGTGGTGTGCAGGTCGGGCGTGGTGTGTCCCATCAGTGCGGGGGAGGCGACCGGGCTGGGGATGGTGTGGCCGCCGCCGTGGACGGTGAAGAGCCGGACCGGGGCGTGGCCGTCCTGGTGGTGGTCGACGCGGGTGACCTCGGGCGTCAGGTCGGTGGTGGCCGGGGCCGCGGTGACGCCGTTGCGGGCGGCGAAGTAGGCGGCGGTGTCGGGGGCGGAGAGCAGGGCGCCGCCGGCGCGGAAGACGATGCGGGCCCAGGCGGCCATCCGGCCGCCCCGGTAGGGGACGATCGGGTCGCGGGTGCCGTGGATGAGCAGGACCGGGCGCGGGACCACGGGCAGTTCGGGCAGCAGGAAGTTGTCGGGGGTGGGCTGGCCGGCCGCGATGACGGCGCCGCCGGCGATCAGGTCGGGGCGCTCGTGCAGCAGGCGGATGACCATGCCACCCCCGTTGGAGTAGCCGGCGGCGTAGACCGGGCGGCCCTCGGCGACCCGGCCGGCGACCGCGGCGGCGAACGCCACGTCGTCGATGTTCGCGGTGCGGGCCGGGAAGCGGTTGGCCAGGCGCGCGTCGTTCCAGTTGGTGCGGAAGCCGTCGAGGTACGCGACCGCCGTACCCGGAAGGGTGTCGAAGGTGTTGCCGGTGAACGACCGGAATCGGGCCGCGTTCTGCCCGGATCCGTGGAAGACCAGCAGCAGGCGGTCGAAGCCGTCCGTGGGCGCGGCCAGCGTGTAGGTGCGGGTGCGCCCGCCGGCCTCGATCGTCGCGGTGCTCAGCTGCACGGTGGTCATGACGCCTCCAAAACGGATAACCAATCCGCTTCAACGTAGCATGAAGTGGATGAGCTATCCGGTTATCCTCGTCTCATGACCACGCCACCGCTGCGCAAGGACGCGGCCCGCAACTGGCAGCGCATCGTCGACACCGGGCGGCGCTTCGTGGACGAGGGCGTTCCGGTGCAGCTCAACGAGGTGGCGCGGGCCGCTTCGGTCGGCGTCGCCACGGTCTACCGGCACTTCCCCACGCCGGAGGCGCTGCTGGAGACGATCGCGACGCCGAGCCTCGCGGCGCTGGTCGCGCACGCGGAGCACGCGGCCGAGCGGGACGATCCGGGGGACGCGTTCGCCGGGTACCTGCTCGCGCTGCTGGACGCGCAGCTCGACGACGCGTCGATGCAGCCGGCGCTGGCGGCCGGCTCCTACGTGCTGCCGCGCACGGCCGAGCTGCGCGCCCGCCTGGATTCGCTGTCCGGGCGGCTGCTCGACCGCGCACGGGAGGCGGGGCAGGTCCGGCCCGAGGTGACGCGGGCCGACCTGCTGCCGCTGATGTGCGGCGTGATCTACGCGGTGCGGGTGCATCCGGGTGCCGAGGCGCGGCGGGCGGTCACCCACCGCTACCTCGACGTGATGCTCAACGGGCTGCGAACGCCGTAGAGACCTCCCAGAGGCGTCGCGCCGCGGCCGGGTCGAGGGCCCAGCGGCGCACGCCGGGGTCGGCCAGGCCGGCCTCCGCGTCGTCGTCGATGACCTCGGCCTCGGCGCAGTCCTCGAGGTACCTGCCGCCGACGCGGTCGAACTCCGGTGCGAGCGCGGCCACCATGGTCGTCGCGGCGCCCTGCTGCGGCGTCTTGAGGATCGGCGCCTTCTCCCACTGCGCCCGGGTCTCCTCCGGGATGTAGCGCTGCAGGTTGGTCATGACGCCGCCGGGCGACACCGCGTTGGCGTGGATGCCGTCCGCGGCCCAGCGGCGGGTCGCCTCCACCGTGAACAGCACGGTCGCGGTCTTCGCCTGGCCGTAGGCCACCCACGGGTCGTACGGCCGGTTCTCGAAGTCGATGTCGTCGAAGTCGACCGGGGCGACGTGGTGGCCGGCCGACGACAGCGCGACGATCCGGGCCCCTCCCGCGGCCGCGAGCGCGCCGTGCAGGCCGGTGGCCAGCGCGAAGTGGCCGAGATGGTTGGTGGCGAACTGCAATTCGATTCCCCCGGCGGTACGGCGGAGGTCCGGCACCGCCATCACGCCGGCGTTGTTGATCAGCAGGTGCAGCGGGCCGTCCCAGGCCGCGGTGAACGCGCGGACGCTGTCCGGGTCGGCGACGTCGAGCCGGGCGATCCGGACGGTGTCGTCCTTGAGTGCCGCCTGGGCGGCGTCGGGGTCGCGGACCGCGACGGTCACGTCCGCGCCGGCCCGCACGAGCGTGCGGACGGTCTCCAGGCCGATGCCGGAGGCGCCGCCGGTGACGATCGCGCGCCGGCCGGCCAGGTCGTGACCGGCCGCGACCTCGTCGGCCGTGGTGTGAAAGCCGTAGGGCGTGGTGATGCGAGACATGCGTGAACTCCCGTCAGCGAGGTGCTTCCTCGCTGACAGCCTATGCCGAACATGCCGGTTACTGCCACATTTGCCAGTCACTGCCTCCTGGAGGGCTCGCCGAACGCGCGAAGCAGCAGCTCACGCACGTCGCCACCGTGCGACGCCCAGAACGCCAGCACGGTCTCGAAGACCGCGAGCCCGGACGCGATCAGCGCGCGGCCGCGCAGCTCCGCGTCCGGCGCGTCGCCGAGCCGGCGCAGCACGTCCGGCAGCAGCAGCTCCTGCCACACCGCGTTCTTCTCGATGTGCTTGGCACGCAGGCCCGGCGTGCCGAGCGTGAACATGATCTTCGAGATGCCGAGCGCGGCCGGGTTCCGGTGCACGTGACCGGTGAACTCCTCCAGCGCGTGCTCCACCGCCTCCGCCGCCGGCTCGTCCGCCGGGCGCGCCTCGAGGAGGTCGCGCAGGATCGACCCGAACTCCATCGGGTCGCCGACGACCAGGTCCTCCTTGGTCGGGAAGTAGCGGAAGAAGGTCCGCTGCGACACCCCGGCCTCGGTCGCGATCCGGTCGATCGTGACCGTGTCGAACCCGGACTCCAGGAACAGCTCCATCGCGACCGTCTCGATCTGCCGCCGCACCGCCCGCCGGGACACCTCCCGGCTGGAAAGCCGCTCACTCATGCCGGACTCCCCGGCCGGCCGCGGCGACGCCGCGGTCGGCGCCGAGCCGGTGATTCGCTCGCAAGCTCGCTCATGCCGGGCAGTTTAGTGCAGCCATTGACACTGTCACGATGACAGTGTCAAGATGGCGGGCATGTGGACGATGGAGGAGCTGCTGGAGCGCGTGCGGGAGGCCCTCGCGGCCGAATACCCCGGCGCCCCCAACGGCCGGGTCCGCGAGCTGCCCGACCGCCGCGCCGTCCGGTGGTATGCGACGACGGGACTCGTCGACCGCGCCACCGCGATGCGCGGCCGCACCGCGCTCTACGGGCCGCGGCACCTGCTGCAGATCGTCGCGGTCAAGCGCCGCCAGGCCGACGGCCACTCACTCGCCGCCATCCAGGCCGAGCTGGCCGGTGCGACCGACGCTGAGCTGGCCGCGCTCGCTCGCGTACCCGCGGATCTTCTGAAAACCGATGCGCAACCGGCGGCCCGGCCGCGTTTCTGGGCCACCCCGCCGGCCGCGCCGTCCGACCCCCCGGCAACCGGCGGCGTGCGGGAGGTGGGGGGCGTCGCACTGGGCGGCGGCGCCTTCCTCCTCCTGCCGGTGCGACCGTCAGGCTCCGATCTGGAGGACCTCGCCGACGCCGCCCAGCCGCTGATCGACCTGCTCCGGGCCCGTGGCCTGCTCACTGAGCTTTCTTCGACCGGGCTTTCTTCGACCGGGCTTTTTTCGACCGGGCGCACCCGGACCGATGACTGACGCCGTGCCGGCCGGCCACACAGGTCCGGCCGACAATGGCTCACTGATGGGGGAGAACCGTGACCGCACTGCCCGTCGTCCCGATCGCACCGGCCGCGCCCCGGCCGGACGCCGGCCTCGGCACGCTCAGCACGCCGCGCGGCAACCTGCCGCTCGACCGGCTGGACGTGCGGGCCAGGATCAGCGGACTCGTCGCCCGCACCGTCGTCACCACCGAGTTCGTCAACGCGTTCGACGAGCCGCTGGAGGCGACCTACGTCTTCCCGCTGCCGGACCGCGCGGCCGTGACCGGCATGACCATGACCGCGGACGACCGCACGATCGAGGCCGACCTGCGGGAACGCGGGGCGGCCCGCGAGGCCTACGACGCCGCGATCGCGGCCGGGCAGCGCGCCTCCATCGCGGAGGAGGAGCGGCCGGACGTGTTCACCATGCGCGTCGGCAACATCCTGCCCGGCGAGCGCGTCACCGTGACACTGTCACTGACCGGCCCGCTCGCCTGGGAGGACGACGCGGCCACCTTCCGGTTCCCGCTGGTCGTGGCGCCACGCTACGTCCCGGGCACGCCGCTGCCCGGCGAACAGGCCGGCGACGGGCGGGTCCGCGACACCGACGCGGTCCCGGACGCGTCCCGGATCACGCCGCCGGTGCTGCTGCCCGGCTTCCCGCACCCGCTGCGCCTGTCGATCGGCGTCGACCTCGACACGGCCGGGCTGCCGCTGAGCGAGGTGCGCTCCAGCCTGCACGCGGTCACCCAGGACGGCGGGCGGATCGAGATCCTGCCGGGCGAGCGCGCGGACCGGGACTTCATCCTGCGGCTCCCGTACTCCGGCTCCGGTTCCGGCGCGGTCTTCGTGCCCGACGCCGACGGGGGCACCTACCAGATGGTGGTTCTGCCTCCCGCGGCTGCCGGCGCGCCCCGGCCGAAGGACGTGGTGCTGCTGCTCGACCGGTCCGGGAGCATGCACGGCTGGAAGATGGTGACCGCGCGACGGGCCACCGCCCGGATCGTCGACACGCTCACCGCGGCGGACCGTTTCGCCGTGCTCACCTTCGACAACCACATCGACCGGCCGGCCTCGCTCGGCGACGGGCTGTCCGAGGCGACCGACCGCAACCGGTTCCGTGCGGTCGAATGGGTGGCCGGTGCGCAGGCCCGCGGTGGCACCGAGATCCTGGCCCCGTTGCAGGCCGGGCTGCGGCTGTTGTCCACATCGGAAGGCCGGGACCGCGTGCTGGTGCTGATCACGGACGGGCAGGTCGGCAACGAGGACCAGATCCTCGCGCACGCCGGCCCGCTCGCGTCCGGCGTGCGCGTCCACACGGTCGGCATCGACCGCGCGGTCAACGCCGGCTTCCTCGGCCGGCTGGCCGCCGCCGGCGCCGGCCGCTGCGAACTGGTCGAGAGCGAGGACCGCCTCGACGAGGCCATGGACCGCATCCACCGCCGCATCGCCGCCCCGCTGGTCACCGGCGTGACCGTGTCCGGCTTCCCGGCGCGCCGCCCGGAGTCGATCTTCCCGGGCGTACCGCTGGTGCTGTTCGAAAGGGCCTCCGGCGACGTGCCGTCGTCGCTGACCGTCCGCGGCCGCACCCGCGACGACGCGGAGTTCACGGTCGAGGTGCCGGTCCGGCGCAGCGACGAGACCGCGGTGACCGCGCAGTGGGCGCGGGCACGGCTGCGCGAGCTGGAGGACCGCTACACGATCGGCGAGGTCCACCTCGAACCGGAGATCGTGGCGACGTCGCTGCGGCACCGGGTGCTGTGCCGCTTCACGGCGTGGCTGGCCGTGGACACCCGGGTGGTCACCGAGGGCGGCACGACCCGCCGGGTGACGCAGCCGGTGGAGTCGCCGTCCGGCTGGGAGACGCCCGATGCGCTGGGTGCCGGACGTCCCGGCGGCGTGCATCCCGGCGGCATGCGTCCCGCCGGTTTGCGCCGGGCCGCCGGCGGCGGATTCCGCGCGACCGCGGCCGACGGCGGCTTCCGCACCGGCGGCGGCGGTTTCCGGGCCGGAGGCGCGGCCTCCTTCAGCGACGCACCGGCGTTCGGCGCTCCCCCGCCCGCACCGCCGGCTTCCGCACCCTCGCCCACGGAGTCGGCTCCGCCGGCTTACGCTCCCCCGCCGGCGTCCAGTGGCGGTGGGCCCGTCTCGCCGTCCCCGCGCCCGGCGGCTCCAGAATCGGCACCGGCCCCGAAGGCGACCCCGAGTCCGACTCCTCGTCCCGCCCCGAGGCCGGCCCCCCGCCCGGTTCCCAGCGCGTCTCCGAGCCCGGCGATGGCGCCGATGGTCTCCGCCGCCCGCGACGTGCGGCCCGAGCCTCGTGCGGAACTGGCCGCCTTCGCCCGCACCGAGGTCACCCGCCTCCGCGAGTCCGCCGAGCTGTCCATCATGGAGCGCCGTGACCTGCTCGACGACCTCGCGACCCGGCTGCACGCCGTCCTCACCGGCGTGCCCGAGTCCGAGGTCCGGCCCCTGGCCGAGTTGAAGCGCCTGCTCCTGAGCGGCCTCGGCGACCTGGCCACCCTCTGGTCCGAGTCGCTCCGCCTGCTGGACGCGTTCGTCGCCGACACCGGCGACACCGCGGGTGAGGGACCGCAGCCGAAGCGGCGCAAGCCGTTCTGGAAGTAGAGACGGAGACGGGCCCAGCCTCTCAGCCGGGCCCGTTCTGCTTACGACCAGGTCACTTCAGGTCGAAGCGGTCGTTGTCCATGACCTTGACCCAGGCCTTGACGAAGTCCTCGACGAACTTCTCGCGGGCGTCCTCGCTCGCGTAGACCTCGGCCAGCGCCCGCAGCTGCGAGTTGGAGCCGAAGATCAGGTCGACCGCGGTCGCGGTCCAGATGACCTTGTCGGTGGCGAGGTCGCGGATCTCGTACACGTGCTCGTCGGTCTCGGACGCCTTCCACCGCGTGCCCGGGGAGAGCAGGTTGGTGAAGAAGTCGTTGGTGAGCACGCCGGGGCGCGAGGTGAGCACGCCGTGCTGCGAGCCGCCGACGTTGTTGCCGAGCACGCGCAGGCCGCCGATCAGGGCGGTCATCTCCGGCGCGGTGACGTCGAGCATGTAGGCGCGGTCGACCAGCAGGATCTCCGGCTGGGTCTTCTCGCCCGGGCGCAGGTACTGGCGGAACGCGTCGGCGCGCGGCTCCAGGACCTTGAACGAGTTGACGTCGGTCTGCTCCTGCGAGGCGTCCGTGCGGCCCGGGTGGAACGGCACGGTCACCTGGACGTTCGCGTCGGCCGCGGCCTTCTCGATGGCGGCGCCACCGGCCAGCACGATCAGGTCGGCGAGCGAGATCTGCGCGCCACCGGCCGCGTTGAACTCGGCCTGGATGCCCTCCAGCTTCGTCAGCACCTCGGAGAGCTGCGCCGGCTGGTTGACCTCCCAGTTGCGCTGCGGCTCCAGGCGGATGCGGGCGCCGTTCGCACCGCCGCGCTTGTCGGTGGAGCGGAAGCTCGCGGCCGACGACCAGGCGGTGGAGATCAGCTGGGACACGGTCAGGCCGGAGTCCAGGATGATCTGCTTGAGGCCGGCGACGTCGGCGTCCGACACCAGCGGGCCGGACACGGCCGGCACCGGGTCCTGCCAGAGCTGGGCCTCGGGAACCCACGGGCCGAGGAAGCGGCTGACCGGGCCCATGTCCCGGTGCAGCAGCTTGTACCACGCCTTGGCGAACGCGAGCCGGAACTCCTCCGGGTGAGTCAGGAAGCGGCGGGAGATCTTCTCGTAGGCCGGGTCGACGCGCAGCGACAGGTCGGTCGTCAGCATCGTCGGCAGGTGCTTCCTGGCCGGGTCGTGCGCGTCCGGCACGATCGCCTCGGCGTTCTTGGCGACGTACTGCTTCGCGCCGGCCGGGCTGGTGGTCAGCTCCCACTCGTACCCGAAGAGGATCTCGAAGAAGCGGTTGGACCACTGCGTCGGCTTGTCGGTCCAGGTGACCTCCAGGCCGGACGTGATGGTGTCGCCGCCCTTGCCGGTGCCGTGCGTGTTCAGCCAGCCGAGGCCCTGCGCCTCCAGCGGCGCGGCCTCCGGCTCCGGGCCGATGTGGCCGTCCGCGGGCGCGGCGCCGTGCGTCTTGCCGAACGTGTGGCCGCCGGCGATGAGCGCGACGGTCTCCTCGTCGTTCATCGCCATCCGGGCGAACGTCTCCCGGATGAACTTCGCGGCGAGCAGCGGGTCGGCGCTGCCGCGCGGGCCCTCGGGGTTGACGTAGATGAGGCCCATCTCGGCCGCGCCGACGCCCTCGGGCAGCGCGTCGGTGGAGTAACGCTCGTCGCCGAGCCAGGTGTCCTCCGGGCCCCAGAAGATCTCCTCCGGCTCCCACACGTCGACGCGGCCGAAGCCGAAGCCGAACGTCTCGAAGCCCATCGACTCCAGCGCCACGTTGCCGCCGAGGACGAGCAGGTCGGCCCAGGAGATCTTCTGGCCGTACTTCTGCTTGACCGGCCAGAGCAGGCGGCGAGCCTTGTCCAGGTTGGCGTTGTCCGGCCAGCTGTTCAGCGGCGCGAACCGCTGCCCGCCGTCGCCGGCGCCACCGCGGCCGTCCTGGATGCGGTACGTGCCGGCGGCGTGCCAGCTCATCCGGATCATCAGGCCGCCGTAGTGGCCGAAGTCGGCCGGCCACCAGTCCTGCGAGGTGGTGAGCACCTCGGTGATGTCGCGCTTGATCGCCTCGACGTCGAGCTTGGCGAACTCCTTCGCGTACTCGAAGTTCTCGCCGAGCGGGTTGCCCTTGGAGGAGTGTGCGTGCAGCACCGACAGGTCGAGCTGGTTGGGCCACCAGTCACGGTTGGTGCGCGGGCGTCCGCCGGTCTTCGGGGTCGGCGAGTCGATCGCCGGGTTCTCGCTCTCGCTGCCGGTTGCGGTCACCGAGTCGTGCGCGACCGGGCAGCCGCCGGCCTTCGGGTCCTGAACGTCGCTCATCTGGTTCCTTCCACTGATGATGCAGAACAAAGAGGGCACGTGCCCCAGAACACGACCTCCGCCTCGTCGACCGCGAACCCGTGGTCGTCCGAGGCGGTGAGACAGGGGGCCTGACCGTGGACGCACTCGACGTCGACGATCGCGCCGCAGGAACGGCACACGAGGTGGTGGTGGTTGTCCGCCACCCGCGTCTCGTACCGCGCGGTCGCACCGGCGGGCTGGATGCGCCGGACCAGGCCGGCGTCCGTGAGCGCACGCAGGACATCGTAGATCGCCTGGTGGGAGACCATGGGCTGGTCCGCGCGCACCAGGGAGATCACGGTGTCGGTGTCGACGTGCGGGTGGTCCTGCAGCGCGGCGAGCACCGCCAGCCGGGGACGGGTCACGCGCAACGAGACCGCCCGCAGCCGCGCCGCGAGGTCGGACGTCACGCCGATGACCTTAGGCCACTAGTTTGGAATCATTCAAGTTTTCGGCGGGTGCGTCACTCGAGAATCGCGACGCGGCCCACTCGTCGAACCGGCGCAGCACCGCGGACCGGACACCCGGCGCGGACAGCGTCAGATCGTGCAGGGCGCCCGGAAAGCGGACGAGCGTGACGTGCTCCCCCAGGGCCGCGCCCCACCGCCGGATGTGCGCCACGTCCAGCACGATGTCGGTGCGGTGGATGTCCTCCCGCGGGCCGGACACCCAGTTGAACGAGCGGTCCGACGAGCCGACCAGCACCGGCATGCGCAGGCCCAGCCCGCGCCGGACCCGCCGGTGCGCGTCGCGGATCGCGGCCAGCCAGCCGAGCCGGATCGGGTGCCCGCGGGCCGGCTTCAGCGCCAGGTCGTAGGACCACTCGCCGCCCAGCGTGGCGTGCGTGGCCACCGCGAACGCGTCCGAGGTCGGGTGCGGCATCACGGCGTGCGGCGCGAACCGGGCGGCCACCGACACCGCGGCCATGGCAGGCCGGCGCAGCGCCCACGGCAGCGCGAAGTCCAGGAACGGGCTGTTCAGGAACAGTCCGCGGATCGCCGGGGACGGCCGGTCCGCGGCCCACAGCGACCCGATCAGCCCGCCGGTGGAATGCCCCCAGAGCACGATCTCGCGCACGCCGTCCGCGGTCAGGTGCGCGACGGCCGCGTCCAGCTCCGGGTAGTACTCCGTCAGCGACCGGCAGAAGTTCGGCGTCTGGTGCGGCAGCAGACTCCGCCCGTACCGCCGCACGTCGAGGCCGTAGACGCCCCAGCCGCCGGCGGCCAGATGATCGGCCACGTGCGTCTGGAAGAAGTAGTCGGCGAGCCCGCCGAGCATCAGCACGGCCCGCCGCCCGCCGCCGTGGTCCGGCCGGCGGCGCACCAGCGTCGCGATCAGCGCACCCTGCGCGTCCCGCCCACAGTCAAGGACGAACCGCTCATAGGGTACGCCGAGCAGGTCCGTGCCATCCGCTTCGAACACCGGACCCAGGCTACCGGCCGGACGGCACGATCGTCCCGTTCCGGACGGACGCCGCCACCCGGTCCAGGCGCGCGATGCCCTCCGACTCGTCCAGCCCGAGACGGTCACACAGCTCACGATGGCCCTCGACGAGCGCCTCGGTGATCTCCACCGGGTCGTCCGCGATCTCCACGGACAGCTCGTCCCACACCTGCAGCGCGTCCTCCATCAGCTCCAGCGCGGCCGTGGTCGCCGGGTACTGCAGCAGAATCTCCGCCTCCTCGGCCAGCCGGGCCCCGCCCTCCCACGCGTCGTCGTCCTCGGACGCCGCGTCGATCGCGGCCCGGAAGTCCTCCAGCCCGGCCGCCGCCGCGTCCGCGTCGAGCAGGCCGGCCTCGCCGAGCAGCCGCGCCGCGAACAGCCGGTCCCGCACCGCGGTGTCGACCACCAGCGCCGCGACCTGCCGGCCGGTCAGCCTGCGCAGCGCGGTCAGGTAGCGCGCCTGCTCCGGATCGGCCGTGTCCGGCCCCGGCGGCGTGGCCGAGGCCAGCAGCGGGAAACCGGCGCGGACCGCGGTGAGCGCGAGCGCGACCGCGTGCGCACACAGCCGTTCACCGGACCCGCAGTCACAGTCGCCGGCGATCTCGCCGTCGACGATGCCGACCCAGGTCTGCACCTCCGCGACCTCGGCCTGCACGCCGCCGCCGGAGGACTCCAGGTCGCCGACCGCGCCGTCCTCGACGAGCCGGTCGGCCGCGTCCGCGATCAGCGCCGGAACGGACTGCCGGAAAGCTTCGATGTCGATTCGTACCGCCACGGGCGATCACCCTACCGGCGCACCCGCCCCGGCCGGCACTGGCGAGGGCTTTGTACAGTTTCGCCTCCAGCGGAGTTCACCCGGCGGCTGAATTCCTCCGGCGGCTGAGTTCTTCCGACAACCGAGGAGCGGTATGTCAGGCAACGTCTACGGCAAGGGCGCGCTCGACCCCCGCCCACCGAAAACCGGCCTGTTCAACCGCGTGCACCCGGGCATCACCGCCGCCGTCGCGCTCGGCATGGTCGCGGCGTTCGCGCTCGGCTGGCTGGTGTGGCGCGGCGCCTCCGAGCCGGGCGAGCTGCGCGACATCAACGAGGCCGCGAACCAGCCCGCCGCACCGGTCGCGTCGACCCCGTCCGCCGCGCCGGCCTCCGAGGCTCCCGCGGAGCTGGCCACCGGCCCGCACCGGCTGGAGTCGCTGGCGTCGCCGAGCTCCATGATGTCCAACGTGGACGGTCTGGCCGTGATCACCGCGAACGCTCCCGCGCTGGAGGTCGTCGAGGGCCTCGCGGACCCGGCGTGCTTCTCGTTCCAGGACGGCGACCGCTTCATGCGGCACTCCGGTTACCGGCTGCGCTTCGACACCTCGGACGACTCCGACCTGTTCCGCCAGGACGCCACGTTCTGCCCCGAGGAGGGCGCCGAGCCCGGCACGGTCACGCTCCGCTCCGTCAACTACCCGGACCACGTCGTCCATCACCGCAACGTTGAGCTCTGGATCGACGAGTCCGACAACTCCGACGACTTCGCCGAGTCCAGCTCCTTCACCATCCACAGGGGATAACCGCCGACAGCGTTCGCACAGGCGATGCTCCCGCTTCCGGCGCGCCCCTACCCGCACGCTCCCGTGGGCACCGGCCCCATGCCACTCAGCCGATGCGGGCCCCGGCACCATGAGCCCGAAATAGACCGATAAAGCACCCAGGCCATCACCTGGCGACGCCGGGAATCCTTGACGACCTCGGCCCTGGCACCTGAGTGATCAATCAGTGGAGCAAAAGAGCGATCAACTTCCATTTTTGATCTACTTTTTGCTCCACTGATTGATCACTCAGGCCGCGGCGGTGGCGTCTCGCGGGCCGGCAGTCCGCGCCGGAAGGTGGAATGTGACGATATTTCCGGCACGCAACGCCGACTGCCGCGACCGGACTGGATCGCTCGCGCCCCCCGATCCGAAGGGCTGAGCAAACGCCGACTGCCGCGACCGGGCTGGATCGCTCGCGCTCCCGATCCGAAGGGCTGAGCAACAGAGGCGATCCGAAGGCTGAGCAACAGAGGCAGCCCGAAGCCTGGGCAACAGAGGCGGGTCCGAGGGCTGAGCAACAGAGGCAGCCCGAAGGCTGGGCAACAGAGGCGGGTCCGAGGGCTGGGCAACAGCGGGTGGGCTGGCGAGCACCGCGCGAACGTCGGCGGGGCTTTGTGAAAGCGCAGGCCGGAGTTGATGATCAACTTAAGCTAGGTGGCGTTGGGCACCGGTCGTCGCTGGCGCTCCTCTCTGCCGGTTCCCCGGCATGGCCCCCAAACCAAGCCCGACCTCGCGCGCCGACCGCAAACCCGATCTCGGTCTGGGTTGTGGTGGCCACGCCGGGTCCGGAAGGGAGGAGCGCCAGCGACGACCGGTGCCCGCGGGAGCATGCCCAGAGTGGCCACGCCGGAAGCGGGAAGATGAATTTCCGCCTTTCAGCTCTGGTCCGCCGGAGGATTCTGGTCCGCCGGAGGGTTCTGATCCGCCCGAGGGTTCTGATCTGCCGGGGGGTTCTGGTCCGCCCGAGGATTCTGATCCGCCCGAGGGTTCTGATCCGCCCGAGGATTCTGGTCCGTCTCGGGTTGGCGGAGCATGTCGTTCTCGATGTCGTCGAGGAGGTCGAGGGCGCGGCGCAGGGGTTCGCGGAGGCGGACGACGTCCTCGTGTTCGTGGGCGGGCGCGTCGGCGGTGGCGAGGAAACGGGCGGCCTCGTGGTCGCACTCGGCGAGCCGGGCGTCGATCGGGACGGCCGGGGCGCAGAGCTGGCGGAGCGTGGTGACGTGCGCGTCGATGCGCAGGGTGAGGCGGTCGCGGCGGATCGGTTTCGTGGTCATCAGCCAGTGCCACCAGCCGATCGTGAAGGTGAGCGTGGCGACGTAGTCGCGCAGCAGGCGGCGCTCGACCGCCAGCTGCGCCGCGTTCGCCGCCCACCAGGGTGCCAGTGGATGCACTTCTCAGCCCAGCTTCGAGATGGGGCGCAGGTCGAGCTCGATCCGGCCGGCCGGGTCGGTCATCGGCACCGGCCGTCCGATGTGGAATCCCTGGGCGAAGTCCACGCCGTAGCGGCGCAGCAGCGCGATGGTCTCCGCGTCCGGCACCTTCTCGGCGACGACCCGGATGCCGAGGTCGTGGCAGATCAGCGTGAGCCGTTCGACCAGTGCCCGGTCCGCGGGCGTGCGGGTCAGCCCGGTCACGAACCGGCCGTCGATCTTGACGAGGTCGATCGGGAGGGTGCGCAGATGCAGCAGGGACGCGTGCCCGGTGCCGAAGTCGTCCAGGGCCAGCTGCGCGCCGAGGGCCCGGATGCCGGTCGCGAACGCCAGCGCCTCGTTGCGGTTCTCGATCGCGGCGGTCTCGGTGATCTCGAAGGTGAGCCGCCCGGCCTCCACCCGGTGCCGGGTCAGCGCGCGGGTGACGTGGTCGAGCAGCCCGGGGTCGGCCAGCGACCGGCCGGACACGTTGATCTGGCAGTGTTCGTCGAGCGCGCCGCGGCCGATCAGCTTGATCGCGTGGTCGATCACCCAGCGGTCGACCGGAAGGATCTCGCCGACGCGCTCCGCGGTGTCCAGGAACGCCCACGGCGCGATCGGGTCGCCGGTGTCGCCGCGGAGCCGGAGCAGGATCTCGTGCCGGGTGACGCGGTTCAGGTCGAGGTCGAGGATCGGCTGCGCGGCGAGCGTGAACCGGTCACCGGCGACCGCGCCGCGCACGGCGGTGCGGCAGCGCCGCAGCCTGGCGGCCCGGCTGGCCGGGGTGGCCGCGATCTGGGCGACGTGGCCGGTGCGGCGGGCCTCGGCGGCGGCGTGCTCGGCGTCGGCGAGGAGTGCGAACCCGTCCGCGTCGGTGCCCTGCGCGAAGCAGGCCGCGCCGGCCCAGGCGTTGACCCGCACGCCGGAGAAGAGGTGGTTGCGGACCCGGTCGACGGCCGCGACCGCGACCCGTTCCGCCTCGGCCGGCGTGGTGGTGCCGCGCAGCAGCACGCCGAACAGGCCGGGTGCGGCCAGTCCGTGCGTCGCGTGCGGCGGGTTCGCGCCGGTCAGCAGCCGGCCGATCTCGGCGGCGAGCGCGTCCCGGTCGTCGTCGCCGAGGCCGGCCGTGCCCGGTTCGGCCGCGACCACGAAGACCATGCCGTCGCCGGCCCGCCGGGCGCGATCCACCTCGTCGATCAGGTATTCGCGGGTCGGCAGACCGGCGGCGGGGCCGGTGCGGAGCATCGCCTCCCGGGTGGCCAGCCGGGCCCGTTCGCGCCGGGCCAGTTCCGGCCCGGTGACGTCCTCGCAGGTGGCGACGATGCCGTTGGCCGGGACCTCGATGAGCGCGTGCAGGTACCGGGTGGTGCCGTCGGCGAGGCGGGCCCGGAACGTGACCTCGGCAGGCCGGGTCTGCGCCCAGGCGTCCTCGACCGCGGCGGTGACCGCGACCAGGTCGTCCGGGTGGATGCAGGACATCAGCACGGCCGGGGTGACCACGTCGTCGGGCGCGCCGGTGGACGCGTGCCGGGGCGCGGACGGGGTGCGGCCGAGCAGCTGGATCATGCCGGCCGACCAGGTCAGGCGCCCGGCGGGCCGGTCCCAGGCGATGAGGCCGAGGCCGGCGATGCGGGCCGCGTGGGTGATCCGGGCGACCTCGTCGTGCGGGGCGGCCAGCGGGTCGAGCAGGTCGGCGTCCGGTGTGGCCGCGTCCTGGCGGTGGTCGAGCAGCACCTGCCGGGCGACGCGGCGGAAGCGCGCCTGCTCCAGCGCGCTGGGGCGGTGGCCGGCGGCGCGCCGGAGCACGTCATCGAGTCGCATCGGCGGCACCTGCCAGTTCCTGGAGGCGGCGGCGCGCGTCGGACTTGTAGAACCGCACGCTGCTGTCCGCGAGCCCGAGCGTGCGGCCGATCTCCGGGTTGGAGAAGCCCTGCTCGGCGAGTTCGAAGACCTGGGCCTGGCGCGGCGGGAGCTGAGCCAGCCAGAACCGGCGCAGCTGCTCGGCCTCCCACGAGTCGGTGGTGGCGGCGGGCGCGCCGGGCATCTCCTCCGGCAGCGCGGTCTCCCGGCCGGCCTTGGCCCGCTCGCGACGCAGCACGTTGTGCGCGGTCTTGATCACCCAGCCGAGCGGCGCCTCGAACTCGCGGATCTGCGCCCACTTGCGGCGCGCGATCAGGTAGGCCTCGTGCAGCGCGCCGCGGACCAGGTCGGAGTGGTCGCCGCCGAGCCGCAGCACGGCCTCGGCGCGCGCGTAGGTCTCCTCGATCAGGGCGTTGCACTCCGCGTCATACCGCGCTTCGAGGTGCCCGGTCTCGTCCCATCGGGTGGCGTGATTCGACTGGCTCACGCCGCCCGCTCCCCCATCTCGATCATCGATCCCCCACAAGAAAGTCGTCCCCGTTCGCATATAACTCTCTGTGGGGCGCGGAATGTAGATGCCGTTCGGCGCGATTTCTTCGCCAAGATCTGCGATCACGTGCGTGAGCTGGGCTTTCGCCGAGAAACTCGTGCAACTACTTTCTGTGCATAATCCGCTCCCCGGTGTATATACATTGCTGTTGGTAGTCGCCGTGCGCACACACCGTTCCCATTTGCGGAACATGACTATCGTCGATGCAATGGACACACTGGACATGACGGATCCGCCACCGGCCGATCCCGAGGAGCCCACGCCACCCACGCCGCCGCCGACGCCGACCGACCCCGACTGGCCCCCGCCGCTCGACGACCCGCAGACGCCGGCGCCGCCGAAGCCCACGGACCCGGACTGGCCGCAGGAGCCGCCGGGCGTGTGAGCCGCGGCGCTGCGTTCTGGATCACGTCGCCGACCAGGAAGATCCTCGCCCGCCGGGCGTTGCTGACCGTGACCGAGTCGTCCGCGTCACTAACCGTGGCGCGGACTGTCAATTAAACCTACCAACGTTGTAGGTTTCTCGGCGTCACTGCCAGGAGCGGTCGCAGGCAGGAACAGCAGCTGGGAGGCGTGGAAGGCATGGCGCTCGTCGTACCGCCGGATGATTTCCTGGAGTGGCAGCGGGCGCGGCACGCGCGGCTGACGGCACCGCAGGGCAACCTCGCGCTGATCGAGACCCGGTGGGGCGCGGACG
The DNA here is from genome assembly GCF_030811575.1 of Catenuloplanes nepalensis. Taxonomy (GTDB): domain Bacteria; phylum Actinomycetota; class Actinomycetes; order Mycobacteriales; family Micromonosporaceae; genus Catenuloplanes; species Catenuloplanes nepalensis. Next base: position 1,558,647 of record NZ_JAUSRA010000001.1, on the reverse strand, counting down.
ATCCGGACGCGGCCCTGGCGGGGCAGCGCGACACCGTGACCGCGACCCGGCTGCGCCGCACCGACCCGCTGACCGGTGAGACCGAGCGCGGCGTGCGCCTCTGGGACGCTGACTCCGCCGCCATCAACGCGTTCGACCACGTCGACCGCTTCGACTACGACCCGGCGTGGGTCCTCGAGGCCGCCTACACCGAGGTGCCGGGCGCCCGGAGGATCCCGTTCGAACACATCAAGGACAACGGGGGTACGCGTGAGCTGGCCGTCCCCGGCGACATCGCGCTGACGCTGGACGGCCGTGACTACACGCTGAGCGCGTTCGACGACGGCGGCACGCTGCTGCTGGTCTTCGCGGACGCGACCACCGGCGACGGCGTCTACGCCCCCGGCCGGTTCCTGTCCGTGCCGCGCGCACCCGGCGCGACCACGGTCACGCTGGACTTCAACCGCGCGTACGTGCCGCCGTGCGGCTTCTCCGCCCACTTCAACTGCCCCATGCCGCCGCCGCAGAACCGCCTGCACCTGCCGGTCGAGGCCGGCGAGAAGCTTCCCGTCTTCACCGACGGTTTCACCATCTACTAGGAGTTTCTGTGAAAAGGGCATGGACAGCCGTCGCGGCCGCCTCAGCACTGCTGCTGTCGGCCTGCGGTGGCGGCGGTGACGACACCCCGGTCGACAGCGCCGGCGCGACCATCAACATCGGCTCGGTCTACGAGCCGCAGAACCTGGACAACACCGCGGGCGGCGGCCAGGGCGTCACCGAGGCGCTCAACGGCAACGTCTACGAGGGGCTGTTCAAGCTCACCGACGCCGGTACGGTCGAGCCGCTGCTCGCCACCGCGCACACCGCGAGCGAGGACGGCCTGACCTACACGTTCACGCTGGCCGACGGCGTCACGTTCCACTCCGGGAAGGCGCTCACCTCGGCGGACGTCAAGGCCAGCATCGAGCGGGTCACGGCGGAGACGTCGAAGTCCGCGCGGAAGTCGAGCCTCGCGGTGGTCAAGGAGATCGCCACGCCGGACGACAGGACGGTCACGGTGACGCTGTCCGCGCCGTCGATCTCGTTCGTCTACAACCTCTCCTACGTCTGGATCGTGAACACGGCCGCGGGCGACCTGACCACGACCGCGGACGGCACCGGGCCGTACAAGCTCGGCGAGTGGAAGCGTGGCGCGACGCTGTCGCTGACCCGCAACGACGCCTACTGGGGCACGAAGGCGAAGAACGCGGGCGCGGTCTTCCACTACTTCACGGACGCGACCGCGCTGAACAACGCGCTGCTCACCAACGCGATCGACGTCGTGACCAGCGAACAGTCCCCGGACGCGCTGGCACAGTTCGAGAACAACCCCGCTTATAAGATCAACGAGGGTACGTCGACGACCAAGCTGCTGCTGGCGTTCAACGACCGGGTCGCGCCGTTCGACAAGGTGCAGGTGCGCAAGGCGGTCAGCGCCGCGATCGACAACGCGAAGCTGCTCAACTCGATCTGGGGCGAGTACGGCGCGCTGATCGGCTCGATGGTCCCGCCCGGCGACCCCTGGTACGAGGACCTGACCGCGGTCAACGCCTACGACGTCGAGGCCGCCAAGCGCCTGCTGGCCGAGGGCGGCCAGCCGAACGGCTTCACGTTCACGCTGGACACGCCGAACTACGACCCGCACCCGACCGCGGCCACGTTCATCAAGAGCGAGCTCGCCAAGATCGGCGTCACCGTCGAGATCAACACGATCACGTCCGACGAGTGGTACACGAAGGTCTACCAGGAGCGCGACTTCCAGGCCACGATGCAGGAGCACGTCAACGACCGCGACGTCGTCTGGTACGGCAACCCCGACTTCTACTGGGGCTACTCGAACGCGACCGTGACCGACCTGGTCAAGCAGGCCGAGGCCGCGAAGACCGAGGCCGCGCAGTCCGACCTGCTCAAGCAGGCCAACAAGATCATCGCGGAGGAGGCGGCCAGCGACTGGCTCTACCTCTACCCGCAGATCGTGGTCGCGTCCTCCGCGCTCTCGGGCTACCCGCTCAACGGCCGCAACTCCCAGTTCTTCGTGTACGACATCGTGAAGAGCTAGTGACCGCATACCTCGTCCGCCGGACAGCGCTACTGCTGGCAAGCCTCGCGCTCGCCAGCGTGGCGCTGTTCGCGCTGCTCCGCCTGCTGCCGGGCGACCCGGTCAACGCGCTGCTGTCCGTGGGCGCCACGGACGCGCAGATCGAGGCCGCCCGGCGCTCGCTCGGCACAGACAGGCCGGCCGGCGCGCAGTTCCTCTCCTGGCTCGGCGACGTCGTCACGCTCGACCTGGGCAGCTCGCTGATCAGCCGGCTGCCGGTCGGGCCGGAGATCGCCGCCCGGCTGCCGGTCACCGTGCCGCTCACGCTCGCCGGGTTCGTCCTCGCCGTGCTCATCGCGGTCCCGGTCGGATTCCTCGCCGCCTACCGCGCGGAGAAGTGGGACGGGCCGATCCTCAACGGCGTCGCGCAGCTCGGGCTCGCCGTACCCGCGTTCTGGCTCGGTCTGCTGCTCGTCACGGTCTTCGCCCTGAACCTGCGCGCGCTCCCGGCCGGCGGCTTCCCGCCCGCCGGCTGGTCCGACCCCGGCGCGGCCGTGACCGCGCTGGTGCTGCCGGTGATCACGATCGCGCTGGTCATGTCGGCGTCCCTGATCCGCTACGTACGCGCGGCCACGCTCGACGTGCTCGGCAGCGACTTCCTGCGCACCGCCCGCGCGCTCGGCTCCTCACTGCCCGCCGCGATGTGGCGGCACGGCCTGCGCAACGCGGCCGCACCGGTCATCGCGGTCCTCGCGATCGAGCTGGCCACCACGTTCCTCGGCGCGGTCGTGATCGAGAGCGTGTTCGCGCTGCCCGGCCTCGGCTCCATGCTCACCCGCGCGATCGCCCAGCGCGACTACCCGGTCATCCAGGGCGTCATGCTGGTCAGCACGTTCGCGGTACTGGCCGTCGGCTTCCTCGGCGACATCGCCCAGCGCGTCGCCGACCCGCGACTGCTGCGAGGCCACCGGTGAGACGCCTGCATCTGACTCTCGGCCTCGTGCTGGCCGGTGTGATCGGCGGCGCGGTGCTGCTGTCCTACCTCTGGCTGCCCTTCGCCCCGGACGACACCACCGGCGGACGCCTGACCCCGCCCGGCGGCGACCACTGGCTCGGCACCGACAAGCTCGGCCGCGACCTGTTCACCCAGCTGCTGATCGGCGGCCGGATCGCGCTCGGCACCGCGCTCGGCGCGGTCACGGTCGGCGGCCCGCTCGGCGTCCTCTTCGGACTCCTGGCCGGCTTCGCGTCCCGCTGGCTCGACGACGCGGTCGCGGTCACGCTCGACATCCTGATCGCGTTCCCCACGCTGCTGCTCGCCATGCTCATCGTGGCCGGCTTCGGCGCGTCGCTCGGCGCGGCCGTGCTCGCGATCGGCCTGGCCATGGCCGCGATCGTCGCGCGGCTCACCCGCATCCTGGTCAAGCAGGTGCTGTCCCGCGACTACATCACCGCGGCACGCATCTCCGGCCTGTCGTGGCCGCGCATCGTGCTCACCCACGTGCTGCCGAACATCTGGCCGGTCGTGCTGGTCAACCTCGCGCTCCAGGCCGGGCTCGCGGTCCTGGCCGAGGCGTCGCTGTCCTACCTCGGCCTCGGCACCCCACCGCCGAACGCGTCCTGGGGCCGCCTGCTCTTCGAGGCCCAGGCCACCGTGCTCACCGCCCCGACCGCCGCGATCGCGCCCGGCGTGGCCCTGGTCGCCCTGGTCATCGGCATCAACCTGACCGCCGACGGCCTCCGCGACCTCGCCGACCCCACCCGCCGGAGATCCCGATGACCACGCCGGCGCTCCCCGCCGGCCCCCTGGCGGAGGTCGCGACGTCGCCGGCCGCCGCCCGAAACCCGGGCCGCTCACGCGGCCGGACCGATCGGAGGTCACGATGACCGCCCTGCTGTCGGTCGCCGGCCTGACCATCCGCGACGGCGCCCGCGAACTCGTCCACGACGTGTCGTTCGACGTCGCGCCGGGCGCCCGCATCGGCCTGATCGGCGAGTCAGGCTCGGGCAAGTCACTGACCGCGCTCGCGGTCACCGGCCTGCTCCCGCCCGGCCTGACCGCGACCGGCTCCGCAGTCCTCGACGGCTCCGCACGCGACACGGCGGCCGATCCCGCCGCCCGCGGCGTGGTGCAGGACTCCGTGGAACACGGCCTGGCGGGCGATCCTGCCGCACACGGCACAGCGGGCGACCCAGCCGCACACGGCCTGGTGGGCGGCATCGCCGCACGCGGCACGACGGAGGATCCCGCGGGACGCGGTGGGGCGGCGGTTGACATGGTCGTCGCGCCGGAGCGGCAGCGGATCCGGGCCCGGGGTGGCGTCGCGGCCGTGGTGTTCCAGGAGCCGCTGACCGCGCTGGATCCGCTGATGCGCGTGGGGAAGCAGATCGCGGAACCGTTGCGGCGCTGGCGGAGGCTGCGCGGGGCGGCGCTCGACGCGGCCGTCGCCGCCGCGCTCGACGAGGTGCGGCTGCCCGCGGACGCGGCCCGGTCGTTCCCGCACGAGCTGTCCGGCGGGCAGCGGCAGCGGGTGGCGATCGCGATGGCGCTGGCCTGCCGGCCGCGGCTACTGATCGCGGACGAGCCGACCACCGCGCTGGACGTGACCGTCCAGGCCGAGATCCTCGATCTGCTCGACGGCCTGGTCCGCGACCGGGGCATGGCCCTGCTGTTCATCACGCACGACCTGCCGGTCGCGGCCCGGATCGCCGACCACCTGCTGGTACTGCGCGACGGCCGGGTGGTCGAGTCCGGCCCGGCCGCGTCCGTGATCGGCTCGCCCTCGCACGAGTACACGCGCACGCTGGTCGCGGGCGCCCGCCGCTTCGACGCGGCCCTCGACCTCGCGGCGCCACCCGCCATACCGCTCTCCGCCGGCGAAGACGGCACCCCGGCCGTCGGCTCCGGTCCCGCACCACGATCCGCCGCGAGCGACGGCGCTCCGGCGGCCGGCTCCGACCCCACACCACCATCCGCCACGAGCGACGGCACTCCAGCCGCCGGCTCCGACCCCGCACCACGATCCGGCGCGGGCGACCGCACTACGGCCGCCGGTTCCGGTCCCACACCACGATCCGCCGCGAGCGACGGCACTCCAGCCGCCGGCTCCGATCCCGCGCCACCATCCGCCGCGAGCAACGGCACTCCGGCGGCCGGTCCCGGGCGCGCCGGGGCTGGGCCGCTCACTTCCGCCGGTGACGAGATTCGGAAGAGCAGTGACGGGAACGCGCATGACTGAGCCGATCATCGAGGCTGCCTCCGTCGGCTTCGCCTACCGGGCCGGGGTTCCGGCGCTGGCCGACGTGTCGCTGGCTGTCCATGCTGGACGGAGTGTCGCGCTGGTCGGTGAGTCCGGGGCCGGGAAGACCACGCTGCTGCGGTTGCTGCTCGGGCTGGCCCGGCCGACCGCCGGGGAGATCCGGTTCGACGGGGCGCCGTTGCACCGCGGGCGGTTGCGTGAATATCGGCGCAGCGTGCAGACCGTGTTCCAGGATCCGTATTCCTCGCTCGACCCGCGGCAGCGCGTCGACCGGATCGTGGCGGAGCCGTTGCGCGGGCTGGGTGTGGCCGCCGGCCGGGCCGAGCGCGACCGCCGGGTCGCGGAGGCGCTGGACTCGGTCGGGCTGCCCGCGGACGCCGCGACCCGCTACCCGCACGAGTTCTCCGGCGGGCAGCGGCAGCGGATCGCGATCGCCCGCGCCATCGTCTGCCACCCGCGTGTGCTGCTGGCCGACGAGCCGGTCAGCGCGCTCGATCTGACCACCCGAGTGAAGATCATCGACCTGCTGGCCGAGCTGCGCGCCACCCGCGACCTGACGCTGCTGCTGGTCTCGCACGACCTCGGCGTGGTCGCCACGCTCTGCGCGCACACCGCCGTCCTGGAACGCGGCCGTATCGTCGAACAGGGCGACACCGCGGCCGTGCTCGGTGCACCATCTCATCCGTACACCCGGAAGCTTCTGGGCAGTGTGCCGCGGCTGCCCTGACCGGCGTGCTGGTCGGTGTAGCCGCGGACAGGTCCGGGCACTCTGTGCCCGATATCTCGGTATGAGTCCGCCGCAGCGTCAAGTCGCCGGCCCTGCTGCCCACGGCGCCGGCGGGCCGACTGCGCTGGGTTGTTCAGCGCGCAGCGCGCCGACAGCGCCGGCCTGCAGACGTCGAGCCGAGCCCGCCCTTCGCGGCGAAAGCCCGTGCTCCGCAACGGAGAGCCCAATCCTCGCCGCCAAACCCGCGCATCGCCGCGAAGCCGTATACACGGCGAAGCCGCGTCTCTGGGGTTTGTGCCGTGCCGGGACCGGCAGGGAGGAGCGCCAGCGACGACCGGTGCCCGCGGGAGCATGCCCAGAGCGCCCACGCCGGAAGCGGGAAAGTGGTCTCGATTTTCGCCGTTGACGTGGGCGGTGAACTGGTCGTGGAGGGTTTCGTCAGGCTGTCCGGTGGACGGAGAGCACGCCGGGCAGGCCGCTGACCTCGTTGACGAGGCGGTCGTACATGCCGGGGGTGGTGTAGCTGACGTCGAACCAGAGGGTGTCGGCCGGCATGCAGCCGATCGTGGCGACGGTGTCGCCGCGGTCGGAGTTGCCGCGCCAGGCCGGGCTGCCGCCGGTGCGGCCGATCGCGGCCTGGAGCAGGTTGCGTTCGTCCTGGGTGGAGCGTGGGTCGACGATGACGCGGGCGTCCCTGCTGCGCCGGATCTCGGCGGCGGTGAGCGGCGGCGGGGTGCCGTCCGGGTCGCACGTGCCGTCGCCGCCGGTGAACGCCATGACGGTGGCGCCGGTCACGATGACGGCGGCGGCGCCGAGCAGGACCCGGTGGTGCCGCGTGATCAGCGCGCGCACCCGGGGCAGCGGGAACGGCGGCACCAGCGCCGCCAGCAGCAGCGCACCGGCGGTGAGCAGCATCAGCAGCAGCGTCGGGAACGCGGAGACGTCGTAGAACAGCGGCCGCCAGAACGGCTGGACCGGTGGCGCGGCCGGGTCCGGCCGCCACCACATGCGCACCGCCTCGGTCATGAACAGCAGCACGCCGAGCAGCGGGAAGGCGTAGGCGAGCAGCAGCAGCGCGACCGCGCCCCCGGCGCGCTCGGTGCGCCGGCTGACCCAGCCGAAGAGCAGGAAGCCGACGAGCGCGCCGATCGGGGCACCGGCGGGCGCGGCCCACCACACCCGGTCCGGCGTGGCGCGGCTGAGCGAGTAGTGGGCGCCGCCGTCCGAGTCGTACCAGGGGACGCCCGCGTGGTGCCAGATCTCGTACTGCAGGACCAGGCCGTCGCGCTGCGCCCAGAACCGGTGGCCGCCGTACTCGGTGGCGGCGATCGGGTGCACGGCCCATCCGGCGGCGGCGAGCCGGTCGTGCGCGCCGGCCGTGTAGTCGGCGACCGCCCGGGTGGCCTCGGTGTGCTCGCCGATGACGTAGTCGACGTAGCCGTGCACGAGCCCGGCCTCGGCATCCGGCTCGCCCACGAAGTCGGGCACGTCGCCGCCGCCGTAGACGCGGATGCCGGGGAAGACCGTGTTGCCGATCTCGGCGGCCCGTTCGCCGTCCGGCAGCGGCGGCACGAATCTCCATGCCAGCTGGGTGGCGAGCACCGCGACGGTGAACGCGCCGAGCAGCATCGCCACCATCGCGAACGGCACGACCAGGTGGTTGCCGGGCCGGCCCAGCCGGGCGCGCGCGCCGTGCCACAGGATGTCCGCGGCCTCCCGCATGCCCAGTCGCTCCCCGGACTCCGCCAGCGTGTCGAGCAGTTCCTCGCGGCGCTGCCCGGGTGGGAACGCCAGCGCGGCGAGCCGGTGCCCCAGCGGCGGCGTCACCAGGCGATCCGGTGCGCCGAGGCCGGGCCGAGCCCGAGCCGGCGCCGGACGGCGAGCTGTGCGGTGGCGGCCTCGGCGGCGCGGCGCAGGCGCTCGCTCTCCGCCTCCAGCGCGGCCTCGCCGTCGCCGGTGAGCCGGTAGTAGCGCCGGTTGCGCCCGCCGACCACCTCGTCCCGGTCGACCGCGATCAGCCCGTCGGCGGCCAGCCGGTCCAGCGCGCCGTAGAGCGTGCCGGCCAGGAGCCGGACCTTGCCGTCGGAGAGTCGCTGCACCTCCTGGATGACGCCGTATCCATGCCGGGGCGCGTCGGCGAGCGCGGAGAGGATCCACAGCGTGGCTTCGTGCATGCGGCCAATATAAAGACCCTCTGACCATCAGGGCAAGAAGATATTCAAAGACTCTGACTATGGCCGGATCGGTGCGCTGCTCCGGCCCTCGGCGCGCCCGGTCATCTCCGCGTCGAACGTCTCCTGCGCGACCCGCATCACCTCGGCGTAGACGGGATCCCGCAGCCGCCGCCACATCTCGTCCTCGGACACCTCCTCGATCTGCGCGACGACCCACCAGATGTTCCCGAACGGGTCCCGGACGCGGCCGCCGCGACGCCCGAACGCGTCGTTCGCCGGCGGTGTGACCACGCGGGCGCCGGCCGCCACCGCGCGGGTCACGGCCGCGTCCGCGTCCGGCACGAACACGCGCAGCAGGCTCGGCATGACCGGCCACTCGGGGCTGCGGTCGAACGCGAGCACGACCGTGTCGCCGACCCGGATCTCGCCGTGACCGATCGCGCCGGCCTCCGTGCGTACCCGGGCGAGTTCCTCGCCGTCGAAGACGGTCGTGACGAAGTCCAGAAAGGCGCCGGTGTCGTCCGTGACGACCCAGGGCGCGACCGTGGTGTACATGCCGCCGACGCTAGTCGGGCCGGCGGCCGGTTTCTGTCCGCTACCGGCGGGGCAGGATGGACCGATGAGCGGAACCACGATCATCAGCGTCGCACTGGCGCTCCTGACGGTGCTGGTCGCGTTCGGCGCGGTCGCGGCCGGCCGGCCCGCCGCGCGACGGCTGCTCGAGGCGGAACGCGGCCGGAACGCGCTCGCCTGGCTGCTCGCCCGGGTCTCACCGAGCCTGCTCGTGATCACGGCCGGGGCGCTGCTGGTCGCGACGCTGCTCAACGTGTTCCTGGAGATCCTGGACGCGGTGCTGGAGGGCGACGACCTGACCGTGATCGACCGGCCCGCCGTCGCCTGGATCGCGGAGCAGCGCGAGGCCTGGCGGGACACGCTGGTGATCAGCCTGACCGACATCGGCGGGAAGATAGGGCTCACGCTGCTGCTCGCCGCGGCCGCGATCACGGTGACGGTCCGGCTGCGCGCGGTGCGTCCCGCGTTGATCGCGGCACTGGCCGGCGGCGGCGGCGCGCTGCTGGTCACCGGCATCAAGGCGCTGATCGCGCGGGACCGGCCCGACCCGCTGCTGCGCGCCATCGTGGAAAACGGTTTCTCGTTCCCGTCCGGGCACGCCACCACGTCCCTGGTCGTGCTCGGCACCGTCGCCTGGCTGGTCTCCATGGCCACCGCGTCGCACACCGCCCGCGCGACCGCGTGGGTCGCCGCCGGGCTGCTCGCCGGCGGGATCGGCCTGTCCCGGATCTACCTCGGCGTGCACTACCCCACGGACGTGCTGGCCGGCTGGATCCTCGGCTCCGCGTGGCTGGCCACGGTCGCGCTCGCGGACCGGCTCCCCGGCCTGCGGTTACGGCTGGACGGCCCGGCACCGCTGGCCCGCTATCCACGCACGGTGACCACCGTCACCGTCCTGCTGGCCTTCGCGCTGATCCTCGCCGCGGTCTGGTTCATGGCGTCCGTGGAGGACTGATCCGCAGGACGCCGGTCCGCGGAGGACTGAGGAGTTCCCTGCCACGCAACGTGACGGCCGTCTGGTGCTCAGCTCGCGCCGCTACGGTGACCGCCATGTGGCGTCGCCTGTTCACGTGGGGCCGGTCCGACGGGCACCGGCCACCGGCCGCTCACGCGGACGCCACCGCCGAGCGCGGCGCGCAGCTCGGCCGGGAGGGCCGCTGGTCGGCCGCGTCCGCCGTCACCGCCGAGGCCGTCGAGATGTACCGGCGGCTGGCCCCCACCGACGACGAGACCCGCGACCGGATGGCCGGCACGCTGGTCAACCTCGGCCAGTGGCTGGCACAGGAGGAGCGCTTCGCCGAGGCCGCGGACGCCGACGTCGAAGCGGTCGCGATCCTCCGCGAGCTCGCACCCCGCTCCGCCCGGGCCCGCCGCGGCCTGGCCGCCGCCGCGAACAACGCCAGCGCCCACCTCAGCCAGGCCAGCCGCTGGCCGGCCGCGGTCGAGCTGGGCCGGGAGACGGTCGCACTGATGCGCGGCCTCGACGAGGAGGAGCCGGGCACGTTCCGGGCCGACGTCGCGCACGCCTGCCTCGACCTCGGCACCCGCCTGGACGGGCTCGGCCTCGACAGGGAGAGCCTGGACGCGAAACGCGAGGCCGTCACCCGATTCACCGACCTCGCCCGTGACGCGTCGTCACACCAGCCGGATCTGGCCCGCGCCTGGACCACGCTCGCCCCCACCGCGGCCCGCCTCGGCCTGCGCGACGAGGCGATCGCGGCGGCCCGGCACGCCATCGCCTGCTACCGGGCACTCGGCGACGTGGACGGTCTGGCCCGCAACCTCGCGAACCTGGCCACGTTCCTCCGCGACGCCGGCCGCCGCGCCGAGGCCTACGCCGCGGTCGACGAGTCCATCACCCGCTACCGCAGCCACTCCGGCATGACCTCGTCCGACGCCGCACGCCTGCAACAACTGCTCCGGCTGCGCGCCGAACTGGCCGACTTCTGATCAGCGATATCGCCGGTCACCTTTCGAACTTCCCCCTCACGTCGAGGCGGGCCGAGCCGTCGCCCGGCGAGCTGCGCACCACCGGCATGTTCGGCTTCTTCGCGCTGCGCGGCTCCGAGGGCAACCTGGGTGCCGCAACAACCACAACATCACAACCCGATAACCCCAACACGCAGAGTCACGGGTACGTGGGGGAGCTCCCCCGCGTACCCCACCGGATTGCCTTGTTCTTGTAGGGTCTGCCCGGCCGGTACATCGATGAGACCCGGCTACCGTTCGATCACACTCGGTGATGGAGGACATGTGGGTAGACGCTGGCTGCCGATCCTGGGGGCGCTCACGCTCCTCGCGGGATGCTCGCTTCCCGCCGACGACGAGGCCGAGACGCCGTCACTGGAAGCACCGGGCACGGTGCTCACCACGGTGACGCCGACCCGCCAGGACCTCAGCAACACCATCAGCCTGACCGGCAAGGTCACCATCGACCCGGTCTTCGGCGTCGCCGCACCCATCGACGGCGAGATCCGCTACCTCGACCGGCAACCCACGACCGAGCCGACCACCGCCGACATGTGGGTGGCCAGCGTCTGGAACAACGGCGAACCCACCGAGATCAACATCCCGCCCGGGTCGATCCTGGCCGGACGGCTGCTCGACGACGGCGCGCGGGTCACCGCCGGCATGCCGGTCGTCTCCGTCAAACACGCGGGGTACGGGATCGTCGCGGACATCACCACGGAGCACGCGTACCGGCTCTCCGCCTCCGTCGACTCCGTCAAGGCGCAGATCAAGAACGGCCCCGGCCCGTTCGACTGCAAGCCGCGCGGCGCCATCTCCGCGCTCCCAGCCGGCACCATCCCGGACGCGCCGCAACCCGAGACCACCGGCACCCCGCTGCCGGAACAGGAAGCGCCCGGACAGACCGGCTCCGAGGCCACCGGCCTCCGGCTCGTCTGCACCGCACCCAAGGACGTCAAGCTCATCAACGGCGTCGAGGTGACGCTCGAGATGGTCACCGGCAAGGCCACGAACGTGCTCGTCCTCCCGGTCGAGGCGGTCGCGGGCAGCCAGGGCAAGGGCAAGGTCGACATCGTCGACGGCGAGCAGCAACGCCGTACCGTCGACGTGACCCTGGGCCTGACCGACGGCAAGGTCATCGAGATCAAGTCCGGGCTCAAGGGCGACGAGAAGATCGCCATCCCCGGCCCGAACCTGCCCGACGCGGAACAGCTCGCTCCCGACCCGGGCGGCGTCCCCGGAGTCATCCCGGGGACGGTCGGATGAGCGCGCTGATCGAACTGACCGGCGTCACCAAGACCCTCAAGGGCCAGGAGCAGAAGCGCACCATCCTGCACGGCGTCGACCTGCGCGTCGACGCCGGCGACAGCCTCGCCATCGTCGGCCGGTCCGGCTCCGGCAAGAGCACGCTGCTCAGCATCGTCGGCCTGTTCGACCGGCCCGACGACGGCAGCTACCAACTCGACGGCCGCGAGATCAACCGCCTGCCGGAACGCAAGGCCGCGAAACTGCGCAGCTCCCACTTCGGCTTCGTGTTCCAGCGCTTCTTCCTGCTCAAACACCTCACCGCCGCGCAGAACGTGGCGATGGCCCTGGTCAACGGCCAGGGCTGGCTCTCCCGCCGCGAACGCCGCCGCCGCGTCATCGGCGCCCTCGACCAGGTCGGCATCGCCCACCTGGCCAAGAACCGGCCCGCCAAGATGTCCGGCGGCGAACAGCAACGCGTCGCCATCGCCCGCGCGCTCGTCCGCGAACCCCGCATCCTGCTCGCCGACGAGCCCACCGGCGCCCTCGACACCGAGACCGGCACCGCGGTCATCGACACCCTGCTCGGCGCCACCCGGCAGGGCTGCGCGCTCATCCTCGTCACCCACGACCGCGACCACGCCGCCCGGATGAACCGCATCTGCGACCTCACCGACGGAGTCCTCACCGAACGGGCCCGCGCATGATGCGCCTCGCCGGCCGGAACCGGTCCGCGCTCATCATCGGCCTGCAGGGCATCCGCGCCCGCAAACTCCGCACGCTGCTCTCCATGGTCAGCCTGTTCCTCGGCATCCTCGCGGTCGTCGCGGTCCAGGCCGGTGCCAGCATCGCCGAACGCGCGCTGCTCTCCGACATCGAGCTGACCAGTGGGTACGACGGGACCCGCATCGCCGACCTCTACGGGGGCCCGGCCGGCACCGTCGACACCGTCGCCGACACCGTCGCCGGCCGCACCGACGCGGTCGCCCTGGTCCAGGCGCAGGCCACCATCGGCGAGTCCGGCGTCAGCCCGATCCAGCCCGGCCCGAGCGGCACCTACGAGGACGCCAAGACCGAGGGCCCGGCCGACTTCTGCAACCAGACCACCCCGAACCAGGTCTGCCCGCCCATCGGCCGCGCGATCTCGGTGCAGCTCAACGCGCTCACCGGCGACGTCCGCACGTTCCGGCCGTACCAGCACGTGAGCGGCGAATGGCTGACCTTCGACACCGTGCCGTCCCTCTCCCCGCGCATCGTCCTCAACAAGGAGGCCGCGCTCGGCTTCAGCCGCTACCCGGTCCCGGCCGCGCTGCGCATCGAGGGCGGCACCGGCGGCAGCGTCACCCCACAGTTCATCGGCGTCATCGACGACGGCATGGGCTGGCCCCAGGCCTACGTCCGCATGGACGAACTGACCGAATGGACGTCGACGGACACCGCCGGCATCCAGGTACTGCTCGCCGGGCAGACCCCCGTCGAGCAGGTGCTGTCGTCCAAACTGCGGGCCAAGGGCATGGAGTTCGCGCCGTACGAGGTCCAGTCCCGCAAGGACTTCCAGGAACAGATCGGCCTGATGCGCCTGCTGTTCCTGGGCCTGTCGGCCTTCGTCCTGCTGATCGGCGTCGCCGGCGTACTCAACGTGGGCCTGGCGACCGTGGGCGAACGGGTGGAGGAGTTCGCGCTGCGGCGCGCGGTGGGAACCCCCCGATCGTTGCTGGCCGGGATCGTGCTGGCGGAGACGTTGCTGACCGGCCTGCTCACCGCCGCGGCGGCGATCGGATTCGCGGCGGGGGCGTTGAAGGTGGCTACGAGCGTGATGGGCTCTTCCGATCCGTTCTTCGCGGGGCTGACGTTCCCCTGGGAGGCGGCCGTGGCGGGGATCATCGCCGGGATCGTCGCGGGGGTGCTGGGTGGGTTCATTCCCGCTCTGCGGGCAGCCCGGATTCCTATTGCCACGGTGATGCGGGCGTAGCCCTCCGGTGTTCTTTGGCGTGGGGGCGGGCGCCTCACTCCGGGCGGTCAGCTTGATCCCGCCCGCCCCCACACCCCGGTTTCGGTGGCCGCGTCGGGTCGCTTCGTTCACCGAGGGTCATTCAGCGCGCTGCGCCCCGACGGCGCTGACCTGCGGCAACCCGGCGTGAGGTCGCCGCGCCGAATAGCCTCACTGTCGTTAGTCTCCGGTACAAGGCACATCGAGGGTTATTCACCGCGCTGCGCCTTGACGGCGCTGAACTGCGGCAACGCGGCGTGAGGTCGCCGCGCTGAATAAGCCTCATCGTCGATTGCTTTTCAGAACCTGCGGTCGCGCAAAACCAGTGCCCTGCCGAATCGAGACGTGAGCCCGAATATCCGTTGCACCGTGGCCCACCGAAACCGACAAAGCGCCCCAGCCGCAGCCCTGCGAAACGGGACCGCCGAGCGAAGGAAAGCCCGGCGCTCGCGGGGATCGTCGGCGGGGCGCGGCGCGGGGCTCATGTCCGAAATATCATCAGAAAGGCGGCGACGGCAGGCCGCCCTTAACGATCACGTGTCGCAAATCGTTGTTATCCGGCGCTCTTAACAACGATTTGCGACACGTGATCGACTTCAGCGCCTGATCCGGCACACCGAGTAGCCGCGTCGCCACCCGTCGTATCGCCCGGGCCGATATCGGCGCAGCCCAACACGCGCGGCCATAGGCCGGCCCTGATCTTCTTCGTGAGCCAACAGCCCAACGCCCCCAATAAGCCGAAATGTCGGGCGCGCAGCGCCCGACAAGCGCCCCGGGCCGCCAGTCCCGGCCCACCAGTCCCGGCCCGCCAGTCCCGGCCCACCAGTCCCGGCCCGCCAGTCCCGGCCCGCCAGTCCCGGCCCGCCAGTCCCGGCCCGCCAGTCCCGGCCCGCCAGTCCCGGCCCGCCAGTCCCGGCCCGCCAGTCCCGGCCCGCCAGTCCCGGCCCGCCAGTCCCGGCCCGCCAGTCCCGGCCCGCCAGTCCCGGCCCGCCAGTCCCCGGGCCGACAACACCGCGTGTCCCGCTGATCGTCAGACCAGCGGGACACCCGTCGGTCATCCCGCCCAAGACCGTTCCGCATCATCCGTCAGCTCCGGCCCACCACCCGCACAACTTCCTAGGAGGCTATCCCGAAAACTGTAATTCTCGTCTCGCCAGAATTAGTTGATCCAGCAAACATCTAAATGCACGATCTTCTGAGCCGTCACTCATATCCCGACGGCACCCCCGTTCAGAAAGACAGGCACCATGACGAAGATCGGCATCATCCTCGGCAGCACCCGTCCGGGACGGAACGGCGAGGCCGTCGCGAAGTGGGTGCTCGACCTCGCGCAGAAGCACGGCGGGGCCGAGTTCGAGCTGGTCGACCTGCTCGACTTCAACCTGCCGCACCTCGACGAGCCCGTTCCGCCGTCGATGGGGCAGTACACCCAGGAGCACACCCGTCGCTGGAGCGCCAAGGTCTCCGAGTTCGACGGCTACGTCTTCGTCACGCCGGAGTACAACCACGCGCCCTCCGGCGTTCTGAAGAACGCGATCGACTTCGTCTACAACGAGTGGAACAACAAGGCTGCGGGCTTCGTCTCGTACGGTGCGTCGGCCGGCGGTGCGCGCGCGGTGGAGCACCTGCGCCTGATCATGGGTGAGCTGCAGGTCGCGGACGTGCGTGCGCAGGTCTCGCTGTCCTTCGCCACGGACTGGCAGAACTGGACCGAGTTCACGCCGGGCGCGCAGCACGAGCCGACCCTGAACACCATGCTCGACCAGCTCATCGCCTGGTCGACCGCGCTGGCCACGGTCCGCAACGCCTGATCACGACACTCCGCCCGATCACGGCACCCCGCCCGATCACGGCACCGCCCCGGAAAGCCCGGCGTATCGTTGACAGGCTTTCCGGGGAGGGGCGTACATGATCGAGGCGGAGATCGTCCGTGCGGCGCAGGACGGGGACACCGCCGCGTTCGCGGTGCTGGCGCGCCGGCATCTGGCGGGGATGCGGGCGACCGCGATCGCGGTGCTCGGCTACAACGACGACGCCGAGGACGCGGTGCAGGACGCGATGCTGATCGCGATGCGCCGGCTGGGGCAGCTGCGGGATCCGGACGCGGCGGGCAGCTGGCTGACCGCGATCGTGCGCAACAACGCGCGCCTGCGGCTGCGGGCGGTCGCGCGGACCGTACCGGTCGCGGATCCCGAACAGCTGCTGCCGGTGGCCACCGCCGGGCGGCCGGACGAAGGGCTGGAGCGGGCCGGGCAGCGGGACTGGGTGCGGCACGCGGTGGACGGGCTGCCGGAGCCGATCCGCGAGACCGTGGTGCTGCGGTACTTCACGGAGTACTCCTCGTACCGGCAGATCGCGGAGGTGTGTGGTGTTCCGGTCGGCACGGTGCGCAGCCGGCTGCGGGACGGGCGCCGGGCGCTGACGCGGACGCTGCTGGCCACGGCCGACTCGTATCCGGAACGCGCGGCCGGGAACGTGTGGGAGAACGCGGCGGCCACGATCGCGGCCGGGGCACGCGGTGACTACGCGACGATGCTCGGCTCGGTGTTCCACCGGGATGCGCGGCTGACCCTGGAGGGCCGGCCGGTCGGCGGGCCGCGGGCGCTGGTCGGGATGATGGAGTTCACCTACGGCGCGGGCGTCCAGGCTCGGCTGCGGGAGGCGACGGCCAGCCGGGACCTGCTGGTGTGGGAGACCGACTTCGTCAATCCGCCGGACGACCCGGAGCACTGCCCGCCCGGCATGATCTGGGTCCACTCGCTGCGCGACGGCCGCACCCAGCACCTGAAGATGGCCTACGCCCGAGCCGGCTGAAATCCGGCCCCGCCCACAAGCCGGAACCGGCCGGGCGCCGCAACCGACCACAGGCCCCAACCGGCCGCAAGCCACAACCGGCCGCAAGCCGGACCCGCCCGCAAGCCGGAACCAGCCGCAAGCCGGAACCAGCCGCAAGCCGGAACCAGCCGCAAGCCGGACTCGGCCGGAATCTGCTCTGCTCTACCGGGAGAACCCGCTCGGCCGGATCGCCCGCGACGGGATGGCGGCGGATGCTGCGCCACGAGGCCGCGGTCGGCGACTGATCGATATATGGTGCTGCGATGAGCCGCACCGCGCTGGTCACCGGATCCTCGTCCGGCATCGGCAGAGCCACCGCAGGTCTTCTTCTCAGCCGCGGTTATCGGGTGTTCGGCACCAGCCGGTCCGCGCGTGAGGTGCCGGGCGTGGAGATGCTGCGGCTGGACCTCACCGATCCCGGCTCGGTCGAGGCGCTCGCACCCGTGCTCGGCGACGTGGACGTGCTGGTCAACAACGCGGGCGAGAGCCAGTCCGCGCCGTTCGAGGAGCTGCCCGGCGACATGCTGCGCCGGCTCTTCGAGACCAACGTCTTCGGCCCGGTGCGGCTTGCCCAGCTCGCGCTGCCCGGCATGCGGGAGCGCGGCTACGGCCGGGTGGTGATGGTCGGGTCGATGCTCGCCTCGTTTCCGCTGGCCTACCGGTCGGCCTACGGCGCGTCGAAGGCAGCGATCAGGGGTTTCGCGGACGGCGCGCGCCACGAGTTCTCCCCGTTCGGCGTGTGGCTGACCACGGTGGAGCCGGGCGCGATCGCGACCGGGATCAGCGAGCGGCGGACCACGTTCGTCGCGCCGGACTCGCCGCACGGGCCGGACTTCGCCACCATGCTGGCCGCGTTGCAGCGCAACGAGCGGGCGGGCATTCCGCCGGGCCGCGTCGCCGCCACGATCCTCAAGGCCATCGAAGATCAAAAGCCACGCCGGCGGTACGCCGTGGGCAGCCGCGCGCCGCTCGTCTTCGCGCTGCGCCGGCTGCTCCCGGCCGCGGTCCTCGAGCGCGGCACGCACCGCCTTCACGACCTGCCACGCTGACGTCGCACTGTCCCGCACGCGGCGCAACTGTTTCCCCGGCCCGGTTCGAGGCTCGAACCGACCACCCTGGCAACCTTCCGCCGGCGCATCAAACCGGAGCGCCGTGGCAACTGTTTCCCCCGGCCCGACCCCGGCGCCTCGAACTCCAGCGCACTGGCAACTGTTTCCCCCGGCCCGACCCCCGGCACCTCGAACTCCAGCGCACTGGCAACTGTTTCCCCCGGCCCGACCCCCGGCACCTCGAACTCCAGCGCACTGGCGCGTATAGCGTTCGTATAAGCGCGATGACGGACGATCGGGGGACAACCGCTTCGGTGCGACACGGGGCGTACCCGCATCGGTTGGGACATACGGCGCGCTGTCCGCACAGGGGGGATCCGGACAGCGTGCCGTCGTGTCCGCACCCGGCCGCCGCCGCGATAGTCTGGCCTCGATGCCAGCCTCGCGCGTGCGATTCCGGATCCTGGGCGGCGTGGAGCTGTGGCTCGACGACGCACCGGCCGCGCTGCCGCGTCCCCGGCACCGCGCTGTCCTCGGCTGCCTGCTGCTCAACGCCAACCGGGTGGTAACGGTGTCCGCGCTGACCGAGGCGCTGTGGGGCGGCGCCGCACCGGCCACCGCCCGCAACCAGCTGCAGGCCGACATCTCCGCGATCCGGCGGACCGGCCGCGGCGCCATCACGATCACCACGCGCGCGGCCGGCTACGTGCTGCACGCCGACGCCGACCAGGCCGACCACCTGCGGTTCGCCGCGCTGACCGCGCGGGCCCGCGCCGCCACGGTCGCCGAGCGGGTGCCGCTGCTGCGCGAGGCGCTCGCGCTCTGGCACGGCCCCGCGCTCGCGGACGCGGCCGGCGCCTACGTGGCCGCGGCCCGGCTCCAGCTCGGCGAGGAGCGGCTCGCGGCCCTGGAGGATCTTTACGAGGCCGAGCTGGAGTCGGGCCGGCACCGGGAGATCGTGCCGGACCTGACCGGCGCCGCCCGCGACGAACCGACCCGGGAGCGGCTCTGGGTCACGCTGATGCTGGCGCTGCACCGCTGCGGCCGCCGGGCCGACGCGCTCGCGGCCGGCCGGGAACTGCGCCGGTTCCTCGCGGACGAGCACGGCCTCGCACCCGGCCCGGCCTTTCAGGAGACGGAACGCCTGATCCTGCGCTCCGGGGACGAGTCCGGGACCGACGCCGAGGACGCCGGCGCGGTCGTGCCCGCGCTGCTGCCACCGGACATCGTGGACTTCACCGGCCGGGACCGCGAGGTCGCGCGCCTCGGCACCGCGCTCGCCCCGATCGGCCGGCCGCTGCCGGTCGTCACGATCACCGGGATGGGCGGCGTCGGCAAGACCACGCTCGCGGTGCACGCGGCGCACCGGGCCGCCGGTGACTATCCGGGCGGTCAGCTCTACGCGACGCTGCGCGGCACCGACGCGGCACCGGCCGAGCCGGGTGACGTGCTGGCCCGGTTCCTGCGCGCGCTCGGCGTGGACGAGCGCGCGATCCCGATCGACCTGACCGAGCGCGCGGACGCGTACCGGTCGAGGATGGCCGGCCGGCGCGTGCTGGTGCTGCTGGACGACGCGGCGGACGAGGCGCAGATCCGCCCGCTGCTGCCCGGCGACGGTTCCTGCGTCGCGCTCGTGACCAGCCGCGCCGGACTGGACGGCCTCGAGGGCGCGCGCCGCGTCCAGCTCGGCGTCTTCTCCGACGATGAGGCCGCGTCGCTGCTCGGCCAGGTCGCCGCTCCGCAGCGGGTGGCACGCGAACCGGCCGAGAGCGCCACCATCCTGCGACTGTGCGGCCGGCTGCCGCTGGCCGTGCGGATCGCCGGCGCGCGGCTGCGGTCCCGGCCCGCGTGGCCGATGTCCCGGCTGGCCACCGCGCTTCAGAACGAGCAGCGCCGCCTGGATCACCTGGTCGCGGGCGATCTCGCGGTGCGCACGTCGCTCGCGTCGAGCTACCGTGCGATCGGCGCGGCCGGGCAGCTGCTCGCCCGCCGGCTGAGCCTGTTCACGGTGC
Source organism: Catenuloplanes nepalensis (assembly GCF_030811575.1). Classification (GTDB taxonomy): domain Bacteria; phylum Actinomycetota; class Actinomycetes; order Mycobacteriales; family Micromonosporaceae; genus Catenuloplanes; species Catenuloplanes nepalensis. The sequence goes on along the minus strand of NZ_JAUSRA010000001.1, from coordinate 1,538,758 downwards.
CGGACTTCCCGTCCTGGCTGGCCGCGGCCGTGGCCGGGGTGTCCGCGGCCGAGGCGGAGGATCTGCTGGAGCGGCTGGTCGACGCGCACCTGCTGCTCGACGCCGGCACCGGCGCCACCGGCGCCGGGCGATACCGTTTCCACGACCTGGTCCGGCTCTACCTGCGCGAACGCGCCCAGACCGAAGAGCCCTCCGAGGGTACGGATGTGCTGCGCGCGGGCTTCGGCGCCTACCTGGGGCTGGCCCGGCGGATGGCCACGCTGATCCCCGGGCCGTGTTACGCGGCCATCCACGGGAGCTTCCCCGCCGTACCCTCGGATGGTCTTGATGGGGTTGATCCGATCGAGTGGTTCGCGGCCGAACGGCTCGCGCTGCTGGCCGTGGTCCGGCACGCCTGCGACACCGGCGAGATCGAGGCCGCGTTCGACCTGGCCGGCTGCATGGAGAAGTACTTCGACATCCGCGGCATCTACATCGACTGGCGTGCCACCAGCGACTACGTGCTCGCGGCGTGCCGGGCCGCCGGTCACCGCCTCGGCGAGGCCGTGATGCTCCGCGGCCTCACCGAACTCGCGGCCTGGCACGAGGTCGACCATCCCGGCGGCGCGATGGACCGCATGCTGGCCGACGCCGAGCAGACCGCGGAGCTGTTCGCCTCGGTCGGCCACGGGCCCGGCCTGTCCGACGCGGCCGTGATGAAGGCGTGGGCGCTCGCGGCCAAGGGCGCCTACGGCGAGGCCGCGTCCGCCGCGGACCTGGCGATCCGGCTCGCCGAGGAGCACGATCACCTCGGCGGGCAGGCCCGCGCGCACGTGGCCGCCGCGGTCGTGCACGGCGAGTCGCTCAACCTCGCGGTCGCGGAGCACCACCTGACCGTCGCGCTGCGGGTGGCCCGGGAGGTCGGCAACCAGCGGTACGTCGCGACCGTGCTGCAGTTCATCGGCGTGCTCAACACCCGGGCCGGCCGGCCCGACGTCGCGATCACCGCGCTCGACGAGTCACTGCGCGTGCTGCGCACCTACCAGGATCGGTACGCCGAGGTGCTGACGCTGCTCACGCTGGCCCGCGCGCACCTGCCCGGCCCGTCCTCCCGCGGGTACGCGACCGAGGCGCTGACCATCGCCCGGGAGTACAACCTGCCGCACCACACCGCGGACGCGCTCGGCGTGCTCGGCGCGGTGGAGCTCGCGGACGGCAACCACCGGCGCGCCGTCGACCACCTCTCCGCCTCCGTGCAGCTGTGGCGGCAGCGCGGCTGGGGCGCGTTCCTCGCGGACGCGCTCCGCACGCTCGGCGATGCCCAGGCCCCGGACTCCCCGCAGGCCGCGCTGGACGCCTGGCGCGAGGCCCGGGAGATCTACGTGTCACTCGGCCACGCACCGCACGTCGCCGAGCTGGACGCGCTCATCTCGAAGCAGGCCGCGCCTTCGCCCTCTCCATGATCCGCCGGAACGTCGGGCAGTCCAGGTGCCGCGGCGCCGGGCAGGCCGCCGCGTGCCGGAGCCCGTCGCGCAGCACGGTCAGCCGCCGGATCGTCCGGTCCAGGTCGTCCGCGCGGGTGGCCAGCAGCGCCCGGTCGATGACCGGCTCGCCGTCCGGCCCGAACATGCCGGCGATCTCGTCCAGCGTGAAGCCCGCGTCCCGGCCGATCGCGACCAGCGCCAGCCGTTCCAGCACGCCCGCCGTGAACTGCCGCCGCAGCCCTTTCCGCCCGGCCGACGCGATCAGCCCCTTCTCCTCGTAGTAGCGCAGCGCCGACACGGACAGCCCGGACCTCGACGCGACCTCCGCGATGTCCAGGGCTGCCGGGCTTGACCTCAAGTCCGCCTGAGGTGACACGGTGGGCGCTCCCCCCTGAGAGGTGCTGGTCATGGATTGGAACGGTCGCTCCGGCGATGCCTGGACGCAGGCGCAGAACCTGCTCGACACGCTCTTCCGCCCGCTGGAGAATGTACTCGTCGCACCGCTCACCGGCGGCGACGTGCTGGACGTCGGCTGCGGCACCGGCAGCACCACGGACGCGGCCGCCCGCCGCCTCGGCCACTGCACCGGCGTCGACGTCTCGGCCCCGATGATCGCTGCCGCCCGGGCCCGCGGCGGCCCGGCCGTCTACCTCCACGCGGACGCGCAGGAGCACCCGTTCCCGGCCGCGTCCTACGACGTGATCATGTCCCGGTTCGGCGTGATGTTCTTCGGCGACCCGGTCCGCGCGTTCGCCAACCTGCACCGCGCCGCCCGGCCCGGCGCCACGCTGCGCTGCATCGTCTGGCGCTCCGCCGCGGACAACCCGTTCATGACCACCGCCGAGCGTGCGGCCGCGCCGCTGCTCCCCCGGCTGCCGGTCCGCCGCCCCGACGGCCCCGGCCAGTTCGCGTTCGCCGACCCGGCCGTGGTCACGCCGATCCTCGCGAAGTCCGGCTGGACCGGCATCGGCCTCGCCCCGCTCGACGTCGAGTGCACGATGCCGTCGGCCGAACTGACCGGCTACTTCACCCGCCTCGGCCCGGTCGGCCTCACGCTCGCCGACGCCGACGACGCCACCCGCGCCGCCGTCGTCGAGGCCGTCCGCCCCGCCTTCACCCCGTTCGTCCACGGCGACGAGGTTCGCTTCACCGCGGCCTGCTGGCTCCTCACCGCCCACCGCGGCCCGGCCTGACGGCCCTGCCTCGGGCCCGGCCTGGATTCCAGGCGGCGCGAGTCCCGGCCTCCGTGCTGGGTCATTCCCGGGTCCGGCTTCCGGCCTCGGCCGGCCCTGGGCGGTGCGGGTCGGGTCAGTCCTGCGCGGTGGGGCGGACGACGATGTCGCCGACGTCGACGGAGGCGGGCTGGTCGACGGCGAAGGCGATGGCCTCGGCGATCGCGGACGGCGGGATCGCGATGCGGTCGACCGTGGTGGCCAGGCCGGAGCGGACCGTGTCGTCCGGGATGGAGTCGGTGAAGCCGGTGCGGATCATGCCGGGCGAGACCACGGTGACCCGCAGGTGCGGACCGGCCTCCTGGCGCAGGCCCTCGGAGAGCGTGCGCACCGCGTTCTTGGTGGCCGCGTAGACGGCCATCGTCGGGCTGATCCGCAGGCCGGCGGTGGAGACGACGTTGACGATGTGGCCGGTCTCCTGCTCGCGGAAGACCGGCAGCGCGGCCGCGATGCCGTAGAGCACGCCCTTCAGGTTGACGTCGATCATCGCGTCCCACTCGTCCACGCGCAGCGCGTCCAGCGGTGAGATCGGGCCGATGCCGGCGTTGTTGACCAGCACGTCGAGGCGGCCGAACCGGGCGCGGGCCAGCGCGACCAGTGCGGTCAGATCGTCCCGGCGGGTCACGTCGGTGGCGGCGAACGCGGCCTGGCCACCGGCCTCGGTGATTCGGGCGGCGAGCTTCTCGATCCGGTCGGTGCGCCGGGCGGCGAGCACCACCCGGGCACCGCGCTCGGCCAGCAGCAGCGCGGTCGCCTCGCCGATGCCGGCGGACGCACCGGTCACCGCGATCACCTTGCCGTCGATTCCGGACATGGTTCACCCCTTAGAATTTGGAACCGGACACTTGTCCGCTCACGCCTCCGACGTTAGCGGACAGTTGTCCGTTTAGCCAACGAGGAGGCGGCATGACGCGGCGCACGGACGCGGAACAGAACCGGGCGCGGCTGCTGGCGGTCGCGCGCGAGGAGCTCACCGGCTCGGCCGACGTGAGCCTGCACTCGATCGCGAAGAAGGCCGGCGTCGGTCAGGGCACGCTCTACCGGCACTTCCCCACGCGGGAGGCGCTGCTGATGGCGGTCTACCGGCAGGACGTCGCGGACGTGGTCGACGCGGCCGACACGCTGCTGGCCGCGCACGAGCCCCGGCAGGCGCTGCGGCTCTGGCTCGACCGGCTCGGCGCGTTCGGCCGGATCAAGCACAGCGTCGCGGCCGTGCTGCACGCGGCCACCCGCGCCGACCTGGCGGCCGAGCACTACGCACCGATCACCGGCGCGATCGACCGCCTGCTCGCCGCCGGCCGAACCGCGGGCGACCTCCGCTCCGACGTGGACGCCGAGGACCTGCTGCTGCTGGTCAGCTTCCTCTGGCACGGCGACGCCCAGGACCCGGAGTGGGAAGACCGCTCCCGCCACATGCTGGAGGTCGTCCTCGACGGCCTGCGCCCACCGCCCTGACCCTGGAGGATCGAGGCGTGATTCAGGTCGTCCGACGTTTCAGAGATCTCGCCGCTGGAAGGCGAGCGCGGCCAGCGACAGCATCAGCACCACCCACACTCCCGCCCACGCCAGGTAACCCGGCGTGAGTGCGGCCGAGCTGAGGAACGGATGTCCCTCGAACGCCTCGCTGAAACCACGCAGCAGCGACGGGTCCTGGAACGCGTTCATCGCGCCGCGCCACAGGCCGTCCGTGGGCAGCAGGGCCTGGGAGACCGTGCCGATGCGGCGGACGCTGTCGTTGCCGAGGGCGGCGCCGAGGCCGCCGATGACGCCGGCGATCCAGGTGGCGCCGAAGAGGCCGACCGCGACGATGCCGGAGGCCATCGGGGAGATGACCGTGGAGAGCAGCAGGCCGAGTGTGAGCAGCGTGACGGCCTGGGCGGCGAGCAGGGCCAGGCCGGTGACCGGGGACGGTGGCCAGTAGCCGGTGGTGATCAGCACGATGAGCAGCTGCGCGGTGCCGGCGATCGCGACGAAACCGGTGCCGAAACCGACCAGGCCGAGCCACTTCCCGAGCAGGACGGACGCGCGGTGGACCGGCCGGGTCAGCATGGCCAGCGCGATGCCGGACTCGGTCTCGCCGGCCAGCGTCGGGCCGGCCATGAACGCGGTGCCGAGCGCGGCGATCAGGCTCAGCCCGAACATCACCAGGTTCAGCACGAGTGCGGCGGCGAACCGGGATTCGCCGCTGGTCAGGCCGCCGAACTCGGCATCGAGCCGGGTGAAGCCCCAGGCGCTGAGCGACAGCAGCACCAGGGTCAGCACGGCCAGCGAGCGGAGCACCCGGCGGCGCGCGGCCTCACGGAGCGTCAGCGCGGCGACGGTGAGCACGGTCGTCATCGATTTCCTCGCAGAATGGTGAGCAGACGGTCCTCCAGGCTGATCCGGCCGGGCTCGACCGCGTGCACGCGAACACCCAGACCCACAAGATCAGCGATCAGCGCGGGTACGTCGTCCGGCAGCGCGATCGTCCACCAGTCCCCGTCCCGCGCGGTGACCGTGCCGAGCCTGGTCGCGGCCGCGTCGCCCACGCCGTCCAGGTGCAGGCGCAACTCCCGGCCGCCGAGCAGCTCCGGCAGCGTGCCGGACGCGGCGACCCGGCCCCGGTCGAGGATGACGACCCGGTCGCAGACGCGTTCGACCTCGCCGATCAGGTGCGAGTTGAGCAGCACGGCCACGCCCCGCCCCCGCAGCGTGAGCAGCAGGTCGCGGACGTCGGCGCGGCCGATCGGGTCGAGCGCGCTGGTCGGCTCGTCCAGCACGACCAGCTCCGGGCGGGCGACGAGCGCGACGGCCAGGCCGAGCCGCTGCTGCATGCCCTTGGAGAAGCCGCCGACCCGGTCGTCCGCGCGGTCCGCGAGCCCCACCGCCCCGAGGACCTCCGGATCCGCGGCCGTGCCGGCCAGCCGGGCGTGCAGCCGCAGCACCTCGGCCGCGGTCAGCCACGGCTGGTAGCGGAACAGCTCGGGCAGGTAGCCGACCCGAACCCGGGCACGCGGCTCCCGGGACGGGCGGCCGAGCAGCATCGTCTCGCCCGCGTCCGGGCGGACCAGGCCGAGCAGCATTTTGATCACCGTGGTCTTGCCGGCGCCGTTCGGCCCGAGCAGGCCCAGCACCTCGCCGCGGCCGACAGTGAACGACACGCCGTCCACCGCGACCCGCCGCCGATACCGTTTGCGCAGGCCGTCGGCCCAGACCGCGGGGCTCTCCACAGCGGTCATGCGAGGCCCCGGGCCACGGTCAGCACCTCGTCCGCGGACAGCGACCCGGCCACGGCCGTGACCACGCCGTCGCGCACCCAGACCACGGCCGCGAGCACGCCGTCCCGGGAGGTGAGCACGGTGGCCGGTGCGCCGTTCACGTCCGCGGGCGCGCTGGTCAGCTTCTCGTCCATCACGTGCAGCGGCAGCGTCGTGCCGTCGCCGGTGAACGCGCGCAGCTGCGCGGCCACGTCCGCGGGCAGGCCGGACAGCGACAGCAGGTGATCGCGCGCGGTCGCGAAGTCCACGCCGGAGTCGGAGTACGCGGCCGGTGCCACGGCCCGGCCCACGATCAGCGCGGGCACGCCGCGGTCCTCCGCCCAGACCGCCGCGACGCCGGGACCCGCGGTCAGCCGGAAGCGGGCGCCGTCCAACTCCGGCGGCCCGCCCGCCCGGTCACCGTCGAACGTGAACACCGCGGTCACCCTGTCACCGGCCTGATACACCGGCTGGCCGGAGACGCCGCGCGGCAGCGAGGTCACCTCCGGCACGGCCAGCCCGGTCGCCTCGCTGGCCGCGGCCGCGTCGGGGACGTCCCGCACGTGCGGCTCCTCGGTGACCTCGACGTCGCCGTACGCGGACAGGTCCGGCAGTGCGAGCAGGTCGGCCCGGCTGATCGTGACCGGCGCGATCTCCTCGGTGTGGAAGACGCGCAGCCAGTCCGTGGCGACCGCGGCGGTCGCGCCGGTGAGCAGCGCGACCACGGCCGCGACCGCGACCATCGGCCCGCGCCACCGGGGCACCGGCGCGCGCCGGCCGACCCGGATCGCCTCCGCGGCCGTCATCGGAGCGGCGAACGCGTCCGACAGCCGGCGCCACCCGGCGTCGACGTCCGGGGCCGCCTCGGTGTGCAGCGCCGCGCCGATCAGTGCGGCCTCCTTCCGTACCGTGGAAAGGGTTTCCTGGCAGTCGGGACAGGCCGCGACGTGGGCGCGGTCCGGGTCGGTGATCGCGGACGGCTCGTCGGCGAGCCGGCGCAGTGTGCCCTCAGCGGGATGACGCATGACGGATCAACTCCTCGCGCAGTGCGGATTCGGCGCGGCGGACCGTGGTGCCGACGCTGCCGGGTGAGAGGTCGAGAGCCGCCGCGACCTCGGCGTAGCTGAGCCCGCTGTGGCGCAGCACCAGCGCGACCGCGGCCTTGCGCGGCAGCCGCCCCAGCGCCTCCCGCACCCGGCGCCGCTCCTCGCGGGTGACCACCGCGTCCGCGACGTCCGGCACCGGATCCGGCGCGGCCTCGTCCGCCTCCCGGGCCACGCGGCGGCGACCGGACCGCAGGTGGTTCAGCGCGGTGTGCGCGGCCGCGACGCAGAGCCAGCCGATCGCCTCACCGGCCGGCACCGCCGACCGCCCGAACGACAGGAACACCTCCTGCGCCACGTCCTCCGCCTCGTCCCGGCCGCCCAGCACCCGGGCCGCGACCGCCACGACCCTCGGGTAGGCGTCCCGGAAGATCTCCTCCAGGTCGGCCCTCACAATGTCCTCCACACCCTTGGAGCACCGCCGCCCCGCCGTCTGTGACAGGGCCTCTACGCTGCTGTTTCGCGTCCGTTCGTCTCCGGAGGCTAGGTGGCGGCGAGGTCCTCGGGGCCCGGATGCGCGGGATCCGACCGAGACCTTCACGAACCGAACACAAACGCGTCTCCCGCTTCCCGGGTGGTCAGCTCAGGCGTGCTCCCGCGGGCATCGGCCGGCCGCGGGCGGTTCACCTCGCGTGGCCGGTTGCGTTCACCCCCGCCGCCGCGTACCGCTAGATTCTCGGGATGCTCCGGCTCCTCTCGTACGTGTACTGGACGCTCATCGTCCTGACCTGCCCGATCTTCTTCGTCGGTGCGCTGCTGATCTGGGCGGTGACCGTGCTGTTCGACCGGCGCAAGGTCGCGCTGCACCTCTACTCGTCCGCGTGGGCCGTCTTCTACGTCCGGCTGAACCCGCTCTGGCGGCTGCGCACGACGGGCCGTTCGCTGCTGCCGTGGAAGGGTGCGGCGGTCCTGGTCGCGAACCACGCCTCGCTGATCGACATCCTGGTGCTGTTCGACCTGTTCCGGCCGTTCAAGTGGGTGTCGAAGTCGGAGATCTTCAAGGTGCCGTTCGTGGGGTGGAACATGCACCTCAACGGGTACGTCCCGCTGGTCCGCGGCAGCGGCGAGTCGGTGCGGAGGATGATGGCCCGCTGCGGTGAGCTGCTCGCCCAGGGGTCGCCGGTGCTGCTGTTCCCGGAGGGGCGCCGCACCGACGACGGCACGCTGCAGAAGTTCAAGGAGGGTGCGTTCGAGCTGGCGGTCCGGCACGGTGTGCCGGTCTACCCGATCGCGGTCCACGGCACCGGCCGCGCGCTGCCCAAGCACGGCCTGGTCCTGCGCGAGCACGTCGACGCCCGGGTCGAGGTCCTCCCGGCGCTGCACCCGGCCGACTTCCCCGACGCCCGGGCCCTGCGCGACGCGGCGCAGCGGGCGATCGAAGCGGCTCTCGCGGGGTGAGGTGAGGGCTCCGCGCTTCGCCTCGCCTCCGGCGGGCGATTCCGGTGCGGCCGTCCGGGCCGTGCAGCGCGTACGAGCGGACGCTCTCGTCCTCGTCGTCGGTCCGCGCCCACAGCGCCGCGCGGATCCCAGGGCTGTCCTGCCCGACGAGGTGACTCAACCCGAACGTGGCCCAGTCGCGGACGCGCACGTCCGGGTCGGCCGACAGCGCCAGGAACTCCGCGACGCCGGCCGGGTCGTCGTCGTCCATCGCCGGCGCGAGGTTCTCCGCGCCTCAGAGCCGGTCCTCCGGATCCGCGGCGTGGGCGGCGGTGATCAACTCCGCCGGCGTCGGCTCCTCGGCTGAATCCGGGGCGATCGGGTGGGCTGAGGGCTGCTCCATGCCGGGATCCTCCGTGGGCGCGTGACTCGGGGCACCCGGGTTTGCGACCCCGGCGGCGCTCAACCTTGAGCCGCCATGCTAGCTTCCCCGGCATGAAAACCGTTGTCATATCCGTTCTGGCCGTGACGCTGGGCGTCGCGGCCGGATGCGCGCGCAGCGAGAGCGAGGCGGCGCCGACAGCCAGCGCCGCGGCCGTCACCAGCTGCGGGATGCCGCTGACGATCGCCGCGCCGCCGCAGCGGGCGCTCGCGCTGGAGCAGAACGCCACCGAGATCCTGCTGACGCTCGGGCTCGCGGACCGGATGGCCGGGACCAGCTACCAGACCGATCCGGTGCTGCCGGAGCTCAAGGCCGCCTACGACGCGGTGCCGGTGCTGGCGAGGCTCTACCCGAACCGGGAGGCCGTGCTCGCGGCCAAGCCGGACTTCATCTACTCCACGTTCACCTCCGCCTTCGCCGCGGACGCGGCCGGGCCGCGCGCCGACCTGCAGCAGCTGAGCGTCCCGGCGTACCTGTCCCGGTTCGCCTGCGAGGACCCGGCGGCCGGAGAGACCGCGGTCGGCTTCGACGGGATCCTCGCGGAGATCGAGGAGATCGCCGGGATCTTCGGGGTGGCGGAGAAGGGCGCGCAGATCGTCGCGGACCAGCGCGCCCGGCTCGCGGCCACGGCCGGCGCGGGCAGCGCGGGCACGGACGTGCTCTGGTACTACTCCGGGACCGCCACGCCGTACGTCGCGGGGCAGAACGGTCTGCCGGCCGCGATCAGCACGCACCTGGGCGTGACCAACGCGTACGGCGACGCGGAGCAGGCCTGGCCGGCCGGCAGCTGGGAGGAGATCGCGCAGCGGAACCCGGACGTGATCGTGCTGGCCGACCTGACCAGGGGCGGCGATGGCGACAGCGCACGGTCCAAGCGGGACTTCCTGAAGCAGAACGCGGTGACCAAGAACCTCGACGCCGTCAGGAACGACCGGTTCATCACGGTCTCCGGCTCGTCGATGGACCCGTCGATCCGATCGATCACCGCGGCGGAGCAGGTCGCGGCCGGACTGAAGGAGCTGGGCGAGTGAGGGATCTCCTGGACGCGTGGGACCGGCAGCAGGAGGCGTACATCGCGTACCGCGAGCAGCGCTTCGAGGTGATGCTGGACGTGCTGCGGCTGGTGCACGGCGACGAGTTCACCGTGCTGGACCTGGCCTGCGGGCCGGGCGCGATCTCCGACCGGGTGCTGACCGCGTTCCCGAAGGCGCGCGTGATCGCGGTCGACTTCGACCCGATCCTGCTGACCGTCGCGAAGAACGCGCTGACCGAGCGGCACGGCACCGACCGCGTCACGATCCTCGACGCGGACCTGACCGCACCGGGCTGGGAGCAACACGTCGAGAGAACAGACGCGGTCCTCAGCTCCACCGCGCTGCACTGGCTCTCCCCCACCGAGCTGTCCGCGGTCTACACCACGGCCGCGGGGCTGCTGACGGACAACGGCGTGCTGCTCAACGCGGATCACCTGCGCTTCGGCCCGGCCAACCCGACGCTCGCGGACGTCTCCGAGCGGCACGACGCCCGCACCCAGGCGGCGGCTTTCGCCTCCGGGACCCTCGACTACCAGCAGTGGTACGACGAGGCCGCGCGCCACCCCGACCTGGCCGCGCTGGCCGGCGAACGAGAGAAGCGGTTCGCGAACCGGCCGCCGCAGCCGCTCGCACCACTGGCGTTCCACCTGGCGGCGCTGGACGCGGCCGGCTTCACCGAGACCGGCACGGTCTGGCAGTACCTCGACGACTACGTGGTCTTCGCCCGCAGATGATCGCGCTGCTCAGAAGGTCGGCCGTGCTGCTCGGCGCGCTCGCCGCGCTGCTGCTCAGCACGGCCGCGGCGGTCGCGGTGGGCGCCGCGGACCTGACCGCCGGCCAGGTGCTGCGCGCGCTCGCCTGGCACGCGTACCTGCCGGTGACGCCGCTGGACCCGCTGACCGACAGCATCGTCTGGGATCTGCGCGCGCCGCGGGTGCTGCTGGCCGGGCTGGTCGGCGCGGGCCTGGCGGTGTGCGGCGCGGTGCTGCAGGCGCTGACCCGCAACGCGCTCGCCGACCCGTACCTGCTGGGCATCTCCGCGGGCGCGTCGACCGGCGCGGTCGCGGTGCTCGTGTTCGGCTTCGCGACCGGCGCGGCCGCGCTGTCGGTGGGCGCGTTCGCCGGCAGCGCGGCCGCGTTCGCGCTGGCGCTCGCGCTGGCCGGCCGCCGCTGGACCGAACCGGCCCGGATCCTGCTCGCCGGCGTCGCCGCGGGGCAGCTGTTCTCGGCCGCGACCAGCCTGATCGTGGTGTCGGACGCGACCGCGCAGAACACCCGCAGCATCACGTTCTGGCTGCTCGGCTCGCTGACCGCGGCGTCCTGGACGTCGGTCGCGCTGTGCGCCGCGGCCGGCGCGGCCGTGCTGCTCTGCTGCTGGGCCGCGGCGCCGGCACTGGACGCGTTCTCGTTCGGCACGGACGTGGCGCAGTCGCTCGGCTTCTCCCCGGCCCGGGTCCGCGCGCTGCTGTTCACCGCGACCGCGGTGCTGGCCGCCGCGCTGGTGGCGGCGAGCGGCGCGATCGGTTTCGTCGGCCTCACCGTCCCGCACGCGGCCCGCGCGCTCGTCGGCGCCCGTCATCGCGTGCTGCTGCCCGCGTGCGCGCTGATCGGCGCGATCTTCCTGATCTGGGCGGACACGGCCGCGCGCACGATCTTCGCCCCGCAGGAGGTGCCGGTCGGCGTGGTCACCGCCCTGATCGGCGTCCCCGCGTTCGCCGTCCTGCTGCGCCGCCGAGGAACACAGAACTGATGATCGAAGCCCAGAACATCACCCGGCGGGTACGGGGCAGAGCGCTGCTCGACGACGTCACGCTGACCCCGCCCGCGCACGCGATCACCGGGCTGCTCGGCCCGAACGGCTCCGGCAAGTCCACGCTGCTGCGCATCCTGGCCGGCCTGCAACGCCCGGATCACGGCCGGGTGCTGGTCGACGGTGCCGACCGCGCCACGATCCCGCGCCGCGCACTGGCCCGCCGCATCGCGATCGTCACCCAGCACGTCCCGGCGGACGTGGACATGTCCGTGCGCGACGTGCTGCTCCTGGCCCGCATCCCGCACCGCCCCGCGCTCGCACCGGCCACGATGGACGATCACCGCCGGGCCGAGGAGGCGCTGGACGCGGCCGGGCTGCCCGGGATCGGCGACCGCCGCTGGTCGCAGCTGTCCGGCGGGGAACGCCAGCGTGCCGACATCGCCCGCGCACTGTTGCAGGACCCGGCCGTGCTGCTGCTCGACGAGCCCACGAACCACCTGGACATCCGGCACCGGCTCGCGCTGTTCCACCGGCTGCGCGCGTCCGCGTCCACGGTGGTCACGGCGCTGCACGACCTCGACCTCGCCGCCGCGTTCTGCGATCACGTCGCGCTGCTGCACGACGGCCGCCTGATCGCGGCCGGCACCCCGGCCGAGGTCCTCACCCCGGCCACGATCCGCCGCGTCTACCAGGTCGAGGCGGACGTGACCGCCGGCGACGACGGCCGCCCCCGGATCCGCGTCGTGCCCTGACCCTCTCGTGATCAGGGAGGGCTGTTCAGCGCGTTGCGCGCCGACAGCGCTGGCCTGCGGCGACGCGGCGTCGGTGGTTTCGCTGAATAAGCCTCAGGGCGTCCCCCATGTAGTTCCGAGTACATGAGGGACGCCTCGATCATTGGGCTTCGGCCCGCACCGCCGACGGACGATCAGGGGCGGAAGGACGCGAAGCCGGCGGCGGTGAGCAGGCGGTTGGCCCGGCTGCCGGGGTCGGCCAGCAGCAGGCGCAGCAGCTCCAGCGTGTCCGCCGGGGCATGCGGCACGATCTTGCGCAGCGGGCGCGGATCGGCACCGAGGTCCGTGGCCTGCGCGGCGTGGCGCAGGGCCGCGTAGGTGACACCGGCCCCGGCCAGCGCGGCACCGCCGCGGTACTTCTCGTCCCCGGTCTCGTACAGGTGCGGGTAGTAGCGGGCCAGCTCGTACATCGCCAGCAGCGCGAGCATCGCGTCGTCCGTGCCCGGCCTGCGCCGGCCGCGCTCGCGGGCCTGCTCCCGGGTCTCCAGCATCTGCCAGACCAGCGGGTGCGGCGCCAGGTTCGTCCGCGCCGGGGCCACGATCGCCAGCAGCGGGTTCTGCCAGAAGCGCACCCGCGGGTACCGGGTCCGCCCGATCAGCATGTCCCGCACCCGGTGCAGCTCACGCGGCACCGGATCGGCCACCCGCAGCGGCCGGCCACGATCCAGGCTCTCGCGCAGCGGCGCCACCGGCACCCCGCAGTCCCGCAGCAGCTCCGCCGCCCGGTTGTCCGGGTCGTCGAGCAGCGCGATCAGCAGGTCACGGGAGTCGCACCCGTCCCGGCCGTCCTCGCGTGCGGCCCGGTCCGCCCGGCGCAGCGCATCCGCCGCGGCCACAGTGAACTGGGCCGGTTCGCCGCCCTCGGAGATGATCACGTCGACCGGCCCGCCGCGGTCGTCGCCGGCCCATTCGGCCCGCCGGTGCGTCCGCACCGAAGCCGCCACGGTACGGGTCAGTTCCGCCGCGTCCAGGATCTCCCGCGTCCCCTCCGCCGAGGCGAGGCCGACCAGCAGATTGTCCGTGCTGATCGGCTCGTCGTCCGCTCCCCTCAGCACCGCGGTCGCGAACACCAGCAGCAGGTCCGACCGCTCAAGAAGAATGCTCTCCATGGGTTCGAGTACAGCAGCGCACCCATTCCTGCCGCGTCTGCCGAAAGTGCGAATACCAGAGTTCTAAAACGCGCCCACGACGCTGAGTGGAAGGAAGCCCACTACCGCCCCGACCACCCACCCCCGAGCGGAGTTGGCGCTCTGCTCACGCGGCTGACCGGTGCCCGCGGGAGCATGCGGACCGCACCGCGCCGGAAGCGGGAACATGGATTGTCAGTTCAGAAGGCCCGCGCGCTGCGCGAGCATCGCCGCCTGGACCCGGTTCTCGCAGCCGATCTTGGTGAAGACGCGGTAGAGGTGCGTCTTCACCGTCCCCTCGGTGACGAACAGCTGCGCGCTGATCTCCGCGTTCGACAGGCCTTGCGCGAGCAGGATCAGCACCTCGCGCTCGCGGCTGCTCAGCGACTCGACCGCGGCCACGTCCTCCGGCGACACCGCGGGCGGCGCGGGCAGACGGTTGAGCACCTGGCGCGTCACCTTGGGCGACAGGAACGCCTCACCCGCGGCCGCCGCGCGGATCGCGTTCGGCAGCTCGTCCGCGGCCGAGTCCTTCAGCAGGAAGCCGGCCGCGCCCGCGTTGAGCGCCTGCGCCACGTAGTCGTCCTCGCCGAACGTGGTCAGCATGACCACGTGCACGGCCGGTGCGATCCGGCGGATCTCGCGCAGCGCGGCGAGCCCGTCCAGGACCGGCATGCGGATGTCGAGCAGCACCACGTCCGGCCGGTTGAGCAGCGTCAGGTCGATCGCCTGACGGCCGTCGCCGGCCTGCGCGATCAGCTCGACGTCGTCCGCCGCCCGCAGGATCGTCTCGATCGCGGCGCGGACCAGGCGGTCGTCGTCGGCCAGCAGCACTCGGATCTGGTGGGTCATCGCATCGTCTCTCACGGCCGCTGGTCCAGGAACTCCTGCTTGTCTACCAGCGTGCCGTCGCGGAAGCAGAACCGGTACACGCGGTCCAGGCCGTCCGGGTCGAGCGGCGACGCCTGATAGTCGACGCAGTCCGCGCCCGGCACGTCCCGGCCTCCGGCCACGTCGCTCAGCCCGGCCTGCGGGTCCGGCAGCAGGTCACGGGCCTCCCGCTCGCTCTGGCCGACGCGGACCGAGACGTAGGTGTCGCGGTCCACGACGACCAGCGCGGCGGTCAGCCACAGGCCGGAGCAGCAGAGCGCCAGCACGCCGAGGATGCCGAGCGTGGTCGCGATCAGCGTGCGGCGGGACCCGCGCCGGTCCCGTTCGACCAGCTCCGCGAAGTCCGGGACCGCGGGCGCGGGCGCCGCGGAATCCCCCGGGTACGGCAGCGTCGCCGCGAGCCGGAAGCCGCCGTCCGGCGTGGGGCCGTGGTACAGCATGCCGTGCGCGACCCGCACCCGTTCCGCGAGACCGAGCAGGCCCTGCCCGGAGGTCTGCCGGGCGATGCGCTGCCCGGCCGTGTTCGTCACGCCCGCGACCAGCGCGTCCGGCTCGTAGCGCAGCGACACCACGATCGTGCCGCCGTGCGCGTGCCGGAGCGCGTTCGTCACACCCTCCTGAATCACCCGGTACGCCGCGTGCTCGGTCAGCGGGGCCAGCGGCCGGGCCGTACCCTCGCGAATGATCTCGACCGTGGCACCGGAGGCGCGGGCACCGGTGCACAGCTCGTCCAGCCCGTCCAGCGAGCGGACCGACGGCTGCTCGTCGTCCTGGCCGAGCAGGCCGAGGATCTGCCGCAGCTCGGTCATCGCGGCCGCGGACGTCTCCCGCAGCAGCTCCGCGTGCTCGTCACCGGCGCTCCGCATGCCGGCGTAGAGCGAGATCAGCGTGAGCTTGTGGCCGAGCGAATCGTGCAGGTCCCGGGCGATCCTGGTCCGTTCCCGCGCCCGCGCGGCCCGCGCCACCTCGCCCTGCTGCGAGTGCAGTTGCACGTTGCGCCGGTGCATGGCGGCCAGCAGCACGCGCCGCCGCCGCACCATCCGCGCCGCCCCGGCCGGGATCAGCGCGAACAACGCGAACAACGCGGACGCCAGGACCAGGTCGGTCAGGTCCGGCCGCCCCTCCCACCACCAGATCGCGCCGGTGAACGCGGCCCACCCGCCGGCCAGCCCGGCCGCGACCTGCCAGACCCACGGTGCGCGGTAGGCCAGCGACGCACTCATCACGACCAGCAGCACCGTGTTCGCGCCGCCGGTCACCAGGCCGATCAGCGCGGCGGCCAGGTAGGCGGGCAGCGGGTGGCGCAGACGCAGCAGCAGCACGATCGGCGCGGCGATCCCCTCCAGCCACGGCGCGAACGGGTGGACCGGGTCGGTGACCGCCGCGAGCACCACCACGGCGGTCACCAGGAGCGTCAGGCCGATCTCGTAGGCGACGCGCCAGCGGCCGGCCGCTCTCAGCCGAGCGAGCGCGGCCGTCGCCACTCCTCGTCCCGGATGTGCTGGGCGAGGAACGCCAGTACCGTCTCGTACCAGATCGCGCTGTGTTTGGGCTTCAGAATCCAATGGTTCTCATCCGGGAAGTAGAGGAAACGGTGCCCGGCCTGCGACCGGGATTGCAGATCCCACCAAAGGCGAAGACCCTCACCGATGGGTACGCGATAGTCCCTGTCGCCGTGGATCACCAGCATCGGCGTGCTGATCCGGTCGGCCGAGTGGTGCGGCGAGTACTTCTCGGCCATCGCCGCGGTCATCTCGCGGGTCCAGTAGTCGGACGTGTCCGTGGTGCGGGCGAACTGGTCCAGCGACCACAGCGACGCATGGGTGACGATCGCGGCGAACCGATCCGTGTGACCGGCGATCCAGTTGGCCATGTAACCGCCGAACGAGCCGCCGAGCGCGGCCGTCCGGGAGGCGTCGATGTCCGCGCGCGCCTCGGCCGCGTCGGTGAGCGCCATCAGGTCCGTGAACGGCGCGTCGCCCCAGCGGCCCCAGCCACGCGCGATGAAGTCCCGGCCGTACCCGGTGGACAGCGCCGGATCGGGCATCAGCACCGCGTAGCCGTGCGCGGTCAGCACCCACGGGTTCCACCGCCACGACCAGGCGTTCCAGGAGGCCTGCGGGCCACCGTGGATGAACACCGCCAGCGGCACGGGGCTGTCCTCGCCGGCGCCGGCGGGCAGCGCGAGCCAGGCGCGGATCGGCGTGCCGTCCGCCCCGGTCGCGGTGACCTCCGTCAGCCGTCCCGGCACGGCCGGCGCCTCCACGGGACCCTTCAGCGGTTGTGGCGCGCCGCCCTCGATCGGCACCCGGACCGGCGCCGGCGGCGTGTCCATGGTCGCGCGCAGCGCGTAGATCCAGCGGCCGTCCGTCTCCACGTCCGAGTACGCGCCGTCGTCCGGGGTCAGGCGGGTGACCCGGCCGTCCTCCGCGCCGACCCGCCACAGCGGGGCACGGCCGAGATCGTCCGCGACCACGATCAGCGCGGACCCGTCCGGCGTCCAGCGGGCCGAGTGCGGGCGGCGGTCCCAGTCCCGGGTCAGGTGCGTGATCTCGCCACCGGCCGCCGGCACCACGGCCAGCCACACGTCGCCCGGGTCGTCCGCCGTGGTCCGCCGGTACACGCCGAACGCGACCCGGGATCCGTCCGGGGAGATGCGCGGCGCGTCGTACTCGAAGTCCTCGTCGGAGGCGAGCGTGCGGCGCTCGCCGGAGGCCACGTCGATCGCGACCACGGTCGACCGGTGCCCGCCGTGCGGCACCGCCACCACCCAGGACGCGGCCAGCGTGCGCCCGTCCCGGCTCAGGTCCCAGCTCGCCTCGTCATCCAGGGCCAGGCCGGCGTGGCCGGTCAGGTCGCGCAGGTCGCCCTCGTCCACGTCCGCCCTGGCCAGCAGCCGGGTGCGGGCCGGGCCGAGATCGTGGTCCCAGAACCGGACCGGGAACTCCTCGTGCAGGATCGCGGTCACGCCCGCGTCCCTCCGCTGCTTGCGGCGCTCCCGGTCGTCGTCGAGGCCGGTCGACGACGGCAGCAGCGCGGAGCCGAACACGAGACCGCCGTCGTCGGCGACGGACACGCCCCGCACACCGCCCGGCGTGCGTACCACCACTCGCGCGTCACCGCCGCCGGCCGGCTGGCGCCACAGCGCCGCGGTCTCGTCGCCGTCCTCGGCCGCGTCCGGCGCCGCGTCCTGCTCCGGCCTCGACGACACGAACAGCAGGTCGCCGTCGGGCGTGAACCCGGCCGCGGACTCGCCGGCCCGGCTGCGGGTCAGCCGCCGGGCCGGGCGCTCACCGGCCGGGTCGACCTCCCAGAGCGCGGTCACGTAGCGGTTCTTCTTCGGGTCCGGGGTGGCCACGCCGACCACGATCCGGCTGCCGTCCGGCGAGAGGCGCAGCCCGCCGATCCGGGGCAGTGCCGCGTAGACGTCAAGGTCAGCGAACGAGCTGTCGGTATCCACGATCATGAACACTTACTACCACTTCAGCCGCGCTCGCGGCCGATCCGGGCGACCTCGTCGCGCGCCTCCAGCAGCCCGGCGCCGGTCCGCTCCCGGTACAGCCGCACCGCCAGCACGTCCGCACCGCGATCCAGCGCGGCCCGCACGTCCGCGCGCAGCGTGGCCGGGTCCGCCGGTCGCCGCCTCCGCCGGATCACCGCGCCGAGCAGCAACAGGGCCAGGCCGGCTCCGCCGAGGACCAGAGCGATCGTGTACGTCATACGGAGATTCTGGCGGCCGGGACGCCCCGCGCGCGTCTGCGAGAAGTCGTGCCGCGTGCTGCGACTTTCGTTGACTCGCCTGCCGATTCACAGTCTGGAAAGTACCGGTATTGAACGACACCGCTACGCTCGGTCAGCACCTCATGGACAGGAGGAGAACGTTGATGAACATCGCCGTGCCCCTGGTCCGGACCGCCGAGCACTCCTTCACCACCGTACCCAACATGATCACGCTGACCAGGACCGTCGGCGCGGTCGCGCTCGCCGTCGCCGCGATCGTCGCGCACAGCTGGCCGCTGCTGATCGGCGCCTACGCCGTCTACTGGATCGGCGACACGCTGGACGGCATCGTGGCCCGCTGGCTCGACCAGGAGACCCGCGCCGGCGCCGTCTTCGACATCATCAGCGACCGCGCGTGTACGTCCCTGTGCCTGGCCGCGCTCCTGATGCTGAAACCGGCCATGGTCGTCCCGCTGGCCATCTTCCTCGTCCAGTTCATGATCCTCGACACCATGCTCAGCCTGTCCTTCCTGATGTGGCCCCTCGTCTCCCCGAACTACTTCGCCCGGGTCGACCCGCGCGTCTACCGCTGGAACTGGTCGGCACCCGCGAAGGTCCTCAACACGTCCGCGGTCGTCCTGCTCGTGCTGATCTCACCGTCCCCGCTGTACCCGGCACTGCTGGCCGCCGCGGTCACGCTGGTCAAGATCGCATCCATGGTCCGCGTGGCCCGCCTGGCGGCAAGCCTCCGATGATCGCGGCCGTGCTCGCCGCGCTGATCGTCGGCGCGATCTCCGCGATCGTCCCGATCACCCCGGTCGAGCCGTACCTGATCGGCGTGGTCGCGGCGACCGACGTGCCACCGATCCCCCTCGGCATCGCGGCCGGCATCGGGCAGACCGCGGGAAAACTGCTGCTCTTCGGGACCGTCCGGGGCGCGGTACGGTCGCAGCGCCTACGGGCGCTGATCGCCCGGAAGGTCCCGGCCCGCGCGGGGCCGCCGACCGGGCGGATGCGGGTGGCACTGGACCGGACGCGGGTCATCATGCAGACCCTCGACCGGCCGCGCCAAGCCGTGCCGATCCTGTTCGCAAGCGCATTCCTCGGATTCCCGCCGCTGCTGCTGGTGACGGTGTACGCGGCGCGGGGACCGATGCCGGCGGCGATGTTCGCCGCGGTGTGCCTGGCGGGGCGGTGCGCGCGGTTCGTGGTGATCGCGTTGGCGCCGGGGGCGGTGATGGAGCTGCCGGTGTTCGGGCATTGACGTGGGGCGGAATCGCGACGTGCGATCGCACGGCACGCGTGATCCCCGGGGTAGCGCGTGATGCGCGACATTGGAAACAGCGCGCCTCGCGCGACGTCGGGTGGCGCGTCTCGCGCGACATCGGGTGGCGCGTCTCGCGCGACATCGGGTGGCGCGTCTCGCGCGACATCGGGTGGCGCGTCTCGCGCGACATCGGGTGGCGCGCCTCGCGCGACATCGGGTGGCGCGCCTCGCGCGACATCGAGGGTTATTCAGCGCGCCGCGCCCCGACGGCGCTGGCCTGCGGCAACGCGGCGTGAGGTCGCCGCGCTGAATAAGCCTCATCGGGTGGCGCGCCTCGCGCGACATCAGAATCGCACGCTACGCGCAACATCGAGATAGCGCGCTACGCACAATCTCGGAACAGCGCGTCACGTGTGACATCGGGTTGCGCGTCACGGGCGACTTCAGAGACGTGCACGTTGCGGCACGATGCGGAGTCGGGCGCTACGCGCCCGAAATTTCGGCTTATTGGTGGTTTTGGTGACCTGCCTGCGGTTTAGGGCACCTCCGGTGGGCCTCGGGCTCCGGGGAGGGCCTGCTTCCCGTGATGGTGCCCGTTACGTCGGCCCGGTCCTGCTGCGCTGAAGCCGAACCCGAAACCCAACGGCGAAGCCGCACGGCGAGGCGATCGACTATGCATGCTCGATCATCGGACTGACGCCCGAACTCAGGTCTGGCGGAGCTGCGGGAGTGGGGCGCGTCAAAGCCCTGTCCGAAATATCGATATAAAGACGGCGGCGGTTGGTCGTCTAAGCGATCACGTGTCGCAAATCGTTGTTATCCGGCGCTTTTAACAACGATTTGCGACACGTGATCAACTTCAGCGCCTGATCCGGCACACGAAGTGGCCGCTTCACCACACCCAGTGTCGCGCCGACCGATATCCGCGCGCACACCAGCCCTCACGGCCATAAGGCCGGCCCTGATCTTCTTCATGCGCACCGCGCAGACCGCCACCGCCCGGCTGCCCCGTCTGCCGTCGACCACCCTGGGGGTGCAGATCTTCGGCAGGGCCGCCACCCACCACGACACCGCAGCCCAGGCGAAGAACGGAGGCCAGATGTCGCGGTAGGCATCGACACCCCGGACACCGTCGTCCGGCGGCGGGACGTCGAACATGACGATGTCGGCGGTGTGGTCGGCGAGAACGGCGTCGAGGTCGTAGGTGGTGATGGCGGTGATCCAGCGGGTGATGAGATCCCTGATCAGATTTCGTCCATGCCTCTATAACTTGCGGGAGCCCGGGAAATCATCGGTCGGGGCCGATCGCAGGGGCATGTTAGCCGCTGGCCGGGCTACGGTTCAGGGCATTCGTGGGGGTCGTTAGCGCTGGTCGGCTGCGGTGAGGGGGCCTGCGGGGCAAGGGCGCTTCCTTGGCGGCAAGATCCAGCCAAGTTGATCTACATTCCCGCAGGTCGGCGAGGCATCGGGCGCCCAAAGGAAGCGCCATTGGGCCTGCGGGGTGCGTTGGCGGTGTTGGCTGCGGTGTAGGGCGCCTCCGGCGGGTCTCGGGCTCCGGGGAGGACTTGCTTCCCGTCTGGCCGCGGGTTGCGTTGGCCCGGTCGTGTTGGCCCGGTCGTGTTGGCGTGGTGGGTGGGGTGGGGTGGGGTGTCGCGTGCCTGGCTGCCCCGTCTGTCGTCGTCCAGGCGAAGCCGAGCAGATCTGCCAGCTTGGGCGGGGGTCGGCATGGTCGGCGCCCTGGGGCGCCGTCCTTGCCTGGCTTCGCTCCGGCGCCCGGTTCGAGCTCGTCGCCCTGGACGTCACGGCCGGGGCCGATGTCGCCTTCGCGCATGCCCTGCTGCGCTGCGGCGAGCCGGCGGAGCTGGCCGCGCACCCCGAGCGGCGGCTGCGCGTCACCTTCGGGCTGCGCAAGGAGGAGGGGCGCTGGAAGGTCGGGGCGTGTCTGATGGTTTGTGTAATTGATCGGCTTCCATGTCGAGGAGTACACAAATGACCATGACAGACGATCGGGACGTGGCCGGTCCCCGGCGCGGGGACCGGCCACCCGGGTCAGGCCGGTTTCAGCAGGTCCGCGAAGCCGAGTCCCCGGTAGAACTCGCGCCGGACCCGGTCTCCGACCCGGAACACCTCTTCCGCTCCGTCCTGCGCCGGGTCGACGTACACCCGGAACGGCCGTGTGCCCTTCTTCAGCCCGACCACCCGCGCGATCTCCCGCGCCACCTCCGCCGGATCCGCGTCCTCCGGCGATTCCTGTGCCTGGCGGGTGAGCAGATCGTCGATCGTGGAGCCGTACTCCGCCGAGTACGCGTCCGCGACCGCGGAATCCTCCGGGTGTCCCGCGTGCGCGTAGTGGTTCGTGCCGGTCGTGAACGAGCCCGGCACCATGATGGTGGTGTCGATGCCGAAGCGGGACAGCTCCGCCGCGTAGCTGACCGCGAGCGCGTCGAAGCCGGCCTTCGCCGCGAAGTACGGCGCCAGGTACGGCGGGGTGCCGCCTCGGGCGCTGCTCGAACCGACCCACACCAGCAGCCCGTCACGCCGGCGGCGCAGGTGCGGCAGTGCCGCCCGGTTGACACGCTGTGTGGAGAGGACGTTCACGTCGTACACCGCGGCGAGTTGTTCCGGGGTGAAGGCCTCGGCCGGGCCGAGGGTCATGTGCCCGGCGTTGTGCACGACGACGTCGAGGCGGCCGTTCTCCGCGATGATCCGGGCGATGGCCGCGTCCACCGAGCCCTGGTCGGAGACGTCCATCTCCAGCGCGTGCGCACCCGCGGCGTACCCGTCGAAGTCCTTTGCGGCCTGCTGGTTCCGGTCTTCGGTGTTCCGCATGCCGGCGTAGACGGTGTGGCCGGCGTCGGCGAGTGCCCGGGCGGTCATCGCGCCGAAGCCGCTGGACGCGCCGGTGACGACGGTGATCATATGATTCCTCCGTTCGCGCGGATGATCTGGCCGTTGATCCAGCGGGCGGGTCCGGCCAGGAAGGACACCACCTCGGCGGTGTCCTCGGGGGTGCCGAGCCGTTCCAGTGGTGGCGCGGACGCGAAGCGGTCGATCGTCTCCTGGTCCTTGCCGTCGAGGAAGAACGAGGTGGCGGTGGGGCCGGGCGCGACCGCGTTGACGGTCACGTCACGGCCGCGCAGTTCCTTGGCGAGCACGCGGGTCATCGCCTCGACGCCGGCCTTCGCGGCGACGTATCCGCTGTAGGTCTCGTGGGCGAGGCCGACGACGGACGACGAGAACGTGATGAACGCGCCGCCCCGGCGCAGGAGTGGCGTGGCCGCGCGCGCGACGATGAAGGTGCCGCGCACGTTGATGTTCAGCATGCGGTCGAGGTCGTCCAACTCGAGTGAGGTGAGCGGCGCCAGGATCATGATGCCGGCCGTGTTGACCACGACGTCGACGCCGCCGAAGGTTCGGGTGGCCGTCTCGAACAGCGCGGTGGCCTGGTCCGGGTCGGTGAGGTCGGCCTGGGCGGCGGCGGCGCGACCGCCGGCCGCCTCGATCGCCTTGACCGTCTCGTCCGCCTTGTCGCGGTTGCCGGCGTAGTGGACGAGCACGCTCATCCCGTCCGCGCCGAGCCGTTCCGCGACGACGCGGCCGATGCCGCCGGAGCCGCCGGTGACGACCGCGACCCTTTGGTTGTCCATGTGTGTCTCCCGGGTTGTCGGGCGGCGTGCTGCCGCCGTATCAGGACGTTCCCGGTGAGCGAAAGGATCGAGATCCGCGCGTTGCGCTCTTCAAGCCCTCAGTTGCGGCGGTACGCCGTGGGCGTGCACCCGTAGGCACGCTGGAACGCGGTCGCGAACCGGCTCGGGCTGGCGTACCCGCAGATCAGCGCGACCCGCTGGACCGGCAGCGTGCCGCCGCGCAGCAACTCCGCGGCCGCGTCGAGGCGCAGCCGGGACAGGTAGCGGTGCGGGGTCAGGCCGGTGGTTCGCGCGAACGTGCGCAGGAAGTGGTACTTGGACAGGTTGACCAGCGCGGCCAGCTCGTCCAGCGACACGTCGTCGGCGAGGTGCGCGCGCATGTAGTCCACGATCAGGTCCCGGTCGGCCGTGCCGAGCGGCGTCGCCTCTCCCGGCGAGGGTGCGGTCGCGGTGACCCGGTGCGCCAGGTGCGCGACCAGCCCCTGGGCGACCGCGTCCGCGTAGAGGCCGGGTGCGCCGGTGCCGAGCGCGTCGTGCAGCGCGCGGGCGGACGCGGTCACGTACGGGTCGTCGACCGCCAGCGCGTCCGGGACGGCGCCGGTGCCGGGCAGCAGCGCGGGGTCGAGGCGCAGGTGCAGTGACCGCATCGGCTCGGTCCCGGTGGCGCGCCAGCGCAGTTCGCTGCGGTTGCCGGGCGCGGTCACGCCGATCGATCCGGGGCGGTACGCGGCGCGGTGCCAGGTCCGCCCGTGCCGGCTCTCGATCCGGTAGCGGCCGTCCGTGACCAGCACCAGCAGCAGCTCGGGGACGCGGGTGGCGAACGCCTCGGCCTCGGCGGGGTCGTCGTAGACCGCGGCGTGCACCCGCCGCCACCCGAGCCCGTCACTGCCGGTCAGCCGCCGTGACGGCAGCGCTTCGATCGTCATGCGCCAATCCTCGCTCGGCGTACCGCGGAATGGTCGTGGTCTTATTCCGGCATCACGTGGTGCCGCCCGAGCGGCAGCATCAGCGGTTTGCCCGTGGTCGGGTCCGGGATGATGCGGCTGTCCAGGCCGAAGACCGCGCGCACGCAGTCCTCGGTGAGCACGTCCGCCGGGTCGCCGGCCGCGTGCACGGTGCCGGCCGCGATCGCGATCAGGTGGTCGGCGTACCGCGCGGCCAGGTTGAGGTCGTGCAGCACCATCACGATGGTGGTGCCGCGCGACCGGTTCAGGTCGGTGAGCAGGTCGAGCACCTCGACCTGGTGGCTGACGTCGAGGAACGTGGTGGGCTCGTCGAGCAGCAGCACGTCGGTCTGCTGGGCGAGCGCCATCGCGATCCAGACGCGCTGCCGCTGACCGCCGGAGAGTTCGTCCACGGCCCGGTCCGCGAGTTCGGCCGTGTGCGTGGCGTCCAGCGCGGCCGCGACCGCCACGTCGTCCTCGGTGGACCAGCGGGACAGCATGCGCTGGTGCGGGTGCCGGCCGCGGCCGACCAGGTCCGCGACCGTGATGCCCTCCGGCGCGATCGGTGACTGCGGCAGCAGGCCGAGCGTGCGGGCCAGTTCCTTGGCCGGCATCCGGTGCACCTCGCGGCCGTCCAGCAGCACGTGCCCGGTGCGCGGCGCGAGCAGCCTGGACATCGAGCGCAGCAGCGTGGACTTGCCGCACGCGTTCGCGCCCACGATCGCGGTGATCTTCGCCGGCGGGAACGCCAGGTCCAGATCGGTGATGACGACGCGCTCCTTGTAGCCGAGCGTGAGGTTCTCGGCCTGCAGCGAATGGTCGGTGGTCACAGCGAGCCTCCGGCCCGGTTGGTGCGGATGAGCAGGTAGAGCAGGTACGGCGCGCCGAGCACGCCGGTGACGACGCCGACCGGGTAGCGGATCTCCAGCGCGTACTGCCCGGCGAAGTCCGCGACGAGCACGAGAAGCGCACCGACCAGCGCCGAGGGTACGAGCAGCGACGCGCCCGGCCCGATGATGCGCGACGCGATCGGACCGGCCAGGAACGCCACGAACGCGATCGGCCCGCACGCCGCGGTGGCGAACGCGATCACGCCGACCGCCGCGATGATCAGCACGATCCGGGTGACCTCCAGCCGGATGCCGAGCGCCGCGGCCATGTCGTCGCCGAGCTGCAGCATGAACAGGTTGCGCCCCTGGCCGAGCAGGATCGGGCCGAGCACGAGCAGCGCGATCGCGACCGGCACGGTCTCGCCCCAGCTGGTGCCGTTGAGGCTGCCGGTCAGCCAGCGCAGCACCTCTTGGAGATCCCACTGGGACGCGGTGGAGAGCACGTACGAGGTGGCGCTCTGCAGCATCGCGGCCATGCCGATGCCGATGAGCACCAGGCGGGTGCCGGCCACGCCGTCCCGGAACGAGAGCAGGTAGATGATCAGGGCGACGCCGAGCCCGGCCGCGATCGCGAACGTGGAGGTGGCGGTCTCGCTCAGGCCCAGCGTGACGATGGCGAACGCGGCGGCCGCGCTCGCGCCCGAGCTGATCCCGATGATGTCCGGGCTCGCGAGCGGGTTGCGCAGCATGGTCTGGAACGTGACGCCGCCGAGGCCGAAGCAGATCCCGGCGAGCAGCGCGAGCGTGGCCCGCGGCAGCCGCAGCGTGCCCACGGTGAACGTGGCGCCGGGGACGGTCTCGCCGAGGATCACCCGGAACACGTCGTCCGGCGGGTAGAACGTCCGGCCGAACATGATGTTGACCGCGTACATGGCGAGCACCATCAGTGCGACCACGATCAGCACGGTGCGGCGGCGCCGGGCCCGCCGGACCCGGCCGCGGGTGACGGCCTCAAGGGTCGTGGTGCTCACAGCTCGCGTACCTTCTGCCGGCGGACGATGTAGATGAAGAACGGGGCGCCGATCAGCGCGGTGATGATGCCGACCTCGACCTCCTGCGGCCGGTCGACGACCCGGCCGACCACGTCGGAGACGGTCAGCAGCGCGGCGCCGAGCAGCGCGGCGAACGGCAGGATCCAGCGGTGGTCGAGCCCGATCAGCAGCCGGCACACGTGCGGCACGATCAGGCCGATGAACATGATCGGGCCGGTGACCGCGGTGGCCGCACCGCAGAGGACGACCGCGCCGAGCGCCGCGACGCCGCGGGCGACCGCGGGCCGCTCGCCGAGGCCGGTGGCGAGTTCGTCGCCGAGCGCGAGCGAGTTCAGCGGGCGCGCGGAGAGCAGGCAGATCACGAACCCGGCCAGCAGGAACGGCCCGACCAGCCGGATGTTCTCCCAGCTACCGCCGCCCACGCCGCCGATCTGCCAGTCCTGGAACCGGTCGGAGACGTCGGCCCGGGGCAGGATGACCGCGGTGATCAGCGAGGTCAGCGCGGCCGTGGTGGCGGTGCCGGCCAGCGCGAGCTTGAGCGGCGTGGCGCCGCCGCGGCCGAGCGAGCCGACCGCGTAGACGAAGATCGCGGAGATCGCGGCGCCGAGGATCGCCACCCAGATCACGCCGACCGCGGAGGCCAGGCCGAACGTGGTCATGCCGACCACGACCGCGAGCGAGGCGCCCATGTTGACGCCGAGGACGCCGGGGTCGGCCAGCGGGTTGCGGGTCACGCCCTGCATCACCGCGCCGGACACCGCCAGGGCGGCGCCCACGATCACGGCCAGGAGGGTACGCGGCACGCGCTTGAGCACCGCGGCCTGGTCGATGGTGTCCGAGTGGCCGGCCACGCCGTCCACGATCGCGGACCAGCCGACGATGCGGGAGCCGAACGCGACCGACGCGAGCATCGCCACGCCGACCACGGCCAGCGCGACGAGGAACCAGAACAGGCGAACGCGGGCCGGACGCCGCACCACGGCGACGTCCGGCTCCTGGAGAAGCGTCATGACACCTTGGCGGCGGCGTCGGCGAGCAGCTTGGCGTAGTCCTTCAGCACGTAGCCGATGGACAGCGGCGTCGGGTTGGCCGCGGCACCCACGGTCGAGGTGCCGACCAGCGCGACCACGGAACCGCGCTTGACCGCGGGGATCTTCGACAGCAGCGGGTCGGCCTGCATCTTCTTGACCATCTCGGCGTCGCCGTAGGTCACGATGATGTCGACGTCGGCCAGCTTGTCGACCTGCTCCGCGCTGACCGACAGCGCGAACTGGTCGGTGGTGCCGGACAGCTCCGCGATGCTCGGCGGCGTGGTCAGGCCCAGGTCCGCGAAGTACGCGCCGCGCGTGTCATGCGTGGTGTAGAAGCTGAACTTGCTCAGGTCCGTCTGGTCCACGTGCGTCATGAACATCGCGGACTTGCCGGACAGCGCCGGGTACTTCGCGACCTCGGCCTTCATCTGGCCCTCGATGTCCGCGATCAGCGCGTCGCCCTGCGCGGAGAGGCCGAGCGCCTTGCTCTCCAGCTTGATCCAGTCACGCCACGGGGTGGCCCACGCGGTGGTCGGGTACGCCACGGTCGGCGCGATCTGGCTCAGCGTGTCGTAGTCCTGCTGGGTCAGCCCGGAGTACGCGGCGAGGATGACGTCCGGCTGGGTGTTCGCCACGGCCTCGAAGTCGATGCCGTCGGTCTCGTCGAAGAGCACCGGGGCAGCACCGCCGAGCTCCTTGATCTTGTCCGAGGCCCAGGGCAGGTAGCCGTCGCCGTCCTCGTCCGCGAAGTTGGCCTTGGCCAGGCCGACCGGGACGATGCCGAGCGCCAGCGGGACCTCGTGGTTGGCCCACGCGACGGTCGCGACCCGCACCGGCTTCGCCGGGATCGTGGTGGTGCCGAGCGCGTGCGTGACCGTGACCGGGAACGTGTCGCCGGCCGGAGCGGCGGAACCGCCGGCCGCGGGGGTCTCTTCGCTGTCGGACCCACAGGCGGTCAGGGCGACCGCCGCCACGACGGCGACGACCCCGGCCAGGAACCGGTGTGAGCGCATAAGGGGAACTCCACTCTCATTTACTAAGGGATGCCTAACCTAACACCTCCCTGCGTAACGCCATGATCAACCCCCGGGATTGTGATCACCACGTGTCCCAGCGGATCACCTCGTCGGGCGCCGGACGCGCGGCCGGACTGAAGTCCGTGCCCTTCGTGAACGCGACCGGCGTCAGCACCGCCTGCGCCACGGTGTCGAACGGAATGCCGAGAATGCCGGCCACGTCGCGCTCCCGCGCCCGGTGCATGGACGTCCACGCGGTGCCGAGCCCGCGCGCCCGGGCCGCCAGCATGAAGCTCCACATGCCGGGCAGGATGTTGCCGATCATCGCCTCCGCGTACACCCGGTTCGGCGCCTCCACACAGCCCAGCACCAGCACCGGCGCGTCGCCCATGTGCTCGCCGAGGAAGTCCGCGGAGCGGGCCACCCGCGCCTGGACGCGGTCGCGCTCCGGGTCCCCGGTCGGGTTGCCCGGGTAGGCCGGCGACGCCTTGTATCCGGCGTAGACCTCGCGGTAGACGTCGCCGATCGCGCGCCGCTTCGACTGGTCGCGCACCACCACGAAGCGCATGGTGACCACATTGGAGCCGGACGGGGCCTGCAACGCCATCGCCACGCACTCGCGGATCAGGTCGTCCGGCACCGGGCGGTCCAGGTCGAGTCGCTTGCGCACCGCCCTGGTGGTGGACAGCAGCTGGTCAGGGTCAAGATCAAGCAGGGTCATACCCGCACGATAGACCCGCTGCCGTACGGAAGGGTCAGCCGGCGGACCATCCGGCGTCCGCGCACGCGGTGGCGAGCCCGTCGGCGGCCTCGTCCCACTCCCGGTCGGAGTTGTTGGCCTTGCGGCCGAGCGCGGAGGCGCTGTCGGCGATCCGGGCGTTGTCGGTGCGCCGCGCGGACGCCATCACGTTGTCCGCCAGCGACAGCCGCGGACCCTTGCTGTCCGCGGCGTCCCGCCCGGCCGCGAAGTCGGCGCACGCCCGCCGTGCCGCGTCGTCCAGGGTGCCGGGCGCCTGGCTCTCCGCGTCGCCGCCGGCCGCCAGGCCCCACGCCACGGCCACCGCGGCGACCACCGCCACGATGATCGTGGTGCGACTGGGCTTGAACTTCAGCTTCACCATCTCAACGTAGCGTGCGACCCGCCCGGCGTGCGCTTTCACTCACGGTCAGTCGCGCGCCGCCGCGTTCGTGGCCGCGGCGTCCTTGGCGTCGCGGAAGGGCAGGCGGTCGAAGACCGTGACCACCTCGCGGATCAGGCCGTCCCGGATCACCAGGCGGTCCGAGCCGAGGCTCACCGGCACCGGCCTCGTCCGGGTGACGTAGTGGACCGCCGCGCCGTCCTCCCCGCCGTACACCGCCGTGATCTCGGCCGCGGTCATCAGATCCAGGAAACGCTCCAGGAACGCGCGGTACGCGGCCGCGCCCTCGAACCGTCCGGCCGGCGCGTCCAGCACCACGTCCTCCGCCACGTACGCCATCGCGGCGTCCAGGTCCCGCGCCATCCAGGCGCTCGCGTACCCCTCGGCGATCTTGGTGTTGTCGGTCATGATTCTCCCTCTCTCGTGCGTCGGGGATGATCCTGCCCGGGATACATGACACAGTCCGTCATGTATTACCGATCACAGACCACGGGGGTACGCGATGCGCTCCGACCGCCTGCTGTCGCTGCTCCTGCTGCTGCAGTCACACGGCCGGCTGCCCGCACCCGAGCTGGCGCGGCGCCTCGAGGTGTCGGTGCGCACGGTGCTCCGGGACGTGGAGGCGCTCTCCGCCGCGGGCATCCCGGTGTATACGGAGCGCGGCCGGCACGGTGGGATCGCGCTGCTGGCCGGGTTCCGCACCGACGTGACCGGGATGACCGCGGACGAGGCGCGGGCACTGTTCGTGCTGCTCACCGGCGATACGCACGCGTCGCTCGGGCTGGGCGCCGCGGCCGGATCGGCGCTCCGCAAGATCATGGCCGCGTTGCCGGCGCCGCACCGGGAGGCGGCCGACCTGGTGGCGCGGCGGATCATCGTCGACCCGGTCCGCTGGCGCACCGGCGCGTCGGTCGTGGACCTGTCCACGCTGCAGGAGGCGGTGTTCACCGACCGGCGGCTCCGGCTGCGCTACCGCTCCGGTGACGCGCCGGCCCCGGCGGAACGGGTCGTCGACCCGTACGGTCTCGTCGAGAAGGCCGGTGTCTGGTATCTCGTCGCGGACCGGGACGGTGAGCCGCGTCTCTACCGCGCGGACCGCGTGGTGGCCGCGGCGGTTCTGGACGCGCCGGCCCAGCGCCGGAACACCACGCTCGCGGACGAGTGGGAGGTGCTCCGGGCGCGGGTGGACGATTTCCCGGCCCGGTTGACCGTGCGGGTGCGGGTCGCGCCGGCCGTGCTGGCGCGGTTCGCGTTGATGCACCGTGCCGAGTTGCTGTCACCGGTGCCGGCGGACACGGCGGAGCCGGTCGAGTTGGAACTGCGTTTCGCGGCCACGGCTGCGGCCCGCACGCTGCTCGCGTTCGGCACCGACGTGACGGTGCTGTCGCCGAAGTCGGTCGTCACGGATCTCGCCGAGGTCTCCGCCGCCACCGCGGCTCACTACGCCGCCAGTCGCTGAGCGGCCTCACCACCGCTTCGGCTTCCCACCACATCATGATCGGAGCGCCTCCCGTGTTGTTCTCACGGCGTGGGGCCCTCCCGGATCCCGAAAAACACGTCAGGGCCACCCCGCGAGGGGTGGCCCTGATCATGAAGAAGTCCGGCGGCGTCCTACTCTCCCACACCCTCCCGAGTGCAGTACCATCGGCGCTGGCAGGCTTAGCTTCCGGGTTCGGAATGTGACCGGGCGTTTCCCTGCCGCTATAACCGCCGTAACACTATGAACTTAACCGGGTTCTTCACGGTTGTTTGTTCAGATATCACACAGTGGACGCGAGCAATCTCATCAAAGTTTGTGTAGTCAAGTCCTCGGCCTATTAGTACCGGTCAACTCAACACGTTACCGTGCTTACATCTCCGGCCTATCAACCCAGTCATCTACTGGGAGCCTTACCCCCATCACTGGGGTGGGATACCTCATCTTGAAGCGAGCTTCCCGCTTAGATGCTTTCAGCGGTTATCCCTTCCGAACGTAGCCAACCAGCCATGCCCATGGCAGGACAACTGGCACACCAGAGGTTCGTCCGTCCCGGTCCTCTCGTACTAGGGACAGCCCTTCTCAAGTATCCTACGCGCGCGGCGGATAGGGACCGAACTGTCTCACGACGTTCTAAACCCAGCTCGCGTACCGCTTTAATGGGCGAACAGCCCAACCCTTGGGACCTGCTACAGCCCCAGGATGCGACGAGCCGACATCGAGGTGCCAAACCATCCCGTCGATATGGACTCTTGGGGAAGATCAGCCTGTTATCCCCGGGGTACCTTTTATCCGTTGAGCGACACCGCTTCCACACGCAAGTGCCGGATCACTAGTCCCGACTTTCGTCCCTGCTCGACCCGTCAGTCTCACAGTCAAGCTCCCTTGTGCACTTACACTCAACACCTGATTGCCAACCAGGCTGAGGGAACCTTTGGGCGCCTCCGTTACCCTTTAGGAGGCAACCGCCCCAGTTAAACTACCCACCAGACACTGTCCCTGAACCCGATAAGGGCCCGAAGTTAGATACCCAGATCAACCAGAGTGGTATTTCAAGATTGCCTCCACCCGAACTGGCGTCCGAGCTTCACCGGCTCCCACCTATCCTACACAAGCCAACCCAAATACCAATGTCAAGCTATAGTAAAGGTCCCGGGGTCTTTCCGTCCTGCCGCGCGTAACGAGCATCTTTACTCGTACTGCAATTTCGCCGGGCCTGTGGTTGAGACAGTGGGGAAGTCGTTACGCCATTCGTGCAGGTCGGAACTTACCCGACAAGGAATTTCGCTACCTTAGGATGGTTATAGTTACCACCGCCGTTTACTGGCGCTTAAGTTCTCAGCCTCGCCCTCACGGGCTAACCGGTCCCCTTAACGTTCCAGCACCGGGCAGGCGTCAGTCCATATACATCGTCTTACGACTTCGCATGGACCTGTGTTTTTAGTAAACAGTCGCTTCCCCCTGCTCTCTGCGGCCATACCACGCTCCACCAGCAAGTGGCTTCACGCGTCCGGCCCCCCTTCTCCCTAAGTTACGGGGGCAATTTGCCGAGTTCCTTAACCACAGTTCACCCGTCGCCTCGGTATTCTCTACCTGACCACCTGTGTCGGTTTAGGGTACGGGCCGCTCAGAACTCGCTAGAGGCTTTTCTCGGCAGCATAGGATCACTGACTTCACCTGAATCGGCTCGGCATCACGTCTCAGCCTATATGTGTCACGGATTTACCTATGACACGGCCTACACGCTTACCCCGGCACTACCACTCACCGGGCTCAGCTACCTTCCTGCGTCACCCCATCGCTTGCCTACTACCCACCAGGATCCCAGACTCCACACTCTTGGACCGAAGTCCGCCAGCGCTTCGCGTGGTTAGCACAGCGAGGTTCGGCAGGGACGCTCTTTCGCGGGTACGGGAATATCAACCCGTTGTCCATCGACTACGCCTCTCGGCCTCGCCTTAGGTCCCGACTCACCCAGGGCGGATTAGCCTGGCCCTGGAACCCTTGGTCATCCGGCGGAAGGGATTCTCACCCTTCATTCGCTACTCATGCCTGCATTCTCACTCGTCCAGCGTCCACCACTAGGTCACCCTGCAGCTTCACCCGCTGAACGACGCTCCCCTACCCATCCACACCTAAATGTGAATGCCACAGCTTCGGCGGTGTACTTGAGCCCCGCTACATTGTCGGCGCGGAACCACTTGACCAGTGAGCTATTACGCACTCTTTAAAGGGTGGCTGCTTCTAAGCCAACCTCCTGGTTGTCAATGCGATCCCACATCCTTTTCCACTTAGCACACGCTTAGGGGCCTTAGCTGGCGATCTGGGCTGTTTCCCTCTCGACTACGAAGCTTATCCCCCGCAGTCTCACTGCCACGCTCTCACTTACCGGCATTCGGAGTTTGGCTGACTTCAGTAACCTTGTAGGGCCCCTAGGCCATCCAGTGCTCTACCTCCGGCAAGAAACACGTGACGCTGCACCTAAATGCATTTCGGGGAGAACCAGCTATCACGGAGTTTGATTGGCCTTTCACCCCTAACCACAGGTCATCCCCCAACTTTTCAACGTTGGTGGGTTCGGCCCTCCACGAGGTCTTACCCCCGCTTCAGCCTGCCCATGGCTAGATCACTCCGCTTCGGGTCTAGAACATGCGACTACGACGCCCTATTCAGACTCGCTTTCGCTACGGCTACCCCACCCGGGTTAACCTCGCCACATGCCACTAACTCGCAGGCTCATTCTTCAAAAGGCACGCCGTCACCCCAAAAGGCTCCGACGGATTGTAGGCGAACGGTTTCAGGTACTATTTCACTCCCCTCCCGGGGTACTTTTCACCATTCCCTCACGGTACTCGTCCGCTATCGGTCACCAGGAAGTATTCAGCCTTACCAGGTGGTCCTGGCAGATTCACAGCAGATTTCAGGAGTCCGCTGCTACTCGGGTGCCACTACGAGAGGTCGACTATTTTTGCGTACCGGACTTTCACCGTCTACGGCCAGACATTCCAGACTGTTCCACTAACAATCGACTTTGTAACTCTCGTCAAACGTGTCAGCATTTGAAAAGTGGTCCCACGACCCCGACACCGCAACCCCTGACAGGTATCACGCGATATCGGTTTAGGCTAGATCCGCTTTCGCTCGCCACTACTCGCGGAATCACATGTTGTTTTCTCTTCCTGCGGG